>NZ_JBPXNG010000002.1:0-4790978 GCF_051843155.1 Arthrobacter sp. KNU-44
GGACTGTCTGAATAACGGTGTGTGGCTCCGGCCTGATCCGAAAGGAGACGGCCGTGTCTGAATCCACGACCGAGATGACAGGGGTGATGATCGATCCTGTGACGGGAGAGATCATCGATCAGAAGGAGCTTGCGGAGCGGCTGCTCGCGCAGGCCAAGGAACAGGGCGTGAGCCTGGTGGGCCCGGGCGGGCTGCTGAACCAGCTCACCAGGAACGTGCTGGAAACCGCTCTGGAAGCGGAACTTACCGAGCACCTCGGGCACGAGCACGGCCAGACGCCGATCGCAGCCAACATGCGCAACGGCACCCGGCCCAAGACCGTGCTGACCGAGATCGGCCCGGTCGAGATCGAGGTGCCCCGGGATCGGGACGGCTCGTTCGAGCCGGTGATCGTGCCCAAGCGGAAACGGCGCCTGGACGGGATCGACCAGATCGTGCTCTCGCTCTCCGCCCGGGGGCTGACTACCGGGGAGATCGCCGCGCACTTCGAGGAGGTCTACGGGGCCAAGGTCTCCAAAGACACCGTCAGCCGCATCACGGAGAAAGTCGCCGGGGAACTGGCCGAATGGTCGTCCCGGCCTTTGGACCGGATCTATCCGGTGCTCTTCGTCGACGCGGTCGTGGTCAAGGTCCGTGACGGGCAGGTGCGCAACACCGCGTTCTATGTCGTCATGGGCGTCACCGTGAACGGGGAGCGGGAGATCCTGGGGATCTGGGCCGGCGACGGCGGCGAGGGTGCCCGGTTCTGGCTGCAGGTCTTTACCGAGCTGAAGAACCGGGGCGTCGAAGATGTGTTGATCGCTGTCTGTGATGGGCTCAAGGGCCTGCCGGAGGCGATCACGACCACGTGGGAGCGGACGGTCGTGCAGCAGTGCATTGTCCATTATGCCGACCTTCGGATTATGCCGATGTGGTCGCGGGATCCTTTGCGGGACAAGGGCCCGACCCTGGCAAGGTCGGCATAATCCAGTGCGCTGATCCATGCTTGCCTTTCCGTCGTGGAGAGGAGAACGTCATGGTCAAGGTATTGCGGTCGTTCGTGCGGGGACCCTTGGAGCCGCACGTCGAAGGGTTCGCCGGGCAATTGCTTCGACAAGGGTATTCGCGGGCCTCGGCCGAGCAGCAGGTCTGTTTCGTCGCGCATCTGGACCGTTGGATGCAGGGTGCGGGCGTCGGTCTAGGCGATCTGAATGGGGTGGTGCTTGACCGTTACCTGGCCGAGAGACGTGGAGCTGGCTATCGAGAATATCGGTCGGTCAAGGCGTTGCAGCCGCTGCTGGACTACCTGGTTCCGCTTGGAGTGCTGCCTGTCCCGCGTGAGGTTCCGTTGGGGCCGGTGGAGGAGTTGTTGGCCGACTTCCGCGGCTGGCTGCTCCGTGAGCGGGGTCTTACCGAGGGCACGGTTCGCGGCTACGTCGACTGCGTGCGGCCTTTCGTCGCGGGTCGCCTGCGCGGTGAGGTGCTCGACCTTGCCGGCCTGACCGCAGCTGACGTCACCGGGTTCGTGCGGACTGCTTGTCCCGGACGGGCTGTCGGGTCGGCGAAGTTGATCGTGTGCTCGTTGCGGTCGCTGCTGGGCTGGTTGCATGTCACCGGCCAGGTGCCCATGTCGCTGGCCACAGCGGTGCCGTCGGTGGCGGGTTGGCGGCTGTCAGCCTTGCCGAAAGGACTCGAGCCTGACGAACTGCGGCGTTTGCTGTCCGGCTGCGATCGGCGCACCACGGTCGGTCGGCGCGATTTCGCAGTGATGCTGCTGCTGGCGCGGATGGGCCTGCGCGCTGGCGAGGTCGCAGCTCTCGGGTTGGACGATATCGATTGGCGCCGCGGTGAGGTGGTGATAGTGGGGAAAGGCAACCGGTCCGAACGATTGCCACTGCCCGATGAGATCGGCGCGGCGATCGCGGCTTACCTTCGCCGGGGCAGACCTGCCGACGCCGAGGGACGCAACGTCTTCGTTCGTGTTCACGCCCCGCACCGGCCATTGACCACCGGAGGCGTGACCATGATCGTGTTCGACGGCGCGCAACGCGCAGGGCTCCCCAGAATGCACGCCCACCGGCTGCGCCATACCGCTGCCACCGCGATGCTGCGCAGCGGCGCCCCGCTGACCGAAGTCGGGCAGGTCCTTCGGCACCGGTCAGCGATGTCCACGGCGATCTATGCCAAGGTCGACCACGCGGCTCTGGCCGTGCTGGTCCGGCCCTGGCCCGTCGACCCGGCCAGTGGTCTGTCATGAGCCGGCTTCTGAATGAGCAATTGGCTGACTACCTGGGGCTGCGCCGTGCGCTGGGTTACCGGTTGGCCCGGCCGGAGAAGCTGCTCCGCCAGTTCCTCGATCATCTCGAGCAGGCCGGCGCGGATGTCGTCACGACCGAGGCGGCGCTGGACTGGTCGCGGCTGCCTGCCAACGCAGACTCTAACTGGCACGCCTATCGGTTGTCGGTGGTTCGTGGCTTCGCCACCTACCTGCGCACCCTCGATCCGGTGCATCAGGTCCCAGCCCCGGACATGCTGCCGCAGCGGCCGCACCGCGCGAGCCCGTACTTGTATTCCGACGCCGAGATCGCAGGGCTGATCGCCGCGACGGCCACGCTACGCACCCCATTGCGGCGGGCCACGTTCTCGACGCTGATCGGTTTGCTTGCCGTGACCGGCATCCGCGTCGGCGAGGCGATCGCATTGAACCAAGATGACCTGGACCTCACGCAACGGCGGCTCCTGGTGCGGTTTGGGAAGTTCGGTAAGACCAGAGCGCTGGTGCTGCACCCAACGACAGCAGACGAGCTGCGCGGCTACCAGCAGCTGCGTGATCGGCTTGCCCCGTCGACCGGGACGTCGGCTCTGCTCGTATCCACGGCGGGAACCAGACTGATCTACTGCAATGTCCACCACACGTTCAAGCAGTTGTCCCGTCTCGCCGGTCTGCGACCGCGATCCGGGTCATGCCGGCCCCGCATCCACGACCTTCGGCATTCCTTCGCCGTGCGGTCGATGCTCGACGCCTATGCAGCAGGCCAGGACGGGCAGACCCGCCTGACGCTGCTGTCCACCTGGATGGGCCACGTCCATCCGGCCAGCACCTACTGGTATCTATCCGCATCGCCCGAGCTCATGGCCTTCGCCGGGCAACGCCTCGACGCATACCTCGCCGACCAGTCAGCAGGCCGGTCATGAGCGCCCTCGCCCCGACCTTGGAAGCGTTCTTCACCGACCGCCTTATCCGGCAGCGGAACGCCAGCGCACACACAGTTGCCGCCTACCGCGACAGCCTGCGGCTGCTGCTCGGATACGCCTCGGCACAGACAAGGCTCACGCCGTCAGCACTGGATCTATCCGATCTCGACGCACCGTTGATCGCCGGCTTCCTCGATCACCTCGAACACGACCGGGGCAACAGCATCCGCACCCGCAACGCCCGCCTGGCCGCGATCCACTCCTTGTTCCGGTTCGCCGCAATGGCCCACCCCGAGCACGCCGCCAGCATCGCCCGGGTGCTGGCAATCCCGCCAAAACGCTTCGACCGGGCCCTGATCACCTACCTGAAAGAGGCCGAGATCAATGCGCTTCTCGCCGCCTGCGACCGAACCACCCGGACCGGCAGACGCGACCACGCGCTGCTGCTGCTCGCCGTTCAGACCGGGCTACGGATCTCCGAAATCACCGGGCTCACCCGCGCTGACGTGCACCTTGGCACCGGCGCGCACGTCGCTTGCCACGGCAAAGGGCGCAAAGACCGGATCACCCCGCTGACCAGCGGCACCATCACCGTCCTCCGCGGCTGGATCAACGAACAGCACGGCGACCCCAACAACCCCCTGTTCACGACCCTCCGCGGCGCGAAGCTCAGCCACGATGCAATCGAGCACCGAATCGCCCACTACGCCAGCACAGCGGCCGCCGCCTGCCCATCACTGCAGGGCAAAACGATCACAGCACACGTGCTCCGGCACACCTGTGCCATGCGGCTCCTGCACGCCGGCGTCGACACCAGCGTGATCGCGCTATGGCTCGGTCACGAGAGCGTCGACACCACGCAGATCTACCTACACGCAGACCTCGAACTCAAGGAGAAGGCCCTGGCCAGAACCAAACCACCCACCGGCCGGGCCGGCCGATACCAGCCGCCCGACAGCCTCATCGCCTGGCTCGAAGGGCTCTGATTATGCCGACCTCGCCAGCGTCAGACCCCTGTCCCGCAAAGGATCCCGCGACCACATCGGCATAATCCGAAGGTCGGCATAATGCACGTTATGCCGACGTCGGCATAACGTGCACCTGATCCGCAACAGCTTCCGCTACGCCGGCCGCCAGCACCGCGACGGGATCGTCAAGGCGCTCAAGCCGGTCTACACGGCCCCGTCCGAGCAAGCGGCGAAGGACCGGTTCGCCGAGTTCACGGCCGAGTGGGGCCAGCGATACCCGGCCATCGTGCGGCTCTGGGAGTCCTCCTGGGCGGAATTCGTGCCGTTCCTGGAGTACGACGTGGAGATCAGGCGGGTGATCTGCACAACAAACGCGATCGAGTCGATCAACGCCCGCTACCGGAGGGCCGTGAGGGCCCGCGGGCACTTTCCAAACGAGGCCGCCGCCCTGAAATGCCTGTATCTGGTCACCAGGTCCCTTGATCCCACCGGCGGAGGTCGGGCACGCTGGGTCATGAGGTGGAAGCCTGCGCTGAACGCGTTCGCGATTACCTTCGCCGGCCGGTTCGAAAGAACCATTCACTAATGAAAACCGGCCGGACCCACACACCGTTTATCGGACAGTCCCGTGTTTACAGCCGGGACCGGGCTGATCCCGCAGCGCTAGCGGGGCGTTTCCGGCCCGAGGTATTCGCTGTGCGCGCGAGATCGTAGAGGCGGTCGTGTTCGGCGCGGTCCGCATCCGAATCGGCATACCCGTCGGTAACTCAGGGAACCATGGGAAAATATGGTCCGTACGTTGCGTGGGTCAAGGATCCGGTGGCATCGTTACCTCTGTGACGAGGGGCTGAATCAATGCATATCACAGCCAAGGGCCTGGCCAGGCTCATTCCGGCAGACTTCACACTCGGTGTGGCCACGGCGGCCTTCCAGATCGAAGGCGCGCTGAACGAGGATGGCCGTGGTCCGGCAGGGTGGGATGTTTTCTCGGCCCGCCCCGGGGCGGTCGTGGACGGTGACAGCCCCGCGGTTGCGTGCGACCATTACCATCGGATGCCCGAGGATGTTGCGCTGATGAAGCAGCTGGGCGTGGATTCGTACCGCTTCTCCCTATCCTGGCCGCGCGTCCAGCCCGGTGGCAGCGGTCCAGTGAACCGGGCCGGACTGGACTTCTACGACCGTCTCCTGGACGAACTGCTCGCGAACGGGATTTCCCCGATGGTCACCCTCTACCACTGGGACACGCCCTTGCCCCTGGATGACGCCGGCGGCTGGCTCAACAGGGACACCGCCTACCGACTCGGCGAGTTCGCCGCCATCGCCGCCGCAGCCTTTGGGGACAGAGTGGCCCGATGGGTGACCATCAACGAGCCTGCCACGGTCACCACGAATGGTTACACCCTGGGGCTACACTCGCCCGGGGAATCCCTACTGCTCGGGGCGCTGCCCACCGTCCACCACCAGTTGCTGGGCCACGGCCTCGCTGTCCAGGCATTGCGGGCCGCCGGCGTTCCCGGGGAGATCGGAATGACCAACGTCTATTCGCCCATGGTTCCTAACTCCATCAATCCCCTGGACAAGCTGAGCGCCGCTTTCATGGACATCGCGCAGAACCGCCTGTACGCGGACCCAGTGCTCACAGGCAAGTACCCGGACCTGATCCGCGCCGCCAAGTTCTTTGGCTCCTTCGACCACCCCGACGAGGACATGAAGATCATCTCCCAGCCGCTGGACTTCTACGGGCTCAACTACTACATGCCTACCAAAGTCGCCGCGGGCGCCGGCGACGGCACCGTGCCGGCCAACATGGCGGAGGCCATGGGAGACGACTTGAGCGCCACCTCTGGTGGCAGCACTCCATTCCACCTTGAAGCGTGGCCGGAAGCGGACATCACCGCCTATGGGTGGCCAGTGAAGCCCGATTACTTGGGCGTGACCCTGAGGGAGATGGCCGAACGGTACCCCAACCTCCCCCCCGTCATCCTCACCGAGGGCGGTGCCAGTTTCGAGGACATCATCGTCCGGGACACGCGCACGAACACCACCTTCATCCCGGACGAGCGGCGGCTGAAGTACCTATCCGACCACCTCGAGGCCGCACTGAAGGCCACGGCACCCGGCGGACCAGCCGAGGTAATAGACCTGCGCGGCTATTACGTGTGGTCACTGATGGACAACTTCGAATGGTCCGCCGGCTACAGTCAACCGTTCGGCCTGATCCACGTGGACTTCCAGACCCTGGCACGGACGCCCAAGGCGTCCTACTTCTGGCTTCAGGAACTCATTGACGAACGAAACTCAGCGGCCCCGGCGCGCGCCCACACCACCAAGGACACGGATCCGGGACAGGGCACCAAACACGCCGCCGACAACTGACTTCCGATCCGGTCCTTCCAATCGATCAGGACAATGCCTCCCGGTTCCCGTGGAACACCAGACGACTCGACAACGAAAGATTCCGAGAAGGCGCCCACGAATGGCCGCCGTTGCACCACCACCGGCGGTAGAAGGCCGAACGGGGGCCCCATCAGACTGACATACCCAAGTCATGCAGTCCGGTCCCCACCCCACCATGAAGAAGAAACTAGACCACGGACCATCCCCCACCCACAGAAGGCAAGGCAGAGGACCCGACAAAAGACCCCCGAAGGAACACACAAAAACCTGATTTGTGCACGGTCAGAGGGCCAAAGGCCCCTGAGCTGCGACAACATTGTGCCAGAGGTGTGATTCGAAACCGCATTCAGGGACCCGAAAACACTGGGAACTCCCGGAAACATAGCCGGTTCGGCCCAATCCGGCCGATGTATGGCTCAGTCCAAAGGCCAAGGTGTTGTGTGTTGTACATACCCCAAATCTCGCCCTCCAGACTCCCCGCCAACCGCTTGCAATTTCCCACAATCAGCTTGGAATCCCACCCACCGGACCTACCGTCGAATCAGGTGTTTCTCGATCAGGACGGCGCTGCGCGGCAAATCGATGTCGCCCGCGGCCACGGCCCAATACAGATCGCAGCCCTCGTCGGCGCCGAAGTCGTGCCTGTAACTGCTGATCCACACCAGGAGCACCATGAGCCAGAGGCGTCGGCGTAGCTCAAGTAGGGCGCCAGCCTGGATGCCATAGCTGCATTTTACGTCGATCAAGGAGTGCTCCACATCGCATTGACATCAAACGGGCACCTAATTACGAGGCGCCTAATTACGCGGCGCCAAGGCCCTGAACGAAGAGCCATATTCCCCTGACCGACTCAGCTAGGGGTCTCCAGGTCAATCACTATCTCGTTGCGTCGCATGAACCATGGCTTGAACGGTGGATCAAACCGCGCGGACCGCGGAGTCCCGGCAGGGGTGAGCCCAGCCGCCCGCAAAGCACTGTTCAGCTTCTCAAGATGCCGCTGATAGCTCACCGCGCTCCAGCGCCCGCTGTAACGGATTGCCGCTGCAAGGCTCTGGGGAACTGTCCGCAAGTGCACGTTCGGGTCGGTGGGGACGGGTGCGTTCTCGATAGTGAAACCTTCCGGCAGAACAAAAGCAACCCGGAATTTTGGCTCTCCTGTCTCACCCGGCTGCCTTTCGATTCCCTGCCGCACGACCGGGGCAGTCATCGCGATCTTTTCTGGAGCTGAGTCCTGAACCACCGGCGCAGTCATCGCCACTTTCTGTTTGGAGCGGTTCTCTCCGCTGATATAGGCAAACAGGTAGCGGAACGCACGGTTGCCGGAGTCTTCAAAAGTGCCTTCGACAAGGACCTCGGCCAGTAGGTGTTCGGGATACCTTCGAACCTCAAAATCGTCGTAGCTTCGCACAATCTGGTAAGGCTGCTGCGCCGTCATGGCATCACGCTACTCCCGCGGCGTTGCCCAGGCCATGAGGTTCCTGAGGATGGTGAAGATTGGTAGGTAGCCGCCAGCCTCCCGGGTCTCGAATTCGCGCTCGAACTCCACGGCGTTCTCTTTATCCAATCGAGGCCAAAAGAGGCAGACGAAGGTTGCCGGTGCCGGTCGAAGAATCGGTGAGGCCCCGTGGCGGGGACCGCTTCGCAGTACCGAAGGCGCCCCGCGGCTTGCCGGCTATTCATAGCGCTGGCGCATTAGCCCTGCTCGGGCAGATTCTTGATTTTTTTGCTGTTGCTCCGGCCTCCGGCATCTCTCCGCCCCAGCGGGCAGACCCGAGTCGGCGGATAACGGCTATCAGCATGTCGCGCAGTTCCTCCACACCGATATCGACGCCGGGAGCCAGATTCCGGGCAAGCGTCCGAGCCTGGGCAAGGGCCGTTTTGCCCAACTCGGAAACAGCCACCCGCTGCGAGCGCCCGTCCACGCGACTTCGTTCCCGGGTAATGTGCCCGTGCGCCTCGAGCCTCGAAAGTGTCTGTCCCATGGTTTGCGCCTGCACCCGGACTTTGGCTGAAAGCCGGGCCTGCACCATGGACCCTTCCGCATCGAGAACTTCCAGCGCTATGACCCCCGCATGGGTCAGGCCCAGGACGGCAAGCTCCTCATTCCAGGCATGCTCGACCAATCGCGCGGCAGTGGAGAGCAGCCGTGGAGTTGTCCAGTCATTTAAGTCCGGCATACCCCGAGAATAGTAAGCCTGCTTCCTATGTGGGGTCACCGGAGTATCTGCGGACGACGGCTTGTCCGGAAGTCCAACGACGCGCCAGCTGAAGATCGGTACCACGATCGCGTCCAGATAGAGGATCGGCTCAAGGGACCGGCGCTTCCAGAGCTGTAAGTTCATCGAGCACGTCGTCGGTGATTTTGGAGAGGGTCTCGTGTGAGAGTTCGGTCCTGATCGTGGACTCCTGATGGTGGACTCCTCATGGTGCTGGATATCGCGGATGGCTCGGGAAGCAAACAACTCAAGAAGGCACTCCTCAGATCTACCTAGATAGGCTCATGCCGCGACCATCGTCCAAGGCCCACTACGACCGGAAACACCCCCAAGGCAAGAAGCACAACGCCGCCGTCATCTGTGTGGCCCGGCGCCGCTGAATCGTTCTCTTGGCCATGCTCAAAAACGGAACCCTCGATCATGCAAAGACTCCCAAGCCGCTTGACCATAAAGCATAGGAGATTGCCCTCCCCGGAATCTTCTCGCTGCGCCAGGACGGGGCCGTAGGGGTCAGCTTTTCGGCTTGAGCTTTCCGCGGGCGATGCTGTCGGCGGAGTGGGCCGGATCTCCGTTGTACAGCTGGTCGGAGACATCGACAATGGGGTACTGGGCCAGATCAATCCCTGCCGGGATGGCGAAGCTGCCGGAGTCATTGGCGAGGACGCCCAGGCTGACCATTTTGGACAAGTCGGCAGAGCCGACCCAAACTCCACGGAATCCCGCGATGTGGTCGTTGGAGAGCCTGACCACGAGCCGGCGGGTCCCATCGGGGAGTTGCTCCACGCGTGCGTCTCCGCTACCGGTGTGCGCGGGCAGCGGGGACAGGGTTGTTTGGGCCAGGATGACGGTTGCAGGAGCCGACTCGGTGGACACGGGGGCCGGGATTCCGGTGTCCCGGAGGGCTCCGGCGGCGGCCCACCCGGCAGCCGTGCCGAGGACGATGCCGGCGGCCACGGCAATCCAGAGCCCGGGACGGGCACGGCGGTCTTTGGACCGTAGCGGAACCGGTGCCCCCTCAGATCCGTTGCCGTGTTTCGATGGCGCGTCGGGCGTGGCCGGCCCGATGGCCGGGGACGGGTCCCGGCCGGCCTGGCGGCTCAGGGGATCTGCCGCGAGGCTCGGTGAGAGGCCGAGGGCTTGATGGATGGCGGTCCAGTTCTGGCTGCCTGGTTCCTCCAGGTCGATGCCCGCCGGATCGAGGGTGGCGATGTGAACGGCGTGCTGCAGGCCCCGGAGGGTTTCGCTGCATGTGGGACAGCTTGCGAGGTGGTCTGCGTCGGAGTCTGTGGCCAGGGGCTCCCCGAGGGCAATCAGACTGAGAAGCTCGGCGTCAAGGTGTTCCATGTTCCACCTCCAGCCGGGTGCGCAACCGGGTGAGGCTGCGCCGGATGTGGCTTTTGACGGTACCGAGCGGAAGATTCAGGCGCGAAGAGATCTGGTCGTGGGTCAGGTCTTCGTAAAATGCCAGCCGCATTATTTCCTGCTGCGGATCCCCTAGATGTTCCAGTTCTTCCTCAAGGGTCAGGCGGTCGGCGACTTCTTCGACGTCCCCGGCATCGGGGCCGGGGACGGGGTCAACAACCAGGAGAATCGCTGCTTGTTCGAGATGGCGCTGGCGGGAGCGAGCAGACAAGGCATCGGAGATGGCATTGCGGGCGATGCCGATCAGCCAAGCGGGCAGTCGTGCCGCCTCGGGGCGATAACTGGTCCGTGATTTCCAAGCCCGGATGAAGACCTCCTGGGTGACGTCGTCGGCCGCGGCACGCTCTCCCAAGGTTCGCAGCGCCAGCGTGTAAACCAACGGACCAAACCGGCGGTACGCCTCCGCGAGGATGCGTTCGTCGCCACCGGCAAACGCGTGATCGAGACCGGCGTCCCAATCATGCGTTGCGGCAGCCTCCATCGGGTGTTCCTTTGAACGGCAACGGGTCCTGTTGAAGCACATTATGCCCCGACCATCGTGGCTCCGCCATAGCCGAACGGCGCCCGCCGCCCGGGATGCCACGGAACACATGCCGGTTGGGGCCGTGGTCGACGGGCCCCAACCGGCAGTGGGAACGGGATGGCAGCGGGCGCTCCGGACGTCTACTCCTCGTGGTTGTTGTCGCGTCCGCGCGATGAGGAGTCCACCACCTGCACGGCAACTCCGAGGTTGTTCTCGGCGAGGCTTCCCCAGGCGTAGACGATCGTGTTCTTCCCCTCCGCGACCTTGACATCGGCGGGACCGATCAGCGGGGCGGTGGTTCCGGCGGCGGCGACCGAAGCGGAGACGGTCCCGGCATTAAGGGTCAGAGCCTTTTGATGCGGGTTGGTCAGTCCCTTGATGACAGCGGTCCCGCCGGCCAGGACATCGACGGCGGGCGCCGCAGCGACGTGCCTGACGGTCAGCTTGCCCTTTCCATCAGGGCTGGCCGAGGTGTCATTGGTGAAGAGCGTGGCCGTCGGGGTGCCGTCAGCGGCCAGATGCGCGACCGCCGTGTAGTCCCGGCCTGCTTCCAGGTCGACCGTCACGGGGCCGATCACAGGGTTATCGGCGCTCGTGGCGTCGGCGCCGGTAATAGCAATCTTGTGGTCGCCGTCGGGGACGGTCAACGGGCCCGCCAGCATGCCCGGCTTGAAGTTGTCCAGGGCCCGCTTGCCGTCGACCCAGACGTCCACCGTAAGGCCAGGGACGCCGTGAAGGACGGACAATTTTGCTGTCCCGTCGTCGTGGTGATGCCACGTGCTGGCCTGGGCCGGGACGGCCAAGGCCAGCGATGCCAGCAGCGTCATTGCTCCGGCGGCTGCAAAGATTTTCTTGCGCATTTCCAACTCCTCAAAGGGGCCCGAGTGGGGGCGGTGGTTTTGCTTACACCCTTACTACCGGCCGAAGACCATCCCCGGATGCACCCTTACGGAAGTTTCTTCGGCTTGCCGTGGACGCCGGCCGTTCGCTTCCACGAGCTAACCAAACCTTCTCGGGTAACCAGCGCGCGCGCGGGCCTGCATTCCGCGCGGCGGGGAGGACGAGGAGGTCAGGACGCGCTGGATTCTTGGTGGTGAGATCGTGGGTTGTTGGGGCCGGTCTGATGAGCCTGTTTCGTCCCCTCCGTGGAGTCACTGACGATCGCAGGAAGTAGAGCCAATCGTTCGGATGACAGTCAACTAACCCGGGGAAAGGAACGCAGGGTCTGGATGCAGACCGCCTTCATCGGTTTCTTCTGCGTGAGCGCAGATTGTCAGCGGGTGGTCGTGTACCAGATCAGCAGCATCGTGACGAATAACCCGGTCGCCTAGATCAGCCACAGGAACCGTTCCCAGCCGCGGTGGGCGTGTTCGGCCCTGTCGTCTTCGAGGGAATCGACACTTGGCCGCGCCGACCACATCCAACCCGGCAAATACAGGCCCCTACGATGCCCGGCAAAACCTTGGTGCCCGGATATGGCACGTTTTTTCACAAGCTCGCCGCGAATTCGAGCCGCCTGCCGAACGCGCTCCGGGGTGCCCCGCGAGGAGGCGGAGGAACCACAGCCGAAACGGCGAACCCGACGATGAGACATGGGACCACCCCGTTAAGCCGGCAGCCTGCCAGACTGTAAGTCCAACCCTCGATCGAACAAGGTGGACCAAGTGTCGGCTGAACTCCAACAGACGAGCGGGCCCATAGCGACGGCCAGAACGGGACTCGGGCGCCAAATCACGGCACTTTTGGGATTTCTGGTTCTCTCCTACACGGTGTCTTTCCTGGGGTCCGTGGCCATCCTTGGGAATGCCTCCGGCTGGTACGCAGCGGCCAACAAAGCGCCCTGGACGCCCCCGGGCTGGGTTTTCGGCTCGGTCTGGGCGGTGCTGTACACGGCGATGGCCGTAGCTTCGTGGCTGGTCTGGCGCCGACGATCGGCCAAGACCCGCGCAGCCATGACCGCGTACGGTATCCAAATGGCGCTCAATCTGGCGTGGGCACCCACCTTTTTCGGCATGTACCCCGCATGGGGCGACACCGCACTATGGCTGGCCCTACTCCTGATCGCCGCACTGGCCCTGGCCGCGACAGCCACCGTCATCCTCTTCGGTCCCATTAACACAACAGCAGGACTGCTCATGCTGCCTTATATTTCCTGGATCGTGTTTTCCGCCAGCCTGAACCTCTATGCCGCAGCCAACAACTAACGAACCCCGGACCGGCCAAGTACGAGTCTGGACGGGTTGCCTTGGCAAGAAGAAGCAGAGCCCATCCGGACGGCGACAACGGTACCCACAGGTTATGCCGAGCATCCCGAGATTCGGGTCCCAATTCGGAGTGACGGAAGGCTACATCGTCGCGACTCCCTTTCAAGATGCGTCCGACGCTTCCGAACGCCGGCTTGTGTATGTCGGGGTCACCTCCGCCGCAAAATCACGGGACTAGCAGGTCCATGCCCTCTTCGGCCTGTGCGCACTCGTCCATAACTCGATCGCCGGCTTGACCGCCTAGATCGAAGCAGACCATCAAACAGATCAGTCACCGCACCCGGCCCATCTGAATCAGAGCAAGGACGAACCTGTGCTCAAGAAACTAATGACGGGCCGGGGAGCCGGGACCGGCAGGCCGAGGAAGCATCGCCCATCGAGAGTTCAATAGCTGACGGCGATCGGTTCCGCCTTATTCCGGCCGGGCCCGGTCCGGCGCGGCGTTTGCGGACTTGAGTTCCGCCTCGAGGCGCCGGTTGTCGGCCTCCAGGACCAGGACCATCCGGATGCCGGCCAGGTTCAAGCCCGATTCCAGAAGCTCCCCGATCCGCCGCAAGGTCACAAGGTCGTTCTCGCTGTACTGGCGGGTCCCGCCCAGGGTCCTGCCCGGTTCCAGCAGGCCCTTGCGTTCGTAGAGGCGCAGGTTCTGCTGACCCGTTCCCACCAGTGCGGCCGCAACGGAAATCGCATACACGCCCCTCCCCCGGTCCCCGGCCTGCCCCATCGGGCACCTCCAAAATCCTTCGAAAATCAGGCTTGCCCTGACCCATATGCAGTGCTATAAGAAATATATACCAGCCACCATAGATCAGCTGGATTGACAACAAAAAACTGCGATCTGCAAGGAGTGACACACCATGCTGATGCGAACGGACCCCTTCCGTGAACTCGACCGGCTCGCCGAACAGGTACTCGGCACCACAGCCCGGCCGGCGGCCATGCCCATGGACGCCTGGCGGGAAGGCGAGGACTTCGTGGTCGCCTTCGATCTGCCCGGAGTCAACGTGGACTCGGTGGACATCGACGTCGAACGCAACGTCCTGACCGTCAAGGCCGAACGCCCGGACCCCGTCGGCGAGGACACGGAACTGATCGCCTCCGAACGGCCCCGCGGCATCTTCAGCCGCCAGCTCATCCTCGGCGACGCGCTGGACACCGAAGGCGTCAAAGCAAACTACGACGCCGGCGTCCTGACCCTGCGCATCCCGGTCGCGGAAAAAGCAAAACCGCGCCGCATCGAAATCGAAACCACCGGAAAACAGCGCCAGGAAATCAACGCCTGACCGCCGGCGCACCCTCCCGGACCGGGAGCACCACAGCGGCCCACCATGCAAAGAGGGCGGTCGAGTTCACAGACCACGCCACAGCGCAGCCAGCGCACGGATGGATGAGGCCCCGAGGATGACTCCCGCAACGATGGTCCCCGGCCGAACAGGCCGGGGACCATCCCCGCCCACGGAAACACCCCGCATCCAAAACACACACCACCGCCAACCATGAGGAACAACGGCCCCGACCTTTACGAGACCCTGCAGATCGCCCCCACCGCCACGGCACGCGAGGTGACCCGCGCCTACCGCACGCTCATCCGCAGCCGGCACCCCGACACCCGGGCGGCCCGCGAACACCCCACCGGCCCCGGCCCGACGGAACCGGAGACGAAGACCCAAAAAGAGCTGCAGGAGCTCCGGGACATCATGGCCGCCTACGCCATCCTCGGCAACCCGGAAAAGCGGGCCGCCTACGACCGGGAGCACCCGCGTCCAGCCGCGAACGCCACGCCGCAACGCCCCGGCCCCGTTCGGATCCCAAGGCAGTTGCCTCCCGCCACGGCGCTGCTGATCGGACCGGTCATCTGGGAGCCGCCCGCCCGACGGTCCCCGGGAACGCCGCTCCGGCAACCGTCATATCCGCCAACCCGCTACACGCTCATCCTGCAGATCAGGCGATAAGAGCCGGAAAACCACACCAGCCCAAGGAGCCCCCATGAGTGCCTGGCGACCCTACGACAACCAACTGATGCCCGCGTTCTACGAACGCTTCGAAAAACGGTGGGGCAAAGGAACAGCCCCGTTCCTGGACCCCGAAACCCACGAACAACCCACCCCCCGGGCCCAATGGATCAACCCGGACACCGGCGCCGCAGTCGCGGTCGTCCCCATCTGGACCGAAGACCCCCAGCACCGCTCCTTCGCCGTGTTCTACCTACCCCCGGCCGGCGACATCTGGATCCTGCGGCCCGGCTACACAAACTACCTCGAAACCGACCCCAAAAACCCCGGGCAAGCCACCCTCCGCAACGACGCCTTCCGAAAAGCCGTCGCACACGCCAAGGAATTCATCTACGGAACCCAACCCTGAAAACCGTTCCCCGGAGCACACCATGACCCCTCCACAGATCAGCCAGTTCCTCCAGGAATGCATTGTTCACGATGACCCAAGCGAGTCAGGGATCAACGCCGACGCGCTCTACGGGCTCTACGTCAGCTCGTGCTCCCTGAACCGCAAAATCCCCCTCCACGACCACGCCTTCCGCACCGCCCTGCGCCTCGCCGGCCTTCGCACGGAAAACAACGGGAAGAGCAAAAAGAGAGTCTTCCACGGCCTGCGCACGACAGGACCAGCCGCCGTGGACCACATCCTCAACAGCAGCGCCCAAACCCCGGCGGACCCCCCTGGCGGAGAAGGAATTCACGGTCTGGCCGGCCGCGATAACGGACCTAAGCTATTTCTGGCTGTTAATGGATTTCCACACCGCTCCGGCTGACATCATGACCGAGTCCGTGACGATGAGGGTCCAACTCGGGCCCTCGCCGGACACTGTCCGGTATGGAGGCGTGCGCCTCATCCGCTGACTGACCCGCCCGACGGATGCTGTCTTCTGGAAGAGTCCGGTTCATATCGATGCCCGTTGATATCAACGCATCAAGCAATTTAGTTTGCTGACAGACAAGTTCGACAGGTCACTGCTGTCACCATTCGGTGACATAATGAAATCGTGAAGGAAGACGTTTGACGAACACGGCAAGCATTGACACGCCCGCGGCGGCCGGAGCGATCATCCGCGCCCGGCGACAGGAACGCGGCCTTTCACAACAGTCGCTTGCACAGGCGAGTGGTGTTTCACGGAAGTTCCTTGTTGACCTCGAGGCCGGCCACGAACGGGCCGAACTCGGCAAGACCATGGCCGTCCTCCGCACCCTTGGATTGTCCCTGACCGCCGCGGACGCCATCCCCCGCGGTAGCGACTACGACCCGGCACGGCGGGACTACGCCGAAACGTTCGCCCAGCTGATCGGCTCACGGGACTTCGAATTCGCCATCAAGATGCTCGCCGACTACGCCACAGCCTCCCTCAACGCCGGAAAGCCACTGCTCCAGCGCAGCCCCCGGCTCAAGGACCCGCACTGGTCCGCGGCCCTGGCCGGGATCACCAACTACACCGCACACCGGCTCGGGCAACCCGCCCCGTCCTGGACCAAGCGCGTCAAAGCCCTCAACCAAGCGTGGATGCCGGCCGAGTCATACCGGAACGTCAGGGAACCCATGAAGAAACTCACCATGTCCGAAACCCCAGCCGAACTCGCCGCCCTGAACGTCTTCATCCGCGAACGCAGCCTAGCCACCGCATGAGCGGCGGGGAACTCACCGCTAATCAAATCCGCGCTCTCCTCCACGAACTCGGCCGACGCCTGCAGGCCCGAGGTGTCCGCGGCGACGTCAAACTCGTCGGAGGTGCTGCGCTCATCCTCCAAGGAATCAGCAACCGCCCCACCGCCGACATCGACGCCAGCTACGCCGACCCCGCCACGGTCAACACGGTCGTCACCGAGATGGCCGAGGACTACGATCTTGCGCCGGATTGGCTGAACTCCACCGCGGCAGCGTTCGTCCCGGACAACGCCACCTGGGTGACCCTGGAACAACTCGACGGGCTGACGATCCAGGCCGCGGACACCGAAACGCTCCTGGCGATGAAAATCGCCGCCGAGCGCGACAAGGACGCCCTCGACATCGCCCGGCTCCTCCGTAGGCTCAACATCACCAACGCCGACGACGCAGCCGCTACCCTCGAACCGAACGAATAATCTCCCAGACCAGCCCTCCAGAAACCGCCTCAACCCGGCCCCGCGTTTGGATCACCATCTCCGACATCGAGACGAGCAGTCGCCCGAGCCCGCTTCGGGGGCGGAAACCCTTACTGCCAAGAAGACAGCCGTCACACAACCCGTACAGAGGGACTGTACTGAGACCTTCTCGGCCAGCATGATCTCACCTCAGCCGACACGAGGGGTAACCTCCCGCCATTGTCGGAAGAACCTGCAGGTCCCGGCGCATATTCTGAGACCAGCTCTATCCGATCCTGAAGGAAGCCATGCCCGAAACCTCACGTCCATTACGCAAACTTGGATTCCTCACTATCGGCCTGTTCGATCCGGCGGATCCCGCCTCGGGCCACGAATCCACTCTGCAGATCATCGAACTTGGCGAAGGCCTCGGATTCGACAGCGCTTGGCTGCGGCACCGTCATCTGCAGTTCGGAATCTCCTCCCCCGTCGCGATGATGGCCGCCGCCAGCCAGCGCACCTCACGGATCGAGCTTGGAACCGCCGTAACCCCGCTGGGCTGGGAAAACCCCTTGCGCCTTGCCGAAGACCTGGCCACCGTGGATCTGCTCGCCGGGGGACGCATCAATCCGGGGCTGAGCGTGGGTGAACCGATGCACTACGACACAGTGAAGCACGAGCTGTACCCGGATTCCTCCGAGTTAGAGGATTTCAGCTACGGGCGCCTGAACCGATTTGCCCGTCTGATCGCGGGGGAAAGGGTGCGGGACTTTTCCGGCAGGCAGGGTGTAGTCGAGGAATTCTCCAACCGCGTCGAGCCGCACTCTGCCGGGCTCCGGGATCGCCTTTGGTATGGGGCGGCCAGCAGGAAGTCGGCCGTCTGGGCCGGGGCAAACGGCTTCAATCTGCTCTCCAGCAGCGTCATCTTTCCGGAAGCGGATCAGGAACCGGACTTTGCCCGAATCCAACAGGCGCAGATTCGTGCCTTCCGTGAAGCCGCTGAAACGTCAGCCCAGGCGCACGGACAGGCCCGTGTGTCGCAGGGCCTGGTGGTGATCCCAACTGATTCGGCTTCGCCGGGTCAGCGGGAGAAATACCAGCGGTATGTTGATGAACGCACTCCCCGCACACGGGCGCCGCAGGGGGGAAGGGGCATGCTGTTCGCGGCGGACCTCATCGGTACCAGCGACGAGATCGCCGAGCAGCTATACGCACACGCGGGATTTCAGGAAGTCGACGAGGTGGCGTTTGCGCTGCCCTTCAGCTTCGACCACGAGGATTACATCCAGATCCTCACCGACATCGCCAGCAAACTCGGTCCAGCCCTGGGATGGACGCCAGCTGAAGTCCGGCGCGACCCGCAGTAGGCGTCACGGTCTACAATCGACCACACGTTGGGCATTCCCTGGCGCCTGTGCGCTGCCGAGTCGCGGTACTCCCAGTTGTCAGAGCGGTCCCACGAGCTCGCGGCCTGGCTCCCGACACCGGATCCCAAACACCGACACCCCGCGCCGGATTTTGCACTACGGACCCGAACTACGACAACCAGCCTGGGAGCTCAACTGTGCGGTAGCCTTTCATCCCATGGTCGATGCGAACCGGTTCCGAGTACTCCTTGAGGAGGAACGTGACCGCAAGGTTGCGCTCTTGAAAGCCCTGCTTGGGGACATCACTTCGGTAAACGAAGCCAGGCAGGACGCGAACGTCGACGACGAACACGATCCGGAAGGGAGCACGATCGCCTTCGAACTTTCCCAGGCTTCCGCACTCATGGAGCAGAGCCGGGCGGGCCTAGAGCAGATCGAGGCCGCTTTGCTGCGGATTGCCAACGGGAGTTACGGATTGTGCGCCGTGTGCGGCAAGCCCATCGCGGAGGGTCGCCTGGAGGCGAGGCCTTGGACTCCATATTGCATAGAGCACGCATCCGGTCAGAGCTAAGCCACGGCGAATACCCCTCCGGCCACTCGCTGCCAACGACGTACGATCCGGCGTGAGGACCCATCTGAAGCATCCCGCCGTCGACGACGCCGGTAAAGCCGGGAAGGCAATCACCGCAGCGACCTCGGCACTCTCCAGACCTCCCTTCCTCGACCCAGCTTTCTACGATGGCAGCATCGGTTCGGGGAGACGAGCCACGGGTACCGGGGGTGGCTGGTACAGAAGGTGCGGGAATGGTTCGCGAGGCGATCACGGCGGACAACGGCGGCCCGCATGGCCATCGTGTTGACTACGCGGCTTCGGCTGTCGGGGAGGGCCCTCAGGAACAGGCCAGCCGCTTGATGCCGGAGGCAAAGAGGCGCAGCCGATGGTTGCGGTCGAGGTCCCCGAGGGTTACGCCCTATCGCACCGGACTATCGGCGAACAAGCCGCCACAGCGACGTCACCTCGGCCGTGCGCTCCTCGAACAGGGGATCGTCACGGTCCGATGCCTTCGGATGCGTTGGCTTGGTATCGAGCCGTTCCACCACCTTCAGCCCAGCCGCCGTGATGGCGGTCAGCAGATCGTCACGCGTCCGTAGGCCAAGGTGTTCGGCCAGGTCGGAGAGAACAAGCCAGGCCTCACCGCCCGGCTCCAGATGGTCGGAGAGTCCGTCCAGGAAGCGGAACAGCATCCTGCTCCCGGGGTCGTAGACGGCGTTGTCCAGGGTGGAGTGCGGCGTGGCCGGAATCCAAGGCGGGTTGCACACGATGAGGGGTGCCCGCCCCGGCGGGAACATGTCGGTCAGGACGGCCTCAGCACGGTCCTCGACACCGAGGTTCCGGAAATTCTCGGCGGCGCAGGCGATTGCACGCGGTTCATTGTCCGTGGCCACCACGCGGTGGACGCCACGGCGCGCGAGGACGGCAGCGAGTACACCCGTGCCGGTTCCGACGTCGAACGCCAGCGTGTCAGAGGGCAGCGCAGCGGCGGCCACGAGATCCACATACTCGCTCCGGGTGGGGAAGAACGTGCCATAGTGCGGGTGGATGCGGCCCTGCAGGGCATCGACGTAGACGCCATTACGCCGCCACTCGTGGGCGCCAATGGCCCCGACAAGCTCATGCAGGGACACAATGGAAGATTCGCCGATATCACCGTACGCTTCAGCGGCGGCCTGCCGAATGTCCGGTGCGCGGCGCAGCGGCACCACCGGGCCCGGATCAAGAGGAATCAGTAGAAGGCCGAGAATGCGTGCGCGGTGCGAGCGGGACTGGCGGTGCCGATAGAACTTGTCGGCCGGAGTTGATGCGATCTCTTTCTTTCCGGCGCCTATCCGTCGGTCCATGGCGTTGAGGATCTGCCGTGCGTTGTGGAAGTCACCGTGCCAGAGCATCGCGATCCCCTGTGACGCCATCCGGTTCGCATCATCGGCCGTGAGAGAGTCGGAGACCACTTCAACGCGCGTCGACGCCGGCCTGCCGTTCGCCGAACGCCATGGCGCGGTCATGCTCTCACCAGCCTCGGCCCATGTCACAAGGGCACGCTCAACCACCGTAGCTCTGCGCTCGGGTTTGAGGGCCGGCGTCGGGATTCCCACGGGAGCTGGCTTGTCGGTAGTGATAAAGATCCATTCCAAGAGTCCGGAGGCCGATCGGAGGCTGACGATTGCGGCGGTGATTCGACAACGTGGATGGCTACGGCCCAAGTTTCCGGACCGTCATCCGGCCGCGAACCGAGCTTGGTTGATGGCCGCTGGAACCATTCAACCTGCATTGTCAGGATACAGGTGTGCCGTGGCCGCCGCCCGTCTACTATTTGGCTTACCGGGCAGATCTCACGCTCGTTACAGGGCTCAGTCCTGAGTACAGCCTCCGCTGCCGGAATATCGGGAACGCCTCCCGCATGAGGTCCCGTCTCGGCGTTGGAGCGGCAGCGGCGGCCAGGCCACAGCCCGCGAACTTATCGCCAGAGGGACGCCAACACAAGCTTTGTACACACGTTAAAGCGAAAACCCCCTCTGACCTGCGGAAACACTGTGCCCGAGGGCCAGTCCGACGGACAAAGTGTGTATGTTGCACACACCCCGATTCTGTCCTGTGAACTCCCCCGCCGACTGTTAATCGGGCATTCCGACAATCAGCTTGGGACCCCTCCCACCGCACCTAGCGCCGCCTATCGTGATGCGGCTGATGGTGAGGCCCGAGGGTCCGAATGGCGTGTACTGCGCCGATGCTCCTTCTCGCGCTGGGCGCAAGGGTGCACTAGCCTTGCCCTGCAAGGCTAGTGTGTCGGTGTACCACCCTCGTCTTGATGACGTTTAGTAGTTGCTGGTTCGTGCTTTCACCTGATCGTCGCTGAGTCCGGTGACCTGATCGATCCACGTTCCGAAGTCACGGCTCGGTGCGTAGCCTGTCTCGGTCCAGCCGAGCTTGCTTGGCTTTACGGGGGGTGCTGAGATGTCCAGGCCGAACCGTTGGACTATGGCCCGGGCCCCGGGGAAAAGGCGGTCTGCGGTGCCAATTGGGTCAAGTTTCCACTCGGCCAGGTCTGCGGCTGGGACTGCGTCCGGATGGAGGGCATCCAACACCAGACCGTTGTCGTTTGATGCCACATAGTCCACCGACGACACGATTGCGTCGAGCACGTCATTGCGATCTACGCGTTCGTAGAGCAGGCCGCGACCATAGTCACGGGCCCAGTCTGTCCAGGGGACCAGCGAAGCAGGACGGACGGCAACATATGAGATGCCGTGGCGCACGCGGTGATAGTCCAGAAGCTGCTCGCCGATGACTTTCGTGAATCCGTAGACGTCGTTCGGCTCATGCCAAGCCTGCGAGGAGAGCCAGACCACTTTCCGGACACCGGCGTCGATGGCTGCTTGCAGGGTGCGGAATGTGCCATTTACATTGAGGTCCCAGAATTCCCTTTCAATGTGATCGACGACGTGGATGCCGTGCAGGGCCGGCAGGTGCACGAGAATGTCAGCGTCGACCATCACGGCCTGGAGACCCTCTCCTGTCTGGACGTCCGCGGCAGCGAAACGTGCTTCGGCATCGAGGCCGTCGACGGGTTTACGGTCGGACAGGGTCAACTGGTATCCAGCGGCTAGGAGTCGTGGGGCGAGGCCACGGCCCATGTTCCCGCCGGCACCGGTCATAACGACGCGCGTACCAGTTGGTGCAGTAGAGGCGTGGTTTCCGTGAATCATGATGCTCCTTTCCGGAAGTCGGGACACGTTGGAGGAGCAGATCAATGCGTGGGAGCGCGCCCCGAGGACGGAGACCCGGCCTCGGGACGCGCTCCTGGCGCGTTGGTCTGTCAGGGGGTCGGACGTATTGCCGTGTCCGGGCTGTAGGAGGTGATCTGGGAGGCTGTCCCGCTGTCGAGCACTTTCGAGTGGGTGGTCGATGCGTCGAGAACGACGTGCTGGGAAGCGACGTCGCTGACCACGTGGTTGAGCGCGACGACGTTGGCGTCCCCGCCGGCGATCAGGATCTGGGTCGGTTGGGCGCCGGCGGGGGCGATGTTGCCGGGCGGGACGTTGTAGGCGAAGAGGTTGTCCGAGATGAGGTTGTTGTCTCCCGCGACGTGGACGACGCCGTAAAGGTCGTCGAGGCCGTTGCCGCGGCCGATGAACGGCGGGTACCCCTCGTTGGTCCGGCGGATGTGGTTCGCCGTGATCAGGTTTTCCTTGCAGCCGTTCAGCAGGCGGAGCATGCCCGGGTAGAAGCCCTGGAGCCTGTTCGAAGTGACCGAGCACCGGTTGCAGCCTGTGAATTCGATGAGGCTGCGGCCCCGGGGGAAGAGATTGTTGCCCGTGACGAGGAGGCCCTCGTGGTTCTCCGCCAGAAGCGTGACCCCGTCAGGACCGGCGCCCATGTGATTGCCTCTGACAATTGTCGCCTGCCCGGCCCCGGTGAGCTCGACGCAGTTGCCGCATTCGGCGATCATGTTGTCGTTGACGCGGAGCGCGTCCGCGCCGCGCACGATCAGGGCATGTTCGAGGTAGACGAATCCCATGCCGGTGATGTGGAAGGAGTCGTTATCGGAGGCGACTTCGATTCCGGTCTTGCCGTTGTGGTAGCTGTTCTTGTCGGGGGTGAAACCGACTCCGTCGAGGCAGAAGTCCCGGAATACGATTCCTGAAAGACGCGGATCCCCCGCCCGCTTGACGAGGAATGCCTGGGGCGCGCTCGGAGAGGTCAGGACGCGGATGTGGCTGGCTCCGGGCTGGAGGTTCTGCCATCCCGTCGGGTTCGAGTTGTCGAGGATGCTTCGGGAGAAGAAGCCATGCCCGAAGCCGGCGATGGTCAGGTAGCTCACATCGACGACGACCTGGGTGTGCAGGTCGTAGTCGCCCGGAGGGATGATGATCGCGGCTCCGGGACGCGCGTCCGGGGACGACTGCCGCTGCTTGATGTCGGCGATGATGTCGTTGATGACCGCCCCGAGGTCGGACTGCGCGGTGACGTCCGGGTGCGCCTTGATCCTCCAGGTGGTTACGTCGTACGTGTTGGGCGAATTGAGGGGTGCGCCTTGCTGGCCGTCGGCCGCATTAGCATTCTGCGTTGCTCCAAGGGTCAAGGCAGCCGCAAGCGTTCCGGCGGCTCCCGCGCCGATCAGCCGGCGGCGGCTTGGATTCGCTTTTTCTAGATTGTTGCCAGTTACCACGGGTTCTCCTCTGTGAGATAAGACTGCTGCTGTTCAGAATCGGGCGCTGCCGGGTCGGCCGCCCAAGCTTGACTGTCCTTGTCATCCGCCTCGGCGGCATCACGCTTTTGTTCCCGGGAAACGGCTAATGTCCCACGTGGACTAATGTCACAACTGATGTGCCAAACCGTTTAGGCTCACCAGAGATGACACTAGGAGTACGGGATGACGGCTGTCAACGCCAAAATTCAGGCAGAAGTTTTTGGCACATCCGACGGCGTCTACCAATGATTTGTGACCCTTGACACCCTCCGCGCCCTGCGCGTAATCTGTTGCCAAGTCGTTTTGGCAAAACGGTTTTTCATCCTATCCCGTCTTCGTATTCCGTTCCCGAGAAAGGGAGTCGACAGCGATGTCCTCTCGAAAAACAATCTCCAGGCTTGCCGCCCTCGGCAGCCTTTCAACCGCGGTAATCCTGGCCGCGACCGCATGCGGCGCAGGGGGCCCGGCGACGTCCGGGGGCGCCGCCGGCAGTTCCATCAACGTCCTCGTGGAGGCAGGCGGCCATGCAGAACTGCAGCCCATCGCCGACCAGTGCAAGAAGGACACCGGGGTCAACGTCAACTTCGTCGAACTCCCATACGATGGCCTCTTCAACCGTCTCTCCAGCGAATTCTCCTCCGGCACTGTCTCCTTCGATGTTGCGGCTCTTGACTCCGTGTGGCTGCCCAGTTTCAAGGACGCCCTGCAGCCCATCGATGAGCTCTTCACGGACGAGGCAAAGAAGGACATCTTCCCTTCACTGGTCAAGGAAGCCAACGTCGATGGCCATTTCATTGGAATGCCGGCGTGGACCAACGCCGAGATAGTCCTCTACCGCAAGGACCTCTTTGAGGACGCCAAGAACAAGGCCGATTTCAAGGCCAAGTACGGTTACGACCTCGCCGCGCCGAAGACCTGGCAGCAGTACCAGGACATCTCCGCCTTCTTCACCAAGGACGGCATGTATGGCACGGACGTCAAGGGCGGCGTTGAAACCGAGTACCTTGCCCACGTGCTCCAGGCCGGATCGCCGATGGTCATGGACAGCAACAACAACGTCGTGATCGACAATGCGGCCCACAAACAAGCGTTGGATTTCTACACCAGCCTTGTCAAGGACGCCCCGGCCGGCGCGGCCCAGGTCGACTGGGCGGCCGCCCAGAACCTCTTCAACCAGGGCAAAACAGCCATGACCCAGTTCTGGGCCCATGCGTACCGGCAGATCCCCAAGGACTCCCCGGTCTACGGCAAGGTCGGAACGGCCCCGATGATCGGCGGGTCCGCCGGTGTTGCCGGTGTTCCCGGCCCCTGGTACCTCTCGGTACCCAAGGCCACCAAGAACACGGACGCCGCGAAGAAGTTCGTCAAATGCGCCTTCGACCACAATGACCTGGCCATCCAGTCAAGCCTTGGCCTAGCAGCACGGGTCTCCGCCTTCCAGAAGTACCAGGACCAGCCCGGCTACGAGAGCTTCAAACCGCTGATCGAAACACTCAACGCTCCCGCGACGGCAACCCGTCCGGCAACAGCAAAGTGGCAGCAGATCGTCGACACCGTACTGGTTCCGATGCTTCAGAAGGCCGTTGCCGGCGGAGACAGCACGACTTTGCTGGCGGACGCCAAGTCCAAGATCCAGGCCCTCCTTAAGTAAGACTCCGCGGCCGGCAGCAGCCCATGGCGTTGCCGGCCGCGGCCCCAACCAGCGGAAGAGAATCCCGTGCGCATCCCAGATCGCCGCTTCGCCCTTTACCTGATGACCCCGGCGGCGTTGTTCCTCGCAGTCTTTGTTGCCTACCCATTGTTCCGGTTGGTCACGGACAGCTTCTTCAAAATTTCCCCGATCGTCGGGGGCCCCCGTGACTTCGTGGGCCTGGACAACTACGTCCGGGCCTTCACCTCGGAGGCCTTCATCGGTGCAGGATGGCGGACCCTCGCTTACACCCTGATGGTGGTGACCCTCGAGTTCACCCTGGGCCTGGGCATGGCCCTGCTGTTCACGACCTTGGGCCGGAAATCCCAGGTCTGGCGGACCATGTTCCTGTATCCACTCATGATTGCCCCGATCGTGGCCGGCCTGCTGTGGAAGTTCCTCATGATCGATAACTTCGGTTTGCTCGGCACCCTGCTGAGCCAGGCCGGCATCCTGAAGGATCCAAACCAGATCGGCTGGCTGTCGAACCCGGACATCGTCCTGTTCTCGGTCGCCGTCCCGGACATCTGGCTCACGACGTCGTTCATGTGCCTTGTGCTGTTCGCGGGCCTGCAGAACATCCCGGGAGACCTCATCGAGGCGGCCAGGCTCGACGGCGCCCGTGCGCCGTCGCTGCTTTTCCGGATCATTCTTCCGCTGCTCCGGCCGGTCATCGCCGTGGCGCTGGTGGTCCGCGGCATCGACGCAGCACGGGCTTTTGACACCATCCTCATCCAGACCAACGGCGGACCACAATCCGCCTCCGAAACCATGAGCCTGCTCATCTACCGGACGATGATCCGCTTCGGCGACCCAGGCCTGGCAAGCGCCATGGGCACCATCTACCTGTTGGCCATGCTCACCATCGCCTTCGTCGCCGTAACCACCATCTGGCGGCCAGGAAAGGACACCTGATGAGCTCGGTCCAGACCCCCGACGACGGCGGCATGCTGGCGGCCGCCGTCCCCGACCGGCCACGCCACGCCGGCATCGCAGACCGCAATGCGCCGGCACCGCACCAAACGGAGAGCACCATGCCAAGCCGAACAGCGACTGCGCCTCAGACCACCACGGAACCGGCGTCGGCCGGCGGAGGCCGCAGGCGCCGCGGCGTCAATCGTGAAGGACTCGAAGCCGGCAAGCGCAGCACCAGGACCATCCTGTGGATCCTCCTCGCCGCGGCGCTCGTCCTCTACGGCTTCCCATTCCTCTACCTGCTGTTCACGTCCTTCAAGACGCCGATCGACACCATTGCCGTGCCGCCGACCATCCTCCCCAAGGAATGGACGCTGGATAACTACATCAACGCCCTGGGCCGCAATGGAGTGCCGGCGTCGTTCATCAACAGCATCCAGACCGCCGTCATCAGCACCCTGCTGTCCCTCGTCCTGGCCGTCCCGGCGGCCTACGGCATCACACGCTACAAAACAGCCAGTGGCAGGGTGTTCATCATGGCTGCGCTCGTCACCCGCATGGTCCCCCCGGTCGCCATCGGCATCCCGTTGGCGTCCATGATGGCCTCGGTCGGCCTGGCCGACACCCCGATCGCACTGTCCATCGCGCACACAACCATCTCGCTGCCGCTCTCCATCTGGCTCATGTCCAGCTTCTTCGAGGCCGTCCCACAGGACCTGGAGGAAGCAGCTACCGTGGATGGCTGCAGCCGGCTCGGAGCCCTGTGGCGGGTGGTCATCCCGGTGGTCTCCGGAGGCATCGCAGTGACGGCGATCTTCGCCTTCCTCGCCTCCTGGAACGAGTTCCTGTTCGCGTTGCTTATGACCGCCGTCCGGTCCCAGACCACCCCCGTGGTCATCGCAAACTTCCAGACCCAGTTCGGACTGGACTGGGGATCCATGACAGCCCTCGCGGCGGTCTACTCGATCCCCGTCATCCTTCTCACTCTTCTCTTGCAGCGCAAGATCGTCGCAGGCATGACGCTCGGCGCCGTCAAGGGCTGAGAAGCCACAGCACTAAGGGAAGAACCTATGTTAAGCAACAACTACTACGACGTGACGACGTGGCCGGTCGGCAATCCGTCCGAGGACGTCGGTGAAGTAATCAACAGCATCATCGCCGATATCAAGGACCGGCAGACCGCCACCGATGCGAACAATGGAGGAAAGCCAGGCGCGGTGATCTACATTCCGCCCGGAGACTACCGCCTTCGTACGCAGGTGGTGATCGACGTCAGCTTCCTCAGGATCCACGGCTCGGGACACGGCTTTACGTCATCGAGCATCCGGTTCAACGTCCCCGAAGACGAATGGCCCGACCTGCATGAGCTATGGCCTGGAGGGAGCCGCATTCTCGTCGATCTTCCCCCCGGCGGAGACGGAGAGGAATCCAAGGGAGCCGCGTTCTATGTTGAACGAAGCGGAAGCCCGCGGATCAGCTCGGTCGAGTTCTCCAACTTCTGCATCGACGGGTTGCACTTCGCCCCGGATGGCTCGGGGATGCACCCCGAGAACACCTACGTCAACGGCAAGACCGGCATCTATGTCGCGAACGCCAATGACTCATTCCGCGTAAACGGCATGGGGTTCGTCTACCTAGAGAACGCTCTCACCATCTACAACGCGGACGCGCTTTCCGTTCACGACAACTTCATCGCCGAATGCGGAAGCTGCATCGAGCTGCGCGGGTGGGGACAGGCATCGAAGATCACCGACAACCTGGTCGGAGCAGGGCCCAAGGGCCACTCGATCTACGCCGAGAACCATGGCGGGCTCCTGATAACCGCGAACAACGTCTTCCCCCGTGGCGCGAGCAGCGTCCATCTGGACGGCGTCACGCGTTCAAGCGTCACCAACAACCGTTTGCATTCGTTCTACCCGGGGATGCTGATTCTCGCGGCGAACAGTTCGGAAAACCTCGTGGCTACGAATCACTTCCTGCGCGACCACGAGCCCTGGACGCCTTTCCTGGGAGTCGACAACGGACTGAACGACCTCAACGGACTTCTCTGTATCAGCGGCAGCAACAACTCTGTCATCGGCAACCACTTCTCCGAGATCATCGACTCACAAAGCATCCGACCGACCGGTGCGACGCCCGTCATCATCCGGCTGATCGCCGGGGGTGGCAACTTCGTCTCCAACAACCACGTGGTGGCGATGGACGTTCACGCCACGTCCAGCGGATCCGCTTTCGAAGCTCAGGTGGACGCCCTGTTGACAACCGAGGCTTCGGACGCCCTCGCCGTTACAGCCGTCATGGTCGATCCCGAATCAGCCCGGAACACGATCCTTGATTCCGGAAGTGACGCCCAAGTTATCGCGGACAGGGCTGTCAACGCCTTCAGGGCCACACCCACGGTCGGTTTTCAGGCGGCACACGCACCACTTGTGGCCCAGTAGCCCGCTCAGGCCCGGCGAGACCCCCGGGGATCGCCATCGGGCCTCTGGGGCGAATAGAACGTACCCAGCAAGTACCCGGACATAGAATCAGCATCAACATAAGGACGTGGGAGACCAATGAACAAGTCGGTGGGAATCAAGGACGTGGCGGCCGCAGCCGGCGTCTCGGTCACGACGGTCTCCCACGTCCTCAATGACGTTGTCTACGCCCGGGTGGGGGCGGAGACGAGGGAACGGGTCCACGAGGCGGCGCGACGTCTCGGATACGGCCCGAACCGGCTGGCGCAGGCCCTGCGGACCCAACGTTCGGGCATGATCGGGTTCATCAGCGAGGAAATCGCCACCACCCCCCACGCTGGCCGGATCATTTTGGGGGCCGAGGAGACGGCACGTGCTCGCGGGTACCGCATCATGATCATCAACTCCACCAGCACCAGCTCCCAGGATTCCAGGGAAAGTGATGTGGCGGATCTGCTGGACCGGCAGGTAGACGGCATCCTGTACGCCACGATGTATCACCGCAAACTGGTCGTCCCCAAGAACCTCGTCGGACTCCCCGCTGTCCTGGTGGACTCCGAAGACATCAGCCACACCGTTTCCTCCGTAATCCCCGACGAAATCGCCGGTGCGAGGTCGGCCGTACAAACCCTGATCGACGCCGGACACACCCGCATCGGCATGCTCAACAACACCGACGACGTCCCGGCCACCCACTCCCGACTGAAGGCCTTCAAGGACACACTCGCAGATGCCGGGCTGCCCTATCACGAAGAACTGGTCCAGTCCGAGCCGTCGGAGGTGCCCGGCGGCCACCTGGCGGCCCTGCGCCTGCTGAAAACCCCAAACCGGCCCACAGCCGTGTTCTGCTACAACGACCGCATGGCCATGGGCGCGTACCGGGCCGCCGGGGAACTTGGCCTCAGGATTCCGGACGACATTTCCATCGTCGGTTTCGACAACCAACAACTTATTGCCGAAAACATCCACCCCGCATTGACAACCGTCGCCCTTCCGCACTACGAAATGGGCGCCTGGGCCACCGAAAACCTGATCGACGCCATCGAGGGAAAAACCGACCTGCAGCTGTTCGCCGCTCACCCGACCCTTCTTCCCTGTCCCCTGGTCCTTCGCGATTCCGTCGCCTCCCCAAAGCATCAGGACGCTTCGAGCAGGGCAGCACCGGACTCACCTACACGCCCCAACACCTGACCTCGAGCGCGTCCAGAAACAGACGCGCCCAAACCTCCAAGGACCTTGAATGCACAGCACCCCAGTTCCCCCATGCCCTGAAACGGATGTCGTCGTCGTCGGCGAGGCCATAATCGACATCATTGACACCGCGGCAGGGTCCGTCGAGTTTCCCGGCGGATCAGGGATGAACGTCGCGTTCGGTCTCGGCCGGCTAGGCGTCAGCACCTCATTTCTCACCGCGCTGGGCAGGGATGAACGCAGCAGGAGCATCCAGCAGCACCTGGACACCGCGGGTGTACGCCTGTTCCCGGGAGCCGAACACCTCAACCGCACATCCACTGCGAGGGCGCTTCTGGACAGCAGCGGTTCCGCAGAGTACGAATTCGACTTCGAATGGAATCTCCCCCAAATCAGTCCCACGTTCCTCCCGAAGGTGCTGCATACGGGGTCGCTGGCCTCCTTCACGGAGCCCGGAGCAACCCAAGTCCGGTCCTTGCTGGAACAGTTCTCCCGCCGCTGCTTGATCACGTACGACCCCAACATCCGCCCGACGCTGCTCCACAGCCACACTGAAGCGCTCAGGACTTTCGAACACACAGTTGCCCTGGCTACCGTTGTGAAGCTCAGTTCGGACGACGCCCAGTGGCTTTACCCGCGCACGTCTCCTCACGACGTCGCGCGGCGGCTGCTTGATCTCGGGACGGAACTTGCAATCATCACCGATGGCGCATCCGGATCCTATCTGCGCTCGAACGCCGCCGAGATCGAAGTGCCGGCACCGCCAGTGCTCGTCAAAGATACTGTCGGCGCAGGCGACTCCTACATGTCATCGCTTATCGCTGGCCTCATCGAGGACCCCGCGGACGATTTCGGCTACGGCAAACTCACCCGCCTGGGAACCGCCGCCTCGTCCGCTGCGGCCATAACGGTCGGACGGCACGGAGCGAACCCGCCAACGCGGGCGGAACTGATCCGATCCCTGGAACTGGCCCGGACTTCCCGAAAGAACTCCGATGACTGAAACAACAGCGCACCTTGCCGGGGGCCGCGCCGAAGAAACTGCCCCCACCATGCGCCCGATACTTCACTACACAGCCAAGAACACGTGGCTGAACGACCCCAACGGACTCGTGTGGCACCAGGGCGTCTACCATCTCTTCTACCAAAACAACCCCTTCGACAACGTCTGGGGCAACATGTCCTGGGGACACGCCACCTCAACCGACCTTCTGCACTGGACCGAACACCCGGTGGCCATCGCCTGCGACGAGGAAGAAGACGTCTTTTCCGGCAGCATCGTGGTGGACCACGGCAATACGTCGGGATTCGGCACAGCAGAAGATCCGGCCTTGGTGGCCATCTACACGAGCGCCTTCAAGGAAGGCTCGGTGCACCAAGGGACACAGGCCCAGTCTCTCGCGTTCTCAACGGACGCCGGCATGACGTGGAGCAAATACGCGGGCAACCCGGTGCTTGGCCGCGGCTCGGCCCATTTCCGGGATCCCAAGGTGTTCCGCTACGAGGGACCGGCCGGTTCCTGCTGGATCATGGTGGCGGTGGAGGCCCAGCACCAGCAGGTTGTGCTGTACCGCTCGGCCGACCTCAAGGACTGGGAATACCTGAGCACCTTCGGCCCCGCCAACGCCAGCGGCGGCGAATGGGAATGCCCCGACCTCTTCCCGCTCCCCGTCGACGGAGACCCGGGCAACGTCAAATGGGTCCTGGTGGTCAATATCAACCCGGGCGCCGTGGCCGGCGGCTCCGGAGGGCAATACTTCGTCGGCGACTTCGACGGGGTGCAGTTCACCGCCGACCCTGATTCGCTCGCTCCAACGGATGCCGACGGGAACGTAGATCTCAGACACTGTCTGTGGCTCGACTGGGGACGTGACTACTACGCCGCCGTCTCCTTCAGCAACGCTCCGGAGAACCGCCGCATCATGATCGGCTGGATGAACAACTGGGACTACGCCAACTCCCTGCCCACGTCCCCGTGGCGTTCCAGCATGTCGCTTGCCCGCGAGGTCGAGCTCGCGATGGTGGACGGCCTGCCGCGCCTGGTGCAGCGCCCGGTGCTGCCGTTGGACTCCGGGGAGCCGGCCCGCACCATCCAAAACATGGAACTTCACAACTCCCTGCTGCAGCTGCCCGACGCGATGCCCGGATCAGCCCAGCTGATCGAGGCCGAGATCCTGCCCGGCACGGCACGGACCATTGCGTTCAGGCTTCTCCGGGCACCGGACGGGAGCACCGCAACGATCCTCAGCTTCGATGCCCTGACGGGCCGGCTCACCCTGGACCGCCGCAACTCCGGAAACACCGCCTTCCACGAAAAGTTCGCGTCGGCGGAGTCCGCACCAGTGAAGCTCGACGGCGGCACGCTAAGGCTCCGCATAATCGTCGACCAGTGCTCGGTGGAAGTCTTCGCCCAAGACGGCAAGGTTGTCCTGAGCGATCTAGTGTTCCCCCGGTCCGGGAACCTAAGCACCGACGTGCGCGTCGAAGGCGGCACAGCCATGGTGCGGAAACTGGCCGTCACGTCCTTACCCTAATAACAGCACCACGCTGCAGTGCCCACAGCGGCGACTGGGTGGTTACTGGGGCAAACAAGGACATCTAGAACGACCCCGACCCCACCATGGAGATTCAAGACGACACACCACTCCCCAACGAGGAAAGCGAGGCAGCTGACCACCAAACGCCCCCGCAAGGGACCCTTCTGCCCTCGCAAACACAGGGAAGTCCAGAAGACATGCCGAGTACGGGCCGGTCCGGCGGGACTGTCCGATAAACGGTGTGTGGGTCCGGCCGGTTTTCATTAGTGAATGGTTCTTTCGAACCGGCCGGCGAAGGTAATCGCGAACGCGTTCAGCGCAGGCTTCCACCTCATGACCCAGCGTGCCCGACCTCCGCCGGTGGGATCAAGGGACCTGGTGACCAGATACAGGCATTTCAGGGCGGCGGCCTCGTTTGGAAAGTGCCCGCGGGCCCTCACGGCCCTCCGGTAGCGGGCGTTGATCGACTCGATCGCGTTTGTTGTGCAGATCACCCGCCTGATCTCCACGTCGTACTCCAGGAACGGCACGAATTCCGCCCAGGAGGACTCCCAGAGCCGCACGATGGCCGGGTATCGCTGGCCCCACTCGGCCGTGAACTCGGCGAACCGGTCCTTCGCCGCTTGCTCGGACGGGGCCGTGTAGACCGGCTTGAGCGCCTTGACGATCCCGTCGCGGTGCTGGCGGCCGGCGTAGCGGAAGCTGTTGCGGATCAGGTGCACGTTATGCCGACGTCGGCATAATGTCCATTATGCCGACCTTCGGATTATGCCGATGTGGTCGCGGGATCCTTTGCGGGACAAGGGCCCGACCCTGGCAAGGTCGGCATAATCCAGTGCGCTGATCCATGCTTGCCTTTCCGTCGTGGAGAGGAGAACGTCATGGTCAAGGTATTGCGGTCGTTCGTGCGGGGACCCTTGGAGCCGCACGTCGAAGGGTTCGCCGGGCAATTGCTTCGACAAGGGTATTCGCGGGCCTCGGCCGAGCAGCAGGTCTGTTTCGTCGCGCATCTGGACCGTTGGATGCAGGGTGCGGGCGTCGGTCTAGGCGATCTGAATGGGGTGGTGCTTGACCGTTACCTGGCCGAGAGACGTGGAGCTGGCTATCGAGAATATCGGTCGGTCAAGGCGTTGCAGCCGCTGCTGGACTACCTGGTTCCGCTTGGAGTGCTGCCTGTCCCGCGTGAGGTTCCGTTGGGGCCGGTGGAGGAGTTGTTGGCCGACTTCCGCGGCTGGCTGCTCCGTGAGCGGGGTCTTACCGAGGGCACGGTTCGCGGCTACGTCGACTGCGTGCGGCCTTTCGTCGCGGGTCGCCTGCGCGGTGAGGTGCTCGACCTTGCCGGCCTGACCGCAGCTGACGTCACCGGGTTCGTGCGGACTGCTTGTCCCGGACGGGCTGTCGGGTCGGCGAAGTTGATCGTGTGCTCGTTGCGGTCGCTGCTGGGCTGGTTGCATGTCACCGGCCAGGTGCCCATGTCGCTGGCCACAGCGGTGCCGTCGGTGGCGGGTTGGCGGCTGTCAGCCTTGCCGAAAGGACTCGAGCCTGACGAACTGCGGCGTTTGCTGTCCGGCTGCGATCGGCGCACCACGGTCGGTCGGCGCGATTTCGCAGTGATGCTGCTGCTGGCGCGGATGGGCCTGCGCGCTGGCGAGGTCGCAGCTCTCGGGTTGGACGATATCGATTGGCGCCGCGGTGAGGTGGTGATAGTGGGGAAAGGCAACCGGTCCGAACGATTGCCACTGCCCGATGAGATCGGCGCGGCGATCGCGGCTTACCTTCGCCGGGGCAGACCTGCCGACGCCGAGGGACGCAACGTCTTCGTTCGTGTTCACGCCCCGCACCGGCCATTGACCACCGGAGGCGTGACCATGATCGTGTTCGACGGCGCGCAACGCGCAGGGCTCCCCAGAATGCACGCCCACCGGCTGCGCCATACCGCTGCCACCGCGATGCTGCGCAGCGGCGCCCCGCTGACCGAAGTCGGGCAGGTCCTTCGGCACCGGTCAGCGATGTCCACGGCGATCTATGCCAAGGTCGACCACGCGGCTCTGGCCGTGCTGGTCCGGCCCTGGCCCGTCGACCCGGCCAGTGGTCTGTCATGAGCCGGCTTCTGAATGAGCAATTGGCTGACTACCTGGGGCTGCGCCGTGCGCTGGGTTACCGGTTGGCCCGGCCGGAGAAGCTGCTCCGCCAGTTCCTCGATCATCTCGAGCAGGCCGGCGCGGATGTCGTCACGACCGAGGCGGCGCTGGACTGGTCGCGGCTGCCTGCCAACGCAGACTCTAACTGGCACGCCTATCGGTTGTCGGTGGTTCGTGGCTTCGCCACCTACCTGCGCACCCTCGATCCGGTGCATCAGGTCCCAGCCCCGGACATGCTGCCGCAGCGGCCGCACCGCGCGAGCCCGTACTTGTATTCCGACGCCGAGATCGCAGGGCTGATCGCCGCGACGGCCACGCTACGCACCCCATTGCGGCGGGCCACGTTCTCGACGCTGATCGGTTTGCTTGCCGTGACCGGCATCCGCGTCGGCGAGGCGATCGCATTGAACCAAGATGACCTGGACCTCACGCAACGGCGGCTCCTGGTGCGGTTTGGGAAGTTCGGTAAGACCAGAGCGCTGGTGCTGCACCCAACGACAGCAGACGAGCTGCGCGGCTACCAGCAGCTGCGTGATCGGCTTGCCCCGTCGACCGGGACGTCGGCTCTGCTCGTATCCACGGCGGGAACCAGACTGATCTACTGCAATGTCCACCACACGTTCAAGCAGTTGTCCCGTCTCGCCGGTCTGCGACCGCGATCCGGGTCATGCCGGCCCCGCATCCACGACCTTCGGCATTCCTTCGCCGTGCGGTCGATGCTCGACGCCTATGCAGCAGGCCAGGACGGGCAGACCCGCCTGACGCTGCTGTCCACCTGGATGGGCCACGTCCATCCGGCCAGCACCTACTGGTATCTATCCGCATCGCCCGAGCTCATGGCCTTCGCCGGGCAACGCCTCGACGCATACCTCGCCGACCAGTCAGCAGGCCGGTCATGAGCGCCCTCGCCCCGACCTTGGAAGCGTTCTTCACCGACCGCCTTATCCGGCAGCGGAACGCCAGCGCACACACAGTTGCCGCCTACCGCGACAGCCTGCGGCTGCTGCTCGGATACGCCTCGGCACAGACAAGGCTCACGCCGTCAGCACTGGATCTATCCGATCTCGACGCACCGTTGATCGCCGGCTTCCTCGATCACCTCGAACACGACCGGGGCAACAGCATCCGCACCCGCAACGCCCGCCTGGCCGCGATCCACTCCTTGTTCCGGTTCGCCGCAATGGCCCACCCCGAGCACGCCGCCAGCATCGCCCGGGTGCTGGCAATCCCGCCAAAACGCTTCGACCGGGCCCTGATCACCTACCTGAAAGAGGCCGAGATCAATGCGCTTCTCGCCGCCTGCGACCGAACCACCCGGACCGGCAGACGCGACCACGCGCTGCTGCTGCTCGCCGTTCAGACCGGGCTACGGATCTCCGAAATCACCGGGCTCACCCGCGCTGACGTGCACCTTGGCACCGGCGCGCACGTCGCTTGCCACGGCAAAGGGCGCAAAGACCGGATCACCCCGCTGACCAGCGGCACCATCACCGTCCTCCGCGGCTGGATCAACGAACAGCACGGCGACCCCAACAACCCCCTGTTCACGACCCTCCGCGGCGCGAAGCTCAGCCACGATGCAATCGAGCACCGAATCGCCCACTACGCCAGCACAGCGGCCGCCGCCTGCCCATCACTGCAGGGCAAAACGATCACAGCACACGTGCTCCGGCACACCTGTGCCATGCGGCTCCTGCACGCCGGCGTCGACACCAGCGTGATCGCGCTATGGCTCGGTCACGAGAGCGTCGACACCACGCAGATCTACCTACACGCAGACCTCGAACTCAAGGAGAAGGCCCTGGCCAGAACCAAACCACCCACCGGCCGGGCCGGCCGATACCAGCCGCCCGACAGCCTCATCGCCTGGCTCGAAGGGCTCTGATTATGCCGACCTCGCCAGCGTCAGACCCCTGTCCCGCAAAGGATCCCGCGACCACATCGGCATAATCCGAAGGTCGGCATAATGGACAATGCACTGCTGCACGACCGTCCGCTCCCACGTGGTCGTGATCGCCTCCGGCAGGCCCTTGAGCCCATCACAGACAGCGATCAACACATCTTCGACGCCCCGGTTCTTCAGCTCGGTAAAGACCTGCAGCCAGAACCGGGCACCCTCGCCGCCGTCGCCGGCCCAGATCCCCAGGATCTCCCGCTCCCCGTTCACGGTGACGCCCATGACGACATAGAACGCGGTGTTGCGCACCTGCCCGTCACGGACCTTGACCACGACCGCGTCGACGAAGAGCACCGGATAGATCCGGTCCAAAGGCCGGGACGACCATTCGGCCAGTTCCCCGGCGACTTTCTCCGTGATGCGGCTGACGGTGTCTTTGGAGACCTTGGCCCCGTAGACCTCCTCGAAGTGCGCGGCGATCTCCCCGGTAGTCAGCCCCCGGGCGGAGAGCGAGAGCACGATCTGGTCGATCCCGTCCAGGCGCCGTTTCCGCTTGGGCACGATCACCGGCTCGAACGAGCCGTCCCGATCCCGGGGCACCTCGATCTCGACCGGGCCGATCTCGGTCAGCACGGTCTTGGGCCGGGTGCCGTTGCGCATGTTGGCTGCGATCGGCGTCTGGCCGTGCTCGTGCCCGAGGTGCTCGGTAAGTTCCGCTTCCAGAGCGGTTTCCAGCACGTTCCTGGTGAGCTGGTTCAGCAGCCCGCCCGGGCCCACCAGGCTCACGCCCTGTTCCTTGGCCTGCGCGAGCAGCCGCTCCGCAAGCTCCTTCTGATCGATGATCTCTCCCGTCACAGGATCGATCATCACCCCTGTCATCTCGGTCGTGGATTCAGACACGGCCGTCTCCTTTCGGATCAGGCCGGAGCCACACACCGTTATTCAGACAGTCCCGGTCCGGCCGATGTACGACCCAGTCCGAGGCACAGAGTGTGCACAGTGACGAGGTAAGGGCTTGGCAACTACTCTCCGAAACGATTTCGGCGGGCCTGGTCGTTTTCATGGATGATTCCGAACGGAATGTTTGGTGCAAGCGCCAGGGTGAAGTGGTCGAAATCGTGGCGCGTTACAAGGACCCCTCGGCAATGTGCAGCTGCGTCGGCATAGGCAGCTGCGATGACAGCGTCGAGCTTTTCGTACAACTCTGCTTTGTGCTCGATTTTGATGTCGGCGATAACCTGCATGACCCTTCTTGGTTCCTCTCGAACTGGTGCTGCGGCTGAACTTGTGAGGCGGCAGACAGAACCGGAACGAGGAACCGCATAACCCCACCCCAGAGCAGGCGGAGGGCCCACCAGCCAGGACCCTGAACCCGCCACCCACACACCTTCATAGGCCACCGCGGCGGCCAGACCACAGCCCGCGAACCTAGCGTCAGAGGCGCGCCAGCGCAAGCTTTGTCAACACGTTAAAGCAAAAACCCCTCTGACGAGGGGGAATGCTGTGCCCGAGGTGGGACTCGAACCGCATTCCGGGCCTTGCAAACACAGGGAAATCCCAAAAACATCGCCAATCCGAGCCAGTCCGGCCGATGTACGGCCCAGTACGGAGCCAAATCTGTTGACATTGTCAACACCCCTTTCTGACAGAATTTGAAGAACACAGAGCGACTGCCGCCCTCGTTTTAGGAGAAGCGGCAGTCGCTCTATCGTCGGCTGCAACGGCATCAGGCCAACTCGTCCTCGATGCATCCGTCCGCGACAGATGTGTCGGCTTGATTCTGGTCACGGCGATCCTCCTTCGTACATCTCATAGACCCAAAGTGCAGGAGCGCCCATGACCTTGCAGTCTGCACGACAACGTCACCGTGGGCCGTGGAACCGAGCGAACGGGTTGGAGCTGAAACGCGGGTGCTCTGTACCAGGCGGCCGTCGAGGATGCGGCGGGCGCGGTCGCCTGATTATCAGCGGCCGGAGGAACTCCGCACCCATGCCAGGGCCCGGTCCCGGCGAATGTCGTCACCACGTACGGTTTCAAGCCGAACGGCAATCGTGTCCGCGTCGACCAGCCCATGCTCAAGGAGGGCGTTCACGAAGACGCGATCCTTGGCCCGGCCGGCGATGAGCTTGGCCGCACATAGGTCGTGCGGTTCAAGGCAGAGTCCGGTCCGGCCATTGGTGTTGGCGTTATTGACCCTCGCCAGCCTGTCCGTCCAGCCCTCGGGCAGCACCGCAGTGTCCATGCCGACGCCCTGGACATAAAACCCGTGTGTTTCATGGAAGAAGGACATCTCACCGATGGCCGCGTCCAGCTCGGTCGCCAACGACTGGGCATCATCGTCCTCCATCGGAGCGACGTCGACTTCCTCGGACATCGTTGCCTCGAGCGGCAACTCGTTCTCCGTGAACGATCCCAGGATCGCCTGGCTGCCGATGATAACGACGGTGTCGTGCCGGATGATTTCCGTCGCCGCCCGAATGGCGTGCTCCAGCTGGCTACGATCCATGCCGTGTCGCCTTGTGAATGGCCAAAAGCCTCTCCTCATCTGTCAGCACTCCGGCGAATGGCGTCATCTGGCGCAGGTCGATGGACCGCTCGTCCGGGCGGAGCATCACCTCAACAAGGTCATCGACCGGGCCGGCGAGCAACGCCGACCACTCGCTCACCCATCCCTCGGCAAAGGCGCCCCGGGACCTTGCCGCAAGACGGGCGAGGTTCACCTTCGCCTTGCTCAGTACAGCCTGAGGATCGACACGCAACTTCTCGGCAACGGCCCGGTGCAACTCATAGGACACTCGCTCCTCCCGCCGTTCAAACGCCGGCCGGCCGGCCCGGGCCTTCTCCAACAGACGCTGACTCACCGAAGGACTGACAGCCGTCGCCTTGGCGATCCCCCGAACCGTCATGCCCTCGACCCACAAAGAAAAGACAGCTTCCGCGCGGCTATCCGAAGCCGCGACCATTTCCCGACGCGCCTTATTGGCCGCCGCGCCAGCAACTTTCACCTTCTGGATGAGCACATCCGTCAACACGGTGGACATGTTTGTATCCTACCCGGGTACAGGTATTTTCTAAAAGCCAGCGATGAGAATACGGCGGCCCTTCGGCCGTTTCCTCCCTCTGCCATCACAGCTTGGGCCAACCTCGCGACGCCGAACAGCCGCCTCTCACCCTGTCATAACACCCTCTTTCGGGTGTCATGACACCGCGTAGACTTGACCGTAAAGGTCAAGCCCTCTGAAAGGAGCGCGCCATGTCGGCAGGGACGCCACGGCACACGATCCGGGTCAGCGACGAACTGTGGAATGAAGCCCACCGCAAAGCCGTGCGGGAAGGCACCTCCGTGTCCGAACTCATCCGTATCCGGCTCCGCGAGTATGTCGCAGCCCCGGTCGAGCACCGGCACACCATCGCCGACTCCCTCGTCTACTTGGTCCCTAACCATTTCAACGACCTGCACGGCCCCGCGACCGGAACCATGGAACTCCCGCTGCACGTGGACTGGGGACCGGAGAGAAGCTACACCGTGGACGATGACGGAAGCTGCTCGGTGCTGTACCAACTCACCCTGCAGAATTCCGGATCCATCGAGGAAATCTGCCGCATCGTCCACCCAGCACGACTGACCGCCCTGTGGCCCACCATGATCCTTCCCGCACGGTGCAGGCAGCTCTGGGAAAACACCTTCCCCCAGCTCCCCGCCACCCGCGAAGCGAAGGAACACCCATCATGGACGACGCTCAGCGCGTAGCAGCCAAGATCGCCCTCGGCGTCCTGGCCGCCGACGGCTTCCTCCTCGCCGGCGGCCAGGCTCTGATTGAGCACGGCATCACCGAACGCCTCTCGGACGACATCGACCTCTTCGCCCTGCACCGCCAGCACACCCCGGCAACCTTCGCCGCATCGGCACAGAAAGTGACCGCCGCTCTCGAAGCCGCCGGATACGCCGTCGAGATCACCCGACAATACGAGGAGTTCGCCAGCGTCACCGTAGGACACGACGAACAAGCCGTCGTCATCGACCTCGGACTGGACTGGTGGGAGAACTCCCCCGCCATCATCGACATCGGACCAATCCTGTCCCTGAAAGACTCCGTCGCATCCAAGCTGCTCGCCGTCTACTCACGCGGATACGCCCGCGACTACCTCGACGCCTCCTCCATCATCACCAGCCGCCGCTTCACCCACCAGCAACTGATCACCCTCTGCCAACGCCGCGACCCGACACTGGACCTGCCAACCTTCGCCGCCGCCATCGCCAGGCACCGGACACTCCCCACCACCGAATTCACCAAATACGGCCTCCACCCCAGCGAACTCCCCGCCCTCAGCACCACCCTCCTGGACTTCGCCAAGACAATCCACAACGCCTCATCAGCCGACTGACCTGCCGGGCGGACATTGTCTCTTCCGGAAATCGTCAGAAGGCGTCCAGGTCGGTTTCAACCAGGGCTGCGAGCTTGTCCAGGGCCTCTTCGGCGCCAGCGCCCTCGGCGCGCAGCACTACCGTGTCGCCGTTGCCGGCGCCCAAGGTCATGAGGGACAGGATGCTCGAGGCGTCCATGGCTTCGTCCTCCGGGGTGCCGTCCAGGGCGATAGTGACCTCGACGTCCAGTTCAGCGGCGGCTTCGGCGAAGATTGCCGCGGGACGGGCGTGCAGACCGGAGCGGCTGGCGACTACGGCTTTGAGTTCGGTCATGGGGTTCTCCTTCAGAATGGGGATCGATGAGGGTCGGGTGAAATCCAGGGTGCTTCTACAGGCCCAGTTCGGCCAAGATCGACAGGCGTGCCCGCACGGAGTCGCGGCCTTCCGCGGCTGTGGCGGCTCCCACCGCCAGGGCCGCCACCTCCTGCGCCTCGGCCAGGGTGACGGTCTTCAGCACCGCGCCCACGGCTGCCAGTGAGCGGGACGTCATGGAGAGGGTGTTCACGCCAAGGCCTGTGAGGACGACGGCGAGGGCCGGGTCCGCGGCGGACTCGCCGCAGACGCCCACGGCCTTGTCCCCAGCGGTCTTCGCGCCTTCGACGGTCAGCTGCACCAGGCGCAGAACGGCCGGCTGCCAGGGGTCGTTGAGCCCGGCGAGGGGGCCGAGCATGCGGTCCGCGGCCATGGCGTACTGGGTGAGGTCGTTCGTGCCCAGGGACGCGAACTCGACTTCCTTAAGGACACTTCCGGCGGTCAGCGCGGCGGAGGGGACCTCCACCATGACGCCCGGCGTCTTCAGCCCCGCGGCGGCACACAGGCTGGCGAAGTGCGCGGCCTCGGGCCGGGTGGCGATCATCGGGGCCATGACCCACACGTCCGCCTCGGAGTCAGCGGCCGCCCGCGCAATCGCGGAGAGTTGGCGATCCAGCACGCCCGGGGTGGTCCAGTCGGTGCGGTAGCCGCGGACGCCCAAGGCGGGATTCGGCTCTGTGGAATCGGTCAGGAACGGCAGGGGCTTGTCCGCCCCGGCGTCCAGGGTGCGGACCACCACCTTCTTCCCCGGGAAAGCCGCGAACACGGCTCGGTAGGCGTCGGCCTGCTCGGCCACGGACGGCTCGGTGTCCCGCTCCAGGAAGCAGAACTCGGTGCGAAACAAGCCCACGCCCTGCGCGCCCATGCCCGCGGACGCCTCAGCGTCCTTTGCGTTGCCCACATTGGCCAGCAACGGCACCGGGTGACCATCCGCCGTCGTACCCGTGCCATCGAAGGAAGCCAGGGTCGCGGCACTGACCGCCCACTTCGCGGCCGATTCCCGCTCCGGCTCCCCCGGTTCCGGGACGACGACACCGGCAGCGCCGTCAACGTACACCTCCACGCCGTCGTCGATCGCCTCGATGCCCGCTGCCGCGACGACGGCAGGCAGGCCGAGGGAGCGGGCGATGATGGCGGTGTGGGACTGGGGTCCGCCGCCGGAAGTGGCCAGGGCCAGGACCACGGTGGTGTCCAGGGTGGCGGTATTGGCCGGGGCGAGGTCCTCGGCCAGGAGGATGAACGGGGTGGCGGAGCTGGGGATGCCCGGGGCGGGGACGCCGCGCAGCTGAGCGACGATGCGGGCGCGCACGTCCAGTACATCAGTGGCGCGTTCGGCCATGTACCCGCCCAGGGCCTTGAACTGGGCGGCCACGCCCTCGGCGGCCTCCCACACGGCGCGTTCCACGCCGGTGCCGGCCGTGATCAGCTTCCCGGCGGCCTTCAGAAGCATGGCGTCCTTGGCCATCAGGGCCGTGGCTTCCAGGACGGTTTTGCCGTCCTCCCGGGCCCGGGAGGCGCGATCCTTGAGTTCGTCATGCACGGCCAGCGCCGCGGCCTTCAGGCCAGCGATGGCCTCCGCCGGGTCCGTCCCGGCGGGCAGGGCATCACCGGTGGCCGGCTCCGCCAACGGCTCCGGCATGTGCCTGACAGTAGCGATGACGCGGCCCGGATTGACTCCGACTCCCTGAAACCCTGTGGTTCCTGCAGTTTTCAGAGCTGTTGCTTTCATTGAAGTTCTCTTTCGTCTGTTCGGCTCAACAGTGCCCAGCGGGCGTCAATGCTGCCGGTTGGTTGAGGGAGGATTGTGACGGCGTCAGTGCACCGTGCCGCGACCATGGCTCTGTGGGCATGCTGCTCGGCCCTGGAGCGCGAGACGCATCTCGGTTTCAGCGGTATTCGTTCACGTCCGCAACGAGGCGTGCCACGTGCAACGCCAGGTAGGCGACCTCGTCCCGGGTGAGGCTCGTGTCCAGTCCCATTTCCAGTAGGTACTGGATCTTGGCGGCGCAGACGACGGCCTCGGGGTGGCTCTGGATGATCGCGTCCACGAGTACGGAGGACTTCTCAGAGATCTGTTTGCCCGAGGCGACTCGGCTGAACAGGTATCGCAGATGGGTGACGAAGCGTGCCGCGTTCATGGACTGCTGGTCCACGGTGAAGCCGAAGGTCTTGTCCACCAGCGCGAACGCCTGCGCGATGACACCGGTCATCTGCATGGCTTTCTCCATGCCGGGGGTGGCGAACTGGGCGTTCACGAAGTGCATGGCCAAGGCGACCGCTTCGTCGTCGTGCAGTCTCACGCCCAGGGACGCCTCCACCAGGCCCAGCGCCTCGCGTCCCGTGGAGAGCTCCTTCGGGTACAGCTGGGAGACCTCCCAGGCCAGCGGGAACTGCGCCGGGATCCCCGCCTGCAGCCGTTCGACGGCGAAGCTGAGATGGTCAGCGAGCGGTACCACAAGGGCTTGGCTGACCCGCAGGTCGAGCCGCTCCCCCGCCAGCGCCGCGACCTCGCCGGCTGCATTCAGGCAGTCCAGGGGGATGTCATCCAGGAAGCGGGCAAGCCGCTCCACATTGGCGTTCTCCGCCGCGACGAAGACCTGGTCTGCCACTTCGCGGGAGATTTCATCACCCGGTCTGCGGCCGTGGCCGAGGCCCCGTCCGATCACCACAAGGTCCTTGCCGTCGTCATCGATCGCCAGGACCGCGTTGTTGTTGAGCACGCGCTTGACTTGCACGTCTCACCGTTCCTTCCATCAACAGTTCATGGGGTGGTGCAGAGCAGGACGCCCCGCACCACCGGTGCCCGCACCGCGGGCCCGTCCTCAGAAGGACAGTGACTCACCGCCGGTGGCGATGACGCCCTGGTACCAGAAGAAGCTGTCCTTCCGTACCCGGGCCAGTTCCTTCAGATCGTCCTCCGTGCGGTCCACATAGATGAACCCGTACCGCTTGGAGATGCCCTGATGGGTCGAGATCACGTCGATCGCAGTCCAGGGGCAGTAGCCGAACACGTCCACGCCGTCGCTGATGGCCAGGCGGATCTGTTCCAGGTGTAGCTTCAGGAACTCGATCCGGTAGTCATCCCGGACCCGGCCGTCCACCAGCTCGTCAAAGGCACCCAGGCCGTTCTCAGTGACGATGAGCGGCAGCTGGTACCGGTCCCAGAGGCGGCGCATGGTGGTGCGGAAGCCCACCGGGTCGATCTCCCAGCCGAAGGCGTTGACGGGCAGATGTTCGTTCTTCACCGCTCGGTAGAGTCCCACCTCGCCGCGTACGATCTGCTGGTCCCCGCCCCGTACCTGGATGTCCGAGGAATCCCCGCGGGACGCACCCACGGTCTGGGTGGAGTAGTAATTGAACGCGAGAAAGTCCGGCTTCGCTGCGACCAGCAACTCGAGGTCCCCGTCCAGGATCTCCGGCTCCCAGCCCTTGGCCACCAAATACGCCCAGGCCAGATTGTGATAGCTGCCCCGCACGGACAGGTCCACGTAGAGCAGGTTGCGGATGGCATCCCAGTCGTCCGCCGCAACGACGTCCTCCGGAGCGGATGTGGCCGGGTAGACGGAGACGATGTTCGGGGCCGGCCCGATCTTCGCCTCCGGCAGCAGCTCATGACAGAGCACCATTGCCCGGGCCTGGGCAAGGAACATGTGGTGGTTCTGCTGATAGAGCTCCTTACCTCCCACCTGGCCGCTGCGGCCCGTGGTCCCGATGGCCCGGCCGTGCAGGATCATCATGTTCTGCTCATTGATGGTGAGCCAGAACTTCACCTTGGAGCCGTACTCCTGAAACAGGACCCGGGCGTAGCGTTCAAAGGCGTCGATGGTGGCCCGCTCCGACCAACCACCACGAGCGTCCAGCGCCGCGGGCAGGTCGAAGTGGTACATGGTCACCACGGGCTCGATGCCCTTGGCCAGGAGCGCGTCGATCACCCGGTGATAATGGGCGACGCCCGCGGCGTTGATCTCGCCGTCACCGTCCGGGATGATCCGGGTCCAGGCGATGGAGAAGCGGTAGGCATTCAGCCCCAGCTCTGCGAAGAGCTCCACGTCCTCGGCGTAGCGGTGGTAATGGTCCGCGGCGACATTGAAGTCCGTGACACCTTTCGGACGGTGCATGTGGATGTCGATCACGGACGCGCCCTTGCCATCGGCGTCCCAGCCGCCCTCCACCTGGTAGGCGGAGGTGGAGGCCCCCCAAAGGAAGTCCCCGGGAAATGGGGTGAGCTGCTCATGCTGCTGCATTCTGCGGTTCCTTTCCTGGCTTCCTGGTCAGCGTCCGACGGCGGCGATCGCCGCGCCTGCCACCACGGAGCCGCTCTCGAGCTGCTCCACCGGTGCGTCCTTGGGACCGTTGGTCACCACCACCAGCACGGTGGCCGGGTGGCCGGCGGCCCGGATGGCGTCCAGATCGGCCGTGACAAGCGGCTGGCCGACCTCCACACGGGTGCCGCGTTCCAGCGCGCCGTGGAAGCCTTCACCCTTCATGGTCACCGTGTCGATGCCGACATGCACCAGCACCTCCGCGCCGTCGTCGGTCTTGATGCCGAAGGCGTGACCGGTCTTCATGGCCACAGCGATGGTGCCGCTCACCGGGGAGGCGATGACGCTCGAGGACGGCTCCACGGCAATGCCCGGGCCCATGGCTCCGGAAGCGAACACCGGGTCACTGACCTCGGCAAGCGGCACCACGGAGCCGGCGCAAGGGGCCGCGAGCTCCACGGTCTCGGCACGCACCAGCGTGGCCATGCCACCCGCACCACTGGCGACGACGGCGCTCTCGGCAACGGACGAGCGGCGGCCGGACGGTGCGGCGACGGCGTCGTCCGCTGCCGCAGTTGCTTCGCCGGCGGACTTTTCGAACTTGAACGAGAGGATGAAGGTCAGCACGGCGGAGACCACCGCGGAGATGACCAAGGCAATGATGATGTTGATCATGTTCACCAGCGTGTTGTCACCGATGTAGAGGAGCACGGCAGGCAGGCCGGAGGATCCGGTGGCGAAACGGTGCGCCTGGGACAGGCCAGCGTACAGGCCGCCCGCGCCGCCACCGATCATGGCCGCGATCAGCGGGTACCGCTTGGGCAGAGCCACACCGTAGAGGATCGGTTCGGTGATGCCCATCAGGCCGGTGATGCCGCCCGCGGTGGCAATCTGACGCGTCTTCTTGTCCTTGGTTCGGAAAGCGACGACCAGGGACGCTGCACCCATGGCGATGTTGGAGACCAGGGCGCCCGGGCCGAAGATGCTCTCCTTGCCCGTCTGGGCCAGCTGGACGACACCGAGAGGCGCGATGCCGTTGTGCAGGCCGAACATGACCATCACCGGAAGGGTCGCACCGACCAACAGGGCCGGTGCCCAGGCGGCGTTGGTGCTGAGGAAGGTGAAGAACGAGCCCAGGTAGCCGCTGAGGATGCTGCCGATCGGGCCGAGGACGCCGAGGGCCAGAGTGCCCATGATGAGGAAGGTCAGCATGGGGACGAACACGAGGTTCACGGACTTCGGGATTACGCGGGTGAGACTGCGCTCCACGTAGTACTGGGCGAAGATGACCAGGATGATCGGGATGACCGCACCTGAGTAGTTCACCAGCGGGAAGGGTAGGATCTCGAAGAAGCTGACCGGCTCTTTCTTTGTCACCAGGGCCACCCAATTGGGGTGCAGCATCATGGCGGCGACCGCGGCGGCCAGGATGGGGCTGATTTTCAGCTTCTGTGCCGCGCTGAACGCCAGGAGCACGGGCAGGAAGTAGAACACCGCATCTGCGAAGAGGTTCACCAGCACGTAGGTCTGGGAGCCGGTGTTCACTACCTTCAGGACGACCAGCAGGGCCAGGAGGGCCTTGACCATACCAGCGCCGGACAGAGCCGGGATGAGGGGCTGGAAGACGCTGGAGACGAACTCGATGACCGCGCTGCCCACGTTTTTGCGCTTGCCCTTGGCTGGGCCGTCGTCGTCCTTGGCGTTGGCAGACAGATCGCCGAGCTCGCGCTCCACTTCGTCAAACACGTCCTTGACGTGCATGCCGACCACCACTTGGAAAACTCCGCCCTTGGAGAGGGTTTTTGCGATGCCTTCAGTGGCGTTCAGTTCGTCCAGCGCGACGGCGGACTCGTCCTTGAGGGCGAAACGAAGCCGGGTCTGGCAGTGGTAGGCCTCGGTGATGTTGGCTTTGCCGCCAACCAGCCGCACGATGTCTGCGGCTAAGGGAGCGTATTGCTTGCTCATGATTTCCTCGCGTTCTCAGATCCGCCCTTCATTGGGCGGAGGTGTGAGGCAACGCGGCTTGAGCTGTTTCAGGTGATCCTGTTTCGGGGCACGAAAAAGGCCCAAGCCGGTTGACCGATGAAGGTCGCAGAGCTTGAGCCTTGCCTCGCCCGAAGCGAGTTACATACCCAGGTCTCGAAAGAACCAGCAACCATCATGTCAGGTGATATGAGTCACGTCAAGCGAAGCGGCCATCGGATCGATCGCGGGACGCATTGACCTCACCGATCGGGTGTTCCTCCTGACCGGCCGCAAAGGGTGCAAGGCGTCGTGATCGGCACGAACCTGCTTGGCTCCGTTACCTCATCGGGGTATTCCTCGACCAGCTCACGAAAAGGAAACCGGCAAGCTGATCAAGGTCTTCTCGGACGGCCGTGTGCCTCTGATTGAGCCGGGCGTCCTCGACGCCGGACTGCCCAGCTCGATCAGCGGTCGGAGGGAGGGAGCCCTACCTCGGGTCGACGCGCACTGTCGCCGCGCGAGTCCTCGTTGAGGTCATCGGCGGTAGATACGGGCTGCCTGCGTATTTCTTCGCATAGGCTGCGTCGATGCGGTCGTTGATCTCGCCGTCCACCGGGGTGAACGCAACTTCAGCGTCGATGCCGCCGGCGCGGATGCGCCCAGCCCCCTGCGTCATCGCTGAGCTGTGCCAGCGGGATGCGGGCCCGTTGTACGCGCGAACGTACACGTCACCCTCGACGACGACAGACCAGATCCAGGTCGGTGTGCCCGGAGTCGTGCCGTCATCACGGTAGGGCGAGATGTGGAAGTCGTCGGAGGATCCGATCTTCCCGAGCTGCTGCGGGGTCCAGACGGTCACGCTTCTTCGTCCTCCTGTGTCATTTACCGCTGTAAACCGGGAATACGCTGTGCTCGCCGTAGTCCACGTCCCGCAGACCGCGCAGGGCGGCCATGTCCTCATCGGCGATCACGAAGTCGACCTCGGCGTTGGCGCGCATGTGCTCGGGGTTGGCGGTCTTCGGAAGCGACACCGTGCCCAGCTGCAGCGTGTACCGGATGCACAGCTGCGGCACCGTCACCCCGTATCTCCCTGCCATCGCCTGGACCTCGGCGTTCTTCAGGATCTCCCCGTGGGCGATCGGCGAGTATGCCTGGACAAGGATGCCCTTGCTCTCGCAGTAGGCCAGCAAATTTGCCGGTGTGTTGCCCGCGTGGACCAGGAGCTGATTCACCTGCGGGACCACGGCCGCGGTGGACAGGATGTTCTCCATATCCTCCTGCAAGAAGTTCGATACCCCTATCGAGCGTATCTTGCCGGCTCGGTAAGCGTCCTCCAGGGCACGCCATGCCTGGCGGTTCCCGTCTGCGTAGTCACCACCGCGAAAGTCGTCCCACGGCTGCGGAGAATGAATGAGCATCAGGTCGATGTACTCGAGCCCAAGCTTCGCCAGCGAGCCATCGATCGCGGCCACCGCACGGTCATAGTCCTTGATCTCCGCGGCCAGCTTGGTAGAGACGCACAGCTCTTCGCGAGCGACCCTGCTGGTGCGGATCCCTTCGCCCACACCGCGCTCGTTGCCGTACGCCTGAGCTGTGTCGATATTCCGGTAGCCGATCTCGATCGCGGCCTTCACCGCGTCAGCAGCATTGTCGTCGTCGATGAACCAGGTGCCGAGGCCCAGCTTCGGGATCTCGACGCCGTTGGCCAGTGTGTAGCTCTCGCTCAAGACGCTCATACGTTCTCTCCGTTCTTCGGCAGTGCGCCGTACACCTCATCGGTGACGGGCTCGAGCCATTCGTTGCTGACGCCCTCGCCCGGGGTGATGAACGCGAGGTGGGAGAACCACGAGTCAGCCTTGGCTCCGTGCCAGTGTTTCGTACCGGCTGGAACGTGAATCACCGTTCCAGGCTCCAGGCTGATCGGCTCGGTGCCCTCTGCTTGGTACCAGCCGCTGCCCGCGGTGCAGATCAGGATTTGGTCGCCTCCACCATCGGTGCCGTGGTGGATGTGCCAGTTGTTGCGGCATCCCGGCTCAAAAGAGATGTTGCTGACCGGCACGCTCCCGCCGGCGAGCGGGGCCAGGTAGCTCTGCCCGATAAAGTACTGGGCGTAGGCGTCGTTCTCCGCCCCGAGCGGGAAGATTTGTTTGAAGTTGATCTCAGTCATTCTGCTTTTCCTTTCGTTGTAATCAGTGGTTGACGTACGCCATGTGTTCGGCGTTGTAGCGGTCTCCGCGAACGCCGAGGCGCCGGGCGAGGCTGTCGAGGTCGGCGCGTTCGTCCGCGGAGAGCGCGACCTGGGTGGCCGCCGCGTTCTCGCGGATGCGTTCGGTGCGTCGGGTGCCGGGAATCGGCACGATCCCTGGTTGCTGCGCGAGCAACCAAGCCAGAGCGATCTGCCCCGGCGTCGCGCCCTTCACCTTAGCGAGGCCCACCACATGGTCGACGAGCTTTTGGTTCGCGGCGAGGTTCTCGGCCTCGAACCGCGGGACACGGTTGCGGATATCGTCTTTGGTGAACGAGGTGGATACGTCGACGGTGCCGGTAAGGAAGCCTTTACCGAGCGGGCTGAACGGGACGAACCCGATCCCGAGCTCCGCCAGGGTGGGCAGCACCTCCGCTTCGGGATCCCGTGTCCAAAGCGAGTATTCGCTTTGGACCGCGGTGATCGGGTGCACGGCGTGGGCACGGCGGATCGTGGCGGCGGAGGCTTCGGAGAGGCCAAAATGCTTCACCTTGCCCTCGGCGATGAGGTCGCCGACAGCACCGGCGACATCCTCGATCGGCACCTCGGGGTCGACGCGATGCTGATAGAACAAGTCGATCGCCTCGATGCGGAGCCGTTTCAGCGACGCCTCGGCGACACGGCGGATCTGCTCGGGCCGGCTGTCAAGGCCTACCGCCCTGCCGTCCCGGATGTCCCAGCCGAATTTGGTGGCGATCACGACCCGGTCGCGGATCGGCTCAAGCGCCTCCCCGACGAGCTCCTCGTTGACGTACGGCCCATAGACCTCTGCTGTGTCGAAAAACGTCACGCCCTCGTCGACGGACGAGCGCAGCACTGCGATCATCTCGTCGCGACTGCCGGGGTTGGGCCCGTAGCTCTGGGACATGCCCATTGCTCCGAGCCCGATCGCAGAGACCTCGAGGCCTTGGCCGAGTTTTCTGGTGTGCATGATCAATCCTTCGTGGTTCTGGTGTCGTCGAGCACGGAGTGCGACGGCGACTCGGTCAGCGTGGCTGCGGCGGCTGTAGCTGCGAGGCTCGCCAGCAGCTGCAGGCGCTGATCGCTCGGCGAACCGGGCTCGGCGGTGTAAATGAGGAACGACAGCCCGGGCTCGGCGGTCAGTTCCAGACCTTCGTATGTGAGGGTGAGGTCGCCGACCTCGTGGTGGTGGAAGTCCTTCGTGCCCGAGCCGTGGCGACGGACGTTGTGCGCACCCCACCGCGTGCGGAACGCGTTACTGCGGGTGGAGAGTTCACCGACGAGGTCGTGCAGCTGCTTGTCCCGTGGGTCATGGCCGGCCTCCGTGCGCAGGATCGCGACGGTGACGTCGGCGGCTGCCTCCCAGTCCGGGTAGAAGGTCCTGGCGCGTTCGTCGAGGAAGCAGTACCGGGCGAGGTTTCCCTGCCCGGGCCCGGCGAAGACCTCGTCGTAGAAGGCGCGGCCCAGAGCGTTGGTGGCCAAGATGTCCATCCGCCCGTTGCGTACGAAGGCCGGGCCGTTCACGATGACCTCCAGTGCACGGGTCAGGCTATCCCTCGCCACCCACGTCTTCGGCTTGCGTCTGCGCACAGGCTGCGCACGCCCGTTGGCGGCCCGGGCGAGGTCGAACAGGTGCTCGCGCTCGGCATCGTCGAGCTGCAGGGCCCGGGCGACCGACTCCAGCACGGAGTCGGACACCCCGACGAGGTTGCCTCGCTCGATCTTGGCGTAATACTCCGGGCTCACGTCCGCAAGCATCGCCACCTCACCACGCCTCAAGCCCGCCACGCGACGGTGACCCGAGACGGCCAGCCCTGCCTGCTCGGGGCTGATATTCGCCCGACGGGACATGAGGAACTCCCGCGCTTCGTCCCTGGTATTCATGCAGACAACGCTATTCCGGCCACCGACCTGGAGGGAGTCCCCACTGGTACACCCTTCACTGGAGACTCCCTCCCCCGCCGCCGCGGCGATGGAATAGAAGCATTCGAGCAGCTACGACTAAGGAGAATGATCATGAGCCATGAAGAGCAGAACACCGGCTGGAGCGGCGGGAAGAAGGCCTTCGGCGACTTCGCCCCCGGAATGGTCCACTACACCGACAAGGTTCTCTTCGATGAGGTCTGGGAGCGCGAGGAGCTCTCCAAGCGCGATCGGAGCCTGATTACGGTCGCGGCGCTGACCGCACTGGGCAAGATGGACCAGCTCAAGTTCCATCTCGGTTTCGCCCGACAAAACGGTGTCACCGACGAAGAGCTGAAGGAAGCCCTCCTGCACCTGGCGTTCTACTCCGGTTGGCCCAACGGTATGGGCGCGATGAGCGTATTGAAGGGCATTATCGAGGAAGAGAGCTGAGCGTTTACAGCTGCTTAGTACGACTAGACTGACCCGTTCCTGGCAGCAAATCGGCAGTGCCCATTCCCCGACTCGATCGGAGAAGCACCCGCTGCACCCCAGAATTGTCCCAAGGAGAGTAAATGAACGATCCGCGCACACCGGTCCGGCGCAGCCCCCGCGGGCAGGCCATGGCCCCGCCGACGGTGCCGATTCGGGCCGAGGCCTTCGACGACCCACACGGCACCGTCCTGTACTGGCTCGGCATGGCGGGATTCCTGATCAACGCACGAGGAACTTTGCTGGCCGTCGACCCGCTGCTCCAGGACTTCGACATGCCCGTGCTCATCGACTTCCCGCTGCAGGCGGCAGACGTGCCCCGACTCGACGCCGTCCTCGTCACCCATGCCGACAATGACCACTTCAGCGTGCCGACATGTACAGCCCTGAGGGCAGTCACTCAGCGGTTCCACTCGACCCGCTACGTTGCCGAGCTGATGCGCGAACTTGGCATGCCCGCCGACGGCCACGGCATCGGCGACGCCTTCTCCGTCGGAGGGGTCCGGGTCACGGTCACCCCGGCCGACCACGCCTGGCAGAATGCCGCGCCCCAGCCGGGGCAGCGTACCTTCCACGATGAGGACTCGTGTGGCTTCTGGATCGAGACCCTTGACGGCGTGATCTGGGCACCAGGGGATTCACGGTTGATCCGCGAACACCATCTGACCATGCCGACTCCGGACGCGCTCCTCTTCGACTTCTCGGACAGCGAATGGCACTTCACCTTCGACGGCGCGGTCGAGATGGCCAATGCCTACCCCGATGCGGACTTGCTCCTGCACCACTGGGGCTCGGTGGACTCCCCCGAGTTCGCCCCGTTCAACGCCGACCCGGACAGGCTATGGGACGTCGTGGTCAACCCCAAACGGATCCGTGTGCTCGCACCGGGCGAACCTTTCCGACTGGGCGGCGCGTCCGCATCGGCGCGACACACTCAGCGGTTGACATAGCCAAGGTGAGTGGAACCGCCGCCAAGACTAGAGCCAATTCGACGATCTGCCCAGTCAAAGAACATGGCATGTGACTTCTGACTCGAGCGCAGAATCTCGCGACATGAGCGATTTACCAACGTTGTCAGATAGGTATGCAAATGTGCCTCTGAAATGCGGCGATACCTTCAAGCGACCGGCTGACGACCCATATGCGTCCCCGCACATTCACTCACCAGTGACTGTGGTGAGGTGGGTTGTGCCGGTGGCTTTCACCGCACCCCCAGCGTCGATAAAGCAGACATCAGTGTTGACAGTGTCCACACCCGCTTTGACAGGACCAACTCACCCACACAGTTCCCCGGATGGCCACGAGCAACCTTCCGAGAACCGCTCCCCAACAAAATCGGTTTCATCATGTCGTACCTGCACCCCAATCCCATGAACAGGTGTTGGCCATCCACGACCAACCAGAGCGAACCGGAGCGAGGAACCGCATAATCCCACCCATAGCAGGCGGAGGGCCCACCAGCCAGGACCCTGAACCCGCCACCCACACACCTGAACAGGCCACCGCGGGAGCCAGGCCACAGCCCGCACCCCTAGCGTCAGAGGGACAGCCCCAAGCTTTGTCAACACGTTAAAGCAAAAACCCCCTCTGACAAGGGGGAATGCTGTGCCCGAGGTGGGACTCGAACCGCATTCCGGGCCCCGGAAACACCGGGAACTCCCGAAAACATAGCCAATCAGAGCCAGTCAGACCGATGTCCGACCCAGTCCGAAGCCAAATGTGTTGACACTGTCAACACACCGTCATTTCCCACTTTTGAACCCGCTCCCAGGTGTGGCCAAGAGGACCACATGATGCGGGACGGGGTGCCCAATAAGCGATCTGGATCCGTTCGTCCGTCGCCGAGATCAACCTTGACACGAAGCCCGTCACCGTCCGCTTCGACGTACTTGGAGGAGTCACCTATCCCCGCCACTTCGCTCAACTCAGTGCCGAAGCAGCCGACACACGAGGCAATGACTCCCAGGCAAGCGTGCGCCGAACGTTGGCATCGACAGGCATCGGAAGGCTTGACGCACTCCGAAACCTTTCCAATGATTGAAACTCGTTGACTGCCGCACGTGATGGGAAGGCAGGCTAGAGTGCAACTTCGGTGCTAACCGCCTGTCAGGAAGAAGGAACCATGTCCCTCAATGTTGAGGAAATGAATAAGCAACTGCCGGTAGCGAATGTCTTGCCTGGCGAGGCCGTGCCTTACTACATGGCTTCCGGTGAGGGTGCCCGATACGAGGTCAACGGCCAACTGGTGACGGTGATCGCACGGGCCGCGGATACGGGCGGGATCTTCAGCGCGGCATACATCTCCGGCGGCATGGGCATGGAGTCGGACTTCGTCAGTCACTCGATCGAGCACAAGACTCTGTACGTCTTCGACGGCATCCTCCACGTGTGGCTCCCCGGTGAAAGCCGGGTCCTGACTCCCGGTGATTCTGTGGTCATTCCTCCCGGAACTCCCCACGCTTATCGGATGGCCAGCCACTACACGCGGTTCCTCAACTGGATGACGCCGGGCGGCGCAGAAGCCTACTACGAGAGGATCGGCACCGCCATAGATTCGCACGTTCCGCCGGTGCGGGCCGGCCACCAGGTGACCCAACGCGAACTGGCAGACGTCGGCGCCGAGTTCGGCATCACGTTCCCGGACGTGGAGCGGGTAGCGCCGTCGCTGCAGCTCAACGCGGGGCTGCCGACATCGCTCAGTCCCTATTTTCTCAGCGCCGGGGAAGGCGAAAGGCTGGTCAGCTACCAGACCATGTTCAGCTACCTTTCACGGCCGGAGAACACCGGCGCCAACTACTTCGCTGTCCACACCAAGGGCGCCAAATCGCCCTACATTCCGCTGCACTTCCACTCGGAGCACACCGAAAACTTCCTGTGCACGGAAGGCCGTATGTGGATCTACGCCAACGGCCGCGAGGTCCTCCTCACGAAGGGCGATTTCCTCCATGCGCCGGCGGGCACCATCCATTCCTTCGCCTTCGACTCGCACAACACCCAGATGGTGGGGTTCCTGACCCCGTCGGTGTTCAACGGCTTCTTTGAGTACTTCAATAAGCCCACGGAGGACTACATGTACACCGAGGGTGGGGAGCCTTACATGGACATGGAAGGCTTCGGCCGGGCACAGGCGGAAATGGACCTGACCGTCGTCGGGCCTCCCCCTCAGCGCCGCGCCGCCCTGGATCTGTGATCGCCCGGCAGTTGTGATCGAAGGACGGCATGAGGCCCGGACTCCGCGAGGAGTCCGGGCCTCATGCTTCGCAGCTAGAGGATTCCGAACCCGGCCAGAAGTTCCTGGACGGTTCGTTCAATGACCCTTCCCGCCCTCCGGCAGAAGGCCTCGGGCTCTTCGGCGGCATCCGGTTCCTCAGATATCACCGCATCCACGGCGCCGGCGTCAAGCAGTTCCCGGGCGCTTGTCCGCAGGCTCCGGGCCAGCTCAGGCGCCCGGGCAATGTCACGGTGAAGAATGGCACTGGCGCCCTCCGGCGCCAGTGGTGCCAGCCAGCCATGGTCGGCGCAGATGATCCGGTCCGCGGGAAGAAAGGCAATCGCCGCACCGCCAGTGCCCTCCCCAAGGATGAAGGACACGGAAGGTACCGGAAGTGTTGGAAGGAGTGCCACGCAGCGCGCGATCTCGCGGGCCAGTCCGCCTTCTTCGGCTTCGGGGCTCAATTCGGCGCCCGGGGTGTCAATCACCGTGAGCAGCGGAAGCTTCATCGCGGCGGCGAGGCGCATTCCCCGGCGCGCCCGTCTCAGTTCCTCCGGCCCGATGAGCGCGCCCGCGGTCTGGCCGCGGCGGTCCTGCCCCACCACGACGCAGCGGACGCCGCCAAAGCGGGCGAATGCCATGAGCACGGCACTGGAGGGTCCGGCCGAGACCTGCGATTCGGCTGCTTCCTCGAGCAACACAACGTCGCGCGCGGCGAAGGCCAGTAGCTCCCGGACGCCTGGCCGGTCCTTGTTCCGGGTGCGGAGGACACTGGTCCATGGATCGGTGTCCTGCGCCCGCGGCCCGGGGCTCGGCGCCAGCAGCGGCTCGACGTCGAAGCCACGCGGTGGAATATCAGAAGCCCAGCATGCATAGTCCAGTACCTTCGACAGCAACGGTCGGAGCCCCTCCAACGGGACCACGCCGTCTACCAACCCGCATCGTTGCAGGTTCTCCGCGGTCTGGACATCCGGGGGAAACGGCTTGCCTTCCAGTGCCTCGTAGACCCGCGGTCCCAGGAATCCGAGGAGCGCCCCGGGCTGTGCGAAGGTCAGGTGTCCGAGGGATCCCCAAGAAGCCATGGCGCCTCCCGTGGTGGGGTGGCGAAGATAGACCAGGTAAGGGTTCCCGGCCGATTTGTGGCGTTCGATTGCCGCAGCAATTCCCACCATGGCAAGGAACGCCGGAGTCCCTTCCTGCATTCGGGTTCCGCCCGAGGCGGGGCTTGCAACTACCGGCAGGCCCTCGTCCATGGCTCGCTGCAGGGCCGAGAGAATGCGCCCAGCCGTTGCGATCCCCACAGATCCCGCAAGGAAGGCAAATTCCCCGGCTATGACCGCGACTCGTCTTCCATCAAGGATCCCTGTGCCTGTGATCACGGCTTCGTCCGTGCCGCTCCGCTGCCTGGCAACAACGAGGACCTCGGCATACTCGGCGCCAAGTTCCGTTGGGGCCTGCGGGAGATCCCACGATTCAAATGTTCCTGGATCAACCACCGCGGCGATGAACTCGCGGGCCGGCAAAATCCGGGTCTTGACACCGGAGTTTGCCGTCGCAGCCCTCATGGGCCCGATACCGCATCGGCCGGTTCCGCGAGCCATGCCCGGATGTTGCCTGCATGCCTGCCGAGAAGCGGCGGTGGGGTGTGCCTGGTTTTGGTGGTTTCGTTTTCGCCTTCGGGCGTCGGATCGAAGAAGCGCAGCGGCGGACCGGGAAGGGTGATGGGGCCAAGGACCTCGTGCTCTACCTCGACCGCCAATCCCTGGGACGCCAGCTGGTCCCAGGCGTACACCTCGTCCAGTGTCCGCACCTTTCCTGCGGGAATTCCGGCCTGGCGCAGCTTTTCGAGCAGCTCACGGGCGGAGTAGGGCGAGAAGGCGTCCTCCACCAACGCGATCGTCTTGCCACGGTGGCGTACCCGGGCGGCGTTGCCGGCGAAGTCCGGTGCGTAGGGGTCGAGCCCGAAGCCAGCGCAAAAGGTGCGCCAGAGCGACTCGCTCCCCACACTGATTTGAACTGCTCCATCCTTGCAGCGGAAGAGCCCATAGGGTGCGATCGACGGGTGGTGGTTGCCTTGGGCCGCGGGGACCTCTCCGGCGACGGTCATTCGCGTGCCTTGGAAGGCATGGACACCGACGACGGCGGCGAGCAGCGACGTGCGCACCACCTGTCCGCGCCCCGTGCGTTCCCGCTCAAGAAGCGCGGCAAGCAGCCCGTACGCTCCATACATGCCGGAGAGCAGGTCGGCGATGGGAACACCCACGCGCTGTGGATCGTCCGGTCCGTTGCCTGTCAGGGACATCAGTCCGGCCTCGCCCTGGACAATCTGGTCGTAGCCTGCCCTCCCACCTTCCGGCCCGTCATGGCCAAAGCCTGTGATGGAGAGGATCACGAGACGCGGGTTGAGCGCCTGAATCGCCGCCGTGGAAAGGCCTAATCGGTCCATCACCCCAGTGCGGAAGTTCTCGATGACGACGTCGGCCCTTGCCAAGAGCCCTTGCAGCACGGTTTGGTCGTCGCGGGACTTCAAGTCCAGGGTGATGGACTCTTTGTTCCTGTTGCAGGAAAGGAAGTAGGTGGCCTGCGGGTCCTCGTCCGGGCCGACAAAAGGCGGTCCCCAGCCCCGGGTGTCGTCCCCGATTCCGGGTGCCTCAACCTTGATGACGCGGGCACCGAGGTCGCCGAGCATCATCCCCGCGTGCGGTCCGGCCAGTGCCCGGCTGAGGTCGACGACGAGCAACCCTTGCAGCGGACCAGCGTTGCCATGTTGCTGCTCACGTGCCGGAGGCTCTGGGGCGAGATCCGCCGTCGTCATTTCTTGTCCTTAGCGAGCTGGCGCACGAGGGCGCGGCCGTAGTCGTTGCCGTTGGGGGTCCTGACCACGGTATGCATGTGGAACGGCGCCGGGGTGTCATTGCTGAGGAAGACGCCGGTGTGGTGATCGAGCTCGAGGATCACCACGGGGCTCTGGATCCTGAAGTAGAAGGCCTCGTCGCTTTGCCAGCCGCCAATCCAGGAGAACCAGGTCTCGGCGTAGTGCTTATGGATCTCGCGGCGTCGGGCGGCACGCGGTCCGGCGGGCAGGTAGGCGATGGAGTCATCCACCAGGCGGTCGATGAGGGCCAGGGATGCGGGCGGCATCGAGCTGAGCAGGATGCCTTCGTACGGGATGATCCGGTTGTCCTGGAAACAACCCGCCACGTGCCGCTCATCGCCGGGATGCACCCGGCCTTCCGGCATGGCGGGATCGACCATTTCCGGATAGCTAAGCGCCTCGCGGCGCACTGCGTCGGGCAGGGAAGCCATGAGTTCGCGGGCCCGGGCAATGCGGTCCTTGAAAACCTCGACCCCCTTGTGTGGTCCGGCGTCTATGACGTCCGGCTCCGCGCCGAGGAACACCGGGGACAGAACCAGCTGCGTTCCCGCAACGAGGCAGTTCAACGCCACATGATGGCCGAACAACTGCCAGCCCCACGGTGCCGACTCGGATGGAACGCCGTAGAGCGCGAAGTTGTAGCTGTATTCGTTCATCAGTTCCGGCAATTCCACCAGCTCGCCGAGGAAGCCGTTGATCCGCATGAGGTTCCGCACCAAGGCGTAGCCCTGCTCACTCAAGCTCGACTCCACGAGGGCGAGGGCGGCATCACGCAGAGTGGGATCCACCTCGTCGAGGCGCAGTCCGGTGTCGTGCTGCATGAACTCCGGGTTGGCCCAACTCTGCCACTCGTGGGCGTCCACCGGATAGCCCAGCCGATCCCGCTGTTCCTGCGACGTGAGGGTCAGCAGCTTTTCCGCCGTCGCGACCATGTCCGACGTCGGGGCTTCCTCCCCCGGCAGGGCATCGGTGAGCGGGTACAGCTCTTCGCGCAGGACGCCGTCGTTGGTAACGCCTGTGAAGGGCTCGGGGTAGAGCTTTTGCCAGCCCTCGATCATGGGGCCGGCAAAGGAATCGCCCTTGGCGGCTTCCGCGTAGGACCGCGCATCCAGGCCGCGGATCAGCGCTACGCGCGGGTGATCCGGTGGATAAAGGTAGTCACGAAATGATGGCGCCGGCATGGCTGCCCTCCTTGGGGTGTTCGGAAGTTTCGTCGGCCGGATCGGCGAAGCCCGGGCTCCAGCCCGCGGCTACGGCCAAAGCCGCAGCAGCCGCCTCCGGCGAGGAGCCGCGCCACGCCACGTGCTGGTCCGGACGGACAAGCACGGCGTCGGCCGCCCATAGTTCGGACATCGGGACACCGCGACCATCAGGCCCGACGGCGGCGACGCTCACGGGAAGTCCTTTGGCGGAGGCGGCGGCCAGCACGGCTGCGTAGGCATGCCCGGCGTCGACCCCGGCGAGCGATGCTGGATCAACCAGCAGCGCGAAGCCGTCCCCCAGGACGTCGTAGATCGAGGAGGACTCATCGAGCCACGCGTGCGGCAAGAGGGCGCCGGGACTGGCCGAGGGCACGTATCGAATGGGATCCTCAGCCGGGACCGGCCCCCCATCCGGCACCACCAGCCGAGACCGGGAGTAGTTGTACCCGAGCACCAGCCCGAGCGAGTCGAACTCGCTTTGCTTCACGGCCAAGGCCTCGTGGGCCTCAGCACGGGCGGCCGCGCCTTCCTCCCCGTCATTCGCCAGCGCGGGAGCGGCAAAGTGATACGCAAGGGCTTTGCCATTGGCTGCCGCATCGCTGATGGTCCGCGCCGCGACAGGCCGCCGCTCCAGTTCGTAGCTTGCCAACAGGCCAGGACCGGCCCATCCATCAAGGGCCGCCGCGATTTTCCAGGCCAGGTTGGCGGCGTCACCGATGCACGTGTTGAAGCCATGGCCACCCCACGGCGGGTTCTGGTGCGCGGCGTCACCCACCAGGAATACTCCATCCCGGCCATACGACGGCGCAAGGAGCATGCGGGCCGTCCATGGATCAGTAGCGACGACGTCCACCTCGACATCAGCCCCGACGAGGGAACGGACCAGGCTGACGGGATCGAGGTCCTGGCTGGCGTCAACGCCCTGGATGATGGCCCACCACGTGGAGTCCAAATCCATGCGGCCCACCATGCCTGCGGTGTCCGAGCCAAGTACCCAGTACTGCACGGCCGGGTCCAGGGTAATGGTCTCAGCGAGGTCGCCGGAGCGGAACAGGATGCTGATGTTGGACAGGGCTGCGGATCCGCCCTCGAGCCGCAGGCCCAGGCCGCGTCGGATGGTGGAGGATCCGCCGTCGGCTCCTACAAGGTAAGTGCAGTCAACGGCGCTGCGGTAACCGGAAGCATCGGTCACCGTCACCCGTTGACCGGTTCCTACGGGCTCATATCCCTGCACCCGCAGTCCCGTCAGAAGCGTGGCGTGGGCGGAAGCGGCGACAGCTTCTCGAAGAACGGTCTCCAGGATCGGCTGCGGCACTTGCTGCCCGCATTCGGGCTGGGGTTCGTAGCGGCCGGTGTCGAGCTGGAAGGCATGGGGGAAGCGGCGGATCTCTCGACCGGTCAGCGACGAGCAGAAAATGACATCCTGGGCGAAGTCCACGGGCAGCGGCGCTGCCTTGCGCAGCATGTCTGCGAGGCCTAGGCGCCTGAGGTGCGTCATGGTGCGGGCATTGGTGGTTTTCGCGCGAGGGCGGTCGAGGTCAATGGACGTGCGTGGTTCGATGACGAGGCTGGGGATCCCGCGGTGTGCCAGATCCAGTGCCAGGAACAGGCCGCTGGGTCCGCCTCCGGAAATCAGGACCGGCACCGTGTCCGGCAGCTCCTCCAGCCGTGAGTGGAAGAGTGACATCAGGCCCTCGCCCGGAGTTCAGGTTCACCGATGGGTGTGACCAGGGTGCCGAGTCGATCGATCTCGACTTCCACGGTGTCGCCGGCCTGAAGCAACCATGGCGGCGTGCGGACATACCCGACGCCCTCCGGAGTGCCGGTGGCGATCACATCACCTGGGTGGAGGGTGAAGGTCTGGCTGATCAACGAGATGATGGCCGGAACCGAGAAGATCATGTCCCTCGTGTTGCCGTTCTGGACCTCGGTGCCGTTGACGCGTGTCCGCACCTGGAGGCCGTCGCGGAGGTCGCCGACTTCATCCCGGCTGACCAACGGCCCGAGCGGGCCGGTGAAGTCGCCGTTCTTGCCCAGGGTCCACTGGGCCGTGAGTTTCTGGGCGCGGCGGGCGGTGAGGTCATTGAAGGTAGAGTAACCGAACACCGCATCCTCCGCGCTCGCTTCGTCTTCTGACTCCACGCGCCTACCGATGTAGGCCGCCACTTCGCCTTCCCAGTCCAACCCTGCTTCACCGCCTGGCACGGGGACCGGGACGCGGCCGACGGACAGGGAAGCCGTCCAGCGTCCAAAGAGCGTGGGGTATTCGGGGACGGCGAAGGATCCTTCGGCGGCGTGGGCCTTGTAGTTGAGGCCGACGCAGATCACGCGCGCCGACGGTGGCACGAGCGGCACCTCCGTGGCCTCCGCCCTCGCCAAAGCTGCCCCCGAATCCTCGGTAAGCGTGAGTGCTTTCTCCTGCCATCCGGAAGCATCGGCCCAGAAGTCCGTGACGGGGGCGAGAGGGAAGACCGTGGTGCCGCTGAGGGCTGCTGCCCAGGTTCCGCCGTCGTGGTTGATGCCTATGTACTGCATGTGGGGCCTTTCAGCTTCGCCCGGAGGGCGGTTGTCGGTAAGGGGGCACGGCAATGGGGGCCTCGACTGAGGCTTTGCCGAAGCGGTTTGGTGCGGAAGAGCTAGGTAGCACCGGATTGCCGCCGGAAGAACGAGACCGTGGCGGCCAGCGCTTTCTCGGCAGCGGCCCGGCTCCCGTCCGGGAGGGACCACATGTGGTCCGCTCCGTCGATGAGGAGGAGTTCGACGTCGGCGCCTGCCTTGTTGAGCTCGTCGGCAAGCGATTGGGACTGGGCGGCGGGAACGAAACGATCGGCAGTCCCGTGGACCAGAAGGAAGGGCGGGGCGCCGGGCCTGACGTAGCTGATGGGACTCGCGGCGGCCGCCTTCTCTGGCTCAGCAGCCAAGACTGCGCCCACCAGGAGCTCTTCCCGGGACCCCGGATCGCTGGCCCTCGCGACGGCGTCGGGCAAGGCCTGCTCCCCCATCCGGTTCAGGTCGGTGGGCGGGAACCAGGCGGCGACTGCCGCGACCCGGCTGTCAGGGTTTGCAACCAGGCCTACCAGGCTGGCCAAGTGGCCGCCTGCGGAGTCGCCCCAGGCGTAGATCCGTGCAGGGTCCACGCCGTATTCGGCTGAGTGTTCCCGGAGCCAGCGCACCGCGGCCTGCGCGTCATCCAATTGGGCGGGGAAATGCGCTTCCGAACTCAGCCGGTAATCGGCCGACGCCACGACGATTCCCGCCTCGACGAGGACCTCGAACGGGTTGAGGCCGAAGCCGTCGACCACCGGGCCCAGCGAGGAGCGTTCTCCCACGCTCCAACCGCCTCCGTGGAAGTGGACGATCGCGGGCCGCAAGTCTTCCGGTTGCGGAGCGGGTTCAGGCATGTACAGGTCCAACAACAGCAGGCGGGATTCGTCGTCGCCGGTGCGGGCGAATTCGATGCCTCGCAGTACCCGGTGTTCCGTCATCGTCGACTCCCTCTGTTGCAGTGCCTGCTCCGTCATCGGGCTGGCTTGTCCCTCTTAGACTCTCGCATCCGAGGTCGACTCTGAACGGCTCATTTCAATCATTGAAATGGCTTCGAACGACCCGGTCCCGATTATTAGTAGCAGGGAGCCAGGCTGCATTTTCGGCCAGTGCTACGAACCGCTCTCCCATGAGTCGATTGCCTGCGGCGTCAGGGTGGAGGCCATCCGGTAGGTGCTGAACATCGCCCGCTCCAAACAGTTGAGTCCCGTCCATGAAGAACAGCTTCGGGTCCGTGGCCGATCGGGAGTCAAAGATGGCCGCAAGGGCCGCTCGAATGTCCTGCAGCGTGAGCTGGCCATCGCCCGGGGTTCGCGGGAGGTCGCTTGCGCGAGCTATGCCGTGCGAATCCATGGTGGTGGGGCCTGGCGTTTCTTCATGGGCCGGGCAGAGGACCGGGCTCATCATCACGATGGGGGTATCGGGATGTCCATCGCGGATGGTGTCAAGAAAACCGTGCACTGCCGGTGTGAAGGTGCGGGAACGGAGGGTTGCCCCGTTCACGACGTTGATGCCAAGTTTGAGGGTGATCAGCTCGGCTGTCCCGTCGCGGATGGTTCTGGCTGCGAACTGGTCGAGGTGGGCTGAGCCCGCGAGGCCGAGGTTAAGGAGATCGAGTCCTAGCCGACGGGCGGCTATGACCGGCCAGGTGCTCAATGGCGTGGCGGCTTCGGAGGCCTGGCTGATTGAACTGCCGTAGTGGATCCAGCGTGGGCCGGACGGCACGGCAGCGTGAAGCTCGCGGTCTGCACGTAGCTCGTGCAATTCCGCAGCGGAGTTATGCGGGAGCCACAGGGTCACCTTCCGCGTTCGTTCCGTGGGCGGAAGGTGGAACCGCACGATGCTGCGGTGGCCAGTCACCCGTTCCGTTGTGAAGTCGGGGCTGGTTTGGATGATGTCTCCCTCGTCGAAAAACTGATCCTGTTCGAAGCCGTCTTCCGTAGCGACACTCACCACGGCGGCCCGCATCGGCAGGCCAGCCCATTCCAGCGAGAGCCTGGTGAAGGTCAGTTCGAGTTCGATCCAACGTGCTTCTGTCTGGAACTCCAGGCGCACGCCTGAAAGTTGCGACGAGGCATGATCAATGAAGAGGCCCGAGTCGCCGTATTGTGCGCGCGTCCAGGCTGGCAGACGGAGGATATTTGTACCGCTCGGTGACTCCTGGACATTGAGGGCGCCCCGGATTGCCTTGGCTATCAGGGCACCGGAATCGGCGCCACGCGGAGCTGCGAGCTGCGCGGAGGGCATGGGACTGTACGTCATGGCTAACTCCACTCCTTTTGGAAGAAGGCGACCGCGGTGTCGAGGATGGCGGGCACTTGGGCTTCGGCGAAGAAGAAGGCGTGATCGCCGCCTTCGATGGTGATCAGCTCATGGGGCACGTCGGCTTCTGCGAGCGCATCGGCCAAGAGCTCACTCTGAGAGAGCGGTACCAACCCGTCGCTGTCGCCGTGGATGAGCAGGAACGGTGGCGCTTCCGCGGTGACGTAGCCCAGGGGGCTGGCGGCGTCCAGGAGCGCAGGATCGCTCGATCCCCCTACCAGCATGGGTCCGGGTTCTAACGGCATGCCGTCGGGGACGGCGGCCAACAGAGCGGGGCTGAGGAAGTCCCCGGTCGCAACCATCGGCGGGATGAGGGTCAGTGAGGACACTCCGTAGAAGTCGACGACGGCGCTCACGGAGCTGGATTGTCTCTGTACGCCGAGGCCCCCTTCTAGGTCTTCCCTGCCTCCGGTGAGCCCAAGGAGGGCAGCGAGGTGGCCGCCCGCGGATTCACCCCAGGCCCCGATGCGGTGTGCGTCGAGTCCGAGGAGCTCAGCGTGTTCGCGCAGGTAGCGTACGGCGGCTTTGAGGTCGTGGAGCTGGGCAGGGAATGGGGCTTCCAGGGCGTGGCGGTAGTCCACCGTGGCGCAGGCGATGCCTGCCGCGTTCAGGAGGCGGAACACGGACTCCGGCGCGTATGTGGGGGGCAGTTCGCGGCGATCCCCGAGTTGGAAGGCCCCGCCATGGATCCAAACCACTACCGGGACCAGGGTGTCCACTGCCGTGCGTGGAAGCCAGATGTCCATTGCGAGCCGACGGAAACCGACGGCAATCGCGTAGCTGAGTTCCCGGTGGACCACGGAATGCTCGGACACAATGTCAGGTGTGCCTGGCGTTTGGTAGGCGGGGAAGGGTGGAGGGTTCGGCACACGCCGTGCTGGGCCGTCAGTTGCGGCGATTACAGTTTGCTGGGTCACGTTGCACTCCTTGTGAGTTGTGGTTGGTGGTCGAAGCCGCCCATCGGGGCGGTGAAGCGGTAGGTTCCGGGCCCGACGTCGGACGCTGACTGTCCGGGGAGGCGGACTTCCGCTGTCGTTTCGGGCGGGACGGTGACAGAGAGGGTGAGCTGCTCATCGTTGAGGCGCCAGGCGACGTCGATTGGCCCGTGCGGACCGTGGTGGGAAGTGTTCGCGGACGTGATGCCCGCACCGGGCTGCGGCTCGATGATGATCCGTTCGTAACCTGCACTGCCCGGAGCTTGGCGCAGGCCCGCGGTGTAGCGGTGCAGGAAGGACACAACGGCACCCTTGCTGTAGTGGTTCAGCGATGCTTTGGGGGAACCGTCGGCGTCGATACCGTTCCAGTCTTCCCAGACGGTGGTGGCACCCCTGTCCACCATCAAGAGCCAGGACGGCGCGGAGTCCTGCATCAACAGTTCATAGGCAAGCTCAAGGTGGCCGTTGTCGGCCAGGACCGGCAGCAAGTAGGGCGTGGCGAGGAAGCCGGTTCCCACATGGGTTCCCGCGTCTTTGATGAGCCGAACGAGCTGCTGCGCGACGGCGGGACGGGCGGATTCGGGCACCAAATCGAAGGCAAGAGCCCGGACGCAGTTCGCCTGGCTCTTCCCGTGGGTTGTGCCGTCTCCCACGTGGCCGTCGCTGCCCAGGTACTCTTGCGCCCAGGCTTGGCGGACCTTCTCCGACAGTTCGGCGAGTTCCCGCGCCTCCCTTTCCTTGCCTAGGACGGCCGCGATTCTCGCCATGATCGCTGACGATTGCCGGAAGTATGCCGTGGCCACGATGCCCTGATCCGCTGACTTGAAGGCGTGGAGATCGGGCTCCGGTCCGTCGGGTTCCAGCCATTCTCCCCAGTGGAAGCCTGTGTCCCAGAGGTACTGCTCGTGCGATGCCGGGAGCGGGCTCGCCGCCACACGCTCAGGGTGGCGGTTCTGCGCTGCCGATTCCCGGACGAAACCAAGCCAACGTTCCATCGCTTCCCAGTTCTCGGCCAGGATCCCCGCGTCGCCCGTGGCGAGGTAGACCTCCCAAGGCACCACGACGATCGCGTCGCCCCACCCTGCCGAGCCGTTGACGAACGCCATGAAGTCGCTCCGGGTAGCCGCAGCTCCCGGGGACGGTGAAATGTTGGCGATCACTCCGTTGTCCCACTGATCTGCCCGGACATCTCTGAGCCACTTCCGGGAGAAGCCGGCGACGTCGTAAAGGTACGCCGCGGTGGGGACGAAGAGTTGCCAGTCCCCCGTCCAGCCGGCCTTTTCGCGCTGCGGGCAGTCGGTGGGGACCTCGCAGGCGTTGTCCCGGAAGCTCCACTCCACGATCTGGTGCAGCCTGTTCAAGCGCTCATCACTGCAGGCGAAGAACCCGAGGCGCTCCAGCTCGGTCTGGACCATGCAGCCGACAATGTCCTCCGGCTGCAGCTCCCCGGGAAGGCCCTGGACGGAGACATACTGGAAACCGTGGGTGGTGTGTCGGGGTTCGAACACTTCGCCCGGAGCGCCCGAGGAAATCACGGAGTCTACTTGTCCGGCCCCGAGGAACTGCCCTGGATTCCGGAAGTCGAGGGGACGGAGGTGGTCCTGGGTGACATCGCCGTCGGCATCCAGGGCTTCACCGTAAACCAGGGTGACGGTATCGCCGGTTTCCCCCAATCGAGTCAGCCTTACCCAGCCGTTGATGTTCTGTCCCAGGTCCACCACCTGGTTGCCGTTCCCCAGGCGAGTGATCGCGACCGGGGCCAGCGCTTCCACAATGCGGGCGGGAGGCGCGATCGGTCCGCTCAGCGCATCGAAGCTGGCCTCGCGGAGAACCGCCGTACCCGTATGGCGGCTCGCGAGCCTGCGGAAGTCCGCGTGCTGTCCTTCCATCAGGTCGGCGCTGACGATCTCCGACACAGAAACCAGCCACGACGCGTCGGTGCCGATCGTCGTCCGCACTCCGCTGGACTGCAGTTCGACCTGCGCGAGCAACGCGGTCTGCGTTCCGTACATGTCGGCGTCGCGCGTGTACCCGAACGTGCCCCGGTACCAGCCATCCGTGAGGACGGCCCGGACAGTGTTTGCCCCTAGGCGGAGCAGCGCGCCGACGTCGTAGGCCTGCACCTGAAGGGTGCTGTGGTAGCTCGTGGAACCGGGCGTCAGCTGCTGGTCCCCCACGCGCTGGCCGTTGATGAACAGCTCGTAGATCCCGTGGGCCGTGGCGTACACGCGGGCCAGATCCGGTGCCGCCTTCAGCGTGAATTCCTGATAGAGCGCGTACCCTGGGCGCTCACCTGGCTGTGGGAACTGCTGCCCATGGATTTCCTGTTCGTCGGGACCGATCCACTGCGCGGACCAGTCAGTGGGGTGCAGCAGGCCCAGTTCCACGGGCATCGGCTCGGACCAATCAGATTCCCGCTCGGCGCCGTCGGGGTACAGGTTCCACGTCCGCACCTTCCATTCGAAACGGTCCCGTGAGCCAAGCTCAGGTCCGTCATAGGGCACGGAACGGTGTTCGCTTGACTCGACCCTTCCTGTGTCCCAGCCGTTGCTCGTGGCCAACTGGTAGCCGGTTTGGCGGATGGTTCCTTGCGGGGGCTCCCAACCCAGACGCGGCCGAACGATGGTGATACCGAAGGCTTCGCCCAAGTGTTCTGTACGCAGGCGCCCCGGTTTTCTCAGAGGAGGAAGGTTAGGTGCTGGCTGGCTCATGGTTCCTTTCAAGACTTTGAACGGGCGGCCCACCCAACTAACTCGCAGTAAGTGTCGTTTTGGAGGCTCAAAACGACGTTAAGTGCGAGTCAGTTGGGTGGGCAGGTTGTTGAAGTTCATCGGCGAGGAATTGAAGCCCGCGCTGGACCACACCCAGGGCGGCGGAATGATTGAGGTAGCCATGAGTCGTTCCGGGTTCCATCCGGTATCGGACAGGAATGTCTGCAGCACGCAGCCCTTCAACAAAGAGTTCCCCGGAGAAGCGCAGGTTGTCGTACTCGCAGGACAGAACGGCCGACGGCGGCAGGCCTGCGGGATCGGCGTGCCCGGGCATGGCGTAGGAGGATGCCATGGTGAGGGGACCGCCGATGTAGTTCTCCACCATGTTGCGGCAGTCCTCCTCGGTGAACCAGAGGAACGGGGGGATGTCCGCCGGCGACGGGAGGACGAGCTCCCGCTCCCCAGGGAGTTCGCCGTGCAGGAACGGGTAGGCGAGCACCAGTTTGGCGGGCAGCGGCAGTCCGGCATCCTTGAGGTAGAGCGCCGCTCCGACGGCAAGGTTTCCACCCGCACTGGCACCGCCCAAGCACAGCCGCGATGGATCCAGCCCGAGCTCGGCGGCGTTTCCGACTGTCCACAACCAAGCGGTCAGCACGTCCTCATGCGGAACCGGGAAGTGGATCCCGTCGAGCGCCAGCCGGTAGCCCACAGTTACCACCACTCCGCCACTCCGAGCAGCCACTTCCCGGCCCAGTTGCTCCGATTCGCGCATGTCCAGTCCGCCAACGGCAAAGTTGCCGCCATGCATCCACACCAAGGCCGGTGCCCCGCCGTCGTCCGCTCTGCCGTTGCGGGCCTCGCCGTAGATCCGGATCGGCACAGGACCATTAGGTCCGGCCACGTCCATGGCGCGGACGGGAACGTCCGGCGCCGCATACGGAATCAGGCCTCCACAAAAGGCCTCAAGGCGTTGATGCCCGGCCGGATCGGCAAGGAGCTCGGAGGTGGAACTGGCCTGGCCCACATGATGCGTGAGCCCGGCCAGCTCCGGATCCAAGGTCATGGCCGTGCCGACAGTTGTGGGGTGCGCGAGACGTCGGTTTGCGCCACATCGCAGCTGAAGGTGTATACCCCGGAGCCGATGTCGTAGCGGCTTTCGGCCGCGTCCGGCAGGTGCACTGCAGCGGTACAGCCTGCAGGTACCGTTACCGCGAGGGAGAACGCTTGACCCGAAAGCTCCCAGCGCACCGCGGCTTCGCCGTACGGGGTTTCGTGCCGGGCTTCCGCCCAGTCGAGCCCTCCGCCGGGCCGCGGCCGCACTTCGATGTTGCGGTAACCCAGTTCCGCGGGCGCGAGGCCCGCGACCGTGCGGTGCATCCAGTCGGCCACGGCGCCGAGCGCGTAGTGGTTGAAGGAGGTCATTTCCCCCGGGTTGATACTGCCGTCCGGAAGCATGGCGTCCCAGCGTTCCCAGATCGTCGTAGCGCCCATGGTCACCGGGTAGAGCCAGGACGGGCATTCAGTCTGGAGCAGCAGTCGGTAGGCCGCCGGCGCGTAGCCGTGATCGCTCAGCGCATCGCACACCAAGGGGGTTCCCACGAAACCGGTGGCGATCCGGTATCCATCAGCCTCAACCGCAGCCGCCAAGCCAGCAGCCGCCACCGCGCGCTCCGCGGGTTCGAGGACCCCGAAACTCAAGGCCACGGAGTAGGCGGTCTGTGTCTCCGGCGTGATCCGGCCACCTTCGGCGACGAACCTTTCACGGAACACCGTCCTGGCACGGAGACCGAGTTCACGGAAGCGGGCGGATTCGTCGTCGTCACCCACCAAAGCCGCGGCCTGGGACGCCACCGACGCAGAGTGGGCCAGGTATGCCTGTGCCACGAACTGCCAAGGGGTCCGGGCAGCTCCCGGCTCATTCGGCGGTGCCGCCGGGTCCAGCCAGTCGCCGAACTGCATACCTTGCTCAAAGCGCAACTCCGGTCCCGCGGCTTCCACTGCCGCTTCGAGCCAGGCGCGCATGCTGGGCAATTGGCGGCGCAGGAACTCGAGGTCCCCCGTGCACTGGTACAGCACCCAGGGAACCAGCACGGCGGCATCGCCCCACGCCGCCATCACCGGACGGACCGGGAACGGCGGCATATCGAATGTGACCTCGGGGACCACCAGCGGCGGTGGCCCGTAGGTTCCCTGCTCAGCCGAAAGGTCCTTGAGCCAAGAGGCGGTGAACCCGGGGATCCGATAGAGGAACGATGCCGTTGCTGCGAAGACCTGGAAGTCACCGGTCCAGCCGAGACGTTCGTTGCGCTGCGGGCAGTCCGTGGGCACGTCCACGAAGTTCCCGCGCATGCCCCACAGGACGTTGGAATGCAGCTGGTTCAACATAGGGTCCGAGCATTCAAAAGTTCCGCTGCGCAACAGGTCCGAATGGACGACGACGGCGGTGAAAGCTTCGGGATTGAGCTCACCCGGCCAGCCACTCACCTCCACGTAGCGGAATCCATGGATGGTGAATTCCGGTTCCCACTGCTCTTCGGTCCCGCCGCGGAGGATGTAGCGGTCGGTCTGCTTCGCGACGCGCAGGGGCCTGGTCCCGAGTTCTCCATGTTCAAGCACTTCAGCGTGCCGCAGGACCACCTCCGTGCCACGCTCGCCGCTGACCCTGATCCGCACGTGTCCCACGAGGTTCTGGCCGAAATCCAGGAGCGTCTTACCGGAAGGAGACGTCAGCACGGCTTTCACTGCCAGCTCTTCCGTGGCCCGGACCGGCGGACCGTCAGGTGCCACGAACACCGCGGGGTCGAAATTCTCTTCCACAACGCCGTCAAACGTGGTGTCCAAGGAACCGGCCCAACCTTGGTCCGCCATGCGGGCGTCGTAGCTCTCGCCGTTGTAGAGGTCGGCTGCCAGGACAGGACCCGTTCCTGCCTTCCAGGAGTTGTCGGTGCCGATGAGGGTAACTTCGCCAAGGTCATCGACGATCTCAAGCTGGGCGATCGCCGCCGTACGGTTTCCGTAGTAGTTCCGCTTCTCCTGGAAGCCAAGGTTGCCGCGCCACCAACCGTCAGCAAGTTCAAGCCCGATGACATTGGTGCCGGGCTGCAGGTAGTCCGTCACATCGTGGGTTTGGTACCGCAGCCGGTGGTGGTAGCTGGTCCACCCGGGAGCCAGGCGTTCGTTACCTATCCGCCGGCCGTTAATGTAGGCCACGTAAAGGCCGTGGGCGCTCGCATAGAGCCGGGCGGAGGCCGCATGACCGTCCAGTTCAAAGGTCCGGCTCAGTCGAGAAGCGGGTTCGGTGTCCACGCTGGCTTCCTTCCAAGCCGGGCGGATCATCGAGGCCTGCCAGTCGGTGGCGTGCAGGAGCCCGGCTTCCACAAACGCAAGGGGGCTCCATGAGGAAGGAACGCCATCGTCCGCTCCCCAGACCCGGACGCGCGCCGCGACGCGCTGCCGGCTCTTCAAAGGGGCTGCAGGCCACGGCCGCAGGAGCTGCTCGGCGGTTTCGACCCGCCCGTAGCTGACGAGGCTGGTTTCGTCCGGACCGAGTTCCAGTTCATAAGCGGCTTGGACCCAGCCGGTCCGTTCGGTAGTTACCTGCCAGGACAGCCGAGGCCGGTCTTCCCCGATGCCGAGGGGCTCTTCGTGGTGTTCGAAGCGGAGGGCGGAAGGGACAGTCATTGAGTTGCTCCTGGGATAAAGGGAAGGAAGGGGGTGGTCAGGCGTAGTGGCAGGCAACATCGGCCTCGCCCACCTTGCGGAGGGCGGGACGTTCCGATGCGCAAAGATCGGTGGCCAACGGGCAGCGCTGCCGGAAGGGACAGCCTCCCGGTGTTGCCGCCACGGCTGCTGCGGTGCGGACGCCGAGGGATTCGCGTAGCGCGCGGCGCTCGGCCTGTTCTGCCGGACGCGGCACCGGTGAGGCGGCAACCAATGCCTGGGTGAAGGGATGTTTCGGGGATTCGGTGACGGCCGCGGCCGGGCCGGTTTCCATGACTTGGCCGCGGTAAAGCACCACGACGCGCTGGGCCAGAAATTGCACCACCGAGATGTCGTGCGCGATGAACAGGTAGCTCAGGCCGCGTTCATCCCGCAGATCGGCGAGGAGGTTGAGCACCTGCGCCTGGGTGGAAAGGTCCAAGGCGCTCACGGCTTCGTCGCATACTACGAGCCGGGGTTCGCAGATCAGTGCCCTGGCCACCGAGATGCGCTGTCTTTGGCCACCGGAGAACTGGCTGGGGTAGCGGTCCACGGCTTCGCGTGGAAGTCCCACTCGTTCCAGCATGTCCTCGGCCCGGGTTCGTGCCTCACCAGCGGATACTCCCCGAACGCGCAGAGGTTCAGCGATCGAAGCGCCGATGGTTTTGCGGGGGTTGAGGGAGGAGTTGGGGTCTTGGAAGACCGCCCGCAGCTCATTGCCGAGCGCGCGACGGCGGGCGGCATCCGAATGGGTGATGTCGCCGCCCTGGAAAGCGATGGAGCCGGCGGTCACCTTTTGCAGGCCGAGGATGGCCTTGCCGATGGTGGACTTGCCGGAGCCGGACTCCCCCACGAGCCCCACGGTCTCGCCGGGCTCGATGCTGAAGCTCACGCCGTCGACGGCGGCAGGAGCCGAGGCTGCCTTGCGTCCGTTGCCGTAGCGCACCACTAGGTCCTTGACCTCCAACATAGGCTGCCCTGCGATAGCCAGCCCGGTGTCGTCGCGTTCTGCCGTTTCGATGCTCATGCCATGTCCTTTTCAACGATCTCAAGTACGCGGTGGCCCGGGACTTCCGTGGGGAGCCAGCCGAGGCCCTCGACGGCCAACTCGTCGGCCTTCACACACCGGACGGTGCCGTCCTCCGCACCGGATGAAAGCAGCGGCACGGGAGCCGTGCATGCCGATCCGGCGAATTGGCAGCGTGCCATGAAACGGCAGCCGCCCGGCCAGTCCTTGGGCTGGGGAACCTGGCCTTTGATGGTGGCCAGCCTCTCCGGCATATCGTGGGCGGTATTGGCGTGTGGATCGGCGGCCAGTAGCGCGAGGGTGTAAGGGTGGCGGGGCCGGTCCAGGATGCGCGCGGTCCGGCCGCTTTCCACCACCTGGCCGGCGTACATCACGGCCACGTTGTCACAAATGTCCGCCACCACACCGAGGTCGTGGGTCACAAGTACCACCGACATGCCCGTGTCCTTCACGAGCGAACGGAGCAGCGACAGGATCTCGGCCTGTACCGTCACGTCCAGCGCGGTGGTGGGTTCGTCAGCCACCAGCAAGCGGGGACGCCCCGACAGTGCCATCGCGATGGCGACACGCTGGGCCATTCCGCCGGAGATCTGGTGCGGATAGACCTTCAGGATGCGCTTGGCATCCACGATGCCCACCTTCTCCAGCAGGCTGAGGGCCTCGTTGTTGGCTTCGGTCCGGCCCATGCCACGCAGGCGCCGAATGGTTGCCGTCAACTGGTAGCCAACAGTGAACATGGGGTCGAGCGCCCGCATCGGTTCCTGGGAGATGAGGGCGATGTCGCGGCCCCGGAGGCCTTCCATGTCCTTCTCAGTGGCGCTGGCCAGGTTCTGTCCGCTCCACAGGATCTGCCCGAACGTTGCCGACACTCCCGACGGAAGAAGGCCCAGGAGCGACAGGGCAGTCATGGTTTTACCGCAACCGGACTCACCGACCAGGCCCAGCACCGTTCCTTGCTCGACGTCGAAGGAGACGTCCGTGACCAGTGCCGTCCCGCCGTCGACCCCCACGGACAGTCCGCGCACGCTCAGGTGGCCGGGAGCCGGGGCGTCTTTCACCGGCTGCTCGACGGCGGCAGCCGCCGCTGCGGCGATCGCCCGGCGCCGCCGGATGGCGGCAGACGGAAGGTGCGGCGCCGCGGCGTTCGGACCGTTGCCCAGGGCGTTGCCGATCGCGTTGGCCGAGAGGACAGTCAGTGCGAGCACCGCGCCGGTGGGAACCATGAGCCAAGGGGCGTCGTAGACGTGCTGGGAGGCGCCTTGGATCATGCCGCCCCAGCTCGGTTGTGGAATGGGTGGCCCGAAGCCGATGAATGCGAGACCTGCCTGGATCAACATGCCAACCGCGAAGATCAGCGCCGACTGAACCACGATCGTGTTGCTTAAGCCGGGAAGGACATGCCGGAGGCTGATCCCGAGCGGTCCGACGCCGTCCACCTTCGCGGCGTCGACGTACAGCTGGGATTGCAGCGACTTCGCCTGTCCGAGCATCACGCGATAGATCCCGGCCGAAATGAGGACGCCGAGGATGGCCATGATCAGCGGAATGTTCGTACCGATTGCGCCGATCACTGCGAGGATGATGACAGTACCGGGCAAGGACATCATGATCTCCGTGACGCGGCTGATGATCCCTTCGGCACGGAACGAGGCGGCGGCGTACAGCGCAAGGACCGTCCCCAGCCCGACGCCGACGATTACCGTGATGAGGGATGTCCCCAGCGTCCCGGCTGCTGATGCGAAAATGCGGCTCAGCAGGTCGCGGCCGAGTTCGTCGGTTCCAAGCCAGTGCGAGGCGGTGGGTCCGGAGAGAACAGCGCTGAAATCCTGGTCTTCAGTCTTGAAGGGCAACCACAGCGGTGCCGTGAGGGAAGCGAGCACCAATACAGCGAGCCAGGCAATTCCCGCCACCGCTCCGGGAGAGCTCAGAAGCCTGTGCCCTGAGAACTTGGTGAGGGAGGTCTTCCGCACGGAAGCGGTGGGAGTAATCGCGGGAATCATGCGGCACGCAACTTCGGGTCGAGGAATTTGGTAGTGAGTTCGAGGACGAGGTTCACTGCGACAACCACCACCGTTGCCACCACCACCACGCCTTGAACCGCGGGAGCATCGTGGGTACTGACGGAGGTCTGGACGGCCTGGCCGAGGCCCGGCATCGCAAACAGCTGCTCCGCGATCACCGATCCGCCGAAGAGCCCGATGAATTGCAGCGCGATCCCGGCCACGATGGGGAGGCTGGCGTAACGCAGTGCGTGGACGTAAAGGATCCTCCACGTAGGAGTTGCCGTGGCGCGCAACGTCCGGATGTGCTCCTGCTGAAGGGCGTCGAGCATTGATGCCCGGGTCTGGCGGGCAATGAAGGCGGCGGCTCCTACCGCGAGGGTGATGATGGGAAGCGCCAAGGACAACGCCCAGTCCTGCGGGGAAACCGAGAAGGGGACGAACCCGGTTGCCGGGAAGACGGACGACTGTACCGCGAAGAGGTAAACGAAGATGATGCCGATCCAGAAGGCCGGAAGCGCCACGAGGAGTCCGAGGAACCCTCCAATGACCTGGTCCAGCAGGCCACCGCGCACGGCTGCGGTGACGCCGAGTGCGATGCCGAGGATGGCGCTCAAGACGGTGGCCCCGGCTGCCAAAGCGGCCGTGACAGGAAGCCGGTTCGCCAGGTCCGCACTGATGGATCGCCCATCGATAAGGGAGTTCCCGAAGTTTCCTTGGACAGCGTCGCCAAGCCAACGGAAGAACTGAACCACGAGCGGGTCGTTCCACCCGAGATGCTGGTTGAACGCATCGATTGCTTCCTGCGAGGCGCCCGCGCCGAGTGACACTGCACCCGGGCTGCCTGGCATGGCGTGGACCAGCAGGAATGCCAGCACCGCCACCACCAGCACAGTGGCAAGCGCCATCAACAGGCGCTTGGCTACGAACATTGCCATGGTGACCTCCATTGGTCGGGCCGGACGCCTTCTGTGACGAAGGCGTCCGGCCGGGTGGATCAGTTGGTGGGTGCGTAGGACGAGAGCAAGGGGTAGGCGTTGCTGCCCGCGAACGTGACCTGCTGGACCTTCTTGGTGTTGTAGCCCTGGTTGGTCAGGGATTCGTACAGCGGGATCATCCAGCCGGACTCCACCAGACGGGTGTTGAGCTTCGTGAGGGCTGTCTTCTTCGAGGCGTCGTCCTTTGCGGCCGCGGCCTCGCCGGTGGCCGCCGTCAGCTGCGCGTCGGTGGCCTTCTGCACGTTGGTGAAACCGTTCAGGACCACGCCGTACATGAGGCCAACCGGGTTGTCCCACCCAAGCGCGGCGTAGCCGAGTGGCGTGGTGGCAACGGCCGCAAACGCCTCGTCGGTTGAAGAGGCCATCTTGATGTTCATCTTGATCCCGACGGCGGCCAGGTCCTTCTGGACGGCCTGAAGATCTGTCTGGGTTTCGGCACTGCCGACAATCGTGAATTCAAAGCCGTTGGGGTAGCCGGCCTCTGCCAGGAGGCTCTTGGCCTTCGCCGGGTCATAGGCAAACTCCGTGTTCAGCGCTTCGGTGAAGCCGGCGGAGTCCTTGGGCAGGGAGTTCCACGCCGCGATATCTCCCTTGTGCAGTGCATCTACGAGGGCCTGCCGGTTAATGGCGTATTGGAACGCCTGGCGGACCTTCTCGCTTGCGAAGGCGGGCGACGTCTTGCCGATCTTGTCGAAGGAGACCATGGTGTGGATGGTGCCGCCGATCTGGGAGACGCCGAGGCCCTTGGACTTGGCGAAGTCAACAGTGGGCGAGGTCAGGATTGCGACGTCGGCTTGGCCGGACACCAGGGCATTCGCCCGGGCCTGCGGGTCTTGAATGACGCTGAAGGTGATTTTGTTGTAGGCGTACTTCGATGCGTCGGTGCTCTTGCTGTTCTTCTGGAAGACGTACTTGTTGCCCTTCACCGTGCCTGACATTTCGAGGGTGTAAGGCCCGGATCCGTCCGGGGTGGTGGAGAGGCTCGCGGTGTTTGCTACGGCAGTCTTGCCGACGATCATGCCCATGGTTCCAGAGAGGTTTTTCTCAAAGCCAGGCTGAGCCTTGGCGAAGGTGATGGCCACCTGCGTCGGGCTGACCACGTCCACGGAGGTGACTTCCTGGGCCCCTCCCTTGGCGATGGCCGAGTAGGCGCTCAGCGCGGTGTCCGAACGGCGGTCGAGGTTCGCTTTGACGAGTGCCGCGTCCAGGGTGGACCCGTCGGTGAAGGTCACCCCGTCCTTCAGGTTTAGTGTGAGGACGGTGCTGTCTGCGTTGTAGCTGAACGACGTCGCGAGGCCCGGTCCCACACTGCCATCGGGCTGAAGCGTCATGAGGTTGTCATACAGGCCTTCAAAGAACTGCCGCTGGGCATCGGCCACGCGCAGCGGGTCGTAGCCGAAGGATGCGCTGTCGCTATCGCTCGCGATCGTCAAGGTGCTCTTGTCAACCGCGGTTGAAGCGGAGCTTCCGCCCCCACAGGCGGTCAAGGATCCAAGGAGGAGTGCCCCGGCCAGAGCGGCCGCGCTCCGTTGTGCCGCTGGATTCAGGAGTTTCATGTGTGCGCCTTCGCATTCTTTGAGGAACGGGTTCTTTTGAGGAACTGGGATTTAACATCTGGGGACCGGGAGTCCGAGCCGCTGGTCGACCATGACCTGCTTCCGGACCGTTCGTTCGATGCGGCTCGTATGGCGCTCGCCGACCGGCTTCTTCAAGAATCCGTTGAGGGCCTCCCGCAGCCCCATGTGAATTTCATTGGTTGAAACAGTATTGTGGTGAGGATCACCCTGGCGGACTCAAGGAGGAGCTTCCCGATGACAGCTGGACCCGGGCCGCAAGCTGAAGTGCCGCAGCGTGGCAAACGCCCCAAGCAGGGCGAACCGGTGATTGACCGGGCGCTGAGCCTGCTCGCCGTGTTCACCGACCGACGTCGGGCGCTGACTTTGTCCGAAATGGCGAGATACGCAGGAATGCCGGCGCCGACGGCGTTGCGCCTGATTGCGCGATTGGTCGCCTGGGGCGCGCTGGAACGGCTCGACGACGGCCGCTACGTCGTGGGGGTGCGGCTCTGGGAAGTGGCGTCGCTCTCGCCCCGCGGCCACGGTGTGCGGGAAATCGCGCTTCCGTACCTGGAGGACTTGTTCGAAGTCACGCGCCACCACGTGCTCCTTGCCGTGCGGGACAAGAACGAGGCGGTGCTCATCGAGAGGCTCTCGTCCAAGGAAGCGACAGAAGTGGCATACCGGGTCGGCGGACGTTTGCCGCTTCGCTACACGGCCGTCGGCCTGGTCCTTCTGGCCGGGGCGGACGCCGCGTTCCAGGAGTGGACCATCAGGCAGCCAGCGGATGTGGAGGCCGGCGTGGACGCCATGCCGGAGGGCCAATTGAGGCGAACCCTGTCCGACGTGCGGCGGACAGGCGTCGCGATGATCCGCCGCTCGGCCCCTTCCAGGACCGTTTCCGTGGCTTCTCCCATCTTCGACGCCCAAGGCGCGGTTGTTGCTGCGCTCTCCATCGTGGTTCCCGACGGCGCCACTCCGCCGAACGTGCTTGCCCCGGCAGTGCAGGCAACGGCACGCGCGGTGTCCCGCAACCTCGGGTACAACCCCGAAGTGAGCAACGCGGTCCGAACCCACGCGTAATCTCAAGCCGCTTAACGCCCGACGGCGGCCCGCACCGCAAAGTGCGAACCGCCGTCAGGTGCCGCCTAGCCGACGTTCGTCAACCGAGCCTGCGCGGCCTGCGCAATGTCGCCCAGCCAGTACGCACTCGGCTTGGGAGTGCGCTCCTGGGTGGTCCGATCGACGGCAATCAGCCCGAATTTGGGCCCATACCCGAAGATCCACTCGAAGTTGTCGAACGCCGTCCACGCGATGTAGCCGCGGACGTCGATGCCGTCGGCCAAGCATGCTTCGACCACTGACACGGCCGTCTTGAGGTACTCGAGCCGCTGTGAATCGTCTTCGGTGGCAAGGCCGTTTTCCGTGACCATCACGGGGATGCCGGCGATCCTGTCGGCTTCTCGGATGGTCACCTCGAGGGCCTGCGGATAGATCTCCTCGCCCATCTGGTTGATAGGTACTCCGTCGGGAGCGGGCGCAAGGCCGTCGGGTCCGAACACGGTCCGGCCGTAGGTCTGGATGCCCACGAAGTCATCGCCGCGGGACGCTTCAAGGAACCGCTCGTTGACGTCGCGTCGCACCTGGTCAGCGAGCTCCTGTCCGCCCTCTGCGGCTTGGATGTCGGAGTTCGCGAGAGTCCAGCCCACCTGCAGTTCGGGCCTACGTGCCTTGATGGCGTCCCGCGCGGCGTGGTGGGCCTCGAGTTTGATGTCGAAGCCTGCGTCGGACACGGTGAACTGGAAGGGAGCCACCCTGCTCGCATCGATGCCGAGGCGCTCCGCGGCTGCCGCCCAAATGGGCACCTCACCCCGCTGTTCCGCCGGCTCACCGCCGATGCCCAGCGCTTTCAAGAGCCACGGAAGGTTGGGTTCATTGAGCGTACAAGCGACGCCGATGAGGTCGCCGAGATGCTCGGTGACCCGGTCGCAGTACCGCGCAAAGCGCTCGGGCGTCGCGGCGTCCTCCCAACCTCCTGCGGCGAGGAGCCAGCGCGGAGAGGTGAAGTGGTGGTACGTGACCACCGGCGTGAGCCCATGCTCGTGGCAGGCTTCCAGCATTCGGCGGTAGTGGTCCAGTTCGGCCACGGAGAAGTGGCCTTCTTCGGGCTCAATTCGTGCCCATTCCAGGGAAAAACGGTAGCTGGTGAATCCCAGTGAGGCGATCAGCGCGATGTCCTCGCGGTACCGGTGGTAATGGTCGACGGCGTCTCCGGAGGGTTCGGCGAAGATCGTCCCGGGGAGGTTCTCGAGGAACCAGGTGTCGTTGTTGGTGTTGTTTCCCTCCACTTGGTGGGCTGCTGTGGCGACGCCCCAGAGGAAGTTCTCGGGGAAGTGCTGGGAATTGCTCAATGGAAGTCCTTTCTGCGGCCGCGCGAAGCGGCACCCGCCACGGGGCTGCATTGCCTGGCGGTGTACCCACCCTAGAGTAAACATGTTCCAGTTTGGAATAGGTTCAGTCGAATTCCTTTGCCATAATGGAAAAGGAATGAGGGCAAGCCTCGTGGCGGGCCCTCCGGAAGAGGCAATAACGTGACCAGGAAGACGGCGACATGACCGAGACGACTGCCCGGCAGCCGGCGCGCAGCGGGCGCAGGGCCCCCTATGTGAATGGTGAGCGCAAGAGGGCCGAGCTCGTGGACGCCGCCTTCGCGGTTTTCGCGGACAAAGGCTTCCAGTCGCTGTCAATCCGCCAGATCGCCGATGAAATCGGAACGAGCCACACCGCCTTGCGGCACCATTTCGGGAGCAAGGACGCCTTGTTGGAGGCCGTCCTGGTTCGCCGCGAAGAACGGGAAGGCCCTTGGCGGCGCGGAATGCTCGAGCAAAAAGGCCTGCTGGAAACCGTGCCGGAGGTCATGCGCAGCAACTCGCTCATCCGCGGCGTGATCCAGCTCGACGCGACGCTCCGGGCGGAGGCCGTGCGGCCGGACCACCCCGCGCACGGGTTCATCCGCCGTCGCGACGAGGAAATCATCAGTTCGATCCGCGCCGAGCTCGAGCGGGAAATCTCCGCCGGCCGCGCGGCCGCAGACCTCAATCCCGGAATCGTTGCCCGGCAGATCGCCTCCCTCATCGAAGGCGTTCAGCTGGCCTGGCTCTACGACGACTCAGTGGACATGGCGGAGCATCTGGAGGCGTTCCTGCGACTGCTCAGGCCCGGCTCGTAGCTTTCCAGCTGGACGCTTGCCCTGACGAGTGCCCGGAGTTCGGCCAGGCCTCCCGTAACGGCTCCGGCCGCGCGGGCCTGGACCAGTACGTTTCCGAGCGCCGTAGCTTCCACGGGACCGGCCACAACCGTCTTGCCGGTGGCATCTGCGGTGAGCTGGCACAGCAGCCTGTTCTGAGAGCCGCCGCCCACGATGTGGACCACCGAGGTCTCCTTGCCGGACAGTTCTTCGGCGCGTGCCAGGGTCCGCGCATAGGCGGCCGCGAGGCTGTCCAGGATGCAGCGCACGACGGCGGCCGGACGGTCCGGGAGGACGGCGCCGCCGGCGCGCACGGAGGCCCGGATGCGGTCCGGCATGTTGTCGGGGGCGATGAACGCGGGATCGTCGGCGTTGATCTGCGGGCCGCCGGCGGGAAGTGCCGCCGCGGACTCCAGGAGCGCGGCTAAGTCCTGCCGGTGCCCTTCGGCGGCCCAGGCGCGTTGGCATTCGCTGAGCAACCACAGGCCGCCCACGTTGCGCAGGTACCTGATGGTGCCGTCGACGCCCCGCTCGTTGGTGAAGTTGGCCAATCGGCTTGTTTCATCGAGGACCGGGCTGTCCAATTCCACGCCCACGAGGGACCAGGTGCCGGAAGAAATGTAGGCGAAGTCTTCCTGCTGCGCAGGAACGGCTGCCACTGCCGAGGCGGTGTCGTGCGATCCGACGGCAACCACCACGGTCTCCGCTCCGAGGCCCGTCCGGGCCGCGACGTCCGGAAGCAGCGTGCCTATGGTCTCGCCTGCCTGGATGATGGCCGGGAACAGGTTCTTGGGCAGGCCGAGTAGATTGAAGAAATCGCTGGCCCACTCCCCCGCGACGGCGTCAAAAAGTCCGGTGGTGGAGGCATTCGTGGCCTCGGTGCGACGTTGCCCGGTGAGCCTGAATGCAATCAAGTCCGGGATGAGCAACGCCTGGACGCCGCTTAGTTCACGTTCGGTGGCGAGCTGGTAAAGCGTATTGAACTGCAGGAACTGCAGCCCGGTGGCGGCATAGAGCCGTGCCGGGTCCAGCACGTTGTGAACGTCCGCGACCGCGGTGCGCCCGCGCTCGTCGCGGTAGCTGAACGGCTGGGTCCGCAGGGCACCGGAGGCATCCACGAGTCCGTAGTCCACGGCCCACGTGTCGATCCCGATACTGGCGATCCGCTCCCCGCCTGCGGCGGCCGTTTCCGCGGCCGCCGCAAGTCCCTTGAGCACCTCCTCGAGGAGGGCGTCGAAATCCCAGTGGAGTCCGCCGTCGAGCTCTACGACGCCGTTGGGGAAACGGTGCACGGTTTCGAGCGAGACCGTTTTGCCGGACGCACTGCCGCGGGTGACACGGCCGAGCATGACGCGCCCGGAAGATGCTCCGATATCGACAGCGGCGAAAACGCCGGCGCCAGCCTCCTTACCGCTCATCGCAGGAAGGCCGCGGCGACGCCCGCGTCCACGGGGATGTGCAGGCCCGTGGTGTGCGAGAGTTCGTTGCTGGTCAGCACGGCGGCGGCGTTGGCCACGTGCTCGGGCAGGACTTCGCGCTTGAGCAGGGTGCGCTGGGCGTAGTACTTGCCCAGTTCCTGCTCGTCGACGCCGTAGACGGCGGCGCGCTTGGCGCCCCAGCCGCCGGCGAAGATGCCCGAGCCGCGGACCACGCCGTCGGGGTTGATGCCGTTGACGCGGATGCCGTACTCGCCCAGTTCCGCGGCCAGGAGGCGGACCTGGTGGGCCTGATCCGCCTTGGTGGCAGAGTAGGCGATGTTATTCGGGCCCGCGAACACCGAGTTCTTGGAGGAAATGTAGACAATGTCCCCGCCCATGCCTTGGTCGATCATGACCTTCGCCGCGGCCTTGGAGACCAGGAACGATCCCTTGGCCATGACATTGTGCTGCAGGTCCCAGTCCTTCTCCGTGGTTTCCAGCAGCGGCTTGGAGATGGACAGGCCCGCGTTGTTGACCACGAGGTCGAGTCCGCCGAAGGCCAGGACGGCTTCCTGGATGGCGGCAGCGATCTGGGCTTCGTCGGTGACGTCTGCCTGCACTCCGATGGCGACGTCCGCGCCGCCGAGTTCGGCCGCGACGGCCTGCGCGTTGTCCAGGTTGAGGTCCGCGATGACCACGCAGGCGCCGTCTGCGGCGAGGCGGGTCGCGATCGCCTTGCCGATGCCCGACGCCGCGCCGGTCACCAAAGCGATGCGCGTGGCGTGCGATTTGGGTTTGGGCATCCGGGCGAGCTTGGCTTCCTCCAGGGCCCAGTATTCGATCCGGAACTTCTCGGATTCCTCGATCGGCGCGTAGGAAGAGATGGCCTCGGCGCCGCGCATCACGTTGATCGCGTTGAGGTAGAACTCGCCCGCGACCCGTGCCGTCTGCTTGTCCTTGCCGTAGGAGAACATCCCGACGCCGGGAACCAGGACAATGGCCGGGTCCGCGCCGCGCAGGGCCGGGCTGTTATCGTCCGCGTGGCGGTCGTAGTAGGCCTGGTAATCCTCGCGGTATGCCGCGTGCAGCTCCTTGAGGCGTGCGACGCTCTCCTCGATGCCGGCGTCGGCCGGCAGGTCCAGGACGAGCGGCTTGACCTTGGTGCGCAGGAAGTGGTCCGGGCAGGAGGTGCCCAGTGCGCCCAGGCGCGGGTGCTCGGCGCCTTCGAGGAATTCCAGGACCCGCGGATCGTAGCTGAAGTGGCCCACCTGCGGCTTGTCGGCCGAAGCCAGGCCGCGGATCACAGGAGCCAGGGAGGCCGCCTTGGCATGGCGATCAGCTTCCGGGAGCGCACCGTAGCCGGGGAGCTTGGCGCCGAAAGGCTCGGCTTTGCCGTTCTCCGCGATGTAGCGCTCTGCCTGCTCGATGATCCACAGGGAGTTGGCCTCGGCTTCCTCGCTCGTGGCGCCCCACGCCGTGATGCCGTGGCCGCCCAGGATGGTGCCGATGGCCAGCGGGTTGGCTTCCTTGATCGCGGCAATGTCCAGTCCCAGCTGGAAGCCGGGACGGCGCCACGGAACCCACACGACCTTCTCGCCGAAGACCTTGGAGGTCAGCGCTTCCCCGTCCACCGCCGTCGCGATCGCGATGCCGGAGTCCGGGTGCAGGTGGTCAACGTGCGCGGCGTCCACGAGCCCGTGCATGGCGGTGTCAATCGACGGCGCGGCGCCGCCCTTGCCGAACAGGCAGTAATCGAACGCGGCCACCATTTCGTCTTCGCGCTCGACGCCGGGGTAAACGGCCTTGAGCGCCTGCAGCCTGTCCAGCCGCAGCACGGCCAGGTTAGCCGCCTTCAGGGTTCCCAGGTCCCCGCCGGAACCCTTGACCCACAACAGCTCGACGTCCGCGCCGGTCACCGGGTCCTTTTCCGTGCCCTTCGCGGACGTGTTCCCGCCGGCGAAGTTGGTGTTCCGCTTGTCCGCGCCCAGGCGGTTGGAACGGCCGATCAGTTCTTCAACGGTCTTGTTAATTGTGTTCTGCATATTCATGCCTAAGCGCCCCATCCGGCTTGCTGGCCGCCCACGCGGTCCTCGTTGATCTTCTTCTGGTAGCCGCTGGCCTTGAACGCGGTCATCGGGTCCGCGGGTAGCCCGCGCGATTCTCGCCACCCGGCCAGGACCGGCCGGACGTCCGTGTAGAAGGCGTCGTTGAAAATGCCGTTTGCGGCCAGGACGTCGCCTTCACGCTGCGCTTCGGTGAGCGCGTCCGTGTCGATGAGCAGGGCGCGGGCCGTCATTTCCTGGACATTGAGCACGGACCGGATCTGGCCCGGGATCTTCTCCTCCAGGTTGTGGCACTGGTCCAGCATGAGGGCGACGCCCGAATCCTTGCCGAAGCCGCCGCCGCGGATGACTTCGTGCATGATGCGGAACAACTGGAAGGGATCCGCGGCCCCGACGATCAGGTCATCGTCGGCATAGAAGCGCGAGTTGAAGTCGAAGGAGCCCAGCTTGCCCAGGCGCAACAGCTGCATCACGATGAACTCGATGTTGGTGCCCGGGGCATGGTGGCCGGTGTCCAGGCAGACGAAGGCCTTCTCCCCCAGCGCCAGGGTCTGCGCGTAGGAGGTACCCCAGTCCGGAACATCGGTGTGGTAGAAAGCCGGCTCGAAGAACTTGTATTCCAGGACCAGGCGCTGGTTCCCGCCGAGGCCCGTGTAGATCTCCTGAAGGGATTCCGCGAGGCGGTCCTGGCGGCCGCGGATGTCATCCTGGCCCGGATAGTTGGTGCCGTCGGCGAGCCAGATCTTCAGGTCCCGGGAGCCGGTGGCATGCATGATCTCGATGCACTCCAGGTGGTGATCGATCGCCCGGCGGCGTACCGCGGCGTCGGAGGACGTCAGGGAGCCGTACTTGTATTCGTCGTCCTGAAACGTATTGGAGTTGATGGTGCCGAGTCCCACGCCGAGGTCAGCCGCGTAATCGCGGAGTGCGGCGTAATCGTTCACCTTGTCCCACGGGATGTGCAGTGCCACGGTCGGCGCAAGGCCCGTCAGTTCGTGGACTTTCGCAGCGTCAGCCAGCTTCTCCTGGATGGTCCGCGGGGTGCCGGGCGTGCCGAACACCTTGAAGCGTGTGCCCGAGTTGCCGTAGGCCCACGAGGGAACCTCGATGGCCAATTCCTCGAGGCGGCCCAGGGCCGATTCCGTGGTGTTCATGGTTGTTCCTTCTGTTGCCTGTGCTTCGTCGTTGAACGGGAGCGCCAAATTCTGTCTTGAATCGATTCATTCAAGAAACTACTCACACGGTAGGGCCTGCTTCCATGGCGTGTCAACAGTCAATCCCTGAGATAGCCCGGTCGAGACACGTAATATTGATGAAACGGTTTGATTCGATTCATCAATTGGGAGGTTGAGCGTGCCAAGCGGCCCGGGAGCAAAGCTGACAGACGTCGCCGCCCTAGCGAAAGTTTCGGTCGGCACGGTGTCGAATGTCCTCAACCGGCCGGACCAAGTGTCGTTCGACAAGAGGACCCGCGTTCTGGCCGCCATCGAGGAGCTGGGATTCGTGCGCAACGAATCAGCCCGCTCGCTGCGGTCCGGATCCACCAGAAGCCTGGGCATGCTGGTGCTGGACGTGCGCAACCCCTTCTTCACCGATGTCGCTTTGGGCGCTGAAAACGTCGCCGAAGAACACAAGCACTCCCTGATCCTGGCCAACAGCGCCGAAGACGCCGGCCGCGAACAGGCATATCTGGAGCTGTTCGAACAGCAACGCGTCCAAGGAGTCTTGATCACTCCGTACGGACAAGTCCTTCAACGACTCGAAAGAATGCGCGACCGTGGCATCCCCTCTGTGCTCGTCGACAGGCTCGCAAGCACGGATCAGTTCTGCTCGGTCTCAGTGGACGACGTCGCCGGCGGTGCCACCGCTCTGCAACATCTCGTCAGCGTCGGTTCGGTACGCCCGGCATTCGTCGGCGGCCCCTTCACGCTGCAGCAGGTCGAGGACCGCTACCGGGGCGCCAGCGACGCGGCAGCACGCGCGGGCGTACCGCTCCAACTGTTCGAAACCCCGGACCTGAAATTCGAACGCGGGCGCAGGATCGGAGATCTCATAGGGAACCTCCAGCCCGACAAGCGCCCGGACGCCGTGTTTGCCGCCAACGACCAACTGGCCCTAGGCCTCTTGCAATCCTTCGCCGCGAACGGTCTCCGCGTGCCCGAGGACATCGCCATCATCGGGTTCGACGACATCGATTTCGCTTCCCAATCGAGCATCCCGCTCAGCTCCATCAGTCAACCGAGGCAGCTGATCGGCGAGCGCGCCGCGCAACTCCTCCTCGACGAAATCGACGCCGAACCCGGGCAACATGTGCACAGCCAGGTGGTGTTCACCCCGGAACTCGTGGCCAGGCAAAGCACCACGGGCCGCTAGCACTATCGCAGCACGAGAAAATCCGCCTTCGCGGATCCACCCCACTGGTCCTGCGCCGGAACCCATGGGACCGGCGCAGGAGTCCTCACTTGGTCGGGGCGCTCACGTGGTGCTTGCCCGGGCCCAGCTCGCTGGGGAGGCCCCCGGGAAGCTGGACTGTCGCCGTCGTTCCTGTCGGCACGGTGGCGTCGAGGTGCATGGTGCCGTTCTCGATCCTCCATCCGACTTCAGCCATGCCGTACGGGGTCAGGTGGCGCGTAGTGGCGTGGGTGATCCCTCCGCCAGGGAGCGGCCGGATGCCGATCTTCCGGTAGCCCGGTTCGAGGGGTGAAAGGCCGCCGATGACACGGTGCATCCAGTCGGCCACGGCGCCGAGGGCGTAGTGGTTGAAGGAGGTCATCTCCCCGGGGTTGATGGTGCCGTCCGGCAGCATCGAGTCCCACCGTTCCCAAATGGTCGTTCCTCCCTGCTTCACGGCGTAAAGCCAAGAGGGGCATTCCTCTTCGGTGAGCAGATCGTAGGCCGTCCCGACGTGGCCGCCGAGGGTGAGGGCGTCGCTGATGACCGGGGTTCCCGCGAATCCGGTGGCGATGCGTTTCCCGGACTCGGCGACGAGCTCTGCAAGGCGCGCGGCGGCACGGCTTTTCTGACTTTCGGTGGGCAGGAGGTCGAACACGAGCGCGAGTGCGTAGGCGGTCTGTGCATCGCTTGTCATGGTTCCGTCCTCGTGGACGTATCGCCGGGCGAATGCCTGCCGGACGTTTTCGGCCAGTTCCGCGTACCGGACCTCGTCGTCGGTATTGCCCAGGACGTCGGCGATCCGGGAGAGTTGGCGGGCGGACCAGGCAAAGTAGGCGGTGGCGACGAGGTAGCGGTCGGTGCGCGCGTCGGCGGGGTCGTGCGGGGGTGCTGCGGGGTCAAGCCAGTCGCCGAGCTGGAAACCTTCGTCCCAGAGGTGGGTTTCGCCTGCCCGTTCGGCCATGAGGTCGACCCATGCTTTGGAGCTCGCGTACTGGTCGGAGAGCACGCCCTTGTCTCCGAATCGCTCGTACAGGGTCCAGGGGGTGAGTACGGCGACGTCGCCCCACACGGCTCCGGGGATCGTCGCGTCCCACGATCCTGCCTGGACCCAGGGGACGTACCACGGGACGGTCCCGTCCGGGAGCTGTTCATCGGCGACGTCTTTGAGCCAGCCGGCGAGCATCCCGGAGCAGTCGTAGAGGAAGGAAGCCGTGGGGGCGAAGACCTGGATGTCTCCTGTCCATCCGAGCCGTTCGTCGCGCTGGGGGCAGTCCGTGGGAATGCTGACGAAGTTCCCGCGCATGCTCCACCGGACGTTCTCGTGCAGGCGGTTGATGAGCGGGTCGGAGCATTCGAACCAGCCGGTGCGTTCCATGTCGGTGTGGTGGACCCGTGCGATGAGCGCGTCGAGCTTGACGGCGTCGACGGCTCCAGTGATCTCGGCGTAGCGAAAGCCGTGCATGGCGAACCGCGGCTCCCAGTTGTGCTCGGCACTGTCCGCGAGCGTGTATTCGTCGGTGGAGGCGGCCAGGCGCAGCGGCCTCGTGTACAGCTCGCCGTCCTGGAGGACTTCGGCATGGCGAATGGTCACGGTGTCGCCGGGCTTGCCCTGGACGCTGAGCCGGAGCCGGCCGACGAGGTTTTGGCCGAAGTCGATCAGGGTCTTGCCGGAAGGTGATGTCCAGACGCGTTGGGGCGCGAGCTCCTCGGTGCAACGGACGGGCGGTCCTGCGGGGGCCTCGAGGGTGGACTTGGCCAGCTTGGCAGCCAGAACCCCGGACCAAGAGCTGTCGTCAAAGCAGGGCTGCGACCAGCCATCTTGCTCAAGGCGAGCGTCGTAGCGTTCGCCGTCGTAGAAGCTCGCGAAAGTGATGGGACTGTGGGAGGTTCGCCATTCACCGTCGGTGGTGATGACTTCGCTCCGACCGTCCTCGTAGGTGATTTCGAGCTGCGCGAGCAGGGAGGTCCGGTCACCGTACGTGTTCCGAGTGCCTCCTTGGAATCCGATGCGTCCCCGGAACCAACCATCGGCCAGCCACGCGCCGATCGCGTTCTCGCCGTCGACGACGTAGTCGGTGACGTCGAACGTTGAGTAGAGCAGGCGGTGGTCATAGCTCGTCCACCCCGGAGCGAGGACTTCCTCCCCGATCCGCCGGCCGTTGATCTCCACTTCGTACACGCCTTGCCCCGTGACGTAGAGCCTGGCACAAGCAATGTCTGCCTCTGTTGTGAAGGAGCGCCTGAGCAAGGCAGGCGGGTTTTCCACCTCGCGGTCGTACTCCAGGTTCGGCGTGATGGCCACGGCCATCCAGTCCTCGGCAGCCAAGAGGCCAGCCTCGATGGTGAGAGAGTCGCTCCACAGCGATGGGTTGTCATCCTTTCCCCAGACCCGCACCCGCACCTCGACGCGCTCACGCGACGTCAACGCCGGGAACGGCCACTCCACCAGGACGGACTCCGGGGACACGACTTCCGTCGTCACGCGCGCCTTGACGGCCCGTTCGACGGCGATCTCGTACTTGCGCTGTTCCCATCCGGCCGGGGCTTCTGTCTGCCAGGAAAGGCGGGGGCGTGCCTCACCAATGCCAAGGGCGACCGTCCGGTGTTCAGTCTGTAGCCGGACCACGTGAGCCGTGGCTGCAGTGCTTTCTTCTGTCGCTGTGGCTGTTGCCGGGATTGTCATGTGGTACTTCCCAAAGTGTTCTCGAGGTGTGAGGGCAGTGGCGGTCCTGGGACCGCCACTGCCCGGTGATCGGCGCTTGACCCGTGGTGGGCCGGAGTTGCTAAGAGCCTGAGGTGTAGGCGGTGTCCATTTGCTTCAGGGCCCCTGTAGTGTCCGTCTTGCCGGCAAGGAGGTCCTGAACTACCTGGAAGAGGGTCTGCTGGACGCGGGCGTTGGGCCAGTTCTGGTCCATGAACGCGTCCGTCTTGCCGCCCTTCTGGTATTCCTGCAGCGTGCTGAGTGCGGGGTCGACCTTGAAGGCGTCGTTCGGGACCGCCGGAAGGGCCTTGTTGGTCTGTGCGTAGAGGTTCATGCCGTCAGGACTCTCGAGGAAGTTGACGAACTTGATGGCCAGGTCCTTGTTCTTCGCGTGCGCATTCACCCCGTAGGTCGATCCGGCCGCACCAGCCATGCGGGTCTCAGCAGCGTTGTCGCTGACCGGGACCGGAAGCATGTTCAACTCGGTGCCCTTCGGCGCCTGGGTGCTGATCGCGGCCACGGCTGAGTTCACCTGCACCACGCTGAGAGCGTCGCCCTTGGCGACGGCCGCAAGGCTCGCGTTGTAGTCAGTTCCGAGGGGGTTGGCCTGGAAGCAGCCGGCCTTCTGCATCTCGGTGTACTTGTTGAGCGCGTCGGTCCACTTCGAGTCACTGAAGGTGGCCTTCTTGTCGGTCATGTCCTGGGGAAAGTTCGGATTCGGACCGTAGACAAGGGTGGGGGTCAAGGCATACGGGATGAGCTGGGTGACCCAGTTGGTCTGCGCGCCGAGCTCGAAAGCTGTCTTGCCCTTGGCCTTCGCGGCGGAGCAGAACTGCAGTAGTCCGCTCCAGGTGGTCGGGGGCGTCAGGCCCGCCTGAGTCATGGCGGTCATGTTGTAGACCGCGCCGATGCCAGAGAACGTGACGGAGGCGCTGTAGGTCTTACCGTTGTACTGGGTGACCGGCTTGATACCCGCCGGGAAGCTGTTGGCCCAGGACTGGCTGGAAAGATCTTCGAGGAAACCGGCCTTGCCGACCACGCGGGTAGCCATGGGGTTGCCGTCCCCGGGCCAGACGAAGACGACATCCGGGGCGGTCCCCGAGGAGAGCTGGGTGCGGGTGGTGGTCTGGTACTGGTCCAGTGCCGACGTCGTATACTTCACGTCCACGCCCGGATTCTGCTCCTTGAACTTCGCGACAACGGCGTCGAGGGCGGGCTTTTCGTTGGTCGTGGCCGCGAGGGTCAAGGTCTTCCCGTCCCCAGCGCCGACACCGGCATTGGAACTGCCTCCGCTGCAAGCGGTGAGGCCGAGGGCCGCGGCGACGGCGACCGAGAGGGCCAGAAGGCTCTTCTTGTGCATTGTGTTGCTCTCCTTTGAACTGCAGCCAGGGCGCTGCCTAGGTAAAGACGTGAGGACCGGACGGCCTCACGAAGGTGAGGTGCGGGGACTAGCCTTTGAGACCGCTGGCGAAGCCCTTGATGATGGTGTTCTGCATCGCGAAGTAGGCGATGAGGATCGGCGCGATAGTGATGACCAAGCCGGCGAAGACCAGGTTCCACTGCGAGACGTACTGGCTGACGAACGAGAACAGGGCGACCGGTACGGTCTGCTGGTTGCTGCCGCTCAGGTACAGCAAGGGGGTCAGGAAGTCGTTCCAGACGTGGAGGACGTTCAGGATGACGACCGTGCCGGTGATTGGACGCACTAACGGGAAGATCACCGAGAAGAAGCTCCGCAGCGGGCCGGCCCCGTCGATCGCGGCGGCCTCCTCATAGTCGAGGGGAACCGCACGGATGAACCCCGTATAGAGGAACACCGAGAATGGAACCTGCAAACCGGCGTAGTACAGGACCAGGGAGATCGGGTTGCCGAGCAGGCCCAGGTCCCGGATGGTCGTGTAGAGCGGGATGAGGGCAAGCTGGAAGGGCAGGAGCAGCCCCAGCATGAAGACAAAGAACAGCCACTTCGACCATCTCTTCGTCACCCGGGCCAGGGGGTAGGCGGCCAGTGCCGAGATCACGACGATGATCAGCACGCTGAACACGGTGACGAAAGCGCTGGTCAGCAGGGCCTGGCCCAGGTTGGCCTGGCTCCACGCATCGGAGAAGTTCTGGAACGTGATGTTGGTGACCGGAGCCAGAGGGGAGGACTGGTCGTCCGGGGTCTTCAGTGCGAGATTGACCAGTATGTAGACGGGGAGGAAGAAGAGGACGCCGACGAGGACCATGACAGCCTCGAGGACGAACGTCCGCCAGGTGTAGCGGTTCACTTGGAGCCTCCCTGCTTGCCGAGGAGCTTGTATTGAGCGGTGGAAAGGATCGCGACGAAGGCCGTCAGGACCAGTGCCATGGCAATGCCGTAGCTGAAGTCGCCGAACTGGAAAGCGTTCTTGTAGATCAGGGTCGACATGGTGTCGGTCGACGTTCCGGGGCCGCCGGAAGTCATGACCCACACCTGGTCGAACAGTTTCAGGCCACCGATGATCGAGAGCATCAGGTTGATCGTGATCGCTGGCGCCAGTTCCGGGCGGACGACGTACCAGAACCGGCAGAACGGGCCAGCGCCGTCAATCCTGGAGGCCTCGAGGACATCCTCGGGGACTCCTTGGAGGCCGGCCAGGAAGATCACCATGGAGTAGCCGGCGAATTGCCAAACCACCGTCGCGACGATGGACCATAGGGCGATGTCGGCGTCTCCAAGCCAATCGTGCTGGAGGGCTCCGAGACCGAAGAACCCCAGCATCTGATTGATCGCCCCATCAGGGGTCATGAGGTACTTCCACAGGTAGCCGGTGGCCACCGGTGTAATCACTGCCGGAGTGAAGAGGGCCACCCGCAGGATGTTGCGGCTCTTGATCTTGCTATGCACGCCCAAGGCCAGCAACAGGCCGATGAGGTTCTGCACCACGGTGATCGCCAACGCAATCAGGAGCGTGTGGACCACGGCGCCGACTCCCCCAGGGTCCTTGAGAAGGCGCTCGAACTGGGCCAGGCCCACGAAGTCCTTGGTGGCCGAGAGCCCATCCCAGTTGGTGAACGCGTAGGCGGCGCCCTGCACGCTTGGCCACAGGACAATGAACAGGAAGAACACAAGGGCCGGAACTACGAACCACCACGGGACCGTACCGATCCGCCGGGCGGTGAATTTCCGGGTGCGGCGGTCAAGGGGCGAAACGGGCGCGGCGGCCTCGGCCACCGCCAGCGACTGGCTCTCTGCCGGGCTCACTGCGTCCCTCCCGGCAATGACTGCACCCGGGTGCTGATCCAACGAATCACGGGAACCTCTCCATCGAGTAGAAAACGTTACTGAATTGAAGCGCTTCATCTGGAATTAGAGTAGGGGTCGGATGTGATGTGCGTCAATAGCTTTTGAAACGATTTAATTCTGGCCCCATCGGGGATCACCAGCTTGACCGCGTCCGCACGGCCTTCTATTCTTGCGTGAAGCCATAAATGAAGCGCTTTAGGATTGAGGGACCAGCCGCGTGACTAGCCAGACCGCAGACGGGGGCCGGGCCCCCAGTATGCAGGACGTCGCGCGCCTTGCCGGAGTATCACTTGGGACCGTTTCGCATGCGTTGAACAAGCCGGAGAAAGTCTCGGCGCGTTCGCTCCAGAAGGTGCTCGCCGCCGTCGAGCAGTTGGGCTTTGTTCCGAACAGCGCCGCCCGTTCGCTCGCGGCAGGCAGTAGCAGCACTGTCGGATTAGTCCTCACCGACATCGATAACTCACTCTTTGTGGACATTGCGAGAGGGGCCGAAGACGAGGCACGCACCTCGGGCCATGCCGTCCTGCTGGCCAACAGCGACGTCGATTTCAAACGTCAGGAGTCTTATCTGGACATCTTCGACGAGGCGCGGGTGGCGGGCATATTGTTCACGCCTTTGAATGCAAGTCTTGAAGGTGTCGACCGCGTCCGCCGTCACGGGCGCAGGATAGTTCTGGTCAACTACGCGGGCGGCCGCCAGGACTGCTGCGCGGTCCTCTCGGACGAGGAACACGGCGGTTACATGGCCGCACGGCACCTCCTTGAACTCGGCAGGCGCCGGTTGTTGTTCGCCGGAGGTCCCGAGGATTTCCACGCCGTCAAGGAGCGGCGCAACGGCGCCCTCCGGGCCGTGATGGAGGCCGGCAACGCCACCCTCGAGATCATCCCTTCACGTCGCCTCAAGAGCGATGAAGGGCGCACAATCGCCGCAGAAGTGACCGACCGGCCGGCCGACCGCGTTCCGGACGGAATTCTTTCGCCCTCGGACCGCATTGCGGCGGGGATCATCCACGAGCTCATGGCAAGAGGCCTGCGGGTGCCCGACGACGTCGCCGTCATCGGCTATGACAACAACCACTTCGCCACCGAAGTCGCCATCTCCATGTCCACCGTCGCTCAGGACGGACACAGAATGGGCGCTGAAGCAATCACCCTTTTGCTCGACGAGATCCGGAATCCCGACCACGAACACCGCATCCTGACCCTTAAGCCGCGTCTGATCCTTCGCGAGAGCACTCTGGGACCCAACGGAAGGCCCGTGCTGGAAGAAGACGGCAAACTGCCGCTCGAAGCCTGAGCCGACTAATACATCGTGTTTGGGGGCCCGCGCCACGAGCGGGTCAATTGCCGGTATCGCTGCGGAAACTTTCCCGCCTATAGAGGTGTCCGATCGAGGCACGGAAATCCGCCTCCGGCCTGGCATCGAGGGCGGTGCACGGAAAAAGTGTTGACACTGTCAACGCACCGGGAATGCCACCTAATGGACCAGGGAGATCCGAACTTCTGCCGGCCGCGCGGCTTATTTCCTGGCCGGACCAGCGGTCATGTATTCGCGCAGTCCAGGGATGGCGAAGTCCACGAGCCCGTAACCTGCCGCTTCGATCAGACCCGCATCCATCAACCGCGTCCGGTAGTTACCAACGGCATTCGGCCGCATCCCCGTACGCCTGCCAATATCGGCGGTCGACGACTGGCCGGGATCTTCGGCCATGGCCTGCAGGAAATCACGGTCCCGCCCGGACGTCGTAGACAGCGCCGCTTCAATGACCACCCTCTCGTTCCGACGCCGGCCCGCCGTCACTGCCCGGCTAACGGCGGCGGCATCCAGACCGCCCGGGGCCTTTTCGGCTTCCCGCCAGAGGTAATAGCCGATCAGCTGGATCAGGAACGGGTAACCTCCCGTGCCCACCGCCGCGACCTTGGCGAGGTCGCTGTCCAGAGGGACGCCCGCAGAGGAGAAGGTTTCGGTGAACGAGCGCTCCACCTCCGCGATCGATGCCGCATGCAGATCGATCCGGTCAGCGCGCCGCAGGAACGTGGCCACTCCCTCGTTCAGCAAATCGGAAACAGCGGCAGGCAAACCCGCGAAGATCAGCCCGATCGGCAGGCCCTCGCGAATGAAATGCTGGACATCCGCGGCAAGCTGGGACAACTCGGCCCGGTCCGCCGCGTGAATCTCATCAACCGTGATGACCAACCCCGTCCCCCGATCCGCCAGCAAACGCAAAAGCGCCGCTCCGCGCGCCCGCCAGTCGACCTGCTCCTCCGGGGCAAGCTGGGTCGTGACCGAGAACCCGGCCACCGACACCCCCGTCACCCGCCGTCCTGTCGGCCCCTCCCCGAGTTCGTTCGTCAGCCTGCGCATCGCCTCCCCGATACGGCTCAGGAACCCGCCGGTCGCGGTCTCGGACACCACGGCCCAGCCACCGGCCACGGCCAGGTCCTCGGCGGCACCGAGCATGACGGTCTTGCCGATGCCCCTCGCCCCGGTGAAGATGGTCAGAAGTCCCGGCGCCCCCGACCCGATCCGCAGACCATAGGCGAACTCGTCCAGCACTCCGCCGCGCCCGATAAGATCCGGCGGCGTCGCCCCAGCCGTCGGCCGAAAAGGGTTCTCCACACCTGCTCCTGTGAATGTCGATGAATCATATGAATCCTGTGAATCTCACCCTACCAACCAGCCAACCGTTTGCGGGAAGACTGAACGCAAACTGGCCTCGAACCGCATTCCGGCCCCCGGAAACACTGGAAACTCTTGAACTCTTGAACTCTTGAACTCTTGAACTCTTGAACTCTTGAACTCTTGAAAACATAGGCAATCCGAGCCAATCCGCCCGATGTACGACCCAGTCCGACGGAAAAAGTCTGACATTGTCAACACTTCCTTTTTTGCCCGTTGTGAATCCGTTCCGCTGCGAAGCCAAGGGGTGCATGAGTGATTGTCCAGGTTTTCGGGTCAGGCGATCTGGATCCGTTCGTCGCCGAGTTCGACCTCGACACGAAGCCGGCCACCGACCGCTTCGACGTATTTCCGCAGCGTGTCGACCTGGGCGCGGTCGATGTCGCCGTGCTCAATGCGAGAGACCCTGTTCTGGCTGACGTGCAGGCGCGCAGCCAGCTCGACCTGAGTCAGCTCCGATGCCTCGCGGAGCTCACGAAGCCGGTACGCCCGGACCTCATCGAGCAGGTGCTTCTTATGTGCCTCGACCGCAGCCCGGTCGACAGGCCGCTTGGCCAGCATCTCTTCGATAGTCTTTGCCATTACGATCCTCCTTTCAGAATTCTCAGATGATCATCGAACAGCGCATCCGCAATCGGGATGTTCGTTTTGTACCACTTGCTCCAGTTGCCTGCCTTGTCACCTGCGACAAGCAGGATCGCATGCCGCTCAGGGTCAAAGGCGAACAGGATCCGCAGCTCCGGACGGCCACTCGACCCCGACCGAAGTTCCTTCATGTTCCTGTGCCGCGAACGAACCACCGCATCGACCAGCGGACGGCCAAGCTGCGGCCCACGCCCTCAGCCACCACTCCACCGACGCAACGTCAACATTCCAAACCGACCCAATGATACAACCCACAGGTTATACAACTCAAGGGCTATATCCATGGGGAGCAGACACTCGCCGTGGAACTCCGCTGCACCTGGACTGGGGACCGGAAAAACACCACAACGTGGATGCCAACGGCAACTGCTCGGTGCCGTACCAACTCACCCTGCAGAATTCCGGATCCATCGGGGAAATCTGCCGCATCGTCCACGCAGCACGACTGATGGCCCTGTGGCCGACCATGATCCTGCCCGCACGCTGCAGGCAGCTCTGGGAAGCCGCCTTTCCCAGCTCCCCGCGACCCGCGAAGCAACGGAACACCCATCATGGACGACACTCAGCGCGTAGCAGCCAGGATCGCACTTGCCGTCCTGGCGGCTGATGGCTTCATCCTCGCCGGCGTCCAGGCATTGATCGACACGGCATCACCGACTGCCTCTCGGACGACAGCGATCTCTTTGCCCTCCACCGCAGCCACACCGCGCAACCTTCGCCGCATCGGTACAGAAAATGACCGCCGCCCCCAAGACCGTGGGATACCCCGTCGAGATCACCCGACAACGCGAGGAGTTCGCCGGCTTCCCGGTGGGACACGACGAGGAAGCCGTCGTCATCGGCCTCAGACTGGACTAGTCCTCCAGCGCTCCGTTGCAGAGCCGGTTGACCACTTCGGTGAGCATCGCCAGGCCTGCAACGATGTCCTGGTCCTTGGTGTATTCGTGCTCGTTGTGGGAGATGCCGTCCACGCTGGGAACAAAGAGCATCACTGTGGGAACGATGTCCTTCATGTTGGTGGAATCGTGCCCGGCCAAGGTCATGACTTCCTTGTTGGACAGCCCCAGGTCGGCGGCAACCTTGGCGGCGAGTTCCACGCCCTCGGGCTGGTACGGAGTGACCGGCCACGAGTGCGAATGGTGCTGTTCCACGGAAACGTTGGCCAGCGCCTCGATTTCCGCGATACGTTCGTGCAGCAGGGCATCGGCTTGGGCCAGTACGGATTCGTCGGCACTGCGCAGGTCCAGCAGCAGGCTCACCCGGGACGGCACTACAACGGGCGAGTTCGGGTAGACGTTCAGCTGCCCCACAGAGGTGTGGAGCACACCGGAGAAACGGTTGGCGATGTCCCGGGCGGCAACCACCAGCATCGAGGCTCCCAGGAGGGCGTCCTTGCGGTCCGCGATCACTGTGGAGCCTGTGTGCGCCTGTTCGCCGTGAACCACGAATTCGTACTTGTTGGCTGCCCAGTTGGAGGACACCAGGCCAATCGTGATGCCTTCCCGTTCCATGCTGCGGCCTTGTTCGATGTGGATTTCGGCACAGTATGCCGCCTCGGGTCCTTCGTAGGAACCACGGCAAGCGATGGCGTCCAGGGCGTCCTGTACGGAAATCCCGGCCGCGTCCGTGGTGGCCAGCGCCGTCTCCAGCGCGAGCTTGCCCGTGTACACGGAGGAACCCATCATGGACGGCTTGAAGCGGCTGCCCTCCTCGTTGAACCAGTTCACGACGGCGATATTGAACTTGGGTGCCGCAGCTCCCGGCGCGTTCCACTGGGCAACCAGCCGGAAGGCCGCATGCGCGGCGGCCAGGACACCGTAGGCACCGTCGTAGCGTCCCGCCGTCGGCTGGGAATCCATGTGCGAGCCAACCACAACAAACGGAGCTCCCGGGGCGGCCTCGTAGAGTCCCCACTGGTTGCCGACACGGTCGAAACGGACTGTGAATCCCCGGGATTCCAGCAAGCTCGTGAGCCAGTGCCGCTGTTCGCCGTCGGGCTGGCTGGCGGCTTGCCTGTCCACTCCGCCGTTCGGGGTGGCGCCGAAAGCGCTCATGGTGTGGAAGTCCTGGACGAAGGCGGTGTCCTGGGCGGTGAAGCTGGTGGTGGAAGTCATTGGTTCCCCTATGAACTGTGCTTAACGTATGAAGTGTGGTGGACTGCGGTCAAAGTGTTATGGGTAAAGCGGCCGCCGACGGCCGTAGCCAGGACCTGCAACTCCGCGATATTGCCGGCAGCAAGCGGTGACCCCGACAGGACAGCGAAATCGGCAAGCTTGCCGGGAGCCAAAGACCCTTTCGCGGCCGACATTCCGGTCGCAGCAGCCGCCCCAGTGGTGTATGCGGCTAGCGCCTCGTACGGAGTGAGCCGCTCTGCAGGGTTGCCGAACACGACGCCGGAGGATGTCCGCCGGTCCACGAAAGCTTGCATGCCGCGCAGAACGTTGCCGTCCGCGACGGGACGGTCGGAGCTTCCGGCCAAGGTCACCCCGGCGGACAGGAACGACGACGCGCGGTACGCCCAGGGCAACCGGTCGGGGCCGAGCGACGCCGACATGCCGTCGCCGCCGTCGTGGAAGAAGCTGGCTTGTGGGGTCACGGCGATGCCTAGGGCGGCCAAACGCTCCAGTTGTTCCGGCCTGGTCATGGAGGCGTGCTCGATGCGGTTCGGCACAACGCGCGGGCGGTACTTCGCGTCGCACTCCGCGAGGATGTCGATCGCGAGGTCCACGGCCCGGTCTCCTATGGCGTGGGCAGCAATCGACCATCCGGCAGCGTAGGCGGCCTCGATCCGTTCCCGCAGCAGGGCAGGTTCGGCTTGGAAGTAGCCGGTGTTGCCCGTGTTGTCCTTCTGCGCGCGGCTGCAGTACTCATGGCTGACCGCGGCGGTTTCGCCGAGGAGCGAACCGTCGAGGAAGACCTTGGCGGGGCCAAGGGAGAGATAATCGTTGCCGAATCCGCTCGTTATTCCCAAGTCCAAGCCTGCCGCACCGGAACCGTCGTCGCCATGACCGCCAAGCCGGTGCAAAACGTCCAGCACCGGCATCACTTGGGCGCGAGCGTGGAGCCTGCCATTGGCCGCGGCCCGCTGGTAGGCGGCAAGTTCCACCGGACTGTGGCCGATCCAACCTCCGCCGACGCCCGCTTCGGTGAAGCTCGTGATGCCCTCGGAGGCGTAGTGACGTGTGGCCTGCTCCAGGGCTGCCTCGATCTCGCTGATCGAATACGGCAGGATCAGCTGCTGGATCAGTTCCTGTGCCGTCTCCTGCACGAGTCCCGTGGGACGCCCCGCCGCGTCGCGGACGATCACGCCGCCGTCGGGATCCGCGTACGACGGCGACTCGGCACCTGCCAGCCGCAGCGCGGCTGTGTTGACCACGGCCATGTGCCCGGAGTTGTGCCGCATGAAAAGCGGCCTCTCCCCCGTGATGCGGTCAAGTTCACGAATGTCCGGGAACGCGCCGTCGTGCTGCTGCTGGCTGAAGCCAGTGGCCATGAGCCAGGCCTTTGCCTCAACGCGAGCGGCGTCAGTGCCCGAAGCCGAGACGGCAGCTTGCAGAAACGCGTACAGCTCCCCCAGCCCCCGCGCCGTGGACACATCCAGTTCCGCAAGGCCCAACCCGAACCACGTGGTGTGGCAATGGGCGTCGATGAACCCGGGGGTCACCGTGGCACCGTCGAGGTCCAGGATCTCTGCGGCGTCGAGGCCGTCCACATCTTCATCGAGCCCCACCACGAGGCCCTGCCAGATTCCCAGCGAACTAGCAGATGGCCTCTCCGGGTCCATCGTGATGACGTCCGCGTTGCGCAGGAGCAGGTCCAGTTTCATACCTGCGGCCTAGCGGTGCGAGGTGGTGACGGACTTGATCCGGGTGTAGTCCTCCAGCCCGAAGACGGAGAGGTCCTTGCCCGTGCCCGAGTGCTTGAAACCGCCATGCGGCGCCTCGGCCGGAATGACCTGGTGGCAGTTGATCCACACGGCGCCGAAGTCGAGCTCATTGGACACCCGTGTGACCACCCCGTGGTTGTTTGACCAAACGCTGGAGGCCAGGGCGTACTTCGTCCCGTTGGCGAGTTCCACGGCTTCGTCTTCGGTGGAGAACGGTTGGACCGTGACCACGGGGCCGAAGATCTCGTCGCATACCACCTCGTCAGTCTGGAAGACGCCGTCGATCACTGTCGGTTCGAAGTAGTACCCAGTGCCGGTCCGCTTGCCGCCGGACAGGACCGTGGCGTTGGCCGGAAGTCGGGTCATGAAGCCCTCCACCCGCTCCAGCTGCGCGGCGCTGTTCAGCGGCCCGAGGTCCGAACTGTCATCGCCCAGAGTCAGCGCGGCAGCCGCCGCACCGAGGGCCTCGGCGAACTCGGCGTGGATGTCCGCGTGAACCAGGACCCGGGTCACGGCGGTGCAGTCCTGGCCGGCGTTGAAGAAGGCGCTCAGGGCGAGTTCGCGGGCGGTCTGCTGGATGTCGACGTCGGCGAAAACGATCGCAGGCGCTTTGCCGCCGAGCTCCAGGTGGACGTCTTTCAGGGTCTTGGATGCGGCGGACATGACCTGGGCGCCCGCCCGGGTGGAACCCGTGATGGACACCATCTCGGGGATCTCGTGGTCCACCATCGCGGCACCGGCCTCGCGGCCTCCACAGACGATGTTCACGACGCCGGACGGGTACACCTGCTGGGCCAGCTCGCCCAGGATCACGGTGGACCACGGGGTGGTGTCCGCGGGCTTCAAAACCAGAGTGTTTCCCGCCGCCAAAGCCGGCCCGATCTTCCAGATGGCCATCATGAACGGGTAGTTCCACGGGGTAATCTGCGCGACCACACCCAGCGGTTCGCGGCGGATGGTGGACGTGAAGCCCTGCACGTATTCGGTGGACGCGGTACCGGACACGACGCGGCAGGCTCCGGCGAAGAAGCGCAATTGGTCGGCGCCGCGCAGGATCTCCAGTTCGCGGGTCACGCCACGCGGCTTGCCGGTGCATGCCACCTCGGCGTCCAGCAGCCGGTCCACGTTGGCTTCGATGAGGTCCGCGAGCTGCAGCAGCAGCGCCTGGCGCTTGCCCGGCGTCGTGCGCTTGTAGCTCTTGAAAGCGATTGCAGCGGCTTGGAAGGCGCGGTCGACGGCGGCCGCGTCACTGTCCGGGGCCCTGCCGATCTGGGTTCCCGTCCGGGGATCGAAGAACGGCAGGCTCGCGGGGACGTCCACCGCTTGGCCGTTGATGATGTTCTTGAGCGTGATCATGTGAGGCTCCAGTCAGTTGCTCTTGGGGGAACGGGTGGTGGGGTCCTGCGGGAGGTGCAGCAAGGCCGGGAGGCCGGAGTCGACGGCGCGGCGGAACGCTGCGGCGAAGTCTTCTGCCCTGTCCACGCGCTCGCCGTAGCCACCGTAGGAGCGGGCCAGCGCGGCAAAGTCGGGGTTGGTCATATGCGTACCGGACGGTCGGCCTGGGTAGTGCGCTTCCTGGTGCTCGCGGATGGTGGCGAAGATGCCGTTGTCCACCACCAGCACAATGAATTGTGCGCCGTGGCCCATGGCCGTGGCGATTTCCTGGCCGTTCATCATGAAGCAGCCATCGCCGGCCACCGAGATGACCTGGCGGCCGGGATATGCCAGCGAGGCCGCAACGGCTGCCGGGATTCCCATGCCCATGGCTCCGTTGCGCGGAGCGGCCAGGGAGTTGGCGCTGCTGTGCTTCAGGTAGCGGGCCGGCCACAAGGCGTGGTTGCCCGCGCCGAAGGTGAGGACGGCATCGTCGTCCATCTCTTGCTTGAGGATCTCCATCACGACGCCGAGGTCCACTGCAGTACCGCCGTCGGGCTGGGCCGAAGAGAACTTGAGGTAATTTGCCCGGGCATCCTGGAACCAGCCGGCGGCCGGCCGCACGGCAGATTCCGTGTCCGCGATGGCAAGTGAGAACGCCGAGACGTCTGCGCTGATGTGCTGGTCCACCCGGCCGAAGTGGCCGAGGAGGTCCGGATCCGGGTTGATCACGACGGTCCCGGCATTGTGGCCACGGGTGTAGCCGTCGGAGAGGACGTCCCCGCGGACGCAGCCAAGGAAAACGAGCAGGTCGGAGTCGTTCAGAAGCGCTGCGGTGGCGTCGCTGCGGCCGTATCCCAGGAAGCCTGCGTAGGACTCACTGCTGTGCGGGACGGCGTCGTAGGCGCGGAAATCGGCCACGACCGGCACGCTGTGGCGTGCCGCCCAGGCGGCCAGCGCGTCCCCGGATTCCTGCGTCCAACCCTCGCCACCCACCACGACGAGCGGCTTGGCGGCTCCGGCGAGCCGCGTTTCCAGCTCGGCCAAAGCCGCGGCGCTGGGTCCTGGGCGGGAGACCCGGCGCGGCTCCACGGTGCCTTCGGTGACGGCGTGCACCAGCACATCCTCCGGAAGCCCGATCACTACGGGACCCGGGCGTCCGCTGAGCGCCGTGAAGATGGCGTCGTCCACCACACGGGCGGCGGAAGCCGCGTCGTCGAGAGTTACGACTTTCTTCGCGGTGCTGCCGAACCAGGCGTTGATGTCGAACTCCTGGAAGGACTCCCGGCCTCGGTCCGCCACCGGGATGAGTCCCACGAACAGGATCAAGGGTGTCGCGTCCTGGTGGGCCGTATGGATGGCGATGAACGCGTTGGCGGCGCCGGGGCCGCGCGTCACCATGGCGACGCCGGGGAGTTCCGTGAGGCGGCCCTCGGCCAGTGCCATGAAGCCTGCGCCGCCTTCGTGGCGGGTCACGACGGTCTCGATCGACGAGTCGTGGAGTCCATCCAGGACGTCCAAGTAGCTCTCGCCGGGGACGCCGTAGACCCGTTTGACGCCAGCGCGCTCCAGCTGCTCGACGATGAGGTGGCCTGCTGTAGTGGTGCTCAATGCTTCATTCCTTCTTCTTTGATGCTCAGGCCGGGCAGGAAGATGCCGGACAGTGCGGTCAGTACGGAAACAATCAGGAGGATGATGGCGCCGGGCCAATATGAGTTGCCGTTGGCGGCCACCAGCGCTGTTGCGATCAGCGGCACGAAGCCGGAGATGACGCCTGCGGTGTTGGAGGTGATTGCGACGCCGGTGTACCGGACTTTGGTGGCGAACAGTGCCGTCAGTGCCGTGCCCGAGACGGCGTACGGGATGGACAGGACGGCGACGCCGATCATCATCCCGACGATGACCAGGACGGGGTTGCGGCTATCGATGGCCAGGAAAACAGGTACGGCTATGAGGGCCGAGGCCACGCCGCCCCACAGGATGACCTTGCTGGCACCGAACTTTTCGCCCATCCTGCCGGCCCAGATCAGGGCCCCGATTTCGAGTGCGGCGGCGAGGAGAGTGCCCAGAAGGAGCAGCTCGGACGGCAGTTTGAGGACCTTGGTGCCATAGAAGACGACGAAGCTGGTGATGAGGTAGAAGCCGCCGATGCCGAGCAGCGCCGAGCACATGCCCACCAGGATTTGGCGCCAGCTGTTCTTCAGCACGCCGCGGATGGGGGCATGCTCGGTCTCGCCGGATTCCATGAGGGCTTCGAATTCGGGCGACTCGCTGAGCCTGCTGCGGATCCACAGGGAGATGGCCAGGAGCGGGATAGCCGCGACGAACGGGATGCGCCAGCCCCAGGCGTCGAAGTTGCTCTGACCAACGAGGAAGAGCATGCCGAAGAAACCTCCGGAGGACAGGATGGTGCCGATCGGGGAGCCGATCTGGGGCAGCGCCGCGTAGCGTGCGCGCTTGGCGATCGGGGCGTTTTCGACGGCGATGATCACCGCGCCACTCCATTCGCCTCCGACGGCGAGGCCCTGGACGATCCGCAGGGCCACCAGAAGGATGGGCGCGGCCAGGCCGATGGTCATGTAGTTCGGCAGCAAGCCGATCAGGCCTGTGACGACGCCGATTCCGACGATGGTGACCATGAGGATTTTCTTGCGGCCCACTTTGTCGCCGAGGGCGCCGAAGATGAACCCGCCGATGGGACGGGCTACGAACCCGACGGCGAGTGTGGCGAAGGAACCCATCGCTGCCACGAACGGATCCTGCGAGACGAAAAATTGGGCGTTGAACACCAGGGCGGCCGCCGTGGTGAAGAGGAAGAAGTCGTACCACTCCAAGGCAGTGCCTACGAGGGCGGCGAGGGCGACCTTCCTGGTAACCCTCTCATCGACTGCGCGGAGCGTCCCGGCGCTCAGATCGGTGGTTGCGCTGCCTGCGCTGTTGGCCATGATTACTCCAAAAAGATGCGAACGGTGCCGTGAAGCTTGGGGAACTACCGGCTGTGATTGGCCTCACTCGGCAGTGACTACTCCCATAGTGCCAGTAGATCCGCCCAAAAAGACTAGCTCTGCGTCACGGAAAATCGGGCATAGGATGTGTGAATGCACAATGGAGAGAACGCCGGCGACGCCGCACGCTGGGGAGAGCTGGTGGAGGGGCTGCACGGGCGGCTTGAGGAACTCGTCGAGCTCTTCGTGACGCGTGTCCAGGAGATCCCCGAATATGCCGACAACAGGGTGGACCTGCCGGAGTTGCGGAGCACGGCGCGTGAAACTTTCCGGCGTCTCATAGACGGACTGCGGGACGAGAGGTTCCGCCATTCAAACTCTCGTGCCAGCCAGGATTCGCTGGCACGTTTCTCTTCGGAACTTGGCGCCAAACGTGCGCGCGCCGGCATTTCGCCCGAGGCCCTGATTTCAGCGGTGCGCCTCGATTTCAGCATTCTTTGGGCAGATTTGCTGAAGATCTCCGACGCCGAAGATGCCGTACTCCTGACGTCCCATGTAGACCAGGTGTGGCGGGTGGTGGATGAGTTTGCCACCCAGACCCACTCGAGCTATTCGAGCGAACGGGTCCGCATGGCCCAGGAGGAATCAAACATCCGCCGGGAGTTCATCGCCCGGTTGTTCAGCAAGTCCGAGCTATCGGCAGACACCATCAGCCAGGCCGCGGCAGCCCTGGTCACGGACCCGGAAGCAAGGTTCTCGATCGTCGCGGCGAGCGGCGAGGCCGCCTCCAAGCTTCGGACCATCGCCGCCCAAGGGGGTTGGCTCCAACCGTCCCAACGGCTCTACGTCCACGAATTCGGCGGCAGCACCTACGTGTTCTGGGCGTTGCCACGGATTCACGGCGCAGGGTCAACCGGCGCAGCCCGGGCGCATAGCGGAGGGTCCAGCAGCACTCCCCGGCAAGACGAAGGACCCGCCTACATTCCCGCGGCCATCACGGGAATACCTTGCGGTTACGTGGAAGGATTTTCCGGCCTTCGCGCCTTGCCCTCCGCAGCACGGACGGCCGAGCGGCTTGCTTTGCTGCTCCATCCAGCAGACCGAGGTCCACTGACCGCCGCAGCGGCGTGGGCCCGGCTCGCCAAGCAGCAACTCCAGGATGCGGGCCTCGATCTCTGGGCCGACCTTGAGTCCGCCCTCTCGGAATGCCGCGACGGCGAGCGCGAGCGGCTGACCGAGACGGTGCGCCATTTCCTTCATACGGGCAACATCACCACCACGGCGCAGGAACTGTTTTGCCACCGAAACACCATTCTCAACCGGCTCAACCGTTTCCAGGAGCTCACGGGAATCGATCTGGCCGTGCCGGCGCAAGCGGCCCGGCTGGTGGTGGCCTGGGCCTGAGGCTTGGACTTGAGGCCTGCGGCTGTGGCCTGTGGCCTCCACGAAGGAAAGCGCCCGTTGTGTGAACAAACATTTTCTGTCGTTTTTTGCTGGAAATTCAGCCATTGCAGTGTGGTAGGCAACACAGGATAGTTATCTGCATCCTCACCCGGGCACTCGCCCCCACACTCATCTGGAGCTTCTCATGGCCCAAACGGTAGATACCGCCTCCGTGTCCGCAGCCAGGCTTGACCTGGCCAAGATGCGCAAAATCGCCCTCGCCAGCGTCATCGGCACCACAGTCGAGTGGTACGACCTGTTCGTGTTCGGAACAGCGTCCGCCTTGGTCTTCAACAAAATCTTCTTCCCCAGCTTCGACCCGATCGTCGGCACCATGCTGGCCTTCGGCACCTTCGCCTCGGCCTACATTGCCCGCATGGTAGGCGCCATCATCTTCGGCCACTTCGGTGACCGGCTCGGCCGCAAATCCATGCTCCTGATCTCCCTCCTCACCATGGGGGCGGCAACCTTCGCCATCGGCTTGCTGCCTGACTACAACACCATCGGCATCATGGCCCCGCTGTTGCTGCTTCTGCTGCGCGTCATCCAAGGCCTGGCGTTGGGCGGCGAATGGGGCGGCGCGGTACTCATGACCGTTGAGCATGCGCCTTCCGCCCGCCGCGGCTTCTACGGTTCCCTCGTTCAGGTAGGCGTTCCCGCAGGCACCTTGATCGCCAACGTCGCGTTCCTGATCGTCGCTTCCACCATCAGCTCGGACGCACTGCTCAGCTGGGGTTGGCGCATCCCGTTCCTGGCCTCCTGCCTGCTGGTGGCTGTCGGCATCTACATCCGCCTCCACATCGAGGAAACCCCGTCATTCCAGGCCGTCAAGACCGCCGGCGCCAAGGCGAAAATGCCCTTTGCCGCCCTCATGGCCAAGTACTGGAAGCAGGTTGTCCTCGGCGGCATCGCCACCCTCTCTACCGGGAGCACCTTCACCCTGCTGGTTGCCTCCGGCGTTTCCTACGGCAAGAAAGACCTAGGCCACTCGGAGAGCCTCATGCTCTGGGTTGTCCTGGCTTCCTGCGCACTGTGCTTTGTCCTCATCCCCTTCTTCGGGAAGCTCTCGGACAGGTACGGCCGCAAGCCGATCATCTACGCCGGAGTAGCCGCTGAGGCGCTCTTCGCCTTCCCGATGTTCTGGCTCATGGACACCAAGTCCGTACCCCTGTTGTTCGTCGCCTACCTCGGAATGATGACCGCCTTCGCAGCCAACTACGGTCCCATCGCCACGTTCCTGGCCGAACTCTTCGGTTCCAAGGTCCGCTACTCGGGATTGTCCGTGGCCTACATGCTCTCCGGTCTTCTCGGCAGCGCCGCTACCCCGTTCATCACCACCTGGCTCCTGGGCCTGACTCACCAGAGCTCCTCTATTGCCTGGTACATAACAGCTGCGGCCTTGATCTCCTTGGCGGCGCTGTTCGTCCTGACGGAGACCCGCCACGGCAATATCGACGCCGTCGACGTCGCCCCCGTGGATGCAGCGGATGCGGCCGCGAAATGAGCGATTCCTTCCTAACGAGCCCGGAACCCACCCTGACGAACCCGGCCGCCATCACGCGGCTCGCCGAGATCCCCGGCCAGGCGGCCGCCGTCGGGCCCTTCTCCCACGCGGTCATCGCCAACGGTTTCGTGTTCACCTCCGGCCAAATCCCGGCCATCACCGGTTTGGACGACCAACCGGAGACCTTCGAAGGACAAGTCCGGCGGACCATCGAAAACCTGCGTACGGTACTGGAAGCAGCCGGTTCCAGCCTGGCGCACGTGGTCAAGGTCAACACGTACTTGACCAGCCAGGACCAGCTCGAGGAGTACAACCGCGTCTACACGGAGTACTTCGGCTCCGCGAAGCCCGCGCGCACTTCCGTCTGTGTGAGCCTCTGGGGAGTATCCCTTGAGATTGAATGCGTGGCGGTGCTCGCATGAGCCAGGCATCTACGGCGGAGCTTCGGTCCCCGGCAGGCCTGTTGGCCCGACTTGCGGAGGTCAGCTACCCCACTATCGGACACTTCCTGGAAGACGGATTTGTTGATCCGGCCATCCAGTCGCTGCTCGACGGCGTAAAGGTGGCTGGCCCTGCGGTGACAGTCCGAATCGTTGACAACGATGCGATCGCCATGAACCGTGCACTCCTGGAGCTGTACCCCGGAGCAGTGCTCGTGATCGACATGGATGGTGACCACCGTCACGCCCCCGTCGGTGCAGTGACGGCAGCAGCTGCCAAGGCCCGTGGCGCGGCCGGCATAGTTGTAGACGGCCGCGCCACGGATCTGTTGGAGTTGCGGAGCACCGGCCTGCCGGTCTTCGCCCGCGGCACCTCGTGCCTCACCACCAAGCGGCTGCACGGTAAGGAATCATCGGTCAACGTTCCCGTGTTGTTCGGCGGAGTCGAGGTTCATCCCGGAGACTGGGTGCTGGGTGACGATAATGGCGTGATCGTGCTGACCCAGGAGGAGGCGACAGCGGTCTTGGAGCGGGCACTGGCCTCGGACGCGGCCGAGCCGGAACTGCTGGCACGAATCGCCGCGGGTGAACCACTCGAAACCCTTCTCGTGCACTGACGCAGGTGGCCACCACACGCTGACAGCGACGCGCCGCTGTCAGCACGCTCGACTTGTCCAGACACGAAGGCTCAAAGCCACACAGGAGTGTGTGGCTTTGAGCCGTCTCGACGCCGCGGCCTTCGTGATGCCAGCACGGAATATCGGCTCCGGAACCTGTGCCCCTATCCCCCAATGGCAAGCAGCGCCAACGCACTGTCCCGTGGTTTTTGAAGGTCAAGGCCGGTGTAACTTTCAAATGCCGCCAGCCTGTTCACCACGGTGTTCCGGTGGCAGGCGAGCCTGTCTGCCGTGGCTACAAGGCTGCCGAGCTCCAGGAATGCTCGCACCGCTTCCAGGAGGCGTTCCCGCTCGGGGTCGCTACATCGACTAAGCGCCGAAAAGACCAGGGTTTCAGGGTTACAGCCCACTTGCGAGAGTCGGTGTGCTGTGATGGACAGCCAACGGTCCCGGAGCGTGAAGATTCCCTTGCTGCCCATGGGCAGGTCTTTCATGATTTCCCGGGCGGCGCTGACTGCTGTGCGCACTCCCGCTATCCCGTTGGCGTGCGGTGCCACTGCGACGGCGACATCGTCGAACAGCGCGGCCTCCTGATAACTCAGCTTTTCGTTGGAGTCCACCGTTCGGGGCCGTATGACAAGAGTGTGGTGCCCTTGGTCATAGGTCAGCACAGGAAAGTCCCGCGGCGGACGCGCCCGGACCCGCCTCCTGATCAGCAGGCCATCGTTCCGGTCGATGGCCGCTACAAGAAGCATCGCGTGAGGGTTGATGCGAAGGGCACCGGCTATGCGTGACAGCTCAGTTGGGGACGGCTCGGCCGGCGCCAACAGTTGGGTCAGATACTGCTGTTGAAGATCGGCATCGGCGCCCTCAATTTCCTCCAACTCCCTCAAATACCGCTCTTGGACGCTGGACGCGAAGCGGTCGACAGTCGCCCACACGACTTCCGCCTTCCTTACCAACAACGCAGGGTCTGCGCGCAGTTCCGGTGCGGACAAAGCATCCCAGAGCACCGAGAAATCGAGGCGAATCGCCCGGACCAGGCTGTCCAGCGGAACGCCCTGACGTGCCCTCCGGGCGCCAAGCTCGGAGGCAAAGACCGAAAGCGCGCCGATATCCTCGGCACGCCCGCCGAGAGCCGAGAGCATGGCAGAGAAGGAGCTGGAACTGCTGCGACGCAGGTCCTCAAGCGTGAGGCCGGAATCCGCGTAGGCGGGATCGGGAAGAATCCGGGTCAGGAAATTCTCGACGAGGCCAGGAAGCTGCCTGCCCACGGCATCAACCAAAGTCAGCCACTGCTCATCGTCCGTCATGTCGCCCCTCCCGCAGCATCTCCATACATCCTCGCGGAACCGGACGCCACGGCCCATGTACGTTCGTACATATTTTGCATGCTTTTGCGTTCGCCCCTGTCATGGGCAATCATCCATCGCCTTGGGACGATCGAAATCAGCTGCTCTTGTGGCAGCCCAACACTTTCACCGGCCAGGAGTTTCCATGACCACCATTGATCCAGTCGAGGAGCGGACAACGGCTGTCCGCCCCGACGAGCAATCCGGCTACAAGAAGGGCCTTTCCAACCGCCAGATCCAAATGATCGGCATCGGCGGCGCAATCGGCACGGGACTCTTCCTCGGCGCCGGCGGACGCCTGGCTTCAGCCGGGCCCGTACTCCCCGTTGCCTACGCGATCTGCGGAGTGTTCGCCTTCTTCATCCTCCGCGCTCTCGGCGAGCTGGTCCTGCACCGCCCGTCATCAGGCTCCTTCGTCTCGTACGCCCGGGAGTTCTATGGCGAAAAGGCAGCGTACATCTCCGGGTGGGTGTACTCACTGTCGTGGGCGCTCACCGCGATCGTGGACATTACCGCCGTCGCCGTTTACCTGAACTACTGGACCGCCTTCAGCAGTGTCCCGCAATGGATCCTCGCGCTGGCGGCCCTGCTCGTGGTCACCGGCGTCAACCTCATTTCCGTGAAGCTGTTCGGTGAACTGGAATTCTGGTTCGCCATCATCAAGGTTGGCGCGCTAGTGACGTTCCTCCTGGTGGGCGGCATCTTCCTCGCCGGCAATTTCCCGGTCGCCGGGCACCAACCCGGGCTCTCCCTGATCACCGACCACGGCGGCCTGCTGCCCAACGGGCTCCTGCCCGCAGTCATCATTGTGCAGGGCATTGTGTTCGCTTACGCCGGAATCGACATGATCGGCGTAGCCGCCGGCGAAACCAAGGACCCTCGGAAGATCATGCCCAAAGCGGTCAACGCGGTCATCTTCCGGATCGCCATTTTTTATGTGGGCTCTACTGCCCTGCTGGCGATGCTGCTTCCGTATAGCTCGTATAAGGCCGGCGAATCCCCGTTCGTAACCTTCTTCGCCAGTATCGGCGTGCCCGGTGCCGGCGACGTGATGAACTTCGTGGTCCTCACCGCCGCGCTATCCAGCCTCAACGCCGGGCTCTACTCCACCGGGCGGATCTACCGCTCCATGGCCCAGACCGGGACGGCCCCCCAATTCATGAAACGGATGAGCCGCGGCGGGGTGCCGTACGGCGGAATTCTCTTCACCGCTGCCTTCACTCTGCTCGGCGTGGGGCTCAACGCCGTTGTTCCAAAGATGGCGTTCGAAATCACCATCAACGCCACCGCGCTGGCCATCCTCTGCACTTGGGCAACCATCATTTTGTGCCAACTGAAACTGTACAAACTGTCCAAAGCGGGACTGATGCCGCGGCCAGCCTTCCGGCTCATCGGTGCGCCTTGGACCTCCTACCTGACCTTGGCGTTCCTCGGAGCGGTGCTGGTCCTGATGCTGTTTGATTTCCCGATCGGCACGTACACGCTCGCTTCCCTGGCAATCATCATCCCGGCCCTCATGGCCGGGTGGTACTCCGTGCGAAAGCGCGTCAACGAACTTGCCAGGACCCGTCCGCCGACCAACGCCATCCCGGTAGCGCAGGCCACAGCCCAGCAATCACCGGCCCAGTCTTCCACCACGCGGTTCAACAACGAGGAGCACACACCATGACCACCGCAGCTACGCGTCCCGCCAACGCCCTGACCCGAAAACCTGCCGACATCAGCCGGGCAGCGACCGATGACGCTGCGTCCTTCCTCCGCGACTTCCGCAGCCTCTCGACCATCGGCGAAACACCCGGCCACGGCGTGGACCGCCAAGCCGGCACCGCGGCGGACGCACAGGCACGTGCCTGGTTCACCTCCCTCGCCTCCCAGTACGGGTTCCGCACGGAAACGGACCAAGTTGGAAACCTCTTCGCGCTGATCGAATGGAACCCCGGCGCACCCTACGTCCTCGTGGGCTCGCACCTGGACAGCCAGCCGAGCGCCGGGAAGTACGACGGCGCGTACGGCGTTGCCGCGGCCCTTCACGCCGCCCGCAGGCTGGCGGACCGGGCAGCCTCGAAATCGTCCGACGGCGGCACCGCGTCAGCGGTTCCCAAGTACAACCTTGCCGTCGTTGACTGGTTCAACGAGGAAGGCTGCCGCTTCGCCCCGTCCATGATGGGAAGTTCCGTCTACACAGGAAAGCTCCCCGCCGACGTCGCGCTGTCCGTTACGGACACCGCGGGTACCAGCGTGCGCGAAGCCCTTACCGAAATCGGGCACCTAGGAAGCGGCGATGGCGCCGCTGCCGCCGCCTATGCGGAGATCCACATTGAACAGGGCCGGTCGATGGAGGACTCCGGCACCACGATCGGCCTGGTCCATGCCTGCTGGGCCGCTGCGAAATACACCGTTACCGTCCACGGCGAGCAGGCACACACGGGTTCAACCGTCATCGCCGACCGCAAGGACGCCCTGCTGGGAGCGTCGCGCCTAGTGGTTTTGCTTCGGGAAATCGCGGACCACTTCAGCGGTGCCGTGCTGCACACCTCCGTGGGTCAGTTGACGGTGTATCCGAACTCGCCCGTTGTGGTGCCGTCCCGGGTGGACCTCGTGATGGACTTGCGCACCGCCGATGAGGGCGTCCTGGCCGCTGCCAAGGCCTTGCTCCGCGCCGGTATCGCCGCCATCGAGACAGAGGCCAACGTCAGCATTGAGGTCGAGGAGTCCCACGCCTGGGGCATCAACCCCTACCAACCCGCGGGTGTGGCCTTAGCCGCCGAATGCGCAGCCGAACTGGGCCTCAGCAACCGCCGAGTGTTCACGCTCGCCGGGCACGACTCAATCAACATGAAGGATGTCGTCCCTACGGTCATGCTGTTCGTCCCCAGCGTGGACGGCATCTCACACAATGAGCGCGAATACACGAACGACGACGACGCCTGCGCCGGCGTGGACATGCTGACCCGCGTAGTTGAGAGGCTGTGCAACGGAGACCTCGACGATGCCGCGTCACCCGAACCCGGCTCCCGGCTGGAGGGCAACAAGTGACCGGCCGGATCAAGGTGGCCGTCCTGCAGGACACCGGGCTGGTCAACTCACCGCAGCAAAACCTGAACAGGCTTGCTGCCCGAGCGCAGGAAGCAAAGTCACTGGGCGCGGACCTTCTGGTAACCCCCGAACTGTTCATCAGCGGTTACGCTCCCGGCCTAGTGAACAGCACCGACGGGACAGTCCAGCGGCGGCAGATCGCCGACATCGCCTTATCCGCAGGCCTGGCGATCGTGGGTTCCACAGTCGAACACGACCGGGAGCGGCGCTACATCTCGGCGTCCTTCTTTGATCGCGACGGTGCCGAACTGACCCGCTACCGCAAGCAGCACCTCTTCGGGGCAGTCGAGAAGGAAGCGTTCGACGCCGGGGAGGCACCCCCCGCCGTCGTCGGCTTCGACGGAGTCAACGTTGCCCTCGGAATCTGCTTCGACATCGAGTTTCCCGAGTTCGCGCGTGCCGCGGCCGTCGCGGGAGCGGAACTGCTCTGCATTCCGACGGCGGTCCCCTTGCGTGAAGGCGGCCAGTCCGACGCACACCCGTTCGACACCCGGCTGATTCCGGCGATGGTGGTCCCCACCCGAGCCCTCGAAAGCCAACTGTTCATTGCGTACGCCAACCACACCGGCCCACACTTCGCCGGCCTGAGCACCATCGCCGATCCGTACGGGCGGCACCTTGCGGCCGCCGGTGACCATGCCGCGCTCATCGTCGCAGAGGTTGCCCTCTCCAGCCTTCGCCAGGCCCGGCTGGACACCGATTACCTCTCCCCGTTCATCAACAGCGCAGCCAGCGCCCACCCCCAATAAGGACCCACGTGACCATCGCAGCCACCAACACGCCGACTGCAAAACTGAGCATGCTCATTCCAGATTTCCCGTTCCCCTACGACGACTACATCACCCATGAAGCGGGAATCGGTTCCGTCCCGGCCGACATGTACGGCACCGAAGTGGCCGTTGTGGGCGCCGGGCTGTCAGGACTCGTCGCAGCCTACGAACTCATGAAAATGGGACTCAGGCCGGTTGTGTACGAGTCCTCAAGGATCGGAGGACGCCTCCGCGGAGGCACCCAGCCGGGCAAGCCCGGACCGGTGGCGGACCTGGGCGGAATGCGGTTCCCCAAGAGCGGCACCTCGTTCTTCCACTACGCGGATCTTGTTGGCATCGAAACGCAACCGTTCCCCAACCCACTGACGCCTGCCGCCGGAAGCACGGTGATCGAACTTGGCGGCACGGCCCACTATGCCGAGACCCCCGACGATCTTCCTGAGTTCTTCCGGGACGTGTCCAACGCCTGGGACGACTGCCTGGAGGAACGCGCCCACTTCAGCGCCATGCAGGAAGCCATCCGGACGAAGGACCTCGCCACCATCAAGAGGCTCTGGAACGAACTGGTTCCGCGCTTCGACGACATCTCCTTCTCCGGTTACCTGGCCACGTCAAAGGCGTTCTCGTCCCTCCCGTTCGAATACCGGGAGGCCTTCGGCCAGGTCGGGTTCGGAACGGGCGGCTGGGACACCAACTTCCCGGACAGCATCCTGGAGATCCTCCGCGTCGTGTACGTGGATGCCGACGCGGACCAGCACCGGATCATCGGCGGGGCGCAGCTCCTGCCGGAACGTCTCTGGAACCATGCCCCCTCCGACCTGGCGCACTGGCCAGAAGGCACAAGCCTCGCGTCCCTTCACGGCGGGCACCCGCGGCCCGGCGTCTCGTCCATCCGGCGCCTTCCTGGCAGTGGGGGCGCCGCTGCAGCGGTCGAGGGACCCATCGCCGTCACGGACAAGTGGGGACAGTCGCGGGAGTATCCGGCGGTCATTGCGACGTGCCAGAGCTGGCTGCTCTCTGCGCGCATCGATGTCGACGAGTCGCTCTTCAGCCACAAGCTCTGGACGGCGATCGAGCGTAGCCACTACATGCAGTCCTCCAAGACGTTCGTAGTGGTCGATAGGCCGTTCTGGAAGGACATCGACCCACAGACCGGCCGCCAACTCATGAGTACCACGCTCACAGACCGGCTCACGCGCGGCACCTACCTGCTGGATAACGGCCCGGACCAGCCCGCCCTGATCTGCTTGTCCTACACCTGGAACGACGACGCCCTGAAGTGGTTGCCGCTGGATGCCGACGAGCGAGTCCGGCTTATGCTGCACTCCTTGAAGCAGATCTATCCCACCGTGGACATCGCCTCGCACATCATCGGGGATCCAATCACGGTCTCCTGGGAAGACGACCCCAACTTCATGGGTGCCTTCAGTGACAACCTCCCAGGGCATTACCGCTACCAGGAGCGGCTCTACACGCACTTCATGCAGGAAGGAATGGACCCGGCCCGCCGCGGCATCTATCTGGCCGGCGACGGCATCTCCTGGACCGGCGGCTGGGCCGACGGAGCCGTGACTACGGGCCTCAATGCCGTGTGGGGCGTCATGACGCAGCTGGGCGGCAAGACCAAGCCAGAGAACCCGGGCCCGGGCGACCGCTTCGACGAACTCAAACCCATTCGGCTTCCCTGACCTCCCCGGGGCAGGCTGTTCATCGGCCAGACTCACGTACCGGCCGTATGGGGCCCGTCTTAAAGGGCTCCATACCGCCGTGCCCATGCCAATGGGTAGCACCGGATGAACGGCCCGCTCTGGGCGGTTATTCGGCGCGGGGCCTTGACGCTGCCAGGCGGCTCGAATCGGGCAATGTTGCCACGAAAACGTCCGTCGCGCTGATGTCCGCCAGTGCCTTGCGCCGGGTGTCGTCGAGGTATCCGACGTGGTTTTGGAATGCCGCGCGGGCGGCTTCCGGGTCCTGGTCTGCGATTGCCTGGTAGATGACCGTGTGTTGCGCCCATACGGCTTCGCGGTCCAATAGATCGACGAACACGGTGTTGGTGGCCGGCCGCATGAGATGCACCGACATCATGGCGAGTTCGAGAATCTGGTTCTTTGCGGCCCTGGTGATCGCTGTGTGGAACTCAATGTCTAGCTGGAGCCATTCAGCGAGATCGAGATCGGGGTTCGACGCGAGGTGTATCGGTTGGTGGATGGCCTCGAGGTCGTCCTCGGTGCGCCGCCGTGCGGCCAGGTCAACGCACTGCATTTCCAGCACCCAGCGGGCCTCGTCGACGTCGTGCAGGGAGACGTTGCCGGCCCGGTACCACAAGCGGATCGCGTCACTGAGCTGTTCGGCGACGGTCTCAGCATCGGGCACCGCAACATAGGTCCCTCCCCGGCTTCCGCGGGAAGAGACGACGAGTCCTGTTGCCGCCAGGATTTTCAGGGCCTCCCTTGCGGTGGCGCGCGCAACATCGAATGATTCCGCCAGCTCCAACTCAGAGGGCAGCCGCTCCCCCGGCAGCCATTGGCCGACGCTGATCGCCCTTCGCAGCTGGCGGGCAATTTGCCCGGACGCGTCCTTGCGGCCGAGCTGAACCGGCACGAACTCTTCTGGCATCGCTTAACGCACCTTGCCTTCACATCGGTGGAAACCCCTTTACAAGGAAAGGATACTCCTTGCATAATGTCCAAAGTTAGACATTGACTTGTCCCCCCAACGATCGTTGCGGGAGCCACCCGATCCACCCCTTGGAGAAACCGATGAGTTTGAAGATCAGCACAGCGTTGGGGATCGCTGCACTCGTGTCCGCTATTTCCCTCAGCGCCTGCACCGCACCTCCCAAGACCGCAACGGATACCCCCGCCACGGCCGCAGCATCGGGATCCGCGGCCAGCATCGAAGCCATGAGCAACACCCTTAAGTTCGTCGATGCCGGGACCAAGGCGCCAGCCGGGAAGAAGGTGGCCTACCTGGCAGAGTGCGCCGCCGCCAACGCCTATTGCCAGACCCGGCTGAAAGGGGCGCAGGAGACAGCCGCCAAATTGGGTGTCCAATTGACCGTCTTCGACGCGAACTTCGACCCGGCCGCCCAGTTGCAGCAAGTCCAGGACGCCGTACAGCGGGGATTCGACGGATACGTCTTCTCGCCCGTGGCCGATGCCCCCGGATGCTCGGACTTCCACCTGCTCCAGGCCAGCGGCAAGCCCGTCAGCACCATCAACAGCCCCATGTGCGGCAACCCCGACTACACACCGGCGACTGCCGGATTCGTCGGTATGCAGACCACCCAGTTCTTCACGGAGCACGTCGAAAACGCGTTCAAGTCCTGCACCTCTTCCTGCAATGCGGTCGCCGTCGGAGGCTTCGTCGGATCGGACCTCTTCACCCGATGGGAGACGGCCATCAAGACAGCGGCCGCGAAATATCCGAACGTCAAAGTCGTCTCCGACCAGCCGGGGAACTTCGACCCCGCCAAGGCTCTCTCGGTGGTCCAGGACGCTACCAGTGCGAACGGCAAAATCGACCTCGTAATTTCCTCCTGGGATGACATGACCCGCGGCGTGGAGCAGGCCGTTCAGGACGCCGGGAAGATCCCCGGGAAAGACGTGCGCATCTACAGCGTTGGAGGCACCACGGCAGGCGTGGCCAAAGTAACCGCCGGGGCCTGGACGTCGACATCAGTGCTGCTCCCCTACGAGGAATCCTCCTACGGTGTCGCCCAGCTGGTTCGTGCCCTTTCCAGCGGCGAAAACACCCCAGGCTTCGCTTATCTGGCCCAGGCACCCGCCGTCACGCAGGGACCCGGCTCGATCTTCATCACCGCAGCCAACGCCAGCAAGTTCCACCCGGAGTACTGACATGCGGACCCACGCTCCATCCACCGCCGCCGACGCGCTCGTCGTCCGTGGCATGAACAAGCACTACGGGGATATCCAGGTCCTGAGGAACGTCTCCCTCACCGTCAGGGCAGGTGAAATCCACGCCCTTGTCGGGGAAAACGGGGCAGGAAAGTCGACGCTGATCAAAACCGTGGCCGGCGCCGTCCAGCAGGACAGCGGAACGGTCAGCATCTGGGGCCAGGAGCTCGACGGCGGCCAGCCCGGCAAGGCTGCAGCCGCGGGTCTCGCGGTGATCTACCAGGAGCTGACCATCGTCCCGGAAATGACAGCACTGGCCAACGTGTTGCTCGGCAGGCCACCGCGAAGGTTTGGTTTCATCGACCGCCCGGCCGCCCTTGCCAAATACCGGGAGGCCGCCGCAGCGGCCGGCACCTCCATACCCGCAGCCACCCGTGCCGGAGACCTGTCCACGGCCAACCAGCAGATGCTCGAAATCATGCGGGCCCTGGCCAGCCACCGTCGCCTGATCGTCATGGATGAGCCCACCGCCTCGCTCGGCCCGGAAGACAGCCGTTCCCTCCACAAAGCCATCAAGGAACTGACCTCCGCCGGATGCTCGGTTGTCTACATATCCCACAACCTCGACGACGTCCTGGACATCGCCGACACGGTCACCGTGCTACGCGAGGGCGCCGTGATCGACAGCAGAGCAACAGCCGACTGGGATAAACCTTCCCTGATCGTCGCGATGCTCGGCGGCACCCCTGCCGAGGTCCAACCCACCGCCCCGGGACACACCAAGCGCAGGATCGCCCTGAGCGTCCGCGGGCTCACGGCCCCCGGTGTCGATCTGCCGGCACTGGACATCCGCGAAGGGGAGATCATCGGCCTGGCCGGACTCGTCGGCTCAGGACGCACCAGGTTGCTGCGGACCCTGGCCGGCGCGAACCGCCACACAACCGGAACCCTCACGCTCGACGGAAAGCAGGTGCCATGGCCCCGTTCCCCCCGGGACGGAATCCGGCGCGGGATCGCCCTGGCCCCGGAGGACCGAAAAGAACAGGGCCTGGTCCTGGACCGCAGCGCCGCGTGGAACGTTGCCCTGGGCCAATTCACCAAAGCATCGGGCCGCCGTCCCTTCCGGAACGGCGCCCTGGCAGGCTGGGCAAGTGTCGGCGCTGTCCGGATGGGGTTCAACCCGGACCGGCTGAACGGCCCGGCGGGAACCCTCTCGGGCGGAAACCAGCAGAAACTCGTCCTGGCCCGATGGCTGGACCGCGGCCTGAGCTGCCTGCTCCTGGACGAACCGACACGAGGCATCGACATCGGCGCCAAGGCCCAGATCTTCGACACGGTCCGCAAGCTCGCCGACGAAGGGCTGTGCGTCATCTGGTGCAGCAGTGACCTGGACGAGGTCACCCGGTACAGCGACAGGATCATCGTCTTGGCCTCCGGCCGGGCCGTCGCCGAACTACCGGCGGGCTCCACCGTCCAGGACATCCTCACCCATACCTACACCGCGCCCATGCCAGGAAGCATCGGGCCCACAACAACAGATATGGCAGCATCATGAGCACGACAACACTTCAAACGAACAGGATGTCTCCGCCCGCGCAGACGCCCCGGATAGGTCCAACCCTGCGCCGTTTCGGCGTTCTGGCGGCCTTGCTGGTCCTGGTGGCGCTCATCAGCATCGCCCAACCGGGCTTCCTCGCCGGGGGGAACCTGATGAATATCGTCAGCCAGTGGGCTCCCGTGGCCATCATGGGAATCGGCATGACCTACGTGGTCATCACGGGCGGATTCGACCTCTCCGTAGGGGCCATCTACTCCCTTACTGCCGTCATCGCGGCGACCGTCGGCCGGACGGAAGCCCCGATCGTGGCCTTCGTCGCAGCAGCCGGAGCCGGCATCGCGGCAGGAGCCATCAACGGCTGGATCGTTACCGGGCTGAAGGTCAACCCGTTTATCGCTACCCTGGGAAGTTCCCTGATCATCTCCGGCACCACCCTGGTCATCACGGGAAACCGGGCCGTCGTGGTGAGCTTCGCCCCGTTCCAGGAACTCGGCAGCGGACGGCTCGCAGGGATCCCCTACTCGGGTATCCTCCTGCTCGTCCTGCTTCTGCTGGCAGGCTGCATCCTGGCCTTCACCCCGTACGGGCAATCCGTCTACGCGGTCGGAGGGAACCAGGAAGCAAGCCGTCTGGCGGGCATCCGAACGCGCGGCGTCGTGGCCAGCACCTACACGCTCTCGGGGCTGTGCGCCGGCATCGCCGGTGTCGTCACGGCCTCGCAACTGGGTTCGGCACAACCGAACCTCAACCCGAACCTGGTCTTCGATGTCCTGACTGTTGTCATCGTCGGCGGCACGTCCTTGACTGGAGGGAAAGGCGCCATCTGGCGGACCGCCGTCGGGGTGGGAATCCTGGCCACCCTCCAGAACGGCTTCAACCTCCTGGACATCGATTCGTACTACCAGAACATCATCAAGGGCGTCATCATCATCGCCGCCCTGACCAGGCTCCCGCGAATCCGGCCAGCATTCAGACTGCGCCGCCCCAACTCCTCCGACTAACCACCAGAACCCACGAAGGAATCACCATGACCATCACAACCGTCGAAGAACTGACCATCACCCAGGTCCACGATGCGCTCCTCGCAGGAACCTTCACTGTGCGCGACCTAGTCGAGGCGTACCTGGAACGCATCCGCACCCTCGACGCCGGAGGGCCGGCACTGAACTCCATCGTCACCATCTCCTACACCGCACTCGAGGAAGCCGATGCGCAGGACGCCTACCTCGCCGCGAACGGCAAGCTCTCCGGCCCGTTGCACGGGGTTCCGGTGGTGGTCAAAGACCAGATCGAAACCGCCGGAATTCCCACAAGCTTCGGCAGCGCCGCAACCGGCGCCTACACAGCCGCCCAGGACGCGACCGCAATCGCCCAGCTGCGCAGAGCCGGCGCGATCATCCTGGCCAAGACCACCATGCCGGACTTCGCCACCTCATGGTTCTCCACTTCCTCGCGCAGCGGAATCACCCGCAACCCCTACGATCTGGCCCGCGACCCGGGTGGGTCCAGCAGCGGCTCCGCAGCCGCCGTCGCCGCCAACCTCGCCCTCGTGGGCATCGGCGAAGACACCGGCGGTTCCATACGACTGCCGTCCTCCTTCTGCAACGTCGTCGGACTCCGCGTCACCCCGGGCCTGATCAGCCGGACCGGGATGTCCTCCCTCGTCGTCCCGCAAGACACGGCCGGACCCATCACCCGCACCGTCACGGATGCCGCCGTCGTCTTGGATGCCCTCGTCGGCTACGACCCGAAAGACCCCTACACCGTGGCGAATGCTATTGCCCGGCACTCCGGCACCTACGCTGAAGCCGTGACCAAGGACGGGCTCGCCGACAAACGCATCGGTGTCCTCCGCCAGGCCTTCGGCCCGGAATCCGACGCCGAATCGGCAGAAGTCAACGACGTCATCCGCAAGGCACTGGCCAATGTGGAAGCGGCTGGCGCCCAGCTGGTCGATGTGGAGGTACCGAACCTGAACGACTACGTCGCCGACACCTCCGTGTACTTCTCACGGTCCCGGCAGGACATGAATGCCTTCATCGCCAAACGGCCCGAACTCGGCATCGGCTCGATCGAACAGCTGCACGCCGAGGGCAAATTCCACGAGAAGCTGGACCTCTTCGTCGGGATTGCCACCGGCCCGGCAACGGCGAAAGACGACCCCAGTTACCCGGACCGGGTCGCGCTCCAGGGCGACTTCCAGCGGCTGGTGGCAGGAATCATGGCCGAACAAAAGCTCGACGCCATCTGCTTTCCCGACGTCAAACTCGCAGCCCCGAGCCACGAAGACATCTTCGCCGACCGCTGGACCTGCCTGACCTACCCGACCAACACCGTCATCGCATCCCAGCTATTGTTCCCCGCCATCACCGTTCCCGCCGGATTCACCAGCGGCGGAATGCCCGTCGGACTGGAAATCATGGCCCTGCCCTACTCCGAACCGCAACTGCTCGGACTGGCACACGGGGTCGAGAAGGCCACCGCCGCACGCATGGCACCGAGCCTGTCCCAGGTGACAGCGTGAAAGGCAAGACCTTGATTCCCCAGCTCACACTCAACTCGGACATGGGCGAGTCCTACGGAATCCACTCCTTCGGAAACGACGAAGCCCTCCTGCCCCTCGTCGACTCCATCAACGTCGCTTGCGGCATGCACGCCGGAGACCCCGGCACCATGAACCGCATCGTCACCCAGGCCGCCTCCGCCGGTGTCCGCATCGGCGCCCACCCGGGCCTCCCGGACCCCGTCGGCTTCGGCCGGCGAGAAATGGCTTTGCGGAAAGACGAAGTCCGCGACCTGGTCCGCTACCAGGTTGGTGCCCTGTGGGGATTCCTCGACTCCGCAGGCGTACCCCTGAACCACATCAAGCCGCACGGAGCCTTGTTCGCCATGCTCTCCAGAAGCGAGGAGCTCATGGACGCCCTCTGCGATGTCGCTGAGCAATTCAAAGTGCCGGTCTACGGGCTCCCGGGAACCTGCCACGAAACAACGGCGGCACGCCGAGGAATCCCCTTCATCGGCGAACTGTATGTTGACCTTGACTACAACGCCGACGGCACCGTGATCGTCAACCGCTCAAGCCACGCATCCGGGATAACTCAAGCAGTTCAACGCACCCACAGATACCTAGAGGAAGGAACGATAGCTTCGGTGACGGGCGAAACCGTCACCGTCAGGGCTGACACCATCTGCATCCACTCCGACCAGGAAAACTCCGTCGAACTAGCAACCGCAGTCCGGGACGTTCTCAACAGCTGATCCGCGCCCACCAAACCCGGCAAAGCCGGGCGCCTCCCAAACCCAGGCGCCCGTCTTTGCCGCATCAAGTACCAGTTTCACACCCAATCAGAGAATGAACGACAATTTCCGCTCCCCGAGTCCGCATGACCAAAATCTGAGCCACCCATACTGCCGTTAGTCTCATGCCGCGAAGAGTTCGACGTTGGCGGAGCCCAGCTCAATCAGGTCGCCGAGGGCTCCGTCGATTCGAGCGAGAGAGTTTCCCCGTCCAGGGCCAGGTCCGCGGCCTTGACGGTGTCGTCGAACTGCTCGGGCCAGCTCGCACCCACGATTGCGGCGGAACGTTTGGGGTTGGCCAGCTGATGTAGAGCTGGACACCGGCATCCAAGGACGCGCCAAGTTCCTTCTGACCGACACGGCGCTGATCGTGGCCGACAACGGGTCGGGGTTCGGCGAGGAACAAGTCAAGGCGATCTGCTCGCTCGGTCGATCATCCAAGGGCCCTGGCACGTCCATTGGGCACAAGGGTCTGGGTTTCAAGTCAGTGGGTGAGATCACGGACCGACCGCAGGGTATCTCCCGACAAGCGTCGTTCCAGCTGCCTCGATCCCCGAAATCCACTTGTCCCGTCTCATCTAAAGTGATGCAATTGGCGCCCCGTCTTGTGAAGCCATTGGGCACATCGGCGCAAGCGAGCGGCTTCACACCAGGGCGGACCAATCCGGGTGACGCGCTGGCTGCAACCCCGTACGGAATGGGAATGCTGATTGCGGCAGCCATCGACAAGGGGGCACGGCATGTCATGGTCGCAGCGGGTGGCTCCGCTACCGCTGACGGCGGCTTGGGTGCGGTCAGGGTAGTCTGTGGAGGTTTGACACGTGTCGCTTGCCGACACGATAGGGTCAAGTAGGGGCAATCACCAGAGGACGGCATGAACGCACAGCGAGTATCCAGCCAAGACGTAGCGAACGAAGCTGGCGTCTCGCGAGCAACCGTCAGTTATGTGTTCAATCCCTCGAATCGATACGGCGTCAGCGACGAAACCCGGGCCAAGGTCCTTGAGGTCGCCGCCAGGCTGGGCTACGCGCCCTCGGTGTCCGCTCGATCACTTAGGGGCAAGCGTGACCTTGTCCTTTGCTTCCTTCCAGACTGGCCGATCGGCACCTCAACGAGCACCCTGCTCTCGTCGCTTTCGCAGCAATTGCAGGATGTAGGCCTCACCTTCCTGATCCGTTACCTCGCACCCGGTGCCCAGAATTTCGCGGAGTTGTGGCGCTCGCTCACGCCAGCGGGAATCATCAGCTTCATCGAATTCGGCGAAGACCTCACCGACCGGGCGCGCCACGAAAACGTGCCGCTCATCATGGCCGCTTTCGAGCGCCTCCACGCCGACCCGGCGCACGTCGACATCCCAGAACAGCGGACCGCCCGCACACAGGCCGAACACCTGCACAGCCGAGGACGGAAGTACCTGGCATTCGCATTTCCCGACGACGACCGTCTTGGTGCCTTCTCCCAACCTCGCCTCGAGGGCGTTCGCGCGTTTGCGGACGAACACGGCCTACCCGAGGTCCCGACGGTGATTGTGCCACTGGAACCTGAACCGGCAGCGAAAGCTATCGAGACGCTGCTGACAAGCCACCCTCAGACTGACGGGATCTGTTGTTACAACGACGAGGTCGCTGCTGCGACATCCATCGCCCTGCAGAGCCTCGGCAAGCGGGTTCCGGTCGACGTTGCAGTCATCGGGGTCGATGATGACCCAATCGCCCAGCTCGTCTCGCCCGCCCTCTCGACTGTTCGCATCGACACCGCAACCGTAGCCCAAGGGATCGTTGAGTCGCTGCGAGCAGCCATCGCAGGCGAAGCCCACAGACGTGAACCCATGGACGCCTCGTCGGTGCGACTCATCGTACGAGACTCGACCTAACCGCCGACGGCGGCTGCTGGGACGCCGGCAGAGCCACACAGCAACGTTTATCCCATCCCCGGTCTTCCAGTGATAGGCCGAGGGGTTCGTGATCGTCCGTTGTGAGCTCGAAGTCGTCTGCTTCGGCATCGTCGAGATCGGCGCTCACGAGGTTGCAGCCCACTCGACCGCATGCGCGGCGTCGCTCCCGGTGCGAAAATAGCGGCAGGTGACGAAATTCTCAAGCGAGCACGCCCCCATGGTGGCTCGATCGGGATGTCCTCGCCAACGAAGGGACCGGATTGTGTCGCAACACTCCTGGTGCTGGACCTGTTTCATCACTGAGGTTTCCTCCGCGACTGCAACATCAGGGAGTAAGATCGAAGTAAACGTTTAGTGAAACTGTACAAATGATGGCTCACGATGGCGGAGTGCTCGCCCTCTGCACTAATGCGGCCACACTCGGATCCGTCGCGCAGCCGACGATAAGCTGAACGAACACAGTCCCGACGTCTAACCTACCTGCACTGAGAAGGGAACGCCGCGCATGGCAGAGGCTCGCAAGGCAAAGCCAAGCGCTCGAAAGCGCGTGACCGCGTATGAGGTCGCCCACGAAAGCGGCGTGTCGCAGGCCACTGTGAGCTATGTGCTCAATAACACGCCCGGCCAGAAGATCAGCGAGGAGACCCGCAAGAAGGTCCTCGCTGTCAGGGATCGGCTCGGCTACTTCCCATACGAGCCCGCCCGAACGCTGAGCTATGGCAACAGCAGCATCGTGCTCATCGTCATGCCGGATTACCCGCTGGGACATGTCATGACCGCACTGCTGGACTACCTCTCGGAGGTTCTGACCGACGTCGGCAAGACGCTTGTCGTGCACCGAACCAAGGGGGGGCAGAGCGCCGTCGATGTGGCCCGGGTGATTGCACCGATGGCCTTGGTGAGCATGTATCCCCTGCACCCGGACGAGATCGAGACGGTCAAACGGATGGGAATCCTGACCGAAGAACTCGCCTTCGGCGAATCAGACGCGCCCGGAGTCATCACCAATCCGCAGGAGGACGTCGGCCGCATCCAGGCCGAGCATCTTCTTGCGACGGGTAAGAAGGTCCTAGGCTATGCACGACCTATCGATGAGCGGCTTCGACCTTTCTGGAACCCGAGACTTGAGGGCGTCCGGCGGGTCTGCCAGGAGGCAGGCCTTCCCGCGCCGGTTGATCTCGCGCTACGGGAAGACGGCGTAGATGCCGCAGAGACGCTTGCAATCTGGCTGCGAAACGGAGTCAACGGAATATGCGCATACAACGACGAGATCGCGCTAGCCGTCCTTCACGGCGCGAGACAACTCGGAATGGTAGTACCGCGTGAGTGCGGCGTGGTTGGGGTGGACGACATCCCTGCGGCGTCGATTTCCGCACCGCCGCTGACGACGGTGCGGCTGAACGTGCATACGATCGCGCAGCGGATCATCGCTGGGCTCAAACTCATCGATGGTCCGGCAGAGGACGACCGTCCGGTCTCGGAACTCATCATGCGGCAAAGCGCCTGAGCCTCAGAAGTAGACGGCTTCTCCTCCGGTGAGGTTCAAGGTGGCACCAGTCATGAACGCTGAGTTGTCGCTCGCTAGCCATGCTGCGAGGGCACCGACGTCGATGGGTAGGCCGAGCCGACGCACCGGGATGTGAGCCTCGGCATACTCCCGCCTGAACTTCACCGGGTCCGGGTTCGCTTCACCGGTCGTGGCAGGCAAGGTCGACAACATGAGCTGGGTCCACATGGTGCCCGGGCAGATCGCGTTCACTGTCACCCCAGCTGGCCCCAGTTCCTCCGCTGCGGCCTGGGTGAGACCAATGACTGCGGCCTTGCTTGCGCTGTAGACGCCGAAGGTCGCCATCCCGCGTCGGCCAAGATACGACGCGATGTTGATGATCCTTCCGAAGCCCTGCTCGGACATCAATCGTCCGGCAGCACGCACCCCGTAGAAAGCGCCTTCGAGGTTGATCGACACCACACGCTGGAAGGTCTCGTCCGTCGTCTCGGTGATGGGAACCTGGGGCTGGGACACGCCGGCGTTGTTCACCAGGATGTCCAGTGTCCCGTGCTCCTCAGCGACGCTACGGACGAGATCCTCGAACTGGGTTCCGCTGCGCACGTCCAACGCGCGAGAAGCGTGAGCACGGCCGCTGGCGGCCTGCAGCGCGAGCACTGCGTCGTCGGCGGGTTCGACGTCGGCGATGACGACTGTCGCGCCGTCGGCGGCAAGCGCCTCCGCGACACCGTAGCCGAGCCCCTGTCGTCCGCCCGTCACGACGGCGACTTTGTTCTTCAAAGGGAGAGACATCGGATTTGCTCCTGTTTCGTTCGTCATCGTCATGGGTGGGTCTCGAAGGCGGCGTGGGTTTCTGCTGAGGAACTGCCGCCGATCCACACGTCAAAGCGCGAGACATCCCTGACCCAGCCGCGTGTGGCGGAGCTCCAATACGTGCGTGACTCCGCGTCGAGAGCGAAGGTGATTTCCTGCGTCTCCCCGACCTCCAGCGAGACGCGATGGAAGCCCTTCAGTTCCCTGACAGGGCGTGCGGCAGCACCGTACTGCTGGTGCAGGTAGAGCTGCACGACTTCCTCGACCGGACGCGCCCCCTGATTCGTGATCCGAATCGTCGCAGTCACGGTCTCGTCGAGGCCGACGCTCGTTCGATCAAGCTCGATCTCGGAGTACTCGACCGGGCCGTAGGTCAGCCCGAAGCCGAAGGGGAACAGAGGCGTGTTCGTCTCGTCCCAGTACCGGCGCCACTGGTTCTGCGGCTCGTGCGACCTGGTGTGTGAGTAGGTCATCGGCACCTGTCCGACGCTTCGCGGCCAGGAGAAGGGCAGCTTTCCGCCGGGTGAGACATCTCCGAACAGGAGCGCAGCGGCAGCATCTCCGCCGCGAGTGCCGGGGTACCAGATATCGAGGATGGCTGGGACGTGGTCGGCAGCCCAACGCAGGTCGAGCGGACGGCCGTTCATGACGAGCGCAACAGTGGGGGTACCCGTGGCGACGACGGCCTGCAACAGCTTAAGTTGCTCGCCCGGAAGCTCCAGTGACGAACGAGATGCAGCCTCGCCGACCATGTTCTGCCATTCGCCGATCACCACGATCGCGACGTCCGCGTCCTGTGCGGAGGCGATCGCGTCGGCGAAAGCCGCATCGGGATCGAACCCGTCTGCGTCCGATGGACGGTTCCGGCCGAACTGATCGAACATCGACGCGTGTGCGCGCTGAACGACGGGGATTCCGGGCGCGTAATGGACCGCTGCCGTATCTCCCACCCGCTTCCGGATCCCTTCGAGGATGGTCACCGTCTCGTCGAGATCGTAGTCGAAGACCCAGGGTCCGATGGTGTCCCGGGCCGAATCGGCAAGAGGGCCGATGACCGCGACGGAAGTGAGCGAGTCCGCATCCAGCGGCAAGAGTTCTCCCTCGTTGCGAAGCAGCACGGCGGATCGCTCGGCTGCGCGTTGCGCAACTCGACGGTGCTCCGGGTCGGCAAGGACACGGCGGGCATTGTCTTCGTCGACGAACGGTGCATCCAGGACGCCAGAAAGCGCCTTCGCGGTCAGAACCCGGCTCACACTCTCGTCGATGAGCCGGACGAGCTCAGGCTCTGCTGCCGCCCGGTCAGCCAAATGCGAGTAGGCCGGATCGGTGATCGCCATCTCCATGTCCACTCCCGCTCGCAATGCGCGCTCCGCGGCGTCGGGGGCATCTGCTGCGAACCCATGCGTGACCAGGTTCTTGACCACGTTGGCGTCGCTGACGACGAACCCTTCGAAGCCCCAGGTCTTGCGCAAGACATCGTCGAACAGCCACGGAGATCCCGCCGCAGGTATACCGTTCAGCGTCATGTACGCCGTCATGATGTTCGCTGCACCGGCATCGACGGCGGCCTTGAAGGGCGGAAAGTAAGTGTTCCACAGGGAGGACTCGGAAAGGTCCACCTCGTCGTAGTCGCGGCCACCCACCGCCGCTCCGTACCCGACGAAGTGCTTGGGACCGGAGAGGACCGAGTCGGCGGAATCGAGGGCTTGGCCCTGGAATCCCCGCACCTGCGCGGCCGCCATCGCCGAGCCGAGGAATGGGTCTTCGCCAGCGCCCTCGATCATCCGGCCCCAGCGCGGGTCCCGCGCGATGTCGATCATCGGTGCAAACGTCCAGTTGATCCCTACCGCACGTGCCTCTCGCGCGGCCACGCGCTGAGCGGCCTCGACCTGGACGGGATCCCAGCTTGCGGCCAAGGCGATCGGCACAGGAAGAATCGTCCGAAGCCCGTGGATCACGTCGAAACCGAACAGGGCGGGGATACCGAGCCGGTTCCCCTCGATCACCATGCGCTGGAGACGGTTGATCTCTGAGGCCCGGCTCACGAAAAGGAGCGAGCCGACCGAACCTGACCTGATCGCTTCCTCGACCATGAGCGGCTGCTCATCAGCATCGAAGTCCAGTGCGGGTTCGGCGTGGGGAGGCAGTTGGAAGTAGAAGTATTGCGTGAGCTGAGCGATCTTCTCTTCCAGGGTCATGGCTGCGAGAAGCCGCTTCACGCGCTTCTGGACTGAGGGAGCGGCTTCCACGAAGGCAGATGTTGAAGTGTTCATCGGGAGGTTCGCTCGCCCGACTGCAAGGCAGCGTCGAACCTGGCCACGAGCGAATCGGTCGGAGTCGCTGAAGCATGCTGCGGTTGGGGGTCTGCGCGGAATTCGCGCTGCCGGAACACCCATCGGCCGTCCAACTTCTCGACTTTGTCGTAGTACATCCCGGTCAAGGTGATGCCAGCGCCGGGGAACTCTCCGGGCCGAAGCACCTGACAATATGCGGTGACCGACGCCTCGTCCTCCCCTGTCGACTGGATCTCCACGGGGAGGACCCAGTGCCGGGAATGCCCAAGCAGGCCGCGGTGGAGGTCATCGAGGAACCCCGCCAGCTTGTCGGGGCCGGTGAAGCTCACGTCACCGACGTTTCCGGCGGTGCCGATTCCCGTGATGAGTAGACGCCCGGTGGGGCTGAAACAAGAGAGGAACTTGCCTTCCAGACCGAAATCGAGACCGTGGGAGTAGCTGGTGAGCAGCTCCTGGATGCCGAGCCGGTCCTCCACAGAAAGAGTCATTAGATGTAATCCTTAGTGCTTGAGATTTGTGCGATGCCGGCCGTGAAGCCGCCGTCGACGACGAGATCCGATCCTGTGCAGAACGACGCATCATCGCTCGCCAGGAACAGAACGGCGGCGCTGATCTCAGCCGGCTCGGCGAAGCGTGGTATCGGCATGGTCGAGACCGCTGCCTCGTCCACCCGGGCGGTCATGGGAGTCCGCACGAATCCTGGATGGACGGTGTTGACCCTCACCCCCGACCCTGCGGCTTCCAAAGCCGCCGACTTGGAGAGCCCCCTCAGGCCCCATTTGCTGGCGCCGTACGCGACGCTCCCTCGGTGTCCGGCGAAGGCCGCGATCGATCCGATGTTCACAATCGCGCCGTGGCGCTGCTTGGCCATGCGCGGAAGAAAAGTGCGGATGCCCAGGAAGGCGCCGACGAGATTGATGTCGATGACCTTCGCGAACGCGTCGAGGGTCATTTCATCTACCGGCGAATCGATCACCACACCGGCATTATTAACCAGGACGTCGATCCCGTCGTTCTGGTCCAACCGCTCTGCCAGACAAGTCCAGTCGGCCTCGCTCGTCACGTCGAGTCGTGCGAACTCCGAGCCGGGGATCGCAGCTGCCGCCTCGCGACCCTGCTTCACGTTGACGTCGGCGAGGATGACCCGAGCACCTTCTTCGGCGAATGCATGGGCGTGTGATCTTCCCATGCCGCTTCCGGCGCCGGTGACGAGCACCCGTCGGCCGAGGAACCTCACCGGTCTTCCCGGCGGCGGTTCCGGAGCTGGTCGACCGCGACGGCGATGATCAGGATCATCCCGATCACGACGAGCTGCCAGAACGAGCTCACACCGACCACGACGAGGCCCGAAAGCAGGATCATGGCCAGAGCGGTGCCCCAGACGGTTCCAACGATGCTGATGCGTCCGCCGGTTAGCGCCGCGCCACCGATGACAGCTGCGGTGATCGCCGCGAGCGGGTCGTTGACGTGACCGTTGATCGAGGTGCTTCCGAAGTGCGCGAGGCTCAGGAACCCGGCCAGACCGGCCAGTCCACCCGCCAAGAGCGTCAGCTGGATCGTGTGCCGGCGCACCTTGATACCCGCGCGGTCAGCAGCCAGTTTCGACGAGCCGATCGCCAGGGTGCGCAGGCCGAACCGGGTAAAGCGGATGAGGAGACCGATCAGAACGGCGATGCCCAGTGCGACCACCGCAGGAAGGGGGATCGCCCCAGCGATCTTGGACAGCCCGAATCCGGTCTGAAGGTCGCCCGGCAGGCCGGCGATGTCTGAGCCCTTGGTGATGAGCAGGGTCAGGCCGGTGCCGACGCTCATTGTGCCGAGTGTTGCGATTAGCGAGTTCACCCGCAGATACGTGATCACGAGACCGTTTACGAGGCCGTAGACCACGCCCGTTCCGATGCAGGCCACCAGGCCGAGCAGAATCGCAAGCGGCACGTTGGTGAAGTTGCCGCCCCCATTGTCGCTGCCGACCAAGGAGACGTGGCCACCGGCGACGCTCACCGTGACGATCGAGCCGATCACCGAGGACAGCACAAGGTTTGCGCCGACCGACAGATCAATCAGGCCGGCGCCCAAGAGAACCGCTGTCGCTAGTGCCAGGAGGAGTCCCTCCGAGCCGTTCAGGAGTAGGTTCTGCGCGTTCCTCAGGGACATGAACACGCCGTTCGGCGACATGAGAGTGAAAAGGAGGACGAGGACGATGTCCAAGCCCAGTACCCAAGTGGCGCTGCCGGTGAGGGCGCGCCGCCACAACGGGGCCTCCGCGATGGCACGGGCGTCTGTGGGCCGGGTGGTCACATCCCCCGCGGTCGGCGGAGTGACTTTGGTGGAGCTCATGCTGCTTCCTCTTTCTTGTAACCGACCATTGTCGAAACGACGTCGGGCACGGTCAGCCCGGCCGCCGGCGCGTCGAGCGCCGTCTCGCCACGCCAAAGGATGACGACCCGGTCCGCGAACTTCAGTGCGCGCGGAAGATCATGGGATACGCAAAGGACACCGAGTCCCCGCGAAGCGACCGTGCGCATCATGTCGCCGACGATCTCGCTTTGGCGGGCACCGAGAGCGGCAGTCGGCTCGTCCAGGAGCAGTGCGCTGCGCGACCACATGACAGCTCGGGCGACGGCGACCGCCTGACGCTGGCCACCGGACAGATCACGGACCGCGATCTTCAGCGAGGGAAGGTTGATCGAGAGCTCCCGAAGAGCAGCATCGGCCTTCTCGGTCATGTCCTTACGGGACAGGGCGCCGAGGAGACCCAGCCCGCCGTGGCGCATTTCCTCGTGCCCCAGGAACATGTTGTCCACGACGGAGATGTCCGGAGCGAGTGCGAGCTCCTGGTGCACGCAGTCGATTCCGAGGTTCTGCGCGTCGCGGATGCTGTTCATCTCGACTTCTTGATCGTCGACGATGATCTTCCCCTCGTCGGGCTGGTGGACCCCCAGCAGAGTCTTGAGGAAGGTGGACTTTCCGGCACCGTTGTCGCCGAAAAGCGCCACGACCTCCCCGGCGTGTACGGTCACGTTTGCATCGATGAGCGCGTTGACGTGTCCGAATCGCTTGGCGATGTTGTGCCCTGCAAGCGCGACCTTGCGGTGGGTGGAGGGTGGTGGTGCACTTGAGCTGTTGTTCGTCACTCTCATCTCCTTTGGTGAGTGATTCCTGCTTGTCCGCAATCCCCATGCCGGGGCCGCGCCGGAGGCGACGGCCCCGGCATGGATGCGGGGACTAGCTGCAGTTCGGGTCGTAGATGTAGTCCTTCGACGCCGGCGAGTCTACGTTCTGCGGCGTGATGAACCCGAGGTCGGCCGTCACCGGCTCGATTGCGTTGGACTGCACAGCCTGACCGGCCTGGTACTTTCCATCCGTCAGGAAGTTGTACATTGTCTGGACGGCTTGTCCGCCGAGCTTGTACGCAGGCTGAGCGATGATCAGGCTGATGATGCCGGCCTTGAGCGCCTGGATCTCTGCAGGAACACTGTCGAAGGCGATGATCTTGATGCCCTTGACCCCGGTCTGCTGCACGGCGGCGGCCGCAGCCTGGCCCTCGGGGCCCGCGACGGCCAGGATCACCTTGAGGTCAGGGTTAGCGGTGATGAGCGACGACATGAGCTGGGTACCCTTGTTCACGTCGAAGCCATCGATTTGGTTGCCGAGCCAACTGAGGTCGGGGTTCGCCTTCTTGAGAGATGCCAGAATGGCGTCGCTGCGCTGGTTCTGCCAGGACGCGTCGGCGAGGCCCTGCATGACAACGGCTTTGCCGGTGAGGCCCTTGACCGTGGCCGCGACGTCGCCCGCGTACTTGGATCCGTCCTGGTTCGCGGTGACGTAGGTGAGGTCGTTCTGCATGTCGGCGTTCGTGGTGATCACCGGGGTGCCCTGCGACATCAGGCTCTTAACCTTAGTGCCCCACGGAGCCGAGTCCGTCTGGCTGAAGATCACGCCCTCCGGGTTCGTCAGCAGTGCGGTGTCGAGCGTCTGAGAGAGCTTCGCGTTGTCCGCCGTGGGGATGGACGACACCTGCAGATCGACGCCGAGCTTCTTCGCGGTCGCCTTTCCGCCGCAGATGAATGATCCCCAAAAAGCGTCCGAAGTGTTCTCGTACACGCCGGCGATGGTGACCGTCTTCTTCGCGTCGCCCGCAGCATTGGGGGTTCCCCCGCCGGACGAGCAGCCGGCCAGCGCCAGCGCCGCGACCACGCCGGTAGCGAGTAGCGAGAGGTTCGGTGTTTTCATGTGATCTCCTCTTTGAGAGTGCGGTCCGGGCCCGCGGAGTTCTGGCATTTTTGGAGCCGTTGGTGCGGCGGTTTCGGCGATTAGGTTCGAGCGACTTATCCGCATCAGTAATGTTAAGTGTAGCTGAACAGTGTGTTGCGTCACAAGAGACAATTTGATGGGGCTCGGACGGGTCCGCGCCCGCGCCCTACCGTTTACCGGTATTCGGCGAAGAGGCGGTCGCGATCGATTCCCCCGACGACACGCTCACGGGCGACGATCATGACGTCCGGGGTGTCCGTGCCGAATTCTCGTACCGGGTCGGCGATCACGTGGCGCTTTGCGAACTTCCACACCCCGTCAACCTTGACGAGATCGTCGAACCAGGCACCGGTGAGGATGATGCCGGCTTCGGGAACGACGCCGGCGCGGAACACGCTCACGTACGATTTCATGGTCGCGCGGTCGCCGTCGCCGTCGATGATCTGGTTGGTGTTGATGTGCTTGGTGAGGCCCCGACAGCCTCCGAAGACGCTCTCAGCGAATGCGACGAAGCCCTCCGGTCCACGCAGTTCCCCGGAATGCCTCTCCGCTCCGCGCGGCATCCCTTCGGTCGTCAGGACGACATCATCGGTCACAAGAGGGCGCATCGACTCAACCTCACCCCAGTCGAGCGCCCAGCTGAACTTGTAGAGCAGCTGTCGAATCTCTTCGTAGTCCGTGTAGTCGAGGGCCATGAGAATGCCTTTCTGGTTGGGGTAGATCTCGAGAGATGGGGGTTAGGAGCCGACACGCTGCTTCGCGGCCGTCATCCGCTCTGCCAGCAGCCATGAATTCTGCAGGCGGCGCTGAGGCGAGTTATGGACCCGGAAGGCCAACTTGACACGTGCCACTAGACTCGTGTCAACACTAGGGAGCGCCTACGGCCGTGTCAAGCGCCGGCCCCAGAGGCGCATATCCGACGAAGGGAAAGTGGATGCGTTACAAAGGAAAGACGGTCGTCGTGACCGGAGGAGGTTCGGGCATCGGCGCCGCGATGGCGCATGCCTTCGAAGGTGAAGGCGCACAAGTGGCGATCCTCGACCGCGCGCGGCCGCAGACGAACGCGAGCGGCTCGACCTGGCGTCTGCAGTGCGACGTTTCCGACGAGGCCCAGGTCACCCAGACCGTTGAGCAGGTGCTCGAGCGTTCGGGCCGGATCGATGTCCTCATGAACAACGCCGGCACCTTGGGGTACAACACGCCCGTTGCGGACCTGACGCTGGAAGACTGGCGCCGAACTCTCTCGGTCAACCTCGACGGCGTGTTCCTAATGAGCCGCGCCGTTCTGCCTGTGATGGTCGGACAAGGAACCGGCGTGATCATCAATACGGCTTCTATCGCCTCTTTCGTCGCGGGTGGCGGAAACAGTGCTTACACCGCCTCGAAGGCCGGGGTCGCCGGCTTCACACGCGCTATGGCCTACGAATACGGCCCCCTCGGAATCCGGGTGAATGCGATCGCGCCCGGTGCGATCGTGACGCCTTTGGCCGATCACATCAAGGAGGATGGCAAGCACACGAACGCTCTCCAGCAGGATCGAATGGACAACGTGCCCTCTCGAAGGATCGGGCAGCCGCGCGAGATTGCGACGGTGGCGACATTCCTCGCCAGCGATGACGCTTCCTTCGTGAACGGCGCCGTCTACCCGGTCGACGGAGGCTGGCTGGCATCATGAGCTCAAACACCAGTGAACAAGGGCTCTTCAGCCCGTTCGATCTCGGTTCGCTCCACCTGCGCAATCGCTTCGCCATGGCCCCGATGACACGCAAGTTCTCACCGGGAGGCGTCCCGACTGACGACGTCGCTGCCTACTACGCTCGCCGTGCGGCGTCGGGCGTCGGTCTGATCATCACCGAAGGAACCTACATCGGTCATCCGACCTCGGGCGCTGTCGAAGGAGTCCCCCACTTCTACGGCGACGATGCGCTCAACGGCTGGGCCAATGTGGTCGACGCCGTCCATGCAGAAGGCGGACAGATCATCCCCCAGCTCTGGCACGTGGGCGCCGACCGGGGAATCGAATACCCAGTGGACGACATCCACCTGACGGTGTCGCCCTCCGGACTCGCTCTTACCGGAACACCGCACGGCCGCGCCGCTAAGATCGAAGACCTCGACGAGATCATCGAGGCGTACGCGCAGGCCGCGGCCACAGCGCGACGACTCGGGTTCGACGGGATCGAGATCCACGCCGCTCACGGCTACCTGATCGATGAGTTCCTGTGGGCGTTCACGAATCGTCGTACTGACCGGTACGGAGGCGACTCCCGCGCTCGTGCACGCTTTGCCTCCGAGGTTGTCGCAGCCGCGCGCGCAGCCGTCGGAGATGACTTCACCATCGTCTTCCGCCTCTCGCAGTGGAAGATCGGCAACTATGGGGCCCGGACAAGCGAGTCCCCTGACGAACTCGCCGCCATCCTCGAGCCGATCTCTCAGGCCGGGGTCGACGTGTTCCATGCATCGACTCGGCGGTTCTGGGTCCCTCCGTTCGATGTCTCCGAGTGGACGTTCCCGAAATGGGTGCGCGAACTCTCCGGCAAGCCCGTCATCGCTACCGGCTCGATCGGGCTTCACAGGGAGTACGACCGTGAATCGACGGTGCGACGGCCGACCCTTGACCTGAAGGCAGCCGAGGCCGCATTCGCCGATGGCGACTTCGATCTTGCTGGCGTGGGCCGAGCGCTCCTTGCAAACCCGGATTGGGTCACTCGATTCGAAGCAGGCCAGTCGGACGCAATGAAGGACTACTCCCGGGAGCGCGAAGACGTCCTGTGGTAATCGATGGTGATCCCCTCGACTGTGGCCGAGGGGATCACCGTTCTTTCGAAGTCTTTTACATCAGCCCAGTCCGGCACATCGAATGACGTGGCTCTCACCATGAGGTGGGGTGCGGGCCCCACGACTCGTGCTGACAGGGATTATCTCGCCAAAGGAAGGAACAGCGGAAATGAACGATGTCGTTGCCGCCGCAGTCAACGGCCCTGGTTCTCCATCGGCATGGCGACAACGAAACAAGGAGCTACTGCTCAATGATTTGGTCGTCAACGGCCCGGCAACCCAGCGGCAGCTTGCCCAACGGACCGGTCTTTCGACTGCGACGATTTCGAATCTGGTAAAGGTTCTGCAGAGCGAAAACTGCATCACCACGTACCCCACGGTGAGTTCGAATCGCAGAGCCAAGCTCGTATCGTTGAGTAATTAGGGGGTAAGGGGAGCAGTTCCCGCGAATCCTGATAAGTACCGGTGTCGGGCTCCTTGCACCCAGATCCTGCGCGGTACAGATCGCACGCACGAACTCGGCAGCAACCGAGCCAGATCTGTTTTGACTGGTGTTAACGGCCATTGAGAGTTGCCCATAGATGGCCAGCATTTGTGCCCGCCGGCGGCCAGCTGGTTTGAGTTCTAGCGCTCGTTGCAACCTCCCGAATAATCGGGAGTTGCAACACAATGGAACCACCCTCAGAAAATGGCTCTTCCATAGCGAAAAAATTGCCTTCGCCGGACAGATCTGTTGCCGCGGGCGGCTGGCCCGGCAAACGTCACCAACAGTCGCATACCCGTGCCCAACGGGGGGCTTTCTGCCCGCCGTGGCGCGCTTGGGAACGGTCGCTGCGGCAGCCAAGGAGCTCGGCTTAACCGAAGCACGTGCCAGAAGTGGGCGAATGCCGCCGAGATCGGGCCTTGACGTCAGTACACCAAGGTCGGCAAGGAGCAGTTCCATGCCGTCCCTGACCGGACCGGCAACATCACCGCGGCGGCCGAGGAACTGGGATTGAACATCAGCACCGCGCATAACTGGGCCGGCAAGGTCAACGTTGCGGCCGGGAAGCAGCGGGCCACGCGAACCGCGAAGGCAGGCACTGCGCGTCCCCACCCAGCGGCGGTTGTTGAGGAGTTCCTGGGCGTGCTGCGGAAGGTCGGCAGCGTCACCTTGACCGCTAGGCAGCTCGCCCTGAACCCCTCCCACCTGCACCAACTGGGCCACGGCCGCCGGCCTGACTTCCATCGGTGTCCGAGGCTCATTGGTGAAGCAGCTTCGCTACCTGCGCTTGCGCCAAGAAGGAGTCGGCCGCAGGGACGCCGCCCTCGCGGTGGGAAGGAGCAGAGCGAGGAATCAGGCTCGAGCTCCGCGTGCTGGAGCGACCTCCCCTGAAGGGTTCAATCTACTCAGGGACACCGATCGACCTGGGCAGGCCCTTCTGGCGCGCCGATCTGCTCGAAACCGCTGAACCCAACGAAGCGCATTTCGACCGCATCCACTACGACCCAACCTTCAACGACTGGGGGCCGAACAGTCGCATTTTCGACGACTCACTCTCCACAGACCCGTACCAGTGGCTGTCGTCATCTCTCCGCGACATTCCCCAACTACTCCAGGGAGCCGGCATCTCAGAGGACGAACTCGCATCAGGAGACTTCAAGGTTTTGTACGCCACCGTCGATGAAATCGTGGAAACTACTCGCACTGCAATGGAACGCGTCAGGGCCGGGGAGGTATCGGTCGCACCGGCAAAGCGCGACGAAGGATTCGTTCGCTCGGAGTGGATGTAATTTCTGTTAACGCCAGCCTGGAAGTGCACGAGTTTCGACGGTGAAGAAGTGCATGAAGGGATGGTCGATAGTTTAGCGGTTCTGGTTGATGCTTCGGGTCCGGAGGGACTTGCCGTCAAGGGCGATTACATCGGCGTGGTGAACGATCCTGCCCGCTTCCCGGATCGGGGCCGGCGCCCAGGGGATCGGCGGCCGTCCCCGCGGGATCGCATGGTCCTAGCCCCACCCATACTGCAACCCGTAATTCACCGGATCCGCCAGAGCTATCTTTCCTGAGGGTCCGGCCGGCAGTCGCCCAGGTCCGTGGGCAGTCCGACGGTTGCACCGGCCGTAAGATCGTGAGAGGTCTTCAAATCGGTCAGGCTGACTTCCAAGGGGATCGGTAGATTCCAGGTGTCCTGGGAAACCAGGTTTTCCATCGACCAAGCGGATTTGAGTCGTCTTAATAGCTGAAGAACGGGTTGCATCATTGCTGTGTACCAATCGTTGGGCCAAGGTTTCTGGCGTGGTGGCAGACTCATGGGCCATGCGGAAGGGACAGTCGGCGGTCCGGTCCTGTCCCTTCCGCGTGGATTCATTGAGCTTGGCTACTGGTCCGCGTAGGGATCGGAGATCCCCACGTACTGGGTGTACAGGTATTCCTCGATTCCTTCGAGGCCGCCCTCGCGGCCCAGACCAGACTGTTTCACGCCGCCGAACGGTGCTGCAGCGTTGGAGACCACGCCGGAGTTCAGTCCAAGCATGCCGGTCTCGAGCTTCTCCCCCATCCGTATGCCCCGGTTGAGGTCCTTGGTGAAGACGTAGGCCACCAGCCCGTATTCCGTGTTGTTGGCGAGTCGGACGGCGTCATCCTCCGTGGAGAATGTCACGATCGGGGCGACGGGGCCGAAGATCTCTTCGGAAAGGATCCGCGCGTCCTCGGTGACGCCGGTGAGGATGGTTGGCTGGTAGAAGTAGCCGGGGCCGTCCGCCGGGGCACCACCTAGCAAGGCTAGGGCGCCATTGGAAACGGCGTCGGACACCAGCTCGTGGACCTTGTCACGGCTTTCGGCATCAATGAGAGGACCGATCTTGGATTCGGGCTCAGTGCCGCGGGCCGTGGTCATCGCGGACATTTTCTCGGCGAACTTCCGGGCGAACTCCTCGGCTATGGCTTCATGGACGATAAAGCGGTTAGCTGCCGTGCACGCCTCCCCCATGTTCCGCAGCTTGGCCAGCATGGCACCGTTGACCGCCGAGTCCAAGTCGGCATCCTCGAAGACCACGAATGGGGCGTTGCCACCGAGTTCCATCGACGTACGCAGCACCGTTTGCGAGGCGTCGGAAAGAAGGCGCCGACCGACTTCGGTGGATCCCGTGAAGGATAGCTTGCGCAGACGTGGGTCCTTGATCAGGGGACCTGTGGTGGCGCCCGCGCTGGAGGAAGAAATGACGTTCAGGACACCAGCGGGCAGCCCCGCTTCCTGCATGACTTGGGCAAACAGGTGCGCGGTGAGCGGCGTGAGTTTGGCCGGTTTCAGCACCATGGTGCAGCCCGCTGCTACGGCCGGGGCGATTTTTCGTGTGGCCATGGCCAAAGGAAAATTCCACGGCGTAATCAGCAGGCAAGGTCCGACTGGTTTCTTCTGGACCAGTAGGCGGGACTTGCCGTCGGGAGCAACTGAGTAGCGTCCGAAGGCCCTCACGGCCTCCTCCGAGAACCAGCGCAAGAAGTCAGCGGCATACGCTACCTCTCCGCGGGCTTCTGCCAAAGGCTTGCCCATCTCCATGGTCATCAGCAATGCAAAGTCATCGGCCCTCGCAGTGACAAGCTCAAAGGCGCGGCGGAGTATCTCACCGCGCTCGCGCGCCGGAACTTTCGCCCAGGACTCCTGGGCCGCGGCCGCGGCGTCCAAGGCTGCCATCCCGTCTTCGGGACCTGCATCAGCCACGTTCAACAGCACCTTGCCGGTGGCCGGGTCCTCAACATCGAACGTCGTGCCCGAGACGGCTGGACGCCATGCCCCTTCAATTAGCAGACCGGTTTGGATTGAACTCAAGAGTTCGAGCTCTTGATTTGGTGTAACAGGCATGGTTTCTTCCATTCGTAGAAATGAACTCAGGGAGTTGGGAAATCTACCGTTCAAGCGGCGGGCAGATTGATCGAGGTAACTAGTAGGCTTTGACCCTCTGCTCGACAATGAGATGGATCAATGCAAACACGCCGTCGTCTTCAATCGCCGTCAAAGCTGCTTCCACGGCCCCGGGGACGTCACTATCATGTTCGACTCTGACTCCGAAGCCGCCGAAAGCCCTTGCCATGAGTGCAAAATCCGGGTTCTTCAGCTGGGTTCCGGACACGCGATGGGGGTACTGGAGTTCTTGGTGCGTGCGGATGGTCCCGTATTCTTGGTTGTCCATCACGATGACCAACGGCGTAGCTCCGTACTGCGCTGCGGTGGCGAGTTCCTGGCCGTTCATGAGGAACTCGCCATCGCCGGCGATGGTAACAATCAAGCGTCCAGGGTGCGCCAAAGATGCGGCGATGGCGGAGGGAATGGAGTAACCCATGGATCCGTTCCGGGCACTGATCATGGAAGCGTAACGCCGCGTCGGGAAGTACCTGTGAGCCCAGTTTGTATGTTCGCCTGCCCCGAAAGTAACCATGGCGTTTGAAGGCAGTGCCGGTACAAGGTTGGCCATGAGCGTGTCCATGCGTGCCGAGCCGGGGCCCGGCTCGGCGGACGGTAGCTCCGCGAAGGCTCTTTGCTCCGCGCGCATCCTGGTGGTCCACGCTTTCCATTCGTCCTTGACTTCCAGGTCCATCTTGACGAGGTCACGCACGAAGACGTCGGGTTTTGCAACGATCTGCCACGACACGGAGCCGGAGCGACCCCGCAGGGAGGGGTCGATGGTGACGAGGAAGTTCTTCTTGTTCCAGTCCTGGCGGCACAGGAAGCCGTCCGTGATCACATCGCCAGGAACGGTGCCGATAAAAATCAGCAGGTCCGTTTCTTCGAGGAGGTCGTACGTTGGTCGAGGTCGGCCGTAGCCGATGGGGCCAACGTAGGAGGGCGAGTCAAAGGGAACTGTGCCTTCCGTGCGCCACTCCGCAGCGGCCGGCAAGGAGTGCTTTTCCAACCACGACGTCAGGCGGTCCGCGCCTTCTTGTGTCCAGTCGTTGCCGCCCGTCACGAAGAGGGGTTTTGAGGAGGCTGCCAGGGCTGCGCCCAGGGCCTCTGCGTCGGCTGTGGTCATGCCCCCGGCGGCCACCGGGATTGGAGGATGCAGGTCGGGTCGGATCTTTTCCTGGATGACGTCCTCTGGGAGCCCGACGACGACAGGACCTGGCCGGCCGCTTTGAGCGGCGAACATCGCCTCTGCGACGATCTCGGAGGCCCGCTCGGCGTGGTCAAGAACCATGACACGCTTGGCGCCCGTCCCGAACCAGGCTTTGATGTCGAATTCCTGAAAGGCTTCCCGGTCGCGGTGGGCGAACGGGATGAGGCCTACGAACAGAACCATCGGTGTCGAATCCTGCCACGCGGTGTGCAGCCCGACATGGGCGTTGGCTGCACCGGGTCCACGGGTAACCATGGCGATTCCGGGGAGTTGGTTCATCTTCCCGTCAGCCTCTGCCATATAGGCGGCGCCGCCTTCATGTCTGCAAGCCACAGTCTCAATGGGCGAGTCATGCAATCCATCCAGCACATCCAGGAAACTTTCCCCGGGCACCACGTAGGCGCGCCTTATCCCGTGTGCCTGGAGTGTGTCGACGATGACATGGCCGGCGGACTTTTCGTGTCCGCGGACATCGGTCTCCCGGGCGGCGGAGACGAGTATTTCAGTCATTGTGTCGCCTCGTTTCAGGGGTCAGTGCGGGGAGATTCGATGATGTGAATCGGGGCTGTGCCCGTTTGGGAAAAGGCATTGTTTTCCTAGGGATATCAAGCGAGGAAGCCAGATCAAGGACGGGCCATGCGGTGTGTCGGTCCTCGGTAAGCGATGTGGTGCGAGCATAAAGCGGCGGTCGCTCAATGGAAGATGACGCCACCGTTTACGTCGAGGGAGGCGCCGGTGATGTAGGAAGCTGCCGGAGAGGAAAGGAAGTAGACCGCTTCTGCGATTTCTTCAGGCTCACCGGGGCGGAGCATCGGCATCTTGGCCCATTCGATATCCTTCATCTCCTCCGCGGAAATGCCCCGTTCAGCGGCTTCGGATTCAAGCGCGGCGTGATGCATGCGGGTGTTTACATTGCCGGGGCAGATAGTGTTGACGCGGATGGTGGGGGCGAGCTCGTCCGCCAGGGCTTGGGCAAAAACAATCAGGCCGGCTTTAGCCGCGCAGTAGGCCGCGAAGTATGCATGCCCGGAGCGCCCCCACCACGAGGAAATGGCTGTAATGGTGCCACCTCCGTCTCGGCCGAGCATGGGGGTGAACTTGTTTGCCAACTCATACGGCCCCGTCAGATTGACCCCGAGGACTCGGTCCCATTCGGCGCGCTCGAGCGTTGATATGGGGGACGCCGTTTGAACCACACCGGCCACAAGCGCCAACGAATCCAGGCGCCCAAAATCGTTCTCGACTTCTACAGCTAGCTTTGCGACGTTGTCCGAGTCGATGACGTCGGCAACGTAGCTACAGAACTTCACGCTCGTAAATTCCGCTCGCATTTTTTCCGCGACATCATGCACCTGCCCGCTCACGTCGACGAGGGCGACGGAAGCCCCAGCGTCTGCGAACCGCTTTGCTACAGCCTGGCCGATACCGCCGGCGGCTCCTGTGACCAATGCAACATGACCTGAGGACAGCTCTCCCACAGGGAATCTCCTTCTCGTTTTGTTTCTTCGGTTTATGGTTTGGAATGCTTGGACTCACGAAGTCGCTAATTGCGTTTCGTTCACGGGTCCGCTCGCAGCTGGAACAGTGTGAGCTGGGAGCCGTTGACCGCTCATGGTGTGCCGGGCAGCCTCCGCGCCCGCCCTAACCTTGGGATGCAACCGTTCGGTGCCCACGAATCGTCGGGCTCGGCCGCACTCCAGTCTTCTCGGCAGCGTCGAATTAATGTCCACGGACTGTGTGCCTTGTACCCCATGGCCGGAGCGATGCCTTTCCGGTTCCGCGTCCCGTGCCCGTCCCGATGGCGGGTGTACACAGCAGTTTCCGACTCACGATTAACGTCCTGTTCATTCGAATTCCCGTGAGGAGGCGGACAAGAGGCCTCATCCACTCCTCGTCGAGTAAGGGAGACGTGGATTGCGCCACACCCAAGATGTACACTCATGCTGAACGCAGTTTCCCATCATGTCAAGTGTGAGTAATCTCCGTCGGGCTCCTGAGCGACATAATGAGCCTCTGCTATTACGAAACGTTGCTGATCCGAGGCGACCATCGTCTCTCCCGTTGAGTGAGGAGCATCAATAGATGTACGACTTTTGTGTTGTGGGAGGCGGAATAGTCGGGCTTGCCACCGGGATGACCCTCCTCCAACAGAATCCTGGCGCTTCACTTCTCCTCCTGGAAAAGGAGGACGAACTAGCGTGCCATCAGACCGGACACAACAGTGGTGTCATCCACTCAGGCATCTATTACCAGCCGGGCAGCCTGAAGGCGCAGTTTAGCAAGCAAGGGGAAGCGCTGACCAAGGAATTTTGCAGGGAACAGGGTCTGGAGTACCGAACCTGCGGCAAGCTCCTGGTGGCGACCGAACCCGCCCAGCTTCCGCGCATGAATGCGCTGGAAGAACGCGCTGGGCTCCATTCCATCCCTGTTGAACGACTGGATGCTACCGACCTGAGTTCTCTGGAGCCCAATGTCCGGGGTGTTGGCGCCCTGTTCGTCCCAAGCACAGCGATCGTGGACTACCGCGAGGTGAGCCGGAGCATGGCAGATCTCATCATTGAACTGGGCGGGGAGATAAGGACGGGTGAACAGGCCACATACATCCGGGAAAGCTCCGGTTCGGTTGCTCTACGCACAGCCCGGGGGCTGTCCCTAGTCTGCCGGAAGTTGGTCGTTTGCGGCGGGCTGCAGGCCGACCGTCTGGCCCGGCTGGCGGGCTTGAGCACAGATACCAGGATCGTCCCCTTCAGGGGTGAGTACTTCCAGTTGCCCGAAAGACTCCAAGGTTTCGTGAGCCGCCTTATTTATCCGATCCCCGACCCCTCCCTGCCCTTTCTTGGCGTCCACCTCACGCCTACACTCCAGGGGACTGTCACGGTCGGCCCGAATGCGGTCTTAGGAATGGCACGTGAAGGGTATCCGAAGTTGTCCGTCTCTTTGAGGGACATTGCAGACTACGTCGTTTTCCCGGGCTTCTGGGCCATGGCCAGGAACAATGTCAGGGTCGGGGGCAGGGAGATCAGGAACTCCTTGTTCCTTCGTGGCTACCTTAAGGAGTGCCGGCGGTTTGCTCCGGCCCTTGAGGCAGGGGACTTGCAACCGCGCGAGGCGGGAATCCGCGCCCAGGCGGTGGCAAGCAGCGGGGACTTGATCCACGACTTCGTCTTATTTGAGACGGAGCGAATGCTGCACGTCATCAACGCCCCTTCCCCTGCCGCTACGGCGGCGATACCGATAGCAAAGGAACTTGCCTCGCGGCTGGGTAGGAGGACAGCCCGCTCGGCGTAGGCCGAGGACAAGACGACTGAAATCGCCTGCCGAGTATTCCAAATGGGCAGCCGCGCCGGAGCACGGCGGAGATTACTGCTCCAGAACGGGGAGCCGCCAGGGTTCCGGCACTGAGGCATCCGAATGAGTTTCCGGGAAGAGTGCGGCCGGTAGATCGCTGCGGCGGCCGGTGCTGTACCAGATGCCTCGGGCTGCATTGTCACTTCGATTGATGTACATGTGGGGCAACGTACTGTCGAAGTTGAAGGAATCACCGGCCTCCACCTCGAAAACATCAAAACCTATCTGGACTGTAAGGTTTCCTTCGATGAGATAGGCGAATTCATGCCCGCTGTGCCGCATCAGCTTGCCGTCGATGGAGCTGGAAGCCCCGGCTTGGTATGTGACCAGAAGTATTTCAAGTTCATCATTACTGCCGGAAAGCCTTTCCCAACGGACTCCGTTGTCCATGTCCAACGTGGGATTCTCATTCCGGCGTTGGACCACGATCCGGGTATCCGTCCAGAGAGCATCCGATGGCGTCTGCTTGTCGGCCTCCGGCGAAGCAGAGACGCCCTGCCCCGGTTTTTGGTTCTCGTTTGCCACTCCAAGCACGCTGTCGACGGAGACGCCGAGCGCACTGACCAACGCGTAAAGAGTCGCCACGGACGGCTGAACCTTGCCGTTCTCTACCTGCGACAGCAAACTGGCCGACACTCCGACCTCTGAAGCAAGCTGCCGAAGGCTCCTGCCATCGGCAAGACGTGCAACGCGAATCTGCGGGCCAATAGCTTCATGGCCACTGGCCGTGGCACCTTCCGGCTTCCGGACCATGCGCCCTCCTGATCTAACTTCTGCGCGACCACCTCTGGTCGTTGAATAATACTAAACACTCTAGCCTGCTGGCCAAGATCATTGAAATGCACCGCCAAAGCCGCAGATCGTCTCGAAGCCGATAGTCCTTCGAGATCAAGTGTGATTCCACTCACCTCGCGTGTACAGTATTACTGAACACTAGATTGAAACTGGAGATCTGGCCGCAAAGATGCGGCAGTCCTTGGTCCTCTTCAGTTTCAGCAGGCATGGTTGACCGCATTCCCCGGTCCAGGCGTGGTCATCGCAATTGCCAGAGTCCCAGTGATTGGCCTGGACCAGGATTCATGAAACGCAGCGAAATAGGCGCGCCGCGACGGCATCGGCGCGAAGGACCTTGAAAGGTGATCCGAGCATGACCGAGAGTGCACTTACTCCCTTGGAAGTTGGCGAAGTCAGGCCAGGTGACCAGGTTGTCATTTCCGTTAACCGCGGAACGGGAGCCGACGGTGGTGTCATCTGGCACCACGGCACGGTCGACGAGGTCGCCCTGAAATTGAACATCATTTGGATCCGAGATTCGGCGCTCGGCGAGCGGAAGATGTTCGATGCGTTCGGACACCGCTATTTCCGGCCGGCTCCCCAAATCCCCGGGACTTAGCCATCCCCCGCTTGAGAGTGTCCCGCGCCGACCGGTCCCCCGTTTCAGGCGGCGGGGTCCTTCGCCTTTGCGGAGTGGAATGGCCATGGGGATAGCTGTGGCCCGGAACATTAGTTCCGGGCCACAGCTATTTGATCAGCCTGGCACCACAGCCACGTGGTCCTAAGACGCCGTCTCAGCGTTCTACGCCAAGATCGACAGGGGGTTCTCGATGCGGGTTGTAAACGCTGCCAACCACCTCGCCGCGAGTGCGCCGTCGACGGCCCGGTGATCCACGGACAACGTGAAGCGCATCACGGTAGCAACCTGAAGATCGCCATCCACGACCACGGCTGCCTGCTTCGCGGCGCCGACGGCGAGGATCGCAGATTGCGGAGGGTTAAGGATGGCCGCGAATTCCAGCGTCCCGTACATTCCTAGGTTCGTTACGGAGACGCTCCCGCCTTCCAGCTCCTCTTGCCTGATACGACCCTCCCGAGCGCGTCCGGCAAGTTCGGCAATGCGGGCGCTTACGGAGCTCAAATTCAACTTGTCGACTTCCCGGACCACGGGTGTCAGGAGACCTGTCTCTGTTGCAACCGCAACCGAAATGTCAACGGCCGTCCACTGCCGAAGATGTGTATCCGTCCATGTGACGTTGGCTTCGGGAACTGCGGCATATGCAGCAGCTACGGCTTTCACCACAAGGTCATTGACGGAAATCTTCACCGCGGAGAATTCATTGAGCTGCTTCCGCAGGGCGAAGAGATCGTCGACACGGCACTCCGCGCTGAGGTAGAAGTGCGGCACTGTGGTCTTGCTTTCGGTGAGACGGCGAGCAATTGCCCTCCTCATGCCGCTGTGCGGGATGGCTGTGAAGCCCGATTCCGCATCGGCGGACGTGTCCTGGGCGGCCCCGTTCCGCTTCTCAGATGCCAGCGACGCGGCCATTGGCGAGGATGCCTTGCCTGAACTGGTTGGCGACGGCAGGGCTGCTGTCGAAGCCGCGCTGATGTTAGCGGCGTCCCTTTCGGTGATTGCTGCCTCGACGTCTGCGCGCACGATGCGGCCGCCGGGACCGGTCCCGCGGATGGACATCAACGCAATGCCGGCTTCGCGGGCGCGGCGGCGGGAAACGGGGCTGGCGAACAGCCGCGCAGTCTCGTCGCCGAGGTTTGCAGACGCGGCCTCCGCGCCCCCGCCGGCGGGCGTATGAGCCTGATCTTGGCCGACGGCAGCAACTTCGCCGTCTGCCGCAGCGCCAGCACCGGCCATGGCTCCACCCAACGCAGCTTCAATGTCGGCTGCCGTTTCGCCTTCCCCGGTAAGGACCGCAATTGGATCCCCAACGTTGGTCGGGTTTCCGGCCTGGACAAGGATGCGGCCGAGGGTGCCGCCGTTCTCAGCGGGAAGCTCGACAATGGCCTTTTCGGTCTCTATTTCGGCGATGATGTCACCGGCCGCAAAGGTGGTTCCTTCGGCGATTGTCCAGGTCGCGATCGCGGCTTCGGATGCGCCGGCAAGTACCTCCGGCATTCGCAGTACTGTCGCCATCGTTACTGACCTCCCCGTCCGGCTCGAACAAGCTCCAGGCCGGCGACGACTTCCTCGGTACGGGCAATTGCCGCCCGTTCAAGGACTTTGGAAATGCTCGGGCTGGCCTCTGAGCCGGTAACCCGTTGGATGGGCTGGTCGAGCCAGTCGAAGTAGCGGCGCTGTATTTCGTCGGCCAGCCACCCGCCATAGGAGGTCCCCCTGGCGCCCTGTTCGACGATGAGGACCGAGTTCGTCTTGCGGATGCTCTCGCCGATGGTCTCCCAGTCCAGTGACGCGCGATCGAGCCATCGCAGGTCGATCAGGTCGGCGGAGATGCCAGTCTGATCGATCGCCTCAAGGCAGTGGCTGACCATTGACAGGTAGCTGATGACAGTGACTTCATCACCTTCGCTGCGCAACGCAGCCTTTCCGATGGGTAGGAAATAGTCGAGGTCCCCTGCAGGCACCTGGTCCAGGCTTCCGTACAGGTCAACATGTTCGATAACCAAGACAGGGTCCTGAAGCCTGAGGGCGCTGTTCATCAGTCCGATGTAGTCGGCGGCCGTCGACGGTGCAACAATCCTCCAGCCGGGCGCGGTTGCGAAGATCCCGGCTGGATCCATCAAGTGCTGGGAGCCGTAGCCTGACCCCATGGCCACCTTTGTGCGCAGCACAAGGGGCACCGGGTTGTCACCACCAAACATATGGCGGGCCTTGCCGATCTGGTTGAACACCTGGTCTGCCGCAACCCACATGAAGTCCGGGTACATGAACTCGACCACCGGACGGTACCGGCCGTCCAGAGCCATTCCACCCCCGAGACCCGCGAACGCATTCTCACTAATGGGTGTTCCAAGCACGCGATCTTCATATTTCTTCGCGAGGCCCTTCGTTGCGCCGTTGGTGCCTCCATTTAGACGGTGTATGTCTTCGCCCATCAGGACGATTCGCTCGTCCTCGGCCATCCGGCGTTCCATGACACCGGAAACCGCGTCAACGAATTTCCTGGACTCGCATTCACCGGAATAGGTAATCGGATCCAGCACTCTGACATCATTCAGTTCACTTGCGTCGCCTCGCAGGCCCACATCCACGAAGCCTGCGTCCGGCCAGAGCCCCGGACGGATGCGGCGCTTGCCTGGTTTGTCCGGATCAGGTTCGAGGAGTTCAGCAACGGCATTCCGCATAGCTTTTTGGGCTTGCTCCCGGACGGCCGAGACTTTGGCATCGTCCATGAGGCCGAGCTTGGCCATCTCATTTGCGACTCGTTCCAGAGGGTCACGGGCACGCCAGTCAGCTTCTTCTTCTTTGGTCCGGTAGCCGAACGCGCTGCCAGCGTATGGCCCGTTCTGATGAAAGTAACGGTAGACCTCGACTTCAATTACGGTCGGCCCCCCGCCGGTCCGCATGATGTTCTCAGCCTCCAGCATAGCGAGATGGACGGCGAGCGGGTCCATCCCGTCGACGCGCCAGGCCGGGATGTTGAATCCAAGACCACGTGCGGAAAGACGCGGTTCAGCCGTCACTTCCGCCACGGGCGTTGCTACGGCATACAGGTTATTCTCAATGAAGAAAGTAACGGGTAGCTTCCAGGCCGCCGCCAGGTTCATGGACTCAAGAACAGAACCGATATTCGTTGCACCGTCTCCGAAGTAGGAGACCGTGATGTCGCTCGTGCCGGAGTGTTTCTGGGCCCAGGCATTCCCTGCGGCCAGAGGTGCGCCTCCGCCCACAATTGCGTTCGTGCCCAGGGCTCCAGCCTCAAACCACTGAAGATGCATGGAGCCGCCGCGACCGCGGCAGAATCCTTGGGCAAGGCCCAGGATCTCAGCCAGCGTGCGCTGCAGCACGTCCTGCAGTTCATCGTTGACGAGGTCGTTCAGGTCAAGCCGGCCCTTGCTGACATGTCCGATGGCTTTTGCCAGGAACTGGTGGTGGCCGCGATGGGAGCCGTTGATCGCGTCAGAGGAGCTCAGCCCGACGATGGAGCCAACCGCTCCGCCTTCTTGACCAATGCTCGAATGCGCTGGACCGTGCACAAGGCCATCCCCCGCCAGTTCCAGCACAGTCTCCTCAAAAGCGCGGATCAAATGAAGCTGGCCCAGCATGGTGGCCAGCAGTTCGGGGTCTGCGTTCTTCCAGTCCTGCGCAGTGGTGCTCAGCTGAATCCAGGGCGATCCCGGTTCCAAACGTCGTTGTTGGGGCATCTTCGCCGTCTCCATCACTCGTGCTGATCCGTATTGACCAGCTCATGGGTAGGCCACGATCATATCCTCTCATTGAATCCAATTCAAAGGGTTTGGGGCATTTTTGCTGACAAATGCCCCGGCATTGGGATATTTTGGATCCAATCGATATAGAAGGAGTCAGCATGAGCAGTGGTCTTCCCGGCCTGCGAGGAACCGAGCACATCGGCTTTACGGTCCCGGATCTCGATGAGGCCGAGTGGTTTTTTGTCGATGTCATCGGTTGTGAGCGCGTTTACTCACTTGGCCCGTTCGAACATCCTGATGCAGGCGACAACTGGATGAGGGAGCATTTGGGGGTACATCCACGCACTGTCATGAGGGAACTTCGGTTCTATCGGTGCAAGTTTGGCCCCAATTTTGAAGTCTTTCAGTACGATGCGGCAGACGGGCAGGCTCCACAGCCCAGAAACAGTGACGTCGGCGGTCATCATCTGGCCTTCTACGTGGATGACCTGGATGCGGCGATGGCGTATCTTGCACGTCGGGGTATCGAACTCATGGGTGATCCCACAGCAAGTTCGAAGCACAGCGAGGGGCAGCGTTGGGTATATTTCCGCTCGCCATGGGGAATGCAGTTCGAGCTAGTCAGCTACCCGGACGGCAAGGCCTATGAGAAGTCTGCGGCTGTTAAACTATGGCATCCGTCCCACCCGACGGAATGACCGCCAGTTCAGGCTCCAGAGTAGGCAGAAGAGACCATATGCCCAGTGCCACCAACCGCGACGGTTCCGCCGGATCCAGAATCGCCGATTCCCTGAGGGAAGCGATCCTGCATGGGGCATATCCTCCGGGAACCCGCATCCTTCAGGAAGACATCGCTCAGGAATTCGGCGCGAGCCGTCTGCCCGTCAGGGAGGCCCTGCGAATCCTGGAATCGGATGGTCTGGTCACTCTGGTGGCAAACACGGGTGCCTGGGTTGCTGAGTTGAGCCTGGAACAGTGCCAGGAGGTGTATCAAATTCGGGAGCGGCTCGAACCGCTGTTGCTGCGCTACAGCATGCCAAACTTGAACACCGCCACTTTGGACAGACTGGCGTCGCTGGCGGACCAGATGCAGGATGGCACCGATGTCGAGACATTCCTGGATCTGGACCGCGAGTTCCACTTGCTCTCATACAGCGCCGCGACTACGGCAACACTGGGAGAGACCGTGGAGAAGCTGTGGAACTCCACGCACCACTATCGTCGAGCGTTCACCCTGTTGCTGGGGGCCGATGCCAACCGCACAATGCATTACGAGCACCAGCTCCTCGTGGCCGCATTGCGGCGTAAGGATCCGGAGGACGCCGAACGCGTGCTTCTTAGTCATATTCGCCGCACGAGGCTTGAACTGCTCGGACATCCCGAGCTGTTTGCTGCCCACGCCCCCAACGGCGAATAGAGGCTACGTTTCCGGCAACCGCACGTCGTTAGCCTGCCAGGGCACCGATGGCCTGGATCATCGTCTCGGCGTTCTCGGGGGTCGCCCGCAATTCGCCGTTCTCGATCAAGTGGGCGAGTTTCACTGTGATCTCGTTCGCTGGCGCCGCCCCTCCCAGCCTGCGTTGTTCGGTCACGACCAGTCCATTGATCTGGTCGACTTCACTGCGTCTGCCTTTCAGCCAGTCCTGCAGCACGGTAGTTTTCGTGTCCGACTCCGTGAAATGCCCGATGACTTCGTCGAAAAGAGCATCAGCCACGCCGTCGGGATCGCTCAAATTCAAATTCTGCAACCCGAAGATGGGGCGTATCCGCACACCCGTTGCGACAGCGGTCCGAATGGCCTCACGACCGGCCTGCAGCATAAAGTCACGAAACCCCGGGATGGTGACCGCGTCACCCAGTGGCAGTCCGAGAACCGCAGACGGAACAAGCTCCGCGGCGTTGACAACGAGTTTCATCCATTTCGATGCCCGGATGTCCTCCGAGACTTCGACGCGCCCTGCGCAGCTAAGGAGTTCGGCCACTTCACCAGCCCGCGCTTGGGCCGCAGGACCGAGTCCGCCTACGGCGAACCACGAACGCTCATGGGCGCTTTGCCGATTGACCACCCCCGGCTCGAACATATTGGAGGTGATTTCGATGACTGCGCCAAGAGCCCGGTCGATGCCGACGACGTCGGCTATCGAGTCGATGGACATACCGTTTTGTACACCTACAACCAGCGCATCGGGGGCCAGAAGCGGCTTGATCAATTCTGCCGCCCACCGCGTGTCATAGGCCTTCACCAGCATGAACACGACATCAAAGGCTTGCCGGAGGGTAGCGACGTCGCAGAAATTAACCGCGCGCACCTTGGTCGTAATACTCTCCCTCGGAAGGTTGACCCGGACGCCGCGGGCCTGCATTGCGGCCACATGGTCCGGCCACTGCTCGACTAGGGTCACGTCATGACCTGCACGAGTCAAATCTGCTCCGATCGCAGCGCCGTTTGCGCCCGCCCCTACGACGGCGATCCGCTTTCGCTCCACGATTGCCACCCCTAGCCCTGGCGCCCGTTGGACGCCGGCGCCGTGGCCGCAAAGATGGCCCGCATGTCGCTCACACGAGCGATAGCTCTATGGCTAAAGGCACCGGTTCGGTTGCAAAGATACATGGGAGGTACACAGTTCCTATCCGCCGGCGTTGCGCCGGTCACGCCATTGTGTGATTGAGCCGCACTGTTAAGTGACAGTGAACGAAAGGTTAGGGGGGGCGAAAGGCTGTGTCAAGTGCTAGGGGAAGCGTCCGGCGTCACGTGTGAAGAAACCAGATGCCCTCGAAGACATCAGTACCGGAGTTTCGCAGACCGTGGGGAATGGTTGAATCAAAGCCAAGGGACTCACCGGACTTGAGCACGAAGACTTCGTCCCCCACGGTCACTTCGAGCTGGCCTTTGATGACGTACCCATATTCGAAGCCGTCATGGGTTACCAGCCCGCCGCCCGGTTGGGAGCGTGCCCCGGGAGCGTAAGTGATCTTCATGAAGTTCACCCCCCGCTCGGAAGTCGCGGCCAAACGCTCCCAAACAACCCCCTCGGCCATGTCCAGATGGGGACGATGTGAAGGGTGTACAACGGAAACGCGATTCGAATACTCCGAGAGCTTCCATACGTCGGCCGGGTGTCTGCCGTGCGGGATCCGGTCCTGCGTATCCGCGATGGATCCTTCACTCCCCCCGTTGCCTTCAAACAGCTCGTCGAGGGGCATGTTCAAAAGCTGGGCCAGGGCATAAAGGGTTCCTACGGAAGGCCGTGATTTATCGTTCTCGATTTGCGAGATGAACGATGGCGACAAATTCACTTTCCGCGCGAGCTCCCTGACGGAAAGACCGGCCTGGATCCGAAACTCCCTTAATCGTTCGCCAAGTCTGGCCATCATCGATCCCTTATTCCCATAGCGGCCGGCCGGGACACGGTCCCTTCCCGCGGGAGGAACAGGGGCCATATCCGTGGACGTCCTTGTCCAGCTAGTCCAAACGCCTTCCGGTAGACCCAGAAGGACGGGCTCGGACAGTAGCGTTAATCTATAATGAACAGTACACTCGGCTTGGGAGCCCGGCAATGGTGCCGGGTAAGGCCATCGGCGTCGGATTCACAGTACGACCCTTCATCCGCGTGGATGCCCACCCGAGGCGCGAAACATGAAGGAGCATGCAGTGTCTATTACCGGCGTCCACCATTCGGGAATCATCGTAAAGGACCTCGACCGGTCCATTTACTTTTACCACGATCTTCTCGGTCTTCCTTTCGTTACTGAGCCGAGCCCGTGGTTCAGTGGGGAGGACCTGGCTAAGGGAGTGGGAGTTCCAGGCGCCGTGCTGCGCCAGGTTTGTTTTGCTGCCGGCTCGACCCAGGTGGAACTGCTGGAGTACGGCAACCGCGAAGACGACCATGATGAGGCTGTTCATCAGAATCACCTCGGGGCAATGCATATTGCGTTGCGTGTGGACGACATCGTCTCCGAGAAGGCGCGGCTGGAGGCGGCCGGCGTAGAGTTCCTGTCCGACATCAACGTCGTGGATGACGGTGTGCTGGCCGGATGGCGTTGGGTCTACCTGCACGATCCGGATGGCATCCCCATGGAACTCGTCGAGGTGGCCTATGAGCGACCTGAAAAGGAGCGGCAGGCCGCTTGCCAGCGATACCTTGATCAGCGGCCTGCCTTGTCCCGGCTTTGATCCCTACTGCAAGGAGAACCATGACAGATTCATCGAGCCCCCGGAAGGCCCTCGTCGTCGGCGCGACCGGCATTGTTGGGCAAACGCTTAGTGCACAACTCGCGTCGAGGGGTTGGCAGGTCACGGGCCTCTCGCGCAGCAAGACTTTGGAACTTCCCGGCGTTGTATCCATCCAGGCCGACCTTCAGGATCCGGAGGAATTGAAGGCGGCCCTGGCCGGCATCGACCCGGAGCTTGTTGCCATCACCGCGTGGACGAGGATGAACACCGAAGAAGAGAATATCCGCGTCAACGGCGGTGCCGTGCGGAATCTGCTCAATGCCCTGAATCCCGGGCCGGTGCGCCACGTGGCGCTTATGACGGGCTTGAAGCACTATTTGGGGCCCTTCGATAACTACGCCACCGGGGTTCTTCCAGACACGCCGTTCCGCGAGGAATCACCACGCCTGGACAAACCCAACTTCTACTACGCTCAGGAAGATGAACTGTTCGCCGGGGCCGAGCGAATGAACGCGACATGGAGCGTGCACCGCTCGCACACGATTTTCGGCTTCGCAACGGGAAACGCCATGAACATGGTTCTCACGCTCTCGGCTTATGCCACGATTTGCCGTGAACAGGACATGCCGTTCATCTTCCCGGGCTCGGAGACGCAGTGGAACGGCGTAACCGACGTGACCGACGCCGAGCTGCTTGGAGAACAAATCATCTGGGCCGCGGACAGTGAAAACGGTCACAACCAAGCGTTCAATATCGCCAACGGCGATGCCTTCCGCTGGCGGACGCTGTGGCCCAAGATTGCCGCCCATTTCGGCGTGAAATGGGAGGGATTCAGTGAAGCCCCACGCCCTCTTGCCACGCAAATGACCGATGTGGCTCCACTTTGGCGAGGAATTGCGTCCAAATACGGACTCATCGAACCAGACATCGACCGCATTGCGTCTTGGTGGCACAGCGACAGCGACCTCGGCCGCAACATTGAATGTCTGACGGACATGAATAAGTCGAGAAAGGCCGGCTTCCTGCAGTTCCGGGACAGCACTGACAACTTCTTCAACTATGTGGAACGGTACAGGAAAGCAAACATTCTTCCGTAGGTTCCTGGCCCACCCCCATAACTATGTAGGACTTCCCGATCGTCAGGGGTCTGCCGCCACGGCAGACCCCTGAGGATCAACTCATGCACGGAAGGACTAACGCAGATACCCCCGGTCACAGTGACCGGGGGTATCTGCGTATGACATGGCCGTGGCGTAGAAAAGGGCGTGGATGCTCCCGCGTCGCTAGGCCGGCAGGGCCGCGTTCAGCTCGATGTGGGCCTTGATTGTAGTCTGAGGATGGTGCGCTGCTTCGAGGGCCTCCAGCGCATTTTCCAGGGCGAAGCGCTGTGTGACGAGTGGCGTTAGATCCAATTTGCTGTTGGCCAGGAAGCGCAGGGTTTCCGGCCACACACCGGGCGACCCGATCGCGCCGGTAATCCGGAGTTCCTTCGACTGAATGAGGCCCAGCTTCGCGGGAGCCTCCCGTCCGACGTCGATGCCGACGTAGGAGATCCTTCCCTGGAAGGCGGCCAATTCCAGGGCCCTTGCCATGACCTCCGGGCGACCGCTGACTTCTACAACAAGATCGGCGCCACGCCCGGCTGTCACCTTCTCCAACAATGCCTCAACATCGTCGGGGTGAGTAACGTGGTGCGCGCCGAGCTTGAGGGCAGCTTCCCTGCGCTCGTCAGAAGGTTCGACAACAACGACGACCGCGCCCATCGCCGCGGCGGCGGCTGTCACCGCGAGTCCAACCGGGCCCGCCCCGAGCACGAGGACGGTGTCACTGGCGTCGGCACCACCGGCCCGCACCAAGGCGTAGTACGCAACACTAAAGGGTTCGACGAGTGCGCCCATGGTGTACGAGAGCTCGTCAGGGAGCCGGTGCAGCCATTCGGGTCGAGCCACGAAGAATTCAGCAGCTGCGCCGCTGATGGAGAACCCGAAGTGATCGGGACCGATAACGCACTCTCCCACGACGCGGTCACCGGGGGCGAAAGCTGTCACGTCCTTGCCGATTTGGACGACTTCTCCGGACCATTCATGTCCCGGAATCAAGGGATATTGGAACGGGATGATGTAGCGGCCTTCAAGGAGATCAATGTCGGAGTGGCATACTCCGACACTGCGTGCGGCTACGAGAACCTCACCATCCCCGATCTGAGGGATCGGCAAGTCGGCCACCGTTGCAACGTTCTTCTCCGCGTACTGTAGAGCTTTCATGGGACTACCTTCGTTCCTTTCATGTTCTTTCCCGGCCGGCTCACGACTACCGGTGCGCACGGTTCAGCGGGACCGGGCATTGACTAGCACCTTCACCTGGTCGCCCGTGGGCGAGAGCAATGCCTCAAAGCCCTTTTCGACCACGTCCTCCATGGCAATCTGGGCCGTGACCACCTTTTCAACCGGGAACCGGCCGCGCGCAATGAGGTCAATGATCCTGGGCCAGTCCGTGACCGGGTAGCACCAGGTGCCCGTGAGCGTGATGTCGTGCTCGGACAGCACCATCGGTTCGATGGACGCAGCCCGAGTGTGCAGCCCTGTCTGCGAAATCCTTCCGGACTTGCGGACTGCAGCAATTGCCGTCTGCAGAGCCCGTTCGTTGCCCGAGCACTCGATCACCGCATCAGCGCCAATCCCTCCGGTCCTGTCCTTCACGAAGGCCACGACGTCGATTTGGGTGGGGTCGAGCACTTCGGCTACTCCAAGACTTTGGGCAACGGCTGCTCGGGCCGGGTTCACCTCTGAAATGAAAACGCGGGCACCGATTGACGCCGCGTAGAGCGCTGCCAGCGCACCTATCGGACCGGCCCCGGTGATGAGAACAGTGTCTCCGGCGGATACGCGGGCCGTGTCGACGCCGTAGGCCGCAACTGCCGCCGGTTCGACCAGCGCGCCCTGAAGGTCGGACACCTCGTCGGGCAGGATGCTGACATGGGTGGCCGGAACAATTGCCTGTTCGGCGATTCCGCCCCAGCGGAAGCTCAAGCCGACGGCCGCCATTGAACCGCAAAGATGGTTGAGCCCTCGCCGACAGTAATAGCATTCTCCGCAGTACAGGATGGGCATGACGGAGACACGCTGCCCCGCCTTTACGGATGTCACATCCGGGCCGACCGCAAGCACCTCGCCGGAGAACTCGTGTCCTAGGATCTGGGGAAGCTGCGAAGCGTTCAAAGGGTGGGGGGCAGAGGGAATAACGATGGGACCCATGGCGTACTCGTGCAGGTCAGTTCCGCAGATGCCGCACCAATACGGGCTGACCAGCACTTCCCCTGGACCGGGCTGGCCGGGGCCGGGAACTTCTTCGACCCTGATGTCATGTTCACTGTGGAAGACCGCTGCCTTCATTGGTCATTACCTTCCATTGGAAATATGCCGGCTGCACGGCGCGTATGCCGTACAGCCGGCCTGATATTTGGGTGGGCCGCTCAGGCGTGGCCGGAAGCGGCGAGTGTGGCGGACTCCGGTTCCGGGGCCAGAGACGGGTCGAAAAGCACCTTACCGTCAAGCTTGCCAGTGGCAAGTCTCTCGAGCTGATCGGCGACCCCTTCCAAGGGGCGGACCGAGTCGAGCAGTTCCTCGGCAAGGTTTGTCGTCCGCAGGATCTCAAGTGCGGGTGCGAGATCTTCCCCGCAAACGTGGGCAAGGGTCGTCTGCACCGTGATTTCCCGCATCACCAGGGCGTGGACGTCGACTTCCTGCTGTTTCGCAGGAAGGCCGACCTGGAGGATTGTGCCCCCGTCCCGGACCATGGCTATTGCCGAGTTCAGCTGCCCCGGTGCCCCGCTTGCTTCAATTACGACGTCGGCGCCGGCTGCACCGATTGCTTCGCGAACGACGTCCACGGCTTCCAGGCCGGCTTCGACGACCCGCGTCGCGCCAAGACGCAGTGCCCGCCGGAGCCTTTCCCCCGGGAAATCTATGACCGTTACATCGGCGTCCGCCAGCGCGCGTACCGCTGTGAGAACAAAGGATCCGATCGCTCCTGCGCCGATCAGGACGACCCGTTGGCCGTCCTGTACGCCCGCGCGGCGGCCAGCGTGCAAGCCGACTGCGAGGGGCTGGGCGAGGCCTGCGGCATCGAGCGACAGACCTGCCGGGACGGGTACAAGGATCCTCTCCGGACTTGCGACATACTCTGCCATCCCGCCATGAGTGCTGAGCCCCAGGGTGTAGTAGCGACGGCACAGGTTGGTTCGTCCTTCAGCGCAGCGGTCACACTCTCCGCAGGAGATTCCCGCGCCGCAGGCCACAACGTCGCCTTCCTTGAAATGACCGGCGGGGTCCGTCTCGACGACCTCGCCGATGAATTCATGACCGAAGATCATCGGACCGCTATGGCCAGTGACCTTGTGCGGCCGCTCCAAGGGAAAGGTCAGTGGTCCGGCCTTCCATTCGGTTGCGTCGGTGCCGCACATTCCGGTGCGAAGCACCCGCAGGAGCACCTGGCCGGATGTTCGTTCCGGTTTGGGACGGTCTTCAATCCGGACATCATGGTGCCCATAAATCACCGCTGCCTTCATGATCCGGTCCTTCTGTACAGAGCCGAGCGCATGCACGGCGTCGAGCGTGCGGAACTCATTGCAATTCACCCCGGCCGGCCGGCGTGTTCAAATGCGACTGGGAACTGCGCAACTCAGGAAGCGATCCATTGACGGTAAAATACCGCTGCCCGGCGATGAGCAGGTCCTCGGCCGGGAACTTCGTGATGACTTCACACCCTGTGGCGGTGACCACGACTTCCTCTTCGATACGCGCAGCCCCGATCCCGTCCGCTGAGGGCCAGTATGTCTCGAGTGCGAACACCATCCCTTCCTTGAGCTCCTCAGGATGGTCAAATGAAACCAGCCGGGAGAAGATCGGCTTCTCCCAGATGGAAAGCCCGACTCCGTGTCCATATTGGAGGGCGAATGCAGCTTCTTCGTCGGGAAAGCCGAACTCCTGGGCTTTGGGCCACACAGATACGATGTCCGCCGTAGTTGCCCCGGGCCGCACCAGTGCGATCGCCCGGTCCATGTACTCCCTGGCACGCTTGTAGGCGTCCCTCTGGGCTGTACTTGCCGAGCCCACTGCGAACGTGCGGTAGTAGCACGTCCGGTAGCCGTTGTAACTGTGGAGGATGTCAAAGAAGGCAGGATCCCCCGGCCTGATCAGACGGTCTGAAAAAACGTGGGGATGGGGTGAACAGCGTTCTCCCGAAATGGCGTTGACGCCTTCCACATACTCGGAGCCCAGATCATATAGGACCTTGGAGACCAGTCCGACGGTCTCATTCTCCCTGACGCCCGGACGCAGGAAACGGTAGAGTTCGTCGTAAGCGGCGTCTACCATGGAGGCGGCCTGCGTCAGGAGCGAAATTTCGTCCCGGGTTTTGATCGCTCGGGCCTGAAGGAAGACTTGCTGGCCGTCCACGACGTCGACACCAGCCTGCTTCAGGGCGAACAGCACCGGCAGCTCGATGATATCGACGCCGACAGGCTCATTAAGCAAGCCGAACTTCTCCAGTTCGCGTTTGATCTTGGCGGCTACTTCATCGGCGATTCCGGCGTCGGGGTGGAACGCCCCGCGCAGGGTGGAAATTCCCGCCCGGGCTCCGGACTCCAGACGCGGCCGAACGGCCCCGTGGTGCGGGGCATGGGGGTCGGCGTCCATTTCTGCCGTTGTTGTGCCCAGCCACGGGTTGTACAGGGCGTGGTGCTTTGCAGCCGATCCAAAATCCCACACGATCGGGTCCGTGTTGCGGGTGATCAGCGCGAAGCGGATGGCCTTGTCGATGGCCCACGTTCCGATGTGCGTGCCCGACATGTACCGGATGTTCGCGAAGTCGAAGGCGAGCAAGGCACCGAGATCGGAGGCTTCCAGCTCGGCCTTAAGCCGGGCGAGGCGCTCCTCCCTGAGCCTGTCGAAACGGATGCGCTCTTCCCAGTCAACGGCGTTGGTTCCAAATGTTGCTGTAGACATGATGCTTTCAAAATTCCTTTCCTGCGTAATGCGCGGCCGCCCAGAGGATGGGCGGAAGATGATCAGACGAGGATCATTCCGCCGTCTATGGCAATGACTTGCCCGGTGATGTAGTCAGAATCGTCGGCGGCGAGGAAGAGCGCGGTAGGAACGATGTCATCCGGCTGCGCCGGACGACCTAGGAGGATGTCCGATGACATGGAGTCAAAACCCGAGTCGGCAGCACCTATCTTTGCCAGATCCTCGTCAAGTTTCTTCCACAGAGGTGTTGCAACCACTCCCGGCGCAAAGGCGTTCACGGTGATCCGTTGCTCAGCAAACGACCTTGCGGCCGCCTGGGTCAGCGAAATCACGGCTGCTTTCGATGCGCTGTACGGGGCGAAATTGGCGAAGCCTTGACGACCGGCGATGCTAGCGGTGTTCACAACTTTGCCGGAAGTTCCCTGCGCAATAAACTGTCGCGCCGCCTCCTGGGTACCGATCAGTACGCCAAGCGCGTTCACCCGCATCACCAGCTCAAAGTTCTCCTCAGTGATATCGAGGAACTTCAGCGGCGCGTTCATGCCGGCGTTGTTAAAGTACACGTCGAGAGCACCAAATTCCGCGACCGCCGCTTCGATTCCCGCACGCACGGAAGACCTGTCGGTGACGTCCACGCGTACCGCGATGGCCCGGCCGCCACCCTCGACGATCTCCCGCGCAACGCCCTGGGCCGCCACCTCGTCGAGATCGGCGATGACCAGATTTGCACCTTCTCCGGCACATCCTTTCGCAATGGCAGCGCCGATGCCCGAGGCGCTTCCCGTCACAATGATGGTGCGCCCGTTGACGCGCTTGCCCATGTCTGCTCCTTCGCAGTAGAGGTCGGGTTGACACATTTGTGTGCCTCACAGGCACGAATAGTGTGCACTGTCACTAAACACCTTGTGCCTGTCATTGAAGCCCCGCAGCTCTCGGATGTCAAGCACTAGCGAAGGGACTCAAGTCTTAATCACCCTGTTCGTTCGCGCTATTGTTCACGTAAACTGCACAGACATTCCCCCAACTGCACAGACCCTGCGCCCGGCGAGGACAATCAAGGTGGGTGTGTTCTCACGGTCGTCGCGTTGCGCAGGAATGGTCGATTCACCCTCACTCAAATCCAAAGGAGCCACAATGGCCATTGCCTCAGTCGATGTCGCACGGTTGTCAAGCACAGGCACGTCAGAGACCACGATCGGATGCATTTTTCAGCCAGTCTTCGAGGAGCAGGCATGAGCGACGTCGGATTTGTTGGCTTGGGAGCCATGGGCACACCCATGGCCCGCCGTCTGCTTGATGCCGGGCATACCGTGCACGCGTGGAATCGCACTGCAAGCGCGGCCGACGAGCTCGTCGACTCCGGTGCCATCCGTGTGAATGACGTTCGGGATGCCGTCGCTACGGGACTGGTTTTCTCGATGCTTGCCAGTGATGAAGCCTTCTCCAAGGTGTTCACCGACGACGTCCTGCGCTCTGCCCCACCCGGCACAATTCACGTGAACCATGCAACCTTGAGCGTTACCGCGGCAGAACGTTTTGCCGCGAGCCATGAAAAATTCGGCGTAGCTTACATTGCGGCTCCGGTACTGGGGCGGTCCACTGTCGTCTCAGAGGGAAAACTGAACATAGTGGCAGCCGGTCCCCGGGATGCCTTGGCACAGGTTCAGTCCTTCTTAGACATTCTCGGCAAGCGGACCTGGATCGTTGGTGAATCGCCGCAGGCCGCCAACGTGGTGAAGATTGCCGTGAACTACAACCTCCTCCACGCACTTCAGGCACTGGCCGAATCGCTCACCCTCGTGGAATGTGCAGGCGTCGACGCGCAGTCCTTTGTCGACATCCTCACTGACTCGGCATTTACCGGAACGGCCTACTCCGGGTACGGACCAATCATCGCCCACAAACGCTATTCCCCTCCGGGCTTCGCATTGCCGCTGGGGCTCAAGGATCTTACGCTCGCCGAGAGCGCAGCGGCAGCGGAGGGTGTCGTCCTTCCCGTGGCACCGGTGCTTCGCCAGATGTTCGAAAAGGCCCTCGCCGATCCCGAGCTGGCGGATCTGGACTGGTCCGCGGTCGCTGAAATCACTCGACGAATGGCCGCGCCCCCTCGCTGATACGGGCATCTGTTCACTTCAAGCTTGAATGGTCTGCGCAATCCGAAGCGCGGGCCATTCCTGCTGCCGGGGCATATTCCTTGGACAAATAGGCGCTCCGGATCCTTCCGGTTGCGTGCGAGTGTGCGCCAGCACTTCACGGCGCAGTAGCAAGCAAGATTTCAGTTTCAACATCGCCGCAGCAACCTCTTGTGAACGGCGCCACACTTATGTACAGTCTGACTAAACACTCTTGAGAATCAATGTGGTTTCTCTGGTGAAAGGCATAGACATCATGACTGACGCAATGACGCGGCGGACGCCCCTCGGGACCTCGCGATTTGCCAACTCCAAAGGATTCGCGACGATTGGCGTCTCGACGATCCTTCTTTTCATCGTATGCGCGATATTCGCGCCATCGAGTATTTCGCAGACAGCCTTCCTTGGTGACATTCCGTTTGCGGCGGTCCTGGCCATTGTTGGTCTGGGGCAGCTACTTGTTGTGCAGCAGGGCGGTGTGGATCTGTCGGTGGCCGGCGGTGTCTCCCTGGCGGTGGTCGTCGTAAGCCACCAGCCTGACGGTGACAGCGCCAAACTCTTGCCGGCAGTGCTTCTGGCGGTCTTCTTCGCCGTCGTGGCCGGCATTATCAACGGTGCACTCGTGAGTTTACTGAAACTCAACCCGATCATCACCACCTTGGGGATGAACGCACTGCTCTACGGCGTTGTCTTCGCTATCTCAGGGGGCGCGCCCCGCAGCACAACAGCCCTCTTGGCCGCCGTCGCAGGAGGTTCGACGCTCGGCGTTCCGAACGCGGCCCTTTTCGCTCTCGCGGCATTGGCACTGGTGGCGGTTGTCATGAAGAAAACGGCAGCCGGACGCAGGTTTGAGGCGATTGGCGCCAGCCCGGTTGCCGCCCGGGCTGTGGGACTACGCGTGCGCACACATCAGCTTCTGGCGTATGTGTGGGCCCAGCTTATCTATTGCCTCGCGGGCATCCTCCTGGCTGGTATCACCAACCAGCCGACTGCCTTCCAAGGCGATTCCCTCCTTTTGCCTTCGGTGGCCGTGGTCGTTCTTGGCGGCACGTCACTCCTCGGGGGACGTGGGTTCCCGATCTCCACTGTCATCGCGGCGCTGTTCCTGCGGCAGCTGAGCCAATTCGCGTTGGCGCTCGGCGTGCCTTATTCGGCTCAGACGCTCGTGCAGGCTGCCGCACTTGCCGCCGGCGTAGCCCTTTATTCCGTGAATTGGGGCCGCGTCCGGGCCTGGCTCCTGCGGTGGCGGGCACCAGTCCCCGAACCTGCCGGTGCGTAGCACTCGACCCAAATCAGGAAGTTGGACCGCTGGCAATAAGTGACACGGTCATCGAAAACTATCTAAGGAAAGTAAGGATCATGGAAATTCGTACAAAAGGTACTGTCTTGGTCTCCGCCGGCGTGGCCGCTGTACTCGCCTTGTCCGGCTGCAGCGACTCGGGCACGGCAGGTGGCTCCGGTGACACCGGTGGAACATCCCTAGCTGGCGCCCCCTCGTGGTGCGGCACCAAGAAGGTCACTTTCGCGCAGCTTGACGGCTTCGGAGGCAATAGCTGGCGTCAGGTGACGACCGCCTCAGGTGCGGAAGAGGCCAAGAAATGCCCGAGCGTCACCCAGTACGAGTACGCCGACGGCCAGGGGAACACGCAGAAAGCAATTTCCGACATTAACGGTATGGTCGCCAAAGGCGTCGGCGCGATGGTGGTCTTCGGAGATGCCGGGCCGGCAGTGCTTCCGGCGCTGCGCAGCGCCACCAAGGCAGGTGTCACGGTTGTGCCGTATCGTGTGGATGTCGGAGGCAAAGCAGGCACGGACTACACCCAGTTCGTTGGCGCATCGTTCGTCGATGATGGCAAGAGTTGGGGGACCTGGATCAAGTCAGTGCTGCCCAATGGAGGCAACGTTCTCTTCCTCAGCGGCCCCAAGGGCAACAGCCAAGGCAATGACGAGCGTACGGGAATGAAGCAGGTCCTTGACGATAAGTACAACTTCATCAACCAGGACCAGCCGTACGACGTGACCAACTGGGACCCGGCCCTTACCCAGCAAGTGCTGACTGCCGAAATCGCCAAGAACCCCAAGATCGACGTCATCGTCTCGGACTTCGGCCCCTCGCTCGTGGGCGCACTTCCCGTTTTCCAAAAGAGCGGCCGCTCAATCCCGGCCATCGCTACATCAGACGGAAACTCGCTTGGCTGTTTCTGGCAGAAAAACCAATCCTCCAACCCTGACTTCAAGCTCATGACCGTCGCGACGGGCAATGACAATGTCCGTCTTGCGGTGCAATGGGCCATTGCGAAGGCGACCGGTGGCAAGGTGCCCGACACAAGTACTTTCACCGCCCCGAAGTTTGAGGATTCGGTCACCAGCAAGCCGAATGCCGTGCAATGTGACAGTAATCTCCCAGGTGACATCTACCTCTCGGCCCAGCTGTCGAAAGATCAGCAAGCAGCCGTCATCAACAAAAAGTAATCTCCGTCGCGACGGCAGGAGCGCAGAAAGACCGCGCTCCTGCCCTGCGGCACCAAGAAGCCTCAGAAAGCAAAGGCACCGTGAAAGCGATGACAACTCAGAACGAATCCCCCGCCCTCGATGGCGAGCGTGGGGAAGCGGTCTCCACAAACGGACCGCACGTCCCCCCGACCCTCCGCTTATCTTCCATCTCGAAGCTTTACTCGGGCATAGCGGCTCTATCCGACGTTTCCGTCGACTTCCACCCGGGTGAAGTGCACGCGATTCTTGGGGAGAACGGTGCTGGAAAGTCCACGCTGATGAATGTTTCGTCGGGGACGGTTCAGCCTGACGGTGGAACCATCGAGTTCGAATCCGAGGTCATCCATCGGCTGACCCCTGCACTGGCGAGTGAGTTGGGCATCGCCATCGTGCACCAGCATCCCGCTGTCCTGCCGGACATGAGTGTCCTTGAGAACCTTCAGGTCGCGCTTCCCTCAACGGTCTTTGCCGGCGAGTCTGCTGAGGTGGTCGCCAAACGGCTACTTGATGGCGTGAACCTTCACGTTCACCTCCGCGATCGCGTGGAATCCCTGACTGTAGCCCAGAAGCACCTGCTCGAGATCGCCAAAGCCCTCGCTATCCGCCCCAAACTGCTGATCCTCGACGAGCCTACGGCCCCGCTGAGCCAAGATGCCTCAGAAATGCTCTTTGAGAAGGTCCGCTCGGTCGTCGCCGAAGGAACTGCCGTCGCCTACATCACCCACCGCCTCGCCGAAGTACGCGAGATCGCAAAGCGTGTCACCGTCCTGCGCGACGGGCGGCTCCGCGGCCATGCCAACGTCGCTGACATCACCGACGAACAGCTTCTGTCCCTTATTGTTGGCCGGAAACTGGAATCGACCTTTCCGGCCAAAGCGGCCGATGCCAATACGCCTGTTAACTTCGTCCTGGATTCGTTTTCCGGTAACGGATTTCGCGACGTGAGCATGACGGGACGGCGCGGCCACATCATCGGAGTTGCGGGGGTGGTCGGCAATGGCCAGTCGGAGCTCATGCACGCACTTGCAGGCCTAGTCCCCACCACGGGCACGGTCTCAATCAACGGCCGCGATCACACCGCAAGGGCTTTGCTTCGTGAGACGGCATATATGCCCGGGGACAGGCATAACGAGGGCCTGGCCATGGATCTCAGCGTCCGCGAGAACGCAGCCCTGGCCGCCCTGCATAAGTTCCGCACCGCACGAATTCTGAACCGGAAAAAGGAACTCGGACGAGTCGGCACAGCCTTGGACGAGCTGGCGGTGAAGGCGCCTTCCCTGGATGCCCCCGTCTCAGCTCTCTCCGGCGGGAACCAGCAGAAAGTCGTCATGGCGCGGGCTCTTCTCTCCGAACCCACATTGTTGATCGCCGACGAACCAACCCAGGGCGTCGACGTCGGGGCCAGAGCCGAGATCTACCGGATACTTCGCGAAGTATCCGAAAGCGGTATACCGGTGATCGTCAACTCATCCGACGCCAAAGAACTTGAGGGACTGTGCGATGAAGTGATTGTGATGTCCCGCGGCCGCGTTGTCCGGGTCCTCGCCGGAGACTCCGTCAACGAAGAGCAAATCATCGGTGCGGCAGTCAGCGCCACCACAAAGGCCGATCACGCCGAGGACATCGGGGCGACCGACGTCAAAGCATCCGGTGGCGCCTTGCGGCGTTTCATTCAAGGTGACTACGCACCGTCTGTCCTGCTGGTCGTAGTGATCTCGCTGCTTGCCGTGCTAATCACCGGACAAAATGCGCGCTACATGGCGTCTTTCAACATCAACAATATTCTCGTGTTGGCAACAGCGCTTGGCTTCATTGGTCTAGGACAAACGATCGCTCTGCTTCTGGGCGGTATCGATCTGTCCGTCGGTCCGCTCGCAGGTTTCCTCGTTGTGGCCGGATCCTTCTTCATCAACGATGACCAACCCCCTGGCACCATACTCCTGGGCTTTGCCCTGATGGTCGCCATCGCGATAGCGGTGGGAGTGATAAACGGCAGCCTGATTCGATTTGGCAAGTTCACACCGATCGCAGCCACACTTACCCTCTATATCGGCCTTCAAGGGCTTAGCTTCGTGCTCCGTGACGGCCCCGGCGGCTACATCAACCAGGACATCACTGCTGCCATTACCTCAAAGATCGGGCCGCTCCCTGTGGCGTTCCTTCTCCTGGTCGCAGTCACCGTGGCCGCAGAGTACGCCCTGCGTCGCCGACGGTGGGGATGGAGGCTCCGAGGCACCGGATCCGATGAAGAGTCGGCCCGCCGGATAGGCATCAAGATCGACCGCACGGTGATTATTGGATATGTAGCAACCTCGCTTTTCACCGCCTTAGGGTCTTTGATGCTCATGGCACAGATCGGCGTTGGCGATCCGGCACAGGGCGTGGGTTATACCCTGGCCAGCATCACCGCGGTCGTTCTCGGCGGTACCAGCCTGCTTGGCGGCCGAGGCACATTTGTCGGGACCGTCCTCGGAGCCGTGTTGTTGACACAGGTCCTCAATGCAACATCGTTCCTGGGCCTCTCGCAAACGTTCCAGTACGTCTTCCAGGGAGTTCTCATCGTGGCAGCCGCGATACTATACTCAATTGCCCGCCGCGACCGGGGGCGCAAGACGCACTAGCTTGGAAAGCGTCTAGGCAAGTGCCTGGGACGCCTTGAACCGCACCCCGGAAGTAAGATGTCTCATCCTGCTTCCGGGGTGCGGTTCACCTATCACTACCAGTACACCTTCTGGCCACCTGTCGCGATCAACGACAGCCAGTCCGATCCGCGATCGATTTCAGCGACCATGTGCCTAGGATCCTTGCGTTCTGCCTCCAGCGTCGCGATGAGCACGTCCTCGACCCTGACTAGCAGGATCGAGGAACGCCCAGACGCGACGAATCGACCAGAGACCGCCCGGCCGCGAAACCGTGAACGCGCGCCGCTTCGTCACCGATACCCGCGGGTCGGCTGCCAGCTGACTATTCGTCATCCCGGTTCGGCGCTGGCCAGACACGATCCTTGCCCGCAGAGCCCGCTAGATGATTACGTCTTGGATGCAAGCTCTTCAGCATCTGGCGCAAGACCTGTCGGTGACGGTCGATAACTGAGCCATTGTGACGGTTGAAAACAGAGCCACCCGTTCCAAACGATTGGGTGGGTGATCACAGTGGAGGATTGGGCGCTTTATCAGCGGTTGCATCTTGCCTAGGGTGAATCGATGAGGTCACTGGCGGCGCGGCTGGGTATATCCCGGAACACCATAGCGAAAGCGGTCAGCGCCGATGGTCTGCCGAGCTATGTGCGGGCGCCGCAGGACTCCGGGATCAAGGCCGTGGAACCGGCGATCCGTGCGTTGTCGCGGGACAACCCGCGGATGCCCGCGACGGTGCTGGCCGAGCGTGTGGGCTGGTCCGCTTCCCCGGCCTGGTTCCGGGAGAACATGGCCAGGATCCGGCCGGAGTACGCCCCGGCCGATCCCGCGGACCGAATAGGTTACGAACCCGGGGATCAGGTGCAATGCAACCTGTGGTTTCCCGAGGTGCGGATACCGGTCGGTAGCGGGAAGTCGAGGGTTTTGCCGGTGGTGGTGATGGTGTGCTGTCATTCGCGGTTCAGCATGACCCGGATGATCCCGTCTCGGATGACCGGGGAGCTGTTCGCCGGGACGTGGAAGCTGATCAGGTCTCTGGGCGCGGTTCCGCGGTGGCTGATCTGGGACAACGAAGCCGGCATCGGGCGGCTGAACAGCCATGCCGCCGGGGTCGCGGCATTTGCCGGGGTGCTCGCGACCCGGATCGTGCAGGCCAAGCCCTACGATCCGGAGAGCAAGGGAGTGGTGGAGCGGGCGAACCGGTTCCTGGATACCTCCTTCCTGCCCGCCCGGGCCTTCGTCTCGCCTGAGGATTTCAATGCCCAGCTCGGCAGGTGGCTTCCGATCGCCAACGACCGGCTGGTCCGGCGGACAGGTGCCCGGCCCGCGGAGCTTCTTGGCCGGGACAATGCCGCGATGCTGGGGCTGCCGCCGGTTCCGCCCGTCACCGGGTTCGCGACCAGGGTCGGGCTCCCGCGGGACTATTACGTCCGGATGGGGTCAAACGACTATTCCGTGCATCTGCAGGCGATCGGCAGGTTCGTCGATGTCACCGCGGACCTGGAAACCGTCATCATCACCTTGGACAGCCGCTGCATCAGAAGCCGTGCCCGGTCCTGGGGCGTCGGCCTGACGATCACCGATCCGGACCACGTCGAAGCCGCCCGGACCATGCGGAAAGCTTTCTAGAACCCGGAACCGGCCGCGGTCTCGACCGGGTTGCGGGACCTGGCTGATTGCGACCGGGCCTTCGGTGTCGTGCTCGATGACGGGCAGGTGGCCTGATGACCGTAGCCAAAGAAACCGCCGGCCGGATCGAGTACTACTCCCGGGCGATGAAGGCCCAACGGGTCCGGGAAGCAGCAGCCAGGCGCGCTGACCAGGCCCGGGAGGCTGGCTGGACCCATGAGGAATACCTGCCACGGTCCTGTCCCGGGAAGTCGCCGCCCGCGAAGCCTTCGGAGCCGAAGCCCTTGCCCGGCCAGCCGGGTTCCCTGCGCGCAAATCGCTGGAGGACTTCAGCTTCGACCACCAGCCCGGCCTCAAACGCGGCACAATCGCGCACCTGGCCACCCGCGCGTTCCTCACCGAGGCGTCCAACATCGTCCTGCTCGGACCGCCCGGAACCGGCAAAACGCACCTTTCAACCTGGCTGGGACTGCGGGCCACCCAGCTGGGCCACCGCGTCCTGTTCGCGACAGCCATCGACTGGGCCGCCCGGCTCCAGGCAGCCCACCAGAGCGGGAGGCTGCCGCAGGAACTGGTTCGGCTGCGCCGCTACAGGCTGATCATCGTCGATGAAGTCGGCTTCATCCCGTTCGAACAGGACGCGGCGAACCTGTTCTTCCAGCTCGTCTCCTCACGCTACGAACACGCCTCGCTGATCCTGACCTCGAACCTGCCGTTCGCCCGCTGGGGAGACGTGTTCGGTGACCAGGTCGTCTCCTCAGCCATGATCGACCACATAGTCCACCACGCCGAAGTCCTCACGCTCAAAGGCTCCAGCTACCGGCTCAAGCACACACGGACAGACTCGCTGCCCTAGACAAGACCGGAAAATACGGCAGCATAACCAACGACGACGTGGCTCACTTTTCAACCCACGAAATGGCTCACTTTTCGACCAGCGCTGACAAGACCAAGGTCTCCCCGTTGGCTAGTGATCTCGATTGCTTCATGACCGCGGCCGCCGGCCTGGGTTTCGCCGAACCGGTCCGTTCCTCGGCCGGCTCCCGGATGCTGATCCGTTGCTCATCCAAACCTGCCGGCGCTGGAACAGCTCACCCCCACCGATCTGGTCAAAGTACAGCCAACATCGGCAAGGAAGCACAGCCTCAGTTGGCCTTCTTTTTGCGTGTCCGTTCCTGTTCGGCATCGTGAATTGCCTGCGCCTGCATGAGTTCGACTGGCTGCTCCAGGGACCGGAAAACTGCTAGGGCGAAGCTTTTGAAGAATCGAATTGCAAACACTTGTCCATCAGCCTTTCTCACATCTTATTTAGGGCGCTGAGTTCGTCGGCATCCGACAACCCGCGGTATCGAACTGCCTAATCCGATGGGCAGCCCATCAAGACCCGGGCCAGCGGGAAGACGCTGCACTCGAGAGATGCACGTCACATAATCACTGCTACTTAACATATTAGCTCTTTGTTAATTAATGCTTGACACAACCCGCCGTCATTGGTTCAGTATCACTTGACACCCCTCGGTTCAAAGGAGAACACATTCATGGGATTCGACCGTCGCAACTTCTTGCAGTTCGCAGGCCTGACGGGCCTCACTCTAACCGCCGCGGCGTGCGGTGCTAAGTCCACTGCGGCGAACAGCGCGGCTTCCGGGCCGGCAGTATCGCTCGCGCCAAAGACCCCGAAAGTAATCGATCTAAAAGGCGCTCCGGTGGTCGGCCTGTTCACCAGTCTCAACAACGACTACTACGCCTCGTGGGACATGGGCGCTCGACGGGCCGTCGAGGCATTCGGAGGTGAGTATCGCGCCTTCACCAACGAAGGTGACGCTGCCCGTCAGATCTCCCAGTTTGAGCAGCAGGTGCAGGCTGGCGCGAAGATCTTCTTCATGACCGCCCCGGACCCCGCGAACGTACCCACCATCGCCCGGATTGCCCAACAGAACAAGGTCTTCCTCACGAACACCTGGGAGATGGTTCCGTGGACAACTCCGTTTGACTACGGAGACTCGTACGTGACGTATTTCACGACGGACACTGTTAACCTCGCATACGGTGTAGCGAAGAAGCTTTTCGAGAAAATGGGCGGCAAGGGAAACCTGGTCCACCTCACCGGCCACCCCGGCAGCACGCCCGATTCCCAGCGCACGATCGGGGTCGACAAGGCCCTCAAGGAATTCCCGGACATCAAACTCCTCGCCAGGCAGCCCGGTGAATGGAACCGGGACGACGCGCGCAACGCCATGGCCGGCATCATCACGAAGTACGGGCATGAGATCAACGGCGTATTCGGGCAAAATGACGACGTCGCCATCGGCGCAATGAACGCCCTCAATGAGCAAGGAATCCAAGGCGTACCGATCACGGGTTTTGACGGCAACAAGGGCACGATGGACTTCATCAAGTCTGGTGCAATCTACGGCGCGTACAGCACGCTCCCCTTCTGGGCTGCAGGGTTCAGCGCAGTGAGGGCCATCGACGCCTCCCTCGGCGTCAAGTTCGACCCGTTGGACCGCCAGCTTTTCACCAGCGGGGTGTTCGTGACCAAGGACAACGTTGACGCCTACCTGAGCACTTTCTTCGGCAATGAGGACGTCTTTGACTGGCAGTTGATGAGCCGGGCGGCCCACCCAAATGATTGGGATCCGCAGAACACCGTCTGGCCGCTGGATGTTGAGGCCATGTGGGATTTCGCCAACAAGCCGGCCGGCTGGGCCGCACCAGCGGCCTACGTTCAGGCAAAGCCGAATGTCCAAGCCTTGACAGATGAGTACAAGAGCCACTGGAAGCGCCACCTCATCTGACCGAATGCTCTCTCATATTAGGACGAAAGGTTTGGCCATGACCGCCACCACCAAAACCTCGGCTGAACAACCTCCCAGCGTTGCGGCTGCCGGCCCGCGTGGACTTCTGCGCCTTAGGCAAGATCTGCGTGCCACACTGCTTCCGGTATCAGGCCTGATTATTCTGATCGTGCTATTCAGCCTGACCGCCGACAATTTCCTCACGGGCAGCACAATCAATACCGTTTTCCGGGAAGCATCAGCCGTTCTGGTGGTGTCAATTGGAATCACGTTTGTTGTGCTCATGGGAAGCATCGATCTCTCCGTCGGCTCCACCGTCACCCTGTCCGGTCTGGTGGCGGCCACCACTGCACAGACCTACGAATGGGGAACTGCAGTCGTCGCAGGCGTTGTTGCCGGGTGCGCTATTGGCGCCATCAACGGTCTGATATTCGCCTTTGCGAAGGTCCCGAGTTTCCTGACGACACTGGGAACGAGCCTTGCAATCAACGGGCTCGCCCTGTGGTATGTGGGCGGAAGACCCGTCCAGGTCAGTGACTCGGCCTTCCTCGGAATCGCACAGGCAAACTGGCTCGGTAGTCTGCCAAACATCGCCCTGTGGTCCTTGCTGTTGTGGGCACTCTTTTCAGTGATCGGCCTCAACACCCGCTTCGGAAGATACGCTTTCGCAATCGGCGGAGGCGAGACGGTGAGTCAACTCGCAGGCATCCCCGTCAGGCGCTACAAATTCCTGGCACTTGTGCTGTCGGGAACTCTCGCGGGTGTGGCCGGAGTCCTTCTAACCGCACGCATTGGGGCTGCCACACCGGGCATGGGTGATCGTCTCACCCTGATGGCGATCGCCGCGGTCGTCATGGGAGGCACGGCATTGACCGGCGGTGTAGGAGGTGCCCACCGGACGGTCCTGGGCGTTCTCGTCATCACGGTGCTTTCCGTGGGGCTCAACGCTTTGGTGGTGCCGCCCTACATGCAACAGATCATTCAAGGAGCAGTGGTGGTGCTCGCCGTCGCACTCACGCTTGATCGCTCGAAATTGGCGACTTTGAAATGACCCGCATAATAGGCACACAGGCGGAGAACGAAGTCCCCGCCGCGAGTGCACCACTGCTGGCAGTGCGCGGGGCTTCCAAGCGCTATGGAGTTGTGCAGGCTCTGAACAATGTCACACTCGAAGCCCGCGTCGGTGAGGTCGTCGGCCTGATCGGTGAAAATGGCGCTGGCAAGTCCACGCTCCTTGGCATCATGAGTGGAACTGTCGCTCCGGATGCAGGTGAAGTGGAACTCTCCGGCAAACGGTTGGTGATGCACACGTACGCCGATGCGGCTCGGCGCGGCATCTTCCGCATCTACCAGCATCAGGCACTCGTACCCAACCTGAGCGTGGCGGAGAACATCTTTCTGGGTCAGGAACGGAAGTTTGTTCTAGGCGGTGGCTGGCTGAACCGACGAGCAATGGTGCGTAGGGCACAAAAGATGTTCGACGGCCTGAACCTCGAGGGCATCAACCCGGCGGCCGCCCTGGGTACGTACAGTTTCGCCGAGCGGCAAGTCATTGAAATCGTGCGTTCGCTGGCACAGGCGGATCTGCTCGAGATCGAACATCCGGTAATCCTCCTCGATGAGCCAACGAGCGCCCTGTCCCGGGAGCAGGTCGATTTCTTCTTTACCTTTGTACGTAGCATCCGGCACCGCGCCGCACAAGTATTCGTTTCACACCGGCTCGAGGAGCTGCTTAGCCTCAGCGACCGGGTCTACGTCCTGAAAGACGGGGCTGCAGTTGCCGACCTTCACGACGTAGCTTCGTTAACCGAGCACAAACTCCATTCCCTGATGGTCGGACGCATGCCCGAAGAGGTGCTCTATGACGAGAACCAGCAGCGGGGAAGCAACGGTCTGGACGTCCTCAAGGTGGAAGGACTGACCCGGGAAATCGAATTTCACGACGTTTCGTTTACCCTCCATCGAGGGGAAATCTTCGGCATCGCCGGCGTCGTGGGTTCCGGAAAGTCGTCCCTTGGACGAAGCATTTTTGAAGCAGGGCGCGGAGTCACCGGCAGCATTTTCCTCAACGGCCAGCCCATGCGCCGCGGAGGAGCCCGCGAGGCAATTAAGAGCGGCGTGGGTTACATTCCTCCGGAACGGCATGCTGAGGGAATCATCGAGCAACTATCCGTATCGCACAACCTGTCCCTGCCGCGTGTCGGCTCATTAGGGCGAAATCCCGTTATCGATTTGGCCTCCGAGCGCAGATCCGCACAGGAGCAGATAGCCAGCCTTCGGATCAAAACGCCGACAGGAAATACGGCCGTCGGGAACCTCAGCGGTGGCAACCAACAAAAGGTCATCTTCGGCCGATGGACTGCCGTGGGTTCCAGGGTGCTGATCCTGGACAACCCTACAAACGGCGTGGATGTTGGGGCCAAGGCCGAGATCTACAAGCTCATCCGTGAGCTCACGGGGGACGGCGTAAGCGTCATCCTCATCAGCGACGATCTGCCCGAGCTGATCGGCTTAAGTGATCGCGTTGCCATCATGCGCGACGGACGGGTGACTCGGGTCATGGATGTCCCGCCAGAATCAAAGCCCTCTGAAGCCGAACTTGTTGCACACATGGTGTGACACGAACAATTCAAATCCAAGGAGTCAAGTCAGTGTTCAATCCAGAGCAATTTCGGGACCGAGTCGTCCTTGTCGTCGGGGCCGCCACAGGGATGGGACGGGCCACTGCGAAGGAGTTCGCCGCGGCCGGTGCCATTGTGGTGTGCGGTGATGTCAACCCCGCAGTCGAGGAAACCTACACCGAAATGGTGGAGGGTGCCGGAGCAAAAGGCCTCGCGATGCGTATCGACGTCACCAGCCTCGAGAGCTGTGAGGCCGCGGTCCGCGAGACCGTCGACCGGTTCGGCCGCCTTGACGTCCTCGTCAACCTCGCAGGCATCATCCAGGTCGCTAACGACGTCGAATCCCTTCCGGAGCAGGAATGGGACAGGGTGATGAACGTCAACCTCAAAGGCCAATTCCTCATGGCAAAAGCCGCGGTTGGCCACTTCAGGGAGCAAAGAAGCGGTCGAATCATCCTCATCTCGTCGATTTGGGGACGGGAAGGCTGGCCCTATTTTGCGGCTTACTGTGCCAGCAAGGGCGGTCTGATCACTTTCGTTCATGCATTGGCCAAGGAGATGGTCGACTACGGGGTCACTGTCAATGCGATCGCCCCGGGCATGATCAACACCGAACTGCACCAGAAGTCACTCCGTGACGAAGCAGAAGCTCGAGGATGGACCTACGAGGAAGTACGGGACAAGGAATGGAGCAAGATTCCCCTCGGATATGCCGGCGAACCGGCAGACATTGCGCACGGCGCTATTTTTCTGGCAAGTGATGAGGCCAGGTACCTTACCGGAACTAACCTCGACATCAATGGGGGCATCCTGATGCGTTGATTGGCCGCCAGTGCGGCAACCGGACTCGTGCGCACATCGGCAATGCCGGGTGCGCACGACCGCGGTCTTTGAACGGTGGACTCTTCCGGCTACCGTCGTTTGCAAACGTCTCTGTCATGACTACTGGCCCTGGGCAGGGCCCCTATTTGAAAGGCGCCCAATGATCAAGCACCTCGTAATGTTCAAGCTCGCCTCTGCCGATTTTCAGCAAAGGGAGGACGATATTCTCCGCATAACCACCGAACTGGAGAATCTTCAGAACCTACCCGGCGTACTGGACCTGTCGGTTCATCAAGGCACAGGAACCCAAGGGCATTGGGACTTGGTTCTCGTCGGTTCGTATTCCTCGGCCGAAGCGCTTGACGCGTATCAAGTCGACCCCCGACATGTGAAAGCCGTTGGAGTGATTAACCCCTTGGTTTCGGATCGGGCAATCGTGGATTACGTGGAACCTTCCCAAGCAAAATGACCCGGCGACACTGGCGGGTTGCTTAGCCGCCCGGGTTCTGGTTGGTGTAGTCAGGCACATCGACCAGAACCCGAGGTAGCTGACCCCTGACACCCATTGGAGGAATCTTGGATTCACGTCGGATTGCAATACTTGGCGCCGGCGCAAACGGCGCCTCTATTGGTGCGGACCTAGTGCGGGCGGGCGAAGATGTCGTACTCATCGATCAATGGCCCGAGAACGTCGAGAATATCCGCCGCAATGGCCTCACCGTGGAACTTCCCCACGAAACCCTGCACGTCCCGATACGGACAATGCATCTGTGCGAGCTGGCATCCGTCCGCGACAAGTTCGACGTCGTATTAATGCTTGTCAAGGCCTATGACTCAGACTGGGCCGCCCGGATCGTGGCACCGTATCTCGCGCAGGACGGACTTCTGGTCGGTGTTCAGAACGGAATGTCCCTGGACATTATCGCCGCCGCGGTCGGGCACCACCGCACGCTTGGATGCGTCATTGAAATCACTTCCGCGATGTTCGTCCCCGGGGTGGTCGAGCGGCACTCCCCAGCTGAACGCTCATGGTTTGCCGTTGGCAGCTTCCATCCTTCAACAGACGGTCGCGAAAATGAGGTCGCCGGGCTGCTCAGGCACTCCGGTACCGTCGAAGTCGTCGGGAACATCAGAGCCGCCAAATGGATGAAGCTCACAAGCAACGCGACAACTCTGGTAACGTCCGCAATCCTCGGGGTGCCCATTGCCGAAGCGGCATCCATACCCAAGATGCGACAGCTCATGCTTCGCAGCGGCAACGAAGCCCTCGAAGCAGCGACTCTGCTTGGCTATCCCCCTCTGCCCATATTCGGGTTGAGCCCGGAGTCACTCGAGCCGCGGGAAAGGCTGGTTGAAACCTTGCTCGACACCTTGATCCGAGGATTCGTCCTCCCGCAGTCAACCAGCACCGTGCTCCAGGACTGGGGGAAACTCCGGCGAAGTGAAGTGGACGATATCAATGGACTGGTCGTGAACGTCCTCCAAGGGGCCGGTCGGAGTGCCCCGGCAAATGCCGCTGTCGTCAGTCTTGCCCACCGGATCGAACGAGGTCAACTGCAACCCGGCCCGGATAATCTGAACGCGTTGCTGTCGCTCTCGGGAACCGCCTACTGATGGATTCCGACCCGTTCAATGGCGATAAGCTGCGTGGGCGTTTCCGGCATCCAGACCGAAGAAGCTTGGCCCCCGAATTGGTGGGGACAAACCGCCTCCGTTGCCCACCTGCGGATCACCGCACAATCGCGGTCCCCCGGCGAAAACCAAGGTCTGGCAACCAGGTCCCGTGTTGGCAACCACCGCAAAGGGCATCGCGAGTGCGTACAAAGGGCGAATGTGGGCGTCCGGGTTCGCTGTCCGCAGGGCTGGCCCATCCTGTTCGTTTCCGTTCCACCCGGTGCCAGCGTTCTGGGCGCCGTGAACCAAGTCCGGCTTTGACTCGGGATGAGGTATCCAAAGGAAATTCGTCACACTCCTTGTACATGATTACTGAACATCACCAGGGGGCGCTCAGGGTCGGGCCTCCGCCGTCCGGGGTTTTCGGAGTCTTGGCGCTTCGAGAGGTTCCCCTCTAGCCCCGATGCAGGGTGATCATGTTTAATAGAACTGAACACTTGAGTATGGTCAAAGCAAGTGAATGGCCTGGCGTCGGCGAGGGGCAGGTCATTCGCAGCAAACGGCCAACACCTAACCCTAAGAATTCGCTCGCAGCGTAGCTGAAGGAAGATGCGACGTGGCAGTTCCTGACCTAGCGACCCACAGGCCGTCCTGCCTGGTGTTTCTCATCAACGATTGGCGGAAAATTTGAGCTTGGAATTCACACATGTGACGCTTGGCCAGCGCGTTCTTTTCGGCTCAGGCAGGGCTGCGGAGCATCTGGCCTCGGAGGTGGCCCGTCTGGGCGCCCGCAGGGTGATGGTCATAGCTTCTATAGCCGAAACCCGCATCGCAGAGAATGTGGCGCGGCATGTAGAGGTGACACTTCATTACTCAGACATCAGTGCGCATGTGCCGGTCGAAAAGGCGGAGAAGGCTCGGGCCGCAGCTACCAACCACGATATCGACCTTCTGGTGTCGGTTGGCGGCGGTTCGACCACCGGTCTTGCGAAAGCGATCGCGCTGACCAGCGCGCTGCCCATCATTGCGATCCCGACGACTTACGCGGGCTCGGAAGCTACGAACGTTTGGGGGCTGACCGAGGGGGCGCGCAAGACAACTGGCGTCGATGACCTGGTCCTGCCGGCAACGGTCATCTACGACGCATCGTTGACTCTTTCGCTGCCCGTCGGTCTTTCCATTGCTTCCGGGCTGAATGGCATCGCACATTGCATCGACTCAATGTGGGCGCCGCGCGTCGATCCAATTAACGCGGCGCTTGGCGCCGAAGGCATCAGGGCATTCAGCCGCGGATTGCCCCTGATCAAGCAGGACCCGAGCGATCTTGAAGGACGCGAGATGGCGCTGTACGGGGCTTATCTCTCGGCAGTGGCGTTTGCGTCGGCCGGGTCAGGGCTGCACCACAAGATTTGCCACGTTCTGGGCGGGACCTGGGACATGCCGCATGCCGAGACCCACGCCACGGTTCTTCCTTACGTGCTCGCCTTCAATGCACCTGAGGCGCCGGAAGCGGTGGCCAGAATCGCAAGTGCGTTCGGTACGAACGACGCCGGCGAGGGGTTGCGTCTTCTGAGGGAGACTCTTGATGCTCCTCGTGCCCTGCAGGACTTTGGGTTCAAAGCCGAGTACATTCCGGAAACGGTGGAGATCATCTTGCCGGCCATACCGGAATCGAATCCACGAAAAGCCACCCGCGGGAACCTTGCAGCTTTGCTTGCTGCGGCATGTGCAGGCGATGATCCGAGAATCCTTAGCGACGACAGATCGGAGACGTGATGGACGCCAGGATTTCCATCTCTTCGGAGCAGCGAAGCACCGAGGAGGCTCTCATTGCTACCGTCGAAGCCTCGTTTGCCGACTGCGCGGATCCGCGGATGATGCAACTGATGCAATCCCTGGTTAAACATCTGCACGCGTTTGTGCGCGACGTCCGCCTCACTGAAGCCGAATGGGACAAAGCAATCGAATTCCTCACTGCCGTCGGCCACATTACCGATGACCGACGGCAAGAGTTCATTCTGCTCTCTGATGTCCTTGGCGTTTCGATGCAGACGATCAACGTCAACAACCAGTGCGTCGACGACGCAACGGAGGCCACCGTCTTTGGCCCTTTTTTCGTCAACGACGCCCCGGAAATCAGCAACGGCGGAGACATCGCCGGCGGAGCACCCGGCCAACCCTGCTGGGTCGAGGGCACAGTGCGGGACACCGCCGGAAAGCCAGTGCCAGGAGCGCGGATCGAGGTATGGGAAGCAGACGAGGACGGCTTCTACGACGTCCAGTACCCCAATGACCGAGCCGCCGGGCGCGGACACGTCTTCGCCGGGCCCGAGGGCAGGTACAGCTTCTGGGGCCTGACTCCCACGCCCTACCCGATTCCGCACGACGGTCCCGTCGGCAAGATGCTCGAGGCCACGGGCCGCTCACCGATGCGCGCTTCCCACCTTCACTTCATGGTCACCGCGCCTGGGCTGCGGACACTCGTCACGCACATCTTTGTCGCCGGGGACGAACTGTTGAAATCAGACACCGTCTTCGGCGTCAAGCGGTCCCTGATCAAGGACTTCGTTGAGCAGCCCGCGGGCACCCCAACCCCGGACGGGAGGAACCTCGTCGGCCGGACCTGGACCCGCACCCGATTCGACATCGTCCTCGCCCCCGAAATTCCGCGATAGACACCCCACGAATACATCTACCAAAGGGAAACAAGATGAGTAAAACAATCAAGATCGCCGTTGTCGGCACGGGCGCAAACGGTGCGTCAATCGGCGCCGACATGATCGAAGCCGGGCATGACGTCACTTTCATCGAGCAATGGCCGGCACACGTCGAAGCCATGCGAGAGAACGGATTGACTGTCCACCTGCCCGACTCCAGCCGCAACACCAGGGTACGCGCCTACCACATTTGTCAGGTTGCCGAACTAAGAGAAAAGTTCGACATCGTCTTTGTATCGGTCAAAACCTACGACTCCCGTTGGATTTGTGAATTAATCAAGCCTGTACTCCACGACAAGTCCCTTGTGGTTGGCCTGCAAAACGGCATGACGATTGATGACTACGCCGAGATTCTGGGCGCAGAGCGAACCGTCGGCGCGGTCCTGGGCATCGCTGCCAACATGTATGACCCCGGGGTAGTCGTTCGTCAGATCCCGCCGTCTGGAACCTGGTTCACCGTAGGGTCCTACGACGGGACACACAACGAGGGGATTGACCGGGTTGCAGAAGTTCTCAGGGCCGCAGGCACAGTGGAAATCAGCCAAGACATCCGCTCATCAAAGTGGATGAAGCTAATCGCTAACATACCCGAGATGTTGCCGTCGGCCCTCGTCGGGCTGCCGCTGATGTCCGCCGTCAAGCTTGACGGAATGCGTGAGGTCATGGATGCAGCCGGCCGCGAAGCCTACCGGCTTGCAGAAGACCTCGGAATTTCCATGCTTCCGATCTTCGGCAAGACTGCCGAGGACGTTCCGGCTGACGACCAGTACGCCGTCGACCTCCTGGACGCCGTTCTCGCGAGCTATTCACTCCCGGACACAAAAGTCGCGGTCCTGCAGGACTGGGAAAAAGGCCGGCGCGCGGAACTTGACGGTTTCAGCGGCTACATCGTAGCTAAACGGCGTGAGCTCGGAGGATCCGCCCCGGTCAACGAAATCATTCTCGACGTCGCCGAACGGATCGAACGCGGGGAGCTGAATCCGAGCCCTGAGAACGTGCCGCAGCTAGTGGAATCTTTTGCCGCCATTTCCCGTTAGCGGTGCGCACAGCCGACATAGCCCAAGTGCGCCAAGGGTCGGGATGCAAGATTTCCTGCCCCTTGGCGCGCGGGAAATCAGGCACCATTACTCTGAGGTTGATTTGCATGAAGCCTTAAGAGTGCTTGCCAGGATTCCGCTGTGTGGCCGTCGGGTGCGCCCTCTGGCGCGCTTGGAAAAGATCGTAACCATTCGGTGGAGTGCTTCCCTCGGGACATCGGTAGCCGGTTTACATGACCAGCAAAAGCGAGCGTGCCGACCATACAGACGCCCTTTAGGAGCGTTCGCCTGCTGAGACCGGATCACCTGGAAAACCCGTTCATCGGCCCTGAAATAGGCCAGCATCCGCATCCATGAGCATCCACAGAGCGAATTCTGGGATGGCGACCTTCTTTGCGAGCCGACATAGCTTGCAACCGTAGAGAGGCAAGACGAGCAGGGCAGCCGATTAGCGCACACGCCAACGGACAAGCCAAACCTCCCAGCGCCATCCGCCCTGAACCTGCCCACTGCGCATCCCTTTGTCATATCAGGAGAACAGTTCGCCGGGCAGCTACCGGATCGGCCCTAACCTGCCGCAGTTATTCAGGTGAACTGCCGAGCCGCCAATGGGAAGCGTACTTAAGCCGATGGCTTGAGTTCAACCCGTATCACAGCCCGGGGGTCGTCGCATGAAGATCGGTGCCAAAATGTCCCCATGAGCCAACGCCTCTTCGACCTCAGTTCCACATGGCATCTCCCCGCTACCCCTACGCAGGTGTGGACGATCATTGCCGACGTCGACATGAGCTGGCCCAGCTGGTGGCCGCACTGTAGTTTCGCTGCACCGCTGGTTCGCACCGAGCCAGCTGGCAACAACCAGGAGGACATCCTCAAGGCAACTACCGCCTATCTCAACTTCAAAGCGTCCCTGGGATACACGCTCACGATTAGCATCCATCCAACAAAGATCGTTACCCCGAGCGAGATTGAGTTCGACGCCGGCGGGCACCTCGAAGGCACCGGAAAGGTCACCCTCACCCCTGAGGCGAATGGCATAGCCACGCGTATGGACATCGAATGGAAGGTCAATCCCACCCAGCGTTGGATGAGCCTCCTGACACCCATCGCAGCTCCAGCCTTCAGGGCAGCCCACGCTCTGATGATGCGCCAAGGAGAAAGAGGTCTGGTCAAAGCACTGGTAAACGGAATGCCGCCACCCTCGTCGTAGACCCGTCTACACATTAACTAGCCACGTAAAAGCAACGGTTTTACCATGGAATAGGTCAGCTTAGCTGGGGAGCTAGAGCCCCAGTTTCGAGAGCGAACTTCGGAGATGACGAACAGGGGAACCTTGAACATCAACGCCAGCCTCGCCGCAAGCCTCCACCGCCAGCAAACCGCCTCCCCGGATGACTGGGAGGCCACATTCCGCCAGATGGTGCTGTTCGACCTAGCCGCGGACATGGAGCTCGGATTCTTCCTCGCGTACTACCGCAACTTCGCAATCCCAAGCATCGCTGCGACCCTGCACGCAAACGCCGAAATCCAACAACGGCCCATGAAGCGCTCTTATGACACCGCTATCGTCATCTATGAGCTCATCTCCTGTGGTGTGGACAGCGACCGCGGCCGCACCATGGTCGAGTTGCTCAACCGCGTGCACCGCAATGTACCCGGGAGCAAGGACGACTTCCTCTACGTCCTCATCACGCTGCTGGTCGTACCGATCCGTTGGATCCGGAAACAAGCCTGGCGCCAACCCACAACAGCAGAGCTCGCGGCCGCCTCACGATTCTTCACGGAACTGGGCACTCGAATGAGCATCGCGGGCATGCCTACCACCTACGCGGAAGCCGAGGACTTCTTCGATGGCTACGAAGCCAACCACATCGCTTCGTCGGCGGAGGGCCAACTCCTCATGGTTAGCACGGTCCGAGTGTTCCAGAGCCGGCTACCGGCTCCCCTGCGGCCGTTAGCGAAACAGCTCATCAGCACAATGCTCGACGACGATCGCCTCACCGACGCGCTCGGCCTCCCCCGAGCTGGCCGGATCTCCCGAACCGCCCTCAAAACCGGGCTGGCCGCACGCAACGCCATCCACCGCCGTCGACGGCTGAACACCAAACCACATTTCACTCCCGGGGCCGCCGGCTCGCGCATGTACCCCGGCGGGTATTCCTTGGACCAGATCGGTCCGGTCAACGTTCCGTCCTCCCCTATCCCGTCCGGCAATGAACTACCGTGACGCCCGCAAAGTAGCGCGGAAAGCAGAACACGCTTTCGGCTTGCCCAACGACGCCACGCTTGAACTCATCCACAAGAAGCTCGAGCTAAAACGCGGAAGAACCATCACGCTTGTCGAGCTTCCCGAACTAGCTAAGGAAGAACTCTGCGGGGTCTGGCTCGTCTGCGAGGACCAGGACATCGTCCTCCACGCACCGACCAAATCCGGCTGGCATCGGCAACAGATCATCCTCCACGAATTCAGCCACATGATCCTCAAACACGATCTTGATGGCCAAAGCACCGCGCTCGTCAAAAGCCTCCTCCCCGACCTCGACCCCGAACAGGTGCTGCGCGCCCTCGCCCGCAGCAGCTACACCGACGACGCCGAGCTCGCTGCCGAAGCCCTCGCCGATCAGCTCGCAACACGCATCATCAACAGCGACGCCGGCACCTCGCCGGAGCCGTTAGCGTTCCGCAAAGTGTTCGGCTGATGGAGTACGTGCCGGCAGCCACCCTCTGGGTATTGACCATCCTCCGGCTGCCCGCGGCGCTGGATCCACACCGCGGAAGCGTCTTCCGCGCGACCATCCTCGCCGCAATCGCCTGCACCTTGTACATCCCGGCGGTCTACTACGGCGTCGATCCATTGCTTGGCGGCCGCAACCACGTCGGTCTGGTCACTCTCTTGTCTCTGCTCCTGGGATTCTGGCAATTCCGGACGGCCATCCTGCTGGCGGCAGTTGAAGACGTTGAAGTACGACGTCGGCAACTCGCCTTCGGCCGGTGGGCTGTGGTCATTTCGTGCTCGGCCGTGACGGTAGGATTTCTCGCGAGCCGCACCGACGTCACTGACCCCAACTTGCCTCTGAGCTATGGCGACCAACCAGGGATGGGGTTGTTCCTCTGGAGCGGGTCCGCATTTATCATGTGGATTTGTCTCGATATTGCACGGGCGTGCCATGAGAATGTACCAAGCATGCGGGCGCGTACATTCCGATCGGCCTTCGTCCTTATCGCCATCGGATGCATCCTCTTCGCTCTTGTCCTCGTCGACCGTCTAGCCTATGGAGTCGTAACGAAGGTCGACGGCGCTGCCAGCCCATCTGCGGCCGTTCTGACCGTCCTCTACTGGGTGGGCGAAACGTTCGCGGTTCTACTTGTGAGCCTCGGGCTGCTTCTCCCCCGGCTCGAAGGCCACCTCAAACACGGCAACTTCCTACTGCACGTCCGGCTCCTGCTCCTGGAAATCGGGCCGATCTGGAACCGTGCGGCTTTCAGCCACCGCGACCTGATCCTCGAGAAGCGACGGGCTAGCGCGCTCATCGTCCTCAGCCGGCACGCCGAAACACAGCTCCATCGCCGCCTGGTCGAAATCCGCGACTGTGAAATGGCCAGCGGTGAGGCCAAAGTGCACCTTAACGCACACGACCGCTCCGTCGTCGAACGCGCCGAACTCGCCCTTGGGCGCCGCTCCGGCGCGCGGCTCACACCATAGATTCCTTGACTAAGTAACAAGACGCCCGGCGTCATGCCGTGCCGTATCAACCCAGCCATGAATGGCCAAAAGAATCCTTGCTGTTTGTCATTCTGATGCTCGATCATCGCTGGGCGGGTCCTCCGCGCAACCAGGGCGCTTTGCGCCGGTCCCAATCCAAAACTTCGTTCGGCGCTCCGCTTATTTCCTCGCGAACTTTTGGCTTGTTGCCGGTTCCCCAAGTTGCACTCCGGCCCCTCATGCCCAGCACTGAATCCTCTATCAGAACGACGCCCAAAACTAACGCCCACGGCCGACGCCGCTTTGGAAAGAGAAGGACCATGGAAACGCTCACCATCAAAACCCCTGCCGATGTCCTCAGCTTCATCGGCCACACCCTGGGCTTCTGGCCCCAGGAAAGCCTCGTGTGCATCACCCTGGACGCCAACCACATCGGCGTGACTCTCCGCGTGGATCTCCCCAAACGCGACGGCGGGGAAAGCGCATATGCGCGAACAGTCGCCGGCTACCTCGCGAACGACACGAACGCCTCCAGCGCGCTGTTTGCCGTTTACACCTCGACCAGTGCAACCGCCGGCCAGGACAAACCGTATGCTTCAGTCATCGCCGCCCTCACCGGGGCTCTGGCCGAGCGACACATCATCATCCGGGACGGCCTCCTCGTCGACGACGAGACAGTCTCGCCGTACGACGACGACCCCAACCTCAACTGCGCGCTACCCCTGTCGATGATTGACTCCAGTGAAATCAACGCCGAACTCGTGTACCGCGGGAGCTCTGTCGCACGAACCGGCCGAATCTGTCTGCCGCCGTCAAATAAGAAGGCCACGTTTGATGCCGTCGAGGAACGCGTCAAATCAATTGGACAATGCCATGACCACAGCGCGATCGAAAAGGCGAGAACGCTCTGGTGTGGGATCCTCGAGACCAAAACCTACCCGACCGATGATCAGACCATGGCTTTGATCGCAAACTTCCAGTTCGCAGCCATCCGCGACCAACTCATGGCGGACATCCCCGGCGTCGACGGCCCCATGGAACAAATCCTTCTGGCCCAAACTCCCGGCAAGCCGCAGTGGACCCGCGTCGAATGGGCCCAGCAAATACTGCTCCACGCCTACACGCACAGCAGCACCCAACACTCGGCGCCACTCCTCACCGCCATCGGCTACATCAACTGGTGGGAAGGCCGCGGCAGCAAAGCCCACCAATACATGGAACTCGCCCTTGAGGCAGACCCGGGCTACCGCCTAGCGAAACTCAGCGACCAACTCCTCGGTTACGGAATGCTCGCCGGCTGGAACATGGACAAAGACACGGCCTACCGGACGCGAGGGCTCGGAACATCGGATTGACGAAACGTCCACCATCGGCCGTCATAAGGAAATCGTGCGCTCGGGTCGCCAACGACTTTGAGATCGCTCCATTTTTGCGCGGTGCGGGCGGCCCCGCCGATCCTTTGCCGGCCCAATAGGGCGCGGGCGCGGCACAAATCCTGCAACAGACCTCGTTATGGCCTCAATAATGTCAAAAGGCCTCGTAACATGGGTAAATGAAAATTGCTGTTGATCCCTACCAATCGGGACGCCAACGTTTGTTGGAGATTCTCTCAGGGGGGAGCTCTAACCGTAATGAAGACACAACACGTTTTCAGCTGATAGATGTCATCCTCACTGAGTGTCTGAATCACCCTCGCACAGGGATCGCGACGGAGGAGTATGCCCATCCAGGCTTCGCCGACTACGTCGTCTCGGCCCCTGGGCGGCTACTCGTAATAGAAGCCAAGCGGGAAGGAAAGACGTTCGATTTGCCCGCGGGGTTGGGTGGACGACCAACAGTTTCGGTTAAAACGCTCCGCGAAGATCCCGTTGCCCGCGACGCGATCGACCAGGTGCTGAGCTACGCCCAGAGAATGGGGATCCCGCTCGCCGGAATCGCAAATGGGCACCAGCTCGCTGTTTTCTTAGGCTCGCGGACGGACGGCAAACTGGCCACCGATGGTGAGGCGCTCGTCTTTGTATCAATGGATGACATGGCGCAGCGCTTCAGAAGCCTGTGGGATATGTTGAGCCGAGAAGCGCTCATACAAAAACGCCTAGTCCAGTTGTTAATGATGGGAACACCAAGTTCTCAGCCACCACCCAAGATGTCGTCACTTATCGTCCGGTATCCAGGTTTCCGGCGCCGCTCAGAACGTGAGACCGACCTAAAGATCCTCTCCACTGTATTTATCCAAGACATTGAAGGAGATGCGGCCGTTTCGGATGACTTCTTGAAGGAATGCTATTACGAGAGCGGAACACTCTCGCAATATTCCATGGTCAGTAAAGAGATACTTCGAAGCCGCTATTCTGTTTTGCCCGGGGCTCTCGGTATCGAAGCCGAGTCAGTGCGCACCAAAAAGGGATTGGCGCCGTCCCTTAAACGGGATCTAGTAGCTGGTGCGGTCAGCAGTAAACCGATCGTACTTCTGGGCGACGTCGGCGTTGGTAAGACAATGTTCATTAAGCACTTGCTCCGCGTGGAGGCGGCGAGCGAACTCCGGTCGAGCCTGGTATTCTACGTGGACTTTGGCAGCCAACCAGCCCTCCAGACCGAGCTGCAGCGACACATAATTGATGCTGTAATCGAGCAAATGGAATCCAATCATGAATTGGATATTTTCGAAAATAAGTTCGTGCGAGCGGTATACAACGCCGACCTGAATCGTTTTCGAAAGGGCATATATGGACCGTTGGCTTCAACGGACCCTGACTCGTTCCAAAGACATGAAATTGCCGAACTGGCCAAGTTTGTCGAAGACAGGGCCACGCATCTTGAACGATCCCTGAAGCATCTTGACTACTCGGCTCGCAGAAAATCCGTAATAGTTTTGGACAACCTTGACCAGAGGTCTGTTGATTTCCAGAACGAAGCTTTCGTGATTGCCCAGTCACTCAGTTCTTCCTTGGGGGCCACCGTTTTCGTCTCTCTTCGGCCGTCGACTTTCTACGACTCCAAGAGACGAGGGTCCCTCGCCGCCTATCAACCTCGGGCGTTCCTTGTGTCTCCCCCAAAAGTCTCGCAAGTTGTGGCGAAGCGACTGGTTTTCGCACGCAAACAGCTGCTGGAAGGCAGCATGGAGACAGGCGGGCTAAGTCTCAGCGTCGAAGACCTACTCGCATATCTTGACGCCCTTGAACTTGGATTCACAAAGAACGAAACCTTGATGGAGCTGCTCGAAAACTTGAGCGGGGGCAATGTGAGACTCGCTCTCGAGTTCCTGTCCGCCTTCATAGGAAGCGGTTATGTAGACACGGGATGGGTGTTGGATGTCGCTGAACGAGGCGGCACCTACACTATTCCAGTCCATGAGTTCTTAAGATCCATCATTTTTGGTGAGAACGATTACTACAACCCAACATCCAGCCGGATAGTGAATTTGTTTGACATATTCGTAGGGGATGAGCGCGAGCACTTCTTGCTCCCCCTCTTGCTCGCCTTTATTCACGAGCGTGGTGAGACTATGCCCGGAGATGGTTACGTTGAGGCGGAGATCATCTTCGAGACCGCTCAGTCATGGGTATTCAAACCCGAACAGATTCAGTGGCACCTGGGTAGGGCAGTCGCCCATAAACTCGTGGAAACGGCGCCTGGGCAGGAAGATCTCGGCCCCTATCGGATAACGAGCATTGGGGCCTACATGTATAAGGAGATGGTCACTCAGTTCTCCTATCTGGATGGCATGGTGGTTGATACTCCGATTTTTGATCCAAGCATCCGTGCCTCCATCCGTGATGTGCGGGCCATTCACGATCGCCTGGATCGTGCTGATATTTTCAAGGAGTATCTAGACGACATCTGGGAGCGCTTCGCATCACCTGAATCGCTTGCCTTCGATTGGAACATCCAGGGTGTCCGATTGGCTGCCCAGATGGCGGAAGCGCGACGGAAAGCTAATCGGGCGAAGGACAAGAGGAAGGCATCAACCGAAAATGAGGAGTGACTCGCCAGACCCAAATGCATCGTTGCACACAGTCGTTTGCACCAGATCGCGCGGACAGCAACGGCTTGCGGCGTTCATGGTAGCAGGAGCTGGCGAGTTCTGACCGGATTCTGTGTGCCCGGCTGCGGATCCCAAAGGCTGCCCCCTTATGTTCGACGAATATCCGGCTGGCTCCAGCATGCCGCCCTACACCACAGTCCAAGACGTCTACCTCGCCTCGGTGGCCGGCTGCGGTGTTCGCCGACGTGCTGGGCGGACCCGTGACTGCCTCGGCGAAGTCGTCAATTCCCATGTGCCACTCGTGTGTCGGTAGTACTTTCAAACTGGGTCCCACTTGAGGTGGCAACTTTGCGTCCCTTGAAACTATTACCGGTGAGCACGATGGCTTCCATGCGTTGCAAGACGGCTTTGGACATTGGGATGTCAATTGGTAGACGTTACGCCGCCGCCGTGACGACCACCGCCCGGTCCTGGGGTGCGTATGCACACGGTTACCGACTTCTTGCCGATTTCCAACCCGGTAGCGCTCTCGAAAATCACGGACATCAGAATCACCCATCCTTTGAAGCGAGAATCAATATCGACGCCGTCTGGAGGATCTTCTGATCAGGAAGCAGACCCACGGGCTCTACGACAAGATACCGGCACACCCAAGAACCCCTGTCAACACCTCTAGCGGCTCGCCCGTACCAATGCGAATCGACGTCGCCAAGCGGCACCACAATTCTCATCCCCTTCACGCCGAAGGAACTTCCCCACCCGTTCACAGACCCGTGAATAACCTGAGCAGGGCGTGGGTGACCCGCCGGAGGTGTCGCTCCGGGCAATAGGTGGGTCTGGGAATCAGGCGACCGGGTCGATGACCACTGTGTGACCAAGACGTTCGAGTTGGGCGACCAGCTGTCGGGTCCGGGCCTGCTCGTGCCGGTGCTGCATCCACTCCGGTCCGAGATCGTGGTACGGCTCGTTGCGTTCAATCATGTAGTAGGCGCTGTCCAGGATTGAATGCGCGGCCGCGACCTGTGCCCGTTTGGCGCCGCGGCAGGAAGCGATCCGGGCCTGCTGCGCCGAGAGGTAGGTGTTTTTACTGCGTGCCGCCGACGCGGCCGCCTCGACCAGTGCCGAGGTGAGCCACTTGTTTCCGTGCCTCGCACCAGCCGGAGTCCTGCGCCCAGCCGACTCGTGGATCGCCGGCGCGACACCTGCCCACGCCGCCAAGTGCGCCGCCGACGGGAACCGCGACATGTCACCGCCTGTTTCGGCGATGATGACCTGCGCGACTTTCAGCCCCACTCCCGGAATCGTCTGCAGCAACTCAACCTGATGGGCCCACGGACGTGAAGCGTCCGCAATGGCCGCATCAAGTGTCGCCAACGCGGCCTCCACCCGGTCAAGGCGACCCAGCATCGCCGCAGCCAGCCGGGCATGATCGGCATCGAAGTGGCCCGTCAACGCCTCGATCAGGTCAGGGATCTTGGACCGCATCTTTCCCTTCGCCAGTTGCGCCAAAACCTCCGGATCAGCTTCCCCGGCGATCAGCCCCGCGAGCATGGCGCGTGCGGAGACGGTGGTCACGGATGAGGCCACCGAGGAGATCTTGATGCTGGCATCTTCGAGCATCTTCTCCAACCGGCCGGCGTCCCTGGTGCGGTCTCCCATCAACTGCACCCGGTAACGCGTCAGCAGGCGCAGATGGCGGATCGGCGGAGGCGGCACGAACGAAGGCCGGAGCAGGCCGTGTTCGAGCAATTGTGCTATCCACTCAGAGTCTTTGACGTCGGTTTTGCGGCCCGGAACCGCCTTCATATGAGCGGCGTTGAGCAGCCAGCACTCCATCCGCTCTTCCAAGGCGTAAACCACAGGCTTCCAGTACGTGCTCGTGGACTCCATTGCCGCCAGCGTCACCCCCTGCCCGACCAGCCAATCCCTCATCAGCTCTAGCGAGCGCGTCATTGTCCGAAACGTGCGCGTCTCGCCGTGACGACCACCGTCCGGCCGGGGCGTGCGCACGCACACAGTCACCGATTTCTTCCCGATGTCCAGCCCGGCGACGCGTTCGAACATCACGTCCATCAGAATCACCCATCCTTTGAAGCGAGAATCAATATCAGCGCCGCTTGGAGGATCCTCTGATCAGGAAACAGACCCACGGTACGGCAACAATCCGGCTCACCCACGGACCCCGCGTCATACACGTCTACGGGCTCACCCGCACCAATGTGAATAGACGTCGCCAAGCGGCACCACAATTCTCACCCCTCGGCCCGCGGAAGATACTCCCGCATGAGCTACACCTCTGGCATCCAAGGCGTCGCCGTGAGTACTGGCTCACGGGATGTCATGTCGCGGTTGGACCTGGTGTCTATGAACCGGCGTGAGTAGAAAAGTTTGCGCCGAATGTCTTAAAGGCTTCGAGCCGTCTCGCACCTCTCAGCGGTTTTGTACGACGCGCTGCGCCAACAGGCAGCGCGACCGCCGACGGCGGCTCCGAACGCGGGGAGCGATGGTTCAGCTGACGAAAAACAAAGGTCAGGAAACGGAGTGCTCTTCGAAGCGCACCGCCCATCAACACGCAGCGAGCCAAGAATGCGACGTACCTACCAAGATCTACCTACAGCACATCGACACCCTCCAAACTGTCGTCCAGTCCCAGTCAACAGAACTCGAACGCCTCCAAGCGGAGAACACGGAGCAACACGACCGCATCAGACTCCTCCAAGGAGAGCTCGCCCACCTTAAGCGCGCCCAACGAACTAATATCCAGGACCTGGCCCACGTCGCCGCCCGTTTGGTCGCAGTCTCACAAGCACAACGCATCGCACTGGATCGAACAACTGACCAGATCCTTCGCCGTCGGGGATGGAAGCCAGCCCGTCAGCAATCCCCCACCCCAATGCCATGACCATGTCCATCGCCAGGCTCTCGGCGCAGTCGGGCCTGAAGTACCTGTTCAAGACCACGATGATGGACGATGTGTCGCCGACTCCCGCAGACGCCACCACTTACTACATGAAGGCGGGGACCCCCCAAGGGCGCTGGCTCGGCTCCGGACTGGACGGCATCGGCCGAGCCCGCGGCGACCCAGTCACCGAAACCGATGCCAAAGCCATCTTCGACGAAACGGTCCATCCGGACACCGGCATCCCGCTGGGCCGGCCGCATGGCCAACCCACCATCGCCCAAAACACCCAAGGACAAACCGCAATACGAAGGGCGGTTGCCGGTTTCGACCTCACCTTCAGCGTCCCTAAGTCCGTATCTGTGCTCTGGGCGCTGAGCCCCCGGGCCCTCCAGGAACAGATCCTGCAGACCCACCAATACGCCGTCAACGCCACCCTGCAATGGCTCGAAGAACTCGTTATCCATACCCGTGCCGGGCGCAACGGCATCGCCCTCATCGGCACCCGCGGCGCCATCGCCGCCGCGTTTGACCACTGGGAATCACGCGCCGGCGACCCGCAGCTACACACCCACCTGGTCATCGCCAACCGCGTCCAGCGCATCACCGACGGCGCCTGGGTCACCTTGGACTCCCGGACGCTGTACAAGGCTGCGGTCGCCGCTAGCGAGCACTACAACGGGCTGCTCTTCGACGCGCTCCACCGGAACCTCGGGACCGACACGGACATCCGCGACCCCCCAGCCACGACACGTAGCCCCAGCCCTCAGCTCACCGGCGTCGACCGCGTCCTGATTCGCGAATTCTCTAACCGCTCCCGACTTATCGAGGTCGAAACCGATCGCCTCGTCGCCGAATGGACAAGAGCCCATGGCGCTTCCCCGACGGCAACAACCACCATCAAACTCCGCCAACAGGCGACACTCTCTACCAGGACCTCCAAACCGGACACGATCACCCCGCTGCACATGCTCTCCTCGCAGTGGCGCGCACGCGCCGAAGCCAAAGGCTTCGACCCAAGCAACGTTCTCTCCAACACCGTGCGACGTTCGCATGCCGTCCCGTTCCGCTCGTCCGACTTCACGGCCGACTGGATCGACGCCGTCGCGTCGGTCACCCGGAAGCGGGTCGCCGCCAAACGCGCCACCTGGAACCGCTGGAACCTCCTCGCAGAAGCCGAACGGGTCTGCGCCGCGATTCGCTGCCACGCACCGGAGAACCGCAATGCTCTGATTGATGCCGTCGCCACGGCCGCCGAGGCCCAATCGGTTCCCCTCAATGAGTACCGGTACACCGTCCCCGCAGACGCCCAGCCCGATCTCCGCCTCGGCAAGCAGAGCGTCTTCGACTTCCACGGCTCCCTTCTCTACACCGACGCGTCGACCGTTGCCTGCGAGGAAGCCGTTATGGCGGCAAGGAACGACGGCGGCGGGCCGGCCATCCGCGCGACCGTCGCCCTGGAGGCACTCGCCGGATACCGACACCACGGCACCTTCGGGCTGCATCAAGATCAGCGGGCTGCCGCTGCTGAGGTACTGCTCAGCGGCAACCGGCTCGACGCCGTCGTCGGCCCGGCCGGCACCGGCAAGACCACCGCGCTCGGCGCGGTCAAGGCAGCGTGGGAAGCAGAATTCGGAAGCGGCAGTGTCGTAGGGCTGGCACCTGCGGCTGCGAGCGCCGAGGTTCTTGGGCGGGAGCTGTCGATGGTCACGGAGAATGTCGCGAAGTGGCTGTTCGAGTCAGTTGGCGAGGGGGCCAGCCACCGGGCCGAGCGGTTCTTCGCCGCCGAAAAGCGGCTAGGTAACTCTGTAGCGAGCAATACCCGTCTGGCGCAAGAAGCCACCCGCTTGGCGGCCGAGCAGAACCGATGGCGGTTCCATCGGAACCAGTTGGTCGTCGTCGACGAAGCCTCCATGGTCTCGACCTTTCAGCTGTCCGCCTTGGTGCATCAGGCCCGGGATGCCGGGGCCAAGGTCCTGCTGGTGGGCGATCCCGGGCAACTGGACGCCATCGACGCCGGCGGTGTTCTCGGCTGGCTGGACCGGCAGGGCAAAACCGCCCGGCTGAGCACTATCTGGCGGTTCGAGCATGCCTGGGAACGGGCGGCGTCGCTGAAACTGCGCGCCGGGGACTTCGCGGCCATCACCGACTACGACGAGCACCAGCGGATCCGCCATGGCGAGTATCTGGACATGGTCGATCAGGCCTACCTGAGGTGGCAATCCGATATCCGGGCGGGAAGGTCGTCGATTCTCATCGGGGCGGATAACGATACCGTCGGTATGCTCAACGAACGTGCCCAGGCCGACCGCGTGATCCAGGGTCATGTGGATGCCGAACAGGCGGTCCTTCTGGGCGACGGAATGCGTGCCGGGCGCGGTGACATGATCATTGCACGCCGCAACGACCGCACAGTTGCCGACAGCAACGGTGACTTCATCCGCAACGGGACCCTGCTCGACGTCGTACGTGTCGGCAGGCGCGACGGCTCCCTTACCGCGGTCCGCAGGGACACCGGTGCCGCCGTCACGCTGCATCGAGACTATGTTGAGTCTGCAGTGGAGCTGGGATACGCGACGACCGCCCACCGATCGCAGGGGCTCACGGTGGACGCCGGCCACAGCGTCGTCACAAGGGGACGGCTCACTCGCGAACTTCTGTACGTGAGCATGACCCGCGGACGCCTGGGCAACTACGCCTATGTCTGCGACGTTGACCCTACAGATGCCGAGCCCCTTGATCCCTCCTCGCACGCATCATGGCGAGAGATCTTGGACGAGGCAATCGCTGCCGAAGGCGCCGAACGGACCGCCCACGAAGTCCGCGACGCCGAACAACTCAGCTCCGACAGCTTGGAACGACTCAGCGCCGAATATGACTACCTCGTACAAATCGCGTCCGCGGAAGACCTGACTAAATTCCTCCAGGCCCGCAGCCCCGGCAACGTTGGCGAGCTTCAGCAATCCCCGTCGTGGGGCGCGGCCATCGCAGCGTGGCGCCGATCAACGGGAGAAAGCCGATCAACCGCTCAGCGGATCGTTGCAAATGCGTTGGAGACAAGCACGACGGCGAAAGACGCCTCTGCGGTCATCCATGCCCGACTCCGTAATTTCATGGCAGGATTGCCCGAACGTGCACCGGCGCTTATCCCGGACCCGGTTCAAGCTGATCGGCCCGATCTAGCCGACATGATCAGCCAGGTGGCGGAACGGATTAAGCGCAGGGCCGAGGAGGTGAGCAGAAGAGCAGTCATTACGGACCCCGAATGGAAGCGAAACCTCCTCGAGATTCTGCAGGTGGCAGGCGTGGACGACATACTCCACGTGGTTGGCAGAGTCGCTGTCTACCGAGACAGGTGGGGCATCGAAAACTCGCCGCTTCCGCTCGGACCTGTTCCTGCGGAATGCGAGTGGGAACGGAAATCGCAGTATGAAACCATTCGGGGGTTCATTGTCCACGCAGCGTCCCGTTCCGTTGGACATCAGGAGCCCGGCCCTTGGGTGGAAGCCTTGGGGAACCAAGAAGCGAGCCTTATCAATGTCGGCTGGCAGCTCTAAAATAGGCGGGAAGGCATGCCATGATCTCGAACCCAGCCATTAGACCAAAAGTTGCGACGCCCGCCCTGATTTTCGCCAGCGCGATAGTTGCGCTTTGCGCAGCGTACTTTCTCGGAAGCCTGGCTCTCAGCTGGTCTATTGATGCGGCGCATTTGCTTGGCTGGGCCGTTGTCCTCAGCTCCGCTGTCACCGTCGGCACAGTTTGGCTTGTACGGTCCGGTCGCCGTCGCGCTTGGCTTCTGGAAGCCAGCGCAAAGTGGGATCACCTCGAAGAGGCTCGGCGAACCCACGGCACAACCGCAGAAATTACAGTCCTGAGCGTAGACGCTCTTGAGCCCACCGGCTCGTGGATCACGATCAACTGGAACCGTTTCGGTCACGTTCAGAGTGCATGGCTGGAAGCATTGGAAGAACCCATCTGGGCAGGGACCGTCCTGTTGATATCACCGGATCCAGCTCAGGTCAGGCCGGGTTCGCCGTGGCCGGCCACGTACTTCATACAGGCTTCGAGGTGCCATGCTTGGGCTCCCGACAAAGGGACCTCTCGAAACAGAGCCTCGAAGGTCTCAGCAGATCGGTGATCCTCCAATTGCGCGAACACATCTCTCCTACAGACCGTACAGGCGCTGTGTAGCCGCGGTCGGCGAATGACGGTCCGTGCCACGACCACATCTCGATCCGAATCGCTCTGGGTCTTGGGAGCAGATACCAGCGGGGAACCCGAAATGTCAGAGTGAGCGGCTAGACTTTATTCGAACATATTTTCGAATAAAAGGTGTGTCATGAGTCTTGCTTTGGACCCTCGCATGATAGACGCGGGGGCGCCTCCGGGGCACGTCCCGGTGGCACCGGTGGCCGTCCCGGCGGGCTACCCCTCCCCGTCGCAGGACTATTTTTCTTCTGAGCTTGACCTGAACGAGCACCTGATCAAGGACAAGACCAGCACCTTCATCGTGCGGGTGTCCGGGGACTCCATGGAGCCGGGCGGCATCAGCGACGGCGACGAACTCATCGTGAACAAGGCATTGGAGCCTAGGGACGGGTCCGTGGTGGTGGCGATCCTGGACGGCGAACTGACCATCAAGCGACTGCGGATCACCAGGAACGGCGTGATCCTGGAGGCGGACAATCCCAAGTACCCGCCGATCCGTGTCCAGGAACTTTCGGATCTGCGGATCTGGGGCGTCGCGGTCAGGTGCCTTCACTATGTCTAAGCCGGCGGTGATGCGCCGCATGCAGGAAATCGCCCACATCGACGTCAACTGCTTTTACGCCTCAGCTGAGCGGATCTTCGATCCTTCCCTCGAAGGCAAACCGCTGATTGTCCTGTCCAATTATGTTCCGCGGAACATAATTGGAGTTCTGTTGCCGGGGTGGTTATGTGGCCCTGTCCGGGAGAGCGGGGTTTGGTCGGTGGGTTTTGGGCGGTTGCAGGGCCACATAATCTTCATAGGTTTGAGAGCCAGTTCAGTAGGGTTTCGTCGGATCTCCAGACGGGGGTGGGGCGGTGTGCCGCTGAAGCGTCGGACGGTTCGGTTACTCGCAGGGCTTCCAGTTTGGTCCTGGTGTTGATTTCCGCGTAGCGGTTTGTGGTTGTCAGGTCGGCGTGGCCGAGCCAGTCGCTGATGACGTTGATTTCCACTCCGGATTCCAGCAGGTGCATCGCTGCGGTATGACGGAAGATGTGAGGGCTGACCGTTCGGTGGGTTCCGGGTTTATCGAGATGTCCGGCGAGCCGCCGCACGACTTTGTAGATACCGAAGCGGGTGAGCGCTTCGCCGGTGGCTGAACAGAAGACCGGGGCGTCTGCCGCGGGTGGATGTCCTGATGAGGCCAGCAGCGCGGTGAGCAGTTTCCCGGTCTGGTCCCATAGCGGGCAGGTCCGCCATTTATCTCCCTTGCCGTGGAGCCTGACGAGGGCCCGGTCGCCGAGCTCGAGATTCCCGGCGCGAAGCTCGGCGACTTCCTGGGCCCGGGCTCCGGTGTTGTAGAGGAAAAGGATCAGGGCGTGGTCCCGTTGGGCGAAGCGGCCGCTGGCTGGCAGGTGCTGCAGCAGCGACTCCATCTCGTCCCGTTCCAGGAAGTGTGTCTGCGCTGGTGGGACGCGTTTGGTAGGGATGGCGGCAACCCGTTGGCAGGTTTGGAGCATTGCGGGTTCCCGGCTGGCGATGTATTCGAAGAATGTGTGCAGCGCGGCCAGTCGTTGGTTGCGGGTTCGGGCGTGGTTGTGGCGGTCGTCTTCCAAATATCGGAGGAAACCGAGGACGTGCTCGAAGCTCATGTCCTCGAGAGTGAGTTTGGTGATTTTGGTGCCCTTTCGCTGGGCCACGAAGCACAGCAACAGACGGATGGTGTCGCTGTAGCTGCGCATTGACGAGGGCCGTAAGCCCTTGACGGTGGTGAGCTGGTCGATAAAGAAGGAGTGGACCAGTTGTCCTAATTGTTGGTTTCCGGTCATGGTTTTTCCTCCGACCAGACGGGTTTGGCGAATGCTTCGAATCTCCGACTGGCTTCTGAGAGAAGTTCCGGGGTGATCGTCACGTAGACAGCGGTGGAGGCGGGACTGACGTGTCCCATGAATGTTGAGAGCTGGATGAGCATGGCCGACGGGTCCAGGCCTTCGCGATACCAGCGCAGCAGGCATCCAACGGCGAAGGAGTGACGCAGGCAGTGCAGGCGGGGTGCGCTGGTTCCCGCGGGAACGGGAAACGCGAGTTCCTCGGTGAGGTGTCTGAACGTTTCGCTCACGCCGCATGAGGTGACGCTGTGTCGGCCGTCGAAAGTGAACAACGGATCCGGCCCTGTGCCACCTTTCTCGTTCCGGCGCTGGAGTTGAAGAGCGAGCAGCTCTCCGATGCGGGGACCATAAGGGACCAAGCGGCTCTTGCCGAATTTGCCGCCATGGACGATGAGTAGCTGCTTGACGGTATCAATGTCCTCCAGGCGCAGGTTGCAGGCCTCCCCGACTCTGAGTCCGAGACCGTAGCACAATGCGAAGATGGCGTGATAGGTCGGGCCGCGGCCCCTGCCGCGGGAGTAGTCGGGAAGGGCCGCGGCGGCGTTGAGGAGCTGACGGGCCTGGTTTGGATCAAACAGGAACGGCAGCCGCCGGTCCGTCTCTTGACGGCGTTTCCCTTGCCACTGAACTGCGTCCATCCGCTGCTGGGCGATGGCCCAGGCAAGGAAAGTGCTGGTAACGCCGATGAGATGGTTGAAACTACGCGACCGCTCTCTCGGCCGGGAGGCCACAAACTCATCGAGCAGCCCCGGCGTGAGTCCGGCCAGGTCCGTTACTGCGTGCTCTTCGGTGAAGTCGATAAGCAGGTCCAAGGTGGCTTCCTCAGACAAGTACTTCCTGCCCAGTGCCCGCTTATAGGCCAGGAAGTCGGCGACGGTCGAGGCAAGGTTCGCGCTCATTTCAGCACCGTCTCGCCATCACCTAGTGCGACTTCGCGGAGCGCTTCGACTGCCACCTTGGCGTAGACCTCGGTGGAACGCGTCGAGCGATGCCCGACGAAGTCGCCGATGGATTTCAGCGTGAAGTTCGCATCGACCAGGCGTTGCACTGCTGAATGGCGCAAAGTGTGAGACCCCGGCCGGCGGACCTCGATGCCGGCATTGAGCAGGTGAAAGCGGGCGCAGGACGAAACTGCGGCAGCGCTCAGGGGCCGACGAGGGGCGATCGTGCGCATGAAGACATGCCGGTCATTGGTTGTGGGGCGTCCATGCTGAAGGTAGTCAACGAGAGCGTCGCCGACCACGGCGGAAAGGGGAAACGCTGTTGAGTGACCGGCCTTGCGTTCGGGAACGGCCAAGCGCTCATGCTTCCAGTCGATGTCATCAAGGGTCAGGGCAGCGATTTCCCGGCCCCGCAGCCCGTAGGTGACCAGCAACAACAAAATGGCATAATCGCGCCGGCCGGTCTCAGTCCGGCGGTCAACACCAGCCAGAACCTGGTTGACCTCAGCCCAGGAAATGGACCTTGGAATGTCCGATAACCGGTAAACCTGAGGCCATCCGACTGTCGGGCTCAGGTCCGCGGAAAGGAGTCCCTGACGGTGCGCGTACCGCAGGAAAACCTTCAATGAAACCGCTTCATCCCGCATCGTGGTTTTCGCCAGTCCTGTCCCGGCGCGCTCCACGAGGAAGGCACTCAGGATCGCCGGGGAGAGCTCCTGCACGGACTTCACACCGATCTGGCGCAGGTAGGTTTCAAAGTGATCCAGGTGGATACGGTAACCGCGTATCGTGAGCGGGCGGAGGCCCCGCTCCTGGACAAGGTAGTCGAAGAAGCCCGGGACAGTGTCGGCGAACGGGTGCAGATTCCGCCTCCGGCCGGTCTGTTCATAACCGTCCAGGACAACCGAGAGCATGTGCTCCACGGGACCCCGGACCTCATTGGCCATCGAACGGCTCGACCCCGTGTGCTCCTCGTGAAGGCCCACCCGATATTCAACGAACGCGTCTACCTGCGTTGGCAACTCCTCAATCTGGGTGACGCCACGAGCGGCCGCGAACTCACCGAAGGCAAAGACAATCGGAACCCGCGACCAGACATACCTTTCCTTGTAGTCGTGCGCGGCCAGCCAAACAACATAGTCCTCGATCGCCGCACCCATCCACGAGCTCCGCAGCCGATCAACAGTGGACGGCTTCGCGAAATACTCTTCCAACATGGCAACTTCCCTTCTCACAGAAGAAATGAAGTAACCACCATCCGCCCCCCGGCAGTTATGTGCCATGGAACAACGACGCAGAGCCGGAAGAACGCACCATCATGCGTCCGCCGCCACATAACCACCCCGGCAACAGAAGTCCAACAACGACGGGTGCGCCGTAACGCGCTCGGACGAGGCGAAGAAGCTCGGGATTGTGCTGGGTGAGCCGTGGTTCAAACTGGCGCCGCGGGCCAAGGAATGGGGGCTCGTGGCGAGGTCCAGCAACTACGAGCTATACGGTTCGATCAGCGCCCGGGTCATGGAGCTCCTGGCCCGGTACTCCGCCTGGCAGGAGGTCTACTTTCTGTACCCTGAAATCTGTTGTTGCGCGCGGCGGCCATATCAATCTCTTCCCCGCCGGACCCAGCCCTGGAGACTATAGGACGCCCCGGCGCCACCGATCCGTGGTAGTCCACGGCGAGGACCAAGCCGAGGGCGAGTGCCACAACGCAGAGTGCGGCGTAGGCCCATGGACTATAGGTCTCGACCAGGGTCTTCGGACCTGAAGGAAGGACTGATAGATAAATAATCGACAGCGAACAGCGCAATGAAGGACATCCCCGTGAGTCTCAACGGCTTCGGCAACCCTGGAAGAAGGGTGATGTAATTCATGCTTATGACAGGAGTCTCTACTTCTGATGCCGGACCGGGTAGCCGAGCTCTTCCGCGGCTCCAAGGACACCCTCCGGCCATTCGGCCAGAAATGTCCACGGCATGTTCTCCTTGGCGAGGAAGTTCACCCGTCCCCAGGAATAGAAGGGATGCGGACGGCCCGGATAAACTTCGCGGACGTCTGAGCGTTCGAGCCTCCAAGGTCCGAAGTGGCGCGCCCACCAACGGGATCTGGGTCGAAACTCAAGCTGTGAGGCGCTCATGGTGAGTATGACGTACGGTCCTTGGATCCTGAACCGACCGGGGATTTCAAACCCGCCTCTGAACTCATATGTCATTCGTCCCCTCTTCCGGTTGCGGTCGGTCTGTCCCAGTATCCTTCGTCCCGCTCATCCTGCCTGAATCTCCCGCAGCAATGTCGAATAAGGGCATCAAACGAGGTTGGCGGAGAGGTGGAGGAAGATGTCAAAGATCAGCAGTTCGTGGTTTGATGCAAACGTTAGCCCGCGAACCCTCCGGATAGGAGTGGCAACGCGGCCAGGCGGCACCGTTTCCAGGACTCCGGGGTGGCGCGAGCATTTTAGAAGATTCCTGGAATTGGCATCAGTGGTGACCACGGTATCGGTGCGGATGATTGGGTCAGTGTGTTGCTCCTGCCGCCGTGGATTTCTGCTGGGAGTGGGGTCGGGAGGAAGGCTTCGAGGCCGGTCTTCACGTTCAGTTCTCCACCGACGACGTGGTCGCCGGGGGCTCCGCAGCTCTTTCCCCCGAATGCGCCGCCTCCAAAACCGCCGCCTAGTACTACTGATAGCCCGCCGTATGTGAAGGGGCCTCCCAGCTGATCCACTGTTCGTGCTGAGCTCACCTGTAAATTGGCGCCGAGTGCCAAGGAGGGGGTTTGCACCCCGGCTCCGCCTGTTTCAGTGAAACCGACGGTGAGCGAGTGATCAACGTCGTTTCTGGCTGCTACGACGCAGACTTCTCCGAATCCGCCTCCAAAGAGCCCGGCACTGGCTGACAAACAAAATCCGACGGAAATCATTCCGGTGGGGTCATTCCGGTTTACCGGATCCCCTGAACCGAAATTGTAACGTTCCCCGGTCGCCGCAGTGAGGGGATCGACGCTGAGGAATTGGGTGGTTGTGGGGTCGTAGTAGCGGGCGCGGAGGTAGTAGAGGCCGGTGTCGGTGTCCTGGGCTTGTCCGTTCCAGCGCAAGGGGGTGTCGGCGGTCCCGGTTTTGGTGGTGAGGTTGCCGTTTGCGTCGTAGGTGTAGCTGGCGGCGACGGCTGAGGTCTGGTCGGTGAGTAGCCTGGTGGAGCCGTATTGGTCGTGCTGGTAATAGAAGGTGTTACCGGTTCCGTCGATGTGTTCGATGGGGTTGCCGGTGTCGTCGTAGAGGTAGCTGGTGGTCCCGTCGGTGAGCATGAGCGGTACTCCTGCACGGGTGTCCCAGGCGTAGTGCTGTGCGCTTCCGGTGGCGGGGGTACGGGTGGTGCGGAGGCCGTCTGCGTTGTAGGTGTAGGTGGTGCCGTTTGCGGCGGTGAGCCGGTTGGCCTGGTCCCAGGTGTAGGACGCAGCCGAGCCTGCGGGTGCCGGGCCGGTGAGCCGGTTGCCCTGGGCGTCGTAGGTGATCGCGGTGGTGGTTCCGGAGGTCGTGTAACCGGTGGGCTGGTTGGCTGCGTCGTAGGTGAGGGTCGCCCCGGTGGCGAGGGTGGTGGTGTTTCCGGCCGGGTCGTAGGTGTAAGTGCCGGTGTTCACCGCAGCGAGCTGGTCACGGCTGGTGTAAGTGTAGCTTTCGGCAGGTTGGGTGATCCCTGTGATCGTTGCCGAGTCCAGGGCGCCGACGGGGTTGCGGGTGTAGGTGAAGGATGCCAGGGCGGTGCTTCCCGGGCCGGTGTCGGTGATGGCACCGACCTGCCCTGCTGCGTCGATGGTTGCGGCGGCGGTGACGCCGTTGCCGTAGACGATGGAGGTCGTGTTGCCGTCCGAGTCCGGGGTGAGAGTGGTGGTGTGCCCGGCCCAGTCCGTGATCCCGGTCAGGTGCCCCGCGCCGTCATAGGCGCGGTTGACGGTTTGTCCGTTCGGGTAGGCCAGTGCGGTGAGGTGCCCGGCGAGGTCGTAGGTGTATCCGGTGGCCTGTCCGGCGCCGTTGGTGACGCCGGTGAGCCTTCCGAGGGAGTCGTAGGTGTTGGTGGTGGTTCCGGTGCCGTCGGTCATCGTGGCCCTCTGGCCAACGGCGGTGTAGGTGAAGGTGGCGTTCGGCGTGGCGCCCCCTGAGTAGCTGGTGCCGGCGCGGTTCCCGGCGGCGTCATAGGTGTTCGTGGTGGTGCGCCCTGCCGGGTCGGTCACGGTGACGGGGTATCCGGCGGCGTCGTAGGCATAGGAGGTGGCACGCCCCAGAGGGTCGGTGCTCTGGGTCAGCCGGTTCAGGGCGTCGTAGGTGTAGTTGCTGGCGTTGCCGGCCGGGTCGGTTTGGCTGGTCCGGTTGCCGTCGGCATCATACGCCGTGGTCGCGACGCTAAAGTCCGGGCTGGTGACGGTGGTGGCCCGGTTCAGGGCGTCGTAGGCGGTGGTCGTGGTTTGCCCGAGGGCGTCGATCTGGGTCGTCCGGTTCCCGTTGGCGTCGTAGTAGTAGCTGGTTGTGCGGCCCAGCGGATCCGTCTCTGATGCCAGGCGACCTGCACCATCGTAGGTGTAGGTCGTGGTGTTGCCGCGGGGAGTCACGGTTGTGAGGCGTTGTCCGAGGACGTCGTAGGTGCAGGACGTTGTGTTGCCGAGCGGGTCGGTGCTGGACGCCAGCGCACCGGCGGTGGTGTGGGTGAGGGTGGTCGTGTGGCCGGCCGGGTCGGTGATGGTTGTGGTGTCACCGGGGTGGGCCGTGTCGGTGTGCCCGTAGGTGGTGGTGGCGGTCTGGGAAGTGCCGGTCAGTGGCGTGGAAACCGTCAGCGGGTTGCCTGCGGTGTCGTAGGTGTAGGTGGTGGTGGTCCCGGCCGGGTCGGTGGCGGTGGTGACCTCGTTCAGGGTGTTGTAGGTCCAGGTGCTTTGGTGGGTCGCGGGGTCGGTCGTGGTGAGTCTGTTCCCGGCCGTGTCGTAGGTGGAGGTGGTCGCATGGCCTAACGGGTCGGTCACGCTGGTTGTTCCGAAGGTGTTCTGGTCGTAGGTGTAGGTCCAGGTTGCTGCCTGGGTGGTGCTGGCGCCGTTGATTACCTTGAGGAGTTGGCCGTTGGTGTAGGTTTCGGCGGTGGTCCGTCCGCCGGGCGAGACGATGGTCGTTGTTCCGTCGGCGGCGTAGCTGAAGGTGGTGATGCCGCCGGCCCGGTCCGTCTGGCTGGTGACCCTCCTCGCCGTGTCGTAGGCGTTCGTGGTGGTGTTTCCGCTTGGGTCGGTGATCGTGGTGATCAAGTTGAGGGAGTTGTAGGCGTATCCTGTGGTCGCCGAGTCGGTGCCGGTGGCATTCGTCAGTCGGCCGGCGCTGTCATAGGAGTAGGAAACGACTCGGCCGGCAGGGTCCGTGACCGTGTCGATGTGGCCGTCCGGGGTGTACGTGAAGGCAAGGGTCCGGCCGGCAGCGTCGGTTGCGGTGGTGACCTGCCCCGCGGTGTTTCGAGCCAGGGTCGTGGCGTTGCCGTTCAAGTCGCTGAGCTGGCTTAGCTGTCCGGCGGAGGTGAACTTGAAGATTTCCGTTGCCCGGCGGGTGTAGGTCCAGGTCCCGTCCGTGTTGTGGACTAGGGCTGCCAGGACCTGGGAGGGCGCGTGGAAGTCCCCGTTCGTGTCCGGGGTGAAGGTGACCATCGACCCGGTTTCCTGGTGCACGTCCACCGTCCCGCCCGCATTGATGTTCAGGGACAGGCCGTAGTTGAACGACCATCCATAGCCCAGCGGACCGTCGAAGGGTGCGCGCTGGGCGGAGTAAGTGCGTTTGAGTTCCAGGCCCGGACCCCGCCCTGGAATCGAGATGTCCGTGTTGTTTTCGAAGAACTCCCCGTTCGAGGTGTTCACCGGATCGGGTGTGCAGGCGAAGCATTGACCTAGCTCGGCGCGGTTGGATCCGCCCGCTGACTCAAATGCTGCGGTGGGACCCGCGGTGCCGACGATGTTCGACGAGGCCAGCAGGGGGGTGGGAGGAAAAGTGCTGCCGGCTCCTCCGGCGGCGGCTATGTGGGTGTGCCCGACGATGCCGGTTGTTATTGAGCACGACGTTCCCGTGGCGCATGATCCGACGATCGGGGACCCGTCCTGTGACTGGTCATAGATGCCGATACTGAAGTCACTGTTTTCCGTGCTGTAGTTTGTTGTCGCGGTGAGGCTGCTGCCCGAAGACGCGAGGCTGACCGTCCAGGCCGGAGGGGTCACCGTGTATGACGTTGCCCTGACCATCGGTGCCATGCCGTCACCGGTGTAAGGGTCTGCGACGACTGCGATGTAGGTGCTCTGGTATTCGCTTGGCACACCGGTCCAGGAACAGGTGTCCGCCGAGGTGCAGGAGGCAATTTTCTTTGGTCCGCCGGGGGCGGAGGTGTCGTAGAAATAGGTGTAGAGGCCGGCGGTGTCCGAGTGGTAGTTTCCGGTCGACGTGAGGGTGATCTTGGGGCCTGTCGTCACCTCCAGGCTCAGCGACCCGACCGGTGGAGGCGTGTAGGTGGCGATTGTGCTGCCTCCGCTGATGATGAGGCCCGTGAGGGTCTTGCCGTCGAGCACTGTGCCGCTGGTGTCGATCGCGACAGGGGACCAGGCCGTGGTGTCCGGCGCGACGGCGGCGCCGAGATTACTGTTCCTGTTGGTACCCCAGCAGTACGGCTTGCCCTCCGCCAGGGCGCAGCTGTAGTCGAATCCAGTTGATATTTGGGTGACTGCTTTTCCTGCAAGCACACCGGACGTATCAACAGCCACGGGAAGCGTTTCTTGCAATGGAAATGGATGATTGGGGTACCAGTACCCCACCCCCGTCCCGAGTGTCCCGTCGAGCCCCCAGCCCCAGCAGAAGGCTCGTTCGTTCGCGATGGCACATGGCCCACCCTCACCGACACTTACCCCGGTGACGGTCATTCCGGTCAGGGCCCCGCCTACAGATACGGGAACGTTCGAGGACGTGGTAGTGCCGTTGCCGAGTTGTCCTGCGCTGTTGTCCCCCCAGCAGTATGCTTCTCCAGCGGCGATGGCGCACACTGTGCCGCGCCTTGCGCTAAGTTTGGTGACGTCCTTGCCGGCCAGGACCCCCGACACATCAACGGCGACGGGAAATTGTTCGTACACGTAGTCTTGCCCGTTTCCTAGCTCTCCTGAGAATTCTTGTCCCCAACAGTAGGGTTTTCCGTCGGCTATGACGCAGGCGCCATAGTCCAAGATTGCAATGTCGGTCACCGTCTTGCCGGCGAGGACGCCGGTCGTGTCGATCGCCACGGGGACTGCGCTGTAGTCGTCTCCTCCGGTAACCCACTGGTTGCCCCAGCAGAAGGCCTTGCCGCTGGCGATCGCGCAAACACTGTCCGGGCCGGTCACCACCTTTGTGATCGTGGTGCCGGCCATCACACCGGTCATGTCGACCTTCACTGGTGTGACAGAGCTTTGGAAACGGGTGCCGTTTCCAAGCTGGCCGCTCCATCCGTCCCCCCAGCAGTAGAGTTCCCCCGTTTTCACCGCGCAGTTTGTGTCGCCGCCAGAGTTGGAGGAGACCAGGGAGATGCTGGCACCTTCGAGGTCGCCGCTGCCTGCAGGGGCCGGACGGTCGACGGTGACAGCCGCGGCGCCCCTCCCCAATTCTCCGGAGAAGTTGGCGCCCCATCCCGCCATGCCTACGCCCCCATCACCCGCGTCATCGGTGGTCTTTAGGGCGTCAGGCAACGTCCGGTTTGGCGGAAGGTTCACGTCTAGTGCCCGGCCGGGGGCGCTGGCCAGCGCGGATGAGCTCAAGGTCCGGGTGGGCGGAAGGTTGGGGCTCACTGCTCGAGGGGGCACCCCGGCCGGTGCGGATGAGTTTGACGCCCGGGTGGGTGGAGGGCTGGCAGTTGCCGGCGGGACAGGCAGCCCGAGCAGGAGGGTTGCCAAAACGACAAACATTCCCAGATTGCGCACGCGAAATAGCCCCAAACCAGACACGCTGCCCCCATATTTATGAGTTAGAGGATCGCAGCATTTCAGAATGGCACCCTTTTGTCCATAGATTGGAAGTTGCCAAATCCTTCGTTTGCCACAACCCTGTTCGGGGCCTCATGTTTCTCTTCAGGGTGAGGATGGTCATTGGCCGACTTTGAGCAACCCGGAGAGTTTCCCGGTATATCCAAATTTTGCAAATACAATTGCCCCGGGAAATCATTATCGTTTGCGGTTGTTGAGCCAGGCCGCATGTCTTCGTTTTCAGCCCTGACATCGACCGACTGCGACAAATGTCCCCTAGTCGGTGGAAGCAACCAGTTGTCGGAAGAGACTCATCACTGACATATACAACTCGCCTGCATACGCGCCACAGTTGTCAAAACGCGAGCTTGATTCCGGGCCCATTTCGCAGACTGTTCCTGCGGGTCGTGAAGGAATGTCCAGTGTGGCCCGGAGTCCGCGCGGTATCGAATCCAGGCCCGCTCATGGACGGGTTCAAAATTGTTCGAGGCCCTGAGCCGCGGCTAAGGCTTCGCCGGATGGCTTGCGGGGAGCAGCGAAACCGGGCCGACTTCGTACGACACCATGTCAGCCGCGACCCGGAAGTCAACGTAATAGTCGTGGTTGATGTAAGTGTTGCGCTGATCGTTGGGGACGTGGACAAAGCCGGCGTTGGTGAGCTGTTTAGCCGCGTCCTTCTTCGCTGCGGCTTCAGCCTGGATGGTGCTCATCTTGCCGAAATATGGGTTGCTTTTCGTCGTCAGCCAGCGACCCGCTTTTTTCGCCTTGGTTGAGGAGCCAGTACCGACCAAGAACGAAGGAACCGGGCCGGGAGCCGTTGGACTACCGGGCGGAAGGCCATTGGGTAGTCCGTCTCCGCTCTTGGGTTTCGCTGAAGGCGACGGGGCCGGGGCGGCAGATGTGGCACCTGCTGCGGTCGGGTGCACGGATGCCGCCCCCGTAGACAGCAGCGCCGCAGGAGGCTGCTGCACAGCCTGCGGCGACGTACATCCACTGAGCAGCAAGCCCATAAGCAAAGTGGCAGGTGCGATAGAGGTCTTCTTCAACTGTTCCCCCAGTCCGTCGGACCGCCGCTCGGCGGCATGAAGTGATGCGAACAGTACCGTACCTGGGCTGGAATAGGGAGATCCTCTTTCGAGAGGCAGTTTCGAAAGGATGAAAGCAGCGCCAGCAGAAAGTGAAAATTCCCACGACTCTTGACCGGGACGATTTTCTGCAGCGCCTATGACAAAGCCTTTCCCGTCCGCGGTGGTCCCGCTGCCCGCTTCGACGAGTGATCCTGACGAAGCACCAAATGACCAGCGCGACTTCAAGTCATGGCAGCCACTGTTTGCATGTTTAGGCGCTAACAGACAAGGCGGGCGGTCCGAGGGATTAGGGATCCGTTGCCTTGACCGCGGGCAGCGCCAATTGGCGGTTCGGGAGCGCTGTGACATTGTTGCTGGTGCTGAGGGCTTCAAGGAGTTTGTCGCGTTCCTCAAGCAGACCGAGCATGGCGGTGGCGTAGGCCTTGAGGCGCTGGTCGAGCGTGTCCCGTTCGGTGACGAGCCGCTTGTTTCGTTGCTGTTCGGCGTCGAGGTTGGCGCGGAGCCGGTCGACCTCGGGTTTGGTGCGGTTCAGTGCGCGTGCGCGGCGCTGGAACTCCTCGTTTATGTCGGGGTTGTCGTGGGTGAGGCGGTGCCGTTTGACTCCGGCGAGTTCAACGAGCCGGGTGCTGGTCAGCGGGCCAGGGACGCGGCCTTCCAGGAGGTCGTCCTTGGCCTGTTGGAGGGCGCTGCGGATGGATTCGGCTTCAGTTGTGGTCATTACCGAGCCTCCTCGTGGTGTTTGATGGCTCTGGCCATGGTTTCTTTGACGAGCGCGATTCGGTGGTTTCTGATTGCGGGCGCGAGCGGGTCCTCGGGCAGGGCGTTGATCTCGACCCGTAATTCGGCAATGTCCTGATCTGTCCGGGCGATGTTGGAGCAGGCGCTGCGGCATTCCCCTAGGGAAGGACCGTTCTCGGATTCCTTGGTGCATAGCGCGGTGGCTTTGTTGAAGACGCAGTGCATGCCCCGGCTTTTGAAGACCTGGAGAGTGGGGTCTTGGAGGAGCTTGTGCGCCTGCCGGACCGTGGGCATGGTCCGGCCACTGAATTTCGCTTGGGCATGGCGGGTCTTGGATTCAAGTTCGGTCGCCGATGGTCCACTGACATGGCCGCCGGAGTCGAGGTAGGTTTCGAGTTCGTCGACGTTTTCGATGCGTTCCAGCCATTGTTCGAGCGCGAGGTCGTCCAGGAACCCTGAGGCGTAGGTTCCTGCGTAGCCCTGGGTGATATGGGTGGAAACGTGCCCGTACTGGATGGCCGCGGCGACAAGTCCGCGTGGTTGACGCACGATGTGCCAGGCGAGCGTTCTGCGGAAGCGGCGCGGGCTGACCCGGCCTTGTTTGTCGGAGGGGATGTGGTCGGGCCTGCCGTTTTCGGTGCAGTATGTGTTGGCCCAGTCGATGAACTCGACGATGTCGGTTCCGACCTGGGATGTCGTCATGGCTGTGCCCGGTCTCAGGTTGGTCGGGGCGGCCGGGCCGCGCAGGGGCTTTGGCCGGATGCTTACCGGGAAGAGGAGAGTTCCGGGGTGCAGCCGGGTCAGGACGTCGACCGCCCGGGCGACTATGGGGTGGACCACCCAGGGAAGATCCCGTTGCTCGCCTTCGACCGCTTTGGCGCCGTCGTTGTCTGTGGCGCCTTTCCAGCGGAGGCCGGTTACTGTCCAGCGTCCGGTGGATTTGTCGTGGGCGACGCAGTCGCGCTTAAGGCTGAGGACTTCGCCTGGGCGCATGCCGGAGAGGTAGGCAATAAGGATGAAGCACGCGGTGACGAGGTGTTGGGCGAGGTTGGCGGCGTGGTCGAAGGCGATGGGTTTTGATCGCCAGAGTTGGCCGTTGATGGTTCCCTTGCAGGGTGTTGAGAGGTAGGTGTCGTCATCTATTTCCAGGCCGGATTGGCGGATCAAGTCTTGGTCGAACCGGGCGTGCAAACCCCCCAGCGTGTGGGTGAGGCGTCCGAGGTGCTGCCACCGGATTCCGCGGCTGCCGTCCGGGAGAGTGCGTCCGGGGAGCTTTGTCCCGTCGCGGCGGAACTGGTCAAGGACGCGTTTGAGTCTTTCCTGGCGCCTCCCGCCCGGGGTGCTTCTTCCTACGCCTGGTGGGCGGAACCGGTCCTCTTGCTGGAGCAGGAGGCAGTATTCATGAAATGACGTGGTGATGTCTGCCGAGAGGTCATCGATGAATCTCATGGCCCAGCTGATGAGCGGTACGAGGGTTTCGTCGCCGATCCGGGGTGTGCGGTTCCCGGGACGCTGGGGGGCTTCGGCGAACAAATCCCGTGTGAGCTCCCCGAGCCAGGGCTGGGGTTCGGGCATGCGAAGTATCTCCGGGACGACCTCGCGATAAGCCCACAACCGGCGGGTCTCGCTGATCATCATTCCCTTGGCGCCCTTGCTGAGGTCCAAGTCTGCGATGTCGGCCAGCATGAGATCGAGTCTGGCCGGGGAAAGCTCGTTCAGGGAGGTTATGCCGTGTTCTTCGGCCCAGGCCAGGACCCTTGACAGCGGGGTGCTCGCGAAGCTGATTGTCCGCAGTGACAGGCGTTTGTCCAGCTGCGCGGCCGGAAGGGGACGGATTGTCTCGTCGTTGATGAGAAGCCAGAAGTATTCCTTGACTTCCATCCGCCACCTGACCGGAAAGACCTCGAAGTTCAGGCTGGTTTTGGTGCTGTGGTCCTCGAAAATGCCCGGGGTCAGGTCCCATCGGTCGTCATCAAACCGGGACAGCCGGGAGGCATCGGCGTCGGGCCGGACCGGGCGGTTTGTCAGTGCCAGCGGGTTGTCCCCGATGAGGTGATCACTGGATGCTGCTGCCTGTTGGGTCATCGGAGATCGAGCCTTCCGTCGAGGAGCGCCTCGATGAGGGTGGAGTCCTCATCCGTCGCTTGGGATGCGGCCGCTGCGACGTCGGCCCGCTGTTGTTTGAGTAGGTCATCGAGTTGTTCGGCAGCGGTGCCGTAGAACTGCTTCCAGCCGTCGGGGGTGAGTTCCTCGCGGCGCCGTTCGATTTGCTGGCGCATGAGGGCCTGGACGGGGATGTGCCGTGGCTCGGAGCGTGCGTTGGGGCAGCCCAGACAGAGCAGAAAAGACGCCGTGCATGGCTGCCCGGGCTCGGTGACGGGTCCGTGCTCGTTGTCGACGCAGGCGGTCGCCACGGTATCGAGCCGCCCTTCCAGGATGGATTGGAGTTTCTCGCCCGTGATTCCGAAACGCTTGGCGACGCCTTCGTGGTCGGCGGCTGCCTGGGCAATGTCGTGCTCGGTCAACACGGCCGCTGCGGTCGCTGTCTGGATCCGTTCGACTTCGCCTTCCAGGACGTGCTGTACGACCTCCTGGTTGGCGGCGAGCGAGCCCGCATCGCGGAGCAGGTAGGTGTTTGCCAAGGTGTCCGTGGTCTGTGCCACGGGGCGTTGATGAAGTTCCAGGAAGGTTCGCCTGAGCCGCCTGCTGTCCACGAGCTGCGGATTTCCGTCGCTGACAGTCCACCCTTCCCATCGCCTCGTGCAGTTGTGGGGGACGGGACGAAAGCCTGTGCCGTTGACAGACGTCTCAAGCCGGTGGGGTGAATGGCCGACCAGCAAAGCTTTGCTGGATGCGAACTCGCGGGCGCGTCGGCACAACTTCTCGGCGATGATGTAGAGACCGAAAGCGGATGCATAGTCATCGTTCTCGCCCTTGCGCTCGGATGCCTGTATCCATTCAGGAATTGCGGTGAATGTCAGGTCCATTTCCGCCTTGTTGGGTCCACGTCGGGCTTTGGAGCCCCGGGTGATCAGCACCTGGGTCTCTCCGTCGAGGGAGGCATCGGCGCGGCTGTACCGGGCTGTCAGGTTGCAAATGGTGGTCAGGTTCTCCCCGGTCAGGCACTGGAACAGGATGACCATCGCGGCCATGTCGGATGAGGTCGGGAAGAGCGAATAGAACAAGCTCCACGCGTCCTTAGCGAGGCCTTTTCCGCGGGGTCTACCGGAGGAGTTTCTGGGAATGTCGCCTACCAGGGCGATGTGGTTCAGCACGCTTCCCCGGCTTTGTTTCAGCCGTTGCGGGGTCGAGTCTGTGGAGCGTTGTTCTTGTTCGGCACGCCATGCCTTGAGCTCTTCTTCTCCCGCCCGGATCCGTGTCACCATTGTGCGGACATCGGACCGTGCCGCCCGGTGTATTGCCCGGAATTCCGTCGGTGTGTATGACGCGGCCGTGGTCGATGGTGCCGGCTTGGTCAGAGGGGTGAACAGCGCGTTTCTGAAAGGCACCGGCAGGTCCGGGTTCCCACGCAGGGCGACACGAAGCGCGATGAGCGCACTGTTTCCTGCCCGCGTGTGCCGCATGCGCAGCTCCGCGAGGTGCGATGGGCGAAGATCTGCGAGGCGGCCGGGCGACCTGGGCCCGGACGCAACCGACTTCACGAAGATCCTGATTCCCGAGAACAGATTCTGGGCCGAGGCGATCGTTCGACGAGTCCCGGAAGGCCCGGTTGCCCGGGCGAAGCCTTCCGCGAAGGCGGCCTGTAGCTCAGGGGCCACATTCAAGGAATGGAACGGGAAGTCCTTGAACCCGGGTTCAGCCTCGGGATAGACGCGGACGATGTTGTGCCCGGGCGACGAAAAATGGTTGACCGGAGACGTGTAACCGGGCTGAGGAAGGGCAGCCCCTCTCATCGCTCTCCCCCGAACTGCATGTCGTCTTCAACGCGAACCCGGGGATTGGAACGGAGCACGTCCAACAAAGTCTCCGCCTGCAGTTCATTCACTCCATGTTCGAGCAGCAGCTTCACATCAAGGCCACGGAACGGTTCCAAGTAAGTGTCCTTTGTCGTATTCACGTTTGAGTGGCCGAGCATTGTCTGCACCAGAGACCAGGTGTCGCCGAACTGTTCCCGGAAGTCGAGGGCCTGCCCGGGGCTAAGGCCGGGTGCTCGTCGTTCCCAGACAAGCCGGCCGACGGCGTACCAGCGCAGCGCGAAGCTGTGGCGAAGCACATGGGGGTGGCACTTCAGCCGGTCGATACCGGCCTTCTCCACCCGCTTGTTCGCCCGCTCGAAGGCCGTGTACCAACTCCGTTTCCGACGAGGGAGGCCGTCCTCATTCAGCCACAGGGCCAGCGGAACGAGTCCCTCATTCGTCCTGGTGAAGAGGGTCGCTCGTTGCTCGGGTGACAGATCATTCAGCTTCAGCGTCGTTGACGGGCGTTCTGGCAGTGCCAGAGTCAACAGCGAGTCGTCCCGGATCTCGCGGATGATGCGAAGACCGGGCAGCTGCTCATACGTTCCCAGGGACTGTGCCTGGCGGATCGAGGCGGCGCGATCGGTCTCGATGTAGTTGCTGACGCTGTTGAGGACATCACGCTTGGCCCAATAAGGATGACCGCGCCCGCCTTTCGCGCATGCATCCGCGAGCTGGAGAGTGACGTAGTTATGGTCCCCGTCGGGCTGTCTCAGTTCGTTGACGAGAACGCTCGACCACTCCTGGATGCGCAGCCCGGTGCCGTAGAGACCGTCGACGAAGGCAGCGTCGCGTGTCTGGGACCGCGGCCTCCATCGCGTCCGCTCCCTCCCGTCGGGGGCGATCCCGAGAATACCCACGTCGCGCCAGCGCCTGTACGCGCCCGGAGAGAACCACTTCACATCGGCAGACCTGACCCGTGACGCCCCCGCCCGGCCGCGACTACCTGCAAAGTCCAGACGAGGGCCCCAAGTTCGTGTGCCACCAGGCGTGGGGGCTCCCTGCAGCCGCTCGGTCCAATCATTGAATGCGGAAATCGCCGACAGATCATCACGCCACGTCGACCCTGCGACGCGCCTGGGATTGGCTTCATCCGTCCGGCGCCAAAACTTGTAGTCGAAAAGGTCGTCGTCCGTGGCGTCGTCCCAGGAGACGCCGCACAGCTCCAGGAAGTTCAACCAGACACGCAACGCGAACGCATACTTGCGATTCGTGGACGCAGCACGATTGCGCATCCTCCGACTCGCGAAAAATGCGTTGAACGATGGGTGCGGGGCACCGCGCCCATCGAGCAGGAACGGCCGACCCACCCGCTCCGTGTTTCCGGCCATACCAGACAACGCGTCAATGGCGCGGGCAAGCAGGGGGTCACTATCGTCCCGGGGCATTGCCTGCGCGAAATGGAGATACCAGATCTTCGCTTCCACCGCGTCCATATCCAGAACCTAGACGAGCACCACGGACCTCAATCGGCAACACGCAGGAGAGGAGGTGAGAATCTACAGCATTGATGAATGCTTCCTGGGCGTCAAAGGATCCGGTGAGGATCTGCTGGCCCTGGGGCGGGCGATGAAGGACGCCTGCCGGACACACGTCGGTGTGCCCGTCTGCGTGGGCATTGCCCCCACGAAAACCCTGGCAAAGCTCAGCAACAAGTGGGCCAAACACAACCCTGTCTTCGAGGGTGTGTGCCGGTGGGAATCCGTGCCTGCGGCCGAGCGTGAAGCGCTCATGTCCCGGCTGTCCGTGAGCGAGATCTGGGGTGTGGCCACCAGGCTCACGAAACGCCTGGCCGGGATGGGGATCTACTCGATCCTTGACCTGTCCAAGGCGAATCCCGTGGCGATCCGGGACAAGTTCTCCGTGGTGATGATGCGGACCGTGCTCGAGCTGCAAGGAACCCCCTGCATCCCCATGGAGGAAGAACGGATAGGACGGGACCAGCTGATCTTCTCCCGGTCCTTCTCCAAACCGATCACGACGACGGCGGACATGCGCCAGGTCATGAGCGTATACGCGCAACAGGCCAGCGCCCGCCTGGCAAAACACGAGCTGCAAGCCAAAGTACTGACCGCCTTCGCCGGCACGTCCTACTACAGCCCCGGCGACACGTCCTACCCGTCAGTGTGCGTGGCGCTGCCGATGCCGACCGCCGACCCGGTGATCCTCACCAAAGCGGCCCATGCCCTCATGCCCAGGATCAACGACGGCGTGAAATACGTCCGCGCCGGGATCATGGTCACCGACCTGCGCCCAAGCGGAAACCAAAAACCCCTGGAGCTGTTCGAGAACGTCCACGAGGAACGCGGAATCGGGCCCCTCCTCGAAAGCGTCAGCAAGCGCTACGGACGGGGTTCGATCGGGCTAGGCCACGCCGGCATCAAAGGCGGCCCGGACTGGACAATGAAACGCGACATGCTCTCCCCCAGATACACCACCCACTGGGACGAACTACCCCTCGTCAAAGCCGCCTAATTCGCAATACCTCACGCAAAAAGAAAAAGGTTCATTGAAGCGTCCTGACGAACGTTGCCCGCGAAATATGCGTGCCGGACTCGGCAAGGAACGCAGCCGTCTACTGAACGCCCTCCACGCAATGCGTGCCTCGGGCGAATCAGATTCCGACTTGGAGCTCCGGCTTAGGGCCATTGATGACGCGATCGCCAAGAACGACTTCCGTGCTGCAAACATCCGCGCTGGCTACATTTATGTCATTTCCAACCGCGGAGCGTTCGGCGACGATGTCGTCAAGATCGGCCTGACGCGACGCCTCGAACCAACCGAACGCGTGGCCGAACTCAGTGGGGCATCGGTGCCCTTTCGCTTTGACATCCACACCCTGTTCTTCTCCGAAGATGCCGTCACACTCGAGAACGAACTACACAAACACTTTGCTGCCGCGGCGCTCAATCAAGCCAACCCCCGCAAGGAATTCTTCTTCGCGACCCCAGCCGAAGTGCGTGAAGTACTGTTGGAAAAGATGGGAAACCTACTCGAGTTCAGCGAGCACGCGGAAGCTAGTGAATACCTCCAATCCGTCAATCTATGGCCAAGTCGCCCATCTTTTGGGCCACGCTGATACGAGAGAACAATCGCGGTATTGAGGGTTGATAGAAGCGCCTCCTTAATCCTGAGCTTCCGGGAAGAACAGGATCAAGGAGGCGCTTCGTTCTCGCGAACCAATTCTCCCCGAGCTCACCGACTAGTAACTCATCTCATTCCCCGCCGCTGCCCCGAAAGGGGGCACCACCACCGGGCTCTTTGTAGCGATGTTGTACACAGGCGAGGCGGCCTCCGCTGAAGCCGACGCCTGCAGATCTGCCCCAATGCCGGCCTCCGGCCCAGCAACGGCAGTGTGCGCCGATCGCTGATAGACGGCTGTACCGAAGCGCAGGTCCGGGCCGATCGTGTCGGCAACGATGCGGCGGGCTTCTCGCTTTTCACCGTCCTTCTCGTAGGAGCGAAATTCGAGCTCGCCCGCCAAAGTAACGGGATCGCCCTTCTTCAGTGAGTTCGATGCATTTTCAGCTAGAGCCCGGAAAGCCGAGACGTTGTGGAAGACGGGTTCACCGTCCTGCCAGGTCCCGTCGGCTCCCTGGATTCGCTGGTTCACGGCGACGCGGAGCTTGGCGTGGGCCACTCCGGACTCGCCGTAGGTGAGCTCAGGGTTGGCGACGAGGTTGCCGGCGATGCTGATCGGGATTTTAGTGCTCATTGTTCTTTCCTTTCCGGTCCCAGCGGGACTCTCCCGCCGGGCAGACAGTTTGAGTCAGACTCCAGGGCCCGCGATTGTGGGCCCGTCTATCGACGCCGCGGGCTGCCCTACGCCGATGTAGGACACCGCCTGGTTGAACCGAGGATCGGCTTCGACGCCCGGAACCTTGCCCCCGAAGCCAGGTGGATGGGTGACTTCGAGGATCCCCTTCGATGCTGCTGTGACTCGTCCGAGCGCGGACTTCGCTATGTCAACGCGGGAGGCTGGAAGTTTGCGGTCCGTACCCGTCGCCAAACCCCCACTTTCCGTCTCGATGACGGCGTCTGCCCATCCGGCCAGGTAGGAGGCCGATTGTGGTCCGCGGTCGATCCCGTGGGCACGCAGCACGGTGTAGGCGACAGACTCGGCTTCGACTTCGGCAAGCCCGCGGTGGTCTGCACTGCTGCCGTAAAGCCGCCCGACGGCGTCGTCCGGGCCGTGCAGCAGTACGTGCCCGAGCTCGTGGGCGAGCACCGCGGTGCGCTCCTCGGTGCTCAGCCACGCTCCCACTTGGACGCGGTGCTTGGCGAAATCCGTGTAGCCGCTGGTGAGTCCGTATTGGGCGGCGTCGACGTGGACTTCGAAGCCGTGCCGGTGAGCGACCTCTGCCAACGATCCGAAAAGCTGTGAGGCGTCGACGCCGGGCCCGGTGCCGTCCCGCGGTACGAGCAGCGGAGTCCCTTGGGTTTGCGAGACGTCAAAGACTGCCTGGCCGCGCCACCCGGTGATGACCGTCTTCTTTCCGTCGTCAATAGCGCCACTGGGAACCTTCTCTCCGACGCGAATCCGCTGCCGTGTCCCGTCGGGAAGCGTGAATTCCTGCATGCGTGCTGTGCGGGGCGCAATCACCCACAGGGCGTGCTCACCCTTGAGCACTGCGCGGCCGTGGCGTTCCCATTCCCTGTACCCCGCGACGAGTGTGGGCTCTTCGGTACCGCGCTGTGCCATCTGCATCATAAGGAGGGCCACGTTCCCGCCGGAGTATCGCCAAAGGGTGGCCGAAGCGTCCAGCAGTACCTGCCAGTGGGAAGGGGATTCAACGGCTTGTTCCAGGATCGTGTGGAGGCCCTCCGTCAGGACGGCGATGCGTTCCTCCGGTGTCATCCGCGACTTGCCCAAAGCCACCAAGCCGGGCGCAGGATCCTGCGTTTCGGAGCGCGATACGCCCTCACCTCGAGTAGCCACGGCAGCCACCTCCATGCTTCTTGGAATCCGTAAACGCGGATATCTGTTCATGTCCGCAGATGCGCGGACTGCATGACTTCAGAACTCGGCCCCGAGTTGATGGTGAGCTGCCTGCCACTCAATGAACTCCGGACCATCGACCCTGAGGACTCTTGAGATGGGTTCTTTGTGCGACTGCAGGCCGACGCAGCCAGCTGTCCGGGTGTGGGTTCGGAGGCGTTCGACGGCGAGTGGGAGCCGTTCGTGAAAGGCCAACGGCCCGAAGCCGGCATCGTCGGCGGCATAAGACGCCTGTTCTGCCCGTTGCAGGGCATACAGCTCCGCGACGATCTCGGAATGCCTCCACCAGCAATCGGGCACGACCGAAGTCGTCAGTTGATAGGTCGCGACCAGCCATCTCGCCCAGTCTGCGAGCGCACCCCAGACGCTTTCGGCCTGCTGAGCACTCATGTCCCGCCAGCGATAGGTCGTGCCCTGCAAACCGTTCGGAGCTCGGAAGGCCGAGCGGAACAGCTCGGCTGTCAGCTCGTCGTCGTCCGCTCCGGCTGAGGGAATGTCAAAGTGTTCGACATCGTCATAGTTCCCCATCGCTGGTTCCTTCGGCTATTTGCTGTCGCAGTTTGTGCCCTTCGGTGAGGGCGCGTTCCGTCTCTGCCTTGGAGCGTCCAAGTTCGACTGCGTCCTTGCGCTTGTGCCATTCGCGCAGGTCCAACAGGATCGGCCTGGTACGTCGGCCGAGCATGAGGGCGGTGCCGGCCGGCAGGCGGCGGATCTCATCGAGTGCGATGACCGGTCTCTCCCGGATCTGCTCGCCATCCTGACGGCCTTGGGAGGACCATGAGCGCGTAGTCAGCGTGAGGCTCCGCTCGCCCAGCAGTCCCGCAAGCGAGCGGAGGTCACGTTCATCGGACCCACCGCCGAAGATCACTTTGATGATGGCCGAATCCCAGATAGTGGCGGCCTCGTCGATGGACCACCCTGTCCGAGCCTGAGAGAGCGACTGCAGCACGACGAGCGTTGAGATGCCGATGCCTCCTCCGTCCGAAAGGGCAATGGGCAAGCCGGGCCAGGGAGCAAGGTTGGCAATCTCGTCGAGTATCAGAGACAGAGGTGGATCGAGCCGACCGCCCGGCGAGACGAACGCCATTTCCCGGGCGGCATCGTCGATGTCGTCAATCAATGCCGAAAGATAAGGGCCTGCCGCTGCGGCCCCCGCTCTCGTACCGATCAGATAGAGCGTTCCCCGATCTCTGATGAAGCTCTTTGGATCAAATTCCTCCGATTCGTCCTGGGGGTCCAGCGCAGCCAGGACTTTCGGCGAGGACAGCGGAGCCACGGCCGCCGAGACCCCAATCCAAGAGTTGGAGGTGTTCCTTGGATCATCTTCAAGGATCCCCATCAGATCTGCCTGCCACCCCAATGCAGCCCCTGGGCGGCTGAGAACCTCCACAGCCTCACGAGCCAACACCGGACTCGAGGACCAACGCCGAAAGGCTCGGACCCCCTCCCCGGACAACGCCGCGGCGTGAAGCAAACACTGAAGGACTATCAGGGAGCGCTTCTGCCACGCGGCGTTTTCGCCCTTCATCTCCGTATCGGCGGTGATGACCAAGGCGCGGCGCGTGGCGATATCCGGGTCCTGGCAGCCGCGGACCGGAGACCAACGCAGCGAGGACGGCAGTCCGGACATTCCTTGCGGATCGAACACGGTCACAGGCCTATTGCCCGTGGCGCGAGCTTTCATCGTGACCACAAGATTGTCCGCCCGGGTGGACGTCGTCACCACGGCGCCGGGCGCATCGAGGATGGCATTGATCACCACGTAGAGTCCCTTGCCCGAACGCGGCGCACCCTGGATCACCATCGATTCTTCAGTTGAGACGTGAATCGTGACACCGCGCGAGCGTCCGAGCGTCCAGGAAAGGTCCTGAATGCTCGGGTTGCTCAGCCCGGGACGCGTGAACTTCCCCCGCCTCCGGACGGCCCCGGCGCCGAAGTCGTGCAGAATCTCGGAGCGGCGCGCGATGCCATCTCGGTTCAAGATCTCTTGCCGCAGCCATGCCCCCGATTGCTTCCATCTTCGCCAAGCCCAGATCCCACTCACCGCGAGCGCGGCGACCGCGACCAGTACCGGGGCGACCAGCCACCAGACCTCGCCCGTGCCGACGTCGCAGCCGGGATCGTGGCGCACAATCCAATCGATCCGGCCAGTGAAGAGTCCGACGGCGGCCGCCGGGTTGGGCGGCGACGCTGGCGAGGTGCCGCACCGACACGTGACGACGAGGCAGGTGGCTCCCTGAACCAGGAACGAAAGGCTCACGAAACCGGAGAGCGTGACAAGTCCGGCGGTGATGAGGGGGCTGGTGTTTCCTGCGCGCGAGTGCGTGAACATCAGATCATCCGGTCGTCGGTGCCGAAGATTTCCAGCTCGTCGGTGGTGACGCGGTTGGCAACGATGAAGGAGCGGTTTCCGACCTTCCAGAGTCCTACGCCCTTGGGAAGGTTCTCGACGTGTTCGCATTCAGCTTCGGTCAGGCCGAGGGCTTCCTTGGTCAGGCGCATGGCGTCGTGCTTCTGGCGGTAAATGATCCGGGTGTCGGCCTCTGTGAGGAGCCCAAGGGCTTTCTGGCGGTGTCCGCTGGTGCTGTCGCCGATCTCGTTGAGATCGGCCACCTTGTGCATGATGAGCAGATTCGCGATCCCGTAGGTGCGCGCCAGTCGCCACTGCTCGCTCATTTTGGCCAGCATGTAGGGATCGGCAAGCATCCGCCAACCCTCGTCGTAGACTACTAGCCGCTTGCCGCCGTCGGGATTGGTGACCGCCGCTTCCAGCCAGGTCGCCCCGCACGCCGCGGCTAGTGACAGGGCCTGCTCAGAGGCACCGATCAGGGCGGAGGTATCCATCACCATCATCGGCGCATCAGCATCGAACGCGACCGTGGAAGGGGCATCGAACATTCCTTCCAGATCACCGGAAACAGTGCGCCGCAGCGAATGGCTGACAGCGGTGCCTCCGTCCCGGCCGACAAGCCCGATCGTTTCCTTCGAAGGGTTCAGCAGATGTTCAAGGACCATGGGCAGCGTCGGGTTCGAGTTCTGGGCCACGGTCTCCATCAGCGCCATATCCAGCGCTGTATGCTCGACGGGCCGGAGCGGCATGCCCTGCCGCATGAGGGACACCAACGCCACCAAGAGGTAGCGACGGCGTTGGCGCACCACGGCCTGCCACTGCGCCTCACTCAGCGCGCTGGAACGCGGACCCGCGTCGAGGGGGTTCACGCGGGCTGAGCGGCCCGGGCCGACTGAAATGACCTTGCCACCGATAGCTTTGGCCACGGCTACCCATTCGCCCTTTGGGTCTGACGCGACCGCGGCCTTGCGTCCTAAGGTGATCGAGCGGGCCACCAACGATTTCCCGCACATGGACTTGCCAGTGCCGACAGTGCCGATGACAACTATCGACGGGCCACTGATGACACCCTTGTCATAGAGAATCCACGGATCGTAGGAAAATGCTCCAGATCCAAAGACGTCCGTGCCGATGTACGTTCCCTCGTGGCCCAGACCCGATTCTGTGATGAACGGATAGGCGGCAGCAAACGTCACCGTGGAAGCGCGGTGCGGTGCCGGACGCAGCCGATGCGGGCCACGCAAAGAGTTTGGTTCCCGGCTTCCCCAATCAGAACCGCACTCGGTACCTTCCAGACGACCATCGACCACTTCTCCGAAGCCCCTCAGCGCAGACATCCACGATCCGCTCTCCTGCGGGCGTTCGCACCGGCGTCGTTCCTTCCTTTCCCGGCGGTTGCCACCAGACGGGAGGTATTGAACATTCTGGATGGTCCGCTTCATCGCAGCCCCCTCCCAAGCGGAAGGGCACCGGCCACAAAGGCCGCCCACTGCTGCCCCGCCAGTAACCGCAATTCAACGAAAGCTCCTGCCGCCGCTGATTCAAGCTCCTGCCTGTGTCTCGCGAGATCCTCGAGTGCGGCCGCCGTGATCGTCACGTAGGCTGCTGGCCGCACGTCACCGTGGCCAGCGACGATCTCTTCCTCCCGCTGGGCCACCTCCTCTTCTTCCGCCTTTTGTTCACGCGTGAGGGGCCTGTCGAACCTCGTGTTGATTCGCCGTCGGGTTTCGTGGGCTTCCTGGGCCGAACGGATATCCCGCAGCGCTTCAGTTGTGGGCACTGCCCTGATCACTTCAGTTACCGTGTGACGGAAATCTCCCACGTAGATCAGCGGATGTAGAAAGCCCGGAAAGACCTTCTGCCGCGGCCACTCAGCGATCCAGAACGTTTGATGAAAACCGGAGTCGGTGCGCACATAGGTCCAGTGCTCCTCGACTGCCATTGGCCCCGACGGCAGTTTGGAATCCGACTCACTTTCGGGGTCAGGGTGCGCGCCAACTGGCGCCAGCGGCCGAACGGGAGCGGCGACCGCGGCCGGGTCGAAGGCACCGCGTAACACGTGAAGGATTTCGCCCTCGGGGAGCCACTCTTCGACCTTGACGTTGTGGGTTCCCAGCGCGGTGGTCATGGCCTCGACTTCAAGCCGGAGCACGCGTTCTACGCCCACCAGTCCCCCGCCGGACTCCTTGATCCGGCGCCGGGCCTTGGCCGTGTCCACAACCAGGATCAAAAGCAAATCATGGCTCATCGTTGACCCAGCTGCAGAAATCAGATCCTCATACGAACGCTCGCCCCAGCTCAGTTCTCGTGTTTCTGCGATCCGATGCGGTACGGCGCCTTCGTAGAAGTCACGCAGCGCCTGCGATGGATACGGAACCGTGTAGTCCTGGACTGCAATTCTCGCCACAGAGCTTCGCTGGGCCATACCTGCCTGAACACGGGACCAAGCCTGCACTGCCCAGGCCTTGTCGTCGGAGTCAAGGAGCGCAAAAGACCTTGTGCTGCACCGCAACACCGCGAGGGCCTCCTTGCCCCGGGCGTCAATGATGAACGACTCGCCCCGCGAGGTTCGACGCAGCTCGAGGTTTCCCAATCCGCCCGGGAGCGCCAGGTGGCCCGCCAGGACTGCACGCTCGGGCCTGACGAAAAACCGCGTCTGGTTGAGGACTGATCGGTAGAAGAACACCACGACGTGGCTGACCCATACCGGATATGGAATCCGCGAGTACTGCAGCAATCCGAGCAACATTAGCGTGAGCCACATTGGTCCAGACGCGAAAAGTCCGACCGGTCCGTTAGCGGCTGAGGCCACGCTTGCCACTAGGACGCCACCCGCCAGGAGGAGCAACTGATACCACTTCAAGCCCATGAACAGACCGCGACGTTCGTAGCGAGGAAACTTGACGGCCTCGAGGGTGCGTGAATTTTCAGACACTGGAATCACTGTCTTTCGCGGGCTGGACAATCGTTCTTGGTCGGACCGGTGGTGGCACTGTCGGCGCTATCGATGGAGAGGCATTAGGAACAGACGAGGGGGGTGACGCTGAAGGCTGCGGCGACTCGTCAGTGACACTGGCAGCCGACTGACCGGACGGCGATCCTGCCCTCGTGTGCGGTCCGCGGGTTGCCCGCGCCAGAGACGATGCAGGACCGGGAGCTGACCCGCCGACGTCGAGCATTAAGGTAGGGCCGCTTCCGACAAAAGGTCGCGACGCTGTTGTGCCAGCCGGCGCTCCCGGAAGTGGCACTTTGGGCGGCAATGTGGTCGTCGGAAATTGGGGGCGGCTGGACGGGATCGGGCGAGTTATCGACGAACGTGCAGCCATGCCAGCGAGCGTGAATCGGCCACCCGTCTGGCGGCTGATCTGCCTTGCAGTGAAGCTAGAGCTGCGCGAAAGAAGATGACCGCCGCCAGCAGTTTGGGCGGCCGCCGCCAGTTCCCCGCCGGCGAAACTTACCAACCGTAAGGCCATCAGAGGAGCGCCGCACGCCAGTGTCATTCCGACGACGCCGGCGGCCAGGCCGGCGAACGACTTCGACTCGGCGAAGAGCTTGATGGCGACCGCCAGAACCGTCGCGGCCAGAAGCTTGGCGATGAGCAGGGCGACAACGATCTCGCACCACCGCCGTGCCCAGGATTTCGTTTTCTCCCACGGCATGAGCATGAGAGCAACCGGAGCGACGGCGGCAAGCACGATAAGCGCGAACGACCGGAAGATCATCGAGCACATGAGGATGAAGGCCAAAATCCAGACAACAATCACGGCCATCGCCGTGACAATCACGGCCCCGGCCGCCCCGGTGCTCGACCCTGGGGCCAGCGACACCACGTTCCAGTCCCGGCCGGATCCCGCGGGCGCCCGTTCGAATCCGAAGAGCCTCATGAAGACCACGTACGGATCCGTCCCCATCGAGTCGAGGATTGCTTGCGACGCGGAGTCGCCGATGTGAGTGAGCTTGCGAGCCAGGAAAACTGCTCCTGCAACCATGGGAATGGCGGCTGCACCGCCTACCAGCGCCCTCACCAAACGGCGGGGCTGTTGGCTGATCAGGCCCGATAGAAGCTGAAGGATCATGGTCACGACGAGCGGCGTCATCATGACCACCACCCACCAATTCGTCAGCCCCTGCACGGCGATCCATTGCGAGTCATCAACGTTCGAGACGCTGAATGCCCCCGTGATAAATGACCAGATCCACGACGCGATGTTCTGGAGAATGTTCGCAAACAGGGCCGTGACGGCTCCGAGGAACCCATCGTTTGCCTGGGAGACAAGACCACATCCGGGCGGCCACCATCCGTCCAGGTCACACTGAACCGGCATGACAGATCGGACCTAGAATCCGAGCGGGAATGCCGATTGAGACCAGAGAATATAGCCGTTGATGCCGCCAAGGATCGCAGCCACCGGGCCAGTCCAAAGCAAGATCATGCCACCGCCGGACGCCAGCCGCGACGACTGGCTCAGCTTGCCGGCCAGAAGCATTGCAGCGCCGACGATCGCCACGATAGCGATCACAATGAAGGCACCGACGAGGATGCCGCCGCCGATCTCTTTTAGCGAAGCAAGAAAGGGAAAGTTAGGATTCGGGGTTATCCCGGGATCCACCGCTGCCAGCAACATCGAGTGCTCCGTCCGTCGTCTTCCACAGGAATGAGCTATTTGGGCTCACGACTTCATGGCTGCGGGTGCGGTGGAACGACATGACCTTTTGTCTTGCAGTGAATAGGTGCCAGCACACACGTCGGCCCGACTCTCTCGCGTTGCCCAACGAGTAGAGTCGAGCCCTGAGTGCAATATCGTGGAATCCGTCGCGGATTCGGGTAGCGCGAAGCGAATAGGGGTTGAAGCTCGGTGCCTGATGAACGTCAAACGCGCGTAATTGAAGTGCTGGAGAACCGAAGCCCGAAACTCGCCGGTATATACAGGACCGCTTTGGACTTGTTCTCTTCAGTAGCCATCCCCGGTTGCGAGACCAGCCGAATCGCGGTCATCTGTCACTGCATGCGTGAGCTGATGGCAGGTCTACCAGATGTCATGTCCGAGTACTCGATCCCACGCCCCCGCCCATCGGCGGGGACCCTGCTGAGACAGCTTCCTGGGCTACTGGCGGGACACCCCGATGCCGATCTAGGACTCGATCAGGACCTTATTCCAATTCCCCGAGCTGTTGCGCAGGCACTTGCCTCTTTGATTAGCACGGCCACTCAGGAGGAAGGACGTAATCGTGCCAACGCAGCCGCGCTAGTGACGGGAGGACCTGACGCCGACCACCCGGTAATCAGCCAATGGACGAAAACGTACAACTATTTTGTGGGCTGGGCTCATCTGGACCGCAACCACGAGGAGCGTCGATCGCTGCCGGGCGACGACGATCTGGCAGAGAAGATGAAAGTTGTAGAGGACGTGATCGAAGTGCGAACTGCCCTCTTCTTCGAGAATCTTCACGCGCTGGAGGATCTACTCGCTGAGATCAACAATGTCGATGAGGAGAATGCGTCATGACAGGCTTCAAGCCGCCCGCCCCCAGACAGGTCGAGGAGGCCTTGCGCCGAATCCCGACACGGCCACTGCGTCGTGCGTTCTTCGAGGGGTTGAAGAATCCCCTGTGGGTAGAACCCTTGGCGAGGGCGGGCATGTTCGATAATCCTCCGGAACCCGAAGTTACAGACGACGGCCTTATTCAAGACTTCTACTGGCCCGAAATTGATTACCTGATCCGAGTAGCGCCGGCATCACCTCAGGCCGTTGTAGATGTGCTGCTAAAGCTTGCAGATAGCAACAATGCTTGGGTGCGGCGAGCCGTGTTCACGATTGGCGCCTCTATCCCGGCGGACAATGCCGCCGCGCTGAAACCGCTGCTCAAGAAATGGGAAACGGGCGGATTCGGATGGCGAAGCGACCCTCGCGATATGGTCAGCATGGTTGTCAATCTGCTCCAGGGCGGGCAGGACAAAACAGGCAAATGGCTGGCCAATTTGTTGTTCCGTCCAAGCGCATCGGAGAACAAGCACAAGGCGGCGCTCGCACTTGATGAGTATTGGTATGACGACGGCTTGCCCCGCGTCGCTAAAGCACTTGGCGATGACGGTCTCAAGACAGTTCTGCCTTGGTTGGAAGCCTACGAGCGTCATTCCGGACATCTGACGGACACATTCGATATGACAGAGATGTCGCGCGAGTCGATCCGCCACAGGAGCGATAATTACCCCTCAGTTGAACATTCGCTCATCGAGACTGTCCGGGATCTTGCAACGGGGTCAATGGCTTCAAAACCCCAAACGACCAAAACGATCCTGACCAAGAGCCCGATGACCTTGGCACGCAAGATATTGCTTTACGCCGTCGCCGAGACTCTGTTAAACAGCGATGAACAGACCTCGACTCATGTGGGGGACGATTTGCATACAATTGCCGAGGAACTCCTGAGCGATAATAGGCTCCGTGACGACTCGTACCGGATTGAACTTGGCGAGCTTGCCCGCGCGGTGGGAAAGCGTCGTCCATCAGCACTAGATCCGCTCATTGAGTTCATCTCCGCGGGCCCCCAGAAAAAATTGAGTGAGTTGCAGGAACGTCTTCGGAGGGATGACGAAGACACGCCTGAAGTGCTACAAGCTCGTGTTCAGCTGGTCTTCGACAGCTGGAAGCATAGGTGGCTCTCGGCCATCGGAGGTGAGGTGCTACCACCGACGCTTCAACCGGTCTTGGCTGAACTCGACTCAAGACTCGGCGTTATCGACGCACCGCTTTCACCCGTGCCCCGTCTAACCACCTGGAGTGGGCCGAACGGTCCCATATCCCGCGATGACATGTCCGTCATGAGTCCCGCAGAATTGACCGCCCATCTGGCGAGCTGGCATGACACCGCCGACGGTTGGGGACCTGGGCCCTCACACGAGGGACAAGGGCGAGAATTGTCGGCTTTGGTCGCTACGAACCCACGAGTGCTAGCCGGCGCTCCTGACCTCGTCGACCGATTGCGGCCTACCTATCTGCGCGCAATCCTGCAGGGATGGGAGGCCGCCCTCAAGGCGGCCCTTCAACTCGAATGGCTTGAAGTAGCCGATCTAATCTCCGGCGTACTCGCTCATGCGGACGCGTCATCCTTCCCCATAGAGGGCGGCGAATGGGACGATGACGTCGACTTTCGTTGGGCCAAGAACGCAGCGGTCAGTTTGCTCGAAGAACTTGCTAAGAAGCGAGACAACCCTTTGATTCCGCCCCAAGCGGCATCGATCTTCGCCGGCCTCCTGATCAATAAAGCGGATGACGAAGTCGCCTGGAAGGAGTATGACGCCAACCAAAACGAGAGCGGGATGGATCCTCTGAATCTCTCGATCAACCGACAATGGCCAATTCGCCTACACGGATTGATCAATCTGATGTCCCATGGCCAAGACGCGCCGTGGTATGAAGAAGCACGCGCATCGTTTGAACGCGAACTCGAAAAAACAGATCGGCACGGGGCATCGCGAGCCATTGTGGGCGAGAACCTCGGCCGGTTACTCACCGTCGATCCGGACTGGCTCAATGCGCGGGCCGTGGACCTCTTCGGCTCTACCGATGGAGTGTCGCCCAACCAGCAGATTGCCCTGACGACCACACTGGCTGTCCACTACTACCACCCGGCTCTCTACGACCTGTTGGCGCCTTCGCTGGAAACAGCTATTCGGTCAGCCGAGCCACTTGCCTCAGGGTGGCGCGGTGAGTCCACGCCCCAACAACGCATCGGTGAATGGGTCGTCACCGCGATTATCCAGGGACACAAACCGATGGACGATCCGCTCGCTGAAGCATTCTTCACCGTGACAGAACCCAAGGTCCGAGGCAAGGCCATTGGGCACATCGCATGGTCTTTCATGCACGCCGAATCAGTTGATTCCGAGATTCGAGATCGCTTCGCTGACCTTTGGGACGCTCGGGTCAAGCACGTGCGCTCACAACCGGAGGACAAGAATGAGCTGAACGAGTTCTACTGGTTCGTCAGAAGTGGCAAGTTCGATCCTGCATGGTGGCTTCCTCGATTGAAGGAAGCGGTACAACTAGATCCAGATCTTGCTGGCGGGCGCTTCATGATGGGCAAACAAATCGCAAGCGCAGCCGACGCGGACCCGCGTCAAGCGTTCGATGCGACCAAGATACTTCTTTCGAATCGCCAAGAAGCAGGAATGCCCACTTGGGATCTCACTCAGAACGCAGTGCCAATGGTCATTGCGAGGGCCATTGTCTCGGGCGATAAACAACTGAAAGAAGAGGTGATTCTATTCATGAACGAACTGGGAGAGAAAGGCGATCAGGGGCTCCAGAAGGCCGTCAACGACGTGTTGAACGGCAAGATCACTCAAGACAACGTAGGCGAATAGGCTACGACCCAACCAGCTTCGGGCGATGGATCAGCCCATGCTAAGGGGTGTTTAATGCGACTTCCGGTGTTCCCCAGGCTTTCGCTGCACTCAGCTTGAAACTATCCAAGCAGATCAAAGTACGCAGTGCCCACGTTCCAATCGACAGGATGCCTCAACGTCCCGACAGCTGGGTTGAGCGCGCTGTACATCAAGCCATCACCGGCATAGATGCCGACATGCGCCCAGTTGTCGGGCCCCTGCGGATTCTGCACCACCAAATCCCCCGGCTGCGGATTTTCCGTTCGGTGCCCCACGGTCCACTGATCTACACGCGGGAGGTTGATTCCCACCTGCTTATAGATCCACTGAACGTAGCCGGAGCAGTCCCACGCTTTGAACGCTGATCCACCCCAAACGTACGCCCCACCCAACCCTTCCTGAGCAAAGTGCAGGATGTCCTTGCGGATCTGGCTCAGATTCGTCGGCATGGCCGGCGCCAAACCGTTAGGGGGGCTATCGCAAGAAGCCGGTGCAGCGTCACCTGCGAGCGCGTCAACGATTGCCGTTGCCTCAGGTTCCCACCGCGCGTACAGCTCTGGAAAGGCAGACACCTGTACAGCTTGGGCAGCCTTGCCCTTATCCATAGATTGCCAAGTAGGGACATCAAGCAGCCCGGGCGGGCTGCCATGATTGGGGCCGCTCGGTCCGCCGTAGAAGGCCCGCGCATTGTAGCTAGGGTCCATTAGTTGCTCGATAGTCCCCCACCCGGCGGCTGGACGTTGCTGGGCGGTGCCAAGGGAGTCGTGGTCGCTGCCGACTCCATCATGCCGAACCAAGAGCGAAGCGGGAACATTCGAGTTCGCCAGCACCCTCAGTCCGGATTCCTGGAGGGCCATCATGATCGCGATGATTTGGCCGTCCCGCGGCACTCCCAATTGTTTTCCGACGGCAATGTAGATCCGGGCGACCGACACCTGGCCCGAAACTAGAGTGGTGGGCGCCAGGCTGTGTGGCTTGATCTCGAGACCGCCGGTTCCATCCGCGGGCGGCTGGCCATTGGCGAGCGCACCGAACGAGCAAGCACTAGCAGTGGTCGCCGAGTTGGCGGCAAACACTGCCACGCCAGCACAGAACGCAAGGGCGCAGATCATGGTCAGTGCCATAATCACAGCCATACATGCCCGCAGAATAGCGCGGTGCTTCGCAAAGCCGACCAGAACCGCGGGAGCAGGCATCAGTAGACGATCATGCTCGGCGTCGCGTAGAAGCCAACGACTACACAATGATCGATCGGGGCTGTAGTGGCCGGCGGACAATTCACCATGACGCTCACGGGAGCTGCATAGGCGTTGCGGTCCGTGTTCGATTGATCCACAACGCTCAGAGTGGCTGTGCAGACGTGAAGCCCAACCCAGGGCGCCGGGTGGTCGCGCACCTTGGCCAGCTCGCCGTCGCACACAAGGGAGTGGACCGTCGCCGAACGGCGCGCCTGCTCCCCCGCCAAGGCTGCATAGGTTCCAGCGCTGACGCCGGTTGCTTCGAACTCCTGTACAAACACCGTCAGCGGGTTGGACCCGTCCGGCAGAACGTCCCACCAGTCCCGCAGTCGGGAGTAGACCTCAGAGTACGACGACGTTCTCGTGTCCCAGGTGTAAATCGCCGTCGCTGCCACGGAAGCGAGCCTGCGATAGTCCGTTGTGCGTGGTTCTCCGATCGCGGGTGGAGTCTCCACCGCGGAAGCCGCCGTCGGCGATGCGACTGGCGACAAGGTCGACGACGCCGCCGGGCCAGTATTTGCCTGGCCCGGCGTCGAAAGTGAAGCCGGCTCCGTTCGGGTCCCGCCGGCAGGAAGCGCAAGAATGAACATTGCCACCGCCACGCTCAGAATTGCCAGGACGCCGATCCACCAGGACCGCCGTTTCTCTGAGCCAAGCGGTGTACGCCTCTGCAACAGCCCCATGTCTGACTCCTTCTCCCCTTCATTGCAAGCAGTACAGGCTCACAACATGACTCAAGGGACCGTTGTCATTCCATTCCGGAGAATCCTCCACGACGCCTGATACAGCCGCCGGGCGAATCCAATCTGCACGGCCACATAGCGTTCGGTTACCCCGAGCTCCGCGGCCAAAGATTCCAGGGCTCGGTTCCTCTCCGGCCCACGAACACCTCGACGAACAATGCTGGCGGCAACTCGGCGGAGGACTAGCGTCGGCAAGCATTCAGCTGCGTACTCGCAGAGATCTTCCATGCTGCGGACGTCGGCCGGCTCCACGTCCAATGCACTTTGAACAGTCTTCGCCGTCTGGCGCACCACTGTCACCGCATGCCACCGGCGGCGATCCTGTGGCGAAGGCGGACTGTACCGACGCGGCGAAGTAAGACTGTCCATCGCCAGGCCCCAAACGCTCTCATTCACACTCGCCCGGGTCAGGACAATAATCGCTCGTGCCCATTCCTGGTCTATTACCCCGTCAGCGCCTCTGTCCCGGTTCCGGTCCATAGCCAGGAGCGCGAGCGCGTCAGACGAAGCCGGGCAATCTCCGCAGCTTGGTTCGATCAGGAGCGGTAGCGTCTGATGGGCCAGCTCGCGACGAATGTGTGCGGCGCATACGTTGCCGGTCACTCCCTGCACCCACGCCTCGAAGCGAACACCGGGGAGTTGGCGATAGTGCCCGCGTGCGACTCCATCCCAGACGGCCAACCGGATATCTTGCATGACGTCGTCCGCATCACATGCTCGGCCGATCCGGGAAAGGTGGGAAACGACGTAACGTCGTACCCCCTCGACAGCCACCATGATCTGGTCAACGGGGATTGGCACAGGCTCGAAAGGCCTGGTCAAAGAAATATCAATGGTCGCTGGTATTGGCTGTTTTTGTTGGGCTTGATTCGCCCCGTCTTCGACACTCATTGTCTTCACCGCTTCGACAAAGCAGACTCCAGTAGTCCGACGCGGGTACCCCGCGCGTGAGGGTGTCAGCCCAGAATCGACCCCACCCACAATCGCATCAAAAGCTATGCAAACTATTGTCAAGAGTAATTAAAGTATCGTCAAGACTGCGAGTCTTACTTTTCTGTACACCTTCCGTAAGAATGGTTCCATGCCAAGGATTACCCAGCCCCACGACGACGCCTGGTCGTCCGACGTCGAGGCTGCCGTCGCGACTTTTGGCAATAGATCGCGGAACGAAATCCTCCGCTATCTTTCAGCGCACGGCCCGGCAACCCGAGGGGACATCGTGGATGCAGTGAGTGCCGGCGAGCCAAGCGTGGCCAAACACCTGTTAGCCCTCGAAGAGTCCGGCGCTATCAATGTGGACGTTGAACCAGGCCGGAGGCACGGCCGGTCACCTCGCTATTCAGCGAACGCTATCCGCATTAAGGAACTTCTGGATGCTCATCTTCAGTATCTGATGGAGAGCTAGCGGCAGCCTCCTCGGCGGCAGGATGCCGACTGATGTCCTTATTGAGATACTCGGAGATCACTCGAAGAGTCTCCGGCGAGACATCTCCTAGAGTCCGGGCGGCGAAGGACTTCACCCGTGCCGCACGGAGGGACTTGACGAACTCAAGCTGGGAATCAATGCGTTCCGGCAAATCAGCATTGCAGCCAACAAGAAGGTATGAACGGTCGACGTTGAAGATGTCGCACAAGGCGGTTAGCAATTCAGTATCGCTAACGAGGCGACCGCGTCCGTCCTTCATGTAGAACCAGCGGGCTCTGGAAAGCTTGATACCCCTTCCGGCCAGTTCATCCTGGACTTCGCGGAACGTCACAGGTTTTCCCCGCTCCGCTACCACTACGTCGAGGAGCAGATTCAGGCGTCGCGCAAGTTCCGCCTGTGGGGTGAGGGTGCCAGTCGAGCCCGACTCTTCACTTGGCATAGACACCCCCTCGGGACTTACTGGCGCGGTACGGCGAGATCAGTTTTCACGGCATTCACTGGTGTCCCCAGTATTTCGCGGGTGACCCTTGAGGGCAATGAGCCTATCCACGTTCACGAGGGCCTTCCCAGGTTCAGTAGTCAGGAGTAGCCTGCTGCTGTAGACCCGTCTACAACGGCAGTTTCTATCATTCCCAGGCCCGGTCTCCATGTCGAACATCTTGATGAACCGAACACGAAGCCAAATCATCCGTTTCCTTCTCAGGAATGGGCCCGCGAGCTGCAATGAAATCGGAGCCGAAATCCAGATCTCTCCGTCAGCCATCCGCCGGCAGATTGCACTTTTGAAGGGCGCCGCGCTAGTGGAATCTTCCGCCTCATCAAAGGTTTCAGCCTCTCCCCAGAACGTACGCGCGGCCGCCGAAGCCTTTTCGGCGACTCTATACGACCAGGGCCTGTCCCAGCAGGGCCTACGCCAGGTTCCGAAAATGCCCGCGAATTGACCGGTCAATGCGGCCACTTGGGCTTGGTCATGTCTATTCCTGCGTCCAGGATCATGAACTGCCAACTCCACTCACGAAATCGGGGACGGCAAATGGACCTTGAATTCTTCGAGCCGGCAGAGGCAGCTGCCCTTATGCGATGCACTGAGGCTTGGCTCCGCGACGGCGCTGCCACAGGCCGATTTCCTCACACATGCTGGGGCAAAGGAAAAATCATCTTCACCTCCGAGCACATCCTGGAAATCGCCCGACTGAGCGAGGTTCCGGCGCAGGCTGCACCGACGGCGGCCGCACGGCTCATCGGAACTCGTGCGAAAGGCCGACTGTCCCCGGTGAACTAATACGCGAACCGCGGGACTTCAGCGGCGCACATCATCAGTGAACGAATCCGGTGATCGAACGCTCTGTGGCGTCAGCACCTGCCTGCAGCGCTTGTGGCATCAGGTGACCGTATACCTGTTCCGTTGTCCGGGTAGAAGCGTGGCCGAGGCGCCGTGAAATGGTAAATAGCGACACTCCGTCTTGGATTAGCCACGACGCATGCGTGTGCCGGAGATCGTGAATACGTGGCGTCTTGCTCAGCCCAATTGCCTGCGCCGTCCGGACCGCCGGCACCCAGTAGTGATGCCAATACAACTTATGGACAATCCGCTGCCCTTTTGGAGTGGTGAACAGGAGTTCCTTTCCGGGGCGGCTGGCAACCAGAGGGATCAGTATTTCTACAAGTGCCGGATTGAGCCCGATGGTGCGCTTTCCAGCGCCGGTCTTCGTGGCTCCAACGTAAAACTGCGACTGCCCGTCCCGTTTCCAGGCCTTGTTGATCCGTACCGTGGGCGGCTTGGACAAAAGGTCGACATCACCCACGGTTAGCGCTGTAGCTTCTCCGAACCTAGTCCCAGTCATGACCAGGAAGTTCGTAAACGCCTTGTACCGCTCCCCCATGCCTTCCATGATCAAGCTGAATTCGGCGTGAGTGAGAAACATCGCTTCATCCTCAGCCCTGTCAAGGCTGGGCAGCTGCACGCCGCGACAAGGGTTCCGCGGGATGTATTGCAGCATCTCGGCGGTGTTCATCGCCGCAGAGATAAGACCGTGAACGTTGTGGATGGTCTTTGGGGAACGGCCCTTGGCCAACATCGACTTCACCCAGTGATTCATATGCCGGTAATCGAGCTTGTCCACCGGGATGTGACCGATGACGTTCCGCACATGAAGATCGAGCATCGTCTGGTAGGTCCGGGTGGTTCCACTTGATGGTCGAATCAGGAGGTCGATATGCTCCTGAATCACTTCGGCCACAGTTGGTACTTGGGACTTGTTCGCAAGGATTGCTTGCTGGGCAATTTCGAAGGATTGTCCGTTCGCATCCAACAACCGTTTAAGGGTCTCGGCTTCGGATTCGGAGGTGACAGTCAGGCCTTGTTGCTCGCGGCTCTTCGGGTCGCGCCAAAGCACCATAAAGGAGGATGTTCCGTCCCTTTTCGTGCGTTTGCGAATGCTGGCCACACAAAAATGTTAGATCCGTGTCAACACTTTTGGGGTTTTTGTCAACAGTCAGGGGCCAAATAGGCCCCTGACCTGCGACAACATTGTGCCCGAGGTGGGACTCGAACCCACACACCTTTCGATACCGCATTTTGAGTGCGGCGCGTCTGCCAATTCCGCCACTCGGGCGCGGAAACACCGAAACAAGACTAACCGACGTCGGGCTCTTCACAGAACTCAACGCTCCCTGTTGCAGTGCGCGAAACTACTCTACATGCAGATAGGCTAATTTCCAGAACCGGCTCGGCCGAGCAATAAATCATACGCAGGGACCGGGTGCAACTAAGATGGTTGAGAACCCGCCGTACGTCTTGAAGGAGATCCCGTGTCAGAACAGACGGAGTCCAAGCCCGCATCCCAGCCGGCACGCCGAGTAGTTGTCGCAGAAGATGAGACCCTCATCCGCTTGGACATCATCGAGATCTTGAAGGGCGAAGGCTACGACGTTGTCGGTGAGGCCGACAACGGTGAGAAGGCCGTCCAGCTGGCCGAGGAACTGAAGCCGGACCTGGTCCTCATGGATGTCAAGATGCCTGTCATGGACGGCATCTCAGCAGCGGAGAAGATCGTCAAGGCGAGGATCGCCCCCGTGGTCCTCCTGACGGCGTTCAGCCAGAAGGAGCTCGTGGAGCGCGCCCGCGACGCCGGGGCCATGGCTTACGTCGTCAAGCCTTTCACTCCGGCCGATTTGATCCCGGCTATCGAAATCGCACTGTCCCGCCATGAGGAGATCAGGGCCCTCGAGAACGAGGTGACCGACCTCCAGGAGCAGTTCGCCACGCGCAAGCTTGTGGAGCGTGCCAAGAGCCTCCTGACCACGAAGATGGGCCTCACGGAGCCGGAAGCCTTCCGCTGGATCCAGAAGACCTCCATGGACCGTCGCCTCAGCATGCGCGAGGTCGCCGAGACCATCATCAACCAGGTCAACTAGCACTCCCCCGCGAAGGGCGCCGCTTCCACGGGAAGCGGCGCCCTTCGTCGTCTCCGGCCAGCCGCCGACGCCGAACAGCACCCGCCGCCGACACGCCCCGTCCCCGACGAACGAAGCCCAGCCCAAGACAAAGGAGGCCCCGCCAAAAACGGCGGAGCCTCCTAAACAGCGCTAAAGAGATCAGGCCTTCGACTTGGCCTTCTTCTTTTCCGGCCACGGTCCGACCTTTTCCTTGCGGGCTGCGGCCTCTTCCACACGGGAAGTGTCCGCGAGGTCGCCCACCTTGTGGACCTTGAGCGAGTTCGTGGAACCAGCCTGTCCGGGAGGCGAACCGGCAGCGATGACCACGAGGTCGCCGTTCTCCACGATCTTCATCTCGAGGAGGCTGCGGTCCACCTGGGCCGTCATGGCGTCGGTGTGACCCACCATGGGGACCAGGACGGGCTGGATGCCCCAGGTCAGCGCCAGCTGGTTCCAGACGTGCTCCACCGGGGTGAAGGCGAAAACCGGCTTGACGGGACGCAGGCGGGACAAGCGGCGCGCCGAGTCGCCGGACTGGGTGAAAGTACAGATGTACTTTGCGTCCAGCTGGTCGGCGATTTCGACGGCGGCACGCGTGATGGCGCCACCGCGGGTCTTGGGCTTGGTACCCAGCGGAGGAACGCGCTCAAGACCGTGCTCTTCGGTGGACTCGATGATCCGGGCCATGACCTTGACCGTCTCGATCGGGTACTTGCCCACGCTGGTCTCGCCGGAGAGCATGACTGCGTCGGCGCCGTCGAGCACTGCGTTGGCGCAGTCCGAAGCCTCGGCACGGGTCGGGCGTGGGTTGTCGATCATCGATTCAAGGACCTGGGTGGCCACGATGACCGGCTTGGCCCAGCGGCGTGCCAGTTCGATGGCGCGCTTCTGGACGATCGGCACTTCCTCGAGCGGGAGTTCCACGCCGAGGTCGCCACGGGCAACCATGATGGCGTCGAACGCATCGATGATTTCGTGGAGCTGCTCCACAGCCTGCGGCTTCTCGATCTTGGCGATCACCGGCACGCGGCGGCCTTCTTCGTCCATGATTTCGTGTACGCGCTTGATGTCGGACGCATCGCGGACGAAGGACAGTGCCACCATGTCGACGCCGCGCCTCATGGCCCAGCGGAGATCGTCCTCGTCTTTTTCGCTCAGTGCGGGGACGTTGACGGCAACGCCGGGCAGGTTGATGCCCTTGTTGTTGGAGACCCAGCCGCCGACGGTCACCGTGGCGACCACCTTGACGTCGTCAACCTCGATGGCGCGCAGTGCCACCTTGCCGTCGTCGATCAGCAGTGCATCGCCGACGTTGACGTCTTCGGTCAGGCTCTTGAGTGTGGTGGAGCAGATGTCCTTGGTGCCCGGGACGTCCTCGGTGGTGATGGTGAAAGTGTCACCGACGGCGAGTTCGTGCGGGCCGTCGATGAATCGACCCAGGCGGATCTTCGGGCCCTGCAGGTCGGCCATGATGGCAACCGGCTTGTGAAGCTGGGCGGCGGCTTTGCGGACGTTCTCGTACGTGGTGTCGTGTACGGAGTAGTCGCCATGGCTCATGTTCATGCGGGCGACGTCGACGCCGGCTTCCAGCACCGCGAGGGTGTTGTCAAAGCTGGAAATTGCCGGTCCGAACGTTGCCACGATTTTTGCGCGTCTCATATACCTACCCTAGTAGTGTGCTGCAGTTGGAGTTGGGAAAGCGTCGTGCGCCGGTCCTTAGAGGACCGCTATAGCCCGGTCGGTGGGAGCCACCGGCGCGGGGAGGATGGTGCTGCCCATGAGGTACTTGTCGACGGCGGCAGCGCAGGCGCGGCCTTCGGCGATCGCCCAGACAATCAAGGACTGTCCGCGGCCGGCATCGCCTGCCACGAAAACACCCTCGGTATTGGTCATGTAGTACCCATCTCGGGCCACGTTGCCGCGGCCGTCGAATTCTGCGCTGACCTGTTCGGTGATACCGGCAGGTTCCGCCCCGGTGAATCCGAGCGACAGGAAGACCAGGTCGGCCGGAATGATGCGCTCGGTGCCGGCCTTCGGGAGGCGCTTGCCGTCCACGAACTCGGTCTCGGCGACCTTGACCCCTGTAAGCTTGCCGTTTTCGCCGACAAACTCGACGGTGGAAGCGAGGTAGGTGCGTTCGCCGCCCTCTTCGTGTGCGCTGGCAACCTCGAAGAGCGTGGGGAACGTCGGCCACGGCTGGTGCGTGGCCCGTTCAAGCGGCGGCTGCTTGCCGATCGCGAGGGTGGTGACGGACGCGGCGCCGTGACGGTGTGCCGTGCCGAGGCAGTCGGCGCCGGTGTCGCCGCCGCCGAGGATGATCACGTGCTTGCCCTTGGCGTCGATCTGGCCCTCCACGGTTTCGCCGGCAACCACGCGGTTGGCAGGCACCAGGTAATCCATGGCGAAGTGGATGCCTTGGAGTTCGCGGCCAGGGATGGGGAGGTCGCGCGGAACGGTGGCACCGGTGGCGATCACCACGGAGTCGTAACGGCGGCGCAATTGCTCCCACGTCACGTCGCTTCCGACCGCCACACCCGTGCGGAAGCGGGTGCCCTCGGCCTTCATCTGCTCGACCCGGCGGTCGACCTGTTCCTTCTCCATCTTGAAGTCGGGGATGCCATAGCGCAGCAGTCCCCCGATCTTGTCGTCACGCTCGTAGACGGCCACGGTGTGGCCGACTCGCGTCAGCTGCTGCGCGACGGCAAGACCCGCGGGGCCGGAGCCGACGACGGCGACCGTCTTGCCGGAGAGACGCGCCGGCGGAAGCGGTTGTACCCAGCCGTTTTCGAAGGCGTCGTCGATGATCGAAACTTCAACCTGCTTGATGGTCACAGCGGGCTGGTTGATGCCCAGGACACAGGATGCTTCACACGGCGCAGGACACAGCCGGCCGGTGAACTCCGGGAAGTTGTTCGTCGCGTGCAGGCGCTCGATCGCTTCCTCGCCCTTGCCGCGCCAGGTGAGGTCGTTCCACTCCGGGATGAGGTTCCCGAGCGGGCAGCCCTGGTGGCAGAACGGTACGCCGCAATCCATGCAGCGGCCGGCCTGGCTCTTGAGCACGCCCTTGTCCTGGGCTTCATAGACTTCTTTCCAGTCCATGATGCGGACAGGAACAGGACGGCGTGGCTGCGTCTCGCGCTGCCGGACTTTCAGAAATCCGCGTGGATCAGCCACCGGTTACCTCCAGGATTCGAGACCATACTTCTTCGCCATCGGGATCAAGGCCCTCTTCGATAGCGTCGAGACGGGTTTGCAGGACTGCGGCGTAGTCGCGCGGCAGAACTTTGGTGATGCGGGCGGCTGTGTCATCGAAGTTCTCGAGCAAGCGGCCTGCGAGGACGGATTCGGTTTCTTCCAGGTGCTTGACCAGGAGGCCGTGGACGATGGTGCGGTCCTCGTCGTCCAGCTCAAGCAACTGCAGTTCGCCGGAATCCAAGGCCTGCTTGTTGACCCGGGCGGGCTGGAGGTCCAGCACGTAGGCGGTACCACCGGACATGCCGGCACCGAAGTTGCGGCCGGTGCGGCCGATGATCAGCGTCTGGCCGCCGGTCATGTACTCGCAGCCGTGGTCACCGATGCCTTCGACGACGGCGGTGGCCCCCGAGTTGCGAACCATGAAGCGTTCGCCCACCTGGCCGCGCAGGAACATTTCGCCGCTCGTGGCGCCGTAGCCGATCACGTTGCCGGCGATGACGTTGCGCTCCGCCTGGAATACATTGGTGCGGTCCGGGCGGACGATGATCCGTCCACCGGAGAGGCCCTTGCCGACGTAGTCGTTGGAGTCGCCGAACATGCGCAGGGTGATGCCGGCCGGAAGGAAGGCGCCCAGCGACTGCCCGGCGGTACCCTTCAGCGTGATGTCGATCGTGTCGGTGGCGAGAACATCGATGCCGAACGTCTTGGTGACGACGTGCCCCAGCATGGTGCCGACAGAGCGGTCCGTGTTGATGACGTCAACCGCGATCTTCACCGGTGTGCGGTCGCTCAAGGCTTCCGCAGCCATGCCGATGAGGCGCTGGTCGAAGTGCTTGTCCAGCTCGTGGTTCTGGCCGGTGAGGTTCCGCAGCGGAACGTCGTCGTCGAACTCGAGGCCGTGCAGGATCGGGTCGAGGTCCAGGCCATCGGCCTTCCAGTGGTCCACGGCTTCGCGGGTGTCCAGGACTTCGGCGTGGCCGATGGCCTCTTCGAGGCTGCGGAAACCGAGTTCGGCAAGCAACTCACGGACTTCCTCGGCAAGGAATTCGAAGAAGTTGACCACGAATTCGGGCTTGCCTGTGAAGCGCGAACGAAGCTCCGGGTTCTGGGTTGCGACGCCGACCGGGCAGGTATCGAGGTGGCAAACGCGCATCATGATGCAGCCGGACACCACGAGGGGCGCGGTTGCGAAACCGTACTCCTCGGCACCCAGTAGGGCAGCGATGACGACGTCGCGGCCGGTCTTGAGCTGGCCGTCCACCTGAACGACGACGCGGTCGCGGAGCCCGTTGAGCATGAGCGTCTGCTGGGTCTCGGCGAGGCCGAGTTCCCACGGGACACCCGCATGCTTGAGCGAGTTCAGCGGCGAGGCGCCGGTTCCGCCGTCGTGCCCTGAGACGAGCACGACGTCGGCCTTCGCTTTGGTGACGCCGGACGCCACCGTGCCGATCCCGACTTCGGACACCAGCTTCACATGCACGCGCGCCGAGGGGTTGGCCCGCTTTGCGTCGTAGATGAGCTGCGCGAGGTCCTCGATCGAGTAGATGTCGTGGTGCGGAGGCGGGGAAATGAGTCCGACGCCGGGCGTCGAGTGGCGGGTCCGGGCTACCCAGGGGTAGACCTTCTGCGCCATCAGCTGGCCGCCTTCACCGGGCTTCGCGCCCTGGGCCATCTTGATCTGGATGTCCTCGGCGTTGGTCAGGTACAGGCTGGTCACGCCGAAACGGCCGGAGGCGATCTGCTTGATCGCGGAGCGGCGCTCCGGGTCCAGAAGGCGGTCCACGTCTTCGCCGCCTTCACCGGTGTTGGACTTGGCGCCCAACCGGTTCATGGCGATTGCGAGGGTTTCGTGGGCTTCCTTGGAGATGGAGCCATAGCTCATCGCTCCGGTGGAGAAGCGCTTCACGATGCTGGAAACCGGCTCGACTTCCTCAAGGGGCACTGCCGGGCGCAGGGTGTCCTTGAACTTCAAGAGCCCACGGAGGGTCATGAGGTTCTCGGACTGGTCGTCGATTCCCTTGGTGTAGGACTTGAAGATGTCGTAGCGGCGTTCGCGAGTTGCGTGCTGCAGCCGGAAGACCGTCTCCGGGTTGAACAGGTGCGGTTCGCCGTCGCGGCGCCACTGGTATTCGCCACCGCCGAGCAGCGGACGGTGCGGCAGCTCGATGCCGCCTTCCGGGTAGGCCATCTGGTGGCGTGCGGAAACTTCGGCGGCGATGACGTCCAGACCGACGCCACCCAACTGGGAGTGGGTGCCGGAGAAGAATTCGTCCACGAGGTCCTGGGACAGGCCAAGTGCCTCGAAAGTCTGGGCGCCGGTGTAGGAGGCCACCGTGGAAATGCCCATCTTGGACATGATCTTCAGGACACCCTTGCCGAGGCCCTTGATGAGGTTGTAGACGCCGTCTTCGGGGGTCACACCGACCACTTCGCCGGTGCTGATGAGCTGCTCCACGGATTCCATGGCCAGGTAAGGGTTCACGGCGGAAGCGCCGAATCCCACCAGCACAGCCACGTGGTGCGTTTCGCGGACGTCGCCGGCCTCGACCACCAGGGCGGTCTTGGTGCGGTTCGCGCTGCGGAGCAAGTGGTGGTGCACGGCACTGACGAGCAACAGCGACGGGATCGGGGCCCACTGCGCGTTGGAGTCGCGGTCGGACAGCACGATGTACTGCACGCCGCGGTTGATCGCGCCGGAAACCTGCTCGCAGATTTCGGTCAGCCGGCTGCGGAGTGCTGCTTCGCCGCCCTCCGGACGGTACAGGCCGCGGACCTTCATGGCGACCTTGTCGCCGTCGGCGTTTTCGATGTTGGCGATCTTCGCGAGCTGGTCGTTGTTGATCACCGGGAACGGCAGGGAGATCTGCGGCTGGCGGACCTGCCCGACGTCGAGAAGGTTGCCGTTGGGACCGATGGCGCACTTCAGCGAGGTAACGAGCTCTTCGCGGATCGCGTCCAGGGGCGGGTTGGTCACTTGGGCGAAAGACTGCACAAAGTAGTCGAAGAGCAAACGCGGGCGCTTGGACAGCACGGCAACCGGGGTGTCGGAGCCCATGGCGCCGAGCGGTTCGGCCCCGGTCCGGGCCATCGGCCCCAGAAGGATCTTCAATTCCTCGGTGGTGTAGCCGAAAGTCCGCTGGCGGATGTTCACGGACGCAGCCGTGTGCAGCACGTGCTCGCGCTCGGGAAGTTCGTTGAGGTCGATCAGGTTGTCCTTGACCCATTCAGCCCACGGGTTGGCTGCGGCCACCTCGGCCTTGACCTCGGCGTCGTCGATGATGCGCCCGGCTTCGGTGTCCACCAGGAACATCTTGCCCGGCGAGACACGGCCCTTCTTGACCACCTTGGCTGGCTCGACCTCGATCACGCCGACTTCGGAGGCGAAGATGATCAGGCCATCCTCGGTGATCCAGTAACGGCCGGGGCGCAGGCCGTTCCGGTCAAGGGTTGCACCGACAAGGTTGCCGTCGGTGAAGGACACTGCCGCGGGACCGTCCCACGGCTCCATGAGCAGCGAGTGGTACTCGTAGAAGGCTCGGCGGGCAGGATCCATCGTGGCGTGGTTTTCCCACGCCTCGGGGATCATCATCATGATCGAGTGCGTGATGGGCCGCCCCGAAAGCCAGAGCAGCTCGGCAACCTCATCGAAGGATGCGGAGTCCGAGGCACCCGGCGTGCAGATGGGGTACAACTCTTCCGGGGAATCGCCCAGCAGCGGGTTCGCAAGTTGGGACTGGCGCGCCCGCATCCAGTTCCGGTTGCCCTTGACGGTATTGATTTCACCGTTGTGGGCGATGGTGCGGAAGGGCTGGGCGAGCGGCCACGACGGGAACGTGTTCGTGGAGAAGCGCGAGTGCACGATGGCCAGCTTGGTCTTGAAGCGCTTGTCCGAGAGATCGGGGTAGAACGGCTCCAGCTGGGCAGTGGTCAACATGCCCTTGTACACGATGGTGCGCGAGGACAGGGACGGGAAGTACACGCCGAACTTGTTCTGGGCACGCTTGCGGACACGCCATGCACGGGAGTCGAGTTCATTCCGGTCGAGCACCTCGCCAGTGGCGGAAGCAAGGAAAGGTTGCGCGAAGTAAGGCATGCAGGCACGGGCCATGGCGCCGACCAGATCCCCGACTACCGGCACTTCACGCCAGCCAAGAACTGTCAGGCCCTCATCGATTGCAAGCGCCTCGATGCCGGCCTTCGCGTTCTCGGCTTCGCGGGTTTCGGCTGGCAGGAATGCAGTACCCACCACGTACTGACCGGGTGCGGGGAGCTCGAACTCAGTGACGGCCCGGAAGAATTCGTCCGGAACCTGCATGAGGAGCCCGGCGCCGTCGCCCGTGCCTTCGTCGGCGCCCACGGCGCCCCGGTGTTCAAGGTTGCGCAGCGCAGTCAGCGCCGCTTCCACGATGTCATAGCCGGGTTCACCACGCAGCGTGGCGATAATGGCCAGGCCACAAGCGTCCTTCTCCTGCTCGGGGTTGTAGAGTCCCTGGGCTTCCGGGAGCGCAGCGAAACGCTTGAAGGGCGAGATGGCCCCCTGCGGTTCGACTGATTCGGACCAGCTTGGGTTATGAAGATGGGTCATTGAAGACGTCCTTCCTCGAGATCGTGCGAATGGAAGGGACAACGTTGGCCCCACCTTGCCTGCCGTGTGACGGGCATAACAAAGCGCTAGTTACTTGAAATTGTAGGTCAGCAGGCAAGACGCAACGAACAGTTACGCATGTCCCTGACCCAAGCTTGACCGCGGAGCCTCTGTGTGCTGCCGGGCGACTGCCAAGGGTGCCACGACGCTGTGGCCGGGGGTCTCTGGGCGGTAGCCCGGTTCCCCTGTGCCGTAGCGCTGGCTACTTGGTGCTGCCAGCTTCCGGCCCGGATCCGGGGGCTCTGCTGGCGGTGGTTTCGGTGGACGCGGAGCCGGAATCCGACGTGACGCCGGCATGTGACTCCTCGGCCGTTTCCGTAGGCTCAGCAGTATGGCCCAGATCGCTTTGGTTATTCCGGAGATTACCATGACCACCGGTATCTGAGACAGATCCGTCCGTATCATGGGCCTTGGTATCGGTCACAATTGTGCTGTTCGCCTCAGCAGCAGTCGTCTCATCGTCCCCGGCACTTGGGTCAACCGCGGCCGGCTCGTCCTCTTCGGCGGTCACGGCGGCCGGTTCCCTGCCGGGAAGATACGCAGTGTCCGGCTCCGGCCGGCCGCGAAGGCTCAGTGCGATGAAGATGATGAGCGCTGCGACGAAGACAAAGATGCTGGTCCACACGTTGAGCCGTGTGGTGATTCCGAAGAGGTTGATCTGTTCGGCGTCGTCAATCCGCAACGCTTCGATCCAGACGCGGCCGAGCGTGTAGTAGATGGCATACAGCCAGAAGAGCCTGCCGCGGCGGAAATGGAAGCGCCGGTCCAGGACCAGGAGGACCACGACGCCGATGATGTTCCAAAGGGATTCGTAAAGGAACGTCGGGTGGAACAGGGTGTCACTCGGCATCCCGGCCGGGAAATTGGGGCTGCTGGGATCTATTTGGAGGCCCCATGGCAAGGTGGTTGGTCCGCCGAAGAGTTCCTGGTTGAACCAGTTTCCCCAACGCCCGATCGCTTGCGCCAGCAGGAGCCCTGGGGCTGCGGCGTCGAGGAAGGCAGTGAGCTTGACGCCGGAACGGCGGCAACCGAGCCAGGCACCGACAACGCCGAGAACCACGGCACCCCAGATGCCCAGGCCACCCCGCCAGATCTGCGGGATCAGGGAGAGGTCGCCCGTGCCGTTGAAGCCCGGGCCGAAGTATGCGTCCGGCGAGGAGATCACGTGGTAAAGGCGGCCGCCGACAATGCCGAACGGGATCGCCCAGATGGCAATGTCCCACAGGCTGCCTTCGGGAGTACCGCGGCGCCTCCAGCGCACGGCGGTGAGCCACAGGCCCAGGATGATGCCCAGGAGAATGCACAGGGCGTACGCGTGGATGCGGAGAGCCCCCCACGGCAGCGGAATATCAAATCCGGACCATGAGGGGCTCGGAATGCTCATGGGAGCCATTGCCGCGACGTGGAGGAGACTCTGCATTGTCTACGCTTTTCCTTTTCTAGGCCTGCGCTGTTGCACGGCCGAGGCCGGCGCTGAGGTTCTTGGTGAGTTGCGCGACGGCGTCAACGCCGCCGTCGCGGATTGCCGCAACCAGCGCGGTACCGACGATCACGCCGTCCGCGTAAGCGGCAATCTCGCGGACATGGTCCGCGGTGGAGACCCCGAGCCCGACACAAACCCGTTCGGCACCGGCTGCATGGGTATCGGCCACAACCTTCTCCGCGGCGCTGCTGACTGACTGCCGGGCTCCGGTGACACCCATGATGGAAACGGCGTAGACAAAACCGCGGCTTGCCTCCACTGTCATGGCCAGGCGTTCGGGAGTGGACGACGGGGCCACAAGGAAGACCCTGTCGAGTCCGTATTTGTCCGAAGCTGCAAACCATTCGGCAGCCTCGTCCGGAATGAGGTCCGGCGTGATGAGTCCGGCTCCCCCCGCCTCGGCGAGCCTGCGTGAGAACTCGTCGACGCCCATGCGCATCACCGGGTTCCAGTAGGTCATGACCAGCACGGCGGCGTCGGTAGCTGCGGTGATGCCCGCTACCACGTCGAAGACGCTGGCGACGCGGAAGCCGTTGGCGATGGCCTCTGTGGTCGCAGCCTGGATGACAGCGCCGTCCATGACGGGGTCCGAATACGGGATGCCGATTTCAATGAGGTCCGCGCCGTTGCGGGCCATGGCGATGCCGGCGTCGATGCTTGACTGAACGTCCGGGTAGCCTGCCGGGAGGTATCCGATCAACGCGGCCCGGCCTTGTGCCTTCGCGCGGTCGATCGCGGCAGCGGACTTGCTGGTCATCTGCTCAGTCATCAGTTCTGGTCCTCGCTTGCTTCTTCAGTGCTGATCTCAAGGTTGCTGCGTTCGGACGGGCCCTTGGGCTTGCGCGTGGAGAGGGTAGTGCCCTTGACGTTGCCGTTTTCATCCAGCATGTCGAACCATTCGGCGGCCGTTTCCACGTCCTTGTCACCGCGCCCGGAAAGGTTCACGATGATGATCGTGTCAGCAGGGTTTTCCTTGCCTTCTGTGAGCAGCTTGCCCACCTTGATCGCACCGGCGAGGGCGTGCGAGGACTCGATGGCGGGGATGATGCCTTCGGTCCGGCAGAGCAGGCGGAACGCGTCCATGGCCTCGGTGTCCGTGATGGGCTCGTACGTGACGCGGCCGATGTCCGCGAGGTAGGAGTGCTCCGGACCGACGCTCGGGTAGTCGAGGCCTGCGGAAATCGAGTGGGACTCGATGGTCTGGCCGTCTTCGTCCTGCATGAGGTAGGACCGGGCACCATGGAGCACGCCGGGGCGTCCGAGGGTGATGGCGGCCGCGTGGCGCCCTGTTTCGACACCGTCGCCGCCGGCTTCAAAACCATAGATCTTCACTGAGGCGTCGTCCAGGAAGCTGTGGAAGATGCCGATGGCATTGGAACCGCCGCCGATGCAGGCACACACGGCGTCCGGAAGTTTGCCCGTCTGTTCCAGGATCTGCGCGCGCGCTTCCTCGCCGATGACCTCGTGGAAGAAGCGCACCATCGCCGGGAACGGGTGCGCACCCGCGGCGGTGCCCAGCAGGTAGTGGGTGTTGTCCACATTGGAAACCCAGTCGCGGAGGGCGTCGTTGATGGCGTCCTTGAGCGTCTGCGATCCATTGGTTACAGGAACCACGGTGGCGCCCAGGAGCTGCATGCGGGCCACGTTCAGTGCCTGGCGGCGGCAATCCTCGGCGCCCATGTAGACGACGCATTCCAGTCCGAGCAGGGCCGCGGCGGTGGCGCTGGCTACGCCGTGCTGGCCGGCGCCGGTCTCCGCGATGACGCGGGTCTTGCCCATGCGCTTCGCGAGCAAGGCCTGGCCGAGGACGTTGTTGATCTTGTGGGATCCGGTGTGGTTCAGGTCTTCGCGCTTGAGGAAGATGCGCGCCCCGCCGGCGTGCTGGGAGAAACGCTTGGCTTCCGTGAGAAGCGACGGACGGCCCGAGTAGTTCTTGTTGAGGTCCTTCAGCTGGGCAAGGAACTCAGGATCGGCTTTGGCTTTCTCAAATGTGTCCTCGACTTCATCCAAGGCGGCGATGAGGGACTCGGGCATCCAGCGTCCACCGTAAGAGCCGAAGTACGGCCCTGCGGCGTTGCGGAGCGAGGCTCCACCTTGTAGGAATGCGTCGGCCACATTCTCCTGCGAGTTGGCTGTTGATGCGTCCACCATCAGTCTCACCGTCCTGTTCAGTTGGTAGTTGGGTTTTTCCAGGGCCGCAGGACAGCTACCAGCCGCGATGTCTGCTGCTGTCCGGGTCCACGCCGCGAATCAGGCCTGTCTCATGTCCTGACGGCGATGGCGGCAGCTCCGGCCGCCTTGAATTCGCTGATCCGCTCGCGCGGGGTGGAGTCGCTCACCAGTGCTTCGCCCACAAGGATGGCGTGGGCACCGTTCCCGGCATAATGCGCGACGTCGTCGGCGTTCCGCACACCGGACTCTGCCACGACAACCGCCCCCGCCGGAATGCTTCCGGCGAGCGAGGCAAACAGGGACCGGTCGACGTCGAGCGTCTTGAGGTTGCGGACGTTCACTCCGATGATCCGCGCCTGGGCCGCTGCCGCACGCTCGATTTCTTCGGGCGTGTGGGTTTCCACGAGGACGTTCATGCCGAGCTCATGGCTCAACGCGCTGAATTCCCGCAGCTGTGCATCGGAAAGCGCGGCGACGATCAGCAGGATGAGGTCCGCACCATGAGCACGGGCCTCCCAGATCTGGTACTCGTCAACGGTGAAGTCCTTGCGCAGCAACGGAATGTCGACGGCGGCACGCACCGCGTCGAGGTCCGCCAGGGAACCGTTGAAGCGCCTCTGTTCGGTGAGGACGCTGATCACGGAGGCTCCGCCGTCGGCGTACTGCACCGCAAGTGCGGCAGGGTCGACGATGCTCGCGAGATCGCCCTTGGAGGGGCTGCGGCGCTTGATTTCCGCGATGACCTTCAGTTCGTCGCGACTGGCCGACGGACCGCCCAAGGCAGCCCACGCGTCCAGTGCAGGAGCGGTGGCCGCTGCGCGTTCTTTCAGCTCGTCAAGTCCGACAAGGAGGCGGCGGGCCTCCGTGTCCTCCCTGACACCGACGATGATGTCATCAAGAACGGTCACGGTCAGTGGCCGGCGTTCTTCAGCTTGCTGCCGTCGACGCCGTAGCCGGCCTTGCGCATGGCCCAGCCGGCAATGAGGCCGGCCACCATCACGACGATGCCTGCGATGAAGATGGGGGTGCTGGCGATAACAAAGGCGATGGAGGACACCAGTGCCCCTACCAGCATGACAATCACGCAGGTCCACGCGGCCGGGCTGTTGCCGTGGCCGATGGCATCGCTGTGGCTCGCAGCGGTCACAGGGGCCTTGCTCGCGGACACTGTGGTTTTGCTCATGTGAAAATCTCCTCAGGATGAATACTGCTTACATTCTGCCATTTATTGACCGCACCCGGGACATCGTCCGACGTCCGGACGGTCGGGTCTTACGTGGGGTCTTCTCCGCGCGAGAGGCTGTCCCAGCTATCGATCTCGTCGACGGGTCCGGAACCCGCGAGGGCTGCCCGGCTGGCGACGTCGTACTTGGTGCGCGCCTTCCAGTGCCGGCCCGCGAGCGGCAGCAAGCCACCACACAAAGCGAGCAGGCCGGCGGCCACGACCGCGAGCACGGGGAACACGGTGGACGACGCGGCCGCCTGCCCACCCGAAATGCCGGTGGTCGCGGCAATGGTTCCCTGCGCCGCACCGAGGGGATTTGCCAGGACCGTCACCGCGGCAATAAGGATGCCTGCCGAGGCAAGCACGACGATCGTTGCAATGATCCAGCGTGAAAGCTTGCCCGCGATGGACGATGCCAGTCCCCCGGCAAGGGCGACGAGCGCGAGTGCGGTCACCGCGGTCGCGGCCTTGCTCCCCTGAACGTGGAGGTCGGCATTCGCCGCGGCAGCGGGATCGAGCCGGACGTTGATCCAGGTCTGGGTGGTGGTCCCGAAAACGGCGAGGGCAAGAATTGCCATGGCGAGGACGACATTGCCCTTCCGTGCCCACACGGGAGGCTTGGCGGTGGCCTTCTGAGGGTGTGCAGCGCTCACAGGGTGGGGTTCCCGTCGACGACTGTCTCCGCGGAAACCGCGTCCGGGGAAATGTTGTGGAGCGAACCGGCGGTGTGCACGGCACGCAAGGGGGCAGCCGCCTTGTTCACGGTCTCGAGCGCTTCGGAAGGCTTGTGGGAATCGGCCACGATGCCGCCTCCTGCTTGGACGTAAGCCCGGCCCTCACGCAGCAGTGCCGAACGGATGGCGATCGCCATGTCCATGTCGCCCGCGAAGTCCAGGTAACCCACCACCCCGCCGTAAATGCCACGCCGATGCGGTTCGAGTTCGTCAAGGAGACGCAGTGCGCGCGGTTTGGGGGCACCTGACAGCGTGCCGGCGGGGAAGGTCGCCTTGAGCACGTCGTACGCCTTCGCTCCCGGCGCCAGCTCTCCGACCACCGTGGACACCAGGTGCATGATGTGGCTGAAGCGTTCCACCTCCATGAACTGCGTGACGTCCACTGTTCCTGCCACGCAGACCTTGGACAGGTCGTTCCGGGACAAGTCCACCAGCATGAGGTGTTCGGCGCGTTCCTTCTGGTCCGCGAGCAACTCCGTGGCCAGCGCCTTGTCGGCTTCAACGGTCTTGCCGCGGGGCCGCGAACCGGCAATCGGGTGGGTGATGACCTCATTGCCCGTGACGGTCACAAGGGCCTCGGGAGAGGAACCGACAATCGTGTATTCGCGGCCGTCGGGATCTTCGAGACTGAAGAGGTACATGTACGGGCTCGGGTTGGTGTTGCGCAGCACGCGGTAGACATCGAGCGGGTCCGCGGCGCATTCCATTTCGAAGCGCCGCGAAATGACCACTTGGAAGACCTCGCCGTCGACGATCGCCTCCTTGCCGCGATCGATCGCGTTGAGGTACTCCTGCTCGTCCCAGCGTTCCTGCACGCTGGACGCGAAGTCCAGGGCTTCGGACTGCAACACGGATACGGGCTGCTTCACGGGGGTGCTGATCTGGTCCAGCAGGCGCTTCACCCGGGCGACGGCGTCGTGCCAGGCTTCGTCGACGCGTTCGGAACTGTTGTCGAAATTGATCGCGTTGGCAATCAACAGGACGGTGCCGTCCATGTTGTCGTGGACAGCCATGTCGGTCACGAGGTTCAGCGCCAGTTCCGGCAGGTGGAGGTCATCCTCCGGCGGGCTGGTCAGCTTCTCCCAGTGCCGGACGGTTTCCCAGCCGAGGAAGCCGACAAGTCCGGAGGTGAAAGGAGGAAGGTCCGGGAAGCGGTCGGTTTGCAGTGCTGCAATGGTGTCGCGGACTGCGTCGACCGGGCTGCCGTCTACCGGCACGCCGACAGGAGGCTCGCCGATCCAATGCGCCTGGCCATCCTTGCTCGTCAAGGTGGCACGCGAACGTGAACCAATGAAGGAATAACGTGACCATGCGCCGCCGACGGCTGCCGACTCCAGGAGGAAAGTGCCCGGCTGGCCCTGGGCCAGCTTCCGGTAGAGCCCGATGGGAGTCTCCGCGTCGGCCAGTACCCTGAGCCGGACCGGGATGACGCGGCTGTGTGCGGCGAGTTCGCGGAACTCCTCCAGGCCCGGGCTGATGATTCCAAGGTCCTGCATGGTTAGTGTTCTCCGCCTCTTCTTGTGTGCTTGCCTCGGTGGATGGTGTGTGGTGGCCTAGTCCCGCGCGCCGGTCACGGCGGCGAGGCTCCGGTCATCGAAGCATGTGCGTGTGCCCGTGTGGCAGGCCGCGCCTACCTGGTCGACGCGGACCAGGAGGGCATCGCCGTCGCAATCCAGGGCCACCGATTTCACGAACTGGACGTGCCCGGAGGTGTCGCCCTTGCGCCAGTATTCCTGCCGGGACCGGGAGAAAAATGTTACTCGTCCCGTGGTCAGGGTCCGGTGCAATGCCTCGTCGTCCATCCAGCCGAGCATCAGCACTTCGTCGGTGTCGAACTGTTGGATGATCGCCGCTACCAAGCCGGCAGAATCGCGCTTCAGCGCGGCGGCCAGCTCGTGCGGGAGCGGACTGACGGGCACGACGGCGGGCTCCGCGGCGAAGGCGGCGGCGGGCGTGGCTGGGGGTGTTGACTGCTCAGACATCAGATCAAGTCTAGTGCCTCGTGTGGAGCCGAAATTCAGCGGCGGTTCCACTGCGCAACAGAGCGCGTCTCGTGCTAGTTTCACAAGTGATGCATTTCGTCGATCCCTCCCGCGAAGTACTGGCCGAAACACTCCTGGCGGCCGGACCTGACTCCCCCACGCTCTGCGAAGGGTGGCTGACAAGGGACCTCGCGGCGCACTTGTACTTGCGGGAGCGTAAAGCGGCTGTCGGTATCGGCTTGCTCATCAAGAGCATGGCCAGGGCCTCGGATAAAGCCACGGCAAAACTGGCCTCCAAGCTGAAAACCACGGAAGATTACGCCGAACTGGTGAATACCTTCCGTTCAGGTCCGCCCGCCTTGTCTCCCCTCAAGATCAAGGCCCTCGACGAGTCCTCCAACCTCATTGAATATTTCGTGCACACGGAGGACATCCGCCGGGCCGGAGACCGTTGGGCTCCGCGGGCCCTGGACGAGGAATACTCGGACGCCTTGTGGGATGAATTGATCAAGCGCGCCGCCATTCTGTACCGCGGCGTGGACCTCGGGATCGTGTTGGTCCGCCCCACCGGTCCCCGCCATGTTGCCAAGCGGGCTCCCGTATCGGTTGCCATAGTGGGCGAGCCCGGTGAACTCCTGATGCACGCCCACGGCCGGACGCATCACGCGCTGGTCACCTTTGAGGGCCAGCCCGACGCCGTCGCCCTCCTCCAGTCAGCAGAAGTCGGCCTCTGACCCGCGCTTAACCCCAACTGCGCCCGTTAAACCCAACTAACTCGCAGTTGTTGTCGTTATGAGGGCTCAAAACGACAACAACTGCGAGCTAGTTGGGTTGGACCGGCTGGGACCCGCTAGCGGACCAGGAAGCCTGCTTCGCGGATCGCTGCCTTGACCTGGGCGATCATGTCGTCCGGACCGAAGTGGAACACCGAGGCTGCCAGAACGGCGTCGGCACCTGCTTCCACTGCGGGCGGGAAATGCGCCGGTTCTCCGGCGCCGCCGGAAGCGATGACCGGGATGTGGACGGCCGCGCGGACCAGGCGGATGAGTTCGAGGTCGAAGCCGTCCTTGGTGCCGTCGGCGTCAATCGAATTGAGGAGGATCTCCCCCACGCCGCGTTCCGCAGCTTCCTTGGCCCACGCGATGGCGTCGATTCCTGTTCCCTGGCGTCCGCCGTGGGTGGTCACCTCGAAGCCGGAAGCCGTGGGTTCGGAGCCGGGCCTCGTCCGCCGCGCGTCTACCGAAAGGACGAGCACCTGGGAGCCGAAGTGGCGGGTGATCTCGTCGATGACGTCCGGGCGCGCGACGGCGGCAGTGTTGATGGAGGCCTTGTCCGCACCGAAACGCAGGAGCTTGTCCACTTCGGCCACGCCGCGGACGCCACCGCCGACGGTCAGCGGGATGAAGACTTCCTCGGCGGTGCGGCGAACGACGTCGAACGTCGTTTCCCGGTTGCCGGATGACGCCGTGACGTCAAGGAACGTGAGTTCGTCCGCCCCGGCGTTGTCATAGCGGTGCGCCAGCTCGACAGGGTCTCCGGCGTCGCGAAGACCCTCGAAGTTGATGCCCTTCACCACCCGTCCGGCGTCGACATCTAGGCAAGGGATGACACGTACTGCTACAGCCATTGCTACTCCTGGAATTGTCTCGTGTCAGATGCGGCAGGCGTGGATGCTGCTGACCAGGATGGCGCGGGCGCCGAGGTCGTACAGCTCATCCATGATCCGGTTGGTTTCCTTTTTCGGAACCATGGAGCGGACGGCAACCCAGTCCGAGTCACGCAGCGGCGACACCGTCGGCGACTCGAGACCCGGTGTGAGGGTGGCGGCTTCTTCTACGAGATCCTTGCGGATGTCGTAGTCCATGAGGACGTACTGGCGGGCGACCAGCACGCCCTGCAGGCGCCGGATCAGGACCTCGATCTCCTTCACGGTACCGTTGGCGGCACCACCCTCGCCGGTGCGGCGGATCAGGACAGCTTCGGACTTGAGGATCGGCTCGCCGAAGATCTCCATTCCGGCAGCCTTGAGCGTGTTTCCGGTTTCGACGACGTCGGCGATCGCGTCGGCGACGCCGAGGCGCACGGAAGACTCCACGGCGCCGTCGAGGCGGACCACCTTGGCCTTGACGCCTCGCTCGGCGAGGTAGTCGCGCAGGAGGCCGTCGTAGCTCGTGGCGAGGCGCTTGCCTTCGAGCTGCTCGACGGCGGAGAAGTCGCCGACGGGGCCGGCGAAGCGGAAGGTGGACGCGGCAAAGCCAAGGGGAAGCAGCTCTTCGGCTTCGACCTGTGCATCCAGCAGGAGGTCGCGGCCGGTGATGCCGACGTCGAGCGTTCCTTGGCCGACATACACGGCGATGTCCCGGGGGCGGAGGAAGAAGAACTCAATGTCGTTGTCGGGATCGACCATGACCAGTTCGCGGGTATCGCGGCGCTGGCGGTATCCCGCCTCGGACAGCATCGCGGAGGCGGCTTCGGACAAGGACCCCTTGTTGGGGACGGCTACTCGCAGCATTGGGGGACTTTCTTGGGGAGTGGAAGGGGATGTTTCAGGCATTGTGCTCACGGCACTGTCCGCAGAGGGACTTGTCTCGGACGACACGGTGCAGTGAGCGCTGGGGCCACGCTTGGCTCCGGTGGGACCTCTTCAGGTCCTGACGGAGCGGACGTGGCTAGAGATGCTTGTAAACGTCTTCCAGGCTCAGACCCTTGGCGAGCATCAGGACCTGCAGGTGGTAGAGCAACTGGGAGATTTCCTCGGCCGCGGCTTCATCGGATTCATACTCTGCAGCCATCCAGACTTCGGCTGCTTCCTCCACGACTTTCTTGCCGATGCCGTGGATTCCGGAGTCCAATTCGGCGACGGTGCGGGAGCCTGCCGGACGGGTCGCTGCCTTTTCGCTCAGTTCTGCGAACAGCGTCTCGAAATTCTTCACGCCCTACAGCCTACTTGCTCGGGGCCGGTGACCGCCTGTCGGGTCATTGCATGACGGAAGGGATGTGAGCGAACGCACAATGTGCGCCGGCACGCCCACATCCCTTTCGTCGATTTGCTAGGTGTACTGCTTGAGGGTCAGAGCGGTGGAGAGCGCGGCGGTCACGGCTTCGTGGCCCTTGTCCTCCGACGAGCCTTCCAGTCCGGCGCGGTCCAGGCCCTGCTGCTCGGTGTCGCAGGTGAGCACGCCGAAGCCCACCGGCACGCCGGTGCGGACGCTTACTTCAGTGAGTCCCGACGTCGCCGCCTGGCACACGTACTCAAAGTGCGGTGTGCCTCCGCGGATGACGACGCCGAGGGCGACGACGGCGTCGAAATGCGGGGCGAGCCTTGCCGCTGCGACGGGAAGCTCAAAGGATCCAGGGACGCGCAGCACGGTGGGCTCGGCGATGCCGGCTTCCTTTGCGGCACGCAGCGCCCCGTCGAGGAGCCCGTCCATGATCTGGGTATGCCAGCTGGCAGCAACGATGGCGAGTTTCAGCTGGTGGGTTTCCTCTGTGTTGAGGGTGGTGAGGTCGATGGTAGGGGCGCCGTGTCCGCTCATGGGTGTGTGGTAATCCGTTCAGTCTTGTGAGTGCAGTTCAGTCTTGTTCGAGGTCAAAAGTGCCGGCAGCTGCATGGGTACCGGCCGGCTCGGTGTCACCGAGGGTCAGGCGGTGGTCCATGCGGTCCTTCTTGGTCTGGAGGTACCGAAGGTTTTCTTCACGGGACGGAACCTCAGTGGGCACCATCTCGACCACCTTCACGCCAGCCGCGGCAAGCCTGTTCTGCTTGTCCGGGTTGTTGCTCAGGAGCCGGATTTCGTGAAGGCCCATCTCGGCAAGGATCTGCGCAGCCGCTTTGTAGCAGCGTCCGTCCACCGGCAGCCCGAGCTGCTCATTGGCCTCGACCGTGTCGAATCCGGCCTCTTGCAGCGCGTAGGCTTTGATCTTGTTTGCCAGACCGATGCCGCGGCCTTCCTGTCCGCGCAGGTAGAGCAGGGTGCCGCCCTCTTCGCGGATCAGCTCGAGGGCGTACGCCAGCTGTTCGCCGCAATCGCAGCGGTAAGAGCCGAATACGTCGCCCGTGAGGCACTCCGAGTGAAGGCGCACCAGCGGGGCCTTGCCTGCACGCGGCGCTTTCGGGGAACTCACCGCCAGGTGCTCCGCACCCGTTGCAAGGTCGGTCCACGCCTGTGCCACGAACTCACCGAAGGCGGTGGGTAGCTGGACAATCGGGCCGCCGCTCACGGGATGCGTTGCGCGTGCGGGCGTGCCGCCGTCGTGCGTTGTCGCTGTGGTCATCGCTGCTCCTCGTTTCCTGCCGGAATTGCAACCTGGTCCTCAGCCTCCGACGCTACAACATAAGCCACGAGATCCTCGATCGAAATCAGAGGACATCCGTGCTCGGCAGCGAACTCCCGGAGGCTGTCCAGGCGCATCATTTCACCATCGTCATGTACCAACTCGGCGATCACGCCCACCGGGGCGAGCCCCGCAAGCCTGCAGAGATCAACTGCCGCTTCCGTGTGTCCCGGACGTTCACGCACTCCCCCATTAACGGCCCGGAGCGGAAAAATATGCCCGGGCCGGGTGATCGAGGACGGCGTGCTGCTCGAATCAGCCAGAATCCGGGCCGTCAGGGCCCTGTCCGTGGCGGAAATACCGGTGCTGACGCCCAAAGCGGCATCGCAGGACACCGTGTAGGCAGTGCCCTTGGCGTCTTCATTGACCAGGACCATGGGAGGCAGCGCCATGGCATCAGCCCGCGAGCCTTCAAGGGGAACGCAAATGACTCCCGAGCTGTAGCGGATGGTCCAGCCCATGAGGGCAGGCGTCGCGTGTTCGGCGGCGAAGATGATGTCGCCTTCGTTTTCGCGGTCTTCATTGTCCACAACAATGACGGGACGGCCGGCTGCCATGGCCTGCACGGCCTTCTCGACGGGGTCCAGCCCCTGGCGCACCACTGCGGTACTGCCGTTGTGTGCGGCGCTCACTGGGCAGCCCCAGCGGCGGTTGCCGGCGAACGGAAGGACAGCAGTCGCTCGGTGTATTTCGCGAGGACGTCCACCTCAAGGTTGACGCGCCCTCCTGTGGCCTTGGCCCCGAGCCCGGTTTCGTCGAGCGTGGTGGGAATGAGTCCCACTTCAAACCAGGGGTTCTCTTCTTCGGCCGGGCTGACGGCCGTGACGGTGAGTGATACGCCGTCGACGGCGATCGACCCTTTTTCGGCGATGTAGCGTGCCAGCGGGGCCGGCACCGCGAAGCGGAGGCGGTCCCAGTTGCCCAGCGACTTGCGCTCCAGAAGGTGTCCGACGCCGTCGACGTGGCCCTGGACAACGTGGCCGTCCAGGCGTCCGCCCGCCTGGACACAACGCTCGAGGTTCACAGTGTCACCCGCAGTCAGTTCGCCGATGGTGGTCCGGTCGAGGGTTTCGCCCATGACGTCGACGCTGAACTCCCGGCCGTCGATGTCCGTTGCGGTGAGGCACACGCCGTTGACGGCGATGGAGCCGCCCAAGCCAAGGCCTTCGGTGGTGCTGGGGGCCATGAGGCGCAGCGTCGCGCTGGCCTCGCCGTCGTGCTCGACGGACAGGACCGTGCCTTGTTCAGCAACGATTCCGGTAAACATCAGTGTCCTCCTGTGGTGGTGTCCGAGGCGTCCTTGCCCGGAAATGGTTCGTGGTGTTCGGTATGGGACTTCGTCCAGGCCGGTTTGTTTCCGTCCGATGGTCCGGACCTCAAATGCAGCCTGAGGTCGCGACCCAGCGCATGGACCGCACCGCCGCCGGCGTCGTCCCAGTTCCAGTGCTGGGCGTCGGCGAGGGTGGAGATGCCGAGATCCGTCAGGGCAGGTGTACCGGAGCCCAACAGGGTGGGCGCAAGATAGACGATCAATTCGTCCACAAGACCCGCAGCGAGGAAGGCACTCAGGATGCGGGAGCCGCCTTCCACCATGACGTGCCGGACGCCTTCGGCGAACAGCAGTTCCAAAGCTTCGGCAGGATCGCGGGTTGGCAGGTGGATGAACTTGCCGTCGCTCCCCCGGACAGCGGCTTCCGAAGGAACATCCCGCAGCCCCATGACGGCCCGAAGTGGCTGGCTTTGCGATACTTCGCCATCCGGCTCCCGCGCCGTCAGCCGCGGGTTGTCCACCAGGACGGTTTCGGTGCCCACCAGAATGGCGTCGATCAGGCGGCGCAGTCCGTGGTTGTCGGCGAGCGATTCCGGACTGGAGATCCATTGGCTGGTCCCGTCGGTAGCCGCGATCCTGCTGTCGAGGGTCTGCGCAATGTGAAGCGTAACGAACGGGCGCCTCGCCTCCACCGCATTGAACCACTCGCGGTTCAGTTTCCAGGCCTCGGCGGCGGCCAGCCCTGACCGCACGTCCACGCCGGCAGCGCGCAGTCTGCCGGCACCTCCTGCGGCCGGATCGTGGGGGTCGTCGACGGCGTAAACCACACGTGAGATGCCAGCGTCAATGATCGCCTGGGTGCAGGGTCCCGTGCGCCCTATGTGGTTGCAGGGCTCCAAGGTCACCACCATGGTTGTTCCGGCGAGGTCGAGGCCCCTTGCCTGCGCTTTCGCGATCGCATCCGCCTCGGCGTGGGGCGTGCCGGCGCCGCGGTGGTAGCCCGTGATGAGCTGCTCCCCGTTGGGCCCCAGCACAACCGCTCCCACCAAGGGATTGGCGCCACGGTGTCCCCGGAGGGCCACGTGCAGTGCGGTCTCCATGGCCGCGGATTCAGCCTCCGGGAAATCCAGCTTCGAGGCGTTGCTCATGTGAGGGCTCCTACGGTTTCCGGCTCGGGCGTTGGCCTGAGCGGCTGGCCTTCACGTCGGTCTGCGCGCCACCAGACAAAGAATCCGGCAAGTGTGAAGAACCCGTAAAAGAGGTACATGAAAGCGCTGGCAAAATAGCCCGCGCTGAATAGCAGCGGAACTCCGACAATGTCCACGGCAACCCAGATCAGCCAGAATTCGGTCCATCCTCGTGCCATGCCATACGTCGCCAGGAGTGAACCCATGAAGGTCCAGGCGTCTGCCCATACAGGAGGGTACGAACCCATGGAATCGAAGACGGGAGTGAGGGCGGCGGTTCCGGCAATCATGGCGGCCACCATTCCGATCCGCGCTTTGGGGCTTGCCCAGCCGGGCACGATGGCGCGGCCGTGGGTGCCTGCTTGGAGGCCCTGCCGCCAGCGGTACCAGCCGTAGGCGGCGACGCTGATGAACATGATCTGGCGTCCGGCCTGGCCCCACAGGGTTGCCGGCGTGGCGGCACCGAAGACGTTGCCAAGAAAGACCGTCAACAGGAGCAGGTTGCCTGCGATCCCGATGGGCCATGCCCAGACTTTGCGGCGCATGCCGCCCAGGGCGCTGGCGAGCCCGAAAATATTGCCTAGCACTTCGCGAAGAACAAGGACAGATCCACCTACGGGAATCTGTGCTTCGAAGAGCCATCGCAGAAAGTCCATGTCGTTCCTTCCCTCGAATGCCGCGATGGCTCCGGGGGTGTACGACAGCGCAATACCGGGCGCACGGAACGCCCAAGCATGACTGTACGTGCTTCTCCCATCCAGACTTTAACTGTCGGTACTGGAATTCCACCAGTTCAACCGTCCGCCGTCGTGATTCCCGTGAAGGAAGCGCGATGGCTCGCGGGTCGCGGACTATAACCGCCGGTTCGGAATTACACCGACCCCGGAGCACGTATGTGTGTTGCTATTCTGACACAACTGGAGCAATGGCCGATGTATTCCCTGACCAATATGCAGGCAATTGCGTCATTGTTGTCACATTGCCGCGAGGCCGGCGGCGCGCAGCCGCTCAATGGCCGCAGCGGGGTCCGCATGGCCGTAGACGGCGGATCCGGCAACGAACACATTTGCGCCGGCTTCTGCTGCCCGGACAATGGTCTCCTCCGTGACGCCGCCGTCGACCTGGATTGCGACGCCCATACCGGAGCCGTCGATCGCGGCACGCGCCCGCCGGATCTTCGGCAGCGTGACGTCCAGGAAGGACTGCCCGCCGAAGCCAGGCTCCACGGTCATGATGAGGAGCATGTCCAGTTCGCTGAGCATGTCCAGGTACGGTTCCACGGGCGTGGCGGGACGAAGTGCCATTCCCGCCTTCGCACCGCGGGCACGGAGCTCCCGGGCGAGCTTGATGGGAGCCATGGCTGCTTCCGCATGGAAGGTCACGGAAGCCACGCCGGCGTCGGCGTAGGCCGGAGCCCAGCGGTCGGCGTCGGCGATCATCAGGTGGGCGTCCAGCGGGACCGGGCTCACAGCCTGGATCCGCTCCACGACCGGCAGGCCGAGCGTCAGGTTCGGGACAAAGTGGTTGTCCATGACATCGACGTGGACGGCGTCGGCGTTACTGATTCTCTTCAGCTCGGCTTCCAGATTCACGAAATCCGCGGACAGGATGCTCGGGTTGATACAGCACTCAGTCAAGGCAGTTCCCTCAGTGTTGGTGGCGGTCTGGTGGTGTTGGCAATTCTCCAGCTTAGGCACGCAGGACTTTCAGCCCGAGAAAGGCGCCGAAGGTTACGGCTTCTTCCGGATAAGCGCCAGGAACATCGCATCGGTTTGATGCACGTGCGGCCACAATTGTGCGGTCAACTCGTGCCCGGCGCCGAGGTTGCCGGTCAGGCTGACCGCGTCCAGGGCCGCGCCGGCGTCGATCTGCTCCAGGTCGTCCCGCTTGCGCAGGACATCGCTGACGACGGCGGTGGTTTCGGCTGCGTGCGGTGAGCACGTCACGTACGCCACTACGCCGCCCGGTTTGACGGCGTCGATGGCCGAGTTGAGCAATTCACGCTGCAACGGACCGAGATCGGCAAGGTCCTTGGGCGTCCGGCGCCACCGTGATTCGGGGCGGCGGCGCAGCGCGCCAAGGCCGCTGCAGGGAACGTCGACCAGAACCCGGTCGAAGGTTTCCGGTTGTTCCTTGCCGACGTCGCGGCCATCGCCGACCCGCACGCTCCAGGCATCCGCCGGAACCGCCGAGAGGGCTTGGCTGACCAGCTTCGCCCGGTGTTCTGCGGGTTCATTGGCCAAGAGGCTCGCACCTTCCTGGCGGGCGAGGGCGGCCAGCAGCGCGGCCTTGCCACCGGGGCCGGCGCAAAGGTCCAGCCACTTCTCGCCGTCCTTGGCGCCCCGTCCGAGGTCCACGGCTGCGACGGCGCGGGCTACCAACTGGGAACCGACGTCCTGGACGCGCGTAGTGCCTTCACGGATGGAGGACATGCGCCCGAGGTCGCCGCCGCTGGACAGCGCCGAGTCGATGACGAGTTCGCCGGGAGTGGCCCCGCTTTCCAGTGCTTCATCAAGATTGCCGATGCCGGGCAACGCCACCAGGTTCACCACAGGGGCCGCGTTGTCGGCTTCGAGCAGCTCGTTGATTTCGCTCGCGGGACGGCCATGCATGACGAGCGATTGGCGCAGCGCCCTCACAATCCATTCCGGGTGCGCGTGGCGTACGGAAGCGATCCTGGTCTCGTCGGTCTCGTTTTCCAGCAGGTGATCGAGCCACTCCGGAAGCGTCCTTGCGGTGACTTTTCGGAGCACTGCGTTGATGAGCGACGACGGGCCTGCTCCGATGACCGCGCGGGCCAGCCCGACAGTCTGGTCGAGTGCGGCGTGGGCAGGAACGCGCATCGCGAGCAATTGGTGGGCACCAAGTCGCAACGCATCCAGGACTGCCGGATCCAGTTGGGCGAGGGGCCGGTCGACACACTCGGCCAGGACGGCGTCGTACATCCCCTGGCCGCGCAGCGCCCCGTAGCTCAGCTCGGTGGCGAATCCGGCGTCGCGCTTGTCGAGGTGGTGGTGTCGGATCCGCGAAGGCAGCACGAGGTTTGCGTACGCGTCTTCCGAAGCGACTGCGCGCAGGACTTCGAACGCCACCAATCGTGCCGGATCCGCGCGTCGGGTCCGCTGGGACGGTGCGTTGGTGGAGAAACCGCGTTGCGGGCCCCTGTTGCGTTCGCGGCCTTGGGCGTCGCGGTTGCTTTCGCCGCGGGGACCGCGGTTGCCGTGGCCCCCGCCGTCCCTGTTCCCACTGTTGTTGGGGCCGCGCCGGCCGGACTCATTCATTCGAATTCCACGCTTTCTGGTGTTGCCAAACCACGGGCCCAATCGGCCGACGGCATCATCTTCTTGCCCGCAGGCTGGATCCCCCTAAGTTGCACTGCATGTGATCCGGTCCCGACCAGGACGTTCTTGCCGTCAACCCGGACCTGGCCAGGTGCAAGATCCCGGATGTCCGGGCGCAAACCTACGGGTTCCAGCTTGACGCGCTGTCCGTCGAGCATGGTCCATGCTCCTGGTTCGGGCGTGACCCCACGGGACCTGCGGTTGATGGCGAGGGCCGGTTGCGTCCACTCGAGCCGGCCGTCGTCGAGCGTCAGTTTGGGCGCGAGCGAGACGTCGCCTTGCTGGGGCTGGGGGGCCGCTTTGCCGGACTCGACGGCGGAGAGGGTCTGGGCGAGCAGGATCGCGCCGCTGCGCGAGAGCCGCTCCAGCAAGTCGCCGGCCGTGTCTTCAGGGCGCACGGTTTCCGTCAACGTCCCGAAGACAGGTCCGGTGTCGAGTCCTTCCTCGAGGAGGAAGGTAGCGGCTCCGGTGATGTCGTCGCCGGCGATGACTGAACGTTGGACCGGTGCGGCGCCGCGCCAGGCAGGGAGGAGGGAGAAGTGGAGGTTGATCCAGCCGTGGCGCGGTACTCCGAGCGCGGCTTTGGGGACGAGGCCCCCGTAGGCGACGATCGCTGCGACGTCCGGCTCGTACGAAGCGATCCGCTCGGTGGTCCCCGCGTCCACTTTCGAGGCGTGGATGATGCCGATGCCGAGTTCAGCGGCACGTGCTGCCACGGGCGACGGCGTCAGGATCCGTTTGCGGCCGGTAGGGGCATCCGGCCTGGTGAGCACCGCCACGACCTCAAAACCGGCCTCGATCAGCGCATCCAGGGAAGGGACTGCGACAGCCGGGGTGCCGGCGAAAAGCACCCTCATTCGGCGGCTCCGAAGCTGCCGAAGCTCGAGCCCACAGTGTTGGCTCTCTTGGCGGTGGTCCGTTCAGTCACGGAATGGTAGTTCGCTGCGCGGATGGCACGGAGGGCGGTTTTCCGGTCCTCACCCTCCAGGCGGTCCGTGAACAGGATCCCGTCCAAGTGGTCGGTCTCGTGCTGGAAGCAGCGGGCGAGCATGCCCTCTGCCTCAACGGACACGGGGTTGCCGTTCATGTCCACGCCGGTGGCGCGGGTGGTCCTGCGGCGGCGAACCGGGAACGCGAGTCCGGGAATGGAGAGGCAGCCTTCTACCTCGTCAGGTTGGAAGTCCTCGCTGCTCTCGAGCACGGGGTTGATGATGTGGCCTTCCACACCCCCGATCCGGTAAGTGAAGACCCGCTGGCTGACGCCGATCTGCGGCGCCGCGAGCCCGGCACCGTCCACGTCTTCCATGGTCTCGGTCATGTCCGAGACGAGTTTGGCGAGCTCCGGCCCGAATTCCGTGACTGGATCAGCAACCGTGCGGAGCACGGGGTCGCCGATGATACGGATACTCAAAATGGCCATGTGCTGTCTTTCCTCACGATCGGCGAAGCTTCGGTCCCGGTAAAAGGGGCCTAGGCCAGTTTAGTTGAGGCCGCGGGCGCCGCGGCGGCAGGGTACGACGGCGGAGCTACAGGGAGCAGCGCCGTTCCGGCTGCGGCCACATCGGCAGACATCTCCCACACCCGCTTCAAGGCGCAGAACTTCCACCAGTGGTGCTTGAGGACGTCCGGGTTGGCCCGCTGGGGGCGCACTTCGGTCTCGCCGATAGCCACCGCAAGCAGCACAGGGTTTTCACCGTACTTCCACGGCTCCCACTCCCCCGCCACTGGATCCACAAGGCTTTCCTCGGCCTTCATGCCCGCAACCAGTTGCATCACCACCTTGTCGTCGAGGGGTTTCACAGTCCCATCGCGGGTGGTGCCTTTGGTCTTGTAGTCAATCAGGCAGACCCTGCCGTTGATTTTGGCGACGAGGTCCAGGGTTCCGGCATAGCCGACGCTGGCGTTCCACACGGTGATCTCGGGCGCAATGGGCTCCACCCGGTACAGCGCCCACCACTCATCGAAACGGGCCGCGAAGGCTTCCTCGCCGTTTGAAGCGAGCTCTTCGCGCGTTTCCTTCACGCGGTGCGGACGTCCGAGAGCACGGAGGGCCACTTGCTCGCAGTAGTTATGCACGCGGTCGCCACGGCGTGCGGCGTCGTCCCGGTACACCTCTGCAGCTTTGGCTGCCTTGTTGACGGCCTGCCTCATCTTGGCAGGACTGGAAAGATGTTGCGGGAGCTCCGGGTCTTTCGCCAGGCTGCTGGCACCCATGTAGCCGAACCAGCCGTCCAGGGAGTGGGCCTGCTGGCCGATCACCGTGGTGATGGAAGGGACCGAGAAGGTCTCGGACGTGGACCGGGCATACATCCGGCCGTATTCGGTGGCATGGGCAAGCAGTGGATCTGTCATAGGAAAACTCTTTCACACACCGCTGACAAGAAGATGCGGAGTCCTGGTGGCTGCCGACGGGACTCCACCCGGCAATTAATGTGCTCCTCACGCATGGCGCACAGTGTTATCCGACTCCCGGTGCCATAATTGGTCACGTCCTCGGCTACGGGAGCGAATCTTGGTCCTCGATATAACAACACTGCGAGTCGCCCTTGGCGTGGTCGCTCTTACGCTGCTCCTCTTGTTCTACGCATCGTTCAGGCGCACGCGGTCCTCCTACAACGGGTGGTGGTGCATCGCCCTCCTGTTCTTCCTCGCAGGGAATCTTGCTTTCCTGCTCAACGGGACGCCGTATCAGATCTGGGCGAATCCCTCGGGAAACGTCCTCCTGGTGGGTGGAGCGTTCAGTGTGTGGACCGGCGCCCGGTCCCTCAGGATGTTGCCGCCGCCGAGGTGGCAATTCGCGGCGGCCTGTGGCGTCACGGCCCTCGCCTCCGTTTTGGAAAGTCCTGGTTTCAACACCTGGTCGGGGGGCCTGGTCTATCTGGGATTCATGACGGTGGGCATCGCGTTGGCCTCCCGCGATCTGTGGCTGCTCGATTCCAGCTACTCCCATGTGCACAAGTCGATGGCCTTGGCCGCGGGCTTCCTGGCCGCATACTATTTCTGCCGCCTGTCCGTGTACCTCGTCGAAGGTCCAAGCGGACCGAACTTCCGCCTGTATTTCGGCCCATCCATGGCCAGCCTGGTCACGCTGATACTCCTGGTTGCCGTCTCCTTCAGCATGACAGCCCTCAGCAACGATCAGTTGATCAACCGGCTCAGCGAACGTGCTGCACGCGACAACCTGACGGGGCTCCTCAACCGTGGCACCTTCATGGACCTGGCTACGAAAGAACTAGAGCGACTGCACGCCACAAGCTCCGTCGCCTCCTTGATCCTTGCCGACCTGGACCATTTCAAAGCGATCAACGACGAGTTTGGTCATGCCGCCGGCGACGCCGCCCTTCAGGCATTCGCTGCTGCGTGCTCCGAGTCCGTACGATCCACCGACCTGGTCGGACGATACGGGGGCGAAGAATTCATCTTGCTCTTGCCGGGAGCCAGCCAGGAGCGGGCCGAAAGCATCGCGGGCGACATCAATCGCTCTTTGGCGGCAAGCAAAAACCTCGACGACATCCACCTTCCGACGGTGAGTTACGGAGTCACCTCAACCCAGTTCGGCGCAGTAGACCTCACGGCGATGATCGCCGCCGCCGACACCGCCCTTTACCAAGCCAAGTCACTCGGAAGGAACCGGGTGGTCAGGACGGCGCCTCGCGCATGACCAGGCCCCGATGGGCGTAAAGCAGGAACTCGTCGCCAACGACAAGAGGTCTTGTGCGATGAGCAATCAAGACAACCTAGACGACATAATGCCCGCTGACGAGCAATACGAGATCTTGAGGGCGGTCATCATCGACCAACACGAGACTGTCTGGCCAACCTTCGTGGATGCCCTCACGAAGATGAGGGAGCTCCCGGAGCAGTTCAGGCATACACACGCCGTTCTCCTGGTGGAAGCAATTAAACTGCACTTCGATTGGCTAAGATCGAACGGCATCGACGCACAATTCGAGCTCACGGACACGTTCGGCATCGAGGTATTGAAGATCGAGGATCGCCAGTGAGCGGGAACGAAAAAAGTGCGCAACCACCGAACATTCGGGAGAATTCGACCGTGAGCATCAACCAACGACAGGGTGGGGCAATGGAGGGTATCCAGTCAGCCACTTCTGGCCTGACCAAGGCGAAAGTGGCCGAGGTCATGGGCCAGCTTGAGGCGCTCGCGGCTGACCCTTCCAGTGATATGGATGCTCGCTTGAGGCACGATATCGAGGTGCTGCTCGCCGGCTACAAGGCGGGAAAACCAAGCCGACGACTACAGCCGCCGATGGCCGGCTGACCAACGCCACACATGTAAGGGCCTTTCCCCATCGGTTAGCAGCCGGCGGGGAAGGGCTCTTTTCTTGCGTCAGGACGTGTCTCCTCCGCCGACTGTTCGCGCAGGATATTCTCCCCTAGTGCCACTCGTCCGGGAGGCGTTAGTGGGGAAGGACTACGCATGCGTGCTACCAACTTCCGTGGTCGGAGGATCGCTCGCATCCTCCTGTCCGCGTTAGCCGCCGGAGCCGTTATCTGGGGCGGTGTGACGTCGCCCGAATTCGCTACGACTTCTCCGTCAGGGACATCGGCACCGACACAATTGCTAGCCGCCGCGACCACGCCGCCAGACCCGCCGGCAGGTGGCTGGGTCGTCGCCAGTCCGTTCGCGACGTGGTACAGCCCGTCGATCGCTTCCGTGTACGGCCCACCGAACGGTGACACAATTTGTTGGGAGCCCAACTTCTGCCACCAAGACTTCAAGAACGGGGAGGCCTTCTGGAGTCCCAGCCGAGGCGTTCAGGGGGCACTGAGTACCACCCCGACGGGCGCGAAATACTTTGCCGACGGCGGATACGCGGCCCTAGGCCTTCCGCTCGGCGACGAAGTGTGCACGGCCCCTCACGGCGGCTGTTATCAGTGGTTCGAGAAGGGAATCACCTGGTGGTCGCCGACGACGGCCGCGGCCACCGTTCGTACTGACGGTTTTCAAGCACTGTACGAGCAGAAGAACTGGGCGTGGGGACCAATGGGCTACCCGCTCGGGGACATCAATTGCACGGGCCCGGGCGGCGGCTGCTACCAGTGGTTCCAAGGCGGAATCATGTGGAAAGCACAGCCCCCCGGCTGGTTTACAGGGAGCTTGGTCCACGGCGCTATCGAGGCAAGTATGCCCAGCTCGGCTGGGCGTGGGGCACTCTTGGATACCCACACCTCGAAGAGATGTGCGACTACGGCTACACCGACGGCGGCTGCGTCCAGTACTTCGACAATGGCCAGATCGTCTGGTCCCCAGCCACAGGCGCCTCCATGGTCCACGGGGCCATCGGCTGGGGTTGGCTCCGGACCGGATACTACGGCGGCATCGGCTACCCCACCGGAGACGAGCAATGCACCGCCCCCAACAATGGTTGCTACCAGTGGTTCCAAAAAGGTGTGTACTTCTGGAGCCCCGCCACCGGGGCGCACTACGTCCAGGGCGCCATCAAGTCCACCTACGAAGGCCTCGGCTGGGCATGGGGTCGCCTCGGCTACCCCACAAGCGATGAATCTGGCGCCTGGTTGGGCAACGTGATCAAGCAGGACTTTGAACACGGATCCATCACGTGGACACCGTACAGCGGCATCCAAGTGATCTGGCGCTAACTAACCGATAACTGGCGGTCCGCAAAGCGCGAACCTCGGCCGTTCAGTCCTGAGCGATCAGGCCCCGTACTTCCTCGCGCTCGACGGCCAGGTCCACTGGACGGCCGCCGGTTGTCTGCCCACGGTGGCAGACTCGAGCTGTGGAGGAAAAGAAGTTCTGGCAGCCACCGCACGCGCATAGGCCCATACCGGTTGTGCCCGAAGTGGATCCGGCGGCCGTGGAAGGCGCGACTACGGCCAAAGAGCCCCGGCCCGTCTTCGTAATGCTCGATTACAACAACGAGCAAAGCCACGAGGTGCCAGCCTTCGCGTACGGGTGGACTAGGGTGCATGTGCTGGTGTCCGTACCTTGGCCGATGGATTACTACGCGGGCCGCAAAGAGGTGTGGGTGGAAGCATCCAAGGTGCGGCACCGGACAATCGACCCAAGAGTGCGTTGATGCCTTCTATGCCGGATTGTGAGCCGGAAGGCCGGTTGCTTCCGTTTCGCGCTGATCGCCTTCGTGGTTCGGTGAGTCCCGAAGGCGGCCTTTGGCTCGGTGTTCCACGAGGATTGGAATGTAGTCGCGGATGGGGCCAACCAGGGCTTCGTGTTCTTTGCGAACAATGTGCTCAACCTGTTCGCGTGACGCGGCAGGATATCGTGAGGCGAGTCGGGCAACAACTGTTTCAAGAGCAAGTTGCTCGTCCTCCATCGTCATTTCATAAGTCTCGGCGCCCATAGCCGGATGGTCAACTAGCCGGAGCACGTCCGGGCAAACCTCGTTGAACACAAAACAGCCCCTCACCGTCTGGGCGGTGAGGGGCTGCTCTTGTGCCGGCTACCCCTTGTTACAGAGGCTGCATCCCGGCAAAGGTCCGGTCTAGGACCGGGACACAGCATAGGCGTGAGCGGGTAAAAATAGCAAGCATGCTTATGGTCCCCCGCTTGGACGACGAAAAACAGCCCCTGGCCAGGGGACGGTGAGGGGCTGTACGTGTGTAGTCGTGGGCGCGCTCGGGAGTGCGCAGGCTCTCGAGCTTTCAGCGACGTAAACCTACGGCTACTTCAGAGCGTCCTGCGGCATCGGCAATGGCGCCACATTCCACGCGTTTGAACACCATGGCCGCGCCCAAGGGAAGTCGGGATCATGCCCGATCCTCGGACATCCAAATTTCCCCGCTCGCTGATGCCGGCCTCACCGGTAGAGCATCTATAGGACGCGAGCTCGCGGCTCCATCCCACCCGCTGGCCAGTCGAACCGTGCAGCTTTCGTTGCAACGATCTGCGGTACGTTTGCGGTACGCCAGGCGACGTTGGAGAAGCAGAAAACCCCGTCTGACCTGCATGCCTGCAGGTCAGACGGGGTTTTCTACTGGTGGGCGATACTGGGTTCGAACCAGTGACCTCTTCGGTGTGAACGAAGCGCGCTACCACTGCGCCAATCGCCCGTGCACAAGAAGACTAGCCGACCCCGGCCGGAATTCAAAAATCCGGAAAGTATCGGCTCGACCGACGAGGCAACAACAAGGAAAAGGCCTACGAATCACACTGGTGTAACTCGCAAAATCCGCGCCAATTCAAGGAACTTAAGCCCATTGCCTACGATTCGGACACATCGATTTGGAGTTTCCCGGAACCTCCTATAGAGTTTTTACTCGTCGGAAAGCGACGGAATGCCCCCTGCGGGCAGGCCGCCGAAGAAGACTATGCGGACGTAGCTCAGCTGGTAGAGCACCACCTTGCCAAGGTGGATGTCGCGAGTTCGAATCTCGTCGTCCGCTCGCAGGACACTGTCACGGCATTGATTTCTTGGAACCCCAGGAATAGTGCTTACACGGTGGGTTGGCCGAGAGGCGAGGCAGCGGCCTGCAAAGCCGTATACACGGGTTCGAATCCCGTACCCACCTCGGTGAAAACCTTGGTTTCCGGTCTTGGCCGGATTGCATTTGGGCGATTGGCGCAGCGGTAGCGCGCTTCCCTGACACGGAAGAGGTCACTGGTTCGATCCCAGTATCGCCCACCAAGGCAAGGCAACTTGCTTGTTGATGAGAGTCCGGCCTCGCCGGATTCCATCATGTGCGGACGTAGCTCAGCTGGTAGAGCACCACCTTGCCAAGGTGGATGTCGCGAGTTCGAATCTCGTCGTCCGCTCTCGTATTTTAAGGTCCCGGCAACGGGCCGGCCGGCTTATGCCGATCCGGGCGATTGGCGCAGCGGTAGCGCGCTTCCCTGACACGGAAGAGGTCACTGGTTCGATCCCAGTATCGCCCACCAAGGCAAGGCAACTTGCTTGTTGATGAAAGTCCGGCCTTGCCGGATGATCGTCATGTGCGGACGTAGCTCAGCTGGTAGAGCACCACCTTGCCAAGGTGGATGTCGCGAGTTCGAATCTCGTCGTCCGCTCCATTTCCTCGACGTCTGGCCAGCGCCACTGGCCAAAAGCAGTGACACCGCCCAAGCAGCTCCGCCGGAGCTGCTTTTTTTGTGCCCGCAGACGCCCACCACCTATGCCACTTACTCGAAAGATCAGCAAAACCGATCAATACCACTCAGCAAAAATCACTTTATCCAATGTGATTCGTATCGCATACTTTCTTCAGTCCCAATTCGTCCACGCCCACACGCAGGAGCACGGTGAATCAACAAACAGTCGTTCGTTCGATCATGAGGAAGAAACCCATTGACGACATCGAGGAGGAAAGCAAGCACAGCGGGCTCTTCAAAAGCCTGGGCCTCTGGCAACTGACAGCCATCGGCGTCGGCGGCATCATCGGCGTCGGGATCTTCTCCCTGGCCGGGCTCGTGGCGCATGGAAGCGCGGACACCCCTGGTGTCGGCCCCGCAGTGCTGATCTCGTTCCTGGTCGCGGGCCTTGCCTCAGCGGCCGCGGCACTTTCCTACGCCGAATTCGCCGGCATGATCCCCCGCGCCGGATCCGCCTATACCTACGGCTACGTTGCCCTTGGCGAGGTCATCGGCTGGTTCATCGGCTGGGACCTCCTGCTGGAGTACATCGCAATCGTCGCCGTCGTCGCGATCGGCATTTCCGGCTACTTCGACGCGTTCCTTTCCGGGATCGGCGTCCACATGCCGGCGTGGATGACCTCGACGGCGGACGAAGGACATGGCGGCATCATCAACCTGCCGGCCATCCTGGTCTGCCTGCTGGTCACCTGGATCCTGTCGCGTGGAACCAAAGCCTTCGGCCGCTTCGAACTCGTGGCGGTGGCCATCAAGGTGGTCCTGATCCTGTTCATCATCGGTTTGGGCATCTTCTACATCAACACGAACAACTACAATCCGTTCATGCCCAGCGGCTTCGGCCCGGTGGTGGCTGGTTCGGCCACTGTGTTCTTCGCGGTGTTCGGCTACGACGCCATGAGCACCGCGGCCGAGGAAGCCAAGGACGGCAAAAAGCACATGCCCAAGGCAATCGTGCTCTCCCTTGTCATCGCCATGCTCCTCTACGTCGCGGCAACCCTGGTGCTCACCGGCATGCAGAACTACAAGGACATCAACCCGACGGCCGGTTTCGCCTCCGCCTTCAGCTCGGTAGGCCTGCCCGTCATCGCCACGATCATCTCGGTGTTCGCGGTCCTGTCGATCCTCACCGTGATGTTGACCTTCCTGCTCGGCGTTACCCGTGTCTGGTTCTCCATGAGCCGCGACGGTCTGCTACCGGGCTGGTTTGCCAAGACGGACCGCCATGGCACTCCGCAGCGCGTCACCTGGATCGCGGGCATTACGTCAGCTTTCCTGGCGGGCGTGTTCCCCATCAAGGCCGTTGCGGACCTGACCAACATCGGCATCCTGGCCGCGTTCGTCGTCGTCTGCCTCTCGGTCATCATCTTCCGGTACAAGAAGCCGGACGCGCCGCGTACCTTCCGGCTGCCATTCATGCCGCTGGTTCCCGCGTTCGGCATGCTGGCATCGGCCTTCCTCATGACCCAGTTGCATTGGGAAACCTGGCTTCGCTTTGTCGTGTGGCTGGCCATTGGACTGGTCATCTACTTCGGCTACGGCCGCAAGCATTCGCTTATGAATCCGGACAGTCCGCGCCACCATGAGCTTTCTCCCGACAAGCAGCTGTGACCCCCTTGAGAATTCGATTGACATCCCAGTCAAATTTTTCCTTGGCACCTCCAAGGTCTCGGGTTAGGATCGAAAACGGAGGAGCGAACTGGCTCCGTGATTGAAGGGAGGTGCCCGTGGGATTATTTGACGATCTGAAGGGCAAAGTTCAGGACCTCGTTGGTGGCAAGGAAGAAGCCATCAAGGACGGCATCGAATAGGCCGCCGATTTTATCGACGACTAGATGCGGTTCAGAGAGCCGCTTCCGAGTTCGTGGGCAACCTCGACGGTTTGCTGTAAGGGCTACGGCCTGGACAGCTCCCTCCGCCAATGAGGCTCCGTAGCCGGTCCAACCGGCCAGAGCTCCCGAATACAGTTACGTCAACGGGGCACCGGTCCCGCCGCGAGGCGCCGCCGGTGCCCTTGGCGTTTAACCGTGGTCGCCTCGGCGGGCGGGCCACGGCTCCGGTAACGTGATGGACTATGCCAGCGTCATCCCTCCACACCGGCCAGTCACGTCCAGCCTCCGCTTCCCGGCAGCTCTCCCGTCCGCTTGTGGCTGGAATCGTGACCGCGCTGGTCGGCTTCACTTCATCCTTCGCGGTGGTACTCGCAGGCCTCCGGGCGGTCGGTGCCACCCAGGAACAGGCCGCCAGCGGGCTCCTGGCCCTCACCCTCACCTTCGGGCTCGGCGTTCTCTGGCTTTCCTGGCGGTCGCGCTTGCCTGTCACGCTTGCATGGTCGACGCCCGGTGCGGCTTTGCTCGCAGGAACCGGAGTGCCCGACGGCGGGTGGCCGGCCGCCGTCGGCGCCTTCCTCATCGCTGGTGTGCTGATCGCCCTGACGGGGCTCATCCCGGCCCTTGGAAAGCTGATGGCGAAGATTCCCACGGCCCTCGCCCAGGCGATGCTGGCCGGAGTGCTTCTGTCCCTCTGCCTCGCCCCGTTCAAAGCGTTGGGCACCGCTCCCCTATTGGTGGCTCCCGTGATCCTCTGCTGGCTGGTCATGATGAAGCTGGCGCCCCGCTGGTCCGTACCTGCCGCGCTGTTGGTGGCTCTCGCAGTCATCGGAATCTACATCGTGGTCAACGGCGTAAGCATCCCCACGAACCGGCTGTTGCCTGAATTGCATTGGACCACGCCCGCTTTCACGCTCAGCACGGTGGCCGGCATCGCGTTGCCCTTGTTCATTGTGACCATGGCATCGCAGAACATTCCGGGGGTGGCAGTGCTGAAGTCTTTCGGCTACACCGTCCCGTGGCGCCAGTCGATGCTGGTGACAGGGGCAGGGACTGCGCTGGGGGCTCCCTTTGGCGGACATGCGATCAACCTCGCCGCGTTGAGCGCTGCGCTGGCTGCAGGAGAAGAAGCAGGTGAGGACAGGGGCCGGCGCTGGATCGCAGCCTTCACGTCAGGCCTGGCCTACCTCGTGTTGGCAGCCTTCTCTGCCGCGCTGGTGGCCGTCGTGGCGGCGGCACCGCCAGGTCTCCTGGAAGCCGTCGCGGGCTTGGCGCTGCTGGGCACCCTGGCCTCTGCCATCGCCTCGGCCCTGGCTATTGCCGAAGAACGCATCGGAGCCTCCGTGACGTTCCTGATCGCAGCGTCGGGCCTCAGCTTCGCAGGGATCGGCGCCGCGTTCTGGGCACTTGCTGCCGGAATCCTGGTGCGTTCGGTCCTCAAGACGAGGGAACCCCAGAAGTAGGGTGGGGCCTGCCGTGGGGCCTGCTAAGAAGGCTCGTGGTTCTGGCCCTCGCGCGCCAGGGCGGTCAGACGGGACACGGCGCGGAAGTACTTCTTCATGTACCCGCCGGTCATCATTTCCTCGGTGAAGAGCTTGTCGAAGGGCACGCCGCTGGCAAGGATCGGGACGTCCTTGTCGTACAAACGGTCGGCGAGCACCACGAAGCGAAGGGCAACGGCCTGCTCCGTGATGGTTTCGACGTCGCGCCAAACAACGGCGTCGATTCCTGCGATCAGCTTGCGATACCGGCTGGGGTGCACACCGGCAAGGTGGTCGATCAGGCCGCGGAAATCGTCCATGGCCACGGTCTGACCATCGAACTCGGCATGCATCTGCCTCTTGAGGTCTTCGGTCTTCAACGGTGCCGGAGCGGCGGGCAAGCCGCGGTGCCGGAAGTCTTCTCCGTCGATCCTGACTACGTCGAACTGGTCCGCAAGGACCTGGATCTCCCGCTGGAAGTCGACGGCCGCAAAGCGGCCGTCCCCCAGTGAACCAGGCAGGGTGTTGGACGTGGCAGCAAGCTTCACGCCGGCGTCGGACAATTCACGCATGAGGCGGGACATGAGCACCGTGTCGCCCGGATCGTCGAGCTCAAATTCGTCGATGCAGACAAGCTTGTAGCTGCTCAAAGCCTCCACGGTCTTCCGGAAGGACAGGGCGCCCACCAGGTTGGTGTACTCCACGAACGTCCCGAAGGCTTTCGGTCCCGGAGCCGAGTGCCACAGTGAAGCCAGCAGGTGGGTCTTTCCGACGCCGAATCCGCCGTCGAGGTAGATCCCGGCCTTGCTGTTGACCTTCTTGCTGAAAAGGCGCTTGAACAGGCCGTCTCCGTCGCCGGCCCCCACTGTCGCCCCAAACGCTTCCAGGGACTTGACCGCTGCCGCTTGGCTGGGCTGGTTCGGGTCAGGCCGGTAGCTCTTGAAGGACACCTCTCCGAACCGTGGCGAAGGGTAGAAACCCTTGAGAATCTCATCCGCTGAGACCGCCGGCGTGCGCGCGGCGAGCTGTTCGATCTGTACCAATGCGGTCCGTTCTTCGTGTCGTAAGTCCCCAGCAAGAATACCGGCAATGCCACGCCCCGGGCGGACACGTGATGAAGGCCATATTTCACCATATGAACGGGGAGGAGCTTTAGTCCCCGGCCCTCGATACTGTGGGATTAATGCCCGGGCACGTCTTATCGCCCGGCGCCGCCCGGTGTCAGTGAAAGTGTCAGTGAAAGGCCATACCAATGTCCTACCCCGTTGAACAGAACGAGAAGTTCGCCGCGTACGCCCACCCCGAACGTCTGGTGTCCACCGAGTGGCTTGCCGCAGCCCTTGAAGGCGGTGCGCTCGGCGACGGCAAACTGGTTGTTGTCGAATCCGACGAAGACGTCCTCCTGTACGAGACCGGCCACATTCCGGGCGCAGTCAAGATCGACTGGCACACGGACCTGAACGATGAAGTCACCCGCGATTACGTCGACGGTGAAGCGTTCGCAGCCCTGGCAGCCGCCAAGGGCATCTCGCGGGACACCACCGTGGTGATCTACGGCGACAAATCCAACTGGTGGGCCGCTTACGCCCTCTGGGTTTTCACGCTCTTCGGCCACGAAGACGTCCGGCTCCTGGACGGCGGCCGGGACAAGTGGATCGCCGAGGGCCGCGAAGTCACCACTGACGTCCCCCAGCCCGCCCCGGGCGACTACCCCGTGATCGAACGGAACGACGCCCCGATCCGTGCCTTCAAGGATGACGTGCTGGCGCATTTCGGCAAGCCGCTGATCGACGTCCGCTCCCCCGAGGAATACACCGGCCAGCGCACCCACATGCCGGCTTACCCCGAAGAGGGCGCCCTGCGCGGGGGCCACATCCCCACCGCAGCTTCCATCCCGTGGGCACGCGCGGCTGCCGAAGATGGCACGTACCGTAACCGGACCGAACTTGAGGCCCTCTATCTCGGGGAAGCCGGCCTCACGGAAGGCGACGACGTCGTGGCCTACTGCCGTATCGGCGAGCGTTCCAGCCACACCTGGTTCGCCCTGAAATACCTGCTTGGTTTCGAAACGGTCCGCAACTACGACGGTTCCTGGACGGAGTGGGGCAATGCCGTGCGCGTCCCGATCGTCAAGGGCGCTGAGCGGGGTTCCGTGCCCGCACTCGCCGGAAAGTAGTCCGGAATCCCCGTGCCTTGCCCGATCGGTCTGCCAAATTGGCTAGGCCATTGTGAAGCAACGGGGCCAGACCGGCCCGGACTTTGCGTAAGCTGGAAGTGATGAGTACTAATACTTTGCCCTCCGCACTGGCGGAAATTGTCGATGACTTCCAGGCATTGACAGAGCCCGACCGCCTTCAGCTGTTGCTTGATTTCTCGCGCGGGCTCCCGGCCTTGCCGGAACGGCTGCTGGACCACCCTGAACTCCTGGAGCAGGTGGTGGAGTGCCAGTCGCCGCTGTTCCTGACCATTGAGCAGGAAAAGAAGCCCGACGGCGTCGCGTACCGTTTGTTCTTCAAGGCACCGCCGGAAGCACCCACGACGCGCGGCTTTGCGGGCGTTTTGCACGAAGGCCTGGACGGGCTGACGGCCGCGGAGATCCTGGCCGTTCCGGATGACATGCCGGAACTGTTGGGCCTCACCCGGGCAATCACTCCGCTGCGCATGCGCGGCATGACGGCCATGTTGGGTCGGATCAAACGCAAAGTCGCTGCGGCGGACCGCTTGTTGTCCTGATCCGGGATACCCAGCGAATGGCCAAGAAACAGGCTTCACAGGGAACGCCGGCCACAGCCGTACTGGCTGCGGCCGGCGTTCCTTTCACCCTGCACCCCTATGCGCATGATCCTTCGGCAGCGAGCTACGGACTTGAGGCCGCCGAGGTCCTGGGTATCGATCCCGGCAGGGTCTTCAAGACCTTGATGGTGGACATTGAAGGCAAGCTCGCGGTGGGCATCGTCCCGGTAAGTGGCACCCTCGACCTCAAGGCAATCGCAGCGGCTCTCGGATCCAAGAAGGCCACCATGGCCGATCCCAAAACGGCCGAGCGACGCACCGGCTATGTCCTGGGCGGGATTTCCCCGCTGGGCCAACGCCAGCCATCGCCCACTGTGCTCGACGAATCGGCATTGGCCTTTGGTACGGTCCTGGTTTCCGGTGGACGCCGCGGCCTGGACATTGAGCTGGATCCCGCAGACCTTATCCGGCTGACCGGCGCCCGGACTGCCCCGATCGGCAACCCCTAGGAAACCCGGGGAGCAGCGCAGGTACTCTCAAGCCGCGTCCGGCCCGTTCTCAATCCGACACCGGCCCGCCACGGGGCGTGAGGTGCGGAGCGAGCCATGAGCGGACCAGCCGTTCCCATTTCCGGGGATCCACGTTCCACTCTTTCGTGTGGCGCGCACCCTCGAAAGGCTCAAAGGTGACCATGTCCGGATTCTTTTCGGCGAGGCTGGCCGAGGGTTCGTAGGGGACGTACTCATCATCCACGCTGTGGAGCACCAGCGTCGGGGTCCGCAGTTCGACGGCCCGGGCATCCCAGTCCATCGCCTTCAAGTCGACGGGTGCGGCCAGGCCGGTGAGGCGCCGGCCCAACGGGTGCCCCAACATCAACTGCCCGTAACGGCCCACGGCGTAAGGGATCCTGTTGATCTGTGCGTGGTGTGCCAGGACATTGACCCAGTTGATCACCGGCGCGTCCAGGACCATGGCCCTGATCACGTGCCTGTTGTGCGAAAGATCGGCCGTCTGCAGGCAGATCGCCCCGCCCATGGACCATCCGAACAAGACCACTTCGTGGGCGCCGTGGGCGAGTGCGTACTCAATGGCGGCGTCGACGTCGTGCCATTCCGTGGAGCCCAGGCCGTAACGCCCATCCGGGGCAGAGGGGGCCAGGCCGTCGTTCCGGTAGGAAACCAGCAGGCTGTCGAGTCCGAGATCGTGCGCGACGCGCACTGCGCGCAAGCCTTCGAGGCGGGTGGCACCACGGCCGTGGACCATGATGGCCCACACTTTCGCGGGTTTCCCTGCGGCTGACGGAACCAGCCAGGCAGGCGCCTGGCCACCCTCGACGTCGATCTGTATTTCCTGCGAATCCAGGCCAAGCGCCGCCGGGGAGTCGTAGACGGCACCGCTCCACCATCCGCGCCGGGCTGTGGCCAGATCCCCGCTGTAGACTTCCTCGACTTCGCGCTGCACCGTCCGCTCTGCGGGCGAATAGGACACGATCCTTCCGATCCGCGCGGCTCCTGTCCCGCCCGCGAAGAAGAGGCTGAATACTCCGTCGATGGTGGTGTCCGGGGTAGCCGCGAGGATGACCTGGAGCCCGTCGTCACGGCGCACCACCGCCAATACCTCCTGGTCGGCCTCGCGCGCCGAGGGGGTAATGACGCGCCTGGCGAAATAGGCGGCGAGCGCCGAAGACCCTGCGCCCAGCAAGCCGGCAATGCTGCTTCCTGCAACGATCCCCGCAACGGTCCATTTGGCGCGGGCGGACATTTTTGCGCCGTTCTCAACGGTTGGCGCAGCTCGGGTCATGGATGCCATGTGACCATTCTCCCGGTTGCGGGGCGGTGTTCCGAACAGCGCCCTCTGTGGCGTTTCTTCCCGGGAGTCGACGCCGCGGCGAGAACAGAATTGCCGCACGAAACCATCCCTGAAGGCGCGGCTCAGGTCTACGCTGTAGCCATGAGTGAACCAATCGTCATCCTTACCGAAGAGCCTCTCGGCCCGGACGACCGCGTCAATATTGCCAAACTGATCGACGGCGGCGACTCGCCCCTGGTGGTGCTGGTGCCCGCGAACACGGAGCGGCACTTGTTGGTGGACTTCCTTGAGAATCTCTCCTTGCTCGAAATAGCCAAGGCATTCCGGGATCTGCTCGCGGAGGCGCCGGATCCCCAGTCAGAGCGGGCCCAGGCTGCCGAGACCTTGTCGGCGTCGCTCGGGGCCCTGGATGGGCTGGGTGGCGGGGTGACTGGTGAAATCGTCGACGGCGGTGCCGTGGCCGGCTTGGTGTCCAAGGTCAAGGCACTCAATGCCGCGCAGGCCGTCGTCGTCACCCGCCCGCACGCGATAGCCGATACGTTCCATACGGACTGGGCGAACAAGGCCCAGGACCAATTAGGGCTGCCCGTGCTGCATCTCTATGCGGGCTCGGGATTTATCGGCGACTCGTGAGCGTTGACAGAACATGAGCACTGCAGACAACAGGAAATACTTCCAAGCCGCGGACCCCTTGGCCGGGGTTCCCCACCAGGATGTCCCGAAGGACGGGCAATGCGTGGAGAAGACGGACGCGGAGTGGCGCGAGGAACTTAGCCCGGAGGAGTTCAGGGTCCTTCGCCAGGCCGGAACGGAACGCCCGTACACGGGTGAGTACTGGGACACCCATACGGCAGGCGTCTACCAATGCCGGGCGTGCGGCGCTGAGCTTTTCACGAGCAACGAGAAATTCGATTCCCATTGCGGCTGGCCGTCCTTCTGGGCACCACTCGCGGAAGGCACCGTCCGGTACATCCACGACCGTACTTTGGGAATGGAACGGGTGGAGGTCCGCTGCGCCAACTGCGATTCACACTTGGGACACGTTTTCGAGGGTGAGGGCTACGGCACACCTACTGACCAGCGGTATTGCATAAACTCCGTTTCGCTCAAGCTTGTCGAGACCCCTGCCGGGCAGTAGTCCGGGGCGATAATTCGAGCCCGGGCTCGCCACGCAAACGCCAAGCTACCGGCAGCCCCCCCCCAGGCCAGCCCTCCCCGGGCTGGATCTTCCGGGGGCTGTCGGAACCACTTGCGAAAGAGTTTCTTATGCTCGGGCCACTTTTGAATTAGCGACTCTGACCGCTTGCTACGCTCGCCTCAGAACATTGATTCTTGAGGAAAGGCACCGTCGACGATGACCACCACCGTTACCACCACCCGTCCGCGCATCACCTCGGACAACCGGGACTGGATCTCCCTGAAGGCCGCAGCCACCGCCCTTCAGGCGTTCCAGAGCCAGGATGGCTCCATCCAGGATTCCCTCCACCATGAGGCTGCCCGGGCATACACGGCCACCATCATGGAGGCCATCACGAGCCTGGCTCCTGCGTTCCCGCATGACGCTGCCTATCTCGAACTCTTGGTCACGGATTTCGGCCGCTGGGCCGACGCCGGCTTCGGAGTCCCGGACTTCCTCGACTCGCTGCTGGCCTTCCAACCCCAGGAACACCGCGAGGACGGGCTCCAGCATCTCGTGGTTTTCCCGATGTACACCCAGAACGGCAGCACGAGCCGTCTTGTGGAAGCGGTCCTGATCGAGGTGATCTGGCCCGAGTTCATCGGCGCACTGGAGGCCGGCGACTACTCCAACAAGCTGTTCGTTCCCATCCGTTTCCTGGACTTCACCCCCGGCTACGACACCAATTCGGCAGTGCTCTTTCCCGAGACCGTCGCAGTGCGGGAAACGCCTGCCTTCACGTGGGGCGCCATCTTCGCCGACCGCGAGGCCGCCCGCTTCCGCCGTGTCCTCAAGGCAGCCGCCGCAACAACCTCCCTTGAGCTGCCCGCGGATGCCGCCGAGCTGTTGGATGACCAGGAACTCACGCAGCGGACGTTCGTCATGTGGGACCTGATCCATGACCGCACCCACATGCGCGGCGACCTTCCCTTCGATCCGTTCATGATCAAGCAGCGGATGCCGTTCTTCCTCTACTCGCTCGAAGAGCTCCGCTGCGACCTGACGGCTTTCCGCGAATCCGTCAGGATCGAGAAGGACGAGGACGCTTCCCCCGACGCCCGGCGCCACGCGAAGCTCCTGCAGTACGCCGTCATCTTCGACCGCATCTTCCGCTTCGCGATCACGGGCAACCGGGTCCGCAACTACGATGGCCTGGGCGGCCAGCTCCTCTTCGCCTGGATGCACCAGCACCACGTCCTGCACTGGACCGACAGCAAGCTCAGCATCGACTGGGACGAGGCCGCCGACGTCGTCATCGAGCTCGGTGCCCGGATCGAGGAACTGTACTGGCGCTCCATCGACCGCCCCAAGGCCGCCCACTGGCTCGCAGCGTATAAGCTCATTTCCGGTACGGTCACTCCGCACCCGGCTTCGGTCTGGGCGAAGGGCCCAGAGGCACTGCCGCTCGACGGGCCGCCCCGCGGCCTCACCGACCAGGTCCTCGACGACGAATTCCCCCTGTCCATGTTCTACGAAGCACTGGAGAAGAAAATGCGTCCGATCATCGAATCAACCACCGGTATCACCGGGCAGACCGCAGCCTCATGACCGGCGGACCGCTGACTGTCGTTGTCACTGGTGGCAGCAACTCTTCCGGGATCGCCGTGGCCCGCGCCTTCGCACTGGCCGGGCACCGGGTCTTTACCATCGGCTCGAACGAGGCCCGCATCAAGGCCGCAGCGGCCGAAGCGGGCGACGACGTCACTCCCCTGGTATGCGATCTTTCCCGGCTGGAGTCCGTGCGCGAACTCGCCTCGGAGATCCACGGGAGCACGGAAAGGGTCGACGGCGTCATCCACCTGGTGGGCGGGTGGCGCGGAGCCAAGGGAATCGAAGACCAGCCGGATGAAGACTGGGCCGCCCTCGAGCAAAGCGCCGTCACCACCCTGAGAAACGTTTCCCGGGTCTTCTACAAGGATCTCGCTTCCTCCCCCACGGGTCGTTTCGCCATGGTGAGTTCGACGGCGGTCGCCGCACCTACCGCCGGGGCCGCGACCTACGCGGCGGCCAAGGCTGCCGCGGAGACCTGGACCCTGGCTGTGGCTGACGGGTTCCGCCGTGATCAATCAGGCAACAAGGACGAACCCGCGGAGCAGCACAGCGCGGCCGTCGTCTTTGTGGTCAAGTCGCTCTTGGACGCGGCGATGCGGCGGGAACACCCGGAGCGGAAATTCCCCGGATACACGGACGTCGAGGACTTGGCGACAGCCGCCGTCGGGCTCTTCGACAAGCCGGCAGCGGAACTGAACGGACAGCGCCTCCTCCTGGCCAAATAGACTGAAAGCGTGAATGAACAAGTGACGAGCACTACAGAAGAATTCCCGGCTGCCCTCGATACGGAAGCCAGTGGACGACTCCACGATCCCTCCGTCCGCGGTTTCGCGTCGGACAACTACTCCGGCGTCCACCCTGAAATCCTGGCGGCCCTTGCCGCAGCCAACGGCGGCCACCAGGTCTCTTACGGGGAGGACCAGTACACGGAACGGCTCCAGGAAGTCATGGAGCAGCACTTCGGCGCAGGCATCGAATGCTTCCCCGTTTTCAACGGCACCGGTGCGAATGTATTGTCCCTGCAGTCGCTGCTGCCGCGCTGGGGTGCCGTCATCTGCGCCTCGACCGCCCACATCAACATGGACGAGAACGGCGCGCCGGAGCGGATCGGCGGCATCAAGCTCCTCCAGGTCCCGACGTCGGACGGCAAGCTGACTCCGGAATTGATCGACCGCGAAGCCTGGGGCTGGGGCGACGAGCACCGCGCGCAACCCCTGGCCGTCTCCATCACGCAGACAACGGAACTCGGCACGTGCTACACCCCGGAGGAAATCCGGGCGATCGCCGACCACATCCACGCCAAGGGCATGAAACTGCACATGGACGGCGCCCGGCTCGCCAATGCCGCCGCCCACCTTGGCGTACCGTTGCGGACGTTCACCCGCGACGCCGGCGTGGACATTTTGTCCTTCGGCGGCACCAAGAACGGGCTGCTGTTCGGCGAGGTAGTGGTCGCCCTGAATCCGGAAGCCGCCCACGGGCTGAAGTTCCTGCGCAAGATGAACATGCAGCTGGCCTCCAAGATGCGTTTCATTTCGGCCCAGTTCATCGCGCTTCTGGAGTCCGGGCTGTGGCTTCGCTCTGCGGAACACGCAAACGCCATGGCCTCGCGGTTGCGTGCGGCAGTCGACTCGATCGAGGGTGTGGAGCCTACGCAGGCCACGGAGTCCAACGGCGTCTTCGCGGTCCTGCCCGCCGGCGTCGCCGATCGCCTCCGCTCCTCGTTCAAGTTCTATGACTGGAACGAAGCGAACCGCGAGGTGCGCTGGATGTGTTCCTTCGACACCACCGAAGAGGACATCGATTCCTTCGTTGCCGCAATCAAGCGCGAACTGGCGTCCGCATAGGGCACGGGACGGGGCGGCGTGGCTTCAAGGTTTCGCCGCCCCGGACACATAATCTGCGAAGGTGAACGCACTCGCACAGGTTCCCGCGGATTTCTTGCATGCGTTGGGAACGCTACGAAAAGCAAAGTGCCGGAGCGAGCTGCGGCTCGCGGAAATCCCGGCGCCCTCCCGCTTGGCGCCATACGCGGTGGCTTTAGGGGCAGAGGTCTTCAGCCGATCGACCCGGCCCGGCCGGACCCCGGTCCATGGCCCTGCAGCCATGGCATTTTCCAGCGAGAACAACCCGGGATCCCCCGGCGCGGCCGATGACGAAGACGATGAGCTTGCAACAGGCAGGTTCATCTTGCTCCACGATCCCGACGGCTCGGCTGTATGGGACGGGGAATTCCGGATCGTCACCTATATCCGGGCCCAGCTGGAAGCCGACATGGGCAACGACGCCATGCTCGGTTCCGTTGCGTGGACATGGCTCGTGGACGCGCTTGAGAACCATTCAGCCCAGTACCGCTCAGCGGGCGGAACGGCCACGCGCATCCTGTCCGAGAGTTTCGGGACTCTGGCCGAAAGACCGGAAACCATCGACATCGAACTCCGTGCCTCATGGACACCTGCGTCTTCAGATGTCCAGGCCCACCTGGAGGCATGGTGCGACATGGTCTGCACGTTCGCAGGACTGCCTCCCCTTCCTCCCGGCGTCACTCCCCTGCCGAATCGGCGGCTCACGTGAAGGCCGTGAACGTCCGCTGCAATCCCCGGCCGGACCGGCCGGGCACAGAGTCGGTAAACTGAAGGCACCATGACCCCTGAAAATCTGGAACCCACCACAGCCGGCGCTCCGGCTGCTGATCCCACACCACACATCACGGTAGACGGCTTCGAAGGCCGGATACCTGAGATCATCGACCTGGATGTCCCGCGCGAGGGCGTGCCGCTTGTCATCGACACCCTGTCCGGCCTGGAGCGGTGCGCCGCTGCCATCGCCGCAGGATCCGGCCCCGCCGGGGTCGACGCCGAGCGCGCCTCCGGCTTCCGCTACGGGCAGCGCGCCTTCCTGGTGCAGATCCGGCGCGACGGCGCAGGCACGTGGCTGATCGACCCCGAGCCGTTCGATGACCTGAAGATCATCAACGAGGCGCTGCGCGGTGTCGAGTGGATCCTGCACGCCGCGACGCAGGATCTTCCGTGCCTGGCCGAGCTTGGCATGTGGCCTGACAAGCTCTTCGACACGGAACTCGCCGCACGCCTTGCCGGACTGCCCCGCGTAGGCCTGGCAGCCGTCATCGAGCAACTCCTGGGCTTCGGCCTGGCCAAGGAACACTCTGCCGCCGACTGGTCCACCCGCCCCCTCCCGGAACCCTGGCTCCGGTACGCCGCCCTCGACGTCGAGGTGCTCGCCGAATTGCGGGAAGAACTCATCGAACTCCTGGAAGCTGATGGCAAGCTGGAATTTGCCGAACAGGAATTCGCCGGCATCCTCGGAGCAGGCCTTCCAGCCCCGAGGGTGGACCCGTGGCGCAAGACCTCCGGACTGCACCAGATCCGTGACCGCCGTCAGTTGGCTGCCGTGCGCGAGCTTTGGTACGAACGGGATCAGCTCGCGCGGAAACGGGATGTTGCTCCCAGCCGACTCATCCCCGACTCTGCCTTAGTCGCCGCAGCCAAGGCCATGCCCACGACCGTTCCGCAGCTCCTGGCCACCAAGGGCTTCCACGGGCGGGCCGCACAGCGCGAAGCGCCACGCTGGCTGCGCTGCATTGCCGGCGCGAGGAGCACCGAAGACCTTCCACCGCTGCATCTTCCAACCAACGCTCCCCCGCCACCGCGGGTCTGGACAGACCGCGATCCCGAAGCCGCGGCCCGCCTGGGAACTGCCCGGCCCCGGCTTCAGGAGGCCGCCGATGGGCTCAAGCTTCCCGTGGAGAACCTGCTCACTCCTGATTACATGAGGCGCGTGCTGTGGCGGCCGCCGTCGGACATCACTGTGGAGTCCGTGTCGGAAGAGCTGCGCTCTCTCGGCGCCCGCGAGTGGCAAATTGCCATTACGGCGCCGATCCTCACCGAGGCGTCACTGAATCCGCAGCCGTTGCCGCCCAAGGAGCCCAAAGAGCCCCGGAACCCGCCGTCCAAGGAACGGACCCCGGCTCCCTAGACCAAGGTTCCCGCACTCCCCGTGTGACCCCCGCTCACAAACAAGCCCTCCCTGCGCGACGCCCGCTCACATCTACACCCTTTCCTAGGGAAATCCTCGGGTGATGTGAGCGAGGGTCCGCCGGAAACCCTTGATATGTGAGCGTGGATCTCCTTGCGCGCTAAGTTACTGGCGAGTAACATGGCCGTCAATGACACCGGCTTCCCGTGTGAGGGCTGTCCGGCATCCATGTCTCAACGAGGAGCCCCACATGATCCAAACCCGGAACAGCGCCAAGCCGCGGGCAGTCCGTGACGTCGTCTTCGTGGACGGCGTCCGGACGCCATTCGGCAAAGCGGGCGAAAAAGGCATCTATGCGGGCACCCGTGCCGATGACCTCGTGGTCAAGTGCATCCGCGAGCTGATGCGGCGTAACCCGGGCCTGCCCGCCGAACGCGTTGACGAAGTCGCCATCGCCGCCACGACCCAGACCGGCGACCAGGGCCTGACCATCGGCCGGACCGCCGCCCTCCTGGCCGGCCTGCCCCGCAGCGTGCCCGGCTTTGCGATCGACCGCATGTGCGCCGGAGCAATGACCGCGGTCACGACGACGGCGAGCGGCATCGGTTTCGGCGCTTACGACGTCGTGATTGCCGGCGGTGTGGAACACATGGGCAACCACCCCATGGGCGCAGGAGCGGATCCCAATCCCAGGTTCATGTCCGAGCGGATCGTTGATCCAGCCGCCCTGAACATGGGCAACACCGCGGAGAACCTGCACGACCGTTTCCCGTCGATCACCAAAGAGCGGACCGACACCTACGCTGCGGCGTCCCAGGCAAAGCTAGCCGCCGCCTACGGCAAGGGCCAGATCCAGCCCGACTTGGTCCCGGTCGCCACAATGAAGCCTGGACAAGGCTGGACAGTGAACACCGTCGACGAGCCGCCACGCCCCGGGACCACGGTGGCTGACCTCGCGGAGCTGCGCACTCCGTTCAGGGCCCACGGCCGGGTCACCGCAGGCAATGCCGCCGGCTTGAACGACGGCGCGACGGCGGCAGTTCTGGCCTCCGCGGAGGCTGCCGAGGAGCTCGGCCTGTCCGTGAAGATGCGCCTCGTCTCCTATGCCTTCGCCGGCGTCGAACCCGAAGTCATGGGCATCGGACCTGTCCCGGCCACCGAGAAGGCGCTCAAGAACGCCGGACTCGGCATCGAGGACATCGGCCTTTTCGAGATCAACGAAGCCTTCGCGGTTCAGGTCCTGAGCTTCCTGGACCACTTCGGAATTGCCGACGACGACCCGCGCGTCAACCGCTACGGCGGGGCCATCGCCGTCGGGCATCCCCTAGCATCGTCCGGTGTGCGGCTCATGAACCAATTGGCGCGCCAGTTCGAAGAAGACCCGTCAGTCCGGTACGGCATCACCACCATGTGCATCGGCCTGGGAATGGGCGCCACAGTAATCTGGGAGAACCCGCGTCACGTGGATTACAACAGCTACAGAGACTACGACAGCGCAACAGAGACCTCCGCCGACACCGAGAGCAAGGGAGCCGCAGCATGAGCGCCGCAGAATTCCAGAAACTGGCCGGACTGTTCCCGGACGAGACCGTGACCCACTCCCACGTACAGGACATCGAACTCCCCGGCAACGCCGGAACGTTCGCCCTGATCACCCTCGACAACGGCCTGGACCACACCAAGCCCACCACCCTCGGGCCCAATACCCTCGTCGAGCTCGGGACGGTACTTGAAGGGCTCAAGGATCGCGCTGCGCGCGGAGAGATCGTGGGCGTCGGCGTCACGGGCAAGCCGTACTTCCTGGTGGCTGGAGCGGACCTCTCTGCGGTCAAGCGGCTCGAAGAGCGCGAGCACGGCCTGTGGATGGCGCAGCTGGGCCACGACGTCTACGCGACGCTCGCCGACTTGGGCGTTCCCAGCTTCGCCTTCATCAATGGCCTCGCGCTCGGTGGCGGCCTCGAAATCGCCCTCCAGTCCACCTACCGCACGGTTTCGACCGGCGCTGGCGCCCTCGCTTTGCCCGAAGCCTTCATCGGGCTCGTCCCCGGTTGGGGCGGCGTCTACATCCTGCCGCGACTCATCGGCCCGGAAAACGCCCTCAAGGTGATGATCGAGAACCCGCTGAGCAACAACCGCACGCTCACCGGCCGCCAGGCTTTCCAGCTCGGCATTGCCGACGCCATCTTCGAACCCGCGGATTTCGTGGAGCAGTCAATTGCCTGGGCCGCCAAGGTGATCGCGGGCGAGGTCGTCCCCGAACGGAGCAACTCCGTGGATCCGGCGGATCCCGCAGTTGCCGAACGCTGGGCCGGCGCCGTGGCAGCGGGCCGGGCGTTCGTGGAAGCCAAGACCTCGAACGCATCACCGGCTCCGGCCAAGGTGCTGGATATCCTCGAGGCCAACCGGACCATGGGCAAGGCGGAATCCGCGGCCCTGGAATGCGAGACACTCGCTGATTTGATGCAGACGGATGAGTTCCGTTCCACCGTCTACGCCTTCCTGGACCTCGTGCAGAAGCGGTCCAAGCGTCCTGCCGGCGCGCCCGACCGCAAGCTCGCGCGCCCGGTGACGAAGATCGGGGTCGTCGGTGCCGGCCTGATGGCGAGCCAGCTCGCCCTGCTGTTCGCGCGCCAGCTCAAAGTACCCGTGGTCCTCACAGACATCGACCAGGATCGCGTGGACAAGGGAGTCGCCTACGTCCATGCGGAGGTGGACAAACTGCTCGGCAAGAAGCGGATAAGCTCCGACGCAGCCAACAGGACCAAGGCCCTCGTCAGCGGCTCCGTCTCCAAAGACTCATTCGCCGATGCCGACTTCGTCATTGAAGCTGTCTTCGAAGAACTCAATGTCAAGAAGCAGGTCTTCGCAGAAGTGGAGGCCATCGTCTCTCCCGAATGCATCCTCGCCACCAACACGTCCTCGCTGTCCGTGACGGCGATGGCCGAAGATCTCCAGCACCCGGAGCGCCTGGTGGGTTTCCACTTCTTCAACCCGGTTGCGGTCATGCCGCTCCTGGAAATCGTACGTGTTCCGAAGACCGACGACGCCGTGCTGGCCACCGCGTTCGAGCTCGCCAAGGGCTTGAAGAAGACAGCCGTGCTCGTCAAGGATGCCGCCGCTTTCGTCGTCAACCGGATCCTGCTGCGGCTCATGGGCGAAGTCATTGCCGCGTTCGACGAAGGGACGCCGGCGGAAGTCGCCGACTCGTCGCTCCGCCCCATGGGCCTGCCGATGAGTCCTTTCACCCTCAGCGCAATGGTGGGCCTTCCGGTCGCCCAGCACGTCCAGGAATCGCTGCACGCGGCCTTCGGCGAGCGTTTTGCGGTCTCCCAGAACCTGCAGAAGTTGGTTGACAACGGTGTGAAGTCACTCTGGGCCCCGGGTTCTGAAGGAAAGCCAGTCATCCCGGCGGAAACGTTGGCGCTCATGTCCTTCGGCACCACTCCGTCCACGGCCGAGGAAGTCCTGCGTCGCACGCAGGATGCCTTGGCCGAGGAAATCGGGCTCATGCTGTCCGAAGGCGTGGTGGCAGGGCCGGAAGACATTGACCTCTGCGTCATCCTCGGAGCAGGCTGGCCGATGTTCCTGGGCGGGATCACACCGTATTTGGACCGGGTGGGTGCCTCCGAACGCGTCAACGGCAAACGCTTCCTGGCACCAGGAATCGCGTCGAAGCCGAACGCGGGCTAACCTTACCGCCCCCTAGGGTCCGGCAGCTCCCGGGCGAGGCCGCCCAATGACCGCACCAATTCGGCAAACGCCTCCCTTGGGTGGTTCTCCGAGACGATGCGCGCGTTGGGCGGCTCGCCCCACAGTCCGCGGAAGTCCGCCACGGTGGTCCCGATGAGCCTGGGGGCTGCTGTCTCGACGTGCACTGTTGCCGTGCGTGTACTGTACCTGGCAGTGCCGGCGGCGACGGACGCCGCGAAGTAGTCGTGGATGTGCGCCACATAGCCTTGGCCGTAACGGCGATGGAACTCGAAATAAAAGCGCAGCATATCGCTGAGGTGCCGCACGAGTTCGTTGGATGCGGTGCTGCGCCGCCCTTCCGGCTGTTCCGGAAGGACAAGTTCCGGCTCCGTGCAACCCGCCTCGGCAGCCAAGGCGGCCACGTGTTCGGGCCTCAGTTCTATCCGTTCCGTGGTCTCCAAGGCGCACACCACCGGCAGGCGTTGCTCAGGAAGTCCGGAGAAGGCAGCAAACACCTCGGCCGCTGCGTGCGGATCAACGTGGGTGTTCCACTCGGCCGTCGGCGTCGTGTTGCCCTGGTAGTAGTAGCTGCCACCCATGATCACGACGCCGCGCAGCAGCTCCGGTAGCCGCGGCTCGGCCCTCAGGGCGAGGGCGAAGTTGGTAAGCGGCGCCGTCAGCAGCGCGGTCAGCTCCCCCGGCCGTGACCGGGCCGCTTCGACCCAGAGCGCGACGGCGTCGGCGTCGTGCACTTTTCCGTGCGGTTCGGGCAGCTCGGCATAGCCGACACCTTGGGACCCGTGGGTTTCCGGCGTCGTGGTCAACGGAATCAACAGCGGAGCCCGGGCACCGAGGGCAACGGGCACGTCAGGGCGGCCGCACAACTCGAGCAGGGACAGGTTGTTGCGTGCCACTTGCTCCGCCGCGACGTTGCCAGGAGTGCTGCTCACGGCTACCAGCTCCACATGCGGCTGGCTGCAGAGGTAAGCCAGGGCAAGGGCATCGTCGATTCCCGTGTCGGAGTCCACGAGCAAGCTCACGGGCTCGCGCTGGCGTGCAACCGCTGCCTGCTCCCAGCTCATGGAACGCTCCTTAGAAGAGGGCGACCTTGGGCGTGCGCGGGAAGATGTCGTCCATTTCGGCGCGTTCTTCTGCCGTGGGCACCCAGCGCACCGCTTGCGCGTTCTCGGCGATTTGTTCAGGGCGGGTGGCTCCCGCAATCACACTGCTGACTGCGCTCTGGGCGGCCAGCCAGGAGAAGGCCAGCTGCAATTCGTTCAGGTCCCGCTCTTTGGCGAATTGGCTGAACCGGCCCAGCTGGACCCAGTCGGCGTCGTTGACCATGTTGGTCCGCGTGTGGCTGAGGCGCGATCCTTCGGGGGCGTTGCCTTGAGCATACTTGCCCGTCAGGAGGCCGTTCGCCAAGGGGAAATACGGCAGCACACCGAGCCCGAAGGCCTGGGCGGCCGGCAGGACTTCGAGTTCCGCGCGACGGTCCAGCAAGTTGTAATGGTTCTGCGTCGAAATGAACCGCGCACCGCCCTGCATCCGGGCGACGTATTCCGCTTCGGCGATCTGCCAGCCTGCACGGTTGGAATGACCGAGGTACCGGACCTTGCCGCTTGTCACGAGGTCATCGAGGGCGGCGAGGGTCTCGTCAACCGGGGTGAGTGGATCCGGCGTGTGGTACTGGTACAAGTCAATCCAGTCGGTGCCGAGGCGGCGCAACGATGCTTCGGCGGCCTGGATGATGTAACGTCGCGATCCCCGGGCGCCGAAATCGTTGCCGTTGGCGCCGTGCATGTCCATACCGAATTTCGTGGCCACGACGGCGTCGTCCCTGCGACCTTTCAGGGCGACGCCCAGCATGGTCTCACTGAGGCCGGGCTCCCGGCCGTAGACGTCTGCAACATCGAAAAGGGTCACGCCGGCATCCAAGGCGGCATGCACTACCGCATTGGTACCCTCCTGCGATTCCGTGGCCGTATTGGCCCGCCCGAGATTGTTGCACCCCAAACCGACTACTGAGACGGTCAATCCGGAATTTCCAAGACGGCGATATTCAGTCATGGTTTCACCCTACAACGCCCGCAGGGGCCAGTCCGCCGCTCAGGATCCGAACGCGATTCCTGCCTCTTCCATCGCGTCGTGCAACTGGGCCATGACCTTGGGGCCCATGCCGTGCAGGGCCGCGACCCGTCCCTCTCCGAATTCGGCGAGCTGCTCCAAGGTTTCCAGACCCTCGTGGGCGAGTGCCCTTCGTGCCGGAGCGGACAAGCCCTTCGGCAGCGGAGTGTGTCCGGGCCAGTTGCTCTTGGGCGCCATGTTTGTCCCTTCGAAGCGGTGAGGTAGTCCTTAGAGGGTAAATCCCGGACCGGTTTTCGGCGAGTGTTTTACTTTGAACGCGGTGGGTTCGGCATGGGGCGCGGCCGCGATGCTCAGCTTGGTGAAGTCGAGGTCTTCTCCCCGGATGCACACCTTGATGGCGTTGACGGCCTTGTTGACGTCCGGGCACAGGCAGAAAATGTTGAGCTTCGCGTCGCTGATGTCGGATCGTTCCACGGTACCCAGGCCGCGCCAGGCCAGTTCGCTCGTCAGCGCGGCCTTGGCCTTGCGTTCAAGGTAGCGGTCCCGGTCGGTGCCGTCCTTCGTCTTCAGCGCGATCTGTGCGACCACCCAAAACTGCTCAGTCTCGGGAATCTCCGCATAGCCGTCCTCTTCGCATTGCGCGGCAAAGGCCGTCATGAGTCCTTCGACGGCGGATTCGTCCTCGACGTCGGTTTCGTCCGTGCTGCTCTGGTGTCCCACAACCCCGCGGTTGATCACGAGCTGCTTGAATTCCTCGTCATACCAAGCCTCCCGGAAATGCAGGACCGCTTCTTCGTCGCGCTTATAGGTGCGGATGATGCCGCTCATGCCTATCCTTTTCTGGACCACTCCGCGCAGGTGCTGTTCTGGACCTGTGCTGTCGAAGGGTGCCTGTGTGTTTGATTCCGCTGGGAACAGCCGTTCACAGCTTGGGGAGACTGCCCGTCGTCGGATGTTCTTGTCCTGGCAGGGGCCGCGCGAAAGGCACCTTTGTCCCCAGGACCTGCGCGACGACGTCGTGCGTTATCTGTTGGGCGGTAAGCCCCACCCGCTCAAGGATCTGGCTCCGGGTTCCATGGTCGAGGAATTCGACCGGAAGCCCCACCTCGTTGAGGGCCGTGTCCACACCGGCCGCGCGCATCTCCTGGCGGATCCGGGAGCCGACGCCGCCAGCACGGACGCCGTCTTCGATGCAGATCACCAATCGGTGCCGGGCGGCAAGGGCAATGATGGACTTGCGTACGGGCAGGACCCACCGCGGATCCACCACGGTGGAACTGATGCCTTGGGAGCCGAGACGCGACGCGACATCGAGGGCGAGCTCGGACATGGCGCCGACGCTGACAATCAGGACATCGTTCTCGGTGGAGCCTTCGGGGCGGCGCGCCAGCACGTCGACGCCGTCGGAAAGCCGTTCGATCGCTTCGATCTCACTTCCCACGCTGCCTTTGGAGAAACGCACCACGCTGGGCGCGTCCGCGATGGCAACAGCTTCGCGGAGTTCTTCCCGCAGGCGGCTGGCATCCCGCGGAGCCGCGAGGTGCAGCCCCGGAACGATCTGGACCATCGCCATGTCCCACATACCGTGGTGACTGGCTCCGTCCGGGCCCGTCACGCCGGCACGGTCCAACACGACCGTCACCCCGGCTTTGTGCAGTGCAACGTCCATGAGGAGCTGGTCGAAGGCGCGGTTCAGGAATGTCGCGTAAACGGCAACGACGGGGTGCAGTCCGCCAAAGGCCATGCCTGCGGCCGAGGTAAGGGCGTGCTGTTCGGCGATCCCGACGTCGATCACTCGTTCCGGGTGCCTTTCCGCGAACTTGTGCAATCCGACGGGGATCAGCATGGCCCCGGTGATGCCAACGATGTCGTCGCGCTCATCGGCGATGTCCGCGATTTCCTCGGCGAAAACCGATGTCCAGGAGCGGGCTCCACCGGCTTCGGTGGGTTCGCCGGTCTCAGGATCGATGATCCCGACGGCGTGGAACTGGTCCGCCTCGTTGGCGAGGGCAGGTGCGTAACCGTGCCCCTTTTCGGTCATCGCGTGGACGATCACGGGGCCGCCGTAATTGCGGGCAGTAGTGAGCGCGTGCTCAAGGGCCCGCATGTTATGGCCGTCGACGGGGCCGATGTACTTCATGCCGAGGTCTTCGAACATGCCTTGCGGAGCCCACCAATCCTTGATGCCCTTCTTCATGGCATGCAGGCTCTTATAGGTGAACTGGCCGATCGGTCCACCGCTCTGAAGTTTCTTCTTCCACCAGTCCAACACCACTTCGTAGGTGGGGGCTGCCCGGAGGGAGTCTATCGTGGGGCGCAGTGAAGCGAGGTAGTCTGCCACACCGCCGACGGTGGGCGCATAGGAGCGCCCGTTGTCGTTGACGACGATCACCACGCGGCGTCGCTTGTCGGCGGCGATGTTGTTGATCGCCTCCCACGCCATACCGCCCGTCAGCGCGCCGTCTCCGACGACGGCGACAACGCAGCGATCGCCCTCGCCGGTCAACTGGCGGGCCCGGGAGATACCGTCGGCCCAGGACAAGGAGGAGGACGCGTGTGAGCTTTCCACGATGTCGTGCTCGGACTCTGCGCGATCCGGGTAGCCGGACATTCCCCCTTGCTGCCGGAGGGTGCTGAAATCTTGCCTGCCGGTCAGCAATTTGTGGACGTAAGACTGATGGCCTGTGTCGAAAACGATGCTGTCGCGCGGGGAATCGAAAACTTTATGGATGGCCATGGTGAGTTCCACCACGCCAAGGTTCGGTCCGAGGTGACCGCCCGTTTGGGCGACGTTGGTGATGAGGAAAGTCCTGATCTCGCCTGCAAGCTGCTCCAACTGCTCACTGGTGAGCTTGCCCAGGTCCTGCGGGTTCCGGATTGTCTCCAAAAGTCCCAACGGCCCCTCCTTAGGGTGATTGACGTGCTATACAACTCTAACGCCTTGGCCGGCACCAAGCCGCAGGAAAGGCTACAGCCCCGGCCGGTCGATGACCAGCCGGGGCTGTAGCTGTTGCCTTGCGGCTCATGCGGAGTTCTCGCTAGTGTGCCGAGATTTGGCGCAAAACGTACTGCAGGATGCCGCCGTTGCGGTAGTAGTCCGCTTCGCCCGGGGTATCGATGCGCAGCACTGCATCGAAGGACTTGGTGCTGCCGTCCTCTGCCGTTGCGGTGACCTTGAGCGTCCTCGGCGTCGTGCCGTTGTTCAGCTCGGTGACGCCCTCGACGGAGAACGTTTCCGTGCCAACAAGGCCCAGCGACGCAGCGGACTCGCCGGCCGGGTACTGCAGCGGGAGGACGCCCATGCCGATGAGGTTGGAGCGGTGGATGCGCTCGTAGCTTTCGGCGACGACGGCCTTCACGCCCAGCAGCGCGGTTCCCTTGGCAGCCCAGTCACGGGACGAGCCCGAGCCGTACTCCTTGCCTGCAAGGACCACCAGCGGGGTACCGGCTGCCTGGTAGTTCTGGGCAGCGTCGTAGACGTAGGCCTGGGGGGCGTCCGCCTGGGTGAAGTCGCGGGTGAAGCCACCCTCAACGCCCGCACCGTCGTTGAAGTCAGCGAGCAGCTGGTTCTTGATGCGGATGTTCGCGAACGTTCCGCGGATCATGACCTCGTGGTTGCCACGGCGTGAACCGTAGGAGTTGAAGTCCTTGCGCTCCACACCGTTGGCCAGAAGGTACTGGCCTGCCGGGGTGTCCGACTTGAAGGAACCGGCCGGGGAGATGTGGTCGGTGGTGACCGAATCGCCGAGCTTCAGCAGCACGCGGGCGCCGGCGATGTCCGTTACCGGTTCCGGCTGCGCCTTCATGCCTTCGAAGTACGGGGGCTTCCGCACGTACGTGGACTTGGCGTCCCAGGCGAAGGTGTCGCCGGCCGGGGTCTCGAGCGCCTTCCAGCGGTCGTCGCCGTCGAAGACGCCCTCGTAACCGCGGGCGAACATTTCCTTGTCGATCGAGGAATCGATGACTTTCTGGACCTCGACAGGGTTCGGCCAGATGTCCTTCAAGAAGACATCGTTGCCGTCCTGGTCCTGGCCCAGCGCATCAGCGTCGAAGTCGAAGTCCATGGTTCCGGCCAGGGCGTAGGCGATGACCAATGGCGGCGAGGCCAGGTAGTTCATCTTGACGTCCGGGTTGATGCGGCCTTCGAAGTTGCGGTTGCCGGAGAGGACAGCCGTAACGGAAAGGTCGTTGGCCTGGACAGCCTCGGAGATTTCGGCGTCGAGCGGTCCGGAGTTGCCGATGCAGGTCGCGCAGCCGTAGCCCACGATGTAGAAGCCGAGCTTCTCCAGGTAGGGAGTCAGGCCGGACTTCTCGTAGTAGTCGGTGACAACCTTGGAGCCGGGAGCGACCGAAGTCTTGACCCACGGCTTGGAGGCGAGGCCCTTGTCGACGGCGTTACGGGCGAGCAGCGCGGCAGCCAGCATCACGGAAGGGTTGGACGTGTTGGTGCAGGAGGTGATCGAAGCGATCGAAACTGCACCGTGGTCCAGTTCGAATTCGCGGCCGTCAGCTGTTGTGACGCTCACCTTTTTCGACGGACGACCGTTGGACTTCGGGCCGTGTGCGTGCGGCGCTACGTCGGCCAGGTGCGTCGTGGAGGCGGTGAACGACGGCGAATCGGAGGCCGGGAAGCTCTCGTCGATCGCTTCGTCGAGGCTTCCGTCGGCCAGGTCTTCCTTCACGTAGTTGCGCAGGTCCTCGCGGAACTGGGCCTTGGACTCCGTGAGGATGATCCGGTCCTGGGGACGCTTCGGACCCGAGATGGAGGGAACAACCGTGGACAGGTCCAGCTCGAGGTACTCGGAGAACTTGATCTCGTGCGAGGGATCGTGCCAGAGGCCCTGTTCCTTCGCGTAGGCCTCGACCAGGGCGACGTTCTGATCGGAGCGGCCGGTGAGGCGCAGGTATTCGAGCGTGACGTCGTCGATCGGGAACATCGCTGCCGTGGAACCGAACTCCGGGCTCATGTTGCCGATGGTGGCGCGGTTGGCCAGCGGCACAGCCGCAACGCCTTCGCCGTAGAACTCCACGAACTTGCCGACCACACCGTGGTTGCGCAACTGCTCGGTGATGGTCAGGACAACGTCCGTGGCGGTAGCGCCCGCGGGGATGGAACCCGTGAGCTTGAAGCCGACGACGCGCGGGATCAGCATGGAGACGGGCTGGCCCAGCATCGCAGCCTCGGCTTCGATGCCGCCCACGCCCCAGCCCAGAACGCCCAGGCCGTTGACCATGGTGGTGTGGGAGTCCGTACCGACGCAGGTGTCAGGGTAGGCGCGCAGGACGCCGTCAACTTCGCGGGTCATAACGGTGCGTGCCAGGTATTCGATGTTGACCTGGTGGACGATGCCGGTTCCCGGGGGAACAACCTTGAAGTCGTCGAAAGCAGTCTGGCCCCAGCGCAGGAACTGGTAACGCTCGCCGTTGCGCTGGTATTCGATCTCCATGTTGCGCTCAAGGGCGCCGGAGTTGCCGAAGGCGTCGATCTGCACGGAGTGGTCGATGACCATCTCAGCCGGAGCCAGCGGGTTGACGCGCTTGGGGTCGCCGCCGAGCTCCTTGATGGCTTCACGCATGGTGGCAAGGTCAACCACGCAGGGAACCCCGGTGAAGTCCTGCATGATGACTCGGGCCGGAGTGAACTGGATCTCGGTGTCCGGCTGGGCATTTGGATCCCAGCCAGCCAGGGCGCGGACGTGGTCGGCCGTGATATTGGCGCCATCTTCCGTCCGCAGGAGGTTTTCAAGCAATACCTTAAGGCTGAACGGAAGGCGGTCTGCGCCCTCAACGGAGTTCAACCGGAAAATTTCATAATCGGTGCCGGCTACATTCAGTACGCCTTTGGAACCGAAGCTGTCCACAGTGCTCATGGCAGGACTCCTCTCGCAACAGCTTTCATCTTTGTCGCGTGGTTGACCGCTAGCTAGTTAGGCAAACCTAATCTGAGCATCGTGCGGCCGGTGGAGAAGTGAAGCGCGACGTAGGACTTCTCCCCCATCGTAGTGGCGGCTACGCCGCCGGCACCAGCAACGCAACGGTCTCAACGTGATGCGTGTGCGGATACAGGTCGAAGGCCCGGAGGGATTCAAGACGCCATCCGCCGTTCCGGAAGTACCCCAGATCACGCGCGAAGGACGCCGGATCACACGACACATAGGCGATTGCCCGCGGCCCGGACTCGATGAGCTGGCTGACCACCGCTTTGCCCGCACCGGCCCGCGGCGGGTCGATCACCAAGGCATCGAAGCTTCGCGGACGCTGCCGGAGGACACGTTCCACCCTGCCCTGGACAATTTCGACCTGGGTCTCGCCGTGCAGATTCTTGCGGGCATCCCGGCTGGTCCCGGGCGATCCTTCGACCGACAATACCGAACCGGTGATCCCCACAGCATCCGCCAAGGGCGCCGTAAACAATCCGGCTCCCGCGTAAAGATCGGCGACGGCCGATCCTGGAAGGAGGTAACCGCCGTCGTGCAGGAATCGCGTCACTGCCCCCACCAGGGTCCCGGGCGCATCCTTGTGGATCTGCCAGAACCCTTCGCCCGTGACGCGGTATTCGTGACCGGCAGCCGATTCCTGGACCCACGTCCTGCCGCGAAGCTGCAGGACTTCTCCGCCGACGGGGTCGAAGCGTGCCACTGAGACCTCATGCGGGAGCTGGCCCAGGATCCGGTTGAGGCGCCGGGCGTCGGTACCCTCTTCCGGGGCGAGAAGGACGAGCGGACGCGATCCGTTGGCAGGCGCGGCCACTTCCACCCGCGAAATCCCCCGCAGATCGATGTCCCAGAGCCGCAAATCGTTGATGCCGGGCAGCGCCAAGGGCATCTCGTGAACCGGAATCACGACGTCGGAGCGGTGGGCATGCATCCCCAGCCGGCCACCGGGGGTGACGGCGAAGCTGGCACGGGTCCGCCAGCCGAGCCCTGTCTCGCCGTCGGAACCTGCGACGCTGTCGGAGCGCGGGTCGCCGACGGCCGGCTCCACTTCGACATTGAGTTCGACCCCGGCGAGCCGCTTGAGCTGCTCGGCTAGGACTTCGGCTTTGAGAAGACGCTGCCGTTCCAGTGTTACGTGCCCGAGCTCGGCGCCGCCCACGGGCGGACCGCCCTTGCGCCAAGCGGCAAGTGAGTCGGCGAGCGGCCAGAAATGGCGTGTCCGGTCCTCTGATGCTTCCAAGACGTCGACGACGTCGGCACGCCAGAACCGCGAAGACTCCCCCGAGTCGGTCAGCCTGACCCGGACCTTCTCCCCCGGGATGCCGTGCCGGACAAAAATGACCCGGCCTTCGTGCCGTGCGACGAAGTGGCCGCCATGGGCGATGGGGCCGACGTCCACCACCAGCTCCGTGGCAGCTCCGTCCTGGGCCGTGGGCGAGCTGGATTCGGTGTTGCTGGGGTGGGTCATCAGGTATCCTGCAATGCCTTTGCTTCTTCGGAGGACTTCAATTGCCATGGAACGCTGGCCACCATGACGCCGGGCTCAAAGTGGAGCCGGGCCTTGATGCGCAAGGCGGTCTGGTTGTGGACGAGCTGTTCCCACCACTTGCCGACGACGTACTCCGGGATGTAGACGACGATCAGGTCGCGCGGGGAATCGCGGCGCATGTTCTTGACGTAGTCCAGGATGGGCGTGACGGTTTCCCTGTACGGGCTCGCCAAGACAGTCAGCGGGACCGGGATGTCCAGCTTGTCCCAGGCCTCGACAGTGTGCGCCGTTTCCTCATGGTCGATGTCGACGATGATCGCGTCCAGCCGGGACGGCCTCGATGCCCGGGCGTAGGCGAGGGCGCGCAGCACCGGTTTGCGGACGTGGGACACCAACAGCACGGCGTGGACCCGGGTAGGCAATGCACGCGGGGAAGAATCCTCGTCAACGGCAAGTTCCTTGGCCACGTTGTCGTAATGGGCGCGGATGCTCCACATGATGAGGAACAGGACGAACATCGCCAGGAGGGCGATCCAGGCGCCCTGTTCGAACTTTGTGATCAGCACGATGGTCAGCACCAGCGCCGTCATGGCGAAGCCGAGCCCGTTGATGGTGCGGGACTTCAGGATCCTGCGGCGGACGGCTTTGTCCTGCGCAAGTTTGAGTTCCCTGCCCCAGTGACGCACCATGCCCAACTGGCTCATCGTGAAGGAAATGAAGACGCCGACGATGTACAGCTGGATGAGCTTGGTGACATCGGCGTTGAAGGAAATGATGAGGACCAAGGCCCCGGCCGCAAGGGCGAGGACGCCGTTGCTGAATGCCAGGCGGTCTCCGCGGGTCCGAAGCTGGCGGGGAAGGTAGCCGTCCTGGGCGAGAATCGACCCCAGGACCGGGAATCCGTTGAATGCCGTGTTGGAGGCGAAGACGAGGATGACGCCGGTGGCGGCGACAACAACGTAGAACGGGATGGACCCGGGGCCGAAGATCGTCTGTGCAATCTGGCTGATGGCGGGGTTCTGGATGTAGTCGTCCGGGAGCGGTTGGCCATGCAGGAGGAATTCCTTGGCCGGGTCCAGCACGATGTGGACCTTGGTGGCATTGGCAAGGTAGATGATGCCGGCGAGCATGGCCGAGGCGATGACTCCGAGCAGCATCAACGTGGTGGCCGCGTTCTTGCTTTTGGGCTTCTTGAAGTTCGGCACGCCGTTGCTGATGGCCTCCACGCCGGTCAGGGCGGCTGCGCCGGAGGAGAATGCCCGGAGGAGCAGGAACGCCCCTGCCAGGCCCACGAGTCCCTGGTCGAATCCCTCTTGCGGGACGATCGTGAAGGCTGCCGAGGGAGCCTGGCCGAGTTGGCCGGTGGCCGCCTGGAAGATACCGACGGCCGTCATGCCCAGGATGGAGAACATGAAGATGTAGGTGGGAACCGCGAAGACACTGCCCGCTTCCTTGATTCCGCGCAGGTTCACGAGTGCCAGGACGACGACGCCGACCGTCGCGATGAGCGCCTGCTGCCCATGCAGCGAGGGAATCGCCGTGGTCAGGTACGCCGCCGCGGAGGACATCGACACGGCGACGGTGAGTACGTAGTCCACCAACAAAGCGGCAGCGACCGTCAGGCCCGCGAACTTCCCCAGATTGACGTTGGCGATTTCGTAATCGCCGCCGCCTGAAGGGTACGCGTGGACGTTCTGCCGGTACGAGGCGACAACCGTGAGCAAGACCACCATGACCGCAAGGCCTACGAGCGGCGAAATGGCCACGGCGCTCACGCCCGCGAGGGCCAGGGTCAGCAGGATTTCGTCAGGGGCGTACGCCACGGAAGACAGGGCATCCGAAGCGAAAATCGGCAGCGCAATGCGCTTGGGAAGCAGGGTGTGGGCCAGGCGGTCGTTCCGGAACGGCCGCCCCACCAACACCCGCTTCGCGGCGTTGAGAATTGTCAGCACTCCGCAAAGCTACTCTGAATCGAACGCGATGTCATGACGGCGGACTGGCTTCGGCGACTTGCCCCGGTAGAGTCTTACCGAGCGGCAAGCATAAGAGTGAAGGAGAAACCGTGGCTCACTTTGTGATCATGGGTTGCGGACGAGTTGGCGCAACTTTGGCGCACACTTTGGAAGACGCCGGCCATTCGGTGGCAATCATCGACCAGGACGACCGTGCCTTCCGCCGCTTGCGCAGCGGATTCACCGGCAGGAAAGTCACGGGCGTCGGCTTCGACCGGGACACCCTCAAGCAGGCAGGTTGCGAGGAGGCGTACGCCTTCGCCGCCGTCTCCAGCGGTGACAATTCGAATATCCTCGCCACCCGGGTAGCCCGTGAGACTTTCCATGTTTCGCATGTTGTTGCCCGCATCTACGATCCCGGCCGCGCCGAAATCTACCAGCGCCTGGGCATCCCCACGGTGGCCGCCGTGCGTTGGAGCGCGGACCAGGTCCTGCGCCGGATCCTGCCCGAGCAGCACCTGGCAGGCGATTACCGTGAACCCTCCGGCCGGCTGGTCTTGTCCGAAGTGGACCTTGACCAAGGCTGGATCGGGCACCCGTTGACCGCCATCGAAGCAGCATCCGGAATCCGTGTCGCATTCCTTACCCGTTTTGGCGAAGGCGTCCTGCCCCAGGCCGGAACGGCGTACCAGGAGGGCGACACCGTGCACGCCATGTTGAACCTGGACCGCAGCGCCGAGGTGGCGCGCATCCTTTCCAGCGCACCCGCCAAGGAGTCTGAGTGAAAGTCGTTATTGTCGGCGCAGGCAGCGTCGGTTCATCCATCGCGCGTGAATTGCTTGCCCACAAACACGAGATCATGCTGATCGACCTCAAGCCCGAGGTCATCGGGCGCAGCGGCCTCCGGGGCGCGCGCTGGCTGGTAGGCGATGCGTGCGAATTGAGCACGCTGCAGGAAGCGAAACTGGAAGGGGCCGACGTCGTCGTCTCCGCGACCGGCGACGACAAAGTCAACCTTGTGGTGTCCTTGTTGGCCAAGACCGAATTCGGTGTGGGCCGCACGGTGGGACGGGTCAACAATCCCAAGAACGACTGGATGTTCAATGATTCCTGGGGCGTCGACGTCGCAGTCAATACCCCGCAGCTCATGACGGCGCTCGTCGAGGAGGCCGTGGAAATCGGTGACCTCGTCCGCTTGCTGACCTTGCAGACGGGTGTGTCCTCGTTGGTCGAATTCACGGTTCCCCACGACTCGCACATCATCGGCAGCACCGTGGGCGGGATCGAATGGCCCGACGACGCCACCCTGGTGGCGATCCTCCGGGACCATGCTCCCATCACACCGAGCCGCGACGACGTGATCGACGGCGGCGACGAACTGTTCTTCGTCACGACCATTGTGGCCGAAGACGGCCTCAGGGCCTTGCTGTCCCCCACCGCCGCGGACCACGGTTCAGCTGACGTCGAAGAAGAGTTTTCGGATCAGTCCGACGACGACGGTTTCGACGGCTGATGATCGCGGTCCGGCTTCTGGCCCGGCACCGGCCGGGTCAGAAGCCAGGCAATCCAGAGACCCAGGATGTATAGCGGAGCCCCCATAATGAGCCTCATGGTAGCGAGTGCGGCCAGACCCGGTTCGCCCATGAAATACAGCGGAACCTGGACTACAAGACGAAGCGCCAGCACGGCAATGACCACCCACGTGCCGATGGCGTAGGCCCGCAGGCGCTCCGGGTTCTTCCGCCATTCGAAGCCCTCGTTGCGGACGAATCCGAACAGGAGGCCGGCGATCGGCCACTTGAGCAGGATCGACAGCACCATTCCCACGATGTAGGCGATATTCGTGTAGAAACCCAGAACGTAGAAATCCTCGGCCTTGCCGGTGGTGTTCGCGAGCCAAGCGGAGATGGCGACGCCGGCGATCCCGGCAAGCGCCTGGGTCAGCGGGCGCCGTTGGACCAGCCGGACCACGGTGAAGACGGCTGCGGCCGCGAGGGAGGCAATCAGGGACGCCGGAAGGTCGCGGGTAACCATGAAAGCGATCAGGAAGACGAGGCCGGGCACGGTGCTCTCGGCTATCCCCTGAACACCCCCGGCGGATTTGAGGATGTCCACGTGCCCGTGGCTGTTGCGTTGGAGTCCGGCCTTTTCGGCGTACCCGGCGGCAATGTCCGCAATGCTCGGCCCCTGCGTGCCCTGGCGGGGCTCCTCCGAGGCGGGGTTTTCCGGCGCTGGTTTTTCGTGGGGGCCGGATCCGTTGGCGACGGTCATTGGTGCTCCTGCCGGGAGAGGATTTCATAGCGCGGATTGAACATGGTGGGCATCCCGTCCCGCGGCGTGACCATGCCTTCGAGCCGCAGGACAGTCCCAGGGTCGATACCGGGCACTTTGCGGCGCCCGAGCCAGATGACGCGGAGTCGGGTCAACGGACCCGTGTCACCCCTGTGCGCAATCCGGTCGACGACGATCGCCGAGAAGTGTGCTTGTTCGTTGGCAGGCTGGTAGGTCACCGACTCAATGAATCCCGTGCAGTCGACCCGTCCCCGGACGGGGAGTTCAGTGAGGGGCAGGGACGCCGGACCGCCATGGGCGGCAGCGGGACGCGCAGCTTTGTCAGCCAATCTGGGTGATCTCCGGGCCGCGCTCGGGTTGCTGAAGCTCGGGCGCTTCGTGGGGAGCCTCGTGCTGCCCGGAGGCTACAGCGTCCTTGGGCAGCTTCAGCTGAAGCAACTCACGGGGCGGCATGGGGTTGTCTCCGCGGATGACCACAACCTTGCGGAAGAGGTTCTCAAGTCCTTCGGCCGCCTTCCTATCCAATGCGGCGTTTCCCCCGATGACGCCACGAAGGAACCAGCGGGGCCCATCGACTCCCATGAACCGGGCAGCCCGGAAGCCACGTCCGCCGTCGGCGGATTCGGTAGGAAGCTTGGCGACGAGTTCGGTGCCGAAGGTACCGACGATCTCCTCGACTTCGCCTCCTTGGCTGGACACGGACTGGCCGATTTGCTCGCGGATCTCGTCCCAGAGCCCTTCGGAACGTGGAGCGGCAAACGCCTGGAGCTGGAGGCTAGAGCCGTCGAGGTCCATGGTGACCGCAACTACCCGCTGGGTTGCCTCTTCTACTTCAAGGCGCAATTGAAGGCCTTCGGAAGGCTCGATCAGCAAGGCGCCAAGATCCACGTAGCCGTCCTGGCTATCAATTTCGCTGGCATCCAATGGCCCCTTGGACAAACGGAAGTCGCCCTTGGCGGTTCCACCGTCTACCGGGCCGGAGTCCTGCCGCGTCGTCGCGGCATTGGCCTGCTCAGTACCGTTGTCTTTCGGCTGCTCAGCCTTGGACTTCTTTCCGCGCCCAAAAAGCATCGGGTTGTCTCCTTAGTAGTGGTCTATCCCCCAGTAAACCGCAGACTGCCCGTCAACTCGCGGGCAGCATGGCAATCAGCTCCATGCAGTGCCGATTGTCGAGGGTTGTTGCTAGCTCACGGCCGGCGCGAAGCCTCCGGTAGATCCAAAGCCGTCGGCGCCGCGCGAGGTGTCGGACAACTCCTCCACGGAAACGAACTGCGCATACTCGACGCGCTGGATCACCATTTGAGCAATTCTATCGCCGCGCTTGAGTTCGATTGCGTGGTTTTGGTCAGTATTCAAAAGCGTCACGGAAATTTCACCTCGGTAGCCGGCATCAACCGTCCCGGGAGCGTTGACCACAGTGAGTCCATGCTTGGTTGCCAGCCCTGATCGGGGGTGGATCAGTGCCACAAAGCCGTTCGGCAGCGCGATCGAGACGCCCGTGGGAACAAGCTTCCGCTCTCCCGGAGCGAGCGATACGTCCGCGCGGGCCCGCAAGTCAGCGCCGGCGTCACCGGGGTGGGCGTATGACGGTGCTTCCAAACCGGCGTCGAGCATTTTCAGTTGGACCTGAAGGGTCGGCGCACCGTATTCGGCGGAGGTGTCTGCTGGATTGGCTACTGCTGTCTCGTGGCTCACAGTCACATATTCTATCGCCCACGGAGTGCTCCCCCGGTTGCTGTGGCACGTCGGTCGCAGGGCAGTCACAGGGCCAGGGAGCGTTAATTCCCGGGGTCACAGTCCCGATAAGCTGGTGGCATGCCTGAATCGACTGCTTCCGTACCCGTGCCGCACCATTCCTCGAGTGGAACGGGCGTCCTGTTTACGGAAAAGCTCTGGCCTTCCCCCTGGATCTGGATTGTGGTGGTCGGCTTGTCCGCCGCGGGGATCCTGATGTTCGCCCCGATCAGCATCACCGCAGGGATTATCGCCGCGCTGGTCCTCTTCGCGATAATGACCACCATGCTGGTGTTGTCCACTCCTGCGATCGTGGTGGACCGGGACACCGTCCAAGTGGGACGCGCCACCATCCAGCGCGAGTTTGTCGGCGCCGTCACCGCTTACCGCAAGGACGAAGCCACCGCGGAGCGCGGAACCCGCCTCCACGGACTCGCGTTCCTTTGCCTCCGCGGCTGGATAGATCCCGTGGTGCGCATTGAAATCACCGACCCGGCGGACCGCACCCCGTACTGGCTCACGTCCACGCGCCGTCCCGAAGAACTTCTGGCAGCGCTGTCCAAGCAGGCCTCCCGAGGCTAGCTTTCGCATTCCTTGCAGTAAAGGTGCCCGTCCTTCTCCCGCGCAATTTGGGACCGGTGTTTGACGAGGAAGCAATTGAAGCAAGTAAATTCGTCCGGCTGCGGAGGCAGGACGCGGACCAGCAGCTCTTCGCCAGACAAGTCCGCCCCGGGGAGCTCGTAGGCGTCCGCGAGGTCAGTCTCATCAATATCAACAGCCGATGACGACTGTTTCTCGGTGCGATGCGACTTGAGTTCCTCGATCGAGTCCTCGGTGTCTTCTTCGGTCTTCCGAGGGGCATCGTAGTCCGTTGCCATGGTCCCTTCTTCGTCTCCCTTGTACGTCACGCAGGGCTTGCGGTCCGGTCGACCGGAACCTGCTCCGGTCTAAGGATGTAACGCAGCGGGCCACATTTTTGTGCCCGATACCGGGCAGATTGTCCTCCCGGAAGATTCGAATGTCCATACCCCGGTCCCGATCGCCGTCGCAGGGAATGCCGGAAATCGCGGAATATCGCGGCGCGCCCTTTGTCCTAGTAGGAAAAGGCCGTAGCGGGTGGCAGAGTTTCGAATGTCAGATAGGCCATGGTGGAGGATTTTATGCGGGATCTACGGCTGGTTGGCGTCCACGACGACGGCGGACATCTCCTGTTGAGCGGTACCGGCGGCGAGATGTTCCAGCTTCCGATTGATGAGGCGTTGCGGGTTGCAGCGAGCCGGACACCTGCCCAGGTGGCCGCACGTGCTTCCATCACGCCCGTCGCCATGTCCCCGCGTGACATTCAGTCGCGCATCCGCAGCGGCGCTACGGCCGCTGAGGTGGCGGAGCTGTCAGGGCTGCCGCTTGCCAACGTGCAACGTTATGAGGGTCCGGTACTTGCCGAGCGCGAGTACATCGCCCAGCAAGCCCGCAAAGTCGAAGTCGCTGCCCCGGCCCCCGGCCAGGACACCTACCGCGCGGCGTTCGGCGACGAACCCGCAAGCCTGGGCGAAATGGTTGCACACCGGCTCAGGGCCCATGGGATCGATTCCTCTACGGTGGAATGGGATTCCTGGCGCCGGATCGATGGCACGTGGACCGTCGTCGCGCGCTTCGAAACCAAGCCAGCCAGCCTGGAGAGCATCGGCGAAGAGCCACCGGCCATGTGGACCTTCCATCCCGCCCGCAAATCCATCCAGAATGCCAACCGCTGGGCCCAGCAGCTCAGCGAACTGGAACCCCTCGATGGACCTGTACCGGCCCGGCGACTCTCGGCCGTCTCCGACCGGCCCTTTGACTTTGAGGCCGACGCCGGGACCGCCGCCCGTGCGGCCGCAGCCGCCGCAACCAAGGAAGCCGATGGGCTCCTAGACATGCTGCGCTCACGTCGCGGACAGAGGCTGGGACTTGACGAAGACAGCGACGACGCTTTGGCGCTGCTTCTAAGCAGCGGCGTCCCGGCTGCGCATCCGCGGCCGGGCGATGTCGAAGACGGACTTGCGGACAGCGAAACAGCTGACAACGAGCCGGGCGACCCAGTCACGGACGAGCAGCTTGAAGCCGAACCCGCCCCCAGCCGCCGTGACGCGCGTGCATCCATGCTGTCGCGGCTGAGCCTCGCCCCGAAGCATGAGGACAAGGAAGACGACTCCCTCCATCTTCATGACGGTGTCAGCACGGATACCCGTGAAATCACGGTGATCCCCGGAGCCCTGCGCCCCGTGACCATGTTGCGCGGCAGGAACGACAACGACGGGCAGACCGGGCAGGACGAGGGGCGAACCCCTGGAGCAGCGTCACCGCGGGCGGGCTTGGACGAACTGCTCGGCGGGGCTCCCCGGAGGGAACGCGAAGAGCCGAGGGCCAGCCGTGACGGGCACAAAGATGAGGAAGCTTCCGACGCGGGGGCGGCCGAACGCCAGCCGTCACGGCCCAAGCGCTCCAGTATTCCCAGCTGGGATGAAATCGTCTTCGGGACGCGCGGAGACTAGGCGGCTTTCAGTTCGTTGCGGCTTCAGCTGACGCCGTGCCAAAGGCAAGCGTCGACGTCGAACGGCAGCAACTGGTCCCGGCTCGCCATCAGGTTGGCTCCGTGGGCCGTGACCCTGCGCATGTAGTGCCTGCGGCATAGGGTCTCGTATCCGACGACCGGGTGCGACACGTCGACTTGCTCCGGGATAGCCTCCGCCTGGCCGGCCTCCCTGGCAACGTCTCCCACTACGACCTGCTCGCCTTCGACCACCATGATGCCGCCCACGGTCCGCGCATTATGTGTTGCCCGGCGTCCGCACCAACAGAGCGCTTCGACCTGAAGGACCTGGACCCTGTCCGCGAGCTCTACGAAACGCTGGGATCCGGGGAACAGCCGGGTGCGGAAGTCTGATGTGATTCCGAAGGCGAACACGTCAACGCCCATCTCATCAACCACGCGCGCCAGCTGTTCCACTTGCTCTGGTGAGTAGAACTGGGCTTCGTCACAGATCAGGTAGTCCACTTTGAGGCCCGTGGTCCGGCGCCGGACAACTTCGTCCCAGAAATCGGTGGTGTCAACGACTTCGACGGCGGCCGTCTGGAGACCGAGCCGGCTGGAGATGACGGAACCGCCGGCGCGGTCGTTGCAACTGAAGCGGACCCCGCCCCGGCCGCGCGCACGGTGGTTATAGTCCATCTGCAAAGCAAGGGTGGACTTGCCGCAGTCCATGGTTCCGGAGAAGAAGATCAGCTCAGCCACGGCGGCCCTTGGGACCTCCGGCTTGGAAACAAAGCAGCGGAACTTCGCGCTCGGCCCTGGTCAGGGAACCATGCTGCCCCACTACCTCCAAGGCAGTCGGACGGACGCGGCGGACGTCATAGAGCGCCAAAGTGTCCCGGGCGGCGATCATGACGTCCCCGATCCGGGGGGAAACCTCCGGTCGGAAAACACCGAAGAGTCCGGCGTCAAGAGCCTGCTCGCGGGTGAAGGCCCAGATCCGCTCCCCGAAGCGGGCGCGCCAGGCATCCAACAGGGCTTTCCGGTGACGCTCTCCGGCGTCGGGCTCGAGGTACAGGTGGACCATGCGCGGCTCCCCTGCCGTGTGCCGGACCCCGGCGATAAGGGCAGGATCGGCGGAGTAGTCGATGCGCTGCGACTCGGGAACGTCGAGCATTCCATGGTCGCCGGTGAGCAGGATGGTTGTCCCCGCGGGCAGTGAGGCGGAGAGCCTTTTGACCGTTGAATCGATTTCTTCGAGCTGGTGCTCCCAGCGATCGGACTCGCAGCCGTAGCGGTGCCCGGCTTTGTCCAGCTCGTTGACGTAGAAGTACATGAGGGAGGCGGTTCCAGCTGCCATTTCCTCCCCCGCCGCTGCTGTCCGGGCGTGGAGCGAGGTGCCGCCCACGAACCGGCTTCCCCGGAGCGCCGCACGGGTCATCGGCGACGCACCGAACTGGGGCAGGCTCACTGTGACGACGTCGGCGTCAGCAGCAACGCGTTCGAAAATTGTCGGGAACGGCTGCCAGTGCAGGGGGTCGACTCCAGCGTCCCAATTGCCGAGCAGGTTGACTACCTTGTCCTGGTCAGGATCCAGGACGTCATAACCCACCATGCCGTGTTCACCGGGCGTGCGGCCGGTTCCAAGGCTGGCCAAGGACGATGCCGTGGTGGAAGGAAAAGCCGAATCAAGCCACACCGGGACGGCCCCTTGTCCCGAGTTCGCAATTGACCTCAGAAACGGAGTGTGGGCGGCCTTCTGCTTCAGGAGATTGCGCCCCAGGCCATCAGCGAGGACAACGCACACACGTTGCGTTGACGGCAGGTGCAGTTTGTTTTCGAAGCCGGGCAGGCCCATGCTCGCCGCGGCACTGGTGAAGACCTCGGCGATCGACTTGCTGCCATACAGCGGCGCGCCGGGAAGCTCAGGGACGGCGCTGGAAACGCGGACGGTTTCCTGGGCGACGGGTTCCGACGTCGCCATCAGCGCTGGTGCCCGCGGCTCAGCCTGTTGCCGAAGACGCCCGAGCGCAGTCGCGGAGCGGAGATGGTACCGGGGTGGACCGAGGGCCCGGGAGCGCCTGTGTTCACAGCCCGCAACGCGCGGGCGAAGACCTTCGCGTCCTGGACAGCCCTGGGTCCGTCGGCCTCGGAACTGATCCGCAGCACGATGTCCTCCTGCGAGATGGTGCCCGTATAACCATGGTCGGCTTCGCACTGGGGATCGCCGCAGCTGGCGGGTCCCACATCCAGGCGCTGGCCTCCTGACCAGGCAATGGACAGGGTCAGCTCCCTGACGGGGTCGCTTGGAGTGTAGTTCTGCGGCTGCGCATACATGTAGCTCAGGACCACCGAGCGGATTTGTGCCACAGGCACGGACTCGGTGGAAATCTGGGCGACGATCTGCTCGCCGGCTTCGTCAAGCTGCTGGTCGTCGACGTGGGTGATCACCAGCATGTCCTCGGTGAGGACCAGGACCGTGATGTGCCGCCGGACCTCGGCACGGTCGAAATGCGTTTCCAAATGCACCAGGTGCGCAAGGCAGTCGCGCCCGTCCAAGGCGTCGGCCACAACATCGGCAACAAGGACAGGATAGAAACCTGCGCGTTGAAGTGCCTGGTCCAGGCTCTGCCCCTGCGAGCTGTGGTTGTGTGCTGCATGGTGCCCGGTGGTAGCCGGACCGGACGGAGGCGTCGGGGACTTCGAGCTCATTCCCCCATTTTCACAGATCGGCTGGGGACTTCATAACCGTCCGGCCCTCCGACGGTCAACTGCCAGCTCAGCCGAGCATCGCACGGCGGGCACTGTCCGTACGCTGTGCGGCATTGCCAATCCAGACCTCGGCGGCAAGGATTTTGACGCCCCGGGTCCCCGCCAGGACGGGATTGAACTCCACAAGGGCAATTCCTGGGTGTTCGTCCTTGAGTCGGACCAGCCGTGCTCCCATGTCTTCGAGGGCCGCCACGTCCACCGCAGGCAGCCCTTGGTAGCCAAACAGTTTCAGGGAAGCCCGGGGCGCCCTGATGAAGTCGTGGAGATCGGTGGAGGACAAGGGAGGCACGCGGTGCGCCCAATCGTCCAGGAGGTTCACGGCGTCTCCCGCCAAACCGAAAGAGACCACGGGCCCCAGGAGCGGATCCTCGATGGCCCGGAACGTGCAGGCCTGCCCCACGGAAACCATGGCCTGCACCTCTATCGCAGCTGAACCGTAGGGTTCGAGGGCACGACGCATCTGCGCGATGTTGCGCCGTAGCGAGTCCGGATCCTCGATGTCCAGCCGCACGCCGCCCAGGTCCAGGCGGTGCCGGAGGGCGGGATCCGTGGTCTTGAGCACCACCGGCCAGCCGAGCCTTTCGGCAGCGGCTACCGCTTCGTCGTCGCTCTCGAACACAGCTGAGGGCACGACCGGGATGCCGTAACGGGACAGCAGCGCGGCCGCTTCGCCGTCGTCGAGCCGTACCAATTGCTCCCCCGGGACGGAAGACAGGAGCCGCTCGATGTGTTCGCGGGTGCCCTCGCGGTCGCAACCAGGAGGCTCGGTGAACATGCCTTGGTCCCGGTCCAGCCACTTCGCGTAACGGACCACTGCCGCCAAGGCCGTCACCGCGCTGCCCGCGCTGGAGTAGCAAGGAAGGGAGGGTCCGGACTCCCCGTTTGGGGCGAGCAATCCATCCAGCTGCACGGAAGTGTCGAGGATCCCGGTGAAAGCAGCCACGACGGGCTTGCCGGCCTCTGCCGCGCATTCGGCGAGCACTCCTGCGATCGCTTCCATCGTGAGGCTGCGGGACGGCACCATGGCCGCCACCACCGCATGCACGGAATCGTCGGCGAGGTTCTTCCGGAGGCTGCGCCGCAGCCCTTCCCGCGATGCGGACATCCCCGCGTCCAGGTCCACGTCGGTGACGATCCTGTCGACGACGAGTCCCTGGGGCGCCGCGTTGTCCGCCACGACCTTCCCGAAGGCCGCGGAATTGCTGTAGACGGCGAGCGCCGGGCCCTTGGGCAAGGGCTGGCTGGAAACGATTTGCGCCACGTCCATGAGTTGTTCGATGGTTTCGACCGCAATGACGCCGGCCTGGCGCATCATCGCGTCCAGGGCCGCCACAGGGGCCAGCGTGGTCCTGACGACATGCCCCGGCGGAAGGCGCAGCCCGGTGACATCCGATTTGGCAACGATGACAGGTTTGCTGCGCGACAAGCGGCGGGCGAGCCGGGAGAACTTGCGGGGATTGCCGATCGACTCCAGGTAGAGCCCGACGGCGACGGTATTGGGATCGTCTTCCCAGAACTGCATGACGTCGTTTCCGGAGATATCGGCGCGGTTGCCGGCGGACAGGAACGAGGAAAGGCCCAGGCCCCTGCGGCTCGCCGCAGCGTAGACGGACACCCCGATGGCCGCGGACTGCGAAAACAGCCCCAATCCCCCGCGTCGCGGAAGGCTCGGGGCCATCGACGCGTTGAGCGAAACCTCCGGGTTCGTGTTCACGATCCCCAACGACTCGGGGCCTATCACGCGCATCCCATAGGACCTGGCTTGGCGCACCAGCCCGCGCTGCCTCCGCAGCCCCCGCTCGCCGTCGTCCGCGTAGCCGGCTGTGGCGACCACCAGGCCTTTGACACCGGCCGCCCCGCACTCATCCACGACTTTCGGCACTTCCTCGTAGGGAACCGCAATGATGGCGAGCTGCACCGGCCCGGGGACGTCGGCGATCCGGGCGAAGGACTTCATGCCGGCCACCTCGAAGGCCTCGGGGTTGACCGCATAGACCGCGCCGGTGAAGCCACCGTCCAGGATGTGCTCAAGAAACTGGTGCCCTACGGTCCCCCATCGGCGGCTGGCGCCCACCACGGCGATCGACGACGGCGCCAGCAAGTCCCGTACGCTGCGGGCCTCCGCGCGGTGCTCCCGCGATTCCATGACGGCCAGGGACTTTTCGGTGGGGTCGATGTTGAATTCAACGCTGACGACGCCGTCGTCGAATTTGCGCGCGAGCTCGTAGCCGGCATCTGCGAAGACCCGGAGCATTTTGCGGTTCTCCGGCAGGACCTCGGCCGTGAAGCGGCGGATGCCGTTCTCCCGGGCAGCCGCGGCCAAGTGTTCGAGCAGGATGGAACCGATCCCCCGGCCCTGCTGGGCATCGGAAATGTTGAAGGCTACTTCGGCCTCCGTGGGGTCCTCGAGCCGGTCGTAGCGGCCGACGCCCACGATCTCTCCGCCGATCGTGATGACGAACGCCACCCGGTCCTTGTGGTCCACTTCGGTGAAGCGGTGCAGTTCCTTGCTGGAGAGTCTCGGTTTGAACGAGAAGAACCGCATGTAAATGGAAGTCTCGGACTGCGCGGCGTGGAAAGCCTGGAGGGCGTCCGCATCCCCGGGTGAAATAGGTCTCAAGGGGGCTGTTCCGCCGTCGCGAAGCACGACATCGGCCTCCCAATATTCCGGATATACGCCGGCGCCGGGCTGATCCACCATAGGCTTAGCCTAGCTAAGTCTTCCGCAGTACACGTTTAAGGATCCACCGACTCCATGGCACGCAGCCAAAGTCCCTCCCGCGCAAACGCGGCCTCGGCCGCCGTCGACGGGGACTTCACCGAGAACATCATCGATATCGACGTCACTTCCGAGATGGAAGGCTCCTTCCTGGAGTACGCGTATTCGGTGATCTATTCCCGCGCTCTCCCCGATGCGCGCGACGGCCTCAAACCCGTCCAGCGACGCATCCTGTACATGATGAGCGACATGGGCCTGCGCCCGGACCGCGGGCATGTGAAGAGCGCCCGCGTGGTGGGCGAAGTCATGGGAAAGCTGCACCCCCACGGTGATACCGCCATCTATGACGCCATGGTGCGCATGGCACAGGACTTCTCGCTGCGCTTGCCCCTGATTGACGGGCACGGCAACTTCGGTTCGCTTGACGACGGCCCGGCAGCACCGCGTTACACGGAAGCCCGGCTCGCCGCGGCTGCGATGACGATGACCGAGAACCTCGACGAAGACGTGGTGGACTTCGTCCCCAACTACGACAACCAGCTGACCCAGCCGGACGTCCTGCCCTCGGCCTTCCCTAATTTGCTCGTCAACGGCACCACGGGCATTGCAGTCGGCATGGCCACCAACATGGCTCCCCACAACCTCGTGGAAGTCATCGCGGCCGCCCGGCACCTCATCGCCAATCCGGACGCGACGCTGGAAGACGTCATGCGCTTCGTGCCGGGCCCTGACTTGCCCACAGGAGGCCGGATCGTTGGCCTGGACGGCATCCGTGATGCCTATGCCACGGGCCGCGGTTCGTTCAAGACCCGCGCCAAGGTGGAGATCGAGCAGCTGACCGCGCGCCGCACCGGCCTGGTGGTGACCGAACTCCCCTACATGGTGGGTCCGGAGAAGGTCATCGAGAAGATCAAGGATGCCGTCAACGCCAAAAAGCTGACAGGCATCAGCGATGTCATGGACCTTACTGACCGCAAGCACGGACTACGGCTCGTGATCGAGATCAAGAACGGCTTCAACCCCAACGCCGTGCTGCAGCAGCTCTACCGCTTCACCCCGATGGAAGACTCCTTCGGCATCAACAACGTGACTTTGGTGGATGGGCAGCCCCAGACATTGGGCTTGCTCCAGCTCCTGCAGGTCTACGTCGGCCACCGCATATCGGTCGTACGCCGCCGCACTGCCTTCCGCCTGGGAAAGAAGAAGGACCGCCTCCACTTGGTGGAGGGCCTCTTGATCGCGATCGTCGATATCGACGAGGTCATCCAGATCATCCGCTCCTCGGACGAGGCATCGGCGGCGCGCGAACGGCTGATGTCCATCTACGACCTGTCCGAGATCCAGGCCAACTACATCCTGGAACTCCGCCTGCGCCAACTGACGAAGTATTCGCGCATCGAACTCGAAAAAGAGCAGGAAGAACTGCGCCGGGAGATCGCCGAACTCGAAGCGATCCTGGCGTCCGACCTGCTCCTGCGCGGGCTGGTGTCCGGGGAATTGGCCGAAGTGGCCGAGAAGTACGGCACCCCGCGACGCACCGTTCTCCTCGAGTCCGAGGCAGTATCCCCCACCGTCGCCGCGGCGCTCGCAGCAGCTGTCCCGGCGGGCAAGGGCAAGGCCGCAGCTCTACCGCTTGAGATCCCCGATGACCCTTGCTGGGCACTCCTCAGCGCCTCGGGCCAGATCGCACGGACCTCCAACCAGGAGCCGCTGGCCGAAGCAGGCCCGCGGAGCAAGCATGATGTCTACCGCTCCGTGGTCAAGACGACCGCACGCGGCGAAATCGGCGCGGTCACCTCACAGGGCCGCATGCTCCGGGTACAGGTCATGGACATGCCGGCGCTGCCGCCCATGTCCGGCCTGCCCAATCTTGCCGGGGGCGTCGCGGCAAAGGACTTCATCACCCTGCTGAAGGGCGAAACGCTCGTGGCGTTCGTCCCGCTGGATGCCGTGTTGGCCATCGGAACGGTCCAGGGCGTGGTCAAGCGCGTCCAGCCTGACTACCCGTTGAACCGCGAGGACTGGGAAATCATTGCCCTCAAGGACAAGGACACCGTGGTGGGCGTGGAGCCCGCCCCTGACGACGACGTCGACCTCGTCTTCGTGACCCGGCTTGCGCAGCTCCTGCGGTTCAGCGCCTCTGCCGTTCGGCCGCAGGGCCGTACCGCGGGCGGCATGGCGGGCATCAAGCTTGGCGACGGAGACGAAGTCATCCACTTCGGCACGGTGCTCACCAACGACCCTGCCGCCGTCGTCGTGACGATCGCGGGCAGCAACGGCGCGCTGCCGGGAACTGCTCCGGGCACTGCGAAGATCACCCCGTTCGAGGAGTACCCGGCCAAGGGCCGGGCGACGGGAGGTGTCCGGGCCCACCGTTTCCTCAAGGGTGAAGACACGCTGCTGCTCGGGTGGGCAGGTCACGGTCCGGCGAAGGCATCATCCAGCGCCGGCGTTGCCCGCGCACTGCCACAAGAGCACGGCCGCCGTGACGGCTCCGGCGTTCCCCTCTCCCAGCCCGTGGATGCCATTGGTGCGAGCATGGCGTGGGAAGAAGGAAGCGCCGAGGAAAATTGACCGGAAGCTAAAACCCGAATGCGCTCGGCTACATCGTGGCGATACTGAGGATGTTTCCTTCCGAGTCGAGGAACCAGGCTCCCCTTTCGCCGTCCGGCAAGGTGGCTACGCCGTTTTCGGTCTTCAGGCCCGGGAAGTCATAGTCCTCGAAAACGACTCCGCGTGCCCTGAGATCGGCCATGTCCTGGTCCAGGTCCGTGCTCTGGAATCCCAACTGGGTGTTCTTGGCGGTCCCGGCATTGGGCGTCTCGTAGAGCAGGAAAGCGGTGCCGTTGGCGCACTTGTACATCAGGTTGTCTGTGGCCTCCGGGTTATCCGGTTCGAGGCCTAGCTTGTCGCGGTAGAAGTCGCGGGCGCGGGCGATATCGCTGGCAGGGAGCACGCCGGCGACGTTTAGATCCTTTAGCATGGCAATTTCACTTTCCAGGCTTCCCCACAGCACCTAACTTTACTCCTGATCGGGCTGATCAGTGCTGGGACAGGCCTCTCCCCGGGCGGTGTGACCGGATCAGGAATCCGGGCCCTAGACTACTGCCATGCCGATCATTCCCGATGACAAGGACTGGACCTGGGTCCTGTCCACGCCCTGTCCCGAATGCGGCTTCGACGCCGCCACTGTGACCCCGTCCACCGTCCCGGGGACAGTCCTGAGCATGCTGCCGCGTTGGCGGTCCGTTCTGCGCCGGGAAGACGCCTCCGCGCGCCCGGATGAACACACATGGTCGCCCCTGGAGTATGCCTGCCACGTGCGGGATGTCTTCAGCCTCTTCGACCAGCGCCTGAACCTGATGCTGCGGGAGGACGATGCCCACTTCGCCAATTGGGACCAGGACAAGGCCGCGATCGACGGCGACTACGCCAATGCCGACCCCGCGGAAGTGGCTGCGCAGCTGGCCGCCGAGGGCACCCAGATTGCCAACTCCTTCGCCGCTGTCCACGAAGATGAGTGGCCCCGCACAGGGGTGCGCAGCAACGGCTCCACGTTCACCGTGCTGACGTTTGCCCAGTACTTCCTGCACGACGTCGTCCATCACCTTCACGACGTGGACGGCTAGGCGGCTGAGATGTCGTGGAAAGACACGCGCGCAACCCGCCTCTTCAATATTGACTTGCCCATCGTCCTTGGTCCTTTCGGTGGCTTGTCATCGGTGGAGCTGTCGGCCGCGGTCAGCGAGGCCGGCGGGCTCGGTTCCTACGGCCTCTACGGATACGATGCGGAGCGGATTGCCGCCACGGCCCGCGAGCTTAGGGAGGCCACAAGGAAACCTTTCGCGCTGAATCTTTGGCTCCCCATCGAGGGCGAAGAGCCGCCGACAGCAGACGCCCGGCAGTTCGCGGCCTACGTGGACATCCTCCGGCCGTATTTCGAGTTGGTGGGCGTGGAACCACCCACGCAACCGGACACCTACCTGCCGGATCTGCAGGAACAGATCCAGGCGGCCCTCGATGCCCAACCGGCCGTGCTGAGCTTCGTATTCGGTGTTCCGTCCGAGGCTGTCATCGAGGAGGCCCACCGGAACGGCATCGTGGTGGCAGGTACTGCAACCACTGTTGACGAAGCCGTGGCCCTGGCTGCCGGCGGCGTTGACGCGATCGTTGCCACGGGGATGGAGGCCGGCGGTCACCGGGTTTCCTTCCTCCGCGCCCCGGAGGACTCGCTGGTCGGGACCATGGCCCTGGTGCCCCAGGTGGTGGATGCCGTCCCGGTTCCGGTCATCGCCGCAGGCGGTATCTCTGATGGCCGTGGAGTCGCTGCCGCCTTGGCGCTTGGCGCGGACGCGGTCCAGATCGGTTCGGCCTTCCTGGCCACGCGGCAATCAGCCATCAGTCCGGCTCACCTGGCCGCGATGCGCGGACCCGATGCCGCCCACACTGTCCTGACCCGGGCCCTCAGCGGCCGCTTGGCACGCGGTATTCCCAACCGGATCATCGCGGAACTCGCCGATCCTGCTGCACATGCCCCGTTCCCGATCCAGAACTGGCTGACCGGCAAGTTCCGGCCCGCCGCGGCTGCACAGGGAATCCCGGGCCTGATGTCCCTGTGGGCGGGCCAATCGACGCCGCTCATCCGGGAGAACGACGCAAGGAAGTTCGTGGACAATATCGTCGAGTCGGTGGACTCGATCTTAGGACGGCTTCTCGGCTAGTTTCCGCGCGCCACCGCCGGAATCGCCGAGGACGAGCCCAGATCCAGCGGGGAGTCGCCCCCGGCGATGTCGGCCGGGTTGTGGGTGACCAGGACCACCGTGACGTCCTTCAGCCCGAACCGCAGCTCCGCCATCATGAGGCGTCCGGCCTCGGCGTCGAGATGGGCGGTGGGCTCGTCGAGGAGCAGGACGTCTGCGCCGGTGAGGAGCGTGCGGGCCATAGCGAGCCGTTGGCGTTCTCCGCCGCTCAGGAACGAACCCGAGGGGCCTATGCGGCTGTCAAGGCCCCCGGGAAGCCCGGACACCACTCGGGAAAGCCCGACGGCCGCCAGGGCTTTGTCCATGTCCGCTTTGGAGGGCTTGCGGCTTGCCGGGCGGGCGAGCAGCAGGTTGCCGCGGATAGTTGAGTCGAAGAGGTGGGCTTCCTGGGGACACCAAGCGGCATTCCCGCTGACGTAGGCCCTCCCGGATGATACGGGCAGGAAGCCAAGCAGGACGGACAGCAACGTGGATTTCCCCGAGCCGGAGGGCCCCGTGACCGCAAGCCAATGCCCGGGGGCAGCTTCGGCGCTGAGTCCGCTGAACACGGGCGGGCCGCCTGGCCACGACGCTTCGAGGTCATCCAGCTGCAGTCCCGCAGAGCCGTCGGGTCGATCCGGCAACGCCAGCACACCGCCGTCAGCTTCTGGCGTATCGAAGGCGCCGGACTGCGCGATCCGCCGCAGCACTGCGGCCAACGCCGGACCCTGCCGCACGGCAGACACCACCGCCCCGTAAGGCTCCGCGAGGGCCAGCTGAACAAGGACGACGACGGCCAGCACAGCCGGCGCGACAGTTCCGGATTGCACCGACGGTGCCGCGAGAATGCCCGCGGCCAAGGCTCCGAGGGTGCAGGCCAGCACCGTCAATCCCTGGCCTATGCCGTCAGCCCAGGCCGAACGCTGTGCGGCGGCGGTGGCCGCGTTGTCCCTCCGGGTCAAGGACGAAAGGACTGTGCCGGCCACGCCGTTGGCGCTGAGCTCCGCGCGGGCGTCGAGGGCTGCGGCAACGTCGCGCAGCACGAGTGAGCGCAGTTGCTGCTCCGAACGGGCCGCGTTGCGGTCCGCCGCCAGGGCAAGAAGAGGGGCGAGAACAAGGCCAACCACGGCGCTGCCGACAACTGCCGGCACGGTGGCGGGAACCAGGAGGGCCGAGGCGACAACCGCCGACACTGCTACGGCAAGGGCGGAGAGGGGTGGAAGGACGACGCGCGGCAGCACGTCGCGCAGCGTATCGACGTCGTCCACCACCGCTCCGAGCACATTGCCGCCCTGCAGGAGGCGGCGCAATGACAGTGCCCGGGCGCTAAGCGCCGCCCAGAGCGCGCCCCGGAGCCTTGTCATCCCGGCGAACACGGTGTCGTGGACAACGAGCCGCTCGGAGTAACGCAGCACCGCCCGGCCAATGCCGAAAAACCGGACGCCCACGATGGCTCCGAGCAAGTACAGGATGGGCGGTTGTTCGCTGGCCCGGATGATGAGCCATCCGGAGAGCCCGGACAACGCCACGGCGAACATGGCGGCGAGCGCCGCGAGCAGGACGGCACCGGCGAACTTGTAACGGACGGGCGCCAGGATGCGCGCGAGGGCCTTGAGCGTGGAGATTGTCGTGGGGGCTCCGTCCGGTGTGGTTCCGGGATTGGTGTCCCGCCGGACCGGGGCCGGCGCAGATGCATCGGATTCCAGGCGCACGTGACCGGCTTGCTCCTGCGCCGTTCCGCTGGTGAACTCGCCGCCGTCGACCTTCACGACGTTGTCCGCCAGTTTCCGGGTCGCGGCGTCGTGGGCGACCAGGATGACAGTCGCCCCACCACGCAGCCCCGCGACGGCCGAACGGATCGCGTCCGCGGACGCGACGTCAAGGTGGGCGGTGGGTTCGTCAAGCAGCAGGACCGTGGCTCCCGCGTTGAGCCCCGCCAAACCGCGCGCCACAGCCACGCGCCGCAGTTCTCCAGGGCTTAACTCGGCAGGATTTTTGGACGCGAGGTGCTCCGCGGCAGACTGCTCGAGGCAACGCATGGCCCTCGCAATGTCCGCGTCCGGCGTGGTCCCGCGGTCCATGGACGCAACGTCCTGGTTCCCACCGTTCAGGTAGAGGACGACCTCATCCAGCACCGTACCGGCGACCATGACGGGATGCTGCGGTACCCAAGCCACCGCGCCGGCACCCAGTCCGCTAATCGAGCCTTCAACGGTTGCCAGCGGCCCGTCGCCGATCGTACCGGCCAGGACACCCAGGATGGTGCTCTTGCCCGAACCGCTGCGGCCGTCAAGGGCGGTGATCTGTCCGGCTGGTGCCTTGAAGTCGATTGGCCCGACGGCGGCAGCCACCCTCCCCGTGTACCTCACCGTCAGTCCGGTGACCACGACGCCGCCGGAAACTTCGGTGCCGGAAGATCCGTTCAGCGGACGGCCCGCCGGCGACTCCAGCACGGCGTTGGCTGCGGCCAAAGCCTCACGCCCGTCGTCGCTAGCGTGGTGGGCCGTACCCAGCTCGCGCAGGGGAAGATAGCAATCGGGGGCGAGGATGAGGGCCAGCAGGCCGGCTTCCAGGCCCATGTCTCCCGCCACGAGCCGCACGCCGATGAAGACGGCGACGACCGCGACGGAGATGGAGGCTATCAGCTCCAGGGCGAGGGCCGACAAGAAGGCAGTCCGCAGTGTTCCCATGGTGCGCGAGCGGTATTCCTCTGAGAGGTCCTCAAGGGCTGCGCGCTGTTCACCGGCGCGGCCCAGTCCCACCAGCACGGGAAGTCCCTTGGCCAACTCCAGGATGTGCCCCGAGAGCCTCCGCAGCGTGGATTGGGCTTCGTGGACCCGGTCCTCGGTGTGGTGGCCGATCAGCACCATGAACAACGGGACCAGCGGCAAGGTCAGCACCACAACCACGGCACTGACCCAGTCCGCGAAGAGGATCCGCGCGCCGAGGAGCAGGGGCAACGCGGCGCAATTGACCAAGGCGGGCAGGAACTGGGTGTAGTAATTGTCCAGTGCGTCAAGTCCGCGTGTCGCGAGCACGGCGAGCCCGCCGTCGTTCACGTCGCCGATCCGTCCGGCAGCTCCGGCGCCGAGGGCGCGCCCCAGCAGCCTGGACCGCAGCTCCTCCTTGACCCCGAGGGCCGCCCGGCGCGCCGCGACTCCCTGGCCCCAGACCGTCAGCGAACGCAGGACCGCGCCAGCGGCACCCCAGAGGAGTCCTTCGCGCCACCCCATGCTGCCCGCAGCAAGTCCGGACAACATCCCCGCGATGGCCTGTGCAATCAGGACCAGGGACAGAGCCTTGAGGGAGGACAACAGACCAAGGAAGTACAAAGCGGATCGGGTGGCGGGTCCGGCGGACAGCTGGGGCTTCATCCGTTACTCGCCGGCGTCGCGGGGTGCGCGTTTCGCAGCTGGTCCGCCCGGTGCCGACTGGCCGACCAGGACCTTTGCCGCGATGGCCGGCAGGAAACCATGTGCGGCGGGAATATGCGCTGCGCTCACGCGACGGCGGAACACCCAGTAGGTCCACGCCTGGTAGGCGATGACCAGGGGCAACCCCACGGCAGCCACGATGCTCATGAGCCCCAGGGTGTAAGCGGACGACGATGCGTTGGAAATGGTGAGGTTGAAGGCGGGGTTCAAGGTGGAAGGGATGACCACGGGGAACGCCGCACCGAAGATGGAGGCGGTGGCGCACAAGAGGAACCCACCCAGGGCCCCGAAGGCCTTGCCCTCAGCTCCCTTGCGGGCAAGCACCCACGCTGCTGCGGCTGCCACGACTCCGAGGATCACCAGGATCCATGTCAACGGCTTGCCGCTGAGCAGCTGCAGGGACACCATCCATGCCAGCAGCGGCAGCAGTGCGAGCGGGGCGAGCCGCACAAACCAGCGGCGCGCGCGGTGGCGCACTTCGCCGTCGGTCTTCAGGGCCAGGAACGCAAGGGCGTGCACCAAGGCGAACGCGACCACGGCGAATCCGCCCAGCACGGCGTATCCGCTGAACCAGGCAAAGGGCCCGCCCTGGCGGTCGCCGTTCGAGTCAATCGGCAGCCCGGTGGTGGTCAACGCCAGCGCGGCGCCGATGCCGAACGCGGCCGTGAACGAGCCCAAGGCAATGGCCCAGTCCCAGACGGTCCTCCAGCGGGCGCTGTCCACTTTGCCCCGGTACTCGAAGGCCACAGCCCGGAAGATCAGGGCCACGAGGACAATGAGCAGCGGCAGGTAGAGCGCCGAAAACAGCGAGGCGTACCACAGCGGGAATGCGGCGAAGGTGGCACCGGCCGCGGTCAGCAGCCACACTTCATTCCCGTCCCACACCGGGCCGACGGTGTTCAGCAATACCCGGCGGTCGGTGTTGTTCCGTGCGAAGAGCTTCATGAGCATTCCGACGCCGAGGTCGAAGCCCTCCAGGAAGAGGTAACCCGTCCACAGCACGGCGATGGCCACGAACCAGACGGTAGGCAACAGTTCCATTCGAAAGATCCCTTTGCTTCCTAGTAGGCGAATGCCAGGACGTCGTCGCTGTCACCGGGCTGGCCCGGGGCACCCGGCGTCCCGCCGTCGTCGTCCTTCTTTTGTTTCTTCTCGCCGTGGCGGGCTTCGGCGAGCTCAGGCATCGCGGACACCACGCCACCCCGGGCGTATTTGACCAGGAGCCGGACTTCGACCACCAGCAGGACCGCGTAGATGGATGCCAACACGACGAGCGACGTGATGAGCTCGGCGGCGGAGACGCCCGGTGAGACCGCCGCGGCCGTGAACATGAACACTTGGTCGACGCCGCTGGCGTCCGGATTGGGCGCGACAACGAACGGCTGCCGGCCCATTTCGGTGAAGATCCAGCCGGCGGCGTTGGCGCCGAAGGGAGCGAGGATGCCGAAGACCGCCAGGCGCATGATCCAGCGGGCCTGCGGGACCATACCCTTGCGCGTGACCCACAAGGCCAGCAATGCGGCAAAGGCAGCGATCCCGCCGAAGCCGATCATCATGCGGAAGCCCCAATAGGTCACTTCCATGACCGGTACGTACTGGACTTCCTGGCCTGCCCGATCGCCGTACAGGGGATTGTTCGGCAGGTGGGTGCCGTACTTGGCCTTGTACTCGTCGAGGAGGCTGTTGACGCCCTTCACTTCCGTGTTGAAATCACCCTTGGCCAGGAAGGAGAGGATCCCGGGGACCTCGATCACGGCCACGATGTCGTTGCAGCTCTTGGACCCGAGGTTGCCGACGCTCAGCACCGAGAAGCCGGTGCCGTCGTGGCAGGCGGCCTCGGCCGCGGCCATCTTCATGGGCTGTTGTTCGAACATCAGCTTGCCTTGCAAATCGCCCGTGAACGCAGTGCCTGCGAAGGAGATCATGGCGACGACGGCGCCGATCCGCAGGGAGTTGATCCACACCTTGTAGTCGGCCTTGTCCCGTCCTGGGATGTCGGCTTCGCCCGCGATGGCCCGGCCGTCGGCTCCGATGGTGTCAATGCCATCGTGGCGGCGGCGCCAGAGGTGGTACCAGGCGATGCCCAGAAGGAAGGCACCGGCGACGGCCAGCGCGCCGAAGAGCGTGTGGGGTACCGCCACCATGGCGGTGTTGTTGGTGAAGACTGCCCAGGCGTCGGTCATGACGGGACGCCCGTTGACCATCGTGACGCCGACGGGGTGCTGCATCCAGGAGTTGGCCACGATGATGAAGTAGGCCGAGAAGACCGAGCCGATCACGGCGATCCAGAGGCACGCGAGGTGGACGCCACGCTTGAGTTGTTTCCAGCCGAAGATCCAGAGTCCCAGGAAGGTCGATTCCACGAAGAACGCGAGAAGCGCTTCCAGGGCCAGGGGCGCACCGAACACGTCGCCGACGAATCGGCTGTATTCGCTCCAGGCCATGCCGAATTGGAATTCCTGCACGATGCCCGTGGCCACACCCATGATGAAGTTGATGAGGAAGAGCTTGCCCCAGAACTTGGTCATCCGCAGGTATTCAACCTTGCCCGTGCGGTACCAAAGGGTCTGGATGACGGCCACCACGAGCCCCAGCCCGATGGTTAGCGGCACCATCATGAAGTGGTAGACCGTGGTGATTCCAAATTGCCAGCGTGCGATTTCCAAGGCGTCCATGGCTGTCCTTATTGTCCCGACGCCCGCTTGCGGCGTCCTTTTTCTACGTTACGTAGAACTGACTTCTTCTACACAGTGTAGAACAAACCCCCTGCGATCTGCTCACCACTCTTCCAGCGGCGTCACAGTGCCGCAAGGACACGCCGCGCCGCATGTTCTACCTCACGTAGAATCGCCGCCTGAAAAGCGGTAGATTGATGGTGGAATGTTGGATCATCGCACTTCCCCCGGTCCACGCAAACCGGCAAGGGAAGTGCGGAAAGTAGGGATGCGTTGATGGCAAGTCTTGGCGAACTGGAACGGGCGGTCATGGATCTCCTTTGGGCGGGCCAGGAGGCTGCGACAGCCAACAAACTTCGTGATCTGCTGGCGCAGGATTCCGCCGCCACGGATGGGATTGCAGGACACCAGGGTAAGGACCTCGCAGTCACCACAGTGCTGACTGTCTTGTCCCGCCTCGAGAAGAAGGGCCTCGTGGAGCGCGAACGCGGCACCCGCCCGCACCGCTACCAGGCTGTTTCGAGCCGCGCGGACCACACGGCGGACCTCATGCACGAGGCCTTGGGTTCCGCCCCGGACCGCGAAGCCGTGCTGGCTCGGTTCATCGGTTCCGTGAGCGAGAGTGAAGCCGCCACGCTGCGCAAGCTGCTCGGCAAAAACTAACCACCCATGTTCTGGACCTCATATTTTCTGGCGGTCCTTGCTTTGGTGCTGGCCTGGCCGGTTCCTGTCCTCCTTTCGCGCGCCGAGTGGCCTTCACGCGCGCCATTCATGGCCATGGTCCTCTGGCAAGCCATCGCACTCGCCGGTGGCCTCTCCATGATCGGGGCCATGCTCGTCTACGGGCTTGAGCCCATCGGCGACAACCTTATTGCAGGCGTGCGCTCCTTGGCCGGCATGGTGCTTCACAACGAGCCCACCACGGCACTGGGCTTCTGGCACCTGTTCGCTTTGTCCGCCGCGGCGCTGCTGAGCGCCCATCTCGTGTTCACCCTGCTGCTCACCTACGTCAAGATCGAACGGCAGCGGCGCAGGCACCGCGAACTCCTCGCACTTCTGGCCTCACCGTCCGACGACGGCCCTGGCACCGTGGTCATTAACCACGACTCCCCCGTTGCATACTGCTTGCCCGGCGGCGCAAGGTCAGTGACTGTCCTGTCCGACGGCCTCATGGCCGCCCTGGAGCCCGCCGAGCTCAGGGCGGTCCTCATCCACGAAAATGCCCATCTTTCCCAGCGCCACGACCTTCTTTTGTGGGCCTTCGCGGCGTGGCGCCAGGCGCTGCCCTGGTTCCCAACGACGCGACTCGCCCAGGTTGCGGTCAACTCCCTGATCGAAATGCTCGCCGACGATGTGGCCCTGCGCACCGAGAGTAAGGGGACGCTCATTAAGGCGATTGCGATCGTGGCGAGCGGCTCCGCCGGTCCCGTGGAGCAATTCGCGCCTCCCGGAACAGGCGGGCAGGACGCTTCCCCCGAAGGCAGTTCGCTGAGCGGCACCGGCGGCGCCGATTCACCGCGTACGACGGCGTCGCGCGTCAGCCGGCTGCTCTCACCCAAGCCGCCGCTTCCGGCGGCCCAGCGCACCTTGGTGCTTGCGGCGTCGGCCATGTTGCTCGCGGTGCCGACAGGCCTGCTGATCGTGCCGGGCTTGCTGGGCTGAGCGGCGTCGGATATGGCCCGCCGGATCAGGCGTCGATGCGTTCCCGGTCCAGGTCCGCAGCGCCGGCGATTATGAAGTCCTTGCGCGGGGCGACGTCCGATCCCATCAGCAGGTCAAACGTGTCTTCCGCCATCTTCGCGTTCTCGATGCCCACCTTGCGGAGGGTTCGGTGGCGCGGATCCATGGTGGTCTCGGCGAGCTGCTCGGCGTCCATTTCACCGAGGCCCTTGTAGCGCTGGATCGGTTCCTTGTATCGCTTGCCTTCCTTGGCGAGCCTGGCCAGCAGGACGTGCAGTTCGGCCTCGGAGTAGGTGTAGATCATCTCGTTGGCCTTCTGGCCCGCGTTGATGACTTCCACCCGGTGCAGCGGCGGTACTGCCGCATATACCCTGCCCTCGTCGATCATCGGACGCATGTACCGGAAGAACAACGTGAGCAGCAGCGTACGGATGTGAGCGCCGTCGACGTCCGCGTCGGTCATCAGGATCACCTTGCCGTACCGGGCGGCGTCGATGTCGAAGCTCCGGCCCGAACCGGCACCCACTACCTGGATGAGGGCGGCGCACTCCGCGTTGGAGAGCATGTCCCCCACTGATGCCTTCTGCACGTTGAGGATCTTGCCACGGATCGGCAACAGCGCTTGGAAGTCCGAGGACCGCGCCAGCTTGGCAGTGCCAAGGGCGGAGTCACCTTCCACGATGAACAGCTCGGAACGTCCGACGTCGTCCGTGCGGCAATCCGCCAGCTTGGTGGGCATCGACGACGTTTCCAGCGCATTCTTCCTGCGCTGCGTTTCCTTGTGGACGCGGGCCGAGATGCGGGACTTCATTTCGCTGACGATCTTCTCGAGCAGCAGGGCGGACTGGGCCTTGTCGTTCCGGTTCGCCGAGTTCAGGCGCGCTGTGATCTCGTCCTCGACAACCTTGGCAACAATAGCCTTGACGGCCGAAGTGCCCAGTATTTCCTTGGTCTGGCCCTCAAATTGCGGCTCTGCCAAGCGGACCGTCAGCACTGCCGTGAGGCCGGCCAGGATGTCGTCCTTCTCAATCTTGTCGTTGCCCGCTTTGAGCTTGCGCGCGTTCGTTTCGACGGCTTTGCGGAAGGTCTTCAGGAGCGCCTGCTCGAAGCCTGCCTGGTGCGTGCCGCCCTTGGGGGTGGCGATGATGTTGACGAAGCTCCGCATGGTGGTTTCGTAGCCGATTCCCCAGCGCAGCGCGATGTCCACTTCACAGTCCCGCTCCACTTCCGCGATCTTGCTGTGCCCGTTTTCGTCAAGGACCGGAACCGTTTCCTTGAACTTGCCCGCACCATGGAGCCGCCAAATATCAGTGACGCCCGAATCCGCGGCGAGGAAGTCGACGAATTCGGAAATGCCGCCGTCGTGATGGAAAACCTCTTGGTGCGGCCCGTTTTCGCCGGGGGTACCGGGGAGCCGGCGCTCATCGCGCACCGTGAGCTTGAGGCCCGGAACCAGGAATGACGTTTGGCGGGCGCGCGCCGCAAGATCCTCGAGGGAGAACTTCGCGTCCGGAGTGAAGATCTGCCGGTCTGCCCAGTAGCGGATGCGGGTACCGGTGACACCCCGCTTGGCCTTGCCCGCGACGTCGAGCACCGAGTTCTCGACGAACGGTTCGAAGACCGACGTCGGGCTGGGCTTCGAACCGATGTCCTTGAATCGGCCGGGCTCGCCCCGGCGGAAGGACATCTGGTACGTCTTGCCGCCGCGGTCCACCTGCACGTCAAGGCGGGCAGAGAGCGCGTTCACTACGGACGCGCCAACGCCGTGCAAACCGCCGGACGCCGTGTAGGAGCCGCCACCGAACTTTCCGCCAGCGTGCAGTTTGGTGAAGACGACTTCGACGCCGGTGAGCCCCGTCTTGGGTTCCAGGTCCACCGGGATGCCGCGGCCGTCGTCGTGGATTTCCACCGAATTGTCCGCGTGCAGGATGATCTGGATGTCATGCCCGAAGCCCGCCAGCGCTTCGTCCACGGAGTTGTCAATGATCTCCCACAGGCAGTGCATGAGGCCGCGCGAGTCGGTGGAGCCGATGTACATGCCCGGACGTTTGCGGACCGCCTCCAGGCCTTCCAAGACTGAAAGGTGCCGGGCGTTGTATTCAGAACTCGGTGCCACGGGCGGGGCGCTCCTTCGGGGGTGTAACAGAGGCAAAAAACACTCCTCCTAGGCTAGCTGGCCCGGAGCCCGGACGAGAGCTGCCACTCCCAATCGTGCTGGACGCCACTTCCCGGTGTTACGCACATGTGATACGCGGACAGCGAACGTGACCCATCCTTGCCATGGTTTTGCTTCGAATGCTGGTTATATGGATACACAGAACTACTAAGGAGGCCGAACATGACAACAGCAGTTGCAGACCGCACACTCAATGCACTCGACCGGTGCGACCGTTGCGGGGCCCAGGCATATGTCCGCGTTGTACTCGAGTCCTCCGGCGGTGAGCTGCTCTTCTGCGGCCACCACGCACGTGCAGTAGAGGCCACGCTGCGGCCGATGACTTCGGACTGGCATGACGAGACCGGTCGCCTTCAGGAGAAGGAACCAGTCCTCACCGACTAGCCTAAGTGGCCGGCCCCAGCGGCCGCCCGGCTGACATAATTTCACAGAGACAACGGCCCCCTCCGAATGGAGGGGGCCGTTGCGTTAACTTCCCCGCCTGGCCCGGGCGACGTCGGCAGCAATCTCCTTGTGCCCTTGGGCATCAAGCCCGGCCACCACCCCGTCGATGTCCTTGTCGGGCCGGTTCTGGCTCAGTTTGGCCTTCGCCTCGATACGGGTAATGACCAGCTCGATGCCAACGATCGCACGCAACTGGCCGGAGACGTAGCGTTCCGGCGCGTCGTCCACGGACCACGGCCGCTCGGAATCGGCTTCGTTGAGGTTGGTCAGCTGCCTGACATGGTTCCCCAGCCACGCGGCATCCTCATGGACGGCAAGCTTGCCGTAAACGTGCGCGGTGGAGTAGTTCCACGTCGGGACGACGCGCCCATGATCTGCTTTCGATGCGTACAAGGAGGGCGAGATGTAGGCGTCCGCGCCCTGGATGATCACGAGTGATTCTCCGATCGCCGGCTCAGACCATTGGGAGTTGGTTCGGGCGAGGTGCCCGTGGAGCGCGCCGTATTCGCCGATCGAGGGATCGTAGATAAGTGGCAGGAAGGTCGCCAGCAGGCCCTGCGTCGTCATGGTGACCAGATTCGCCGCACTTGGCCGTGTCAGGAGGTCGTGGAGTACGTCGGGACCGGCCTCGAAATGCGCTGGGATGTACATGGTTCTATTCTTCCTATCGTGGGACGGGCGATCTGTTGTGTTGGTCTTCAGCGGTTCTGTTCCGGTCTCTGCGGATTGAGCCGGACACGGACCGCGACGCCGGCGCAAAGGATGACGGCCAGACCACCGACAATCGTGGTCCAGCCGAGGGATTCGCCCAGCAACAGCCCTGCCCAACAAATACTCAGTACGGGCTGGACGAGTTGCACCTGGCTGACTTTGGCCATGGGTCCAATGGCGAGACCCCGGTACCAGGCGAAGAAGCCGAAGAACATGCTGACGACTCCGAGGTAGGCAAAAGCAGCCCACTGGACCGGCGAGGCCGACGGCGGCTGTTGGGCCATGGAGAGCGCCGACAGTCCGGCCATCAACGGCAAGGCCAGGACGAGCGCCCACGATACGGTCTGCCATGCGCCGAGTTCGCGGGCGAGCAGGCCGCCTTCCGCGTAGCCGATTGCCGCAGCAATGACAGCTCCGAGGAGCAGCACATCCGCCCAGTCAAGTTGCCCGAACCCACCGGACTGCGCGAATGCGAATGCGATGGCCGCACCAGCGCCTACGGCGGTGACCAGCCAGAAGGCGACAGGCGGATGCTCGCGTCCGCGGAGCACTGCGGCAGTTGCCGTTGCTGCCGGCAACAGGGCGATGACGACGGCGCCGTGGCTGGCCGGCGCCGTCGTGAGCGCGAACGAGGTGAGCAAGGGGAACCCGACAACAATCCCGGCGGCGACCACGGCCAGGCGCGCCCATTGCCTGCCTTGAGGCAGCCGCTGCCTGGTGAGGGTGAGGGCGAATGCCGCGAGCATCGCCGCGACGACGGCACGGCCGGAGCCGATGAACAGGGGCGACAGCCCACCAACCGCCACCCGGGTGAAGGGAACAGTGAAGGAGAACGCCGCTACTCCGAGGAGTCCCCACCAGAGGCCGGTTGTCGAGCGCGACGGTATCACTGGCCGAATAATTGTAGTAGCGCTACTATTGTCTCTCATGAACAACGATAGCAGTTCCAGGATTGCGATGCGACTGCGGGAATGGATCGCCGGGGCCGCGCCGGGATCCCGGCTTCCGTCCACCCGGTCACTGGTTGCCGAGTACCAGGCCAGCCCTGTGACGGTTCAGAAAGCCTTGCAGACGCTCACTTCGCAGGGCTTGATCGAGAGCCGGCCCGGCGTCGGCACTTTCGTGCGGGCCGTCCGGTCAGCACGCCCCTCGGATTACGGCTGGCAAACCGCGGCGCTGCGTGCACCGCAGGCGCCTCCCCGTTCAGCCTCCACTACGATGCGCGACACCTCGAACGCCACTATCGCCTTCCATTCCGGATACCCGGACCGGGAACTCCTGCCGGAGCGGCTTGTGCGGGCCGCTCTCGCCCGCGTGGCCCGCGGCGACGCTGCTTTGTCCCGGCCTCCGGCGGCCGGTCTTCCCGAGTTGCAGTCCTGGTTCGCGCACGAACTCGGCACCGCGACCCCGGCAGGGCTCACCCCGCCAACACCGAGCGACGTCATCGTGCTGCCCGGAAGCCAAGGCGGCCTCAGCTCGATCTTCACTGCATTGGTCGGCCACGGGCAGCCGCTGCTCATGGAATCTCCGAGCTACTGGGGAGCCATCCTGGCCGCGACGCAAGCCGGAGTCCGCATCGTCCCGGTACCCAGCGGAGCCGATGGGCCGGATCCCGAAGAATTGGCCAGGGCCTTTGAGGAGACGGGCGCGCGGTTGTTCTACGCCCAACCGAACTATTCCAACCCCACTGGAGCGCAATGGTCCACCCGGCGGGGCGAAGAAGTCCTGGACGTCGTCCGGGAGTACGGCGCGTTCCTCGTCGAGGACGACTGGGCGCACGACTTCGGCATCACGTCGACGCCGGTACCGCTTGCCGCACGTGACGACTCCGGCCACGTGGTCTATTTACGCTCCCTCACGAAGAGCGTTTCACCCGCCATCCGCGTCGCCGCCGTCATCGCGCGCGGCCCCGCCCGCGAACGTATCCTCGCGGACCGCGCTGCCGAGTCGATGTATGTCAGCGGATTGCTGCAGGCTGCGGCCCTCGATGTCGTCACCCAGCCGGCTTGGCAGACGCATCTGCGAAGCCTCCGCCATCAGCTCCAGTCACGCCGCGACCTGCTGGTCTCAAGCCTGCGCGAGCACGCCCCCCAGGCCCATCTCAGCCTCATCCCCAAGGGAGGACTGAACCTTTGGGCACGCCTGCCCGACGGGACGGACCTCGAAAAGTTGACCCGCGACTGCGAGAATGCCGGGGTGATGATCGCGGTCGGTACGGAATGGTTCCCGGCCGAACCGGCGGGACCGTTCATCCGGCTCAACTACGCAGGACCCAACCCCTCCGCTTTCCCGGAAGGCACTCGCATCATTGGCCGGGCACTCGAACGGAACAGCGCCTAGGCGAAATGCCTCCAGACGCAAAAGTGGACCCCCGGACAAATCCGTGGGTCCACTTCTTGACGGGCTGTGCCGGTTAAGGCAGGGTGTCCGTTCCTTTAGTCAAGGTAGTCGCGCAGAACCTGCGACCGCGAGGGGTGGCGCAGCTTGGACATCGTCTTCGATTCGATCTGACGGATGCGTTCGCGGGTGACTCCATAGACCTTGCCGATTTCGTCTAAAGTCTTTGGCTGGCCATCGGTAAGGCCGAAACGCATCGCAACGACGCCTGCTTCACGCTCGGACAGGGTATCGAGCACCGAGTGCAACTGCTCCTGGAGGAGTGTGAAGCTCACAGCGTCCGCCGGCACAACCGCTTCGGAGTCCTCGATGAGGTCGCCGAATTCGGAATCGCCGTCTTCGCCAAGCGGCGTGTGCAGCGAGATGGGCTCGCGGCCGTACTTCTGGACTTCAACAACCTTCTCGGGAGTCATGTCCAGCTCGAGCGCCAGTTCCTCAGGCGTAGGTTCGCGTCCAAGGTCCTGAAGCATCTGGCGCTGGACACGTGCCAGCTTGTTGATGACTTCCACCATGTGGACCGGGATGCGGATGGTCCGGGCCTGGTCAGCCATGGCGCGGGTAATGGCCTGGCGGATCCACCAGGTGGCGTAAGTGGAGAACTTGAAGCCCTTGGTGTAGTCGAACTTCTCCACTGCACGGATCAGGCCCAGGTTGCCTTCCTGGATGAGGTCCAGGAACAGCATGCCGCGGCCGGTGTAGCGCTTGGCCAAAGAGACCACGAGTCGCAGGTTGGCCTCGAGGAGGTGGTTCTTGGCCCTCTTGCCGTCGTGGATGATGAACTCGAGCTCACGCTTGAGCTTCGGGTCCATGGAGCCGTCGTCGGCGTTGATCTTCTCTTCGGCGAACAGGCCGGCTTCAATGCGGAGCGCAAGGTCGACTTCCTGCTCAGCATTCAGCAGGGCAACCTTGCCGATCTGCTTCAAGTAGTCCTTGACGGGGTCGGCCGTGGCGCCGGCTGACATGACCTGCTGGACAGGCGCATCGTCGTCGTCGGCATCCGAGTAGACAAAGCCGGAACCGGTCGTGGCAGGCTTCTTGCCCTCTTCGCCTTCCTCGACGTCCTCCGTGAGCTCTGCTTCGTCGGGAACGACGGCGTCAAAATCCTCGGCTTCTTCGGAGTCCTCGTCGGCGCCGGTGGACTTGTTGGCTGCTTCGGCAGCGGCCTTGGCGCCGGGCTTGGGCCCGCGCTTCTTGGGTGCCGGCTTCTCTGCACCTGCAGTCGAAGCATTGGCAGCACGCGTTGCCGCACGCTTCGCAGCTGTAGCCGCCTTCTTTTCTTCGGCGGACAGTTCGGCCAGGGCGGCGGGTTCCTTCTCGGCGGAAGACGGGGTCACAGAAAACCTTTCTAGCGGCGGTCTGTGGAATCACCATGGGGGCAACACCACTATGACCCTGTCAAGTCCGTGATCAACATCAAGTGCCATCGCCGACTGCAGAGTCTTTAGGTAAAACTCCCGACGGCGCCTTAATGTTCCCTAGAGTTCAGGGGACGTTCATGGCACTTGAAACACGGACCCAACCGGGTCTCGGCAACCATTGTCTCACGGTTTTGAGTTCCAGGGTCATCCGGCCGCCCCACCGAACTTCCGCCACGCGGAGGACTTGCTTTTGGCCCAGCCGCAGAGCGTTCCGCGCGTCACCAGCTCGGCGAGTAGTTCGGCGAGCCGATAGCCCTGTTGCTCAGCGTCAGCCTGCGAAAGGAGTTCGTGGGCGAACGAACCGCTCCCCCGGCACCACTGAATCCACCCGCGGATCGTGAGCGTTGCGGCGCGCGCCTCCCCACCGCCGTGCCGGGAGAGCGCCGCCAGAACCCGGTCCAGGCTCGTCAACCGCTTCCAGTCGGGGTTCTCCGGGTAAAGGCCCAGGAGTACGTCTCCGTAGCGCATGACGCTGAGATCCGCAGCCTCAGTGGGCTTGCCGGCCACTGGTGCCGTGCCCGCTGTTGGTGCCGGGGGACAGAGCCCGGGCGGAAGGGCCAATGAATCCGCGTCATCGTCCTCATGTTCAAAGAAGCCGAAGGCTTCCGCACCGCCGCAGGCTACAGCTTTCCCGCCAGCCGCCAGGACCACCACGGCGTCGCGCCAGGCAGGAACCCTCAAGCTTGCCCGGAGGAACGCCGCAGCCTCGCCGTCGAATTCCTCCGGACGGCAGGAATCGAGGACCCCCGTCCACACATCCAGCATTTCCTCGAACGACTTCCTGCGCCGCCACCGCAGGAGCAACTCCCCAAGCATGGCGTCTTCCGCACGCATGAATTCGGGATCAAGGACAGGCTGGTCGCCGGGCCCCAACAACCGCGGCGATTTCCTGACGCTGCTCCCCCTGAACACCATTTCCGCGTTGAGCCGGCTGTCCAGGATCTGGTCCACGGGACGCCCGGGAAGGGGACAGCACTCCAGGTCGGTGCAGAATGCGCTTCGCCAGTAATCGGAACCTATGAACCAGGCATCCCGCAACGCCAATCCACCGCGGACCAGGACGGGTTCCAAGGCTTCTAGAAGCGGCATGCCGTGTGCCACGGCGCCGCCATCGTCCCAACCGTTGTCGCTGAAGAATGCCAAAAGCACGCCATCGGCGTCATGGTCAGCTTCCAGGTACTCACCGATCCTCCGTGAGTACGCGGCAAGCACGCGTTCGGATCTCCCGGGCGGAAGGTCCACACGGAGTGTGGCGCCGAGTGTCTGCCCGCACAGCGTGATGGCAACGAGGCTCTCCTTCGGCCAGAGTCCCAAGGCGTGCGGAATGAAGCCGAGGATGTCCTCAGGACGGGAGATGGTCACACGGTTGTCTGCTGTCATGAATCCAGCATTGGCATCAATCGCGGGCGACGGCAGGCCTCAATTGCGGTATGTGGACAAAGGTGTCCGTCAGCGCCTGTGGGGGAACACCGTGAGAGCAGGCTACGGCGTGGAGCTCCGCTGCTTCGCTAAACGTTCGCGGCGCAATTCCACGCGGCGTCGGCGCTGGTTTGCCAGCGATACGAGGAGTGGCGGGACGTGTACCCCCTGTGCCGCCATTTGGCGGCGCACTTTGCGACGGGTCATGAGGATCAGGACCGTACCCACGAGCAGGAACAGGAACTGCACGCTCAATGCGATGCGGAAGGGTGCCAGGCCGTACAGCTCCCCGCCCGAGAAACCGCTCGTGTGGAGGAGGTCGAGGATGAGCCCCACCAAGTAGATCGTCACGAGGGCCGCAACGAAGCCACCCACGTTGACGATGCCGGTGGCGGTGCCGATCCTGTGGGAAGGATTGAATGTCCGGGCAAAATCAAAACCGATCATGGACCCGGGGCCGCCGATGGCCAGGGCAACCACCAACAAGCCAAGCAACCATAGGGGCGCCCTGCTCGGCAACAGCAGCACCGCAGCCCACGCGAGCGCGGTGGCCGCCGTAATCAGGAGGACCATGGCCGAACGCCGCATGGGGTGCCTGGCCACGAAGGTTCCAAACAACGGCCCCACGAGAATGCTGGTGACGACGAAGAGTCCCATCAAGGCGGACACGGTGGCCGGGTTCAGGCCCTGCGCCGATACCAGGAACGGGTAACCCCAGGACATGGCGAAGACGTTGCCGCTGAACTGGACCGTGAAGTGGCACCAGAGTCCCAGGCGCGTCCCGGGCTGCTTCCAGGCACGGGCCAGTGTCACGCCTGTGGCGCGTAGGCCTTGGGCGCTCTCCCGCGGCGGGTGACCCGGCGGAACGTCCCTGAGCAAGGCGAGAACAAGGACGACGGCGAGCGCCGACAACGAGCTCAACGCCAGGAAGGCCGTATTCCAGCCCGCCGAATGAAGGACCAGCGCGAACGGCACCACACTGATGAGCTGGCCCAGCTGGCCCGACATTCCCGTCAGCTGGGTGACGAGCGGAACCCTTGCCGGCGCGAACCAGATCGGCACGAGGCGGATCACGGAGACGAATGTCATGGCGTCACCGGCGCCGACGAGGACGCGGCCGAGCACGCCTGCCGGAACAGCGTCGGCATAAGCCAACTGGAGTTGGCCGAGGCCCATGAGCACAGCACCGCTGGCGATCATGGCACGCGAGCCGAAGCGGTCAACCAGGAGCCCGACCGGTATCTGGAGGCCGGCGTAAACCAGCAGTTGAAGCACCGTGAAGAAGGAAATGGCCGCAGCACTGGCATGGAACCGTTCGGTAGCCTCCAGCCCGGATACACCGAAGGATGTGCGCTGGGCGACCGCCACAAGGTAGGCAAGCACCCCAATCGTCCAAATGAGCCAGGCGCGGGGTGCGTTCACCCTTCCATTATGCCCGGGGCCGCATTAAAGCTGCTTTATGGGCGCGCATCTTTACGTGCGAGATACGCCTCAACCGCCGCGCCCAGGTCCTCGGCGTTGGGCAGTTCGTCATTCTCGTCGGCGAGCAGGGAACGGCGGACTGTCCCCTCGGCCTTGTCGTCATAGCGGGACTCCAGCTTCGAAACCACCTGCTGGACGTCCTCGGATGCTTCCACCTGTTCGGCGATCTGCCTGCCCACTTCCCTGCCTGCCTCGCGAAGCCGGTCCGTCGGCAGCATCAGGGAGGTGGCCGCACCGAGGTATTCGAGTCCTGCGACCGCTGCCGGCGGGTACTCGGCATCGGCGAGGTAGTGCGGGACGTGGATGACGTACCCGGCGACTTTCCGCCCCGCCTCGACCAGCCGCAACTCGAGGATGTGGCCGACGGCCGCAGGAACCTCGACAGTCGGCTTCCACGTGGAAATGCCCTCGATGAGTTCCGGGCGGTTACCGTGCACCGTGACACCAACCGGCCGGGTGTGCGGAACAGGCATGGGGATGGAGTGGATCCAGGTCACCAGGTTGACGTCCAGTTTTTCCACAATCCCGACGACGGCGCGCGCGAAACGCTCCCATTGGAGATCCGGTTCAAAACCGGCAAGCAGGAGGAACGGCTCGCCCAAGCCGTCATTAAGCTTGTAAAGCGCCAGTTGAGGGGCTTTGTAGTCCTCCAAATGGTCTTCGACAAAGCTGATGTGGGGACGGCGCGTGCGGTAGTCAATGAGCTGGTCGGCGTCGAACACAGCCACGGTTTCGACTTCGAGCGTATCCAGTAGTTCCCGGTTAATCTGCTGGACCACGTGACCGGCATCAGCGAATCCGGTGAAGCCCATCAGCATGTTGAGGCCCCTGATATCCGGGCTGTGGAAGAGCTCGATGTTGCTCGCATAGAGCGACTCAGGGTCAAGGAGTGAGCCGGAAATCCGTTCAAACACGGCATGTTCCTTTCGCAGTTTCAAATTCTTGGAGGAGCAGGCGGCTGCACGCCGCAGCAGACGCCTCGGCGGCCGGCCACGCTCTATGTACTGGTACAACGCCCCGGACCGGCCGCGCATTCCTGTCGGCCAATGTGCCGCAACTCTCATTTAATTGCTTTCCCCCGCAACAGACAGACTACGATCGAGACGTGCCGCCGTGTGCGGACCCAAGCAACCACCGACGTTGTCACAAGCGGACAACCGAGGGGTACCAGGGCCGGGCGCCTAACATGCAGCCCGGCCAAGCCATGCAGAGAGAGATGAGGACAAATCCTCGTGGTGAAGACTACAGACATCACCCTTGGCACTATTGCCAAGGACCTGAAGAAGGCGCCCAGCGACGCACTCGTGATAGCCGTGGGTCAGGGGGAAGACGGGCCAATACTGCTCGGGAACCCGCTGGGCGCGAAGGCCGCGGAAACACTCGCAGCTTCATTGGGCCTCCTCGGCATCACGGGAGCACCCGATCAGGTACACCGTCTGCCGGGTCTTCCGGAGACCGGTTCGGGCGTCCTCGTCCTGGCAGGTGTCGGCAAGGTCGCCGACGACGCCCTCCTCGCCGAGGAAACCCTGCGCCGGACTGCGGGATCCGCCGTCCGCCAATTGGCCGGTTTGTCCTCCGTGACCCTGGCCCTCCCGACGGCCTCCCTCGCCGACGTCGCGGCCGTCGCCGAAGGCGCCGTGCTGGGTTCCTATTCCTATACGGAGCACCGCTCCACCAAGGACGGCCTCAAAGATCCGGTCGGCAAGGTCCTGATCCACACGGCGTTTGACGGCAAGGACGTCCAGCCCGCGCTCGATCGGGCACTTCTCGTGGGACGCGCGGTCAACGCCACCCGCACACTCGTCAACCAGCCTCCGAGCCACCTTTACCCGGAGTCCTTTGCCGAAGCTGCCAGGGAACTCTCCAAGGGACTGCCCGTCAAGGTCACCGTGTGGGACGAGAAACGCCTCGAAAAGGACGGTTTCGGCGGAATCCTGGGCGTTGGCAAGGGTTCAACCCGCCAGCCGCGCCTCGTCAAGGTGGAGTACGCCCCGGCCAAGGCCACCAAGAAGATCGCGCTTGTCGGCAAGGGCATCACCTTTGACACGGGCGGCATTTCCATCAAGCCTGCCCTCGGCATGGGCGACATGAAGAGCGACATGGCGGGCGCCGCCGTCGTACTTAATACCGTCCTAGCCGTCGCGGGGCTTGGGTTGCCCGTCAAGGTGACCGCATGGCTCTGCATCGCTGAGAACATGCCCTCCGGCGCTGCACAGCGCCCGGCGGACGTCCTCACCGTGTACGGCGGCAAGACGGTCGAGGTCCTCAACACCGACGCCGAGGGACGCCTGGTCATGGCGGACGGAATCGTCGCGGCCAGCCTCGAGCAGCCGGACGCCATCATCGATGTCGCGACCCTGACGGGGGCCCAGCTGATCGCCCTCGGCAACCGCACTGCCGGCGTCATGGGTTCCGACGCCGTCACGGGCGCCCTCAAGTCCGCTGCGGACCGCGCAGGCGAACTCGTCTGGCCGATGCCGTTGCCGGAAGAACTGCGCGCCAGCCTCGACTCGCAGGTGGCGGACATCGCCAACATCGGCGAACGCCACGGCGGAATGATGACCGCGGCCGTGTTCCTGCGCGAGTTCGTCGGCAAGGACGCCGGGGGCAAGCAGATCCCCTGGGCACACGTCGACATCGCCGGGCCGTCCTTCAACAACGGCAGCCCCTACGGCTACACGCCCAAGCAAGGCACCGGCTGCACTGTCCGGACGCTGCTCGCCTACGTCGAAGACGTGCTGGCCACGGCCTAAGCAGGTCCCCAAGTGGGGCCGGTCCATGACCGGCCCCACGGCCCGACGTGAGTCTGGCCACAAGCGCCCCACAAATGCCTCGGCAGGGTGGAGCATGGATAAGTGGTTCGCTAAGGTGAACCACGGTAGTCACAAATGCAAGAGAACTTTCGGTGCTGGCATAATCGCGGCAGTACAAGTTCCAAGACCAGATGACGCGTAGTCGCGTGTCATCGCTCACGCGAGGGAGCGTCCTAGTGGCCGATCAGGCAACTGCGCAAGAATTCGACATCCTGGTACTCGGTGGCGGCAGCGGCGGCTACGCCACGGCTCTGCGTGCCGTTCAGCTTGGTTTCACCGTTGGCCTCGTCGAGAAGGGAAAGCTCGGCGGCACCTGCCTTCACAACGGGTGTATCCCCACCAAGGCCCTGCTGCACTCGGCGGAACTGGCCGACCACGCACGCGATTCCGCCAAGTACGGCGTCAACGTCACGTTGGACAGCATCGACATCACGGCCGTGAACGCCTACAAGGACGGAATCGTCGCCGGTAAGTACAAGGGCCTGCAGGGACTCATCAAGTCCAGGGGCATCACGGTTATCGAAGGCGAAGGCAAGCTGCAGGGCACCGACACCGTCGTCGTGAACGGCACAGCCTACAAGGGCAAGAACATCGTCCTGGCCACGGGTTCCTACTCCCGGTCCCTGCCCGGCCTGGAAATCGGCGGCCGCGTCATCACGTCCGATGAAGCGCTGACCATGGACTACATCCCCAAGAGCGTCATCGTCCTCGGCGGCGGCGTCATCGGCGTCGAATTCGCTTCCGTGTGGAAGTCCTTCGGCGTCGACGTCACGATCGTCGAAGGCCTCCCCTCCCTCGTTCCCAACGAAGACACCGCCATCGTGAAGAACCTTGAGCGCGCCTTCAAGAAGCGCGGCATCAAGTTCAGCACCGGCGTCTTCTTCCAGGGCGTCGAGCAGGACGACAACGGCGTGAAGGTCACCCTGGTTGACGGCCAGACCTTCGAAGCCGATCTCCTCCTGGTTGCCGTGGGCCGTGGCCCCGTCACCGCCAACCTTGGTTACGAAGAAGCAGGTATCACCCTCGACCGCGGCTTCGTCATCACCAACGAGCGCCTGCACACCGGCGTCGGCAACGTCTACGCCGTCGGCGACATCGTCCCCGGCGTCCAGTTGGCCCACCGCGGGTACCAGCAGGGCATCTTCGTCGCCGAAGAGATCGCAGGCCTGAACCCAGTGGTCGTCGAAGACGTGAACGTCCCGAAGGTCACCTTCTGCGAACCCGAAATCGCCACCGTTGGCTACACCGAAAAGGGCGCCAAGGAGAAGTTCGGCGAGGACCAGGTCCAGACCCAGGAATACAACCTGGCCGGCAACGGCAAGAGCTCCATCCTGGGCACGGGCGGCATCGTTAAGGTTGTCCGCCAGAAGGACGGCCCGGTTGTCGGTATCCACATGATCGGTTCCCGGATGGGCGAGCAGATCGGCGAAGCACAGCTGATCGTCAACTGGGAAGCCCACCCGGAGGACGTGGCGCAGTTCATCCACGCACACCCGACGCAGAACGAGACCCTGGGCGAAGTCCACCTCGCAATGGCCGGCAAGCCGCTCCACGGCTAAGTCTTTACGCAAGACACCCGGTCCTGCGCCCGCACGAACTGCGGGCGCAGGACCCCAGCAGGCAACACTCATCCGCACTAAAGATCAATAAGGAGAACGGGGACGACATGTCTGAATCCGTTAACTTGCCCGCCCTTGGTGAAAGCGTCACCGAAGGCACCGTCACTCGCTGGCTCAAGCAGGTTGGTGACCGAGTGGAAGTCGACGAGCCCCTGCTCGAAGTTTCCACCGACAAGGTAGACACCGAAATCCCGTCTCCTATTGCCGGCATCATCGAAGAAATTCTCGTGGCTGAAGACGAGACCGCCGAAGTCGGCGCTCCCCTGGTCCGGATCGGCAGCGGCAGCAACGGCGCTGCAGCGCCCGCCGCCGCACCTGCGGAAGAAGCACCGGCAGCCCCCGCACCTGAAGCAGCACCAGCGCCTGAAGCAGCACCGGCTCCCGCAGCCGAAGAAGCCGCAGCCCCCGCCGCAGCATCCGGCGAGGCATCGGGTCACGACGTGACTCTCCCCGCCTTGGGTGAAAGCGTCACCGAAGGCACCGTCACCCGCTGGCTCAAGGCCGTCGGCGACACCGTCGAGGTGGACGAACCGCTCCTCGAGGTCTCCACGGACAAGGTCGACACCGAGATCCCCTCCCCCGTGGCCGGCATTTTGCTCGAGATCCGCGTCAACGAAGACGACACCGCTGAAGTCGGTTCCGTTCTTGCCGTCATCGGCTCGGGCGCTCCCGCCGCAGCAGCGCCTGCACCCGCAGCAGCACCGGCACCCGTAGCAGCAGCGCCCGCAGCAGCGGCACCCGTTGTTGAATCCGTACCCGCGCCGGCAGCCCCGGCACCCGCAGCCGCCGCACCGGCAGCGCCGGCACCGGCAGCCCCGGCACCGGTTGCCGCACCCGCATCCTCTTCGAACGAGTCCGGCTACGTCACCCCCCTCGTCCGCAAGCTGGCCAACCAGAGCGGTGTCGACATCACCACCGTGACGGGCACCGGCGTCGGCGGCCGTATCCGGAAGCAGGACGTGCTTGCCGCGGCCGACGCCAAGAAGGCAGCAGCCGCTGCTCCGGCCCCGGCGTCCGCAGCTCCCGCCAAGCCTGCTCCGGCCCCCGTGGCGGCCTCCTCGCTCCGCGGTACCGTCGAAAAGGCTCCGCGCATCCGCCAGGTCATCGCCCGCCGCATGCGCGAGTCCCTCGAAACCTCGACGCAGCTGACCCAGGTGCACGAGGTCGACATGACCAAGATCGCCAAGCTCCGCCTCAAGGCCAAGGGCTCCTTCGAGGCCCAGAACGGCGTCAAGCTGACGTTCCTGCCGTTCATCGCCAAGGCCGTGGCCGAAGCCTTGAAGCAGCACCCCAAGCTGAACGCCGCGTACGACGAAGCCAAGCAGGAAATCACCTACCACAACGCGGAACACCTCGCGATTGCGGTGGACACCGACAAGGGCCTGCTGGTCCCGGTCATTTCCGACGCCGGCAACCTGAACCTTGCCGGCCTGGCCAGCAAGATCGCCGATGTCGCCGGCCGTACGCGCCAAGGGAAGATCGGTCCGGACGAGCTGTCCGGCGGTACCTTCAGCATCACCAACATCGGGTCCGTCGGAGCGTTGTTCGACACGCCGATCATCAACCAGCCCCAGGTGGGCATCCTGGGGACCGGCGCGATCGTCAAGCGTCCGGTTGTCGTTGCCGACGAGAACGGTGACGACTCGATCGCCATCCGCTCCATGATGTACCTGTCCCTCACGTACGATCACCGCCTGGTTGACGGTGCCGACGCCGGCCGCTTCCTGCAGACCCTCAGGGCCCGCCTTGAGGAAGGTTCCTTCGAAGCCGACCTGGGCCTCTGATTCCAGTTATCGCGTGACGGGAAGGTCCCGACGGGAAACCGCCGGGACCTTCCCGTTTTTCATGCCCGGATATTACCCCGTGGCTTTGCTACGGCTCGTAGAAGATTCTGGATAAGCTGGAGCCATGACTATCCTCTTCAACGTCCTGCTGTTCTTGCACATCGTCGGCGCAGCCATGATTGTGGGCTACTGGATCGCCACCATGAAGCAGCCGACTGTCCACCCGCGCCAGCGGGATGGTGCCTTCGTGCAGCTGATCACGGGTATTGCGATGATGGGAATCCTGCCCATGCTGCCCAATGCCGACCCTAACTACTTCAAGCTCGGCATCAAGTTCGCGATCGGTCTCGCAGTGGCCGTGCTCGCCGTCATCGGCTCGCGCAAGGTCAAGAAGGGCGAACCGGTCTCGACGGGCCTGGCCCACGGCGTCGGAGGCCTGGGATTGCTCAACATCGCCATCGCCACGATCTGGCAGTGACCGGCGAATACACGCTGGCCTGAGCAAACAGCGCGGCCGCCTGGACATTCGTCCGGCGGCCGTTGCCGCTTAAACCGTCGCTTCTCAAACAGGGGCAGTCACAATCCTCTGAGAGCGGACAAGCGGTGCGCCGCCGCCGTCGAATCCCTAGGATTGAACCCGGCGGCAACCGGTATCCGGATGCCAATTCGCAACGACGCTGAGGAGTGGACATGGCTACAACACGCACCGCACACACCGTATGGAACGGCAACCTGATCGAAGGCGCCGGCAACACCACGCTGGACAGCTCAGGACTGGGGACCTTCAACGTCACCTGGAAGGCCCGCGCGGAGTCCGCGGAAGGCAAGACCAGCCCCGAAGAACTGATTGCCGCAGCACACTCGGCATGCTTCTCGATGGCATTCAGCAACGGCGTGGCCGGTGCGGGCTTCACGCCGGAAGAGGTCAACACCAAGGCCGACGTCACTTTCCAGCCGGGCGAGGGCATCACGGGCATCCACTTGACCGTGAGCGCACGCATCCCCGGTGTCTCCGAAGAAGAATTCCAGCGCCTCGCCGAGGACGCCAAGGTCAACTGCCCGGTATCCCAGGCACTCCGGGCAACTCCGATCACGCTGGATGCCACGCTCGCTTCCTAGCGGCAAAACATCAAAAGCAACGAAGTCCCCGCCTTTCCTTCCGGAAGGGCGGGGACTTCGTTTTGCAGGCCTTGAGCTAGCCCTTTTGCGGCCTCGCGGGCAAGGCAGCGGGGCGGACCTTGCTGTACCCTTCACGAAGCGGCGGCCGGTCCGTGGGTAGTTCCTGGACCATTTCCTTGAGCGCGCCGATCCCGTACTCCAGCTGGGGATCGGTGCCGGCCGCATAGGCGTGGGGCGGGAACACCACTTCGATGTCAGGCTCAACCCCGAAGTTCTCCACGCTCCAGCCGATGCCGCCGGAGAACCACGTGGCATAGCGCGGCTGGGTCACGCCGGTGCCGTCAGCCAGGGAAAAACGGTTGTCGATGCCCACGACGCCGCCCCAAGTGCGGGTGCCGATGACCGGGCCGATGCCGCGGAGTTTGGACACCTGGGTGATGATGTCGCCGTCTGAACCCGCGAATTCGTCGGTCAGGATGATGACAGGGCCGCGCGGTGCGTGATGCGGGTAGGTACGCGGCTTTTCGCCGCGGGGCATGCTCCAGCCGGTGACCTTGCGTCCGATGAGTTCCGCCACGAGCTGCGAGGTGTGGCCGCCACGGTTCCGCCGCACGTCGACAATCAACCCGTCCAGCGCGGTCTCGGTATCGAGGTCCCGGTGAAGCTGCGCCCAGCCGTTGGCCATCATGTCCGGGACATGCAGGTAGCCGAACTTTCCGTCCGAGGCCTCGCGCACGGTGCGCCTGTTGGCGTGCACCCATTCCTGGTACCGCAAGCGTTCCTCGTCCTTCACCGGAACCACGGCGATCCGCCGCTGCTGGCCGGCCGCCTCGCCGTGCCCGCCGCCATTCAAGATCGTGAGTTCCACCGTCCGGCCCGCTGCGCCCACCAGCTGTTTGGCTGGAGTACGGTCCGCGGAGAGCCCGACGCCGTCGATCGCCAGGACAACGTCGCCTACCTTCGCGTCGGCTCCCGGCCGAGTCAGCGGCGAGTTGGCCAGCGGGTCGGAAGTGTCTCCCGCGAGGATGCGCGTGATCTCCCAACCGGCCTCCGTGAGCTTGAGGTCGGCACCGAGCCTTCCCTGTCCATTGCTCCCGGGTTCGCCCACCGCCGCCGGACGCACGTAAGCGTGGGAAGTGCCTAGCTCACCGTGCAGTTCCCACAGAAGGTCCACCAGGTCGTCGTGCGAGCCCAGGCGTTCGACGACCGGACGGTACCGTCGGTGCACCGAATCCCAGTCCTGGCCGGCCATGTCTTCGGTCCAGAAGAAGTCCCGCTGCAGTCGCCACGCTTCATCGAATGCCTGTCCCCACACAGCCAACGGATCCATGACCACCCGGATCCGGTTCAGCTCAACCTTGACCAGCTCGCCCGATTCTTCCTCAACCTTGGCGTCGGACGGTACGGCGATAACCTGCTTGTCGTTGACGAAGACCAGTTTCCTGCCGTCTCCGGACAATCGGTAGCGCTCAACCGCGGACGCGAGTGTGACCTGCTTTTGCTTCGAAAGCTCGTAGCGGACCAGCGCCGGAGCAGGTGCCTTGTCCTGCACCGTGCCGCGGCCATCTCCCGTGACGCCTGAGAGCGGGGTGTCGAGCCACAGCAGTGCGCCGTTGGAGGCCGAAAGGGCCGAGTAGTTGCCCTGCGGCACGGGGACGCCGATGACGCGCAACGGCAGCCCTTCGCGGTCCACGTGGACCTTGACGTCGGTCCCGGCGCCATTCCCCGGACCATCCTTCGCGCCGTTCTTCCCGCCGTTCTTCCCTTCGGGTACAGCGTCCGCTTCGTCGTCGTCCAGCAGGTCCACTACCGGGCCGAAAGGCGAAGGAGTGGCCGCAGCTAGCGCCACGAGGTACGGCTTGATGGGGCTCGGGAAAGACAAGTCGAAGGCATGGCCGTCGTAGACGGGATCGAAGCTGCGGTTCGAGAGGAACGCCAGGAATTTGCCATCGGGAGTGAAGGCCGGCGATTCGTCGCAGAAGCGGCCATCGGTGACCTCCACGATGTCTTCCGGGTTGGCAGTGCCGACCATGCGTAACTTGCTCCGCGACCCGAAGGACGTCACAGGCTCGGACCATGCGAGCCACTGTGAGTCCGGCGACCATGCGAGGCCCTCGATGCTGCCGTCCCCTACGCTGACAAGCAGCGACAAAGTGCCACTGGCAGTGTCGGCCAGGTAGACGTCCCCGAATGCGGTACCCACTGCAAGCCACCGGCCATCGGGACTGGCTTCGAGGGCGCTTGGACGGGCTGCCTTGGGGAAATCGATCCTCAGGAAGTCGAGCCGTGACTCCTCGGCTCCGCCCCTCGCGGAGTTGACCGGGACAGCTACGGCGTCCGCGGACGCCGTAGCGGGCTCCGCGTGCGGTTCCGGCAGCCGAACCGCGGACGTCGCAGGCTGTCCCGCAATGGCCGATGCCGGGACCGGGCGGGGCAATTGTCCGGCGCCGTCCTCTTCAGCTTCGCGTGGCGCGGGTCCAGCGTCCTGGACTGGCGCCTCGACGGCAGGCCGCGAAAAACGCGGGGCAATCCTCTTGATGTACAGGGAATCGACGCCGTCGTGGTCCGCTACGTAGGCGATACGCCCGTCAACAAGGGGGCGGGCAAGCCTTGCCCGCACGCCCGGGGTCGCTTCCACCACGCGGGACGGTCCGTCTTTGTGGCGCAGCCAGTGGATGGTTCCGTGGGATTCCACCGCGCTGGCCGAACCTGCTGCGTTGGGGAAGACGTCGCCCAAGTGGGCGGCGGCTTTGAGGGGTGATGGGCGGCGCGACTGGGGTGCCGAGCCCAGCGAGATGTCCACCCGCGCGGCCTCGGCATCGGCTTCGAGCGTCGGCAGGATCCACAACTCGCCCGCCGATTCAAAGATGACCCGCTTGCCGTCGCTGGCAGCGTGCCGGACGTAGAAGTCCTCGTGATCGGTATGCCGGCGAAGATCCGAACCATCCGGCTGTACTGAATAGAGATTTCCGTATCCCTCGTGGTCTGAGAGGAAGGCGATCCGTCCGCCTACCCACAGCGGGTCCGCGAGGTTCCCGTCGAGCCCGGGAAGCAAGCGGGCGAACTCGCCGTTCCCGTCGGCGTCGATCCACAGTTTTCCGGCGGTACCGCCGCGGTACCTCTTCCACCAGGCAGGCTCACGGGAAAGCACGCTAGCAACGACAACGGGACGCTCGTCCCCCACTTCCGGGCCGAACGCCACCGATTCGACCGGGCCGAAGGGAAGCTCGACGGCGGGGCCGCCATCGAATGGCAAGGCGTACGCATGCGTGTGCCGCCCCTCAGCCTGTTCGAAAGCCGTGGTCACCACAATGTCGCCTGTGGAAGTGAAACCCTTGACTCGGGTGGTGCTGTGGCCGAAGTAGCTCAACTGCCGGTACCCGCCGCCGTCGACCTCTGCTGTCACCACCTCGGGAGCGGTCCCGACGATCGTCGTCCAGACGAGCCGCTTGCCGTCCGGGGTGAAGCGGGGATTGCGTGCAGGGAGCTGCTGGGCCGAAATCCGCCACGCGCGGCCTCCGGCCACGGGCGCAATCCAAACGTCGTCTTCGGCCACGAAAGTGATCAAATCACCGTGCAAATGCGGGAAACGGAAGTAGCTGGAGGAGGTCATTGTTCGATCATAGTCAACGGAGAAGCGAGCCCTTTGAGGCCTGCCGTAATGCCGAAGTGATGCTTGCCATGATGAGATGGGGCATGCGAATCGTGATATCGGGTGCTTCAGGATTCATTGGAACCGCGCTCTCCGCGCATCTCCTCGGCAGTGGGCACGAGGTCGTCCGGCTCGTCCGCCGTGCGCCCGCAGGAGCCGGCGAGGCATATTGGGATCCGGCCGCGGGTCAATTGGATGAGGCGGTACTCGACGGTATAGACGCCGTGGTCAACCTCTCCGGGGCGGGCATCGGGGAGCGCCGCTGGACCAAAGCACGCGTGCGGGACATCATCGACTCACGCTTGCGGACAACAAAAACGCTCACTGCGGCGATGGGACGGCTGGGAACTCCGCCCGGAACCTTCCTGAGCCAGTCGGCCTCCGGCTACTACGGCTCATCCCGCGCCGGCCTGCTCCGGGAAGACTCGGGACCGGGCAAAGGCATGTTGGCCGGCCTATGCGTCGATTGGGAGGCCGCCGCCCACACGGCACCTGCCGGCGTACGAGTGGTGACGCCGCGTACCGGTGTGGTCCTCAGCCCTGACGGCGGAGCATTGGGGCCGCTCCTTCCGTTGTTGAAGATGGGCGTGGGCGGACCGCTCGGAAACGGTCGGCAATATTGGCCGTGGATTTCCCTCGTGGACGTAGTGTCAGCCTTCGAATACCTGCTCAACTCGTCGCTCGAAGGTCCCGTCAATGTGTGCGCCCCGGAAAGCGCCGACGTCAACGCCATCGTCGCCCAACTGGCGGCGGCCCTGCACAGGCCGGCGTTCCTACGCGTACCTGCCCCCGCGCTGCGGCTCGCCCTCGGCAGCCATCTGGCAGAAGAACTTGTCCTTGCCAACCAGCGCATGGAACCGGCACGGCTGATGGACTCGGGCTTTGCCTGGCAGCACCCTGCGCTGGTGGACGCCGCCCGATGGGTTGCAAGCGGCGGCAAATGATCGCCTAAGACTTGGCCAGGATCTCCGCGATCCTCCACGCATCCCCGCTACGCAGGAGAACCACCCTGAGTTCCTGTGGTGCTCCGCGGGGACGCGCTCCGACTACCTTCCCTGAGGCGTCCCGTTCTTCATAGGCGCACGTTTCCACCGTGACATTGACTGTTGCCCGGTGCGGGCCGGAAGGGCTCTCCATGCTCACGCCGGTCAAGGTCGTGGAAAAGCCGGCGAGAACCAAGCCGGCGCCGATCAATTCGTCCCTGAGCTTCCCATCCGAGGCGGCGGCCGCCGAGCCCTGCACATTGACGTGATCCAGGAGTTCGAACTTGCCGGAACTCAACGCCGTGTCCCGGATCGCCGACAGTCCCCTGATGGCTTCCTCTGGCTTTGGGGATCGGATCCGGCCCCACAGCCCAGCAGGAAGCTCTGCCGCCGCTGGGACTTCGTCGAGGACTGTGTGGGGTGCCGAAGCGGAGGCCTCGGCACCCGGTCCCCGATCGCCGGTCCACCACCCTGTGCCAGCCAACCACGCCGCGGCTACTGATCCGGCGCCCACGATTATCCCGACGGCGCGCACTGCGGACGCCGCCCGCCGTCCTAAGGAAAGCGGCGCAACCGCCCTCCTGTGTCTGCGTCCCGCTCCCCGACGGCGGAAGCTGGAAAGCGCTGCGATGCGGGCTTGCTTTGAGCGAGGACCGGAAGCCCGACGCCGGGTCATCAGTTCCGGAACAACAGCCGCGTGCACCGAAGCCGAAAGGTCCACGGCTTCCGGCGCGGCGCTCCGGTAGACTGCGACACCCAATTCGGCCGCGGAGGGCCGCTGTTGTCCATCCGGATGAAGCCCGGCCTCGATGGCAACGGCCAGGGCGGTGGGGACCGCGGGTACCAGGAGTGTCAGGGGCGGCCGGCGTGCCGCAGTGTCCGGAGCAGAACCGGTGAGGCAATACCAGCCAAGGGCAGCGAGGGCGTAGGTATCCTGCTGCGGCTGGAGTTCTGCGCTCCGCCGGACAACCGGATCGGGATCCACGAATCCGGGAGTTCCGGACTCCGGGACCCCGGAGGCGTCCCCCACCACGCGGGAAATGCCCATGTCCGACAGGAGCGGCTTCCCTTGGGCAGTGAAGAGCACATTGCCGGGCGAAACATCGGAATGTGTCATGCCTTGGCGATGCAGATAGGCCAATGCCTGCGCGAGCGGCGTCAGGATAGTCACCGTCTCGCCCACGCCAAGACGCCCCCTGCTGGACACCAACTGCCCGAGGGATCCTCCGGGGGCGTAGTCCATGACCACGCCCAAGCCGCCGTCGAAGGAGCCGGCCAGCTCAACGACGCCGTGGACCTTGACGAGGTGTTCGTGGTCCAGCCGGGACAGAAGCCGCACCTCGCGGAGCACGGATGACTTCGCTTCGCCCGGACTCACCGTCGCCGGCCTCCGGCCAAGGCATTTCACGGCGAACTTGCTCCGCGACCGCTGCTCCGTTGCGAGCCACACCGTGGCGCTCCCGCCGCGCCCCAGCTCACGGACCGGAACAAAGCCTGGGATCAAAGGTTCGGCAGGTTCGATCCCCTGGGAAGGCATGTCCCCCTTTTGGTCCCGACCACTCTCGCCGGGCGAAAAAGTCTCCATGCCTCAACAAATACCGGAAATCGCGGATTGCCGCAGAAGTTATCCACAGGCCCGGGGCCCGCGGCCCCGCAAGCAGGCCGAGTACGACTGAGAGCTTGGCCACAAAATCATGGCGTGCGCCCCGCGGGGTCTAAGCTTGTCCCCATGACTCTTGAGTTTTCACAGCTGGGTCTTGCCCCGGATTTCGTTGACTACATGCAGGGCTGGGATATCCAGCGCGAACTCCACAACAAGGTTGTTGCCGGCGAGAAACCGAGCACCGTCCTGCTCCTTGAACATGCCGCGGTGTACACGGCTGGCAAGCTCACGGAGGACCACGAGCGACCGTTTGACGGAACGCCCGTCGTACCGGTGGACCGTGGCGGCAAATTGACCTGGCACGGACCGGGACAGCTCATTGCCTACCCCATCCTCAAGTTGAAGAACCGCGCCGGGATCCGTGACTACGTCGAGCGCCTCGAAGCCGTCATGATCGCGATCATGGAGGACTACGGGATCAAAGCCACGCGGGTCAAGGGCCGGGCCGGAGTCTGGGTCCTCGCCGACGACAAGGGCCCGGACCGCAAGATTGCGGCAATCGGCATCCGTGTCCTCGACGGCGTCACCATGCACGGCGTGGCCATCAACTGCAGCAACGATCTCGCTCCCTACGCGCAGATCATCGCGTGCGGCATCACCGACGCCAGCGTCACCACCATGTCCATTGAGACCGGCAGGACCATCAACCCGGCCGATATTGCCGAGCGCTTCATCGAAGAGTTCCGCAAGCACGAAGAAGCACTCGTATCCAGCCCCGAAGGAGCACTCCAGTGACCCTGGCACCTGAAGGCCGTAAGCTGCTGCGCGTTGAACAGCGCAACAAAGCCGTCCCGGTCGAACGCAAACCCGAGTGGATCAAGGCCAAGGTCCAGATGGGCCCGGAATTCGTGGGCCTGAAGAACCTCGTGAAAAAAGAAGGCCTGCACACCGTCTGCGAGGAAGCGGGCTGCCCGAACATCTTCGAGTGCTGGGAAGACAAGGAAGCGACCTTCCTGATCGGCGGCTCCGAATGCACCCGCCGCTGCGACTTCTGCCAGATCGACACCGGCAAACCCTCCCCCGTGGACATGTTCGAACCCACCAAGGTCGCCCGCTCCGTCCAGGCCATGGCCCTGCGCTACGCCACCGTCACCGGCGTTGCCCGCGATGACCTGGAAGACGAAGGCGTCTGGCTCTACGCCGAAACCGTCCGCAAGATCCACGAACTGAACCCCGGCACCGGCGTCGAACTGCTCATCCCCGACTTCTCCGGCAAACCCGAACACATCCAAGCGATCTGCGACTCCGCCCCCGAGGTCTTCGCGCACAACGTCGAAACCGTGCCCCGGATCTTCAAACGCATCCGCCCCGCGTTCCGCTACGACCGCTCCCTGGACGTCATCACCCAGGGCCGGGCCGCCGGCATGGTCACCAAATCCAACCTGATCCTGGGCATGGGCGAAACCCGCGAAGAGATCTCCGAAGCCCTGGCCGACCTGCACGCCGCGGGCTGCGACCTGATCACCATCACCCAGTACCTGCGCCCCTCCGAACGGCACCTGCCCGTGGACCGCTGGGTCAAACCCCAGGAATTCGTCGACCTCGCCACCGAAGCCGAGGAAATCGGCTTCCTCGGCGTCATGTCCGGCCCCCTGGTCCGCTCCTCCTACCGCGCCGGACGCCTCTGGGCCACCGCGATGCGCAAAAAAGGCCGCGAAATCCCCGCCCACCTGGCCCACATCGCCGAAGGCATCCAGGACTCCGGCACCACCCGCCAGGAAGCCCGCACCCTCCTCGCACACCACGCATAGCACGTCGGCCAAAGCACGGTCAAAGGACCGGACCCCGGACAAATCCGGCGTCCGGTCCTTTGGCATAAATCACGTAGAATTAAGGCACTATGGCGAAATCCCCTGATCCCAGCAACTCGACAACATCGGCTGCCGACGCTCCCAAACGCGGCTTGTTTTCCCGCAAGCCCAAGGAAGCCAAGGCCAAGAAGCCGAGCCAGCTGAAGCAGATCGGCGAGGTCTTCAAGATGACCCGCCGCAATGACCCCATCGTCGTGTGGCTCATGCTTCTGGCGTTCCTTGGCGTCATTGCTGTCAGCCTCGTCGTCGGGCTCCTCCTGAACAACTGGGTCACAGGCCTGATCATCGGCATCCCCTTGGGCCTGCTGGCAGCTGTCTTCATCCTGTCGCGCCGCGCGGAACGTGCGGCCTTCGCACAGATTGAGAACCAGCCCGGAGCTTCCGGTGCGGCTTTGGGGACGCTGCGCCGCGGCTGGATCACCGAGGATCAGCCGGTCGCCGTCAACCCGCGCACCCAGGACGCTGTCTTCCGCGCCATCGGCCGTCCCGGCGTCGTGCTGGTCAGCGAAGGACCGTCGCACCGCGTCAAGCCCCTGGTTGACGCCGAGCGCAAGAAGCTCGCACGTATCCTGCCGAACGTCACCATTCACGTGATCGAAAGCGGCCGTGGCGAAGGCCAGGTACCCATCAGCCAGATCGCAAAGACCATGAACAAATACAAGAACGAGCTCACCAAGGTTGAGGTCGGTGCTGTCAGCAAGCGGATCTCTTCGCTAGGCAACCGCCTGCCGATCCCCAAGGGCATCGACCCCTACAAGGCACGGCCTGACCGCAAGGCCGCACGCGGACGCTAACCAACACGAAAGCCGCCCGTTCCTGGAATCTCCGGGAGCGGGCGGCTTTTTGTCTGCGTAGAAGGTTACATCCGAATGAGGATTGTGTTCATGGCTCTGTCATGGAGTCCGCGCTGGTCGGGATCGAAAACAACCGCGGGAATCACCAGGCACAGGAGGATCGTCCTGACCAAGGCAGCCAAGGGTCCTGCCTGCGCTCCCCCGAGCCGTACTACGTGGATGCCGGCAACCCGGTGTCCGATGCTATAGCCCAGCGTGCCGATGAGAAGGATCTGCTCCACGGCAAACACGGCAAGCGTCGCCCACTGGTTGCCGCCGAAGGCAAAGTTGCTGATCACCAGGGCAATAACCCAGTCAATGCAGATTGCCAGGATGCGACGGCCGGCCCGGGCCATCGAGCCGGGGCCGGATTCCGGCAGGCCGAGCCGTGCTCCCGGGTACTTGGAGATTCCGGACGTGTCCGGCCCTGTGAGCCATGAACCAATATCTTTACGATCAACCACGCTTCAAGCTTACGGCTTCACCATCGCACGCCCGACGGCGAGAGGTTTCGCCGGTGGGATGTCAGCTGTGTTCACAAGGAAACAGACACACAGGCGTAAGACATAGACTGGCACTGCAGTAGACCAGTAGCGTTTACACGGCAGGCAGTTCTGTAACCTGCTCGAAACAATACCGACACTCCGGGGAAATCCCATTTCCCTATGGTTGGAGAAGTTGCTAGCCGCCGCATCAGGGATACTTTTTTGTTTCCCTGCTTTCGGTTTGCGCTGGACCAGACGGCCCTAGGGGCCTGTTACCTGTTATGCGTTAGGAGCATAGATGTTCAAGACTGCGGACGAAGTCCTCAAGTTCATCAAAGACGAAGATGTCAAATTCGTCGATATCCGCTTCACCGATCTTCCGGGCGTCCAGCAGCACTTCAATGTGCCGGCCAAGAGCGTTGACGCTGACTTCTTTGTCAACGGCCAGCTCTTTGACGGATCTTCCATCCGCGGTTTCCAGGGCATCGCCGAGTCCGACATGCAGCTCATCCCGGACGTCACCACGGCCTTCATCGACGCCTTCCGCATCGAGAAGACCCTCGCGCTGAACTTCTCCATCGTGAACCCGCGCACGGGAGACCCGTACCACCGGGACCCGCGCGGCGTTGCCGAAAAGGCCGAAGCGTACCTGGCCTCCACCGGCATTGCGGACACGGCATTCTTTGCTCCCGAAGCTGAGTTCTACGTCTTCGACAACGTCCAGTTCGAATCCTCCCCCCAGGGTTCCTTCTACAAGGTCGACTCGATTGAAGCACCTTGGAACACGAGCCGCGAAGAAGAAGGCGGAAACCTCGGTTACAAGACCCCCTTCAAGGGCGGTTACTTCCCGGTATCCCCGGTTGACCACCAGGCCGACCTCCGCGACGCCATGTGCCTCGCCTTGGACGAAGCAGGCCTCGAAGTCGAGCGCTCGCACCACGAAGTCGGCGCCGCAGGCCAGGCTGAGATCAACTACAAGTTCACCACTCTGGTGCACGCTGCCGACGACCTGCAGAAGTTCAAGTACGTCATCAAGAACACCGCGTGGGAATACGGCAAGTCCGTAACCTTCATGCCGAAGCCGATTTTCGGTGACAACGGCTCGGGCATGCACTGCCACCAGTCCCTCTGGAGCAACGGCGACCCGCTGTTCTACGACGAGAAGGGCTACGCTGGCCTGTCCGACACCGCGCGCTGGTACATTGGCGGCCTGTTGAAGCACTCCTCTGCTGTGCTCGCCTTCACCAACCCGACGGTCAACTCCTACCGCCGCCTGGTCAAGGGCTTCGAAGCTCCGGTCAACATGGTCTACTCGCAGGGCAACCGCTCCGCCGGCATCCGCATCCCGATCACGGGCTCCAACCCGAAGGCCAAGCGCATCGAGTTCCGCGCTCCGGACGCCGCGTCCAACCCGTACCTGGCGTTCTCCGCCCAGCTCATGGCTGGCATCGACGGCATCCGCAACCGCATCGAGCCCCCGGCTCCGATCGACAAGGACCTGTACGAACTGCCCGCCGAGGAAGCCAAGGACATCCCCAAGGCTCCGGGCTCCCTTGAGGAAGCCCTCGAGGCACTGCGCGAGGACAACGAGTTCCTGCAGGCCGGCGGCGTCTTCACCCAGGACCTGATCGACACCTGGATCGAGTACAAGTACGAGTACGAGATCCGTCCGCTGTCGCTGCGCCCGAACCCCTACGAGTTCGAGCTCTACTACGGCGTCTAGCAAGATCGCAGGGCTAAGACGCCCTGAGCGCAAAGCGCCCCCGCCCCTTCACCGGGCGAGGGGCGCTTCCGCTTTTAACGGCAGCCTCACCACCGGATGGTCGCTTCCGGCCGTTGAAGGTTTGAGGCTCCCAGCCTCTGCAAAGGAGAATTTGATCCGGTTTTGACGCAAGCGGGTCAGGATCAATAAATGAGGCTTTGGAAAAGACCCATAGTGCACGCAATGGCTGCCCTCGCAGTCGTCCTCTTGGGCGCCGCAGGCGCATCAGGAGTTGACCGGATGGCAGCAGCCAACCTACCTGCCCCTGCTTCGATCGGCTCGTCAGTTCTCGCGGCAGACGGACAGCCACCCCTGCGTCGCCTCGTCCTCCGCGGCCTCGCCGAAGGGTCGCTTCCCGGAGGCCTTCCGTACGACGAAGTCCGGGAAGAAACGTACAACGAGAAATGAATTCCCGCACAAAAACAAGAACGGCCGTGTCCGCTAAGACACAGCCGTCCTTTGGTAAAGGCCCCGGATCGCCGGGGCCGGACCCCCAATTTTCCTACACCCGCCGGCGCCCGCTAATCAACCTGAAGAGGAAGACGATAATCGCCAAGACGATCAGTATCGGGGCGATCCAAAGAAGGAATCCCAGGGCCTTGACAGTTCCGCCAATGATAAAGAAAACGATCGCGATGACCGCGACGATTCCGAGGATGACATTCATGATGTACCTTCCGTTTCAGTCGTAAACATTTTGATGATTGCCTTTATCGCTGTGCAAACCTCAGCAACCTTACTGTAAGTAGACTTACTAATCTAATCGACATCGGCCGACGCGCGCACGCCTTGTGCCGAAAGCCGGCTTTCGAGCCGAAGTTCCAGGTCGTTCATGACTACCGCGGCCAGGTCCCGGAGAGTGTCGATCTCCGCCGCGGACATCTTTCGCGGAGCGAAGTCGAGGATGCACAGGGTCCCCAAGTTGTGGCCCTCGCGGGTACGCAGCGGGGCTCCCGCGTAGAAGCCGAGTCCGAACTCCCCCGCCACCAGCGGGTTCGATAGCGCGCGGGGATCCTCCGGGGCGTTCTCGACAACCCAGGTCCCTCCCTGAAGGATGGCCGAGGCGCAGAGACCGGGGTCCCTGTCGATCTGTTCCACCGCAGTTCCGTGGTGGGACTTGAACCAAATCCGGTCATGGTCCACGACGCTGACGATTGCTATGGGAACATCGAAAAGCCGGGCCGCCAGTGCAGTAATCCTGTCGAAGGCGCCGTCCGGCGGCGTATCGAGGATTTGATATCGGTGCACCGCCGCCATTCTCTCGGCCTCGTCCGCCGGAATGATGGAAGCGTCTACTTTATGCTTGCCCCGGCCGGAATGGGCGTGCTCATACAGCGCCTCGGATATGTCCCGCGCTGTCGGTCGGGCTTGGGGATCGGCCGCCGTCATCGCGCCTAAGAGGGTCCGCCAGAACTCGTTAAGGTCGGCGGGGATCGGCGGGTCCTGGATCAGCCGGGCAAGCGCGCTTTGCAGGGGATCCCCGGGGAAAGCGAGCCGCCCTGTAAGGCACTCCAGCAGCACCAGGCCGAGGGAATACACGTCACTGGCTGGGCCCACAGGCTCGGAACGCGCCTGCTCCGGGCTCAAGTATGCCGCCGTCCCGAAGACGCCGCCATCAGGCCCCTGGGGGGCTTCCGAGATCAGTGCGATGCCAAAGTCCGTCAGCTTCGCCCGCATCCGCGCGGAGTCCTGGTTGTAGTCGAAGAGCATGATGTTGCTTGGCTTCACATCCCTGTGAATGACGCCACTGCGATGGATGTAGTCCAAGGCGTCCGCGAGATCATGACCAAGCAGGGCCGCGTCTCGCGAAGCAACGGGACCGTCGGCCAGCCGCTGTTTCAAGTCCGCCCCTTGAACCAGCTCCATCACCAGGTAAACCTTGGGTTCTCCGGACCCTTCCCGGTCGACTCCGGCGTCAAGGAGGGTCACCAGGCCGTGATGACTCATGCGGGCGAGGATGCCCACCTCATCGTCCAGAGGGACGGGCCCCGCTGCAGCTGCGGGCCTGTTGATGATCTTGACCGCGACGTCGCGCCCTAGATACTCATCCGAGGCCCGGTAGACGGTGGCCATGGAGCCGGAGGCGATGCGCTCCTGCACACGGTACCTGCCGCCAAGGAGAGTATCTGCAGGGCCTTCGTCCGGTCTATTCATTCAGTAAGCTTACTTTCTCCCTGAGCGAGAGATGCATCACGGTGACTCTGCCGGGCAAACACCTCGAAGGACGCCCGGCTAGTCGCCGAACCCCCGGTACATGGTGCATTGCGGACCGGCGGAACCACCCAAGTATTTGCCCGTCTGCAGAAAACCCGCTTTTGCGTAGGCAGCCTTGGCGGCCGGATTGCGTTCGTTGACGGAGAGCACGACGCCGTCCTGCCCGCCACCCAGCCTCGCTGTCAGCTTGAGCGCTTCCCGGGCAGCAGCTGCAGCCGATAGGGAGCCCAGGCCCCTTCCCTGTCGCGCCTGGTCGATCAGGAACCCACGCAGGAGCCAGGCGGAATCGTCGTCGTCCCATCCCGCCAAGGTCGCGGCACCTGACTGCAAGGTGAAAACTCCGACGGCGGCACCGGCCGCTTCGATCACGTACGGCCAGCGGCTTTCGTCTTCGAGGCCCATGAGCATCATCTTGAACGGGTCGCCGACGAAATCTTCCTGCCCCGCGGCCAATTCCATCTCCGCGACGTCGCCGAGCTTGATGGTGCGGGCATCGTCGTCGAGATCCTTCAGCGGAATGAGCCACACGGTTTCGAGCATCCTTCGAGCTTAGCGCCCTCCGCCCTCCGCCCTCCGCGGGGACGGCTGGAGCCGAGCTCACTGGCCGTAGAAGTCCTTCTCAAACACGGCCCGGGTCCGCCGGCTCAGGCGCAGATAATCTTCCTCGAACACCGCGGCTTGCCCAGGAGCGTAACCACACCATCTGGCAACGGCCTCGAGATCCCTGCGAGAGGCCGGGAGGACATCGGAGGCGCGGCCGGTGCAGATCACATTCGCCGAGCGGATACGGCTCGCTAGCCGCCAGGCTTCGCGAAGCAACACGATGTCGCTCTTGTCGATCAAGCCCAACGACTCAATCAGGTCGAGGGCCTGCAGCGTGGAAGTCGTCCGGAGTTGCGGATGCTTCCCTGCGTGTTGGAGCTGGAGCAGCTGCACAAGCCATTCGACGTCGCTGAGTCCGCCCCTGCCGAGTTTGACGTGCCTGGCCGGATCGGCGTTTCTCGGGAGCCGTTCCGACTCCACCCGCGCCTTGACTCGTCGGATCTCACGCACATCTGTGTCCGCGAGGGACTCCGGGTAACGGATCGGGTTGATGAGCCGGAGGAACTCCCCGGCCAAATCGTCGTTGCCGGCCATTGGCTGGGCCCGCAACAGCGCCTGGGCCTCCCAGATGAGGGACCACCGCCGGTAGTACTCCGCGTACGACTCGAGGGAACGGACCATGGCCCCGCTCTTCCCCTCGGGACGAAGATCGGCGTCGACGCTGAGGACCCGCTCCGCCAGGATGGCCGGTTTGAGGGGTTGGGTGAGCAAAGTGGAAAGGTGCCCCACGACGGCAAGGGCTTGTTGCTGGGCTTCGGATTCACTCGCCCCGGGAAGAGCGCGATGGACGTACATGACGTCGGCGTCGGAGCCGTAGCCGATCTCGCGCCCGCCTTGCCTGCCCATGGCAACCACCAACACCTGGGTCTTGAGGGGCCCATCGGAAGCCACGATGGCTTCGGCGACGTGCAAGGCGCCCAGAACCGCGGCCCGGTCGGCATCGGCCAATGCCGCCCCCACTGCGTCTTGTTCCAGGAGGCCTGAGCTGTCCGCGATGGCGATCCGGAGGATTTCCCGGCGCCGGATGAGCCGGATGAGCCGCATCGCGTTCGCGGGATCGGCGTGGCGCGACATCTTGGACTGGATTTCCTGCCACTGCGCTTCGAAGCTAAGCGGCATGAGTTCCTTGTCGGCACCAAGCCACGCAACGGATTCCGGGGAAACCTCCAGGAGATCGGCGATCAACCGCGAGTTGGAGAGCACGTGGCAAAGCCGCTCGGCCGCCGCCTGCGAGTCCCGGAGCATCCCGAGATACCAATGGGTCGTTCCGAGGGCTTCGCTGACGCGGCGGAAGGCGAGCAGTCCGGCGTCGGGGTCTACACCTTCGGCGAGCCAGCCGAGAAGGATGGGAAGCAGTTGCCGCTGCAGCGCGGCGCGGCGGCTGACCCCTGCCGTGAGGGCCTCGATGTGGCGCATCGCGCCTTGCGGGTCGCGGTAGCCGAGTGCTGCGAGCCGGCCTTGGGCGGCCTCCGGAGTGAGCCGGGCGTCTTCGGTGCTCAGCTTCGCGGCAGTGTTGAGCAGCGGCCGGTAGAAGATCCGATCGTGCAGTTCGCGAACGGACCGCTTGGTCTTCTGCCAGGTTTCGATCAGGGCGTCCGGATGCGGCCTGCCCGTTGAAAAGGGCCCCAGGACGGCCTTCGCGAGGAAACGCAAAGACTCCTGGCTCGTCGGCATGAGGTGGGTACGGCGCATCTGGAACAACTGGATGCGGTGCTCAAGAACCCGCAGATAGCGGTAGGCGGCATCGAAGGCAGCGGCGTCCACCCTGCCGATGTAGCCACCCGCGGACAGCGCGGATATCGCCGACGTGGTGTCACGGCAACGGAGGGTTTCATCGGACTTTCCGTGGACGAGCTGCAGGAGCTGCACCGTGAACTCGACATCGCGCAGGCCGCCGGGACCGAGTTTGATCTGGCGCTGTTCTTCCGCCGGAGCGATGTTGTTCGTGACCCTGCGGCGCATAGCCTGCACCGATTCCACGAATCCTTCCCGGCCGGCCGAAGCCCACACGAGCGGTTGGACGGCCTGCTCGTAACGCGAACCCAGATCCTTGTCTCCCGCGATGGTCCGCGCCTTGAGGAGTGCCTGGAACTCCCAGCTTTCAGCCCACTTCGCGTAGTAGCTCAAGTGCGAGGGCAAGGTCCTGACGAGGGGACCCGATTTGCCCTCAGGCCGCAAGTTCGCGTCGACCTCCCACAGCCCGGGTTCGGTGCCCGTGGACGAAATGGCACGGGATATCCCGGCGGCCAAGGCCGTGCCGATTGTTGCGGCCTCGGCGTCCTCGAGGCTCGGCGCCTCGATCACGTAGATGACGTCGACGTCGGAAATGTAATTCAGCTCGCGGGCACCGCACTTGCCCATGCCGATGACGGCCAGCCCGACGCCGGCAATATCGTCGGCATCGAAAGTCGCCGCGGCTTCGGCCCTGGCAACCGCCAGGGCTGCTTCTATCGCCGCGCCGGCGAGGTCGGCCAGTTCGGCGCCGACGGCGGGCATGAAGTCCTGGGGACTAGCGGCGCAGAGATCCTTAATGGCCAGTTCGGTCAGCCCGCGCCGGTAAGCCGTCCGGAGGGCGGTGTAGGCACTGGCCCCCGTCATCGCTGCAACGGGCCGGGGAGAGTTGGGGTCCGCTTTGACAGAGCGGAGCAGCTTCGTCCGAAGCTCACGGGGGTCGGCGGACAAGGGCTCCGGGCTGACGCGGACATCAAAGACGTCCAGGTGTTCCGGATGCCTGATCAGGAACTCCCCCAAGGCCTCGGAGGCCCCCAGCAAGCGGTAAAGCGGCTCGCTGCGATCCGGGTGCTCCCCCGCGAGCTGCCTGAGTGAGGGATGCTTCTCAATCAAACGGACGAGCGACTGGAGCGCGGTGTCCGGGTTGGCGCTCAGGTGCAGGCCAGCAAAGATCGTCTCCTGGTCGATGCCGTCGAGTTCACGCGCGGCAAGGAACCGTTCACCCTTTTCAAGATCGCTGAAACCGGCCGAGATGAGCCGGCGGGCCAGGCTCACACTCACAGCCTAGAGAATGCCGAGATTGCGCTTGAGCTCGTAAGGCGTGACCTGGAGCCGGTAGTCCTGCCATTCCGCACGCTTGTTGCGCAGGAAGTGGTCAAAGACCTGTTCGCCGAGGATGTCTGCTACGAGTTCCGAATCCTCCATGGCGCGGATGGCATCGTGGAGGCTGGCCGGCAGCGGAGTGTGACCCATCGCCTTGCGCTCGGCCGTGGTCAGCGACCAAACATCGTCTTCCGCGGCGGCCGGAAGGTCGTAACCCTCCTCGATGCCCTTGAGCCCGGCACCAAGCAATACGGCGTAGGCGAGGTACGGGTTGGTGGCGGAGTCAATCCCGCGGTATTCGATCCGCGCGGACTGGCCCTTGCCCGGCTTGTAGAGCGGCACGCGAACCAGGGCCGAGCGGTTGTTGTGGCCCCAACTCAGGTAGCTCGGCGCTTCGCCGCCGCCCCAGAGGCGCTTGTACGAATTGACGAACTGGTTGGTGACTGCGGTGAATTCCGGCGCGTGGTGCAGGATACCGGCAATGAACTGGCGCGCGGTCTTGGACAACTGGAATTCCGCGCCGGCCTCGTAGAAGGCATTGGTGTCGCCCTCGAACAGCGAGAAGTGCGTGTGCATGCCCGAACCCGGGTGGTCCGTGAACGGCTTGGGCATGAACGTGGCGTAGGTGCCCTGCTGCAGGGCCACTTCCTTGATGACAGTGCGGAAGGTCATGATGTTGTCGGCCGTCTGGAGCGCGTCCGCGTACCGCAGATCAATCTCGTTCTGGCCTGGTCCGCCTTCGTGGTGGCTGAACTCCACGGAGATACCCACGGATTCAAGCATGGTGACGGCAGTGCGACGGAAGTCCTGTGCCACGCCGCCGGGCACGTGATCGAAGTAGCCGCCCTCGTCAACCGGAACAGGAACGCCGTTGGCGTCGAGGTCCTGGGACTTGAGGAGGTAGAACTCGATTTCAGGATGCGTGTAGCAAGTGAAACCCATGTCAGCGGCCTTGGCGAGGGTGCGCTTGAGCACGTTGCGGGGGTCGGCGGCCGACGGCTCGCCGTCGGGGGTCAGGATGTCGCAGAACATCCTGGAGGTCTGCTCGGTTTCACCGCGCCACGGGAGGATCTGGAACGTGGAGGGGTCCGGCTGGGCCAGCATGTCGGATTCGAACACCCTGGCGAGGCCCTCGATAGCCGAGCCATCGAAACCTAGGCCTTCTTCGAAGGCGCCTTCCACTTCTGCCGGCGCAAGTGCCACCGATTTCAGGGAACCGACGACGTCGGTAAACCACAAGCGTACGAAGCGCACATCACGCTCTTCGATAGTTCGCAGAACGAACTCTTGCTGGCGGTCCATGGGGCCTCATTTCCGGGTCAACGTCCATGCCGCGGGTTCGGGGTTCGAAGCCGACGACAACTCAGCATTCACTCTACTAAGCATTGGCCCGGATTGGCTGCACCCCCGGTCCGCGTAACACAGCGTTTACAAATGTGAGGCTCCTCATGCGACGGTGGCTAGGACGGCCGGTACCGCATACGCTCTATTCATGGCCCCAAGCAACAGTTCCGATTCCAGCATGCCCGCCGAAATTCCTGCGCCTTACGGAACCGGACCTGCCACTGCAGGTTCCGGGGCTTCAACGGTTGCTTCAACGCCGAAGCCCGCCGCCCGGATCCGCACCCATCACCTGCAACAGGCCAAGGCAAAGGGTGAGCACTTTGCGATGTTGACCGCCTACGAGCAATACACGGCTGAAATTTTCGACCAGGCCGGCATCGAGGTGTTGCTGATCGGCGATTCGGCCTCCAACAACGTCTTCGGGAACGAAACCAGCCTCCCGGTGACCGTCGACGAACTCCTCCCCTTGTGTCGAGCAGTGGCCCGATCCGCCAAGCGTGCCTTGGTTGTGGCCGATCTTCCCTTCGGCAGTTACGAAGTGTCTCCGGAGCAGGCAGTGGCAACAGGCGTGCGCTTCCTGAAGGAAGGCCTGGCACACGCCGTCAAGATCGAAGGCGGCGCGTTCTACGCGGGAACCGTGCGGGCCATGGTCCAGGCAGGCATTCCCGTCATGGCGCACATCGGCTTCACGCCCCAGAGCGAACACTCTCTGGGCGGCTACCGCGTCCAGGGCCGGGGCGATGACGCTGCGCGCCTGATCGAAGACGCCGTTGCCCTCGCAAATGCCGGAGCGTTCTGTGTACTGATGGAGATGGTTCCCGCGGAAACCGCGGCCGCCGTCGATGCAGCCATTGACGTACCGACTATCGGAATCGGCGCAGGTAACGCAACCACGGGACAGGTCCTGGTGTGGCAGGACATGGCCGGATTGCGCGGCGGCAAGATGGCCAAGTTCGTCAAGCAATATGCGGATCTGCGCACCACCCTGAGCGAAGCAGCGAAGGCGTACGCCGACGACGTCAGGTCCGGCCAGTTCCCGGGCCCGGAACACTCCTTCTAGGAGGACACAGCTTCAGTCCTCGTCGTCCTTGTCCCAGGCTTCGTTGCGGGCCTTGACCTTTTCGAGGGCATGCTCGGCTTCCTCGCGGGTCTTGTAAGGACCGATCAACTGGGACCAGTCGGACAACGCGTCCTCTTCGATTTGGTGTGTCTGAACGTTGTACCAGAACTCCGCCACGGTTTCTCCTTTGCGAATCCCGCCGTACGCTCGGCGGGGCGGGTTGCCCTTCGTGCGGGCCGATATTTAGCTACTTAGTTACTTGCGTCTCGCGCGTCCCTTATATGATCAATCTATGCCTTCTCCCGCTCTGACCGCACCCATCGGCACGCTCACCCGTGGAACCGTCAGCCCACAGCTGCCGGTACCGGCGTCCATCCCGCGCCCGGAGTACGTCGGCAAGCCTGGACCGGCGAAGTTCACCGGTTCAGAGGTCAAATCGGCGGAAACCATCGAGAAGATCCGCATCGCCAGCAAAATCGCGGCCCAGGCGATCGTCGAGGTCGGCAAGCACATCGAGCCGGGGGTCACGACGGACCAGTTGGACCGGATCGGCCACGAGTTCATCCTGGACCACCAGGCCTACCCGTCAACTCTTGGCTACCGGGGCTTTCCCAAATCCCTGTGCTCCTCGCTTAACGAGGTCATCTGCCATGGCATTCCAGACAGCACCGTCGTCCAGGACGGCGACATCCTGAACATCGACATCACGGCCTACATCAACGGGGTCCACGGAGACACGAACTACACCTTCCTGGTGGGAGACGTCGACGACGAGTCGCGTCTTCTCGTTGAACGCACCCGGGAGTCGCTCAACCGGGCCATTAAAGCCGTAGCGCCGGGCCGCGAAATCAACGTGATCGGCCGGGCTATCCAGTCCTACGCGAAACGTTTCGGCTACGGCGTGGTCCGCGACTTCACCGGCCACGGCGTCGGCGAGGCCTTCCACACGGGCCTGATCATCCCGCACTACGACGCCGCGCCGGCCTACAACACGGTCATCGAAGCCGGCATGGTCTTTACGATTGAACCCATGCTCACCCTCGGAACGATCGAGTGGGACATGTGGCCCGATGAATGGACCGTAGTCACCCGCGACCACAAGCGGACCGCGCAATTCGAACACACCCTGTTGGTCACCGAGACCGGCGCCGAAATCCTGACTCTTCCTTAAGCTCGCCGGAAGGTCACCTGCAGCCGTTCGTGCTGCGACATGCCCACCCCTCCTGCCATGAACGGAAACGCATTGACCAAGAAGGATGAGAAGATCCACAAGAACGGCCCGCTGATCGGCATCGACGTCGGTGGCACCGGCATCAAGGGCGGCATCGTCGATCTCAAAAAGGGCAAGCTGCTCGGGGACCGCCTTCGTATCCCGACGCCGCAGCCTGCCACTCCCGAAGCCGTCGCCGAAGTGATCGCACAGATCGTCGAAGAATTGTCGGCCCGCGAGGATGCCCCCGCCAAAGGTTCGCCCGTGGGAGTCACCTTCCCCGGAATCATCCAGCACGGCGTAGTCCGCTCCGCCGCCAACGTGGACAAGTCCTGGCTCGACACCGACATTGATTCGCTGCTCACCAAGCGATTGGACCGTCCCGTCGAGGTCATCAACGATGCCGACGCAGCCGGACTCGCTGAAGCCCGCTACGGCGCGGGCGAAGGCGTCGACGGCACGGTCCTGGTCATTACGCTCGGCACAGGCATCGGCTCAGCCTTTATCTTCAACGGGCACCTCGTGCCCAACGCCGAGCTCGGCCACCTCGAAGTGGACGGCCACGACGCCGAAACAAAGGCATCCGCCGTGGCACGTGAACGCGACGGCTTGAGCTGGGAAGAGTACAGCGTGCTGCTGCAGCGCTATCTCTCCCACCTCGAGTTCCTGTTCTCCCCGGAACTCTTCATCATCGGTGGCGGTATTTCGAAGCGTTCGGACGAATACTTCCCCCACCTGAATCTGCGGACCCGCATCGTCACTGCGGAACTGAAGAACGACGCCGGAATCGTGGGGGCCGCGCTTGACGTCGCCCTCCACCACAAGCTCGCCAAGTAGTACGGCAGCCTTCCGGATGGACGACGGCGTGCCCGACGTCGCGATTGTCACCGGCGCGAGCCGGTGCATTGGCGCTGCCATAGCCCTCAGGGCAGCGGCAGCGGGGTACGCCGTCGTCGTCAACTAGTCCAACCTCATCGGCAATCTCATTGATGTGCCGAGCGAAACGATCCGCCGCGTCATGGACGTCAACGTCAACGGATTGGTCTTCGTCTGCCAGGAAGCTGTACGACGCCTATCCACCGAGAGCGGCGGCCCGGGCGGCTCCATTGTCAACGTTTCCTCGACCGCGACCAAAGCGGGTTCACCCGGCACCTGGGCGCACTACGCTGCGAGCAAGGGCGCTGTTGACGTCCTGACGGTTGGCCTCGCGTCCGAAGTAGCGAAACAGGGTATCCGGGTGAATTCCGTGGCGCCCGGAAGCACCAACACGGGATTGCACGCGGCCGCTGGGACGCCCGACCGTGTGGAACGGCTCAACCCGGGGATCCCCATGGGCCGGGGCGCAGAACCTGATGAGGTGGCCGCCGCCGTGTTGTGGTTGATGTCCGACGACGCCGGTTACATCACCGGAGCCGTACTGCCGGTCTCGGGCGGCGGTAGAAGCGATGCCGGTGGTGGCTGCGGCTTCCCCTCCGCTGCCACCACCGGAGCTAGATGGGGCTCTTCTCGGAGCTCTTGCCCTTGGCGATTTTCGCTGCATTCTCGGCCGCTGCGCTTTCGGCTTCGTGGCGGAGCAGCGAAATGGCCGATTCGAAGTCCTCAAGCGATTCGAAGGCCTGGTAAACGCTGGCAAATCGCAAGTAGGCGACTTCGTCGAGTTTCTGGAGTGGTCCCAGGATGGCCAGGCCCACCTCGTGGGCGTCGATTTCAGCCGCACCGGAAGATCGGATATTTTCCTCGACTTCCTGGGCCAGCATCGCGAGGTCGTCCTCAGTCACGGGACGCCCCTGGCAGGCCTTCCGAACGCCGTTGATGATCTTGATCCGGCTGAAGGGCTCTCCCACGCCGGAGCGTTTGATGACAGAAAGGCTTGTGGTCTCCACGGTGGTGAACCGGCGTCCGCACTCGGGGCACTGACGCCGACGGCGGATGGCTGAGCCGTCGTCGGCCATCCGACTGTCCACAACGCGTGAGTCGGGGTTTCGGCAGAACGGACAATACACGCTGGGCCTCCCCTGTTTGGTTCCGGCACCCCTGTCCTCACGGCGGCATCGGCCGGGGACGCAACTGGTGCCGGAAGTTTGACTTCCGGCACCAGTTTACGGCTATATAAGGCCTAATGACAAGATTGTAATTACTATATGTAGTGGTTGTTACCCATACATGTAGTGGTTTAGGGGCCCGCGAAACGAATCTTGACGGCGTCGCCGTGGCCGGGAAGGTCTTCGGCGTCGGCGAGGCTCACGATGTGTTTGCTGACCTGTTCCAAGGCAGCCTTGTCGTAGTTGATCACCTGGACGGCGCGAAGGAATGTTGTCACGTTCAGTCCGGAAGAGAAGGCTGCTGTACCGCTCGTGGGCAAAACGTGGTTGGAGCCTGCACAGTAGTCTCCGAGGCTGACCGGGCTGTAGTCCCCTACGAAAATCGCGCCGGCGTTGCGGATCCTTGCGGCCACCGCGGCCGCGTCCGCGGTCATGATTTCCAAATGTTCTGCCGCGTACGCATCGCAGACCGCAATGCCCTGCTCGATATCGTCTACCAGCACCACGCCGGACTGTGGGCCCGACAATGCCGTGGTGACTCGCTCACCGTGCTTCGTGGTTCCTGCCTGCACCGCTAGTTCCCGCTGCACTGCGGAGGCGAGTTCCTCGGAATCGGTGATCAGGACAGACGCCGCCTTGGGGTCGTGCTCGGCCTGGCTGATGAGGTCCGCAGCCACGAGCTCCGGACGGGCGGAAGCATCAGCCAAGATGGCGATCTCGGTAGTGCCGGCCTCGGAGTCGATCCCCACGACGCCTTTCACAAGCCGCTTGGCCGTGGCGACGAAGATGTTTCCGGGACCGGTCACGACGTCCACGGGCTCGATGGGCTGATCGTCGGCAGCCCCGGGGATGCCGTAGGCAAAGGAAACAATCGCCTGGGCCCCTCCGATGGCATACACCTCGTCAATGCCGAGCAAAGCGGCCGCGGCCAGGATGGTGGGGTGGGGCAAGCCTCCGAAGTCCTTCTGCGGCGGAGACGCCAAAGCGATCGAGGCGACCCCGGCAGCCAGCGCCGGAACGACGTTCATGATCACCGACGACGGATAGACGGCCAGCCCGCCGGGAACATACAGTCCCACGCGGCCCACCGGCACCCAGTTCTGGCTGACGACGGCGCCGTCCCCCAGTTCCACATCGACGTTCGCGGGCCGTTGGCCATCCGCAAAACGCCGGGCACGGCTGATGGATTCCTCTAGGGCCGCACGGACTGACGGATCCAGGTTCTCAAGGGCTTCAGCAAGGGCGGCATCCGGCACGCGCGGGTGGGACTGCTCCACGCCGTCGAACGCCAGCGCGAACTCCCCAAGCGCCTCGAAGCCGCGGGATCGGACGGCAGCAATGATGTCCAGGACTTTTTGCTCGGCGTCCGCCATGGTCTGATGCTTCGCCCGGGGCACCACGGCACGCAGCTCCGCAAGGGTCAAGGATCGTCCGCGCAAGTCAATGCGGCGGAAGTCCAGGGACTGGACGGCGGTTTCGGCAGGGTTGTCCGGAGAAATGGTCACCAGATCATTTTACGGGTCAAGCGGCGGTGCCTCCGGCTGCCTTCCCATCAAGCTGAAAAGAGTCAGCAGGAATGTCACAAGGGCCGTCGCCCCCGGCCACAGCAAGAGTGCCGTCGCCGACCGCAACGAGAAGCCGTCGGTTCCGCTTGAGGCGGGACCCCACCAGTGCGCGGCCAGCACACCCACCTGCCAAGCCACCAATGCCCCCACGGCGCCACCTAGGACTGCCAGGAACGTGCGGATGCCGTGGCCCGGCGTCCGGACCTTGCCGTCGAGGAGGACTGCCGTGAAGCAGCCGGAAAGCAGCAGAAGCCCCGCCAGGACCAAGTCCCTCGGAAGCCGCCCCGCCGAGGCAGTGGGATCGGCGAGGGCAGGATTGCCGGAGACGACGTTGAGGCCGCCCGGAGCCAATAGCCACCATGCGAGACCCAGCCCGATTCCCGAGGCGGCAGGCACGGCGAGCCACAGCCACCATTTGCGGTCTCGCATGTCCATGCCCATGTCAGGGTGGGTGTCCCTCGCGGGACCGGAGTCGAGAAGGTTCGATGGTGGCTTCGTCATGACACAAACATTAACAAACGTTTCTGGAGGCTCAACAAGCAAGCGCCGCGGCGAGCAGCGGAATACGCTGAATCCACCAGCGTTATTACCACTAGCTCACGCAGGAGATCGGCAAAGTGGCCTCGGACAATTCGGCTTTTGAAGCGACATTCAAGCAAATGTTCCGCCGGCATGCCGCGGGGGTGGCCATCATCACTGCCGACCTCAACGGCAAGCCCTTCGGCTTCACGGCGACGTCCGTGGCTTCGCTGTCGGCCGAGCCACCACGCTTCACGTTCAACATGTCCCGCAGCTCCAGCTCCTGGCCGGCTGTGGCGAATTCAACGTATATCGGCCTGCACATGCTCGGTCTCGAGAATCAGGCCCTCGCAGACCGCTTCGCCCGCACGCAGGAACGGTTTGAAGGCGATCACTGGGAGCCTGGGCCCTTCGACGTCCCGATCCTCAAGAACGTGGCCGGCTGGCTGATCGGCAAGATCCAGATGCGCCTGTCCTTCGAAAATAACGCGATCGTGGTGGTGGAGGTTGTCGATGGGCTGGTCGGCGAAGACGATACTCCCCTGCTGTACCACTCGGGCTCCTACGGCCAGCCGGTTCCGATCGATTATGAGATCTAGTTAAGGCAGGAGATCTAACGTCATCGGCTGGGTTGTTCAGGAAGCTGGGCTCATCAACTGTCCAGGCAGGTCGGGCCGAGAAGTACCTTGAGGTCACCGAAAAGCGACGGAGTGGGATTCACGCGCATGTGTACGGGCAGGCCCATGACCTCGACCTTGGAGTCACCTTGCAGGTGGAGCCGGACCTCGGAGTTTCCCCGGTGGGTGGTCAAAACATCGCGAAGATCGGTGACGACGGCCTCGGTTGCCTTGTAGGTGGGCATCGTGATGACGAGGGGACCGTTGGTGCTTTCGCTGAGGTCCGGAACCGAGAGCTCCATGCAGTTCAAGGTAACCGCACCGTCGTCGCGCCGCTGCAGGCGGCCCTTGACCACCACGATCAGGTCCTCCGCGAGGACCGAGGCGATGGGGCCGTAGACCTGGCCGAAGAACATGACTTCGATGGAACCGCCCAGGTCTTCGATCTCCGCCCGCGCGTAGGCATTGCCGCTTGCCTTGGCAATCCTGCGGCTGAGCGAGGTGATCATGCCCGCAATGGTGACGATGGCGCCGTCGTGCGGTCCGTCTTCTCCCAGGATCGAAGTGATCGACTGCTCTGCGTGCTGGCTCAACACGCCCTCAAGCCCTTGCAGTGGATGGTCCGAGACGTAGAGTCCGAGCATGTCACGCTCGAAGGCGAGCTTGTCTTTCTTCTCCCATTCCGGCAGGTCCGGAATCTCCGTGCTCAGGGAGGCTTGCGGCTCCTGGTCCTCGAATCCGGCGAAGAGATCGAACTGGCCGATCGCCTCATTGCGTTTGAGCGTGATGACCGAATCGATCGCTTCTTCGTGCACCATCGCCAGCGCACGGCGGTGATGGCCGAGGGAGTCGAACGCACCGGCCTTGATGAGGGACTCGATGGTGCGCTTATTGCAGACCACCGCCGGAACCTTCATGAGGAAGTCCTTGAAGGACGTGTAGGCGCCCTCGCTCGCCCGGGCCGCCACCATGGCTTCCACGACGTTGACGCCGACGTTGCGGATAGCCCCCATTCCGAAGCGGATGTCAGTTCCCACAGGGGTGAAGTTGAGGCTTGACTCGTTGACGTCCGGCGGCAGGACCGTAATGCCCATACGCCGGCATTCATTGAGGTAGATGGCCGATTTGTCCTTGTCGTCGCCCACGGAAGTGAGCAGGGCTGCCATGTATTCGGGAGCGAAGTGGGCCTTCAGGTACGCGGTCCAGTAGGAAATGACCCCGTACGCGGCGGAGTGCGCCTTGTTGAAGGCGTAGTCGGAGAACGGGAGCAGGATGTCCCACAAGGTCTTGACGGCATCCATGGAATAGCCGTTGTCCTGCATGCCCTGGGAAAAGCCGGCAAACTGCTTGTCCAGTTCGGATTTCTTCTTCTTGCCCATGGCGCGCCGGAGGATATCGGCTTGACCAAGTGAGTAGCCGGCCAGCTTCTGGGCCACGGCCATGACCTGCTCCTGGTACACGATCAGGCCATATGTTCCGCCGAGGATTTCGGAGAGCGGTTCCTCGAGCTCCGGGTGGATCGGGATGACTTCCTGGATCTTGTTCTTACGCAGGGCGTAATCCGTGTGGGCGTTGGCGCCCATGGGACCCGGCCGGTACAGCGCCAACACGGCGGAGATGTCTTCGAAGTTGTCAGGCTTCATGAGCTTGAGCAGCGACCGCATGGGCCCGCCGTCGAGCTGGAAGACGCCCAACGTGTCGCCGCGCGCCAGCAACTCGTACGACGCCGGGTCGTCCAACGACAGGTGCTCAAGATCGAGGTCGACGCCTCGGTTCATCTTGATGTTTTCCAGGGCGTCGGAAATGATCGTCAGGTTCCTCAAGCCGAGGAAGTCCATCTTGATCAGGCCGAGGCCTTCGGACGTCGGGTAATCGAACTGCGTGATGACCTGGCCGTCCTGGATGCGTCGCATGACAGGAATGACGTCGATGATGGGGTCCGAAGACATGATGACGCCTGCGGCATGTACGCCCCACTGCCGCTTCAGCCCCTCAATGCCCAGCGCGGTCTCGAAGACCTTGGCGGCCTCCGGGTCCGTGCTGATGAGCTGGCGGAAGTCTCCGGCCTCGCCATAGCGCTTGGCCTCGGGGTTCTGGATGTCCGCCAGCGGGATGTCCTTGGCCATCACGGCCGGCGGCAACGCCTTGGTGAGCTGTTCACCCATGCTGAACGGGTAGCCGAGCACACGGGAGGAGTCCTTGAGGGCCTGCTTGGTCTTGATGGTGCCGTAGGTGACAATCATGGCCACGCGCTCGTCGCCGTACTTCCGGGTGACGTAGTCGATCACCTCGGAGCGGCGACGATCATCGAAGTCGACGTCGAAGTCGGGCATGGACACGCGGTCCGGGTTGAGGAAGCGCTCGAAGATCAGGCCGTGTTCCAGCGGGTCGAGGTCGGTGATGCGCATGGCATACGCCACCATGGAGCCCGCACCCGAACCACGGCCCGGGCCCACCCTGATTCCGTTGTTCTTGGCCCAGTTGATGAAGTCGGCCACCACCAGGAAGTATCCCGGGAAGCCCATGGACGTGATGACCTCAAGCTCATAGTCGGCTTGCGTGCGTACCTTGTCCGGGACGCCGTTCGGGTAGCGGTAGTCGAGCCCCGTGGCTACTTCCTTGACGAGCCAGGATGTCTCGTCCTCGCCGGGAGGACAAGGGAACCGCGGCATGTAGTTCGCGCCCGTGTTGAAGGACACTTCGCAGCGCTCTGCGATCAGCAAAGTGTTGTCGCAGGCTTCGGGATGATCGCGGAACAACTCGCGCATCTCCTGCGGTGACTTCAGGTAGTAGCCGCTGCCGGAGAACGCAAACCGCGAGCCGCCGTTGTCATAGGTGGGCTCGAGCAGCGTGGAGCCCGACTGGATCGCCAAGAGGGCCTCGTGCGCCTTCGCGTCATGCTCATGCGTGTAGTGGAGGTCATTGGTGGCCACGAGCGGAAGCTTCAGTTCCTTGGCCAAACGCAGCAGATCGCCGGTGACCCGCCGTTCGATGTCCAGGCCATGGTCCATCAGTTCGCAGAAGTAGTTTTCCGCACCGAAGATGTCGCGGAACTCGGAAGCCGCGGCCAGCGCCTCCCGGTACTGCCCGAGCCGAAGGCGGGTCTGGACTTCACCGGAAGGGCAACCGGTGGTGGCGATCAGGCCTTCGGAATACGTGTTCAGCAACTCCCTGTCCAAGCGGGGCCATTTGCCGAACACCGAGTCGAGCGAAGCAATCGAGGATGCCCGGAACAGATTGCGCATGCCCACGTTGTTGTAGCTCAACAACGTCATGTGGGTGTAGGAACCACCACCGGAAACGTCATCCTTGCGCTGGCCCTCGTCGCCCCAGCGGACGCGCTCTTTGTCGCCGCGCGCCGTGCCCGGCGTGACATAGGCTTCCACGCCGATGATCGGCTTGATGCCTTTGTCCGTGGCCTTCTTCCAGAAATCGAAGGCACCGAACAGGTATCCGTGGTCCGTGGTGGCCAGCGCAGGCATGCCCAGCCGCTCGGTCTCGTCGAACAACTCAGTGAGACGTGCCGCACCATCCAGCATGGAGTATTCGGTGTGGGTATGCAGATGGACGAACGAGTCATTGCTGGAAGTCACCACGACAGTCTACCGGCAGGGCCCGCGCAGTTGGAGTGGCGCGCTGGAAGCGTGGATCCGCCTATGCGTTACCGCTTTCAAGGAGCTCCAGCGCGTACTGCAGGTCCGCCGGATACTCGCTGGTGACTTCCACCCATTCGCCGGTCCGGGGGTGGTTGAAGCCAAGCCGCCGCGCGTGCAGCCACTGCCGGGTAAGACCCAGGTTGGCAGCCAAACGCGGGTCCGCCCCATAGGTCAGATCGCCCGCGCAAGGGTGCCTGAGGGCCGAGAAATGAACCCGGATCTGGTGTGTCCTGCCTGTCTCAAGGTGAATTTCCACGAGGGTCGCCTTGCCGTAGGCCTCGAGGACTTCGTAGTGCGTCACGGAGGGACGGCCATCCTCGATCACCGCGAAACGCCAATCATGCCCCGGGTGGCGCCCGATGGGCGCGTCTATGGTGCCCTCCAGTGGATCCGGCAGGCCCTGGACCACTGCGTGGTACACCTTCTCCACCGTGCGTTCCTTGAAGGCCCGCTTGAGCACCGTGTAAGCCTGTTCGCTCTTGGCCACGACCATGACGCCGGAGGTTCCGACGTCGAGACGATGGACGATGCCGGCACGTTCAGGCGCGCCGGACGTTGAGATCCGGTATCCCGCACCGGCAAGGCCACCCACCACGGTAGGGCCGACCCAACCCGGGGACGGGTGCGCCGCCACGCCAACAGGCTTGTCGATGACGACAAAGTCGTCATCGTCCAACAGGATATTCAGGCCTTCCACGACTTCCTCCACGACTTCCAAGGGATCCCGGCGTTCCGGAACGGTGACTTCCAGCACGGACCCGGCAACGAGTTTCGCCGATTTGCCCAGCGTGCTTGCCGAGATGGTGACGTTCCCCTCGGCGATCAGCAAGGCGGCCGCGGAGCGGGAGATATCCATCAGTTTCGCCAAGCCTGCGTCGGCCCTGGCCCCGCCCAACTCATCAGGCACCACGAATTGCTCAGACATCGCCCGGATCCTCACCCTCCGGCGTGCCGGACTTGTCGGGCACCGAATCGGCGGAGTGGTGGCGGGAGCCATCGAGCCCGATCCCCCGCAAAGTCAGCAGGCAGATAATCACGACGCTGGAAACCACCGCAGAGTCGGCGATGTTGAAAATAGCGAAGTTGGGCAACTGGATGAAGTCCACGACGTGGCCCATGGCAAAGGATGGCTCGCGGAAAAGACGGTCCGTGAGGTTTCCGAGCGCACCACCGAGCAGCAGGCCGAGTGCCAAGGACCACCAGACTGACCCCAATCGACGCACTTGGAAAAGGATCACCACTGAAACGGCCGCCATGACGATCGTGAAGACCCAGGTGACGTTTTCACCGATAGAGAACGCAGCGCCCGAGTTTCGGATGTAGTACCAGTGCAGGAGAGGAGGAAGGACGGGGATCCGCTCGCCTTCAACCATGGTGCTGGTGACCCAGAGTTTGGTCAGTTGATCGAAGGCGTACGCGAACACGGCGAAGCCTGCAAAGACCCAAAGCAGTGCGGGACGCCACGTATGGGCTTTGATGCGGACGGGCTCCGTAGTGCCGTCAGTTTGTTCGTCGCTCATAGTACTTTCATTCGGTAACCGTGGCTTCTGCGCCTTAACAGGCGAAAGCCGGTGGCCGAGGAATCCCCAGCCACCGGCTTTCAGAATACTTGCTAGACCTCTGCGGCGGCTTCGCCGACCTCAGGAGCCGCAACTGAGCCGCGGGCATCCAGGTCACGCAGCTGGCCTTCGATGTAGGCCTTCAGGCGGGAGCGGTAGTCGCGCTCGAAGCCGCGGAGCTGCTCCACCTTGCGTTCGAGAACGCTGCGCTGCTGCTCGAGGGCACCGAGGATCTTGCGGGACTTGTCCTGCGCGTCGTTGACGAGGCTGGAAGCTTCGATCTGTGCCTCGGCAATGATCTTTTCCTTCTGCTGCTCACCATCGGCCACGTGCTTGTCGTGCATCTGCTGAGCCATGGCCAGCAGACCGGCTGCGGACTCGGCGGAGGGCGAGCCGGCCGAAGGTGCGGCCGGAACAGGAGCGGCGGCAACAGCCGGCTCCTTCTTCTTCTCAGCCTCGGCCTTAGCTTCGGCTTCCGCCTTCGCCTGTGCGTCCTTGTCGGCCTTCACGGGCGCGGGCACCTTCTCGACCACTGGTGCCGATGCCGCGCTGGCAGCCACCGGGTTTCCGGCTTCGCCGAGCTTCTTGCGCAGCTCGTCGTTCTCTTGGTTCAAACGCCTCAGCTCGACGACGATTTCGTCGAGAAAGTCGTCGACCTCGTCTTGGTCGTAGCCTTCGCGGAACTTGGTCGGCTGAAAGCGCTTGTTGACAACGTCTTCTGGCGTCAAAGCCATCTGGTCACCTCGTTGGTCTAGTTAGTCAGTAGGCCTTCCGGCCGTTCAAAACTACGGTACCTAAATATCATCTGATTCCCCCAATTCAACACCATCGTGTTGGGTCGGAGATTGCAGCCCACTCGCCGATGAAACAGATTGACGGAAAATGGCCTGCGGAAAAGCTACGCCAGCGTGTAGACGAATCCCATCGCGATGCTGACGACAATAAACACGATGAGGAATGCCAGGTCAAGGGACACCCCACCAAGCTGCAGCGGCGGGATCAGCCGGCGGATCCGTTTCAAGGGCGGATCAGTCACGGAATAGACCACGTGCGCGGCAACCAAGGCTCCGCCACGGGGGCGCCACTGCCGCGCAAACATCTGCACCAGATCGAAAACGAGCCTGATGACGAGGGTGACCAGGAACAGCAGCAATGCAATGTACAAAAGGCCGAAAACTATGCCCACGGGTTAGCTCAGATCTCCTAGTTCGCCACTTTTCTCGGTCAGTCCCTCTATTCCAACACAGATGCCAGGCAGATCGCTCTGCCTGGCATCCCGTGATGACTGTGCTAGCTCTGGTTGAAGAACGTTGCTTGGGCTTCGCTGACCTTCTTGTCGTCGCCAAGAACTTCGACGTACGACGGCGACAACAGGAAAACCTTGCTGGTGACGCGCTCAATGCTGCCATGGAGTCCGAAGACCAACCCGGCGGAAAAATCGACGAGGCGCTTGGCATCTCCCTCGCCCATGTCGGTGACGTTCATGATCACGGGGATGCCGTCCCGGAAACTTTCGCCGATGATCTTGGCGTCATTGTAGGAACGGGGATGGACGGTGGTGATCTGCCTCAGTCCGGAGGCGTCTTCGCGGCTAGATGCCGCACGCTTGATAGGTGTCACGGGTGCGCGGTATTCCTCTTCGGCGACAGGGGGGACTTCACGAACTACTTCACGTACAGGTGCAGGGGCGCGGCGCTCTTCACGATTGTGGTCAACAGACCGGTCCTCGTCCGCGTGCTGCATGTGCTGCTCAGACTCGTAGTGTTCATCGCCATCGGCGAGCCCAAGATAAACCATTGTCTTGCGCAATGCGCCAGCCATGCTGGACTCCTATCGTGTCTGCAGTAGGCGGGCCGCCCATGACTTGACATCGCTGAAATCCCGGCCCGTCGCTTCCAATACTTTGACGCTACCCCACCCGCGGACGCGAACCGAGAATATCCGAGCCAATTCGCAGGTGTGTCGCACCAAATTGAACGGCAGCTTCGAGGTCCTGGCTCATCCCGGCGGATATCCCCACGGCGTCCGGATGCAGCCTCCGCAAATCCCGTGAAATGTCGGCGAGTTTCTCGAACGCTTCCTCCGGAGGCGCGCCGAGCGGCGCGACGGCCATCACTCCGGCCAGGCGCAGCCCGGCGGCGGTAGCGATGGATTCAGCGAGGCGCTCGACGTCGGACGGAGCGGCACCGCCGCGGTGGGCGCCGCCCTCGTCCTCAAGGCTGACCTGGATGTAGCAGTCAAGGTCCTGCCTGCCGGATTCGGATTGCTGGCGCGCTACAGCCTTGGCAAGGGCCTCGGCGAGTTGCGGACGGTCGATCGATTGCACGGAAAACGCGTATTTCGCTACGGATTTGGCCTTGTTGCTTTGCAGTTGACCGATGAAGTGCCAACGCACCGGGAGTCCGGCCAGCTCGGCAGACTTCGCGGCCGCTTCCTGGTCGCGGTTTTCGCCGACGTCGGTCACGCCAAGTGCCGCCAGCCGGGCTACGTCCGCTGCGGGATGGAACTTGCTGACGACTATCAGTTGCGGCTCGTCGCTTCGCCCGGCCGCCGCGGTTGCCGCCGAAATCCGTTGGCGGACCGCGGCGAGCCGTTCGCGCAGCTCGGCGGTCCGTGGATCGCCCGCGGCGCTTTCCGCTGTCGGGAAATTCTCACTCATGCGTCCACACCAAACCTGCAAATCGGCCCGTTTGCTGATTGCGCCTATACGAGTAAAGCCGAGCAGTCTCCAGCGTGCACTCCCCCGAGTACTCGACCGTGACGCCGAGGGCCTCCAGCTGGGCGCGCACACCGGCGGGCAGATCCAGTGCGGGCGTACCCCAGGAGGTGGTGGACCAGGTTTCCGGGACCGCGGCAGCTACGTCCGTCCGCAATTGTTCGGGAACTTCGTAGCATTCACCGCAGATGGAAGGGCCCACCCAGGCGCTGATGGTCGCCGCACCGTGGCTTCGCATATTGACCACAGTGGCCGAAACGATGTCCGCGGCAACCCCGGGCCGGCCGGCGTGGACCACAGCAAGAACCGGATCGGATTCGTCCTCCACGTCGCCCAATAGCACGACGGGGACACAATCGGCCACCATCACCGCAAGAGGCTGTCCCCTGGACACCATGGCGTCGGCCGTTGGGCCGTCCCCGTGCACTGAGATGAATTCGACGGCTTTTCCGTGGACCTGGTTCATGTATTGGAAATGGCGTTCGCCGAGCCCCGCTGCTGCTTCCAGCCGGACCCGGCGCGCCATGACATCGTCAGGATTGTCCGCCACGTGCAGTGCAAGGTTGCCCGCATCGTCATCGGAGAAGGCAACCGAAATTCCGGGCCGCACTTCTTTTTGCCACCAAAACACTACTGGCTAACTCTCCTGGGTGGGTTTGAACAGACCTGCTACTTCAGGAAGTCCGGAACATCGAGGTCGTCGGTGCGGCTTCCCGAAAGGTCCGGTTCGACGACGGCCGGGAGGTCGACGTCGAAGCCCGAGTCAGCCGGCAATGCCGAAGGGCGCTGCTGGCCCCAGTTGCTCAAGCCGGAAGCCCCGACGCCGGCGGAAACGTGCTGCGGCGCGGAATAGGCCGGTGCAGCTGAGGGTGCAGGACGATCCGGGGCCGCCGGGGCCTGGTGCTGACCGGGCTGCTGGGCAGCAGACTGGTTCATTGACGGTGATGTGGCCTTGACGTCGTCAAAACCAGCGGCGATGACCGTGACCCGTGCTTCGTCACCCAGGGCGTCGTCAATGACGGCACCGAAGATGATGTTGGCTTCGGGGTGGGCCACTTCCTGCACGAGCCTTGCGGCTTCGTTGATTTCGAACAGACCCAGGTCCGAACCGCCCTGGATGGAGAGCAGGACGCCGTGGGCGCCATCGATCGACGCTTCCAGCAGGGGCGAAGCGATGGCGAGTTCTGCGGCCTTGACAGCGCGGTCCTCGCCGCGCGCTGAGCCGATACCCATCAGCGCGGAGCCTGCGCCCTGCATGACCGACTTGACGTCGGCGAAGTCGAGGTTGATCAGGCCCGGGGTGGTGATGAGGTCCGTGATGCCTTGGACACCGGACAGGAGTACTTGGTCAGCGGAACGGAAAGCGTCCAGGACGGAGACGTTACGGTCGCTGATGGACAGGAGGCGGTCGTTGGGAATGACGATGAGGGTATCGACTTCGTCGCGCAGGGCGTCGATTCCAGCCTCGGCCGAACCGGCGCGCCGGCGGCCTTCGAAGGTGAAGGGCCGCGTGACAACACCGATGGTCAGGGCGCCGAGCGAGCGGGCGATCCGGGCCACGACGGGGGCGCCGCCGGTTCCGGTGCCGCCGCCTTCGCCTGCGGTGACGAAGACCATGTCGGCTCCGCGGATAACCTCTTCGATCTCATCGGCGTGGTCCTCGGCTGCCTGGCGTCCGACGTCGGGGTTGGCGCCGGCTCCCAGACCGCGTGTGAGCTCGCGTCCGACGTCAAGCTTGACGTCGGCGTCGCTCATGAGGAGAGCCTGGGCATCGGTGTTGATGGCGATGAACTCGACGCCGCGAAGGCCGACTTCGATCATTCGGTTAACTGCATTCACGCCACCGCCGCCGATGCCGACGACCTTGATGACGGCCAAGTAATTCTGCGGTGCTGCCACGTTTCGTGCCCCTTGCTTGTGTCCTATAGCGAAACAGATCGAGTCCAACTTGAATTCTTGGACCTTAACCCTCTAGTTGAAGGTTATAGTTATGTCAAGTAACTCCTAAGTGACGGTATGGGCTATGAATCCGACATTCAATGACCGACTCCGCGTGTCGTGTGAAAGTCCGAAAAATAGCCCTGTGCGTCAGTGAGGTTACTTCCTGAAATGGCCTATTTGGTGAACGGGTGCCTCGGTGCGCTGACATCGTAGACATTCACCGGAACTTTTGGATTGGCGGGAGCCTTGAGCAACGCCTGAAGGACGCGCGCCTTCAGCTCCTTCTCGTCCGCATTCCCCCACACAACGATCTTGCCGTCCGTGAGCTTGAGCTCGACGGCGTCCGGCGACGAGGCCGACGCGCTGGCCATCTTGGCCAGGACATCCGCCGGCAGGGTCGCAAGAACTGCAGTGATCGCCCGGAAGAGATTCTGGTTGGCTCCTTGTCCGTCGATGAGGGGCAAGGCAACCGATGCGGTATCGGCGGTTGATCCGAGCTGGACGCCGTCGACGTCAACCAGTGAATAGTTGTCGCCGCTCTTGACCAGGGCCACGGGTACCCGTTCGACGACGTGGACCAAGAGCTCCGACGGAGGGCGGGCTTCGGTACTGACGGAGCGCACCTGGACAAGGGGCTTGAGCAGCGCGGCAATCTCGGCGTCGCTGATTTGTGGAAGGGGTTTTCCCTTCACCGGTTCCAGGGCCTTCTGGACGCTCCCCGCCTGGAGCAGCTTGGTGCCGTCGACCGTCACCGTGCGCACGGCGAAGACCGGCGAGTAGATCGCCGCAACGATTATTCCGGCGACCAGCGCCACAATAATGGCCAAGGCCGTGATCACCGTCCGGCGCCGCTTGCGTCCCTTGGGCTCGGGAAAGGCCAGCACATTGTTGTCCTTGCCGCCGGCGGACCCCGAAGGGCCCCCGACGGGATCGTCGAGGCTGCGTTCAGCACTGACGACTCCGGGCCGGGTGCCCGCCTGCGGCTTGAAAGTGGGCTTCCGGGTGTCAGCCACCCAACAGCTCCACGATCCGGGGCCCGTAGGCCGTCACGTCGCCGGCTCCCACGGTCAGGACGATGTCACCCTCGCCGGCCGCGGAAAGAACCGCGTCCAGGGCATCCTGTCCGCCGGCCACGAGCCTGCCGCTCTTGAGGCGCCCCGTGATCAAGGTGCTCGTGACTCCTGGAATGGGATCCTCGCGGGCAGGGTAGATGTCCAGCACGAGGGCCGTATCCGCCTCGCCAAGCGCCTCTGCGAACTGTTCCGCGAACTCGCGGGTGCGCGAAAACAGGTGGGGCTGGAAGAGCACGTGAACCTTGTTGCCGCCTGCCACGGAGCGTGCAGCGGACAAGGCGGCCCGGACTTCCGTGGGGTGGTGGGCGTAGTCGTCGTAGACACGCACGCCCCTCCCCTGTCCTTTGAACTCGAATCGGCGCGATGCTCCGGTGAAATGGCCGAGGGCGGCCGCGGCAGCCTGGGGCGCCACGCCGAGCTCGACTGCGACGCCGAACGCGGCCGCCGCGTTCAACGCGTTGTGCCGCCCGGGCACTTGAAGGTCAAGTCGGTATTCCTGCCCGTCGACAGAAACCAGGACGTCGCCGGGTCCCCCATCGTGTAGGCGGATATCCGCGTCCTCCGCGGTCCCGTAGCTCAGCACCCGGGTATTTCCCTCAGCGCGGGTCCGTTCCGCAAGGGCCCGGGCGCCGTCGTCGTCCGCGCAGGCGAAAAGAACGCCGTTGGCGGGCAGGAGTGCCGCGAAGCTGTCGAAAGAGGCGTAGACAGCCTCAGGCGTGCCGTAGTAGTCGAGGTGGTCGGCCTCGACGTTGGTGACGACGGCGATGAGGGGCCGGTAGTTAAGGAAGGAACCGTCCGATTCATCGGCTTCGGCGACGAAGATGTCCGAGGTGCCGTGCGCTGCGTTGACACCGAGGGCGGGTACGTTGGCGCCGATGGCGAAGGACGGATCAAGGCCCGCTTCCTTGAGCAACACGGCAACCATTGAGGTGGTGGTGGACTTGCCATGCGTGCCGGCCACGGTCACCACACGGTCTGCGCCCATGGTCGCCGCGAGGGCCTCCGAGCGGTGGAGCACCGGAAGGCCGGCCGCCCGGGCCGCTTCCAGCTCCGGATTGTCCGCCCTGATGGCCGAACCCGCGACGACGGTCTGCGCGTCACGAAGATTTTCCGCAGCGTAGCCGACTGCGATGCGGGCCCCCGCGGACCCGAGGTCGTGCATGACGGGAAGGTCCTTGGCGTCGGAACCGCTCACCGGAACGCCCCTGGCCACCATGATGCGTGCGACGGCGGACATGCCCACGCCGCCGATGCCGATGAAATGGACCCTGCCGAGGGAATCGATGTCTGCGAGGGGCTGAGTCATTCGGTTACCGCTTCCAAGACGAGATCGGCCATCCGCCGATCAGCATTTCTGATGCCAAGTTCCTTAGCCTTGCTCGCCATATCCTCAAGGCGGGCTTGATCCGTGAGCAACGGAATCAACTCTGCCTTGAGCCATTCCGCGGTCAGGTCCCGGTCGTCGACCAAAAGCGCCGCCCCGGCTTTGACCAGCGCGGAGGCGTTCATTGCCTGCTCGCCGTTTCCGATGGGCAGCGGAACGAAGACCGCAGGGAGCCCGACGGCGGCCACCTCGCTGACAGTTGCCGCGCCGGATCGGGCAAGGAGGACGTCTGCGGCCGCGTAGACGTTTTCCATGCCGTCCACGTATTCCACCTGGTGGTAGCCGTCGGCAGCCAAGGGGGCGCCGTCGTCGTTCGTCACTGCCTTGCCGCGGCCGGTGATGTGCAGTGTCTGGATACCGGCTTCCGACAAAGCGGCGACGGCTCCGGCAATGGTCAGGTTGATGCTCTGGGCGCCGGAGGAACCGCCCGTCACGACGAGTGCGGGCTGTCCGGCGTCAAGACCGAGCGACTGCCTGGCGTCCGCGCGCCAAGCCGCCCGGTCCAAACCGGCGATTGCCTTGCGCATGGGCATCCCCACGTGCCGGGCGTGCCGTAGCCGGGTCTCGGGGAAGGCCACACCCACATATTTGGTGAACATCGCTCCTACCCGGTTGGCAAGCCCGGCGCGCGTGTTGGCCTCGTGGATGACGATCGGGATCCTGCGACGCCACGCCGCGAGGTACATGGGAGTGCAGACATAGCCGCCGACGCCGAGGAGGACGTCCGCCTGCGCGTCGTCGAGAATGCGCCCCGCTTGCTTGACGGCGGCCGCGAGCCTGCCGGGCAGTTTGAGCAGATCCGCGGAAGGCTTCCTGGGAAACGGAACCCGGTCGATGGTGGCCAACTCGTAGCCGGCAGCCGGAACGAGGCGCGTTTCCATGCCGTTGGGTGTGCCGACGGCAAGGATCCTGGCATCGGGCCGCAGCGACTTGATGGCATCGGCAATGGCAAGCAAGGGGCTGATGTGTCCGGCGGTCCCGCCGCCGGCGAGGACCACGGAGAGGGGCTTGGGCTGGGAATTCATGGAGCTATGTACGCTTTCGTGCAGTTTTCGCAAATCGCCAGCGCGGCTTGGAGCGGCTGGCAGGAGCCATTTGGGCGCGGGCCAAAGACAACACTACGCCCACGCCGCATAGCGACATCACCAACGCTGAACCGCCATAGGAAATGAAAGGCAGCGGCACTCCGATCACGGGGAGCAGGCCTGCCACCATCGCCATGTTGATCGCGGCCTGTCCAAGCATCCACGCCATGATCGATCCGCCGAGCACCCGGGCGAACAAGTCTTCCTGGTGGCTGACGACCCGGTAGATAGCAACGGCGAGCAAGGCAAAAAGCACCAGGACCACGATCGTCCCCACGAGCCCGAGTTCTTCCCCGATGACAGCGAAGATGAAGTCGTTGTGGGCTTCGGGAATCCACTGGTATTTTTGCCGGCTCTGGCCAAGTCCAACACCTAGCCAACCTCCCGAGGCAAGGGCGCTGAGCCCCTGTTCGCTTTGGAATCCGATGTCGCTTGCCCCTGCGCAGCTCTGCCCCATCCACGAGGTGATCCGGCACATTCGGTTTCCACTCGTAAACGCCAGGATCAGGGCGGCAGCAGCGGCGACACCACCGGCCGCAGCGAAAAGCTTCAGGTTGACGCCGCCGAAAAACAATCCCGCGGCCATGATGAGCATGACCACCAGCGAGGTGCCTAGGTCATGTCCCAGGACAATCAAGGTGATGATGGCGCCGGAGACCGGCACGACAGGGATCAGCGCGTGCATCCATTTGTCAAGAAGTTTTGCCTTGACGGAAAGAACCGTGGCCATCCAGAGCACCAGCGCGAACTTGGCGTACTCCGATGGCTGGAAGGTGAAGCCACCGATCTCGATCCAGTTCTGGTTGCCCAGAACACGTTTGCCGATGACCAGGACCAGCACCAGCAAGGCGCCGGCAAGAATGATCGAGGGCCATGCGAATCGCTTAAGCCACAGGACGTTGACCCGCGAAAGCACCAGCATCGCAACGATGCCGATCGCGGCGAACATGCCTTGCTTGGTGGCGATGGAGTACGGCGATTCGCCGGCCGCAATCGCTTCGACGCTCGACGCCGACAGGACCATGATGATCCCGATGGCCGTCAGGGCAAGCGAAGCACCCAGAATCAAGTAGTAGGTTGACCCGCCGCTCGACTTTCCGCTTCCTTCGAGGGTCGACCAAAACCCGGAAATCCCCGAGCGGATGCGGGACGGCAGCGAGGGCCGCGCCACGCCTGCCGCGCGTCCGGCGGGGTCTGCCTTGCCGGCCCGGGTCCGCCCGGGCCCGCTGCGCGTGGGCGTGCTGACCATTGTTACTCCTCGGTGGTCTGTGCCTGGCCTTCCACAAGCTCGCGCACTGCCCGGATGAAAGCATCGCCACGGTGAGCGTAGGAAGAGAACTGGTCCATGGAGGCAGCCGCCGGGGCCATCAGCACGGTATCGCCGGGCTCGGCGATACTAGCTGCCGACTCGACAGCATGGGCCATCACGGTGTCGCCGAAGATCGGAGACGGTTCCGCGGCGGTACCAGCTGAATCGGCGGACTGCACCATTTCAGTGTCGCCCTTGGGCTGCCCGATTACGGGCACATCCGCTGCGTGTCGCTTGAGGGAGGCTTCCAGGTCCGCGGTGTCCGAGCCGATCAGCACCACCGCTTTGAGCCTGCGCGCGTTGCTTTTGACCAAGTCGTCGTAGTTGACGCCCTTGGACAGACCGCCGGCGATCCAGACGACCCGATCGAACGCCGACAGGGCCGCAGAAGCAGCATGCGGATTGGTCGCCTTCGAGTCGTTGACCCAGAGGACGCCGTTCTGCCTGGCCACAGGCTGGATACGGTGATTTCCGGGGAGATAGTTCCTGAGCCCCTCACGCACTGCGGCCGGTTCGACGCCGTAGGCGCGCACCAGTGCGGCGGCGGCCAGCGCGTTCGCAACCATGTGTCGCGGCGCAGCCGTGCCCAGGTCGGCCAGGGACGCGAGTTCCTCTGCGGAACTCTTGCGCTCTTCGATGAACGCCCGGTCCACGAGCAAGCCCTCGACCACGCCGAGCATGCTGATGGCCGGAGTCAAGGTGGTGAAGCCGATCGCCCGGCAACCCTCGACGACGTCGGCGTTTTCCACCATGCGTTCGGTCTCGATCTGCTCGGCGTTGTAGATGCACGCCTTCTGGGTATTCTCGAAGATCTTTGCCTTGTCCGCGAGGTAGGACTCGTAGGAGCCGTGCCAGTCGACGTGGTCCTCGGCGACGTTGAGGCAGACGCTCGCCACCGGGGAGAGCGATTCGATCCAGTGCAATTGGAAGCTGGAAAGCTCAACCGCGAAAGCGTCGTACTCCACAGGGTCACGGAGTGCGTCCAGGATGGGGGTGCCGACATTCCCCACGGCGATTGCCTTGAGCCCTGCTGCCTGCAGCATGGCTTCGGTCATGCCCACCGTCGTGGTTTTGCCGTTGGTACCCGTGATCGTGAGCCAGTCCGCCGTCTTGCGGCCCTTGCGTTCGCGCACCCGCCAGGCGAGCTCGACGTCGCCCCACACCGGTACGTGGGCCCTTTTGGCAGCTGCCAGGAGGGACTGATCCGGCCGCCAGCCCGGCGACGTCACGACGAGTTCGGGCTTTTCACCGTCCACGCGGGGCAGCGTTTTGACGGCGTCCTGTCCGAGGAGGACGTCGGCAGCGCCGACAATCTTCAAGGTGTCCGCCTGTGCTAGGGCTTTAGCGCTCGTGGCAGCATCAACAACCACCACCCGGGCGCCGAGTTCGATCAAGGTATCGGCGGCCGCGAAACCGGAGACGCCGATGCCGGTCACGACGACGCGCAGGCCCTTCCAGTCGGAATCCCAACTGACGAGGTTCTCGAGCCGGTCGTTGGCAGAAGGCTTGGTTTGAGGACTTGCGCTCACAGCAGCACCACCCATTCAGCATAGAAAATCCCAAGGCCAGCGGCCACGAACAAGCCACAAAGAATCCAGAATCGGACAACCACCGTGATCTCGGCCCAGCCCTTGAGTTCGAAATGATGCTGAAGGGGCGCCATTTTGAAGACCCGCTTACCCTTGGTGAGCTTGAAGTAGCCCACCTGGATGATGACTGACAGCGTGATGAGGACGAAAAGCCCACCGATGATGCCCAAAAGAAGTTCGGTGCGGGAGAGGATCGCAAAGCCGGCCACCGCCCCGCCGATCGCCAGGGAACCGGTGTCTCCCATGAAGATCTTCGCCGGAGACGTGTTCCACCAGAGGAAGCCCACCAGCGCGGCACTGCAAATAGCTGCCAGGAGCGCCAGATCGAGCGGGTCGCGGACCGAATAGCAGCCGCTGCCCGCCTCGCGGGGTGAACCGCACGCCTGGTTGTTCTGCCAGATTCCCATGAGTGTGTACGCCCCGAAGACCATGATGGAGGCACCGGCGGCAAGGCCGTCCAGTCCGTCCGTCAGGTTGACGCCGTTGGTTGCCGCAGTGACGATCAGGTTCGACCAGATGACAAACAGGATGGCTCCGAGGACGGTGCCCCCGAAGGCCAGGTTCAGCCAGGGAATGTCCCGCACAAGGGAAATATGGGTGGAGGCCGGCGTGATCCCCTGCGAGTCGGGGAAGTTCAGGACGAGTACTGCGAAGACAATGCCGACAAATGCTTGGAGAATCAGCTTGGCCTTGGCATTGAGTCCGAGGCTGCGTTGCTTGGAAATCTTGATGAAATCGTCGAGGAAACCAACGAATCCCATTCCCACCATCAGGAACAACAAGAGCAAGCCCGAGGCCGACGGGCCCGGTGATCGCGGGTTCATCATCCACATGATCAGGTGGGTCAACCCATAGCTGATGAGTACGGCGGCCACCACGACCGTCCCGCCCATGGTGGGAGTACCGCGCTTGGTGTGGTGCGAGGTGGGTCCGTCGTCGCGGATGAACTGGCCGTATCCCTTGGTGACGAGGAACCGGATGAAGAGTGGCGTTCCGACCAAGGCCACCAGGAGGGCCACGCCCGCGCCGATCAACAGTGCAATCACAGCAGCTCGTTCCCTTCATTGGCGGCAGTTGCAGCCGCGGTGTTCGCACTCGTACCGGCCTGTGGAGGTAATGCTATCCGATCCCCCAAATGCCTTAAGCCGACCCCGTTCGAGGACTTGAAAAGCACCAAGTCGCCTGGTTTGAGCTCGGCCTGCAGCAGTTCGTAGGCCTCGTCGGCCGTTTCAGCGAAAATGCATTCGTCGCCCCAGGAGCCTTCCTGGATCGCGGAAATGTATAGCGCCCGGGCTTCGCGGCCAACCACCACGAGCCTGGAAATGTTCAAGCGAACCACTTGCGTCCCCACTATGGTGTGTTCGCGGATGGAATCTTCGCCGAGTTCCAACATCGCGCCAAGCACTGCCCAGGTGCGGCGTCCCTGGCCGAGGTCCGCGAGGGTGCGCAAGGCTGCGCGCATGGATTCCGGATTCGCGTTGTACGCGTCGTTGATGATGGTGACGCCGTCTGCCCGCTCAGTGCGTTCCATTCTCCACCGGCTGGCCGGCGACTGCTCGCTCAGCGAGTCGGCGATCCCGGCTGCAGGGAGGCCTGCCGCGAACGCGGCGGCCGCGGCGGCAAGCAGGTTGGTGACGTGGTGCGCACCGATCAGCTTGCTGTGGACGCGATGGGGGACCCCGCCGTCGGGAAGGATGAGTTCGAACTCCGGGTGGCCGTCCTCATCGATATCGGCGTTCCTGGCTTCGACCTCCGAGCCGGAAATGCCAGTAGCGGTGGTTCCTAGCACTTTTGCCTGGGTGCGGGAGACCATCGCCGCGACGCGCGCGTCGTCGAGGTTGATGACGGCGGTTCCGTCCTGCCCCAGCGCTTCGACGAGTTCGCCCTTGGCCTTGGCTATGTTCTCCACCCCACCGAACTCGCCGGCGTGGGCGGTGCCGACGCAAAGAACGACGCCGATGTCCGGTTGGACCATCTCGGCGAGGTATTTGATGTGGCCAATCCCGGTGGCGCCCATTTCGATCACGAGGTAGCGCGTGCCCGCATCGGCTCCGAACACGGTGAGCGGCACGCCGACTTCACCGTTGTACGAACCCTGCGGTGCCACTGTGGCGCCAGCCCGGGAAAGAATGCCCGCGAGCAAGTCCTTGGTAGTTGTCTTGCCCGCCGAGCCTGTGATCCCTATGACAGTGAAGGGCTCCCCCTGGGCCGCACGTGCGGCACGGATGCGGCGCACGGACTCTGCGGCCAGGGCACCCATCGCGATCACGGCGTCATCGACGACGACGGCGGGGTACTGCCGGCCGTCGTCGTCGGAAACGTCGCGCTCGGTCAGCGCCAGGACAGCCCCGCGCTCGAAAGCGGCGCCCACGTAGGCATGGCCGTCAGCGTTCTCACCTGGTTTGGCCACGTACAGCGATCCGGCCGCCGCCTCACGGGAGTCGGTAACGATGGACGCCGGGACAATCCCCGGGTCCGCTGCCAATCGGCCATTGGTAATATCGGCGATCTCCGCCGCAGTAAGTGCAATCATCTCGGTCTAGGACTCTATCCGCTCGTCCGTGGAAACCTTGAATCCCCTGGCTGTCAAGGCCGCCCGCAGTTCCACCCGGTCGTCGAGGGCAAGGTTGACGCCCTTCACTTCCTGCCAGACCTCATGTCCTCGGCCGGCGATCAGGATGATGTCCTTCTCGGTGGCCAGATCCACGGCTTGACGGATGGCGACGTCCCGGGGGTACGCTTCCACGATCTCGCAGTCAAGGTCCTCCGACTCGCGGGCGGCCCGGGCGCCGGCGATGACTTCCGAACGGATCGCCGCAGCGTCTTCGTCATGGGGATCGTCGTCGCTGACAATCACGACGTCGGCGAGCCGGGCAGCTATGGCGCCCATGGTCGGCCTCTTACCCTGGTCGCGCTGTCCTGTGGCGCCGAAAACGACGATCACGCGGGATCCGGGTGTCTTCGGGCGTATCGCGCTCAGGGCGCGCGCCAGCGCGTCCGGGTTGTGCGCGAAATCGACAACCGAAGCCGGGGCATCGGAAATCAGCTGCATCCGGCCGGGCACAGAAACCGTGAAGGGATCGTGGCTGTCCAGGGCCGCCTGAAGCGCCGACCGGTCGATGCCGGAGTCGAGCACCATGATGGTGGCCAGGGCCGCATTGGCGACGTTGAAATCTCCCGGCAATCCGGTATGGACGCGCAGGACCGATCCATCGCGGTGGCGCAATTCGAAGTCTGTTCCAAGTCCGCGTGGTTTGGAAGACCCGACCGTCCAGTCAGCTTCGCTCCCGGCGGTGGCCGACAGCGTGGTCACGGGAATTCCCGCCTCTTCGGCCAGCAAGCGCCCCCACGGATCGTCCACGGTCACTACGGCCCGCCGTGCGCGCGCTCTCGTGAACAGCTCCGCCTTGGTCCGGAAGTATTCGTCCATGCTTCCGTGCAGATCGAGGTGGTCCTGCGTCAGATTGGTGAAGCCGGCAACGTCGAATGTCACCGAGTCGACCCTGTGGAACGAAAGAGCATGGGAGGACACCTCCATGGAAGCCGCCTCCAACCCACGTTCACGCATGAGGGCGAGCAAGGCATGGACGTCCGTTGACTCCGGCGTGGTCAGCAGACTCGGGATGGCCTCGCCCCCCGCAAGAATTTCAATCGTCCCGATCAGGCCGGGATTCATGCCCAGGGCACGGAGCAAGGAGTTGATGAAATACGTCGTCGTTGTTTTGCCGTTCGTACCAGTTACACCGAAAAGCGTGGGCGAAACCCCATCGAGTGGCTGGCTTCGATAAACGAGGGCAGCGAGGGTGCCGACGGCTGCACGGGGATCGCCAACGATCAGCACCGGAACGGCAAGGTCCTCGAGTGCCAATTGACGGGCGCCGTCCTCATCGGTCACGACGGCAACAGCACCGGCCGCCACCGCTTGGGTGACAAAGTCTGCCCCGTGGCGCGTGGCACCGGGCAGGGCCAAGTACAGGTCTCCCGGCTCGACGGTGCGCGAGTTGAGGGACACCCCAGTGACCGACGTACCGGCTGAGTCCGGGGTCAGCGCGATTCCGAGGGACGATGCGATGGCCTCCAGGGCAACCGGCGCCACGACGGCTGGACGGAAGCCGGGTTTGTCCGTAGCCGGCGGGTTCCCTGTAGGGATCGATACGGCATCATTCTGCTCTGACAAGGTGGTCTCCGTTGGTACTCGTAAAACTGGCCGCGCGGGAACCCTTGGGCTCCCGCAAACGGCATGGGTTGATCTAAATGTGGCCGGACAGATGCCCAACAAGCTTACTTGGCGAAACTGAACTACTTGCCGTACTGGCCTTATTTGCAGTCCTGGTCCTTATTTGCCGTATTGGGGGAACCGCGCCGGAGTGCCGGTGGACGGCGGGACGTTGTAGGTGCGCAGGACCTGGCCCATCACCGAGCGGAAAATCGGTCCTTGGGTGATGCCGTAGATGTTGCCCTTGGGCCTCTGGACAACAACCTCGACGATGAACCGTGGATTTTCCATGGGCGCCATCCCAATGATGGAGGCCGTGAAGCCATCGAAGCCAGGCAGGCCGTCTTCGCGGGGTGCCTCGGAGGTTCCTGTCTTGGCGCCCACCCGGTATCCGTCGATGCCAGCATCTTTCACTTCGCCCATCGTCACGTTGCTCTCCAGGATGTCCCGGACTTGCTGCGCGGTGTCCTTGGTAACGACTTGCCGGGCGTCCTTGGCAGGTGCTTTCGCTTCGACCCCGTCGGCCCCGACGTAGCCGTCGATCAACCTGGGTTGCAGCATCACGCCGTCGTTGGCCACGCTTTGGTAGGCCCGGACGGTCTGCAGCGTGGACTGGGAAACGCCTTGGCCGAACAGGACGGTGTACTGCTGCCGGTCGTCCCATTGATCGGGCTTGGCCAGGATTCCTGAGGCTTCGGCGGGAAGACCAATGTCCGGGGCTTCCCCGATGCCGAAGCGCTGGAGATAGTCATAGCGCTGTTGCCTGCTCAGCCGGCTCCCGATCATCACGGTACCCGTGTTCATCGAATAGCCGAGGATACCGGCGAGGGTCCGCTGTTCGGTTCCGTGAAGGAAGGCATCGGTGAACGTCTGACCGTCGATGGTCACGGCGGGAGGAACGGTAACGGTGTCCAATGGGCTGGACTTTCCTTCATTGATCGCAGCGGACGCGGTGATCATCTTCTCCACCGAACCAGGCTCATAGGCGGCCGTCACCGACCGCACGCCGCGGTCCGCAGCCGCTACTTTGCCCGGGTCGTTGGGATCCGGGGCGTTCGTATCCGCCATCGCAATGAGGTTCCCGGTCTTGATGTCCTCAACGACGATTGATCCCCACTCGGCATTGAGCTGGTTGACCTGGGTCTGGATGGCCTGCTGCGCAAAGTACTGGATGTCCGTGTTCAGCGTCAGCTTGACGTCCTTGCCATTGACAGCCGGGGTCAGCAGATCGGTTGCCACGGGGATACGGAGACCGTCGGCGCCGATCTCAAAGACGCGCTTGCCGTCCTTGCCGCGAAGGAGGTCGTCTTGGGTCTGCTCAAGGCCCGCTTGGCCCGTGGTGCCGTCCTTAAGGAAGCCGATGATGCCACCCGCCACGCTGCCGTTGGGATAGACGCGCTTGCTGATGCCCTCCGAGACGATACCCGGGATGTGGAGCTGGGATATCCGGTCCTCGACGTCCGGCTTCACTTCCTTGGCCACGATGTTGTATTTCTTCCCGCCGGTCACGGCCTGCGTAACCTGGTTGACGTCCATCCCCAGGGCGCTGGAAAGCTCTGCAATCCCCTGGGTCCTGGAGATCTTATCGATGGCTTGGGTCTGGGTGTTGTAGCGCGAAAACTCAGATGTGTTGGTGTTGACCGTTTGGTCCACCACAATGTTGTAGCGGATCACGCTGCTGGCGAGCACGGTGCCGTTGGCGTCAATGATCTTGCCGCGTTCGGCCGGCAGGACGGTGGTGGTCAGCCGGTTGTTGTAGGCAGCCTCGGCCAGGCCACCGACGTCCAGCCCCTGGACGAGGAACAATTTGCCCCCGACCACCAGCAACAGCGTCAGCATGATTCCGAGGCCGAGGCGCAGGCGCTTCTTCGCCACCGGCGTTCTCTTGTTCTTCGATTTGCCGGTCTTCTGCACCACGTCGATTCCTTGCTGCTTGCCTTGCTGGTCACCTGAAATCAGGTCGGCTGGACGCTACTGCCCGGGTACCTTCTGCTGCGGAGCGGGGACCGAACCACCATGGAGATCCACAACCGGCGGCTTGGGTGCCGCAGGAACCGCGGGCGCCTGCGGTTTGGCCGCGGTGGAGTCGGCGGCACCGTTGGGCTTACGGCTGTCCAGTGAATCGTTCTTGGCGGGTGCAGGAGCTGCGACGCTGGACTGGCCTGCAACCGCAGGAGCAGCGATGACGGCACCGGGATTCTGTCCCTTGGTTGCCGGCGTGGCCTTTCCTGTGACTGTCAGGTTGTCCAGATCGATCTGGCCGGTGGCAGTGGAAGCTACCATGCCCAATTCTGCGGCCTTGGCGGCAAGATTCTGGGGAGCCTGGTAGTTCTGGACCTGTTGTGTCAGATCCTGGTTCTGCTTGTTCAGGGATGCAGCGTCATTCCTGAGCTTCACAAGGTCGTATTGGGCCGTGGAAACGGAGATGTTGAGCACCAGGACAGTCAACAAGGCGGCGGCCAGCACGCCGAAGCAAAAGACGACGAAGGGAGTCCGCCGTCGTCCGGGAACACTCTGGACGAGCGAGAGCGGTGTCCGCGCCTTGCGGGTCGTCTCGCGTTCCGGTCCCCGGGCGGGCAGGGCACGCGCGGTGTTCCCCACCGTGGGCGGCAGGATCTTCGCGGCAGCGGTGCTCATGCTGTTCTCCTCGCTTTGATGCGTTCCACGGCCCGCAGGCGGGCAGATGCCGCACGCGGGTTTTCGGCGATTTCTTCAAGTGTGGGCACTTCCGTGCCCTTGGTTAGGGTCTTGAATTCCGGTTTGTGTTCTTCCAGCTCCACGGGGAAGCCCAGCGGGGCGGACGATTTGGACCGGGACTGGAAGACCGATTTCACGATCTTGTCTTCGAGTGAGTGGTAAGACATCACCACTACCCGTCCGCCCATTGCCGAGGCCGAGAGGGCGGCAGGCACTGCTCTCTCCAGAACGTCGAGTTCCTCGTTGACTTCAATCCGCAGGGCCTGGAAAGTCCGCTTTGCCGGATGCCCGCCGGACTTTGCGGCGGCCGCAGGAACAACGCCGCGGATCTGCTCGACGAGCTCCCCGGTGGTGGCGAAAGGCTTGACGGCCCTTGCCGTGACGATGCGGTTTGCGATCCTGCCGGCGAACTTCTCCTCGCCCCACTTGCGGATAATCCGTACCAGGTCTTCTTCGGAATAGTTGTTGACGACGTCGGCGGCAGTCTGGCCGCGGCTGGTGTCCATCCGCATATCCAGCGGCGCGTCGTAGGAGTAGGCAAAGCCGCGCTCCCGCTCGTCCAATTGGAGGGAAGACACACCCAGATCCATGAGGATGCCGTGCACTTCCGGGATTCCAAGGTCTACGAGGACATCTTCGATTTCGTCATAGACGGCATGCACCAAGTCAGTGCGGGCCGCGAAGGGTTGCAGTCGCTCACCGGCGAGGGCCAGGGCCTCTTCGTCCCGGTCTATGCCGACAAGGTGCAGATCGGGGAACCGCTGCAGCATCGCTTCGGAGTGGCCACCCATTCCCAACGTGGCGTCGATGACGACGGGCGTCTCGCCACGGCTGCGGGCGGCCTCAAAACCTGGTGCCAACAAATTGATGCACCGGTCCTTCAGGACCGGTACATGTCGCTCCGAGGTTGGTTTTGGCGCGTCTTGCTCCTCCATGCGGCCTCCTCAGAGCTGAATAGTTCGTCTGTCAGTTGGGCGGGTCGCTTCTTGAGCCGGATCCCCATCCGCGCCTATCGCAGCGTCCGCCTGGCTCCGGGGAAGGTGAGCCAGGAAAACTATGTGATGGGCGGCTGGAGATCCCGTCCAAGAAGCATTGCTGCTTCCTGTCCCGGTTTCTAAATGAACCCGGGAAGGTTGTCGTCGTCGGTCTCCGAGAAGGCGGCTTCCTTCTCGGCCAGGTATTCATCCCAAGCCTGGGCATCCCAGATCTCTGCACGGGTTCCGGCGCCGATGACCGCCAATTCCCGCTCAAGACCTGCGTAGCTCCGGAGCGCCGGCGGAATCGTCACGCGCCCCTGCTTGTCAGGTACCTCGTCAGAGGCTCCGGACAGGAAAACCCGGATGTAGTCACGCGACTGCTTGGAGGAAATGGGGGCCTCCCGCATGGATTCGTGAATACGTTCGAATTCCCGCTGGCTGAAGACGTAGATGCAACGTTCCTGGCCCCTTGTGAGCACCAAGCCGTCAGCAAGTTCCTCGCGGAACTTGGCGGGAAGGATGATCCGGCCCTTTTCATCCAGACGAGGAGAATGCGTGCCAAGAAACACTGGCCCACCGCCCCCATCCGTAAAGGTGCCCGTACCTGCCCCACGCCGCCACTACCCTCTTACTCGCTCCACTTTACTCCACAAGCCCCCACAGTCAACGCAATCCGGCGTGTTTCTGCCCCACTTTCGAACGCGGGAGCCTGAAAACACGTGGATCTCAGTGGTGGTTGGTGGTGGAGGACGCTTTGCGGCGGCCCTCTAGGGAAGCGCTCGACGGCGGCTCCCCCAGCCGCGCTTACAGGCTCACGATGTGCGGCGAACGTGGCGTTAAATGCGAAAAGACCCGATATTCGGGTCTTTTCGCAATCAGGCCGGAGCCTGGTGGTGCAATGTGGAGGACTCGGCATCCCGGTGGAGGACAAGCCCCCTGGTGGAGCGTTCAGCTCTCCTCGCCGCGGCGGCGCTCGTCCCAGCGTTCTTCGAGGTTGCTCATGAATGAGTTCTTTGACTTGCCCGGCTTGGCACTCTTCGACTTCCCGCCGGCTGCCCTTCTCAGGGTGGCAAAGTAAACGCCGGCGCCCATCACGATGAAGCCCAGCACACCAAGGAAGATGTTCTGCAAGGACACACCTACCAACAACAAGAGAATCCCGGCGATAGTGCCTAGAACGCCAATAACGATGTGCCTGGTCGACCATGAGCGAATGGGGTCAGAGCCCATTGAATTGGCAAACTTTGGATCGTCCTCATGCAGTTGCTTCTCGAGTTGCTCGAGGAGCTTCTGTTCGTGCTCCGAGAGGGGCATCGCGACCTCCTTTAGTCGGCCAGCGTCTGGATACGCCGCGGCCGTTGCCTCTGTTCCCTTGAACGGACGAACCCAAAAAAGGGTTCCCGAAGACCGGGTCTTGTGAACACGGTCTCACGGAACAGACGCAACATGGCAATTTATCCAGACGGTCTAAATCTGTGTATCTCTAGGATAGTTTGTTGGCCGCTGTTCTGAAAGACACCCCGGAGGGCACGCGGGGGCTCTTCGAAGCCTAAGGAGAACCCGGCCCGCCGGGCTCCGCATTCGGCTCCAGAAGCGTCGCCGGAAGAACAGTCTTGCTGCCGAATCGCTCGGTGACACGGTCAAGCGCCTTTTCAGCCGCCCGCCAGTTGTCGTCCCTGCGGTCGAAGCTCAACTGCAGCGAGGTGTGTTCCGCCGGTTCGAGCTGCTCGGCCCTGACTCCAACAAGGCGCACGCTCATGGGCCGCTCCCCCAAGGACGCCAGCAACTGGTTCGCAACTTGATAGATCAACTGGGCGCTGTCTACAGGCGTATGCATTGTCTTACTGCGGCTGATTGTCGAAAAATCCGCATAGCGCAGTTTCAACGCGATGGTCCGGGCCAACATTCCGGCTGTCCGCAGCCGTGAAGCAGTTCGGTGGGAGAGCCTTAGCAACTCGCGCTGCAGGAGTGCGTCATCCGGAGTGTCAACAGCGAACGTCTCCTCGGAACCGATGCTCTTCTCGAGGCGGGTAGGCGTGACCGGCCGCGGATCCAAGCCCATCGACAATCGGTGGACGTGCTCGCCCGACGCTCCGAGGACCTTTTTCAAGGAAGACAGCGGCGTGGCCGCAACGTCAGCCACGGTACGGATCCCCAGCCGGGCGAGGACATCGGCGGTCTTGGCCCCGACTCCCCATAAGGCGTTCACGGGCAGGCTGTGGAGATAGGCTACGGTCTGCCCTTCTTCAATGAGCAGCAGTCCGTCGGGTTTGCAGCGCGTAGAAGCAATTTTGGCAACGAACTTGTTGGCCGCTATTCCCACGGACGCAGTGATTCCGAGCTCGGACAAAACGCGGCGCCGGATCAAATGGCCGATCTGGAGAGGCGGACCAAGCCTCCGGATCGCGCCACCGACATCCAGGAAAGCCTCGTCGACACTCAAGGGCTCCACGAGGTCCGTTATCGATTCGAATATGCCCATCAACTCCCGGGACACCTCGTAGTAGAGGCTGTGGCGGGGCTCGATGATGACAGCGTTGGGGCACATCCGCATAGCGTTGGCCATGGGCATGGCAGACTTCACGCCCAGCGCCCGCGCTTCGTAGGAGGCGGACAGTACAACTGAGCGATCCACCGGGAAGCCGACAATGACGGGTTTTCCCTTGAGTTCAGGCCGGGTGCGCAATTCCACCGAGACAAAGAAGGCATCCATGTCGACGTGGAGGATGCTGGTGCGCCTCAGTTCCCGCAGGGCAGCGGGATCCGGGGCGGATTCTTGTCCGGGGCCCCGCCCGTTGTTCTCTGCTTGTGGTCTCACAAGGAAATCCTATGCCGCGGCACTGGTTACTGGTGGCCGCATCCGGCGCCCTAAACTGGAGGCAGCATCCGGCGTCGTCCCCAGGAGGAAATCCCTGTGAAGCTCTTTGGAAAGCCTCAACCCGTCAGTATGGCCTTGCTGGCCACGGGCGTCGCGTTGACCATCTCGGCTTGCGGGTCGTCCCCCGCGGGCACGGCATCCCAAGGGGCTGCGCCAACATCGTCCGGGGCGGCCCCTGCCTCGGCAAGTCCGGCGTCGGCCACCACGTCCACGGCGGCTGCAGGAGCTTCGGCGACGGTCGGCGCCCTGGTTCCGGGATTCCCGCAACAACTGATTCCATTGATGCCCAAGGCAGCGGTGGAATCGAGCAGTTTCGACAAGAACTCCTCCCCGGCGTCGGTGGCCCTGGTCGGCACCATTGCGTCCCCATCGGACGCAGTAGTGGCCTTTTATACCTCTGCGCTCACGGCGCAGGGCTTTAAGGAAGTTCCCGGCAGCACCGTGGGAAGTATCAAATCAAAGGATTTCCTCCGTGGCGACAATGAAACCGTGAATATCTCGGTTGTGGAAACAGCGGGCAAATCCACGTTCACCATCGGTGCCAACGTGGCCGCCGGGTCAATCAAGTGACCACCGAGAGCCTAGGTTCGGAACAGAGCCGTTTCGTGGCCGACGTCGCGGCCAAACTAAACGGTTTCCTTGCGGTGCAACAAGAAACCATGGCCACCATCTCCCCCGATGTCGCTCCCCTCATGGGCTCAATCACGAGCCTCGTGACAGGTGGCAAGCGGCTCCGGGCCTTGATGTGCTACTGGGGGTGGCGAGGTGCCGGCGGTGAGTCCGCACATCCGGACATCATTACTGCCGGCTGCGCTTTGGAACTCTTCCAGGCAGCAGCCCTGATTCACGACGACATCATCGACCGCTCTGACACTCGGCGTGGCGGTCCAAGCGTCCACAAGCGGTTCAGCCAGCTCCATGAGGGCGAGGGCTGGGCCCTCGACAGCGAGCGCTTCGGACATGCGGCCGCGATCCTCACCGGAGACCTCTGCCTGTCGTTCAGCGAGGAAGCGTTCACCGAGATTGGCGGCAGGGCTGCAACAGGCACGCCTGCGCGGCGGATCTTCAACCTGATGCGCGCCGAGGTCATGGCCGGCCAATACCTGGACATCCTGGAGGAAGTTGCGGGCCCCGTGCGGGACCGCGCAGGTGCCGTCCGCCGCGCACAGTCCATCATCCGATTCAAATCGGCGAAGTACTCAACGGAACACCCCTTGGCCCTTGGTGGCGCCTTGGCCGGTGCCAGCGAAGAGCTCTTGCAAGGCTATTCCGCTTTCGCGTTGCCCCTTGGTGAAGCTTTCCAGCTCCGCGACGACGTCCTGGGGGTGTTCGGAGACCCCGGGACGACAGGAAAGCCTGCAGGAGATGACCTCCGCGAAGGCAAACGGACTGTGCTGGTGGGCTTCGCCATCAACCAGGCCGGGGCTACTGATTCGAGCTACATCGATACCATGCTCGGACGGCAGGACCTTGGCGAGGCCGAGGTTGCCGAGATCCGGCGGATCATCGTAGATTGCGGAGCGCTCGAAGCCACGGAATCCATGATCGAGGAACTCAGCAACGAAGCTTTCGAGGCCTTGGAAAGGCTCCCCTTGGCTGAACTCCCGCTTACCGCGCTCAGGCGGTTGGCCGAAGCCGCCGTCAGCCGGGCCGCATGAACTCTTGGAGAAATCCACGTTAAGGGCAGTCTAAATACCTGCCTTAAATACAGTGGTGGCGATCAGCAATCTGATCGCCACCACTGTATTTAAGGCAGGAGTCCCTTACCAGGCAAGCGATTGGGCCCTGCGTCGGATTTCAGTTTTGCGCCCTTCACGGAGCGCGTCGACAGGGCGGCCACGCAGCGACTCATCTGGAGTGAAAAGCCACGCGATGAGCTCCTCATCCGTGTACCCGGCATCGCCAAGCACTGCGATGGTGCCCTTCAGGCTATCCACCACATGACCGTCCTGGATAAAGAGGGCAGGAATCGAACGGATATTGCGTGCGCCCACTCTCACAGCCACCACTGCACGCTCATCCAGAAGACCGTGGACCTTGGTGATTGAAACGTTCAGCAGCTCTGCCACATCGGGCAGCGGCAGCCATTCGGAAACGAGGCTTTCTACATTACTCACGGATCAAGATTGCCACGCCCGCGCGCTTTGCGCCTAGCCGGACGGACGGCACGGGCGGAATTTGCGTCCCCGAATTGCCCACGAATCGAATGCGCCGGGATTTCTTGTGCGGAATCGAAAAATGTGAGAGATTCACATTGATCACATTTGCATCACTACTAACTTTAGTAACACTGGCAACAGCGGCATTCCCAACATCCGCTGCTGAGATGAGGATTGCTCCCATGACGACGCCCCGCTCGCCCAAGAAGACAACGAGCATGCCCATAATTGCGGCCACCACAGCGGCGCTGCCCGCCGTCATGCTCTCTTCGTTGGCGCTCGCCCAGCCGGCAACAGCGCTTCCAGCGGCACAAACCCAGAGGATCCCCGCATCGCTGACCGCGGCCATGCAGGCCCAGGCCGCAGCCGTATCCGCAAACGTCATTCCCGCCTCCGCGGTTGCCGCGACCATCCCGACTGCCATGCAGCCCATGGCACCGACGGCTCCGGCCACGTACACGATCGTCCGGGGCGATACCATCAGCGGCATCGCGGCCCGCTACGGGCTGAACACCAATACCGTCCTGCAGCTCAACGGGCTCTCGGGCAACACCATCATCTACCCGGGACAGCAGATCAAGTTGTCCGGTTCCGCGGCTGCTCCAAGCGCCCCGGCACCCGCGCCCGCCCCGGCACCCAGCCCGGCGTCGTCGTCGGCTGCCAGCTACACAGTCGTGTCCGGGGACACCCTGAGCGGCATTGCCGCCCGCCACGGAGTGGCGCTGTCGGACGTCTTCAGCTGGAACGGCCTCAACGGCCGGTCCATCATCTACCCGGGACAGAAGATCAAGGTTGGCCCGGGAACGAACGCACCAGCTCCGGCTGCCCCGGCTCCAGCGGCATTGGCCCCTGCTTCAGCTCCGGCTGCCCCGGCAGCGCCGGCACTTGCCAACAGCGGCTCGTACACGATCAAGTCGGGTGACACTCTGGGCGGCATTGCGTCCCGCCTTGGCGTGTCCTTGTCATCGCTGCTCTCGGCCAACAGGCTATCGATGAGCACCATCATTTATCCGGGGCAGAAGCTCGCCATCCCGGGTGCTCCTGCAGCCTCGGCTCCGGCCCCGGCTCCGGTCAGCACTCCCTTGGTTCCCAGCACGTTCCTGGGCTACACCTACCCGGAGGCGGTGGTCAGTTCGGCCAACGCGAACAAGGCCCTGCTCAATGCGTCCCCGGTGCCCAGCACCGCCCAGATGAAGGGGATCGTAACCGATACCGCGCGCCGGATGGGGGTGGACCCGTCTCTGGCCATGGCGTTCGCCTACCAGGAATCCGGCTTCAACCAGCGTGCCGTCTCTCCCGCCAACGCCATCGGCACGATGCAGGTGATTCCCTCCTCCGGAGAATGGGCTTCCCAACTGGTGGGACGCAAGCTCAACATCCTGGACCCGTATGACAACGTGACCGCCGGCGTCGCCATCATCCGGGCCCTCGTCAACACCAGCAAGGATCTGAACACGGCCATCGCAGGCTACTACCAGGGCCAGTACTCGGTGAGCAAGCACGGGATGTACGACGACACCAAGGCCTACGTCGCCTCGATCCTGTCCCTCAAGAAGAACTTCAGCTAAATCAGGCCGCCGAACACGGGCCCGGATCGCACGGCGATTCGGGCCCGTGTTTTTGCTCAACTAGGATCGTAGGGTGCAGGAACAAGTTTCGGACCAACTCCTCGGATCCCTCGTGGACGGGCGCTACCTGGTGCGATCGCGCCTCGCGAACGGCGGAATGTCAACCGTCTATCTCGCCACCGACGAGCGGCTCGACCGCGACGTGGCGCTCAAAGTGCTGCATCCCCACCTGGCCAATGACCAGAATTTCCTCGACCGCTTGCAGCGCGAGGCCCGGGCCGCGGCGAGCCTTTCCCACCCGCACGTCGTAGGTGTCCTCGACCAGGGACAGGACGGCCACATTGCGTACATCGTTATGGAGTACATCAAGGGCCACACCCTGCGCGACGTCCTCAACGAGAAGGCAGCCCTTCCGCCCCGGCTGGCCTTTGCCCTGATCGACCCCGTCATCGAGGGGCTCGCGGCCGCCCACGCGGCAGGGCTCATCCACCGCGACGTGAAACCGGAAAACGTCCTCATCGCCGACGACGGGCGCATCAAGGTGGGCGACTTCGGCCTGGCCCGGGCGGTCACAGCGACCACCAGCACCGGCGCCCTCATCGGCACGGTCGCATATCTGGCTCCCGAACTGGTCCTCGGCAAAGCCGCGGACGCCCGGAGCGACATCTACTCCACCGGCATCATGATCTACGAAATGCTTACCGGCGAACAACCGTATGCCGGCGACGTTCCCATCCAGGTTGCCTACCAGCACGTCAACGCGGCCGTCGCTCCGCCGTCGCTCGCGGTGCCCGGCCTTGCCGCCGATGTGGACGAACTGGTCCAGTGGTGCACCGCAAAGGAACCCGAAGAGCGTCCGGTGGACGGCTCCGCGCTCTTGTCGGAACTGCGGCACATCCGCACCACCTTGAGCGACGCGCAACTGGATATCAACCCGCCGGCCGCCAAGGCGGCGATGCCCGAAGGGCAACAAGAAGCGGCCGGGGCAACCGCGGTAGTCGCCCCTTTCCACGCCGAACGTACGGAGCCCCTGGAACGGATAGGCCGCCCGACGGAGATCATCTCAAGCCAGCGCAATCCAACCACAGTGCTTCCGCCGTCGGGATTCTCCCCCGGTGCCGCAGCTTTCGACATCCAGGTGCCACAGGACCGCGAACCCCTGGATCCGGCCGATGCCCCGCCGAGCAAACGCGACATCAAGCGGATGGAGCGCCAGGAAGAAAAGGACCGGGCCCGGGCCGCGGCCACGCCGTCGCGCTCTTTGCGGGAAGGCAACCCGCGCCGCCGGGCCGTGATCTGGACGATTGTCGTGATTGTCCTGGCGATCCTTGCCACTGCGGCTGGCTGGTTCTTCGGCATGGGGCCCGGTTCGCCCGGAACCATACCGGACATCAAGAACAAGACGGTCGCCGAGGCACAGCAGCTGCTGAGAACCGCCGGCTTTCAATCCGAGCCAAAAGACGTGTTCGACGACGACGTCACGGCCGGTTTGGCTGTTGGAACGGAACCCGCTTCCGGCCAAGTAGTCCGGAAGTTCCAAGGGGTGTCGCTCTTCGTCTCGAAGGGTCCGCAATTGTTTCCGCTTGCCACGATGACCGGCCTGACACTTGACCAGGCAAAGAATGCCCTTGGTGTGGCGGGGATGGCGCTCGGCAAAGTCACCGAGCAATATGACGACAAAGTGCCTTCAGGCACGGTCATCTCCCAGTCTCCGGCCCAGGACACCGGGGTCCGCCACGGCACCCCGGTGGCACTGGTGGTCTCCAAGGGACCGCAGCCGCTCCCCGTACCGGATGTCCGCGGCATGAGCCAGCAAGCCGCTGTCAAAGCGATCAGCGACGCCGGATTGACCGCAAAAATATCTCCGGACCCCGTCAACGACAAAAAGGTCCCCGCGGGAGCCGTGGTCAGCCAGACACCTGCCAACGGCACCTTGATCCGCGGCGACGCCGTCACGTTGACCCTCTCCAAGGGTCCGAAAATGGTGCATGTCCCCAACTTCATCGGCAAACAGGCGGACGCCGCCCGCAAGGCCCTGGAGTCGCTCGGATTCGAGGTCAAGATCAACAACATCCTGGGTGGCTTCTTCGGCACCGTCCGCGACCAGAACCCCGTGGACAGCGATGCCCCGGAGGGCTCCGTCGTCACACTGACCGTTGTGTAGGACGCGCCCATACAGGAAAGGCGATCCGGAATGTTCCGGATCGCCTTTCCTGTATTCGGGCCTGCTGCTGGACTAGCGCTTGGTGGGGATTAGCGCTTCGTGGGGACTACCGCTTGGTGAGGGCTCCAGCCACGAGGAACGCCATCTCGAGGGACTGCATGTGGTTCAGGCGTGGATCGCACACAGACTCGTAGCGGTCCAGGAAGGCGTCCTGGTCAATGGGATCGGCGCCGCCAAGGCATTCCGCGACGTCGTCGCCGGTCATTTCCATGTGCAGGCCACCGGGTACCGTCCCGAGTGCGTGGTGGACCTCGAAGAACCCGCGGACTTCGTCCACGACGTCATCGAAGTTGCGGGTCTTGTACCCGTTGGGCGAGGTGACCGTGTTCCCGTGCATGGGGTCCGTGACCCAGAGGACCTGGGCGCCCGACGCAGTGACCTTCTCGACGACGGCGGGCAGCTTCTCGCGGATGTTCTTGGAACCCATACGGGTGATGAAGGTAAGGCGGCCGGGCTCGCGGTTCGGGTCGAGCTTGTCAATGAGCCGCAATGCGTCGTCTCCGGAAGTCCCGGGACCGAGCTTGACGCCGATCGGATTGCGCACCCGGGACAGGAAGTCCACATGCGCATGGTCGAGCTCACGGGTGCGCTCACCGATCCAGAGGAAGTGCCCGGAAGTGTCGTAAGGAAGTCCCGTGCGGGAGTCGATGCGTGTCAGGGCCCGCTCGTAGTCGAGCAGGAGTGCCTCGTGGCTCGCGAAGAACTCCACGCGCTTGAGGGCTTCGAAATCGGCACCGCAGGACGCCATGAACTTGATGGCGCGGTCGATGTCCCTCGCCAAGGACTCGTAGCGGGCATGGGCCGGGTTTTCGGTGAAGCCCTTGTTCCAGAGATGCACCAGGCGGAGATCGGCGAAGCCGCCCTGCGTGAAGGCGCGAATAAGGTTCAGCGTGGAAGCCGAGGTGTGGTACGCCTTCAGCATGCGGCTGGCATCGTGGGCGCGGGACTCCGGGGTGAAATCATAGCCGTTGACAATGTCCCCGCGGTACGCGGGCAAGGTCACGCCGTCGCGGGTTTCCTCGTTCGAGGACCGGGGCTTGGCGAACTGGCCGGCCATGCGGCCCATCTTGATGACGGGCATGGCCGCACCATAGGTAAGCACAACGGCCATCTGCAGGATGGTGCGGACCCGGGCGCTGATCTTGTCAGCTGTCGCGTCCTCGAAGGTCTCGGCGCAGTCGCCGCCCTGAAGCAGGAATGCCTTGCCCTGGGCTGCAGCTGCCAGACGCTCGCGCAAGATGTCGACTTCGCCCGCGAAGACCAGCGGCGGAAGCACGGACAGTTCTTTGACGGAGGCATCGAAGACGCCCCTATCGGTCCAGGTGGGTTGCTGCGAGATGGGCAGCTGGCGCCAATCGTCCAAGCCGGGATAGTTTGCCGCGCCGCTTTGCGCGGTGCTGGTCAGGGGGCTGCCCAGGGAACTGGTCACGGGGCCGGTCATGGACGGTGCGGGGTTCGCGGATAGCTCAGTCACTCTCCAAGACTAGTTGCCTTGCCCGCTGTTCGGGGCATGGCTTCCGTAACCCTTATTGGCAGGCCGTCACACTTTCCCGGGCACTGCGCCGTCGCCGTCCGGGCCCGAACTGTTGCCGGGCGGGCGCCTGCCCTCGTCGCCGTCGTCGGCTGGATTCGCTTCGCTTCCGCTCACCGGCTCCGGCGGCTGCCCGGCCAGCCGCTGCTTGACGACGGCGGCGTATTCGTCCACGTATTCCTGCCCCGAGAGCCGCATGAGTTCGTACATGATCTCGTCGGTCACGGCGCGTTGAACGGCACGCTCTTCTTCTTGGCCGTAGTACCGGCTGAAGTCCAAAGGTTGCCCGAAAATGATCCCGATCCTGCGGATGTTGGGCAAACGCTTCCCGATGGGCTGGACTTTTTCGGTGCCGATCATCGCAACGGGAACAACGGGGACCCGGGTTTGGAGCGCAAGTTTGGCGACCCCCACTTTGCCCCTGTAGAGCCTGGCGTCTGGGCTGCGGGTGCCTTCAGGGTAGATGCCCAGCAGGCCGCCGGCGGCCAGGACGTCCCTGCCGGCCTGCAGGGACAACTCGGACGCGGCCCCGCCCGAACGGTCCATTGGCAACTGGTTGGTGAGCCGGAAGAACATGGCCGTAAGCCTGCCTTTGAGCCCGGTACCCGTGAAGTACTCGGACTTGGCAAGGAAACTGACGCGCCGGGGCACCATCACCGGCATGAAGATCGAGTCGGAAAAGGACAAATGGTTGGAAGCGAGAATCGCGGCGCCATCCTGGGGAACATTGTCGAGGCCCTTGACCCACGGGCGGAACAGCAATTTGAGAAGCGGACCCAAAAAGATCCGTTTCATGACCCAATAGAACACTTTGGTTCCTCTCCGGGGCGGCGTCTGCAAGGCGTCCGGACGGTCCCGGCCCGCACTCAGAAGCCACCATACTCCAGTGAGAATTGTCCCGAACAGTGACACGATGGACACATCACGGAAAGCAGTGCCGCCAACAGAGTAGCCTCGGAGTCATCATGAACACTCTCCCCGATCCCTCGCCGTACACCAGCGACTTCACCGGTAGTGGACCCAGTATCGGCGTCGTGATGAGCCACGGCTTCACGGGCAGTCCGCACAGCATGCGCCCCTGGGCCGAGTACTTGGCGGCCGAAGGCTTCGCTGTCCGTCTCCCTCTGCTTCCAGGCCATGGGACCACGTGGCAGGACATGGCCACGCGGCACTGGCAGGAGTGGCACCACGCAGTGGATGCGGCGTATCTGGAGCTCCAGGCCGAGTGCGACTTCGTCTTCGCCGCCGGCTTGTCGATGGGAGGGACACTGGCTCTGCGGATCGCGGCCACCCGGCCCGTGGCCGGTACCGTCGTCGTCAATCCGGGACTGGTGATCGACGATCCCCGCGCCGCCGTGGTCGGCATCCTGAAGCACGTCATGAAATCCACCCCGGCCATCGCCAACGACATCCTCAAACCCGGCATGGACGAGGGCGCGTACCCGAGGACACCGGTCGCCGCCGCCCATGAGTTGAAGAAGATGTACAAGGACACCATCACTCTGCTCCCCCGGATTTCCGCACCGGTGCGCGTCTTCCGTTCCTCGGTCGACCACGTGGTTTCCGACCGGAGCATCACGCAGTTGAAGGAGCGGGTCACGGCTTCGATGGAGTTCAGCACCTTGGAGAACAGTTACCACGTGGCCACGCTGGACAATGATGCCTTGGAGATTTTCCGGGGCTCTGCCGAGTTCATCAAGAAGACCATGGCAGGGCTGACAAGCAGTTCGGCCCCCGCCAGCCAGTCCGGTACCGAGCTCCGGGATTCACCCCATGAATAGGCCAGGGCCTGACTCCCCCGACCAGAGCGCCAACAAAGACGACGACGCCGTCTGGCTCGATTTGGTGGCCCGGCTTGAGTCGATGCCTTCATCGGCCCTCGACGAGGCGCCGACGTCGGCGGAGGGCGGCAACGATTCCGGAACAGGGCCGGGTCCAGGTCCGGACGACGTTCCGGGGCGCTCATCGTCACGTTCCTTCCAAGACTTCGACCCTCTTGGATTGTCTAAACAGGGCGCCGCAGAAGAACCCACGGGCGGCGGGGAGCCCGGTCCGCGCGACTACGACGTCGAGGATGAGAACGGCTTCGTCCCGGAGGATCCGCCGAGCCTGGCCGGCACCGAACCCCTGACCATGCTCGCCTGGATCGGAGCCGTGGGCGGCCCGCTTGCCCTGCTGTTCACCGCCATGTTCTGGCGCTCGGCGCCGCTCCTCGCAGTGATGGGCATCCTGGCGACCTTTCTGGCCTCAGTGGTGTACCTCATCATGAAGCTGCCCCAGGAAAAAGACGAGAACGACGACGGCGCCCGCGTCTAAGCGGACTTCCGCACTGCGCATCCCCTCGCGGCTGGGCCCGTCTACCCGCGCGCCCTGCCGCTGACCCGGGACAGGTCGGCAGCGCCGATCATCCCCGCTCGCGGTCCCAGCGCAGCGAGCTTGATGGCGGCCGCGGGACGGAAACCACGGCCGGTGAGGTTCCGGGTGAATGCTGTCCGCGCAGGGCCCACGAGAAGCTCACCGGCGTCGCATAGCCCACCGCCGATGACGAATGTCCCTGGGTCGAGCGCAGCAGCCAGGTTCGCCAGACCAAGCCCGAGCCAGTGCCCCACTTCTTCCAAGAGCTCCCTCGAAGCGGAATCTCCGGCTTTCGCCCGCTCCGTCACGGTAACGCCCGTGATGTTCTCAGCCGAGCCTCCGGCAGCCTTGAGCAATTCGTAGGCAACAGGTGAATTCCGGAGGGCCAGCTCACGGGCTTCCCTGCCAAGCGCGTTACCGGAGGCATATTGCTCCCAGCATCCGCGGTTGCCGCATTCGCAGCGGTGCCCGCCGGGCACCACGATCTGGTGGCCGAACTCCCCCGCGACGCCGAACCGCCCACGCTCCACTCGTCCGTCCATGACCATGGCACCACCGATGCCGGTGCCAAGCGTAATGCAGACGAGGCGGCTCTCGCCTTGCCCTGCGCCGAAGCGCCATTCAGCCCAGGCAGCAGCGTCGGCGTCGTTGGTGACGAGTACCGGGCGCCTCAGCAGGCTCTGAAGGTTTTCGCGCAGCGGCTCGTTACGCCAGGCGAGATGGGGGCTGAAAAGCACCGTGCCGCCGTCGAGATCCATCCAACCGGCAGCGCCGATCCCCACAGAGGCGATCCGGTGGTTTCTGCCCAATTCCTGGACAAGCTCGACGATCACTTGCTCCACGGCCCGGGCGTCATTGCCCGGAGTGGAGCGCCGCGCTTCGTCGACCACCCGGCCCGAGGGATCCACGACTCCCGCTGCCACCTTCGTGCCGCCAATGTCGATCCCGATCGCAAGCCCCCTGCGGCCGAGATGGGAACGGCGCGCAGCCCATGGCACCGACTCCCAGCGCAGGCCGCCGTGCGTGGAGCCGGGGCGCCGGCCGGTTGACGCCGAACCGGACCAGGAAATCTTCCGAACGCTTGCCGGGATCTGGTCGTTGGATGAATTCAGAGGCATGTCGCCATCCTATTCCGAGCGCCCCATATGTACTGACATGTTGGACCCTCGGAAGGAGCGCCCGCAGGCCTGCATTGGCGGAATCCCAGGCTTCACGTAATGTTACTCATCAGTAACTTGAGTAAGGTGAATTGCGCCACACCCATTACTTGGCCGTATAGAGTTAGAGCAGCCCCGCAATGGTCTGTTGATATCGAAGGAGCTATCGTGCGTGAATTCAGTGTTCCGCCCCTGGTGAATGTTGCCCCCGAAACCAACATCACGGACCTTGTGGTTCGCCAGGCCGCCAAGACATCCAACCCGGCACTGTTCGCCAAGCTCGACAGCGCCGGCCAATGGCAGGACATCCGGGCAAAGGACTTCCTCCAGGACGTGTCGGCGCTGGCCAAAGGCCTGATCGCCAATGGTGTCGGCGTGGGCGACCGAGTGGGCATCATGTCGAGGACCCGCTACGAATGGTCCCTCGTGGACTTCGCCGTCTGGTTTGCAGGCGGCATTTCCGTGCCGATCTATGAAACGTCATCGCCGTCACAAGTGGCCTGGAACCTCGGCGACTCCGGCGCAGTCGCGGCATTCGCCGAGTCGGCACACCACGAAGACGTCATCCGCCAGGCCGTCACCGCCGAAGGCCTCGGCTCAGTGGCCCATGTCTGGCAGCTTGAAGGCGGCGGCCTTGACGCGCTTCGCAGCGCGGGAAGCGGTGTCAGCGACGAGGAACTCGAGGCGCGCCGCAGCAGCGCGGAACTCGCCGACGTCGCCACGATCATCTACACCTCCGGCACCACGGGGCGTCCCAAGGGTTGCGAACTCACGCACGGAAACTTCGTGGAGCTCTCGGAGAACGCTTTGGCTTCCCTTGGCGACGTCGTCAACGAGACCGCCAAGACCATCATGTTCCTCCCTCTGGCCCACGTCTTCGCCCGTTTCATCTCGGTTCTGGCCGTCGCCGCCGGCGCCCAAGTGGCACACACGCCGGATATCAAGAACCTGCTTGCAGACCTGCAAAGCTTCCAGCCGTCCTTCATCCTGGCTGTTCCGCGTGTCTTCGAGAAGGTCTTCAACTCGGCGCTCACCAAGGCGGAGGACGGTGGCAAGGGTGCCATCTTCCACAAGGCCGTCGACACGGCGATCGCCTACTCCAAGGCGCAGCAGGAGGGATCCCTTGGCTTGGTGCTAAGGCTCAAGCACGCCGTATTCGACCGTTTGGTGTACGGGAAGCTTCGCGCTGCCATGGGCGGCCACGTCAGCCACGCCGTCTCCGGTGGCGGTCCCCTCGGCGAACGGCTGGGCCATTTCTTCCACGGTATCGGCTTGCAGATCCTCGAGGGTTACGGCCTCACAGAGACCACGGCACCCATTTCAGTCAACACCCCGTCCCTGATCAAGATCGGCACGGTGGGGGCCCCGCTTCCCGGAAATGCGGTCAGGATCGCCGACGACGGCGAGATCCTCGCCAAGGGCGTCTGCGTCATGAGGGGCTACTTCAAGCGGGATGACCTCGCCGCGGAAACGTTCGTCGACGGGTGGTTCCGCACAGGTGACATCGGCGAACTGGACGAACAGGGTTTCCTGAAGATCACCGGCCGCAAGAAGGAAATCATCGTCACGGCGAGCGGCAAGAACGTCGTGCCTGCCCTGCTGGAGGACCAAATCCGTGCGGACGCCCTGGTGTCCCAGGTCCTTGTGATCGGCGACAACCGGCCCTTCATCGGCGCGCTGGTCACCCTCGACGAGGAAGCCCTGCCCGGCTGGCTCGAGCGCCACGGCCTTCCCGCGTCCACGACGACGACGGCTGCCGCGGACAACGCCCTCGTCCGGGCTGCCGTCCAGGAACTGATCAGCCACGCCAACCAGTCCGTCTCCCACGCGGAGGCGATCAAGTCGTTCCGGATTGTGCCGTCCGACTTCACCGAGGCTTCCGGTCACCTCACGCCGTCGTTGAAGGTCAAGCGCGCCCAGGTCATGAAGGACTTCGACGCAGTGATCGAGGAAATGTACTCGGCGCCCAAGGCTTCCTGACGCGCCGCACCCCGACGCATCAGTCAAAGCATGAAAAAAAGGTCCCGGGCTAACAGCCCGGGACCTTTCTTCTTGCGTGCTCCGCGGAGGAGCGGGCCGCTATTCGACCACGATCAACAGATCGCCGCCCTGGACCTGCTCCACGTTGTTGATGGCGAGGCGCGAGACGGTGCCGGCCACCGGCGTCGTGATGGATGCTTCCATCTTCATCGCCTCGATGGTGGCGACGGTGTCGCCGGCCTTGACGGCGTCGCCTGCTTTGACGGTCAGGGTCACGGCGCCGGCGAACGGCGCGGCCACCTGGCCGGGCTGGGACGCATCCGCCTTCTCCGCGGCCTTCACGTTGCTGACAACCGACTTGTCACGAACCACAACGGGGCGGGACTGGCCATTGAGCTTGCACATGACCGTGCGCATGCCCTTTTCGTCGGGCTCCGAAACTGCTTCCAGGGAAGCGATCAGACGCACGCCCTTCTCGAGCTCCATGACGTGTTCGGCACCGAGCTGGAGACCGTACAGGTAGTCACGGGTATCGAGCACCGACAGGTTGCCGTAGGTGTCCACGCTCTTGAGGTAGTCCTTGGTGGGGCCCTCGAACAGAAGCCGGTTCAGGGTCCTCTGGCGGGACTTGGAATCGCCCTTGAGCGCAGCACTGTCTTCGGCGCTCAGTTCGACGTCGCGGACCTTGATGCTGCGGCCCTGGAGCGCCTTGGTGCGGAACGGCTCCGGCCATCCTCCGGGGGGATCTCCCAATTCACCCGACAGGAAGCCGATGACGGAGTCCGGGATGTCGTAGTTCTGCGGGTTCTCGTTGAAGTCCGCGGGATCTGCATGGATTCCCACGAGGTGCAGCGCGAGATCGCCCACCACCTTGGACGACGGCGTCACCTTGACCAAGCGGCCCAGGATACGGTCCGCGGCTGTATACATGTCCTCAATGGCCTCGAAACGCTCGCCAAGGCCCAACGCGATGGCCTGCTGGCGCAGGTTGGACAGCTGGCCGCCCGGAATTTCGTGCTGGTAAACCCGGCCTGTGGGACCGGGAAGGCCGGACTCGAACGGCGCGTAGACCCGGCGGACCGCTTCCCAGTAGGGCTCCAGGGAGCTGACGCTGGCCAGGCTGAGCCCGGTGTCGCGCGGGGTATGTGCCAAGGCGGCCACAAGGGCCGACGCCGACGGCTGGCTTGTCGTACCGGCCAGGGACGCTGATGCGACGTCGACGGCGTCCACGCCGGCGGCCACGGCTGCCAGCAGGGTGGCCAGCTGGCCGCCTGCGGTGTCGTGCGTGTGCAGGTGGACCGGAAGGTCGAAGCGTTCACGCAAGGCGCTGACAAGCTTGGCTGCGGCCGCGGGGCGGAGCAGGCCTGCCATGTCCTTGATGGCGAGGATGTGCGCACCGGCGTCGACGATCTTCTGGGCGAGGTCCAGGTAGTAGTCGAGGGTGTACAGGTTCTCGTTAGGGTCGAGGAGATCGCCGGTGTAGCAGAGTGCAACCTCCGCTACCGCGGTGCCGGTGGCCCGCACTGCGCGGATGGCCGGAGCCATCTGGTTGACGTCGTTGAGGGCGTCGAAGATGCGGAAGATGTCGATGCCGGTTGCCGCGGCCTCGTTGACGAATGCCTCGGTGACTTCCTCCGGGTAGGGCGTGTACCCGACTGTGTTACGGCCACGGAGCAGCATCTGCAGGCAGACATTGGGAAGGGCCTTGCGCAGCGCGGCCAACCGGTCCCAAGGATCCTCGCCGAGGAAGCGCAGGGCAACGTCGTAGGTGGCACCGCCCCAGGCTTCAACCGACAGCAGTTCGGGCAGCAGTGCGGAAACGGCGGGACCGGCCGCGACGAGGTCGCGGGTACGGACACGGGTTGCGAGGAGCGACTGGTGGGCGTCGCGGAACGTTGTGTCCGTGACGGCCACGGCCTGCTGCTCGCGCAGGGCCTTCGCAAAGCCTTCGGGACCCAGCTCCTGCAGCTTCTGGCGTGAGCCGGCCGGTGCAACGATCCCGGCAATCGACGGGAGCTTGGCTGCGGGGTCCGAGTGGACCTTGAGTTCGCCGTTGGGCTTGTTGACCGTCACATCGGCCAACCAGGTCAGCAGTTTGGTCCCGCGGTCCGCGGAGACGTGGGACTTCAGCAGTTCGGGGCGCTTGTCGATGAAGTCGGTCGCCACGTTGCCCGCAATGAAGTCCGGGTCGGCAAGGACGGCCTGGAGGAAGGGGATGTTGGTGGACACGCCACGGATCCGGAACTCGGCCAGGCCGCGCCGGGCACGGGCCACCGCAGCCGGGTAATCGCGTCCACGGCAGGTCAGTTTGACCAGCATGGAGTCGAAGTGGGGGCTGATCTCGGCACCCGAGTAGACCGTGCCGCCGTCGAGGCGGACACCCGCGCCACCCGCGGAACGGTAGCCGGTGATCTTTCCGACGTCGGGCCGGAAGCCGTTGGCAGGATCTTCCGTGGTGATGCGGCACTGCAGTGCGGCGCCCTTGATGGATACCGACTCCTGGCTCAAGCCGAGGTCTGCGAGGGTCTCGCCCGAGGCGATGCGCATCTGCGCCTGTACGAGGTCCACATCAGTGATTTCCTCGGTGACCGTGTGCTCTACCTGGATGCGCGGGTTCATCTCGATGAAGACGTGCTGGCCGGCCCGTTCGCCCTCGGTGTCCACCAGGAACTCGACCGTTCCGGCGTTGACGTAGTTGAGGGCCTTCGCGAAAGCGACAGCATCCCGGTAAAGGGCCTGGCGGATGGACTCGTCCAGGTTGGGGGCCGGAGCGATTTCCACGACTTTCTGGTGGCGGCGCTGCAGGGAGCAGTCGCGCTCGAAGAGGTGCATGACATTGCCCTCGCCATCGGCCAGGATCTGGACCTCGATGTGGCGGGGACGCAGCACTGCCTGCTCCAGGAACATGGTGGGATCGCCGAACGCGGCGTCCGCCTCGCGCATGGCCGCCCGGAGGGCTTCCGGAAGGTCCTCGCGGGTCTCCACCCGGCGCATCCCGCGGCCACCGCCGCCAGCGACGGCCTTGGCGAAGATCGGGAATCCGACCTCGTCCGCTGCGGCAATGAGCTCGTCGAGGTCGCGGGACGGTGCGCTGGACTTCAAGACCGGTACTCCGGCCTTGCGGGCGGCCTCGAGTGCGGCGACCTTGTTGCCGGCGAGCTCCAGGACCTCCGCCGGCGGGCCGATGAACGTGATGCCTGCCTCTTGGGCCGCCCGGGCGAGGTCCGGGTTCTCGGAGAGGAATCCGTAGCCCGGGTAGATTGCGTCTGCACCCGATTCTTTGGCGACACGGACGATTTCGTCCACGTCCAGGTAAGCGCGGACCGGATGGCCTTCCTGGCCGATCAGGTAGGCCTCATCAGCCTTCTGCCGGTGGATCGAGTTGCGATCCTCATACGGGAAGACCGCTACGGTCTTGGCGCCCAGTTCATAGCTAGCGCGGAAGGCCCTGATCGCGATTTCGCCGCGATTAGCCACCAGAATCTTGGAAAACATGCTTCTCCTGCATCATTGCGGGTGTAACGGTCGGTGGTCACAGTGTGTAAGACCTCCATACCCAAACACAAATCTTTGTGGTGACAGTCACACGGGGATTCGTCACGAGCAGTGTACCTTCGCGCACGATGCAGTTTCACGTGCTAAAAGGCGATCGAGTAACAGGCGGCCCAAGCGGTTCCGGGCCGATAAGGCGGGAATCCGCGGCCACTCAACATATGATGTTGAAGGGCAGCGGCAGAGCCCCGGTTCCGGCAACGCCGGAACACAAGCACCGCGACACGGCAACCGGCGTTAGGTTTTGGGTTTTCAAGTGCAAGTAGTCAGCATCAGCAGCCTCAAAGGCGGCGTGGGCAAGACATCCGTAACCACTGGGTTGGCCTCGGCCGCACTGGCCGCAGGGATCCCGACCCTTGTTGTGGACCTGGATCCCCACGCCGACGCCACCACGGCCCTCGGCGTCCAGGCCGGTGACCAGCTCGACATTGGCCGCATGCTGAAGAACCCGCGCAAGGCGAGGCTCTTGGACAACGTGGTCAGCAGCGGCTGGGTTGACCACCCACGCGGCAACGGTGGGGGGACGGCCCTTGATGTCGCCGTCGGATCCGCCTACACCGGAATCTACGACCGGCCGGATCTTGGGCGCCGCGATCTCCGCCGCCTGACCACGGTCCTTGCTGCGGCCGAAAAGTACGAGCTGGTACTCGTCGACTGCCCGCCTTCCCTCAACGGGCTCACACGCATGGCCTGGAGCGCGAGCGACCGCGTGGTCCTTGTTGCCGAACCAGGGCTCTTCTCGGTAGCCGGCACGGAACGCACCATGCGCGCCATCCAGCTGTTCCGCCAGGAATTCGCCCCGCAGCTGGCTCCGGCCGGGATCGTTGCAAACCGGGTCCGGACTGCCTCATCCGAGCACACGTTCCGCCTCGCAGAGATGGAATCGATGTTCGGCGAACTTTTGCTGGCACCGCATATTCCGGAGCAGGCGAACTGGCAGCAAATCCAGGGGGCCGCCCACGCCGTCCACCACTGGCCTGGCGACTCCGCCAAGAACACCGCCAAGCTTTTTGACTCGCTTCTGGAGAACATGCTGTCCTCAAACAACGGCACGCGGGAACGCCGCAAGCGCTGACGGGAACCTGCGAGGCAGAAGCTGCCTCTTCGAGAAATGCGTTCTTCGAGAGAAGCGACGAAGCCGCCTTCCTGTTGGAAGGCGGCTTCATTGGTCTTCAGTGGCAGCTCACGGCGATCCCGACGGCGGGTCAGCCCGTGCGGCGCGCGGAACGGCGCTTGCTGAGTTCGTCGTCCGGAAAGGACTGTTCTACAACGTGCTCGCTCGGCAGCGCAGCAAGGCTCCCCTCGACTTCGCGCCACACGCGGCCTACCGCGATGCCGAATACGCCCTGGCCACCCTGCACCAGGTCAATGACTTCGTCCGCGGAAGTACATTCATAGACACTCGCACCATCGCTCATGAGCGTGATTTGCGCCAGGTCTTCCACTCCGCGTTCACGCAAATGTTCAACGGCCGTACGGATCTGCTGGAGGGATACACCTGTGTCCAGGAGGCGCTTGACGACTTTGAGAACCAAGATGTCCCGGAAGCCATAGAGCCGCTGCGATCCGGAACCGGCGGCGCCACGCACAGCGGGTTCAACGAGTCCTGTACGTGCCCAGTAGTCCAGCTGGCGGTAGGTGATCCCTGCCGCCTTGCACGCGGTGGGACCACGGTAGCCGGCATCTTCATCCAGGACCGGAAGGTCCTCTGTGAAGAGCAGACCCTGGGCACCGCTTGCGGGTACAGCAACGCCTGTCGACGCCTGCTTTAGCTCGCCTGCTTCGCCTTTGGGACTCACGTGACCCTCCTTGTCAGAAGTTCCCTTGGGGATGGTGCATACGGCGGCTAACACGAAACGGGAAAATGCACTCGTGTAATTTCAACGCGGCCGCACCTTTCAGTGTGACTTGCGCGGGTCCTGTACGCAACGGGAACTTGATATCTTCGACGTTAGGCGTGCGGGAGCCTCAGGTCAAAGACGTCCGGGGCATTTTCAGATCGTGTCGAAACTTTCACCCTCAACTTTAACCTTAGGCTACCTTCAGCCTTCGAAATCCTCGGGCTCCACGTCGTCCAGGAACTCCCGGAAGCGGCGCAATTCCCGTTCTTCGTCGACTTCGGGACCCGGCTCGGTGTCTTCGCCCTCGTCGTGTTCGGTGATCCGGACGCCGGCTTCATCCATCACGGCGTCCGCACACCAGATGCGGCATTTCGCCCGCAACGCAAGCGCCAACGCGTCGGAAGCGCGGGAACTCACCACAGTGCCGTCGTCGAACTGGAGCTGGCCATAAAAGATATTGTCTTCGACCGCCACGATGTTCACGCTGATGATGGTGTGGCCGAGTGCTTCAACGACGTCGATCATCAAATCGTGGGTCATGGGCCGGGGCGGCACGACGCCTTGCTGGGCCAAGGCGATGGCACTGGCTTCGGGCGTGCCGATCCAGATGGGGACATGGCGTTCCCCGTGCATCTCGCGCAGGAGGACCAAAGGCTGGTTTGAAGGCAGTTCAATCCGCACTCCAACGATCTCGACCTCAATCATCATGCGTCCATACGGGAGATACGGTCCTGCACCAAGGCTCGATGCAGGCTGAGGCAGAGTTCGCTGATCTCCCGGGCCGCTTCCGCTGCCCGGGATTGCGATGCCGCATCCCTGCGGGACGTCAGAGGAGCGACGACACGCTCCACCAAGCCGAATTCACGCTCCGCTGCGGCCTGGAAGGGACGGAGGTGCCGCGGCTCAAGTCCATGGCTTTCAAGCTGGACACATGCGCGCGCCACTTGAAGGGCGTGTTCGTCGAATCTGCCGTTGACGTGGCTGATGAGCCCGTAACTGAGGAGTGACTGCAATAGCGGGACGCTGGCCCCGGATTCCGTCCGCAGCTGCTCCTCGCTCAACGCGCGCGCGTGGCCCTGCAGCTCAGCCGCAAGTTCGTCCGAGACAATCCGCGGAGAAACCGACACCCCCGGCGGGAGGCTTTCGGGACGCTCGCCACGGTCGATCGCGTCCAGGTAATCCTTGATGACCTTCAGGGGCAGGTACTGGTCACGCTGGAGGGCCAGCACGAAACGCAGTCGCTCGACGTCGCTTTCGGCGTACTGCCGGTACCCGGCAGGCGTGCGCTTCGGATTGATCAGTCCCTTTTCCTCAAGAAAACGGATCTTGGACGCCGTCATGGTGGGAAAGTCGTCGCTGAGTTGGGCGAGGACCTCCCCGATGTTGAGGACCTGCGGTCCTCGCCGTTCCGGCTGGGGCAGTGCCACAGGCGTACCCGGAATCAGTCTTGGCCTGCTGCGCGGGCAGGGCTCAGGTAGTAGGTGAGGCGGAACTTCCCGATCTGGACCTCGCTGCCGTTCTTGAGCAGGACGTTGTCCACCCGGTCCTGGTTGACGTAGGTGCCGTTGAGGCTTCCAGTGTCCACTACTTCGAAGCCTTCGGGGGTGCGTACGAATTCCACGTGCTTGCGCGAAACCGTCACGTCATCCAGGAAGATGTCCGCATCCGGGTGGCGGCCCGCAGTGGTGGTGTCGGAGTCCAGAAGGAACCGTGCACCCGCATTCGGGCCGGTGTGCGCAATCAGCAAAGCCGATCCAGGAGGCAATGCCTGGACCGCAGCGCGCTCCTCGGCGGCCAGCGGCGGCCGGGCATCCGGCTCGTGGTGGCGCACGGGCGTGAGCTGAATTGAGGTGGTCTCCGAGGTTGGCTGTTCTACAGCACCGTGCTCGTCCCGGGCGTGGTTCCGCTTGCCGCCAACCATGGAAATCCTCCTCATCCGCCGGCAGTTGACAAAACTGCCGGTTACGCAACTGCCCGGTTCCCCGGGCCAAACAGGTCGCTGGCCCGCCGCCGTCGCTCCCGGCGTTCCGGGGAGAACCGACTTGGCGGGCCAGATACCATTTAGCCTACCTGTTGTTCGTACTCTGATGCACTGAGAAGGGTCTCGATGGCGTCAGCTTCCGAAAGCTTTACTTCGAACAGCCAGCCGTCACCGTAGGGATCCGAGTTAATCAGGGCAGAGTCGGTGTCGAGAGCCTCGTTACGGGAAACAATTTCGCCGCTCACCGGGGCGTAGATGTCGCTTACGCTCTTCGTCGACTCGACTTCACCTACGACGTCGTTGCCCTTCACCGTGGTGCCAGGCTCGGGCAGCTGGGCGTAGACGACATCGCCGAGTGCATCCTGGGCGAAGTCCGTGATGCCGACGCGCACGACGCCGTCTGCATTCGGGGCACTGACCCATTCATGTTCGGCGGTGTAGGAAAGATCGGCAGGAATATTGCTCATGAGTCGCCTTTCATCGGGACATTTCGGACCACGACGGCGGCCCGGTCATCCGGCCACCGCTGAAAGTATAAGCACATCACTGCCTCCTCCCCACAGGTGTCTGGAATGATTGGAAGCAGACTCGAGCCGCATAGTCCTGCAACGCCGCCGAAGGAGCACGATCATGCCGGAGCTGCCCGAAATCACTGCCCTGAGCGACTTTCTGGACGGGCAGCTGTCCGGGGCACAGCTCACGCATTTACTGCTGCCATCGGCGTTCGCCCTGAAAGTAGCGGATGTTCCCCATGAATCGCTCATCGGGCGGACCGTTGAATCCGTCGGCCGACGTGGGAAATTCCTGGTTTTCGAGATCGCCCCCGCTGCACCGGAGGGCGGCGACTTGGCGGAGCCTGTGTACTTGATCGTCCATTTCGCCAAGGCCGGCTGGCTCACGTTCTCGGAGAATCAGCCCGGAAACGAAGCGAGCGTGGCGGGCGAATACTTCGCGGCGCAATTGGGCTTTTCGAACAACGGCAACGATTTCGGCATCACCCTGACCGACACCGGAACGTGGAAGGGATTGGCCATCTTCATCGTTCGCCAGCCGGAGGAAGTCCATGGCATTGCCGAGCTGGGGCCGGATCCCCTTGACCCCGGCTTCGGCCTGGACGAGTTCAGCCGGCTTTTCACGCACCGGCAGCAGATCAAGGGAATCCTGAAGAACCAGAAGCTCATAGCGGGTATCGGGAACGCCTACAGCGACGAAATCCTCCACGCGGCGAAGCTGTCTCCCGTCGCCGTTGCTTCTTCGTTGGGACCGGACGCGGTGGAGCGTCTCTTCACCACGATGCAGGACATTCTCAGCGGGGCCATTAAAGATCTCTCGGGCAAGAGCCCGGAAGAACTCAAACCGGCTAAGAAGGCCTCGATGCGCGTGCACGGCAGGACCGGCGAGCCTTGCCCGGTCTGCGGGGACACCGTGCGGGAGGTTGCCTTCGTGGGGACTTCGCTGCAGTACTGCCCCACGTGCCAGACCAACGGCGAGATCCTCGCCAAACGCGGTTCGAGCAACGACGCCTGATTCGAAGAAGCCGCCCGTCGCCTAGGCGACCGGCGCCTCCTCAGGTTCGCGTACGACGTCGGAGGCTGCTTGCTGCGCGGAAGCTGACTGCGCCGCTCCCCCGCGTCCGGCGGCTGCCGCGGCAGCGATCATGACGAACAGGGCCGCTAAAGTGATGGCGGCGCCGGCCCAGATGGGCGAGGTATAACCCAGGCCCATGGTGATGGTGACTCCGCCCAGCCAGGCGCCCAGGGCGTTGCCCAGGTTGAAGGCCCCTATGTTCGCTCCGGAGGCAAGGGTGGGCGCGGTGGCGGCAAAGTGCATGACGCGCATCTGCAGGCCCGGGACGGTAGCGAAGCCGAAGCCGCCCATGAGTGCCAGTGAGAACAGGGTGACCACCGGGCTCGCGGCAGTGAGTGCGAAGAACACGAGTACCAGCACCAGGCCCGCAAGGATGACCACGAGGGTTTTGTCGATGGACTTGTCGGCCGCTTTGCCGCCGGCGATATTGCCGACGAACAGTCCGGCGCCAAACAGGACGAGGAGCCAAGGGACGGCGTGGGGATCGAATCCGGAGACTTGGGTCAGCGTGAAGGCGATGTAGGTGAAGGCACCGAACATACCGCCAAAGCCGAGAATTGTGACGATAATCGACAGCCACACCTGCGCGGACTTGAAAGCGCCTAGCTCACTGCGGAGGCTGCTGGCGGCGGCGCCTTCTTTGGTCCTCGGGACCATGAGGGCAATGCCGATGAGGGCGAAAACGCCGATGATGGTGATGGCCCAGAAGGTGGACCGCCAGCCAAGGTTCTGGCCGAGGAAAGTTCCGAAGGGAACACCCAGCACGTTCGCGGCGGTGAGGCCCGTGAACATGATGGCAATGGCTCCGGCCTTTTTGTGGGCCGGGACCAGGCCGGCCGCGACCACTGAGCCGATACCGAAGAAGGCTCCGTGACAAAGGGCGGCAACAATGCGCCCGATCAGCATTGCCTGGTAACTGTCCGCGATGGCGGAAAGGAAATTGCCCGCGATGAACAGGACGAGGAGCCCGATCAGGACAGGCTTGCGGGGCAAGCGGGTGACGGCCGCTGTCACCAAGAGGGCGCCGACCACGACGCTCAGCGCATAGCCGGTGATGAACCAGCCGGCGGCCGCTTCGCTGACTCCGAAGTCGGTGGCAATTTCCGGCAAGAGGCCCATGATGACGAATTCGGTCAAGCCAATGCCGAATCCGCCCAGGGCAAGGGCGATCAACCCTGCGGGCATGTTGTTGCTCCTTTGTGGGGATGGATTCCCGTGAGACTGGAAGTGCGTCGCCGAGAACCGTAGAATTAGTTGCAGACGCTCCATATATAGTTGCATGCGCCATGTAATTGCGCAAGCAACTACTTTGCGGGCGTCTGATTTCTTCATCAATCGGCAGGAGTTACAGGAGACATGGGCATCAAGGACGACGCCGTTGAAGTACGCGCGCAAGGGTGGCGGACTCTCGCAGCGCTCCACGGCAACATCGAGGCAGCGCTGGAGAAGGCGTTGCAGTCCGCTGCGGATCTTTCGGTGGTCGAGTACACGGTGCTTGACGCTCTGAGCCGCCAGGATGGCTGGCACATGCGGATGCAGCAGCTTGCTAGGGCCACGGCACTGTCCAGCAGCGCCACGACGCGTTTGGTGAACCGGCTTGAAGACCGGGGGTTGCTGACGAGGATCCTGTGTGCGGACGATCGGCGCGGGATTTACACGGAGCTCACGGAAGCGGGCCAGAAGCTGTTGCTGGCGGCAAGGCCGGTGCACGACGAAACCCTCGCGGAGTCCCTGACGGCCGCAGAATCGGTACCGGAGCTTGAACCGCTGGTCAAGGCACTGGGGGCGCTGCAGGGGGCTTGAGGTTTCTTTCGCGGGCCCAGCGTTGGTTTGACGTGTTGAGTGGCCACGCGCGTCGGCGCGTTAGACCTTCTTGACCACGCTTGACTTGAGCTGCATCGGCCCGAATCCGTCCACCTTGCAGTCGATGTCGTGATCCCCCACGCCGTTCACGAGGCGGATGTTGCGGACCTTGGTTCCAACCTTGATGGCCGTGGCGCTCCCCTTGACCTTGAGGTCCTTGATCACTGTGACAGTGTCCCCGTCTGAGAGGACATTGCCCACGGCGTCCTTGATGTCCGTTGACTCGGCTTCTGCCTCATCAGACGCGGCCGGCGACCATTCGTGAGCGCATTCGGGGCAGACCAGCAGCGCACCCATCTCGTACGTGTATTCGCTGGCGCATTCGGGGCAAGGGGGAAGTGTTTCGCTCACCATCCAATGATAGTTGGGGTCGGTACAACACGTAGACGGAGACCGTGGCACACGTACGAAGCGCATCTCGTTTGACGACGGGCATCTCATTTGACGACGCGCAGAATGACCTGCGACTACGAATTTCCTTCGTCGATCGGCAATTTCCGAGTCGTGGATCGGTTTCGACATCGGAGACATGTCATGCCGGACAGAATCAAAGCAACGATAAGCGCCAGCGTCCCACTTTGGATGAGAAACATTGCGAGGCGAGAATGAGGCACTGTGTCATCCGGAAACGCGCGGAAGTGTGACACAGCGAACCCCAGGCAGTGTCTGGGAGGATCAGGAGCACCGACGGAACCGCATAGGCGAACAACATGAAGTGAGCCACCCTTCTGGCATCGAAGGATTTACGATTCCGCCGGCACAAGGGTCCAACACGATGCCGGTTGTTCCGCTCCAAATCACGAACCAAATGACGTTGCCAACGTTAGACCCGCCCTGGAACGCCACATAGGACTCGAAGACGCCCAGTCCGGTGTACCGCGCTGAAACGATGAATACGGCATGGGCCCCTAGCAGCCACGAAATGACACCAGCCAAGACTATCGCCGCACCTGCTGTTCGTACCCTACGCATGGTCAGCGCTCCGTACTCGACAGGCGCGTATCTATGGAACGCTCCCGAACCAGTGGATTCCCGGGTAATCTGCATTAATCGCCTTCAGAACCGTGCTGTCTCATTCTCTTCCTTCATCCGTGGGTTCAACAAGCTCCAGAAGCACGATGCCCATGGCGGTTTGAATCGGCTGACGCCTGTCGAAGTCCAGTTCTTCGAGGAGTCGCAGGTCGTAGACCCGACCAGCCAGCGCGCCTCGCCAATCGTCGTAGGCGACGGCGATTCGGGTGGCATCAATAGACGCAGCGTGCCTGAATCTGACATGGCCCATAATGCTTTCGTCCACAAGCTTGAAGCCTTCCTCAAAGGCTCGTGCCCAAGAGTCCGCACTGTTCATGGGTGCCCGCTAATCCATGATGCCCGAGGGTCTCTTGCTTGGCGCAGTTCCATTGAGGCTTTTGAAACTCTTCTGCTGCTCATCAAAGTCCTCCTTGTTAATTTTGGTCCCGACTTTGATCGACTTGTAGCTAATAATGTTCTCTGCAACGGATCTTGTTTCCATAAGCTGTCGTGGCCCTATCGATTCCTTGCCGGCTGAGAAAACGCTTACGACACGGCGAGTCACGTCGTGTCAACGCTCTGGCCCTCCAAACAAGGTCAGCACGGTGAGCTCAGGTCCGGAGAGAATCGCGGGGGCGGCGTCGATTCTGCTGGATCACGCTCTTCGAAGACGGTCGACCCCCGAACACCGTCGGATTCTGCTGGATCATTCCCTTCGCCGACGTTGCTGGCCCCGAGATTCCGCGGACCCGGAATTTGTCCATTCGAATGATTGAGCAGAATCCGAAATCCGAGCGCTGACGATCCCATCCGAGCAGCAGAATCCAACGCGCACTCGCTGCCACACAACGCTTAAACGCAAAAGTCCCGGGAACCATACGATTCCCGGGACTTTTGCTATCCAGACCTTGCGGTCGGGCTGACAGGATTTGAACCTGCGACCCCTTGACCCCCAGTCAAGTGCGCTACCAAGCTGCGCTACAGCCCGTCAGTCCTGCCGTTCTCCGCCTAGGTTTTCACCTAAGCAGTCCGGCCGAACCACCTCAAAAAGCTTACACGATGTTCGAGGTTCTCAATGACACCTTGGCGGGTGTCATCTGTGATGCGCGTCTCAATTAGCGCTTCTTGCCGCGCTTTTCGCGGACGCGCATGTTGACCTCGATCGGCGTGCCGTCGAAGCCAAAGGTTTCGCGCAGCCGGCGAGTGATGAACCGGCGGTATCCGGGGTCCAGGAAGCCCGTGGTGAAGAGCACGAACTTCGGCGGGCGGCTGGACGCCTGGGTGCCGAACAGGATGCGCGGCTGCTTGCCGCCGCGGACCGGGTGCGGGTGGGCAGCCACGAGCTCGCCCAGGAACGCGTTGAGGCGTCCCGTGGGGATGCGCTTGTCCCAGCTCTCCAAGGCAAGGTCCAGTGCGGGCACCAGACGGTCCTTGTGCCAGCCGGTCTTCGCGGAGATGTTGACGCGCGGGGCCCATTCAACGTGTGCCAGGTCCTGCTCGATTTCACGTTCGAGGTAGCGGCGACGTTCGTCGTCGAGCAGATCCCACTTGTTGAACGCGAGGACCAGCGCGCGGCCCGACTCGATGGCGAGCTGCAGGATACGCACGTCCTGCTCGCTGAGCACCTCGTCAACGGCCAGGAGCACGACGGCGACCTCCGCCTTTTCGAGCGCGGCCTGCGTACGCAGGGAAGCGTAGAAGTCCGCGCCCTGGGCCATGTGCTGACGGCGGCGGATGCCTGCAGTGTCCACGAAGCGCCAGGTGCGGCCGCCCAGTTCGATGAATTCGTCCACGGGGTCGCGGGTGGTCCCGGCGAGGGGATCAACGACCACGCGCTCGGAGCCGGCAAGCTTGTTCAGCAACGAGGACTTACCGACGTTCGGACGGCCGATGAGGGCGATGCGGCGGGGACCGCCTGAACGCTCGACGCCTTCCACCGTGGAGAACTCGGGCAGGGTGTCCATGACGTGGTCCAGGAGGTCGGCAACGCCGCGGCCATGGAGAGCGGACACCGGGTACGGCTCGCCGAAGCCAAGGCCCCAAAGCGTTGCCGAGTCGGCTTCCTGCGCAAAGTCGTCAACCTTGTTGGCCACCATGATGACCGGCTTCTTGGACTTGCGCAGCATCTTCATGACACCTTCGTCCGTGGCAGTGGCGCCAACGGCTGAGTCCACCACGAAGAGCACGGCGTCAGCCAGTTCCACGGCCATCTCGGCCTGCTCGGCGACCCGGGCGTGGATGCCCCTCGCGTCGTGCTCCCAGCCACCGGTGTCCACGAGCGTGAAGTTTCGGCCGTTCCAGTGTGCCGAGTACATGACACGGTCACGGGTAACGCCCGGGGTGTCCTCGACGACGGCCTCGCGGCGGCCGAGGATGCGGTTCACCAGCGTGGACTTGCCGACGTTGGGGCGGCCAATGATGGCCAGGACCGGGTCCAGCTTGAGGGGACCGTCTTCGCCTTCATCGTCGTAAAGCCCGCTCAGCAGGGCGGCGTCGTCCTCGTCGAGGTCATAGTCTTCCAGGCCTGCCCGGAGGGAGGCTGCGCGGAGTTCGGCTTCGTCGTCGTCCAAGGCGGCGAGGTTTTCAGCCACCTGGTCGGTGCCGGTGGGCGTGTATTCGTCGTCGCCGGCTCCGATGTTGCCGGATTTGTGAGTCGTATCGCTCATTGCACTTTCCTTAGTGGTGATCTGCCGGCGTCCCGGCTACTTCTTCTTGGCGGTGCTGCATTGGCTGTGGGCCGGTTCATTTAGTCCCCCGGAAGGGACTGACCGGTGGTCTTGACGGCATCCTGGACGTGTCCAGCCAGCGCAGCGCGGATCTCCGCAGCCGCCCTGTCCATTGAAACACGCCCCGACTCGCCATTTCTGCGGGTCACATTCAAGGGGGCTCCGAAACTGACGTGCAGGCGGCGGCGCAGCCTCGGAATGGAATCGCGATGTTCATCTCCGATCCGCGTTCCGAGGATGGCCACGGGAATCACTGTGGCCCCTGACATCAACGCGAGCCATGCGACGCCGTTGCTGATATTGCCGGCGGTGCCGCTCCCCCGCGTTCCTTCGGGGAGAATCCCCACGCAACGGCCGGCGTCGAGCACTTGCTTTCCAAGCTGGAGCGCCGCGCGATCGCCCGAACGGTCGATGGAAATCTGCCCCGAGGCACGAAGAACTTTTCCCAGGAAACCCTTGAACATCTCTTTCTTGACCAGGATGTGCATGGGCCGTGGAGCCGCGCCGAACATCACCGGCCCGTCGAGGAAACTGATGTGGTTGCCCGCGAAAATGACCGGGCCGGACTTGGGAACATTGGAGCGTCCCGTGATCGCGGTCCGGTACAAGGCATGATCCAACAGCCAGCCAACAGGCCGGCTCCACATCATGGTCCAGCGTGCCGGGAGCCGGGCTTCAGTCACCGTAGATGACCTTGCCCACAATGCTCAGAGCCGTTTCGACCGTCTCTTCGAAATCCAGGTCCGAGGAATCCAGGGTCACGACGCCGTCGGCTGCTTGAGTGAAGTTCACCACAGTGGAGTCCTTGGCATCGCGGTGGATCACTTGGGCGGCGAGCTGCTCCTGGGTCTGCGTTCCGCCCAACTGGAGGCCGCGGCGCCGCAGCCGGGCTTCCTCGCTGGCGGTCAGCAACATGCGGACCTCCGCATTGGGCGCGACGACGGTAGTGATATCCCGTCCTTCCACCACCATGCGGCGGTGGTGCTGTTCGATCAGCTGGCGCTGGCGACGGATCAATTCGTTGCGGGCACCCAGGGTGGTTGCCACCGCGCTGACCGACGAGGAGATCCTCGGCTCTCGGATTTCCTCCGTGATGTCCACTCCGGCAACACTGACGTATTCGGCGTTCGCGCTCGTGCTGAGTTCCAGCGGCAGATCCTTTGAGGCCTGCTCGACGGCGGCACCGTCGGCGAGGTCGATGCCGGTCTTGAGGCAGTACCAGGTCAACGCACGGTACATCGCACCCGTGTCCAGATAGGCGAGCTTCAAGCGCCGGGCAACTTCCTTGCTGACACTGGACTTGCCGGAGCCGGACGGGCCGTCGATGGCGACAACGAGCGGCTTTCCCGGACGTACGACGGTCTCCGGGCCGAAAAGTTCACGTTTCATTACTGGAGTACCCGCCATCCACGGTCGGTCAAGGCTTCAACAAGGAGGTCGTGCTTGTTGGGCATAACGGAAAGTTCCACCATGCCAACGTTCTGCCCGGACGAGTGATCCAAGCGGAGGTCTTCAACGTTGACGCCGATATCACCGATCTCCGTCAACAGCCTGGCGATCTGCCCGGGCCGGTCGTCTACCAGAACTGTAAGCCATGAATATGCCTGCGGGGGTCCGCCATGCTTTCCTGGGATCCTGGCCTGCCCGGCGTTGCCCTCACTGATGAGCTGGGCAAGATCCAGGCGGGCCCCGGGGGCCGTGGGATCCTCCAGGGTACCGATCAAGCGGTTGAGGTCTTCACGGACACCATGGAGGATATCCACCACCTTGGCAGCGTTGTTGCCAAGGATCTGCACCCAAAGGGTGGGATCGCTGGCAGCAATCCTTGTGGTGTCCCGCAGCCCGTTGCCGGCCAGGGACAGCGCGTGAAGCGGTGTTCCCTGCAGGCGACTGGCGAGAAGCGAAGACATCACCTGGGGCAAATGCGACACCAAAGCAACGGCTTCATCGTGTTCCTCCGCCGTGAACTGGGAGACTATTGCCCCCAGGTCACCGGCAAGGGAACGTGCAGTCTGAAGCGCGTCGGCGCTGGTCTCGTCGGACGGGCAAAGGACCCAAGGCATGGACGTGAAGAGCTCGCCCCGGGCCGCGACGGGCCCGGATTTCTCGCGCCCCGCCATCGGGTGCGTCCCGACGTAGCGGGACATGTCCACTCCACGGCCACGGAGCTCGGCTTGGATGGCCAGCTTGACGCTGGCAATGTCCACCACAACGGCCTCCGGGTATTCACCCAGGGCACGCTCGACGACGTCGGCCGTCACATCCGGCGGTGCCGCGACAACAACCAGCTGGGGTGGGTTCCCAAGCTCGGACAGAGGCCGGCCCGCTCCGATATCCACGGCCACGGCCTGGTTGGTTGGCGACGGGTCCGAAAGGAACACGGAGACACCCCGGCCGCGCAGGCCGAGACCGATGCTGGCTCCGAGCAGGCCGGTGCCGAAAACGACCACCGGGCCGTCAAGGTGGCCCCGGCCGTGCGAGTGGAATGCCGACATGCCTTACAGTCCTACGGAGGCCAGGAGGTGTCCGACTTCCTGCTTGCCGAGGTTGCGGATGCTGCCCTGGCGCTGGTCGCCCAGGCCGATGGGACCGATCTTGACGCGCACGAGGCGAAGCACGGGGAAACCCACGGCTTCGAACAAGCGGCGGACAATACGGTTCTTGCCGGAGTGCAGCACAACCTCGATCAGCACGTGGCCCGGAGTGGAATCCACGAGCTTGAACGAGTCGACGGACGCGATGCCGTCTTCGAGCTCGATGCCGGCCTTCAACTGCGCGCCGACGCCCTGCGGGAACGGACCGCGGACCTGTACCAGGTACGTCTTGGGCACCTCGTATGACGGGTGCGTCAAGCGGTTGGCGAGTTCGCCGTCGTTGGTCAGCAGCAGCAGGCCCTCGGTGGCGACGTCAAGACGGCCGACGTGGAAGAGACGCTCGCCCTTGTTCTTGGCGGACTTGAGGAAGTCGCTGATGCAGGGACGGCCTTCGGGATCTTCCATCGTGGAAACGACACCCTTGGGCTTGTTGAACACCATGTAGAGCATGGTGTCATCGAGCTGGATGCGGATGCCGTCGACGTGGATCACGGCAGTGGCGGGGTCGACGCGCATGCCAAGCTCGGTGGTGAGCTGGCCGTTGACCTCGACGCGGCCTTCTTCGATCATTTCCTCGCACACGCGGCGGGAAGCCACGCCGGCCTGGGCCATGACCTTCTGAAGGCGCACGCCATCGGCGTCGTGCTGCTCGGACTGTGCCACCTCGCCGCGGCGGCCGCGGGGCTTGCGGATCGGTCCAAGGTTCTGGCCGAAGCGCTCGCTGCCGAAGGCGCGGGAAGCGTACTGTTTCTTGGTGCTTGTCTTGGGCTTCAATGCGCCCGGCGTGCCCGGCGCCTTGCCGAAGCCGGGCTTGTTGGAGCCTGGCTTGCGGGGGGCCTTGGCTGGCCTCGCGTCTTCACGACGCTCGTAGCCTCCGGCCGAGGTGGGATTGTCCGGATCGAAGGGGCGTTCTTCACGCGGACGCGTGGGCTTGAAGGGGCGCTCTCCGCCCGGGGAGAAGCTGCGCTTGCTACCTCCGGAGGCGCCACCGGCACGGCTTGCGCCACCCCGGCCGGCACCAAAGCTGCTGCCTCCTGCGCGGCCGGCACTGCTGCGGCCTGCGTTGTTGCGGCCTGAGTCTTGCGACTCGTTGCGTCCGGAAGTGTTTCGTCCCGAACTATTACGTGGTGAACCCTGGCGTCCCGCCTGTGTCATGACCCGTCCTTTTGTTATGGTGGCCGGCTTGTTCTTTCTCAACGTAAGCCAGCCGGACAGAGAATATCTGTCCTGTGTGTCTGCCCGCTACTAGCCGGGCGTTTGTAGATCCTTGCAATATTGAGTTGTTTAGCTTGCCTGCGGCCGGGTTTCCCGCGACTACATGCGTTCGGCGTCGAAGAACTCCTCGATGCCCTCCAGCCCCGGAAGGTGGGGGGACAATTGAGGCAGTTCCGCCACCGAGCCAATGCCCATCCGTTCGAGGAAGTACGAGGTGGTCCGGTAAAGGATCGCCCCCGATTCAGGATCGGTACCTGAGTCCTCGATCAGCCCGCGTTGGACAAGGGTCCGAACGACTGAATCGACATTGACGCCGCGGATGGCCGACACCCTGGCCCTGGAAACCGGCTGCCGGTACGCGATGACCGCCATGGTTTCAAGGGCTGCCTGCGTCAGCCGCGCGGTCTGGCCTTCGAGAACGAACCTGCCCACGACGTCGGCAAAATCCGCGCGTGAATAGATCCGCCACCCTCCGGCAACGTTCCGCAACTCAAAACCCCGGGGTGCAGCGCTGGCACTTGCATCAGTGCGCAAGTCATCAGCGTCCCTGCCCGGGGCTTTAACAGTATAGCCGCTATACTCCTGCCGCAGTCCCTCCAGTAAATCCTCGACGACGGCGACTGTCACGTTGAGCCCGGCAGCGAGCTCTTCCGCGGTGGCCGGGTGGTCGATCACCATCAGGACGGCTTCCAGTGCCGCGCGGGCGCCACCGGGCAGGGCTTCAAGCTCGGCGAGGCCGTCCCCGTCCGTTTCCTGCTCGCTCACAGCGGTTCCTCTCCCTTGTCGATCTGCTCATACTCATCTCTCAAGCTGTCGCTGCTCCAGCCTTCTGGGCGCCCTGTCCAGCGGACGGTCAGTTCGGCGAGCGGACCCGGTTGATCAAACGCCACCACGCGGTCGCGGAACAACTCGAGTAGTGCCAGGAACCGGGCTACGACAACAAGCGTGGACTCGGCGTCGGCAATAAGGGCCCTGAAGGATTGTGGCTGGCCGCGCTGCAGGCGGTACCCGATGATCTCGGCTTGTTCCTTCACACTGACGGGTGATCCGTGAAGGTGGTCGAGCCCGACTTCCTCGGGCGTGTTGTCCTTCGGCGCCAGGGTCTTGGCCGCAAGCGCGGCGAATTGCTCCGGCGTGTGGCGCCAAATCAGTTCGGGCAGCATCGCCGCGAAATGCCCTTCCAACGCAACTTGCCGCGGGAAGCGCCGGGCTTCGGACTCCAGGGTGCCGGACATGATCGCGGCCACTTGCTTGAAAGCCTTGTACTGCAGGAGCCGGGCGAAGAGGAGATCCCGGGCCTCCAACAAGGCAATGTCCTCCGCATCTTCGACTTCGCCGGCTGGCAGGAGCCTTGCGGCCTTGAGGTCCAGGAGGGTTGCGGCGATGACCAGGAATTCGCTGGCTTCGTCCAGAGCCCAGTCCTCGCCCAGTTCCTGCAGGCGCCGGATGTACTTGATGAACTCATCCGTGACGGTGGCCAGCGCAACTTCGGTGATGTCCAGCTTGTGTTTGGAGATCAGGCCGAGCAGGAGATCGAAGGGGCCGGTAAAGTTCGCCAGCCGGACCTCAAAGCCGGCCTTCCGTCCCGAAGGCGAGGCTCCCGGGGTGAGCGGTTCTGCCACGCGGGCTAGGGTGCGCCGCCGCGCGAAATCAGTTCCTTGGCCAAGCGGCGGTAGGCATCGGCGCCGATGTGGTTTCCGGCGTAGCTGGTGATGGGCTCCGCGGCAACCGTGGCGTCGGCGAACTTGATGGAACGCTTGATGACGGTCTCGAAGACTTTGTCCCCGAACGCCTCCACGAGCCTCGAAATGACTTCGCGGCTGTGCAGGGTGCGGGCGTCGTACATCGTGGCGAGCACGCCGTCCACCTGCAGGCGCGGGTTCAACCGGTCCTGCACCTTTTCGATCGTTTCGACAAGCAGTGCCACCGCGCGGAGGGCGAAGAATTCGCAGATCAGCGGGATGATGACGCCGTGCGCAGCCGTCAGGGCATTGACCGTGAGGAGGCCAAGGGACGGCTGGCAGTCGATGAGCACCACGTCATAGTCGTCCTCGACGCTCTTGAGCGCGCGGTCCAGCACTTGCTCGCGGGCTACCTCGTTGACCAGCTGGACCTCCGCGGCGGAGAGGTCGATGTTCGCCGGCAGGAGGTCGATGCCTTCGACGCCGGTCTTCTGGATGGCGTCGCGGATGTCCACTTTGCGGTCCATCAGGACGTTGTACACGGTGAGGTCGAGCTCGTGCGGGTTCGTTCCCAGCCCCGCGGAAAGGGCTCCCTGCGGATCGAAGTCGACGAGCAGGACGCGACGGCCGTATTCTGCGAGCGCAGCGGCGAGGTTGATGGTTGACGTGGTCTTGCCCACGCCGCCCTTTTGGTTGACCATGGCGATGACGCGGGCCGGGCCATGGGAGGCCAGTGGCGCGGGCTCCGGGAAGTCGCGGTGCGGGCGGCCCGTGGGCCCCATGACGGCGTCTTCCAGATCGAAATCCGTGCCCTCCAGCGTAGTCGTTCCCCGTTCGCTGCTCACGTATCTATCCACTCTCTCCACGACGGTCATTTCCTGCGGCTGTCTCCAGCACCAGCACTGCTCCCCACCTAGGCTACAGCGCCCGACACGGCATTCTTCGGAACTTGACATTGCCCGCAGTTTGAGCCTTTACCTTCTAGCTGAGGTAGAAGGTTGGTTCGCGGTGCCAATAAAAAGCAGGCAAGGCAGGTCCCCCTGACGGGTTCCTGCCTTGCCTGCGTGGATGCTTCGAAACAGCGTGCCGGACTAAGCGGCCACGGCCTCTTTCACTTCGGGTTCAGCGTGGTGGCTGATCATGGTCAGCTCGTCGAACGGCGTCGCACCGGAGAGGACGTTGGTGACCTGGTTGCGGTCGATTTCCTTGACCCAGGTACCGATCAGCACGGTGGCGACGGCGTTGCCCGTGAAGTTGGTCAGGGCGCGGGCTTCCGACATGAAACGGTCGATGCCGACGATCATGCCGACTCCGCCCAGCAATTCGGGCCGGTGTGCCTGCAGGCCCGCAGCGAGGGTGGCCAGGCCGGCACCGGAAACGCCTGCCGCTCCCTTGGACGCAATGATCATGAAGACCAGCAGCGATACCTGGGCACCCAGGTCCAGCGGGATACCCATGGCGTTGGCGACGAACAGCGAGGCCATGGTCAGGTAGATGGCAGTTCCATCCAGGTTGAAGGAGTAGCCCGTAGGCACCGTGACACCGACAACCGGCTTGGAAACGCCGAGGTGCTCCATCTTGGCAATGAGCCTCGGCAGCGCCGCTTCGGAGGATGAGGTGGAGAAGATGAGCAGGTACTCGCGGGCCAGGTACTTCATCAGCTGGAAGATGCTGACGCCGGCAACCACCCGCAGCAAGGTGCCGAGCACCACGACGATGAACAGCGCGCAGGTGATGTAGAAGGCAACCATCAGGGTGAGCATGCCGAAAATTGCCTTGACCCCGGTGGCACCGACCACTGCGGCGATGGCGCCGAAGGCGCCGACGGGAGCCAGCCACATGATCATGATGAGGATTCGGAAGACGAGTGCCTGCCCGTGCTGGATGGCCCTGAGTACCGGCTGGCCCTGGGAGCCCATGCGCTGCAGCGCGAAGCCCACCAAGATAGCGGCCAGGAGCGTCGGCAGGACGGGAATGTCTCCCGGGATGATGCCCAGCAGGAAGTCGGCGGTGCTGTTCGTGGCGGCCTTCGCATTGGGGTCGTACGGGATCAGCTTCAGGCCTTCACCCGGGTGGATGATGTTGCCGACTACTAAACCGATCGCGAGCGCGAACGTTGACATCACCAGGAAGTAGATGAGTGCGAGGCCGCCGACTTTGCCAACAGTGGCTGCCTTGGCGATCGATCCGATGCCCAGGACGATCGTGCAGAAAATCACGGGGGCGATCATCATCTTGATGAGCTTGATGAAGCCGTCACCCAAAGGCTTGAGGGATTTACCCACTTCGGGGAAAAGCAGCCCGACGACTGCGCCCAGTACTACTGCGGCGATCACGGCGATGTAGAGGTAATGCGACTTGTCCAGCCCCTTGCGCCCGGTCTTGGCGGGTGCAATCTCTCCTCTTTGAGAGGTCATGGCTTTGCTCCTTATAGATACTCTGGAAAGCGCCGTGGTCCCTGCAAAATGTCCCTGCGCCGCTCTGCTGTGATACCCATCATTAGGCGCGGCGTGACATGTATCACTGTTGCGTTCATATTGGTCACAGGATGGCCCGCAGAAAGGAGCACGAGATCCGACGCTGGAGCATTGCCCGGAGACTCTTTGTGGCAAATCTGCTGTTCATCTTGGCGCTCACTGCGATCGTCGGAACGGTGGCGTTTGTGGACGCGAGGGACCGGGCCTACAACGACGCCGGCCAGCGAATGCAGGCGGTGGCCGCGGCGATCGCAGCCAACCCCCTCGTCCTTCAGGCAGCCGGTACGCCGAATCCGTCCGCCGCCCTGCAGCCTTACGCCCAGATGGTCATGGCTAACGCCCATACCGACTTCATCACCATCATGGCCCCGGACCGGACGCGCTGGACCCATGCGAACCCCGACGAAATCGGCAAACCGTATATCGGCACCATCGATCCTGCCCTGCACGGGCAGACCTTCACTGAGGTCACTGCCGGTACGCTCGGCCCTTCCGTCCGCACCATCGTTCCTGTGGAGGATTCCTCCGGAAAGGTCCGGGCACTCGTGGCGGCGGGTGTCACGGTGCGGACGGTGGACGTCGCGGTGTCAGCCCGGCTCACGACGATCATCGCCTTCTCCCTGGCCATGCTCGCTGGAGGCTCCCTCGCCTCCGGGCTGCTGGGCCGTTACCTGCGTTCGGTCACCCGGGGCTGGGGACCGGAGCAATTGGCGCAATTGTTCGCGTATTACGAGTCGGTCCTGCATTCGGTTCGCGAAGGCGTGGTCCTGATCGATACGGGCGGCCGTGTGGTCATGTACAACGACCAGGCCGCGGATTTGCTGGGACTGGAAAGGTCCGACGTCGATCCCGCCGCGGGAGCCGCACCTCGCCTTGCGGATCTGCCCCTGGAGCCCAGCCTCCACGGGCTCTTCGAGTCCGGCCGGACGGCACACGACGAAATCCACCTCACGGGGTCCAGGATCCTGGTGGTGAACCAGGCGCCCGCCGTGGGACCGCCCGGAATGAGGGGTCGGCAGAGACCTGCCGTGTTCGGGACCGTTGCCACGCTCCGGGACAGGACGGAAATCGAGTCCCTCGGCAGTGAACTCGAAACAATGAAGACCCTGTCTGACGCATTGCGGGCCCAGACCCACGAACACGCCAACCGCCTGCACACCATCGTGTCCCTCATGGAGCTCGGGCGGACCACCGACGCCTTGGACTTTGCCACCAAGGACCTTGAACTGAGTCAGCAGCTGACCGACCACCTCGTGGCATCGGTGGACGAGCCTGTCCTGAGTGCGCTCATCATGGGAAAGTCCGCCGAGGCGCACGAACGCGGAGCGGAGCTGACTGTCACGGTGACCGGCGGGGACGGCCTACGGGGCCTCGCCGTCCAGGACCTCGTGACCATTTTGGGAAACCTGCTGGACAACGCGCTCGACGCCGCCGCTGCCGCTCCCCCGCCGCGCAAAGTTGAACTGGACATCGAATCCGGACCTGATGGAACCACGTTCACGGTGGCCGATTCCGGCCACGGCATCGATCCCGGCATCGTGGACGACGTCTGGCAATACGGATTCAGCACCAAGGCCGCCGGCATCGGCCAGGCGGGTCAACCCGGAGCTCCTTCCCGCGGCGTGGGCCTGGCCTTGGTCCGGCAAGCAGTTCAGCGGCTTGGCGGTACGCTGTCCATCAGCGAATCCACGAGCGCCTTGGGCGGTGCGTTCTTCCGCGTGGCGCTCCCCGCGCCGGACTCCAGGAAAGAAGCCGAATGACCGAAATCCGCGTCCTCGTTGTCGAGGACGAACCCATCGCGGCCGATGCCCATGGCGTCTACGTCGGCCGAATCGACGGTTTCACCGTCGCGGGAACGGCCCCGGACGGACAGTCGGCCCTGCGGCTACTGAACGAATTCGCCGTTGCCGGCCAGCCGGTGGACCTCGTCCTGCTGGACATGAACCTGCCGGATCTGCACGGACTGGATGTTGCCCGCCGAATGCGCGCTTCGGGACTCCTTGCGGACATCATCGCCATCACCGCCGTCAGGGAAGTGAACATTGTCCGCAGCGCGGTGTCGATCGGCGTGGTGCAGTACCTTATCAAACCGTTCACGTTCGCAACGTTCGCGGACAAACTCGCCAGCTACCGCACCTTCCGCGAGCAACTCGCCGCACCGGCGTCAGGCGCCCGGGCGAGTGGAGCATCGCAAAGCGATGTGGACCAGGCGTTTGCCAGTCTCCGCGCGCCCACCGAAGTCCCACTGCCCAAGGGCCTTTCGGCCCATAGCCTGGAGTCCGTCAAAGACCTCCTGGCCAGCCTTGGCCGGGCCGTGTCCGCAAGCGAGGCAACTGTCGCCCTTGGGATGTCCCGGGTCACCGTACGCCGCTATCTCGAGTACCTGGCCGACGCCGGAATGGTCACGCGGAATGCGCGATACGGTACCCCAGGTCGGCCGGAGAACGAATACCGCTGGAACCGGAGTTAGCCCACAATCCATCCAAGATGTATACACAGGTCGATCATCGACCGAGTAATCTCCAGAAAAGCTAGGCTTCATCACCATTTGTGTATACACTGAGGACGTCCACCCAGCGAAGGAGGGTCCATGCGTGCCAGCGAGAGAGCCTATGCGGCCCTGCGCGAGGACATCATTGAGTGGCGTCTGGCGCCCGGGACGGTCCTCGCGGAAGTGGAGCAGTCCGAGCGCCTGGGCGTGTCCCGCACACCGGTCCGGGAGGCGCTGGGCCGGCTCAGCGCGGAAGGACTGACGACGGCGGCGGGCGGCCGCGGCGTCGTCGTGACCGATATCTCGCTGGAGGACATCGACGAACTGTTCGAGCTGCGTGAAACCCTGGAAGGCAAGGCCGCCGCCCTCGCCGCCGTGCGCGGTGAACGTGCGGTGTTCGAGCAACTCCACGCCGAGCTCCTCCGGGCACCGGAGATGCTCAACGACAGCGACCCCTCCCGGCACGACTATTACGCCCTGGTGGGAAGGCTCGACGAAGCGATCGACGAAGCCATCTCCAATTCCTACCTCGCCCAGGCCATGCGCAGCCTCCGCGTGCACCTCGTGCGGGTCCGCCGCCTCGCGGCCGACGACGACGAACGCCTCCATGCCGCCGCGGCCGAGCACGCCGCGATCGCCGAAGCCATCGCGGCAGGCAACCCCCGGCTCGCCGAAGCCGCCACGACAGTCCATCTGCACCGCAGTCTTTCCCACGTCAAAGCCACCCACACCCCTCACTAAGGAGCACCATGGTGAAGAACAACCACGTCCGCGTCTACAAGAGCGAAGAGAACCTTCCCCGCGAGGAGCAGCTGGCGCACAAGATCGCCACGGTTGCCGCCGACGCCGTCGAGGTGACTCCCGAGGTCACCGACATGATCATCAACCGGATCATCGACAATGCCTCCGTTGCCGTTGCCTCCCTTAACCGTGGCCCGATCATCGCCGCCCGGGCGCAGGCCCTGACCCACGCGCCGACCACCAACGGCAAAGGCTCGTCGGTCTTCGGCATCACGGACCGGGTCTCGAGCGAGTGGGCCGCCTGGGCCAACGGCGTTGCCGTCCGAGAACTCGACTACCACGACACCTTCCTGGCTGCGGACTACTCCCACCCGGGCGACAACATCCCGCCGATCCTCGCCGTGGCCCAGCACACCGGGGCCAGCGGCAAGGACCTGATCCGCGGCATCGCCACGGGCTACGAGATCCAGGTGAACCTGGTCAAGGCCATCTGCCTGCACCAGCACAAGATCGACCATGTAGCCCACCTCGGCCCGTCCGCCGCCGCCGGCATCGGCACCCTCCTGGGCCTGGATGTGGAGACGATCTTCCAGTCCGTCGGCCAGGCCCTGCACACCACCACCGCCACGCGGCAGTCCCGCAAGGGTGAAATCTCCACGTGGAAGGCCCACGCCCCCGCGTTCGCCGGCAAGATGGCCGTCGAGGCCGTGGACCGGGCCATGCGCGGCCAGACCTCCCCCGTGCCGATCTACGAAGGCGAAGACGGCGTGATCGCCTGGATGCTGGACGGCCCGGACGCCTCCTACGAGGTCCCGCTGCCCGAAGCCGGGGAGCCCAAACGCGCAATCCTTGACACTTACACCAAGGAACACTCCGCCGAGTACCAGGCCCAGGCCTGGATCGACCTCGCCCGCAAACTCCACAAAGAGCACCCCGAGGCCACGGACCCGGCCAACGTGGCCAACGTCCTGATCAAAACCAGCCACCACACGCACTACGTGATCGGGTCCGGAGCCAACGACCCCCAGAAATACTCGCCCACCGCTTCACGGGAAACCCTGGACCACTCCATCCCGTACATCTTCACCGTGGCCCTGCAGGACGGCACCTGGCACCACGTCGACTCCTACAGCCCGGAACGCGCCGCACGCCCGGACACCGTGGAACTCTGGCACAAGGTCACCACCGTGGAAGACCCCGAATGGACCCGCCGCTACCACTCCCTGGACATCGCGGAAAAGGCCTTCGGCGGCACCGTTGTCATCACACTCAACGACGGCACCGTCATCACCGAGTCGATCGCCGTGGCCGACGCGCACCCGCTCGGCGCCCGGCCCTTCGCCCGCGAACAGTACGTGAACAAGTTCCGAACGCTTGCTACCGGTTTGGTCGAGGCGTCCGAGATCGAGAGGTTCCTCGCCGCCGTCGAGCGCCTCCCGGAACTGGGCCCGGGCGAACTGGACCAGCTGAACATCACCGCCGCCCCCGGCGTCATCGACCTTGCCGCCGCACCGAAGGGACTCTTCTAGATGCTCTACTCCACCACCACCCCGGAGCAGAAGCGCCTCGCCCTGCGCGGGATGCTCGCTTCCGGGACCATCGCCCAGTTCCCCGGCGCCTTCAACCCGCTCTCGGCACGCCTGATCGAGGAGAAGGGCTTCCCCGGCGTCTACATCTCCGGTGCCGTCCTCGCCAACGACCTCGGCCTGCCGGACATCGGACTCACCACCCTCACCGAGGTCGCCACCCGCGCAGGGCAGATCGCCCGCATGACCGAACTCCCCTGCCTCGTGGACGCGGACACCGGATTCGGCGAGCCGATGAACGTGGCCCGCACCATCCAGGAACTCGAAAACGCCGGGCTGGCCGGCTGCCATATCGAAGACCAGTTCAACCCCAAACGGTGCGGGCACCTCGACGGCAAGAACGTGGTCGACACCGACACCGCCGCCAAGCGCATCCGTGCGGCAGCGGACGCCCGGCGCGACCCGAACTTCCTCATCATGGCCCGGACCGACATCCGCGCCGTCGACGGCATCCAGGCCGCCCAGGAACGTGCCCGGGCACTCGTCGACGCCGGCGCGGACGCGATCTTCCCCGAAGCCATGAAGGACCTGTCCGAGTTCCAAGCCATCCGCGACGCAGTGGATGTGCCGATCCTGGCCAACATGACCGAGTTCGGCAAAAGCGAGCTATTCACCGTGGAACAGCTCCAGGGCGTCGGAGTGAACATGGTGATCTACCCCGTCACCCTGCTCCGCATTGCCATGGGGGCTGCAGAGCGTACGCTGGAAACGATCAAGGCCACAGGAACGCAGGAGGCGCAGGTGGAGAACATGCTCACCCGTGCGCGCCTCTATGACCTCGTGGACTACGAGGCCTACAACCACTTCGACACGAGCGTTTTCAACTTCCAGGTTCCTGGGCTCAGCCGGTAACTGGATCAACCAAGGGATGCAGGCGCTCCGGCTAGTCCGGAGTGCTTGCCGATGAACGAAGGAGGACAGCATGGTAGCTGAAGAGATCAAGAAGGGCCTGGCCGGCGTCGTGGTTGACTACACCGCGATCTCCAAGGTCAATCCGGACACCAACTCGTTGCTGTACCGCGGCTACCCCGTGCAGGAACTCGCCGCCAAATGCAGTTTCGAGGAAGTCGCCTTCCTGCTGTGGAACGGTGAACTGCCCACGTCGGAGGAACTTGCAGAGTTCACCGCCCGCGAGCGCGCGGGCCGCGCCCTTGACCCTGTAGTGAAGCAGGTCATCGATACTCTGCCGACGACTGCCCACCCCATGGATGTCTGCCGAACGGCCGCTTCAGTGCTGGGAGCGCGGCACCCGCTGGCCGAGGTTTCCACGCCCGAGGCCAACATGACCAAGGCAATTGACCTGTTCGCCGCCATGCCGGCAGTGGTCGCCTACGACCAGCGCCGCCGGCGCGGTCAGGGAGTCGTGGATCCCCGCGAGGACCTCGGCTACTCCGCGAACTTCCTGTGGATGACCTTCGGCGAGGACCCGGTGGACGAGGTCGTCAAGGCGTTCAACGTCTCGATGATCCTTTATGCCGAGCACTCCTTCAACGCGTCCACCTTCACTGCCCGCGTTGTCACCTCCACCCTCTCGGACCTGCACTCCGCGGTCACCGCGGCGATCGGCGCCCTCAAAGGCCCGCTGCACGGCGGCGCCAACGAGGCCGTCATGCACACGTTCGAGGAAATCGGCATCCGCACCGAGGAATCGCTGGATGACGCAGCCTCCCGTGCGAAGACCTGGATGGAACACGCCTTGGCGCAGAAGAAGAAGGTCATGGGATTCGGGCACCGCGTCTACAAGCACGGCGACTCCAGGGTGCCCACCATGAAGGCCGCGCTGGACAAGATGATCGCCCACTACGGCCGGCCCGAGATCCTGGGCCTGTACAACGGCCTCGAACAGGCCATGGACGAGGCCAAGGCGATCAAGCCCAACCTCGACTACCCCGCCGGGCCCACGTACCACCTCATGGGCTTCGACACCCCCACCTTCACCCCGCTGTTCGTCGCGAGCCGCATCACCGGCTGGACCGCACACATCATGGAGCAGCTCGGATCGAACTCCCTGATCCGTCCGCTCAGCGAATACAACGGCGTGGATGAACGGCACCTGCCGTAATTTCACCAAGTACGACGCCGGGCCGGTCACCAGAATGGGTCCATTCTGGGGACCGGCCCGGCGTCGTTCTCGAACAGGAGCCTGGCTAATCGGTGAGTGCGAGGCTCGTCATCATGAGCTTCAGCTTTGCGTACTCGGGTGTCCCCATGTAGGCCATGGCTTCGTGCATGGTGTCGAAGACGGGAGCTCCGGGACCTTGGATGCTCCTGTCGGCAAAGGACAGGGAGCCCTTGGGGGCCCCACTGACCACTGCGTACATCAGGGTCGGGCACGTGTCCGTCAGCTGCCCGCTGGACTTGTCGACGAGACCCACTTCATAACTCAAACCTTTGCCCACCGGGGCTAGGTCCAGCACGCGGTATGAGAACCTGGCACCTGCTGCTTCCGCCCAGGAATATCCCATGGTGAAGGAATCGAGCTCCGTCACTTTGTAGCGCTCACTGGGACCGCAGGCGCCACCGAGGCCACCGCCAGAGCCATATCGCAACTGGGCCACCCTTTTACCGGACTCGTCCGCGACGTCAATCCCCGTGCCAGGAAACTCGGCCGTCCCCGCAGGTACCTCCGCCGCTGTCCACCCTGTCGGCAGTTCGAACTGGACCTTCGCGGCCTGGCTTCGGTATATAGAGGAAACGACAGTTTTGCTGGGCTTCAGGGACAGAGAGCTCAGCATCCGCTTCATGTCCTGGTAATCCTGCGTCTGCGTGTACGCGCGCGCCTCCGCCATGGTGTCGAAGACGAGAGGCGCGTTCGAGCCGTCCGCGGCCATCGCCCAAGTGTCTCCGAATTCGACCAAGGGAACGTTGTCCGGTCCGGTGATGCCATTGATTTGGTGGCACACAGGTGTTCCGGGCAACTCATGCTCCTCCGAGAGCGCTACTGTGCCGTAGACGCGATCGCCTTTGATCACAGTGAATGTGAAACGAGAGGGACCAAGCGGGGAGCCCTTGGCTCCTGAAAACCATGCGACCTTGTCTGCCTTCTGCGGGATATCCAGATCCACCGAATCCAGGACAGTGACCGGCTTTGGAGAGTACGGCTTAGGGTTGGCGCAGCCTCCAATGGTGCGGTCGTAGACAAAGTTCAACTCCGCGACCTGCTTGTTCTCTGCATCCCGTATTGAAGCCTGGTTGTACGATCCGCCGGCAATCATCGTCGGTCGCTCCACTACGAACCAGCTTTCAGGCAGCTCGAACGTCGCCTGCGATGTCGCGTCTGTAAACGTCTTCCACCGGACAGCGGGGGCCATGCTTACAGTTGGGGTTGGTGTTGGTGTCGCAGTGGGCGTTGCGGAGGTTGACGGGGTGGCGGAGGGAGCCGGAGTCACATGCCCGGAATTGGCCGGAGCAGGAGCCCCGGTCAACGCGCCCAGATTCGACACCACCAGCACGCCTGCCGTCACGGCAGCCGCAGCGATGGTCAGCAGCCCGGCGAGACGCACTGCCCGCTGTCGCCTGGCATCGGCCAATGACCGGATATTGGGCGGCATCTTGTCAACGGTCTCGGAGCGGTCCGTGACAATCTGCCGGAGGACGGCCTCGGCATCCGGGACGGTAGCGGGATCTGCTTTCAACGGATCAGTTGCGGAAATCAAATTCCTAATGGCATCCATTTCATGCCCCCATTTTCTGTGAAGCGGTTTCGGCCCGGACCGGCATGGCCTTGCGGAATGCCTCGCGGGCTCGGTGTAGACGCACCTTTGCGGCCGATTCGCTACACTGCAGCACGCCGGCGATTTCTGCGATCGAGAGTTCATCCCAATACGCGAGTTGCAGGACGTCACGGTCTTTTTCCCTCAAAGCAGCCATGGCATGTTCCACAACTTCGTTGCTTTCGGCAGCAGCACCGATGGTTCCTGCGGATTCCCTAAGCCGCAAATGCAATGCCTGCTGACGTTCGTGGCTACGGTAGGCGTTCCCCAGCAGATTCCGAGCTACGGCGAACAACCACGCGGGTTCAGTCACCCCTGCTTCATCCCATTTTTGCCATGCCACGCGAAACACGTCCGCCGCGAGCTCCTGCGCTAATTCCGCATCTGAAACGCGTCGTCGAACAAAGCCGAAAACGCGTGGGTAACAGTCCTTGTGAAGCGTGATAAACGCCAGCTCCCGTTCCGAAAGCATGGTCCCCCCTTGAAGTTTTAAGCCTGTGGTTACCGGCTACGAGGGTAATTTCCAAGAAGCCGGACAAAGTTACATTTCCAACCAAGCTTTCTTGAAGATTCCTCGCAACTAGCGCGCCGCTCCAGAATCCAGCCACTCGCCAGTGTGAACTTCGGCGACACTTTCGTTGTCACCAGCGAGCACAACTTCAACTGCGATGCGTTGACCGGAAATCATGGCGGGCAGCCAGTGTTCGGCGTCGGCCCACATCTGTTCGACAGGGAGTCCCTCCACGCGGTACCACTGCGGCGCTATTTCATCACTCTCGGCTGGCTCGCCTGTCCATCTCTCGGTCAGATACACCGTGGTGAACATGTTCCACTCGGCCTTGGCGGGGAAGACGAAATCCACTGTCCCGGCGGGAATGAGGTCCCCTTCTTCCACATGGACGAAGATTTCCTCCTGAACTTCCCGGCATACGGCTTCGGCCGCTGTCTCTCCGGACTCCACATGTCCGCCTACGCCCACAATCTTCCCTGTGCCGAAGCCGGTCTTCTTCCGACCCAGGAGCACCTCTTGGCCGGCGTCGCCGTCGCGGAGCAGGAAACACAGGGTGACGTGGGCTGAAGTCATTGACCAAGCCTAACTCCGCAGGGCTTCGCAAGTGTGTCCTTGCTACAGTTGGCCCATGAGCGTGGATGGGGGTGAAGGTCCCACGACGGCAAAGGCCCCGCCAGGAAAGGCAGATGCCCCGGGGAGCGAGGCGAGTGCCCAGGCAGCGGACGCTTCCGAGGCCTGGCTGCCTGGCTGGCTGGTCCGGCATCCGCTCTACGCCGGGTGGGCATGGACCGGTTTCTGGGCGGTGTTGATCCTCCTCGATGAATTCCTGGACCTGGCCGGCTGGAGCTGGTACCTGCTGGTCGGCATGGCCGCGCTGCCGACCGTTCTGTCTACACTCGCGGTGCTGAACGCTACTCCCCGCAGGCATTTGAAACCACAAAACGAGTCAGTGCTTGGCCACTTCTTCGTGAGATTCCTTGCCTTGGTGACTGCTTTCCTCGTGTGGGGCGTCTCAGTGGTCATGAGCGCCTCGATCTCCACGACTGTCCAGGCCGCAGTGGGAAATTCCGAGCGCGAAGTGACGGCCCTCGGCTTCAACTTGCTCGTGGCAGCAGTCCCGCTTGTCATTTCGGTCCTGTGGATGGCTTTCATCGTCCGCTGCGCCTGGTTCCTGCGACGTTTGCGTGGCTGGAGCCAAAGTCCCGCCAGCTCACGGGTGCCGAGGAAATTCCTGCGCTCCCGGCCTGATCTGAGGCGGGTGGTTCTCGGCTTGGCGCACCCGGGCCTTCTGCTCGTGGCCGGCCTCGGGATGTCCATTCTGGCGCTGTTCTTGAACGCGGTGGAGCTGACCTTCAAGGTCTTGGCGTAACCGGGCCGCGGTAAGTCTCCAGCGTGCAGCGCGAGGCGTCAGCCGAGCGCCCGCGGATGCGCGGCCGCATACACCTCGCGCAATGTGTCGGCAGTGACCAAGGTATACACCTGTGTGGTGGTCACCGAGGCATGGCCCAGGAGTTCCTGCACCACCCGGACATCGGCGCCGCCCTCAAGCAGATGAGTGGCGAAAGAATGCCTCAGGGTGTGCGGAGAGACATCCTTGGTGATGTTGGCCTTCTCGGCCGCAGTCTTGAGAATGGTCCAGGCGCTTTGCCTGCTGATCCGGCCGCCGCGGGCATTCAGGAACAGCGCCGGAGTGCCTTTTCCTTTCGCGGCCAACGCAGGCCTTCCGCGGACCACATAGGATCCGACGGCGCGGGCACCGTAGGACCCCAGCGGCACCAAGCGCTCCTTGGAGCCCTTTCCGAAGAGCCGCACGATCGCGGGCCCATCGGCCTCAGCCTCGAGGGAGACATCGTCGACGTCAAGCCCCACCGCTTCGCTGATGCGGGCACCCGTGGAGTAGAGGAACTCCAAAAGTGCCCGGTCCCTCAACCCGGTGGCGGTATCGGCACCGGCGGCTTCGAGGATACGGGTCACTTCGCCGACGCTAATGGCCTTCGGCAGACGCTTGCCGGGCATAGGCGGGTGGACATCGCTCGCGGGGTCCGCCGTCGTCGTCCCCTCCAGGGCCCAGAACTTGTGGAGGCCCCGGACGGCAACCACGGTGCGTGCCGCCGAACGGACGCCGAGTGCGGCGCCGCCGTCGGAGCCGTCGGCCAGGGCCTGGACAAAAGCGGTGACATCGTGGCGGGAGATATTTCCCGGCTTGTCGACACCGGACCCTGCCAGGAAGTTCGAATAGCGGGACAGATCCCTGCGGTAGGCGGACAAGGTGTTGCTTGCAAGGCCGCGTTCCACGCCGAGGTGCTGCAGGTAGTCCGTGACGGCCCGGTCAATGGCGGTCTGGACCCTCGTCTCCGCGAGCTGGGGCACGGTCAGCGCTGGCTCGGATGGGCGGGCCAGGGGGCATTGGCCGGTCGCAGGTTCCTGAAGCCGTCGGCGCGGGCAGCTGCGACGGCGAGGATCCCGACGACGGCGGACGGGTTGTGAAGGCGGCCTTCCAGCACTGCCAAAACAGCTTCGTCGAGAGGCACCCACACCAGCTCGATTTCGGATTCCTCCTCCGTGCGGACGTGGCGTTCGGCCTCGGGCACGTCTCCCAACCCCCGCGCCAGATAGATTCGGATCGCCTCGCTCGAGGATCCCGGTGAATTGAAGAAGTCGGCGAGGACATTCCACGTGGCTGCGGTGAGATCTGCCTCTTCTGCGAGCTCCCGGGCTGCGCCGACTACGAAGTCTTCGCCGGCCACATCAAGAAGCCCGGCAGGAATCTCCCACAGATCCATGCCCACGGGGTGGCGATATTGCTTGAGCAACAGGATTTCGCCGTCGACATTCATCGGCAGTACTGCTACAGCGCCAGGATGGTCGATGTAGTCGCGGACCAAAGTGCCGGTGTCGTCGCCCAGCTCGAAGGCGTCACTGACGACGTCCCAAATACGGCCTTCATAGACCTTGTTGGACGACAAAAGACGGCGCGGGCTCGGCATGTCCGAAACCCTCCGAAAAGTGCTGGGGGTTTCAGAAATACCGGGCATCGCGCCGTCCTTCATTTCGTGTGAGCGATTACTTCGCAGCGACCTTGCGGGCTGACTTTGCTAGCGAATCCACGCCTGCCTGACGCTCCAGCGCAGCCTTCACGAGGCCGGCAAACAGCGGGTGGGGGCGCGTGGGGCGGGAGCTGAGCTCGGGGTGGGCCTGAGTTGCAACGTAGTACGGGTGTACTTCGCGCGGCAGTTCCACGAACTCAACCAGCTTGCCATCGGGAGACGTTCCGGAGAACACGAGTCCATCGGCTGCGATCTGCTCGCGGTACTTGTTGTTGACCTCGTAGCGGTGCCGGTGACGCTCGCTAACAGTTGTTGCGCCGTAAGTTTCTGCGACCACGGAGCCTTCATCCAACTTGGCTTCGTAAAGGCCCAGGCGCATCGTGCCGCCAAGGTCGCCCTTGCCGTCCACGATGTCGAGCTGTTCTTCCATGGTGGCGATGACCGGGTACTTGGAGTCAGGCTCGAACTCGCTGGAGGACGCGCCCTCGAGGCCGACCACATTGCGGGCGTACTCGATGACCATGCACTGAAGACCGAGGCAGAGGCCAAGCACCGGAAGCTTCGTCTCGCGGGCGAACTTGAGTGCGCCGAGCTTGCCCTCCAGGCCACGGATACCGAAGCCACCGGGAACACAAATGGCGTCGACGCCGGCCAAGGACTTGGTGGCGCCTTCTAGGGTTTCACACTCATCGGACGGGACCCAGCGGATCTTGACCTTGGTTTCGTTCGCAAAACCACCGGCACGCAAGGCCTCGGTCACGGACAAGTAAGCGTCCGGGAGGTCGATGTACTTGCCCACCAAAGCAACTTCTACGTGGTGCTTGGGGTTGTGGACAGCTTCGAGGAGCTTGTCCCAGCTGGTCCAGTCGACGTCCTTGAACGGGAGATCCAGGGCTCGGACGACGTAGGAGTCAAGGCCCTGGGAGTGCAGCGTCTTCGGGATGTCGTAGATGCTGGGAGCATCGGCGGCGTTGATCACTGCATCAATGTCGACGTCGCACATGCGGCCGATCTTTTCGCGCATAGCGTCAGGCACTTCGCGGTCCGAGCGGATCACAATCGCTTCCGGCTGGATGCCGAGGGAGCGCAGCGCGGCAACAGAGTGCTGTGTTGGTTTGGTCTTCAGTTCCTGCGAGGGGCCGATATACGGCACCAAGGAGACGTGCAGGAAAAAGACGTTGTTCCGGCCGATGTCCTGGCGGACCTGGCGTGCGGACTCGAGGAAAGGCTGCGACTCGATGTCGCCAACGGTGCCGCCGATTTCGGTGATGATGACATCAGGAGCGTTCTTGCCCTCAGCGGGGAGGCGCATGCGGCGCTTGATCTCATCCGTGATGTGCGGGATGACCTGGACGGTGTCGCCGAGGTACTCACCACGCCGTTCCTTGGCGATGACTGTCGAGTAGATCTGGCCGGTTGTGACGTTGGCCGAACCCTCAAGGTTCTCATCGAGGAAGCGCTCGTAGTGTCCGATGTCGAGGTCGGTTTCGGCGCCGTCGTCAGTGACGAAGACTTCGCCGTGCTGGAAGGGGTTCATCGTGCCCGGATCCACATTGAGATAGGGATCGAGCTTCTGCATAGTTACAGACAAACCGCGTGCCCGCAGCAGGTGGCCGAGGCTCGAAGCCGTCAGTCCCTTACCGAGCGAGGACGCCACACCGCCAGTGACAAAGATGTGTTTGGTCGTCTTGGACGAGCCCGGGAACCGGGAATTTACACGGGAATTTGATCGCTGCACCACGGAATTCGAGCCTATCATCAATTGCGCCTCCAAAGGATCCGCTAGCCGTTTTCCCAAATGCTCAATAGTCCCCTGCCATGGGGCAAGGATCAAGAGTAAAGTCCACCTGGACCGGCAAAACAGCTCAGCCGCCTGGGAATCCGCTACTTGGCCTCAGGGACCGGCGAAGGCGCTCATGTGACCGATGTCCCAGACGGCTGCCGGGCGGCTACGCCTATTGGGGCAGAAGCTTCGCGTCGTCCAGCAATTCCTGGGCATGCGCACGCGCAGACTCGGAGTCTTCCTGTCCCGCCAGCATCCTGGCAAGCTCCTTCACGCGTTCCTCGTCATCGAGGAGTTGGACGTCGCTGGACGTGAAGCCCGTGGCGGTCTTGCCGTCGCTTCCCCTGACTGAGGTCTTGGTAACGCGGATATGTTGGTCGGCGAAGGCGGCCACCTGCGGCAGATGGGTCACCACCAGCACCTGGACGTGGCGGGCCAGCATGGCAAGCCGGCGTCCGATCTCGACGGCGGCACGCCCGCCCACTCCGGCATCTACCTCGTCAAAGACGAAGGTGGGCACCGGGTCCACGGCGGCGAGGACCACTTCGATGGCAAGCATGACGCGGGACAATTCACCACCGGACGCGCCCTTGCCGAGAGGACGGGCGGGGGCGCCAGCGTGCGGTTGCAGGAGGAAGGAGATGTCGTCGACGCCATGCGGGCCCAACTGCCCTTGGCTGTCCACCTCGATCACCAGAGTTGCGTCGGCCATCGCAAGCGCTGTGAGCTCCGCACTTACCCGCGCGGAGAGCTCCTTGGCCGCCTTTGATCGCGACTTCGAGATGCGCGCGGCTTGCTTTCGCAGCGTCGTCTCTGCGGCGGTTACCTCGGCATCAAGGGCTTCGATCCGGCTCGAGTCATCCTGCAGTTCGTCAAGCCTGGTCCTCGACGCTGCCGCCCATTCCAAGACCTCGTCGATGCTCGGAGCGTACTTCCGGATGAGTTTGGCCAGTGCTGCGCGCCGCTCCTCGATCTCCGAAAGCCGTTCGGGCCCCTCGGAGTCCAGGGACGCTTGGTAGCTGGACAGCTCCCCCGCTATGTCATTGATGAGGAAGCCGATCTCGGCGAGGCGTGCGGCGGCTCCCGCCAACGCTTCGTCATGTTCGGAAACCTGGTCCAATGCCCGTTTGGCCGAGTCAATCAGCGTCGTGGCATCAGCTGTTTCGCCGAATTCCTCCGAGATCAGGGCTTCATGCGCTGCCGCGGCGGCGATGCGGAGCTCTTCCACGTTCGCCAGCTTCACTGCCTCGGCCTTGAGGGATTCATCCTCGCCGGGCTGGGGATCGACGTCGTCGATTTCGTTGAGCGCGACCGCGAGCGATTCCGCCTCGCGCAGCCTTTCCCGGGCCTCGCCGCGGAGGGTATCGAGCTCCGCCTGGCTGGACTTCCAATGCCCGTAAAGCTCCTGGTATTCCGTGAGCATCGCGGCGAGCTCGGCCCCGGCGAATCGGTCCAGTGCGTGCCGCTGCGCCACGGCACCCTTGAGACGTATCTGGTCCGACTGGCCGTGCACCACCACCAGGCTCTCGCCAAGTTCCGCCAATACGCCCACAGGCGCCGACCGACCGCCCACGAAAGCACGACTGCGGCCGTCTGCGCCCACGGTGCGGGCCAGCAAGAGCTGGGTGCCGCCGTCGTACTCTTCCGCGTCGCCGCCGGCTTCTACGGCCCGTTCCACGGCGGCGTGCGCCGGATCAAGCAAGAGCCGGGCCTCTGCAGAGGCCGACTTGGCACCGGAACGTACCGCGCCTGCGTCCGACCGGGCTCCCAGGAGGAGGCCCACGGCGGTGACCACCATGGTCTTACCGGCACCGGTTTCGCCCGTAACGACGCTCAGGCCGCGCCCCAACGGCAACGTGGCGTCGGTGATGACGCCGAGATCACGGATCCGGAGTTCCTCGATCATGGTTTACATCTCCTTTGTGGGGTCGGCCGCTCTGCCTGTCCGCACGTCCTGGGGCGCCGGCAAAGGGCTGGGCTTGAAGGTCCTGATCACGGGGGTAGGACCGGTGTGGATGTCAGCCGAACGGGGTGCCGGACCCCGCCAGCCGTGGATGGGGAGCTCAAACTTCCGCACGAGCCGAGCTGAAAACGGGGTCTGGTGGGTGCGGGCAAGCCGCACAGGCCGGGTGGACCTTGTTACTTCGATCCGTGCGCCGGGCGGGAGGTCCACGGAACGGCGGCCATCGCACCAAAGCACGCCTTGGGCGTCCGTCCGGGTGAGGATCTCCACAGCCAGCCTGGACCGCGGCGAAACCACGAGGGGTTTGGCGAAGAGGGCGTGGGCGCTGATGGGGACAATCACCAGGGCTTCAACCTCGGGCCACACCACAGGCCCGCCGGATGAGAAGGCGTAGGCGGTGGAACCCGTAGGGGTTGCGAGCACCACTCCGTCACAGCCGAAAGACGTCAGCGGACGTTCATCCACTTCGGTCACCACTTCGATCATGCGCTCCCGGTCGGCCTTTTCAATGGCGGCCTCGTTGAGGGCCCAGGTATGCCAGATCTTCTGGCCCCGGACCCACACCTGGACATCGATGGTCATGCGCTCTTCCACCGTGTATTCGCGGCTCGCGATCCACTCGACGGTCTGGGCAAGATCGGCCCGCTCGCTTTCGGCGAGGAACCCGACATGCCCGAGGTTGACGCCCAACAGGGGAACATCGACGTTGCGGACCAGCTCGGCAGCGCGCAGGATGGTGCCGTCGCCGCCAAGAACCATGACGAGTTCGACGTCCTCCAACCGGACATCCCCGTGGAGTATCTCGATCGGCTTATCCACCACGCCGTAGAACCGTTCGATGTCGTCCAGTTCCGACTTCTGCATCACAGGGATCAGGCCTGAGTAGTGGAGTTGCCCGCAGGCATCCCAGGCCGCGCGAAGGGAGTCCTCACGCCCGGTGTGGGCAAGGACCAAAACGCGCCTGCTCATGGTGTTCTGCTTTCTAGTGGGTGGTCCAGAGTCGTTCCATCAGTGCAGCAACTTCCTCGTCCCGCTCTTCGATCTTAGGCAAGTCCGGCTGCATCCTGCGTTTTATCCACAGGAAGTACTCCACATTTCCGTCCTGGCCCGGCAAGGGACTCGGTGCCAGGCCACAAAGTTCAAGCCCTGCATCCACGGCCGCTTTGGCGACTTGGGCCACCGCGCGACGCCGTTCATGATCGGAGGTGACCACGCCGGTGCGGCTCAGCCGTTCCTTACCGACCTCGAATTGGGGCTTCACCATGAGCACGAGGTCTCCCCCGGGTTCGGTGCACGCCGCGAGCGGATGTAGAACCAGTGTGAGGGAAATGAAGGACAGGTCTGCCACGGTGAGCGCGGCCGGCCCACCGATCTGCTCGGCCGTCATGTAGCGGACGTTGACGCCCTCATGGACTGCGACGCGGGGATCTTTCCGCAGGGACGGCACCAACTGGTCATGCCCGACGTCGACCGCCACCACGTGCGCGGCACCTTGCCGGAGCAGCACGTCAGTGAAGCCACCGGTGGAGGCTCCGGCGTCGAGGCACCGCTTCCCTTCCACAAGAACGGAAGGGAAGGCCGCCAGTGCCCCGGCGAGTTTGTGTCCGGCGCGGCTGACGTAGACGTCCTCGGCATGGGCTTGAACATCGATTTCCGTCTCTTCGGAGACCTGTTGCGCTGCCTTGGCAAGAATGCTGCCCTCGGAACTGACTTTTCCGTCCGCAATGAGTTTCGCGGCATGGGTCCGCGATCTCGCCAATCCACGGCTGACGAGTTCCTGGTCGAGTCTGGCCATGCTCAGCGTTCTTCGTCGTCGAGGGACGCCATCAAGGAGTCATGGATCTCGGCGTAGACGCCGCTGTGCTCGGCCACCGGCACAGTGGAGATGCCCGCCAGCCGCTCCAAGGCAGCATCCACGGCGTCGTCACCTGTCGCGGTAGTGTCGTCCGGCCATAGGACGTCGTGCGGTTCGACGCTTTGCGGTTCGAGGCCGTCCAGATCGATGGCACTCATTTCGGCGGCGCTCTCCCAGTGATCGTTCAACTCGCTCATCGGACCAGTCTAGTTTTCCAGCCATTCGAGGCGCGGCGATGTAGCCTCTGCGGCGTCGGGGGTGGCCGCCCACCAGGCTGCGCATGCAGCGCGCCAGGCGTCCAGATCCTTCTCGGACCCGGAGACCTTGATCAGGCCATCCTGGACTTCGGCAGTTGCCTTTCCGCAGTGGAACGTGCTGTCCTCCTCGACGATCTCGGGGTACGGCTCGTGCAGTTCCGTGAGATCAGCCAGCAAGTAGCCTGGGCGTTCCGAGCTGCGTGCAGCCAGGATGGACTCGGGCGTATCGACGCCGGTGAGGACTGCCGCCGTCGCGAAGCCCGCACGGTTGCCGCCAAGGATGTCGGTGTCCAGCCGGTCTCCGACGACGATCGGGCGCTCCGACTTGAGCCTCCGTGCCGCCGAGTGGAAGAGCGGGGCCTCCGGCTTGCCGGCTACCCGCGGCTGTTTGCCGGTGGCCGACGCGACGGCGGCCACGAGGGTGCCGTTTCCGGGAGCAATCCCGCGGGCCTGGGGAATGGACATGTCCGTATTTGTAGCCACCCAGAGGGCGCCTGCGGCGACAACATAGGACGCCTCGGCCAGATCCTTCCACGCGATTTCCGGGTTGAAGCCCTGGACCACAGCCACAGGGTTCTCTTTGGCGCTGTGGACAGGCGTGAGGCCCACGAGTTCGATTTCGTGGGCCAGCGCCGGACTGCCCGTAATCATTACCCGAGAACCCGGAGCCAGGAGTCCGGCCAAAAGATCCCCCGCGGCCTGCGAGGAACTGACCACTTGGTTATCCTCAGCAGGTGCGCCAAGTTCACGAAGGTGCGCGGCAACCTGTGCCGGAGTACGCGAGGCGTTGTTGGTTACATAACCCAGGCGCACCCCGACCGACTCAAGCCGCTGCAAGGACTCCACAGCGCCGGGAATGGCGTGCGGGCCTGCGTACACGACTCCGTCCAGATCGGACAGGACAGCGTCGAAACGCGAAACCAGCGAGGCCTCAGTCATTCTTGGTCTCTTCGCCGCCTTCGGAAGCCTCTTCTGCGTCTTCCTCGTCTTCTTCGGTGTCCTCGACGGAATCGCGGTCCGACTCGGCGTCGTCGGACTCAAAGTAGTCAGACTCGACGTCGTCGAGTTCCACGTCGTCCTGTTCGGTGGATTCAGAGCCGATGACCGTCTCCGCGCGTGCGGGCGCCGCCTCGGACTTGCTCTCGTCGGCTCGCTCCGTGCTCTCCTCAATGTTCCTGAAACGAGGCTTGCGAGCTTCGCTTTCATCGTCCTCGCCGAGGTCGATGATGTCCGGGTCCTCGAAGTCTCCAACGCCGAGGGCATTTTCAGCCACGACTGCCTGGCGCTGCCACTTGCCGGCTTCTTCCGTGCGGCCCACTGCCGTCAGGGCGTCTGCGTAGGCACGGAACAGGCGCGGGCTGTAGGAGAAGGCGCGGTTGATGTCGAGCTGGATGATCTCCAGCTCGGCCACCGCGGCATCCAACTGGCCAAGGTCGCTCCGGGCACCGGAAGCCACAATGGCTAGCTCAACCTTGCCGGGGGCGTCGAGGTCTTGTGCTTCGGGTGAACGGACGACGTCCAGCGCACGGTCCGGCCGCCCCAGGCCGCGTTCGCAGTCGGCCATGAGCGGCAAATGGACGTTGGAGCCGCTGATCCGGCGGTAGGTGCGGAATTCGCGAAGCGCCTCGCCATAGTGGCCGGCAGCGTAGGCGGTCAGGCCCACGGCTTCACGGACAGCGGCCAACCTGCCACCACGGCGGCTAGCGGCCAAGGCGTGCTGGAAGGAAAGCTCAGGGTCGATATCGATAAGGCGGCCTGCCATCACCAGGTGCTTCGCAACCCAATCGGCGTTCATGCCTTCAAGGGTCTTGATCTGGTGCTTCGTGACCCGGTCGAGCTCCTGGCCCGTGATGTCGTCGTCGATCTCGGGGGAACGCTCGCGGTCCGGGCGGTTGGCGCTGCGCAGATCCGCCGCGTTCGGAACCCGCGCGGGACGTTCTTCCCAGGAGCCGCCGCCGAAGCTGCGTCCCTCGCTACGTGGGCCATCGAACTTGCGGGGGCCGCGCTCGGGGCGGTCGCCGAAGCTACGACGTTCTCCGTCGCCTTCGCGGCGCGGACGGTCGCCGAACGGCTTACGATCACGGTCGCCGAAGCTCGGGCGCGCATCCCCATCACGACGAGGACGATCACCAAACGGCTTACGATCACGGTCGCCGAAGCTCGGGCGCGCATCCCCATCACGACGAGGACGATCACCAAACGGCTTACGGTCACGATCACCCTCACGGCTCGGACGATCACCAAACGGCTTACGATCACGATCACCAAAGCTCGGGCGCGCATCCCCATCACGGCTCGGACGATCACCAAACGGCTTACGATCACGATCACCGAAAGGTTTGCGGTCGCGGTCGCCCTCACGGCTCGGACGATCACCAAACGGCTTACGATCACGATCACCGAAAGGTTTGCGGTCGCGGTCGCCCTCACGGCTCGGACGATCACCAAACGGCTTACGATCACGATCACCGAAAGGTTTGCGGTCGCGGTCGCCCTCACGGCTCGGACGATCACCAAACGGCTTACGATCACGATCACCAAAGCTCGGGCGCGCATCCCCATCACGACGAGGACGGTCACCAAAGCTACGGCGCTCACCATCGCCCGCCGGCTTACGGTCTCGGTCACCGCCAGGAACGCCGTCACGGTTGTCTCTGGAACGGAATCCTCGCGGGTCGCCCCCGGAATTGTTGTTGGCGCGGAACGGGCCGCGATCGCCACGGCCACCGCCGAAGTTGCCGCGGTTGCCGCCGTTGTGCTCAGCCATGATGGATTCCTCCTGTTGTGAGCTGACCACTGGCGCATGCGCAGCCGCTCTTATCCGTATTTTGTTCTCACGCCGCCGGGATCCGGCTCGTATCTCTTATGTAATTCTAGGTGAACAGCCATCCACGAACGCATTCGAGGGCCGCCTATTCAGGCTTCCCGTGGGAATCATCACAACCCAAGCATGACTGAGGACGTTCGGCTGGCTTGCAGATCCGAGTCCAGGATCAGAATCCTCAAACAACGCTAGCTCACATATTCCGGGTCCCGGCGGGACGCCCGCTCACATATACCGGGTCCTGGCCGGACGCCGGCTCACATATGCCGGGTCCCCGGCGGACGCCCGCTCACATATGCCGGGTCCCGGCCGGACGCCGGCTCATTTCTGCTGAGGGCGGGGGCAGGGGGCCGCGGTCCGGCTGCAGGGTGAGCGGGGGTGTGGCCCCGGCCCTGTTATAGGTGAGCCGGCGTTCGTGGAAACCGGCCCATAGGTGAGCAGGCGTTCGTGGAAACCGGCCCATAGGTGAGCCGGGCCCTCATCGTCAAGCTGGTTGTGAGTCATTCATTACCTTTTGATTGAAGGAGCCGGCGATGGCCGTTGATAACAAGGGTTTTACGCGTGAAGAGATCCGTGAGTTCATGCATGAGTACTATTTGCAGCCGCACGGGTCGAGGAAGGAATGGATGGCCTCGACGTCCGTTTCGGAATGGACGTTCCGCCGGTGGCGCAAGATGATGGTCCAGGGCGATATCGACCGTGGCCTGATTCCGCGGGAGCATGGAGGCATGGTCCCGACGAATCGTGAACTCTCCGCGTTCGAAAAAGCACGCGCGAAGGAAATGGCTGCCCACCGTGCCGAAGTCGAAAAACTCCAGAAGCGGGTGCAGGAGCTGGAGGACACGAATTCCGCGCTGGGAAAAGCTATCGGGCTCTTGCACGAGTTGAGCGTGCCAGAGCCCGATACAACCCCGACGAGCGCTCACAACGATTCATAGCGGCCGAGAACACTCTGGTCCTGGAACTGCATGTGATCATCGGCTCCCAGCGGACAGCGCTCAAGCTGGCGGGCCTCTCGCGCGGGACCTGGCATTACCGGTCCAATCCCCGTCCGGCGGTGCAGCACCCGATCCACCAGAGCGACCGGGCCTACGAATCCCGGATCAGCTCCGCGCATCAGGACCGGATCCTGGGGCTCATCCTGGCCAGCTGGGAGAAGGGCAACTCCGTTGACCATGCCTTCGCCACAGCCTGGGACAACGGCGAGCTGCTCGCCTCCAACCGCTCGTGGTGGCGGATCGCGGCAGACTACGAGGACCAGCAGGCCCGCCCAACCATCCCGCGCAAGCGTTGGGGCACGCGTGGTTCCTCTGAAAAGCCGGTGGTCAAGGCCACCGGACCCTGCCAGGTCTGGTCCTGGGACATCACCGACATCTATGCCAAGTGGCAGGGCAAGGTTTTCAAGGTGTACTCCATCATGGACATCTTCTCCCGGGAAATCGTCGGCTGGCGGGTGGAGGAACGCGAGTCCGACCACCTCGCCGCGCAGATGTTCAAGACAGCCATCGCCCGGCACGGCGCCCCGCGCATCGTGCATGCCGATTCAGGCCCGGCCATGAGATCAACCCTGCTCCGTGACACCCTCACCGCCCACGGCGTGGAACTCAGCCATAACCGCCCGTACGTCTCCAACGACAATCCCTTCTCGGAGTCAGGCTTTCGCACGATGAAATACCGGCCCGGCTACCCCCGGATCTTTAACGATCTCGAGGCCGCCAGGGAGTACCTCACCTGCTACGTGCACTGGTACAGCACCGATCACAAACACTCCGGCATCGCACTGTTCTCACCATCACAGGTCCACGACGGGTCGTGGAAAGAACTCTGGACCAAGCGAGACAAAGTCCACCAGGACTACTACGAACGACACCCGGGAAGATTCCGCCGCCGACCCACCACACCGGCCCCCGCCACATACGCCGGGATCAACCTCCCCCAGACCAAAACACCCCAAAAACTAGCCCAGTGACTCCACACAGCTTGACAACTTTCGGGGGTTCGTGGAAACCGGCCCATAGGTGAGCCGGGGTTAGTGGGAACCGGCCCATAGGTGAGCCGGGGTTAGTGGGAACCGGCCCATAGGTGAGCGGGGGTTTGGGGATTTCCCGCCCATAGGTGAGCCGGGGTTGGTGGGAACCGGCCCGTAGGTGAGCCGGGGTTTGATATCCCAAACCCCCGCTCACCTATGCGTCCCGATCGGAAACCCCCGCTCACGTCAGCCGGGCCGGGGTTTGGGGTCGGGGGTGGTTAAATGGGTCAGGCCCCGACACGTGGTGTCGGGGCCTGGCCGTTAATGGTTGTCCGGCGGTGTCCTACTCTCCCACACCCTCCCGGGTGCAGTACCATCGGCGCTGTGGGTCTTAGCTTCCGGGTTCGGAATGGGACCGGGCGTTTCCCCCACGCTATGACCGCCGTAACCCTGTTACCCGTCCCCGCAGGTGCGGGGTGGGAAGATACGTGGTTACAACATTGTGGTGTTGTTGTTCAGTTGTTTGGTTCCTGGAGCAACGGGTTTGTTGTTCGGGAACCACATAGTGGACGCAAGCAGTGATCGTGTTTGTGTGGTGTAAGTTGTCGGCCTATTAGTACCGGTCAGCTTCAACAGTCTTTAGTCCTGTCTTCCACATCCGGCCTATCAACCCAGTGGTCTGGCTGGGGGCCTCTCACACACGAGGTGCATGGAAATCTCATCTTGAAGCGAGCTTCCCGCTTAGATGCTTTCAGCGGTTATCCCATCCGAACGTAGCTAATCAGCGGTGCACTTGGCAGTACAACTGACACACCAGAGGTTCGTCCGTCCCGGTCCTCTCGTACTAAGGACAGCCCTTCTCAAATTTCCTGCGCGCGCAGCGGATAGGGACCGAACTGTCTCACGACGTTCTAAACCCAGCTCGCGTACCGCTTTAATGGGCGAACAGCCCAACCCTTGGGACCTACTCCAGCCCCAGGATGCGACGAGCCGACATCGAGGTGCCAAACCATGCCGTCGATATGGACTCTTGGGCAAGATCAGCCTGTTATCCCCGAGGTACCTTTTATCCGTTGAGCGACGGCCATTCCACAATGTACCGCCGGATCACTAGTCCCGACTTTCGTCCCTGCTTGAGATGTCTCTCTCACAGTCAAGCTCCCTTGTGCACTTACACTCGACACCTGATTGCCAACCAGGCTGAGGGAACCTTTGGGCGCCTCCGTTACTTTTTAGGAGGCAACCGCCCCAGTTAAACTACCCATCAGGCACTGTCCCTGACCCGGATCACGGGCCGAAGTTAGATGTCCAAAGTGACCAGAGTGGTATTTCAACGATGACTCCACCCGAACTGGCGTCCGGGCTTCAACGTCTCCCACCTATCCTACACAAGCCACTCCGAACACCAATACCAAACTATAGTAAAGGTCTCGGGGTCTTTCCGTCCTGCTGCGCGTAACGAGCATCTTTACTCGTACTGCAATTTCGCCGAGTTTATGGTTGAGACAGCGGGGAAGTCGTTACTCCATTCGTGCAGGTCGGAACTTACCCGACAAGGAATTTCGCTACCTTAGGATGGTTATAGTTACCACCGCCGTTTACTGGGGCTTAAATTCTCAGCTTCGCCTTGCGGCTAACCGGTCCTCTTAACCTTCCAGCACCGGGCAGGAGTCAGTCCGTATACATCGTCTTGCGACTTCGCACGGACCTGTGTTTTTAGTAAACAGTCGCTTCCCCCTGGTCTCTGCGGCCCCGATCCCCTCCCACCAGCAAGTGGTGTTCAAGGTTGGGGCCCCCCTTCTCCCGAAGTTACGGGGGCATTTTGCCGAGTTCCTTAACCATAATTCTCTCGATCGCCTTGGTATTCTCTACCTGATCACCTGTGTCGGTTTGGGGTACGGGCGGCTGGAACCTCGCGCCGATGCTTTTCTAGGCAGCATAGGATCACCGGATCCCCCCATGACGGGGGTCCCATCAGATCTCAGGAACGTCATCAAAGACACAGCGACGGATTTGCCTATCGCTGACCCTACATCCTTAGACCGGGGCAACCATCGCCCGGCCCGGCTACCTTCCTGCGTCACACCTGTTAATACGCTTACCTCCCGGGATCAGGTCCCGCGCTCGGCCAAAACCCGCACACCACAAGGGTGATTGGGCAGGCTCCGGGCGGTTAGTATCCCCCGCTTGGCATGGGCGGTCCTTCGCCGGTACGGGAATATCAACCCGTTGTCCATCGACTACGCCTGTCGGCCTCGCCTTAGGTCCCGACTTACCCAGGGCAGATTAGCTTGACCCTGGAACCCTTGATCATTCGGCGGACGGGTTTCTCACCCGTCTTTCGCTACTCATGCCTGCATTCTCACTCGTGTAGGCTCCACCGCTGGTTTACACCGCGACTTCACCGCCCACACGACGCTCCCCTACCACTCCAGACGACTGAACCACGAAGGCTTGTCTACTATCTGAAATCCACAACTTCGGCGGTGTACTTGAGCCCCGCTACATTGTCGGCGCGGAATCACTTGACCAGTGAGCTATTACGCACTCTTTCAAGGATGGCTGCTTCTAAGCCAACCTCCTGGTTGTCTTCGCAACTCCACATCCTTTCCCACTTAGCACACGCTTAGGGGCCTTAGTTGGTGGTCTGGGCTGTTTCCCTCTCGACTATGAAGCTTATCCCCCACAGTCTCACTGCTGCGCTCTCACTTACCGGCATTCGGAGTTTGGCTGACGTCAGTAACCTTGTAGGGCCCATCGGCCATCCAGTAGCTCTACCTCCGGCAAGAAACACGCAACGCTGCACCTAAATGCATTTCGGGGAGAACCAGCTATCACGGAGTTTGATTGGCCTTTCACCCCTACCCACAGCTCATCCCCTCCATTTTCAACTGAAGTGGGTTCGGTCCTCCACGACGTCTTACCGTCGCTTCAACCTGGCCATGGGTAGATCACTCCGCTTCGGGTCTAGATCACGCCACTACACTCGCCCTATTCAGACTCGCTTTCGCTACGGCTACCCCACACGGGTTAACCTCGCGACGTAACACTAACTCGCAGGCTCATTCTTCAAAAGGCACGCCGTCACAACTACAAGGTTGCTCCGACGGATTGTAAGCACACGGTTTCAGGTACTGTTTCACTCCCCTCCCGGGGTACTTTTCACCTTTCCCTCACGGTACTGGTCCGCTATCGGTCATTAGGAAGTATTTAGGCTTATCAGGTGGTCCTGACAGATTCACACGGGATTTCTCGGGCCCCGTGCTACTTGGGATCCTCTCCAGGCGGCACACAACATTACGGTTACGGGGCTAACACCCTCTCCGGCCGGCCTTTCAAGACCGTTCACCTATGTCCATGCTCTCACCCCACCGGTCCGGCAGAACCAGTACGGAAAGTCCCACAACCCCGCCCATGCAACGCCCGCCGGCTATCACACATGGAACGGTTTAGCCTCATCCGCGTTCGCTCGCCACTACTAACGGAATCACTCTTGTTTTCTCTTCCTGCGGGTACTGAGATGTTTCACTTCCCCGCGTTCCCCCCACGCACCCTATGTGTTCAGATGCGGGTCACCAGATCACGCAAGCGCGTCTGGCGGGGTTTCCCCATTCGGACATCCTGGGATCACCGTTCGGTTATCAACTCCCCCAGGCTTATCGCAGATTCCTACGTCCTTCTTCGGCTCCTAATGCCAAGGCATCCACCGTGTGCCCTTAAAAACTTGACCACACAAGATCAAAAAACTTCTCGAGAGAACCACAGAAACCGCCACACCAAAGCATGGCCGGATCCAGGTTCATAAAAAGAAATTGCTGTATGACACGAACCAAACCCGAAGGCCGGCCCGTATCAGATGCTCGCGTCCACTATGTAGTTCTCAAACAACAACCCCGTACCACACCCCCCCGCACCCGGCCACCCCCGCCACCAAAGACGAAGAACAACCACGAACGCACGAAGACCATGCAGCCAGGAAACCAGAAACACACAAACCCGCACCACGGAAACCACGCAACCCTCACAGGCCACGCACCCCACGCCACGGCCCTGTTGCCTCAGGACCCAACAGTGTGCCAAACACGAAAACCGGCCACCCCCCACCCGCACCGTTCCAAGACACTCAAAGAGCATCCGTACTAGGGGCGGACAAGAACCAACCGGCCGCTATCTGCTGATATTCCACCCATGAGCACCCACCGCAGAACAGACGCCTGCGCAATGGGCTTTGCTTCCACACACCCCCCAACCAACCATGCGGCCGGACAGGGAGCGATAATGGTGCTCCTTAGAAAGGAGGTGATCCAGCCGCACCTTCCGGTACGGCTACCTTGTTACGACTTAGTCCCAATCGCCGGTCCCACCTTCGACGGCTCCCCCCACAAGGGTTAGGCCACCGGCTTCGGGTGTTACCAACTTTCGTGACTTGACGGGCGGTGTGTACAAGGCCCGGGAACGTATTCACCGCAGCGTTGCTGATCTGCGATTACTAGCGACTCCGACTTCATGGGGTCGAGTTGCAGACCCCAATCCGAACTGAGACCGGCTTTTTGGGATTAGCTCCACCTCACAGTATCGCAACCCTTTGTACCGGCCATTGTAGCATGCGTGAAGCCCAAGACATAAGGGGCATGATGATTTGACGTCGTCCCCACCTTCCTCCGAGTTGACCCCGGCAGTCTCCTATGAGTCCCCGCCATCACGCGCTGGCAACATAGAACGAGGGTTGCGCTCGTTGCGGGACTTAACCCAACATCTCACGACACGAGCTGACGACAACCATGCACCACCTGTAAACCGACCGCAAGCGGGGCACCTGTTTCCAGGCGTTACCGGTTCATGTCAAGCCTTGGTAAGGTTCTTCGCGTTGCATCGAATTAATCCGCATGCTCCGCCGCTTGTGCGGGCCCCCGTCAATTCCTTTGAGTTTTAGCCTTGCGGCCGTACTCCCCAGGCGGGGCACTTAATGCGTTAGCTACGGCGCGGAAAACGTGGAATGTCCCCCACACCTAGTGCCCAACGTTTACGGCATGGACTACCAGGGTATCTAATCCTGTTCGCTCCCCATGCTTTCGCTCCTCAGCGTCAGTTAATGCCCAGAGACCTGCCTTCGCCATCGGTGTTCCTCCTGATATCTGCGCATTTCACCGCTACACCAGGAATTCCAGTCTCCCCTACATCACTCTAGTCTGCCCGTACCCACTGCAGAACCGGAGTTGAGCCCCGGTCTTTCACAGCAGACGCGACAAACCGCCTACGAGCTCTTTACGCCCAATAATTCCGGATAACGCTTGCGCCCTACGTATTACCGCGGCTGCTGGCACGTAGTTAGCCGGCGCTTCTTCTGCAGGTACCGTCACTTTCGCTTCTTCCCTACTGAAAGAGGTTTACAACCCGAAGGCCGTCATCCCTCACGCGGCGTCGCTGCATCAGGCTTTCGCCCATTGTGCAATATTCCCCACTGCTGCCTCCCGTAGGAGTCTGGGCCGTGTCTCAGTCCCAGTGTGGCCGGTCACCCTCTCAGGCCGGCTACCCGTCGTCGCCTTGGTAGGCCATTACCCCACCAACAAGCTGATAGGCCGCGAGTCCATCCAAAACCGCAAAAGCTTTCCACCACCACCGCATGCGCGGAGCAGTCGTATCCGGTATTAGACCCAGTTTCCCAGGCTTATCCCAGAGTCAAGGGCAGGTTACTCACGTGTTACTCACCCGTTCGCCACTAATCCCCCCAGCAAGCTGGAGATCATCGTTCGACTTGCATGTGTTAAGCACGCCGCCAGCGTTCATCCTGAGCCAGGATCAAACTCTCCGTTGAAGTAAAACAAAAACAGACACAACCACAACCACCGGAAATAACGGCAGAAGAGCTGCACAAAATTTGAAACCAGCTGTAAAAAACCAGCCCCACGCCACCAAAGCGACACAGAACCAGCCAAAACAACCAATTTAATAAAAAATCGGTATCAACAAACTTGGCACACTATTGAGTTCTCAAACAACAGACGCAATTCGATTACTTCCCGGAACAAATTCAATTGAATTCGATGTTCCGCATTTCCTCGCTGCGATGTTTCTACTTTATTTCATTCATTTCCACTTTGCAAATCCAGGATTTCTCCGGAAATTCACCCAAATGGATCGAATTTCCCCACAGAGTCAATAAATCATCCGAGTCCCAGACTTTTCGTCTAAATCGGATGATTCACACTCAATGGGATTTTGTCGCAATTTATCCGCTTTAGCGGCAGCGACTCAGAAAACGATACACGCTCCTCCGGAGCCGCGCAAGTCGGCCCGGAGGAGCGTGCAATGGAGCATGCAACAGTCCGTCTGGCGCGCCCCCGCAGGAACACGCCCCGGAACTAAATAAGCGTCAGGCCGTCACTTCGACAGTGGCGAGATTCTTCTTCCCGCGGCGTAACAAAAGGTACCGGCCGTGAAGCAGTTCCGCCTGGTCGATCACGGCGTCGGGGTCGGTCACCTTGCTGTTGTTCACGTAGGCGCCGCCCTCCCCCACCGTGCGTCGGGCAGCGGACTTGCTCTCGGACAGTCCGGAAGCAACCAGGAGGTCGACGATGCCCAGGCCATCCGCGCCGATCGAGGCAGACGGCAGCTCGGCAGTTGCGGACGCCAAGGTCACTTCGTCCAGAACCGAGAGATCACCGTTGCCGAACAGCGCAGCCGAAGCAGCGATCACTTTCTCCGTTGCGTCGACTCCGTGAACCAACGAGGTGACTTCGTAGGCAAGCCTGCGCTGGCCCTCGCGTGCGAACGGACGCTCGGCGACAGCGGCTCCAAGCTCCTCAGTCTCGGCGCGGCTAAGGAAAGTGAAGACCTTGAGGCGGTCAACGACGTCGGCATCCGCGGTGTTGAGCCAGAACTGGTAGAAGGCGTAGGGGCTGCACATGTGGGCATCGAGCCAAATGGCGTTGCCTTCGCTCTTACCGAACTTGGTGCCGTCCGAGTTGGTGATGAGGGGCGTGCCGAGGGCGTGGACAACCTTCCCATCGACCTTGCGGATCAGCTCCGTCCCGCTCGTGAGGTTGCCCCACTGGTCCGAACCTCCGGTCTGCAGCACGCAACCGTAGTCGCGGTTGAGCTGGAGGTAATCCATGCCCTGCAGGATCTGGTAGCTGAACTCGGTGTAGCTGATGCCCTCGTCCGAGTTGAGGCGGGACGCAACGGCATCCTTGCGGAGCATGGTGCCCACGCGGAAGTGCTTGCCGATTTCGCGCAGGAAATCGATGGCACTCAGCGGCGCGGTCCAGTCAAGGTTGTTCACCATGCGTGCCGCGTTGTCTCCCTCGAAGCTGAGGAAGCGGCGGACCTGTGCCTGAAGGTAGCCGACCCACTCCGAAACGGTGTCCTTGGTGTTCAAGGTGCGTTCCGCCGTCGGGCGCGGATCGCCGATGAGGCCCGTGGAGCCACCCACCAGGCCGAGCGGCTTGTGGCCGGCCAACTGCAGGCGACGCATGAGCAGGAGCTGGACAAGGTTGCCAAGGTGCAGGGACGGAGCCGTGGGGTCGAAGCCACAGTAATACGTGATCGGGTCCCCTGCGAGGAGCTTTTCCAATTCCGTTTCATCAGTGGAAACGTGGATAAGGCCGCGCCATTTGAGCTCTTGCCAGATATTGGCAAAGCCCGGGTCGTTGTGTTGGGACTCGAGGTTGTTTACGTGTGACACGAGTTCTAAGTTAGCAGGATTGCCGTTCGTCTTGCTTGCATGGCTCAGCGTTCGATACCCGCGGGCAACGGCGCGGCGGTGATGAGGCGCAGCCGCTGCGTCGGACGGGTCATCGCGACGTAGAGATCGCCCACCTTCCCGTGTTCGTGGTTCAGCATGGCAGCAGGCTCAAGAACCACGACACCATCGAACTCGAGGCCCTTGGCTTCCTTGGGGCTGATGACCACGATGTCCTGGGAGTAGCTGCCCGCTCCGGTGCCCACACGGTGGCCATACACCCCGCGGAGGGCGGCTGCGGCGCGCGGCAGGAGGGCGCCGTCGGCGATCACCGCGAGGAGGCCGCCGTCGATCGCTTCCAGTTCTTCCGGAAGGACCTCAACGAGACGGTCCACCATCCCCGCTTCGTCCACACGGTCCACGATGGGCGACCATTTGCCTTCACGCACGGCTTTGGGAGCCGAAACAACCAGCCCCGCGCGGTTCGCCATGCGGACCGCCGCTTCCGCGATCTGCGAGGGGGTGCGGTAGTTGACGGTGAGTTCTTCGAGCTGCCAGCGGTCCCCGAACGACGGCGCGAGGGCACTTTGCCAGGAATTCGCACCGGCAGAGGAACTCGTCTGGGCGATGTCGCCGACGATCGTGAAGGACTTCAAGGGGCAGCGGCGGACCAAGAGCCGCCACTGCATGGGCGAGAGTTCCTGGGCTTCGTCAACCACGATGTGCCCGAACGCCCACGAACGGTCGCTCGTGGCCCGTTCCGCCGCTGTCAACCGCGTTTCGCGTTCCTGGTTCTGGTCCGCCAATTCCTCGGCCGTCATCAACACGTCGACCCCCATGGCCTCCATGTTGACCAGGGTCTGCTTGGCGTTGGCGATGTCGCGGGCACGATCATGCTCTTGCTGTGCCAGTCCCCTGCCGGCGGCGGGATCCAGCTCGCCGAGGAGCTCAGCGGCCTCGTCGAGCAGCGGAATATCGGCTTCGGTCCACGGCGCATCCGCGGGGCGAAGAAGTAGCGCACGCTGTGCCGGTGTGAGATGCGGGGTGCAGGCTTCCAGGATGGCTGGCTTGCTGAAGAGCTCGGACACGAGCTTCTCGGGCGTCATCGGCATCCAGCACAGGTTCAGGACGATCCTGACGTCGCGTGCCGAACGGACGTCTTCGGCGAGATAGGAACGGTCGGCGTTGTTGCCGATATTCGATTCCTCGACAATCTCCGTCAGCTGCTCCGTGAGTTCGCGCAGCAGAATCTTCACGAACGTCACGCGGGCTTCGTTGTGCGGCTTGCCGGTAGCGCGTGCCCTGTCCCGGGCGCGGCGGACTTGCCGCACGGACAGTGTGAGCTTGCGGGAATCGACCTCGAGGATGCGGTCCTCGGCGGGAGTCCGCTGGCGGTTGGCTACGGCGTTGGCAATCACGTCGGCCATGTTCAGCTTGCCCTTGAGCGCTGCGACGTCGGGATCCTGTTCCGGGACGGCATGGATTCCGGGCATGAGGCGGCCCAGGCTCGCCATGACGACGCCGGTCTCGCCGAGGGAAGGCAGGACCCGCTCGATGTAGTGCATGAACGACGAGGAAGGCCCGACGAGCAGCACGCCCGCGGACTTCAGGCGGTCACGGTGGGTGTACAGCAGGTAGGCGGCGCGGTGGAGCGCGACGGCCGTCTTTCCGGTACCGGGACCGCCTTGGACGACCAAGGCACCCGACATGGACGAACGGATGATCCGGTCCTGCTCGGACTGGATGGTGCCGACGATGTCCGACATGCGGCCGGTGCGCTTGGAATTCAGGGCGGCAAGGAGTGCGCCCTCACCCTGGAGCGAGGCGTTGTCCGCCAGCATGCTGGCATCCAGGACATCGTCTTCGATCGCCTTGACCTCGCGGCCTTGCAGGATCAGGTGACGACGACGGCGGACGCCCTGCCGGTCGAAGGCGGTCGCCTGGTAGAAGTGGCCGGCTTCCGGGGCGCGCCAGTCGACCATAAGCCGCTGGAGGTCCGCGGTGGACAGTCCGATGCGGCCGATGTACTGCGCCTCCCCGGTGTCCAGGTCGAGGCGCCCGAACACGAGACGGTCGTCGACGGCGTCGAGCTGGGCGAGGCGGTCCTCGTACAGTGCCGCGAAGGCGTCCCTTTCGGAAACGTTCTGCATGGTTCCCACCGCTCCGGCGCGCCGGACCTGCGCCAGCTGTTGGCGCTTTTCCTCCCGCAGCTCATCCAGGCGCGAGTAGAGACCGGCCACGTACTCCCGCTCGTGGATCAAATCAGCGTCGTGCATCGAAACGTTCCCCTATCGAAAAAGACGGACCGTCCATTCTACAGCGGTTTTGCTTGACGTGCGTGAAACTGCCCGCACGCCGGTGCGTCATACAATGTTCACCCGCCGCTAACCCCCTGAGCTTTTCCATCCGCACCCAGTGGTGCTTAAATGCTGCAATGCAGCACGACGTTGCCCTTACGCGACACGGCATCAGCCTGGTCCCACTCTCCCCTGCACATGCCGGTCCGCTCTTCGATTTCGTGGACTCCGGGATGTGGTCCGGCATGGCCGCCGAGCAGCCCTTGAGCGCGGCGGAACTGGCCGAACTCTTCACAGCCCGCCTCGAAGATCCGGCAACCATTCCATTCGCGGTCGTCGAGCAGCGGACCGGCGCGCTGCTCGGAACCACCTCGCTGTGCGAGTACAGTCCCCGCCAGCAGCGCCTGGAAATCGGCGGCACATTTTACGGGCGCCCGTTCTGGGGTAGCCATGTCAATCCCGCCGCGAAGCAACTGCTGCTGGCCTACTCCTTCGATGTGCTGGACGTCCACCGGGTTGCCTTCCGCTGCGATGCCCGGAATACCCGCAGCGCCTCGGCCATTCAGCGGCTCGGGGCCAGCTACGAGGGCACGCTGCGCGGGCACCGTTTCGCTCCCGACGGCAGCCGTTGCGATACCGCCGTTTTCTCGATCCTGCGCGATGAGTGGCCCCACGTGCGCGAGTCATTGCTCGGCCGCCTGGCGCCCTTCGAAGTGCCCGACAACCACTGCGTGTATGTCGCCGAACCGACCCGGACCGAACACGCCGCCTGAGGATCCCCGGAGGCCTCTAGACGGCGCGGCTCCTGCCCGGCTTGTAGCGGGACACCGTCGGATCCCCGGAAAGCCAGAACCGCCACGGGTAGTCGGCGGAACCGCCGTCGCCGGATACTCCTACGCGGAGACCACTCGCGACTGCTGATGGCGCAGCCGGGGTAACCGGAAGTTCGAGGCCGAACGGCTCGGCCAAGGCATCGCGGCCGCTGTCCGCCGTGGTCAGCCCCATTGCGGAGGCGAGTCGCGCCGGCCCGCTGGCGAGGTCGCTCAGGGACTTCGACGCCGGACGCCGGGACTGCGCCAAGGCGTGCCCGGCCACCACCTCCCCTGCCCGCAACAGCAGCGCGGACGCAACGCCGTCGGGACCGCAGACAATGTTGGCGCAATAGTGCATGCCATACGTGAAGTAGACGTAGAGGTGGCCTGCCGGACCGAACATGGGTGCGTTGCGGGCGGTGGGGCCGCCAAAGGTGTGGGAGCCAGGATCGGGTTGACCCGAGCCCCGCGGACCCAGATACGCTTCCACCTCGCTGAGCCGGACGGATACCGTGCCCTCGGGCGTCCGGTGGCTCAGCACTGCGCCGAGGAGCAAAGGAGCAACGTCCCGCGGATCTCCGGAAAGAATGGCCCGGATGGCCTCCGTGGATTGGCTCTGCGTTGTCATGCCCAGACCCTAGCAAAATCCATCAGCTCGATCCGCCGCCGGCAATGTCCGATTTCCGCTAGGAAGAGCCTGCCGATGCTGAAAGGATGAAGCCATGGACTTTTGGCAGCGCTACCGCGCTATCGACGCGCGGGATCCCCGGTTCGACGGCCAGTTCTTCACCGCCGTCCGTTCGACGGGCATCTACTGCCGGCCGTCGTGCCCGGCACGGACACCCAAGGCAGAAAACGTGACCTTCTACGAAACCTCGGCGGCGGCGCACGAGGCCGGGTACAGGGCGTGCAAACGCTGCCTCCCGGAGGCGGTTCCTGGCACGCCTGCGTGGAACCTGCGCTCGGACATCGCCGGGAGGGCGATGCGGCTCATCAACGACGGCGCGCTCTCCCGGGTCGGCGTCGAAGGACTCGCCACCAGGCTGGGCTATTCCTCCCGCCAGCTCAACAGGATCCTCAGTCATGAACTTGGCGCCGGGCCGCTGTCCCTGGCGCGGGCCAGCCGGGCGCAGACGGCCAGGACGCTCCTGGTCTCCACCTCGATGAAACTCTCGGATGTGGCTTTCGCTGCCGGATTCAACAGTGTCCGCCAGTTCAACGACACCATCAACGAAGTCTTCGCCCTGACACCGACGGCGCTCCGGGCCACCGCGAAGCCCATTGGCCATCACGGCAGACAGGGCGAGGCTACCTCTCTGACCCTCAACCTCCCGTACCGGGAGCCGTTCGACACAGGGATTTTCGATTTCCTCGCGGCCCGCGCGGTTCCCGGCGTCGAGCTGGCGAACTCCAGCAGCTATACGCGGGCCCTCCGCTTGCCCCGCGGCAATGCGGCGTTCACCGTGGAGTACGACGCCGGGGCGCGCGGCGGCGCCCTGACCCTCGCCGTCAGCACCCTCGATCTCCACGATCTTCCCGTGCTCCTCAGCCGGGTGCGGCGATTGTTCGATCTCGACGCCGATCCCGTCGCCGTGGACGAGGCGTTGGGTTCCGATGCCAGGCTCGGCCCGTCAGTTCGCGATACGCCCGGGATCAGGGTTCCGGGTGCCGTGGATCCCCAAGAGCTGCTGATCCGGGCGATGATCGGCCAGCAAATCACCGTAGCCGCCGCCCGCACGGCGCTGACCCAACTTTCCGACGCCGGAACCCGCCTGCCGGAAGGCCACGCAGGACACGCACTGGGCCTGGATCGTCTGTTTCCCACGGTTGAGGAGATCGCCGGCTCGGGCCGGGAACTACTGAAGGGCCCACAGCGCCGCATAGACTCCGTGCTGGCCGCAGCAGCAGCGATGGCCTGCGGGGAGCTCGACTTCGACTATGGCGACGACCCCCAAACACTGGCCGACAAGCTATTGCCGCTTCCCGGCGTCGGACCATGGACCGTGGGCTACGTGGCGATGAGGGTCATCGGCGACCCGGATGTTTTCCTCGCCAACGATGCAGCGGTTCGGAACGGCCTCAAGAATCTAGCGGCCGCGGAAGGCCTGCCTGCCGATTTCCGCAACGTGAGCCCGTGGCGTTCCTACGCCACGATGCACCTGTGGCGGGCAGCGGCAAGCAAGCGCGCCAGCGCTAGTGCGCCGCGGGAACGCTCGATGGCCACGGGAGAAGCTCCGGCAAGTCAACACCGTCCGCGTCAGCAGAGGCGCGCAGGCTCCCCAGGGTAGGCGTGCGCCCGGCGAGCCAGGCGGCGATATCGGTGATCATGCCGTTGATCGCGACGGACTGCCGGCCCGAGCCAATGACAAGCTGCGGCAGGCCCAGGGGCTGGAGTACGAATTTCTGGTCGGCCGGCACTCGGGCGGAGAGGAAATCGAAGAGATGCTCGCAGAATTGCCGGCTCCAGGCCTCCGGGCCGCGGCCGACTCCCAGATCCGTGACGTGGATGACCAGTTCGCGCCAGAGCGCCAGGCCGCCGTCGAGCACTGTTCCATTCCGGAAGCTGATCCGGGTGTTCCAGCCGGACTCCACGAGACCGTCGAAGGCCCTCAGGGCCCGGGCGAGGGCCGCTTCCGTGGCCGCACGGTGTTGAGCGAGGCTGTGGCTCGCAGCCAGCTCAATGGCCTTCGTACGGCCCTCGTAGCCGCCGTCGTAGATGTCGATGGTCTCGCCGCGCGCGGCGTATTCCAGCTGGCGGGCCATGGCATTGGAGATGCCGGCAATGTGCGCCAGCACGTGGCCGCGGGTCCACCCGGGCAGCTCAGAGGGAGCTGCAACATCGGCGTCGTCGAGTTTGGCGACAACGTCGGTGACAGTGCCGGCTGCTTTGTGGAGCTCGGCAAGAAGCGCTGAGGTAGTGATCTCGGTCATAGCGCCATAGTATCCGACAGAGTTAACGGCTGTTAACGAGGATTAACTGACAACGGCGGGCATTTCGTGGCAGCTTTTGCGTAAGACACTGCCGCGAAATGCCCACCGGTGTGGACCTGCTTTGGTTACTGCGCGTACTTCCGAACCACTGCGAGTTCAGCTTCGAGGGCAAGCAGTTGGCGCTCGACGGCGGCCGGGGCCGTTCCGCCCTGGGAGTTCCGGCTGTTGAGCGACCCTTCGGTGCTGAGCACGGTGCGGACCTCGGGGGTAAGGTGCTCCGAAATGCCCGCGTACTCTTCGTCCGTCAGGTCCCACAGCTCAACGCTGCGCCCTTCAGCCAGCTTCACCGCCGCTCCGGAGAGCTCGTGTGCCTCCCGGAACGGCACTCCCTGGCGGACAAGCCATTCGGCGATGTCCGTGGCAAGTGCGAAGCCCTGCGGTGCCAGGGAAGCCATGCGCTCGGTGTTGAAGGTGAGCGTGGCGATCATGCCGGAGACAGCCGGGAGCAGCACTTCCAAGGTGTCCGCGGCGTCGAAAACCGGTTCCTTGTCTTCCTGCAGGTCGCGGTTGTACGCGAGCGGCAGGCCTTTGAGCGTTGCCAACAGGCCGGCCAGGTTGCCGATGAGGCGCCCTGCCTTGCCGCGGGCGAGCTCGGCGACGTCCGGATTCTTCTTCTGCGGCATGATCGAAGACCCCGTGGAGTACGAATCATGGAGCGTCACAAAGGAGAACTCCTTGGTGGCCCACAGAATGACTTCCTCGGAGACCCGCGAAAGGTCGATGCCGATCATCGAGCAGATCCATGCGAACTCGGCGAAGACATCGCGCGAAGCCGTGCCGTCGATCGAGTTGTGCACTGCCGAGAAGAACCCGAGATCCGCTGCGACTGCCTCGGGATCCAGGCCGAGGGAGGAACCGGCCAAAGCGCCGGAACCGTACGGCGAGACGCCGGCGCGCTTGTCCCAGTCCTGGAACCGCTGCACGTCGCGCAACAGTGCCCAGGCGTGGGCCAGAAGGTGGTGGCTCAGCAGGACAGGCTGGGCATGCTGCAAGTGCGTCCGGCCGGGCATGGCAACGCCATGGTGGGCCTTGGCCTGCTCAACGAGGGCATCGATCGTGGCGAGCACACCGCGGGCGATGATGCGTGCGTGGTCGCGCAGGAACATGCGGCCCAACGTGGCCACCTGGTCATTGCGCGAACGCCCTGCCCGGAGCTTGCCTCCCAGGTGGGTTCCCGCACGCTCAATGAGCCCGCGTTCGAGGGAACCGTGGACGTCCTCATCGCTCTCGGCGGGCTGGTACGCACCGCTCGCGACGTCGTCATCCAGCGAGGTGAGCGCCTCGAGCATGCCTTGGAGTTCGCCGTCGTCCAGCAGCCCCGCTTTGTGCAGCACGCGGGCATGCGCCTTGGAGCCGGCGATGTCGTAGCGGGCCAGCCGCCAGTCAAAGTGCGTGGACTTGCTCAGTGCGGCAAGCGCATCCGCGGGACCGCCGGCGAACCGGCCGCCCCACAGCGCACCTTCATTCGTCCCCGAACGCTCCCCAACCTCGCTCCCCGGCGTCCGAGGGCCCACGGACGTCATTTGCCTGACACTCGCAGGTCACGGCCTGCGGCGACCTTGGAGGACATTCCCCATAGCTCGATGAAGCCCTTGGCCTGCGACTGGTCGAAGGTGTCGCCGGTGTCGTACGTGGCGAGGTCGAAGTCGTAGAGCGAGGTGTCGGAGCGGCGGCCGTTCACGATGGCCTGGCCGCCGTGAAGGACCATGCGGATGTCGCCGGAGACGTACTTCTGGGTGTCCTCGATGAAAGCGTCCAGGGAGCGCTTGAGCGGGGAGAACCACTGGCCGTCGTAGACCAGCTCGGACCAACGCTGGCCGACCGTGGCCTTGAAGCGGGCCTGCTCGCGCTCGATGGTGACGTCCTCGAGGTGCTTGTGGGCGGTAATGAGGGCCATGGCGCCCGGAGCCTCGTAGATTTCGCGCGACTTGATGCCGACCAGGCGGTCCTCGACAACGTCGATGCGGCCAACGCCCTGGGCACCGGCGCGGCGGTTCAGTTCCTGGATGACCTGGAGTGGAGTGTGCTTGATGCCGTCGATGGCCACCGGGACGCCGGCTTCGAAGGTAATGGTGACTTCGTCCGGTGCCGGCGGGAATTCCGGTGTGGCCGTGTAGTCGTAGATGTCCTTGGTGGGAGCGTTCCAGATGTCCTCGAGGTAGCCGGTCTCGACGGCGCGTCCCCAGACGTTCTGGTCGATCGAGTACGGGTTCTTCTTCGTGGTCTCGATCGGCAGTCCCTTTTCCTCGGCGAAGGCGATGGCCTTGTCGCGGGTCAGGGCGAGGTCGCGGACAGGTGCGATGCATTTCAAGTCCGGGCCCAGGGTCTGGATGCCGACCTCGAAGCGGACCTGGTCGTTGCCCTTGCCCGTGCAACCGTGCGCAACGGTGGTGGCACCGAATTCGCGGGCGGCCTTGACGAGGTGCTTGACGATCACGGGACGTGAAATCGCCGAAACCAGCGGGTAGTGGCCCTGGTAGAGGGCGTTGGCCTTCAGCGTGGGCATGGCGTATTCGTTGGCGAATTCGTCGCGGGCGTCGGCGACGTAGGCCTCGACGGCGCCGCAGCCGAGGGCGCGCTGGCGGATGGTCTCCAGCGACTCGCCGCCCTGTCCGACGTCGACGGCCACGGCGATGACCTCGGCCCCGGTGGCTTCACCGATCCAGCCGATGGCTACGGAAGTATCAAGGCCACCGGAGTAGGCCAGAACAATGCGCTCAGTCACGAGAGTGCTCCTTTGTTGTTGCTTGGTTCTTTTGAGTCAAATGCTTGGGTCGGGCCGAAGGCCCGGGTGGAACAGTGCCGGAATGTTTCAGTTGCCGGCCTGGGCTAGTTACCCGGTCCGGCTTCCTGGGCCAGCTGGAGGAATCGGGCTGCCAGCTCGGCGCCGCCGTCGGGATCCCGGGCAACCAAAAGCAAAGTGTCGTCGCCTGCGATCGTACCCAATACAGACGGCATCACCGAGTGGTCGATGGCCAAGGCGAGGAAGTTGGCGGCCCCCGGCGGCGTCCGCAACACCGCGATATTGCCCGAAGCCTCCGCGGTGACCAGTAGCTCGCCGCAGAGGCGGGACAGGCGCGCGTCCAGGATTTCCTGGGTGACACCGCTCTTTGCATTGCGGTCTCCACCCTCGCCGGGCACCGCATAGACCAGTGCACCGTCCTTGCCGCGCACGCGGACCGCCCCCAGTTCCACCAGGTCCCGGGAGAGGGTCGCTTGGGTGACCTGCACGCCGTCGTCCGCCAGCAAGGCTGCGAGCTCTGCCTGCGAGCGCACCGATTGACCCGTCAGGATCGCGGTGATCCGCGCCTGTCGGGCGGTCTTGGTGGCCGGGCTGGCACCTTGCGATGCTGGATGGGTGGACACTAGAACGTGCTCTCTCCGGTGCCCTCAACGGGGGAAAGCCCGTCGACGAAGGCCAGTCCCGAGCGGTGCATCAGCCAGGCCATGAGCGCCTTCTGCGCGTGCAAGCGGTTCTCCGCTTCGTCCCAGACGATGGACTGGGGTCCGTCGATGACACCGGCTGAGATCTCGTAACCGCGGTAGGCGGGAAGGCAGTGGAGCACGACGGCGTCCGGTGCGGCGTGTGCCATGGCAGCCTCGTCCACGGAGTACTCGCGGAAGAGCTGCATGCGGGCTTCTTTTTCGGCTTCCTGGCCCATGGACACCCAGGTGTCCGTGGCGACAACGTCGGCGTCGTCGAGGGCTTCCTTGGCGTCAGTGGTGATGAGCACGGAACCGCCGGTCTCGGCGGCGCGCTCCTCCGCTGCCGCGACGATGTCGGCGGCCGGCAGGTAGCCTTCCGGACCCGAGATCCTGACGTGCATGCCCGCCGTGACTCCTGCGAGCAGATAGGAGTTGGCCATGTTGTTGGCGGCATCGCCCAGGTAGGCCATGGTGAGGCCCTTGAGTTCGCCCTTGCGCTCCTTGACCGCCAGGAGGTCTGCCAGCAACTGGCAGGGGTGGTAGTCGTCGCACAGGGCATTGATGACGGGAACCTTGGAGTTTTCGGCCATGGCTACGAGGCCGGAGTGCGCCGAGGTCCGCCACACGATGGTGGAGACCATGCGTTCGAGGACCTTGGCGGTGTCCTCCACGGATTCCTTGTGGCCGATCTGCGCCTCGCCCGGATTGATGATGAGCGCGTTGCCGCCCATGTCGGCGATGCCGGTGGCGAAGGACACACGGGTACGGGTGGAGGTTTTGTCGAATATCACGGCGACCGTCTTCCGCCCGCTGCCGGCAGCTGCGAACGGTTGGACGCTGTACGGTGCGGCCTTCATCCGAACGGCGAGTTCGAGCACTTCGGCTTGCTCGGCCGGGGTGAGGTCCGTGTCCTTGAGGAAGTGACGGGTGGTGTTCACTGTGCGTCCTTAGCGGTCAGGGGTGCAGCGGTCAGGGCTGCCGCGGCTTTGATGATGCCCGGCAGCGCGTCGAGGAAACGGTCCGCTTGCTCGGTGGTCAGGATGAGCGGCGGAGCCAGCCGGATGGTGCGCGGGCCGGGGCTGTTGATGATGAAGCCTGCATCGAGCGCGGCCGTCACCATGGCGGGCGCGATATCGGCGTCAAGATCGAAGCCGATCAGGAGACCTTCGCCGCGCACTTCAGTGACGGCGTCGACGTCGGACAGTCCAGCCCGAAGGTGAGCGCCGACGCTGAGCACATTTTCCAGCACGCCTTGGTTTTCGATGGCATGCAAGGTAGCGAGCGCGGCGGCCGTGGCCACCGGGTTCCCGCCGAAAGTGGTTCCGTGCTGGCCCGCGGTCAGGAGCGACGACGTCCGCTCGCCGAAGGTGATGAGCGCGCCGACCGGGAAGCCGCCGCCCAGGCCCTTCGCGAGGGTCACGGCGTCGGGGACGATGCCTGCGTCTTCGCTGGCCAACCATTTGCCGGTCCGGCCGATGCCGGTCTGCACCTCGTCCAGGACCAGCAGCGCGCCGGCAGCGGTGGTGGCTTCGCGGGCCGCCTGCAAGTATTCGACACTGAGCGGGCGGACGCCGGCTTCGCCTTGGATGGGCTCGAGGAACACTGCGGCCGTGTTTTCATCGACGGCGGCACGGAGCGCCTCGATGTCGCCGAACGGGATGTGGACCACACCGCCGGGCAACGGCTCGAACGGTGCCCGGTACGCTTCCTTGGCAGTCAAGGCAAGCGCGCCCATCGTGCGGCCGTGGAAGGCACCTTCGAGCGCGATGATCTTGGTGCGCGTGTCAGAACTGTTGCGCCGCGCCAGCTTGAACGCGGCCTCATTGGCTTCGGTGCCCGAGTTGGCGAAGAACACCTTGGAGCCGGGAGGAGCGTTGGTGAGGGCCAGCAGCTTCTCGGCGAGCGCGATCTGCGTGGGGCTCGTGAAGAAATTGGAGACATGGCCCAGCGTGGCCAGCTGGCTGGCGATGACCGAGGTGACGAACGGGTGGGCATGGCCAAGGGCATTGACAGCGATACCGCCCAGGAGGTCCAGGTATTCCTTGCCGTCGGCGTCCCACACCAGGGCCCCTGCCCCGCGGACAAGGACCCGCTGCGGCGTGCCGAAGACGCCCATGAGCGAAGAAGAGTAACGGGCCAGCCAGTCACTTCCCGTGCTCTGGGAAACGAGCGTGGTTGCGGCGGCCTCCGCGGCGATGGCGGTCGAGCGAGAACCAACAGTTTCGTTCATGAGTTCACTTCCTCATCAGGGACAACCTGGGTTCCGATGCCCGCGGTCGTAAAGGTTTCCAGGAGCATGGAGTGCGGCAGGCGGCCATCCACAATGTGCGCCCGTTCCACTCCTTCATCGATGGCCTTCAGGCAGGCAGCCATTTTCGGGATCATTCCGGACTCCAGGCGCGGCAACATCTCCCGCAACTCCGTGGCCGTCAGCGAGGAGATGAGCGAGGACTTGTCCGGCCAGTTTGCGTAGAGGCCCTCGACATCGGTCAGGATAACGAGCTTGGATGCGCCCAGTGCCGAGGCGACGGCCGCTGCTGCGGTGTCCGCGTTGACGTTGAGGACCTGCCCCGTGGTGGAGCCCGTGCCATCCCCTTCGTCGAGGATCTCGGGGGCGACCGTGGAAATCACCGGGATGCGGCCGGCGTCGAGGATGTCCTCTATACCCGTGGGATCAACACCCACCACTTCGCCCACCAGGCCCAGGTCCACTGCTTCCCCGTCCACCACGGTGCCGGTACGCACTGCACGCAGGAGCCCGCCGTCCTCACCGGACATGCCCACGGCATAGGGCCCGTGGGAGTTGATGAGGCCGACGAGCTCGCGGCCCACTTGTCCGGTGAGTACCATACGGACCACATCCATGGCCTCGGGAGTGGTGACGCGGAGGCCGCCCTTGAATTCGGATTCGATGCCCAGCCGGCCGAGCATCGAGTTGATCTGCGGACCACCCCCGTGCACGACGACGGGGTGGATGCCCACGTGGTGCAGGAAGACGATGTCCTCGGCGAAGGCACGTCGAAGTTCTTCGTTGACCATGGCATTGCCGCCGTATTTGATCACCATGGTGGTGCCGGCGAAGCGCTGGATCCACGGCAGCGCCTCGATCAGGGTCGCGGCCTTGTCCTGGGCATCGCTCATGGAGGTATTTTCGCGGGTGTGCGCAGTCATGGTCATCCCCGTCTAGCTCGAGTAGGCGCTGTTCTCATGCACGTACTCGTGCGTGAGGTCATTGGTCCAGATGGTGGCCTCGGCGTCGCCGGCCTGCAAGTCGATTTCCACGAGCACCTCGCGGGGCTCGAGATCAACCAGGTTGCGGTCGTCGCCGATGCTGCCGTTGCGGCAGATCTGGATGCCGTTCATGGAGACGTTGAGCTGGTCCGCTTCGAAGACGGCGTCCGTGGTGCCCACCGAGGACAGGACGCGGCCCCAGTTCGGGTCCTTGCCGAAGATGGCGGTCTTGAAGAGGTTGGATCGGGCCACGGAACGGCTGACGATTTCGGCGTCGCGCTCGCTCGCCGCGTTGAACGTGCGGATGGCGATGTCGTGGCTCGCGCCTTCGGCGTCGCCGATCAGCTTGCGGGCAAGCTCGGCGCACACCTGGGTGACTCCGGCGCCGAGCTGCTCGGCGGACGGGATGGCTTCGGAGGCCCCTGATGCCAGCAGGACAACAGTGTCGTTGGTGGACATGCAGCCGTCCGAGTCCGTGCGGTCGAAGGTGACCCGCGTGGCGTCGCGGAGAACGACGTCGAGCTCTTCCGCCGGGACCTGGGCATCAGTGGTGAGCACTACGAGCATGGTTGCGAGGCCGGGCGCCAGCATGCCGGCACCCTTCGCGATGCCTCCGACCGTGAAGGTGTTGCCTTCGGCATCGGTGCCGGTGAAGACTGCTTCCTTCGCCACGCTGTCCGTGGTCATGATCGCCGTGGCGGCGGCGGAACCACCGTTCTCGGCCAGCTCCGCGAACGCGGCGTCGATGCCCGGGATGATCTTGTCCATGGGCAGTTGCTCACCGATGAGGCCGGTGGAGCAGACGACGACGTCGGAAGCGGAGATCCCGAGGACGGCGGCCACTTTCTCGGCGGTTGCGTGCGTATTTTGGAATCCTTGGGGACCGGTGCAGGCGTTGGCGCCGCCGGAATTCAGCACCACTGCGTCAACGCGCCCGTCGGAGAGAACCTGGCGGGACCAGTGCACGGGAGCCGCGGCGACGCGGTTGGAGGTGAAAACGGCTGCTGCGGCTTTCAGGGGGCCGTCGTTGACGACCAGGGCGAGGTCGGGATTGCCCGATGCCTTGATGCCGGCTTTGACGCCGGCGGCCCGGAATCCCTGGGGGGCGGTGATGGTCACGGGGCAACTCCTTGGACGTTGAGGCCGGCGGATTCGTCCAGGCCGAGGGCAATATTCATGGACTGCACAGCGCCGCCGGCGGTCCCCTTGGTCAGGTTATCGATGGCGCACGTGACAACCACGCGGCCGGAGTGCTCGTCGAAGGCCAGTTGCATGACGGCGTGGTTGGAACCCTGCACCGATTTGGTCATGGGCCACTGGCCTTCGGGCAACAGGTGGACGAACGGTTCGTCGTCGTACGCTTCAGCCCAGGCACTGCGGAGTTCGGCTGCAGTGACGCCGGCGTTGACCTTGGCAGTTGCAGTACTGAGGATGCCGCGGCTCATGGGCGCGAGCGTGGGCGTGAAGGACACGGTAACCGGTTCACCGGCGGCGTTGGAAAGTCCCTGTTCGATCTCGGGGGTGTGGCGGTGGCCGCCGCCCACGCCATAGGGACTCATGGACCCCATGACTTCGGAACCGATGAGGTTCACCTTGGCCGCTTTGCCGGCTCCCGAGGTGCCTGAGGCGGAAACAATCACGACGTCGTCCGGCTGGAGAAGCTTGTTGGCGAAGCCAGGTGTGAGGGCGAGGAGGGCCGACGTCGGGTAGCAGCCGGGCACGGCAATCCGCTTCGCGCCCTTTAGTGCGTCGCGCTGGCCGGGGAGTTCCGGCAACCCGTAAGGCCAGGTCCCGGCATGCGCCGAGCCGTAGAACTTTTCCCATGCCTCGGGGTCTTCGAGCCGGTGGTCCGCGCCGGCGTCGATCACCAGCGTGCCTTCCGGCAACTGGGCCGCGATCGCGGCCGAGGCTCCATGCGGGAGCGCCAGGAACACCACATCGTGGCCAGCGAGGTTTTCCACGCTGGTGTCTTCGAGAATCCGACTGGCCAAACCATGGAGATGCGGCTGCAACTCCCCTAGTCTTGAACCGGCATTGCTGTGCGCAGTGATGGCACCGATGGTGACGTCCGGATGGCCTACCAGGAGGCGCAGCACCTCTCCCCCGGCATAGCCGCTGGCACCGGAGACGGCAACAGAAATAGTCATGGCACGACTATACAGCAAAACTATTCATGGTTGCCGATATTTATGCATGATTGTTTTCGGATCTGCCGGGAGCGGCTCGTCTCGGCGCGCGGTTTTGGGAGCGTATGCTGAATAGAGGGTGATCTAGACCGTGCAGCCGATCGTCGGTTGCAGCGTTGCCCGTTATGTATTACGGGGCAACTGCATATGTCACAGACCTCCACCACGGAACGTCCTACCAAGGGCGTCCGGCCACCCAACGCCGTCGTGCTCAGCTATTCCGAGCTCCTCAAGACGGTCCGTGCGGAAGGGCTTTTGAAGCGCCGCGTCGGCTTTTATATCAGCGTTTTTGCCGCCCTGGTCCTCCTGCTGACCGGTACCTGGTTCGGCTTCGCGCTGATCGGTCCCAGCTGGTACCAGCTCCTCATCGCCGCGGCCCTGGGAATCCTTTGCACCCAGTTGAGCTTCCTGGCCCATGAGGCCGGCCACCGCCAGATTTTTGCCTCCCGCAGGGCCAATGACTGGTCCGCCCGCATCCTTGCCACTTCGGTTGCCGGAATCAGTTACTCCTGGTGGGAACAGAAGCACGGCGCACACCACAACAATCCGAACGTGATTTCCAAGGACCCGGACATCAAGACCGGAGCCCTGGCCTTCCACGTTGAGGCCGCCGCAGGCAGGCAGGGACGCTTCGCATTCCTCACGCGCAGGCAAGGCTGGTTCTTCTTCCCGCTCCTCCTGCTTCTCGGCATCAGCCTGCAGTGGGAGTCGTTAATGTACATCTGCCGGCCCGGAGCCATCAAGCACCGCTGGGTGGAGACCCCCATCCTTCTGGCACGGCTTCTCGCACTGCCGGTCCTCGCCTTCACCTTCCTGCCGATTGGCATGGCATTTGCCTTCCTGGGCGTCCAGATCATGGTGTTCGGCTTCTACATGGGTGCTTCCTTCGCCCCGAACCACAAGGGCATGCCGGTTCTGCCGACCGACTCGCGCGTCGATTTCCTGCGTCGCCAGATTCTGACTGCCAGGAACATCTCCGGCGGACCCTTCATGAACATCCTTCTTGGCGGCCTCAACCACCAGGCGGAACACCACTTGTTCCCCGACATGGCCCGCCCACACTTGCGCCGCGCCTCGGAGATCGTTCGAAGCTACTGCGAAACGCACTCCATCGCCTACACCGAAACCACGTTGATGCAGTCCTACGCCATCGTCGTGCGGTACCTCAATGAGGTAGGACTCGCAGCGAGCCGCGGCTTTGACTGCCCTGTTGCATCCGCGCACGGCAGGAGCTGACACGCCCGGATTACCACCGGACACGTTACGGCGAACCGCGGCCCCAAGCCGTTGACTGGACACTCGACGGACTCCGCTCCCTAGGATGGTTGTGTGAATGCGGGCACGAAAGTGCCTCGACGGAGAAGGAGACCCATGACGCACGCGATCATTGCCCGGCAAGCCGGAGGACCCGAAGTCCTTGAAGTCACCGAGGCAGAGGTTCCGGTCCCGGGCCCGCGCCAGCTCCTCGTCAAAGTTGCAGCCGCCGGCGTGAACTTCATCGACACGTATCAGCGCAGTGGTATCTACAAGGTCGAGTACCCGTTCACTCCCGGCTCCGAGTCGGCCGGCACCGTGGTGGCCATCGGCGCGGACGTGGTGGATTTCACCATCGGGGACAGGGTCGCTACCGCTGAAGGATCCCGCAGCTACGCGGAGTACGCCCTGGTAGACGCCGACAAAGCGCTTCCGGTACCGGACGGCGTCGACGACCACACAGCGGCAGCCCTGCCGCTGCAAGGAATGACCGCGCACTACCTGATCAACTCATCTTTCCGCGTGGAACCGGGCCAGACGGTCCTGACCCATGCCGGCGCAGGCGGCGTGGGACTCATCCTGACGCAGTTGCTCAAGGCCCGGGGCGCCCGCGTCATCACCACGGTCTCCTCGGACGAGAAGGAAGCCCTTGCCCGGGAAGCCGGCGCGGACGAGGTCCTGCGCTACGCCGGATTTGCGGACAAGGTCCGCGAGCTCACCGACGGCGTAGGAGTCAATGTGGTGTACGACGGCGTCGGCAAGGATACCTTTGACGGTTCCCTCGCGAGCCTGCGGATCCGCGGCTCGCTCGTCCTGTTCGGGGCGGCGTCCGGACCCGTGCCTCCCTTTGACCCGCAGCGACTGAACGCGGGCGGATCGTTGTCCCTGACACGCCCCACGCTAGGCCACTTCCTGCAGAACCCGCAGGAGCGGCGCTGGCGTTCGGCCGAAGTCTTCGGCGCTGCAGCCAGCGGCGCACTCAAGGTCCGGATTGGCGGAACATACCCGCTGGCCGAAGCCGCCCAGGCACATCGCGATCTGGAAGCCCGCAAGACCACAGGCAAGGTACTGTTGGTCCCATAATCGAAGCAACGGCAACGCGACCGCTGACACTTTTTGTTCACCTCAATCCGAGAAGCTTCGAACGTGACCCAGGAACATGAACTCCCGGCCGACCGCCTGGAACTGCAAGTAGAGCATCTGCCTCAGCTGCAAGGCTCGGCAGCCGCACCGCCGGCACGCACGCTCATGGAGATCCTCCAGGACACGGCCCGGACATTCCCGGAGGCCTCGGCCCTCGATGACGGGCACAAGTCGCTGAGTTATTCCGAGCTCTTGGCGCAGGTGCGCGGTTTTGCTGCCTCGCTCAACGCAGCCGGACTGGGCCCAGGAGACAAAATCGGCGTGCGGGTCCCCTCTGGATCCAACGATCTCTACATCGCCATCCTGGCGATCCTCTCGATTGCGGCCGCCTATGTACCCGTAGACGCTGACGATCCCGAGGAACGGGCACGGCTCGTTTTCGGAGAAGCCGAAGTGTCCGCCGTCGTCACCAAGGGCCGCAGGATCGACGTGTCCGCGGAGCGGCCGACACCGCACCCGGCTCCGCGTTCCCCAGGGCTGGATGACGATTCCTGGGTCATCTTCACCTCAGGTTCCACCGGCACGCCAAAGGGTGTTGCGGTGCAGCACCGTTCCTCCGCCGCTTTTGTTGACGCCGAAGCCCGGATTTTCCTCCAGCAAGATCCCATAGGTCCGCAGGACCGGGTCCTCGCCGGCCTTTCAGTGGCCTTCGACGCTTCCTGTGAGGAGATGTGGCTGGCGTGGCGGAACGGTGCCTGCCTCGTCCCTGCCCCGCGCGCCCTGGTGCGTTCCGGCATGGACCTTGGCCCATGGCTCATCAACCACGGCATCACAGTGGTGTCTACCGTTCCCACGCTCGCGGCCCTGTGGCCCGCGGAAGCCCTCGAGAACGTGCGCCTGCTCATTTTCGGCGGCGAGGCCTGCCCTCCCGAACTCGCTGAGCGCCTCGCGGTGGACGGCCGCGAGGTATGGAACACTTATGGCCCCACCGAAGCGACTGTCGTGGCCTGCGCGGCTCCCCTAGGCGGGGATGGACCCGTCCGGATCGGACTGCCGCTGGACGGCTGGGACCTCGCCGTCGTCGATGCCGCCGGGGTTCCAGTCGCGGAAGGCGAGACGGGCGAACTGATCATCGGCGGCGTCGGACTGGCCCGCTACCTCGATCCGGCCAAAGACGCAGAAAAGTACGCACCCATGCCGTCCCTGGGGTGGGAACGCGCGTACCGCTCCGGCGACCTCGTCCGCTACGAGGAAGCCGGCCTCATCTTCCAAGGCCGCGCGGACGAACAGGTCAAGCTGGGTGGCCGGCGCATCGAACTCGGCGAAATCGACGCCGCCCTGCAGGCCTTACCGGGGGTCGCTGGTGCCGCGGCTGCAGTCCGCACGACGGCGGCAGGGAACCAGATACTGGTCGGTTACCTGGCTCCGGCCGGACCCGAGGACATCGATCTCTCAGCTTCCCGCGAGCTGCTTTCGGAAAGCCTGCCCGCCGCGCTGATTCCCCTGCTGACGGTCGTGGATTCGCTTCCGACGAAGACCAGCGGCAAAGTGGACCGGCATTCCCTCCCGTGGCCGTTGGCGGGCGCGGGCGCCGCGGATGCGGACAAGGCGCCACTCAACCTGCCCGAGGACGCCCAGTGGGTGGTTGAGCAATGGGAAAGCGTCCTCGGCTCCGGCGTCACCTCGCTCGACGCCGACTTCTTCGCCTATGGTGGCGGCTCCCTCGCCGCTGCCCAGCTCGTCTCGGCGCTGCGCGTGCGGTACCCCACCATTACGGTGGCCGAAATCTACGCGACACCCCGGGTCGGCGCCCTGATCGACGCCGCTCGGCAGTCTTTGCCCGAAGGCGGCATCCAGGGACCGGCGGCCGAACGCACGGTTCGCCCCACCTCCCGGAAATCGCAGATCTTCCAGACCCTGATGGGGATCTTCCTCAACATCCTGGTGGGCATGCGTTGGCTCACGTACCTCATGGCCGCGAACCATTTGCTGGCCGACTTCGCCGGTTTCACAGCCGCTCCCGTGGTGTCCTGGTGGTGGATCCTGGCATCTTGGCTGGTGTTCGTCAGCCCGCCGGGACGCATGGGCATCTCGATCCTCGCCGCCCGAACCCTCTTGCGTGGAGTTAGTCCCGGAACCTACCCGCGCTCAGGCAAAGTCCACTTGAAGCTGTGGCTGGCCGAACAAATCCAGGACCTTTCGGGCGCCATCAGCCTCGCCAGCGCCCCGTGGGTTCCGTACTACGCCCGGGCGCTGGGTGCGAAGATCGGGAACAACGTCCATTTGCACTCCTTGCCTCCCGTCACAGGACTCCTGTCATTGGGCAGCGGCTGCAACATCGAACCCGAAGTGGATCTCTCCGCCTGGTGGATCGACGGTGACTACGTCCACATCGGTGCCATCCATGTGGGAGCAGGCGCCACTGTGGGCTCCCGCAGCACGCTCATGCCGGGAACCAGCATCGGCGCAGGTGCACGCGTGGAGCCCGGTTCCGCAGTGTTGGGCAAGGTCAAGGCCGGGCATCTTGTTGCCGGCTCCCCCGCCGAACGCCGCGGCAAAGCCAAGAATGGCTGGCCCGAGACCCCCTCGTCACACCACCTGATCGGCAGGCTCTGGTTTGCGGCATTCGCTGCGGCCTCGGCGCTGCTCGCCTTGATCCCCTACATTTCGGCATTCGTCGCCGCGATCGTCATCCTGGCCTTCATCCAAGGAAGGAATTCCCTGCAGGATGCGTTCCCCGAACTCCTGCTTGCCATTCCCTTGGCGGCACTGGCTTGGTTCTTCTGCAATCTCCTGTTGATCCTGGTGACCACCCGGATGCTCGGCGTCGGTCTCAAGGAGGGGTACTATCGGGTCCGCAGCCGGGTCGGCTGGCAGGTTTGGGCCACTGAACGTGTGCTGGACATGGCGCGGGACCTGCTCTTCCCCATCTACGCCAGCCTCTTCACACCAGTGTGGCTGCGCCTGCTGGGCGCCAAGGTAGGCCGTAACGTGGAGGCTTCCACGGTGCTGCTGCTGCCACGCATGACGACCATCGGCGAAGGCGCGTTCCTCGCGGACGACACCATGGTGGCCTCCTACGAGCTTGGCGGCGGCTGGATGAAGATCGGGCCGGCCAAGATCGGCAAACGCTCGTTCCTCGGCAATTCCGGTATGACCGCCGCAGGCCGCAGCGTGCCCAAGAACTCACTGGTCGCGGTGCTGTCCGCTACGCCGGCCAAGGCCAAATCGGGCACCTCCTGGCTGGGCAGCCCTCCCGTCAGGCTGCGCCGGACCGTCGTCGACGCCGATCAGAGCCTCACCTTCAACCCGCCGCTGGCCCTCAAAACCAAACGGGCCCTCTGGGAACTATGCCGGCTGGTGCCGGTCATCCTGACAGTGGGGATCGCCGTCGGCATCATGCTGGTCCTCGACTGGATCGCCACCGAGAGCTCCTACTGGCTCGCTGCCGTCCTTGGTGGCGTCGTGGTCCTCGCCGCGGGTGCCGTGGCCGCGGCCAGTTCGGTCGCCGCGAAGTGGATATTGGTGGGACGCATCAAAGAGGGCGAGCATCCGCTGTGGAGCTCGTTCATCTGGCGCAACGAAGTGGTGGACACCTTCATCGAGATGGTCAGCGCTCCCTGGTTTGCGCGTTCGGCATCCGGCACGCCGGCGTTGGTGTGGTGGCTCCGGGCGCTCGGAGCGAAAATCGGCCGGGGTACCTGGTGCGAGAGCTACTGGCTGCCGGAAGCCGACCTCGTCACTCTCGGCGAAAGCTCCACGGTGAACCGTGGCTGCGTGGTCCAGACCCATCTCTTCCACGACCGCATCATGAGCATAGACACGGTGGTCCTCGGAGACGGCGCCACGATGGGCCCGCACGGCGTCATCCTGCCGCGCGCGAGTATCGGGGCGGGCGGAACGGTGGGACCGGCGTCGCTGGTCATGCGCGGCGAGACTGTTCCCGCGGGCACTTACTGGATGGGCAACCCCGTCAGCCCGTGGTCCGGACCGTAGCGTAAATTGGCAAGAGGGCGTGAAATACCAGCCCATGACAACAGCAGCACAACAAGCTACACGGAGGCAGCCAGCACACATGAGCCCTAGCGAACCAGGAATAACCACAACTGCCGCCGATCCCTACACCCTGCACCACGGAAGCACGGCATTCCAGGTGCTGAGGTATGAATTGGACCTGGACTACAGCCTGGGCAGCAACCGGCTCAACGGCCGCGCCGTGCTTCGCTGCGTAGCCTTCGAAGACGCGGACTCGGTGATGCTCGATCTGGTGGGCCTGAAGGCTTCCAAAATCCTCGTCGACGGCAAGAAAGTGCCGAAGTTCAGTACCCGCGGCGAGCACCTCGTGATCACCACCAAGGACCGCTTGAGGGCAGGCCAGCACTTCACGGTTGAACTCCGCTACGACGGCAACCCGAAGCCGCGCCGGGGCCTGTGGGGCGAGGTCGGTTGGGAAGAGCTCGACGACGGCGTGCTGGTTGCCGGACAGCCGAACGGCGCCGCTTCCTGGTTCCCGTGCAACGACCATCCGCGGCACAAGTCCAGCTACTTGATCAGTATCACCACCGACGACAACTACCGTGCGATCTGCAACGGCCGCCTGGTCTCCCACAGCAGGAAATCAAGCCGCGAAACCTGGGTCTACGAACAAGGCGAGCCGATGGCAAGCTATCTCGCCACTGTGCAAATCGGACGCTACCGGCTCCACCAGCTCAGCCCCGCCCCCAGTGGGGTCCGCACGGGGACGGCCCATCATGCAGAAGCCCTGCGGCAGGCTCCGGTGCCCCAGTTCGTTGCGGTCTCCCCCGGTTTGTTGACCGAGGCCCGCGAAGGCCTGGCTCGGCAGGCCGACATGATGCGCACGTTTGTGGAGTGTTTCGGCCCATATCCCTTTGCCGAATACACGGCCGTGGTGACCGAGGACGAGCTGGAAATCCCCCTTGAGGCCCAGACCCTCTCGATCTTTGGCCGGAACCACATGGAGCAATCGTGGGATGCGCAGCGCCTCATCGCCCACGAGCTGTCCCACCAGTGGTTCGGCAATTCGCTCACTGTGAGCAGTTGGCGGGACATCTGGCTGCATGAGGGCTTCGCCTGCTACGCCGAGTGGATCTGGTCCGAGGAGGCAGGCGTCATGTCCCTCGCCAACCGTGCAAGGGCCGCGTGGCGCAAGCTCGACGCCGGCGCCCAGGACCTGGTGATCGGCGACCCCGGACCCGAGCACATGTTCGATGACCGCGTCTACAAGCGCGGGGCCCTCGCCCTCCACGCCGTCCGCCTTGCATGCGGTGACGCGGCGTTCTTCGGAATGTTGCGGCACTGGACCGGGGCCAAGCGCCACAGCTCGGTGTCCACGGCGGAATTCATCGCCGCGGCCAACGCTTACGTCCCGGGGCTCGACGCGGCCGCTGTCCTGGAGCCGTGGCTGTACCAAGCAAAGCTGCCCGCTTTCGGCTGATCCCGAAATTCAGCTAATCCAAGGATTCAGCGGGACGTTACCGCGAGGGCAGCAACCAGTCCGGCAGGAAGATCATGGCCGTCGGCGCTGGCCGGAAGCTCCAGATCCCACAGCCCCGGCCTATCAAGCACCTCAAGGGAATCCGGGGCCACCCTGAGCCCTTCCCCCGTCATCTTCAACCAGGCTTCCTTGCGCGCCCACAAGCGTGCGCGCGATTGCGCCCGGCGCCCGGGTTCCAGCGCCTTGAGATGGCGCCGCTCCCGTGCGGTCAGGGCAACGTCGTCAAAGCCGGCGAACTCCGTACCGGTCGCATTCTCCAGATCGACGCCCACCCGGAGCCCCGGTTCCGGATGCACGACGGCGGCAAACAACACCCAGCCCGACGACCGTGAGGCGCTGAGCGCCAGGGGTGCGGGGCCGCCGTCGAGCACGTATCCGGGGCGACCATGGGCGATGCCGGGACCAGCACCGCATTCCGGGCACTCATACGCGGCCTGGAGCTTCGAGGCGGGAACACCCAGGAGGGTGGCGGCAAAGTCCTGCTGCGCCAGCCTGGACGCGAGGAACTCCAGGCGCAGGGCCGGGGCCATGGCGTCTCCCCTCAGGGTTTCGGCCGGAGACAACAATTCCGCAGCAATCTTTTCGATGGCGGCGGAATCGGCAGGATCCAGGGACTGGATGTGAACAGCCAGCCCCTGGATCCCCGGGTTGATCCTCGTCAGCGCTGGACTGCTCCGAATCGCTCTGCGGCGACGGCGACTGCGGCCTCGCGGGCCTCCGATGCCTCGTCTGCGGTCAAGGTGCGGTCCGTGGCACGGAACCGCAGCCCGAAGGCAAGCGACTTCTTGCCGTCTTCGATGCCCTGGCCCGCGTAGACATCGAACAAGGCGACGTCTTCGAGGAGCTCGCCGGCGCCTTCCCGGAGGGCGGCCAGGACGGCGTCCGCCGGAACGTCTTGCGGCACCACGAGGGCAACGTCCTGGGTGGCCACCGGGAAACCGGAGATGTGCTTGGCAACAATGACGTCCGGAGCGGCGTCGAATAGTGCATCCGCGTTGAGCTCGAGCGCCACGGAGCGTGCCGGCATGTCATGTGCGGCGAGCAGCTTGGGGTGCAATTCGCCGGCGTAGCCCACGACGTCGCCGGAGCGGAGCGCCAACTGGGCGGCACGGCCCGGGTGGAACGCCTGGTGGCTGCCTTGGCTGACCACGAGCTCCACTCCGAGGACGTCGCCGACGAGCCGGGCAACATCCAGGGCGTCGGCCCAGTCCCAGGCACGCGGAGTGTGGGCCGCGGCTGCCGGGGAATCATGGCCTGTCAAAACAGCGGCGATGTGCAGCGGCTGGTCCGGGACGCCGTCGTACAGTCCGTCAAGGACCTCGTCGGAAGGCTTGACGCCCAGCGGCGGGATGGACGCCGTGCCCAGCTGGCCGTCCGGAAGGAACACCGAGCCTGCCTCGAAGAGCGCGAGGTCCCGGAACCCGCGGGAGTGGTTGCGGCGGGCGACCTCGATCAGGCCGGGAAGCACGGAGGTACGCAGGTAACCGTGTTCCTCGCTGATCGGGTTGGCCAGTTTGAGGGCGGTGCGTGCCGCACCTTCCTCCGCAACTCCGAAGGTGTCATTGGCCGACTTGGAGACGAACGGATAGGAGAGGACCTCGGTGAGCCCTGCGTCGGCCAGCGCCTGGACCACGCGGCGTTTCTGTTGCTGGGTCCGGGTCAGGCCGCGTCCTGGAGGGGCGACGGGAAGGGTGGCCGGGATGTTGTCGTAGCCAACCAGCCTTGCGATTTCCTCGGAGAGGTCTTCCTTGGTTTCCAGGTCATTGCGCCAGCTCGGTGCCGTGACCACATAGGAGCCGCCCACCTCGTCCCTCAGGACGATGGCGCCGAGGTCCTTAAGGGAACCCGTGATCTGCTCTTCCGTGAAGTCGATACCGATCCTGGAGGCCGCGTAACCGGCCGGCAGCTCGATGGTCACGGCGTCCGGTGCTGTCCCGACGTCGGTGCCGGCTTCGTCGGCCGTTCCATCGGCCAGTTCAACCAGGAGGTCAACGACGCGTTGGGCAGCAACGTTGGCAACCTGCCAATCCACTCCGCGTTCGAAGCGCTTGGACGCCTCGGACGGTAGCTTGTGCCTGCGGCGCGAGCGGCCGATCGAGACCTCATCGAAGTGCGCAGCCTCGACCAGGATGTTGGTGGTCGAATCGGAAACCTCGGTGTTGGCTCCGCCCATGACGCCGGCGATGCCGATCGCGCCGGAGTCGTCGGAGATCAGGAGGTCTTCGACGTCGAGCGCACGCACTTTGTCGTCGAGGGTGGTGATCTTCTCCCCCGCGACTGCGCGGCGGACCACGATGTCGCCGGAAAGCTTGTCGAGGTCGTAGCAGTGGTTCGGCTGGCCGAGTTCGAGCATCACGTAGTTGGAAATGTCCACAGGCAGCGAAATGGAGCGGATGCCTGCCAGGCGCAGCCGAGAGACCATCCACGGCGGGGTGGGGCGGGTGGCGTCCACGCCGCGGACCGTGCGGGCCACGAAGCGGTCACAACCGGGCTTGCCGTAGATGGGAGCGTCGTCATTGAGCTTGACGCCGTAGCCACCGGAGAGTGCCACAGGGGCATTGACCTTCGCTGCCGGGTCCGTGAAGACGGTTCCGGTGGCGTGGGCATATTCGCGGGCCACGCCACGGATCGAGAACGCGTAGCCGCGGTCCGGAGTGACGTTGATTTCGGCGGCTTCGTCGTAGAGGCCAAGGAGGGACATGGCGTCGGTGCCGATTTCGGGATCCAGGCCAATGCGGGAAAGCACCAGGATGCCGTCGTGGTCCTCACCGATGCCGAGTTCGCGTACGGAGGCGATCATGCCTGCGGACAGGTGCCCATAGGTCTTGCGCGCGGAAATGTGGAAGTCACCCGGGAGCACGGCGCCCGGGAGGGTGACCACAACCTTGTCTCCCTCGACGAAGTTGTGGGCACCGCAAATGATGCCCTGCACACCGGAGGGGTCGATGCCCTTGCCGGTCAGGGCCTGCTCCTGGCCTTCGGGGACCACGCGGACCTGGCACCAGTTGATGGTCTTGCCGTTGCTCTGCGGTTCCTTGACGAGGCTCAGGACCTGGCCCACCACGATGGGACCCTTGAGTTCGTCCGTGGGGCGGTGGACCGCTTCTTCTTCAAAGCCGACCTTGACGAGTTCCGCCATGACGTCTTCGGCCGTTGCGTCGGCCGGAACCTGCGCGAATTCACGCAGCCATGAAAGTGGGATACGCACTGTTAGATCTCCATCCCGAAGTGCTCGCTGAAACGTACATCGCCTTCGATCATGTCGCGCATGTCGCCGACCTCATTGCGGAACATGAGCGTGCGCTCGATGCCCATGCCGAAGGCAAATCCTGAATACTCGTCCGGGTCGATGCCGGCAGCGCGCAGGACGTTGGGATTGACCATGCCGCAGCCGCCCCATTCGATCCAGCGAGGGCCGCCCTTGGCACCGGGGTGCCAAATGTCCAGCTCCGCGGACGGCTCGGTGAACGGGAAGTAGTTGGGACGCAGGCGGATCTGTGCCTCGTCACCGAACATCTGCCGGGCGAAGTGCTCCAGAGTTCCGCGCAGGTCAGCCATGCTCAGCTTCTTGTCGATGGCAAGGCCCTCGAACTGGTGGAACACGGGCGTGTGCGTGGCATCGAGTTCATCGGTGCGGAATACCTTGCCCGGGCACAGCACATAGATGGGCACTTCGCGCTCCAGCATGGAACGGACCTGCACCGGGGAAGTGTGCGTGCGCATGAGCAAGTGAGCCTCGGGAGGTTCCACGAAGAAGGTGTCCTGCATTTCGCGGGCGGGGTGGTCGGGCTTGAAGTTGAGGGCGTCGAAGTTGAACCACTCGGACTCGACCTCGGGCCCTTCGGCGATCTCCCAGCCCATACCCACGAAGATGTCCGCCACACGGTCCTGCAGCGTGGAGAGCGGGTGGCGGGCGCCGGCACGGCGTCGCCGCGGCGCTGCCGTGACGTCGACGGTTTCCTCCACAAGGATGCGGGCGTCGTTTTCGGCTTCGAGCACGGCAGTCCGTGCCGCGAGCGCCTGGTTGACGCGGCCACGGGAGGAACCCATGAGCTTGCCTGCGGCGGCCTTCTGCTCCTTGGGCAGGCCACCGATTTCACGGTTGGCAAGGCTCAAAGGCGACTTCTCGCCGGTGTGCGCCAAGCGGACGGCTTTGAGTTCTTCGAGGGAGGATGCGGCAGCAATCGCGGCGACGGCTTCCTCAACGGCAGCGGTGATGGCGGCTTCATCCAGAGGGTTCGGGATGGCGGCGCCCGGCAAAGTGTCAGTCATCTACTGTTCTTAGCTACGAGTCGGAAATGGTCTTCACCAGGCAGGGCCATGGCAAAAGCAGGAGCGATGCTCGCTGGACGCGTCCGGCGGGCACTAACACCCAGTCTAGTAGAAGGGCTCGGCGGGGCTTTAACCGGTGACACCGTCCGGACGGCGTTCGCCAGCGCCCGGGGCTAGCATGGCCTCATGACACCGGTCCGCACCATCACTGTCACCGGAGAGGGAACCGCTGAAGCCGTTCCCGACCTGCTCACGCTCACGCTCGCTGTCGAGGTCAGGCGCGACGCCGCCGAAGCGGCCTATGACGACGCCGGAGAGATCGCCTCGGCCGTGACGGAGGCTTTGCGCGGGCATGGTGTGGCCGGTCTTGACCTGCGGACCAGCGGCCTCAATCTGCGTGCCGAACTCGTCTGGGCCGAAAACCAGGGGCAAAAGGTCAGCGGCTATGTTGCATCAACCACGCTGGTTGCCCGGGTCGGGCAGCCGTCAGCGGCCCCCGCGGCCATATCCGCCGCGGTGGCTGCAGGCGGTGACAGCCTCCGCATCAACGGGATCGAACAAGGATTCACGGATGCCTCGGCCGTTGCGGCGCGGGCTCAAGAGGCCGCATGGCGGGATGCCGAAGCGAAGGCGGCCCGGTTTGCCGCACTTGCCGGCGGCCGGCTGGGGCAGGTGCTATCCATCGACCAGCGGCCGGGGCATGGATCGCCGGTGCCGGTGATGGCCGGTATGCAGCGCGCCTCAACGAGCGAAGGCGTGCCCATCGAAGCAGGCTCAGTGGCCGTTTCCACGAGCGTTGTGGTGCAGTGGGAGCTGGATTCACCCGCGCCAGCTTAGTGAACGGCGCCCGCGGACAGTTTCGCGTCCACCGGATTCCCAAGCGCGGTGCGAACGACGACGGCGATCCCCCGGCCCATGTCCTGCGTCGCCATGCCGGGCGCGGCACTGCCCTGTGGCAGCTGCGCTGTGTCATAGGGGACGTGGATGAAACCGCCCCGGGAGGGGGGCGCAACAGCCCCGGCGAGCTCATGCATCAGGGCATAGAACACGTGGTTGCATACGTACGTCCCGGCGGTCTGCGAGACTTCGGCGCGGATTCCAGCGATCTGAAGTGCTCGCAGCGCGGACTTCAACGGCAGCGTGCTGAAGTACGCCGCGGGCCCTTCCGGCACCACCGGCTCGTCGATGGGCCTGTTCCCGGCGTTGTCCGGGATTCTGGCGTCGTCGCAGTTGATGGCCACACGCTCCAAGGAGAGCCGGTCCCGGCCTCCGGCGAGCCCGACGCAGATGACCAGCTCCGGGCGTACCCGCGCCATGGCCTCGCCCAGGACCGCAGCGGATTCCCCGAATACGCACGGCAGCTCGAGCGTTTCCACGTCATGCCCTTCGGCGCGCAAAATTTCCTGCGCTTCGAGGACCGCAGCCCATGAGGGGTTGCTGGAATCGCCGCCAAAAGGCTCGAATCCCGTCAGCAGAATCATGAACCCACCCTAGCAAGGGGCTGGCCTGGCTTCAGGGCTCCCCGCCCGATCTTTCTTGGGCCTCCTTTCGTCAAGCCTTCTTTCACAGGGCCTTCTTTCACCGGGCCTTGACAAGCGTTCGAACATATATTCGAATGGAGTCCATGAGATGGGACGCACAAGCACTTTCGCCACAACGTGGTCCGGCACCCGGAGACAACAGCAACAGCCTTCTGTCCGGCGCCGCCCCAGCAACGGACGCACTGCTGCCGCTGGCCGGGCTTGTGCGTTCCGTCTCAACTCCCGAATTCTCCGGAGTCACCTTCCATGAGGTCACCGCCAAATCGGTGCTCAACAAGGTGGCGTCCGGTTCCCAGATGCCTTTTGAATGGACGGTCAACCCCTACCGCGGATGCAGCCACGCCTGTGTCTACTGCTTTGCGCGCAAGAGCCACACCTATCTGGAGTTCGATGCCGGACACGATTTTGATTCCCAGGTGATAGTGAAGATCAACGCGGCGGAGGTCCTGCGCAGGGAATTGTCCAAACCGTCGTGGGGCCACCATCATGTGGCCCTCGGCACCAATACGGATCCCTACCAGCGGGCAGAGGGCCGCTACCAGCTGATGCCGGGGATCATCCGGGCTCTGGCCGATTCCGGTACTCCGTTCTCCATCCTCACCAAGGGAACCCTCCTGGGCCGCGACATCCCCCTCCTCAAGCACGCCTCCAGCCAAGTGCCCGTGGACCTGGGCATCTCGCTGGCCATGACTGACGAAGCCCTGGCCTCGGCGGTGGAACCGGGCACGCCCGCACCCCGCGCCAGGCTCAAGCTCATCCGCCGGCTGCGCGAGGCCGGGCTGCCGTGCGGCGTCATGGCCATGCCCATCCTGCCGTGGCTGACGGACAGCGATGACGCTCTGGAGTCGCTGTTTACGGCCCTGTCCGACGCCGGTGCCACCGGAGTGACGGCCGGGGCGTTGTACCTGAAGCCGGGCACGCGGGAATGGTTCATGCAATGGCTGGCAGTGCATCACCCCGGCCTCGTCGGCAAGTACCGGCATCTCTACGGTCACGGCTCGTACGCTTCGAAGGAGTACAGGACCTGGCTAAGCGGCCGTATCAACTACTTCAAGGCCCATCACGATTTCTCCGGGAGCAGCGGTTTCAGCCACAGGAACGCCACGGCGGGCAAAGAAACCTCGGCGTCCCCACCGGCCGGTCAGTCCACTCTTTTCTAGCCAAGCAGCCCGGAGGCCACGCGCCCCAGCAGTGCCCGGACAATCGGCAGGTCAGCAGGAATCCACGGCAAGGTGAACGCCTCGCCTCCATTGCCAAGCGGAACCCACCGGAGTTCGTCGTGGTCCTGGAGCGGACGCGGTTCGCCGTCAAGCAGTTCGGCGCACCATACCCTCATGACGGCCCGCTCGTTCAAGGGCCACCCAGCGGCTGCGTCCGGTTCCACTTCGGCCCCGAGCCGCACAGTGATCCCGAGTTCCTCGAGCAGTTCGCGGTGCAGCGCGTCTTCGAAGGACTCCCCTGCCTCCAGCTTGCCGCCCGGGAACTCCCACATTCCGGCGAATTGCGGCGGGGCGCTGCGCCTCGCAACGAGCAGCCTTTTCGGATTTTCAAGGGAATCGACGACGGCGGCGCCCGCCACGCTTATCAGTCCAGTCACCGCAACAGTCTATTGGCCGTCAGAGCATCACCCTTGCCTATGGAAGTTGTCACATTCAGGGACATTCGCCGGAGACTCGCACTAAGCTTGAAAGTCGGCTTTATTCCCTTCGAGTGACATCCCGCTCGCCCCCAAGAAACAGGACGATGACCACTACCGCTGTCAGCAAGACCTCCCAAAAGACCGGAAGCCGTCACGTGTCGCTGGCGATCTTCGCCCTTGCCATGGGCGGATTCGCCATCGGAACCACGGAGTTCACCATGATGGGCTTGCTCAAGGAGATCGAGCAGGGACTCAACATCAGCACTCCCGAGGCCGGGAACCTGATTTCCGCCTACGCTTTGGGTGTCGTAGTGGGTGCGCCGATCTTCGCGGCGCTGGGCGCCCGGCTCCCCCGCAAGCAACTTGCCTTGGGACTCATGCTGTTCCTCTCCATCGCGAACCTGACGTCCTTCATTGCACCGGACTACGGAACCATGTTGTTCACGAGGTTTGCCTCGGGACTGCCGCATGGCGCCTTCTTCGGGATCGCCGCGGTCATTGCAGCGAGCCTGGTTGCCCCCACCAAGCGCGGTTGGGCGATTTCGATGGTCATGGGCGGGCTGACCATCGCGAACGTCATCGGTGTTCCTGCGGCTACTTGGCTCGGCCAGACGTTCGGGTGGCGTCTGCTCTTCGTCGTTGTGGGCGTCATCGGCCTGGCCACCAGCGTGTTGTTGTGGAAGTTTGTCCCCTTTGAGCCTGCCCACCCCGAGGCGAGCATCCGGCGGGAACTTGGTGCCCTCAAGCGCATCCAGGTGTGGTTGGCGTTGCTGATCGGAATCATCGGATTTGGCGGCTTCTTCGCCACTTACACGTATATCTCGCACACCATGACTTCGGTGGCAGGGATTCCGCAGGCGCTGATACCCGTGGTAGTTGCCCTCTACGGACTCGGCATGGTGGCAGGCAATATCCTTGGCGGCCGTATCGCCGACAAGTCGGTCATGGGAACCATCTACCGTGTCCTTCCCCTCATTGCCTTGGCGCTGGTGGCCTACGCCGTCGCGGCCCACTGGGCGTGGTCCGCATTCATCATGGTCTTCATCGTCGGCGGTATTGGCTCCATGCTTATCCCGCCGCTGCAGACGCGCCTCCTCGACGCTTCGCCGGACGCTCCGTCCTTGGCCTCTTCACTCAACCACTCGGCCCTCAACATCGCTAACGCCCTTGGCGCGTTCCTCGGCGGCGTGGTCATCGCTTGGGGCTGGGGATACGTTGCCCCTGCCCTCGTCGGGGCCGTCCTGGCAATCCTGGGGCTCGGCGTCGCGGGCATCAGCGGCTGGCTGGAACGCAAGCGGCCACTGGCGGCCTAGTGCTGCCGCGGGTTGCTCAGACCTGGACCCGCTCGACGTCGGGCTCCAGGTAGATGACCCGGGCGATCGGGACTGCAGTGCGGATCCTGAGTTCGGCGTCGTCGATCGCCTTGGCGATGGCCTGACCGGTATCTGCTGCGCCTACGCTGATCTTCGCAGCGACCAGCAGCTCCTCCGGGCCCAAGTGCATGGTCTTGAGGTGGATGATGCGCGTGCCGTCGGACTCGATCGCTTCCGTGATGCGGGCGTTGTCCTCTTTGGTGGCTGATTCGCCCAGCAGCAAGGACTTGGTTTCCACCGCGAGCACCACGGCGATTCCCACAAGAAGCAACCCGATCATTCCTGTGCCCGCTGCGTCCCACAAGCCGTTGCCCGTGATGAGGGTCAGGCTCACGCCGAACAGCGCGAAAACGAGGCCCAGGAGAGCTCCGAAATCCTCCAGGAGAATCACGGGAAGTTCCGGTTGCTTGGCGTTGCGGATGAACTTGATCCAGCTTTGTTTTCCGCGCTGGGGATTGGATTCGTGGATGGCGGTGCGGAACGAGAAGGATTCCGCCGCAATGGCGCCGAGCAGCACGGCCAGCGGCACCCACCAGAAATCGCCTTCGATGGCGTGCGGGTGCTGGAATTTCTCCCAGGATTCGTAGAGCGCGAAGAGGCCTCCGACACTGAACAGCACAATCGAGACGATGAAGGCGTAGATATAGCGCTCACGGCCATAGCCAAAGGGGTGTTCGGGACTTGCGGCCCGCTGCGCCCGCTTCCCGCCAAGTAGCAGGAGCAACTGGTTGCCGGAGTCGGCGACAGAGTGGATTGCCTCTGCCAACATGGACGACGACATCGTCAGCACGAAGGCGACGAACTTGAGCACAGCGATCGCCAGGTTGGCGCTCAATGCCGCCACGATTGCCTTGGTACCGCCATTTGCAGCCACGAAAGCTCCACCTCTTCTTCGGTTCAGGGGATGTGAGTGAATCGGCAGGAACGGACCGCGGGGTCGCGTCCTGCAAGCAATACCGTACCGGTTGAGAAATGGTCAGGAGTGCTGGGAGCGCGCGCTGGCGTAAAGGCAGACGGTGGCGGCTGTGCCGAGGTTCAGGCTTTCCGCCGAACCGTAGACGGGCACTGCGACACGATGGTCGGCAAGCGCCAGCTCGGAGTCTGAAAGTCCTTGCGCCTCGTTACCGAACAGCCAGGCCGTCGGGGCTTCGAGTGCGTAGGCGGAGGGCGCCGCCGACGCGCCCAGGCGGCGTGCCGCGTTCTCGTCCTGAAGTTTGTCCAGATTGAGGGTGCCGTAACCGTCCGCTGCGAGGATCCCGATGCCGCGCTCCTTGCAGAGGGCTGCGAGCTCTTCGACGTCCGCACCCAGGACGACCGGCAGGTGGAAGAGCGAACCGGCCGTGGACCGCACGGCCTTCGGATTGTAAATATCCACGCTGGAGGCCGTCAAAACCACGGCATCCGCACCGGCAGCATCAGCGGCCCGAAGCACCGTCCCGGCATTGCCAGGATCGCGCACCTGGCACATGACAGCGATCAGCCGCGGCCCGGCGTCGAGCACTGATTCAAGGCTGACGTCCACAAAGCTGCAGACGGCCACAATCCCTTGGGGATTGACGGTGTCCGCCATGGCGGCCAGGACATCATCGTTCGCAAGCCGCAAGGCAACGCCGTCGGCGAGCTCGGCCAGTTCGGGAAGCCGGTCAAGGCAGCTTTCGCTCGCGAAGACTTCATGTACGACGGCGGGCTCCCCCGCCGCGGTCCGCTCCCGGTGCAGGAGCAGCGCCTCGCGCACGGTCTGGGGGCCTTCGGCGAGGAACCGGCCACGCTTTAAACGCGCCGGGCGCCCTGCAAGCCTTGCGACATCCCTGACCCGATCGGCTCGGGGGTTGGACATCGGAAGTTCTTGCGGGCGCCCGGTTTCGTTCATATACAGAACTTTAGTGGCAGTTGCCACCGTCCCATGAACTGAGGCTACGTGCTACTCAGCAGCTTCAGCGGCAGGCTTCTTCGCAGCCTTGGCCTTGGGGGCCTTGGCAGCGGGCTCTTCCTCGGAAACGGAGGCCTTGACTGCCGGAGCAGCCTTGGCAGCCGCAGAAGTCTTGGCAGCAGCCTTCGGAGCGGCTTCAGCCTTGACGGCCGGAGCGGAGGTGTCGGCAGGCAGGGAATCCTTGGCAACCTTGACCAGCGCGGCAAAAGCGTTGGCGTCGGAAACGGCCAGCTCTGCCAGCATGCGGCGGTCAACCTCGACCTCAGCGGCCTTCAGGCCCTGGATCAGACGGTTGTAGGTCAGGCCGTTGGCGCGGGATGCAGCGTTGATGCGCTGGATCCAGAGGCGACGGAAGTCGCCCTTCTTCTTGCGGCGGTCGCCGTAGCTGTACACAAACGAGTGCAGCAGCTGCTCTTTTGCCTTGCGGTACAGGCGAGACCGCTGACCGCGGTAACCCTTGGCCCGTTCAAGGACAACCCGACGCTTCTTGTGGGCGTTTACCGCCCGCTTCACACGTGCCACGTGCGTACTCCTTCAAAATTCTTATCCCAAGCTGCTACTGCCGGAAACCCGGCCGGCCTGAGAAGGCTTTGGTGTAGTCGGCAGCTGCCGGATGGCAGCAACCAGAAAACTTGGAACTTAGATGCCGAGCATCCTCTTGATGACCTTGGCATCGCCCTTGAAGACGATCTTGTCGCCGGCAAGGCGACGGGTCAGGGTGGAGGACTTGTGCTCCAGGTAGTGGCGGCGGTTGGCCTGCTGACGCTTCAGCTTGCCGGTACCGGTCAGCTTGAAGCGCTTCTTAGCACCACTGTGGGTCTTCATCTTCGGCATGGGAACCGATCTCCTTACGTGTCCGCAGACTGGGTCTGCAGTTCTTTCGTGCAGCCACCCCATGAAGGGCGGCTACTGCTTTCGTGCCGGGCAGAGGGGATGCCCCTCCTGCGGCGTGACTAGTTGGTCTTGCGTGCCGCTGGCTTCGGAGCGGCCTTGGGGGCTGCCGGTCGAGCTGCAGGCTTCGGAACCGCGGGCTTCGCCATCGGTTTCGGTACTGGTGTAGCAGCAGGCTTGGGGGCAGCTGGTACAACAGGCTTCGGAGCTGCCTGCTCAGGAGCCTTTGCCGGTGCAGGAGCCTTCGCTGGTGCCTTCGCCGGCGCCGGTGCGGCAACCGGAGCTGCTTCAACTACGGGAGCCTTTTCGGCAACCGGAGCTGCTTCAACCACGGGAGCTTCTTCGACCACCGGAGCTGCTTCAACCACAGGGGCTTCTTCGACAACCGTTTCCTCAGCGGCCGGAGTCTCTTCGACTTCAGCAGCCTCCGCCTCAACGGCTTCCGGCGCGGTTTCCTCAGCCTGGGTTTCCTCGGCCTGGGTATCCCCAGCCTGAGTCAAGAGTTCCGCCGGGAGCAAGTCGGCGAGTGACTGGGTCAAGGGAGCATCCTCGCCAGAGACGTCAATCCGGCCTGCAGCCTTGGCTTCATTCTGTGCCTTGGCTTCTGCACGCTGCGCCGCGCGGCGGGCCTCGGCCTTGGCCTCAGCCTTGTTCTTCAACGGACCAATCACCATGACCATGTTCCGGCCATCGATGCGCGGGCTGGACTCAATCACGCCAACTTCGGCGACGTCCTCAGCGAAACGCTGCAACAGGCGGATGCCCATTTCAGGACGCTGCTGCTCACGTCCACGGAACTGGATCATGGCCTTCACCTTGTCACCGGCACCCAGGAAGCGGAGCGCGTGGCCGCGCTTGGTCTCGTAGTCGTGGGTGTCGATCTTCAGGCGGAAGCGGATTTCCTTGAGAACCGTGTTGGTCTGGTTCTTGCGGGCCTCACGGGCTTTGACAGCGGCTTCGTACTTGTACTTGCCGAAGTCCATCAGCTTGCACACCGGAGGCTTCGCCTGCGGTGCAACTTCAACGAGATCCAGGTCAGCCTCGGCAGCCAGACGCAGGGCGTCCTCAATACGGACGATTCCAACCTGTTCGCCGGCAGGGCCGACCAAACGCACCTCGGGGACGCGGATACGCTCATTGATTCTTGGCTCGCTAATGTCAAAGCTCCTGTTGTTGTGATGAGTATTCCACCGGCAAATAGAGAAGGCCCCCAATTGCTGGCGCAATCGAAGGCCTCGAAGATCGGAGACGGCCCCTCAACGGGGCGTTCGCACCATCCAAGGCTTACCTTGAACGGTGTCCGACCATGTACCCGGCAACTTACATCCCCTAAGGGAAACGGCTGACGCGGGTGGGAGAGAACTCCGCTTGCAAACTGAAAATCAATTCTACAGAAATCGGCAACCAAGCGCACATTAACGATGGGTGGCCGAGCGCTGCCTGTGCCATGGGAAATGGCAACTTCCAGTCGGTCTGTGACAAGCTTACCAGCATGAGCACTTCAGACAGCAATTCCCTCGACCACGAGCCCGCCGGCACCGACGCCGGAGTAGGCCAGCAGATCCGCGACATTTCGGAAGTTCCGGCTGTTGAGGTCATCACCACCGGCGCCGTTCACCTCATGAGCGCAGCGGCCGTCAAGGTGGGCTTGGCCGACGACCCCCAAGCCGAAGAGCTCAAGGACCTGGACGAAGCGCGCAAACTGATCACCGCTTTGGCCGGCCTGGTCACCGCCGCAGCACCGGAAATCGGTTCGCAGCACGCGGGCCCCTTGCGCGATGGCCTCCGCTCCCTGCAACTTGCGTTCCGCGAAGCTTCCCTGATCCCGGACGAACCGGGCAAGGGCCCGGGCGAAAAGTTCACCGGCCCGGTCAACTGACACGGACTACCCATAGGACCGCGACGGCGGGCTGGCCTCTTTGGCCGGCCCGCCGTCGTCGTATTCTGGCGGCTCAGGCGCGACTCAGTTGGCGGGATCCCCGGCGCCGGCCTGGGTGATGGTCATGCTCCGGCGCCGACGAAGCTGGAGGAACAGCCCGGCAAGGCACAACACCACTCCTGCCGTCCCGATAGCGACGAAGCCGGCCCACGGCCCCACGCCGTCGATGAAGAGCCCGGCGACCGGCGAACCGAAGGCGACGCCCGCTGTGAGCGCCGAGCCATACCAGCCCATTGCCTCGCCGCGGCGGTCCTCATCCACGATGTCGGCGACCTTTTCCGACGCCGCGGACAACACCGGCGCGCAGAGCAGACCGGGAAGCAGGGACAACAAAGCAAGGGTCCAGGTGTCCCCGGCGAAGCCCATCGGGATGGTCAGGGCCGCCATGCCCAGCAGGAGCAGGATGGGTGAGACGGGCCGGTGCATGGCGCCGTAGATGAGCCCGCCGACTACCGAAGAGGCGCACCAGAAGAAGAAAACAATTCCGATCTCGCTCTCGTGCCCCCCGCGCTGCAGCACCGCGACAATTCCGACGTCGGTGCCGCTCAGTACCATGCCCGATCCTGCGGCGACGGCGAACACGGCGGCCACCGCCGCGGTGAACCATGTGAAGTTCCGGGCCATTTTTCCCCGCAACCCGGAAGCTTGCGAGACCGTCGGGGCCATCTCTGAAGCGGCTTCCTGGAGATGGGCCGGCGCCGAGGCCACCACTGCGGCTTCGGCCGCATGGAGCTCATCGGCATCCCGGTCAGCCGTCTGGCCGGCATCCAGGACGCCCTCGCTGCGCGTGGGCGGGTTGAACCACAGCAGGAAGAGCCCGGCGGCCGAAGTGCACACGCCCACGATGGTCAGGCCGAGCACGGTGAACCCGCTGGTAGCCACGACTGCGCCCACCGCGGGACCGATCATGAAGACCACTTCGGTGCCGATGGAGTCCAGGGCATAGGCCGAACGCCGTTGCTCGCCATCAACCAGCACACCGAGGGACTGCCGGATGACGCTGAAGATCGGCAGTGTCAACAGGCCCCCGACGAAGACGAGCGGAAGTATCCATTCGTAGCTGACGTGCGGCACCACGGACCAAATCACCAGCTCAGACACCACCGAAGGAATAAGCGCCTTGCGCAGGCCGACAATGTCCACGCGCCGCCCTCGCCAGGGAGCGCCAATCGCGATGCCGATGGTGAATACCGCGGCGGCAGCACCCGCGGCGGCGTATCCCTTGCCCAGGGTCAGCACGATGTGCAGGGTGAGCAGAACTCCCGCTGCCGAGTGCGGTATGCGGGCCACCATGCCCACCAGCAGGAGACGCCGCACGGACGTGATGGACAGCATCTCCCGGTAGAGAGAGAAATTCACGAGCTATATCCTCTGTTCTGCCGAGGGCAGGACAAGGACGTTCCCCCTGTGCCTTCGGCTACTGTGCCGCCCGCTGCAGGCTGACTTCGATCGAGTCAACCCGCTCGGCGAACAATTCGTTCTGCGCCCAACGTCCGTTCAGCCCGGAGACGAGGTCCTGCACCGCGGCGGCGTCCAGGCCGTCTTCGAGGTACAGCACCACGCGCAATTCAGGCCCGGGTCCCCCGCCGGCCATGGCCGATCCGTCGGCCGTGCGCGAAGCCATCCCCGATCCTGGCCGCATCTCCAGGCGCCGCACGGCGGGGTACATCCCTGCCAAGGAATTGAGAGCAGCCTCCAGTTCATCATCAAGGTACGACGGCGTCCAGTCGCGCTGCTGCGCCAATGACCACATGGCAGGCCGGCGCACCACGAAGGTGACATCCGAACCCGGATCCAAGACGAGCAGCTGGGCTCCCTCTGACACGGCAGACAACGCCGCCCGTGCCGCATAAACGGCGACGGGGCGGGCCTGCGGGTGCCAGGCTTCAAGGGCGGCAGCCGAGGTGAACACGGGCATGGCCGTGCGGCCGTCCGGTGCTTTCAATGTCACGAGCGCCATGTCGGCCTGCTTGTCGGCATGGAGACCGTCCACGCCCTCGGCTTCCTCGGCGAGCTGGGCTACCACCGGGACAAAGACCCTGGCCGTCGCCAACGAAGCCACCACACCGGCCTCGCTGCCGGTACCGGCGAGCAGGGCCGCGACGGCGGCGAGGTACCCGGCGTCGGCCGTTCCGTCGTCGTCGTCGAAATTATGGATCTTGGCGGCGTCTCCGCTCAGGTCGCGGCCCGCCCAGGGCTGGCCGGCAGAATCGCCTGATCCCCCGGCGCCCGCCAGGGCAGCAGCGATGTGCCCGGGCAACTGCCGGGGTGCCGTAGTCGAAGCATTGTCAGCAGCCGGGGACTGTGGATCCTGCGACATCAGCGGCGGCCGGCGACGTCCAGGGCTTCCGGAAGCGTGAAGGCACCGGCGTACAGCGCCTTGCCGACGATCGCTCCTTCGACCCCGAGCGGCACGAGCTCCCGCAGGACGCGCAAGTCCTCGAGGCTGGAGATGCCGCCCGACGCAACGACAGGTTTGCCGGTCTTTTCCACCATCCGGCGCAACAGCTCGACGTTGGGACCCTGCAAGGTTCCGTCCTTCGTGACGTCGGTGACCACGTAGCGGGCGCAGCCGGCCTCCTCAAGGCGGGCCAGCACCTCCCAGAGATCCCCGCCCTCCTTGGTCCAGCCCCGGCCCGCGAGCGTCGTGCCGCGAACGTCGAGCCCGACGGCGATCTTGTCACCGAAGCGGTCGATGGCCCGACGGGTCCATTCGGGATTCTCCAACGCCGCCGTTCCGAGGTTCACGCGGGCGACGCCGAGCTCAAGCGCGCGCTCGAGGGATTCGTCGTCGCGCAGTCCGCCGGACAGCTCAACCTTGACGTTCAGCTGCGAGACCACCTCGCTGATGAGGTCGGCATTGTTGCCGCGGCCGAAGGCGGCGTCCAGGTCAACCATGTGCACCCATTCGGCTCCGGCGTTCTGCCAGTTCAGTGCGGCTTCCAGCGGAGTGCCGTAGCTGGTCTCGGAGCCGGCTTCTCCCTGAAGGAGGCGGACTGCCTGGCCGTCCACGATGTCGACGGCGGGCAGGAGTTCCAGGACGGGCAGTTCAGAGGGGGATGTCATTGATGTCCTCGGTGTCGTGGGGACGGGCGTCAGTTGCCCGGCAAGTTATTTGGCAGGCACTATTTGGCAGGCAAAGTGAAGAGGTAGGCCGCCAGCAGTGCCAGGCCGGCGAGTACGTAGAACGAAATGGAGACCCAGGCGGGGCGTTTCTGCTGGTGGAAGGAGATTCCGCCGCCTACCAGCAGCCCGGCCGCGCCCATGAAGATAACGGACCACATCTTAGGCAGCGCCTCCGGCCTCGGTCGCTTGCGGCTGGGTTTTTGCTTGCGGGCGCAAGCCATCGACCCAGTTGCGCAGGAGCCGGGCTCCGGCGTCGCCCGACTTCTCGGGGTGAAATTGCGTAGCGCACAACGGACCGTTTTCCACGGCGGCGATGAAGCGCGCACCGTGCTCGGACCAGGTCACCTTCGGCGGAGCCATGCGGGGTTGGACGACGTCGAATTCCCACTTCTGCACGCCGTACGAGTGCACGAAATAGAACCGTTCATGCTCGACGCCGGCGAACAGCTTTGAGCCTTCGGGCACGTCCACGGTGTTCCAGCCCATGTGCGGGACAACGGGCGCTGGCAGGAGTTCCACCTTGCCGGGCCACTCTCCCATGCCTTCTGCCTCGGTTCCGTGTTCCACTCCGGCCTCGAACAAGACCTGGAGCCCGACGCAGATGCCCAGGACGGGCCGGCCTCCGGCAACACGACGGCCGATCATCCGAATGGCGTCTACTGCCTTGAGTTCGCGCATCACCGTTTCGAAAGCGCCGACGCCGGGGACCAGGAGCCCGTCAGCATTCAGGACATCTTCGGGCTTGGCGCTCAACGTGACTGCCGCTCCGGCACGCTCAAGCGCCCGGACCGCAGAGCGGACATTGCCCGAGCCGTAGTCAAGGACCGTTACAGTCGGTTTTCCTTCAGGCGAGACAATGCGGCTGGCGGCCTTCGGGTCCACGACAGCGCCATCCTTGAGGATGTGCTTACTCACAAGGCGCCCTTCGTGGACGGAATGCCTTCGACGCGGGGGTCGGACTCAACGGCGGAGCGGAGCGCCCGGGCGAACGCCTTGAACTGGGCCTCCACGATGTGGTGCGGATCCCGGCCGGCCAGGACATTCATATGAAGGCAGATGCCCGCGTGCAGGGTGATGGCCTCGAAGACGTGGCGGGTCAGCGAACCAGTGAAGTGTCCACCGATCAGGTGGTATTCCTGACCGGCGGGCTCACCTCCGTGAACTAGGTAAGGACGTCCGGAGACGTCGACGACGGCGTGTGCCAACGCCTCATCCAACGGAACCGTGGCCTCGCCGAACCGCCGGATACCCGCTTTGTTACCCAAGGCGGTGCGCAGGACCTCACCGAATGTAATGGCGACATCCTCCACAGTGTGGTGGGCGTCGATGTGGGTGTCTCCGGTCGCCTTGACGGTCATGTCGATGAGCGAATGCTTGCAGAGCGCCGTCAGCATGTGGTCATAGAACGGCACCGAGGTGCTGATATCCGAAACTCCCGTGCCGTCGAGGTTGATTTCAACCAGGACGGAGGACTCGCTCGTGGTGCGTTCCATGCGTGCTGTCCGGGCGGCCGCCGTGCTGGCGCCGTTTTCGCTCATTGATGATCCTTAGGAGGAAGGAGTGGTGGGACTTGTTAAGTCTAGGCCGGTGCGGAGAGCTGGCCGTCCAGCAAGGCTTCGAGCGCCTCGAGGAAGGCGGTGGTCTCGGGCTCCGTACCGGCTGTGACGCGGAGGTGGCCCGGTATGCCGACGTCGCGGATCAGGACGCCGCGTTCCAGGAGGCCTTGCCACAGGGCATGGGGGTTTTCGATTCCGCCGAAGAACACATAGTTCGAATCCGAGGCGGCCGGCTTGAGGCCCATGCGGCTCAACTCGCTGACAATGCGATCGCGTTGGACCTTGATGTCCTCGACGTCGGCCATGAGGGCTTCGCGGTGCCGGAGGGCCGCCAGCGCGGTTGCCTGCGTGATGGCGGAGAGGTGGTACGGAAGGCGGACCAAGCGGATCGCGTCGGCGACCTCGGGAGCAGCTGCCATGTAGCCGATGCGTGCACCGGCGAGGGCGAAGGCTTTGCTCATGGTCCGGGAAACAATGAGGCGCTCCCGGCCAGGGAGAAGTGTCAACGCACTGGGCGTGTTGTCGTGGGCGAACTCGTGGTACGCCTCGTCCACGATCACCACGGTCTGGCTCGCCTCGCCGGCCTCGTACACGGCTTCGACGACGTCAAGGCCAAGTCCCGTGCCGGTGGGGTTGTTCGGGGAGCAGAGGAACACGACATTCGGCTTGAGTTCGCGAACCTGCGCGGCGGCCGAGGCCGCATCGAGTCCATAGTCTTCGGCGCGAACTCCCGCGATGTATCCCGTGTCGGTTCCGCTGGCCAGCAGTGGGTACATCGAGTACGTGGGCGGGAAACCGAGCGCGGTCCGGCCCGGGCCACCGAAGACCTGGAGGATCTGCTGCAGAACTTCATTGGAACCGTTGGCTGCCCAGATGTTCTCGGCCGCAAGGCCGTGACCGAGGTACTCCGCAAGAGCCTCGCGCAGTTCTGTGAACTCGCGGTCCGGATAGCGGTTCAGTCCGACGGCGGCTGCCGCTACCGCTTCGGTGATGGCCGCCTGGACATCGGCCGGCACGCCATGGGTGTTTTCATTGACGTTGAGCAAAATCGGAACATCAAGCTGCGGCGCGCCATACGGGCTCAGGCCGCGGAGGTTGGTCCGGAGGGGAAGTCGGTCAAGTCGCTCAAGCTGGTCACTCACCATGACAGTTTAAGGTGCGGGGGCGGATGCCCTGAAACTGTGACGGCCCGGCGCCGACTCGGAGACCTGCCAACCCGGTCAGCGTTGGTGTTAAGTGGCCGGAATGAACAGTTGCTGGCCCGGCACGATGTGGCCGTCCTGAAGGTTGTTCAGCTGGATAATCTCGGCAACGACGTCGCGTGGATCCCGGGAAGGCGCGGCGATTCCCGCAATCCCCCACAAGGACTGGCCCACCTGTACCGTGACGCTCGTACTTGAAGTGGGCTGCAGCTCGGCGGCGGAATCAGCAGCCTTGGCCGGCGAATTCAGGAATCCCGCCAGGCTGAGCAGCACTGCGACCACGAGCATTGCCGGGACCCCGAAGAAGACCATGCGGCCCCGGCGGGTCAGGCGAAGCCGGCCCGGTGCCGTATTGCGGCCGGACCGGTGGGTGATGGTGATTGCGGACATGAGCTGAGCCCTTCTGAACAATGCCGCGTTCCGGAATCTCTGGTTGCGGCTGCCAATTCTTGCCTTCAGTCAGTGCTTGCAGGACGGTTATTAGTTGATCTGTTCGAACGATTCGAACGAACACCCGGATCCTGCAGCACTTTTATAGAACACATATTCGAACCTTGCTATGACATTTTTAGCACCTATCAACGAACGATGTCGAGACTCGCTAGAACAAATGTTTGAAAAACGCCAGTGCCTGCCCTACGTTTGAGTGAAGGAAGAGCACTGAACCAGTGCAACAGGAGGGTCTGACATTTCAGGCCGACAGTCCCGGCAGGCGCCTCAGGGCCGAACGGGCGGAACGGAAGGGCGTTGGTGAAAATGGCAGCGAAAGCCACTGGCAGCGGGCCGGCCTCAGCGCGGAGCCAGCAGCCGCAGAAGGCCCCCAAGAGCCTGACCGTCCGCCAGAAGAAAATCCTGGAGACCATCCAACGTTCAGTGAACGATCATGGCTATCCGCCGTCGATGCGTGAAATCGGGGACACGGTTGGCCTAGCCAGCTTGTCCAGCGTTACGCACCAGTTGTCGCAGCTTGAGAAGCTCGGCTATCTTCGTCGCGATCCCAAGCGCCCGCGTGCAATGGAAGTCCTCATGCCGTTGACCCTGGACGGCGGCTCTGTCATACCCGGCGTTGAATCGCCGGCGAAACTCCGCAGCGCGGGAGGACTGGCCGTCACGGAACTCGCGAGTGCCAGTGACACGGCCATGGTCCCCCTCGTCGGACGCATTGCTGCCGGTGGACCCATCCTGGCGGACCAGACCGTTGAAGACGTACTGCCTCTGCCCCGCCAATTGGTAGGCCATGGCGAGCTCTTCATGCTGAGAGTCGCCGGTGATTCCATGATCGACGCCGCTATCTGCGATGGAGACTGGGTGGTAGTGCGGCGTCAAAACGACGCACTCAACGGCGACATCGTGGCCGCACTCCTGGACGACGAAGCCACCGTCAAGACCTTCCGGCAGCGCGACGGCCACACCTGGCTGCTCCCCCAGAACACGCAGTACGAACCCATCCTGGGAGACCATGCCACCATCATGGGCAAGGTCGTCTCGGTCCTGCGCTCCCTTTAGGACGTCCTCGCACCAGGACGGGTCCGCGTGAGCAAGAGCGCGCCTTAAGCCTTGGCTGACTCGGCGTAAAGCCGTTCGAGCGCACCGCGCACCACGGAACGGTCCGTGGTGGGCCAGAAGGGCGGCAACGCTGCCCGCAGGAAGTTTCCGTAGCGCTCCGTCGAAAGCCGCGAATCCAGGACTGCCACGACGCCCTTGTCCCCCGTTGAGCGGATGAGCCGGCCGGCGCCTTGGGCCAGCCGGATGGCGGCGTGCGTTGCCGAAACTGCCATGAAACCGTTGCCTCCGGCCTGCGCCACTGCGCGGGACCGTGCCGTCATCAGGGGATCGTCCGGACGAGGGAACGGGATCCGGTCAATCACCACCAGCCGGCATGAACCGCCCGGAACGTCAACGCCCTGCCAAAGGGACATGGTGCCGAACAGGCACGTGTCTTCCTCCTCGGCAAACTGCCTCACCAACGCGGCCATGGTCGATTCGCCTTGGCACAGGATGTCCACGTCCAGGCGTGAGCGCATCGCTTCCGCCGCCTCCTCCGCCGCACGTCGGGAAGAAAAGAGGCACAAGGCTCCGCCGTGCGAGGCCTTGATGAGCTCTTCAAGTTCGTCAAGCGCTTCGGGAGAGGTCCCTCGCCCCGGCTTGGGCAGGTGCTTGGCGACGTACAGCATGCCTTGCTTCGGGTAGTCGAAGGGCGAGCCTACATCCACGCCGGTCCAGCTGGGGGCGCCTTGGCCAGTCAGGCCCAGTCCTCCGGCTGTGGCCTCGAATGCAGAGCCGATAGCCAAGGTGGCGGAGGTCAAAACCACGGTATGGCCCGCGAAGAGCCCTTCCCGGAGGCGTCCGGCAACGCTGAGCGGCGCGATATTGATAAGAGCAGGCGAATCCTCGTCGGGCGCCGTGTAGCCCTGTTGCGGATCGAAGGTACTGTTCCGGGAAAGCCACACGACTTCCCGGTTTTCCCGGGCTGAGAGCAGCCGTTCGCACAGCTCGAGGATCAACATCAGCCGTGAGCGCGCGAGCTGGCGTCCGCCGTCGACCGTGTTGGACGAATCTCCCTTCGAGTCGGAAAGCGCTGCACGGCAGGCTTCCCGGAGCTGGTCCACGCAATCAAGTTGATCGTCATTGAGCCCGTTGGGCAGGAGGCCCGAGGGCGCACCGATGATCGCGAGTTCCAAGCGGTCCGCGGCGGCGTTCAGGGCGTCCACAGTGATGGCCGTGTGTTTGCGGGCGCTCGAGGCAGCGGCATGGATCATCGCGACGGACAGCTGCCCGGACACAGCCCCGGTCACGCGGTCCTGGAGCTCGTGGGCCTCGTCCACCACGACGACGTCGTATTCGGGCAGCACGGCCAGGCCTTCGAAGGCGCTGACTGCGAGCATCGCGTGATTGGTGACCACGACGTCGGACTCCGCGGCACGGTGGCGGGCCAGCTCGCTGAAGCACTCTTCCGCCATGGGACACTTCTGCGCCCCGAGGCACTCCATCGACGTGACGGATACTTGGCGCCAGGCCCGGTCCGTCACGCCCGGCATCAGTTCGTCCCGGTCCCCCGTCGCCGTCTTCCCGGCCCACTCGCGAAGCCGCAACACTTCCTTGCCGAGCTGCGAGGCAGGCCCGCCGATGGCTGCGGCGAGATGCGGAACGCTCGTGTCCTCGCCGAGGGAGAACAACTGCCCCTCGGCCGGCTCCTCGCTGGGGAACCCGCCCTCAAGCTTGTGCCGGCACACATAGTTGGCCCGGCCCTTGACCAGGGCGATGCTGACCGGGCGCTCCAGCTCAGGATTGATGCTTTCCAGGAGCCGCGGCAAATCCCGGCCTACGATCTGGGTCTGCAAGGCGAGGGTGGCCGTGGACACGAGCGTGGGCTTGTTGCTCTCCATCGCGTGCGCAATCAGCGGAATCAAGTACGCGAGGGACTTGCCCGTGCCCGTGCCAGCCTGGACCAGGAGGTGTTCACCGGTCTCGATCGCCCGCGCCACCTGCCTGGCCATCTGGTGTTGGCCCGTGCGGTTCTGGCCGCCCATGCCGGCAACGGCTTTGTCGAGGAGTTCGAGGGCGGTCCGTTCCCCCACGGTTTCGCCGCGCTCCCCCGCCTCAGGATCAACCATTGTTGACGAACGACTCCAGCTCGGCTGCCAGGTTCTCATGGACCATGGCCACCACGCGGGTGCCTTCCTCCTCATGCTCAAGGCTCAGGATTTCGGCATCGGTGTTGTGCAGCTTGTTGATGAGCTCACCCCGGTTGTACGGGATCAGGACCTCAAGGCGCACGCCAGGGCGCGGGATGGCTTCGCTGATGGCTCCAAGGAGCTCGGCGATACCCTGTCCTGTGCGGGTGGACACGACGACGTGGCGGGGCTCTTTTTGCTTGAGCCGCTCCACGACAAACGGATCCGCGACGTCGGCCTTGTTCAGGACGATGATTTCCGGGATCTTCCGGGCATCCACTTCGCTGAATACCGTGCGGACCGCCGCGATCTGGCCTTCCGGATCGGGATGCGAAACGTCCACCACATGGAGGATCAGATCGGCGTCGGCCACCTCTTCGAGCGTGGAGCGGAAAGCCTCCACAAGTTGGGTGGGCATCGAGCGCACGAAGCCGACGGTGTCCGAGAGGGTGTAGCCGATCCCGTCAGGGGTCTGGGCCTTCCGGACTGTCGGATCCAGGGTGGCGAACAACGCGTTCTCCACGAGGACACCGGCATCCGTCAGGCGGTTGAGCAACGACGACTTTCCGGCGTTCGTGTAACCGGCGATGGCGACCGAAGGAACGGCATTACGACGGCGGTTGGCCCGCTTGGTCTCGCGCGATGGCTTCATCGCGGCTATTTCACGCCGTAGCTTGGCCATGCGCGTGCGGATTCGACGGCGGTCAAGTTCGATCTTCGTTTCACCAGGACCACGGGAACCCATACCGGCGCCGGCACCACCCACCTGGCCACCGGCCTGGCGGGACATGGAATCGCCCCAACCACGCAGGCGCGGCAACAGGTATTCCAACTGTGCAAGCTCAACCTGGGCCTTGCCCTCGCGGCTCTTGGCATGCTGCGCGAAGATGTCGAGGATCAACGTGGTGCGGTCCACCACCTTGACCTTGACGATGTCCTCAAGGCCACGCCGTTGGGATGGAGCCAGTTCGGCGTCGACCACCACGGTGTCCGCGCCGGTGGACATCACAATGTCCTTGAGCTCGATGGCTTTGCCTGAGCCGAGGAACGTTCCGGGGTCCGGCTTCATGCGGCGCTGGACGATCCCGTCCAGGACTTCCGAGCCGGCCGTTTCGGCCAGGGCGGCAAGTTCCCTCAGGGAATTCTCGGCGTCGGCCAGGGTGCCTTCGGTCCACAGGCCTGCCAGCACGACGCGCTCCAGGCGCAGCTGCCGGTATTCGACCTCGGTGACATCTTCAAGTTCCGTGGACAGGCCCGCGGTACGGCCCAAGGCCCGGCGCTCGGCCAGATCCTCTTGATCGCCGTCGTAGATGCTGTGTTCTTCGTCCAGACGGGAAATCGCCTGGGCCTTGCCAAACACGCCCCGGGGTTCGTCGCGGTCCTGGACTATGGCAGGTGCGTCCTTGGAGAGAATCCGGTCGATGACAGCCTGGATTTCTTCAGGACTCATGTCCTGGGCGTCGGAATCGGGTCCGGTGTTCTTCTGCGTGGTCATGGTCTCCTTTAGGGGGTTCGGCATTTCCAGAATAGTGCCGATTCGTCTCTTGTGGCGCGGAATTCGCGCAGGGCTGATGCCTGGCAAGGCTCGGCCGATGGTCTGGGATCTCCATCCGGAACGGTCTGCGCGTATTGCGTGCACAGATCCCAGGAGGGAAGGGGACGATCTGCTGAGTGTCCAGTCGTCAAAAAGCAACGTCTGGAACGGACATGCCAAGGCGGAATGGCGCTGCTATGAAGCAGGCCTGCGTCGCGGGCGGTGCCGGCTACTCAAAGATCAGGAACATGCGGATCAGACTATCAGACCCCGTCAAGCCCGGGTTGGACCGGTTTGTCGCGGTGCGCGGTTTCCCTTGCCCGCTGCTGGCCACTAATCTGGCAAGCTATGGAGTCTGCTCACTATTTCAGCGCACAGCCCGCGGGGCCGTTCACCCGCAAGCCCCTCACGGTGGAACTGGCCGGCGCGACCCGCCGGCTCCAGACATCGGGGGGCATCTTCAGCCCCGACGGGATCGACAAGGGAACAGCGATCCTGCTTTCGGAGGTTCCGCCGCCGGCACCGCAGGGAAATCTGCTGGACATTGGCTGCGGCTGGGGTCCCATTGCGTTGACGATGGGGCTCATGGCGCCGCACGCGCGCGTCCACGCGGTTGATGTCAACGAGCGTTGCGTCACCCTGACCAACGAGAACGCCGCCCTCCTGGAGCTCGGGAATGTCACAGCGAGCCTGCCCGACGACGTCGACCCTGCCGTGATGTTCGACACCATCTGGTCAAACCCGCCCATCCGCATCGGCAAGGATGAACTCCACAATCTGCTGCTCAGGTGGCTGCCGCGGCTCGCTCCGGGTGGAAACGCCTGGCTTGTGGTGCAGAAAAACCTTGGAGCGGACTCGCTTCAGCGTTGGCTGGCCGATACCCTCGACGGTTCTTTCTCGATATCCCGGGAAAGTACGTCGAAATCCTTCCGCGTGCTGCGGATCAGGAAAGCGTCCCGCTAGCGACAATCACGGCGGGGCCGCTGAGCTCCACGTGTTCCCGGCCGCTTTCTCCCGGGAAGAACCGCACGCCGACGACGCCGCCCGGCACCTTGACGCGCCACGTATCGGGAGCGCCTTCCCCGGCCCAGTGGCGGATGGCGACGGCGGCCGCGCAGGCACCGGTGCCGCACGACTGGGTCTCGCCGACGCCGCGTTCGTGGACTCGCATGGTGATGTTGCCTATGCCGTCGTGGACGAGGGGCTCCGCGGGAACCACGAATTCGACGTTGGTGCCGTTGGCCGGCTTGGGATCAACGACTGGAGCCTTGAAGAGCTGCGTGGATCTGAGCTCGGACAGTTCAGCCAATGCCACTACAGTGTGCGGGTTGCCCATGCTGACAGAAAGGGCAGGCCGGGCGACTTCCAGTCCGTCGGCGCTGACGAGGGAGTCCATGGCCTTGCTGGTGGCATCCTTGGGGAAAATGAACTCCCAAGGACCCATGTCCACCGCGAAGCCCTCAGCGGTCCGGCCAATCTTCTTGATGCCGCCGCGCGTCCCGATGGTCAGGGATTCACCGGCGTCGAGCGTGACAAGACCCTGCTCGATCAGGAATTGGACGAAGACGCGGACGCCGTTGCCGCACATCTCGGACAGCGAACCGTCGCCGTTGCGGTAGTCCATGAACCACTCGGCATCAGAGTCTGCTTCGAGCAGCTGAAGGCCTTCGGACAGGAACCGTGAAGGGACTGCCCGGATGAGCCCGTCCCCGCCGATGCCCACGTGGCGGTCACAAAGCGCTGCGACCTGCTCCGGGGAAATCTGGTGCGCGTCTTCGGGGTCCGCGATGAGGACGAAGTCGTTGCCCGTACCGTGCCCCTTGGAGAAGGCCAGGCCGTGAAGACCGGAGGCGGGTACGGCACCGCCGGCAGCGGCAGGCTGCGGGGCGGAAAATGCAAGGGTTTCATCCATGGCTCAAGGCTACCTGCACTAAGGGTTGCGCCTAAATCACCGACGCCGGGCTCGCGCAGATTTCTGCCGCCTTGGCCACCAAATCCGGATCCTGCCAGTCAAGCCAATGGATCCGGGGGTCGGCCCGGAACCAGGTGAGCTGGCGGCGGGCGAATTGGCGGGTGGCGACGATGGTTTCTTCGGCCGCGGTTGCCGCGTCGGACTCGCCGTCGAGGACCCGGAGGAACTGGGCATATCCGAGCGCCCGCGATGCCGTCTTGCCTTGTCGCAGTCCGGCGGCGTCCAGCCGCGCGACCTCTTCAAGAAGTCCCGCATCGACCATCCTCAGGACGCGCTCGGCCAAACGCTCGCGCAGTACTCCGCGGTCGACGTCGAGCCCTATCTGCACGGCCGGCTGGAAGTACTCTCGCTTCGGCATGAACGAGCTGAACGGGCGCCCCGTAAGTTCGAAGACTTCCAGCGCGCGGATGACGCGGCGTGCGTCACCGAGCCTTCCGGCGGACACGGGGTCGACGCGCTGCAGGCGTTCCTGGAGGCCTGGAAGACCGGATGTCTCGTGCTCATGCTCAAGCCGTTGCCGTACGCCTGGGTCCGTGCCGGGAAATTCCAGGACATCCAACGCTGCCCGGACATAAAGGCCGGAGCCGCCCACCAGGATGGCACGCTTGCCTCGGTGATGAATATCGCGGATGGCGGCTCGGCAGTCGGCCTGGAAAGCGGAGACGCTCGCTTCCTCGGTGACATCCATCGTGTCCAGGAGGTGGTGGGGCACTCCCCTGCGTTCAGGGACGCTGATCTTGGCTGTGCCGATATCCATTCCACGGTAGAACTGCATGGCGTCGGCGTTGATGACCTCGCCGTCGATCGCGAGGGCCAGGTGGACGGCGAGATCGGACTTACCGGAACCGGTGGGTCCGACGACGGCGATCACGGGCGGATTCGGATCCGCTGATCCGGCCGGTACTGCTGTCATGCCGGGCTAGCCGCGCCGCACGGGAAGCGACGGCATGCCAAGGGAGACGCCTTTCAGGCTGCCGGACCCGGCCCCCGCGGCACCCGGTGCCGGAGCGCCGCAGGAATCAGCCTGCGAGCGGTCCCAAGCGTCGCCGGCACGGGAGCGCCTCAAGCTGTAGTCCGCCGTCGTCGCCGGATCGGAGACGAGGTGGAAGGCAGCAGCCCCGGTGATCGTCACGGTGACGAAGTCGCCGGGCCTCGGGATCTCTGCGCCCTCGGGCACAGAGAAGTGGACCAGCCGCTGGTCCTGGGAGCGGCCGGACAAGCGATGCGTCTCTTCTGCTTTGCGTCCGGACTGGGCCGTGACCAGGAGTTCAACCCGGCGTCCGAGCTGTTTCCTGTTCTCCTCGGCCGCGATGCGGTCCTGGAGGGCAGTGAGCCGCTCGTAGCGTTCCTGGACAACGGCCTTCGGGAGCTGTTCCGGAAGCTCCGCGGCCGGGGTGCCTGGGCGCTTGGAGTACTGGAAGGTGAAGGCCGAGGCGAAGCGTGACTTCTCGACGACGTCGAGCGTGTCTTGGAAGTCCTCTTCCGTCTCGCCGGGGAAGCCCACGATGATGTCGGTGGTGATCGCGGCGTGGGGAATCTTGTCACGGACCTTGTCCAGGATGCCGAGGAACTTGGTGGAGCGGTAGGAGCGGCGCATGTCCTTGAGGACCTTGTCCGAGCCGGACTGGAGTGGCATGTGCAACTGCGGCATGACGTTGGGGGTCTCGGCCATCGCGTCGATGACGTCGTCAGTGAAGGCAGCCGGGTGCGGGCTCGTGAAGCGGACACGCTCAAGGCCCTCGATGTCGCCGCAGGCGCGCAGCAGTTTGGAGAAAGCCAGGCGGTCCCCGAATTCCACGCCGTAGGAGTTCACGTTCTGGCCAAGCAGGGTGACCTCGACGGCGCCGTCGTCCACCAAGGCCTGGATTTCGGCCAGGATCTCGCCGGGACGGCGGTCCTTTTCCTTGCCGCGGAGCGACGGGACGATGCAGAACGTGCAGGTGTTGTTGCACCCGACGGAGATGGAAACCCATCCCGAGTACACAGAGTCACGCTTGGTCGGCAGGGTGGAGGGAAAGACGTCCAGCGATTCCAGGATTTCGAGCTGTGCCTCGTTGTTGTGACGTGCCCTGTCCAGCAACGCCGGGAGCGCCCCCACATTGTGGGTGCCGAACACGGCATCCACCCACGGAGCCTTGCGCACGATGGTTTCGCGGTCCTTTTGCGCCAGGCATCCGCCCACGGCGATCTGCATGCCCGGATGGGCAGCCTTGACCTGCTTGAGTTCCCCGAGGTTGCCGTAAAGCTTGTTGTCGGCGTTCTCACGAACTGCGCAGGTGTTGAAGACCACCACGTCGGCGACGCCGCCGTCGAAGGGTACGTATCCTGCATCCTCCAGGAGTCCTGCCATGCGCTCGGAGTCATGGACATTCATTTGGCAACCGAAGGTGCGGACCTGGTAGGTGCGCTTCGCACCGTGCTCGGGTGCGGGCTCGCTCACAGGGCCCAGAGCGGGCTGCTGAAGGGGGGCTGGTGCTGGTGCTGCGGAAGGGGAACTCACCAATCTAGGGTAGCCCCTCGGACTAGTACCAGTTGAAGCCCATCTCATGCTGCCAAGCGTTGCAGGGCGAACCATAGCGGTCGCGGATATAGCCGAGGCCCCAATCAATCTGTGTCCGGTAGTTGCTGAGCCAGTCGCTGCCTGCCGAATAGTACTTGTCCGGCGGCAGCGCCTGCGCAACACCGTAGGCACCGCTGCTGGGATTGGTGGCATCTGTCATCCAGCTTGATTCCTGGGTCCACAGCTGCGACAGGCACTGCATTTGGTCCTGGCCCCAGCCGTAGGCGCCGAGCCGGGAGGACGCGTATTGCCGTGCGCCTACGGGGTCGTTGACGACGTTTCCCCCGCCACCGCCTCCCCCTACGAAGCCGCCGCCGCTGCTGCCGCCGCTGTTGTTGCTGCTGGCGCCTCCGCCGCTGCTGATGGGCGGCTGGGCGGCTTGCTGTTGCGCCGCCCGCTGGTTGGCTGCCGCCAGGGCGTCGGCTTCAGCCTTGCGCTGTGCCGCCTCCCTCTTGGCCTCCTGGGCAGCCTGATAAGCGGCAAGCGCCACCTGGCCGTCCTGGTATTTCTGCGCGACTGCAGCAGAAGTGGACGTCAAGGACGCGAGCTGGGCGACCATGGTCTTTCGCTGGCCGTCCGTGGCGGCAACGCTGTCTTCGGCCGCGCGCCTCGCAGACTCCGCGGCCTGGGCCTTTGCCGCGGCGTCACTGTCCAACTGGGCCAAGACATCGCGGGCAGCTTGTTCCTGGGCCGTTGCCGCGGCGGATGCCTGCGAAGCGCTCAGCGCATCATCGTGCAGCTTCGCCGTACGATCGAGGACCTTGTTCAGCAAGGCGAAATTTTGAATATTGTCCGGTGCGATGGCGGCATTCGCAAGGGACCAGGGCCCGGGATCGAAGCCGCCCGACTCGTATGCCTTGACCACCAGGGAGGAAGTGGCCTTCTTCAGTGAATCCGCTTTTGCCTTGGCCTGCTGGGACGCCTCCGCCAGTTTCTGCGTGACTGCCTGCTGATGCTGCAAGGCGTCATGGGCCTTCGCGTACTCAGTTCCCGCCTTGATGGCTGCCGCCCCGAGCTCGCCCGACTTCTGTTGAAGACCGGCCAATAACTGGTTGATGCGGTCCACTTCGGCGCTTGCGGCAGCTTCGTTCCCTTGGGCCTGCTGTACCTCTGCCCAGCTGGGGTACCCCGACGGCGGCGCATCGTCGTCCGCGGAAGCCGGGCCTGCTTGGAGAATCGACGCGACAAGCAAGGGCACAATGATTGCCGAAAGCCGTAACGACAACGGATTCATTGGATCTGACCTGCTTCCCGACTCGGAACACTAGTCCAGAACCCTAGCCGAAGACCGCCAAGAAGCCACCCATCCCCGCCGCCCGTGGCAATACTCACAGGCAGCTCTCAGTTACGCCGGCGACGCCGCCTAGCCGACGTCGTCTGCATCACCACCACCGCGCACCCGTGCACCATGGGACTCCGACTCCCCCGACAATGCTTCGTCCAGGACCTCGCCAACAATCCGGAACGCCGCCGATGGTTGGTAGCCCTTACGGGCAAGCATCGACGCGAGCCGCCGGGTTTGCTTGTCCCGCTCGGTCCTGTCGGAAAGGTCTGTTCCGGCCCTCAAACGGCGGGCGACCAGGTCCCTGGCAGCGTTCCGCTCGTCGTCATCGCTCACTTGCGCGAGCGCTTTCTCGGCCGATTCTGCGTCGATGCCTTTGTCCGCCAATTCGCGTCTCAAGGCACCCCGGGCGAGTTTCCTCGACTGCGCACGGCTGCGGACCCACATCTCCGCGAAGTCGGCGTCATCAATGAGCCGGACTTCCTCGAAGCGATCCAGAACGGCTTCAGCCACGTCTTCCGGTACATTCCGTTCAGCCAGTTTGCGCGCAAGCTGAAGCCTGCTCTTGGGTGAATTGGTGAGTTGACGCAGCACAATGGCCCGGGCAACTGCTTCCGGATTGGCTTCAGGGTCTGCTGCCACGGACGAATCCGCAGACGGACCCCAGGACCGGTAGTGGCCCTGACGCTTAGCCGTCAACGGCCTTCAGCTTCGGAGATTTCTCGGCTTCGGCAGGCTTGACTACTCCGACGCCAAGCTTTTCCTTGATCAGCCGCTCAAGGTCCGCTGCCAGCTCAGGGTTGTCGCGCAGGAAGCGGCGGGAGTTCTCCATGCCCTGTCCAAGCTGGTCACCGTCATAGGTGAACCATGAACCGGACTTCTTGATGATGCCGTGCTCGACGCCCATGTCGATGATGCCGCCCTCACGGGAAATGCCCTGGCCGTAGATGATGTCGAACTCCGCGATCTTGAAGGGCGGAGCCATCTTGTTTTTGACGATCTTGGCCTTGGTGCGGTTACCTACCGAATCCGCGCCTTCCTTCAGCGTCTGGATGCGTCGGACGTCGATGCGGATGGAGGCGTAGAACTTCAGGGCCTTACCACCGGTAGTGGTTTCCGGGGAACCGAAGAAAACTCCGATCTTCTCACGGAGCTGGTTGATGAAGATAGCAGTCGTCTTCGTCTGGCTCAGGCGGCCGGTGATCTTACGAAGGGCCTGGCTCATGAGACGGGCCTGGAGGCCGACGTGGGAGTCGCCCATTTCGCCTTCGATTTCAGCGCGGGGAACCAAGGCTGCGACGGAGTCGATGACGATGACGTCCAAGGAGCCTGAGCCGATCAGCATGTCCATGATCTCGAGCGCCTGCTCACCCGTATCCGGCTGCGAAACCAGCAGGGCGTCTGTATCGACGCCCAGTTTTGCAGCATACTCGGGATCGAGGGCGTGCTCGGCGTCGATGAATGCCGCGATGCCGCCCTGGCGCTGGGCGTTGGCCACAGCGTGAAGTGCGACGGTGGTCTTACCCGAGGATTCCGGACCGTAGATTTCGACGACACGGCCACGAGGCAGCCCGCCAATACCAAGAGCGACATCCAAGGCGATGGAACCAGTGGGAATAACTTCGATGGGCGCCCGGACTTCGTCCCCAAGGCGCATGACCGAGCCCTTGCCGAATTGTTTGTCGATCTGGGCAAGCGCTGCCTCGAGCGCCTTCTCACGATCCTGGTTTGCCGCCATGGTTCACACCTCTGATGCTTTCTCGCTGTGGACTGGCCTGAACGGCCGCTTTCCTGTCTCATCCGACGCTAGTACCTGCCGCTGACAATTTTGTGTGCGACTTCGCCTATGTGGACAACTACGGGTGTCGAAAGACACGGAAACCGCTCCGCCAGGATCAATTTTCCTCTGAAAGGAGCATAGCCTCATCCGAACAGATATTCGAACAAATTTGCGGGCGTGTCCGCCAGGAACCGGAACTCAGAACGTTCCGGAACCCTTGCCGGCGGGTTTGATATCCCTGCCGAGACGTCGCTCCGGAGGAACGTCCTGGACGTCGCACAGGGCAAGCCAGACGTCGCGGGGGCTGTAGCCCGCTGCCAAGGCGTCGTTTGCCGTACGGCCGCCGACGCCGGCCAATACAAGGGAGCTGCTGAGGACCCGGGAGTAGCCAGCCCCGAATTCATCGTCCATCAGCCGCCAGAAGTCACTGATCCGCACCAATAGAGTCTCTCATGGGAGCGGACTCTAGAATGGTTGTCATGAGCAACACTCCCGACGACGCGCCAGAGATGGTGGAGGAAGGCGACAACGTCGACGCCGCCCTCCAGCAGGTGGAACACCAGCTGAGCATGTTCTGGCGACGCGCACGATCGCTGTCCCACCAGCTATCCCGGCAGGTCCATCCCGACATGGAACCAGCCGCATACGGACTGCTGTCGATCATCCGGAAGGAGGGTCCGATCCGCCTGACGGAGCTCGCCTCGTGCATCGGCGTCGGGAAGCCTTCAGTGAGCCGCCAGATCGCGTTCCTCGAGAGCATCGGCATGGTCTACAAAGAAGCCGACCCCCAGGATGGCCGCGCCCAATCGATCCGGCTCACCCCCAAAGGCGAAGAAAAGATGCACCAGGTCCAGGACGCACGTCGGCAGGTATTCCGGGAGCGACTGGGTGAGTGGCCCTTGGAAGAAATCCAGACGCTGGCGGACTACATAGAACGGCTCAACGCTGCCTACGGCGAAGGAATCGGCAAGGACTGACCGCGCCAACCCCACAAAAGACCAAAGAAGGAGGGCCTCCATATGGAGGCCCTCCTTCTTGCTTCAAGCATGTGCCGACGTTTCGGCACAGACGTTTCGGCGCAATGGATCCCGCAGCGAGGTCTGAACCTCACGCCGCCAACTGCGTGCCGGCGCCGGGTCCGCCTAGCGGGCTCCGGAGAGCATGCCTTGGGTGAAATCGTCGTTCAGTTCGGCGCTGAGCTCGCGGTCGAGATCGCGGCCGTAGCGCTGGGCGAATTCCTGCGGGACGGTGTCCGGAACAGCGACGCCTTCGGCGACGGCAACCCGGTCACTGACTTCGCGGAGCATGCCGGACAACGGAACGTCCAGAGCCGAGCAGATCGAGGACAGCAGCTCTGAGGATGCTTCCTTCTGGCCGCGCTCCACTTCGCTCAGGTAGCCAAGGGAAACGCGGGCGCTGTGTGAGACTTCGCGGAGCGTACGGCCCTGGCGCTGGCGGACATCGCGCAGGACATCACCAATTTCGTGACGCAGAACAACCATTTTGCGCTCCTTCTGTTCGCTCGGTGCCTTCTCGGCCAAGCCCACATCCTTCCAGCGGACAACGCCGTTTACGGATACGGGCTGCTTAACCATCTGTATCGCCTTGCTCCCTCGTGAGTCCGGTTCACCTTGCCGGTGTACCGGTTGTTTTTTACATCCTAGGCGCCCCGGCCATTCCGGGGCGACACAATGTAACAACTATTGGGCCGCTGTTTTTGTTCCCGGCTACTTTACGTGCGGTAGGTCGGTATGGACAAGGCACTCCAGCAAGCGCTCCAGCGCGGCTGCCGTTGCCTGCGCACGGATACTTGGCCGATCTCCCGGAAAGGAGTAGGCATGCGCTGTGGCTCCGCCCTGGGTGGCGACGCCAATGAAGACCGTGCCAACCGGCTTCCCGTCGTGCGGCAAAGGCCCCGCAACCCCCGTAGTGGAGACCCCGACGTCGGCTCCGCATGCGTGCCTGGCACCGTCGGCCATGGCCGCAGCCACCTCGGCGTCGACGGATCCGACGGCGGAAAGCAGTTCTTCGGACACCCCCAGTATTCCAGCCTTGACCGCGTTCTGATAGGCGACCACCCCTCCCTGGAGCATGCCTGACGCCCCTGGAGTATCAGCGAGGGTGGCGGCAACCATCCCGGCGGTCAGGGATTCCGCGGTCGCCACAGTGATGCCCCGCTCGATGGCGAGGGCGACGGCGGACGCGGCCACCTCGTCAGCGGCGGGGCTCATGCGCGTTTGCCGGCCGCGCGAAGTTTTGCGGCTTCAATCACGTATTCGACGCCGGTCCACACCGTGATGACGAGGGCGACGATCATGACCCAGAAGGCCACGCTGAGGAGCCACGGAGCGAAAGAATTCAGCGGCAGGATGTAAAGGAAGATGGCGACAGTCTGGACGACGGTCTTCAGCTTGCCGCCACGCGAGGCCGGCATCACGCCATAGCGGATGACGAAGAAGCGCAATGCCGTGATGCCCCATTCGCGCACGAGGATGAGGATGGTGATCCACCACGGCAGCTCTCCCAGCGCCGAGAGGAGAACAAGTGCCGAGCCGATCAGCAACTTGTCGGCAATCGGATCCGCGATCTTGCCGAAGTTGGTGACGAGGTTGCGGCTCCGGGCGATGTCGCCGTCGAGCTTGTCCGTATAGATCGCCACGGCGAAGGCCACTACGGCGGCCCAGCGCCAGAGGCCGTGCTGGCTGTTGTCCTCCAGAAGGAACCAGACGAAGAACGGAACCAGGACAATTCGGAGCATCGTCAGGATGTTGGGCAGATTCCAGATATCGGAGCTGCTGGAACCGGCTTTGCTGCCGTCGGATGTAGTCACCCCTCTAGGCTACCGTCCGGTCAACGACCAGGCGTCTTCGCCGCCTTCGTCCTCGTCATCGATGCCATCTGCGCCGTCGTGGTATTCCGTGACCTGCTTGCGGCGCTCGAGATCGGTGGCCACGAGGTCCTCTGCGTAGCCGCCGACCGCGATGTTTGCGTTCGCGTTCTCGCTCAGGGCGGCCGTGTGCGCGTCGGGCGTGGCCGGAGCGTCCTGGCCCTTCATGGCCGCAAGCACGGGCGCGAGGTCGTCGGGCTTGACCAGGACATCGCGGGCCTTGGAACCCTCGGACGGACCCACGACGCCGCGCGACTCCAGCAGGTCCATGAGGCGGCCGGCCTTGGCAAAGCCGACGCGGAGCTTGCGCTGCAGCATCGACGTGGAACCGAACTGGGTGGTGACCACGAGTTCGGTGGCCTGGAGCAGGACCTCGAGATCGTCTCCGATGTCGTCGTCGATCTGCTTCTTCTGCGCCTCGGGCGCGACGTCGTCACGGTAGACGGCCTTGAGTTGCCCCTTGACGTGCTCCACCACACGGTGGATTTCAGACTCCGTGACCCAGGCGCCCTGCACGCGCATCGCCTTGGAGGCGCCCATGGGCAGGAAGAGCGCGTCACCCTGGCCAATGAGCTTTTCCGCGCCGGGCTGGTCCAGGACCACACGGGAGTCGGTGACAGAGGACGTGGCGAACGCCATACGCGACGGGACGTTCGCCTTGATCAAGCCGGTGACGACGTCGACGGAAGGACGCTGGGTGGCCAGGACCAGGTGGATGCCGGCGGCACGGGCGAGCTGGGTGATGCGGACAATCGAGTCTTCGACATCGCGCGGGGCCACCATCATGAGGTCGGCGAGCTCATCCACGATCACCAGCAAGTAAGGGTAGGGCTTGATGATGCGCTTGGAGTCAACCGGCGGAACCACCTTGCCGGCGCGGACAGCCTTGTTGAAATCGTCGATGTGCTTGAAGCCGTAGTTGGCGAGATCGTCGTAGCGGGCATCCATTTCGCGCACTACCCACTGAAGTGCCTCGGCAGCTTTCTTGGGGTTGGTGATGATGGGCGTGATGAGGTGCGGAACACCCTCGTACGCGGTCAGTTCGACGCGTTTGGGGTCCACCATGACCATGCGGACCTCGTCGGGCGTCGCGCGCATCAGGATCGACGTGATCATGGAGTTCACGAACGACGACTTGCCGGCACCCGTAGCACCCGCCACGAGCAAGTGGGGCATCTTGGCGAGGTTCGCGACGACGTAGCCGCCCTCGACGTCCTTGCCGACGCCCATCACCATGGGGTGGTCGGTCCGCCGCGCGTTCTGGCTGCGCAGGACGTCGCCGAGGGACACAGTTTCGCGGTCCGTGTTGGGGATTTCGATGCCGATGGCCGACTTGCCCGGGATGGGGCTAAGGATACGTACGTCGCTCGATGCCACGGCGTAGGAGATGTTCTTGGACAACGCCGTGACGCGCTCCACCTTGGTACCGGAGGCGAGTTCGATCTCGTAACGGGTCACGGTTGGCCCCCGGCTAAAGCCGGTGACAGTAGCGTCCACGTTGAACTGTTGCAAGGTGTCCGTCAGGGCGGCCACGACGGCGTCGTTCGCTTCCGTGCGTTCCTTCGGGATGGAACCGGGCGTCAGGTTGTCCGAGGACGGCAGGGTGTAGGTGACGTCCCCGGCAAGCGAAAGTTGCTCGGTGCGTTGCGGGATCGGCGTCGGGGGTGGTGGCGGACTGACGGGCGCCGAAGGCACGATGACCGGGGGGACGACGGCGGTCGGCACGACCAGGGGGATCGCTTCGGTCGCGTTGTCGGCAACCGCCTTCGGGTTTCCAAGTCCCTGCGCGGCCTTGATCTTCTCGACGGCGATTTCGGCCTGCGTCGGCCTGCGAACTCCGGGCGGAACTGCCGGCCCGCCCTTTGCGGGAGGGGCATCGTCGTCGACGATTGCGTGTTCGAAGGCCTCGTCGCCTACATAGCCCTCAAGCGTGGGGTCGTCGTCGTGATCCTTGCCGAAGAAGCGCTTGCGGCGCTTCTTCTTCGGTTCAACGGCCGCCTCGTTTTCGTAGAGGTAGCTGCGGTCGTGGGAATCGCCGCGCTGCGCGTCGGCATCCACCAAATCAACGCCCATGAGGTGCTCGTAGGCGCCGCGGATACGCCGGGGTATGGCGCCGAACGGCGTGGCCGTGACAATCAGGAGGGAGACGAACGCCAAGGCGCCGTAGACGATGACAGGCACTGCGGGGTGGATGGCGGCAAGAGGCGAGGCTGCGAGGAAACCGAGCATCCCGCCCGCGCGCCGGAGGCCTTCGAAGCCATCGGCGACAGTCGGCTGGCCCCCGATGATGTGGGCCAGTCCGGTCCCGGCGAACGTCATGATCAGGAAGCCGATGCCCACACGGTTGTTTCCACGGCTGTCCCACGGCTGCCGGAAGAGCCGGAAAGCGCAGACGAAAAGCATGAGCGGAAGAAGCAGGGATACCCAGCCGAAGGTTCCGTTGACGATGCTGTAGACAACGTCCGGGAACCAGCCCTTGAATCCCCACCAGGCGAAGGTTGCTATGAAGACACCGAGGGCCAGGTTGAAAAGCGCGGCGCCATCCCTGCGGTCCGCGGGATCAAGGTCACTGACGTCGTAGCCGATCCGGCGGACGCCCGCGCCCACCACGTGCCCGATTCCCAGCCAGACGCCGGCAAGCGCGCGCAGGATCCACGGCTGTTGGGGTTCGACGACGGCGGCCTGCTTGCCGCGGGCCGTGCCTGTGCCGCTCCGGCCGGTCTTAGCCGGGGTCCGGCCGCTGCCCGAGCCGCCGGATTTGCTGTTGGAGCTGCCTCTAGGCGCGGAGGTGGTACGAGTCGCCATATCGGCCACGCTACCCCAACCCGTCCGGAAACCCGCGGATTTCAGGGGCGCGGAGGAACCATGTTGCCCCTGTTGGACAATCTGCGGATCCGGCATGGAGTCGGGTTGGTCCTGAAACACGAACGGCCCGGTTCGCGTGAACCGGGCCGTTCGGAGCCTGACACCGATGCCTGTGCCGGCGCCGCCTGCAGGACTATGCCTGCGGGATTAAGCTTCCAAGACCAACGGGATGATCATGGGGCGCCGGCGAAGCTTGCGGTTGACCCACGTGCCGATCACACGACGCACCACTTGCTGGAGCTGGTGGGTGGTGTGTTCCGCGTGGTTGAGCACTGCGTCTTCGAGGGCTGCGTTGATCTTGGGGATGATCTCGTCAAAGACAGAATCGTCCTCGGCGACGCCGCGGGCGTGGATTTCCGGGCCCGAGACGATCTTGCCGGTGGTCCGGTTGATCACGGTGATAACGGAGATGAAGCCCTCGTCGCCGAGGATCCTGCGGTCCTTGAGGTCGGCGTCGGTGATTTCACCCACGCTGGAGCCGTCCACGTAGACGAAGCCCACTTCCACCTGGCCCACCACATTGGCTTTGTGGTCCCTGACGTCAATGACCGTGCCGTTGTCGCTGAGGATGACTCGGTCCGAAGGGACGCCGGAGTCCTCCGCCAGGTTGCCGTTGGCGATGAGGTGGCGCATTTCGCCGTGCACAGGCATCGCGTTGAGGGGCTTGAGGATGTTGTAGCAGTAGAGCAGTTCGCCCGCAGCGGCGTGGCCGGAGACGTGCACTTTGGCGTTGCCCTTGTGAACGACGTCGGCGCCAAGCTTGAGCAAGCCGTTGATGATCCGGTAGACAGCGTTCTCGTTGCCGGGGATGAGGCTCGAGGCCAGGATGACGGTATCGCCCTGGCCGACCACCACGCGGTGGTCTCCGTTGGCCATCCGGGACAGGGCCGCCATGGGTTCACCCTGCGAGCCTGTGGACATGAGAACCACGCGGTGGTCCGGAAGGTTGTCGATGTTCTTGATGTCCACGAGGATTCCCGGCGGGACGTCAAGGTAGCCCAGTTTCGCGGCGATAGCCATGTTGCGCACCATGGAACGGCCCACGAAGGCGACATTGCGGCCATGCTTGGCGGCGGCGTCGAGCACTTGCTGGACCCGGTGCACGTGCGAGGAGAAGGACGCAACGATGATGCGCTTCTTGGCTTGGCCGAACAAGCGGTCCAGGGTGGGACCGATTTCCTTTTCCGCCGTCGTGAAGCCGGGGACGTCCGCGTTGGTGGAGTCGGCCATGAATAGGTCCACCCCTTCTTCGCCCAGGCGGGCGAAGTGGCGAAGGTCCGTGATGCGGCCGTCCAGCGGCAATTGGTCCATCTTGAAATCGCCCGTGTGCAGCACATTGCCGCCCACGGTGCGGATGAACACCGCCAAGGCGTCCGGAATGGAGTGGTTGACGGCAACGAATTCGCATTCGAAGGGGCCGAACTGCTCCACCTGTCCTTCGGCGACCGTGAGCGTGTACGGCTTGATCCGGTGTTCCTGGAGCTTGGCCTCGACGAGGGCAAGCGTCAGCTGGGAACCGACCAACGGCAGGTCCGGACGCAGGCGAAGAAGGTACGGCACAGCGCCGATGTGGTCTTCGTGGCCGTGCGTCAGGACGATGGCAACGACGTCGTCCAACCTGTCCTCGATATACGAGAAATCGGGCAGGATCAGGTCGACACCCGGCTGGGTCTCTTCAGGGAAGAGAACGCCGCAGTCAACTACCAGCAGCTTGCCGTTGATTTCGAATACGGCCATGTTGCGGCCGATCTCCCCCAGCCCGCCAAGGGGCACAATCCGGAGTGTTCCCTGCGGAAGTTTGGGCGGGGTGACAAGTCCGGGAAGGGCGGTTTGGGTCATAATGCGCTACTTTCCGGCGGAATCGTTCTAGACAGTGAAGTCCATTCCAGCTTCCGCCAAGTCCTCGCGGATGATTGCGATCTCGGCGGCGTCCGGCTCCACGAGGGGCAAACGGACAACCGAGTTGGGCAGGACTCCCTGCCATTTAAGAATTTGTTTGGCGGCGACGGCGCCTTGGACCCGGGTCATGGTTGCGCGGATCACGGGCTCGAGTTCGAAGTTGATCTTGCGTGCCGTGCCAAGGTCGTTCGAGTTGATGGCGTCGATGAGCTCACGGAAACGGCGGGTAACGACGTGGGTGGTGACGCCAATCAGGCCTACCGCACCCATGGCCATCCACTGGAGGGTCAGGCCGTCGTCCCCCGAGTAGAAGAGGAGGTCGGTTTCGGCCATGACGCGGGTGGCCGCGGCGAAGTCGGCTTTGGCATCCTTGACCGCAACGATGTTGGGGTGGGCGGCCAGGCCGATCATGGTCTCCGGCGTGATCTGAATGGAGGAGCGTCCGGGAATGTCATAGAGCATGACGGGGAGCTCGGTGGCGGACGCAATGGCCTCGAAGTGGGCGCGGACGCCGGCCTGGCTCGGCTTGTTGTAGTACGGAGTGACGATCAGGAGTCCGTCGACGCCGAGCTTCGCGGCTTCCTGGGAGAGGTGCACCGAGTGCGCGGTGTCGTTGGTTCCGGTTCCCGCGATGATGGCCGCGCGACCGCCTACGGCTTCCTTCACGGCGCGGAACATGCCGAGGTTTTCCTCATCGGTGAGCGTGGATGTCTCCCCGGTTGTTCCGGTGACGACCAAGCCATCGCAGCCGTCGTCAACAAGCTTGACTGCCAGTTCCGCTGCCTGCTTGTAGTCAACTTCGCCGTCCTTGGTGAACGGGGTGACCATGGCGGTCAGAAGGGTACCGAGAGCAGGAACGTTCGCACGAGAGTCAGACATATGAAAAACGTTACCCTGTCAGCTGCGGGTTAGGAGAATGGGGCCCGCGTGATTGTCGTCAAATTCAACTAAATGGGAGCAAGGCCTCAGGCTGAGGCGTCGCTATGGCGCCCGGGCTTGGCTGGCGCCTCCGGCGAGCAGTACAGCGCAACCACTGACTCCCGCAAGCGGTCTGCCCATGCTCCCAGCCGCTGGGCGGCCCGCACATAGTCGAACAATTCAACGGGGGTCAACGATTCGAGGTCAGTCTCCTCGAGCCGCCTGGCGAGTTCGGCGCCCGGCTGCTGTTCGCCCAGAACGGTTCCCTCGCGCCGCCACTGCACATCTTCAGGCGGCTCCCCTGCCACAAGCTGCCGGAAGAGGAAATCGACGACGCCCGGGCTCATCGCCTTCATGGGCCCATCCAGGCCTTGGGGATAGCCGTTCGGCCGCTTCGAAGGATCGTTCATGCAGCCATGGTATTCGAACATATATTCGAACACAAGGTGTGTCTCCTTCTTGGCGGCAGCCGCTACCGCTCCGCTGCGGTGGGCTCAGTGCGGAAGAGGCGCACGGCGTCGCGCATGGATTCCCTTGCGCGCTTGCGGTCGCCCGCGGCATCGTAGGCGCAACTGAGCCGGAACCAGGAACGCCAGTCCTCGGGGGCGGCCTCGGCCTCCACGCGGTACTTCTCAAACTCGGCGTCCGCGGCGGCACGCACGATGCGGCCTCCCGGTGTGCGGGGCAAGTTGTCCACGGGCAGCCCGCCTTCGGCTTCGAGCACCTTCGCCATCTTCTCCGTGCGCGCACCGAACACGAGCTCGCGGATCAGCGCCCACGCTCCGATGATGGGAAGCACCAAGTAGGCAGCGCCGATTCCCTTGGCTACCAGGTTCGCGTCACTGAGAAGCAGTATCGAGCGCTCGAAGGTGACCACGAGGTAAAGAACCAACAACAAGGTGACGGCACCCACCCAGATCTTGGTGCGGTTCTGCTTGAATGCGTTCCAGAGCGAGCCCATGTGCCTACAGCCCCAGATCCAGATAGCCGTCCAGGCCGACCGTCAGCCCGGGGTGGGACGCCACATTACGCAGACCCAGCAACACGCCGGGCATGAAGGACGCCCGGTCGAAGGAATCGTGGCGGATGGTCAGTTGCTCTCCCGGCCCGCCGAGGAGCACTTCCTGATGTGCCACGAGTCCCCGCAAGCGAACGCTGTGGACTCGGACGCCATCTACATCGCAACCACGGGCACCGTCAAGGGCGGTGTTCGTGGCATCCGGGCTCGCGGGGACTCCGGCTTCTTCGCGGGCGGCGGCAATGAGTTGGGCCGTGCGGACGGCTGTGCCCGAGGGAGCATCAACCTTGTTCGGGTGGTGCAACTCGATGATTTCCACCGATTCGAAATACTTGGAGGCCTTGGCGGCGAAGGCCGAGGCGAGGACGGAGCCGAGGGCGAAGTTGGGGGCGATAAGGACGCCTGCCTCCGGGTTCGCCGCAAGCAAGCCGCGCAAGGCCGCGAGCCGCGCCGCGTCCCAACCGGTGGTGCCGACAACAGCGTGCATGCCGTGTTCGACGGCGAAGCGGACGTTCGCTTCGGTGCTGTCCGGAACGGTCAGGTCGACGACATACTTGGCGCCGGCGTCGAGCAGGATATCAAGGGAATCGCCGCGGCCGAGGGCCGCGACGAGCTTCATGTCGGCGGCTGCCTCCACCGCCTTGACGGCTTCGATACCCATGCGGCCCTGGGCGCCGAGCACGGCGACAGCAAGTTGTTCGGTCATGCCCTTAACCCTACCGGGCGACGCGTACCGGGATTGCCCCAACGTGGAGTCGGAAGCGACCCTATTCGCCGGCCCCGACCCACTCGACCGTGCCGTCGCTGAAGAACTGTTCCTTCCAGATGGGCACTTGGGCTTTGATCCTGTCCACGAGCTCCGAGCACACTGCGAAGGCTTGGCCGCGGTGTGCAGCGGCAACGGCGCAGACGAGCGCAGGTTCGCCAATCTCCAGCAATCCGATCCGGTGTGCTGCCCAGATCCGGACAGGCTGCGCGGCCTCCCCCGAGTGCTCCGCCACAAGCTTCGCCACGACGTCGGCCATGACCTGGTGCGCGGTGGGGTGGGCGCTGTAGCTGAGCCTGTCGACCGGTTTGCCGCCGTCGTGGTTCCGGACCACGCCGCTGAAGCTCACCACCGCTCCCGCCGTATCCGATTCCACGGCTGCTATGGCCTGGTCCACGGAAATCGGCTCCGCGCTAAGGATCGCGCTGATGACTTCGAAGTCGGTTTCAGTGGTCATGACTTCCCTCCAATTGATCGCAAAGGTGGGCGATGACGGGATCAAGGACGGCAAGGCCGTCCATGACGCCCTTCGGCGAACCCGGCAGGTTCACAATGAATGTCTTGCCTGCTGTACCGGCATGGCCCCGGCTCAGCATCGCCATGGGTGTCTTGGCGGCTCCGGCGCGGCGGATGCCTTCCATGAGCCCCGGTATTTCGCGATCCAGCAAAGGCAGGGTGACTTCCGGAGTGCGGTCATCGGGGCTCAGCCCGGTGCCGCCGCTGGTAATGACGACGGCGGGTTCCAGGGTCAGCAGCGCACGGATGGCGGCACCGACCGGCTCACCGTCCGGGACCACCATGACGGGGAAGGTCTCGTAGCCGTGTTCGACCAACCAGTCCAGGATCACGGGGCCGCTCTTGTCCTCGTAGATTCCTGCCGCGGCACGGTTGGACGCGATGACAACGCCGGCCTTCCGCGGACCACGCGCAGGTTCGCAGGCGTTCATGCGCTTTCTCCTTCGCCGGATGGACCGGGCACGGCGGACGCACCGGACGACGCGGGAAGGGCCCAGTCGCCGCTCTTTCCGCCGCTCTTGGCCAACACCTGGATGCCGCTGATGACAGCGTGCTTATCCACTGCCTTGATCATGTCGTAGACGCTCAAGGCAGCAACGGAGGCCGCAGTCAAAGCTTCCATCTCCACGCCCGTGACGCCCCTGGTCTTCACCGTTGCCAGGACAACCACGGTGTCCGGGCCGAGTTCGAAGTCCACAGTGACCTTGGAAATCGGCAGCGGGTGGCACAGCGGGATGAGTTCGGGCGTCTTCTTGGCTGCCATGATGCCGGCAACGCGCGCCACCGCAAGGGCGTCGCCCTTCGGGAGGTCACCGGCGCCGAGCAGGGTGAGCACCTCGGACGTGCTGTGGACCGTGGCGGTGGCGGTGGCCTCCCGCGTGGTCACGGCCTTTTCGGAGACATCGACCATTTGGGCTGTACCGTCTTGGCGCAAATGCGTAAGGGCGCCGCCGTCTTGGCGCAAATGCGTAAGGGCGCCGCCGATGCTGGCGGGGTCTGGAGTGTCATTCACAACATCCATACTTCCACTTCCGCCCCGGCGTCGAGTTCCGTGACTGCTGCAGGCACCTGGACCAGCGCGTTCGAGTTGGCGAGCGCATGGATGAGATGGGAGCCTGGACCCCCCTCAAGCCTGACCGTTCCGCCGGGAAGAAGGGTGCCCCGGCGGACCTGGTGCTTACCGGCCGGCGAGGTCAACGACTCCGCAAGGCGCGCCTGCAGGCTCGGCCGCAATGCAGGGCTGCCCACGACGGCGGCGAGCGCCGGGCGAAGGAACATTTCGAAGGACACGAGGCAGCTCACGGGATTGCCCGGGAATCCCAGGAAGGGCAGGCCGTCGAACGTTCCGATCCCTTGGGGGCCGCCGGGTTGCATGGCCACCGACACGAATTCGACCGGCTGGTCCATCATGGCCTGCCGGACCACTTCGTAGGCGCCCTTGCTGACGCCTCCGGTGCTGACGATGAGATCGACGGTGCCGCCCAGGCTGCGAAGGAGCGCCAGCAGCTCGGTAGGATTGTCGCCGCTGATTCCCGTCCGCGTGACGTGGAGGCCGGACTGAAGCATGGCGGCTTCGAGAAGGGTTCCGTTGGAATCGTAGATCTTGCCTTCCGGCAGGGACGTACCGGGTTCCACGACTTCATCGCCGGTGGTGACCAGGAGCACGCGCACCGGCGTGCGGACCTCGACGGCGGTCATCCCCAGGGCGGCTAGCAGCCCCAATTGCCCGGGTCCGAGGGCCGTTCCCCCGCGCAAGGCAACGGTTCCCGCCGTGATGTCGCTCCCCGCGTCGCGGACGAACGTTCCGGGCTCAGTGGTGGGAAGGCGGACGGTTGATGGGACACCGGGGACGGGAAAGACATCAGGCACTGCCTGTTCGATGGGCACGACGGCGTCGGCACCCTCGGGCATCATGGCGCCGGTCATGATCGGGGCTGCGGTGCCAGGCATGAGCCGTGCCGGTGCCGCGCCGGCCGGGACGGGATCCACGACCGTCAGCTCCGCACCGGCGTCGCTCCCTGCGTGCGGGGCGAGGTCCGCTGCGCGGACAGCAAAACCGTCCATCTGGGAGTTGGCGAACGGCGGCAGGCTGAGCGGGGCCAAGACGTCGGCAGCAAGTACCCGGCCGAGCGCCCCCAACAACGGCAGCTCTTCGGTGCCGTCTATGTGCGCAAGGCCGGACAGCAACTCCTGGACGGCTTGACGGTGGGCTGCGACGGATCGTGCCACGAGGGTTCCTCCCGGGTTGTTTCGCTCGGACCTACCCAGCCTAGTATCAGTTTGCAGTGACATGGATGGTGTGGAACCCCGTGGCGCCGTCCGGTGCCACGGGGGTTCGGGCTTCGGGCTGCGGGGTACCCGTGGCATCGGTGGCACGGACCTGGACTTCATGGTTCCCTGAGCCCAACTCAAGGCCCAGCTGCCATTGGTACCACGTGTCCGACGAGATCCCCGGGGCTAGCTTGGCTTCCTGCCAATTGCCGCGGTCGACGCGCAACTCCACGCGGGAAACGCCGCGGTGTTGAGCCCAGGCGACACCGCCGAACTGGACCGTTCCGGCCTTGACCGAGCGGCCGTCCCGGGGCACGTCGATACGGGACTGCGTCTTGATGGGACCGTGGTCGCTCCAACCTCGCGGAACCCAGTAGCCCTGGTCGTCGGCGAAACGGGTCACCTTCAGTTCCGTCAGCCATTTGGTGGCCGAAACATATCCATAGAGGCCCGGGACGACCATCCGGACGGGGAAGCCGTGCTCCAGCGGCAACGGTTCGCCGTTCATTCCGACAGCGAGGATCGCGTCGCGATTGTCGGTGAGCGCTTCGAGGGGGGTTCCGGCGGTCCAGCCGTCAGTGCTGCGGGACAGCACCATGTCCGCCCCGGGCTTGGGTCCGGCCATGGCGAGGAGTTCGCGGACCGGCCAGCCCAGCCAGAGGGCGTTGCCGATCAGGTCTCCGCCGACTTCGTTGGACACGCAAGCGATGGTCACGTAGCGCTCGATCATCGGCTTGCTCAGCAGCGTGGCGAAATCCAACTGGACTTCGCGCTCCACCAAGCCGGTCACCTTGAGGGTCCAGTCCGGCGGATTCACGGCCGGCGGGATCAGCGCAGTGTCGATCCGGTAGAAGTCGGGGTTCGGTGTGACGAGCGGCTGCAGGCCCGCCAAGGTGAGTGCAGCGCCGTCGGGAACCTTTTGCGGAGGAGTCACCGGGGCGGGCAGGGCCACCCCGCGGCGGAAATCGGATGCCACCGTTCCCGCCCTGCGCACCAGGGTCGTGATGATGCCTGCCGCCGCCGCCGCGATCGCGGCTCCACCCAGCAATTGCATGAAGCTCCGGCGGGCCAATGGCATGTCGGCTGCTTCGGGCATGGGTCGCCAGGTTTCGAGCCGCTGGATCAGGAGCCGGAGGAAAAGCATGGTGACGATGGTGGCCACGACGGGGGCGATTGCCGCAGTGGGCGCGGCCTGGGCACGGGTCAGGACGGCAGCCAGCCCCGCCGCTCCAGCGAGCAAGGCAAGCGCCAGCCCCGCTCCCTTTCGCCGATACTCCAGGAGGCCGGCGACCGCGGCGAGGACGAAGGTCACCAGGGCGATGCTGACGATCAAGGCAAGTTTGTCGGCGGTGCCGAAAAGGTTGACGGCCAGTTCCTTGGCCCAACCCGGAACGGCGTCGATGACCACGCCCCCCAGCGCGGTGACCGGCGAGACGGAGGGGCTCAGGAACCCGGCCAGCAACTCGCCGGCCGCCACCCCGAGTCCGATGGCCACCACGCCGCACGCCGCCGCCCATCGGGCCGCCGTCCTGGTACTGGTTTTCTTCGAAGTGGTCCTGCTCATGATGTGCCTGCCTGTTTGCGGCTCTTTGCCGGAATGGTGTCCGCGGGAACTGTCTGTGTCGGAAATACCTCGGTGCGGGATGGGGTAGCCTGCGCACCCGATGGAAGGCGGAGTGTGAAACGGCAGCCCTCGCCCGTGTTCGCCACCGTGACCATGCCGCCATGCGCCTTCACGATGCCCGCCACCATGCTGAGTCCTACGCCTGCCCCGCTATACCGCGGTGGACCCCCTTCGACGGGTATTCCCGCTCCCCGGGAACGGTCCTTTTGCCAACCGGTCTCGAAAACGTGGGCGAGATCCTCATCGTCGATGCCGCCGCAGCTGTCCACGACGTCCACGACGGCGTCGCTTCCGTCGCGTCCGACGCGAACCATGACCCCGCCGTCGGGCCGGCTGTAGATAATCGCGTTAAGCACCACGTTCCGGACGGCCCTTCCCAGGCTCGGGCCGTCCGCGACGGCCATGCACTCGCGGTCGCCGCCGCCGTCGAGCCGGATGCCGCGCTGGGCGGCGAGCGGCGCAAGGTCGGCAATCGCGTCGCTCACGAGGTCGTAGAGGTCCAAGGATTCTGCGCTGAGCCGGAGCGTTCCGGCCTGGATTTTGGACAGTTCCAAGAGGTCGTTGACCATAACGGCCATCTGGTCCGTCTGGGCGATGATCTTGCGGTAGTACGTTGGGACGTCGGAGGCCATGCCGTCTTCCAGCGCTTCGGCCATGGCCCGCATGCTGGCCAAAGGGGTCCGGAGGTCGTGCGAGATCCAGGAGACCAGTTCGCGGCGGGCGGTTTCGACGGCGGCTTCCCGTCGTCGGGATTCCTCGAGTTTGATGCTGCTCGCTTCGAGTTCCTGGGCGAGCTGGGCAAGCTCGGAGTTCATTGCGGGTCCGGCCCGCCGCGATCCTGATTGTGCCAGGAAGGAGCCATCGAGGGCTTCTCCGCTGCCGAGGCGCCGCGTTGCTGCCACGAGCCGGATGGCGTTGCGGGACACCCCGGCCCCGAGGACGAGGGAAATCGCTATTGCCACGGCCGAGGCCACCCCGAGGATGTACCACATGACTTCGAGGTCCACAGCGGAAATGAACATCGCATTGAAGGCGCTCACCATCCCTGCCACGAGAACGGCAACGGTCGCCACCACCACGAGGCAGATCTGTACCAGGATCGACGCGCCGCGCAGGAAACGCAGCAAGGCAAGGGTCAAGGCGCCGATGAGGACAGCCCACAGCAGCATCCAGCCCAGGATCGCGAACATTTCAGCTGCCTGCATGTCCACCTTCCTTCGCGTCAAAGCGGTAGCCGACTCCCCAGACGGTCTTGAGCAGCACCGGCGTGGTGGGGTTGTCCTCGATCTTTTCGCGTAAGCGACGGACGTGGACTGTCACGGTGGACAAATCCCCGAAGTCCCAGCCCCACACTGCCTTGATGAGGTCCTCACGGCTGAACACTTGGTTGGGCCGACGAAGCAGGAAGGCCAGCAGATCGAACTCACGCACCGTAAGCATGAGGGGTTTGCCATCCTGGAGCACTGTGCGGGACGCCGGATCCAATTCGAAGCCGGCGAGTTCCACGGGAGGTTCCGGGCTGAATTCCCGGATACTCCGGCGCAACACGGACTTCACGCGGAGGACAAGCTCGCGGGGCGAGAAGGGTTTGGTGACGTAATCGTCCGCTCCGGTTTCCAGGCCCAGGATCCGGTCGTCTTCCGTGCCAAGGGCGGTGACCATGATGATGGGAACGCTCATGGCCAGGCGCAGCCTGCGGCACACTTCCACGCCGTCGAGTCCTGGCAGCATCCGGTCCAGGATGACAAGGTCGGGCCGCCTGGCGGCTGCGAGGCTCAGTGCGGTGAAGCCGTCGCCCGCGAGATCGACCTGGAAGCCAGCCTGGATCAGGTAGTCCCGGACGACGTCGGCGATGGTCTGTTCATCTTCGACCAGCAGAATGCGGCGATTGCCGACTTCTGCAGGGTGCGGGGCGGACTGCGTGTTCACACCTTCAGCATAGATTCGCATGGTGCCCGCGGTATGTGTTCCGGGCGCCGCCGGGCCAACCGTATGCATTCCGTAAGAAGTCGCGCCTTCCTTGCCTTCCACGGGAGCAGACGACGAACGTGACCGGTGTGCGATATCACGCTCGAGCCCTGCCTGGCGTAGCCTGAACCCATGAGTGTTCAGCTAGGCATGCCGTTGCCCCCTACGGGCGACGGGACGGGAAGCAGCGTTTCTGCGCCCCCGCCGCGCCCTGCAGGAACTCCCCCGGGCCTGTTCGACCGTTACGGACGCCGGGCCACCGACATGCGTTTGTCCCTGACTGACAAATGCAACCTGCGCTGCACGTACTGCATGCCGGCCGAGGGCCTCGAATGGTTGTCCAAGCAGGCTGTCATGACCGCCGCCGAGATTGTCCGGCTGGTGCGGATCGGCGTCGAACAACTCGGGGTCCGCGAACTTCGCCTCACAGGAGGCGAGCCCTTGGTGCGTGCCGACCTGGTGGACATCATCTCGGCCCTCCGCGAGGCGCACCCCGATCTGCCGATCTCCATGACCACCAACGGCGTCGGACTCGACAAGAAGGCGGCGGCGCTCAAGGACGCCGGGCTCACGCGCATTAACGTGTCCCTCGACTCCCTGCACGAAGAAACGTTCACGAAGCTCACCAGGCGACCCTTCCTGGCCAAGGTATTGGCCGGCGTCGATGCCGCCTGGGCTGCGGGGTTGGGTCCGGTCAAGATCAATGCCGTCCTCATGCGCGGAATCAACGACGCCGAGTCCCCCGACCTCCTGGCCTGGGCCGTGGACCGCGGCTATGAATTGCGCTTCATCGAGCAAATGCCGCTGGACGCCGATCACGGTTGGACCCGGCGGGACATGATCACGGCGGCAGAGATCCGCGAACTGCTCTCCCGCGACTTCGCCCTGACCCCGGACCCGCGCGAACGCGACGGCGCACCGGCGGAACGATTCGAAGTACGACGGCGGGACCCGGAATCTGCGGAAGCCGACGGTCCGCTGCTGGGCACCGTCGGCATCATCGCCTCCGTCACCGAGCCGTTCTGTTCCGATTGCCGGCGCACACGGATCACCGCCGAAGGCAAGATCATGAGCTGCTTGTTCTCCCGCGAGGAATTCGACCTGTTGGGACTACTTCGCTCCGGAGCGGACGACGAGGAACTCGCCCAACGCTGGCAGGACGCCATGTGGATCAAACCCAAGGCGCACGGCATGGACCACACGGGCCTCGGCGCACCCGACTTCGTCCAGCCGGACCGCAGCATGAGCGCGATCGGAGGCTGAGGCTTTGCTCGTACGATACTTCGCTGCCGCGCGCGCCGCGGCGGGCGTCGAAGAGGAACACCACGACCTCCCTGAAGGGACCGGCCTGGACGGGCTGATCGCGGCCGTGCTCGCCGTCGAACGTCCGGAACCACCGGCTGGAACACCGCCCCTGGCCCGGATCATTTCCCGCAGCAGCTTCCTGCGCAATGAGGTAGCGGTCCGCGACCGATCGGCGCCTCTCGGTGCGGACGACGTCGTCGACGTCCTCCCACCGTTTGCCGGCGGCTGAGCCGGCGACGGCCGAGGGGTGGTTCCCAGGGTCCAAGGAGCCTACGCTGTGCCTATCCGCGCAAGAGCAAAGGAACAGCCATGTACACCCTCCTGATCGAACACTCGGTGAACGACTTCGGCGCATGGAAGCAGTCGTTCGACTCGGATCCGGCGGATCGCGCCGGCTCCGGCGTTGTCTCCTACCGGGTCTCCAGGCTTGTGGACGATTCGCAGCGGGTCCTGATTGAGCTTGATTTCGCCGAACGGGAGCAAGCTGAATCAATGCTGAACACGTTGCGGATAAAGGTGTGGAGTGGACCAGGAAGGCCGGCCTCGCTCGACGGCATGCCAGACGCGCGGTTAGTCGAGTCGATGGAGGCCAGAGTCCTCTGAGTGATGCGCCTGCTGGACGTGAGCTTTAGACGCGCCTGCAGACAGAGACCATGAACGGGCTGAACGTCGGGGCATCCCCGAGCCTTAGCTCCGCCATATGGGTCAGCACGCCGCCGTCCACCTTGAAAGTGTGTCGCGCCGTCCCGCGGGGGCTGCGTCGCTCCAGCCTCAGCGTGCCGTCTTCCCAATGCCCCCGAGCCGGAGCTTCCGGGGGCCTGCCCATGCTGTCCACGTAGTACCACAAGGTGTCCCCGTGGTCCGGGTCAACGGTAAAGACACCATGCCCCTCGAAATGGGTGCCGTCGGGCTCAATGTGCCGGTAGCTCTGCACCAAGGCGTAACCTCCTGCCGCGCGCGAGAAGGTCACCTCGGCGTCGGCGGTCCGGGCAGGTCCCCAGGGCGACGCCGAGAGCTCGGTACTCCCCCGCCAATGACCCAGGAATGCCTCCAGCGCAGTGTGTGCATGACTCTTCATTGGCTCGTTCATGGCGACTCCTGCGCAAGGCTGTGGATACGTCACCATCATGTTCCCGATCGAGCAGGCGCGTCCAGCCTTCCCCACACCGGACATGCCTCCTCTTCCAAACCAGGAATGGACATATCAGGGTTATATCCACTCCCAGGCTCCAACGAGGGGCATGTCCCTGTGAGAGTGCGGGGTTCAGAGGCCGAACGTCTCGGTTTCCTCGAAGGGCCCGACGACGGTCACGGTGCGGGGGGCTTCTGCGAGCACCCGGGCGAGTTCCTGGACCTGGTCGGCTGTGACGGCCTTGATGCGGGCCAGCGTTTCATCGATGTCCTGGAATTCGCCCGAAACGAGTTCGGCACGGCCAAGGCGGGACATCCGGGATCCGGTGTCTTCAAGGGCCAGGACGATGCCGCCGCACAATTGGCCCACGGCCTTGCGCAGTTCCTCGTCCGTGATTCCGTCGGCAGCGAGCTTATCCAGTTCGGCGCCCAGGAGTTCCAGAACCTGCTTGACCTTCGACGGCGTGCAGCCGGCATACATGCCGAAGTAGCCTGCGTCCGCGTAGGCGGAGGCAAAGGAATAGGTGGAATAAACGAGGCCCCGCTTTTCGCGGATCTCCTGGAAGAGACGCGAAGACATGCCACCGCCAAGGACCGCGTTCAGGACGCTCATCACGAAGCGCCGATCGTCTGTGGCCACGATCGAAGGGCAGCCCATGATGATGTTGGCCTGCTCCACGGGACGCTTGATCACATGCAGCCCTGCGGTGCCCGTGATATCCGCCCGCTCGGTGGAGCGGCGCTCGACGGGGGCAGCGGTGTCCTTCAGCTCCCACCCGGCCGTCCGCAAGGCATCGACCACGAGGCGGCAGACGACGTCGTGGTCCAGGCCGCCGGCTGCGGTGATGACGATTTCGTCCGGCCGGTAGTAGCGCTGGTAATGTGCCCACACGGAATCGCGGGACACGGCCTTGATGGCGGCAGGGGTGCCACCGATCGGGCGTCCCAGCGGATGCACGCCGAGTACCGCGGCCACGAAATTTTCATGTGCGACGTCGGTGGGGTCATCGCTGTCCATGGCGATTTCCTCAAGGATCACGTCGCGTTCCTGTTCAAGTTCCGCAGGATCGAGCACGGCGCCGGTGATCATGTCGGCAATGACGTCGATCGCCATGGGGAGGTCCGTGTCCAGTACCCGGGCAAAGTAGCACGTGCTTTCCTTTGCCGTGGCCGCATTCGATTCACCGCCGACCTCGTCGAAAGCGGACGCGATCTCAAGGGCGGTGCGCTTCTTGGTGCCTTTGAACAGGAGATGCTCCAGGAAGTGGGTGGAGCCGTGCTGTCCGTCTGCCTCGTCCCGGGAGCCGACTCCCACCCAGAATCCGATAGTTGCCGAACGCTGCCCGGGCATGGCCTCGGTGAGCACCCGGACGCCTCCCGGAAGCACTGAGCGCCGGACAACGGAGCCGCCTTCGGCGCCATGGATCAATTCGCCGCCGGGCACGGTCTGCGCCAATGGGAGGGGTACGACAGTCATCAAGACCTTTCAGTTCTGCGGGAAATCACGGGTGCCAAATCTGGCTGCAATCGTACCAGCGGGCGCATCACCCCCGGGACGGGAATTCATTGTTAAACCGGGCAGGACCGGTGGACATGTCCACCGGTCCTGCCGCGTGTTTGCCGGTTCAGGCTACTCGGCGGAAACTTCAGCCTCTTCGGCGGGAGCTTCTTCAGAGGAGGCGCCTTCTTCCTCAGCCACAACCGGGGAGAGGGAGAGCTTGCCGCGGTCGTCGATCTTGGTGATCTCGACCTGGATCTTCTGGCCCACGGAGACGACGTCATCGACGTTGTCCACGCGCTTGCCACTGGCCAGCTTGCGCAGTTCGGAGATGTGCAGCAGGCCGTCCTTGCCCGGGGTCAGGGAAACGAACGCACCGAAGGTGGTGGTCTTGACGACCGTGCCCAGGTAACGCTCACCGATTTCCGGGATCTGCGGGTTGGCGATGGCGTTGATCGCGGCGCGGGCTGCTTCTGCAGACGGACCGTTGGTAGCGCCGATGTAGACGGTGCCGTCGTCCTCGATGGAGATGTCGGCGCCGGTGTCTTCCTGGATCTGGTTGATCATCTTGCCCTTGGGGCCAATGACCTCACCGATCTTGTCAACGGGGATGTTGACGGCGATCACGCGCGGTGCGAACTCGGAGAGCTCGTCCGGAGTGTCGATGGCGGCGTTGATGACGTCCAGGATGTGCAGGCGGGCTTCGCGGGCCTGCTTCAGGGCTGCAGCCAGGACCGATGCGGGGATGCCGTCGAGCTTGGTGTCGAGCTGGATGGCGGTGACGAACTCGGAAGTACCGGCAACCTTGAAGTCCATGTCGCCGAAAGCATCTTCGGCGCCGAGGATGTCGGTCAGGGCGGCGTAGCGGGTCTGGCCGTCAACCTGGTCGGAAACCAGGCCCATGGCGATACCGGCAACAGCGGCCTTCAACGGCACACCTGCATTGAGCAGGGACAGCGTGGAGGCACAAACGGAACCCATCGACGTCGAACCGTTGGAGCTGAGGGCCTCGGACACCTGGCGTATGGCGTACGGGAATTCCTCGCGGGACGGCAGCACCGGCATGATGGCGCGCTCTGCAAGGGCGCCGTGGCCGATTTCGCGGCGCTTCGGGGAGCCGACGCGGCCGGTCTCGCCCGTGGAGTACGGCGGGAAGTTGTAGTTGTGCATGTAGCGCTTGCGCGTGACGGGAGACAGCGAGTCGATCTGCTGTTCCATCTTGAGCATGTTCAGCGTGGTGACACCCATGATCTGGGTTTCGCCGCGCTCGAAGATGGCGGAACCGTGAACGCGGGGCAGGACCTCTACCTCGGCAGTCAGCTGGCGGATGTCCGTCAGGCCACGGCCGTCGATGCGGATCTGGTCCTTGAGGATGCGCTGGCGCACAACCTGCTTGGTCAGGGAGCGGAAGGCTGCGGAGAGCTCCTTCTCGCGGCCCTCGAACTCGCCGGAGTGGGCGCTGAGGACTTCGTCCTTGAGCTCGTCGGAGGCGTTGTCGCGGTCCTGCTTGTCGGCGATCTGGAAGACCGCGGCAAGCTTTTCGGCAGCGGTAGCTTCAACGGCGGCGTAAACGTCGTCCTGGTAGTCCAGGAAGATCGGGAACTCAACCGTAGGCTTGGCAGCGCGGGCGGCCAGGTCGGCCTGGGCCTCGCACAGCGCCTTGATGAAAGGCTTGGCAGCTTCGAGGCCCTCGGAAACAACTTCTTCGGTGGGAGCGGTAGCGCCCTGTTCCTTGATGAGGTTCCAGGAGTTGTCCGTGGCTTCGGCTTCAACCATCATGATGGCGACGTCGTCACCGTCGGGACCCGACACAACACGGCCGGCGACAACCATGTTGAAGACGGCGTTTTCGAGCTGGGAGTGCTTCGGGAAAGCAACCCACTGCGAACCCTGTTCGTCGGCGACGAGGGCAACGCGGACGCCGCCGATCGGGCCGGAGAACGGGAGGCCGGAGAGCTGGGTGGACATGGACGAGGCGTTGATGGCCACGACGTCGTAGAGCTCGTCCGGGTTGATCGCCAGGACGGTGACGACGATCTGGACCTCGTTGCGCAGGCCCTTGACGAACGCGGGGCGCAGGGGGCGGTCCATGAGGCGGCAAGCCAGGATGGCCTCGGTGGACGGGCGGCCTTCACGGCGGAAGAACGAGCCCGGGATGCGGCCGGCGGCGTACATGCGCTCTTCGACGTCGACAGTCAGCGGGAAGAAGTCGAAGCCTTCACGCGGGGACTTGCCAGCGGTGGTTGCGGACAGCAGCGCGGTGTCTTCGTCGATGTAGACCATCGCGGCGCCGGCTGCCTGCTTGGCGAGGCGGCCGGTTTCGAAGCGGATAACACGCTTGCCGAAGCGGCCGTTGTCGATGATGGCTTCTGAGAACTGGATTTCGGGACCCTCCATTGAGAGTCACCTCCGTTTCTTGTTTAGCGGAAGTCCTTCCGCATCGACCCAGGCCAGCGTCTGTTCCTGGCCTGTACGACACCCGGTCATCGATCGAGACCCACGGGCTGCGCCTTCATCACAGAAGGCTGTTCCCGGGGATCACTACCGAGGACCGCGAATGCGCGATGCGGTTGAACTCCTGTTAAGTGTTGGATTTAGTTATGGAGAAAAGGCGGCCCGGTCCGCGGAGGATCGGGCCGCCCGAAGTCAAACTAGCGGCGCAGGCCGAGGCGCTCGATGAGCGCACGGTAGCGGGCAATGTCAGTCTTCTTGAGGTAGCCCAGCATGCGCTTGCGACGACCAACCATAGCCAGCAGACCGCGCTGGGTGTGGAAGTCGTGCTTGTGCTCCTTCATGTGCTCAGTCAGATCCTTGATCCGCTGAGTCAGGACTGCAATCTGGACCTCCGGCGAACCAGTGTCGCCCTTGGACGTTGCGTATGCCTCGATGATGGACTGCTTAACAGCGGCTTCAAGTGCCACGTGAACTCCTAGAGTTGTGCCGTGCGTCCCGATTCAGCGCCTCGCTGCCGGGTTGTGATGTGCCAATGACCGCACACAAAACAGGTCCAGCCGCCACGGACTGCAGCCGGATCCATCCCTCAGTTTACCGGCAGCCCGGCAATCTTGTCGAAAGCTGCCGTGTGACCCTCCTCAAACAGGAGCGACACTCACTGCCCGATCTCGGTCCGGACTGCGAAAAGCTCAGGGAAGAACGTCAAATCGAGCGCCTTCTTCAGGAAGGAAACGCCGCTTGAACCTCCGGTTCCCGTCTTCATGCCGATGGTCCGCTGCACCGTACGGAGGTGCCGGAAGCGCCACAATTGGAAGTTGTCTTCCAGGTCCACCAGTTCCTCGCAGGCTTCGTAGGCCGGCCAGTTGTCTGCGGCATTTTCGTAGATGTGCTTGAAAAGGGGCAAGAGCCCAGGTGTGAACTCGTGGGCCTGCGTCACGTCCCGGTCCAGGACGGAGCGTGGAACGTCGTAGCCGTGCCGGTCCAGGTAGGCAAGGAATTCGTCGTAGATGCTCGGAGCGTTCAAGAGCTCCTCCAGCATGGTTCTGGACTCCGGATCAGATTCGAACACCGGCAACATCTTCCCGTTCTTGTTGCCGAGGATGAACTCGACGGCGCGGTACTGGCTCGACTGGAACCCGGAGGCATTGCCCAGGAAGCCGCGGAACTGGGAGTACTCGGTAGGGGTAAGCGTGGCGAGCACCGACCATTGCTCGGTGAGCGTCTTCTGGATGTGCTTGACCCGTGCGATGGCCTTGAGCGCGGAGCCAAGGTCGTCCTGGCGCAGCCAGGTGGCCGCGCTCCGGAGCTCGTGCAGGACCAGCTTCAGCCAGAGCTCGGTGGTTTGGTGCTGGATGATGAACAGGAGTTCGTCATGGTGCTCCGGCTGGCTGACAGGTTGCTGGGCGCTGAGCAGCAAGGGCAGCTGCAGGTAGGAGCCGTAACTCATGCGTGAGCTGAAGTCCTTGACGATGCCTTCGTCGAGTGGCCGGGTGTTCTTCTCAACGCTCACGGCGCGGGGCTACTTGTCCAGCAGGAGATCGTGGGCCTGGGCGACGTCCAGGCGCATCTGCTCTACGAGGGCCTCGGGTCCGCGGTAGGCCACCATGCCCCGCAGCCTCGAAGTGAATTCCACCACGACGGTCTGGCCGTAGAGGTTGAAGTCCTCCACTTCCTCCTCCGGGCGGTCGATCACGTGGGCTTCCACCTGCCGGCTCACGCCGTCGAACGTGGGGTTGGAACCGACCGAAATCGCGGCGGGCCAGCGGGTTCCGGATTCGTCCACGAGCCAGCCGGCGTAGATTCCATCCGCGGGGACGTAGCCCGTGGCGCCGTGGTCCAGGTTCGCCGTGGGAAAGCCCAGGGCGCGTCCCCGCGCGGCGCCGTGGACCACTTCGCCGCGCATCCTGTGCGGGCGGCCGAGGACGGCAGCCGCGGTCTCGACGTCGCCCTCGGCGAGGGCCTCGCGCACCCAGGTGGAGGAACAGCGACGGTCCGTGCCGCCGTCGTCGTGCACGGGAAAGCCTTCCGCGCCGAATTCGTTGACCACGTGGACGCCGAATCCGAGTTTCTTGCCCAATTCCTGCATGGTGCCGACGTCGCCGGAATTTCCCACGCCGAAACGGAGATCGTGGCCCACAACAACGTGTGCCGCGTGAAGCCCGTCAAGCAGGACGTTGACGACGAATTCCTCGGGCGTCATGGCCGCAAGCGTGAGGTTGTACTTCATGACGAGGATGGCATCCACGCCCGTGTCGGCCAGGGCATCGAGCTTGTCCTGCAAGCCCATGAGGAGCTCCGGTGCGGAGTCGGGCCGGTGGACCAGGGCCGGGTGGGGATCGAACGTCACGACGACGGACCGCGCGCCGTGCTGCCCCGCGGTGCGCAGAAGCTGCGTCAGCACCTGCTGGTGTCCGCGATGGACGCCGTCAAAGTTGCCGATGGTAACGACGCTGGGACCGAAATCCTCGGGGACCTCAGTGGGATCGTTCCAGATGTGGACCATCAACCTCGCCTTTTACTGCTGGTATTCGCTATGCCCGGCGCCTGGTCCGGCGCCGGAATTCTCTAAGGTTACCCGCTATCCCTGGGCTGGCATGCCCGGGTGGCGGAGCCCCGATTTCTAGTGCGGGAGCCGTGCCGGGCGCCGACGGTAGAGCCACAACAGGCCCAGGACCGGCAGGATCAACGGGACAAAGCCGTATCCGCGTCCGAACAAGGACCACACGGTGTCGTGCGGGAAAGCCACAGGATCGAAAAGGCTGATCGCGCCAACCACCAGCACCCCGACCATCTCCACGAGGACGGCCGCCAGCGATACCTTGAACCACGTGCGGCCCGGCTTCGCGAGGGAGACTGTGGCCACGATGTACACCACGGCGGCGAAGGCCGAAAGGATGTGGGCCAAGGGAGCATCCGAGAACTTCGTCAGGATCTGGTAGCCGGCACGGGCCGTCGCCGAGATCGCGAAGACTGCGTAGACCGCAATCAACAGCCTCCCGGGCCCGGTATTGCGGGTGTCCGGGTTCTTCTTCCCGGTGGTTTCAACAGTCACTTCGTGTGCTTCTTCCAATGTCAGTACCAGATCTGGTTCATGCGGGCCGCCATGACCAATGCGGTGACGCCCACGGCGCCCATGACGAAATTGCTCCAACGGGTCCGTTCCAGGATGGACCAGTACACCGCGACGACGGGGAGGATGAGCGCCGTGACGATGTAGCCCCAGAATTCCCAGGGCTCCCCCGCGATCTTTTCACCCATCGCGACGCGGATGATCGATCCCACCAGATAGACCAGCAGGACGAGTTCGACGGCGGCAACGGACAGTATGGTGACGTCGTTGGGGGCCTTCTTCATGATGCCCGCCACGACGCAAATGACGGTGGACAGCAGGCCCACCACAAGGACAGCGTAAAAGTATCCGTCCATGGCTAGTGTGCCTGCTTTTCGTTGTCAGGCGCGAACACGAGGACGGGCTTGGCGAAACTCCCCGCATCGGCCAACAACGCCACGAGCTCCCCTGATGGAGAGAACGCAGCAGCCGGGTTCTCGGCGGTGGCTGCGTCGGCCGTGCCGGCAGCGGGTCCCGCGGCGATCCTGCGGCCAAACGAGATCTCGGTGGTTTCGGCGTCGCTCAACTCCCGGTTGGGCATGAGCGCGCGGGCGGCGGCGGACATGTCGAGGACTTCCAGTTCCTCGGCAAGCTGTTCGAGGGTGCGGGCCTGCGCCAGGGAGTACGGCCCCACTTGGGTGCGGCGCAGCACCGTGAGATGGCCGCCGACGCCGAGAGCCTCGCCAAGGTCGCGCGCCAGCGCGCGGATGTAGGTGCCCGAGGAGCACTCGACAGTCACATCGATGTCGACGACCCTGCCGTCGTCGACCCTCCGGATGGCATGGATCTCGAATCGGTGGATGGTCACCGGCCGGGCGGCGAGCTTGACCTCTTGACCCGAACGGACGCGCGCGTAGGACCGTTCGCCGTTGACCTTGATGGCGCTGACGCTGCTGGGAACCTGCTGGATTTCGCCACTGAGCTGCGCGACGCCGGCACGGATGGCTTCCTCGGTGACTCCGGCGGCGCTGCGGCTTTCGGTGATGTCCCCTTCGGCATCGTCCGTGATGGTTGATTCGCCGAGCCGGATGGTGGCGGAGTACGTCTTGGAGGTGCCGACGATGTAGGTCAACAGTCTCGTGGCCTTGTTGATGCCAAGCACGAGGACCCCGGTGGCCATGGGATCCAGGGTCCCTGCATGGCCGACTTTCCGGGTACCGGCCAGTCGCCGCATCCGTCCAACCACATCGTGGCTGGTCCATCCTTGCGGCTTGTCAACGATTACCAGTCCAGAAAGCACGCCTCCCAGTATATCCGCGTCGAGGCATGCATCCTGCGGCCCCCGGCTTCCCTGAACGGTCCGGGTGCGCAGCTAAGATGGCTCCCATGCCTGAGCTTGCCGCACACGTCCGCGAAGTGCCCGTGAACCAGATCCGCGAAATTACCGAGGCCGCCTGGAGCACCCCCGGGGCAATTGTCCTTAGCATCGGCGAGCCCGGCTTCGCGCTCCCCCGGCACATCCTGGACGCGGGGATCGCGTGTCTGGACAGGGACGAGACCAACTACACCCCCAATGCCGGGATCCCGGCGCTGCGTGAGGCCTTTGCCGACCGCTTCCGTGCCCACAACAAAGTGGACCTCGGGGCGGAGCGCGTGTATGTCGTCGACGGGGCCCAGCAGGGACTGCATTTCGCCATGAGCCTGCTCCTCTCCCCCGGCGACGAGATCCTGATTCCTAATCCTGGCTACCCCACTTTTGCCATGACGAGCCATTTGCTGCACGCCATTCCGGTGCACTATCCGCTCTACCCCGAGCACGAGTTCCAACCCCGCATCGAGGACATCGAGGCACTGATCACTCCCCGTACCAAGGTGTTGGTCCTGAATTCGCCTTCCAATCCCCTGGGCGCGGTAATCTGCGAGGAAACAACGCGCCAGCTCGTGGAATTGGCCGTCAAACACGATCTGTGGATCATTTCGGATGAATGCTACGAAGCCTTCACCTTCGACGTTCCGCACACGAGTCCCGCCCGCTTCGACAGCACCGTTCCCGGGGAGGCGCGCGTTTTCACGTCCCTGACTTTGTCCAAAACGTACGGGCTGACCGGGCTGCGGATCGGGGCGCTCATTTGCCCGCCGGGCCTGGAACGGAAGATGAACAACGTCATGGAAGCGATCGTTTCCTGCGTGGCTTCGCCTTCCCAGTACGCGGCAGTCGCGGCGCTGACCGGCCCGCAGGACTATGTGGACACCGCGCGGGAGCATTACCGTTCCAACCGCGACGCCGCCTCGGCAGTGCTCGCGGAAAAGCGCATTCCCTTCCTGGGCGCCCAAGGCGCTTTCTATCTCTGGGCGGACGTCTCGCATGTAAGCGGCGGGGACGTGCGTACTTGGGTGCGCACCTTCCTGGCGGACGCTGGAGTGGCCGTGGCGCCGGGGACCGCTTTTGGTTCCATCGGCGAGGGGTGGATCAGGATCGCTTTGTGCGGTGACCACCAGCAGCTGCTCGACGGCGTCGGGCGGCTTCCGGGCCGCGTTTAGGGCCTGACGATCTCAGTATTTGGTCCGGCTCTTGTGCCCGCGCCAAGCATCGAAGGGAGCCTCCGATGCGGCGACCTCCGTATGGTGGACGGGCAAAAGTTCAGGCCTGTTGCCATCGAAATATTCGTAGAACACTGCATCGTCGAAGCCCGCGGCTGCGGCCCCGTGCCGATCTGCGGCAAAGTAGACGCGGCTTACCCTGCCCCACAGGGCGGCCGAGAGGCACAACGGGCATGGTTCGCAGCTTGAATAGAGCACCGAGCCGCTGAGATCGAAGCTTCCCAGTTCCGACGCCGCCCGCCGGATGGCCACCACTTCTGCGTGCGCTGTGGGGTCGTTATCGCGGGTGACCCGGTTGACGCCGTCATGGAGCCGTCCGTCCGGCGTGACCACGACGGCGCCGAAAGGGCCGCCGCCGTCGGCCACGTTCTGAACCGCGAGCCGCAGGGCGTATTCGAGGTAATCTTCGGGACTCTGAGCTGCATCGTGCGCCGACATGCTCCGATCTTAGCGACGGCCCATCAATTTGGCCCGGCTTTTCGCGGTTAAACAAAGAAGGACCGGATCCGGCAGTTCTAAGAACTGCGGATCCGGTCCCACCCGGGAAGCGCTGGACTACTTGCCGCCGTCTTCGTCGATGTCTTCATCGGCACGGAGGTCGATGTCTTCTTCATCAAAGTCGTCTTCGTCGATGTCCGCATCCTGCGGGGCATCGCTCTTGTACGGGTCCGCATCGCCTGCGTGCTTGGCGCCGGCAGCCAGCGCGGCTACCTCGGCGTCGCGCTGCTTGGCGGTGCGCAACAGCTCCTCAAGGTTCGAGGCGTTGACCGGAATAAGGTCCGCAACGAATTCCAAGGTAGGAGTCAGCCGCACGGTGATGTTACGGCCCACTTCCTGGCGCAAAACACCCTTGGCCTTCTCCAACGCCCGAACAGCATCAGAATGAGCGGCTTCGTCACCGAAGACGGTGTAGTACACGGTGGCGTGCTGAAGATCGTTGGTGACGCGGGCATCGGTAATAGTGATGCCCTCAACCCGAGGATCCTTGATCCGCCGGCCCAGTGCCTCAGCAACAACAACCTTAATCCGCTGCGCCAACTTGGCAGCGCGTGCCGGATCAGCCATTTCAACTCCTAAAATTTTGCGTACGACGGCGCGTTAGCAACTTGCGTACTTAAGTCTAAAAATGCCACTCGCCAAAAAAGGTCCGGAACGGACCGCGAGCTTCCCACCGAGGCCCGTGGAGCCGATATGGGGGCCCGGGAGTGGCATCGGGCCTGCCGAAGCTGGGCGGCAAAGGATCGCAGATCCTTTGCCGCCCAGCGTAGGGGCGGGGCCCCCATATCGGCGGAACGGGCCGGGGCCGCCCGAGAGCAGCACCGGCCTGCGACACTTTAGACGCGCGGCTTTTCGCGCATCTCGAAGGTCTCGATGATGTCACCTTCGTTGATGTCGTTGTACGAGCCAAGACCGATACCACACTCGAAGTCCGTGCGGACCTCGGTGGCGTCGTCCTTGAAGCGCTTGAGCGTCTCAACGGTGAGGTTGTCGCCGATGACCTTGCCATCGCGGCTGACGCGTGCCTTCGTGTTACGGCGGATGATGCCCGAGCGCACGATGGAACCGGCGATGTTTCCGAACTTGGAAGAACGGAAGACTTCGCGGACCTCGGCGGTACCGAGCTGGACTTCCTCGTACTCCGGCTTGAGCATGCCCTTGAGGGCCAGCTCGATGTCATCGATTGCCGAGTAGATGACGGAGTAGAAGCGCATGTCCACGCCTTCACGATCGGCAAGGTCGGCCACGCGCTCGGCGGGCTTGACGTTGAAGCCGATGATGATGGCGTTGTCCACCGTGGCGAGGTTGACGTCGTTCTGCGTGATGGCACCCACACCGCGGTGGATGACGCGCAGTTGAACGTCTTCGTCGCCGACGTCGATCTTGAGCAGTGCGTCTTCGAGGGCTTCAACGGCACCGGAAACGTCACCCTTGAGGATGAGGTTGAGGGTGTCGATCTTGCCCGCGGCAACTGCCTGGTCGAAGTCTTCCAGGCTGATGCGCTTGCGACGCTTGGCCAGTGCCGCGTTGCGGTCGGCTGCTTCACGCTTTTCAGCGATCTGGCGGGCCGTACGCTCGTCAGAGGTCACTAGGAAGGTGTCACCTGCACGCGGAACGTTGGACAGACCCAGGACCTGGACCGGACGGGACGGAAGCGCGACGTCGAGGGCGTTGCCGTCTTCGTCGAACATGGCACGGACGCGGCCGTGGGCCGTACCCGCCACGATCGTGTCACCAACGGCCAGGGTACCGGACTGGACCAGGACGGTGGCCACGGAACCGCGGCCCTTGTCCAGGTTCGCTTCGATGGCAATGCCTCGAGCATCCTTGTCCGGGTTGGCGCGCAGGTCCAAAGCGGCGTCTGCGGTCAGCAGGACGGCGTCGATCAGTTCGTCGATGTTGATGTTCTGGCGGGCAGAAACCTCAACGAACATGGTGTCGCCACCGTATTCTTCGGGAACCAGACCGTACTCGGTGAGCTGGCCCTTGACCTTGTCCGGGTTCGCACCTTCCTTGTCGATCTTGTTGACCGCGACGACGATCGGCACGTTGGCCGCTTGTGCGTGGTTGAGTGCTTCCACCGTCTGCGGCATGACGCCGTCGTCGGCTGCGACAACCAGGATGGCGATGTCGGTGACCTTGGCACCACGTGCACGCATGGCGGTGAACGCCTCGTGACCGGGGGTGTCAATGAAGGTGATGTCGCGCGGAGTGCCTTCGTGGATGTGGCTGATCTGGTAGGCACCGATGTGCTGCGTGATGCCGCCGTGTTCGCCGGCAACCACGTTGGTCTTCCGGATGGCGTCGAGCAGTCGGGTCTTACCGTGGTCAACGTGACCCATGACGGTGACAACCGGGGGACGCGGTTCGAGGACGTCGTCGCCTTCGGCTTCCAGCTCGGCATCGAGGTCAATGTCGAAGGAGTCGAGGAGCTCGCGCTCTTCGTCTTCCGGCGAAACTACCTGGATCTTGTAGCCGAGTTCAACACCGAGCAGGCCGAAGGTGTCTTCGTCCAGCGACTGCGTAGCCGTTGCCATTTCACCGAGGTGGAACAGTACGGTCACCAGTGCGGCGGGGTTCGCCTCGATCTTGTCGGCGAAGTCCGTAATGGACGAGCCACGACGGAGCCGGACTACGGTGTTGCCGTCGCCGCGGGGTACGGATACGCCGCCCAGCGACGGAGCACTCATCTGCTCCAGTTCCTGACGCTTTGCACGCTTCGACTTGCGCTGCTTGCCGCGTCCTGCGCCACCCTTACCGAAGGCACCTTGGGTACCTCCGCGTCCGCGGCCACCCTTGCCGAAGCCTCCGCCGGCGGGAGCTCCGCCACCGGTGCCTGCGCCAGGAGCGCCACCCGGACGGCCGGGGCCGCCGCCACCGGGACGGCCAGCGCCACCGGGACGGCCTGCGCCACCGGGAGCGGGACGCTCGGTACGGTTGGGCATCATGCCCGGGGTAGGACGGTTTCCTGCGGGGCCACCTGCGGGACGCGGAGCGCCCGGACGGGGAGCACCGGGACGCGGAGCGCCCGGACGCGGACCACCGGAACCGGCTGCGGGGCGGGGACCGCCTGCGCCGGCCGCGGGACGCGGACCGCCGGGACGTTCGCCGTCAGTGCGGCCACCGGAACGGGGCATGCCCTGCGATGTTGCGAAGGGGTTGTTGCCCGGACGGGGAGGACGCTCGCCGTCGCCACGGCCGCGGGGCATGCCCTGCGAGGTCGCGAACGGGTTGTTGCCCGGACGGGGGCCGCCCGGCCGCGGTGCCTGGCTGCCCGGACGTGCCGGGGCAGGGGCTTCGGCCTTGGGTGCCGGACGGGCACCCGGCTTGGCGGAAATAGGACTTGCAGCAGCTGCGGGAGCCGCAGGTGCCGCCGGGGCGGGGGTCTCAGCCTTGGGGGCGGGAACCGGAGCCTTGGGCGCAGCGGGGCCCGGAGCCGGGCGGGATGCTGCGGGTGCGGCAGGTGCCGCGGGGGCTGCAACGCGAGGTGCTGCCGGGGCAGCGGCCTTTGCAGCGCCGGCACCCGGGTAGGCGTCGCGAAGCTTCTTCACGACCGGTGCCTCAATTGTTGAAGAGGCGGAGCGAACGAATTCGCCCAATTCCTGCAGTTTCGTCACTGCATCTTTGGAAGTAATACCGAGCTCTTTGGCGAGCTCATGTACGCGGACCTTGGCCACATTTCTCCTGTCTCGGTCCGCACCGAGCCAGGCACGAACCGTCTAATTCTTACTGCGGGCCCCTGCCGCGAACGCGGCGGATAGGCCCTGTGCAGAGCGCAACAAAGTTGTCATCGTTGCGCACTCATCGCTGGGAACTCATCGGGTTTCCATCAGTTTTCTGACCCGCTTTCAGGTTTGGACGGTTTTCCTGCTTTCACTTCAGTGTCCGCAGGGGGTATGACTGCCGCCAGGTAGCTTTCGACGGCGGTGACTTCACTTGCGCCCGCGAGGGCCCTTGCGAAAGCACGCCGTTTGCTTGCCAGCGTCAGGCATGTAGTGCTGGGGTGCAGCCACGCACCCCGGCCAGCCATCCGGCGTCGTTCATCCACCAGGACGACGGGTGACCCGCCGCCTTCGGCGACAAGCCGGATCAACTCGCTCCGCTTGCCTTGTTTCCGGCATCCGATGCAGGTGCGCACAGGCTGGTGCCTGGTGTGAAGCAGTTCAGTCACTGGGTGTATCAACCTGCCTCAGTGTCTTTACCTGTCTTCTGCGGTTCTGCTTTGCTCGGCGCCCGCCCTTGCCTTGCCGGGGTTATCGCCCCGTAAGTCGCGAGCACGCCAAAGCGCACGGATACCGGGCATAGGCCCGGTTCCATCTATTCTAAGCCCCCGAGGGCCCGGCCACCGAATCCACAAGGTGCGCGGATCCGGGGCTGGGCGCCATGTGGTCTGTTTAGTTGCCCTTGGCCGGAGCGGCATCAGAGACGATGTCGATCCGCCAGCCGGTCAGCTTGGCTGCGAGCCGGGCGTTCTGGCCTTCCTTGCCGATGGCGAGGGACAGCTGGTAGTCGGGAACAACCACCCGGGCGGAGCGCGTGGCTTCGTCGGTGATCGTGACGGAATTCACGCGCGACGGCGACAGGGAGTTGGCGATGAAGGTCGCCGGGTCTTCGCTGAAGTCGACGATGTCGATCTTTTCGTCGTTGAGTTCGGTCATGACTGCGCGGACGCGGGAGCCCATTTCACCAATGCAAGCACCCTTGGCGTTGATGCCGGGAGTGTTGGCTTTGACGGCCATCTTGGTCCGGTGTCCGGCTTCGCGGGCCAGTGCCACGATCTCGACCGAACGGTCCGCGATCTCCGGGACTTCCAGCTCGAAAAGCTTCCGGACGAGGCCCGGGTGTGAGCGCGACAGCGTGATTGAGGGTCCCTTGGCGCCGCGGTGGACGTCCACCACGAACGCACGCAGGCGGTTGCCGTGGGTGTACTTCTCCCCCGGAACCTGCTCGGGCGGCGGCAGCAGCGCTTCCACGGAACCGAGGTTCACCTGGATCATGTGCGGGTTGTTGCCCTGCTGGATCAGGCCGGCGACGAGTTCGCCTTCACGGCCCTTGAATTCGCCGAGGACGTTGTCGTCCTCGACGTCGCGCAGGCGCTGCAGGATGATCTGCCGTGCGGTGCTCGCCGCAATGCGGCCAAATCCCGCAGGAGTGTCCTCGAACTCGCCGATGGCTTCGCCGTCGTCGTCGATTTCCGTGGCCCAAATGGTCACGTGCCCGCTCTTGCGGTCCAGCTCTGCACGGGCCTTTTCGAAAGCGCCCGGCGTCTTGTGGTAAGCCACCAGGAGCGCCTGCTCGATGGTGGGAATCAGGAGGTCCAGCGGGATTTCACGCTCACGCTCCAGGAGTCTCAGCGCACTCATGTCAATATCCATTAGGCCTCCTCGGAAGGTCCGTTGTACTCGTCTTCCAGCACGGCCTCGTTGAGGTGGCTGAACTCTATCTCGACTTTTCCTTGGCGGATCCTGTCGAAAGGAATTTTCACGGGTTCGCCCTGCTTGGGCTTCATGCCCTTCTTGACCTCTTGCTCGGGAACCAGGGTGACGCCGGCGTCGTCGACGGACTGGATACGCCCGGTCAGGTTCTCTCCCTGGATCACGTTGACCTTGACCATGCGCCCGCGGGCCCGGTGCCAGTGGCGGGGCTCCGTCAGGGGCCGGCCGACGCCGGGCGAGGAGACCTCGAGGTCGTAAGGCCGGCCGTCGGTGCGGGGATCGTTGTCCAGGATGTCCGAAAGGGCCCTGGAGATTTCCGCGATGACGTCAAGGCTGACGCCGCCGGTTTCCTCCTGGGGCAGGTCGATGACCACGTGGACAACCCGGTGCGAACCGGCAACCTGGATGGCAACATCCTCAAGATAGAGCCGGCTCGCCAGGACGGCAGGCGCCAGAAGGGCCTTCAGCCTGCTCTCCTCGGGGTTGCGGACCTCGTGTTGCGCTGGACTCGTAGGATCCGTTCCAGCCTGGTCTGTTGAAGTCGTGGCTTCCGAATGACTCACTGGCCAGCCGCCTCCCGATAGATGATGTTGTGACTACTAGCTTAACGACATTTACGGCGGCGTGGTGCACGGGGACTCCTTGCGGGAGACGCAAGTTGTCCGCGGGCGTGACACCATAGTCTGTTGTGAACCACGAGACTGTTGAGAAACCACGGAGCCATGGCTGGATGAGGGCCATCCTGCTGGCATTCCTCGCAGTCCTCGTCCTAGGAGTCGGCGCCGTGCTTGTCCCGCGGGACGCCCCAAGGCCCCCAGCGGTGCCGTTTTCCGAAACCGCCCGTTCCGAAGCGCTCTCTTCGGCCGGGACGCTCCTGGGCAGCGCATCGCTCCTGGAGAGCACGGACACTGTGATATTGCTGACAAGCCAGACGCAAGCGCTGCTGCAACCTTCCGGCTCTTCGGGATCGAATACCTCCACGGCTTCCCCAAGCCCCGGTGCCACCCAGGAGCGCCCAACGCGGGCCGGCTTTGTCTCCGCGCTCGCCTTGAGCGCTTCCCGTCGCTTGGCGGACGCCGCGGACGCCGACGGCGGCATGGCACGGCTGCTTGCCGCCGTCGGGACCGCCCAGTTGCTTGAGTCATCACGGCTGGCCGCGACCTGGGGGTTGCCGCTACCGGCGACCCCGGCCGGGGTGAGTTCCGCCCCGACGCCGCCCCCCAGCTGCACTGCCTCCCCGGGCACGTCGACGGCACCGCCACACGGAACGGCGCCCACCAAGGCCGATCTGCCCGCAGCCCTTGCCGCCGTCGTCAGCTCCGAACAGGAGGCGATCTATGCCTACCAAGTGGCCCTGACCAAGCTGGACGCGAAGGCATCGGCGACGGCAGCCACCTGGTTGGCGCGCCATCAGGAGCTGCTCCGGGGAGCGGAGGCCCAGGGCCGGCTGCACTGCATCGCGACACCGCCACGGGAGGCCGGCTATCGCCTGCCTGCCACTTTCGCCGCCAAACCCGCACTCGCGCTGGGAAGCATGGAAGCCAGCTCGCTGACTGCCTATGCCGACCTCGTGGCATTGTCAGAGGGCGAGACGCGGCAGTGGGCTATAGACGGACTTGTCGACGCCGCCAAACGCAGCCAGGCCTGGGGAACTCCGGTTGGCCCGTTCGCCGGACTGTCGATCGACAGCACGGCACTCCCCCCGCTGCCGGACAGCAGTCCGGCTCCATAGGAAAGCCTTTCTTTGCTGGCGGCAGCAGTCTTCAGGTGCTTGGCTTGTACCATGGCTTCCATCGAAACTGCAGCCCTGCATGAGAACGAACCACACGCCAACGACCTCGCCCACCGGCTCAACTGGCTTCGGGCAGGCGTCCTTGGCGCCAATGACGGAATCGTCTCCGTCGCCGCCATCGTGGTGGGCGTCGCCGGCGCCACGACGAACACCGGAGCCATCCTCACTGCGGGAGCCGCCGGACTCGTGGGTGGCGCGGTGTCCATGGCACTCGGCGAGTACGTATCCGTCAGCAGCCAGAGCGACAGCCAAAAGGCGCTCATCGAGAAGGAACGGCGGGAACTCGCCGAGGAACCCGAAGAAGAGCTGGCCGAATTGACTGCGATCTACGAGGCCAAGGGCCTGCGGCCTGAAACCGCGCGGAAAGTCGCTGCGGAGTTGACGGAGCACGACGCCTTGGCCGCTCACCTTTCGGCCGAATTGAACATCGACCAGGACGACATCGTCAGCCCGTGGCATGCGGCCTTCGCGTCCGCCATTGCCTTCACCCTCGGCGCGGTGCTGCCCATGCTCGCGATTCTGCTCCCGCCCCCGGGGCTGCGTGTCCCGCTGACCTTCATTTCCGTGCTGCTCGCGCTCGCAATCACCGGAGCCATAGGAGCATGGATCGGCGGCAGCTCGAAGACCCGCGCCGCCGTGCGCGTCGTCATCGGCGGAGCCCTTGCGCTTGCCGCGACGTTCTTCATCGGAAGCCTCTTGGGCTCCTCCGGAGTGGTCTGAACCGCTCCCGGACCGGCTTGGGTAGGCTGACAGTGATGACTACCTTCGTTTCCATCCCTGGCGACCTCCAGGCACGCTACTCCCGCACAGCGGAGGGGCGGGCGTGGCTCTCGGGGCTGCCCGGGCTGATCGATGCCAGCCTGGAACGCTGGAAGCTGTCGGTTGACCTGGAGCCCGGCGCGGAACCATGGAACGGCCACGGCGGCATCGTCATTCCGGTCCTCTACAACGGCGGCCGTTCGGTGCTCAAGATAGCGTTCCCGCACGAGGAAGCCCTCGTTGAACGGCATGCGCTGGCCCTTTGGGGCGGTACCGGGGCCGTCAAGCTGCTCGACGCCGATGCGGCCTCCTGCACGATGCTCCTGGAGCGGCTCGACTCCGTCAGCTGGCTGCAGGGCGCCCCGATGGAAGAAGCCCGCGACGTCTGGGGATCGCTCGTGAAGGAACTCAGCATCGAACCGGACGAGCGGCCCGAATGGAAAGAGTTCGAGCACATCGCGGCCCGAGCCGAGCGCTGGAGCGATGAGTTGCCCGCCGACTGGGAGCAACTTGGCCAGCCCTTCCCCCGATGGCTCCTCGAAGCCGCGTTGGAGGTGTGCCAGACCCGGGGCGCTGTTGGGCGCCGGGCAGGCCGGGACGTCCTGGTGCATTGCGACCTGCACTTCATGAACATCCTTCCGCACCTCAATGGCGCTGCGTCCATCGGAGAACGCGCATACGTGGCGATCGATCCGCAACCGAAGATCGGAGAGGCGGAATTCGCCGTCGCACCGATCTTGTGGAACCGTATCCGCGACCTCTCCACGACGGCTCCGGAAGTTGCCCTTCTGGAGCGCTGCGCGGATTTCAGCAGCGCGGCCGGCTTGGACGGCGAAGCGGCCCGGGAATGGAGCCTGGTCCGCGAGGTCGAAAACGCCCTGTGGTATGCCGGGAAACCGCGGCATGAGGGCGATCTGGCACGCTCGTTGTGGGTGGCCAGCACCCTCGCAGGACGGCCCCTGGACGGGCTGCCCGCCGCGCACGATCTGCCCGAACCCGGACTTGCCGCCTCGAACTAGCTTCGGGGCGCCGAGTTGTCCGGACGCCCGGCCTAGCCGGTGGCCTTCAGCGCATCTTTGATCGCCTGCACCGCGATATCCAGATCGGCCGAATCCGTTGACCAGTTGGTCACCGAAACACGCAGGATATCCCTGCCCCGCCAGCGCGAACCGGACATCCAGACCCTCCCGTCGGCCATAATGAAGTCCGTCACGGCCCGGGTCCTCTCGTCTGAACCGAAAGCCAGGGACAACTGTGTGAACACCACATCGTTGAGGACTTCCACGCCGGGCACTTCGGCGAGCCGCCGGGCCAGTTCCGCGGCACACTCCGCACGTCCCGCGACAAGCTCCCGCACGCCATCGGCGCCCAGGGAACGCAAGGCCGCCCACACCGGCACTCCCCTGGCGCGGCGGGACAACTCGGGCACTTTCTCCATGGGGTCGCCGGGGCCGTGGTCGTCCTGCATGAGGTATTCGGCGTGCATGCCGACGGCGGACCGCAGGGCTGCGACGTCACGAACCACCACGATTCCTGCGTCGTACGGCACGTTGAGGGTCTTGTGGGCATCGGTTCCCCACGAATCGGCCAACTCGACGCCCTCGACCAGATGACGCAGTCCCGGCACCGCCGCCGCCCATAAGCCGAAAGCCCCGTCAACGTGGACCCACGCTCCGTGATCCTTCGCAGCCGGAATCGCCTCGAGGAACGGATCGAAGGCGCCGGAATGCAGGTTCCCGGCCTGGAGACACACGATTGCCGGACCGGAACCGGATTCCAACGCGGCCCGCAGCGCGTCGGGATTGATCGTGCCTTGATGGTCCGCTGCGACAACTTCGGGTGCGCCGAAGCCCAGGAAGCGCAGTGCCATATCCAGGCTCTCGTGCCGCTCGGCTCCGACCAGGACTCGCAGTTTCGGGGCGCCTTGGAGTCCCCCGGCGTTGACATCCCACCCGACTTTGGACAGTTGGCGCCATCGGGCCGCCGCCAGGGCCGTGAAGTTGGCCATGCTGGCGCCTGTCGCGAATCCGACGTCGGAGCCAGCAGGCAGGCCGAGCAACTCGAGGAGCCATCGCCCGGCGGCCTCTTCGATCCCGGCCGTGGCGGGTGTGGCGAAACGCAGCCCGGAGTTCTGGTCCCATGCGGAAACCATCCAGTCCGCGGCCATCCCGGCCGGCACCGTACCGCCGATGACCCAACCGAAGAAGCGCCCCGATTGCATGGCCATCAGCCCGGGCTCGGCGTGTTCGGCGAGGAAATCTATGACCGAGACCGGGTCCAGTCCGCTGGCCGGCAACGGTCCGCCGAAGACCGCCGTGATGTCATCCGCCGCGGTATTTGGCCGTACCGGCCGCCCAGGCAAGGCCCTCAACCACTCCCGGGTGTGTTCCCACGCACGTTCGAGTGCCCGTTCATAGTCGCCGGAATCGACCCACATGAGTGCATGCTACGCCCGCGGGTTCGCTCCGGCCATCGCCGGCGGCAACCGGAACACTACTTGGCGAAGTAGTCGTTCCAGACGTCCACGCCGAGTTTGATGATCAACGCGCCGACGACGATCAGGAACACGATCCGTACAAAGCCACTGCCTTGTTTCACTGCGGTCCGCGCGCCCAGGTAGCCGCCTGCCATGTTGGACAGGCCCAGCACGGCGCCAACGCCCCACAGCAGCGATCCGTGCGGCAGGAAGAAGAACAGGGCACCGGCGTTCGTGGCCATGTTGACGATCTTCGCCTTGGCGCTGGCCTCCAGGAAGGCATAGCCCATGGCGGAGACGAGGGCGATCACCAGGAACGAGCCTGTTCCGGGACCAATCAGGCCGTCGTAGAACCCGATCACGGCACCGATGGCGCAGGCCACCACGTAGTGAGTGTGGCCGTCGTGACGCAGGGCGGTCAGCTCGCCCGCATTGGGCCTCAGCGCGGTGAAGAGCGCGACGGCGATCAGCGCCACCACGATGATGGGTTTGAACACGCTTGCAGGAAGGTTGGCGGCCAGGACGGCTCCGCCGAAACTGCCCGCGAGGGCAATCACCGCCATCGGTATGGCCGTCTTGAGGTCAGGACCAACCCGGCGGTAGTAAGTGACAGCGCTGGTTGTCGTCCCGAAGATGGAGCCCATTTTGTTGGTGGCCAGTGCCTGGACCGGGGTGATCCCCGGAACCAGGAGCAAGGCGGGGAGCTGGATCAGTCCCCCGCCACCCACCACTGCATCAATCCAGCCGGCGGCGAATCCAGCCACCACGATCATGATGAGCGTGGTGAGCTGGACCGACTCGAAGCCGGAGATCACTTCTGGCGTACGGCGTTGACCACATAGTCGGCAGCCTTCTCGACTGCCACGTTTTCGGCCTCACCGGTGCGACGGTCCTTGATCTCCACAACACCGTCTACCAAGCCGCGGCCGATTGCCACGATGGTGGGGACGCCCACGAGTTCGGCGTCACCGAACTTCACACCCGGGGAAACCTTGGGGCGGTCGTCGTAAATCACGTCGAGGCCGGCCGCCTCGAGTTCGGCGGAAAGCTTCTCGGCTGCCGCGAAGATTTCCTCGCCACGTCCGACGGCCACCACGTGGACATCCGCGGGGGCCACGGAGCGCGGCCAGATCAAGCCACGGTCGTCGTTGTTGGCCTCGGCCAAGGCGGCCACGGCACGTGTCACGCCGACGCCGTACGAGCCCATGGTGACCACGACCTGCTTGCCGTTCTGGTCAAGGACCTTCAGGTCGAGGGCCTCGGCATACTTGCGGCCGAGCTGGAAGATGTGGCCCATTTCGATGCCGCGGGCAGTCTCCAAGGGACCGGAGCCATCCGGGGCTTCGTCTCCCGCGCGGACCTCGGTGCATTCAATGACGCCGTCCCAGGTGAAATCGCGCCCGGCTACTAGACCGAAGACATGCTTGCCGTCTTCGTTCGCTCCGGTGACCCAGCTGGTGCCCGAGACAACCCGGGGGTCAACAAGGAAGAGCAACTTGGACGTGCCTTCGAGCCCGAGAACGGCCTCGCCGAGGACCAGTCCGGGGCCGATGTAGCCCTTGACGAGTTCCGGGATCTTCTTGAGGTCTTCCTCGTTGGCCGCTTCGAGCCCGATCTCCCCGGCAATGGGCAGGAATGAACCGACGTTGGCTTCGACGCGCTTGAGGTCCACCGCGCGATCACCGGGAACGCCGATGACCACGATCTGGCGCTCGCCAGTGGGCAGCGTGACGGCGAGGACCACATTCTTGAGGGTGTCGGCGGCAGTCCAGGCGCCGCCGTCGGAATCGCTGCGCGGGGCGAGCTGGTTGGCAGCCGCCACGAGGGTGTCGATCGTGGGCGTGTCCGGGGTGTCCAGGACACGCGCGGGAGGCGCGTTGCTGAAGTCGATCTCGGCCGGTGCCACGGTGGTCACGGCTTCGACGTTGGCGGCGTAGCCGCCTGCCGAGCGCACGAAGGTGTCCTCGCCGATCTCGGTGGGGTACAGGAATTCCTCGCTCTTGGATCCGCCCATGGCGCCTGCCGTGGCGGCAACGGGGATGACCTCAAGGCCAAGGCGCCCGAAGATTTTCAGGTACGCGGCGCGGTGGGCCGCGTAGCTCGCGTCCAGGCCGGCGTCGTCGACGTCGAACGAGTAGGAGTCCTTCATGATGAATTCGCGGCCGCGGAGGAGGCCTGCCCGGGGGCGTGCTTCGTCGCGGTACTTGTTCTGGATCTGGTACAGGCTCAGCGGCAGGTCCTTGTACGAGGAGTACAGGTCCTTGACCAGGAGGGTGAACATTTCCTCGTGCGTGGGGGCGAGAAGGTAATCGGCACCCTTGCGGTCCTGGAGGCGGAACAGCCCCTCGCCGTACTCGGTCCAGCGGTTGGTGGCCTCGTAGGGTTCCCGGGGCAGCAGCGCCGGGAAATGGACTTCCTGGGCGCCGATGGCGGCCATTTCCTCGCGGATGATCTGCTCGACCTTGCGCAGGACGCTCAATCCCAAAGGCAGCCACGTGTAGATGCCAGGCGCGGCACGGCGGATGTAGCCCGCGCGGACCAGGAGTCTGTGGCTTGCGACTTCGGCGTCGACGGGATCTTCACGCAAGGTGCGCAGGAACAGCTGGGAGAGGCGAAGGACCACGGGTCAGAATCCGTTTCTATGGCAAGAGCTGGCAAAAACTACTGTGTACCAATCTACCGGCTTGCGGCCGGGGAACCTGCCGGGGCCCATCCCCCGGGTTCCTCCCGAGGACGGCACCCACCAAACGAAGATGAGCCACGCCATGGTGCGAGGAAGCCCCTGGCCGCTGGGCGGCTGGTCATCCTGCCATGGCGTGGCTCAGCGGCTGGTCGGCCGCGGGCGTTGTCTTCGAGGCTTAGTCGGATTTGCCTTCCAGGGCAACCAGAACGCCCGCGACTGCGAAGAACTTGTTGCTACCGAGTTCACGAATGGTTTTGATTCCCAGGGCTTCCTCCAATTTCGCAGCGGTCGCATCAGTTACACCTGCAAGCGCTGCCGGAGATGCGTCGAGAATCTCCTTAAGCGACTTGTCTTCAAATGCTTTGTCGAGTGCCTTCGAAAGATCAACGCTTACAGACATTGTTTGTGTTTCCTCTCTGAAACCATCCGCGCCCGAACGACACGGCTGGTCCGAACATATGTGATCGCGGACACAATATTCAAGGGCTTGGACTTATCAATATTTGTAGGCCCTGGCCCTGGCCCGGGCAACGACCAACGCGGGGTCACTTAGCGCCCATCCGGAGGTCCGACATGGGCCGTAAGTGACCCCGCGTTGCAGAACGAAGGGCCGGATCCGTCCTCGCGGCCCACAGTTGACGCCAGCCGGTGTCGGACTTACCTTTTATTCATCACCTGATGAATAAAACGGAGGCCGCGATGTCCCACAGCCCAGCGGGAAGTCCCGCACCAGGCACGTCCCCTGCGCCCCCGGCGGTCACAGCGGAGGGCCTGCACGTCACGCGCGGCCACAAGAAGATCCTGCGCGGCCTGGACTTCGCCATGCAGCCTGGGCGCATCACGGGCCTGCTGGGACCCTCCGGGAGCGGCAAGACAACCCTCATGCGCTGCATCGTAGGAGTCCAGCGACTGACAGCCGGCAGCGTGGAAGTCTTGGGCCGTCCGGCGGGTACGCCGTCATTGCGGCACGACGTCGGATACGTCACCCAGGCGCCGAGCGTCTACACGGACCTGAGCGTCGAGGCGAACGTCAGGTATTTCGGAGCCATGCACGGCGTCTCGGCGGCCGACACTGCGGAGGCGATTACCGCCGTCGGGCTCGAATCACTGGCACGGCGGAAGACAGCAGACCTTTCCGGTGGTGAGTTCAGCCGGGTTTCGCTGGCCTGCGCGCTCGTCTCCCATCCGAAGCTGCTGGTCCTCGACGAACCGACGGTTGGCTTGGATCCGGTACTGCGTGCCGAGCTGTGGGAACGGTTCGCCGCGATGGCCGAATCGGGCACCACCTTGCTGGTGTCCAGCCACGTCATGGAAGAGGCCTCGCACTGTTCCTCGTTGCTCCTGCTCCGCGACGGCTTGCTGCTGGCGCAGCTCAGTCCGGCGGAACTCAGCGAACGGGGACACAGCAACGATCTGGAACAGGCCTTCCTGCACATCATCCAGGAAACGAGCGCCACCTCGCACCGCCGGGGTGCAAATGAAAGCCAGGTGGCGTCATGAATCCACGGATGATGTTTGCCACCACCAGGCGGGTCCTGGAACAACTGCGTCACGACCACCGCAGCGTCGCGCTCATCATGGTGGTTCCCGCCCTGCTGCTCACGGGCGTCTACTATCTGTTCGAGAACGAGACTCTGCCTCCCGGATTCCCCCGGACCTTTGACCGTGTGGGACTCATGATGCTGGCCATTTTCCCGTTTGTGGTGATGTTCCTGGTCACGTCGATCACGATGTTGCGCGAAAGGACGTCGGGGACGTTGGAACGGCTCCTCACCACCCCCATCCACAAAGCCGATCTCCTGTTCGGCTACGCGTTGGCTTTCTCCATCATGGCTGCCCTGCAATCCCTTGTGGCAACGGCCGTGGCCTACTGGATCTTCAATCTGGATATCAAGGGCGGTCCTGGTTACGTCGTGATGATCGCCGTCATCAACGCAGTGCTGGGTGTCGCGCTTGGCCTCTTGTGCTCAGCCTTTGCGCGGACCGAGTTCCAGGCGGTGCAGTTCATGCCGGTAGTGGTGATACCGCAGATCCTGTTGTGTGGACTCTTCGTGGCCCGGGACCACATGAACAGCCTCCTGGAGAGCATCTCCAATGTGCTGCCACTGACGTTTTCGGTCGATGCGCTCCAGCAGATCGCCGACAACGCCGAGGCGACGCAGGCCATGTGGCAGGATGCCGGGCTCATGGCGGCGATCGTGGTGGGAGTTTTGGTCCTGGCCTCATTCACCCTCCGACGGCGGACCTCGTGAGCGGCGCCTTGCCTCCCGTGCGGCGGGGACGCCGCAGCGGCGGGAGCGACTCCCGCGAACTGATCCTGGCCACAGCGCGCCGGCTCTTCGCCGAGCACGGTTTCGACGGCACGAGCCTGCGGCAAGTGGCCCGCGAAGCCGAAATGGACCCGGCCATGGTCCACCACTTCTTCAAGGGCAAGGACGAACTCTTCGCCCAGAGCATCGAGCTTCCGGCGGATCCCGACGAGGTCCTTGCAGGCGTCGAATCGTTGGATCCGTCGCAACGCTCGGAGGCAATCGTCCGCGCTGTGTTGCGGCTGTGGGAAAGCCCGGCACAACACGGCCTTGTCGCGTTCGTCAGGGGCACGATCGGTTCCAAGGCCAAAACCGCCTTGCTACGCGAGATGGTGGCGAGGACGATCCTTTCCAGGATCACCGCGGGTCTTCCTGGCTCCCCCGAAGAAGCGAAAATGCGCGGCAACCTCGTTGCCACGCAAATGGTTGGGCTCATGCTGATGCGCTACGTGGTCCGGCTGGAACCGTTGGCTTCAGCATCCCAAGAGGAAGTAGTCCGGCTCGTGGCACCGAACGTCCAGCACTACCTCACGGGCGAACTCACCCCGCCCAACTGACTCGCATTTGTTGTCGTTATGAGCCCTCAAAACGACAACTACTGCGAGTTAGTTGGGTGAGCTCTAGTACAGAACCGTGGCGAAGGTTCCGAGGCGTTGGAAACCGACCCGTTCGTACGTGGCGCGCGCCCGGGTGTTGTATTCGTTGACGTAGAGGCTCGTGATCGGGGCGAATTGTTGGGCGAGGACAACCACTCCCGCCATGTACCCTGCGCTGAGTCCTTGGCCGCGGAACTCGGGGTTCATCCAGACGCCCTGGACCTGGGTGGCGTGCGTCGTGACCGCCCCGAGTTCGGCTTTGAACTTGACGGTCCCCCCGGCGTCGATGTGCACCAAGGAATGGCCTTGCCGGATCAGTCCGGCCACCCTGCGGCTGTAGAAGTCCTCGCTCCCGAGAAAGGGCGAATAGCCCACTTCCTCTTCGAACATGGCTGCGCAGGCGGGCAGGATCCGGTCGAAGTCCGCGATGTTTCCGAAGCCGAGCTGTGGATTGGGTTCGACGGCGGGTGGTCCCGAGATCGCCAAAAGCGGCTGGTCGGCACGCACCTCGTGGGCGAAATGGCCCAATTGCTCCAAGCGGGAATGGAGCGCCAGCACGGTCCCGGCGGGCCCGAAGATCGAGGCGTAGCGACGTCCGGCCCGGTGTGCAACGGCCGCAACGCGGGAAGCCAACTCGGGATCCAGCTGCACCGGAACCAGGTTGGCGCCGGCCCAGCAGGCACCCACCAGGGCGTCGCCGTCGAACACTCCAAAGACGCTCGCGCCGCCGGAAGTGGGTGCGGCGCTCCCCGACGAATCGAGGTGCGCCAAAATGAAGACGTTCGCTACAGGGTCTTCCATCGCGAGCGCGCGAAGGGCCCGGGTGTCGGCAGCGCCGAGCACCCGGACCGAAATCCCATCGGCGGCTGCCTCGTTACGAGACGCTAACCACGGGGCTACCCTTGACAGCATCTTCGCCATCGGCCTCCCCCATCTCTTCGGCGATACGCATGGCCTCTTCGATCAGTGTCTCAACAATCTGGCTCTCGGGGACAGTCTTAATGACTTCGCCCTTCACGAAGATCTGGCCTTTGCCGTTTCCGGAGGCCACACCGAGATCCGCTTCACGTGCCTCACCCGGGCCGTTCACCACGCAACCCATGACGGCGACGCGCAGCGGAATCTCCATTCCTTCGAGCCCGGCCGTGACCTGCTCAGCGAGTGTGTAGACGTCCACCTGCGCGCGTCCGCAAGAAGGGCAGGAGACGATTTCGAGCTTGCGGGGGCGCAGGTTGAGGGACTGCAGGATCTGGTTGCCGACCTTGATTTCCTCAACAGGCGGGGCGGAAAGGGACACGCGGATGGTGTCGCCGATGCCCCGGGACAGAAGCGCTCCGAAGGCCGTCGCGGACTTGATGGTGCCCTGGAAGGCCGGCCCGGCCTCGGTCACGCCAAGGTGCAGCGGCCAGTCGCCCTTTTCGGCAAGCATCTCGTAGGCCGCCACCATGATGACGGGGTCGTTGTGCTTGACGGAGATCTTGAAATCATTGAAGCCGTGTTCCTCGAACAACGAAGCTTCCCACACGGCCGATTCCACGAGGGCTTCCGGGGTGGCCTTGCCGTACTTCTTCAGGATGCCGGGCTCCAGGGAGCCAGCGTTGATGCCGATCCGGATGGACGTGCCGTGGTCCTTGGCGGCCTTGGCGATTTCCTTCACCTGGTCGTCGAACTTGCGGATGTTGCCCGGATTGACGCGCACAGCGGCGCAACCGGCTTCGATCGCGGCGAAGACGTACTTCGGCTGGAAGTGGATATCCGCGATCACCGGAATCTGGGACTTGCGGGCGATGATCGGCAGCGCCTCGGCGTCATCCGCAGAAGGGCAGGCGACACGCACGATGTCACAGCCGGACGCCGTCAGCTCCGCGATTTGCTGCAGCGTGGCGTTGATGTCCGTGGTGGGGGTTGTGGTCATCGATTGCACGCTGATGGGCGAATCGGAGCCGACGCCGACCGAACCCACCTTGATCTGGCGGGTCTTGCGGCGGGGCGCGAGAACGGGGGGCGGGGCTGACGGCATTCCCAGGCTGACCGAGGTCACGTGGACTCCTTGGGTTGAAATGGGTGGATCGTAGGGCCGGGGTCAGGACCCCGGCCGTTCATGCTGCTAGGAAGCGTGGGCGGCAAGCATTCCGATAATCGGGTTCCACTCCGAGGTCCGGATGCCTGCAATCCCCCGGACGGCGGCGAACGGATCCTCCTTCAGCGTGGCGTTCAGCTCGGACTCATCTGCGGCCTCAAGCAGCAACAGCGCACCCGCGCCATCGGTGTATGGGCCGCTCGCCAGCAGGGTTCCCTGCTCGGCGAGGCTGGCGAGCCAGGCGCGGTGGGCAGGGCGGTTCGCGTCGCGCACCTCGGCGGACTCGGCGTCGTACACGTACTCAACAGCGAAAACAGTCATATGGATAGCCTATCCCCCCAGCCCAATCCGGATCAGCCGAAGAGGTTGACGGGCTTGACGATGTCCGCGTAGATCAGCAAAGCGCTCATGGCCATAAGGACACTCGCCACGACGTAAGTAAGCGGCAAGAGCTTGGCGATGTCGAAGGCGCCTGGATCCGGTTTGCCGAAGAGCTTCGCGATTCGACGCCGGGCTCCTTCGTAGAGCGCGCCCGCCACGTGTCCGCCGTCGAGCGGCAAGAGCGGAACCAGGTTGAACACGGCGAGGGCGAAGTTCAGGCCGGCGAGGAGTCCCACGAGGGCGCTGACGCGCGATTGCAGCGGAACTTGATCCATGGCAGCCACTTCACCGGCTACCCGGCCGACGCCCACCACGCTGATGGGGCCATTGGGATCGCGCGGTTCGGAGCCGAAGGCCGCTTGCGCCACGCCGACCACCCTCGCAGGCAGGTTGAGGATGACTCCGGCGATCTGCTTGATGTTCTCCCCGGCCATCGGAAGAACGGTCGACGCCGGTTGGGGAACCATGGCGGTCTGCGCGCCGATGCCCAGGAACCCGACTTCCTCGTACAACGGCTTGCCGTCCGCGCCCTTGGCCTGCTGGCCGTTGTCGCCAATGACGGGGCGCGCAGAGAGCACGGGGGTAACTTGCGTGGTGACGCTCTTGCCGCCACGGTCCACCGTGATTTGCACGGCCTTCCCGGCGGATGCCCGGATCCAGCCGCTCATTTCAGCCCAGCTCGTCACCGGCTTGCCGTCAAAGCTGGTGACGACGTCGTTGGGCTGCAGCTTGGCGACCGCGGCCGGGGTCAGTTGGCAGTTCGGCGAGTTCGGATCGACGGTCTCGCCTGCCTTGACCTGGCACTTGGACACTTCGGCAATCGTGGTGGTGGCCGTGGACACTCCGAAGCCCATGAGCAGCACCGCGGTCAGCACCCAGCCGATGAGGAGGTTCATGGCCGGCCCGCCCAGCATGATGATGACCTTTTTCCAGACCGGCAGCCTGTAGAAGACCCTGTTCTCGTCCCCGGGGCCCACTTCCTCGTGCGCCGCGGACCGGGCCTCGGTGGCAAGGGTCTGGAACATGCCTGTGCTCGACGGCCTGACGCTGCCATCTTCCTTGTTGGGCGGATACATGCCGATCATGGCGACGTAACCGCCCAGCGGAATGGCCTTGACGCCGTACTCGGTCTCGCCTTTCCGCGTGGACCACAGGGTGGGTCCGAACCCGATCATGTATTTCGTGACGCGCACCTTGAACAGCTTGGCGGGAAGCAAGTGCCCCACCTCGTGCAGCGCAATGGAGACGGCCACGCCGATAGCGACGAAGACGACTCCGAGAATGAACAAAATGACGGGATTCATGCCTTAAGTACTGCTTCCTAAAGGGTGCTGTTGGCTAAACGATCGTGGGTGCGCGTGCGTGCCCACCTCTCAGCATCCAACACAGAGTCAACCGTCAGCTCCAAGGATCCTGAATGTTCGCTGAGGACGGACTCCACAGTGTCCACGATCTCGGTGAAGCGGATCCTCCCGGCGTGGAAGGCTTCCACCGCCTCCTCGTTGGCCGCGTTGAAGACGGCCGGAAAGGTGCTCCCTTGCTTCGCGGCGTCCTTGGCCAGTTCCACGGCCGGGAAGGCCACCGAGTTAAGGGGCTCGAACGTCCAACTGGTGGCCTGGCTCCAGTCGCAGGCCTTGGCGGCGCGGGGCACGCGGTCCGGCCACCCGAGTCCAAGGGCAATGGGCAGCCGCATGTCAGGGGGAGAGGCCTGGGCAATGATGGAGCCGTCCACGAACTCCACCATCGAGTGCACCACGGATTGCGGGTGCACCACGACGTCGATCCTGTCCAAGGGAACATCGAAGAGCAGGTGCGCTTCGATGACCTCGAGGCCTTTGTTGACCAGGCTGGCCGAGTTGGTGGTGACCATGGGGCCCATGTCCCACGTGGGGTGGGCGAGCGCCTCGGCCGGAGTGACGTCGCGGAGTTGCTCGCGGCTGCGGCCCCGGAATGGTCCGCCGGAAGCCGTCAGGATGAGTTTCTCGACCTCTTTGTCGGTTCCCGCGCGGAGGCATTGGGCGATGGCGGAATGCTCGGAATCCACGGGCACGATCTGGCCGACGGCTGCCGCGGCCTTCACGAGTGCCCCGCCGACGATGAGGGATTCCTTGTTCGCCAACGCCAGGATGGCGCCGGACTTGAGGGCTGCCAGCGTCGGCGCCAACCCGATGGATCCCGTGATGCCGTTGAGCACGACGTCCGCTTCGATCGCGGCAATCTTGGTGGACGCATCCGGTCCCGTGATGATCGCCGGATCATAGTTCCGGAGCCCGGCGGCGGAAGCGGCCTCGCTGATGAGTTTCTGGAGTTCGTGGGCGTCGCCATAGGCGATCCCCACCGCTTGGGCCTTGGTGTGGACTGCCTGCTGCGCGATGAGTTCCAGGTTCCCGCCGCCCGCGCTCAGCGCCACGACCTCGAAGAGATGGGGGGCGGCGTCGACGACGTCAATCGCTTGGGTGCCGATGGAACCAGTGGACCCGAGGAGGATGATCTTGCGCGGCTGCATTGCTTAAGTATCCCGCACCCCAGGCGTAGCGTTGTTTTGTGGACTGGGTCTCGTGGTTCGAGGCGCCGGACTATGAATTCGCCCGGCAGGTGCTCCAGCGTGGCACGGCCGCGCTCTATTTCATCGCGTTCCTGTCCAGCCTCAACCAGTTTCCCGCGCTCCTTGGCGAACACGGGCTCCTGCCTGTCCCGAGGTACGTGGACGGACACCGGGTTTTGCGCAGGCCCAGCCTGTTCCGCTGGAAGTATTCGGACACTCTGCTCCGTGCCGTTTGCGCCGCCGGGCTTGCCGTTTCCCTTACGCTCGTGGGCGGGCTGCCGCAACTGGGACCGCCGTGGCTTCCCCTGGCCGCGTTCCTGGCTTTGTGGTTGCTCTACATGTCGATCGTCAACGTCGGCCAGACGTTTTACGGCTTCGGCTGGGAGATGCTGCTGCTCGAAATGGGCTTCACTGTGGGCTTCCTCGGTTCGGAACAGACTCCCCCGCCCAGGACCATCCTGGTCCTGCTTGTGTGGCTGCTGTTCAGGCTGGAATTCGGCGCGGGCATGATCAAGATCCATGGCGGAAGCGAGTGGCGTGATTTAACCGCCCTGTACTACCACCACGAAACGCAGCCCATGCCCGGACCGTTGAGCCGCCAGGCGCATCTCCTACCCAAACCGATGCACCGCATGGAGGTGCTTGGAAACCACTTCGCCCAGCTGGTGGTGCCGTTCTTCCTGTTCGCCCCACAGCCACTGGCCACCATTGCCGCCGGAATTGTCGTGTTCACGCAGCTTTGGCTTGTGGGGACCGGAAACTTCGCGTGGCTCAATTGGTCCGCGATCGTGCTCGCTTTCGCTGCGGTGAGTGACCCGGTCGCCCGCACTGTGCTGCCGTTCATTCCCCAACGGTCGAATCCGGCCGCAGCGGTTCCGCAGACCCCGGTGTGGTGGCTCGCCGTCGTGCTCGCAGTGACGGCGCTCCTTCTGGTGCTCAGCTATTGGCCCGTCCGCAACCTGCTCTCGCGGGAACAGCTCATGAACGCCAGCTTCAACCGATGGCAGTTGGTCAACACCTACGGGGCGTTCGGCACGGTGACGCGGCACCGGGTGGAAATCGTGGTGGAAGGCACCCAGGCCGACGTCCCCGTCGATGAGGCCGATTGGCGCGAATACGGCTTCAAGGGCAAGCCCGGCGACGTCCGACGGCTGCCCCGGCAGTGGGCGCCGTACCACCTGCGCCTCGACTGGTTGATGTGGTTCCTGCCCTTGCGCACGGTGCACGAGGAGTGGTTCTACGCGTTCTTGGGCAAACTGCTCGACGCCGACCGGCCCACTTTGCGCTTGTTGCGCCAGGACCCGTTCGACGGCGCCCGGCCGCGTTGGGTACGGGCGCGCAGCTTCCTGTATCGCTTCGCCACGAGGGCCGAGTTCCGCGAGACGGGTCATCGCTGGATCCGGATGGAGCTCTACGACGTCATCGCCCCGTTGTCGCTGCCGAAGCAACGACGGCGCGGTCAATAGCCCTTCAGGACAGCCGGGCCCTGAGCAGCGTGGATTCGGCGTGTTTCAAGATGGGACCATCCACCATTTTGCCTTTGTATTGGAACACACCGGTTCCGGCTGCGGCCGCAGCTTCAAGCAGTTCACGGGCTCCTGCGACGGCTTCCGGCGACGGTGCGTAGGCTTCGCGGACAACGGCGACCTGGTTCGGGTGGATGCAGGCCTTGGCACCGAATCCGCTGGCCACGGCGTCGGCGGATTCCGCGGCCAGGCCGGCAAGATCGGGAATGTCGACGTAGACCGAGTCGATGGCTTCCTTGCCTGCGGCTTTGGCGGCCAGCAGCACGGTAGAGCGGGAGTGCGTTGCGACGGCGCGGTAGCCGCCGTCGTCCTTGCGGCTCGAGGTGCCACCCATGGAGGCGATCAGATCCTCGGCGCCCCACATGAGCCCGACGACGTTGGGAGCCTGGGCGATCTCAGCCGCGTTGACGATTCCTTTGGCCGTCTCGCACAGCGCGATGACGTGGTAACCCTCGAGTGCCTTCAGCTGTTCACCGGTCTCGGCCTTGGCCAGCATGACGGTGCGGTAGGGGGTGTGCGCGAGGCAGTGCAGGTCTTTTTCGAAGTCAGGAGTGCCCACTGGATTGACGCGCACGATCGTGCGGCTGGGGTCGAGCTCGGCGGTCTCCCCGCCGGAGCCGAGCTGCGCAAGGATGGCACCCCGGGCCCGCTTCTTGTCTGCGGGCGCGACGGCGTCCTCAAGGTCAAGGATGACGGCGTCGGAACGCTCGGCGGCCTTTTGGTACCGTTCCGGGCGGTCGGCGGGACAGAAAAGCAATGCGGGGCCCATGGTGAAGGTCATGTATTGATTGTCCCCTGTTGCGCCTCCAGATGCGCGTTTCGGGTCCACATGAGGCAGGCCCGCGTTGCCAGCGCCACAACTTTCCCGTCCTGGTTGCGGCCGGTGTGCTTCATGGTCACTACGCCTTGGCCGGGACGCGACGACGACTCCCGTTTCCCGGCGACGACGGTCTCCGTGTAGAGGGTGTCGCCGTGGTACAACGGGTGCGGGAAAGAGACGTCCGTGAGTCCCAGTTGGGCAATGATGGTGCCCTGCGTCAGTTGCGTGACGGACTGTCCCACCATGGTGGATAGGGTGAACATCGAGTTCATGAGCCTCTGTCCGAAGGGCTGCGTGGCGCTCCAGGCCGCGTCCAGGTGCAGGGCTTGGGTGTTCATGGTCAGCGTGGTGAACAGAACGTTGTCCGTTTCGGTGACGGTCCTCCCGGGCCGGTGGGCGTAGACGACGTCTTCCTCGAGTTCCTCGAAGTACAGCCCCCGCTGCTCAACGACACGGGGTTCTGGGATACGGGGTTCGGGAACGCTGGTCATACAGTCAGCTCCTGGTCCTCTTCGAAGAGCTCGACGCCGGTCGCGGCCGCCACGTCCTCGGCGGAGACATTCGGTGCCAGCTCGCGCAGGACGAGCCTCGATGACCCGCCTTCGGAGACGACGTCGATCACGGCGAGGTCGGTGATGATCCGGTCCACGCAGCCTTTCCCCGTGACGGGCAACGAGCATTCCTTGACGATCTTGGGCTTGCCGTTGCGGTCCACGTGCTCCATCATCACAATCACCCGCTTGGCGCCGAAGACGAGGTCCATGGCGCCGCCCATGCCCTTGACCATTTTGCCGGGGATCATCCAATTGGCCAGGTCCCCGTTGGCCGCGACCTCCATGGCTCCCAGCACTGCGACATCCACATGGCCGCCGCGGATCATGCCGAACGACGTTGCCGAGTCAAAGAACGCGGCGCCTGGGTTGACGGTGACCGTTTCCTTGCCGGCGTTGATCAGATCGGGGTCCACGGCGTCCTCGGCCGGGTAGGGGCCGACGCCCAGTATCCCGTTCTCCGAATGCAGGATCACCTCGACCCCCTCGGGGATGTAGTTAGGGATTAGGGTGGGCATTCCGATCCCGAGGTTGACGTATTGCCCGTTGGTGAGTTCACGGGCTACGCGGGCGGCGAGTTCGTTCCGCGTCCAGCCTTTGCCCTCGTGGTGCTCGGCGCCGGCGCGGCGGTACTCGTGCCTGACCGCCTCCGGACGCGGCGGCACATCCTGGGTGATGTTCGATTCCATGGCTAGGCTCCTGCCTGCTGGGTGGGAGACGCCTGGGTCAACGCGACGGTCCGCTTTTCGATGCGCTTCTCGGTGTCGGGTGCCACGACGACCCGCTGGACGAAGATGCCCGGCGTGTGGATATGTTGCGGATCGAGTTCGCCGGGTTCCACAAGCTCTTCGACCTCGGCGATGGTGATCCGGGCAGCCATGGCACACAGCGGGTTGAAGTTCATGGCCGTCGCGTGGAAGACGAGGTTCCCGTGACGGTCGCCCTTCCAGGCGTGGACCAGTCCGAAATCGGGTGTCAGGGATTCCTCCAGGACGTAGTCCGCGCCGTTGAAGGTGCGCACTTCCTTGGGCGAGGACGCGATCGCCACGTTGCCGTCGCCGTCGTACTTTTGCGGAAGGCCGCCTTCCGAGACCTGTGTCCCGACGCCGGCAGCCGTGAAGAACGCCGGGATACCGGCACCGCCGGCGCGCAGTTTCTCGGCCAAGGTGCCCTGCGGGGTGAGGACCACCTCGAGTTCGCCGGCAAGGTACTGCCGCGCGAACTCCTTGTTCTCACCGACATAGGAACTGATGGTCCGGCGGATACGCCCGTCCCTCAGCAGGATGCCCAGGCCCCAGTCGTCCACGCCGCAGTTGTTGCTGACTGTTTCAAGGTCCTTGGTGCCTTGATCGTGGAGCGCATCGATCAGCGCCACCGGGATACCGCACAGGCCGAACCCGCCGACGGCGAGAGAGGCGCCGTCGCGGATGTCCTTCACCGCTTCCGCGGCGCTGGCAACAACTTTGTCGATCATCGTTCACCTTCCCTGACGGTTAAAGGCCCAGCTCGCGGGCGATGAGCATCAACTGGACCTCGGTGGTGCCTTCCCCGACTTCAAGGATCTTGGAGTCGCGGTAGTGGCGTGCCACCGTGAATTCGTTGATGAAGCCATAGCCACCGAACACCTGGGTGGCGTCCCGTGCGTTGTCCATGGCTGCCTCGCCTGCGACCATCTTAGCGATGGCCGCCTCGGTCTTGAACGGCTTGCCCGCGAGCATCCGCGCCGCAGCATCGTAGTAGGCCAGGCGTGCCGTGTGGGCCCGTGCCTGCATGCGGGCGATCTTGAACTGGATGGCCTGGTACTTGCCGATGTTCTGCCCGAACGCGACGCGTTCCTTGGCGTATTTCACGGACAAGTCGACGCAGCCCTGGGCCGCGCCTGTGGCGAGCGCGGCGATGGCGATGCGGCCTTCATCCAGGATCGACAGGAAGTTGGCGTAACCCCGTCCCTGGACGCCGAGCAGGTTCTCTTCCGGCACCCTGACGTTGTTCAGTGTGAGCGGGTGCGTGTCGGAAGCGTTCCAGCCCACCTTGTTGTAGGCCTTTTCCGCGGTGAAACCGGGAGTGTCGGTGGGAACAAGGATGGTGGAGATTTCCTTCTTGATGCTCCCGTCCTTGCGTTCGTGCTGCCCGGTGACGGCGGTGACGGTGACGAGCCGCGTGATGTCGGTCCCGGAGTTGGTGATGAACTCCTTGTTGCCGTTGATGACCCAGCTTTTTGCTTCTCCGACGTCCTCAAGGTGCGCATTCGTCTTGGTGCCTCCGGCGTCCGAACCTGCTTCCGGCTCGGTCAGGCCGAAGCCTGCGAGCGCTTCGGCCGAGGTCAGCTGGGGCAGCCAGTGTTCCTTCTGCGCTTGGGTGCCGAAGCGGTACACCGGCATGGCGCCGAGCGAGACGCCCGCTTCGAGGGTGATGGCGACGGACTGGTCCACTCGGCCGAGCTGTTCCAGCGCGAGGGCGAGCGCGAAGTAGTCTCCGCCCATGCCGCCGAACTCTTCAGGGAAGGGCAGGCCGAAAAGGCCCATCTCACCCATCTGCTTGACCACCTCGTACGGGAAGCTGTGTTCCTCGTCGTGCTTGGTGGACACAGGGGCCACTACCTCGTCGGCGAATTCCCGGACGGAGTCGCTCAGGTCCTGGTATTCCTCGGTGAGTTCAAAACTTGCCATGGTTAGACTTCCTCGTCTTTCTGGTTTTCAGTCGGTTCTGCTGTGACTTCAGGGGTGGGTTCTGCCGCCACATGGATAGTCGCGAGGACTTGGTCAGCCTTGACGAGGTCCCCGGTCTTGCTGCTGAGGTGGACCGTGCCGGACACCGACGCCACCAGCTGATGTTCCATCTTCATTGCCTCGACCGCGAGGAGGACGTCGCCCGCTTCCACATGGTCGCCGTTCTGCACCGAAACGGAGACGACGGTTCCCGGCATGGGAGACCGGACTTCGGGATCCGCGGCGCCTTCTTCGCGCTGGATGCCCGCGAGGATCCGTTGGAGCCGGGCCTCGCGGTCCAGGATCTCGAGCCGGCAGGACCAGCCGTCGCTGCCGAGCCAAAGTTCGCGCGCCCCACGCCCCGGAGAGGGTGAGCCGTGCGCGAAGTGGTGATCAACGCCGTCGAGCACCAGCACCGCGTGCCCGGCGGGTCCCGGCCGCATTGAGGCAGAGTGCTCGGCGCCGCCATCCACGCGTGCCGTGAAGCCCGGCCCGTTCACCGTCAACCCCACGGTAGCCAGACCGCCGTCGGGACGGCCGATGGTGGTCTTCCACGGCGCCGGGGCGCCGACGCGCCAGCCATCGGTAGTGTTCCAGGGTGCTGCCGGCCCGAGCGGAGCCGGTTCCGAGCGGTTCAGCAATTCCGAGCGGTTAAGCAGGGCCGCCCCGACCAACTCGACGTCGGTCACTTGCCGGAATTCCATCCTGTCCAGCTTGCGCTCGATCAAGCCGGTGTCGAGGCGGCCGGCGCGGACGTCGTCGTCGTTGATCAGGAGCCGCAGGTACTCAACGTTCGTGTGCACACCCAGCAGCGTGTAGTCCCCCAGTGCGTGATCCAGGGTGTCCAGCGCCGCTTTGCGGTCAGGGCCCCAGGCAATGACCTTCGCGAGCATGGGATCGTAGTCGCCGGTGACGGACAGTCCCGAAAGCATGGCGGAGTCGACGCGGACGTGCGGATCGTTGCTGGCCCGTTCCCGGAGCGTCACGATCTCGCCGATGGATGGCATGAAACCGCGTTCCGGCACCTCCGCGTAGACGCGCGCCTCCACCGCGTGGCCGTCAAGCACGACGTCGGACTGCGCCACTGTGAGGACCTCGCCTGCCGCAATGCGCACTTGCCATTCGACAAGATCGACGCCCGTCACCATTTCCGTGACAGGGTGCTCCACCTGGAGGCGGGTGTTCATCTCCATGAAGAAGAAGTGTTCCGGGTCCTGGTCCGAGACGAGGAACTCGACTGTGCCCGCACCGCTGTACTTGACGCTTCGGGCGGCCTGGCAGGCGGCCTCACCGATCCTTGCCCGGACTTCTGCGCCGTTCACAAGGGACTCCAGCAAAGGGGACGGTGCTTCCTCGATGACTTTCTGGTGGCGGCGCTGGAGCGAGCATTCGCGTTCGCCGAGGTGGATGACGTTGCCGTGGTTGTCGGCGAGGACCTGGACCTCGATGTGCCGGGGCGACTGGATGAGCCGCTCAAGGAACAGAGTGTCGTCACCGAAGGCGCTCGCCGCCACGCGTCGGGCCGTCAGCAAGGTGGCCGCCATATCCCCGAGCCGCTCCACGATGTGCATCCCTTTGCCACCGCCCCCGGCCGAGGGCTTGATGAGCAGGGGGAAGCCGACGCCGGGCGCCGCCTCGATGAGTGCCTCGTCGCTCAAGCCTGGTTCGGCGATGCCCGGAACGCACGGGACGCCGTAGGACATGACGTGGTTCTTGGACCGGATCTTGTCGCCCATGATCTCGATGGCGTCAATGCCGGGGCCGATGAACGCGATGCCTGCCGCGTCCAGGGCCTTGGCGAACTCCACGTTTTCGGCCAGGAATCCGTAACCAGGGTGGACGGCTTGGGCACCGCTTTGCAGGCAAGCATCGTTGATGGCGTCTATCCGCAGGTAGCTGTCCGCCGCAGCGGCTGTACCGATGCGGACGGCAGCGTCTGCTTCCCGCACGTGGCGGGCCCCGGCGTCGGCGTCTGAATAGACCGCCACCGAACGGATGCCCATGGCCTTGAGGGTGCGGATGACGCGGCAGGCGATCTCACCGCGGTTGGCGACGAGGACGGTGTCGAAGGAGTTGATTGTCATGGGGTCACATCCGGAAGAGGCCGAAGGAGGTTTCCGGCAGGGGTTGGCGGGAGACGACGTCGAGGGCCATGCCCAGGACGCGCCGGGTGTCTGCGGGGTCGATAATGCCGTCGTCCCAGAGCCGGGCGGTTGAGTAATAGGGGCTGCCCTGGTCCTCATACTGCTGCTTGATGGGGGCTTTGAAGGCTTCCTCGTCCTCGACGGACCATTCCTCGCCGCGGGCCTCGTATTGCTCACGTTTGACGGTGGCGAGCACGCTGGAGGCCTGGTTGCCGCCCATGACCGAAATCCGGGACGCCGGCCACATCCACAGGAAGCGGGGTGAGTAGGCCCGGCCGCACATCGAGTAGTTTCCGGCACCGAAGGAACCGCCGATCACCACGGTCAGCTTGGGCACACGGGCGGTGGCGACCGCGGTGACCATTTTGGCGCCGTTCTTGGCAATGCCGCCGTGCTCGACGTCCTTGCCGACCATGAAGCCGGAAAGGTTCTGGAGGAAAACCAAGGGAATGCCACGCTGGTCGCAGAGCTCAATGAAGTGCGCGCCCTTGAGGGAGGACTCGCTGAACAACACGCCGTTGTTCGCCACGATGCCCACTGGATGGCCATGGAGCTTCGCGAACCCCGTCACCAGTGTGGTGCCGTAGTTCTTCTTGAACTCGTGGAACCTCGAGCCGTCCACGAGCCGGGCGATGACTTCGTGAACGTCGTATTGGGCGTTGACGTCCGTCGGAACTGCACCATAGATTTCGCCCGGGTCGACAACGGGCTCGACGGCGGTGTCCACGTCCCACGCGGGGGCTGCCGGCTTGGGCAGGGTGGCAACGATGTCGCGGACGATCTGCAGGGCGTGCTCGTCGTTTTCGGCGAGGTGGTCCGTCACACCGGAAATACGCGAGTGGACGTCGCCGCCGCCGAGTTCCTCGGCCGTGACGATTTCACCGATGGCGGCCTTCACGAGGGGCGGGCCACCCAGGAAAATGGTGCCCTGGTTGCGGACAATGACGGTTTCGTCGCTCATGGCGGGCACGTAGGCACCACCGGCCGTGCAGGACCCCATGACCGAGGCGATCTGCGGGATCTTCGCAGCAGACATCTTCGCCTGGTTGAAGAAGATCCGGCCAAAGTGTTCCTTGTCCGGGAACACCTCGTCCTGCTTGGGCAGGAACGCTCCCCCGGAATCCACGAGATAGACGCACGGCAGTTTGTTTTCCAGCGCGATTTCCTGGGCCCGGAGGTGCTTCTTCACCGTCATCGGGTAGTACGTGCCGCCCTTGACCGTCGCGTCGTTGGAAACCACCATCACCTGGCGGCCATGGACCAAACCGATCCCCGCGATCACACCGGCGCCCGGGGAATCATCGTTGTACATCCCGTTGGCCGCGAGCGGGGCGACCTCCAGGAACGGGCTTCCCTCGTCCAGCAAATAGTTGATGCGCTCCCGCGGCAACAACTTGCCCCGGGAGATGTGCCGCTCACGCGACTTCTCCGGGCCACCGAGGGCGGCCACGGCAAGGCGCTTCTTCAGCTCGTGCACCAGTGACAGTTGCGCTTCCTCGTTGGCCGCGAACTGATCGCTGCTGGTATCCAGCTGGCTGGCGAGTGTCTCCATCGACTGTGTCCCATCCCGGCCCATGGGCCATCTCAGTTAGTACCGCATAACTGGAATTTAGGTTAGTCTCTATTAACTGTGTTGTCCATTACCCCGGCACCGGGCCTGCCCGGTATCGGCGCTGAATTGGACGCGTGCAAAAGGAGGAATTGTGGTCACCTTCCAGCGGAGCTCCCAGCAGGACGGCCAGGCACCGACCCAGCGAAGCCAAGCCAAGGAAACACGGCGCAAGGCCCTCCTGACCGCTGCAGCCGGGTTGTTCGCCGCCGACGGTTTCAACCGCGTGTCCCTTGAGGACCTGGGGGCCGCGGCAGGAGTCAGCGGCCCTGCGGTATACCGGCATTTCCCGGGAAAACAGGCCGTGTTGGCCGAGCTGCTGTTGAGTGTGAGCCGGAATCTGCTCGACGGCGGCCGCACGGTGGCGTCCGAGGCCCTCGACGCCGAGGCTGCGTTGCGCGGATTGGTGGAGTTCCACGTGGACTTCGCCCTCAGCAACCCCGATGTCATCCGGGTCCAGGACCGCGACTTCAGCAACCTCAGCGACCCCGACCAGGCCGAAGTCCGCACCCTGCAGCGCAACTATGTGGAACTGTGGGTGGGTGTGCTCGGCGAACTGCATCCCGACACGGATCCTGCCGAACTACGCGTCCGCGCCCACGCAGCCTTCGGCCTCATCAACTCGACGCCCCACTCGGTCCGGCACCACGGACGACGCATGGCGGTCAAAAGCGCCCGGCCCATCCTCGAACGCATGGCACTGGCCGCCCTGATGGTGCGCTAGCTTGGCCCAACTAGCTCGCAGTTGTTGTCGTTATGAGCCGTCAAAACGACAACAACTGCGAGTTAGTTGGGCCTGATCGGGCTAGATCATGGTCATGACGGTTGCGGGGTCGGACAGGATCGCGCCCAAATCGGCCAGGAATTTCGAGCCCTGTTCGCCGTCCACCAGCCGGTGGTCGAAGGACAGGCTCAGTGACATCACCTGGCGCACCGCGAGTTCGTCGTTGTGCACCCAAGGAGCTTTGCGCACTGATCCCAGCGCCACGATGGCAGCCTCGCCCGGGTTCAAGATGGGGGTTCCGGCGTCGATCCCGAACACGCCGATGTTCGTGATGGAAATGGTGCCGCCCGTCAGATCTGCAGGGGAGGTCTTGCCTGAACGCGCGGTGTCCGTGAGAGCGGACAAAGCCGTGGACAGTTCCAGCAGCGTCATCTTGTCCGCGTCTTTGATGTTGGGAACAGTCAGTCCCCGCGGCGTGGCGGCGGCGATACCCAGGTTCACGTAGTTGAACTGCACGATCTCCTGCGCGCCTTCGTCCCAGTGGGAGTTCAGCGTCGGGTTCCGGCGCAGGGCAATCAAGACTGCCTTCGCCGCGATGGTCAACGGCGTGAGCTTGTACCCGGCAAACTCGCGGCTGGCTTTGAGCCGCGTCAGCAGTTCCATCGTGGGCGTGACGTCAACGGTCAGGAACTCCGTCACGTGCGGCGCCGTGAAAGCACTCTGCACCATCGCAGCGGCCGTGAACTTGCGGACTCCCTTGATAGGCGTCCGCGTCTCCCGCTCGGCGGAAACCCCGACGGCGGGAACGGCGACCGGTGCGGCCTCGGGAACCGAGACCTGTGCCTGGGCTCCGGCCGCGAAGTCCTGGACGTCGGAACGGGTGATCAAGCCTGCCGGCCCGGTTCCCGTGACCAGCGCGAGGTCAATTCCAAGATCCCTCGCCAACTTGCGGACCGGAGGCGTGGACCGTGGACGCTCCTGCTCCACCACGGGCTCGTTTGGAACGGCGGGCGGTGCGGGCTGTTCAACGACAGGAACGGGCTCGACGGCGGGAACGGGTTCCGGGGCGGGCTCGCGTTCGGCGGGGCCCCCGTCAAACATCCGCTGGCGTCGCGCCGGGCGTCCGGACTTTTCGACGACGGCGCCATAGCCTACGAGGTTCGGCTCACGCTTCGCCGCGGCCTCCGCCGTGCTTTCCGTGGAGGCGGCCTCACCGGAACCGGCAACGCCGGAAGGCGCAGTTCCGTCGTCGTCGACTTCAAAGGAAACGATCGGCTTGCCGACCTCCACAACGGAGCCGGCCTGTTCGTGCAGAGCGGCCACGGTTCCGGCGAAGGGTGAGGGCAACTCAACCACGGCCTTGGCCGTCTCGACCTCGGCAATGACCTGGTTCAGGGTCACGGTGTCCCCCACCGCGACCTTCCAACTGAGGATTTCCGACTCAGTGAGTCCTTCGCCGAGGTCGGGCAGCCTGAATTCCTTGATCATGGTGGCGCTCATCCTTCCAGCCCGCTCAGGGAGTTGCCGCGGCCGAGTGCCCGGTCCACACCGTCAAGAATCCTGTCCAGATCGGGCAGGTGGTGCATTTCGAGCTTTGAGTACGGGTACGGGATGTCGAATCCGGTGATCCGGACCGGCGCGGATTCAAGGTAGTTGAAGCACCGCTCGGTAATGCTGGCAGCAATTTCGGCGCCGAGCCCGCCGGACTGCGCGGCCTCGTGGGTGATGACGAGCCTGCCGGTCTTTCGGACGGACGCCTCCACTGCCTGGAAGTCGATCGGAGCCAGCGAGCGCAGGTCGATGACCTCCACGGAGACTCCTTCGTCGGCGGCGGCCATGGCCGCGTCGTTCGCGGTCTTCACGAGCGGGCCGTACGTCACCAAGGTGACGTCGCTGCCTGGTGTGACGACCTTGGCCTTCTCCATGGACAGCGCCATGGAAAGTTCCGCGGTCTCATCCACTTCGCCCTTGTCGTGGTAGCGGCGCTTGGGCTCGAAGTACAGCACCGGATCATCCGAGGCGATGGCCTGCTGGATCATGGTGTACGCATCCTGCGGGTTGGAGACGCTGATGACGCGCAGGCCCGAGGTGTGGGTGAAGTACGCTTCCGGAGACTCGGAGTGGTGCTCGGGTGAGCCGATTCCGCCGCCGAAGGGAACGCGGATGGTGATGGGCATCTTGACGCGGCCCTGTGTCCGGTAGTGCATCTTGGCTACCTGGCTGACGATCTGGTCGAAAGCCGGGTAGATGAAGCCATCGAATTGAATTTCGCAGACCGGCCGGTAGCCGCGGTAGGCCAATCCGACGGCGGTGCCGATAATCGCGGATTCCGCCAAGGGAGTGTCAACCACCCGGTGTGTGCCGAAGTCTTTCTGGAGGCCGTCGGTGACCCGGAAAACACCGCCGAGCGCACCGATGTCCTCGCCCATGAGGATAACTTTGGGATCGTTTTCGAGGGACTTGCGCAGGCCGGCGTTGATGGCGCGGGCGAAGGTCAGCTTGCTCATCAGAGTGCACCTTCCTGGGTTGATCCGCTGAAGCTTTCCAGATAGCGGGAGTAGTGGTCCTTCTGGCGTTCGATCCAGGAGTTGGGAGTGCTGTACACGTGCTTGAAGAGGTCGAGCGGCTGGGGATCGGGCATATTGATGACTCCTGCCCTCAAGCTCTTTGCGACCTCGTCCGCTTTGGCCTGGGTCTTGGCTTCAAGCCCTTCCGTCAGGAGGCCCTTGGTCCGAAGCAGCGCCTTGAGCCGGCTAATCGGGTCCTTGGCCGCCCAGTCCTCAAGCTCGTTGGCGTCGCGGTAACGGGTGGGATCATCCGCCGTCGTGTGCGGGCCCATGCGGTAGGTCACGGCTTCGATGAACGTAGGTCCGCCGCCCTTGCGGGCCCGGTCCAGCGCAATCCGGGTGACCGCCAGAACAGCCAGGACGTCGTTCCCGTCGACCCGCATGCTGGGGATTCCGAAGCCCGAGGCACGGTCGGCGATCTGGATGTGTGACTGGATCCGGACCGGTTCGGAGATGGCCCAGTGGTTGTTCTGGCAGATGAAGACCACGGGCACTTGGAAGCTCGCCGCGAAGACCATTGCCTCGTTGACGTCGCCTTCGCTCGTGGCGCCGTCGCCGAAGTAGGCAACTGCAACGGAGTCTGCACCGTCGTACTGGATGCCCATCGCGTAGCCGGTGGCGTGCAGCGATTGCGAGCCGATGATGATCTGCTGGGTGGCAATGTTGTGGCGGTACGGGTCCCAGCCGGCCGAAGCATTGCCGCGCCAGGCGCGGACCAAGTCTGTTGGTTCCACGCCGCGGCAGTAGGCGACGCCGTTGTCACGGTAGCTGGGGAAGACAAAGTCGTCGTCCCGGAGGGCCCGGCCCGAACCGATCTGCGACGCTTCCTGGCCAAGCAGCGGCGGCCACAAGGCCAGTTCGCCCTGACGCTGCAAGGCCGTGGCCTCGGCGTCGATGCGCCGGATGACCATCATGTCCTCATACAGCGAGCACAGTTGCTCGTCCGTAACATCGCTGACCCAGAGATCGAACTCCGGGTGGCTGATGCGTTCCCCTTCCGGGGAAATCAGTTGGACCAGATCCCCGCCGGTCCGACGCGGGCTTGCTGCACTGATTCCGGGATTCGAAGCCTTGTAGGCGTCCTGGCCGGGTTCGTCCGTCAACACAGTTGATCGCACCTTTCAGCTCGTGCTCGCAGGCCTTTGGAGGGACTTGTGATCCAACCGCGGGCCAGCATCCGGGCGTCGTCGCCTGGATTAATTGTGACCCTACTCACAATGCTCATTGGGTACAACCACCGCTGAAAATTCTGCGCATTCTGCCCTATCCAGACGGTGGGCACCGTGCTAACGTTGCGCATTATGCAAGCTTTGGATGGCACCGACACACGCCTGCTTTCGGCCATGGCGAAGGACCCCCGCGGCACGGTTGTCGCCTTGGCGCAGAAGCTGGGATTATCGCGGAATACGGTTCAGGCGCGGATGGCCCAACTGGAAAAGAAGCACGCGTTTCTCTCCTTCGAGCGGCGCATCAACCCTGCGGCCCTGGGCTATCCCCTCATGGCGTTCATCTCGGTGCATGTGCAGCAGCAAAAGCTTGGACAGCTTGCCTTGGACCTCGCGGAAATCCCGGAAATCCTGGAGGGGTACGGCCTGACCGGTTCGGCTGACCTGCTGCTGCGGGTGGTGGCGCTCGACGCCGAGGATTTGTTCCGGATCAACGGCAAGATCCTTGCGTGTGACGGAGTGGAACGAACCGACACCGCCATGTCGATGGGCGAATTGATTCCCTTCCGGGTGCAGCCGTTGTTGAACCGGAACACCAAGAAAGCGCTCCGTACCGGCTGAGTCGGGACAACGTCGAAAAAATTCGTCCCATCCCACCCATCCATAACCCCGGGTGGTCCGAATAACTGGTTGAGAGCCCCGTCCGGGGTTTCGAACACAAGGCCGGATATGAAACCGGCCATACCGGAAGGTTTGGACCATGCGCACTTCGCCCAACCGCCTGATCGCCACCATCTTTGGCGCCGTCTACCTGCTCGTGGGTGTCGTTGGATTCTTCGTCACCTCGGGAATTGGATTCTTCGCCACCGAGGGTGCCAATCTGATCATCTTTGCGGTAAACCCCCTGCACAACATCATCCACCTCGCCATCGGCGCCGCCCTTCTCTACGCGGGCATGAACAGCACTGTGCTGTCCAAGACCATCAACACCACGGTCGGCGCGGTCTACTTGCTTGTCGGCATCCTCGGACTGTTCCTTGTGGGCTCCGCCCTTAACATCATTGCCCTCAACGGCGCAGACAACGTCCTGCACCTCGCAAGCGCAGTGGTGCTCCTCGGCATCGGGCTCTCGCAGGACAAGGTTCCGGCCGCCACCGCCAGGGCCCACGTCTAGAAACCTCGAAACCCATAAGGAGCCGTCCGTGTCAGCTCAAGCAGCGACGTCCGTTGGACCCACCGCCGGGGCATCCCTCACCCTGTTTTCGTGCTTCGCGGGCATGGGGGCCGGCCTCGTGGAACTTTCCATCGCATCGAGCTACATTTCGAGCCGGGGACCGCTGGTGTGGGCGGGCGGCGTCTTCGCGGCCTGGGGCCTGGCGCTGCTGGCGAGCTCGATTGCCAGTCTCCAGCGGGGGCGGCTCCGGTTCCGTAAGCCGACAACCATGGGCCTCCTCGTCGCCGTCATTGTCCATGTTGGATTCCTGGTTGGCGGCATGGCCCAAAGAGTGCTCGACGGCGGGCATCTGGCGGCTCTTTTCCTGGTCCTGATGGCTCTGGGATCCTCTGCCTGGCTCGCCCGCAGGTTCCTAGAGGACGACGGCGGAGCCACCTCGGGTTCCCCGAGGGCCGGCGCGCTCTTAGGGGCTGCCTTCGCCGCCGCCGTCGTCGTCGCAGCAATTACGACGCCGGGCCTCGCCGCCTCGGTGGCCGGAGCGCACGCCGTCCCGCACGGAGAGCACTCGCTGCCGGGCGGCCATAACCACTAAGGCGTCCCGCCAATCTGCAGCAGAAATCCCTCCCACACTGAGTGCGGGAGGGATTACTGCTTGTTGGACCGGTAGGCCTAGTGGTTCACCGCTTTCTCGGCTCCGACGCCGGTCAGGGAACGGACTTCCATCTCGGCCTGCTTCGACGTGTCTTCGCGCCGCTTGTCCAGGACGGTTCCGAGCCAGCCAAGCAGGAAGGCGAGCGGAATGGACACGATACCCGGGTTGCTCAGCGGGAAGATCGCGAAGTTAGCGCCCGGGATCATTGACGTTTTGGCACCGGAAACAACCGGCGACAAGGCAATCAGGATGATGGCCGCCGACAGTCCGCCGTACATGCTCCACGTGGCGCCCTGGGTGGTGAACTTCTTCCAGAACAGGGAGTAGAGGATGGTCGGCAAATTCGCTGATGCCGCCACTGCGAAGGCGAGGGCGACGAGGAACGCTACGTTCTGGCCATTGGCGAAAATACCGCCAATGATCGCAAGGACCCCGATGACCACCACGGTCCGCCGGGCCACTTTGACCTCGGTTCCGGCGCCGGCCTTGCCCTTGGAAATGACGTTTGCATAGATATCGTGGGCGAACGACGTCGCTGCCGTGATCGTCAAACCGGCCACCACCGCAAGGATCGTAGCGAACGCGACGGCCGAGATGAAGCCGAGCAGCAAAGGCCCGCCCAGGTGGAACGCCAGGAGCGGCGCAGCGGAGTTCACCCCGCCCGGGGCCGATTTGATGGTGTCGGCTCCAACGAGGGCTGCCGCGCCGTAGCCGAGGACCAGGGTAAACAGATAGAACAACCCGATCAGCCAGATGGACCAGACCACCGATTTGCGGGCTTCCTTCGCCGTGGGCACAGTGTAGAAGCGCATCAGCACGTGTGGCAGGGCGGCCGTGCCGAGGACGAGTGCCAAGCCGAGGGACAGGAAGTCCAGCTTGGAGGTCTCGGTCTTGCCGTACTGCAGGCCGGGGTTCAGCACGTTGGGGTTCTTGGCAGAGTCTGCGGCAGCACCCAACAGGTTCGACAGGTTGAAGCCGTAGATGGACAGCACCCAGAGCGTCATGACTGCCGCACCGCAGATGAGCAGCACGGCTTTGATGATCTGGACCCAAGTGGTGCCCTTCATTCCTCCGATCAGCACGTACATGATCATGAGGGCGCCGACGACGACAATCACCAAGGCTTGTCCGCCCCAGTCGCTGATGCCCAGGAGCAAGGAAATGAGGCTTCCGGCGCCGGCCATCTGCGCCAGCAGGTAGAAAAAGCAGACGACCAAAGTCGTGAGGGCCGCGGCGATCCGCACCGGTCGCTGGCGCAGCCGGAAGGAAAGCACATCGGCCATGGTGAACTTACCCGTGTTGCGCATGAGTTCGGCGACAAGCAGCAACGCGACAAGCCATGCGACGAGGAACCCGATCGAATACAGGAAGCCGTCGTAGCCGTTGACGGCGATCGCCCCGGTGATCCCGAGGAAGGAGGCCGCGGAGAGGTAGTCGCCGGCGATGGCGGTGCCGTTCTGCGAACCGGTGAACGAGCGCCCGGCGGCATAGTAGTCGGCAGCCGTTTTGTTGTTCCGGCTGGCCCGGAGGACGATCACCATGGTGACCAGGACAAACAGGGCGAAGATTCCCATGTTCAACAGCGTGGTGTCCTTCAGAGCGGCAACGTTGACCATCGGGACCATGGCACTCATTTCGCTGCCCCCCTCACGGTGCTGCCCTTGTCGAACTCATGGCCCTCGATCTCATTTCGGATTTCCGTGGCTATCGGGTCCAGTTTGCTGTTGGAGTAGTGAACGTACCAGCCCGTAATTCCGAAAGTTGAGACGAACTGCAGCAGGCCCAAGACCAAGCCGACGTTGATGTTGCCCCACAGCTTGGTGGACATGAAGCCCACCGCGTAGTCAGCCAGCAGGACGTAAGCGAAGTACCAAAGCAGGAATGCGATGGCCATTGGAAAGACAAAACTGCGGTGGCGCTTGCGAAGCTCCTGAAACTGCCCCGTTTGCTGGACTTCCTGGAAATCAACGGACGCTGCTGCGTCCGGTGTCTGGGCCTCGTTACCCATGGCTTCCTCCTGGTTGTGGACGTCTACATCGACCACACTCCTGGCCGATGTGACTGGAATCACTATCCGCCCGGCGGCTGCGCCACTTCCAGATTCACCGGCACAGGCGTCGCCCAGCGGGCACGTTGCTGCGCCGAACGGTGGGTTCGCTAGTCTTGCTCCATGCCGGATTCCCCGCTCGTCACCGCCGCCGCCATTGCGGTCATCGTGCTCGCCGTGGCGATCGTCGTCGGGGTCGGCCTCAAGGTGATCCGTTCCTTCCGCGAACTGGGAACCGATGCCGAGAGGGCCACCTACCAGACCCTGCACGCGGCGTCGCGCGCGGGACAGCACCTGCGCACCGGGCTCCACGCGGCGGGAGCGGCCAAGGCGAGCAAGCAATTGCGTTCCCTGCTTGGCTGCGACGCCCTGGCGATCACCGACACCGAGTCAGTCCTGGCGTGGGATGGCGCGGCGGAAGAACTCAAAGCGGTACTGATGGAGCTCGCCTCGGGAGTGCTCTCCGACGGGCGGACCGTGGTTGTCCCGGCTTCGCACGCACTGAACGCCGTCGTCGCGCCGATCAGGGCCGGAAACCGCGTGGTGGGAGCCGTCGCAGCCTTCGCCCCGCAAACCGGTGCCGGGTTGGTCCGCGCGACAAGCGAGCTGGCCGACTGGGTGGCCGTGCAAGTCGAATTGGCCGAGCTCGATGCTTCACGCACCTTGCTCATGGAGGCCGAAGTCAGGGCCCTGCGCGCACAAATCAGCCCCCACTTCATCTACAACTCGCTCAACGCAATTGCCTCATTCATCAATACTGACCCCGCCAGGGCGAGGGAGTTGGTGGTCGAGTTCGCGGATTTCACCCGGTATTCCTTCCGCCGCCACGGTGATTTCACCACCCTGGCGGAGGAACTTCGGAGCATCGACCGCTACTTGCTGTTGGAGAAGGCACGCTTCGGAGACCGGGTGCAAGTGAGCCTCCGGATCGCGCCCGAAGTCCTGAGCACTGTGATTCCCTTCCTGAGCCTGCAACCGCTCGTGGAAAACGCCGTGCGCCATGGGCTTGAAGCGAAGGAAGGACCCGGGCACATCACCATCTGCGCCAACGACTCCGGGGCGTTCGCGGAGGTCACCATCGAGGACGACGGCGTGGGCATTGATCCGGAACACCTGCGCTCTGTCCTGGCGGGGCACGCCGACGGCGACCACGTTGGACTGCGAAACGTCGATGCCCGACTTCGGCAGGTCTACGGGGACGAACACGGCCTCGTCATCGAAACCGCACCGGGCGAGGGCACCTTGATCACCATCCGCGTGCCAAAGTCCCAGCCGAGCCATGATGCCTGAGGCTAACCTATAACCATGATCAACGTACTCGTCGCCGACGACGAGCTCCCCGCCGTTGAAGAGCTCGCCTACCTGCTGGGTCGGGACGAGCGCATCGGTGCCATCCACCGCGCAGTCTCGGGCGCCGAAGCCCTCAGCGCCCTCGAAGCGGAATCCGTGGACGCTGTCTTCCTGGACATCCACATGCCCGCGCTTTCCGGTTTGGACATCGCCCGCGCCATCTCGCGCAGCGCCCGCCCTCCCGCCGTCGTCTTCGTCACCGCCGACGAGGACTGTGCGCTTGAGGCGTTCGAACTGGCCGCGGTCGACTATCTGCTCAAACCGGTGCGTGCCGAGCGCCTGGCGAGGTCCATCAGCCGCATCAGCGAGCTCATCAAGGACGGCAGCAAGGTGCCCGAGATGATCACCGTCGACCAAGGCGGAACCACCCGCATGATCCGGAGGGACGACGTCAGCTACGTCCAGGCTCAGGGAGACTACGCCCGGCTGCACACCGCAGAGGCGAGCTACCTGATCCGGGTATCCCTGAGCGACCTCGAACAGCAGTGGGCGGAAGCCGGATTCATCCGCATCCACCGCTCCTATCTGATGTCCCTCAACCACGTGGGGCATATGAAACTCGCCGCGGCCCGGCCAAGTGTCACCGTTGCCGGCGCCGAACTGCCGATCAGCCGCAGGCATCTTCCGGCCGTGCGGGACAAACTCGAGGCCACCCGGATCCGGCCACAAGGATGACCCGCGTCAGGGTCACGGCCCCGCAGTCAGCTGCCCGGATAGCCCCGATGCGTCCATACCATTCGCGCGAGGCCGCCGAGGACTCGGACGTCGGGCAGGTCTTCGTCCGGTCACTCATCCGTTCGCAGTTGCGCCTGGCTGTGGTTGTGGCTTCCGGATTCCTGCTGGTCCTGGCCGCCTACGGCTCCATGGTGGCGCTGGTCCCCCCGCTCGCGCAAATGCGGATTCTCGGCATCCCGGTCAATTGGATCATTCTTGGAGCGGCACTTTATCCGGTGATCGGCCTGAGCGCCTGGCTGTACAACCGCTCCGCGGCAAGGAACGAAGCCCGCTACCGCGATCTTGTGGAGGAGAAGTGAATCCCGCCGTCGGGCTCGCCGCTTTTGTGGGTGTCGCGCTCGCGACGGCGGCGATCGGCTTCTACGGCTTGCGCATTTCGCGCACCACCGGCGACTTTTACGTGGCATCCCGCACTGTCCGGCCATGGTGGAACGCCTCGGCGATCGGCGGCGAATACCTGTCGGCCGCGAGTTTCCTGGGGGTCGCAGGACTGATCCTACTGACCGGGACGGATGCTCTGTGGTTCCCCGTGGGCTACACGGCCGGCTACCTGATGCTGCTGCTGTTCGTGGCCGCGCCCTTGCGACGATCGGGCGCCTACACGATTCCGGATTTCACGGAGGCCAGGCTCGAGTCGAAAGCCGTTCGACGCGTGACGAGCCTTATCGTCGTGGCAGTCGGATGGCTCTACATCGTGCCGCAGCTTCAAGGCGCCGGGCTCACCATCCGGATCAGCACGGGATTGCCTTCCTGGGTGGGCTCCATCGCCGTCGTCGCCGTGGTCTGCGTGACGGTAGTGGTCGGTGGCATGCGCTCCATCACCTTCGTCCAGGCTTTCCAATACTGGCTCAAGTTAACGGCGTTGGCAGTGCCTGTCGTGTTCCTGCTGCTGAACCAGACCGGCGGCGGCTCACCGGTCCTTGCGGAGGCATCCAGCAATCCCACGGGCCTCCCCGCAGCCGGGCTCTACCAGACTGTCTCGCTCCTGGTGGCACTGCTTTTCGGAACGCTGGGACTCCCCCACGTCCTTGTGCGCTTCTACACCAACCCGGACGGCCAATCGGCCCGCCGGACCACCCTTATCGTGCTGGGCCTGTTGTCGGTCTTCTATTTGTTCCCGACGGCGTCCGGCCTGCTCGGGCGGGTCTTCGCACCTGAGCTTGCACGCAACGGACGGCCCGACGCCATGGTCCTGCTGCTGCCTGGAAAGCTGCTCGGTGGCGTGCCCGGCGATCTGCTGTCGGCGTTGGTGGTCGCTGGCGCATTTGCCGCATTCCTCTCGACGACGTCGGGATTGGTGGTTTCGCTGGCCGGCGTTATCAGCCAGGACCTTCTTGGCGGGAGCGTGCACGGATTCCGGGTGGCCACCCTCCTGGCGGTCGCCGTCCCCCTGGCTTTTGCGTTCACCACGGATTCGATGGCCCTGGCCGGCAGTGTAGGGCTGGTGTTCGCTTTCACGGCGTCCACCATTTGTCCGGTCCTGGTCCTGGGCATTTGGTGGCGGGGCCTGAGCGACGCAGGCGCGATTGCCGGCATGCTGACGGGAGCCGTCCTGTGCGGGGGTGCGCTCGTATCGAGCACGATCATCGGTTCCGCCGCGCCCGGATGGATTGCCCAGCCCGCGGCGTGGACGGTTCCGGCCGCGTTTGCCGTGATGGTGCTCGTCTCGCGGGCCACGAAACACCGGATCCCCGGGACCGTGACCCGGCTTATGACCAGGCTCCATGTCCCGGAACGGCCGGTGGCCACGGAGCGCCAGCTCCGTTGAGGGATTTCGGCCGAGGGCGCTGAAGGCGCCGGGCGCTGAAGGCGCCGGGCGCTGAAGGCGCCGGGCGCTGAAGGCGCCGGGCGCTGAAGGCGCCGGGCGCTGAAGGCGCCGGGCGCTGAAGGCGCCGGGCGCTGAAGGCGCCGGGAGCCCGGCTGTCTTTGCTAGTCGATCGCCGCCATGAGCTCGACGACCCGGTCTAGGAAAGCATCAACCTGCGCCTCTTCGTAGCCGTCGCGCCCGCGGGCCTCGGAGAATGCGGCTCGGCGGACGTTGTCGACGCTCAACGGTTTGTCGTTCTCCAGGTAACCGATCAGGGAGACGCACAAGGCATCGACCTCGGCGATGTTGTAGCTCCGCGCACGCTTCTTGTCCGGCCGGCGGAAACGTTCGCCATCGGGCCTGTGCAAACGGCCGCGCAACACTCCGGAGAGTTTGCCGATTTTCAGCAACCAGGCGTCCTCGCCTTCGGCAGCGATCAGCTCGTCGCGTTCACGCCGGGCGAAGGCATCTTCGAGGCGGTCCAATGCGGCGTCCACAGCGGTGGCGTCGTAGCCCCCCTTGACAGGATCAAACGAAACCGCACGGACATCGCTGCTGCCGATTTTCTCCGAGGCCTCGGCCCTGTTTTCAAAAGACAACCGGGCGCGCTGGAAAAACTGGTCCACTTGCTTTGCGTTGTAGCCGTACTTGCTGTGCGCCACGCGCTCAAATGCTGCGGGGATCTGGCGACGAATGTCCACTGCCACTGCTTTCCTTCTGGGTGGTTGTCAGGCGCCGCTCAACAGCGCGAAAAGAATATATGCTGACGGAGCCGCGAAGACGATCGAGTCGAGCCGGTCCATGATCCCGCCGTGTCCGGGCAGGATGCTACTCATGTCCTTGACGCCAAGTTCCCGTTTGACCATGGACTCCGCGAGGTCACCGGCGGTAGCCGCGGCCACCATGCCTACGGCAAGCACCACGCCGACCCACCAGGGCCTGCCCAGGACGAAGATGCTGGCGAGGATCCCGATGACCATGGCGCCTGCCACCGAGCCAGCGAACCCTTCCCAGGTCTTTTTGGGGCTGATCTTGGGAGCCATCGGATGCTTGCCGAACAGCGCCCCGACGAGGTACCCGAAAGTATCGTTGGACACTACCAGCAGCAACATCACGGCAATCTGCCAGGCACCCGCCGGAACCTGCCCGGCGGGCCAGGGACCCGCCGTCGTCGCTCCCCCGCCCGTGTGGAGAGGCAGGATGGCAAAGCTGATCAGGAAAGGCACCCAGGCAAGCGTGAAGATTCCGGAGAAGACGCTGCGCGGAGCGCCGGCAGCGCTTTCAAGCGAACGCCAGAGCAGGACGGCCGTGCTGCTCAGCACCATCGCGAAGAGCAGGCTTTCGGTGCCACCGAAGTAAGCCGCCAGCGGCATCGCCACGGTACCGGTCAGCACGGGGATGATCGGCATCCTGGTGCCCTGGGCTTCGAGCGCACGAAAAATTTCCCACACGCCGAGGACCGCAAACGCGGTGGTCAGGAGAACGAAACCCAGCGGCAGGAACAGCAGCCCGCCGAGAACGGCAAAGAGCATGGCGAGCCCGACGCCGATGGCGGCCGGAAGATTCCGGCCGGCCTTGGGCGTTGGGTTGCCTCGTTGGCGTCTGGCGCGGGTGGGAATTCCCTGCGCGGGCGCCGGCTCAGCCTCGCTCATCAGACCTCGAGCAGCTCGGCTTCCTTGCGCTTGAGGAGCTCGTCGATACCGTCGACGTGTGCCTTGGTGATCGCGTCGAGTTCCTTTTCGCCGCGGGCACCCTCGTCTTCGCCGGCTTCGCCGTCCTTGACGAGCTTGTCCAGGGCGTCCTTGGCCTTGCGCCGGATGCTTCGGATGGAAACCTTTGCGTCCTCACCCTTGCCCTTGACGATCTTGACGTATTCCTTGCGGCGTTCCTGGGTGAGCTCCGGGATGGTGATCCGGATGACGTTGCCGTCGTTGGACGGATTGGCGCCGACCTCGGAGTCGCTCAAGGCCCTTTCGATGTCGCGCATTGAGGTCTTGTCAAAGGGCGTGATCAGGATGGTCCTGGCGTCCGGAATAGCGAAGGAAGCCAGCTGCTGCAGAGGTGTGGGGGTGCCGTAGTATTCCACGATCACCTTGTTGTAGAGTCCGGGGTTCGCACGACCGGTACGGATCGACGCGAAATCCTCCTTGGCTACCTCGACCGCCTTGTCCATCTTTTCCCCGGCTTCGAGCAAGGTTTCTTCGATCACGGTTTCTCCTCAGAAATAGTCGCGCCCCGGTCCACGGGCCGCAATGCACAATAAATTTCCGCCCCTGCGGGCGGAAGAGTCCTAGAAATATCCTAGCCCTTGCTAGGGGGTGACCAGGGTGCCCAGCTTTTCGCCGAGAATGGCCCGGGTGACGTTCCCTTCGCCTTCCATGCCGAAGACAACCATGGACAAATTGTTGTCCTTGCACATGGTCATGGCCGTCTGGTCCATGACGCGGATGTCACGGCGCAGGGCCTCGTCGTAGCTGAGCTTTTCGAGTTTCTCGGCCGTGGGATCCTTCTTGGGATCCGCGGTGTACACGCCATCCACACCGCTCTTCGCCATGAGGACGACGTCGGCATGCACTTCGAGTGCACGCTGGGCCGCCACGGTGTCAGTGGAGAAGTACGGAAGACCTGCGCCTGCACCGAAGATGACGACGCGGCCCTTCTCCATGTGGCGGATGGCACGGCGCGGAATGTAGGCCTCGGCTACCTGTCCCATCGTGATGGCGCTCTGAACGCGGGTCTCGACGCCGGCCTGCTCCAGGAAATCCTGCAGCGCCAGGCAATTCATGACAGTGCCGAGCATTCCCATGTAGTCGGCGCGGGAACGGTCCATGCCGCTCTGTGACAGTTCGGCGCCGCGGAAGAAGTTACCGCCGCCGACGACGATTGCCACCTCGACCTCGGAAACAGCGGCGGCGATTTGCTTGGCGATGGCGCGGACGGTTTCCGGGTCCACACCAAGCTTCCCGCCTCCGATGACCTCGCCGGACAGCTTCAGCAGTACACGACGACGGGTCTTCTCCGGATGGCTTGCAGTGTTCTCGGTTTCCATGGTGCCTTCCCGTTTGTGGACTCTGGCTAGATTATCTTGCTGGGGGCCGGGCAGAAAGCTGCCGGCCGTGGATGCACTCGGTGCGGGCCTGTCGTTGCATGCAAAAGGGGCGGCCACCGAAGTGACCACCCCTTTTGTATGTCTAACTAGTTTCCGACGCGGAAACGGGCAACGGCAGTTGCCTTGACACCGGCCTCTTCGAGGACCTGTGCAACGGTCTTCTTGGAGTCCTTGGCGAATGCCTGGTCCAGGAGAACTTCACCCTTGTAGAAGCCCGTCACGCGGCCTTCGACGATCTTGGTGAGAGCGGCTTCCGGCTTGCCTTCGGCCTTGGCGGTCTCTTCGGCGATGCGGCGCTCGGACTCGACCAGCTCGGCCGGGACGTCTTCGCGGCTCAGGTAGTTCGGGGCCATTGCTGCAACGTGGACGGCAACGTCGTGGGCTGCGGTAGCAGCGGCGTCGCCCTCGCCCTCAACGGCGAACAGGACGCCGACCTGGGCCGGGAGGTCCTTGGAGGTCTTGTGCAGGTAAGCGTCAACCGTGCCGCCTTCAATGCGGGCAATGCGGCGGACAACAACCTTTTCGCCGAGAACGGCGCCTTCTTCGACGACAACCTCGGAAAGGGGCTTGCCGTCGACGTCGATGGCCAGCAGGGTCTCGAGGTCGGCAGCGCCGGACTCGACGGCGACGGCCAGGACCTTGTCGGCCAGCTGGATGAACTTGTCAGCCTTGGCGACGAAGTCGGTCTCGCAGTTGACCTCGATCATTACGCCAACGCCGCCGGTGACCTTGGCTGCAACCAGGCCTTCAGCGGTGGAGCGGCCTTCACGCTTGGTAGCGCCCTTGAGGCCCTTGATGCGGATGATCTCGATGGCCTTCTCGGCGTCGCCGTTGGCCTCGTCAAGAGCCTTCTTGACGTCCATCATGCCGGCGCCGGTGCGCTCGCGCAGGGCCTTGATGTCAGCAGCAGTGTAGTTCGCCATGTGAACCCCTCTGTCTAGAAATTTATGTGTTTACGGACTGACAGGACGGCAGCCCACCTAGTGGGCCGCCATCCTGTCAGTAGCTCCCCGCATCGAAATTGGTGCGGGAAAGGTCCGGATTTACTTGTCTGCTTCGGCTTCGCCAGCAGCAGCTTCGGTGGCCTCGGCGGCCGGGGCTTCGACAGCTTCCGCAGCCGGAGCTTCAGCAGCTTCTGCAACCGGGGCTTCGGCCGGAGCCTCAGCAACCGGAGCTTCAGCAGCTTCGGCCTTGCTGCCTTCGAGGAGCTCGCGCTCCCACTCAGCCAGCGGCTCTTCCGGAGCCTCTGCAGCACCGGTTGCGCGCTGGTTACGGGCGATGAGGCCCTCAGCAACGGCGTCGGCAACCACGCGGGTCAACAGGTTTACGGAGCGGATGGCGTCGTCGTTACCCGGGATCGGGAAGTCAACTTCGTCGGGATCGCAGTTGGTGTCCAGGATGGCAACAACCGGGATGTTCAGCTTCTTGGCTTCGTCAACAGCCAGGTGTTCCTTCTTCGTGTCAACAACCCACAGAACGGAAGGAGCCTTGGTCAGGTTGCGGATACCACCGAGGTTGGTTTCCAGCTTGGTGAGTTCACGGCGAAGGAGCAGGAGCTCCTTCTTGGTGTAACCCGAGCCTGCGACGTCCTCGAAGTTGATCTCTTCGAGTTCCTTCATGCGCTGGATGCGCTTGGCAACGGTCTGGAAGTTGGTGAGCATACCGCCCAACCAACGCTGGTTGACGTACGGCTGGCCAACACGGGTAGCCTGCTCGGAAATTGCTTCCTGAGCCTGCTTCTTGGTGCCGACGAACAGGACGGTGCCGCCGTGGGCGACAGTAGCCTTGACGAACTCGAAAGCGCGGTCGATGTAGGACAGCGACTGCTGAAGGTCAATGATGTAGATGCCGTTGCGCTCCGTGAAGATAAATCGCTTCATCTTCGGGTTCCAACGACGGGTCTGGTGTCCAAAGTGGACGCCGCTGTCAAGCAGCTGGCGCATTGTTACGACGGGCATGCCGACGCTCCTTCCGGCAGGTCATTCATGAGAGAGCCACACGGGCCGCTCTTACCCTGCCAATAGTTGACGGTTAATTAGCCGGACCCGAACGGGCCGTGGCTCCTGGCATCCATTGCACTTCTCATCCGGCCAATGACTCGCCGGACCGCAAGAGGCACAATCCTCCGCAGCACTGAATCCATGAGGATTCGCAGTTGGAGGGTTGGATACGCGTAGTCAGCCTGGGACCCCCGCGCAACTGAATGAGAAGCGCTTCTGAACAAGCTTGAGGGCACAGCAAACTGCTCCACCAAGTGTACTACAGCGCCTCCAGCCTTATGACCGCAAAGCCCCGGATTCAGCCTCCATCCTCCGGCAGGTTTCCCGCACCGTTTTCCACATAGCCGAACTGGCGGCTTCCGGACACTCCGGCGCCGACGAAGGCTTGGTCCATGAGAACTGCACATCTTCCGGCCCACGTTCTTTTGCTCGTTGCCTTGGGCACGGCGCCTGCCGCCGCGTCGTCGCCGCCGGGCGCGACCAGCCCGTCCGGAATCCGCCCGGGCTGGGCGTGGCCGCTCTCCCCCAAGCCGGCGGTCCTGCGCGGCTTCGACCCTCCGGACAAGCCGTGGTTGAGCGGGCACCGCGGCGTGGATTTACGAGCAGCGGACGACGGCGTCACAGTCGCCACGCCCGCCGACGGCACCGTGAGCTTCGTGGGCGTCGTGGTGGACCGCCCGGTGATCACCATCGACCACGGGGGCGGGCTACGGAGCAGCTTAGAGCCCGTGGACAGCGAACTCGCAGAGGGCGCCACGGTCAACAAGGGCCAATCCATCGGCGTAGTGAGAATCGGCCACTGCGCGGGATCACCGTGCCTCCACTGGGGAGTGCGGAATGGGGACGACTACGTCAACCCGCTCGCCTTCGTCACGGATCTCCGGCCTTCCGTGTTGCTTCCGCTACACGATGTGCTGCCTCTAGACGATGGCGGAAATGCCCGTGATGGCCCTTCCCGTGACAAGGGTGTTGATTTCGTGGGTGCCCTCGTAGGAGTAGATCGCCTCGGCGTCGGCGAAGATCTTTGCCATCCCATAGTCCGTGACAATGCCGTTGCCGCCCAGGATGCCGCGGCCCAGGGCAACGCTTTCGCGCATGCGGGCCGTAGTGAAGGCTTTCGCCAGCGCGGACTGCTCGTCCTTGGCCACGCCGGCATCCTCAAGTTGAGCGAGACGGACCATCATGCCCATGGAGCTCACTGTGTTGCCCAGGATCTGCACGAGTTGTTGCTGCACCAATTGGAACGATGCCAGGGGCCTCCCGAACTGCATCCGTTCAACCGCGTAGCGGCGGGCGACGTCGAATGCCGCAAGCTGCTGGCCCACAGCCTGCCACGCGACCGAAAGCCGCGTGACTTTGAGCACCTTGTTGGTGTCCCTGAAGCTGTTGGCATTGGCCAGTTTGAAGAAGTCCGGGACCACCACGTTCTCAAGGGTGATATCGGCGTTCTGGACGGTGCGCAGCGAGATCTTGTTCTCGATCTTGCTGGCCTTGAAACCGGGGAGGCTCGTGTCCACCAGGAACCCCTTGACCTGGTTGTCGCCGAGGTCGCGGGCGAAGACCACAACCCAGTCCGAGAAAGTGGCATTGCCGATCCAGCGCTTGGCCCCGTTGAGGATCCAGTTGCCGCCGTCGCGGCGCGCAGTGGTCCGGGTGCCGCCTGCGACGTCCGAGCCGCCCAATGGCTCGGTCAGCCCAAAGGCGCCGATCTTCTTGAGGGAGTATATGTCGGGCAGCCAGGCGTCCTGCTGCTCTCGAGATGCCAGCGCTTCGATGGAGCCAGTGAACAAGCCATCATGAACGCCCATGAACGTGGCAATCGAGGCATCGGCGCGGGTTGCCTCTGCGTGCACAAGGCCAGCGAACACGTTGGAATAGCCTTGCCGCCTGACCGGACTGACGAGGTCAATCTCGGCCAGTTTGGGAATCAGGTCCATGGGGAATTCCCCGCGGTTCCAGCAATCGACGGCAATCGGTTTGACCTCACGGGAAAGGAAAGCCCGGATCTCGGCCAGTCGGTCCTGCTCCTTGCCCGTGAGCAATTGCTCAAAGCCATAGAAGTCGCCGTCGGCGTACGGGAGATCCTCGAGGTCGATTGCTGCCTTGGACATGACACTCCTTCGCGTAAGTTACTGGTGAGTAACTTACAGCAATGACAGTGCTCCACACAAGCAAGCAGGTGCACCGACCTCTTGGCGGACTGCTGTCTTGCGTAGCGTCATCGTCCGAAGCGCGAATGGTTGCCGTTAACCTCCGGGTCTCCCGGTGTTTGCCCTTTACAGGGTTCCCTCCCAGCCCGCCTCCATAGGTTGGCGGGGACATCGTTTCCCCAATCTAAGGACGATTTTCAATGCCTGTTACACCCAACAAGCTCAAGCGGACCTCGATGGTATTGATCAGCGCCGCAGTCGCTGCTTCTACTCTTGCCTCCGTTGCCCTGCCGGCATCCGCCGCTGACGAGGGCGAAGCACACGCCGCGGCCGCTGGATTCACCGTGAAGACCTTCTCCCCGGTCGGCACCGAGTCAGCACCTGACGACATCACGCGGATGGGCGACTCCGTGTACGTCTCGTTCCAGAATGGCGTAGGCCCCTTGGGCGAGGCTTCTGCAAACGGCACCACAGCCAGCACTGTTCAGCAGTTCAGCCTCGACGGAAAGCCCGGCAAGTCCTGGCAAGTCACGGGCAAGGTTGACGGGCTTACGGCCGATCCGGAACACCACCGTCTCCTCCTCACCGCCAACGAGGACGGCAACTCGAGCTTCTCGACCCTCAGCCCTGAGCAGGCCAAGCCGCTGACCACGTACACATATTCGGGCCTCACCCACGGTGGGGGAACCGATGCCGTATCTGTCGTGAACGGCAAGATCCTCGTCAGTGCCTCGGCGCCGGTTGATACTTCGGGTCCCGCCGCCTATTCCGTCGCATTGGAAGGCGCCACCGCCAAACTGACGCCCCTTTTCGGCGACAGCGCTAAGGCTACCGCAGCCAATGGCCCCCAGGCTGGAAAGGCGACCACGCTCGGCCTGACGGACCCGGACTCCAACACACAGGTTCCGGCGGCCGCTCCGCGGTTCAAGAACTCGTTCATGCTTGATGCGCAGGCGGACCAGCAGTTGATCTTCGCTTCCAACCCGGGCAGCAGCAAGCAAGCTCTCCAGGTGCTTTCGGTTGCCCAGCCCTTGGATGACACCGTCTTCGCGGCCCACTCCAACCAGACCCTCCTGGTCACGGATCCGAAGGACAACAAGGTCTTCTCCATCACTGGCCCGTTCAAGGCCGGCGAAGCCGTCTCCACGGTGGTGCCCGACGCCGGACCCGCCTACCTGGCAAACCTGGACTTGGGAACGGGCGCTCTCGCCCCGATCAAGGAACTCGCCTCCATCCAGCCCAAGGGCTTGATGTTCACCGGCGGCGCCGGGGACGACTCCAACGAAGGTCAGCGCTCCGAGTAACGCCCGCATTCGAAAGAACCCCTGACCGCGCTTCCGCGCGTCAGGGGTTTCTTTTGTTTCGGGCTAAAGGGCCCCTCACGTGTCTGCTTGTCCTAAAGGGTCAGACGACTCGTTCCCGTAGTGCCGTCTTGGTAGGTCACTTCGACCTCGGCACCATCGCTCGACGCGTTCCGCAGTTCGTCTCCTGGCAGCCACAAGGCGAAGCGTCCCCGGGACACGGTCGCTGTCACGCCCCCGTGGGTCCGGCTTCTATAGACGATTGAGAGAATGTCAGAGCCCGCGATGCCGGCCGCCAAGGAAATGTCGCCTGCGCTCATGGTTCCCGTCCCTAGAGCTGTGGCGGTCATCTCACGCGGGCCCGGAACCGTGTGAGGGCTGGACTTTCCAACCGATCCGATCATGCCCTTACCGAAAAGACTGACGGCGTCATCGGTGATACACAGCGCCGAAAACCCGCCCTCACCCGTGAGCACCACCGTGGTCCACACGCCGCGCCGCTCGGCAATCGCTACCGCAGCCGAGTCGACGTCGTCAGCGTACATTCCACCCCCTACATGCTTCTTGGATTCGCGGCACTCCGCGGCGGCACTGGCACGTTCAGTTTCAGTCATGCCGGCCGGAACGGGCGTCCAGCTGGCAAACGCAGGATCCCCGCCTGACAAGGACGGCAAGACAACCAGGCCTGCAGTGACCACCGCCACCATTCCTCCGACCACGGCGACCCTGCGGGAGGTCCATCTGCTGCTTTGAGGCCTACGATTGCGGGCGGCGCTCCTCATCGAGGGGCGCTCGGATGGTGTCTCTGCCGGGTCGGTGGACAAGATGCGGAGAAGATCGGCGTCGGCCCTTTCACTGTCGACGGGGGCCCTGTGGTCCGCGGCGTCCAGTGATCGAAGCAGAGTATCGATCTCTTGATTGCGCGTCATGGCGTGGTTGTCCTTTCGAAAGAAGCCGCAGGTGTGCGGGACTGCCGGGGTAGGTGTTCGAGGAGAAGGCGAAGGGCTCGGCGGGCGCGGCTCACTCGCAGACGGAAGGCGACCGGTGAGATGCCGAGTACTGCGGCTGCCTGTGGTGCTTTGAGGTCTTCGAAGACAATAAGGCCCAAGGCCTCCTGATGGACCTCCGATAGCGCACGCCATGCCCTGCCTAGGTCCACGCGATTCACGATCGGGTCAGCGTCTTCGTCGAGGTAGGCCAGAGCGGCGGAGTCTGCGAGACGAACACCGAGTGCTAAACGACGCCGTTCGCCCCGGTGGGTGTTTAGCAGAATGTTTCGCGTAATGCCGAACATCCATGCCCTCGCGTCACCATGGCTGCTCGGCAACTCATCGAGGCGGCGCCACACGACAAGGAATGCGTCGGCGACGACGTCTTCGGCGTGGTCAGGGTGGGCGCGGCGTTGAACAAATCTCATGAGCTCTGGGTAGACGAGTTCATACAGCAATCTGAAGGTGCGCTCCCGGTCAGGAGCGTTGGAAGGGTGCCTCATGCTCTATACCTGTCTGCCACCCGCCCAAGTGTGTCGCACCTTGCGCATTGGTGCCGGAATCGACCCGCGTGGTCGCCCCGGCTGAGCGATTCAGTCTGCTGGGCCCAGCCGAATCCGAAGCCATGCGTCGATGTGTTCGAGGGCGGCCCGTGCCATCGGCGTCGCGTGCCCGGTGAAGCCGTGGGGGGAAGCGGGATAAATTCGCAGATCGACCTCGACACCGGCGGCCGACAGCTCCGTGGCCATGGCGAGATTGTCTTCCAGGAGGATGTCGTCGCTGCCGATCACGATCAGGATCGGCGGTAGGCCCGCGGGCTCGGCGAAGAGCGGCGAGAGGTCGGGGTGTGTGCGATCCGGAGCGGTCCCCGCATAGGCGTGGAGAAAATACTCGTCGGCGATCCGGCGTCCGGCCGGCGTCTTCGCGGCGAGGTCATAAGTGCCGAACTGCAGCACCCCGCCGCCGAAAGCCGTGACCCCGCGGTCGCGCAACCGCACAAGCGTAGACAACGCCAGCGTCGCCCCCGCAGAAAAGCCACCGATAGCGAGTTTGGCTGTGCCAAAACGGCGTTCGGCATGCTCCACCAGCCACAGCGCCGCTGTCTCGCAGTCGTCGGGTGCGGAAGGCCACGGGTGCTCCGGAGCGAGTCGATAATCCACGCTGACCACTGCAATACCCAGCGCATCCGCAAGCCGCCTGTTGCGAACGTCGCTTCCGGCGGCCGAGCCCATGTAGAAGCCGCCGCCGTGGATTTCCAGGAATACGCCCGCCACCGGGGCACTGGCCGGCACGTGGATCCGGACAGGAACGCTTCGCCCATGCGCGCTTGCCAGTTCTGCGATTGGCCGTGGATCGCACTGCGCAGGTGCCGCCGCTCTCGCTCGGAATGCGAGCAGCTCTTCCCGACTGCCCGGCCCACGGCCAGCCGGCCGCCGGGCGTAGAAAGCGCGGGATTCATCGACGAGTGACCACAGTCCAGGATCGATCAGCGAGGGCAATTCGAAGCTCACAGGATAACTCTAGGATGCGCATCCGGCGAGCGAAGAAGAGAGGCCACCGTGGCGCGTTCGGCCTGGCAGGAGCAGTATGGAGGGATGAACGCTCCCAGCGCCGATAGTCCGGCGCAGGGTGGCCCCGTTGTTTCCGGTGCCCGCCTGCACCCGTGGAGCCGTTATGTGGCCCTGGGTGATTCCTTTACCGAAGGGGTAGGAGATCCGGAGCCTCGCAGCCCTGGGGGCTTGCGAGGCTGGGCGGACCGGGTCGCGGAAGAACTGAGCGCCGGACACGACGATTTCGCTTACGCGAATCTGGCGGTCCGCGGACGGTTGCTCCATCAGATCCTGGATGAGCAGGTCGGCCCCGCACTTGCCCTGCAGCCGGATCTGATCACTCTCAATGCCGGGGGCAATGACCTGATCTTCCGCAGAAGCGATCCCGACAAACTCGCCGTCCGGATGGACGCCGGCGTGCAACTCCTCGCCGCTGCCGGCGCAACGGTTGTACTGTTTGCCGGACCGGACTGGGGCGCTACGCCCGTGTTGGGACACACCCGCGCCAGGGTGGCCATCTTCAACGAGAACCTGCGCACCATCGCCGCACGCCACGATGCGGTAATCGCCGACCTCTGGGCCCTGCGCCAACTCACCCACCCACGAATGTGGGATCCGGACCGGCTGCACTTCTCCCCCTTGGGACAGCACACCATCGCAATCATGGTGCTGGATACCCTCAACGTCGCCCATGCCTTGGAACCGATGACACCGAAAGACCTACCCGGGCGCAGCTGGCGCGAAGCTAGGACCGATGACATTGTGTGGGCACGCGAGCACTTGTTCCCATGGGTGCTGCAACGTCTCAAACAACGAATCTCCGACGACGGGCGGCACGCAAAGCGGCCGGATCCCGGCCCCGTGTTTGGCGCCTGGATGCCCCCCGGAACGTTCGTGGGAAACGATCCGCCAAACTAGTCGCGAACTCTCGGGTCCTCGACCGCGGATGTGATGAGACCGCGTTGGTGCCGTCCACGAGGGAAGGATTCCTTGTAACAATCGTTACACTTTGCTTTGTGACTAGTGAACAGCGCACGTCCTGGCTCGTGATGATCGTCCAGGTTCCCTCCCAACCCTCCAGGCACCGGGTAGCCGTTTGGCGGGAGCTTCGCCGTTTCGGCGCGGTTCCCGTGGGGCAGGGTGCCTGGACCGCCCCGGACGTTCCGGTGTGCAGGACGGGTGCCGAGAGGGCCCGTGAGCTGGCTCGGGCCGGCGACGGAGAACTCGTTTTGCTGACGACGAACGCTGACGACGCCGATGCCGCCCAGCTGCGCAGGCTTTTCGAAGCGGCCAGGGCCGATGAGTGGGCCGAGTTCACGGCGGACTGCGGCAAATTCAACGAAGAAGTTGCCAAGGAAATCGCGAAGCGCAAGTTCACCCTGGCCGAACTGGAGGAAGAAGAGCAGAGCCTGGAGAGGCTTCGCCGATGGTTCCGCAGCAACCGCTCCAAGGCGGTCTTCGCCAGCCCGCTGGTCGATGCGGCGGAGACCGAACTTGCCCGGTGCGCCGCGGTTCTTGAAAAATTTTCAGATCTTGTCTACCTTCAGGTGCACCAGTGAGCCCCACCAGGACCGCCCGGGAGATCCACGGGCATACCATTCCTCTCTACGCAGCGGGTTTCGTGACTGCTTTCGGGGCCCACAGCATTGCTTCAGGAATAGGGGCCCAGAGCGGGAACATCGGCCTGAGCCTGCTCAACCTAGGCATCCTGCTGGCCGTTTACGATCTGGCCGAAGTGTTTCTCAAGCCCGTCTTCGGTGCCCTCAGTGACCGGATAGGCGCCAAGCCGGTCATCGTCTGGGGCCTTCTGGCATTCGCCGGTTTCTCGCTGTTGGGGTTGTGGGCGGCGGACCCGCTCCCGCTGGGCCTGACCCGTCTGGGCCAGGGAGCAGCCGCAGCGGCATTTTCTCCTGCTTCATCGGCCACCGTGGCACGACTGGCCGGCGGCAGGAACGCAGGGAAATACTTCGGCCGGTACGGATCCTGGAAAGGCCTCGGCTACGTCCTCGGCCCGCTCCTGGGAGCTGGCCTGATCCATGTCGGGGGCTTCGCGCTGCTCTTTGCGGTCCTGTCAGCCCTCGCGGCGGCCACCGCTGTATGGGTAGCGGTGAGCCTGCCACGGTTCGAACCCGTTCCCCGGACCAGATACACCGTCCTTGACCTCGCCCGGCAGATCACCGAACGGAGCTTCCTCGTGCCGACGACTGTACTGGCAGCGTCCACGGGCGCACTAGGCGCGGCCATCGGGTTCCTGCCGGCCCTCGCCACCCGTCACGGGCTCGATCCCGTTGCGGGGACCGCCGCCGTAAGTGTCCTGGCCATCGCTTCGGCCATCATCCAGCCATGGATCGGGAAACGACGTGACCAGCAAAGGATCGGCGACACGGCGGGAATAAGGGCCGGGCTGCTGCTCTCCGCCGCGGGCGTCGGAATCGTAGCCCTCGCCCCGGGACCCCTCACCGTGTTCATCGCCGCCCTCCTGATCGGGGCCGGGGTCGGAACGGCCACCCCGCTCGCGTTCGCCCATTTGGCCGACAACACGCCCCACAGCCGGATGGGCAGGACCATGGGCTCTGCCGAGCTCGGCAGGGAACTCGGTGACGCAGGCGGACCATTGATAGTCGGAAGCCTCGCCACCCTGGGCGGACTGCCATTGGGCCTGGGTGCACTCGCCATGCTCATAGGCGCATCAACCGCACCGCGTCTCGATCGCACCAAATAGGCCATCAAGCCGCGGCCGGGCAAACGCCAAAGGCCCCGGCAACCGCCAGGATACCGGCGCCTTCCGGGTAGGGCTACTCGGACTTGACATTGACGGCAACCAGCCCCTCGCTCACGCTTGAAGCATGGCCACCAAACTATCCGGAGTGATCCTCGGGACCTTCCCGCAGCTGCGCTTCGAACCCACCGCCAAGCGGATCCGCGCGAGCCTGGGCGGGAACACCGTCGTCGACACCCTGCACGCGTGGCTGGTCTGGGAGCCGAAGCGCATTACCCCGATTTTTGCCGTGCCGGAGGCTGAACTTCTGGCAGAGCTGACACCGCCCGGCGGCCCAGCGGCCGACGTCCCGGAGCTCGCCGTCAGGCTGTCCGCAGACTCACTCCCGTCGCTGGATCCGCGCACGGGGTTCGGCCGGCACACCACCCCCGGCGAACAGCTGGATGTCGTGACAGGGACGACGACGGCTGCCGGAGCCGCGTTCCGCCCGGACGACCCAGACCTGGCCGGGTATGTCGTCCTGGATTTCGCCGCCTTTCAGTGGAGGGAAGACGACGAGGAGATCATCGGACACCCCCGCGACCCGTTCCACCGCGTGGACATCCGGGCGTCATCCCTGTCGGTCGAGGTCTCCCTCGACCAGGTCCCACTCGCCAGGACAAACGGCGCGCAACTCCTGTACGAGACGCTCCTCCCCGTCCGTTACTACATCCCGCCTGAGGACGTGCGGCTGGACCTCATGGAGGAGAGCCCCAAGAGGACCGTGTGCCCTTACAAGGGCGAAGCCCGCTACTGGACCTACCCCGGCACCGAGGACGGCAGGAATGTCGCTTGGAGCTACGACCGGCGCTTCCGCGACGCCGCGCAGATCCACGGGCTGGTGAGCTTCTTCAATGAAAGGGTGGACCTGACGGTCGACGGCGTCCTGCAACCCCGGCCGGTAACGCCTTGGTCGCGGCCGCAGGGACCTGGCTCGCTGCTTCGAGCCGGGCGTGCTGGTCTGTTTCGCGGACGGTAAGGCCGGACAGGCCCAGGCCGACGGCGATGAACGCGGCGCCGAGCAGGAACGGGGCCGGCCGCAGTCCGTAGGTGGCGGCGACGTAGCCGGTGGCCAGGGCAGTGCCCGCGACGCCGAGGTAGCCGGAGGCTTCGTTCAGGCCCATGGCCAGGCCGCGGCGGGAGGGACCGACGAGGTCCATTTTCATCGTCACGGTGGTGGACCAGGTCAGGCCCTGGCTGATGCCTAGGACGATGTTGGCCGCGACGTTCCATGCCCAGGACGGGCCGAAGATCAGAAACAGCCCGAACGCCAGGATGTAGGTCAGGGCGGAGGTGTGCTTGTCCAGGTGGAAGACCTGCCCGGCGAGCAGCGGCAGCACCGTGCGTTCCTGCCCAGCGTGCCGCCGACGAAGGCGTTGACGGCGACCAGGAGGATGAACTGGGCCAGATTCTGCCGCAGCCCCAGGACAGGAGGTTCCGTTGTCCGGTTAGGGTTGCTGCTCGGTTTCACGGGTCCGGGTGTCGGCTCAGGAGGCGGGGCTGACGGTGCGGGACCGGGCCCAGAAGATGACGGGGATCAGCAGCAGGGCCAGGACCCCGCCGGCTATCGACAGGACCGCGTAGCTTGTCTGGGCCATGACGAGCCCTGACATTGCCCCGCCGCCGGCACCGGCGACGGCGATCAGCACATCGACGGCTCCCTGGGTGCGGGCCCGGTTCGCCGGGACGGTCGCGTCCACGAGCAGGGCGGTTCCGGAGATCAGTCCCAGGTTCCAGCCCATGCCCAGCAGCGCCAGGGCCAGGATGAGCAGGCCGAGGGAGTCCGCCGGGGCCATGGCCGCGGTGAATCCGGCCGCGAGCAGGGTCAAGCCGGAGGCGATGGCCATCGGGGTGCGGCCGATGCGGTCCACGAGGATGCCGGTGAACAGGGAGGGCAGGTACATCGATCCGATGTGGATGCCGATGACGAGGCCGACCTCGGAGAGCGGGTGGCCATGGGCGCGCATGTGGACCGGTGTCATGGTCATGATGGCGACCATCGCGACCTGGGTGAGGACCATGACGGCGGCCCCCACGTACACTCCGGTGCCGGGCTGCCCGGCGGGCCGGGGCGTGCCGGCCGGGCCGGGAGCCAGTGTGGAGGACTCCAGTTCCCTGGCGAGCAGGAAGGGATCCGGGCGCAGCAGGGTGAACAGCACGGCTCCGGCGGATGCGTAGGCGGCCGCGGCGAGCAGGAACGGACCGGCGAGGGCGGGAATGCCCAGGCTCGCGGCGAACCGGCCCAGCACGTCGACCAGGTTCGGGCCGACCACGGCGCCGAGGGTCGTGAAGACCATGGCGATGCTGACCGCGGTGCCGCGGCGGGAGACCGGGGCGAGGTCGGTGCCTGCGTAGCGTGCCTGCAGGTTCGTCGCGGTGCCCGCCCCGTAGATGAACAAGGAAATAAAGAGCAAGGGGATACTGTCGATGACGGCTGCGCCGACGACGCCGAGGGCGCCGAGGGCTCCGGCGGCGAAGCCCAGAGCCAGCCCGGTCCGGCGGCCCAGTCGCTGGGTGGTGGCTCCGACAAGGAATGCCGCCAGCGCCGAGCCGAGGGTGAACAACCCGGCGGGCAGGCCGGCGGCGCCGTCCCCGCCGAGCATGGACTGGGCGAGCAGCGCGCCGACGGTGACCCCGGCGGCCAGGCCTGCCCCGCCCAGGATCTGGCTGGTCGCGACCACGATCAGGGTCCGGCGGTGAAGGGATTCCTGCACGGCTGCGTCAGCGCGGATGCGCGCCCCGAGCAGCGCCATCTGCTCACGCGGTTGCATCGAGATCCACCTCGCGGGTTGCCCGCCACTCGATGATGCCTTCATCCATGGCCATCGCCGGGATGTCCCTGACCGTCAGCCACGCCGCGGCGTCCCTGGCGAGCCTGCAGAACTCGCCGCGGCAGTACACGACCACGGGCTTACCGGCCGGGATCTCACCAACACGGTCCTGCAGCTCCGCCAGGGGAATGGACACCGCTCCGGGGAAATGCGCCGCCTCGTACTCGGAGAGGGGGCGGACATCGAGGACTGTCATGCCGGAGGTGACGTCGGCCGGATCGATGGTCCTGACCGGAGGCTGGGCGCCGCCGGGTGCGAAATAGGTTGCCAGCGCGTCCCGTAGGGCGGGGGAACGCAGCATTCCCACCCGCTTGATGGCCAGGTACATCTGGGCCACGTCATCGCCGGCAAGCTGGTACAGGATGGTGGTCCGCACCCGCCGTGTCCGGACCAGGCCCGCCCGTTTCAAGAGCTGCAGGTGCGCCGAGACCGTGGTCATCCCCATCCCCAGCATTGTGGAGAGCGTTTCCACGGGGTGCTCGCCCTGGGCCAGGAGCTCGATCAGCTCCAGCCGTTTACCGTTCGACACCGCCTTGGCGATGCGGGCCAGCTGATCGAAGACTTCCAGCTTCTCCTCGCCCGAAGGCGTAGTCCATGACTCCATGGAATAACACAATACGCCCGGAGGGTGATCCGGGAAGGGGCCCGCTTGAAGGAAATCCGGTGAGCTCAGGCCGGCGCTATTCCTTGCCCGTGCGCACGGTCAGGGGGTATCGGAAAGGTCTTCGGGGCTGAGGCGGAAGCGCACTCGGCGCAGCAGGCGACGGATTCGGGCCCGGCACCATGCCCTGGTCCCGCGGCGGTCTCCATCGCCTGGCCTGGGGCTGCGGTGCCAACGGTCACTGCCGTGTCCGGGTCCGCAGCGGCCGGTGCGCAGCAGTCATCCAGGGCTGGCCGGTCGGCTCCGGGGCCGGCCTCGGTCGTGGTCCCGGAGTGTCCGGCATAGGCGACGGCGCAGCACGCGTCCCCGCGCCAGGCGTTGATGCCTTCGCGGACGGCGATCGCCGCGATGGCCAGGGCCGCGACGGGGTCCGCCCACCACCAGCCCAGCGTGCTGTTGAGCACGAGCCCGGCCAGCAGCACCGCGGAGAGGTATGTGCACAGCAGGGTCTGCTTGGAATCGGCCACCGCCGTGCGGGAACCCAGTTCCCGCCCGGCGCGGCGCTGGGCCCAGGACAGCACGGGCATGATCCCCAGGCTGAGGGCGGCAATGATGATGCCCGGGGTCGAATGCTGCGGCTCGCCCGCACCGGTCAGTGCGCGGGCGGCGTCAGCGGTCACGAAGGCGGCCAGGGCGAAGAAGGACACCGCGATGATGCGAAGCGTCAGGTGCTCGCGGCGTTCCGGGTCCCGGGCGGAGAACTGCCAGGACAGAGCCAGGGCGGAGGTGACTTCGATGACCGAGTCCAGGCCGAAGCCGATCAGCGCGGAGGAATCCGCGACGCCGCCGGCCCAGAGCGCGGCGACGGCCTCGATGAGGTTGTAGCTGATCGTGGCAGCGGCGAACAGGCGGATGCGCCGGCTCAGCACCGCCCGGCGGCCGTCCGAAGAGGCCAAGGTGGTTGCGGTGCTCATGCCAGGCAAGTCCCGTCCGGGGCGCAGCAGGCCGGGTCCACGGCGAGCACCACCCCGAGCAGGTCCTTGATTGCCTGGCCCAGCCGGGGGTCCGCGAGTACGTACCGGGTCCGTCTCCCGTCCGGGACGGCCACGACGAGCCCGCAGCCGCGCAGGCAGGCCAGGTGGTTGGACATGCTCTGCCTGGACACCTCCAGGGAGTCGGCTAGCTCGGACGGGTAGGCCGGCGCGCCGGCCAGGGCCAGCAGGACCCGGGCCCGGGTCGGGTCCGAGACCGCGTAGCCGAAACGGGCAAGCACCGGGGCATGGGTGAGGGTTTCCATGACGAAACAGTACATCAGACTCTGTATTCAGAGGATGCTGTATTCCGGTTTCGTTATCCGGGGCTGCGCGGAGCGTACATGATGACCACGACGCCGAGCAGGCAGATGACTGCCCCGATGATGTCCCAGCGGTCCGGCCGGAAAAGCTTCAAACTGCCGAGGGCATGGTGAAGTCCCCGCCGCACTACGCGCTCCGGGCCATACGACGCCCTCCAGAGCGGCCACGCAACCTCTGGTTTGGAAGGGAGGCCCGGGTGTACGATCCCGGTACTGTGTCGTCGTACCGGGAGAAAACAATGTCTATCTCAGAGCAATCTTTGGCGGCGTTTCGAGACTCCTTCGGCGGCGAGGTCTTGGCTCCAGGAGAAAATGGCTATGACACGGCCAGATCAGTATGGAACGGCGACATTGACCGGCGCCCGGCACTGATCGTCCGGCCAACGGACGCTTCACAGGTGGCAGCAGCGATCAGCTATGCCCTAGCCGAAGGGGTTGAGCTTTCCGTGCGGGGCGGCGGGCACAGCTACGCGGGCCACTCGGTTTGCGACGACGGGCTGATGATTGACCTGAGTGCCATGAACGCCGTGAGTGTTGACCCGCAGTCCCGCAGAGCCCGTTGCGGCGGCGGCACTACCTGGCTCGAGCTTGACGCGGCGACTCAGGAGCATGGGCTCGGAATGACCGGCGGGTTCATCAGCCACACGGGGGTGGCGGGTTTGACGTTGGGGGGCGGAATGGGCTGGCTCACAGCCCGGACCGGGCTGAGCTGCGACAGCCTTGTCGCTGCGGAGCTGGTGACCGCAGACGGACGCGTCGTCACCGCCTCGGAGAAAGCGAATCCGGATCTCTTCTGGGCCTTGCGGGGCGGAGGGGGCAACTTCGGGGTGGTCACCAGCTTTGAATTTGCCCTTCATGACGTTCCACCGCTGGCCCAATTGGCCTTGTTCTTCTGGGATCCCGAGCACGGAAAGGAAGGCCTGCGGTTCAGCCGCGATTTCGTAGCGACCTTGCCTGACACCATGGGCTCCCTGATCGCCGGCTTGAGCGCACCGCCTGCGCCGTTTGTTCCCCCGGAGTACCAAGGACAGCCTGGTTTTGTACTGGCGGTCGTCGGATGGGGCACCGCGGAGGAGCACGAATCCGTCCTTCAGCCTATCCGGCGGATGACACCCCAGCCCCAGTGGCAGATGCTGTCCCCGATCCCTTACGTCCAGCTGCAGCAGATGTTCAACGAAAGCGCCCCGTGGGGCACCCAGGCTTACGAAAAGGCCCTGACCCTAGATGATCTGAGCAACGATGCCATCGACGTCTTTGCCGACTTCCTGCCCCGCAAGGCGTCCCCGTTGTCGTTCGTCCCGGTTTTCCCGCTAGGCGGCGCGTTCGCCCGGACCGCGGATGCGGACAGCGCGTTCGGCGGCAGCCGGGGAGCCAAATGGGTCTTCAACATCTCCGCAGCCTCCCCCACGCCCGAGATGTTCGACGCGGACCGGGCCTGGGTCCGTGAATTCTGGGCGGCGATGCGGCCTTACGCAGCCGGGGCGGGGACCTATGTGAATTTCCTGTCCGACGCCGACGACGAAGACCGGGTCAGGGCCTCCTACGGGGCAGAGAAATACGATCGGCTCGCCCGGATCAAGACTGAATGGGACCCCGGCAACGTGTTCCACCGAAACGCCAACATCCGCCCGGACAGCGGGGCGGCCAGAACCCCGGCATGATGAGACCGCAGCTCACCGTCACTCTGACCTGGCCGCCAGGAGACACAGGACAAGTCCATGCCCGCCGACGCAGTCCCTGCCTCAGCACGTTCCGGCATGCGAGGCTTAACACCGCTGCAGAGTGAGTTCAACTCATGGAGACGTTTCTCCGCCTCCGACCAAGTGGAGTGGGTCCGGCCCAGCTGATCAACCGGCCTCACGCCAGACTCTGGGAGAAGATCGCGGCGTTGATGTCCGATGATTCGCCAATCGCTGTCTGATCAACCACCATGGCCTGGGGCTGACCACGACCTTCAAGCACACCGGTTGGGGCGTGTTGTTTTGCCCGGGGCCGCCATTGAGTTCACCAGCCGGCGGGCATAAAGTCGGCACGAAGCATCATCGGCACTGCAGGAACCGGGGACATCATGGATTCGGCGAGCGAACGCCGGCGGGGGGACGGCCAGGAGCGTTTCGTCATCGATCTGGCCGGGGTTGGGCCCGGTATGCTGCCGGTTGTCGGGGGAAAGGCGCTGAATCTTGGGATCCTCGCCGCTGCCGGGCTGCCGGTGCCTGGCGGGTTCTGCCTGACGACGGCGGCCTACCGGACGGTCGTAGCGGACCTGGACGGGCTTGGCGCAACGCTCGACGCAATGCGCCCGGGGGTCCCACCGGACCTGCTCGAGGCCTCCGCACGTACGCGCGCACTCATTCTGGATGCCGCGGTTCCAGAGCCTGTGGCCGATGCGCTCCGAGCCGCTTACGCGGAATTGGGACGCGACGTGCCAGTCGCCGTACGATCTTCCGCGACCGCCGAAGACCTTCCCGAGGCCAGTTTCGCTGGCCAGCAAGACACCTTTTTGAATGTTGCCGGCATGGATGCCCTCCTGGATGCGGTCCGGCGATGCTGGGGTTCGCTGTGGACGGACCGTGCGGTCGCCTATCGTGCCGCGAACGGGATCGGGCAGGGCGAGGTCGGAATCGCCGTCGTCGTCCAGCGGATGGTGCAGGCCGAGGCATCGGGTGTCCTGTTCACCGCGAACCCGGTAACCGGCACCCGCAGGCAGGCCGTGATAGACGCTGGCCGGGGGCTCGGGGATGCGGTGGTGTCGGGCGGCGTCAACCCCGACCATTTCGTGTTGGACACCTCCAGCGGCCGGGTGCTGGAGCGTCCGCCAGGGAGCCAACGTGGACAGGCGAGCGCTGTCGGGAGACCGTGCATGACGGACGCGCAGCTGGGTGAGCTGTCCGCATTGGGCGCCGGCGTTGAGGATATTTTCGGCGCTCCACAGGACCTCGAATGGGCCGTGGACGCGGCAGGGAAGATCTGGCTGACCCAGTCAAGGCCAATCACCACGCTGTATCCGGTGCCGGAGGGCGTGGATCCGGCCGCAGGAGCCCGCGTTTTCCTGTGTGCCAGCCTGGCCCAAGGACTCGTCCGGCCGATCACGCCGATGGGGCTGGCCCTGTTCCAGCGCCTGAGCACCGCCAACGACAGCGGATGGCAGATGCCAGGGGCCGGGCTGCGGCCATACGTGGACCTGACCCCGGTGGTCCGAAGCAAGGGCGGCCGGAGGACCTTGCTCAGGACGTTTCGAGTTGCGGAGGCACGGTCCGCCGGGCTCCTGCACACCCTCTACGACGATCCGAGGTTCTCCGTGGTCCGGGGATCCCGCACCCCGAACATCTTTGCCGGGGACATCGTCAGGCAGCTGATCCAGCTGCCGTCCCGGCTGGCCGAGGCCGCATGGCGGCCGGAGGCAGCGCTGCAGCGCGTGCGGAGATTCGCGGACGAGCTAGAGAAGCGGCTGGAATTTGGCGAACCAGCAACCGCGGTGCAGCGCATGGACTATGTGGATCGCGTCATGCCCGGGGCCTTTGCGAACGCGGTGCCGAAGGTGATCGCGGCGCCCGCCGCCGGGTTTGTGCTGTTGGGTGTGGCCCGATGGTTGCTGCGCGGAATAGCCGCGCCCGGGGAACTGCAGGCAGTTCTGCGCGGCCTGCCCAATAACGTCACCACGGACATGGACCTGCAACTGTGGCAGCTGGCCACCAAGGTTCGTTCTGATCCAGCCGCCACCGAGGTCCTGGCGGCGGAGCCAGCAACTGAATTGTCCCGTCGGTACGCCGCAGGCACGCTTCCGCCGGTTCTGCAGGAAAGGCTGGGGGCGTTTCTAGGGCGCTTTGGCCACCGGGCAGTCGCGGAGATCGACTTGGGGATGCCGCGCTGGGGGGAGGACCCGGCGCATCTTCTGGGCGCCATCGCCAATTACCTGCGGGTCACCGATCCGGAGCAGGCTCCGGACGTCCAGTTCGCGCGCGCCGCCGCCCAGGCAGAGGAGAAGGCCGCGGATTTGGTGGCCAGGGCTGCCCGGCGCGGCAGGCTGCGGGCGGCGATTGTTCGGTTGGCGCTGCGCCGGGCACGGCAGCTGTGCGGGTTGCGCGAGCAGCCCAAATACTACCTGGTGGTGATTCTTGCGGCGCTGAGGCGGCAACTGGCAGCCGTGGGCGCGGAGCTCGCCCGCTCCGACCGGATTGCCGAGGCAAGCGACGTCTTCTTTCTCCAGCCGGACGAGGTGCGGGTGGGGCTGCGTGGAGCGGATCTGCATCAGCTGGTGGCCGGCCGACGGCGTGTCTACGAGCGAGAGCTGCGCCGCCGGTACATTCCGCGGCTATTGCTGTCCGACGGCACGGACGTGGAGGCCGCGGCGGCCCGAACTTCAGGACTGGCGGTGGCGGAAGGGGAGCCTCGGCGGCTGGTGCTCTCTGGCAGCCCGGCGTCTGCCGGCATCGCCACCGGCAAAGCTAGGGTGATCCTGGACCCGGTCGGCGCGCACCTGGAGCCGGGCGAGATCCTGGTGGCGCCGTCGACGGACCCCGGCTGGACGCCGTTGTTCCTTACCGCCGGGGCATTGGTCATGGAGATGGGCGGAACCATTTCGCACGGGGCGGTGGTGGCCCGCGAATACGGCATCCCGGCTGTCGTCGGCGTCCCCGACGCCACCCTGCGGCTCGTTACCGGGCAGACCATCACCGTTGACGGCGCCGCCGGAACCATCACCCGCGCAGATGAGGACAATAGCTGAGGAGCGCCGCTTAAAACGGCCTCTTGCGACCTGCCCGCGACAAGGCCTCAGCAAGGGGACCCTATTCCAGGCTTGTCGCTCGGCAACATGCCACCATCCAGCAGGCTGCCGGAACAAAGGGCCTCGAACAGCGCATCGACGCCCTCCAGACGGCCCTCCGGACCCAATCGTCGGAACTCGAGCGCCTCGAAGCAGGGAACGCGGAGCAACAGGCGATGGCTCGGCTCCGGCCTGAACGGCATCGGCCGAACAACCGGTGACCTCGTCACGGAAACCGACGCGAAGGCCGTTTTAGACGATGTCGCCCACCCGGATACCGGCGCTCCGATGGGCCGGGCACACGGCCAAGCCACCATCGTCCAAAACAATAGTGGGCAAACGTTACTCGGCACGCTGTCGCCGGATTTGACCTCACGTTCAGCGTCCCCAAGTCCGTCTCCGTGCTCTGGGCGCTAGGCCCCACCTTCAGGAAGACCGTCGGAACACTGCTGGAGGCTTCGTCAGGAGTGGCTGCCGCTTCCGCCCAGCTTGGCCACTCCAGCGAGAACGTGACCAGGAAGCACTACGTCCAGAAGACGCACGAGGCACCTGATAACACCTCGCTGCTCGAGGCGTTCGGTAACTAGCTCGATTCGTTTCCGGTGGGTTTCCGGTGGATGGCCACCTGAGAACGTCAAAACGAAAGAGCCCCTGACCTGCGTTTCCGCAGTTCAGGGGCTCTTTTCAGGTAGGGCTACTCGGACTTGAACCGAGGACCTTAGGATTATGAGTCCCGCGCTCTAACCAGCTGAGCTATAGCCCCGAGTCACCGGGGACGCTTTGTCAGCGTCCCCGGCCAAAACACTCTAGCAAAACAATTCGGCTCCTGATGCCAAGCAGGAGCCTACGCCGCGCTCGTGTGGCTAGATGACCTTGTCCTCATAGCTCGCCCCGCGGTAGAGGTCCTCGAACGTCTGCAATGTGCCTTGGATGCTGTGCGGCTCCACCATGGCGCGGCTGGCCTTGCCCATGGCTTCGAGTTCGCCGGCCGGCAGGCGGAAGAGCTCGGTGATCCGGGCTGCCAGTTCATTGCTGTCCCCTGGCGTGAACAGATGCCCGTTCTCGCCTTCACGCACAAGGTGCGGCAGGGCCATCGCGTTGGCGAGAAGAACCGGAGTCGACGCCGACATCGCCTCGAGCGTCACGAGGGACTGCAGTTCGGCGGTTCCGGGCATGCAGAACAGGTCCGCCCGAATGTACGCCTTCCTCAGGTCCTCGTCGCTGGCGAGGCCCAGGAACCTGACCCGCTCGCCCAGGCCCAGGCGCTTGGCTTGGGCCTCCAAAGCGGCACGGACCTCTCCGCCGCCGACGATTTCAAGATGCACATTGAGTTCGGCGGGTGTTTTGGAGACGGCGTCGATCAGGACGTTCACATGCTTTTCTTCAGCAAGGCGGCCGACGAAGAGAACGGTGGGGTTGGCATGCGGCTCGATTTCTTCGCCCGGCGCAAGTTCGTAAGCCGCCGCGTCAATACCGTTGGACAGAGGCAGGACCTTGCGGAGGAAGGCGTGCTGGTGCATTGCCTTCGCGGCCAGCGGCGTGGGAGTAGTGACGACATCGGCCTGGCCCATGACCTTGCCCATGTCTTTCCACGAGACCCGCCCGATGATGTCCTTGAACCACTGCGGGAACGGCAAGAACGGGTTCAGGTTTTCGGGCATGAAGTGGTTGGTGGCGATGATCCGGATGCCCCGCTTCTTCGCCTCGTAGAGAACATGTTCGCCGATCATGTAGTGGCTTTGGATGTGAACGACGTCGGGCTTCACCTTGTCGAAGAGCATCCGAATGTCGTTCTTGATTTCCCAGGGGTAGCAGATGCGAAAGTACTCGTGCGTAAAGACTCCGTGGGACTTCAAGCGGTGCACGGTGCCTTCATCCCCGAACTCGGTGAAGCTCTTGCCGTTGTCCGCCCGGCAGGCCAGCACATGGACGTTGTGCCCCCGCGCCTTCATGCCTTTGGCAAGCCGGTACCCGAACTGTGCAGCACCGTTGACCTGCGGGCGGTAGGTCTCCGCCGCGATCAGGATGGTGAGGGGTTTGTTGGTTTCGGGAACAGTCACGTGGAGAACTCCTGATGGTCACGGTGCGAACATCGCAAAACGTTTGGCCCTGCGGTGTCTTCGCCGGTTGCCTGCCGCGGGTGTGCGGGGCACGGTTGTCGAACTTTGCCCTAGGCCTTCCGGCTTGCAGCCGCCTTCGCGTCACGTTTTCGCTTGGTGACCTCGGGATGGTGCCGGCTCAGGGCAATAACCCCCACGATAGCAAGGGAAGCGGCCACGGCCATGCCGATTGCAAGCACGGCGTGGACATCGGGACGAAGCTCACCCAAAATTGCGATCCCGATGGCAATTCCGACAATGGGGTCCACCACAGTCAGCCCTGCGATCACCAAATCCGGTGGCCCACCGGAGTAGGCACTCTGCACGAACCACGAACCAAGCCCGCCGGCAGCGGCGATTGCCACCACCGTGTACCACTGAACGTTAAGCAAAAAGTGCCCGTTCGGGTCCAGCAGGTGCCGGCCGATGATGCGCGTCAGCACCGCGACGAATCCGAACAACACCCCGGCTCCCAGGATGTACACGAAAGCACTCAAGCGGTGCCGGAACATGACAGCCAACGTTCCAAAAAGCCCGACGGCGAGGGTCAACAGGAGCACGATGGTTATTTCGTCCTCGCCGCTGACGTGGTGGTTCTCCTGGGTGGCGTTGACAGCCAGCAGGACGAACATCGCCGAGCCAGTCACGCAAGCAGAGATCGCCACCACCGTGCCGCGATTGATTGCAAGTCCCTGGTCCTTGGCATTGACCACCGTGGTGATGACCAAGGCGATGGCTCCGATGGGCTGCACCACCGTCAAGGGTGCCGACACCAAGGCGATAGCGTTCATCCCCATGCCCAAGGCGAGCAACAGCAGGCCGAGCATCCACCGCGGATTTCTGAGAAGCCTCAAAAAACCCTTGGAACTGAGGGCGAGGCCGCCGGTATCGGCCTTAACCGCGCTGCCCTGGCGCTGGGCGCCAATGGCAAGGCAAAAGGCGCCAAGCACCGCAAGAAGGACTGCGAACCAGGCCATCAGCTGCGACCGCCGTCGTTGGCTTTGAGTTCTTTGCCCTTACGCAGGATTGCCCAGAAATAGTTGTAGGCCGCCACCCAGTGCCCCAGCAGACCCAGGCCCAGGCAGATCCATGCGATCACGAAGTACACACCGGTGTAGGGAATCGCGAGCCTCGAGAGGACCAGAAGAGGCGTGCCCAGCAGCAGGAACGCGGTCCTGATCTTGCCGATCCGGCTCACCGGGAGGTCGGGGTGGCTATGGAAATAGAACAATGACGCAGTGGCAAGCACGACGTCGGGCACCACGAGGGCGGCCAGGTACCACCAATCCACCACACCGGCGATGGCGAGCGTGACAGCGACGGCGATGAGTGCCAGGCGGTCCGCGACGGGATCGAGGATGCGGCCCAGTTTGGAGGTCTGGTTGAAACGCCGCGCGACGTAGCCATCCACCCAGTCAGTGCCGCCCATGATGGCGAGAACCAGTACGGCGAAACCGTATTCTCTTTGCCACAGCACCAGCCACACGAACAGCGGGACGCCCATGAAGCGCAACACGGTGAGGAAATTTGGGACGGTGAAGATGAGATCGTGGTCGATCTGTGGCTGGCCCGGGCGTGCGCCTGCACCGATGAACCTCACCTGTCCCCCTTTCCGTAGTTCGCAGCTGACGCTGCTGCTTGCCGTCCCGATTACTTCTTGAACAGCTTCCGCAGTCCTACTGCGGCCACCGTGGCGGAAGCGGCGAAGAGAAACAGCTCTTTCCAGCGCGCGGCGAGCCGCTCCGGCAGCCCGGCAGGAACTTTCTCACTGAAATCTGCGAGCTTGTCGGCAGCGAACCGGCGTCCGTCGTCGAACTTTTGCCCGGCAACGTCGCGGAGGACCTTTCCCTGGGTCTTGACGTCGAGCTCGACGCCGAGCTGATCGCGAACGTCGGCGAGGTGCTCGCGGCGCTGCTCCAGACGGCGGAGCAGCTCAGCTTCGCTTGGGGCGGGGGGTTGCTCTGCTTTGTGTGCTTCTGCCTTGGCGGCTTTTTCAGCCTTGGCTTTCTCAGCTGCGGCGGCTTTCGCTGCCTCCGCTGCCTTGTAGGCTTCCGACGAGGGGTCGAGGATGCTGGCATCGAAGGAAGTGCCCTCCTTGACTATGCCGAGATCGTGCTTGATGCCGCGGATGGTCTTCTCAGGCACAAGCGGCATGGCGCCTTTGAACCCGCGGAATGCCACGAGTGCCCCGATAAGAATGATCAAAAGGAACGCCGCCGCAACCACAAGCGCAGCCAGCCACGGTGGCATGACCGTGGCCAGGCCCAAGATTGCCGCCACAACCAGGGCGATGACGAGCAAAGAGAGAAAGATCAGCGCAACGCCAGCGAAAGCGCCGGCAACACCCAGCTGTTTGCCTTTGCCCTTAAGTTCAAGCTTGGCCAGGCTGATTTCGTCGTTGAGCTGCCGCGGCGCGAGCCGGGCTGCAAGTTTCAGGGTGTTCGGCAATGCCGAAATGCCCGGGCGTTGGCCAGCCCGGCCGCTGTGACGTCCACTCATAGGTTCCGCCTCACTGCTTCCATCTTGCTCCTACCCGGCTCCGGCACGGAGACGAATACAGCCGCCCACGCGCACCTGTCCACAAAACTACCATTCAGCTTCAGCCTCAACTTCCGGGGCGGTCCTGCGGCGCGCCCCAGCCATCGCTGATAAATATGATCTGTCGCACATAGGATTGATAATCGTGAACACTCCCCCTGTACCGGGCGATTCCCTTAGTCGACGCGAAAAACTCCTCTACATCCTGCTACTTGGCGCATTGACCGCCTTGGGTCCATTCACAGTGGATCTCTATTTGCCGGCGTTTCCCGCGCTGGAGCATCATTTCGACGTGTCAGCGGCTGCGATCCAACTCACACTCACCGGCACAACGGTGGGCTTCGCCATTGGCCAATTGATGGTGGGTCCGTTCAGCGACAAATTCGGGCGCCGCATGCCCTTGATCCTGGCAACGGCCCTGCACATCGGGTCTTCCCTCGGCGCCGCGCTGTCCACGGACATCAGCACCCTTGCCCTTTTCCGCGTCCTGATGGGCGTCGGTGCAGCCGGCGGTGGCGTAGTGGCCATGGCGATGGTCCGGGACCTCTTCGCGGGCTACGCCATGGTGCGGATGTTCTCCCGCATGTCGCTGGTGAATGGCCTGGCGCCTATTTTGGCTCCTATCATCGGTTCACAACTGCTGTTGGTGATGCCATGGCCCGGGATCTTCTACTTCCTGGCGAGCTACGGAATCCTCGTGTTCATTGCCGCGGTTTTCCTTATCCGGGAAACGTATCCTGCCGAACTCCGCCGGCAGACGACGTCGACGGCGGGCCAGCGTTACAAGGCCGTGTTCGCCGACCGGATTTTCGTTGGGATGCTGCTCGTAGGCGGCTTCAACTTCGGCGGACTGTTTGCCTACCTGTCCGCGTCCACTTTCCTGTTCCAACAGGTCTACAACTTTTCCCCGCAGGAATACGGCCTGCTGTTCGGTGTCAATTCCTTGGGCATCGTCGCTGGCGTCCAGATCAGCTCCAGGGTCATCCGGCGGGTGGCACCCCAATGGATCATGGCGTTCGCCACGGCCTGGATGCTGCTCATGGCCCTTTTGATTGTGGTGTTCGATCTGCTCGGCTTCGGCCTATGGGGCGTCATGGTCCCGTTGTGGTTCTACATCCTTGCCACCGGGTTCATGTTCCCCTGCGTCCAGGTGATTGCCCTGGCCAACCATGGCGCGCAGGCCGGAACCGCGGCCTCCTTGCTGGGTGCCTCGAACTTCCTGATGGCCGGCATCATCCCGCCCGTGGTTGGCTGGCTGGGCGTCGGTTCTGCCGTTCCTATGGGGGCCGTCCAGGCTGTGTGCCTCGCAAGCGCCGTGGCGGCCCTCTGGCTCGTCGTGCGGCCCCGGTCGGTCCCCTCCATCCACTAATCCGCCCATCCACTGATGCGGCTGTCCCCTGATTCGAGAAGCCCGGGCGTCGGCACGGAGAAGTAGGCTCAAACCATGACGCGCAAACCGCACCGCAACGGCAGGGGACTTTTCCTCGGAGCGGTGCTTGGCGCCGTCGTCGGCTTCCTGCTGGGCCGTGGGGCCGGAAACCCTGTGTTCGGAGCGCTGCTGGGCGCCGTCGTCGGTTCCGCAATCCTCTACCGGATCAATCCCGGGCCATGGAAACGGGACTAAGCAGGCCTTCCGTTGCTTCGAGGCCTGTTGCCGGTCATGGCCCGGCGATAAAGTTGAGATGTGCCCCGTTGGCAGGAACTACAGCCTATTCCAGCCCCATGGCAGCGCAGGGATGATGGCATCCTGCCGCTGTGGTGGGATCGTCTATGCACCGTGACAAGTCCGCAATCCGCGGCACTTTACGCGGCCGGGCTCTTCACCGAGGACCGCCGCCGGCCGATTGCGCAGTGGTTCAATCCGACAAACGGCGCGGCCCTGCTCGTGGCTCCGGAGACCTCCCCCGAATGGCCCGTCCAACGCTTCGGAATCTTTTACGCCCCGCCTGGCGGCGGATTCACCCGCGTCCACTCCGCCGCCCACGAATGGCACCCGCGGGAGCCGAGGACGCCGCCCACCGAAGATGACGCCTTCCAGTCCGCCGTGGCCGAGGCAGCGAGATTCCTTCAAGTGGAAATGGATTTCGTTTGACGACTTGGCGATGAGAATCTGCCCATTCGGGCAATTGCGCAAAATCAGACAAACCGAGACAAAAAACAGGTCCCGCACCAATAAAACCGGTGCGGGACCTTTGCGCTCCTCCGACTGGACTTGAACCAGTAACCCTTCGATTAACAGTCGAATGCTCTGCCAATTGAGCTACGGAGGAATGAAGCGGTTATGACTTTAGCAAAGGTTTTGCCTCAAGTGAAATCGAGCCCCGGCCCCCACGGGAAGGGCAGCAGAATACCCCTCCCGGGTATCGCCAAATGCCGCGGAGCCGACGCCCTCACCGAGGATAGGATAGTCCGACGCGCCTGAGGCGCATACGTAGAGCCTCCGAAGCGCATCCGTGACGGAAAGGAACAGAAGGAAGCATGCCTAAGAACTGGTCAGCCGAGGACAACGTGACGGAAGTTGCCGAGGACGTCTTCTTCGTCCAAGGGCCTGCCGTCAACTGGACGATCCTCAAGCGGGGCAAGGAATTCACCCTCATTGACACGGGCTATCCCGGGAACTGGCCATTGCTCCAATCGAGCATGAATTTCCTTGGGCTGGCTATGGAAAATGCTGCCGGAGTTCTCCTGACGCATGGTCACTCGGATCACATCGGCAATGCCGCCAGAATATCCGCGATGGGTATTCCGGTATTTGCGTCCCAGGCGGAGTTGCCGAACATCCGCCGGGAGGTCCTGGAACAAGTCACCGTCAAAGATCTTGGATCGCGGATCCTCCGCCCGAGGGTCGGCGTGTGGGCGGTACACGCCATCCGCTCGGGGGGCCTGTCCGACGTCGCGGTCCCGGGCGTCGCCGCGATGACCCAGGACATTCTCGACGGGCTCTCGGGATCTCCCCGAATCGTCCCCACGGGCGGGCATACCAGCGGCCACGTGTCCTTCTTCGTCCCTTCAGCCAAGGCCGTGGTCACCGGGGACGCGCTCGTCACGGGCCACGCCGTCAGTCCGGTCCACGGTCCGCAGTTGTTGCCCGCTGTCTTCCATCACCGTCCGGCGGAGACCTTGGCCAGCGTTGAGGTGCTTAGGCAATTGGGCGCTGAGACCATCCTGCCGGGTCATGGGCCGATGGTGAGCGTGCTCGACGGGGCAATCGAGCTCGTCTCTGAGGGAAGGTACTCGCCTTTCGCTTGAGTCGGCGGCCTTGGGGCCGGATACGCGCATCGGAGCCTGAGTGGACGAGCGGGAGACCGGGTCTAAAACGGGTACCACCCACTCTTAACCCGTGCGATGGATAGCCAATAGGCTCCGGACCTGGGGATTCTGACCCGGTCTGTTCAGAAAAAGGGGAAGCCGATGCGGCTCCTGACCATACTGTTCCGGCGGCCCACTTGGTTCCGCTGGGCCACGGCCGCGTCCGTGCTGTTTTTGCTGGGCTACTCCGCTGTCTACTTGGCGCCTGCCGCGCGTGCGGCACTTCCGAAAACAATCATCAGCCTGACCTTCGACGACGGCAATGCCGATCAGCTCCCGGCCGAACAGTTACTGAAGTCGCTCGGATTGCACGGCACCTTCTTCATTACGACCAGCTGGATCGATAATCCGTCATGGCTCACCCGTGCCAACCTGAACAGCATCGCCGCGGATGGCAACGAGATCGGCGGCCACACCATCACCCACCCGGACCTCACCACGTTGTCCACTTCGGCCGCAACCAACGAGGTTTGCGGCGGGCGGACCACGCTCGCCAGCTGGGGATTCAACGCCACCGATTTCGCCTATCCCTTCGCCGCCGAAAACTCTTCCGTCGAGCAAATCGTGAAGAATTGCGGGTTTGCGAGTGCGCGCAATTTGGGTGATATCCGTTCGCCTGCGAGTTGCTCGAGCTGCCCCTTCGCGGAAACCCTCCCCCCGGCCAATCCCTACAACACGGCGGCACCGGACGAAGTCGACAGCACGTGGACGCTGCAGAACCTCGAGGACCTGGTTACGAACGCGGAACCAGGAGGGGGCTGGGTCCAGCTGACCTTCCACCACATCGCGGTCGGAACAGATCCCACTTTGACTATCGATCCCAATCTCTTCAAGACTTTTGTCACATGGCTGGCTGCGAGAACGGCCAACGGAACCACGTCAGTTCAAACGGTCGCCCAGGCCCTGGGCAATGTGCCCAACCAGCCCCCGGTAGCCGCCTTCACATCCTCGACGGCGGGTCTGACAGCCACGTTTGACGGTTCGACTTCGACCGATCCGAACGGGACCGTGGCCTCTTACAGCTGGGACTTCGGCGACGCCTCCGCGGCAGGCACCGGCGTGAAGCCATCGCACACTTACGCCACAGCAGGAACGTACCAGGTGAAGCTGACGGTGACCGATAACTCCGGCCTCACGGGGAACGTCACGCACGCGGTGACTGTAGCTGCCGCCGCGACCGCGCCTGCCGCACCGACGGGTGTCAGCGCGACGGCGGGCAACGCTTCGGCGTCCGTGTCGTGGACGGCGCCGGGCAACGGCGGGTCCCCGATCACTTCCTATGCGGTGACGCCTTCGTCCGGGGGCACGGCCTTGGCTCCGGTGACGGTTACCGGGAATCCGCCCTCGACGACCGCGACCGTCACCGGACTGACCAACGGCACGGCCTACACGTTCACGGTCACCGCCACGAACGCCGTCGGGACCTCCGCGCCCTCCGCGGCCTCGGCCCCCGTCACCCCGACGGCCCCGACCGCACCCGCCTCACCGACAGGTGTGAGCGCGACGGCGGGCAACGCCTCCGCAGTGGTGTCCTGGACGGCGCCGGCCAACGGCGGCTCCCCCATCACTTCGTATGCGGTGACGCCTACCTCCGGGGGCACGTCTCTGGCTCCGGTGACGGTTACCGGGAATCCGCCCTCGACGACGGCGACCGTCACCGGGCTGACCAACGGCGCGGCCTACACGTTCACGGTCACGGCCACGAACGCCGTCGGAACCTCCGTGCCCTCCGCGGCCTCGGCCCCGGTCACCCCGACGGCCCCGGTTCCGGGCGTTGTCAACGGCGGGTTCGAATCCGGGCTCAGCTCCTGGACCACCGGCGGCGCCAGGGCACCGGTGGCCTCCGCCGTTGCCCACACCGGCACCGGCTCCGCGCTCCTCGGATTGGCGTCGGGGGCCGAGCCGCTCGGGGACAGTTCCCTGTCCCAGATGATCACCGTCCCCGCCGCCGGGACCTCCACCCTGTCCTTCTGGTACCAGCCGCACACCGCCGACGAGACCTGCACCGGCACCGCCTGCCGCTACGACTGGATGGAAGCGCAGGTCCGCACCACCAGCGGCACGGTCCTGGCCAGCCTGTTCAAGCTCTGCAGCGACTCCGGCACCTGGACCCAGCTCAGCGCCAACCTCTCCGCCTACAACGGGCAGAGCATCGTGCTCTGGTTCAACGTCCACCTCGACGGTTCCAGCCCGGCCGATGACACCTGGATGTACCTGGACGACGTGGCCCTCACCAACACCCAGACCAACCCCACGGCACCCGCCGCCCCCACCGGGGTCACCGCGACCGCGGGCAACGCCTCCGCGGCCGTGTCCTGGACCGCCCCGGCCAACGGCGGCTCCCCGGTCACCTCCTACACCATCACCCCGCACGCCGGCGCCACCACCCTGGCCCCGGTCACCGTCACCGGGAACCCGCCCGCCACCAGCACCAACGTCACCGGCCTGGCCAACGGCACCGCCTACACCTTCACCGTCACCGCCACCAACGCCGTCGGCACCTCCGTTGCCTCGGCGGCCTCGGCACCGGTCACCCCCACCGGAACCACCAGCTCGGCCATCACCAACGGCGGCTTCGAATCCGGACTCAGCTCCTGGATCACCGGCGGCGTCAGGGCACCCGTGGCCTCCACCACCGCGCACACCGGCACCGGCTCCGCGCTCCTGGGCCTGGCCTCCGGGGCGGAACCGCTCGGCGACAGCAGCCTGTCCCAGACCATCACCGTCCCCGCCACCGGAACCACCACCCTGTCCTTCTGGTACCAGCCCCACAGCCAGGAAGACCCCTGCACCGGCAACACCTGCCCGTACGACTGGATGGAAGCACAAGTCCGCACCACCACCGGCACCACCCTGGGCAGCCTCTTCAAACTCTGCAACAACAACGGCACCTGGACCCAGCTCACCGCCGACCTCACCGCCTACAAAGGCCAGACCATCACCCTCTGGTTCAACGTCCACCTCGACGGCTCCACCCCCGCCGACGACACCTGGATGTACCTCGACGACGTCACCCTCACCACCCGATAGTCGCCCTCACGATCAGGTAAACGAATCAGACGCCAAAAATCCCCGCCCTCTACTGGGGACGGGGATTTTTGAGCAACGGTGCAATGGGTCTTCAGGTCATAAAGCACCCACGGCATCAACGTCAAGGAAGAGGAATAGCCATGGCAAAGCCCGAATTTGAGTTCACCCCTACGGAATCGGTGGACTTCACACCCTGCAACCCGCATATCGAGGGCCTGTCCGAGGCCATCCTGGCGCGGGATTCAGACAATGACTGCGTCACGCGCATCCTGAAGTTCGAGCCGGGCACTGACACCTCCCCCAACGGCGTTCTGACCCACGAATTCTGGGAAGAGGTCTTCATCTTCGAAGGCTCGTTTGTGGACAAACGGCTCGGCCGGACCTTCAAAGCCGGCGACTGGGCGACCCGTCCTCCGGGTATGGAACACGGTCCGTGGGTCTCCGAGAACGGGGCCAAGATGTTCGAAGTCCGGTACTACACGGAGCGGAGCCACTGACAAGAGCCTGGCCCCCACGAACGGGCTGGGTACGAAAAAGCCCCGCCGGCACGCGGCTGACGGAGATTCGGACTCAAAGATCCTCCGACTGTGCTTGACCCAGTCACCCTTCGATTATTGGTCCGGAATGCTCCGGTACTACGACTTGGTTTACGCTCTCCTTGCGGCTGCCGCCCTGTGATCCGTTCAGCTCCAAGACGAATGTGTCTACCGACACCGACCTTGCTGTGTGATTCCTGTCCGGCGGCGAAAATGCAAAGGCACGGCAGTGGGACGAGATCCGTTGGCGTCAGCCAAGCCGTGGCTCGGTTCGCCGGACCGTTCGCGCCAGCCAGGCCGTGACTTGGTCAGCCGGCATCGGCTTACTCCAGAGATAGCCCTGGGCATGGTGGACGCCGAGACGTCGAAGTTCGGCGAGTTGCTTGGGGGTTTCAACTCCTTCGGCGATCACGACCAGGTCGAGGGTCCGTGCCATGCCCAGGATGAGTTCGATGATGGAGGCCCTTTGCGGGTCCGTGCCGAGTACTTCAACAAAGGACCGGTCGATCTTCAGGGTCCGGGCGGACATCCACTGAATGTAGCCCAATGAGGAGTAACCTGTGCCGAAGTCATCGATGGAAAGCCCGACACCGAGATCGTGCAGCCGGTGGAGGGTCTCAGATGGCAGCTCCGGTTGCTCCATCAACACGGTTTCGGTGATTTCCAGGTTGACCGCCGCTGGATCGATGCCCGCCGCTAGGGCCGCCGCGTGCACGATGTCCGGGAAGTCGGGGGTCACGAGCTGGCGGGCGGAAATGTTCACCGCGGCCCAGAGGTTCCCGGCTCCCGGAACACTGGAGCGCCACCGCTGGACCTGGGCCAGTGCTTCGTTGAGCACCCAGGTTCCGATTGGAACGATGAGGCCTGTCTCCTCGGCAATGGGGATGAACGTGTCCGGCATGATCAGTCCGTGTTCACGATGACGCCAGCGCAAGAGGGCCTCAAACCCGACCGTTTGTTCCGTGTCCAGTTCAATGATGGGTTGGTATTCCAGGAACAGTTCATCCCGTTCCAAAGCCACGCGCAGGTCGGATTGCAGGTCCAGGCGCCCGGCTGCCTGCCCGGTTGTACGGGAGTCATAGACCACTGAGCCGTCTCCACCGGCGGCCTTTGCTTCATACATGGCCGTGTCCGCGCCGTGAAGCAACGATTCCGCAGTATCTCCCGGTCCCGAGACCGCGATCCCGACGCTGACGTTGAGGAAGATCCTTCGTCCGTCAATATTGAACGGCTGGCGGGTCGCCATCCTGATGCGTTCCGCAGCAGCGGCGGCGTCGCGGATACCCAGGTTCTCGCAGACAATGACGAATTCGTCGCCACCGAATCGGCCCACGGTATCGCCCGAGCGGACGGCAGTCTGGAGCCGCTCGCCGAGCAGGATCAAGAGAGCGTCCCCGGCAGTGTGCCCGATGCCGTCATTGACTAGCTTGAACCGGTCGACGTCAACGAACATCACCACCACCCGCCGGGACGCCCGCGCCAAGAAGCCCTGGAGGACGTCGATGAGCAGATATCTGTTCGGCAGGCCTGTCAACGCGTCGTGGCGGGCCTGCCATTCAAGAACCTGTTCGGCGTCTTTACGGTCAGTGATGTCCATGACCGTCGCCAGGAAGCGCAACGGTGCCCCGTTATTGGCGTCATGGGTCATTCTTCCCTGGGACTGCATCCACCGAAGCTCGCCGTCGGCCCTAATGATCCGGAACTCGTACTCAACACGCTTCGTGCCTGAATCAAGCGCCCGCCGCGCCGCCTGGATTAGCTCCAGGTCCTCGGGGTGGACCAGGGCCAGAGACTGTTTTCGTGAGACCAGTTCACCCGGGGCCAGTCCGTAGATCCGGGCATATTCATCTGAGTGCGACCACCGATTCGAAACGATGTCGTGTTCGACGATGCCCATGTGAACCATTTCCTGGGCCGCTACGAGACGTTCAAGCTCGGCAGCGGCCACCTGCAGACGTTTCAGCTCAGTGATGTCCCGGGTGATTTCCGTCGACACTGCCACCGCCGCGACCGACATGGCAGCTATGCCTCGGACCGGACTGACCGTGGCATACACCGTGAACCCACGTCCCATTCGGTGCTGCATCCAGAACTCACCTGCCCAGCCTTGGCCCGCGGCGATCCCGTCCGTGATCTCCCGCAGGGTCACCGCCTGCACCTGTAAGTCCAGGCCGGCGATGATCCCAAGCTCGCTGATTTTACGACCAAGGACCTCCGTGGACCCGAAACCGTAGAGCCGTTCGGAGGCATGGTTCCAATAGGTCACCCGCCACGTGTTGTCGAGTCCGATCACCGACTGTTGGATTTCCTCCAGCAACAGCGCCTGCATCACCAGATCATCATGCTTTACTACAGGCATTGTCCCCGTCCCCGCCACCATCCGGCGCCGCCAGTAACTACCGGAAGGTCGTAAGCGTCAACCTACAGCCGACTGAGGGGCTTCGCGTTCATTTCCAGAGACCTGGGCCGCGGCGCGGCGGTTTCGGCTGCGCTGACCGTGCGCGGCTTCAGGGCAATAAGGGGTGAGACCCAAGTAGGCCTGAAACCTGCCACGTTCGTCACTGGAGCATGCTTTTCGAAGCTAATCCACTATCCCTTCGCTGATCTGCTGGGCCACGGACTGCCGGACACGAAAAATCCCCGCCAGCACGCGGCTGACGGGGATTCCGACTCAAAGCTCCTCCGACTGGACTTGAACCAGTAACCCTTCGATTAACAGTCGAATGCTCTGCCAATTGAGCTACGGAGGAATGAAGCGTGTACAAGCCTAACAAAGGGCCGCCGGGAAACGAAATCGGCGCAGGAAAGGCTTCAGTTATCCATGCGGAGGGCGCGGCGCTGCATTTCCAGCTGCATGAGTTCCCGGTTGAGGCGTTGGAACTCTTCCGGCTGGGCCGAGGCATCCAGTCGCTGCAATTGGCCCATCTTGTCCGCCTTGACCCTGGTGATCTGCAGTTCGAAAAGCCGGGCCAGGATGTCGCGGCAATAACGCTGCAGCGCTTCGGGAGTGCTGGCGGGCAGCGGAACGACTGCAAGCTCGGAGACCAGGCCTTGGAGCGGCTCCGGGACTTCCCGGCGAATCCCTTCCACCCAAGCCACAGGGTCACCCGCGTGGGCCAGCCCGGCGGCCCGGACGGCAGTGTGCACGGCTGAGTAGGCAGGGGTGACGAAGTGGCAGGCTTCAAACCGTTCCCATGCGCCACCGATGAGCGCAGCTTCGCCACCCAGGACGGCGGGGTTCTGGATGACCACTTCGAGGGCCTGCCGCTCCATGGCGGCAATGGGATCCCTCGGATCCGGGCGCATGAAGGCGATGGGAGCGTCCGACGGCGGTGCTGCCGCCGGCTGGCCGGCCTGGCCCGGCGTTGTGCCTTGCCCGGCACCCGTGGCTCCTGCGGTGCTCGCAGCCCCCGCAGTACCCGGCGCGCCGGAAGCAGCGCGTTTGGCAGCCAAACCCACAGCCCGGCTGACTTCCTCAATGGGCATGCCGAGCCAGCCTGCCAGCTCGCGGACATATGCTGGGCGGATGCCCGAATCACGGATCTGCGCAACCACCGGGGCCGATTCCCGCAGGGCTGAGACACGGCCTTCCACGGTGTCCAGGTTGTGGCGTTTGAGGGACGCCCGGATCGCGAATTCGAACAGCGGGCGGCGGGTGGCGATCAAGTCCCGGACAGCTGCATCCCCCTTCAGTTGGCGCAAGTCACAGGGGTCTGCTCCGCTCGGTTCCACGGCCACGTACGTCTGCGCGACGAAACGCTGGTCCTCCTCGAAGGCGCGCAATGCCGCTTTCTGGCCGGCGGCGTCGCCGTCGAAAGTGAAGATGACCTCTCCCCCGGTACCGTCGTCGGACAGCAAGCGGCGGGCGATCTTGATGTGGTCTGTACCGAAAGCCGTACCGCATGTGGCCACAGCGGTACCGACTCCGGCAAGGTGGCAGGCCATGACGTCCGTGTACCCCTCCACCACCACCAGTTGCCGGTCTTTGGCGATGCTCCGCTTGGCGAGGTCGATGCCGTAGAGGACCTGGGACTTCTTGTAGAGCACAGTCTCCGGAGTGTTCAGGTATTTCGGGCCTTGGTCGTCCTCGTACAGCTTCCGGGCGCCGAATCCGATCGTGTCGCCGGCGATGTCCCGGATGGGCCAGATGAGCCGGCCTCGGAAGCGGTCGTAGATGCCCCTGTTTCCTTCGGAAAACATCCCCGTCAGCTTCAATTCGGCATCCGTGAACCCGCGTCCGCGCAGGTGTTTCAGGAGCGAGTCCCAACCCTGCGGCGCGTAGCCGACGCCGAACTGCTCGGCTGCGGTCCGATCGAAACCGCGGCCATGGAGGAAGTTGCGGCCCTCGGCGGCACCTGCCGTGAGCAGCTGGGCGCGGAAGAATTCGTCGGCGATCTTGTGGGCATCCAGCAGCCGTTGGCGCTTGCCGACCTCTTCGCGGTTGGGACCCGTGCCTCCGTCTTCATAACGCAGCTCGTAGCCGATCCGGGCCGCGAGCTTTTCCACGGCTTCGTGGAAGGAGCTGTGGTCCATCTTCTGGACGAAGGAGATCGCATCGCCGTCTTCACCGCAGCCGAAGCAATGGTACCGGCCTACTTGGGGACGGACAGTGAACGACGGCGAGCGCTCGTCGTGGAAGGGACAGAGGCCCTTGAAAGTGCCCAGGCCCGCGCCTTTGAGGGTGACGTAGCCGTCCACCACTTCCTTGATATCGGTGCGCTGGCGTACTTCGTCGATATCTTCACGTTTGATCAGGCCAGCCACGTCACCATCCTAGTCGCTTCGCGCGGGCGGTCCTTGAGCGGGCCAACAACTCGAGGCGGCCTACCAGAGCGACGGCAGGCTGCCCACAAGACGTTCGTACATCGCCAGCGCCGATGCGTCCGTCAGGGACGCCACCTGGTCGATGACGACGCGAAGCCGGGCGCCGTCGTCGGGGGCGTCCCGCCAGTCCGCGGCGAACATCGGTTCCAGGTGCCGGTCTCCGCTCGCGTTGAGTACGCCCACCAACGCGTGCAGGACTTCGCGCTGCCGCTCATAGACGGGCTGCCGATGGTCGGTGGAGATCACGAACGTGGTGGCAAGGCCCTTCATGGCGGCGATCTCCGTGACGGTTTCCTCCGCGACCATGAGTTCGGCGCCGTAGCGCGTGAGGTGGTCCGGGCCGAAGCGGGCACGCGTGGTCTCAAGGGCACTCTGGCAGAACCGGCCGATCAGCTGGCTGGTCATGTCCTTCAGCGCCGCCATCGACTTGCGGCTGCCATCGGCCTCGCGGACCCACACGCTCGTGGCTTCGAGGCGGGCCAGAGCGGCATCGATTTCGGCGGGATCGTTGTGGGGCAGGTACCACTGCTTGGTGTACCCCACCACTCGGGCCCGGTGATCGGGATTGTCCAGCCACTTGAGCTGGAAGTGGCCGGCAACGATGGCATCCTCAACGTCGTGGACGGAGTAGGAGATATCGTCAGCCAGGTCCATCACCTGGGCCTCGATGCAGGAGCGGTTGCCCGGCGCGCCGTCCCGAAGCCACGTAAAAACGGGCAGATCGTCTTCATAAGCACCGAATTTGCTGCTCCGCTGTCCGTGGATGACGGGCGCGTCGATGGCGGACCACGGGTATTTGGACGCTGCGTCAAGGCTCGCGCGGGTCAGGTTCAGGCCCGCGGGCCGGCCGTCGGCAGCAAGGACCTTCGGTTCAAGGCGGGTGAGCAGGCGCAGGGTCTGGGCGTTGCCTTCGAAGCCGCCGATTCCGTGGGCTACCTCGTTGAGCGCGGATTCCCCGTTGTGGCCGAAAGGCGGGTGGCCGAGGTCGTGGCTCAGGCACGCCGTGTCCACAACATCCGGATCGCAACCGAGAGCGCGGCCCAACTCGCGGCCCACCTGGGCCACTTCAAGGCTGTGCGTCAGGCGGGTACGGACGAAGTCGTCGGTGTCCGGTGCCACCACTTGGGTTTTGGCCCCGAGCCGCCGGAGGGCTGACGAATGCAACACCCGTGCCCGGTCCCTCTCGAAGTCCGAGCGGTAGGTATTCTTCCGGGGTTCCTGGACCCAGCGTGCCGAGTCGGCTTCCACATAGCCTGGAATGCCCGTTGCGTTTTCGGCCGGGCGTGCTGCAGACATCGCTTCAGTTCCCATGGGTATCTGCCTCCTCCGCTTGCCGTTCACCGGCGTCTTTTCAGCCGGTGCCTATGCAGCCAGTTTTCCATGACTCTGGCCGTGCGCGTGCACGCGGCGGCCCCGGCAGCGGTTTAGCCGCCTGAGACGTCGAGTTCGGCTGCGGCGATATCGCGCGTCTGATCCGCGTCCATCTGCCGGCTGAGCAGCCAGTCCTTTGGCAAGGCCGGCTTCTTCGGGGAACCCGCCCGTCCACGTGGGCCCTCCGAGTCGATGCCCGGGTACGGCAGGTCCATGTCCAGTTGGTCCAGGAGCTCGCGCAGGACCTCGAGGGTTGGCACGGTAGCCAGTTTGGCGCGCAGTTCGCCACCCACGACGTAGCCCTTGAAGTACCAGGCCATGTGCTTGCGGATCTCTCGCAGCGCCTTGTACTCGTCGTTGCCGAAGGTTTCGATCATGAGCTCGGCGTGCCGGTAGACGCCGTCGGCTACCTCGCGCAGGCCGGGACGGTGGCGCTCATCGCTTCCCTCAAACGCTGCCTGGAGGTCACCGAAAAGCCACGGGCGGCCTTGGCAGCCACGGCCCACCACGACGCCGTCAATCCCGGTTTCACGTACCATGCGGACTGCGTCTTCTGCGGACCAGATATCGCCGTTGCCCAGGACGGGAATGTCGGGGAGGGCCTCGCGCAGCCGTGCGATCGCGGACCAGTCGGCCTGGCCGGAGTAGAACTGCGCGGCCGTGCGGCCGTGGAGCGCGACGGCGGCTACGCCGGAATCGCGGGCGATGCGGCCGGCGTCGAGGTACGTGAGGTGGTCCTCGTCAATGCCCTTGCGCATCTTGATGGTGAGCGGGATATCGCCCTTGGAGGCTTCCTTGACGGCGGTCTGGACGATCGAGGTGAAGAGGTCGATCTTCCACGGGAGGGCGGATCCGCCGCCGCGCCGGGTGACCTTGGGCACGGGACAGCCGAAGTTGAGGTCGATGTGGTCCGCCCGGTCTTCCTCGACGAGCATGCGTACGGCCTGGCCCACGGTGACAGGGTCCACGCCGTACAGCTGTACGGAACGGACCTTTTCGTCGTCGTCGTGGGAGATGATGCGCAACGATTCCGGCGTGCGCTCCACCAGGGCACGGGAGGTCACCATCTCCGCGACATACAGGCCGCCGCCGTATTCACGGCACAGCCGGCGGAAGGCCGAGTTCGTGATCCCGGCCATCGGGGCAAGGATCACGGGGGTGTCCACGGTGATCCGGCCGAGCTGCAGCGGGGGCAGTTCGAGCTTGGGCGAAGGGGGCGTTGCTACTACAGTCACCCGTCCATTGTCTCAAAGCGGGGCAAATCGGCTGACCGGCCGAAGACGTGGGTCCGGGCCGACTGCTCGGCCCGGAACGCAGCCCCCGGCCCGCACCCACCTAGTCGGACCGCTAGAGCAGCCAGCCGTTGTCTTCGGCGATGCGCACGGCCTCGGCGCGGGTCCGGCCGCCGGTCTTGGCCATCGCGGCGGACAGGTAGTTCCGCACGGTCCCTTCGGAAAGCATCGCCGACTTCGCAATATCGGCAACCGTTCCACCGTCGGACGCCGCCTTGAGCACCTCGCCCTCGCGCTCGGTCAGCGGGCTGTCTCCCGCGGTCAATGATTCCGCCGCGAGCACGGGGTCCACCACCCTAAGCCCGCGATGGACGCGGCGCACGGCCTCGGCCAATTGCCGCGCGGGCGTGTCCTTGACGACGAATCCGGAGGCACCGGCCTGCATGGCGCGCTTGAGGTAGCCGGGCCGTCCGAAGGTGGTCACCATGAGGACCCGGCACGACGGCGCGGCCCGCCGCACGGCCGCAGCCGCGCTGATGCCGTCCAGGCCAGGCATCTCGACGTCAAGCATTGCCACGTCGGCGGAGTGCTCGACGACGGCGGCCGCCACCCCGGTCCCGTCGCCCAGTTCCGCGACCACCTCGATGTCCGGCTCCAGTCCCAGCAAAGCCGCGAGTGCTCCGCGCACGAGCGCCTGATCGTCTGCGATCACCAATCGGATGCTCATACCTCCACCGCCAATCTGAACCCTCCCAGGTCACTCGGGCCAATGCTGACGGTTCCCCCGGCGGCACCCACGCGTTCGCGGATCCCGGCCAGTCCGTTCCCGGGGCGGCCCCCGGAGGCCGGGCCGACGCCGTCGTCCTCCACCAGGACGCTCGACGCCGTCAACCGGACGCGGCAGCGCGCGGCCCCGGAGTGCCGCACCACGTTGGTGACACCTTCGCGCAGCACCCAGCCGAAGAGCTCCCTGTGCCGCGCCGGAACCTGTTCCACGGTTCCCGGCAGTTCGGCGTCGATCCCGGCCGATTCCAAGGCCGTCCGGGCGACGGCGAGCTCCGCAAGGACGTTGATTCCGCGATAACCGGCCACTGTGGCCCGGACGTCGGCGAGCGCACCTCGGGCCAAGTCCTGCACCGCCGAGATCTCGGCTGCCGCACGGTCGCGGCCAAGGTAGTCGCCGGGGACGGTGTCCAGCATCCGGCCGGCCAATTCGGCCTTCACGGCGATCACCGTCAGGGAGTGCCCCAAGATGTCGTGCATGTCCCTGGCCACGCGGCTGCGCTCTGCTGCGACGGCTGCGTCGGCCAGTTCAGTCTGCGCTTCGCGGAGCCGTGCGGTCTGCCGGATCAGCCGCGCGAAGGCGGACATCATGAGGCCAAGGGACAAGATGATCCCCGCCTGCAGCAGGGCCTGCTCCCCGTTGCCCGTCACCAGCTGGGTGGTGAAGGAGACGAGGGCCAAAGCGACGATGAGGAAGAAATCCGTGCGCGGCGGAAGGGATGTCATGGCGATGGCGCAGGCGAGGAACGTCCAGGTCCACAAGGCTTCCCTTCCGATGATGAGGATCATCAGCCCGTTCAGCGCCAGCAGGATGCAGACGGACACGATGCCCGCCGGGACGCCCAGGCTCCAACTGATCTGGGGCAGGAAGACGTAGGCCGCGAAGAACACGATCAAGGACGCCGACGCCGCCATTTTCCAGGCGAGCGGCTCGTCCACGGACCACACGATGTTCCACGTCGGCCAGGCCCAGAGCAGGATGGAGAGTCCCGCACCGATGAACCAGCCCCGTGGCCCGGGACCGCGGAACATCGTCATGGTGCCCACCCTAGCGGCCTGTTCAGACACGTTTCGTGTCGCGGCGGAAGGCCATGGCAGCCCCGGCCACGAAGATCACGAGCCAGATGAGCACGTTGAGGATCCACGCCCAGTCGAACTCTCCGGTGATGGGGCTCCGGGCCAATTGCCCGATCCCGTATGCGGGCGTGAACTTGGCGATGTTCCCGAAGGTCTCCCCCATGATCTCGATCGGCATGAACAGTCCACCGAGCATGGCAAGGATGGCCAGGGCCGGGCCGAGGATCTGCATGACGTTCTGGCTCGGCATGAGGTATCCGACGAACAAGCCAAGTGCCGCGAAGACCAGGGAGCCGAGCCAAGCGACAAGCCCCGCTGTCAGCCAGGTCTGGGCATCCATGGTGACACCGGCCAGGGCACCGATGGCGAATTGGGCCACGACGGCTACGAGGGACAGCGTCAGCGCGGCCATTGCTTTCACCGCGATGTACGCACCGGGCAGGAGGGGGGTGAGGCGAAGCTGGCGGCTCCAGCCTTGGGCACGTTCCACTGCCACTTGGCTACCGGCGCCCGTAGCAGCGGTCATCGCGGCATAGACCGTGAGGCTGATGAGGATGTACTGGCCGTAGCTGTGTCCGTTGGGCAGGAGCTTGTCCTTGTTGGACAAGCCGAAAATGAAGAAGAAGATGGCCGGCATGAATACCGTGAAAATGATGGTCCGACGGTTCCGGAGCATCCGCTTGATCTCGATCCAGAGGAATGTGCGGTTGACCCCGCCGGTGGACGGCTTCCGTTCCTGGACGACTGTTGCCGTGCTCATATGAGGTCTCCTTCAAAAGTGATGCTCGTGGATTCCGGTACGGCATCGTCTCCGGTGAGGGCCACGAAGGCCTCCTCGAGGTTGTTGGCCGCCACTTCAACGTCGTGGGCGCCCGTGCTATTGAGCAGGTACCGCACGACGGCGTCCGAGTCGCCAGTGCGGACGGTGAGGCGGCCGCCGTCGTAATCCATGCTCTCCACAGGCGGCATCCCGGCCAGCAGTCCGCGCTCTGTTGCCGGAAGCGAAGCCTTGACGGTGCGGCCGGAGGCTAGGTTCTTGATCTGGGCGGCGGTGCCGTCCGCCACGATGCTGCCTTGCCGGACCAGGACAATCCTGTCCGCGTAGGCGTCTGCTTCTTCGAGGTAATGCGTGGCGAAGATGACGGTCCGTCCGCGCTGGGCGTCGGTCCTGATGGCGTTCCAGAAGTCGCGTCGTCCCGCGACATCCATGCCGGTAGTGGGCTCGTCCAGGATCAGCAATCCGGGATCGGAGACGAGGGCCATGGCGAAGCGCAGCCGTTGCTGCTGGCCACCTGAGCACTTTTCCACCTTGCGGTCGGCGATCTCCAGGATGCCCGCCCGCGCCAGGACTTCGTCCACGGGCCGGGAGGAGTCGAACATGGCGGCGTTGAGCTGCACGGTCTCGCGCACGGTGATGTCCCGCAGCAAGCCGCCGGTCTGCATCACCGCTGCCACCTGGCCACGGGCGATGGCTCCCCGGGGAGTGTGGCCGAAGATGGAAACGCTTCCCTGGTCCGGGGCGCTCAATCCGAGGATCATGTCGATGGTGGTGGTCTTGCCCGCCCCGTTGGGACCGAGGAACGCCACCACCTCCCCCGGCTGGACGGTCAGGTCCAGGCCGCGGACGGCACGGACCTTCCCGAAGCTCTTGTGCAGTCCGGCGGCGTGGACTGCCGGCACACTCGCTGTTGTCATGACTCTCCTTGGCTTTGGTTTACTCCACTACCCATCAAAGCCGAGATCCGCGTCCGGTGCCCGGGCGTGTGTCACCAATGAGGGATGACAAATGTCATCGACGGCTAGCGGCGCTCGGCTTCCCTGCGTGCCCGCCTGGTCATGACGACGGCGGCAAGCTCGCCAGTGTCGAACGATTCGAAGGCATCGGCGGACCCGGCGGTTTCAAGCTCGCGGACGTTGCCGTCGTCGTGGGTTGCTTCCGGATCCCCCGTGCCGGCGGCTTTCGCATCCTCCGTGCCGGCGGCCGCGAGCCGCCGCGGACCGGTCGCCTTGACCACCAGTACTGCGATCAAGGTGGTCACCGGGATGGCAAGCACCAGGCCGATGGAGCCCACCAGCGTGCGGATGACTTCCTCGGACAATTCGGCACTGGTGAGGGCATCGACCAGCGGGCGGTCGTACAGCATCACAATGATCAAGAGGGGAAGCGCAGCACCGGCGTAGGCGAAGGCGATGGTGTAGACGGTGGAGGCGATGTGGTCCCGGCCGATCCTCATGGCTGAACTGAACAGCTTGCGCGCGCCGGTTTCAGGCGCCAGCTCGTAGAGTTCCCACACGGCGGCGGACTGGGTGATGGTCACGTCGTTGAGGACTCCGAGCCCGGAGATAATCAGCCCGCACAGGATGATGCCGGACAGGGAGATCTTGTCCGACATATTCACGAGTGTGGCGCCCTCGCTGGTGGCGATCCCGGTCAGGTTGGCCGCATCCGTGGCCCAGGCCGCCAGCAGCGCTGTAATTCCGAGGCCGAAGATCGTGCCCAGCAACGCGGTGGAGGTCTTGGCCGAGAATCCGTGGGCGAAATAGAGCACCCCGATCATGATGGCGGTGGAGCCGACCAATGCCACGAGCAGCGGCGGTTTGCCTTCCACCAATCCGGGAAGCATGAAGCTGACCATCACCACGTAGGCTCCGGCCAGTCCAAGGAGCGCCCTGAAGCCGCGCCAGCGCGCGACCGCAATGACCACCACGGCATACAGGAGAGCCAGAAGCGCCATGGGAACGGCCCGCACGAAGTCCAGGAAAACGTACGACGGCGAGCCGTTGCCTGCCGCTGCGCCCTGCACCTTGGAGAGGTTCAGGTAGCGGATGCTGTCCCCCACTTTGACGCCGTGGGACTTGGCGACATCCGGGTTGATGACCACTTTGACGGGGCTGCCGCCGTTATCCGGCTGCGTGGACGCGAAGGTGCATTGGGACCCTTGCGGCTGTGTGCCGCTGCTTTGGTTCGTACCGCTGCTTTGGTTCGTACCGCTCGTGCCGGGAGCCTGGGTCCCCTGCGTGCAGTTTTCCTGGGTGACGGCTTGGATCTTGCCGGTATCAAACGTCACCCCGGGAGCGGCCGCGTAGGGGCTCGCGAAGGTGATGCCTTCCTTGCTCCCTGACGGCCACATCACAAGCATGGCAACGATCGTGAGCACGGCAATCGGGGCCAGCACGGCCACGAGGAGCCAGTTGGCCCGCTTGCGTGCCGCGAGTGCCAGCGGGCTTGGCTCGAAATGCCCTGTGTGTCCGTGTGAATGGCCGTGACCCATTAGCTGCAAAACCTCATGCCCACAAGCCTACGTGGGGCAGCGCTGCGTCCCACCCAACTGACTCGCAGTTGTTGTCGTTATGAGCCTTCAAAACGACAACAACTGCGAGTCAGTTGGGCCAGCCGGGGAAGAACAGTTATTCGCTGACCACCAGGGTGTCCGCGCCGCGGAGCTTCGCCTTGCCCAACTCCAGCAAGGGATCGACGACGGCGCGCACTGCCGTCATGGAATCGTCCACCTCGAGGAGCACGGGGTGCTGATGGGCAATGAGCGCCAGCAGGTCACGGATTGCGGCGCGCGCCTCGTCATCCTGCAAAAGCGGATCGTGGCCAAGGAACACTTCCGAGGGCTCGTCCGAGCTGCCCTGGGCGTAGCTGATGGCGAAGGCCTGCAGCTTGCCCTTGCGGGTGGCCGGAACGCCCGAGCCAAAGGCACTCGCCTTGGGCGCACGCAGCACCACCGCGCCGTGTGCCCCCGTCAGGTCATCGAGGAACAGCCGCTGCACAGTGGGGATGCCGAGCACTCCCGGGTTATCCCAGTGGTGCACGGCGGTGTAGTACCGGCCTACGACGTCGCTCAATTCCACGGATCCCGTGGCTAGGTCTTCCACCTGCTCGGAGGCCGCTGCTTCGGAGCCGTCTCCAAACACCGGAAGCCTGAGCGGCTCGGGGTCAACCACCACGAGCTGCGAACGCTGGATGGGTGCAAGTCCCGCCCACTCGGCGAAGGCGGCGCCGGCCGTGCCGGGCTCCACCTTGCTGCGCAGCTTTGTGACCCCCGACGGCGCCTGCTCGGCTTCGCGCCGCAGCATGGTCAGGAGCGTGGCCCCTATCCCGCTCCGGCGGTGGTCCTTGGCAACCTCGATGTAGGCCCAGAGCCGTTCCGGGTGCAGGGAGGCCTCGTGGACCACACCTGCCGCCACCGGGATGCCGATGCCGTCCACGACGTCTTCGGCCACGATGCACCGGCGCCAAGGCTGGCTTTGGCCGCTATTGCTCGACGGCGCCAGGGCTGCGCGGAATTGCTGGGCCGGCAGGGTCTCGGGCCCGCCCCACATTTCCAGGAGGACGAGGTCGTCGCCCTCACGCCATTCGCGGTATTCGATGGACACGCTTAGGCGCCGATCAGTCGTGCGGCCAGGTAGCCCTCCACCTTGTCCAGGGACACGCGTTCCTGGCTCATGGTGTCGCGCTCACGGATGGTGACGGCCTGGTCGTCGAGGGTGTCGAAGTCCACGGTGATGCAGAACGGGGTGCCGATCTCGTCCTGGCGACGGTAGCGGCGGCCGATGGCGCCGGCGTCGTCGAAGTCGATGTTCCAGTTCTTGCGCAGCTGGGCGCCCAAGTCCTTTGCCTTCGGGGACAGGTCCTCGTTGCGGCTCAAGGGCAGCACGGCTGCCTTGACCGGTGCCAGGCGCGGATCAAGCTTCAGGACAGTGCGGACATCGACGCCGCCCTTGGCGTTGGGTGCCTCGTCCTCCGTGTAGGCGTCCACAAGGAAGGCCATGAAGGAACGCGTCAGGCCGGCGGCCGGTTCAATGACGTACGGCGTGTAGCGCTCGTTGGTGGCCTGGTTGAAGTAGCTGAGGTCCTGGCCGGATGCCTTCGAGTGAGTCGAGAGGTCGAAGTCGGTGCGGTTGGCGATGCCCTCGAGCTCGCCCCACTCGGAGCCCTGGAAACCGAAGCGGTATTCAATATCCGTGGTGCCCTTGGAGTAGTGGCTGAGCTTGTCCAGCGGGTGCTCGTAGAAACGCAGGTTCTCCGGCCGGATACCCAGATCGGTGTACCAGGACATGCGTTCCTTCATCCAGTACTGGTGCCATTCTTCGTCGGTGCCCGGCTCGACGAAGAATTCCATCTCCATTTGTTCGAACTCGCGGGTGCGGAAGATGAAGTTGCCCGGCGTGATCTCGTTCCGGAAGGACTTGCCGATCTGGCCGATGCCGAACGGCGGCTTCTTGCGGGATGTGGTGAGCACGTTGCTGAAGTTGACGAAGATGCCCTGCGCGGTTTCCGGGCGCAGGTAGTGCAGGCCTTCTTCACTGGCCACTGGGCCCAGGAAGGTCTTGAGCAGGCCGGAGAACTCCTGAGGTTCGGTCCATTGGCCGCGGGTGCCGCAGTTGGCGCAGGCAATGTCCTTGAGGCCGTTTTCGGCGGGACGGCCCTTCTTTTCCTCGTACTCTTCCTCGAGGTGGTCGGCGCGGTAGCGCTTGTGGCAGGAAAGGCACTCGACCAGGGGGTCGGAGAACACGTCGACGTGGCCGGAGGCTTCCCATACTTGGCGGGGCAGGATCACGGAGGAATCGAGGCCTACAACATCTTCGCGGCCGCGGACAACGCTCTGCCACCACTGGCGCTTGATGTTTTCCTTGAGTTCGGCACCGAGGGGACCGTAGTCCCATGCGGACCGGGAGCCACCATAGATTTCACCGGCCTGGAACACGAAGCCCCTCCGCTTGGAGAGGGAAATGACCTGGTCGAGGACGGATTTTGCTGCCATGGGTAACTCCAATGTTCTACAGGGCCGCTGGGTGCGGTCCGTGCTTGTGCGCGTAGGTAATGCTGTGCAGGAAGCTGCGTGTCCTAGCCTACCGGCCTTTGGGTGCTGTCCTGCTTCCGGGACTGGCCCGGCTAGCCCTTGCCGGGGCGGCGGGACGAGAGCGCACCCTTCGGCCACGGCAAGGTGGCGACGATGATGGCGAACAGGGTCAGCAAGGTGCCAAGAATCGTGGGCAAGGCCACCACGGTTCCTGGAGCCGGCAGGACCAGGTCAAGCGCGAGCGATCCGAGCAGCTGGCCCGCAATCATTCCCAGCCCGGTGACCAGGACACCGAGGCTGCGGACCAACAAGGCAGCCAGGCCGATAAAGACGCAGCCCATCGGCCCGCCCAAGTAATACCACCATTCGGCGGGCAGGGCGTGGCCAGGACCAAGCAGCGACAACTTGATCAGCCAGGCGATCCAGAGAATGACTGTTCCAGCCACGAAATTCACCAGCGTCGCGGCGATAGGGCTGCCGTAGTGCACGGTCGCTGTACCGTTCATCGCCTGCTGGAAACTCATGAGGCAACCCGCCACGACCGGCAACAGGATCGGCAGCAGCAAGGACCCGACGTCGGCGGCTGCCCCAAGGCGCGGCGAGACGGCCCAGACGACGGCGGCGATCGTCAGGATGCTGCCGAGGATGCGGACCCCGGTGATCGAGCGTTTGCCGCCGGGACCGATGCCGAGCCGGTCCACGAGCAGTCCGCTCAGGGTCTGGCCAGTGACCGCGGCGACCGTAAACAAGGCCACGCCAAGCAAGCCGACCGTGAAAGATTGCGCGAACACGAACAGGGCGCCGATACCGCCGGCCAGGACATAGAACCGCGGAAAACTGCGCTCCTTGAGGGCGGGCAGGACCCTTCGCAGGGCGGCGCGGCCTTTCGGCAGCGCCAGTCCGATCGCCGCGATCAGTACCAGCCCGGTGGTGAAACTCACGACGGCGGCCGCGATGCCGTCGTCGAGCGTTGCTCCCAGGGCGCCATTGATCCGGCCCTGAAGCGGGATCACGAGCCCGGTGGCCACGGCGAGGAGCAGTCCGGTGAGCAAGGGGCGGGACGACTGCGGCATTTTCACCACCTTACTTCAGGCATCATTGCTTGTATGAGCAACCCGGAAATCGAAGAAATCCCCATCCGCGACGACATGATCCGCCTTGGTCAGCTCCTGAAGCTCGCCAATCTGGTGGAGGACGGCGTGGAAGCTACGGAACTCATCAAGAACGGCCTGGTCAAAGTCAACGGCGAGATCGACGATCGCCGGGGCCGCCAGCTCCATGTCGGCGACACCGTGACCGTCAACGGGCAGACGGTGCGGATCACCGCCGCTTCCTAGCTATTGGCAACGCGGGGTCACTTATGGCCCATTAAGTGCCTCGGAATGGGCCGTAAGTGACCCCGCGTTGCTTTCAGACGGACGCGAGGACCTTGTGCTCCAGGAATTCGCATACGTGGCCGATTTCCTGCTCGTTGATGCCGTGCCACATACCCGTGTAGAGCACCTTGGTGAGGTCCGTGTGCTTTCGCACCCACCCCATGGTGTATTCGATCTTGTCGGGGGTGATGACAGGGTCCTGCTGGTCCCGGCCCCAGAAGAGCGGCACGGAACCGTCCAGTTCGGCGTCACGGAAGGCGGGGTCGGCATCGGCGTCCACGACGAAGCCTGAAAGCCCGACGACGGCGGCAAAGTCCGCCGGGCGCTGACGGAGCAGCGAGGTTGCCATGGCCATGCCCATGGAAAATCCGAGGAGCGTCACCGAGCTGTGGTTGGACTTGCACGAGTCCAACCAGGAAAACACGTACTCCGCGGCGTCCTTGACGGCGTCGAGCGAGTAGTCGATGGACGCCGTGAGCGGGAACCACGTGAAGCCTGGGCCCGTCGCGATCGGCGCGCGGAGCGAAGCGACGACGAAGTCCCGGGGCAACAGCCCGGCAAGGCTGAAGAGGTCTTGCTCGTTGGAGCCGTAACCGTGCAACAGGACCAGCAACGGCTTTCCAGCCCGCTCCTCCTCTTCGTGGGACCACAAAACGACCGGGGCGGGAAAGGCAGAAGCTTGACTCATGGGACTATTCTTACAGTTACCCATGAGTAACAAGCTACGGGCGCGTAGCGTTGCAGCAAGAGGCAGGATATGAACGTGAGTGACACTGATTCCATGGTGGAGGCAAAGCCGCACGAGCGGATTCATCCGTGGACGCGCTACGTGGCACTCGGTGATTCCTTTACCGAAGGCATCGGCGACCCGGAACCCAACAATCCAGGGGGACATCGCGGCTGGGCCGACCGCGTAGCCGAGGAACTGAGCAGGGGACACCGGGATTTCGCCTACGCTAACCTCGCCATCCGCGGGCGGCTGCTCCAGCAGATCCTCGACGAACAACTTGGCCCGTGCATGGACCTCAAGCCGGACCTCGTGAGCATCTCCGCAGGCGGCAACGACCTCATCCGTCCCGGCGGCGATCCGGACGCCCTGGCCGAGAAACTCGATGCCGCCGTGCAGACCCTGAGTTCCGAAGGCGCCACCGTGGTTCTCTTCAACGGCCCGGACACCTTGTCGTCAGTACTCGGCCGGATCCGCGGCAAGGTGGCCATCTACAACGAAAACCTCCGCACGGTGGCCGCCCGCAACGATGCCGTGATCGCTGATATGTGGTCCCTGCGGCAGCTCTCCAACTCCCAGATGTGGGACGAAGACCGCCTGCATTTCTCCCCGCTCGGCCACCACACGATCGCCGCGATGGTCCTCGACTCACTCAATGTGCCGCATAGCCTCGAACCACTGTTCCCCAAGCCGCTCCCCCAGCGCAGTTGGCGCGAAGCCCGCTCGGGCGACCTCGTATGGGCACGGGAGTATTTTGTCCCCTGGGTCATCCGCAGGATCCGGCACCGGTCCTCCGGTGACGGCATCCTGCCGAAACGCCCGACGCCGGGACCCGTCTTCGGTCCTGCCGACACCTTCCTGCCCCGGAGTTGAGCGGGAACCACAGGGCGGGTCACGGGGGGCGGGGCTAAGCTGGTGAAAGACCTAGGAGGCCTGTACCGTGAACAATTTGATCTTCTGGATCATCGTCTGCTCTTGGCTGATTCCGATGGGGATCCGCATGTACAACCGCTCGCGCCAACGCAGGCTCCGGGACTTCCCTCCGCAGAATTACCCCGGTCAGCCCTATCCTCCGCAGACCAACCCCGTCGGATACCCGGAGCAACCCCCGGTAATTTTCCCGGCTGAGCCGCAACCCCCGGTGGCGACGCCCGTACCGCAGGCCGCTCCGCCGTCGTCGGCTGCTCCGCAAACGAACAGCGCGCCCCAGCCGAACAGCGCGCCCCAAGGCTACCGGGCACGGAAACTGGCCGAACTGGACCAGGAGTACAGCGACGGGAAAATCGCCATGGAGGATTACATGAAGCTCCGCCAGGAGATCATGAACGGCTGATTCAGCCGAAGAAGGCTTCGCGCAACTGGGGGCCGAGCTGGCCGATCTCGGTGAGGAAACCGTCGTGCCCGATCGGCGCCTGGATTACGTGAACCGGGACCTCTCCGGGCAAGGCCTTGGCCAGCTCGTGGGATTGTTCCGGGAAGTAGAGCCGGTCCGAGTCCACCGACGCAACGAAGAACTTCGCCGTTGCCACGGACAGCGCCTCCTCCAATGAGCCGCGGCCGCGGGTGATGTCGTGGCTCATGAGGGCCTCGGTGATGGCGATGTAGCTGTTGGCGTCGAAGCGCTGGACCAGCTTGCGTCCCTGGTGGTCGAGGTAGCTCTCCACCTGGTAGCGGCCGCGGTCCCCCAGCGCGGCAGCCTGGAGGGGTGCCTCGCCGCCTTGGGCGTTCCTGCCGAAGCGGAAGTCCAGTTCATCCGCCGAACGGTAGGTGATGTGGGCGATCCGCCGGGCAAGGGCCAACCCCGCCTCGGGCGCGGCCTGGCCATAGTAGTCACCGCCGTTGAAGTCGGCGTCCTGCCGGATGGCGAGCGTCTGGGCCTGCGCGAACGCGATCTGCTCGGCAGTGCTGTACGCCCCGATCGAAATCACGGCGCATCGCTCGACCCGGCCCGGATAGCCGACAGCCCATTCGAGTGCACGGGCACCGCCCATGGACCCGCCCACGACGGTGTGCCAGCTGCGGATCCCTAGAGCGTCGGCGAGCCGGGCTTCGGCTACGGTGCTGTCCCTCAGCGTCACCAGAGGGAAGCGGGAACCCCACGGTTTGCCGTCAGGAGCGCTCGACGACGGCCCGGTGCTGCCGTAGCAGCCTCCCACGATGTTGACGGAGACCACGAAGTAGCGGTCCGTGTCGATGGTGGCGCCCGGACCAACGAGTTGCTCCCACCAGCCTTCTTCGTCGCTCTCGCCACGGGCCACATGGGTGCTGCCCGTCAGGGCGTGTTCCACCAGGACGGCGTTCGAAGCGTCGGCATTGAGCCGCCCCCATGTTTCGTACGCAAGGAGGACCTCCGGCAGGAAACCTCCGGCCTCCAGTTCGAGTCCGCCCACGGAAACATATTTGAGTGTTCCGTCCTGGGTACCGGAAAGGGGTATGGCTGTTGCAGCAATTGTCATTCGTTGACACCTCACATCGCGCTTGCCCGCCGCCAACACAGCGAAGGGCCAGGTCTTCACCCGGGGCACCCCGCCGCGAATGGAGGGTTGCCGGCCAGCAAGCCGGGGCTGTCGCTGGCACTCATGACCTATAGGAAGAGTCTAGGAAAACCGGACCCCTTCTGACGAAGATTATGACACCTTTGTGACACTTGACCGTGTTTTGTTCACGAAGCAGGGACCAAGGAGGCCGGCTGGCGAAGATTCATGTTGCGTCGCCCGCCGGCCTCCTGCGCCATCCGGAGCGGCACTAGCTGCCCTTCGCCGCCCGGAATCCTGACTCGAGGTCCGCGAGGATGTCGTCGATGTGCTCGATCCCGACGGACAGCCGCACCAGGCCCGGGGTCACTCCGGCCACGGCCTGCCGTTCGGGGGTCAGCTGGCTGTGTGTCGTGGACGCGGGGTGGATAACCAAGGAATGGACGTCCCCGATGTTTGCCACGTGCGAATGCAGTTCCAGGGCGTCCACGAAGCGTTTGCCGGCGTCGATCCCGCCGCGGATGGTGAAGGACACCACCGCGCCGGTGCCGCGGGGTCCGTACTTCCGCCCGCGCTCGAACCACGGACTGGAAGGCAGCCCCGCGTACGCGACCGATTCGACGTCGTCGCGCCCTTCGAGCCATTGCGCCACTTTCGTGGCGTTCTCCACGTGGCGTTCCACCCGCAGGCTGAGGGTTTCGATTCCCTGGGAGATCAGGAAAGCGTTGAACGGTGAAACTGCCGAGCCAAGGTCGCGCAGGAGCTGGACCCGGGCCTTGAGGATGTAGGAGAGGTTCGCGCCGAGGGCACCGTCCTTGCCGAGGTCCCGGGCATAGACCAGGCCGTTATAGCTGGGGTCCGGAGTGTTGAAGTTGGGGAACCGCTCGGGGTCCTTGCCGAAATCGAAGTTGCCGGAGTCCACGATGACTCCGGCAATGGCGGATCCGTGCCCGCCCAGGTACTTGGTGGCCGAATGCACCACGATGTCCGCGCCCCACTCGATGGGCCGGATCAGGTAGGGCGTGGCGAGGGTGTTGTCGACGACGAGCGGGACTCCGGCTTCGTGCGCGATGCGGGAGACGCCCTCGATGTCCAAAACGTCCTGGCGCGGGTTGGAGACGACTTCGGCGAAGAACAGCTTGGTGTTTGGCTGCACGGCGTCACGCCAGTGTTCGAGGTTGTCCGGGTCCTCGACGAAGGTGACCGAGATTCCGAATTTCTTCAGCGTGTGCGCCAGCAGGTTGTATGTGCCGCCGTAGAGGCTCGGGCTGGCGACCAGGTGGTCGCCAGCCTCGGCGACGTTGAGGATGGCGAACGTTTCCGCGGCCTGGCCGGAGCTCAGCAGGAGTGCCGCGAGTCCACCCTCCAGGCTCGCTATGCGCTGTTCCACCGCATCCTGCGTGGGGTTGCCGATCCGGGTGTAGATGGGTGCCAGCTCGGCGAGCGCAAAGCGGTTGGCCGCGCTTTCCGCGCTGGGAAAGACGAACGAAGTGGTCTGGTAGATGGGAAGTGCCCGGGCGCCGGTGGCGGCGTCCGGCTCCTGGCCGGCGTGGATCTGGCGCGTTTCGAATGACCATCCTTGCGACATGCGGACTCCTGGTTGTCTGGGCTCTTGCCGTGTTTCAGCCTGCCGGGCTGAAGTATTCAGCCTGCCGGCGTTCGGTTGGCGCCAGTCTATGGACGGTATTGCGGGCTCCGGAAGGTTTGTGACGAACACAGTAGTTTTCGGTCCCGGCGCGTCCTGAAGTGACTCTGAGCTGCCTTTTCGATACATCCCACCTTGGTTAGGCTTGACTTAGCTGAGAGCTCCATCACAAAGTGCCAAGATGAAGCCATGCGCATGGATCACGTCTCTTACGCTTGTGAACGAGATGGCCTCTTGGCCACCACCGAGCGAATTTCCGCAGCATTGGGAGTGGACGCAGTCCGGGGCGGAGTGCATCCGCGCTTCGGTACCCGGAACATGATCATCCCCCTTGCTGACCACAAATACCTGGAAGTTGTCGAGGTCCTAGACCACCCGGCATCCGACAAGGCACCTTTTGGACAAGCAGTCCGTGCACGCTCCGCCGCAGGAGGCGGTTGGATGGGCTGGTGCGTCGCTGTTGACGACCTGAGCCCGTTCGAAGAGCGGCTCGGACGCGCCGCTGTCCCCGGCAACCGCAAGTTTCCGGACGGCCGCGAACTCGTTTGGTCGCAGATCGGCATCCTGGGACTCATCGCCGATCCCCAGGTTCCGTACCTGCTCCGTTGGGAGGGCGACCCTGCACTTCACCCGTCCCTCGTGTACCCAAGCGACGTCAAGATGTCCAGCCTCACCATTGCCGGCTCCGCGGAACGGGTTACCGAATGGCTCGGAGAACCCGTGGAGAAGCCGCTTGAGGACGTTGCTGTCCAATGGATGGCTCCGCACGGAACGCCGGGCATCATGTCGGTAACGTTCGAAACCGCCAACGGAGCCGTCACGATCTGACGGACCAACGGGCCAGGATGGCCCGGAAAACTTCGGCCGCCATTATGCGGGTGCCAATGACGTCACCCCGCAATGGCGGCCGAAACCTTTTAACGCGCCCCTAGCCCAGCCCGATGGCCTTGCCGAAGACACTGAAGCCGACGAACGCCACAATGTCCAGGAGGGCGTGGGCCACCACGAGCGGCATGACCCTTTTGGTCTTCGTGTATATCCAGCCGAACACGAGGCCCATGACGGCATTGCCGATGAAAGGTCCGAAGCCTTGGTACAGGTGGTAGCTGCCGCGAAGGAGCGCGCTGAGCACGATCGCCAGCGGGGTGCTCCACCCGAACTTCCCGAACCGGTCCAGGAGGTAGCCCACCACGATCACTTCTTCGACGACGGCGTGCCGCACCGCGGAGAGGACCAGCACCGGCACGGTCCACCAGTAGGAGTCCAGGCCGCTGGGAATGATCGCTGTGGTGATCCCCAGGGCGCGGCCGGCAGCATAGAGGCCCAGCGACGGGATCCCGATCAGCGCGGCGAGGCCTAGTCCTTGCAACGCGTCGCGGCCCGGGCGGGCGAAGTTGAAGCCCAGCCGGGTGAAACCCGAGGGGCTCTCCGCCGTTTGGCGGTGCAAAGACAGGAAGTAGAACACCAACACCACCGGGACCAGGGCGAACGTGATATCCAACAGCTGGTAGGTGAGATCGAAGTACTCGCGCGTGCTCTGCGAGCGGTTGAGGGTGGACGTCGCATGGGCCAAAGGCCCCTGGGTCATCTTGTCCAGCAACTGCACCACGGAGTACACGGCCGATTGGCCGAGGGACAGGCCAAGGACAATCAGTACTTCGGCGCGCAACCGGCGCGTTGAGGCTAGGAGCATGCTCCTATCTTGCCTGCATTTGCCTGATGTTTCCCCTGAGCCCGGCCACCCGGAGTCCGTTTGCATGGCCAGGCGTCTCCTGACCCTATGCTTGGTGGGATGAGCGCGCCAGCACGAATCTTCATGATCCGGCACGGCCAGTCCGCCGCCAACGCCGACACTTCCATCTACAACCGTGTGCCCGATTACCGTATCCCGTTGACGGAGCTCGGCATCGAGCAGGCACGGGCCGCGGGTGAGGCACTGCGCAGGAAGCTCGACGGCGAATCCGTGTGCGTTTATGTCTCGCCGTACCTTCGGGCATACCAGACCCTCGAGGCACTGAATCTGGGCGGCCTCACGGAAAGGGTGATCGAGGAGCCCCGGCTGCGTGAACAGGACTGGGCCAACTTCCAGATTGCCGGAGACATCGGGGACCAGAAGGAGCTCCGCAACCTCTACGGGCACTTCTTCTACCGCTTCCGCGAGGGCGAATCAGGTTCCGATGTCTACGACCGGATTTCGTCCTTCATGGAAACCCTGTACCGGCATTGGGAGAAACCCGACTACGCGCCCAACACCCTGCTGGTGACCCATGGCCTCACCATGCGGCTCTTCTGCATGCGGTGGTTCCACTGGTCGGTGGAGTACTTCGAGTCCCTCAACAACCCGGGCAACGCGGAGCTACGGACACTGATCCGCAACGACCAGGACAAGTACGATCTGGACACGCCGTTCAGCCAGTGGGTGCGGCGCAGCACGGACGAAACCGTGTTGAACGCTCCCCCGATGGTCTTTTGACGGCCATCTAACAGAGCTAGGCGTCCTTGGCCACGATCACTTCGGTGCCGCCGGCTTCAAACGCAGCTTTGTCCTCTGCCGTGATGCCCGAATCCGTGATGAGCCGGCGGAAATCGTACCCGGCCATCGCCGCGAAGGCACGCTTGCCGATCTTCGTGGAGTCGGCGAGGACATAGGAGTCGGTGGCGCGCCGGGCCATGACGGTATTCACCATGGCTTCTCCCTCGTCGGTGATGGTGGGGCCGATCTTCGGATCGACTCCGTTGACGCCGATGAAGGCGATGTCCAAGGCAACCTTCTGCATGATGACATCGGTGTAGGGCCCGACAAGTTCGTAGGAACGCGGGTTCAGGATGCCGCCGGTGACCATGATCTTGATGTTGGGACGCACGGCAAGCTGGGCGGCGATATTGATTGCGTTGGTGACCACCGTCAGCATGGGCCTGTTGGAGGGCGCGTTCAGGTCTTCGCGGGTGGACAGCACCTGGGCCAGGGCCGTATTGGTGGTGCCTCCGCTGAGTCCGATCACGGCCCCGGGCATGATGAGCTCCGAGGCTGCCAAGGCAATCTGCTGCTTTGCCTCGGCGTGATCATCCCTGTTGTAGCGCCCCGGAAGTTCGTAGGCGACCGATCCTGTGGTTGCTCCGCCACGGGTACGGCTCAGGAGCCGCTGCTTGGCGAGGCTGTCCAGATCACGGCGCGCCGTGGCCGGCGAGACGGCCAGTCGGGTCACGATATCCTCGACCTCAACATGCCCTGACTCGGCGAGGAGATCAAGGATGGCTGTCAGTCGATCGTTGCGGGTCATCACGAACCTTCCGGAAATTGGGACTAGTTCACTTTCGCGAACAGCGTCAGCAGACGTGCGGTTTCCAGCACCAAGGCGTCCCGTCCGGCCTTGATGTACTTGCGGGAGTCCACCACCGAGGGGTTGGCATCCAGGTACTCACGGACGGCGCGGGTGAAGAACCCGTTCAAGTGTGTGGATACGTTGATCTTAGTCATACCGGCCCGGATTGCCGCCACCAGCGTTTCATCTGCTACGCCTGAGGATCCGTGCAGGACGAGCGGCAGCTGGACGGCCTCCTTGAGCCGGGTGATGAGGGCCAGGTCCAAGGCTGCGCTGCGTTCCGTCATGGCGTGCGAGGAACCGACGGCGACGGCGAGGGCGTCGACGCCGGTGGCTTCCACGAAGGATCTAGCCTCGGCCGGATCCGTGCGGACTCCCGGGGCATGGGCACCGTCCTTGCCTCCCACCTTGCCGAGTTCGGCCTCGACGTAGACCCCGTGGTCCTGGGCGTATTTGGCGACCCGACGCGTGACTTCAACATTCGAGCCATAGGGCAAGTGCGCACCGTCGTACATGACGGAACCGAACCCGAGGTCGACAGCCTGCATAGCCAGCTCTTCGGATTCGGCGTGGTCCAGGTGCAGGGCCACGGGCACCGAAGAGTCCCGGGCGATGGACATGGCACCCCGGGCAATCGGGACGAGTCCGCCGTGGAACCGGACGCAGTTCTCCGATATTTGCAGGATCAGCGGGACACCAGCCGTCTCCGCCCCGGCAACAAGGCCTTCGGCGGTTTCGAGGTGGACGACATTGAAGGCGCCCTGTCCGATTCCGTTGGTCGCGGCGGTATCCATGAGTTCCCGTGTGCTGACGAGCGTCACAGGGTCTCCTTCCAGCTGAGAATAAGTTGGTCTTCGAGGTCCGCGTAGAGCGGTGAGATCTCACCGGCGGCCGGCATGAGCACCGCGGCGGCGGACCAGGCTGTCGCCCGGCGGAGGATCGTGGGGATGTCCGTGATCCCGTCGGCGAGCGCGACGGCGGCCGCCGCCACTCCGGCGTCGCCGGCTCCGGTGGGGTTGCCGCTGAGCGGTTCCGGGAGCCGGGCGCTCCAGTAGCCTCCGGGGGACGCATGGTGGAACGCGAGCATGCCTTCAGCGCCGGCACTGACCAGTACCGTCTTGGCCCCGAGGGCGATCAATCGCCCTGCGGCCACGTCAAGGCTGCTTTCCCCTGTTGCTTCAAGGAGTTCGTGATTGTTGGGCTTGAGGAGGTCCGCCCCGGCCCGCGCGGCGGCGATGATCCCGGGACCGGAAGTATCGACGACGGCGGGAATCCCGGCGTCGTGCGCCAGGCGCACCAGCGCCGGGTAGAAGTCGGCCGGCGCGCCGGGTGGCAGGCTGCCGGAACCGACAAGCACTCCCGCGCTTTGCCCGTCAAGGGCGTCGACGACGGCGGCGGCCAGCGCCTGCCATTCGGACGCTTGGAGGGGACTGCCCTCTTCATTGAAGATGGACGTTTCGCCGCCCACCGTGTCCACGAGCGCAATGCTGCGCCGTGTTTCCGCGGCGACCGGAATGAGGCGATGCGGTACGCCGCTGCTGAGCAGTTCGGCGGCGAATTCGGCACCGGACGTGCCGCCCGAGGGCGCGATCGCCAGCACGGGATGGCCCAGCTGGTGGGCCACGCGCGCAACATTGAGGCCCTTTCCGCCTGCGCGGCTGAGGGGTCCGGCAACGCGATGGCTTGCTCCGGGGGTGATTCCGGCGACGTGGTAGCTGAGGTCGATGGCCGGATTAGGCGTGACGGTGATGACCCTTTTCATGGCCTGGTTCACCGCCCCGTCCCCGTGCCGGAGGCGGCCTTCGCGGCCGGGAGCAAGGCCCGTGCCCTCATGGCGGCGCCGAGCAAACCTGCATCCTGGCCGAGCTGGGCGCGCATGATGATGGGCCGGCGCTGGAAATCGAGCAGCTCATCGAGGCGCGAACGCAGTGGCTGCAGGAGTCCTTCACCCGCTTCGGCAAGCCCGCCGCCAACCACCACTGCTTCGGTGCCAATGATGCTGACGCATTGGCTGAGGCTGAAAGCGAGGGCGTCCACCGCGTCGGCCCAGATCCTTGCCGCAAGTGCATCGCCCGCTGTGGCCCGTTCAAGGACTTCACGGGCACCGGCGCGCGGTGTTCCGGCTTTGTCGCTGTAACGCCGGGCGATCGCTCCGGCGGAGCCGACGGCCTCAAGGATAGTGGTCCCGGGACCGTCGGGGTCCGGTACGAGGGCGTGGCCCAGTTCCCCGGCGAAGCCGCCTGCGCGCACCGGGTACCCGTCGGAGATGACGGCGGCGGCGATCCCCGTGCCGACCACCATCACCACGACGTTGCGAAAATCGCGGGCCGCTCCGAACCGGAATTCGGCTTCGGCGGCCGTGCTGACATCGTGGCCGAAGGAGACCGGCAGCCCGAGGCGTTGCGCGGCCTTTTCCCCAAAGGGAAAGTTCCGCCAGCCCAGGTTCGCCGAATAGATCCCTACTCCGGTGTCGGAATCAACGATTCCCGGAACCACAATGCACGCGGCTTTCGCTGGGTGGCCGGGGAATTCAGCGGCAAATTCCGAGGCCAATGCCTCGACTGCGTCCAGGATCGCCTCGCCCGGCCGCAAGGGATCATGCGGCGTAGCGGTGCGGCGCAGGCCAAGGACATTCCCGGCTGTGTCGACAAGGCCTGCCTTCAGATCCGTCCCGCCGACGTCGAAGGCCAGGACTGCGGATTCAGCGGCTCCGAGAACCATGGGATTGCCTAGGCCGTGGCGTTCAGGACAACAGAGCGCGTGAGGTTGCGCGGCAGATCGGGGTTGAGGCCGCGCACGCGTGCCCGCTCCAAGGTGACCTTATGGACCCGGGCCAGCTCGGCGAGCGGATGCTTGCCGGTGTTGACGTAGAGGGCGCCCGTGCGGCCCATGTCGGCGTCGAGGCCCTCGGGCTGCGGGCCGAAGATCCACGTCACGCGGCCTGGGGCGGCAATGGAAATGGGACCGTGCCGGTACTCCATCGCCGGATAGGATTCGGTCCAGCCCTGCACTGCTTCGCGCATCTTGAGTCCGGCTTCGTGGGCCAGGCCAACGGTCCAGCCGGTACCGAGGAAGGTGAACTGTTCGGCGTCGAGCAACTCCTGGGAAACAGGCTCGGTGACGGCAGTGCGGGCATCCTCAATCGCCGTGCCGAGTTCGATACCAAGGCTCGTCAGGAGGTACACGAGGGCTGTGGTGGCAAAGCGGGTCTGGACCACCGATTTCTCGTCGGCGTAGGGAAGGCCGATCACGGCGTTGGCCAGGGTGGTGATGGGTGAATTTACGTCGCCGATCACGGCGATAGTGCGGACTTTTCCACGCAAGGCTTCAAGGAGCTCAAGCACCTCAGTGGTGGTGCCGGAGCGGGTAATGGCGATCACGGCGTCGTACTGGCGGCCGGCGCTGTTGTGATTGAGGAAGGCTTCGGACGCTGCAAAGGCGTCGGTGACGCCCTTGCCCGCGGATTCGCGGGCGGCGGCATAGCTCTGCGCCATGAACCATGAGGTACCGCAACCGACGACGGCGATCCGCTCACCGTCAGCGGGAAGCAGGTGCTCCGCCTTGGATTGCTCGATGGCCCGCTTCCAGACCTCGGGCTGCGAAACAAGCTCTTCTTCCATGAAGGCCCCGAGGGTGTTGTTACTCATCGCACTTACCATTCCTGTCCGCGCTTCTTCGACGCACTCTTCAACGCACTCTTCAACGGTCAATGATTTGACGTTTTATGATCCATATAAACACTAAACGATCATATTCAATCGCACAAGGATCGCGACGGCGCCTCGACGCGCCTGGCAAATGGGAATGACCAACCTTAGGGAGGAACCCCGCCCTGGCGTCGCTAGAGTGCACAAGAAAAAGCAGGGCCCCTCCATCTGGAGAGGCCCTGCCTTGTTGACTCGAGAGCGCCGCTAGAGCGCCCGCACGCCTGCCCGCCACACCGCGGAAGTCAGCGGGATACCGGGCCGGTACGCCAGGTGCGTCGCCGACGGCGCCTTGAGCATGTGGAGGTCGGCGCGGTGCCCGACGGCGATCGAACCCACCGCCCGTTCGCCGTCGACGTCGTTCCCCGACTCCCTGCCCAGTGCCAGCGCACCCCCATACGTGGCCGCCCGGACGGCTTCGTGGACGCTCAGGTGCATCTGCAACACCGCAGTAGTGACGCAGAAGGCGATGGAGCTCGTGTAGGAGGTGCCGGGGTTGCAGTTCGCGGCCAAGGCAATCTGCACCCCCGCGTCGATCAACGCACGGCCCGGGGCAAGCGGCTGGCGGGTGGAAAGATCGCAAGCGGGCAGGCACGTGGCCACCGTGCCCCGCGCACCCGTTCCGGTGGAGGCATCCCAGCCCCTCCATGTTCCGGCGAGCGCCTCGATGTCGGCCGCTGAAAGGTAATTGACATGGTCAACGCTGGCCGCGCCGAACTCCACTGCCAACTGCACGCCGGGGCCTTCACCCAATTGGTTGCCGTGGACACGCAGGCCCAGTCCCGCATCGCGGCAGGCGGTCAGGACACGGCGCGACTGCTCTTCGGTGAACGCGCCGCGCTCGCAGAAAACGTCGGCCCAGCTGACGTACGGGCGGACGGCGTCAAGCATCGGACCGCAGACGAGGTCCGTGTATGCCTCGGCGTCGGCTCCGGCCGGAACCAAGTGCGCGCCGAGGTAGGTGACTTCATCCACGGTCGCTGCCGCGATCCGTGCACTGCGTGCCTCGTTCTCCAGGTCCAGTCCGTAGCCGGTCTTGCTCTCGAGATAGGTGGTGCCTTGGGAGACGGCTTCGGCCACGCGCCCGGCAGCGAGGCGGGTCAGTTCCTCGTCGCTCGCGGCGCGCGTGGCGCGCGTGGTGACAGCGATCCCGCCGGCGCTGTAGCTCTGGCCGGCCATCCTGGCCTCGAATTCGGCCGTGCGGTCGCCAGCGAAAATCAGGTGCGAGTGCGAGTCCACCCAGCCCGGGAGCACCGCGCGGCCTTCCGCGTCCACATGCTCATCAGCCGCGGGAGCCTCCGACACCGGACCGATCCAGGAAATCCGCTCACCTTCGATCACCACGGCGGCGTCCTTGAGAACGCGATGCTCCGCGTCCTGGGTCATCAGTTCGCCAATGTTGCTGATCAGTGTGCTCGTCTGCCCGCTCATGAACCTATTGTTCATCGGCGGATGGACCAACGGGCCGCCGCGAGCTCCCTCGGTGTCCGGGATGCCGGACTGATGCCCGGCGCGGAGGCAACATTCGCCGATCCCAGGATCTCCGCGGCGGCGAGTTCGGCGATTGCCGAGGACGTCTGGAAACCGTAACCACCTTGGCCCGCAAGCCAAAAAAAACCGGGAGCCTCGGCGTCGAAACCCACCACCGGAACCCCGTCGGCAGCTTCAGTACGCAAGCCTGTCCATCCCTTTGCCACGGAGCGGATGCCCAGCGACGTGATCGAATTCAGCCGGGCCACGAGCTCTTCCACGTCGCCGGGCCGCGGCTGCGCGTCTTCAGGCCCGCTCGGCACCGTTTCCGATGGCGAAATGAGCACTTGCTCCCCCTCGCGCCGGAAATAGTAGGAATCATCCGCTGCCGCGACCATCGGGGTGCCTGGCGCAAGCGGGCGTTCGACGTCAACGATTGCCGCCGTGCGCCGGAACGGCTGCAAGCCCAGCTTTTCCACCCCGCTGAGGACCGCGAGTTCGTCCGCCCAGGCACCTGCCGCGTTGACGACGACGGCGGACTGGAAACCTTCCAGCCCGGCGCCCAATTGCCAGCCGGAACCGAGCCGTTGGGCAGAATGGACCCGGGCTCCGGTGATGATATCCACTCCCCCGGCCTCGGCGCGTTGGCGGTGGTCTTCCAACAGCACGGGCGCATTACAGGCGAACGACCCCGTGTCCAGGCCTGCGGCCGTGAAGGCGCCGGGATTCAGCGCCGGGCACAGCTCAAGGGCTTCGGCGTGCGTGATGGGGTGCATGTGCCCGCTGGCTTCTGCCTTGACGGTGGCTTCGTCGCCCACCAACATGAACGAGCGCGGTTCCAGCACCGGCACCGGCAACGCAGCATCGCGGGCTGCCATCAGCTCCAGCGTGCGGACGGTTAGTTCCTGTACGACGGCGGGTCCGTAGCTTGGGATCAGCTGCCGGGCTGAGCGGGAGGACGTGTGGTAGGCCAGTGTCTGTTCGGCTTCCACGAGCGCCACCGAACACCGGCCGGCCAGCGCTGAAGCCAGCGACAACCCGGCGATGCCGCCACCGACAATTACCACATCATAATTCGCAGCCATCCCCCCATCCTGTCAGCGCATACGCCCAGATGCGAGGGGCCGGCTCGGGACTCGCCGCGCCCGTCCCAGCGGGCCTATTCCAGAGCGGACGGCTTGATGCCGCTGTAGGGGGTCCACCACGTGAGCGGTTCCGTGACGGTGAAGCGCCGCCCGGAGATCGAATCCGCGGGAACCCGCACGAAATGGTCCTTCTTGCCGGATTCCCAAGGAAACAGGGGCAGCGAGAACGAGTTGATGACGTCGTCGAGCTGTTTGACGGGCGCCGCTTTGCCATGGAGCACAACGCTCCACGCGACTCCGGTGTTCGGGTCGACTCCGTCCACCTCCATGGCCACCGGGAACTCGCCCAGAGCCGCGGCGAGCTTTGTGCCCGCTCCCGTCCTGAAGACAACCGTCCCCTGGTCCACGGTGTAGTTGATCGGAAAAATGTCAGGGTGGTCTCCGAGCCACACGGCCAGCCTGCCGACAGACACGCCCCTCAGGAGATTCCAGCATTGCTGCGAATCCAACACCTCGGTTACACGTTGTGCTGCATCTTTGTCCATGCTGCAGATACTAGGCCTCCGATCCTCTGCGGGACAGGGCTTAGGCGAAGGGGTTCAGCGCAGGTATTGGAGCTCCTTGAAATGGCTGATGTAGTCGTCCAGGAGCGCTTCTGCCACCCTGACCGAGTCCACGAGCGGGTTCATCGCCATCGCCTTGTAGGCGGACCGCCGGGAACCCGTGAGCGCAGCGTCGATCGTGGCGCGTTCCACCGCTTTGGCGTTGACGACGAGCCCGCGCGCGTAGTCCGGAAGAGCCTTGGCCGGCAGCAAGCGGGCTCCGTCTGCGTCTACGAGGCAGGGCGCCTCGATGACGGCGTCGGCGTCGAGTTCTGCCAGGGTGCCGCTATTGGGGAGGTTCAGGATCAGTCGGGCCGTTTCGCCCTGGCTGATGGCACGCATGATCGCCAAGGCTACGGCCTCGTAGCCGCCGGATACCAGGTCCTCGGCGTCGCGTTCGAACGTACCGGCCGCGTCCCTGTTGCTTTGCATGTACGTCTCTTCGCGATCGAGCTTGGTCTTTTCCCAGAGCCTGAGGGCCGATTTCGACGACGGGACCCCCTCGGCGGGCCCCGCACCGCCGTCGTTCGCTTCCGCCAGCCCGCTGTAGAAGGACGACTGCTGCCGCGCCAAGTAGGCGCCGCGGGTGGTTTCGGCGCGCCGGTCGGCGTCGAGCGCTTCCCGCCTGAAGTAGTAGTAATGCAGATACTCGTTGGGAACCGCGCCCAAGGCTTTGATCCACGAAGCGCCGAAAAGCCGGCCCTCTTCAAACGATTCGATGGCGCTGTCGTCGTCGAGGAGCCGCGGCAGGACATCTTCATCGTCGACTACCAGCCCGCGCAGCCAGCCCAGATGGTTCAGGCCGATGTAGTCGATCTGCACGGAACCGTCCCGGAAGGCTGCCGCGCCGCGGTGGATTCCGGCTGCGAGCAGGCATCGCCTGGCCAGCCCCACCGGCGAATCGCAGATCCCCACCACCTTGTTGCCGAGGACCCGCGTCATCACCTCGGTGATGACCCCGGCTGGATTGGTGAAGTTGATGAACCAGGCGTGTGGAGCATGTTTCTTCACGGCCTCGGCGATGTCCAGGACCACGGGAATGGTCCGCAGGGCGTAGGAAATCCCCCCGGCACCCACGGTCTCCTGCCCGATAACCCCATGCTCCAGGGCAATACGTTCATCGGCGGCGCGCCCCTCCAGGCCACCCACCCGGATGGCGGAGAAGATGAAGTCCGTGCCGGGCAATGCTTCTGACAGCTCCGTGAACAGCCCCACTGCGGGCGCGTCAGGCACCCCCTCGGCCATGTCGGCCAGGACCCTCGCCACCACGCCCAGGCGCGCGGGGTCGGCGTCGAACAGCCTTAGTTCGGTGACCCGGCCGGGCCCGTGGTCAGACAGCAGTGCTGAATAGACCAGGGGTACCCGGAATCCCCCGCCGCCCAGGATGGTGAGGATCATGGGAACTCAGAGCCCCGCGGCTGCGCGGCTCTTCACGAAGGCCTCGACACACGCCTCGACGTCCTCAGAGCTGTGTGCGGCCGAGAGCTGCACGCGGATCCGGGCAGCTCCCTTGGGCACCACGGGGTAGCTGAACGCCGTGACGAACACTCCGTGGTGGAGCATCTCGTCGGCGACCTTCGCGGCCGCCACGGCGTCGCCGAACATCACAGGAATGATGGCGTGCTCGCCGTCGAGCAGTTCGAAGCCTTCCTCGCTCATGCGGCGGCGGAACAAGGCGGCGTTCTCGAAGAGCCTGGAGCGGAGCTCGCCCGAACCCTGGACCAGCTCAATGGCCTTGATGGTGGCTGCGACGATTGCGGGGGCGAGGGAGTTGGAGAAAAGGTACGGGCGGGCCTTCTGGCGCAGCATGGCGACGATTTCGCTGCGGCCGGAGACGTAGCCGCCCGAAGCACCGCCAAGGGCCTTGCCGAACGTGCCGGTGTAGATGTCGATCCTGTCGGAAACGCCCGCGTGTTCCGGGGTTCCGGCACCGGTTGCTCCCATGAAGCCTACGGCGTGGGAATCATCCACCATGACCAGCGCGTCGTGCTTTTCCGCGAGATCGCAAATGGCCTCGAGCGGAGCAAGGTAGCCGTCCATGGAGAAAACGCCGTCCGTCACGATGATCTTGCGGCGGGCCGGGGTCTCGCCGGTTGAGGCCTCGATGAGCTTGGCTTCGAGGTCAGCCATGTCCTGGTTGGCGTAGCGGAAGCGCTTGGCCTTGCTGAGCCGGATGCCGTCGATGATGGAGGCGTGGTTCAGGGAATCGGAGATGATGGCGTCCTCGGCCCCGAACAGGGACTCGAAAACGCCTCCGTTGGCGTCGAAGCAGCTGGAGAAGAGGATGGTGTCTTCGGTTCCAAGGAACTGTGAGACGCGCGCCTCGAGTTCGAGGTGCAGGTCCTGGGTGCCGCAGATGAAGCGGACGGATGCCATGCCGAAGCCGCGCTCGTCCATAGCGGACTTGGCTGCGGCGATGATGTCCGGGTGGTCTGCCAGGCCAAGGTAGTTGTTGGCGCAGAAGTTCAAGACGGTGTTCGCCGGCTGGCCGAGCTGGCCTGCGGAGATGTGGCTGGCCTGCGGCGAGTCAATGTGGCGTTCGGTTTTGAAGAGGCCTGCGGTGCGGATCTCTTCAAGTTCGCCCTGCAGCTGGTCTTTGATACTTGAGTACATGGTGGCTCCTGGTACTGGGGTCTTGGGGAGGACTTTACGGTGTCTTAGATTTCGGTCCAGTCGAGGACGACCTTGCCGCCCGTGCCGGCGCGGGCGATTTCGAAGCCCTTTTCCCAGTCGGTGGCGGGCAGCTTTTCCGTGACGACGGCGGAAATGTGGTTGTGCAGTACGGGGTTTGAGGACAGCATGGCGCTCATGGCGTACCAGGTTTCGTACATCTCGCGGCCGTAGATGCCCTTAAGGGTCAGCATGTGTGTGACCACTTTGCCCCAGTCAATGTCAATGGACTGGCTGGGCAAGCCAAGCATGGCGATCCGTCCGCCGTGGTTCATGTTGTTGATCATCTCAGGCAGGGCCGTGGGATGCCCGGACATTTCCAGGCCGATGTCGAATCCTTCGCGCATGCCAAGCTCGAGCTGGGCATCCTTGACGCGCATCTTCGACACGTCAACGGCGAGGTCCACACCCATCTTCCGGGCGAGTTCAAGGCGGGGCGCGGAGACGTCGGTGATGGCGATCTTGCGGGCACCGGCATGGCGCGCGACGGCGATTGCCATGAGTCCGATGGGGCCGGCACCTGTGATGAGGACGTCCTCGCCGACGAGGGGGAAGCTCAGTGCGGTGTGGACGGCGTTGCCGAAGGGGTCGAAGATGGCGCCGAGCTCAGGAGTGATGGAAGGATCCTGGTGGACCCAGACGTTGGTCTCCGGGATGACAACGTATTCGGCAAAAGCACCATCGCGTTGCACGCCCACGGACACCGTGTGGATGCACATCTGGCGGCGGCCTGCGCGGCAATTGCGGCAGATACCGCAGACCACGTGGCCTTCACCGGACACACGGTCACCGACCTTGACGTCCCGGACGTCCTCGCCGACGGAGACCACTTCGCCGTAGAACTCGTGTCCCGCAATCAGCGGGGTCTCGATGATGCCCTGCGCCCACGCGTCCCAGGACTGGATGTGCAGGTCCGTTCCGCAGATGCCGGTGGTCATGACGCGGATCTTGACGTCGCTGGGACCTGCCTCCGGTTCGGGCCGTTCGGCGAGTTCGAAACCAGCGTGGGGACCGGACTTGTAGAGAGCCTTCATGGGTCTTCCTAACTCAAGGGATTGGGCCGTTTGTGTGCCGTTTCACTTCATTGAAACCCCACGGACGGTTTAGCACAACTAGGTTTTTCTCAATCAACGAATTAGCATTTGCTAAATGGAAGTACATCAGCTCCAAATGCTCAGGGAACTAGGAGATCTCGGCAGTGTCAAGGCCGTGGCCGAGACGCTCATGGTCACTCCCTCGGCCGTCTCCCAGCAGCTCGCCCTCTTGCAGAAGTCGGTGGACGTGCCCCTGACCCGCAAGGAGGGCCGGGCCCTGGTGCTCACCGATGCGGGCCGGGTCCTGGCCGACGCCGGAGCCGCCGTCGTGAATGCGCTCGCGGACGCCCAGGCCGCCATTGGCGCGTACCACGACTCACCGGGCTCCACTGTGACCGTGAGCGCCTTCCACAGCGCGGGCCAGGCTTTGTTCGCTCCGCTCGCGGCCTTGCTGACCACCGCGCGCAACGCGGGTCCGGAAAACAGCGTTCCCCGCGTGAAGCTCGCCGACGAAGACGTTGCCCAGGAAGACTTTCCGGGCCTGGCCGCCCGATATGACCTTGTGCTGGCGCACCGGATGGAGCACAGCCCCGGGTGGCCCACCGACAAAGTCGCCGTGATCCCGCTCGCCGACGAGCCGCTCGACGTCGCGTTGCCTGCCGGACACCCGCTCGCGGCGCGACGCGAACTCAGGCCGGCCGACGTCGTCGGGCAGCCCTGGGTGACCAGCCGCGCCGGCTACTCCCCCGCGGACGTGCTGGCCGCCGTCGTCGCTGTCAGCGGGCGCCCGGCGGATGTCCTGCACCGCATCAACGACTACTCCACGGTGGCCTCGCTCGTGGCGGACGGCGGCGCGATAGGTTTGCTCCCGCGGTTCACCGCCCAGCGGGTACTGGACGCCGGCGTGGTGCTGCGACCGCTGGCGGGGGTGAATTCCGTGCGCAAGATCGACATCCTGGCGAGGCCGGAAACCCTGAAACGGAAATCGGTCATGACGGTCTGCGAAGCGCTGCAGACTGTCATGACCGAACTTTCCGGGGGCACGTCACCTGGCGCCGCCCAGCCCAACTGACTCGCATTTGTTGTCGTTATGAGGCTCTAAAACGACAATAACTGCGAGTTAGCTGGGGGCACGCGACGCTAGGGTTCCCGCACCCGGGCTGGTTGGCCCGCGTTGAAGTACTCCACGAGCTCTTCGGGCAAGGCCGGAACCAGCTTCGCGCAACCGTCGCCGCGGAGGGACTCGGTGGCGAGCACGCCCGCCGCCACGGCCTCCCGGGCTGCGATCGGCGAAGTCGCCGTGGTTCCGCCATCCCTTGCGAAGCGCAGGAACTCAGCTATGAGCAAGGGGTCCGCGCCGCCATGGCCGCCTTCTCCGTCGCGGATCTCCACCTTCTGGTCGGGCTCGGCGAAACCGGAGGTTGTCCGGGTGGTCCAGACATAGATCTGGTCGCCGGCTCCGTCACCGAAGTTCTCGATCCTGCCCTTGGTGCCGATCACCGTGTAGTTCCGCCAATAGTCCGGGGTGAAATGGCACTGCTGGTACGAGGCGAGTACGCCGTTGCCTAGGACCATGTTCATCATCGAGATGTCCTCGACGTCGATCGTCTCGGCGAGGTCCGTCTGTTCGGTGGGGGGCCAATTGTCCACGGAGAACCAATCACCCATCCGGCGTGCCGTGTTGTCGCGGCGGGAAGCGACGTCGCCGTAAACGGCCAGCTCGCCGATCGCCTGCACCTTGGTGCTGTATCCCCCGGCGAGCCAGTGGATGACGTCGATGTCGTGCGCGCCCTTTTGCAGCAGCAGCCCTGTGGTGTTGGCACGCTGGGCATGCCAATCCTTGAAATAGTAGTCCCCGCCGTTCCCCACGAAGTGCCGGCACCAGACTGCCTTGACGTCGCCGATGGTCCCGGCCTGGATGATGTCGCGCATCTGCACCACCACCGGCATGTGCCGCATGTTGTGGCCCACATAGAGTCGCGTTCCGGTGTCGAAGGCCGTCTGGAGGATAAGATCGGCTGCCTCCAACGTGACATCAAGCGGTTTCTCGCAGAAAGTGGGGATGCCGGCTTTGAGCGTCCGGACGGCGACGGCGGCGTGCTGGTTGTCCGGCGTCAGGACCAGGACCGCGTCCAGGCCGGAGTCCAACAGGACGTCCAGATCGTCGGTGATGACCGCCGTCGGGATCTTCCCGGCCGCGTCCGCCCTGCCGCGCTCGCCCAGATCGCACACGACGGTGACTTCCGAACCGTGGCCGGGCTTGTGCGCGTGGCGCCACAGCGACGACCGCAAGCCGAATCCGACGATGCCTACTTTGAGGTCCATAAGTACTATTCCTAACTAGATAAGTTGATGCGTCGGCGTGTTTGACCCACGCGCTGCGCGATTCCCTGGTTGACCAGCTCGCGGACCCTTCGGTAATGAAGGGGGTCGTAGCTGAAGCTGTCCATGGCGAGGCTCCCGCCCGAGCCGTTCGTATCGATGAACGCGAGTGCCTCCTCGCGACCGGCCAGCGTTGCCAGGAGCGAGAGTGCCCGGTGGTCCCACATGGCCTGGGCGAACACCTTGTAACGGATCGACTCCCACGGCACCCCATCCGGTCCCGGGTAGACCATGAAGGCGTCGCCGCCCGGAAACGCTCCTCCGGCGCAGGTGTCCTTGAACGGGTCCACAGGCGCCAACGAGTGGGCCGTGTTGTAGAAGTTGAATCCCCAATGCAGGAAGCCCGCGCATTCCAGGGCATATAGCTGGTGACCCAAAACCCGGTTCCGCACTGAAGGCATGGAAATGAACCGGTTGGCGACGCCGGCGTCCTGGGCGACGCAGTAGTAGACCCACAGGTCCTTCACCCCGGCCGCCAGGAACGGTGCCACGGCATCACTTGCCACCACGGGTTTGGGAACTGCTCCGCTGTTGTAGAACTCAAAGTCGCTCAGGGCGTCAACCACCGTCAACCCGTCCAGGAGGTCCGCGACGACGTCCTTTGCTTGCTTGTATCCGGCCAGGGCTTGCGCGCCCGCTGGTTCATCGGAAATGTGGAAAATGACCCGGTCAAGAGACCAGTGCTCTGCCAGGAAGGAACGCAGGGCAGGCAGCAGCCCGGCCATCAGCTCCCGGTAAGACGGCGACGTCGACGGCACGTCCCAGCCAAAGCGCCGCTCCATTCCGCGGGCAGTCTCGACATAGATCGCCGGCGTCGCCTTGGCCCCCCATTGCGTGAAGAGGTGGGCAATTTCCAGGTACTGGATGCCATGTTTGGCGCAAAGATCCACCCATCGCAGCAGCTTGCTGAAATCAAAGCGGTAGCCGGAATCCTCGCGGATCCCGATCAGCTGGGTGGGCAGCCGGGTTCCCCCTACGGCTGTGTCGAGCGGAGGAGTCCACGTGGGCGTCAGCAGCGAGTTGGCTCCCATCCTTGCCGCGGACCCGATGAAGGCGTCGATGATCGACCAATGCTCTTCGCTGAAGACGCCGACGCCGTAATGGCTCGCCAAGCCGTCACAGTGGAACCAGTGGGCGTTCACGATCTCCAGTTCCGGGGCTTGAGCCGCGAGGACAGTGACTTCGATAGTGGTGCTGAAGAGCACGCGGCCCCCCACGTCCCGTACCGAGATCCCGAATTCGTGATCGCCCGCATTCTCCGCGGATGGCACCACGAAGTCGATCCATGCGGCGCTCCACTGCCCGTAGAGGGGCTTGATCAGACCATCCGGGGTGGGTCGCAAAAGGTCGGGATACAAACCGGGAGTGTCCCGGTCATAGCCACCGTCATGCTGCGGGAATGCCGCCAATGAACACGGCACCAGTTCAACCTGCGAAATGGTGGCAATTCCTGCCGCCGGACCATCGACTGCAACCTCCAACGCCCCTGACAGCCGAAAATCGTGTTTCATGGGCGGCCGGAGAGCCACCTGGATCGACGCAGTCTCGCCGGGGAAAACGGACATCGGGATGGTCCTGTCGAACGGCCGTGGTGGATCGTCCGGGTAGACCTTTTCCAAGGAGTCGACCAGCACGAACGACCAGCCGTCCAGCTGGACCGGGTTCTGTTCCGTCAAGGGCTGCGATCCTTTCCTACGTGAGTCTCTACGTGGGTGCCCACTTGGTTTTTACTTGAGTCCGGAGCGGCCGATGCCTGCCATCACACGCTTCTGCATGAGCAGGAACATGATCAGGATTGGCGCCATGGCCATGAGCGATGCCGCCATGAGGATCGGGTAATTGTTGGCGTGCTCACCCTGGAGATTCGAAAGCCCGACGCTCAATGGTGCGGCGTTCGCCGTCGACGTCACCACCAAAGGCCACAAGAGGTCATTCCAGGACCACAGCACGGTAATGATGACCAGGGCCCACAAGCCGTTTGCCGCGAGGGGCAGCATGACCCGGAAGAAGATCTGGAACGGATTGGCACCGTCGAGCCGTGCCGCGTCTTCGAGTTCGTCCGGAAGCCCCATGAAGAACTGGCGCATCAGGAAAAGGCCGAAGGCGCTGAAGATGCCCGGAGCCACGATGCCGGCGATGCTGTTCAGCCACCCCAGGTTCTGGATGATCTGGTACTGCGGGATCAGGAACAACTGGGACGGCACCATGATGATCGACAAGACTATGGCCAGGATGAGCCCCTTGAACCGGAATTGCATCCGAGCGAAGGCGTAACCCGCCAAAGAGCAGAGGAGCACCTGGCCGAACACCCTCATGACAGTGATTGCTACCGTCACCCAGAGCTGTGAACCGAAATTCATGGAGGTGAAGACGTCCGCGAAGTTATGCCATTGGACGACGCTGGGCCACAGGGTGGGCGGCGTGCTCTGGACTTCGGCGTTCGTCGAAAGCGACATGACGATCTGGTACAGGAGGGGCGAGATCATGGCCAACCCGCCAATGCTCAGTACACAATGTGCCAGGACGTTCGAGCCCTGTTTGCCGCCTTTGGCACCTTTGCGATCGGCGCCCTTGGCGCCCTTGGTGCCGCGGATCTTGCGGTCGCGGCCCGCGGGTTCAGAGGGTTCGCCTCCAGCGTGAGATGGCCTTGCCGAAGCGATCTGTCGGGATTCGACACCGCCTTTTGTGGAGAGCATCGATTCAGACATAGTTGACCCACCTCTTCTGGATACGGAATTGGAAAGCGGTCAGAAGAGCGATGATGACGAGGATCAGGATGCCGATGGCTGCCGCATAGCCCTTGTCGTTCTGCAGGAAGGCCTGGTTGTAGAAGATGTACACGAGGCTTTGCGTCTGAGGCATGGCCAGGTTCGCTTTCCCCATCATCACGTACAGCAAATCGAACAGCTGGAAGCCGCTGATCACGGTGACGATCGTGACAAAGAAGATGCTGGGCGTCAGCAGCGGGACGGTAATGCTGAAGAACTGGCGGACCCGGCTGGCCCCGTCCATTTCCGCGGCTTCGAAGAGCTCCCGAGGGATCTCGCGCAGTCCCGCGCTGATGATGATGAGGTTGAATCCCAGCGACATCCAAAGCCCCACGGTAGCCACGGCAAGGAGTGCAAACCCCGGCGTCGATGTCCAGTAAGGCCCCTGGATCCCGAACAAGCCCAGGAACCAGTTGATGGGACCGAAGTCACCGTTGTAGATCAACCTCCACACGATCCCGACGGCGGCCGGCATGGTGATGTAGGGAATGAAGTACAGCGTCCGGTACAGGGCCGCAAAGCGCAGGCCGGGACGCTCGATCAGGGACGCAAGGATGACCGCAATAGGAATCCCCAGCAGGACGACGACTGTATAGATCAGCGTATTGAGGATTGATTGCGGAATAGTGGAATCCGCGAACATCCGCACGTAATTGTCCAGGCCGATGAACTTGGTTCCGCCGAAGACACCCCACTTGGTGAAGCTGTAGTAGAACGTCTGGACGATCGGCCAAAGATAGAACACTCCGATGCCCGCAACAGTAGGCACCACGAACAACCATGGCCACCAGCCATCCGACTTCGATTTTCCTTTGCGGCGATCCCCGGCGGGTTGGACGGCCCGGCCGTTTTTGGGCGCCGGCGTCAGGGTCTGGGATTTCATGATTCTTTGGCCAGCGCGGCATTCATCTGGCTGGCAAGGTCCTTGGCGACGTCCGCAACCGGCTTGGTCCCGGCGAACGCCTGGGGCAGCAAGGTGTTCTCGAGTTCGTTCCAGGCGGCCGTGTTGGCCGACGCCGGGTAGGGCGAGGCATCCTTGGCCAGGTCAAGGAAGACGTTGAGGTCGACAGAGGGAACGGACTTGACCCAGGCATCCTGCGTGCCGTTGAAGGCCGGGATGACGGTTCCGGTTTCCGCCTGGATCTTGGCAGCATCCTGGGTTCCCAGGAAGGCCACGAACGCCTGCGCCGCGGCCGGGTTCTTCGCATTGGCGGGAATCACGTTGGCAAGTCCGTGGATCACGCTCTGGTTGCTCTTCGGCCCCTTCGGGAGGCTGACAATGCCAAGATCTTCCCCAAGGGCCTTTTGGGCCGGCCCGACGGTCCAGGAGCCGTCCATGGTCATAGCCAATTTCCTGGACGTGAACATGTCGCTCGAAGAGGTGTCCGTCAATTGCTGCATCGAGGGAGATACGCCGGATTCGATCAGGTCGCGCCAGAATTGAAGGCCGGCGATTGAGCCGGCGGAGTCGTATCCGGACTTCTTGCCGTCAGTCGAGATGATGGTCCCACCGGCTTCGATCATCGTGTTGTAGTAGCTGGTCTGGCCGCCCGTGAGGTCGCCGGCATACCCGTAGATACCTTTGCCCTGGTAGAACTTGGAGAGCTTGGCGCCGGCGGATTTCACATCGTCCCAGGTCCAGTTGGACGTCGGCTCCGGCACCCCGGCTTCCTTGAAGAGGGCCTTGTTGTAGAAGAGCGCGCTGGTATCGAAGTCCTTGGGCACCCCGTAGAACGCCCCGTCGACGGTGTACAGATCCACCAGCGCTTTGGGGTAATTGGCCGTGTCCACTGCCTTGCCGGACACCAGTCCGTCCAAGGGCAACAGCTGGTTGTTTTGCGCGTAAAGCTTGATGTGCGGACCATTCATCCAGAAAACATCTGGCAGGGTGTTGCTGCTTGCCTGGGTTTGGATCTTCGTCCAGTAGGCCGAACCCTTCGACGGCGTGACGTCGATGGTGACCTTGATGTTCGGGTATTGCTTGTTGAATTCAGTCACGATCTTCTGCATCGCGGGCTTCTGTGCCGCGTCCCAGATGGCGTAACTCAGCTCGGCGCTCAGGTCCTTCGCGGGAGCAGCGTAGGCGGCCTTGGCTGCGCTACCCCCCGCGGCACTGTTCCCGCCGCAAGCGGCAAGCGAGACGACGGCGGCACCGGCAGCCGCAAAGGAAAGGAATGACCTGCGGGTCACGTTGTGGTTCATAAGAATTCTCCGATGTCTTGGTCAGAAGACCGACGGTCCTTCGGGGGCGGGCCCGCATTCGGCGAACAGCCAACCCAACTGGTGTTGTGCAGTTGATCACATCATGTTAATCGTTTAAAGGCAAGATCTCGGATGATCTTTCCTTAACTTTTACTGGCAGAAAACGTCACTAAAGTGCATGGAGTGCGGGTTGTGCGATCATCCGGCACGTGCCTCGACACGCTGCGTGGATAGTCCGGGCTTAGCCCGAGGGCCCCGGTTCATACCGTAGGCCCTGGCTTTCACACCGAGGGCGCTGAGTCCCTCACGATGAGCTTCCAGGGGAATTCCAGAATGCCGGCAGGCCCATCGGGATTCTCTGCCCGGTCGAGCAGGAATGCGGCCAGGCCATGGAAAAAGCCCTCGGGACCAACGGTGGTCAACGACGGCGTCATGCGCTCGCCTTCTGTGGTGTTGCCGATACCGAGCACTTCAACGTCTCCGGGAATGCGAAGTTGCAGCCGCTGGGCCGCATGGATGGCGGCTATCGCCGCGAAGTCCGTGGTCGCATAGATCGCGGTCGGCCGATCCGCCCGCTGCAGGAGCCGCAACGCTGCGTCGAACGCGCTGAGCCCGTCGCGGTCATACGTCTCGACGTAGTCGTCCCGGTAGTCCAAACCAGCCCTGGCCAGGCCGCGGGTGTAGGCACCAAAGCGGATGTCGAGGGTGCTTGTCGAATGTGTCGAGGAGATCAGGCAACCCACCCGGTGGTGCCGCCCCGTGAGGTGATCCACCGCCTGGTCGCAAGACGAACCGGCCACGGGCCGTACGACGTCGAACCCTTCAGGTTCCATGGTGTCGCTGAAGACCACCAAGCGCTGCAGCCTCGCCGCCTGTGCCAGCAGTTCGGCATCCCCGGGTTCCTCGGCGCCGTCGATGAATGTCACGTCCGCGTTTTGGCGTTTGAGTGCCACCCGCCAGTCGGTATCGGCCAGAATCATGGGCGTAATGCCCCGCTGGGCGGCGGCCGTACCAACAGCGCGGCTGACATCCAATGCCCACGGATCAGAGATCATTGTCAGCGACAACATGAGCAGGTTCGTTCGGCCGGTGCGGATGGCCCTTGCCGACTGGTTGGGGCGGTACCCGAGGGCCAGGGCCGCCTCTTGAACCCGCAGCACGGTAGCGGGCGCCACCCCGGACCCGCTCCTGCTGCCGTCTTTGCCGCTCCTGCCTGACAGCACGTAGGACACAGTCGCCGTCGAAACCCCGGCTGCCGCCGCCACGGACTTGATCGTGGGGCGCATTCGTCTCCTTTTGGGCTAAGACACCGGACCATTGGTCGCGGTTCGGCGGTAGTAGCATCATAGCCAGACGAGCGGGCGCAGAGTCAGGAAGAGACGCTCCCGTAGCCAAGCCGTCGTCCGCCATCAGTGGGCCCGGCGGGCAAGGTACCCCCGATAATTCGCGTGGCCGTGACCGTGGCGCCGCTCTTGGTACCGGAGACTGCGACGGTGTCGCCCGCCTTCAGGTCGGTGGCCTTGATGGTTTGAAGAGATGGACGGCGGCCCTGGGTGCCTGTTCCGGCAGCAGGGAACCTGACGATGGTGGTAGACGATGTGATCGCGTAGCTCTGCGTGAAGCCGTCGTCGCTCTTCACGGAAATGCTCGAATCGCTGACCGACTGCACGGAGCCACGCTGCGTCACCAGGGTCGTGTAGCTGCCGTCGTTGTTCTTGACCGTAAACTCACCGTGGATCCCCGGGCCTGCGAAGCCGCGTGGAAGCACCGGGAACGGCCGGGCCTTGCCGGGCGACGGGGTGGCGGGCGAAGTAGCCCCGGGCGACGGGGAGGCAGGCGATGCCGTGCTCGTCGGCGTCGCGCTCACTACGTAGGCGGGGATGATCTGGCCGGCAGCCCAGACTGCGGCCACACCACCGCCGGTCAACACGACGGCGATACCGCCCGCGATGAGGGCCTTGCGAAGCCCCGGAGTCATGGTGGACATGGCCGAATCCTTCCTCCGCTCCTCCCCGGGCCGGTAAGGGGCGGGCAGCAAAGAACTGATGACTCCATAATGAGCCTTGAAGCTGTGTGAGGGCTGTGGATCCAGACACAACTAGGTCGCAGTTGTTGTCGTTTTGAAGGCTCATAACGACTGTGAGGATTGGAGTGGCTGGTCTGGGACTGGCTGGCAGAGTAGGTGCTGGCCGTTCCGCCCTGCGGTCGTGACTCACATAACGGCTGGCCCCGTCGGGGTGCCATTTTAGTGACTTGTCCGTCCGCGGGGTGGGCGGCCGGTACCTGCCCGGCCCACCTCGGTGACTTGATCAGAAGGTTGCCCGCCCTGTTTGACGGGGCGTGGCTCGTCACAGTGCTGTTCCGAAGTGACCTCTACCCGGACTGGTACCGGCCGTTTGCGGCCCTGACCATATCCGCGAAATAGAGGAAAGTGCCGGAACCGCTATGACTATCGTTGCGCATTCCCACCCGTTTGTCGTCGGCGTCGACACCCACGCCAAAAACCATGTCTACGCCATCATCACCGCTACCGGGGAACTGCTCCAGACCCGGGATTTCCCGACCACCAGCGCCGGCATCAACCGGGCCATCGCCTGGGTCGCGCGCCGCACCGGCGCCGATCTGGGGACCCTGTGGGTGATCGAGGGCGCCGCGTCCTATGGCGCCCTGCTCGCCGGTGCCGTCGGCGCCGCCGGCTACCAGGTCGCCGAAGCCGCCCGGATGGACGCCCGCACCCACCGCGGAGTCGGCAAGTCCGATGTGTTGGACGCGCACCGGATCGCCGCGGCCGTCCTGCCCCTCCGGGAGCAGCAGCTGCGCCGCCCGCGGCTGAACGAAGGGATCCGTGCAGCCTTGCGGGTCCTGGTCACCGCGCGGGAGTCCATGACCACCGAGCGCACACGGTCCGTGAACGCACTGACCGCGCTCCTGAGGGTGAACGATCTGGGCCTGGACGCCCGCAAACCCCTGACCGGAACCCAGATCGCCGAGGTCTCCCGTTGGCGGGCCCGCGAAGAACCGCTGGCATTGTCCGTTGCCCGCTCCGAAGCGGTCCGGCTGGCCAGACACATCAGCGAACTCGACGCGGACATCAAAACCAACGGCTCCCGGATCACCGAACTGGTCGAAATCAGCGAAGCCGCGCCCCTGCTGCAGGAAACCGGATTCGGTCCCGTCACCGCCGCAATCTGCCTGACCGCGTGGTCCCATCAGGGCCGGGTCCGTTCCGAGGCCGCCTTCGCTTCCCTGGCCGGGGTCAGCCCGATCCCGGCCTCCTCCGGGAACACCGTCCGGCACCGGCTCAACCGCGGCGGCGACAGAACCCTGAACAAAGCCCTGCACATGATCGCCCTCAGCAGGATGACCTTCGACACCGAGACCATCGGATACGTCCAGAAACGACAAGCCGAAGGACGGACCAAAAGGGAGATCCGCCGGTGCGTGAAACGCTATCTCGCCCGACGGATCTACCGAACACTCAACAACACAAACCCAACACCCAGCCACGCTTGACGAACCATAGAAGGGTCATTAACTGCGACCTAGTTGGGTGAGGCGCGTGGGGGGCGCGTGGGATCAGCCTTCGACGCCGAGCCTCTCCAGGATCAGTTCCTTGACGCGGCCGGCGTCGGCCTGCCCACGGGTGGCCTTCATGACTCCGCCGACGATCGCACCGATGGCCTGCAGCTTGCCGCTGCGGATCTTCTCCGCGACGTCGGGCTGGGCCGCCAATGCGGCGTCGATCGCTTCCAGCAGGGGGCCGTCGTCGGACACGACGGCGAGGCCGCGCTTCTCGACGATCTCGGCCGGAGTGCCCTCGCCGGCGAGGACGCCGTCGAGCACCTGGGAAGCCATCTTGTTGTTGATCTTGCCGCCCTCGACGAGCTTGTTGAGCTCCACGATGGTTTTCGGCGTGACGCCGAGTTCGGAGGGGTCGACGTCGGCCGTCTTGGCACGTCCGACGATCTCGCCCATCCACCACTTGCGGGACACGGAGGCGCTGGCACCGGCGGCGATGGTTTCCTCGATGGAGTCCATGACGCCGGCATTCACGACGTCGCGGAACTCGAGGTCCGAATAGCCCCAGTCGGCCTGGAGCCGCTTGCGGCGGGCTGCGGGCGGCTCGGGCAGCCTGGCGCGCAGCTCTTCGACCCACTCGCGGGACGCCAGGACCGGAACGAGGTCCGGCTCCGGGAAGTAGCGGTAGTCGTCGGCGTCGGACTTTGCGCGGCCCGACGTCGTGGTGCGCGTGTCCTCGTGCCAGTGGCGCGTTTCCTGGATGACCGGCTCACCGGAGTCCAAAACGGCGGCGTGGCGCTGGATTTCGTATCGGACGGCGTGCTCGACGGCGCGCAGCGAGTTCACGTTCTTCGTCTCGGAACGGATGCCGAAACGTTCGCGGCCGTGCGGGCGCAGGGAGACGTTGGCATCGCAGCGGACGTTGCCGCGTTCCATCTTGGCGTCGGAAACGCCGAGGTTCTTGACGATTTCGCGCACTGCGGCAACGTAGGCCTTGGCGAGCTCGGGTGCCCGGCTGCCTGCGCCCTCGATCGGCTTGGTGACGATTTCCACGAGCGGGACACCGGAACGGTTGTAGTCCACCAACGAGTAGTCGGCACCCTGGATGCGGCCTGTGGCGCCACCCATGTGGGTCAGCTTGCCGGCGTCCTCTTCCATGTGTGCGCGTTCGATCTCGACACGGAACACGGTGCCGTCCGAGAGTTCGATGTCCAGGTATCCGTCGTACGCGATGGGCTCGTCGTACTGGGACGTCTGGAAGTTCTTCGGGGTGTCCGGGTAGAAGTAGTTCTTCCGGGCGAAGCGGCAGTACTCGGCGATCTTGCAGTTCAGGGCAAGGCCGATCTTGATGGAGGACTCCACCGCCGTTTTGTTCACCACTGGCAGGACGCCGGGCATGCCGAGGTCCACCTCGTTGACGTTGGTGTTCGGCTCGTCGCCGAAGACGTTCGGGGCTGAGGAGAACATCTTGGTCTTGGTGTTGAGCTCCACGTGGACCTCGAAGCCAAGGACGGGATCGTACTTCTCCATGGCCTCTTCGAAGCTGAGGATGGCGTCGGTAGACATCAGTTGGAACCTCCGGCGATGGTGGAGCTGGAACCAAGAACAGGGGCGCGGTCCAGTAAGGGGCCGCCCCATTTCTCTTCGAGCAAGGATTCAAGGACAGCGCCCACGCGGTACAGGCGGGCGTCCTCGCGGGCAGGCGCCAGCAGCTGGATGCCTACGGGGAGGCCGTCTTCGTCCGCCAGTCCGCCAGGCAGGGACAATCCGGGGATACCGGCCATGTTCGCCGGGATCGTGGCGACGTCGTTGAGGTACATGGCCAGCGGATCGTCCAGCTTCTCCCCCAGCTTGAAGGCTGTAGTGGGAGCCGTCGGCGAAATCAGGACGTCGGCCTGCGCGAACGCGGCCTCGAAGTCACGCTGGATGAGCGTGCGGACCTTCTGCGCCGAGCCGTAGTACGCGTCGTAGTAGCCGGCGCTCAGGGCGTAGGTGCCCAGGATGATGCGTCGCTTGACCTCATCGCCGAAACCGGCGGCGCGGGTAGCGGCCATGACGCGTTCGATCGTCATGGGGCCGTCCTTGGGCAGGACACGCAAGCCGTAGCGGACGCCGTCGAACTTGGCCAGGTTGCTGGAAACCTCGGACGGCATGATCAGGTAGTAGGCGCCCAGCGCGTACTTGAAGTTGGGGCAGGAAACCTCGACGATCTCCGCGCCGGCCTCCTTGAGCAGCTCAAGGGACTCGTTGAAACGGTTCTCGACGCCGGCCTGGTAGCCCTCGCCGTGGAGTTCCTTGATGATGCCGATCTTCATACCCGTGACGTTGCCCGTCTTGGCTGCGGCAACGAGGGTGTCGAAGGGGTCCGTCAGCGAGGTGGAGTCGAAGGGGTCGTGGCCGCCGATGACTTCCTGCAGCAAGGCCGAGTCGAGCACGGTCCGCGAAACCGGGCCGATCTGGTCCAGCGACGACGCCATAGCGATGGCGCCATAGCGCGACACTGCACCGTAAGTGGGCTTCATGCCGACCGTGCCGGTGACGGCGCCGGGCTGGCGGATGGATCCGCCGGTGTCCGTGCCGAGGGCCAGCGGAGCTTCGAAAGCTGCGACGGCGGCCGCGGAGCCACCGCCCGAGCCGCCCGGAATGCGGTCCAGGTCCCACGGGTTGCGGGTGGGGCCGTAAGCCGAGTGTTCCGTGGAGGACCCCATGGCGAATTCGTCCAGGTTGGTCTTGCCAAGGATGGGCATCTTCGCTGCGCGCAGCTTCTTGATGACGGTGGCGTCATAGGGGCTGTGCCAGCCCTCGAGGATCTTGGAACCGGCCGTGGTGGGCTGGCCGATGGTGACGATGAGGTCCTTGACGGCGATGGGCACGCCGGCGAGCTCGTGCAGCGCCTCGGCTTCGGCACCGCCGGCGGCGCGGATCGCGTCCACCTCGGCGGCCACGGCGAGCGCTTCTTCGGCGTTGACGTGCAGGAATGCGTTGACTAGCCCGTCAACGTCGGCAATGCGGTCCAGGTACGCCTGGGTGACCTCAACGGACGTGACCTCGCGCGCGGCCAGCTTGGCGGCCAACTGTGCCGCGGACAGGCGGATGAGTTCGGAGTTGTTCAATTCAGTCATTCGCTTAGTCCTCATCCAGGATTGCCGGAACCTTGAAGCGGCCCTCGAAGGAATCCGGAGCCCCGGACAACGCCTGCTCGGCCGTAAAGGTGTGGCCCACGACGTCCTCACGGAATACGTTGCTCAACGGAATCGGGTGGGACGTGGCCGGGACATCGTCCCCGGCGGCTTCGCTGACGGACTTCACCGAATCCACGATGACGGCAAGCTCGCCGGCCATCCTGTCCAGCTCTTCAGCACTCATTTCAATGTGAGCCAGACGCGCAAGATGCGCGACGTCGTCACGGTTGATCGCAGCCATGGATCTCCCCTGCAAAGTTCAAATGGTTTTCCGGACTAGTCTACGTGGGTTGGACCCCGAACAACGCGGGGTCACTTACGGCCCATCCGGAGGTCCCGAATGGGCCGTAAGTGACCCCGCGTTGCTGGTTGCTTTGTTAACCGATGCCGATGGCTCCCGTCAGCATGCCGACTGCGAGCATGACGACGGAGATGACGGCCGTGCGCCAGAGGACCTTTTTATGGTGGTCTCCCAGTTCAACCTTCGCCAGGGACACCAGCAGCAGGATCGCTGGGACCAGGGGGCTCTGGAGGTGGAAGGGCTGGCCGGTGATGGAGGCGCGCGCCATTTCCGCGCCGCTGATGCCGTAGTGCGCGGCGGTTTCGCTCAGGACCGGCAGGACGCCGAAGTAGAAGGCGTCGTTGCTCATGAAGAACGTCATCGGGATGCTGAGCAGGCCGGTGATGACGGCCATGAACGGGCCCATCTCGGCGGGGATGATGTGGACGAGCCACGCCGACATCTCCTTGACCATGCCGGTGCCGTTGAGGACACCCGTGAGGACGGCTGCAGCCATGACCATGCTGACCACAGCCACGATGGACGGCGCGTGGGCCACCAGCTGCGCGCCCTGTTCCTTGACCTTGGGGAAGTTCACCAACAGGGCAATCGCGGAACCCACCATGAAGACGTACGGCAGCGGCACCAGGTTGGCCACGAGCATCACCATGACAGCGACCGTCAGTCCGAGGTTGAACCAGAAGAGCTTCGGGCGCAGGGTCTTGCGGTTGGGATCGAGAGCGGTGTCGGTCAAGCCGGTGTCGGCGAGGTCAACGAGGGTTTCAGTGCGTTCCAGGACCACGACGCCGGAGCCTCCGCCGGTGCCAGTACCACCGCGTTGCGTGCCGCCGTCGAACGCGTCACCGGCGTCAGCGACGTCGCCCCAGATCTCGGGAGCCGTGGCGCGGAGGCGGTTGCGCTCCTGCAGGCCCAAGAGCCAGGAGAACACGAAGACCACGACAAGGCCTGCGATCAGGGAGGGAACCATCGGGACAAACACGTCGTTGACATCGATCTTGAGGGCGGTGGCGGCGCGGGCCGTGGGGCCACCCCACGGCAGGATGTTCATGGTGCCGTTGGCCAGGCCGGCCACGCAGGTCAGGACCACAGGGCTCATCTTCAAACGCAGGTACACGGGCAGCATCGCTGCGGTGGTGAGGATGAAGGTGGTGGAGCCGTCGCCGTCGAGCGATACTGCGGCCGCGAGGATGGCGGTGCCCAGGACCACTTTGGCGGGGTCGTTGCCCAGCTTGCGGAGGATGAACTTCACCAGGGGGTCGAACAGGCCGACGTCGATCATGAGTCCGAAGTACACGATCGCGAACATCAGGAGGGCGGCCGTGGACGTCATGGACTTCATCGAGTCCATCACCATACTTCCGATGCCAAGACCGGCACCGGCAAACAGGCCGAAGATGGTGGGAACGATGATCAGCGCCAGAACGGGCGTCAACTTCTTTGTCATGATCAGGACCATGAACACCGCAATCATTGCGAATCCAAGCAATACCAGCACAGCCGGCTCCTTACTACAGTGAACGGCATCACGTCGATGTGATGCGCGATACAGAACGTATAGTGGCGACGCTCACGGCAAGGCCTTTGTGGGATTTGATGGACATACTGCTGATTGAGAGCATTTTGCTCATTGTGCTCAATGCTTCAATGGAGAGGTAGACGTAGAAATACAGCGCCGCTGCTGCCCCGCTCCAGCCGGCCAATCCCCGCCGGAAGGAGGCAGCATGCCCAGGCTTGCCCTGCGGTTCTCGACGCAGACCCTGCTCCTGCAACTCGGCGTCGTCCTTTTGGTGGTGCTGCTAAGCGGCTCCGTCCATGCGTGGCTCGTCTATGGTCGGATCGGCACGGAGGCGGAGAACCAGGCGCTGACTTTGGCACGCACCGTGGCCTCGGACCCCGCGCTCCGCTCCCAGGTCGAAGCCATCAGCAAAGAGCCCGGAACCCCACCCGCCACCGTTCTCGCGGCCGGACCCATCCAAGCTGCTGCCGAGGCCGCCAGGAGCCGCACCGGTGCTTTGTTCGTGGTGGTCACGGACGAGACCGGCCTGCGGCTGGCCCACCCGGACCGGGTCCGTCTCGGCGAACGGGTCAGCACGGACCCCTCGGATGCCCTCTCCGGGAAGGAAGTCACCACTCGGAACACCGGAACCTTGGGACCATCGGCGGGCGCCAAGGTCCCGGTCTTCGCTCCAGGTTCCGCAGCGACAGGTTCCGCAGCGACAGGTTCCGCAGCGACGGTGGTGGGCGAAGTCAGCGTCGGCTATTCCATGGAGTCGCTCGGCCAAAGCCTTGCCGAGGACATCGTCCCGATTGCCCTGACCGCTGCGGGCTCCCTGGTGGCCGGCGTCCTCGCATCGTTCCTCCTCCGTCGTCGTTTGCAGCGCCTAACCCTTGGCCTCGAACCCGAGGAGATCAGCACTCTGGTGCATGACCAGGTGGCCGTGCTTCAGGGCGTGGACGACGGCGTGATCGGCATTTCCGCTGATGGCCGCATCACCGTCTTCAATGCCGCGGCGAGGCGGCTGCTCGGCATGCCGGAAGGCTCAGGAACTCCTGGCTCCCCCGCCACGGCCGGCTCGGCCCGGTCCGGCACCGACTTGGCGGGCACTGACATGGCGGGCACTGACTGGGAAAGGGCCGCCGTCCCGGCGAAGCTCAAGGCCCTCACTCAACCCTCTGCGCACGACGCCGAAGCAGTGGAAATCGTGGCGGGCGGCCGGGTCTTGGTTGCCAACGCCCGCAAGGCGCTGCACCGCAAGGAGGATCTCGGCTGGGTGGTCATGCTCAGGGACCGCACCGAGCTGCAGCAGCTGACGCGCCAGCTCGACGCCGTAGGCACCATGTCCGCCGCGCTGCGGGCCCAGCGCCACGAATTCGCGAACCAGCTCCATACGATCGCCGGCTTCATGAGCATCGGCCAACACGGCCAGGCCAAGGACTATCTCGCCAGGATCTCCGCCACCGGGCCGCTGAAGTTTCCTGTCCAGCAAGCCGAGCTCCTCCAGGATCCGTATTTGCAGGCGTTCGTCGGCGCGAAAAGCGTGGAAGCGGACGAGCGGGGGGTGGCGCTGCGGATCGGCCCCGAGACCTTGGTGCGGGAGCACGTCACCGAGCCGCAGGACGTCACCACGGTGCTCGGCAACCTGATCGACAACGCAGTCAACGCCGCCGTCGCCGGCTCTTCGACCCAACGCTGGGTGGAGCTTGAGCTGCTCGACGAACCAGGGCCCGACGGCGGCACGCTGCACATCGTCGTCGCGGACTCCGGCGACGGCCTCGGCGGTGTCGAGCCCGAAAGGGTTTTCGTGGAAGGATTCACGACGGCGGAGCCCGCCGAGGGCGGTATTGCCAGGGCCGGCGGGCAGGGACTCGGCCTCGCACTGGTCCTGCAACTCGCCCGCCGTCGGGGTGGCGATGTGCGCGTCCTGGACCCGGGTTCGACAGGCGGCCCAGGCGCCGTCTTTATGGCCACGATGCCGGGCGTGACGGGCACGCCGGACAATGCCGTCCGGGCCGTACCACCCGCAGCTGAACGCAAGGAAGGACACCAGTGAGCGAAGACTTCAGGGTGTTGATCGTGGATGACGATTTCCACGTCGCCAAGCTCCATGCCGCCTATGTGGACTCTGTGGCCGGTTTCCTTGCCCTGGCCCCGGTGGGATCCACGGCGCAGGCGCTCCAGTCTGTGCATAGCCTTCGGCCGGACCTTGTGTTGCTGGACGTTTATCTCCCGGACGGCTCAGGCTTGGATCTGCTGGGCCAACTCGATGTGGATGCCATGATGCTGACTGCGGCATCCGATGCGGTGTCTATCAGGACCGCCCTGCGCCGCGGGGCCTTGGCGTATCTCCTGAAACCGTTCACCGCTGAATCTCTGTCGCAGCAACTGCGTTCGTACGCCAGATACCGGAGAATCCTCGGCCGCCAACATGCCGTGGACCAGGACACGATCGAGCGGGCCAAGCGGGCGCTCGTGGCAGGTGACGTGGCGCCGTCGGGAAAGCCTCGTTCGGCGACCGAGGCGTCCGTGCTGGAATCCTTGGCACCGGGGGAACAATACTCGGCCACGGAAGTGGCCGAACGGGTGGGCGTCTCGCGCGCCACGGCGCAACGGTACCTGTCCTCGCTGGCCGATGATGGCGCCGTCGAGATCCAACTGCGTTACGGCACCACGGGCCGCCCGGAACACCGCTACGGCGTCCCCGCGCGGCTCTCCCCCAAGTAGCTGCCCACCCAACTGACTCGCAGTAGATGCCGTTATGAGGCGTCAAAACGACACCTAATGCGAGTTAGTTGGGCTGCTTACGCGCTCTTCTGGGCCACCAGTTCGATCTCGACCAGCATTTCCGGGTCGAGGAACGGCAGGACGTGGACCAGGGAAAGGGTGGGACGGATCTCGCCGAAGACCTCGCCGTGTGCGCGGCCGGCGTCTTCCCACTTGCTGATGTCCGTCAGGTAAAGCTTGGACTGCACGACGTCGTCGTAAGCGAACCCGGCGTCAGCCAGGACCGCTCCCAGCTTTTCGAGGATGTATTTGGTCTGCGAGTAGAAGTCGTCGCCGACGATCGCGTTCTTGCCGTCAACGGTTCCGGACGCCGCCGTGGCCGAAATGAAGAGTGTATTGTCCACCTGGACCGCACGGGAGTATCCAAGGGTCTGTTCCCAGACCGAGCCCGTGCCGAATGTCTTGCGCATGCCGCGCCTTTCTCAGTTTCCGCACCCGGCCCGATGACCGGGGTTTACGAGGAAACCTTATGGCTGGCGGACATCCTGCCGGTAAACGAATAGTTTTATGTCGGTCCCGGGTACGAACCAATCACGCTCCGGCTCGCGCTCGAATCCGGTCTTGGCGTAGAGGGCATTCGCGCTTTCCCATGTGGCGCCTGTCGTGAGGGAAACGGCGTTGATGCCATCCATGGAACGGGCTTGGTCGACTACTGCCTGGACGAGGGCGCGTCCCGCGCCCGAGCGCTGAACCTCCGGATCAACCACCAAGGTGCGCATTTCGAGTTCGTCAGGAAGGCCAATGTCCGAAAAGTCGCCGCCGGCCCTGGCCGACGTGACGGAGCCGATAACCTGGCCATCGCGCTCGGCGACGAAAACGTCGGCATACCGGGCGCGGCCGGCCACATCGCGCAGCTTCTCCAAGTACGGGTGATCCGGGCTGCCGTAGTAGCCAGCGGTCACGTAAGACGCCATCGTGACTCGGGCTACGGCGTCGTAGTCTTCGGGCAGGGCGGGACGGACGGTAATCTGCGAATGCACTGATCCATGGTAGTCGGGTCCGCGGGGGACGACCTGCCAAAGCGGCGTTTCCGTGACCGAACTATCACCCGGGACCCGACACTCGCTCAGACATACGCCCCAATCCCCCAACGCTCGCTCAGACATACGTGAGCGAGCGTCCAAGGAAAACCCCGGATACGTGAGCGAGCGTCGTAAAATACGACGGCGGCGGGCGGCTTCGCGGCGCCCCGCCCCCGACGCTCGCTCAGATATACGCCTCAATCCCACAACGCTCGCTCAGATATAAGTGAGCGCGGAACTGGGGTCGCTCGCCGCGGCCGGAGCCTGACATCAGGATGTTGGGTGCACGAGTCACCGGCGGGGCCAGTTCCAGGGCGGTCCCTCCAGTGCAGCGAGGTCCTTGATCCTTGTCTCCCCCAGGTCCTTGTACAGCTCATGCTGATGAACGCGTCCGCTCTCCCGCAAGGCAGCGATCAGGGGCGCAGAGTGGGAGACCACAATCAGCTGGCTGCGCTCACCGGCCTGAACGATGAGCTGGGCCAGCGCCGGCATGAGATCCACATGCAGACTGGTTTCCGGCTCGTTGAGAACCATGAGCTCCGGCGGCCTCGGCGTCAGAAGCGCCGCAACCAACATGAGGTAGCGGAGTGTGCCATCGGACAGTTCGGCGGCCGCCATGGCCCGAAGCATACCCGGCTGTTGGAGCTCGACGCTGAAGCGACCATCGACGACGGCGATCCGCAGCCTACTGCCCGGGAAAGCGCTGCCGATCGCGTCGTCGAGCAGACCGTCCTGGCCGGTTTCGCGGAGTGTCTGCAAGGCTGCCGCAAGATCACCCCCGGAATGGTGGAGGACGGGAGTCCTGGTGCCGATTTGCGCCTGACGGGCTGGAGCTTCATGGTCGGTGCGGAAGTGGTCATAGAAACGCCAAGACCGCACCATGTCCCGAACCCTGAGTACCTCCGGGGCCCTGTCATAGTCAGAGACTTCTGTGAGCATGCTTTCGTAAGCGTGCAGGCGACGGGACAGTTCCACCCATTCGCCTTTCCCGCCTCTCAGCCGGGCAACGGCCCCTTTGCGGTCCACGAGCACCGACCCGGGCCTGGCTACCGGGCCGGAAAATACGTGCTCTCGCTTGATCTCCGGATCCCTGTTGAAAGCGGACGGGACGGTCCTGCCAATGGCGTCGTCAAAAGCGCCAGCGGGAACGGGCAGTCCCAGGTCGATCAGGTAGCCGAAGTCATCTCCGGAGAAACCCAGTTTCAGGTTGACGGATGCCTTCCGGACTGTTCCCTGCACCGGCGCTTCACCCCGCCGCATGGCATCGCTGATGGTTTCTGGTCCGGCCCATAACGTTGAGCTGAGCCCCCCATCGCGGGCCAAGGAACCCACCACGTTCGCGGAATCGCTCCCGGCACACTCAGACAGGAGCCGCAAAGCACGGTAAAGCGAGGACTTGCCGCTGCCATTGGAGCCGGTGACCAAGTCCAGGCCATGCAGCTCCATGGTCAGGTCCCGGATGGAACGGTAGTTCGAAATCGCCAGCGTCCGTATCATCGAAGACTCCGCGATCCTAAAGCGGGAACTTGCCCGAGAGCTCAAGGGTTCCCGCGCAGGTCCACGCTTCCAAACGGTCCGCGTCTGTGGGTCCGCCGTCCAGCGGGCTGGTCAGCCGTGGGCGGCGGACCCAGCAGCCGGCTTCCTCGGCGATCAGGGCACCTGCCGCGTAGTCGTGTTCGTTGAGCCCCCGCTCCCCGAAGGCGTCGTGGGTTCCATCGGCCACGAGGCAGAGATCCAATGCGGCGGAGCCGAGCCTGCGGAGATCGGCAAAACCTTCCATGAGGTTTCCGAGCCCGGCGAACTGCTCGGCCCTCGTGGCGGGATCGTAGCTGAACCCGGAGGCCACAATCAGCCCCGTACGGCCCAGCAGCGGTCCGCTCAACTGGGTGCGCTCCCCGTTTTCTTCAAGCCACGCTCCGTGGCCGCGTGCCGCCGAGTAGATGCGTCCAAGCGCCGGGGCGTTGACGACGCCGGCCAGCCAGACGCCGTCGGCATCAGCAACGGCCACGGACGTGGCGTAGTAGACGATATTCCGGATGAAGTTGGTGGTGCCGTCCAGCGGATCGATCGACCATCGGTAGCCACTGGGCTCCTCGGGCCGCGTGGTGCCGTGCTCTTCGCCCGTGATGGTGTCGTGCGGGCGGGCCGCGGTAATTGCGCCCCGCACAGCGTTCTCCGCCGCGACGTCGAAGGCCGTCACCCAGTCGCCGGCGTCACCTTTGTTCACGACGCCGAGGTTCCCGGCCGAGTTGGGGCCCGCAGGCCTGGCCGCGAGCACCTCCGCTCCTGCCGCGGCGGCCGCGTGGGCGACAGCGAGAAGCTCCAAGACATCGGCCGTCATTCGGCGGCGTCCGCTTCCGCCGCGGCAGCGCCAGCCAGAGAAACCGCTGCGTCTTCATCATCCGGAGCCGCGCCGCCGACGGGTTCCAGGACGCCGTCGAGCAATGCCTTGAAGCCGTCCTCGTCCAACACCCGGATGCCAAGCTGCTCTGCCTTGTCCAGTTTGGAGCCTGCGTTCTCCCCGGCCACGACGTAACTGGTGTTCTTGGAAACGGAGCCGGCTGCCTTGCCGCCCCTGATGATGATGGCTTCCTTGGCTTCGTCCCGGCTCAGCGTGGGGAGGGAGCCCGTCACCACGATGGTGAGGCCTTCAAGGTTCCGCTGGATACCGGCGTCGCGTTCGTCAACCATGCGCACACCGGCAGCTGCCCAGCTATCAACGATTTCCTGGTGCCAGTCAACGGCAAACCATTCCTTGAGTGCCGCGGCAATGGTCGGTCCCACCCCGTTGACGTTGGCCAGTTCCTCCTCAGAGGCGGCCCGGATTGCTTCCATGCTGCCAAGAGCGGTGGCCAGGGCGCGGGACGCAGTGGGGCCGACGTGCCGGATGGACAGGGCAACCAGGACGCGCCAGAGGGGTTGCGTCTTGGCTTTCTCGAGTTCCTTGAACAGTTTGTCCGTGGTGGCTGTGGGTTTGGAGGGTGTCTTGGCGGTGGCCTTGGAATAGAAGTAGGGCACCAGTTCGAACGTTCCCGTGCCCACGCCTTTGGAGCGCTTCTCACGGTGGATGCGGACCTCGGCGAGATCCTCCGGTGTGAGGCTGAACAAGGCCGCTTCGCTGCGCAGGGGCGGAGTTTCCGGTTCCGCAGGCTGGGTGAGCGCGATGGCTGCTTCCCACCCCAGTGCCTCAATGTCGAAAGCGCCCCTGCTCGCCACGTGGAAGACACGCTCGCGCAGCTGGGACGGGCAGGACTTCGCGTTGGGACAGCGGATATCGACGTCGCCTTCCTTCGCCGGAGCCAGGGGCGTGTGGCAGGACGGGCATTCCGTGGGCATCACGAACTCACGGACGGGAGGATCCTGCTGGTCTCGCAACGCCAATACCGGCCCGACGATCTCAGGAATGACGTCTCCGGCCTTCCGCAGAATCACGATGTCGCCGATCATGACGCCCTTGGCCTTGACCACGTCCTGGTTGTGCAGGGTAGCCATCTCCACGGTGGATCCGGCCACCTTGACCGGTTCCATCACCCCGTAGGGAGTGACGCGGCCGGTGCGGCCGACGTTGACCTGGATGTCCAGCAGCTTGGTGTGGACTTCCTCCGGCGGGTATTTGTAGGCAACCGCCCAACGAGGCACCCGAGAGGTGTAGCCGAGGGCACGCTGCGTGGCGAAGTCGTCGATTTTGACCACGATGCCGTCGATCTCGTGCAGGAGGTCGTGCCGGTGTTCGCCAAAGTGCTTGATGAAGTCGAGGACCTCCTCGAAGGAGTCCAGAACCTTCAAATAGGGGCTGACCGGCAGGCCCCACTCCTCCAACAGCTTGTACGTTTCCGACTGGCTCGTGGAGTCAAGGCCTTCGCGGGCCCCGATGCCGTGGACGAACATCCTCAACGGACGTTTGGCGGTTTCCGCGGGGTCTTTCTGGCGCAGCGAGCCGGCCGCGGCGTTGCGTGGATTGGCCAACGGCGCCTTGCCGGCTTCGATCAGCGCCTCGTTGAATTCGGCGAAAGCCTTGGACGGAATGAAGACTTCACCCCGGATCTCCACCTCGGACGGAAATCCGCTGCCGCTGAGCTGGCGCGGGATCTCCTTGATGGTGAGCACGTTGTGGGTGATGTCCTCGCCCGTGGTGCCGTCTCCGCGCGTGGCGGCACGTACAAGCTTGCCGTCGCGGTAGAGCAGGTTCACTGCCAGGCCGTCGATCTTCAGCTCCGTCAGCCACGCAATGCGGGTAGCCGCGGTGCCCAGCTTTTCGACCGAAGCCTCAGCCTTGCGGACCCAAGCTTCCAACTCGTCCAGCGAGAAGACATCCTCCAGGCTGTACATTCTCTGGAGGTGCTCGACGGCGGCGAAAGCGGCCGAAACCTCTCCGCCCACTTCCTGCGTGGGCGAATCGTTGGACACGAGCTCGGGATGCAAAGCCTCGAGCTCCTCAAGGCGGCGGTAGAGGGAGTCGAACTCGGCATCCGAAACAGTCGGCGCATCTTCCTGGTAGTACGCATAGCGGTACTTGCGGACGAGGTCTGCGAGGTTTTCGTACTCTTCCCGTACGGCTTCCGTTGGAACTGCGGTTTCGCTCTCTGCTGTGCTCACGTACCTATCTTGCCGCAAAGCAGCGACAAAATAGGGCCCCCGGACGGGAAGCAGGGACCACAAGCAGGAATCAGTGCGAGAAGCGGTGACGGCTCCACAAAGCGAAGGCAATGCCGCCCGCCGCCACCAAAAGCACGCCGCCCATGATGGCGATCACGGCGAACATGTCAGAACCCGGCCCTTTTGTACCGCTCACCGCGGCAGCCTGGGTCGCCTTGAGGCCGTCTTGGATCGGGGTATTCCAATTGGACGACGCCGACGGCGAGGCACTAGCCGTCGGGCTGCCCGACGGGGTAGCCGAGCTCGAGGCTACCGGAGCCTCCGACGGCGCAACGCTGGGTTCCGGCTCCGGGGTCACCTGCGTCATGGGGGCCGGTTCGGGCGCGGCGGGTGCCGGCACAACCGGTGCGGGTGCCGGGACCGCCGGCGCGACGACGGGTGGCTTGGTGGGCGCGGGATCCACGACCTTCGGCTGGGTTGGCGTGGGCTCGGTTGGTGCCGGGTCCGGGGCCGGGGCCGGGGAAACTTGTCCCTGCCCGGGAGGCCCGACGGTCTCGGCATGGGCCGAAAGCAACGGGAAAGCGCACATCACCACAGCCATGGCAATGCCCGCGAGGGCCACGGAGAACGGGCGTCGCACGGCGGTACGGGTCGCGCCGCCAGAGCGCGCGGAGGAGCGTTGTGTCATGTTTACCTCTGCAGGACGGCACAGGCCGCCCGGAGTTGGGGTGGTATTGACCGGAATCTTCCTACAAAGTCCGGGCGTGTCGCAAATCCCGTCCCCCAAAAACGCCATCGGCAGGAGCCTGCACCAGTCCCTTCGGCGTCGTTCTACTCGATCCTGGCATCCACCACAATCGCGGTGACATTGTCCCGTCCGCCACTCAGCAACGCCTCCTGAATGAGGGCATCCACCGCGTCTTGGGGCTTCTCCACCGCGCGCAGGATCCGGGACATGTGCTCGTCGCTCAGCTCCCCGGTGAGTCCGTCCGAGCAGATCAGCATCCGGTCCCCATCCTGGATGGGCAGCAACCAGAAGTCCGCTTCGTTTTCCCCGCCTGTACCGAGGGCGCGGGTCACCACATGGCGGCGCGGATGCACCGTGGCTTCTTCACGCGTGATGCTTCCGGCCTCCACGAGTTCCTGGACTTCCGAATGGTCCACGCTCACCTGCCTGAAATCGCCCCGGCTCAAGCGATACGTGCGCGAATCGCCGACGTTCATGACCAGCCAATATGGAACGCCCATGTGCTCAGCGACAACGACGCCGGTGAGCGTAGTTCCGGCGCGGCCACCCGTGGCATTCCGGATCTGGGAGTCGGCGGCAAGGATGCACTCTTGCATGGCAACAGCGGTCGCCGAGCGGACTCCGGACGCCAATTGGGGCATGCTGCCGAGGGTCCGTACGCACAACGCGCTGGCAATCTCGCCCGCCTCGTGGCCGCCCATGCCGTCAGCGACCGCGAAGACCGGATCCTCCGCGATGAGCGAATCTTCGTTGAGTTCCCGGCTGTGTCCGCGGTCCGTCCCGTAGCCATAGCTCAACGTGAATCCGGGCTCGGGGGAGGTCGCTGCAGAGGGTGAAGTCATCAGTCGAGAACCAGTCCCTTGCCAAGGCCGCGGGCAAGCCGGACGGGGAGGATTTCCCCGAAACCACGAACGTTCTCGGCCGTCTGCGGAACCAGGACGAAGCGTTCGTCCTGGCCTAGCGCTGCTGCCGTCATCTCGTCCACGAGGACCGTGCCGGGTTCGGCCAAGGCGGTGAGGCGGGCCGCGAGGTTGACGGTGGGGCCGTAAATATCGCCGAGGCGGGAAAGGATCCGTCCCCAGACCATGGCGACGCGGGCTTCCGGCAGGATTTCGTCTTCCGTGAAGGCCTGGGCGAGGGCCAAGGAGATCTCAGCGCCGGCGGCCGGCGTCTCGGCGATGTAGAGGACTTCGTCGCCGACGGTCTTGACGAGGCGCCCTCCGCCGATGGAGATGATTTCCGCGCATTTGTTCTCGAAGCGCTGGACCAACTGGGCCAGGGTTTTCTCGTTCATGCGGCGTGACAGGCTCGTGTAGGAGACGAGGTCGGCAAAGCCCACGGCGCGCGCCAAGGGCAAAGGGGCATCGTCTTCGTCCCCTTCGCGGCCGGCTTCGCTCGCCTGAAGACCTGCCTCTGCTCGGACGGCCAGGCGCTGCACACCGGCGTTCATCTGGCGGCGCCACGAGTACAGAAGGATCTCTTCCATGGCGTCGACGAGGTTGGGCAGTTCATTGACCAACTGTTTGCGGGCAACGGCGTCGGGAATGCCTTGCTGCATCACCATGTCTTCGATGAGGGCCTCGACTTGCCACACCACCATCCGGTCGGTCATTTGGCCGATCGCGCGCGTCACGGAAATGGCGGCTTCCTCGGTGAGCTTTCCTGCGCGGACGAGGTCAAGGATGGTGGAAAGCGCAGCGAGGTCGCGCTCAGTGAACGCGACGTCCTGGTCGCCGAAGTTGGGGAAACCCAGCGCTCGCCACAGCTTGCGGGCAGACAACAGCGAGACGCCTGCTCCGGCCGCCACTTCGCGTCGCCGGAGTTTGCGTTCGCCGCCCAGGAGCCTGGTTTCCAGGGCCTTGATGGCAAGCCGTTCTGAAGACAGGGCGCCGGTTGGCGGGGACACTACGGGGAGGACCCCTGTTAGTGCTTGGTCCACGGAAGGTTCGGGCACGGCGTCGGGCTCGTGGTCCATGTACTCAGGCTCCTGCTCGTCAACGCTCATCTCTTCCACCTTCTCTCATATCCCAGGGCAACGCGGCATCCGGGTCGTCAACTGGTCCAGCAAAACTGTCAAAATCGCCGGTCTCTTGCCCGGCGCCGGGGCCGAACCTGACATTCGCCGGAAGCTCGGCCATGGCATCCAGGATGAAACTTCGAAACTTGCCGACCTCCGGGACATCCGCGAGAACGGCCTCGCCGGGGTGCCCGGTATCCAAGGATATATTCCCGGAGCGCAATATCCGTTGGAGCAGCGATTGTTGAATCCCCACGCTACGCACCGCAGCCAGCGGAACCTGCCAGTCGCCGCGGCGAAGCATTCCGAAACGGGCAACTATCCGGCCGCTTGTCAGGATGTACCGTATGCCGCGCCAGCGGATGAATCGCGGGAGGCTGTAGCCGAGCAGCACGATCGCCACTAGGGCCAGGCACGCGGTAACCAACCATTGGGTCCAGTCGCTTGTGATGACCGGAATCAATTTGCCCGGTCCGCCCTTGACAATCCATGCACAGGCGAACGCGGCGGCAGCGGGGACGAGTATGAATGTCAGGACGGGACCAAAGAGCATCCTGGGCTGCTGCCGCGTGATCACGATGACTTGCTCCCCACGCAGGAGCTCTTTACGCATAACCGCTTTCGGTAGCCCTCAGGTGGACGACGTCGCCGGCGGTCACGACGTGCTCGCGGCCACCATGGTCCACCACTAAAAGGGAACCATATTCATCCAACCTGGACGCATGCCCCACCAATTCGTGGTCGCCGGGCAAATGGGCCTTTACTTCGCGTCCCAAGGTGACCATGACAGCTTCTACCCGCTTGTGCAGGGAGGAGCCGCCGGCCAATCCCGCTGTAGGGTCGCCGTCGGCATTGCAGAAACTGCGGTACAGCGTTGCGAAGCGGGAGAGATAGTTGCGAAGAAGGACAGTGCGGTCCGTGGTGGTGGCACCTTCAAGCAGGAGGGACGTTGCCGTGGGGACAGGCAATTCATCCTCGCCGAGCGTGACGTTGAGGCCGGTACCCAGGATCACCGCCGGAACCGAGCCATCGCCCATCGGCCCCATCTGGGCCAGGATGCCGGCGATCTTTTTGCCCCGGACGAGGACGTCGTTGGGCCACTTGATCTCCGCAGGCAGGCCCGCGGTTTCCAGGAGGGTCTCACGCAAGGCGAGCGCACCCAGGAGGGAGAGCCAGGAGTAGCTCTGGGTCGGGACGGGCAGTCCTTGGGAATTCACGGGGCGCAGGACGATCGAAACGGAAATCGCCGAACGTGCGGGAGATTCCCAATGACGGTCGAGCCGGCCGCGCGCCGCCGTCTGGTGCTCGGCGGTGAGGACTGCGAGGTCGCCCCATTCCTTGGGCTCCGTGGTAACGGCGCGCAGCAGATCAGCGTTGGTGGAACCGGTGGTCTCCACGATCTTCAATTGCGAAATACCGGCGGCCGCGAGGAAGTCGGGATGAAGCAGGGCATCACGGTCCAGGCCCGGGCGCGGGGCACGTGGTTCGGTGCTGGCAGGCTGTTCGACATCCATAGACAGAATCCTATCCAGCCAGGCAGGTCCCGGAAGAAGTTCTCCGCTTAGAGGAAGATATCCGGCACCAGCTTCTCCTCCGGGGCACCCAGACTGTAGGGCCTGAAGTCCGAAACGCCCGCAGCCCGCAACACCTGTTCGTCCGTGTAGAAGTTGCCCGAACTTGCCGAACCGCCTGAGTCTGCGGTCAGGTGCGCGCCGGTCAGGACAGCGTGGGCAGCGTCGGCCATGATGTCCGAGCCTCGGGCGGCTTGGACGATTTGTTCCCCGCCCGGCATATTCCGGATGGCAGCAGTGTCGATCAGGGTGCAAGGCCAGAGCGAGTTGACCAACACGCCGTCGTCCTTGAGTTCTTCGGCCAGTCCCAGCGTGGTGAGGCTCATGCCGTACTTGGCCATGGTGTAGGCCAAGTGCATGCCGGCCCACTTCGGGTCGAGGTTCAACGGCGGCGAAAGAGTCAGGATATGGGCGTTGCCCGATTTCCGCAGGGCCGGAAGCGCGAGCTTGGACAGCAGGAAGGTGCCCCTGACGTTGATGTCCTGCATGAGGTCATAGCGTTTCATGTCAATCGCGTCAGTGCGGGAGAGATCTATCGCCGAGGCGTTGTTGATGACGACGTCGATTCCGCCAAAGCGTTCGACGGCGGCGGCAACCGCCGTGGCAACGTCGTCGTCGTTGCGGACGTCCCCAACGAGCGGCAGCGCCTGTCCGCCCGCTGCTTCCAGTTGCTCGGCGGCCGTGAAGACCGTTCCTTGCAGCTTGGGGTGGGGTTCTCCGGTCTTGGCCATGATGACGATGTTGGCGCCGTCGCGGGCCGCGCGGGTTGCGATTGCCAGGCCGATGCCGCGGCTGCCGCCGGACATCAGGATGGTGCGGCCCTTCAGAGATCCACGTGCCTGGTAGGGAAGGGCAGGGTTTGCAGAAGCATCGTTGCTTGAGGTCATGAGGACACTGTAGCCCAACTATGTTACTGGCGAGTAACATGGCTCGATGCTCGACTTGAAGTCCGAAAATTGTAGGGTTTCTACAGCGGTCTGTGGCTTTTGCGTCATTAGACTAGCCAACAGGGCCCGCACTTTGTACGGATGCTACTTAAGAGCGCATGCCTAACGAAGCAGTGCCAGCGTAAATCAGCTACAGAGCCGGAGATATTTGATGAGCCACGATCTGACAACGACAGCGGGAAAGATTGCCGACTTCCGCGACCGCCAGGCCCGTGCAGAACAACCTTCCGGCCCCGAAGCCATCGAGAAGCAGCATGCCCGCGGCAAGAACACCGCCCGCGAACGCATCGACATGCTCCTCGATGAAGACTCCTTCGTGGAGTTCGACGCTTTGGCCGTCCACCGCTCCACCGCGTTCGGCATGGAGAAGAAAAAGCCGCTCGGCGACGGGGTTGTCTCAGGCTATGGCACCGTTGATGGCCGCCTGGTGGCCATCTACAGCCAGGAATTCAGCGTCTACGGCGGCTCCCTGAGCCAGGTCAACGGCGAGAAGATCGTCAAGGTCCAGGAGTTCGCCCTCCGCAACGGCTGCCCGATGGTGGGCATCAACGACGGCGGCGGCGCGCGCATCCAGGAAGGCGTCGCCTCACTGGCGATGTTCGCCGACATCTTCCGCAACAACGTCCATTCTTCCGGCGTCGTCCCCCAGATTTCCCTCATCATGGGCCCGTGCGCCGGCGGCGCCGCCTACTCCCCCGCCCTCACCGACTACGTGGTGATGGTGGACAAGACCTCCCACATGTTCATTACCGGCCCAGACGTCATCAAGACCGTCACCGGCGAAGACGTGGACATGGAAACCCTCGGCGGCGCGCGCCAGCACAACGCCACCACCGGCACTGCGACGTACCTCGCCAGCGACGAAGCCGATGCGATCGAGTTCGTGCGCGAACTCCTGGACTTCCTGCCGTCCAACAACCTCTCCGAGGCACCCGTGCTGGAGCACGAGCAAGAGCTGGAGCTCGACGACGACGACCTCGCCCTGGACGCGCTCATCCCGGACTCGGCCAACCAGCCCTACGACATGCGCAAGGTCATCGAGCAGATCGTGGATGACGCCCATTTCCTCGAAATGCAGTCGCTCTACGCCCCCAACGTGATCATCGGCTATGGCCGGGTTGAAGGCCACACCGTCGGGATCGTGGCCAACCAGCCCATGCAGTTCGCCGGCACGCTGGACATCTCCGCTTCGGAAAAGGCAGCCCGCTTTGTCCGCCACTGCGATGCCTTCAATGTTCCGATCATCACTTTGGTGGACGTCCCCGGCTTCCTGCCCGGCAAGGACCAGGAATTCCAGGGCATCATCCGCCGCGGGGCCAAGCTGCTTTACGCGTACGCCGAGGCCACCGTGCCCAAACTGACGGTCATCACCCGCAAGGCCTACGGCGGAGCGTACATCGTGATGGGCTCCAAGAAGCTTGGGGCCGACCTCAACCTGGCCTGGCCCACGGCCCAGATCGGCGTCATGGGCGCCCAAGGTGCCGTGAACATCCTGTACCGCCGCGACCTTGCCGCCGTCGCCGAGGCCGGTGGCGACGTCGAAGGCAAGCGCGCCGAGATCATCCGCCAGTACGAGGAAGAACTCCTCAACCCCTACCAGGCGGCCGAGCTTGGCTACGTCGACGCCGTCATCGTGCCGTCGGAGACCCGCATCCAGATCATCAAGGGCCTTCGTGCGCTTCGCGACAAGCGCGCCAGCCTGCCCACCAAGAAGCACGGAAACATCCCTCTGTGAGCGCCGGACAGAACCTTCCTGACTCCGGGCCTGATTCCACTGACGTGGAGCCGGCGCAACCGTTGCTTTCGGTCGTCAAGGGAAACCCGACGCCGGAAGAGCTCGCGGCGCTTGCCGCCGTCGTCGCCTCCCTTGGATCGCCGGAGGAAGCCGAAACTCCCAAACCCAGCACGCGGCACTGGCTGCGACGGCAGCAACTGCGCATGGACCCCACTCCGGGGCCAGGCGCCTGGAAGCGCAGCCGGGGTTAAGTTCTGTGGTGCCCCAACTGAGTCGCATTTAATGTCGTTTTGAAGGCTCAAAACGACAACAACTGCGAGCTAGTTGGGTTGGCCTCCGAGACATCTGCAACAACCCTTTCACAAGAGTCTTGTCGCGGTTAGGCTCTTGGGGTGACTACTCCTAACACAGCTCCGGCACGCCTCCAGACTGCCATCGATGCGGTCGCCGACGCCTACACGGACACCCTTCTTGCCCTCAACCCGACCCTCGCCACCACCCTGGGCCTGCCCGGACACGAAACCGAGTACCAGGACTTCTCGCCTGCCGGCGCGGAGGCATTTGCCCAGGCAGCGCGCCGAACCCTCGATGAGCTGGCTGCCCTCGCACCGGCGGACGCTTCCGATGTCGTCACCCTTGACGCGATGCGGGAACGGCTCGGACTGGCCCTCGAGATCCACGAGTCAGGCTGGGACGCCGCGGACCTGAACAACATCGAGTCTCCGGCCCAAACCATCCGCGCGATCTTCGACCTCATGCCCACCGACACTGCCGAACACTGGGGGCACATCGCCGGCCGCGCGGCCAACATTGCTGAAGCGATCGACGGGTACATTGTTTCCCTTCGTTCAGCCAAGGAGGCAGGGAGAGTCTCCGCAGCCCGCCAAGTCAAGATCGTCATCGAACAGACCAGCAAATACGCGGCCGAGGACGGCTTCTTCGCCAAGCTCGCTTCGGAAGCATCCCTCGATGGGCAGCCGCTGCCGGTGGAACTGCAGGAAGAGCTCGACGCCGGTGCCGCCGTCGCGCGCTCCGCTTACTTGCGCCTCGCCGCCTTCCTCGAAGCGGAGCTTCTGCCCTTTGCTCCCGAAAAGGACGCGGTGGGCCGCGAACGCTACGCCCTGGCCTCACGTTTGTTCCTCGGAGCAACCGTGGACCTGGAGGAAACATACGCCTGGGGCGTGCAGGAACTCGACAGGATTATTGCCGAACAGGAGCGCGTAGCCGAGCAAATCAAGCCTGGCGCGTCCATCGAGGAAGCCAAAGCCATCCTCGACAACGATCCCGAGCGGCAAATCAAGGGCACCGATGCCCTCAAGGCTTGGATGCAGGACCTCTCCGACCGCGCAGTAGCCGAACTGGCCGACGTGCACTTCGAGATCCCGGACATCATGAAGACGCTCGAATGCCGCATTGCGCCCACGGACGAAGGCGGCATTTACTACACAGGTCCCTCTGACGACTTCTCCCGGCCCGGGCGCATGTGGTGGTCTGTCCCCGCCGGCGAAGATACCTTCACCACCTGGGCCGAAACCACCACGGTGTTCCACGAAGGCGTCCCCGGCCACCACCTCCAGGTGGCCACCGCCGTCTATCGCCGCGAACTCCTCAACAACTGGCGACGGAACGTCTGCTGGGTGTCCGGGCACGGTGAAGGCTGGGCCCTCTATGCCGAAAAGCTCATGCTGGAGCTCGGCTACCTCAAGGACCCGGGCGACCACATGGGCATGCTGGACATGCAGCGCATGCGCGCTGCCCGCGTCGTGTTCGATATCGGCGTCCACCTTGAGCTGGAAGTTCCCGAACGCTGGGGCAGCGGCACCTGGACCTCTGAAAAGGGCTTCGAATTCCTCAAGGCCAACCTTCCCATCAGCGCGGGCCAGCTCCAGTTCGAATTCACCCGGTACCTCGGCTGGCCGGGGCAGGCTCCGTCGTACAAGGTAGGGCAACGGCTATGGGAAGAAATCCGGGCTGAACTCGAACGCCGCGACGGATTCGACCTGAAGGCCTTCCACACGGATGCGCTGAATATCGGCTCGGTTGGCCTGGATACTCTCAAGCGCGCTTTGCTGGGTTGACCCAACTCCCCGCCCGGAGGGCGGACATCCTCTGCGTGCTCGCTCGTTCCTCGCTTAGACGCACGCTGCCGGATGCCCGTCCTCCGGGCTTCGCGACCCAACAATTCGCTCCCATATCGAAGCCCAAACGCTGTTACATTCCCCACATTTGCTCCGGGAATAACTTCATAAATGGGTGGATTGGCCACGAATTCGTGGGCCTCTTTTGTAGTGGGTTGAATTTGGGAATGTAACATTTCTCAACGTCGGGTCGCGGTGGTATTTGTCGGGGCCTAGTTTGTTCCGGTGAGCAATTCATCCAACACTTTGACTTCCGCCGGAAAGACTGGGTCCCGGCTTCCCAAGTGGGCAACGTCTTTCGGCGTCCAGATCATCGCGGCCCTGGTGATCGGCCTGGCGCTCGGTCTCCTGGCCAAAGCCACCGGCAGCACCACGAAGACTCCCAACGGGCTCGGCGCCACGCTGCAGACCATCGGCTCGAGCTACGTCTCGCTGCTGCAGACCGCCGTCGTGCCCTTGATCTTCACCGCTGTAGTGAGCTCCATCGCGAACCTCCGCCAAGTGTCCAATGCAGCGAAATTGGCATGGAACACTTTGCTCTGGTTCGCCATCACCTCGCTCATCGCAGTGATGATCGGCATCGGACTTGGAGTGCTCCTGCAGCCGGGCTCCGGCACCGGCATCACCAAGAAGGCCGCATACGCCGGAAAGACCGGCGACTGGTGGGCGTTCCTCACCGGCCTCTTCCCCAAGAACTTCCTGGGCATCGGCGCGAGCACGAGCGTCACGGACGGCGTCGCCAGCACGTCGATCAGCTTCAACGTGCTGCAGATCCTGGTGATCGCCATCGCCGTCGGCGTCGCCGCCCTCAAGGTCGGCAAGCAGGCCGAACCGTTCCTGAACCTCAACGCTTCTGCCCTTGCGGTCATCCAGAAGGTCCTCTGGTGGATCATCCGCATCGCCCCGCTGGGTACTATCGGCCTGATCGGCAACGCCGTGGCTGTTTACGGTTGGGACACCATCGGTTCGCTCGGCAAGTTCACGGTGGCCATCTACGCGGGCCTGGCCCTGGTGCTCTTCGTCGTCTACCCGATCCTGGTCAAGGCCCATGGACTGTCCGTCAAGCAGTACTTCTCGGGCGTGTGGCCGGCCGTGCAGCTGGCATTCGTCTCGCGTTCCTCGATAGGCACGCTGCCGCTCACGCAGCGCGTCACCGAACGCAACCTCGGAGTTCCCCAGGGTTACGCATCCTTCGCCGTGCCGCTCGGCGCCACCACCAAGATGGACGGTTGCGCCGCCATCTACCCGGCCGTTGCCGCGATCTTCGTTGCCCAGTTCTTCGGCATCAACCTGGACTTCAGCCAGTACTTGCTGATCGTGGTGGTTTCGGTCCTTGGTTCGGCAGCAACGGCAGGCACCACGGGCGCCGTCGTCATGCTCACGCTGACCCTGTCCACGCTGGGACTGCCGCTCGCCGGCGTCGGGCTCCTCCTTGCGATCGACCCGATCCTGGACATGGGCCGCACGGCCGTCAACGTCGCAGGACAAGCGCTGGTTCCGGCCATCGTCGCCAAACGGCAGGGAATCCTGGACGAATCGCTCTACAACGCGCCACGCAAGGGAACAGCGTTCGCAGCCGAGACCGAGTCTGCGGAAGCATCCGGGGACACACGCGAGCTCGCTGACGCCAAGGCCTAGCGGAGGCCCATCGTCGCGCGGACGAATCCCCGGGGAATGCCCCGGGGATTCGTCCTTTTAACAGGGGTGGATTCTGGATAGGCTCTGTCCATGCTGATTGTCACCTCAAACAAGATTCCGGGCCACAGGATCGACGCCGTCTTCGGCGAAGTCATGGGCCTCACCGTCCGCTCCCGGGATCTCGGCTCCCAAATGATTGCCGGTTTCCGCTCCCTCGGCGGCGGCGAACTGCCCGAAATGACCAAGGCACTCTATGAAAGCCGCCAGGAGGTCATGGCCCGTATGGTCAGCGAGGCACAGCAGCGCGGCGCCAACGCTATTGTCGCCATGCGCTTCGACACGTCCGAGATGGGCGGCAACTGGACCGAAGTGTGCGCCTACGGGACCGCAGTGTTCGCCATCCCCCTCGCCGAAGGCGAGCCCGGCGCTACTGGCCAGTCGATCTACCTGACCAGCACCGCTGCCCAGCAGCCCGCACAGCCCGCGACGTCGGCCGCGCCCCGGGAAGACACGGCACCGCCGGAGATTTAACTTGCCCTGAGTGCAAAGTTGCACTTAGTGTAAGTACGTGACAACCTCCGACACCGCCGCCCTGCCCTCGCGCCGGGAACAGAACAAACTGGCTACCCGCCGAGCAATCGCGGATGCGGCCCTCGCCATGCTGCGCAGCAGGGGCGCCGGCAATTTCACGGTGGAGGACCTCGCGGAAGAGGCCGGCGTATCCCGGCGCACGTTCTTCAACTACTTCCCCAGCCTCGAGGCGGCGTTGGCCTCGGTGACCGAGGGCTTCCTGGACCATGCCCTGGAACAATTCCGCCTGCGCCCGTCGGACGAACCCATCCTCGATTCCGCCCGGGCCGCCCTCATGGCACTGGCTGACCCCATGACGGTTTCCCCCATGGCCGAGCTCTTCAGCCTGACCCACGACAACCGCGCCCTGGTGCGTTCCGAACTCGAAGCCTGGGACCACTGCACCATGCAGATCATCGACGCCGCGCGTCTTCGCCTCGGCCCGGATGTCGATGAGCTCTATTTGCGGGCCTTGGCCGGGTCTATCATTTCGTGCGGCAAGGCAGCCATGAGCGTCTGGTTCGAACAACACGGCCCGGACCTTTCCCCTGATTCCCTCGCGAGCCTGCGGCAGTACTTGATCGACGCCATTGGCCTGCTCGGTTCGGGCTTCACGACACCCGCCCCTCGAAGCCCGGCGTCGCGCGGCACTCAGCCCGCGGCTGACCCACAACACTCGGCATAACCACACACCGACAGATCGGTTCCGATATGGCACTCCTGCTCTACCGCCTTGGCAAGTTCTCCTACCGTCGCCGCTGGCTGGTGATCTCCCTCTGGCTGGCCGTGCTCGTGGCAGTCGGCGGCTCCGCAGCCGCCTTCCACGGCACCATGTCCAACAACTTCCAGATCCCGGGTACCGAGACCCAGCAGATGCTGGACAAGCTCAAAAAGGACCTTCCGGCTTCTTCGGGTGGTTCCGCGGGGATCGTCTTCGAAGCCGGCGACGCCGGATTCAACCAGGCCGGCAAGGACGCCATCGCGTCGGCCCTCGCCCAGCTGGAAAAACTGCCCGATGTGCAGTCAACGGTCAACCCGTTCACGACCCAAGCCACCTTGGACAAGGCACCGTCCGATATTGCTGCCGGGGAACAGAAAGCCGCCGCCGGGCAAGCTGAGCTGGACAAGGCGCGGGCCACGCTCGATGCGGGCGATGCCCAACTGAAGGCCGCCGAGCAGCAAATGACCGCTGCGGGCATGCCCGCTGCGCAGATCCAGGCCCAGTTCGCCCCGCAGAAGGCCGAACTTCTGGCCGGACGCCAAAAACTCGACGCCGGCCAGAAACAAGCCACTGACGGTGCCGCCGCCCTTGCGTTGGCCAAGCGCCAGGTGACAGCGTCCCAAGGCATGCGTTTCGTCTCCCAGGACGGTAAAGCGGCGATCGCCCAGGTCCAGTTCAAGACATCGATCAACGGCCTGACCCCCGCCGTCCGGCAGCAAGTCCAGGACATCGTCCACGGAGTCTCCTCGGCAGGTGTCACGGCCCTGGCCAGCAAGGAAATCACCGAGGACGTCTCCCAGTTGTTCGGAGTCTCCGAAATCATTGGCATCGCCGTGGCTGCGATCGCCCTCATCGTGATGCTGGGAACGCTCGTCGCCGCCGGCCTGCCCCTCCTGATGGCGATCATTGGCGTGGCCGTTGGCGTCGGCGGAACCTTTGCCCTCACCGGCGTCATCGACATGAGTTCCATCTCCCCGATGCTCGCGCTCATGTTGGGCCTCGCCGTCGGAATCGATTACTCGCTCTTCATCGTCAACCGCCACCGCGGGCAATTGCTTTCAGGGATGGACGCCGAGGAATCTGTCGCCCTTGCCACCGGCACCTCAGGCAACGCCGTTCTCTTCGCGGGTCTCACCGTCGTCATCGCGCTTGCCGCGCTGGTCGTTCCGGGGCTCCCGTTCCTGGCCGTCATGGGCCTGTCGGCCGCCGCGACAGTTGCAGTCGCCGTCGTCGTCTCCCTGACCCTGACCCCGGCGGTCCTCTCGCTGGTGGGCCGCAAGCTGATCTCGAAGCGGGCGTGGGCGAAGGCGGAGCGCCACAACGCGGAGCCGGAGCATGCCTCGGCGGACCGCGCCGAGGACCAGCGGCGAAGCAGCCGTGGGTGGGGCGGGCTCGTGACCCGGCACCCGGTGGTCTCGCTGCTTGCCGGCGTCGTGCTGCTCGGGGTGCTGGCCCTCCCGGCTTCCCAGCTGCGCCTCGCTTTGCCCGACGGCGGTTCGGAACCGGTCGACTCGCAAGCGTTCAAGGCCTATGACCTCACCCGGACGAGCTTCGGCGAGGGCATGACCGGCCCCATCGTGGTTGTCGGTACTTTCCCGTCCGGGCTCAGCGACGACCAGGCCAAGACCAAGCAGTTCGACGTCGCGGACAAGCTGCGCAGCGTGGACAACGTCGTGGCGGCCGTTCCGGTAGCCCTCAGCCCGGATCACCGCACGGCCGTTTTCCAGGTCATCCCCAAGGACGGCCCCGCGAGTGCCAGCACCGTCCAGGTGGTCTCGGAACTGCGTGCCAAGGGTTCCGAAATCCAGCAGGCCACAGGCGCCACCATCGGGCTGACGGGGCAGACAGCCGGTAACATCGACGTCTCGGCGAAGCTCGGTGCCGCGTTACCGCCATACTTGGCGATCGTCGTCGGGCTCTCGCTGGTCCTCCTGCTCCTCGTGTTCCGCTCGATCGTCGTCCCGCTGCTCGCTACCGGCGGATTCCTGCTCTCGCTCGCGGCAGCGTTCGGCGCCGTGGTGGCCGTGTACCAGTGGGGCTGGCTGGGCACCGTGTTCGACGTGCCCAATCCCGGAGCCGTGCTGAGCTTCCTGCCGATCATCCTGATTGGTGTGCTGTTCGGCCTGGCCATGGACTACCAGGTGTTCATCACCTCAGGCATGCGTGAATCGTTCATGCACGGTGAGAACGCGAAGCAGGCGGTCCGAAGCGGCTTCAGCCATGCCTCAGCGGTAGTCACGGCCGCCGCCATCATCATGGTCAGCGTGTTCGCCGGCTTCATCTTCAGCCACCTGACCATGGTCCGGCCGCTCGGTTTCGCGATGGCGTTCGGCGTGCTCGTGGATGCGTTCGTGGTGCGAATGACCATCGTTCCTGCCGTGATGTACCTGTTGGGCGAGAAGGCCTGGTGGCTGCCGCGGTGGCTGTCCCGGATCCTGCCCGACGTCGATGTCGAGGGCGCCAAGCTGCAGCGCACGACGGCGGCAGGCGGGGCCAAGGAGCTGGTCCACTAAGCGCCTGGTCGTCTTGAGGCGGGCGTCGGTTCTGTGTCCGGAACCGACGCCCGCTCACCTTTAATGCCCTTTCCCCAAACGCCCGCTCACCTCGGTGAGCGAGCGTCCGGCCAAACACCCACATAAGTGAGCGAGCGTCGGTGGAAGGCGCCGCGTATTACGCTTGAGCCGTGACCCGATTGATCCTGGCTTCCCAATCCCCCGCCCGCACCAAGCTCCTCACCGAGGCCGGCATCAACCACGAGGTGCTCGTCTCGGACGTGGACGAGGATGCCGTGCAAGCCCGGTACGGGGTGACAGACGCGCATGACACCGCTCTCCTCCTCGCTCGAGCCAAGGCCGAGGCCGTTGCCTCCCTTCCGGATGCTGAGGGCGCCTTGGTGATCGGCTGCGATTCCGTGTTCGAATTCGACGGCGAGTCGCACGGGAAGCCGTACACGGTGGACGTGGCCAAGGAACGGATGATGCGCATGAGCGGCTCCAAGGGGGTACTCCACACCGGGCACTGGCTCGTGGACTGCCGCGAAACCGCAGCCGACATGAACGACGGCGAGACGGCCGTCGGCACCGGAGCAACAGTCGGCGCCGTATCCAGCGCAGAAGTCCACTTTGCCGAGATGAGCGAGAAAGACATCGACGCCTACATCGCAACCGGCGAGCCCCTGCACTGCGCCGGTTCGTTCACGATCGACGGCTTGGGCGGGGCCTTCATCCGCAAGGTGGACGGCGACCCGCACGCCGTCGTCGGGCTCTCCATTTCGACCCTCCGCGATCTGCTGGGGCAGGCGAACGTTGGAATCACCGAACTCTGGACCCACAACGGTTCCGAAGGGACCAACGAATAGGGACGCGCCGAGGCGCCGGCTTGATAGCCGGATTCCGGTCTTTGTAGCAACCCTACAAAGACAGGCCGTCTCACACACGGAATCCCCCATCAATATGGGCGGAACCCTCAAAATCACGCTAGGCTCCCTGAAGGACAGAAGGAGTCAACTTGTCAGCTAATCCGGCGCAGCCCATTTCCAGCCCTCTCACCAAGGTCTTGATCGCCAACCGAGGCGAAATCGCGGTCCGCATTATCCGCGCAGCCCGGGACGAAGGGATCGCTTCCGTGGCCGTCTACGCGGACCCCGATCGCGACGCCCTGCACGTCCGGCTGGCAGATGAGGCCTACGCGCTGGGCGGCAACACTGCTGCTGAGTCATACCTCGTGATGGACAAGTTGATCGAGGTCGCGAAGCAGTCGGGTGCCGACGCCATCCACCCCGGCTATGGCTTCCTCGCCGAGAACGCCGAGTTTGCCGCCAAAGTCATCGACGCCGGCATCACCTGGATCGGCCCTTCTCCGGACGCCATTTCCGCGCTGGGCGACAAAGTGCAGGCCCGCCACATCGCCGAAAAGGTCGGCGCTCCCCTGGTTCCCGGCACGGCCGACCCCGTGGAATCCGCCGACGAGATCCTGGCCTTCGCCCAGGAGTTCGGGCTGCCGATCGCCATCAAAGCCGCCTACGGTGGTGGCGGCCGCGGCATCAAAGTTGCCCGCACCATCGAGGAAATCCCCGAGCTTTTCGAGTCCGCGGTGCGCGAGGCCATTGCCGCCTTCGGCCGGGGCGAGTGCTTCATCGAGCGCTTCCTGGATTCCCCGCGCCACGTCGAGACCCAGTGCCTCGCCGATGCCTACGGCAACGTTGTGGTGGTCTCCACCCGCGACTGTTCCCTCCAGCGCCGCAACCAGAAACTCGTTGAAGAAGCCCCTGCTCCGTTCCTGAGCCCCGAGCAGAACGAGCGACTGTACGAGTCTTCCAAGGCCATCCTGAAAGAAGCCGGCTACCTGGGCGCGGGAACCTGCGAATTCCTGGTGGGCCAGGACGGCATCATCTCCTTCCTTGAGGTCAACACCCGGCTTCAGGTGGAGCACTGTGTTTCAGAGGAAGTCACAGGCCTTGACCTGGTCCGTGAGCAGTTCCGCATCGCCCGGGGCGAGAAACTCGGCTATGGCGATCCCGAGGTCCGCGGCCACTCTTTCGAATTCCGCATCACCGGCGAAGACCCGGGCCGCAACTTCATGCCCGCACCGGGAACCATCAGCACCCTGAAGAACCCGACGGGTCCGGGCATCCGCATCGATTCCGGCGTCGAACAGGGCGACGTCATCAGCGGGAACTTCGATTCCATGCTGTCCAAGCTGATCGTCACCGGCGCCAGCCGCGAACAGGCCCTCCAGCGCTCCCGCCGCGCCCTTGAGGAAATGGTCGTTGAAGGCATCCCCACCGTCATTCCTTTCGACCTCGCAGTGGTGACCGATCCCGCGTTCGCTCCGGCCGAAGGCCCGTTCAAGGTGCACACGCGCTGGATCGAGACCGAGTTCGTCAACAACATCCCCGCATGGACGCCTACCGGAATCGGAACAGAAGCCGCCGACGCCGGTGAGCGCCAGCGCGTCGTCGTCGAGGTTGGCGGCAAACGGCTGGAAGTTGTCCTTCCCGCGACTCTCGGCTCGGTTTCCTCGGTTGCCAGCGCGGGCGCCAAGGGCACGAAGGTCAAGAAGCGTTCCCGATCTGCGGGCGCCACAGCTGCAGTCGCGGGCGGCAACGCCCTCACCTCGCCAATGCAGGGCACCATCGTCAAGGTGGCTGTAGCCGCCGGCGACGTGGTTGCCGAGGGCGATCTGATCGTGGTCCTGGAAGCCATGAAGATGGAACAGCCCCTCACCGCCCACAAGGCCGGCACCATTCACGGCTTGGTGGCCAAGGCGGGCGAGACCGTCTCCGCGGGCGCCGTTATCGCGACGATCGAAGACTAGTCCCCACTGCCGCCCTAGCCTCGCTTCGCTCGGCCAGGGAACCCGGGCAGCGTGGGCCCAATTAAAGAGCTCCGGCCCCGCACCATTGGTGCGGGGCCGGAGCCATTTAGCGCGAGCCTGCTAAACGCGAGCCTGTTAATACAAGATCAGGCTACGTTGTTCTCGTAGTCCGTGTCCTTGGTTTCCTTGGACAGGAACAGTGCCACGAGCGTCAGGACTGCCATCGCGCTGAGGTAGACACCCACCAGGACCGTGCTGCCCTTGGCCGATTCCCAGAGCCAGACCGCGATGAACGGAGCCACAGCCGCGCCGAGGATGCTGGACATGTTGTAGCTGACGGCAGATCCGGTGTAGCGGACGTTGGTGGGGAACAGTTCCGGAAGCAGCGCACCCATGGGGCCGAAGGTGAGGCCCATCAGCGTGAAACCGATGATCAGCAACGCCATAGTGCCGACAAAGCCGCCGCTGAACAGCGGCACGAAAAGCAAGCCGAACACCAGGATTCCCGCGGTGACCGCCAGAAGCATCTTGCGGCGACCATACTTTTCGGCCAGCGGGCCCGCCACAAGGGTAAAAATGCCGAAGAAGACGACGCCGGCAATCAGCATCCAGAGGAAGTCGTTCCGGCTGAAGCCCAAGCCCGGGACGAACGCCGCGGCGGCCGCGTCGGTCATGGGCTTTCCGGCCTTGACCGCTGCGGCCTGGGCGCCCGCCAGCGTGGGCTTGGTGCCGTAGGTCAGCGTGAACGTGGTCATCAGGTAGAACAAGACATACGTGGCCAACATGATGAAGGTACCGAGGATTAGCGGGCGCCAGCTTTTCTTGAAAACGCGTCCGATGGGCAGCTTTGCCACTTCGTTCGACTCCAGCACCTTGGTGAACGCGGGAGTTTCAATGAGCTTGAGGCGCACGTAGAGGCCGAGGATCACCATGACGGCGCTGAGCAGGAACGGCACGCGCCAGCCCCAGGCGGCGAAGGCCTCGGGAGTCAGGGTGTAGCTGAAGACCAGGAAGATGATGTTGGCCAGGATGAAGCCGATCGGCGCGCCCATCTGCGGAAACGTTCCATAGATGGCGCGTTTCTTGGCCGGCGCGTTCTCGGTTGCGAGCAGCGCGGCGCCGCTCCACTCACCACCGAGAGCCAGGCCTTGGGCGAAACGAAGCACTACCAGCAACGTGGGGGCCAGGAAGGTCCAGCCCGGGACCTGCGCCGTCGGGAGGCAACCGATCAGGAACGTGGCGATACCCATGGTCAGGAGGGACGCAACCAGCGTTCCCTTGCGACCGAACTTGTCACCGAAGTGGCCGAAAATTATGGAGCCGAGCGGGCGGGCGACGAAAGCGACGCCGAACACCGCGAAGGAGCTCAGCAACTGCGTGGTCTCGTCCGCCGTCGGGAAGAAGAGTTTGGGAAAGACGAGGACAGCAGCCGTGGCGTAAACGTAGAAATCGTAGAACTCGATGGACGTCCCGATGAGGCTGGCGAAGATCACCCGTCCCCGCGAGTTGACCGGCTTGACTGACTCGCTTTCCTTGGATTCAGCGATGGAAGACATGTAGTGGTTGCTTTCCGTTCACGCCGGCCCGGCGTTCCTGAGCCTGCCGGCAAAGATTATTGAGAGTTCAATAATAGTTGCCGGTATCCAACAAATGGACAATCAGGTCCAATATGCGGACGCTTTGGAAAGTCTCACTCTGTGGTCCGCGCCACACAACCTCACCATCGCCTCACGCACCGGTGACCCCCTCCGATAGGCAAATGTCACAGCACGTTTACAAACCGCGACGGTCCGCGAAACGCGCCGTCCCTAACGTGGAAGTACAACGTCCCCACAAAGGAGGCACTCCGTGACAGTTGACCGAAGCACCGAAATCCTCACCAACGAGCAGGCGCCCACCGCCCTCGTCCCCGAGCTTGAACACCGCCCTGGCCGCTGGATTGCCAACTGGGATGCAGAGAACAAAGAGCAGTGGGAAGCCGCCGGCCGTTCCATCGCCAAGCGCAACCTGTACTGGTCCATCTTTGCCGAGTTCCTCGGCTTCGTTGTCTGGCAACTCTGGTCGATCGTCGTCGTCCAGCTTCCAGCCGCAGGCTTCAAGTTCGACACCAACCAGATCTTCTGGCTCATCTCGATCCCCAGCCTGGTCGGTGCCACCCTGCGCATCCCCTACACCTTCATGGTTCCGAGGTTCGGTGGCCGTAACTGGACCATCGTCTCGGCCCTCCTGCTGCTGATCCCGACGGCGGGCCTCGCCCTGTGTGTTTCGACCCCCGGCACCCCCTTCGGCGTCATGCTGCTGGTGGCGGGCCTCGCGGGCTTCGGCGGCGGTAACTTCGCCAGCTCGATGGCGAACATCACCTTCTTCTACCCTGCACGTGAAAAGGGCTGGGCGCTGGGCCTGAACGCCGCGGGCGGAAACCTCGGTGCCGCCGTCGCGCAGCTCATCGTCCCGATCGCGGTCACCCTCCTGGCGGCCGGTACCGTCAACCTGCCCATGGCCGGCCTCATCTGGATTCCGCTCATCCTTGTCGCCGCGTTCGGCGCCTGGAAGTACATGAACAACCTCACGAGCGCCAAGGGTGACGTCGCAGGCTCCATCGCCGCACTCAAGGAACCACACCTGTGGGTCATGGCCTTCCTGTACATCGGCACCTTCGGCTCGTTCATCGGCTTCTCCGGAGTCTTCCCCAAGCTCATCAAGGACTACTTTCCGGCTTTCTCCTCCATGCACCTCGGCGCGGTCGTCCTCTCGCTCGCCTTCCTTGGCCCGCTGGTCGGCTCCCTCGCCCGCCCCTACGGTGGACGCATGGCTGACCGCATGGGCGGAGCCCGGATGACCGTCACGGCGTTCGCAGCGATGGCCATCATCACCTTGACCATGATCTGGACCCTTCCGCTCAAGAACTTCTGGCTGTTCCTGGTCTTGTTCCTGTTCCTTTTCACGGCAAGCGGCTTCGGAAACGGCGCCACGTACCGCATGATTCCGGTCATCTTCGCCACCTCCAGCCGGGCCGCCCGCTCCGGTGCAAGCGCCGCCAGCACGGCGCGCCTCGCGTCGTCCTCCCTCGGCCTGATCTCGGCGATCGGTGCCTACGGCGGATTCGTCATCCCCCAGGTGCTCAACGCATCCAGCGCATCCGGCTCCTACACCCCCGCGTTCTATGGCTTCGTCGGCGCCTATGTGCTGATGCTCATCGTCTGCTGGGCCTGCTACCTCCGGAAGGCCAACCGCAACGCGATGGGACACATCTAATATGCCCAATGGCGCCAACACCCACTGCCCGTATTGTGCGCTGCAGTGCGCCATGACCCTGACCCCGGCGGCGCCCTCGGCGCAGCCGGGGTCAGACCCCGCTCCCACAGCAAAGGCACTTCCGCTACTGGAAGTGTCCGGCCGTGACTTCCCCACCAACCGGGGCGGGCTGTGCCGCAAGGGCTGGACATCGCCGTCGTTGTTGAACCACACCGGACGCGTCACGGAACCCATGCTCAAAGGGTCCGACGGCGTCCACCGGCCGGTCACGTGGGACCAGGCACTCATGCTGGTCACCGGAGCAGTCAAGCAGACCCGCGAGCAGTACGGGCCCGACGCCGTCGGCGTGTTCGGCGGCGGCGGACTCACCAATGAGAAGGCCTACCAGTTGGGCAAGTTCGCCCGCTTGGCGCTGGGAACGTCGCGCATCGATTACAACGGACGTTTCTGCATGTCCTCCGCTGCGGCAGCCGGAAACCGCGCGTTCGGCGTGGACCGCGGCCTCCCGTTCCCCGTCGAGGACCTTGATTCGGCCAGCGTCATCTTCCTTCTCGGCTCCAATGTTGCCGAGACCATGCCGCCATTCGTCCAGCACTTGCAGGGCGCGCGCGATTCCGGCGGGTTGATCGTGGCCGATCCCCGCCGTTCCGCGACCGCCGCATTCACCGGCGACGGCGGCGGCATCCACTTGCAGCCGACCCCGGGAACGGACCTCGCACTGCTGTTGGGCATCTCCCACGTGGTAGTGCACGAAGGCCTTGCCGACACCGAATACCTCCAGTCCCGCACCACCGGCTACCCTGCGATCGTTCGTAGCCTCGCCGGCTTCTGGCCGGAGCGCGTCCAGTCGATCACCGGCGTGCCCGCCACGCTCATCCGGGACACCGCCCGCCGCCTCGCCGACGGCGCCCGGCGCGGCGGGAGCTACATCCTCACCGGCCGCGGAGTCGAGCAGCACGTCGACGGCACAGACACAGCCACAGCGGCGATCAATCTCAGCCTTCTTTTGGGCCTGCCGGGATCCTCCCGCAGCGGCTATGGCACATTGACGGGCCAAGGCAACGGCCAGGGTGGCCGCGAGCATGGCCAGAAGGCCGACCAGCTCCCCGGCTACCGCAAGATCACCGATCCCGCCGCCCGCGCCCACGTCGCCAAAGTGTGGGGCGTGGACGAATCCCTCATCCCCGGCCCTGGACTGCCTGCCGTGGAGTTGTTGAAGTCTTTGGGACAGCCCGACGGCGTCCGTTGCCTTTTCGTCCACGGCGCCAACGTGGCGGTATCAGCCCCCGACGCCGGCGCGGTGATCGAGGGCCTGCGCAGCCTGGACTTCCTGGTTGTCTGCGATTTCTTCATGTCCGAGACCGCGCAGGAGGCTGACCTGGTCCTCCCCGTCACCCAATGGGCCGAGGAAGAAGGCACCCTGACCAACCTCGAGGGCCGTGTGCTCCGCCGTCGTAAGGCGCTCACCCCTCCCCCAGGCGTCCGCAGTGAATTGTGGCTCATGGCCCGGCTCGCCGAATCGCTCGACGCTCCTTCAACGTTCAGCGACGATCCCGAGACCGTTTTCGAGGAGCTCCGGCTCGCCTCCGCAGGCGGCTTGGCCGACTACTCCGGAATCGACTACGCCATGCTGGACCGCGGAGAAGCCGCCTACTGGCCTTATCCAACCGGCAGTTCGGGAACGCCGCGACTCTTCCTCGACAGCTTCGCGCACTCCGACGGACGCGCGGTGATGGTCCCGGTGGCACCGCAGAAGCGGTCCCGGCGATCCGCCGTCGTCGGCTCTGATCCCGATCCGCTGACGCTCGTCACCGGACGGCTGCTGGAACATTACCAATCGGGCGCCCAGACCCGCCGCGTGCCCGAACTCGCGGCAGCCCAGCCGGAGCCGCTCTTGCAGATCCACCCGGCGACGGCGGCCGTCAGGGACATCTCCGGCGGCGACTTTGTCCGGGTCTCCAACGAGCGCGGTGAGGTCCTGTGCAAGGTAGAGCTCAGCAACAGCATCCGGACGGACACGGTCTTTCTGCCTTTCCATTTCCCTGGACTGGGAAGCGCTAATCGTCTCACTGAGGCGGTCACGGATCCCATTTCCGGAATGCCGGAATTCAAGACCAGCACAGTCTGGGTCCGGAAGGCGGCACTAGCACATGCCGAACCGGGGTTGGCTGCCCAGTCGGCTGCCCAGTTGACTGTGCCGGCGGCCGTCGGCTCGTCAATGCAGGAGAGCTTGTCAATGCAGGTCAAGGAGGCATCGTGAGCGAGCGAATTGTGGTGGTCGGTTTCGGACCGGTCGCGTCCCGGCTGGTGGACGAGTTGTTGCCGGCCGTGCGCAGCGGCCTTGTCGAGTTGCTCGTCGTCGGGCAGGAAGCCGAAGCCGCGTACAACCGCGTCATGGTGGCGGAACTCGGCGTGGGGCGGACCACCGCGGAGGCTCTCGCGATGGCGGACGCTGCCGATTTGGCGACCGACGGCGTCGAGGTCCGGCTGGGCGTCACCGTCAAGCGGATCGACCGTGCACGTCAGCAAGTGGTCCTATCGGACGGGACCACGCCCGGCTACGACCGTTTGGTGTTCGCCACCGGCTCGAGGCCCGTCATTCCGAACCTCACCGGCATCAACCCTGATCCTTCGCATCCTGTGCTCCCTCTAGGGGTAACGGCCCTCCGCGATCTCCGAGATGCCGGGCAACTGCGCGACGCCGTGACCGCCGGCAAGCGCGTGATCGTCCTCGGTGGCGGCGTGCTTGGCCTGGAAACTGCCTTGGCCGCGGCGGAAGAAGGCGCCCTGACCACAGTGGTGCACAACGGTTCCTTCCCGCTGGGCCGCAATATCGACCGTGGCGGTGGAGCCGTCCTCGCTGCGAGCTTGCGCAACAGCGGGATCACCATGGTGGGCAACGCCCGCTCTACTGCGGTGGAGCACAATGGTCCCGACGGCAAGTTTTCGGCCCTGGTGCTCCACGACGGGTCACGGATCGAAGGCGACCTTCTGGTCCTTTCCTGCGGCGTTCGCCCACGGATCGAACTGGCCGAAGGTTGTGGGTTGCCTGCAGCCACCGGGATCTTGGTGGATCACCACCTGCGGACCTATCACGAGCCGCACATGTTCGCGATAGGCGACTGCGCCGAAGTCCGCTGCGCCGATGCCGAGTGCGCCGAATGCCGCACCGCACTGGGTCCTTCCGGGCTGGTCGGTCCGGGCTGGCGGCAGGCCGAATGGCTTGCCGAGTACCTGATCCTCCTTGCAGAGGGCGGCCAGGGCGCTGCCGACACCTTGGCACCGCTACCGCAGGAGAAGCCCGGCGTCGTGGTGTTGAAGGCGCGCGGCATCAACCTGGCGGTCGCCGGCGACAACAGCGCCGAACCGTGGGATGACGAGCTGTTGACCGTCGGTGTCTCCGAGGGAATGCCGCGGCGCCAGGTTGCCCAATGGGCCGATCCGGAACACGGCCGCTATGTCAAAATGACGACGCGGGGCGGCGCGCTCGAAGGACTCGTCACCGTGGGAATGCCCCGCACGGCCGCGGAGCTCGTGATGCTGTTCGAACGCGGCTCCGAACTGCCCGCAGACCGTTCACTCCTGCTTCGCTTGGATGGGCCGGACCAACTGGATTCATCTGCTTCGAATGATGACCCCCAGCGGACCGTGTGCCGCTGCGCGGGCGTCAGCGGTGCGAGCATCGAGGAAGCCGTGCTGGATGGCTGCTCTTCCGTGCCGGAGGTATCCAAAGCGACCCGCGCGGGGACTGGGTGTGGCGGGTGCCATGGGGACATCAAGGGGATTATCGAGAAGCACTTTCAGGGGGTTGCGGCGTAGGGGGTTTGGTGCTCAGGCTATCGCTTCCCGGTTTGGGGCTGTGGTGGTCGCGCCGCGCCAGGTAAACAAGCCCTCGCGGTCTTCGTCGGTGAGCGCCGCGGAGTCGAGCAAGCCTTTGAGATCGAATTTTGCCAAGGCATCCCGGAACGCGCCCTCGGTTGTTGTACCGTGTTGCCGGCACACTTCCTCAAGCCTTCGTTCGGCGTTGTTTCGCTTGGCGTTCGCTGCCCGTACATCGCCAAGCCTGACGGTTTCGAGATAGTCACCGACGATGCTTTCGGGATCGGTGCCGATCGCATGAAGCAGGGCCATGGCGAGCAGGCCCGTCCTGTCCCTGCCGCCCATGCAGTGGAAGAGGACCGCTCCTGGCGGTGCGTTGACCACAGCGGATATGGCGGCACCGGCCCGTTCGGGCATGGCCGCAAGGTGCGGGAGGAAATAGAGAGCTGTGCCGACCAGACCGTTGTTCCAGTAGTCGGCCCAGAACTCTTTGTTTTCCAAGCCGTCAAGGTCAACATGGACGGTGGTGAGCCAGCCGGGCCGTTCCCGGGTATCTGTGTTGCGTTCACCTTGCTGACGAAGGTCAACCACGGTCCGGATCCCGGCATCGTGGATCTGTTGCCATCCGCTCCCGGTGATCCAATCGACGTTCTCGCTCCGAAAGAACACGCCCCGTGGAGTGACCGTCCCATCTACGCGCCGTAGACCGCCGAGGTCACGTCCGTTGACCAAGCCGTCAACTTTGAGTGTGCGATCTTTGTTTTCTGCCGGATCCCCCATGGCCCTAGTAAACCAGAGGGTGCTTTCCCGTCGGGGTTGTTCGGAATCACCAGTTCGCGACACAAGCGCAGGATCTGGCTACCCCATTTTGCCTCGGGCAACGGTGCCTCCCGGTGCGCTATTACGAATCGGCTGTCAGTTGTTCGTGGACAATCTGCCAGCCTTCGTGTGTGCGCACTAATACGTTGGTGCCGCGTCCTCTTCCGGAGTGTTGTTGCCCGTCAATAATTCCCGTCCAGGAGAATCGGTAGCGGCACACGGCGGCCTCCTCCTGCACGAGCACCCACGTCAGTTCGTCAACGACGTATCGCTCGTCCCGAATCGCAAGGAAGGTCGCCTCGATGGCAGCCCGGACCTGATCGCGCCCCTCGTGGGATCCGTCTGAGAACCAGTAGGTAGCGTCGCTGTCTATGTACGGCAGAACCCGCTCGATGTCGTGTGTATTGTTGGCCGCCTCATACCCGCGCATGACAGCCGTGAGTTCATCGACGAGGATCTCCCGGTTACGAATTTCCATCCCCACACTCTTGCACAGGCCTTGAGGATCAATACCAAGAAACGTGGTCACACCTGAAAGTAGTGGTTTCTGCGCGCTTTTTGGCGCGGGTCGATGTGGGGTGGCGGGATGAACCAGGGCACGCCTGTTTGGACTTGGATGTGCCATTCTTCCTTGTGGATCAGGTGGTGGTGGTGGCTGCAAAGCAAGACACCATTGTCGACGCTGCTTGGTCCACCCCGGGACCAGTAGGTGATGTGGTGGGCTTCGCACCACGGGGCCGGCATCGTGCACGAAGGAAACGCGCAGCCTTTGTCCCGGGCGGTGATCGCTTTACGGATGTAGGCGGGAAAGATCCTGGAGGCCCGGCCGATATCCAACACCTGGCCTTCCCCGCCCAAGACGACAGGAATGATGTCCGCATCGCAGGCGATCTTCCGCAACGTGGCCGCCGGGACCGGACCGCTGAACGTGAAGCTCCCCGTGCCCTGTTTCGGCCCGCCGGAGCGCCCGGGGTGTCCGGATTGCCCGAGGAACGCGAGCTGCCCGATTTCCATCAGCGGTGCCAGCAGGTCCCGGTGGTCGATGGTGGCCATGATCTGGGGGCGCTGGCCTCCGACCGCGGGCAGCGCCCCGGTGGCGAGGGCAATCTTGCAGGCGCCCAGCAACCCGTCCAGAAGTCTCTGCGCCCGTGTGCGGCGATCCAGGGACGCGGCATCATCGCCTGAACCGCCCGGAAGACTGTCGGCCGGAGCATTTGCCAGCGCGCTCCCGCCGCCGGCGTCCACGGTATTGTCCCCCGGTCCGGGCTCCTCGGACGTGCGGGTTCGGGGGTTGGTGGCGGTGTTCATGACGGTGAGCAGGTGCTCGTACTGGTCCTGAGTGGCGAAGATTTCCACATGCTGCAGCCCGTGTTTGGGCCGCCGCAGGAAAGCGCCTTGGAGGTGGCGCAGGGCTTCTTCGCTGGGCTCGGCACCGTCCTGATCGATCGCGTCCGTCCAGCGCCGGGCGATCCTGGCAAGGAAATCGGCGTCGTTCTCGGCCGCCGTCAGGGTCAGTGCGTGTTCCATGTCCGCGGCTGTCTCGGGGCTGCACAGGGGCCGGACGCGATCCAGAGCCATGGTGATGATGGTGGCCGGCCGGGACGCGATGCTCCCGTAGGCCAGGGCCGCGGCCACTTCCCCATACCGCGGCTGGATCCTTTGACCTGTAAGTGAACGGCCGGGCAGCAGATCCTCCGCCAGAGCCAAGCGGCGACGGGCCTCGGCCGCGCTGATCCGCAAAAGCGAGCGGAGGTGCTCGCCCGTGTTCCGGAACTCCTGGAACCCGGCGCGGGCATCGCCCGCAGCGAGCCCACCGCCCTCGACGCCGGCACCGGCTCCGGCTCCGGCTGCCCCGACTTTAGTTTCCGCGCTGCCGGGACCATCGCTGGAGCCGGCCGCCCGCGCTTCGACTCCCCAGCCGGTCGTCCAGCCGGTCCCGCCGGCCGGCTCCTCCTGCCGCACCCGGTCCAACTGCCCCGCGGCGACCAGCTGCAAATAGTCCAGCGTTCGGGAGAGTTCCTCCACGTTGAAGGCAAACGCGGCGGAGTCATTCAGCCCCATCGGCCCGACGTCGTCCACCGCCGTCCGTGCCAAGGAGCGTAACGCTGCAAGAGCACCCTCCAGAACCCGCTGCGGACCACCGCGGCCGCCGTCGCGATCCTCGGGCGGATCCAGCAGAGCGAGCCGGCGCGGCCCCGGCATTTGACCCGGCGCTTGAGCAGCCGCCGTCACCATCCGCGGCTGGCGCGCCTTACGGAAGACGACGAACCCGCCGCCGGGCGCAGCGGCCTGGCGGGTAGTGAGGTGTCCGATCGCTTCCATACCCAAAGCATCTCAGGAGGCTCTGACAAAATAGCCGGCCCACCGACCTGGAACGCACATGCGTTATCGACAGTTCTGTACGCAACGTACATTTTGCTGCACTTACCGCACTATCGAGTCCATGACCGATATCGCCATCACCGAAGCCCGGAATCACCTGGCAACCATTGTGGACACGGCACATCGCGAGCGCGAACCGGTATTCCTCACTCGCCGCGGAATTCGGGTCGCCGCAGTTATCGATTCCGCCGAGCTGGAGCGTCTTCGTGAAGCCGCGGAAGAGCTTGAAGACATCCGGGCCGTGGACGTGGCCTGGGAAGAGATGGAACAGACGGGTCAGACGCCTATCCCTTGGGAGGACGTCAAGCGCGATCTGGGCCTGACGTGAGCTACAACGTCACGGTCCTGCCAGCGGCCCTTCGGCAACTGCGCAATCTTCCTCCCGAGGGCCGCCGCCGGGTCCAAACAGCCATCGAGTTGCTGGCCGAGACTCCGCGCCAGCCCGGCGCCAAGAAGCTGGCAGGGCGGGTCGAGCGGCGCGTCCGAACGGGAGATTATCGGGTGCTCTACCGGATCGACGACGGCCGACTCGTGATCGTCGTCGTTCAGGCCGGTCACCGCCGCGAAATCTACCGGGAGTAAGTCCACTTACAGATTTCTCCGTCGTCAGTGGCGCGTGATCCGCAAAGCGCTCGATTCACCGACAGAAACTTCGGCATCACCGCCGATCGGGAACGTGAAGATAGGCGAGGTGTGACCGAAATCGGCATTGGCGAGCACCGGCAAGCCTGCAAGAACGGATTGTTTGGCCACGATCAACGCCAGTAGCTCCCGGGTCATTCGGCTTGCCCGCTGGAAGCGACCTATCACCAATCCCCGTATGCCCGCTGCCTCAGGCGTCTGCAAAAGCGACGCAAGGTCCCGGGCAAATGTGGCCGGGTGGCTTTCGAAGTCATCCTCCAAGAAGAGCAACGCACCTTCCAAGGACGGCATGTTCGCAGTTCCTTGCAGGAGATTCAGCGTGCACAGATTTCCGCCGACAATCCGCCCGCTCGCAGCGCCACCCTGCAACGGCCACCAGCCGCCGCTGGGAATTGGCGTTCGCCCGTCTTGGTCTCGGAACCAAGCGTCATCGGTCCAAGTCGCGGCGGGACGCACGTCCATGGGCGCCTCGCCAAAGAGCGCGTCCACAAAACACGCTTGAGTTTCCTCAAAGTGGTCCCGCATGCCGAACGTGGACCAGTGCGGCCCGGAGTAGGTAACGAGTCCGGTTCGTGCGTGGATGGCGTTTTGAAGGGCCGTGATGTCTGAGTAGCCACACAGTATCTTCGGGTTCGCCGCGATGAGATCCCAGTCGAGATGTGGAAGCAATTCGTTGCTGCTGAATCCGCCGATCACTGTCAGGATTCCCGCTACTTCCGGATCCGAGAAGGCGGCATGAAGATCGTCAACGCGCGACTGCACCGACGACGAAAGGAGGCCATCCAATTCGTCGACGTGCTCCCCGAAGGAAAGTCGCAGGCCTATCTCGGCGAAACGCCTTTCGATGTGGGTGGTGTTGTCGTGCTCCATGACCACAGCGCGGCTTAGCGCGGGCGCGATCACGCGCACCAGGTCACCGCGACGAAATTTGGGCGGATAGAAAGAAGGCATGTGCCCGACGCTAGCAAACGCAATGCGCGCAACCACGCCGCTAAGCGGAGGTTTTCACCTGAGGCAACGTATCCAGTTCCGCGGCCTTGCAACCGTCACATATGCACGTGCAACCGCCGCGCGGCTTCCGAGATGGAACCGGTCAGCGAGGGGTACACCGTAAAGGTGCTCGCGAGGTCGTCGACGTGCAGTTTCTGCTTGACGGCAACAGCGATCGGGAAGATGAGCTCGGAGGCATTGGGGCCGATGACGACGCCACCGATCACCGTTCCGGAACCCTTGCGCGCAATGATCTTGACGAAGCCATCCTTGGTGTTGCGCATCTTGGCGCGGGCGTTGCTCAGCAGGGACAGCATGACCACGTCGCCCTGGTATTTGCCTGATTCGAGGTCGGCCTCGGAGACGCCCACAGAGGCAATTTCCGGGGAAGTGAAGATGTTGGAAGCCACCTGGTGTAGCTTGATCGGCATGACGGCGTCGCCCAGGAAGTGCGCAACAGCAATGCGGCCCTGCATGGCAGCGACCGAGGCGAGAGCCAGGATTCCCGTGCAGTCGCCAGCGGCGTAAATGTTCGGCGCGGTGGTGCGGGAGACGCCGTCCACCTTGATGTGGCCGGACTCCGTGACAGCCACGCCCGCCTCTTCCAGCCCGATTCCGGCCGTGTTGGGAATAGAACCCACGCACACCAGGCAGTGGCTACCGGTCACCACCGAACCGTCGCCGAGCGTCACCTTCACACCGGCGTCGGTCCTTTCAACTGCCTCCGCGCGTGAGCGGGACAAAACGCGCACGCCGCGGCGTTTGAAGACACCTTCAAGGACCTGCGCTGCGTCCGTGTCCGAGCCGGGCAGAACCTGGTCGCGGCTCGAAATCAGGGTGACGTTAGAACCAAGGCCGTTGTAGGCCGAGGCGAATTCTGCACCGGTGACTCCGGACCCGACGACAATCAGGTCTTCCGGAAGTTCTTCGAGGTTGTAGATCTGCGCCCAGTTCAGGATGCGCTCACCGTCCGGCTTGGCCGTGGGCAGTTCGCGGGGGTGCGCACCGACCGCCAGGAGGATGGCGTCGGCGGTGATTGTCTTGGTGCCGTCCGCGGTGGTGACCTCGATGGTGTGGTTGTCCAAAAGTTTTCCGGAACCCATCAGGATCTCGACATCAAGGTGCTCGAGGCCCACCCGGATGTCGTCGGACTGCTCCCGCGCGAGGTGCAGGACGCGGTCATTGATGTGGCCCAGGTCCGCGCGCATGCCCGGCGCCACATCGCTGCCGTCGACGGCGAACTTGACTCCCAGCTCCCCCGCCTCGCCGACGCGGGTCATGAGATCCGCCGTCGCGATCAGGGTTTTGGAAGGTACGACGTCGGTGAGGACGGCTGAGCCGCCGAGCCCGGCGCGCTCGATGAGGGTTACCCGCGCTCCCAAGTGGGCCGCGACCATGGCCGCTTCATATCCGCCTGGACCTCCGCCCAGGATCGCGATTCGTGGTGAGCTGAAGTCAGGATGCATGGTCACAATGTTCAATTCTCACTTAATGCCGGCGGACCTGCCACTAAGCCCCACCTGAGAACGCCCCCAGAGGCCGCTTTCCTGCCCAGCTGCGCTCTGTTCAACAGCGCGCGCCGCACTGTAGTTTGTACCAGTGAGTAACACAGAGCTGATGATCACAGACCCATTCGAGGCCGCCAAAGCTGCGGCCGACTACATCGCGGCGGAGACCGGCGTCGAATCCCACGACGTCGCGCTCGTGCTCGGCTCAGGCTGGGGCGCGGCTGCGGATCTCATAGGCGAGACGACGGCGACCCTCACGGCGTCGGAAGTTCCCGGCTTCCACGCGCCTGCCGTTGAGGGGCATGTGGGCACCATCCGTTCGGTCCTGACGAAAGAGGGCAAGCGGGCCCTTGTCCTCGGCGCGCGTACCCACTACTACGAAGGCAAGGGCGTTCGGGCCGTAGTGCACGGCGTTCGCACTGCCGCGGCAGCCGGATGCAAGACCCTCGTAGTGACCAACGGCTGCGGCGGTCTGAACGAAGCCTGGACGCCCGGCACTCCGGTGCTGATCAGTGATCACATCAACCTGACCGCGGCTTCTCCCCTTGAAGGTGCCACGTTTGTGGACCTCACGGACCTGTACTCCTCGCGCATCCGCGGCCTGGCACGCGAAGTGGATCCCACGCTCGACGAAGGTGTCTACGCCCAGTTCACCGGCCCGCACTACGAAACTCCGGCTGAGGTCCAATACGCCAAGCGAATCGGCGCGGACCTGGTGGGCATGTCCACCGCTTTGGAAGCTATCGCCGCCCGGCACGCAGGCATGGAGGTCTTCGGCATCTCCCTCGTGACCAACCTGGCCGCAGGCATCAGCCCGGTACCGCTGAGCCATCAGGAAGTCATCGAGGCAGGCCAGACGGCGGGCGCACGCATCTCGCGCCTCCTGGCGGACATCATCGCCAAGCTTTGATCCAATGGCCGGGGAGTCAAGGCTCCCCGGCCATTCCGGAGTTCGTAGCACAGTAGAATTTGAGTGATTCTCCGCCGTAGCGCTCGAGCCGGAAAGGACCGCCGATGACCACATCCGCGCCTTTCCGGTTCTTGCGAACGGGCCTGATCGGTTCAATCATTCTGGGCTTCGCCGCGGGCGGGCACCTGGCTGTTGGCGGAGAACTTCCGGCGCCAGCCATTTTGACGGCGCTGTGTGCCCTGACAATCCTCCCCGTCGCCATACTGACGCGCGTCCGGCTTTCGCTGCCCGCCCTAGCCGGGCTACTGGGGGCCGGGCAGCTCTGCCTTCACTGGGCGTTCTGCGCCCTGTCCGGAACTTCCACCGCGGCACCGCTGCTGTCCGGGCATGCAGGGCATGTTCCCTTGGCGCCCGCTCCGGAAACCGTAAGCGCCATCGTCTCGACCCACGCCGCGGCCAGCGACTGGCAGATGCTCGCGGCGCACACCATGGCAATCTTGGGCACGGCGCTGGTGCTCGCTCGCGGCGAACGAGCACTATGGGCGCTGGCTGCGTGGCTACGTCCGCTGGTCCAACTGCCCGTCGCCACAGTGGTCCAGCCACTTCGCGCCCCCAGCCCCCGTTCGAGCCGCAATGTTCGTCCTCGGGGCCTTCCCTGCCTCCGGCTTCCTTCCCGGCGCGGTCCCCCAGCCCTCGTGTCCGCCGTCTAAGACTCTCCCTTTCACACATGGGCAGGGACGGGCGGCAGCTCCTTGCCTTCACCGGTCTGGACCTCCGTCCGCCCCGGTCCCAACCGCTTTTCCTTTGTGAAAGGGCACCATTGCCATGAAGACCTCCCAACGCCGTACCCTCAAAACCGCCTGCGCCGCCACCATGGTCGCCGGGCTGCTCGCCTTCGGCGTCTCGGCCGCCTCCGCACACGTCAACGTCAATCCCGACGACCCGGCAGCGGGCGGCTACACCCACCTGACCTTCAACGTCCCCAACGAGTCCCCGACGGCCAAGACCAACAAGCTCGAAGTCTCGCTCCCCACCGACACACCCTTCAACTCGGTGTCCGTGAAGCCGGTCGAGGGCTGGACGGCCGAGCTCGTCACCACCACCCTGCCAAAACCCGTCACGGTCGCAGGAGCAACGGTGACCAAGGCTGTCAGTTCGGTCGTCTGGACTGCGGACGCAGCACACCAGATCGGGCAGAACCAATATCAGGCGTTCTCGATCTCGGTCGGTGTACTGCCCGACGCCGGCACCACCATCACCCTGCCCGCTACCCAGACGTACACCGACGGCACGGTAGTGAAGTGGGATGAGAAGACCGTTGAGGGACAGCCAGAGCCGGAGCACCCGGCTCCCTCGTTCGTGACGACCGCCAGTGATTCGGCTGCATCGGCGGCTCCCACGTCCGCTCCAACCGTGACCCCGGCTCCGTCAGCTGCGGCATCGACATCGAGCGACGCCGGATCCACGGCCGGCTGGTTCGGACTCGCGGCAGGCCTCATTGGCCTCGCCGCGGGGGTGACCGCACTCGCGCGAACCCGCTCCACAAAGACCAAATAGCGTCACCACGAACAACTGAACTGCCCGCGCCGGACCCCGGCGCGGGCAGTTTTGCATCTGAAGGCGAGATGGTAGGAACGGTCCGGGGTTGCCCGCCAGCTCACGCGCCCGCGATCCAAGCAAGCAGCACGCGACAGGCGTCGTCACGGCAATTTTCCGACTCCTGTCAAGTCAATTCACCCAAGTGTTAATGGCGTGTGAACTTTTTGAATAAATCAGATTTATTCAGAAATATTTGACCCGCCGCACTTTCCATGGCACGCGCGCGGTGTAAAAATGTAAGCGCTTGCGCACATATGTCTGACATGTGGCCTATGGCCCGGAATGCCTCGCGAAACACGAGTTGCGGCCACATTCAGCGCGCGTCAAGCTTTGATCGGTCCCGGCAAGTCGACGTGCCAGGACCGCAGGATGGGGGCCTCTTATGAATCCTCATCCACCCGAGACGATGGCGTTCCTGACGACGCCATCGGTGTTACCGGGAACGCCGGAGTTCGGACAAGGGCTTGCGCCCATTCCCCCGTAGTCCAACCTCCGCGAGAAGAGCAAGCATGAAATCTCACTCAAACCCCAACAGGCCGCGCCGCCGACTGCGGTCGGCAGCCGCTTTTGCGGCCGCTGCCGGTGTGGCCGCCACGGTACTGATGGCATCCCCGGCAGCCCAGGCGAACCTGCCCGCCGACAAGCCGGCCACCACGATGCCGGCCCCCACGCCGGGATTCCCGCTGCCGACGGTCCACACGCAGGAAGCCTTTGATCCCGCAGCAAGCTTCACGTCCAAATGGACGCGGGCGGATGCCAAGCAGATCATGGCCCAGAGCAACCCGAACGTGACCCCCGGCCAGAACTCCATGAGCCCCAGCGTCACCATGCCGGAGATCCCCAAGGACTTCCCGGCCATGAACGACGACGTTTGGGTCTGGGACACCTGGTCCCTGACAGACCAGAACGCCAACCAGATCAGCTACAAGGGCTGGGACGTCATCTTCTCCCTCGTCGCCGACCGCCACGCGGGTTACGGCTTCGACCAGCGCCACTGGAACGCCCGCATCGGCTACTTCTTCCGCAAGACCAACGCCGACCCGGCGAAGGACAAGTGGAACTACGGCGGCCACTTGTTCCTGGACAACACCTCCATCGGCAACACCGAATGGTCGGGTTCCACGCGCCTTATGCAGGGTGACCACGTCAACGTGTTCTACACGGCCACCACGTTCTACGACCGTGCAGAGCGCAACGCGGGAGGCGGCGGGATCGCTCCGGACGCAGTCATCGCCAAGGCTCTCGGCAACATCCACGCCGACAAGAACGGTGTGACCTTCGACGGGTTCCAGCACACCAAGCTGCTCGAACCGGACGGAAAGCTGTACCAGACCAAGGCCCAGAACGCCGGCTTCGCCTTCCGTGACCCGTACACCTTCGAAGACCCGGCCCACCCAGGCCAGACCTTCATGGTCTTTGAGGGCAACACCGCCGGAAACCGCGGCTCCTACAAGTGCACCGATGCTGACCTTGGTTACCAGCAAGGCGATCCCCACGCCGAGAACACCAACATGGTCAACACCACCACCGGCTCGTGGTTCCAGACCGCGAGCGTCGGCCTGGCTGTCGCCGACAACAAGGACTTGACCCAGTGGCACTTCCTGCCGCCGATCCTGTCCGCCAACTGCGTCAACGACCAGACCGAGCGCCCGCAGATCTTCATCCAGAACGAAAACGGCAAGAACAAGTACTACCTGTTCACCATCAGCCACCAGTTCACCTACGCCGATGGCATGCGTGGCCCGGACGGCGTCTACGGCTTTGTTGGCAACGGTGTCCGTTCGGACTTCCAGCCGGTGAACAACTCGGGACTCGCGCTCGGCTCGCCGACCGACTTGAACCTCCCGGCGAACAACCCGAGCGGCACCCAGTCGGCACAACAGAACGGCCGTCAGTTCCAGGCCTACTCGCACTACGTGCAGCCGGGTGGCCTGGTGCAGTCATTCATCGACAATGTCGACGGAGTCCGTGGAGGGTCCCTCTCGCCCACGGTAAAGATCAACTTCGCCGGTGGCGTCACACAGGTTGACCGCAGCTTCGGCAAGAACGGCCTCGGCCCGTTCGGCTACCTCCCCACCAACGTCCGCGTTGGAGGGGAAGGCCTCTACAAGTAGGCCACCGTCAATTCCAGCCGGGCGGGCAGATGATTTGCTGCCTGCCCGGCGATTATGGGGCGCCCGGTTCACCCCGGGCGCCCCGCTCCACAACCCAGGAAGTCCCATGCTCCACTCTCCCCAATGCCCGCTCCGGCCCGCCCGCAAGGCGGTACTCGCCGTCGTCGCCGTCGTCGTGGCAATGTTCGCGAGCTCCTGCACTCCGACGCCGGACTCCTCGCGGCCTGCGACGAACCCGCCATCCGCCGTCGGAACCTCTGCACCCGCACCGTCCGAATCGGACCCGTGGCGGCCCGCCGCGCACCTGACAGCGTCGCAAAACTGGATCAACGACCCCAACGGGCTTGTCTACGAAAACGGCACCTACCACGCGTTCTACCAGCACAATCCGCACGGCAACTTCTGGGGAGACATGTCGTGGGGCCACTCCACCAGCACCGATCTGGTCCACTGGACCCAGCAGCCGGTGGCCATGGAAGGCTCCGCCAGCGAGGAAATCTTTTCCGGCGCGATCGTTCCGGACACCAAGAACGCCTCCGGCCTGGGCACAGCTGAAAACCCGCCGCTGGTAGCCCTCTACACCAGCTCATACGGAGAAGGCGGGGCTCTGCCCAAGGGTAGCCAGGCCCAGTCCGTGGCCTACAGCCTCGACCATGGGACGTCCTGGACCAAGTACAAAGGCAATCCGGTGCTCAGCCTGCAGCCGGCGTCGAACAACTTCCGCGATCCCAAGATCACTTGGTACGAGCCCGGCAAATACTGGGTCATGACCACGGTGGTAGCGGACGCCCAAGTGGTGAAACTGTTCAAATCCACGGATCTGCTGCACTGGAGCTTCCTCAGCGATTTCTCAGGGGTGGGGGCCCAGGGCGGCCTCTGGGAAGTTCCCGAACTTCTCCAGATGGACGTCGACGGCGCCAACGGACTGAAGAAGTGGGTCATGATCGTGAGCATCAACCCCGGAGGCATCGCAGGAGGCTCGGGCATGCAGTACTTCGTGGGCGATTTCGACGGCACCCGGTTCACGGCGGAAAACGCGGCGAAGCCGGGTGACCCACTGACGGACTCGCAATGGCTGGACCATGGAGCGGACTTTTACGCCGCCAACACCATCTCCGCGGCTCCCGGTGGAAAGCCGGTACTGCTCGGCTGGATGGGGAATTGGGACTATGCGCAGTCCGTCCCGAGCACCCCGTGGCGCGGATCCATGGCCATCCCCCGCCAACTCACCCTCGCAGCTACGGGAAGCCGCTTCGAGCTCCATTCGACCATCGCCCCGCCCGCCGCGGATGCGCTCACGAACGCCAACACCAGTGAAGTACATGGCGAAAACCTCACCGTCACTGACTCCACGAAGTCCCTCGGCAGCGAATTCGGGTCCCGAACCCAGCTTATCGAAGCCGAAATGGACGTTGCGGGCTCAGCGGACGCCGGCATGGTGCTGCGGGCCTCGTCGGACGGAAAGGCAGGCCTCCGGATCTCGTACAACCGCGCAAGCCAGACCCTGAAAGTGGACCGTTCCGCGGCCGGAACCTCCAACTTCTCGCCGAAATTCAGCCCCTACCACCAAGCATCCGTGCCCATGAAGGACGGCAAGGTCCGCCTCCGCATCCTCCTGGATTCCTCGTCCGTAGAGGTCTTCACACAGGACGGCTCGGTAGTCATTTCGGACATTTTCTTTCCGCCATGGGGCAACACGGGTGCGGCCGCCTTCAGCGCAGGTGGCGCGGCGAGCTTCAAACTCAGCAGCACGCGGCAGCAACCCTGACGCTCGAGGAGCCCAACTGACTCGCATTAGTTGTCGTTTAGACGCCTCATAACGACAACAACTGCGAGCCAGTTGGGTGGCGTGGGCCGGACTGTGACGGCTGACATAGCCCGTGACCTCGGCATTCATTCCCTTTGACGATAGCTTTATCCCTATGACATCGAGCGATGCCGAATTTGAAAAGCTGATATCCGACGCCGGCGAATGGGCTGCCCAGGATCCGGACCCAATCACTGCGGCAGCCCTGTCCGAGCTGACCGGACTCGCCTCCAGCGGCGTCGCTGCAGCCCGTCAACAGCTTGAAGACAGCTTCAGTGGAACACTGCAGTTCGGTACCGCGGGACTCCGGGCAGCCCTCGGTCCCGGTCCCAACAGGATGAACCGCGTGGTGGTGCGGCGGGCAGCGGCAGGTTTGGCGTCCTTCCTCAAGGATGCCGTTGAGGCCGCTTCCCCCGGAACGCGGCCGCGCGCCGTCGTCGGCTATGACGCGAGGCACAACTCGGATGTCTTCGCCCTGGAGTCTGCTGCCATCTTCACGGCCGCCGGGATCGACACCTTCCTGATGCCTTCAGCGCTTCCCACCCCACTGCTGGCTTACGCGGTCCGTTCCCTTGATTGCGACGGCGGCGTCATGGTCACAGCGAGCCATAACCCTCCGCAGGACAACGGTTACAAGGTGTACCTGGGCGGCCGGGCCGTGGAGGAAAGCGGCCGTGGATCCCAGATCGTGGCACCTTACGATTCGCAGATCGCCGCAAGCATCGAAGCCGTGGGCCCCTTGGACTCCATTGAACTGGCTGAATCCGGCTGGACTGAGCTGCCCGATTCCATCACCGGCGAGTATGAGGCTGCGATGGCTGGCTTGGCCGACGTCGAGAATTTCCCGGCCCGTGAGCTGAAGATCGTTTTGACCCCCATGCATGGCGTGGGCGGTGAAACCGCGGTCTCGGTTCTCAGCGCGGCCGGCTTCACGGACGTCTCGCTCGTCGAGGAGCAGGCAGCACCGGACCCGGACTTTCCCACGGTCAGTTTCCCCAACCCGGAAGAGCCTGGCGCGCTGGATCTGGCTTTGGCGGCCGCGGCGCGCTTGGATGCCGACATCGTGCTGGCCAACGACCCCGACGCCGACCGCGCGGCTGTGGCGGCAAAGGACCCTGATACGGGTGCTTGGCGGATGTTGCGGGGCGACGAAGTAGGCGCCCTGCTTGGGGCACACGTCGTGGCCCGGCACGCCGCGGATGCCCGGCAAGGCGCGGATGCCCGGCAAGGCGCGGATGCCCGGCAAGGCGACGCGAGCCGGGGCGTTTTTGCCAATTCAATCGTCTCGTCGCGGCTGCTGTCCCGCATCGCGGCGGCGGCTGGATTCGCCCATGAGGAAACGCTGACGGGATTCAAGTGGATTTCCCGGGTACCGGGACTCGTTTACGGCTATGAGGAAGCCCTGGGCTACTGCGTGGCGCCCGAACTTGTCAGGGACAAGGATGGCATTTCCGCGTCCTTGCTCATCGCAGAACTGGCGGCGGCTGCCAAGGCCGAGGGAAAGACGATCTTCGACACCTTGGACGAGATCTACCTTGTGCACGGCCTGCATGCGAGTGATCAGCTCAGCATCCGGGTGGCGGACCTTGGTTTGCTGGACGCCATGATGAACCGGCTCCGGGCCGATCCGCCGGAGTCCTTTGGCGGCTCGGCCATCGAGACCTTTGTGGATTTGGCCGAGGGAACCGAACAACTTCCGCCAACGGACGGCCTCCTCTACCTGACCAAGGACCTAAGCCGCGTCATCATCCGGCCCAGCGGCACCGAGCCAAAGCTCAAGTGCTACCTGGAGGTCATCAAATCGGTCGGTTCCGCGGCGGAACTCGCGGAAACCCGCCACGCCGCGCGGACCACTTTGGACCACATACTCGCGGACGTCCGCGAAGCGCTGGGGCTCTAGTTAGAGTTCGACTTCGATGAAGCCGTCAACCATGCGGGTCCTGAATGCCGCAAGCCGCAGCCCGGGGTTGGAATAGCATTCACCGGTCTGCAGATCGTAGACCTCTTTGTGCAACGGCGACGCGATGGTGGGGCGTGATCCCCGGGAACCGGTGATGCCGCGGGCCATGACGTTGGCCAAGGTTGCAGGGTCCTGCTGGGCGACCGCGTAGACATTGTCGGCGTCGACGCGGAAGAGCGCCACCTGCACGCCGTCGATCAAAGCTGCCTCGCCCCAAGCTGGCTCAAGTTCGTCCAAGGGGCATACGCGGTGCCAGCCGGACGCCGTCGGAGCGCTCGTCAGTTGTTCTTCCCGTTCCAGAATGACGGTCATGTCAACCCCTCTCGCTATGCCTGCGGCCGGACAAATGCTGCCCGTTCCTTTAAGGCGTTGGCCGCCACGCGGCCATACGTTCAAGGTAGGCGGGGAGTGTTTCACCGGAACGCAGTCAATGTGTCCGGTGCGTAAAAGAGACCTCACACGTCCCGACATCCAATCGTGACCCAGAAGTTAAGACCACGAAACAAAAGGGAAACTGAAGAGAAACTGCCCGTCCGTAGTCTGAAGTGACAAGTTGCGGAGCACGTTCTGCGGCGTATGCGAAAGGCCACCAGTGACCGGACACACTTCCACCCCAGAAAACCTGCGCCGTATTGTTGTCGCCGGCGGAGGCCCTGCCGCCCACCGCTTTGCCGATGCCATGCATACCCGCGGTCTCGAGGGCTGGCACGTCACGGTCCTGACCGAGGAAGCGCATCTTCCCTATGACCGGGTCACGTTGAGCAAGGCCCTGACCGATGTGGACTACGACCTCACACTAGGCGACATGTCCATGTGGGCCCACGAGTCGCTGGACCTGCGCACTGGCGAGCGGGTAACCAAGATCAACCCCGAAGCCAAGTCGGTGGAGACCGCGGCCGGCAACACTTACGACTACGACCACCTGGTGGTGGCCACCGGTTCGGACGCGGCGGAACTCCCCTTCCCCGGCGGTGACCTCGCCCATGTCTACCGCACGCTCGACGACGTCTGGGCCATCAACAAGGCCATCGCCGAACTCACGGATAAGCTCGGCCGGACCGTCAAGACCGTGACGATCGGCGGTGGCCTCCTCGGTCTGGAAGCAGCGGCGGGCACCATGGAGTTGGGCGCGCAGGCCACCGTCATCAACGGTTCGCGCTGGCTCATGAACGCCCAGCTTGATGAGGGCGCCGGCCAGGCATTGGGCCGGCTGGTCACTGCCAAAGGACTCGAAGTTCTTACGGGAACCTACCCCGCCGAAGTATTGTCCGACGACGACGGCCAGGTCACCGGCGTCCTCATGAAAGACGGGCGCATCATTCCCGCCGACATGGTCATCGCGTCGATCGGCATCCGCCCCCGCGATGAACTATTCCGCGCCGCTCAAGACCCCACAGCTGGCAAAGAACAGCTGTTCGAACTGGGCAAGAAGGGTGGAGTAGTCATCAACGACCACTGCGCCACCCCGGTTCCCGGCATTTGGGCCATCGGCGAGGTCGCGAACTTCGAGGGCATGTGCCTGGGGCTCGTGGCACCGGCGAACACGATGGCCGAAATCGTCGCGGACCGCCTGCACGGCGGACAAGCGACCTTCCCCGGTTTCGACACGGCCACCAAGCTCAAGCTCTCCGGCGTGGACGTCGCCAGCTTCGGCGACGCGTTCGCCACAACCGAGCACTCCCTGGAAATCGTCTACGCCGACCCCGCCCGCGGCGTCTACCAGAAGATCGTCACCACCGACGACGCCAAGACTCTGCTCGGCGGCATCTTCGTCGGCGACGCCACCCCGTACATGAGCCTGCGCCCCCTGCTCGGCCGCGAACTCCCCGCCGAACCGGGCGCCTACCTCACCGCCGCGGGCGGCGGGGAGGCCCCCGACACCGAACTGCCCGATGACGCGATCCTGTGCTCCTGCAACAACGTCCCCGCCGGCTCCATCCGCGACGCGATCAACGGCTGCGGCTCCTGCGACGGCAACACCCCCGTCCGGGAACTCGGCGAACTGAAGACGTGCTCGCGGGCCGGCACCCAGTGCGGCTCCTGCGTGCCGATGCTCAAGAAGCTCCTCGAGGGGGAGCTGAAGAAGTCCGGCATCGAAGTCTCCAAGGCGTTGTGCGAGCACTTCAGCCTCTCCCGCCAGGAACTCTTCGACGCCATCCGCGTCCTGGAACTGGACTCCTTCGAAGACATCCTGGCCAAATACGGCACCGGAGCGGGCTGCGACATCTGCAAGCCAACCATCGCCTCCATCCTTGCCAGCCAGAACAGCGAATACGTCCTGGGCGCCGGGCGCGGCACCCTGCAGGACACCAACGACCGAGCCCTGGCCAACATGCAAAAAGACGGCACCTACTCCGTGGTCCCTCGCATCGCAGGCGGCGAAATCACGCCGCAGGGCCTGGGCGTGATCGCCCGCGTCGCGGAGAAGTACGGCCTGTACACGAAGATCACTGGCGGCCAGCGCATCGACATGTTCGGCGCCCGCCTCGAACAACTCCCGGAGATCTGGAAGGAACTCGTCGAGGCCGGTTTCGAATCCGGGCAGGCGTACGGCAAGAGCCTGCGCACCGTGAAATCCTGCGTGGGCTCAACCTGGTGCCGCTTCGGCGTCCAGGACTCCGTCGCCATGGCCATCAACCTGGAGATGCGCTACCGCGGCCTTCGCAGCCCGCACAAACTCAAAATGGGCGTCTCCGGCTGCGCCCGCGAATGCGCCGAAGCGCGCGGCAAGGACGTCGGCGTCATCGCCACCGACAAAGGCTGGAACCTCTACGTCGGCGGCAACGGCGGTTTCCTGCCCGCCCACGCGCAACTCCTCGCCCAGGACCTGGACGACGACACCCTGATCAAATACATCGACCGCTACCTCATGTACTACATCCGCACCGCGGACCGGCTCCAGCGCACCGCGCGCTGGCAGGAGGAGCTCGAGGGCGGCCTCAAACACATCGAAGACGTCATCATCCACGACTCCCTCGGCATCGCCAACGACCTCGAAACCGCGATGGCCCGCCATATCGACACCTACCAGGACGAATGGGCCGAAACACTCAAAGACCCGGAACGCCTTCGCCGCTTCCGCTCCTTCGTCAACGCCCCCGACCAGAAAGACGAAGCCATCACCTTCGTCCCCGAACGCGGCCAGATCCGCCCCGCCACCAACGAGGAAAAAGGCGGCGTCCTCATCGCCAGCACGATCCCCGTTCGCGGCCAGGACTAAGGAGCAAGAAGCCATGCAGCTCACCATCGACCTCACAGGCCGCGACGTTCTGGTCATAGGCTCCGCTCACGCCGCGCGGCAGGCCGTCCGGCGCTACGAAGCCGCCGGCGCCGTCGTCCATCGGCTCAGCACCCCCGACGGAGCCGACGCTGACGGCCCGTTGCCCGAACGCCCCTTTTTGGTCGCGGCTGTCGACGACGGCCAGCCCGGCTGGGAACCCCTGCTCGAACGCTGCCGGAAGACGGGGATCCCGGTCGCCAGCGAACCTGCCGCAGGCGAGTCAGGCCACGTCACCTTGGTGGGCGGCGGCCCCGGCGCGCTCGATCTGTTGACCATCGGCGCGGTCAACGCGCTGCGGGACGCCGACGTCGTCTTCTACGACCGGCTCGCCCCCTACGCGGAACTGGCGCAACTGACGTCCGCGGAAATGGTGGACGTCGGCAAACGCCCCGGGCACCACAAGGTAGCCCAATGCGACATCGAAAAACTCATGGTCGACGCCGCGCTGACCGGGAAGAATGTGGTCCGGCTCAAGGGCGGTGATCCTTATGTGTTCGGCCGCGGCGGCGAAGAAGTCAGCGCCTGTGTGCGGGCGGGCATCCCCGTCCGCGTCATCTCGGGCGTCACGAGCGCCATCTCTGTCCCTGCGGCCGCGGGCATTCCCGTCACGCACCGCGAGGTCAGCCACATGTTCACGGTTGTCTCGGGCCACGCACCTCTGACCGAGAAAGAGCACACGCACCTGGCCGGGCTCGGCGGGACCATCGTGGTCCTCATGGGCATCGGGACCCTCCCGCAGCTCGCCGCCGGGCTCCGCCGGGCCGGGATGGACCCGGCAATGCCCATGGCCGTCGTCGAGCGCGGTTACCGACCCGGACAACGCACTACCATCGCCGAACTCGGAACCATTGAAACCGCGGCCGCAGGCTGCACCAACCCGGCCGTCCTGGTTATTGGCGAAGTGGTCCGGGTGGCCGAAGCCAACCGCAATCACACCGAAGCCACCGCAGACCTCAACCTCCTCGCAGCTTCCCTCCTTGAAGCCTGAAAGAACACACATGACTACGTTGAATGCCCTAGACTCCATCGATGCAGGCTCGCCGTTGGCCACCCCCGTACCAACCGACGATGCGCCGCTGGACGGTTTCCGCATCGGAGTGACTTCACACAGGCGTTCACGTGACTTGATTGAGGCGCTTGAACGGCGCGGCGCTTCCGTGTTGCACGCTCCGGCTTTGAAGATCGCGCCGGTCCAGGAAGACGTCACGCTCATCGAGGACACGAAAACGATCATCGCGGCCAAACCCGATATCTGCATCGCCACCACTGCCTACGGCATGCGGCGCTGGTGCGAGGCTGCGGACTCCTTCGGCATCGGCGAGCAACTTCTCGACGTCCTGGCTGCCTGTCGCATGTTCGTGCGGGGGCCAAAAGCCCGTGGTGCGGTCCGCGCGGCGGGCCTTGCCGACGTCGGGATCAGCAGTGACGAAACCACCGCCACCCTGGTGGACATGCTCCTTCAGGAAGGCGTCCGCGGCAAGACCGTCGCCGTGCAATTGCACGGCTACACCGATGTGCGCCAGTTGGAGCGCCTCCGCATGTCCGGGGCAACGGTCCTCACAGTCACCCCCTACCGCTGGGTAAAGCCCGACGGCGAAGACAAGCTGCCGCGCCTGATCGAAGCCGCCTGTAGTGGAGACTTGGATGTGCTCACCTTTACGAGCGCACCGGCCGTAGACGCCATGTGGAGCACTGCCCACGAAATGGGCATGTACCGCCAGCTGATCGAGGCCCTCAAGACCCAGGTGACCGTTGCCGCCGTCGGGCCCGTCACTGCACAGCCACTGATCGACGCCGGGCTTACCCCCCTCATCCCGGACCGCTACCGCATGGGTGCGCTCATCCGGCTCGTCACCGAACATCTGGCCCTGAACCATGTGCGCCGGCTCGACACTCCCGCAGGGAACATCGAGCTGCGCGGGCGTTGCTTGAGGATCAATGGTTCCGTGGTGGAGCTGGCCCCGGCTCCGCTACTCCTGCTGCGGGCGCTTTTGGGAGCCGGGGGAGCCGTGTTGTCCCGCGAAGCGCTTTCCGATCTTCTGGAACTGCGTGGCTCGGTCCATGCCCTAGACATGACGGTGAGCCGTTTGCGGTCCTCGCTGCCGGACGGAAAGCTCGTGGAAACCGTGGTCAAACGGGGTTACCGGCTCCGCGTCTAGCTGTGGTTCTTGTGGACGAGGTAGATGGCACCGGTGGTGACGTCTTCCTCGAGTGCTTCCAGGGTGCGGCCACGGGTTTCGGGGACCTGCTTGACGACGAAGACCAGGGCCAGTGCCCCGACGACGGCGAAGAGGAAGAAGGTGCCGGTGATCCCGACCCCTGCGACCAGCGATGGGAAGAACAGCGAGAGGAAGCCGTTCACGACCCAGAGGAAGAAAATCGAGACGCCGGTGCCGAAGCCGCGCATGTGCAGCGGGAAGACCTCGGACAGGTAGACCCACACCGCGACGTTCAGGAATGTCTGCATGGACCCGACGAAGGCAACCACCAGGAAGAGGATCACGTACGGGCGGATCGGGTTGCCTACGGGCAACATCATTGAGGCGAAGCCGATCAGAAGGTGGCAGCTGGTGGTCAGAGTAAGCCCGAGGATGAAGGTCTTGCGACGGTCGATCCGGTCCATCAAAGACAACGCGATGACGCCGCCGACCACCGCGATCACGCCGGGCGCGATGTTCGCGATGAGCGCGCCGCTCTCGTTGAAGCCCGACTCGACAAGCACCGTCTGGCCGTAATACATGATCGAGTTGATGCCGGTCAGCTGTTGGGCGACGCCCAGGCCGATACCAACGAGCAGAATGCGGAACAGGTTCTTGTTGCTGAAGACCGCGCGCCAGCCGATCTGCTGGCTCTCCTGCTCCTCCTTGGCGACGTTCTCGACCTCGCCGAGCTCTGCGAGCGCGCGGTCCTCGGAGCGGACGGACCGCAGTACCGCGAGGGCCTCATCGTGCCGGCCCTTCTCGACGAGCCAGCGCGGCGACTCAGGCACGCGGAGCATTCCGAAGAACAGCGCGATCGCCGGCAACGCGCAGACCGCAAGCATGATGCGCCACACGCCGGAGACGTCGCCCCATACGATGCCGATGATGGCGTTGACGACGAAGGCCGCCAGCTGGCCGACGACGATCATGAGCTCGTTGCGGCCCGCCAGGGAGCCCCGGATCTCATACGGGGCCATCTCCGCCAGGAACACCGGGACCACCGCTGAAGCGCCACCGACGGCGAGACCGAGCAGGACGCGGCCGACCACGAGCACCCCGAAGCTCGGCGTGAACACGCACACCAAGGTGCCGGCGAAGAACAGCACCGCTAGCAGAATGATCGTCTTGCGGCGCCCCCACCCGTCGGAGATGCGTCCGCCCGAAAGGGCGCCGATCGCCGCCGCGAACACGAGTGAGCTGGCAACGATGCCCTCGGTGAACGGGGTGAGGCCGAGTTCGGCCGTCATTGGCCGGAGCGCCCCATTGATGACACCCGTGTCATAACCGAACAGCAGGCCGCCGAAGGTGGCAATCAGTGCGACCAGGCCAAGGCGCTTACGATGCGGGCCGTTGGTCAGCGGAGGAAGCGCGACTGCGCTGCCGACTCCCCTATGGCTTTGCGTAGCAGACATCAGGACTCCTTTGTCTTGTGATGCGGGTCATACACCCGCTCTGAATAACAGACTAACGCGCGAAAGACTTAAATGTAAGGTCAATCTAACAAATGACTTAATTGAGACTTCCCGGCCATGGGAAGATGAGGGCATGGGTCCTGACCGGCAGCTCCGTCCCGCAACACAGAGCGATGTGGCTCGTGAAGTCGGCGTCTCACGCACGCTTGTGTCTTTCGCCTTCCGCGATGCTCCCGGTGTTAGCGGCGAGACGAAGCAGGCCATCTTCGACGCTGCAAAACGTCTCGGTTACCGGCCCAACGCGGCCGCCGCCGACCTTGCACGCAAGCATCGCTCCGCCGTCGGGCTCTATTTGATGGACATCCACAACGAGGTCTATGCCGACATCCTCAGCGGCGTAAGGATGGCACTCCCCCAAGCCCGCAACCGGCTCATCCTCAGCGTCTCCCAGTCTATCGACGGCGTGGACGCGGGAGCCGTGGACTCGCTGATTGAGGCGCGGGTGGGGATCATCATCGCCGCAACGCTGCTCGACCCGGACGAACGGGTGCAGGAACTTGCACAAATAGTCCCGATCGTCAGCGTCGCGCGGCCCGTACCCGGCGTCGACAGCGTGTATTCGGACGACGACGCCGGCGCCCGCGCCGCCACCGAACACCTTCTCAGCCTTGGACACACCCGGATCGCCCATCTGGCCGGGCCCGACTACGACGGCCATACGGTCCGCCGAAGGAGCTACGAGAAGACAATGCGCGGCGCAGGAATGGTTCCCCGGACCGTACCGGCCGATGACTTCACGCAAGATGCCGGAATGCGTGCCGCAATTGAAATCCTTGACTCCGCGGACCGCCCGACAGCCATCTTCACCCACAATGACCAGTTCGCATTGGCAGCACGAGAAGCCGCCTACGCGAGGGGCATGGCCATTCCCGGGGACCTGTCACTGGTGGGCTACGACAATTCACGGACCGGCCGGCTCCACGGGATCGACCTGACCTCGGTCGATCTCCACGCAATAGAACTGGGAAACATCGCCGGAGCCGCGGCAATGAACCGGCTCAACAATCCCGAGGCTCCCATCGCGGACGAGCGCCTCACGCCCGACCTGGTGGTCCGCAGCTCAACGGCGGCGCCCAGACGCTGATTCCGCGTCGCGTCATGGACAGATGCCCGGCCCGGTGGGACCATGGCCGTAGATTCGCTCTTGGTCCGGAGGAACGGCCATGAAAAACTTCGCACAGCTGCACGCGGCGATGCACAGGTCCTTCCACAGATTGCTTCCCTCGCCGGTCCCACGCCGCCAGATCAAACTCAGCGGCCAGTACGCCAAAGTGGATGGCATCAGTCGCGTGATGCCGCTCAAGTCGAACAACTCCCCCATGCTGATCGCGGCATTTCCCATCAACAAACGCGCCGCCGCTGGGCTGCTTCCAGGCAAGGAAATGCGACCCTTCAGCCTCGGCGGCAAAGCCCTGCTGTTGGTCATGGTGGTCAACCACACGTCGACGGATATCGGCACATACATCGAATATTCCCTGGCCATTGCCATCACCCACGGCAGCCGGCCCGTCCCGCCGCTTCTGCCGCTCCTCTTCCAGAAGTCGTTCAGGCTTGGCCAGTTCGTGGTGGACCTGCCGGTCAACACCGAAATCTCGGTCAAGTGCGGCAAGGGAATCTGGGGCATGCCCCAGCATCAGGCCAACCTCGACTTCGTAGTCACAGACGCCACCGTCTCAGCCCAGTACGACCAGGACGGACGGCTGGGCTGCTATATCGAAATCGAAAAGCCTGCTCCGGTCGGGCTCCCGGTGAGGCTCGCGGTCTCCAACTACTGCGCCTTCCGTGGAATGCTCTGGAAGTCGGTCAGCTATATCGAGGGCACCGCGGACGTCGCCTACGGCAGGCAGGCCCAGGCGCGGCTCATCCTGGGCGACACTCCCGGCGTCGCGCCCTTGAAAACCCTCCACGTGGCACCCAAGCCAGTGTTCACCGCGTGGCTTCCCGAAGCACACAGCCTCCTGGACGACCATGTCGAAGCGTGGTTCCTCACGGCTCCTACGGAAACAGGTGCGGCGGCGCTGAGCGGCGGAGGCACGATGGACAGCGTAGTCGGGCTTGGCCAGAGCGGGGAGTGGCTGGCACCTCCGGACCGCTCCCTCACAGCGCACTAGGCGTGCAGGATTGACGCCGCGGCGGCGCCTGTGTGATCCAACTCATTACCGGCTGGTAACCATCAGGGAACGGGCCACCGCCAAATGGCAACAACAGGGAAACACCACCGAAAAACCCCCCGCCTACGCTGGGCACAGGCACATCAACCACAGCTCAGTTCAGCGAAGGGACCCACCATGTCCATCCCCCCGTCCGCAGGCACGATCCACCTCGTCATCGCAGGAGCCGGGCCGGCAGCCCAGGCCCTGGTCCGTCGACTGACAGGCAGCAGCACTACTTCGCGACAGTCCGGAACGGCAGCGTTCCATGGCACTATCACCGTCCTGAGCAACCGCGACGAGTGCCCCGATGCCCTCCTGGAGCTAGCCGCCCTCCCCCAGGTCTCCGTGCGTTTCGGCCAGGCCGCTAGCTTCATCGATGTCCAGGCCCGCGCGGTCACCACCACCGAAGGCCTCGAATTCCCCTACGATCAGCTGGTGATTGCGACCGGCTCGTCCCCCATGTACCCGCCGGTCCAAGGCGCAGCATGCAGCCTCAACTACTCCACCATCGACGACGCCGAGCAGATCGGCACCGCCGTCAAGGACATCACCAGGGTCCTGGGCCGTCGTCCGCTGGGGATTCTGGTTGGCACCGGTCCGGCGGCTGGCCAGGCCGAGGCCGTGCTGCGCGCCCGCGGAGTACGCCCCATCCGAACCACTTTGCGTCCAGCTGCCGTCATGCCTTCCGTCGCCGGTTCAGTCCTGCCGGCTACCGGGATCGTCTTCGAGGACGGGAGCAGCATGAACGGCGATCTTGTGGTGCTCGCCGAGGAACGGCTCCCCCGCAATGGGCTCGCTGAAAGCGCGGGCCTGCAGACAGCTCCCGACGGCGGTATCAGGGTGGGGCGCGATTTCTCCACATCGGCGCCGGGCATCTGGGCGATCGGGGACGCCGCCTCGCGGGACGGCATGCGCCTTGGGCTCGTTTTCTCCTCGAATGCCGCCGCGGCACACTGCGCTGCCAGGCTTGAGGAAGACGCCAGTCTCCGCACTCCCAGTCCTACGCGGCCTCCGCGTTCCGCACGCTCCGCCGCAGCGGCCTGAGGGGACGCGGGTCTGAGGCGGGGGCCTAAGTGCGGGCCGGGAAGGGAGTCTCAGGGAGCCCGATACCCGGCCCGCCAGCCGCGCTGAAGGAGCCTCCACGGCAGCCGGGCAGTGTGGCAAGATGGTCATTTGACGAGCCGCGACCCTTGCGGCACACCGGGCCCGCCACGGAAGGACCTCCATGAGCAACGAAGCCTCCAGCGCACTGGACAACAGTGCAAGCATCGCTTCATACATCGACCACACTCTTCTCAAGCCGGAAGCCAGCGAAGCCGAAGTGCGCCAAGTCTGCGCCGAGGCGGCCGAGTACAAGTTCAAGTCGGTGTGCGTCAATCCGATTTGGGTCAAGACCGTGACGAAGGCACTCAAGGGTTCCGGAGTGCTCACCTGCTCGGTTGTCGGCTTTCCGCTCGGCGCCACTCCCAGCGACGTCAAGGCCTTCGAAGCACGTGGCGCCGTATTGGACGGTGCGGATGAAATCGACATGGTGATCAACATCGCCGCGGCCCGTGCCGGCGACAAAGGCGCATTGGTGGATGACATCACGACCGTCGCGGAGGCTGTCCACGCCGGCGGCGCCATCCTGAAGGTCATCATCGAGACTGCCCTGCTGAATGACGAGCAGAAGGTCCTGGCTTGCGAGGCATCGGTGGAAGCCGGGGCGGACTTCGTGAAGACCTCAACCGGTTTCAACGGTGGCGGCGCCACAGTGGAAGACGTGGCCCTCATGCGCAAGACAGTGGGTCCGGATCTCGGCGTCAAGGCCTCCGGTGGAGTACGTTCCCTGGCCGATGCACAGGCTATGATTGCTGCTGGTGCAACACGTATCGGTGCGAGCTCCGGAATTGCCATCGTCAAAGGTGAACAAGGTTCATCCGCGTACTGAGTTTCCCGGCAGCCGCCATAGTTTTTGAGCCCCCCCCCCGGGGCCGAGGAGGAAAGCATGTCCCAGAACGCCAGCCAGCCCATCGAAAAAGAAAACCCTATGGGCCAGAGCATTCTGCTCTTTGTCTTTAGCATGGTCCTGTTCCTCGGTGCCATCTACTCCTTGACTTTCCTGACGCTGGAGAACACCTGGCCGATGGCCGTTTGCCTGGTCCTCTTTGGCCTTGCCTTCTGGATCCCGCAGACCATTCTCGGCCGCTCCAACTCGGCTGGCGAAAGCTAAGACCTAAATACAAAAACTGTGGCCCCGGACTTTTCAGTCCGGGGCCACAGTAGTTTAAATGCGACTCCACCACTTCTGATTCGACTCCACCCACCATCAGCGTGACCTCGGTTTCCCCAGCGCCGAATGGCGCGGGCTTCAACCGCGCCGGAACGGTCACGGTCAATCTCGTCGCCGTGGACAACACGGGCGGTTCGGGTGTCGCATCCATTACCTACCACGTGGACAGCCTCACCCCAGTCACCGTCAACGCAGCCACAGCGGCGGTGACCGTCAGCGGCGGCGACGGCACCCACACGGTGTTCTACTCCGCCACGGACGTCGCAGGGAACCCCAGCGATTCCCACACTCAAACGGTTAAGATCGACACCACTTATCCGGTCGTGGGGGCCTCAATCTCCCCAACGCCAAACTCCCTGGGCTACAACAGGACCAGCTCGGTGACTGTAAACCTCAGCGCGACGGACGTCCGCGGTTCGGGGGTCGCGTCCATTAGTTACAAGGTGGACAACGGCACCCCATCCACCGTCAACGCGGCCACAGCGGCAGTGAATGTCAGCGGCGCCGACGGAACCCATACGGTGTCCTACTCCGCCACGGATGTCGCTGGCAACGTCACATCCCAGTCCCAGACAATCAACATCGACACCATGGCCCCTACCGTCAGTTCCGTCACAATGGCCAACGGCGGTCCGCAAAATTCAAAGGAAGCCGACGCGGGAGACACCCTCACCATCGTCTTTCCCCCGGACATGGACCCACGCACACTGTGCAGTGGCTGGGATTCCTCCTCCGCTTCTGCCCAGTCCGCAAGAGGCACCGCCAGCATCGGCCTAGACCACAAGCTGACTTTCGCCAGCCCCGCCACGTGCTCGGCTTGGTCGTTTGGAAGCGTGGACCTGGTCAGTGCCTATGCCACCGGCCAGACGCCCCTGAGCTTCGATTTGTCCACGATGACCTGGACATCCGGGACACTGGTCATCACCCTGCAGGGGAACCGTTCAGGCACAGCGGGATCTACCAGCAACAAGGTAAATCCCGTCTACACCCCGGTGTCAGGCGCTGCGGACAAGGCAGGCAACCCTCTGTCCGGGAGCTTCACGGGCGGCATGACCTCGCGATTCTAGAATCCACCGTCACCCACCCAACCCCAACATGAGCCCGAGGAGTGCCGGCCACTGGTTCCGGAGCAATGCCCACGCCGCCAGGCCAAGTCCAACCATGGCGTAGCCGCTCACGGGAATCAGGACCAGCCATTCCCGCCGCGAACCGGCTTTGCCAAGCAAGGGGACGGAGAAGGCGCCGTTGGCCCGCCAGATCCCGCTGACGAGGGGCAGCTTGCGCCAGAACTTCGGCGGCTTGATGACGATGGGCCACAGCAGCGGCACTCCCCCGGTGGTGATCATGTCGCCGACAATGTGGATCCCGACGCCGGTGAGCATGGACAGGGGCAGCCAGCTCCACTGATGCGGGGCGAACCACGTGACCAGCCCGGCCATTATAAGAGCGAACACCCAGTTGGCGATCCACCCGGTATTCGGGAACAGCTTGAGGGCTTTGGCGGCCAGGTTGATCATGAACATGCACAACAGTCCGGCCCCCACGGACAAACGGCCCACGGGAGTATCAAGCTGGAACTGGGCGGCCATGGCGGCGAGGACCACGAAGGCCGAGGCGCCCAACAGTGAATGGGTTCCCTGCCGGTGCCCTCCGCTGGCCTTCTCGATCCCGACGGCGATCACGTTCGACAGCGGCGGCAGGGAGTGGGCGATGGTGCTTGAGCGGTGGTCCCAATCGCACACCAAAGCAGTTCCCGCCGTCGTCATCGCTCCGATGAGGACTCCGGTGGCGTCCAGCGGGTACCAGCCCAAGGCGTACGGGCCGGTTGAAGCGATAGCTATCCACGCCGCGGCCCCGGACGCGGCGTGGTGTCCTCCCATCATCGCTTAGCCTGCGGTCTGCGAAGCGCTGGACGTCGGCGAAGCCGGGAAGAAGATAGCTTCGATCACTGTGTTGGCCCACTCCAGGATCTCGGCGTCCTGCAGGTCGCGGCCGCCGATCCGCGCCGTCTTGGGCTTGGGGAGCAACACGGCGTCGAGGGCCGGCTTGATCTGCGAGCCGGGGTACATGCGGTTGAGCCGCATGACTTTCGATTCGGGCAGCTGGGCGGGCGAGAAACGGATGAAGTTGCCTTGGAGCGCGACGTCGGACAGCCCGGCCTCGCGGGCACCCACCCTGAAGCGTGCGACGGCGATCAGGTTCTTCGCGGGCAGCGGCGGCTCGCCGTAACGGTCCACGAGTTCAGCCAGCACTTCGTCGATGGCCTCGTTGGTGATGGCCCCGGCCAGCTTCCTGTAGGCCTCGAGGCGCAGGCGTTCGCCGGGCACGTAGTCGTGCGGCAAGTGGGCGTTGACGGGCAGCTCAATCTTCATGTCGGCGGCCTTCTCTTCCGCCTCGCCGCGGTATTCGGCCACGGCTTCGCCGACCAGGCGGATGTACAGATCGAAGCCGACCCCTTGGATGTGCCCGGACTGCTCCCCGCCCAGCAGGTTGCCGGCACCACGGATTTCGAGGTCCTTCATGGCCAGCTGCATGCCTGCCCCCAGCTCGTTGTGGGCCGCGACGGCCTTGAGCCGTTCGAGAGCCACTTCGCCCAGCGGCTTCTCGGAGGGGTACAGGAAGTAGGCGTAGGCGCGTTCGCGGCCACGGCCCACGCGGCCACGCAGCTGGTGGAGCTGGGAGAGGCCGTACTTGTCCGCGCCGTCCACGATCAGGGTGTTGGCATTGGAAATATCCAGCCCGGTCTCGATGATGGTGGTGCAGACCAGGACGTCAAAGCGCTTCTCCCAGAAATCCACGATGATCTTTTCCAGGCGGCTCTCGGACATCTGTCCATGGGCCACTTCGACGCGGGCCTCGGGGACAAGCTCCCGGATCTGGGCGGCGATGCGCTCAATCGAGGACACACGGTTGTGAACGAAGAAGACTTGGCCTTCGCGCATGAGTTCACGCCGGATCGCCGCGGACGTCTGCTTGTTGGTGAACGGCCCGACATACGTCAGCACCGGGTGCCGCTCCTCCGGCGGTGTGGCCAGCGTTGATGTTTCGCGGATACCCGTGAGGGACATTTCCAAGGTACGCGGGATGGGGGTGGCGCTCATGGCGAGGACGTCCACGTTGGTGCGCATCTTCTTGAGCGCTTCCTTGTGCTCCACGCCGAAGCGCTGCTCCTCATCGACGATCACCAGGCCGAGATCCTTGAACTCGAAGTCTTTGGACAGCAGGCGGTGCGTGCCAATGACCACATCCACGGAGCCGTTCTTGACTCCCTCAATGGTCTCCTTGGCTTCCTTCGCGCCTTGGAACCGTGACAGCGGCTTGACGCGCAAGGGGAATCCGGAGAAGCGTTCGGTGAAGGTCTCATAGTGCTGTTGGGCGAGCAGCGTGGTGGGAACCAGCACTGCGACCTGTTTGCCGTCCTGTACCGCCTTGAACGCCGCCCGGACGGCGATCTCGGTCTTTCCGTAGCCGACGTCGCCCGAGACCAGACGGTCCATGGGGATCTCGCGTTCCATGTCGGCCTTGACCTCGTTGATGGTGGTGAGCTGGTCCGGCGTCTCCACATACGGGAATGCTTCCTCCAGCTCCCGCTGCCACGGCGTGTCCGGAGCGAAGGCATGCCCGCGCGAAGCCATGCGTGCCGAGTACAGCCTGATGAGCTCACCCGCGATTTCCTTGACTGCCTTGCGGGCCTTGGACTTGGTGCTCGCCCAGTCCGCCCCGCCCATCTTGCTCAACGACGGCGTATCGCCACCGACGTAGCGGGTCACCTGGTCGAGCTGGTCCGTAGGGACGAAAAGCCGGTCGCCGGGGGCACCGCGCTTGGACGCCGCGTACTCAAGCACGAGGTACTCGCGAAGACCCGCGTCTCCACCGGAAGGACCAGCAGAGGAGCCAGCCACCTTGCGCTGGATCAGCTCCACGAACTTCCCGATTCCATGCTGTTCATGGACCACGAAATCGCCGGCGTGCAGCTGGAGGGGGTCGACGGCGTTGCGCCGCTTGGAGGGCATGCGCCGCATGTCCTTCGTGGACCCGGCGGAAGTACGGCCCAGGAGGTCGGCTTCCGTAAGGAGCCCCAGTTTGAGGCCGTCCAAGACAAAACCGCGTCCGACGGCGGCGGTGGTCACCTCGATGATTCCGGCTTGGGGTTCATGGGCCAGGGATTCGACGCGGGAGCACGGGATGTCGGCATCGTGGAACAACTCGGCGAGACGCTGGGCAGGCCCAGGGCCATCCGTCGCCACCACGATGCGCCATTGGTCCCGCACGTGGGAACCGATGAATTCGAGCATCTCCGCGACGTCGCCCTGGTACCCGCGCGGTTCACGCGCGTGCAGGTTCAGGACGTCGATATCGAGGACAAGTTCTTCGTCCGTGGCCAGTGAGGTGATGGACCACCAGGAAACACCGTGGGCCAGCGCCGCGTGCCGGGTGTCGGTCAAGGACTGGAAGCTGGCCGCATGCAACGCTGAAGCGGCTTGGGAGCCCAGCACCGAGTCGAGATCGAGGGGCGCCGACCCGCCGTCGGACGCCGTGGACCAGGCGGCTTCGAGGAACTCCTCGTTGGTGGCCGCGAGGTCATGCGCGCGGGTGCGGACCTTCTCCGGTTCGATGACCACACCGATGGAACCTGCCGGCAGCTGGTCCACGAAAGGCACCATCGCGTCCACCAAAACCGGAGCCAGGGACTCCATGCCCTCGACGGCGATGCCGCCCGCGATCTTTTCCAGCATGTCGGCGGCGGCTGGCATCTCGGCCTTGAGCTTGGCTGCCCGAGACATGACCGACGGCGTGATGAGGATTTCCCGGCAAGGCGGGGCGTGCAATTCGCTCGGGTGGTGCACGCTCGGTCCGGAGAGCGAACGCTGGTCTGCCACGGCGAACCAGCGCATCTGGTCCACCTCGTCGCCGAAGAATTCCACCCTGATCGGGTGGTCCTCGGTGGGTGGAAAAACGTCCAAAATACCGCCCCTGACGGCGAATTCACCACGGTGGGTAACCATGTCCACTCGCGAATAGGCAGCGTCGGCAAGGCGGCGTACCACGTCGGTGAAGGGCATTTCCTGCCCCACCTTCAACGTCACCGGAACCAGTTCTCCCAGTCCCTCCACCACTGGCTGGACTACTGCGCGAACCGGCGCCACGACCACTCGCAGGGGACCCGCCGTCGAGCTCTCCGGGTGGGCCAGGCGGCGCAAAACCGCGAGCCTGCGGCCCACCGTATCCGAGCGCGGGGAGAGCCGTTCGTGCGGCAGGGTTTCCCAGCTGGGGAAGGCCGCCACCGAGTCCGCGGGGAGATAGGCAGCCAAGGCCGCGGTAAGGTCCTCGGCTTCTCGACCCGTGGCCGTCACGGCCAACACCACAGCGGTGGCTTCAAGATCCTGGGAGGCGAGTCCGTCGGCCATCTCCGCGAGCAGCGCCGCCCTCAAGCCTGCCGGGGCGCTGATCTGGTAATCGGAGCTGCGTTCGGTGAAGGCCCGCGAGGCCTCGGGCCTGACCCGGGCGAAGGTCCGGTCCTCACCCAGGGCCCGCCGCAGTCCACCAAGGGATGCGACAGTGCCGGCAGGGCTGACTCCGGAGTTGACCGCTGACGGTTGGCCTTTGGGGCTCATGGATGGCACTCCTCGGAAGAGGGAAGTCGGATGGGGAAAGGCAGCACGAAAACCCGAAATTCTCTCGAATCCCGGGGCGTTCCTAGCCTACCCCGACCACACCGTAGGATGTTTGGGAGCCGCAAGAGCTTTCAACCGAGATATTCACGGAGGACCCCCATGGCCCTGAACGCATCCACCACCCTGCCCTACGGCGTCGACCGCGTAGCCGCCACTTTCATCGACGAAGACTTCCTGCGCCACACGAGCGAGTACGTCGGCGGCACCTTGGAATCATTCCAGATCGACGGCGACACCTCCGGCGCCTTCACGACCATCACGGTCCGCACCCTGCCCACCACGCGTCTCCCGGAGATCGCCCGCAAGTTCGTGGGCGAGAAGCTCACCGTCACCCAGACCGAGAAGTGGGACGCCCCGACGGCCGATGGTTCCCGGACTAGCAACATCTCCCTTAAGATCTCCGGCGCCCCGCTGGATGTTACGGCAGCGCAGCGCCTGGTGGCCGACGGCGGCAACACCCGCGTCGAGCTCGAAGGTGCCGTCACGTCGTCGGTTCCGTTCCTCGGCGGCAAGATCGCCGACGCAGCCGAACCGATGGTGGGCAAGGCCTTGAACATCCAGTCCCAGCAGGCCCAGGCCTGGCTCGAAAGCCACTAGCGTGCAGCTGGCAGCCGGGCTGTCGATTGTGCTGATCATCGCAGGTGCGTGGTCCCTCATCGTGTGGCCGCAGTTCCTGCGCCGCGTCATGGCAGACTCGCGTGCCCGCGACGCCAACGGGAAAGCCACGAAGTTCCTCACGGTCCACGTCGTGTTGGTCACCATCTCGATGGTGCTCGGACTCGCGACGGCGGTCATCGGGATCGCGGCGCTGCTCACGTAACGCCCCTGCCGTCCCCAACTGGCTCGCATTTGTTGTCGTTTTGACGCCTCATAACGACGTTAACTGCGAGTTAGTTGGGGGCCGCGGCCGGGTGGGTGACCGTTCCGCTAAAGTGGAATACAGGTGCGCCGGGAAGTCTGGTCGGCAACAGTTTTGTCGACCCGCAACTCCCCAAGGAGCCACATGGCTAACCGCCGACGCCCCGCTGCCCCTTCGAAGGTGTTCAGCCGATCCAGTTTCCCGGAATATCAACGGATCCTGGCTATTCTCCGCACTGAAACCGTTGGTGGCGCGCTCTTGCTCGCCGCCACGGTGGCCGCGCTCGTCTGGGCAAACTCACCCCTTGCCAACGGCTACTTCGCGCTGCGCGAAGTCAAGATCGGCTACGCTCCCTGGCATCTGGAATTGAGCTTGGGCCACTGGGCCTCGGACGGGCTCTTGGCCGTTTTCTTCTTCATCGCGGGGCTGGAGCTCAAGCGTGAATTCGTGGCCGGGGAACTGCGGAAGCCCGCAAAAGCGATCGTCCCGGTTGCGGCAGCGGTGGGCGGCGTGATCCTTCCCGCGCTCATCTACATGGTCGTCAACTTCGGCTCGGGCGCGGAAACCCTCAGGGGTTGGGCCATCCCTACGGCCACTGACATCGCCTTCGCTCTGGCAGTGCTGGCCGTCATCAACACACATTTGCCCGCGGCGTTGCGGACCTTCCTGCTGACACTGGCCGTGGTGGACGACTTGATTGCCATCGGCATCATCGCGTTCTTCTACTCGAGCGGTCTTGAGCCCTTCATGCTGATGGCCGCCACTGTGCCCCTGGCCCTCTTTACGCTCTTGGTCCAGAAACGGGTGCGCAGCTGGTACCTCCTCCTCCCCCTGGCCGCAGCCACCTGGGCCTTCGTCCATGCCTCGGGAATCCACGCCACCGTCGCCGGAGTCCTGCTCGGATTCGCCGTGCCAGTCGTGGCCTCAGGCAAGAAGGGTGAGCCAGCGGCCGGGCTCGCCGAAAGCTTCGAACACCGCTTGCGTCCCTTCTCCGCCGGCTTTGCGGTGCCTGTTTTCGCGTTCTTCTCCGCCGGCGTGGCTTTGGGCGGCGCCGAGGGACTGGGTGCCGCCCTGCTCGATCCCGTGGCGGTTGGCATCGTCCTGGCCCTCGTGGTGGGTAAGACGGCAGGAGTCTTCGGCACCACATTCCTCATCACCAAGACCACACGCGCACGGCTGGACGACGGCCTGGCATGGATCGACGTCGCAGGGCTGGCCCTGCTCGCGGGCGTCGGATTCACCGTCTCCCTGCTGATCGCCGAGCTGGGCTTCGGTTCCGGTTCCCCGCACGATGACCACGCGAAAGTGGCCATCCTCGCCGGTTCGCTCGCGGCGGCGGCGATTGCCGCCGTCGTGCTCAAAGCCCGCAACCGGCACTACCGCAGCGTGGCCCAGGAAGAGCAAAGGGACGACGACGGCGACGGCGTGCCTGACGTTTTTACCCGCGCCTGACGTGGCGGGGCCGCACACGAGTAGCCCTCATTTTAATTGGAGTAATGCCGCTTTCAATTGGGGTGGTTGGCACGCTGTTTGGGCGGTATCGGCAGGAATACCTTGCTGCTATGGACGCGAATAGTATGGAACGAGTGTGGCATGGGGCCCACAGGAAAACCCAAGAGAAGAACTGGTCATTGTTCTTTGTTTGGGCAATTCTCGGTCTCATGACGATTTCGGTGCTCATCGCAGCGGTACCCAAATGATGCGGTGACTAGGCCAACGGTACAAAAAAGCTCGGACCGGTTATTGCGGGTCCGAGCTTTTCTTTGCCGTACGGTTTTCCAAAGCTATAAATAGTCAGGCGTGAACGCCGCAGCATGCTGCGTTGGAGCATTCGCCCCTTACTGCACTAGTCCCGCGACGGCGGCAAGAATTGTCGCGGCGACGAGGGCGAGCAACAAACCCACAACAACGAATTCCGCCCGGCGGACCCGATGCTGGCTCTGGCGCCATTCGCGCCTGCTCTCCAAGGTAATCATGCTTCGAGGCTAAGTCCGGACCACTGCCCGGAATAGAGTGGACGGTACTCGACCTCGAACCACCCGCACTAGAGAGCCGGGGACACCCCTTGGCTCGCCTCGGCCTGGCGCAGCGCGTCCTCCGCAGCAACCCACGCGAGCATGGCGCACTTTACCCGGGCAGGATATTTGGCAACGCCGGCCAGCGCGGCAGCGTCTTGGAGCAGTTCCTCATCCGCTTCCAGCTTGCCGCGTGAACGCATCAATTCCCGGAAGTGATCGATCGTGTTGCGGAGGGCCACCGGGGACATGCCCGGTGCCATTTCACTGAGTATGGACGCCGACGCCATCGAAATGGCGCAGCCGTCACCGTCCCAATGGATTTCCGTGACGGCCTGCCCGTCTCCGGCGGTGCCGAGACTGAGCCGGAGGGTGATTTCGTCACCGCAAATCGGATTGAGCTGGTGGCTCTGTCCCGTGTAGCTCTGTTCTGTCCCGGAGATGCCCGTTCCGGCAGCCGGAAGCTTGGCAAGGTCTCCGCCGCTGCGGGCCTTGGAATGCTCCAGGATCAGCTGCTGGTACAGGGAATCCAGGGCGCTCATGATGCGGCTCCGGCGGCGGTTACCCCGAAGTAAGGCCTGACCTGGGCAACGGCCTCCACCAGCAGGTCGACTTCGTCGGATGTGGTGTAGAGGTAGGTACTGGCCCGCGTGGAGGCGCTCAGGCCCAGCCTGCGGTGCAACGGCTGGGCACAATGGTGGCCCACGCGGACAGCGATGCCCAGATTGTCGAGGTACTGCCCGACGTCGTGAGCGTGCACTCCGGCGACATCGAACGCGGCAAGACCGGTCCGTTCCTCCCCCGGCCCGGGGCCCAGCACACGCACCCCATCGATGGCGCTGAGGCCCGTAACAAGCCGTTGGCCGAGCTCCGCCTCACGAAGGGCGATCCGCTGCATCCCCGTTTCGCTAAGGTAGTTCGTCGCGGCAGCGAGGGCCACAGCCTGCGAAATAGGCTGGGTTCCGGCCTCGAAACGCTGGGGGGCAGGCAGGTATTGGGCTTCCTCCATGGTCACTGTGGTGATCATGGAACCGCCGGTCAAGAACGGGGGCATGGCATTGAGCAGTTCGCTGCGGCCATAGACCGCGCCGATTCCCGTGGGCCCCAGCATTTTGTGGCCGGAGAACACGGCGAAGTCCACGTCGAGGGCCTTGAAGTCCAAAGGGAGGTGTGGCGCAGACTGGCAGGCGTCAAGGACCACCAACGCGCCTACTTGCCGTGCCATTCCGACCAACACGTCAACGGGGTTGATATTCCCGAGCACGTTTGAAGTGTGGGTGAAGGCCACGATCCGGGTGCGCGAGGTCATGAGGTGTGCTGCTTCCTCGAGACGCAGCGCACCGGTGCCGTCGAGGGGAATGTACTTGAGGCTCGCTCCGGTCCGCCGGCACAGTTCCTGCCACGGGATCAGGTTGGCGTGGTGTTCCATTTCGGTGACAAGCACTTCGTCGCCCGGCTTGAGGGCGAAGCGCCCGGCTTCCCCGCCCACCCGGCCCACGCTGGCGTTCGAAAACGAATAGGCCAGCAGGTTCAGCCCTGCGGTGGCGTTGGCGGTCCAGATCAACTCATCGTCCTGCACGCCCACAAAACGGGCCACGGTGGCACGCGCGTCTTCGAAGGCGTCCGTGGCCTCTACCGCAAGGTGGTGCGCGCCGCGATGGACGGCTGAGTTCCGCTGTTCATAGAATTCCTGCTCAGCCTCAAGCACGCTCCGGGGGTTTTGCGAAGTTGCGCCCGAATCGAGGTAGACCAGCGGCTTGCCATTGATTTCCTGCCCAAGAACGGGGAAGTCGTTGCGGATGCGGCGGACTTCATCGTCATCAAGTGCGGAAACCTGGGCATCTCCCCACGCGGGGGTGGAAACCATTGTCAAAACCGGTGCTCCTCGTTAGGACTACGTGGCAATCGCCAGCGGCTGACCGCCATGAGTGGCGGCGTCACGTAGTAATTGTCCCACCAATCGGCTTCTCTGCCTTCATCCGCGGAGCGTTGGCCCTACTCCTCCGGCTTCGCCAACTCGTCCCACAGTTCGGAAAGCTTCTGCCTACGTGACACTCCCAGCTTGCCGTAAACCCGCTGCAGGTGGGCGTTGACCGTGTTCACGGCGATACCCAATCGGGCAGCCACCTCCGCGCTGCTTAGGCCTGAGGCCACCAAGGCAGTCACTTCGCGTTCACGCTGTGAAAGCTTGACGACGCCGGGAAGGACCGAGGACGCGGCCTCCGGACTGGCCGGGCGGGGCTCGTCAAAAACGAAAGCCTCCTCCTCGTCTGACCCTTGCTGAGGTTCACCTATACTTAGCTGCCCTGTTCCCATTTCCTGTCCTGCTTCCTGTCCCGACGGCATGCCGGACTCGGCGCTCCACACCAGTTCGGACACTCCCGCCCCAAGCTGCCGGTCTCCCCGGCTGCCGGTTCGGGCCGCGAGGCCGAGATTCAACATTTCAAGCGCCCGGTGCCCCTTCTTGGCGGCAGACCCGGCAAGTTGGAGCAGTTTCCGGTGCGAGTGCTCAGCGCCAATCAGCACTGACCGGGCGGCGGACGAATAGCTTTCGGCGAGCTGCGAAGCAAGATAGTTCCCTCCGCTGGACCTCGAATCGTAGGCCGTCAGTGCCCGGCGTACCTGGTTGACGTCGCCCAGCAACCACGCAGCCGCGGCAAGTCCGCCGAGGGCCGGTGGGAGGAGCCCTTCAGGGTCGGCTTCATCCAGCCGGGCCTTGGCTTGGCGGAACTGTTCACATGCCAGTTCCAGGCTCCCTTGCCTGGCAAGTACAAGTGCCCTGTAGAGATGCGCAGACCCGCCGAAATAGCTCATCCGGTTGCTAAAGCTGGAACTTCCGGCGCAGAACATTTCGGGGCCACCCCATTGCCCGCGCCAGATCAGATTGGACCCGTGGATGGTCAGCACGGTGGAGTGGAAGTCCACGGGGCACCGTGGCAGCCGCCCCACGGCTTCGAGGGCCAGAGTCGAAAGAGCGACGGCGTCAGCGAACCGCCCGCTGACGGCCAGCCCTTGGGAGACGAGCGCCATCAACAGCACGCCGGCCTGGACGGGCGGTGGCGGATGGTGCTCCGTACGCAATCCAGGATCGACCAATTGGCTATGGCAAAGCCTTTGGAACAGCTCACCGTTGGCTGAAGGCCAGCTGCCGTTTTGGGCATCCAGATACAGCTGGAGGACATCCAGTTCGTCCCGGACCGCAGACTCGTCAAGATGGGCTGGCTCGCCCGGCTGGAGGCCGACAGCGGCAGCCTCCAGCCGCCGTCGGGCATCCTGGAGGACCGCCTGCAGGACACTTGCCCCGGGCGATGTCGGCAAAAGGGCACGCAGCAGAAGCCATACCGCGTGGGCGAAGTCAACAGTCAGGACGTCCGGGGTGTTTGCCACCAGACCCTTCAAGACCGTCACAGCCCCGGGGAAATCCCTTGTCTGGTAGAGCGCCCGTGCCAGCTCCACAGCGGCAACCAGTTCGAGTTCCGGCGCCCGCACCGCTTCCGCGGCCCGCCGGGCCCTCCGATTGTCGTGAACATCGTTTGCGGCAATGGCCACGGTCAAAAGATCGGCGTCGGGCACCGGCAAACCGCTTGCCTGTTCAAGGTCCACGCGACGGAACAGGGTCCAGAGCGAGTCATCGGCAACGGTTGAGCTCGTCGCGTAGATGCCCCGTCGAAGTTCGAGGATCCGTTCAGGTCCCAGCTGCTGCCGGGCCAGCCGCGCTTCGATGGCGTGGCTGAGCGTTGCCGTCTTCTGGCCGTCTTTCAGGACTCGGATCGTTCCGTCGGCCCGCAGCGCTTCGATCGCCCGCTTTTGGCCAAGTTGTTCAAGGACGGCCAGCGGTATTGGCTCCCCCACAGCCAGGAAGTCCACGACTTGCCGCTGTGGCACGGAATAGCCCTCAAGCCGGTGGCGGGTCAGCTCGAGCGCTTGCGAGCCGTCTAAGCGGATCGGTCCGGACAACATCCAGGAATCAGCCTGCTCCACGATCTCGCCACGCCCTGCGGCTTCGTCCAACAGCAACTTCGCAGTTTGCACGTTCCCTCCGGTGAGGGCATGGATGTCCCGGACCAGGCTGCGGGCCGCCCGTCCGCCGAGGCGATCATCAAGGAATTCGCGAAGCTGCTCCTGCGTGAGATCGTCCAGCGTCACCACGGACAGCTGCCGCGACACCACGGATTCCATGAGTTCCATTCTCAAGGGCCGGTCGGAGCGGTGGGTGGCAATCAGGCGGATGTCCGGTTCGACAAGCAGCTGGCTCAGGAGCCAAAGAGACATGTCATCCAGGAAATCTATGTTGTCCAGCACCAGCAAGGCGGCAGATCCGGGTGTCGCTGCGCCACGCACTGCTTTGCGGCAAGCCGCCACGATGGAACCCGGCCACACCTTGGCCCTGGCTGGCAGCTCCGGAACAAGTGCCATGGCGATTCCAAACGGAATGTCCGCGAATGACTCCGAGACGTTGTGGGCGATCACGCTGAAGGAACCGCTCAGCACCGAGGCCGCTGCGTCCAAGAGCGTGGTCATTCCTGAACCCCCCGGCCCCGAGATGACTATCCCGGCGGGTTCCGGCCCTGACAAGGCAATAGCAATCTCCTGGAGCTCCGCGGCCCGAATGATCGGGGGCGAGGTGTGGGTCCCTTCGGTATCGTCCATGGTCCTGTCTCATCTTCGGGCCGCCGGACACACGTTCCTGACGGCAGTGGCACGGACCGGTGTCATTTCCAAACGTTACCTTCGGGTTTCGATCCTGGATTGAGTGGTAACTACTTGGTTTTGCGGGGCCACTCGCACGAAACATCCCTGCTCCACGGAGCCTCCCCGCGAGGCACCACGGCGTCGTTTCCAACCCGGGTTTCCCGCGGGATTTGCCTCATCTGTTACCGCCCTGTGATCTGACTGTGTAAGCTGGTGCGGCAAGAGTAAGTTCCGGCTGGCTACTTCTGGGGAGTTGAAGCGCAGCCGATTTTCCCGACAACTCTGTCGTTGCACGCCATTTGGCCGTGCACGACACTGCGGCGTGTGCGCCTGCAGTTCGCCCATCCATTGCCCAGGTCTCGTATGTCTATGTCCCCAACAGATATGTCACCCAAAATATGAAACACCTGTTCACGGCTCTCGTCGCCGTGGCGCTACTTGCCTTCGGCGGGTTCGCCACCATCTCCGCTGTCCAGTCATCACACAAATCCTCCTATCAGGCCGGCGACCGCGGTTCATATTCGTGGCCCAGCTCATCACCCTCCCCTTCATCCGCGCCAACTCGCACCGCCACGCCGGCACCGACGCCGACGCCCAGCAATGCTCCGGCCGCGGCGCCGTCGAGTACGCCCGCTCCAGCTGCGCCGGCTCCGACCGCAACAGCCGCCAGCGCGCCCGCACCAACGGCTGCGCCCCTGCCTGTGACGGGAACATACCCCCTGCACACCAACATCGTGAGCACCACCTTCTGGGTGGGCGAGATCTTCAACGCCAGCCTCTCGGACGGCTCCCAGGTCTGCTCCACTTACAACGGCCAGTGGGCTTTGCAGCACACTGGCGTCAACATGGGAACCACTCCGTCCGGCGCAAGCGGTTGCCCCGGCAGCACTTACGGCGGTTGTGACGGAGTCAGTTCCGGCACCGGCACGAGCTTCCAGTGCGCCACGGAACAGCGCGTAGCCAGCAATGGGTACTTCCCGCTGCACCAGGCCAAGCCTTTGCAGAACCCGTTCTACTTGGATCTGCCTTACGACGACGTCAATGACAGCGTCGCTTTCGCCGAGCGTTGCAAAGTGATTCCGTGGGCCGCCGCGGACAACGCCAAAACCGGCGTCAACCACTGCGCGGACTCGAGCTACAGCTACATGAAGAACGCATGGGTCCAGATCACCGGCCCCAATGGCGGCGTTTGCTACGGACAAGTTGAAGATGCCGGCCCCTCCAGCGGCTCGCTCTACCACGATTCCGCCTACGTGTTCGGCGCGAACAACGCCCGTCCGGCCAACAAGTCCTTCTCCGGCGACCCGAGCCAGGGTGCAGGCATGGACGTGTCCCCTGCCCTGAACGGCTGCCTGGGCTTCGCTCAGTTGAACGGCGACAATGACCACGTATCGTGGCGTTTGGTTGACCGCGCCAGCGTGCCGGCCGGTCCGTGGCTCAACGTTGTCACGACTTCGGGAGTCACCAACTAATATCCCGGGACCCCCGGGTCAGCAGGACACTACGCACTCCGGGAGTGTCGGACGCCCATGCCACACAGCCGCAATGGCTGCCTGGCATGGGCGTCCGCGTGTCCGCACACTAGGCCAACGCCTGTGCCCTAACCTGTCCGCACTACAGAAGGCCCCGGAGTCGCGATTTCCTGAGGTTCGCGTTGGATCCGCCGGACGGGGCTGACCCAGACTCCCGACGAATTCGCCGAGTACGCCCTGGGCAAGACCTGGAGGCAGATGACCGCGTCCAGGATCCGCATCAGCGGAAAGAAGGGAGCCATCAACAGAAAGCGCGGGTTGCGCATCGAAACAGCGGCAAGGACTGTCAAGAAGAGGTCCGGCAGGAAGACTCCGATGAGAACGTCCTGAGGCCGCAGGACACCCGACAGAAAGATAAAAACTTCCGATCGATTGCCAAAAATCCACACTTCGACCGCAGCGAGGGACGATAGCAGGAATGCCGGCACCAGAAGCACGAAGAAGAGGCAGCTGGCTATGAGCTCAACAATGTACAGCCCGAGGACAAACCAGAATCTGCTGAACTGCAGGCCGTGCCGCCTGACGGTCTGCCAGAAACCAAGTGTCCACCGCCGCACCTGCTTGATGTAGTCCTTCAGGTTGTCCGGATCCTGGGTGTACGCAACAGCTGTGGAGGGATGGAACGCGATTCGTCCCAGTTTCTTCGCATGGATCTCAAACGTCATGTTGAAGTCTTCGATCACCAGTCCGGGCGCAAGGACCTGTATCTTTGCGAGCGCGCTGGTTCTGTACATGCTGGCAAATCCAGGCACGATGGAGACGACGTTGGCGCCCTGCGCCGCCTGGCCGTACTTGAGCAGCAGTTGGACCGCAATGTACAAGCGCTCCCGGTAGGCCACCAAGAAGCGGCCGATCGCCGTCGGAGGCGCCGGGCTCATGATCGACTTGGCGCGTCCCGCGACGGCGACCACGGTGGGATCGTCAAACAACGGCAGCCCGGTTTCGAGGTAGTCCGGTGTCGGGCGGGTGTCTGCGTCCAGGAGCATGACTACCTTGAACCGCCTGCACAGATCGAAATGGGCGATGCCCGCGGCGAGTGCGCCTGCCTTGCCACGGTTCGGTTCGAGGTCAAGGACCTTCACACCTGCGGCCCGCGCAATTGCGGCCGTGTCATCAGTGGACATGTCCGAAACGACGTGGATGTTGCGTCGAGGGACCAATGCGGACGCAGCGAGGATTGTCTCCCTGATGACCAAAGCCTCGTTGTGGGCGGCCACGAGGACCGCGACATTCGCCGGGGAGATCCGCACCCCCTTCGAACGATGGCGGGCCCGTTGACGTCGAGGGATCGGCACCGTGCCGCCGAGCAGCAGGGCGATCCATCCGCGGGTCCGGGAGGACAACCCCTGGACCCGCCACCACTCCTCACTGGTCAGGCGGACCAGCCCGGCAAGGGACCAAAAGATCGTGCTTACCCCCAGAACCAAAAAGATCGAAAGAACTATCACGGCGACGGAGCTCCCACTGTGTCGTACATTTCGTAATCATCGGTAGCAAGCTGGCCATCGCTGAAGAGGTTCATTCCAAAGCTGATGGCCTCGGCTCCTGCCGGAACGGGCGGCGTATCCCAGATCGCCTGCTCATAACTGGTGTTGGCCGCGAACCACGGACTGGCCGTCCAGTAGGTCCACGTGCCCAGATTGTTGCGGTAATACACTTCGAACTGGGTCTTTGCGGTGGACTGGTACCACGCCCTGAGCGAATAGCTGTGGCCGGCACTCACGCTCGGAGCGCACGCTCCCAGATCGAGGACGGGAAGCAGTTTCGCGTCACCGGACGAATATTCGGTCACGTCCAGGCGACGGGCCACCGCACCACTGTGTCCCGGGGTCAATGTGCTCAGGACCACGGCATTCTTGCCATAGGACGATACCTGCCAGCATTCCGGTAAGCCATATTTTCCAGCGGTTTCCAGCCCCGGATTCCGAAGGGCGTTCTTCCCAGGTGCTGCCGGCGCCGCCCCAGGACCGTTCACCACGGGTTTCGCCACGCCGCCGATCACGTCATGTACCGTCCGCACGGCCATGGTCCCTTGTTGGGTCCTGGCCGCCAGCCAGGTGGCGAATTGTTCGAACAACGCGGGGCTGATGGAGCGGAGACTGCCGCTGTTATCGATGTCGTAGAAGGTCAACTGCAACCAGCCCCCGGCCTTTTCGGCCTGCGTTACTGTCGCCTCAAGGTCGGCCAATGACCACTTGCTGCCGACCTCCGATGTTGCCTTTGTCCGGAACAGGTCGGCGGGGCGGACAGTTTCCGCGGCCGCGCAGCCCGCGCAGTCGATCGGGGTGGTTATCTCGCCGAGGCCACGCGCGCTGTTGTAGCCGCAACCGGCGACCTGTTCTTCCGATTTTGGCGTTGAAGCCGCAAACGGATAGGCAAAAGAGGTGACCTTGAAGCCCCAATCCGTGAGGTTCACCCGATCGTTGCAGATCTGCCTCGAGGCTTCGTCCGGCTCTACCGAGGTCACATCAGCAAGAGTGACCGTATGGCCACCGATTTCATTCTGGTCCGCGGCCAAGCTGTGGAGATTGTCCGTGGTCATGTAGTCAGGCGCGCCAACAAAGCCGGAGTCGATGAAAAAGGTGCCCCGGAGGCCGTGGTCCTTCAAGATCCGGGCCGCCTCCATCTGGCTTGACCGGCCCGCATCAAACGTCAAGCTGACGGATGAGAGCGGGGCGGCAGAAGGTGTGGGGGTGTCGTCCCCGGGCCCAACGAGGGGAGCTTGGTTTCCATTGATCAGCGATGTGGCGCCCGTCAACAAGAGCAGCACCGACACCCACGAGGCAGCCCACAGGCCTGCCCGCTTCCTCGAAGTTCGGAGCGGGCCGGATGCGACACCCTTCCTCCGGGAGCTCATCGCCAACCCGCGCTGCCGCGGTTCCTGAAGGGGCCGGTGGCGACTGGGGGAAGCCTCGGTCTCAAAGGCTTATTCACCACCGGCCCCCGCTCAGGGGCCCTCTCTATGAGGGCGCGCTGCCGTTCGGCAGCACCGTCAATCGGCGCAGGGTCGATGGGAGGGACTGTGCTGAATCCCCCAAGAGCAGGCTCGAACTCCAGGTAAACGCCTTCTCGGATAAATCCGCCGCGTCCTGTTGCCGCTCGGACCAGAGAGTCCGTTTCCATTGCGAGACCTGTCTTTCCCCCGTTGCCCTCCACCAACTGACACCATCAGCGTAAGAATTGAGGCGGCGACGGACACGAGTAGGCTCTACCCGTCTTTACACTCAACCTTGACGTCCGGACAGCGCCACTACTCGTGCGCTCCGCGCCTAAAGCACCGGAATCAAACCTCAGGGCGCAGCCAGGGGCGAATCCGATCTGTTCGTGGTCAAATGGTGCAATCAGGGCAGTCGGAGTTTAAGGATGGCGGAAGAGAGTGTCCAGGAAGCAGGGAGGCGGCACGTCCGTTTCGGCTGAGGCGGGCGGGGCGCGTGAAGTCCGTGGCTGGTCTGCCCAAACCCTTGGACCTCTCCGCCGGCTGTCAGGTTTCGCCCGAGCCTGCATTGCCGCCATCCTTGTGGTGCTGGGGATGGGAGGCATCCTCGTGTGGCGGTTTACTACGGACGCAAACGGTTCCCTCGAGCCCCCGTGGTTTTCCGGCTACGTCGACGTCACTGTGGTCCCTCAGTACGCTTTCGAGACACCCGTGGGCGAGGGCACCAAGAACGTCACGCTGGCGTTTGTGGTGGCAATGGCTGGACAGGCCTGCACACCGAGTTGGGGTAGCACATACAGTCTCGATGCCGCGAAGACTTCGCTCAAGCTCGAAGAGCGTATCGCCAGGCTACGGTCAAACGGCGGCGCCTTCGCTGTGTCCTTCGGCGGCTCAGTGAACAGTGAGCTCGCCAACTCCTGCCAGAATGCAACAGATCTGGAAAGGGCCTACCGGGCCGTGCTGGAGCACTACAACCCCGCAACTATCGACTTTGACATCGAGGGCGACAACCTGGCAGACAGCGCAGCCTGGCAGCGCCGAGCCGCAGCCATCGCTGCCCTCCAGAAGGAGCGGATCAAGGAAGGGCACGCCCTTTCAATTTGGCTGACCCTTCCGGTCACCCCGCAAGGGCTGACCGACGCCGGGACATCAGCCGTTGACCAGATGCTCGCCGCCGGCGTCCAGCTCTCCGGGGTCAACATCATGACCATGAACTACGGTTCAAGCCGGAGTCAATCGCAGAGCATGCTCGATGCCGGAACCTCGGCGGCCCAGTCCACCCACGATCAGCTCAGCATCATCTACCAGCGCGCAGGAACCACCCTCAACAGCGAACAGATCTGGGGAAAGATGGGATTGACCCCCATGATCGGCCGGAACGATCTCCCAGGCGAGATATTCGACCTCGATGCGGCTCGCGGATTGAACTCCTTCGCAATCAGCAAGGGAGTTCAACGAGTCTCCATGTGGTCCTTGAACCGGGACATGTCGTGCCCGCAGGACACCCCTGAGGATCCGGCCAGCCACGTGTGTAGCGGCATCGATCAAGGAACCCAACGCTTCTCCGACTTGTTGGGTGCAGGATTCCACGCCAAACTGCCTTGACCCCGCCGATTAACAAGCGATCATGCCTGGCTTGGACGTTCCGCCCTGTTCTGGTCCTTGGCTTCGGCCGGGCGGGCAAGGTGCCTCCCGTTGCCGTGTCGAAACAGCTTCTTAAGCCACTGCATGGATACCTCCAATTTTCGAGGGACTGCCCGTACCGGGCTGATTTACCGGGTTACTTGGAAGGCCCCGGCGGCCGGTGCTACTTCACTTGGCTGACCGTGACGATTTTCAGCCACGGTCCCGCGGGAACCTGGTCCCGCGGCACGAACTGCCAGTCGACTTTGTCCGACTCGCCGTCAAGCTCGGAGAAGCCAAGGCACCCGTTGAGCGCAGGCGAGACATCCATTCCGGCTCCGTTGAAGTTCTTGTTGACTGGACGTGCATCATTGGATCCGAAAACGTAATTTTTGTCGTGATATTGCCCCGGACCGGCATCTTCAATCTGTCCGTAGCATTCGCGGTTGCCCATCCGGATCCTCACCCACTGGTTCTTCATGTAGCTGAAGGAACGGTTCTGGGCATTGCCCGCGAAACCTGGATCGTTGGCCCACGGAATGACGCTGGCCCTTTCGGCGAACGCGGTGGGATCGTTGACGTCATCGTAGGGAAGATCGAGGTAGAACGGGTTCTCCTTCGGAGTCATGCTGGTGGGCGCGTATCCTTTGGCCTGCGTTCTCGCCTCGGTCTTGCAGCCGTTTGTCACGACCCCGTCACAGCCTCCGTAGCTCTGCATCCATTGGGAGTCGTATGTCGACATCACTTGGCTCCCGTCTGCAGCCTTGGGATCAAAGATCTCGCCAACCCAGAAAGTCGTGGACACGATCCCGGTGTGCCATGGATACCGGCCGGCCGTTGTGGCTGATTGTGTCGGACTCGGGGAAGGTCCTGGACCGGTGCAGGCCGCCGTCAGCAGGGTAAGGACCGCAAGTACAGACACTCCGCCCCGGCTGTGGCGCCTCGGCCCGGATGCTGGGCGATTCACATCGTGCTCCTGGAAAAGGGTTCGTCGGATCTTTCCTTGGACAGGGGCAGGCGACCGGTCAGCGCATACTCCACTCACCCAGCCGCCTGTCCTTACGCTGTAGGCTTTCCCGTCCCTTGGTTCAAGATGCGAGCGTGATCTTCCAACCTGCGGGATCCAGGACTTTTGCCGGTTTGTAGTCGGCCGCGACGTTGAGGATGATTTCATCCAAGGTGGTCTTCGGCTCGAAGCCAACAAGCCCGAAGGACTTGCTGTTGTCCGGAACCCGCCTGCGCATGTCCTCGTAGCCTTCCGAGTACGCCTGCTCATAAGGCACCAAGGTGATGGTGCTGCCGCTCCCAAGGAGTTCAACAATCCTCTCGGCCAACGTCAGGATGGAAATCTCGTAGCTACCACCGAGGTTGTACGCATTTCCGTAGGCAAGGGGTTCCTCGGATATACGGACGATGGCGGGAACGATGTCGCCGACGTAGGAAAAGCACCTGGTCTGGTGGCCGTCTCCGTATACAGTCAGGGGCTCACCGACGAGCGCCTGCCGCACAAGTCGCGGAACAACCATTCCGTACCGGCCCGTCTGCCGCGGGCCCACCGTGTTGAAGAGCCGCACGATGGCAACCGGCAACCCGAATTGGCGCCAGTATGCGTGGGCAAATGCTTCGTCAATACCCTTGGCCGCAGCGTACGTCCACCGGGATTTGAGCGCGGATCCCAGGATGCGGTCCGCTTCCTCCGAGAGGCTGTCCGACGTGTTCTTGCCGTAGATCTCGCTCGTGGATGCCAGCAACAGCGAGGCACCTGATTCCAAGACCGAGTCCAGGACCACTTCGGTGCCGTGGATATTCGTGCGGAGGCTCTCCAACGGGTGGTCGACAATCAGATTCACGCCAACCGCGGCGGCAAGGTGGAAGACCCTGTCTGCACCCGCAACCACCTTGTTCACTGCGTCACGATCGAGGATCGTACCTTCGATGAAATGGAAGTTCCTGTGGCCGATGACGCCTTTGAGGTTCTCCAAGCGCCCGGTCGACAAGTTGTCCAGCACGGCGACTTCGTCCCCGGCCGCCAACAAGTACTCAACAAGGTGGCTTCCTATGAACCCGGCACCGCCGGTTATTGCTGTTTTCATTACTCCTGCTTCCGTCGAAAACCTGGTGGATCTAGAGCCGGGTTACGTTGTCGGCCTTGGGCAAGCGGTACGTCGTGTCCAGTACTGCTGGTGCTCCGGCCAGCCAGTCAAGTTCCATCTGGCTGTGCCTCGTGTGCAGGATCACCAGGTCCGCACTCCAGTCGGCAGGCGATTGCTCGGATTGGAGTGTCCCGCCGTGACCGTCGGGCGCCGTCTGGCACCAAGGATCGGAGAATGCCACTTCCGCTCCGTCGGCGATCAAGGCGGCAATGATTTCCAACGCCGGGGATTCCCGGAGATCTTCGACGTCGGGCTTGTACGCGACCCCGAGCACCATGACGCGGGCACCGGCAATACCGTGGTTGCGGTCCGACAGGATACGGCGGGCCTTCTCCACCACCTGGTGCGGCCTGCCTGCAATCCCGGCCATCGCTTGCTCGATCACCGGGGCCGTCAAGCGGGCCTTGCGCAATTGCCACAGCAGGTAGTGCGGGTCGCACGGTATGCAGTGTCCCCCGACTCCGGGACCGGGGGTGAACGCCATGAAGCCATACGGCTTCGTGGAGGCCGCATCGATGACGTCCATGACTTCCATGTTGAGTTCGTGGCAGATATCAGCGAATTCGTTGGCCAAAGCGATATTGACGGCCCTGAAAGTGTTCTCCACCAGCTTGGTCATTTCGGCGACATCCGCAGACGGCACAACGTGAACCAGTTTGGTGCTGGCGCTCAGGAGCCGTTCGGCAACTTCGCCGCAGGCCGGGGTCACGCCGCCGACTACCCGGGGAACGTCTTCGTGGGAGAACGAATCCACGCCAGGATTGATGCGCTCGGGCGAGAAGGCCACGAACACGTCACGTCCTGGAATGAGTCCCCTCGCAGCCAAGGGCAGGGCCAGAAGGTCGCGCGTGGATCCGACGTAGGTTGTAGAGGTCAGCATCAGCAACTGGCCGGTGGTGGCGAAATCGACCACCGAGGCACAGGCCGCCCGGAGAATACCGAGGTCCGGGACCAAGTACTCGTCCACGGGGGTGGGAACGCAGACAACCACCGCCGCCGCGCGGGCAAGCAACGACAAGTCGCTGCTTAGCATGAAGGTCGGATCCAACAGCGCGTTGCTGAGCCGCTCCTTGTCGGAGTCCAGAAGATCTGCACGTTGCTCGCGGATCACCGCCAGACGGGCGTCGGACACGTCGAGGCCGAGAACACGCCGACCTGAGGCGTTGATCGCCAGGGCCGTGGGCAGCCCGACATAGCCCATTCCCACGATCGCCACGTCGAAAGTAAAAGCCGGGTCCTGTGTGGTTGTCCGCGTTCCCGCACCCTCAGACCAAGCTGGTGCCTGCGTGTGCAGAGATTGCGGGCTCCCGCCCGGCTGTGTATTGAGGGTCTTTACTTTCGTGTTCGGTGCCATGGTCAGTCGACCTCCCGGTGCGTGTTGTCTCCAATGTGAAAGAAAGCCGGCGGCGAAACGGGATGTGCCCTGGTCTCAGAGGGCACATAACCGCCTGCCGCCGGCTCGATTGTTGGGGTACCCGCCGGATGTGGGAGACCGGTCGCATTGGAGTTGACTTCTCGCCGGATCACCGGGAGGTTTTCCTGTTGCATAGAATTCTTCCTGCGCTTCATCTCGAGACTCACTTATCCCCAAATGAGTGGCGGTTGCCATCAAGAAAAGCGTATTAACGAACCCCTAGGGCGGGCGCGAGTGGGCTCTACCCGTCTTTGGACACGCGGTCCCTTCCGAGGCTTTTGACTACCCGTCCGAGCGCTTTTAACCACTCGATTCAGTACTCGCTTTTAGGCCTCGGGCCCTTTGCGTGCCTTTTGCCCTAGCGCACGACGGCGGAAGGCGGCTTCCGGGAAGCGGTCACCCCATCGCAGTGGGCATAGGGGTCGCGTGCGATCAGCCCACACCCTGCATGCCGTGGCCACCGTTCATCAAGTCTTCCCGGTGGCTGATCCCAAGCTTCGCAAACATTCGGTACAAGTGACCTTCAACGGTGCGCAACGACAGGCCCAAGCTAAGCGCAATGTCCTTGTTGCTCGATCCGGACTGCACGAGCGTTGCGATTTCCTGTTCGCGCCGGGTCAGCTTCTGGAGATCCGGGGAGACTCCTTCAACCGCCGGGCCGGCCTTGTCGAGAGCAGCGGTTCGGCGCTTGAGGAGCCGCTGTCCCTCAAGCTGGCGCGCCTTATCTCCCCTGCTTTCCAGGATCCGCAGGGCGTGGCTCGCGCAGTCAGCGGCGGCAAGCTCCAGCCCGTCCCTGGCTGCCGAATCACTCAGCTCAATGAGGCGATCCGCGTCCTTGTGCGTGAGGGCAAGCCCGACGCTCAAGGCAAACTCCGCAGTGCGGCCTTCGCTGCCCTCGGCTACTGCTATCAGCCGACGCGCCACACCGGGGTCTCCCAGTCTCAGGACCAACATCAGGATGTCTATCTCCGCGCCGATGGCTCCGTCCGCGGCTGCGGAATCCGCAAGGGACATGAGTCTCGCGATCGCTGTTTGCGTTCCGGTATGCTCGGCTCGCGCTACTGCCGCATGACCCTGTGCCAACAGCGACGGATGCAAGCCTTCCCGGATTAATGCGTCGTATTCGTTTGAGTACGTCATTGCAGTGTCCCGGCGTTTCAGGATCGACGCCGCGTACGCGGCGGCAGCAACGGCGTCGGGCAGGTCGCTTCCCATGTCGGAGACACGCAGCATGCTGACCGCCTGGCGAAGCCGCGGCAGCGCCACCCCCAGGTCTCCCCGGCGCAGGTCCACCATTCCCGCAGCCAGGTGGAACATCCCGCCTGAATAGATCAGGGAGTTCGGTGCCTGGGAAACATGGTTCTTGAGGAACGTTTCCAGGACGCCGAACTCGCCTGACTGTTGCAAGGCCAGGATGTAGCGGCGCATCACCATCCCCGCGTACTGGAGGCTCCAGTCGCCGCTCCTGGCGACCATCTCCTGTATCTCCATCAAAATCTGGATCGCGGAAACCGGCCGTCCAGTGACAGCCATGGCCTCTGCGAGGAGCGTGCCCGCGACGAGGCGGGACTCGTCGTCGTCCGCTTCTTTCCAGATCTGGCGGAGCTCCCGCTCCGTCTCGATGTAGTGGCCTTCGGTTTGGCGGCCTTCCAGCGAAAGGAGCCTGCTTCCCAGCTTCCCGAGTTCCAGCTCATCAGCGCCGATCCCCTGACGGGATTCGACGAGCCTGGCCAGGGCTGCTTCCCATTCGTACGCGGCCTGTTTGATGGCGTTCGGTCCGACGCCTTGTCGCCCGGCAAGCTGGGCCGCCAACATCGATGCCTGCCGGACCGTCCGCGGGTCATTTGTCCGATCCACGACCCCCGCAAGCGACGACACCGCTCCCCGGATGTCGCCCCGGTACCATTTGGCCCGCGCCACCTCCACTTGGGCGGCCAGCCTCAGGGAAGGATCCTTGATCGCGCCGGCTACCCGCTCCACGTAGCTGGGGATGAACAACCGGTTGGCCAGCTGGGCCGCTTCCAGGATGTCGGAGTCCGGAATCTCGGTGCCCGATTCCAATCCCCAGGAGACGTAGCGCAGCAGTCCGTCCATGGTCTGGGGCTTGGACTCCATGAGGTTCACGATGCGCCGCCGGATGGTCATGCTGTGGGCGGTCGGGACGAGCTGGCGAATCACTTCGCCAACCAACGGCTGGGCCAGCCGGACATGCCGCTCGGGGTCGGACGCGATCTCGATGAAATGCAGTTCCTGCAGTTCGTCCACGGCGCTGGAGTCGCTGGCCTGTTGCACTACATTCAGCGGGACGGGCTCCGCCAGTGCCACGGTCTCCAGGGTCTCACGCTGCGCGGCTCCCAGCATCAGGATCTGGTTCCGGACAAGGTCCATCAAACGCACGCTGGTCCCCCGGAGCTCGCCCGAAAGCATCCAGGCGTCGTTGCGGCAGACCAATTGGCCCAACGATTTGGCGTGCTCGATCAGTTCCAGCAGGAACATCGGGTTTCCGCCGGAGTACTTGCAAAGGACGGCACTGGTGCCTTGGACGACGGGCGCGTCCAAGGCCTGGGCGCAAAGTTGGTTGACTTCCTGCTCGTTGAGCGGCTGCAGGTCGAATCGGTCCACGAGCCCTTCGGACCACATCGAGAAAACCTCTGCCGGCGGCGCGGGATACGGACGGCACAAGAACACGACTTTTGCGGCTTCCGCTGCCGCCAACTGTGCCAGGACAGCCACGCTGCTGTCATCGATGTGATGTGCGTCCTCCACGATCAGCACGGCTGGGGCCGGATGCGGCTGTCCTGCCGGGTTCAGCGCCGCGACTACGGCCCTCAGGACCGACAACGGTTCGTTGATCTGGCTTGGGGTCAAGGCCGTCAGCAAGGGTGCCAAGGCGGCAAACGGTACCGAGGCCAGGGTGGGGCCGGCAAAGACCCTGAACGGGCGGACGCGTTGCCCCAATTCATGGACCACTTCGTTAATCAGTGCCGTCTTGCCGATGCCCGCATCACCGAAAAGCAGGACCCCGGGACCATTGACGTCAAGAAGGCAGTCAACGACGGCTGCCATCACGTTGTATCGTCCGACGAGCGCATCGGCCGCAACCACTTCAGTCATTTCGCACCACCTTCGACGTTTCCAAGCGCGAAGCTCAACTCGGAGCGTTCAACGATTTTCAGCTTGCCGAAGATCTGGTACAGGTGCCCCTCCACCGTGCGAACTGAAACATGGAGCTTCGCAGCGATACCTTTATTGCTCTCCCGGTTCGCCGCCAGCTTGGCGATCTCCATCTCGCGGGCAGTCAGCTTCAACCCCTCTTGGTTGCTGCTTTGCGGGGTGCGCAAGCGCTGCCGGCACGTCTCCGCGAGTTGCCGCGCCTTCCTGAGGGCCGTCTTGTCCAGCTGAACCAGGTCCAGGTGCAACACGGTCTCAGCGATATCGAAGGCGAACCTGTCGTTCTGCATGTCTTCTGCCAACCGTGCCGCCTCAAGAAGAAGCTCTGCGCTTCCGGACATCGTCGCCCGCGCATACGCAACGCACAGTTCGGCGAATCGTCCCTGGCACCGGAGGGCCGAGTCCAACAACCGTGGAGCGGCTGCAACTGCGCCAAGGCGGACCGCTGAACTGAGGCAAAAGATCTCGTGACCGGGGGCACCTTCGTCCCGATCGGCGTCGGCCAGGCGGAGGAGCTCCTCAACGCCGGCCTCCGGTCCGTCGACCCGGTCCCGGGCCAACGCCGCGAGGTACCTCTTCGTTCGCTCCTTGCGCCACGTCGGCCGGCGCGGCTGGGTGGAAGCTTCCTTCAGATAGCGCAGGGCCTGCTCCTGCCCACCTTGCAGGGCCGAGGCGTAAGCCGCCGCCGTGCACGCGACATCCAGCATGCCTTCGTTGTCCTGGACCCGCAACTGGCTTATCACCGGAATGAGCGCGTCCAAACCGTCCTGGCCCCGCCCTTGCAGGCACCGGAAGATCGCTTTGGGAAGATCGATCGCCGTGGGCAGTGCCTCGGCCGCGGAAACCAAGAGGTCATCGCCGGGTTGGACCATTTCCGCCTCTTTATCCCACCGTCCTGCAAGGACGAAGGCGAACCGGAGCCGCGATGTGGCGCGCCGGGCTGCGGCGACCGAAACAGCGGGATCATGGCAGTCAGCCATCAGCTGTTCCGCCATGCCCGCCGCCTCGGATTGCCGTCCCGTCAGGGCCCACGCCTCGCACAGCCAGCTTCCGGCAAGGAGGCGGAATTCGGTGCCGTGCGATTCAAAGTCTTGAAGGACCTCTTCCAGTCTTGCTGCCATCTCGACGTAGGAACCCGAATAGCTGGCTGCCTGCGATTCGGACAGGACAAGTTCCTCCCGCAAGGCGGCGATGTCCTGTCCTTCGCCGACTTCTTCTTCGAGCCGCTGGCGGACGTGGGCCAGCGTTTCGCATGCTTGCGCCGTAGTTTCGGGAAGGGCCAGAAGAACCGCGGCTTCGGCCAGCTTGAGCCGGACCCATTTGGCAAGGGTGGATTCATCCCCCGGTTCATCCAAATGAAGACTCAGCAGGTCCCTGGCCCCGGCGACGTCACCCAGGGTCATCATCGCCCGGGCTTCCTCGGCTATTGCCCCCGGCATGGTCGCGTGGCCTGGAATGGACCGGACCAGGCGCAGGGCCAGCCGCGCATCAAGTTGCCGGTTCGCGATCGCGGCAGCTTCAAGCGCTTCTTCCCTTCCCAGCTGGGCTCCGCAGTCCAAGGCCCACGCGGCCATGGATAGCAGCATCGAGCGTTGCCCAAGGTCCGGATTCATCGACCTAAGGAGCAGGCCCCGGAGTTCGTTGCTGCGGCCAGGGGGAACGTTCGCCCGGACCACGTCACCCACCAGCTGGCTTTGGAGCCGTGCCATCCTGGGCAGCGAATCGTCGACGACGAGGACGCTCCTTTTTTCCAGGGAGTCCACATCGTCCGCAGGGGCGAGGGCCAGCAGGGATTCCAGGGGCACGGCCCTTGCCAGCGAAAGGATCTCCAGGACTTTGCGCTCACCGTCGCCCATTCGCCCAAGCCGCGTGGTGATGAGGTCGGTGATCGCCCTGCCGTGCTGTTCGCTGCGGGAGGTCAGGACCCAGACGCCGTCGCTTTTCAGTAGCGAGCCGGATTCGGCGAGCTCCGCAGCGAGCATCTTGAGGTAGTGGGGGTTGCCTCCGCTTGCTGTCCACAGCGCATGGACGCCGGACGCAGAGACCTGTGCTCCCAGTCCGGCCTCGAGCCAAGCGTGCGATTCCTGGAATGTCAGTGGTTTGAGGTCTATCCGGTGCAGGAACCCATCACCGCAAAGCCGCGTGATCTCGCCGCAGAGGCGCTGCGGGTCGGTGCAGGTGAGGATAAGCTGCGCAGTGCCGTTCCTCGCGAGTTGGGCCACTGTCATCGCCGCCAACTCATCAAGCTCGGCCGCGTTTTCTATGACCAGGTATACCGGCTTTCCCTCGGAGCGCTCACGGAGCAAATTGGTGAGCGCCGACAGCACCAGGACGGGATGCGCAAGGTATCCCGGGTCAAGGTCGCTCAAAAGGATATTGAGGGCGCCGTACGGTGATCTCGCCAACGCGGCGCTGCCCCGGATGACGACGACGAAAGAGCGCCCGCGTAGTTCGTTCACCGCGCGAGTAGTCAAGTAGCTCTTGCCGCTCCCCGACGGCCCCGTAACAAGGACACCACCCTTGGAAGCTGCCAGCGCACTGGCGATGTCTTCAACAGCGGCCCTAGGTCCAATCGGCGGCCAGGCCGTCGAAATTGCCGATTTGCCTCCGGTTCCGTCAGGCGATGACGGAGCCGAAGATGCGTCGAATGCCTGGTACCGGGACCCGTTCCCGGACCGAACGGCATGGACCGTAGATGCACTGCCTGCTGTCAACATGAGCGAGACCCCCAGTGATCGAGTGGTGACACCCCCCAATTAACCAGCTAGCCGTCAGGCCCACACCAGTAGTGAGTACTCGACTTTCATACTGCCGGATACTCGTATGCGGGTGTGAGTACCTTTCCCCCGGGTGGCAGGTACTCGTCACTGGCAGTGGCGCCCGCTCGAAATCGAGAGTGCACTACTAGTGCCCTGCGGTCTTTCCCGGGTTCAGCTTGTACTCGACGCTCCCTGCGCGACGGCGGCGGCCCCTGCAAGTTCGTCCCTGCCCGTGATCCCCAATTTCGAATAACAGCGGTACAGATGCCCTTCGACGGTCCGGACCGAGATAAGCAACGTGTCCGCAATCTGCCGGTCGCTGAGGCCCTGAACCGCCAGATTGACGATGTCCCATTCCCTCTTGGTCAGCTTCGGAACGACCGACTCGTTCTGTGTCTCCTCGCTGCCCTGGCCCAGTTCTTCGTTGCAGCGCGCCAGCCCCGCGCGCGCAACGGCACTGAGCTCTTTGGTGCTGTTGCGATCCGGTGCTGCCAACGCCAAACCATAAGCCTTCGCGGCCAGATGGTAGGCGGTGGTCGCCTGCAGCTTCTCCCCTGCGGAGAGATAGCGGGCAGCCCCCCCGAACTTAAGTGCCCGGCCATATTCGGCGAGCGCTTGTGCCCACTCGCCCTCCGTTGCAGCCGCGGTTTCACAAAACCGGTCCAGCCTGCTGAGATCGCCCAGGCCAAGCGCAAGCTCCAGGGCATGAAGTTCAAGGTACGTGGCGTTTTCCTTCGCCGCGTGGTCAGCGTTGCGGTGCAACCCTTCCACGCCGGAACCGTCGGCGTTGAGGAGTTCAAGCGCGGCGTCGAAAAAACTGTTTGCCTGTGCCGCGAGAAGGTGGGTGCTGTGTTGTCCCCAGTCCTTGTAGTCCGCCCGGAACCGTTCGGCTTCAGTCAACCCGGCGCCGGCTGCGGCGTAGAAAGCCATGGCGGCACACAGTCCGAAGAGATTCTGCGGATCGCTGTCCCTCAACGCTTCGAGTCCCGCAGTCAGCAACGGCAAGGCGTCGCCGGACTTTCCCTGCCTGATGGCAATGTACCCGGCCACCACGTAGGCCGCGCCGCCGAAGGTCGCCATCGAGACACCCGACGATTCGTAGTACCTGTCGAGGAGCGTTTGTGCGTCGGCCCAGTCACCTACAGCCAGTGCGCAAATGACGAGGCGGGCAGAAATGAATTCCGGGATGAAGAAGACATCGTTCTCCTGGGGCTGCGCCAAGCCGGCAGCCTCGAGAACCAGCAGCCGTGCCTGCCGCCCGCGGCCGAGGGCGCATAGCATCTCTGCCTTCAGGGCCACCGCCAGGGCCTTGAATAGGGGGCCCAAAGAGCCTTCCACGGTTCCCGACTGAAGGAGCACGTGCTCCAGTTCGGGGCCCATCCTCTTGTAGTCGCCGTCCACGGAGCCGGCAAGCAGCCCGATCACGGTGACGGCGAGCGTCACCGAGGCTTTCGCGTCCGGCGTCCGCTGGCCGTCGATGCCTGGCTGCTGTTCGCCCCATTCGCGGAGGACGTCGGCCTCTGCCCGAATCACGGAAGCTGACTGCCCGACGGCGGCAAGCGTGACCGCGCGGAGAACGCTGCTGGACACGACGTGGGAGGGTCCGGCAGCGCCATCCACTGTTTCTTGGGTCAAGGCTGCCGCAGCCTCGTCCCGGCGGCCGAGATTGAAGTACGAGCGGGCGACGACCGCCTGAGCAACCGATTGCCATTGCGTGTCCCGTACCGCGCCCGCCATGCGCAGTGCCGTCTCGCTCTGCAGTAATCTCGCCGAAAGCACCGCGGCCCGGATCAAGAGACGATCGGGTACGTCCGCTCCGCAGTCAAGCGACCACGCCACCATCCGCAACAAGGAATCCGGGTTGTCCTCCAAAACATCCATTCGGGAGATCAACTGCCGATGCAGTTGGAGGCTCTGCGCGGCCGGGACGATGCTTCTAAGCACCTCTCCGTAGACCGGATTGACGAGTCGAAGGTTTGGCAACCCATTGCCCCCGGGCTTGATTAAATGCTGGTCCACGAGCTCTTGGACGGCCGCTTCTCCGGCCACGACGTTAATCAACGTCTCGTCCACCGGTTCTGCCAATGCGATCAAGCTCAACGCTTCCCTGCCCGCGGCCGAAATGCGCATCAGCTGAAGTTTGACAACAGCTTCCAGCTTTACCGTGTGGACCGGTGTCGCGGCTGCTTTGAGCCAAACGCCGTGCCTCTGGACGAGGGTACCCGAGCTCTCGGCTTCGCGGACAAGGGTCTTCAAAAGAAGGGTGTTGCCGCCCGCCTCGGTCCAGAACCCATGGCTCGTGCTGTTCAGGACGATTCCCCCCAGCAATGCCTCGCACAGTTCGTGGCCTTGCTCAGCGGTCAAAGGCTCCAGGTCAAACCACTCGGCAGTCCCCTCGTGCCACAAGCGCAGGAGCGGCCCGGGGACTCCCGGCCGTGGAATGCATGCGGCCACGATTTTGGCCCACCCTGCCTGGACAAGCTCGGTCAGCATCGCGCACGTGGCATCGTCAAGGTAGTGCGCGTCATCGACGAGCAGCAAAGCTGGTCCGGTACCTACGCGGACGCCCTCAAGATGATCCCAGAGTGAGCGAAGCACGGCGACCCGGGAGGATATGTCGGCAAGCGAAAGATGGGCAAGAAAAGGAGCCAGTACCCCGTACGGGACCGCGGTCAGTGACGGACTTCCGTGAATCGGGACTACCGCACGTTCCCCGCCAAAGGCGCTTCCTAGTTGGGCCAGGAGAGATGACGCGCCGAGACCGGAATCGCCCACGATGAAGACGGCCGAACAGTCATCCGCACGGATGGCAGCTGTAATTCCAGGAAGCAAATGCCCATAGTCGAGCCACGGTTCGGGCGGCCTTGTACCGCGTTCTCCGACGTGACCATGCACCGCCGCAGCGTTGTCATGACTGCGCGGTTCCTTCAAGCTCGCTCCTCGATGAGATTCCCATTTTCGTGAAGATTTGGTAAAGGTGGCCTTCGACTGTGCGCACGGAAACTTGCAACTGGTTGGCTACCTCTTTGTTACTCAACCCTTGACTGGCCATCTTTGCAACCTGACGCTCCCTTTCCGTCAGTTCGGGTCCGAAAGTGTGTGGTGTCAGGGGTAGCACCGGCACGGTCCCGACCAAGCGGTCCAGCCGCTGTTGGGCCAGCCTGGCGGACGCTGAATCGCCGGCTTCCCGGGCGATGTCCAAGGCCAGGACGGCACAGCGGGACTCTACCGCATCCAATTTCAGTTCCTGGGCAACCGAAGCAGCAAGAAGCAGCGTCTTCGGGTCCTTCTTGCGGGTTCCCTCCGCCACCATCCGGTTCACTGCGGCCATCTTGCCCTGGCGGCGCGATGAGACCTGCTCCAGGAGCAGCAGCTCCTCCTCGGTGCCGTGCACGGTGGCGCCGAAGAGGCTGATTGATGCCGTGGTGATCCGTCCCTTCGCCAAATCCCGGTTGGCCGACTCGATGAGACTTTGCTTCGCCCCGGGATCCTTCAGCCAGCGTCTTGCCATCTTGACGCAGAATTCGGCCATCCAGGCGGGGAACCAGGCTGTTTCCCCTTGTCCCTTTTCCGCCAATTCGAGAAAAGTCCGGGATTCCTTCACGTCCCCGGCCTGGGCGTACGCAAAAGCGAGCGCCGAGTAGGCCAATGCTGGTCCGTAGTAGTTGCGCCTGATCTCCAACTGCGCCTGGGCCCCCAGCAGGGTGTCGATCGCGACTGAAGCCCGTCCGGCATAGGTGTAGGAAACGCCAAGGGCAAGTTCTGCGGCACCGCCAAGGTAGTGGATGTTCTTTGGTTGCTGATCGAGGGTAGCCGTCAGCATCCGGGCAAGTTCTTCCCACTGTCCGCTGCAAAGGAGTGCGGCAAACAAGCCTTCGGACAACCAGTTATGCAACCGCGGCCGCGCCTTTGCGCGCTGAATCTTGTGCCTCAGCTCGCGCGCCAGCTCGATCGCCTCCATTTCCCTGCCTAGTACTGCCCAGGCCATGGTCAGCAGGCTCCCGCAGCTCAGCCTTTGCTGAAGATCAACGCCATCCCGGTACTCCTGCTCCAAGGCTTCGGCAACTTCGGCATACTCGCCCTGATGGACGTGGAGCTCGAAACTCGCGAGCCTCAGCATCCCGCATGCCCGTTCTATTTCAGTGGCATCCGCTCCGGCTTCCTGCGATCGGCGGGAAAGATCCTCCCCCGCCTCAGCGATGAGGCCCGGGATCTGGAGGTGCCCGCCTGGAATCCACAGCAGCGCACTGCAGAGCTCCTGCACATAGTCCGCATAGTCATACGCCGCGAGGCGCCGAAGCTGCTCGGGCGCCACATCCTTCAATGCGGCCACCGCAGCCTCGTGCTCGGCCAGAATGACGTGGGAAACGCAGCGTTGCTGGGCGGCAGCCACCCATTCCTTGTCCTCGCGTCCGATCTGCCGGGCGCATTCCAAGGCGAACCAAGGATCGAATTGCCTGTTCGCTGCCGTCGCAGCCGCGAGGGCCACCCCGGGTTCAAGGGTTTCGCGGACGTTCAGCGTCGAAGAGGCAAAGCCCAGGAGCGCCTCGGCATCCAGGTCCCGGGTAATGCTGCCGATCACCCCGGCGGCGAGCCGCCGCAGTTCATTCCTCCGCGGCAGGTCCATCCAGCCCCGAATGACCTCCCCCATGTACTCGTCGCGCAGCGCCACCCGGCGGGCCCCTGACGCTTCGATGCGGAGATAGCCGGACCACTCCATCTCGGCAACCACTTCAGGTTCCAGGACGTCCAACAACACGGCGAGCGGGGCCGTTCGAATGAGGGCAAGTAGCTCCAGCGCTTCCCGGACCGCAGGGCTCTCCCTGGCCAGGCGCGAGCGGACCAGATCGGTCAGGACTTCGGCGGATGAAAGGTGGATTTCGCCCTTCATCGCCCAAACCTGCCCGGCCAGGTGCAGGTTGCCCGAGCGGAGCTGCTCAGTGACAATGGCTTGGAGCACCAGGGGATTTCCACCGCTGGACGCGTGCAAAGCGCTTGCGGCCGTAGCGGTCACTCGTTTCCCAAGGACGCCGCTGAGCAATTTGGCAACTTCCGCGCGGGAAAAGACCTGAAGTTCAACCTCGTCCAGGAGGCCGTCTTTCAACAGCCTGACCAGATCTTCCGGCATGTCCGTGGCTTGGCGGACGGTGACGAGGACTTTTGCTGTCCCACTGATTAATAAGTGCACGAGAAGTGCTGTGCTCATGGTATCCAAAGCGGGAAGTTCCGACAGGACCAACAGCACTTCGCGCCCCGCGGCGTCCGAACTTATCAAATGCGAGATCTCGTGGATAATCGCGCCAGGGGAATCTGCGGCATCGATTGGCAGCCTCGCGAGCAGATGGGCCAGGGCCCCAAACGGAGTGGTGACGTCCGTGGAGCCGTGCAAATGCAGTACGTGGGTCCTTGGAGTGAGGCGGGCCTCTACTGAACGGGCAAAAGTCGCTTTGCCCACGCCCGGCGCGCCAACCACCACCACTCCATACAAAGACGGGTCGCCGAGCGCTTCAATAACCGTGTTCTGAAGATCCTGCCGGACCAGTGACGACCATTTTCGACGCTCCGCAGCGCCCAGTGCTTGCCGCTCCGTTGCGGGTCGCTCTGTTTCAGATTCCGGTGTTGCTCGCAATTTAGATCACGCTACCTTCGCAGCTCTGGCGGACGTGACGTTCAGCGGGTCGTTTGCTTTTGTATTTCCTCTTCACCCCCAGCAGTGATTTGCAAAGTATCATAGCGATCGGCGCGAATCAATTAGTCAGCCGACGAACCCTCAGAGTACTTGTTAACCATTGAAATGAGTGCGCATGGGGCCCCGCCGCTAGGCCTTGACGGGGTGGAACTTTTGCTGGGCGGCAAGCAAACCTTCGGTCATCAATACCTCAACAGCATCCGCTGCTTCATCCAGGAGGAACGGCAGCTCTTTCCTCTCGGAGGGTGCAAAATCCCTGAGGACATAGTCCGCAGTGTCCATCCTCCCGGGTGGCCTGCCGACCCCCACGCGAACCCGCAAGTAGTCCTTTGTAGCCAAAGCCTTGGAAATATCGCGCAGGCCGTTGTGCCCGCCTTCCCCACCGCCGATCTTCAATCTAACCGTATTGAAGGGAATATCAATTTCGTCGTGGACGGCAATAACGTGATGCGGAGCGATGTCGAAGAACCTGGCGAGGCCGGAAACGGGTCCTCCGGAAACATTCATATAGCTCATCGGTTTCGCCAGTACTACGCGGGGCCCCCCGATTCCTAGCCTGCCCTCGACCACGTGGGCCCGGGCCTTGTGGGCTTTGAAGCTTCCGCCCATCCGCGAGGCAAGTTCGTCCAGGACCATTTGGCCGACATTGTGGCGGTTGTGGCTGTATTCGGCACCGGGATTGCCAAGGCCTACGATCAGCCAAGTGTCTGTCATGGAGTCATCCTAGGGAATCAAGAGGGTGGAATGAAAAAGAAGTGGCCGGGACCCCTCGGGGACCCGGCCACTCACAAAGGCTAATGCCTCGATTAGTCCGAAAGACTACTCAGCAGCAGGAGCTGCCTCTTCCTCGGCTTCCGAGGTGGCCTCCGAGATGTGGATGACGAGCGTCTCCGGATCGGTGAGCAGCTCCGAGCCAGTCGGCAGGACGATGTCCGAAGCGTGGACGTGCTCGCCGGCCTTGCGGCCTTCGATGCTGATTTCGACGAAGGTCGGCAGGTGGGTGGCCTCGGCTTCGAGGGAAACCGTGGTGGCTTCCTGGTTGGCGACAGCGCCAATGGCAGCTTCACCAATAACGTGGACGGCCACGTCGACGGTAACCTTCTCGCCCTTGCGGACTGTCAGCAGGTCGATGTGCTCGATGATCTGCTTGATCGGGTCGCGCTGGATGTCCTTCACGAGAGCCAGGTGCTCTTCGCCGTTGACGTCCAAGGCCAACAGTGCGTTGGAGACGCGGACGGCCAAGGTGGTGGCACGGCCCGGCAGGTTGATGTGGAGGGGCTCAGCGCCGTGACCGTAGATGACAGCCGGGATCTGGCCGGCCGCACGGGCGCGGCGGGCGAAACCCTTGCCGAATTCGGTGCGCAGTTCTGCTGCGAGCTTCTGCTCAGACATGTGTACTCCTTGATTACTGTGGCGCCGGCAAATTGCCGGCAAGTCGATCAGCAAGGGCGGAGGTCTGTGGTGACCTTCCACGCCCGGCAGAGGACCAGCCGCTGAGCAGCAGGTTCGGTCCGCCTTCGTTGAAGGAGATTCAGACCCAGTCGATAACGGAGACCCGCAATCCGGTTTTAACCCGGATGTGCTCTCCCTCGCCAAGGTATCCCCAAGAGTTTAGCAGCCGCGTCCCGCCAAAGGGAAAACGGCGCGGGCCCAGCCCAACTAACTCGCATTTGTTGTCGTTTTGAGGCTCGAAAACGACAACTACTGCCAGTCAGTTGGGTGGGGGCTACGCGTTGCCGTCGAAGAGGCTGGTGACGGAACCGTCGTCGAACACTTCGCGGATGGCGCGCGCAATCAACGGTGCGATCGACAGCACCGTGAGCTGCGGGAAGCGCTTGTCGGCCGGAATCGGCAGGGTGTTGGTGACGACAACCTCGCGGGCACCGGAATCGGCCAGGCGCTGCGCCGCCGGCTCGGAGAACACGGCGTGGGTGCACGCGATGATGACGTCCTTGGCACCGGCGTTCTTGAGGACCTGGACAGCGCCGGAGATCGTTCCACCGGTGTCGATCATGTCGTCGATCAGAACGCAGGTGCGGCCTTCGATCTGCCCGACGACGGTCTTCGAGACAGCCTGGTTCGGGACCGTGAGGTCGCGGCTCTTGTGGACGAACGCCAACGGCGCGCCGCCCAGGCGCTCGGCCCACTGTTCCGCGACGCGGACACGGCCGGTGTCCGGCGAGACGACAGTGATGTTGTCCGCTTCGACCCTGGTGCGGATGTAGTCGGCAAGCAGCGGAATGGCCATGAGGTGATCCACGGGGCCGTCAAAGAACCCCTGGATCTGGGACGTGTGCAGGTCCACGGACATGATGCGGTCCGCGCCGGCGGTCTTGTAGAGGTCTGCCACCAAGCGGGCGGAGATCGGCTCGCGGCCGCGGCCCTTCTTGTCCTGCCGGGCGTAGGGGTAGAACGGCGAAACAACCGTGATCCGCTTCGCCGAGGCGCGTTTCAGGGAATCGATCATGATCAACTGCTCCATGAGCCAGTTGTTCAACGGGGCCGGGTGCGCCTGGATGACGAAGGCGTCCGTGCCACGGACGCTCTCCGCAGAGCGCACATAGATCTCCCCGTTCGCGAAGTCGTAGGCGTCGATAGGCAGGAGTTCGGTGTCCAACTCCTTGGCGATTTCCTGCGCCAGCTCGGGGTGCGCCCGTCCGGCGGCGAGAACTAGTTTCTTCTCGCCGTGTGCGGTAATTTCGCTCATGCCTGTGTGCCCTCTTCTGTGGTTGCCGGAGTACTTGAGGAATCGGGGGTGGCAGTGGAGCCATGCGCGGCTTGCGCAGCCTGCGCCAGCTGGGCCGAGTTGCTGCCCTGCCGGTTGGCGATGACCCAGCCTTCTGCATTGCGCTGGGGAGCGACACTCAAGGTGAGTGCTCCGGCGGGAACGTCTTTGCGGATGATTGCGCCGGCACCGCTGTACGCGCCGTCACCAATCGTTACCGGGGCAACGAAGACGGTGTTGGAACCGGTCCGTACGCCGGAGCCGATCACCGTACGGTGCTTCTTCTCGCCGTCGTAGTTGGCCGTGATGTTGCCGCAGCCGATGTTGGTGTCCTCGCCGATCTCGGCGTCGCCCGCATAGCCGAGGTGGGACAGCTTCGAACCGCGGCCGATCGTCACGTTCTTCGTTTCGTAGAACGCGCCGATTTTGCCGGTCTCCCCGAGGACAGTGCCGGGGCGCAGGTAGGTGAACGGGCCCACGCTTGCCCTGGCGCCAATGGTGGATCCCGAACCGTGGGTGCGGGTCACCTTCGCGCCTTCGCCCACCGAAACGTCGGTGAGGGTCGTGTCGGGCCCGACGACGGCGTCGCGCGCCACGGTTGTGGTGCCGTGGAGCTGTGTGTTGGGCAGGAGGCGGACGTCCTCGTCCAAGGTGACGGTGGAATCGATCCACGTGGTGGCCGGGTCAACCACCGTGACGCCGGCACGCATCCAGGCCTCGATGATGCGGCGGTTGTGCTCGGCACCGAGCGCGGCGAGCTGGATACGGTCGTTGGCGCCCTCGACCTGCCAGCGGTCTGCGGTGACGACGGCGGAAACCCGGCCTCCGGCGTCGCGGGCCAATTCGAGAACGTCCGTGAGGTACTTTTCTTGCTGGATGTTCTCAGTGGTCACTTTGCGCAACTGCTCGCGAAGCACTTTTGCGTCAAAAGCGTAGATGCCGGAGTTGACCTCGCGGATTGAGCGCTCGGAGTCGCTGGCGTCTTTGTGTTCGCGGATGCCCAGCACGGTGCCGTCCTCGGCACGAAGGATGCGGCCATAGCCATTGGCGTCGTCGAGAACCGCAGTCAGGACCGTCACCGCGTTGCCCTCGGATTCATGCGTGGCGACAAGCTCGGAGAGAAGAGAACCGGTCAGCAAAGGCACATCGCCATACGTGACCACTACCGTGCCAGTGAGTTCGGCCTTCGCGTCCAAGGCGTCAAGGGCTACTTCCACCGCGCGTCCGGTTCCCGGAACATCGTCCTGGTCCACGATGACGGCGTCGGGATCCATCAGTCCGATGTGCGCCGCGACGAGGTCGCGTTCGTGGCGGACCACCAAGGCCAGCTGCTGGGGATCGATGGAGCGGGCCGCGAGGATGGCGTGCGCCACCATCGAGCGTCCGCCGATTTCGTGAAGGATTTTGGGAGTCCGCGACTTCATCCGCGTACCGGCTCCGGCAGCTAGGACAATTACAGCGGCGGGGCCAGTAGTATCGGGGCTCACGAAGTCGCTCTCCTTGCTCGGTTACGTCCGGGCGAACCCGGCTGCGGCATCTGCTCTATCCTACTCTTGCCGATTCACAGCCTTCCGTGCAGCCAGTGGACAGCTTCGGGAGAGACGGTGCCTTCAGAGGCGGTGCCGGCAGACCACCGACAAGTTCCGCCCATAGGATTCGAACCTATACTCCACGGCTCCAAAGGCCGGGGTGCTGCCATTACACCAGAGCGGACCGTGCGCACGCGGCCCTTGCGGACGCGGGGTCCTCGGGCTTCCCGATTGACCGGGTCGCACACACAAGAATCTAGTTTGCCATGACCATTGCGGTGTTCGCGACTTGGTGCATTCCTGAGTCCTTTTCATCGGCACTTACAGGCACTCCCGAGGTCGCTGCACGCTTGACATGAGGCATGATGGATGCGTGAGCAACAGCACAGGACTTCCCCGGCAATCGACGGGTTCCAGGGTAATCAACCACGCACCCGCCGCCCAGGTTGTCCGTGCCCGGATGACAGGCTCCCAGCGCCGGTCCCAGCTCATCGAAATTGGCCGGGGCCTCTTCGCCGCCCGCGGCCTGGACGCTACGACCATCGACGAAATCGCAGCGGCCGCAGGCGTGTCCAAGCCCGTGATTTACGAGCACTTCGGCTCGAAGGAAGGCCTCTACACGCAGGTTGTGGAGTTCGAATTCCGGATCCTCCTCGACGCCATCAACGAGTCCCTCGCCGCCGAAGCCAAACCGCGCGTCCTCGTTGAACAGGCGGCGCTTGCCTTGCTTGGCTACATCGAAGAGCGGAGCGACGGCTTCCGGATCCTCATGCGCGACGCCCCGCCATCCCAGCCCGAAGGCGCCTTCTCCACCCTGCTCTCCCACGTGGCGGATCGCGTGGAAAACCTGCTGGCCGACGAATTCTCCCGGCGCGGATTCAGCGCAGCCGATGGAGCCGTGTACGCCCAGATGCTCGTGGGCATGGTGGCCATGACCGGCCAATGGTGGTTGGACCACCGCGAGCCCGACAAGCGCGCAGTAGCGGCCCACCTGGTCAACCTGGCATGGAACGGCCTGACGGGCCTGCAAAAAGAGCCGGAGCTGCGGAGCGAGGGCTAGGGGCACCTTTCGCGTCGCGTCCGTGGTCACCTTCGCGGTCACGTCTTTGGTCTCCTTCGCGGCGCCACGGCCCATTCGCCAGTGTCCGTGGTTGCCTTTGCGGTCGCGTCCGAGGTCGCCTCCGCGGCGCAACGGCCCTTCGCCGTCGCTTAGACACAGCGCATGTGGGGGTCTTCCGGTCGCTGAGCGACCTCCAAACCCCGATGCGCCGCGATGCGCTCCTACCCGAAGGCCCGCAGCACCGCTCTTGCCAAAGTTCCGTTTGGGACTCACCCCTATGCGCGCATTGGTGTCGACGCGGATGTGTCCCGGCGACGCGCAAAATTCCTGTCGACACCGGAATCCGCGCATCGGATTCCTCTTTCCGAGTCGTCAGCACATTTGGATGTCGATTCGGACCCAGCGCCCTTCTCTCTTTCGCGGACGACGCCGGCAGTCCGCCGCCCTTAACCGCCGGACTGCGGGAATCCGCGACGTGCCCGACTACTCCCCCAGGATCTCGGCCGCCTCGAGCCATTCGAGCTCCAGGCCTTCTTTTTCTTCGAGGAGTTCCTGGAGCTTCGTGTTCAGTTCGCCGAGGGCGTCGAAGTCGCCGGAGTGGGACTTGGCCGCCATTTGGACGTGGAGCTTCTCTTCTTGTTGCGCGATCTTGCCGAGCTGCCGGTCGATCCGGTTCAGGTCCTTCCGGGCTTCACGTTTCTCTGCTTCGCTCGGACCGGAGGCGGCCGCACTCGAGCCGCTTGCCGCCGTCGGCCTGGCGCTCCCGCTCGACGCGCCGCCGGTCACCGCACCGCTCGCGAGCGCGGCTTCGCGCAATTCGAGGTACTGGTCCACGCCGCCCGGAAGTCCGCGCAGCTTGCCATCGCCCAAGAGTGCCATTTGGGAATCCGTGACGCGTTCCAGCAGGTAGCGGTCGTGGCTGACAACGACGAGCGTGCCGGGCCAGCCGTCAAGGACGTCTTCGACGGCGGCAAGAGTGTCGGTATCGAGGTCGTTGGTGGGTTCGTCGAGCATCAGGACGTTGGGTTCGCCCACGAGCAGGCGCAAAAGTTGCAGGCGGCGCCGTTCGCCACCGGAAAGGTCGGTGACGGGCGTCCACTGCTTTTCCTTCGTGAACCCGAGTTGCTCCACCAGCTGGCCGGCCGTGAATTCCTTGCCGCCAACGCTGAAGGAGCGTTTCTCGCGTTCGATGACCTCGATGACACGAAGGTCGGACACATCGTCGAGCTCCTTCACGTCCTGGCTGAGCACCGCCGTGACAACGGTCTTGCCGCGCTTGACCTTTCCGGAACTCGGCGTGATCTCGCCGTTGAGCAGCCGCAGCAGTGTGGACTTTCCGGCACCGTTGACGCCCACCAGCCCGAGCCGCTGCCCGGGCGCCAAGCGCAAGGTAACGTCGTCGAAGAGCTTCCGGCCGGCGTCGTCGCCCTTGAAGTCGAGGGAGACACCTTCAAGGTCCAGCACGTCCTTGCCGAGCCGGGCGGTTGCCATCTTGCTGAGGGCCACCGAGTCGCGCGGATCAGGAACATCGGCGATCAGCTCGTTGGCGGCTTCGATGCGGAACTTCGGCTTCGAGGTTCGCGCCGGGGCGCCCCGGCGCAGCCACGCCAGCTCCTTCTTGACCAGCTGTTGCCGTTTGCTCTCGACGACGGAAGCGCTCCGGTCGCGCTCGGCGCGGGCCAACACGTAGGCCGCGTAGCCGCCGTCGAACGGGTCCACCATGGCGTCGTGAACTTCCCACGTCCGGTTGCAGACTTCGTCCAGGAACCAACGGTCGTGCGTCACCACAAGGAACGCGCCCTGGTTGGCCCTCCATCGGGTCTTCAAGTGCCGGGAGAGCCAGGCGACCCCTTCCACGTCGAGGTGGTTGGTGGGCTCGTCGAGCATGATCACGTCGTGGTCCTCGATGAGCAGCTTGGCCAAGGCGACCCTGCGCTTTTGTCCACCGGAGAGGGCATGCACGTTGGCGTGCCAATCGACGTCGGCCACGAGGCCGCCCATGATCTCGCGGATTTTGGGGTTCGCGGCCCATTCATGGTCGGCTTGGTCGCCGACGATCGCGGCCCCCACGGTGAGGTCGCCGTCGAGCACGTCGGACTGGTCGAGGTAGCCGACATTGACGTCGCCGCGTTTGGTGACGCGGCCGGAATCCGGCGTCGATCGCAATGCCAGCAAGCGCATCAGCGTGGATTTGCCGTCGCCGTTGCGCCCGACCATGCCGATCCTGTCGCCGTCCTCCAAACCAAGGGTTACGCCGTCGAGGATGGTGCGGGTTGCGAACGAAACGGTGAGGTTTTCACCGCCGAGCAGGTGGGCCACTGGGTACTACTTTCTGATGTGAACAGTCAGGGCGACTTGTCAAAGGAGGGTATCGGAGATGATCCGGGCACCGGGAACCGGGCCGTGCACAGCAAGGGCGTTGTGTCCCAGGTGCCGAAGGTCTTCGGCGAGCCCTTCGGCCGCCCGGGGGTTGTGGGCGAGCAAGGCCACGGTGGGGCCGGAACCCGAAACGATCCCGGCGAGGGCACCGCTCGACTCTCCCATCCCGATGGTGTCCCGCAATTGCGGAGACAGCTCGATCGAGGCGCGCTGAAGGTCGTTGACAAGGACTTTGCTCAGGGCGTCGGGATTCCCGTCGCGCAGTGCCTGCAGGATCTTGGCGTCGACCTCTAGCGGTTCGGGGATGTCGAGTCCCTCGGTGTTCCGAAGCCTGTCCAAGGTGTGGAAGACCTCGGGTGTGGAGAGTCCGTAGTCGGCGCAGACCAAAACCCAGTCCATCTGTGCTTTCGCCAAGGCGGGTGAGAGTTCGTCGCCGACGCCAAGCCCGACGGCGGTACCTCCGAGGAGCGAGAACGGCACGTCCGCACCCAACTCCGCGGCAAGGTGGGCCAGTTCTTCCCGGGACAAACCACTGTTCCAGAGCGCATCGCAGGCCAGGAGCGTCGCCGCGGCATCGGCCGAGCCGCCGCCCATGCCTCCGGCAACAGGCACGCGCTTGGTGATTTCCAAGTGCACTCCCGTGGCGTTCTCCGAGACATCCCTCATGATGGCGGCAGCCTTGTAGGCCAGGTTCCGCTCGTCCAGCGGGATGTCCACACCGTCGAGGTCCAACGTGCTTGAGGGAGCGATGCTGACCGTGATCCCGGGACCCTCGGTGCTCGTGGCGGCTACTTCCTCATACAGGGATACCGCGAGATACACGCTGGCCACCGAGTGGTAGCCGTCGGGCCGCAAGGGGCCGACGTTGAGGGAAACATTCACCTTGCCGGGCGCCCGGACGCGGACGGTCCGTGCGACGAAGCGGCCGCGGATCGCACCGCTGATTGCCGGATTCATGCGTCCAGGGGGTGGCGTGCCTCGGCGATCCGGACAAACGCGTTGATATCGAGCACCTCTCCGCGGGCCGTCGGATCAACGCCTGCAGCCACGATGAAACGTTCGGCCTCGGCCGCGCTCCCGGCCCAGGACGCGAGGGCCGCGCGGAGTGTCTTGCGGCGCTGGGCGAATGCTGCGTCGATGACCGCGAAGACTTGCTCGCGCGTCGCGTGCGTTGCCGGCGGTATACCGCGGGTGAAGGACACGAGTCCGGAGTGGATCTTCGGCGCCGGCCAGAAGACATTCATGCCGATCACGCCGGCTTTGCGCATGTGGCCGTACCAAGCGGCCTTGACCGAGGGAACTCCGTAGATTTTGGAGCCGGGCCCGGCGGCCAGCCGGTCCGCCACTTCGTCCTGGACCATGACCAGCCCGTGTTGCAGGCTCGGGAAATGCTGGAGCAGGTGCAGGACCACAGGGACCGCCACGTTGTACGGCAGGTTGGCCACGAGGGCCGTGGGCTGTACCGGAAGTTCGGTGATCTTCATGGCGTCGGAGAGGACGAGATGGAAATCGTCCACGGACTCCGGGCGCCACGCGCGCACCGTGTCCGGCAACTTGCCTGCCAGTACGGGATCGATTTCGACGGCGACAACTGTTTTGGCGGCGTCGAGCAGGCCGAGCGTCAACGAACCAAGCCCCGGCCCAACCTCGAGCACGGTTTCCTCGGGATCGATACCGGCGACAGAGACGATCCTCCGGATCGTGTTGCCGTCGATGACGAAGTTCTGGCCCAGGGTCTTTGTCGGGCGGACACCGATTTCCTCGGCGAGCCGTCGGATGTCCGCAGCTCCCAGAAGGGGTGCGACGGCGGCGGGTTCGGAATTCGGTTCAGTCACCTAGGTATCGTATCGTCTGAGCGACTAGCGGGAGCGCGCGCTCCCCATCTTCGGCACGCGAAAAGGCCGGGCCCGAAGATTCCGGACCCGGCCAATTTCATTTCGTTTAGCTGGAAGCTGCCCAGCCACAGCCCCAAGGTCCGAGGCCGCGCTGCGCGTAGACGCGGTTGGCGATGTCAATCTGCTGGGCCTTGCTGGCGGCGGCTGCGTTGGGAGCGTAAGCGCCACCGCCGGAACCGATCCAGGTCTGGATGTCGAACTGCAGGCCACCGTAGTAACCGTTGCCGGTGTTGATGGCCCAGTTCCCGCCGGACTCACACTGAGCAATCTTGTCCCACATTGCCTCGTTCGGCGCGCCGGTAGGTCCTGAGGCAACAGCCGCGGCGGGGGCGGGCTTGGGGCGCTCCTTGGTTCCGACCGTCACCTTCGCGGAGACCGGCTTGACGGTGACGTCAGAGGAGACCAAAGACCGGGAAGCTTCGCGACCATCTACCAGGACGAGCTTGAACGTCTTGCTGAGCAGTCCGAGGACCCCTTCCTGGGTCACAGTCTTCTGGTCGCTGAACTGGGTGGGGTCTTCCATGGTGACCGTGTCAAAGGGGACGTTCTCCGTCTCGGTGGCGGTCTTGCTGGTGTCCACCCGGGAAACCTTGATCACCATGTTCTGGACAACGGGAGCCGAGTTGGGCTGCGAAACCCGGTCGTTCGCGCCGAGCGAGACGCCGGCATCGCTGAGGACGGTTCCCACGTCGGCCGCCGTCGTGGTCTTTGAAGAGCTCTGCCCGTCGACAATCAGGCTGATCGTCTTGGGGGTAAGGATCGAAACGTAGGATCCGGAGACGGCCAGCTGCGTGTCCTTGGGCTGGGAGACGGCCGATGCGCTCGCGACGCCGAGCTCGGAGACGAGGCCTTCGACGTTCGGGGCCGTGGTGTTGACCGTCCGCTGGGCGCCGTCAAGGCTGACCGTTACGGCCTTGGCCAGATTGACGTTGATGATGGAGCCGTTCTGCACCGAGGTGTCCAAGGCCGGGGAAACCCGGTCCTCAGCCTTCAGATCAACCTTGGCTGCCTTGACCACCTGGTCAACGGTATTGCCGAAGGTCTGGACGGAACTCACTTTGCCGTCGACGTTGAGGGTGACTGATTTGTTGTTGCCCGTGAAAGCAACGACTCCCAGCACCAGTGCCAAAAGCACCAGCAGCTGCGCACCGACCTTGACGAAACTGAACTTGCCGCCCGTGGTGAAGAACTTGACCATGTTTGCCCGTAACTTTTGGACCATCCGGGCACGGGGAAAAGCGCACAGGGGCCTCCTGCCGCGGTCCCGGATGCAGGCCGAAGCATGCGTGAGGACTGCAGCGGAGTTGTGCGCCGCCACACTCAATTCAACTGAAAACACCAATTGCGAACGGAGTTAGTTGTCCGAAGGCCTTCCCCGACCCCGGCTACTGGTTACCCACTGTAACCGAAGCGTTATAAAGTGACCAAGATTTTTACATACTGGGTATGCAGCGTGAATGCTGCCTAGTCCCAGGATCCGTAGGTGGCGATGGTGTTTTGAGCCAGTTGCGAGCACAGCGTGGATAGCTCTGTTCCGGTCACTTCGGCCATGGAACGGACGGTGTACGGCACCATGTAGCTCGCGTTCGGACGGCCCCGGTAAGGGTGCGGCGTGAGGAACGGGGAGTCCGTCTCGACGAGCACCAGCTCCGGATCCGCGATGGCCAGCGCGTCCCTCAGATTTGCGGCGTTCTTGAACGTCATGGTGCCCGCAAAGGACATGTACCAGCCGTTCAAATTGCAGATCCGTGCGAGTTCTTCATCGCCCGAGAAGCAATGGAACACCACCCGCCCGGGGGCCCCCTCCTCCCGGAGAACCTGGACCACGTCGTCGTGGGCGTCACGGTCGTGGATCTGGAGCGTGAGGTCCAGTCTCTTCGCGATATCGATGTGGCGGCGGAACGAATGGCGCTGGTGCACCAGTCCGTCTCCATGGGTGCGGAAGAAATCAAGCCCGGTTTCACCGATCGCACGGACCCTCGGATGGGCAGCCAGCTCCTCGATTTCCGCGAGCGCCGATTCCAGCTCTCCGCGGCCCGCGTAAACGGGGGCGTCGTTGGGGTGGATGGCGACAGCTCCAAGGAGCCGCCGGTCCGCGTCAAGCGCCTGGACCGTGAACCGCGATGACTCGAGGTCGCAACCTACCTGCACCGCGCCCTGGACACCTACGGCTTCGGCTGCGTCCAGGGCATCCGCCACCGCGACTTCGAGCAGGCCGTGCCGGAAGTCGAGGTGCGTGTGGTTGTCCATCACGGGGACCGGCAGCGGTTCGGGAGCAGGCGGGTATTCTTTGCGGGAATCGCCGGTTTCAGGCGCGCGGTAGGAAGCCGGCGGGAGGGAATTGCACATGGATCCACCCTATCTTTCCCTGCTGATGCCTTCCTGATCGCCGACGTATCCCTCCCTGATCACCCCTGTATCCTTTCCAGCGGAACATGCCTCTGTCTGCGGCGGCCCTAGGCTGGGTAGTCTGGTACAAAAGGCGGTAAATCCCGGCCAGGGCACCGCGGCCCGGCCGGGGTTCTGTCATGGCTGAGGGGATTGTCCATGGACTCAAAGCGACACGGCACCGTTGATGACGAGTTGCTACGGGACGAGGCCGTGGCTGCCCTGCCGCCTGAGCGCGAGTCCTTCAACGGGCACAAGCCGACGGTCATGGATCCTGAGCAATTCCACGCTGCCAGCGAGAAAATCCTGGCGGCCATCAACAAAGTCATCGACGGCAAAGCCGAGGCCGCCAAGCTTGCCCTCACCGTCCTCCTCGCCCAAGGCCACCTGTTGGTGGAGGACGTGCCGGGTGTCGGCAAGACGCTGCTCGCCAAGACCCTCGCCCGGACCATCGATTGCAAGGTCAGCCGGATCCAGTTCACCCCGGACCTTCTTCCTTCGGACGTCACCGGCGTCTCCATCTACAACCAGTCCTCGAGGCAGTTCGAGTTCCGGATGGGTGCGGTGTTCGCCAACATCGTGATCGGAGACGAAATCAATCGCGCCTCCGCCAAGACGCAGTCCGCCCTCCTCGAATGCATGGAGGAACACCAAGTGACGGTGGACGGCCATTCTTACCAGCTGGGCGAACCGTTCATGGTTGTCGCGACGCAGAACCCCATCGAAATGGAAGGAACGTACCCGCTACCGGAGGCGCAGCGGGACCGTTTCATGGCCCGCATCTCGATGGGCTACCCGGACAAGCTCTCCGAGATCGAGATGCTCGAGACGCATCAGGCGGTCTCACCCCTCGCCAAAGTCACACCGGTGGTCACTTCCGCGGACGTCGCCGCAATGATCGCCACGGTGCAGCAGGTTTACGTTTCGCAGTCCGTCAAGGAATATACGGTTGCCCTGGGCCGGGCCACCCGGGACAGCGCCCGCCTGCGCCTCGGAGCCAGCCCGCGCTCCCTCCTGCAGCTGCTGCGGGCGGCCAAAGCGACCGCTGCCCTCGACGGAAGGGATTTCGTCCTTCCCGACGACGTCATTTCCGTCGCCGAGTCCGTTCTGGCACACCGCATCATCCTTGACCGCAAGGCCGCGAGTTCCGGTGATACACCACAAAGCATCATCCGGGCCATCTTGGCCTCCCTCCCGGTAAGCCAAGACGCTGGCGCGGAACGCCGCGGCAGCTAGGGAGAGGGAAGGAGGGGGCAGGCATGGCGCTGATCGATCTACTTCCGAAGCATCTGTTCACTACCCGTGGCTGGGGTTTGCTGGCCAGTGGTGTGGGTTTCTTGCTGCTTGCCCAGATCACTGGCAGGCGGGATCTGTTGGCCCTCGGGATCCTGCTGCTGGTGCTGCCGCTGGTATCGCTTGCCGGCGTCCGCATACTCAAGCCGCGTTTCCAGGTGTTCCGCGAATTCCATCCCTCCTCCGTGGAGACTTCCTCCACGGCCACCGTGCGCTTGGCAGTTGCGCGGACCGGCGCAGCGGCCGGGCCGGTGATCATGGAAGAGCAGTTGCCACCGCGCTTCGGCGAACCTCCGGCTTTTCGCTTTCCCGCCCGTGCCGCTTCCGGCGGCACCAGCCGCTATGAGTACCACTTGCGCTCCGGCAAGCGCGGCCAGTTCAGGATCGGTCCGGTCACGGCCGAGTTCTGCGATCCCTTCGGATTGTCGCTGCACCGGCACGAGATCGACGACGGCGACATCCTCACCGTGACGCCCGCCGCCGTCGAACTCCCCGCCACAGGCCTGGCCGGCGCACGCGGAAACGACGGCGTGACGGCCACGCGGATCCGCGCCAATCCCAGCGACGACGATGTGATGACCCGTGAATACCGGCATGGCGACCCCATGCGGCGCGTCCATTGGGCCGCGACGGCGCGGCACGGCGAACTCATGGTGCGGCAGGAGGAATCCGTCACCACGCCCGAGGCGACCATCATCCTGGACCAACGCTATTCCGCTTTCGTGTCGGGCTCTGCCGCGGTCTTCGGCCCCGCGCACGAAGACGCTTTTGAACTGGTGAGCAGTGATAACTTCGAATGGGTCGTGACGGCAGCGATGTCGATCAGCGCCCACCTTGCCGATCGCAACTATTCGCTGCGTTTCCTCGATGCCGCCGGACACCCCGCATTTCGCACATCCCGCTCCGCGCCGTATCCCGAAACCGAGGAATTCAGCAGCGTGGGAGGCCTGCAATCCATTGCCGAAAGCCTCGCCGCCATCCAGCTCAGCGGCCCACGGCATGTCCACGGCGAGCGCAGCCGCAAGGAAGCCGCCGTCGTCGATGGTGCCGAGGCGCCCTTCGACGACCATCTCATGGACAAGCTGGCCGCACACCGCCTGCGTGGCCCCGTCCTCGCGTTGCTCGGCAACATGCCGCTCTCCGAGGCCCGCGCGTTGGCGCCGGCCGCCGGCTACGGGGCCAACGCCTTTGCCCTGGTGGTCACCGACCACCCGCACCACGTCCAGCCCGTCATCGAAGCCCTGAAGCTGGGTGGCTGGCGTGCCGTGGCCGTGAGTTCGAGAACGGACCTTACTGCCGCATGGGCCGGTTTCGATCAAGGAGAGATCCTCGCGGCCGCTGCCGCAGCGATGGACGTCCGGCGTGGCGCGGCGGTGCCACGATGACCACTACCTCCAGGAACGGCTCTCCGGGACGGTCCGCGGGCCCGGAGCCGGCAGGGACAAGCGACCCTGCCTCCCGCGGTCAGGGAAGTGCCCCTGGTCCGGGAAGGGCGCCCCGCGCCCGGCGGAAGCCAGGGCCCGGAGCGTACCCTTGGGCAATGTCGGCGGCCATCGCCGTCGCAGTGCTCGGAGCCTCGCTCTCGCTCAACGGGGTTTTCAGGGGTTGGGCCTGGCTGGTTCCCGCCATCACCACGGTGTTTGTCGTCGGATTGACCTTGGCGGTCCTGCGCGCCTTGAGGGTCCACCCTTTGCTCACCACTTTGGGCGGCCTGCTCGCCTTGGTGTTTATCCTCGACTTCACGTTCTTCCGGCCGGAAAGCATCGCGGGCTTCATTCCCTCCGGCGCGACCCTTGACACGCTGGGTCAGTTCCTCAAACGGGCCGGCGAAACCGTAGTCTCGGAGACGGCACCCGTCTCACCGAACGCAGGAATCGTGTTCGTCGCCTGCGCGGCCCTGGGCGTGGTTGCTGTCCTCGTCGACGCCCTGGCGGTCCCGCTCGGCATGCCTGCGACGAGCGGCTTGGGCCTGCTGGTTGTCCTCGTGTTCCCGGCGACCATCAAGCCGCAAGGCGGCGGGCTGCCCGGATTCCTCGCTGCCGCAGTCGGCTTCATCCTGATCCTCGGTTGCAGCCAGTGGTTCGCGCCGGACTCCCGGTTGCAGACCGACAACGCCCATGGCACGGGGCAGCTCAAACGATCCATCGTGATCGGTGGCGTGGCCCTGGCGCTGGGGCTCCTGTTGCCGTTGGCCATTCCGGGCTTCGATCGCGGGACGTTTCCGGTGGGTTCGCGGTTGAATCCCTGGGGTGTCTCCAACGGCCTGAACCCCATGATCACGCTCGGCAACAGCCTGCGGAATCCCACCGGCGACGGCAGCATCACCTATGCCACGAGTTCCACGGCCCCGGTCTACTTGCGCTCCGTCACCATCGACAAGTTCGACGGCGATACCTGGGCACCGGACGACCGCGAAGCCTCACGGCGCATAGGGCCGGGCCGGATGGCGCCGGACTACCCGCTCCCCTCCGAGCTCGTGCGCCAAGTGACGGTGGTCGACACCGGGCAGTTCACCAGTCCGTACCTTCCGGTCCCCTATGCACCGACAGCCGTCAACGGTCTGAGCGGACGCTGGTCGTGGGATCCGGCGACGCTCAGCATCCGCGGCGAGGACGGAACCACGAGGAACCAGCAGTACACGGTGTATTCGGCGCTGCCGGCCCTGACCTCCGCAACGTTGAGCTTGGACAACGCCAAGCCCACGTCCATCTCGCAGGATTTCATCCAGTTGCCGAGCAATGTTCCGGACATTGTGAAGAACACCGCCAAGACAGTGACGGCCGGCGCCAACGGCAACTATGCCAAGGCGATGGCGATCCAAGACTATCTGCGCTCGTCTCAGTTCAGCTACTCCCTGCAGGCTCCGGTGCAGGGCGGTTATGACGGCAACGGCATGTCAGTGCTGGCCGATTTCCTGCAGCAGAAGAGCGGCTATTGCGTGCACTTTGCCTCTGCAATGGCCGTCATGGCGCGGCTCGAGGGAATCCCGAGCCGCATCGCCGTCGGCTACGCGCCGGGCCACGCCACAGGGGCCACAGTTGCCGTGGCGGGCCAGGAACCCCTGCCGGAATACCAGGTGGATGCCCGCGACGCCCACGCCTGGCCCGAGCTCTATTTCGAGGGAGTCGGTTGGGTCGCCTTCGAACCAACCCCTTCCCGCGGCGTCGTTCCGCCCTACGCGAGCGAGGCTGCCGCAGCGGGCGGCCCGAGCACCAACCTGCATGACGAAAACCTGACCCCGGGTTCCTCGACTCCCGCGCCGAGTACCGCTGCTGTACCGCCCGTTGCTGGTCCGGGAGTCGGATCAGGCACGGCCGGCGGCTCCGCAACCATTCTGTACGTCACCGCGGCCGCGCTTCTTCTTGCGGTATTGGCAGCCTCCCCGCGGCTGGTCCGCTCCGGCATCCGGGCTCGGCGCCTGAGGCCGGCACGGGCCAAGCATCCCGGTTCGGGAGGCACAGCCGGCCCCGCCGAGCCCCGGGATGGCCCCGTCCTGGCATGGGCTGAGCTCCAGGACCTCGCCACGGATTACGGTGTACCGCCCGTGCCCAGCGAAACGCCGCGGCATTTCGCGGCTCGATTGAGCAACTCGGCCGCACTCGGAGCGCCGGCTGCGGCAGCGTCGCCGTCGGGAGCCGCCGACGACGCCGGCCAGCACGCGCTTGCATCGCTCACCGGAGACTTCGAACGGCAGCGTTATGGTCCCCCCGCGGGCATCCCGGCGGATACTACGGCGGAGGAACCGAACCCGGCCGGGGACCGGATCGCGGCTGTCCGGGCCGCGTTCCGGCGCAACGCCTCCTGGTTCGCGGTCTTCCGCGCGGACTGGTTCCCGCCGTCCTTGATGTCCCGTTGGTTCCAGCTCTTGTGGTCACCTTTCCGCTGGCTGGGTGGCATTTCCGCCGCGGCAGCACGCCGCGCGGCAGCATCCGTGCAGAGACTGTCCGGCTCCATCCGCTGGCGGCGCTGACCCAACTAACTCGCAATAGATGTCGTTATGGGCGCCGAAAACGACAACAACTGCGACTCAGTTGGATGGAACGGCAAAAGGCAGGGCACCGGAACCCAAAGGTTCAGTGCCCTGCCTTCATTCAACGGCAGGTCCCCGTTGCGAGAGGTCTGCCGAAGGCTTTGCTAGTCGGCGTAAGGATCCGCGATGCCGACGTACTGCGTGGTGAGGTATTCCTCGATGCCTTCGAAACCGCCTTCACGGCCCAGGCCGGACTGCTTCACGCCACCGAAAGGTGCTGCGGCGTTGGAGATGACGCCGGCGTTGAGGCCGAGCATGCCGGTCTCGATCCTTTCGCTGACGCGCAGACCACGGTTCAAGTCCTTGGTGTAGACGTAGGCAACCAGGCCGTATTCGGTGTTGTTGGCCAGCTTGATGGCTTCGTCTTCGCTCTTGAACGTGATGATCGGGGCCACCGGTCCGAAGATTTCTTCCTTCAGGATGCGGGCGTCCGCGGACACGTTCTTGAGCACGGTGGGCTGGTAGAAGTAGCCTGGTCCGTCCACCGGGGCACCGCCGGTGACGGCGATCGCGCCGTTGGCAACGGCGTCGGACACGAGGGCATGCACGCCGTTGCGGGCCTTCCCGTCGATCAGCGGGCCGACCGTGGAGTCCGGCTCGGTACCGCGCGCGGTGTTCAGCGCGGAGATCTTGGCAGCGAACTTGTCGGCGAAGGCGTCGGCGATGGAGTCGTGCACAATGAAGCGGTTGGCTGCGGTGCAAGCCTCGCCCATGTTGCGCATCTTGGCCGCGACAGCGCCTTCCACGGCCTTGTCCAGGTCGGCGTCCTCGAAGACCACGAACGGGGCGTTGCCGCCGAGTTCCATGGAGCTGCGGAGGACTTTGTCGGCGGCTTCGCGCATGAGGGACTGCCCGACGGCGGTGGAACCTGTGAAGGAGATCTTGCGCAGGCGGTCGTCCTTGATGAGGGGCCCTGTGACTGCGCCTGCCGTGGAGGTCTGGACGACGTTGAGCACGCCTGCGGGGAGGCCGGCTTCCTGCATGACCTGCGCGAAGAGCAGACTGGTCAGCGGGGTCAGGTTGGCGGGCTTGAGCACCATGGTGCAGCCGGCGGCAACCGCGGGGGCAATCTTGCGGGTAGCCATGGCCAGCGGGAAGTTCCACGGGGTGATCAGCAGGCAGGGACCAACAGGCTTCTTCTGGACCAGGATGCGGTTCTTGCCGTCCGGGGCCGCGGAGTAGCGGCCGCTGACGCGGACGGCTTCCTCGGAGAACCAGCGCAGGAACTCGGCGCCATAGGCTACTTCGCCGCGGGCTTCGGCCAAGGGCTTGCCCATTTCCAGGGTCATGAGCAGTGCGAAGTCTTCGGCGCGTGCCGTGACAAGTTCGAACGCTCGCCGCAGGATTTCGCCACGCTCGCGGGGAGCGGTACGGGCCCAGGAGGCCTGGGCGGCGGCAGCAGCGTCCAGCGCCGCGGCGCCGTCCTCCACTCCAGCGTCGGAGATGCTCAAGAGCACCTTGCCCGTGGAGGGATCCTCGACATCGAACGTCTTGCCGGACGCCGCAGGCAGCCACTGGCCGTTGATGAGCAGCCCCGTGGGAACGGAGGCGAGAAGTTCGCTTTCGCGATCGGCGGTAACAGTCACAGTGACTCCTTCGTCAGTCGGCGCACGTTGGAGAGATGCACCAACACTTGATTTTTGTGGAATTACTGTCACGGTACTGCCCGCCGCGAAGCAGTGTCTACGCCTTCGCGCACTGCCGCGGGAGCAAGTGTTTGTGCAGTTGCACAGCCTCAGCTTGGCCGGAACCTACCGCGCCGCGAGCACTGCCTTACCGCGCCGCGAGCACAGCAGAGTACAGCTCGCGCTTGCTGATGCGGGCCTCCTCGGCCACCGCGGCTACCGCTTCCTTGAGCCTGATGCCCTTGGCAATGAGGTCATTGACCGCGGCAACATGGTCTTCGGGCTTGCCCGGCGCCTGTTCTGGGGCGCCGGCCACGACGACGGCAATTTCGCCGCGGACTTCGTTGTTTTCAGCCCACTCGAGCAGTTCGCGGACGGTTCCCCGGATGACTTCCTCGTAGGTCTTCGTCAATTCGCGGCACACGGCGATGCGGCGGTCCGAACCGAACCGCTCGTGAAGGGCACGGAGCATTGGCTCGAGCCGGTGTGGTGCCTCGAAGAACACCATGGTCCGGCGTTCGTTGCCGAGGTCCGCAAGCCGGGCGCTGCGTTCGCCGGCTTTACGGGGAAGGAATCCCTCGAAACAGAACCGGTCCGTGGGCAGCCCCGATAGTGCGAGGGCCGTCAAGACGGCGGACGGGCCGGGGAAAGCTGTGACGAACAGCCCTGCTGCCACGGCTCCCTCCACGAGGCGGAAGCCGGGGTCGGACACTGCGGGCATTCCGGCGTCGCTCACCATGATGATGGTCTTGCCCGCCCGTACGTGATCCAGCAGTTCCTCGGTCTTGGCGGCCTCGTTGTGCTCGTGGTAGCTGATGACCCGGCCGGACACGGTGATGCCGAGTGACTGGACCAAACGATGCAGGCGCCGGGTGTCCTCTGCAGCGACGATGTCTGCCGTCTGCAACAACTCGATAAGCCGGCTGGAGGCATCGCCCACGTTGCCGATGGGAGTGGCGGCCAGCACGATCCGGCCCACGCCGTCGGGCAGGGCGGGCAGGGCCTCCGTCTCGAGGGACTCCGCCGAGTCGGGAACGGTGGTTTCATCCGGGGAGCTCAGCTGTTCAGTCACCCAACAAGCCTAATGCCCCGGCTACCGCTTTCAGGGAGCTACCGGCGGCAAAAGGTAGCATGGGCTGAGTGACCGATACCTCCGTGCGCCCCGCCCCGCAAACCTGGTTGATACGGCCCCGGGAGGCTTTCGCAGCCGAGGCCCTGCGGACGCGGCTCATTGGCAGCATCCAAAGCTGGCGGGATTATCCGCCGTCCTTGAGGCTCTGGTTCTGGCTGATCCCAACCATTACTGCCGTGATCGGCGGGATCCTGCGTTTTGTCCGCCTCGACGCACCGCACAGCCTCGTCTTCGACGAGACCTACTACGTCAAGGATGCCTACTCGTTCCTGGTCAGCGGATACGAGCGGAGCTGGCCGGACAAGGCCAACGATGCCTTCAATGCCGGCAACCCGAACGTCCTGCTCAACTCCCCCGAGTACGTGGTCCATCCCCCGGTAGGGAAATGGATGATCGCTTTCGGGATGTGGCTCTTTGGCTCGGACAATTCCTTCGGCTGGAGGTTTTCCGCGGCCCTGACGGGCACCCTCTCCATCGCCCTGATCGCCCTGATCGCCCTGAAGCTGTTCCGTTCCCACATCCTGGGCGCGGCTGCTGGGCTGTTGCTCGCCGTCGACGGCCACCACTTGGTCATGTCGCGGACGTCGCTGCTGGACATCTTCCTGATGTTTTGGCTGCTCGCAGCCTTTGGCGCCCTGCTGATGGATCGCGACGACGGACGGCGACGGCTGGCGGCACGGCTTGCCGCGCTGGCAGGCGCCTCCAAGGACGGCCGGCCGACGGCGTTGCACCTCGCCTCGGGGCCGTGGCTCGGATTCCGCTGGTGGCGGCTGGCGGCCGGTGTGTGCCTCGGCTTGGCGGTCGGAACCAAGTGGTCGGCGCTGTTCTTCGTCGTCGCTTTCGGCCTGTTGACCGTGTTCTGGGACATGAGCGCGCGGCGTATTGCGGGCATCCGGAGTTGGCCCAGCGCCGGGATCATCAAGGACGGCATTCCGGCGTTCTTCACCATGATCCCGGTGGCCGGAGCCGTGTACCTGTCGACGTGGACCGGCTGGTTCCTTTCCAAGGACGCCTACTATCGCCACTGGGCGGATACGAATCCCTCCGATACATGGGGATGGATTCCCGGGCCGCTGCGCTCCTTGGCGTACTACCACATGGAGGCGTACAACTTCCATCAAGGCCTCAGCTCGCCCCATCCGTATTCGGCGAGCCCGTGGACCTGGCTCGTCATGGGGCGGCCCACATCGTTCTACTATGAGTCCCCCAAGCAGGGAACCCCCGGCTGCGATCTGCCCAACTGCACTTCGGCGATCCTGTCCGTCGGCAACCCGGTGATCTGGTGGGGTGCCACGATTGCGCTTTTCGTGGTGTTGTTCTGGTGGGCGGGCCGGCGCGACTGGCGGGCCGGGGCCATCCTGGCCGGGGTCGCCGCCGGTTACCTGCCGTGGTTCATGTATCCGGAGCGCACCATGTTCTACTTCTACGCGCTTTCCTTCGAGCCTTTCCTCGTGCTGGCTCTCGTCTATGGATTAGGACTGGTGCTCGGCAAGAGCGGGGCTCCTCCGTGGCGCCGCCGCTCGGGCCTCTACGTGGTTGGCCTTGTGGTGGTCCTTGCCGTGCTGTTGTCGGCGTTTTTCTATCCGGTGTGGACGGCAGAAGTGATCAGCTACCAGGGGTGGCGCATGCGTATGTGGATGCCGTCCTGGATCTAAGGGTCTGCCCGATGGTCAGCACGGCACGCGCACAAAGAAGCGGCCCGCCCGGAATATTCCGGGGAGGCCGCTTCTTCGTTCTTGCGGCGGTGCTACTTCTCCGGCGTGCCGGCCTCCGCGCGGATCTCCGGGTCGGGATCCACACTGTCGTCCGCAGCGGCTTCGTTCTTGGCAGAGAGTCCGCGACGACGGCGGGTAGGCCACGTGAAGATGAGTGTCAGCAGTGCCGTGATGAAGACCAAGGCGCCGATCGCAATTCCGGAGTCCATCCAGTACTGTCCCGGGAACAAGCGGATCAACGTGTCGTCGAGTGCAAAGGTCCAGGTGCCGTTGGCGAAGAAGATGTGGTGGAAGTCCGTGAAGAACTGCTGCCAGCCCAGTCCCGCAAGCGTGCCCAGTCCCAGGATGAGGACCAAGGTGACGATCGAACCGGCAAAGAGTCCGCGGCGGATCCCGCCCGTGCTTCGTTTGCGCAGATAGATCATCGCGATGATGCCAATGATGATCATGAGGGCGCCGGCGCCGAATGCGGAGAGCATCACGGTCTTGACATCGGCCATGTGGGAAACTTCGCCCTCCTTGAACAGCTTCTCGCCGTTATGGTTGACGAGCTCGCCCAAGTAGCGCGGCCCGGACCAGTTGCTGAGATAGTCCAGGGCATAGGAACCATACGTCATCCGGTCATCGGCATTGAAGCCATAGCCGTCTCCGGGGAAGCCCGGACGGTAATACTCCACCCACAGGAACAACGGGCTCGCGACGGCGCGGATTGCCAGCACCAGGAGGACCACCGGGTAGAAGGCGGCGAGCAGGACCTGGAAAATGCGGGGCGCCAGAGGCTTGGTTTTGGCGGCCAGCTCCCGCTCGTGGTTGCGGCGTTCCACCTCGGCTTCCGGCGGGCGGACCTGAAGGGCCGACGTCGGCAGAGGCTCAGCGAAGAGGGCCGGTTCCGGCCCGGCCTCCGCAGCCTCGGCGGCTTTGCGGTCTGCCCGGCTCTCCGGCTGTTGTGCTGCGACGGGCCGTTCAGCGAGAGGCCGTGCAGCTTCGCCTGCAACTGCGCCTGACGCGGACCCGGCTCCCTGTTTGCCTTCTTCTGGCACGCGCTTCGCCGAAGAGTCCCGGGCTGCGTCAGCGGCCCCTGCCGGGCGTACGTCAGCGGCCGCGGACTTGGGGGCGGGCTTCATCCATTCGAAGGCCGGCTCGTCGCCGTCGTCGTGGATATCCGCGTCCGGGTCTTTGGGGATCGGGCTCTTCTCGGTCACTTGGATTCACTTCCGTAGGATTCACATGCCGGAGCAGGAACGGTCCGCTGGCAATCTTCTCTGCCTTCGAGCCTACCGTCAGCCCTCGCGGAGAGACGATGAGCCACCCCGTCGAACGTCTGATTGCGGCCGGACCCGGGTGCCGTCAGGCGGCTATCTCCCGGTAACCGGCGTCGTTTGCGTCAAGGTCGCCAGTGGCGCCGGCACGGAATGCCCGCCCGCCCAGCACCAAGGCATAGACCCAGTATGCCGCGAGAACGAGCGAACCGATCAAGATCTTGGCCCACACGGGAAGCGGGCTCGGCGTCACAAACGCCTCGACGAGTCCGGAAACGAACAGGACAAGCACCAGGCCGAGGGCCACCGTGATCAGGGAACGCCCTTCTTCCGCGACTGCCTGCATTCTGCGCCGCGGACCCGGGGAAACCATGGCCCAGAAAATGCGGAGGCCGCCCGCGGAGGCAATGAAGACGGCCGTCAACTCCATGAGGCCGTGCGGGAGGATGTAGCTGAAAAATACGTCCATCTTGCCGGTGGCGGCAAACACGCCCGCTGCGACTCCCAGGCCCTGTGCATTCGCGAACAGCGTGTAGGGCACCCAGAAACCGGTGATGCCCAAGGCCACGGCCTGCGCCCCTATCCAGGCATTGTTGGTCCAGACGGCGCCGGCAAAGGACGCAGCGGGGTTCTCGGAGTAGTAGCCGACGAAGTCATGGTCGACGTATTGCTTCACGGCAGTGCTGCTTCCGAGGGCCCTCAAGGCGTCCGCAGACGTTCCGATCCAGAGGGCGTAGGCGCCGGCCACAAGGCAGAAGAAAACCCCGCACCAGACCGTGAGCCAGCGCAAGCGGTAGAACGCGGCGGGCAGTGACACCACGAAAAAGCGGGCGAGGTCTTCCATGAAATTCGACCGCGCCCCGGTGAAGCGGGTACGGGCCTGGGCGAGGGCCGCCGACAAAGAGGCGGAGAGTGCACTCTCCGGGGCCACGGACCTGATGAGGGACAGGTGTGATGACACTACTTGGTACAAACGCAGAAGCTCGTCGGCTTCACCACCGTCAAGGCGCCGTTTGTGCGCGAGTTCGTGCAAGCGGGACCATTTTGTCCCGTTCACGACAGAGAAGGCATCCATGTCCACGGCTCCACCCTAATCCCAACCCTCCCCGAACAGTCCCACATCCAAGCAGACCCCTCCTCCGCAGCCGTGGCCGCGATTAGACTCGATCCAGCGGGAGCCGTCCGGTCCTGCAGACGTCGTGGCGATGCTTGGGGGCGGGCTTGAGTTCGATCATTACCGGCGAGGCCGTGGTCCTTGAACTGCGGCCGGCATCGTTCGGGGCGAGGGCACTTGGGCTCATGCTCGACGTCGTGGCTCACGTTGTGTTGCTGTTGGGTCTGTTGATCCTGCTCAGTATGGCGGCACCCCATGTGGACGTGGCCGCGGGCCGCGCGATGGCCTTGTCCAGCGTGGTGCTGTGCCTCGTGGCGGTCCCCGTGGCGGTGGAAACGCTGAGCCGCGGCCGCTCGCTGGGCAAGCTGGCTACCGGGCTCCGGATTGTGCGCGACGACGGCGGATCCATCCGCTTCCGGCACGCAGTGATCCGTGGGTTGATCGGCTTCCTGGAGATCTACGCGACGTTCGGCGGACTGGCCATTGCCGTGGCATTGTTCAACAACAAGTCGAAGAGGCTCGGAGACGTTGTGGCCGGAACCTATTCGCTCAGGCAGCGCGTTCCCGCTGAACCCAAAATCCTCCCCTATGCCCCTCCGTACCTGCAGGCGTGGGTGCGACTCGCGGATATCGGCACGGTTCCGGACGGCATGGCGCGGCGGGCATCACAGTTCGTCCAGCAGGCCTGGCGGATGGCGCCGGACTCGCGCGCCCGCATGGCCGCGGCCCTCGCGAGCGAATTGGCGGCTTACGTCGCCCCATCGCCGCCGCCCGGAACGACGCCGGAAGACTACCTGCACGCGGTTTTGGGCGAGCGGCGAAACCGTGACCTGGAACGGCTGCGCCGCGCAGAACAACGCAGCGCCGTTGTCGGCGATCGACTCAACAGGCTTCCATTCACGCGCTAGCCGAGCGCGCGGCGCGCAGGGTGAGCCACGCCGTCGGGCATAACTGCGGCAAGTCCCGGCAGCGCTCAGCGCTTCGCGTAGCCGGCCCAGGCGATGTTCCAGTCGCCGAAGCCTTCTAGCGGTTCCACGGCGGGGGCGCCGGTGTTCAGTACCTGCACCACGTCCCCCGTACGCATGTTGTTGAAGAACCACACGGCATCGGCCGGGAGCAAGCCAACACAGCCATGCGAGACGTTGTACGCGCCGACGGCTCCGTAAGCCGATGGAAGCGCCTGGTGAACGTAGACCCCTGAGTTCGTGAGCCGGTTGGCGTGCTCGACGACGAGCGGTGCGTAGTAGCCTTTGTCACCGGGTTTGAGGCCGATGCTGCCAGCGTTGAACTTGGAGTGGCGCTCCTGCTCCATGATCACGGCGTAGCCGGTGGGCGAGAGCCAATCCGGGCTGCCGAGGGTCACGGGAGCGGTCTTGACGAGCGCGCCGTCGAAATACACCTTCATGGTCTTGGTAGCGTCGTCCACCACCGCTATCCGCTGCGGGCCTGTCGTGAACGTTGCCTTGACGTCTGAGTTGCCGATCATTCCGTTGCCGAAATCCCGGCCGAACAGAGGCATGTCCACTGTGACGCTCGTGTGGGCTGCCCAGAAGGTCTCCGGGCGGATACGAACTTTCCGGTCCGAGTACCAGCGCCAGGCCACCTTCTGGCCCGAGGAAACACTGATCTTCACGGCCTGTTCCATGGCGGCTTTGTCCGCCACGGGCTCGCTGAAGTTGATTTCGATGGGCTGGCCCGAACCCACGACGGCACCGTGGTTGGGAAACACCATGGCGTTGGCCTCGTTGGGCGTGGAAACCGTGGTGAAGGATTGGGTCTTCCGGGTTTCCCGGCCCGCGGCGTCAACAACGGTGAAGCCAAAACGGTACTCAATGTTGAACCCCAAAGGATCCACCGTGGCCCAGGTGCTGCCGTCGGCGCTGATGGCTCCCTTGACGGCCCTGCCGCCCGTGGCCGGGACAAGTTCAATGTCCTTCAGCGTGCCGTGCACGGCCTTCACAGATGGCCCGACGGCGGGATTGACTTCGCGGGCACCGTCAAGGGGCGTAATTCCCAGTTCCACTGCCTTGACGACGGCGGACCCCAGTCCGACATCCGTGCGTTGCGGCGATCCCGCTTCTGATTCGACTGCCGTTTGCAGCAAATCCGGGGCGGTCGCAACACCGATCCCTCCGGCCGCAACAGCGGCACACATCCCCATGATTCCGAGAATCTTCCCGGCTTTGCGCTTCCTTTGCGACGCCACAGCAACTCCACATCCCCCGGCAGAAAGCCAGCCCCCAAGACTGACCCGCCAAGTCTACCGGTGGTACTGATGCGTCCCGGACAGTGCCGAAAGGCGCGCCCTGTCAGCTGGCGTATTGCTCAATTGGCGTATTGGGCCCAAGGGATGTTCCAGTCGCCAAAGCCGTCGTCGAAGTTGGCGTAGTCACCCTGGGTATTGACCACCTGGACGACGTCCCCGGTTGTCATGTTGTCGAACACCCATTTCGCACCGTCGGGTCCTAGTCCGATGCAGCCGTGGGAGAGGTTCGTGACACCGATGTACGGCAGGGCAGAGTCGGTAGCCTGGTGGATGAACTCGCCGCTGGGTGTCAGGCGCGTGGCGTAGTTGACGTCAAGCTGTCCGTAGTAGGCCGGATCCCCCGGCTTGAGGCCGATGGTCGAGGCGTCCATGTGCTCTACCCGGTACTTTTCCATGAGCACCAAGTAGCCGCGCGCGGAAGGGAACCTCGTGTCGCCCATGGTGTCCGGCCACTCGCCCACTTGCTGATCGTTGACACTGACCGTGAACGTGTGCGCAACCGCGTCGGCCACCGCCACCTTCTTATCGCCGATCTTGAAGGTGTTCGTCTTGTTGAAGTTGCCGATCTGTCCATTGCCGAAGTCCACCCCGAACAGCTTGAGGTCCACGGTGATGGTGCTGTTCGCCGCCCAGAAGTTCTCCGGACGGTAACGCACCATGGTGTCGCTGAACCAGTGGAAGGCCCCGACCTGGCCCGACGTGGAGGTCACCTTGATGGCCTTCTCGACGGCGGCTTTGTTGACCACGGGTTCACTGAACGTGAGCTGCAGCGACTGCGCCACGCCTACCTTCGCCCCGTCCAGGGGGTACATGGCGGCGTCGGCCTCGTTCTGCGTGGAAACCGTCGTGAAAGATCCAGTCTTCGACATTAGGCGTCCGGCCGCATCCGCAACGGTGTAATTGAAGGTGTAGGAGGAGTTGAACTCGAGGGGCGTGGATGCGGTCCAGCTCAGTCCATCCGGGGTCAACGCACCATCAACGGTCTTCCCTTGGGCGCTCGTCAGGGAGACCCTGTCCAGGGTTCCGTCCTTGACGCTGATCGTGACGGGCGCAGCCGGGTTCACCTGTTTGGCCCCGCTCGCAGGCGAGGCAACAACCGTGGCAGGCTTCACGACGGGCAGCACTGCTGCCGCCTCGCTGCGTTCACCTGATGATCCCTCGGACTCGATTGCTGCGCTGGCCGCATGCGGGGCCACTGCGGCGAACGTGCCGCTGAGCGCGGCAATGAGGCAGACAACCACGATCCAGGCGACCTTGCGGAACCGGCTTCGCTTCGTCGGCGTCGTGTCCAAGTGCGAGGTGTCCAAGTGCCGGGCACCGCCACTGTCCTGCTCAACGTCGAAGAGCCGCGCAGCGCCCACATGCTCGAAAGTGTCCGCTTGCTCGCCGTCGGGATTAAGACCCATTCCTGTTTTCTCCAAAACTCACGCCCCCAAAAACTCACGCCCCACAGCGGCATCCTAAAGGGTGCGGCTTGATATTGGCTGGGAGCCCGCCTCGGCGCGCCCCAGCCGGTGTACTCAGTACCGGTAGTGTTCCGGCTTGTACGGCCCGGCAACGTCAAGGTCCAGGTATTCCGCCTGTTCCTTGCTGAGCTCGGTTAGTTCCACGCCCAAAGCATCCAGGTGCAGTCGGGCGACCTTCTCATCGAGGATCTTGGGCAGCACGTAGACCTGCTTTGAGTATTCTCGCTCGGCCTCCGGCTGGTCCTTCTTGGTCCACAGCTCGATCTGGGCGATCGTCTGGTTCGCGAAGGAGTTGCTCATCACGAACGAGGGGTGGCCGGTCGCGTTGCCCAGGTTCAGGAGGCGGCCCTCGGACAGCACGATGATCGATCGCTCTTCGCGGCCGTCGGCCGCGGGGAACACCCACTCGTGCACCTGCGGCTTGATTTCCACCTTCTGGACGCCGGCGACCTTTGCCAGTCCGGCCATGTCGATCTCGTTGTCGAAGTGGCCGATGTTGCCCACGATCGCCTTGTTCTTCATGCGGAGCATGTCGGAGGCCATGATGACGTCCTTGTTGCCGGTGGTCGTGATGAAGATGTCGCCCTGCTCCAAGACCGAATCGAGCTTGGCCACCTGATAGCCGTCCATGGCTGCCTGGAGTGCGCAGATGGGGTCGATCTCCGTCACGATCACGCGCGAACCCTGGCCGCGGAGCGCCTCAGCGGCGCCCTTGCCGACGTCGCCATAACCGCAGACAACGGCGACCTTGCCGCCCATGAGGACATCGGTGGCGCGGTTGAGGCCGTCCGGCAGGGAGTGGCGGATGCCGTACTTGTTGTCGAATTTGCTCTTGGTCACCGAGTCGTTGACGTTGATGGCCGGGAACAGGAGCTTGCCCTGTTCGGCGAGCTGGTAGAGACGGTGCACGCCCGTGGTGGTTTCCTCGCTCACGCCACGGATGCCGGCCGCGATGCGGGTCCACTTCTTCGGGTCGGCGGCAAGGCTCTTCCGCAACACGTCCAGGACGAGTGCATACTCTTCGGGATCGCTTTCCGTGGCCGTCGGCACGGCGCCTGCGGCTTCGAATTCGACGCCCTGGTGGACCAGCAGCGTGGCGTCGCCGCCGTCGTCGAGGATCATGTTGGGGCCCAACTCAGGGTCGGCGTCCGCGCCCGGCCAGCTGAGGATCTGCTCGGCGGTCCACCAGTATTCGTCGAGGGTCTCGCCCTTCCAGGCGAACACGGGAACACCCTGGGGATCCTCGACGGTTCCCTTGCCGACCACGACGGCGGCAGCGGCCTCGTCCTGCGTGGAGAAGATGTTGCACGAGGCCCAGCGGACCTCGGCACCGAGGGCTGTCAGCGTCTCGATGAGCACCGCGGTCTGCACCGTCATGTGCAGGGATCCCGCAATGCGTGCGCCCTTGAGCGGCTGGCTCGGACCGAACTCTGCGCGCAACGACATGAGGCCAGGCATTTCGTGCTCGGCCAGGCGAATCTGGTGGCGCCCCGCTTCAGCCAGGGAGATGTCTGCAACCTTGTAGTCGAAAGTCATGGAAGTCCTTTGGAAGTACCGGATGGTCGAGTCAGGGGGGCTCAGGCGTGGCGGGGGCCGACGTGCTGGTCTGCGTCGTGCTGGTCTGAGGCCGCGGCGTTGGCGGCTGCCAGCAGTTCCGGGGGCAGCAGCAAAGGGATTCCGTCCTGGATGGCATAGCGGAGCTTCTCACCCGAGGCGGAAGCGGCCGTCGTGACAAGTTCCTCGCCGTCCTGCTCCAGCGGGGACCCGGTGACAGGGCACCGCAGGATGGACAACAATTCAGGACTGACCTTTGGCATGGTTGAAGCTCCCTGGATGGCATCTCGCGGACGCCGCTGTGGACAGATATGGCAGTTTCCAGAGTACAACCCTGCGGCGCAGCGCACGGTGTCACAAAGCTTGTCATCCGGGGAGCGGCGACACATAAGGCGAGACACAGGGTAGTACACAGGGCAGGGGACGCGCAGTGACTGTCGTCGGGGGGTCAGGAAGGATCGCGCAGGATGCGCAGGTGGCGCCTGGTCCCCTCTGCAGGGGCCGGTCCGTCAAAGGGTGTGCGGACGGCGCGTTGTTCCGGCGCGGCCGGGGCCGACGCGGCTTCACGCACGGCGTTCGCCAGGGCAAGGAGATCGTCCGGCCCGGGCTGAGGCGGCGAGGACGGCATGGCGAGCCTCATGACCTCCCAGCCCCGCGGCACAGTCAGCGATTCCGCATGCTGCCCACACAGATCGTAGGAATGCGGCTCGGCATAGGTGGCCAGCGGACCCAGCACCGCCGTGGACTCGGCGTAAACGTACGTCAAAGTAGCCACCGCGGATTGGCGGCAGGCTGATCTGGAACACTGACGGATTGCACCCACAACATCCCAGATTAGCCGCACTTCCCCGCGGCGCGGTGCATTGCCCCTTTGCGCGCATTATGTCGCGTTGGCGGAATCACGGGTCTAAAGTCGATATATGCAGTCACAGCACCACGTTCCGGGCTTCACAGTCCATTTGTCCGACACCGGGGACAGCCAGGAAACGACGGCGGCGGCCACGTCCGCACGCGGCTTCAGGGAGCGCCGCAGGAACCGCCACGGGCGGGGGTTGCGCGGGGAAATCATCCTTCCCAACCTTCCCGGCTACCGGACGCGTGCCGAGAGGTTCGACGACCTCGTGCTCGATTCCGCGGAGCGGCTGCAGGATATGTGGGGCAAACGGCTCGACGGCGTGGCGTTCGCCGTCGACGAGATCCCGCCGAACCTTGAGCAACTGGTGGCAGAGGGAACCGCGGCGCCGCTGGGCTCATACACCCCGGCAGCCCACGGCGCAGGACCCGTCATCACGATCTATCGGCGCGTCGTCGAGCACACCACCGGCGGCCGCGAGGACCTTCAGGACCTGGTGCACGACGTCGTCGTCGAGTACACCGCCGAGATGCTCGGAGTGCCGCCGGAGACCCTGGACCCCGTTTACCGCCGTCGTTATCAGTAACCGAGCGTGACCTGTACTTTTTCGTGGCCCGCAGCGCCATCCTGGATGGTCAGGACCGAAACGCCGGGTTGATCGCCCTGGCCGAGGACGAGCGCACCGTAGGCAGCGTCCCCTGACGCCGACACGATGTAGCCCGAGACTGCGGCGCCGTCGGACTTGTCCGGAACGCCGATGACCGATGTGGTCCCTCCGGCGATGTCGACCGTTTGGGTCTTGTGTACCTTGCCGTCAGAGGTAACCGGCGAGTAGCTGACCGTGGCCCGGCCCGCCGGCACGCCGAAGCTGAGGAACCGGGTTCCGCCTTGGGGCACCGCCATCACATGCTGGCTACCCAAGCGGACTGCTGCCGGAGACCAGGCGAAATCAACGGGATCCTCGGCCTTGAGCCCCCGCGTTACGCGGGAGGACGCTGCGAAGGAAACATCCGAAGTCGCGCTGACGGTATACATGCCGGCCGGGACGCCCGTGAGCGGAACTTCGGTAACCGAACCGGCTTTGGCGGTCACCGCTCCCCCGCCGGGCAAGGCACGCTGGCCGTTCGGCCCGAACAAACGCACGTCCACGACGGCGTCCACCGGACCGGGGACGGTGATCTGCAAGGCCGGAACGACGTCGGCAAAACCGGGCTTGTCAGCGAGTGACTTCACGGCTGCCGGGTCCTGGACATCCACCCCGGTCATGACCTGGGCATCGGCTGCGCCGGCACCGGGAGTAATGAGCTCGACACCACCGGCGGTGAGGCCCCGGAGGACGCTCTGCTGGATGGTTGCCGCGACGGGGCCGCCGCTGCTGCGCAGATGCACCGAGAGCTGGCCCTCGTTCGGGGCCAGTCCGGCCAAGTTGATGGATCGGGTGGCTCCAGGCGAAACCAGCAAGCCACGGCTGTCCGGGGCTTGGAGCTGTCCATGGGCACCGAACAACTCGAGATTCACCGTAGCCGGTGTGCCCGAGGCATTGCTGATATTCAAAACCGCCGTTCGCCCCAGCGCGGTGTTTGCTCCAAGGAGCCATGCATCGTTGATCGGCTGCTGGCAGGGTGCCGCCGCCAGCCCGCGGAGGTCGCCGTCGCTCGCGGTGTAGCTCATCAAGCCCGCCACCGCGGCCTTCTGGCCACTGATGGGATCGGCGCCTACCACGGTGACCTCGCCCGCGGGCCTCTGGGCCACGACGCCGGCGTTCAGCACGGGAGGCCCCGACGCCGGGGCTTGGGCGGCAGCCGGGGGCTTGGCAATGTCGGCTATCGCGGAGCCCCCGAGCGAGGCGAGGTTGCTCCCCGGGACGGATCCGGCGGCGTCGCTGAGCACCACCGCATCCAGGAAGCTCTTTGCCGAACGCGAAACCGGGCTGAACTGGCTGTCGGTGCCCGCGGCGGTTCCTTCTGCAAGACGGGGAGGCGCCGGACACACTGCGGTTGTCTTGCCCGCCGGGACATCCGCAAGGGACATGTCCAGCGTTTTGCTTCCCGACGGGGACGGCAGGATGGATGCTGCCGACACCATTCCGGCCCCTGCAGCGAGGAGCAACGTCGCGGAAAGAGCTCCCAACACAACGGCTTTGTTCTTGTTCTGGCCTTTGTTCTGGTTCTGGGCTTTGCGCTGGCCGCGCTTCCCTGACCCCGCTCTGAGCTCGGGTGCCGGGCCTTGGTTGTCAGACACTGCTGTACTCCTTACGGAGGGAGTTTTGTTCCTTCAGGAGGCCGGCTTTCGGCCTGCGGGCAGGCATGGGGATGGCCAGCAGGACGGTCAAGCCAATCACTACGCCCTGCAGAATGCTGAGCCAAGGCTCCCACACTGTGGTGTAGCGGATCTCGATCTGGCCGCCTGTGGACGGCAAGGTGAAAGCTTGGGCCCATCCGGACGTCGTCGGGCTCAGTTGGCGGCCATCCAACCAAGCGCCCCAACCGGCGTCTGCCCGCTCAGCGAGCACTACCAGGCGTCCGTCCCCGCCCGCCGGGATGTCGCCGGCGGCAGAGGTTCCGAGGGAGGGCAAGAGGGCAACCACGGCACCCTTGGCATCCACCACCCTGACGGGGTGTGCCGTCTCGGCGTCGGCTGCGGCGGCTTGGTTGAGCGGCGTGACCCTCCAGAGCCACCCGGAATCGGTCTTTCCCACAGCCACCAGGCCGGGAACGGAATCGATCCTGTTGGCCGTCAGCTGGGCAGCGGTGTCGGCTGACTTGAGAACCACGAATCCGGCACCGAGTTGCTCAAGGCCTGGCCGGGGATCGACGCCTGTTCCCGCGACAATCGTCGCTACGGCGTTCCGGATGGACGCGGTAGCGTCGTCGTCGGCCGCGAGGCGTTCCTGTCCGGGTGAACCCACGATGGACCGGCCCGCGGCGACAGTGGAGAGCGAGTCCAATGTCGTCCCGGCGCCGCGCATGAGGGATGACGTGTAGCCACCGTTCTCACCGGCGGTGATGACCAGGGTACGGGTCTGTTCCGGCCCTTGGCCGTGGTCGACGGCGGTGGCCGGCAAGGTGCCTTGCCCTGAGGGCTGGACCAGGCGCGGCGTGCCAAGCGCGCCGCTGGAAGGAGGGGAAGTGTCCGCGCTGGCCAGGACATTCTGGGTTGCCCACAGCCCCATGCTGGCCAGGGGTCCGGCAATGAGGAGAAGCGTTGCTACAGCGGAAACGGTTCGCACTGCCGCGCGCTGGACCGTGCGGCCGTCTTCCGCCTTGGCTTTGAGCCGGAGGAGGTTATCGGCGCCGATCAGCGCCGCTCCCAGGAACGCGAACCCGGCGGCGGAAACTGCCGGCCCCGTGAAAGGTGCCACGAGCAGGTTGCCGTCGACACCCGTTGCCACATGTCCGGCGAGCCACGCCCAGGCAAGGAGCAAAAGGGCCCCTGCCCAGAGGAAACGCGTGACGCGCGACCGCCTTCCGGGCACGAAGAGCGCGGCAATGGACAAGAGTAGCACCGGGGCACCGAGCAGCAGGGCAAACGCCAGCGCCCACGGAATACCCGACGGGCCGAATAGTGCCAAGCCCGCCAATCCGCCGTTGACGTCGAACTTCAAGGGTTGGCCGAGCAATTGCTGCCACAAAGGTGCGGCTTCGAACCCCAGCGGGAGGCCTGGATCCGCCAGCAGGGTGCGGGGCCGTTCAAGGACCGAGAGGACGTACGGCGCAAAGAGCGCGGCGCTCGGAAGGAGTGACCACCAAATGGTCCGGCCGCGCCGCCCCAAGGCGATGCCGCAAAAAACAATGAGTACTGCAAAGGGGGGCAGCAGGGACGGCGCAGAAGCCGTCACGACTGCGAGCATCAGGCCCGCCGCGGCAGCAGCCGTCCACGACGGAGTGCCGTTGACGCCCGGCTTCCCCGTCACCAGCTTGGCTGCGGCGTAGCCGGATGGCTGGATCCGATCGTGATTCAGTTGTCGGTCCAACGCAGTGTCCCGCCCCAGGGCCGATCCAGTGGCCCGGAAGAGGGCCAGCACCAGCAGCGGCATCGCCACGTGGGCCAGGAGGGCTCCGGCCCTTCCTTGGTTCAAGGCGACTTGAAGGGCCGGCGCTCCGGCCCAGATCAGCGCGGCAATGAACCGGTAGCGGCGCAGCGTGGTCATCGCGCCCGCGGCAAACCAGGCGCCCAGGCCGGACAGCGGCATGGCGAGCAACAACAGCCACACGATGGCTGTGCCGGAGGCGCCTCCTCCGAGCAATGACACGAGCCACAGGATGTAGGCGAAGGGATCCCCGTGTCCGGGCAAGCCTGCACCCAGGCCGATCCACCACGTGGACGCAGACCGCCAGATGTCACCTGCGGCGGACAACGGCAAGAGGCCTCCGCCCGTTATCCCGCTTGCCCCCAGGAGCCCTAACAGCCCCACGATGGAAGCGGCCAGCGCAACAAATCCGGCGGCCACCGCGCCCGTGCCGATCCAACCCCGCTCATTCGTCGCGAGGGCCACGAAATCGTCGCCGGCGTCGCCGCTCGGTTCCGGAGCCAGCGAATCCGTCTCCTGGAATTCGTCTGCGCCAATCGCCTCGACGAGGGACCGGCGGTGGGCCCAAACCTCGCGGCGCGGAGTCTGGAGACCTTTGACCATTGACCGCGGCACGCGTCGCGTCCGTGCCGCGTTCAGCCTGGAGCGCCGAATCGCCCCGGGACGGCCGAGCGCCGCAACGGTGGCGCCGAGCTGGGAAATCCCGTGACCGGGCTCTTTGACCAGGATGCTCAAGATGAGTCTGACCATGCTCCCGAGCAACGCGCCGAACGCGTGCAGCGGAACCTTCCACGGCGAAGCATGGGTGAGCCTCAAATGGACTTGGCTCTTGCGTGCGGCCGCAGGTGTCGCCAGGCTGTGGGGTCGGTGCTCCACATGGAACATGCGCGCCGCCGGAACCACCACGACCCTGTTGCCCGCAAGCCAGTTGCGCCAGCAGAAATCGACGTCGTCTCCCACTCCCGGAAGCGCGGGGTCGAAGCCGCCCAGCTGCTCCCAGGCATCGCGGCGGATCAGCATGCCTGCGGAATTCACGGCGAAAGTGTCCGTGCGCCCGTCGTACTGACCCTGGTCGAGCTCGTCGGCTTCAATGAGCGTCAGCCGTTCGGCCCATCGGCTTGTGGACAGGCCGGCGTCGATGAGCCTGCGTTCCGCATTCCAGGCCAGCTGCTTGCAACCGGCGACAGTGACCGAAGGGGCGCGCTCGACTGCCTGGAGCAGCTCGGCGAGTGCATCCGGAGCAGGAGCGGCGTCGTCGTGCAACAACCAGATCCACTCCACGGCTCCTGGCTCCTGCGAACGTGGCGCCGAACGGGCCAGGCCGGCCATGACGGCCGCACCGAAACCTGCTTTGTGTTCGCCTGTGGCGGTGACATTGGCCTTGCCGAGGGCCCGCTGCAGCAATGCGGCGGACTTGTCGCGGGAGCCCGTATCAATGCCAATGGCGGCATCTGCCGGACGCGTCTGGTCCAGCAGAGCCGCCAGGGTTCTGGGGAGATAGTTACCGCCGTCGTGCGAGACGACGACGGCGGTAACGTGTACTGCCTTGAGAATCAGACCGCTCGCTTCCTCAGCCTGCGGCGTTCACGCTCGGAGAGCCCGCCCCAGATACCAAAACGTTCATCGTTGGCGAGTGCGTATTCAAGGCACTGCGAACGGACATTGCACGCACCGCAAACCTTTTTGGCATCCCGGGTGGAACCGCCCTTCTCGGGGAAGAACGCCTCCGGGTCCGTCTGGGCGCACAAGGCGTCCGTCTGCCAGCCAAGTTCGCCTTCGTCGTCGAAGTCCCCCTGGCGCGGAAGCCCGATCCATACCGGCTGTGCCGGGTTGTCGAGCGGACGGCGCAGCTCCATGGGAGGATCGTCGAGATCGTCCTCCGGATCTGCCGGCGCGCCTCCCACAAGAGCCTCGTGGGCAGCAAGAAAGGCTGTTGCCTCGTCTTCCAGCGACTCCCGAGTGGTCTCTATATAGCGGTCCGCCGCCTGCGGATCTGCCGGGTCAACATACCAATCCCCCGGAACTTCGCGCGACCGGTACTTCACCGACGCATATTCCGCGACGACTGCATCTTCCTGGATACGCAACGCTTGCCCCATGGCGTCCCTCCTGATGTGTGCAGCTGCTGCCGTGCTCATTCGGTACTCGGTTATGTACCCGATACTCCCGCAGCGGCGTTCGATATCTAATTACACGTGTGTAACTACCGTGCCGTCAAGCCACGCCGGGATAATAATCAACTTTCCGTACTAACTGCGGTCACGCCACGCCCGCGATTTTTTCGCACCATCCGCGCGCCTCCGCGGAAAACGGAAGCATCGACTCACTTAAAATGTATTTTCATTGAATTTCGGGGAAATTGATTGCCCCTTGGAACGTCGCGCCGTCGCCGCCGCCCAGCCCCATGTGGTGTAACTCACATGCTCCAGCGGCGGGCCGCGCGCCTCGTGGCAAGATGTAGCCATGAGCACCCCCGCGATGAACCTGATGGCAGCCCTGCGTTCCGGACACGCCACATCCCCCCGACTGACCTGGTACGGACCGGACGCCGAACGGGTGGAGCTTTCAGGCCGGGTCCTGGACAATTGGGTGGCCAAGACCAGCAACCTGCTTCAGGACGAGTTCGACGCCGAACCGGGCATGAGCCTTCGCCTGGACCTGCCGGCCCATTGGAAGTCCCTCGTGTGGGCGCTGGCCGGGTGGCAGCTGGGGATGGAGCTGGTGCTCGACGGCGGCAGCGCCGACCTGCTTGTCACGGACACCCCCGACGTCGGTGCGGGAGCCGGCTTCGACGCCGTCGTTGCCGTGCCGCTCGCTGCACTCGCAATGCGCTGGCCGGGAGAACTGCCGGTCGGCGTCGTCGACTACGCGGCTGAGGTGCGCTCCCACGGTGACGTGTTCATGGCGCACGCCGAACCGGACGCGGCAATGCCGGCCCTGCGCCGCCTCGAAACCGGACACTCGCACGCGGAGTTGCTAGACGGATTCGCCAAGGAACACGACGCGGGCGTGCGCCTGCTGGTACGCGCGGCCGACGGTTTGGAGTCGGCCCTCGCCGACGCACTGGGTGCGTGGAACAAAGACGGTTCAGTTGTCCTCGTGCACCCGGAGGTTGACGTCACCCAGCACCTGCTGGACAACGAGCGCGTCAGCGGCGCTTGACCGCGCCTTCGCCCTCATCGGAGTCAGCCGCGGTGCTAGCGGAATGCATGGCCTTGGCCTTGGCCTTGTGGTGGGCTTCGATGATCTCGTGGTCATGCGAGAAGGCCGGCTCTTCGTCGAGTTCCTTGTTGAACACCAGGAAGCGGTAAGCGAAGAACCGCACTACGGTGGCGACGAGGATGCCGACGATCCCGGCAGCGAACAGGACGTTCTTGTCCTGGATGTTCATGCCGTATTTGGCGATGGCGGTCAGGCCTGTGGAGATTCCGATGCCAATGCCGTTGATGATGACGAACATGACGAACTCGCGCACCACGTTCGCCTGGCGGCGGTGGCGGAATGTCCAGAAACGGTTGGCGATCCAGGAGAACACGGTGGCCACGGTGGCGCCGACGAAACGGGCCTTGGCCTCACTGTCCGTCATCGGGCCGTGCATGAGATAGTAGGTCAAGCCGTTATCTATGACGAACGCAACACCGCCTACAGCGCCAAACTTCGCTACTTCGCGCCAAAAGAGCGAGGCGAGCCCGCGGATGCGATCTGCAAGTGTGTTGATCATGACCCTCCATGGCCGTTGTTCTAGGGGGCCGATGGGCCGAAGGCTCCATTTTAGCTCCGATTCCTTGGAGCTTGCCGAATTATTCCGCGCCGGCGGCCGCGAGCCGGGTTCCCAGGACCCGGCGGCGAGCAGAATCTGGGAACCAGCTGCTGGTTCGGTAGGCTGAACCTTGTGACTTTTCCTGTAATTGGCGTGGTGGGCGGCGGACAGCTCGCACGAATGATGGCCCCGGCCGCAACTGCTCTCGGCTTTGAACTCCGGGTCCTTGCCGAAGGTGAGGACGTTTCCGCGGTCCAGGCCGTGGCAACGGCTCCCATTGGCGACTACAAGGACCTCGCCGCCCTTCTTGAGTTCTCGGAGGGCTTGGACGTCATGACGTTCGACCACGAGCACGTCCCTACCGAGCACCTGAGGGCACTGATCGAGGCCGGAGTCAACGTCCAGCCGGGCCCCGATGCCTTGGTGCATGCGCAGGACAAACTCGTGATGCGCGCCGCGATCGACCGCTTGGGACTCCCCAATCCGGCGTGGGCTGCGGTCCGCGGCGTCGAAGACCTTGTCGCTTTCGGCGAGCAGACCGGCTGGCCGATTGTCTTGAAGACCCCCCGCGGGGGCTATGACGGCAAGGGCGTGCGCATCGTCCATTCCGCCGAGGACGCACGCACCACCGCGGACTGGTTCGAAGCCATGAGCCCGCTATTGGCCGAAGAGAAGGTTGACTTCAGCCGCGAGCTTTCCGCGCTCGTCGCAAGGACCCCCGACGGCGCATCCCGCGCCTGGCCGGTAGTCCACACCGTCCAGGTGGACGGCGTCTGCGACGAAGTGATTGCGCCGGCCCAGGACATTCCCGTGGAAGTCGCTGCGGCAGCCGAAGAGGCAGCGCTGCGAATCGCCAATGAACTCGGAGTCACGGGCGTCATGGCTGCGGAGCTCTTCGAAACGCCCGGCGTCGGAGTCGGGTTCCTCGTCAACGAACTCGCCATGCGGCCGCACAACACCGGCCACTGGACGCAGGACGGCTCCGTCACGAGCCAGTTCGAACAGCATTTGCGCGCAGTCCTCAACCTCCCGCTGGGTGCCACAGATGCCCTGGGCGCGGTGGTGGTCATGAAGAACTTCCTGGGCGGCGACAACCAGGATCTCTACAGCGCCTACCCCAAGGCCCTCGCCTACGAACCTGCCGCAAAGGTCCACTGCTACGGCAAGTCCGTGCGGGCCGGCCGCAAGATCGGGCACGTGAATCTCGTCGGCAACTCGACAGCGGACGTCGACTCCATCCGACGCCGGGCCACCGTAGTGGCCGACATCATCCGCGACGGCCGCATGCCGGCCGAGACCACCTCAGAGGAGACCGCATGAGCACAGGAAACGTCAGTGCCGAGAACGCGATTGCCGGAAACGCGGGCGCGGCGAACGCTGCTCCGATCGTAGGCCTCGTCATGGGCTCCGACTCCGACTGGCCTGTCATGGAAGCCGCGGCGGACGCCCTGGCCGAATTCGGCATCCCCTTCGAAGCCGACGTCGTCTCCGCCCACCGCATGCCCACCGAAATGATCCGTTACGGCCAGGACGCCCATGAGCGCGGCATCCGCGTCATCATCGCCGGGGCAGGCGGCGCCGCCCACTTGCCGGGCATGCTCGCCTCGGTCACCCCGCTGCCCGTCATCGGCGTCCCGGTACCGCTGAAAACCCTGGATGGCATGGATTCCCTGCTGTCCATCGTGCAGATGCCCGCCGGTGTTCCCGTTGCCACGGTTTCCATCGGCGGCGCGCGCAACGCCGGCCTCCTTGCAGTGCGCATGCTGGCGTCCGGAACCGACGAGCTGGCCGTCCGGCTTCGTGGCGAGCTGCTCGAATTCGCCCGGGAGCTCAACAACACTGCTACCGAAAAAGGGGCCAGGCTCCGTGACAAGGTCGCCGAAGTCTTCTCCAGCGCGAACGTCTCCGCCCGCAGCAGCCGCTAAGGGCCTGAGCAGCCGCTAGAAGGTCATCCCCGGCACTCCCGAATGAACCCTCCGCAATGACAAGGATCCCCTGCCGTGTACCAGCTTGAGAATGTTCTCCGCCCCTATGCATGGGGATCGACGACGGCGATCGCCGCTCTGCTGGGAAGGCCCGCCTCGGGTGGTCCGGAGGCAGAGTTGTGGATCGGAGCGCACCCGGACTCGCCGTCCGTGGCCACCCGTCCGGATGGGTCTTCCGTCGCCTTGGACGCCCTGATCAACGTGGATCCCGTGCACTTCCTTGGTGAAACGAGCGTGGCTGAATTCGGTCCCCGCTTGCCGTTCCTCACCAAGCTCCTTGCAGCCGACAAGCCCCTGTCCTTGCAGGTCCACCCTCGCCTGCAGCAGGCCAGGGACGGCTTCGCGAAGGAAAATGCCGCGGGTATGGCAGCGGACGCACCGGAGCGCAACTATCGCGATGACAACCACAAGCCGGAGATGATCTTCGCGCTGACTCCGTTTCACGCCCTCTGCGGTTTCCGTCCCGCGGCCGATTCGCAGCGTGTCTTCGAGCACGTCGGGACCCTCCTGGACCTAGCCGCCGTCGACGTTCCTGATGTCATCACCGGAGTCATCGCGGACCTTTCCGGGTCCGACGAGCCCTCGGCACTCAAAGCTGCGTTCACCCGGCTGATTACCGGCGGGGACGCCGTCTCCGCCGCGACGGATCAGGTGGTTTCCATCCTGAAATCGGGCGCGCCGATGGGTCAGCACGCTGCGGAGCTCTCCACCTTGGTGGACATCAACAGTGAGTTCCCGGGCGATCCCGGTGTCCTGATTTCCTTGCTCTTGAATCTTGTCTTCCTGTCCCCGGGCGAATCGGTGTACCTGCCGGGCGGAAACGTCCACGCCTACCTGAAAGGCCTCGGCGTGGAGGTGATGGCAGCTTCGGACAATGTGCTCCGTGGCGGGCTCACCCCCAAGCACGTCGATGTCCCCGAGCTCCTGAAGACCATCGAATTCGCTTCCCTCGGCGTACCGCGCATCGAACCCCGGACCTCCGGATTCGGCCAGGATCTCTATGTGCCCCCCTTCAAGGAATTCCAACTACAGCGCATCGAGTTGGCTCCCGGAGCGGAACCCGTGCCGATGGCCCAGGCCGGTCCCGCCGTCGTCGTCGTGGTTTCGGGTTCCGTGGTGCTCGACTCCCCCAAAAGCGAGCTCGCCGTGGAGCGCGGCGGGAGTGCGTTCATCCCGGCATCCGAAGAGCCCGTCATGGTGCACCCGGTTGCCGGCGCAACGGGAACGAGCGTTGCCTTTGCCGTCACAACGGGCTTGGGGAACTAGAGCGTGGAGTATTTCCTGCAGACGCCCGCATGGGCGTCCTTCCAGCGATCCCTCGGCCGTACCGTGCACGAGGAGTCCGGCCTGGGCTGGCGTTTCCTCGCCGTGGAGGAAAAGAACCCGGCAGGCAAGGTCATCTACACGCCGTACGGACCCGTGGCCGATTCGCTGGAGGCCTTCGACGAAGCCCTAGCCGCACTCGTGGCGATCGCGCGCCGGAGCCGGGCGGTGTTTGTCCGGATGGAACCGGTCACCGCCGGGTTCGAAGCCACTGAAGCCGGTGCGATCCTGCGGGGACGCGGCCTGCAGCCTGCGCCGTCCAACCAGCAGCCGGAATTGAGCTGGATTGTCGATCTGGAAGGCGATTTCAAGGACGTCCTCGCGGGCATGAAACCCACCAACCGGAACCTGTACCGCAACATCCACAAGAAGGGTGTCACCTTCCGGTCCTCGCAGGATCCTGAAGAGATCTCAGTGCTTCTCAACTTCCTGCACATGACTGCCGCACGCAATGGCTTCAAGCCCCAGAGCGACGACTACCTCGGCTCGGTGGCCCGCTCCCTTATGCCCGCCGGTGCCGCCACCCTGTTCATCGCCGAACTCGAGGGCGAAGCCATTGCCGCTGCCCTGGCGTACGACTCCGTCGACACGCGCACCTACGCCCACGCGGCGCTCGATGACACGCACCGCAAGCTCAGCGCGGGCATTCCATTGCTCGTGACGCTGATGGCGGACGCCAAGGACAAAGGGCTCAAGCACGTCGACCTGTGGGGCGTGGCCCCGGAGGACGAGCCGGACCACAAGTGGGCCGGATTCACCGCCTTCAAAAAGTCCTTCGGCGGCCGCGAAATAGCCTACCCAGGCACGTGGGACCTTCCCGTCAACAAGTTCCGCTACGGCGCCTACCAAGTCGCCCGGAAGCTGCGCGAAAAGCTCCGCTAGGGTTCCTCCGCGCGAACTGGCAGCAGATGACCTCAAAATCCAATTTTGCGGGCATCTACTGCCAACTCGCGGCGTCCCCGCAGCCCCCGGCGGACTTTTTCCACCACTTCTGGCCGGGGCCCGAGCAAATCCTCATGGTGGACCCGGACTTCGCGCCAACCCAGCCGTTCCGTCAACGCCTGGCGCCTGATGTCCCGCTGGTACTGCTCAGCTTCCCCATGGTGCCGCCCGTCGTATTGGAGGGCGACCCGCTCCTTGAGGTAAGCGGCATCGGGCCACACAGCGGGAGCGCCCCATTCGTTGACGATGACGTGGTTCAGCGTGGGTTCAGGCAAACCTGCATGCAGCAATATGAGGCGCATTTGCGTTTCCTGCGGCGAATCCGCGCCGGCTCGAACCAGATCCAGGGCCAGCCGGGCTTTGCGGACGCCTCGCATGCCGGGATGGGCTGACACCATCGCCTTCAAATCCTCAATGGTTGCCAAAGCCTTGCGCGGCCTGGGATGGTTTTCGCCATGCTCGACGACGATCGAGTCGCCCGCCGCGATAATGTCGTCGATACTCATCAAATGGGCCAAGTCCAGCCACGTCCGGGCAGGTGAGGTGAGTCGGACGCCGTCCAGCTTTATCACTTCACCCGGTTTGAACGTGAGTTGGTGCCCAACAACATTGCGCCTCCGTGGTTTCCATCTCTCGCCCGGGCGAGCCAAGTGGATCCGCCAGTCCTCTTCAAGCGCCTTGGGCAAACTGATGCCGAGGATCCGCGCGGCGGAGCCATGGCTCAGGCAACATTCGGGGTCGAACTCGATATAGCCCCGCAAGTGTTCCGCCACCGTCCCCGTGCTGTGCAACGGCAGGCGCAGTCCCCGCGACAACGTGACAATGCCGTCGCGGACCTTCTCCCAGTTAGCCCGACGGAAGTCTGCGGGCGCGCAAAAGGGCGGTGGGATCGTGACAGCGGCGTCAGAATCGACGAGGAACGAGGAGATAGCCGCCGAGCGATCGTGCCGCCCTTTTGCACTAAGCCGGGTCCTACTTGCGGGCGTAGCCCTCCCACTTGCTGGCCTGGTGCTCGCCGTCGACGAAGCGGATGGTGCCGGACTTGGAGCGCATCACGATGGACTGGGTCAGGACCTTGTCCTTCGAGTAGCGCACGCCCCTGAGGAGGTCGCCGTCGGTGATGCCGGTGGCTGCGAAGTAGCAGTTATCGCTCGTGACGAGGTCGTTCGTCGAGAGGACGCGCTCGAGGTCGTGTCCAGCGTCGATGGCCTTCTGCTTCTCGTCGTCGCTCGTGGGCCACAGGCGGCCTTGGATGACACCGCCGAGGGACTTGATGGCACATGCTGCAACGATGCCTTCCGGGGTGCCGCCGATGCCCATCAGGGCGTCGACGCCGGTGCCGGAACGTGCGGCCGCAATGGCGCCTGCTACGTCGCCGTCCATGATGAACTTGGTGCGCGCACCGGCTTCGCGGATTTCCTCCACCAGCGGACGGTGGCGGTCGCGGTCCAGGATCATGACGTTGAGCTGGTTGACCTTAACGCCCTTGGCCTTTGCGATCAAGTGCAGGTTCTGCTTCACCGGCAGGCGCAGGTCCACCATGTCGGCGGCTTCGGGGCCCGTGACGAGCTTCTCCATGTAGAACACGGCGGAGGGATCGAACATGGTGCCGCGTTCGGCCACTGCCAGGACGGCGAGGGCGTTGTTGATGCCCAGGGCAGTCAGTCGGGTTCCATCGATCGGGTCGACGGCGACGTCGCACTCCGGCCCGGTGCCGTCACCGACGTGCTCGCCATTGAAGAGCATGGGAGCTTCGTCCTTTTCACCTTCGCCAATGACAACGACGCCGTTGAAATGGACGGTGTGGAGGAAAGAGCGCATGGCGTCGACGGCGGCGCCGTCCGCCTTGTTCTTGTCGCCGAATCCAACCCAGTGGCCGCCTGCAATCGCGGCGGCTTCGGTAACCCGGACAAGTTCGAGGGCCAGGTTGCGGTCCGGCTCATCGGTCCCGACGGCGAGCGCCGGCGAAATCGTGGAATACTTCTGGGACATTGGCGCTGGAGACACGTGAACCTCTTCTTCGATGACGCGATTCGTGGGACCAGGAATGGCTGGGCTTGTCGGCCTGAATGATTCCTCTAGAAGAGATCATAGTCGGGGCGGGGCGCCTCGGTCATGGGATGACCAAGTCCCGGAACGCCCCTTGCACTGACCGGCCGATGTGTATTAGCCGCTTGGATAGGAGACTATTGAAGCGTGAGTGAAACGCAAGACAAAGCAATTGCCGCCGCCCCCTCCGGCAGCGAAGGCGCGGGCGCAGCTGGTGCCGGCGACGCCGGTCAGCCTGCGGTCAAGCCCGTAATCGCGGCCAAAGCAGCCAAAAGGGCCAACGCTTCGGTCATTGGCATGCTCATCGCGCTGCTCCTCTGCGTGCTGGCGTTCCTGCCGATCGTGCTCATGAATCCGGCGCCAAAGAGCAACGGTTACAAGCCCAACGTGGATGTAGCCGCAACCTCAGCCAACGCGAAAGATGTGGCGGGTTTCACACCCGTGGCGCCGGTTACCGGCGACACATTTAGTCCGAACTACGCCCGCTGGGTATCGGGCACCGGCGACGGCGTACCCACATGGGAAGTCGGATACGTCACGCCCAAGCAGGCCTTCATCGGAATTGTCCAGACCCGCAAGGCCAATCCGACCTGGATTTTCCAGCAGGCCGGCAGCGCTCCGGTGACCGGCACGCGCAGCGCCGGTGGCCACGACTGGGAACTCCATGACACTGCCAAAGGCAACCGCAGCATGGTCCTGAACTACCGCGGCACCACGATCATCCTGAGCGGCAGCGCGGGATTGGACGAGTTCTCCACCTTGGCCGCGGCCGTTGTCAAGGCAATGGACGCGGCTCCTGTCGCTTCCGCGGACGCGAGCACGAAGCCGGGCGACACAGTTTCGCAGCCTGCTACCTCAAAGCCGTAAAGTAGCGCCGTGGCTACTTATCTGACTCCTGCCCTTGCCTGGCGCCGTCTGCGCGAAGGAAACGAACGCTTTGTCGCCGGGGAGTCCTTGCATCCCAACCAAGATGCTTCCCGCAGGCATTCCCTGGTCGAGGACCAGCATCCCTTTGCCGTGATCTTCGGTTGCTCGGATTCCCGCCTGGCCGCGGAAATCATCTTCGACCTCGGTCTGGGCGATGCCTTCGTGGTCCGCACGGCCGGGCAAGTGATCGACGACGCCGTCCTCGGTTCGCTCGAATACAGCATCTCCCAGCTGCATGTTCCGCTCATCGTGATCCTTGGCCACGACAGCTGCGGCGCAGTGACCGCGACCAAGAGTGCCGTCGAGACCGGTGAAATGCCCGCGGGTTTCATCCGTTCCCTGGTGGAGCGCATCACCCCTTCCGTCCTCACCGCTATGCGCAACGAGCAGACGGACGTCAACGAGATGGTCGTGGAACACGTCAAGCAGACGGCCCGCCGCCTCGCCGACAGTTCCCGTGTGATTTCCGACGCGATCGACGACGGCCGGGCCGCCGTCGTCGGGCTTTCCTACAAACTGGACGAGGGCCGCGCGGCGCTTGTTTCCGGGATCGGCAAGCTCTAGTCCGGATGCCGGGCCGCCCCCGAGGGGGCGGCACACAACGGCCGTAGCTTTGCTCCGCCGGTTTTCGGTCAAGCGGCTGCTCGCCATAAGCTAGCCCCATGACTTCCACTCAAGAATCCAACACGGCCGAGTTCCGTATTGAACATGACACGATGGGCGAAGTTCGCGTTCCTGTGAACGCCCTGTACCGCGCCCAGACGCAGCGCGCCGTGGAGAACTTCCCGATCTCCGGCAAGACGCTTGAGCGCGCACACATCGAGGCCCTGGCCCGCGTCAAGAAGGCCGCGGCCCTGGCGAACGCTGAACTGGGAGTGCTCGACGGCGAGCTCGCCGAGGCGATTGCCAACGCTGCCGATGAGGTTGCCGCCGGAAAGTACGACGGCGATTTCCCCATCGACGTCTTCCAGACCGGTTCGGGCACGTCCTCCAACATGAACACCAACGAGGTCATCGCCGAGCTGGCAACGCGCGCCCTCGCGGCCGGCGGGAGTGACAAAGTTGTCCACCCGAACGACCACGTCAACGCTTCGCAGTCCTCCAACGATGTCTTCCCGACGTCGGTCCACGTCGCGGCGACGTCGGCCCTGATCAACGACCTGATCCCGGCCCTCGAGTACCTGGCTGCTTCCCTGGACCGCAAGGCCGTGGAGTTCAAGGACGTCGTCAAGTCCGGGCGCACTCACCTCATGGACGCCACTCCGGTGACCTTGGGCCAGGAGTTCGGCGGCTACGCCGCGCAGGTCCGCTACGGCGTCGAGCGCATCAACGCCGCCCTCCCCCGCGTCGCCGAGGTCCCCCTGGGCGGAACCGCGGTCGGCACCGGCATCAACACCCCGGAAGGCTTCCCGGAGCGCGTCATCGAGCTCCTCGCAGCCGACACCGGCCTGCCGCTCACCGAGGCGCGCGACCACTTCGAAGCGCAGGCCAACCGCGACGGCCTCATCGAAGGCTCCAGCCAGCTGCGCAACATCGCCATCTCCTTCATGAAGATCAACAACGACCTGCGCTGGATGGGTTCCGGCCCCAACACGGGACTTGGCGAAATCTCCATCCCGGACCTCCAGCCTGGCTCGTCGATCATGCCGGGCAAGGTCAACCCGGTCATCTGCGAAGCATCGATCATGGTCTGCGCCCAGGTCATCGGCAACGACACCGCCATCGCCTGGTCCGGCACGAACGGTGCCTTCGAACTCAATGTCGGCATCCCGGTGATGGCTGCCAACTTGCTCGAATCCATCCGGCTCCTGGCCAACACCAGCCGCGTCATGGCCGACAAGATGATCGACGGCATCACGGCCAACGTGGAGCGTGCACGCTTCCTGGCCGAGGCTTCCCCGTCCATCGTGACCCCGCTGAACAAGTTCATCGGTTACGAAGCGGCGGCAAAGATCGCCAAGAAGGCCGTTGCCGAGGGTTTGACCATCCGCGAAGCCGTGATCTCCCTCGGCTACCTTGAGCGGGGCGAACTGACTGAAGAGCAGCTCGACAAGGCCCTCGACGTCACCACTATGACCCGCCCGGCCCACAAGGCCTAGTCTCCCTCCAGCCCCGCTGGCCAGCCCGACGGCGGCCGGCGCCTTCCCCACGGAAGGTGCCGGCCGCCGTCGTCGTTTCCGGCCACAGAAATTTTCTTGCACTTTTGGACAGTAAGTGCAAAACTTTACTTTGTGGAAAATAGTGCAATTAATGACGGCGGACTCCGGGAGCGCAAGCGTGCTCAGACCCGCGCGGCGATCTCCGCCGTCGCAAGGTCCCTGACCGCCCAACGCGGACTCAACGGTTTCACCGTCGAAGAAGCCTGCGAACAGGCCGGGATCTCTCGGCGGACGTTCTTCAACTACTTCCACACCAAGGAGGACGCGGTGATCGGCTCGTTCTCCGACGAGCTTCCCGAGGACGCGCTGGAGGCCTTCCAACGCAACCCCGCCCGTGCCATCGGCACGATCTCCGACTCGCTCTTGTCCGCACTGCGCCGCTTCACCCTGGCCGTCCTCGAGCGGTCCACCGTCAGCCCATCGGAGATCCGCCAGCTCATCGCGGCAGTCACGGCCGAGCCCCAGCTCCTGGGCCGGTTGACCCGCGAAGGCGAAGTCCGCGAGCGCCAGTTCGCCGAGCTCATCGCCGCCCGGGAAGGCCTCACCGCGGACCACCCCGAGATCATCATGGCCGCCGCGGTCTTCGGCGCGGTCACCAAGAAGACGAGTAAACAGTTCTTTTCCGAAGAGAACACCGAGCCCTACCGCGAATTGCTGGACCAGAACCTCAGGGCAGCACGCGCGCTCTTCGCCCAACCGCTGGACACCAACCCCGTCGAACCCCAGAAGGACCAACCGTGAGTACCACTCTCAAGACCAAAGCGGCCGCGCCGCTGCTCTTGACCCAGAGAAGGATCTGGATCATTTTCTCGGCGCTCATCGCCGGAATGCTGCTCTCCAGCCTGGACCAGACCATCGTGTCCACGGCCATGCCCACTATTGTCGGCAAGCTCGGCGGCGTGGAGAACCAGGCCTGGATCACCACGGCCTACTTGCTCGCCACAACCATCGTCATGCCGATCTACGGCAAGTTCGGTGACATCCTGGGCCGGAGGAACCTGTTCCTGATTGCCATCGGTTTGTTCACCGTAGCTTCCATCGGTTGTGCCTTCGCCACCGACTTCTGGGGCTTCGTGGTGTTCCGCGCCATCCAGGGCCTGGGCGGCGGCGGACTGATGATCCTGTCGCAGGCCATCATCGCGGACATCGTGCCTGCCAAGGAACGCGGCAAGTACATGGGCCCCCTTGGTGCCATCTTCGGCCTCTCCGCCGTGGCCGGTCCCCTTCTGGGCGGCTTCTTCGTCGATCACCTGACCTGGGAATGGGCCTTCTACATCAACATCCCCGTCGGCATTGCGGCGTTCACCATCGCTTGGTTCACGCTCACCCTGCCGAACAAGAAGGCCGAAAAGCGCATCGACATCCTTGGAGTCCTGCTGCTGTCTGCTGCCACGGCCTGCCTGATCTTCTTCACCGACTTCGGCGGCAAGAAGGACCAAGGATGGGACTCCCCCCTCACCTGGGCCTTCGGCGCCGGCATGGTGCTCGCTGCCTTCCTCTTCGTCCTCGTGGAGCGCAAGGCAGAAGACCCCATCATTCCGCTGAGCCTGTTCAAGAACCGGATCTTCATCAACGCAACTGCCATCGGCTTCACCCTCGGCCTGGGCATGTTCGCCGCCATCGCTTTCGTGCCGACGTTCCTGCAGATGTCCTCCGGTACCTCAGCCGCCGTCTCCGGCCTGCTCATGCTGCCGATGATGGTTGGACTCATGGGTACGTCCATCTACTCCGGTATTCGCATCTCCAAGACCGGCAAGTACAAGATGTTCCCGATCCTCGGCGCGAGCCTCACGATCGTTGCGATGTTGTGGCTCACCACGCTCACCGCGGCAACTCCGATCTGGGTCATCTGCATCCAGCTGTTCATCTTCGGCGCAGGCCTGGGCCTGATTATGCAGGTCATCGTCCTGGTGGTCCAGAACGCGGTTCCCGCCGAGCAGATCGGCACGGCAACGAGCACCAACAACTACTTCCGCGAGGTCGGGGCTTCGTTGGGCGTGGCCGTTTTCGGCTCGATCTTTACCACGCGGCTGGCCGAGTCCCTCACCAAGGCATTCACGGGCGCCGGGGCTTCTGCTGCACAGGCTGCACAGTCCACCAGCAAGCTTGATCCTCAGACGCTGGCCCAACTGCCGGTTCAGGTCAAGGACGCGATCGTCAACGCCTACGCCGATTCACTGGCACCCGTGTTCTGGTACCTGATCCCGTTCATCGCCATCGCCCTCCTGCTCGCGATCACCCTCAAGCAGATCCCGCTCTCGGACACCGCCGGAATGGTGGCCCGGGGCGAGGCAGTCGGGGGCCAGGAAGCGGAACGCCTTGAAGCCGAACGCCTCGGAGGAACCGCCGAGGGGGCCGTCGGGGCGTCCGTCGACCCAGCCGCTGAGCCGGAGTCCGCAACGGTGGGCGACAATGACGGTGAGCTCGCCCGGCGCTAACGCCAGGACATTCCCGGCCTTGGCTCGGACCAGTGGACATATGGGGAATGTGCCCACTGCCCGGATGCAAAGCCGGGCATGTCCACCGGGCCGGGCGTTTGGCTTAGGCTGGAACCCATGAGTTCAGAGCCCGAAGAATCCGCGAACATCAGCCCGGCCGTTCGATGGGGATTAGGGGCAGTCCTTTTCGGCCTTCTGGCCGTTTCCATAGCCTCTGCCAAGGGAGAATGGTGGACCATCGTGGGTGCTATCGCCTGCGGTGTCGCCGCGTGCCTCTTCGCTGCCCGCGCGATCCTCGCGGCCCGTCAATCGCGCTGATACGCGACGGCGGAGCCCGGCTCCAACGCCAGTCGGATGGTTTCGCGGTGGCCGGCGCTGATCTCAGGCAACTCGTCAAGGGCAAACCAGCCGACGGCGATTGACTCGTCGTCGTTGACGCGGGCCTCCCCCGAGACATAACGGCATTTGAAGGCAATATCCAGGAAGTCGCACACGTCTCCGTTGGGATACGTGACCGGGCCGATCACGCCCACCGCCAGGATGCGCTCGGTTTCGGCCACGACTGCGGTCTCCTCGAAGATCTCGCGGAGCAAACCGGGGGCCGGGTGCTCCCCCGGTTCCAGCATTCCGGTGATCAAGGTCCACCGGCCATTGTCGGCCCGTTGGCACAGCAGGACCCGGTTCTCGTCATCCAGGACTACGCCCCTAACGCCGGGTAGCCACAGCGGGTCGTTGCCGATCTTCTCGCGGATTTCCCGGATGAATTCGGGGATCGCCACGGCCTAGCCCGCTTCCGTTGAAACAGTCATCACCAACAAGAGCACTGCCTCCGCTTCCGGATCGGGCCCTCCAGTAGGGCGAGTATCCCACCGGCGATGCGCGAATGACAGCGGGCAAGCCCGCTCAAACGGTCCTCCCGCGCTCCCTTTCGCTCGCGGCTTCTCACGCCGGCAGGGCAAACATCGCCGCGGCGGCACCCGCGAGCATGAACGGACCGAAGGGTATTGATGATTTCAACGTTCCCCGCCGGGCAGCCAGGACTCCCAGACTCCACAGCCCGCCGAAGAGGAACGCCGCAAACGTTCCCGCGAAAACATGCGCCCACCCCAGATAGCCAAGGTATAGCCCGAGCACACCGGCCAATTTGACGTCGCCGAAGCCCATCCCTGGCGGGTACACCAAGCGCAGGATGAAGTAGAACACCCAAAGCGCTGCTCCCCCGGCCACGATTCCCAAGGCGGGAACGCCCAGGAAGGAGGCACCGCCGTCGGGCGCTGGCCCTGCCGCTCCCTCGGCCAGGGTGACGGCTACCGCTGCGCCGAGCAGCAACACACCGGCGATGGCATAGGACGGGAAGACGATCCGGTTGGGGAGCAGGTGGTGACGCACGTCGATGACCGTGAGCCGGGCAGCCATGACCGCAAAGTACACGCAAGCTGCGAGCAGCAGCCAGAAGGCCGGGACACTGGTCCCCCACAATTCGCCGAGTCTTCGGATCACCCTCGGATGTTATCGGTTTTCTCAAAGCTGCGCCGGTCACGCACCCTTAGACTGTGGATATGGGGCGTTACAGTGCAGAAATCCAAGGCGATTCCGACGCCGACATGTCCTCCAACTTCCGAAACCTCTGCCGTTCCTCCCCGTGGAAATGGACCAGCCTGAGGTTCGAATACCTGGACCGTCCGGGCAACGCGGATGCCACAGTGCGTGCATGGCTGCGCCGCCCGGGAGCGCTTCGGCTCGAGACCGTCGATGGCGCGTTGCTGCATAGCACCACGGGCATCAACGACTCCCGCGACGGGCTTTACCTTGGTTCCAAGCGCAAGTCGTGGCTGTTGCCGGCCCACTTGGTCACCCCCGTTTACGACTCCGCGGGCTTGGTCCGCCGGCGCCCCGAAGCGGCCTACGGCGAACCGTCGTTCGGGAACGGTCGGCTCGCGGCAGCCCTCGATCCTGTCGAGCTCGCCGGGAACGCTCCCGTGCCGATGGAGTTTCCCGAGTCCAATCGGGTGTCGTTCGGCCCCATCCGGGAAGTGGATCACGAAGGACGCCCGGCTCTCGAAACCATCGCGACGCCGGGATCCAGCTACGTGGCGTCTGACGCGGCGACGCCGCTCTGCTTCCCCGGACGCACGCTCTTGCGCGTGGACTCGGGAACGGGCGTGTGCGTTTCCAGCCAATCGCTCGACGGCGATACCGCAGGTCAGGGGCATTGGATGCGGATTCTGGGCGTGGATGAATACATGCTGGACGATCTGTTCCTCGCCGAATCGATGAACCTCACCGACGTCCGGAAGCACATTAGCTGGGACATCGGCCCCCGTTCGTAAGGGCGGGCCCCCAGGAACCCCCGCTCACCTATACGCCCCTTCCGCCCAACCCCCGAAAGTTGTCAAGCTGTGTGGAGTCACTGGGCTAGTTTTTGGGGTGTTTTGGTCTGGGGGAGGTTGATCCCGGCGTATGTGGCGGGGGCCGGTGTGGTGGGTCGGCGGCGGAATCTTCCCGGGTGTCGTTCGTAGTAGTCCTGGTGGACTTTGTCTCGCTTGGTCCAGAGTTCTTTCCACGACCCGTCGTGGACCTGTGATGGTGAGAACAGTGCGATGCCGGAGTGTTTGTGATCGGTGCTGTACCAGTGCACGTAGCAGGTGAGGTACTCCCTGGCGGCCTCGAGATCGTTAAAGATCCGGGGGTAGCCGGGCCGGTATTTCATCGTGCGAAAGCCTGACTCCGAGAAGGGATTGTCGTTGGAGACGTACGGGCGGTTATGGCTGAGTTCCACGCCGTGGGCGGTGAGGGTGTCACGGAGCAGGGTTGATCTCATGGCCGGGCCTGAATCGGCATGCACGATGCGCGGGGCGCCGTGCCGGGCGATGGCTGTCTTGAACATCTGCGCGGCGAGGTGGTCGGACTCGCGTTCCTCCACCCGCCAGCCGACGATTTCCCGGGAGAAGATGTCCATGATGGAGTACACCTTGAAAACCTTGCCCTGCCACTTGGCATAGATGTCGGTGATGTCCCAGGACCAGACCTGGCAGGGTCCGGTGGCCTTGACCACCGGCTTTTCAGAGGAACCACGCGTGCCCCAACGCTTGCGCGGGATGGTTGGGCGGGCCTGCTGGTCCTCGTAGTCTGCCGCGATCCGCCACCACGAGCGGTTGGAGGCGAGCAGCTCGCCGTTGTCCCAGGCTGTGGCGAAGGCATGGTCAACGGAGTTGCCCTTCTCCCAGCTGGCCAGGATGAGCCCCAGGATCCGGTCCTGATGCGCGGAGCTGATCCGGGATTCGTAGGCCCGGTCGCTCTGGTGGATCGGGTGCTGCACCGCCGGACGGGGATTGGACCGGTAATGCCAGGTCCCGCGCGAGAGGCCCGCCAGCTTGAGCGCTGTCCGCTGGGAGCCGATGATCACATGCAGTTCCAGGACCAGAGTGTTCTCGGCCGCTATGAATCGTTGTGAGCGCTCGTCGGGGTTGTATCGGGCTCTGGCACGCTCAACTCGTGCAAGAGCCCGATAGCTTTTCCCAGCGCGGAATTCGTGTCCTCCAGCTCCTGCACCCGCTTCTGGAGTTTTTCGACTTCGGCACGGTGGGCAGCCATTTCCTTCGCGCGTGCTTTTTCGAACGCGGAGAGTTCACGATTCGTCGGGACCATGCCTCCATGCTCCCGCGGAATCAGGCCACGGTCGATATCGCCCTGGACCATCATCTTGCGCCACCGGCGGAACGTCCATTCCGAAACGGACGTCGAGGCCATCCATTCCTTCCTCGACCCGTGCGGCTGCAAATAGTACTCATGCATGAACTCACGGATCTCTTCACGCGTAAAACCCTTGTTATCAACGGCCATCGCCGGCTCCTTCAATCAAAAGGTAATGAATGACTCACAACCAGCTTGACGATGAGGGCCTCGCTCACCTATACGCCCCTTCCGCCCAACCCCCGCTCACCTATACGCCCCTTCCGCCCAACCCCCGCTCACATATACGCCTGCGGCCGTATGGTTTTGTGAGACAGCTTGATGGGAGCCTCAGTTTCAGATGACCACCCGCAGAAAGACATACGACGCCGCGTTCCGGGAGGAATCGGTTCGACTGGTTTTGTCTTCGGACCGGCCGGTGAAGCAGATCGCGCAGGAGATCGGGGTGAAGGAAAGCACGCTGGGAAACTGGGTACACAAGTCCCGGGACAAGCAACCGGACACCCCTGCCCAGCCCGAGGACCGGGGGCCGGTGGCGTGGGATGAACACCAGAAAGCGCTGGCCGAAAACGCCAGGTTGAAGGCCGAGGTCGAGTTCCTGGGAAAAGTCAGCGCCTTCTTTGCCGCGAAGCAAAAGTAGAGGATTTCTACGAGTTCATCGAAGCGGAGAAGGCCAACCATCCCGTGGTGTGGCTATGCCGGAAATTGAACGTCTCCCGGGCCTCCTATTACCGGTGGCGCAAACCTGCCGGCCCTTCACCGCGCACCGTGCGGCACGGGGAGCTGGTCACCGCGGTCACCAAGCTCTACACGAAGGAGTCCGGGCGTGCCGGGCGGGACCAGCTGACCCGGCTCCTGAACGCGGCCGGGACCAAGGTCTCCGCCCCGACCGTGGGGGCCATCATGCGCGAGCACGGCCTGCGGGCCATCCGCACCCAGGCCTGGAAAAAGACCACGCTCCAGGACCCGCAGGCCAAGACCGCCCACATCCAGAACCACATGCTCGATGACCAGGGCAGGCGCGACTTCACCTCCGCGGTGCCCGGGACCCGGCTGGTCGGGGACATCACCTACCTGCGCACCGGCGAGGGCTGGCTCTACCTGGCCACGGTCATCGACCTGTTCTCCGGGATGGTCATCGGCTGGGCCATGGCCGAACACATGCGCGCCAGCCTGTGCACCGCGGCCCTGCGGATGGCCCGGAACCACGGCCACCTCATCGGCGGCCCAGTCGTCTTCCACTCCGACCGGGGCACCCAGTACACCTCGGAGGAATTCCAACGATGGTGCGCCCAGAACGAGGTCACCCAGTCCATGGGCAAGGTGGGGGTGTGCTGGGACAACGCGGTCGCCGAGAACTTCTTCTCACACCTCAAGACCGAGTTCTACCACCACCACCGCTTCGGTTCCAGGCTCACCGCACGGACCGCCGTGATGGACTACATCGAGGGCTGGTACAACCGCCGCCGACCCAACCGACGGGCCGGCGGCATCCCGCCAGCCACCGCCCACGCAAACCACCACACCAGCGTCCAGGAACCCCTGGCCGCCTAACCAAAACAAACAACGAAAATGTCTCAAAAACTTGACGACCGCAGCCCCTTCCGCCCAACCCCCGCTCACCTATACGCCCCTTCCGCCCAACCCCCGCTTGGTCTTGCGCCCCATCCAGGACGCTGACATCCCGGCAGCGGTCGGGGCAGCCCTCAGCGGCATTCACGAGTCAGGGAGGTCCCCCTTCAGCAATCCCTGGACAGAACTGCCCGAAGATGAGTTGGGTGCCAACATGGCCCGGTGGTACTGGCGCTGCCGTGCAGGAATGACTCCGGAATCATGGACGCTCCTCCTCGGCATCTGGCACGACGCCGATTTCATTGGCTGCCAGGATCTGGAGGCGAAGAACTTCGCATCGTTGAAGACTGTGTCCACCGGCTCCTGGCTCAAGAAAGGCGCTCAAGGCCAAGGCCTCGGCAAGGAGATGCGGGCGGCCGCCCTCAGCTACGCCTTCGACTACCTGAATGCAGAAGTAGCGACCTCCGAAGCTGCCATTTGGAACAAGCAATCCTTGGGCGTTTCCGCCAGCCTCGGCTATGAACCCAACGGCATTTACCGCGACCAATGGGGCACCGACGTCGTGGAAGTCCAACGCGTTCGTCTCCCCACGGGGTCCTTCATCCGGCCCGATTGGAAGCTAAAGGTAGAAGGCCATGAGGCCACAGCAAGGTTCCTGGGCATGTGAGCGAGCGTCCGCCCGAAACCCCACATACGTGAGCGAGCGTCGCCAGGAAACCCCACATACGTGAGCGAGCGTCCGCCCGAAACCCCACATACGTGAGCGAGCGTCAACCGGCTCGAGGAAACGATCGAGGATCGGTGAAGGGCCGTGGCCCGGCGAACCCGGCCACGGCCCTCCGCGCAAATGCAGCTTAGATTTCCGCCCCTTCAAGCAGTTCCGTCACGAGGGCCGCGATCGGCGAGCGTTCGGAGCGGGTCAGGGTGATGTGGCCGAACAGCGGGTGCCCCTTGAGGGTCTCGACGACGGCGGCAACGCCGTCGTGCCGGCCCACGCGGAGGTTGTCGCGCTGGGCGACGTCGTGGGTCAGGACGATCTTGGAGTTCTGGCCGATGCGGCTCATGACCGTGAGGAGCACGTTCTTTTCGAGCGACTGGGCCTCGTCTACGATCACGAACGCATCGTGGAGCGAACGTCCCCGGATGTGGGTCAGCGGCATGACTTCGAGCATGCCCCGGTCCATGACTTCTTCGACGACTTCCTGGCTGACGAGTGCACCGAGGGTGTCGAAGACCGCCTGCGCCCAGGGGTTCATCTTCTCTGCCTCGGAACCGGGCAGGTACCCGAGTTCCTGTCCGCCCACCGCGTACAGCGGCCGGAACACAATCACCTTGCGGTGTTCCCGGCGCTCCAGGACGGCTTCGAGTCCCGCACACAAGGCCAAGGCCGACTTTCCAGTGCCCGCCCGGCCGCCGATCGAGACGATTCCGACGCTGGGATCCATGAGCAGGTCGATCGCAAGCCGTTGCTCAGCTGAGCGGCCGTGCAGTCCGAAGACATCACGGTCCCCCTTGACCAGCCGCACTTGCTTGTCCGCGCCCACGCGGCCCAGGGCGGAGCCCCGGTTGGAGAGCAGCACCAGGCCCGTATTGACGGGAAGCTCGGCCGCTGCCGGGATGAAAACCGGTTCGTGCCCGTACAGGGTGGTGATTTCGTCCTCGCTGGCTTCGATCTCCGCCATGCCGGTCCAGCCGGAGTCCTTGACGAGTTCATTGCGGTATTCGTCCGCGAACAGCCCCATCGCGGAGGCTTTGACGCGCATGGGGAGGTCTTTGGAGACGACCGTGACGTTATGGCCTTCGTTGGCGAGGTTCTTGGCGACTGCCAGGATGCGGCTGTCGTTGTCCGCGCCGCGGAATCCTGCCGGCAGCACTTCGGTTGACACATGGTTCATCTCGACACGCAGCGTGCCGCCGTCGGATCCGATCGGGATAGGTTGATTCAACCCGCCATGCTCAATGCGCAAGTCATCCAGGAGCCTGAGGGCCTTGCGCGCGAAGTAACCCAATTCGGGGTCGTGGCGCTTGCCCTCCAATTCCGTGATCACCACGATCGGGACAATGACTTCGTGCTCCGCGAAGCGCAAAAGGGCGTGCGGATCGGAAAGCAACACGGAAGTGTCAATCACATAGCTTCGGCCTGTCGGGGTTCCGGACTTTGCAGTCCGCCCATCGTTGGCCCGCTTGGTGCGAGAGGTAGCTGAACTTTCCCCGTCGGAAACGACTACGGGCAGTTGCTCAGAAATAGCCACATCGACTCCAGCCCCGGGCGAACCCGGCTTATTCGTGAGGCGGCTCGGCCGGAAGGCCGGGCGCGGCCCCCCACGTAACTGGTGCGATGATTCGCTCCATCTACTGGCCTCCCCGATCAGCAGGCGGTTTGCCTACTGATGGGATTAACGTATTCCCGTGCGATTACATTTCCGGTTAGCCCAAACGGCGATTCGTGTAGACAAAATGTGAACTTCCCGTAAACGGGTGCGCACCGGGAAGTTCACCGTCTCAGGAACCGAAGCGGCGCTGGCGGCCGGCATAGTCCCGCAGGGCCCGCAGGAAATCAACCTTGCGGAACGCGGGCCAGAGGGCCTCGCAAAAATAGAACTCGCTGTAGGCGCTTTGCCACATGAGGAAACCTGACAAACGCTGTTCACCTGACGTGCGGATCACCAGATCGGGGTCCGGCTGGCCGCGTGTGTAGAGGAAACGCGAGATATCGTCCACTGAAAGCTCATCGGCCAGCTCGGTGATGTCGCGGCCGTGCGCGACCGCGTCGTGCAGCAGTTCCCGCACGGCGTCGACGATCTCGCGCCGTCCGCCGTACCCGACGGCCACGTTCACATGGAGCCGCTCGCGGATCGGTGTGCGGGCCGTGAGCTTGTTGAGCCGCTCGGCGAGATAGTCCGGAAGGAGCTCCGGCGCACCCATGGCGTGGACCGAGATATCGGCGTCGTCATCCAAGCGATCGAGGGTGTTGGCGATGATTCCCATAAGCAGTTCGAGCTCTTCGCCGGAGCGGTTCATATTGTCCGTCGAGAGCATGTAGAGCGTGACGACTTTGACTCCGAGTTCCTGGCACCAGCCGAGGAATTCGTGGATCTTGTCCGCGCCAGCTTGATGGCCTTCGCTGGTGGGAGCGTTGAATTGCCGCGCCCAGCGGCGGTTGCCATCAACCATGACGCCGATGTGCCGGGGAATCTTCTCTTGTTCGAGCGAACGGAGCAGTTTGCGCTCGTAGAAGCCGTAGAGGAAGCCGGGCCACTCCATCCGGACACTCACCTGACTTCCTTTGAACAGCACGTGAAAAGCGAAACAAACGACGACGGCGGCCAGCCTGGTTGGCAGCCAACCCTTCAGCCAAACAACGATCGGCACCTCGCGACTTCTGCCGTAGGCGCACCACCAAGGCTACCTTCCCAAGGCGGACAGTCGGCACACCTGAGCAGCGGAAAACGATCGCAAAACGTGCTACTCGGCAGTAACTTATCCGCCCGCGGGTTACGCTTTAACGATGTCGGAGCTGCTCACAACCAAACCAAGGTGGCGCGGCTGGATACATGCTGTGGCCACTCCTTTCGCCGTCGCGGCAGGGATCGTCCTGGTGACGATGGCGCCTACGACCGATCGCAAAATCGCGTCCGCCATCTACGCTTTGACGGGTGTACTGCTCTTCGGCGTGTCCGCGGTCTACCACCGCGGCAATTGGGAGCCGAAGACCAGGATGGTCCTCAAACGCCTGGACCACACCAACATCATGCTCGTGATCGCGGGCAGCTACACACCCCTGGCGTGGTCCCTCCTGGAGCGCCCCAAGGCCGTGCTCCTGTTGTGGGTGATCTGGTCCGGAGCACTACTGGGAGTGCTGTTCCGGGTTCTCTGGACCGGCGCTCGACGTTGGCTCTACGTGCCCATCTACGTCGCACTGGGCTGCGGGGCGTTGTTCTATTTGCCGGAGTTCTTCGCCGCGAACGTTCCGGCCGCGATCCTGATCTGTGTGGGCGGGGCCCTCTACATCGCTGGCGCCGTTTTCTACGGGATCAAGAGGCCCAACTTCAGTCCGTTGAACTTCGGCTTCCATGAACTCTTCCACGCCCTCACGGTGCTGGCCTTCGCCGCACATTTCGCCGCAATCATGATTGCCGTGCTGAGCTAGCCTGCGGCCTCAGTCATCGCGTCAAGGCGCTGCACGAGTTCCTCAACGGAGCCAAGCGGCAGGTCACAGACCATCCCCCGGCACAAGTACACCTGTGGCGAGCCGTCCGCGGCAGCCGTGCGGGACTCAAGCAGTGGCACCTCCGGTTCCTTGGCGCGGGACCCGGGCGGCGCGCCGTCGTCGTCGGCTTTTTCGCCAGCCATACCGAGCTGGACGGCCACCACCAGCCCGGGACTCGGCGAAGCCAACAGAGCGCGATGGAGTTCGCGCTGCTTCCCGCCTGGAGGGCCGGATACGGCGGCCTCTATGGGACCGGCCACGGCCGCCTGGGCGGTCGCAAGCAGCCATCCCGCCACCCTGGGCGCCCGCCCGGCTATCGGCGGCAGGAGCGACAGGATGCTGCTTGCCATGGCTCGGTGCTCGTGCGAACCGGAATACGCCGCATAGCTCAGCAACACTCCGGCAAAGGCCGCCGCCCCGCTCGGCGCCGCATTGTCGAAGGGGTCCAGGCCCGCGTGCTGTCCCTGCGCGTTGAATACCTGGGCCGATTCCCCCACGGAGTCCGACAATCTGCCGTCCACCACGAAGCGCGCGCAGGCGCCGCTGATCAGCTCCTCCGCGAACACGTACCAGCGCCGCTGGCCAGTCACGGCGTAGAGAGCCAGGAAGCCTTCGGCACAAAACGCGTAGTCTTCCAGCAGACCGCTGATCCCCCTCGCAACGCCGTCGTGCGAGACCCTGATCAGCACCCCCGCCCCGGGCTTTGAGGTGCCGGCATTTGAGGCACTGAAAGTTTCGGGGCCGGCCGCCGGACGCCAATGCACGCGCATGAGGTACTCGGCCACGCTTTCCGCCGCGGTCACAAGTTCCGGCCTGTCCAGGACCGCTCCGGCTTCGGCAAGCGCTGCGATGGCCAGGCCGTTCCAGCCCGCCACGACTTTGTCGTCCCGGGCCGGCTGGGGGCGGGCCGAGCGTGCGGCGCGCAGGGCGGGCCTGACGCGGTCCCACAACCGCGATTCCGCCCCGGACAGCCGGCGCCCGGGATGCAGCGGAGATCCAAGCTCCGAGACTCTCCCGGACGGCCCCACGTTCATGAGCCGGGCCACGGCCGCCCCGTCCCCCGGTCCAAGCACGGCTTCGAGGCTCGCAGGAGTCCACAGGTAGGACGCGCCTTCATGATGCACTCCGTCCACCACGGTATCGGCGTCGAGCGAGGAAGCGAGTCCGCCCGGGATTGCGGGATCGCCCACACCCAGCGAATCCAGCATCCAGTCCGCCACCCGGGACGCGACACTCGCGGCCTCGCCGGCAGGCAGGACCCAGTCGCCGCTCAGCCGGACCCAGTGGACGTAGGCGCGGAGAAGCTGGGCATTGTCGTAAAGCATCTTCTCGAAATGCGGCACGGACCAATCCGCGGTCACGGAATACCGGGCGAAGCCGCCGTCGAGCTGGTCGCACAGTGCGGAACAGGCCATGGCGGCGAGAGTGCGGCCCGCCATGTCGCGGGCGGCGTCCGAGGTATCCGACGGCACGGCAGCGTGCCGTATCAGGAACTCAAGAACGGCCGACGGCGGGAACTTGGGAGCGCCGCCGAAGCCACCACCGTCGGGGTCTTCCGAGCGGGCGAGGAGACGCACAGCTTCGGATAGCAGGCTTCTGTCCAGGCTTTCGGACGGCCTGTCGAGGAACACCGCCGAGGCGAGCTGGGCATTGGCCATGCCGGCGGCGAGCCGTCGCGCGTTCTGCTCGACGGCGTCGCGGCGTTCCAGCCACGCCTCGTGGACCGCTTCGAGCACCTGGCGGAAGGACGGCCTCCCGGGCTGGGGCGTTGGCGGGAAGTAGGTGCCTGCATGGAAGGCCAAGCCGTCGGGAGTCAGGAAGACGGACATCGGCCAGCCGCCCTCGCCGCTGATGGCCTGGGTGGCTGCCATGTAGATCGAGTCCACGTCGGGGCGTTCTTCGCGGTCCACCTTGATGGCCACGAAGTGTGCGTTCAAGTAGTCGGCGGTGTCTTGGTCTTCGAAGGACTCATGGGCCATGACGTGGCACCAGTGGCACGCGGCATAGCCGATGGAGAGAAAAACGGGTACATCGCGGGCCGCCGCGAACGCGAAGGCCTCATCGCCGAACGGCCTCCAGTGCACCGGATTGTCCGCATGCTGGCGGAGATAGGCGGACGGTTCCAAGCCGAGGGCGTTGGACGCCCCCGGCCATTCCCGGGTGGTGCCCGGGTCAGCGGGCTCCGGAGCCGGCATCGCCGTCGGATTCTTTAACGCCCGGCTTGCCCGGGACGACGCCGCCGGTCCCGGCGCCGCCGATCGCGGTGCCGTCGATCTCAGTGCCCTCAGCCTCAGCGCCGTCGATCTCAGTGCCGTCGATCCCAGTGCCCTCAGCCTCAGCGCCGTCGGCCTCGCCGACGAGGGCTTCCTCAACCTGGGCGCGGTAGCGTACCCGCCGGATCCTACGCACCATGTCAACGATCAGGAAGGTCGTGAGCACCACGATGAAGGCAGTCAGGACGAAACCCCAGGTGCCCGGGGTCACCTGGTCTTCCGACAAGCCGGGGCGCAGCGACGGGGTCGGGGTAGGCGACGGGGTCGTGGCCAGGGCGATGAGAAAGTGGTGCACGGTTCAAACCTTCTATGGGAGTTTCCAGCCGGTGGCGACTTCTACGCTTGATAGAAATCGCCGGCGATCCTATCTTAGCCCTGCGAACAGGTCCTTTTCCGGCAGTTCAGCCGGGATACGGGAGTCGACCAGCGTGTAGTCCTCCCACGGCCAGGCCCTGCGCTGCATCTCCGGGGATACCGCGAAGAAGAATCCAAGGGGATCAATCTGGGTCCGATGCGCCCTGAGTGCGTCGTCACGGGCCTCGAAGTAGTCACCGCAATCCACTTGCGTAGTGGTCTGGTGCATCGGCCTCGGCGGAGTATGGCCTTCCGCATCGGCTTCGAGCCAGGAAGCCAGGCGTTCGGCATAAGGCGATTGCAGGCCCGCCTCTTCGAGTGCGAAATGCAAGGCGCGGAAACGGTCGGGGCTGAAGGCGCGATCGTAGTACAGCTTGCTGGGCGCCCAGCTTTCGCCTGTCCCGGGGTAGCGCTCAGGGTCACCGGCAGCGTGGAAAGCTTCGACGGCGACCTTGTGGGCCATGATGTGGTCCGGATGCGGATAGCCGCCGTTTTCGTCGTAGCTCACGATGACGTGCGGCTTGAAGTCGCGGACCAAGCGGACCAGCGGTGCCGCCGCCCGCTCAAGGGGCTGAAGCGCAAAGCAGCCGGCGGGCAACGGTGGCAACGGATCGCCGTCGGGCAGTCCAGAATCCACAAAACCCAACCAACGCTGCTTGATTCCCAGGACCGCGGCAGCTTGCTTCATTTCCAAGCGGCGGGCGCCTGCCATGTCCCGCTTCGGGTGCGGAGCGGACTCCATGGCCGGGTTCTGGATGTCCCCGCGGGAACCGTCAGTGCACGTAGCCACCATGACCTCCACGCCGGAAGCCGCATACATCGCCATAGTTGCCGCGCCTTTGCTTGACTCGTCGTCCGGGTGTGCGTGGACGGTGAGCAGCCGAAGCTGCGTGTCGGGGCTGGTGGATGTGCTCATCCGGTACGGTTCCTCTTTCCAGGTAATGCTGTTCTGGGCTTGCTGATGGCTTTCAACTGATCAGGTATTTCTAACGCGTGCGACTCCGCTGTGTGCGGGCAGGCGCCAGAAGCCCACTAAACTAGGTGGGTGACTTCGGAAGACCCATCGGGCACGGCGCTGCCGGCAACTACCAGCCTAGCCAATCGCTACGGCAGCCAAAAGCGCGCCTTCGGAGGGAAAACCAAACGGAACATCGTCATCGCCGCCCTCCTCGTGGCCATCGGGCTCTTGTTCTGGGTCACCACGTCTTCCTCGCAGTCGTCTGTGTCGTTCAAGGACATCGGCTACAGCGCCACGGACGCGACCCAGCTGTCGGTCGATTTCCAGGTCACCAAGAATCCCGATGCCACGGCAAAATGCGCGGTCAAGGCCATGGACTCCAAGTTCGCGGTGGTCGGCTGGAAAGTCGTCGAGATCGGGCCGAACGCCCCCAAAGCAGGGGCCGACGGCGGCCAGACAACCGCCCAAAGGACCATCCTTCGCACCGAGTCCGAGGCCGTGTCCGCCGTCGTGGACAACTGCTGGATTGTAAACGGCAGCAAATAGCAAAGGTGTGACCCGCGACTCAGTGAGCTTGGGTTTGTCCACAGGATTGACTACACTGGATCAATACCTTAACCCCGCTGAGTTGGTTGCTGAGTTCCACGAGTGGCCTGCACCGGCGGGGTCTTTGCTTGTCAGATCCATAAGGAGAAGTCCGTGTCGACCACCAACAGCGCGCCTGCAGCTTGGCTTACCCAGGACGCATTTGACCGCCTGAAGGCAGAGCTGGACCACCTTTCCGGCCCCGGCCGTGCGGAGATCGTACAGAAGATCGAAGCCGCCCGCCAGGAAGGCGACCTCAAGGAAAACGGCGGTTACCACGCCGCGAAGGAAGAGCAGGGCAAGATCGAAGCCCGCATCCGCCAGCTGACCGCGCTCCTGCGCGACGCCCAGGTGGGCGAAGCTCCGGCCGACGACGGAATCGTCGAGCAGGGCATGGTCGTGGTTGCCCGCATCGCCGGTGACGAAGAGACCTTCCTGCTCGGATCCCGTGAAATCGCCGGCGATTCCGATCTCAACGTCTTCAGTGAGAAGTCCCCGCTCGGAGTGGCGATCATGGGCCACAAGGAAGGCGACAAAATCAGCTACGTCGCCCCCAACGGCAAGGAAATTCCGGTGGAGATTGTTTCCGCCAAGCCGTTCGCCGGCTGATAGTCCCCACCGCCACCCTCGCCTCGCAAGCTCGGCCAGGGAACCCTGGCGGCGTGGGCCCACGCGGTGTTGTCGTTTCGCCGGCCCACCCCTTCGCGGGGCGGGCCGGCGTTTTGCTTTGTTCCCCCAACTGACTCGCATTTGTTGTCGTTTTGGGCGCCCAAAACGACAACAACTGCGAGCTAGTTGGGCTGGGCCACGGTGCGGCGTCAGTTGGGCTGGGCCACGGTGCGGGGACGCGGGCGCAGCAGCACTGCAGCCACCACTCCCCCGACGGCCCCGCCAAGATGCGCTTGCCAGGAAACGAAACCCATCACGGTGGGCAGCACGCCGAACAAGATGCTGCCATACGCCAGGAAGAGCACCACGGACAGCAGGATTTGCCACCAGCTGCGGTTGAAGAACCCGCGCACCAACAGGAAAGCGAACAGTCCGAAGACCAGGCCCGAAGCGCCCACTGTCACGCCTCCCCCGCCGATGAGCCACACCGTAAGGCCTGAGCCTAGCCAGCTAAACGCGAGAGCCGTCAGGAACACCCGGAGACCGGACAGGAACACCAGGAATCCGAAGATGACCAACGGCAGCGCATTGGACAGAAGGTGGCCGAAATTGGCATGGAGCAAGGGGAACGTCAGGATGTCGAAAACCCCGTCCGCGCTCCGCGGCCGCAGCCCGAAGATGGCGTTGAGGCTGTGAAACATCAAGGTGTTGACCAGTTCGATCACAGCCAACAGCACAACGAAGCCACCCATGAACAGCAATCCGCCCCTGGCACGGATGGCCAGTGAATCCTTCGCCGGTACCCGCCTGTCCCTGTTGTCGTAAAGCGCCATGGCCAGCAGCCCGTCAGTGGACCACGATCGGGTGGAAGCCCTCGGCGCGAAGGGCTGCGAGGACCTGCTCACTGTGCTCGTGGCCTTTGGTTTCCAGGTTGACGGTGATGGAGACGTCGCCCATGCTGATCGCGCCGCCCACGCGGGTGTGGTCCAAGCCGGTCACATTGGCATCGTTTTCGGCGATGATGCGGGCGATGGTGGCCAAGGAACCCGGCCGGTCGTCGAGCATCATGCGCACGGTCATGTAGCGTCCGGCCGCTGAGAGGCCGCGCTGGATCACCTTGAGCATCAGCATGGGGTCGATGTTGCCGCCGGACAGGATGACGGCGGTGGTCCCCGGGTTTTCGATCTTGCCGTCCATGAGGGCGGCGACGCCGACAGCACCGGCCGGCTCGACCACCATCTTGGCGCGCTCCAGCAGGAAGATGAGCGCACGGGCCAAGGAGTCTTCGCTCACGGTCACGACGTCGTCTACGAGTTCGCGGATGATGCTGAACGGCAGCTGGCCAGGGCGACCGACGGCGATGCCGTCCGCCATGGTCGAAACCTTCTTGAGCGGCACCAAGGCATCAGCGGCGAGCGACGGCGGGTAGGCAGCCGCATTCTCAGCCTGCACGCCGATGATCCGGATCTCGCGTCCCAGCTCTTTTGCCCTCGCTTTGACGGCCACTGCGACGCCGGCGAGCAGGCCGCCGCCGCCAACTCCCATGAGGATGGTGTCGACGTTGGGGACCTGATCCAGTATTTCGAGCCCGACGGTTCCTTGGCCCGCCACGACGTCGACGTTGTCGAAGGGGTGGACGAAGACGGCGCCTGTTTCATCCGCGTAACGCTGCGCCTCGGCCAGGGCCTCATCGACGTTATGTCCGTGCAGGACAACTTCAGCGCCGTGGCTGCGGGTAGCAGCAAGCTTCGGAAGCGCTACACCGAGCGGCATGTAGATGCGTGCCTTGATCCCCAGGCTTTTCGCCGCCACTGCAACGCCTTGTGCGTGGTTGCCTGCCGAAGCCGCGACCACGCCGCGCTTCTTTTCCTCGGGAGACAGGCGCGCCATGCGCACGTACGCACCACGGACCTTGAAGGAACCTGCCCGCTGGAGGTTCTCGCACTTGAAGAAGACCTCTCCGCCTACCATGGCTCCCAGGGCCCGTGAGGACTCGATAGGGGTCTTGGTAATAATGCCCTCGAGCAGCTCCCGCGCCTTAAGGACATCGTCCAGGGTGACGGGCAGGGTATCGAGGGTATTCACGGGTTAGTCTCCTTTGTTGGTGTGCTCTGCGGCATCCTTGGGGAATGTCCGTTCCGCAGCCGCGTGCTGACCTGCGGCGCCTTCGCCGCTGTTGGACCGTGCGCCCGCGTCGGCGCCGGGACGGTGGATTTCCTTGATGGTGGGTTCCTCATCGGAGTCCGGTGGTGCAATCCCTGCGCCGGCGTACGCCGTCATCAGTCCTTCATCATGTTCCCACGTCCGCGCGGCAATATAGCGAACCGCCGTATTTGCTACGGCGAGGAGCGGAACGGCGAAGAGCGCTCCCGGAATTCCGGCCAGGTAGGAACCGGCTGCGACGGACAAGATCACTGCGACAGGGTGCAACGATACTGCCTTGCCCATGATGAGCGGCTGGAGGATATGGCTTTCGAGCTGTTGCACGAACAGCACGATGGCCAACATGATGAGCGCGTTAACGGGACCATTGGCCACCAAAGCCAGGAGCACGGCGATGGCTCCCGTCACGAGGGCACCGACCACCGGGATAAATGAACCAATGAACACAAGGACACCCAGCGGCAGGGCGAGCGGAACCTGGATAATCGCTGCGCCGACGCCGATCCCCACAGCGTCCACGAACGCCACAAACATCTGGATGCGCACGTAGCTGACCATGGACGACCAACCGCGCCGGCCGGCGCCGTCGGCGGCGGCGCGTGCAGTCCTGGGCAGGAGCCCGACGATGAACCGCCAGATCCTCGATCCCTCCAGAAGGAAGAAGATCAGGATGAAGAGGGCCAGGACCATGCCCGCCGCAAAATGCCCGGCCGTGCTGCCGAACGACAGGGCGCCGCTGAGGATGCTGCTGCTGTTGTTCTGCAGGGCCGAGGTGGCGCTCTGGATGTAGGTGTCGATCTGGTCTGCGGTCAGATGCAGCGGCCCGTCGGCCAGCCACGCCTGGATTTGCTGGATGCCCGTAAGCGCTTCCTGCCAAAGCTCGCCGAATCCCACTGCGAGCTGCCGGCCGACCAACGCCAGTGCTCCCGCAAGGATCCCGAGGAACCCCACCACCGTGATAGCGACGGCCGCTCCACGCGGGATCTTGAACTTTCTGAGCCACCGCGTGACCGGGTAGAGCAAGCCGGCAAGAAGGGAGGCGACCATGAGCGGGATGATCAGGAAGCTAACCTTCCCCAACAGCCAAATAAGGGCTCCAACTACCACCAAGATGAGGCCCACCCGCCAGGCCCAGGCGGCAGCGATCCGCACTCCATACGGGATGTCCTGCGCAATGTGATGCTCTGACACCGGCCTGGGCGCGGCCGAAACGGGGTCACTTGATGGCGTGGCGTCCTGTGCTGGCGTCATTCCCCCATAATTCCGCAGGGAGTGCCGGATGGGAAACCCATCTAGAGCGTGCCCAAAATTCCCCACCTCATGGTGAAGGTCCCGCCTGGTTCAAGCCACCGGAGCCCCTCCCCCGAGTTGAAGGCGTTGGCGGGACCGGTCATGGGCTCGATCGCAACGGCTTTCGAGCGGCCAGGAAAGGTATCCGTGACGAAGACATGGACGTAGGCGCAGTTTTCGTCCTGCTCCAAGGAGACGCTCCGACCATCCGGCGCCGACAGCGTTTGGCGGGCGATGCCGCCGTCGAACTCCAGATCCGTGAATGCCACATCGACATCCAGGCCGCCCACGCTCCGGCCGCCGCCAAAATCAAAATCGCCCTCGACAGGCACCGAACTACGCGGGATCAGCCGCTCGTCGGCCACGAGCCGTGTGCCGGCGTGGACAGTCAGGACCATCTCTTCCGGCGGAACGTCCCCGACGCGCAAATACGGGTGTGCCCCGAGTACGAAGGGCGCGGGTGCCGCCGAATCATTGATGAAACTCTGGGAGACCCGCAGTGCGAGCCCGGGGTCGATCTCGTAGCGGACCCGGTGCCGGGCAAGGAAGGGGTAGCCATGCTGCGGGAAGATCACGGCTTCGAGGGTCACGGAGAATTCGTCCTCTGCCACGAGGGCGTAGGAGGAGTTGCGCAGGAGCCCGTGGCTCGCGTTGTTGCGGGACACCTCCGTGATGTCCAGTTGCTGCTTCTTTCCGTCGAGGTACCAGATCCCGTCTTCGATTCGGTTGGCCCACGGAGCCAGGGTAATTCCGGTAGCGCCAGGCGGTAGTTGCCCGTCCCCGTAGCTCTCGGTGAGTTGGACGCCGTCGCGGCTGAACAACCGCAAGCCCGCGGCGAGCTCAGTCACGACGGCGAGCGCGTCACCGCGGCGGATCTCGAATTGGCGTCCGCTGGCGAAGCGGCGGGATACGGTCTCTTCGCCCGGCGCGGAAATCGGTGTAGTGGGAGGCATGGCACCACCGTACTGCATGCCGCGCCTTGCTTGACCCCACCCTTAATGTTCTTTTTTGTTAGATATTTTGCCTTTTTGAGCACTCTGTGGCACCATGAATCCATGACTCGCCTTACCAGCACACGCCTCGCCGATGGCCGGGAGCTGATCTATTTCGACGACGCCGGCTCGCCGGAGCGCGATCCCGGCTCGCTGACGGATCACCGTGAGCTGCCGCCGCGAGCTGATCCGGGCGAGCTTCGCTACGACGCGCTGAGCGGCGAATGGGTCGCCGTCGCGGCACATCGCCAAAGCCGCACCCATCTTCCGCCCGCGGACCAATGTCCGATCTGCCCCACCACTCCCGCGAACCCTTCGGAAATTCCCGCGCCGGACTACGACGTCGTGGTTTTCGAGAACCGCTTCCCCTCACTGGGCCCGGCGGTCGGCACGATTCCAGGCACCCCTGCATGGGGAACGGCAGGCCCCGCCTACGGCCGATGCGAAGTTGTCTCGTTCACCCCCAGCCACACCGGATCCTTTGCCGAGCTTGGCGAAACCAGGGCCCGCACTGTTATTGAGGCCTGGGCGCACAGGACCGAGGCACTCAGCGCGCTCCCTGGAATCCAGCAGGTTTTTCCGTTCGAAAACCGGGGCGCGGACATCGGGGTAACGCTCCACCACCCACACGGACAGATCTATGCCTACCCCTACGTCACGCCGCGGGCGGCAAGCCTTGGCGCCGCTGCCAGCCGGCACTTCGACAACTCCAAGGGCCGGGAATCGCTGACGTCCTCGATCCTCAAGGCCGAACGGCGGGACGGGAGCCGCATGGTGCTCGAAGGCGAGCACTTCAGCGCTTACGTGCCGTTCGCCGCCCGCTGGCCGCTGGAGGTGCACCTCGTCCCGCATCGGCAAGTTCCAGACCTCGCCGCCTTGAGCGGCGAAGAACGCGACGAATTGGCCCACGTCTACCTTGAGTTGCTCAAGCGCATGGATGCCCTGTATCCGACTCCCACGCCGTACATTTCCGCATGGCACCAGGCACCCCTCGATGCTGCCTTGAGACCGTCGGGCCACCTGCACCTGCAACTCACCTCCCCACGCCGTGCCGCCGACAAGCTCAAGTACCTTGCCGGTTCCGAGGCCGCCATGGGAGCCTTCATCAACGACACCACGCCCGAATCCGTGGCAGAACGGCTGCGCGCCGTCGCCAGCGATTCGCAGCGCGCCATCCCGGAAGGGGCCCCAGCATGACCTCCACTCCCGACGCCCCGGCCGTGAGTGCCCTGTCCGGGCTTTTCGAGTCGACTTTCGGTTCAGCCCCCGACGGCGTGTGGCAAGCACCGGGACGAGTGAACCTCATCGGCGAACACACCGATTACAACGAGGGTTTCGTGTTGCCTTTCGCCATCGACAAGACCGCGAAGGTTGCAGTCCGGATCCGCCATGATTCACGAGTCCGGCTGCTGTCCACTTTCGGCGGGCAAGGCCTGGTCGAAGCCGACGTCGACATGTTGGTCCCGGAAGCAGCCAAGGGCTGGACGAAGTATCCGCTCGGCGTGGCCTGGGCCTTGCAACAGCGCGGCATCCTTGTCCCGGGCTTCGACCTCCTCATGGATTCGGATGTCCCCCTTGGCGCGGGACTGTCCTCGTCGCACGCCATCGAATGCGCCGTCATCTCGGCCCTCAACGAGCTGACCGGCGCGGGACTGGGCGCCGAAGACATGGTCCTCGCAACGCAGAGGGCCGAAAACGACTTCGTGGGCGCGCCCACCGGAATCATGGACCAGTCGGCGTCGCTTCGCGGGTCAAAGGGCCATGCGGTCTTCCTGGACTGCCGCGACCAGAGCGTCCAACTGGTCCCCTTCGACGCTGAGGAAGCCGGGCTCGTGCTGCTGGTCATCGATACCAAGGTCTCCCATTCGCATGCGGACGGCGGCTACGCCTCCCGTCGGGCCTCCTGCGAGCTCGGGGCCCAAGTCCTGGGCGTCCCGGCGCTCCGCGACGTCGGCATCGGCGACCTGGAGGAAGCCAGTGGCCTCCTGGACAGCACCACCTTCCGGCGGGTGCGGCACATCGTCACGGAGAACGACCGCGTGCTGCAGACCGTGGAACGCCTCACCACGGAGGGCCCCGCCCACATCGGCAGGCTCCTGGATGCGAGCCATGCGTCCATGCGCGATGACTTCGAGATCTCGTGCCCGGAGCTGGACCTGGCGGTGGAAACCTCCCGCGCCCACGGCGCTATCGGTGCCCGGATGACCGGAGGCGGTTTCGGCGGCTCAGCCATCGCCCTCACCCCGGTGGGCCACGAGCAGGAGGTGCGCGACGCCGTCGTACGCGCGTTCGCGGCGGCAGGTTTCACGACCCCGGACATCTTCACCGTGACTCCGGCCGCCGGGGCCACACGCCTCGCCTGACGTCGGTGCATCCGCCGCCTTTCGGCGAGCGGGCCCCGGCGTAAGCTGGGGGCATGACTGAGGCTGTCATCGTTTCCACTGCCAGAAGCCCGATTGGACGGGCCTTCAAAGGGTCCCTCAAGGACGAACGTCCTGACGACCTCGCAGCGGCGATGGTGGCTGCCGCGCTCGCGAAGATTCCGGCCTTTGATCCAGGAGCACTGGACGGCCGCGGCCTCGATGACCTCTACCTTGGCTGCGCCGAGCCGAGCGGCGAGGCGGGTTCGAACATGGCCCGGGTGGTGACCGTCCTGGCCGGCCTGGACACGGTCCCCGCGGCCACGATCAACCGCTTCTGCGCCTCGAGCCTGCAGACCCTCCGGATGGCCTTCCATGCGATCAGCTCCGGGGAAGGCCATGCCTTCGTCTCAGCGGGGGTAGAAACGGTGTCCCGTTACCAGAACTGGGTCGGTGCCGGGGAAACGGACACCAGCCTTCATAACCCCCTGTTTGAAGCCGCGCGCGCCCGCACGGCCGCCCGGGCCGCGTCCAACACGCCGTGGACGGATCCCCGCATGGGTGGACGGATGCCGGACGTCTACATCGCGATGGGACAGACCGCTGAGAATGTCGCCACGAGCCACGGAATAAGCCGGGCGGAGCAGGATCTGTGGGCGGTCCAGAGCCAGAACCGCGCTGAGGCGGCCATTGCCTCGGGCTTCTATGCCCGGGAGATCACGCCGTACACCCGCAGGGACGGCACCGTCGTCGAGCGCGACGATTCACCCCGCGCCGGCGTCACCCTTGAAGCGGTCAGCGCCTTGGAACCGGTCTTCCGCAAGGAAGGGACCGTAACTGCTGGCAACGCATGCCCGCTCAACGATGGCGCCGCCGCTGTGGTGGTCATGAGCGATGTCAGGGCCCGGGAGCTTGGCCTCGAACCGCTGGCACGCATCGTCTCGACCGGCGTCAGTGCCCTTTCCCCGGAGCTCATGGGCATGGGACCCGTGGAATCGTCCCGCCGGGCGCTGGCCTTGGCGGGGCTGAGCATGGCAGACATTGACCTCGTGGAGCTCAACGAAGCCTTCGCTGTCCAGGTGGTGGCGAGCGCCCGCGAACTGGGCATCGATCCGGAGAAGCTCAACGTCCATGGCGGCGCCATCGCCCTTGGCCATCCCTTTGGCATGACAGGCGCCCGCATGACCACCACCTTGCTCAATGGCCTCCGCGAACGGGATGGCACCTTGGGACTGGCGACGCTGTGCGTCGGTGGCGGGCAAGGCATGGCGGTGGTCTTCGAGCGGCTGTCGTAAGCCGCTTCGGAAAGACACGTAGTGCCCCTGAAGACGGATCTTCAGGGGCACCACGCTCAACAAGTCCCGGGAGGTTAGTCGTCGCCGCGCAGGATCGCCAGCAGGCGGATGATCTCCACGTAGAGCCACACGAGCGTGACGGTCAGGCCGAAAGCGGCTGTCCAGGAGTATTTCTCGGGAGCGCCCTGCCGGACACCCTGTTCGATGCTCGTGAAGTCCATGACCAGGGAGAACGCGGCCAGGCCGATCGCCAGGACGCCGATGAAAACGCCCAGCGGGATGCCGAAGATGTGCACGCTGCTGCTCAGGCCGAACGGCGACTGGACGGCGCCGGTCCACACCAGGACCATGTTGATGACTGCGAAGACGAGGTAGCCGAGCGTCGCGATCATGAAGAAGCGAATTGCCTTGGGGGTGGCGCGCACCTTGCCGCTCTTGAAGAGAGCCAACGTGACGCCGAACACCGCGAGGGTACCAATGACTGCCTGCAGGCCGACTCCCGGGAACATGCCATCCAGGAGGCGGGTCAGGCCACCGAGGAACAAGCCCTCAAGTCCGGCGTAGCTCAGGATCAGCGCCGGGGACGGCTGCTTCTTGAAGGAGTTGACCATGCCCAGGGCGAAGCCGCCCAGCGCTCCGACAATCATGAGGAGACTTGCCGTGCCGGGAGCCACGAACAATGTGACGGCTGCCCCAAGCAACAGCACCGCAAGGCAGGCCGCAGTCTTGACGATGACGTCGTCGAAAGTCATACGGCCGGTCTCGGCCGGACCGGCTGCGGGCTGGTTGTACATCTGCTGCAGCTGATCGCTGGTCATCTGCGGCTGTGCCGTCCAGGCGGGCTGGCCGTACTGGTTCTGGCCGTATTGGTTCTGGCCGTACTGGTTCTGGCCGTACTGGTTCTGGCCGTACTGGTTCTGGCCATAGTGGTTCTGGCCGTGGGAATAGCTGGGAACAGGCGGAGCCTGTGTGGCTCCACGGAAATTCTTTCCGTTGAAGATCGGGTTGCCGCCGAGTGCCATGGTGGGTGTCCTTCTTGCCGTGGGTGCGAAGTGATAGTTCACGCTACCAATTCCCACGCTTGGTCCGCACCGAAAGTTCCACCAGGGCTGATGCCGGCACCCTCCTTGTTGTGAGGGTGCCGGCACATGCGGTTATCCGACGCCGAGGTACGCTTCCTTGACCGCCGGGTTGGCGAGCAGCTCCTTGCCGGTTCCCCTGTGCGTAATTGACCCGGTTTCCAGGACAAAAGCACGGTTTGCGCGGGCGAGGGCCTGGTTGGCGTTTTGCTCCACCAGAAGCACCGTGGTGCCTTGCTTGTTGATCTCCGTGACAATCTTGAAGATCTGGCGGATGAACTGCGGAGCAAGCCCCATGGAAGGTTCATCCAGCAGCAAGAGCTTCGGGTTGGACATCAGCGCCCGGCCAATCGCGAGCATCTGTTGTTCGCCACCGCTCATGGTGCCGCCAAACTGCTTGATGCGCTCCTTCAACCGGGGAAACAGGTCGAAGACGCGCTCCAAATCGTCTGACACCTTGGTCCGGTCCTTGCGGCCGTAGGAGCCCATGTCAAGGTTCTCCTCCACCGTCATGCCAGGGAAGATTCCGCGTCCCTCAGGCGCCTGCGAAATACCTTGGACGACCCGGATGTGCGCTTTCATCCTGGTGATGTCCCGGCCTTCGAAGGTGATGGAGCCGGCCGAGGGAGTCAGCAATCCGGAGATGGTCCTCATGGTGGTGGTTTTGCCGGCACCGTTGGCACCGATGAGCGAAACGATTTCGCCCTCCTCCACGCTGAATGACATGTCCGAAATGGCTTGGATCCGGCCGTAGTGGACGGAAACGTTCTTCAGCTCAAGCAAGGTCATCTTCAGGCTCCCCGAGATAGGCGGAAATAACTTTCGGGTCGTCGCGGATAATCTTGGGCAAATCATCCGCGATCTTTTTCCCGAACTCGAGGACCACGATCCGGTCGGTCACGCCCATGACCAACTTCATGTCGTGCTCAATGAGCAGGACGGTGTAGCCGTCGTCACGGATGGTCCGGATCAGGGCCATGAGTTCTTCTTTTTCCGCGGGATTGAACCCGGCCGCAGGCTCATCCAGGCACAGGACCTTAGGGTCGGTGGCCAGCGCCCGCGCGATTTCCAGGCGGCGCTGGTATCCGTAAGGAAGGTGCCGCGACAAGAAATGGGCATGATCAGCGATGCCCACGAACTCAAGCAATGCCATGCCGCGTTCAATGGCGGTTTTCTCTTCCCGGACATGGGTCGGCAGACGAAGGAGTGCCCCGCCGACACTCGTGCGGTGGCGTGCATCGAGACCGACAACCACGTTTTCCAAAGCTGTCATCTCACCAAAAAGGCGGATGTTCTGGAAGGTCCTGGCCAAGCCCCGCCTGGTGATCCGGTGCTGCGGCAGTCCGTTGAGCAATTGGCCTTCGAGCAAGACCTTTCCGGACGTCGGCTTGTATACGCCTGTCATGGCGTTGAAACAGGTGGTTTTGCCGGCACCGTTGGGACCGATCAGGCCGAGGATCTCGCCTCGGTTGATATCGAAAGTGACATTGTCCAAGGCCGTCAGGCCACCGAACTTGATCGTCAGGTTTTGAACCTGGACCAAGGCTTCGCCCACCTTGGTGACAATGTCCCTTTCAGGCGCTACCTTCCCGGCGACCTCAAGGTCCACACCTTGTTCCTTGAGTGCTTCCACATCAATATCCGGTTCAATTGCTTCACTCATTGTCAGCCCCCTTTCCCGGTTCCAAAACGACTTTGCCTGAAGGAGGGATGTCGCCTACGGCGCCCTTGAGCTTGTTGTAAGCCAAGCGTCCGTACGCGAGGAGGCTCTGGCGTGCCGGCAGAAGTCCCCCGGGGCGGAAAATCATGATGACCACCAGCGCCGCACCAAAGATCAGGTACTTGAACTCGGCAATCGCGGTAAAGCGGAGCGGAATATATGCCACCAACGCACCACCAAGAATCGCACCGACCTTGTTTCCCGTGCCGCCCATGACAACAGCAGCGACGAACAGGATTGAGGTGGCGATGTCGAACTTCTGGTTGTTCACAAAACCCACCTGGCCGGCGAACAAAGCACCCGAGAGTCCGCCCACGGAAGCACCAATCGCGAAGGCCCACACCTTGTACTTGAACGTGGGGACGCCCATGATTTCCGCGGCATCTTCATCTTCACGGATGGCAATCCACGCGCGTCCCACGCGGCTGCGCTCCAGGTTTCCGGCGGCCAAGAGCACCAAAATGATGATGGTCAGCGTCAACCAGTACCACGGAGTTCCGCTCGAGTTCAGGAAGATTGGTTGGCCGCTTGAATCCGTTCCCGGAGGGTGTCCGACATTCTGGAAACCAACCTGGCCTTTCATCGCCGGAATGATGGTGGCCAAAATGCGCACGATCTCGCCGAAGCCGAGCGTGACGATAGCCAGGTAGTCGCCGCGGAGGCGAAGAGTAGGCACACCCAGGACCACGCCAAAGAACATGGCAACCGCCATCGCCAGGGGCAGCGTCCACAAATAGGGAATGTGCACATACGGCGAATCCGGGCTGGTAAACATTGCTGCCGTGTAGGAACCCAGGGCAAAGAATGCCACGTAGCCCAAGTCAAGGAGGCCCGCATAGCCGACCACCACATTCAAGCCCACAGCCACCAAGGCATAGACGGACATTTGCGCGAGTGCAATTTGCCAATTGTTGCCCGGTTCCGTCGTGATCAGCGGCGGATTGAGGATGGGAAGCAAGTACGCAATGACCACCACGACGATCAGGATCAGCCATTGGGTTTGGCGCGGGAGAGCGTTCCATTTGTCGCTCAGTCCCGGGAACCAGCCTTTGCGCTGCCGCATCTTGGCTTCGCGGTCGGCGATCTCCTGTGCTGAAGCATCATCGGGAATAAGCGTGGGGCCGTCTGTCGTGCTCATGCCTTACTCTTTCCAAGCGAGCTACCCAAGACACCTTCGGGTCGCACAATCAATACCAACACCAAGACCACGAACGCGACAACGTCCGTCCATTGGGAACTACCCAGGAGCACCTGGCCGTAGTTGCCAATCAAACCGATCAGCAGGCCGCCCAGCAAAGCACCGCGCACATTGCCGATGCCTCCGAGGACAGCGGCCGCGAAGGCTTTGACGCCGAGGATGAATCCGCCGTTGTATTGCACGCCGGACGGGATTTTCATGACGTAGAACAAGGCAGCTGCTCCGGCCAGGATCCCGCCGATGATAAAGGTGGTCACGATGATCTTTTCCTTGTTGACACCCATCAAGGTTGCGGTGTCCGGGTCCTGCGCCACGGCACGGATGCCTCGTCCGGTACGGGACCGCCTAATGAACTGATCAGTGGCGATCATGAGGATAATCGCAGCGACGACAATAACCACCTGCTGCGAATCGACGATTGTCCCGAAGACGTCGAAAATTGCGAGCGGCCGGAACATCGTCAGCGCAGCCTCCGGGCTCGGTCCGCGCCACCAGTAGATCGTGTACTGAATGGCGAAGGAAACACCGATGGCGGTAATCAAGAATGCCAGGCGGGGCGCCTTGCGCTGCCGCAAAGGTTTATAAGCCACGCGTTCCACGATCACTGCCATCAACGCTGAGGCGATAATTGCGACGACGAGGGCGAGGACAAGGTTTCCCACGATGGCCCAAAAACCCAGCCTCGGAGCTGAGGGGCCGAAATTAAGGGCGCTGAGGGTAAAGAACACTCCATAACAACCCGTGATGAACACTTCAGAGTGGGCAAAGTTAATGAGGTTGAGAACGCCGTAGACGAGGGTGTAGCCGAGGGCAACCAATGCGTAAATTGCCCCGAAGGTCAACCCGTCAAAGGTTGAGCTCCAGAAGTTTTGGGTAAACGAGTTTACGTCGAACGTGATCCACGTGTCGTCCACGGGAACCGAGTGGAGCAGGTTGGGAATTACTTCACTGATCATGGCACTTCCTGATGTAATCAAAAGAAATGCTGGGGGTCGGCATGGATGCTAACCCCCAGCATTCATCTGGGCTCGGTGTTATTTTCCGATGACGCCGATGGGAACGATCTTGCCGTTCTCAACTTTGTAGCCGTAAACATCAGGCGTTGCCAGTTCGCCGGTTGCATCCCACTTGTAGTGCTTCGACAGGCCGTCTGCATCGTAGGACTTGACCCAGGAAAGAAGGTCCGCGCGGGACTGCTTGCCCTTGTCGATACCGGAGAGCAGGACCGTGGCTGCGTCGTAACCTTCAATGGAGTAGGTTCCGGGCTCAGCGTTGGCAAGCTTCTTGTACTCGGACTCGAAGCTCGGGATCAACTCGCCGGGGATGCACGGGCAGGTGAAGTACGAGTTCGACGACGCGTCGCCGGCCTGCTTGATGAACTGGTCATCCTTCACGCCATCCGGACCCACGAAGGAGCCTGTGAATCCCTTTCCAACCAGCTGCTGGTCGAAGGGAGCGCCTTCTGCGTAGTATCCGGCGTAGTAGACGGTGTCTGCCTTGGCGTTCATGATCTTGGAAATCACGGCCGAGAAGTCCTTCTGGCCTGTGACAACCTTGTCGGAGCCCACCATCGCGGAGCCAAGGGCCGCGGACGTTGTGGTTCCCAAACCGATGCCGTAGTCAGAATCGTCCTGGACGAGGTAGACCTTCTTTGCCTGCAGCTTGTCCGTGAGGAACTTCGCCGCAGCCGGACCCTGGACGGCGTCATTGCCGAGGGCACGGAAGAAGGTGGTCCAGCCGTTCTTCGTCAGGCTCGGGTTGGTTGCGGAGGGCGTGATGTGCACCAAACCCTTCTGCTCGAAGATGTTGCCGGTGGCTTTGGATTCTCCCGAGAACGGCAGACCCACCACGCCGACGATGTCCGGCTCGGACACAATCTGCGTCACGGGGCCCGTGGCCTTGTTCGGGTCGCCTTCAGTATCGAATTTCTTGAACTGGACCTGGCAGCCGGGGTTCGCGGTGTTGTGCTGGTTGATGGCCAGCTGGATGCCGTTGAAGATGTTGATACCCAGCTGGGCGTTGGGTCCTGTCTCTGCACCGGCATAGGCAAGGGTAGTGGTTGACGGGCATTTTGCTTTGCCATCGCCTGCTGGCAAAACAGCTCCGGCAGGAACGTCGACTTTGGAAATCGCAGGGATGTTGATCCTGCCGCCGCCACCCGAGGTCTCGGTGCCGCTAGGGGCAGTCTGATTCGCACAGCCCGCCACGAGCATGCCAAGGGTGGCTGGCCGCTGCAATCGCCGAAATGACTTTCTTCCTGTACATAAATAGCCTCCGCGGTGCGTCTGATTCGTGGTCATTCGCCCGAAGTCACTTTCACTTCGAACATGTTCCATGAGAGTACTACCAAATATGTGTCGTGGAACACATATATGCAGGTCAGGATCTAATAACGGTGGATCACTGCCACGCCCGGACGGCCCTTCGCATGAACACGGGGTTAATTTCCCGTCACGGCACAGCCTGGCGCAACACGGGGGGCGGCACGGTTCGCATTTCGCGTGCGTGCCCCAGGTGGGACTCGAACCCACAACACGCGGATTTTAAGTCCGCTGCCTCTGCCAATTGGGCTACTGGGGCGCCCGGATAATGGTAACCCAGCGCACTCCCCTCCTTTGCCTCCTAGAGTCCTTGGAATGGCGCGGCATAACGAAAGGTTCCGCTGACGCCGTCGGGCCATGCTTTGAGGGGCAACAGCTGGAAATGGTCCCCCCACCCGGCGTCGGGGGCCATCACGCCCAGCGTGCGGGCGGGTAGAAATCCGAAGCGCGGATAGTACCCGGTGCTGCCCAGCAGCGCGATGCCCGGTTCGCCCGCATCGTCGGCCCGTCGGACGGTTTCCCGCAAGAGCGCAGATCCGATGCCCCGACGCTGCAGGTGTGGCTGGACGCTGATCGGGCCCAGCCCCAAAAGCCGGAGCTCCCCGATCCAGCCGCGGGTACTGATGACGTGGCCTACGATCTCACCGGCAATCTCGGCCACGATGCTGAACTGCGGCAAGTACTCATCGCAGTCGAAGAGTTCACGCAGCAGCGTCACTTCGGCCGGGACTCCTTCGACGGGCAGCCCGGTGACCGGGCTGGTGGAAAAGGCGGCAGCAGTGAGCGCAAGCACGGACTCGCGATCCACCTCCCTCTCCGATCGCAGCACCACACCCTGGCCCAGCAGTCCAAGCACTTCCATGGCGTGCCCGCGTTCGGCAGATGGAACCAACAGGTGGTCGTGATGGAATCCGGCCAGGACGTTGCAGCTGATACCGGCTGCAGTGAGGGCCGCGCTGACCGCCGCGGTGAGCCCCACAGCTTCCAACGCGGAGTGGATCTGAAGGGTGATCCACGCCGCCACGAAATCGTAGGCCAGTCCCAAGCGCCCGGCCTCCTCCCGCCGCACCACCACGGTAAGGCCCTCCGCCTCGCGGACAGCGGCTTCGATATGGCCCTCAAGCGGTTTGCCGTGCGGCCACAACGCGTACACGTAGTCACCGTCTCGAAGCACGGGGTGCATGGATCTCAGGAGAGTCGTCAGATCGCTTTCGCCAGCCATGCTGCAAGTCTAGGACCCGCTATTAAACGACGACGGCGGCCGCCTCCCGCGTGGGAGACGGCCGCCGTCGTCGGTACTACTTGGGGTTCGCTACTTGGCGTCAGCCGTGACCGGAGCCTTGGCTTCAGCAGGCTCGGCAGCCGGCGCGGGTGCGGCGGCCGGCTTGGGAGCCGGGGTGGCAGCGGCCACGAAGGCTCCGCGCGGGTTGTCGAGGTCCAGCAGCTGCGTGGTGTCGCGGCCCATGGTCATGCCCAGGAGCCAGTTGAAGATCACGCGGACCTTGCGCTCACCGGTGGGGATGGCCAGGCCGTGGTAGCCGCGGTGGGCCAGCCAGGCGAGTCCGCCCTTGAGTCCGATACGGCCCAGGATGTTGATGTTGGCAACGCCCTTCCATTCGCCGAAGCCGGCAACCGCACCGAGGTTCTTGTGCTTGTAGTCGCCCATGGGCTTGTCCCAACGGGAGGCCCACAGGTTCTTGGCAAGGCGCTTGGCCTGGCGCAGGGCGTGCTGGGCGTTCGGGACACAGGTGCCGTCCGGCAAGCCGCTGCCCGTGAGATCGGGAACGGCAGCGATATCGCCGGCTGCCCAGGCGTTGTCGATGATGCCTTCGTCGCCCGCAATGCGCAGGTCCGGGAGGACACGGACACGCCCGCGCGGCTCGAGCGGGAAGTCGGTGGAACGGATCATCGGGTTGGCCTGCACGCCTGCGGTCCACACGAGGGTGTCGGCTTCGAACTCCTGGGCAGGGGTCTTGTCCGGCAGGTTGATGAGCTTGAGGCTGCCCTCTGCGTTGTCGAGGGACGTGTTGAGCAGGACCTCGATGCCGCGGCTGCGCAGGTGTTCAACAACCCACTCGGCCTGGGCTGCGGTGACCTCGGGCATGATGCGGCCCATGGCTTCGACGAGAACGAAGCGGACCTCTTCCTGGCGGACGCGCGAGTTGTTCTTGACCGCAGCGCGGGCGAGGTCTTCCATCTCGGTGATGCACTCAATACCGGCGAAACCGCCACCGACGACCACGAAGGTCAGGGCCTTGGCGCGCTCGGCAGCGTCCGTCATGGTGGAAGCGAGCTCGATGCGCTCAAGGACCTTGTTTCGCAGGGCGACTGCTTCTTCGATGGTCTTCAGGCCAATGCCTTCGTCAGCAAGGCCCTTGATGGGGAAGGTCCGGGTAATGGCACCGGCGGCAACCACTACGTCGAAGTAGGGGATCTCGAAAGGCTCTCCACCGTCGGCCGGAGCAACAACGGCGGTGCGGTTCTGGTGGTCGATGCTGGTGACGCGGCCCTGGATGAGTTCCGTCTGCTTGAGGTGCTGGCGGTGCGAGATGACGGCGTGGCGTGCCTCGATGTTGCCGCCGGCAACCTCGGGGAGGAAGGGCTGGTAGGTCATGTAGGGAAGCGGATCGACGACGGTGACGATGCCGCCGGCGTTCGCGATCTTCTTCTGCAGCTTGAGTGCTACGTACAGGCCGACGTATCCGCCGCCGACAACGAGAACACGGGGACGGTCAATGAGCTCAGGGGTGGTTGCCATAAGAATAGAGTACAGCACCTTGTGAAAATCTTCACTAACTATTTCGCGGAGCTACACCCTACCGCCGGGGGCTATTTCGGGCCGCTCGGATCCACGACGTCCACCGCGCCGGTCGCGGACTCGTCGGGCAGTTCCGGTGTGGTCCGGTAGGCGCGCCTCAATTGGACGGAGGCGCCCGCAACGATCGCCACGAAAAGCGAACCGAAGCCGATGACCACAGCGGCCGGAACCGCCGTGTCGGCCTGCGAGGGCGCCTTCGCCGCAGGAACTGTGGGATCCGCCAAGGTGGCCGCAGGTATGCCCGGCTTCGATGTTGACGGAGGTGTGGGGCTGCTGAGGTCGCCGCGCCGATGCACCCGGATCCAGTCCGCAATCGATCCCACCGGATTGCTCGCTACCTCGGGTACATCGGCTTTCAGGGCCGCCTCGGCGTTGAGGATGCCGTACCCGTAGATGGGGTCCTTGCCGGGCGCCCCTGCATCCTCGGCCGTCGACACAATTCTGTTGATGACCTGCTTGGCGCTCATATCCGGCCATTTCGAGCGAATAAGAGCCGCGACTCCGGAGACAATCGGCGCGGAGCCGGACGTGCCGGCCCAGTCTTCATAGCTACCCCCAGGCAGTCCGCCCACCAGTTTTTCCGCGGGCGCCGAGACGCCGATGCTGATTCCCTGCGAAGAGGCGTCGACGCTGGCCGTGCGGTTCCGGTCGAGTCCCGCCACGGTCAGTACACCCGGAATCGTGGCCGGCGCGCCGACCTGGACGTTTCCACCGATCCGGTTGCCCGCCGCGGCCACAATGACCACGTCCTTCTGTTCGGCATAGAGGAACGCCGCGTCCCAGCTCTGGGGCCAATCGGGCGATGTGCTGCCGAGGGAAATATTGATGACCTTGGCGCCGTTGTCCACTGCCCATCGGACAGCTTCGGGAATCTGTTCCTGGTCCGTCTTCCCCGCGGGATTCGGCGAACCGAGCCAAGCGGAAACGGACAGGATCTGGGCCTCGGGCGCGACGCCGACGATTCCGTCCGGGCCGACACTGGAACCGGACGAAGGAGACGACGCCGGCGACGGAGACGAGGGAGCGGTCGATGGACTGGCCGAAGCGTGTCCACGCCCTGCGAGGAGCGTGGCGACGAGGGTCCCGTGCTCGGGTTTGGCGCCGATGCTCTTCTGGCCGTTCGGATCTCCCGCACCCGAAGCGTCGGTTCCGCCGACCACCGCGCCCTTGAGGTCGGGGTGTTGCCCGTCCACTCCGCTGTCGATGATGGCCACCTTCACCCCGGCGCCCTTCGATACCTGCCAGGCGGCGGAGATGCCGTACTCGTTGAGCCAGTATTCTTTGTCCCGCCAAGAGTCGGCGAACGCCGAAGGGGCAGTGAATAGCGCACCTGCAAGGCTTCCCCCGGCCAGCATCGCGGCCAGCGCGGCCGATGATGTCCGGCGGCGCCAACTGTGTGGCAACGTCATCAGCGAATACCCATGCTCAACGGATACTCAGCGCGATACCGTCGAGGATGTCGTGCTCGCTGGAGATGGCAGCAGTGATGGAGCCCTCTCCGAGTTCTGCCAAGCGCTGGAGGATGCGGCGCCATACGAGGGCTCCGGCCCCGATGACGTCAACGCGTCCGGGGTGCATGTAGGGCAGCCGGGCACGTTCCTCGCGGCTCATTTCCAACAAACTTGTGGCCGCGTCGCTGATGGTCACCAGGTCCAGGCTGGCACCGTGGATGAGTGCGGGATCGTACTCGCCCAGGCCCAAAGCATGCGCCGTGATGGTGGTTACGGTGCCGGCAACGCCCACGACGGCGGTGGTCCGGCCCAGCGGGACCGTGCGGGCCACGAGGTCCATGGCTGCGTCGACGTCGGCTTCCGCGGCGGAGATCTGCTCCGGCGTCGGAGGGTCGCTGCGGAGGTGCCGCTCGGTCAGCCGCACGCAGCCGATGTCGACGGATTTGGCGGCAATGACGCCGTCTGCGTCTCCGAGGACGAACTCGGTGCTTCCGCCGCCAAGATCCACTACAAGCACCGGGTCCTTGCCGCGCGAAGGCAGCACACTGCTTGCGCCGGCGAAGGACAGCGAGGCTTCTTCGTCACCCGAGATGACCTCGGGTTCGACGCCCAGCAGTTCCCGGATCCCGTCAACAAAGACGTCCCGGTTACGGGCGTCCCGGCTGGCAGAGGTCGCCACGAAACGGACGCTCCCGGCGCTATGACGGCGGATCAGCTCGGCGTAGTCGGCGGTTGCCGCAAAGGTGCGTTCGAGCGCCTCCGGGGCAAGTTCGCCGGTGGCGTCGACACCTTGTCCGAGGCGCACAACGCGCATCTCGCGGACTACGTCCCGTAACGGAAAGCCTGCGTCCGCGCCGTTCGCATCCGCGATCAGGAGCCGGATCGAATTGGTACCGCAGTCGATGGCAGCTACCCGGTTCATACGTTGGGCTCCCCTGCGGCTGGTTCCCCTGATGGCTCTGATGGGTGGGGGGACTTGGATTTGCGGACCGGGGCGGGACGGCCCACGATGTCCGGCAGGCCCTGCGGTCCGTGGCGGCTGAGGTCCCGGGATGGGGCCTCCCCCGCACTGTCCCACGCGCCGTCGCAATAGCAGCGGTCCGCGGTCCACCATTCGCTGATCGCCCCGATGGCCTCATCGCCAAGCGGATTGACGCCGGGACCGGCGGCCAGGGAATGGCCCACCAGCACGTGCAGGCACTTGACGCGGGTGGGCATGCCACCGGCCGAGACGCCGGCGATTTCTGGAACGTCGCCGGTGCCGGCGCGTCCGGCAATCTCGTCACGTGCCTGGAGATAGGCTTCGTGGGCGCTCCTGTAGGACGCCGCCAAAGGCTCGTCAGCGGTGAGGCGTTCGTTCATCTCATTCATGAGCCCGCCGGCTTCCAGCCGCGACACGGCGGCGGTGATGACGGGGTGCGTCAAGTAGAACGTCGTGGGAAACGGCGTGCCGTTGCTCAAGCGCGGAGCGGTCGCGGCGACCAGCGGGTTGCCGCACACGCAGCGCGCCGGGATTTCGACGACGTCGCGCACCGGCCGTCCGAGCTGACGGCTGAGGATCTCGAGATCGTGTGCTGATGGCTTGCGGGCCTCCTGCGATGCAGGTGCCGAGTTGTCTTCCACTGGCGCTGCCATCCTTCCTGCCCTGTTTGGCCGCGCCCCTCAGGGCGCGACGGCGGCGGGCACCGCGTCTAGTCTGTTGCCGAGCGCCTGATGGATTCCCACAGGCCATCCACCCATGGCAGATTGGACGGGCTTCCGGAGGCTCCCGAGCTGGTGCTTCCGCCCGGTGTCCCGGCGGGAACGTCTCCACCAAACACCCAGTAGCCTGCTTCACCCGGCATAACCATGTTAATGCGATCCCGGGCTTGTTGTTTCACATAGTTGGGGTCCTGCCACCGCGTGATCTGCTTCTGGAGGCTCGCCTGCTCGGCCTGTTTGCTGACAATATCGGCTTCCAAGCTGGAGATTTCCGCCTTTTTCTCCAACCAGATCTTGACTGTGGGCGCGAGCATGATGGTGATCGCGATCATCACCACAGCGAGGGCAAGCATCCGGCCGGAGAACGCCTTCGCGGGCACAGGGCGCGCGCTGTGGTCCTTGTCGGTGTGCGTGGAGCCGGCACCGAACGTTTTGTTGGATGCCTTGCCGACAACCGGGGTGCTTCCCGTTCTGCCCGGAAGCGGACGTCCCGGCTTCGCCGCAGAACCAGCCTTGGATCCGGACTGGGCCTTGCTTTGCGTGCCGTCTTCGTCTTTGACATTGGACGACGTCCTGGACCCGGCGTTAACCGGGTTCTCTCGCTGGGCAGCGCTTGCCTTGCGGGATTCACCGAAGTCGGCACGGATGACATGGCCACCGTCGGCATTTTTTTGGGGCGAGCGGCCGAGGGCATCTGCCCGGGGGACCTTGGGGCGGCGGGTGGCCATGACACTCCTGTAATGCCTGGTGCTTGCCTGGCGGGTTGCTGCGCGTTGCGTGCCTCACGGAGCCTGCGGTTTGCCGAAGTGCTCGCACATTTCGTTAAACAGAACCGGTGGCTATGGTCTTTCCACCATAGCCACCGGTCAGCTGTTTCAGCGGATACTAGCCCTTGAAACGCGGGAAAGCGCTGCGGCCGGCGTAGCGAGCGGCATCGTCGAGTTCTTCTTCGATGCGCAGCAGCTGGTTGTACTTGGCGACGCGCTCGGAGCGGGCCGGGGCACCGGTCTTGATCTGGCCCGCGTTGGTGGCAACGGCGATGTCAGCAATGGTGGTGTCCTCGGTTTCGCCGGAGCGGTGCGAGGTGATGGTGGTGTAACCGGAGCGCTGGGCCAGGGAAACGGCGTCCAGGGTTTCGGTCAGGGAACCGATCTGGTTGACCTTGACGAGCAGGGAGTTTGCCGTGGCAGAGTCGATGCCCTGCTGCAGGCGGATCGGGTTGGTGACGAAGAGGTCGTCGCCAACCAGCTGGACCTTGTCACCGATGGTGTCGGTGAGGGTCTTCCAGCCTTCCCAGTCGTTTTCGTCCAGCGGGTCCTCGATGGAGACCAGCGGGTAGTCGGCAACGAGTTCGGCGTAGTAGGCGCTCATCTCGGTGGCCGAGAGTGCCTTGCCTTCGAACTGGTAGGCGCCGTCCTTGTAGAACTCGGAGGAGGCGACGTCGAGCGCAAGTGCGATGTCCTTGCCCGGGGTGTAGCCGGCGTTCCTGATGGCTTCCTGGATCAGGTCCAGTGCGGCGCGGTTGGACGGCAGGTTCGGCGCGAAGCCGCCTTCGTCGCCGAGGCCGGTGGAGAGGCCCTTGGCCTGCAGGACCGACTTGAGGTTGTGGTAGACCTCAACGCCCCAGCGCAGGCCTTCGGAGAAGGTCTCCGCGCCGATCGGGGCGATCATGAATTCCTGGATGTCGACGTCGGAGTCGGCGTGGGAACCACCATTGAGGATGTTCATCAGCGGGACGGGCAGGACGTGGGCGTTCGGGCCGCCCAGGTACTTGTACAGGGGAAGGTCCGCGGAGGCGGCGGCGGCGTTGGCCACTGCGAGGGAAACGCCGAGGATGGCGTTCGCGCCGAGCTTGCCTTTGTTCGGGGTGCCGTCGAGGTCGATCATGGCCTGGTCGATGCTGCGCTGGTCCGTGGCGTCGAAGCCGATCAGGGCCGGGGCGATTTCGTCGATGACCGCGTCAACGGCCTTCTGGACGCCCTTGCCGAGGTAACGGCCCTTGTCACCGTCGCGCAGTTCAACGGCTTCGTGCTCGCCGGTGGAAGCACCGGAGGGAACTGCCGCGCGGCCGATCTGGCCATCGGAAAGCAGAACTTCAACTTCTACTGTCGGGTTTCCGCGGGAATCAAGGATCTCGCGGGCGTGGATGGCATCGATAAGCGCCATGGACTGCTCCTTATGGTGAAGCGATTTACTGGGAATCTTGAGGGAAATTCTCGACGTCCTCGTCGCCACTAGCCTAGTCGAGACCGGCCAAGGTTACGGAACAGCGTCGGAACCCTCACGTTTTGTGGCTTCGCCGTCGCGGCCCTGGTACCGGCGGACGGCGCCGCGCAAGGCCCGTTCGGCGTCGAAGCCCTTCTCCCTTGAGCCCGCGACGACGGCGAGCAGCAAGTCTCCGAGCGCAGCTTCGGAGTCGGGAACCTCAACCGCCGCCACGTGACGGCCGTCCCGTTCCGGGCCGCCTGCGCGCTCTGACCGCTCGGCACGGTCAAGCGACTTTTGCGCCAGGGCGAGGGCAGGAAGGTGAGGCGGTATTCCTTCGAATGGATCCGAGCGCCCGGGCTTTTCGGCCTTCTTCACGGCGTCCCACTTTTCGACGATCTCCTCCACGGTGGCCGGGAAGGATTCCTGCAAGGACCCGTCCGGCTTGAAGACGTGCGGGTTGCGCCGCACCATCTTCTCCGTGATGGCGCGCGCGACGTCGTCGAACGTGAACTGTCCTTGCTCCTCGGCGAGCCGGGCGTGCAGCACCACTTGGAGCAGCACGTCGCCCAGCTCGCCCCGGAGTTCGTCGGCAGTATCGGAACCGGACGCGCCGGCTTCGATCGAGTCGACCACTTCGTACGCTTCCTCGATCAGGTACTCGACGAGGGACTCATGGGTCAGCGCCCCCATCCACGGACAGTGCTCGCGCAAAGAGGCAATTTTCCCCAGCAGCTCCCCAACCTCGCAAGCTCGGCCGGGGACCCCTGCTGCCGTGGGCCCATCAAGCAGCTCCCCAACCTCGCAAGCTCGGCCGGGGACCCCTGCTGCCGTGGGCCCAACGAGCACGTCTGCGGGCCGTTCAGGAGAACCGACGCCTGCAGGAGTCTGCTCAGCCAAGGTTGGCGTAGGCGTCGTTGATGTACTCCACCAACGCCTCTTTTTCATCCAGCGGCAGGAACGACGACTCGGCCGCGTTGAGCGTCAGTTCGAGAAGGTCGTCCAGATCGTAATCGAAGGTCTCCACGAGAAGCTCGAACTCGTCCGTGAGCGTCACGCCGCTCATGAGCCGGTTGTCGGTGTTGATGGTGACGTTGAAGCCCAGCTGGTAGAGCATGTCCAGCGGGTGGTTCTCGATGCCTTCGCCGAAGTTCGCGATTGCGCCGGTCTGCAGGTTGGACGAGGGGCAGATTTCCAGGGCGATTCCGCGGTCGCGGACCCAGCCGGCCACTTCACCCAAGGTGACCATGCCGACGGTGTCCTCGGCGTCGTCGTCGGCCTCTTCGCCCTCGGCGTCTTCGAACTCAACGGTGATGTCCTCGGCGATACGCACGCCGTGGCCCAAGCGCAAGGCGCGGCCGTCCACAAGGGCGGACTGGATGCTTTCCAGGCCCGCGGCTTCGCCGGCGTGCACGGTAGCCGGGAAGTTGTGCTCGGCCAGGTAGGTGAAAGCGTCCTTGAATCGGGAAGGCAGGAAACCGTCTTCGGCTCCGGCGATGTCGAAGCCGACAGCTCCGTCGTAACGGTGGCGCACGGCGAGCTCGGCAATTTCCTGGCCGCGGTCCGCGTGGCGCATCGCCGTGATGAGCTGGCCGACCTGGATTTGGCGCCCGGATTCCTCAACGGCGTCCACTCCGGCGTCGAGCCCTTCCTGGACGGCGTCCACAACCTCGTCCAGGGTGAGGCCCTTCTGCAGGTGCTGTTCGGGTGCCCAGCGGATCTCGCCGTACACGACGCCGTCGTCGGCCAAGTCCTCGACGAATTCCTTGGCGACGCGCGCCAGGCCTTCCTTGGTCTGCATGACAGCAATCGTGTGATCAAAGGTTTCGAGGTAGCGGACCAAAGAACCGGAGTCGGCGGACTCCCGGAACCACTGGCCCAGGGCTACGGGATCGGTGGAAGGCAAGGTATGGCCGACGGCCTCCGCCAGCTCGATGATGGTGGCCGGGCGCAGTCCCCCGTCCAAGTGGTCGTGAAGGGAAACTTTCGGCAGGCTCTTCAGGTCGAAGTCAAGGGCAGGGGCGGCATCAACAATAGGCTCAGTCACGTCTCAACTCTAGGGGGACGGAAGAAGCTTAGCCAGCAGGGTTTGAGCGGTCGACACCGGACGCCGCGTTAACCGCGGTACCCGCGTCTGCTGCGGCTGTTTCCGGGGAAGCGGCTTCCTTCTTCTCGCCGTCCTTCTTTTCGAGGTGCTTGTGCCACCAACGCAAGGTGTGGTCCACGATGACGCCGAGTACCACGGCGAATGCCACGGCAATCCCCACGCCGAGGAGCGGGTTGTTGTGCACCCAGTGGCCAGCCAGCGATCCAATGCCGATCGAGTAACCTACCCAAGTGAAGCAGGCGAAGGCATCCAGGAAGAAGAAGGTCTTGTGGCGGAAGCCAGTCTGTCCGGCGACGTAGTTGACCGCCACCCGGCCCCACGGTATGTATCGGGCCGTGAAGATGAGCACGGCGCCGCGCTTGTCCAGCTCATAGTGCGCCCAAGCGAACATCTTTTGGACCTTCGGCTTGCGCATCCATTTCCAGCGGTCCAGGCCGATCTTGCGGCCCAGCATGTAGGCCATGTTGTCGCCGGCCATGGCCCCGACAAGCGCAGTAGCGCCGAGGAGCCACAGGTTGGGCTCACCCCGGTGCATCGCAAGGGCCGAAAGCCCGACGATCGCGGTCTCACTGGGAAGGATCGTGGCAAAGCCGTCGATGAAAAAGAAAACCAGGAGCACCGGGTAGATCCACGGTTGCCCGGCGGCATGCTCGAGCATGTGGTTCATGAATTCCACGCAGGCATTGCTCCTCAAGGAAAGTCACACGGTCGCGTGACATAGATCGCTATCCAGTGTCCCACGGCCCGGGCGTCGTTCGCTACGCCCCGGCCGGGGTAGAACACACTTTAAGGCTAGCTCGAAAGTCGAAGTGGAAGCATCCACCCGTGGAGGGATCTTCCGGTGCCAAGGGCTCATACCAAGGGAGGAGACGGCTCCCCTTGGCTACGCCTGCTACACGACGGATTCCTCTTCGGGCTCCCCGGTTTCTTCGCCCTCTTCGGTGGAAGGCGTGGCCCCGCGGACTTTGCTGATGATCCGGTCCACGATGATTCCCAGGATGACGGCCGCGCCGATCGCGATGACCGCTCCGAGCAGGTGGTTGTGCTCGAACCATTGGCCGAAGAACACGCCGATGGCGACCGAATAGCTGGCCCACAGAACGGCGGACATGGCCGTGAGCGCCACAAACATGCCGTGCGGGAAGTGGGTTGCTCCGGCTGTGAGGTTGACCGCCACACGGCCGATGGGGATGAACCGGGCAACCATGATCAGCGACGCGGCCCGGCGTCGAAGTTCCCTCCCGGCCCAGCGGAAGGCACCCTGCATCCTTTGGGAACGCATCCACCGCCATCGGCGAACACCTACTTTGCGGCCGATCAAGTAGGCGATGTTGTCGCCAGTGAAAGCCCCAAGGGCACCCACCAGGATCAACAGCCACGTGTTGGGCGTCCCGGCGGTCACGGAGACTGCCGCGAGTCCCACTACCATCGACTCGCTCGGAATGGGCGGGAAGAAACCGTCGATCACGCGGCAGGCGAAAACCAGAAGCAAAACCCAAGGCTGCCCGGCCGCGGCGAGGATGAAGTCGTTGATGGCTTGCACGGTCTTCCTAACGAATGGCCGCAGGGATTGTCTCCCGGGCATCCCGAATTGCCCGGGAGATCAGCCTAGGAGATCCGGTCGATGATGAGCCGTTGCGCCGGCCGTGAGCCTTCCGGCGCAATGAGCACAGCGCCTTCCAAGGCTTCCGTTGCCCTGTCGAACTTTTCCGGGGTGTCGGTCAGTAGGGTCATGAGTGGTTCCCCCGCCCGGACCAAGGCGCCCGGTTTGGCGTGCATGCGCACTCCTGCGCCGGCCTGGACGATGTCTTCCTTCCGGGCACGTCCGGCGCCCAGGCGCCACGCAGCCACGCCCACGGACAAAGCGTCGAGCCCCACGAGGACGCCGTCGGCCGGAGCCTGGATGACCTCGGATTCCTTGGCCACCGGCAGGGCGGCACGCGGATCGCCGCCCTGGGCTTCAATCATGCGGTTCCAGACATCCATCGCGCGGCCGTCCTTGAGGGCGGCCGCGGGGTCGGCGTCGTGCACTCCGGCGCACGCGAGCATCTCTTCGGCGAGCCTGACGGTGAGCTCGACGACGTCTTCCGGGCCGCCGCCCGCAAGCACCTCCATCGATTCCTCCACCTCGATCGCATTACCCGCGGTCAAGCCCAGCGGCGTGCTCATGTTGGTAAGGAGGGCCACCGTGTTGACGCCCGCATCCTTGCCAAGGGCCACCATGGTTTCGGCCAGCTCGCGGGCGCGGGCTTCGTCCTTCATGAACGCCCCCGAGCCCACCTTCACGTCGAGTACAAGGGAGCCTGTGCCTTCGGCGATCTTCTTGCTCATGATGGACGAGGCAATCAGGGGAATGGCTTCCACGGTGCCCGTGACGTCGCGCAGGGCATAGAGCTTCTTGTCCGCCGGAGCCAAACCCGTGCCGGCGGCGCAAATGACAGCGCCCACGTCCTGCAGCTGGGCCAGGATTTCCTCGTTGCTCAGGTTCGCCCGCCACCCGGGAATTGCCTCGAGCTTGTCGAGCGTGCCGCCCGTGTGGCCCAGTCCCCTGCCGGAAAGCTGGGGAACCGCCACCCCGAAGACCGCCACAAGCGGCGCAAGCGGAAGGGTGATTTTGTCCCCGACGCCCCCGGTGGAGTGTTTGTCGGTGGTCGCTTTCACGCCACCGTCGGGCCGCCGAAGGCTCGAGAAGTCCATCCGCTCTCCCGAGGCGATCATCGCCTCGGTCCAGCGTGAGATCTCGGCACGGTCCATCCCGTTGAGCAGGATGGCCATGTTCAGGGCCGCCATTTGCTCGTCGGCAATGACGCCGCGGGTATAGGCGTCGATGGTCCAGTCGATCTGCTCCGGGCTCAGGGTTCCCTTGTCCCGCTTGATGCTGATGATCTGTACGGCGTCGAACGCTTCAGTCTGTGTCACCGGTTCTCCTCCAGGTTGTCGGGACCGAAGGCATCTGGCAGCACTTGGTCCATGGTCTTGATGCCCTGCGTTGTCATGAGTTGCATGCCGGGTGCCCGGAATTCATACAGCAATTGCCTGCACCGGCCACATGGCATGAGGACATTGCCTTTCGCGTCGACGCAATAGAACGCCCGCAATCTGCCGCCGCCACCCATATGGAGGTCCCCCACGAGGGCGCATTCGGCGCACAGGGTGAGTCCATAGCTTGCGTTCTCGACGTTGCATCCGCTGACGATCCGCCCGTCCTCGGTGAGGGCGGCAGCCCCCACCGGGAACTTCGAATACGGAGCGTAGGCCTTCCCCATGGCGGCGACTGCAGCGGCCTCGAGGGCCGCCCAGTCTACGTCGGTATCCGTGAGCGCCATGGTCAGCCCTTGACGTACGGTATGCCGCTTGCCGCCGGCGGCCGGGACCTGCCCACCAATCCAGCGACGGCGAAGACAGTCAAGGCGTAAGGCAGCATGGCCATGAACTGGCTCGGCACGGGCGATCCGATGATGGTGATGACGCTCTGGAGGTTGTCCGCGAAGCCGAACAGCAACGCGGCCAGGAAGGCACCGATCGGGTTCCAGCGCCCGAAGATCAGCGCCGCCAGGGCGATGTACCCGCGGCCACCGGACATGTCCTTGCTGAACGCATCCACGGACACCAGCGTGAAGAACGAGCCGCCGATGCCCGCGATCGCACCGCCCATGAGTACGTTCCAGAATCGGGTCCGGTTGACGTTGATGCCCACGGTGTCGGCTGCCTGCGGGTGCTCGCCGACGGCCCGCACGCGCAGTCCCCATTTCGTGTGGAAGAGGCCAAGGTAAACCACGATCACTGCGATGTACATCAAATAGCCCACTAGGGACTGGTGGAACAGGATGGGGCCGATGATGGGGATATCGGACAGGAAGGGGATGTCCACCGGAGGCAAGCGCCCCGGCTTGTTGAGCCCATCAGGGTCAGCCGTCAGCAGCGTCGAAAAGAGGAAGCTCGTCAGTCCGCTGATGAGGACGTTGAGCACGACGCCGACGATGATCTGGTTGACGAGGTACTTGATGCTGACCACGGCCAGGACCAAGGAAACAAGCGTCCCGGCGACGGCCGCCGCGACCAGCCCGGCGTAGACGTTGTGCGTCACCGTGGCAACAACGGCTGCGGAGAATGCTCCCAGCAGGAGCTGTCCTTCAATGGCAATGTTGACCACGCCGACGCGTTCGCACAGGACGCCGGAAAGGGATCCGAAGACGAGCGGCACGGCCAAGGTGACGGATCCTGCGATCAGTCCGGCGAGGGAGATCGACGGCTCATTGCCATTTCCGCCAGCGACGATCCAGACCATGAACCCGATGAGGAACACTGCGGCAAAGGTGCCGCCCACCCAGCGGGGTGCAGCCCTCTTCGCCTGGGTGAGATACACCGTGTAGCCGGCCAGGCCAAGAAGGATCACCGCAGCGATCCAGCCGATGGCCGCGGAAGGGAGCGTGATCTTGGAAACCTTTGCCACTCCGAGCGCGGCAAGGCCAAGGACCACGACGGCGGCGACGGTGGATGGGGGCAGCCAACCCGGTACCGTGCCTGAACCTGACCCCGTGCCTGAACCGGAGGTGAGGCCTGAACGACGGCGGACGAACCACAGGTATCCGAGACCAACGGAAAGCAGAAGGGCCAGGACGAACGTGACCAAAGCAGCGACACTGGAGGCCGCTTCATTGGCGGCCTCGGCAATGCCGAAGCCTGCCGACTTCGAGTTGGACATGAAGCCGAACAGCACGGTTCCCAGGATTGCGAGCAGGGATAGTCCAATGCCGGCCTTCCAGCTCACCAGCTCGGTGGCACCCGTTTTTCCCGGGCCCGCCGGGGCGTTTCCGGCGGGGGTGCCACCGCCGGGCTGAGTTGTTGTGGTGCTCATGCTGTTGCAGCTCCGCTCTCGATTTTTCCGGAGGGGATGGTTCCGGAGCCGGGGCCGCCAGTGGCCTTCTTCTTTTTCCGCGGGTTCAGCCCGAAGATTGCCCGCACCAGCGGCGGTGCAGCAATGAACAGGACGATCAACGACTGGATGACCAAGACGATGTCGATGGGGGTCTGGGTTTCAGCCTGCATTGCGACGCCTCCCGCACGGAACGCGCCGAACAGGAGCCCGGCGAAGAATGTTCCCCACGGCGTTGAACGACCGAGCAGCGCGACCGTGATGGCATCGAATCCGATGGAAGCAGCGACACCTCCGGAGAGGTATTTCTCCGTTCCGGATACCTGCGCAATGCCGGCCAGGCCTGCAAGCGCACCCGCAATCGCCATCACGAGGATTACGGCGCGGGGAACGTTGATTCCGGCGGTGCGTGCCGCGCTCTGGTTGGCGCCCACGGCCCTGAATTCAAAGCCGAGCGTGGAGCGCTTCAGGAGCCACCAGACGAAGACCGTTGCCAGCACGGCAAGGAGGAAGCCCGCGTGGAGCCTGAACTGGGGGCCGAGCAACTCCGGGAACAGTGCCGACTGGTCCAGGAAGGGCGAGATCGGGTTGGTCGAGCCCTTGCGCTGGAAAGCGGGAGTGGTCAGGAGGAACAGGAGCAGGAAGTTCGCGATGTAGTTCAGCATGATGGTCACGATGACCTCATGCGCACCGGTCCGGGCCTTGAGGAGGCCGACGACGCCGCCCCACACCGCGCCGCCGACAAATCCGGCAACGATGACAAGCAGCAGGTGAACCAGGAAAGGCAAGTGCCAGGTGAAGCCCACGTAGGCGCCGAACAGGGCGCCGAAAATGATCTGCCCCTGCGCACCGATGTTGAACAGGCCCGCACGGAAGGCCAAGGCCACGCCGAGTCCTGCCAGGATCAGGGGCGTGGACACCGTCAGGGTTTCAGTGATCGGGTACAGCTGGGCTGCGGCGTCGGCCCCGGCCCAGTTGAATATCGCGCCCTGGACCAACGCCACGTAGGGCCTGAAGACCTCGGTGAGCATGTCCCCCGGCTGCGCGAAGAAATAGCCTGCCGTTTCGGCAACTTTGGGGTTCGTCACGGCCATCAGGATGCCGCCGAGCACAATGGCGAGCAGCACGGACAACACCGAGACCATGGCGTTTCCGGTCACGATCTGCCGGAAGACCGAACCACCGGCGGCGTGCGGGATCTGTCCGCCTTGGCTGGCAGCCGGAATTACTGACGGGGCCATTGCACCGTCCGCCGTGTCCAGCGCGACATCCAGGACGGCCTCGTCGTCCAATGTTTCCGGGCGCTCCGGCTCGACCTCGTTTTCCTGCCGAGGGGTATTGGACTCAGACATGGGTTCCTCCCTCGAGGGTCTTGTGCGCAGTCAGTTCTGCCTCATGTTCGGGAACGCCGGCCATCATCAAGCCCAGCACATCGCGGGACGTACCGGCGGGAACGATCCCGACCAGCTTTCCCCGGTAGAGAACGGCGATCCTGTCAGCGAGCTCGAGGACTTCATCGAGTTCCGTGGACACGATCATCACCGGAGTTCCGTTGTCCCGTTCCGCAATGACCCTCTTGTGTACGAATTCGATGGAGCCGACATCGAGCCCTCGGGTGGGCTGCGATGCGATGAAGAGCCTCAATGGCCTGGACAGCTCCCGGGCCAGGACCACCTTTTGCTGGTTGCCTCCGGAGAGCGTACCCACAGCGACATCGATCGACGGCGTCCGCACATCGAACTCCTCGACCTTCTTCTCCGCGTGCGAAGCGATCAAGGCCGGTTTCATGCCGATGCCTTGGGCGAAAGGCGCCTTGTCGTAAAGGTCCAGGATCATGTTCTCGGAAATGGAGAACGTTCCCACCAGGCCGTCGATCTTGCGGTCCTCCGGGACGAACCCGACGCCGGCGGACAGGACCTGCTTGACGCTCTTGCCCAGCAGTTCGACGTCGTCGAGGACGATGGACCCGGTGACGTGCTGCTGGACGCCGAGGATGGCTTCCGTGAGCTCCGTCTGGCCGTTGCCTTGGACACCGGCGATGGCAAGCACTTCACCCTTGGCGATGTCGAAGCTCAGCCCGTCCACGACGTGCTGGCCATTGTGGTCCACAACGGTCAGGTCCCGGACCTTGAAGGTCGCCTCACCCGGCTGGGCGGGCTTCTTTTCCAGGGTCAGGCTGACCGCCCGGCCTACCATCGCCGAGGCGAGTTCCGTCGGGGACGCCGAGGGATCGGCCGAGCCGACTACTTTGCCCCGTCGGATCACCGTGATGATGTCCGAAATTTCCTTGACCTCGCGCAATTTGTGCGAAATGAAGACAATTGACTTTCCGGCGGCTTTGAGCTGCCGGATGATGTCCAGAAGCTCATCGGTTTCCTGCGGAGTGAGAACCGCGGTCGGTTCATCGAGAATCAGGACTTCGGCGTCGCGCACGAGTGCCTTGATGATCTCGACGCGTTGCTGCACACCAACGGGCAGGTCTTCCACGAGGGCATCGGGGTCGACGTGGAATCCGTACTGCTTGGAAATCTCGGAGATCCTGCGGCGGGTTTCATCCAGGTTCAGGAAACCGGCCGCCTTGGTGGCTTCGTTTCCCAGCGCGACATTTTCCGCGACGGTGAATACCGGAATCAGCATGAAGTGCTGGTGGACCATTCCGATCCCCGCCGCCATGGCATCGCCCGGCCCCTTGAAAACAACGGGTTTTCCGTCGACCAGGATTTCGCCGTCGCTGGGGTCGTAGAGTCCGTAAAGGACATTCATCAGGGTGGATTTGCCGGCACCATTTTCGCCCAGGAGGCAATGGACTTGGCCGGGTTCAACCACGAGATCGATGTGGTCATTGGCTACGAGGGATCCGAAGCGCTTCGTGATCCCTTTCAGTTCGAGTTTCAAAACTCCAACCCATCTATAAAGGATGGCTCCTCGTCATCACCGTGCTCCCAGCATAGTGCTCGGCATAGGAGTGTCGAAGAGCAAATTGAAGGCAACGCAGAACGCGCTGCCCTTCTGCCAAAACTCGGCTGAAGGGCAGCGCGATGCGGTTTAGCCCGGATTTTTACTTGGGGCTGGACTTCGATTCGACCTTGACTGCGCCGGAGATGATGTCCTTCTTCAACTGGTCAAGATCGCTCTTCATGTCTGCCGGAACAGCGGAGTCGAGATCGTGGAACGGGGCAAGCGCCACGCCCCCGTTGTCGAGCGTGCCGACGTACGGGCTGGGGTCGAACTTGCCGTCCTTGTCGGCCTTGATGACCGTTTCGACGGCGGTCGCCATGGTCTTCTGGACCGAAGTCAGGATGACCGACTTGTAGGCGGGTGCGGTCAGGTAGCCATCCGAGTCGACCCAGATCAGCTTTGCGTCCGTGCCCTTTGCCTTGGCGTCAAGGATCGCACTTCCGGCGCCCGCTCCAACCGGTCCAGCGACGGGAAGGACGACGTCGGCCCCTTGGTCCAGGAATCCCTGGGTGAGGACCTTGCCCTTGTCGACCTGCTTGAAGTCGCCGACGAACGTTCCGTCCTGCTTGTCCTTGTCCCAGCCAAGCAGCTGGACGGACTTGCCCTTCTTCTGGTTGTAGTACTTCACGCCGTCGGAGAAGCCGTCCATGAAGATGCTCACGGTGGGGATGTTGAGGCCACCGAAGGTCGCAACCTTGCCCGTTTTGGAAGTGCCGGCGGCGAGGTACCCGGCCAGGAACGCGGCCTGGGCCGTGTTATAGACAATCGGCTTGACGTTCTTCGGGAAGGTGGGGTCCGAGTAGTCGATGATGGCGAAGTGGCTGTTGGGGTTCGCCGTCGCGATGTTCTTCGTGGCGTCGCCCAGCAGGAAGCCGACCGTAACTGTCAGCTTGCAGCCTTGCTGCACCATGGAACGAAGGTTGGGGTCGTAGTCCGTGTCGGCCTTGGACTGGACGTGCTTCTCCTGGATGCTCAGGTCCTTGGCTGCTGCCTGAAGGCCCTCGTAGCCTGACTGGTTGAACGACTTGTCATCGAAGCCGCCGGAGTCGGACACCATGCATGCGGTGTAGTCCGACTTGGTGGCGCTGCCCGAGCTCGAAGCAGACGGTGCGCTACCGCAGCCTGCCAGCAAAAGTGCAGCGGCGCCCGCAGTTGCGACGCCTGCAAATGAACCGCGCTTTAATGTGGCACGCAGTGATTGCTTCAATTTTCCTCCAGGAAGAAAGTGATTGATGCTACGACAGTTGGTCAATGAGTGTCCGTTTCGAAAACTCGAGTCTGAAATTCTGTTTTCACTGATGCTTCGCAGCACTGCGCCTGGGGCGCACTGATGGCACAACTTTAGTGGGATTGAACACACCCGGGTAACACAAAAGCCCAACAACCCGAAGATTGTTGAGCTTTTGTTACCAAGCAGTAGTGGAACTCCCAGCGAACGGTCCTAGGATGCCCGCCCGCTGCGGCCGGTACTCAGTGCGGGATCATACTCAGGGCAGGCGGACCAGCATCTTGCCGGTGTTGGCTCCATCCAGGAGGTCGATGAAAGCCTTCGGCGCGTTTTCCAGTCCATCAACGATCGTCTCGTCGTAGCGGACCGTTCCATTGGCCAGCCATTCGGCCATGTTCTGGGCGAACTCGGCGGCGTGCTGTCGCTGGCCACCCACGAGGAAGCCGCGCAGGGTCAGTTGCTTTCCGATGGCCACGGCCAGGTTCCGGGGGCCCGATGCGGGCTCTGTGGAGTTGTACTGCGAAATGGCGCCGCACATTGCCACGCGGCCACCCACTGTGAGGACGGCGAGGGCAGCTTCGAGGTGCTCGCCGCCCACGTTGTCGAAGTAGACATCGATGCCGCGCTCCCCCGCAGCCTCACGAAGTTGCTTCACGACGGGACCGTCGTCGTAGTCGAAGGCCGCGTCGAAGCCGAGTTCCAGCAGGCGAGCCACCTTCTCCGGGGAACCGGCGCTGCCGATCACCTTGGAAGCGCCCATGGCCTTGGCGACCTGACCGACGATCGAACCCACTGCGCCTGCGGCACCGGAAACGAAGACGACGTCCCCGGCTTTGAACTCGGCCACCTTGAGCAGCCCGGCATATGCCGTCAGGCCCGTCATGCCAAGTGCTCCGAGGAACGCCGAAGTCGGCGCCAGGCCGGCCGGAACCGGCGTCGCGCTTGCCGCATCCACCACCGAGTATTCGCGCCAGCCGAGCTGGTGCACGACGACGTCACCCACCTTGAGTGCCTCGGAACGGGACGCGATCACCTCACCCACCGCACCGCCGTCGAGCGCTGCGTCGAGCTGGAAAGGTGCCGAGTAGGACTTCGTGTCATTCATGCGGCCGCGCATGTAGGGATCGACCGACATGAACTCGTTGCGGACCAGGATCTGGCCCTCCTGCAGCTCCGGCAGATCGGTCTCGGCCAGCCGGAAGTTCTCTTGGACAGGGCGTCCTTGCGGGCGGGATGCCAGCCGGATTTCGCGGGTGCTCTTGGGAAGTGCCGAGCTCATGCTGCCACCTCCACAAGCTTGATGTCGACGGCGATGTTCCCAAGGGTCGCGTTGGAGTAGGGGCAGATCTGGTGGGCTTTGGCCACGAGTTGCTCGGCGGTTTCCCGGTCGAGGGCAGGCAGCGCGATCTCAAGCTCCGCGGCGAGGCCGTATCCCTCGCTGCCCTCCAATGCACCGAAATGGATCTTGGCGGCGACGGCGGAATCGGTCAGATCCACCCGGGCCTTGCGCCCTACCAGCCTGAGCGCCGAGTGGAAGCATGCCGCGTAACCGGCGGCGAAGAGCTGCTCGGGGTTGGTGCCCTGGCCGTTTCCGCCCAGTTCCACCGGGCTGGCGAGAGCGACGTCCAGCTTGCCGTCGTTCGTGCGGGCGTTGCCTTCGCGGCCTTCACCGGAGGCAAGTGCCTCGGCTATGTACAAAGTCTTCACTGTGGTTCCTTTTCCTTTGTTGGGATGGACGTTTTGGGATGGACGTTTTGGGATGGACGATCAGATGGCTGAATGGAGGGCGGCAGTGAGCCGGCCCAGAGTGTCGTGAAGCTGCGCAAGCTCCGCGGCGCTCAGGCCGGCGGCGTCGGCGAGGCGTTGCGGCACAGCGCCCGCCCGGGCACTGAGGGCCCGCCCGGCGTCGCTCAGGTGGATCTCGACGCGTCGCTCGTCCTCGGCTGAACGCCGGCGCTCCACGAGGCCCAAGGCTTCAAGCCTCTTGAGCAGCGGTGACAGGGTGCCTGAGTCGAGTCCCAGCTCGGTACCCAGTTCCCGGACGCTTCGAGGCTCGTTTTCCCAGAGCACCAGCATCACGAGGTATTGCGGATACGTCAGTCCAAGCTCGTCCAGGACGGGCCGGTAGACCGCAGTGGCGGCCTTGGAGGCGGAGTAGAGGGCGAAACAGACCTGGCGGTCGAGGCGGGGGGCTTCACTCATGGGAATAACGATAGCTCACAATTAAATTGTGCACAACTCAATTGACCCCGGCAACGCCCGCTCACAAACAAGCCCACCCCCAACAACGCCCGCTCACAAACAAGCCCACCCCCAACAACGCCCGCTCACAAACAAGCCCACCCCCAACAACGCCCGCTCACAAACAAGCCGAAACAACGGGATCCTCTTGCAGATGATCTGCAAGAGGATCCCCGGCGTTTCGACCAAAAGTGAGCGAGCGTCCGGTCAGAACCCGGCATAAGTGAGCGAGCGTCCGGCCAGAACCCGGCAAAAGTGAGCGAGCGTCCGGCTAGAACCCGGCATAAGTGAGCGAGCGTCCGAGGCTTAGAGATCCCGGATGGTTCGCAGCGCGGCGGCGGCCAGGACCTGGATCGCGAAGCCGAGGGCACGCTCGTCCACAATGAAGTCACCGCGGTGGAGATCGTATTCCTCACCGCCGGGGGTGTGCGTTCCGAGCCGCATCATGGCACCCGGCAGGTCGGCCAGGAACCAGGCAAAGTCTTCGCCTCCCATGGACTGGGGGGTCAGGACGACGGCGTGCTCGCCGAGTTCCGCACGCGCCGCCGCCTCGATGAGGGCAGTCTCGTGTTCCGAGTTGACCACGGGAGGGACGCCGCGGGTGTGCTCAAGGTGCACGTCCACCCCGTACGGCGCGGCAACTTGCTGGACGACGTCGTCGAGCAACTCCCCTGCGCTGTGCCAGGCGTCCCTGTCGAGGCAACGCATGGTGCCGGCCATGTATCCGTTGGCGGGGATGGCGTTGGGTGCGGACCCTGCCGCGATCTGACCCCACACCACCGAAACGCCGCTGCGCACGTCCACCCGACGGGATAGCACGGCCGGGACGTTGACGGCGATTTGGGCTAGCGCGAAGACCAGGTCTTCGGTCAAATGCGGACGGGAAGTATGGCCGCCACGTCCGGTCAGTTCGATTTTGATGGTGTCCGACGCCGAGGTGATGGCGCCTATGCGCGTGCCGATCTTGCCGACGTTGATACGCGGATCACAGTGCAGCGCAAGAATCCGCGGGACACCCTGGAGCACCCCCTGCTCGATGCAGGACAGGGCACCGCCGGGCATGGTTTCTTCTGCTGGCTGGAAGATGATGCGCACCGTGCCGCCCAAGGGGGATTCCTGGTGCATGGCGTGCAGCACCAAGGCAATGCCAAGCATGCTCGTGGTGTGGACATCATGCCCGCACGCGTGGGTGACGCCGTGGTTCTTCGACGCGAACGGAAGCCCGGTCTCTTCGATGATGGGGAGCGCGTCGATGTCGCCGCGGAGGGCCGTCGCGATAGGCCCCTCGCCGACGTCGACTGTCAGCCCCGACCCTTCCAGCCGGCGGGGTTCAAGCCCCGCCGCTTCGAGCCGTTCAACCAACTTGTCCGTGGTGCGAAATTCCTTGAAGGAAAGTTCGGGGTGCGCATGCAGATCCCTCCGGAATTCAAGGAGTTCCGGCAAGAGATCGTCAAGCCACGGCTTCACCACTGGGGTCGGCTCGGTTTCGGTAGTGAAATTGCGCACCTCACAACTCTAGCCATCCACGCCCCCCGAATAGCGAAAGGGGTCTCTTGGTTACGGACAGCGCCGCAAGAGGGCGCTAGAGAACGTCTGTGTCGCCGCTCGCCTTGAGTGCGTCCACCGCGCCCTTGACCCGCTGGGCGTGTTCCTTCGTGGTGACAAGCAAGGCGTCCGGCGTATCAACGATCACGACGTCCTTGATCCCGATAAGGGCGATCACGCGCTTGGTGTCGGAGACGACCACGCCGCTGGCGTTCTCGGTGAAGACACGGGCGCCTTCGCCCAGGACGGTCACCTCATCGACGTCGCCGGCATTGTTGAGTCGACCGATTGCGGCGAAGTCTCCGACGTCGTCCCAGCGGAAGGTACCGGGCACGACGGCGACATCCCCCGCCGCTGCGGCGGGTTCAGCCACTGCATAGTCAATGGCAATCTTCGGCAGGGTGGGCCACACCCGGGCAGTCACTTCGTCGCGTTCCGGCGTGTCCCAGGCGTTGGCAATTTCCTCCAGCCCGGCAAACAGGACCGGCTGGTTTGCCTCCAGGTGCTTGAGCATGAGCGCGACGGGGGCGACGAACATGCCCGCATTCCAGACGTAGTCGCCCGTCTCGAGGTATTTCTTGGCAATGTCCTCGCTCGGCTTCTCGACGAATTCGACCACGGCATGCGCGTTCGGTGCGTCATCGATGTTGAGCAAGTCCCCGGTGCGGATGTAGCCGAACCCGGTCGAGGGGTGCGTGGGCTTGATGCCGATGGTGACGATCTTTCCGGCGGCCGCAGTGTGGATGGCCTCACGGACAGTTTCCTGGAAGAGGTTGTCCGGGCTGATGACATGGTCGGCTGCGAAGGAACCCATGATGGTGTCCGGGTCGCGACGGTACAGGATGGCGGCGGCGAGGCCGATCGCCGCTCCCGAGTCCTTCGGTTCGCTTTCGAGGACCAATTCGTTTTCGCCCACTTCGGGAAGCTGGCGGCAGACAGCAACCCGGTGCGCCACACCCGTAACCACCAGCACGCGGTTGCCGGCCAATGGTTCGAGGCGGTCGTACGTAGCGCGCAGCAGGGTGCTTCCCGAACCCGTGAGGTCATGCAGGAACTTGGGCGCAGCAGCACGCGAAAGCGGCCACAGGCGCGTGCCCACTCCGCCAGCCGGAATAACCGCATGGAAGTGACGCAATGGCGATTCGAGGCTTGCAGCGTTTTCTATACTCACCGCAACACCTTATCCGACACACGCGCAACTCCCACTTTGTGGTCTTCGTCTCACCCGCGGGGCGAAAAGACCGGAATTCAGGCGAACACCCGCACTCTCGTTACAAGAAGGGGTGCCTAAATTGAATAAGCTGTGAGCGAAGCCTAGATTTAGGCTGAGCTACGAGTGCTCTCGCAGCTGGCGTTTCCCCCGCATGGATCCCGTGCCAGCGCCGCTGTGTTGCAGGAAGGTTTATTCAGTGCCGACAAAACCAGCTGGCACCTTGTACCGCGGCCGTGAAGGCATGTGGTCCTGGGTTGGACACCGCATTACCGGTGTTGTGATCTTTTTCTTCTTGTTGGTCCATGTGCTGGACACCTCATTGGTGCGTGTGTCCCCGGAGGCCTACACGGCCGTTATCGGCGCCTACAAGAACCCCCTCATGGCCCTCGGCGAGACGGGCCTCGTCGCAGCGATTGTTTTCCACGCCTTCAATGGTCTGCGCGTCATCGCCATTGACTTCTGGAAGAAGGGCGCGAAATACCAGCGCCAGATGCTGTGGACCGTCCTGGTATTGTGGCTGGTCACCTTCGGGGCCTTCGCCATCCGCCACCTGTCCCTCGCACTGGGAGGCCACTAAGCCATGAGCACTGATATTCAAACCCCACGCAGTGGAAAAAACAGTGGTGGAAAAATCGGCAGTGGGAAAATTGCTCCGCAGTACCGTCGCGGCACCGGTTCCAAGGGGAACTTCGAGATGTTCGCGTGGCTGTTCATGCGGCTCTCCGGCGTCGTGCTCGTGGTCCTGATCTTCGGCCACCTCTTCGTGAACCTCATGGTAGGCGAAGGCATCCACGGCATCGACTTCGGTTTCGTGGCCGGCAAGTGGGCCGACCCGTTCTGGCAGTTCTGGGACCTGGCCATGCTGTGGCTCGCCATGCTGCACGGCACCAACGGCGTCCGCACCATCATCAACGACTACGCCGAGAAGGACGCCACCCGCCTGTGGCTCAAGGTGGTCCTTTACGCGGCTACGGTCGTCATCGTCGTCCTTGGCACTTTGGTGATCTTCACGTTCAACCCGTGCCCCGTCGTCAACGGCGTTCAGCTGCCGGGCGGGTTCTGCCCGGCGCCGTAGCGGCTCCGCTGCACCACCGGCTTAGTCCGGCTGTGCACAACACGCGGAGCAGGCTCCGCCGACCATCTGACTTAGAGAGAAAGAGCATCTGGTATGCAGGTCCATAAGTACGACGTCGTTATTGTCGGTGCCGGCGGCGCCGGCATGCGCGCCGCGATCGAATCCGGTCAGCGCGCACGCACTGCAGTACTGACCAAGCTCTACCCCACCCGTTCCCACACTGGCGCAGCCCAGGGCGGCATGTGTGCAGCCCTGGCCAACGTCGAAGAGGACAACTGGGAGTGGCACACGTTCGACACCATCAAGGGTGGCGACTACCTGGTAGACCAGGACGCAGCCGAGGTCATGGCGAAGGAAGCCATCGACGCCGTGCTGGACCTGGAAAAGATGGGCTTGCCGTTCAACCGCACGCCCGAAGGCCGCATTGACCAGCGCCGTTTCGGTGGCCACACCCGTGACCACGGCAAGGCTCCGGTCCGCCGCGCCTGCTATGCAGCAGACCGCACTGGCCACATGATCCTGCAGACGCTGTACCAAAACTGCGTCAAGCACAACGTTGAGTTCTACAACGAGTACTACGTCCTGGACCTGCTGACCGTCGAGGAAGACGCCGTCCGCGAAGACGGAACGCCGTACAAGCAGAAGCGCGTAGCCGGCGTCGTGTCCTACGACCTCGCCTCCGGCGAGTTGCACGTTTTCCAGGCCAAGTCCGTGGTGTTCGCCTCCGGCGGCGCAGGCAAGGTCTTCAAGACCACCTCCAACGCCCACACCCTGACCGGTGACGGCATGGGCATCGCCTTCCGCCGCGGAATCCCGCTGGAGGACATGGAGTTCTTCCAGTTCCACCCGACCGGTCTCGCCGGCTTGGGCATCCTCCTCTCGGAAGCTGCCCGCGGCGAAGGCGCGATCCTCCGCAACTCCGAGGGTGAGCGTTTTATGGAACGCTACGCCCCCACCATCAAGGACCTCGCTCCCCGCGACATCGTGGCCCGTTCCATGGCAAACGAAGTCCGTGAAGGACGCGGCTGCGGCCCGAACAAGGACTACGTCCTCCTGGACCTGACCCACCTTGAGCCGGCCCACATCGACGCGAAGCTTCCGGACATCACCGAATTCGCGCGCACTTACCTCGGTGTCGAGCCGTACACGGAACCGGTTCCGGTGTTCCCGACGGCGCACTACGCCATGGGCGGCATTCCCACCAACATCACCACCGAGGTCCTGCAGGACAACGACACCATCGTGCCGGGCCTGTACGCAGCCGGCGAGGTTGCTTGTGTCTCGGTCCACGGCTCCAACCGCTTGGGCACCAACTCGCTGCTGGACATTAACGTCTTCGGCAAGCGTGCAGGCATTGCCGCAGCCGAATACGCCAAGACTGCTGACTTCGTGGAGCTCCCGGAAGACCCGGAGGCGTACACGCTGGATCTGCTGAACCACGTCCGCACTTCCGATGGCGGCGAAAGGGTTGCCGCGATCCGCAAGGAACTGCAGGACACCATGGATGCCAACATGCAGGTGTTCCGTACTGCGGACACCCTGAACCAGGTGCTCACGGACATCGCGTCCCTCGAAGAGCGCTACCAGCGCATCAGCGTCCAGGACAAGGGAAAGCGCTTCAACCTTGACTTGCTCGAAGCAGTGGAACTGGGCTTCCTGCTGGAACTGGCCAAAGTCATGACAGTTGCTGCCCTGCACCGCGAGGAGTCCCGTGGAGGCCACTTCCGGGAGGACTTCCCGGAGCGCGACGACGAGAAATTCATGAAGCACTCCATGGCGTATAAGGATGAGCACGCCCCGGCGGACGGATCTGCGGAAGCAATCGCGGGCATCCGACTCGGCACCAAGCCTGTTGTCTTTACGCGCTACGAGCCGATGGTGAGGAAGTACTAAGATGTCTGCTGAACTTGCTGAGCCAGCATCCAAGATCGAGCTGCCCGCGCACATTGGTGGAGGCGGGGAAATTCCCACCTTCAACATCACGCTGCGCGTGCGACGCTACAACCCCGAGGTCTCGGAAGAGCCCGTATGGGAAGACCACCAGCTGACGATGTACGGCACCGACCGCGTGCTGGACGCCCTGCACAAGATCAAGTGGGAGATCGATGGCTCGCTGTCCTTCCGCCGTTCCTGTGCACACGGAGTCTGTGGATCCGACGCCATGCGCATCAACGGCCGTAACCGCCTAGCGTGCAAGACCCTGCTGAAGGACCTGGACACCTCCAAGCCCATCACCGTTGAACCGATCAAGGGCCTCCCGGTGGAGAAGGACCTGATCGTGGACATGGAGCCGTTCTTCCAGTCCTTCCGCGAGGTCATGCCGTTCCTGATCAACAAGGGCCACGAGCCCACCAAGGAACGCCTGCAGTCGGTCGAGGACCGGGAACGGTTCGACGACACCACCAAGTGCATCCTGTGCGCTGCGTGCACGTCGTCCTGCCCCGTGTTCTGGACGGACGGCCAGTACTTCGGCCCGGCCGCCATCGTGAACGCGCACCGCTTCATCTTCGATTCCCGCGACGATGCCGGTGATATGCGCTTGGAGATCCTCAACGACAAGGAAGGCGTGTGGCGCTGCCGCACCACCTTCAACTGCTCGGAGGCTTGCCCGCGTGGCATCCAGGTGACCCAGGCAATCGCCGAGGTCAAGCAGGCCATCCTGGCACGCAAGATCTAGTCCAAAATTTAGAATACGACGACGACGGCGTCCCCTTGGCGGGGTCCGCCGTCGTCGTTGTTTAAGACTCGCTCGCAAAACGAAAGGCGGACAGGGTGTCCAAGTCCACGAAGATCAGCTTCGAAGGCAGTACCGGAGATCTCCTGGCAGGGATCGTGGACGTGCCTGAGGGCCCGGTCCGGGGCTGGGGTGTGTTCTCCCATGGTTTGACCCTCGGCAAGGACAGCCCGTCAGCCTCGCGTATCTGCAAGGGCTTGGCGGATCTCGGCGTCGGCATGCTTCGCTTCGACAACCTTGGACTCGGCGACTCCTCCGGCGATTGGTCCGCAGGATCGTTCAGCGTGAAAGTGGCGGACACCATCCGCGCCGCCGAGTTCATGCGTGCTGATGGTAAGGAAATCTCCCTGCTTGTTGGCCACTCCTTCGGCGGGGCCGCTGTGTTGGCCGCCGCCCTCAGCCTCCCCGAGGTACGGGCGGTAGCGACTGTCGGCGCCCCATTCCAGCCCAGGCATGTGGAGCACATGTTCGACGCCGAAGTCAGCACGATTCTCAGCGAAGGCAGCGCAAAGGTCAATTTGGGCGGCAGGCGCATGGAGATTCGCCGCCACTTTGTTGAGGACGTGGAGAAGGCCGACCTCAGGGACTGCATCCGTACCCTGCACAGACCACTCATGGTGCTGCACTCCCCCACAGACAACACTGTGGGCATCGACAATGCCAGCGAGATCTTCCAAACGGCACGGCACCCGCGGAGCTTTATTTCGCTTGAAGGCAGTGACCACCTGTTGACGGGCAAGGGGCAAGCCGCCCGGGTCGCGGGGATAATCTCGGCCTGGGCCGGGCAGTACCTCGGCGACTAGCAGGAGACCCAGCCCAACTGACTAGCAGTTGTTGTCGTTATGAGCGCTCAAAACGACAACAACTGTTAGTCAGTTGGGGCTCTGGATGCCGTCAGGACCCTTTTGCGTGGAACGTGCGCGGCGAAGGGTGCCGTGATCCGAGGGCCGGCTTGGGGTGCTCATGAGCGCCGGTATCCGCTTCCCTGACGGCGGCCCACGCCCCGGAGACCAAGTAGACCTGGCTGACAAGGTTGAACCAGATGAGAAGCCCGATGATGATGGCGAATGAGGCCAGGATGGGGTTCCGTCCGGCGTTCGCCAGCAATTCCGTGCTGAAGATCTGGAGGATGGTGGTCCCGATGCCGGCCAGCACTGTTCCTTCCACGAACGCTTGGCGGCGAAGTTTCAGGCGGCCTGCGAAGCGGAACATGATCACCGCGGTCGCCCAGTTGAGGACAAGTGGAACGGCCGTGCGAACGAGCCACGTGACGGGGCCGGCGACGGCGTCGGCCAACCCGAGCCGTTCGATGATCCATCCGGCCGCTGTCCCGAACACGAGCGAAACACCGGCGCTGACCACCAAGGCTGCGCCGAGCAGCAGGAGGGTCCCGGCGTCGCGGGCCTTCATCAGCAGGGGGTTCTCTTGTACGGACTCCAGCCCGGAGACTCCGCGAAGACCCTCCCGGATCCCGGCGATCCAGCCGAGCGCGGTAAAGACCGTGACGACGGCGGCTATGACGGCCGTCCAGCCAAGGCCTGTGGGGTTCAGGAGATCGTGCGGATCCACCAGGCCGTTGCCTCCGCTGGTTTTCAGGAGTCCCGGGGCCGCCGTGGAGACGCTCGAGACGATTGAATCAACCAGTTGGGGCTGCCCATTGAGGACCAAGCCGGTCACCGCGAATCCTGTGGCCAGCAGGCCTGTGATGGAGAAGAACATGGTGAAGCCAATGCCCGCGCTCAACAGTGGACCATGGCGCAGGTTGTAGAGGTTGAAGGCACGCATCGGCCGGAAGTTGCTCAGCCGGGCGAGGGCCAAGTTGATGAACGCCGGAATCGTGGCGCCCCTATGTCCTGAGCGCCGGGCCTTTCCCCATTCGACCTGACGGTGAATGAGCTGCAGCTTCAGCTGCGCCCCTTCAGTCGGTAGCGGTGGCCTTTCCGCCTGCTGCCGGTCGTTGTGCTGTGCTTTTCCGTGCTTGGTCTGCGTCGCCGCCAAAGTCGAGCTCTTCCCGTAGCTGCCAAATGCCATTGTCGTCGTGCTCGTAAAGTCCCATGCTAACCACAGGGAAGGTGGCGCTGTAGTTCTTGAGCACCGTTTCGGCTTCGTCCAGGCTTTCAGGAGCGACGTCGTGCGCTACCGTGACGTGCGGGTGGTAGGGGAAAGGAAGGTCGCGTTCGAGGGGGCCGGTCTGCAGTTGTTCGTGCAGGCCCACACACTCCTCGAAACCGTCTTCGACCTTCAGGAACACCACCGGGGACACCGGACGGAAGGAGCCCGTGCCGGAAATCGTGATCTTGAAAGGTGCCTGGCGCCGGGCGACATCGCGAACGTGCTCGAGGGTGGCTTCCCAGTCCTGGGCAGGCGTCGTCGTGACGAGGGTGATGTGGGCCGGGATGACTTCCGCCATGGGATCACCGAAGGATGCACGCCATTGCTGCAGTTCCTGGGCGACTTCCCTGGGGAAACCCAGGATGACCCCTACGCACATATTGTCCCCGCACGCGCTGGCAGACTGGTGTGCGCCCGTGGCCGGGTGGGCGTCAGCGGCCTGGCCGGCTCCCCTTGAAAGAGAGCCGACCTGGACGCTGATCTTGCCAGCTGCGCACATGGTTTTAGCGGATTCCTTGTGGTCCGCCGTAAGGCAGGAAGCCCACCTTGGCGTAGACGTCCGCGAGCGTGGCCGAGGCGATCTCGCGGGCCTTGTCCGCTCCGTGGGCGAGGAGCCGGTCGAGCTCGGCCGGATCGGCCAGCAGCTCGTTGGCGCGGTCCCGGATTGGCCCGAGATGGGCAGCAACGAGTTCAGCGAGGTCAACCTTCAGGTGACCGTACATCTTGCCTTCGTAGTCCGCGACGATCTTCTCCACCGGCTGGCCGCTGATGGACGAGTAGATGCTCAGCAGGTTGGACACCCCGGGCTTGGCTTCGCGATCGAAGCGGATTTCCGTCTCGGTGTCCGTGACGGCCGACTTGATGCGTTTGGCCGTGACCTTCGGGTCATCGAGAAGGTTGATCAACCCGGCCGGCGACTCCGCGGACTTGGACATCTTCGCCGTGGGGTTCTGGAGATCGTAGATCTTGGCCGTTTCCTTCTGGATGAAGGCCTGCGGCACCTGGAACGTCTCGCCGTAGCGGCTATTGAAGCGCTGGGCGAGGTCGCGGCTGAGTTCAATGTGCTGCCGCTGGTCCTCGCCTACGGGTACCCCATGTGGCTGGTACAGCAGGATGTCGGCCGCCTGCAGTATCGGGTACGTGAAGAGCCCGACGCTCGCGTGGTCGGAACCGTGTTGCAGCGACTTGTCCTTGAACTGGATCATGCGCGAGGCCTCGCCGAAGCCGGTGATGCAGCCCAGGACCCACGCCAGCTGGGCGTGCTCAGGAACCTGGGACTGGACGAACAGCGTGCACTTGTCCACATCTACGCCGCCGGCGATGTACTGCGCAGCGGTGACGCGTGTCCGGCGGGCCAGCTCGGCAGGATCCTGCGGCACCGTAATGGCATGCAGGTCCGGGATGAAGAAGATGGCGTCATACTCGTCCTGCATGCGGACCCAGTTGACCAGGGCACCAAGGTAGTTGCCCAAGTGGAGGGAGTCGGCAGAGGGCTGCATGCCGGACAGCACACGGTGCTTTGCCCCGGCGGCCAGTTTGGTGGATGTTGCCTTGGCTGCGGCTGCAGCGGGTTCGGTCGTGGTGGAACTGGTCATGAGGAAACTTTCGAAAGCCTAGAGCTGGTAGTCGACTACCAGCGGTGCGTGGTCGGAGAAACGGGTGTCCCACGACGGCGCCCGGTCAACGACGGCCGAAAGAGCGGCTGCCGCGAGTCCAGGAGTGGCCATGTGGTAGTCGATGCGCCAGCCTGTGTCAGTGTCAAAGGCCTTACCGCGCTGGGACCACCAGGTGTAGGGGCCATCGACATTTCCTGCCAGGCCCCTGTGGACATCCCTCCATCCGATCTCGTCGCCGAAGAAGCGGTCGAAGTACGCGCGCTCCTCAGGAAGGAAACCGGCACGCTTGGTGTTGCCCTTCCAATTCTTGATGTCGAGCTCGGTGTGGCCCACGTTGAGGTCGCCGACCACCAGGGCATGCTCACTGTGCTTGGCCAGTTCCGGAAGCCTTGTGGTCATGACGTCCAGGAAGCGGTACTTGTCCACCTGCTTGGGCGTGTCCGCTTCGCCGGAGTGCACGTAAGCGCTGACGACCGTCAGCGTAGTGTCCTTGCCGCCGCCGTCCCGCACGACGTAGTCTGCCTCGACCCAGCGTCCGGTCGTGGCGAAATAGTCGTCGCCAATACCCACGCGGGTAGCAACGGGTTCCTGCCTGGAGGCAATCGCAACGCCGGCGCGGCCCTTGGCCTCGGCTTCGGCGTGCAGGATGTACCAGCCTTCGCCGATGAGCTGGTGGACCACCTCATCGGGCGCGCGGACTTCCTGCAGGCACAGGATGTCGACGTCGCGCGGTTCCAGCCACTCTGCCATGCCCTTCTTGTAGGCGGCGCGAATGCCGTTGACGTTGACCGTTGCGATGCGAAGGAAGTCCTTCTTCAATGCCGAGCTCACCCCGCCTACTCTAGTCGATGATGGTGCCCGAGACGGGCTCGTCGCCGCCGCCGGAGGACTTGATCATGTCCCGGGCATTGCTCGACGTGATGGCGATGGTCTCCAGGGCGCGATCGATGGTGTCCTGGTCGGCGGCGTCGCCCTTGGCCCGTTCGTCCTCGACCACTCGTACTTGCACCTGGACGATCTTGAAGGAGTGGTCCAATTTGAGGTCCCGGATTTCATCCGCTTCGTTCCGTTCCGAGACCACCCGGGTGCCACCGTGGTCGGCGCTCGACGACGACGGCGCGCGGCCGGTTGCCGCGTTGAAAGCGTTCTGGGCTTCGGTGAGTTTTTCACCGGCCCGCCTGGCAGCCTTCTGGATGCTGAAGACCACAAAGGCGGCGAGCGCGAGCCAGCCGAAGGAGACAACGGCGACGATCCAACCGACGACGTCGTTATGGTTGGCGGCGAAGATCACGGCCACCAGGAAGGCGATGAGCACCACTGTCATGCCCAGTCCACCGATGCGGAAGCCTTTGAAAGGGCTCCGGGCGGAAGCGGACGAGGGAACAGATGACGGGGAGTCGCCGAGGGATCGCATGCACCCATTGTCGCAAACTCCGCGCGGCGAACCGCTCTCTTCCACCCCCGGCGAACAGCCTGCCCGGCTATTTCAGGAAGAGCTTGCGCAACCTTCCGGTAGTGAGCGTGATGCCGAGGGCGATCATCACGAGGTAGTAGGCGACATGAACTGCCGTGGCCGGGCTGAAGGAACCGATGCTGATCTGCCGCAGGAGTTCCACGCCGTGCCATAGCGGCATTGCTTGGATGAGCCACTGGATGTATTGCGGATAGACACTCAGCGGGTAGAAGGTGGCGCTGAAAAGGAACATGGGCAGCATGAAGAAGTTGATCCAGTCCATCTGTTGGAAAGTCTTCATGAAGCTCGTGATGCCCATGCCGAAACTCGCAAAGCCGAAAGCGATCAGCACCGAGGCCGGAATGACGAGGATGGCCCATGGCGTGGTGATGAGTCCCATGACGGCCATGACGGCCGTGAACCCTGTGGCATACAGGAGTCCGCGCAGCAGGGCCAGGAAGATCTCCCCGATGGCTACGTCCAACGGCCCGAGGGACGTGTAGAGCATTCCCTGGTACAGCTTGGCGAAGTTCATCTTGAAGAAGACGTTCCAGGTGGAGTCATAGACAGCGCCGTTCATGGCGGACACGGCCAGGAGCGCGGGAGCGATGTAGGCCGCATAACTGATTTCCTGGCCGCCCGGTCCCGCCACGGTTCCCACAATCGGGCCGAGTCCCACGCCCATGGAAATCAGGTACAGCACCGGCTCGAAGAACCCTGAGACGAGGATCAACCAGGTGCTGCTTTTCGCTGCCATGAGGCCCCGTGACACAACAGCAAGCGCGTTGCGGGAGTACAGAGGGCCGAAGGTGCGTTCCCGGGCAGCGTCGGTGGCGCTATGGCCTCCAGTAAGAACGCTCATGTCCCCATCCTCCTGACGAACTGGCGCCGCGTCAGCGTCCAACCTGCAGCGGCCGCGCCCACGAGGAACACGACGTGGGTCAGGGTCAACAAGGGATTCTCCTCGAGTCCATAGGTGAAGACGCGGCCCAATTGCGTTCCATGCCACACCGGGGAGATCCAACCGATCCAGCGCACCCCGAGCGGCAGCGAATCCAGCGGGAAGAACGTGCCCGAGAACAGGAACAGCGGCACCACGATGAAACGCTGCACCAACGCGAACTGGCCGGAGTCTTTGGTGATGGTCGAGGCGTAGGCCATGAGCGGCAGCCCGAAGGACAAACCGGCCACTGTCGCAACTATCGCCGACACCCAGCCCCACGGACTCGGCGAGGCACCGAACATGGCCACGATGGCGAAGTACACCGCTGATTGCACAAGGAATTTCAAGGCACTGGCCATGATGTGCCCCGCGGCGATCTGCTGCGGTACGAGCGGTGAGGCGTGCGGGCCATAGAACACGCGGCGCCATTTGAAGCCGTCCATGATCGGGTAGGAAAAGTCCCCTGACGCAGTCATGACGGCGGATGAGACCAACAGTGCCGGCGCGATGAACGTCAGGTAGTTCACGCCCCCGAACACGGCCGCGCTGTTCGCATCCACGAGGCTCGCCAGCCCGACGCCCATCGCGAAGAGGTAGGCCACGGGCTGCCCCACGCTGTACAGGAAGACGGACCAGCCGTAGCCGCGCATCACTCGCAGGACCTGCTCGGCGTAGAAGAAGGATCCCCAGCGCCTCGCCCGGCTGGCGGAAACGGCCGGCGAGTGGGCGCTAGTCAACGAGGCTCCGCCCGGTCAGCCGGAGGAAGACGTCCTCCAGCGAAGAACGCCGCACGAGCGAGGTCAAGGGACGGAGCCGGCGGGCGGAGACTTGCTCCAGGGCCGATTCGCCGTCGTTCGCGTAGATGAGCACGCGGTCCGGTAGCGTCTCGACGCGTTCGCCGATGCCTGCAAGTTCGACGCCGATGGTGGCGTTGCGTTCAGAGCCGAAGCGGAGTTCCAGCACCTCGCGTGTGGAGTATTCGCGGATCAGGCTGGCGGGCGAGCCTTCGGCCATGATCCGTCCTTTGTCCACTACGATCAGCCGGTCGCAAAGTTGTTCGGCCTCGTCCATGTAGTGGGTAGTGAGGATCAGCGTTACGCCTTGTTCCTTGAGCCGGAACAGCCGGTCCCAGAGGATGTGCCGGGCCTGCGGGTCCAGTCCCGTGGTGGGCTCGTCCAGGAGCAGGATCTTGGGCTCGTTGATGAGCGAGCGGGCAATCGTGAGACGCCGTTTCATGCCGCCCGAGAGGGCATCGACCCTGGACTTGGCTTTGTCTGTCAGTTGGGCGAACTCGAGCAGTTCGTCGGCCTTGGGACGCAAGTAGCTCAACGGCAAGCCGAAGTAGCGGCCATAGACAATCAGGTTTTCGCGGACCTTCAGTTCCTCGTCCAGGTTGTCCTGCTGCGGCACCACCCCGAGGTGCGCACGGACTTCCGGCCCATGGGTTTCCGGGTCCAGGCCCATGATGCTGAGCTTCCCGGACGTCCGCTGGGAGACGCCGCCGATCATTTTCATGGTGGTCGATTTGCCGGCGCCGTTCGGGCCAAGCAGGCCGAAGGACTCCCCCGCCGGAACCTCGAACGAGATACCGTCGACGGCGGTGAGCTCGCCGTAGCTCTTGGTGAGGTTTTCGGCTGTGATGACTGCGGGTGGGTTCATCTGGAAGCTGGCTGACGTGGAGAAAGAGCGGGTGGCTTCATTGTGCACCCCAGCAGACTAGTAGAGCCAAGGAATACGTGAAAGAGGTATTCCGCAATTTTCTGGAGTAACTCGCGGGACCCTGCGGGACATTCTGCGAGATCACTCCAAACCTCAGGCCCTGGAACCGCGTGATTCCAAGGCCTGATGGTTTATCCAGACGAGTGATCCAGCAGAATCGTCCGGTTCCCTACTTCGTCGGATGTGCCCGCAGCACTTCCAGGCGCTGGCGGTACTCGGTCTCGTCGATTTCGCCGCGTGCGTAGCGCTCCCTCAGCACGCTTTCGGCGCCCTGGGTTGCTGCCCAGTAGTGGTTCCGACGCCACATCCGGCGGCCGAAGAAGATGAAGCAACCGATGACCAGGAACCAAAACAGCGGGATCAGGAGGAAAAACGGCCAGAAGACGAATCCGTCCCCCGGCCCATGGACGACGTCGGCGGGAAGCTGCGCGGCCGCGGCGCCGATGGTGGTGCTCAGTGATGTCAACATGTCCAGTCCAAACTCTCAACAGGCCGTATCTCGGCTCTGGTTCCAGTCTGGTTTTTGGCCCATCGAAAGGCGTCGGCCACAGGGAGTCACTTGCGCCCTGCCGCCTACTCCCCCGGGAGACAGCGGGCCAAGGCTAGCTGCTCCAGCCCGGCCGGACCAATCCGGATTCGTACGCCAGCACTACCAATTGCGCACGGTCCCGGACCAGCAGTTTGGTCATGATCCGTGAAACGTGCGTCTTCGCTGTCAGAGGAGTGATGAACAGCCGCTCGGCGATCTCTGCGTTGTTCAGGCCCTCGCCCACGAGCGCCAGGACTTCCCGCTCGCGCTCGGTGATTTGGCCCAGGGGCACTGTCTTCGACGCAGCCTTGCTGTGCAGGGCCAGCTGGGCCATGATGCGGCGGGTCACGGACGGCGAAAGAAGGGCATCGCCGTCGTGCACCACCCGCACGGCGCGGATCAGTTCCTCCGGTTCGGTGTCCTTGACGAGGAAGCCGGCGGCACCCGCGCGCACGGCCTCGGCGATGTATTCGTCCAGCTCAAACGTGGTGAGGATGATGATGCGGGTGTGCGCGAGGCGGGGGTTGGCCAGGATTTGCCGCGTTGCGGCGAGCCCGTCGCCATCAGGCATGCGGATGTCCATGAGCACGACGTCGGGCGCCTCACGTTCGGCCAGCCTGACGGCGTCCCTGCCGGTACCCGCTTCCGCCACCACTTCCATGTCCGGTTCAGCGTCCAGGAGGGCCCGGAATCCCGCCCGGATGAGGTTCTGGTCGTCGGCAAGCAGTAAGCGGATCATAGCTGGCGTTCTCCCTTGTTGGAGTTCAGAGGGAGGTTCGCTTCCACGCGCAGCCCGGGCTCCAGCGGCGTCAGGCCAAGCGTGCCGCCAAGGGCCTCGATGCGCTCCCGCATGCCCCTGAGCCCGTTTCCGGCGGGCGCTCCCCGGAGGCCGCCGCCGTCGTCGTCGATCCTCACCCTCAGCGCATTCCCGGCCAGTTCTAGAAGTACGACGGCGGACGCCGCGCCGGCGTGCCTGCGGACGTTGCTCAGCGCTTCCTGGACGATCCGGTAGGCGGCTTCCTGCTGCGCTGGGCCAAGGTGTTCGGGGCCTGCCCTGTCCGCCTCTACGGAGTTTTCGAACCGCACTTCCAAGCCGCCTCGCCTCGCGTCCTCCACGAGTTCCGGGATCCGCCCCAGGCTTGGCGGCGCCGCGGGACTCAGCGGGGCGTCGTCGCGCAGCACACCGAGGAGCTGACGGACTTCGGCCAGGGATTCCTTGCTGGCGGCCTTGATGGCTTCCAGCGCCGGGCGGAGCTTCTCGGGATCGTTCGTTCCCAGATGGAGCGCCACGGAAGCCTGGACGTTGATCATCGAGAGGGAGTGGGCCACCACATCGTGGATATCGCGGGCGAGCGTGAGACGGTACTCGTCCCGTTCGGCCTGTTTCGCGGCCTCCCGCCGTCGCCGGTATTCGGCCATCCGCTCGCCCCGCCGTCGGAAGCCTTCACCGATCAGGACAAGGATCGCCGCCCAGGCAACACCGGCAGAGGCCCGGACCAGCCCCGTCTCATCCCCTGCGAGGACAGCCATCAGAACGACGGCTGCAGCACAAATTCCCGCCCCAAGCCAGGCCTGCCAGCGCAGCCCCGCGGCGGCGGTGAGGACGATCGAGCAAGCCAGGGACAGCACAATCGGACCCCAGGCGTAACCGAGGAGTAAATAGCTGGACGTGGCCGCGAGGGTGATCGGCAGCATGACAGCGGGCCTGCGGGTCCGGAAAGCCAAGGCCGCGGGGCCCGCCAAGAGCAGCATGAAGGCGAGCGGATCCAGGGGGCGCAGGGCAGCCTGATGGCTCGCCGAAAACACAGTCCCCAAGACCTGGATCAGGGCCACCGCGATCACGATGAAACTCGTGGGCGGACCCTGGAAACGCCGCTGCATGCTCCGAGCCTAGCCGCGGAGGGCGCCGGCGTCGTCGGGTTAACGGTGTAGGGCGCCTACTCCGGCGGGAGTAGGCGCCCTACACAGCGCTGTGGAGCACAATCAGGCGATGCCGGAAACGCTTCCCGCTGCCAATTGGCGTTCCGCGGCTTCCACCACGTTGGTCATGAGCAGCGCCACGGTCATGGGCCCGACGCCGCCAGGGTTCGGCGAAATCCACCCGGCCACATCGGCAACGGCGGGATCGATGTCGCCGTGGACTTTGCTCTTGCCCGTCTCGGGGTCGGTTTCACGGGTGACACCGACGTCGAGCACGGCCGCGCCCGGCTTCACGTCCGCAGGCTTGACGATGTGCTTGGCACCCGCCGCGCCTACAATCACGTCCGCCTGCCGCAGCAGCTCCGAGAGGTTCTTGGTGCCGGTGTGCGTCAGCGTGACGGTGGCGTTCACGGCCCGCCGGGTGAGCAGCAGACCGATCGAGCGGCCGATCGTGACGCCGCGGCCGACAACCACAACGTGCTTGCCGGCGAGGCTGTAGCCGTTGCGCTCCAGGAGCTCGATGACGCCGCGGGGTGTGCACGGCAGCGGCGAGGTGATCTCTCCGTTGACGTTGAGCACCAGCCGGCCCAGGTTGGTCGGGTGCAGGCCGTCGGCATCCTTGGCGGGGTCGATCCGCTCAAGGATCGCGTCTGTGTCCAGGTGCTTGGGCAGCGGCAGCTGCACGATGTAGCCGTGGCAGGCGGGGTCCGCATTGAGTTCGTCGATGAGGGCCTCAACCTGGGCCTGGGTGGCGTCCGCCGGAAGCTCACGCTGGATCGAGTTCATCCCGATCTCCACGGACTGCTTGTGCTTCATGGACACGTAGAGCTGCGAGGCAGGGTCCGCACCTACGAGCACGGTGGCAATGCCCGGAGTTACGCCGCGGGCCCTCAGGGCAGCGACGCGCTCAGTCAGCTCGGACTTGATGGCGGCTGCGGCTGCTTTGCCGTCAAGGATCTTCGCGGTCTGCGCCATGGACGGGTTTACCACTGCTCGTGCTGCGGGTACAGCGGGAAGTCGGCGGCGAGCTTGTCGACGCGGGCCTGCAAGGCTTCGACGTCGGTAGCGGAGCCGGACTTCAGCGCCGAAGCGATGATCTCGGCAACTTCGGTGAATTCGGTGGCTCCGAAGCCGCGGGTAGCCAGTGCCGGGGTACCGATGCGCAGGCCGGAGGTGACCATCGGCGGGCGGGGGTCGAACGGAACGGCGTTGCGGTTGACGGTGATGCCCACGGAGTGCAGGAGGTCTTCGGCCTGCTGGCCGTCCAGCTGCGAGTTGCGCAGGTCCACGAGGACCAGGTGGACGTCGGTGCCGCCGGTCAAGACGGAAACGCCGGCTTCAGCGACATCGGCCTGGTTGAGGCGATCGGCGATGATCTTGGCGCCTTCGAGGACGCGCTCCTGGCGCTCCTTGAATTCCTCGCCGGCAGCGATCTTGAAGGCGACAGCCTTGGCGGCGATGACGTGCATGAGCGGGCCGCCCTGCTGGCCCGGGAACACGTTGGAGTTGAGCTTCTTGGCCCACTCCTGCTTGGCGAGGATTACACCGGAACGGGGGCCGGCCAGCGTCTTGTGCACCGTGGAGGTGACGACGTCGGAGTGCGGCACCGGGCTCGGGTGCAGGCCTGCTGCGACGAGGCCCGCAAAGTGGGCCATGTCCGTCCAGAGGAGCGCGCCAACCTCGTCGGCGATGGAACGGAAGGCTGCGAAGTCGAGGTGGCGCGGGTAAGCGGACCAGCCGGCGATGATGACCTGCGGCTTCTCGGCAATGGCCTGTTCGCGGAGCTTGTCCATGTCCACGCGGAAGTTGTCTTCTTCAACCTGGTAGGCAGCTACGTTGTAGAGCTTGCCGGAGAAGTTGAGCTTCATGCCGTGGGTCAGGTGGCCACCGTGGGCGAGGGAAAGGCCGAGGATCTTGTCACCGGGAGTGATCATGGCGGACAGGGCTGCGGCGTTGGCCTGCGCGCCCGAGTGCGGCTGGACGTTGGCGTACTCAGCGCCGAAGAGCGCCTTCACGCGGTCGATGGCCAGTTGCTCGGCGATGTCGACGTATTCGCAGCCGCCGTAGTAGCGGCGGCCCGGGTAACCTTCGGCGTACTTGTTGGTCAGGACCGAGCCCTGGGCCTCCATGACGGCGCGGGGCGCAAAGTTCTCGGAAGCGATCATTTCCAGGGTGCCGCGCTGGCGGCCGAGTTCCTGTTCCAGAACTGCTGCGATCTCGGGGTCGAGCTCGGAAAGCGGCTGGTTGCTGATGGTCGCGGAGGTGATGGTGGTGGTGGTCACGAAGATCTCCTGGATAGGCAACGGGTGTTTCTACAGGTCAGGCTACCGGCTGGGTTTTTTCAATGCCTTTGATTACGGGGCATGGCACAGCGACAGTAAAACGTGACCCTCGGCCCAGGCGTACGATCCGTGGTCTTCATCAATGCCGCTCCCTGGTGGTACACCACCCAACGCCAGTCGCGACGACTTAAACAGTACAACAGGTGCGCAACGGTAGGCTTGATCGTGTGACTGACTCCACCCTGCCTACGTCTTTTGTTGTAACCCTGTCCTGCCCGGACCGGCCCGGAATTGTGCACGCCGTTGCAGGCGCTTTGTTGGAGGCCGGCTGCAACATCGCCGATTCCCAGCAATACGGCAGCCCCAGCACGGGAAACTTCTTCATGCGGGTGGAAGCCACGACGTCCTCGACCCAGGCTGAACTGAGTTCCGCGCTGGCGCCGGTGGCCGAAGCATTCGGTATGAAGTGGCAGATCAACCCCGTGGGCCGGAAGGTCCGTACCCTGATCCTGGGATCAAAGGACGCACACTGCCTCAACGATCTGCTCTTCCAGCAACGCACTGGCACCCTCCCCATAGAGGTGCCGGCCATCGTGTCCAACCACAGGGACCTCGAAGGCCTGGCGGAGTTCTACGGGATCCCCTTCCACTACATCCCAGTCACTCCGGACACCAAGCCCCAGGCCGAGGCGAAGCTGCTCGAACTCATCCGTGAGCATGGCATCGAGTTGACCGTCCTGGCGCGCTACATGCAGGTCCTCTCCAACGAACTCTGTACCGAACTCAGTGGCAAGGCCATCAACATCCATCACTCCTTCCTGCCGTCCTTCAAGGGCGCGAAGCCCTACCACCAGGCGCATGCCCGGGGCGTGAAGATCATCGGAGCCACTGCCCACTACGTCACGGCAGACCTCGACGAGGGTCCGATCATCGAGCAGGAAGTCATCCGGGTGGACCACGCCCGCACAGCCGAGCAATTCGTGCAGATGGGCCGCGACGTCGAGGGCCGCACCCTGGCGCAGGCGGTGCAGTGGCACGCCGAGCACCGCGTCCTGCTCGACGGCACCCGCACGGTGGTGTTCAACTAGCGCCCGTCCCCCTCCCAACTAGCTCGCATTTGTTGTCGTTTTGACGCCTCATAACGACATCTACTGCGAGCTAGTTGGGTGTTCTACGCTGGGTGCATGGACGGGACCCGGAGGGCCTTCAGCGACGAAGCCGACTATCACGAGGCGAACCTGGCGGTTTACTACGACCGGCAGGCTGGAATCCAGAACACCCGCGCCATGACCCCGCATCGGACGGAATGCCGCGACTGGTTCATCCGCTTGCTCAAGGACGAACACAGGCACTCGCTGTTCGAACTAGGCTGCGGCACCGGCGTCGAAGGTTTGGAATTCGTGAGGGCGGGACTGCACTACACCGGCGTCGACCTGTCCGAGGAGAGCATCCACGTTGCCCGCGCCAAAGGGCTCAACGCCAGCGTTGCCAGCGGCCGGTCCCTGCCGTTCGCCGATGCCACTTTCCCGGCCGTGTGGACCATGAGCACCCTCCTGCACGTCCCCAACGCGGTAATCCACGACGTCGTTCGTGAACTCGTGCGGGTCAGCGCGGCTGGCGCGCCGATCGCCGTCGGGCTCTGGTCCGGTGACGATGAAGAAGTCCTCAACCCCGAGGACCAAGACGAGCCGCGGCGGTTCTTCAGCCGCCGGAGCGACGACGCCGTGCGCCGCATCTTCGGCGCGCACGGCGACGTGGAGCACTTTGAGACCTGGCCCGAGGGCACGGGAGCCGAATCCGGGCCGGGTGCGGGGAATTGGACACAGCACTACCAGTTCCTGGTCCTCCGGACGCGTCCCGATTCAGCCAAGTGACTCGCATTTGTTGTCGTTTTCAGGGCTCATAACGACAACAAATGCGACCCAGTTGGGATGGGTGGACCGGACGCCGTCATCTAGGCTTGCCCCATGGCTCCCATTTACACCTTTGCCGGCGATACCCCGGCCATCCATGACACCGCCTTCGTGGCACCCACGGCTTCCATCATCGGCAAGGCCACCCTCGGCGCGGACTCGAGCGCCTTCTATGGCGTGTCGGTCCGTGCCGACACCGCCGCCATCAGCGTCGGTGCCGGCTCGAACCTCCAGGACAATGTGGTCCTGCACGCCGACCCCGGATTCCCCTGCACCGTCGGCGAGCGCGTCAGCGTCGGGCACAGCGCAGTCGTCCACGGCTGCACCGTGGAGGACGACTGCCTCATCGGCATGAGCGCCACCATCTTGAACGGCGCCGTCATCGGTACCGGTTCGCTCATTGCCGCTGGCGCGGTCGTGCTTGAGGGGACTGTCATCCCGCCGCGCTCCTTGGTTGCCGGCGTGCCCGCCAAAGTGCGCCGCGAACTGAGCGAAGAAGAGCTCGACGGCGTGAAGCGCAACGCGGCGCACTACCGCGAGCTGGCGGCAGCGCACCGCGAGATGCACGCACAAGGCTAGTCCAGGCTGACCGGACCCAGTTCGTCCAACAAGTCACCGGGACCGGGGTTGCCTGCCACGGACGAACCACCAAGATGGTTCACGACGCCCCACACAGCGTTCAACCCTGTGGTGACGGCGCCTTCGGCCCAGCCAGCAGTGAACGAGACGTCGTCGCCGGCCAGGAAGATCCCGCGCTGGCTCTCCGGCAGCTTGTCCTGCTTGAAGTGCGTAAACAGTCGCTGCTGGTAGCGGTAGTGCCCGGGCAGGTTGGCCTTGAAGGCACCCATGAAGTTGGGGTCGGCCTCCCAGGAAACGGTGATGGGCTGGCCCACGATGTGGCTCGCAATGTCCACACCGGGGTAGATCTGCTCGAGCGAGTGGAGCATGAGCTTGACTCGTTCCTCGGCGCTGAGCGAGAGCCACTTCAGGGCGTCGTCGTTCCACGTGTAGGAAAGGAGGATGACGGCAGGCTTGTCCGGGCCGTCGTCGAGCAGGTACGTTGCCCGGTTGAGCCGGTCGGTCAGGGTCATGGACAACACCTCCCGGCCCGTTTCGGGGTCGATGTCCTTCCAGAACGGCCGGTCCACCATCACGAAGGTCTTGGACGACTGCATGTAGTGCGAGCGCTCGATCGCGGTCCACAGTTCCGAGGGGAACAGCGATTCCTGGGTGTGGATGCGCGTGGACAGCAGCCAGGACTGGCACGTGGTCACGACGGCGGAGTACCCGGTCTCGCGGCCCCAACGCTCGCGCACCATGAGATCGCCGTTGCCTCCGCGCTCGATGCGGTCCACGGCTCCGCGAGGGGAACCGGAATGCAACGATGCGAGGGAAGTGCCCTCGGGCCAGTGAGCCATGCCCGACGGCGCGTGGTGCCACAGTGCCTCGGGGAGCCGTTGCGCTCCCCCGGTGATGAGCCGGTGCTGGTCATCAGCGTCGGTGTAGACGACGCGCAGGATCTCGAGGATCGAGTTGGGGAAATCGGTGTCCCAGCCGCCGGTGCCGAAACCTACCTGCCCGAAGGCCTCGCGGTGCGCGAATCCGGCCTCCTTGAAGGACTTGCTTGCGGCGATGAAGCCGTAGAAAGTCTGCTCATCCAGGAGCGGGAGCAGCTCGTTCCACAGCTCCTTGATGCGTTTGGTGTCGCGGGCCCGGATCGCCTCCTGCATTTCCTGGAACGCAGCGCCGTCATTCACTGCGGCCTTCCACGCCGCGGCAACCTCGTGGAAGAACTCCGGCAGCTCAGCAGAGGTGGCGGCGTAATGCTTCTGCCCGGCCAGCTCGATCACGGTGCTCGATGTTGCAGGCGCGAGCGGGTTGGGGAATTCCTGGGTGTCCAGGCCGAGGAGATCCACATAGTGGTAGAACGCCTTGCCTGACACGGGGAATCGCATGCCGCCGAGGTCTGCCACCACTCCGGGAGCCGAGGGGAAGCTCGCGGTGCGCAGCCGCCCACCGATCTGGTCGGCCTCGTAGACCACGGGTCGCAGCCCGAGCTTCATGAGCTCGTAGGCCGTGACGAGTCCCGACAGGCCGGCACCGATCACCGCGACCTCCGTCCCGTACAGTTCCGGCGGAACAACCGCCAGGCCGTCGGCGTGGGCCAGGTAGTGGTCGTAGCTGAACGGGAAGTCCGGGTTCAGCATGGTGATGGGAGCGTCGGCCGGCGTTGCTTGGGAAGTTCCCGGGTGCCCGGCGCGGGGTGTGGGTTCCGTCGGCAATTCGGTGGCGATGGTCATGAAAGTTCTGCCTTCACAGTTTCCGGGTCGGCGACCCTGGCGGATAGTTCACGGTATTCCTGTTCGGTCAGGGCCGCTACCTTGGAGTTCCGGCGTCCGTAGCCGAAGTAGAGCGCGATCCCGACGAGCATCCAGCCGCCGAATACCACCCAGGTGTCAGCACCCAGGTTGGCCATGAGGTAGGCGCACATCAGCGTGCCGAGAACAGGAGTGATCGGGTAGAGCGGCACGCGGAAGCTGCGCTTGAGCTCCGGGCGGTTGCGCCGCAGGTAGATGACGGCGACGTTCACGAGCGCGAATGCGAAGAGGGTGCCGATGCTGGTGGCGTCGGCGAGCGCGCCGAGCGGGACGAGGCCCGCTGTGAGTGCGACGGCGGTGCCCACGATGAGCGTTCCGGCCACCGGAGTGCCGGTTCGCGGAGAGATACGGCCGAAGACCTCCGGGACCAGTCCGTCGCGGGACATGGAGAGCAGGATGCGGGTCTGGCCGTAGAGGACCGTCAGGACGATGCTTGCGATGGCGAGCACGGCTCCGATGGAGAAGACGAGCGCGATCCAGGGCTGGTGGGTGGTTTCCTCGAGGATCTGGACGAGGGCTGCCTCGGTGCCGCCGAACCATTCCCAGGGGCGTGCGCCGATGGCGGCCACGGCAACCAGGACGTAGATGCTGGTCACGATGACCATGGATAGCAGGATAGCGCGGGGCATGTCGCGCTTCGGGTTGCGGGCTTCCTCACCTGCCGTGGAAGCGGCGTCGAAGCCGATGTAGGAGAAGAACACCCGGGACGCGGCAGCCGAGACGCCTGCGGCCCCCATGGGCATGAGCGGTTCGAAGTTCCCGGCGTTGAACGCGGTGAACGCAACTGCGCAGAAGAACAGCAGGATAACAATCTTGATGCACACGATCACAGTGTTGATCCAGGCGCTTTCCTTGGCGCCGCGCACCAGCAGGATCATCGCGAGGACCACGATCGCCATGGCCGGGATGTTGACCACGCCGCCGCTGCCCGGTGGCTGGGACATCGCGTCCGGCAGGAACTGTCCGAACGCGGCAAGGGTTTCGTTCACATATTGCCCTGCGCCGACGGCTACTGCAGCCACAGAGACCGCGTATTCGAGGACGAGGCACCACCCACAGATCCAGGCCATGCCCTCGCCCATCGTGGCGTAGGAGTAGGAGTAGCTGGATCCGGCAACGGGCACGAGGCCTGCCATTTCGGCGTAGGACACTGCGGAGAACAGGGCGGCCAGGCCCGCGACCACGAAGGAAATCCAGACTGCTGGACCGGCCAGCGGCACGGATTCACCCAGGATCACCAGGATGCCGGTGCCCAGCGTCGCGCCGACACTGATCATCGTCAGTTGGAGCACGCCGAAGCTGCGGACGAGCGGCGTACCGCTTTCGCTGCTTCCGGCTTCGCTGACCATCTGCCCGATCGGCTTGCGGCGCAGGAGCTGCGAACCGAGTCCCGGGCGGCGGGCGGCATTGCCGGCATCTGTATTCGTGGCGTGCGTTGGCTTGGTCTGGGTGGAGGTAGGCACAGTCACCGTTGACGTCCCTTCAGAGTAGTTGGCGGTTTCCCCTGACAACCGTAAGCCTGTGAGCCAGCTCTCACGGCGGTGCAAAATGACCTATAGTGATCAACCATGAGACGTATTGCACAATCAGAAACGACGCCGGAAGCGGCGCTTTCCGGGCAGGTCAGCGTTGACCTGTCTGCGATTTCAGACAACATCAAAGCACTCAAGAAGCGCACCGCAGCGCCGCATTTCATGGCCGTCGTCAAGGGGAACGGCTACGGTCACGGCCTCGTGGATGTGGCCCGGACGGCGGTGGCGGCAGGCGCTGATTGGCTGGGAACCGCCCAGTTGAGCGAAGCCATTGCACTTCGCCAGGCGGGCATCACCGTGCCGGTCCTGTCGTGGCTATATCTGGCATCCCAGACCAGCGCAACGATCCGTGAGGCACTCGAGTACGACGTCGACGTTTCGCTTGGGAGCGTTGGTCAACTTGAGGTCCTGGCAGGGATCGCGAGGCAATTGGGCCGCCCCGCCGTCGTGCACCTGGAGCTGGACAGCGGCCTCAGCCGCGGCGGCGCGCGCAAGGAAGACTGGTCCGAACTCGTGGCCCAGGCTCACAAGGCCGAGGAGGACGGCACGGTGTTTGTCCGCGGCATCTGGACCCACTTGGCCTGGGCCGATGTACCCGCCCACCCTGGCAACGCCGCAGCCGTGGCGGAGTTCGAAGACGCCGTTCGCGAAGCCCGGGCTGCCGGCCTGGACCCGCAGCTGCGGCACGTGTCGAGCTCGGCAAACATCCTGGACCGGCCCGAATTCCACTTCGACATGGTCCGCGCCGGACTGGCGATCTACGGACTCGCCCCGGCGGACCATTTGGATCCCGCCGACTTTGGACTTCGCCCCGCCTTGAGCGTCACCGCGCCGCTCGTCATGGTCAAGAAAGTCCCGGCAGGGACTGGCGTCAGTTACGAACACCAGGCCATCACGCATGAGCCCCGCTATCTCGGCCTCATTCCCCTCGGCTACGCCGACGGCATCCCCAAAGGCATCAGCGGCCGGAGCCTGGTCCAGATCGCCGGCAGGAAAGTCTCCGTGATCGGCAAGGTGTGCATGGACCAGTTCATGGTGGACCTCGGCCCGGACGCGTCTGGAATCGAGGTCGGAGACACGGCAGTCCTGTTCGGCGATCCTGCCGAAGGGGCTGCGAGCGCCGACGATTGGGGCGCCGCCATCGGAAGCCACGGCGACGAGATCATCAACCGGATCGCACCGCGACTCCCCCGCGTGTATGAGTCCGCTGCGTACGAGTGCCCCGATTACCAGGAGGCACCGAGCGATGTCGCCTGAGCCCACCCCCGGCCGCCTCAGTTTCGTCACGCTTGAGCAGTTCCTGAAGCAGCTGCCGCCAGAGTTGGAGATACTCCACGACGGCGGCAGCGGCGGGGAGCTGCTGCGCTGGGTTGAACCCAGCGAACTGGACGATCCCACCCCCTACCTGCCGGAGGGGGAGTTCCTGCTGACCGCGGGACTCCCTTTCCTGGGTGATGGCGGGTCCAGGGAAAACGTCGATGCGTACGTGAAGCGGCTGGTGGGGGCCGAGGTGGCGGCGCTGGGGTTCGGGATCAGGCCGTATTTCGACGCCGTCCCGGCCGAGCTGCTCAAGGCGTGCCGACGGCACCAGCTCACCTTGATTGAGATCCCGGAGTCCATCCCGTTCGCCGCGATCGGGCTTGAGTTCTCCCAGCTCCTGGAATCGGACAACGCGAAGGTCTTCCGCCAGCTCGCGGACACCAACAGGCAACTCATGCGGGCAGTCCTCTCCCCTCGGCCGGAACACGAGCTGCTCGCCGCTTTGGTCCAGAAGGTGCCTGTCTGGGCACTTCTCGTCGGAGCGGACGGGCGTGTACGTGCGCGCGCCCACGCTGCCGGCGGCAGCACCGGCGTCGAGCACTCGTTACTGGAGCCCATGCTGGGACGACTCCTTTCGGGCAGCGGACCGCGGGTTGAAGTGGACGGCTTTGAGCAGCCGGGATCGGCGATGGTCTTCGGCCACCCGCTGCGCAGCACCAAGGACGCCAACCTGGGCGCCCTGATCCTGGGCTCGGACACTGCGCTGACACCCGCCCAGAACAGCGTGGTGCAGTCGGTGGTGGGGCTGCTGGAGTTGCTCGTCCGCCAACGGACCAGCGGTTCGCTCGCGCCAAGCCAATTGGCGACGGCGTTGCTGCTGCACCCTGAAAGCCTTGCCAGCGGCGGAACCCGGCACGTCAACGGGCTCAAGGACCTCCTCGCGCAAAGCCTGTCCTCCACGCGATCCGCTCCCCTGCGCGTGGTCCAGGGCATCAAGGTGGACTCCCCCGAATGGCCTGCAGGTGACAGCCCGGTGCGCGAGCTTTTGCAGTGGCGGCGCCTCTTCGACACCAAACTGGTGGAAATCACCGATTACGGATTCGCTGCAATCACCCGTTTGAAGGTGGACGACGCGCTCCTGGCGGACATCGAAAAGCTCGGTTGGCGGCTCGTCATTGGAGACGCGACGGAACTGACTGGCCTCGCCGCAGCGCATCAGCGGGTGACGTCGCTCCGTTCACGGGTCCAGTCCAGCGGACGGAGCGCCCGCGTCGATGAGGTGACCTGGTCCGTCACCGGGCTCCTGGGACGCGAGGCCGGGTCCATGCTGGCCGCGAGGCTCCTTGAACCGGTGCTTGCCTTGGAAGCTGATCGGCGCGATCCCCTCCTGGCTGTGCTCCGGGGCTGGCTGAGCGAAAACGGCAGCTGGGACGCCTCCGCCAAACTGCTGGGGTTGCACCGCAACAGCGTGCGCCGCCAGATCGGCCTGCTCGCCGAACTGCTCGACACGGACCTGAACCAGGCTCAAGTGCGCGCGGAGCTTTGGATCGCGCTGCAGTACACGGACGGTTTGGTGGGCGGAGGGGACGGCTAGTCTTCCCACTCCCGGTACAGCTCGGGGCGGCGTTCGCGCAGGTAGGGCACCTGTTCCCGGGCTGCCTTGACGCTTTCCGTGGAAATCTCGGCGAAGAGCAATGCCGTGCCATCACCGGCGGCAGCGAGCAATGAGCCGCCCGGACCGGCGACCACGCTTCCGCCAAGGAAGTCACAACCGTCCTCTTGGCCGCTGTGGTTCGCGTAGGCCACGTTGAGTTGGCTCTCCATCGCCCGGGCACGGATAAGGACCTGCGGTACGGCGTCGAAGCCCGCAGAGAGTGCGGTGGGAACCAGCAGAAGTTCAGCGCCTCGCATGGCCGCAGCGCGGACGCTTTCGGGAAACTCGACGTCGTAGCAAATCAGCAGCGACGTTTTGATCCCGTTGAAGTCCACGACGCCGGGAGCAGCTTGGGCGGCTGAGAACGCCTTTCGCTCCTCCTCGCCGAAGAGGTGCACTTTGTCGTAGTCCAGGAGCACGGTTCCGTGCGCGTCCAGAAGAGTGGCGGAGATATGCCAGCCGCCATCGGCAGCAGGTGCGGGAAGGCTGTAAACGAGTCCGATGCCGTGCGTGCTGGCGATGTCCGCAAGGCGCCCCCGGATACTTGGGAGAACTGCAGGATCCAGCTCGGTGTGGAGCCTCAGCGGCGCATAGCCTACCGGGAAGAGCTCGGGCGTCAGCAACAAGGAGGCCCCCGCCGCGGCAGCGCGCTGCGCCGCCGAATCGACCGTCTTTAGATTGGCGTCGATGTCCAGGACAACAGCGTTGGCCTGCAGAACGGACAGCAGCATCATTACCACCTCGATAGCACCTTGCATCCCCCGTCGGGCGTTCATGTGAGACACGCCCGGGATTACTCGTGATTCCAGCCTAGCCAGCCGCAGGCCGGCCCCACAGGACAAATGGACCTGCGGACGGCCCGCCGGGGATGGATCGTACAAATCTGCCGCATAGTTCATGACGCCGATGCAAGTTTGCTCCATTGCGTTAACTTCTTGACTGCAACTGTGATTTGAGGCACGCTTCTTGTCATGCCCGCAACATCCAGCTCGACGAAGAGCCATCGCAAAAACCCCGGCTCGCAATCAGCGCTGCGCCATCTGAACCAGCAGCGGCTCATCGAATGCCTGCTGAGCGGGCCATCCACCCAGGCCGAACTCGCCAGGCAGACCGGTCTTTCCACGGCAACGGTGTCCAACATCGTCAAGATCATGCAGGACGCGGGGCTCGTCTCCACCGAACCGATCACTAGCTCCGGACGCCGGGCACTGAACGTCAGGCTCAACAGCAACGGTGCTGTCGCCGTCGGGATCGATTTTGGCCGGCGGCACCTGCGGGTGGTCCTGGCCTCGCTGGGCTATCACATCATCGTCGAGGAAACCGTCACACTGCCCCTTGGCCACCACGCCGAACAGGGCATCAGCGCCGCCGTCGCGCTCCTCAACAAACTCTTGCTCGAAAGCGGGGTTGACCGAAGCGCGGTAGTTGGCGCGGGCGCCGGCATAGCCGGTCCCATCGACCGCCGTTCCGGCACTGTGGCGCAGGGTGCCATCCTGCCCGAATGGGTGGGGATCCAGATTCTCGAACGACTGGAGGAAGCCCTTGATCTTCCCGTATACGTTGACAACGACGCCAATCTCGGTGCCCTCTCCGAGGTCACATGGGGGCCGCACAGCGGGATCAGCAACCTCATGTTCCTCAAGATCGGTTCCGGCATTGGAGCGGGCCTCATCATCAATGGCGCACCCTACTACGGGGCGGTGGGAATCACGGGAGAAATCGGCCATGCGACCATCCACGAATACGGCGCCATCTGCCGCTGCGGCAACCGGGGCTGCCTGGAAACGATGGCTTCCACCACCACCATGATCGAGCTGCTCGGGAAGGGCTCGGGGCTGCACCTCGAGCCCGAGGACATTGTCCGAAACGCCCTGGCGAGGGATCCGGCGACCCTTCGCGTGGTGGACGATGCGGGGCTCGCGGTGGGGCGGGCACTGGGCAATGTGGCGAATCTCATAAACCCCGAAGTCATCGTGGTTGGCGGCCCCCTGGCCGGGCTCGGCGACATCCTCCTGGACCCGATCAGGCGCGGTCTAGTCCGCCACGCAGTGCCCGTAATCGGCGAGACAACGCACTTGGCGATGTCTTCGCTCGGCGCCCGGGCGGAGGCCCTCGGGGCCGCCGCTTTGGTGTTCCAGCACGCCGGAATCAAGCAGGGCTGAACATTTCGTTACCACGCTGTTATCGCCGTCTTGCGTTAAAGTCTTGACGACAAGCGGTGTGATCCAGTTTACTTTCTCATCAGATAGGCTCGCCATCCCCGAGCCGACAACGACGTCAAACATTGGAGGCGCAAGCGTATGTCGACCCCCATTACGCACCAGGATCCGGTTCTCCTCGAGATGCGGTCCATCACCAAGGAATTCCCCGGCGTGAAGGCGCTCTCGGACGTTAGCCTCCGGGTCAAGGTGGGCGAAATCCACGCGATCTGCGGTGAAAACGGTGCAGGCAAGTCCACGTTGATGAAGGTGCTCTCCGGGGTTTACCCCTACGGCAGCTACGACGGCGACATCGTGTACCAGGCGGAAGTCCAGCAGTTCAAGGACATCCGGGCCAGCGAACATGCGGGAATCGTGATCATCCACCAGGAACTGGCGCTGATTCCCGAGCTGTCCATCATGGAAAACATCTTCCTCGGCAACGAACCGGTCCGTCGCGGCATCATCGATTGGGCCGAGGCACGCAAGCGCTCAATCGAACTGCTCGCACGGGTTGGCTTGCGCGAGGACCCGGATACCCCCATCAAGGAAATCGGCGTCGGCAAGCAGCAGCTCGTGGAAATCGCCAAGGCCCTGAACAAGTCCGTCAAGCTGCTCATCCTCGACGAGCCCACCGCGGCCCTCAACGAATCGGACTCCCAGCACTTGCTGGATCTGATCCTTGGCCTCAAGGGCCGGGGCATCACGTCCATCATCATTTCCCACAAGCTCAATGAGATCGAGCAGATCGCGGACGAGATCACCATCATCCGCGACGGCAAGTCCATCGAGACGCTCAACGTCGTGGAAGACGGCGTCGACGAGGACCGGATCATCAAGGGCATGGTCGGGCGGACGCTCGAGTCCCGCTTCCCGGACCACACCCCGAAGATCGGCGAGGTGTTCTTCGAGGTCAAGGATTGGACGGTCGGGCATCCCCAGATCCAGGACCGCCTTGTCTGCAAGAACTCCAGCTTCCATGTGCGCCGCGGGGAAATCGTCGGCTTTGCCGGCCTGATGGGTGCCGGCCGCACCGAGCTTGCCCGCTCCGTCTTCGGCCACTCCTACGGCCGGTTCATCTCGGGACAGGTGTACAAGGACGGCAAGCCGATCACGATGCGGAGCGTCCGCCAGGCGATCGACGCCGGTCTCGGCTACGTCACGGAAGACCGCAAGAGCCTGGGACTGAACCTCCTGGATGACATCAAGACCACCACGGTGTCAGCCAACTTGAAGAAGATCAGCCGGGGAATTGTCGTGGACACCAACAAGGAATTCATGGTGGCCGAGCAATACCGGAAATCGCTGCGCACCAAGACCCCGTCAGTGGAGGAAGGCGTATCGAAGCTCTCCGGCGGAAACCAGCAAAAGGTGGTTCTCGCCAAATGGATGTTCACCGATCCGGACCTTCTCATCCTGGATGAGCCCACGCGCGGAATCGATGTCGGGGCCAAGTACGAGATCTACGGAATCATCCAGCAGCTGGCCAACCAAGGGAAGGGCGTGATCGTGATTTCGTCCGAGCTTCCCGAGCTGCTGGGCCTCTCCGACCGTATCTACACCATCTTCGAGGGCTCCATCACTGGCGTACTCAACAAGGACGAAGCCAGCCAGGAAAGCCTCATGAAGCTCATGACATCCAGCCGCAAAGCTGCCTGACCCCGGTCACCTCCAGAACCACACGGACACAAGGACCCAAAACAATGAACGCGCTCAAGAAGCTATTCGGTGGCAACACCCGCCAATTCGGCATGATCTTCGCCCTGGTTGCACTCGTCATCTTCTTCCAGATCTTCACCTCGGGCCGCACGCTCACCCCGGGCAACGTCATCAACCTCTTCAACGGCAACTCCTACATCCTGATCCTGGCCATCGGTATGGTCCTGGTCATCATCGCCGGCCACATCGACCTTTCCGTAGGTTCAGTAGCGGCCTTCGTCGGTATCTCGGTGGCCCTCGCCATCAGGGACTGGCACCTGCCCTGGTACGTAGCAGTCCTGTTCGGGCTCCTGCTCGGCGCCCTGATCGGAGCCTGGCAAGGATTCTGGACGGCATACGTCGGGATTCCGGCATTCATCGTGACCCTTGCGGGCATGCTGCTGTTCCGCGGCTTCAACCAGTTCGTCGGCAAGTCCAACACCGTTCCGGTCCCGGAAGACTTCCAGTACCTGGGCTCCGGGTACCTGCCCGAGATAGGGCCGAAGACGGGGTATAACAACCTGACAATCCTGCTGGGCCTTATCGCCGTCGCATTCGTGATTGTCAGTGCGATTCGTTCCCGCCGCACCGCCCAGGCACTGGGCGCCGAAGTACAGGAAGGCTGGGTGATGGTCACCAAGCTCGTGCTCGTCAATGCAGCCATCCTCTACGCCACGTACCTGTTCGCGACTGGCCGCCCCGGCACCTCGTTCCCCATCCCGGGCCTCATCTTGGCCGTGCTGGTCCTGATCTACGGTTTCATTTCCGCCAAGACGGTCATCGGCCGCCACATCTACGCAGTCGGCGGCAACCGCCACGCGGCCGAGCTCTCCGGAGTTCAGTCCAAGAAGGTCAATTTCATGGTCATGATGAACATGTCCATCCTTGCTGGCCTCGCCGGCATGATCTTCGTGGGCCGCTCCACCGCTTCGGGTCCGTTCGACGGCGTCGGCTGGGAACTGGATGCGATCGCTGCGGTATTCATCGGTGGCGCAGCGGTCACCGGCGGCGTGGGCACCGTGATCGGCTCCATCGTTGGTGGCCTCGTCATGGCTGTCCTCAACAACGGCCTCCAACTGCTCGGCGTCGGCGCGGACCTCACCCAGATCATCAAGGGCCTGGTGCTGCTGGCAGCCGTTGCCTTCGACGTCTACAACAAGACCCAGGGCAAGAAATCAATCATCGGAATGATGATGAAAAACTTCGGCCGGAGCAGCGAAAACGCCCCGGACGAGACGACCTCAACCAAGGAAGTCATCTCCAAGGAAGCCTGACCGGCTTCAAGACGGATTGTTCCATCCACAACAAAGAAAGCGAACCAAGATATGCGAATGTTTGGTAAAGCAGGAAAGGCAGCAGCAGTAGCTGCGATCGCGGCACTGGCGCTGACGGCCTGCGGCCGTACGGACAGCGGCACCTCCGGTGGTTCATCCAGCGGCAGCGAGGCATTCCCCAAGGGTTCCTCGATCGGCGTCGCGCTCCCCCAGAAGACCAGTGAGAACTGGGTCCTGGCGGAGAAGCTCTTCAACGACGGGCTCACGAGCGCAGGTTTCAAGCCGGATGTGCAGTTCGCCAACGGTGGCGTTTCGGAGCAGCAGAACCAGATCAGCGCGATGATCACCAAGGGCGACAAGCTCATCATCGTCGGTGCCATTGACGGCGCCCAGCTGGGCACGCAGCTCAAGCAGGCCAAGGACGCCGGCGCTACGGTCATTGCATATGACCGCCTGCTCCTGAACACCTCCAACGTGGACTACTACGTGGCCTACGACAACTTCAAGGTCGGCGTGCTGCAGGGCCAGGCCCTGCTGGACGGACTCAAGGCCAAGAAGCCGAGCGGCCCGTACAACATTGAGCTGTTTGCAGGCTCCCCCGATGACGCCAACGCGAAGGTCTTCTTCGACGGCGCCATGAGCATCCTGCAGCCGAAGATCGATGATGGAACCCTCAAGGTCGTGTCCGGCCAGAAGTCGTTCGAACAGGCCGTCACCCAGGGCTGGAAGGCAGAGAACGCCCAGAAGCGCATGGATACCCTGCTCGCAGGTACCTACACCAGCGCTTCGCTGGACGGCGTACTTTCCCCGAACGACACCCTGGCCCGCGCCATCCTGACCTCGGTCAAGGCGGCCGGCAAGCCGCTTCCGGTCGTGACCGGCCAGGACTCCGAAGTTGAGTCGGTCAAGTCCATCCTTGCAGGTGAGCAGTACTCCACCATCAACAAGGACACCCGCAAGCTCGTTGAGCACGCCATCACCATGGTCCAGGACGTCCAGTCCGGCAAGACCCCGGAAATCAACGACACCAAGTCCTACAACAACGGCGTCAAGACCGTGCCGGCATACCTGCTGCCCCCGGTCATCGTGACCCTCGCCAACGTGAAGACGGCTTACGTGGACGATCCGATCCTCGGACCGATCACCAAGTAACACTTCCCATTCAGACACCAACGACGGCGGCCATCCCCACTCAAGGGGGTGGCCGCCGTCGCTGTGTCCGGATCCATCCGCCGTCGCGCAATTCTTCACAGGCCCCGCATAGCAACAGCAGCACAACCGCACAGCCGCGGTGAGCACTGTTAGGTGAGCAGGCGCGCCGCTGGGGCGGGCCAGGTCCAGAAGGAGAAACGTGAGCGTCCTCGCCCGGAGTGTAGGCAATGCCTTCCGCAACAAGATAAGAACCGCGGCTGTAGTGGCAGTGCTTGCCGTCGCGATCGGGCTGGCGCTGGCCATGCTCGTGGCCAACCAAGCCGTTGGCGGCAAGGTCCAGGAGCTCAACGCCTCCGTGGGTACAGTCCTGACTGTGAACCCCGCCGGGGCGCAGGGCTTCGACGGCGGCGGCGAGCCGCTCACCACGGCCCAGACCGCGACGGCGGCAGCCGTACCGAACGTCGTTTCCGTGGTGGGCACCAAGGCGCTGCGGCTGGAGGCCGCATCGGCGGCCTCCACCACCGGCACCACCGGCACCACGACGCAACAAGCGGGACCGGGCGGCGGCCCCGGCGGCGGTACGAGCGTCACCACGAACCTTCAGGCAGCCATCGACGCCGGCACGCTCGGCAACCGCAACAACACCAGCGGCAGCACCGGATCGGGAAACACGCCAACAGGCAGCACCGGAACCGCGCCGGCGTTCTCGCTGCCCATCACGGCCACTGGTATCGGCGCCGAGGTGGACACCGCCGGCAAGGCCTTGAACATCACCAGCGGCACGGGCCTGGGCGACTACACGGTGGCCGGCACCAAGGCCCTCGTCGGAACGACGCTCGCGACAAAGAACAACCTCAAGGCCGGCTCAACGTTCACCATCGCCGGCACGACGTTCATGGTGGCGGGCATTTTTGACGCCGGCACCACTTTCGGCAACAACGCCGTGTACACGACACTCGCCGAAGCCCAGGCCCTCGCCGCAACACCCGGCGAGCTCTCCAGCATGGTGGTGACGGTCAACAGCATGGCAAACGTGGATGCCGCCAAGACAGCACTGCAGACCGCCCTGGGCTCGGGTAAAGCCGACGTCACGCAGGGCCAGCGGAACCTCGAAACCGCGGTCAGTTCCCTGGACAGCGTCAAGAACATTTCACTCGTGGCCTTCATCGCGGCCCTCGGCACGGCCGGCCTCATCATCCTGCTCATCATGGTCATGCTGGTCCGCGAGCGCCGCCGTGAGATCGGAGTCCTGAAGGCCATCGGCGCCCGCAACCGCACCATCGGCTTGCAGTTCGTGCTCGAAGCCCTCGTCCTCGTGGCGCTTGGCAGCGTCGTTGGCGCTGCCATCGCATCCTTCGCCAGCGGCGGCATCGCATCGGCACTGATCAGTTCGAACAGCTCGACGGCGGCCACGAGCCAGCGCGGCCCCGGCGGCGGAGGCTTCGGCGGTCCCGGTGGAAACCCGTTCGGCGGAGCCTCCCAGCTGCTCACCTCGGTCACGGCGAGCGCCTCCCCCGGCGTCATTGCCGCCGGCATTGCCGCGGTCTTCGGCGTCGCCGTCGTGGGCGCCCTGGTACCAGCGCTGCTCACAGCCCGCATCCGCCCCATCGAAGTCCTCCGAGGAGAATAGCCATGATTGAAGTCAAAGACCTGGTCCGCCAGTTCAAATCCGGCGACCGCACCATCAAGCCCGTCAACGGCGTGAGCTTCGAGCTCGAAAAGGGGACCCTTGCCTCGATCGTGGGAAAGAGCGGCAGCGGCAAGAGCACCCTGCTCTCCCTGCTCGGCGCCTTGGACAAGCCCACCAGCGGGGACGTCGTAGTGGACGGGGTCAGTCTGGCCGGGCTGCCCGCCGGCAAACTCACCGAATACCGGCGCCGGGACATCGGCTTCGTTTTCCAGCAGTTCAACCTCATCCCCAACCTCTCGGCAGTGGACAACGTGATGCTGCCTATGGAGTTCGCCGGAATGCGGAAGGCGGCCCGGTTGGAGCGGGCGCGGTCCCTCCTGGAGCAGGTGCAGCTGGATCCGGAGAAACAGTCCCGTCGCATCAACAAGCTCTCGGGCGGTGAGCAGCAGCGGGTTGCCATTGCCCGGGCGCTGGCCAACGAGCCCAAGCTCATCCTTGCGGACGAGCCCACCGGCAACCTTGATGAGCAGACCGGTGAGCACATCATCGAACTGCTCAGTTCCTTGAGCCGGGACCACAACACCACCATTCTGGTGGTAACGCATGACCGCAGCCTGGCTCAGAAGACCGAGCGCCGCTTCAGGTTGCAACAGGGCAAACTGAGCGAGGAAGCTGTTCGTCCACGCGTAGCTGCCGGGGCCTGACCACGTTTTCCAAACAACGGAAGGAGGGCCGGGAACCCCAAGGTTCCCGGCCCTCTTTCCGGGTGCGCCGAGCTCGGCTCCTTAGAAGCGAATCGCGTCGATAACCTTGACGCGCACCGCCACAAGTGCCGGGATTGCTCCGGCCAGCGCTCCCACCAGCACAGCTGCTCCGAAACCGAGCATGGCCGCTTCGATGGGGAACGGAGGGTACTGGCTGAGGGCTGGCGCAACCTTTGACTGGATCCAGGGGTGTTTGACCACCGCCACGGCCACCATGACGCCGGCCAGCCCGGCCACTGCGGTGGCAACGACGGACTCCATCATCACGCCAAGGAAGATCCGCCCCGAGGTCGCTCCAAAGCTCCTTCTAATACCGATTTCCCGCACCCGGTAGCGGACCGTGACCATCGAGATGTTCAACATCCCCACCGCGCCCAACAAGAGGACCAGGCCTGCAATACCGCCCACCACCAGCTGCACCGGAGCCAGGGGATCTCCGTGTGCCGCAAAGTCCATCCGCTGCGCCGTGATGTACGTTTCCGGGAACTGTTGCGCCAGATCGGCTTGGATGGCGGCCGAAAGCATTTCTGCTTGCCCGTCCTGCACCCACACTTTGAACTGCCCACCTAGCTGGTTGACTCCCATTTGCTTGGCAGCGCCCGACAGTATGTACGCCGCTGGGGGTGCATCCGGCCGAGTGTCCGGCACGACGCCGATGATCACTGCATTCGATTCCTGCTCGCCTGCGGTCTTGATGCCGGGTTGCAAGGCAAGGTCAGGCCTCCCAGCCGCGTTGTAGAACGCTTCAGTGACGACGACGGCGGGCGCCAGCCGCTGTTCGTCGTCGCTGGCAAACCAGGACCCTTGCCGTACCTCCAGCCGGTGAATGACCCCATATCCGGGGTCCACCACCATCAATTGAACAGACTGGACACCGCGAGGGAACTGGAACGGCTGCTCGGCGTGGGCCTCGTGCGAGGAGAAGGCAATGCCGTAACGGTCAACGATGGACTGATACGCCGCATCCAGACGCCCTGGATCCGGCCGGGTTGGACCGTTGACCCCTAGTCCGAGCGTCGCTGAGCGTCCTCCTGTGCGCTCGGACGAGGCTTTGAATCCTTCGCGTGCAAGATTGCCGACGCCTACCACGGACGTGAGCGCCGCGACGGACAAGGCTACGCCCAGCAAAGCCAGCAGGATCCGGACTTTGTTGATCCGCAGTTCCTGCCAGGCTTCCACGATGGCTGACATGAAACCGATCATCGATCGACCTCCGAGGATGTGGGCCCGAACAGCGCCGGAGCCGACGAAGCCAGTGCCGACAAAGCCGGTTCCGGCAAAGGGATCCCCGAGTTCGACTCGCCGTCAAGGGGATGCAGAACGCCAGAGTCCAGACGGAAGCGGGACCGTGCTAGTGCAGCTACATTGCTGTCGTGGGTGATGGTCACGAGTGCCGCGGCGGACTCCGTGGCCACCTGGTCCAGAAGTGCCATGACCGCTCGCCCGGTCTCTACATCGAGCGCGCCCGTGGGTTCGTCGGCAAGGATCAGACGGGGCCGCCGGACCAAGGCCCGCGCGATGGCAACCCTCTGCTGCTCACCACCCGAGAGCATGTTCGGCATGGTGTGGGCGCGGCCGGCAAGTCCCACACGGTCCAGCATGTCCATGGCCAGTTCACGGCGTCGCAGGAAATCGCGGCCGCGGGCGTAGAGGAGCGGCGTGATGACATTGTCCAGTGCGCTACGGCCGGGGAGCAGGTTGAATTGCTGGAACACGAAGCCCACCATGGTGCCTCGAAGCCGTGCACGCGCGTCGCCACCGAGTTGTAGCACAGGCGTGCCAAGAAACTGGATTTCGCCGGACGTGGGCACGTCCAGCAGACCCAGGAGGTTCAGCAACGTTGACTTCCCGCAGCCCGAGCGGCCGATGATCGCAGCGTGGTCGCCGGCGGAAATCTCAAGGTCGATCCCGCGGAGGATATGAAGCTTCTGATCGTCAGGCAGCACCACCGTGCGCGTGACACCGCGCAAACTCACGAGGCTTTCCATGCCTAGCCTCCCGCCGGACGGTACGCCGCCGGGCCCGGCCCGTAGCCTTGCTGGGAAGGAGCAGCCGGGGCGCCGGGAACGAATTCAAGCACCCGTTCCCCTTCGGCGAGGCCGGACAGCACCTCCACCTTGTCACCGTCGTTGAGACCCAACTTCACAGGCCGTTGTTCCGGAGCTTTGCCCTCGGCAGCCGCGCCGGCCATCCAAACAATGCCTTCTTTGACGCTGCCCTTCACCGAGGTCAGGGGAACTGTCACCACGTCCTTGGCTTCGCCCGCACTCACCGTCATGGTTGCTCCCAAGCCGGCGAAGACTTCCGTTCCGGCCGGCACAGGACAACTGATCGTCCCGGTGCTCGCGCTGTCACTTTGCGTTGCCCCACCCGGTCCAGCCGCGGCTAACGACAGTCCGCCACCTGGCACGGCCATCCCCACGCCGCCGGTTCCGTTCGCGCCGGCAGTGGCTCCGGCGTCGTTGGCGTTGTTCTTCAGCGTCACTGCAGGGCAGCCGAACGGAGCAGGCCCGCCCACCAGCGAGATCTGCGCTGAGCTCGGCTTGGCAAGAAGCCGATACTGTTGGGCGGCGTTGACCGGGCCGGACACCGTGAAGGTCCCGGGATCGACTTTGCCCACAACTTCGCCCACGCTTAACTGCTGGTCAAGGAGGGCCGTCAGTTCATTGAGCTTTCCGGCGGCAGGGGCGAGCACGTCGGTGTACACGTACACGGGTTCCGACGTGGTCTTCTCCCCGGGCGTTGTGCCGGTGCTGGCAGGCTTGGTCCGCTGGGACTTGACTTGGAAGAGCTGGTCCCCCTTGGCCACGGCAACGCCCGGCTCCACATAGAGGTGGACCACCATTCCCGCCGCCGTGCTGCGGACACCGACAATGGGGTCGCTCTGAACGGTGGCTTTGATCTGCACAGTATTGGTGACCGTTGCGCGCGCCGCGGGCACAACAGGCGTCTCCACCCTGGCCATCGGGGCCGGCTCGGCACCCTGCGGCTTTAGCCCATCCACAAAGGCGATCTTCACCAAGGCCACGGCGATCACTGCAAATACCAGCAGCCATGCCACAGGCAAAATGACGCGTCGAAAAACACCCATCCCTACTCCATTCGGTAACTCCCCACAGAGCCTCTCTGCGAGGGATGATGACCATCAGCCTAGGCGATGGCTCCGACGAAATTCAGATGGCCCGTGACTTGAGCGTGTGCCGTATAACGCTTGCGGCGGAATGAGAGGATAGGCCGCATGAGTCTGCATATCGCCAAGCCATGGTTGTTCAGCCAGCCGAACCAGGATCCCCGCGCAGCCACCGGCAAGGCCCTGAACTGGGGCATTATCGCCACAGGAGGCATCGCTAAGACCGTGAGCAGTGACCTCGCCCAGCTCGAGGACGCAAACCACTACGCAGTGAGTTCGCGGCGCCAGGAATCGGCGGACGCCTTTGCTGCCGCGCATGGGGTCACGAAGTCCTACGGGGACGACGGCGGCGTGCCCGGCTACCAGCGTCTGCTCGGCGATGACGCCGTCGACGTGGTCTACGTGGCCACCCCGCATGCCCAGCATTTCGAGATCGTCAGGGAGGCCCTCAAGGCGGGCAAGCACATTCTGTGCGAGAAGTCCTTGACCATCAACGGCCGTGAAGCGGCAGAGCTCGTCGCTTTGGCCCGGGAACGGAAATTGTTCCTCATGGAAGCCGTATGGAGTCGGTTCCTGCCCAGCATGCAGAGGGCTTTCGCCATTGCCGCGTCGGGCGAACTGGGCGACATCAAGTGGGTCAGCGCCGACCTTGGGTTCCCTGCCCCCTACGATCCTTCCGCCCGGATCTGGGCCCCGGCGGCCGGCGGCGGGGCACTTTTGGACCTCACAGTATACGCTCTGCTGTGGCCTTTGGGCACCCTCGGTTTCCCGCAGTCAGTCAGCGCAGTGGGTACTTTGACGGACGACGGCGTCGACTCCCAGAATGCGCTCACGCTGGCTTACGACGGCGGTGCCATCGCCCAACTGACCTCTTCGTTGCTGGCCCATGGTCCTCGCTCGGCGTCCGTTGCGGGCTCCAAGGGCTTCCTCCAGACGCAGGGGTCCATCAACAATCCGCGCGAGCTTCTGATTCGAACAGGCTGGGATGAACCACGGACCGAACGCTTCGACGCGGTAGGGATCGGCTACACCTACGAGCTGCGTGAGGTTACACGCTGTGTTCAGCAAGGACTGACCGAAAGTCCTGTGATGCCCTTGGACGATTCATTGAACACGATGCGCCTCTTCGACGGGGTGCGATCCCAGCTCGGAGTCCGGTACGCCAACGACGCCCGCTGAACTGAATGACGAATCCGTCCTCCAACGTCTGGACTAGTTAACTAGCGAGGCCTACGATGGGAGCGATCGCCTATCGAAGCTGACGCTGGGGGGTGTCGAGATGGAAGCAGAGCAAGGCAAACCGCGCGTTCTTCATGTTCTCCGCTCCGTCCTGCTCGCCGGCGCCGGCGCCGTCGTTTGGATAGCCCTCTCCTCCACGGCAGCCAACGCTGATTCCGGGAACACCAACAACCACACCCTTTTGGGCGGTGCGGGCTCCGCAGTGTCAAACGTTGTACACAACGCTGCCAAGGGACTTCCCGGAACCCCCGGCAATGCCGTTGCGGCAGTTGTCGCATCCGTGCCGGCCCCGGCCGTAGTATCCGTTGCAGTCCCCGGGGTCCAGCTACCAGCGGTCCAGGTGCCGCCCCCGGTAGTCAACGCACTTCCCCAGCTGACCGGGAGCGTCGACCAGCTTCTGGCCAACACGCCCGTGGTCAGCGCAGTCCTCCCTGAGGGGACCGTTGGTGCCGTGAGTGCAAGCGTTGTCTCGCCGGCAGCGAGCGCGGTTGACGGGGTTGGGTCAGGCATCGGTTCCTTGATCGGCGGCCTTCCGGTCACGGTCCAAGTGATAGCTGTCCCTTCCATCCACGTCCCCGATGTCACCGGAATAGTTGAGGCCCTTGCAGCGGGACCCGATGTAATTGAGCCCGCTGCCGGAGTCCCTTCAACGGTGGCTCAGGATGTCGCGGCTCCGCTGCTCAGCCTCGCTGGCTACAGTGGCCCGCCGGGCCTGAATGGGACTCCTTCGAAGGCGGCAGTCCGCGGTACTAGCGGTTCCAACGATTCTCCCGCGTCCCGGTCCGACGGCACATTCCCGCCCGGTACGCCAGGCGGCAGCGACACCGTCAGTGGATCTGCAGTCCTTTCCAGCAATCCATCGGGGGCTGCCGCTGCGTGGCTCCAAGGCACGAACCTTTCTTACCCGTTGACTGGGACCCTCGTGTCCACAGCTGCTGCTGGCAGAGTTCCGGCTCCGGTGTCGTTTGACCCGGGTTCTTCACCTGACTAGTTCCGAGCCCCGCCGCTTTCCCGGAAGTTCATTCCGGGCCGCGGCAAACGGCCGATCCGGGCGCTCCTATGCGCCTTTTGGAACTACTCGTTCAGGAGAACAACATAATGCACAGCATGATTCGCAAGGGGCTGCTTGGCACCCTCTTTGCCGGTGGGTTGATAGCCCTCGGCGCAACTGCCGCGAACGCGGCAGACACCACTACAAGTGCGCTAGGCAATGCCTCAGGCACTCAAGTCGTTGCACCGGTATCCATTCCGGTGAACCTCGGGTCGACGTCGCTCTCAATACTTGGAAATTCGGGCGCCGCGACCACCACCCCTGCACTCGCCCCGGTTCCGGCCCCGGCGATCAATTCCGGCGGAGCAGCCGTCCCGTCCGGAACCCAGGTGGTGGCTCCGATATCGGTCCCTGTTGATATCGGAGCCACCTCACTGGCAGTTCTGAGCAATTCCGCCCCTGGAACGGCCCCTGGCGCCCAGGCGACGGCTCCCGTCAACACGCCTGTAACCGCTCCTGTCACCGTGGGTGACACCTCGGTCAACGTCCTCAGCACGACGCCGACCGGAACCGCACCGGCAGGCGGTACGACCGGAGGCACCGGCGTCGCGGCACCGGTAACCGCTCCTGTCACCGTGGGTGACACCTCGGTCAACGTCCTCAGCACGACGCCGACCGGCACGACCGGAGGCGGTACGACCGGAGGCACCGGCGTCGCGGCACCGGTAACCGCTCCTGTCACCGTCGGTGACACCTCGGTCAACGTCCTCAGCACGACGCCGACCGGCACGACCGGAGGCGGCACCACCGGAGGCGCCGGCGTCGCGGCGCCAGTAACCGCTCCTGTCACCGTCGGTGACACCTCGGTCAACGTCCTCAGCACGACGCCTGCAGGCACCACCGGAGGCACCGGGGTCGCGGCGCCAGTAACCGGACTGGCCACCGTGGGTGACACCTCGGTCAACCTGCTTGGCACCACGCCGACAGGTACAGGCAGCCTCTCGGGGACCGGCCTCATCTCAGCCTTGGGTCTTCCGCTGATGATCGACACCGCGTCGGTAGGTTTGGGTCTGCCTTCTGGCGCCACGAACCCGTCGACAGTCACCCCGCCCGTCGTGAACCAGCCGATCGGTTCCCAGGGCTTCGTCGATCCGGCTGCAGCCGCTCCTTCGGTTGAGACGCCGTCGGCAATCGCATCCGGAACTGCCGCACAAGCCAATGCGGCCTCTGCCAGTGCAGCGGTTGCTGTTGGGGCTGGAACGGCCCTTCTTGCAAGCACCGGCTTCAATGGCCTGTGGTTGCTGTTCGCGGCAGCGCTGCTGTTGCTTGGCCTCATCGTGATGGTAGGTAGCCGGAAGATCCGGGCAACAATTCCCGCATAATCACTGGCTTGGGCTTCTCCACCGCATTGGATGTAGCCCGCTCCGGGCTCCTCCGCAGGGCAAACAGCCCCGCGGAGGAGCTCATGCGTGGAACCACGGAGAGATCCCACCCTTCGGTGCGTTACGCCGTCGTGCCATGGATCCGAACCGACGCCGGGGCGTAGACCGGGGGAAACAGCTCGGACGCATTGCGCCGCCGGTAGTCGCGTTCGCCGTAGGCTTCCACCACCTGTCCAAAAAGCTGCTGACCCTCCCCGCGCAGTTCATCCAGTTCGATGCCCGGGAGGGAGCCGCCAACAACTACGGGGCGGCCTGCAACGTACGTGTCGGTGACATTGCGTGCCGAACCGTTGAGGATTAGCGTGCGCAATGGATCTTCCACGACCCCATCACGGAAGTCCCCCAGTGAGGCGACCATGATGTCTGCTTGGGCGCCCGGACACAGGCGTCCCAGGTCGTCGCGGCCCAATGCCTTGGCACCACCCAAAGTGGCAGCGTCGAAGAACGCCGACACCGTGCCGGCGTCCCGCCGACCCTCCGCGATGCGCGCTAGGTGCGTGCCGATATCGATGCCCTTGATCAGGTCCGGCGGGAACGAATCGGTTCCCAGACACATGTTGACTCCGGCAGCCGCGAAGGCGTCAAAGGACTTGAGCATGCCTGAGTAGTGGAACGACGTCAGGGGGCAGTGGATGATGCTGACGTCATGCCGGGCCAGCACATCCAACGGGCCGCCCTGTGCGCCGGAGGACGGGTCGGTGCCGTCGATGACAACCCCATGCGGGATAAGGAGCCGTGTGTCCAGCAGGCCGGAATCCGCGAGCTGCTCCAGGACGGTGCGCCCGGTGAGCTTGACGAGGAACCCGTCTTCATTCGCCCCCTGGAGGCAATGGAGGCGGACCAATGCGTTGCGTTCGGTGGCCAGCTCAGCAGTCCGGCGCATCAGTTCGTCCGAAAGTGTCTCGATTCGGCACGGCAGCAGGACACCGGTAAGCAACGGATGCCCTAGCTCGTCGGCGTAGTCGAGGAACCGTGCGGCGTCGGCGAATCCTTTATGTCCCTCCTCCTCGTCGAAGAGGATCACGCGTTGGCCGTCGTCGTCGGTGACGTTGATCCCCGAGCGGTACGCGGGGCCCAGGAAACCGCGCAGGCCGAGCTCGATGCTGGACTGCGCCATCCCTTTGAGTTCTTCGAAGGTTTCAGCCCATGAGCTGTGGATCTCCGAAGCAATCGGCATGTAAGTGGTCACGCCGTGCAAGGCCAGCTGCGCCAGTGCGAACTTTCGCACGCTCTGGCGCTGCGCCGCGGTGAAGACATCGCGCCGGCGGTTGTGGAAGTAGTCCTCGGACCATTGCAAGCCCGGGGCGGTCTCGTCCGTGGGCCAGGAGTCGAAGATCATGTGATCAATGTCCGTCAGGGCATCAAGATCGATGAGGCCAGGCGTGATGAGGCTCTGTCCAAAGTCCCGGCGTTCGTCAACGGGCCCCGTGTAGTCGGTACCGACATAGACGATCTCGTCGTCCCGCATCACGACCTGCCCATCCTTGTGCATCACGTGCCTCGTCCCGTCATAGCCAAGGACGTACCGGGCAGAAAGCTGAGTGATCATAAACCCTCCAAATTTGGTATCCCAGGTCAGATGGCCGCAGATCAAGTTCGAAGTTGGCCAAGCATATGGACGCCTTCAATTACAGGATTATGAGCGGCATTTGTGACATGTCTTGCATTGCGATGTGATCCACCTTACCATCTTTGGTATACCAAATGGCGCGGGCGGCTCCGTCTTCGCCACTGCAGCACACGAAGGGTGCACAACAATGAAGAACCAATCCACAACCACTCCGGAGGTGGATACGCCCGTAGTCAATGTCGATCACGGACCGGTCCGCCTCTTCACCCCGACCGCACGGCAATGGGGATCGATGATCCTGCTGTCCACTGCCGTCTGCGCCGTGGCCATCCTGGCCGGAACGCACAAGATTCCCCTGGGAAACGCCGCTATCGTGCTCATGCCCGTCTTGTGGGCAGTGCTGATGGGCGCCGTCATCGGCGTCCATCAGGTGCGCCCCATGTCCGGCCAAAGCCGTGCCGTGGCCTCGGTATTGCTCAACGTCAGCATCGTCATGTTCCTGGGGGCCCTCGGCACCCAGGTGGGACCTTCTTTCGCCAAGCTGACCTCGCTCGGCCCGGCCATTCTGCTCCAGGAAGTAGGCCACATCTTCGGAACGGTCATCATCGCCCTGCCGGTCGGCGTCGCGCTGGGCATGGGCCGCACGGCGATCGGTGCCACTTGGGCAATCGACCGCGAATCCTACTTGGCCTACGCATTGCAACGCTTTGGCGTGAAATCCCCGGTCTACCGCGGCGTGTTCTCCGTGTGGCTTCTGGGCAGCGTCTTCGGTGCAGTCTTCATCTCCCTGCTGGCCGGACTGCTCGGCGGGATGGGTATTTTCGACCCGCTTGCACTGGCGCTGGGCCTGGGCCTCGGCTCGGGATCCATGATGCTTGGCGGCGTGGCGGCCCTGTCCATCCTTTATCCGGGGCAAGCACCGGAGATCATGGCGCTGGCGGCCCTGTCGAACCTGGTGACGAACCTTGTGGGCTTCTACGCCGGGGCCTTCCTTTCGTTGCCGATGTCCTTGCGGCTCTACAAGTTCTGGGCGCGCCTCTTCCGCCGCGATGACGAGGGCAAGCGTCTTGACCGCCACGGGAACGCTGTTGCCGCGAAGCTGCGCAGGCCACAGGCCCGAAACAAGGTGGACGTTTCGGCTGTGCTCCAGGACCCCGAGGTGCGCACGAAGCCTTCAACATGGATCATCGCTTTCGTTGCAAGCATCGCCGCAGGCGTGGTCCTCAACGCCTTGGGCACCAAGTCCATAAGCGTCAATGACGTCATTGGCGTGGTGATCCTTGGCCTCCTTACCGCTCTGGCATTCGTACTCGCAAAATACGTCCCGGCCGTGCCGTCGAGCGTATGGGTCCTTGCACTCGCCACCTTGGCGACGGCTCCGATCCTGCCGTTCAGTGGCATGATTGTCTCCTTCACCCACAACCTTGACCCGCTCTACGTGGGCCTTGGCTCGATCGCCTTGCTCGGCCTGAACGTCGGGCGCGACATCAACGCGCTGAAGACCCTGAACTGGCGCACGGTGATTGTGGCGACAATCACATTCTCCGCAAGTTTCATAGCAGCTGCGGCACTTGCACAATTCGTCATCCATGTCTGAGTGCTGACGCCGAACAACTGACGCCGAACAAGGGCGGTGGAATGGACTCCTTCCTTCATTCCACCGCCTTCTCGTGTCTCTGCTCCCGCCCTCGGCGGCGCGTCCGGGTGATGTTCGACGCATCGCGGTTCCTTCACGCCCCGGGGCTGCGCGACATACCGCGTCAGGTGAACGGCGGAAGGACACCAGACCACCTGTGGCTTGCTAAGATCTAAAGGCTCAACCCGGCCCCCGGGAGAGCCCCCCATCAACTGGTCCGGAACGGACGTGCCCCCACGCGCCCGATACCGGCCCCTGCCCGACCCCAGGAGACCCCTGCTCTCATGACCGCATTGGCCGAACCGGACTTTTTCGAGGTACACGACGAGGATTACCGCAGCGAACTGGACTCGCGGTACGAGGAAGGTTTCGGGCGCGGCCCCGAGCTCGACGACGACTACGGCAGCAGCTACGACGAACTCGACAAGCTCTTCGATGGTTTGTTCGACGACGAGGATGACCTGGACGCACCGGCCAAGGCCGAAATGAAGGCTCCGGCCCGGAAAGACGCTCCGAAGGCCGCCGCCGTCAAGACGGCGCCGAAGAAGTCTTCCTCGATTTCGATGCCCAAGGCCAGCCCGGTCGTTACCCGCAAGGTGGAACCTGGTGCCGCTCCCGCCGTCGAAGAGACGCCGACGGTAACCGTCGTCGAGCCGGCCGTCGTCGAGCCCGCCGTCGAGCCCGCCGCCCTCGAGCCGGCCGCCGCAGCGGCTCCCGCAGCGGCTCCCGCCGAAGAAGCCATGACTCCCTCGATTCCGGACAGCCCCTTCTTCGCCCCGCACATCGCCCCGGTCAACGCGCATGTGGAGTTCCTCCGCAAGCTCCGCCCGGGCTTTGAGGTCCCCTACGTGGATCCGATGCACTCCGTGGAGGACTGCCGGATTGTCACCCTGTTTTCCAACACCAGCGAGGCCTCCTCGCGGGGCGTTGTCTGGGCCGGCGACGACGCCGCCGCCACCCGGCTACTGGGCCTGCAGTTCCAACTCGGCCTGCGCCCGGAATGGATGATGCCGTGGAACACCCACCCGTGGTTCACTCCCGGCGAGGCGAACGGAAAGCTGACTCCGGAGCAGGTCGCCGCCGGCCTCAAGCCGCTCCTCGCTTTCCTCAAACTCGTTCCACGCGCCTCGGCGATCGTCGCCCACGGAACGGAAGCCAACCGCTTGGCGCAAATGCTCCTCAAGACCGACAACCAGCTGATCTGGCGCCGCGGCCTGAAGGTCTACAAGGCCCGTTCGCTGCACGGGCGCGCCTTCGCAGGTTCCAAGGAGCGCCAGACCGAATGGCTGATAGAAATGGGCCGCTCCTACGCGGACGCCATGGCGCGCGCGGGTCTCCAGGCCGGACGACGCTAGGGCGCCTAGCGCCGTGACTTCCGGGCTGGCTTCCCTGCAAACAGTTTCCGGTCCAGCGAAAGCGCCCCGGAACCGATGAAGGCAAACGCCAACGCCAACGCGATATACAGAATGAGCAGCTCCGCGTTGATGCCGGGACTATTGCTCAACAATGGCTTGCCTGATTCGGTGACAAACCAGATCCCTGCGTACATGAGGGCCGCCAGGAAGCCAGCCACCCTGGTCAGCGCGCCGAGCACCAAAAGCGCGCCCAAACCGGTTTCGCCCCAGATGACGAGCCAGGACATCAGCTCCGCTTTTTGAACACCCATGGCGGCGATGGTTGCCTCGAACGCAGGCTGCCCCGCGAGCAGCTTCTGGACCCCATGAAGCAGCAAAAGGCCGCCGAACACGATCCTCAGAAACGCGATGCCACGCGAGGATGAGATCTGCGAGGGAAGGAGGAATTTCACCCGGTCCAATCTTCCATGCCTTGGGCACAGCTCAAAACAGCCGCTCCGTCCACGGCAGAATGGAACTGCAGTGGACCTCGATGGGAGGCCGCAGGACAGGATGGGTGAATCCAGGATGGATGTTGACGTCGTCGTAGTCGGCGGAGGTGCAATGGGATCAGCTGCGGCGCGGCAGCTCGCACTCAGGGGGCGATCGGTGGTCCTCCTTGAGCAGTTTGAGGAGGGGCACCATGTGGGCGCTTCGCACGGAGCCACGCGCAACTTCAACACGGCCTACGCGGAGGACGACTATCTCGCCTTGGTCAGCGAAGCGAGGGACCTCTGGGACGGGCTCGCAGAGGAGACCGACACGCAATTGTTGGATCTTGTGGGTCTGGCCAACCACGGAAATGTTGCCCGGCTCCGGGAAGTCCGTACCGCGCACGCAGAGCGGGGCATCGCAAGCCATTTCATCTCCGCCAAGGAGGCGTCACAGCGTTGGCCAGGCATGGTGTTCCGAAGCGATGTCCTCTTCGTGCCGGAATCGGGCCGGGTGCGGGCGGGCGAGGCCCTCAGGGCCCTGCGCACATCGGCCGAGGCACACGGTGCCCGCTTCGAGTATTCGACCCCTGCTCGCGAGATCCGCGTCCTCGGCGAGGATCGCGCCGTCGTCGTGACTGATTCGCTGGAGATCACCGCGCGCCGGGCTGTCATCACGGCGGGCGCCTGGACCAGCAAGCTTGTCGGGGCGCAGGTACCGCTCCCCCGTTTGGTGGTCACCCAGGAGCAACCTGCCCATTTCGCGCCCATCGACGATTCCCAGTCCTGGCCGAGTTTCAACCACGCTCCGGACCCCGGAGATCCCCGTGACGACTATTGGTACAGCCCTGTCTATGGGATGCTCACGCCGGGCGAAGGGGTCAAGGCGGGCTGGCACGGCGTAGGGCCGGTTACCGATCCTGATGCCCGCACGTTCCAACCCGAGCCGGTCCAGCTGGAGGCCCTCCGCCGCTACGCTCGTGATTGGCTGCCAGGGGTCGACGCCGAATCGGCGGTTCCCATCAGCTGCACCTACACGAGCACGGCCAACGAAGACTTCGTGCTCGACCGTTTTGGACCGCTGGTGGTCGGGGCCGGGTTCTCCGGGCACGGATTCAAGTTCACCCCTGCTATCGGCCGAGTACTTGCCGATCTTGTCGACGGGCTCGACGCGCCGCACCGCTTCCGCCGCGCTTAAATGCAACTGACCCGCAGTTGTTGTCGTTATGAACCCTCAAAACGACAACAACTGCGAGCTAGTTGGGTGGGGTGGGACGCTTAGTTCAGCGTGGCGACAACCTCGTTGAGCTTTGCGGAAGGACGCATCACGGCCTCTGCCTTTGCGGCGTCGGGGCGGTAGTAACCGCCGATGTCGACAGGCGAACCCTGGACTCCGAGCATCTCGGCAATGATGGTTTCCTCGTTGGACGTCAGGGCCCCGGCAACGGCGGAGAACGCCGCGGCGAGCTCGGCGTCGTCGGTCTGCTGGGCAAGTTCCTGCGCCCAGTACTTGGCGAGGTAGTAGTGGCTGCCTCGGTTGTCGAGTTCGCCCACCTTGCGCTTAGGGGACTTGTTGTCCAGCAGGAACGTGCCCGTTGCGCGGTCCAGCGTGTCGGCGAGGACCTGGGCCCGCGCATTGCCGGTGGTGGTGGCAAGGTGCTCGAAGCTAACGGCCAGCGCGAGGAATTCGCCCAGGCTGTCCCAGCGCAAGTGGTTTTCCTGCAGGAGCTGCTGGACGTGCTTCGGAGCCGATCCACCGGCACCGGTCTCGAAGAGGCCGCCGCCATTGATCAGCGGGACCACGGAGAGCATCTTGGCGCTGGTGCCAAGTTCGAGGATCGGGAACAGGTCGGTGAGGTAGTCACGCAACACGTTGCCAGTCACCGAGATGGTGTCTTCGCCCTTGCGGATCCGCTCCAGCGTGAACGCGGTGGCCTTCTCCGGGGACATGATTTCGATCTGTAGGCCCTCGGTGTCGTGGTCCTTCAGGTATTCCTTGACCTTGGCGATTAGCTGGGCGTCGTGGGCGCGGGTTTCGTCGAGCCAGAAGACAGCCGGCATCTTTGAGGCGCGGGCACGGGTGACGGCCAACTTGACCCAGTCGCGGATCGGCACGTCTTTGGTCTGGCAGGCGCGCCAGATGTCGCCCGGGGAGACCTGGTGTTCGATCAGCACGGTTCCGGAGGAATCCACAAGCTGCATGGTGCCCGCATACTCAACCTCGAAGGTCTTGTTGTGGCTGCCGTATTCCTCAGCTGCTTGTGCCATCAGGCCGACGTTCGGAACCGTACCCATGGTGGTGGGATCGAAGGCGCCGTGGGCACGGCAGTCATCGATGACCACTTGGTAGACATCCGCGTAGCAGCTGTCCGGGATGACCGCGAGGGTATCGCCTTCTTTGCCGTCCGGTCCCCACATGTGGCCGGAGCTGCGGATCATTGCCGGCATCGAAGCGTCAACAATGATGTCGCTGGGAACGTGCAGGTTGGTGATGCCCTTGTCGGAATCGACCATGGCCAGTGCCGGGCCGTCTGCCAGGCCCTTCTTGATGGCCGCCTTGATGCCTTCGCGGACGTCCTCCGGGAGTTCATCGAGGCCGTTGAGGATGGAAGCGAGGCCGTTGTTGGCGCTCAGGCCGGCAGCAGCGATCTGCTTGCCGTAGGTGTCGAAAAGCTCGGAGAAATACGCCTTGACGACGTGGCCGAAGATGATCGGATCGGAGACCTTCATCATGGTGGCCTTCAGGTGTGCCGAGAACAGCACGCCTTCTTCCTTGGCGCGGACCACCTGGGCAGCCAGGAACTCGTCCAAGGCCGCGGCGCGCAGAACTGTGCCATCCACTACTTCACCGGCGAGGACGGGGAAGGCCGGCTTGAGGACCTTGACGGTGCCGTCTTCGCGGACAATTTGGATCTTGACGGCGTCATCGGCGGGGATGACCACGGACTTCTCGTTGGAGCGGAAGTCGTTCTCCGTCATGTGAGCGACGTTGGTCTTGGAGTCCGCGCTCCAGGCACCCATGGAGTGCGGATTCTGGCGGGCGTAGTTCTTCACCGACAGGGGCGCGCGACGGTCCGAGTTGCCTTCACGCAGGACCGGGTTCACGGCCGAGCCCTTGATCTTGTCGTAACGCGAGCGGATGTCCGTCTCTTCGTCGGAGGAGGGGTTGTCCGGGTAGTCCGGAAGTGCGTAGCCCTGCCCCTGCAGTTCGGCAACGGCTGCCTTCAGCTGCGGGACGGACGCGCTGATGTTGGGGAGCTTGATGATGTTTGCTTCGGGCTTCTTTGCCAGTTCACCCAGTTCGGCCAGCGCGTCACTGATGCGCTGCTCTTCAGTCAGGTAGTCACCGAAGACGGCGATGATTCGGCCGGCCAGCGAAATGTCGCGGGTCTCGACCTCAACGCCGGCCGTCGAGGCGAAAGCTTCCACAATCGGCAGGAATGAGTACGTCGCCAGCATCGGCGCTTCGTCAGTGTGGGTATAGATAATCTTTGCCATTGGCGGGGCATCTCCCTGAAAGTCTGCAGATTTCAACATCTCTAACTTACCTGAGGGGGCCGGATTGCCGCGTACCGGGACGGCCCCGTTCGAGCTGTGCTACGTCATACCCCGCCGCACCTTATGTACCTCCGCGCCAAATCGGAGTAGGTTCATGGGGTCAAACTGTGGCCGACGACACGTGGCCGCCAAACGATTGGCAGGACAATCATGACAAAGAAATCACTCCCCATCACTGGTCTCCTGAGCCTCCTTACCTCCGCCGTTTTGACCCTCTGTGCCGCTGGAGGGGCGGCAGCCGCAACGCCTTTCACCGCGGTTTCGAGCTTCGCAGCGCCTGGGACGCAGCAGCTCGTCAGCTTGGCGACAACAAACACCGACCCCACGGGGTACTGGACTCCCGAACGGATGCAAGCGGCAATTCCTGGCGATGTCCTAGCTGGCAAAGCCCTCGCACGAGGTGGCACCTCCAGCACCGCCAACGGCACGGTCGAAACCGGACCGCCAGTGAAAATCTCCAGCGCCAAAGGCGGCAGCGCGAGCCTGCACCAAGACGAAGACCCCATTGACCACGTCGGCAAGGTCTTCTTCACCATGGGTGCCTTCGCCTACGTCTGCTCCGGCAACGTGGTGGTGTCGGACAACGACAGCACCGTGGCGACCGCGGGCCACTGCGTCAATGAGGGTCCTGGCGCATTCGTGAAGAACTTCGTCTTCGTTCCGGCTTATCTCAACGGCAAGGCCCCTTACGGCATTTGGCCTGCCAAAGCCCTCTACACCACACCCCAGTGGCGCACCGCGGGCGACATCCGCTATGACACGGGCTTCGCAGTCACTGCCACGGTGAACGGCAAGCACTTGGCCGACGTCGTCGGCGCGTCCGGCGTCGAGTTCAACCAGGACCGGGGGCTCAGCTACCAAGCGTTCGGCTACCCTGCCGCCCCGCCGTTCGACGGGCAATCGCTGAAGAGCTGTTCGGGTGACGCCACCAAGGATCCGATCAATCCACAGTTCAAGGCGCAGGGCATTCCCTGCGATATGACGGGCGGATCATCAGGCGGACCATGGATGGTGGACTCAGGCCGGGATTCCTACCAAAACTCCATTACGAGCTACGGCTACCCCGGCGGCCCGGCTGTGATCTACGGGCCTTATTGGGGCTCCGTCATCCGGGAAGCCTACGAGTCGGCGTCCGCGTCCTAGGTCCTCCGGCTACTCGGAAATAGGGCAGAATTCGCATCTTGTCAAAACGAAAGTCAAATCTCACAAAAGTTTCACAATCTCTTTACATGCTTGTCATGGCTTGGGTAGTTTCGGTTCCGTCAGTCGGCGGCCACCACCAACCGACCGCCTTCCCCTCGATATCTAGGACAACTGTGACGAGAACGAAGACCCTGGCCACAAGCCTGCTGAGCCTCACTGCCGCCGCCTTACTCGCACTGGGCGCCGGCAGCGGGGCCACGGCGGCTCCGTCCATGAACAATGGCGCCGATGCGTCGACCGTCAGCAGCAATTCGGCGTCGGACGCCAACACCGCTGACTTTTGGACTCCTGAACGGATGAAGAACGCCGTCTCCGGCGACGTTCTCGCGAGCAAGGCGCTCACGCGGGCACAGGCCGCAGTGGGCCGTTCCGACCTCCCGGTTTCTCCCGAGCAGGTATTTTCCGGCTTGGGGAGTGCCCTGACCACAATCGAAGGCCAGAAAGCCGCCAGCCCGGCAGCGCCGTCCCCGGCCGTGGACCGCGAAACGAACGCAAGTGAGTCGTCCGTTTCGCACATCGGGAAGGTGTTCTTCACACTCGGCGGGGTGAACTATGTCTGCTCCGGCAATTCCGTCACCTCGGCCAACCAGAGCACGGTGTCCACCGCAGGCCATTGCCTGAACGAAGGCCCCGGAGCGTTCGCAAGCAACTTCACGTTCGTTCCCGCCTTCCTGGACGGCGCCGCGCCCTACGGCAAGTGGACGGCCAAGGCGCTCTACACAACCAGCCAATGGTCCTCGAATGGAAATATCCAGTACGACACCGGTTTCGCCGTGATGAACACCCTCAATGGCCAGAAGCTCTCGGACGTAGTGGGCGCCTCAGGGGTCCAGTTCAACGCCGCACGAGGACTGGCGTACAAGTCGTTCGGCTACCCTGCAGCATCGCCGTTCACCGGAGAATCACTCAAGAGCTGCTCCGGCACGGCCGCCAATGATCCCAACAACCCCCAGTACAACACCCAGGGGATCCCCTGCAACATGACGGGCGGTTCTTCTGGGGGCCCGTGGTTCATTGGAACCAGTTCCAGCGGGTACCAGAACTCGGTGAACAGCTACGGCTACGGAAGCAACTCCAGCAACATGTACGGCCCGTACTGGGGCAAGGTCATCCAAGGCACGTACCAGACCGCGTCCACGGCCCCCTAGCCTCCCCCCTCTCCCCCGGGCATGCCCCCTGTTCGCTCCCAGGGCTGGACATATTGCGAATATGCCCGGTCATGAACACGAAAAATGGACATGTCCACCCGGGAACGGGGGACATGTCCATTTTTGGTGAAGCAAGTGGACCTCGCGAAGCAAGTGGACCTCGTGAAGCGAGTGGACCTAGTGAAAGCCCGGACCTAGTGGAAGAAGTGCCGTGCTCCGGTGAAGTACATCGTGATGCCGGCGTCGTTGGCCGCGGCAATGACTTCCTCATCGCGCACTGAACCGCCAGGCTGCACGACGGCGCGGACGCCGGCGTCGATCAGGATCTGCAGGCCATCGGCGAACGGGAAGAACGCGTCGGAAGCGGCCACGGCACCGCGGGCACGCTCGGGAGCGCTGCTCGCGTCTGATTCTGTCGTCCCGACGTTTGAGGCACCGCCGGGGGCATCGCCCCCAATAGCACCGTCGGACTCCACCTGAACGCCCAAGGTGTTGGCGCGCTCGACGGCCAGTTTGCACGAGTCCAGGCGGTTGACCTGGCCCATGCCGATGCCAACTGCCGCTCCGTTGTTGGCGAGGAGGATCGCGTTGGACTTGGCGGCGCGACAAGCGGTCCAAGCGAACGCGAGGTCGGCCAGCGTGGCCTCGTCGGCGGCTTCGCCGGCGGCGAGGGTCCAGTTGGCGGGGTTGTCGCCGTCGGCGTCCACCTTGTCGGCTTGCTGGACGAGGACGCCGCCCGAGACCTGGCGGATTTCCGTCGGGTAGCGGCCGTAGCCGTCCGGGAGGGCCAGCAGGCGGATGTTCTTCTTCTTGGACAGGATCTCAACGGCTTCCGGCTCGAACCCCGGGGCGATCACAACCTCGGTGAAGATTCCGGCCACGGTCTTGGCCATTCCCGCCGTGACGATGCTGTTGGCGGCGATGACGCCGCCAAAAGCGGACACCGGATCGCAAGCGTGGGCCTTGGCGTGAGCGTCGGCGATGGGGTCGGCGGCATCTGCGGAACCAACGGCCACACCGCAGGGGTTGGCGTGTTTGATGATGGCGACAGCGGGCTCGGAGAAGTCGAACGCGGCGCGGAGTGCGGCGTCGGCGTCGACGAAGTTGTTGTAGCTCATGGCCTTGCCGTGCAGCTGGTCTGCCTGGGCGATGCCGGCGGGCGCAGCCTTGTCCACGTACAGGGCGGCCTGCTGGTGCGGGTTTTCGCCGTAGCGCAGCACCTCAGAGCGCTCAAGGGCGAGGCCGGCGTAAGCGGGCCAGTCGATGACGCCGTCGCCGTCTTCGTCGAGGAACTGGTTGGCAGTCCAGGTGGCAACGGCGGTGTCGTACGTCGCGGTGTGCGCGAAGGCCTTCGCGGCCAGGCGGCGGCGCGTCTTCAGGTCGAAGCCACCAGCAGCGGCGGCTTCCACCACGGCGCCGTAGAAGTTCGGGTCAACAACGATCGCGACGGCGGCATGGTTCTTGGCGGCCGAACGCACCATGGCGGGGCCACCGATGTCGATCTGCTCGACGACGTCGTCCTGGGCAGCGCCGGAGCGGACTGTCTCCACGAACGGGTAGAGGTTGACCACGACGAGGTCGAAAGGCTCGATCTCCATCTTGGCGAGCGTTTCCATGTGGGCAGGAACGCGGCGATCGGCCAGGATGCCGCCGTGCACGCGGGGGTGCAGGGTCTTGACCCGGCCATCGAGCATCTCCGGAGAGCCGGTGACTTCTTCGACTTCCTTGACCGGAATACCGGCTGCGGCGATCTTCTTCGCGGTGGAACCGGTGGAGACGATGGCGACTCCTGCTGCATGCAGGCCTTTCGCTAGCTCCTCCAGCCCCGTCTTGTCGTAAACCGAGATCAGTGCACGGCGGATGGGAACACGGTCAAGCTGCGTCAAGCTCACAAAAGTCTCCGTCTTATATCGCGGGATTCCGCGGTTGCTGGGGATATGGACGAGTTTATCGTGTTGTGGCTCCTCTTCGTTTTTCGAGACGTGGCCGCGTCCGCAACATATGGTTGGGCCATGGATTCCGAGGATGTGATTTTGGTAGCCGACGTCGGCAAGAGCCGGTGCCGGGTTGAACTCAGGCTGGGGAATGAGGTGTTGGGCTCGGCGGACCAGCAGGGCTTCCCCGGCCTGGGCATGGACAACGGCGCGCGGCTCGCCTTCGAGCTGATGGCTGACACCGCGGCCATGCTGCCGCGGGGGCTTCCGGCAGCATTCGCGCAAGGTTCGTTGCGGGGAATCGGCGCCGCCGTGGCCGGGGTTGAGGCCTCAGCGGCCAACTCCCACGAACTCGCCGTCCTGCTGTCCGAGCGCTTCAAGGTCCCGGCCGCGGTTCTCTCGGATGCCACCGCGGCCCAACTCGGCGCCCTGGATGGCGCGCCCGGAACAGTGCTGATTGTGGGCACGGGGGCTGTTGCCTTCCGCTTCGACGACGCCGGGACCCTCCACCGCGCCGACGGTTGGGGACCGCTGTTGGGCGATCGCGGAAGCGGCCGCTGGATCGGCCAGCAGGGTCTTCAGGCCGCGTTGCAAGCGCACGACGGCGGAGCGGCCACGTCGTTGCTCGGCGCGGCTGCGGCGCTGCTCGGCTCGCCCGCGCAGCTTCCGGCGTGGCTCGCCGAATCCGACAACCCTGCCCGGGCGATGGCGCGTTTCGCGCCAGTGGTGCTGGACGAAGCGGAGGCGGGAGACGCCGTCGCGCGCGGCATTGTGGACGAAGCGTGCAGGCTCCTCGTGAACACCGTGACCCTTGCCTCCGGCGAGACGAAACAAGTGGCGCTGCTTGGCGGCGTCGTGAAATCGGAGTTCTTCGGCGGGCTCTTGCACAACGCCCTCGCTTCGGCTGGGATTGAGGTGGTTGTGGCTCTCGGCGATGGAATGGACGGGGCCGCCCTCGCAGCGAACCGCCGCGGGCTCCTCCAGGAAAGGTACATTCACCGTGACGGAACTGCCTGACGCTTCTTCCCCTGATTCTCCCGACGGCGACCGGCTCAAGGAACTCCGCTCCGAGCTCGAAGGCCTGCAAACCGAAGCGGCATCGCCTGCGCTCAGTGAATTGGACACCATGGGCACGGCCGAGCTCGTCGCCGCCATGAACGAGCAGAACCGCGGCGTCCCGGCCGCCGTCGAACAGGCCAGCGCGGAGATCGCCGCAGTGGTCGACGCCGTTGCGGAGCGCCTCGCCCGCGGCGGCCGGCTGCTCTACGTCGGCGCAGGAACTGCCGGGCGGCTCGGAGTGTTGGACGCGAGCGAATGCCCGCCAACCTTCGGCACTCCCCCGGGGCTCGTCGTCGGGATCATCGCGGGCGGCACCCAGGCCATCCAGAAACCGGTGGAATACGCCGAGGACAACGCCACGGCCGGAGCCCGGGACCTGCACGACATCAGCGTGACCGAGGCGGACACCGTCATCGGAATCTCGGCTTCGGGACGCACGCCATATGTGATCGGCGCCCTCGAGGAGGCCCGCAGCCGAGGCGCATTCACGGCATCGATCGCCTGCAACCACGACTCAGCCATCAGCAAACTGGCGGACGTGGCGATCGATGTGGTGGTCGGTCCGGAATTCGTTGCCGGTTCCACGCGGCTGAAGGCGGGCACGGCGCAAAAACTCGTCCTCAACATGATCAGCACGCTCGCCATGGTCAAGCTCGGGAAGACCTACGGAAACCTGATGGTCGACCTGCGGGCAACCAACAACAAACTCCTTGCGAGGTCCCAGCGGACCATCCAACACGCCACGGGCGTGGACGCGGAAACGGCGATTCGCGCGCTGGATTCCGTGGGTGGATCGGTCAAGGCGGCCATCCTGGTGGTGCTGACTGGCATCGATCCGGCGCATGCGAAGAGCGCTTTGGATGAGGCCGGCGGCTTCCTGCGAAAGGCGATCGAGAAGCACGGATAGAGTTTTCCCCAGGAGGGGAAATGAATACTTACACAACCGTCCCGAGCGGCGAGCAAGTTGTCCAGGAGCTGCCATGGCGGTGGAAAGTCCAGGGCAGGATCTTCCTGATCGGCGGCCTCGGCTTCATGTTCGATGCCTGGGACGTCACCCTCAACGGGATCCTCATCCCGCTGCTTTCCAAGCATTGGTCCCTCCAGCCCGCCGACGCCGGATGGATCGGTACCGCCAACCTGATCGGCATGGCCTTGGGCGCTTTCGCTTGGGGCACCATCGCGGACACCATCGGCAGGAAGCAGGCCTTCACCGCCACCCTGCTGATCTTCTCCATCTTCACGGTCCTGGGAGCTTTCGCGCCGGACTTCGTCTGGTTCTGCGTCTTCCGCTTCATGGCGGGCTTCGGGCTGGGCGGCTGCATTCCGGTGGATTACGCCCTGGTAGGTGAATTCACCCCGCGGAAGCAACGCGGCAAGGTGCTGACCGCAATGGATGGTTGGTGGCCCGTGGGCGCAGCCCTGTGCGGCTTCATTTCGGCCGGACTCGTCGCTGCCTTTGCCGATTGGCGCCTCACCATGCTCGTCATGGTGTTGCCTGCCCTGCTGGTGTTCTGGGTCAGGCGGAGCGTGCCCGAATCCCCGCTCTTCCTCATCCGCAGGGGCCGGCGCCAAGAGGCCGCCGACGTCATCGACGGTCTCGTCCTGGCCACAGGGGCCGAGCCACGGGCCTACAGTCTTCCCGCCCCGCAAGACGCACCGCGCCTCTCAGCCGGCAGCGCGTGGCAGCAGCTACGGCGGGTCTGGCAGTTCAACTGGAAGATCACGACGGCGGCCTGGGCCCTGTTTTTCAGCATCCTTCTGGTCTACTACTTGAGCCTGACGTGGATGCCGCGGATTCTGATCGGCGCCGGATTCGAGGAGTACAAGGCCTTCGTGACGACAGCCGGGATGGCCGGCGTCGGGCTCCTGGGCGTGGCGGTCGCCGCAGTGCTGGTGGAGCGGGTGGGCCGCAAATGGATCCTGGCCATCACGGGGCCGCTGTCCGCGTTGACCCTGGTGATCGTGTCCTTGGTGGTGGACATTCCTGACGCCGCGGTGTTCTGGCTCCTGGCGTTCGGCTTCGTTATCCAAGTGGCGATCCCGGTGCTCTATACGTATGTGTCGGAGCTCTACCCCACCGAGCTCCGGGGCTCCGGCTTCGGCTGGGCGTCGACGTTCTCACGGGTTGGAGCAGGCATCGGGCCGCTCGTGTTCGCCTCGTATTTCTGGCCCGAGTTCGGCTTGGCCACGTCCTTCGCCTTGGCCGGCGGGCTCATCGTGGCGGCGGTGCTGTGGATGGCATTGTTTGCGCCCGAGACCAAGCAGCTCGACCTCGACTGAGCATGCCCCCGCATCCCCCCGCATCCCCCCCGCATCCCCAACTAGCTCGCATTAGTTGTCGTTTTGAGCCGTCATAACGACAACAAATGCGAGTCAGTTGGGTCCGAAGGAGGACTCAGGCGTGTTTTCCCGCCGCGAGCTCCGCGAGGGTCCGGACCAGGAGCCTGCGCTCCACCACTTTGATGCGTTCGTGCAGGGTATCTTCAGTGTCCTCCGGGGCGATTTCGACGGCTTCCTGGGCGATGATGGGCCCGGTGTCCACGCCGGCGTCGGCCCAGTGGACGGTGCAGCCAGTCACTTTCACGCCATAGGCCATGGCATCGCGGACTCCGTGAGCACCCGGGAAAGCGGGCAGCAATGCCGGGTGCGTGTTGAGGTACTTGCCGCCGAAGGCATCGATGAATTCCGGGCTGACAATCCGCATGAACCCTGAGGAAACCACAACGTCCGGATCGTAGGAGGCAACGGCTTTAGTAAGCGCGGCGTTCCAATCGGCCCGGTCCGCGTAGTCCTTGAAGTCCACCACGAAAGTGTCCAGTCCGGCTTCGGCAGAGCGTTCCACGCCGTAGGTACCCGGCCGGTCTGCTCCCACGGCCGCGATCTCAACGTCCAGCTCGCGCGCTTTCACGGCGTCGATGACTGCTTGGAGGTTGGAACCGGTTCCGGAGACGAGGACAACAATGCGCATTGCACTAGCTTATGGCTGGCTCGCGTAGGCTGGAAAACATGAATTCCGGCGTTGGACCCACCCCGCAGCATCAGCCACAGAGCGAGGCTGCCAAATCAGCGCTTGCCGTTACCCAAACGCTGTTCAGGACATTCCTGCTGACCGTGCTTGGCGCCATCTTCGTCTACATCCTGAACATCAGCTACGTCTGGCTCAGTGGCATCCTCACCGTCATCGCGGGGGTGCTTGGAGTGGTGGTCCTCGTGCGGACCATCCGGTTCAAGCAGCCACGCATCGTCTTGTTTGGCACGATTTCCGGGCTCGTGGTCACGGCCGTCATGTGCCTGCTGGTGCTGACCGCGGTTGTCTTCTTCCAGCAGATCACCACCTTGGAGAACTGCGCACGAAGCGCCCTGACGCTCCACGCCCAGAACTCGTGCCAGGTGGATTTCCAGAAGTCCATTCCCTCCGGATTGCGCTAGCCGGGGCGCGAGCCAGGTGAGGCGGGCACCTTAGCGGCGGTCGCCGTCGTACACGGCATCGTCGAGATCCGCCTCGTGGAGCTTCTGCCGCCTCTCGAGCCAGGGCCCCACCCAGTAACCGATTACGACGCCGATCCCCACCTCCGCGGCGATCCAGACTGCCGTCCACCGCGGGTCCGGGCCGATCTCGGTGAGACGCCCGATTCCGGCGGAACCACGCGCAAGCCAGGCGAGGCCTCCAGCCAAAGCCCCTGCGACGGCCCCGATGAGCGCGCCGAGGATCAACGTGGAAACAGGAGCGGTGAACCAGCGCGCCTTGATCTTGATGGAAAGCCATTCGTCGAAGTGGTTCTCCCCCGCACGCAGGAACCACCACCCTGCCAATAGACCAGCGATCACCGGAAGGGCAAGGGCCGCGGCGCCGAAGTCGAGCTGCCCGGTGGGCAGTGCGCCGAACACAGGAATCGCGGGCAGCGGCCCGACGGCGGTGCCCAGCGGCCCCGCGTGCGAGCCGACACCGAGCGAGAAGCCGGCGCCGGAGGACCAAGCCAAAGTGAAAACTGCCAGATTGGGCAGATAGCCGAGCTGGGCGATGGTGAGGACGCCACCGCCGAGGGCCCCGGCTTTCAGGCCTTCGTAAACAGCGATGATGTCCGTCCAGTGCATGACAAGGTCGACGGCGAGCAGCGTCGCTGAGAGTGTCATGGCCGCCATGATTGCCACGAATCCGGCCTTGATGGCGGAGCCGAAGTAGGACCCGGCCCAACGGGAATGCTGGCTTGTGCGTGCGAGCCAATCGACGGCGTCGACGCCAATGAGCCTGCTCCAGGAGCCGGACTCCCGCCGGGCGCCCACCACCATGCCGAGGCCGAACGGGATAAGGGGAATTAATGCAGCGAACCAGATATTGATGCCGATATCCTGCGTGCGACAGACGAATCCGGTCGCCGCGCCGAATGCCCCGTAGACGAGCAACGCTCCGAAGAAGGCCTGCCACAGCTGGTCCGTGTAGGAGGCCCTGGCCAGCCGGCGGCCCGCGCGCCATGCCAGGAGGAAGGGGACCAAAGTCAGTCCGAGCGGGATAAGGGACAGCATCCCGGACCCCGGTAGGCCTGCGGTTCCCAGATTGACGGTGGCAAGCTGCAGCGGCACGCCGTGGACCAGGAGCCAAGTTTGGCCAGCCAAGCGTGCCAGGAAATCGATAGTGTGGTTCTGGAATCCGTCAGTTGCCCAGACTCCGATCAGCGGCAGGACCACCACGAGCGCCGAGATGATAGCGGCCTGGGCCGACTCAAGGGCACCCTGCAGCCACAAAGGCATGGGCAGGCCATGGTTACCGGTCTGATCAGCGCGCAGTTTCATCGTGTTCTATCGTGCCACGGCGTGCCCCGCTCCCCCGGCAGGCGCCCGCACGGCCTGCAAATCCTCCAACGCCCGCTCACTTATAGCCCCCTTCCGGCCAACGCTCGCTCACTTATAGGGCGCGATCACCAAACGCTCGCTCACTCCGGCCGCGCCGCCGTCGTATGGGTGAGCGAGCGTCCGGGGAAAACCGCGCATATCTGAGCGCGCGTCCGGGGGCGGCGAGGTCCGGGGGGGCGGCGCCGGGCCGCCGGGCTGCCGCCGCTCCCAGCGCTTTTTGCATATGCCAGACGTAAAATTGGATTGTTCGCAAAGGTGGATGGAGGGCATAAATGACTACCGCAACCCCACATGCACATGGTGTTCACTTTGGACGCACGGACATCCAGAACATCGGCATGGGTGTAGGTATTCTGATGGCGCTGGTGGGCCTTCTCGGATTCATTCCGGGCATCACCATGCGGTACGGGGAATTGCAGTTCTTCGGGCCAAATTCGCACGCAATGCTCCTGGGTGCGTTCCAAGTGTCTCTGCTGCTCAACATTGTGCAGCTGCTGATCGGCGGAACCAGCTGGGCGATGTCCCGCTCGGGCGGCCATAGCGCACGCAATATCCTGATGAGCTTCGGTGCCTTGTACATCGTGCTCAGTGTGTACGGACTGAGTGTCGGGGTTGATTCGGCGGCCAACTTCCTGTCGCTGAACACGCTCGACAACTGGACGTTCATCGTCTTGGGCATCCTGATGGTCGCCGCAGGCTGGATGTTTTCACGGCATCTGGCTGACGACGCAAAATAGCCCATTCAAAGCCCGGAATAAGTTAGCCCGGGATTACAGGAGCCGCCAATGGTAGGGTCTAGAGCCAAATCTGAATAGTCATACAAGCGGTTGGTGCAGTTCCTGCGGTGAAGAAGCCGGGGGCTGTGCCAACCTTCTTTGTGCCCTACGCCGTCAGATCCACTTTGGTGCCGCCGGTACCGGCCCGGCACCACTAGCGACACCGCCGGTCCCGCGCCCGGTGGCCCATTGCACGACGCCGGCAAGAGGCCCGGTGATCACGACCGCGGCGTCCGGATCGCCGAACGTGAGGTCTGTGGCGGCGACTCTGACCAACAACCCGGCATCGGTGCCCCGGGTTGCCCAAGCGGAGGTGATGTCGCGCAGCAGCCGCTCCAGGACCGACGCCGGGATGTCGCCGAACGATGCTCCGTTGTCGAGGTCGACGGCGTGCACCCAGACTTCGCGGGTGCGCATCCAGACCGTTTCCGACGCCGGGACGGTGCGGCCCTGGGCCGTGCGCACCGTGTGGTGCCAGGCGTCCTCGGGCAGATCCCGCCATTCCACGCTCAAGTGCACGGCCGAATGATCGAAGAGGTTCCGCAACGCGATGGGAGACAGAGTGGCACCGAAGTTGATCTCCTCATCCCGCGCGGCAACGGAGGGATACATCGGAGTCTCCACGCCGGTCGAGGCCCACTCGACCAAGCGGGCGATGGCCCGGGCGTTATAGCCGACGTGTGCTACAACGTGGCGGCGGCTCCAGCCGGGAAGCAGCGAATCGCCGTCGACCCCGACGTCGGAGAGTTCGTTGAGCTTGCGGGCGAAGAATGCGGTCCCCCGCCGGGCCTGCAGCAATTGTTCCTGCAGGCCCGGATCGGTGGTGAGGTCCTGGCGGGCAACCATCAGGCTTCCTTGACCACGCGGTTGTTCAGCTGGCCCAGGCCCTCGATGGTGGTGACCAGGAGCTGGCCTTCCTGCAGGTACCGCTTCGGGTCCTGGGCATGGCCCACACCGCCCGGCGTGCCCGTGGCAATCACATCGCCCGGGTTCAGCGTGATGATGGTCGAGATGTAGGACACGAGGAATTCCGGGGTGAACACGAGGTCCCCGGTGGGGGTGCTCTGCTGGATCTCACCGTCCACCGCGGAAGTCATCAGCGGCCCCGCGGTGAATTCGTCCTTGGTGACCAGGGCCGGCCCGAACGGCGTGGACTTCTCCCAGGTCTTGCCCTGCAGCCACTGGACGGTGCGGAACTGGTAGTCGCGCATGCTGATGTCGTTCAGCACCGAGTACCCAGCGATGTGATCAGCCGCGTCGGCTTCGCTAATGCGGCGCCCCTTCTTGCCGATCACGACGGCGAGCTCGGCCTCCCAGTCAACGGTGTCCGATTCCTGCGGCAGCGCCAGATCGTCGTTGGGACCGATCAGCGATTCCTGGTACTTCGCGAACAGGGTGGGGTACTCGGGGATGTCCCGGCCCATCTCTTTGATGTGGTTGCGGTAGTTGTGCCCGACGCAGATGATTTTCCCCGGTGAGGGCACGACGGCGGCGAGGTCGGCGCCGTCGTACGCGTGCGTTGCGCCGTTGGCCGCCTCAGCGATGGCCGCCCAGGCGGGGTTCTGCAGGAGCGCGCCCACATCGGAGAAGCCGTCGATCTCTGTCAGGGTGTCGCCGTCCTGGCGGACGGCCACGGTACCTTTGTCGGCGCCGGTGCGGAGGGTGAGGAGTCTCATTTGTTGCGTCCTTCGATGTACGTGCGGTTGAAATTCAGTCGTTCAAAAATGGGTGCGTCGCTGAAGCGGAACAGATCGAACTCGCTCTCGGCTTCGAGGGACCACAGAGCCCAGGACGGGACCACGAACAGGTCGCCTTTCTCCAGGATCTTGGACTCCCCGTTCAACACCACGGTGCCGCGTCCTTCGAAGACCTGCCAGACGCTCGAGCCGACCTCGCGCAACGGCTCGGTCGAAGCGCCGGCCCGCAGACGGTGGAATTCCGCGCGGATGGTCGGCATGACGTCCCCTCCGGTGGTCGGGTTGGTGTAGCGCACGGCGGCGTGGCCCTGGGACACAGTGGCGGGGTGGCCTTCATCTTCGAGAAGCAACTGTTCGCGGAGGGCCGCGTCCGTGTGCTCCCAGCGGTAGGCCGCGATCGGGGAATTCACCGTGTCCTGCAGGCCGGAGAGCGGGCGCAGTCCCGGGTGAGCCCACAATCGCTCGGAGCGCGAAACATCCGGGGTGGCCTCATCCGTGACCCGTTCGGTGCCGAATTCGAAGAACCCGGCGTCCGCGTAGTGCACGAACGGGATGTCCAGTCCGTCGATCCACGCCATCGGCTGATCGGTGTCGTTGTGGTGGCCGTGGAAGTTCCAGCCCGGCGTGAGCAGGAAATCCCCGCGGCGCATCGCCACCGGGTCCCCATTGACAACTGTCCAGACACCTTCGCCCTCGACGACGAAACGGAAGGCGTTCTGCGAGTGGCGGTGCTCCGGGGCAGTTTCATGCGCGCCCAGATACTGGATGGCGGCCCACAGGGTAGGCGTCGCATACGGCGTGCCGGACAGGCCAGGGTTGGCCAGTGCTATGGCACGGCGTTCACCACCCCGGCCTACGGGCACGAGGTCCCCGGCACGGGCCGCCAATGGGTACAAATCGTTCCAGCGCCACACGTGCGGCACCGCTTTCGGGGACGGCACCATCGGCATCAGGTCCGCGATCTCGGTCCAGAGCGGGATCAGGTTCCCGGCTTCGAAATCCTCATACAGCTGCTCCAGCTGCGCCGCTTCCTCCGGGGTCGGTTCCGGAATCGCGTGCGCGGCGGCAACTGATTCATGCGTTGTGCTATCGGCGCTGATGGACACAGGGGCCTCCTCGAGGGGTACGGGACAGTTTTTGCGTACTCCAGACCCTAGGGAGGTCCTCAAGTGATCTCCAGCATATTCTGCTAGCCAGAATCCGCTGGCCCAACTGACAGGCCCGCTGACCCAACTGGCTCGCATTTGTTGTCGTTATGGGCCCTCAAAACGACAACGACTGCGAGCCAGTTGGGTGGGTTAAGGCTGGGACTCGGCCGGATTGGCTGCGATATCGATCTCCAATTGGCGCTGGGTTTCCCGCATGATGCCCACCAGTCCGCTGTCGAAGAGCCTGCGGAACCTTGCCACGGGAGTCGCGACACTCAGTGCACCCACGGCAACGCCCCGTCCGTTGTGAAGGGCAACCCCCAAGGCGCTGATCCCCTCCTCGGTGCCCTCGAAATTCGCGGCGAATCCGTTGCTCCGGATCGTCTCGAGCTCGCGGAGGAAAGCCGGATATTCCGCGTCTGGAATGTTGTCCCCGCCGATTTCCGCATTGTGGCTGCGGAACAACTGCTCAATCATGGCGGGCTCCAGTTCGGCCAGCAGCGCCTTGCCTCCCGAGGCCTTGTTCGCGGGCAGAACGGTCCCCTGGCGGTCGCCTACCCGTAAGGCGTTGGTCCCCTCCACCGTGGCCAGGAACCTCACTTTGGTGCCCACCCGAACCATGAGATTGACGGTCTCGTTGATCCGACCACTCAGGAGTTCCATGTGCGGCTGCGCCACCGTGCGCAGCAAACGGCTCCAGCTGAGTCCTGCCGGGCCAACCCCCATGGCCGGCCCAGGCACGTAGCGGCGGGTCTCGTCCTGGACCGCGAACCCCCGGTAGACCAGCATGGCCAGCAGCCGGTGCGCTGTGGAAGGGGCAACTCCCAGCTCCGCGGCGGCGTCCTTGAGCCGTAGGCTGCCGCCGTCGCGCAGGAGCTGAAGGAGGTGTAGGGCATTGTCGACGGCCTCGATGGAGTAGGCCGGTTTCTTGCGGGCTGGGAGATTCTGCACCACAGAATTCTATTGGGCTATACAAACAACGGCCACACAGTGGTGGGATGAATCACACACCATCCGCTGCAGCGCCGGAGCGGACCCAACACGGCGTTCACCAATCCCCCGGGGCCTCCGCCCGGTTCTCCAAGCGATCCGCCGCCGCTGTGCTTGTCTGCTGGCTGCTCGTAGTATTCGATGGCTACGACCTCATCGTTTACGGAACCGTGCAGTCGTCCCTCATCACCGACACAGGCTGGGGGCTCACCAAAGCCACGGCCGGCACGGTCGGTTCGATGGCATTCCTGGGCATGATGATTGGAGCCATCTTCGCTGGCAGGATGTCAGACAGTTGGGGCCGCCGACGGACGATCATCGCCTGCGCCGCGCTGTTTTCGCTCTTCACGATCCTGTGCGCGTTCTCCCCGAACGCCTTTGTCTTCGGGGGCCTGCGCTTGCTGGCCGGCATCGGCCTAGGCGGACTTGTTCCCTCGGCAAACGCCTTGGTCGCGGAGCTGGTCCCTGCCAAATGGCGGTCCACCATCGCCACTCTCATGATGTCCGGAGTGCCGATCGGCGGCTCGATTGCCGCATTGGCTGGGATTCCGCTGATTCCCGCATTCGGGTGGCCGGTCATGTTCCTTGTGGCCGCTGTGGCGCTGCTCGTGGTGGTTCCGCTGGGCATGCGCTTCCTCCCGGAAACTCTCCCGGCGACCCTCCCGGCAGCAAAAGATGCGAAGCAAGCAGTGGGCTTCAAGTCCCTGCTCCGGGCCCCGTACCTCGGCATGAGTCTCCTGTTCGCGGTCTCCACCCTCGTAACGCTCTTTGCCTGGTACGGCTTGGGCACCTGGCTGCCGAACCTGATGCAACTGGCTGGCTACAACCTCGGGTCAGCCCTGACGTTCGCGCTGGCGCTCAACCTCGGTGCCGTCGTCGGCTCGGTGGCCACCGCTTGGGCAGGAACCCGCTTCGGCCCGATCCCGACGGCGATCGCGGCAGCCGCCGTCGCCGCCGTCGCGCTGGCCGTACTGGTGGCGGGGCCGCCCGTGGGGCTTGTCTACGTCATGTTGGTGCTGGCCGGGGTGGGCACCCACGGAACCCAGTGCCTCATCATCGCGGCAGTGGCCAGCCATTACCCGGCGCACCTGCGGGGCACGGCGCTCGGCTGGGCCCTCGGAGTCGGCCGCATTGGCGCAGTCGCCGCACCCCAGGTAGGCGGACTGCTGCTCGCGGCCGGGCTCGGCGTCAACTCGAACTTCCTCGCATTTGCCGGGGCCGCCGCCGTCGCGGCCATCCTGCTCGGCGCGATCGGCGCGAAGATCAAAACGGCCAAAATCAAGACCGCCAACATCAATTCCAAAAACACCACCTCTGTAGGAGTTAGCAATGTCTGACCGCAAACCGTCCACTGAAGTCCTCGTCGTCGGCGGAGGGATGGCCGGCCTTGCCGGCGCCCTGGCCCTCCGCGCAAACGGCGCCGAGGTGACGTTGGTTGAGCGGGCGCCCGAATTCGGTGAGGTCGGCGCGGGCCTGCAGATGGCCCCCAACGCCTCCCGCGTCCTGAAGCGTTGGGGCCTTTTGGAGAAGGCGTTGGAAATCGGCGTCCGGCCCAAGCACTTGGTGTTCCGCGACGCCCTGACCGGTGAGGAACTCACCCGTCAGACCCTCGGCGGCGAGTTCGAAGAGCGCTACGGCGCCCCGTACGTCGTGATCCATCGCAGCGACCTGCACCGGATCCTGTTGGAGGCCTGCCAGGACGCCGGTGTCCGCTTGGTGAACGACGTCGTCATCGAGAAAGTCGAGACCGTGAACCACCGCGGCGTGGCCCACACCGCGAGCGCCGACGTTTACGAGGCCGACGTCGTGATCGGCGCGGACGGCCTCAAGTCCACGCTCCGCGCCGCCGTCGCGCAGGACGGGCCGGTGTCGTCGTCGTACGTCGCCTACCGCGGAACGGTGCCCATCACGCCTGAGACCCCGGCAACCGATCTCGAGGACGTCGTCGTCTACCTCGGACCCGACTGCCACCTCGTGCAATACCCGCTGCGCAAAGGCGAACTGCTCAACACGGTGGCTGTCTTCAAGTCGCCCTCGTTCGAGCGCGGCGAGGAGCAGTACGGCGGCGTCGACGAACTCGAGGCCGCTTACAAGGACTGCATTCCGGCCGTACAGCTGGCGCTCCGGAACCTGGCGACTGGGATCCGCTGGCCCATGTACGATCGCGATCCCATCGAGAACTGGATCGATGGCCGCCTTGTTTTGATGGGCGATGCCGCGCACCCCATGCTCCAGTACTTGGCCCAGGGGGCCTGCCAGGCGCTTGAAGACGCCGCCGTCCTCCAGGACTCCACCATCGGTTCCGTGTTTACCGACGACGGCGTCGACGCCGGTGCGTGGGACCGCGCCATCGGCGATTTCAACTCAGCCCGCGCAGCGCGCACGGCCCGCGTCCAACGCACCGCGCGCGTCTGGGGAGAGTCGTGGCACGTTTCCGGCGTCGCGCGCATCTTGCGGAACCTGCTGTTCAAGAGCCGACAGGACGGCGACTTCCAGTACAACGACTGGCTCTACGGCCAAGAGGGCGACGGCGTACCGGCTGGCCCAGCGGAAGGCGCTTCAGAGGCGAGGACTGAATCGCTCGCGGGAACGCACGCCTAGGAGCATCCGTTGTGTCAATTGTAGGTATCCAAATTGCTGGACTCCTGGAGCAGACCACAGCAGACTGACTACACGAGCCACTTGGGTGCTTGCCGTTGAAAGGACAGTCATGTTCGACCTCGTTGCGTATCTCCCCCTTCTTGTCACCGTATTGGGGGTAGTTGTCGCCGTTGCCGTCATTAGGCTTCTCATCAAATTGATGTGGAAGGTGGCTGAACCAAACGAGGCATTGATCATTTCCGGTCTGACTCGGGGAAGTTTGGACACCAGGGACGGAATGGATTTCAAAATCGTCACCGGGAAAGGCGCCTTGGTGGTTCCAGGGCTCCAAACAGTGAGGACTTTGTCCCTCACGCTGAATGAAACAGAACTCCAGGTCAACTGCGTGACCTCGCAAGGTATCCAGGTGATCGTGGAGGGCGTGGTTATTTACAAAATCGGTGACGCCGCACCTTTCATTGCGAATGCCGCGAGGAGGTTTCTCGGCCAGCAGCCCAAAATGCAAAGCCAGGTCTACAACGTTTTTGAGGGGCATTTGCGCTCGATCATTGGCAGCATGACCATGGAGGAGATCATCCGTGAGCGCGACAAACTTGCGTCGTTGGTCCGCAGCGCCAGTGGCATAGAAATGGAAAAGCTTGGCCTAGTGGTTGATTCCCTGCAGATCAAGGATCTCCAGGACCCCACGGGCTATATCCAAAACCTGGCCAAACCGCACATTGCGCAGGTCAAAATGGAGGCCCGCATCGCTGAAGCCACCAGGAACCGCGAGGCCGCGGAGCGGGAGGCCGAGGCCGCCGCCCAGATCGCGGACGCCCAAAGCCTTTCGGCGATCAAGCAATCAGCGGCCCAAGCCAATGCCGAAACCGCCAAGGCCAACGCCGCCCAGGCGGGACCGTTGGCTGATGCCACGGCTCGCCAGCAAGTGGTGGTCCAGGAAACCGAGGTGGCAAAGCTCGAGGCGGACCGTGAGGAGCAAAAGCTCCAGACGTCCATCCGGAAGCCTGCCGATGCCAAGGCGTACGCGCAGCGGACTGAGGCGGAAGCCCAAAAGGCCGCCGACATCAGCGCGTCCGAGGCGCGGGCACGGCGCACGGAACTCGAGGCCCAGGCGAACGCCCGCAAGGTGGAAGTCGAAGCCCAGGCCAACGCCACGGCCGCGGCCGCCATTGCGGGAGCTACGAAGATCACCGGTGAAGCCGAAGCGGCAGCCACCAAGGCCCGGGGTGACGCTGCAGCCTCCGCCATCAAGGCCAAATCCTTGGCGGAAGCGGACGGCATCAAGGCCCGTGCCGAGGCTCTCGGAACCAACCAAGAGGCCGTTATCTCCCAACAGCTCGCGGAGAACATGCCTGCGATCGTGGCAGCCGCTGCTGAACCGTTTGCCCACGTGGGTAACCTGACGGTCCTGAACGGCGGCGAGGGCCTCAACAGCATGGTGGGTGGGATCCTGTCCCAGGTGGGCAACTACCTGCCCTCGATCACAGCAGCGCTCAAGAACGGCAAGGAACCGCCCAAGCGGCCCACCAAAACGCCTGATGCGTAGGGACACCGATGCACAAAGAGGTTGATCGGAGCCTGACGGGCAAAATCGGTAGGGTCACGGGTCGAATCGGGCCGGGCACCGTGGGGGAAGTGATGCTGCCGTTCCACGGCGGCACGAACGCCTTCCACGCGCATCCATTCGACAAGAGCAGTGTTTTCAACGTGGGTGACGAGGTGCTTGTCATCTACTACGAGCCGCCCGGGACAGTATTCGTGGACGAGCTGCCGGACGTCCTGAAGGCTGCCAGATAAAACAACTGAGGGCGGCTAGTTGGCCGCCCTCGGTTGTTTGTCACTGATCAGTTAGTCACCCCAGTGGCGGGGCTCCCACGGTGTCATACAGCGAATAGTCATCCGTGGTGACTGTGCCGTTGTTAAACAGGCTCAAGCCGAAGCTGATGGCAGTGGCCCCGGCAGGAAGTGCCGGCGTCGTGAAACTTGCCTGTGTGTAGGTGCTGGCTGCAGCCAGCCACGGTCCGGAGGTCCAGTACACCCAGGCTCCGGAGGCGTCACGATAATACAAGGCAAACTGTGTGACGGCTGTGGAGGTGTACCAGGTACGCACCGAATAGGTGTGTCCCGCGATGGCAGGTGGAGCGCAACTGCCGCTGTCCATTGTGGGAAGCAGTTTCGCATCACCACTGGAGTAGCCCGTGATGGTGAGTTTCTCCGCTTTGGTACCGGTGTGGGCCGTGGCTACGGTGCTGAACGCGGCGGTGTTGGCGCCGTATCCACCTGCCTGCCAGCATTGCGGGAACGATCCGGCCCCGGCTGTTTCAAGGCTCGGGTTCTGTACCAAGTTGGTTCCGGCCGGCGGAGGCGGAGGTGGTGTCACGGTGGCGACGTCGAACATCTCGTAGTCGTCAGTCGTGATAGTGCCGTTGCTGAACAGGTTCAACCCGAAACTGATGCCGTTGGCACCGGCAGGGAGCGCCGGAGTGGTCCAGGTGGCCTTTTGGTAGGTAGTAGCTGCGGCGAACCATGGGCTGGAGGTCCAATACGTCCACGAACCGAGCCCGGTTCGGTAATACAGCTCGAACTGAGTATTGGTGGTGGACTTGTACCACGCGCCTATGTTGTAGGTGTGTCCCACAGTTGCCGTTGGAGAACAGCCTCCCAAGTCCAACGCGGGCAGTAACTTCGCATCGCCGTCGACATATCCACTCACGACGAGCTTTTCAGCGACGTTTCCTGTGTGACCCGGCCTGACGGTGGAAAAGGCTGCGGTATTGGTTCCATAGCCTCCGGCTGCCCAACATTGCGGTACGCCGTTCACCAGGGTTTCAAGACTCGGGTTCTTGACCAGGTTTCCAGTGCCCTGGGGCGGGACCGCCGGACCCGACACGAGCGGTTTCACGGTTCCGCCGATGACCTGGGCCACCGTCTTGACCGTGGTGGTTGCGGGTCGGGACTTGAGCCACGTGGCGAACTGGTTGAAGAGGGTCGGGGTGATGTTCAGCGGATCCGTGCTGGTGGCTGAAATGTGGTGGAACGTGAGCTGGACCCACCCGCCTGCGGGCTCCGCCTGGGTGACGGACTTTTGGAGGTCTGCCAGGGTCCAGGTGTTGTCCACTTCATCAGGGGCGGCCGTGTTGTACGGGTTGGCAGGAGGGATTGTCTCCGCGAGCGGGCACCCGGCGCAGCTGAACCGGGTCTTGATGTCGCCAAGTCCGCGGGCGCTGTTCATACCGCAGTTCTTGGCAATCGTTTCGATAGAGGCGTTCTCGGCTGCGAAGGGGTAGGCGAAGTCGGTGATTGTGAATCCCCAATTGCTGAGGTTCACTCTGTCATTGCATATCTGGCGTGTGGCCTCGTCGGCCGGCAAGGTGGTGAGATCGGGGTGGGTAACAGTGTGGCCGGCAATCTCGTTGCCGTTCGCCACGAGGCCCTGCATGTCCGCCACAGTCATGTAGCCCGGATTGTTGATGAATCCGGACGGCGTGAAGAAAGTACCCACCAGGCCCAGGCTCTGCATGGTCTGCGCGGCGTTGAGTTGGTCGGCATTTGCGTCGTCAAAGGTCAACGTGACGACGGTTGGATTAGCGGCTTGGGCCGCGGGTGCAGTGATGCCGGCGGTGACGCCGGTGAAAGCAAATACCACCACAACGGTGGAGAACCACGTAAACCATTTACCAGGGATCGTCCCTTTAAACGTCCGGTGCTGGTCAACCTGGTCAGTACGGTTGAAGATCTTCATAGGGTCTGGCTCGATTCTAGACAACGGCCTGGCCGGACATACGGGCGGCGCAGGGTGAATCACCCAACGCTATTCAGCATGTGCGGGCGCGCCGCCCAGTCATCGCCCGCTTACCGAAATACCCCGGTGCCCGGGACAAGCCCCAGTCATGGCCACGAGGTTCACTACCGTTGTCACCGTAAATCGGGCCCATATTGGGGAATAAGAGTGACTTCTACCCGTCTTTCAGCTCCGTAATTACCTAGAGTGGCGAATTTTCCGTCCCTACGGATCCTCCACTCGGGGAAACAACATCAATTTGTTAACCAAACCTTCCCCTCGCAGTCACGCCCATTCCCCCGCTTCGCCAACCGCCGCGCACACCGTGGAGGGGTGAGGATCGCTATCGTTGCCGAATCATTCCTGCCGCTCATGAACGGAGTCACGCACTCCATCCTGCGGGTGCTGGAGCATCTGCAAGAGCGAGGCGACGAAGTGATGGTGATTGCGCCATCGACGTCGGACACTGCTGTCTCGGACGTCGTGAACGGCGCTTTTGTCCATCGCCTCCCCTCCGTGCCCTTGGCCGGATACACAAATGTGCGGGTGGCGTTGGGCGGTGTGAGCCGGGTCAAGAGAATCCTTGCCGACTACGCACCGGACGTCGTCCACCTCGCATCCCCTTTCGTCCTAGGATGGCGGGCTGTGCAGGCTGCGCACCAGCTCGGCATCCCCACGGTTGCCATCTATCAAACCGAGGTCCCCAGCTACGCCGCCCGGTATGGCCTCCCCATGCTGGAGAACTGGGCATGGAACCGGGTGGACAACATCCACCTTCGTGCAGACCGGACACTGGTCCCGTCCACGTTCGCGCTCAACCAGTTGCGCGGCCGCGGGATCCTCAGGGTGGGCACGTGGCGGCGCGGTGTGGATACCGCGCGGTTCTCTCCCACCAAGCGCTCGACGGCGTGGCGCGCCTCGGTGGCGCCCCACGGCGAGCGCATCATCGGCTACGTCGGCCGTCTCGCGATCGAGAAACAGGTGGAGGACCTTGCCGTGTTGGCGGATCTGCCTGGAACCAGGCTTGTCATTGTGGGCGACGGCCCGCAACGCGCTGCCCTCGAAGCAGCACTCCCGAACGCCTTCTTCACCGGCTTCCTGGGCGGCGACGAATTGGCTCAAGTTGTGGCCGGCTTTGATCTCTTCGTCCATCCCGGCGAGTTCGAAACGTTTTGCCAGACCATCCAGGAAGCCATGGCGTCCGGCGTTCCCGTCGTGGCCACCGGCCGGGGCGGTCCGCTCGATCTCGTGGAGAACTCGCGCACCGGCTGGCTTTACGAGCCGGGAGACCTCGCGCAGCTGCGGGCCTACGTACAGGACCTGGTGGGCGACGATGCCAAACGCCGCGCGTTCGGACTGGCAGCGCTCGCGTCGGTCCAAGGACGGACCTGGCCGGTGCTGAGCGCCCAGCTCGTCGAGCATTACGAGGCAGTGATCTCCGGTGAAGCGCTTGTGGAGCCGGCCACTGCTCCCAGCCACCCGGTTCAGGCAGCCGAGTTTCACGCGTCCGAACTTCAGGCGTCCGAAGTTCAGGCGGCCGCAATCCAGGCGGCAAAGCCTGCCCCCATTTCCGTGACTTCCAGCAAAGGACTCCCAGCATGAAAATCTCCGTTGTAGGCTGCGGCTATCTTGGCGCAGTGCACGCCGCAACGCTCGCGTCGATGGGCCACACCGTGGTGGGCATCGACGTCGACGCCCAGAAGGTGGCCCACCTGAACAAGGGCTTCGCGCCCTTTCACGAACCCGGCCTTGATGAACTTCTCCGGGACGGCTTCGCAACCAAGCGGCTCAGGTTCTCCACCGATTTCGCCGATGCCGCCGATGCCCAGACGCACTTCCTTTGCGTGGGCACCCCGCAGTCCAAGACCTCGGATACCGCGGACCTCTCCTACGTGATCGCAGCCACGAAGAGCCTCCTCCCGCACCTGGCGAGGGGCGCCGCCGTCGTCGGCAAGTCCACCGTTCCTGTGGGAACAGTGGACATGCTCCGCGGCATCCTTGCCCGCAGGCCCGATGTCATGCTCGGCTGGAACCCCGAATTCCTGCGCCAAGGCACGGCAGTGAAGGACTCCCTGGTACCGGATCGTTTGGTGTACGGTGTTCCGGGCGGCAAGGACTCCGCCGCCGGCGCCCCGGTCACGGCTGCGCTCGACGCCGTCTACGAACCGCTGATTTCCGCCGGGATCCCGCGGCTGGTCTGCAACTTCGCAACGGCCGAGCTCATCAAGTCCGCCTCCAACGCGTACCTCGCGACGAAGCTGAGCTTCATCAACGCGATAGCCGAACTTTGCGACGCCTCGGGGGCCGACGTCACCGAGCTCAGTGAGGCGATGGGCCTGGATCCGCGCATCGGCAACCGGTACCTCCACGCCGGCCTGGGTTTCGGCGGCGGCTGCTTGCCGAAGGACATCCGCTCGTTCCGCGCGCAGGCACAAGCGCTGTCCGTGCCTTCCCTCGATGAGTGGATGGGTGTGGTCGATTCCATCAACCTCGGCCAGCGCGCCCGGGCCGTGGACGTCGCCCGTGACATGTGCAAGGGCTTCCTGTCCGGCCGCACCGTGACCGTGCTGGGCGCTGCCTTCAAGCCGGACACCGACGACATCCGGGACTCCCCCTCCCTTGACGTCGCACTCCAGCTGGCCGCGGCGGGCGCCCACGTTACGGTGACCGATCCCAAAGCCATCAACAATGCGTGGATGCGCTACCCCCAGCTCCGCTTCGAAGCGTCCACCACGCGCGCGCTCGAAGGCGCTGAGTTGGTGCTGCTGCTCACCGAATGGGACGAATACCGCGCCCTCTCACCCGCCGCCATCGGCTCGCTCGTACGACGCCGGATGGTGCTGGACGCGCGGAACGTCCTGGACGCTGCGGCATGGCGGGCGCAGGGCTGGACAGTTCGCGGGCTCGGAACCGGCTCCCGCGCTGAGCTGTCGGAGCCGATTGCCGACGTCAAGCCTCCTGTCGTTCCTGTCGAACCGCTCAACACACGGCCGTTCATTGTCGGTTCTCCGGCCAAGGCACCGTCGACGCGACGGTAGCTTTGCCGCGGCCATGATCAAGGCCGCAAGCCGCTCCTGACCGTTCGAAGGGCCGCTAGCGGCTCTCAGTGTTTTGCCCTGTGAACACGTAGACGGGCCCGCACGCACACGGAGATCCGGCTTGTTCACACTGAGAAACGGCCTTTGGCACACGGATTTTTCCGTTTTTTACACGTAGACGCCAATTTCACCGAGAGAATCTGAATCGTGGATGGCCTTCCTTTGAGGAGGACCACCACGTTTCAAGGCCAGCAATACCGTTGGCCGTTCTACTCGAGAAATGGGGTTGTAGTGGAATCAACAATGACGAAAAGGACCGGCCTTCAGGCTGCGGCCGCGGCTGCGCTGGCTGTGGTCGGCATCTTCGGCGCGAGCTTGGCCGTTTCATGGATCGCGGGGTCCCTCGGCATCTCTGCCGCGGCGGCGTCCCAGATCATGAACGCCATCGAGGTCGGAGGCTGGGCTCTCGTTGTCATCGGCACAATATTCGGGGCAGGAATCACTGGTGCCTTGATCGCAACGGCTCGAGGAATCCTCTTCCGCATCGGCCGAGCGCAAGCAGTCGCGTAAATCGATGCTTGCTAAGACAGCACACGTGCTTGGGGGCATCCCTGGATGGTTGCTCCCAAGCACGGGTCTGGCCATGGCAGCCATAGCCGTCTTCGGTTATTCGGCCGTGGACCTGTCCTGGATCCGGGACGCGAGGGACATGGGTGGGAGTCCCCTCTACAGCAAAGACTTCCTCCAGATCCTTGCGCGGAACCTCGGCGCGGCCTTGGTGCTCTATTCGGGGGTGGTGACCCTCGGGCTGACCACGCTCCTCGGAGCCGGCATCTTGGCACTTTATGTCGGGGCGACGGTATCGCTCGGGGTGCACTCGGTCGGCGGTGCCGGCCTGGTTGCCGACGTGATTTGGTATGTCCCTTTCGAGTTCTTCGGCCTCGTGCTGGCGGCGACCGCCGGATTCCAGCCCGCCGCTGGCCTGGCTCGCAGGCTGCTGACGAAGAACGAGCCCGCAACCCTGAGGTCGTTCATCGACGATATGGCCCGTTCCCTCGGCACCTTGCTCATTGCCATTGCCCTGATATTCCTCGGTGCTGCCATCGAGGCCATCGTGATTCAGCTAAGGACCTGAGGAGGAATTCATGACCAGCACGGAAGACGGCCGGGAGTCCGAAACCGTCATTAGCGTCGCTAAGGTCGGAAAGTTGCGGCCCGAGCCAACGGGAGGCAGGGAATGGGTCTCGACATCCCGCGGTCTGTGGATCGCGGGCTACATCCTGCTGATGGCTTTGGTGGCTCTGCGGCTTCCGCTGACCAGGAAGTACCTCAACGCGAACGTTCCGGCGGACGTGCGCGCGGAAATCGGGGACGGTCGACTGCTGAGCCTCTCCATGACGGTGGGCACCGTTTTGTTCTTCCTTGTCTACGCCGTCATCATCGCTTTGTACTTCTCCCTCGCCACGTTCCTGGACAAAAGAGTGATCCCGGGAAAATCGGTCATCGCGGGCCGCTTCAAAATCGGGTCCTTCTTTGTGATCGCCATTCTCGCCACGATCCCCGTGAACCTCTTCAGCGTGGTCTTCGGCGTCATCCAACCGCGGGACGTCCCGGGATATTGGGCATATTTTCCCTCGATGGCCGTACTTGTCCTGGCGATCTTCTACCGGCATTGGCGCGAGTTTTCCACAGGCAGGAAGATCTTCGTTGCGCTTTCGGCCATTTGTCTGTCAACAATAGCCGCCATCGGCTGACCTTCCTCAACCACCACCCAGGGGCAGAAATTCTCAATGACTACTCAGCTCTACAGCCTTCTTCTACGAATCGTGGGCCTCATGGTCGCTGCATTCTCCTGCATTTCCCTCGGCCTGATTTGGGCTTCTCCTGCCCCGGAAGGCCTCAAGAACATAGATCCCCTCGCCGTGAAGAACACGACCATCACCGTACTTCTCGTCCTCGGCGTGGCGTCACCCCTGATTGCGGCCTTCAGCCCGGCCGGGAAATGGCTACCGCTCAAGGCGGCCGTTTTCGCCGTCGCCGGTTTTGCGCACGCGGCGGCCCTCAGCCCGGTGATAGTTGTCCCATTCCAGGGAACGACGTCGGCCGTCGCCGCCGTCTGTGCGCTCGGACTCGCCGTCCTCACCATTGTGGCCTTCATGGACTCAGTCCAGAAGAAGAGTCCGCGGAGCAAGTTCTAGGCGCTGATGGCGACCAAAGTCTCTCCCGCCGACGTCCAAGGCCAGGTTTCGAACGCCAGGATCCCTTCGGCGTCCGTCCGGCGGTCCGATTACCGAATCCTGCGGGACTTCCGGGCGTTCGAAATTGTCAATGCGATGCGTTTGCCTCTCACGCTGGATGGTTTCAGGGCCCTCGTGATCTTCGGATCGATAGCCGTGGTCCTGCTCGGAACAATGGTGTTCGCATCCACAATGTTCTGTTCTCCGCGATGGCCCGCTCCGCCACGACACGGCCGCTGTGCTCAATTGGGGATTCCTAGCGGTCCTCTACTGCGCCGTCGCCACGGTGCTCACCGAGGTAGTTTCAAGCCGACGGCTGGCAGTCTCCGGCACTCCGCACCTGGAGCTATTCCGGGCGATGGAACTTCCCCTGCAGCAGGTTGTGGTGAGATACGGCCTGGTCCCGGCGCTCCGCCGCACAGGCATCCTTTGGTATTCGGCTGCGGTATTCCTCCTGGTCTTCTTCGAGGAATCGTCGAGCTACCTCGACGTCGTGGCCGCTTCGGTCTCCGTCATGGTCTTCGCCTCCTGTGCGTGCGTCTACTGTGTTCTCCATTTCGCCTCAACACCTGCGCGACGGATAGGGATCCATTGGCGGTATTGCCTCTTGGCTCTCATCCTCGGGTTGTTGCTCGGAGTTGCCACTGGCTTTCTCCTGCCTCACCTCTCCCGGATTGACGAACTCGCCGAGGACCCGTCGCGCTTCCTTCCAGCGTTGTATGTGCTCGCGGCGGCCGCGTCGGGGATATTGGTCCTCCTCAGCGTCCGCGCTTGGCGCCGCCTCAGCTACCGCAGGATTTCCCTCGGCACGGAACGGGGCGGCAGCCAGCGAGCGGTGACAAACTTCGGGCTATTCGTTCTCACTGATCTGTTGAGCAGCAAACAGGGCTCGGTGATCGCCACCATCGTCCTCGCCTGGATCGCCGTCGTCGGCACCCTCCTGGGAGCGAGGGGCATTCTCCCCCTGCCGTCTGCTCTCGGCTCCGGGGAGCTGCACAAATCCTTGGTTGGCATTGCCGTGCTCTTGAGCTTGGGCGTCACGGAACCGATGCTCTATCGGATCGGGCCCACTGCGAAGCTGTACCACTACCGCTTTGCGTGGGAGAACGGCTTCTCCGCCGCCGCGATCGTTGTCCGGCTCGTAGGGATTTACGTTATGGCGGGGGCGGCCGTCGGTGGATTTGCTTTCCTAGGGGCGCTTCTCGCCCTGGACCTTCCGGCTCCTGGCGCTGTCCTCGCGGGCTTGATCGTCGCAGCGTCCGGGGTCGTCGCGGAATCACTCTCCCGTCCGCCGACCACCACTGACGGCACCAAATCCAACGATGTGATGGATGGACTCTTCACACTCCTCCTGATTTCTCCTTGCTCGCTCATCCTTGTTGTCAGCCCTGAGTTCAGCACCGTGCTGTTGTTGGGCTATTCCATCCTCTTGATCCTGGGAGCCACCGTATGCCTGCACCAACGTCTTTTGAGGCTTCAATCGAAATTGATTCTGTAACCGCCGGCTACCGGCAAGGCTCACCCGTCCTGGACGGACTCAGTCTCAGTCTGAACGAGCCGGGGCTCTACCGGGTGGCCGGCAGCAATGGCAGCGGGAAATCGACTCTTCTGGAGCTCATCAGCGGATTCCTCCAACCTTGGGCCGGAAGCGTTCGTCTTTGCGGGATCGACGCCGGCTCTCCCGACGCGCGCCACGTGCGGAGCGTCTGCCGTACGACGCCGGCGCTCTACCCCTCCATGACGGTTCACGATCATCTGGCTCTTGCGGCACGTAGCCGTCAGGTCGGCCCGGAAACCGGGCTCACCCGGCTGGCCAAGTATGGACTGGAAGACTGGGTGGAGCAACCCGTTTCCATGCTGTCGACGGGCAATATCCGGAAGCTCTGGCTGCTCATGTGCACTGTCGCCGATACCCCTGTGGTCGCCATCGATGAGCCTTTCAACGGTATGGACGTTCGAGGCATCGACGCCCTGATCGACGAGCTCGGCGAGTGGGCACAGCACAAGGTAGTCGTCCTCATCTCCCACACAGTTCCGGATCAGCTAACCGTTAGGCATTCCTTCGTCTTCAAGCAGGAAGGAGGAACGTTGTAGACCGAAGCCCATTTGCCGGCTCACTCGGAGGGCCGCTTCTCGCGGAACGGAGCAGAATCCCGGACAAGGTCAAAGAGGGCCGTGCGGGACGGGCTTCCTGTCTTGCGCAGCGCGTTGGAGATGTGGCTTTCCACGGTCCTGATACTGATTCCCAGGTGCTCGGCGATCTCGGGGTTGGAGCGATGTCCGGCCAGGGCTGCTATCTCGATTTCACGGACAGTCAGGGGCGAATAGCTTCCGGAACTAAACGCGACGGGCTCATCCGGGGACGGAAATCGTGTCGCGAACATGGAGTACGCCCGGTCCATCGCGGCCGCACCGATGGTGTTGTCCACGAACGCATACCGCTTGAAAGCACCGCGGAGCAGCATCCGTACCTGGTAGAAATCGGCGTCGGGCTCGTAATGCTCGAGCAGCACGCCCAGCATTTGGTAGTCGTCCTCCACCACCGCACCGGCAATTGCCAAAAGCTGATCATGGGAAGTGGACGGGGCATACTCTTTCAAGGTCTGCCGAAGGAGTTCGAGAACTTTGCGGCCGGGGAGAAGGCACGTGAAGAACAGCGCGGAATAGATCGCCTCGAGCACATAGCCGCGTTCGAGCTGCCGTTGAATGAGTTTCGCGGCTTTCCCGTCGAAGACAGCGGGGATGAGCGGCCGCGCGGCGACGAGCTCGTAGACTCCTCTCGCGGTTCCGGGAAGCGGGCCGATGTCTTCAGCTTCGCGTCGCGCCTGGGTGGCAAGGGTCGCCGCAGGCAAGATCGCGGACGTCGCGGTCCTTAGCCCGGCGAGCCTGAGCATGGCGTCGTGGAGGGAAGCCACCAGGAAGCCTGGCCGCCCCATGGCAAAGACACTGCCCATGAGGTACTCGGCGTCGTCGAAATAGCCGCGGTAGATAAGGGCCTGGGCAGCCACATAGGTGTTGGAAACCATCCCGAATTGGTCCAGCTTGCGGCGGGCCTCTGTGCGCTGGTCAAGCGCAAAGACAATCGACTCCTCGGCCCGCCCCGAGGTGAACAAAGCCATTCCGCGGATGAACGGCTCGATTCCCGGAATCCCCTTTAGCCCGCCTGAAGTGTCGATGGCTTTGAGCGCGGCGGAAGGGTTGAATCGGTAGAGTTCCAAGATGCCTCGGATGCTGGATATGACGCCGCTTTCAGGGTGGCGATCGTGGAGCCGCGCGAAGAGTTCGTCGAGGTTCTCCGGCATTCGATCGTAGGACGCCACGAGGAATAGCTCCGCCGCTTCGGCCTCCGCGGACCATTTGGGACGTTCCTCCCCGAAGCTCCTGAGGGCGCCGGCTGCAGAATCCAGTCCTTTGCCTTTATGGATCGCCCAAAGCGCTTTGGTAAATGCCAGGAACAGGAGATCGCACGATTCTCCTTCCGAGGTCAAGGTCTGGGAAAGGACACGCTCAATCCTCGATGCGTCAATAGGCGAGCCCCAGTAGACCTTCAGAAGGGCCACAGCATTCGATACCGACCTGTCGGCATTCCACAGCTCGTAGCGCTGGCGCTCCAGGACGGAAACTTGCTCATGAAAATGGCGGGCGGCGGCTGCGTCTGAGCTCCGTTCAAGGCGCAGCGCGGCCAGGACCCTCATCAGCGAATCAGCCGAGTTGACGTCAACGTGCGATTCCTGGGGCAAACCGCTGAGGGCTCGGGTGATTCGGCTCTTCAAGACCCGCCTGCTGGTGAGGACCCTTTGACCGCGGAAGTAGTCGGCCAAAACTGGTGGCGTGATCGAAGCGCACACCGTGTTGTGGAGATCTTCCAAGACGGAAATGAGGCCGCGCTGTTCGAGCCTGTCGAGAACGTCGGAATGGACTACCTGCTGCAGTACATCGAGGGGCGTTGTCCCAGCGATGGCCATCGCCTGAAGGCCCGTGAGTTCGTCGGGTTCAAGCCCTTCGAGGAGGGATTCCACCGTGCCATGGAGGTGCTCGTTCCACAGGGTCTCGCCCGTCATATGCCATTGCCCCTGGCGGAGGACAATCAAGCCACTGAGGGAAGCCGTTTCCGCGATGCGAACCACAAGCCGGGGGTTCCCTGCCGATTTCGTGAGGATCCGGGCAGTGGTGTCGGCGTCCGCAGGAGATCCCAGAATGTCGGTGAGGAGCTCGTTCACCTGCTCGTATCGAAGCGGATTCAGGTGAACCCTGGCTTCCGGGCCGGGGCTCAGCACCGCAGGCTGTGCCACCGGGGAGATCGAAGACTCGCTCATGGTGACGATCATGGGCCGTTTTGTCCGACGCCGGACGGCGTCCAGAACCGCTACAGTCTCCGTGTCGACGAACTCGAGGTCATCGACTACAAGGACACGCTCACCTGGCCTCGAGAGTCGGCTTGCCAGGGTGTCGGCAACACCGAGAACTCCCAATTGGCCAATTCGAATATCCAGGCTCAGGCTATGTATTCCACCAAAAGGTATTCCGCGATGTGAGCGGAGTCCCGAAATGGAGTAAACCGTTGCTCCGGTATTTTCCAGATCGGCGATAGCTTTTTGCGCGACACTCGTTCGGCCACTGCCCGGCGCTCCGACAATTCGAACCATCATTCCGCGAGCAACGTAGTCCAGCGTTCGCCGAACTTCTTGATCGAACACTCGCGATCCAACTTTCTCTGATGCGCTAATCCAGCACTCTCCGGCCCTAGGTGGTGCGAGGTCCAGACGATTCAACTGTTTCCTGCCCAAAGCCGGGCGTTGGCAGGGGGACTCCCAAGCACTCCCACGGAACCCCCGGGGGCACTGACGAACCTCGTTCCAAGGGAAACCGTAAAGTCCGAAACCGCCGTCTAAGTGTGGTTTTGGCGAAACTCAGTGTGCGCCGGGAGGCGTCTACGTGTGCCGACGTGGGGTTTTGTTCCGCATCTCCGTGTGAGCCAATGAAAACTCAGTGTTCCCCCGGCGTCCAAGGAGGTGACGTTTGGCAGTGGATTCTCCATGGCTCTCCTGGTGGTGGTCTGTTGCTTTTGACGCTACGGGGGTTTCGTGGCCGCCTCTAGACCGAACCTCGCGCATGTGGATATTTATTCGAGTCTTCTTTTTCCGGATCGAATATAATCTCTAATTTCGACTCTGCGCCGCACTCTTGAGAGCCCCGTCAAGAGGCCATCCCATCTATGTGGACAACTTCTTCTTTTCTCGCATTTCAGATGCTAGGATCTGCTGACATTCGCGTCGAAAACTGAATCATTGGGGGCAATAAATGAATACTCGCGCGCCAAAAAACAACGGGGAAATAAAGCACGCGTCGCACGACTTTTTGAAATCTCGCAAGGCCGGCTTCAAGGTCTTTGCCCTCGTCACCTCAAAAGCCGCAGCGCTCTCCCTTGCCGCGTGCGGCGGAGCTGGCTCAACAATTTCGCAGGCTGCCGCCACCCAATCGGCCTCGGCTTCGGCGACTCCCACCCCAACACCAACGCCGACGCCGACCGCGCCAAAATCAGTGTCCTGCGTGACGGAGAACGCAACAGAGAGCTATCCACCGAAGGTGTACATCTGCACAAAATCCGAGGCCGGCGCTTTAGTTTGGATGGAAAGCTCAGAGTCCAAGCGAGTGACGGATGCACGTGCGGCAGCAACCGCAGCGGCAGCGAAGGCGGCGGCAGACAAGGCTGCATCTGACAAAGCGGCTGCCGATGCCGCAGCAACCCAGGTAGCGGCAGCTCAGGCTGCGGCCCAGGCAAAGGCTGACGCCGATGCTGCTGCAGTGAAGGCACAACAAGACCAAGCCCAGGCGAGGCAGGCACAGCCGGTCGCGCCGCCCGTGGCGCCGTCGTCCGTTTACTACGCGAACTGTACGGCCGCCCGGGCCGCCGGCGCCGCACCGATCTATCGGGGGCAGCCAGGCTACCGGCCCGCACTGGACAGGGATGGCGACGGCATAGCCTGCGAATAAGGGTTAACCAGGACGATCCAGGGACACTGTCGGATTCTGCTGGATCACTCTCCTCGCCGAAATTGCCGGTCCCGTGATTCCGCGGGACCGGCAATTGTCCATTCGAGTGATTGAGCAGAATCCCGCATCCGGGCGAAGACGATCCACCGATGGACATGACGCGCCCGGGATTTACACACGTTTTGTCCTATAACCCCCTATAACCCGAAATGAGCACAAAAAAGCAGGGCCGGTCATTGACCGGCCCTGCTTTTTGAAATCCGAAGCTTAGAGAGCCTGGATGTTTACTGCCTGGGGACCCTTGGGGCCCTGCTCGACATCGAAGGAAACCTTCTGGTTCTCTTCGAGGGAGCGGTAGCCGCCCGAGTTAATTGCAGAGTAGTGAGCGAAAACGTCCTGGCTGCCATCTTCCGGGGAGATGAAGCCGAAGCCCTTTTCGGAGTTGAACCACTTGACGATACCTGTAGCCATTTTTTCAGTTTCCTTACTGAAGGTGGAGGTTGTCCCGACTGTCGGGCCTCCGGTGTGGGGTGTTCTCCACCGTTACTTCAGAAGGTCGCGGTTGATGAACCGCGGGAACTGCCTGAACTACCAAATGCCAAACACAACAACAGCTACAAGCATACAGGGCTTTGGGCGGATGGCCACTATTTGTCAAAAACCTTCATCTGCCGCGCGCCGCCAAGGGCCTCTCCTGCGCTCCGCGCCAGTAGCTCGCCATGCCAGAATCATGGGTGGACATAGCCCGTTCCGATCTGATGTACGCCGCCGCGTTCCCCGGCCGGCCGAGGAGCGCGGATGCGATCCATCTGGCAACCGCGATCAGGCTCCAAACTGGTCTGCCGGTGGCCTACGACGGCGAGCTTCTCGCCGCTGCCGTTGACGCCGGCGTCACAGTCCTCGGCCCCCGGAAAATAGTCCCCTCTCCCCCTCCCTTGGAGCCCCAAGCGGCGTAGAGTTCCGCCATGGAGCCGATTCGGGTCGTTCTTCTTCCTGGGAGCGTTCTTCCCGCCGAACCCGCCTATGGGGCGCTGATCGAAGCGCTGGGTCCCGACGTCGATACCGTCGCGAAGGACCTGGAACTTTACGACGGCGACGAGCCGCCACCGGGCTGGAACCTGGACACCGAAGTCGACGGTGTCCTCCGCGAGGCCGACGCCCGCGGCTGGGAGAAGTTCCATCTGCTTGGCTACTCGGGCGGCGGGGCAGCGTGCTTAGCGTTCACGGCCAAGCATCCACAGCGGCTGCTCAGTCTCACACTCCTGGAGCCCGCGTGGGCGGGAAGTTGGGGCTGGAGTCCGGCGCACGCCCGGCTCTGGATGGAATATGAAACGCTGGAAACGCTCCCGCCCGATCAGTTCATGGCGGCGTTCATGAGGCTGGGAGTGAAGCCCGACGTCGTCCTTCCGCCACCGCCCGAGGGCGGACCGCCGCCGTGGATGGCCAAGCGGCCGGCGGGGATCAGGGCGTTTCTGCGGGACTTCAAGATTTACGATCTGGATAGGGCGCGGCTCGCTGCGTTCGATCGTCCGGTGTTCTTCGTCCTCGGCGGCCTGAGCAACCCCGACGATTATGGCGAGATTGCCGAGCGACTGTCCACAGTATTCCCAAACTTCCGCCTCGAAGTGTTCCCGGATCGCCACCACTTCGATCCCCCGCACCGGATCGAACCCGACCGGCTTGGCGCGTTACTGCGGGAGCATTGGGAACGTGCGGATCGGGTCGTTTGAGACCCGGCGCCCGCCTCACGCTGAGGCTGGCTCCCACGCGAACCCGTCGGGGTCGGTGAACGGGCCGGCGTCGCTGCTGATCGCGAGCCGGTGCGATCCGGTACCGTCGGGAGAGACGCCGGCGTCTTTGGCGAGGGCGCGGCGCGCGTAGAGACCCAGCTGGACGGGACTCGACGGCATGGCGAACTCGACGTACTTTCCGAAGCTCTTCCCAACGGCGAGGCCCCGCTCGCCGTAGAACCGCTTGCTCGCCGAAACGTCCGCGACCGCCACCAGGAGCACGATCTTGTCGACCTCCCGCGTGGCGGGACCGCTGTCCTTCTTGGCCGACGTGGCGACCTTCCAGATTGCGCCATCCGGAGCCTGCACGACGCCGCCGAAGCCCCACAAAGACTTCGCCACCGGCTTGAGCGTCGTGGCCCCGGCTTCCACCGCGGAGTCGATGAGGCTGCTGACGGTAGACGGCTGCGAAACGACGAGCGACAGCGTGAATCCGCGGAAGCCGTCAGTAGGAGCATCCGAGGCCCGCACACGCACACGCGAGCCCAATCCGAAGGCGGCGTCGTAGAAAGCGGCGGCGGCCGCGGGGTCAGGAACTTCGAGGGTGACTGATTCGATGGCGGTCATGACAGGTCCTTAGGTGGGTGGGTTGCTTCGTGATTTCGACTTTATGCCGAGGCCCCACTGACCGCTTCTCCAATCCTGACCGATGTATTCCGCACCTGGGTGCCGAGCTTTATCGGTCACCTGTTCACTTCCAAGTTGCGACGTCTTTTCTATTAGCTGGCCGGTTGCAGGGAAGCGACGCACGTCCTCAACATGTCTCGAAGCTGTTTCTGTTCGTCCTCAGTGAGGCCAGAGCGCATGGTGTCTTCCACAGCCTTGACTGCAGCACTGGCGGCTTCGAGCTGCTGGCGGCCATGCGCCGTCAGTACAGTCGGCAGTATTCGGCCGACCGAAGCCTCGGTCGCGCGAGAAACGAGACCCTCACGCTCTAGCGCCTGTAATAGAACGTTCATCGACTGTCGAGATACAAACGCGCCTCTCGCGAGCTCGGAGTTGGACAGCCCCGGCCGCTGCGCAAGGAGCTCAAGGCATGCGTAATGGGTGATGTTCATGCCCAGCGGCCGCAACACACCCTCCATTGCCGCGCGAAGCGCACTGGCCGCCTCCTTAAGGAGATATCCGAGCGATGTATCGAGGCTGACTCCGGTAACGTCTTGACTCATGTCAATATTCTGACATAACCTTAGTGTCAACTAACTGACACTAAGGAGCTCCTCATGCCGGTCACCGGACCCGACTTCATTTCAATCCAGGTGCGCGACCTCGAAGCGTCTGCCGCTTTCTATCAGCAGCACCTCGGGCTGACCCGTTCCCCAGCGGGGCCGCCGCACGCGGTGGTATTTGACACCAAACCGGTCGCGTTCGCCGTCCGGGACCTTGCGCCGGGCGTCAGCCTTGCCTCCACGCCACAGCCCGGCCTCGGCATCGGATTGTGGTTGCACGCCACGGACACGCAAACGATCCATGACAAATTAGCGGCCGTCGGTACCGAAATCGTGGTCGAACCCTTCGACGGCCCATTTGGGCGCACCTTTACCTTCGCCGACCCCGACGGATACCAAATTACCCTCCACGACCGTGGCTGACCCGCGCTGGATTCATTCCATGAGTTCACTTAGCCGGGACTGGAGGTAGCTTCGTTCGGTGTCGTTCTCGGTGAGGATTAACGCCTCTTCAAAGGCAACCCGGGCCTCGTCGAAACGGCCCAGCCGGGTCAGGAAGTCGGCGCGTGCAGCGGCAAGATACGGGTATCGAGCGAGTCGCGGTTCGGCTCCGAGCGCATCCAACTCGGCCAGACCTTCCGCGTGGCCGACCGCGAAGCCGAGGGCGATGGCCCGATTAAGTTTGACGACCGGAGAGGACCACGTCTCCGTGAGCAGGTCGTAGAGACCCAGGATCTCCTGCCAGTCAGTGTCGGACCACGACTTGCTCTCGTCATGGACGGCCGCGATCGCCGCCATGAGGGCGAAACGGCTCGGTGGCCGGAGATTCAAGGCCTCGCGCAGGAGCGCTACCCCTTCATCAATGGCCGATCGGTCCCATTTTGATCGGTCCTGGTTCTCCATCAGCACGAGTTCACGGTGCTCATCAAGCCGGGCGCCCTTGCGGGCGTCGGTCAGTAGCACGAGGGCGAGCAGCCCGGCGACATTGCGGTCGCCGGGCAGCAGGACGCGCAGCATTCTCGCCAGCTCATGGCCTCGTTCGGCGAGATCTCTGCGCATCAGGTTCGCTCCTGATGGGGCGGTGTGCCCGGTCGTGTACACCAGGTAGACAACGGACAGCACGCCGTCGACACGCTCGCGCAGCTCGGACGCCGCTGGCACGCGGTACGGGATGTGCGCGGCCCCGATCTTCTTTTTCGCCCGAGTAATCCGCGCGGCCATCGTCGACTCCGGGAGCAGAAACGCCCGCGCGACGTCGGCCGTGGACAGCCCGCACAAAAGGCGTAGCGTCAAGGCTACCTGAGCGTCAGGCGCGAGGGCGGGGTGGCAGCACGTGAATATCAATCGCAGCCGGTCATCGGTGATGTCTTCCGTCTCACGGCCCGGGTCGTCGAGCAACTGCACCTCCGGGTCGTGAAGTTTGGGGAGCGCCCGCTGTGCCGTCGCGGCCCGTCGGTGCATGTCCATCGCTCTTCGCCGCGCAGTCACGGTGAGCCACGCTCCGGGGTTCTCCGGGATGCCACGCGTATCCCACGTCGACAATGCGCTGGCGTACGCATCTTGTACGGCTTCTTCCGCTGTGTCGATATCACCGGCAATACGCATGGTGGCCGCCAACACGAACGCCCACTCCCGACGGTGCGCCTCCGCGACCGCAGCAGCGACCTCTGAGCTGGCGGCCGGCATCAGCTTGCCACTCGAACGGGCCGAACCTCGACTCCGACCCCGGCGGGAACCTCCTTGGCGATCTCCAGCGCCTCATCGAGGTCGGCTGCCTCGATGAGGTAGTAGCCGCCAAGCGTCTCCTTCGACTCGGCGAAGGGACCGTCCGTCACCGAGAATCCACCGGACCCGTCGCGTCGTAAGGACGTGGCCGTCTCCGCCGGCTCAAGTGCGGCCCCGCCAAGCAGTGACCGCCCGCGGCGCTGCATAAACGCTTGGTAGTCGGCGCTGACCGTCTCGCCCGCGACGTCTTTCGTAGCCACCTCATCCTGGAAGATCAGGACCAAATACTTTGGCATTTCGCAGTCCCTTCGTCTGAACCCTGGTTTGATTTTTCGCTCCACCAACACCGAACACCTTGCGGGTTCGGCTCTTCGACACGATTTTCAGTGGGCCGGCGCATTGGCATACGAGGCGACGAGCCAGCGCCCATCCTCTCGAACCAATACCCACGTGGCAATGACTTCGCGGTCGACCGGGAGTTGGGCTTCTCCCGCCATGAGAATGCCGGCCCTGCTGACAACGATCGCTGTGTGGTCCCCGATAACGCGGATGCTCAGAGGTTCATCGACCGCCCGGGAACCCTTGAGCGGACCTTGGAAGCCAGCAGCCATGGAACTCCGGATTTCCCCCTTGTTGCGGTGATACGCCCGCGGCATAACCGGCTCTTCGCATTTAGGCATGGTTGGTTTGTTTGATCCGGTAGGGGCGGTGGCCTCCGGCGGCGAGTAGGCATCTGAGTCGGTAGTTGGTGAAGTTGCGGAAGCCGCGGGCGATTCTGCGGGTGGTTTCGATGACGCCGTTGATCGCTTCGGTGGGGCCGTTGGAGGCGCCGTGGGTGTCGAAGTAGGCCAGGATCGCCGTCTTCCATTGTTTGAGTGTCCGGCCCAGTCGTGAGACCTCGGGGATCGGGCAGGACGGGAACGAGGAGATCACCTCGTTGACGAGTTCCCTGCCCCGTTCGGGCCTGGCGTGGTAGATGTTCCGGAGCTTCTGGTAGCACTGCCAGGCCAGGGTGACTTCGTGGTGCGGGTCCCCGAGGGTGAGTTTCGCGTCGAGCCGGGCTGCCTGTTTGTCGGTGAGGTGTTCGGCCCCGATCTGCAGGGTCCGGCGGATCCCGTAGAGCGGGTCGCCCTTGCGGCCGCGGTGCCCGAGGGTTTCCTGCTGCACGCGGCGGCGGACCTCATCGACCATGGCCGATCCCAGTTTCACGACGTGGAACGCGTCCAGGACGGTGATGGCTTCGGGCAGTTCGTCGCGGATCGCGTTCGCGTAGCCGCGGAACGGATCCAGCGCGGCGGTCTTGATGCCGGCGGTGAATTCCTCGCCGCGGGCTTTGAGCCAGTCGGCGTAGGCCTTCCCGGACCGGCCCGGGACGAGGTCCAGCAACCTGGCGTGCACCACACCGTTCGCGTCGCGGGTGTGGTCCACGATTCCCGTGACCATCCCGGATCCGGGCGGGCCGGTATGGGACCAGACATGCTCATCGACTCCGAGCGCGTTCACCCCGGCCAGCCTGCCGGTCGCTGCGATCCGCCGGGCAGCCTCTGCCTTGATGGCGTCCCAGGCCGTGTGCCAGGAGACGCCGAGCTGGTGGGCCAGGGCGGAGACCGAGGTGTCGAAACGCTGCAGGCCGTCGGTCGCCCACGCAACGGCCCTGGCAGTGAGTTTTGCCCGGGGCCCGGCCAACTCATGCTCTTCGGTGAAGGTGGTTCTGGGGCAGTCGGGGTCCGGGCAGCGCCAGACACGTTTGGCCCACAGCAGCCGCACCGGCCGCCCGAAACACGGGGTGTCATGGAGCCGGACCTGCCGGCGGCCGTGCCCGACCGCGACGACACCGCAGTCCGGACAACCGCTAAGAGTTTCGGCTGTCTCTACGTGCAGAACCAGGCCGGTCCCGGCCGCCGTGACAGAGCAGACGTGGATACCGTCGACACCAAGAAGCGCGTCGGCCCGCTCGCACCAGCGACCGCCCGGGCAGGAAGTAGCATTGGGCATATCAGGGTCTCTTTTTTATTTGGAAGCTTGGTCGCTACCAATTCAAAGAGGCCCTGACCTCTCTCCTCCCGCACCACGCCGCAGCGGCATCAGGACACGCTCCTGCCCCCGGCGCCAGACGGCCCCAACCACGCTCATCTGCGAAGGGCCGCATAACCACCGTGGCGTCGTCCCGATACGATGCCATGAAAGCATCCGCATCATTGTCTGCCCATGCGGCGTAGATCTCGCCGAAAAGGCTCCGGATCTCGTCGGTCGCCTCGGACTGAGCGTCGGTGGGCTCGTTCTTTGACATTGGTCTGTTCCTTTCGTCGCTGTCAGTTACCCCTTCCTTTCGGGGCCCTTACTCATACGACGCGCGGCAGGAGCACAGATCGACAACTGTGACCAATCAGTCCAGGCAGAGGCACAAAGGATGACCGGCGGGGTCAAGGAACACCCGGAACGTCGTTCCCGGTTGGTTTTCGTGCTTGGTGGCGCCGAGCTCGAGCACAGCTGCCTCAGCGGTGTCGAGGTCATCGACCACGACGTCGAGGTGCATCTGCTGAGGGACGTCCTGGCCGGGCCATTGTGGCGCCCTGTAGGAGTCGACTTTCTGGAAGGCCAGCGAATCGCCGTACTCGGCTCGGACGGACCACCAGTCGTCGTCGTTCCGTTCGATTTTCCACTCAAGCAATGCGCTGTAGAACTCGGCCAGGGTCTTGGGGTCGGGACAGTCGAGCACTACAACGGGGAAGCGTGCGATAGCCATGGCCAACACTCTAGGACCGATTCCGGGGGATCGCATCAAGTTCGTGCGCCGGAATTAGCGGGAATTATCGGTACCGCGTGGCGAGCTCGGGGTTCTGCGCTCCGAAAGCGGCGAGGTCTGCTTGGAAGACGGCGTCGAGGAGCCCGGAGTTCTCCACGCCCGGGGCGCAGACAGTTTCGCCCAGTTCCAAGCCGCGCAAGCTGGCGGTGACGACGTCGCCGGCGCTCATCCGCGGCATCATGCTCAAGTCCATGCCCTGGCGTTCGTGGAACTCAGTTGCCACTACCCCCGGGCACACGACTTGCACCGTGATTCCGGTGCCCTCGAGTTCGGCGCTGAGGGTCTGGGACATCGCGACGAGATACGCCAGGCTCCCGCCGTAGACCACGCGACGGGGCATCTGGGAGTGCGGGGCGGGGCCGCCGAAGGCGATCATGCCCGCCACGTTGATGATGGTGCCCACGCCGCGTTCCTGCATGCCCGCGATTGCCGCACGGCTGAGCATGGTGGGGGCGAGGTCGGCGACGACGGTCCGGACCGCGGTTTTGGGGTGCGACGCGGCAAATTGTTCCAAGCGTTCTTGTCGTCGGCCCACGATCACCAGATCGTAACCGTCGTCGGCCAGGCGTTCGGCGAATGCCCAGCCGATACCGGAGCTGGCGCCAGTGATAAGTGCTAGCTTGCTCACTGATATTCCTCCCGTTGGCGGTCATAGCGACAGTTCCACGCAACCACGCGGCTGACAATGCTGTCCACCCTCCCGCACCCGAATCTCCGGGCGTAAAGTTCTGCCAAGGGACCGGGAGGACCGCTCATGGAGACTGACCAGCCCAGAGCCGTACAACAGGACACAACCACACAACAGAACCGCCCCCTCGAAATCGGCACGCTCGTCGTCGGTGGAGGCCAAGCGGGACTGGCCACGAGCTACTTCCTCAGCCGGGCCGGCGTCGAGCACTTGGTCCTTGAACGGCGGGCCGCGCTGGGTGGCGCGTGGCAGGATCGCTGGGATGCGTTCGTGCTGAACACGCCGAACTTCTCACTGGACCTGCCGGGCATGCCTTACGTGGGCCCGGGGCCGGAGGCATTCATGGCGCGTGACGACGCCGTGGACTATTTCCGCGACTACGCGAAGAAAATCGACGCCCCGGTCCGGACCGGCACGGACGTCACACGAATCACGACGTCGGATGGCGGCTTCAGCGTCGAAACGTCCGACGGCGGCTGGCTGGCACGCAATGTGGTGCTGGCGACCGGCGCATATCAAATACCTAAGATCCCAGCCCCTGCCGCAGGACTTCCCGCGAGCGTCCTCCAGCTCCACACGCACGACTATCGCAATCCGGAGCAGCTGCCCGACGGCGCCGTGCTGATTGTCGGGACCGGGCAGTCGGGCGGGCAGATCGCGGAAGACCTGCTCGCGGCCGGGCGTGAGGTGCATCTGGCGGTGTCGACGTGTCCGGAGGCGCCACGCCGGTATCGCGGGCACGACATCCTCTATTGGCTCCTGCAAGCCGGAATCCACGGGCCCGAGTACGGGGTCAACGCCCTGACGGTCGGGCAGCTGCCCTCCCCCGCCGCGCGGTTCGCCTGCAACCCCCTGCTCTCTGGCACCCACGGCGGCCACGACATCCATCTCCGCGAACTCGGCCGCCAGGGGGTCCGGCTGCACGGGCATCTGGAAGCAGCCGACGACGGCGAACTCACCTTCACGGACGATCTCCCCGAACGCCTCGCAACAGTCGAGGCCGGGTTCGGCCAGCGCATGGGACGGGCTCTCGACGCCTACATCGCCGCCGCGGGAATCGATGCTCCTGAACAGCAGAAGGCGCCGTCGGACGACTGGCTACCGGTTGCCTCACCGGCGCGGGTCAACCTGGCCGCCGAGAACATCACCTCGGTGCTCTGGGCCACCGGTTACAAGCTCGACCTCAGCTTCGTGGACATTCCTGTCCTGGACGCCTGGAGCTATCCACGTCACGTCCGCGGCGTCACCGAATGTCCGGGCCTTTATGTGGTCGGGTTGCCGTGGTTGACGGGCCACTACTCGTCGATCGTCGGCGGGGTGGGCGTGGATGCGGAGTACGTTGCGGGGTGCGTGGCGGGGCGGTGAGGAATGGTTGCAGTAATCCCCCCCGTCATCGTGCATTTCATCGTGCGGGTCTTGCGTACATAGCCGCGATCAGCAACTCCGCGGGCCGGCCCCGCGGGTTACCGCGGCACGGTGGTCGACCGGCTTACGGGCAAGGTGCGAGGGCTATTTGGACCGAACCGTCGCCAACAAGGGTTCGGTGTCATTGTTCCCTCGCCTGCACCCCGCGGTTCCCTCGTCGGCACTCCGCGCCGCGAAAAAGCCCGTGGCCTGGCGTGCCGGGGGCACCCAATGAAGGGAAGGCATCGGAGAATTGATCACGGCGTAGCGCTTGAACGAGCGTCCGGAATGGAAAGGATGACTGATGGATCCAACGGGTCAGAAACCAGGACTCCCACCGGGAGGCTGGTCTGCGGATCCCTACGGGTCCGGAACCTCCAAATGGGGAGACAGCGCCGGGCAAGCCGAAGGCGATACCGGGACCCAGAGTCCGCTGGCCGCACGGATCCCCGGACTACGGCTTCCCCGGCCTATGCTCGGAGCCCACGTGCCCGTGTACACCCCTTACATCTGGATGCTCCTTGCCGTGCCTGTCCTGGCTGCTCGCGGCGACGTCGTGCGCATGGTAGCGGCGATCCCCCACACCGGCTCGGTCACACCGGCCACTGTGGTTCTTTTCTCTGCCGTGATGTCCTTCGGTGCCACCGGTCTTCTGGGCTACCTGGACTGGCGGAGGCTGCGCGGCGTCGGGGTCGTACGGCCTTTCCATTGGATCTGGGCCTTCCTGCCGACGGTCTATGTCATCGGCCGGACAACCGTCATCAGGAAAGTCGCCCCGCGCAGGGGCCTGGCACCGGTATGGGTGCTCATCGCCTCATTCCTCCTGATCGCGTTGTACCTCAACCATGTCATCTAGACACGCTCGCCCACACCATCGCCCAACAAACCGCAGGCTAACGCTCAGCGGCGGGACGTTCGGCTCTTCTGTGCAGATTCTTCTGCCTCGGCTTTGGCGGACTGAACCATCTCGAGGAAATCCGCCCGCTGCAGGTAGTCCTCGCCTGGTCCGCGGATGACCCTGCCTAGGTAGGGGTCGCGTTGTTCCAGTTTCCTGTTCCCGTGTTGCAGTGTGGTGTAACCGGCTTCGCCCTCCCCCTCTGCTTTTATGGCTACATATGGGATTAGGATCCCGACTGAAAGAGCGCTCACGCCCATCGCAAGTACAAGGGTATTTGTGAACCACGACTGGGGCAGCACAGCCGAAACGCTCAGGAAGAGGATGATGGCGAGAAAGACCAAGGCCACCGTGGAACATCTGAAACGCATGCGCAGCAGCGCGAAGGCTGTGGGCCCAGCCAGTAGCCGACGATCAGGATCGCTGGTTACCAAGTCAACGCTCCATATCCACCATTGAGTAAGTCGGAGGGCAGAGTGCTCACGTCGGCCAGCTTCGTTCGCTTGAATAACCCATGCCCCAGTGAATCACGAGGTTTGTCGCGATTGCCTGAGGACCGTTCAGACGAAACGCCACACGGATAGCTCCGGACTCACACAATACGAGGCGGATACATCCCTGATCGGTCCGAATTCGGCGACCTGGTCAGCAGGCTCGTAGGTGGTCCTGGATCAGGCCGTCTCAGTGGTCCTCAATTGGGTTGACCTACTCAGGAAGCATGGGCAAGAGCCGGGAACACAAGCAGCAATCTTCGACGTGAGGTGCTGAATAGTGGCAAAAAGTAACGGCCAACTCGGCTGGTGGTGCAGGGGAAAGCTGTGGTCGAGGCTTGCTTGCCTCGGCGTCACCCTGGGTATCGCAGCGGAATTAGTTCATCTTCTCAGTTACACATTGCCCACCTTCAACCCTGTCTTCGTCCTTTATTATCTGTTCTACCTATTCGCTGAAGTGCTTGTTATGACGGTGCTTGGGGTGGCAGTTTCCGGCGCAGTAATCGTTGCCAGGTTGGCGGTGGCCGAGGAAGCGACCCGCAAGACGCGGGCAGTTGTCACGGGAGTCGTTGCACTGATGACTTCAGGCGCAATGGCCTTCGCCCTCTGCAGCCTGGTTCAGTCAGGGAACCCCTGGGTAGTCTCGGGCGTCACAGGGGCTCTGGTGGGCAGCGCATTCGCCACGGTTACCTACCGACACTCCTCCGAAGCCTGAAACAGGACCCGTTCCCCCGATTGCTGCTTACCCTCGTAGCTCCGACGACCGTATTCGCCTAATAGGCCAATCAGAGGCTGACCACGCAAAACGGAGCGGCGCGGTGCCCGGAAAAGGATCCCCGACCGGACGGAAGATGGCCTTTGGGCGCGTGGAGTCCACAAACCTCGACCCTCGGACGAGCCTGCCGAAGAACGCGTTGCAGGTCCGGAAGCCTTGAGGCCGGGCAAAGGGACCATTTGTTCTCAACCGAGCGGCACCTGTACCGGCTTGAACCGAAACGGCCCGCCGCATTCAGGGCCGTCAGGGTGCTCCCCGGTGGGCTCCGTTTCGATCGCCACAACGCGGGCGACACGGACACCTGAAGAGTCCACCGCGTCAACAAAGACAGAGGTGAACGCCCGGCCCAAGGCTTCCTGTCCAGCCGGAAGGCGGCTGGTTGGGAATGGCTGCATCGGCAGTTCGCCCCGGCGCCTTGCCAACGCCATTGCCACAACGAAATGCCAAGTTCCAAGCGATCGTCTCGGTCATGGCACCACCATATGAGGTCGTGATCCAATCCAACGAAGCAGACTGAAACTTTCATGAGCCTAATGTCCAACTTCGCCACGAAGAATCGCTGAAGAGTCTGTGTAGCATTGGGACCCAACGACTCTTGGGGGTAGCAATGAATTTAAGTCCGGCCTTCGGAATCATCGGAATTCTATACGTTGTCTTCGTGATCGCAGTGGCCGTCCTGGCCGTGTATGCCTTGGTCTTAACTATCATCTTCTTACGGCTGCGGATCGCTGAGTTGAAGAGGGCAGCACGGTCAGAGGACGGCTGAACCGCCGCCGTAGTGCCGCTCACACTGCCTCAGGCAGCTCAGCAGGTCCCGACTCTTAAAGCGCAATTGATCAGGGAGGTTCGAAATGCCCGGCAACGGATCCCTCGGCTGCGCTTGAGCGCGGTAGCGCGATTCGCTCATTTCGAGACGCATCTGGCCGGTGAGGAGCCGGAGTCCACTCGTTCCTCCGCGGAGGATGCCACAATCTGTGGATGCCCCTCATTCAGGTTCTCAATGCATCCCCCTCCTCTATTGAAAAGAAGCGTCAGCTGCTGGCTGCGCTCACGGCCACTTACGCTGAGGTTATGGAAATCCGTCCCGACACGATCCGGGTGATCTTGCACGAGCTTCCCCGCGAGAACTGGTCTGTTGCCGGCGTCACGCTGGCGGATTCCGGACAGAACGAATCCGTCTGAACCAGAACGGCGCAATCCCCTCTGGAATCCGTCGCCCTGGTCACCGGAGTGGCCCCTTCGAGAATCCCCTGAGGGGCAGGCTCGACATGTCCATCGGGTGGTGGGAGAGTGAGGGCCATGTCATTCTTTCCGGAGGTTGAGCGGTCGGCAGAACCGCGCCCCGTACGAGTAGAAACACCGATCTGGGTAAGCCCGCCGGAGAATGAGTTGCCTGTACCGGTCCCGGTGACGGCAGTTCTTGCTCGCCGGCCTGGTGCCGCCTTGTGCCTGCGTCGCATCGATGTATACCGGGCGGGCTGCGTGTTCGCTTTCTCCGTGAGCGCCAGCCGTCAGGCCGACATGACAGACGAGCAATGGTTTGAGCTGATGGATAATCTCCAACCACACCGTCCGTTCCGCAGAGAATCTGCCGAAGGATCGCTCCGGGTGGGAGTGGAAATGCCTGACGGATCCAAGGCCATCGGCGGCCTCAGGGCTCACCGCTATCCGTTCGACGGAGCGGAACCAGAGGGGCCGCAGCTGACCACACACGGACGCGGGGGCGGAGGCTCGGACCAGAACTACGACTATCGCATTAACGCCTGGTTGTGGCCGGCGCCGCAGGCCGGTTCGCTGCGTCTGGTATATGACTGGGCCGCCCTGAGGTTCAATGAAGCGTCGATCACCATCGAAACGACACCGCTCATCACCGCGCAAGAAAACGTTCGGAGCATCTGGGCCCAATAACCCAAGCCCGCGACCCGCACACAGGGCGTGCTATTGGTGCGACCACTACATCGGCCAGCCTGCACGCCGAGTGATATCGATACCGGCACGTAGAGGGATCGGTTACCGGACAAATCCATGCCACGTCAGACTCAGCCTGCGCAGCACATCTAGAGCAACAGCAGTCCGTCGGTTAGTGACTTCCGCAGCCGCTCGTGTCTGTCTCCCAAAGGCAAGCTGGCAAAGCCGCCATTCCGGAATATCTGGTTTAGATACGACACAAACGACATGTCATTCTCAGCGGCAAAGACGCCGTCAGCTCCACTGTCGGGGACCCGGAATCCATACGGCGCACCGCCGCTGACCTTCGCCTTATGCAACCGATCAGGCGCAACCGGCAGTACGAAAGGCCCGACAGCAGGGTCGTCCCGAGCTTCCTCTGCCCAGGCCTCGTGCTCGCTGATGAAGTAGCTGGAGATCGATTCCCCGGAATACCTTGTTCCCTCGAGCTCGATCACCAGCGGATCCGCCGCGGATGACTTGGCGGTCACGCACATTCGACCCGAGCCGCCCCAACTCCGTCCACACGCGTTCCCGATCGCCCTGCCTGTATCGGTCCGCCCAGCCCCCAACGCTCATAAGCAACGATTATCCGAGTCCCGGCCCGTTTCTCGATGATCGAAGCAGTTCCGGAACCTGCTCGCATCGACGGGAATGCGTGCTGAGGGATCCTGGTGTGTGCGGCGGCCGTCGTCACTGGGCGTCGCGCTCGTAAGACACGGAGCACGCCTGGGTGCCTTCCCGGGGTTCCGGCAGGACGGCGCTGTCATCATTCGAGTTGTTTCAGCACTTCAAATGGCAGCTTTGAGCGCGCGTCCATGACCTCCACGCCAAGGAGCCGGCCATCGCCGTCGAAGTCGAGATTGATCATTCCGTTGATTTCACGGGTGTCGCACAAATAGGTTTTGGCTATATTCCCGGCAAGAGTTCCCTCTGCTGCAAAGTAGATGTAGGCAGCGTTGGCAACGGCGTCGTATCTAATCTTCAAAGCGACCTCAGAGGGCAGTTTGTGGCGATGGGTCCTGCGGGCGTTAACGAACCTGTTTGCAGATGGTGGGCCATTGGCGCCTGGATGGGGCTTCGGCCGACGGAAGAATTAGCGAAACTGTTCGATAAATCACATTTGTGCCTCGGGAACCGCTAGCCTCATCTGAGGACTAAGGGGGGCTCATGATGGAAATCGCGCTGACCTGCGCAAACGCAACCTTGAATGTGGATGCGGAGGGTACCTTCCATCTGCGGTGGGCGCCGGGCTCGTCTGTGTCGGCCGCCGATGTTCACGATGTCGTCGCTGCCGTCCGTGGCGTGACCGGAGGCCGGTTGCAACCGATGCTCGTCGAAGTGGTGGACGTGTGTTTGAGTCTCGAGTCCAGAGTGACGCTGCAGGGGACGCGGTTTGTGTCCGCTGTGGCACTGGTCGGGGCCACAGTGGTCGACCGGGTGATGGCCGCGGCCTTGTTGCGTGAGCAGGAGTGCCCGCACGGATACTTCACGTCCGTCGAGGAGGCCACGGAATGGCTGAATCGGTTACCGGTTCCGGAGGCGTTGGAAAAATCCGCCGTCTAAGTGAGATGGCCGCGACTGAGTTTGTCGCCCGGTTTGCTAGTCCAACTACTCGTGTCTTCTCCGACGAGCAGCCCGTTTGAACCGTAGAAACCTGAGTTGTCACGCTCGATGCCGAGAGCGCGGCATTACTCGTTCAAAGACGCAAGCGTGAACCGGTCGGGGATCTTCTTTGCCGTGTACTTATCGAGGTTCTCGAAAGGTTGCGGATCGCCGAAGAGAGTCCATAGCCAGCGGGACTGATAGCTGGCCCGGTCCCGACTCGCTCGAAGGGTGCCTTGATAAACCAGATCGGATCCATAGACGGCAGCTGCATCTCCAAAATATGCCCGTCCGGGACGAAACCGGCCGAGGGCACACGCTATTGTCGCCCGGCAGCCCGCAGGGGCACCCCTCGTATTGTCCGCTCAGCGTTATTGGACAGGGAGTTCCGCAGTGACAGCGTCGGCGATTCGAGAAGCAACATCTTCCGCTGATAGCCGGGACGTGTCGATGACGAGGTCAGCGTCTTTGATCATCCACGTGCGGGCCGCCGCGTACCTCTCGAGGTGATCCAACCTCCACTGCCTGCCGGACAACTCGACCTGGTCGTTCTCGATTCGGCTCCGAAGGGTTGCTTCGTCGGCGTCTAGCACTACATGGATGACTTGATCGTCCAACTCATTGAAACTTGCCTGAAGTTCCGCCCAATAGTCCTGCCGCAGCACGGTCTGGACGGCCACCAAGTGTTGTCCGGTATGCCGACAAATTTCGAGAGCCGTGGCTGGAACCAGTGCCCGCCATGCCGGAAGGTCCTGAAAGTCGCCGAAGGCCTGGTCCTTCAAACTGTGCATGAGCATATATCCGACCGCTTCGGGGTCAAAGAGCCGTAGAGCGGGCTGCGCTTCGACCAGTGCCTTGCCGGCAGTAGTTTTCCCCACGCCGAAGGTTCCGTTGATCCAAATCATCATGTCGCCGACAGTATCTTCTCCCGCATAGATAGGCGACGTGGAACCACCCGCGATGCGGGCTTACCCGCGGTGTTGAGTGCTTGAATGGGGGCATGGTGGATCGCAGCGTACTGGTCTCCGGTGGCGGCATTGCCGGCTTGACCGCCGCGTACTGGCTGGCGAAGGCCGGTTGGTCGGTCACGATTGTGGAACGAGCGGCCGCCACACGATCTAGTGGGAACCCCATCGACGTGCGCGGAGCAGCAGTCGCTATCGCACGGCAAATGGGCATCTGGTCGCACCTGGAGGAGGCTGCCACCGGCGTCGAACGCCTGGTCTTTGTGGATGCCGACGGGCGGCCGCAGGACACCATCCGCACCCGCCAACGTGCCGACGGCGACGGGGAGGTCGAGGTCTCACGCACTGACCTCGTCGGCCTGTTGCTTGAGAAGGCCCGGGAGACAAGCCTCATCATCCGGGACGACTCGATCACCGCCTTGCACCAGGACGGCGGCGGAATCGACGTCGAGTTTCAGCGGACCCCTTCCCGTCGCTTCGACCTGGTCATCGGAGCCGACGGACTCCACTCCACCGTTCGGCGCTTGGTATTCGGCCCCGAAGAACGTTTTTCCCGCCCATTCGGCATGTTCGTGGGCACCGTGCGCGCCCCTGCACCGATCCAAGATCCGCGCACCGTGCTGTTGTACAACGAACCGGGAACCTCCTTGACCATCCACCCGGCGGGTGGAAAACCCGGGTTCGCATTCATCTTCCGGGGGCAGCAGAATTTCGACTACCGCGACGCGGACCAAGGCAGACGCCTCGTCGAGGCCACGTACGCCGACGGCGGATGGCTCACCCCGCTCGCGCTCGAGGAATGGGGCGCGTCCGACGAAAGGTACTTCGACGCCGTCACCCGCATGGACGTACCGCAGTGGGCTGCCGGCCGCGTGGTGCTGCTCGGTGACGCGGCGAGTTGCATCTCGTTGTTCGGTGAAGGGTCCAGCAGCGCGATCGTTGGAGCCAAGACCCTCGCCGACGCGATTGCCGCTCACCCGGATGACCACACCGCCGCTTTCGCCGGCTATGAACGCAGCCACCGCAAACACGTGCACTCGCTACAACGGGGCGCCGGCATCGCATCGCGCCTCCTCGTACCCAAGACCCGATCGGGCATCACGATCCGCAATGCTGTGTTGAATGCGCTCCCCTTTCGGAACACGCGACAAGCCCCGGATTCGCGGCGATAAGTGGCGGACTTTTCGCAGTGCTAAATGTCACCCCCTGACCGCTAGCCGATCCTCAACCGGACGACCGTGAGAAGCTGAGGGAATGATTCTGGAGCACGCGATTCTCCCCGTCCGTCCCGGCAGCGAGTCTGATTTCGAAGAGGCATTCCGAAGGGCGCGACCTCTTATCAGCCGGCAGCAAGGCTTCCGGAGTCTTTCGATTTCACGCTCGATAGAGTCCCCAAGCCTGTACCTTCTCCTCGTTGAGTGGGATTCGGTCGAGGCCCATTCCGACGGCTTCCGTGGGTCCCCCGACTATGAGCGGTGGAAGGAGCTGCTGCACCATTTCTACGATCCATTCCCGGTGGTTGAGCACTTCAAAACGGTGCGGTAGCCGATCCCTCAACGTGCATGCTGTCCGATGGACCCGCATGATCTGGCTGGCGCTCGTCCGTTGCCGCGCCGCGGCTGCGGGCCCGTCATGGACGGCACACCCGTTGCCACTCAGCGGGCAGGCCGTACTGACCTGTGGTCATGTTGACGTCCCCACAGCAGCATTGGACACTGAGCCTATGATCAGGGACGACGAAGCACGGGCCCTTGTGGCTGTCATCAACCACTTGATCGAGCGGTTCCCCGATATTCCACGCTCGGTCGTCGAAAATGTAGTTGCCGAAGAACACTCGAGCTTGAGCGGTGGCCGGATCCGGGATTATGTTCCGGTGCTGGTCGAACACGCCGCCAAGAAACGCCTAGCGAAAGTGGCCGACGGCGTCCGGTTCTCCGAAGGTTTCTCCTCCGAACTGGTCGGAGGACAACCATCGATCGGCAACCTCCACTAAAGAGGGGCGTTGCTCCACCGGGGATGAAGTCGGTTCCGTCGACAGTGATCGTTGGTGATCTTGCGAAGGCGGTCAGAGCCGCACCCAGGCGCCGGGTTTCACGTTGCCGGAATGCAACGCACTGTTCATCCATCGGCAGTAAAACCGGCGTCCGCACGCGGTCTTGGCGTGATATCAACAGTCGGTGAGGGACACTGAAAGCATTGCGACACCGTACCGCCAGCAGAATGCTCTGGTGCTGGGAGCGCTCGGGTTTGAGGCGATTGTGCTGCCGGGTTCCACGCAGGCCCTCGAAGTTGACGAACTCTTCAGGGCGAACAGCAGCCTGCGCGGGGTGGTGGTCGATTCCCCGGCCGGGCCGGCGTTGTTGAGCCGAGATCAGCTCGAATACAAGATGTCGGGCCGTCTGGGGTTCGGCCGTGCGCTGCATGCCCGTGCGACGGCTACAGACATGCTGGGCGCATCCCACTTCACCGTCCCGGACGGGCTCGGGATGTCCGAAGCGGTCGCGGTCATCCTGGAGAGGCCCGAAGCGACCCGCTACCAGGATCTGCTAGTTGTCGGCGATGGCGTGCCGCGGATCGTGCCGGTCTCGGAGGTCTTCGAAGGCCTGTCGGCCGTCTTCCGGCATGCCTCCCTGCATGATCCGCTCACGGGCCTTCCGAACAGGCGCATGCTTGAGCTGGAAGCGCCGGCCCTGACCCGCGACACGCACCGGTCCCGGATAGGCATCCTCTTCATCGATCTGGACGACTTCAAGGGCGTCAACGACACCTACGGGCACCGGGCCGGGGACATCGTGCTCGCCGAATTCGCCGCACGCCTCTCCGGATGCGTCCGGGACGGCGACACCGTCGTCCGGCTCGGCGGGGACGAATTCGCTGTGCTGCTGGTCGGCGTGGACGTAGCCGAAGCCGGAGCCGTCGCCGACCGTGTGCTGGAATGCATGGACGAGCACTTCGACGTCGACGGGCAGCACCTGGACGTTACCGCCACGCTCGGCCTTGCTATGGCGAGTGATGTCACCGATGAGGGTGCCTTGAGCCGGCTCGAGGCAGTCCTCCGGCACGCCGACGATGCGATGCTCAACGCCAAACATGCCGGCAAACGCCGCGTCGGGCGGATTTGCCCTGCGGGGAATGCGGCAGGGCTCGCCCGCGAAGCGCTCATCCGCCGCCGGCTTCCCGGTGCTCTTCGGGACGGCGCGTTGAGCCTGGAATACCAGCCCCTCCGGGACCTGGCCACCGGAGAGGATCACGGTGTGGAGGCCCTCCTGCGCTGGATGGATCCTGAACTGGGCCAGGTCCCTCCGGCCGAGTTCATTCCAGTCGCGGAACATACCGGGGAGATTCTCAGGATCGGCGCCTGGGTCATCGATCGGGCCTGTGCGCAGGCGAGGCTGTGGTCCGATGCCGGCACCCCGCTGAGGATCGCCGTCAACGTTTCCCCCCTGCAACTGGCATCAGGCACGCTGGTCGGCGATGTCCTGGGCGCACTGAACAGTCACGGCGTCCCGGCCGACCTCCTGGAGATCGAACTCACCGAAGGGACCGCGATCACCGACATGCCCGGGGCCGCTGTGCAACTGCAGCAACTTATCGACGCCGGCGTCGGGGTCGCTCTCGATGATTACGGGACCGCCCATTCCACCCTCGCGCTACTTCGGGCCCTTCCCCTGACGACCGTCAAAATCGCCAAGTCCTTCATCGACGACATCGACACGGACGCACGTGCAGCGGCCATCGTCAACGGACTCATCCATGTCCTGCAAGCCGCGGGAGTCAAGACAACTGCCGAGGGCGTCGAGCGAACCACGCAACTCACTGCACTCCGCGGCATGGCCTGCGACACCGCCCAGGGCTATTTGATCTCACGCCCCGTAGCTCCCGCCGACGTTCCCGCCGTCAGCTGTCGCCAATGAACCTCAGCAACGGCGCTGGTTGAGCGACTCACTTCCGAGGCCACAGCCCTGAGGCGTAGATACGATGAGTTCTGCGGGTGTTTACCAACTGGCTCACTTGGCTTGGCTTATCCCAATCCTAATCTTCCCCGACGAACGTGCGATTGGGCCGAATGTAATAAGCCTCCAAATTAGGATCGCCCAGTATTCCACCGATCAGGGATGGTGAACCTCATGGAGGTCATTAGCGACGCACCACGTTCGATCGAGAGGAAGCCAGTTCAAGGGCAGACTTCCGGGACGCGGTTTGTGTCCGCTGTGGCACTGGTCGGGGCCACAGTGGTCGACCGGGTGATGGCCGCGGCCCTGTTGCGTGAGCACGAGTGCCCGCAAGGATACTTCAAGTCCGTCGAGGAGGCCAGGGAATGGCTGAATCGGTTCCCGGTTCCGGAGGCGTTGGAAGAATCCGCCGTCTAAGTGAGGAAAGAATTCGGGCATGAAGGTTGACCGCAAACGCTCGCGGCCGCAAGGGCAGGGGGCGCAGGGCGGACGCCTTGGACTTCCGCGTCCGCGCTCGGTAGATGACACTGGACTCATGTCATCGGAACAGACCCCTCTCCACACTCCATTCACCGCCGCGTACACCGCCGCCGACATCCTCGAGGGCGTCGATCTGAGCGGGCGTGAGGCGATCATCACCGGCGGGCACAGCCGGCTTGGCAGGGAGGTCACCCGCGCTCTCGCCGCCGCCGGCGCCTACGTGACGGTCGCATCGCGCGACACCGAGCGCGCGGCCGAATCGGTCGGCCGGATCGACGGCGTTCGCGTCGAGCAGCTCGACCTCACAGACCCGGAGTCGATTGACGCCTTTGCCGCGCGCTGGCTCGATTCCGGACGCCCCCTGCACATCCTGGTCAACAGCGCCGCGGTCTTGTTCGGCCCGGAGCTGCGTCTTGACGCCCGTGGCCACGAACTGGCGTTCTCGACCTCCCATCTCGGTCACTTCCAGCTCACCCGGGCGCTCCTCCCGGCACTGCGCGCGGCGCACGGTGCTCGCGTCGTCAATGTGACCTCCGGTGCGGCCCGGTTCGGCGACATCCACTGGGATGACCTCGACTTCTCCACCGGCTACAACCCTGTCGCTGCGTACGCGCAATCCAAGCGCGCCAACGTCCTCTTCACCGTTGAACTGGACCGACGGTTCGCCGGGGACGGCATCCGCGCATTCGCCGCGCACCCCGGCGTCGTCATCGGACCCGGCCCGCACTCACCCCAGCGCCTCGATTCCCTCCGGGCACAGGGCCTCGTCGACGAGCAAGGTGACGCGATCATCGACCCGGAGGCTGGAAAGAAGACCATCGAGCAGGGCGCCGCCACCCTCGTGTTCGGCGCAGCCAGCCCGCTGCTCGACGGGATCGGCGGCGTGTATCTCAAAGACAGCGACGTGGCCGTGCTCGACGACGAAGAGCGACCGCTAACCCCGGACAACATCCCGGCCGACGCGAACTCGGCCATGCTCAACCCCGAAGACGCGCGACGGCTCTGGGATCTCAGCGAGCAGCTGCTCGCCTGACGGGCCCACTGCATCGGTCGCGTGTGCACGAGCATCGTGAGCTCGCCAGCCCCCGAAGGTCGACCGAGTTTCCGTGCAGGCTTGGTAAGGGCCCAGCGGGACCAACCGGCCGCGCTACTCCGCGATACTAAATGCCCACCAGGCCGACTCTTGAGCGAATACAGTTTGAGAGTGAATTTCCACGCCTTCAAGCGTTTCATCGATCTCGCGCCTGCTCTTGCCGATGCTCAGCCTCTCCTCCAGGTTGAAGAACAGAACAGCGACTACGAATCTGGGGTCGCCCGCATCGGGAACGAGCAATGGCGAATCCGCACGGCCCGGATCACACCGACGAAACCCGGCGCCTTCGTCGCGGTCTGGAAGCGCGGTGAAGGCGGATCGACCAGGCCCTTCACGGCTGAAGAGTCGATGTCCGGACTGCTTGTCTTCGTAGAGGAGCAGGAACGGTTCGGGGTCTTCCAATTCACCAAGCCGCACCTGATCTCGTTCGGCTACGTCAGCTCCGACCTTCATCCCGGCAAGCGCGGTTTCCGCGTCTATCCCGAATGGTGCTCCGGCCTGAATCCTCAAGCGTCACGCACTCAGCGCGCGCAGGGAGTTGCGTTCTCCGAGCTTCCTCCGCATACCGCACGCGAGCAGTTCAGCGCCCATTGGATTTCTGAATGGCCCAGATTCTTTCAAGATTCTCGTTACAGTTTGTTGGCTGCCGGACATTAACAAGGGCATGAGCTTGCAAACAATGGGGGAACGGGTGGATCTGGAGAGGGAAAAACGGTTCGTTGCCGCCCACACGGGGTCCCACGACCGCATCTACCGCTATTTTCGGCGCAGGACGGACGGCCCCGCCACCGCCGAGGATCTGTGCGCGGAGGTTTTCAGGATTGCCTGGGAAAAGTCCCGACAGGATGCTGAGCTCCCGGTGCTCGTCATTTTCGGAATAGCCAAGAACGTGCTCCGAAACCACGACAGGTCCTTGTCCCGGTCGGCGGGGCTTATCGGTGCTTTGCTGTCGGAGCGCGTCCCCGGGACACCCGCGGAGGAATCCGCCGTGCGGGATGCCATCGACTACCTAGGTCCGAAGGAACGGGAGGTGTTGCTGCTGACGTATTGGGACGGACTCACCGCCGTCGAAGTATCCCATCTCCTCAACACGACGGCGACTGCCGTGCGAATGCGCCTGCACCGGGCCCGCAAGGAACTAGGCCGAATACTTCAGGAGCAGACAGTGTCAGAAGGAGCAACAGAATGAGCAAGGACCAGTCCGTCGCCGATCTGCTGTCAGCCGCCGATCCTGCGCTCATGATCACCGACGAGGAATTGGACCGCAGCCGCGATCGGTCTCTGTCGTTCGTGAATTCCGAGGTCACTCACATCGCCGTCGGCGGATCCGTCCACGACTTCCACCGCACACCGGCCAAACGTCATTGGGTGCGTTTCGCCGCTGCGGGGCTTGCTGCCGCGGCGGTCGCGGCCGGCGTACTCGTGGCCTCGAGTTTAGTAACGGGTCCGGTCAACACGGTTGCGGCGCCGAGCGTCACCGCTATGGCGACACCGTCCAACGCCGGGAGGTCTTCCCTGGCCGGGCCCACTGTTACCGATTCATTTGGGAACGTGGATTACTACACCACCGTCTCCGGTGACACCTCTGCTGGAGTGGCCGCAGCCTTCCGCATCTCCGAGGAGAAACTCGCTGAATTCAATGGGCTTCAGCCCGGGAGCGCATTGGCACCCAATACAAAGCTTCGGTTGATCCCGTCTCCAGGCCCGATCAAGGGTGCGAAGGGGGCGGCCACCGTCGACGAGAACGGCATCCCCACGAGTTACGTCATCGAATCCGAGGACACACTTGGCGGGATCACCTACCGGTTCGGAATCACGGGAGAGCAGTTGGCGGAAGCGAACAAGGTCCCATACGTGTACGAGAAGGGCAACACCTATTTTGTCCGTGCCGGGAACCGTATCCAACTGCAGAAGAATCCCGTCGACAGCAGGTCCGGTACAGGAACAACGGTCAACAATTCATTCGGCCAGACCATCTTCTACACCACCGTCGACGGTGACTCCTTCGACAGCATCGGCTACAAATTCCGATCCACCACGACCCAACTGCTGCAGTACAACCCGTCCCTCACCACTGACAAGCCCATCCCCGCAGGCACCAGGGTGAGGCTCATGCCCGGGGAACTCAAGATCGACGGAGCGCAGGGCACCTTCACCGCCGACCCCGACGGCGTCCCGCTCACCTATACCACTGCGCCCGGGGACACCGAGCGCCAGATCTCGTCCCGGTTCAGCGTGACAGACCTGAGATGGGCGAACCGCCCGCTGACCGGCACCGAAGCGGTCTGGTATGCCTTCACAGACCTACCCAACGGCGAACTCGCCCCCGGCCAGACAATCAGCCTCGCCTTGACCAAGCCCATCCACAAGTAGCTGTCCGGGTCCATCCAAACAGCCGAGGCACCCAAAAACGTCCACCCGTTCCTACCCCTCGAAGTGAGTTTCGATCCCGCTCCCCGAGACCTGTGAATGCACCTGGCTTGGATGTGAAAAAGTTCAGCGCAGCACTGGCGTCTTCGCTGATTTCCATGGGAATCCCCAACGAGCTATGAACACCTATCTCTGCGAATTTCTTGGTGAGAGCCGGCCAGCGCAGGTCTGTCGAACCGTCGTCGATAATCACAGGAGACATCTCCCGGAGCGCCGCGATGCAGGGGCCGTCACCGATCAGAAGCATTCTCTGCGCCCACCAAAACAGACTGGAGGTCCAGAATGCCTTGAAGCTGGTCTGCAGGCTCGTTTTCGGGTGAACTCGGCATTCGCCCATCCTACTTTCCTCGTTTGACCTGTTCTGGATTCAAAGGAGAACGGTGCCCCGACGCTGGCGGCCCGCATCCCGCCGTCGTATGCTGCATGCAGTCCTAGGCTTTCGATCCCCTACCGCGGAGTACGCACATGCAGATCCCCAAACCGTCCGACGCCGACAAAGACCGCTTCCGCGCGGTGGTGCCAGAGAACCCTGATGTCGTCGTCAAGCCGATGTTCGGGAACCTGGGCGCGTTCGTGAACGGCAATATGTTCGCCGGACTGTTCGGCCCGATGATCGGCGTCAAGCTTTCCGACGCCGACCGCGAGGCACTGGAGGCCAGCCACCAAACGCTCCCGTTCGGCCCCGAAGGCCGCGCCATGGGTGGCTACGTCGGGCTCCCCGAAGCTTTGAGCGACGACGAGGAGCAAACGGCGGAATGGATTGAGAAGGCTTTCGCCTACGTTGCTACCCTTCCGCCGAAGGTCGCGAAGCCCCGTTCGTCGAAGAAGTAGCTGCCGCTGCGGCGACGGCCCGTGGCACCAGGACCAGGGCACAAGACTCAGAATCGGGACGTGTGGTCTTCGATCAGTCCGCTCGCCGCGATCTCGCGGAAGGTATAGATCCCGCGGACCGCGGCGTCCGTGTCCCGGAATGGTGAGGAGACGGCAAGCTCTTTCCCGAACTCGTCGACCAGCCGCACCCTGCAGCTGCCTCCGTTGTCAGTGAAAACTTCAAAGTGTCCCGCCATCAGAGAAGTTCTCCCCGACGGCGGCCGGGAGCAAGCGTGGGCAGTGCGGGATGCCGGGTAGCCGGCCCGTTGCTGAGAGGGTGATGATGTCCTGGTTCGCGTCGCCGCTCCAGCTCGCTCGTCACGAGATCCAGCAACGCCTGGGCCGGTTCGGAGAGCCGGCGGGTTGCGGCCGCGTGGGCTATTTCGTCGCAATGAAGAAGCACGAGACGGATGCGTTCCAATTCCCGCGAGGGCACGAACGGCCATCGCCGAAACAGTTGTTGAACCGCGCTTGGCCTGGGAAGGTAGCCCCGCAAGGCTTCACCGGAGGTGTCCGCCGTCCAGGCTGCACCGCGCCGTGCAGCGCGAACATCGAGGTGGAAGGCCCTTTGACCATGAAGATGGGGATGACTGGGTTGAATAGGTGCCATGACTGACCTCCTCGTACGAAAATCGAGAAGCCAGCTGCTTGACCGATACCAGCATATAGAATGTGACTTAGGTCATGTCAATCGATTTGACTTTATTTCGAGCAGTAACGGGCCTGGTGAACGCCCTGATGGTTGCGCTGGGCCGGGCCACAATGACAAGACCGAAGAGGGACAGCAGGGCCCCGACAATCATGATGACTGCCATCGGGACGGCCGTGTCCGTACCGCCCAACCCTGCGATCGGCGCGATGATGCCGGCAGTGGTCCACTGCACCAGACCCAGGACGGCAGAACTCGTGCCCGGGTGCGCCGGCACTTCAGCCGAGGCAAGGGCACCGCCATTGGTATTGATCAGTCCCTGGGCCACCATGAGCGCGAAGAAGCTGCCCATTGCCACGAGCAAAGGAGTGCCCCACCAGAGGGCGCCGGCAAGCATGACGACTCCAGCGGCGAGCGCGATGGTCTGTCCTACGAGGATGACCCGTCGCGTGGGCACCTGCCCTGCCAGCCGCGCCGAGACGAGGGCAGCGATAGTCATCCCGCCAGCGTTCGCGGCAAAGACGATGGAGTACGCCACCGGCGACAATCCGTTCATGTTCTGCAGGATGAATGCGGACGTTGCGACGTAGGCGAACAACGCGATAAATGCCGAAGATGCCACCATCACGTATCCAACGAACCGGCGGTTCGCCAGGACAGTGCACGCCGCACGCCCGAATTCACGCAGTCCGCCCGCGTGACGTTTCCCGGGCGGCCGGGATTCCGGCACGACGAACAGCGCACAAAGGGTCATCAGGACACCAAGGGCCGCCAGTGTCCAGAAGGTCATCCGCCACCCGGTCAACTGCAGGATCACGGCGCCCAGCAGTGGGCTGATGATCGGCGCCACGCCCCCGATCCCCATCACGATGTTGAGCACCCGGACCAATTGAGGGCCGTGGGCCAGGTCCACGATGACGGCGCGGCCGATCACCATCGCCCATCCCCCGCCAAAGCCCTGCAGCAACCGGGCAATCATCATGAATCCGATGCTCGGGGCCAGGGCGCAGCCAACCGTCGCGATGGTCATGAGGATCGTGCCTGCCACAAGCGGCATGCGTCTGCCGCGTTGGTCGCTGAACGGGCCGCCGACCAGCTGCCCCAGTCCCATGCCGGCAAAGAACGTCGTCAGAGTCAGCTGAACCGACGACGCCGAGGTGCCGAATTCTTCCGACACGCGCGGGAACGCCGGGACGTACATGTCGGTTGCAAGCGGTGCGACAGCGGTAAGGAAGACGACAGTGGCGACTAGTGCTGCCGGGACAGTCCCGGCCGTCGCAGCCCGTGTGGTGGTCGGCGTCGTACTCACGGGCGGTAGGACCACCGGTCCGAGCCGCATACGCGGACATCTCCGGGGGTGTGCATGATGGTTGCGCGCATACGCTGGTGCTCCATTTCATCGAATGCCTGACTTCGATTTCCATGAAACCCGCAATCCGCAGGCGTAGCGAGGGCTCTGTCGAAACGGGTTATGACAGAACCTCCCAACCGTCCCTGGTTGGGTCGTACCGTTTCCATATGGATAACCGAGCCGAGGTACGAGAGTTTCTGGTCTCCCGCCGAGGACGCATCACCCCCGAGCAGGCGGGCATCGAGCCCATCGGCGGCCGGCGCCGAGTGGCGGGTCTCCGAAGGGAAGAAGTCGCCCGTCTCGCCGGTGTCAGCATCGACTATTACACCCGCCTCGAGCGTGGAAACCTCACCGGGGTCTCGGACAGCGTCCTCGACTCGATCGCCCGGGCTCTTGAGCTTGACCGCGCCGAACACGACCATCTCTACGACCTGGCACGTGCGGCCGTCCCCTCGGTAAGGAAACGCTCCAGCGACACACCCGCGTCAGCCGTGCGGCCCGTGATGCAGTATCTGCTCGACGCCATCACCGGAGCCCCGGCCTTTATCGGCAACAACCGCATGGACATCGTTGCCGCCAACGCCCTGGGCTATGCCCTTTACTCCGAGATGTACCGCAGCCCGGCACGCCCTGCGAACCACTCGCGCTTCATCTTCCTGGACCCCCGCGCCCAGGGCTTCTACCCCGACTGGGACCGTGCTGCGAACGTCAACGTCGCGATCCTGCGCCGCGACGCGGGCCGCAACCCCCACGACAAAGACATCGCAGCACTCGTGGGCGAACTCTCCATGCGCAGCGACGAATTCCGCACGCGCTGGGCAGCACACAACGTCCGCCGCCACTACTCAGGCACCAAATTCTTCAACCACCCCGTGGTCGGGCTCCTTGAACTGAGCTACCAGGCCATGGACCTCGAAGACGACCCCGGCCACACCCTGACTGTTTACCCCGCCATTCCCGGCAGCCCCTCGGAAGAAGCCCTGAAGCTCCTCGCCTCCTGGGCGGCGACCGAGAATATAGTCCAGTCCCCCAACCTCACGCGGGACCTTCGAGCCAGCACCACCAAAGGTGAGGTCTGAGCCGTCTCCGCTCACGACCACGGCCTCTCGTGTCCAAAGCTCCCGGGAGGGCGTAGTGTCGAAGTAGGAGATTTCAGGATGGTCGTTCGGGTCCAGGGATTGAATATAAGGGCTATGCAGCGCGCAAGCGGGCATGGCTACCGGCCTGGGTTAGGGATCCGGGCGCCCCTTGGAATCGAGGCCGCATGGCCAGCAACAACGCTGTACCCACCACAGAACAATTGCAGGACCTCCTGCTTGAAAGTCCCGGCTTCACCGAATTTCTCCTGGGCTTGGCCACCATCTCAGCATCCTTGTTGGACGGTCGGGAACCTCTCTTGTGCGCTATCACCGTCGAGCGGGATGCCGGCCCCTCAACGGTGGCCAGTAGTACCGCTGCGGCGCAGCGCTTGGACGAAAAGCAATACACGTTCGACGACGGCCCTTGCCTTACGGCGTTGCGGCACCAACACCGCGTGCTGATTGATGATCTGCAGGCCGACGATCGTTGGGCACAGTACGCCCACCAGGTAGACGGCGAAGGTATTCGCTCTGTCCTCGCAGTCCCTATCCAGACAGACTCTTCGGCACGCGCAGCATTGAATTGCTACGCCTATGCGCCCGGCACATTTAACCCGGCCATCGTCGCCCGCGTTTTGGAGCATGCCGAGACAATTTCGAAAACGCTGAGGTTGGCGCTGCGGCTTCATGTTCCGGAGCCGTACCCCGAACACCTCCGATCTGCGCTGCAGTCACGCGCTGTGGTGGACGCGGCGCTGTCCTTGATCATGCTCCAGAACCATTGTGGACGGGACCGTGCCATGGAACTGCTTCAGCTTGCTGCCCGGGACAACGACCGGCGCCTTCATGACATCGCCACCGACATCCTGAACGCGTCAGTCCCCCTCGATTGGACCTCCCCGGGTGCATCCCATGAATAATCGTGAGGGATCGGGAATGCGTCATCCTGAGTGGGCATCCGAGCAACGGAGAAGCGCCGCCGACTGGTACCGGGACGGCCGCACGGCCTTGGCCGGGGTATGGGCCTACTTTTACGGGATTGGGGGCGATGTGGATGAAATGGCTGTGGACGCGTATCTTCATGAGCTCGGCGAGCTCCCCCCATCGCAAATGAACCTTCTGGCCTTGGCAATGCGGGAACTAGACACAGAAGCGATGCGGGAACTCGATTCGGGAAGGATCGCAGGCACATGACTAGCTCAGAGCCGCGCCCGACCCACAACGCGTTGGCCGGATTGCCTGCCCACCCGAACCAGGACCTTGGCATCACCCTCCAGGATCTTTGTTTGGAGAGCGTCGACCTTGACGATTTCCTCGCGAACCTTGCGACCCTGGCAGGGGCTGCTCTCACAACGGCCTCCAACGCCGTCTCATGCGGTCTCACCGTTGTCACGAAGAAAAAGGGCATCACCACAGCCAGCAGCGATGAGCGGGTGCGCGCGCTCGATGAACTGCAAATTGAATTCGGAGACGGGCCTTGCCTCACGGCGCTTCGGCACAATTCAGTGATGCTCGTCGTCGATAGCCGCCATGAAAGCCGTTGGGGTGACTACATCGAGGCAGTCTGGCGGAACGGCATCGGATCTATCCTGGCAGTCCCGCTTGATCTGGCCGGTGAAGCCGAAGCCGTCATGAACCTCTATTCGACCACCCCACACGGGTTTACCGGACCGGACATTACGGCTGCAGAAGAATTCGCCGAGAGTGCAGCGAAGTCCTTGCGTCTGGCTTTGATGATCTCCCAGTTGCGTAACGCCCGGGACGATCTCACCGCAGCCATGCAGTCCCGCTCGACGATCGACACCGCCGTCGGGATTGTCATGGCGCAGAACCGATGCGGACGCGACACCGCCTTCAAGGTTTTGACCCGGGCCTCGAACAGCCGAAACGTCAAACTCCGGGATATAGCCGCTCATGTCATTGCCTCTGTGTCGGGCGAGACGGATCCGGAAGTTTACTTCGACGAATAGCCAAAACGTGGGGAATGGTGCGGACTAAGCTAGGAACAGCGCACCAAATGCCGTGCTGGATTCTCTTTCACAGGAACGCTTGCGGCTCGATGCACTGGACCTAGATGAATGAGGACTATGGCGCGGAAACTACCGCTGGATGAACTGTCGACCGTTATCGCGCGAATCCAGGGCCTGCTGCTGACGGAAGAGAAAGTGGACCGCGCCGTGCGGTTGCTTGCCCGTGCCATCAAGGAATCCGTGTCCGGAGCCACCGGCGCTGGAGTTTCCATTGTGGATTCGAGAGGCAGGCTGACCAGCAGCGCCTCCACAGACGAAGTGGTCACCCGCGCGGATGCCCTCCAATATGAGTTGGGCCAGGGACCGTGCCTGACGGCCTGGGCCATGGAAGAAACAGTGATCGTCCAGGATGTCGCAACAGATCCGCGCTGGCGCCAATGGTCTGACGCTGTGAAGGGCATGCCTATCCTTTCGGTGATCAGCACCCCTTTGATCGCCGAGCAAGAATGCATCGGCGCCCTGAAGATCTACTCGGACCGTGCGGGCGCTTTCGGCGAGGACGCGGCCGGGGTGCTGGAACTATTTGCCGCCCCGGCTGCAACGTTGCTTGCGAATATCCAGGCCAGCGAAGCACCTCACCGCATCAGTGAAGCCCTGGCCGAGTCCCTCCATAGTCGCGACCTCGTCAACCGGGCCTGCGGCATACTGATGCAGCGCCACTCTTTGACCGTTGACTTGGCCCTTGCCGAACTGATGCGCCGGGCCCGGCGGCAGAACAGCACACTGGGTCAGATCAGTGCCGATCTCGTCGCCGGGATTCCGGCGGCCCTGGACTAAGGCCGGCCCGTGGGCTTCGATCAGCACGAACCACAACAGCAGCGCATGCTGGCCGCTGCCATGAAGTCAGCACAAATCAACGTCGGCGAACTCTGGCTCAAGTACTTCAGCCTGGGCGGCGAAGTTGGCGAGTACGAGGTGGAAGCCTATCTCCAAGGCCTCCTCTCCCTGCCCGTCCTACAACGCGACCTCCTGGCGATGGCCGCCAACGAACTCATCGACACCTCCCCCCAAGGTCGAGCACCCTACTCCGACGAACTTGGCCCGGATGGCGAGCACCCAAGGAAAGAACCTGGATCCGGGCCGCAGGAACTGCCGGAGTCTGAGGAGTAGACGGTAACTTGCGTCGCCGGGGGTGGGGTGCACGACGGCGGGCGGCACTTGGGCGGTTGCGTTCACTTCCTGCGTGGTTCAGTTGCGGGGTACGACGGCGGGGTGCGTCGCACGTAGACGCGGGTAGTCCCAAACACGTAGACGCCGGCTCTTCCACACTGAATTTTGCGGTTTTCACACGGAGATTCGCCCAAAACGCACGGAGATTCACCAAATCCACACGGAGACGGGCATTCGCAGGTTTATCTTTCTCTCAGGATGGGACCGTCAGCAGCTCAACGGCTGATCGATTTTTCCTAACCAAGCGAAGTCGACCTAACCCTTGGGGGGATTATGAACTGGCACCAACTGGCGGCCCGTCGCTTGCCTTGGGGTGTGGGTGACGGCGTGATGAAACTTCTGACCCTCTTCCCAGCCGTATTGCTCTTGATCGTCGCTACCATCGCGTTCTTTAACAATCAGACCATCATGGGGATCCTCTCCGTGGCCGCATCGGGGGCGAATCTCGCGACGTGGCCTGTCTATAAGAAGCAAACAAAGCAGGTCGGTCGTGTTGAGCCCAACTGATACGGATAACCCAGTCGTCAGCGACGCCTGGGCTACGCCTTTTTTGGGCATCGTCTATTTCGTGTTGGTAGTCGTAGCGCTTGCATCGCTTATGGCATCAAAGTGGATTCCCCCTCTAAGTAAGGTGGCCGTTGCCGTCGTGATCTTTGCAGTGCCGTTTGCAGGCTCAATCGCATGGATTATTTACTCACAAGCGCGGCATCGGGGGCTCCGCAGGCCGTACGAAAGATCTTAGAGAGTCCGGTCCAAGTCGGACGCGGAAGTGTGGGAAAGACATGGTGATATCAGAGGCCCGGCTGGCGCGTGTTGGTTGTGTCAGCTCTGGTCTCGGGCATCGTATTGCCCGGGCTTCTCATGGCCGCCGGCATCGTCGCCTTCACCTGGGCGATTGTTCGGATGACCGTCTCCATCGCCATAACTGAGGAGAAAATCGTGCTGCGCCTCGCGCCGTTCTATTCAACCGAAATGTCGATCTCAGACGTTGTGGCCGTAGCTGGGGTCCCGGAGACAACCCTCGCTGACGGATATGGCTTCCGGATCATGGGCAAAAACACCCGAGGCTTGCTGGTGGGAGGGCCTGCGGTCGCCTTGGAAACGAAGACGCGCCGATGGATCGTCTCAACCGCCCATCCCGAAGAGATCACGTCGGCAATTCGAGCTCGAATGACAACCAGGTGAAAACCGCACTGTCCAAAGAAACAGGAGCAATCAAATGATCCCCGCAGAACAAGCGCGTCATGTGATGCTTCATGGTCGGAGCGGCTTACTGACGCTCGCAATTGCGCTCTTGGGCGTCGCCATGATTTTCATCAGCCCCCTGCGCGAGCTGCTTGGACCGCTGTGGACCGGCTACCCGGCCATAGCGTTTGGGTACATCCTTCTTGGGGTCCCGGCGATTCACCGTTACCGGGTAGGAAAAGGCGGTCAGAGCCGCTCTCATTAGAGCTATCGACTGGCAAAGCGCCAAACCCTCCGTCGCTCTGAGCACCACCAACAGCCTGCTCTACCGGGCAAGGAGCATCACCGCAGGCCGGCCGAGCCAATCCTGCTGACAAGGATGGTTCGCCATGGGAGCTATTCGTAACGGACGACCTCCCCGGACGCCTGCCAAAAGTCGAGGCCGCCTCAGCAAGCGCATGGGGTGTGAGCGAGACATCCACCTCCGCGAGCGAAATCCGCGAACCCGCGCTCGTCGATGAAATGATCGAGTGGCTGCTACTCCTTAGGTCCCCGTCTTCTGAGCACAATGAGCCAAGTAATAGATCCCGCAACCACGAGGATGCTCCCCAGCCAGAGGGCCGCCTGCAGTGGTGGGGTGGCCTCTGTCAGATTGGCAGCGTCAATCTCAAATGTCCGCACTGTCCAGATCACTGTTACGACTGAAAAGACTACGAGACCAAGGGCACCTATGATGATGGGGGCTGTTCGTTTACTCATTTCGTCCTTCGTTTACGTGCTACCAATTGCACCGGTACCAGATGAAGTCGAGTGGGTTGGTCACAACTCGGCGCCAACCCTCCAGATCCCAAGTATTGTTGGGTGGCGGCTCGAAGAAGATCACGAACTTTCCTAGGGCATGGCAGAGCCATTGCTGATGGAGGGTAGCCTGGTTCACCCGGTTACGGGTCTTTGTCTTCAGCTCGTCCCAGCCTGCGCCGGCGGCGACAGTCTCGTTCACGAAGCCCATCATGGGGGTAACGTGAACCTTGATATTGTTTCCGTCCCAGCTAAACCTGTCAATCAAGTCGATTCCTAGCCATGGATCCGCCACGACGGGGTACGTGTACGACTGGGACGTGTGGTCTACAACCTGGGTGAGAGTGGGACCATTTAGCTCGTAATGAGTCGCCACGACCGTGCCTCTGGAGTCCTTTGCCCAGGCGGGGGCAATCACGCCCGAGAAAGCGCCCTTGGCATCGAAGATTTCGACGGCACCTCGATTATTCAAAATTGCGGTGCCGTCGGATGGAACCGTGAGATTGTAGTTGAAACGACTGGGTGAGGAGGAGTCGGAAAGGACGGTCACTGCGGCAACGCCCATTCCTTCCTTAGGCACCAGCACGGAACTCGTTCCGTTCTCATTATCAAAAACGACTGTCCCGTTGGACTGTTTCTTGCCCTCAACGGCCTTTTCACGGAAGGGAAGCCCCAACCTAATCACGGCCCCACTCGAACTCTGGACTGCCACAGGATCACTAGAATTCGTGGGAAGCTCATTCGAGGCGTTCCCGGCTAGGGCCCTGGCCTGCGAGGTGTTCAAATCTGCAGATCCTCGCACGTTGGCCGTCGGAATGAATCCCGGTGCCGAATTCTCGATGGCGCGGATTGCCGGACTTATCGGTGGCACGCTCTCGGCCGCCACGCTGGGAGAAATAGTTGACAAAGAAAGTATTGCAGCGGCTGAGACCGAAATAACTAAGGATACTGAACTAATTTTCACGTTTCCTCCAGATTTTGTTGTTCGGCGGGAATGTCCGGTTCGCGCCCCTTCAGGTGCGAGCTTGCTGTAGCAATCACGTCATTCCGGCAATTGGGAGGCGCAAGGGCCGCCCAGTTCGCCGTAAAAAGGCTATGTCTGGATTTGCCATCTAAGTGGTGAGACCACGAAAAATACGTGCAAAAATGGCCAATCTACGTGTAATAAAGGCTCCATCTACGTGTCACAAAAGGAGCGTCTACGTGTTCAAGACCGAAACACGTAGACGGCTGCTATCCCGCTGCAGCTAGCATCGTCACCGCTCGGATGGCACGTTTCTGGTTCTATCCACTTCAGGTCGGTCCGCTGTTCGCGACCTTCACCTTCGGCCCGAGCATCCTGAAAGCATTCGGGGACGAGTCTTGCAACGTGGTTTGTCTACAAGAAGCTGCAAATCCCCGGGCGGCGATCACCACCGCAGGCTGGTCGGGCCCGTCGTGCTGGCAAGGGTGGTCCGCCATGGGAGACCACTCGGCTGCGACGAGGCGAGCTGCGGGGCCGTCTGGGGTTCAGTCTCGGCATTGGGCGGGTTACACGGGCCGGATCCGGAGCATTTGGCGCGGGAACAAACTGGAATGACGCTTGCAGATAGGACGGGCGCCGGACAATTTCGGCCAAACCGAAGATAACGACCCCAAAGACCGGGTGGGGACGACTTTATGTTTACGTCGCTTCGGTAGGCGGCATGTGGGCAGCTCAATGGTTGCTTTACTGGGCGACCTCTGGTTGGACACCCAAGCCCACTCTAGCCAGCTTGGTGATGTTCAGCATCATCTTCCCGTTCTTCGCTCTTGCCATCAAACCAGGAGTTCCTTGGTTCCCAACAAGAAAGAAGTAGGGCCGGTTAGGACGGTCGGACAGTAAGTCCTGAACTTGGACGCGGGCGCTCGACCACTCGGTACTGGTTGACGAGCACGGTCAATCGCTTGACGATTCTGGTGAGCAGCAAGCGGCTGACGGGGACGTCACCTTGCGAGCAACTCACGTTTCGCCTGCAACCCATTCCTCTCCTGCGCCGGCGCCGCCATGACATCCACCTCCGCGAGCTCGGTCGCCAACGGAGGTCCGCTGGCTCAGCACGGTCCTGCGAAACGTAGCGTCGCGTCAGGACACGCGGGCCCTCAAGTTGGCCAATCCGTCAGCTCCGATCGCCTGCTCCCAATAGAATGCAAAGCGAGTACGTGCGTGATCAATGAATGCTGCACGGCAATGGGGACGATGCCAGCATCAAGTTAAGAAGCTGGTCCCCTCATTGCCCGCAGCAACGGAAGTGGGAACAGTGGCCAGCAACAACAACGCCAACCTAGTCTGGAGCATCGCGAATATTCTGCGAGGCACCTACAAACCGGCACAGTACGGCTCGGTGATCCTGCCGTTCACCATCCTCCGCCGCCTGGACTGCGTCCTGGACGCCACCAAGGACGCCGTCCTGCAGGAAGCGCAGGCCAAGAAAGACCTGAATATCCCGCTGGACACCTTCCTGCAGAAGGCCTCGGGCCACAGCTTCTTCAACACCTCCCAGTTCAACTTCGCCAAGCTCCTGGATGACCCCACCAACATCAAGGCGAACATCCTCGACTACGTCCAGGGGTTCTCGGAGAACACCCGCGACATCTTCGAGCGCTTCGAGTTCTACAAGACGTTCGAGAAGCTGGACAGCTCGGACCTGCTTTATCGCGTGACCAAGGACTTCGCCGCGATCGACCTCCACCCGGAGACCATCAGCAACATCGAGATGGGCCTCATGTTCGAGGAACTCATCCGCCGCTTCGCCGAAGCCTCTAACGAGACCGCCGGCGAGCACTTCACCCCGCGCGAAGTCATCCAGCTCATGGTCCAGCTGCTGCTGAACTACGACGACGACGTCCTCACCAAAGAGGGCATCGTCCGGTCCATCTACGACCCAACCGCCGGGACGGGCGGCATGCTCACTGTCGCCCAGGAACACCTCCATGCACTCAACCCCAGCGCATCCCTCGTCGCCTACGGGCAGGAAATCAACGACGAGTCATACGCCATCTGCAAATCGGACCTGCTGATCAAGGGCCAGGACATCTCCAAGATCTCGGTCGGCGACACCCTGGCCAACGATCAGAACATCGGCCAGCAGTTCGACTTCATGCTCTCCAACCCGCCCTTCGGCGTTGAATGGAAGAAGATCCAGCTGCAGATCCAGAAGGAACACGAACTCCACGGCTTCGACGGCCGCTTCGGCCCGGGCTTGCCCCGCGTGAGCGACGGCTCGCTGCTTTTCCTGCTGCACCTGGTCCGCAAGATGCGCCCGTCGCACGACGGCGGCTCCCGCATCGGCATCGTCCTGAACGGCTCACCGCTATTCACCGGCGGCGCCGGCTCGGGCGAGTCCGAGATCCGCAGGTACCTGATCGAGAACGACTTCGTGGAGGCCATCATCGCGCTCCCCACGGACATGTTCTACAACACCGGCATCGCCACCTACGTCTGGATCCTCTCCAACAACAAGAAGCAGAAACACCCGGAGGGTGTCGGCAAGGTCCAACTCATCAACGGCGTGGACTTCTTCCAGAAAATGCGCAAAAGCCTTGGCTCCAAACGCAAGGAACTCGGGCCCAAAGACATCACCAAGATCGTCCGGCTCTATGGCACTTTCGAGGACGACGGCGAGACCTCTAAGATCTTCAACAACCAGGACTTCGGCTACTCCACCATTACGGTGGAACGCCCATTGAAGCTCAACTTCGCCTGCACGCCCGAGCGGGTCGACGCCGTGCTGGCGCAAAAACCGGTCGAGAAACTGTCCGACGACGACCGGCAGCTTCTCGAGAAGACGCTCACCCGGCTCGGCGAAAGCGAAACGAAACTCTGGAAGAACCGTGAGACATTCCTCAAGGCCCTCAAGACGGGTCTCGCAGGTGCTGGTCTCAAACTCGGCGCGCCCGTCCTGAAAGCGGTCCTCGCCGGCCTCTCCGAACGCGACGAAACCGCCGACATCTGCCAGGGCCCCAAGGGCACTCCCGAGGCGGACACGGACCTGCGCGACACCGAAAATGTGCCGCTCGGTGAGGACATTCAAGACTACTTCGCACGCGAAGTCGTCCCCCACGTCCCCGACGCCTGGATCGACGAAGCCAAGACCAAGGTCGGCTACGAGATCCCCTTCACCCGCCACTTCTACAAATACGTCGCGCCCAGGTCCTTGGAGGAAATCGATAAGGACCTCAACAAGCTCATCGGCGAGATCACGATGCTGCTGTCCGAGGTTGAGAAGTGACGCACCCTCAATTGGCGGTCCGCCGTGCGGTGGCAGCGATCGAAAGCGGCACCAGCGTAAATGCGATTGATTTCCCATCAGCTGAAGACGAAGTAGGCGTGCTGAAGACCAGTTGTGTTTCCAACGGATTCTTCGATGCAACGGAAAACAAAGTCGTGGATCCAGACGAGATTGAACGCGCGTCCTGTCCCGTTCGTTCCGACCGGCTGATCGTCAGTCGCATGAACACGCCGGCTCTTGTGGGTGCTGCTGGCCACACTCAGCGTGATTATGACAATCTGTATCTTCCGGATCGTCTTTGGCAAGTGCGGACGTCCGAAGCCGCAGTCGCAAGATTTGTCTACTGGTGGATGCAAACTCGGGAATATCGCGACCAGGTTGCCGCCATATGTGTTGGCACCAGCAGTAGCATGCAGAACCTCAGCCAGAATGATTTTCGTTCTTTTCAAATGCCATACCCAAGCCACGCGATCCAGAGTGCGATCTCTGATTTCCTCGACCGCGAAACCGCCCAGATCGACGAACTGATCGGCAAGCAGGAGCGGCTCATCGAACTGCTCGCCGAGAAACGCCAGGCCATCATCACCCACGCCGTCACCAAGGGCCTCGACCCCACCGCACCCACCAAGCCCTCGGGCATCCCATGGCTCGGCCACATACCTGAAACATGGTGGACTACAGAGTTGAAGCGGGCTCTCACCTTCATTACCAGCGGCTCGCGAGGATGGGCAGAATTCTATGCGGACCATGGAACGCCATTTGTTCGAATTGGCAATCTTACGCGAGGACACCTCCACCTAGATATGTCCGAGACTCAACACGTCGACATCCCTCGTGATTCGGAGGGCACACGTGCTGTGGTTGAAGCGGGCGACGTTCTTTTCTCGATCACCGCGTATCTTGGGTCCGTTGGAGTGGCATCGGAAAAGGAGGCCGGCTCGTACGTTAGTCAGCACGTAGCTCTCACTCGACTCGATCAAAATCGACTCCAGTCACGATTCCTCGCGTACTTCGTCCTTTCAGAGTTCGGGCAGCGCCAACTGAACCAGGGTGCCTACGGGGGAACTAAGCTCCAACTAAGCCTCGAAGACATCAAAAGACTCTGGATTCCGGTGCCCGAGACATCCAAACAGATCGAGATAACCCGGTATCTCGATGAGTCGACGACTCGGATCGATGATCTGCTTGAATTAGCCCGGCGGTCGATTTCGCTCCTGCGCGAACGTCGCTCCGCCCTCATCTCGGCCGCAGTCACGGGTGTGATCGACGTTCAGACCAAAGGAACCAAATGATTAAGTCATTGAGGCTCACAATGTTCAAGGGCTTTAAATCATACTCTGTTTCTTTCTCTGGAAGTGCACTCCTTCTCGGGCCGAACAACGCTGGAAAAAGTACCCTAATTTCGGCAATAAGACTTTGCAATGAAGCCGCCCGGTTTGCCACGCGAAACAGACCCCAGGAATACTTTTCGAGTAACGGCAAAACGATAAATGGATATTTTCTCGGGAAAATTCGAACCGAATCATTTAATCTCGAAAATGTGCGACATGAATTTAGTGATGACACCGAATCTAAGTTAGAATTGCGCTACACTTCTGGCGCCATACTCAGAATCACCTGGCCCGCCGACGATCCTCCATTTTTCTGGCTCGAACATAAAGGCAGCCATGTACAAACTGCTGCGGCGGCAAAGGCACTCGTATCAGTAATTGGTATCGTCCCGACTCTGACGCCACTTGAACGCAATGAAAAGCGATTGACCGCGATTCACCTAAAGGGGCACTTGGAAACGCGACTTTCAAGCCGACACTTCCGAAATCATCTAAAGGTTTCACAATCCGGCGATTCGGATGAACATAATGATTTGATCTCATTCCTTCTGACGAATACTCCGGAAATTACAACATTGGCGTTAACGTCTCGACGCGTAGATGGGGAAGACTGGTTAGACGTCTTCTACATGGACGGAGGTAGCCGCACCGAGAAAGAGATCTTCTGGGCTGGAGACGGCATTCAAATCTGGCTACAGCTTCTATTTCATCTTTGGCGAAATCGGAATTGCGCATCCATCCTTTTGGACGAGCCTGACGTTTTTCTCCACCCTGATCTCCAGCGCCGCTTGGTCAGGGTCGTCGAGGCTGCCAAACAGCAGGTCATCATGTCGTCGCACGCTGCAGAAGTGGCGTCCGAAGCTCAACCATCATCCCTGGTTTGGATAGAACGAACTGCAGCGTCTGCCGTCCGCACCTCGAATCAGAATGGGCTAGGTGTGATTGCCGATGGTCTCGGCAGTTCTTTTAACCTTTCAATGGCTCGAGCTCTCAAGGCGAAGAATGCTCTCTTCGTGGAAGGGCAGGACATGAAGATTCTGCGTGTGGTGGCCGAACGCCTTGGTTGCGCTGGACTCGCAATGGAGCGCAATCTAGCCATCATTCCAATTGGGGGCTTCAGCCGATGGCCAAGCGTTGAGTCATTTGCTTGGCTTTCTTCTCGATATATGGGCGAAACCATAAATATTAGGCTGATCTTGGATAGAGACTATCGCCAGCAAATCGAGTGCCAGAAGATTGAAGAAGATCTCTTAGCCTCTGGCGTAAAAGCCCACGTGTGGAATAAGAAGGAATTGGAAAGCTATCTCATCTCCCCTCAAATAGTTTCCACATTTACAAAACTCAACGATTCAATCGTTCGATCAGAGCTGGAACTGATTGCTGAATCATTTTTCGACGACGTTTTCGGACAGTATTCTTCAAGCGTTGCAAAGACGTTACCTGCTCACTATGACGAGTCAACGAAGATAACGACGGCGCTGAGAGATTTCAAGGCTTTATGGGATAAGGGCTTGGATCGACGTCTTGGCATGATACCGCCAAAGGATTTCATTGCATCTTGGAACCGACGAACGCAGGAAACAAGGTTTCCAGTGCTGTCGGCCAGGAAGCTCGCATCGGCAGTGTCACCTGAGAATCTGGAATGGGAGATGGTTGAGTTGCTTAGAAACATTGAGGCGGAGTTGCGTTGATAACAGCCAACTGGCGGGCCCGGACTTGAGAAAATTCACCACTCGTCTGGAACGGCAACTAAAGTTGCCCATAGTAAATCCAGCATGACTGCTTTTCTCGCATACGTCCTGTTCATGTCTAAAGAACATCCGGATTGGTGACCATGGCACAGCACAATGAAGTGACATTCGAAGAGGAGATCTGTCAGGCCCTCGCGGCCGAGGGCTGGATTTACGAGCCTCACCGGCCGGCTCGCAGCCTCTACGACGCCACCCGGGCCATCGTCCCTGAAGATGTCATCGCATGGCTGGCGGATACCCAGCCTGAGCAGCTGGCGAAGGTCCTGAAACCCGCGGACTCCCCGGCCGAGCATGACGTCGCTAAGGGTCTCCTTCTGGACAGGTTGTGCAAGGTGTTGGACAAGCCCGCTGCCAAGGAAGCCGGCATGCTCTCGGTCCTCCGTACGGGGTTCAAGGACGTCGCTGCGAAATTTGAGATGTGCCAGTTCAGGCCGGCCATGGGTCTGAACCCCGAAACGCTGGAACGCTACGGCAAGGTCCGCCTTCGAGTGATCCGGCAGGTCCATTACTCCACGGTGGACACCATGAAGAGCATCGATCTGGTCCTGTTCGTCAACGGCCTGCCGGTCGCGACCATCGAGCTCAAGACGGACTTCACGCAAAACATCAATGATGCCGTCGAGCAGTACCGCAAAGACCGACAGCCCCGCAACGGCAAGAACAGGGACGAGCCGCTGTTGTCCTTCGGCCGCCGGGCCCTGGTGCACTTCGCGGTCAGCAACAACGAAATCCAGATGACCACCGAGCTCAAGGGCAAGGACACCTACTTCCTGCCCTTCAACCTCGGCGACGACGGCCACGCCGGCAACCCGGTCAACGCCAAAGGATCGGCCACCAGCTACCTCTGGGAACAGGTCCTGCAGCGCGCCTCCTGGCTGAACATCATCGGCAAATTCCTGCACCTACAGATAAGCGACAAAACCAACCCCGTCACCGGAGAACGGGTAGTCCGCAAATCCCTCCTATTCCCGCGCTACCACCAGTGGGACGTGGTCAACCAGCTCATCGAGACCGCCCGCAATGAAGGCCCCGGCCACCGCTACCTGGTCCAGCACTCCGCGGGCTCCGGCAAAACCAACTCCATCGCCTGGACCGCTCACCAACTCAGCTCCCTGCATGGCGCCGGCAACCAGAAGATCTTCGACTCCGTCATCGTCGTGACCGACCGGACCGTCCTGGATGCCCAGCTGCAGGACGTGATCTACCAGATCGAACACAAGTCCGGTGTCGTGGTCCCCATCCGCGGCAACGCCGGCTCCAAGTCCGCCGAACTCACGGCCGCGCTAGTGGCCCGAACACCGATCATCATCGTCACCATCCAGACCTTCCCGTTCGCGCTGAAAGCAATCGCCGAATCCCAGTCGCTAAAGGGCCGGAACTTCGCCATCATCGCGGACGAGGCCCACTCCTCCCAGACCGGGTCCACGGCGAACAAGCTGAAGAAAGTCCTCTCTGCGGAGGAACTTGCGGACGTCAACGACGGCGGCGATTTCGACGTCGAATCCTATCTGGCGGCCGAGATGGCCGAGCGTGCCGATGCCAAGAACATCAGCTACTTCGCCTTCACTGCCACGCCCAAGGCCAAAACCCTGGAGCTGTTCGGCCGCAAGGGCCCGGACGGGCTGCCGCAGCCGTTCCACCTGTACTCCATGCAGCAGGCCATCGAGGAGCGCTTCATCCTGGACGTGCTGCAGAATTACACCAGCTACAAGGTGGCCTACCGGCTAGCCCACGAGGGCCGGGACTACGACTCGGACGACACTCAAGTGGAGAAATCAGAGGCACTGAAGTCGCTGATGAACTGGGTAAAGCTGCACCCGTACAACATCAGCCAGAAGGTCCAGGTGATCGTCGAGCACTTCCGCGCCAACGTGGCCTGGCGCCTCGACGGCAAGGCCAAGGCGATGGTGGTCACCGGTTCCCGCAAGGAAGCCGTCCGGTACAAGCTCGCCATCGACAAATACATCCACGACGCCGGCTACTCCGGCCTGGGCGCCATGGTCGCCTTCTCCGGGGAAGTGAACGACGACGAATCGGGCCTCGAGGCATTCACCGAGATCAACATGAACCCAGGGCTCAAGGGGCGCACGCTCTCAGAGGCGTTCTCCACCGACGAATACAAGATCATGCTTGTGGCCAACAAGTTCCAGACTGGATTCGATCAACCGCTGCTTGTCGCCATGTACGTGGACAAGAAGCTCTCGGGAGTGTCGGCCGTCCAGACCTTGTCCCGGCTGAACCGCACCGCCGTGGGCAAGGACCAGACCTTCGTGCTGGACTTCGTCAACAATCCGGACGAGATCCTCGCTTCCTTCCAGCCCTACTTCCGCGAGGCCGCGTTGGAGGGCGTCTCGGATCCGAATGTCGTGCACGACCTTCAGGCCAAGCTCGACGCCGCCCAGATCTACCTCGAGTCCGAGGTGGACGGGCTGGTGAAGTCCTACGTTCTGGAGGCAGGTAACAACGCGCTCTCCGGCTGGGTGGCTCCGGCAAAATCGCGCTTCAACACTCGGTACAACGCCGCCGTGGCTGAGTGTGACAAGGCGGCCCAAGAGGAGCTGGACCTGTTCCGGAAGGACCTCGGCTCCTTCGTCCGCGCCTACGACTTCCTCTCCCAGATCGTAGACTTCGCCGACACGGACCTGGAGAAGCGCTCCATCTACTACAAGCACCTCCTTCCCGTTCTCCGCGTGAACGATGCGAAGGTGGCGCTGGACCTATCCGGGGTCGTGCTTGCGAAGTACGCGCTCAAGGACAAGGGGCAGGCCCAGCTTCAGCTCTCTGGCGAGGATGCGTTTCTGAAACCACCGACCGAGGTGGGCACCGGGCAGGCTAAGGATCCTGTTCTGGCGACGTGGGAAGAGATCATCCGGCAGGCCAATTTGCCGTTCGAGGGGGAGGAACTGGATGCGGTTGCACACTTCGTCGAAGGCGTGCGGCGCGAGCTGGTGAAGAATGAGACGTTGCAGAAACAGGCACAGAACAACTCGCGAAGCCACTTCGGCGGCAGTCCCCATCTAGAGAAGGCCGTCACCGATGCCGTGTCGAACTCGATGGACAGCCACTACAACCTGAGCCTGCAGGCCTTGGGTGACAAGACGAAGATGAGGGCACTGCTGAAGATGCTGAGTGAGCTGGTTTACGAGGAGCTCCAGGGATGAATGACCACCTCCAACAAGCCTTAATCGAACCCTGGACAGACGCGCCGCTGAGGAATCCGAAGGATGACCTCCTTGGGAGACAGCCGTTCCTCAGCATGGTTGCGGACCTACTAAAGAATCTGACCAACAGCAACGACAGCAGCGTTGTGGCACTTACCGGTCCCTGGGGTTCAGGAAAGTCCACCCTGCTAAACTTCCTGCGACCTGCTCTTAGACCCCAGGTTAAGGTGGTTACGTTCAGTCCTTGGTCGGCTGAAGGCTCGACAGAGATACAGCGTGAATTCTTCGCATCGTTCCTTGAGGCATTCCCGAAAGGCAGTCATCGAAAAGTACGAAAAAACGTCAAAACGATCATGAGACGTTCCTCGCCATTGCTGAAGTCGGTTCCGTGGGGCCTTGGCAATGGAGTTGCTGAGCTGGTCAAGGAGACACTACCCGAAGAATCCTGGGACAGTGCCTTTCAACGTCTCTCCGATGCTATAAACGAAGCCGGGTCTAGGGTTCTGGTGATAATCGACGACATTGACCGATTGCAACCTGACGAAATCATGACGTTGATGAAAATGGTCCGGTTGACTGGAAGATTTCCACGGACCAATTACCTTCTTTCCTATGATCACAACTCACTTGTTGAGATACTAGCCGCCGGTCTTCGGGGTAAGACCGAGACGGCCAACGCCTTCTTGGAGAAGATTGTTCAGTATCCGCTTTCACTTCCGCCGGCGCAACAGACTCACCTTCAAAGAATCGTTTTCGATGAAGTCCGATCAATATTAACTGACACCACCAGCCCGTTTACACTTTCCCCATTCCAGCGGTTTCAGGCGTTCTATACGGACCATATGTGGGACCACTTGACAACCCCCAGGGCATGTCGGAGGTACTGCGCCCAGGCCAAGACGTATCTTGCCCTCGCGGAGAATGAAGTGGATCCCGCGGATTTCTTAGCTATCACATTCCTGCGGCTTCATCATCCGAGGATTTATGCGCAGATCCCGAAGTGGAGGGGTCGTCTGATCGGAATGAAAAAAGTTGTTGCTCCTGTTCAAGATCGCCCCAAGGCCCAGGCGGAATGGGATGAACTCATCAGCGAATCCGGATATACAAGCAAGACCGAAATACTCGCACTAGGTCGAGCAATTTCTGACCTATTCCCAAGAATGGCAGGTGAACTCGGCCGCTCGGCGGACTCTTCGGGAAAATTTCGGGCTTGCGACCCCGCATACTTTGACCGGTATTTTACGTTCTCGCTACCTTTTGGCGACATTTCTGACCAATTGATACTTACGCAGATAGACAGCTTGTCTAAAGGAGTAACCCCAGCCGGGCAGCCATTGATTGATACCTTCGACCATCCCAATATCGATATTCGAATGCTTGCAGTTCAGAAGGGGAACCTACATTCCGACTGGAGCAGTGCAGTGCCGAACATGAACCTGGTTAAGTTTGTCGCGAGATCGTTGGCCAGAGATCCGGTTCAATTTGACCTTCCGATCTCCCCAGGGATGCAGAAAGTCGGATGGCTCGCCAGGCTGCTCGACGCCAATCTCGAAAATCATGGTGAGCACGTCTCGTTTATTGTCGATTCCTTTGGGTCGCCCGCATCGCTCGGCACGGCACTCAGAAGGGCCACAAACACCTACTACCCATTTGGGAAGAACATGGCCGCTGACGAGCCGGCCGAGTCCACTGAGGCAAACGGCCCACAAGCACCTGAATTCCTGGTTGACCTGGCGGATGCATGGCAACTGCGAGCCGCAGATTGGATGGTCGAGATTCTCCTCAGCGAATCCTATGCAACGTCCGACCGTGAGTTCCTTGAGGTCTGGTCATGTTTGGACTTCTTTGATGGATTGGAACACGTCCGACTCAGACTACAAGAAACAATCGAATCGCAGCATTTTGACCTTATTACAGTCGCCGGGCACTTCGCTTACAGAGGCGATTCGCAACGTGGCCGTTTCTACCTCGGATCGAATGGAAACAATTTTGACAGTTTAGACATTCAAAAACTCAAGGAATTAATCCCACTGGAAGTACTTCGTACTGCGCCCCTTCCAACCGAAGTTAGTGATGCGCAGATTCCGCACTCCGGAACAGCGCAGCTTCGCCGATATCGCGCCATTGAAGGACTTCGGATGTTCAGGGGAGAAGTCGGGCAAAACGAGGATGAAGACAAACCCGTCGACTCTCCATAAGCTATTTCATCCGCGATCTCGAAGAGGGTTATTGACGTCGACTAGCACACTGCCACCGATCGTGAACCTTCAGGCTTGCGGCATATAGGCAGCCAAAAGCTCTAACTATTTTAGCGACGTCCGCGCCAATGCCCATCTGCAGTCTTTGTGCTGAAATTGGGCATTTGTTATAGTGTCTGATGCGAAGGCGCTTGTCACCCATTTCTTACGATGACTCTGCCAGGGTCTTAAAGTGAATTCGCTCTTCGGGGACGGACCTCAAGCGCTCCTGAAAGCTTGGTAGGCGTGTTCAAGTAGATCCTGGCTGGGGTACTCGCGACGGTTTTGCGGCAGTTCCATGAGACGTTGACCGTGCCGGGCTTGGATCCCATAGGTCAACATTGGGCCATCGACTTCCGCCAAAATATCGTCCCTAACTTCCACTACAAAATCCGGACGAATGCCCAGTATGTGCGCATCAAAAGCGGCATGGTGAATCTTGCACAGCGCCATACCGTTTACAACGGAAGCAATGCCCAGTTCTGAGGAGTCTGGAACGATGTGCGCTGCGTCGAGCAGTTCTCGGTGAGCCAACGCGCACACCGCGCACCTAGTCTTGTAGGCCCGAAGTACGGTCGAGCGAAATACAGGTTGATGCAATCGCCTTTTGGTTTCCACGGTGAGATAGCGACGGAGGTGTTCTTCTATCGGGCTTTCTTTACTGACGAGGCCCTTGCCAACGTTTGGATCAATGACAAATCGCTTGCGTTCAGGTTCTTCCCAAAGAAGATAGACAGGGAAGACAGGTTGAAAAACGGCGGGCCCCATCCCAACACCGAAGAACCAGATAAGAGGCAACTGCTGCTCCATGGCAGCTCGAAGCGCGCGATTATCCGGGTGCTCCCGGTTATCTCCACGCCATGCATAGCGAAGGAGCCCGTCCTCCCCCATTTCATCGTTGTATGGGCGTTCCCTACCGGGAGCCCTGTAAACGGTTTGGATCGAAAGTGCCGCCCCAAGATCCTTCGGCTTCCAAATCCCCGTCTGCGTGGCCTGCAGTCTTCTTGGCTCCCCGTCCAAAGTGAAGTCCTTGATGTCCTCTCGGGTGAGCCAATCCTCGCCATCATTAGTACGTACCGTCAGCCATGCCATCGCCTCACGCCGCAACTTCGCGTCGAAATTCACTGTGTCGGTTTCCCCAATTGCGGCCATCTGCCCAGGATAGCTTGGGAGTCGTCACTCCTGCCGCCGCCGAGCCTGCGCGATCACAAGCAAAGCTTCCGCGGCCCACGCACCCGTTGTCCCTCCTCCCCTATCCTGTTGGACACCGTGGATCGGGGCCTTCACCAACGAAAGCTCGTCATCGCCGGCTACCGGCCGACGTCGTCGTGGCCAAAAAGTTCGGAACCGAATACGGCCACGACGGTTCCTTCGTCGGTGTCAACCGCATGCCCGAGTCCATCCGTTCCGTCTGCCCGCTCAGCCCGCTACTCGCCCACCGATTCCGCACCCAGCACCACGTTCACCGGCACCTCACCGGCCAGCAGCAACGAGATCTGCTTTTGGATCAGCCGGACCATCCGGGGGAACATCGCGGAGCTCGCCCCGCCCACATGGGGCGTGATCAACACGCCAGGCACCGTCCACAAAGGATGGTCGGCCGGCAGAGGCTCCGGGTCCGTTACATCCAAAGCAGCACGTAACCGTCCCGAAGACGTCTCCCGCAGCAAGGCTTCCGTGTCCACCACCGGGCCCCGCGCCACGTTCACCATCAACGCGCCGTCCGGCATGGCCGCGAGGAACCGAGCATCCACCAGCCCACGGGTGTGCTCGGACAAAGGTACGCTAACCACCACGATCTCGTGCAGCGGCAACTGCTCATAAAGTGAGTCGATGCCGAGGATACGGCCGTGGTCATCGTCCCGTTCCCGGCTTGCCATCCGCGTCACCTGCGTTTCGAACGGCAACAGCCTGGCTTCAATCGCCTTCCCCACTCCCCCGTAGCCGACCAGGAGCACCCTGCGGTCCGCCAAACTTGGTCTCTGCCCATAGCCCCACGTACCGGACGCCTGGTTGCGCACAAAGTCCGGAATACTACGCTGGCTGGCGATCATCATTCCCAAGGCGAGTTCCGCCGTCGACGTCTCATGGACGCCGGCCGCGTTGGCGAAAACGCAACCCGACGGCAAGACGTCAGCGACGCCGTCGTACCCTATCGACTGGCTCTGCACGAGCCTGACCGGCACGCCATCCAGCGCCGTGAGCGCGTCTGGCCGGCCCATGTAAGGCGGCACCAGCAGGTCGAAGCTGTCCGCCGGGGCGGGGCCAGTCAGGTCCCACACGACGAACTCGACGTCGGCGGAAGGTTCCATGGCGTCCAGGAGTTTCTGATCGGGCAGGCACACCCGCAGCCGGGCCGTCACCGCGCCACCATCAGATTGACCTTCGCAGCATGCAGCGCGGTTTCGCTCATTTGTCGTTTCCTGATTCCCTTTTGCCGGTCGATTTGGCCGGACGGCATGTCGTGTTCCAACACCAACTTACTTTCCCGCAGCGGTCTGCGGCCCGTTCCGATCCGTGGAGGCGGAGGTGATTGGATGATGGATATGGGGAAATCTGGAAACGGGGCCGTCTGGATAGGCATTACGTTCGCGCTTCCGTGCCTGACGGCGGTGTCGACGTTCGTTGCCTTCTGGTTCGGGTTCGACTTTGATCCAGACGACAAATCCGGCTCGCACTACAGGGCCGAGATCGCCAAACGCCAGTGGGTGATGGCAGCGTCCGTCGCTATTCCGGCAATGGCTGATATGGCGTCGGTGCGCTCCATTCTTAACCTGCCGCGAGAGGTCTTTTGGATCACAGCCTCGTCGGTTTTCCTGCTCATCGCGCTTGCCGCTGCAGTGTTTTGTTGGATCATCGGGATTGAGTCCATCGAATCAGCTAAGGACTTCGCTGAGCGCTTCGGCGGTTAGACGGTTCTCGCGTGGGTCCATGTGGGACAACGCGTGGGACCCGGGACTATAGTGTGGCATGACCGGGAAGAAAGCCAGGATCAAGCATCTGCTGACGATCGGTCTCGTAGGTTCGGGCTCGATCGTCCTCCTTGTGTTCGATGGCGCAAAGCCCAGCTCGATTCCCATATTCGCTATCACTTTTGTGGCCACTTGGATCGTTTCCCTAGTGGTAGCCCGCGTAGTTAATCGACTCAGGTTTAAGCTATGGCGACGGCGCGGGTGGACGGAATTCTGGATTCGTTCGCCCGAACCATTGCCCGGCGGCGTGGCCAATGGCTGGGTGCGGGGCCTGCTTTCCGTCCGCGCACCGCTAGTTGACTTCGTGGCAAACGAGTCTCGAGACGGATCATGGGTCAATCCAGCTACTTTCCTCGTAAATGGCCGGACACCGGCGACCCGCAGGCACTTGGAACTGTGGGATTTCGCGGCAGTCAACTTCGGCCCTGGTTTCCGAGTGGTTTCACTTCAGACCACACGCGGACCCATCGATGTGGCGGGGTATCCCGAAGCCCTCGACCAGCTCGATGCAGAACTGTTCGGCCAATCCGAAGTTGCCATTCAGTAGCTTGGCCGCTCTCCCTGCCTCAACGTTGTCCACTCTCCCCCGACGTGCCTATAGTGGCCCTACCCGCACCCCTCTCTGAGCACCGTCCTGCTATCCAGCACGTTCTGCCACCTATAGGAGAGAACCCCATGGAAATCCGCACGCTTGGTTCATTGACCGTTTCTGCTCTCGGCCTCGGCTGCATGGGCATGAGTGAGTTCTACGGCGAAGGGGACGACCGGGAGTCCCTTGCCACCATCAACGCCTTCCTCGACGCGGGCGGCAGCCTGTTGGACACCGCCGACATGTACGGGCCCTTCACCAACGAAAAGCTCGTCGGCCAGGCCATCGCCAGCCGCCGTGACGACGTCGTTGTGGCCACGAAGTTCGGGAACGAACGCCGCGAGGACGGATCCTTCCTGCGTGTCAACGGCAGGCCCGAATATGTCCACTCCGCTTGCGACGCCAGCCTGCAACGCCTCGGTGTGGATCACATCGACCTGTACTACCAGCACCGCGTAGACAAGACGGTACCCATCGAAGACACGGTGGGCGCCATGGCCGAACTGGTCCAGGCCGGAAAGGTCCGGCACTTGGGACTGTCCGAAGCCGCACCGGACACCATCCGTCGGGCCCACGCCGTGCATCCGATCACGGCGCTGCAGACCGAGTACTCCCTCTGGGAACGGGAGCCCGAAACGAAGGTCTTCCCGGTCCTGGCCGAGCTGGGCATCGGGTTCGTTCCGTACAGCCCTCTCGGCCGCGGGTTCCTGACCGGACAGCTGCGCAGCGAGGCGGACTTCGCCGAGAACGACTACCGCCGGCACTCCCCTCGTTTCCAAGGCGACAACTTCACGCGCAACCTCGAGCTCGTGGACCGGGTGAAGGAACTCGCTGACCAGAAGCAATGCACGCCTGGGCAGCTTGCCCTCGCGTGGCTGCTGGCACAAGGCGACCACATCGTCCCGATCCCCGGCACCAAGAAGCGCGAACGCCTGGCAGAAAACCTGGCGGCCACCGCCGTCGTACTCTCCGAAGAGGACCTGAAGCGCCTCGACGAACTGGCCCCGGCTGGGTCCACGGCCGGGGACCGCTACCCCAACATGGCCAGCATCGACACGTAAATCCAGACGCTCCCAAGGGTTGACCCGTGGGAGCGTTATGGCCTAGTTTAAACAAACCGCTCGTCCGGTTTTGGAATGCCTGCTCCCTGATGGAGATCAACATGCGCCTCGTAAGGAAACTGCTTCTGCTCGGCGAAGTGATCCCACGACGAGCCATGAAAGCAGAGCCGGGGACAGGAACACCATCGGGCCTCTCCAACTGAAGAGCATCTGGCATGAGCATGAGCTCAGGAACTTCGACCTCATGGTCATACTGCAAATTTCCGGGTGCGAGCACATTGCACAGCGTGCGATCGGTGGCGAGTCAGTGTCCGCCGAAGAAAAGTCGGTCTTGGTGATAGCGAATGAATTGGCGGAACAAAAAGGCTATCTTCCCCTGTTTGACATGACCGATGACGACGTACGTATCTCGGAGAATGCAGGACCGGAGCTGGAAAGTTTCTTCAGATCCGAGGAATGGCAAAAGAGGGATCGAAGCAGTACACGGCAGCTCTAACGCCGCGGGTCCACAAGCACCGGAAGCAAAACGATCGGCCTGCGTGGAAGCATCGACGGCCGTTAGGGAGGTCTGCAAGATGTCTGGTCGTGCTGTTGTATTTGCCGCTGTAGCAACAGGCTTACTTGTGTTCGTCGTTCCATACGTTATCTGGGGACTGTTCGGTTTTGCTCCCAACGGGACCGAGACGTTGATCCTCGTCATTCTGCTCTGGATCACTGTCTGGACGGTCAGCAGAACAAGATTCAAGCGCAATACCCAACCAAGATGAAGATCGCCTGTACCCCCAAACAAAACAATCGGCCTGCGTGGATTACCACGCAGGCCGATCGTTTGGGGGCTAGCTATAGGGGGTAGGGATTAGCCGTCGTTGCCGGCAGGGGTGGTGGTGGCGGTGTAGCCCTCGAGCTTGAGCGCGGCCTGGGCGTACTTCTGGGTGAACGTGTCGGGGATGTTGACCTTGGAGGTGTCAACGCCGATGGTCTTCTCCTCGGCGAAGATCGTCTTGGGGCCACCTGCAGGCATGAGGCCGTCCGGGAGGAACTGACCCTTGTCCTGGTTCAGCGCGGCGACGTACTGGTCCTTGGAGATGGTGCTGTTCTGGACGTAGGACTGGGGCAGCTTGTCCGCGATTTCCTGGGCGGAGTGGGTGCTGATCCAGTGCATCGTGTCCACAAGGGCGTTGACGACCTTCTGGGCTGCGTCCTCGTGGGTCTTGACCCAGTCAGACTGGGCCAGAAGGCCGGCCGACGGCAAGGTGCCGCCAAGAGCTGCCTTGGCTCCGTCAGAGGTGGCGAGGTCGATCGCGGAAACGGCGAGGTTCTTGTTCTCAAGGGCGCCCACGGTCGGCTGGGTGGTCATGACGCAGTCAGCGGATCCGCGCTGGATTGCCGCGATTGCGGTTGCACCGGCGCCGACGGCGATCGTGTGGTAATCGCTCTTCGCGAGTCCGGCCTTCGCAGCGATGAACTGGGTGAGCTCATCGGTTCCCGAGCCGAGGTCGGTGACGCCGACGGTCTTGCCCTTGAGGTCTGCGCCCGTCTTCACGTTCGCCTTAGGGCTGCACATGATGCGTTCGCCCGGTGCACTCGAAAGCTGCACGAGGTTGATGACGTTCTTGCCCTTGGACTGGAAGTCGACCGTGTGGACGTACCACGCACCGGCCATGTCCACCTGCCCGGATGCCATTGCGTCTTCGGCGCCGACGCCACCCTGGGACTCGGTGGAAAGCTCCATCTTGACGCCGTACTTCTCGTAGAAGCCGAGCTGCTGTGCGAGCTGGTACGGCAGGTAGATCTGCTTGTCGATGCCGCCGACCATCATCTTCACGGTGGGCATCGAGGCGGTGTCCGCGGAAGCACCGCCGCTTGCCGCGCCGTTGCTGCTTGCGGTGCTGGTGCCGCACGCCGCGAGGCTCAGGGCGATCACTCCGGCAGCGCCGACGGCGTAGATCTTGTTCTTCATCATGGTTGTGCGTTTCCTTCTATTTTGAGGATTCGAGCGTTGGGGTAAGTGGAATGGAAGACGGCGAGCGTCAGATCGCCTGTGCTTCGGAACGGTTTGGTGGCCGCCATTTGAGCAGCGTGTGCTCTAGCAGTGCGATGAGGTATTCCGCGCCGAGCGTGATGACTGCGATGATCACCATGCAGGCGAAGACCGTATTGGGATCGAATGTTCCCTGTGCCTGGCTGATGATGAGGCCGATTCCCTGCTGGGCGCCGAGCACTTCAGCAACAAGCGCACCGATGATCGCGAAACCGAACGCCGTGTGCAAGCTTGCGATGATCCAGGTCATTGCCGAGGGAATGGTCACGTGGATCGCTACCTGGAGCGGCGATGCTCCCAGGACGCGAACGTTTCCGACCAGGTTCTGGTCGACTTCACGGACACCCTGGAAAGCGTTGAAGAAGACGACGAAGAAGACCAGGACCGCTGCGAGCAGCACCTTCGGGAAGACGCCGAGGCCGAAAGCCACGATGAAGATCGAGCCGAGCACGATTCTGGGGATGGAGTTCACGATCCGGATGTACGGGCCGACAACTTCGGACAGGTACTTGTTCGAGCCAAGAAGGATTCCGAGCACGACGCCGACGAGCGTTCCGAGCGCGAAGCCGTAGATGGCTTCCTGCATGGTGACCCAGAGGTTCTCCCAGATCGTGCCGAAGGCCGTGCCCTTGGTGAAGAGATCCACCAGGCTGTTCCAAATTTCGGTCGGCTGGCCGAAGAAGAACTTGTCCACCCAGCCCTCGGTCGTGAACCACTGCCAGCCACCGATCACGATGACGGCGAGGATGGCACGGCCGGCCCAGACCCACGTGGTACGGCGGTTCATGGCACGCCGGGCGGAATTCTTAAGCTCACTCGCTTGTGCTTTTTCTTGCTCTTGCACGGGAGCACCTCTACTGATTGTGGTTGTCATGCTGCTGCACCCGCCGATTGCTTGTAGGCGCGGGTGACTTCGTCCTTCAGGGACTCCCAGATCTGGCCCTGCAGCTCCAGGAATCGTTCCTCGTGCCGGATCTTCTGGACATCTCCACGCGGCCTGGGCAGATCGATGTCGAAGACATCCTTGATCGTGCCCGGGCTGCTGGTCATGATGACCACCTTGTCGGCGAGCGCCACGGCCTCGTCGAGGTCGTGCGTGATGAACAGGACAGAGGGGCGCAGTTCCTCCCAGAGCTGCAGGAGCTCGTTCTGCATGATGGCCTTGGTCTGCACGTCGAGGGCGCCGAACGGCTCGTCCATCAGGAGGATCCGGGGGTTGTTGATCAGTGCTGCCGCCATGGCGACGCGCTTGCGCATGCCGCCGGACAACTGGTGCGGGTAACGGTCTTCGAAGCCGGCCAGGCCCACGCGGCGCAGCCAGTCCCTTGCGAGCAAGGTGGCTTCCTTCTTGGGCGTCCCGAGCAGGACCGGGCCGATTAAGACGTTCCCGAGGACGGTCTTCCAGGGGAAGAGCGCGTCCGCTTGGAACATGTAGCTGACGCCGTTGGTGATGCCGTCAACGAGCTGGTCGTGGACTCTCACCGAACCGGCGCTTGGCCGTTCGAGGCCGGAAACCTGGGCCAGGGTGGTCGACTTGCCGCAGCCCGTCGGTCCGACGATCGCGCAGAACTGGCCGGGTTCGACCCTCAGGGTCACATCGCGGATGGCAGTGAAGGTCTCGTTCTTGGGAGTGAGGTAACGCTTGGTCAATCCGACAATGTCGATGCCCGCGGCGTCCTCAGCCCTCTCGGGGGCCCCGGGCGGCCGGTTGGGGTGGATAGCATTCATTACGCTAAGACCTCTCTGTCTTACGGATCCCTTCCTTGGGAGTCCGACGAATTAGTGATGTGGATCACTGAAACTATGTAAAGCTTAGGAAGGGATCATCCGGGCCAGAAGTCTTCAGTAAGTTGTGCGCCTTAGCCGCAAAAGTGCACGTTTTGTGCGTTTTCTGCCGTCGCTTCAACTAACGGGAAAATGCCCGCATCGTCGCGGACAAGGACAGGAGAGCAGACGTTGATTAAGACATTGGTGGTCGACGACGATTTCCGGGTCGCCGGAATCCACGCTGCCCGCGTGGCAAGGGTTGACGGTTTCGAATGCGTCGGTCAGGTCTACAGCGCCGCAGCCGCTCGGGAGGCGATAGAGCGCCTCAACCCGGACTTGCTCTTGCTGGATGTACACCTTCCGGACGAGGACGGGATCTCCATGCTGCGGTCCCTGCAGGCGGCTGGAACCGACGTCGATTGCATCATCATCACCGCGGCCCAGGATCTGGCCACCGTCAAGTCAGCGATGACGAGCGGCGCGGTCTACTACCTGGTCAAGCCCTTCAGCTTTGACCGGCTGCGCACGCAGTTGGAGGCTTACCGGATCTGGCGGCAGGAGCTGGATTCCGCTTCAACTGCCGACCAGGCGACTATTGACGGCCTCTACAACGCGCGCTCGGCCGGGGTCAGGACCGCTGCTCCGGCGCCGCGCCTGCAGCCCACCATGCAGAAAGCGCTCGACGCCGTCCGCGCTGCCGGGGGTCCCATCAGCGCCGCTGAGATCGCCGGGCAGCTAGGTGTCAGCCGCCCGACGGCCCAGCGTTACCTCAGTGTCCTGGAGCAAAAAGGGCTTCTCATTTTGGACCTGACGTATGGCAGCACCGGCCGCCCGCTCAACTCTTACACTGTGAGTTGAGCGGGGAGCTGCCGGTCTCCAAGAAGCGCAAACGCCTGGCCTGGAACCTGGCGGCCACCGCGGTCTCGCCAGCGCGAGCGAGCCTCCTCAGGGGCAGGAATAGTCGTAGTCGACTCCGGCAGCCACGTACTGGGTCACAGACACCTGGCTTCCAGACGTAAGGCCGGGCGAAGAACAATTGGACTTCGCTCCGCGCAAGGTCTTGGCACCGGCAAGCCAACTCGGCAGCCCAGCGAGCGGACTGCCGACGGGCACGGTTCCGGCAATAATCGCCCACTGATTGACCGTCGAATATATCCCGACACCTGTACCGGCAGCGCCGGAGGTGATTCTCGTGAAGTAGGCGACCATTCCTTCTAGGTCGGCCCTGTTCAGTGCGGTGTTGGTCTGCCAGCTGTTGCCGGTTTCCACGTCCAGCCACCAGAAGTAGTTCCCGGGGTTGTTCACGCCGCGGATAGTGGCATCGTCATAGGCCTTCGCGTAGCCGTACATGTAGGAGCAGGCAAGATCGACTCCGCCGCCGCACGTCCCGTAAGGATTGGCGACCTGCGTGCCTGCGTAGGAGTTCGACGACGGCCACCATGAGCCGGCGAGTCCTGGGTTGGCAGTGTTCACGTACAGGGCGACCTTGGGCTGCGCTGTTCCCCCCGTTGAGCCAGCCGCCCAAACCAGTTGCTGGGCCAAGCAAGGGTTGGTGTTATTGGCCAGGCCGCCGGTCACGCCCACGATCGCGAAGGCTTGCCCCGCAGGGAGGGTTTTGCCGCACTGTGGCCAGGAAACATCGTTGCCGACCAAGTCCGTAGTCCGCGTCGGTGCGGCCGCTGCTGCGGGAGCCATGCCCGCGAGCGACAGTCCAATAAGAGCCAGGAACGTGCATGCCATCTTCATTCCAAAACGCGCCATGGCCCATAGTACGCCCACCCTCCCTGCACCAAGATGCGCGAACTTCCGGCCGAGAACTTGGGGACACCGCCGTCGAACTCTCCGAACAAGACCTCAATCGACTGGACGAGCGGGCTCCGGCAGGGTCAACTGCCGGAACCCGCTACCGTGCCCCGCGGCTACTCGGCTGCTACGGGCTCAGCCTGCTTCACAAGGGCAGCCTCGAGGTTGATCTTCACTTTGTCGCTCACCAGGAAACCGCCGGCCTCCAAAGCTGCGTTCCAGGTCAGTCCGAAGTCCTTGCGGCTGATTTCGGTTTCGGCGGAGAAGCCGGCGCGGGTCGCGCCGAAAGGATCAACCGCGACGCCGGTGAACTCCACTTCCAGCTCCACCGGCTTGGTGATTCCCCGGATGGTGAGGTCGCCCGTGAGGGTGTAGTCCTCGCCGTCGCCCTCTACGCTCGTGGCGCGGAAGGTCATCTCCGGGAACTTCTCGACGTCGAAGAAGTCGGCGCCGCGGACGTGGCCGTCACGGTTGGCATCGCCGGAGTCGAAGCTCGCGGTCTTGACGGTTGCGTGGAGCGACGCGTCGGCCAGGGACTCGCGCACGCGGGCCTCGGCGCTGGCTTCCGTGAAGCGGCCGCGGACCTTGCTGATGCCGGCGTGCCGGACGCTGAAGCCGATCTCGCTGTGGGACATGTCCAGCAACCAGGTGCCGGAAGTCAAACCTGTGGGAAGAGTCATTGTTGGATCTCCTGTTTCGAAAGAATTCGCTTGGATCGATCCCTTCCACCCTTGTTGAGCCTCGGCGTGAAGTCAAGGTTTCCGGCGCCCCCCGGCCCTGCCTAGGCTGCGGGAGCAGTCAATCCAGCCACGAAGTCCTCAGTGAACCGCCTCACCCCGTCCCACTCGGTGTAGACGTAGTCGCGCGAGGTATCCGTGTCCAGGCTGCCCTTGTCGCGGGCGATCTTCTTCATCATGGCGCGTTTGAGGAACCCGTAATGGGTGTAGAGCAGGGCGCCGCTGAAGAGCCCCACGTGGGCCGGACGCCATCCCGTCTCCTCCTCGAACTTCTCCACATAACCCTCGGCGTTCACTTCATCGCCCTGGGCAGCGAGGCTGACTGAGAAGAACGCGGAGGGGATGCGCTGAAGCGCGGCGGTGTTTTTCCGTACAAAGTCCCGCACATAGCCCTCGTGCTTCCCCACATGGACGGATGCACCGACCACGACGGCGTCGTAACCCTCCGGCAGGGTATCCCCGGACTTCTTGATGTCCGCCGTCTGCGCCTCGTGGCCGTGGCCCCGAGCGACGTCGGCAATATACTCAGCGATCTGGGCCGTCTGTCCCTCAACGGTCCCGTAAGCAATATAGATGTTGGCCATATGCCAGTCTGTCCCGGCTCCGGGCGGCCGCTCTAGGGTCCAAGGTCCTCCCGGTATTCAACACGCATCCCCTTGACTGACGAGGACCGTCGGCAGAGAGTGTCACATGTGAGGCGTGATGCCGTTCGGGAGTATCTGGCGAGTGCCCTGTGGGCGATGCCGACCTGCGCCGTCGTCGTCGCGATCATCGCGGGCGCGGGCCTTTCCGCGGTTCAGCTCGACGCCACTTCACCCTTCGCCGTCCTCCTCTTCCAAGGGACGTCCGACGACGCGCGGAACCTGCTCATCGGCATCGCGAGCACCATGGTGACTGTCATCGCCGTCGTGCTCGGCCTCACCGTCGTGGCACTGCAACTCGCGTCGACGCAGTTCAGCCCGCGGCTGCTGCGGAACTTCCTGCGCGACATCCCCAACCAGGTAACCCTCAGCGCCTTCGTCGCCACGTTCGCCTACAGCACGGCGGGCCTCTATACGGTCGGCATCGCCGCCGGACAGCGCACCCAGGACTACCCTCGCCTCGCGGTAAGCGGCGCACTCCTCTTGCTGTTCGTGAGCATGGTCATGCTCGTCTTCTTCGCCCACCATCTGTCCCACTCGATCCAGGTGGACCAAGTCATGAAGGGCGTCGAGAAGGCCACCCTCAAGGTGATCGAGCGGTCCTTCGTCCCTGGGGATCCCGGAATCCGCATGCCAAACCCGCCGCCCGGCGCCACCGCTTTGCTGGTACCGCAATCGGGATATGTTCAGGCCTTCCATGTCGAGGCGTTCGTCGGGGTGCTCGCGAGCCGGGACCTCACTGCCCGGATGGTGCCCATGATCGGCCGACACGTCGTCGCGGGTTCCCCGCTCGCCTGGGTGTGGGAGGCCACGGGCGAGGGCGCACGGCTTGCGCCCGACGGCGGCACTGAACTGCGCCGGGCGCTCGCCCAGAGCGTACGAATCGGTTACGAGCGGACCCTCGAGCAGGACGTCGCCTTCGGGATCCGGCAACTCGCCGACGTCGCGTCCAAGGCGCTCTCGCCCGCCATCAACGATCCCTACACCGCGAACCAAGCGGTGGACCATCTCGCCTCGATCCTTGCTGCCCTCTCGCTCCGGCAGCACGGGCCGCGGGCGGTGGCGGACGCGCAAGGCACCATAAGGCTGCACGTCCCGGCCCGCGATTTCGCCTATCTCGTGGATCTGGCTCTCGGACAGGTCCGACGGTACGGAGCGAACGAGCCTCGCGTCGTCAGGGCCCTGTTGCGCGTGTGCCGTGAGCTCGTGTGGTTCGGCGACGCGGCCCACCACGCCGTCGTGCGGCAATACATCGAGACCCTCATGAGCGACGTGACCCGGCTCGTGGCCCAGCCGGCCGATCGCGAACCCCTCCTCGCGGAGGGCGCGGCACTGCTCGAAGCCTTCGACGACACCGACGACGGGAGCGACGCCGGCAGCTAGCTCGGTGCGGACGTCAATCGAATTCTGCTTCCGCGGCCACATTGCGGATGCCGCGGGGGCGTCCTGCTTTGGTCCAGAGCCGGTAGAGGAGGCCTGCGACGGCGAGGGCGGCGGCGAGGCTGACGATGGGGAAGCCGCGGGAGAGATTGGCAACGAGGGTGAATGCCACAGCGAGGGCCCCGACAGTGCTGAGGATGAGGACTCCCGGCTGGCGGTCCTTGCGGGCCAAACGTGCCATAGAGACCAGGCCGCCGAGGAAGCTGAGGAGGACTGCGACGGCGTAGAACAGGACAAGCTCCTGGTCGTTGGCACCGGCGATGGCGGTCACCGCACCGGCCAGGACGATAAACACAGCCACGCCCCAATAGGGAGTGTGGTGTTGGTTGGTGTGGCCCAGGGAGAGCGGAAGGACGCCGACGGTCTCACCGTGGGGGTTGATGTGGCGCGCCAGGGCTTTGAGCAGGCCCGGTCCCGCCTGGAATCCCGAGGAAGCCGCTGAGAGCAGCAGCAGGGCAGTGACGAGCTGGAAGGCGGCGAACACGGGCGCCGGCGCAGCGAGGCGGGCGAGTTCGGCGATCTGCGTGCTGTCTTTCGGCGGAATGCCGACGTGCAGCTGCGCGGCCTCCAAGGCGAGGCCCAGCGTGATGGTGCCGACGATCGCGAGAGTCAGCCAGAGAGTGAGCTGCCCGAAACGTCGCTTCCCGTCATTGTCGAGCTGCCCGAGCTGGGCAACCGCCGAGGTCGCCGCTTCCACACCGGTGGCCATGGCCATGGCGACCGGGAACGCAAGCACCACGGCAAGGACAGGTGGATGCCCGGAAACGCCGGCGATCGCGCTGACCGGTTTAGGTGCTGCGCCCAAGCCGTAGAGAAGGACGACAACGGAAACGACGATAAAGGCCATTGTCATCGCCGCGAAGACCAACCTGCCAAGGTGACCGAACCAGGTCGCGGCACCGACAAGGACCACCAAGCCCAGCCCGAGCAGTAAACGCCAGGGAGCAAGAGCGGGAAAATAGGCGATCACCGCCGAGGACCCGGCCGAGACGCTGATCGCGATAGTGAGCAGGAAATCCACCACCAGCGCACCAATGGGGATGAAGGACCAGCCATCTCCGAAGGCCTCACCCACGGCGGCCGGAGCCCCACCGCCTCTCGGGTAGCGCGCGACGAGTTGTCGGTAGTTCACGATGACCAAGGCAACGATTGCCACCACCAAGATCATCGCCGGGACGAGCAACGCCAAATCGCCGTCCAGGGCGCGCAGAGCCGCTTCGATCGCGTACGCAACAGAGGAGACAGGGTCGGCCATGACCGCGAAGGCAAACGCCAATAGCAGTGCGGTGCGGGAACGCAGACCTCTTCCCAGTCCACCTCCGGGGGACGTTCCGCTCGGAATTTTCACGGCGATCTCCGGTTCCATGACAGCCTTATCGAGCTGCCGACCAGACTTCCCGGCTCACCTCCGAATGCCTCCCGCCCGCAGCTAGGAGCGCGGGCGGGAGACGCTATTGCGGAATCGCTACTGGGGAATCGCGCCGATCTGCTGCATGAGGCTGAGGGTGTCAGTGGATCCCCAGTGCTCGGCAACCTTGCCGTCCTCGACGCGAATGATGTCGGTCCCGCCGAATTCGACGCTGTTGCCCGACGCTGGAACGCCCGCCATGTCACCGCGGTGCGTACCCGTCATAACCACGTGGCACGCCTCCAAGTGTCCGTCAGTCAGCCACGGCTCTATCGTCTTGACCTTGATTGTAAAAACGCCCGATCAGTCCAGTACCATCAGTCATTTCTGACTCCCTTATGAGTGAGACCGTCCCATTTCCCCCCCGCACTTACATCCCGACTCCTGGCGCCATCGCGGGCGCAAAGGCGATCGCCACGGCGATCAGGGCGAGCGCGACGGCGACCAATCGGTTGGCGATCCGCTTCCACGGAAGCATCTTCTCCAAGGCAATGAACGCCCCCACCACAGCCATCCAGCCGACGCTCATCACGCCGAGCGCGAAGAGTGCCACCATCAGCGCCCAGCAGCAGGCGACGCACCACGCGCCGTGCTCGAGTCCGAGGCGCAGCGCGCCAAGGCGTCCATAGCGGATGCGGCGCAGGATGAAGTCCATCGGCGTCCGGCATTTCATCAAGGAGACGTTCTTGGCTGGCGTGACTTGGTAGAGGGCCGCCACAAAAATCACGCCGGCCGCCAGGTAGCGACCGCCCGGATCGGAGACAAACAAACCGGGGATGAGGGACGCGACAAGTGCGTAGAGCGCGTACGCGGCGAGGCCGAAGATCGTCCAGGAGATGAGGTAGCCGGCCACGAACACTGCCGTGGAACCCGGCGGGGCATAGCGACCGGTCTCCCGACGGTGGTGGGTGATCCTGGCGTAAGCAACCACCATGGGCGCCACCGACGGAAACATCATCGCCGCGAGCATCACCACCCAGGTGGTGAGGAAGAAGCCGAGCGGCCCCGGATCTGTCCAACGCCCCATGTCCATCCCCGCCGTTTGCACGGCAGAAACGATCCAGCTCACGGCCGCGAGGATCAGCAACACAGCAACCAGACCGGCCGCGCGTGGATCCAAGTTAAAGGCTGTGGCGCGCGGCGTACCGCCCGCCACAGCTCCCCGATTCAACTTTCTACGAGGCAGGTTCCCGGCTGTCATGCCCTACCCTTGGGGGCGCCTTCAGCCATTTCGCTTGCGTAGGCGAACTCTCCGCTCTCGCCGTAGATCCCGTCGAAGTCCAGGCCGAAGAGATCCGAGTGCCCCGGCGCCTTTCCGATCATGTAGTCGGCAGCGAAGGCGTACATCGCGTTCTTGACTGTGGTGACGCTGCCACCCGGGCCGGGCAGCGTTTCCAGTGTGTAGTTCACACTGTCTCCCACCGAGGCGGACGGGTTATCGCCATCCGAGAACGTGACGCCGGCCCGCTGAACGCCCAACCATTCGCCATACAGGGCCGCCAGATCCCCGAACGGTCCGCCGACCTCACCGTGCAGGATGCTTTCGAGGGCGGTCGCCTGCCCGTCGGAAGCGCCTTCATCGACCACGACGCCGATCTTCCAACCTCCCGCGGTCAGGTTCGACGGGAAGAAATTGACGAAGGCGAAGTCGACACCCGAAAGGTCGGTGTCATCGAGCTTCCCGTTCGCAACATGGAACACTGCCACTCCGCGGCACTCGCCGTTGGCACTGTTGGGCCTGCCGTCTACCGGACAGGGACAGATCAAAGCGCAACTGCAATTAGCAACATATTTTCCGGACATTTCCCAAGACATTGAGGACTCTCCTCGCTAGTTCATTCGACTAGCGGAGCTCCCCCAGAGGCAGCGCCGAAAACACTCAAACCGAGACCACGAACCTCGTAAGGCAGAGATTATTCCCACCCGATAGGGGTGTCAACAAGCTCTGCTAAACCAAAGAGCGAGCCTCCCAAGGAAGCCCTTCAGGGCGACCCCGTGGCCGGGACCACGTCCCCCGTTTCGAGGCGGACCGGACCGCCGAGCCAGGCTTCATAAGCGGCAGCCAGGGCACTGCTGTCTGCGCCCTCTGAAACCGTGACCACCACATGGGATCCGTCATTGGCCATCCCGACGACCCTGACTCTTGCATCTTCTGTCAGATGGGTTCCCGCCCGGGCCGTGACGGTTCCCGGAACGCATGCTGCCGAACGGATCGAAATGTCAACGCCAGGGAGTTGGTCGCGCAAGCGTTCGATGCGGTCGTTCTCCGGGCCGTGCCACATGATGACGAGCTTCCCCTGCTCAAGGGCGACTGACCCGAACTTGGGGTCGCCGCTCAACTCTTTGGTGATGAGGCTTGCCGCTGACGACAGCGCCCCGTCTTGCGGGACCGTTTCCGCACTATGAACCGGATCGGTAGGTTTCATGGGGCCGGCATGGTGTTGGACGTTTCCGTCGCACGCAGTCAACGCGGCCCCGTGCGGTCGTCAAGTTTTTGAGACATTTTCGTTGTTTGTTTTGGTTAGGCGGCCAGGGGTTCCTGGACGCTGGTGTGGTGGTTTGCGTGGGCGGTGGCTGGCGGGATGCCGCCGGCCCGTCGGTTGGGTCGGCGGCGGTTGTACCAGCCCTCGATGTAGTCCATCACGGCGGTCCGTGCGGTGAGCCTGGAACCGAAGCGGTGGTGGTGGTAGAACTCGGTCTTGAGGTGTGAGAAGAAGTTCTCGGCGACCGCGTTGTCCCAGCACACCCCCACCTTGCCCATGGACTGGGTGACCTCGTTCTGGGCGCACCATCGTTGGAATTCCTCCGAGGTGTACTGGGTGCCCCGGTCGGAGTGGAAGACGACTGGGCCGCCGATGAGGTGGCCGTGGTTCCGGGCCATCCGCAGGGCCGCGGTGCACAGGCTGGCGCGCATGTGTTCGGCCATGGCCCAGCCGATGACCATCCCGGAGAACAGGTCGATGACCGTGGCCAGGTAGAGCCAGCCCTCGCCGGTGCGCAGGTAGGTGATGTCCCCGACCAGCCGGGTCCCGGGCACCGCGGAGGTGAAGTCGCGCCTGCCCTGGTCATCGAGCATGTGGTTCTGGATGTGGGCGGTCTTGGCCTGCGGGTCCTGGAGCGTGGTCTTTTTCCAGGCCTGGGTGCGGATGGCCCGCAGGCCGTGCTCGCGCATGATGGCCCCCACGGTCGGGGCGGAGACCTTGGTCCCGGCCGCGTTCAGGAGCCGGGTCAGCTGGTCCCGCCCGGCACGCCCGGACTCCTTCGTGTAGAGCTTGGTGACCGCGGTGACCAGCTCCCCGTGCCGCACGGTGCGCGGTGAAGGGCCGGCAGGTTTGCGCCACCGGTAATAGGAGGCCCGGGAGACGTTCAATTTCCGGCATAGCCACACCACGGGATGGTTGGCCTTCTCCGCTTCGATGAACTCGTAGAAATCCTCTACTTTTGCTTCGCGGCAAAGAAGGCGCTGACTTTTCCCAGGAACTCGACCTCGGCCTTCAACCTGGCGTTTTCGGCCAGCGCTTTCTGGTGTTCATCCCACGCCACCGGCCCCCGGTCCTCGGGCTGGGCAGGGGTGTCCGGTTGCTTGTCCCGGGACTTGTGTACCCAGTTTCCCAGCGTGCTTTCCTTCACCCCGATCTCCTGCGCGATCTGCTTCACCGGCCGGTCCGAAGACAAAACCAGTCGAACCGATTCCTCCCGGAACGCGGCGTCGTATGTCTTTCTGCGGGTGGTCATCTGAAACTGAGGCTCCCATCAAGCTGTCTCACAAAACCATACGGCCGCACCGGGGAGCAGCATCGCGGAAACTATGCCTGCATTGCTTCTCCAACGCACAACAACCCCCTTAGCTACAGGGCCCTCACGAACGATCGAACAAGGAGGTCATCGGCGCTGAAGTTGCCTGCCCACGATGCAAAACTTTCGTTGATCGCCAGCATGTACAGCGTGGCGCGGAAGGTGCCTTCGTAGGTGCCGTTAAGTCCCAATGAAATAAGAGGATAGAAGTCCTTGTGCTCATCAAAGCTGGCAAAGATTCCTTCCAGAAGCTTCTGGCGGTCCGGACTAAGGAACCACTCCGACGGAGTACCAGCCTTCGCCTCTGCGTATCTCGGGTCCGTTTCCTCCCACGAGTCGAGCCATTCCGCAGGAGCATCGAGCACAGCGTCAACTTCGATGGTCGTACCTCTTAAGACGCCAAGAATTGTGTGCCAAGAACTCTCCAGCCTCCCAAGCCCCGGGTCACCCATCGCAAGGCCCGTGACCCTGATTCTTAGTGTTGTTGTGTCCATTTGAGCCTGCTCGGGCAAACCGACACGCGGTTCATCAGGGTGCATTCTCGGCCGCACATAGGCGTGTCCGTCGGCCCCCGTGAACAGACGGCCGCGCACTTCGACCAAGCTTCCGTCTCGGACAGGAAGTAACAGCTGGCCGCTGTTTGATGATCTGTTGCTATTCATAGGACGTGGTTACCTCACGGAATCAGGCACCCAAACCCAAAGCGACCAGCGGCCGGCATTGAAGGTGCCCGGACGATTCTGACGACAGTCGTAGTTGAGAATATAGCGGTGCATGCTTTGGACTGCGAAGGAAGCCCTTTTACATGTCTCTTTACTGTAGAAGTTGTCTTGCCAGACGTTCCAAACAAAGGCAACCTGCGGCTCCATGGTTGCATCCACCACGGCGCCGGCAACGCTCGAAGTCGGCGCGGCGGCGGTGCCAGCACTTATGCCCGAAAATGCCAACACTGAAGAAAGCGCGATTGAGCCAAGAATCTTTCGGAAATCGAACATTACGGATCCCCCAAAAATATAAGCAAAAGGCTTGTTCAGCAGCAACAATATTTGGAATCAATTTAAAGATCAATAGCTGTCGGAAGGCTAAAATTTTAAAGTCAAAAACCAGAATTGGTCGATGCATCTGTGCAAGATTTGCCACTACTCAATTTTGACTATTGCACCACTCAATTTGAAGTGTGCGCATACTCAATTTCGAGCATTCATCACTCAATAGAAGCAAAACACTTGACACTCTTAGATAGGGAGTGCTTCAAGATCCAACCCAGGCAGGGCCCGGACTCACGCAGCCGGTTGTCCAACTATCCGCGCTTTGTTTGGGAGTTTCGAGCGTGCTCATGAAGGGACTGGCGCGTGGTGGTTCCGGTCTTGGCTAGGGCTCTGGAGATGTGGTTTTCCACGGTCCGCGGACTGATCCCCAGGAGGACAGCGATTTCAGGCGTGCGTTGGCTGCCTGCCAGGATGGCGATTTCCCTCTCTCGAGGAGTCAGACCTTGGGGATGCCCTCCCGTGTCGAGGGTCAGTTGCACCCCTTGTGGCGGGAAGCGGTTTTCGAAAGTTGAGATGATCTGATGAAAAGTCTTGGCCAACCCCCGGCGGCGTTTGAGGAGGTGACCCTTCACCACGCCTTTCAGGAGCCTCGTGATTGCGGGAAGGTCGGAGTCGGCTTCGTATTGGTCCAGGAGGATTTTTAGCAGTTGGTGGTCGCGGTCACGAATGGCACCGGCGATGGCGAGGAACTGGGCATGGGTGCTCACGCCGTTTTCCTGCAGTAGCCGTTGCGTAGTCTCCAGGATCTTGTGTCCGGGGTAGAGGGACAACATGAACAATGAGGCATACACGGCTTCGGTGATGTAACCGCGGTCCAGCTGTTGTTCCAGAAGGTCCGCAGCCTTTTCGTCAAAGTCGGCTGGATCGGCGTATTTCCGGGAAACGAGCTCATAGACCGCTTTGCCGGTACCAGGCAGGGGCCCAATGTCAGCGACGTCTTTGCGTGCCTGGATCCCGAGGGAGGCGGCATTCTTGCCGGGGCCGGCCAGTGCGCGAAGGCCGGCGATTCTGAGCATCGCGTCGTGGAGGAAGCTCACCAGAAAGCCGGGCCGGCCGAGCGCGAAGACGCTAGTCATTACACAGTCAGCTTCCTTGCTGAGTCCTTGTTGTGTCATTGCCAGTACCGCAACGTAGCTGCTCGCGACGAAGCCGAACTGATCAAGGCGGCGCCGCGCCGCGGCACGTTGACTGAGGGAGAAGATCATTGCTTCTTCGCCGTGGCCGGCAAAATGGAGCGCGAGTCCGCGGACGAAGGGTTCCATGCCTGCGGCAAGGCCGAAGCCGTCTGCTGAATCAAGGGCCCGGAGGGCAGCCTGGGCGTCGAAGCGGTAGAGCTCCAGAATGCCCCGGATGACTGGCAGAACGCCGCTCTCGTGGTGGCGGCTGCGGAGCCTGTCCAGGGTTTCGTCGAGGTTTGAGGGCATTCGGTCGAAGGACGCCTCGAGGTAGAGCGCGAACGCTTGGGCTTCTGCCTCCCAATCGGGGTGAGCTTGGCCGATCGCCTGGAGTATGCCCGTCGCAGCAGATGCTTCCCCGCCGCTGACGATGGCCCAAAGCGCCCGGGTCATGGCGAAGAAGAAGTGATCGCCGGAATCAGCGCCAGCCGCCCCAGTTTCGCTGAAGACTTGTTCGATGCGTGAGGGATCGATCGGGCCGCCCCAGTAGAACTTGAGGAACGCTGCTGCGTTGGACATGGTCTTTTCGGACTCCCAGACGCTGAATTGTGATTCCTCCAGTTCCCGTAGCTGTTCTTGGAAATGCTGCGTCGCAGCGGTGCCGCCGCCGGCTTCACTCCGCAGGTCTCGGATCAATTCGGCCAGAAGTTCAGGCGAGGAACTCTTTACCGGCGGGTCATGGGAATCGATCTCCCGGTTACTCCGATCCGCCAGCACCCTGCGGGAGGATCGGACGTGATGGTCGCGGAAATGGTCGACAACAATGTGGGGACTGACGCTTGCCCACATGGCTCCAGCGCTGTCTTCGGTGAGTGCAACCAGCCCCCGCATTTCGAGCCTGTCCAGGACATCTGCCTCAACTACTGGCTTCAGGGACCCCAGCGGCCGGGCTCCCACCACGGACAGGGTATGCAAAGCCGTCCGTTCATCGGTGCTTAGTCCATGAAGGAGTTCCTGGACGGTGCTCTGGAGATATTCGTTCCAGAGTGTGCGCCCACCCATTCTCCACTGTCCGTCATGGAGGACAAGCTGCTTGCTCAGCTCCGCGCTTTGGGCGATTCTGACCACGAGCCGCGGGTTGCCCCCAGATTTCATGAGCACGGCGGTGGTCAAATCCACGTCCGGCGGCGAACCGAGCGTCTGGGCCAGGAGTTTATTGACTTGATCGTAGTGAAGTGGACTGAGTCGTATCGTTGTCTCCGGCCATCGGGCAGGCGTGAACACGGAGACCCCTGAGTCCATCGGGGCATCGTCCATCGTCACCACCAGCGGCCGTTGCGTCCGCCCCTGAACAATGTCAATGACTGCCGCTGATTCCTTGTCGAGCTCATCGATATCATCAACGACTATTGCCCGGGGGCCTCGCTGCGCCAACTGTTCGGCGAGCACGTTCGCGACTCCTAGCGGCCCATTCTCTTGTCCGCGCCCTTCCAGTCCGAGTGCGCCAATCCCTGCGAACGGCGTCTCATTCAGGAGCCGCGAACCCGAGAGGCTGTAGACCGTGAACCCGGCCTTTTCGAGCCCAGCGGCGATCGACTGCAGGACCGTTGATTTTCCACTTCCGGGGCCGCCGACGATCCGGACACTGACACCGCGAGCCACGTAGTCAAGTGCCCGTCGGACTTCCTCTTCGAACACTTCCCAACTCCTCACGCAGACACCCCAGCTTTGAAATGAGAGCCTAGTGGCCTTCCAAATCTGAGGAGAGCGCCCCAGAGCCCTAGCCTGACAATCTATCCAACGCTACGGGCGAAAATGATCGCTGAGTATGCATTGCACAGAAATTGAGTGTGCATCGCACTGAAAATGAGTGTGCGTTGCGCTGAAAATGAGTGGTGAAGGTGGACCTATCCCACTGCCCCCGGCTTCCGCCAAGCCAGGGCCAACACGAACACCACCCCGCTCAGCCCCAGCATCACCAACACCATGAGCCCCCAGTTCGCCTGGTTGACCCCGGGCCCGTACAGCACACCAATAAGAACCGTCGCCGTGATGGCCCCGAGGTATCTGCACGTCTGGAAAATCCCGGCTGCCACTCCCCTGTCCTCGGGCCGCGCGGACACATATAAACCTTGGTTGGACGCCGTGCTGACCACGCCATACGGAACACCCATCAACGCCGTGAGTATGAGCACCAGTGGTGGCCAGAAGGACAACGTCAGCGCCCCGAGGGCGCAGGAAGCCAGGGCCAAAAGCACGACGCCGGCGATCATCACGGACCGCACGCCGAACCGCTCAATGAACCGCACCGCCACCGGGGTTACGAAAACCGACATGGCAGCCAGAGGCAGCATCAGCAGGCCGACGACGCCGGCGTCGTACTTTCCAGCCTGCTGCAGCAACTGCGGAAGCCCGAAGAAGGCAAAATAGTAAACTGCGCTGAACACCGCGAAACCCAAGTACAACAGCAACAGCGGCCGGTTCCGCCCGAGCAGCCGCAAATCCAGGAACGGCGGACTGAACCGGAACTCGCGCCATGCGAACAGCCCCGCCAGGACAACAGCGACGGCGATGAACCACCAGCGGTAGGCCGGCATCACGTTGAGCAGCGCCATCATTGCGAGCGTCAGTGAGGCGATGAACGCCAGGATGCCCGGAATGTCGGAATCGCGGAGGAGGGCCGACAGCTTGCCGCTTTCGCGTCCGACGTCGGGCGGTGCCACCCTCCGCACCACGATCAGGGCCAGGAGCGAGATCGGCACGTTGATCGCGAACAGCGCCTGCCAGCCGACCAAGCTCACCAGAAGGCCGCCGACGACGGGCCCCACCGCAGCGGCCGAGGTGTTCGCCATCTGGATGCGCCCCAGGGGTCGGGTGGAGCTGATGTTCGCCTGCCGGCTGAGCGTCGAAACCATGACGACGGCGCACGGGTACGCCGTCGCGGTCCCCACCGCCATGAGCGCTCGAGCCACGCAGACCAATGCGAAGTTCGGCGAGAACGGCGCCAAAAGGCAGGAAATGGCGACCACCGCCATACCGAAGGTGAACAACCTCCGCGGACCGAAGCGGTCTGCGAGCCTGCCCATGAGCGGCTGGCCAGCGGCCGAGGCGAGGTAGAAGGACGTAATCACCCAGGTGACCGTGGCGACGTCGAGCGCAAAGTCCTGGCGCAGGACCACCAGCGCGACCGCGATCATCGACGAGTTCAACGGATTAAGCGCCGTCCCGAGACTCAGTGCAGCGATCGCTAGGCCGGGGCGGGGTTTGTTGTTCACGTCCCTAAGTCTGGTCCATCGTTGCCTGAGGTCACGAAACGACGCGTCACGAACCTCGGCTGGGAACCGTCAGGGCCGGCGCGCTAGTGTCCCCCGCCGAACGCCGCCGGAAGGAAAATGAGAAGGAAGGCCAAAAGGCCCAATACCGAAGCGATGGTGTCGATCCACCCAAGGACCTTCCCCAGGGTTGCCGAGTGGTGCAGGGCTTCGGCCTTCCTTGCATTGGCAATCGCCAGGGGCCCGAAAACAATGCCCAGGAAAAAGAAACCGATGACCCCGAAGATTATCGACTTTTCCTTGAACTTGCTCCCCTGAAAGTGCTCGAGGGAGTTGTTCTGCTGGACGTTCGGGTAGTTCGGGTACTGATACGGCTGGTTATAGTTTGGCTGAGACATTTTGACACCTTTCGACTGCTTTGTCGCTGCGAGTAACAATTTCGGGAGTCGCCCGTCAACCTCAGTTATCGGCCATGCCGTTCGTCCCCCGGATCGAAATTACTTAGCTACAGCTCCGGACGGGGCAAACTAGGTCAATCTTGGGGAAATCTTGCAGTGGAGCAGAGCTAGACCAGGCTGCGAACCTCGGCTGGGAACTGTCAGTTCTGCGCTACGGACAGCACCGGCTTCCGCTTACCGCTGGCGTCTGTAGTCAGCGTCGGGACCGGGGGCTTCGGCGGGGCCACTGCCGGAGCAGGTGGCGGGGGTGGTGGCGGTGCCGGCGGAATACAGGAGTGGTTGTAATCGAAGTCAGTGGTGAATTGGGTCAGTGCAACCACGCCGCCGGCCGTCAGTGGCGGGGCCGAACAGAGTTCCACTGCCGACTCCGGAGACGCTGCTCCAGCAAGCCAGCTCTTGAGCCCGTTCAGGTTGCTGTCGGGATGAAGCTGACCGGCGATTACTCCAAACTGGTACGAGGTTGAATAGATCCCCACCGCCGCTCCAATGTCTTGCAGGTAGGCGGCCATGCCTTCAATATCCGCGGCGTTGGCCATGGTGTCCCAGGACCACGCGTTTCCGGTCTCCACGTCCAACCACCACATGTGCTTGGTGGGGTCGGGTACGCCGTAATGATTGACGTCGTCGAACGCGATGCCGTAACCGTAGAGGTAGGCGCACGCCGGCGAAGCCGTCCCGTCGCAGCTCCCATACGGGTTTGGACGGCTCATGCCCACGTCCGCATCGGATGCCGGCCACCACCCGCCGTACTCGGCGGGATTGGCGGTGTTGACGTACAAGGCGGCCGCCGGTTGGCTTGTCCCGCCCGCCGAGCCGCTGGCCCAGCCCAGCTGCTCGGCGAAACAGGGATTCGCGGTGCCCGGACGGCCGTCGTTCACGCCGACAATCCCGAACGCCTGGCCCCCAGGAAGTCCGCCACCGCATTGGGGCCAGGAAATGTCGCTGCCCAAAACAATGCCCGAAGCATCCATCGGTGCGGCATTCGCGGCGGAGAATGGTGTGGCTGTCCAAGCAAGCAAGAGGCAAGCGACGGCCATGAGTTTTGCAGTTTTCATGATGTGCGTCCTTGGCATGGTTCAGGGCCCTGCCGGGGTTGGTACTGCCGCACATTGCATCCCAAAAGCAATGGCAGTGAGCCATCTTCGGCTCACTACGGATCCTACGGACGGGCTTCTGGGCAGCCTTGAGTGATCTCTACTGGACTTGGTTAACGAATTTGCGAGTAAGTGACGTGGCGCACTTGGAGTACAGCTCAGATGCTGGAGTACTCAGCCCAGCGCTGAACCGCGTCAGGGAGCGATTAGTCCGTCAGCGACTACCGCGAGCATCGATGCTGCTGCATCAGCCGGAAGTTCGCTGTTATCTACCACTGCAGCCACGCCGCCGACGAGCCGGCTGATCTGCATTGCATCGACTCCAGGGCGCAAGGCCGAGTCCAACGCTTCGATCACGCGCTGATTGGCGCCCAGGTAGGTCTGGCACTTTGCCGCAAATGGTGAACCCGGGTCGCCCAGCGCTGCGGTAATCCGCGCGGCGGCACCCTTGTGCTCGGTCAGCATCGACGCATAATCGGTGAGCCAATTCAACAACCGCTCCCGCGCAGGGGCGTCGAGGGTAAGGGCGCGGTCGACGGCGGTGTTGACCTTCTCTGCCCATGCTTCGAGGACCGCGTCGTACAGAGACTCCTTGGTCGGGAAGTGCCGATAGAGCGTACCGGGTCCCACCTCGGCCGCCTTGGCGACTTCGTCCATCGAAACGGCTTCGTAGCCTTTGACCCGGAAGAGCGCACGTGCAACCTCCACAATCCGATCGCGGTTGCGTTGAGCGTCAGCGCGCACAGAAACACCTTTCAATACACCATTGCAAAACGGAGAGAGTCTCCGTATAGTTCTAAACGGAGCATCTCTCCTCTTAGTGTACGTCAGCCCTCTCGGCTAGAACAGGACACCTCCAATGACACCCACAATCGCCACACGCGCACCCGCCGGGATCGCCCTGACCAGCGGAAATCCGCGCGGCCGCGCCGGCAGCATTGGCCTCTGGCTGGTCATGCTGGCCCAACTCATGCTTGTCCTCGACGCGACCGTCGTGAACGTCGCGCTCCCCCACATCGCCACCGACCTCCACTTCGACCGGGCCGAGCTCAGCTGGGTCCTGAACGGCTACGCCGTCGCCTTCGGCGGCCTCCTGCTGCTCGGCGGACGGATCGGAGACGTCGTCGGCCGCCGTCGCACCTTCCTGGTGGGCGTCGCAGCCTTCACGCTCTTCTCACTGCTTGGCGGCCTGGCCACCTCGCCCCTCCTCCTTGTCATCGCACGCGCGCTCCAGGGCCTCGGCGCCGCATTCGCCGCCCCGAGCGTCCTCGCGCTCATCACCACCAGCGCAAAGGACGACGGCGCGCGGAACCGGGCGCTCGCCCTGTTCTCCGCCATTGCCTCAATGGGTGGCGCGCTCGGGCTCATCCTCGGCGGACTGCTCACCGACACCACCAGCTGGCGGTGGACCCTCTTCATCAACGTGCCGATCGGCGTCGTGGTCCTCATCGCGGTGCCGCGCCTCGTCGCGGAAACTCCCCGGCGGCCCGGCCGCTTTGACATCCTCGGAGCGGTGACCGCGACGGGCGGCGCCGTCGCGATCGTGTGGGGTCTCATTCAAGCGGGCGACGTCGGCTGGTCCAGCCCGCGCACGATCGGCGGCCTGGTGGTCGGGGCAGCGCTTATCGCAGTGCTCGCCGTCACCGAGAGGAGGTTCGCCCACCCACTGCTCCGTCCACAGCTGCTGCGCAGCCCGAGCCGAGTGGCGGCGCTCGCCGCGATGGCGGCCACCTACGGCGGGATGCTGGCGATGTTCTTCCTCATGGTCCAGTACCTCGAAGACGATCTGCACCTCACGCCCATGGTCACCGGGCTCGCGTTCCTGCCGATGCCGTTGAGCATCTTCGCGATGTCGCGGATCGTCCCGCGTCTACTTGAGCGCTTCGGGGCCGTCCGGCTGGTCATCTTCGGCACCGCCCTTCGCGTCGTCGCCTTCTTGCCGCTGACGCAACTGAACACGGACACCCCGTTCGCCCTTGTTTTGCTTGCACTTCTGGGCACTGGAATCTCGGCGGGCATGACGTTCATGCCGCTCACGACGCTCGCGCTGCGCAACGTCGAACCGGAGCACGCAGGGTCCGCGTCTGGACTCTTCCAGACAATGCAGCAACTGGGCGGCGCCGTCGGCCTGGCCATTGTGGCTTCGATCTACGCGGCCTTCGCTATCCCCGGCGACTTCCTGACCGGCGGACGGGCCGGGTTCTGGTCGGCAACCGTCCTTTCCGCACTCGCACTGGCAGTCGTCGTGGGGTTGGTCTTCAAACCCCGGAAAGCGGTATGAGGAGTGCGCTCACAGGCCGCCTAAGCCCTTGGCATAGGCGGCCTGCCCCACGTGTTGAAGGCAATCGGCAATAGTGCTGACCAACCGCACGCCGAGAGTGACGGGCGGGTCCCAGCGGGTGTCGACGATGCGATCAAGGTCCTCGTCCCCGAGAGTTTTCAGGAACGCAACCGTCTGCCGGTGGACGGCGTCGTAGTATTCGAGCAACAGCTCCGGCGGGGCCTGAACCGCATCGACCTTATCGCTCGAGTGGCCGTAGCCGGTGTCGCGCTCGGGCAGCGGCAGCTTGAAGCGGCCAGCATAGTCCTGCGAAGTCCACACCTGTTCGACGCCGGCGGCGGAGGCGACTTGGACGTCCTCCACCCGGCTGAGGTGCCAGATCAACCACGCAATCGAATTTCCGGTGCTGGCGGGCCGACGGACCAGAGAGCCGTCGTCGAGCCCTTCAAGGGTGGCGGCCACGGTGTCACGGATCCGGCCAAAGGCATCCTGCAGCAGTTCGTTGGATTTCATCGCGTCCCCTCACTAAGCGTTGTCGACGGGCTCCATGGGTCCGCCGGGCTTGGCTGCTCCTACCACCCAACCAGAGCCCGAACTGCCTGGGCAACCTGTTTTGGGCTTCGCGGTCCCGTCGCCACCACATGTGTTTCGAGTCGAGCGCCGGTCAGGATTTCATCGAGCTCCACGCTGCGATCCAGGTGCCAGGTCAGCTCCCGGCTGTTCGGCTCGTGGCGGTTCCTGAGCCGCTCGTGGATAGTCTCGATTGACGCGTCCAGCCGGATCACGGTGAGTTTTCCTCCACCGAGGGCTGCACGATAGCGATCCACCTCGGTGGATTGCTCAAGCACTCCTGCCAAAATGAACCTCCGTACGCCAACGTCACGATAATTCCCCGCGACAGCTTGAAGATTCCTCAGTTCCAGCTCGTGGTTGAACCGGTCCGATGAAGGCGCAGGCCAGCTCCGCCGCAACTCATCGAGGTCGATCACGGCATTGCTGATTCCGTCGTCGGCGAGGAGCCAGTGCAAGGCTTCGCCCGTGGTCGTCTTGCCGGCACCAACCGTGCCATTGAGGAAAACACTCTCAAGATCCGTAGCCATCCAAGGAGTCTAGGCTGAAGCTTGGGCCCACCCCCGTCCACGTAATCAAGGCGCGGCCAAACTGGCAGCGACGGGAGGCGATCACGGGCATAAGCTACAAGCAGAACGTCTCTTCCGACTCCGGGGAGCTCAAATGGACACTGAATTTGCCGATGTCATCGGTCACGATGTCACGACGATCACTTGCCTGTGCGGAAACACGGTCAGCAAAGAGGGATTGATTCAGGCCAACTCTCAAGGCGTCCCGGTGTACAGCGGAGCAACCGAGCCGGTCCCCGCAGGGCTGGCTCCGTGGCCCGACGATGAGGACCTCTACACTTTGTGTCCGTCATGCGGCCGGGTTTACCACGACACCGTCATTGAAGAGACGGGAACCGCACCCGTTGCCTTCCAGATCGACGTCACCGGCCCGGTCGCCGAGGCGATCAGGGTTCATTGGGACCTCAACACCTGATTTTTGGGACCTGTTTTCCTTGTTTCGCTTTGCGCGACGTCGATTGGCAGCGCAGGGGCTAAAAAAGTCAGACCCCCGTGACAGGGTTTATTCATGGAAGGCATCGGTCAACTCGTGGCACGTCGGGCAGCCTCGCCCGATGGCGGGATCGCGGCGCCGGGACGACTGTCCCGCCGCCTGAAGCCCGTCCCTGCCTGGCATGCCGGGCAGCAAAACCCGGCCGCCGTGCCGTCGCCGGCCGCGCTGTCCCCGCGGGCCGCGCTGTCCCCCGCACATGAGCTTGATCAGGCGGTGGCGGCGATGGATGCGCTGCGCTCAACCGCTCTCGCCGACGCCCGCGTGCTGGCTTTCCCCGAAGCCGCCGATTTCGCCGGCAAGGTCGAGGAGATCTCCCGGACGGTCGAGTTTCTGCAGCTCGTCGCAGCCCAGGCCGTGGAACGGACCCGGCGCGAAGCCCAGGCGGCATGGCAGGCATCCCCGGCGCCGGGGTGGCGGACCGGCTGGACCGAACCCACCGCAGCCGACACCGCAGCCGCACCGGTCGCGGGAGCAGCCGACGCGGTCGACGACGGGTACCGGAACGCGGCCGAATTCCTGCGGGCCAGGCTGCGGATCAGCATCGGCGAGGCCAGGCGCCGGCTTGTCCTGGCCTCCGGCGTGCTCCCGCAAACAGGGATCGCCGGACAGGACGTCCCCGCACGCCACGAACTCCTCGCCGAAGCCCTTTCCACGGCAGCCGTGCCGTCCCGATCGGCCACGATCATCAGCATGGCGCTGGACCAGGTGCGACACATCGCCGACGCGGACACCGCCCACCAGATGGAACACTCCCTCACCCGCACCGCAGTTGAGAGCGACCCCGATTTCGTGTCCCGGATGGCCAAACGCTGGGTCGACGCGATCGACCAGGACGGATCCGAACCCGGCGAGGAAGAACTACGCCATCGCCAAGGAGCGTTCATCCGCAAACCCCGCCGCGGACTGCACCACCTGGAAATCTTCGCCACCGCGGAACAATTTGAAACCCTCGCCACCGCCATGAACACCGCCGCCAACCCCCGCCTGCAGCCCAACGCCGCCGGCACAGGCACCGGCACAGGCACCGGCCCCGCCACCGGCCCCGACCTGGACCGCCGCTCCCGGGCACAGAAACTCCTCGACGGGCTCACCGGCGCCTGCGCAGTGGCCCTGGCCACCGGCGAACTGCCCGCCAACGGCGGCCTCCGGCCCCAGCTGATGGTGACCATCGACTACCGGGACCTCCTCGAACACCTCGACCACCTCGGCCGCGAAACGCCCGCCGGTCCCCGCCTCAGCAGCGGCGCGTCCACCTTTCAGGGCCCGCTCCACCCCGCGGTCATCCGCAAGATCGCCTGCGACGCGGACATCATCCCCGTCCTGCTCGGCAGCGATAGCCGCGTTCTGGACATCGGCCGCACCACCCGCATCTTCCCGCCCCACATCCGCAAAGCCATCATCGCCCGGGACCAAGGCTGCGCCTTCCCCGACTGCACCATCCCCGCACCCTGGTGCGAAGCCCACCACATCACCTACTGGTCCCACGGCGGCACCACCGGAACCGACAACGGCACCCTCTTATGCAGCCACCACCACCACGTCATCCACAAAGAACACTGGACCATCACCCTGGACACCGGCACAGCATGGTTCAAACCACCACCCCACGTCGACCCCCGCCAAACACCCCGACGCAACCACCACTTCAGACCCACCCGGACGTAAGCCTGCCCAGTTGAAGTCCACCCGAATCCGTTGACATGTGACCAAATGGTCACCTATTCTGAATGCATGGACGCCGTCTTCAAGGCACTCTCCGACCCCACCCGCAGGGATCTGCTCGACGAGCTCTTCCACGAGGACGGGCAGACGCTCAGCGCACTCGAAGCACGGTTCGACATGACCCGTTTCGGGATCATGAAGCACCTCAAGATCCTTGAGGAAGCCGGGCTGGTTGTGACCCGCCGTCGTGGTCGCGAAAAGCTCCACTACCTGAATCCGGTACCCATCAGGCTCGTCCACGACCGCTGGGTGAGCAAATATGCAGAACCGTGGGCCGCTGCGTTGAGCGACCTCAAGACCAGATTGGAAAGTCCCGTGGAAAAGATCTTCGAAATCTACATCAAGACCACTCCGGAGCGGCTTTGGGAAGCCATCACGGACAGCGACACCCGCAGCAAGTACCAGTTCGGCAACACCCACACCGCGGACTGGACGCCGGGCGGGCATTACGAGATGCATAATCCCAAAGCCAACGGAATGGTCCTGGGCGAAGGCGAAAACGTGGAGGTCGATCCGCCGCGCCGGCTCGTCCAAACCATGCGCGCGCTCTGGGGCGAGGACGTCAAAGCGGAGGGCACATCACGCGTCACATGGGAGATCGAACCCGTCGGCGACTCCTGCCACTTGACCGTCACCCACAGCGACCTTCGCGAAGGCGGTAACGACCAGATCTACGGCGGTTGGCCGATGATCCTCTCCGGCCTGAAGACCTGGCTGGAGACCGGCGAGGTTCTCACCACTCCGGGTTCATTGATGTATTCATGAGGCTCGACGGCGGTGCGACCCGCCGCTTTTAGGCCCTGGCAGCCGGAACGAGGGCCGCGTTGAGGTACTCCAAATGCGCCAGCGTCGGTGCAGTCACGTTCGCCGCGTATTCCGAGTGCTTGGTGAGGAACTTCTTGATGAAAGGGCACACGGGCACGATCCCGAGTCCCTCGCTCACAGTCTCATCCAAGGCAACTTCGGCGAGCCTGCCCGCCAGCCCTTGGCCGCCGAACTCCTCGTTGATCACGGTGTGGTAGAAAATCCGCTGCGGGGACCCACCGTCGTCGTACGCTTTGTACGCGGCCTTACCGATCACGTGGCCATCAGCGAGCACTTCAAAGCGTTCGCGGTCAACGTTGTGGCGGAAGGTGGCATCGGTCATCGCTGGCTCCTCGGTTAGGTCCTTTTGACCTACCCTAACCTCGGAGTCCGGGCGCTTTGTTCCCACGTTTTCTCCAAGTCCACATTTGGACTTGGAGAAAACTTGGAGTTACGGCTAAGCCGTGACGATGTCGCGCGTGGCGTGGTCGTACGTGAAGGTGATCTTGCCGCCGTCGTGCTGCAGTTCGTGATTGGCACCATCACGCGCGCCGAACGCGCCGTAGTTCTCGTCCCACGAGCGGTTCAGCGCGATCTTGTAGGTGTAGAAACCGGCAGGCAGCGTGGCGGCGAGGGTCCACACCTTACGACGCGAATTGAACTTCATCTGCACCTCGTCGTACTGCGGAGCCCAGTCCTCCGGCGCGCCGAGAATCGTGTTGAAGTCACCGGCGATCGCGACGGCGGACGGCTGGTCGAGCTTCTCGACGGCGGCAGTCGCTTTGGGTGCGGCAGCTTTCTTAGGCGCTGCCTTGGCGGCCGGTGCCTTTTCCGCGGCTGCTTTAGCCGCCGCGGCCTTTTCTGCAGCAGGCGCCTTCTTTGCCGCGGGCTTCCTGGCTGCGGCCTTCTTGACGGGGGCCGTGGGAAGCGGAGTGCCTGCAGGGACGGGGGTACCCTCAGTCAGCGCAGTAACGAACTCGTCCGGCTTGGCGAAAGCGACAGTGGCACGAAGACCGTCGTCGGTGATGGTCCAGCCCGAGCGACCCTTGATCAGCCAGCCAGCTTTGACCAGCTTCGCGGTCTCCGTCGTCAGGCTCTTATGGCCGCGTGGAATGCCTCCACTAAGCAGCTCACTCTCGCGCTCATCCAGCGGGACACGGACAATCGCTTCTGCCAGGATCTCGCCGGCATTCAACGACTTCTCGGACCAGGTTCCCTCAGCCAAGACGTCCAGGACGGTCTTGAGACGGGCACTGCTTTTTTCGACGGTGGACTTGGCCACTGGGTCTCCTTCAACGGCGAACATTCCTTCAGCAGTCTGCCAATGTTCTGTAAATTCTGGCGACTGTTCTCGGTAAACACCGTGTGTCGTGACCCACTATTACGCCCAAACGGTCGGCAAGTGATGGAAGGCTCTCGGGTACCGGTCAGTAGCAGGCGATTGAGGTACCCTCGAAGGCCTCCCTTACTCCCCCGAAGCCTTCTCCCACTGCGAAACCTCGTCCAACAGTTCCGCCTTCCGGGACTCGTCCGCGAACGACGAACGCACAGAGTTCGCGGCCAGGCGGGCCCGGTCAGCAACAGACAAGCCGTGCACCGCGACCAGTTGCTCGAAGTTGTCGTCCACGTAGCCACCGAAGTAGGCGGGATCGTCCGAATTCACGCTGACATTCAGCCCGGCCGCCAACATCGCGGGCAAAGGGTGATCGGCCAGGGTATCCACGGCGCGCAGCCGGACGTTGGACAGGGGGCACACGGTCAACGGGATCTGCTCGGCCACCAGCCGTTCCACTAGGGCCGGATCTTCCATGCAGCGGATGCCGTGGTCGATTCTCTCCACGCCAAGCAGGTCGAGAGCCTCGTACACATACGAAGCGGGGCCTTCCTCACCGGCGTGCGCTATCCGTCGGAGTCCGGCCTCCGCCGCCCGGCGGTACAACCGTTCGAACTTCGACGGCGGATTGCCCACCTCGGCCGAATCCAGGCCGATGCCGGCAATCGGCGCCTTCATGGCAAGGAGCTGCTCCAGAACCTCCAGCGCAGATTCCTCGGACATGTCCCTCAGGAACGCGGCAATCAGGAGCGTCGAGACGCCAAACTCCTCTTCCGACGTCGTGAGTTCGGACGCCACACCGTTCACGCACGTCTCCAGTGCCACTCCGCGCGAGATGTGCGCCTGCGGATCCATCATGATCTCGACATGCCGCACGCCACCGGCCGCGGCGCGCGCCAAATAGGCCCTGGTCATGTCCGCGAAATCCTGTTCGGTGCGCAACACGGCCATGTTGGCGTAGTACAGATCCAGGAATGACTGCAGGTCAGTGAACTCGTACCGGGCGCGCAACTCATCCAGATCCGCGTACGGAAGCTCAATCCCGTTCCGTTCCGCGAGCGCGAAAATCAGCTCGGGCTGGAGCGTCCCCTCGATGTGTAGGTGCAGTTCGGCAACCGGAGGTGCCGCCGTCGTCGTCGATTCGCCAAAAGTTTCCACCCGACAAGACTAGGACGAATACTGAATGCACCCGATTCGAGCGGAACCGCAAAGCGGGCTTTACGGCAGGAAGCGGTTGATTCTCCGCAAGAGGGACCCAAACACCGGATGGTGCTGCCAGCGGCGGGCCATTACCGCGCCGCGGGCTCGATCAACCGACCCCAGAACTGCACGAGCGGGCCAGTTTCCGGCACGAGTCTCCCGCCGACGCGCGGCGCTTCGGAGCGAGACAGTACAAGACAGGCATACTCCCGCCTCCGGATGTGCTCCAAGCCGGACGATCTTGGCCTCCGGATACTCGGTGCCGCAACACCAGCAAGCAAAACTGCTATGTACTTCATGACCGAATTCCGGCGCAGCATCCATGGGACAAGTATCGCCGCCAAAGCGATCTTCAGGGCCCCGATACCACGAGCGAGGGGAAGGCCACACCGCGCCAACTTGGATCTACGCGGTTCGGCCCCCAAACTGAAAGGATGCAGACCTTCCTTCCGTTCCCCGATTTCAAGCAGAGTGCTGCCGTCTTGGACACCGCAAGGCTAGGCAAGCAGCGTGTCGAAGCACTGCAGATCCTTCGCGCACTGGTGATCCCCGAGTTCGGCCGGCCCTCCCACCCCGCTATCCGCATGTGGATGGGCTACGTTCCCGCACTTACTCTCTACGGCCTGGCCATGGTGGACGAATGGGTCGCCCGCGGCAATCCGGACAACACCCGCGCCAGCATCACCGAGTTCGCACCCCAAGCAGCCCACCCGGACTACGCCTCCAAGATTCCGATGCCGCCGTGGCTCGGCGACGCCGACTTCCACTTGAGCCACCGCTCCAAGCTGCTCCAGAAAGAGCCCCGCTTCTACGCCGAGCTTTTTCCCGACACTCCGAACGACCTTGAGTACCTCTGGCCCGAGCCCAGTCACGAGTTCATCCCCGAAGACCCCTACGACGACTTCATTTGGGTGCTTCGCGCTCCGGTGGGCGACGTCGAACCCGAGAAGATCGACAAGGTGGGGATGCCGGCAGCGGGCAAAGCCAAGGCCGCGAACATCGACGGCGACGGCTACCAATTCGTCTACGCTTCGGAAACGTCCCGTCGCCCGGGCAAGACCGCCCGCAAGGCCCCGAAGCAACTGGTGAAGAGGCCCACCCGCAACCGCCAGCGCCAGGACGAGGCCTTCCGGACGCTCCCCGGGAACACGCCAGTCCTCGTCCCCATCGAGGGCGGCGCCAAGTTCGCCCTGGGCAAGATCCTCGGCCGGCCGATCACGCTGGAAGACGGACGTTTCGGCCGCAACTTCGAGGTCACCAAGATCATTGACCGCACGGACTTCGACTACCCGGCCTTGTTGCAGGATCCTCGGGCATTCTTCCCGATCCCGGCACCCTAGCCTGGGACAAGGGGACTGATGGATTTCCAGCAAATCATCGAGGCCGTCGGCCGGTACATGGACTTTGCGGGTGTGGCAGTGATGGTTGTGGGAGCCATCGCATCGATACCCCTTGCCCTGCGCGGTTACAAGCCCAAACGCCTGCCGGCAAGCTCGGCGCCGCTTTCGGTCTACCGCTCCTACAGGCAGCTTCTGGGACGCTCCATCCTGCTTGGCCTCGAATTTCTGGTGGCCGCGGACATCATTCGTACTGTCGCAGTCACCCCCACTTTTGAGAGCGTGGGGGTGCTGGCGGTCATCGTGCTGATCCGGACGTTCTTGAGCTTCTCCATCGAGCTTGAGATCACCGGGCGTTGGCCGTGGCAGAAGGCTCCCGCTCCCACGCCGGACTCGGGAGCCCCTCTCACATCACCGGCTTCGTGACACACGAGTAGGCGCCGCCGTCGTTTTGGCGTTGCGGCTACTTGTTCTGCCGACGGACGAGTGCCCGGATAACCAAGATCTCGTAGGCCACCAAGGCGACGGCGGCAAAATGAGTGTTCTTGTTTGGGACGAATGAGTAGTTACATTGGAAATGCCCGCTAGGCCCTTTGGTGAATACTCTGGTTCCCGATGAGTGCCAGCTCAGGCCATCCCCTAACGCAACTAACTCGCAGTAGGTGTCGTTTTCAGGGCTCAAAACGACACCTACTGCGTGGGCCGACGCCGGCGAGGGACCCGGCCTGAGCTTGCGAAGGCTGGGAGCCGGTGGGGACTAGTTGGGCCCGGGCTTCATCGATGTCTTCGGTCTTCCCCGGTGCTGGAACGCCTCGTCCCACTGTGCCCATTCCTCCGGCCGCACCGAAGGCCGGCCCAGCAGGTAGCCCTGCCCCGCAGTCATGCCGAGCTCGGCTACCGCACTTAGCTCGGCTTCGGTTTCAATCCCTTCGGCGACCAGGGCTGCCCCGATTTCCTTCGCGAAGCCGACCATGGCCGCCCCGAGGGCCCGCTGGCCCGGGTCGGTGTCGATGCCGGCGATGATCTCCCTGTCCAGCTTGATCACATTGGGCTTCAGCAACAGGATGTGGCGCATGGAAGCAAAGCCAGCACCTGCGTCATCAACGGCGATCCTCAAGCCGCGGCAGCGCAAAGGTGCAAGCGCCGCAGCGAGGGGACCATAGTCAACAACGTGGTGGCGTTCCGTCACCTCGAGCACGATCCGGCCCGTCGATATTCCAGAGTGCGCAAGAATATCGGAGAGTCTCGCGTCAAGGCATGCCCGGGGTGAGAGATTCACGGAAACCGACAACGCGAGTGGCAGCCCCTTCGCAGCCGCGAGGGCGGTCTCGAGGGCAAGAATCTCAAGCTCAACATCCAGTCCGACGGTGGTAGCCTCGGCGAACATCATCTCGGGGGAAATGCTCGGAGATCCCGGGAACCGCGTCAAGGCTTCAGCCCCAACGATTGAGTCTGATTCCAGGGAGCGGATGGGTTGGAATGCCGTCATCAAGGAACGCCTGGCGAGCACCGCCTCGATCCGGCTCCTGATCTCCCCGGTAGCCAGCGAGTCCCGTGTCCGGGGATCAAGGGCCCTGCTGGTCCCCTCAAAACCACTTGGGCGTCCAGCGGCGTCGCGAAGTGCTCTTCCGGACACCTCGACCAGAACCCTGCTGCCGTCCTTGTGGCGGCACACGGCGTGAAGTCCGGACCACCCGGCGGCAGCATCTTGAGTGGAAGCCCTTCCCTGCAGGGCGTCGGCCAGATCATCAGGGTCAATGATCAGACGGAAATGCCTGCCTAGTAGCTCTGAAGGCTCGTAGCCGATCAAATCCACGCCCGCCGGGCTGGAGAAGGTGAAGCGCCCGTCAGGTCCTATGGCCCACAACCACTCCCGGCTGGTGCTCAGCACCGTGTCCATCAAGCGGGTGGTCCGGGAGGCTTCAGCCCGCTCCCGGAGCTGCTGGCGCACCAAAAAAAATGATGCGAAAACCACTGCCGGCACCACGAGCAACGAAAAAGCATCCGAAATCCAGACCGGCCATCCCCAGGCTTCCCAGGAATCATCGCCGAAGAGGTAGGGCAGCCCCACCGCCAGGGCAACACACAACTCCATGGCGAAGATGGCATACAACCACCATCTAGGCCTGAACGTCCGTGTCCTCTTCCCCTGCCCGCGCGTTCGAATCATGGCCCCCCCTGGCACAAGCTAACGCTGCTGATCTCCTACATGATGCCACTCATACGTCGGGAATCAGTAGCATCCCTTCAGAATGATCAGCCTTTGGGTGCCGGGGCCGGACAATGTGTGCGGCTATTTCCCCAGCCCGGCCCGGCGCAGCGCTTCCGCCATGGCCGTGTTGACCGGCGCCTGGGGAGCCGCCTTCGCAGGCGCCGCCTTGCGAGCAGGCGCACCCTTAGCAAGAGCCGCCTTCGCGCTATGTCCACCCTGCGGCGCCGCCGGGCGCGAGCCGCGCTCACGCCCGCCGCCCCGGGAACCGGACCCGCCCGCGGTGCCAGGTTCGTCGTCGAGCCTGAGGGTGAGCGAAATCCGCTTCCGCTCCGGGTCCGCCTCAAGGACCTTCACGCGGACAACCTGTCCGGACTTCACGATCTCGCGGGGATCGGACACGAACTTGTTGGACAACGCGGACACGTGGACCAGCCCGTCCTGGTGTACTCCGACATCCACGAAAGCCCCGAACGCTGCCACATTCGTGACGGTGCCCTCCAGGATCATGCCGGGCTTGAGGTCCGAAATCTTCTCGATGCCCTCGGAGAACGTCGCCGCCGCGAATGCCGGCCGAGGGTCGCGGCCCGGCTTTTCGAGCTCGGACATGATGTCGCGCACCGTCGGCAGGCCGAACGTCCCGTCCACGAACGCCTGCGGATCGAGCGAAGACACAGCAGCGCCACGTGCAGCAGCGACGATCTTCCGGGCTACCGAATACGCTTCCGGGTGGACACTGGACGCGTCGAGCGGTTCCGTTCCCCCGGTGATCCGCAGGAAGCCCGCGCACTGCTCAAAAGCCTTGGCACCCAGCCGCGGCACCTTCTTGAGGTCGGCCCGCTTAGCGAAGGGGCCGTTCTCGTTGCGGTACGCCACGATGTTCTCGCTGAGAAGCGGCCCGACGCCGGCCACCCGGGCGAGCAGCGCGGGCGACGCCGTGTTCACGTCCACGCCCACCGCATTCACGCAGTCCTCGACGACGGCGTCCAGCGAACGGTCGAGCTTGGCAGCCGTGACATCGTGCTGGTACTGCCCCACCCCGATCGACTTCGGTTCGATCTTCACCAATTCGGCCAGCGGATCCTGCAAGCGTCGGGCGATCGAAACGGCCCCGCGCAAGGACACGTCCATGCCGGGCAGTTCCGCGGCCGCGAGCGCAGACGCCGAATACACGGACGCACCTGCCTCGGAGACCACGAGTTTCTGCAACGTCGGCCCGCCGGATGCTGCCAGCGACTTGATGAGCTGCACCGCGAGCTTGTCGGTTTCGCGGGACGCCGTGCCGTTGCCGATCGCCACCAGCTCGACGGCGTGCTGCCGCGCCAGGCGCTCGAGCGTCACCAGGGCCTCGTCCCATTTCTTTGCCGGGGCGTGGGGATAAACGGTGTCGGTGGCGACGACTTTGCCGGTGCCATCGACGACGGCCACTTTCACCCCGGTGCGCAGTCCCGGGTCCAGGCCCAGCGTGGCACGGTTTCCGGCGGGAGCTGCAAGAAGCACGTCGCGGAGGTTGGCGGCGAACACCCTCACGGCTTCATCCTCGGCCTGGGCGAACATGCGGCCGCGCAGGTCATTGCTGAGCCGGTCCAGGATGCGCGAGCGCCAGGCGATCTGTGCGGTCTGCACAAGCCATGAATCGGCGGGGCGGCCACGCTCGGCGACCCCGAGGCACTTGGCCACAGCGTTCTCGTACCGGCCGCGCGCGGCGGCCAGGGCGTCGTCGTCGGCGGGTTCTGCCTCGGCGAGATCAAGCTCTAGGACGCCGTCGTTCTCGCCTCGCAAGAGCGCTAGCACGCGGTGGCCGGGCATTCCGGAAGGCACTTGGGAGAACTCGAAATAGTCCTTGAACTTTTGCCCCTCGGTTTCCTGGCCCTTCTTCACGCGCGAAACCATCCGTCCCTGCGTCCATAACCGCTCGCGCAGCGTTTCGGCGAGATCGGGGTCCTGGGATACCCGCTCCACGAGGATCGAGCGCGCGCCGGCGAGGGCCGCGGAGGCGTCGTCGATGGAGTGTTCGGCGTTGAGGTACTTGGCGGCCTCACGCTCAGGCTCGAGCTGCGGGTTCCCGAGCAGCGCATCGGCGAGCGGCTCAAGGCCGGCTTCGCGGGCGATCTGCGCTTTGGTGCGGCGCTTCGACTTGAATGGCAGGTAGATGTCTTCCAGCCGGGACTTGGTATCCGCGCCGACGACGGCAGCCTCCAGTTCCGGAGTCAGCTTGCCTTGAGCGGCAATCGCCTCAAGCACAGTTCGACGGCGGTCCTCAAGGTCCCGCAGGTACCTGAGCCGTTCCTCGAGTTCGCGCAACTGGGTGTCATCGAGCGTCCCGGTGACTTCCTTGCGGTACCGGGCGATGAACGGGACAGTCGATCCGGCGTCGAGCAAGTCAACCGCGGCCTTGACCTGCCAGGCCTTCACACCGAGCTCGTCGGCGATCACGGCGTGGATGGCGGCGTCTGCTGATTGGGGCTGTGCTGACTGGGGCTGGGGAAGATGGGTCACCATGACATTTTGCCTTATGGGTTCGCCGTGGCTAAAGACGGCGCGGATTGCCCGCACACGGAAGCGCCACGGCCGGCGGGCCGTGACGCTTGATGGGTGCGAAAGTTGCGGTTAGCCCAGTTGCGCCATGGGGGTCTTGGCGGAGATGTGCTCCACCAATTCGCCCACGCGCTCCTCGGTGTAGTTGCGGGCGATGTCGCCCTGGCTGATGATGCCCACCAACTTGTGGTCGGTGATGACCGGAAGGCGCCGGATCTGGTGCTTTTCCATCAGGTCGATGGCGGCATCAATGCTGGCATCCGCATCGATCCAGATCGGCGTGCCCTGGGCGAGATCTGCCGCGGTCAGCCGGTCGGCATCCAGTCCCTCAGCAACGCACTTGACCACAATGTCGCGGTCAGTGATGAATCCTTTGAGTTTTCCATCGTTGCCGCAGATCGGCAGCGAACCGACGTCCAGATCGCGCATCAGGACAGCCGCGTCACGCAGCGACTGCTCTTCTTTGACGCACTGGGCATTGGTGGTCATGAATTCGCGCACAACACTCATGAGTCCTCCTTGATCGATTGGGTATCGACGCGGACCCCCGGCACCGACGCCGATGCTGTCAGCCTACGCTTGGGGTTTGGCTGTGGCCAGATTCTTTTTGCTCCGCTGGTCTTACTCGGCGCTCCGCTGGTCTTACCCAGCGCTCCGCTGGTCTTACTCGGCGATGTCCTCGGCCCACAGTTCCGGATTCTCTTCCTGGAACGTGCGCATCATGTCCACGCACCTCTGGTCATCGAGGACCACCACCTCCACGCCTCTGGACCGCAGCAGCTCGAATTCGCCGTCGAAGGTGCGGGCCTCCCCCACCACCACGCGCGGGATTTTGAATTGGATGATGGTGCCCGTACACATGGCACACGGAGCGAGGGTCGTATAGAGGGTTGTGTCCCGGTAGCTCTTCTGCCGGCCGGCTGCGCGAAGGGCCGACATTTCCCCGTGCGCGATGGGATCGCCGTTCTGGACGCGTTCGTTGTGCCCGCTCGCGATCACCACGCCACCGCGGGCTAGCGCTGCGCCGATGGGAATGCCGCCTTCGCGAAGGCTTTTTTGGGCTGCCTGGTATGCGGCTTCGAAGGCGGGATCTTGGGCGGTTTTGGCGTCAGACGTGGTCATTCGGAGCCTGCTTTCCGGGTGGTGGGGATCTTCCGCTACTTGTTCTATAACTTATATAATAAAGACGGAGGTGTGAGTGATGATCCTCAACGTAGACCTAGCCAGCGACATACCGATCTACCAGCAGTTGCGGGACCAGATCGTGGAGGCAATCGCCGACGGCGTGCTGGCGGAGGGCAGCTCTTTGCCGGCAACCAGGACGCTCGCCGCGGACTTCGGGATCAATTTCCACACCGTGAACAAAGCCTATGACCTGTTGCGCCAGCAAGGCCTGATCCAGCTCAACCGCAAGACCGGCGCGGTGGTGACCCCGACAGTCGCAGACCCGCCGTTCGGCGCGGAGTGGACTGCGAGGGCACGGACCCTCCTCGCCGAAGCCGTCGCCAGGGGACTATCGGCCGACGAAGTTCTCAAGTCCTGCCGATCGATACTCGATTCATTTGGAACCACGCAGCCAGAGGAAACACCATGACCGTTGCCATTGTCCTGAGCTCCGCGTTGGCGGCACTGGTGCTCGCCATCGCGCTGGTCCTGCCCGCGATCAACAGCCCGACGGTTCCCTTCGGGGTCCGCGTACCGGCCCAGCGTGCCGACGACCCGACCGTGGTCAGGCAGACCCGCATCTATCGTTGGCGGGTTCTCCTGAGCGGGATCGTCGCCATCGGGGTCTGCCTTGCCATTTACGCAATGACAGGCGAAACGCTGCTATTGCCGCTGTCGGTGCTGGTGCTGGTCGGCTTCTGGTACGGCTGCTTCTTCCTGGCCAACCACGAAATCCGGGCGGCCAAAGCCGCCGGAGGTTGGTATGAGGGCGTCCGCCAAGTCATCGCGGTGGACACCGAATTGCGGACCGATCCACCGCGTTTTCCCTGGCTCTGGCTGGCGCCGGCATTGATCGTCACTATCGCCACTGTGGTGATCGGCGTGATCAGCTACCCGTCCATGCCGGACGTGCTCGCAGTGCACTACGGTGCGAAAGGCATGCCCAATCGATTGGCCGCCAAATCGATCGGCACCGCCTTCTCACTGGTATTCGTGCAAATCGGCGTGACCGCGCTGCTCATGGGTATCGCAGCGGCGATCCTCTTCCGCAGCCGGCCCGACATCGACCCGGCGCACCCGGCAGGCTCCGCGCACTGGCACCGCCGGTACATGCTGCTGGGCGCCAAGGCACTCCTCGGATTGCTCGCGATGATCGACCTGGCGATGCTGGGATCATCGTTGCTGATGTGGACGGGCACGGTCACGCCATGGGCGCCGCTGGTGGTCGCGCTCCCGATCCTGGCCGCCGTCGCGGTCGCCGTCGTCGTCTTCGCCAGGAACAACCGCGCCAGGGACGAGGGCGAGGAGGACACCGGCCTGACCCATCGGGAGGACGACAAATACTGGCGGAGCGGTTTGTTCTACGTCAACCGCGAAGACCATGCGCTGATGGTTCCGCGGCGCTTCGGCCTAGGATGGACCCTCAACTTCGGCAATCCCAGGGCAGCCATGATCCTGGCCGGCGTGGTCGCGCTCATCGGCCTGGTGATCACCCTCCGTTTCAGCGGCTGAGCCCACCGCGCTGACCCAGGGCTGCCTTACTGTCGGACCGCACTGATAGCTTGGCTTCATCAGCTCAACGGTCTGGGGGCACGGTGTTTTTTCTCGATTCAGTAGATGCAGGGCACGAGCGGGATCTGGTGTTTTCCGCCAGCGACCTCGTCACGGCCTCCACGTGCGAGTACCAGTTGCTGCGCAAGTTGGATGAGAAGCTGGGCCTCTCGCAGAAGCCGTCCTTCGCCGTCGACGAAATGCTGGAACGGACCGCCGCCCTGGGCGACGTTCACGAGCACAGGGTGCTGGACCGTTTCGTGGCCGAGTTCGGCACCTGGGATCCGCTGACGCGCGCGGGCGTGTTCGACATCGTTCCCGCCGAAGCGATGGACCGCGCCACCCTGCAAGCCAAGCATGCGGAATCGATCGACGCGCTGCGATCGGGCGCGGATGTGGTCTTCCAGGCGGCATTCTTCGACGGCCAGTTTCACGGACGGTCCGATTTCCTCGTCAAGCAGCCGGATGGCAGCTACGCAGTGTACGACACCAAGCTCGCCCGGCATGCCAAGGTCACTGCGCTGCTGCAACTGGCTGCCTACGGCGACCAGCTGCTCAAGGCGGGAATCACTCCGGCCCCGGACCTGACCCTTGTCCTCGGGGCTACCATTCAGCGGGACGCTGCCGGATCGGACGCCGGCGGCTTCGACTACGTGCACAGCGACCACCGGCTCGCCGATGTCCTTCCGGTGTTCCGTGAACGCCGGGACCGCTTCCTCACATTGACGGACGCGCACCGATCGCGGCTGGAGCCTATCCAATGGGGCGCGCCCGGAGTCACCGCGTGCGGGCGCTGCGACTACTGCAAAGAACAAGTGCGCCTCCACCGGGATCTGCTGATGGTGGCGGGGATGAGGATCACCCGGCGCAAGAAGCTCATGGAAAACGGCATCTTCACCATCGACGCCCTTGCCGGGATGCCCGACGCCGCGGATTCCGCCACGCGCCGACTGCAGGAACAAGCCCGACTGCAAACCGGAACAGCCACACCCGATGGGACACTCAATTACACCGACAAGACGGGCACTGCGAAGAGCATCAGCTACTCCGTCCTGGAGTCCAACTCCCTGGCCCGGCTCCCCCGGCCCGACGCGGGAGACATCTTCTTCGACTTCGAGGGAGACCCCCTGTGGCAAGACCCGGTAACGGGCCGCTGGGGACTGGAGTACTTGTTCGGGGTCGTGGAAAATCCGACGGAGCCGGGCGGATCTCCGGTGTTCAAACCGTTCTGGGCACATTCCCGGGCTGAGGAACGGCAGGCGTTCATCGATTTCCTCGACTACGTGGAAGAACGACGCATGAAGTATCCGGACATGCGGATCTATCACTACGCGGCCTATGAGAAAACCGCGCTGCGGAACCTATCGGTCATCCACACGGTGGGCGAAGCCGCCGTGGACAACCTCCTCCGCGAAGGCGTGCTGGTGGACCTCTACGACACCGTGCGGCACAGCATCCGCATTTCTGAAGACTCCTACAGCATCAAAAAACTCGAGCCCCTGTATATGGGCGAACATTTGCGTTCGGGCGACGTGACCGACGCCGGAGCCTCCGTGGTTGCCTACGCCAACTACTGCACGGCCCGGGACGCGAACCGCGACGACGAGGCGGCAACCATCCTCGCGGGCATCTCCGACTACAACGAATACGATTGCCTCTCCACCCTGGAACTGCGGAATTGGTTGCTGGGCTTGGCAGCGGAACGCTCCATTGAACCCGGTTTTCCGGCCGCTTCGGGACCCGAGCTACCCGCGGAGACCGAGCCGGACAAGTACGAGGCCGCGCCCGAGGAAACAGCCCTCCACGACTACCTTGCGGAATTGCCGGACGATTCCCTCCGCTCCAACGACAACCGGGCGGTGGCCATGGTGGCGGCCGCGGTCGGTTTTCACCGGCGTGAGGACAAGCAATTCTGGTGGGGACACTTCGACCGCCTGGACCGGCCAGTTTCCGAATGGGAAGACACGAGGGACTGCTTCATCGTGGAAGGCGGCGAAGTGCTGGACGACTGGGCCAAGCCAACTCCCCGCAGCAACCCGGCCCGGACGGTACGGCTGTTCGGCCACGCCGCCGACGGCTCCGGTTTCGCGCCCGGTAAGAAGTACTTCCGGATGTACGAATCGCCCGTGCCGGAGGCTTTCGACGGCAAGGCAGTCAGCGCCCTGGGCAGGTCGGGAGCGGGAGGGACTGAGGTAATCGAGGTAGGCGATCCCGACGCCCTTGATGACGGGGGCGCGCTTTCAGGGCCCGACGACGGTGCTTCGGATGTCGTGACGATTTCGGAGCGACTGCCCAAGGGTGCCGACGAATACTCGCAGCTTCCCATGGCATTGACCCCCGACGCTCCAGTCAATACGGACGGGCAGAGGAAGGCCTTGAGCGAACTGGCCGTCAAGCTCCGTTCCAGTCTGCCGTCATGGCCCAAGGATCCGGCGTTGGACTTGTTACGCCGTATCCGGCCGAGGCTGGCCGCGCTTCTGGAACTGCCCGCCGTCGGATCCGGCGACGATGCATATGTGGACGCCATCACCGCCGCAGTATCGGATCTGGACCAGTCATACCTGGCAGTGCAGGGGCCTCCCGGCACGGGCAAGACGTACGTTGGCTCGCACGTCGTGGCGCGGCTGGTGCGTGCAGGTTGGAAGGTAGGGGTTGTTGCACAGTCCCATGCGGTCGTCGAAAACATGCTGCACGCTGCGGTGAAGGCCGGGGTGGATCCTACGCTCATCGCCAAGGAAATGAAGCATGACGACCCCGTTCCGTGGGACCAGCAGACCAAGGATGACCTTGAGCGGCTGCTGGCCTCCGCGGAAGGCTGCTTGATCGGCGGCACCGCGTGGACCATGACCGGCCGGACCGTTCCTCCTGGCTCCTTGGACTTGCTGGTGATTGACGAAGCCGGTCAGTTCTCGCTCGCCAACACCCTCGCCGTGAGCCGGGCAACGAAGAGACTGCTGCTCCTCGGCGACCCGCAGCAGCTTCCCCAAGTCACCCAGGGCAAGCACCCCGAACCGGTCGATGAGTCCGCTCTCGGCTGGCTGGCCAACGGCATGCACACGCTGCCCGCGGAGCTCGGCTACTTCCTGGCGACGTCGTGGCGCATGCACCCGGATCTGTGCGCCGCGGTGTCGGAGCTGTCCTACGATGGCCGGCTGCATTCAGCACCGGCTGCTTCGACGCGGCGTCTGTCCGGCGTTCGGGCCGGCGTCGAGTGCGTTTACGTCCAGCACAGTGGCAATTCCACGCAGTCTCCCGAAGAAGCGGTGGAGGTAGTCCGCCAAGTGAGGGCACACCTTGGTCTGGCTTGGCTGGACCCACGCGAATCATCCGAGGAGCGGCCACTGCTTGAAAAGGACATCCTCGTGGTTGCTGCCTATAACGCCCAAGTTCAGCTCATCCAGCACGAACTAAGGGCGGCTGGACTTCGCGGCGTGCGGGTCGGGACCGTGGACAAGTTCCAGGGGCAAGAAGCTCCTGTGGTAATCGTGTCCATGGCTGCGTCGGCTGCAGCCGAGGTGCCCCGCGGCATGGAGTTCCTGCTCTCGCGCAACCGGATCAATGTGGCGGTGTCGCGCGGTCAGTGGCGGGCCGTCGTCGTACGCTCACCGGAGCTGACCAACTACCTGCCCACCCAACCGGAAGGGCTGGAGCACCTGGGCGGTTTCGTGGGACTGTGCCAGCGCAGAGACCCAACTGATCCCCACCGCCACCCTCGCCTCGCAAGCTCGGCCAGGGAACCCTGGCGGCGTGGGCCCACGCATTAGTTGTCGTTATGAGGGCTGAAAACGACAACTACTGCGAGTTAGTTGGGCAAGCCAAGGGCTTCGTGTAACCCCAGCGCTTCGTCCAAGACCGCCCCGAAGTTCGCGGCGTCGTGGGCGAAGCGGCCTAGGAAAAGTCCGGACACGCCCCGCAGTTCAGGCAGGAGCCCCGGTTTGGCGGAGCCACCGTAAATGATCGGCAGCCCGGCGAGGCCATGTTCGGCAAGCAAGCCCCGGAGGTGATCGACGACGTCGGACACGTAAGCCGCGCCGGCTGGCTCGGCAGCGCCGATGGCCCACACCGGTTCGTACGCTATGACCAGGCAGGCCGCCGTCGCCCAGTCGTCCCGTACAGCGGCCGAGATCTGCCGGAACACGAACGACGCCGACACCCCCGGATCGGCGACCGCCTCCTCGCCGACGCACAGCAGCGGGGTCAACCCTGCATCCACCGCGGCCCTGACCTTCAATGCGACCACGGCGTCGTCCTCGCTGAAGTGCCGGCGCCGTTCCGCGTGTCCGATCTCCACGAGCCGCACACCGAGCTCCGCCAGCAGCGACGGTGACACTTCACCCGTCCACGGACCCTCAGCCCAGCCACAGTTCTGCGCGCCCAGGCGCAGCGAAGAGCCGTCCAGAATCCGGACGGCGTCCGGCAACATGGGGAACGACGGGATCACAAACGGGACCACCCGCCCGGCCACGAGGGCCGGACGGGCGTCCACTTCATTTCGCACTCGCTCCAGCCAAGACAAGCTGTGCCGGTAGCCCATGTACATCTTGGTGCTGACCCCGATGTACAACGGGCTACTTGCCCAGAAGATCGTCGGCCTTGTTCCTGAATGCCCGGGTGCCATACATCATGGCGGCCGCCAGGAAGGGCAGGATTCCGAGGGCGTAGACCCCGGCGGATCCGGTGGGGTCTGCCGTGGCGCTGTTGACCGCGGTCCGAAGGATCGGAGCCACGAAACCGCCCAGGTTGCCCAGCGAGTTGATGAGGCCGATGCCGGCCGCGGCTGCGGAACCGGCAAGGAATGCGGTGGGGTAGGCCCAGACGACCGGCCCGACTGCGAGGAAGCTGCATACCGCGAGGGTAATGAAGATCATCCCCAGCACCGGCTGGTGGTTGGTGCCGGCCCACGCCGACCCAAGGATGCACAGACCTGTCGATACAAACAGCACCGTGCCGAACATGCGGCGCTTGGCAACCGTGTTGGCTGCCCGGCCGATCAGGTAGCAGGAGAAGATTCCGAAGAACCACGGAACGGCGATCAGCAGTCCGACGGCGAGACCCACCTTCTGGCCTGTCAGCGAAGAAACCTGCTGCGGGAGGAAGAAGGTGACGCCGTAAACGGCGATCTGCAGGCAGAAGTAGATGAGGGTGAAGTACCAAACGCGACCGTTGCGCATCGCCGCGAACACGCCCCGCGGCCCGGTTTCATCCTTGACAGTGTCTTCCTGCGTCATGATCTCCTTGAGCGCGAACTTCTCGTCGAGGTTGAGGAACTTGGCCTTCTCCGGGCCGTTGATGAGGAAGAAGAACGCCGCAATGCCGGCGAGTACGGCCAGGATGCCCTCGGTGAAAAACATGACCTGCCAGCCCCGGACGCCGGGAAGCTGGTCGCCGATGTTGATGAGCCAGCCCGAGAGCGGGTTGCCGATCATTTGGGAGAACGGCTGCGCGAGGTAGAAGATCGCGAACATCTGCACTCGCACCTTGTTCGGGAACCACTCGGCCAGGTACATGATGACGCCCGGGAACAGGCCCGCCTCGGTGACGCCGAGCAGGAACCGCAGGATCACAAAGGACGTCTCACCCTGCACGAACGCAAAGCAAGCAGAGACGATGCCCCACGTGATTGCAATGCGGGCGAGCCAGATCTTCGCTCCGACCTTCTTGAGCAGCAGGTTGCTGGGGATTTCAAAGATCGCGTAACCGATGAAGAAAATACCGGCACCGAGCGCGAACGCCCCGGCCGAGACGCCTTTGTCAGCGCCGAGCGCAGCTTCGGCGAAGCCGACATTGGTGCGGTCGAGGAAGGAGACCACATAGAGGATGACCAGCATCGGCATGAGCCGGAAGGCAGCCTTGCGGATCGCCGATTTCAGGACCGGCGAATCCAGCATCTCCTTCGTGGACGTTGTTACAGCGGACATCGAAACTCCTCGTTGAGTAATCAGTGTTGAGAAATCAGTGTTGAGTAGTCAGGTTTCAGGCATTAGTGCATGTACAGGCCGCCGTCGACATTCAGCGTCTGGCCCGAGATGTAGCCGGAGTCTTCGCTGATGAGGAAGGCGATGGCGGCAGCGATGTCCCGGGTGGAGCCCACGCGGTTCACCACGAGGTCCTTGGTGAGTTCGTCCTTGCGTTCCTCGCTGAGGGTGCCGCCCATGATGTCGGTGTCGATGGGGCCGGGAGAAATGGCGTTGACGGTGATGTCGTACTCCCCCAGTTCACGGGCGGTGGCGCGGGTCAGCCCGATGACTCCGGCTTTGGCTACCGAGTACGGGGTTTTGGAGAACGTCCCGCCGCCGCGCTGCGCGGAAACCGAGGAGATGTTCACGATGCGTCCGATCCGGTTCTTGACCATGGATTCGGCCACGCGGCGGGTGGCGAAGTGGACGCCGTTGAGGTTGATGCTCAGGACGCGGTTCCATTCGGCAGGCTCGAGTTCCAGGTACGGAATCGGTGAGCTGACGCCTGCGACGTTGGCCAAGGCTACGATCTGCGGCAACTCGGCCTCGAGCGTGTCGATCGCCGAGCGCACGGATGCTTCATCGGCCACATTGGCGCCCACGCCATAGGCCTGCACGCCGTATTCGGTGGCGATTTCCTTGGCGGTGCTCTTGCAGAGGGCGTCGTCGAGGTCGATGATGCCGATGTTCCAGCCCTGTGCCGCGAGGTAGTTGACGGTAGCCCGGCCGATGCCGCGCTCGGAGACGGCGCCGGTGACGATTGCTGTGCGTTCTGCGGGGAAGGTGCTCATGGGTATTCTCCTGTGAATGTCGGGACTAGTTGATGGGGGCCGGGCCGAGCTCGTCGAGGAGCTTCTGCATGGCCACGTAGGCCTTGTTCCGGTAAGCGATGAGTTCAGGCGTCCGTTCCGCCGGGACGTTGAGGAAGCCTGCCCCGGTCTTGGTGCCCAGCTTTCCCGCCTCCACGAGGTCGCTCAGGATCTTCGGGGTCGCGAAGCGTTCCGGGAATCCGGTCTGCAGCGACTTGTAGCAGAAGTTATAGACGTCCAGTCCGGCCATGTCCGCGATGGCGAACGGGCCGAAGAACGGCAAGCGGAAGCCGAACGTTGTACGGACCAGGGTGTCGACGTCGTCGGCTGTTGCGATCCCTTGCTCCACCAGCTGCGCGGCCTCGTGGAAAAGCGCGTACTGCAGCCGGTTGAGCACGAAACCGGTGACGTCCTTGACGACGGCGGTTTGCTTGCCGGCCGCGTGGACCAGTTCGCGGGACGCAGCTACGGTCTCCGGCGTGGTGCCGGCGTGGGGAATGATTTCGACGCCCGGGATGAACGGGGACGGGTTGGAGAAGTGGACGCCCAGGAATCGCTCCGGACCCGCTACGGCCTCGGCGAGATCTGCAATGGAAATGGTGGAGGTATTCGAGCCGATCAACGCGTCCGGACGGGCGGCTGCACTGATCCGGGCCAGGGTCTGGTGCTTGATGTCGAGGACCTCCGGCACGGCTTCTTCGATGAAGTCGGCGTCCGCCACGGCCTCTTCGATGTCCTTGGCGGCCCACAGATTGGCCTTCAGGATTGCCGTGGAACCTTCCGGGAAGAGGCCCGCGGCCACGAATTCGTCCGACTCGACGAGCAGGCGGTCGTAGTTCTTTTGCGCGATTTCGGCGGACACATCCGCCAGCGCCACGCGCGCTCCGCCGAGGGCCAGGACCTGCGCGATCCCGCCGCCCATGTAACCGGATCCGACGACGGCGATCTTCCGGGCCGCGCTTCCGTCGCCTGCGGCGCTGCTTGCTGATTCAGTCATGTCACACTGCCTTGGTGTAATCGGGCTCGTAGGAGCAAATGGCGTCCACCTTGGCGGCGGAAGAGGATGTTTCGTCAAAGTGGTGGCCCAGCCATTCGCCCACCAGTTTCTTGGCCAGTTCCAGGCCAATCACCCGTTGGCCCAACGTCAGAACCTGGGCGTTGTTGCTGAGGACCGAGCGCTCCACGGAGTAGCTGTCGTGCGCGGTGACGGCACGGATTCCGGGGACTTTGTTGGCCGCGATGGCCACGCCCAGGCCCGTTCCGCAGATCAAGAGGGCCCGGTCCGCCTCGCCCTCGGCCACTTTGCGCGCCGCGTTCACGGCAACGTGCGGGTAGGCCGTGGAGTCGTTGGCGCCGACGCCCACGTCGGTTACGGACGCCACCCGGGGATCGGCTTCAAGCAACGCCATGAGCGCCTGCTTGTATTCGACGCCCGCTTCGTCATTGCCGACGACAATCCGCCAGCCCTCTGGTGGTCTCATGCTTGAACTCCGTTTCCTGCCGGGGACGCCAGCTGTGAATCGATATGTTGTGAGATCCGCGCCGTGATCAGCCCGAAGGAGACGGCGCCAGGATCAGGGTGGCCCAGGCTCTTCTCTGCGAGCGGACGGGCCCGGCCCTTGAGCGGACGCAAACGCGCCGTCTCAGCCGCCGCGGATTCGGCCGCCGCAGCGGCTGCCGCGAGGGCCCGGTCAACCGGGGCTCCGGCGCCGAACTCTGTGAGGAACGCGTCCCGGAACGGCAGCAGCGCGTCCACCATGGTCTTGTCGCCAGGTTCGGCTTTGCCGAGTTCGGTGATCGCGTTCGCAAAGCCAGCAACAGCGGCCGCCGCATCCTCGCCGGAGTAGCCGGCTTTGTTGCCGAGCGCCAGTCCGGCCGCAATGATCGCCGAGCCCCACAATGCGCCCGAGGTACCGCCGGCGCGTTCGCTCCAGGCCTCCCCTGCCGCCGCCAGGATCCGGCCGACCGAGGCTCCGCTTGCCGTTTCGGCGGCGGCGAAGGCCGCTTCAACGCCGCGTCGCATGCCGATGCCGTGGTCGCCGTCGCCCGCAATCGCGTCGAGCTTGCCGAGTTCTTCTTCATGCTCGACGACGACGTCCCGAACCTGGGCGAGCACGGCTACGGCCTGCCGGCCGAGTTCGGCAGCAGCCGCGGTGGGCTGCTCGACGTCGGACTCGTTTACTGCGGTGACGCTTGCTTGGTTGCGGGGCGGGCGGGGCGCGAGGTTGCCCTTGCGGAACGCCGGGGTGTCCGCGGGTGCTGCCCAATACTGTTCGAGCTCCTCGTCCAGCCACAGCAGCGTCAGCGAAAGACCGGACATGTCCAGGCTTGTCACAAGCTCGCCGCACTCGGGCTCGACGACAGTGAGTCCTGCTTTGCTGAGGAGCTTCTCGATCTTGCCGAAGAGCAGGAAGAGTTCGTCGTACTTGACGGTGCCGAGGCCGTTGACGATGGCCACCACACGGTTTCCGGCGTCGTCCGGTTTGTCGTTGAGGAGCTTGGAGACGAGCAGTTCGGCGAGCTCGGACGCGGTGGGCATTTTGTGCTCGGAAATGCCCGGCTCGCCGTGGATGCCCAGGCCGAGGGACATTTGGCCGGCCGGAACATGGAACAGCGGATCCGAGGCTCCCGGAAGGGTGCAACCGTCGAAGGCCACCCCGAGCGAGCGTGTGCGGTAGTTCGTCTTGATGGCCAAGCGCTCGACGGCGTCGAGGTCCAGTCCCGCTTCGGCCGCGGCGCCGGCGATCTTGAAGACCGTGAGGTCGCCCGCGATCCCCCTGCGCTTTTCGATCTGGTCCAGCGGTGCGCTGGCGATGTCGTCGGTAACAGTCACGGTGCGGGTCTCGATGCCTTCGGCATTGAGGCGCAACTGGGCCTGGCCGAAATGGAGCACGTCGCCTGCATAGTTGCCGTAGCTGAGCAGGATGCCGCCTCCGGCGTTGGCTGCTTTGGCCACGCGGTAGACCTGGCCGGCCGCCGGGGAGGCGAACATATTGCCGCACGCCGATGCAGTTGCCAGGCCTGGCCCGACCAGCCCGGCGAAAGCAGGGTAGTGTCCCGAGCCGCCGCCCACCACTAAGGCGACCTGTCCGGTGGAGACTTCGGTGGAACGGACCACTCCGCCGTCCACCCGGGCTACATAGCCGCGGTTGGCGGCGACGAATCCGTCCAGGGCATCGTCCGCGAAGTCTGCGGGGTTGTCGAAAATCCTCGTCATGGTTCTAGACGCCAGCCAGTTGGGAGGATGCGGAGTGCTGCGCGGTAGCCGGCTCCGAGCCGGACGTCAGCTGCCGGCCCTGGGCGACCTGGCTCTGGCCGAGGACATAGTTCTCTGTCTTCGGAAGAACCTGTCGCCGGAGATATTCCTGGTTGCTCGCCGTGACGCTGAGCCCGTCGCCGCCGTAATGCTCGGTGCACAAGATGCCTTGGAAGCCTACCGAGAGCGCGAGTTTGAAGGCTTCGCGGTAGTTGATGAGGCCGCTCTCCATCGGTGCGGGCATGGTGATGTAGCTGTCGCGGGCCACGTCTTCGTCGCGGATGTAGTTCTTCATGTGCCAGTAGTTGGAGTACGGCAGGGTCTTGGCCACCATCTCGCGCCAGTCCTCGATGGGACGGTGGAGGCGGATGAGGTTGCCGAGGTCCGGGTTGAGGCCCACATTGTCCAGCCCGATGTCCTGGACCAGCTGGACTGAGGAATCGGCGGTGCCGAGGTAGGTGTCCTCGTACATTTCCAGGGAAAGCAGAATGCCGGCTTCCGCGGCGTGCTCACCGAGTTCCCGCAAGCGTGCGACGGCGTTGCCCCAGGCTTCCTTGTCCCCCACCGGATCCTTGTAGCCTTCCACCGTCCAGAACCACAATTGCTTTTGCTGCTCGGCGGTAATGGCCTGATGGAGTCCGAACGAGACAACTTCGCAGCCTAGTTCGGCTGCGGCGTCGATGGTCCGGTGGCTGTACGCCAGGTTCTCGGCCCAGTCGCGGGTGTGGATGATGCTGCGGCGGATGGCCGAGATGACCGGGATGCCAATGCCAACGTGCTCCGCGGTCTGTTTGAACTCGGCAAGGCGTTCCTTGCTGAGGTCGCCCGGGCGGACCCAGCTGTCCGTGAGGTCTGCGTTGGCAAATCCTGCGTCCTTGACTTCCTGCAGGACCTCGGCCCAAGCGGAAGCATCGGCGTCGTTGATGTGCTGTCCCGTGGCGTCAGTGCCGGGGAACTGGAGCAGGGCCGCGGTGATGGGCCAGGTTTCGGCGGTGTAAGCCATAGTTTTCACTCCTTCGTGGAATCCTGTTTCCTATAGGATTTACTATCTGAGTAAGACTGTCAACATATTTATTCGGACTTCCGCAGGTCGGCCCCGGCTTTCCGCACCCTTACCCCGCATCATCGAAGATCCTATATGTCTTACATATGTTTGTGAAGAGGGTCACGAGATATCGAGTTCGCGCACACAAAGGGCCGCCGTTGGACGGGCCCTGAGGGCTTGGTGGCGTCGGGTCGCCGTCTTGGATCGCCGTCGGACTCGGCCCGTAGGCGACGGTTCAGTCAGCGGGCGTCAACGATGCCGTCCGGCGACGGCTTACTCAGCAGGTGCGTCGGCGATGGCCCGGGCCCGGACCTTGTGCACATGGTCGGCCATGGCGGCCGCGGCCTGTTCCGGGTCACCGCTCGCCAGTGCGTCGAGCACTGCCTGGTGCTCCGCGATGGCCTGGTCGGCGTCGGTGATGCCCACTCCCCCGAACAGCCGGAACCGCTGGACCTGGCCGCCCAGCGCGGTGTAGGCGGCAAGCATGAATTGGTTGCCGGACTGCTCGGCGATCAGCTTATGGAAGCGCTCATCGGCCTCGAGATAGTCCCGGAATTCCATGAAGGACGGGCCTCGGGGAGCCGTCTCCAGGTCCTTCACGGCCGCTCGCAAATCCGTCAACCCGTCAGGAGTGATCCGGCTGCACGCCAGACGGGCATTCACGGGCTCAATCGCGAGCCGGGCCTCCATGAGCTCGGCAAAATCTTCGCGCGTGAAAACCGGGGCTACCCTGTAACCCTTGAGGGCAACTCGGCGAACCATGCCTGTGTGCTCCAGCCTCGCCAGCGCTTCGCGCACAGGGGTCGGGGACACGTCCAGTTCCCGCGCCGTGCCGTCGATGCTGACCGCGGCTCCCGGTTCGAGCCGGCCGTCCATGAGCCACGCGAGAAGTTCCTCGTAGACGTGGTCGGCGAGAACCTGGCGGCTGACGGGTCGGCCGGGCGCGCGGTCCCGTGAGGAAGCGAGTTTCATAGACAAATCCTATAGGAATGGCCTCTTTGTGGCGGCTTCGGACGCCCGGGACAGACTCCGCAGCCTCTCGCGCTCGGTTAAACCGCGACGGCGGCACCTTTCGCAGGTGCCGCCGTCGGGGTTCGGGGGTTCTAGTTGGCGTAGAACGGGTAGTCGGTGTACCCCTTGGCGCCTTCACCGTAGAACGTGGACGGATCCGGTTCGTTGAGCGGGAGGCCTTCACGCCACCTGCGCGCAAGGTCCGGGTTGGCGATGGCCGGGCGGCCGACCACCACGGCGTCGGCGTGACCGTCGGCCACGAGCGCCAGGGCTTCATCCCGTGTGGTCATTACACCGAAGCCGGTGTTCACGAGGAATGTGCCCTTGAAGCGCTCGCGCAGATCCTGGACGAGTTCACCCTTGGGATCATGGTGGAGGATGCTGAGGTAGGCAAGGTTGAGCGAGGCGATGGTGTCAACCAGGACTTCATAAGTGGCGCGGACATCAGCGGGGTCGGTCTCGGCGATCCCCTGGACCGAGTGCTCCGGGGAAATCCGGATGCCGACCCGGTTGGCGCCCAAGGCCTCAACCACCGCGTTGACGGTCTCGATCACGAAGCGTGCCCGGTTTTCCGGAGAACCGCCGTAGCTGTCAGTGCGGACGTTGGTGTTGGGTGCCAGGAATTCGTGCAGCAGGTAGCCATTCGCCGAGTGGAGCTCGACGCCGTCGAATCCTGCCTCGACCGCGTTCCTGGAAGCCGTGACGATTTCCTGAATGACCGAGGGAAGTTCATCGGTGCTCAGTTCGCGGGGCACCGGGTACGGCTTCTTGCCGTTCGGCGTGCGGACTTCGCCGTCGATGGCCACGGCACTGGGTGCCACGATCTCGTGACCGCCCGTGATGTCCGCGTGAGAGACGCGGCCACCGTGCATGACCTGGGCAAAAATCCTGCCGCCCTCGGCATGAACGGCGTCTGTCACTTTCTTCCAGCCCGCGATCTGCTCCTCGGTGACGAGGCCGGGCTGTCCCGGGTAAGACTGCCCCGCGGGCGTGGGGTAGGTGCCCTCGCTGACGATCAGCCCGAGGGAGGCACGCTGCCGATAGTGCTCCGCGACCAGCGGACCGGGAACGCCTTCGACGCCCGAACGAAGGCGGGTCAGCGGCGCCATGACCAAGCGGTTGGGAAGTTCAATCTCGCCGAGGGTCAAAGTGGAAAACAACATGGGCAGTGCCTTTCAAACGGGAACAGGTCCACTGGCGGCAACTGCCGCGCGCATGCAACTATTCCTGTTGAGACGGGGATCACACGCTCTTTAGGGGACGCCCGGGCAGCCTTCGCCCCGCGGATTCACGATGCAGTTGTCGGCGTAGTTGCGCGTGATCGACCTCCAGACACTGACCTTCTGTGACGGCGACGCGAACTGTCCTATGCCAGGAATCGGCATGTTCGGGCCACCGTTCACGGAGTAGGTGCCGCGGAAGATTGTGGTCACGGACACCTGAAAGTCACCGGGCTGTTGATACACGTGGCTTGTTCTGGTCTTTTGGCCCCATTCCGCCTCCGGGAGCGGCCCGCCAGCAAAAGGTGTTGGCCCGAGGCTGCTGCCGTCCCCGTAGGCGTAGGTGTACTCCACGGGGGTAGCGACTACGTGGACTCGCTGGCCGAGGAGTGTCACATCGAATTGCTGCTCAACGGCGTCCGCGAAGATGTTGGTTTCAGCGCCCTTGAGTGTGTGCGGGCTAGGCTGGGCCGTCAGATCCGCCGGTTTAATCGGAAGGTTCCGGAAGTCGCTCTCAATTCTCTCCGCAATGCGCTGCAAGAGATCCTCTGGCTTTTGGTCGTACAGGCAGGACGGACCGTTGTTACCCGATTTCCAGTCGACCCACGTGGGATTTGAAATCGCCTTAGGTGCGACCTTCCAGATAACCGGAGTTCCAGACTTCCCACCAGGCTCGCGGGGCGGGCATTGCACCTGTCCGGGAAGGCACTTCTTATCTAAGGCATCCTCGTCAACCTGGCATTGGAGCTCTGCCTTGTATTGGTTGGGGTCGTCGCTGACGTGGTTAGGTGGGGCCGGAACGATTTCACCGGTTTGGAGGTCACGGACCCAATTCTCAGCACCCAGGCTCACGCCGCTTTTCCTGAAGCCTATGTTGATTGGTGGATCTTCGCTCTCGGCGTTCGCCGGAACTGCGGAACCAACCCAGGACAAGAAGACCAATGATCCAATCAATAGGCCACGTACAGTTCGCATTGCTATCGAATCAATCCGAGGTCTGTGACCAACCAACCATCCACACTGAATGTGGCCACTAGTTGGCTACCGCTGTTGGAAGCTTCAGTGGGTTCTTGGTAAAGGGTTCCATCCGCCTTGCGAATCTCTATTTGCTGCTGGATTACCTGGACCGTCGCCTGCCGAGATTCTGGTCCGGTTCCAAGTTTTCCGGCCACCACTGGCGTCTCAATGCGTCCGCCGACGATCCACTTTCCTTCTGCCCAAGACTGGCCGATCGATTCTTGGAGGCCATTACAAAACACGCAGCTAGGACCGGTAACCCGCTTGCTAACAGTAGTATCCCCAGTCTCATAGGCGTATGAAAGCGCCTGGAACCAGTACCTCGCAAACGCCTCCACCCCTTCCTTGCTGTTCGCTTTCGCCGCCTCCGGCAACACGGGAACGGGCACGTTCTCCGCTTTGCCCTTGGCGTCCGCAGGTTTGTAGGCAACCGTCGGGGTCCGAGAGGGCATGGCAGTAGCAGTGGAAGTGGCAGAAACTGTGGGTGACGCAGACTGCGGCTGGGTAGTGTTCCCGCAGGCGGTCAGCGTCAACGCCGTCGCAAGGCTGACAATCATGAAAAAGCGAGCAGAAACCGAGGTGCGTGGAGTCATGGTTTGCTATCCCCAAATAGTTTTCAAGACTAAACGTTTCCAAAAAGGGTAGCCTAATTGCCCATCTTGGCGGGAAAGTTATCCACAGGCTGCCGTCCACCAGCGCGGCCCAACACAGCCAACACAACAAACACAGACCAAAGGCCTCGACGACGGGACCGCGGCCAGGCCGCCCATCCGTCGTCGAGGCCTATGGAACCTGTCGAACTCCCGCCTACTTCTGAGCCGGCAGGACCAACTCCCCCGTCTTATCCGTCGACAAGGCGAGCGAAGAGATGAACTGCGGTTCGCCGTCGGGCCCGTCCTGGGCGGAACGGACCATATCCGGACGCTCGAACTCCAGTCCCGTGACGTGGCACAACAGCTTGGCGTCGCTCGGGTTGCCGTCGGCGTCGAACATGGGCAGATCGATGCCGTCCTCGTAGCGGCGCAAGTAGTACTTCCCGCGTGTCAGCAAGGCCAGCACGGGCGGCAGCACAAGCGCCAGCCCGACGGCGAAGATCGGCGAGTACGGCTGAACAGCCGAACCGAAAGCCCCGAAGAACACCGCAATCGAGACAACAGCCGAAACCAGCATCGAGACGAAGCCCACTGGGTTGACGGCGTAAAGCATGCCGCGGCGGAATTCGGGAACCTTGGGCGAAATCTTGAGCAAGTATTTATTGATCGCGATATCGGACGCGACGGTAACCACCCAGGCCATGGCGCAATTCGCGTAGAAGCCAAGGATCGTATTGAGGAATTCGAACATATTTGCTTCCATCAGCACCAGCGCAATCACCAGGTTGACCACCACAAACACCATGCGCCCCGGGTAGCTCTTAGTGATCCGCGTGAAGCTGTTGGTCCACGCGAGCGAGCCGGAGTACGCGTTGGTCACGTTGATCTTGATTTGCGAAATGACCACGAGCACTACGGCCAAGGTCATCGCGAGCCACGCCGGCATCATTTCCTGGTACACGCCAAGAAACTGGTGAACAGGCTCGTTCGCGTGGACGGATGCGGCAGGATCCAGGTTCGCGATCAGATAGATCGCAATGAACATGCCCACGATCTGCTTGATCGCGCCGAAAATCACCCATCCCGGACCGGCCAGGATCACGGCACGCCACCAGGCACCGCGGTTCTCGGCGGTCTTGGGCGGCATGAAGCGCAAGTAGTCAATTTGTTCAGCGATCTGCGCCATGAGTGACAGACAGACACCCGCGGCCAGCATCACGGAGGCCAGATTGGTGCCTTCAGCGCCGGATTTTCCCGTGAAAGCGAAGAAGTCCCCGATGCTGTCCGGGTGCGAAATCACCAAATACCCCACCGGCACCACCATGAGCAGGAGCCACAAAGGCGTGGTCCACACCTGCAGTTTGGACAAGGCCTTCATCCCGTAAATCACCAAGGGAATGACGATAAGCGTAGAGGCCGCATAACCGAGCCATTGCGGAATCCCCAGCCCAAGTTCCAAGCCTTGCGCCATGATGGATCCCTCGAGCGCGAAGAAGATGAACGTGAACGTCGCGAAAATGACGTTGGTGACCACCGAGCCGTAATAGCCGAATCCGGAGCCCCTCGTGATGAGGTCAAGATCAATGTTGTACCGGGCCGCATAGTAGGCCAAAGGATATCCGGTGGCGAAAATGACCACAGCCGCCACCACGATTCCAAAAATAGCGTTCACGGTGCCGTACGAAATACCGATGTTCGCGCCGATCGAGAAATCAGCCAAATAAGCGATTCCACCGAGCGCACTCGTCGCCACCACGCCCGCACCCCACTTGCGGTAGGACCGTGGCGCGAACCTGAGGGTGTAGTCCTCCAGGCTCTCCTTCGCTGCGCTCATCGCATCGGCATTGCCCGCCGTACGACCCCCGGCAGCTATCGTCTCGGAAGGTTCGACGACGGCGGCCCCCACCGGGGAGCCGCCCGTCGTCGGGGGTTCAAGCACTTGCGTTGTCTTCGAGTCGTCAGTCATCCCCGCAACTTCCTTTGTCTGCACATGTTTCCCCTCTGAACATGGCCTTGACGCTATCGGCGGGATGAAACCACGGAGTCTCCACGGTGTTTCCGGGCTGTAACTTATCCAGCGAGCCGGCCGCCAAGATTGCAGCTTCGGGTTTGTGGACGTCCAACAAAATCAGGTCCACACAAGCCCACTACCGTCATGAAGGAACGCACCATCCCCCGCAAGTAACGGCCGAGGAGCATCATGACCACCCAGCCAAACCCAAGGCGTACGTCCACATATCCGATTCTGGAAACAGCGCGCGAGCAGGTCCTCGCGAAAGGCGAAGGCCTCAGCGAATCCCAACTGCTTCAGATCCTGGAGCTTCCGGACGAAGCCATCCCGGAGGCCCTGCAGCTTGCCCACGAAGTCCGCCTCGAGCACTGCGGCGAGGACGTGGAAGTAGAGGGAATCATCTCGATCAAGACCGGCGGATGCCCCGAGGACTGCCACTTCTGCAGCCAATCGGGCCTGTTTGACAGTCCGGTCCGGGGCGTCTGGCTCGACATCCCCGAGCTCGTGAAGGCCGCCAAGGAAACCGCCGCCACCGGGGCCACGGAGTTCTGCATCGTGGCAGCCGTCCGTGGACCGGACATCAAGCTCATGAACCAGATCAAGTTCGCGATCGACCGCATCAACGCGGAAGTGGATATCAACATTGCGTGTTCCTTGGGCATGCTTACCCAGCGCCAAGTGGACCAACTCGCCGAGTGGGGCGTTCACCGCTACAACCACAACCTCGAAACCGCGCGCAGCTACTTCCCCGAAGTCGTCACCACCCATACCTACGAGGAACGCCTCGACACCTGCAACATGGTCAAGGCAGCCGGGATGGAACTTTGCTGCGGCGCCCTGATCGGCATGGGCGAAACCACCGCCCAGCGGGCAGAACTCGCGAGCCAGCTCGCGGCCCTCGAACCGCACGAAGTCCCGCTGAACTTCCTCAATCCGCGCCCCGGGACGCCCCTCGAAAACCAAGGAATCATGGACGGCAAGGACGCCCTCCGCGCGATCGCGGCGTTCCGCCTCGCCATGCCGCGGACCGTGCTGCGTTACGCCGGCGGACGCGAACTGACCCTGGGCGACCTCGGCACGCGCGAAGGCCTCATGGGCGGCATCAACGCCGTGATCGTCGGCAACTACCTCACCACCCTGGGCCGTCCCGCCGACGCCGACCTCAACCTCCTCGTGGAGCTGAACATGCCCATCAAGGAACTCCAGAAGTCGCTGTGAGCACGATTGAGACGGCAAGTTTCTGCGGGCACTGCGGCGGGCCCGCCGCCGGAGCCGGAGCCCAGCAAGGCGAGCGCCCGACGTCGGACGCTCACCAGGGCTGTGAACAGCGCCTCGCGATGGAGCCTCCCCGCTATTGCGCTGTTTGTCGGCGCCGCATGAAAGTCCAGGTCACACCACTCGGCTGGACCGCCGAATGCTCGCGCCACGGAAGGCTGACACCATGAGCGTCATCAAGCGGGACCGGGCGAGCCTCTGGCATCCGTACGCTCCGGCGTCGGGAACGCTGCCGTTGTGGGAAGTCGAAGACGCCGACGGCGTGACGCTGCGGCTCCGCGACGAAACCGGCCAACGCCATGAGGTGCTCGATGCCATGTCCTCCTGGTGGGCAGTCATCCACGGCTACCGGAACCCCGTCCTGGACGCCGCGGCGAAGCGCCAACTAGACACATTCAGCCACGTGATGTTCGGCGGCCTCACCCACGAACCCGCCGTCGAACTGGCCGAACGGCTCGTGGCCATGGCCCCTTCCTCGGCAGATCGGCCACGGCTGGAGCGGGTGTTCCTGGCGGATTCGGGATCGGTGTCCGTGGAGGTGGCGCTCAAGTTGTCGGTGCAGTTCCAGACCGCTTCGGGGTTCCCCAAGAGGCAAAGGTTCCTCAGCATCCGCGGCGGCTACCACGGCGACACCTTCGCGGCGATGGGCGTCTGCAACCCCGTGGACGGCATGCATTCGGCGTTCCCCGGACTGTTGGCCGCCAATGTGTTCGCAGCGAGACCGCCCGCCGCGGACGCGCCACCCGAGGAAATCGCGGAGTGGCGGGCGCACGTCGAGGACCTCGCGGCGGAACACGCCAACGAAGTCGCCGCGATCGTCGTGGAGCCGGTGCTTCAAGGCGCCGGCGGCATGTTCGTCTACGCCGCCGAATGCCTGAGCATCCTTCGCGACATCGCCGATCGGCACGGGCTCCTCCTGATCCACGACGAGATCGCCACCGGTTTCGGCCGTACGGGCGAGCTGTTCGCCGCGCAACATGCCGGCGTGGTACCGGACATCATGTGCGTCGGCAAAGCCCTCACCGGCGGTTACCTCACGCTCGCCGCGATGCTCTGCACGGGCGAGGTGGCGGCCCGGGTTTCGAGCAGCCGCGCGGGTGCCTTGCTGCACGGTCCCACGTTCATGGGCAATCCGCTCGCGTGTTCCGTGGCCAATGCGAGCCTGGGAATTCTCGACGGCGGCGCCTGGCGCAGCGATGTGGCCCGGATCGGCTCGGGGCTCGCTGCCGGTCTCGAAGCCGCCAACGCGTTCGACGCCGTCAAGGAGGTCCGCACGATCGGTGCGGTGGGCGTCATCGAGTTGAAAACGGAGGTCGACGTCGCCGCAGTGACGAGTGCCGCCGTCGGGCGCGGCGTTTGGCTGCGGCCGTTCCGGAATCTTGTCTACGCGATGCCGCCATATGTCAGCACCGCCGAGGAGGTCGGGCGAATGGCCGAAAGCATGGTGGCGGCCGTGGCCGAGGTACACGGCCCATGAGCAGCTCCATGACTGCGTGGTTGGAACAGCAGGCCGCGGTCCGCGAGCGCCGGGGCCTCGTCCGCACGCCGGTGACGCGCCTCGGTGGCGATCCCGAGGTGGATCTGGCGAGCAACGACTATCTTGGCCTCGCGACGGACCCAAGGCTGGCGGAGGCTGCGCGGGAAGCGATCGGCCGTTGGGGAACCGGTGCCACGTCCTCGCGACTAGTTGCCGGTACCACTGCGCTGCACCTGGAGCTCGAATCCGAGCTTGCGAGCCTCACCGGCATGGAATCCGCGTTGGTCTTCTCGTCCGGATACCTGGCCAATCTGGGCGTCACCACCGCGCTCGGCGGCCCCGGGACCCTCATCGTGGCCGACGAACATTGCCATGCTTCGCTGATTGACGGTTTTCGCTTGAGCCGATCGAGGGTGGAAACGGTCCCGCACAACGATCTCGGCGCAACCGAGCACCATCTGCGGACCCGCGCGGAACCCCGGGCCCTGGTCGTGGTCGAGGCCATCTACAGCGTCTTCGGCGACGCCGCCCCGCTCCCCCAGCTGTTGGCACTGGCCGAAGACCAAGACGCGATGCTCCTCGTGGACGAGGCCCACAGCCTCGGCGTTGCAGGCCGCGGCGCGTTCGAGGGCTTTGGCTCGGTAGCGGGAACGGACCTTGCGGCCCATCCCAACGTGGTGCTGACCGCGACCCTTTCCAAGTCGCTCGGCAGCCAGGGCGGTGCCGTGCTTGGCAGTGCCCTGCTCCGCGAACACCTCGTCAACAGGGCCCGCAGTTTCATTTTCGACACCGGGCTCGCACCAGCGTCGGCCGCTGCAGCACTGGCCGCCGTCGGAATCATCCGCGCTGAACCTTGGCGTGCGGCGGCCGTCCATCGGAACGCGGCCAGCCTCACAGCGGGACTGGCGCCCGCGCTACACGCGCCAACCCTACAGCGGCGCGGCGCCGCCGTCGGGCCCGCTGACGCGTCGCTTGAAACAGCCGGTGCCGTGCAATCCATCCCCATGCCCTCTGCCGCGGCGGCGCTTGCTGCGAGCCAGGCGGCGCACCGGGCGGGTGTCCGCGTCGGATGCTTCCGCCCTCCATCGGTTCCCGATGGTGTCTCGCGCCTCCGGTTGACGGCCCGGGCCACCCTGACTTCCGACGACATCGACTACGCGTGCGCAACGTTGCGCCGCATCCTGGAGGAAACGCCATGAAACTGCCACACATAGTGCTGGTCACCGGAACGGACACCGGCGTCGGCAAGACGGTCACGACGGCGGCCCTTGCGTCAGCGCTGCAGGCTGAGGGCCGCTCGGTGTCCGTGTACAAGCCTTGCCAGAGCGGCGATGTGGTGGGCGACTCCGACTGCACCGAAATCACCCGCTTGGCCGGACCGCTCACGGCCGAGGCCGGCGTCGTGCTTCAAGAACCCCTCGCCCCAGTGCCCGCAGCCGCGCTGGACGGAATCACGCTGCCCCCGATTGCGGCACATGCCGCACGCATCCGCGAACTGGCCAGCACGCATGACCACGTTCTCGTGGAAGGTTCCGGCGGTCTACTCGTGGAGTTGGACGCCGACGGCGGCACACTGGCAGATCTAGGCAGTCACCTTGGAAGTGACGCGACTTTTGTTGTGGTAGCCCGCCCCGCGTTGGGAACCCTGAACCACACGGCACTGACACTCGAGGCCCTGGAACGCAGGGACCTGGCCATCCATGGTGTGATTCTAGGAACCTGGCCGGACGACCCGGGCGTGCTGGAACACGGCAACCGGGCGACGCTCGGCGCGTTGAGGCCGCTTCTTGGGGTGCTCCCGGAGCGCGCCGCGGACCTCCCGCCGGTCACATTCAGGGCGGCGAGTGTGCACTGGTTGGGCGGTTTGGACTGCTTGAACGGGGCCTGGTCATGAGCTCCGCTTCTGCCGCCGTCCAGACGTGCCCGTATATGGTGCTGCGGGAGCCCGCTGCGGTGCGGGAGGTCCTGCACCGGCCCGAAGACTTCAGCCCGGCGAACGCCCTCATCGCTGTGACACCGTTGTCCGGACCGTCATTGCGCGTCCTGCAGCGTGCCCGTTTCGCCCTGCCGCCCGTGCTGGCCAGCAACCACAGCGATTCCCATGCAGGCATCCGCAAAGTGGTGGCCGGGTACTTCACCCCCGCAACGGTGAGTGCTTTCGAGCCACGTATTCGCGGCATCGCGCGGGATGCCGCGACGACGGCGGCCGGGCTGTTGAAGGCGCACGGGCAGGTGGACCTGGTGCAGGCCGTGGCTGCCTACCCGCCGGCCATCGTGATGTTGGAGCTTCTTGGCCTTCCAGTCCGCGACCTTCCGGAGCTGAAAGCGTGGAGCCTGGACTCCCTGGAACTCTTCTGGGGCTGGCCGGATCCCGAACGGCAACTGGAACTGGCACACAGCGCGGCACAGTTCTACGGCTGGCTGCGGGAATTCGTCCTCGAGTCGGTGGCCTCGCCCCGGCGGAATCTCTTCAACTCCTTGGCGGAACACGGTCTCAGCACTCCCGAGATCTGCTCCCTCGGCTACTTCCTGCTCATAGCGGGACAGGAAACCACCACTCAGCTCATCAGCACGGCACTATTCCGGCTTGCCGAGGGATCCACAGGCCTTGCCTGGAAAGACGCACCTTCCGGCACCACGGCCCGGGATCTCATCCGGCACATTTTGGCCACGGAATCTTCGGTTCCGACGTGGCGTCGGGTTGCTGCAGAGGACACCGTGCTCGACGGCGAGCACATCCCGGCCGGTGCCGAAATCCTCTTGGAGCTCACGGGGAACCACGAGTCATCGGAACACGGCCCTACGGCCTACGGGCTGGCCTTCGGCTCAGGGATCCACCGCTGCCTCGGTGCGAAGCTCGCGGAACTGGAGGCCGCCGTCGTCGTGCAGGAAACCGCGGCGGCCCTGCAAGGCGTCCGTTTGGCAGAGCCGAATCCTGAGTGGCTCCGCCTGTTGTCCTTCCAAGCGCCGCGGACGGTCAGCGTCGGGCTTTAACGAAGTCAGTGGCTTCGTTCACGGCCGGAGCATCCGGGTGGATGCTGCGAGTCTCCGATCGCTGGTTCCGGGTGCGAACCCAATCGCCGGGGTGCGCTTTCGGCAGGATCTTGGCGATGGCCAACGCGCCGTACATCAAAGTATTAATCGCAACGAAGGTCGCCAAAACGGCAAACCAATCGGAATGCAAAATTTGCTCAGGAAGCAGGATTCCTGCGGGATGGGAAGCATAAATAGCCACGGTCATGCTGCCTTAGGAGATTCGCCGGCCGGTGAATGGTGGAGGTGTCTCCATTTGGCTTGCCGACCTAGCGAGATGTCGATGATTCCCTTGACATAAACCACGTTGAGGAACATATCGAAGAACAATTCCGGAAAGAGCGTGACCGCCAAGAGGCGTGCCCGCCAGCCGCCCTTCCATACCGTGACAACCCGCTCGATCGAGAAGACGACGCCGATTCCCAGCCAGAACGGGAACCAGACCCAGTTATCCAGGGACAAAACCATCAAGAGGATCAGGAGGAGGTAGGCGCTGAGGGCAATCACTCCGTAGCCGATGCCGAACTGCTGCGCCCAGTAGCGAAGTGTCTGGGGCGTGGCGCCGTAAGCCCCAAGGTTTTCCAGGGCGCCGCGTTGCCAACGAAGTCGCTGTGCCCACAAGGTGCGGAAATTCGGCATCAACTCGGTGACCACGGTGCATTGCATGGGGGAAATCATGAGGCCTCCGAGGGACTTCAAGGCGATCGTGAGCTCATTGTCCTCGGTCAAAGATGCCGTGTCATAAACGTCTCCTTGAATTCCCGGGATCGATTCGCCCCGGCTCTGGGCAACAGTGCGCAATGCGCGGGGACGGAAAAGCGAGGCCGTACCAGTCAGCACAAAAACGCGGCCACGCCGTCGTCCGATTTCCCGTGAATATCGAATATATTCGTTGCGTTGGAACTGGCCGACAATTCCGTGTCCTTCTTCCCCATAGAAAAGACCTCCCACGGCCATTAGTGCCCTGTCATTGCTCATCCGCGCAACCGCGACCTCCAGGAATCCATCGTCAAGGCGGGTGTCTGCATCCATGACCATGACGACGTCGTTGTCCCTTTGGCCAGGGAGAAGCCACTTCAGAGCCTGGTTGAGTGCGCCGGCCTTTTTCTTCGTGTTGTTCACCGATTCGAATACTTCAACCCCGGCCTCGCGGGCAAGGGCGGCAGTTGCATCCGTGCAGTTGTCGGCGACCACAATTACGCGTTCCGGGCGATGCGATTGCGACAAAAGGGAGGCAATCGTGGCCGGCAACGAAGCTTCCTCATTGTGTGCAGGAATCAAGACGGTCACCGTAACCGGGCCGGCGTATACACCGCGGGTTTCGGCCATGACGATCTTTGGCGCCAGCGGTGTCCGGGGATTCGCGGAACGGCGTGATCTGTTGGCAATGCGAGTCTCGAGCAAAGCCACTCCGGCGGAAAGCAGAAGTGCAAAGGCGATTGCCGCCAGAATCACGCGGGGTTGCGGCGCCACCGAATCGTAGAGAATCCTCCAGACGCCAAGGACGATACCCTCAGCCCGCGACTCGACTGCCGAATTACCCGTCGAGGCAATGGCAAACCACAAGAGGGCCGCCGCACCGCCGACGGTTACCGCAATCACAATGCCAACCAAACGCTGAAATATCCCTCGACCCACCGGCGAATGCTATCAGTCGTTCGCCACGTGAAGAATTCACGTTCTTGCCGGAGCCAGCCGATATCCCACCCCGCGCACTGTTTGCAGCCAACGCGGGTTCTGCGCGTCGTCGCCGAGCTTGCGGCGAAGGTTTCCAATGTGCACTTCGACCGACCGTTCTTCGGCGTCGCTCGTGTAGATCCCGACGTCGTAAGGTTCGTTCCGGAGGCCGCGCACAAGGTCCGCTTTGCTCAAGACCGTGCAACCTGCCTCAAGCAAGGAGTGCAGGAGATCGAACTCCGTTGGAGTCAGCCGTACGTCCTGGCCGTCGATGGAAACGGTCCGCGTCGCATAACTGAATACCAGCCCGTTGTGCCGGAAAGTCCGTTGGGAAGGCGGAGCCTCCCCTTGATGGATTGGCGTGGCTCCTGAGCGCGGGCGACGCATCATTGCGGCCACCCTGGCGCGAAGCTCCCGGGGCCGGAAAGGCTTGGTCAAATAGTCATCAGCGCCGGATTCCAAGCCCAGGAGGGTATCTAGCTCGTCGGCCTTGGCCGTCAACATGACGATATATGCATCGGAAAAGTTCCGGACCTGGCGTGCCACCTCGAAGCCATCAATATCAGGCAAGCCCAAGTCCAGGGTGATGACGTGTGGCTGCAAATCACGCGCTGCCCGGATACCGGCGGCCCCGCTCGTCGCCATGTGAACCTCGAAGCCAGCTTGGCTGAGGACAACGCCGACCAATTCCCGGATGTCGTGATCGTCTTCTATGACAAGCCCAACCCGTAATTCAGTCATTTGCAGCCCTCCCAGCCCGCTACGAATGGAAGTATATCGGGCTGCCGGTATCCTTTCTGGCATGCGACGCGACCTTGAACAATTGCGAATTTTGGCCTTATGAAACGTCCGTTTGAATGGGATGCCAAAAGCGGCCGGGTGATGTTCTTTCAACATGCCTTCCATGAGTACTCGCTCAAGGATCGCGTCGCGCTCAGCCAATTGCCGCTGACGGTGACGGCGTGCCTCACTGCGGTCCTGGTTGGCCTCTATTTCCCCGCAACCCTCGGCAATCCCCTGTTTGTCATCTTCCTGGCTACCCAAGCTGCAGCGTGGGTGCTCTGCTACGCAGTCCCGTGGGACAGACTCCCCTTTCCGACATTCCTGGCCATCCCGCTCCTCGACATGGTGTCCATCGGGCTAGGGCGGGAGGGAGGACAAGACAGCCCCATCGGAATCAGCCTCCTGACCGTCTTTCCCGTCATGTGGCTTTGCGCCTCGGGGTTGTATCTACGCTCTGCCCTGGTTGTTTCCTTCCTGGGGCCGCTCGCCATGATTTGGACGCCGCAATTCATCCATGGAACGTACACGCCGCAGGATCTGCTACGCGGGTTGCTGCTGCCCATCATGATGCTCGGCATCGGCGTTTCCATTGGCGTGATGACCCAAAGCATGGTCGCCCAGCAGAAGCGTCTTGAGGAAAGGGACGCCGCGCTGCTCCGCGCCTTGGCGGACAGCCAGGAGAAGGAACGACTGCTCAACACGGTTCTTGAAACCGTCCACCTTGGTGTCGTGGCTATTGACGCCGACGGCCGCGAAATGATGGCGAACCGCAAGCAGCGGGAGAACCAAGTGCTCGAGGCTTCTGGGGACACCGATCGCCACGGCGAGCCAGAGCTCTTGGTTTTCGACGCCGACCGCGTGACCCCCACGGAGGCGGATCGCACGCCGATGCGCCGCGCCGCGTTGAGGCAGGAGTTCACTGACTACCTCGTCTGGGTCGGGACGGGCAGGGAAAAGCGCGCGTTCACCACCAGCGCGCGGTCCATGAAGGACTGCGACGGCAGCTATCTGGGTTCAGTGGTCGTTTTCGGCGATGTCACGGCACTGGTGGACGCTCTCGCTGCGAGGGACGACTTCGTCTCAAACGTTTCGCATGAGTTCCGCACCCCGCTGACGTCCATCACAGGGTACGTGGACCTTGTGCTGGAGGAGGCAGAAAACCTCCCGACCTGGGCGGTGCAGCAACTTGAGATTGTGCAACGAAACGCGGACCGGCTCCTCTCCCTCGTCTCCGACCTCTTGGCAGTCCGCTCGGGCCACATGATCGTCCAGCCACACGCGGTGGACGTATCCGAACTGGTCAAGTCGAGTGTCGCCTCGGCCCAGCCGAAAGCGAACGACGGCGGGGTGCGGCTCCACGTCGACGCCCCCGAACGCCTCGAGGCGCACGTTGATGCCAACCGCATTTCCCAGGTGCTGGACAACCTCATCTCCAACGCCATCAAATACTCCCCCGACGGCGGCGACGTCCGCGTCACGCTACTGCAGGAGGAAAACGCGGTGGTGTGCCACGTCAAAGACACCGGAATGGGCATGGACACGCAGGACCAAGCCGATGCCTTCACTCGGTACTTCAGGGCCGGAAGCGTCCGAAATACGGCCATTCACGGCGTCGGTCTGGGCCTTTCCATCTGCAAGGCAATCGTCGATGCCCACGGCGGGACCATCGGCCTCGAGAGTACCCCCGGCGAAGGAACAACCTTCACATTCCGCGTTCCGGCCTGACCCTCGCTCACAAACAAGCCACCCCCGGCCAACCCTCGCTCACAAACAAGCCACCCCCGGCCAACCCTCGCTCACATATGGGCCCTTTCCGGCCAACCCTCGCTCACATATGGGCCCTTTCCGGCCAACCCCCCCTCATCGTCAAGCTGGTTGTGAGTCATTCATTACCTGTTGATTGAAGGAGCCGGCGATGGCCGTTGATAACAAGGGTTTTACGCGTGAAGAGATCCGTGAGTTCATGCATGAGTACTATTTGCAGCCGCACGGGTCGAGGAAGGAATGGATGGCCTCGACGTCCGTTTCGGAATGGACGTTCCGCCGGTGGCGCAAGATGATGGTCCAGGGCGATATCGACCGTGGCCTGATTCCGCGGGAGCATGGAGGCATGGTCCCGACGAATCGTGAACTCTCCGCGTTTGAAAAAGCACGCGCGAAGGAAATGGCTGCCCACCGTGCCGAAGTCGAAAAACTCCAGAAGCGGGTGCAGGAGCTGGAGGACACGAATTCCGCGCTGGGAAAAGCTATCGGGCTCTTGCACGAGTTGAGCGTGCCAGAGCCCGATACAACCCCGACGAGCGCTCACAACGATTCATAGCGGCCGAGAACACTCTGGTCCTGGAACTGCATGTGATCATCGGCTCCCAGCGGACAGCGCTCAAGCTGGCGGGCCTCTCGCGCGGGACCTGGCATTACCGGTCCAATCCCCGTCCGGCGGTGCAGCACCCGATCCACCAGAGCGACCGGGCCTACGAATCCCGGATCAGCTCCGCGCATCAGGACCGGATCCTGGGGCTCATCCTGGCCAGCTGGGAGAAGGGCAACTCCGTTGACCATGCCTTCGCCACAGCCTGGGACAACGGCGAGCTGCTCGCCTCCAACCGCTCGTGGTGGCGGATCGCGGCAGACTACGAGGACCAGCAGGCCCGCCCAACCATCCCGCGCAAGCGTTGGGGCACGCGTGGTTCCTCTGAAAAGCCGGTGGTCAAGGCCACCGGACCCTGCCAGGTCTGGTCCTGGGACATCACCGACATCTATGCCAAGTGGCAGGGCAAGGTTTTCAAGGTGTACTCCATCATGGACATCTTCTCCCGGGAAATCGTCGGCTGGCGGGTGGAGGAACGCGAGTCCGACCACCTCGCCGCGCAGATGTTCAAGACAGCCATCGCCCGGCACGGCGCCCCGCGCATCGTGCATGCCGATTCAGGCCCGGCCATGAGATCAACCCTGCTCCGTGACACCCTCACCGCCCACGGCGTGGAACTCAGCCATAACCGCCCGTACGTCTCCAACGACAATCCCTTCTCGGAGTCAGGCTTTCGCACGATGAAATACCGGCCCGGCTACCCCCGGATCTTTAACGATCTCGAGGCCGCCAGGGAGTACCTCACCTGCTACGTGCACTGGTACAGCACCGATCACAAACACTCCGGCATCGCACTGTTCTCACCATCACAGGTCCACGACGGGTCGTGGAAAGAACTCTGGACCAAGCGAGACAAAGTCCACCAGGACTACTACGAACGACACCCGGGAAGATTCCGCCGCCGACCCACCACACCGGCCCCCGCCACATACGCCGGGATCAACCTCCCCCAGACCAAAACACCCCAAAAACTAGCCCAGTGACTCCACACAGCTTGACAACTTTCGCCCCGCTCACATATGGGCCCTTTCCGGCCAACCCCCGCTCACATATGGGCCCTTTCCGGCCAACCCTCGCTCACAAACAAGCCACCCCCGGCCAACCCTCGCTCACAAACAAGCCACCCCCGGCCAACCCTCGCTCACATCATGCGAGCGAGCGTCCAAGGAAGAACCCACATACGTGAGCGAGCGTCCAAAGAAGAACCCACATACGTGAGCGAGCGTCGCAGGGTGGGCTGCGTAGACTGAGGATATGGGCGAGAGCCGCGACCTGCTGACGCCTGAGCAACGCAGCCTGAACATGTCCAAGATCCGGGGCAAGGACACCAAGCCCGAGCTCTTGGTCCGCAGGCTCCTGCATGCCAAGGGTTACCGGTACCGGCTCCATGGCCGGGCCGCGGGCGAGAAGTTGCCCGGCAGCCCGGATCTCGTGTTCGCCGGCCGGCGCAAGGTGATTTTCGTGAACGGATGCTTCTGGCATTTCCACGATTGCAAGGCAGGCCAGCACGCACCGAGCGGCAACGCGGATTTCTGGGCAGCGAAGCGCAATCGCACCCGGGAGCGCGACGCCGGACAGCGCGAACTGCTGAGAGCCTCGGGATGGGAGATTCTCACCGTGTGGGAATGCGAACTGCGGGACCGTTCGGCTTTGGAGAATCAGCTCACGCAGTTCCTCGACGGCGACCGAACAGGAAGTAGCTCAGCGGCCCAAAGAAATTGATAAAGCTTGCGGCCCGCCATACGGCTTTGTTTCCCCTGATCTGGGCCGCGGGGGTCTTGGAAATGCTGCGTTGTGCCGCGACCAGCAACGCCAACTGTCCCGCACCCACCACGAGCATGCCCACCCGTTGCCCAGGTGTCATGTCCTTCCAGGACTTCTTCTTTTTCTTGCCGTGCATGATGCCTCCATCTGCGGTGACTTGCTCTCTCAGGCTAGTCCGCCCGCCGCCCGGACGGAACCGGTCCCCGCCGCCCTGCTGAGGAGGCCCCTCACAGTCGCGCCTGGCGGACCACTTCTCCCCAGGACTGCTGGGCCAAGTCGGTGACGGCGGCAAGGATCTCCGCCGGTGGCCGGGACAAGTCCAGCGGGTACTCCACAATGTCGATGTCCGTGTTGAGGATCCGCCGCAGCTTCATCTCTCCCTTGCCCGCATAAATCAGCCACGCCGTGGGTACTTGCAGCGCGGTGCAGTAGGCCAGGAGTTGGTAGTGGTCCGCGTTGAGCGATGCCCCGGAATCCGTGGCCGAGGTGTATTTGGAGTCGTACACCACCACCGGCCTGCCACCCAGGAAATGCACGGCATCGGGGCGCACGGTGAGCCGGTCCGAATCCCGAACGGCTTCGTTGAGGGTGGCGCCGTATTGAAGCCGCATTTCACCCGGATGTGCCCGCATGGCCGCCCGCAAAGCCACGCCCACGAATTCCTCAAAAACAGTGGACATGTCCACGACAAACGAGGCGGCTTGCTGTTTCCCCTCGCCGGCTTCGGCGGAGGCATTCCGCAGGATGAGCTCGGCCAAACGGAGGACGGGATGGTAGCGGAGGTTCATCCGGTTGGCCTGCCACCGCGGGAGTGGCGCTCCGGACTGCAGCCGCGTGACGGCGTCGAGCTTTCCCTTGAGCTGCCGCAAGCGGCTCAGCACGTTCTGCCGCACTCCGGGAACCTTGCCCATCCGCTCAAGAGCGGCACGCAGGATGCGGTTTTCGGCAATGTCCTCGGTGAATTCGTCATAGGAGACTTCAAGCGGAACCAGCATCCCTGGGCGGCGGGAGATCTGGTCGGAGATCCGGATGCGGCCCTTGACCGTCCTGAGGGACTCGTCCACGGTGAGGTACCCCTGCAGCGGGCCCCGGCTGAGGGCCCGCTCCGCCAACTGGGCGAGGGACTCAGCCAGGGCGCTCCACAGGTCCTTGTGCTCGACGGCGGCCACCGAATCCTCGCGGAATCCCTGGTCCCCGGCGTAGCTGAGGAGGAACAGCAGCCGGTTCAAGCCCAGTCGGTCCTTAGGCCGGACCTCGAACTGGACGGTCGGCGTCCGCACAGACCCGACCTTGCCCACAGGCTCGATGCGGTAGAGGCCCATCCCCATGGGCGAGGCCTTCGCGAGCCCGCTCGAGTTGAGGAGGGCGGCGGCGTCTGGATCAAGCTTGTCCACGATGCCACCGGAGAGCTCGTCCATGACGATGTGCCGCACAGCCGGAGCCTTCGTCGAAGCGCGGACCGCTGGCTTTCCGATGCCCGGCGCGCGGGCCGGCCGCGGTGGCGCGGTCTTAGCGGACCGCAAGTCGACCCAACAACTGGTCCAGACCGAAGCGCTCCTCCAGCTGGGCCCGGTTCAATTGACCGTGGTAATGCTCCTCCAGGAGTGGCATGAGTTCGTACTTCCAGATCCTGCGCAGCCCGGCAGGGTTCTGGGCCGCGTTCTTCATGAAGTAGGAGGGGCCGATCATCAGGTCCCGGTCCCAGTCGTCGATGGAGTCGTTCAGGGCGTCAAGCAGGTCCGCGTTGAGGGTGTCCAAGCCGCGGGCCGTGAGGAAGCGTCGGAGGGAACCGCGGATCGGTTCCACCTTCGGGTGCAGTTCGACGAACGCGAAGCGACGGCGGATGGCCGCATCCATCATGGCGATAGAGCGGTCCGCCGTGTTCATGGTGCCGATGATGTAGAGGTTGTCCGGGAGGCTGAACGGTTCGTTGGGGCTGTACTGGAGGTAGATGCGGTCGTCGCGGTATTCGAGCAGGAAGTACAGCTCACCGAATACCTTCGCCAGGTTGGCCCGGTTCATCTCGTCGATGATGAGGAAGTACGGCTTGTTGGAGTTCCCGGGCTTCGCAGCTTCTTCAGCGAGGCGACGCAGCGGACCGGCCACGAGCTTGAACGACACCTGGCCGTCGTCGGTCTTGTCCGGCCGGTATCCCTCGAAGAAGTCCTCGTACGCGTAGGACGGGTGGAACTGGACCAGCTTGACGCGCTCGTCGGTACTGTCGCCGGCGAGCTGGGCCGCCAAGTGCTTGGCGAGGTAGGTCTTTCCCGTTCCCGGAGGGCCGTAGAGCACTAGTTGGCGGTTCTCCTCGAGGAGTTCCGCGATCTCGGTGAGTGGCTCAAGCTCCATGTGGAGGGAAGCTGCGAACTCTTCAGTGAGGGGGCGGAACCCTTCAATCACGGGCTCGACGACGGCGTCCGGGGCGGCGGCTTCCTCGCCGTCGGATTCGGCTTCGGCGGGCAGGAGGGCCTGCAGCGACTGGATGACCCTCGTGACGTCCACGACGATGCCCGAAGTGGAGAGCTGGCGCTGGACGTGCCGCGGCGCTTCGGCGATCGGGTGCGTCTCATCGAACCATCGCACTTTACGCCGGAGCCGGCGATTGTCCTCGTTGTGTTCCGGTTCGCCCAGGACCACGCCGATCCTGATGGCACCGGAGTTCTGGAACAGGGCGAGGTCGCCGGGTTTCATCACGGTCAGGAACGCGAAAACGGCGGTCTTCATGTCTTCCCGCTCCACGTAGCCTAGGTGCTTGTAGTCCTCGTCCACGGCATGTTGGACCAGGCCTGCCGTCACGCCGGCGGTGAGTTCGCGAAGGTGTTCGACGTCGAGCGTTGCTTTTTCCTCGTCCCGCCACGCGGCGAGGAGCTCGGCGGAGTCCTGGTGCGTGCGCAGCAGCCAGGCGCGGCGGCCGGGATCTCCCACTTTGCGCCATTGGCTGACGAGCTGGCGGTCGTACCAATCGATGCGCTGGCCGGCCTGTTCGTCGAGGTACAGCCGGATGCGGTGCACGTCCGCGGTGATGTCGGTTTCCGTTTCGCCGTGGGCGCCACCAACGAGCGAGGCGAAGGCGTCCCGGATTTCGCGCCGCTCAACGTCGGCGACCACTGGCTCGAAGTAGCTGGGCCACGCCAAGTATTCGATGCTGCGCCGGATGGCCGGCTGGTCCTCGGGGGTTGCCGCCGCGAGTTCGTGGAATTTCAGCGGGTCCTTGAGGGCCTTGTTGATGCTCGCGTTGGACTGGCCATCGACGTGCGCCACGAACCGACACAACCAGGTCAGGTGGTCCCAGATGGTCCAGTTGAATTCCGCGGTCCGGTCACGGATGACGCCGTGATCGGTCATCCCCTGGTAGAGCTCCTCGGGGAGCTCGAGCTCGGGATCGAGCCAGGACGCGGCTTCGGCAACGCGGGCGCGCTTCACCTTGAGCGACTTGACCTCGTGCGCCAGCGGCAAGGACTGGAGGAAGAGGAGCTCGACGGCGAGCAACTTGGCCTCGCGCGAGGCCCCTTCCAGGTTTTGGCGCAGGTTGGTCATCATGGGCGCTTTGGAGTCTCCGACGCCGCGTTCGAGGCGCTCCAGGAGCTCGCCGGCGGAGTCCACCGTCCAAGTGCGGGTACTGGCGTCGAGCGCCGAAGCTTTGCCTTGCAGCCCCGGGCCCAGCACGAACCAGGCCGCATCTTCGATCTCCTTGGAGATACCGGGGGCACGGGTCAGTGGGGTTTTGGTGGAGGGAGTCACCATGCCAACTTACATGGTTTATCTTGGTGCTGGCATCAGCAAAGTCGGCACCCCCACCACATGCGTCCCGCCTCACGCGTTCTGCCACATGCGTCCCACATCTTGCCTCCTGCCGCATGCGCACCGAGCTCGTGAACCCCGGAGGTCAGTGCATTCCGAAGCGGTAATTGGCTGGCACCGGCTCCTCCGGGCACACTTCCTGCCACAGCTCGGCGATCCCGTCCTCGCCTTCCCGGATGTCTGGTATCTCGACGCCGTCCCGCAACATCCGTGCGGCCTCCTGGCCTTTGCCGACGCCCGCGAGGGCGAGCGCCGTCAGGAAACGGATGCGCCCGACGTCGGACATTCCGGCAGGTGCCTCGCTCGCCAGGGCGAGTGCTTGGGCGGGGTTCCCATGCCGGATGCTGAGGGTCATGGCCTCGCTGAGCAAGGGGAGGTTGGAGGGCTCCAACCGGCTCGCCGCGGCAAGCTCTGCCAGGCCCCCGTCAGTCTTGTCGGTGGCAAGCAGCGCAAGGGCGTGGCCCCGTGTGGCGAGGACCTTGGAACGGGGCGAGAGGTCCTCGGCAACCAGCGCGGCGCCGTATCCGGCGATCGCACCGGCGAGGTCCTGGCGGGCGTGCTTCATCGTGGCCAGGTGGAACTGCGCTTCCGCTCCACCATCCTTTGCCAGCAGTTCTTCCCAATCGGCTCCAGCCACGAAGGTCCCGGCGCCCAGGAAGCTTGCCCCATCCAGCAGGCTGTGCCACGGGCCCGTTTCCTCGATCGCCTCAGGGGTTGCATCGTCGGCGAAGGGAGTGCCGATTTCGTCCAGCCACGCGCGGCCGGAGTGTCGCCGTCGGGCACTCTCCAAAGCACCCCAAGCGCTGCCGCGCACCAGCATCTCGTCCGGAGGCAGGGCATAGTTCCGTGCGGCTTCGGCGAGGGCGACTTCGAGCTCCTCGTCCGGGACGAGCTCTTCGAGCCGGACGCTGGCGTGGGTCACGGCTGCGTCCCAATCCTGGCCGTGGGAGGTTGCGGGATCCAGCTTCGCGTTGCCGTAGGCCTCCACCCAACTCCACTCGGCGCCGGCAGGCATGGCCAGATGCTCGAACTGGGTCTGCGCGAGCCCGGCCTGGATCTCTGCGTAGGGGCCGGCCCCGGGGCTGAGCCATTCCTGCCAGCGTTTCCCGCCGTCACCCTGGCCCCAGACGAACAGCTTCTTCCCCCGAAGGAGGCTCGTGGACAGCATGGCCAGGCCATCGCCGTCGTGGTCTACTGCGGCGATCCAGTGCCGATGGCCCGGCTGGATGTCGAAGAAGAAATCCGCCGCGTGCGGGCTGTTGACCAGCCAGGTGGCATCCGTGCCTTGGTGTTCAGTGGGCCGGACGCGGGCGATGTCGGTGGTGTAATCGCTGCCGAAAGCCTCCGTGGCGGGCGCGATCACGCGCGTTTCCGCCGTCTCGGGAACGGCTGCGTTGCTCCACCAGTACATGGGTACCTCGTGGTCATGGGGGTTCCGGATCCGGACCGCCGTGAGGAGGACGTCCGAGTCCTCCGGAAGCCACATGTCCACTTGGAAAACCACCTCGCGGAGGCGTTCGAACTCCCACATGCGCAGGACGTCGTGGCCTTCGGGAGTCTTGACGATAGCAGTGTGCACCGGATCGCATGTGGTGGGCGAGTGCCCGCGGGTGCCGATGTTCCATTCGAGCCCGCCGGCGAACCAGGCCTTGCGCAGGGCGATGTTGGCGAATTGCAGGGTCCCGTGGGTGTGGAGGAGTTGCTTCCCCGACCCTTTGTCGAAGAGCTCCCACAGCCGGCCGCCCAAGGTGGGAAGGACAACGGCGCGCAGTTTGCTGTTCTCAAGCACGACGGCAGGCACCTCGTGGGCGGTCCGCTCGCGCGAGTAGCCGTCCTGCATCAGGTACGGGAACATGTTCGGCACTTGCCCGTAGCGGGCCGCGGCCTGCAGCTCCTCCGGGACGCCGTCGCCGATTCTGTATGGCAGGTCCAGTTCAGCCGTGACTACGGGCAACGGGCTATTGGGGCCTAGCTCCGCCATGTTCAGGGTGTTGGTGGAGAAGCTCAGGTTTTGCATCTTTGTGACTCCTGGAGGCTATTTTCGATCGCAATGCTTCACCCATCTTTGACCCAAGTCACCGGTGTGTAAAGGGACCCACCCAACTGGCTCGCAGTTGTTGTCGTTTTGAGCGCCCAAAACGACAACAACTGCGAGTCAGTTGGGGGCGTCAGCGGGAGGCGGCGCGGGCGGCCCTTACCAGGTCCCGGTTGGTGACCATGTACGCCGTCGGGTCCGAATCTCCGGGTGTACCGAAGGAGTCCCCACGGTTCTTCCACGTCGAAACCGTGGCCTTGGCTGACAAGTGGACCGCGCTTAGTCCTGCGGCGTGCAGGGCAGGGATATCGTCCAGGGCGAGTCCGCCGCCTGCCATGACTTCAAGCCGGCCCGCTGCCCGCTGGACCATACGCTCGAGGGTCGCGATCCCCGCCCCCACCGTCGCGGCGCCGCCAGAGCTGAGCACCCGCGTGAACCCAAGGTCTACGAGCTGCTCGACGGCGGCCGCCGGGTCCGGGGTTTGGTCGATGGCCCGGTGGAAGGTCAATTGGGCGTCGGGGTTGGTCTCCAAGGCGGTGGCGACGAGCTTTCGCGTGGCTTGGACGTCGATATCACCGGCGGCCGTGAGGACTCCGATCACCACTCCGTGAGCCCCTTGGGTGAGCAAGAACCGGATCTCGCGGTACATGGTGTCCAAATCCGCGCCGGAATACAGGAAATCTCCCGGCCGGCTACGGATCAACGAGTGGATCTCCAGCCGCCCACCGGCAGCCTCCTGCGCGGCTTCCATCAGCCCTTGGCTCGGGGTCAGTCCCCCGAGCTCCAAGGCGCTGCAAAGTTCGATCCGGTCCGCGCCTTCTTCAGCGGCAACGGCAGCGCCCTGGGCACCGACGGCGACGATCTCGAGTTTCATGGGGAAACTCTACGGCCACCGGGATGCACAGGGCGCTGCTTTATCGCTTCAGCTAGGCCCGATAGGGCGCCAACTGCTCCTTCTGCTCGGGAGTGAGCCTGCGGACACGGCCCGTGGACTCATCGACGAACGCCAGATGGGTAGTCGCGTTGACGCAGTCCTGGCCGGTCACGGGATCCTTGATGACGTAGTGAAGGTCAAAACTTGCCCCCTTCACGGCGCCGACCCAGATCTCAACCACTGCCGGTATGTTCCGGTATTCCAAGGTCCGGACGTACCGGACCTTGTGCTCCACCACGAGGGTCATGACCCCGTCTTCAACCGAGTCGAAGACGGAGACCGGCGCTTCCACTCCGGGGAGTCCGGCACCGCGGGGCGGACCGAAAGCCGCGATGCGGGCCTCTTCGAGCATGCGCACGATCTGGACGTTGTTGATGTGCCCGTACGCGTCCATGTCTCCCCAACGCATCGGCACTTGTACCGTAATTCGCTGGCTCAGCTGTGCACCGCCGTCGAGTCATCCACAACTGCTTCCCCGGCATCCTCACCGGCAAACTGCGACATGTAGAGGCGGTAGTAAGCGCCCTGCAATGCGAGCAGTTGGTTGTGGTTGCCCTGCTCCACGATGCTGCCGTTTTCCATCACCAGGATGGTGTCGGCGTCGCGGATGGTGGACAAACGGTGGGCAATGACAAAGCTGGTGCGATCCGTGCGGAGGGCAGCCATGGCCTTCTGCAACAGCAGCTCGGTACGGGTGTCAACGGAGCTTGTGGCCTCGTCGAGGATCAACAGCGAGGGATCGGAAACGAAGGCCCGCGCGATGGTGATGAGCTGCTTCTCGCCCGCGCTGACGTTGTTGCCTTCCTCGTCGATGATGGTCTGGTAGCCTTCCGGCAGGGCACGCACGAAGCGGTCCACGTACGTGGCCTTGGCCGCCTCCATGATCTGTTCCTCGGTGGCTTCGAGGTTGCCGTACTTGATGTTGTCGTAAATGGTGCCGCCGAACAGCCAGGCGTCCTGGAGCACCATTCCCACCTTGGAACGAAGCTCGGAACGGCTCAGCTCCTTGATGTCCACGCCGTCCAGGGTGATTCGCCCCGAATTGAGCTCGTAGAACCGCATGACGAGGTTGACCAAGGTGGTCTTGCCCGCGCCCGTGGGTCCGACAATCGCCACGGTGTGTCCAGGCTCTGCGCTCAGGGAAAGGTTCTCGATGAGCGGCTTGTCGGCAACGTAGCTGAAGGACACGTTCTCGAACTCGACGTGGCCGTCCGTGCGCGGGGGCAGGTGACGGGCCGCGTTCTCCGGCATTTCCTCATCGGCATCCAGGAACTCGAAAACGCGCTCAGCCGAAGCCACACCGGACTGGAGCATGTTGGCCATGCCCGCGATCTGGCCGAGCGGCTGGGTGAATTCACGCGAGTACTGGATGAACGCCGTGGCGTCGCCAAGGCTCATGGAACCGGAAGCAACCCGCAAACCACCGACGACGGCGATGCCCACGTAGCTGAGGTAGGAGACGAAGTTCATGGCCGGGAAGATGATGCCGGAAACAAACTGTGCCCCGAAAGAGGCCTTGTACAGGGCTTCGTTGCGTTCGTCGAATCGCTCCAGCATGTCCGCGTCACGCCCGAAGACCTTGACGAGCTCGTGGCCGGAGAACGATTCCTCGATCTGGCCGTTGAGCGAGCCGGTGTTCTTCCACTGGGCGGCGAAGAGCTTCTGGCTGCGCGAGCCGATCACGCCGGCAAGGACGCCGGAGAGCGGCAAGGCAACCAGCGCGATCAGGGCGAGCTGCCAGGACACGATGAACATCATGATGGTGATGCCGAAGACCGTCAGCACCGAGCTGACCAGCTGCGCGAACGCCTGCTGCAGCCCTTGCTGGACGTTGTCGACGTCGTTGGTCACGCGGGAGAGGATGTCGCCGCGCTGCCGGGTGTCGAAGTAGTTCAGGGGCAGGCGGTTGAGCTTGGCCTGGACATCGTTGCGGAGCCGGTTGATGACCTTCATGACGATCTTGTTCAGGATGTAGCCCTGGGCCCACAGGAAGATGTTGGCCACGAAGTACATCAAGAGCACGATCGAGATCAGGAAGGTGAGCTTGGAGAAGTTGATCCCATTGGTGAGCTCCATCTTGGAGACCATGTCCGCGAAGTTGTTCTGGCCGGCCTGGCGGAGTCCTTCGGCAAAGGCCGCTTGGCTCACTCCGGGAGGCAATTGCTTGCCCATGACACCGCCGAAGATGACGTCCATGGCGCTGCCGAGGATCTTCGGGGCGATGACGTTCAAGACGACGGAGACCACGACGAGGCCGATGACGAGGACGACTCCGGCGGCCTCCGGCTTGAGTAGCCCGAGGAGCCGCTTGGCCGACGGTCCGAACGCCTTGGCTTTCTTGGCCGGCAGGTTGCCGAACATGCCGCCGTCGGCTTCGCCCGGGGTGTATTCGGTTTCCTCGATGTCGTCATCTTCCACGGCTGTTACGGCACCGGCCGCGGCTGCATCCTTTGCTTCCGCAGCATCGCGGGCAGCCTTCGCTGCTTCGGCCTTCGCGGCCCAGCCGCGCTTTTGCTGATTCTGTTCGCTCATGCCACTTCCTCCGCGCTCAGCTGGGATTCGACGATCTCCTGGTACGTGGGTGACGTGTCCAGGAGTTCTTCATGGGTGCCACGGTCAACGATCCTGCCGTTGTCCAGGACCAGGATCTGGTCTGCGTCCGCAATGGTTGAGACGCGCTGGGCCACGATGATGACCGTGGCATCCTGCGTCTTTTCCTTCAGCGCCCGGCGAAGGCGGGCGTCCGTGGCCACGTCCAAGGCCGAGAAGGAGTCGTCAAAGAGGTAGACCTTGGGCTGCGTCACCAAGGCCCGGGCGATGCAGAGGCGCTGCCTCTGGCCACCGGAAACGTTGGTGCCGCCCTGGGCCACCCGACGGTTGAGGCCCGAGGACTTTTCCATGACGAAGTCCTTGGCCTGGGCGGTTTCCAGCGCGTCCCAGAGTTCCTGGTCCGTCGCGTCGGTCTTGCCGAAGCGCAGGTTGTGCTCGATGGTTCCGGAGAACAAGTACGGCTTCTGCGGCACGGTGGCCACACGGCTGGTGATTTCGTCCCGGTCCAGGCTGGTGACCGGGACGCCGTCGAGCAATACATCGCCGGACGCGACGTCGTACAGGCGCGGAAGCAGCGACACCAAGGTGGTTTTGCCGGCGCCGGTGGAGCCGATGATGGCGAGGGTCTGTCCTGGCTCCGCGGTGAAGGAAATGTTGCTCAACACGGGAGCTTCAGCGCCGGGGTATTTGAACGTGACGTCGCGGAATTCGACGCGCCCCTTCTTTTCCGCGGGCGCTACGGGCGCCTTCGGATCGTGGATGGAGGGCTCGACGTCGAGGACCTCGCCGATGCGGTCCGCGCACACGGAGGCGCGCGGGATCATCATGGCCATGAAGGTACCCATCATGACCGCCATGAGGATCTGCAGGAGGTACTGCAGGAAGGCCGTCAGGGAACCCACCTGCATGTTGCCCGCATCCACCCTTTGGCCGCCGAACCACAGCACTGCCGCCGTGGAAAGGTGCAGGATCATTCCGATGGCCGGGAACATCAAGACAAACAGGTTGCCGATCTTGACTGAAACCAGGGTGAGGTCCTTGTTGGCGTCGCCGAAGCGCTTGGCCTCGTACGGTTCACGAACGAAGGCACGGACCACGCGGATACCGATGATCTGTTCGCGCAAGACGCCGTTGATGACGTCGATCTTCTTCTGCATGGAGCGGAAGAGCGGCATGAGCCTGACCACGAGGTAACCGACCACGGCCACGAGGACCGGCACCGAGACCCAGACGAGCCACGAGAGGCTGAGGTCTTCACGCAGGGCCATGATGATGCCGCCAACGCACATGATGGGCGTGGAAACCATGAAGTTCAGGCCCATCAGCATGAGCATCTGGACTTGCTGGACGTCATTGGTGCCGCGGGTGATCAACGTGGGTGCGCCGAAGCTGTTGACGTCCTTGGCCGAGAAGCTGCTGACCTTGCGGAAGACGTCCCTGCGCAGGTCGCGGCCCATGGCCATGGCCACGCGGGAGCCGAAGTAGACCCCCGCGATGGCTGCAATGACCTGGCCGAGCGCGACCGCGAGCATCAGGGCTCCGGTTTGCCAGATGTAGTTGGTATCCCCCCGGGATACCCCTTCATCGATGATTTTTGCGTTGAGGCTTGGAAGGTAAAGGGTGGCAATGGTAGACGCCAACTGGAAGATGATGACGGCCAGTATCTGCGGCAAATACGGCTTGGAGTAGCGCCGTATCAGGGTGACAAGCATGCCCACGGATCCTTAATGAGAGTGCGCGAATGAATTAGTGCGAATGACTTAATACTGCGAATGACTAAATACATGGATAGCAGCAGGCGCTGACAGTATTAGTCCCTCAACTCTACGAAATCCGTTGCCTCAGCGAAATATCGATAGCCGAATATCATCCTTGCGGCGTAGCTGAGCCGCCGCAGCGCTTCCAAACTCGCTGCAGCGGCTCCCGCCACACATTCCGGGGCGGCTGCCCGCCGGCGCTTAGCCCGCGTGCCGCCCGGTTTCCCCTGCCCTCGAGGCGTCGCCGGCAAGGAGCAGCAAGGCAGCCCTTTCCTGGCGACGGCGTTCACGCTTGAGTTCCTTGCGCAGCGCGGACAACTCCTCGGCGATCCGGGACTGCTCGACGGCGGTGGCAAGTTGTTCTTGCACGCGCACCTGGAGCTCGCGCTGCGCCTTGCTCAGCTGAAGCTGTTGTTCGGCCAGCAGCCGTTGGGTGCGGGCAAGCTGGTCCTGGACCTCGCGCAGTCCCGCGGCAGGATCAGGCCGTTCCTGCGTCAGGATCCGGGCAAACTCAAGGTCCAGGTCATCGTGCTCCTTCTCGGCCGCCGCACGGGCGCGGCTGACCCCCAAGGGGGTGCCGCCGTCGTCGGTCGCTTGGGCAAATTCAGCGGATTCGATAACCGGCAGCGCGGAGGTGTCCAGCGTCATGGCGGCCTCGCCGGAGGCGTTTGCCAGCAGTTCCTTCGCTGGCGTCGCGTCCACGGTCTTCCGCAGCGGAACTTCCTTGATGAACAGCACGGCGATGAACGCGACCAGGGCAATGACTGCGGAGATCAGGAAGATCTGGGCGGTCGCGTCGCCATAGGCTGCACGCATGATGTTGCGGATCGGGGCGGGCAAGTCCGTCAGGTCCATGCTCGCGTTGCTGGAGCCGCCGCTGACCGGGATGTGTGCCGCAGCGAGGCCTTGGGTCGCAAGGTCCTTGACGTGGGTCGCCATGATGGCGCCGAGCACCGAAACGCCGATCGCACCGCCGACGGAGCGGAAGAATGCCACAGACGCGCTGGCCGTGCCGATGTCCTGGGCGCGGACGGTGTTCTGGACCGCGAGGACCAGGTTCTGCATGAGCAAGCCAAGGCCCAGGCCGAAGATGGCGGTGTAGCAGCAGGTGATCCACAGCTCAGTGGTGTGGTCGATGGTGCCGGTGAAGGCAAGGCCGCCGGCCAGCAACACGGTGCCTGCCAGGAGGAAACGCTTCCATTTGCCGAAGCGGCTGATGAGCTGGCCGGATGCCACCGAACCCAAGAGGTTGCCCGCAATCATGGGAAGCGTCAGGAGGCCGGCCTCGGTGGGAGTGGCGCCGCGGGCTACCTGGAAGTACTGGCCAAGGAACGTGGAGGAGCTGAACATCGCGATACCGACGGCCACGGAGGCCAGGATCGCCAAAGCGGTGGTGCGCTGGGAGATGATCTTCAGCGGGATGATGGGCTGGGCCACCTTCGATTCGACCAGTACCAGCAGTGCCAGCAGAAGTACGCCGCCGCCAACCATGAGGGCGGACTGCCAGGAGATCCAGTCGTAGTAGTCCGGGTTGCCGGCGAAGGAAACCCAGATCAGGAGCAGGCTGACGCCCGAGGTCAGCAGGATGGAGCCGAGCCAGTCGATCTTGGCCGGGCGCTTGATGTGCTGGATCTTGAGGGTCACCTGGAGCAGGATGAGCGCGACGACGGCGAGCGGCACGCAGACGAAAAACGTCCAGCGCCAGCCGAGCGGGCTGTCAACGATGAAGCCGCCGAGGAGCGGGCCGCCTGCGGTACCGACCGCCATGACTGCGCCCATGTAGCCCGAATACTTGCCACGGTCACGCGGCGGAATCATGGTGCCGATGATCGCTTGGGCCAGTGCGGTGAGGCCGCCCAAGGCGATGCCCTGGATGACGCGGGCGGTCAGCAGGAAGGGAATGCTCATTGAGAACCCGGCCATGACGGAGCCGGCCACGAAGATCACGATGCTCAGCTGGACCAGGAGCTTCTTGTCGAAGAGGTCGGCGAGCTTGCCCCAGATGGGCGTGGTGGCGGCGTTGGCCAGCAGTGCGGCGGTGATGACCCACGCGAAGTCCGTTTGCGTGCCGTGGAGATCGGACATGATGGTCGGCAGCGCGTTGGCCACGATGGTGCTGCTCAGGATAGCGGTGAAGAATGCCGCGAGGAGGCCCGTCAAGGCTTCCATGATCTGGCGGTGCGTCATGGGCGCTGATGACGCCGGCACCGCCGTCGAACGTTCTTGTATTCGGGTTGCCATTGCTGCTGCTCCTAAGCTGTGTGGTTCGAGTGGTGGGAGCCGGCCGCCGTTGCCCGGACTGAGTGGTTGAGTGATGTGGTCAATTTCTCCAGGACCTGCCCTGCCTCCAGGGCGTCTTCCTCGCTCCACTCGGCGAGGTAGGCCCGTAAGTTGAGGCTGCGCTGTTCTTCGAAGTCCCGGACCTTCTCAATCCCGGATTCGGACAGGGCCACCAATTGTGCGCGCCCGTCGGCGGGATCGGGCCGCCGGACCACCAAACCGAGTTCCTCCAGTTCGGCGATGTGCCTGCTGAGCACCGGGGGGCTGACGCCGAGTCGGGATGCGAGCTTCGTGGCCCGGGACTCCCCCTCGCCGATGAAGCGCATGACACCCTGCAGGGCGAACCCGACGTCGGCATCTTTCGCGATGTTCGCGGTCACGATGCAACGCAACACCCGCTGCAGATCGAAAATCTGATGGACGAGTTCGGTTGCTGTGCTCGATGCGACAGCCATGGAAGACACCTCACTTTTGTTTGCCTAAAGCAACTATACGCCAAACTGATTGCTTTGGGAAACTAATGATGTGTGAGGTGCGTTAAACACCAAGCGCGAACTGGCAGGTAATGCCCTTATCTTTCGAAAAAGGGGTCATTATCTGCCAGCTCGCGCTGGGGGTTTGGAGGGTCCGGAGTGTCAGTCGCCCAGGTGCGTGGGGCCGAACATCTTCAGGAGGGTTTCAACCACGACGACGTTGGGGCCGTCCGCGGCGAAGCTTTCCTTGAGCGCGTCCCCGACGTCGTCCGGGTCCACCCTGCGGGCGGGGACACCGAAGGCCTCGGCGAGCTTGACGAAGTCCGGGCGGGCGAGCTCGGTTGCCGTGGCCTTGCCGAAGGCACCCACCATGTATTCACGCAGGATGCCGTAGCCGCCGTCGTCCACGATCAGCCACGTGACCGGGACGTTGTGCTGTTTGGCGGTGGCCAGCTCGGAAATCGAATACATGGAGGATCCATCACCTGAGACGGCCAGCACGCGACTCGGTTTGCCCACCGTTTCCAGTCCCACGGCACCGCCGATAGCCGCCGGGAAGCCATAGCCGAGGCCGCCGGCGCCCTGGGCCGAGTGGAACTGGCCCTCGCGGGAATCCCAGCAGCTCCATCCCCAGTACGCGGAGATCGTCATGTCCCAGAAGGTCTGCATGTCCGCCGGAACGGCTTCGCGGATATCGGCCATGAACTTCAGTTCCTTGCCGAGGTCCTGCTCTTCAAGGCGAGCCTTGACCTTCGCGAGGGACTCCTTGACGAGGTCTTCGGGCGTGGTGCCGTGCCAGTCCGGTACCGCCGCCGTCGCAGACAAGGCCTCATCCAAGGCAGAGTCGAGCGCGGCAAGGGCCTGGCCGGCGTCGGCACGGATGCCCAGGCCGGGCCGGTTGGACTCCAGGACCCTCGGTTCGGCGTCGATCTGGATGATGCGACCGCGCGGCTCGAAGGTGAAGTAATTGGACGTCACCTCGCCCAGGGAGGAACCAATGACGATCAGCACGTCGGCATCCTCGAGGACGTCCGTCATGTGGCGGTCTTCGATCCAGGACTGCAGGGACAGCTCGTGGGTCCACGGGAACGCTCCGTTGCCACCGGGCGTGCAAATCACCGGGGCCCGGAGTTTCTCGGCGATCGACAGGAGCGACTTCTCGGCCCGGCCACGGCGCGTGCCGCCGCCGGCGATGATGGCTGGACGCTCCGCCGTCGAGAGCCATTTGACGGCTTCCCGGATCAGCTCCACACGCGGCGGGTTATCGGCGGCTTCGGCGAGGGCGTCCTCCACCGGAGGGACCATGATCGGGTCCAGGAGCACGTTCTGCGGAATCTCGATCCACACCGGACCCTGCGGCGAGGAAATGGCCTCGGTCCAGGCATCCTGGATAGCCGAGGGAATCCCGGAAGCGTGCTGGATGAGGCGCTGGCTCTTGGTGACGTTCGCGGCCGAGGCCTTCTGGTCATCGAGCTGGTGGAGCATACCTTTCCGGCGCGCCCCCAGACCTTCCAAGGGGATCTGGCTCGCCACGACCACCATAGGCACGCCGCTCGCATACGCTTCCTGCAAGCCGGCCAGGGACGTCAACGCGCCCGGACCGGTGGACAGGAACAGCACGCCGACTTCGCCCGTGGCACGGGAATACCCGTCCGCGGCGAAAGCCGAGTTGTTCTCCACGCGGGAGGACACGAAGTGCAGATTGCCGCGGCCCATGGCGTCGAAGAGGCCCAGGGCGTGCTGGCCGGGGATCCCGAAGACCGTCTTCGCACCGAGCGCCTCGAGGGTCTCGACGACGAGGTCCCCACCGTTGCGCTGGTCCGTCACTTCGTGACCGCCGCGGCGAAACCGGCCGGGCGCCGGGATTCCTGGCCAAGGGCCTGTGCGGCGTAGCCGTTCGGGGCGCCGTGGCGGTTGCCTTCGACTGCGTTGTCCGCCATGAGGGTGACGAGTTCGTAGGCAACGTGGCTGGCCGCGACACCCGTGATCTCAGCGTGGTCATACGCCGGAGCGACCTCGACGATGTCTGCGCCCACGAGGTTCAGGCCACGGAAACCGCGGATGATTTCGAGGAGCTCGCGGCTGGTGATGCCGCCGGCTTCAGGCGTACCGGTTCCCGGGGCGTGGGCCGGATCCAGGACGTCGATGTCCACGGAAATGTACAGCGGACGGTTCCCGATGCGGTCCCGTATCTTGGCCACGGTTTCGAGGACGCCCTGGTAGTAGACGTCCGCCGAGGTGACGATGCCAAAGCCGAAGCGGTGGTCGTCGTCGAGGTCCTTCTTGCCGTAAAGCGGGCCGCGGGTACCGACGTGGCTGATGGCCTCGGTGTCCAGGATGCCCTCTTCGACAGCACGGCGGAACGGGGTGCCGTGCGTGTACTCGGCGCCGAAGTAGGTGTCCCAGGTGTCCAGGTGGGCGTCGAAGTGCAGCATGGCAACGGGCTCGGCGGCGCGTTCGGCAGCGGCGCGGAGCAGCGGCAGGGCGATGGTGTGGTCACCACCGAGCGTCACGAGCTTGCTTCCATTGGCGGTCAGGTCCAGCGCGTTCTGCTGGATGGTCTCGATGGCCTCGTTGATGTTGAACGGGTTCACGGCCATGTCGCCGGCGTCGGCAACCTGGATGTTCTCGAACGGGCTGACGTCCCAGGCCGGGTTGTACGGGCGCAGCAAACGGCTGGCTTCACGCACATGGTTGGCACCGAAGCGCGCGCCGGGGCGGTAGGAAACGCCGGAGTCGAAGGGGACGCCGACCACCGTGACATCGGCCTTGGAAACCTGGTCCAGTCGCGGCAAGCGGGCATAGGTGGCAGCACCGGCATAGCGCGGGATTCGGGCCGAATCAATGGGACCAAGGTTGCCGTTGGCCTCAATACGAAGCTCTTCCAAAATGCGCCACTCCTTTGTGAATAGGTGGATCGGACAGTGACTGTGACACCAATCATACACTCAAAGTTGCCTTATATGCATCACTTGTTTACGATAACAAAAACCACCAAACTCCCCACGACAAGACCGGGCCGGGCTCCCCCCAGAGCCCGGCCCAGCTTGTCACTCCATGCTCCCTCGCGGGTTACTTGCTCCCGAAGGGCGTCACTTGGAAGTCTCCGAATGACACTTGATGGCCTTCCGAGTCCAGCACAACGAGGCTGTCCATTCCGTTTTTGACATCGTTGGGCAACGCGAAGGAAAGGGTGTTCTGCTGCGTGGGGAAGAACCAGCCCAGACGGTATCCACGCTTGTTCAGGTAGACGTAGTACCACTTGCCATACTCGACGTTGTGGACCGTCACGGTTTGTCCAGTGCGGTACTTTTCCGCCCCGAGCCCCAAGTCCAGCGGCGCATTCGTGCCGATGAGATCCTGGGCAGCCAGGGCAGGCTGCGTGCCGGGCATTGCCGGCTTGACCTTCAGCGCGACCGTTTGCCCCGCCAATTGAAGGGACGCAACCTTGGCACCATTGCTGGCACTGACCGGGATGGTGATTGCCGGGAGTTGCTTGGCCGCGATGTCGGCGTCGGTCACGGTGTAGGTGGAGGTGAGGTTGACCGACTCACCCACGGCAAGGGTTGGTTTGGACAATCCAATGGCCGCAGCCGAAAGGCCCGTCAACGCCACATTGCCGCTGTTGGTCACGCTGTAGGCAAAGGTCACTGTATCGCCCGGACCGGCAAACCCGTCCCCGTCCACATCGTTGAACGTGGGCACCACCGATCCGCTCAACTGGGGATTGCGGACCAGCAGGTCCACTTCGTCACCCGTCACCGTGTAGTTCTGGGTGGCAGCCCCAGTGCCTGTTACCTGCCAGACGGCGCGGGGGACGAAGAATCCTTGCGCCACTTCGTCCGAAGTCACGGTGTGCTGCGGGGTGCCGCAAAGGTAATTGCCCCACACGCCAAGGGAGCTGAACCGGCAGTTGCCCGAACCCGGCGGGAGGAACGGCTGGAAGTTGCCCGACTGCGGGACAACGGATTCCGTGACATTGCCCGTGCTGTACACCCGGAACTTGTAGGGCACCGCGCTGCCCGCGGCGTACGGCTTGGTTGCCAGGTCCCTTCCGGCATCATTGCGGGTGCCGAAAATGTAGGCTCCCACGACGCTGCTCGCTGAACCGCCCGTCACCGTCACCGACACGGGTGCGGTAATCGATGCCGCACCGACGTTCAACCTTGCGGTCAGGGGTACCGAACCCGCCTTGGCGTACGACGGCGCCGTGACAGTCAGCTCGACAGTCGCCGAGGCGCCCGGATCGAGGGAGGCGAGCTGCGCCGTCGTCGACGTCCAATCCTGCAAGGCGTCGAGGCTGACGGTCGAAGCGGGAAGCGGCGAACCGTCCTTGTTGGTGACGGTCACGCTGAGTTGCGTGCTGCCACCGTTCGTGACGGTGGCAGCACCGGGGACGACGACGGCGGCAACCGGGCTCAGCCAGGCAGCGTCGAATTTCCCGAAGGTGATGGTATTGCTATCGCCTTCGTACAGGACGCCGAAAGTACCGTCCGACAGGGCGCTCAACGTGGAGTAGGACATGCTTCCGGGCTTGAAGACGCGCGAGGAACCCCACGTCTTGCCGTCGTCGGCGGAGTAGCGGACCGTGCCGTCCACGCGTGCGCCGCCGGCGGTGGGTGTGGGCGAGTTGGAGAAGAGCAGCTTCCTGGCATCCGCCGATCCCGCAGCCGCCTCCGGATACATCCGGGTGATCGAGCCGTTGTTGCGCGGATCCGGGAGCTGCGTCTCGGCAACCGGTGTGCTGTACGTGACACCGCCGTCGGAGGAATATGCCACCTTGCGGAAATGCGGGTTGGCGCCGCTGCTGTCCCGCGAGTTCAACATGACGCGGCCATCGGAGAGTTCCACCGTCTTGTTCTCATCCATGCCTGTTCCGGTGGGCGTACCCATGTTCCACGACTTGCCGTGGTCATCGGAGTAGACACTGTAGGCCTGGATCTGGCGGCTCCCATCGGGCTGGACGATGGTTCCGGCAAATTGTTGGATGAGCCTGCCCGCATGAACTCCGTACTTGAGCTGAATGCCCTCACCCGAGGAGGCGAACATGCTGACCACGCCGCCGACATTGGCGACCCCGTTGACGGTGCTGCCGTTTGGCTTGACCGTACTGGTGACCAGCGGACCCGCGAACCCGGCGTAGGCCGAACCCGCCGGGTAGCTGGACGGAACAGGCAGGGTGGGCTGATTGGACGGATCCGTGGACCACGTGAGTCCGCGGTCGGTGGAGACGGACACTTGCGAGCTGATCACATTGAGGTCGGAATCGTCATTGCCGAGCACGCTGCCCGCGAATCCCTGGTTCTTGGAGTAGACGTGGAAGTTGAATACCGTCCCGCTGACCTTATCCACGACGTAGCTGGGGTCGCTGAAACCGTATTTCTGCACGCCCGCCGAACCCATCTGTCCCCGGGCGATGAAGGTGGGACTGCCCCACGTCTTTCCGCCGTCGGTGCTGCGCCGCTGGACGATGGAGTTGGCAGAAGGAGAATCGCCCCCATCGGGACGGCCGTCGTAGGAAGCCAGGAGGACTCCGTCGCCCAAATCCGCGAGCGCGACGATTCGGTAGTACTTGCCCAGGACGGGATCGATGGCGTTGTCACCGTTGGAAGCGAGGACCTGCTCGGCGTAGTTTCCCGGAGGGCTGGAGGGAACGTTGGGACTCGGGAACGGATCCAACGCGGCATAGGCGGGCAAGACGGTTGACGTCACGAGAACTGCGGCAGCTGCCATGGAGACGGCAAGTCTGCCCCGGCTCCATCCCGACCGCCTCCTGACCCTGTCACTGAGTAGCGGGTTATTCATGCGTAGCCCTTTCGTATTTTGGTCACATCCAACATAGGACGTTCTATATGCTACGTGATGCCGCTCACATACCAAATGCTTGAATGCGTCTTTCCTGGAAGTGACCCGCCTCACATGCGGCGTAAAGATTCCATAAAGAAGGGCATCCGATCTCCGGCCCACCCGTACGCTCCATCTGGAGCAGCTTCCAAGCTGCGCGAAAGGACCCATGTGACAACGCTGACCAGGCCACCTGCCGAACCCTCTGACAGGCCCAAACCCGCGGGCGACATCAAACAGGGGCAATTCAAGCGATGGCTGCTCGACGGAATGCCAGAGACGTCCGGAAAGCGCCAAGGTCCGCACGGCAAACCGGACCAGGACCACACGCCGCAGGCTTGGTGGAAAGTCATGTGCCTCACCGGCGTCGACTACTTCTCCACCCTCGGCTACCAGCCCGCCATTGCGGCGCTCGCGGCCGGTATCGTCTCGCCGCTCGCCACGATCGTCCTGGTCGCCGTCACCTTGCTCGGCGCGCTGCCGGTCTACCGCCGGGTCGCCGCCGAAAGCGCACGCGGCGAAGGCTCCATCGCGATGCTCGAGCGGCTCCTCCCCCGCTGGGGCGGCAAACTCTTCGTGCTCGCCTTGCTGGGATTCGCCGCCACGGACTTCATGATCACCATGACCCTCTCCGCCGCCGATGCCAGCGCCCACGCCATCGAAAACCCCTTCGCCCCGGAATGGCTCCACGGCCAGGAAATCACCATCACCCTGGCGCTCATCGCCGGACTTGGCGTGGTGTTCCTCAGGGGATTCAAGGAGGCCATCAACGTCGCCGTCGTGCTGGTGGGCGTTTATCTAGTGCTGAACGCCGTCGTCGTCGCGGTCGGCTTGGCGCACGTGGTGACCGAGGCGCATGTGGTGACCGATTGGTGGGCAGCGCTGAACCAGCAGCACGGAAACCCGTTGATCATGGTGGGCATCGCGCTCCTGGTCTTCCCCAAACTTGCCTTGGGCCTCTCAGGGTTCGAGACCGGCGTCGCGGTCATGCCACAGATCAAGGGCAGCCCGAGCGACACGGAGGAAAATCCGGCGGGCCGCATCCGCGGCACCCACAAACTGCTCACGACGGCGGCACTCATCATGAGTGCCTTCCTGGTGGCCTCGAGTTTCATCACCACGTTCCTGATTCCGGCCGCCGAATTCCAGCCGGGAGGGAAGGCAGACGGGCGAGCCCTCGCATTCCTTGCGCACCAGTTCCTGGGCGACGGCTTCGGCACGGTCTATGACATCAGCACCATTGCCATCCTGTGGTTTGCGGGCGCCTCTGCCATGGCCGGCCTGCTGAACCTCGTGCCGCGCTATTTGCCGCGCTTCGGCATGGCCCCCGCATGGACCAAAGCCGTCCGCCCGCTGGTCCTGGTCTTCACCGCAGTTGGATTCATCATCACGTTGGTCTTCGAAGCAAACGTGGAGGCCCAAGGCGGCGCCTACGCCACCGGCGTCCTGGTCCTCATGACCTCGGCCTCGATCGCAGTCACCCTGTCCGCCCGCCGGAAGAAGCAGAAGGCCAAGTCCATCGCTTTCGGTGCGGTGGCGGTCGTCTTCGCCTACACCACCGTGGCCAATGTGGTGGAACGCCCGGACGGCATCAGGATAGCGGCCCTGTTCATCCTTGGCATTGTCCTGGTGAGCTTCGCGTCGCGCATACGCCGGTCCTTTGAGCTGCGGGCTACGCACATCAAGATGGACCAGATGGCACTTGAGTTCACGGCCTCCAACGAGGAAGGCCCTATCCGGATCATCGCGCACGAACCCAAGCGGCTCAGCGCCGACCGGTACGAATTGAAGCTGCAGCACGCCCAGCAAGCCAACCACTTGCCGGTAGACAGCCACGCGATCTTCATCGAGATCATCGTGGATGACAGCTCCGACTTCGAGCAGGAACTCCTCGTGGAAGGCAAGGTCCGGCACGGCTTCAAGATCCTGGAGATCCACAGCAACAACGTGCCCAACACACTCGCGGCGGTGCTCCTCCACATCCGGGACGTCACGGGACTCATGCCGCATATCTATTTCCGCTGGACCGAAGGCAACCCCATCGCCAACCTGAGCAAGTTCCTTTTCTTCGGCGAAGGCGAGATCGCCCCGGTAACCCGCGAAGTGCTGCGCGAAGCCGAACCAGACATCACGCGCAGGCCCTGGGTGCACGTGGGCTGAACATGGCAGTGTGGGTGCCGCTCCTCATGGAGCGGCACCCACACAGTGTTTTCCAGGCGATCGCCCTAGCTGATCGCAGACGCGCCGCGCTCCCCTGTCCGGACTCGCACCGCCTGGGAGACCTCGATGGTCCAGATCTTGCCGTCCCCGAATTGGCCGGTACTGGCGCCGGAGATGATGGCGTCCACTATTCCGTCCACCAGCTCGTCCGTCGCCAGGACCTCCACCCGGATTTTGGGAAGGAGATCGGAGTTGTATTCCGCGCCCCGGTACACCTCGATGTAGCCCCGTTGTTGGCCATATCCGTTCGCTTGGCTCACGGTCATCCCGTTGACTCCAAAGCGTTCCAGGGCTTCCCGGACCTCGTCGATCCGCTCCGGCCTCACGATGGCCGTAACCAGTTTCACGTCGACGCCTTGCTGCGCATCCGATCTGTTTTCCCGTTAGAGCTAGCTTCTGGTTCACCGCTGGAACCCGACGGAGTTTTGCCGTTCTGTGGTTCTCCGGGATTGAAGGATCCGCCGACCATGGCCAACTCGTAGGCTGTTTCCGCGTGCTCCGTGATGTCGATGCCCGCCAGCTCTTCGTGCTCCTTGACGCGCATGCCCACAGTCTTGTGGATGGCCAGCCCGATGAGCGTCGTCATGATCGCCGTCCACGCGGTGACCACCAGCGCCGTCAATATTTGGGGCCAGAACTGGGTCAGGCCGCCGCCGTAGAAAAGACCGCCCTCAGTCTTTGCCGAGGGTACGGCGAAGAATCCGAGGGACAGGGTCCCCCACAGGCCGCCGACAAAGTGGACGGCAACAACGTCCAAGGAATCGTCCAGGCCGATCTTGAACTTCAGTCCGATGGCCAGCGCGCAGATGGCACCGGCGATGACGCCGATGACGATCGCGCCAATCGGATCCACGAATCCACAGGCCGGGGTGACTGCCACCAAGCCCGCGACGGCGCCGGATGCGGCGCCGAGGGACGTCGCGTGGCCGTCGCGGAGCCTTTCGACAAGCAGCCAGCCAAGGAGCGCTGCGCTTGTGGCCAGGAGGGTATTTGTCCAGGCGAGCGCTGCGATTCCATCAGCGGCCAGTTCCGAACCGGCGTTGAAGCCGAACCAGCCGAACCACAGCAGGCCTGCCCCGAGCATCACGAAGGGGAGGTTGTGCGGCCGGATGTTGGGATCTTTCATGAATCCGAGCCGTTTGCCGAGCACGACTGCCAGCATCAGCCCGGCCATGCCCGCATTCATGTGGACGACGGTGCCACCGGCAAAGTCGAGGGCTGAGATCTTGCTGCCGATGATCCCGGTGGAACCGAAGAGCCCGCCGCCCCAGACCCAGTGGGCGATGGGAGCGTAGACGATAGTCACCCAAAGGCCGGCAAACAGCAGCCATGGGCCAAACCTGACACGTTCAGCCACAGCGCCGCTGATCAGCGCGACAGTGATGATGGCGAACGTGGCTTGGAATCCTATGAAGACCATGTCCGGCAGCCCTGGGGCTTTCCCGCCAATGACGCTGGCCAGTCCGCTGAGTCCGAAGTTCGCGAAGGGATCTCCGATGAAGCCGCCCAGGGTATCCGGGCCGAACGCGAGTCCGTAGCCCCACAGGGCCCAGACCACCGCGACCACGCCGATGGCACCGAAGCTCATCATCATGATGTTGAGGACGGACTTCATCCTGACCAGGCCGCCGTAGAAGAACGCCAAACCTGGCGTCATGAGTAGAACGAGGGCGGAAGCTGCAAGCATCCAGGCTGTTGCGCCGGGATCGAGGGTCTGGGGGTTCACATCCAGCCCTACGCTGAAGAATACTGGGTTCATTTCGGGAGCCTTCCTGCATATACGGCGCTCCATGGCGCCCGCACGGCGAGACCATTTTTAAAACGAACAGGTCCTGGTACCTCACGGGTTACCGACCTTGACAAGTTGCGTTGACTCGAACGTACAGTCGGCCTGTTTCAGCCTTCGGCACGGCTCATTTCAGGCACGTAACACCAAAGGCCCCAGGGTTAAATCCGGAAGTCAGTCATGTTTCAGGCGTGTTACACGCCGCGTGTCGGCCTCGTACGCCGGGTGGCCAAGGCGCCAGCGTCAGCGGCTGGCTGCCGGCACCAGGATCCAGAGAACCTCGACGGGCTCGTCCGTCGGATTGACCCAGGTGTGCGGCTCGCGGCCCGGGAAGGACAGCGTGTCTCCTTCTTCGAGCTCGTACTCCTCGTTGGTGAGGATCAATTTGATCCGGCCCTTGACGACGTGCAGGACATCGACGTCACAATCGACGGCGTAAAGCTCGGCTTCTCCGCGGCCGCGTGGCTCGATGGAGGCCTGCAGGATCTGCAACCTCCGTTCCGATCGGGCAGTCAGGAGCCGCTCCACGATTCCCTGGCCACCGAGCGAAATCCTCGGCCCGTCGTCGCGCCGGGTCAGGTGTGTCTCCGGTGCGGCGAAAAGGTCTCCGATGGACACTGAGAGAACTTGGCAAAGCGTCACAAGGGAAGCGACCGACGGCGATGTCAGGTCACGCTCCACACGGCTCAGGAACCCTTTGGTGAGGCCAGTGGCGTCGGCAACCTGCTCGATGGTGAGCCGCTGCGATTGGCGGGCGGCGCGGATTCTGGAACCGATGGCAACGGGGACATTGCTCGGTTCAACGGGGAGAGCCTTCATTCACGAACCTTTCAGGCCGTTTATGCGGCCCTGTCATTGCAGCAATAGTAGCCGGATCGCCCGCGTGGCAGGGCCTTTGGCTAGCCGGAGGGCCGCCGATGAGTCCGCTGTGCAAGACAGCGTCTTGACTGTTACTCGCATCACTACGTATCCTCATAGGCAACAAGTGTTGTTTGTGAGGCATACATCACAGACTACTCTCCCCAATCACCAGCGCAGAGACCTTCCGCAACCCCGCGCGAACCCAGCGGACCGGCGTCGGAATCCCCCAGAGCTCTGCGCATCACTTTCAGGAGCCAACCGTGGACTCTTCGTTCATCAATATTGCGATCGTGGTGGTGTATTTGCTTGCCATGCTGGCCTTCGGCTGGTGGGGCAAGTCGCGCACCAAGAACAACAGCGACTTCCTGGTGGCAGGACGCCGCCTCGGTCCGATGCTCTACACCGGCACCATGGCCGCCGTCGTCCTCGGCGGCGCATCGACGGTTGGCGGCGTCGGTCTCGGCTACAAGTTCGGTGTCTCCGGCATGTGGCTGGTGGTCGCGATCGGTTCGGGCGTGCTCCTCCTGAGCCTGCTTTTCGCCGGCACCATCCAGCGACTGAAGATCTACACGGTCTCCCAGATGCTGAGCCTGCGCTACGGCCAGCGAGCCACGCAGACCTCCGGCATCGTCATGCTGGCCTACACACTCATGCTGTGCGCCACGTCCACTGGTGCCTACGCCACCATCTTCGTTGTCCTCTTCGGCTGGGAGCGCTGGCTTGCCATCGCCGTCGGCGGCGCAATCGTCCTCGTCTACTCCACCATCGGCGGCATGTGGTCCATCACCCTCGCCGACCAGGTGCAGTTCATCATCAAGACGGTAGGCATCTTCTTCCTCATGCTCCCGTTCGTCCTCAACGCCGCCGGCGGCTTCGACGGCATCCGTGCCCGCGTTGACGCCAGCTTCTTCCAGTTGGACGGCATCGGAGCGCAGACCATCATCACGTACTTCGTGGTCTACACCCTGGGCCTCCTGATCGGCCAGGACATCTGGCAGCGCGTCTTCACCGCCAAGACCCCCAAGGTGGCCCGTTGGGGCGGCGCCACTGCCGGCATCTACTGCGTCCTGTACGGCGTCGCCGGAGCTTTGATCGGCCTTGCCGCCCGCGTGGCCCTGCCCAATATCGACGTCAAGGCCCTCGGCAAAGACGTTGTCTACGCCGAGGTAGCCACCCACATCCTGCCGATCGGCATCGGCGGCCTCGTCATGGCCGCGGCAGTCGCGGCCATGATGTCCACCGCTTCCGGGGCCCTCATCGCCGCAGCCACCGTTGCCCGCGCCGACGTAGTCCCGTTCGTGGCCAGCTGGTTCGGCAAGACAATCAACACCGACGACACCGAAAACCCCGAGCACGACGTCAAGGCCAACCGGTACTGGGTCCTTGGCCTGGGCATCGTTGCCGTGCTGATCTCGATGGCGGCGCAAGACGTCGTGGTAGCCCTGACCATCGCCTACGACATCCTCGTGGGTGGACTCCTGGTTGCCATCCTGGGCGGGCTGGTCTGGAAGCGCGGCACCGGTATTGCCGCGGCCTGGTCCATGGCGGTCGGGTCCGTACTGACGCTGGGCCTGCTGATCGCCTACGCCACGGGAATCATCCCCAGCGAAGACGGCGTCTACGCCAACGATCCCATCTACTGGGGCCTCGGCGCCTCGCTCGTGGTCTACGTTGTGGTCTCCCTGCTGACCCCGCCAACCGAACCCGCGGTCCGCGAAGCTTGGGACCGCCGCGTTGCCGGAGCAGCCGTGGAGGAGCTCCCCTTGGAAGCCCACCCGGTGGCCAGCCACTAAGCTTCACAGAATCAAGTACGACGGCGGCGCCGCACCTTCTCCTCGAGGGTGCGGCGCCGCTGCCTTTTGGAACCATTTCTACCGAGCCTTAATACCGGGCCGCGATTGTACCGTTCCATGTACAGTAGGAAGAGCTTCAAGAGATGTGGTGCCAAGCTCCGACTTGCCACACGCCAACCCCATGTTCGCGGGTGGTTCGGATGAAGAAGCGGCCCGGCTCGGACCAGAGACAACCGAACGGGCAAGAGCAACTCCACAGGAGAAGGCCATGCCTTTCGAAATCGGCGCCACCGCCGACCGCACCACCCAGTCCGGCACCCTGTTGTTGCCCCGCCCCCGGCGGGTGGACGAGTTCGTCCGGGTGATTCCCGGCGTCGACCTGTCCCAAGGCTCCATCACGTTCGTGGTGGACGGGAACTTGGAACGCTATTGGCATCATGAGCCGCGGCTCATCACCGAAGCGCTCTCAAAGGCGGTCCAGCCCGCCCGCTGGTTCCCGGCGACACGGAAACTCACCCTTACGGTGGCGGCAACCGGGCACCGGGCAGGCGTGCAGAGGCACTTCATCCTGAGCGCGTTTTAGCCGCCCGGGTTTAGCACCTCGGGTTCAGCGGAGCCCGGGGCTACTCGATCTCTTCAGCCTCACGGTGTTCGTCGGCATCGAGGGCAACCGGCCGCTCGTCGTCGTCAAGAACCTCGGATTGGTCGTCCCAGTCCTCGTCCACCGCCAGGTCCTCGTTGTAGTCATAGGCGGGATCGGCCTCGACCGTGGGACGGTCGGGGTGGCGGGCGTGGGTCTCGGTGCTGTCCATGGTGCAACCTCCGTTCGACGTGCCGCTGAGCCCATCGCACAGGCATAGGAGGCAGCCGTCCAGCGCTACCCCGCCAATTCGTGGACCCTGTCCATCCATCCCAGCACTGCCCCCTGCCGTGGTCAAGGCTTCCCGGGAGCCTCCCGTTTTTGAGGGGGACCTAAATTCTCCAGTGAGGATTACCGGCCGAAAAACCGCGGAAATTGGCGATAGAGTGGAGCCGCAATGAGGCGATGAAGCCCGCCCCAGCAACCCAGGAGTCCCGGTGCAACCGCACACAAAACCCTCGCATCCAGACAACTCGCATCCAGATAATCCGCAGGACTCAAGCAGTCCATCGCAGGACGTAGCAGCCCCCAAGGCTCCCCCGTCGTCGTCGGACATCAAGCGCTGGCGGCAGTACTTGGCGGATGAGCGAGCCGAGGCCGCCGTTTACCGCCAACTGGCGCAGCGCCGCGACGGCGAGGAACGCGAAATCCTTTTGGCCCTCGCAGAGGCTGAAGGCCGCCATGAGGCACACTGGCTCAAGCTCCTCGGCGAACATGCCGGTATGCCGAAGGCGGCCTCGGTCCGAAGCCAAATGCTCGGCTTCCTGGCCCGGAACTTCGGATCGGTGTTCGTGCTGGCCCTCGCCCAACGGGCTGAAGGCCGCTCGCCTTACGCGAAGGATCCGGCAGCGACCCGCGCCATGGCGGCCGACGAACAGATCCACGAAGAAGTAGTCCGCGGCCTGGCGACGCGCGGCCGCAACAGGTTGTCCGGCACGTTCCGCGCGGCCGTATTCGGCGCCAACGACGGCCTTGTCAGCAACCTTTCACTCGTAATGGGCATGGCGGCCACCGGCGTTCCCGCCACCGTGGTCCTGTTCAGCGGCATCGCAGGCCTGCTGGCGGGCGCCTTGTCCATGGGTGCCGGCGAGTATGTCTCGGTGCGCTCGCAACTCGAGCTCCTCAAGGCCACCCGCCCCACCCAGGCCACGCTCACCGCAGCCCCTGCGCTGGACATCGAGCACAATGAGCTGGTCTTGGTGTATCTGGCCCGGGGCATGTCCCGAGAAGCCGCCGAACACCGGGCCGCCGAACGCATGGGCCTCTACAGCTGCGATTGCGATCCCAGCCTCTCGCTCCAACCCGAAGTGGAAGAAACCGTCAACGAGCACGAGGCCGTAGGCTCCGCCTGGGGTGCCGCGATCTCGAGCTTCTGCTTCTTCGCTTCGGGCGCCATCGTGCCCATCCTGCCGTTCATCTTCGGCATGACGGGCTTCGCGGCGCTTGCTGTGGCCGGTACGCTGGTGGGCATCGCGCTTCTGTCGACCGGCGCCGTCGTCGGCTTGTTGTCCGGAACCTCGCCGCTGACCCGCGGCCTCCGGCAGCTCGCCATCGGGCTCGGTGCGGCCGCGGCAACGTATGGGCTGGGACTCGTCTTCGGCGCAGTCATCGGTTAGTAGCGCCGGCCCGACGGGGCGCCGGTGCAGGGACTTGGGGGAAGACTTGCATTCAAACTACGGTTACGACGGCGGTCCGCCGCCCAAGCGCCCCAGTACCGTTCTGGCGCTGTTCCGAAACTTGATGGTGGTGGCAGTCGTCGCTGCCGTAGCCGTCCTGGTCAGTGGATTCCTCCGCGGCGGCCCCGGGATCACCGGCTTGCTTCCAAACCGGACCCCTTCTGCCCATGCCACGGCAAGCAGCCCCGGGCAGGACGGGGCTCCCGGGCAGGCACCACAAAAAGCGGCCCGTGCGCCGGATACCCCACCACCTGGACTGGAGGAAGCCGGGCAGCCGCTCGGCTCCCCCGCGAAGCCTGCGGTAGCCAGCAGCTCCTACAAGTTCCTGGCCACCAACGCCGACGGCACCCCAGTTGGCTACTCTCCGTGCCGGCCATTGCACTACGTGGTCAACGCAGCCCTCGCCCCGGCCGGATCCGAGGGGCTCATCGCCGACGCCATCGCCAAGATCGCCGCCGCCACCGGCCTCAAATTCGTTGACGACGGCCCCAGCACGGAAAACCCCTCCGAGAAGCGCAAGCCCTACCAGCCCGCGCTCTATGGAGATCGTTGGGCACCGCTGTTGATTTCCTGGACCACGCCCGAGGCGGCTCCGGGGTTGGCAGGAACCGTCATCGGAACCGGAGGCAGCACCATGTACAGCTTCGGCACCGGACCCAAGAGCTACGTCTCCGGAAGCCTGGACCTCGACGCCCCGCAAATCACGGAACTGCTGGGTGTCCCCGGGGGTGCCCATTATGTCTCCGCCGTGATTCAACACGAACTTGGCCACGTGGTGGGCCTTGACCACGTTGAGGATCCCATCCAGCTCATGTACCCGGAGATCGGTGCCCCGGATGGCTTGGCAGCCGGAGACCTGAACGGACTCTACAAACTCCACACGGCCCCGTGCCGCACCGACCTGTAGCCCGGTTCACCTGCAGCTCCGCCCAGCCCAACTAGCTCGCATTAGATGTCGTTTTGAGCCGTGATAACGACAACAACTGCGAGCTAGTTGGGTGGGGATAGGCCTAGTTGGGGGCGGGCTGTAAGACGCGGGCAGGCTTGAAGCTGGCTCCTGCGCCTGGGTAGGAGGGGATCTCGATCCGGCCGTGGCTGTGGATCTCGTTGACCGTGGCCTTGGTGTGTTCGGCGATCCGCTCCAAGGTGGTCACCCACATCCCGTCCATGGCCTTCACTCGTTCGATCAGCCGCTCCAAGGCAACGGCCTTGGATGGACGGCCGGAGATGAACGGGTGGTTGGTCAAGACGAAGCAACTGCCTTGGGCGTGGTGGGCTTCGGCTTCGAGGGTCCACATCTCCAAGACCTTGGCCGGGCTCTCGATGACGCCGCTTCCTGTTACTCCCGGGTAGAACGCGTATTGTTCCCAATCGTCCAGGGCCCAATCGACCGGGATCTCCACAATGTCCCGTGAATCGCTATCCCCTGAATTACCCGGGGCAACCGCCATGCGGTAGGGGGCATCGCCGTCGAGCAGGCTTGAATCGTAGAGGAAGCCACGGTCCGCTAGCAGTGCCGGCGAGTGCCAGTTCAGCTCCCACCACGGTGCCCTGTAGCCGACCGGCCTGACCCCGGCTACCTTCGCGAGGGCTTCGAGCCCGCGGTCCAGGTAGTTGGCCTCGGTGGCGGCATCGATTCCCTGCATCGGTTCGTGCAAGTAGCCGTGGTGGGCCACTTCATGGCCGCCGTCGACGATCCGCCGCACCACATCGGGGTAGCTTTCCGCCGTGAACCCCGGGATGAAGAAGGTTCCCTGGATCTCTTGTCGCTCGAGGATCTTCAGGAGCCGCGGAACAGCGACCCTCGGGCCGTAGGACTGGTGGCTCATGAGCGACATGCGCCTGGTGCTTGTGGGATCGTGCGCAATGGTGCACGATTCGGCGTCGACGTCGAACGTGAACGACGCCGCCGCCTTGAAGTTTTCGGGCCACGTGATCGCGTGGGCCTCGTCGGGGAAAGCGTTGGTGGTCATCGGGTGTCCTTTCAGTCGTTGACCAGATTGGCGACGGCGTCTTCCGCAAGCGGCTGCGACGTCGCGGCCGCGGAGGAAACTGCGGCTGAGGACGGCAGCGGAAGGTATCGGGCATGAACCCGTGGGCCCAGTGCGCCGTAAACCGCCGCGGCAACGAGCCCGCCTGCCAGCCAGGACAAGTCGATCCCGCCCATGGCCGTGGCGATGGGGCCCTGCATGATCGGCAGGACGCCGTACATGAACAGCCACGTGGCGAAGATTCCTACCAAAAGCGCGGTGATCCCGGCCCAGTTGACTGCCGGGAGCCGACGTGTGCCCACGGGGTCGAAGAGTCGATCGACTGCGACAGGGCTACGCTTGTCCACCCAGAAGTAGTGCACCAGCATGATGCCTCCCCACGCGGCTACCCACGCCACGAGGCCGCCGAGCCACGTGCTCAATGTTGACGCGAAATCCTCCTGCAGGATGAAGAACACGACGCCGACCAGGGCCAGGAGCCCGACAAAGAGGTTCAAGGAACGACGCTTGGCCTTGATGTCCAATGCCTGGGCGGCCACCGAAAAGGTATAGATATTCAGGATGTTCGTCGCGATGGGACCGTGCAGCACCAGGAACAGGACCGGGATGGCCAGGACGCCGAAGTTGTCGACGATGAGGTGGCCGGGATCGGCCGTGCCGCTCTTCGTTGCCAGGCTGGCGCCGAGGATGCCGAGCCACACTACCGGGAGGAACTGGCCGAATACCGAGGCCAGGTAGACCTTGTGCTTGGGGACGGACTTGCTGACGAAACGTGAATAGTCCGCTGCGTAAGTGAACCACGTGATCCCCCAGCCGATGCCGATGACCGTCATCACGGTGGTCATGGCCGCGATCCGCGCGCCGCCTTCAAGGACAGCACCGGGAGGGCCCGCGTAGCCCCAGTCGATATTCATGCCGAACCAGGCCACGGCCGACATGGCGATCAGCACCACGATGGTGGGCGGGACGGTCCACTTTTCAAAAGCCGCGATGGCCTTGTAGCCGAACCAGGCGATCGTGACCTGGGCGGACATGATCAGGAAAGCCACCACGATCTTGGGGCCCACGTTGGGCTGCTCCGGATCGACCATGCCGAGCTTGCCAAGGAGTGCCATCACCAGGTCCAGGATGATCCAGGTGTTGACGGCGCACCAACCGATTCCGAGCAGTGCCTGGATGGCGCTCGGAAGGTAGTTGCCGCGGCGGCCGAAGACGGCCCGGGCCAGGACCATGCCGGTAGCTCCGGTCCGTTGCCCCAGGAGGACAAACAGGCCAAAGAGTGCCATACCGATCAGGTTTCCCACCACCAGGACAGTCACGGTATCGGCAAAGCCGAGTCCGAGCTGGACGCCGAGGGCCCCAAGGACCCAGTTGATGGGGGCAAGGTTTGCGCCTGCCCAGATCCAGAATTGGCCCGCTACGCTGCGGGTACGCGCTGATTCGGGAATGGACTGCAGGTTCTGTTCGACGTCGGTCTGCGCCGTTGCAGCCCCAGGCGTCGCAGTGGATAAGTTCTCGTGCATTGGGGGATCCTCCGTGTAGGAAAGGGACTACTTCAATGTATGTGCCCCAGATCACAGCAACAAGATACGATGTGTACGATAGTTCCCCGAAATTAGTTACGGAGTGTCATGTCCCTACTCCTTGCCGACGCCTTCGAACACGAGAGCCTGAGAGCCGCTGAACCAGTCCTGCGGACGGATGTGCCCGGGGCACTGTCCCGGCAGCTCCGCTGGGTCCATTCGAGCGAAGTGCTGGACATCGCTCCGCTGCTGCGGGGCGGCGAGCTGCTTCTGAGCGGCGGGCAGGCTCTCGCCACTGCTTCGGATGAGCGCCGGGTGGACTACGTCCGCCAACTGGCGGCCCGCGGCATCACTGCCTTGGCCATCGAGACCGGTCCCGAGCTGCCCGCAATACCGGAGTCCATGCTCGACGCCGGCCAGGAGGCCGGGCTTCCCATCATCGAGTTGTGCAAAGTGGCTCCCTTCGTCGGCATCATGCAAGCCATCAACTCGCTGCTGGTCAGCGAATCGGTGGCGCAATTGCAGTTCGGCGACGAAACGAGCCATGCCATGTCGGCGGAACTCGCGCACGGAGGCGGATTGGATCAGCTCCTCGCCGTGCTGGCCGGCCGGACGGGTTCCAGCGCGAGGCTCGTCTCGCCGTCGGGCATCACTTTGGGAAGCGCGACGGCGGCCGTCCAGCCCGAGTCGTTCACCGTCACCACAGTCGATGTGCCCGTCCGCGGCGTGCTGGCCGCCCGACTGGAGTTGGAAGTTCCCGACGACGGCGACGCCAACCTCGCGCGGGTGGCCGGCGAGCGGTGCGTCGATATCCTCGGCTTGGCGTTGCTGCAACGGATGCCACCCGGGCTCAAGGAACTTGCGGGAATCGAGCTTATGCGGGCCATCAGTTCGGGCACCCAGTCATGGAGGCTCCAGCAATTGGGGCCGGCCTCAGGGTTCCCCGCCAGCGGTCCGGTCGCCGCCGTCGTGGTTCGTTCCCCGGCCGCGGGACAGCTTCGGACACGGCTCGACGGCATCCTGGACGAGGCGGTTCCGCAAAGTGCGAGCTACGCGGACAACGCCGAACTGATCGCCTTGGCCGCTCTCCCCCACGCCACGGCAGTGGCTTCGCGCATCGCGCTCATCCAAGCGCTTGGGGCCTTGGATGTCCCCGATGGCTCGGTCATAGCCGTCGGTCCGCTGGCCCAGGGAATCGGCGAAGCACCGTGGTCGCTGGCAGAAGCACGCCGGACGCTTGAACTCATCCCGGGGTCCGAAACCCGGAATGGCGTTGTCGACGCCGAGGACTTCGCGGTCGAGCGCTTGGCGGAGGCAAGCCTCGACGCGGCCGCCCGCGAGGGATTCGTGCGGAGGCAGCTCGGCGCCGTCGTCGAGCATGACGAGCAGCGGCGCTCGGAGCTGATGCGGACCTTGGCGGTGTGGCTGGATTCCGGGTGCAATACCGCCCAGGCGGCTCGGGAGCTGCACTTGGAAAGGCAGTCGATGCACCACCGGCTCCAGAGGATTTTCGAGTTGTGCGGCGGGGATCCGCGGGGGACGGGCCGGTTGGCCGCCCTTCACCTGGCAACCCGCCTCGCCCGGATTTAGGTTGCCAGCCCAAGCTGCCCTGTTCCGCTTTACTGGAACACGGCCGCGCCGGATCCGGACATCTCGGCGCCCATGTTCGAGTTCGCCGGGATCTGGCGCGAGATGCCTAAGTTCGTGTTTTCACGGACCCTCACGCAGGCAGGCTCGAACACCACAGTGATTCACGACGTCGTGCCTGAACAGATCGCGGAAGGAATCAGGGCCTGAACGGCCCACCGTTGGGTGGGCCGTTCGAGCACTACTTGAGCACCACGGTCCTGCTGCCTTGCAGGATCACGCGCCCTTCGCAATGCCAGCGGACAGCGTTGCTGAGTGCTTTGCACTCGGTATCTCGCCCGGCCGCGACCAGGTCGTCCGGACCGAAGGTGTGGTCCACTTCCACGACTTGCTGGGCGATGATCGGCCCCTCGTCCAATTCGCCGTTGACGTAGTGCGCGGTGGCACCCACGGTCTTGACGCCCCGCGCGTACGCCTGGTGGTACGGCTTGGCACCCTTGAAGCTGGGGAGGAACGAATGGTGGATGTTGATGGCCCGGCCATCGAGCTTGCGGGCAAGATCGTCGCTGAGGACCTGCATGTAGCGGGCAAGGACCACGAGTTCGACATCCAGGCGATCGATGAGGTCAAGGAGTTGACCCTCTGCCGCCGTCTTGGTGTCCGGGGTGACCGGCACGTGGAAGAACGGAATGCCGTGCCATTCGACCGTGCGCCTGTGGTCCGGGTGGTTGGAGACTACCCCGACAATGTCGATGGGAAGTTCCCCGATGCGCGCCCGGAACAGCAGGTCGTTGAGGCAGTGCTCGAACTTCGAGACCATGATCAACACCCGCCGCTTGGCACCGTGGCGTTGCAGCTGCCAGCGCATGCCGAATTTTTCAGCAACGGGAGCGAAGGATTCCCGCAGCGAGTCGATGGTCGACTGATCCCCATCCGATGCGAAGTGGATCCGCATGAAGAAATGGTGATCCAGTTGGGAGTCGAATTGCTTGTTGTCGATGATGTCGCAGCCGTGTTCCAGGAGGAAGCCGGAGACAGCGTGCACGATCCCCCGCGTTTCCGGGCAATCGAGCGTCAGGACATGCTCAACAGTGGTAGCCGGCAGCGCCGAGCTAACGGATTCATTCTGTGTGACAGTCATGGCTAGCACTCCACTACGTTGACGGCGAGGCCTCCGCGGGAGGTCTCCTTGTACTTGCTTTTCATGTCCGCTCCTGTCTCTCGCATGGTTTTGATTGCTTTATCAAGGGACACTTTGTGGCTGCCGTCGCCGTGCAGTGCAAGGCGGGCGGCGTTGATGGCCTTCACGCTGGCGATGGCGTTGCGTTCGATGCACGGAATCTGCACCAGCCCGCCCACGGGATCGCACGTGAGGCCGAGGTTGTGTTCGATACCCACTTCGGCGGCGTTCTCCACTTGCTCGGGAGTACCCCCAAGGACTTCGCACAGACCGGCGGCAGCCATCGAACAGGCAGAGCCCACCTCGCCCTGGCAACCCACTTCGGCGCCTGAAATGGATGCGTTGATCTTGAACAGGATCCCGACGGCGGCCGCCGCGAGCAGGAAGCGGACCACGCCGTCGTCGTCGGCTCCCTGCACGAACTTCGTGTAGTAGTGCAGCACCGCCGGCACAATGCCGGCCGCACCGTTGGTGGGTGCCGTGACGATGCGGCCGCCCGCGGCGTTTTCCTCGTTCACGGCAAGCGCGAACAAGTTCACCCATTCCATAGCGAGCAGCGGGTCTGCCGAGCTTGAACCCTGCAGACCGGCGTCGGTGGCCTTGAGCGTCTTGAACAACGACGGCGCCCGGCGCCGCACGTTCAAGCCTCCCGGCAGGATTCCTTCCGCAGCGCAGCCGTTGTCCACGCATTCGCGCATGACGGCCCAGATGTGCAGCAGCCGCTCGCGAAGTTCGGCTTCGCTGCGCCACACGAGCTCGTTGGCGAGCATGACATCGGAAATGGACATGTCCTCCCGTGCGCAGATCGCCAGGAGCTCGTCCGCGGAGGTGAAGGGATAGGGCAGCACGGTGCTGTCTGCGACGACTTTGTCGCTTCCGGACGCATCGCCGTCCACCACGAAGCCGCCGCCGATCGAGTAGTAGCTGCGTTCGCGTAGCACTTCCCCGGTGTGGTCCAGGGCCCGGAAAGTCATGCCGTTGGGGTGGGCGGGCAAGGATTTGCGTCGGTGCAGGACCACGTCTTCGTCCCAATTGAAGTCCACGCGGTGGTGTCCGGCGATCCGCAATTCGGCGTCCAGGGCTGCGGCCGCTACCTGGTCGTCGGCGGTGGAGGTGTCCACCGTTTCCGGCGCCTGGCCTTGGAGCCCAAGTACTACGGCTTTGTCCGAGCCGTGGCCGCGGCCGGTGGCGCCCAGCGAGCCGAAAAGCTCTGCCTGGACGCGCACCGTTGCCGCGAGTTGCCCGGAGGATTCCAGGCCGTCGGTGAACTGCTTTGCCGCCCGCATCGGGCCGACCGTGTGCGACGACGACGGCCCGATGCCAATGGAAAACAGGTCAAGCACACTCAGTGCCATCAGGGAACCTCGGGAGAAGCGAATTCCCTCATGCCGTCAAGCAGCCAGCGTCCCAGGAACTCGGCGAACGAAGCCCGTGGGAAGATCCGGAAGCTGTCCTCTCCGGTCTTCAACAGCATCGCCGGGATGTTGCCGATTTCCGTGGCCAGGGCCGTCCCGGTGCGGAAGGCGCGGGGGTGCAAGTCGAGCGAGCAGCCCTTTTCAAGGACGTCCCGGGCACGGACGCCGGACAGCTCGAAGGTGGTGCGGTTGGCGGACAAGTCCACCACCTGGCCCGGGTCGTCGCCCAGGGCCTCCACCAGTGCACGGACCAGGTCTCCGCCCAGGGAATCATGGGCAGTTTCCGGTGCGACCACCAGGAATTCGTCCGGCCCAAGCCAGAGGGTGGTGGCCCTCTCATCCCCGCTGATCTCACCGCAGGCGGCCGGCAGTCCGCTGGTCACGGACGCGAGGCGGGCTCCGGCGTCGGACGCCCGGTCAACCCGGACGCCCACCATGGTCTGGAACGGGATCTCCTTCAACGCCACGATTCCAGGCACGGAGCCGGACTCAAAGGTCGGTGCAAGGTGCGACGCCGGGCTGCGGCGTGCCGCACGGAGCGTCTCGGGGTTTGCGGGTGTTGCTGTTTCAGCCATCTTTACGGGTCCCTTCAGCGTCGAAAAGTACGGTTTCTCCCACAACGACGTCCAGCAACTGGTCGCCGACGGAGGCCACCAGGGTCTCGCCGATCCGGTTGCGGCCGTTGGTGATCAGTGCCAGGCCGAAGGACCGGCCCAGAGCGGCACTGTGGTAGCTCGAGGTCACGAAGCCCTGCATCGGCACGGGGCCGTATGCCGGGTTGACCGGGATTCCCTTTTCCACGAGCTGGGTGCCTTCCGGAAGACGGAACGAACCGTCCGCCGGCAGTACGCTGACCAAGTGCTTGCGGTCCGTGCGGACCGCGTCCTCGCGGCTGTAGGAACGCTTGCCGATGAAGTCCTTGGCCTTGGAAACGATCCACTCCATCCCGGCGTCCTGCGGGGTGACCGTGCCGTCCGTGTCCTGCCCGACGATCGGGTAGCCCTTCTCGGCACGAAGCACGTGCATGGTCTCGGTGCCGTATGGGGTGATGTTGAACTCGGCCCCTGCCGCAGCAACGGCTTCCCAGGTGTTGAGCCCGTACCAGGACGGAACATTGATTTCGTAGGCAAGCTCACCGGAGAACGAAATCCGGCAAACCCGTGCCTGGACTCCGGAGGCCAGCGTGGTCTCGCGGAACGTCATGAACGGGAATGCTTCGGCGTCCAACCCGCCGTCGGCCGCCAGTTGCGGGGCGACCTTTGCGATCACGGCGCGGGACTTGGGTCCGACGACGGCAATCGTCGTCCACTGTTCGGTCACCGAAGTGCACACCACGTCCAGCTCCGGCCACTCGGTCTGGTGCCACTCCTCGAGCCAGTCGAGGACCTTCGCGGCGCCGCCGGTGGTGGTGGTCATGAAGTAGCGGCCCTCGTCAAGGCGCAAGGTCACGCCGTCGTCGAAGATCATGCCGTCCGGGGTGCACATGACCCCGTAGCGGGCGGAACCCGGGGCGAGCTTCTTGAACGCATTGGTGTAGATGCGGTTCAGGAACTCGCCGGCATCCTTGCCTCGGATCTCGATCTTGCCGAGGGTGGTGGCGTCCATGAAGCCCACGGATTCCCGCACAGCGGCGCATTCGCGAAGCACGGCAGCGTCCATATCTTCGCCCGCTTGCGGGTAGTACCACGGGCGCTTCCATTGCCCGACGTCCTCGAAGAGCGCTCCCTGGGCAACGTGCCAGGGGTGGATTGAGGTGATGCGCGCGGGATCGAACAACTCGCCGCGCTGGCGCCCGGCCAACGCCGCGAAGGCCACCGGGGTGAAAGGAGCCCGGTAGGTCGTGGTTCCGATGTCGCCGATACTCCGGCTGCCTCCGGCGGATGCTTCGCCAGCCTGCTTGAGGGCCGCGGCGATGACGCCGATGGCGTTGACGCCCGACGTCTTGCCTTGGTCGTTGGCGGTGCTGATGGAGGTGTACCGCTTGATGTGTTCCACCGAGCGCATGCCGGCCCCGGTCGAACGAAGCACGTCGGCCACGGACTGGTCGCGCTGGAAGTCGACAAAGTGGTGGTGCCACTCCCCCGCGTTTCCGCTCTGGCCCGGCACCAGCCACAACTGGCGGGTGGGGGCGGAGGCTTTCGGCGCCTTGATTTCGGTGGGCACCGCCTGGGAGCTGAACCCCGCGGCGATGGCGGCTGCGGCACCCGCGGATACGCCTTCGCCGAGGCAGTCCCCGAGATCGTAGCTTCCGCGTCCGGAGCCAACAACCTGCTGGTCCCTGACCACGGAGCTTGGCACGAAGCCGGCCAGCTCGTCGTCCCAACGCAACTTGCCTTGGCGCTGGCTGTGGAGGTGGACCACAGGACTCCAGCCACCGGCAACCGCCAGCAGATCGCAAGCGATCCGTTCGACGCCGGAGGTGACTTCGCCGTCGTCGTTGAGGCTGCGGATGGTGACGCCGTCGATCCGGCCGTTTTCCCCCGCACCGGAGGTATCGGCGACGGCGCTGCCGACGAGGACGCGGATGCCGCTTTCAACGGCGGCTGCGGCCTTGTCGCTGAGCTTCGGACGGGCGTCGACGACGGCGGCGACCTTGACACCGGCGGCGAGCAGATCCGCGGCTAACAGGTAGGCCGAATCGTTGGTGGTGCCGATGACGACCCTCCGCCCGGCAGCGACTGCGTAGCGGTTGAGGTAGCTCCGGACCGCTGAGGCCAGCATGATGCCGGGACGGTCGTTGTTCTCGAAGACGAGCGGACGCTCGTGTGCGCCGGGGGCGAGAACCACCTGCTTGGCACGGATGTGCCAAATACGCTGGCGGGAGACGCCGTCCGCGGCCGGGCTGCCGAGGTGGTCCGTACGGTTCTGTGCCGCGATCACATAGTTCGCGTCATAGGAGCCGAACGCCGTGGTGCGGTTGAGGACGGTGCATTCGGCGGCGGAGACGAGCTCGGCCTCAACGTCGGCGATCCATTCCAGCGCCCCTTTGCCTTCTATCATCTCGGCGAGTTCCGGTGCGGTAGAACCGGAAAGCAACGAGCCGCCGAGTTCGGGCTGATCGTCGATCAGGATGACCCGGGCGCCGGTGCGGACGGCTTCACGGGCTGCCGCGAGGCCGGAAACGCCGCCGCCAACCACCAGGACGTCGGTGTGGACGTATTTCTTGTCGTACTCGGCACGGTCCTCGTTGGGATCGAGCTTGCCAAGGCCGTTCAGGAACTCAACGCTGAGCCCGTCCACGAGGGACACGGTGGTCGCGGGAAGCATCGACTCGGCGACATGGCCGGGGAAGCGGGCAGCCACCTTGACCAGGGCGTTGGATTCTTCCACGCCGGCGGACATGATGCCGCGGGCCCGATCCTCATAGAGCGAGTTGCCGACGTTGATGCGGCCGCTGGCCAGCAATGCTGAAGCAACGGTGTCTCCGGGGTGCCCGGTGTATTCCTGGCCGTCCACGGTGAACCGCCAGGAGATGCTGCGGTCGATGCGGCCGCCGGTGGCGAGGCGGGCGTTCTGCGGGGTCACTTCGTGGCTCCTTCCGGAGTGGTGGCTGCTGCGGTGTGCACATCGGGGCGCGGTTCGCCCATTTTGTAGATGGCCTGGATGTCGTAGCTGACGGTGTCGCGGAGCATGTTGAACCATTGGCGGCAACCGGTGCTGTGCACCCAGCGTTCGGCGAAGGCGCCTTTCGTGTTGTCGCGGTAGAACAAGTACTCGGCCCACTGGCGGTCCGTCAGCGCGTCCGGGTTTTCCGGGTAGGCAACGTGCGCCTGGCCGCCGTAGTGGAATTCGGTTTCGTCTCGTGGCCCGCAATTGGGGCAGCTGATGAGCAGCATGGTTGGTCTCCTAAAGGGCTGCGGCTAGTGGGCGACGGCGGCGGCGCCGTGTTCGTCGATCAAGGCACCGGTCTCGAAGCGTTCCAGCGCAAAAGGCTTGTTGAGCTCGTGAGGCGTACCCGTGGCGATGGTGTGGGCGAACGTCAGGCCGGCAGCGGGTGTGCCCTTGAAGCCACCCGTTCCCCAGCCACAGTTGACGAACATGTTCTCAACCGGCGAGAGTCCGACGATCGGCGAGGCATCCATGGTGGTGTCCACGATTCCGCCCCAGGTCCGGAGCACGTGGGCCCGGGCGAAGATCGGGAAGAGTTCGACGGCGGCGGCCATCTGGTGCTCGATCACGTGGAAGGAGCCGCGCTGGCCATAGCCGTTGTAGGAGTCCACGCCAGCGCCCATGACCAGTTCGCCCTTGTGTGCCTGGGAAACGTAGACGTGCACGTGGTTGGACATGACCACCGTGGGGTGGACGGGTTCATGCAGTTCGGACACCAACGCCTGGAGGGGGTGCGACTGGATCGGGAGGCGGAAGCCGGCCATTTCGGCGAGGACCGAGCTGTGGCCGGCCGCGGCGAGGCCAACCTTTTCGGTGTGGATGGTTCCTTGGTTGGTCTTGACGCCCACCACGCGGTTGCCGTCCTTGAGGAAGCCCGTCACTTCGCAGTTCTGGATGATGTCCACGCCCAGTTCGTCGCACTTTCGGGCGAAGGCCCAGGCGACGTGGTCGTGCTTCGCGATGCCGGCCCGGGGCTGGTACGTGGCGCCCATGACCGGGTAGCGGATGTTGTCGTTGATGTTCAGGATGGGGCAGAGTTCCTTGACTTGCTGCGGGTCCAGCCATTCGGCGTCGACCCCATTGAGCTTGTTCGCGCCGACCCGGCGGACGCTTTCGCGGACGTCGCCCAGGGTGTGGGCCAGGTTCATGACGCCCCGCTGGCTGAAGAGGAAATCGTATTCAAGTTCCTCGGGCAGGATCTCCCAAAGCTTCAAGGCGTGCTCGTAGATGGCAGCGCTCTCGTCCCAGAGGTAGTTGGAACGGATGATCGTGGTGTTTCGGGCCATGTTGCCGCCGGCCAGCCAGCCTTTTTCCAAGACAGCGATGTTGGTCATTCCGTGGTTCTTGGCCAGGAAGTATGCGGTGGCGAGGCCGTGGCCGCCACCGCCCACGATCACGGCGTCGTAGGAAGCCTTGGGCTCCGGGTTACGCCACAGGAAATCCGGGTGTTCGGGGAGTTGGTCTGCGTTCACTGGGCTGCTCCAATCATTTCTGCCTCAAGTTCGGTCGCAGCGGCGTCGTTGCCGCTGACGTTCTGGGAAAGATGCGCGTAAAGCGGGAATTGTTCGGCGAGCGCGGTAACCCTCGCACGGAGTTCGACGGCGGTGTGGTCACCTAGAGTGCCGTCGCTTGCTGCGGCGATCAACGCCGTCGCGATGATGTCCGCGACCTCCGCGAATTCCTTGGCGCCGAAGCCACGGGCGGCTAGTGCCGGAGTGCCGATCCGGAGTCCCGAGGAAACCATCGGCGGACGCGGGTCGAACGGGACGGCGTTGCGGTTCACGGTGATGCCGATGCGGTGCAAGGTGTCCTCGGCTTGCTGTCCGTCCAGTTCCGAGTGGCGCAGGTCAACGAGGACGAGGTGAACGTCGGTGCCTCCGTTGACCACCGAGATCCCTGCTGCGGCCACGTCTTCCTTCAAGAGCCGTTCGGCAAGGAGCTTGGCACCTTCCAGCACCCGCACCTGGCGTTCCTGGAATTCGGGTTCTGCTGCCATCTTGAACGCGACCGCCTTGGCCGCGATCACGTGCTCCAGTGGGCCACCCTGCTGGCCGGGGAAGACTGCGCTGTTGATCTTGCGTGCGTATTGTTCCTTCGACAGGATCACTCCGCCGCGCGGACCGCCGAGAGTCTTGTGGGTCGTGGTGGTCACGACATCGGCATACGGGACGGGGTTGGGGTGCAGTCCCGCGGCGACGAGGCCGGCGAAGTGGGCCATGTCCACCATGAGGTAGGCGCCCACGAGGTCGGCGATGCGGCGGAATTCGGCGAAATCCAAGTGGCGCGAGTACGCGGACCAGCCGGCAACGATCAGCTTCGGGCGGTGTTCCAGGGCCAGGGCTTCGACTTCCGCCATATCCACCCGGAGATCGGATTCACTGACGTGGTACGGGATGACGTTGTACAGCTTGCCGGAGAAGTTGATGCGCATGCCGTGGGTCAGGTGGCCACCGTGTGCTAGGTCGAGGCCCATGATGGTGTCCCCCGGCTCGAGGAGCGCGAACATGGCCGCGGCATTGGCCTGGGCGCCGGAGTGCGGCTGGACATTTGCGGCTTCGGCGCCGAAGAGAGCCTTGACGCGGTCGATGGCCAGCTGCTCGATGACGTCCACGTGCTCGCAGCCGCCGTAGTAGCGCTTGCCCGGGTAGCCTTCCGCGTACTTGTTGGTCAGGACCGAGCCCTGTGCCTGCATGACGGCTGCAGGGGCGAAGTTTTCGGAGGCGATCATTTCCAGCGTGGACTGCTGGCGGATGAGTTCCTGGGCGATCGCCTGTTCAACCTCCGGGTCCGCCTGGGCGAGCGGGCGGATCAGCGGTTCAACCATGATGGTCTCCTTTTGAGATACTTATATTTACTGACTAATCAGCAACTGATATACTAGAACTATTGCCATAGTATGTTGGAGATCACACAACCGTCAACAGCCCGGCAGCAACTGATCCGCCAGACTTGGAATTGTGACAAACGGGAGAGGGCACATGAGCACTGCACTTGAGGCACTGGACACAGGCACACAGGGAACGTCCTTGGCGGAAAACGCCTACCTGCTCCTGCGCGACCGGCTCATCATGCTGGACATCAAACCGGGCGACCCCATCAACGACGGTCAGATTGCCGCGGAACTCGGCATCGGACGGACGCCCGTGCGCGAGGCCATCAAGCGGCTCGAAAGCGACCACCTCGTGGTGTCGTATCCCCGCCGCGGAACCTTCGCCACCGGCGTCGACATCACCCAATTGGCGGATGTGTCCGAAATCCGGGAACTGCTTGAGCCCTTGGCCTCACGGCGCGCTGCCCGCATGGCCAGCCCTAAGCTGCGGGAGGAACTGCGTGAGGTCGCGGCAGCCATAAGCGGCCTGGAAGCGCACGACGCCGGGCAGCAGGAACTCATGCGCTACGACATCCAGGTGCACCGGCTCATCTACAAGGCCGCGGCCAACCCGCACCTCGAGGACGTGCTGATCCGCTACGACAACCTGGCAACACGCATCTGGTGCCACATGCTGGACAAGGTGCCTTCAGTGACGGGCCACGTCGCGGAGCATGCTGAGTTGCTCACCGCAATCGCCGACGGCGATGAGGACAGGGCGGCTGCGCTCGCCCTGCACCACGTGGTGAGTTTCGAGGAAACGATCCGCAAGGTGCTCTAGGTTCGAGGACCTCAGGCGTCATCTCTTCCAGTGCCTGGGCCACTTCACGTTCAACAGCAGCAATCCCAGCAAGAGCGAGTCAACTGCGATTATTCCCGACATGAAGTAAGCCCAACCGATGTTCATGGCTCGATCACCACCAGTCGGCGGCCCGAGGTGCGGGGTTGCATCAGAACACACATACCAATCTCCTGACCCGGATCCCCCCAGTCAATCGATAGTCCACCAAGTGTGGCACGACGGCGCCCAAGAAGGAACGGCTTGAGGCGATCGACGCCTCAGCCCGGAGTGAGGACGCAGAATTCGTTGCCCTCCGTGTCGGCGAGGCACACCCATGGCACGTCGCCCTGGCCGACGTCGGCGTCCGTGGCGCCCAGGGCCCGCAGCCGGGCCACCTCTGCCGCTTGATCATCGCCGCGGTACGGCCTCAGGTCGAGATGGACCCGGCCACACGCGGCATTCGCGGCGGGTGTCCGGACGAACTCCAGATACGGCCCGGCACCCTTGGCCGAACGCAGCCGCGCAAGATCGTCGCTCACCTCGTGCAGGGTCCAGTCCATCGCCCCGCTCCAGAACCGGGCCATGGCCCGCGGATCCGCACAATTGACCACCACCGCTGCGATCGGCCCTGTGTCCCGGTAGATCGGCCGAGGCTCCAGCACGCAGAACAGGTTGCCCTCCGGGTCGGCCAGGACCGTCCACGGCACATCGCCCTGGCCAATGTCGGCGGGCCTCGCGCCGAGCTTCAACAGGCGCGCCACAAGCTCAACTTGATGGGCCTCAGAGGTGGTGGCGAGGTCGAGGTGGGCGCGGTACTTCACCGTTTCGGGGTCCGGGACGGTGACGACATCGACGCAGACGGCAACGGGGTCCGGCCCGATGAAGCCGACGGGTTCAACATTGCTCACACCGGGTCCTTCGCGGGAAATATCCCACCCAAGGACCTCGCCCCAAAACTTGCCGAGCACCGAGTCATCCCGGGCCTTGAAATTCACTTGAACAAGTCGCAGTGCCATATCGCCCGATCCTATATCCAGGCAGGCGAGACAGACCGCCGTACCCCAAGACACGCTGTCCGGAGAGCCCACTCATTTGACCGCGTTTGAGACGATGAACCACATGGACGCTGATGCAAGCATTTCCAACGACCCCGATACCGATCCCGCCGCCGCGCAGCACGCCGGGGTGCAGTCCGTGGACCGGGCCATCACCGTGCTCGAAATCATCGCCCGCAACGGAGCTGCCGGCGTGAGTGAGATCGCGGAGGAAATGGGCGTCCACAAGTCAACGGCGTCGCGACTGCTGAGCGCCTTGGACGCCCGTGGCATGGTGCAGCAGAATCACGAGCGCGGAAAGTACCAACTCGGTTTCAACATCCTGCGCTTGGCCAGTGCCATTCCGGCCCGTCTCAGCTTGGTGAAGGAGGCCCGGGAAGATCTCGAAGCCCTGGCGGAGAAGTTCGCGGAGACTGCCAACCTGGCCGTGCTGCGGTCAAATTTCGCGGTCAATGTGGATCAGGCCATCGGTCCCAACACGCTTGGCACGCAGGACTGGATCGGGGGGCTCACCCCGCTCCACGCGACGTCCAGCGGCAAGGTCATGCTTGCAGCGCTGCCGCCCGCGACGCGTGACCGCGTTCTCAGGGAATCCGGCCAGGCGCGATACACGCCTCAGACCATCACCGACCGGGACAAGCTGGAGCAGCAAATGCCGGTCATCGCGGAGGCCGGGTATGCCGTCACGTATGAAGAACTCGAACGCGGACTCAACGCCGTCGCCGTTCCGATCCGCAACCATAGCGGCACGGTGATCGGAGCTATCAGTCTTTCCGGGCCGGCCTTCCGTTTTGAGCCGGAAAAAATACCCGGCCTGCTCGATGCGCTCAAGCAAGCCGGGTATTCAATCAGCGTCAAGATGGGTTACACCGCAGCCACCGGAGCCTAAACGCCGTCGACCTGGCGATCCAGCGCTGCCTGGGCGAGGTTGTCCCCCTCGGCTTTGATGGTGGTGTCCCCGCCGTGGCCGGTCCGGACCACGGTTTCCGCGGGAAGCGTCAGGAGGCGTTCCCGGATCGAGGCCAGGATGGTCGGGTGGTCGCTGAACGACCTGCCCGTCGCCCCTGGACCGCCGTTGAAGAGGGTGTCGCCCGTGAACACCGTGCCTTCGCTTTCCAAGTAGAAGCACGTGGAACCCGGGGAATGCCCCGGGGTATGGATGGCCTGCAGGGCCGTGCCCGCCACTTCGAAGATGTCGCCGTCTGCAATGTAACGGTCCGGCGCGGCATCCGGGTACACCTGCTCCCACAGAACCATGTCCGCCGGGTGCAGGTGGATCGGAGCGTTCACGGCACTCGCCACCTCGAGCACTGCTCCGATATGGTCATTGTGCGCGTGGGTCAGCAGGATGGCCAGGACCCTCCGGCCACGGACGCGGTCGATGATCGCTGCCGCGTCGTGCGGGCAGTCGATGATCACGCATTCGTCGTCGTTGCCGATGATCCAGACGTTGTTGTCCACGTCCCAGGTGCCGCCGTCGAGCGAAAACGTGCCCGAGGTGACGAGGTTTTCGATGGTGACGCTCATGCGATTTCCACGACCGAGCGGAGCACTTTGCCCTCGCGCATCTTGGCGAACGCTTCTTCCACCTGGTCGATCGTGATCCGTTCCGACACGAACGCGTCCAGGTCAAGGTTCCCCTGCTTGTAGTGCGCCACCAGCATCGGGAAGTCACGGGAGGGCAGGCAGTCCCCGTACCAGGAGGACTTCAGCGAACCGCCGCGGCCGAAGACATCCAGCAGGGGCAGTTCCAGCAACATGCCCGGCGTCGGGACACCCACCAGCACCACGCGGCCGGCGAGGTCGCGCGCGTAGAAGGCCTGCGTGAAGGTCTCGGGGCGTCCGACGGCGTCGATCACCACATCGGCACCGTTGCCGCCGGTCAGCGACCGGATGGCCTCGACGGGGTCCTCCTGGCTGGAGTTGATACCGTGCGTGGCTCCCAGGGACTTGGCCATCTCGATTTTGTTGGCGTCGATGTCCACGGCGATGATCGTGGTGGCGCCGGCGAGCTTTGCCCCGGCAATGGCGGCGATGCCGACGCCGCCGCAGCCGATCACGGCCACGGACTCGCCCCGCTTGACCTCACCTGTGTTGATGGCGGCACCGATGCCTGCCATCACACCGCAGCCGAGCAGCCCAACGGCGGCGGGATCGACGTCGTCGTCAATCTTTGTGCACTGTCCCGCGGCGACGAGGGTCTTCTCGGCGAAGGCGCCGATCCCCAGGGCCGGTGTCAGTTCCGTGCCGTCCTCCAGGGTCATCTTCTGGGTGGCATTGTGCGTGTTGAAGCAGTACTGCGGCTGGCCCTTGGCACACGCCCGGCATTCCCCGCACACGGCACGCCAGTTCAGGATCACCCGGTCCCCGGGCGCAACTTCGGTGACGTCCGGGCCGACGGCGCTGACCACACCGGTGGCCTCGTGGCCGAGCAGGATGGGGAACTCATCGGTGATGCCGCCCTGCTTGTAATGCAGGTCGGTGTGGCAAACGCCGCAGGTGAGGATATCCACCAGCGCCTCGCCCGGACCGGGGTCCGGCACCAGGATGGTCTCCACCGAGACCGGAGCGTTCTTTTCCTTGGCGATGACCGCCCGTACTTTGTAAACCATTATCTGGTGTTCCTTTTCCTAAGTTCGCGGTAGCTCGTCACAAGACAGACATTTCTCAGGCTAGCTGTCGGCGGGTACATCGGCGATCTTGTTGGTGACCCAGCTGTGGAACGCCTCGATGTGATGCTCGCTCGGTACCAGGACGCCGCCCTTGGCGTAGATCTTGGAACCCATCGCTGGCTGGCAGCGTTCGCAGGCGTCGAAGTCCTGCTGGTTGACCCGGTGGAAGAGCTCTACCGATGCGCTCACGTCCTTTCCGGATTCCACCACGCTAGGCAGGTACAGCCAGTCGCATTCGACGATCGTGTGGTCGGCGGCCAGCGGGAACATGCGGTGGATAATGACATGGTCCGGGACCAGGTTGACGAAGACATTCGGCTTGATGGTCACTGCGTAATACCGGCGGTCCTGGTCATCGCCCACTCCGGGAATTCGATCCAAGCCTTCGGAACCGTCAATCGTGAAGCCCTTGATGTCGTCACCGAACTCGGCGCCGTGGCCCACGAAATACTGCGCCGCCAGCCCGTCGGCGAACTCGGGCAGGACTTCGGTGAGTTCGGGGTGGATCGTGGCGCAGTGGTAGCACTCCATGAAGTTTTCGATGATGAGCTTCCAGTTGGCCTTGACGTCGTACTTGATGCGCCGGCCAAGGCTCAGGTTCGCGATGTCATAGTTGTCAACAGCCCGCAGGTCCCCGAGGCGTTCCTCGATCGCACCCATGACGTCTTCTTCGAACGACGGCGGCTCATCCGCGAGGCAGACCCAGACGTAGCCCATGTATTCGCGGACGTGGACCTTGACCAGTCCGTATTCGTTGCGGTCAATATCCGGCATTTTGGTGAGGTTCGGCGCCGCGATGAGCTTTCCCTCAAGATCGTAGGTCCAGGCGTGATAGGGGCACTGGAACGAGCGGTTGGCTTCGCCGGATTCCTCCATGCACAGCTTCACGCCCCGGTGCCGGCAGATGTTGTAGAACGCGCGGATTTCCCCCTTGCGGGTGCGGTTGATGAGCACGCTCTCGCGGCCGATCTGAACCGTTTTGAAGGAGCCGGCCTTTTCCAGGTCCGCGGTCCGCACTGCGCAGAACCACATTTGTTCGAAGATGTGCTCTTGCTCGGCGCGGAAGATGTCTTCACTGACATAAGTGTGGCCGGGGAGAGTTGGGATCAGGCTGGGGGAAACAACTTCAGTAGTCATACTGACTCCTATCCAGTGATGAAAGCGGTGGGGCTTGAGGGGTGTCTAAGGGGTTGCCAGGACGGGCGGGGCGTTGCGGGCGTTGAGTTGCCGGCGCCATCGGGTGAACAGACGCGGCTGGTTCACACCCAGAACGCCCACCGGTTCTTCGCCCCGGTAGTACACGGCCAGGAAACTGTGGTTCTCGAGCTGCCCCGCCTCGATCTCGACGCGCTCTGCGTCACGCGCGTGGCCGGCGAACTGGAGCGTCACTCCGTACTGTTCAGACCAGAAGTACGGCAGGTTGAGCGGTTGGGGTGCTGCTGAGTGATCCAAGAGCCCGGTCACGGCAAGGGCGGCACGTTCCTGGGCGCCGCTCCAATGCTCCACGCGGTGGTGCCGCCCGCCGCGTTCGTCGAACCAGGCCGCACAGTCTCCCACGGCAACCACGCCGGGGACGTTGGTCCGGCCCATTGAGTCGCACATGACACCGTCGTCGATCGCCAACCCCGAACCGGCCAGCCAACCGACATTGGGGACCGCACCGATTCCGAGGAGTACGACGTCGGCGGAGCGGTACTGTCCGTTGCTGAGCCGGACACCGGTCACATTTCCTTCGTAGCTGTAATACGAGTCGATTCCCGTGTCACAAATCAGCTCCACTCCATTGATCCCGTGGAGCGTGGCCATGACGGCAGCCATCTCCGGACCGAGCGGAGCGCTAAGCGGCACTTCGGTGTTGCAGATAATGGTTACGTCCATTCCCAAGCCCTTGGCTGTCGATGCGACTTCCGCTCCGATAAAGCCTGCACCCACAACCAACAGGCGGCTGCCGGCAACGAGTTCCGGCGCCAGATCCTGCGCATCCTGGAGTGTCCGCAGCGTAAACACGTTGGACAGGCCCGCTAGTTCAGGCAGTGTGCGGGCTGAAGCTCCTGTGGCAATCACGACGCCGTCAGCCACCAGGGTGCGTCCGTCGCCTAGTGTGAGGGTCCTGGTGGCGGCGTGAAAGCTTCGTGCCGGCGAGCCCAGCAGCCATTCGGCCTGGAGCGGGTCATCTGCTCCCGCCTCCCCAGCTTCCAACATGACGTGCTTGACACCGATCTTTCCTGCCAGGAACTCCTTGGACAGGGGCGGGCGGTCATACGGCCGCTGTTGCTCATCGCCAATGATGAGCAACCGGCCGGAAAAACCCTGCGCCCGGGCAGCGCGGGCGGCGGAAAGACCCGCCAGTGATGCACCCACGATCGCCAATGTCTCCATGGCTTCCTCCTCGCAGAGCCGTTCGGAAGTTTATTGCGCAATACGCAACAAACTTCATTATGCGAAAAAGCGTGACGGACTTCACATCGCGTGTCAAGGAATCCGCGCAAGAAATTAAACCCCTTGACAAGGCGCTGTGAGGTCAATCACTCTGTTGCGTATTGTGGTCAGCGTTGATCATGAGACAACCGCCCGACAGGTTTCGGTCAGCCCGGTGAAAGAAGGTTCGTGAGATGCACAGTGCTTGCCCGCTTAGCTCGTTGGCTCCGGGGGACGCGATTCGACTCGAGACCTCTCCGCCCATTGCCGTATTCCACACCGAAGAGGGCGAACTCTTCGCCCTCGACGACACTTGCACCCACCAAGACGCCTCACTCGCCGACGGCTGGGTAGAGGACTGCTGGGTCGAGTGCCCCCTTCATGCTTCAAAGTTCAACCTGCGCACGGGAGCCGCCGACGCGCCTCCCGCGAAATTGCCCATCAGGGTCCACGAAGTCCTGGTAGTGGACGGCCAGATCATGGTCAAAGAATCCGAAGACGCCCCCAACCTCCCACCCGGGTTGACCGTCGACGGCCACGTCTAGGGTCCGGCGAGCCCCAAACTTCCACATCTCTTAATTCAGGAGCTTCCCGCATGTCCACAACACCCCGTGTCGTCATCATCGGAGCCGGCATCGTCGGCGCCAATCTCGCGGATGAGCTGTCCACCCGCGGCTGGACCAACATCACAGTGGTCGAGCAGGGACCGTTGACGTTGGCGGGCGGCTCAACTTCGCACGCCCCCGGCCTCGTGTTCCAGACCAACGCTTCCAAGGCCATGACCCAATTCGCGTCCTACACCGTGGACAAGCTGCTCTCGCTCAGCGAATCCGGTGTGTCCTGCTTCAACCAGGTGGGCGGCCTCGAAGTGGCAACCACTCCGGAGCGCTTGGAGGACCTCAAGCGCAAGCTGGGCTACACGGCGTCGTGGGGTGTCGAAGGCCGGCTCATCGATCCGGACGAGTGCGCCAAGCACTACCCCCTGCTCAACCAGGAAAAGGTCCTCGGCGGTCTCTACGTCCCCACCGACGGCCTGGCTTCCGCGGCCCGCGCCGTCGGCCTGCTCATCGCCAAGGCGAGCGCCGCAGGGGTCACGTTCCGCGGTTCCACTCCCGTCACCGGAATTGAACAGTCCGGAGGCAAAGTCACCGGCGTCGAAACGCCCGACGGCGTGATCCCGGCTGACATCGTAGTTTCCTGCGCCGGGTTCTGGGGACCCAGGATCGGAGCCATGGTGGGCATGTCCGTGCCGCTCCTCCCCCTCGCCCACCAGTACGTCAAGACCACCTCCGTGCCTGAGCTCGTGGGCCGGAACGATGCCTCGCGGCTGCTTGACCCGGGCAACGGCGCCTGGATGCCCATCCTCCGCCACCAGGACAAGGACCTCTATTACCGCGAGCACGGGGACCGGATAGGCATCGGCTCCTACGCCCACAAGCCCATGCCCGTGGACCTCCGGGAGCTGCCCGAGGTTGCCGCCGGAGACATGTCCGAGCACCGGATGCCGTCCCGCTTGCCGTTCACGGAAGAAGACTTCCTGCCGTGCTGGGAAGACTCCAAGGAACTCCTTCCTGCACTCGCCGGCGCCCGGATTGCCGATGGCTTCAACGGGATCTTCTCGTTCACCCCCGACGGCGGTCCCCTCGTCGGCGAGTCCAAGGATGTTGAAGGGTTCTTCGTGGCCGAGGCCGTCTGGGTGACACACTCTGCCGGCGTGGCCCGAGCCCTGGCGGAACGCCTCATCGAAGGCCAGGCCCGCATCCCGCTCCACGAATGCGAGGTCTCCCGGTTCGAGGAAATCCAGACTGCGGAGAGCTACGTCAGCGAAACCTCGCAACAGAACTTCGTCGAGATCTACGATGTCCTGCACCCGCTGCAGCCGAGGATCTCTCCGCGCGAGCTGCGCTTGAGCCCGTTCAATGCCCGGCAGAAGGAGCTCGGGGCATTTTTCCTCGAAGCCCAGGGTTGGGAGCGCCCGCACTGGTTCGAGGCCAACCGCGGCCTACTGGAAGTGCTCCCCGAAGAATGGCGTGCGCCGGAGCGCGAGCCCTGGGCCGGGATGTTCCACTCCCCCATTTCCGCCGCCGAAGCGTGGAAGACGCGCACCGCCGTCGCGCTCTATGACATGACGCCGCTCAAGCGGCTGGAGGTTTCCGGCCCGGGCGCCGTAACCCTCTTGCAGCGCCTCAGCGCCGGGAAAGTCGACAAGAAGCCGGGTGCGGTGACGTACTGCCTGCTCCTCAACGACGACGGCGGCATCCGCAGCGACATCACTGTGGCCCGGCTGGATCAGACGACGTTCCAGGTGGGCGCGAACGGCAACATCGACTTCGACTACTTCACCACCGAGGCCCGCAAGCAGACTGCCGGGGACGTCACCCAGTGGGTCCAGGTCCGCGACATCACCGGCTCCACATGTTGTGTGGGGCTTTGGGGACCGCTGGCCCGCGAGGTCATCGCCAAGGTCAGCGATGACGACTTCAGCAACGACGGTTTGAAGTACTTCCGCACCAAAAAGGTCCGGATCGGCGGGATCCCGGTCACCGCGATGCGGCTCTCCTACGTAGGCGAGTTGGGCTGGGAGCTGTACACGACGGCGGAAAACGGCCAAAGGCTCTGGGACTTGTTGTTCGAGGCCGGCCAGGAGCAGGGCATCATCGCGGCCGGCCGCGGCGCGTTCAACAGCCTGCGCCTTGAGAAGGGCTACCGGCTATGGGGTACCGACGTGACCCCGGAACACGAGCCCTTCCAGTCCGGCCTTGGCTTCTCCGTCGGCAAGGACAAGGAAGGATACGTCGGCGCCGAGGCCCTCAAAGCCCGCCGCGAACTGCCCGTCAACCGGCGCCTGCGTTGCCTGACCGTCGACGACGGCACGTCCGTCGTGTTGGGCAAGGAACCTGTCTATTACCGGGGAGAGCCTTCCGGCTACGTCACAAGCGCCGCCTACGGCTACACCGTCCGGAAGCCCATCGCCTACGCTTGGCTGCCCGCCGAGGCGGGCGAGGGTGACGCCGTCGAGATCGAATACTTCGGCAAACGGATCCCGGCCACCATCTCCCCGGATCCCCTCGTGGATCCAACCATGGAAAAGCTGCGCGGCTGACACCGCTCCCGGCTACCGGACACAGCAATGGGGATCACTTCAAAGGAGTTCAAGTAATGGCCAACGAAAAGTTTGATTACGTCATTGTGGGTGGGGGCAGCGCCGGATCGGTGCTGGCGGAGAGGTTGAGCGCCGACCGCACCAAGACCGTCCTGGTCCTGGAGGCTGGCCGCAGCGACTACCCCTGGGACCTGTTCATCCAAATGCCCGCAGCACTCACGTTCCCCAGCGGGAACAGGTTCTACGACTGGCGCTACCAATCCGACCCCGAGCCGCACATGCACGGACGCCGGATCGCCCACACCCGCGGCAAGGTTTTGGGAGGATCGAGTTCCATCAACGGCATGATCTTCCAGCGCGGCAACCCTTTGGACTACGAACGCTGGGGAGCCGACGCCGGGATGGAAACCTGGGACTTCGCCCACTGCCTCCCGTACTTCAACCGTATGGAGACCGCCCTCGCCGCGGATCCCGACGATGAGCTGCGAGGACACAACGGACCGTTGGTCCTTGAACGCGGCCCGGCGCGCAATCCCCTCTTCCAGGCTTTCTTCCGCGCCGCCCAACAAGCCGGATTCGCGCGGACCAACGATGTCAACGGGTACCGGCAGGAGGGCTTCGGGCCCTTCGACCGCAATGTGCACAAGGGCCAGCGGCTCTCCGCGTCGCGTGCCTACTTGCGGCCACACCTGGACCGGCCCAACCTCACCGTAAGGACCCGGGCCCTCGTATCGAAAATCAACTTCGACGGCATCGGAACTTCCGAGGTCAGGGCCACGGGCGTCAGCTACCGACGCAACGGCAAGCAGCACAGCGTGGACGCCCAGGAAGTCGTCCTGTGCGGAGGAGCCATCAACACCCCGCAGCTCCTGCAGTTGTCCGGCGTCGGGGACTCCACGCACCTCAAGTCCCTGGGCATCAAGCCTGTAGTTGACCTCCCCGGCGTCGGCGAAAACCTGCAGGATCACCTGGAGGTCTACATCCAGCACGCCTGCACCCAGCCGGTGTCCATGCAGCCAAGCCTGAGCCTGTGGCGCTATCCGTGGATCGGCCTGCAGTGGCTATTCGGGCGCAAGGGGCCTGCGGCCACCAACCACTTCGAAGGGGGCGGGTTCGTCCGCTCCAACGAGGACGTTGCCTACCCCAACCTGATGTTCCACTTCCTCCCGGTGGCCGTCCGCTACGACGGCCAGAAGGCCGATGCCAAGCATGGCTACCAAGTGCACATCGGGCCCATGTATTCCGATGCCCGCGGCAGCCTGAAGATCACCTCAACGGATCCAACCGCCCACCCGTCCATGAAGTTCAACTACCTTTCCACGGAGCAGGACCGGCGCGAGTGGGTGGAAGCCATCCGGATTTCCCGGAACATCCTGGAGCAGTCTGCCATGGCGCCTTTCAATGGCGGCGAGCTCTCCCCCGGCCCCGCCGTCCAGACCGACGAGGAAATCCTCGACTGGGTAGCCCGCGACGCCGAAACCGCCCTGCACCCATCCTGCACAGCCAAGATGGGCCCGGCCACCGATCCCATGGCCGTGGTGGACCCGCTCAGCATGCGGGTGCACGGCACATCGGGCCTGCGGGTGGCTGACGCTTCGGCAATGCCCTACGTGACCAACGGAAACATCTACGCGCCGGTCATGATGCTGGCCGAGAAAGCTGCGGACTTGATCCAGGGCCGCAAACCCCTCGCTCCGATCGCCGCCGAGTTCTACCGGCACGGCACGGTTCAGGGTGCGGGCGGGCCGGTTCGGGACAGTCTAAGCCAGCCCGAGGCCACTTCGGCAAGGAACTAAGGAGCGGCATGAACAGCCCACAACTTTCACAGATCCACACGGTGCGTGGCAGCTACGTCGGCGGCGGGTGGCAGCAGTCCAGCGGAGGCATCCGGAGCATCAGCTGCCCGGCGGACGGTACGCACGTTGCCGACGTCGCGGAGTGCACCCCGGCCGATGCCGAGGCCGCTGTGGCGAGCGCCCGGAAGGCGTTCGACGACGGCGGCTGGCCGAACACGCCGGAACTGGAACGCGGCACGATCCTGCTCCGCGTGGCCGAGCTGCTGCTGCGGGACAAGGCCGCATACGCCGCGGCCGAAGCCCTCGATACCGGCAAGCGCCTTGTCGAAGCCGAATACGACATCGACGACGTCATAGCCTGCTTCCGCTACTACGGCAGCGTGGCAGGCACGGACGCGGGCCGCGTGATCGATACCGGCCGTCCCGGCGCCATCAGCAGGGTCGTCCATGCACCGGTGGGCGTCTGCGGCCTCATCACGCCGTGGAACTATCCGCTCCTGCAGGCTTCGTGGAAGGTTGCACCGGCACTGCTTGCCGGGAACACCTTTGTCCTCAAGCCCAGTGAGTTGACGCCTTCGACATCCGTCCTGCTCATGGACACCCTGCGGGAAGCAGGCGTGCCCGACGGCGTCGCGAACCTCGTGACGGGAACGGGACCGGAAGTGGGGGCTGTGCTCAGTTCGGATCCCCGGGTCGACCTGGTCTCCTTCACCGGCGGACTGGAAACCGGCAAGCGGATCATGGTGGCTGCTGCGCAGACGGTCAAGCGCGTGGCCCTCGAGCTTGGCGGCAAGAACCCGAACGTGGTCTTCGCCGACGCCGACCGGGAGGCCGCGATCGACAACGCCTTGACGGCCGTCTTCCTTAATTCGGGCCAGGTTTGCTCTGCCGGGGCCCGGCTCATTGTCGAAGAATCCATTCACGACGAGTTCGTGGCCGAAGTGGTCCACCGTGCACGCCGGATCCGGCTGGGCGGCCCCTTTGACCAGGAAGCCCAGACCGGTCCGCTGATCTCCACGGCCCACCGGGACAAGGTCCACGCCTACGTGCAGGCCGGGGTCGCGGAGGGCGCCCGGCTGCTGTGCGGGGGCGTCATTCCGGACAGCCCGGAGCTGGCTGGTGGCAGTTTCTACCCGCCCACCGTGTTGGACGGCTGCAAGACCTCGATGCGCGTGGTCCAGGAGGAATCCTTTGGCCCCGTCATGACGGTGGAAACGTTCACCACCGAGGAAGAAGCTATCCGACTGGCCAACGACACGGTCTACGGGCTCGCCGGAGCAGTGTGGACGGCGGACGCTTCGAAGGCCCAGCGAGTTTCCGAAGCATTGCGCCACGGGACGGTCTGGATCAACGACTACCACCCGTACGTTCCGCAGGCCGAATGGGGCGGCTTCGGACAGTCCGGCAACGGCCGCGAATTGGGGCTCGCGGGCTTGGCCGAATACCGGGAAACAAAGCACATCTGGCAAAACATCAGCCCCGGGCCCAGCCATTGGTTCGAGCCGCCACAGGCAGGAGTACAGCAATGAGCAGTCCTGACATATCAGTGCGCAACCTCTGGAAGGTCTTCGGACCCGGAGGTGAGAAGATCCCCAAGGATCCCGAACTCTCGGCGTTGAGCTCCGCCGAATTGCTTGAACGTACCGGCTGCAATGCTGCCGTGCGGGACATGAACTTCGACGTCGCGAAGGGCGAGGTGTTCGTCGTCATGGGCCTGTCCGGATCCGGAAAGTCCACCCTGATCCGGTGCCTCACCCGGCTGATCGAACCGACGTCGGGAAGTGTCCTCGTGGACGGCAAGGACGTAACGCAGGCAGGAACCACTGAGCTTCGGGAGCTGCGCCGGCGGAAAATGTCCATGGTCTTCCAGCATTTCGGCCTCCTGCCGCACCGAACCGTGTTGGACAATGTGTCCTACGGGTTGCAGGTCCGCGGCGCCGCCAAGAACGAGCGCTACGCCAGGTCCCGCGAAATCATCGACCTCGTGGGACTCACGGGATACGAGCAGCATTTCCCTGACCAACTCTCCGGTGGAATGCAGCAGCGCGTCGGATTGGGTCGCGCTTTGGCAGGCGATCCGGACACCATCCTCTTTGACGAACCCTTCTCGGCTCTGGACCCGCTCATCCGACGCGACATGCAGGCGGAAGTCATCCGGCTGCACAAAGAGATGGGCAAGACGATGGTGTTCGTCACCCACGACCTTTCGGAAGCGCTCAAACTCGGGGACCGCATCCTGATCATGCGGAACGGGGAGACGGTCCAATGCGGCACAGGCGATGATCTCGTCGGATCGCCTGCGGACAAGTACATTGCCGACTTCGTCTCCGAAGTACCGCGCGCGGATGTCCTGACGCTCAAGTGGATCACCGATCCTGTGGCTTTGGGCACTCCCGGGGATGCTCCTGTCCTGAGTGCAGGCATGATCATCCGCGACGCAATTCCCACCGTCATGAACTCATCGTGTCCTATCCTGGTGGAAGACTCCGGCAAGATCACCGGCCAGATCGACCGCGACAGCATCTTGTCGGTCATCCGCAGCACGGAAGTTGCGGCGTGATGTCCACTCTCGTTCGCGATCGCGCCCCGGTTCAGACCGGTCACGTTTCCGTCCGCCCACCGCGCAAACGGCTCAGCCGCCGCACCCTGCTTCTGGTCGGGGCCGGCGTCGTCTGGCTTGTTGGATACCTGATCCTCCACGGCACCGCGACACTCACGCTGCCGGCGTCGGAGCTGACTGACCTCCACCGCTCGCTCAACCAATTCAATGCCTGGGTGGCCGCGAACCGTGCGGACAATCCAGTCTTCCAATACGTCTTCACTCCCCTCCGGGCCGCCGTGGACGCGGTCGCAAACCTGTTCATCGGTATTTTCGCCGCCAGCTCCACCGGGCTTCGCCTGCCGGAAATCGGCTGGCTGGGAACCGTCGCGTTGCTCAGCTGGATCGCTTTCGCGGTGGGCAACGCCCGGGTAGCCTTGCTGACCACGGCGGCCTTCGTGTTCTTCGGCCTCCAGGGGCTGTTTGTTGAAGCGGCTTACACCTTCGCCCTCGTCCTCACAGCCGTGCTGTTCAGCCTCCTGATCGGACTTCCGCTCGGAGTCTTGGCCGGGATCTCCGGGAGGGTCTCCCAAGTAATCACTCCGGTCCTCGACTTCATGCAAATCCTCCCCACGTTCGTCTATCTGGCACCTTTGGCCCTCATCTTCCTGATCGGCCCTGCCTCCGCGGTAATCGCCACGGTGATCTACGCGGTGCCTCCGCTCATCCGGCTGACCGCGCACGGAATCCGGAACATCCCGGAAAACACCAGGGAAGCATCCGACTCCTTGGGCACCACGGGGTTGCAGCGACTGCTGACCCTCCAACTCCCTTTGGCACGGCGCACCATTGTGATGGGGATCAATCAAAGCACCATGGCTGCTTTGTCGATGGTTACCATCGCAGCGCTGATCGCGGCTCCGGGGCTGGGACAAGTGGTTGTGCGTGCCCTGCAATCACTCGACGTCGGGACAGCAGTCAACGCCGGCCTGTCGATTGTCCTCTTGGCCATCGTGCTGGACCGGGTCACCACGGCTGCCAGCCGCCGGGCCGAACCCGGGGCAGCCCGCAAGCGCCGTATATCGCGGAGAAGCAGATACATCCTGCTCGCCGTCAGCCTTCTTGTTGCCCTAGTCATGGTCCAGCTCTCCCGCACGATGCTCTGGGCCGCGGCCTTTCCGAAGAACCTCAACTTTGGCCCGGACATCGTCAGCGGAGTAAGTGCCGCGAGCGAATGGCTGCAGACGAATCTCTCCCTTTTTACAGTGTCCTTCCGCGAGGCGCTGACCAACGGAATCCTCAACCCGTTCCAATCCCTTCTGGCCGAGACCCCCTTCTACCTCCTGGTCGCGGTTGTCCTCATTGCGGCTTGCGCACTCGGCGGTTGGAAGCTGGCATTGGTCACGGCCTCATGCCTGGGCGTCATCATTTACCTGGGCCTGTGGAGCGATGCCATGGTCACCCTCGCCAGCACCCTTGTTGCCACGGCCGTGGTCATGGTGCTGGGCATCGTCTTCGGTGTGGCGATGGGCAGGTCCAGCAAGGTGGACCAGATGATGCGGCCCATGCTGGATGCGGGCCAGACTATGCCCGCCTTTGTCTATTTGGTTCCGTTCCTAGGCCTCTTCGGCGCAACCAGGTTCACTGCGATCGTCGCCGGCATCATCTACGCTGCGCCTGTGGCCATCAAGATCACGGCCGACGGAATCGCAGCGATCTCCCCCACCGTCATGGAGGCTGCGGTATCCAGCGGCTCCACGCCCTGGCAGGTCATCACCAAGGTCCAACTCCCGATGGCCAGGAAATCCCTGGCCCTCGCAGCCAACCAAGGCCTGATCTATGTCCTCGCCATGGTTGTGGTCGGTGCGCTCGTGGGCGCAGGTGGCCTCGGGTATGACGTCGTCGCCGGCTTTGTCCAAAGCTCGCTGTTCGGCAAGGGCCTTGCCGCCGGCCTGGCCATCGTCTTCCTCGGCATCCTGCTGGACCGCATGACCCAGGCCGCCGCAGCCGACCCCGTCCGTGAAATCCGCTCAGCAAAATCGAGCGCGCACTAATTCCTCACCGCTTACCCCCCAACAAGGAGACCCCAACCATGAGTAGAACCAGACAGCTTTTGAAACGAACAATTCCCGTATTGGCCGGAACCGTTACTGCAGCCCTCTTGCTTGCTGGCTGCGGAGGCGCTTCCGTGAACCAAGCGGCAGCCGCAGGCTCCTCGAATACGCCCTGTGGAACCGTCAATGTCGCCCTCAACGCGTGGGTCGGCTACACGGCAAATGCGGCCGTCTATAGCTACATCGCGCAGAACAAGCTCGGTTGCACAGTAGTCCAGAAGGACCTGTCGGAGCAGATTTCCTGGCAAGGCTTTGGTTCCGGTGAAGTCGATGTGATCCTTGAGAACTGGGGTCACGCGGACCTCACGAAGCAGTACATCACGGACCAAAAAGTAGCGGTGGACGCCGGCCCCACGGGCAATGAAGGGCACATCGGCTGGTACGTACCACCATGGATGGCCCAGAAATACCCGGACATCCTGGACAGCAAAAACCTGAACAAATACGCGTCCATCCTTGCCACCTCCGAATCCGGCGGCAAGGGCCAGGTGCTGGACGGCGACCCGGCGTTCGTGACCAACGATGAAGCCCTCGTCAAGAACCTTGGCCTCGACTACAAAGTGGTCTTCTCCGGTTCGGAAGCAGCCCTGATCCAGTCCTTCCGTACGGCGGAGAAGAACAAGACACCGCTGCTGGGCTACTTCTACGAACCGCAATGGTTCCTTTCCGAGGTCCCCCTCAAGAAGGTCAGCCTGCCCGCCTACACCCCGGGCTGCGATGCCGACGCCGAGAAGGTGGCCTGTGACTACCCCGATTACAAACTGAACAAAGTGATGGCCAAAAAGTTCGCGGACAGCGGTTCTCCCGCCGCGAAACTGCTCAAGGCCTTCTCATGGACCAACGCGGACCAGAACTCCGTAGCAACGGACATCCAGGGCGGCATGAAGCCCGATGCCGCTGCCAAGAAATGGGTGGATGCCCACCCTGATGTGGTGGCCGCCTGGCTCAAATAGTCTTTCTCCCGGTCTCACCTTGAAGCTCCCCGGATCCTTGGATCCGGGGAGCTTCTTTGTGCTTTCCGGGACACCCCCTCACTCATTTCACGCAACATCGTTGCTGCTGACGCACCCCACCTTCGCCACACTCCCCAACTGACTCGCATTTGTTGTCGTTTAGCCCCCAGAAAACGACAACAAGTGCGAGTCAGTTGGGCGGAAACCGGAGACCCTTGACGGTGATGCACAACACATCTATTCTGGTGCAACAGCGTTGCGTTGAATGCAACCCCAAAATTCTTGGTGGATTCATGAAAAACGAAACATCCTCCGTGGCAGCAATCCCGGGAAGCGCTCATGCCGGATCCAAAGGCGGATCCGGCGAGCTTCCCGATGCGACAGCCATCCCGGGCGGCCCGTCAAAGCCAGCCGGCAACCACACGGTCAGCAAGGACACCCGCCGCCGCGTCATCACTGCAAGCTTCATCGGCAACTTCGTCGAATGGTTCGACTACGCCGTCTACGGCTACCTTGCCGGCATTATCTCGACTGTCTTCTTCCCCGCATCGGACCGGCAGACCGCCCTGCTCGCCACGTTTGGCGTCTTTGCCGTCTCCTTCTTTGTCCGTCCACTGGGCGGATTCATATGGGGCCACATCGGTGACCGGCTCGGACGGAAACAGGCACTCTCGCTGTCGATCGTGCTTATGTCCGTGGCAACGTTCTGCATCGCCCTGATCCCCGGCTACAACACCATCGGCGTCATGGCACCAGTCCTCCTGCTGCTCGTCCGCGTTGTCCAGGGCTTCTCGGCAGCAGGCGAATACGCAGGCGCCTCAGCCTTCCTGGTGGAATATGCGCCGGCCAATCGGCGCGGACTCTATGCCGCCGTCGTACCTGCCAGTACAGCGGCAGGCCTGCTGCTCGGTTCCCTCCTTGCGGCACTGCTCAGCTCAGTGCTGAGCGCCGAGCAGCTCGGCGAATGGGGCTGGCGCCTGCCCTTCCTCCTGGCCGCCCCGATGGGCCTGATCGGCCGCTACATCCGCACCAAACTCGAGGACACACCGGCATTCCGCGAAATGGCCGCGAAAGACACCGCGGTCAAGGCGCCGGCCTTCGCGATGTTCAAGACGTACCGCAAGCAGCTCATCATCGCGACGGGCGCCGTGCTGCTCAACGCCGTCGGCTTCTACGTGATCCTCAGCTACATGCCCACGTACCTTTCCGAGGAGCTTCACTTCGGTGCAGCCGAATCGTTCCTGGCCACCACCATTGCCCTCCTCAGCTACATCGGATTCATTTTCTTGACGGGGATCGCATCGGACAAGTTCGGCCGCAAGCGCATGCTCATCACTGCTTCCGTACTGTTCGTGGTGCTGACTGTTCCGGCGTTCATGCTCCTCGACACCGGTAACTTCCTGGTCATTGTCCTGGTGCAGATTCTGTTGGGCGCAATGCTCACGCTCAACGACGGCACCCTGCCCAGTTTCCTTGCCGAGCTCTTCCCCACGAGGGTCCGCTACAGCGGCTTCGCCGTCAGCTTCAATCTCTCCAACGCCCTATTTGGCGGTACCGCCCCATTCATGGCAACCCTCCTGATCGGCCTGACCCACAACCAACTGGCCCCCGGCTGGTACCTCGTGGCGGCCGCCGTCATCTCCCTCATCGCGGTCCTCTTCGCTGTGGAGACTTCCAAGAAGCCCCTGCAGCAGGACTGAAACAACCCACCCATTGAAAGGAACACCACCCATGACCATCACCGAGAATGAAGCCGTAAGCGACGTCACCAAGCTTGAGCGCCTCAAGGTCCTCAACAACGGAGAGAAGGTCTCCCTGACCTTCTCCGACGCAGAGTTTGAACGACGCCTTGCCGGTCTTCGCCGGATCATGGCCGAGAAGGAACTGGACGCCGTTGTCCTGACCAGCTATCACTCCATCAAGTACTACTCCGACTTCCTGTTCACCTACTTCGGCCGCTCGTACGCCATGGTGGTCACGGCCGACGACACCGTCACTGTCACCGCCAACATCGACGCCGGTATGCCGTGGCGCCGCAGCTACGGGGAAAACCTCGTCTACACGGACTGGCGCCGGGACAACTACATCTTCGGCATCCAGGAAGTGCTGCGCACCCGCGGGATCAACGTCCGGCGCCTGGGTGTCGAGGACGATTCCCTTCCGCTGGACAACCGCAACAAGATCCAGGCCGCCTTCTCCGGCGCGACGCTTGTGGACGTGGCCCAGGCCGCGATGCGCCAGCGCATGATCAAGTCTTCCGAGGAAATCGAGGTCATCAAGCACGGCGCCCGGATCGGCGACCTCGGCGGCGAGGCCATTCGCAACGCCATCACGGCCGGAATCACCGAATACGAGGTGGCCCTGATCGGCACGGAAGCCATGGTCCACGAGATCGCACGGACGTTCCCCGACTCCGAGATCCGCGACACCTGGGTCTGGTTCCAGTCCGGCATCAACACGGACGGCGCCCACAACTGGGCAACCACCCGCAAGATCCAGGAACACGACATCCTGTCGCTGAACTGCTTCCCCATGACCTCGGGCTACTACACGGCCCTGGAGCGCACCTTGTTCTACGGCGAACCCGATGCCCGCTCCCTGGAACTGTGGAACATCAACGTGGAGGTGCACAAGCGCGGACTGGAACTCATCAAGCCCGGCGCCGTCTGCAAGGACATCGCCGCAGAACTCAACGAAATCTACGTTTCGCATGGACTGCTCGCCAACCGCACCTTCGGCTACGGACACTCCTTCGGGGTCCTCTCGCACTACTACGGCCGCGAAGCCGGACTGGAGTTGCGCGAAGACATCGACACCGTTCTGGAGCCAGGAATGGTGGTCTCCATGGAACCGATGATCACGGTCCTCGACGGCCAGCCGGGTGCCGGCGGTTACCGTGAGCACGACATCCTGGTGGTCGGTGAAGACGGTGCCGAGAACATCACCAAGTTCCCGTTCGGCCCGGAATACAACATCATCGGCGCCTGACACCCACCTCCAATGGACATGCCCGGCCTTGCGCCCGAGCAGTGGACATATGACTCATATGCTCATTGCTCTAAGCGAAGGCTGGGCATGTCCCAATAAAAAGAGCCATATAGTGACCATCATGACCCCAGCAGAACAGCGTGCAGAACAGCGTGCAACCACGAGCGAAACCCCGGCCAACGGCGACTCCAAGGGCGCTTCGGTACTCGAGAACGCCATCGCCGTGCTCCGCAGCTTCACCGCCGACGAGCCCTTGCTGGGCGTCACCGAGATCGCCGGCAGGATCGGCTTGCACAAGAGCACCGTGTCCCGGATCCTGGCAACCTTCGAACAAGAACACCTGGTGGAACGCGACCCCGAATCCCGACGATTCCGGCTGGGCCTGGGGATGATCGCCCTTGCCGGCCCGCTCCTTGCCGAGCTGGAAGAGCGCCGGGTTGCCTATCCCGTGCTGCGCGAACTGAGCGAACGGACGGGCGAGACGAGCGCCCTCATGGTGTGGAACGGGAGCGAATCCATGTGCGTGGAGCAAATCGCCAGCCGTCACCAGGTCAAGCACCTCGCTCCGTTGGGTGCCCGCTATAACGAGGCGCTCAGCTCCTCGGTGCAGGTCTTCCTTGCCGCCGAAGACGCCGACCGCGTGCGCAAGCTCCTGCGCAGCGGCTCCATCACATTGCCCGGCCTCGACGACGAAGCACTCGAGGCCTACCTGCTCAGGCTCCGGGATTCTGTGGAGCGGGGCTGGGCCTTCAATTTCGGCGAAACGTCCATCGAAGAAGTCGGCGTTGCCTCCCCCGTCTTTGACCTCCGTGGAGACATCGTTGCCTCCGTCCTGATCCCGGCGCCAAAGTTCCGGGTCTCGCAGGACACGCTCGCCAGCCTCGGCGAGGCATGCCAGGATGCGGCCCGCAAAATCACCACGCGCCTGGGCGGCCGCGCCCCGCACTAACTCCCAAGTAATCCCCACCGCGACCCTCGCCTCGCAAGTCCCCACCGGCTCCCAGCCTTCGCAAGCTCAGGCAGGGGCCCACGCCGGTGGGGCCCCACGGCCAGGGAACCCTGGCGGTGTGGGCCCACGCAGTTGTCGTTATGAGCCGCCATAACCAAGCGGTTAGCCCGCGACGACGGCGAGCGCCTCCTCGACAGTGTCTACCAGGAAGATTCGGCCCTCCATGACTTTCCCCGCAGCGAGGCTCTGCAACATGGGCCACGCGGGATACTTGTGCTCCCAGTGGTCACGCCCCACGAGCACCATGGGCGTGACGGTTTCCGGGGCGCCGTAGAAGTTCTCGCACGCGTCCTGGAAGATTTCCTGCACGGTGCCGGCGGAGCCTGGAAGGAAGAGGATTCCGCCGTTGCATAGCTCGAGCAGGATCGCTTCGCGCATGGAGTTGGCGAAGTACTTGGCGATGTGGGTGGCGAAGAGGTTGGGCGGCTCGTGCCCGTAAAACCAGGTGGGAATGCCCAGTGACATCGTCCCGCTCGGGTGGTGCCCGACGACGGCGGCCGCCGCCCGCGCCCAGGCCGTCACCGAGGGGCGGAAACCCGGCACCGCCGCGAGTGACTTCAGCGCGGCGGCGAATTCGGCGTCGGGCAGTCCGCTCAAGTAGGCGCCCAAATTGGCAGCTTCCATGGCCCCCGGGCCTCCCCCGGTGGCTACCGTGAATCCGGACAGCGCCAAGAGCCGGCCCAGCCGCGCCGCGTCCTCGAACTCCTGTGTTCCGCGTTGCGCGACGTGCCCGCCCATGACTCCCACGATCTTGTTCCCCGCGAAATCCCCGTTGCCCAGGAGTTCGTCCAGGGCGTCCCCGATGGCGTGGTCGTGCAGTGCGGCGGCGAGGGTGGCGTCCAGGCTGGTCCGCTGCCCCGGCATGATGCTCCAGTGGTAGACCTGGGCATCCAGGGTGGCTTCGTACTCCGTGGAGTCAATGTCCTCGTATAGCTCGGCGGCGCTGTAGAGGCTGCCCCGATACGGGTTGAACGGCACGCCGCGCAGCTTGGGAAAGATGAGTGCGCCGCGGCTCCGCAGGGAGTCCTCCACGCCGTCGTCGAAGGTACAGCCCAGGAAGATGGCACCTTGGGGGTCGAGCCTCTCCAGGTCCGCGCGTCGGCCTCGCAAGTCCAGCGACTGGGCGTGCCATCCGTGCATCGTTGCGGCCCCGGAGCCCAGAAGCCTGTCGAAATGGGCGACGCTCTCAATGTCGAGTGTGCGGGGACTAGGAGTCAGGGCGCGGGACGGATTCATGGCATCAGCGTATGCCCGCGGTTCCCGTTGCGCAGGAGCCGACCGACCAGTGCATCATGGAGCATGCAGACTTCCGAACAGCAAAGCAGCTTAAGGCCCCGGATCGGCATACCTGTCCGCCTCAGCGGCTCCGAAACCGCGGATCCTCGCGTGGGAGAGGCGAACGAACTCTTCGACTTCATCGTCGAACTAGTGCGCGACGCCGGCGCGGAGCCCGTGCTGCTGGACGCTTCCTTTACCGACGAAGCCGGTCCGCTGGCCGCCGAGCTCCGTTCCCTTAACGGGGTCCTGCTGCCCGGCGGCGGAGACCTGGATCCGCGACTCTATGGTGAAGAAGCAACTGATGCCTGCTACGACGTCAACCCGGACCAGGATCGCCTTGACTTGGCGGTCGCCCGGGGATCGCTCGACGCCGGTTTGCCCACCCTCGGCATCTGCCGCGGCCACCAGCTCCTCAATGTGGTCTATGGCGGGACGCTCATCCAGGACATGCACCCATCGCTAGTGGAGCACAACGGCCTGACCCCGGCGGAAGGTGGACTCAGCGCCTGGGCGTGGCACGACGTCGAACTTTCACCGGATTCCAAAGTGGCCGGACTCTATGGTTCACGGAACTCGGTGCGGATCGCCTCAGGGCATCACCAGGCTGTGGCCCGGGTAGGCGATGGCTTGGTGGTGACGGCGGTCGCCGAGGACGGGACCGTGGAGGCCCTCGAGGATCCGCAGCGCTGGGTGGCATCCGTGCAATGGCATCCCGAGGCCTCGCAGCTGCCTGAGGAGGAACGGCTCGCGCCGTTCAAGGCATTCGTGGAGGTCTGCAGGACGCTGCGTCCTGTGGGGTGATCGAGCGGCCGGTCCGCCTGCCGGAATCAATTTCCCGCGCCCGTGAACCTGACCGCTCCGGAATTCGTCTCATCAATGTGGCAAGCACCTTCGAGCGCCACCGGACACGAGAAGCGGGGAACCAATCATGAGAAACAGCCCCAAAGCCACGATGGTCATCGTAGGAGCGGCCGCCCTGATCGCCGTGAGCGGTTGCGGGGCGTCCGGAACCGGCTACCAGGGCTCATCGTCGAGCCCACCTGCCGCCGCGTCTTCGACTGCTCCGCCGTCCGGGACCTCGCAATCGCTCACCATCACCATCAAGGACTTCGGCTATCAAGGACCCGTCTCGGTCAGCCCGGGCGCCAAAATCACCGTGAAGAACGAGGACGTCCAGGCCCACACGGTCACCTCTGACGATGGAAAGGCCTTCGACGCGGCCGTCGACGGCGGGGGCGGAACAGCCCAGTTCACCGCGCCCACCACACCGGGCAGCTACCCCTACCACTGCACCTACCACTCCAATATGCACGGAACCCTGGTTGTGAAATGAGAACAGTGAAATGAGCACCCGTGAAGCGGCCCGCCGCAAGCCGATGAGCCGCAGGCCCAAGGACATCCTGTTGCGGCTGCTTGTGGCGGCAGCCTTGGTCGTCGACGCCGTGGTGCACTTCGATCTTGCCTCCGGCTACCAATTGGGTGCCCCTGGCGGAATCGGGGAAGGCAACCTGTTCCGGATTGAGGCCGTCGCTGCAGTTCTCGTTGGCCTTTATGTCCTGGTCCGGGGCAGTCGGCCGGCCTACGCGGCCGCGGTGGTCGTCGCTGGAAGCGCCTTCCTAGCCGTCATCCTCTACCGCTATGTCGACATACCTGCCATAGGTCCACTCCCGTCTATGTACGAGCCCGTATGGTTTTTCGAGAAGTCCCTCAGCGCAGTCGCCGAGGGACTGGGTGCCGTTCTGGCGGGCGTCGGCTACTTCCGGCAACGCGGCAGCGCCCGCCGACGCTGAAAGCGCCCGACGCCGGAAGACGCACCGGCCGCCGAAAGGCGTCCGCCGGTGGCCTGCCCGCGCATGGTTCTGATGTCTGGACATGTTCCAAACCAGGTCCCAAACAACACCCCTGAAACGCCGCAATAAACGCGCTTCCGGCACCCTTGACCCGCACAATGCTCCTGCTATCATCAGTAAAGCAGTATGTCCTATCAAGCGAACATGAGCGGACATGCTTGCAACTTCCGGGACAGTCCCGGAATGCGAGGGAGCATGCAATGGCGAATCAACTTGGCCTCACTATCGACCGTTCTTCCCCTGTGCCTTTGTACCACCAGGTCGTCCAGGGCATCGAGGCAGCCATCCACAGCGGAGTGCTGGAGCCCGGCAGCCGTTTGGACAACGAGATAGACCTCGCCGCCCAGCTCAACCTGTCCCGGCCCACTATGCGCAAGGCCATGGACGAACTCGTCCGCTCGGGCCTGTTGGTCCGGAAGCGGGGCGTCGGAACACAGGTGGTGTCAAGCCAGGTCCGCCGTCCCCTGGAGCTTTCCAGCCTTTACGACGACCTGAGCAACAACGGCAAGAAGCCCACAACGCAGGTCCTCAGCTTCTCGCACATGGAGGCCGACGCAGCCACCCTGACCGCCCTCCAGCTTCCGGCCGGCTCCAAGGTCTACCACTTCACCCGCCTGCGCAAGGTGGGCGGTAAGCCCTTGGCGCTGATGGAGAACTGGGTCCGCGACGACATCACCACCATGGACGAGTCCATGCTCCAGGCAGAGGGCCTCTACGCCATCCTTCGCCGCGGCGGAGTCAACTTCCGCCTCGCCTCGCAACGGATCGGCGCAATGATCGCCAATGACTTCCAGGCACCGCTCTTGGAGGCAGAAGTCGGTTCGGCTTTGGTCACCATGGAGCGCACCGCCGTCGACGACACCGGGCGCATGGTGGAGACCGGCCACCACGTGTATCGGGCCGATTCCTACAGCTTTGAAATGACACTCGTACAGCGCTAACGCAAGGACATAACTTCATGGCCAACTGGGTCTATCCACTGGGAACCGCCAACGACGGCGATTGGGACATCTCGCTCGGAACCTCCGATTCCGCGTTGGCTGTGGACGGTTGGGCCCATACTGGGCTCAAGGTCGCCACGCTCGCCGCGGGCGCCGCCGTCGTACTCCCCGCCGCAGCTGAAGAGCGGATCATCGTGCCGCTCAACGGCGCCTTCACGGTGACGGTCGACGACGTCGAGTATCCCCTTGCGGGGCGGGCGTCGGTTTTCCATGGCCCCAGCGATGTCCTGTATTCCGGCACGAATGCTGCCGTCACCATCAGTTCGCCCGACGGCGGCCGCGTCGCCGTTGCCACTGCCCCGGCCAACGCGTCGTACCCCACCAGGCTAGTGACCGCCGCGGAAACCCCGGTTGAGCTGCGCGGAGCAGGCAATTGCTCCCGCCAGGTCCACAACTTCGGCACCCCAGCGGCCCTTGAGGCGGATCGTTTCATCGTCTGCGAAGTACTCACCCCTGCGGGCAACTGGTCCTCCTATCCCCCGCACAAGCATGACGAGGAAAAGGACGGCGAAACGCAGCTCGAGGAGATCTACTACTTCGAGACCCGGGTGGCTGAAGGCTCGGGCGCCCCTGAAGACGCCGACGCGATTGGCTTCCAGCGCGTCTACGCCTCCGATGAGCGCCCGATCGATGTGGCCGCGGAAGTTCGCACGGGCGACGTCGTCCTTGTTCCCTACGGCTGGCACGGCCCCGCCATGGCCGCTCCCGGCTACGATTTGTACTACCTGAACGTCATGGCAGGCCCGGGACCCGTGCGCGAATGGCTCATCAGCGACGACCCCCACCACGGGTGGGTGCGGCAGAGCTGGGACGGACAGGACATCGACCCCCGCTTGCCGTTCGGCGCCTAAAGGAGTTCGTGCACCCAACTGACTAGCAGTTGTGGTCGTTCTGAGCCGTCAAAACGACAACAACTGCGTGGGCCCACGCCGCCAGGGTTCCCTGGCCGAGCTTGCGAGGCGAGGGTGGCGGTGGGGCCAGTTGGGGCCTGCAAGCACTCCAGGTTGCTAGGCCGTCACCAGCGCCACCCTGACCGGAACCCCGCTTGCCAGAGACTCCTGCGCGGCGTCGGCCACGCGGGAAGCCGCGACGGCGTCCTCGGGCGTGCACGGGTTCTCCCGTTTGCCCAGGACCAATTCAACGAAGGCCGCCATTTCGGAGCGATAGGCCTGGTCGAAGCGTTCGGCGAACGTCTTGTGGGGCTCTCCGGCTGGGAACGCTACGCCGGCCTCGGCTGATTCCATGGCTGTCTTGTCGTCCAGGCCGACCATGATGGAATGCTTGGAGCCTTGGATTTCGAGGCGGACGTCGTGCCCCGCACCGTTGTAACGCGTTGCTGACACCGTGCCGACCGTCCCGTCGTCGAACGTAATCAAAGCCAAGGCAGTGTCCACATCGCCCACCCCGCCGATGGCGGGATCACCGTTGTTGGAACCCTTGGCATAGACCTCCACGATCTCGCGGCCGGTCAGCCAGCGCAGGATGTCGAAGTCGTGGACGGAGCAATCGCGGAACAGCCCGCCGGACGTTGCCAGGAACTCCACGGGTGGCGGTGTCATATCGCAGGTCACGGCGCGCAGGGAGTGGATCCAGCCGAGCTCCCCCGCTTGGTAAGCGCGCTTGGCCTCGAGGTAACCGGCATCGAAGCGACGCTGGTGCCCGATCTGCACTACGCCATCGTTGGCACGGATATGTTCCAGGACAGGCAGCGAATCGGCCACATTCATGGCTACAGGCTTCTCGCAGAACACCGGGATACCGGCGTCCACTCCAGCGCGGATCAGTTCGGGGTGCGTGCCCGTTCCGGTCGCGATCACCAGCCCATCCACTCCGGAAGCGATCAAAGCCTCCACCGACGGCAGGAATTGAGCACCGAGACCGGCTGCCACCGTGCGGGCATGCTCTTCGGCCACATCCGTGGGCCGCAACTCCACGTTGATGCCCTGCGCATTCAGTTCCGCGTTGAGGCCGGCAATGTTGTTGGCGTGCATCACGCCGATCCGCCCTACTCCAACCAGCCCGAGAATGACGTCCTTCATAGTGCTACCTCCGTTGAAAAAGCTGAGCTGTTCCGGAACTCGGAGGCCTCAAGCGTGAACGCCCGGCGGAACGCCTCAAGCGCCTCCATGCTGTCTCCGCTGGCCCACGCTTCCATGCCGACGGTGCCTTCGTAGCCTGCAGCCCCGAGCGCCCGGGCCACGGCCGAGTAGTTGATTTCGCCGGTGCCGGGCTCGCAGCGGCCCGGGACGTCCGCCACCTGGATCTCGCCGATGTGCGGCAAGGCGGTGCGGACCAGCTCAATGAGGTTCCCCTCCCCCAATTGTGCGTGGTACAGGTCCAGCATCATCTTCACGTTGGGGTGTCCGGCCGCCTCCACGAGTGCCAAAGTGTCCTTCGCGCGGGCCAGCGGAATTCCGGGGTGGTCCAGCACAGTGTTGAGGTTTTCGAGGCAGAATGTCAGTCCGTGCTTTTCGCCGAGCGCGCCAAGGCGCTCCAGGGTCCGGACACCCGTGATCCACATACTCCCGTTGGACCGGTAGACGGGACGGGCCGCATTGCCGTCGATCAGCTCGGCCGAGTGCACCACCATGCGGCTGACGCCGAGTTCCAAAGCGGTCGGAATCAGCGTCTCGGCCGTCCTCACGACGTCATCGGCGGTGTCGGCGTCAACCAGGCTCCCGGAGGTGTACCCGGTCATGGAGGAAAAGACCGCGCCGCTCGACTTGAGTGCCGCAATGTCCTTGCTCCTCGAGTCCCAGAGTTCGACGTCGAATCCTGCCTCGTGGATCCGACGTACCCGATCGGTGAACGGCAGATCAGTGAAGACCATTTCCGCACAAACGGCCAAGCGCATCAGACACCGGCCTTGCTGTTGCTCGAAACGGCGGGTACCGCCACGGGTCCGCCTTGCTGGACCGATTCGATGCAGGCCAACGCCATCGCGAGGGCGCGGCGCGCATCCGCGGCTCCCGGGGTGAGGGTGAAAGCGCCCGACGGCGGCTGCGTGCCGTCGCGACGCGCGCGGACTGCCGCCGCGAAGTCCACGAGTTCGTCGGTGTAGGCGTCGCGGAACAGTTCCACGTTGAGCCTCGGAGTCTCGGCGGAAAGGCCCTCTGCGGTGTACCTCACGGCAGCCGTTTCAGTGGGCCGTCCGGCCTGGACCATGCCCTTGGAGCCGAAGACTTCGCCCCGGACGTCATAGCCGTAGAGTGCGCTGAAGTTGGCTTCCGCTACTGCCAAGGCTCCATTGCTGTAGCGGATGGTGACCACAGCGGTGTCCAGGAATCCCTGGTCACGCAGGCCCGGTTCCACCAGGGCGTCCGCGACGGCGTAGACCTCCACCGGCTCGGCGCCTTCGTTGAACCAGTTCAGGGTGTCGAAATCGTGGATGAGGGTTTCCAGGAAGATCGTCCAGGCCGGAACCCTGGCTGCGTGCCTGATACTCCCTGTGCCCGGGTCCCTCGTCAGCGAGCGCAAGAGCTGCGGCACTCCCACAATTCCCTCGGCCAAGTCCTTCTTGGCGGCCTGGAAGTCGGTGGCGTAGCGGCGGTTGAAGCCGATCTGGAAATGTACCCCTGCCGCTTCGACGGCGACCAGGGCGGCGTCGAGCTCTTCGAGGCTCTGCGCGGCAGGCTTCTCGCAAAACACGTGCTTGCCGGCGGCGGCGGCTTGGGCGATCAGGGAAGCGTGGAAGCGCGCCGGGCTGGCAATGATCACGGCGTCGATGTCCGGATCGGCCAGGATGTCCGCGGCGTCGGCCGTGACCTTCGCCGTACCAAGCTGGGCAGCCACCGACGCCGCAGAGTCCACGTTGGGATCGGCGACGGCGGCCAGGACCGCACCAGGAACCCTGCGGGCTATGCTTTCGCCGTGGAACGCTCCCATCCAGCCCGAGCCTATGAGGCCAAGCCGCACCGGCGTGGGGAGACTGGAGTGCTGTTCGATGTAGGCCATGGGCCTGTCCTTTCGATAGTCAGTACAACAATTGCTTAGGCGGCGTTGCCTTCGCCCGGGAATTCAATGCCCACTTGGCGGCGGATCTCATCGGCAACTTCCATCGTCCGGATGGAGGAGGCCAACGGCCGTTGCCGGGTTTCGGTCTCACCGGCGGCGATGGCGCGTGCCACGGCCGCGGCTTCGTAGTGCAAGCCTTCCAAATGCCCGCCCGCCGCTTCGTTGTGGCGAAGCCGCGTGCCATCCGGGAATCGGATCTCGAAACCGCCGGGCATGTTGAAGGGGCCATCGATGGTCAACGTGGCCTCGGAGCCAACGATCGTTGCCGCGGTGGGGGTGAAATTATGCAGGTGGGTATTCATGACGGCCTGGTTTCCGCCCGGGAATTGCATGATGGCGGAGAGCTGGGCATTGACACCGGACTCGTGGGGTTGGCCGAAAGCGCTCAAGCGTTCCGGGGCGCCGAGGATCTCTGTGATCAGGGCCAGCGGGTAGGTGCCCAGGTCCAGCAAAGGCCCGCCAGCCAGTGCGGGGTCGAAGATGCGGTGGCTACGTTCGAAGTGCTCGCCGTATTCCGCCAGGACCGTTGTTACGGTACCCAGCGTCCCGGCGTCGAGCACTTGCCGGATCACGTCGAACTTCGGAAGGAAGAAGCTCCACATGCCCTCGGCGGCGAAAACGCCGGCTGCCTTGGCCCGCGCGGCGATATCCCTCGCCTGTGCCGCGTTCAGACCGATCGGTTTTTCGATCAGGACGTGTTTGCCGGCGTCGATGGCGAGGACGGCAGCGGCGTGGTGGAAGTTGTGTGGAGTGCACACGTACACGATGTCTATGTCCGGAGCCGCGGCCAGCTCTTCGTAGCTCCCATAGGCGGCAGGCACGCCGAAAGCGTCCGCGAACGCCTTGGACCGGTCCAAAGAGCGTGAGCCGACGGCGGCGATCACTTGCCGTGAGTGGGCCTGCACCGACTCCGTGAAGCGTTCGGCAATCCACCCCGGGCCCATGATCCCCCAGCGCAACGCGGGAGCGTCGCGGGAATCCGGGACGCGGGTCACCGGCAGACCAGGCACTGGCAGCCCGGATGACACCATCAGTAGACCACTTTCGTGTAGGCCCCGTCGCTGTGGAGCGAACGGATCATGGCTTGTGCGAGCTGGGACGCGCGCAGGCCATCCTCACCCGTGGCGATCGGCGCAGGCTCCCCCTTTTCGAGGGCCGAAATCCAAGCCTGAAGTTGCAGGCGGTAAGCGTCGGCGAAGCGTGGACGCCAGTCGGCAGGGATTTCGGAACTTCGCCTCCCCTCCTGCCGGACATCGAGGGCAGCCGGTTCCGGGAGTGCCGTAGTGCCGAACTCTGATACGACCTCGCACCGGGTGGTGTAGCCATACTGCGCGTTGAGGAAGAGTTCGAGCGTGGCCAGGGTACCGTCGGCCGCGCGCAGGAGCATGAAGGCTGGATCCCGCAGGTCACCGGTACTGTGCCGGGAACTCCGCCCCGCTTGCCAGGACACCTCGGTGATAGGCGAATCCAGCAGCCAAGGGATGATGTCGAGCTCGTGGATGGCCGAATTGGTGATGGCCGATTCCGAGCTCGCACCCGGACCCGCGGACGCCGTCCTGCTCGTGCAATGGACCTGTAAAGGCTCGCCTTGCGTGCGTGCCCGGGTGGCTTCGCGCAAGGCGACATAGCCGGGATCAAAACGCCTCATGAAGCCCATCGACAGCAGCCTGGCACCCGTTGCGGCCAGGAGGTCGGCTTCGGCCTCCACCACTTCGCGGCTTTCCAGGAGCGTGGGGGCCAACGGCTTTTCGCACAGCACCGGGGTCATCGCTTCGAAGCATTCCAGGACGAGCCCCGCATGGGTGGAGTCATGGGAGGCAACGACGACGGCGTCAACCTCACTGGAGTTGATCAGCTCGGAAGGATCGGTGGTGATGCGTGCGGACGGCGGCGCCGCGGCCGCCGCACGTCCGGCGTCGAGGTCTGCCACGAAGGTGACTTCGGCCCCGCTGATGGTGGTGGAGAGGTTCCTGATGTGGTCTGCGCCCATAACACCGGCGCCGATAACGCCAACCCGGATCGTCATGCTGTCTTCCCGTCTACTGCTTCGTGCACATTCCCGTGGTGGCATGGCGAGCGGGGGCCCATCCGGTTTTCCGGCGGACCCCCGTCTCTGTCCGCGCTGTCTCCCTGCGCCCTAGGCGTGGCGTGGGCTGTTTTCCTTTGAAGCGTCAGCGACGTCGGCGACGTCGGTCACTTCGGATACCCCGGCGACTTCGGCTTGGACTTCCTTGAGTGCTTCGGTGTGTCCGCCGAGTTGTTCGAGTTCGTGGGCGAGTTCTGCCAGTTCCGCGCCGCCGGCCATCTGGGCGGTGAGTTCGTCCAGGGTGATGTCCTTCTTGTCGTAGTAGCCGATGGACTTCCCGCGCTTGAGCAGCAGGAACCGGTCCCCGACCGGGAAGGCGTGGTGCGGGTTGTGCGTGATGAAAATGACGCCCAGGCCCCGGTCGCGGGCCTGCAGGATGTACCGGAGCACGACGCCGGACTGCTTCACGCCCAGCGCGGCCGTGGGTTCGTCCAGGATCAGCACCTTCGCCCCGAAGTACACGGCCCTGGCGATCGCGACGCACTGGCGTTCACCGCCGGAGAGCTGGCCGATGGGTTGTTCCACATCGCGCAGGTCGATGCCCATCTGAGCCAGTTCCGCCAGGGTGATGTCCTTCATTTTCTGGACGTCCATGGATTTGAAGGGCCCGAACCCGGTGGTCAGTTCCGAGCCGAGGAAGAAGTTCCGCCAGATCGGCATCAACGGGACCACGGCCAGGTCCTGGTACACGGTGGCGATGCCGACATCGAGGGCGTCGCGGGGGGAGTTGAATTTCCGTTCCTCGCCCATGACGTGCAGCGCGCCTTCGTCGTGCTGGTGCAGTCCGGCGATGATCTTGATCAGCGTGGACTTGCCGGCGCCGTTGTCCCCCAGGACGCAGGTGACGCGGCCGTTGTCCACGGCCATGGTCACGTCCCGCAGGGCGATGATGTTCCCGTAGTGCTTTCCGATCTTGTCCAGGGAGAGCAGGTGCACGGGGGTGTGGGTCAGCGGGTCCTTTTCATCCTTGAGCAGGGTCTGCTGGTCGATCTGTTTGGCATTCATTTCTTGTGCGCCCCTTCTACTTGAGCTCTGCGCGGCGTTTGACGATGAGGTTCACGATGGTGGCCAGCAGCAGCATCAGGCCCAGGAAGAACTTGAACCAGTCCGGGTTCCACTGGGCATAGACGATGCCCTTGTTCGCCATGCCGAAGATGAACGCACCGATCGCACCGCCCACCGCGGAGCCGTAGCCGCCGGTGAGCAGGCAGCCGCCGATGACCGCGGCGATGATGTAGAGGAACTCGTTGCCCACGCCTTCGCCGGACTGCACCGCGTCGAAGGCGAAGAGGTTGTGCATGCCCAGGATCCAGCCGCAGAACCCGACCGCCATGAACAACCCGATCTTGGTCTTCGTGACCGGGACGCCCACGGCGCGGGCCGCGTTCGCGTCCCCGCCGACGGCGAAGATCCAGTTCCCGACCTTCGTGCGCAGCAGCACCCAGGAGGCGATCGCGACCAGGATGATCCAGAAGAACACCGTGATCTTCACCTCGACCCCGCCGATGCTGATCGAGGACGCGAACACCGCGTGGGCGGAATCGAAACCGTCCAGCTTGGAGATCGACGGCGAGGACACGGACCCGCCGATCAGGCGGGTCAGGGCCAGGTTCAACCCAGTGAGCATCAGGAACGTCGCGAGCGTCACGATGAAGGACGGCAGCTTCGTCTTGACCAGGATCCAGCCATTGATGAAACCGATGCCGAGCGAAACGACGAGCGCCAGCACGACACCGACCCACGCGTTCAGCGAGAAGTTCCAGCTGAACAGCGAGGCAGTCAGGGCCGAGGAGATCACGGCCACACCGGTGGAAAGGTCGAACTCACCGCCGATCATCAACAGCGACACCCCCACCGCCATGATCCCGATCGTCGAGGAACCATACAGCACGGTCGCGAGCGCGTTCGGCTGCGTGAACGTCTGGGACACCGACGCGAAGAAGATGAAGAGGACAACGGCCCCCACGAGGGCGCCGACTTCGGGCCTGCCCAGAAACTTCTGGACCGGGCTACGGCGTCCGATACGCTCATCGCCGGGGGCCGAAGCCGGTGCCGGCGGCAGGGTTGCTGTGTTTGCCATAGGAAGAACTCCTTGTTGGTCAGGCCGCGCGGTGGTCACCCGCCGCGCGGCCAGAATCCTGGATCTAGCGGACGCCCTGCTGGGCGAATTTGAGGACGTCGGAAGCGTTGGACTTGTCCACGATGGTGGGACCGGTCAGAACGGGCTGGCCGCCACCGAGCTTGAAGCCGCCGCGCTTGGCCTGCCACAGGGAGTCAACGGACATGTAGCCCTGGAGCCACGGCTGCTGGTCCACGGTGAAGATCACAGAGCCGTCCACAATTTTCTGGGCGAGGTCCGCGTTCAGGTCGAAGCTAGCCACCTTTGCAGAGCTGCTGGCGTCCGTGACGGACTTGAGGAGCGTGAGGGTGATCGGCGCGCCCAAGCCGATGATGACATCTGCATCCTTGGCTGCCTGGAGCTTCGCGGTAGCGGTGGACTGGACCGCAGTCATGTCCTTGCCGTCGACGTACAGGATCTCAGTTCCGGGCACCTTCGCTTTGACGCCAGCACACCGTGCTTCGAGGCCAACGTGGCCTTGCTGCTGGATCACGCAGACCGGGTGCTTGAAGCCTTGCGATGCCAGCTTGGTTCCGACGGCCTCGCCTGCCAGCTTCTCGTTCGAGCCGAAGTGGGTGAACGCCCCGAGCTGTGCCGAGACACCCTCGCCGGCGTTGAGGCTCACCACGGGGATACCGGCATCGGTTGCTTTCTTGAGGACGTCCTTGAGGGCATCCGGCGTGGCGAGGGTGACGGCGATGCCGTCAACCTTCTGGTCGATAGCCTGCTGCACGAGCTGTGCCTGGCGCCCAGCCTCGGGGTCACTTGTGTAGAGGAGGTCAACATTGTCCTTCGCGGACGCTTCCTCAGCGCCCTTGCGGACGATATCCCAGAATGTATCGCCTGCCGCCGCGTGGGTGATGAGGGCGACTTTCATACGCGGAGTGCTGACGGCTTGACCGCCGCCGGCGGCATTGGCGCTGTCAGCCGGCTTCCCGCCCGTGCTGGAACAAGCGCTAAGAGCCATCATCGGAACGACGGCCGCAACGAGTGCCGCCTTCCGCCAGGAAAACTTCTTCACGATTTATCTCCTTTGATTGGGGTTGTGGCCCTGCCACTCTGCAGGAGCTCAAAGCCCTCTACACAGATCATGGTGACTCGCCTCACAGATGTCAATACTTTGTCCTGACATTAGGATGTTTTTACGTGAGATGGTCATGTGATCTCCCGGGGAACACCGTTCAGATCGGGGCTACGGGACGGGCCGAGACGTGGTGCTTCGCACCACCAGGACGGGATCGATCAAGGTCTGCTGGGGCTTGAGGGCCGGATCCTGAATCCTGGCGAGCAGCCTGTGCGCAACATCAACCCCGACAAGGTCGCTTCGGTTGTCGACGGAAGTGATGTCCAAGTACCTCGACTTTGCCAGCGGGGAATTGTCGTAGCCGATCACAGAAATGTCGTTGGGCACGCGAAGGCCCCTGGCCTTGAGGACGGCAAAGGCGCCCACGGCCATGGTGTCGTTGGCCGCGAAGATCGCCGTCGCGTCCGGGTAGTGTTCAAGCAGCCAGGAAGCCGCGGCGTAGCCATCTTCCTCCGAAGTGCCTTTGGACTCGGCAATCAGGAGTTCGACGCCGGCGGCCTGGATCTGCCGCCGGAAACCGGCACGCCGATGGGCTGACGCGCCGTCGGACCCTGAGAGATGGCCGATGCGGGTATGACCCAGCCCCAGCAAATGGCTGGCGGCCATGCCGCCGCCGCCGTCGTCGTCGTTGGTGATGAGGTCGGCGCCGCCCGGCACTCCCTTGCGCCACCCGGCCACCACCGTGGGCACCCACGTCCGGTCCAGCATGGACTCACTCGGCTCTGCCGCGATCACCAGCCCGTCGACATGCATGGCAAGCAGCCCGTCGGCGGCTTCCTTGATGCGGTTTTCGCCGGGCCTGGAGTCGGCCAACATGACGTGGTAGCCGAGGTCCGAAAGAACCGACTCCATGCCCCTGAGGAGATCGACGAACCAAAGGTTCCTGTAGTCGTCAATCAGCAGGCCGATACTCTTGGTCCGATTGCTCGCTAGCGTGGTCGCGGCCCTGCTGGGACGGTAGCCGAGCTCAGACATTGCCGACTGGACAGCTTGGCGGCGCTTGTCGCTGACCCTTTCCGGCGACTGGAGGACCAAGGACACCAACGACGGCGAGACGCCGGCATGTTTGGCAACGTCATAGATGGTTGGGCGGCGGGTTTTAGGACTTGTCGCACTCACGATTCGGGGAACCTTCCTACTCTGCTGTCAAGGGTATTCGTGGAACATTGACAGGACATACTCACATGATTAGGCTTTGTGTCCAGTGCTAAATTGTAGCGCTCCAAAATGCCGCAAGGGGTGTTCGGCACCCAGGCTTAATTTCGAAGGAGAAATCAATGGCTGAGAGCCTAGGGGTCGCCGTCATCGGCGCAGGTATGGCCGGCAAGGCACACGCGGCGGCCTACCGCACGGCGTCCGCCCTTTACAGCCCCGTGCTTCCGCCGGTGCGCCTCGTGTCCATCGGCGATGTGAACGCAGAGTTCGGGTCACTCGCCGCCCGACGTTTTGGCTACGAACGCAATGACACCTCATGGCAGGCCATCGCGGAAGCCGACGACATCGACGTCGTGAGCGTCGTCATCGCGAATTCCCTCCACCGCGAGGTGGTCGAGGGACTCCTGGCCGCAGGCAAGCACGTCCTCTGCGAGAAGCCGCTGAGCGACTCGATCGAGGACGCCCGGGCTATGGCCGAGGCCGCCCGCAACGCCTCGAGCATCGCGCGGATCGGCTTCACGTTCCGCCGCACGCCCGGCATTGCCTACATCCGCGATTTGATCCGGACCGGTGTCCTCGGCAAGGTGCTGCACTTCAGCGGCCGCTACTGGACCGACTACGGCTTCAGCCCGTCGGCTCCCATGAGCTGGCGCTACAAGGGCGGCCCCGGTTCCGGCGCACTGGCCGACGTCGGAAGCCACTTGGCCTACGTCTCCGAGTTCCTGTGCGGCGACATCAAGTCCATCAGCGGCGGGCGCCTGAGCACCGTCATCGACAAGCGCCCCGTGCCCCTTGGCGCCGTGATGGGCCACGATCACGCCGCCGTCAGCGACACCTTCGAGGCCGTGGAGAACGACGACTATGCCGCCTTCAACGCAGAGTTCGGGAACGGCGCCGGCAGCTTCGAAGTCTCCCGCGTTGCCGCCGGCCACGCCAACAGCCTCAACTTCGAAGTGTTCTGCGAGAACGGCGCGGCCAAGTTCGACCAGCGCCGCCCCTCCGAAATCCAGCTCTTTCTCAACGATGGTTCCGGCAACGAGAACGGGTACCGCCAGGTCATCCTCGGCCCGGGCCACCCCTACATCGCCGGCGGCCTCGCCATGGACGCCCCCGAGGTTGGCTTCGGCCAAAACGACGCTTTCGGATACCAGGCCCGCGCATTCCTCGAGGAGGTTGCAGGTTTGCCTGAATCCGAGTCCCTCCCCCGCTGCGCCACGTTCGACGAAGGCGTGCGCAACATGGAACTGCTCGGCGCTGTCACGGAATCGGCACTCAACAACGGAAAGACCATCACGCTATGAAACTCGGCGTCTACAACGCGATCCTGCACGACAGGCCGCTTCCCGAAGCCCTCAAAGTCATCGCTGATTTGGGCCTCACGGGAATCGAGATCAACACCGGCGGGTTCCTGCCCGCGGTCCACGTCCCCACTTTCGCCGACATTCTTGTCTCGGATGCCGCCCGCGACGACTACCTCGCGATCTTCGAGGGGACCGGCGTCGCGATCGCAGGACTGAACTGCAACGGCAACCCCTTGCACCCGAAGCGCGAGATCGGAGAGAAGCATGCCGAGGACATCCGCCGCTCCATTCGGCTCGCGGAGCGCCTCGGCCAGAACCGGGTAGTGACTATGTCCGGCCTGCCCGGCGGTGAGCCCGGCGCGACCGTGACGAACTGGATCGTCAACGCCTGGAACTCGGCGGCTTTGGATGTGCTGGATTACCAATGGGACGTCGCGGCGAAGTTCTGGCGCGAGACCGACCGCCTGGCTGCAGACCACGGCGTCAAGGTGGCCCTCGAACTGCACCCGCAGAACATCGTGTTCAACACCGCCGATGTCCGCAAGCTCATCGAGCTCACGGGAGCTACCCATGTGGGCGTTGAACTGGATGCTTCGCACCTGTTCTGGCAGCAGATGGATCCGGTAGCCGTGGTCCGCGAACTCGGCCCGCTGGTTTTCCAGGCAGCCGCGAAGGACGTCCGCGTCAATACCGGGAACGCCGCACTCTACGGCGTCCTCGACAACAGCTTCCGTCGCCTCTCGCCGGACGAAAACCGCACGAACCTCGGCGGTGACGAATGGGCCAACGAGTGGCCCAAGAACTCCGCGTGGGACTTCGTTGCCCTCGGCCGCGGGCATGACACCCCCTACTGGACCGAGTTCCTGCGTGCCCTGCATGAAGTGGACCCGAACGTGCTCGTCAACATCGAGCACGAAGACACCTCGCTCGGAAGGATCGAAGGACTCGAGGTCGCAGCCAAGGTCCTGCGGGACGCCGACGCAGCGCTCACAGCGTCGCTGAACGTGACGGCATAGCGGGTTCCTCGAACTGCACAAGAGGGCTTCATCCGATTTCGGATGAAGCCCTCTTGTGTTGGCACGCAGGGCTCTCCGTTCCCGCCCTTGCTACACTGGATGATGAATCCATCAAATAGTCAAGCAAAGGCTTGTACTGGCGGGCAAGGAGGCAGTCATGGAAGAGTTCGCGGATTTCCGGGCACCGCTGTACGAGGTGAAGGCCAATCTGTTCAAGGGGCTGGCCCACCCGGTCAGGATCCGGGTTCTGGAGCTCCTGTCGGCGGCGCCCGAAGTGTCAGTGACAGAGCTTCTGGCCGCAACAGGCCTGGAGGCTTCGCACCTGTCCCAGCATCTGTCGGTGCTGCGCCGATATCAGCTCGTCAAGGGAGAACGACGGGCGCTGCAGATGTTCTACACCTTGGCGTACCCACAGGTCGCGGAACTCCTCTCCGTTGCGAGACTGCTGCTCAACGACATGCTGCACACCACCCGGGCGCAGCTTGAGTCCTCAGAAGCGACTGCACCCGCGTCAGCCGCAGCGGCCAGCACCCGATGAAGATCCTGGTCGCCGCCCGGGCCTTCCTGCCCGCGCGCCAGGATTACGCGCTGTTGCCGCGTACCTGGAAAGGAGACCTGGTTGCCGGGGTCACCGTCGGCATCGTCGCGCTGCCGCTGGCCCTCGCGTTCGGTGTCAGCTCTGGCGCGGGTGCGGCCAGCGGACTGATCACCGCCGTAATCGCAGGCGTGATCGCGGCCGTTTTCGGTGGTTCCAATATCCAGGTCTCCGGACCTACCGGCGCAATGGTCGTGGTCCTGGGCCCGGTCATCGCCGCCCATGGGCTCGGTGCACTGGCCGCTGTCTCGGTCCTTGCCGGGGTGATAGTGGTTGCCGCCGGGCTACTCAAACTCGGGCGGGTCGTGACTCTCCTGCCTTGGCCTGTGATCGAGGGCTTCACCGTCGGAATCGCGGTAATCATTTTCCTGCAGCAGGTCCCTGCCGCGTTCGGCGGCAAGCCCGGGCCTAGCAGCAACGCCGTCATCTCGGCGATCCAGGCCATCGGCACTGTGTCCCCAGCCTCGGTTCTTGCCCCGGTTGCCGTGGTAGCTCTGGTCGCGGTGATCATGGTTGCCTCACCGCGGATCCATCCCCGGATCCCGGGCTCGCTCATCGCGATCATCATCGCCACTGTGGCCGCGCAGTTCCTCGATCTGCCCGTGACCCGGATCGGTGCCCTGCCCGATTCCCTGCCGGCCCCGACGATGCCTTCGCTGGACCTGGCGACGATCACCGCGCTGGCCGGGTCCGCGGCCACAATCGCGGCCCTGGCCGCGATCGAGTCGCTGCTCTCGGCACGGGTCGGAGCGTCGATCTCCGATACCGGCCCCTACGACGCGGACCGTGAGCTCCTGGGCCAGGGCCTGGCGTCCGTCGCGTCCGGATTCTTCGGCGGCATGCCGGCCACGGGTGCCATCGCCCGCACCGCCGTGAACATTCGCTCGGGCGGCCGGACACGCCTCGCCGCCATCACCCATGCGTTGGTCCTGCTGGCCGTGGTGTACTTGGCCACCGGCCCGGTTTCCCGCATCCCCCTTGCCGCGTTGGCTGGGGTGCTGATGGTCACCGCGACACGCATGGTCTCCCTCAAAACGTTGCGCAGCGTGATCGGATCAACCCGCGCCGACACGGTCGTGTTCTTCGTCACCGCACTGATCACCGTGTCCTTCGACCTGATCGAGGCCGTGGAAATCGGGATCGCTGTCGCCGCCTTCTTCGCCCTGCGTGCCTTGGTCCGGTCCAGCGGAGTGCACCGGGAAGAAATCCCCGGCCCGGTCCACGAAGGGGACGAGCACATCGCCGTGTTCCGGCTCGACGGGGCGTTGTTCTTCGCCGCCGCCGAACGCGTCCTGGAGCGGGTCAGCGCCATCCGGAACGTCGACGTCGTGATCATCCGCATGTCACAACTGCAGATCCTGGACGCAACCGGGGCCAGAACAATCACCGACATGGTCCAGGCTCTAGAACGCCGCGGAATCACGGTGCTGATCAAAGGGATCCAGGAGCGCCACCTTCGGCTCGTCACCCAGGTGGGGGTCCTGGACTCCCTCCGCCACCACAAACACCTCTTCACCGAACTAGCCCCAGCCGTCGAACACGCCCGAAGCCACGTCGCCCGCGCCGCCAGCGCACGCAACCCCGGCAAGAACCCGCAACCGGTCCAGCCGCAGGCGACCCTACAGGCGCCAACCCTGAAAGAAGACTAATGCCTTCACTGAACGAAGCAAGCGCCCACATCCGGGCCGCCCACCTGCTCGTGCGGTCCACCGAGGAATGGGACTCACTCTCCGAAGATTTGCTTCGGAGCTACGATCTCAATGACATCGACAAGATCGAAATGCTCCGCGAATCCTACGTTGCGGCTTGGAGATCGGTCGTCCGCAATCTCCTCCCCGACACGCTGAACGCCATCGACATTACGGTCACACCGGCCGTTCATCCTTGGGGCATCGCCACCCTGAATGCCGCCGGGCGCACCTGCGAACCGCTGCTGTGTTCCCCGGAAGAACTCCCCGCATTTCCCAAGACCGCGGTTCATGGCAGGCCGCGACTGCTTAGTTTCGAGGAAGTCATGGCCGGATACAACACCTGCCTGGCATCCCTGCTTCGGTAGCCAGGACAACAAAGGGAGGGAGGCAGCGAGAAACCCGCCGCCTCCCTTTGTTGTCTGCCCTTACTGGACCTTCGCGATGTACTTGCCCATGGTTTCCAGCTGGTAGCGGGACACCTCGTTGGCGTTGTCGTCCTCGGCGAAGACGCTGGACACCATGACAGTGTTGTCCTTGTCCAGGAAGCCGATTTCCTTGAGCCCGCCGAAGAACTCGTCCCAGTTGACGTCGCCGTCGCCGATCTTGAGGTGCTGGTGCACGCGCACGGCGTTGCCCGGCGGGTTGGTGATGTAGCGCAGCCCGTGGGAGGCGTGGTGGTCCATGGTGTCGGACACGTGGACCAGGCGCAGCTTGTCCCCAGCGGCCCGCATGATGTCGAGCGGCTTGTTGCCCATGTGGAACGTGTGGGAGGCAACGTAGACCATACCGATGTTGGGCGAGTTCACGCCTCGGATGACGCGCAGGGCGGCGAGTCCGTCCTCCACGAAGTCGTCCGGGTGCGGGTCGATGAGGACGTCCAGGCCTTCGCGCTCGATAATCGGAAGCAACTCCTCCATCGAGCGGTAGAACGCCCTTTCGGACTCCTCTGCCTTTTCCGGGCGGCCGCTGAATTCGGTGTTCATGGTCTGCACGCCGAGATCGACCGTGATCTGGATGGCACGCTTCCAATAACGGACAGCGGCCTCGCGGGCGTCTTCGTCCGGCCCGGACCAGCGCAGCACGGGAAGCACCGAGGCGATCTCGACGTCGGCATCCTTGCAGGCCTTCTTCAGCTTGCCCACCAGTTCGTCGTCAGCCTTGGGGTGGTTGAAGAACGGGATGAAGTCAGCGTGCGGGGTCAGCTGGAGGTATTTATAGCCGAGATCGGCGGCCAGTCGGGGAAACTCCAGCAGGCTGTGGCTGTGGTGGAACGGTGTGGGGTCGAGCGCAATCTTCATGGTCACTCCTACTTGTACAGCTCAGGCTTGGTGTTGAGCTGTACCGCGACCTTTTCGCCCGACTTCTGGGCTTCGACTCCCGCTTCGCAGCAAGCAGCGGTGGCGTAGCCATCCCAGGCGGTGGGGCCGCCGATTTCGCCGCGGCGGGCGGCGTCAACCCAAGCCTGGACCTCGACGTCATACGCGGCACCGAAGCGCTCCTCGAAACCAGGGGTGACCTTGCCGCCCCAGCGGCCGGCGCTGCGGACGTAAGGACCGCCGTCGCCACCGATGCTCACGATGCCGTCCTCGAAGGACGCCTGGGTGGCGACTTCGTAGCCGAACTTGGCGTTCACGTAGATTTCGACGTCGGCCAGGACACCGGACTCGGTCTCGATCAGGACGTGCTGGGGATCGTGCTGGCCGTTCGGGGCGTTGCGCGTCGCCTTGCCGAGGCGGACCTGCACGGAGGTGATTTCCTCGCCGGTGAAGAAACGGATGGCATCGAATTCGTGGACCACGGAGTCGTTGATGAGCATCGCGTTGGTGAAGCCCTGGGGCGTGTCCGGGTTGCGGTGCTGGTGGTGCAGCATGAGCAGCTCGCCGAGTTCACGGTCGCGGATCACGGAACCCAGGGCGGCGTATTCGGCGTCGAAGCGGCGCATGAAGCCCACCTGGATGCGCTTGTGGCCGAGCGCCGTTTCGGCCTGGACAACTTTCCAAGCGCTCTCGGCATCCGGAGTCAGCGGCTTTTCGCAGAGGATGGGGAAGTCCTTCTCCAGTGCCTTGTACAAGATTTCCTCGTGCAGGAAACCGGGGGTGGCGATCAGCACGGCGTTGACGTCGCCGTTGTTGAGGGCCTCTTCGGCGCTAGCGAGGGCGACGGCGCCGTCGATCCCTGCGATGGCGGCCTGCGCGCGGGCGAGGTCGACGTCGACGACGGCGGCCACTTCGGCGCCGTGGATGCGCGTGCTGAGCCGCTTGATGTGGTCGGCGCCCATGCGGCCTGCGCCGATGACGGCCACGCGGAGAATGTCAGTCATTGTTTCTGTCCTTAGGTGTCTGGGCTGCTGTGCTACTGCACGGCAGTGCGGGAGCCGCACGAAAGCAGGTAGTTGCGGGTGCGCTTGGCGATGGGCATGGGGACGTCGAAGGCCACGGGGTACATGTCCTGTTCCACAATGCCAAAGATCGGCCGGTTGAGTCCTTCAACGGCCTCGATGACTGCACGAAGATCCGGCAGGCCGTTCGGCGGTTCGGTCATGACGCCGGCCAGGTTGGCTGCCGCCCAGGTCATGTTTTCCTCGTTGACCTTCCTGAGGACATCCGGGTTGATCTGCTTCAGGTGCAGGTAGCCGATGCGGTCGGGGTAGTTCTTGATCAGTTCCAGGCTGGAGGCTCCGCAGTATTCCGCGTGTCCGGTGTCCAGGCACAGGTTCAGGTACTGGGGATCGGTGGACGCCAGGAGCGTTTCGATGTCCGCCTGCGCCCCGACATGTGAATCGGCGTGGGAGTGGAACTGCTGCTTGAGGCCGTAGTCTTCCAGCAGGGTTTTGCCCAGACGGTTGTGGCCGGTGAACAGGTCGCTCCACGCTTTCTCGGTGAGCTCCCCGCTTTCCACTGCTTCCCCGGTGACGTCGTCGCGCCACATGGCCGGGATGACCACGATGTGCTCGCCGCCCATGGCGGCCGTGAGCTCGGCTACCTTACGGGCAGGTTCCCAGGCGGTCTCCCACTGGTCCAGGCCGCGGTGGAAGGCAGTGAAGACCGTTCCTGCCGTGACCTTGAGGTCGCGCTGCTTGAGTTCCTCCGCGAGGCGCGTGGGTTCGTTCGGCAGATAGCCGTAAGGGCCCAGTTCGATCCACTTGTAGCCGGACTCGGCCACTTCGTCCAGAAAGCGTTCCCACGGGGTCTGCTTGGGGTCATCCGCGAACCAGACACCCCAAGAGTCCGGGGCCGTGCCGATGATGAGTTTGTTCTCTGTCATTGCTCAATCCTTGTTCAATCGGCGCCCTGCCGGCCCAACTAACTCGCATTTATTGTCGTTATGAGGGCTCATAACGACAACTACTGCGAGTCAGTTGGGTGGGAGGGGACTAGTTGGAGGGGAAGTTGTAGGAGGCGCCGGAGGCGTGGGTGGGTTCGGGCCAGCGGGAGGTGACGACCTTGCCGCGGGTGTAGAAGGAGACGCCTTCGGGTCCGTAGATGTGCTTGTCGCCGAAGAGCGAGGCTTTCCAGCCGCCGAAGGAGTGGTAGGCCACGGGCACCGGCAAGGGGACATTGATGCCGACCATGCCCACGGTGACGGAGCGCTGGAACTTGCGGGCGTTCGCGCCGGAGGAGGTGAAGATCGCGGTGCCGTTGCCGTAGGGGTTGGAGTTGATGAGCTTGATGCCTTCGTCCAGGTCCTCGACGCGGACGACGACGAGGACGGGTCCGAAGATTTCCTCGGTGTAGGCGGTCATTTCAGTCTTGACGTGGTCGATCACGGTGGGGCCGACCCAGAAGCCTTCTTCGTGGCCGGGGACCACCAGGTCGCGGCCGTCCACGACCATCGCCGCTCCCGCGGCTTCGGCTTCGGTGACGATCCGCACGATGCGTTCTTTGGAGGCCGGGGTGATGACCGGGCCCATTTCGGCGTCGGGCTCGGTGCCGTTCTTGACCTTCACGGCAAGGGCGCGTTCCTCGACTTTCTTGACCAGCAGCTCGGCGGCGTCCCCGACGGCGACCGCGACGGAGATGGCCATGCACCGCTCGCCCGCGGAACCGAACGCGGCGGCGGCCAGGTGGTCGGCGGCGTTGTCGAGGTCGGCGTCGGGCATGATGATCGCATGGTTCTTCGCCCCGCCCAGGGCCTGGACCCGCTTGCCGTGCTTGGTGGCGGTTTCGTGGACGTACTTCGCGATCGGGGTGGAGCCGACAAAGGAGATGCCGTCGACGTCCGGGTGGGTCAGGAGCCCGTCGACGGTTTCCTTGTCGCCGTGCAGGACCTGGAACACGCCGTCGGGAAGGCCGGCCTGCTTCCAGAGCTTCGCGAGCAGCATCGAGGCGGAGGGGTCGCGTTCGGAGGGCTTGAGGATGAAGGCGTTGCCCGTGGCGATCGCCATGGGTGCCATCCAGAGCGGAACCATGACGGGGAAGTTGAACGGGGTGATGCCGGCGACGACGCCGAGGGGCTCCCGGAAGGAGAACACGTCGATGCCGGTGGAGACCTGGTCCGAGTAGTCGCCCTTGAGCAGTTGCGGGATGCCGCAGGCGAACTCGATCACTTCCAGGCCGCGGCCGATCTCGCCCTTGGCATCGGAAATGACCTTGCCGTGCTCGGCGGTGATCAGGGCCGCGAGTTCGTCCACGTGGGAGGCGACCAGTTCGCGGAACTTGAACAGGACAGCGGTGCGCTTGGCGAGGGAGAAATCGCCCCACTTTTCGCTCGCGGCCTTCGCGGCGGCAACGGTGGCGTCAAGATCGGCACGGTTCGCGAGGCGCAACGTTGCGGAGACGGCGCCGGTGGCCGGGTTGTAGACCGGCTGGCTGCGATCGCCGGCGCCGGCGGTTTCAACACCGTTGATGAAATGCTTGATGGTGGTCATGGTGGTCGTCGTCGACATGTGCGGACTTCCTTGTCTGTTGCTTGAAGAGGTCTGTGGCTTGAAGCGAGCTTGAGGGGGCTAGCCGAGCAGCTTGCGCTGGCGGTTCTTGTGGTCGGTGTACGTCTGGTAGGCCTGCTGGGTGGATTCGAGTTCGGAGACCTGCGAGACGGGAACGTCCCACCAGGATTCGGAGCTCGGCGCGTCAAGCAAGGGATCGGATTCGACGTGGATGACGATCGGTCCGGTTTCTTCCGGTGCTGCTTTCGCGTCGCGGATGGCTTGTTCCAGTTCGGCGATGACTTTCTCGCCGGGTTCGATCCGGATCACCTTCGCGCCGAGGGACTCGGCGTTGAGGGCCAGGTCGATGGGCAGGTTCTCGCCGGCATCGAAAGAGTGCTGTTCCTTGTCCAGGACCCGGTACTGCGTGCCGAAGCGCTGCGAGCCCAGGGATTCGGAGAGCGAACCGATCGAGGCGTAGCCGTGGTTCTGGATGAGGACCACGATCAGTTTGATGCGTTCGGCGACGGCGGTGACAAGTTCTGTGTGCATCATCAGGTAGGAGCCGTCCCCCACCATGACCACGACGTCGCGATCCTTGCCGCCCGCCGCGGCCTCGGCCAGAGCGGCACGCTTGACACCCAGGCCGCCGGGGATTTCGTAACCCATGCAGGAGTAGGCATATTCCACGTGGTAGCCGAAGGGGTCCCGGACGCGCCACATCTTGTGCAGGTCACCGGGCAGGGAACCGGCGGCGCAGATGACAACGTCCTGCTCGTCCATGGCCCGGTTGGTGGCGCCGATGATCTCGTTCTGGGCCGGGAGCGGCGTGTGGCGGGTGTCGAAGGCTTCGTCCACGATGCCGTTCCAGCGCTTCTTCTCGGCCGCGATCTTCTGCTCGAGGTCCGCGCCGACACGATAGCCGCCGAGCGCCTGGTTCAGCTTGACCAGGGCCTTGCGGGCATCGGCGACGATCGGCAGCACGGTGCCGTGCTTGTACGCGTCGATCGCGGCCACGTTGATGTTGACGAACTTCACGTCGGGGTTCTGGAACGCAGTGCGCGACGCCGTCGTGAAGTCTTCGTAACGGGTACCGATGCCGATGATCAAGTCAGCCTCGGCCGCGATGGCGTTCGCCGCCGTCGTGCCCGTGGAGCCGATGGCTCCAAGCGAGAACTTGTGGTCCCACGGAAGGACGCCGACGCCCGCCTGGGTGTTACCTACCGGGATGCCGGTGAGCTCGGCGAACGTGGCGAGTTCCTCGTTGGCGAAGGCGTAGAGGACGCCGCCGCCGGCGATGATCAAGGGCCGTTTCGCGGCGCGGATGGCCTCGGCGGCGCGGCGGATGTCGTCGTCGTCGGCTTCGGGGCGGCGGATCCGCCATTCACGCTCGGCGAGGAACTCTTCCGGGACATCCAAGGCTTCGGCCTGGACGTCCTGCGGCAGCGAAATGGTCACGGCACCGGTCTCGGCCGGGTCTGTCAGGACGCGCAGGCCGTGGTGGAACGCGGAGAACAGCTGCTCGGGCCGGGACACCCGGTCGAAGAACTTGGACAGCGGACGGAAGGCGTCGTTGACCGTGATGTCGTAGGCGTAGGGCAGCTCGAGTTGCTGCAGCACCGGATCCGCGGCCCGGGTGGCGAAGGTATCGCTCGGCAACAAGAGCACCGGCAGCCGGTTGGTGGTGGCCAGCGCCGCGCCGGTCAGCAGGTTCGAGGAACCCGGGCCAATCGAGGTGCTGATCGCGAAGGTCTGGCGACGGCGGGTGTGCCGAGCGTAGCCGACAGCCTGGTGCGCCTGGGCCTGCTCGTTGCGGCCCTGGTAGTACGGCATGATACTCGGGTCGAGTTGCTGGTACTGCTTGAGGGCCTGGCCGACGCCGGCGACGTTGCCGTGTCCGAAGATCCCGAAGGTGCCCGGGATCAGGCGCTCCCGGTACTCGCTCCCGCCGACTGTGTCCACGGTGTACTGCTTGGACAGGAACTCGACAACCGCCTGGGCGACCGTCATTCTGCGCGTTGACATTACTCTTACTCCGATACTTTCGCAGGTGTCTTCAGCAGCGCTGGCGTTTTCAAGAGCGAGGCGGCGGTGGCCACGGCCCCGGCCACGTCCCCGTCGGCCGGATACAAAAGGGTCCGTCCCACAGTCAATCCCTGGACTCCCGGCAGGGCAAGCGCTGCCTGCCAGCTGGCGAAGACCTCGTCCTGGCCCGCGTCCGGATCCCCGCCCAACAGGACCGTGGGCAGTGTGGTGGCGGCCATGACGCGTTCCATCTCGGCCACGACCGGGAGTTTCATCCAGGTGTAGGCGCTTGTGGAACCCAGGCCCTGCGCAATCGCCACCGACTTGATGACCGCGTCCGGGGAAAGGTCGTTGCGGACCTTGCCGTTCGCCTCGCGGACGGACAGGAACGGTTCCACCATGGCGATGAGCTTGCGCGCTGCGAGGGAGTCCACCGCCTTGGCCGTCGCTTCCAGGATCGACGCCGTGTCCGGGTCACCGAGGCAGATCCGGGTCAGCATCTTCCCGCCGTCGGCGCCGAGGGCGTCCAGGGCGGCTGCGGTGTGGCCCGTGAAACGGTCGTCGATTTCGTTGACCAGCCCCGCGAGGCCGCCGCGGTTCATCGAGCCGAAGACAAGCTTGCCCTCAAGCGCCCCGAGCAGGAGCAGGTCATCCATGATGTCCGGCGAGGCCAGGACACCGTCGACGGCGGGATTCGCCAAAGCGATCTGCAGCCGGTCCAAAAGTTCCCGGCGGTCGGCCATGGCCACCGGGTCGGCGCCGACGCTCAGCGCGCCGCGGGCCGGGTGGTCGGCCGCGACGATGAAGTTCTGGGAGCCGTACTTCAGGCCCGGGTGGCGGCGACGTGCGGCAGCGGCGCGGGCAACGGCGTCGGGATCTTCAAGCCGGATGGCACTGAGGTGCTCGTAACGGCGGGGGTCGTCATTGAAGCTCAACGTGTTGCTCCTTCGGAAACTGCTGGATGGGAAGCTGCGTCGGTGCCTGCTGTGCCGTCCGGGGTCAGGCGGCCACGTTCGGCGAGCAAGGAGGTGACTTCTTCCGGCGTCGGCATTGCGTCGGCGCACGAGAGGCGGGAGGCGACGAGCGCGCCTGCCGCGTTCGCATAGTCCAGGATCCGGGCCAAAGGCCAGCCGGACAACAGTCCGTGGCAGAAAGCACCGCCGAAGGAGTCGCCCGCGCCCAGGCCGTTGACGGTCTCCACGGGAACGGGAGCGGAGACAACGCGTTCGGTGCGGGTCTTGGCCATGACGCCTTCGGGGCCGAGCTTGACCACGGCGATCTCGACGCCGGCGGCCAGGAGGCGGTCGGCCTGCTCGTCCGGGGTTCCTTCACCCACGGCGACGGCGCATTCCTTGTCATTGCCGATGGCGACCGTGACGTGCGGCAGGATCTTGGCGACCTCGGCCCGGGCCTCGTCTTCGGAAGCCCAGAACATAGGCCGATAATCCAGGTCCAGGATGGTGTACTGGCCCTCGTTCAGGCCTGTGCGCGGCCTGGCTTCATGTGCTGCGAGGTGGGCCGAGCGGCTGGGCTCCTGGCAAAGGCCGGTCACGGTGGACCAGAAGATGCCGGCGTCCTTGATGGCTTCGAGGTCGAGTTCCTCGGCCTTGATCTGGAGGTCCGGTGCCGTCGGGAAACGGCCGTAGAAGTACAGCGGGAAGTCGTGCGGAGGCTGGATCGCGCAGAACGTGGCCGGGGTCTGAAGGCCGGGTACCGGGGTGACGAACGCGTCGTCGACCTTGAACTTGCGCAGCTCGCGGTGCAGGTAGATGCCGAACGGGTCATCGCCGGTGCGCGTAATCACGCCGGAGCGGCGGCCGTGGCGGGCGGCGGCGACGGCCACGTTGGACGGCGAGCCGCCAAGGTACTTGCCGAAGGACTGCACATCCTCCAGTCCCACACCGATGTCGTTCGGGTAGATATCAACGCTGATGCGCCCGATGGTGAGCAGTTCGTGGGTCACGGTGATCGCGGACCTTTCTGTAGTGAACTCTTCTTGCGGGACGGTGAGAGCTCCGGTGCTTTTGCCGGCCCGCAGTGAGCGGGGCCACAACCACTACTTTGCACCAGAATTCATGTCCTGTCAAAGGTTTGTACTGACATATTTACAACGAAACGTAATGGCATAAATTACGCGGCGACTTGGGCTTGAATCCGCCCCAAAACGCCTCAGTTACCGCGCAGGAACAGCAAGCTCGCCAGTGACATACTGGGCGCGGCCAAAGCCGAAGGACCAGTCATCGGCACTGTTTTCGACGTACCCAAGGAAGACATCCTCGCCGGCGACGCCAATCTCGCCGAGCCCGGCGGCGATGGCGGCGAACAGGGACTGCTTGGCTTCGCGACTCCGCCCGCCCTGGGTGAATATCTGGATCATGACCACGCCGGACGTTCGTTCGAAACCGAGGCCGGCATCCTGCGCAACAATCTGGCCTGCGGGATGCTCGGTGATGATGTGGAAGTAGTCGCGCTCCGGGATGCCATACTCGGCGAGGATAGCGTCGTGGATCCGCCTGCTCAGGTCGTCGAGCTGCTCTGGTGTGCGGCCTTCGTTGACATCAATGCGGACGAGGGGCATCTGCTCTCCTTTAATAGTTTGTCCTGACATGCTAACAAACTATCGAAGCGCCCCACAAGCTCTTCCCACCGTGACGCCCCCTGCAACGCCCGCTCACATATCCGGCCTTAACCGCCGACGCCCGCTCACATCATGTGAGCGAGCGTCGGTCGAAAAGCCTTCAGATGTGAGCGAGCGTCGGCCCAAAAGCCTTCAGATGTGAGCGAGCGTCGGTGACGGGCCGCCCGGGCATTCAACAGTTAAACAACGACGGCGCCCGTCACCTTCACGTGGAAGGTGACGGGCGCCGTCGTGGGCCCTGCTTTGGGTGCTAGAGGGTTGCGAAGACCTCGCGGAGCAGCTTGGCGGTCTCGGACGGCGTCTTGCCGACCTTCACGCCTGCAGCTTCGAGAGCTTCCTTCTTGGCCTGAGCCGTACCCGCGGAGCCGGAGACGATGGCGCCAGCGTGGCCCATGGTCTTGCCCTCGGGGGCGGTGAAGCCTGCAACGTAGCCGACAACCGGCTTGGTGACGTTGGCCTTGATGAAGTCGGCTGCGCGCTCTTCTGCGTCGCCACCGATTTCGCCGATCATGACGATTGCCTTGGTCTCCGGGTCCGCCTCGAACGCAGCCAGGGCGTCGATGTGGGTGGTGCCGATGACGGGGTCGCCACCGATGCCGATGGCCGTGGAGAAGCCAAGGTCGCGAAGTTCGTACATCATCTGGTAGGTCAAGGTACCAGACTTGGAGACCAAGCCGATGGGGCCCTTGCCCGTGATGTTCGCCGGGGTGATACCAACGAGGGCTTCGCCCGGGGTGATGATGCCGGGGCAGTTCGGCCCGATGATGCGGGTGATCTGCTTGCCGTCAGCGTCCACCGTGGCCTGGGCGAGTGCCCAGAACTCGGCGGAATCCTGAACCGGCACGCCTTCGGTGATGACAACGACCAGGCCGATGCCTGCTTCGATGGCTTCAACCACGGCGGCTTTGGTGAATGCCGGCGGAACGAAGACGATCGAGACGTCGGCGCCGGTCTCGGCTATGGCTTCCTTGACGGTGCCGAAGACGGTGATTTCCTTGTCGCCGTGCAGCACCGTGGTGCCAGCCTTGCGGGCGTTGACGCCACCGACGATGTTGGTGCCGGCCTTGAGCATCAGGGCGGTGTGCTTGGTGCCTTCGCCGCCGGTGATGCCCTGGACGATGACCTTGGAGTCCTTGTTCAGATAAATAGACATTGTGAGGTCCCTTTACTTCGCTGCGTTGGCGAGCTCGGCGGCCTTGTCGGCGCCCTCGTCCATGGTGGCTGCCAGGGTAACCAGCGGGTGGTTGGCCTCGGCCAGGATGCGGCGGCCCTCTTCGACGTTGTTGCCGTCGAGGCGGACAACCAGCGGCTTGTTGGCATGGACACCAAGCTCGGCCAGTGCACCGACGATGCCCTTTGCCACAGCGTCACACGCAGTGATGCCACCGAAGACGTTCACGAAAACGCTCTTGACCTGCTCGTCACCGAGGATGACGTCCAAGCCAGCGGCCATGACCTCAGCGGAGGCTCCACCGCCGATGTCCAGGAAGTTGGCCGGCTTGACGTTGCCGTGGTTTTCGCCTGCGTAAGCAACGACGTCGAGGGTGGACATCACAAGACCGGCGCCGTTGCCGATGATGCCAACCGAGCCGTCAAGCTTCACGTAGTTGAGGTCCTGCGCCTTGGCCTTGGCCTCGAGCGGGTCAGCTGCGTCCTTGTCCTCAAGGTGTGCGTGCTTGGGGTGGCGGAAGCCGGCGTTCTCGTCCAGCGAGACCTTGCCGTCAAGGGCAACGATGTCGCCGGCGCCGGTCTTGACCAACGGGTTGACCTCAACAAGGGTTGCGTCTTCCTTCTTGAAGACGTCCCAGAGCTTCAGGATGACGGAAGCAACCTTGCCGCGCAGTTCCTCGGAGAAACCAGCAGCGGCAACGATTTCGTCGGCCTTGGCCTGGTCGATTCCGACGGCGGGATCGATGGCGACCTTGGCGAGTGCCTCGGGGCGCTCAACGGCAAGCTGCTCGATTTCCATGCCGCCTTCAACCGAGCACATGGCCAGGTAGTTGCGGTTGGCCCGGTCCAGCAGGACGGAGAAGTAGTATTCCTCAGCAATGTCGGCGCCCTGGGCGATCATGACCTTGTTGACGGTGTGGCCCTTGATGTCCATGCCAAGGATGTTGGTGGCGTGCTCAAGCGCTTCGTCAGCGGACTTTGCGACCTTGACACCGCCGGCCTTGCCACGGCCACCGACCTTTACCTGCGCCTTGACGACGGTCACGCCGCCGATGTTCTCGGCAGCAGCCTTTGCTTCTTCAGGAGTGTGCGCCACGATGCCGGCGAGCACGGGTACACCGTGCGCTTCGAACATATCGCGCGCCTGATATTCAAACAGGTCCACGGTTTAGTGTCCTTCTACGTCGAAGTAGTTTCTGTACAGCCGGAAACCACGGTGACCGCGAAAACCGGCTGCGGATAGGTGCGCATCGAACGGCCATCTAGCAGCCGGTCACATTGCGCAAGTTCCTCTCGAACTTTAGCCCCCCGGGGAGGCCAGCCGGTTCTACAGTACCTGTTAAGTGAGTAAGCACACACTTCTATCGACCGTAGAAAAACCGCTATATGACGCGGTTTTCCGGCGCGTCCAGCCACCATAATGCCAGGACGGCAGGACGACGGGAGCCGCTAGGAATCCAGTTTGGTCAGCGGCGCGTAACGCAGCAGCAGCCGTTTCTCGCCGACGTCGAACTTCACCTTTGCCACGGTCTTGTCACCGGCGCCTTCGATGCCGATCACGGTGCCGTTGCCGAAGCTCGTGTGGTTCACTTTGTCCCCCACGACGACGGCGACCACTTCCTTTTGCGGCTGGACACGGTTGCGTACGACGGCGGCCGGCACGTCGGCGTTGAAGCCCGCCGTGCCGCTGGCGGCAGCGCCGCGCGACGTTCCGGCGCCCCAGAAGGAGCCGCCGTAACGCCCGGAGCCGATGGGCGCGTTACCCCAGCCGCTTACTTGGCGGGAGGTCCCTTCGCGCTTCCACTCCACGAGACCGGTGGGGATCTCCTCCAGGAATTGGCTGGCGGGGTTGTATTGGCTCTGGCCCCACATGCTGCGGACCTCCGAACGGGTCACGTAAAGGCGCTTCCGTGCACGGGTGAGGCCCACATAGGCCAGGCGACGCTCCTCCGCCAGTTCCTTCGGATCCGTTGCGGACCGCTGGTGCGGGAACAGCCCGTGTTCCATGCCGGTGAGGAAGACGACGGGGAATTCCAGGCCCTTGGCCGTGTGGAGGGTCATGAGCGTGACCACTCCCATCCGCTTGGCCTCGGCCACGGCCGCGGCCGCATCCTCGGAAGATCCCTCCGGAGCGTCCGGGATCTGGTCGGCGTCGGCTACGAGGGAGACTTGCTCGAGGAATTCGCCCAGCGAGCCTTCTGGGTTGTCGCGCTCGTATTCCCGGACCACCGCCACCAATTCGGCGAGGTTTTCCACGCGGGATTCGTCTTGCGGATCGGTGCTGGCGCGGAGCCCGGCCAGGTAACCGGTCTGTTCCAGGACAGCTTCCAAAGCTGCCGCGGCCCCGGAACCCGAGGCCACTTCGGCCAGGTCATCCAGAAGTTTCACGAAGCCCAGGACCGCGTTCACGGAGCGGGTGGCCATGCCGGGAGCCTGGTCCGCCTTGCGTGCCGCGGTCATGAACGACGTGCGTTCGCGTTCGGCGAGCGCCGCCACGGCACCTTCGGCACGATCGCCGATTCCACGCTTGGGTTCGTTGAGGACGCGACGCAAATTGACGTCGTCGTCGGGGTTCACCAGGACGCGAAGGTACGCGAGGGCGTCCTTGATTTCCTTGCGTTCGTAGAACCGGGTACCGCCCACCACTTTGTACGGCAGGCCAACCCGGACGAGGACGTCTTCAATGGAGCGTGACTGGGCGTTGGTGCGGTAGAAAATGGCGACGTCGCCAGGACGCAAGCCCTCCTCGTCCTGGAGCCGGTCGATCTCCTTGGCGATGAACTGGGCTTCGTCGTGCTCGTTCTCCCCCACATAGCCGATGATCTTCTCGCCGTCGCCTTCGGCCGTCCAGAGTTTCTTGTCCGGGCGGTTGGGGTTGCGCGAAATAACGGAGTTCGCCGCGCTCAGGATGTTCTGGGTGGAGCGGTAGTTCTGCTCCAACTTGATGGTGCGGGCTTCCGGGTAGTCCTTCTCGAATTCGACGATGTTGCGGATGTCCGCACCGCGGAAGGCGTAGATGGATTGGTCGGAGTCGCCGACGACGGTCAGCTCGCTCGCCTGCGGACCCTCGCCGACGATTTCGCGGACCAATGCGTACTGGGCGTGGTTGGTGTCCTGGTATTCGTCCACGAGTACATGGCGGAACCGACGTCTGTACGACTCCGCGAGGGCAGGGAAGGCCCGGAACATGTAAACGGTCTGCGCGATGAGGTCGTCGAAGTCCATGGCATTGGCCTGGCGCAAGCGCTGCGTGTAGCCCTTGAAGACCTCGGCCACGGCCTGTTCGAAGGGTTCGTTGTAATTGGCACTGGAGGCGAACGCGTCGTCGTCGATGAGCTCGTTCTTGAGGGCCGAGATCTTGTGCTGAATGGCCTTGGGGGCGAACTTCTTGGGGTCAAGGTCCAGGTTCTTCGCTACGAGGGTGATGAGCCGCAGGGAGTCCGCGGAGTCGTAGATGGAGAAGTTGGAGTTCAGTCCCACGTTGGCGGCTTCGCGGCGCAGGATGCGCACACAGGAGGAGTGGAACGTGGAGATCCACATCGACTTGGCGCGGGCACCCACCAGCGCTTCGATGCGCTCCCGCATTTCCGCGGCCGCCTTGTTGGTGAAGGTAATGGCGAGGATCTCGCCGTGGTGCGCCCGCCTGGTGGCTATCAGGTACGCAATGCGGTTCGACAGCACGCGGGTCTTGCCTGACCCTGCACCGGCGACGATCAGCAAAGGGCTGCCGGCATGTTTGACGGCTTCCTCCTGCTGGGGGTTCAACCCTTCGAGCAATGCCTCCGCAGACGGCAAGCCCGCGTGGCCCCCGTCGTGCCCACCGCCGGGCGCGCCACCCCAAGACACACCGCCACCGGACGCAGAGTCCCTAGGCGCAGAGCCGCCCGGCGCACTTCCACTCTGTGCAGGGCCGCTTCCGGCGCGTGAAAGCATGGCCGGAGCGGCCTTGGTGGCAGCTCGGCTTGCAGCTTTGAAGGGGCCATCCGCGTACGGGTCAAACAACATATCCATGGTGTTTACCAGTCTAGGCGGTGGCTCTGACCCCGGAGGACCCGCATGATCTTCCTCGATGTCCGTCAAATACCGGCTCAGTCGGGAAATACCGAGGCTCCGAAGTGCTCTCCCAATTATGCTTCTTAGGAGCTACAAGTTCGCTGGCTCTGGGACACATCCAAAGGAACGGCATGCGGGGAAAACGAGGGGTTTGGACTACGCGCCGCCCCGGTGTGGTGTCGAAATACGGAACCCTTCTGGGGTCGGGCATCACCATTGCCTCAAGCCTGTTCCTGGCTGCCGCCAAGCCGCTCCAACCGTGGGAATTCGTCGGCGCGTACCTTGTCCTTGCGGCGGTCCTCGCCTGTTTCGCACTGATGCTCCACTCGGATGCATGGCCCCACCGCCTGGCGGTTCTGTTCGGGCTCATCCTGCTCGCGGAATTGTTGGGCTCCGAACAACGCGACGAGTTCAATCCCGCTTTCCTCCCCTACACACTGGTCCTCTCGGCAAGTTCCGTCCTCGTCCTCTCGATGCGCAAAACCTGGCGCTCAAGGCTGTTCACATTCACGGCGTTCCTTCTCGTCCTGGGGTACACGGTGATCTCCGCTTCGGCGGTGGGCGTCCATCCGGCGAGCGCTTTCATACTCGCGGCGACCTGGATCATCACCTTGGCGATGCGGCTTGGCGGACCACGGGCTTTGGCCCTGTATTGGGGAGATTTCGCCGTGCGCCAGGAATCCGTGGCAGCCCACATCGTGGCACAGAACCGGCGTAGCTACGTGGCCTGGAACACGAGGCATTTGCACGACACCACCTTGCGCACCCTCACCGTGATCGGCCGCCAAGGCGCCGGTCTCTCCTCGAAGCAACTAGGAGAAATGCTCGACGCCGTCACCTCCTCGGGGGCGGTGGCCCGGCCGGGACCACCGCCGCCAGGAGCGACCGACGTCGGCCTTGGCGCTTCGACGCCGTCCGAGACCCCGGAACCCGGCGAGCTCGCGGTTCGGTTGCGGCGAATCGCCGAGATACGGGCACGGGACGGCTTCAGCGTCGAGATCCACGGGACGACCGGAGCGCTGGCTGCTCCTGTCCAGGCTGCCTTGCTGGCGGCAGTGGATGAATGCATCCTGAACGCCGACAGGCACGCCGGCGCAGGACATGTGGATGTCCTGTTATCCCGGATCTCGGGCCAAGTTTCAGTGGTCGTCAGCGATTCCGGTTGTGGATTTGACCCTTCGACGCTCCCGACCGACAGGCTGGGCGTGAAGGAATCCGTCCTCGCCCGGATGCGTGACGCCGGGGGACGTGCGCGGGTCTTTTCCACGCCTGGACAAGGAACCACGATCCTGCTCGAAGCCGTGGCCGCATGACCATGCCGGCTATGTCGCGGACGAGCGTGGAGGGACCCCTCTTCGTGTCGCGTGGAATTCTGGCGACAGCCTGCTTCGTGCTGTGGATCCTCAATTTCTATCTCGCTTTTGAAGCCGGCAACAATGCGGGCGCTGCCCCCTGGCACGTCCTGGCTACAGGCCTCGACTTGTTGGAGGTCGTCGTTGCCCTCCAGGCCTCCGACGCCGCTACTCCACGGGGCCGGCTGGCCAATCTGCGGGCCACGTGGCTGGTCCTGGCCGTTGCTTCGGCTTGCTGCGCCGCATTGGCTATCGAGCAGGAAACGGGGCTCGCCCTGATCGGAGCGAATGCACTGCTCTCCGCAGTCGCAGTCCTCCTGGTGTCCCACCTTTGGAACCTTCGTGGATTCGTCACCCTCACGCTCGCCATTGCGGCAGTCAACACCGCCCTCTACGCCGTCACCCCGGGAGCCGACCCCCGGACGACGTCGAACGTCCTGTTCCTTTCGCTCCTTCCCGGTGCGGTTGGAACTTTGAGCGTGCTACTGCGCAGGGACGCCCTCCAGCGGAAGGGCGCGAGCGGACTGAGCGGGCGGCTCGACGCCCTGACGCAGGCAATCCACGCCAAAACGTCCGTACGGGAACTCGAACTGGCGGTCACCAAGACCCAGATCGATAAATTGTTTGCCAAGGTGGCGCATGCCCCCTCGCTGCCTCTGGACCCAGCGACGGCCCGCGAAGCGAGGGAGCTTGCGGGTCATTTGCGCCAGTTGCTACTGGAGGAATGGTCCGACAATTGGCTTGCTGAGGCCCTGGAGCTCGAGGGCCTTGGCCACAATGTCATTGTTGCCCAGCCCACTGACTTGGTGGAAGAGTTGCCGGAGAGCTCACGCCCGGCCATCCTGGCTGCCACCATGCTGATGGCAATGGGCGCAACGCTGCGTGGCGCACACCGGGGCGACGCCACTCCGCGGCCAAGGGCTGCCCACCGGATCCACTTCTTTGCCGAGAAGTCCGGCCAGGACGGTACACGCCTGACATGGCGCATTGGCGGAGTCCGCAAGAACCATCTCTCACCTCTTTTGTGGACCGAGCTGGATTCGCTGGGCCGGGGCAAAGCGCACAATGACCGGGAAGGCTGCAGCATCGTGGTTGAGACAGCCGGGTGGCGACGTTGACCCGCGTTCTGCTCATCGACAACCACCGGCTTTTGGTCGACTCCTTGTCGCAGTGGCTTCTCGTGTACGCTCCGGAAATCCGCGTCCTGGCCGGGGCCTCTTCCTGGCCTCTGGAAGGCCGCGTGCCCCAAGGTGACGGGGCCGCCAAGGCGGATGTCGCCGTCGTCGGTGAACTGCAAAGGCGAGAAGCCCCTCATCTTGCCGGTATTGTCTCCTCGCTCAGGGCGTCGGGGATGCAGGTGGTCCTGCTGGCGGACCAGCAGCCTGCAATGGCCATCAGCTCAGCCCTCGACGCCGGCGCACTGGCCATTGTGCCCAAGTCCGCCGACCCGGGCCACACCGCGGCCGCGATCCGCGCGGCGGCATCCGGCCGGCGATACCTTCATCCGGATATCAAGGGCATGCTTGAGTCAACAGCCAGTACGAGAGTCGAGTTGTCCGTCAGGGAACGGCGGCTTGTGGAGCTGTACCTTGGACCCACGCCTCGAAGCATCAGGGAGGTGGCGGATCTTTTGGCGATCAGCGAGCAGACGGTCAAGTCCCACCTGCACCGGGTCCGGCAGCGCTATGCAGCCGCAGGCTTCACCGTGGGAAACATCATCAGCCTCCAGGAACAGCTTCGAAAAGACGGCTGGTTGAGCTAGACGACGGCCGGCTGCGAGCCTGGCTTCGTCGATTTCGACCCAAGAATGCTCACCAGGGCCACCAAGAGCGGAACGCACAATGCCGACATGAACCCGGCAACAATCATCCGGCCGTGGATCTCCGCCTGCCCCTCCAAAATCAGGACGACCCAGAACTGCGACCAGCAGCCGAGGACCATCACCACGGCAAGGCGTCCTATTGCCGACTCCCGTCGAGCGGCAACGGCGAAGCCCAAGAGCATGGTCAACAGGTGGAGGCCAAGTAACGCAACCGGCGCTGCTTTCATCGCCGTGTACAGGCCCAGGACAACGGGCACCCGGCGTTCTTTGACGCCGGGACCTTGGCCCGAAGCCGCCATGTAGGATCCCCCATCACTGAGCTCGGGCGTGAGCAGGGCGCTGATTCCCCGCTCCCCGAGGCCGATCAGCCGTTCCGGGTGGGTGGCAAAGAACGCGACGATCTTGCCACGATTGATCTGTTCCCCGAACTGCGGGTAATTCGGGTTGTACACCGCTGAATTGACGGAGTCCATCGTGCTGCCCGCGGCCGTCATGAAACTCCGGTCCAGCCCCAGCCACTTCAAATCCGCGACGGGATCCGGGCTGTTGGGCAGGATCGACGCGAAGACGGTGTTGTAGAGATTCAGTTCGGTAGCACGCTTGGGTTCGACTGAGACGAACGCTACGGTAACCCCCGCAATGGCAACCACGGCCGCCGAGGGCATCACGAATGCCTGCCACCGACGATGCGCGGGAGTTGCCGGCCGTCGAGTGCGCGCGGCAGGCAACCACAGGAGCGCCAAGGCAACCACGGGCAACCACGAGACCATTTGCGGCATGGCCGAGACCGTGAATGCGGCTGCGAGGACCACCATGAGCACCGATGCCCACCGCGGCCTTCCGCCGTTCCAGTAGCGCAGCAGCGCCACCGCCAAGGCAAGCGTGCCCAGGAACGCAGCGGGTTCGCTGTAGGGCGACACGAAGAAATCCGCGAAGACTCCGTCCACCGTCACCAGCGTGACGAGCGCAGCGACCAGCAACCGGAACGGCATCCGCCCCGGCAACGCCGCCACGAGTCCGGCGATGAGGGCGCCGAAGGCAACACAGCACACAATCCCCACCGCGCGCGTATCGAGGCCGGATCCCCAAGCAAACACCGGCGTGAGCCACTTACCGAGCCACAAAAGCAGCAATTGCGAGGAATAGACGGGCTCTCCGGATCCAGTGAAGCCGCAAGCCTCACCGTAGTACTGATGCGGCACCCAGCTCGGTTGGATGAAATTCGTGAAGTCGGCATAGCCCCAGGGTCTGAGGTTCCGGACGCCCAGAGAGCAAAGCAGTTGTTGACCGGTCCCTTGGTCGGCCATGCCAACGGTTTGGGGCATGAACAAGCGGAGGATCATGACGAGCGAGGCAAGCGTGCCGGACAACCCGGCAACAGCGCGCAAGCGGAGCGACCCCGGCGCGCCTTGCCTCACCTCACGCAGCCCCACCTCACCCGGGCCGAACGTCCTGGCCAGGTAACCGGCCCCGGAGCGCAGCGGGCCGGCGGCCCCGCTCCTCCGGCGGAGCGGTTCCGGGCCGAACCTCGTGGACGGCTCGGATTTCTCGGCATCCGGCCTTGCGTCAACCATGCTTCGGCCCTCCCGCCGGCGCGAGCGTGCCGGTAATGGTGCCTGGACTGGACTGCAAATTGGACTGCAGGGGCGCGACCGCGCACCGCACTGTGTACGCGCCGTTCACCGTCCGGATGATCGGACGCAGCAGGATTCCGGCCGGGAGCGCGTCAACGCCGAGGAACTGCAAGGCATAAGGCAGGCACCGCGCGTTTCGCGCGGCAGGGGTGGCCACACTGCCGTCCAGATTGAACCAGGCACTGATGTCCTCTGCGGTGTGGGGTTCGATACATGGAATATCGACGCCGTCGTCGCTCAATTGGCCTTCCGCGAGTTCCTGTCGATAGCAGAGCCGCAGGGCGGCCGACTCGGGGCCCGCCAGCATGCCCTTGAAATCCGCGGTGGTGGTCCGGGGAGTGCCGTCGTTCGCGGCCAGGAGCACGTCGCAACGCACGGCCCGGGCGCCACGTTCCCAGTCGTCACGGCTCGGGGCGTACGCGGCGATGGCTAGGCCTGTTGTGCCATCACGTTCACGGGCTCCAAGATACGTCCGCAGTGAGGCAACGTCGCACAAGCGCTGGGTGAGTACCTTGAGTTCCTGCCGTCCCGGCCTTGTTTCCTGACCCTGACAAGGGAGCCGGAACCTGCGTGACCTTGTAGGTCTGGGCGGTGTGCGCCTCCGTACAGGAGACCGGTGGGCTTGGTTCGCTGACGGCGTCGAATTGTTCCGGCGACACAATCAGGTGGCACTCGCCCACTGCCGGGTTGCCGGTGGGCGCCCCGGGAAGTGTCTGGTTGCATCCATTCAGGAGCCCTGCAATCAGCAATGCTGCAGCCCCCGGCGTCGCCCGTTTCGCCAAGCTACGCGGCACGCCGCCCCCGTCTGGTCTTGCCTGCGCGGACCAGGACAATGATGGCCGCGACAAAACCGGCGATCACCACGAAAGAACCGAGGAAATGGTGCATGATACTGAACCCCTGCTCTCCCCAGGCCTGCTGTGCGCCCGCGATCATGAAGAACCTCAAGCCGTTGCTGACAATGACAATCAGCAATGCCAAGGCGGCGGCGCGGGCCAATCGTGGCACCGCGATACGGCCCATGAGGAACAAACCACCGGTCAAGGCCAGGACGGGGGCGATCAGTACCGTGCTGGAGCACAATCCGGTCACCATCAGGCCGAAGGGTTGCCCACCGCCGATGTTGTGGAAGATGATGTCGCGGACGCTGTACGACGAGCCTCCCAGGACCCGATCGAACACCCAGGCCATGCTCAAGGCCTCGAGACTGCGGATGCTCTCCTGCTGCAGCATGGCCAAGGCTGCCGCCGCCAGGCATACCAGGCCGGGGAGAATACCGCCCTGGCTCGAGCGGAGCGTTGCGACCCGTTGGCCTTGTGGGCCTCTGGAGTATTGGACACTCGTGGACACTAGGCTTCCTTCGCTAACAGCTGGGCGTCGTCCTCATTGTTGCGCCGGGTTTTCGCCCAGCCCTGGCGTCCCGTGACCAAGCGGTAAGTTGCCCTCAACACGGAAACGTAGTTCTGGTACATGTAGAGCCAGTAGCCAACTCCCCACAGGACTCCCGCCCACCAGCTCTTGTCCGGGACTGCCTGCTTGCGATAGACGGGACCCCACAAGGCGAAAGGGGCGATGCCCGTGACAATGATGAGCGGGATGATGAACCAGGACGCCGCCAGCCACGCTTGGAAGCCACCCATCGTGAGGGAGCCCTGGGCCACCATCGTGATGAACAGCGCGGGCCACAAGACCAGGCCCAGGATCTGGATGAACGGCTGGACCAGGAAATAGCTGCATTCGATAGCCCCGATGTTGCTGAAGTGCGGAGACTCGAAAATTCTCCCCAGGTAGCTGCTGCACTGCATTCCGCCGTGGCACCAGCGGGTTCTCTGGGTCAGCAGTCGGCGAAGCCCCGGAAGTGCCTCCTGCGACACATGGGCGTCATGCATGTAGAGGGTCTTGTAGCCGCTCAGCATCACGTGGATCGCGAGCTCGTAATCCTCCAGGAGGGCTCCATGCCAAGGCTCCCCGGAGGTCCTGGCGATAGCGTCGAGGGCGGAAAGCCGGGTGAACTGCCCGTTGCCGCCCAAACCAACGGTCAAGGTGTGGCGTCGGAGCGACTGCATGGCGGCAATGGTGGTGCGGAACTCCATGTCCTGCATAAGGATGAGGTACCGGGCGAAGCCTTGCTTCACGCGTCCGAATCCTACGGCCGTCTTCAACGCCCGGTCATCCACGTTGGACATCCACACAGCGGTCTGGGCGGCTCCCACCTCGGGATCGCCGAAGGCAAGCGGTCCGGCGGCCTGGCGGAACGCATTTTCGGACATGAGCCCATCGGCGTCGAGCACCATGACGATCACCGTTTCGCGGTCGGCCCCGGAAACCAGCCAGTCATCCAGGGCCCGGTACGCCGCGTTCAGGGCGTCGCCCTTGCCCGAACGGGCGTCCGGGAGAAAGCGGCGCACTAGGTGAACCAAGGGGTCGGCCACCGATGCGCTCTGCACAATGTGGGCCGTGGCGTCTTCACTGGCATCGTCCACAACCCAAACGTGGGCCTCGGGGAATTGTCTCCGCAGCTTCGCCAGGGTATTTCCAATCACCGTTTCCTCGTCGCGGCACGGGATGAACACGTGCCAAGTGAAGCCTCCCGGTGTTCCCTCCGGATCGGGAGTCCGGCGCAGGAACGGAACCAGGATCACACTGATGTAGGCAAGGAACACCACCAACAGAACGAATGCCAAGGCTTGCGCGGACTCGAGTACTGACATGTCTCCCCGATAGTGTTTTGAGGCTTTTTACGGCCGTTTCAAGAGAAGGTGAAGCGGGGCGCCCCCTGTGGTGGGGCCGCCCCGCGGATGATGCAGCTAGGAATCCTTGCGGTCGGCAGCCCGCTTCGCGGTCTTGAGCCTGCTGTTGCGTAGGACCACGAACCCGGCGACCAACAACGCAATACCCAGGAGGATGACCCAGCCAAGGGCCGGTGCCCCGGTGACGGCGAGGGTTGCGCCGCCCGCCACGGCTCCCCCTGTCGTCAAACTATTTCCGTACATGCTGCACATTCCTTCCGTGGTTCTTGACTGGTGCGGGCAGACGCAATCAGACGGCCGGAACCGGGGTCCGACGGCGTGCACGGAACAACAACCAGCAAACAAGCGCTAGCAAAGCCACTACGCCGCTGATGGCCAAGGTGTCGTTGTTGAGCACCGGGATTGCTGCTGCAAGCAGGTTCGGACCCACGGAGGCGTTGGCGAGGTCGACGGTGGCAATACTGCCGCCGGCTATGCCTACCTGGAGCGCACGCTCGGTGAAGGTGCCTCCGTTGCTTTCCTGTACGTTGACCTTCGCCGAGACCAATGCGGTCAAAGCGTTGGACAACGGGGTCACGATGGTAGAGGACACTCCGGAGACGACGCCGTTCAGGGCGGCGGTCAGAACGGCCAGTGCGGGGCCGGCAGTTATCTGCGCAATCGGCCCGAGCGCGTTGACTGCGGCGGTCGCGCTGGCGAGCGTGGAGTTGACCACGCTGGTGATCTTGGCGGCAACAGCCTGCGGCAGGAACGAAACGAGGTCCGTGCCAGGGGGCAGGGCGTTGAGGCTCGGCACACCGGCAACGGCCAGGAGGTCTGCCTCGGTGATGGAGATCGTGCCGCCCGCAAGAGGATTCGCCACAGTGACGCCCAAGGGACCCAGGACAAGGTTGGCGGTGTTGATTGCAGTGCCAACCGTGCCGGCAACTCCGCCAATGACCGTTCCGCCAAGATCAGCAGATACGCCGGCAATCGAGTAGGCGCCGGCGGGAGCCGCCCCTTGGTCCTGCTTGGCGGCGGCGGCCAGCGTGGTGATCTTCAGGTCCAGGTTCACGAGATCGGCGCCACCAAGGATGTTGGCTGTACCCGCTTTGATTTCAGCCGCCGGGATACTGGGGCTTCCCGACGTCGGCAGGCCGCCGGGCAGGGTGATAAGGCCCGGTGCGCCCGAGACAGTACCTGAGAACGCCGCGGAGGATCCGTCATTGACGGCCTTTCCATACTGGCTGACCGCGCCCAGCTGGATGATGCCGTTGTTGCCCAGCAGCGGAATGTTTCCCGCACCGACGTTCACGATGCCGAAGGCGGCGGAAAGATCGAGCGGAGTGCTGTTTTCAATGACGGCCGGGCCGGATGGCGGGGTGCCGATCTGCCGGGCAGTTGCCGCGCCGTTGGATGCCACGCCGGCGAAGTTCGGTATCGCAAGGACGCTGCCGTCAATGATTTGTCCGCTGCCCGAAGAAATAACGTCAGTCGGCCCGGCTGTTGCAGCTGGTGCCGCTACCAGGCCGAAACCCAGCGCTACGATAGCGCTGACGCCCACCGCGGCGGACCATGTCCTGTGTCTCGTATTCAAGTTTTGCCCCCTCGTGAGAGTTGCAATCACGCCGGGCGCGTTGCAACGGAAACCTTGGAGGACGCACGTCCCCCGTGGAGAAAGTAAACAAGGCCCGAGGCGAGCGCTTCCCGAAGGTACCCGAATGGGTTAAGCGACGAAGTCTGGGCGTCGCTGCCCCGTCCCCAACATGGAGTCGATAGCCGCCACCGCACGCTCGGCCGCGCCGCCGTCGCCGTAGGGGTTCACTGCAGTAGCCATATCCGAATACAGCGCGTCGTCGCTCATCAAGGCGTTGACGGCGTCCACGATGGTTTGCGCATGCGTCCCGATGAGCCGTGCCGTACCTGCCGCCACGGCCTCGGGGCGTTCGGTGTTGTCACGCATGACCAGAACGGGTTTCCCGAGGGCCGGCGCCTCTTCCTGGACCCCGCCCGAGTCAGTGAGGACCACGTGGCACAGGCTCAGGAGCTTGGTGAATTGCACGTAGTCGAGGGGTTCCGTAATGGTGATGTTCTTGACACCTGCTACTTCGGGCAGGACGGCCTCCCGCACAGCTGGATTCCGATGCATCGGAAGGACGATTTCCACCTCGGGGCACTGGGCCGCGATCCGCGCGAGCGCCTTGCCCACGCCCACCATGGCCTGGCCAAGGTTTTCTCGTCGGTGGAGAGTGACCAACAGGATTTTGCGGCCTGAATCCGTGATGGCCCGGAGTACGGGTTCCGCAAACTCAACGTCCCTTTTGACAGTCCTCAACAGCGCGTCGATGACCGTATTTCCGGTGACCGCGATGTTCTCCGCCGAAACGCCCTCGGACAGCAGATTGTCCCTGCCTGTGGAGGTGGGCGCCAGATGCAGCGTGGCGATTTGCCCAAGCAAACGGCGGTTCGCTTCCTCCGGAAAAGGTGAATTCAGGTTGCCGCTGCGCAGTCCGGCCTCAAGGTGGACCACCGGAATTCCCTGGTAGAACGCTGCCAGCCCCGCGGCCATGGCGGTGGTGGTGTCTCCCTGGACAACCACCGCGTCCGGCCTGACATCGTGGAGGACTTCCGTGACACCCCGCAAGGACTTTTCCGTGATCCCCGCAAGGGTTTGGCGGGGCTCAATGATGTTCAGGTCATGCTCGGGCTGGACGCCGAAGAGCGCATTGACCTGGTCCAGCATTTCCCGGTGCTGCCCGGTTACTGCTACTGGCGCCTTGTAACGGCCGGTTGCGCGCAAGGCATGGACCAGCGGCGCCATTTTGATGGCCTCCGGACGGGTGCCGTAAACGAGCAGGACGGTGCGGTTGTCCAATTATTCCCCCTGGGCTTGAGCTGCCGTCCGGAGATTAGCAACTGCCCAGCGCCCAGTCCGGGGTACTCCCCAATAGGGTCAATCCCCCAGGGACATGTCCCCTCCTTGCTTGAATCAGTGGACATAACAGAACTATGTCCATTCCTCCAACCAAGAAAGGGCACACTCAGGCGAATTGCGGCACCGAGGTGAGCGCCGCACGCAACTCGCGGACGGCCGTCGGGCCTCCCGCGAGGAACCAGTCCAGGCCGTTGACGCGCACGACGTCGGTGTCCCCGCCTGCCGCGCGGACGATCGCCTTGCCGGGGAGCCAGTCCCACTCGGGGCAGCTGTGCTGGAACCAGCAGCCCAGTTCACCGTCGGCCACCCGCCCGAGATCGCAGGAGCCGGAACCGAACATGCGCAATGACGCTGCGGACACTGCTGCAGCGTGCCAGGGCATGGCAGCGCGTGGATCGGCCAGCCAGGTCGGGTGGATGTACGTCGCGGCACCGAGTTGACTGAGGGCAGCCCCCGACGGCCCCGGGATCCGTTCGTCGTTGAGGGTGGCGGGGTGGCCTTCGCCGCCGGTCCAAAGCTTGTCCAACTCCGGTTGATAGATAGCCCCGAGGATCACGTCCGCATCCGAGGCGACCCCATGTGTGGCCGGACGGTCGTGCTTCAAGGCGATCGCCGAGCACCAATAGGTGGAGCCGTGCAGGAAATTGTAGGTACCGTCCACGGGATCGATGACCCAGGTGCGGCCGCTGCTTCCTGCCACCGAGCTTCCTTCTTCACCCAGGATGCCGTCGTCCGGGCGGCAACGGCGCAGTTGCTCGAGGACGTAGGCTTCAGCCGCATGGTCCGCGGCGGTCACCACGTCAGAGACCGAAGTCTTCCGTTCCCCTTGCAACCCGCCCATCCGCATCAGCAGGGCAAGCTGCCCGGCTTCCCGGACCAGGGCCGCAGCGAGTTCGTAGTCGTCGAGCGATGGATCAAGTTCTGTGGCGGAGTGCCTGCCAGTGGTCATGGGTCCAGCTTATGTGGCGGGATAATGAATGACATGGCCAAGACCCCAGCCCAACGCATCAAAAAGCACGGCGCCAATGCCGCTGTCCCCCAGCACCACTTGCGGTCGGTGATCAATCCCACCACCCAGCGGTCCCCGGAGAAGGCGCAGAACAACGGCCGCCTCATTGTGATTGCCGGGGTTGTGGCCAGCCTTTTCCTGTTCTGGTACGTGCATCTGCTGACCCTGAACCAGATGACCCAGTTGTCCGGCGGTATGTCCATGCCGGATTCCCTCATCGGCGGGTTCTCTACCGACTACGTCCATCAATTGCATGGCGCCATGACGGACGACGCCCGCGGACAGCTCAGCTACATCCACAAAACCGCCGGAACCCTGTTTCCGCTGATCTTCGGCTTCACCTGGCTTCTGCTCATCGGCACCAATGTGGCCGGAAAGGCACTGCGCTGGGCTCTGTGGGCTGCCCCCCTGCTATTCGCGGTGGTCCGCTTGTGGAGCAACGTGGCAGTTGACGCTGCGCTCGGATCTGCAACGCCCGACGCCGGCCAGGTGGCTTTGGCTTCCACGCTCACCGTTGTGGGCTGGGTACTGTTCCTGCTGAGCCTCTTGGCTGGCGGCGCGGCTGTGTTCCTCGGCCGGCGTTCCAAGAAGAGCGCCTGACTGGGCCAACGCCCTTAAGGCGCGACTCCTGATCAGAATCAGTCTTCCGAATCGGGCCCCGGAGCGAGCATCTCACGCGCTTGGAGGGCACGCTGGTGCGCACCGGCTTTGTCGAAGCGATCGGCCGCTTCGACCAAGCTTTCTTTCGCCGCCTGCTTGGTCCCGGTATCGGCCTGGGCGCGCGCCATCAAAAGGAATATCTCGCCGGCGATCTGCGAAGGCAACTGGTCGGCGCTGCCACTGATTTCGTCCAGCAGCTCAAGTGCCGCCTTGGCGTCTCCTGCCAGGTAGTTCCAATGAGCGCGGTTGAGGCGAAGCAGGAGAATTTCCTCTTCGCTGCCTCCGACGACGTCCGTGGCAAGTTCGGCACGCTCAATGCACCGCAGCGTGGCGGCATCTGCCACTTCCGCTGCCAGCCTCATCGCCGCCGACGCCTTGTTGAACTTGGCCCAGACATCAAGGTTCCGGGAAGGGGAAAAGGTTTCCGCGGCGAGCTCGTGGTACTGGAGGCCCTCAGCTACCTTGTCGCAGAGGAACGCAACATTGCCGATGACCCAGTACGCCTTGCCGGCCAACTGGTCATCCATCTCATCGGAGATTCTTTCCGAGAGGGACAGGCATTCCTCCCATGCCTCTTCAAGTTTTCCTGACTCGCCAAACGCCGCGATCAGGGCCTGCCGCGCGTGGACGTCGATTTCCATGTCCGCGTCATCATCGACCAGGCCGACGGCCGACGCCGCGGCCGCCGTCGCCAGCTCCAAAAGTCCTTCGCTCCGCAAGGAGTTCGCCATCAAAATGAGTGCCCGGGCCTTGTGCTGGGGCGAGGCTACAGCCAACGATGCCTCGGAAAGGGATCTCGCCAGGGCCGTGCACTCAGCGAAGTCACCGGCGTCGAGAAGGTTCTCGGCTTGAAGGAAAGTCATGTTCCACCACCCCGTGGAATCACCCTCGCCGCGGGCAATGTGGGCTGCCGAACGCGCGCCATCGGCAGCCTTGGTGAACTCGTGGCTGGCTCTGTGTCCCCTCGCCTCAAGCTCCACGGCAGCGTATGACGGCGCAACCTTCTTTTCTCGCATAGCTCCATTATGTCCCTGAGACACTTCGTCGAAACGCGGCCCGGCGATTAGCACGATTTTGAGAGATGTGGACAAGGCATTGATGACACGGCGTGTCGTTACTCTTATAATGAGCGTGCTTCACTTCGTTCACTCCAGTCGCATCAGTCACAAAACATCAGGAGCTTTCGCATGAAAAGAACTCTCGCCGCGCTCCTCGCGGCAGCAGCAATCTTGCTCGCAGGAATTACCGGCTCGGCAGCAGTGTCCGCCAGCAGCCAGAGCCCCTCGCAGGATTCGTCCATAGCCATTGGCTGGTGGCCGAACTTCGCACAGGATTCAGCCCAGGCCATCGGCTGGTGGCCCAACTCCACCACCCAGGGTTCACCTGAGGCCATCGGCTGGTGGCCCAACTCCACCACCCAGGGCTCGCCTCAGGCCATCGGCTGGTGGCCCAACTCCACCCCGTCCAACTAGCTACAATGTAAAGGCACCGGACCTAAGGTCCGGTGCCTTTCCGTTACCTGTCTTCCATTACCGGGAAGAGGCATGCTCACGTGCCTCGCAACAGTTCGGCAAATTTATCCGCTGCCATGGGCCGGCCAAAGTAATACCCCTGGCCACTGGCGCAGCCCAGTCGGGCAAGCTCAGCCGCTTGCTCTGCCGTTTCGATGCCCTCGGCAACAGCCTGCATTCCGCACGCATGAATGAGCTGGAGAACGGCCGCCACAAAGTCCCGTTCCTTGTCGTCCTTGCCCAGGCCCTGGATGAGGGAGCGGTCGATCTTGACCACGTTGACGGGAAGGCTGCGCAGGTAGCTGATGGACGAATAGCCGGTGCCGAAGTCGTCGATTTCCAAGCGGATGCCTAGACGTCGGAGCCCGGTCAGAGAGTATCTGTCGATGTCGCTGCCGTTCACCGCCATCGATTCCGTCAGCTCGATGACCAGCTTGGATGCCTCCACTCCGGTTTCGGCGAGCACTTCCTGCACATGCTCGATCAAGTCCAGGCTTTGCAGTTCGGTTGTCGAGATATTGACCCTCATGCTGAAGTCTTCGTCCACGCCCGGGCCGTCCTGCCACGCGCGCAATTGCTGCATTGCCCGCCGAAGAACCCAATACCCGAGATCGATGATGATGCCGGTTTCCTCTGCCAGGGGGATGAACGCATCCGGCATCAACAATCCCCTCTCGGGGTGGTTCCACCGCACCAAAGCTTCGGCGCCCTCGATCCGGCCCGAGGCCAACTCGACAACAGGCTGGAAATGGAGAATCAGCTGATCTGTCCGGATGGCTTCACGAAGTTCCGAGATCATGAGTCCTTGGAGCCGGCGCGCGTACAACAAAGCCGGTTCGAAAACCCTGACGCTGCTCCCCTGCTCTGCCTTTGCCGCATACATGGCGGTATCGGCTTCCATCACGAGGTCGTCCACGGACTGTCCTGGCTCGGCGACCCGGAGCCCGATGCTGGTTCCACAGATGATCCGGACTTCACCGATGTCGATGCTCTCCCCCACGGCACGAAGGATCCGCTTGGCAACCCCGCGTGCATGCGCCGCATTGGATTTGGGGAGCATGACGGCAAATTCGTCCCCGCCGAGCCTGGCCACCATGTCCGTGTCGCGGACCGCGGCGACCAGGCGCCTGGCAGTGACCTTCAAGACGGTGTCCCCTGCGCCGTGCCCCAAGGTGTCGTTGATCCCCTTGAATGAGTTCAAGTCCAAAACGAGCAAAGCAGGCGGGAGTTCGCCCCGCTCCGATTCGACAAGTTCATGGCTCAGCGCCCTTTCGAGTGCCGTGCGGTTGGCCAACTGGGTCAGCGGATCAGTGAGCGCCATCCTTTCGAGTTCGATTTGGGCCTCGCGCAGCATGGCGGTTCGGCTTTCGACCCGTTCCTCGAGTTCCTGGTAGATGGCTTGAAGATCGTCCGCCATGAGGTTGATCCCGGTAATGACAGCAGCCACTTCGTCCCGTGGGCCGGAGACCGGGATCCTGGTGCTGAGGTCGCCGTCCGCAATCCGGACTACCCCTTCGACAAGGGCAAGGAGTCGCGGGTCCTGGGGCTCATGATCCACGGTGGTGCTCTCTCAACCAGTCGCGGGCTTCCGCCTCGGAGGTGAAGAACCGCGCCGGAACTGAGTCCGACCTCGAACGCAGGAGGTAATGTGCGATCACCCGATCTACGGGACTCTCGCCCAGCAGGGCACATGCCGAAACAACCGCGGAATTCGTGTAGGTCAGGCGCGCGTCGTTCGTGACGGACAGTACGCCGGTCACGGTCAGCAGCAGGGGCAGCCGCCGTCCATCCGCAAAACCACGGACGGCCGCGGCGGCAGCCTGGGCTTCCGGTGAACGGACCACAGTGTTGGGCGGCAGAATGACCTCAACAATGCCGTCTTCCGACAAATCGACGGTGATCTGTTCCGGAACATCGAAAACTGGTTCCGAGGAAGTATTCAAGGCACCATCGGGGAGCGTGGAATCCCGGGCGGGCAGTGTCTGGGCGCTCATCGCTGCGTCGCCTGCCGGCGTCGGACGATCGGAGCGCAAGAGTCCCGAAGGTCGCAACCCGAGAGCCCGGAAGCTGCCCTTACGGGGAATATTTCGCCTGCGTGTCCCGGACGACGCAGAACAAGCTGATGAGTCATGGGTCCTATGTTCTGCTGAGTCGGTCAATCTAATCTGCGCCAAGACTGCGTGGAACCCTCAGCCCGGCGCCATTCCGGTGAGTGCACTCATGATAATGCAAAGACTACCCACCCGCTGACATGAGGCTACCCGCGAAAACTCAGCGTTTTGCAAGCCGCGCCGCCGTCCGCCGTACTTGCCGGACCCTTTGCGCCACCACTAGCCCCGCAGCGGAAAATCCGATCGTCACCGGATAGGCCATCAGGCGTTCCAGGGTTCCAGGCTCGGGGACATCCATCCGTGTCAGGCCGCCGACCACGAGGGCGGCCAGAGTCAACGTTCCGCACGCCACGATGAACCAGCTCACAGGGGTATGCGGCAGCCAAAGCAGTCCGAGGAGCAACAGGGCGGATGCTCCACCGATGAAGAACATGAGGGCACCCACAAGATGGAAGGGAGACCCAAGGTCTTCCGGCACGAAACCAACAACCACAGTCCCCAGCCCGGAGATACCCGTCAGGACCCGGACCGCGACGGCGGTGGGCCTCGCTTTGCGGTAGGCGGCACCCTGCAGGATGCGCACGCCGGGACGGGCCGCGATGCACAGGAGCGCCGAACTCAGCAGCAGCGCCCCGAAAAGCATGCCCAGGCCCTGCACCACAAACGAGGCATTCATGAGCAGATGCAGGGGCGAGCAGACATCGCGGTGCTCGTAGATCCCGCACTTGAGCGCGCCAAGGTCGCTGATGAAACCGGTCCGGCGATCGTAGGGTTCGGGTCCCCGCCAGGCTTCGATCACCGCCGATTCGGCAACGAAATACTGCACCACGCTCAACTGGGCCCAGCCGCCGATGTTCGAGCGGATGGTGCCCAGCTCCGGGAGGTGGTCGCCGTGGGCGGCCGCCGCCGTCATCTGCTCCCTCATGGGGGCCAGCCTAGCGCCGGCGCAACCATGCGCCGCTCCTCCCTTGTTGGGGGGCAGACTGTGTCGCCGGCCTCGGTGTTCGAGGGCCGCCCCGGCAGCTTGTATGCTTGTATGCGTGCCCGGCCAGCGGCTCCCCGGAGCTTCCAGCACGCGCACAGGCCCTCGTAGCTCAGTGGATAGAGCACGGCTCTCCTAAAGCCGGTGTCGTTGGTTCGATTCCAATCGAGGGCACTTGAACGACCATCTGCGCGAATCGTCTCCGACGCAAGACCTGCGGGCCTACCTGCTGGGCAGCTGGACCGTGGAACGGTCCCTGTGGGACCGGGCGAGCGGCACCCGCGGTACGTTTGCCGGCGTCGTGCGCTATTCAGGAACGCCCGACGGCGGCCTCCTCCTTCGCGAAGACGGCACCATGACCTGGCCCACCCACGCAGGCCCGGCCTTCCGCGAATACCTCCTGCGGCCTTCCGACTCCCCCGATGCTATGGACGTCTACTTCCCGGACGGGAAGCCGTTCCACCGCATGAGCTTCCGCGACCACGCCAACGAGGACAGCCACTGGTGCGATCCCGATGACTACAACGTCAACTACCGCTGGGACGGGCCGGATGCCTTCAGCTTCGCCTGGGACGTCCACGGACCGGCCAAGGATCTGCTGCTCGAATCACGGCTAAGGAGAGAGCAATGACCCGCAACAGTCCATCCAAGGACCTGATAGTCGTCAGCGCTGTCTGCGTATACGACGACGCCGGACGGCTGCTGACGGTGCGAAAGCGCGGCACGGACAAGTTCATGCACCCTGGTGGCAAGCCCGAACCGGGTGAAACCGCGGCGGAGACGGCATCCCGTGAGCTGGCCGAAGAGGTCGGAATCGACGTCGACCCGGCCGACCTGAAGCCCTTGGGGAGCTGGCTCGCAGTCGCCGCGAACGAGGCCGCGACGGACATCGAGGCCACCGTCTTCACCGCACCGGGCACGTGGAACGCCCATCCTTCCGCCGAGATCGCGGAGATCCGCTGGTTGGATCTCACTGCTGAACTTCCGGACGATTTGGCTCCACTCCTGACGGACCACGTCCTGCCCCTGCTCGCGAAAAAGTAGGTCTGCCCGCATTGGGGCAACAGGGCTTGACGGCGATTCTCTTTTTTGAATTTCGCCGCGAAGATCCAGTAGAGCTTTGGGACATCTGGTGGCAAAGTTTGGTTTAACCTAATACAGGTCAGCATTGTCAGATCCAGCTGGGGGATCGCATGCAATTTCTTCATGAGCGCCGCGACGCTCCGGCCATCGGCATGAGCGGCCACAGCCTTCGAAGGCCTGTCCTGGCCTGGACTGTGATCGTCACCGCGGTGGCCGTGGTCATCCTGGCGATGATCCTCGACGCCAACCAAGGGACGTCTGCGGCGCAGTCCGTCGGGGATCTCGCGATCCTCGCCGCCGCGCTGCTTGGCACGCTCAGTTGTGCCAGGGCAGCACGGTGCAAAGACGAAAGCTCCCGCGCGTGGTGGGTCATGGCGCTGGCCACGCTGGTGTGGACAACCGGCCAATCAATCTGGACCTTCTATGGGCTCACGCTGGATCATAACTACCCTTACCCGTCCATAGCCGACGCCGCTTTCGTCGGCTATTCGATCCCGGCCGCGATCGCTCTCTATTTGTTCCCGCGTCCCCGGGTTTCGAGGGTTGCTTTCCTGCGCGGGCTCTTGGATGCGGCAGTGATCGCCTCCGCCGTCCTTTTCATGAGCTGGGCCACCGTACTCGGATCCATGTACAAGGCCGAAGGGCAGGACATCCTCGTCCATCTCACCGGCCTTGCTTATCCGGTTGCCGATATCGTGATGGTCTCCATTGTCCTCATGCTCACCATGCGAAGGGCACCCGGGGAGCGCCTCAGGTGGATCTGCTTGGGAGGTGGGCTCCTCATCCTGGCGATCACGGACAGTACCTACGTGGACCTGACCTCGGACGGCGTGACGGGGCTCACCGGAACTCCCCTCGCCGCCGGCTGGATCGCGGCGTTCCTGCTGATCGCCCTCGCCCCGCTCGTCCCCTACGCCCCGCGTCCCCGGACGGAGCGGCGCCTCTACACCCTCGCCTTGGAACTCCTCCCTTATGTTCCCGTCTTCGGTGCCGTCATGGTGGCGCCCATACGTGTCGGGCGTCCCGGCGACCCCTTCCTCCAGGCCGTGGGACTCACCGTGTTGGCATTGGCCGTCACGCGCCAGATCCTCATGATCCTGGAGAACATCAACCTGACGCGGGATCTCGAATCCAAGGTTGCCCAGCGCACGGCGGAGCTCGAAGGCCTTGGCGCGATCGTCAACTCCTCGGCGGATGCCATCGTGGGAAAGACCCTTGACGGTGTCATCACCAGCTGGAATCCCGGAGCCGAACGGATCTACGGGTACAATGCCGCGGAGGCAATCGGCAGGCACGTCTCATTCATCATTCCCGATGAACTTCAGGACGAGGAGAAGGAGCTCATGGCGGCCATCAGGGCAGGTGGCGAAACCCACAGCTACGAAACAGCGCGGGTCCGCATCGATGGTTCCATCGTTCCGGTATCGCTGACAATGTCCCCGATCCGGGGCACCGGCGGCATCCATGGAGTCGCCACGATCGCCCAGGACATCACCGAACGCAGGATCGCCCAGGCCGAGTTGGTGACAGCCCGGGAAGCCGCCGAGGAGGCCAGCCGCTTGAAGTCCGAGTTCCTCGCGACAATGAGCCATGAGATCCGCACACCGATGAACGGCGTGATCGGGCTGACCGGATTGTTGCTGGACACCCCCTTGGAGGAAACCCAGCGCCAATATGCCGAGGGCGTCAAGGGCGCGGGCGAAGCCCTGCTGACCTTGATCAATGACATTCTTGACTTCTCGAAACTCGAAGCCGGCAAGGTCGACCTTGACCCTGCGCCCTTCAATCCACGCAGCCTGGTGGAAGAACTCGCAGTCCTCCTTGCCGAAGCCGCACAGGCCAAAGGCCTCGAGCTGATCGCGTACTGCCGGCCGGAGGTTCCGGCGATGCTGATGGGCGACGCCGGCCGCATCAGGCAGATTCTCCTCAACCTGGCGTCGAACGCCGTGAAGTTCACTCCTTCCGGAGAGGTGGTCATCAGTGTGAAGGTCGTGGATCAGGAATCCGCGAACGTACGGGTACGCTTTGAGGTCCGGGACACCGGGATCGGGATCGAGGCGGCAGATCACCACAGGCTTTTCGAGTCGTTCTCGCAGGCCGATGCCTCCACCACCCGGCGGTATGGCGGAACCGGCCTTGGACTGGCGATCTCGCGGAGGCTGACCGAGGTGATGGGGGGCGAGATCGGGGTGGACAGCTCCTTGGGCAACGGCAGCACCTTCTGGGCGACCCTTCCCCTGGCAGTGAGCGGACCCGCCGCAACTCCGCCGTCGATCTCGCCCGACCAGCTCACGGGGCTCCGGGTCCTGGTAGTGGATGACAACTCGACCAACAGGCTGGTGCTCCAGGCACAATTGGCGGGCTGGCGGATGAATCCGGAGGCTGTCGGTGACGCCCAACAGGGCTTGGATCGTTGCCGCGAGGAGGCCGCCGCCGGACGTTCCTTCGACATTGCGGTGCTGGACATGTGCATGCCGGACATGAACGGCTTGGAGCTGGCACACCAGCTGAGCACCGACGCCGCGCTCGAGTCCACGCGGATCATCATGCTGACCTCCACCATGAATGTGGACAAAGCCGAACTCGTGGCAGCCGGGGTCCAGGAATGGTTGACGAAGCCCGTGCGGAGCTCCGAGCTCTACGACCGCCTCATGCGTCTCGTGGCGGCGCGCCCGCTGGCGGTTCCCGCCGTCGCTCCGGCAATCCCGGTGACCATCAGCCAGCCTTCGCGCGGCCGGATTTTGGTCGTCGAGGACAACGAGGTCAACCAGCTCGTAGCCCGCAGCATGGTGGCGAAGCTCGGGTACGAGGCCGACGTCGTAGCCGACGGCAGCGAAGCAGTTGCCGCTACTGCGGCCACCGAGTATGCCGCGGTCCTGATGGACTGCCATATGCCCGTCATGGACGGGTTCGAGGCCACCAAGACGATCCGGGCACGGAACGATGGCCGCAAGCGGCTCCCCGTCATTGCCATGACCGCAGGCGCCCTGGATGAGGACCGTGAGCGCTGCCTCGCGGCCGGCATGGACGACTATTTGACCAAACCGGTGGACGTGGACAAATTGGACCGGGTTCTCTCGCGATGGATACCGGAAACATCCAAGGAAGATTCCGGACCCGCCCTCGACCCCGCGAGGCTGGAGACGTTGCGTGACCTCGGCCCGGCAGACGGACTGGGATTGCTGCCTGCCGCGGCCCAAGCCTTCAGGCAAGACATTCAACCGAGCCTGCAAGCACTCCGCCAGGCTTTGGAGAACGGAAGCGGAGACGCTTTTAGACAGGTGGCCCACAAATTGAAAGGCGCCGCAGCCAACATCGGAGCCGCGCGCGCCGCCCGGATGTGCGAGGAATTGGAACGCAGCTCATCAAGCGGCAAGACTGTCGATCCCGTGTTCCTGGCCGCCCTCGAAGCCGAACTTGCCCTCGTTGACAAAGCCTTGGACTTCGCCCTGTCGGTGGCCTCGTGAAGGTCCTGGTGGCGGACGACGATTTCGGTTCTCGCCTCGTGGCGAAAGCGGCTGTGGAGCAGTCCGGCCATGAATGCATCGTGGCCGCGGACGGCAGCTCCGCCTGGGAGCTGTACAGGAAACACCGTCCGCAAGTCGTCGTGACTGACCTGATGATGCCCGGGCTCAACGGACTGGAGCTGTGCCGCGCCATCCGCAGCGCCGAAGAAGACTCCTACACCTATCTTGTCCTTGTCACCTCAAAGGATTCACGGGAAGACGTAGTCGCCGGCATGCAGGCCGGAGCTGATGATTACGTGGCCAAGCCGCTTGATCCGTTCGCTCTGCATACCCGGCTGTTGGTGGCACAAAGGGTGACTTCGCTGCATACGGATCTTGCCCGCTACCGTGCCGCGCTCGCCGAGCAAGCGCGCACCGATCCCCTGACGAAGCTCCACAACCGGCTGAAGCTCTCGGAGGACTTGGAACAGCTGCACCACGCAAGCGCCCGGTACGGCACCGACTACAGCCTGGCGATCTGCGACGTGGACAATTTCAAGAGATACAACGATCTATACGGCCACCAGGCCGGTGACCTGGCCTTGCAGTCGGTTGCGGCCTCCCTTGCCGGCCAAGGGCGGGAAAGCGACGGAATCTACCGGTTCGGCGGGGAAGAGTTCCTCTTCCTGCTGCCCGGCCAGACGGTATCCGGCGCAGAGGCAAGGCTCGCACGCGCGCTGGAGGCCGTGCGGGACCTGGGCATCGCGCATTCAGGGAACCCCTCGGGCACCCTGACTTTGAGCGCCGGTCTCTCTGCCTTTGTGCCCGACCACCGGGTCAGCAGCGAACGGCTCCTCAAGGAAGCCGACATGGCGTTGTACACCGCCAAGTCCGCCGGCCGCAACCGCGTGGAAGTTGCGCCGGAAGTTCGCCAAGACACCCGGAGCTGAAACCGGGCACCGCGCCTACAGCTCCGGAACAGCTTCTTGTGCCACAGCCGTCGCCTCCGCGAACTGCGTGTTGTACAGCTCGGCGTAGCGACCGTCCGCGGCGAGCAGCTCTGTGTGCGTGCCGCGCTCGACGATCGATCCGTCCTCCACCACAAGGATGACATCGGCCGCCCGGATGGTGGAGAGGCGGTGGGCGATCACGACGGCGGTGCGCCCCTCGAGTGCCTCGCCCAAGGCTGCCTGGACTGCGGCTTCGTTCGTGGAATCCAGCGCCGCCGTGGCTTCGTCGAGGATGACGACCCTCGGTTGTGCGATAAGGAGGCGTGCGATGGTGAGCCGCTGGCGTTCCCCGCCGGAAAGGCGGTAGCCGCGCTCACCCACCACGGTCTCCAGGCCATCCGGCAAGGAGCGGACCATCGCTTCGAGCCGGGCGCGCCGGAGCACGTCCCACATTTCCTCGTCCGTCGCTCCTGGACGGGCCAGCCGCAAGTTGGAGGCGATGCTTTCATGGAAGAGGTGGCCGTCCTGCGTGACCATGCCCAGGGTCGCCCGGAGGGAATCGAACGTTGCGTCCCGGATATCCAGGCCTGTACCTCGCCCATGGCCACCCAATCGCACGGCGCCGGAGTCGACGTCGTACAGGCGGGACAGCAGCTGGGCCACGGTTGACTTGCCCGCGCCCGAGGACCCCACGAGCGCCACGGTTTGACCGGGCTCCACGCGGAAGCTGATCCCGTGCAGGACCTCTTCACCGCCGCGGGTATCAAGCGTCGCCACTTCCTCCAGCGACGCAAGGGACACCTTCTCCGCGGACGGATAGCCGAAGCGGACGTCGTCGAACTCCACCGCAACGGGTCCCGAAGGCACCGCGACGGCGTCGGGCTTCTCCTGGATGAGCGGCTTAAGGTCCAGGATCTCGAAGACCCGCTCGAAGCTGACCAGCGCGCTCATGACCTCAACGTGGGCACTCGACAACGCGGTGAGCGGCGCATAGAGGCGGGTGAGCAGCAGCGCCAGCACGACGACGTCGCCCGCTGCCAGCTGCCCGCTCAGCGCAAGCCAACCGCCCAGTCCGTAAACGAGCGAGAGGGCCAGTGCCGAAACCAGTGTCAATGCGGTGATGAACGTGAACTGCAACATGGCGGTGCGGACACCGATGTCCCGCACGCGGCCGGCGCGCAGGGCGAACTCGGCGGACTCTTCATCCGGGCGGCCGAACAGTTTGACGAGCGTGGCGCCGGGCGCGGAGAAACGCTCTGTCATTTGGGTTCCCATGGCCGCGTTGTGGGACGCGGCTTCACGCCGGAGGTCGGCCAGCTTGGAGCCCATGCGGCGTGCGGGGATGAGGAAGATCGGCAGAAGCACCATCGCAAGGACGGTGACGAGCCAGGACGTGTTGAGCATGACCACGAGGGTCAGGATCAAGGACACGACGTTGCTGACCACTCCGGAGAGCGTGCCCGCGAAAGCCGACTGGGCTCCGATGACGTCGTTGTTGAGCCGGCTGACGAGGGCTCCGGTGCGGGTCCGGGTGAAGAAGGCGATGGGCATGCGCTGCACATGGTCGAACACCCGCGTCCGCAGGTCAACGATCACGCCTTCGCCGATCACGGAAGACAGCCACCGGGTCAGCAGTCCCACCCCGGCGTCGGCGACGGCCACGGCAGCGATGAGCGCGGCCAGCCCGATCACGACGTCCACGCCTGCACGGGCGATGAGCGCGTTCACCACCTTGCCGGCCAGCACCGGGGTGGCCACCGCAAGGAATGCGCCGGCGATGGAGGCCAGTACGAAGGCAATCAGCTTGTTCCGGTACGGTTTCGCGAAAGCGAGCACGCGCTTGATGGTTTCCCGCGAAAACGGCTGGGAGCCGCTCTTGGCGCGGGTGATGTTGTAGAGCGAGCGCCAGGCGACGCCATCCATGCTCATGGCTTGTGATTCCCCATTCCGGAAGTGTGGTGCAGTTCGGTCACGGTGCCGTTGTCAAGGTGCCAGCGGGAATCGAGCCGGACGTTTTCGAGCAAGCGGCGGTCGTGCGTGACCAGCAGGAGCGCGCCTTCGTAGCCGTCGAGCGCATCCTCAAGCTGCTCGATCGCCGGCAGGTCGAGGTGGTTGGTGGGTTCGTCGAGGACCAGCAGGTTGACGCCGCGGGCCTGCAGCAGCGCGAGCGCCGCGCGGGTACGTTCGCCCGGGGACAAGGAATCCACGGTCCGGGAGGTGTGGTCCGCTTTGAGGCCGAACTTGGCCAGCAGGGTCCGGACATCCGCGGAGTTCCATTCGATCAGGACGGATTCGACGGCGTCTGCCAGGGTGAGGTGCCCCGCCAGCAGTCCGCGGGCTTGGTCGATCTCGCCGATCGCCACGGACGCACCCATGGAGGCGTCTCCGGCGTCGGGCTGTTGAATCCCGAGCAACAGCCGCAGGAGGGTGGACTTTCCTGCGCCGTTGGGTCCGGTGATGCCAATGCGTTCGCCGGCGTTGAGCTGGAGATTGACGGGTCCCAGCGTGAAGTCGCCCTGATGGGCCACGACGTCGCGCAAGGTTGCGACGACGGAGCTGGAGCGTGGAGCTTGGCCGATGCTGAACTGCAGCTGCCATTCCTTGCGCGGCTCTTCCACCTCGTCAAGCCGGGCGATGCGGGACTCCATCTGACGGACCTTCTGGGCCTGCTTTTCCGAGGACTCAACGCTCGCAGCCCTGCGGATTTTGTCGTTGTCCGGGCTCTTCTTCATGGCGTTGCGGACGCCCTGTGAGCTCCATTCGCGCTGCGTCCGGGCGCGGGACACGAGATCGGCCTTGGTGTTGGCGAATTCCTCGTAGCGTTCGCGGGCGTGCCGCTTTGCCACCGCCCGCTCTTCGAGGAAGGAATCGTAACCGCCGTCGTAGACCGCCACGCTGTTCTGGGCCAGGTCCAGTTCCAGCACCTTGGTGATGCAGCGTGCCAGGAACTCCCGGTCATGCGAGACCAATACGGCGCCGCCGCGAAGGCCCTGGACGAATGATTCAAGCCGGGCAAGTCCGTCGAGGTCCAGGTCATTGGTGGGTTCGTCGAGGAGCACGACATCGAAGCGGCTCAGCAGGAGCGCCGCCAAGGCAACGCGCGCGGCCTGCCCACCGGACAGGCCCGTCATGAGCGCATCCGGACCGGATTCCAGGCCAAGTTCGGCCAATACCGCGGGGATCCGGTCCTCCAGGTCCGCGGCACCCGATGCCATCCAGCGGTCAAAAGCCAAGGAATACGCGTCGTCGGCATCCGGGGTCCCGGCCGCGAGCCCCTCGGCGCCGGCTTCCATCTCGGCCGTGGCCTGGGCGCAACCCGTGCGGCGCGCAATGTAGGCGGCCACGGTTTCGCCGGGGGTGCGTTCGTGTTCCTGGGGCAGCCAACCGACAAAGGCGTCGCTGGGGGCGAGGCTGACCGAGCCCTCCTGGGGGCGGTCAGCTCCTGCGAGGATGCGCAGCAGGGTGGATTTCCCGGCGCCGTTGGCGCCGACGACACCCACGACGTCTCCTGGCGCGACAGTGAGGGAGAGCTTCGAGAACAAGGTGCGGTGACCGTGGCCGCCGGAGAGCTCTTTGGCGACAAGCGTTGCAGTCATTGGTCTATCCTCTCACTGCTCCGCCCTTGAGCGGAAAGTGCCACCGTGCTGAAAGACCGGGGCATGGAAGAACCCGCTGGTCCGTACTTGGGGGGTGTGCGGACCAGCGGGTTCGAGAATCAAGCATAATTCAATGTGCGCGCATCGTAAAATCGACCTCGCAGTCCTCGCAGGAACCGTCTTCCAGAAACCTCCTGCGGGAACCGTCTATCAGAAAGTGGTTCATGTCCCTCCCCTCCAAGGCGTTCCAACGCTGGCTGCACGGGATCGCCCCGAACACCAGCACGGCCGATGTCTGCCGCTCTTCGGGAGTGAAGCGCACCACGCTGGCCCAGCAATTGGTCCGCGGCAAGGTTGCCGAGAGTTCGCTCGTGAGCATCAGCCGGGCCTTCGACATGAATCCCTTCGACGCATTGGCACAATTCGAGGCGTACGCGGCGCTTCGCGGGACCCCGGTTCCCCCCACTGATGCGGAACTCGTCAGCCAGGTCTCCACCATGGACCTGCTTCGTGCGGTCGTCGAGCGCTCGGAGCCCCGGGACGGCGTCCCGTCCTTGGTCCTTGCGGAGACCCCGCACCCGAGTTCAGTCAGGAACTGGGTGGACGCGATCGACGACGGCGAGCTGCGCCACCGGGTGAGCGGCGCCACCGGGATCGCCCCGCAGAACTTCTCCGCGCACCTGACAGCCAACCGGCTACCCCCGGAACTGGCCTTGGCAACGTCCCGGGCGGCCGGCGTCGGACCCGCCGGAGGCCTCGTGGCCAGCGGCCTCGTCACCGAGGCGGAGGCGGGATGGCCCCCCGGGGCGCGGAGGGACGCACTGGACCGGATGACCGAAGGCGAACTGGCGCTGTTGGCCGGAGAGCGGCTGCAGGCCCTGGGCAAGGCCCTGCGCCGCCATGAGCATGAGCTCGACCGCACGAACACAATCTGGGAGAACCTGGGATGACCACCGTGTTGGCGTGGGCCACCCTCTCCATTTGCCTCGTCTTGACGACCATTCGCATCCCCAGCGCCCTTCGGTCAGAGAACCGGATGATGTTCGTCCTGTTCGCACTGATTTCCCTCGACATCCTCCTGAGCATCGAGGGTCCTTATTTGTTGATCGACGCGTGGCTGGGCAGCTTCAACCTCTGTAACCTGCTGCTTCGGTTCATGCTGTACGGAACGTTCCTGCTCATGGGCATCAAGGTGGCGAGGGCCTTTGCTTCCCCCGGCGGCGAACGAGCCATCCGTGGCCCCGTTGGCTTGGCCGTTTTGGGAGCAACCGCGGTCCTCACGGCCTTCTTCTTCTTCTCGGTGGACACCTCGGGCTCCACCGTGGGCCTGGTCGGACTGGATTGGGGTCCGTCCCTCGAGGTCTACGCGGCTTTGGGCAGGTTCTACCCGGGCTACGTTGCCGTATGCCTCATCCCGGGGATCTGGCGATCCATTCGAGGTTCGGGTCCCGTTTTGCTCCGGGTCGCCTCCTCGACATTGCTCCTGGGCCTTGGGTTGCTGATCGTTTCGCAGGTCTTTCCGCTCATCCCGCTATCCAATACGTGGTTGCGGCCCCTCATCAACTACTCTGCCGCTCTGGCGACCGCGCTTGGCTTGGGAGGCATCTGGCTGTCCAAAATCGTTGCAAGCCGGACTCGCCGCACGGTAACGTAAAAACATACCGCGTAACCTCTTTCATAAATCCATTATATCGTGCCATAATTATGAATGTGTGAAGGCGAAGCAGCCTGACCTTTGAATCAATGAACGGGTTTCCAAGGTTCGTGGCGCGTGCGGAAGCACTTTTGGGGGGATGAGTGGTGGCGGGCTGTTGGGGACCGCCCCCACTCAGCCTTTTAAGCGTCCTCCCGTGTACGCCCGCAGCACCCGGGTACGGTCCCGTGACTAAGATGGCTTTCATGAAGAGCCTGCTTACCCGCCGCACAGCACTGTCCGCAACCCTTGCCGCCGTCGCGCTGGCACTGACCGCTTGCGGCGGCGGCTCCTCGCCGTCGTCGACGTCGGGTGGAGACACCTCACTGTCGGCCATCAAGTCCAAGGGTGAGATCGTCATCGCCACGGAAGGCACGTACCGGCCGTTCAGCTTCCATGAGAACGGGGCCGGTCCCCTCACGGGCTTCGACGTCGAAATCGCCCAGGCCGTGGCCGCCAAGCTCGGGGTTAAGGCGACCTTCCAGGAAACCCAGTTCGATGGCATCTTCGCGGGCCTGGATTCCAAGCGCTTCGACACTATTGCCAACCAGATTTCCATCAACCCCGAGCGCACGGCCAAGTATGACTTCTCGGCGCCTTACACGATCTCCAATGGCGTCGTCGTGACTAAGTCCGACAACAACTCCATCAACAGCTTCGCCGATCTCAAAGGCAAGACCACCGCCCAGTCGCTGACCAGCAACTTCTACAAGATGGCAGTTGACGCAGGCGCCAACGTACAGTCCGTCGAAGGTTGGGCGCAGGCCGCCACACTGGTGCGCCAAGGCCGCGTCGACGCAACCGTCAACGACAAGCTGACCTACCTCGACTACGCCAAGAGCACCCCGGACTCCGGCTTGAAGATCGCCGCAGAAACCACCGACAAGACGCAGAGCGCCATGGTCTTCCGCAAGGGATCCACCGAACTCAAGAGCGCAGTGGACAAAGCGCTCACGGACCTTCGAGCCGACGGCACCCTCGCCAAGATCTCCCAGAAGTACTTCGGCGCAGACGTCACCAAGTAGCCGGCGGCCAAACAGATGACCTTCAACTGGGACCTCGTCTGGAGTTCCTTCGGGCCAATCATCGGCGGCGCCGTCACAGGAACCATCCCCTTGACCCTGGCTTCGTTCGCGTTTGGCCTGGCGTTGGCGCTGCTCGTCGCCCTCATGCGTCTGAGCCCCAACAGGCTGCTCTCCGGCGTCGCGCGCTTCTACGTCTCCGTGATCCGCGGGACTCCCCTCCTGGTGCAGTTGTTCGTGATCTTCTATGGCCTCCCGAGCCTCGGCGTGAAGCTGGAGCCGTGGCCGAGCGCCATCATCGCGTTTTCCCTCAACGTGGGCGGCTACGCTGCCGAGGTCATCCGCGCCGCGATCCTGTCGGTGCCCAAGGGCCAATGGGAGGCCGGGCACACCATCGGCATGTCGCGGCCGCAAACGCTCGTGCGGATCATCCTCCCGCAAGCGGCCAGGGTTTCCGTGCCTCCACTGTCCAACACCTTCATTTCGCTTGTGAAGGACACCTCGCTGGCTTCACTCATCCTGGTCACCGAGCTTTTCCGCAACGCCCAGCAGATCGCCGCGTTCAGCCAGGAATTCATGATCCTGTACCTCGAATCCGCACTGGTCTACTGGGTCATTTGCCTCGTCCTCTCCACGGGCCAATCCGCCCTGGAGCGCAGATTGGACCGTTATGTCGCCCACTGAGCCAAGCAACGCCCCCCAAGGGAACTCCGCGCTGGTGTTGTCCGCGCGGGACCTCGCCAAGGCCTTCGGCAGCAACCAGGTGCTGCGCGGCATCGACATCGATGTCCGCCGCGGACAAGTGGTCGCCTTGATCGGGCCTTCTGGTTCGGGAAAGACGACTGTCCTGCGCTCACTCAACGGCCTCGAAGTGCCCGACGCCGGCACGGTCACCTTCGGGGACGCCGACGCCGGTACGGTCCGGGGGTCCGGCGCAGGACTGACCCTCGATTTCGCCGGCACAGTGGGTAAACGGGAGATCGCCGCCCTCCGGGATCGCAGTGCCATGGTGTTCCAGCACTACAACCTGTTCCCGCACATGACGGTGCTCAAGAACATCATCGAAGGACCACTCCAAGTCCAGAAGCGGCCCCGGGCTGAAGTCGTGGCAGAGGCCGAGCGGCTCCTGGCCCGGGTAGGCCTCGCAGACAAACGCGATGCGTACCCCTTTGAGCTGTCAGGCGGCCAGCAACAACGCGTGGGAATCGTGCGTGCCTTGGCGCTCAAACCCCAACTGCTGCTCTTCGACGAGCCCACCTCTGCCCTGGACCCGGAACTCGTGGGTGAAGTGCTCGGCGTCATCAAGGAACTTGCCGACGAAGGGTGGACCATGGTGATCGTGACGCACGAGCTCGCCTTCGCCCGCCAGGTTGCCGACGAAGTCATCTTCATGGACGGCGGCGTGGTGGTCGAGCGTGGACCCGCCGCGGAGGTCTTGCGGGAGCCGCGCGAGGAACGGACCAAGCAATTCGTCAAACGCCTCCAGCACGACGTCTGACCCCCAACTGACTCGCATTTGTTGTCGTTTTGGGCTTCCAAAACGACAACAAATGCGAGCTAGTTGGGTGGGTGGGCACGCAGGAAACTCAGCGGCTGAATCGCAAGGTCACCAACTGGAACGGGCGCAGGGTCAATTCGGCGGCACCCGCTCCGGGCGTCACACCGGGAGCCTCAACGGGGCGCTCCAAGAGGTCCACTGATTGCACCATCCGGGAATCGAAGTTCGCCGTGATGAGGCCCGTGGAGCGTTCTCCCAGCGATTCATAAAGCCTCACAATGACATCTCCGGAGCCGTCCTCGGCAAGCTTGACGGCTTCGATGACCAGCGCCTGGTTGAACACGGTGAAAAGCGGCTCCACGGGGTTCGCCCCTGCCCGCAACCTCGGTTTCAGGTTGGTCCGGTAGCCCTCCTCCACGGCCCCGCCGATGCTGGCGCCGGGCCGGATGCTCAGATCCAGGACGTGCACACCAAGGTCGGCCTGGGGGTCCGGGAACTTGGGCGCCCGCAGCAGTGACACACGGACGTTGGTGGTGGTTCCGCCATCGTCGCGGATGCTGCGGGTGACGTCATGCCCGTAGCTTGACGCGTTGGAGATGGCGACGCCGTAACCCGGCTCTGCCACGTGGATCCACCGGTGTGCACAAAATTCGAACTTGGCAGCTTCCCAGGACGTGTTGGTGTGCGTCGCCCGGAATACGTGCCCGAACTGGGTCTCGGAGGCGGAACGGTCAGCACGGACATCCAGCGGGAAACCGATCTTCAGCAGTTTCTCGTGTTCCTGCCAGTCCACCGTGGTGGAAATGCCGAGGGATTCCGCGCCCGCTTCGAGGGAGATGCGCTGCGTGATGGTGGAGGAGCCCACAGTCCGCTCCACCACGACGACGGCGTCCCAGCCCGCGCTTTCCAGCGTCACCGATCGCGCCTCGACTACCGAGACGACGTTCCGGCGGTAAAACTCGTCGATGTCCCAGGCATCCCATTCGTTAGGCGTGTCCCGGTGGAGCTCAAGGTGGTTGCCGAACATCCCGGGCGCAATGGCTTCGCGGCCCGTTGCGTAATCCGAGAGGGAGGTCAGCAATCCGTTGGCGTCGAGCACCGCGCGGATGATGCCGTTGTCCAAAACATAGCCGCCGGCGCGTTCCGCGACGTTGACCGGACTATCCGGGTGGACCGCTTCCGCAGCGGCGAGAGCCGGAACACCGGTGCGCTCATGCGGGGCCGCATTGAGCAGGAACATGGTGTCCCCCTCGCCCAGGAGGGCCGACGCGGCACTTGCAATGATGCCTTCCAGCTCCCGGGCGATCGCGGCATAGTTCCGCTCCGCGTCCTGGTGGACCCACGCGATGGAACTGCCCGGCAGGATGTCGTGGAACTGCTGCAGCAGTACAAGTCGCCACAATCGCTTGAGGTCCGCCGAGGGATAGGTGAACGAACCTGCAGTCCGTACTGCCGCCGTCGAGCACCAAAGCTCGGCCTCGCGCAGCAGGTGTTCCGAGCGGCGGTTCCCCTGTTTGGTGTTGGCCTGGGTCGTGTATGTTCCTCTGTGCAGCTCGAGGTACATCTCGCCCACCCAGACCGGGAGATTGCGGTACTCGGTCTCGGCCTGCGTGAAGAACTCCATTGCGGTTCCCATGCGCACCTTCGGCGAGCCTTCCAGGTCCGCCGTCCGGTGCGCTGCGGCAACCATTTCGCGCGTGGGTCCGCCACCGCCATCGCCGTAACCGAAGGGAACCAGCGATATGGTGCCCCGGCCGTGCTCCCGGTAGTTGCGCTGGGCATGGGCGAGTTCGCGGCCGTGAAGCTCGGAGTTGTAGGTGTCCACGGGCGGGAAGTGGGTGAAAAGCCGCGTGCCGTCGATGCCCTCCCAATTGAAGGTATGGTGCGGCATCTTATTGACCTGGTTCCAGGAGATCTTCTGGGTCAGGAACCACCGGGAACCAGCGGACTTGACGATCTGCGGGAGGGCCCCGGAATATCCGAAGGAGTCGGGTAGCCAGGCCTCCTGGCAGTCGATGCCGAACTCCTGCAGGAAGAAGCTCTTGCCCTCCACGAATTGCCGGGCCATTGCCTCGCCGCCGGGCATGTTGGTGTCCGATTCCACCCACATGCCGCCGACCGGCACGAACTGCCCTGACTTGACCTTCTCCCGAATCCGGATGAACAGCTCGGGATAGAACTCCTTCATCCACGCCAATTGCTGCGCCGAGGAGCAGGAGAAGACGAAATCGGGGTTCTCGTCCATGAGGGCGACAACGTTGGAGAACGTACGGGCGCATTTGCGGATGGTTTCACGGACGGGCCATAGCCAGGCCGAGTCGATGTGTGCGTGGCCGGTAGCCAGTAGTTCATGGGCCGAGGCGTAAGCTGGCCGGCTCAAGACCTCGGCAAGCGCTTCCCTGCCGGCGACTGCTGTCCCGGCGACATCGTCCGGGTCCATGATGTCCAGCATGCGCTCAAAGGCGCGAAGGATCTCATGCCGCCGCGGCAGTTCGAAAGGTAGCTCGTGCATCAACCCGCTGAGAGTCCAGATGTCTTGGTGGAGCTCCCACACCACCTCGTTGAGTTCGGCGATGGCTATGCGTCCAAGCCGGTAGCGAGGCTCGTCTCCGGAGGTGGACTTGTCCCCGAGCGGGGTTGCCGCGAAGCTCCACCCCTGGCTGAGATCCGGATTGGCCGCGGCTTCCACGTAGAAGTCCACCGAGAGTCCGCCACCCAGAAGCTTCAACGGGACATGTTGGTTGCGCGGAGAGATGGCCTTGATGATGGTGCCGTCCGGCCGCCAGGCGATGCCTTCGCACTGGAAACCGGGGGCGTCGATGCTGAAACCGAGATCGACGACGATCTCCACCGTGGTGCCATCAGCGACTCCCCAGCCCTCCGGGACCTCGCCACGAAGCCTAAGCCATTTGGTGCTCCAGGCCTTGCCCCACACGGCGCCGTGTTCCTGGGGTTCAAAAACCTGGCGAAGTGCTTCGGAGACCGGAACCGGCTCTCCCGGGGCATCCCAGCTGCTCAGTTCAAGAGGCAGTGCGCGGCCATAGATGGCGGGAGCTATCCGCTCCCGGACAAAACGTTCGAGCCGCTTCTCGGTGATCCGGCGGTCGTCGTGCAATTGAAGTCCCCTTTAGCGCTGGGCTGGGTAGATTGCTTCCTTACCGTTATGGCCAGCCTCGTAAGCAAGGTCACTGTCCGGAGGAAACGGATTCCATTCGATGGATAAAATCTACGTTGTTCCTGGACAATAGCCAAGTGATTGACGGCTATCCCTACAAGTCCCTAGTCGCCACCCGCTCACTGCCCGCGTAGACGTTGAGGCTGGTCCCCCGGCTGAAGCCCACCAGGGTCAAACCGGTCTCCTGCGCGAGCTCCACGGCAAGGCTGGACGGTGCGCTGACGGCGGCCAGAACCGGGATTCCTGCGAGCGCCGCCTTCTGGACGAGCTCGAAGGATGCCCTCCCGGAGACCTGCAGGACAGTGCCGCGCAGGGGCAACATTCCTTCGCGCAGCGCCCAGCCCACCACCTTGTCCACGGCGTTGTGCCTGCCCACGTCTTCCCGCAGGCACAACAGCTCGGCAGCGCCGCCTGCGCCGTCGTCGTGGATCCGGAAGAGTCCGGCGGCATGCACTCCCCCGGTCTTGTCGAAGACCGCTTGTGCTTCGCGGAGACGGTCAGGCAGGGCGGCCAGAACCTCGACCGGGACGCTCAGGGCGTCATCCGCTGGGTTGAAGTGGGAGGATTTGCGCACTGCCTCGATGGAGTCGGTGCCGCAGATTCCGCACGAGCTGGAGGTGTAGACGTTGCGGCCGGTCTCGGGAAGGACGACGTCGGGACGCAACTGCGCCTCCACGACGTTGAAGGTCTGAACGCCGTTCTCGTCCTCGCCGGCGCAGAAGCGCAGCGAAATGAGCTGGGCCGGGTCCCAGATGACACCTTCGGAGACCAGGAAGCCCGCCACGAGGTCGAAATCGTCGCCAGGAGTCCGCATGGTCACCGAGAAGGACATGTGCCCCAGGCGCACCTCGAGCGGCTCCTCGACGGCCAGGAAGTCCTCGCGGTAGCGGACCGGGTGCTCCAGCGCCTGGGCGGAGCCATCCAGGACGAATTTGTGCACCTTGCGGCGCTCGGTCACCCGTCCCATCTCAGATACCCACCGTTCCGGCAGCTTCCTCGTGTTCGGCAGCTTCATAGTGCTTGACGAACCGCACCGTCATGGCCTTGTAGCCGGGGGTGTTGGATTCGCGGGCAACGAGTTCCCGGTGGACCAGGGCGTTGGCCTCCGGGAAGTACGCGGCTGCGCAACCCTTGGCCGTGGGGTAGGCAACCAGCCGGAACTTGTCCGCCCGGCGTTCCGTTCCGCCGAAAGTGGAGATGACGTCCACCATGTCCCTGTCCTCGAAGCCGAGTTCGCTGAGATCGTCCCCGTGGACCAGGATGACCCGGCGGCCTTCGGAAATGCCCCGGTAGCGGTCGTCCAAGCCGTAGAACGTGGTGTTGTACTGGTCGTGGCTGCGGACCGTCTGGAGGATCAGGTGGCCTGCCGGGGCTTCTAGATACTCCAGCGGGCTCACGGTGAATCGTGCCTTGCCGATGTCCGTGGCGAACGTGCGGGTGTCGCGTGGTGGATTGGGCAGGACGAAGCCGTTCTTGGTCCGCACCCTTGCGTTGAAGTCCTCGAAACCGGGGATCACCCTGGAGATGTGGTCCCGGATGACGTCGTAGTCCTCGGCCATGGCACGCCAATCCACAGGGTGGTTGTCCCCGAGGACCGCCTGTGCCATGCGTGCGACGATGACAGGTTCGCTGAGCAAATGCTCCGAGATCGGACTCAAGCGGCCCTGGGTGGTGTGGATGACGGACATGGAGTCTTCCACGGAGAGGATCTGCCGTCCGCCCGGGTGTTTGTCGTCCGTGTCGGTTCGGCCCAGGGTGGGCAGGATCAGGGAGGTCTTGCCGTGCACCACGTGGGCGCGGTTGGGCTTGGTGGAGATGTGCACCGTCAGCCCGGCCCGCTTGAGCCCTTCCTCCAGCGCGACGGTGTCCGAGCCTGCCGCGGCGAAGTTGCCGCCCATGGAAACGAACACGTCCACTTCGCCCTTTTCCAAGGCGTGTTGGGTTTCCACGGAGTCGTACCCGTGCGCCCGGGGGGTCGTGAATCCAAACTCTTTGTCCAAGGCTGCGAGGAAGCCCTCGGAAGGCTTCTCCCAGATGCCCATGGTGCGGTCGCCCTGCACGTTGGAGTGGCCGCGGACGGGACAGGCACCGGCGCCACGCTTGCCGAAGTTTCCCTGCAAGAGCAGCAGGTTGATGATTTCACGCAAGGTATCCACGGAGTGGGGCTGCTGGGTCAGCCCCAGCGCCCAGCAAATGATGGTGCCCTTCGAGGCGGCCAGCATGCCGGCCACCTTGGTGATTTCAATGCGGCTCAAGCCCGTGGCGCGTTCCGTCTCGACCCAATCCAGCGCCGCCCGGGCCTCGGCGTAGGCCTCGAAGCCGTCGGTCTGCGCCTCGATGAAGGCGCGATCAACCACTGTTCCTGGCTGCCGCTTCTCCTCCTCCAGCAGGAGGTGGCCCAGCGCCTGGAACAGGGCAAGGTCGCCGCCCACCTTGATCTGCAGGAATTCATCGGCGATGTCCGTGCCACCACCCACCACGCCGTTGAGCGACTGGGGATCCTTGAAGTTCAAGAGCCCGGCTTCCGGCAGAGGATTGACGGCGACAACCTTGCCCCCGTTGTTCTTGCAATCACGCAAGGCGGACAGCATGCGCGGATGGTTCGTGCCCGGGTTCTGGCCTACGACAAGCACCAGTTGCGCTTCGTGGATGTCTTCCAGCGAGACTGTGCCCTTGCCGATCCCGATGGTCGGGTTGAGGGCGCTCCCGGAGGACTCGTGGCACATGTTCGAGCAGTCGGGCAGGTTGTTGGTGCCCAGGCTGCGGGCAAACAGCTGGTACATGAACGCGGTCTCGTTGGCCGTGCGCCCCGAGGTATAGAAAACGCAGCGGTCCGGCGTCGTGGCATTCACGTGCTCGCCGATCAAGGCGAAAGCATCCGTCCAGCTGATCGGCGAATAGTGTGTGTCGCCAGGGCGGATGACGACCGGCTCGGCAATGCGGCCTTGGCTGCCGAGCCAGTATTCGGTCTTGTCCTCGAGTTCGGCCAGGGAGTGCCGTGCCCAGAACTCCGCGTCGACCACACGGGTGGTGCTCTCCTCGGCGATTGCCTTGGCCCCGTTTTCACAGAACTCGGCTGGACTGCGTTTGCCGGTGATGGACTCCGGCCAGGCGCAGCCGGGACAGTCGAAACCGTCCCGTTGGTTGACGCGGAGCATTGACTTGACGGTCCGGCTGACGCCCGCTTGGGCCCAACCGCGTTCCAATGCCACGGTGACTGCCTTGACGCCCGCAGCGGAGCGCTTGGGTGGGTGGATCTGGAGGTCATCTTCGTTGATGTCCTGCTCGGGTGCATGCCTGTTCATGCCCCCATCATTGCAAGGCCTGACTCTCTAATCCACCCGCGTCCATTCGGCACCGGAAACTCTCAGCCCGTCAGGGCGCTCCAGTCGACCGGCCCGGACGAAACCTTACGGGCCGGCTTGGCAGGAGTCTTCTTGGCCTTGTCTTCCGAGGACTTCGGCAGGGGAAGCGGCGGCCCCCACGGCAACGGAAAAGCGGGCACCGCCTCGCCCAGTTGCACGCCGTGCGGCGGCACCACCATGACTCCGTCCGCACCGGCGAGGCCGCGCATCATCCCGGGCCCCGCATGCTGGGCCGGCGCGGCCAGGCCGTACACGAACCTGAAGGGAAGCAAGCGCGTGCGTCCGGGATCGGCGTCGAGCATTGCCCCGCAAGGAACCTCGCCGACCTCCGGCAGCGCCCTGTGCCCCAGCCCCGCGAGAAGCGGTGCACCGATCGTGAAGAGGACCATCATGGCCGCGAGCGGATTGCCGGGGAGACCCAGCACGAAGCGCCCATCGGGCAGTTCGGCCAGCACGCCAGGATGTCCCGGACGCATCGCAATTCCGTCAATCAGCAAGCGTCCGCCGAGATCCGCAATGGCCCGCCGGAAGTGGTCGGTCCCCGAGCGGCCGGTTCCACCAGTGGTGATGACGACGTCGGCGGGTGGCGCGTCCGGCGACGGCTCGCCCTCTTCAAGGCCCGAGAGCCATTCTTCATAGGAGTCGCCCACCTTGATTTGCTCGCCGCGGATCCCGCCAAGGAGCTCGACGACGGCGCCAAGCTGGGGACCGAAGGTATCCCGCACCCGCCCGGGGACCGGGACACCCGCGGTCACCACTTCGGAGCCGGTCAGGAGCATTTTCACGAGGGGCTTGCCCAGCACGTCGAGTTCATCGCGCCCGGCCAAGGCAGCCAGGGCGAGATGGGCCGGGTTCAGGACGACGCCCGATTTGATCAGCAGCTCGCCCGCCGCAGCTTCTTCTCCCGCGTTGCGGATGTGTTGACCGTTGCGCGGTTCGCCCGGCTTCGCGTTCCCGCCGAGCGCGAGCAGCGGCAAGCCATCTTCGTCCGTGGTCAGGACCCCGTTCTCGCTCCGCAGCACTGCCTTGGCCCCCGGCGGGATCAGGCCACCGGTGGCGATAGGACTCGCTTGGTGCGGTGCCAGCCGATGGCCGGGTTCGGCGAGGATCCATGGGCCGCTGCCGTTGACCGCCCAGCCATCCATCGCAGAGGACGCATAGTGCGGCAGGTCCTGCAGGGCGTGGACATCCGCGGCCAAGGTCCTGCCGATGGCGTCCTTCAGCGCAATGGGCGCGGCGGGAATGGGCGTGGCACTATCGAAGGCAAGTTGCCGCGCCTCGGCCCACAAATGGTCGGCATGCGGGACATGCCCGGGGGCATCCGTCATCCGGCGTCGGTTCCCGGATTCGTATAGTCCTTCGCGAGCGTGCGTGCCAGGCCCATGGCGGCATCCATCGATGCAGCTTCAGTCGCTCGTCCCGAACCCGCAGCAAGTCCAGCCGCGAAGCCCGCAATGAAGGTGGTCAAGGGAGCCGCAGGCCGGACCACTGAATGGGCTGCAACGCCTGCCAGGGACAGGATCTCGTTGATGTCGATCTCGACGTCTTCCAGCTCATATGCTTGCAGCAGGCTCCTGCACCATTCCTCGAGCGTTTCTTCCTGGCTCTTCACGATCCGCCTCCACTGTCCGGTACAGCTGTTGTCACGGCACGTCGCCGTCCACTCCAAGCGCCGCGGCATCGTCCCAGGTATCCACGTCATCGGTGGACCCTGCGGGGACAGGCACGGCCAGCAGATCAAGCCTAGCAAGCAGTCGGAAGACCGCGGCGTTGGCCAGGCCACCTTGTTCTGCCGCTGCGAGCACTTCCCGTTGCAAAGCAGATACCCGGTAGATGCCGAGCAGCGGCTGCCTCCGGCCGTCGGCGGATACGGACATGACCCCTTCCGCTTCCTCGTGGCCTGCAAGTTCCCGAAGCAGGACCGGAACCGCGGCGGCCGCCAGGGGCATATCGCAGGCCAGGACCAGGACCCAGGGCGCGTGTTCCGGGGACGGGCTCACGCCGTTTTGCCCTTCGGCGTCTTGCCCTTCGCCGTCTTGCGCTACTCCGTCTTGCCCTAGGGCGAGGAGTCCGGCGGCGATCGCGGCTGCCGGTCCGGCGTAGGGCGGGTCCTCCCGTGCGGTCAGTGTGCCGTCCGGCAAAGTGCCGGGATCCGGCCCGACGACGACGACCCTCCCGGCGCCGCGGGAAGCCGCGACGGCACGCTGAAGGAGGGTGGCGCCGTCGTACCTCAACTGGGCTTTGGGCACGCCGCCGAGGCGGGAGGACTTGCCACCCGCCAATATCACCGCATCAAAGTCCACCCGCCCAGATTACCCGGGAAGCAGGCTCAATTCCGGTTCAGGCCGCCGATTCGGGCAGGAGGAAGGGATCCCATGCGGGCGCAGGTTTCTCAAGCTCCTTGATTTGCCAGATAGTCCCGGTGGGCGCCGCCGGAGTGAACCTCAGTTTCCAGCCCATCTCGGCCGGAGTGTGGTCACTCTTGGCGTTGTTGCAGCGCAAGCACGCTGCCACCAGGTTTTCCCAGGAATCCGCGCCGCCCCTGGATTTGGGGTGGACGTGGTCAATGGTGTGCGCTGCTTTCCCGCAATACGCGCAACGGTGACCGTCGCGGCGCAAGACGCCGCGGCGTGTAACCGCCGTGATGGTGTTGTACCTCGGCCGGATGTAGCGATTGAGCAGAATCACGGAGGGACGTCCGAGAATCTCCTGTGGCCCGACGACAGGCTCGTCGCCTTCGGCCACTACGCTCGCTTTTCCGGTGAGCACAAGGACCAGCGCCCGGCGGAAGGTTACTACCGCCAGCGGTTCATATCCAGCATTCAGAACGAGTGTGCGCATGCACGTACCTCTTCACGGCCGCACCCGTCAGGGGCGCGAGGGCCGGCTGCCCTCTGCATGTACGGGCTGTGGATCGACAACCTAAGAGTAAACACCCGGAGGCCAGATCAACGAATCCTTGCGGGAGTTCCAGCGCGGTGTCGGTCAAAGTTCATGTGCCGGACACATGGCCGGAACCTTTCACGCACCTGGGGGCTACTCCTCGAATCGTCCCTTTGAGACTGCCTGGAGCAGTGATTTAGCGCATGCTGGTTAAAACAGAACATCCCCGCCGGCGGACCAGCGGGGATGTTCCAGTGAAGCTATGTAGCCGGAGCTATCTAGCCACCAACGCGGATGAAGACCGGGCCGGAGCCAACGTTGACGCTGTAAAGGGCGGTGGTGCCACCGTTCCAGCCGCCGTGGACTGCCATGCCGTTGCCGACGTAAACGGCGATGTGGGCCATGCCCATGCCACCGTTCTGGTAGTAGACCAAGTCGCCCGGCTGCGCTTCAGCAGCGCTGACCGTGCGGCCAAGGGAGAGGTAGTCTGCCGGCCAGCCGTGGAAGTTGATCCCAACGGCGGCCAGGGAGTTCGAAGCCAGGGCGGTGCAGTCCTGGGCAACGCCAAGCTGTGCGTAAGCTGCGGCAGCAATCGCTGCGCCCTTGCCGCTGGCAACTTTCGTGGCGGGTGAAACAGCAGCGGTGACAGAGAGCGTCGAGGAGCCGGTAGCGGCACCCGTTGCAGCCTGCGTGGCAACCGGAGCAGCTTCCTGCGTGGCAACCGGAGCTGCGACAACCGGAGCAGCTTCGGTGGAGACCGCCGGGCGCTCGTACTTGATGGCGACGGACGAGTCAGCCGAAATGCTGGCTTGGGCGATGGACTGGACTTCCAGGGCGGAGGTCGAAGTGGACTCGCGGGGGACGTTGGTTTCTGCAGCGTTGGCTGCGATACCGCTAGTAAGCACCAGACCGGAAGCAGCTGCGATAACCGCTGCCTGACGGCCTACGCCACCGGCGTTGCTGCCGACAGTCTTAGCGATAACGGCAAGCGAGTTGGTCTTGGTGACCGCGGCACGGTGGCGCGCAACAGTAGAGCGTGAAGACACGTTAAGAGGCCTCTCCCTATGCCCGCGAGGTAAGCTGTCGGATTCGGATGGGAGTCATCCGGCCACACTTCTCCCTCTCGGAAGTTGTGCGACTTAACCCCAAGGCCATCGGTGAAGATGACCAAAAGTTGGGTCCCCCGCCTCTGCCAGACGATGTTTTGCGAACGGAACCTCGAGCAGTGGCAGAGCTAGGCAATCCACTCGAGTGCATCAACTCTCTAAAAGTTGATGCGTCTTAGACGGTACATGAGTTTTGATTGAATGTCACATTCAGGTCACGGAGCGTGACAAGCATGCGAGAGGCTTCCATCGGATTGGCTACAGCCAGCCCAGGGGGTCAACGACGTCGCCGTTGACCATGACTTCAAAGTGGAGGTGGCAGCCCGTGGAGGCGCCGGTGGTGCCGCTCAATGCGATGACATCGCCGCGGCTGACCGTCTGGCCCACCTGGACGTTGAAGGACGACAAATGGTTGTACGTGGTTTCCAGGCCGTTGCCGTGGTCCACCACAATGCGGTTTCCGCCGCCATACGGATGCCAGCCGGCGAAAGTGACCTTGCCGGCCGCGGCAGCATGGACCTGGGTGCCGCACTGGGCCACGAAGTCCTGGCCTCTATGGAACTCTCCCAAGCCGCCCGTGATGGGATTCACGCGGTAGCCGAAAGGCGAGGCCGTTGTCAGGGCGTCGAGAGGCGCCCCCAGGGTGCCCTTGGATGACGACGTCTTGATAGTGCCGACGGACTGCGCGCTCAGGAGCTGCTTGAGCTTGCTGTCCGGATCGGCAGTGGTGGAAACCGCAGCACGGCTGAAGTCGATCGTGGCGCTTGCCGCGGCCGGAATCTCAGGCTGGGTGCCCACTGCCAAGGCGGTTTGGTTTGACTCGGGCGTGGCCGTCATAGCGCCGGCGCCCGGCAAGGCGACCGTCAGGATGAGGCCTGTAGCGGCAAGGGCCACTCCGGCCTTCTGTCCTGCTCCGCTTGCGGCGGCGAACTCGGCCATCTGCCGCAAGGGACCCTTGCGGCGACGAAGTTCGCGATGGGGATCGCGGGGCCTGTCGTGCTCGACGGCGCTTGCGCTCCGCAGCACAGCAGTAGGACCGGACGCGCGCCTGCGGCCCCTGGTGTTCTGCGTGGTCAAGGTTTTCCTCTCTGGCAAGCCTGCGAAGTTAGCTGTCGGATTCGGGCCAGAGAGATCGTGGACCCGGTCCGTGCGAAGGGCACGAAACGCAAGGTACCCGGAGGGGCCTTGCGCTGTTTGCACTTCCGCTACGGACTTCACCCCAAGGCCGTCTTTCGACAGCCAATGGTGGTTCCTCCGTTTCTGCCAGTGAATGGACTAATCCACCTGATCCGCTGGCAGAACTCGGCTTCGGATCAGGTAACGCTTTGGTATCGGCGCCAGTATTTAACTATAGGGGATCAAGCCCCCGCGGTAATAATTTCGTTATATTTGCCAACCGCATCGGCGGGCCAGCTAGGCGACCGTGACAAAAACGTGCGAGGCAACCTCGGGCGGCAGCTCCAATGCGCCGTCGATATTGGGCACGCGAACGGAGATGTACTCCCCCACACGTTCCAGGGAAACCCTGGCGCCGGGGCGGATTCCGCCCTCGTCCAGCTGCACCAGAAGTTCAGGCTCCACCTGGATCGGTTCAGCCAGTCGACTGACGGTGACCCTGTTTTCAGGTGAGTATTCGTTCATCGCGTCAAGTAGATTGACCACGCCATCGGTAAAGGCGTGGGACGCGACTCCGCCCAGCGCTTCGAGTCCGGGAATGGGGTTGCCGTAAGGCGATTCCGTGGGGTGGTCAAGCAGTTCATAGAGCCGCCGTTCCACGCGCTCACTCATGACATGCTCCCAGCGGCATGCTTCATCGTGGACGTAGGCCCAGTCCAGTCCAATCACATCTGCCAGGAGCCGTTCGGCGAGCCGGTGCTTGCGCATGACCTCGGTGGCGCGTTTCCGGCCCGTTTCAGTCAGCTCAAGGTGCCTGTCGTTGGACACAATCACCAGACCGTCGCGCTCCATCCGTCCGATCGTCTGGGAAACGGTTGGGCCGGAGTGCCGCAAGCGCTCGGCGATGCGTGCGCGAAGAGCCACGATGTTCTCTTCTTCAAGCTCCAAAATGGTCCGAAGATACATCTCAGTGGTATCGATCAGATCCGTCATCCAGCTCAGCTCCTCGAGCGCAGTATCTAGCGTATTTTCGCCAGCTCCAAGCTTAGCTTATTTGGAATTACTCCGGATAATTCCGGCGCTTGACCCGAGCCAGCCGACCAAGTGCTTTCCACGTGGCGGACTATGACAGCTTCGGTTCTGCCCCCGCCTGCGGCTTCAGGCAGAATTGGGGAGTCGAAGGGGCAGCTTGCCACCTGCCACGACCCATCTAGGCCGCTACTTCACCATTGGAGCATCCCGTGAGCGACAACAGCATCACTATCCCCGCCGATTTGCTGCCCAAGGACGGCCGCTTCGGCGCCGGGCCCTCCAAGGTCCGCCCGGAGCAGATCGAGGCCCTTTCCGCCGCCTCGACGACGATCCTCGGCACCTCCCACCGCCAGGCGCCCGTCAAGAACCTGGTGGGCTCCGTCCGGGAGGGACTCAGCCAGTTCTTCCGTGCGCCCGAGGGCTACGAGGTGATCCTCGGCGTCGGAGGCTCCACCGCGTTCTGGGACGTCGCCAGCTTCGGCCTGGTCGAGAAGAAGGCCCAGCACCTCTCTTTCGGTGAGTTCGGTTCCAAGTTCGCTTCGGCAACCAACAAGGCACCTTTCCTTGAAGCTTCGTCCATCATCAAGTCTGAGCCTGGCACCCGGCCGGTTTCACAGGCCGAAGCAGGCGTGGACGTATACGCATGGCCGCAGAACGAGACTTCGACGGGCGTGGCCGCTCCGGTCAAGCGGGTTCAGGGCAGTGACGACGGCGCCTTGGTCCTGGTGGATGCGACGTCCGCAGCCGGCGGCCTGGATGTTGATGTTGCCGAAGCTGACGTCTATTACTTCGCCCCGCAGAAGAACTTTGCGTCCGACGGCGGCCTGTGGCTGGGACTCTTCTCCCCCGCCGCCCTGGAGCGCGCGGCCCGCATCAAGGCAAGCGGCCGCTGGATCCCCGATTTCCTCGACCTGCAGACGGCTATCGACAACTCGAAGCTCAACCAGACCTACAACACCCCGTCCCTGTCCACTTTGGTGACGTTGGATGCCCAGGTCCAGTGGCTCAACAAGAATGGCGGCCTGGACTTCGCTTCCGGACGCACCGCGGACTCCGCAGGCCGGATCTATGACTGGGCAGAGGCTTCCGAGTACGCCACCCCGTTCGTCGCGAAGGCAGAGGACCGCTCCAATGTCATTGCCACGATCGATTTCGACGACTCGATCGATGCCGCGGCCATCGCCAAGGTGCTGCGCGCCAACGGGGTCGTGGACACGGAGCCGTACCGCAAGCTGGGCCGCAACCAGCTCCGCATCGCTACCTTCGTTGCCATCGAGCCGGACGACGTCTCTGCGTTGCTCGCCAGCATCGACTTCGTGGTGGGCGAACTGAAGAAGTAACGGACCTGCCGCGTTCCCGCAGTCAGGACTGGTCGGCGTCGTCCGGGAGAGGATCCCGGGCGGCGCTGGCCTCTTTAACGGCGCTAGCCTCATTAACAGCGCCACTGGCGCCTTGGGACTCGATGCGGAAGAACCGCATGCCGCGGGCGCTGCTATCGAAACGGAGCCGCAGCTGGCGGGCGCGGATGATCCACACGATGCCGACGACGGCGGTGCTGGCGCCCGCGCCGGCGGCCACGCCCACAGCCCATCGGGGTCCGGCCACGTTGGACACCCAGCCGACGAACGGTGCTCCGATGGGCGTTCCACCCATGAAGATGGCCATGTAGAGTGCCATGACCCTGCCGCGCATGACAGGTTCCGTGGTGGACTGCACGTAGCCGTTGGCGCTCGTGATCATGGTCAGGGCAAACAGTCCGCAGGGAATCAGCGCCAAGGCGAACATGGTGTAGTTCGGCGCCAGGGCAGCCAGTCCGCTCGCAAGGCCGAACCCGCCAGCCGCCGCGAAGATGAGCCGCATCCGTGGCCGCCCTCGCCGGGCGGAAAGCAATGCTCCTGCGACGGACCCGATCGCCATGACCGAGTTGAGCAGCCCGAATGCCCCCGCGTCCATGCCGAACTCCGTGCCGACCATGGCCGCGATGAAGAGGACGAAGTTCAGGCCGAACGTGCCCATGATGAAAATTGCGACCAGGACAACCACAATGTCCGCGCGGTTGCGGACATAGCGAAGCCCCTCACGGATGCGGCCCTTGCCAGCGGCGGCCCGGGGTTGGACGCGTAAGGAGGCGAGGGGGATGGCCCGGATCGCGCCAAGCATTGCGAGGAAGGTCAGGGTATTGATCATGAATACCCAGCCCGGCCCCACCGCGACCGTCAACACGCCGGCCACGGCGGGACCGATCATGCGGGCGACGTTGAAGGATGCGCTGTTCAACGCAACGGCGTTGGAAAGATAGTCATCCTTGACCAGCTCCGACACGAACGTCTGGCGAACCGGGGCGTCAAGTGCCGAGACGACGCCAAGCAGGAGCGCGAACACGTAGACATGCCACAACTGCGCTGCACCGCTCAGCACCAGGAGTCCCAGGCCAGTGCTCAGGACCGCCATGGCCGTTTGGGTCATGACCAGGAGCCTGCGCCGGCTGTAGCGGTCGGCAAGCAGTCCGGCCCATGGGGCCAGGAAAAGCTGCGGACCCAGTTGGAGGGCCAAGGTCACGCCCATCGCGCCGGCATCGTGGTTGCTCAGATGGGCGAAAACCAGCCAATCCTGGGCCGTCCGTTGCATCCACGTGCCGATATTGGAAATAAGGGCACCGATGAACCAAATGCGGTAGTTAAGGACACCGAGCGATTTGAAGGTGGACATCAGTTTCCACCTTCAGGGAATTCACTCGCCGGGTCCGCCAAGGGCTAGTCAGCCTCGATGTCGTCGGCGTCGTCGTTCTCTTGGTCGTCACCGGAGGCGGCGACGTCCTCATCGGAGGGGCCACCGTCGTCGTCCGCGTCAACGGGAACGTCAGCTTCCTCCGCCAACTCTTCGGCCGCGGTCGCCTCGTCCTCCGGACGGACGCGCTTTGCCCAAGGCACCCATTCCGGGGCGAGGATGGAGTCCTCCGAAGGCAGCAGGCCAAGCTCGCTGACCGTGACCACTTTGGAGCGCGAGTTGCGGGTCACGACGGCGTACCACTGCCACCCGCCGTAGCCGGCCAGCCGCGATTCGAACAAGTGCGTGACCACGCGTTCGCCCTCGGAACGCGCGGCAATGTGCGGTCCGATTTCGGCCGGCTTGGCGATGGTCTCCACCGCGTTGCGGGCGACGTCGACGGCGGCCGCCAGGAAAGCGTCCGGCTTGCCGACGCGCCACACAGGAAGGCCGGTGCGGGGTTTCGCCGTTGATGTCATGGCAGGTTTAGGCTTCCAGCTCGTCGGCAACCTTGCGCAGGGCTGCGGCGATGGCCTTGCCCTTGGCGCCTTCAGGGTACTTACCGGCGGACAACGTGCCGGAGAGGTTGTCCAGGACAGATACGAGGTCCTGGACTACCGGAGCGAGCTCGCGGGCATTCATGCGCTTGGCTTTGGCGATGGAAGGCAACTTATCCAGCACGCGGAGTCCCAGCGCCTGGGCGCCCCGGCGACCGTCGGCGACGCCGAACTCAACCCGGGTGCCCGCCTTGAGATCCGCTACCCCTTCGGGCAGCGCGGATTTGGGCAGAAATACTTCCTGGCCGTCCTCTGCTGCGAGGAATCCGAAGCCTTTTTCCTTGTCATACCACTTGACCTTGCCGGTGGGCACGTAATCAACCTTCTTCGTTCTTACTTGCGAGACACGGCCGGCGCGCCACCGCATCCGCAGGATACTGCGGGAATAGGGGTAACTGCCTTGACCGTGTTGGTCTGTTGCTTCAAGGTTATCCTGCCCGGCAGCGGATTCGCGCTTTGAGACCCCCACAGGCAGGTCCTGCCGCCTTTTGTACGCAACGGAACTGCGCCCTGGCCTGGAACCGGGGATGCGGCCCGGGACTGTTAGCGTTGCTTCCATGATTCCCCACGACTTCCGCCGCCCGCTCACCATCGTTGCCGCAGTCGTCGCAGTCCTTTCCCTGGCGGCCGTCGCTGCCGTGATGGCGGTCGCTTTCGCCGGTGGAGTGGCACCGGCCTGGGTCACGTCCACCGCCCTCTACGGGCTGCCGCTCGCCTTCATTTTGATGGCCGCGTTGGTAGTTGACTCTGTGCGGGCACGGCGTCGTCAATGAGCAGCCGGAAAGCCCGACGGCGGACCCGGCTGGCTGTAACGTTGAATTGATGTCCCTTATTCGCGCGCTCAGCAAGGAACTGGAAGCGCGCAGCGATGATTCGCTGCGGGCCCTGTTTGCCGCGCGGCCGGACCTCATCTCCCCCGTGGTCCCGGACTTCGCTGCACTCGCGGCGCGGGCAAGTGCCCGGGTCAGCGTGCAGCGCGCCCTGGAACGGCTCAACAAACCGGAGATGCAAGTACTCGAGACGCTCCACCTGTGCACCAACACCGACACCGGCCACAGCGTCTCGGCGGCGGGGCTGAAGAAGTGCATCAACGGCGCCACCCTTGCCGCGCTCGAGCCGATCCTGAACAAACTCCAGGAACTGGCCCTCATCCACCGGGCCGATCCCCCGGCCACGGTGCACAATCCAGGCCGGCAGCGTTTCTACTTGCCGGTGGGCAGCCTCAAGGACGTCATCGGCATCTACCCGGCGGGTTTGGGCCGTAGCTACACCGAGTTGGTGCGGCTGCAACCGGCCTTCGCCCAGCGCGTGGTGCATCTCGTTGCCGAACTCCACCAAAGCGGCGCCAACATCCTGGCCGCCACGACGCCCATGGACGCGGCGCTGGCGCTGCAACGTTGGACATCGACGCCGGAGAACCTTCAGCACATCCTGTCCGAGGGACCTGTGCGGACGCGTCCCCTTTTGAACAAGTTCGGCAACTGGGCCATGGGCGCCGTTCCCCAGGCCCAGCGCAAGGCTTCCGTGCTCCATGAAGGCCGCGACGTCGGTCCCGTGGACTGGCTCTTGGCCCGCGGATTACTTGTCCCCTTGGACGCCGGCCACGTTGAGCTCCCGCACAGCGTCGGACTGTCCCTGCGCGGTGGCGCGATCGTAGACCACTTCACGTTGAAGCCTCCCGTACCGGAGCTGGGCCAGACGAGTGCTGCCCTGCGCCGGAATGCCGCCATGGGTGCCATCGCCGAAGTACTCCGTTTGGTGGGCGAACTCCTGTACGCGGTCCGCGAGCAGCCGGTGGTTACCCTGCGCAGCGGAGGGGTCGGCGTGCGTGAACTCAAACGCCTGGCCGATAGCCTTCGCATGGGGTTGTCCGAGACCGCCCTGATCCTCGAGCTCAGTGCCTTGTCAGGATTGTTGCGGCTCGATGTGGACAGTTCCACCTGGGTGCAACCGCCATCGGTGGAATGGCTCACGCTCCCCCGCCAGGAACAGTGGCTCTGGCTGGTCAACGCCTGGCTCGCGAGCGAGCGCGCTCCTTCCCTCGTGGGACAAACCCTCCCCGGGCCTGCCACCACGGCACCCCGATCCGGTTCTCCGGCAAGTTCCATCAACGCCCTGTCCGCCGAGGCCCAACGCCCTGACGCCCCGCTGGTCCGCAAACGGATCCTGGAGATCCTCGAAGAGCTCACCCTCGAAGTAGAAGCAGCGGACGGCAAGGCTCCTGTGCTCAACGCCGAAGCCGTCATGGAACGCGCGGAATGGGCCCAGCCCCGGATGTCTCGACGGTTCAGCTCCCTTGTCCGCGGAATCCTGCACGAAGCCGAACTCCTCGGGCTCATGGGCTCTGGCGCCCTGACCCAGCTTGGTTCGGCGATCGCCACCGAACAGCCCGAGCTGGCCCTCAGTATCCTCGGCGAACACCTGCCCGCGGCCGTCAATCATGTCCTGCTCCAAGCCGACCTGACCGCCGTCGCCCCGGGATACCTGGCACCTGAACTGAGCGAAAAACTGCTCTTGATCGCCGACGCCGAAGGCCAGGGCCCGGCCACGATCTTCCGCTTCTCCGGAGATTCGATCCGCCGCGCGTTGGACGCCGGCCAGGACGCGGAAACCATCCTCGCGTTCCTGCGCACCCACTCCGCCACCGATGTTCCCCAACCGCTCCGCTACTTGATCAAGGACATCGCCTCCAGGCACGGCCGGCTGCGTGTCGCCAGCAGCCCCAGTTTCATCCAAAGCGACGACGAGGCCGCCATCGCCGAGCTCGTTCGGGAGCCGGGAGCCGCGAGCCTGGGACTTGTCCGGATCGCCCCCACAGTACTGACCTCCGCCGCGAGCCCCCGGGAGACCGCGAGGGTGCTGCGCGAGCTGGGACTCTCGCCTGCCGTGCAGGAGGCGGAGACCGCCGTCGTGCGCTACAAGAGGACGACGGCCGTGGCCGGGGGCGTTCGCCCCGTATACACTGCGCCCCGCATTGCACCGCCGGACGACGACGTCGACGCCCAGCTCGCGGTGCTCAGGCACCATCGCGCGGTCCATGGCGAATCGACCGGCGAGGCGGCAACGCAACTGGGACTCGAGACCCTGCAGAGGGCCATCCGGCTGAAGCAAGCGGTCACCATGAACGTGGTGGACGGCTTGGGGAATTCCAATACCGAAACCGTCGTTCCGGTATCAGTGTCGGGAGGACGCGTCAGGGTGTTCGACGCCGCCAGGGATACCGAAAGAGTCTTGTCCATCCACCGCATCATCGATGTGGAGCCCGCGGGCGATCCGCACAAGTGAGGAAGCAATAGTGAGCGACGGTCCGCTGATCGTACAGAGCGACAAAACCATCCTGCTGGAAGTCGACCACGAGCTCGCTACCGAGGCACGGCATGCGATTGCGGCATTCGCCGAGCTGGAGCGTGCCCCCGAACACGTCCACAGCTACCGGCTCACCCCTCTTGGCCTCTGGAATGCGCGCGCCGCAGGACTGGACGCCGAAAAAGTCCTCGACACGCTCCTGCGCTACTCCCGTTTCCCGGTGCCGCACTCCTTGCTGATCGACATCGAAGAGACGATGTCCCGCTACGGCCGCTTGCGCCTCGAAAAGGACCCGCAGCACGGCTTGGTCATGCGTACCACCGACTACCCCGTACTCGAGGAAGTCATCCGGGCCAAGAAAATCGCACCTTTGCTGGGGCCGAGGATCGACGGCGAAACCGTGGTGGTGCACTCCTCCCAGCGGGGACAGCTCAAGCAATTGCTGCTCAAGCTCGGATGGCCGGCCGAGGACCTCGCAGGCTACGTGGACGGCACTCCGCACCTGATCGCTTTGAACGAGGACGGTTGGCACCTGCGGCCATACCAGAAGCTTGCCACGGAGAACTTCTGGGCAGGCGGCAGCGGCGTCGTCGTGCTGCCTTGCGGTGCGGGCAAGACCTTGGTGGGGGCCGCAGCCATGGCTACAAGCTGCACCACCACGCTGATCCTGGTCACCAACACTGTCGCGGCCCGGCAATGGAAGGACGAGCTCCTCAAGCGGACGTCGCTGACGGAGGAGGAGATCGGCGAGTATTCGGGCGCGGTCAAGGAAGTCCGGCCGGTCACGATCGCCACCTACCAGGTCCTGACCACGAAACGCGGAGGCCTTTACCCGCACTTGGAACTCGTGGACGGGCACGACTGGGGACTCATCATCTACGACGAGGTCCATCTCCTGCCGGCTCCGATCTTCCGGATGACGGCGGACCTGCAGGCGCGGCGTCGTCTGGGACTCACTGCGACACTTGTGCGTGAGGATGGTCGTGAGGGTGAGGTCTTCAGTTTGATCGGCCCCAAGCGCTACGACGCACCGTGGAAAGATATCGAAGCGCAGGGCTACATTGCGCCGGCGGACTGCGTGGAGGTCCGGGTGGACCTGCCCCGGGACGAGCGCGTGGCCTACGCGATGGCTGAGGATGCGGACAAGTACCGGCTCTGCGCGACGTCGGAGACCAAGACCACCTTGGTGGAGCAGCTCGTCGCCTTGCACCAGGGCGAGCCGCTGCTGGTGATCGGCCAATACATCGACCAGTTGGATGAGATCGGCGAGCGTTTGGACGCTCCCGTGATCAAGGGCGATACAACAGTCAAGGTGCGGCAGAAGCTGTTCGATGCCTTCCGCGCCGGTGACATCAAGACCCTGGTGGTGTCCAAAGTGGCCAACTTCTCGATCGACCTGCCCGAGGCATCGGTGGCAATCCAGGTATCGGGATCTTTCGGTTCCCGCCAGGAAGAGGCTCAACGCTTGGGGCGCTTGCTTCGCCCCAAGCAGGACGGCCGTGCGGCACGCTTCTATTCCTTGGTGGCCAGGGACACCCTCGACCAGGACTTCGCCGCCAAACGGCAACGGTTCCTCGCCGAACAGGGCTACGCCTACCGGATCATGGACGCCAAGGACGTACCCGCCGCGTAGGGCTGGTCAACTTAAGGGCTAGTCAACTTAAGGGCTAGGCAACCAGCTGTTGCGTGCGCTCCTGGTGCCCCGCTGCTTGCAGCACGACGGCGTCGACCACAGCCCAGGAGTCCTCGTCTTTGAGCTGCGCATCGGCAAAGCGTTCAGCGGCGGAGCGGTCGTTGAACGCCTCGAGCTCGATGCGTCCAGAGTGCGTGTCCAGGTAGCTGACATGGAATTCGACGTTTTGAATGTCAACGCGTGAATCTTGTTTGTTTTCCATGGCTCAAGTGTGAAACGGGGCTCCGACAATTTAGGACTGTGCCCGCGGCGTGTTGGCTTTTGGCCAGCTTGTCAGGCCCTGCACAGCATCGTCAGGCCCTGCGCAGCACTTCCGCGGCGGTGCTCCGGACCGCCTCAGTCACGGCGTCCAGGATCCGCGACGGTGTCCGCCACCGTTGCCAGTACAAGGGCACGTCCAAGGGCTGCCCGGGCGCGAGTTCCACCAAGTCTCCATCGGCTATCTCCCGGCCGCATTGAGGTTCAGGCAGCAATCCCCACCCAAGCCCCAAGCGAATGGCCTCGGCAAACTCCTGGCTGGACGGAACATAGTGGCGCGGTCCTGCCGGCTCCATCCCACGCCCAGCCCCGCCAAGGAGTTCCAGGAAACGATGTTGGTACTCGTCCTTGCGGTCGAAGTCCACGGCCGGAGCTGCACCCAGCGCGGCGACATCGACCCCGTCGGGAAGCCACCGCGCCCTGAATTCGGGCGTAGTGACGGCACGGTATCGCATGCTTCCCAGCGGTTCCACGCGGCAGCCCTGTACCGGCTCGGGAGTCGCTGTCACGGCGGCCATCACCGTTCCGGCGCGCAGCATGGACGTGGAATACTGCTCGTCGTCCCGGTGAAGATCGAAGACGGCGTTCAGCTCCGCCGGGACCTTTGTGAGGGCCTTCAGGAACCAGACGGACAAGGAATCCGCGTTGACCACGATCGGAACCGAGACCATCGGCGATTCGCCGGGCAGGCCCAGTTCGAGCTCGGCGTCGGCCTCCAACTGGGCGAGCTGCCGCGCCAGCCTGAGCACCACATGTCCCGACTCGGTGGCCTGGACCGGATTGCTGCGCTGCAGCAAGACCCTGCCGGATGCTTGTTCAAGCGCCTTGAGGCGCTGGGAGACGGCCGACGGCGTGATGTTCAGTGATCGGGCAGCGGCGTCGAGCGTACCTTCCGCGAGCACGGCGGCGAAGGTGTGCAGCTGTTCGGAAGAGAATCTGGCCATAAGATGATCTTACGATGCCTAAGAATATTTAGCTGGACTAATGTTCAGGGCGAAACTTAGCCTCGAAGAATGAACTCCCACGACGTCTTCCACGCTGCCGGCTTGGGCCTCGGCACAGGCCTGGCCCTCATTGTTGCCATTGGCGCCCAAAATGCTTTCGTCCTCCGGCAAGGAATCCGCGGCGAACATGTCGGGGCAATCGTTGCAGTGTGCGCGATCTCGGACGCGGTGCTCATCGCGGCCGGGGTACTCGGCACAGGCGCCCTTCTCAGCGCGGCGCCTGCCGCCGTCGTCGTTCTCCGCTATGTCGGCGCGGCATTCCTGGTGACGTACGGCGTGATGGCGGCACGGCGGATCCTCAAGCCGCAAGCGCTCGTGTCCGCTGAGCCCGGGCCTTCGGGTGCCGGTCGAAGCGGACTGGCTGCCGCGCTGGCAACTGTCATGGCACTGACCTGGCTCAACCCCCATGTCTACCTGGACACCGTCTTGCTCCTGGGATCCGTGGCGAACGCGCAAGGGCCCGGGCTGCAGTGGTGGTTCGGCGCCGGAGCCATGCTGGGCAGTATTCTCTGGTTCTGTTCACTCGGGTTCGGGGCGAAACTGCTGCGCGGATTTTTCGCGCGGCCGGCGTCCTGGCGGATCCTCGACGGAGGGATTGCCGTCACCATGGTGGGACTCGGCGTCGGGCTCGCTCTCGGTAGTTAGCCCGGGCCCGCAACCACGACACCCCGATAATTCTCACAACAAGTATCCAGTCAACTCCCAGAAACTGGGAGCATCATGAATGGTATGAAAAAGAACGGCCCCGAAGCCAAGCTCCTCGTCGTCGACGACGAACCCAACATCCGTGAGCTGCTCTCCACCTCGCTGCGTTTTGCTGGCTTCGAGGTCGTTGCGGCGTCGAACGGCCGCGAAGCGCTCGCTGCCGCCGATCTTCACGCCCCGGACCTCGCTGTCCTGGACGTCATGCTCCCCGATATGGACGGGTTCACTGTCACCCGCCGGCTCCGTGCCGCCGGAAAGCACTTCCCTGTCCTGTTCCTGACGGCCAAGGACGACACGGAAGACAAGGTCACCGGCCTGACGGTGGGCGGCGACGACTACGTCACCAAGCCCTTCAGCCTGGATGAAGTGGTGGCCCGGATCCGCGCCGTGCTTCGCCGCACGCAGCCGATGGAAGACGACGACGCCGTCATCCGCGTTGATGACCTTGAGCTCGACGACGACGCGCACGAGGTCCGCCGCGGCGGCACCATCATCGAGCTCTCGCCCACCGAGTTCAAGCTGCTGCGCTACCTCATGCTGAACCCCAACCGGGTGCTTTCCAAGGCGCAGATCCTGGACCATGTCTGGGAATACGACTTCAACGGCGACGCCTCGATCGTGGAATCCTACATCTCCTATCTCAGGCGCAAAGTGGACATTGACCCGGATGCCACTGCCTTGATCCAGACCAAGCGCGGCGTCGGTTACGTACTGCGGACGGCCGAGAAGCGCTGACCTTGTTCAACCGTTGGAAGTCGGCCTCCCTCAGGTCGCAGCTGGTCGCCATCATCATGGGGCTGCTGCTCCTTGCCTTGGCCGCCACGGGCGCCGGGACGCTGACGCTCGTCAAGAGCTACCTCCAAGGGCAAGTGGATGACAAGCTCAAGGCTGCCGTCCAGATCGCCCAGCAACAGCAATCTTTCGCCAATCTGTCTGAGGCGGGCCCTGCAGTGCCCACGGACTATTCGTTGACGCTCTACGTCCAGGGCCAGCCGCCGTATCCGTTCGGCGGCAGCAAGACGGATCGGCCGAGCATCGCCACCATCAGCCCGGGTGAAGCCAAGAACCGCAATTACGCACCCTTCCAGGTGAACGGCACCGCCGGCGGCGATTGGCGTGTGGTGGCGGTCAACGTCGTGGACAACCGGACCGGGCAAAACGCAGTAGTGATCGTCGGGCTGCCCCTGTCCCCCGTGGACAAAGTCATGGAACACGCCACGCTCGTAGTAGTCGGCGTCGGACTGTTGACCCTGGTGCTCGCATTCTTCATCGCCACCTGGACTGTTGCACGCTCCTTCCGTCCCCTCTCACGCGTTGAAAAGACTGCAGCTGCTATCGCCGCCGGTGATCTCTCACGCCGCGTGGAGGTCGAAAACCCGGTCACCGAAGTCGGTCGCTTGGGTGCTTCCCTCAACGCGATGCTCGCCCACATCGAGTCGTCCTTCGCGGCCCGGGCGGCTTCCGAGGCGAGAATGCGGCGATTCGCCGCCGATGCCTCCCACGAACTGCGGACCCCCTTGGTCACTATTCGCGGTTTCTCCGAGCTCTACCGCCACGGCGCCCTTGCCACGCCGGAAGATGTGGGCACCGCCATGGGAAGGATCGAGAGCGAAGCCAAGCGCATGGGATCCATGGTGGAAGACCTGCTCCTGCTTGCCCGCCTGGACGAACAACGGCCATTGCAGCTCAAGCCGGTGGACCTGCACCTGCTGGCGAACGACGCCGTCGTGGACTCATTCGCGACGTCCGGCGAGCGGAAGATTTCGCTCACAGGGCTCGACGGCGGAGCGGCAGCGCCTGCCCCGGTCCAGGGTGACGAGGCCAAGCTTCGTCAGGTGCTCGGAAACCTGGTGGGCAATGCCCTGCGATACACCCCCGAAGGAACGCCGATCGAGGTCGCCGTGGGGGTGCGGGACACTCCCGGCGGTCCGTTTTCCGTTCTCGAGGTGCGGGACCACGGCAGCGGCATTCCGGCCGAGGAACTGCCCCGGATCTTCGAGCGCTTCTACAGGGCGGACACTTCACGCACGCGGGAGACAGGCGGCAGCGGGCTCGGTCTCGCGATTGTCGCTGCAATTGTGGGTTCCCACGGCGGTACCGTCAGGGTCGAAGAGACCGACGGCGGCGGGGCCACCCTGGTTGTCAGCCTCCCCTTCCAGGACGACATGTCCGAGGTACCGGAAGATGCGGGTATCGCCGACGCGGAGATCTCCGACTAGCAGTTTTCTATGCTGGGCGGCTTGATTTGGCGAGTTGTCCACATAGGAAGATTCGGCTCTGCTTGCGCCATGTGACGGCTTCTAGGCTCATTGTGTGGACCACAAGCCAGCCGCACCCGCGGACCCCTTTAGTTGAAAGGCAACGCCCTATGAGCGTCATATCCGTCGATACCGAACTGCTCCAGCTCAAGTCCGCCAACGTCAAAGCCACCGTGGATCGCATCAGCGCCGACGTCCAGGCGATGAAACGTGGCCTGGACGAGCTCCAAGCCACCTGGAAGGGGTCAGCGGCCAACAATTTCCAGGCACTCGTCTCCGAGTGGACGTTGACCCAGAACAAGGTGGAGGCCTCACTCGCATCCATCAACCTGGCACTGTCCTCCGCCGCTGCAAGCTACCTCCAGACCGAGCAAGGCAACACCCAGCGGTTCAGCTACTAGGAACGGCCAGGAGATCCCGGCGGGCGGCAAATCTGCCTTCCCACCGGGGTCCGTCTGCTTCTGCCCCGTTACTTCTCCGGCGTCGACTGGTGGAAGCGCAACCGCCAGCGGCCGTCGTCGAGCAACCAGATCGAGCTCCGCAATGCCGAGCCGGCTCGCCCATAACTTCTGTAATTGAGCAGCATGGCGTTGCCGGAGATGCGCTCTGCGGAAATTACCTCAACCTCCGCGGTTTCGCCTGGATCGCCCTCCAACGCCATCATGAGCTCGTCGCGGGACCACACACGTCCGGAGCTGCCAATCTCGGTGAAGTCCGGGTGGAGCAGGATCCCCGTACGCCCAAGGTCTCCCCTGACGTCGGGCCTCAGGAGCTCCTTCTCAAGGAGAATCACGGTTTCTTCGTCTGAGCGCCCGCCCGCCTGGCCAAGGACCGTTTCTTCGTCGTCTCCGGCGAACAAAGTGGACTCGATGAACGGCTCCTGTTCCGTGAACGCCGCCGGCGCGTTAGGCAAGGATGACCCGCCCAAAAGGTCCTGACCGCCGAACAACGTGAGGTCTTCATCCGGGTTATCGGCGTCGTCGTGGCCGTCGAAAAGCGAGGGCGCCTCCACAGGCACTGTGCGGGCTGACGGCGTGCGCGCTGCTGGCGTGCGGGCAAAGGACCGCGCAGCCTCATCAGCCCCCGGATAACCAGGTCCGCCGGGAGCAGCTGTTCCTTGCTGGAACGCCGTGGCTACAGCGCGGGCGCGATCGTCGGCGGCCTCGTTGAGGTCGTGGCCGGCGTGGCCCTTGACCCACTCGAACGTGTACTTGCGGCCGACAATGGCCTGGTCGATGTCCTTGAGGAGATCGACGTTCAAGACGGGCTTTCCGTCGGCTTTGCGCCAGCCCTTGCGCTTCCATCCCGGCATCCACTTGGTGATGCAGTTGATGACGTACTGGCTGTCGCAGAGAATCTTCAGCTCTTCATCGGGCACGTGTGCCGTGGACCGGAAGAGGTCAAGCACCGCCATGAGCTCGCCCTGGTTGTTGGTTCCGTGCGGCCAACCGCCGGCCCTCCAGCAAGAGTCGTTCACGTACCAGGCCCAGCCGGCAGGCCCGGGATTGCCGAGGGCAGAACCATCGGCGGCAGCAATAATCGTCATGGTTTCCATCCTGCCAGACCGCCCCGACACTCCCGGACCGCGAGGCAGTGAGCGAGCGTCGGGCCAAAACCCCACACAAGTGAGCGAGCATCGGGCCAAAACCCCACACAAGTGAGCGGGCGTCGTTAAACGGCGACGACGGCCCCCACCTGAAGCGGGGACCGTCGTCGTGCGTGAGGCTGGTGAGCCGGCGCGGGGGCTTAGAAGCCGCCCATGCCGCCCATGTCGTCGCCGCCACCCATAGACGGAGCGTTCTTCTCCGGCTTGTCGGCAACAACGGCCTCGGTGGTCAGGAACAGACCAGCGATGGACGCAGCGTTCTGGAGAGCCGAGCGGGTGACCTTTACGGGGTCGTTGACGCCGGCGGCCAGCAGGTCCTCGTAAACGCCGGTTGCAGCGTTCAGGCCGTGGCCCGACGGCAGGCCGCGGACCTTGTCGATGACAACGCCCGGCTCGAGGCCAGCGTTGTAAGCGATCTGCTTGAGCGGAGCGTCGATGGCAACGCGGACGATGTTGGCGCCCGTTGCTTCGTCGCCTTCGAGCTGCAGGTTGGCGAATGCCTTGGCACCGGCCTGGATGAGGGCAACGCCACCACCGGCGACGATGCCTTCTTCAACGGCAGCCTTCGCGTTGCGGACTGCGTCCTCAATGCGGTGCTTGCGCTCCTTGAGCTCTACCTCGGTTGCGGCACCGGCCTTGATGACTGCAACGCCGCCGGCCAGCTTGGCCAGGCGCTCCTGCAGCTTCTCGCGGTCGTAGTCGGAATCGGAGTTCTCGATCTCGGCACGGATCTGTGCAACACGACCGGCGATGGCGTCGGCGTCGCCGGCACCTTCGACGATGGTGGTCTCGTCCTTGGTGACAACAACCTTGCGGGCGTTGCCGAGCAGTTCGAGGGTTGCGTTCTCGAGGCTGAGGCCGACCTCCGAGGAGATGACCTGGCCACCGGTGAGGATAGCGATGTCGGCGAGCTGTGCCTTGCGGCGGTCACCGAAGCCCGGAGCCTTGACGGCAACGGACTTGAAGGTGCCACGGATCTTGTTGACGATCAGGGTGGCCAGGGCCTCGCCCTCGATGTCCTCAGCGATGATCAGCAGCGGCTTGTTCGACTGCATGACCTTCTCCAGGACCGCAACGAGTTCCTTCACGTTGGAGATCTTGGAGTTGACGATCAGGATGTACGGGTCTTCAAGGATGGTTTCCTGGCGCTCTGCGTCGGTGACGAAGTAAGCGGAGATGTAGCCCTTGTCGAAGCGCATGCCTTCGGTGAGTTCCAGCTCAAGACCGAAGGTGTTGGACTCCTCGACCGTGATGACGCCTTCCTTGCCGACCTTGTCCAGGGCTTCAGCAATGAGGTTACCGATTTCGGTGTCGCCGGCAGAGATGGAAGCCGTGGCCGCGATCTCTTCCTTGGTCTCGATTTCCTTTGCGGAAGCAAGCAGCTCGCGGATAACGGCTTCAACAGCCTTTTCGATGCCGCGCTTGAGGGACAGCGGGTCGGCGCCGGCAGCTACGTTGCGCAGGCCTTCCTTGACCAGTGCCTGGGCCAGGACGGTGGCGGTGGTGGTGCCGTCGCCAGCGACGTCATCCGTCTTCTTGGCAACTTCCTTGACCAGCTCGGCGCCGATCTTCTCGAACGGGTCGTCCAGCTCGATCTCCTTGGCGATGGAAACACCATCGTTGGTGATCGTGGGGGCGCCCCACTTCTTTTCGAGGACGACGTTGCGTCCACGCGGGCCGAGGGTGACCTTGACGGCGTCGGCGAGGATGTTCAGACCCCGCTCGAGACCGCGGCGTGCCTCTTCATCAAATGCAATGATCTTGGCCATAACGGCGGTAGTCCTTTCGGGACAGTCGTTAAGAAGGTGCCTTCACTGCGGTGCCCGCGACGGACGATCCTTCACATTCGGCCTCTGTATGCCGCGTGCTCCGGACCTCACCCCAGCAAGGTTTTCTTTGTTCTCTCAGGCACCGCCACTGTTTCCATACGGCCGGAGCCGGGAAGAATTAGCAGTCAGTGCTTGAGAGTGCTAATCAATAATTAGCACTCACCCGAGGAGAGTGCAAGCAGCAAGAGCTGGAAACTACTCGCCACGCCAAGGGAATTCGCTACGGGCACAAGCCGTCACGGAGTCCGTGAGGCCGTCTCCTTGCCGCTCACCCGCGCAGTGTTGTCTGCCCCGTAGGTGAAGACCATGTAATTCGACGAGGTGACGTCGCCGTTGGCGTCGAACCCGATGGTGCCGGACTCGCCGTCGTAATCCGGGAGCTTGCCCTCCTTCAGCAGCTCGACGCAGTCCTTGTATGACGTACAAGACGTGCGTTCTTTCGTTGCCGCATCGCCCGACGTCGGACGCGTCCCGCCGGACACTGTGGTGAGCCAGGCCGCGATCGAGCCGCCGGCGTCGTCGCCCGCCGCTGCGGCCGCAAGCGCCGCGAGGGTAACGGCGTCGTACGTCTCGGCGGCGTACGTCGTGTCCTTGAGTTTGGGGTCGATGCCAGTCAGATCGGCTTGGAACGCCGCGCTCGGGAAGACACCTGGAAGAATCCCCCGCGCGCCGTTGAGGCCACCGGCACCGAGTGCGGTTCCGTATTGGCGGATGGCACCGTCGCTCAAAATCAGGCTCTTGCCGCTCAGCCCCGCGTTCAGGAGCTCGGCCAGGGCGCCTTGGGCACCGTCACGGGCAACCACGACGACGGCGTCCGGTGTGCCGGACTTGATGCCCGCCGCGGCGGGAGCTGCTTTGCCGGCCGCGAATTCCGCGTTGGACACGGCGTCCATTCCGAGGCTGCGGGCAGCGTCCATGACCGCTCCGGAGACACGTGTTCCGTAGTCCCCGGCTTCATGCAGGACGGAAATCCTCTTGGCGCCGGCGTCGTGGGCAAGCTTCGCCAGGACGCTGCCCTGTGCGGCATCGGCGGCCGTAGTGCGGAAGTAGAAGCCGCCGTTCTTGTAGCTGCTGAGTCCTGACGCCGTGTTGGCCGGTGAGATAAGTGGAATCCGGGCAGGAGACAGAACATCGATGGCGGCGGGCGCATGGCTGGAATCCGTCGGCCCCACAACGACGTCGGCGTGGGCTGATAGCAACGCCTTGGCTTGCGCCGCGGTATCGGCAGTGAAAGCCGCCGCGCTGGCTGCCTGGCTAGCGCTGCTGCTTTCGCTGGCCGCCGATGCCGGAAGCAACTCGACGGGATGGCCCTTGTATCCGCCTGCATCATTGATTTGCTTGACGGCCAACTTGGCTGCTGCCAACTCGGACTCGTTGAGGAATGCGGAACTGCCGGTATTGTCCAGAATCACGCCGATGCGCAGGATGCCGTCGCCACTCGGGGTAACCGAACTGAGCCTGGCGTTAGCCACGGGGGCGGAACATCCGGCCAATCCGAGGGCCAAGGCTGCAAAACCTGCGAGAAGAGGAATTGCCCGGGACCGGCGCCCTCCAAGGGGCCAGGACAGCCCTGTTGCCGCAACACCCACTAGATAAGCCGCACGCTTTCTGCCTGCGGGCCCTTCTGGCCCTCGCCCAGTTCGAAGTCGACCCGTTGTCCTTCTTCGAGCGCACGGAATCCATCCATCTGGATGGCGGACCAATGCACAAAGATGTCGTCACCGGACTCATCGACAGTGATGAATCCGTAGCCCTTTTCGGCATTGAACCATTTGACGGTTCCCAAAGCCATGATCCCCACACTTTCAACTAGCAGTGGCCGGCTTCCGGGATCTCCGGGCCAGCTCACAACTACTGTAACCACAGTCACGTTGCCGTAGCGCAACCTCGGGTGCGGGTGGCCGCAATGTTATTGAGGCGTAACCGAGTTGCTACTTGTAACCGGGGCCGAGGATGACAACCACGGGCTGCTGGAATTCGGCACTGTCCACAAGGTTGGAAATGCCCAGCAATTTACCGAGGGCTTCGGCATTGCCCTTCTGGGCTGCACCCTTGTAGAAGACCGACGACGTCTGCTGGGGCATGCCGCCCCAGTTTGCGACGGTGGACAACGGCCAGCCTCCGCCTTGAACGAGGCCTGCCACGCGGGCCGCCAGGCCACCAGTGGTGGTGCCGTTGTAGACCGCGACTGCCGCCGTCTTGTCCAAGGGCGCCGTGCTCGGGGTCGGCGTCGGGGTGCTGGAAGGCGTGTCGCTCGGGCTTGGCTGGCTGGACGCCTGCGCGGCGCCGCTTGCGGATGGTGACGCCGCGGCGCTTTGCTTGGGGGCATCGGTGGTGACGACGGCTTGCGGCGTCGTCGATGAGGTGAATCCAAGCTTCGGAAGGATGAGGAACGCAACGAGGCCTACGGCCAGCGCGATGCCGCCTAGCAGCAGCACCGGCCACAGGGCGGGCCGGGAAACGGACGCGACGAGTCTGTGGACACCTTGGCGCGATGAGCTCTGCGGGACACGGTCGAATTCATCCCGGGCAAATTTGGTCATGGTGAAGCCTTGTCCTTGCTGCTTGCTTGCTGGGGGATCAGCGGGTGCTCTAAGCGTCAGAACCGAGACGACGCGCTGTGCGGGCCCTCTGACGTGACATACGTAGTCTACGCAATCTCTTGACCAGCATAGGATCGTGCGCCAGCGCTTCCTCGGTGTCGATGAGGGCATTGAGGAGCTGGTAGTAGTGGGTCGCGGAGAGATCGAAGAGTTCCCTGACGGCCTGTTCCTTGGCCCCGGCGTACTTCCACCATTGCCTCTCCAGGGCGAGCATCTGCTGTTCACGCTCGCCGAGCGGCGAATCGCTGCGGAGTCCGGTGGACAGGTCTTCGAGTACCAATCCAGTTGCTTCGGACGCCATGGGTTCCCGTGCGGGTTCTGCCACGACACACTCCTTCGACGCATTGACTTAAAAAATGTCCCCCGCCCATGGTAACGGGCGAATAACATGGGTGTCATTTGCCCCGCCGCCTTGCGGAGCCGCTTTCCCCGGAGCCTCAGGACAGGGACAATGACTGGGTGGCAGGCGAAGAAGCATTATTCGAGCTTGAATCCGAGGATCACTCGGCCGAGTTCGAGGCACTCCCGGGAATGGCTTTGGCGGACCTCATGGCGCCGGACTGGGCCGACGCGCTCTCTGGCGTCGAGGACGAGTTGCGCTCGGTGCTGACCTTCGTGGCGGCCGAGGCCACACGCGGAACCCACGTGCTTCCTGCCGCGTCCAACCTCCTTCGCGCCTTCCGGCAGCCGCTTGCCGACGTCAAGGTGCTCATCCTGGGCCAGGACCCCTACCCGACGCCGGGACACGCCGTCGGGCTCTCTTTCGCGGTTTCCGGGCCAACCCGGCCCATCCCCCGCAGCCTCTCGAACATCTACCGGGAGATGGAGTCCGATCTCGGACTCCCGCCACGGGTTCACGGCGATCTTTCGGCTTGGACGGGCCAAGGAGTACTCCTCCTGAACAGGGTGCTCAGCGTCGCGGCCGGTGCGGCCGGCTCGCACCGGGGCAAAGGCTGGGAGGCCATCACGACGGCGGCGGTCGCCGCCGTCGCCGGCCGCCGCACGGTAGCGGGCAAGCAGAGTCCGCTCGTCGCGATCTTGTGGGGCAAGGACGCCGGAGCAGTACAGCCTCTGCTTGAAGGCGCCCCTGTGATCTCCTCCGCGCACCCCAGTCCGCTCTCCGCCTCGCGCGGTTTCTTCGGTTCGCGCCCGTTCAGCCGGGCCAATGCCCTGCTCCGTGCGCAAGGCGCAGATCCCGTCATCTGGGAGCTTCCACCGCTGCCCTAGCTTAGGCTTGCCTACATGACATCTTTGCCCGCGACGTCGTCTGCATCCCGCAATACCCGCCCCCAAGTGAACCTGACGGTGTTGCGCACCGAACAGCTTTCGCCCCATATGGTGCGCATCATTGCAGGTGGACCGGGGTTTGCCGGTTATGCGAACAACGACTTCGTGGACCGGTATGTAAAGATCGTGTTCCCGCAGCCCGGCGTCGACTATGAGCTGCCGCTGGATCTTTGGGCCATCCGGGAGACAATGCCCCGCGAACAGTGGCCCTACACCCGCACCTACACCGTCCGTTGGGTGGACCAAGCTGCGCAGGAGCTGGCAATCGACTTTGTGGTCCATGGCGACGAGGGCCTTGCAGGCCCGTGGGCCCTGGCCGCCCAGCCCGGCGACACGCTTGTTTTCACGGGTCCCGGCGGCGCCTACAACCCGGCGCCCGACGCCGACTGGTACCTTTTCGCGGGCGACGACGCCGCGCTCCCGGCGATTGCCGCCGCGATCGAATCTCTGCCGGCCGACGCCAAAGGCCTTGCCTTCCTCGAAGTCGATAGCGATGCCGACATCCTTGCCATTGCGGCTCCCGACGGCGTGGAGTTGCGTTGGCTTCTTCGCTCCGGAGTCCCGGCCGGATCAAGCTCGATCCTGCTCGATGCCTTGGGCGACGCAGAGTGGCTGCCCGGCCGCGTGGACGTGTTCGCGCATGGTGAGCGAGGCTATATGAAGGGGTTGCGGGAGATCTTCTTCAAGCAGCGTGGGCTGGAGCGTTCCCAAGTATCCCTTTCCGGATACTGGGCCCAGGGGCGCGTAGAGGACGACTTCCAAGCGGAGAAGAAACTCCCGATCGGGCAGATCTAGGGACTGTTTCGGCTGGGTCGCCCTCCGGACGCGGCGGGCTACCGCCGGCGGACGCGTCGTCGCTCGTTGCTGGCAAGCCCTTTGGTCAGCGGCCGGGCAAGGTTGTCGCCCAGCACAATTCCTGCGGCCACGCCCAGCACGATCGCTCCCGCGTTGAGCATCCCGCCCGAACCCAGCAGGACGTCTGCTTCCTGCACCGTCAATACATACATGGAACGGAATATCTTCAAACCCGGGAGCAGGATGAGGGCTGCCGGGACTGCCACCACCAGCTGCGGGGCACCGAGCCTGAGTGCCACCATGCGGGCGAGCAGACCAATGACCACGGCGGAAATCGCCGGCGAGAGCCGGTCTCCGAAGCCGAGGTTGGAAGCCCCCCACAAGACGAAGTAACCCACCAAGCCCACTGCCGCCGTCGGGAGCAGAAGTTTGAGCAGGGTCTGTTCGGTGATGCCGATGGCAATTACGCCGATGGCAATCAGGACCGCCTGTCCCCACAACGGATACGCTTCGGGGAATGTTTGCGTGACATCGATCGCGACGCTGCCGATGAGGTCACCCACAACCACCGCGACGGCGATGCCCGCAACGATCGCCCCGAAGGTCAGGATGGTGGACAGGAAACGTCCGGCCGCAGTCACGGGGAATCCGTTGATGGCGTCTTGCACCGAAGAGACGAGCCGACCCGTTGGCAGGAGCAAAAGAATGCCGCCCGCCACGACGATGGACGGCGGGATATCCGCCCCGGCCCAGTGGAGCATCAGCGCGATGAACGTGACCAGGAAGGAGCAAGCGGCTGTCACGAAGAAGTCAGGCGTGCGCCACTTGCCCAATTGCCGGGCCACGAGGTTGACAAGCATGTTGGAGACGAAAGCCAGAGCGGACGCTCCAACTCCCCCGCCCAGGACTCCGACGAAAACGGCGGAGAAGACGCCGAACGCCATGGTGACCATCCACCGCGGGAAGGGCTTGCTGCTGCGGATGATGTCATCCAGCCGGCTCACCGCTTCTGACCTGCCCACCCCGCCGGCCACGATATCCGTGACGAGCTGGTGCACCTGGGCCAGTCCTGCGTAGTTGTTGGTCCAGGAGCGAACCACCCGGAGCAGTGTGATGGGAGTCTGGTCCTTGGGCGCGTAGTTGAGCGCGACGGACTGGTTGGTGATGTCCACTTCGATGTTCTTCAACCCGAGTGCCGCCGTGACCGCGATGATGCTGGTCTCGACTTCCAGGGCACCGGCTCCGTAACGAAACATGGATTCTGCCATGTGCAGCGCGAAGTCGATGGTCTTGCGGGCCGAAGCATCAACACCGCCCACGTGGATGATGGGGTTGGCGTAGGGACTGCCCGCCAGGCGATCGACGATGCTCATGGGGGCGGTGGGAGGATTCTCGCCCTGCACGAGCCTGCGAAGCATGCGTTTAGCATTGACATTCTGGCGCACCTGGGATGGCTTGAGCGGCTGCGTCTTGGGCAAGCCGTCCGTGTTGGGCCTGTTGTCGGGGCGGTCAGTCACGCGGGTGTTCCTCCAAAGGGCGGGGTTCCTCCAAATACGGGGTTTTGCACCTGCAGCAGACGGGTCGGCGCTGCGATTCTAGTAGAACTGCTGGCCCGTGCGGCGCGTGTAGACCTGCCGCGCAATTCGTTCCCCGGCTGCGGTCCAGAGCTTGTACTTCAGCGGGCTGATGACTTGGTCGTAGCAGCCGACGAAGTCGGTGACGGTCTTGCTGAAGCTTGTCTTGAACAGGCCAAGTCCATGGAAGGGGTGCGAGGTGTCTTTGAGCCGGTCAGCGGGCGGGGTGCCACAGAAATCGTACTCCGTGCAACCCAGTTCCTTGACCTGGTTGATGGCGGTCCACTGGACCAAATGGGAATCGCCGTACTGCGCGCGCTTCTGCAGCGATCCGCCGTCCTTGTAGGTGCCCTTCCGGCCATAGTTGATGACGAAGGCTCCAACCGAGGGGACACCGTTTTCGAAGACAAACAAGAGCCTGCCCTGGCCACGTTCGATGAAGTTGGTCCAGAACTGGCGATAGTACCCGAATTCGCGGACCCGCACTTGGGACTTCGCCTCGACCGTGTTGGTCATCAGCGCATACATGGCGCGGAAGTTCTCTTCCGTGGGTTCCATGGTCCGCACTTCAACCCCTTCGCGGATGGCCCGGCGAACCGCGTTCCGGCCGCGGGAATGCAGGTTGCGCAGAAGCTGGTTCTCCTCGGGAGAGATGTCCAGCAGGGCTGTGGAGTCGTTCGGCTGCAGGTTGGGGGTCTTGACCGCCCCGCTGGCCTCGATCGCGTCCCGGGCTTCGCCGCTGAGGACGATGTCCGGCTCGATTTTCACCGCGAAAACCCCGAGCTTGTCCCGCTTCACGAATTCCCGGTTGGCCTTGATGATCCCGGGAATGTCCTCGACGCCGGCCACGTCTGGCCCCTTGATGAGGTACCAGAGCTTGCCGAGCAGTGGAAACGACTTCTCCAAGACCAGGTTGTAGCTGCTGTATTCCCCGGTCTCGTAGACGAGGTGCAGAGGCTTCCACCCGAAGTGTTGCTTCACGTCTGCGAAGGCCTCGGATTGGAGGAGGTTGCCGCCGTTGGGATTGGCCGTGACGTGTTTGTCCCAGTGTTCGATTTCCTCGGCGGTGGCAAAGCGTGCCGTAAATTCTCGCAAGGGGGCCGTGTCCAATCAGTTGCTTACTTGAGGCAGCAGGCGCCGGTGTGCGGCGCAGGCGTTCAGCCCCAAGTCTATCGGCCCTGACGGAGAGCTACCGCCTGATCGTTCTCTGACGACTTCAAACCAGCGCCCTTCGGTTTCTCACAGGCACGGCAAAGGTTCCCCAAAGTCCACAGCTATCCCGGAGGCGGAAAGTGGTTGTAACGAAAGCCGAACCAGGAGGACCCGATGATCGTCTACCGCCCCATTCCGCCGCTCTCCACCGGCCGTAGCAACGGCTTTTGGTCGGTATTCGCTGCCATGGCATCCGCGGCATTGCTCGGCCCTGCCTGGCCGTCCGGTACCCGCCGCCTGGAACTTCAGGACGCGGGCGTCAGCACTCCACGACGTTGACAGCGAGGCCGCCCATGGCAGTTTCCTTGTATTTGGAGGACATGTCCTTGCCGGTTTCCCGCATGGTCACGATGACCTCGTCCAGGGAGACGCGGTGGGTGCCGTCGCCCCAGAGCGCCATCTTCGCAGCGTTGATGGCCTTCGCCGCAGCGATCGCGTTGCGTTCGATGCACGGGATCTGCACGAGCCCGCCGATCGGGTCGCAAGTCAGGCCCAGGTTGTGTTCCATCGCGATCTCCGCCGCGTTCTCCACCTGTCCCGGCGAGCCGCCCATGACTTCGGCCAGACCGGCAGCGGCCATCGAAGAAGCTGAACCCACTTCGCCCTGGCAGCCCACTTCAGCGCCGGAGATCGAGGCCTGCTCCTTGTAGAGCACCCCGACGGCGCCCGCGGCGAGCAGGAACTTCACCACGACGTCGTCGCGGTCCTGTTGCGTGGCCTTGTCCATGCCGGGGGCGAAGTGCAGGGCGTAGTACAGCACAGCGGGGATGATCCCGGCGGCGCCGTTCGTGGGCGCGGTGACCACGCGGCCGCCCGAGGCGTTTTCCTCGTTCACGGCCAGGGCGATGAGGTTTACCCATTCCTGCCAGTACTTCGGATCCCGGTAGTCAGGGTCCTGGTCTTTGGTTTCCTTCAGGAGCCGCTCGTGCCAGTCGGGAGCCCGACGGCGGACCTTCAGTCCGCCGGGCAGCACGCCTTCGCGCTTGAGGGACGTTTCGACACAGGCCTCCATGACGGAGTAGATGTGCAGCAGGCCTTCGCGGATTTCCTCTTCGGTCCGGGAGGCGCGCTCGTTGATGAACATGATGTCCGAAATGCCAAGCCCCTTGGAAGAACAGCGGCCCATGAGTTCGGCGGCGGTGCGGAAGGGCAGCGGGAGTTCCTTCTTGGACTCCTCCAGTTCCTTCTGGGCTGCGTCCTCTTCGCCTTCGCGGACGATGAAGCCGCCGCCCACAGAGAAGAAGGTGGCCTCGTGCAGCACCTCGCCATCGGCGTCGGACACGGAGAACTTCATCCCGTTCGTGTGCCGGGGCAGGACCGTGAGGGGGTGCAGGATCATGTCCGCTTCCCCGTACGGCAGCGCCACCCCCGACTCGGGATCGACGGCGCCGCAAAGGTTCAGTGTGCCGGTTTCGGCGATCGAGGCGAGCCGCTCCTCCACTTCCTCGGGGAGGATCTCCTCGGGGTGGTAGCCCTCCAGGCCCAGCAGCACCGCCGTCATCGTGCCGTGCCCGCGGCCCGTAGCAGCCAAGGAACCGTACAGATCAACGCGCAGGGACGCCACCCGTTTCAGGGCACCGGACTCCTTCAGCTCACCTGCAAAGACCGCAGCAGCCCGCATCGGCCCCACGGTATGCGAACTCGAAGGACCAATCCCAATAGAGAAAAGATCGAAGACGCCAACAGCCATGTCGGTTCCTAACTAGATATATGCACGGGGACGGTGGGTGAGGTGAGCGGCGCGGCCCCTTTGGGACCGACATCCGGCAGCGGGCGTCTAAGGGAGCGTCACGTCCGCTCAGCGGGCGTCTTCGCGCCCGAGCCCGCAGAGGATGCCGGCCCCGACGGACCGTTGGTTCCGACACGCTGGCCGGACCCAACGGCCCAAAAGAGAGCCTCAGCTGAGGTTCGCGACGCCGGGGTAGAGCGGGTGCGCGGCGGCGAGTGCCTCCACGCGGTGACGCAGGCCGGAGAGGTCCGCGCCGGCGTCGGCGATCAGTGCCTCGGCGATGATGTCCGCAACCTCGCGGAACGCCGCTTCACCGAAACCGCGGGTGGCCAGTGCCGGGGTGCCGATCCGCAGGCCGGAGGTGACCATCGGCGGGCGCGGGTCGAAGGGAACCGCGTTGCGGTTCACGGTGATCTCGATCGCTGCGAGGCGGTCTTCGGCCTGCTGGCCGTCGAGTTCGCAGTGGCGCAGGTCCACGAGCACCAGGTGCACGTCGGTGCCGCCGGAAATCACGGAGATCCCCTTGGCCGTGACGTCGTCCTGGACGAGGCGTTCGGCCAGGATCCGGGCACCGGCCAGCACACGCTCCTGGCGTTCCTTGAACTCTTCCGAGCCGGCGATCTTGAAGGCCACGGCCTTGCCGGCGATCACGTGCTCCAACGGGCCGCCCTGCTGGCCCGGGAAGACCGCGGAGTTGATCTTCTTGGCGATGTCGGCATCGTTGGAAAGGATGATCCCCCCGCGCGGACCCGCGAGGGTCTTGTGCGTCGTCGAGGTCGTCACGTGCGCGTGCGGGACCGGGGACGGGTGCAGCCCCGCGGCCACGAGGCCGGCGAAGTGCGCCATGTCCACCATGAGGTACGCGCCCACCAGGTCCGCGATCCGCCGGAACTCCGCGAAGTCCAGCTGCCGCGCATAGGCGGACCAGCCCGCCACGATCAGTGCCGGCTTGTGCTCCAGCGCCAGGCGCTCCACCTCGGCCATGTCGATCCGGTGGTCCTCTTCACGGACCTGGTACGGGATGACGTTGTACAGGCGGCCGGAGAAGTTGATCCGCATGCCGTGGGTCAGGTGACCGCCGTGGGCCAGGTTCAAGCCCATGATGGTGTCGCCCGGCTTGATCAGGGCGTGCATCACCGAGGCGTTCGCCTGCGCGCCGGAGTGCGGCTGCACGTTCGCGTACCCGGCACCGAAGAGGGCCTTCACCCGGTCGATCGCGAGCTGCTCGATGACGTCCACGTGCTCGCAGCCACCGTAGTAGCGCTTTCCCGGGTAGCCCTCGGCATACTTGTTCGTCAGCACCGAGCCCTGCGCCTGCATCACGGCCACCGCGGTGTGGTTCTCGGAGGCGATCATTTCCAGGCCCGACCGCTGGCGGTTCAGCTCATCGTCGATCTTCGCCGCGATCTCCGGATCCAGCACGGACAACACCGCGTCCAGGGACGGCGAAACGACCTGCTCGAACACAATGTTCTCGGTGCCCGCGGCCCCGGTCGCGGCGCTCACAGCTCGCCACCGTTCTTGGAAGCGTATTCCTCGGCGGAAAGCAGCGGACCGTCGGACTCGGCGGACACCTTGAAGAGCCAGCCCGCACCATACGGATCGTTGTTGATCAGCGCAGGATCGTCGACGACGGCGGAGTTCACTTCCGTGACCTCCCCCGTCACCGGGGAGTACAGGTCAGAGACGGACTTGGTGGACTCCACCTCGCCGCAGGTCTCCCCCGCAGTCACAGCGGAACCGACCTCGGGCAAGTCAACATACACGATGTCGCCGAGGGCATCGGTGGCCACGGCCGAGATACCGACAGACACAAGATTGCCGGCTTCGCGGGCAACCCACTCGTGCTCGTCGGAGTACTGGAGTTCAGGTGCAACTTTTGCCATGTTTTTTCCTTTGCGTTGGTCTAAGAAAACAGTTGTGGTCAGGTTACGCGGCGGGGGCCGCCATCCTCTGCGTGCTGCTCCTTCGTCGCTTTGACGCACGCTGCCGGATGCCGCTCCCCCACCGCTAGAGGCTTGTTCAGTTTTCGGGGCTCACCGTTCCGGAAAAGAACGCTGGCCCTTCGGGATTCAGTTATGGGCCCGTGGTTCCCGTGGGCCTCACCCTCGGCAGGTAGCTCATCCTCCATAAGCTAAACCGGAGGTGAGCTGAGCCGCAGGTGAGATGCAGGGCCCCATCGGGTGCCGGCATCCGGCAGCATGCGTCTAAGGGAGCGACACGTCCGCTCAGCGGGCGTCTTCGCGACCGAGCATGCAGAGGATGTCGGACCCGACGGGCTAAACGCAACCACGGTCACGCAACCCACCGGGAGCGTCACGTCCGCCCAGCGGGCGTCTTCGCGACCGAGCACGCGGAGGATTCTTCCGTCCCGCGGCTCCCAGCCACCCACCGAAGCCGACGGGCTTAAGGCGACACGGCCTACTTAACCCGCTTATAGAACGGCAGTGCGACAACCTCGAACGGTTCAGCCTTGCCGCGCAGGTCTACGTCCAGGGCCGTGCCTGGCTCGGCGTGTTCGACGTCGACATAGGCCAACGCCACGGGGTAGCCGAGGGTGGGGCTGGGCTGGCCGGAGGTGACTTCGCCGACCACTACGCCGTCCTTGAGGACCGGGTAGTGGCTGCGGCCGGCGCGGCGGCCCAGGCCCTTGAGGCCAACCAGCTTGCGGCCGCTGGTGGATCCGGCGCCCTCAGCCTTCAGGGCTTCGAGGGCGGCGCGGCCTACGAAGTCGCTTTCCTTGGCGAGCGAGACGACCGGGCCCAGGCCCGCCGAGAAGGGGTTGCCTTCGCGGGAGAGCTCGTTGCCGTAGAGCGGCATGCCGGCTTCGAGACGCAGGGAGTCACGCGAGGCCAGGCCGGCGGGGATCAGCTCGCCGTCTTGGGCAACTGCCGCGATTGCTTGCCACCGGGCGGCGGCGGCATCGTTGTCCACGAAGATTTCGAAGCCGTCCTCACCGGTGTAACCGGTGCGGGCGAGGAGCAGTTCCGTGATGCTCCCGGCAAAGGTGAAGGGCACCTCGACGGCGGCGTAGTACTTCAGCTCGGTGACCAGGGCGTGCTGTTCCGCCGGGACCAAACGCAGGAGGATTTCTTCCGCCTTGGGACCCTGGACGGCGATCAGCGAGGTCGCTGCGGAGGCGTCCTCGACGACGACGTCGAAGTTGGCAGCCCGCTGCGCCAGTGCCTCGGCAACAACCTTGGCGTTGCCGGCGTTTGGAACCACCAGGAACTTGGAATCGCCACGGCGGTAGGTGATGAGGTCGTCGATGATGCCGCCGTCTTCCTGGCAGATCAGCGAGTACTTGGCCTTGCCGATCGACATGGCGGAGATCTTGCCCACCAAGGCGTAGTCCAGGAAAGCGGCCGCGTCCGGGCCGCTGACCCAGACTTCGCCCATGTGGGAAAGGTCGAACAGGCCTGCGGACTGGCGGACGGCGTGGTGCTCGGCCAGTTCGGAGGAGTACTTCAGGGGCATCTGCCAGCCACCGAAATCGGTGAAGGAAGCGCCGAGCTTCTTGTGCTCTTCGTAGAGCGCAGTGTAGTTCTCAGTCATCGTGAGGAGTCCTTTAGTTCTCGAAGGCTTCGATCGGAGGGCAGGAGCAGACCAGGTTGCGGTCGCCTGCGGCGCCGTCGATGCGGCCGACGGGCGGGAAGTACTTGTCCTGCTTGAGGTGGACAGGGAAGACGGCCTGCTCGCGGGAGTACTCACGGTTCCAGTCCGAGGAGACGACGGCGGCCGCGGTGTGCGGTGCGTGGCGCAGCGGGCTGTTCTCCACCGTGAAGTCGCCGTTCGCGACCTGGTCGATTTCCTTGCGGATGGTGATCATGGCTTCGATGAATCGGTCGATCTCCCCGAGGTCCTCGGATTCGGTGGGCTCCACCATGAGGGTGCCCGCCACCGGGAACGCCAGGGTGGGAGCGTGGAAACCGTAGTCGATGAGGCGCTTGGCCACGTCCTCAGCAGTAACGCCGGTGCGAGCCGTCAGTTCGCGCAGGTCCAGGATGCACTCGTGGGCCACGAGCCCGCCTTCACCGGTGTAGAGAACGGGGAAGTACTCGTTGAGGCGCGAGGCGATGTAGTTCGCGGCAAGCAGCGCGGACTTGGTGGCCTCGGTCAGGCCTTCGCCGCCCATGAGCTTCACGTAGGCCCAGGAAATCGGCAGGACGCCGGCGGAGCCGTAACGCGAGGCGGAGATGGCCACGCCAGTCCCTGGCAAAGAAGCGCCGTCTTCGTGTGCTGCCTTGTTGGCGTCGCCGGGCATGAAGGGTGCAAGGTGCGCCTTGGCCGCGACCGGGCCAACGCCGGGTCCGCCGCCGCCGTGCGGGATGCAGAAGGTCTTGTGCAGGTTCAGGTGGGACACGTCGCCGCCGAACTTGCCCGGCTGGGCCAGGCCCACGAGCGCGTTGAGGTTGGCGCCGTCCACGTACACCTGGCCGCCGGCCGCGTGCACCGAGTCGCAGATTTCGCGGACGTCGGCGTCGTACACGCCGTGCGTGGACGGATAAGTGATCATGATGCAAGACAAAGCACGGCCGGTGGCGTCGATCTTGGCCTGCAGGTCCGCGTGGTCGATCGTGCCGTCGGCCGCGGTGGCCACCACGACCACTTTCATGCCGGCCAGCACTGCCGAGGCGGCGTTGGTGCCGTGGGCGGACGCCGGGATGAGGCAGACGTTGCGCTGGGCCTCGCCGCGGGAGTGGTGGTAGCCGCGGATGGCCAGCAGGCCCGCGAGTTCGCCCTGGGAACCGGCATTGGGCTGGATGGAGACCTGGTCGTAACCGGTGATCTCCGTCAGGTCAGCTTCCAGATCCTCGATCAGTTCGCGCCAGCCCTCGGTCTGGGAATCCGGGGCGAAGGGGTGGATCGAGGCGAATTCCGGCCAGGAGATGGCTTCCATCTCGGCGGTGGCGTTCAGCTTCATGGTGCACGAACCCAGCGGGATCATGGTGCGGTCCAGCGCCAGGTCGCGGTCCGACAGCTTGCGGATATAGCGCAGCAGCTGGGTTTCAGAACGGTGCGTGTTGAACACCGGGTGCTGCAGGTAGTCCGAAGTTCGCTCGACAGCGGCCTCCAGCGCGAAGCCCTCGCCGTCACCGGACACCGTCGCGCCGAAGGCGGCGACGACACCAAAAGCATCAAGGACGCCGCCGACGATTTCCTTTGTTGTGGTCTCATCGACGGAGACGCCGACAGTGTCCGCGTCGATGCCGCGCAGGTTGATGCCCTTGGCCTCGGCGGCAGAAACGATCCCCGCAGCCTTGCCCGGGACGCGGACGGTGACGGTGTCGAAGAAGCTGCGGTGCAGGACCTCAAGGCCCGCGGCCTTCAAGGACGCTGCCAGGGTGCGGGCGTGGTTGTGGGCCGTCTCGGCGATCGCCTTCAGGCCATCGGGGCCGTGGTACACGGCGTACATCGAGGACACGATGGCCAACAGGGCCTGCGCGGTGCAGATGTTGGACGTCGCCTTCTCGCGGCGGATGTGCTGCTCGCGGGTCTGCAGGGCGAGGCGGTAGGCGGGAGTGCCGGCGTCGTCCTTGGAAACGCCCACCAAGCGGCCCGGCATCGAGCGCTCGAGGCCCTTCTGGACAGCCATGTACGCGGCGTGCGGGCCGCCAAAGAACAGCGGAACGCCAAAGCGCTGGGTGGAGCCGACGGCGATGTCGGCACCCTGCTCACCCGGAGGCGTGATCAGGGTGAGGGCGAGGAGGTCCGCGGCGACGGTGACGAGGGCGCCGCGTTCCTTGGCGGCGGCAATCACGGCGGAGTGGTCGAACACCCGGCCGGAAACGCCCGGCTGCTGCAGCACGATGCCGTTGATGTCGCCGTCGGGCAGGCCCTGGGACAGGTCCGCGATCTCCACCTCAAAGCCGAGCGCCTCGGCGCGGCCCTTCACGATGGCGATGGTCTGCGGGAGACAGTCGGCGTCGAGGACGGTCTTGCCGTCATGGGCCGTCTTGTTCTTGTTGGCGCGGCGCATCATGAGGACTGCTTCGGCAACCGCGGTGGCTTCATCCAGCAGTGAGGCGTTGGCGATAGGCAGGCCCACGAGGTCCTGGACCATGGTCTGGAAGTTCAGCAGGGCTTCGAGGCGGCCCTGGGAAATTTCCGGCTGGTACGGCGTGTAGGCCGTGTACCAGGCCGGGGATTCGAGGATGTTGCGGCGGATCACCGGCGGAGTGACGGTGTCGTAGTAGCCCTGGCCGATCATCTGCACGGCCGTCTTGTTCTTGGCCGCCAGCTTGCGAAGTTCAGCCAGGACTTCCACCTCGCTGAGGGCGTTCTGGAGCGTCAGCGCGACGTCCTGGCGGATGTCATTGGGAACCGCGGTGTCTACGAGCGAATCGACACTGTCGTAGCCAACAGACTTGAGCATGATGTCAATGTCGGCTTGGCGGCGGGTGCCGATATGCCGGTCAACGAACGTAGTGGAGGTTGAACTAACCGTCACGAAGGAACTCCATAAATAAGGCGGCGCAGGGTGCGCCACAGCTAATCGGGTTCCTCCCCGCTCTGTATTGGACCTGAGAGTTTCCGCGAAACCGTGCTTGTGGCACTGTTCCGCTTGCACCGTCGGTGAGCGCGCGTCAGCGCGCTGCTTTCCAGAGTTGCCTTGCCGCGGCGGTGCGTGGGCCTGAGAGATTCCTGGGGAGGATTTGCTCCTACGGCGCCTGCATCACATGCCTGCAGGACTCTCCCGCCGCAGATCAAAGGCGTATTCAGTTATGTGAATGAGATCGTGGTTGCCGGTGACGGCTGCCACAACTCCCAATTGTCCTACGGACTGCCCGCGTCCGCAAATGTGGTCACCGCCCCCGCCCGACTTCCCCAACTAACTCGCACTAGATGTCGTTTTGGAGCCTCTAAACGACAACAACTGCGGGGGCCCACGCCGCCAGGGTTCCCTGGCCGAGCTTGCGAGGCGAGGGTGGCGGTGGGGACAGTTGGGCCGCACCCTCAGTCACGGAGGCGTTCGACGGCGGCCAGCAGCGCACCGACGTCGGCGCTCCTCGCGCTGGCCTTGACTTCCGTATCACCGGCGCCGCCTTCAAGCATTGCGTTGAAGTAAAGTCCATCGCCCATGTACCGGACCGCTTTGGCCATCTCGGGCCCCACTTCCTCGGCGAGCACATCGAGCCATTGTTGCTGGATCCCGGCGAAACGCCTGCGGGTTTCTTCATGGGCTACTTCCGCGAGCCGCGTGGCGGCCACGAACACCCGGTCCAACGGAGTATCCGCCCACAGGGAAGACTTGATGAAGAACGCGGCCGCACCTTCGGGGGCTGCCTTCATTGCCTCGATATCCAGAGCAGCCAGCCCGTCCATGCGTTCGAGCAAGGAGCTGATCATGGCTTCCTTGTTGGGGAAATGGTAGAGCAGGCCGCCCTTGGAGACGCCTGCGCGCTTGGCGACGGCGTCCAGGGTCGCAGCCCGCTCCCCCACCTCGATCAGGAGGGCTTCAAAGGCATCCAGGACAGCGTCCCGGGCAATAGGTTTTCGCGGCATGGTGTCCATCATCCCTTAGTTCGATGCGGCAGTTCGATGAGTCAGATTGAAACTATACCGTCCAGACGGTACAGTTATCTCCATGTTCACGCCGTCCACAACCCAGCACCCCCGCACCCCTTCGATCCAATCCGCCCCGTGGCGCGATTGGGCTGCCCTGGCACTCCTGATGTTCCCCGTGCTGCTGGTGGCTGTGGACAATACGGCGCTGACATTCGCCCTGCCGCAAATCGCCCGGTCCTTGGAAGTAGGGGGCGTGCAGCTGCTGTGGGTCGTCGACGCCTACCCGCTGGTGCTTGCAGCCCTATTGGTGTCCATGGGAAACCTGGGAGACCGGATCGGCCGTCGCCGCTTGCTGTTGATCGGCAGCACGGGCTTCGCCGCCGTTTCCGCGGCCACCGCCTTCGCGCCGTCGGCTAAATGGCTCATCGCCGGACGCGCCAGTATGGGCATCTTCGGAGCCATGCTCATGCCGTCCACGCTGTCCTTGATCCGCAACATCTTCCCGGACCCGAACCGCCGCCGGCTCGCCGTGGCAGTGTGGGCCGCAGGATTCTCCGGCGGCGCAGCCCTCGGGCCGATCTTCGGCGGTTGGCTCGTGGAGCACTTCTGGTGGGGTGCCGTGTTCCTGGTTGCGGTGCCATTGTTGCTGCCCCTGCTCGCCTTTGGCCCCTCCCTCATTCCCGAGTCCAAGGATCGCAACCCGGGCAAGCCGGACGTTCCCAGCGTTGTGCTGTCCATCCTGACCATGGCCCCCGTGGTTTATGGCATCAAAGAGGCCGCCGTACACGGTTTTGGCCCTGGACCCGCGGCCTTCATGGCGTTCGGCCTGGCCATGGGAATCGTCTTCGTCCGGAGGCAGGGCTCTTTGGCATCGCCCATGTTGGACGTACGGCTTTTCCGGAACAAGGTCTTCAGCACGGCCATCACGGCCAACGTCTTGTCCCTGTTCTCAATGACCGGCTTCATTTACTTCTTCGCGCAGCATTTGCAGCTCGTGGAAGGCCAATCCCCCATGCAGGCGGGGATCTCGATGGTTCCGGCGCTGCTGGCCACCATCGTGGCGGGCCTGGTGGTGGTTCCGCTGGTCAAGCGGATCCGCCCGGGCCTGGTGGTGGCATCGGGCTTGGCGCTGAGCGCAGTTGGATACCTCGTGGCCGCCCTGGGCAACCACAGCCAGGGTCCGGGGTACCTTTTGACGGCACTCCTACTGCTGGCCATCGGGGTTGGCTCGGCGGAGACCATCTCCAACGACCTGATCCTCGGCGCGGTTCCTGCCGACAAGGCGGGCGCTGCATCGGCGATCTCCGAAACGGGCTACGAGCTCGGTTCATTGCTGGGCACAGCCGTCCTTGGCTCCATCCTGACGGCGTCCTACCAACACCACTTGCTGCTTCCAGGCGAATTGTCCGGCCACGCGGCCGAACGCTCGCGGGAGACGCTCGCCGGAGCCGTGGACACCGCGGCAACGCTGCCCCAGCCTATGGGCGATGCCCTGACATCCGCCGCGCGTGCGGCGTTTGAATCCGGCGTCCACATCACGGCGGCGATCGGGCTGGTACTGATGGCGGGAGCGGCAGTCCTTGCCGCCGTCGTGCTCCGCCGCGTGCCGACCGCAAAGTAGGCGGAGTCTAGACCGCTCGGTTCAAGGCAGCATCTGCCGAGCTGAAACTACGGGTAATTCCGCCCAAAGTGGCGGTGGCGAGGGTCGACAGGTAGTCGTGCCGACGTCGGGCCGTAATGCGCGATTGGGGCTCAAAGGATTGTTCCGGATCGTCCGCGTAATGTGCGGAAAGTCCATCGCGCATGAGCCGGATGCCCTCGGCACGCTGTTGGGAGACCGCGGCGTGCGTGGAACCGAGTTCCTCAGCGAGTTCCTTGACTGTCCGCCCACCGAAGTAGATCTCCTCGACGACGTACCGCATCTTTTCCGGCAGGGCGTCGACGGCGGCGCGAAGGTACTTGAGGCGCTCATCGGCCAGGACCGAGTGCTCCGGGGAGATGGTGTCCGCGGCAACAGTGTCCACTGCGACGTCATCCAGCGGCGACAGGGTCCTTGCGGCATCGGCAAGGGCGGCTTCCACCACGCTACGTTCGACACCCAGGGCTGATGCGGTTTCGGCCACCGAAGGCGTGCGGCCAAGGACGCCGGACAGCGTCTCCTGGACCGACATGGTTTCCTTGATGCGCTTGCGCGCAGAGCGCGTGGCCCAGTCGCTGGCCCGCATCTCGTCCGCAAAGGCTCCGACGATCCGGCGGCGCGCAAAGGCGCCGAAGGGGACTCCGAGGTTCGGATCGAAGGAATCGGCAGACGTTATCAACGCCACGGACCCTACCGACGCGAAATCGTCGCGCGACAAATGAGAAGCTCTCGCGCAGAGCTCCGACACCAAATAGCCAACGAGCGGCAAGTGCTGCAGCACCAACTCGTTGCGTTCTTCGCGATTCAAAATTAGTCCCCCCATGAGACCTGTTTATTGAGTTGCCAAGCCTGATTCCAAGGCTTCATGGGCGAGCTGCTGAGACGATGCAACGTGCCGAAGATTACACGGAACAGACATGTATTCAGTGAACATACCATCTGAAAAATAACAATGCGTGTACGCTCATGAAAAAGATACAAAAGAGGCCTCGGATTCATGTTCGCAGGCCAAACCGGGGAGTGGGGAACCGTGGGGGCGGATGAGCTATCGGCGATGCTGTGGCGCGAGCGGAGACAGCTGGAACTGCTGTTGTACCGGCTCGAAACACAGTTGCTGCACGTTCGGGCAGGCAACTGGCATTGGTTGAAATTCACTGCCGCTGACGTGGAAAAGGTCCTGGAAAACCTTCGGTTCGACACCCTTGCCCGGAACATCGAGTCGTCGGCCCTGGCCATCGAATGGCGCTTGTCGGCCAATGCCACGCTGCCGATGATCGCTTCAGTGGCCCCGCCCGGAATCTGGCCGGAACTGCTTCATGATCACCACCGTGAGCTGGTCTCGGTGCTCAATCAAGTCGAAACAACCGCGGCCGCGAACGTCGAGGCTCTCCAGATGGGGCTGCAAGGGGCCGGGACCCCTCCGCTTGGCTCCGTTCAGCCCGGCGACGCAGCCCCGGCGGCGCCGGGAGCGGTCGCGTGTGCTGGCACCGTGGATGACGTGATGCTGCTTGCGGAAAATGCAAATATCGAACGGGCCTTGGCCGTGACGAGGGATTGCTCGCTGCCGCTCCTCAAGGAGTTCCTGGGCTTGGAGTAGGGACGGCGCCTAGTCCTTGCTCGGCTTGCGAACCGGCGGACGCAGCCCGGCAACGAGTTCCTCGGCTTCGGGGCCGGCCTGGGCAGCAGCGAGGTTGGCAGCGGCGATCGCCTCAACAACTTCGCGACGCTGGATGGACACCCCTCGAGGGGCCTCGATCCCGATCCGCACGCCGTCGCCGCGGCCTTCCATGACGGTGATGACAATGTCCTCACCAATCATGATCTGTTCGCCCGGCTTGCGTGTCAGTACCAGCATGCTCTCAATGTACCTTTCCGAGCACGGCAACGCGGGCGGGCTTGCCGTCCACCCACCCGATGGGGAGGCCGAGTCCGTTGACCGTCTCGGGACTTGCGGTCTCCGATGCGCCGAAAACAGCAAGGGCGTCAAGCGTGACTCGCTCGGCGGCCAGCGCGGCGGAGAGCGCCCGGACCCAGGCCGCCGTGTCTTCCGCTTTCCGCCCTGCGTCGGCAACCAGCCACAACTGGTCTGCGGCGAGCGCTGCGACGGCCGCCGCATGCGTCGCGGCTTCGCCTTGCCTGCCGAGTCCGTAAGCGACCAGCACGGTTTGGCCGGTGAGCACAGCTTGGGCGCGTGCCGCCGTCGCGCCCTGGCGCCCCACCACGTGGAGGTGCCCGAAGGCAGTTAGCGCTCCGGCCGTCCGGACGTCGGAGCCGCCCTCGGCGATGGACATTTCCAACGCCGGTCCCAGGGCGTCGTCGCCGAGGCCAAGCAGGACGATCAGGTTGCCGCTGCCGGCAAGTGGAACCGGTACCTGCACAGAAACGGCGTGCCCGACGGCGGGGGCCGGCAACGCGGTCAGCATCCCTTGCGTCGCTGGTCCGGAGACCGGCGCCTGGAACTCCTTCCCCAGCTGCTCCAACATCCCCGCGAAATCCGGGGAGGCGGTTGAAACAGCTGCCTCGGGCCGGTGCAGGTCCATCTCGGCCGCGTCGGCTTGCTCCAGGAGCGCGGCGATCGCGGGCCCCTGCAACGCGTGAGCCTCCCCGGCAAGCCGTGCCTCCCCAGCAACCTGGGCGTCCCAACTGACTCGCAGTTGTTGTCGTTCTGAGCCCTCAAAACGACAACTATTGCTAGCTAGTTGGGTGGAACCCTCTGCCGGAACCTCCACGGTTGCCTCGTAGCGATTGGCTGCGAAGAGGCCGGCGATCCCCGGATTGGTGACTTTCTCGGCAGAGACGATCCGCGCCCCGGGACCGTGCTGTTGCTCGGCTTTCGCCCGGATGTCGTCCAGGGAGGTGCCCTTAAGCTTGTATTGCTTCGGCATGGCGGACCACCCCCACGGTTTCGATCTGGATGTTTGCGGACGTCACTTCGCGGTAGGACAACACGGGAACACCGCCGTCGGGAGCCGCCACGAGCCGCCGGACCGCGGGCCGCAACGCCGGGGCGCACACCAGAACGGCTTGCCGTCCGGCGTTTGCGGCGGCCTCCACCGAAGACTGCACAGAGGCCAGGACGGCGTCCAGGCGCGCTTGGCTCATGACGATCTGGGTACCCCCTTCGGCCGGGCGCATGTCTTCGAGCATGGACTGTTCCAGGAGTGGATCGATCATGATCACATTGAGCACCGTGCCGTCCAGGAACTTGGCTGCGAGCGCGGGCCCCAGCGATTGGCGGGCGGTTTCCACCAAAGCCTCGGGCTCGGTGGAAACCTTGGCACGCAGGGCGAGTGCCTCGAAAATGCGGGGAAGATCGTTGATGGGGACCTGTTCTTCGAGGAGTCCCCGCAGCACCCGCTGCACTTCGGCCAAGGACATGAGCCCGGGAATGAGTTCCTCGACGGCGGCGGGGCTCTGCTTGCGCACGCCCTCCGTCAGCACCCTGACGTCCTCGCGGGTGAGGAGCCTTGCGGCGTTGGCGGACACGATCGACGACAAGTGGGTCACCAGGACGGAAACCCGGTCGATCACAGTTGCCCCCGTCATTTCGGCGCTGTGGCGCATCTCGCTGGGAATCCATTTTCCGGCCAGCCCGAAGACCGGCTCCACCGTGGAGGCGCCCGGCAGTGCGTCAAGGTAATCGCCGAGGGCGAGCAACTTGCCCGACGGCGCCGTGCCGCGTCCGGCTTCCACCCCCGCAATGCGGATGGCATAGGTGGCCGGCGGCAGCTCGACGTTGTCACGCGTGCGGACGGGCGGAATCACGATCCCCAACTCCATGGCGATCTTGTGGCGCAAAGAGCGGACACGGGCCAGGAGGTCGTCCGAGGCGCCGGAGACCATGTCGACAAGGTCCGGAGCCAACAAGATCTCGAGGGGGTGGACGCGCATGTCCTGCATGAGCCTCTCGTTCGGGTCTTCATCGGAGCTCAGTGCGGCTGCTTCCTGGGCGTCGTCAGCCTCACTCTGTTTCTTCTGCTGCGCCGCGAGGCGCCTCGAGCCGAACAGCAGGGCAGCACCCACCAGCAGGAAGGGCACGATGGGCATGCCGGGGATGAGCGCCATAGCCACTGCGGCCAGTCCCGCGATCAGCAAGGCGTTGGGCGACTGCATGAGTTGCGAGGAGGCCGTGCGGCCCATGTCTTCTTCGGCGTTGGACCGGGTGACGATCATGCCCGTCGAGACGGCCATGAGGAGGGCCGGGATCTGGGTGACGAGCCCGTCGCCCATGGTCAGCAGGCCGTAGGAGTTCAGCGCATCGCCCACGTTCATGCCGCGCTGCAGCACGCCGATGGCAATGCCGCCAACGAAGTTGATGATGATAATGATGATGCCCGCGATTGCATCGCCCTTGACGAACTTCGAGGCACCGTCCATGGCGCCGTAGAAGTCGGCCTCGGCGGACACCTCTGCGCGGCGCTTGCGGGCCTGGGCGTCCGTGATGAGGCCGGCGTTGAGGTCGGCGTCGATGGCCATCTGTTTGCCGGGCATGGCGTCCAGCGTGAACCTTGCCCCCACCTCGGCCACGCGTTCGGCGCCCTTGGTCACCACGACGAACTGGATGACCACGAGGATCAGGAACACCACGGCGCCGATGATCATGGAGCCGCCCACCGTGACCTTGCCGAAAGCGTCGATCACTTGTCCGGCGAATCCTTGTCCCAGCACCAGCCGGGTGGACGCGACGTTGAGCCCCAGCCGGAACAGCGTAGCCACGAGCAACAAGGACGGGAAGACGGAGAAGTCGAGGGGCTTCTTGACGAACATGCTGGTGAGCAGGATCAGCAGGGCGAGCAGGATGTTGCAGACGATCAGGAAGTCGAGCAGCGGCGCCGGCACGGGAACCACCAGCAGCAGTACGATGCCAACGATTCCCACCGGCACGGTGAGCCTGGCGAATCTGTTCATTGCTGGGTCCTGTCCGGAGTGGGGTGGTTGCTGGGTGCGGTTCGGGGGCTGCGGTGGCTCATGCGGGCGCTCCGGCCATGGTCCCCGCCACGCCCGGCAAGCGGTGCATTCCGCGTGCCGCTCCCCTTGACTTGAGCGACATGACGAACGCCAGGACTCCAGCCACGGCCCGGTAGAGCTCCACAGGGATTTCCTGGCCAAGTTCGCAGGCCGAGTGCAGTGCCCTCGCGAGCGGGATGTCCTGGACCATCGGGACCGATTTCGCCTCCGCCTCTTCCCTGATACGGGCAGCGATCACCCCCGCTCCCTTGGCCACGACGCGTGGTGCCGCTTTGCCGGCGTCGTACTTCAGCGCCACAGCGACGTGCGTCGGGTTGACGATCACGACGTCGGCGTCCGCGATCGCGCCGATCATGCGGTTCCGGCTCATGCTCAACTGGCGCGAGCGCCGCTGGGACTTGATGAGGGGATCGCCGTCGCTGTTCTTGTTTTCGTCCTTGATTTCCTTCTTGGACATGCGCGTCTTCTTGCGGTTGCGGCGCATGACCACGAAGATGTCCGCGGCGGCAAGGACCAGGCCCGCCAGCACGGCGAACTGGATCAACGAAGCTATGCCTCCGGCCGCTGCCGAAAGGATGCCGGATACCGGCAGTCCCCCGGCGGTGAGCAGCACAGGGATGAGCCCCTGCACAACGGCGTAGAGGACAAGCCCGACGACGGCGGTCTTCAGGAGCGCTTTCAGGCCGCCCCACAGCGCCTGGGCGCCGAAGATCCGCTTGAGGCCGCTGACAAGGTTGAAGTGTTCGAACTCAGCGCGGAACCGTTTGAAGTGGATGCCGCCCTGCAGCGCGGATCCGGCCAGCACCACCACCATGACCACCACGAACAAGGGCCCCAGCACCTGGGCGAGGGAACCGAACCCGGCTTCGAGCGCCGCGACGGCCTTGGCAGGATCGGGGTTCTCGATGACTCCGCGGACAGTGAACAGTTGGTCCGCCGCGGCGTTGGAGGCACGCTCGATAGTGGACGGGATCATGGCTGCCGAGGATCCGACGGCGAGCCAGGCTGTGAGGTCCTGCGAGCGGGAAAGCTGCCCTTTGGACCGGACTTCCCGCATCCGCTTGTCAGTGGCTTGCTCGGTTTTTTCCTGCGAATCCGACATCAGCCCACCCCCATCAGTGTGTTCGCCGCCTGCTCGGCGAGCATGGCAACGAGGCGCGGCAATGCCAGGAACAGGAACCCTGCGAGCCCCAAGGTGATCAAGACCTTGAGCGGGAAGCCCAGGGCGAAGGCATTCAGTGCGGGCGCCACCCGGGTGAGGAGCCCCAGCCCGATATCGGCTAGTACCAGCACCACCAGGAGCGGCCCGGCGATTTGCACTGCGGAAAGGAACATCCCCGTGACCGCGGAAATCATCGCGTGTACAGGCTGTGCCAAATCCAGTCCCCCGGCCAGCGGCAACGCCGTGAAACTCCCGGTCAGGCCGCCGATCACCAACTGGTAGCCGTCCGAGGCGAAAAGCAGTGCCAGGGCGGCCATCTGCATCAACCGGGTGAATTGGGCGCCGTTGATCATCATCTGGGGATCGAAGCCCTGGGCCATCTGGAAACCGCTGAAGAGGTCTATCAGGCTGCCGGCCGATTGGATGGCCGCGAAGACGAGCAGGACGAGGAAGCCAAGGACCAGCCCGGTCACGAGCTCAAGGACCACGGCCGTGATGAAGCCGGCGGTGTCCTTGGAGGTGTAGCCATCGGAGAGACGTTGGGAAACGGCCAGCCCCAAACCGATGCCGAGCATCCCTTTGATCCGCAGCGGAATTGCTTGGTGCGAGAAGGGCGGCGCCACCACCAGGAACGCCGTCATCCGGACGGAGGCCAACAACAGGACCTCAAGCCAGGACTGGTTGAAGGGCAGCTCCACTTCACGCTCCGCCGATCAGCCCGGGTATCCGGGCAAAGAGCTCGTTGGTGAAGGAGACGGCCTCGGTGATCATCCAGTGCCCGCACACCACCAAGGCCACGGCCACGGCTACTGCCTTCGGCACGAAGGACAGGGTGGCTTCCTGAAGCTGGGTGATGGACTGCAGGAGGGAAATGGCGAGGCCCACCACGAGCGCGGTTACCAAGGCGGGCGCGGCCAGCTTGGCCGCGAGGATCAGGGCCTGGAGGCAAATGTCCAGGACTGCGTTGGTATTCATCAGCCGCTCGAATAGCTCTGGATCAGGGCGGTAATCACCAATCCCCAGCCGTCCACGAGGATGAACAGCAGGATTTTGAAGGGCAGCGAGATCATCACGGGCGGAAGCATCATCATGCCCATGGACATCAGCGCGGCCGAGACCACCAGGTCGATCACCAGGAACGGGATGAAAATGACGAAACCGATGATGAACGCCGCCCGGAGCTCGGAGATCATGAAGGCCGGGATAAGGGTCTGCAATGGGACCGATTGCGGATTGGCAGGGTTGTCGAGTTTGGCCGCGCGGGTCATGAGGGCAATGTCTTCTTGCCGGGTGTGGGCCACCATGAAGTGCTGGAGTGGCGCGGATCCGGCCGAAACGGCTCCGTTGAAGTCCAGCGTTCCGTTCAGGTAGGGCTGGATCCCGACGTTGTTGATCTCGGAAATCACAGGCCACATCACGAAGATGGACAGGAAGAGCGCCAGCCCGGCCAGCACCTGGTTGGGCGGGATGGACGGGAGGGACAAGGCGTTGCGGGTCATGGCCAGCACCACGAAGATCTTGGTGAACGAGGTCATCATGAGCAGCAGGGCAGGAGCGACAGAGAGCAGCGTGATCCCGACCAGGGTCACTACCGCGGTGGACGGCTTTCCGTCCAGCCCATTGATGTTGATGCTGACGTTGCCGTTGGACGGTTGGGCCGGTGCGGTGGGAACTACGGGCGGAGTGGGTGGCGTCGGACTGACCGGCGCCGCATGTCCGGTGGACATGCCCAGCCACAGGAACAGTGCCGTCAGCAACAGTACGCAAAGCACTGCAAGCAATGTCCTGCCGGTGCGGCGGGCATCGGCAGGCCCAAGGGTCAGAATCAATTCCGGCGTCCCCTGATGGCCTCGGCGGCCTGCCGCCAGGTGGAACCGGCAAGGATGGAACCGTGCATTGGCTGTGGTTTGTCCAGTTCGCTGCGGCGGTGGATCTCGCTGCGGCGTGTGAGTCTACTGCCTTGGAGTGAAGCGGTTTGGGGCCCGTTATCCTCAAGTGACGCGCCACCGGCGTCGCGGAAGATGTCGGCGAAACTCTCGGGTACCGGAGAGCTCTCCGGTACCTCCACGGGGACGTCGCCGCTGTGCAGGACGCTGATGGCGTGCTCGGTGACACCCAAAAGGAAGCGCTTGTCGCCGGCGTCGACCACCACCACCGAGGCCTTTTGGCCGACAGTCTGCCGGCTGACCACCGTCAGGGTGGTGTTGGCCCGGCGTCGGCCCTTGGCCTTTCCTTTGAGAAGGCGGCGCTGCAGGACCCAAATGAGCCCCAGCACCGCACCCAGGGCCACGAGCACGCGCAGCCCGAGGATGAGCGAATCCATCTAGTAGATTCCCTCGGCGACGTCCAGGATGCGGGTGATGCGTACTGCGTAGTCCTGGTCCACGACGACGACTTCACCATGGGCGATCAGGCGCCCGTTAAGGAGGACATCCGCGGGCGCGCCGGCCGAGCGGTCCAGCTCGATCACTTTGCCCGGCTCCAAGGCAAGGGCGTCACGCACGGACATGCGCGTGCGGCCGATTTCCACCGTGAGGGCCATTTCGACGTTGCTGATCAGTCCGAGGCGGGCCGAAACCGCACCGGACTGGGCGTTCCGTGCGGCGGCAGTGTCCTGCACGGTCCCGTGTTCGCGGACCCGGACGGCGAACCAGCCGAACGCCTGCTCGCCGCCGGACGAGGGAGACTGGCGCAGTTCAAAAACAGCCGTTTCGGAGTCGGACAGCAGCCCTGCAGAGTCTTCCTCGCGCAACTCCCCCAGCACGCCGGCGTCGAACGCCTCGGATGCGTGTTCCATCGCCGGACGCAGTACGTCAACGACGGACACGACTCCGCCGGACACGACGCCGTTCAACCCGCCGCCGGCAGCGGCCAGGAAGGAACGGTCCGTGAGGATGAGTGCGAAGTCCGCGGTCACGGCGCCCACGAAAGTGGCGGTGACCGCGAGGGGGGCATATGGCGCAGCGGCCTGCGGCGGGACAATGCCGGAGACCTGCAGCGTGGCAGGAGTGGGCAGCTGCATCGCCAAACGCTCGGCCGCGGACTCGTGCAGGGTCAGGGTGATGCTCATCGCTGGTTCTCCTCGATTGTGACGATGACGGCGGCTGCACGGGAGCCGTTGCGGGCCGGTGCTGCGGTGGCTAGGCGGGTGCCGTTGATGGCGACGTCGAACGGCCGGTTCTCCAGGTGCGGCAGCGCAATGACGTCCCCGACGGCGAGCCCCAGGATCTGCGCAGGCGTCACCGGAGTGGGGCTCAACTGGATGGCTACGTCTACCGGCACCTGGGTGACCTGGGCGCGGACCAGCGCCTCGGCGTCGCCGCTGTGGACAGTGGGATTGACGTCGCCTAGCCCGGAAAGCAGGACGTCGGCGGGAATCGCGAGGCTGGCTGCGGCAAGGCTTTCGCCCACCTTCACGGTGAATGAGGCCACGATCATGAGCTCCGCCGGAGCCGCGGCTTGGGCGAACTGGGAGTTGTATTGGATGACGTCCATGCGCACCGGGGTGGTCAGCAGCGCGCCAAGCGAATAGCTCAGGTCCTCCAGTCCGTCTTCTACCATGCGGCTGATGAGCGCCTGCTCGATCTGGGTGAACTTCCGATCCGGGACCGCCGATTCGCTGGCCCCACCCAACATGCGGGTGACCCAGGACAATGCCGCCGTAGCAGGAAACTGCATGACGAGCCGCGACTCGCTGCCCTCGATGCGGCACAGCACCATCGAGGTGACCGAAGGCAGGGACGCGGCGTATTCGTCGTAGCTCTGCATGATGAGCTGTTCCAGGGTCGCGGTGGACTTCACGCGGACCTTGGCCGTGAGCTGTGTTCCCCATTGGCGGGCGAACGTCTCGAAGGCGACTTCCAGGACGCGGCTGTGTTGGCGCGGCAAGGTGGTGGGCCTGCGGAAGTCATAGACGTCCACGGTGCGCTGCCGTACCGCCGATTGATCTTCCTGTTCACTCACGGTTGCCACTATCGGCAAGGAAAGTGCGGGCGTAAGGGACTAATTATCGGAGCCTATCCGCGTGATGGGATGTCGGATACGGTAGGTGTGTTGCCCTGGACCCTGGCAGCGCCCTTTGTCGGCGCACGCTTCAGGAGGACATCACAAATCATGCCAGGCGACCCCAGCACCCGCACTTCTCGCGCAAGGCGTCCATCTGCCGCAGCAGACACCGAAACTTGGCGGGATTATCCGTTGGCGGAGATCGATGAGCTCATCGCGGAGCTGAAAATAAAAGTGGCGCGCTTTACGTTTTTCCGTTCGATGCAATTCGTCGATGAGACGTCGGAACTTGGAAACGGAGCTGCCTTCGAATCGATGATTGACGCCCTCGAGGATATTTCGGCCGCGGCTCTGGGCATCGAATTAGCGTCCCACCAGGAATTTCTCCGGATTCGGTAGCTTGGTGGACGGCGGCTCGGCGGACGGCCATCGTCTCTTATAGAGTCAGGGTCCGGTTGATGACGCGCGAGGCCGTGTCATGCAGATTCTGGTTGTTGGCGCGTGCAAATGAGCGTAAGCGTGCGAATGCCTCTTCCATGTCCACTCCGGCAGTGTAGGCAATGACCCCCTTGGCCTGTTCGATGAGGACCCGGCTGTTCAGGGCGCGCTGCAGCTGTTCGTTGACCACTGCCGATTCACGGATGGTGCGTTCCTGGAGGATGCCGATGGTCGCAACGTCTGCCAGCGCTTGGCCGATGGCAACGTCTTCCGGCGTCAGGGCGCCGGAATGTTCGCCGAAAAGGCCCATGGCTCCGATGGTTCTGCCTTGAACGCGCATCGGTACCGCGTGGACAGAACGGAATCCCTGTGACAGGGCGGCCTCCCGGAATTCCGGCCATTGGCCACTCAACGAGCGTATGTCCTCCACGACTACCAGAGTTCCTGTCCGGTAGCACTCGACGCACGGACCGGAGCCCGCTTGCAGCTGAAGTATTTCAACGAGCTGGCTTTGCTCGCTGGTGGAGGCCAGGACCTGCAGCTCTCCGTGAGGATCAGCAAGCAGCAACCCGGCCGCGGCGGCATCGAGCAGATCCACGGAGGCTTCGACAAGCGCATGGAGCAAGTCCAGCACGTCGTAGTCAGCAACCAACGTGTTCGTGATCTTTACGAAGGCCGCGCTGACGCGCTCGGCACGGCTTATCGTCACCATGTCGCCATATTACTGCAGACCACCACTGCCGTGGGCGTCATTTTCTGGAGCAAAACTCAAGCGTCCCTGCAGCACTGCCTCGGCTGTTTCGCGCAACGTCAGCGTATGCGCGAACGCGTGGGCACGCATCAATAAAAGTGCGTCCGCAGCGGAACTTCCTGACTGTGCCAGGACCATTCCCGTGGCCTGGTGGATTTCCCTTCGGGACATCAGCGCTGTTTCCACGGCGGGGTCCGTGTCGGACGAGTTCACCATCAGAACCCGTCGCAACAATTGCCACGCCGTCTGGCCGGCGAGGACCGACGCTGTCGCGTAATCGGGGTAGCTCAGGCTCCCGGGTTTCGTGTGGTGGAGTTCCACAACCCCGAGATCCAAAGCGCCCAGGGTCAACGGGAACACAAACAGCGCCGCAGCTTCTGTCTCCAGGACTGCTTTGCTGAATACCGGCCACGAGTACGGGTGGGAATGTCGCACATCGGGAACCAGAACCGGAAGCTTGGTGTGCAAGGCTTCCCATCTTGGACCTTCGCCCAAATCAAACTGCAGCTCATCAAGCCTGACCGCCAGCGGATCGCTCGCGCACACGAGGGTCTCCGACGCGGCCCCGCCGAACATGGACACGGCCACCCCGCTCACGGGTAGCTGAGTCAGAAACGGTTTACACAGGTCAGCGTCATCAACAGTTCCCCCTCCAACGCCGGAGTCAACCATGGAACATGCCTTGGCGGGGCGCGGAGAACTCCAGTGCGGCGTGTGCAGCATCCATGGTGAGCCTCAGATCCCCGAATCTTCCTTCGCGGCAGAATCCGGTTGCACGCGGAACCGGAACAGCTGCTCTTCACCGCTAAGAATAGACCCAACATGCCCGTGGATGCAGGTCAAGCTAGGCGGCCGGAGCCTGCGAAATCCTCACCATGTTGCCTGAGGGATCGCGGAACGCGCAGTCGCGGGGACCCCACGGCTGGTCGATCGGCTCCTGCATGACCTCCGCTCCGGAAGCCCTGACCTTCTCGAAGAGGGTGTCGACGTCGTCGGAGCGGAAGACGATCGGCCCCAGGACGCCCTTGGTGAGCAGTTCCTGGAGGGAGTCGCCGTCGGCCTTGGACCGGCCCGCGTGCGGTTCGGAAAGCACGATTTCAACACCCGGCTGGTCCGCGCTGCCGAGCGTCACCCAACGGAATCCGCCCTGCGCGACGTCGTTGAGCACCTTTAGGCCGAGGGCGTCCCGATAGAAGGTGAGTGCTTCGTCCGGATCGTTGACAGTGATGTGTGAGTACTGCAGTGAAATAGTCATGGCAACGACGTTAGTCCTGGGCGTTGACGAGCGCTTCTTGAATCCTGCTCGTTTCTTTCCAGGGGCTACGGCGTTCCGAAGCCGGCGTCGCCGAGAACCTTCTTGCCTTCGCTTCCCGTTACCAGCGCGATGAAAGCCGCGGCCAGATCCTTGTTCTTGCTGGTGCCGACTGTACCGATCGGGTATGTGTTGACGGCCTTGTCCGACTCGGGGAAAGTGATTCCCTTGACCTTGTCCCCGGCGCCCTTGACGTCGGTGACGTAGACGAGTCCGGCGTCGGCCTCCCCCGAGGCGACCTTGCCCAGGACGTCAGTGACGGAAGACTCTTCGCTGACGGGCTTCAGGGTTGTGCCGGTGGCTTTTTCGATGGTTTGGGCGGCGGAGCCGCAAGGTACTTGGCTGGCGCAGACCACCACTTTGACCCCTGGCTTGGCCAGGTCCGCGAGGGAACTGATCGACGCCGGGTTGGACGGCGGGACAGCGATGGTCAGGACGTTGGTGGCGAAGTCCTTTGCCGTTCCGTCGAGCAGCTTGGCGTCGGAGAGCTTGGCCATGTTCTTCGTGTCAGCCGAGGCGAAGACGTCCGCCGGAGCGCCCTGGGTGATCTGTGTGACGAGGTCTGAAGACCCGGCGAAGCTCAGGGCGACTTTGGTGCCCGGGTTCGAAGCCTCGAATTCGCTGGCCAGCTTGGTGAACGTTGCCTTCAGCGAGGCTGCCGCGTAAACCGTCACCGTGCCTGAGAGCTTTGGCGTTTCGTTGGCGCTGGCGGATCCGCTGCCCGCGGTGCTGGCGGTACTGCCAGAACCGCAGCCTGCAAGGCTGGCCGCGAGGGCGCCGGCAACGAGCAGCGCGGCGAAAGGCTTGCGGGTGATCCTCATATGATGCTCTTTCCTTGGGGTGTTTCGATGATGACGGTGGTCGCCTTGACCACGGCAGTGGCGACCGAGCCGAGTTCGAGCCCGAGCTCCCGGACCGCCTCGCTGCTCATGAGGGAGACGACACGGAACGGACCGCATTGCAGTTCCACTTGTGCCATGACCTTGTCGGCCGTGATGCCGGTGACCAGGCCGACGAAGCGGTTGCGTGCCGAACGGCCCACCCGGGTAGGATCCTCGGGCAGTTGGGCCTGGTCCCGCGCGACGTGGGCAAGTTCCAGCCCATCCACGGCCAGCCGCCCGGAATCATCCTTGACGGGGGTCAGCATGCCGTTCTCGGTCCAGCGCCGGACGGTGTCGTCACTGACGCCCAGGAACCGGGCTGCTTCAGATACTCGAATATTTGGCATGGCTTCAGAATAATCCTCAAATGCGGTTATTAAGGCATGTATCTTCCGCAAATCAAATGCGACCGTATTTCCAGTGGTCCCCGCTAATAGACGTCCCGGACACGCCAGAGGTCCCGCCCCATCGGGGCGGGACCTCTGGCGTACGTTGGCCGGCTACGGCTTCAGCTAGTCAGTCGCCGGTGACCGCAAGCGCTTCCCTGCGCTTGCTCGCTTCGTTCTGGCTGGGCCGCGTGCGGATCTTCGCCACGCACGCAGGCATGGCAGCCACGGCCAGGTGTTCGCGGGCGCGGTAAGTGCTCGGCGGCACCCCCACGAGTTCAGTAAAACGCGAGCTGAATGAGCCAAGCGACGTACAACCGACCTCCATGCATGCGTCGGTCACGCTCATTCCGCCGCGCAGGAGTGCCATCGCGCGCTCGATCCGGCGGGTCATGAGGTAGTTGTAAGGGGTCTCTCCGTAAGCGGCCCGGAACTGCCGGGAGAAGTGCGCCGGTGACATGAACGCATGGCTGGCCATGGTCGGCACGTCAAGAGGCTTGGCGTACTCGCGGTCGATCAAGTCGCGGGCCTTGCGCAAGTACGTGAGCCTGGCGATGTCTTCCGGGGTCATGCCACGAGCGTACCTCGGCCCGCAGGTCATTTCCACGGATCCCGACGCCGCCCCGTCACCTGCCGCGACAAGCCCGCCGCCCTATTGGCCGCCCGCCCTCGCCTTGAGTGCCTCGGGGATCAGCGCACGCACCACTTCGGGTTTATCCGAGAGGACGACGACGTCGACCCTGCGGTTGAGTTCCATCAGCGCCTCGGTCGAATCGTCGTTGACCTGCCTGGCAGATCCGAATGCGACGGCGCCGATGTGCCCGGCCGAAATGCCCCCATGGTCGACGAGGTACCTCAGGACGTTGACGGAGCGCGCAGAAGAAAGCTCCCATGTGGAGGGGTACGAGGTCACACCGTTGGCGGCGTGGCCTTCCACCATGACTTCAAGGGCCGCCTTGGCCATGGGAGGTGCGATCATGCCAAGGACCTGGCTGGCGCGGGGCGTGAGTTCCGGCCGGTCGGGTTCGAAGAAGGTCTGCGATCCTACGAGTTTCACCGTGAGCCCGCGTTCGCTGATCTGGAACTGCACATTGGCGCCCAGCCCCGCGGCGTCGAGCTTGGACTTCATCTCGTCGCGCAAGGCGGTGAGCCGGTCCGCTTCCTTGAGCGCCAGGTCCAGGTTGGAGAATCCCTGGGCGTCGGCGCTTGTGTATTCCGGCGGAACGACTGTCCCGGTGGCGGTGTCCACTTTCTGGCTGGCCACCGTGCCGAAACCCGTGGCCAGCGAATTGCGGAGCTTGTCGAATTTGGCCTGGTCCACTGTGGACATTGCGAAGAGCACGATGAACATACACATGAGCACCGTGACCATGTCCATGTAGGAAGCCATCCAGCGTTCGTCGACGTGTTCTTCCGCCGGAGGAGAACCGCGGCGGCGCCGGGACCTCATGCGGCCTTGGACGAAGCGAATTTGCCGGGGCGGGCTTCGCCGTCGTCGCTCTTCTTTGCGGTTTTCGCCTTGCCGAGCCTGTCTGCGGGAACCATGGCACGGAGCCGTTCGGCGAGGAGGAGGGGCTGGGTCCCGTTTTGCACCGCCAGGATCCCCTCCATCAGGAGGGTCATCCGCTCGATTTCGAGCTCGGAGAGTCGCTTGAGCCGCGAGGCGAACGGCAGCCAAATGAAGTTCGCAGACAACAAACCCCAGAGGGTAGCCACGAAAGCGGAGGCGATCATTGGTCCCAGATGATCGGGTGAGGAGAGGTTTTCAAGGACGTGGGTCAGGGACACCACAGTGCCGATAATGCCGATGGTCGGTGCGTAGCCGCCCAGGCTGGCGAAGAATTTGGCAGAGACGTGGTCGCTGCGCATCTTGGAGTCGATCTCGTCTTCCATGAGGATGCGCAGCTCTTCGGCATCCGTGCCGTCGGCGATATTCTGGAGGGCGCGGGCCAGAAAGGGATCTTTCTCGTCCACAGCCGCCTCTTCAAGCGAGAGAAGACCTTCGCTCCGCGCCTTCTCGGCAAAGCCGATCAGCTGGTCGATGCTGTCCTGCGGCTTGTCCGTCTTTCCCTTGAACGCTTTGGGGAGGTCCTTGAACGCCCGCACGGTGTCCCGGAACGTGTTTCCGGCCAGGCCTACGGCCAGGGTTGCACCGAAAACCAGGACCATGGGCGCGGGAAGCAGGAGGGCCATGAGGTTGGCGTCTTCGAGGGTCACCATGGCGACCACCGAGCCGAAGGCCAGGAACAGCCCGATTATTGTCGAGGGATCCATGGCTTACCTTCCATCCGGGTCCGGCGTGCGCACGAGGCTCAAGGGATAGCCCGTCACGGTGGGGAGATCCTGTGCCCGCCGAAGAATATAGGCCCGGTAGTTCGCGATCAGTTCCACGACGTCCGCGAGGCTTTCCTGCACCACGTACGTAGCGCCGTCGAGGGTCACCAGATGGGTGTCCGGGCTTTCGTGGATCCGTTCAATGATGTCCGGATTCACGGCAAAGCGGGTGCCGTTCAGGCGGGTGACAACGATCATGGGCCGTTTCTGCTTTAGGTAGGGAGGCGCTTGTAGGAGTGCGGTTCAATTCCTACTGTCGGCCGGCGGCAGGCTCCCGTTAGGCAGTGTCAGCGTAGCGTCGCTGGACGCACACGTACCGGCGCAAGGATTCCGATGATCATGACGGCGGTGATGGAACCTGCCGCCATGATTGCCGCGAGCACCACTATCTGGAAGCGGCCTGCCTCAAAGGGAGAAACCCCACCAAAGATGGCCCCGACGAACGCGCCGGGCAAGGTGACTAGTCCCGTGGTCTTGGTTTGATCGGTTGACGGGATCAGGGCCGAATAGACGGTCCGCCTGGCAAGGTCCAGGGTTGCCTGCCTCGGAGTGGCGCCAAGTGCCAGCCACCCCTCCACTTCCTCCCAGTGCTCGTAAACGGATTCCTTGAAGCGCCGGCCGGCCAGGACTGCGATGGTCATGCCGTTGCCAATGACGATCCCGCCGATCGCGAGCGCGTACCGGGGGGTGAACGCGATGGCTCCCGTCGCGAAAATGACGGCGAGCGTTATTCCGATGCCAGCAGCCATGGAGCCGCTGACCAGGCCCAAATGGGGCAGGCTCCAGCCAATGCGTCGCGTGGCACTCATCGCGGCTACTGCGAACATCACAAGAAGTGCGACGGCCACCCACAGCGGGCTAGTGATCACACCGCCCAGGACAAAACTGATCGCCGCGAGCTGCACCGCTCCGCGGAGGATGGCTAGTGCAGGCGCGAAAGGGTGCGGGATCCGGAACACCAAGAGCAGCGCCAACGTGGCCGCCATCAGAACGCCGACGCCGACGAAGGTCGGCAGGAATTCGGCGAGACCGGGCATGGAGCCAGCTTATCGACTGCCGCAAGGCACTCGCTCAAACGACGACACGCCGCCATTCGCGTATTAGGTCATGTAAATCTTTCGTAATGCATGTGATTCCGGTCACGATGGGGTGTTCTGGATGGAAATTTAGGTATGGCTAACCTAAAGTTTCAAGCTGTGAGCCCGCATTTCCTTCCCCCGGGCTCCCTTGGATTTGCTCGCAGAAAGAAGCCCTCATGAAGATTCGCGCAAATGCGCTGGCCGGCATCGCACTCGCCGCCACTGCAGCCCTCAGCCTGACCGCTTGCGGCAACGGCACCGCCTCCTCGGCAGCCACCGGCTCCGCCTCCGCCGACGCTGCTACTTCCACTAAAGTGGCCGGGGAAATCACCGTCTACAACGCCCAGCACGACACCCTGACCAAGGAATGGGTGGATGCGTTCACCAAGGAGACCGGCGTCAAGGTCACCATCCGGCAGGGGTCCGACACCGAGCTCTCAAACCAGATCATCCAGGAAGGTGCGGCATCCCCGGCCGACGTCTTCCTGACGGAGAACTCCCCGGCCATGGCCCAGGTTGAGAACGCTGGCCTCTTCGCGGACATCGACAAGGCCACCGTGGACCAGGTCCCGGCCGCGTACCGTCCGTCCACCAACAAGTGGACCGGCATCGCCGCCCGCTCCACCGTCCTGGTCTACGACAAGACCAAGATCAGCGACGACAAGCTGCCCAAGTCCATGCTCGACCTGGCCAAGCCGGAGTGGAAGGGCCGGTGGGCCGCTTCGCCGTCGGGTGCTGACTTCCAGGCCATTGTTGCCGCGCTCCTCGAGCAGAAGGGCGAGGCCGCCACCACTGAGTGGCTCAAGGGCATGAAAGACAACTTCAAGGCATACAAGGGCAACAGCACCGCCATGAAGGCGGTCAACGCCGGAGAAGTCGACGCCGCGTTGATCTACCACTATTACTACTACGGCGACCAGGCCAAGACCGGCGAGAACTCCAACAAGGTCACCCCGTACTTCTTCAAGAACCAGGATCCCGGCGCCTTCCTGTCCGTCTCCGGCGGCGGCGTGCTGAAATCCTCCAAGAACTCCGCGGCTGCCCAGGCCTTCATCAAGTTCATCACCGGCAAGCAGGGCCAGGAAGTCCTCAAGAACGGGACCTCCTACGAATACGCCATCGCCTCCAACGTGGACTCGAACGCTAAACTCGTTCCCATCAAGGATCTTCAAGCTCCCACCGTGGATCCGGCCAAATTGAACTCCGCAAAGGTCACCGACCTGATGACCAAGGCAGGACTGCTGTAATTCTGTGACCACTGATCTATCGGCCCGCATCTCCCCGGAAGTTCCCGAGGCTTCGGCGAGCACGACGACGGCGGGCAGGGGCAAGCGCCCCCGCCCGCCTTTCGGCGTTTCTGCAATATCCCTCCTGGCCGTGCTGATCGCACTGTTTTCGCTCATCCCGCTCGGATACGTCGCTTACATGACGGCCGCGACCGGGTGGGACACCGCCGTCGCGCTCATCTTCCGGCCCCGCGTTGGCGAACTGCTCCTCAACACCGTCATGCTGGTGGTCTTCACGGTCCCCATCTGCCTGGTGTTGGGAGTCGGTGGCGCGTGGCTCGTGGAGCGGACCAAGCTGCGAGGGCATCGCTGGTGGGCCGTGGCGCTGGCAGCCCCACTGGCCATCCCGGCCTTCGTCAACAGCTATGCGTGGGTGACTGCAGTCCCATCGCTTGAGGGCATCTGGTCCGGCGTGCTTATCGCCACCCTGTCCTATTTCCCCCTCGTCTACATTCCCGCGGCGGCGACGCTGGGGCGTCTCGACCCCGCGATTGAGCAGTCCGCGGCCTCCCTCGGTTTGGGACCATGGGCCATCTTCTTCCGGGTTGTCCTGCCACAACTACGGATCGCCATGACTGGTGGCGCGCTCCTGGTGTCGCTGCACCTGCTGGCTGAATACGGCGCGTTCGCGATGATCCGCTTCGACACGTTCACCACTGCGATCATGACCCAGTTCCAATCCACGTTCAACGGCACCGCCGGAAACATGTTGGCAAGCGTCCTGGTGTTCTTCTGCCTCATCCTGCTCTTGGCCGAAGTCAGGAGCCGCGGTAACGCACGCTACGCCCGCATCGGTTCCGGTGCCCAGGCCAAGCCGATCAAGCTTCCCCTGCACCACTACCAGATTCCGTCCCAGCTCGCCCTGCTTGCCCTCACCGTTTTGGCCTTCGGATTGCCGATCTTTTTTGTCCTGCGCTGGGTGGTGGCCGGTGGCGCCCGCGTCTGGTCAGCCGACGAATTCCTTCCGGCGCTGCTCCAGACCCTCGCTTATGGCACGGTAGGCGCCGCGGCGACAATCGTCGTCGGCTTCCCCATGGCCTATCTGGCCGTGCGGCACCCGAGCTGGTTCAGCAAGATGCTTGAACTCTCCAATTACGTCACCAGCTCCCTGCCCGGCATCGTGGTGGGCCTCGCCTTCGTGACCGTGAGCATCCGGATGGTTCCAGGCGTGTACCAGACGTCCGGGGTCCTGATTGCTGCCTACGTGCTGCTGTTCCTGCCGCGGGCCCTAGTCAACATCCGCTCCGGACTGGCCCAGGCTCCCAAGGAACTCGACGAGGCCGCGCAATCGCTCGGCAAGGCCCCGCTGGTGTCCTTCCTGAAGGTGACGCTGCGCCTCACAGCTCCGGCCGCCGCCGGCGGGGCCGCGCTTGTGTTCCTCGCCATCGTCAACGAGCTGACGGCAACACTGCTGCTGTCCCCGAACGGCACGCACACCCTGGCCACCGAATTCTGGAGCAAGAGCAGCGAGATCGACTATTCGGGCGCGGCACCCTACGCCCTGCTCATGATCCTGTTGTCTGCCCCCATGACGTACTTGCTTTTCCAACAGTCCAAGAAAGTAGCCGGACAGTGACCGAACAATCCCCCTCAAGGCTTCCGTCACCCCGCGTAGCGGCTTCGGTGGCTCCCACCACCAACACGCATCTGGACATCGCCGAGGTCACCAAGAACTTCGGCTCGCAGGCCGTGCTGAAGGGCGTGAACCTCTCCGTGGCCAAGGGCGGAACAACCGCCATCGTCGGTCCTTCCGGTTCCGGCAAGACCACACTGTTGCGCCTCATCGCCGGCTTTGAGCACCCGGACACCGGCTCCATCAGCCTCAGCGGAAACAAGGTAGCCGGAAACGGGATCTGGGTACCTGCCCACAAGCGGCACGTCGGCTATGTTGCCCAGGACGGCGCGCTTTTCCCGCACCTCACGGTGGGGCAGAACATCGCATTCGGGCTGGACAAGTCAGCGCTCGACGGCGGCCGCCGCGCCGTGAAGACGCGCGTCCAGGAGCTGCTCGACATGGTTTCCCTCGATGCGGACATGGCAAAGAGGCGGCCCCACCAGCTTTCGGGAGGCCAGCAGCAACGGGTGGCACTCGCCCGCGCCCTGGCCCGCGAACCCCAACTCATGCTGCTCGACGAGCCGTTCTCCGCGCTCGACGCCGGCCTCCGCGTGGCCACCCGGCGGGCCGTGGCGAAGGTCCTGAACGAAGCCGGAGTGACCACCATTTTGGTGACCCACGATCAAGCCGAGGCCCTGTCCTTCGCGGATCAAGTGGCGATCATGCGCGGCGGAAAGCTGGCGCAGATCGGCAATCCCTTCGTTGTGTACACGCGTCCTGCAGACCGGGCAACGGCCGAGTTCCTCGGTGACGCCGTCATCCTGGACGCTTGGATGGAAGGCTCCCTGGCCACGTGTTCCCTGGGCGGTATACCCGTGCGCCGTCCCCCGGCACAAGGCCTCGTCCAATTGATGCTCCGCCCGGAACAGATCCGGATTGCCCCCGACGGCCCCATCCGCGGAGTGGTTGTCGATACCGACTACTTCGGCCCCGAGACGACAGTTCGGATCAAGCTCGCTCCGCGCGTTCCCGCCGAAAGTACAGCCCGGACCTACCCGGGAGGCGGCGAAGTCATTACCATCCGCCACTGGAACGCTTCCATCACCAGGCCAGGCACTGAACTGTGCCTCCGCGTGGTGGGCGAAGGCGTGGCGTTCCCTGTGGAGGGTTAGGGAATCGGCGTGATGCCGACGCCGCCATTGGACCCGATGGCTGCCTTCACTTAATCACGAATTCCCCGATGATGGTCTTGCCGTCGGACTCGTAAACAGGTACGGGAAATGACTTTCCCCGTCGGGCCTCTTGCCAGGCGAGTGCATCCTCCGGGCTCTTGAAGGTCTTCATGGCCGCCGTCCCGTCGGCTTCGTCGAGGTCCGTTTTGTAGGCGTACCCGGACTGACCATTGCTTGCCATCACGGCAACAAGGTCAGGACTGCCGTTCTGGTTCTCCGCACCGAACGTGTTCCCGCCAAGGTTCACGCCCCACCCTGTTGCTTCCCGCTTAATGTATTTGGCTGTGAGGCGCCAACTGTTTGCCGGATCTGTCTTGATCGTCACGCTGCGTTGGCCTGGGAGGAGCTTGATCGTGTAGCCGGACCAGCTGGCGCTTGTTCCGACGTCGGGGGCCGCGCAAGTGCTGCTTGCTCCGTCTTCGTATTCAAATCTTCCCGGCGTCAGGCATGTTAGTTCCAGCCCAACTGCATTGGCTCCGACCGGTGGAACGCCAAGTGTCACGGATGCCGTTCCGGTGTGCGTTTCGGTCACGGCAGGGGCGAGCGTGGTGATGCGGTCTCCGCCGGGAATTGTGAGGAATCCGGCGGCCGCAGCACCGACGCCGCCCAGGACTCCTGCGCCAGCCAACGCGACTCCCCCGATCCACAGGCGCCGGGTTCGTTTCCGAGAGCGGACGGGGGACGCAGTCTGCACCCGGGAAACCAGTTCTGCACGCAATGCTTTGCTGAACGCTTCGTCCAGAGGGAGTCCGTTCATCGTTTGCCTCCTTCGAAGGCTGGAATGGATTTCGCATCAACTGGCCCGGTGATCGCACTTTTCATCCGCTGACGCGCCCGGTGCATCCGAACTTTGGCGGTCCCAGGAGTCATTTTCAGGATCCCTGCAGCGGCAACAACCGAATACCCCTCGAAAATCACCAGACTGACCAGTTGCAAATCGACTTTGCCGAGCGTTCCCAAGGCTTTGGCTGCATCCCCGGAGATGTCCTTCTGCAAGTACGCCGACTCACTGGACTCAGCGGGCTCCGGTGTTCGCTCGATTGACGCCAAGAGCTTTCGGTACCGAGCGGTGGCTCTCGCCGTGTTCCTGGCCGCGTTGGTCGTGGTCACGAGCAGCCATGGAAGAACTGAACCATCGACGATGCGCACCCGGTGCCTCTTCCGCCACAATTCCAGGAACGCTGCGGCAAGAACGTCTTCAGCATCATGACGGTTGGCGGTCAGCCGATAGGCGTGACGGAAGACTCTCTCACGGTATCGGTCGAACAATTTCCCAAAAGCGTCTGCGTTGCCCTGTACGCTTTCCGCCCAGAGCGCCCGCTCGTCAGATTCAACGTTCCCCATGCACTGTATTGTCCGCGACGGGCCAAAAGGTTACGTCGAACAGTGAGATCTCGGGAAAGCGGCTGCTACGGATGCATCGGAAACTGACAGGCCGACGATTGCGCACCGCAAGCGGGCGTGCTACCGTGGCGGCGATCGTGATCTATCAGCAGGAGGTGAGTCCCATGAACGCAGTATCCGCAATGGGTGCTCCCCTGCAGTCCACGATCGCGCGACTGACCTAGTCGCCACCGGGAGCGCCAAACAGGCAATTCGCGAAAGGCGACTCCCATGAACACAAACCCTTCTTTACCTCTGCACTCCCGCGAACGGGCGTTGGTCCTCGGCGGCGGCGGATCGACAGGCAATGCCTGGCTGATCGGCGTCGTCGCCGGCCTCTTTGATGCCGGGCTCGATGTGACCGACGCCGATCTGACCATCGGTACGTCAGCCGGATCGACGGCCGCGGCCCAGATAGCTGGCGCGACCCCAACCGAGCTGCTCGCCAACATCCTTGACGCTGTTCCACAGCAACGGTCCGCTCCGGTCGGGTCCGGACCGGGACGCGCACCGGCCAGGCCGGTAGTGAACCACCTGGAGCGGATCAACAAGATCATCGCTGATGCCCAGGACGTGGCTGACATGCGCCGGCGACTGGGCGCGGCAGCGCTCGAGATGGATGCGGCGTCGGATGGCTCCTGGTCAACACAATGGCGCAGTACCGTCGCCACCCGGCTACCCAACCAGCACTGGCCGGAACGACCGGTGCTCATCACGGCGGTCGATGCCCGTACCGGAGAACCGGTCGCGTTCGACCGCCATAGCGGGGTCGACGTGGCGGACGCCATCGCCGCCAGCTGTTCCAGCGGGTTGCCTTACAGGATCGGAGACAAGCGGTACCTCGACGGCGGTTACCGCTCCAACGCCGAGAACGCCGATCTGGCAGCCGGATACGGACGGGTTCTGGTGCTCTCCCCCTTCGGTGGCAGATCATTGCAACCGCTGAAGTGGGGCACGCATCTGGCAACGCAGGTCGACGAACTCCGTGCACGCGGCAGCAGGGTCGAAACGATCTTCCCGGACGGCAGCTCCGAGCACATGTTCGGCGCCAATGCCATGGATCTGTCACTGCGTCCGCCTGCGGCTCGGGCGGGTTACGAGCAAGGCAGAGCCCTTGCCGGGCAGCTCTCCGGGTTCTGGAGCTGACGCCGGCGAAACCTCCAGGAGGTCGACCGAGGCGATGAAGAGCCGCCTCGGTCGGCCATCGCGGCTCAGCCTTCGGCTGCATCATCGATCATAAGAGTCGCATTAATGTCAAGAGTTTTTGCTCCTATTGAGTGATGGATATCTGAAATTGAGTGGTCAAAAGTCAAAAATTGAGTGGCGACTGACTGTGGATTGAGTATTGAGACATACGAGAGGAATGTAATCCGTGATTCCCATTTTGGAATATCTAAATAATTCCCTCGACCTGTTTAATAAAAACTCTTGCCCCAATTTGCTTCATATGCATAATTTGATTATGAAACGCCTATCGCTCACTGAAGGGTGATCCATGTCAAACGCGTCGAAGCTAGGTTCAATCGGAAGGGCTCTACTCGTCGGACTTGTCGTCGGTGGGGTCACGGCGTCGAGTGCGGGGGTTGCCCAAGCATCGCCAGCTCCTTTAGGTGAAGGGGTTCATTCGCCAAGTAAAGTCAGTACTGTTGCTGTCCCCGGAACAAACGATTCTAGGCATCTCCGCGATCAAGGAAGCATGCTTTGACTCCTAAACGTACTCGTGACATTCCCATTTCCCTGGTTCTATTTGCGCTAGTAGCAGTCCTGCTATTCATAAAGGCTGCCGGAAGCATGCAGCCATGGTGGGCAATACTTGCCGGCATCGCCCTTGTGGGAACCGGCATCGGAGCGTTCGCTGATTTCCAGCGTCGCAAGAATTAGCTTTAAAGACTGAGGTTTGAGTGGGCCGGGGTTACTGACCCGGGATAGGCATAGCCTTATGGCATGACCGCAAGCTACAGATACGACGTGGAGATCCTGCATCTGCTCGTGTCCTCCGGCCACGCCTACTTCGGCCGTGCACGCGATGGTGCCGCCGAGGTGCCCACCACGGATGCCGAGCAGGTCGACGTCGTAAGCGGAAAGGGCATCGTCGGCGACCGGTTTTTCGGCAAGGCCGCGCACATGGATGCAGCAGTCACCCTGATGGCCATCGAGTCGCTCGAAGCGATGGCCGCCGAGTTGGGCGTCGCACCCTTTGACCCGCTCCTCACGCGCCGGAATGTAGTCCTCCGGGGAGCCCATCTGGCTCCCCTGCTGGGCGGGGAGTTCGCGTTGGAGTCCGGCGGCGGCCTTATACGGTTCCGGGGCGGACGGCCTGCCCACCCCTGCGCTTGGATGGACCAAGTCCTGGCTCCGGGCGCGCATGCCGCCATGCGAGGCCGCGGCGGCGTGCGCTGCCAACCGCTTTCGGATGGCACTCTGCATCGTGGCCCAGCTGTGCTAATTAGCCCTGTACCGCTTGATCCTGACAAGGCCGGCCAACCCACGCTCCTCCGGGCTTCACGGCTTCCGTAGGTCAATTCCTACGGGGTTCCGCGTCCGATGCAGCGATCGAGGCGTTGGCCTGATCGGCCAAAGAGCCCTGCCGACGACTCGCCAAGAGGAACGGCACCGCGATCAACTCGATGACGCCGCTGATCGCCAACGAAATGGAGTAGCCGTACACATCGGCCGCCCGGCCGAGCAGCGGCTGCACCACCACTCCGCCGCTTGATCCCATCAGCGAGTCGAAGCTAAGCACTGTTGCCCGCTGCTTCGACGGGATCATGTCGTTAACGTAGGCCTGCCGCACCGGTGTGGCGGCCGAGTCGACCATGGCCCAGAACGTCAATAAGGCCAGCGCCACCCAGAAAATATTCGTGAACCCCAGCACCACCAGAATCGATGCGCTCACCCCTCCGCTCAGAATCAACACGGTGGTGCGTTTGCGCACGAGACGCCGGATACGCGGTGCAAGCCACCCGCCCAACACCTGCGCTCCGGCCACGATGGCCGCCGCCAGCCCGGCCGCGGAGTACGCGTGCCGGTCACCGAAGAGCTGAAGCAGGTACGGCTGCAGGGCATAGAACACATAGATCCCGACGCCGGCGCTGAACGGCGCTGCCAGCATCACGTACCGTACGGGTGGATTTTTCAAACCGTTCTCGATCGAGGCGTCGAGGACGGCGCGGGTCGCCTTGAGTGGATGGGCAGAGCGTTCGGGGGTGAACCCGACGTCGCGCATGAGCAAGAAGGCCACGACGAACATCGCGAGGAGCACGCCGACGCGGATCAGGAACGGCACTCCCAGGTTGGTGGCCTGCGCGATCACCCCGCCAGCCACTGAGCCCGCAAGCATGGCGGCACCCGACACCATCTGTCCGCGCCCGAGCACCGTCTCCAAGCCGCCCTCATATCCAGTGAAGCGCAACGCGTCGACGAGCCAGGCCTCCACGGCACCCGAGAAGAAGGTGAAGCCCAGACCGAGCAATACCGATACCACGGCCCACCACCAGAACGGGGCGGAAAGCTGCCAGAGCAGAAAGTAGAGGTAGGTGGATCCGGCCAGCGTCACAGTGCCAAGAAGGAACGAAACGCGGCGTCCCCACCCATCGGCCACCACTCCTGTCGGCACTTCGAAGACCACCATGCCGGCTGTGAAGAAGGCGTTCGCTGCAAAGGCCTCGAGGTTGCTGAGTCCCGCATCCAGCAGGAAGAGGGTATTGATCCCCCAAATGAACGAGGCCGCAAGGGTATTGCCAAGGGTCAACGTGAGAAAGATGCTTTGAATCTTTCTGGCAGCGGGGTTCATCAAGGTGCTGTCCCCGCTAGGACGAGGGGGAACCACGAAGCCATTCTCGTCTGCTTCGGCGACGCACGCCAGAGCTGGGCGGGAGCGGTCCGCTATGAAAAAGTTCTGCCGATTTCCGGGTTTTTTGGCTGCCAGACGATCTTCGACCTAATACTGTCGTAGGTCCCTGAAATGCTTTGGTTATGGCCGGGAACCGGGGAACGCAGCTGATCGGAGCAGGCGCGCCGTTCGGCGATGCGGTTCCGGAGGCTCGGGTGTCAGGTGCCTGGGTGCGGGAATTGATCGATACCGTTGCCTCGTTCAGGCCATACGCCGGCGGCACCGAACCGGCCGACCGCGCAGAGTTGATTGACCAGTTGCGTGCTCTGGAGGATCTGAAGTCCGCGGCCGCAGCCCCGCAGGCCCGGATCGCCGTCGCCTTCGATACCGCCCAACGCAGCGCCGACGCGGCCGCCGGTGTACCGGCCGACAGGCATCAGCGGCGTGGAAGTCCAGCTCGTCATGACCGACCGGGCCCTGTTCCAGGGCGATGCCGAACCGGCACGCCTGCCCGGCTACGGCATCGTCCCCGCCGCCTGGGCCAGGACACTGCTCAACGGCGGCAGCGGCAAGACCAAACGCGGCCAGTCCGAGGATCACGATTTGAAGGTCTGGCTCCGGCGCCTCTTCACCGCCCCCGCAACCGGGGACCTGGTCGGCGTCGACTCCCGCGCCCGGCTGTACCCGCCCGGGCTGCGGCGCTTCATCGAGGCCCGGGACGACACCTGCCGGACACCGTACTGCGACGCGCCGATCCGGCATTTCGACCACATCATCCCTTGGCACGACGGCGGCTCCACCAGCCTGACGAACGGGGCGGGCGTGTGCGAAGCCTGCAACCACACCAAAGAGCTCCCCGGCTGGACAGCAAAAGCCGGGTCGGCACGAACCGGAGCAGCATAAACCGGCCCCGGGACACGGCACGTCCTCGACATCCGCACCCCGACCGGCCACCTGTATCGATCAACAGCGCCGCACCTGCCCGGAACCCAGGAACCGGAAATTCAACCTGCGCGTTCCAGGCACCACCGCCGCAGGCTACGACACCACGCCAAAGCTCTCAAATACGCCCGCGTCACCAACCTGCAGGCCGCCTAAGAAGGCAATGCCGAGCCTGGCGCCGTGTCATTCGGAGCCGTGTCCTTCGGGGCGAGTGGCAGCGTGATCCTCATGACCGTTCCCCTCGGACCGCTGCGCTCAACCTCCACAGTGCCGCGGGCCCCGGTGATGATTTCACGGACCAACGCCAAGCCGATTCCGAAGCTGCGCTGGCCCGGTGCGCCGTCGGGGCTGTGTGTCCTCACGAAGCGGTCGAAGATCCGTGTCTGGTCAACTCCGTTGATCCCGGCCCCGGAATCCGAGACGGTGACCACTGCGCGGTTGCCGAGCACCGCCGTCGTGATCCCCACTTGGCCGCCAGCGGGGGTGTGCGCCAGAGCATTGTCGGCCAGGGCAAGGAGGGCGCGGCGGAAGCCATTGGCGTCAATGAGTGCGAAGGGGCGGTCCTTTTCCGTCAGGGCGACTCGGACGTTTTTCTCCCCTGCGAGCTGCTGCAAGCTCTCGACGACGGCGCCTGCCACCTTGGCGAGATCGCTCGGCTCTGCGGCAGCATCCGGACGCGAGCCGGTGGCCGCCACAAGCAATTCGTTGACGATGCCCGTGAGGGTCGCAGTGTCATTGCGGATGCGGGCGAGCGCTTCCCCGGTTTTGGAGTCCGCCGGGGCATCGCGCTGGGCCAGCTGGACCCGTGCATCCAGGATGGCCAGGGGTGTGCGCAATTCGTGGCTGGCGTCCTGGACGAAGCGTCGCTGCAGTGCGAGCGCTTCTCCCAGGGGCCTGATGGCACTCCGCGAACTGAGCCAGCCGATGGCCCCGGCAAGGAAGATCCCTGCCACGCCCGCAACGATCATGGCCTTGAGGAGGTCCTTCAAGTCGAGGTAGGCGAAGACAGAGTCGGCCTCTTTGGATCCTGGTAATCCGGGCTGGAGCGGCTGGTTGAAAAGATAGAACGCCGCGGCCGCCAACAGGCAGAGCACCAAAACCGCGCATGCCGCGCTGATCCGCACCGCGATCTTCAGGGATGCTTTGCGCAGTGTCGCTTGGTCCGGGTTCTCACTCATGGGAATTTTTCTTAGTCATGGGGGTCGCCGATCTGGTATCCGAGGCCGTGGACCGTCCGGATCACCGTTTTGGAGATCTTACGGCGCAGGTGGTGGACGTAGGTGTCGATCACGCCGGGCTGGTCCGTGGGGTGGAACAGGGTGTTGATGAGGTCTTCACGGGTAAAGACACGTTCCGGCTCACCGGCCAAGGTTTCGAGGAGCCCGGCTTCCTTCGCCGTCAGGGTGACCACGGAACCGTACACGGAGCGCATGGAGCGGGCGCCGGCGTCGAGCTCCCAGTCCCCGATTCCCAGAGTCGTGGGCAGATGGGCATACGTTCTGGTCAGGGCTCGCAAGCGTGCGGCCAGCTCCATGGCGTCGAACGGTTTGCTCATGTAGTCGTTAGCCCCGGCGTCGAGGCCCCGGATCTTCTCATCGGTGGCACCGAGCGCCGTCAGGATGAGGATCGGGGTGGCGATCCCCTTGGCCCGAAGGGCTTTGATCAAGGCGATGCCGTCCATGATGGGCAGCCCGCGGTCAATAACCATCGCATCCCAACTCCGGGTCAATCCGAGGTGGAGGCCGTCGTGCCCATTGACTGCCAGGTGAACGGAGAAGTCCGGCTCCAGGAGTTCGCTGATGAGCGGCCCCAGGGCCGCGTCGTCTTCGACCAGGAGGAGGGACGGCCGCTCAGCTGTTGTCATGCTGTCTATTCTTCCCCGGCGTGCCCGTTCGCGGCGCCCACCTTGGCCTTGCGCCGTTTTTTGAGGAACTCGGCTCCCCACGGCAAGACGGAGACCAAAACCATGATCACGGCGATGGCGTCAATGTTGTTCGCGATGAACTCGTAGTGTCCCAACCAGGAGCCGAGGAGCGTCACGGAGGTTCCCCAAATGACGGCGCCGGCGATGTTCCACAGGGTGAACGATTTGTAGTTGTAGCGGGCGATGCCTGCGCTCAGCGGCGCAAATGTCCGCACGATGGGGACAAAGCGGGCCAGGACAATCGCGGGGCCGCCGCGGCGCTTGAAGAATTCCTCGGCCGTATCCAGGTGCGCGGTCTTCAGGACCCTGGCATCATCCTTGAACCAGCGCCGCCCGAACTTGCGCCCGAGCATGTAGCCGATCTGGTCTCCGGCGATTGCAGCGGCGGAAACGACGGCGATCAACACCGGCAATTCGAGCTGCAGTTGCTGGTGAAGCAGGCCGGTAGTGAATAGCAAAGAGTCCCCGGGCAGGAACGGGAAAAGGAGACCGGATTCGATGAAGACGATCAACGCCACGACGCCGAGCGCCGCGGGTCCCAAGCCCTGAAGGAGGGTGGTGGGATCAAGGAATGCGGGCATGGCAGATAGTACGTGCATGGGGTCCTCCTCAGGATCCGTGTGCTTGGGTTGCGGCCGCGTCCGAGGCGGTTGCTTCTGACGAGGTTGCTTCTGAGGCAACGCCAAATGGCAGCCGCCCGATGACTCGCGGTACGTACCGGTTCCAGAGCCCGGCCAAAACGATGACTATGGCGGTGGTGGCCAGGAACGACGCCACAACGTCGCTGGGGTAGTGGACTCCGATATAGATCCGGGACCACGCCACCACCACGGCCAGGACGGCGCCGGCCCACGCGGTGATGACGCCCCATCGTGTGCCCCTGACCAGGAAGTACAAGGCGAAGGCGAGCGCTACGGCGAAGGCGGTGTGGCCGCTGGGAAAGCTGTTGGAACCCGTTTCCGGGGCCAGTGGGTCGAAAAGAAGCGCAGGATTGGGCCGGTGGCGGGCAACGATAAGTTTGAACACCTCGCTGGCAACCCAGCCCGAACATGCGAAGAGCACAAACATGACCGCCCGTACGAAGGACTTCCGAACCAGGAAAACGAACAAGCCGATCACCAGGACAATGCACGCTCCGGCTACCGGGGCGAAGAGGAAGTTCAGTGCCATGGCCACGGTGGTCAGTGCGCCCACGTGATGGCGGCTGAGTTCCTGGTCAACTCCGAATTCGCTGGTGGTCACGCCTGCTACCGACTGCACGCTGAAGCCAATGGCAAGGACTGCCGCGGCGAGCACAATGCCCCACAGGAGCCAATACCGAGGCTGTGGAAGCAACGGCACACTGTGACCGACGACGGCGGAAGTGCGGACTTCCGCGGAAGTGTTCTGCTTGGCGTGCGATGACATGAAATCTCCGGTTCGGGGTGTGGAGGCCGTTGTGCGGTCTGCTTCCACTCTCGCGTGCGGCATTTAAGAAGCTCTTAAGAACTCCTGCTAAGAGCCCCTCTCCCCTTGACCCGCAAGTGGCTGAGCCCCAGAGTTTAGGAACCTACTGTCAGCCAAATCAAAGGATCTGGGATGTCCGAAATTGCGATCTCGAAAGACGGTACCCGCATTGGGTATGACCAATACGGCGAGGGACCTGCCGTGATCCTGGTTGGCGGTGCGATGCAATTCAGGGGTTTCGACCCCAACACCGTGGAAATGGCCAAGCTCCTGGCCGCCAAGGGGTTCACGGTCCTCAATTACGACAGGCGCGGCCGCGGGGAAAGCGCTGAGGCTCCGTCATTCAGCCTTAAGGACAACATCGACGATCTCGCAACGCTCATCGACATCGCAGGAAGCAAGGCTGCGCTCTTCGGGAGCTCTTCCGGTGGCTCGATCTCCCTGGCAGCGGCGGCGGCCGGCCTACCCGTCACGAAGCTGGCCCTGTGGGAGACTCCCTTGAGCGACGAACTCGGGACCGGCGGGGCTGAATTCTTCGCAGGGCTCCAGGAACGGATCGCATCCGGCGACAAGGCCAGCACCATCGAGTACTACATGAAGGACATGCCGCCGGAGTGGCTGGCCGGCGCCAAGAACAGCCCAGGATGGCCCATCATGCTCGAAATGGGCCCCAGCCTTTCAGCCGACGCCGAATCGCTCGCGTGGACCCAGTCCGCGCCACGCGCCCAGCTATGGTCCGGCATCACCCAGCCCACCCTTGCGATCGTCGGCGAGCAAACCATCCCGATCATGCCGAAAGCGGCCGACTCCATCGTGGCCAATATCCCGAGTGCCCGGAAAGCCACCATTCCGGGCGCCAACCACGGCTGGGAACCTGGAGTCATGGCTGACGCACTCGCTGAATTCCTCGCCGAGTAATACGGCACACGCTTCCACTATGGAACTAGCCGCGATCGCCGTCGAACTTTACACACTGGTTCCCTCGGCCTTCACGGCGGCCCGCACCGCGCGGGCCAAGGAAGCCAAGTCCGCGGGGGACGCCGAACTGGCGAAACAGATCGCCCAGTTGCCCAAGCCTTCGACGGCGGCGTGGGCCGTCAACATGCTCGTCCGGCACGGCACCAAGGAATTCGCGGGCGTCCTGGAGCTTGGGGCATCGCTCGGGAGCGCCCAGGAGCAGCAAGATCACGAGCGCCTCCGTACGCTCGGCCAACAGCGCCCGCGCGTCCTGGGCGCCGCCGTCGAGCAGGCCCGGGCAGTCGCGGAAGGCCTCGGCGTCAAGGTCAGTGGCGCCGCCGCGATGGAGATCGAGGCCACGCTGAGGGCCGCAATGACCGATCCCGGCGCTGCGGCGGCGCTCCGCAGCGGGCAGCTGGTGCGTTCGCTCGCCACGAACGGATTGGAACCCGTGGACCTCACGGGCGCGGTGGCGATTTCCGGCGCACTTCCCGCGGCGGGTACCACGAACGAAGAGCGCGACGACGGCGGGCGGCAGCGCGGGCGGGCAGGATCGGAGGGCGCACGCGCCGACTCGGAGCGCGAACGTGAGAAGGCACAAACCGCGCTCGTGGAGGCTGAGCGCAACGCGGACAAGGCTGACCTGGAACTCGCCCAGGCCGAGCGCGAAAAGTCCGAGGCCGTGCGCCGGAGCGAGCAACTCGCCGTCGAAGTCAAAGCTGCCAAAGACAAGCTGGCGGCGCTGCAGCAGGAACTCGCAGCGACGGAGTGGGCGATCACCTTGGCTGAGCGGAACCGCAAACTGGCAGCCCGGCTAGCCGTCCGGGAACGCCGGACCGCAGAAACGGCACGGGCCCGCTTGGCGGGATTGTCCTAGAACGGGGCGTGGCATCAACGTCCGGTATACCGGACATTCCGCCGCGTATTCTAGGAGAATGTACAGTCAATCCGTGCGGCCCAAGGCACCGGCTGCGGCCCAGGTGCTGGCGGTTCTCAGATACGTCGCAGGCCAGGCCGGCCCGGTCAGCGCGTCCATCATTGCGCGCGATGTTGGCTTGCCCCGATCAACCACGTATCAGCTCATCTCCTCACTGATCGATGACGGCTTTCTGGTCCACCTTCCCGAGGAGCGCAAGTACGCCCTGGGAGTGACCGCCCATGAGTTGGGGACAGGGTATTCGCGGCAGGCTCCGATCCAGCGGATTGCCCGGTTCCCTCTGTCCCGGCTCGTCGCCCGCACCCGTCGGACTGCCCATCTTGCCGTGATGCACGGGCGCGACGTCGTATACGTGATCGAGGAGCGGGCTCCGCGGCAAAGCCCCCTTGTCACAGACACCGGGGTCCGGCTTCCGGCCCACCTGACGGCCAGCGGCAGGGCGATGATGGCCCAGATGGATCCCGCCCAGGTGGCTGCGCTTTTCCCTGGACCGGAGGCGTTCGCCGAGCGCCACAGCAAAGGCCCGCAGTCCTTGCCCGCGTTGCAGGATCTGTTGGCTCGGGCGCGTTCACTCGGATATGCGTGGGAGCAGGACGAAGTCACCGAGGGGTTTTCCTCTGTTGCCGTCGCTGTCCTCGACCGGCAGCGCTATCCGGTGGCCAGCGTGACATTGACGGTGTCGAACCGGGCGTTTCCCGGCGGAGGCACCCGGCACCGGGCCAAGGACGCCGAGACCGCCGAGGAACGGGCCGTCCGCATCGAGGACGTCGCCCGGGAGTGGATTCCTGAAGTGACCAGATGCGCCAGGGAGATTTCCCGCAGGCTGGGCACCCAGGCCTGATGCCGACGTCGTATCCTACATGGCGGAGACGCGCGCTCACATATATGGCCAAAAGCCGGGACGCGCGCTCACCTCAAGTGAGCGAGCGTCTGCCGAAAACACCCCAAAGGTGAGCGAGCGTCCGAGGGGGAACGGCGCAAACGCTCGACGACGGCGCAACAGGACTGCCGCCGTCGGAACCTAAAACCAACTGTTCCCGGGACGTCGACAGGAACGCGCGCTCACATATATGGCCAAAAGCCGGGACGCGCGCTCACATATATGGCCAAATGCCAGGACGCTCGCTCACATGATGTGAGCGAGCGTCCGCCGAAAACACCCCAAAGGTGAGCGAGCGTCCGAGGGGGAACGGCGCAGAGACTAAACTGCTGCGGTGTTCGGCACTGAGCCGGCCAGCGGAGCTACTGCCTCCGAGCCGGGTTCAGTCGGGTAGACCATCTCGGCCGGAGCGTTGGAGTTCCTCTTTGCCAGCGGGTAGAACACGATTGCCGTGACCACGAGGCCTACGAGCCAGGAGATATCCGCCCCGCCCAGAAGGTCGGTCATCGGTCCGGTGTAGAGGGTCTGCGCCAGGAATGGGATCTGGACGACGATGCCGATCGCGTAGCTGAACAGCGCGGTCTTGTTCCAACGTCCATAGCGCCCGTTCAGGTCGTACAAGGCCGGAATGTCCACCTTTTCCTTGGAAACCAGGTAGTAGTCCACCAGGTTAATGGAGCTCCAGGGGATGAATACCATCAACAGGAGAAGGACGAAGTTCTTGAAGTTGGCGATGAAATCGGGAGAAGCGAGGACTGCTATGAGTACTGAGAGTCCGATAAAGCCGATCACATAGGCGAACCGGGTCCATGACGCCACCGCAGACTTGCGGGTGAACGCCGTGACCGAGGTAAGCATGGTCATGTAGCCGCCATATGCGTTCAGCGTGTTGACGGTCAGTTTTCCGGTCACGATGACCAGGTAGATGACCACCGCGATCAGTCCGCCACCACTCAGATTCCCGAGGAAAGCGACTTGGCCGTCCAGGAAGCGTGCGCCTTTGGGCAATGCGAGGGCAGCGAAGAGCGCGCCGAGAGTCATGGACCACTGGGAACCAATCACCGTGCCGAAGTACGCCGACAAGAAGGTCTTGCGTGTTGGGGTGTTGGAAGGCAGGTACCGGGAGTAGTCGGCCACGTACGGACCGTACGTCAGCTGCCATCCGGCGCCAAGCGAAATGGCGAGCAGGAAGGTGGGGAACTCGAAACCGCCGGCTCCCAAGAGCGCGCCGACGTCCTGGCTGGTCAACAACCGGATGCCCAGGTAGGTGAAGCCGAGGATACCCACGACGGTCGCAATGCGGCCCAACATGTGGATGTACTTGTAGCCCAGGGTCGCCACGATGATGGTGAGCACCCCGAAGACGATCATGCCGACGGCAGGGGTGCCCGTGTGGAGGATGAGGCTGATTGCCTGTCCGGAGAGGACAGTACCGGTTGCGGCGAAGCCGAGGTACATCACGACCACCAGTACCAAGGGAATCACCGCCCCGAAGATTCCGAACTGCGCCCGGCTGGAAATCATCTGAGGCAAGCCGAGCTTCGGCCCCTGGGCCGCGTGAAGCGCCATGACTGCGCCGCCCAAGAGGTTTCCGACCAGGAGGCCGATGATCGCCCACAGCGCATCCGCGCCGAACAGTACTGCCAAAGCGCCGTCGACAATGGCCGTAATCTGCATGTTCGCCCCGAACCAGAGCGTGAACTGCTGGCCAGGCGAACCATGGCGTTCATTTTCCGGGACAAAGTCAATGGAACGACGCTCAACGCGCGGCCCACCCGTTCCCGCTTTTCCTGTGGCCTGCATGCCTAATCCTCACTTTGACAACCGAAGTCCGATGTCCCCAACTGAGAATCAATCAGAGCACGCAAAGTGACAGTGATCACGAAAAGGCGTCCATCTTTAGTCCGAAATCCCGGACGATAGCGCAGGAGCTGTCGTTTACCCCTTTTTGTCCCTCTTAGCGCCGTCGCCGCCCGCCAGGCCCATGAACATCGTCTTGTGCAACACGTCCACGTGCCGCCGCGACACCTCCACCGCGCCGCGATCGTCGCCCGCCCGCAGGGCATTCACGAGCGCAATGTGATCCCTATTGGACTCATGGAGGAACTCGATCGGGTAGGGGATGAAGTAGGCGTAGAGCTCCGCCAATGCCTCGTTGTAGACATCGACCGCCGGACCCAAGCCCGAGGACGCCGCGACCAACCGGTGAAACTGCTCGTCGGCCTGGTGATACTCGGACCAATTGGTTGATCCGGCCATTTCGTGGGTAAGCCGCTCCAGCTCATCAAGTTGCGCTGCCGTGGCATTGACCGCGGCGAAGTGGGTGACCGCGCATTCGAACAGCAGCCGACGGTCCACAAGCCGGTTCACGGCAAGGGATTCGGCGGGTGACGCAGCGAGCTTCTCGAGCACGTTCTGCGGCGGCTCGTCAGCGACAAAGGTTCCGCCGCCACGTCCACGACGGCGGACAACGACGCCCTGATCAGCCAGGCTCGCCAGGGCCCTGCGAGCGGTGATCGGGCTGACCGATAGGCCCAGCGCGACGTCTTGCTGGTCGGGCAGCCTCTCTCCCGGCTGAAGCAGCCCCAAGGATATCGCCATGCCGATCCGCAGCCGCACGGCGTCGATTGCGCTCCTGCGGTCGATTCCGAGCAAAGGGGCAGCATCGATGGGTGAGTCGCCGGTGGTGTCCTCGAGCTGACGGGTCATATCCGCTACTTTACGGGGCAAAATCCACCTTCCTTTTATTTGATCATTATGATCTAATATGAGGCGAGTCACAACGACAACGTGGAGAAACCAGTGCAACGCATCCTTCCCCTCATCGCCGCCCAAGCGTCACCCCGGCTGATCGGCGAGCCCACCGAGGCCTTCGCAGCCGAGGTCGCCGCCGCCGTCGCGACCCAACCGCACAGCAAGCTCGTGGTCTTCCCCGAACTGCACCTTTTCGGGGATTCCAATCCGGACCTGCAACGTACGGAAGTCCTGCAGGATTCAGCCGAGCCGCTGGACGGTCCGCGCGTCAAGGAACTTCGGCAACTCGCCGCGGACCTGGGTATCTGGCTGGTTCCAGGCAGCGTCTGCGAACGCGGCCCCGAGGGGCAATTGTTCAATACCCAGGTGGTCCTCTCCCCGGAAGGCGACCTTGCCGGCTACTACCGCAAGGTCTTCCCTTGGCGCCCCTTTGAGCCCTACGATCCCGGCGATCGATTCACGACCGTTGACCTGAAAGGGATCGGCAGGGTCGGCCTGAACATTTGCTACGACGCGTGGTTCCCCGAGGTAACCCGCCAGCTGGCGTGGATGGGCGCCGAAGTCATCCTCAATGTCGTCAAGACCACGACGCCGGATCGCAAGCAAGAACTGGTCCTGGCCAAGGCAAATGCCATTGTGAACCAGGTCTTCATGGTCAGCGTCAACTGCGCGGGTCCCACCGGCAAGGGCCTCAGCCTGATCGTCGACCCCGAGGGGAACACCATAGCGGAGGCCGACGACGACGCCCCCACCCTTCTCGCCGCGGAACTGGATCTCTCCGCCGTCGAGCACGTCCGAACGCACGGGACCGAAAACCTCAACCGCCCCTGGTCCCAATTCCGTCCCGGCGAACCGGCCATCGAACTGCCCGTCTACGAAGGCCGCATCGACCCGACTACTTGGACCCCGCGGTCCTCCAACTCCTAAGGAACCACCGGTGACTACACAACCGAGCCTCGCGCGCGCCCTGAAACTGCCCTCGCTGGTCCTGTTCGGGCTGGCGTACCTGACCCCGCTCATCGTGCTGGCGATCTTCGGCGTGATCGCCGAAACCACTGGCGGAGCATCGCCGTCGGCCTATTTGGTGGCGATGGTCGCGATGCTCTTCACCGCGCAGAGCTATGGACGGATGGCTGTTGCCTATCCGGTGGCCGGCTCCGCGTACACCTATATCCGGCGCTCCATCGATTCCCGGATCGGATTCCTGGCCGGTTGGGCTGTCCTGCTGGACTACCTGTTCCTGCCGATGGTCATCTGGCTCATCGGGGGTTCCTACCTCACGGCGCAGTTCCCCGACATTCCCATCGGGGTCTGGATCGTCGCATTCATCGCCATCACCACGCTGCTCAACGTGGTTGGCGTCAAGGTGGCGGACAAGGCCAACTACCTCCTGATGGCTTTTCAGCTGCTGGTGATAGTCCTGTTCGTTGCCCTGTCCGTGGGAACCTTGGTCTCAACCTCCGGCGCGAGCGCCCTGATCAGCACCGCTCCGTTCTTCAACGACACGTCGAGCTTCGACAAAATCACCGCCGGCGCTGCCATCGCGGCGTACTCGTTCCTGGGCTTCGACGCCGTGTCCACCCTCACTGAGGAGACCATCGAGCCGAAGAAGACCGTGCCGAAGGCGATCATGCTCGTGGCTCTCATCGGCGGTGCGATCTTCGTCGTCGTGTCCTACACGACCCAGTTGATCCACCCCGGCGGGGTGTTTGACGATTCGGCGTCGGCGGCGTCGGACATTGCCTTGAAGATCGGCGGGCAATTCTTCGGCGCGGTTTTCCTGGCGGGACTCGTGGTGTCCCAGTTTGCCTCCGGGCTCGCGGCACAAGCCAGCGCCTCACGGCTCCTCTTTGCCATGGGTCGGGATTCAGTCCTGCCGAAGAAGGTCTTCGGGGCGTTGAACAAGTCCTTCCACACTCCGGTATTCAACCTCGTCATTACCGGCGCGGTGGGGCTCATCGCCATGTTCCTCGACGTTGCCACTTCGACGTCGTTCATCAACTTCGGCGCGTTCACGGCCTTCACGCTCGTCAACATCTCGGTCATTGCCTACTACCTGCGCCAGCGACGCTCAGGGCACCGGCTCAGCGTATTGTTCTACGTGGTCATGCCGGCAGTGGGCGCGATCATCGACGGGTTCCTACTCTCCCAGCTCGATTCGAACGCCATCACGCTCGGGCTGATCTGGCTCTGCGTCGGCGTCGTGGTACTGGGCATCATCACCAAGGGGTTCCGGAAGGCGCCGCCGGAAATGGTGATGGAGGAAAAAGAAGCCGCCCTGGTATGACGACGGACCACAGTGTGCTGCCGGAACACTGAGAAATGAGGACTGCATGCGCATCACCCTGGCCCAGATCGATTCCGGCACTGACGTCCGCCGTAACCTCGACCTGATGGCGGATTTCTGTGCCCGGGCCGCCCGCGAGGGCTCCAACCTCATTGTGTTCCCTGAGTACTCGACGTACGAGAAAAGCCGGGTGGACCGGAGCTTCGTGGACATGGCCGAACCCCTTGACGGCCCGGTGGCTGCCAAGCTCCAGGCGACGGCGGCGCGTTACGGGATCGCCGTCGTCGCTGGCCTCCTGGAAGCATCCGGTGAGCGGAATCGGGCCTTCAACACCTTGGTGGCCATCGCTCCGGACGCTTCGCGCCTTGCCAGCTACCGGAAGATCCACCTGTTTGACTGCCAAGGGTTCCGGGAATCGGATTACATCAAAGCCGCGCCGGAGCCAGTGCCTGTCACTTTTTCCTGCGGCGGCATGACGTTCGGGTTGATGACCTGTTACGACCTGCGCTTCCCCGAGTTGGCGCGCCTTCTGGCCGATGCCGGGGCCGAGGTGCTCCTCGTCTGCTCTTCCTGGGTTCCCGGCACAGCCAAGACCGAGCAATGGGCCACGCTGGCCAAGGCCCGGGCAATAGAAAACGGCGTATACGTGGCGGCCGTCTCCCAGACCCCGCCTGTGTCCATCGGCTACAGCATGCTCGTTGATCCCCTCGGGACTGTCCTGCATAGCCTCGGCGCGGAGCCGGGGACAGCGACGCTGGACCTCTCACCGGAGGCTGTCCGGGTGGCCCGGGACCAGTTCCCCACGTGGCAGCACCACCGGCTCGTTTAGGAATCCTGCGAGCTCTTCTAGGCCGCCCCACTCTGTGCTAAACCAAAGTCAAGATGCCCAGACGCTTCGAAGGAGATCCACCATGAGCACTACCACGGACAAAGGATCGGGCCGCGGGCTGGAGGTCCGGTCGATCGACTACGTTCCCTTGGACGAGAGGCACGGCAAGGTTTCGCACATCGGACCGCTGTGGTTCGTCAGCAACGCCCAGATCGCGACGTTGGCAGTGGGGTTGATCAGCATCACCACCGGTGGCAACCTGATCTGGTCACTGCTCGCGATCGCCATCGGCGTGCTCGTCGGGACGCTGTTCATGGCGGCGCACTCCTCGCAGGGCCCGCAACTCGGCCTGCCGCAGATGATCCAGTCCCGTCCGCAATTCGGCTACATCGGCGCCCTGCTGGTTTGGCTCTTCGCCTATCTTCAGTACGCGGGCTTCAACATCTTCAACACCATCCTGGCCGGCCAGGCGATCTCGGAGTCGGTGAACTTCGGATCTCAAAACCTGTGGTTCTGGGTGGTCACCATTGTCGCCGTGGTCATCGCCCTTTTCGGCTACGACCTCATCCATGCCTTTGAGCGCTACCTGACGTACCTGACAATCGTCATGCTGGCGCTGCTCACGATTGCAGCCGTAAAGCTTGCCATACCCACGGGCGCATACAACCTGGCCGATTTCCATCTGGTACCGTTCCTGGGCCAGCTGGGGGTTGCGGCCGGCTACCAGATTTCCTGGGCCATCTATGTCTCGGACTATTCCCGCTACCTCCCGCCGTCCAGCGGACGCGGTACTTTCCGGTGGACGTTCTGGGGCAGCGCCCTCGGCGGCATTTGGGTGATGTTCCTCGGCGCGTACATTGGCGCCGCAGCCGGGGAGAACTTCGAAACCATCGGCTCGATCAAATCCACGGCCGACCAGCTCTTCGGCGGATTCGGTGGCATCGCCTTGTTCGTCGCCGCCTTGGGTTTGCTTTCCGTGACGGCACTGAACATGTACGGCGGTTCGCTCACCCTCATATCGTCCATCGACAGCGTGCGACAGATCCGGCCGACCCTGAGGCTCCGGATCATCACGATCTCCATCACAGCCCTCATTTCCGTGGTCTTGGCGAACCTGGCCTCGGCCGACTTCCTCGCCAACTTCAACGACTTCCTGCTGCTGGTGCTGTACTTCTTCATTCCGTGGACGGCCGTCAACCTCACCGACTACTTCATCGTCCGCAAGGGCCACTACGCCATCGCCGAGATCTTCAAGCCGGACGGGATCTACGGACGCTGGGGCTGGCCCGGCATCATCTCCTACCTCGTCGGCTTTGTGGTGATGATCCCCTTCTTCTCTGCCGGAAAGCTCTTCGTCGGGTTCATTGCCCACGCCATCGACGGCGCCGATATCTCATTGTTCATCGGACTCCCCGTCTCCGCTGGGCTGTATTGGTTGATGACCCGGCGCGTCGACGTCGACGCGGAGACCCGAATGGCCGAGGCAGAAGCTGCCGCCGTGGAGGCGGCCGCGCACGAACACCTGCTGCCGTAACGCCGCCGGAAGGCCGAATGGCCTGGACTCAGGCTGTTGCGATGACCGTGGACGTCGCCAAAACGTTTCCGGACTTGTCCAAAGCCTCGACGGCGGCCCTCGGAGCGGCGGCCACCGCCGTCGAGGTTTCAAAGCCCCGACGCGGAACCGTCACTGCTTCGGACAGGGACCCGGGGCCGGTTCCGGTGAGGAACCTCCACTTGGCAACCTCGGTTGCGCCGTTCCAGCTGGTGTATAGCTGCATGGTGGAACCATTGCCCGGGACCGCGGCCAGGTCCGGGACGGTGTCCGGCCGGCCTGTCCATGGCGAGCGGTAGGTGCGGTAGGAGGCGTCGCCGATGCCGGTCGCCTCGAATACTGCTTTCCCATCGGGAGTGAATTCGGTTGCGGCGGGGTCCGCTCCCCAGCCCACCAGCACGTGCCCGTTATCCAGGAACTGCACGTTCCCTTCGGCGTCGCCCCGGTGGCCGCCCCTGCTGAACTCCTGCTTGACGACGGCGGTGTGCGCCTTTTCGTCGACGGCGAGGAGCAGCCCCCGCGATGTGCCGGTGGTGCCTTGGTTGTAATGGTTGTCGAACATGCTGATGATGCCGTTGGGCCGGCGTCGAACATCATGCTGCCAAGCGAAGACGGATTCCGGGGTCATCGAGAAGTCGCTGTGCTTCCCGCCAAGGCGCCAGCGGATCTTTCCGTCCGGACGGCCGATCAGATAGGCGGTGTGCGTGTGGCGGGACGAAACGAGGAGCGCGTCCCCGCTCTCGTCCACGGAATTGAGGTGGAACGGATCGAACGCTTTCGTGGCATCGGAACCGTCGGCCTTGGGGTTATCGGACGAGCGTAAATAGGACTCAGTCAGGTCTATGTGGTCCGAGGCCGTCCAGTCGAAGAGGACCTTTGCGGAACGGATGGTGATTTCCTGGACATGGCAGTCAAACATGTAGCCCTGCGCGGGTCCTCCCACCGACGTCAGGTCATGCCGGACGGTCGGGTAGGAAATCATCAACGCCGTGCCGGCGGGGGTAATGGTGAACTCGTGCAGATCTGCCTGCAGCCCGTTGCCTGTGTTGACTTCGGCCACGGTGCGGTAGCGGGCGTCCTTGATGACGCCCTTCCCTGCACCGTGGCCACCCGTTCCAATTCCAGTCCAGTAAGTCAGCACTGCTTGGCCTTCGAAGGCTTGCACGCGAAGGTCCGTGACGCCGGAACCTGTGGGTTCCATCCATATCGGTTCTCCGTGGTTGTCCATGATCAGCCCGTTGGTGCCGTGGCCCATCGGTCCCACGAACAAGAGGCCTGCGCCCGTCGGCCCGGTAGCCCAGCTGGCAACGCGGGCAGCGGTCAAAGCAGTTGAAACGAAGCTACGGATCGCAGGGCCGGAAGCCGTGCCGCTGGCCGACGGCGAGGGTGACGCCACCGGCGTCGGGGTAGCTGCGCTGACCGGGGCCGTTCCCCCGGGCAACACGCCTGCCTTGGCGATCCCGAGTCCGGCAAGCAATCCGGCCCCTGCCATTCCCGCCCCGCTTAGGAACCTGCGCCGGCTCACCCTGAAGCGTGATTCGCGGTCTTCCCGCTCGCCACTCCCAGACTCCGTATGCTGCTCCACCCCCTCAGGATAGAACCGGAACTCAGTGCGGGAACCGGACAGAAGCTGCAAGTTTGCTGTAAGAGGGCGGGGCGGGAACTCATTGCTGTCTCAGGCGATCCTGCGTCCGCCCAGCCAGCTCACCATGGCGGGATCGCGATGGTCGAAGAAGAGGCTGGCACCGGTGTCGAGGGTGGCGATCTGGTTCATCTGCTCGTCCGTGAGGGTGAAGTCGAAGACGTCGAGGTTCTGGGCCATGCGTTCCGGCCGGACTGACTTGGGGATGACGACTACTTCGCGCTGGATGAGCCAGCGGAGCACGACCTGGGCGACGGACTTGCCGTGCGCTTCGGCGATGGCGCTGAGGAGCGGATTGGTGAACAGGTCATTCTTGCCTTCGGCGAATGGTCCCCAGGACTCGATTTGGACGCCGCGTTCGCGCATCAGCGCCTGGTCGGCGGCGCGCTGGTGGAAGGGGTGGGTCTCGATCTGGTTGACGGCCGGGACGATCTCGTTGTGGTCGATGAGGTCCACTAGCCGGTCGAGGTGGAAGTTCGAGACCCCGATCGCGCGGGCGAGGCCGTCTTTGTGGATGTCCTGCATGGCGCGCCACTCGCTGTAGTAGTCCCCCAGCGGCTGGTGGATCAGGTACAGGTCGAGGTAGTCCAGTCCGAGCCGGCTCAGTGAGTTGTCGAACGCGCGCTTCGTGTCTTCTTGAACGCTGCCGGCAGGGGCATGCTGGATCCAGAGCTTCGTGGTGATGAAGAGTTCGTCGCGGGCGATGCCGCTCGCCTTGATCGCGGCGCCGACGGCGGCCTCGTTGCCGTAGGAGGCGGCGGTGTCCAGGTGCCGGTAACCGGCGGCGAGGGCGGCTTCCACCGCTGCCTGAGTTTCCTCGTCGGGGATCTGGAAGACTCCGAAGCCGAGGATCGGCATTTCGACGCCGTTGTTCAGGGTGACGGTTTTCATGGGGCTTCTTTCGCTTGGGTGTGGGTTATCGGCTGGCTTGGGCATGCGCGGCTTCGTAGGCGTGCTCACTGACGGGTTCAAGCCACGTGGCGCTCTCCCCGTTGTCGTGCTCCACTAAAGCCAGGTGGCACATCATGTTGTCCTGGGTGGCGCCGTGCCAGTGTTCCTCGCCGGGAGGTGTGTGGACCGTGTCTCCTGCGCGCATGAGGATCACACTGCCGTCCCGGGTAGCAACGAACCCGATGCCATCGGTGCAGTGCAAGGTCTGGCCAAGGGGGTGGGAATGCCAGTTCGTACGGGCGCCGGGGGTGAAGCGGACCATCGCCGCCACGAGACGCGAGGGTGCCTCGCCGTTGTGGAGGGGATTGAGGTAGACATCTCCCGTGAATCTCTCCGTGGGGGCTTTGACCGTGGGAGTAGGGGGTACGAGTTTCATCGTGCGTTCCTTTCGCTAAACGGGGACTGATTCAAGAAAACCAGTCCCCGCGTCCGCGTGGGAGTGCCTGTCATACCGTGTACTGCCAGTACCTGTTTCAGTTGCCCCCGGCGCCTAGATGGTGATCGCGATTTTCCCGCGCACTTTGCCGGCGTCGAAATAGCGCATGGCGTCCGGAACCTGCTCCAGGGGATAGCTCCGGTCGATAGTCGGGGTGAGGGTTCCGGCGTCGATGAGCCCGGCAAGGTATTCGAGGTCTGCCGCGCCCTGTGTGGCCATGACCATGGCGAACCGCTGACTGATGAACGGGGACAGCGCCAGGGCCCTGAATTGCCTGTCGATACTGCCCGTCCAGGGGCCGCCTTCTTCACCACCGGTGATAACGGCCATGCCCGAGGGGGTGAGGGCCCGGCGCAGGCGAGCCAGAGTGGGGTTCCCGGCGATATCCAGGATCAGCTCGTAGTGTTCAGTGCCGTCGGCGAAGTCCTGCGTGGCGTAGTCGATGACGTGGTCGGCGCCGAGCGAACGCACCAGGTCCGCTTTGGCCGTACTACAAACGCCTGTAACCTCGGCCCCGGCTGCTTTGGCGAGCTGAACAGCGTAACTGCCTACTCCGCCCGAGGCGCCAAGGATCAGCACCTTCTGTCCCGGCACTATCTGGCCCGCGGCGCGAAGAGCCTGCAGCGCAGTGCAGGCGGAAACCGGGACCACCGAGGCCTGTTCGAAACTGATGTCCGCCGGCTTGAGCGCGAGTTGGCTTTCGCGGGCCGTCGCGTACTCGGCGAAAGAGCCCTTCCCGACGCCGAAGACGTGATCCCCGACGGCGAAGCGGGTCACCGCAGCTCCGACCGCCACGACGGTGCCGGCCAGGTCCATCCCGGGCACAGGGTTTTTGGGGGCGCGAACGCCGAAGGCCAGACGCAATGCGTAGGGCAGGCCCCGGGTCACGTGCCAGGTCCCCCGATCCAGTCCTGCAGCGTGGACCCGGACCAGCACCTCGTTCCCGGCGATGTTCGGTTTCGGAATCTGCGCCATGTGCAGGACGTCGGCGAAGCCATAAGCCTCCTGCACGATGGCCCGCATCGTGATCGGCGGCGCGGACGAGCCGCCCGAAATCGGAGTCTTCGCAGCATGCTGACCAGCGGTCATGGCCGTTCCTTTCCAGTCAATGAGGGTGCATAACTTTTCGTACGCTGTACTAAAAGAGATTATCGTACAATGTACTAAACTGCTAGACCCCTGCACTAAATCGCTAGAGTGCTGTACTAACTAGAGTCCAAGGAGTCCCGATGCCGGACACTGCACAGCCCCTCCCCCAGCGGCGCCTTCAGCTGAGCCGCAAAAGGGTGCTCGGCTGCGCTGTGGATCTCGCTGACGAGTCCGGAATCGCAGCACTGACCATCCGCTCGCTCGCCCAAAGCATGGGAACCAAGCCCATGTCGCTGTACTACTACGTGGCCAATAAGGATGAGATTCTGGATGGCATCGTGGACATGGTCTTCAGCGAAATCGAACTGCCCTCCCCCGCGGGCGATTGGCGGGAGGAAATGTACCGACGGGCGCACGGCGTGCGCAGCGCTCTCAAACGCCATCCGTGGGCGGTCGGACTGCTGGAAAGCCGCTCTTCCCCGGGCGAAGCCAACCTTCGCCACCACGAAGCGACGCTGGGGACGTTGAGGGCAGCAGGCTTTTCCGTTCAGATGACGGCCCATGCCTACGCCCTGCTCGACAGTTACATTTACGGATTCGCCCTACAGGAGGCCGCCCTGCCTTTTGACGGCCGCGACACTGCCTCGGAGATCACAGCGCCGATCGTTGAACGCTTTTCGACCGGGCAATACCCCCACATGATGGAGATTGCCACCGAACACGTCCTCAAGCCCGGCTACGACTTCGGGGACGAGTTCGACTTCGGGCTGAACCTCATCCTTGACGGCCTCGGCCGCTCGATGAGGTGAGCTAGAGATGCCCGGCGGACCCGAAGCCACACCCGCTCCACGATCTTGGAACACATCCTGTTGTGTGGTCGGCGGTGGACCGGCCGGAATGATGCTGGGCTACCTGCTTGCCCGCGCGGGAGTCGAGGTGACAGTGCTGGAGAAACATGCCGACTTCTTCCGGGACTTCCGCGGCGACACCATCCATCCAGCAACCACCGACGTACTGGGCGAACTGGGTTTGTTGGAGGAGTTCCTGCGCCTGCCCCACACAGAGATACCGGAACTGCGCCTCGGCATCGACGGACAGACCTTCGGGCTGGTGGACTTCCGGCATCTGCCCACCCGCTGCAAGTTCATGGCGTTCATGCCACAGTGGGATTTCCTGAACTTCCTGGCCAGCCAGGCCAGGCAATATCCCGCCTTCCGGCTGGAAATGAGTACCGAAGCAACCGGCCTGCTCCGCCGCGGCGAGCAAGTGATCGGCGTACGGGCGCGCACGAACGACGGCGAAATAGAGATCCGCGCGGATCTCACCGTGGCGTGCGACGGCCGGTTCTCCCTTATCCGGGAACACACGGACTTGCCGCTAAGGGAGTTTGCGATGCCGATCGACGTGCTGTGGTTCCGCGTGCCACGCAGCCAGGATGCGCCGCCGACCCTGGGCTACCTCGGCGGCGGGCAGGTCGTACTCGCCATCGACCGCGGCGACTACTGGCAGTGCGGCACGATCGTTGGGAAGGGAACGCTCCCGCAGATTCAGGCCGCGGGTCTGGCCGCCTTCCGAGAGCGGGTGGCACATGCCGCGCCGTTCCTAGCTGCGGGCCTGGCCGCGCTGACCGACTGGGACCAGGTCAAGCTGCTCTCGGTGCGCTCCAATCGGCTGAGACGCTGGTACGAACCCGGACTGTTGTGCATCGGCGACGCAGCGCACGCCATGTCACCGGCCGGTGCCGCAGGGGTGAACTACGCCATTGCCGATGCCGTCGCCACGGCCAATCACCTCGCGGTACCACTGCGTACTGGAACCATCGCCGTCGCCGACCTCCAGCGACTGCAACGACGACGCGAACCCGCGGTACGCCGAGCACAGGCCTTGCAGCGACAGCAGACCCGCCAGCTCGCCCGCCTCTCCCAAGGAAACCCACCCATCCAACTCATGCGGCTCATCAGCAACACTCCGCCGGTCAAACGCCTCTTGGGCCGGATCGTGGGCCTCGGCTTCCGGCGCGAACACATCCACGGCCCTCTTCTCACCAACCACCAATAGTCCAACTGCGAATCTCCCCAGTGGCTCATGAGACCGCGGGGATGGATGTGACGTGGGTGACAATAGTGGCGTTTGGTGCGAAGCTTGTCACGCTGAGTTGACCGTTCTGTCAACTCGGATCTTATTGATCCTCAGGGAGGTTTCGTGAAGAAGGTTCTTAGCGTTTCCGGGGCGTTGTTGCTCTTGCTGAGTGCGGTCTCAGCCACTGCGCCGGCGGCAGTTGCCCAACCAGCTCCGTCAGCCAATTGGCATGCGGAGAGGGTCTGCGCGGATGTCCCGGCCGGCGATGCGTCGTGTTTTGCGCTCAAGTACGTCGATGATTCAACGAGCCCGGCCAAGGCGCTGCCGCAGGGAGGACAAGCCAAGCCCGCTTCGAGCACGCCGCCCGCCACGGGCAAGACCCCTGCGGATATCCAGGGCGCCTACAACATCACGGGCCTCGCGTCCGGCGGCCGCACCGTAGCAGTCGTAGATGCCTATGGCTATCCGAACCTTGAACGCGATCTCGGCGTTTACCGCGCACAGTTCGGCCTTACGGCATGCACGGTCAGCAACGGCTGCCTCACCATCAAGGATCAAAACGGCGGCAATAAGCTTCCCAGGTTCAATTCCGGCTGGGCCGACGAAACCGCCCTCGACGTCGACGCTGTCTCGGCAGCCTGCCCGGACTGCAAGATCCTCGTTGTGCAAGCGACAACAGCCAGTATCACTAATCTTGGAACAGCCGTGGCGACGGCCGCCAAACAACCAGGGGTCGTCGCGATTTCCAACAGCTACGGCGGTGGGGATTCGGCAGACTCCAGCTACGGCACGTACTACAACCACCCGGGCATCGCGGTGACAGCGTCAACCGGTGACAACGGGTATACCGGCTCGTCATACCCCGCTTCCTCGAGTTACGTCACCGCGGTGGGAGGCACATCGTTGGTCAAGAACACCAGTGCACGCGGGTGGGGCGAGTCTGCCTGGTCCGGCTCTGGATCCGGCTGCTCCAGTGTCAATGCCGCGTTGCCTGCGGCTGCCACGTTCGGTACGGGGTGTGGCAAGCGCGCCTCGGCGGACGTCTCCGCCGTCGCAGATCCGCAGACGGGATTGGCAGTGTATGCACCGAGTAGCAGCACCACCTCGTCATGGGCCCAGTATGGAGGGACCAGCCTGTCCTCACCACTGATCGCGGCAATGTACGCGCTTTCCGGGAACTCCGGCAGCTCGACGACGCTGGCCAACTCGCTTCCGTACACGAACTCCGGGAAATTCAATGACGTCGCCTCGGGTTCAACGGGCACGTGCTCCACGAGCCAGTGGTGCCTTTCCGGCACCGGATGGGACGGACCCACGGGCGTCGGCACTCCGAACGGGGTCGGCGGACTCTAAAAATGCAGTAATTGCCTGAAGAGTGGCCAGCGTCCAAGGATGCCGGCCACCCTTGTGTCTGTGAACGGGCAGCGTCACGCAGAGCAGACTTTCAGCGCCCCCAACAGACGGCCAGCCCGGAATATTAGTGCTTCAGGTTCGTCAGCTCCTGCAGGACCTCATCCGACGTCGTGATGATGCGGGCGTTGGCCTGGAAGCCTCGCTGGGCCACGATCAGGTTGGTGAATTCCTGGGAGAGGTCCACGTTGGACATCTCGAGGGCTCCGGCGGTCAACGTGCCGAGGCCGGCGTCGCCCGGTGCGCCCAACTGGGCCGTGCCGGAGTTGGCGGTTGCCACGTATGTCGAGCTACCGGATTTCTCGAGGCCGCCCGGGTTGGTGAAGCGGGCAAGGGCCACGCGTGCCAGAACCTGCTTGCTGCCGTTGCTGAACGAGCCGATGAGCGAGCCGTCGCCGCCGAGGGTGAAGGACTCCAGTTTTCCTGCCTCGGATCCATTCTGGCTGCCGACCGTGAGTGTGCTCATGGCGGCGAAGCCGGTAACAGTGGACATGTCCACCGTGATACCGGCGACGGTCATGGCACCGCCCGAGGTCAGTGCACCGTTCGTGAACGTGAGCGTCGAAGCCCCTGTGGCACCGTTGGCATCCGCCCCGGCCACATCCCAGCCGCCCGCAGAGCGGCTGAACGTCAGGTTCAGGCTGCGGGAGGCGCCGTCGGCGTCGTACACCTTGACCTGGCGCTCGACGCTAGTCCCGACGGCAGCGTCGGACGGGAGGTTGCCGTCCAGCGACGCCTTGGTGGTGGCGACTGCTGCCGACGTCGTGTTGGGCGAGAGGGCGATCGGGCCAACGGGACCTCCCAGGTTCACTGCCCCGTTTGCGGCGGACCAGCCCTGCAGGATGCCGCCGTCGGGGCTGACGAGACGTCCGGCTGCGTCCATGTCGAAGGCGCCGGCTCGGGTGTAGAGCTGCTGGCCGGCCTTGCTGGTGATGAAGAACCCGTCGCCGGAGAGCATCATGTCAGTTGCTCGCCCGGTGTTCTGCGATGAACCCTGGCTGAAGTTGGTGCTGACTCCCGCCACGCGAACGCCAAGGCCGATTTGGGCGGGATTGGTGCCACCGGTTTCGGCCTGCGGGGCGCCGGCGCCCTGGGTCATCTGCGAGAGCGTGTCCTGGAACTGGGTGGAGGAAGCCTTGAAGCCGGCTGTGTTCACATTGGCGATGTTGTTTCCCGTGACGTCCAGCATGGCCTGGTGGGCACGGAGGCCGGAGATTCCGGAGTACAGCGAACGAAGCATGGTGTTGCCTTTCTTCGGGTGGTTCAGGGGGGTGTAGAGCGTCAGGCGGCGGGCGAAGTAGCGGCCGTCATCCCGTTGATGGAGTCGAGCGGAACGTTCACTCCTCCGACCGCCACAGTGGGGGTTCCGGGCGCAAAGGAAACCGAGCTCGCGACGCCCGATCCCTTTGTCCCGTCCGCGAGCGCGTAGCTGACGTTGTGCCCGATGATTTGTGCCGCGGCACTGCGCATCTGGAGCGAAAAACTCTCCTTGGCGTCTGCGGTGAGCTCCGTCATTTTCTCCATCATGGACAGCTGGACGGTCTGGCTCATCATCTGGTTCGTGTCCATGGGGGCACTCGGATCCTGGTTTTTCAGCTGAGTGACCAGGAGGGACATGAACATGCTCGAGTCCATGGTCTGCGCGGGTTTGGGCGCGGCGGCTCCAGCCGTGGTTCCGGGCTGGACTCCGCTGCTTGCCGCGATGGCTTGGATGGTCACTATTGGCGCTCCTTCATCAAACGAGAATGTCCAGGCTGCTGGTAATGCTTCGGGGAAGTACGACGGCGGTCCGCGCCAGGCGAACCACCTCGCCGTCCCTGCCCCGTGGGAAAGCAGGGCTTTCCGCCGGGCGCCGGTCCCGGGGGTCCGAGCCGCCCGCACCGGCATCGGCCGGAGCGTTGTGCTCGGACAGGTCGAGGCTGGCGCCGAAGCCTGATTCCCCCAGTCCGCGCCGCAGTTCCGGCAGGATGCAGCGCACTGCCTCACGGCCGGCTTCCCCCGGGGCGAACAATTCGATCCGAACCCCTGCGCCCTCGATATGCGCCCGGACAGTCAGCGGTCCGAGGTCTTCCGGGGACAGCTTCAAGGTCATCACGTGCGCGCCGGGCGCCGCCGATGCAAGCGAGAACAGCGGCCGGGACACTTGTGGCAGCAGTTTCGCCGGGTCCGCCAGGGACGTGGGCGTTGCCATGCCAGAAGGCGCTGTCGTAGGGGCTTGCTGGAGGGGCGACTCTGGCTGCGCCAGCACCGGAATTCCGGCCTGAATCCCCGCGGGAAGCCCAAATGCCGGGGCGGCCGGGCCGTCCTGCCCGAGGACCCGCTGCGTATCCTGTTGCGTCGCTGGTTTCCCGGTGGGAAGTACGACGGCGGTCCCGGAATCGCGTGGCTGCGCTTCGGTCACCCTGACCGCTGGTTCGAGGCCAACGGGCAGCTTGCTGGTGGGCAGGGTGCCTGGCAGGGCGGAGGGCAGCGGGCTAGTGGGCACGGTGCCAGCCGGCCGTGGGCTGGCGGGCAGAGCGGAGGACGGCTGCGGGCTAGTGGGACGTGAGCTATTGGGAAGTGGGCTGGCCGGGATGGGACCAGCTTGGGTGGGGCTTTGACCAAGGCTCCGGAGTGGCAGCGCTGCCGGCACAGCATCGCCTACCCCCGATTCCGCCGGCGTCGCGTGAGTGCTGCCCGCGGGCATCCCAACGACGAGACTCCCTGTTTCGGGGATGCCGGCAATCGCTTTGGCCGGGGCCGTACCGTCAACGACACCGTCTTTGACCGGCGCAGCGATGCCCGGCCCAATCGCCTGCGGAGCAGCGGTTCCGACTGCTACTCCGGCGGCCGCAAGCCCACCCGCAACAGCGGCCGCACCGGCAAAAGCACCCGCATCAACCGCACCAGGCGAACCAGGCGCACCAAGCGAACCCGGCGCATCAACCGTGTCCTTGGCGACCTTCGACCCTTCTGGTTTGGCGACCAAGGCGACCGTCCCGGGGCCGCCTGTGGCAGGCTTTTCCTGAGCGCCGTCGTCGAGCGCTTGTTGTGCGGTCCCGTCCAAGGTCTTCTCGTTGGACGCCAGCACGCCGTTCATCACGGCATCAAAACCGGCAGCCGCGCCGGACTGCGGCACAGGCAGAGAGCCCGCAACTACCGGACGCGGGGCAGCCACACCGGCCGAAGGCAACTGCATCATGAGCCTCCCGCTGGGACGATGCGGCGGATGGCGGTCAAGTTGGACTGCTGTTCCCACGCATCGCGGATCTGGATCGTTTGGCCGGGAACGGGTGCGTCGATCGCTTTGCCGTTGCCTAGGTAGATGGAGATGTGTTCGCCGCCGAAACTAACCAGCAGATCGCCGGGCTTGGCCTGCGCCAGGGACGCCACGGGAGTACCTTGCCGCATTTGATCGCTGACGACGCGCGGCAGGCCGACGCCGAGATCCTTAAACACGCGCTGCACGAAGCCGGAGCAATCCATGCCCACTGCCGGGTTAGTGCCGCCCCAGACGTAGGGCACACCCACGTATTTCTTGGCGTCGGCCACCACGGCATCGCCGGTGACAGCTCCGGTGGCCGTGCCTGTACCGGCACTCGAAAACGCGCCCGCTGCACCGGTAAGGCCCGCAATGCCGGAGCGCGCGGCGGTGCCGCCGAGTCCCAAAGAAGAAGCGAGCTGGCTCGCGTCCGGCGTCGTCGAGCTCCCGACGGCGGAGCTCAGCGCTTGCGCGAAGGATGCCGAGTCCGTGGAAGTGGCCGCGCCTGTGTCAGTGGAAGCGGTGGTGCTCGCGGAAGATGCCTGCGGACGGACCCCCTGGCTGAGTTGCTGCAACATCGACTCGATGCTCTGGATGCGCCCGATGGCCTCGGTCATGCTCATGAGGTTGCCTTCCGGTGCCACGCGGAGGACGCGATCTCGTCCAGCACGCTTTGTTCGGCGTGCAGCGCGAAAGCCTCGAAGGCGGCCCCGTGCCGGGTTTCTAGCTTCTCGAGTCCTACCGCGCGGCGTTTGGCTTCGGTGTATTCCGCGCGGGCCTCTTCGGCCTCGGCCTCCGCACTGGCGGCCAAGGCGTCAAGCTCGGCCAACATGCTTTGCGCGGACGCGCGGGAGGCCGCAATGGCCAAGAGCGACGCGGAGCTTCCGGCGGCTCCGGCGGACTCGGCCAATTCCTCCCGGGCGGTGGCTCGGCGGGATCGCAAGGATGCGGTCCGGGAGTTGGCGCGGGCCAGTCCGCTGGCGGCGGCGTCTTGTTGTGTTTGGCGCAGGCGCAACAGCCCGGCCAGGGAGAATTGACGGTTCACGCTGCTCCTTCGAGGCTTGCCGAGAGGCGGAAGAGTTCCGGCCAGGACTCGCTGTACGGGGTGGATTCGTCCATGCTTTGCTGCAGGAACCCGTTGATGGCGGGTTCGTGGTCCAGGGCTGCGTCGACCAAGGGGTTGCTGCCACGGTGGTAAGCGCCGACGTCGATCAGGTCCTGGGCGTTGCGCCGCGCGGCGAGGACCCTGCGCAAGGATGCCGCGAGCGCCGTGCGATCGGCTGAATTCACCTTGGAGGCCACGCGGGACACCGAACCAAGCACGTCCACCGAAGGAAAGTGCCCCGTGACAGCGAGCTTCCGGTCCAGGACCACGTGTCCGTCAAGGATCGAGCGGGCGGCGTCGGCAATCGGTTCGTTGTGGTCGTCGCCGTCCACTAGGACCGTGTAGATGCCGGTCACGGATCCGGTTTCGGCGGTCCCTGCGCGTTCCAGGAGCCGGGCCAATAAGGAAAAGGTCGACGGCGGGTAGCCGCGGGTGGCGGGCGGCTCGCCGGCGGACAGGCCTATTTCCCGCTGGGCCATGGCCACGCGGGTCAGCGAATCCATCATGAGCACCACGTCCTGGCCGGCTTCGCGGAACGATTCGGCAATCCGGGTAGCCGTGACCGCGGCACGCAGGCGCATGAGGGCTGGCTCATCGGACGTGGCAACAACCACCACGGAACGGGCCAGGCCTTCGGGGCCAAGGTCGTCCTCCAGGAACTCGCGCACTTCACGTCCACGCTCCCCCACCAAGGCAATCACGGACACTTCGGCGTCGGTGCCGCGGGCGATCATGGACAGCAGCGAGGACTTCCCGACGCCCGAGCCGGCAAACAACCCCATGCGCTGGCCGCGGCCAAGAGTGGCCATGGTGTCCAGGACGCGGACCCCGGTCTGAAGCGGGGTGTCCACCCGGGCGCGGTGCATCGCCGACGGGGCTTCGTTGTCCAAAGGGACCATGGGGCTTGCGGGCAACGGGCCCTTGCCGTCGATCGGACGCCCGAGCCCATCCAGTACCCGCCCGAAGAGGCCACGGCCGGTGGGGACCAGGATCGGAGCGCCCTTCGAACGTGCCGGGTCTCCCGCGGCCACCCCGGTCAGCCGTCCCAGCGGCATGCATCGCACGGCGCCACTGACCGAGGCGACCACTTCGGCGTCAAGCCCGGGTGCCTCGCCAACGGTCACCAGATCGCCCACCGCGCAGTCCAACCCGGAGACCTCCAGGCCAAGGCCGAGCACGGACGTCACGGTGCCCACGCGCTGCGGCGCCGCGGCGGCGAGGGCTCCGCGGAAACGGCCGGCGTGCGGCCGGTACCCGGTACTGCTCATGCGTCGTTCCCCAGCAGGGCTGCCCTGGCCCTGTCCACGGCTGTGCTGAGACGGGCGTCGAGCCAGCCCTGCGGGTATTCCGCGATCGCATCGCCGGGGTTCAGGTTCGGATCGGCCTTAAGTTCGACGCCGGCCACGCTCCCGACGTCGACGGCGGCCAGCGCGGCAAGGTCCACCGGGTGGAGGCGCACGCAAGTCACGGTTTCCGATCCGGACATGGCACCAAGGGCACGGGCCAAGGCTGCGCTGGCGGTGTTCCTGCCGTCGTTGAGTTCGTAGCCCAGGATGGCTTCGGCAAGCTCCATCGTGCCGGCTGCCAACACGTCCTGTGCTTCCTCCAAAACGGCGCCGCGGCGCTCCTGGGACGCGGCGGCCGCCGCTTCGAGCACGCGGACAGCTTGCGCCACAGCCAGGCGTCCGGCGTCGAGCATTGCGCGGTGTTCGGCGTGAAACTGTTCGCGCAGCCGACGCTGTTGCGCAGCCGCGGCCTGGATCCCGGCGGCGTAACCTGCCGCGTGCCCCTGGGTGAACCCCCGGTCCTCCTTGCGCGACCTCGCAGCCGGCTGGATGTCCGGAAAGACCACTCTCTGGAGTTCAGCCTCAGTAGACATAGTCGTCCTCTTCGCCGCGCCGGACAACGATGGCACCTTCGGCTTCCAGCTCCCGGATGGAACGGACAATCTCTGCCCGGGCCTCTTCAACCTGGGAGGCGCGCACGGGCCCGGCGGAAGCCATTTCGGCTTCCAGGATTTCGAGGTTGCGGCCGGACACGTTGGTGCGTACAGCCTCGAGCACCACGGCAGGGGCACCCTTCATGGCGACAGCGAGCACTTCGGCATTGACGCCACGCAGGATCTGTTGGATGTCGCGTCGCTCCAATTTCACGATGTCCACGAAGGTCAGCATGCGGGCGCGCACTTCCGTGGCCAGCTCCGGATCGAGCGTTTCCAAGCCTTCCAGCACGGAGCGTTCGGTGTTGATGTCCGAGCGGTTGATGATGTCTACGAGGGGCTGGATGCCGCCGACGATCTCGCTCGACTTCCGTTGCGACATGACCGCCCCGGCGCGAACCTTGAGGGTTTCGGCCACGATGCCCACGGCCTCCGGCGAAGCCATTCCCATCGTGGCGATGCAACGGGCCACCTCGCTCCGTTGCACGTCGCCCAGTCCGGCCATGACCGCGGAAGCCTTGCCCGGCCGCAAATGCGCCAGGATCAAGGCAATGGTCTGCGGCATCTCGCCGTCGATGAGGGCCAGCAGCTGTCCGGAATCCATCATTTCCAGGAACTCGAAGGACTTCCCGGCCATCGTCGAGGCGAGACGGTCCATGAAACCGGCCGCTTTGTCCGCACCGAAGGACGCTTCCAGGAGCCCGACGGCGAATTCCTGGCCGCCGCGGGCCGTGCGGCGTCCGCTGACCGCAAGGTCGTGGAACTCGGTCATCACGTGGTCCGCGACGGTTGAGGAGACGCGGCGCAAGCGGACGATCTCAGCCGCGATGTCTTCGGCCTCGGATTCGGAGAACTGGGTCATGACGGAGGCTGCACTGGCCGGGCTCATCTGCATCAGCACCACGGCCACCTTCTGGGCACCGGTTAAGCCGCCGACGTCCAACTCCCCGGCCCTCATACGGACTGCCTTTCATCCATGAGGCCGCGCAGGTAATCGGCAGTCCGGGCCGGGTTTTCGGCAACCATGGCCTCAATCTGGGCCCGACGCCGCTCGCCGTCGAGAGCCTCGGAGCCTGGTGTCGGCAAACCGGACATCGGTAAGGCCGGAACGGGATGCACAGGCGGCAGTTCGATCGCCGACGTGGCGGGCGGTCCTTCGAGCGCCGGCGTGGAGACGCCTTGCGGCAGCATCTCGTAGTCGAGGCGTTCGCCAAGGTCAACCGGTTCTCGTCGCTGCCTGCGCCGCAGGAGGATCAGCACGAGCACAATCAGCGCTACCACTGCCAGCAGGATGCTGCCGGCGAGGATGAGCGTGTTCATCAAATCCGACTGTTGCTTGGCCTCGGCTTGCGCTTTGGCCGCGCCCAGTGCCTGAGCTGCCGCGTCTGCTGCCGAGGTACTGAAGGGCAGCACCTCAACCGTCACGACGTCGCCGCGGGTGGGATCGACGCCCGCCGCGGACGTGACGAGGGCCTTGACCGAGTTGACGTTGAGTCCGGCCGCCGCTGACTGGTTGATCGCCACGGAGATGGTTTGGCGTTTCACGGCGCCTTGCGGAATGGTGCGGTCTTCCGTGACCTTGTTGACGGCGTTGTTCTTGGTGGTGTCGCTGGAGTCGAACGTTCCGTTGCCGTTGGTGCCGCCGGGCACGGCGATGTTGTCCGGGCCAAGGACACCGGAGGCGCCGCCGCCGGTTCCCGTGTACTTCTCGGTCTTGGTGGTCTCGCTGAGCGGAGCGGCATCCTTGGCCGTGGAGAACGTCTCGCTGCGCTGCTGCGCGGACTCGGCGGTCACGTCGGCCGCGACGGCGACGGTGGCGTTGCCCGGTCCCACTACCCGGTCCAGCACGGCCTTCACCGAATCGGAGGTGCGCTGTTGGTAGTCGGCGGCTTGCTTGGACGAGGAACCCGTGGCTCCCCCACCCACCGTGGAGAGGACGTTGCCTTGGGAATCCACCACGGTCACGTTGGTCGGCTTCAGGTTTTCTATCGCGGCGGACGTCAAGTGCACGATCGCCTGGACCTTATCGGCAGACAGGGTGGTGCCTGGCTGCGTTTCCACGAACACGGATGCAGTGGCGTCGGGAGCCTTATCCACGAAAACTGTCTTGGCCGGGATGGCCAACTGCACAGCGGCCGTCTTCACGCCGTCCATAGCCTGGATGGTGGTGGCAAGTTCGCCCTCCAGCGCACGCTTGTAAGTCACGGACTGCTGGAACTCGGAAGTGGTCACCCCGAGTTTGTCGAGCAGCGAATAGCCCGTGGCCGCGGCCGCCGGAAGGCCCGCCGCGGCGGCTTTCAGCCGTTCGTCGTTGACCTTGTTATCGGGAACCAGGATGGTGGAACCGCCATTGCTGAGCTCATACGGGACATTGTCCTTGCGCAGCTGCTCCACGATTCCGTTGGCATCCGTGTCTTTCAATCCGGAGAACAACGGCGAGTAGGACGGCTTGCCCAACCATGCTGACAGGGCCACCCCGCCGAGCACGAGGACGGCGATGCCGATGATGGCGATGGTGCGCTGCCCGGCGGTGAACCCCTTGAACCCATCGCCCATCTTGCGGAAGAAGGCGGCAATCTGTGGAGGCATCAGGCCTGCATCCTCATGATCTCGTTGAACGCGTCAACGCCCTTGTTCCGCACCGTAGAGACAAGCTCCATGGTGATCTGGGCGCGCGTCGCGGCGATCGTCGCCTTGTGGATGTCGTCAAGGTTGCCCGTCACCGCAGACACGGCCAGCTGGTTCGACGTCGACTGCAGGGACTGGAGGTTGTCCACGGCACCGGTCAGCGCCGTCGCAAAGCCGTTGCTGCCCGAGGTTCCCGCGGCTCCGGCTACGTTGCCGCCCAGGTAACCGGTGCCGGTGACGCCCTGCACGGAGAGTCCCCCGCCGCCTTGAACTGCGCCGATCGGGTCCAAAGCCATCAGGATTTTCCTATCTCAAGCGCTGCCTGGTAAGTCTCACGGGCGCGGTCCACTACTTGGGCGTTGGCCTGGTAGCCGCGTTGCGCCACAATCAGGGCACCCATCTGTTCGGCGAGGTCGATGTCCGGATAACGGACATAGCCTTGGGCGTCGGCAAGCGGATGGTCCGGTTGGTACACGAGCCTGCCGGTCGCACTGCCTTGGGGGGTGCTCTTGACGTACACGCCGTTTCCGTTGCTGCCCTCGGCGGCTTCAATGTAGCGGGCTTGGAAGGCTTTGCCGCTGGTGCGGGTTGCGGTATTCATGTTGGCCAGGTTGTCCGAGACGGCGTCGAGCCATTTGCGGTGGACAGTCAGGGCGGAGCCGGCAATCCCGATCGCATCGAAAGTCATCAGCTGGTCCTCAAGGCTGTGCGGAGGGCGGTGAATTGCTCGCCGATGGCACGGGAGGCGAACTGGTAGCGCAAGACGGTGTCCACATTCGAGAGCGTTTCGGTGTCCAGGTTCACGTTGTTGCCGTTGAGCTGGGTGGGTTCCTGGGAGGTAGTGACGGAAGCCGCGGCCTGCCCGTCTCCCGCGCTCACCGAGGCCGCAAGCGCGTCTTCGAACTGGACCCTTTTGGCGTGGTAGTTCGGCGTGTTGATGTTGGCGATGTTGTTGGCGATGGTGCGCTGGCGCAACGACAGCCCGTCCAGGGCGCTACCAAGGGCAACGGAAGTCACTGACTCGAACACGACGGCCTGCCTTCGCGAATAGGTATGAAGAGGCCGATCCGTGGCCGTGCATCGAGCAATCCCTGCTCAACTTCCACCATCGGCAAGGATGGGGCATCCGTTAGCCGATTGCAGGATTGTTTTCGATACTTCTCTTCAGCCCTGCACGTCGAGGAACAGCGGGCGCGCTGAAGATTGGCTGTCCGGGACGGCACCGAGGGCGTCCAAGTGGGCGAGGGCGTCGTTGCGGACCTTGCCGAGCATCGCGATGGACTCCAGTTGGGCGTCCAGGATCCTGCGCGCCCGGTCCGCCAGCTCCTCAGGAACTGGTCCGGCCGCGGCAGGCGGATTCCATGGCTCGGCCTCGCCGCCCGAGACGGCCACGGCGATGTCTGCTTCAAGCCGGTCCAGGAGGTCAGACCATTCCTGGACCGGATCAGCCGACACCGAGGGTGCCGTTCGTCCTCGCCATGCCGGATACCGAGGCCTGGACCGGCAGCTGCGAAGCGGCGTCGTGCCAGCCTTGCCGAAGCGGCTCCAGCAGTGCGATGCATTCCTTGGTCCGGTTGACGTCGCGGTAGATGTTGGCCCCGATCATGGCTTCCATCGCGTACTGATAGATGCTCAGCAGCCCAGGCGCACCATCCCACGCATCGGTCTTCAGGGTAGAGGACAGCTCGGTGACGATCGACTGGGCATGCAGCAGGTTTTCGCTTGCGACACCCCAGTTGGCATTCTCCTGGGCGAACTGGGCGCGGTTCAGGTCCAGGAGCAGCCGGTCATAGAGCATCGTGAGGAGCCTGGCCGGCGGGGCCGAAAGGACGGCGTCGTCGTTGTACCGGGAAAGCTGGCTGGCGCGGAGGGCTGTGGAGGTCATGCTTTACGCTCCTTACTTCGTCGAGCTCGAAAGGCCGGCAATCTGGCCTGTGAGCCATGATTGCTGGGCGTTGAGTTGGCCAAGGGCCACTTCCATGGCGTTGTACGTGGTTTGCAGGGTCTGCCGCCTGGTGGCCAAGCGCTGGTCCCAATCGGAGATCTGGCTGCCCAGGTCAGCCACTTCGGATTGTTGCCCCTTGATCAGGGCGGTCACCGAACCAGTGAACGGATCGGTAGCGCTGGTGGCCGCGTCGGACACCCGGGAAGCAATGGTCTGGAGCGCTGCCTGCGTCCCGGCCGGATCCGAAGCCAGGGACGATTGGAGCTTGGCCGCGTCAAAAGTGAAGTTTCCATCCCGGGTGACGTTGATTCCGTATTCGGAGGGGGACTTCCCGTTCACGGGCATCGACATGGCTGAGAAGACCTGATCGTTGACCGAGCGGACACTGCTGTTGCCGCTGAAGATGCCGCCACTGGCCACGGAGGCGCCGTTGGCGTTCGTCGTCTGGGTCACGGCGCTGTAAATGGATACGAAGCCGAGGACGTCATTGACCGCGTTCACCAAATCCCCTGCCCTTTTGGTGATGCCTGCCGAGTCGCTGGCAATGTTCACGGTCACCGGTCCGGCAGTAACGGCGGAGGCGGTCACTGATACGCCGGGAAGCAGATCGGTGAAGGTGTTGGTTCCGGACGTGATTGTCTGTGCTGCCGGGGTGCCTGCGTACAGGGTCGCTTTGGCGTCCTGGGCGGCCTTGACGACGGCGGCGGAGGGGTCAGCCATCAGGTCGATCGCGGTGCCCGCGCTCACCTGCGCTGCCGTGCCCTGGTAGACGCTGAAGGCTCCAGCCGCGCCGGAAGTGGCTGCGGTCAGTTGCAGGCGATAGGTTCCGTTGCCTGCCGGGACCTTCACAGCACGGGCCGGGCCGGACGCCGCGTTGATCGCCGTCACGACGTCGTCAAGAGAGGTGGATGCCGGCGTGATCTCTGTCTGTTTTCCCGTGGAGTCGACGAGCGTCAAGTGTGCGGGTGCCCCCGAGGCGTCGGTGGGCCAGCTGGTCATCGCGGCAGTGACGTCCACCTGGCTCTGGGCCAACTGGGTAACCGTGACGTCGATTGAGCCCGCGGTTGCGGAGGTGGTCGCCGTCGCGGTGATGGACGGCGCACTGGTGGTGGCGCTAAACAAGTTCAAGGCGTTCACGGCCGAGTCGCCGCTCGCGAGGTCCTTCAGCGATGACAACTTCGAGTTGAGCGACTGAAGCGTCGAAACCATCGTCTGGTCTGACGCAAGCTTCGTCTTCAGTTGTGTTTGCGGTTGTGCTTCCACCGCCATGAGTGAATCAATGATGGAGGTGGTGTTCAACCCGCTGGCGAGGCCGTCGATCGAGCTTGCCACGTCTGGTCCTTCCGGAGGTATTGGTCTTGTCGGCAGGATCCGGACGCGAATGGCGGCCAGGGGTGTGTTCCCGTCCTGGCCGCCATTCACCGATTACCGGTCAGCTACCGGAAGGTCTTAGCGCAGGAGCGAGAGAACGCCCTGGCCGGACTGGTTGGCCTGGGCCAGCATTGCCGTGCCGGCCTGGGACATGATGTTGGCCTTGGTGTACTTGACCATTTCCGAAGCCATGTCCGTGTCCGTGATGCGGGACTCGGCTGCCTGCAGGTTTTCGCCCGAGACCTGGAGGGTCTTCGTGGCGTGCTCCAAACGGTTCTGGGTTGCGCCCAGGTCCGCACGCTGAGCCGAAACTGCCGCGATGGCGGTGTCAACGGCAGCGATGGTCAGCTGGGCGTTGGCGCTCGTGTCCACCTTGAAGCCTGCGGCACCAGCTGCGCCGGAGAGGCCCGTCGCGCCGGTTCCGACGGCGGTTGCGACGTCACCGAGGTTCACGGCGATCTTGTCGTTGGCGCTGCCGCCGGTGCCGACCTGGATGTTCAGGGCCGCGCCGCTGTTTCCAGCCGCACCCTTGAGCAGGTCGATACCGTTGAACTGGGTGGACTGCGTAAGACGATCCAGTTCCTTGCCGAGCGAGTCACCTTCACCCTTGATCGCGGAGCGGGATGCGGCGTTGTTGGTGTCGTTCGAGCCCTGGACAGCGAGGTCACGCATGCGCTGGAGGATCGAGTGGACTTCAGTCAGTGCGCCTTCAGTGGTCTGGATGACCGAGATGCCGTCCTGGGCGTTGCGGGCGGCGACTGCCGAGCCGCTGACCTGGGACTTGAGGCCTTCCGAAATTGCCAGCCCTGCTGCGTCGTCAGCTGCACGGTTGATGCGCAGGCCGCTGGAGAGCTTCTCCATCGACTTGGACACGTCGTTCTGCGTGCGGTTGAGGTTGCCGTAAGCGTTGTTCGCCATCAGGTTTGTGTTGATTGCCATGCCCATGATGTATTCCTCCGTGATTGGGTCTGTTGGTACTTCCAGGCCGTCCGTGGCCTGTCACTTCTGGTTATCGGAACAACGGTCACCTTTGGTTAGCAAAAAACCGCAGGAAAATTTGCCACGGGCCACACGCTTCACCGCGCGTCGCTTGACTGGACAAAGCGAATAAATCATGCGTAAACAACGCCTAACGCATGGGCCGCGGCAGCCGATAGTTGTTTTCAGCGCGGCGAAGGCACGGGGGAAGTGCTTTCCCGCGGCATCGCACCCGAAAAAAGAACCCGGAACTGGAGTTGACCCGACATGGCCATCCATGAACTGTCGGCCCTGCTGTGGCGAGAACGTGAGCTACTGGATCTGCTGACATTCAAGCTGGAGGAAGAGCAACTTCTCCTCACTGCGGGCAAATCCCGTTGGTTGCCGCATGGCACCCGGGAAGTGGAACAGGTACTGGGACACCTGTCCAAGGCCGGGCTTGCAAGGGCGGTGGAAGTGGCGGCGGTGGCAGAGCAATGGGGCTTGCCTGCGGACTCTTCACTGGGCGAGCTGGCCTCGTCGGCTCCGGAAGAAGCCTGGGCCGATGTCCTGTCCTCGCACCTGAACGCGATGCAGCAGCAGACCGCCACCATCAAGGAGCTGCGTGATTCGAACGAGCAGTTCCTTCGCGCGGCCGTCCGTTCCACCCAGGAAACCATGGCGGATCTGAAGCCGGCGGCCGGGACTTACGACTCCCACGGCCGGACAGGTTCCCACGGCAGGACAGCCGACTCAACCCCGTCCCGCCTTTTCGACCAGCAATTCTGACCGGAACACGGCGGACAACCAAAGGCCGGACCACTCAGGGCCCGGATCACCCAAAGGACACAGCAGTGAGCACATTCGGCGGACTCAATACGGCCTACCTGGGCCTGACCGCGGCGCAGCAGGGCATCAACGTTGCCGGACAGAACATCGCCAATGCCGGCACTGACGGCTACACCAGGCAGCGGATCGAGCAATCGGCCGTCGGGGCACCCGCACGCACGGGCCTCTTCGCGGCGGGCGCCCAGGCTGGTCAAGGCGTGTCCGTGGACGGGATCTCCCGGTTGGGCAACAGCTTCCTCGATGCCGGGGTGCGCTCCAGCGCGGCCCAGGCCGGTTACGCCAACTATCGGTCCACCCAACTCCAGCAACTCGAAGGCTCCCTGAACGAGCCCGGGGCCGCCGGAATATCGACGGCGCTCCAGACTTTCTGGTCGTCGTGGCAGGGCGTCTCCAACCACCCGGGAGAAGCAGCCCCCGCTGGCGTGCTGCTGCAAGCTGGCACCACCCTCGCCAATACAGTGTCGGCGGGCTACAAGGCCTTGGATTCACAGTGGACACGGATTCGCGGCGAGGCCCAAAGTACCGTCGCCACCCTGAACGATGCCGCCGCCCGGGTGGCCGGCTTCAACGCAACCATCCGTTCCGTCACGGCCTCGGGCGGTTCCGCCAATGAGATCATCGACGCCCGCAACAAAGTGAGTGAAACCATCGCTTCCTTGGCCGGTGGAACTGTCCGGGACAACGCCGACGGCACGGTGGATGTCTTCGTCGGCGGCAACGCCATCGTCTCGGGTACTTCCCACCGCGACATCAATTTGAGCGGCCAGGCAAGCATGGGCGCTCCGGTTTCGACATTGCCGTTGGGGGGACCAGTGCAGTTGGAATGGGCTGATCGCCCGGGTGTGGCGGTTCCCCTCGACGGCGGAAAGCTCGCGGGCGCGGTCTCGCTTCTTGCCCCGGCTGCGGGAGGCGCGGGAGGCGCCATCTCGGAGGCCGCTGCGTCGTACAACGCCTTCGCCACCAAGCTCATGAATGACGTCAATGCCGTGCACCGCACTGGGCAGTCCACCACCGGCGCCTCAAACCTCGATTTCTTCGCAACCACCCCTGGCGCCCCGGCGGCCCTGTCCCTCAGCGTTGTCCCGACGAGCGCCGCAGGAATCGCCACCGGCGCTCCAGGTTCGGGCGCCCTCGACGGCAAAATCGCGGACGCTGTTGCCCAAATCGGTAACGGGCAGGGTTCCCCTGACGCGCTGTGGTCCGGGATCGTCACAGGGATCGGCACGGCGTCCCAGTCCGCGCAGCAGCACCAGCAGCTCGCCGACGCGGCGAGCACCGCCGCCGTCGGGCAGCGTTCCTCCGGCGCGTCCGTCAGCCTCGACGAGGAGAACATCAGCCTCCTGAGCAACCAGCACGCATACCAAGCGGCCGCCCGGGCCATGACCGCCGTGGATGAAGCCCTCGACGTCCTGATCAACCACACCGGATTGGTGGGAAGGTAAGCCATGCTGAACCGTGTCACGACCCAGACAATGTCCGCGGCCGCACAATGGAACCTGCAGGCCGGGCAGGCAAAGCTCGCCGCGCTGCAGGACAAGGCCAGCAACCTCAAGAACATCACCAGGCCCTCGGACGATCCCGCGGCCACAGCGAACCTGCTCGCCACGAAAAGCCAGCTCAGCGCCGTCGGACAGTATTCGAACAACATCAACGACGGCAATGGCTGGCTGACCACCGCCGATTCGGCCCTCGGCCAGGCCACCAACATCCTCAACCGGGTCCGAGACCTCACGGTCCAGGCTGCCAATGGTTCCCTGAACAGCAACGCCAAGGAGGCGATCGCCGTCGAAATCGAAGGCCTCAACAAGGACCTCCTCGCCCAGGCGAACACCCAGTACCTGGGCCGCAACGTCTTTGCTGGAAGTTCCGATTCCGCCGGCGCGTTCAGCAATGCCACGCCACCTGTCTTCAACGGAACACCGGGCGGCACGGTGGAACGGCGGATTGACGCAACGCAGACAGTGCGGGTAGACGCCGACGGCGGTGCGATCTTCGGTGACGGCGCCGGCTCAGTTTTCGCTTTGGTGAGCAACGTCGTCGCCGATATCCGCTCCGGCGCGGATATCAGCGGCCGATTGGCGGCGATCGGTGACAAGATCAAGTCGGTCGTCAACGGACGTGCGGACGTCGGCGCCAGGCAGACCAAGCTCATGCGCGCCCAGGACTCCGTCGACGGGCTCAAGGCCTCACTCGACGCACAGCGCTCCGGAATTGAAGACGCTGACATCGGAAAGGTCGTCATGGACTTGAAGCTGCAGGAAACCAACTACCAGGTTGCCCTCGCAGTCACCGCCAAGACGCTCCAGCCCACGCTCATGGATTTCCTCAAATGAGCTCGGCACAGGCTTCCCGGGAGCTCAGCTTCACCGCGCCCATGCCGGGGCTTGAAGCTTCCGACGGCTTCGCTCTGCGGGAAATTGACGGCGCCCCCGGACTCTACGCGATGGAGTCGGCCAGCCCGCGCATCCGGATGTTCCTGGCCGAGGCCGCCGTTTACGTTCCGGGCTACGCGCCCACGATCCCCCGCTCGACGCTGGAGGATCTCGGCCTGGACCGGGCTGGGTTGGACCGGGCTGGGCTGGCAACCATCCTGGTCGTAGTGAACCCGACTCCGCAAAAGACCACGGTCAATCTCGCGGCCCCCATCGTGCTGAACCCGGAAACCGGACGCTGCACGCAGCTTCTCCTCGACAGCAAGGAATACCCGCTCCGGGCCGAACTGAGCGCCTAAGCAGCGCCCAGACCCCGACGCTCGCTCACTTTTGGGCCGTTTCCGGCAGACGCTCGCTCAGATGATCTGAGCGGGCGTCTGCCCTTTTGGCCGCATATGTGAGCGAGCGTCCCTTCGTGAGCCGTGGGATCGGGGCTCTTTCAACCTGCCGGCCTCCCGACGCTCGCTCACCTTTGGGCCGTTTCCGGCAGACGCTCGCTCACTTGATCCGCTTCGAACCAAATTGTTTCGCCAAACCACTTGCGCCAAGGCTTCTCCGCGTCCATACTAAATGAACGTCATTCATTTAGTGACTCCCGTCTCATACCCCGCTGACGGCTTCACGGCATCACCCAGCAACAAACCTTCGGCCCATTTAGAAAGAGCCAAGCACATGACTCAATTAACCCGCCCAAGCGCCAGGAAAACCGTGGAGGCCCACGATCCCGCTGGCACCGAACACGGCATCAGCGGCAAAGGACTCAAGACGGGGCAGCTGGGGCTCCTCGCCGTCGTCGTCCTGGGTATTTCCTCGGTGGCACCCGCCTACAGCCTGACCAGTTCCCTCGGCCCGGCGGTCAACGCGGTGGGCCTTCAGCTGCCTGCGATCTTCATCGTCGCCTTCATCCCGATGATCCTCGTGGCGTTTGCCTACAGGGAGCTCAACGCAGACTCCCCGGACAGCGGCACCACCTTTACGTGGGCCACCAAGGCCTTCGGCCCGTTCATCGGCTGGATGGGCGGCTGGGGGCTGCTGGCCGCGAACATTATCGTCCTGTCCAACCTGGCGGGCGTTGCGGTGGACTTCTTCTACCTCTTCCTCGCGCAGGTTTTCGGCAATCCCGATCTTGCCGACCTCACCTCCAACAAGGCCTTGAACATCGCCACGTGCCTGGCCTTCGTGGCACTGGCCGTCTGGGTCAGCTACCGGGGCCTGCACGCCACCAAACTCGTACAGTACGCCATGGTGGGATTCCAGGTAGTGGTCCTTGGCGTGTTCATCGTCATGGCCCTCACCCACGCCTCCTCCGGCGACACCCCCACGGCCATCGCCTTCAGCTGGGACTGGTTCGACCCCACGAAGATCAGCAGCTTCGAGCAGTTCGCTGCGGGCATGTCCCTGGCGGTCTTCGTCTACTGGGGCTGGGACGTCTGCCTGACGGTCAATGAAGAGACCAAGGGCGGCAAGGGCACCGCCGGCAAAGCCGGAACCACGACGGCGATCGCCGTCCTGGGACTGTACGTCGCAGTGATCGTCGCAACGATGATGGTGGCCGGCATTGGCGGCGACGGCATCGGCCTCAACAACCCGGACAACCAGTCCAATATCTTCGCTGCTTTGGCTTCCCCGGTGATGGGTCCTTTGGCCATCCTGATGTCCTTGGCCGTACTCGCAGGCACAGCGTCGTCCCTGCAGTCCACCATGGCCTCCCCTGCCCGAAGCCTTCTCGCCATGGGTCACTACGGCGCCCTGCCGCAGAAGTTCTCCACCGTAAGCAAGCGCTTCGGTTCCCCGGGATACGCCACCATCATGGCCGGGGCTATCTCCGGCGGGTTCTACGCCATCATGAAGGTGGTCAGCGAGAACGTTCTCAACGACACCATCCTGGCGCTCGGCTTGATGATCTGCTTCTACTACGGAATGACTGCTTTCGCCTGCGCTTGGTACTTCCGGCACAGCGTGTTCAGCAGCGTCCGCAACTTCTTCATGCGCCTGCTCTTCCCGGTGGTCGGCGGCATCGTGCTGACGCTGGTCTTCATCCAGACGGCGGTGGACAGCTGGTCCCCGGACTTCGGCAGCGGTTCAGAGATCTTCGGCGTCGGCCTCGTGTTCATCATCGGAGTGGGCATCCTGGCCCTCGGAGCGGTGGTCATGGTAATCATGGCCCGCGTCCGGCCCGGCTTCTTCCGCGGCGAAACCCTCCGGAAGGACACCCCGGCCCTCGTGGTACCGGAATAAAACTCAACATGTCAGAAGCCCTGGTCCGGAATTACCCGGAGCAGGGCTTCTGTGTTGGTTGCTTCACCACATGTGGGCGACGTCGATCACCAGCCGCGATCCTGTTCCCGGGCCGGCCAGCGTGAAGACCCTGAAGGGGAGCCGCGCGCGGACACCGAGGCCAATGCTCGTGTATCCCTCGAAGCTGCCCGCGAAGGCCACTTGCCGGAAGGTTTTGTAGTCCGAGACGTTCGTCAGCTCGTTCTTGTCGGCGGGGTTGTACGTGGCATTGCCGTTGGAGTTGTACGCGGGGGCGTTGACCGTGATCTGCAGGAACGCATTGCCCCTCAGCTCGACCGGAAGGCCCGAACCGTCCTGCAATACTTGTGGAACGTAGCGGATTGAATAACCGGCAACAGCGCCGTTCAGGTCGATCACCAGGCGGTCATAGCAGGGTTGCTCGCCCGTCCGGACATTGACCACTTGTGCCTGGGTCAGCGCCGGGTTGGACTTCGCCAACGATCCCCAGACGATTCCGCAATACGGCGCTGCGGACGCCTCCACTGGAGCCACGAGACCAAGCCCGGCGACCACTAGCAAAGCCGCGAACCAGGCATGAAACTTTCTCACTTGGGCCCATCCCCTTGAGTGCTTGAGCGATCCGATACCTCAAGCGTAGGAGCGTCGGGGCCCTTTCAGGAGCTTCGTATCCGCTTCGGCGCCCAACTGTTAGCGGGCTTTGAGAAGGGTCACGGGGACGTGATTCAGCGGCTTGGTTTCCGCGGTTTTCCAGGGTTTCCGGGCCGCATCGCGCCTCTGTTCGTTATCACGGATAACGACGCCGGAGTGGTGCTTCTGAGGGGTCGCGCGGTGGAGGTAGGCACCACGTCACAGAACTCCAAGCCGCCTAAGCAGCTCCGCGAGCGCGACGCCCGTTACGGGCTAGCCGCGCCGCGGGGCCGTCGGTACCTCGGACATGCAAAAGCCCCACCCGGCTGGTTTGGCGTTGCTGGTTTCCAGTCGAGAGGGGCTGCATTGCGTGCGGGGTTTAGCCTTCGCAGTCGCGGCAGTACTTGAGGCCGTTCTTTTCCAGCGCGATCTGCGACCGGTGACGGACCAGGAAGCACGATGAACACGTAAATTCATCGGACTGCTCCGGAACAACGATGACGGTCAGTTCTTCGCCGGACAGATCGGCGCCCGGAAGGTCAATGCCCTCGGCTGTGTCGTTCTCGTCGATGTCGATGACAGCAGTCTGGGCACCGGAGCCGCGCGACGCCTGAAGGGCCTCGAGCGATTCGGCGGGAGACTCTTCTTCGGTCTTGCGTGGGGCGTCGTAATCGGTAGCCATTGATTGGTTCACTTTCGTTGCTGCATAGTGCCATTTCAGGCACCTCAGTGAAGCAGTTTAGGGCATAGTACACGCCATCAACGAATAGTGTGTTCAACAAGACATCTGGCAATTCAAAAACCCCGGAATCCCGGGGTTTTAGTTACTCCGCGGCCCGGATTTTCCGCGCCTGGGCGTCGGCGATGGCCACACCGCTGAGGGCCGGGAGCCAGCCGTAGCGGGTAGTTTCAGTGGCACCGGAGGCCCCCAGCTCTGCGGCGTCGTAGAAGTAGGCGGCTTCGATCCAGGCACTGACCTTGGACATGATGGATACGATCATGCGGCCACGCTATCGAGGCCCCGTTCAGGACCGGTTTCCGGTCTGTCACGGCCGTGTTAAATGATCCTGTAGCTCAGTATCCGCGTGCCGCCGTCGTCGTCGCCGTCATCCGGCGCAGCGTGAATCAGCAGCCCGGATTCATCCACGGTGACGGTGACAGGGTTGCGTGTGATGACGTGACCGGCACTGCTGAACTCACTGATGGGCAGGTCCCCTGTGATTCTTTGCCGAAGCGGTTCAACCAAGGCCAGTCCCCCGAGTTCAAGGACACCGCCATCAACCTGCGGCAGCAGTGAAATCCCGCTGCACAGCAGCAGTCCCGGACCCAGGAGCTGGGCATCCTGGTAGTCGACGAAGTGGCTTGGATTCTCCCACTGATCCACCAGTTGGCCTTCCGTGTCCCAGGTGTAGAGCTGCCGGGAACCCCAGCTCCCGCCGAACACCAGGTCCAGCCCGGGATCGCGGGCGATCCAACCGACGTGGTCGTCCACACGGAACCGCTCACGGACCTCGAAGGTGCCCGGATCGATCGTGTAGACGATGCTTCTGCTGCCGGCCCGGTACTCGGCGACGGAAACCCACACGTGGTCGCCGTCGAAGTCGATACCACCGGGGTGATACGCCAAGCCCTCGCCCACGGGGATATCGCGTAGCAGCCCGCCTGCGTCAAGGACGAACACGTGCCCGCTCCCCCGTCCGGGAGTGCGCAGCGCCGGATCCGCGGCAGGGCGCGGCGCCTCGAGGATCTCAACGGACGACAAGAACGTCAGCCCTTTGGCGAACGCCATGCCCTGCGGGTGGTGCGTCGGAAAGTCGAGGCGGATCTCCTCAACCAGTTCGAAGCGGCTCCGCCGGTCAAGTGTGGAAACAGCGTCGGAGAGGAGCTCAATTGCCGGCTGCATGTGCCTGGCTCCACAGTTCGTAAAGCTCAGCCGAGTATTCCGGACGGGCAGCAAGCACCCCGCCCTGTTCCGGGAACGTGTCCATCTCGCCTTCGGAATTGAGGACAATGCCACCGGCCTCTTGAACAACGAGCGTCGCCGCCAGGTGGTCGATCGGACTGAAACTCCCGATGATTGCTCCGGCACCGCGCCCGGCAGCTACGCCCACCACCGTCATGGTCGCCGAACCCATGATCCGCATGATGCTGTGCCGCTCGCCAAGCTCCGCGAGAAGTTCCAACATTCCGGGCCACGGCAAGTGCCCCGCGAGTTCGGTCGCCACCACGGTTCCGGCCAGGGCCGCCGTCGAAACTCCCGCCGGAGCCAGCGACAGCGGCTTTCCGTTGAGCCAGGCACCATGACCGGACCACCCCTCGAAAATCTCGCCACGCCAAGGATCTGCGACCACGGCCACCGCGGGCTTGCGGTCAACCGCCAAGGCAAGCGAGAACGCCGTCCAGGGAATGTGGTTCACGTAGTTGGTGGTTCCGTCGACCGGATCAAGGTACCAACACGGTGCGCCGGGCACGGAGACTCCGCCCATTTCCTCGCCCACCACCGTGTGGCCGGGAAGGCGGGCGGCAATCACTTCGCGGACATGGCGCTCGACGGCGACATCGACTTCCGTGACCAGATCAGCAGGGTGCGCCTTGGTCGAGACCTGGCCACGATCGGCGTCGCGCATGTACCCGACGGCCCATTCGGCCAGCTCAAAGGCGACTTTCCGGGACTCAAGAACCTCATCGCCGGCGAGTCCCCCGGGAGCCTGGGCCGAAGCCCACACCTGAGGGTCTTCAGCGATGGCGCTTTGCAACAGATCCAGTTGGTTGCTCGTGATCGAATCCACGCCGAGTCCCAAGGCCCAGCGCATTGTTTCGAGATCATCAATGGTCCAGCACGCAACTTTGGCCCCCGCGGCGTGGATCTGTTCGACCATGTGCTTGCTGAGAACCACGTGCTCGGAATTGACGAACTCGGGATTCAGCTCGGCCAGCAGCTCTCCCGGCGGGGCGGTCCTCTTGCTCCAGGGCAGCCAAATCCGGGCGTCCTGGTCGAGGGCACGGATGATCCGCATTCCGTCCAGGTTCCCGCACCAGGCCACTTCGATGCCGCTTTCGAGCACGACGGCGGCGGCCGCCCCTGCGGGGCCGGGCTCGTCCATGTCGATGAGCAAGGTTGACCGACGGCCGCGGAAAAGCTCTAGGGCTTCGGAAAGCAGGGGAATCCGCTCCTCGCCGGCGCCCAGTTGCCTGATGCGGTCATAGTCGAGGTCTGCAGCGTCGGCGTCGAGGCTCCAGATCCTGAGCAGCGAGGCATCGTGGAGCAGGATCACCTGCCCGTCCTTCGTTACCCGGACGTCCACTTCCACGAGGTCCGCACCCGCGTCGATGGCTGACGCGATGGCGGGCAAAGTGTTCTCGAGATATTTGCTGGAGTCGCCCCGATGGGCCGTGGCGCGGGTCCTTTTGGTGTCAACGGTGTTGCTCAAAGTGCGGCACCTGCCTCTGCTACCAGGCGTCCGTCCCGGAAGGTCATGGCCTTGCGGATCCCCGCATATGTCTGTTGGCCTGGCTGCATGAGCTCACCGCTCACAAAGCTGCGGAGCTGGGCGTCGGCTCTGCGCACGTACACTTCCTGGAAGTGTCCGCGGGGGACGACCCTCTCGACCGTCGCCGGGACCGCACCCGCAAAGGGCGCGTCTGCCAGGATGACGTCCTCGGGCCGGATCCCGAGAATGTCCGGGCCCGCGGTGATGAGTCCGTTATTGAGCGAGCCCTCCAGACGGTTCATGCTGCCGATGAAGGTGGCCACAAACTCGGTTTCCGGGCGGGCATACAGCGCCTCCGGGGTACTGTATTGCTCGATCCGGCCCGCATTCATGACGGCGATGCGGTCGGACATGGACATCGCTTCTTCCTGGTCATGGGTGACGATGACCGTGGTGATGCCGAGTTCCTGCTGGATCTTGCGGATGTCTTCGCGGACTTTGACACGCAGTTTCGCGTCCAGGTTGCTCAAGGGTTCGTCAAGGAGCAAGAGCTTCGGCTCCTGGACGAGTGCCCGGGCCAAAGCCACGCGTTGCTGCTCGCCGCCGGAGATGCGGGCGGGCTTGGAATCCTTGTGATGCAAAAGGCTGACCAACTCCAGGACGGCTTCCACCCTGTCCTTGATCTCAGCCTTTGACATCTTGCGGAGCTTCAGTGGGAAGCCGACGTTCTTGGCCACGGTCATGTGGGGCCACAGCGCGTAGTTCTGAAACACCATGGCACTGGGGCGGTTCTCCGCACCAAGATGCGAGACCTCCTGGCCTTCCACCTCGATGGAGCCGGAGTCCGGCTCCAGGAAGCCGGCGATCATGCGCAGCGTCGTTGTCTTTCCGCAGCCGGAGGGCCCCAGCAGGGATACCAGTTCGCCCTCCTTGACCGACAGATCGAGGTTGTCGATGATGGTGCGGCCGCCGAGGATCTTGTGGAGACCGCGGATAGCCAGCCCACCGCCCGACGCCGGAGTTCCCGGCTTCGTTGTGCTGGCGGGTGGTTCAGTCAATGGTGCATGAATTGTCATGGGTTCTCTGTCTGACGTTGTGCGCGTGGCGCTATTTGATCTGGAAGCCTTCGGCGAGCTGGCCGCCGAGGATGTGCTTGTGCGCCGCGAGCATGAGGGCAACGGAGGGGATGGCCAGCAGGATCGAGAAGACGGCAGCCACCTGGGTAGGGTAGTTCAGCACCAGGCTGTACATCTGGGTGGGCATGGTCATGAAAGCAGGCGCACCCACCAAGTACGTTCCTTGTGCCTCGTCAAAGGACGCCAGGAAGGACATGACGGCCGCGACGATAATCCCGGGCAGCGCCATGGGGAGCGTCACTGAGGCGAACACACGCAATTTGGAGGCTCTGGCGTCGCGGGCTGCTTCCTCCAGGTTTCGCGGCACGGCAGCAAACGCTGCCGCGGGGATCCATGTCATGAAGACCACTGTGCCCAGCACGTGCACCACGAGGATTCCCAAAATGGTGTTCATCAGGTTCAACGCGTAGAAAAGAGCCGCCAGGGTAACGAACAAGCCCATCTTCGGAAAGGCGTTCGTCGCAAACAGGCTGATCAGGAAGAAGCGGCGTCCGGGAAAATCAAAGCGGGCGAAGGCGTAGGCCGCGGGCAAGCAGATGACCGCAGACACGAGGACCGTCAGCGGGGCGAAGAACAAGGAGTTCTGCACCGCGATGCCGAGCGCGCCGTCGTTGACGACCACCTGCCACCAGCGCAATGTCCAGTCATCGGGAAGGAGATTGGGGAAGGTCCAGTTACCGGCGAAGGCGCGGACGCCGAGCCAGAGCAAGGGTCCCAGGATGAAAACGACCATGAGTACCACGAACAGGCCCACCAGCGCACTGCGGACAATCGAGTCGAGCGTGAGGGGTCGGCGGGTGCGGGAAGCAATCGGGGATCCGGTAGGGAGAGCCATCAGACTTTCCCCTGTTCCTTGGCGGAACGGAAGTTTGCCCACACGTAGAGCGCGGCGATTCCGGAGGCAATCAGGAAGACAGTGAAAGCCATGACGGCGGACTGCTGGGGTTGGTTGAAGGCAGAGAAGTAGTTGGACATGTCCACTCCGAGCATGTTCGGTGAATTTGGCCCGGTGAAGTACGGGACCGTGAACGATCCAACAATTCCAATGGCCGTAAACGTCGTCGCGATGATGATCGGAACTGCCGCCATGGGAACGATCACTGAGACGATCGTGCGCAAGGAGCCGGCACCGGCGTCGCGGGCTGCTTCGATCATGGCGTTCGGTACGGACTGCAGTCCGGACGAGACCATGAGCACAGCGAACGGCAGGGACGTCCAGACCGAGCCGATGATGACCGTGACCATGGTGAAGGCCCACACGGGGAAGTCAAGTCCGAAGAGGGCGAAGACGCTCCGCAGGAAACCCGTGCCGGAGTAGAAGGTCAGGATCGCCCACGAGGCGATGACCACCGGGATGAAAAGCGGAACGATCGCCAGTCCGGAGAGGAGCCGGGCCATTCGACCGCCCTTGAGTTTGAGGTAGAGCCCAATGCCCAGCGCGAGGAAGATGACTGTTGCCGTGCTCACGAGCGTCACGATGACCGTGACCAGAAGGTCCCCGAGGAAGCGCTTGTTGGTGAACATCTCCTGGTAGGCGGCCAGTGTTCCCCACCAGGCGTCTGCCTCGTGCACGTTCTGGCCAATCGTGGCGATGGTGTGGTTCAACCCGCCGGTCAAGCCGATGCTGAAGCCGAAGGCGAGAACGATCGGGAAGCCGACGAAGATCGCGATCAACAGGATCGGCGGCAGCGCCATGAAGAACCCGACGGCGCGCTGGCTCAGTCGCTTGGGGCGCGGGGCACCGGCCGGCGGAACTGTTTGTTGCAGTTCCGCCGGCTTTTGAAGCGTGGTTGTCACTGGCCGGGAACCTTCTGGTCCCAGAGGTTGTTCAGGTCTTTGCCCATCTGGTCGAAGTAGCCCTTGCGCAGGTTGTTGGTGTCTGCGTCCTTGAACTTGTCCTTCACATCAGCCGGCAGTTTGTCGAGGCTGATGGCCGGGAAACCGGACATTTCCTTGATGATCATCGTCTGCGCGTCCGGCGAGAGGACGAAGTTGGCAAGCTTCAGCGCGGCTTCCTGGCGGGGCGAGGACTTGGGAATGCCGAGGTAGGCGGCACCGCCGGTGAAGGACGGGTTGCTGATCTGGGTGGCCTTCACGGTGGACGGGATCTGGCCGTTGGTCAAGCCGGTGATGAACTGGTCAGACCACACCGGAGCCATGGAGATCTGTCCCTTGGCGAGCAGATCAAGGGTCTGCTGGTTGCCGTTGGGGTAGACGCCGCTCTGGAAGACGGACGAGTTGAGGTCCTTCAACGTCGCGAAGCCCTGGTCCCAGTACTTCTCGAGGTCCTTCTCGTAGCCCACCGTCATCTTGGCGCGGGCGTCGGCCGGGACGAACTTGTCCAGAACGGTGGCAACGAACGCACCGCCGGATCCTCCCGACTTGGGCGAGTTGTAGGTGAACTTGCCCGGGTTTGCCTTGATCCAGGCAAGCAAATCGTCAAGGGTCTTCGGCGGAGTGGCAACTGTCTTGGTGTCATATGCCAGGAGTACTGCGGAGCCGCGGTACGGGATGCCGCCGGTGCCGCCGGCCTTGATGACGTCCTGCGGGACATCGTTCAGCGCGGAAATCGTCTGCGAGCTCACGGAGGTCAGCAGATTGGCTGCGGAGGCTTTGGAGACGAAGCCGCCATCGACGAGGTCGAAATCAGGTTCCTTGTTCTGCTCCGTGGCGCTGGTCAGTTTCGCCAGGGTCTGGGCATCGTGCTCGCCGTGCAGATCGAGGGTGACCTTGACGTTGTAGCCGGGATTGGCCTTCTCGAAGGCGGGAACGAGGCTCTTCTCCCACAGCTTCTGGACGTTCGTGTCGCCGCTGATGAACACGGTGATCGTCTTATCCGGTGATGCGCTGGCGCCATTGTTCTGGGCCGAAGCGGTACTGCTTTGAGCGCAGCCGGTCACAGCGGTGGCTGCAACAACGGCGACGGCGGCCGCTGCTAGGAAGCGGTTGGTCATGGTGTTCCTTCATCTTGAACCGAAAAGTCCCCCAAGGGCAGGAACTACCATCCAAGGGCAAGGTGAAGGAACGGGTCACGTGCTATGAATCCGGGGTGAACCGGAGGAAGAATTAACGCAAATATGTCAGGACATACGAACAATAGTACGAAACATGCGGCAGTGGATCGCCCTACTTGGCTCGCCGCCATGTGATCGTCAGGAACGTGACCAGTACAGCTATCGCAGCGGCGAGGGCCAGGCTGACAGGGCCAGTTCCCCAGTCGAGTCCCCCTCGGTCGGGGGAAACAGCGGTCCAGTCAGAGAAGGACGCCCCCAATGGCCGGGTCAGGATGTACGCGAACCAGAAGGCGGGGATCGCAGCCAGCAGGCGACGCCAATGGGCCAATGCGGGGACGGCGATGGCTACCGCGAACATGACGCCTGAGGCGAGGTAGCCGAGGCCGAGCGAGTAGGCAGTCAGGTCTCCGGTAGCCGTGCCAAGTGCGAAGGTTGTCAGCACCGCAGCCCAGTAGAAGGCCTCCCGACGCCGCGTGGTGATGCTATGGATGGAGAGGGTCTTTTCGCTCCGGTTCCAAAGCAGGAAAACGACGCCGAGCGCCACGGTGAAGAACAGAGTCGACGCCAGATAGGGGACGCCAAGTCCGACGTGGACGGCGTCCGCAGCCATCGTCCCGAACACGCTGACCATCGCGACGGCGGTCCAGTACACCCAGGGGATGTACCTGCGGACCCCGAACTGCAGGACCAACGAAATCACCAATGCCGCGAAACCGAGGCCCAAAGCGATCTCGGGTTCGAACCGGTGAACAAGGAAATCGGACGTCGTTTCGCCCATCCCGGTAGTAAGGATCTTCACTACCCAGAACAGGACGGTCACCTCGGGTACTTTCGAGGCGGAAGCTCGGGAGACTGCGCTTTGCAGTTGATCGCCAACAGCTACGGTGTCCTTGGTCCGCGGGCTAGCGGTGAGTTCTTCGGGCATCATGGACCCCATTGTTCATGGCTTTCCCGAGCGTTTCCCGAATGTGGCACTCGGGCACGCCGCCCTGAAACGGCAGCGAACCCCCTCAAGCAACCGGTCCGATCCGCGGGATAATGGAACTATGGCCGATCAGGATCAGGATCCTTGGGATGAGTTCGACAGGCTCAAGCCCGCAGGACACGATCGCGTCCAGGGCTATCCCGGAGGAGAACCCTTGGGATTTGGCTTCCAGACGGGCGTGCGGAGCGCAAAAGTGGCCTTCGGTTTCGCCGTCTACACACTGGTCCTCGGAACCGTACTCGTCCTTGTCGGGATCATTGACTTTATCGGCACGGGCGAGTTGCTGTGGCTCGGATTGATGGTGCTCATCGAGGCCGCCTTCATCTACGGATTCATCCAGCTGGCGCACCAAGCGCGCAACCGACGCTCAACTTAGACGGCCCCGTCGTCGAAGAATTACAGTCCCTCCGCGATGCGCTTGATCGCGGCCAGGCGGCGATCCCACTCTGCGCCGATGCGGTCGAGGCTGCGTGCCGTTTCGCTCAGCTGCGAGCCGAGCACCCTGTAGCGCAGTTCGCGGCCCACGCGCACCGATTCAACGAGCCCGGCCTCCTGCAGCACGGCGAGGTGCTTGGCGATCGCTTGTCGGGTGACCGGGAGCCGCCCAGCGAGGGCCGACGCCGATGCGTCGCCCTCGCCTAGGGCAGCCAGGATGCTCCACCTCGTCTCGTCGCCGAGCGCGGCGAACACTGGAACCAGGGTGCTCGCGGTCACGACCCACCCTCGACATACGCGGCCAGTTCGTCGAGTTCCGAGTCCCAGCCCTGGCGGTGGCTCTCCATGTTGAACGCGGAATCGCTCGTCGTGTCGAAGCCGGTCTCGACGACGGTGAGCTGCGTTCCGCCGTCGAGCGCTTCAAGCGTGAAGCGGAACATCGTCGAATGGTCAGGATCGACCTCGGCAGGCTGGGTGCCGCGCGCGTCGTCGTTGCTCCAGCGGTAGGCGATCATTCGCGGCGGATCGAGCTCCTCGATCCGCACCGGGAAGGCGCCGTAGCCTTCGAAAGAGAAGACACCGCCGGCGCCGACGGCGACCTCGTCGAGGACGGCGGTTTGCCCGAACCAGCGCGCGATGTGCTCGGCCTCGGTGATCGCCGCCCAAACCTTCTCGATGGGGGCGGCGATGGTGATGGTGCGCCTCACGGTGAATTCGCCGGCGTCGACGACAGAGGCCTGGTTTACGGTCATAGTCATGATTCTGTTCCTTTCGGTCAGTTACTGCAACTACAGAGTTGCATTAACTATTCGAAAGAGCAACCCCTAGGTTGCAGATCGAGGCTTGCCGTTGTCTTCAAGGGCGGATCTCTTGCGGCGTCCCGCAGCCACGATGAAGACCGCGACGGCGATTGCCACTGTCGCGGCGCCGCCACCGATTGCAGTGATGATGCTCCAGGGGCTGACGATCCCGTCGCCCGGTTGTGTTCCGGTGGTGGCCGGCTTCGAGGCTTTGGAGGTTGCTGCGCCCGCGGCAATCGCCGCGTAACGGGATACCGAGCCGTCTCCCGTGCCGTTGCCCGGGCTCGTCACGATGAGCGTACCGTCTGGAGCCACCGCCAGATGGCCGGAGTTCTTTTCGGTTGGAATGGAGGATCCCACAGCTGTTGCGCCCGGCGGGACGACGGACAGCACGCGGTCCTGGACAGTGGTCACGTACAGGGTTCCGTCCTGCCCGACGGCTGCCTCTTGGGGGCCTCCCGGGACGAAAATACGGTATGCGACCGTGTCAGTATCCGGCTTGATCACAGCTACCCGATCGGAACTGATGTTGGTGACGTATATTGTTCCGTCGGGCCCGGATGCGATCCCGTGGGGGTTATCTGTGGTCCCGGGTGTTGCGCTGACCTGAATGGTCCGTGAGACGGCGCTCGCTCCGGAAGGAATGACCGAGACCGTCCCCGCGATTTGGTTTGCGACGAACGCGGTGCCGTCCTTCGTGACTGCGACCTCCACCGGCCCTGCTCCGACGGGTACTGTCCGGTCCACGGTCGATCCGTTCGGTGCAATGACCGACACGGTGTGCTCCGAGGGGTTGGGGACAAAGATCGTCCCATCAGGGCCTGCGGCGATCAGATGGCTCCCCGGGTAAACCGGAATTCTCCGAGCCACGCCGCTCGCGCCAGTAGGAATAACGCCCACGTCGTACCGATTCGTGGCGCTGTCCCGTTCAGCGACGTACAGGGTGCCATCCGGGGCCAATGCCAGGCCTGACGTATATCCTCCCGTGGTGATAGTCCGGGAAGGCTTAGCGGCTCCGGCAGGTATCACCTGGATGCCGCCGGCCCCGCCGTAATTGCCCACGTACGCAGTGCCGTCGGAACCAACCACCACGCCAACGGGCACCCCGACGACGTCGAGAACTTCCGAAGGTGCCGCAATCGCAGGCACCGCGCCCAGATAGGCGAACGCCGTCGCGGCCACGACAGCCAGGCTCCAAATTTTCACTTTTCGTCCCCCAAAATCCCCACAACGGCGCTCGACGCCGGATCAGCGGAGCCTGCTCCGCTTCAGCAGCATATCCCGCCGCCCGGCCTCAACCCTTGCGTGGCAGGTACGTATTCACCGGGCGCCCGGTGGAACCGTAGGCCAAATGCAGGTCAACAAGTCCTTTGCGCTCGAGTTCACTGAGATAGCGCTGGGCCGTCGGGCGGCTGATGCCAACGCTGCCCGCAATCTCCGAAGCGCCCAAGGGCTCCGTGGAGTGAACCACCATGTCGAGGACCTTTTGCATCGTGGGCGGCAGGCGCCGTGGTCCTTTGGCAGGCGGAGCCGTACGGCGCAGGCTGAAGAGCTGGTCCACGGTCGCCTGGTCGGCCACCGTCCGGGACTCCGCCTCCTGCCGCCAGCGCCGATAGGCCTCGAGCTGGGTTTGCAGTTGCTCGAAGCCAAACGGTTTGACGAGGTAGTACACCGCTCCCCCGCGCATGGCGGCCCGCACGGTCTCAAGGTCCCGCGCGGCGGTGATCATGACGGCGTCGAGCTTTTCGCCAGCTCCCTGAAGTGACCTCAACAGGCTGATGCCGTCTTCATCGGGAAGGTAGACATCGAGGAGAAGAAGGTCCGGTTTGAGCCGCTGCACTGCTTCCCTGGCCTCCGCGGCGGTGTGCGCCTCGCCGACGCATTCGTATCCCTCGATTTTGGCCACGCGGCTGGCGTGGATGCGCGCTACGCGGAAGTCGTCGTCGACCACCAAAGTGCGGATCATTCGATCGACTTTCCTGTCATGACCGGGGTTTCGGATCCCAAGCGCGGTTCCGGCAACCAGATTTCAAAGCGTCCCCCGGGTCCGGGGAAAACATCCATGGTTCCTCCTGCACGGTGAACGATCCGGCTCACCAGCGCAAGGCCTATCCCGCGGCGCATTCCTGGCCGCGGTTCCTTCGTGGTGAACCCGTCGGCGGTGATCGTGCCCACCAATTCCGCAGGAACACCGGGCCCATTGTCGGTCACGCAAATGAAAATGCCCGAGGAATCGTCCAGTTGGATGGTCACCTCACGGGGCGTGGGTTGCTCCGCGAGGATCTCGACGGCGTTGTCCAGGAGGTTGCCGACGATCGTGAGCAGCGCTTGCGTTTCGAGGAATGGTTGACGCAGCTGAGAGTCGTCGGTCACCGAGATTTCGACATCCTGCTCAGCAGCCACGGTGATTTTCGCGAGCAGCAGGGCCGCAAGCTCCGGCGGCTCGATCCGCGAGCGCAGCCCTTCGCCAAGGGAGCGCGAGGTGTCCGAAATCCGCGATACGAAATTCCGTGCCTGATCCACATCCCCGAGTTCCAGGAGTCCGTCCACCACGTGGAGACGGTTGGCGTACTCATGCTCCTGGGCGCGCAAAGCTTCCATCAGCCCTTCGACGGAGCGCAAGTCGCGGACGAGGCCCTCTACCTCGGTACGGTCGCGCAATGTGACCACCGAGCCTATGCTCCTTCCCGCCAAGGCAACGGACATCCGGTTCACCACGAGCAAAGCGTCCTCGGTAATCACGATCTGGTCGGTACCGCTGATCTCACCCGTCAGGAGGGAACGGAGCCGTCCGGACGGCAGAAGATCCTCGATCTTCTCTCCCAGCACGTTTTCTTCCAAGTGCAGCAGGGAGCGCGCCTCGGAGTTGATGACGGTGACCCGGCCGTCGTCGTCGAAGCCGATCATTGCTTCGCGGATGCCGTGCAGCAGGGCTTCACGCTCCTGCAGTAGGGACGCAATCTCCACCGGTTCGAGATCGAAGGTGACCCGCTTGATTCTGCGCGCCAGCAAGGCAGAACCCATGGCGCTGATCACGAGCACCACCGCCGAATAGCCGGCAATCAGCAACACCTGTTTGGCGAGTTCGCTGCTTTCCGTGGTCTCCAGGATTCCCACCGAGACCTGCCCGACGACGGTCCCGTCCGCCGCGCGCACCGGCGCCTTGGCGTTGACTGAGTCGCCGAGGCTGCCCTTGTCGATGCCAACATGGGTCTGCCCGTCGAGGACGGCGACGGGTTCTTCCAAGGTCTGTCCGATGAGGTTTGGATTCGGGTGGGAATACCGGACACCTTTCCGGTCGGAGACGACGACGTAGTCCGGCTGCGCCTGGGACTGGACCTTGCTCGCAATCGCCTGAATCGAGTGCGTTGGATCCCCGTTCCCCAGCGACGTGACGATTTCCGGCATTTGCGCCACCGTAGTCGCGATCCCCAGTGCCCTGAGCCGGTATTGGTCCTCGAGGGTCTGGTTGCTGATCTGGGTGTAAAGAAGCGCGCCCAAAGTGACTGTCACAAAGAGGATGCAGAGCAGCCACACCAGGATCTGGGAGGCAAGCGGTCGCGTCTTCCAGCGCGCACCGAAAAATCGCAAGCCACGCAACTCTGGATGCACCGCCAACCTCTTCCTACTCTCCTAGTAGCTTATGTGACAAAGTTCACGGCTACTACGGCTCACCCGACGGCGGCGGTCCGCCGTCCTCGGGAACTCCCTCCTGAGAGGTACTGACAGGGACTCCCTGCCAGTACCGGGCTATCCCTAGTGTTGACGGCAAGGCTGGACTTTGTTTCACGACACAGGGATTCACGACACAGGAGGACGAAGGATGGAAAAGCGCACACTGGGCACCAACGGCTTGGAGGTCTCCGCCGTCGGGCTGGGCTGCATGAGCATGACTGGCGGATACAGCGACAAGCCGGACCGGCAGGAAATGATCTCGCTGATCCGCGCCGCTGTGGACCGGGGCGTGACATTCTTCGACACTGCCGAAATCTACGGCCCATATGCCAACGAGGAGCTCGTAGGCGAAGCCCTCGCCCCGTACAAGGGCCAAGTGGTGATCGCTACCAAGTTCGGTTGGGACATCGATTCCGCAGAACGGAAGCCGAGCGGGCGCGTGAGCAGCCGCCCTGAGGTCATCAAGGACGTCGTGGACGGCTCACTGCGCCGGCTCGGCGTCGACGCCATCGACCTCTACTACCAGCACCGCGTGGACCCCGACGTTCCCATCGAAGACGTAGCGGGTGCGGTCAAGGAACTGATCGAGGCCGGCAAGGTGAAGCACTTCGGCATGTCCGAAGCGTCGGCCGGAACAATCCGCCGGGCGCATGCCGTCCAACCCGTGAGCGCTGTCCAAAGCGAATACTCCCTCTGGTGGCGCCGTCCCGAGGAGGAAGTGCTGGCCGCGTGCGAGGAACTGGGCATCGGCTTTGTCCCCTACAGCCCGCTCGGCAAGGGCTTCCTGACAGGAACCATTACCGCGGCCACCAGCTTCGACGCCGGCAACGACATCCGCAGCACCATCCCCCGGTTCGCGCCGGATGCGCTCCAGCACAATGCCGCCGTCGTCGAACTGCTCGCCAGCATCGCACAACGCAAGGGCGCCACTCCCGGTCAGATCGCATTGGCTTGGCTCCTGGCGCAGAAGCCATGGATCGTCCCGATCCCCGGAACGCGCAAGCTGCACCGCTTGGAGGAAAACATCGGTGCCGCCGCCGTCGAATTGTCCGCCGCGGAACTGGGCGAAATCGAGGACGCCGCCTCCAGGATCCAGGTGCAGGGCGGGCGCTACAACGACGCCGCAGAACGGATGACCAACCTCTAGGCGTCCGCACGGTGCCACGCTTCCGCATCCTGTGAGCCAGGCAAAATGTCACAGTTCAGGCACAGCATAGGTATACAGGGGCCAAAGCCCGGGGTTCGAGGATGGGATACAGCTTCGAACCCCTCGGAGTTGAACCTCTAAGGAGCAACATCGTGAACAAAGTCCGGAAAATTGCAGTGGGCGCGGCCCTGATCGGCGCCGTCGCAGGCGGCGGAGCCCTCACCGCCATGGCCCTGCCGGCTAACGCTGCAACTACTGACACTTCGACCGCCAGCCCATCCGCCCCTGCCACGAACGGCGGCACGCACGGAAACGAAACGGCCCTGACCGGTGACACCGCCACCAAGGTGAAGGCTGCTGTACTGGCGGCCAACTCCGGCGCCACGGTGGAGAACATGACCACCGAAGACGACGGCAGCGCCGCCTACGAAGCCCACGTCACCAAGTCGGACGGCACGCACGCGACCGTCAAACTCGACGCCAGCTTCAAGGTCACGGCAACCGAAACCGGCGGCCCGGGCGGCGGGAAGGGCGGCCACGGCAACCACGGAAACGAAACCGACCTCACGGGTGACACCGCAACCAAGGTGAAGGCAGCTGTACTGGCCGCCAACTCCGGCGCCACGGTGGAGAACATGACCACCGAAGACGACGGCAGCGCCGCCTACGAAGCCCACATCACCAAGTCGGACGGCACGCACGCCACCGTCAAACTCGATGCGAGCTTCAAGGTCACAGCAACCGAAACCGGCGGCCCCGGTCACTAACTCCCAGTCCAACTAACAACTGTGGGCGGATACGGCACCCAGCCGTATCCGCCCACAGCGCTTGAACGGTGTAATGACAGGACCTCCCACCGGTCCTCTGCCGGAAGTAGCCTGAATCCATGGACAGTCGAAACGATGTGAGTGAGTTCCTGCGCTCCCGCCGGGCCAAAGTGACACCCGAACAAGTGAATCTCATTGTGGGGGCCAACCGGCGGGTGCCCGGGCTGCGGCGGGAAGAAGTCGCAACCTTGGCATCAGTCAGCGTGGACTACTACGCGCGGCTTGAACGCGGCAACCTCACAGGTGTCTCCGACGAAGTGCTCGAATCGATTGCCCATGCCCTCAGGCTGGACGAAGCCGAAACCGCCCACTTGTTCGATCTCGCCCGCGCCGCACAGCCGGGGCCGGGCCGCCGCCGTCGTCGGGCAGTGACGCCTGCGCAACAGATCCGCCCGAGCCTCCAGCGGTTTATGGACGCGATAACGGGCGCCCCGACGTGGGTACGGAACGAGCGCATGGACCTCATCACTGCGAACCCACTCGGCCGCGCCCTTTTCTCGCCCCTTTTAGCCGATCCCGTCCGGCCCGTGAACAACGCCCGGTTCGTGTTCCTCAACCCCGAGTCACGCAACTTTTACCTCGATTGGGAGCAGGGCGCGAACGACATCGTGGCCACCCTTCGCAGTCACGCCGGACGGCAGCCGCACAACAAGGGCTTGAGCGACCTGGTCGGCGAACTCGCCACTCGAAGCGAGGAATTCCGCACACGCTGGGCCGCCCACAACGTCCGCTTCCACCGAACCGGCACCAAGCGCATGCACCACCCGGTGGTCGGGGACCTCGAACTCAGCTACGAGGCAATGGAGCTGCCGGCCAACCCCGGGTGGACGATGTTCGCCTACACCGCGGAACCAGGGTCGGCGAGCGACGAACGCCTGAAACTGCTCGCGAGCTGGGCGGCCACCACTGCAAGCGAACTGGCTGCGCCGGCGTCGATCTCGGACTGAGTGTTCGAGCCGCGCGTAGTGAGGGTAGGACCGTCAATCCTAGGAAAAGCAGGGGGCGGCACAGCTGCTGACATAGTCTTCCGGAGCGCTTAGCGTCTTTAACAGGACCTTGAACGACGGCGGTTCCGCCTTGAGTATTCGGGTTTCTTCCAGCCGCTAACTGATCACAGTCCAGGGCTCCACGTTTTAGATGAGAAGAAGATGACTATGGATTTTTCGTTGATGATGGCTTGCGCAGTCATTGGCATCGTGAACAATGACAGCCGCAGTGCCTTGCCTGGGGCACCGGTTGTTCCGGCACGCCCGGCAAGGCGCCTGCGGCTGGCTCGGATCCGGGGTTGGCTCGCAACCGCACTACACCGGGCGGCGTGGAGAATCGAGCCTAAGGTGCCGCAGCCTGTTATGGAGCCTTGCCGGTGAAAGGCGCCGCAGTTGCCCGAATGTCAGGCGTGATCCTGCGGACTGAACATGACTGCGTTCCATTCCCGGATCTCGCTGGGTACTGCAAGTCCTTCCAAGACGAAAGGATCTCCCGCAATGAACTGCTCCGCCCTTTCCTTGCTGGTGAAGATGCCCATCGAACCGTTCACGGCAGGGTTGTTGAAAGTCCCGATGCCAATCAGGCCGCCTTCGGCAGCGAACGCCTGCATATATTCAACGTGCCTGGGGTAAACGGCCTGCAGCCCTGGAAGCGCCGAAGGATCCGAGCTGTAGAAGACGACGAATTGCATTGTTTTCCTTAGCTGTCGGATTCGGCGCTGTCGGATTCGGCCAGGGTCTGGCCGAGCCGCGGAAGAACATGGTTTCGCCATCCGCCGCTCATGATGCGGTGCGATGCCACGTGGGTCGGCTCGTCGGGATTGAAGCCGTCGTGGACAAGCGACAGCCTGGTGCCGGTGTCCGCCACAGTGATTGACCATGTCACAGTGCTGTTGAGGCTGTTTCCAGAGTTCGCATCCCGCCAGGAAATACGCAGGAGCTTCTCCGTTTCCAGGTCAAGGACTTCGCTGGCCACCAAGCCGCTGAATCCGACTGCCGGAACGGGAATCCCGCGCATATGGAACTGGTGCCCCACGATCGCCTGGAAGTCGTTTTCCATCAACCAGCGGGCGATCAGCCCGGGTTCCGTCAGTGCCCGCCAAACCTTGGCAGGCGAATACGGCAGGAATTCTTCGACCTCGATGGTCGTAAGGTGTTCACTCATTTGGTGTCCTCAATCTCGTTCATGACCATCCTAAGTTCCGAGGGAGCCGTCGGCGGAGCGATCCGGCATCCCCGAGCTGCGTCGCAGCCCAGTTCGAGCAAAATCCAACTCTTGTTTAACGACAGTCAGCGATATATCGTTAACTATCGCAGAACACACTGCGAGCCTCAGGGCAACCCACACAAGATTGAAAGGACGATGCCGCTATGAAAGGCATTCACGACAACAGACACACGGATTGCGGTCCGGATATGGAACGCTTCGGACGCGGCCGGAGCCGTCGCGGGCCCCACGGACACGGCGGATTCGGGCCAGGCCGCGGGTTTGGGCCAGGCCGCGGTTTCGGGCCGGGGTTTGGCCCAGGCTTTGGTCCCGGCTTTGGCCCCGGCGGCCAGCGTCGGGCCAACAAGGGCGACGTTCGCTTCGCGATCCTCTCCTTGCTGGCCGAAGCACCATCCAATGGATACGGACTCATCAAGACAATCGCTGAGAAGACGTCCGGATCGTGGCGCCCAAGCCCGGGTTCCGTCTATCCGACGCTGCAGCAGCTCGTTGACGAAGAGCTCATTGCACCCGTCGGCGAAGGCCGGCGCACTGAGTTCACACTCACCGACGCCGGAAAGGCATACGTAACGGAGCACGCCGAGGAGCTGGAAAATGCGTGGAACATCGATCCAGAAGGATCAGGACCCGCGTTTCACCAGAGCGTGGCAAAGCTCATGGGGGTTATCCACCAATTCCGCTTCGCCGCAACCGACGAACAGCGCACAGCCGCCATGGAAAAGATCGACGAAACACGGCGAGCGCTGTACCACATCCTCGCTGACTAGAACCACCCTTCCGAGGCCGCGACGCGGAATCACCCACTCCGCTCGCGGCTTCCGGGCTGGCACGGCTAGCGTCGGGGGATGGAGGTGCCCCCTGTTGGCGTCCAGGTGATTCGGCCGCCTTGGAAGTCCTGGGCAGCACCACCGCAACAAACGGAGTACTCGTTGCTTGTGGGATAGCCGAGCTCGCCGTTCTCCCATCCTTGTGCCGCATAGGCGGAGCGGATGGCGCCCGCGTTCACGTGGGCGCCGGTCGCCGGCGACCAGTAGATCGCCCCGCCTTGAAACGACTGGTAGGCGCCGCCGTCGCGCAGCCCCTTTACCTCGTTGCCCGTGGGGTAGCCCAGCGGGCCGTTCTCCGAACCTTGAGCGACATACGCAGAGCGGATGGCGCCCGCGTTCACGTGGGCGCCTGTGGCCGGTGACCAGTAGATCGCCCCGCCCTGGAAGGACTGGTAGACGCCGCCGCCGCGAATCGGTCCGACTTCATCGGAGGTGGGGTATCCGAGGGGGCCGTTCTCCCATCCTTGAGCCGCGTAGGCGGATCGGATCGCACCCTGATTGAGGTGGGAGTAGGTCGTCGGCGACCAGTAGATCGTCCCCCTGCTGTAGTTGCGGTAGGCTCCACCGAAGCGCAAATTGTCTACCTCCCAGCCGGTGGGATCACCAAGAAATGCAGGGCCGCCGAGGGAAAAGTAGTAGATGTCGATAGGAGTCAGGTGGAGGGTGACCGAATTGCTGGGTGGCGACGGCTCTGACGTACCGGCACTGTTGGTGGCCGTGGCTGTGAAGCTGTACGTGTAACCATTGATCAGACCTCTGACCACGCACGAACCCGATGCCCCTGTGATGGTGCAGGTGGCACCGTCGGGGTTGGCTGTCACTGTGTATGAATCCACTGCCCCGCCGGAAGACGGCGCGGAAACGGAAACGCTGGCCGAAGAGACTCCGTCCACGGCTATGGGGGCACCGGGTGATCCCGGGGGCATGAGACCTGCACCCATCCCCATGATGCCGGTCGCCGCCATGGAAGCAATAGTCGTCGTCATGAATCCAAGACGCATCAAACGCCTCGTGAATTCCCGGGTCCTGATCAATATTGAAGTCACTTTAGACGCACCCATGTAGCGACGCCCGTGCCGCACCCCGAAGCCCGCCGACGGCAAGCCCATGGCGATCATAGGGCGCGGAAGCGAGCTCCCGCAACGAGTCTCCGCGTTGCTGTTCCAGCTGGGCTGCTGGTCTTACCCTCCGAGGCGGAGCTCCATGAAACGCTGAGCGTGGACGACGGCGGGGCCTCCCGCCGTCGTTCCCTGCGTTGAGCGGCGACGCCGCTCAGGAGTACCACTGCCACTCAGGCGGCTCCCAGCCCGAGGGAACCTGATGGTTGTCCTTCGTCCCGCATTTTGCACAGCTGTAGCTTGCCGACGGCGGCCGCAATCCGCTGCCATCGGCCGCATAGACAGCGGGAACATACTCATGGAAGGTCAACGGAAACCCAGGGCCGCACTGCCCGCAGGCTGGCACCCTTGGCAGCGCTGCGGGGATACAGGGACGATGGGCGGAAATTCGATGTCCAGCACGAGCAAGCGTCATGTTTCTCCCTCACGTCTTCATCGGTCGGGAATCGGCGCTGGCCACATCCCGAGTTCAAAGTTCATGCCCGGGCGCCCGCATCGTGCCTATGAACCCAATGGGGCAGCCAGCGGGTAGTGGGTCAAACCCTATGCCAGGATTCCCTGCAGGGCCATGGGCAAGCCCGAAGAGATGGTTCGCAATCAGTTAAGCCGCTAACAGAGGAAACTGTTGCCCGCGTCACATCCTCCGTTTAGTCTTTGTTCCGGGCCGCAGCGTCGCGGTTCCTGATCGGAAGAGGACTCATGACCGAAAAAATCCGGCTTCTCGTAAAAATGGACATCGATGGTGCCCAGGTCCGCATCACAGCCCATGGACGGCTAACCTCCCGGAGCCTCCACGCCCTTTACGTAGTCGCCAGGCGGGCCAACGCCCTTATGCCTGGCCTGGCCCTCGAAATCGACGTCAGCGGGGCCAACGTGGAACCGGCGGCCATGGAAGCGCTCCACCGCTGCTCGCAATCCCGCCGTCTTCCGGCCCTGATCGATCCCCAACAGTCAGATGTCAACATCTCCGTCCGGTCATCCGCAGACGCGGTGATGGCCGCCTGAATCCGGCGGCTTTGAACGCGGTGGGCGCTTCGACCCAGCTTGCCTAGAACTTGGTGGTGCCGCGCAGTCGCCGGGGACGGCCGTCCGGGTCCACGACGAAGCGGCTGAGCGGATCCGCCCACAGACGCTGGAGGGCCGAAACAGGTTCCGGGGTGTGGTGCCGCACGTTTCCGGTGGGGCGGTGCGAGCGGCGCCCGGTTTCGTGCCAGTTATCGAGGGCGTCGGCGCTGGTCTTCCACAGCTTTAGCCCAGCCGCCGGGTCGTGAATTCGGGGATCGTCCTGATCGAAGCCCAAGTGTTCGGCCCAGAGTTGGAGCCGGAGCCCGCGGGCCAGCGGCCGGGAAGCGGCGTGGCCGTTGTCGGTGCCGGGCGGCTCCCCGTTCTCGGCAGTGGTGTCGGCAGTGGTGTCGAATACAGCGCAGGTGAGCTCGCTGTCGGTGGTCCAGGACCGGCGGTTGAAATTGTCTGAGCCGCAGGTGAACCAGATGTCGTCGATAATGCAGATCTTGGCGTGGACGTAGATCGGAGTTCCGGAGCTGTTCTCCAGGTCGAACACGCCGACCCTGTCGGGTGCGACCTGGCGCAACATCTTGAGGGCGCGAAGTTGCCCGATCCGGCTTGCCGGGCCCGTAAGCGAGCCATCTGAGTCGGGGTAGCGGGGCACGACGACGATCACGTTAAGGTCAGGATTCCGCTCTAGTGCCTCTGCGATTCCGGCTGCGACCTCGGTCGACCACAAGTACTGGTCCTCTATGTAGATCAGCGAGCGGGCGCGGGCGAAGGCTTTCGCATAGCCTCGGGCAACGCTGCGTTCCCCTTCGGGCGCGAACGGGAACGGGGGACGTTTCACACCGTAGGTGCGCAGCAGCTGCACGGCATGGGGTCCGGCCGCGGGTGGCGGCGGTGCAGCGGCCGGGAGCGGTTCGGGGTGCCGGGGCATACGGGCCAGGCGTTGCAGCAGCATCCGGTAGGGGGTGCGTCGATCCAGTGGATGGGGGTCGTTCCATCGCTCAGCGAACACTGCCAGTACATCCGCGACCACGGGCCCCCGCAGTTCGAGCGCAGCATCGTGCCACGGCGGACGTTTCCCATACCGGGGATCCATGGTCACCGCTTGCGGGTCTCCCGCATGGTCGGCGTCGTCCCTTCGGCTGTGGGAAAGGTCGAGCCCGCCGATGAACGCAACATCCCGCGACGGATCGTCACGACGGCGGATGACGAACATTTTCTGGTGATGGGAACCGAACAGGCGGACACGCTGATCCAACAACACTTCTCCGCCGGCGTCGTTGATCTTGCGGCTCAGGAGCTCGTTGGATCGGCCGCTCATCGGGGCTGATACCCGCTCGCCGTGGGATCTCCAGACAAGGCCCCGCACTTCCACGCCCTGGCGAGCCAACCCTGCGAGCAGGTCCCCGATCGTCGGTCCGTCCGCCAGCAGCCGTTCGTCGGCGTCGCCACGCCAGTCGGTGAACCACACACGGTCTCCCGCCCGCAGAGCAGTCAGCTCCTCATGCAGTCGGGCAAAATAGCTCGCTCCATGAATCAGGGGCCGCACCAGGTTGCCCTCCGACCACGCCGAAGACCCGGCACCGCCCGCGTGCACCTTCGTGGCCAGATTCCCCCGCTCAGCGCGACTCAGGAACCACGTGCCAGCATCAGTGTCCACTCAGTGCTCCTTCCGGGGGCGGGGCCAATCCTCTGGGGTCCGGTCTTCAAACAGCCTAGAAGGTAACCTTACTGATCAAATCAATTCACGAGGTGAGGCGGAAGACAATGGGCGTTCATCCCCAAGGCACGTCGGACGACGACTCAGCCAAAGGCAAAGGCGAGCTTGCCGACGACCGGTTCGTCGGTGACGCCGACCTGGCCCGGTGGAAGTCGCCCGCTGGTAGGTGGCTCGCCTCCCGCGCACAACGCCTCAGTGCCCGTCTCGGCCCGTACGGTGCGCTCATCCTGATCCTCGCTGCTGGAGCCGCAGTGGCATCACTGCTCGCTTTCGCGACCGGCGGAGTGTACGAGGCCGTGACAGAAGCAGATGGCGTGTCCGCCCTGGACCACCCGGTCCTGGAGGCAGCGATGACCTTGCGCAGCCCCGCACTGGACGCCGCCGCCACGGCGTACACCGATCTGGGCGGAGGAATCGGGATGCCGATCCTGGCCGTGATTGCCACCGCCGTGCTGGTCCTGCGGCGCCGCTCGTGGACGCCGGCGATCCTCATTGTGACCGCTGCGGCCGGCTCCCTCCTCATGACCATTGCCGGCAAGCAACTCATCGGCCGTGCCCGGCCCCCGCTCAGCGACGCCGTGCCGCCCTACGAGTATTCCCCTTCGTTTCCCAGCGGGCATTCGCTGAATTCGTTCGTGATCGCCGGAATCGTCGCCTACCTGGTCATCCTGCGTTGCCGCTCCCGCCGGGCCCGCGCCTGGACAGTGACCACCGCGGCCCTCTTCGCCCTGACCATCGGCCTAAGCCGGGTGTTCCTGGGCCACCACTGGCTCACCGATGTCCTGGCGGCCTGGACGCTCGGCGCCGCCTGGCTGGTCCTGGTCATTACATCCCACCGCCTTTACCTCACCGCCCGAAAGACTGAAAAGCTCAACCACGCCCGGACCGAGACCCCAGGCAGATAAAAGCCGGCTCCGGCTTGCCCCCTCCCGTATGTTGCCCAAAGTTTGCTTTTCCTGCACTTAGCTTTTGCCCGGTGCTGGAAGAGTCCGGCGGGGGTTTTGTCAACAAAGCCAAGCACTGGGAGCAGCTCATGTCAGGTCTCAACCGTCGACGTTTTCTTCAACTATCAGGGGCCAGCGCGGCGAGTGCCGCAATCGCGGAAATGCTAGGCGAGAGCATCGCGCGCGCCGCGACCATTCCGGCCAACCGTGCCACCGGCTCGATCAAAGACGTCGAGCACGTAATCGTCTTCATGCAGGAGAACCGCGCCTTCGACCACTACTTCGGCACGCTCAAGGGCGTACGCGGGTTCGGTGACCCGCATCCGGCCATCCTCCCGAGCGGGAAGGACGCGTTCGCGCAGAACAACGGAACGCGGGACATCCTCCCCTACCACCCGACCGCGCCGAATCTCGGCATGCAGTTCATGGAAGACCTCGACCACTCGTGGAAGCTCACCCACGAGGCCTTCAACGTGGGCAAATACGACAAGTGGCTCCCCGCCAAGTCCGAGGCCACCATGGCGTTCTACGAGCGCGGCGACGTCCCGTTCCATTTCGCCCTCGCGGACGCGTTCACGATCTGCGACCAGTACCATTGCTCGTTGCTCGGCCCCACGGACCCCAACCGTTATTACATGTTCACGGGCTGGGACGGCAACGACTACAAGGCCGGCGGCCCCGACTTGTGGAACGCCGAGGTCGGCTACTCGTGGAGCTCGTATCCCGAGGAGCTTGAGAAGGCCGGCGTGAGCTGGAAGGTGTACCAGGACGTCGGCGACGGCCTCACGGCCGCGGGCTACTGGGGCTGGACGGGCGACGCGCACATCGGCAACTACGGGGACAACTCGCTCCTGTACCTCACGCAGTACCAGAACTCGAAGCCCGGCAGCCCGCTCTACGAGAAAGCGCTGACAGGCACGAACGCGAAAGCGGGCGACGACCTGTTCCGGATCTTCCGCGAGGACGTCGCGAGCGGGAAGCTCCCGGAGGTCTCCTACGTCGTGGCCCCCGAGGCGTACACCGAGCACTCGAACTGGCCCTCGAACTTCGGCGCCTGGTACACGGCGAACATCCTCAACATCCTCACGTCCAACCCGGACCTCTGGAGCAAGACAGCCGTGTTCTTCATGTACGACGAGAACGACGGCTTCTTCGACCACGTCGTCCCGCCGCACCCCAACACCCCGCAGATCCCCGGCGCATCCACGGTCTCGACCGAGGGCGAGTGGTACGACGGCCGGATGACGTTCTCCGGCATCGCCGACGTCCCGGGCCACTACGGTCTCGGAGTGCGCGTGCCGATGCTCGTCGCCTCGCCCTGGAGCATGGGCGGGTGGGTCTGCTCGGAGACGTTCGACCACACGTCGATCGTGCGGTTCCTCGAGTCACGCTTCGGTGTTAAGTCCCCCAATATTTCGCCGTGGCGCCGCGCGGTGTGCGGCGACCTCACGAGCGCGTTCGACTTCTCGGCGAACGCGGGCGCGGCGCCGGCCCTGCCCGACACCTCGGCGTTCAAGGCCGCGGACCACAATCGGCATCCGAGCTACGTGCCGACGCCTCCCGCAGTCAACTCAATGCCGGCCCAGGAGAAGGGCACGCGACCGTCGCGACCGCTCGGGTACGCGCTCGACGTCGCGGTCTCGGTGGCCGGCGGCAAGCTCTCCGCCCACTGGTTGAACGCCGGGAAGCTCGGCGCACACGTGCAGGTCCGCTCGAATCTCCTTCCGGCGGGACCGTACTCGTACACGATCGGCGCGGGTGCATCACTCGACGCGTCGTGGGCGCTTGGCGCCGAGTACGACGTGCAGATGCACGGCCCGGCGGGCTGGTACCGCCGCTTCGCGGGCACGACGGCGGCCGCGGACATCCGCGCGACCGTCACCCGCGACGGCGTGTCCGGCCACGCGCAGTTCCGGATCGAGAACGCTGGCCCGGCCGCTGCCGCGCTCACGATCACAGACGCGTACGGCGCCGGGTCGCAGGCCCTCGCGCTCAACCCGGGCCAGGCCAAGACCGTGGTGATCCCCACGCAAGGCGGCTGGTACGACCTCAAGATCACCGCCGCGGCGGATCCGAAGCTCGTGCGAGTCCTCGCAGGGCGCCTCGACGACGGCCGGGCTCTCACGTCCGACCCCCAATTGGGCCGCTGACGGGCAGTCGCCCGCCGTCGCCCGCTGTTCTTCACCCCGAATAGAAGCGCTCCGACAGGGGCGCAACCCGAAAGGACAATTCAATGCTCAATGTGTTGAAAAGCCGCAAGTCCGGAGCCCTGGCAGCCATTGCGGCCACCATCGCGCTCACAGGCACCGCAGTGGTCGGCTCGGTTGGCCCCGCCACGGCACTGGCCGCGTCCGGCTCCGTCGCCCAAGCGAGCGGACAAGGGGCCAACGGTCCCGACCATGTCTTCGTCATCATGATGGAGAACCACGGCTACGACCAGATCATCGGCAACACCGCCGACGCGCCCTACATCAATACCCTCGCGCAGCGCTACAACACTGCGGCGAACTACCACGGCGTCACGCACCCGAGCCTGCCCAACTACCTCTCAGCCATCTCGGGCAGCTTCCAAGGAATCTGGGACGACTGCAAAGCGGGAGCGAATGTCACGTGCGCCCCTGAAGAGTTCGTCCCCGGCTCCAGCGACACTGGAGTCACCGGGCAACTCACGCCAGAACAGGCGGCCAGCGCCGCCGCGACTCCGCATATGTTCTCCGGCCAGACCATCGTCGACCAGCTCGAAAACAAGGGACTGAGCTGGAAGGCATACATGGAGAACCTCCCTAGCACCGGCTCCCAGGTCGAATACGCACCCACAATCGGCTCCACCACGGTCAAGTTGTACGCCCAGAAGCACAACCCGTTCATGTACTTCTCGGACATCAACTACCCGGGCAGCCCGCGCCTGCAGAACATCGTGCCGCTTGAGAACAACCTAAAAACCGACCTCGCGAGCGGCAACGTGCCCAACTTTGTCTGGATCAGTCCCAACCAGTGCCACGACATGCACGGGATCTCCCCCTCCGGAGCAGCCCTCATCGGACTGCCCCAATGCGGTTACCCGGACTCCGGCCTCGACCACCGCGCGATCCAGCTCGGCGACGCCTACCTCAAGCAGACCGTCCAGCAGATCATGGATTCTCAGACGTGGAAGACGACTAAGTCAAGCATCGTCCTGGCCTGGGACGAGAACGACTACTCGGGCTCCACGGGCGGCCCGGGCAGCCCGGTCGGACAGAACGGCGCGGTCCTGGGCGGCGGCCACGCACCAATGATCGTGATCAACTCGGCTGCAGGCCCGCACAAGACCTCGAACCAGCTCTCCGACCACTACACCCTGCTCTCCACCATCCAACACATGTGGCACCTCGGCTGCCTGGCGAACACCTGCTCGCCCACTACATCGGGCACGTTCGAGGAACTCTTCCGCCCCTGACCCGTCATAGCGTTCAAGAGCTGACGGCCTGCCCGCACATCCCGTGCGGGCAGGCCGTCCGGCTATCACGCGAGGCGCTGTATCGCGAAGGCGAGCCGAACTGCGATTTAGCGCGCAAGTAGGAATGTGAAAGAATCTGCATATAGATGCATATAAGCAAGCGCCCGGCTCACTCGAGGCCAAGGCCGGACCGCACACCTCCATAGATCGGAAACAGCCCATGAAGACCGCGACAACGGGACAAGGCATGCTCGCCCGGATTCCCGGCCACGGCAGCTTTTTCGTGAGTGGGACCGCCGTCGACATGATTGAAGTTTTCGGTGGGCTGCTGCATTGCTACCAAGGCAACGGCGGCTGCCGAAAGCAAGGGCTCTACTTCTCGCGGACCGAGCCGAAAAAGCCCCTTCAATGCGTCTTGTACGCTGCCGGCCGCGAAGGAACCCGCGCCGGAGCGGACTTACCGGGCGACGCGACGATCACGGTCAGCGTCAGCCATGACCTGGCCCCCAAGCTTGACGGGGCCGTTCTGGACTTCGGAACCTTCAACAAAATGGAACGCTTCGTATGGCTGAAATTGCCGTCCGTCAAAGGCCCATCCTGCACCTGCCTACGATCAATCGGGGCCCCGGCAGGAAAACGATCACCGTGCCTCGATGATCGAGGCCTTGGACTCAGTGACCTCTGACGGGTCCCACCCTCCTCGGGACGCCGCGAAGAGAATGAGCTCGGCCCGGCCGTCGTCGGCGGTCACTCCGCGAATCTCCGGGAATCGTGCAACCAGGCGGAAGCCGAGCGCATCGTGCATTCTGATGGATGCCGTGTTGTGTTCGTTTGCGAAGTAGTGGGCGATGGACGCCCGGGACCAGATCCATTCCAACCTCGCCACGGTGAGGGCAGAACCGACCCCTCGCCGTCGAAACCCCGGGGCGACCACCACTCCCCCGAGATAGTGGCCGGCGGGCGAGCCGCCGTCGGGATTCGGATGGAAATGGGTCTTGGCTACGCCGATGACCTTGCCGTGTGTAACGGCCACCAAAACGACTCGGTCGCTCCTTGGGAGGACCATCTCGCTGGTCCAGCGTCTCCGCTCGCTGGCGTCACAGAGCGAATTCACCTGCGCCAGGTCGTCGAGGGTGCATTCGCGAATCTGCATGGCGATAGCGTACTGGGCGAGCCCGTGGACGGTTCTAGTCGTGAAGGACCACTTGGTAGAGATTGTGGTCTTGCCATTTTCCGGCAATCTGCAGGTATCGCGGCGCCATGCCAATCTGCTGGAACCCGGCCTTGAGCAGCACGCGCTGCGAGGCAGCGTTGTGGAGAAGAGTGCTCGCCTCAATGCGGTGCAGGCCGAGTTCGTCGCGCGCCATTTCGACTATCGCCTGGACTGCCGCCGACGCTAGTCCGCGGCCTGCATATGTGCTATCCACCCAGTAGCCCAGGCCCGTGCTCTGGAAGGGACCGCGTACGATTCCGGCCAGGTTGAATCGGCCGACGACTCGATCGCCGTCGAACAGTCCGAGCGGGTGCGCTCCCCCTGCCTCATGCGCAGCGAGGCGGCTGGCAATGTCCGCTGACTGCCAGTCTGCGGTGTAATACTCCTCGGGCCGTACTGGCTCCCAGGGTGAAAGGTAGGCACGGTTGCGCACATATGCGGCGGCGAGCGCAGCCGCATCACCTACGCGCAGTACGCGCATGCTGATGCTTTCACTAAGTTGGCGCGGTTCAATCATCGGTCAACATTAGAGCCAAATACCTCTCTCGGACCAAAGTCCCGACCCTGCGTGATCCCGCCACCTGAGCGGACACCCCCAAGCCCGACCTTAACGGAATCGGGTGGCCGGACGAATATCACCGGGGTGCCCTCCACCTGCGATGATCAGCCCGGAATGGCCGTCCTCCGCTAGACCGAGTCGGCCTACATCATCTGGATCTGGAGCCCCCTGTCGGATTCGAACCGACGACCCCCGCTTTAGTCTCGAGTCCCTTTGCTTGCCCGGGATCTGGTGGTTTTCGCCCGGATTCTCGGGGTTTTTGCGGTCAATGACAGGCGATGATTTGTCGTTGGTTGCCGCTGATTGAGGTGAGTTAAAGGTGAGTCGGTTGCAATGGGGTCCGCCAGTAATGCCCGACCGTCGCGCGTCCGAGACACCGCACAGCCGCTACTACTTCCTGTCCGCGGAGAGGGATTCCGCAGCCTCCAGCTGGTCCTTCATGGTTGACGATCTCCGATGCCGCATGCCTGCGGCTGAACCTCAAGAACTTTTCGTCCGGTGAGTTGTTTTTCAGCTCATTCACCTCCGGTTTGCCGAAAGCACTGATCACTGCAGCGAGAACACAGATGGCGACAAAGCCGCCAACAAAAATGATGTTCCGGAGGACTTTCACGAATATGATCACGTGGTCGTTATGACGGCCATAAGTTCTGCGCTCCAGCACTCATCTCGGACATTAGTGTCCCCGCGGACGGAGCAGGACCTGGCGTCGTGCCGGGCCGCACACGGTTGACCACGGACAGGCAGAAGAACCTTCGCTGTTTGTCATTCTGATGGTCGATCATCGCTGGGCGGGTCCTCCGCGCAACCAGGGCGCTTCGCGCCGGCCTCGATCCAAAACTTCGCTCGGCGCTCCGCTTATTTCCTTGCGAACTTTTGGATCACTGCCGGTTCCCCAAGTTGCACTCCGGCCCCTCATGCCCAGCATTGAATCCTCTATCAGAACGACGCCGGAACCTAACGGCCACGGCCGACGCCGCCTTGGAAAGAGAAGGACCATGGAAACCCTCACGATCAAGACCCCCCGCCGATGTCCTCAGTTTCATCGGCCACACCCTCGGTTTCTGGTCGCAGGAAAGCCTCGTCTGCATCACCCTGGACACCAACCACATCGGCGTGACCCTCCGCGTGGACCTCCCCAAGCACGACGGCGGCGAACGCGCCTATGCCCGAACAGTCGCCGGCTACCTGGCGAACGACACGAACGCCACCAGCGCCCTGGTCGCCGTCTACACCTCGGCCGCCCCGACAGGCGGCCAGGACAAACCGTATGCTGCAGTCATCGCCGCCCTGACCGGAGCTCTCGCCGAACGGCAAATCACCATCAGGGACGGGCTCCTCGTCGGCGACGAGACAGCCTCGCCGTACGACGACGATCCCAACCTCAACTGCGCCCTGCCCCTGTCGATGGTCGACTCCAGTGAAATCAACGCCGAGCTCGTGTACCGCGGGAGCTCGGTCGCACGAACCGGCCGGATCACTTTGCCGCCGTCAAACAAGGAGGCGACGTTTCATGCCGTCGAGGATCGGATCAAATCAATCGGGCAGTCCCATGACCACGGCGCGATCGAAAGGGCTCGAACCCTCTGGGCGGGCATCCTCGAGGCCAAAACCTACCCTACAGATGATCAGACCGCTGCGTTGATCGCGAACTTCCAGTTCGCCGCGATCCGCGACCAACTGATGGCAGACATCCCAGGCGTCGACGGTCCCATGGAAAAGATCCTTCTGGCCCAAACTCCCGGAAAGCCGCAGTGGGCCCGCGTCGAATGGGCGCAGCAAATCCTCCTCCACGCCTACACGCTGAGCAGCACAAAGCACTCGGCGCCCCTCCTTACCGCCATCGGCTACATCAACTGGTGGGAAGGCCGCGGCAGCAAAGCCCACCAATACATGGAACTCGCCCTGGAGGCAGACCCCGGCTACCGCCTGGCCAAACTCAGCGACCAACTCCTCGCTACGGAATGCTCGCCGGCTGGAACACGGACAAGGACACCGCCTATAAGACGCGAGGGCTTGGAAGGTCAGACTGACCAGCATCCGCTATCAGCGTCAGGCGGGTGGGCGAATCCAGTCATGTTGTTGTGCAAACCGGGACGCCCCATACGTCCTTAGCTTAACTTTGTCTCCCACCTACGCGACGGGGACTGTCTCTAAATAACCGTGTATCCGGCTCGACTCGCCGAGCGCTGAACCCAGCGGGAGGTGCCCATATGGCGACGAGACCTGGGGCCGATGCCGCCCGTGAGCTGGTGAGGATGGCCTAAGAACAGGGTCGGGCGGTGACCGGCCCAATGGGCTGCCCAAGCAGCTGACCAGGACCGTCATCGAGACCGCCCTCAACGAGGGAATGACCGAGCACTTCGGTTATGAAAGGCACGACGTGGCAGTCAAGATCACCGCCAACTCGCGCAACGCCGCCCGGCCCAATCCCGTGCTGACGGAGTCGACCGGCTCGGTGCCGATCGAGGTTCCGCAGGACAGGGAGGGCACCTTCGAACCGAAGATCCTCGTCAAGCGCCTGTTGCGGCTGACCGGGGTCGATGAGAGGGGTCCTCTCGGTCTACGCCAAAGGCCTGACCACCGGTGAGTTAGGCACTCATTCGCGGTGGTCTACGGCCCCTTTGTGTCCAAAGAGACGGTCTCGCGGATCACGACCGCTTGCTTGAAGAAATGGCCGCCTGGCAGAGCCGGCCGTTGGACGATTTCTCGGAGATCGTTATCGACTCCATTGCCGTCAAGGTCCGGGACGGGCAGGCCCTCAACCGCCCGATCTTTGCGCCCATTGGGGGTTACTTTGGCCTGGGAGAAGCGCTTCCTGCGCCTGTGGCCGGGGACTGCGGGAAGAGTGCAAAGTACTGGATGAGCGGCCTCACCGACGTCAGGAACAGCCTGATCGGCGACTGGCTCAAGAGCTCCCCGCGTTCAGCATCATCCACCTAACCCGCAACACCGTCCGTCTGGACCGAAGCAGGACCTCAAACGGGATCTGAAACTACACCGCAGTGAACGCCACGGCGGCCCGGGCAGCGTTCGAATAGCTTACAGAGCGCTGGGCAGGAACACGGCCGATGGTGGGGCTCTGACAAAACGCTTGGGAAAGTTCGTCCCGGTCCAAGACTGCGACGTGGAAATACGGCACGTGGTCTGCGCGACAAATGATCGAATCACTGAACGCCCGACTGGTGTCGGAAGGGCCCGATCGACAACGCGCTTGAAGCCCGCTTGACCGCGTTCGCCATCACTTTCAGCGACCGATTCCTGGCTGCCGAAAACTACTAAAAACAAACCGCCGAATAACCGTTCGGAAGACAGCCCAAGGCGACGGGCAAGCACAGGGGTAGTTTGCAATTTGGCTGTTAAGTCATTGGCGTTCCAAAGCCGCAGAAGTCGTTCTCATCAGCTATACGCGGAGTGACTGCGCGATCTGGGCCATGATGGTGGGATCGGAGAGGGTGGTGGCGTCGCCGGGTTCGCGGCCTTCGGCGACGTCCTTGAGGAGGCGGCGCATGATCTTCCCTGAGCGGGTCTTGGGCAGTTCGGGGACCACGAGGATGTGCTTGGGTTTGGCGATGGGGCCGATTTCCTTGCCGACGTGGTTGCGCAGTTCGGCGACGGTGGCGTCGCCGCTGTCCTGTCCCGACGGGGCGGACTCGCGCAGGATCACGAACGCGACCACGGCCTGGCCGGTGGTTTCGTCGGAGGCCCCGACGACGGCGGCCTCCGCCACCCAGGGGTGCGAGACGAGCGCGGATTCGATTTCGGTGGTGGAGAGCCGGTGCCCGGAGATGTTCATGACGTCATCGACCCGGCCCAGGAGCCAGATATCGCCGTCGTCGTCCTTCTTGGCACCGTCGCCGGCGAAGTACATGCCCTCGAAACGGGACCAGTAGGTCTCCTTGAACCGTTCCGGGCCCCCCAGATCCCGCGCAGCATCGCCGGCCACGGTTCGCGGACCACGAGGTAGCCGCCGTGCCCGTCCGGGACGGACTCCCCGGCCTCGTCCACGACGTCGATCGCGATGCCCGGCAGCGCCACCTGCGCCGAACCGGGCTTGGTCGCCGTGACTCCGGGCAGGGGTGCGATCATCTGCGCGCCGGTCTCGGTCTGCCACCAGGTGTCCACGATCGGGGCGGGGTGGGCCTTCTTTTCCCCGTTCTTGCCGGCGTTGGAGCCGATGACGTCCCGGTACCACATCCAGGCCTCGGGGTTGATGGGCTCGCCCACCGAACCCAGGACCCGGATCGAGGACAGATCAAACTTTGCGGGGATGTCCCGGCCCCATTTCATGAACGTCCGGATCGCCGTGGGGGCGGTGTAGAGGATGGAGACCTTGTACTTTTCCACGATTTCCCACCAGCGGCCCTGGTGCGGGGAATCCGGGGTGCCTTCGTACATGACCTGGGTGGCGCCGTTGACCAGGGGCGCGTAGGCGACGTACGAGTGGCCGGTGACCCAGCCGACGTCGGCGGTGCACCAGAACACGTCCGTTTCGGGGTGCAGGTCGAAGACCGCCTTGTGCGTGTAGGCGGTCTGGGTCAGGTACCCGCCGGTGGTGTGCAGGATGCCCTTGGGCTTGCCCGTGGTCCCGGAGGTGTACAGGATGAACAAAGGGTGTTCGGCGTCGTGCCCGAGCGCGGTGTGCTCGCCCGAGGCGGCGCCGACGGTGTCCTCCCACCACTGGTCCCTGCCCTCGTGCCAGTCCACCGGCTGGCCGTTGCGCCTGACCACCACGACGTTCCGGACCGAATGGCCCGCTGCGGAGAGGGCCTGGTCCACGGCCGGTTTGAGCGGGCTGGGCTTGCCGCGCCGGTAGGTGCCGTCCGCGGTGACCACCAGTGTGGCCTGGGCGTCATCGATCCTCGAACGCAGCGCGTCGGCGGAGAACCCGCCGAACACCACCGAATGCACGGCCCCGATCCGGGCGCAGGCCAGCATCGTGATCACCGCTTCGGGGATCATGGGCAGGTACACGGCCACCCGGTCCCCCTTCGCCACCCCGAGGGATTCGAACGCGTTCGCGCACCGTTTCACCTCGTCGGTGAGCTGGGCGTAGGTGTAGGAGCGGGTATCGCCGGGTTCGCCCTCGAAGTGGATCGCCACCCGGTCCCCGAGCCCGTTCTCCACGTGCCGGTCCAGGGCGTTGTACGCGGCGTTGATTTCCCCGCCGACGAACCACTTCGCGAACGGCGGCTCGGACCAGTCCAGGGCCTGGCTGAAGTCCGTGTCCCAGTCCAGCAGCTCCCTCGCCTGCTTCGCCCAGAACGCGGGACGGTCCGCAGCCGCCTCCGCGTAGACTCCGGCGCCGACTACCGCGTCCGCGGCGAACTCAGCAGTGGGCGCGAACTTCCGTTCCTCATGGAGAAGATTTTCAAGGGCGTCAATTTTCTGTGCTTGGGACATTGAAAATCCTCTCAGGTTTGATGGTTCGCGGGGCATCACTTCTTCGGAGACCGCTCTAGTAGCTCGTGCTTGTGGTGGAGCAGGAACTCATGCCGGTAGTGGAGACCAATCCACGGGGATGCGCACAGTTCATCGATGTTGATAACCCGTCGGGGCAATCGTGCTTCTTCCGCGTCAGACACCCGCTCCTGCAACTTGGGGCGGAATGCCTGCCAAACAGGGCTATCGGGACTAAGTCGGTGACTAAGCATCGTCTCTTCTCTCGTCTTCCTCTTCAATTGGGTTCTGGCTACGCATCGGGTACTCCTTGTTAGAGGGCTTTGAGGATGTCTTCGACGCGTTGTTTGGCGTCGCCGAAGAGCATTTGGGAGTTCTCGCGGTAGAAGAGGGGGTTCTGGACTCCGGCGTATCCGGCGGCCATGGATCGTTTGAAGACGATGACGTTCTCTGCTTCCCAGACGCGCAGAACGGGCATGCCGGCGATGGGGCTTCCCGGGTCCTCTGCCGCGGAGGGGTTGACGGTGTCGTTGGCCCCGATCACCAGGACCACGGAGGTGCCGTTCAGGTCGTCGTTGATTTCGTCCATTTCCAGGACGATGTCGTAAGGGACTTTTGATTCGGCGAGGAGCACGTTCATGTGCCCTGGCAGGCGGCCGGCGACGGGGTGGATGCCGAACCGGACGTTCACTCCGCGTTCCCGGAGCTGGTGGGCGAGTTCGGCGACGGGGTATTGGGCCTGGGCGACGGCCATGCCGTAGCCGGGGGTGATGACCACGCTGGTCGCGTTGGTGAGCATTTCCGCGGTGGCTTCGGCCGTGATTTCCCGGTGCTCCCCCTGCTCTCCGGCGTCACTGGTGGTGGGTGCTGCGATGCCGAAGCCGCCGGCGATCACGGAGATGAAGGAGCGGTTCATGGCCTTGCACATGATGTAGGACAGGTACGCGCCGGAGGATCCGACCAGGGCGCCGGTGATGATGAGCAGGTCGTTGTTCAGCAGGAACCCGGCCGCGGCTGCGGCCCAGCCGGAGTAGCTGTTGAGCATGGACACGACGACGGGCATGTCACCCCCGCCGATGGAGGCCACCAGGTGCCAGCCCAGACCCAGGGCCAGGACGGTGACGGCAACCAGGAGCCACAGCTTGGGGTCGTTGACGTACCAGACGGTCAGGACCGCGAACGCGGCCAGCGCCCCGAGGTTGATGGCGTTCTTGCCCGGCAGCATGAGCGGCGAGGATGTCATCCGGGCCGAGAGTTTCAGGAACGCCACGATGGAGCCGGTGAAGGTCACGGCCCCGATGAAGACACCGATGAACACCTCGGCGTGGTGGACATTCATCAGCTCCGGGGACAGGGCGGGGGCCTCGAAGTGGCCGTTCCAGCCCACCAGGACCGCGGCGAGGCCCACGAAACTGTGCAGCAGGGCAATCAGTTCGGGCATGCCCGTCATTTCCACCACCCGGGCCCGCCACAGCCCGATGGCCCCGCCGACGGCCACCGCGGCCACGAGCAGCACCAGTCCGGTCAGTCCCGCGCCGGTGCCCCAGGCGCCCAGGAGGGTCAGCCAGATGGTGGCCGCGAGGGCGATGACCATGCCCGTGATGCCGTAGATGACCCCGGAGCGGGCTTTCTCGTGTTTGCTCAGCCCGGCCAGGGACAGGATGAACAGCAGGGCCGCGACAACGTACGCGGCCCCGGCGATGGACTCGGTGGTCAGCGGCCCGGTGACGGTGTCAGACACGGTGAGGCTCCTCGATAGTGTTGCTGCGGCGATGGTTGCGGTGCTCATGAACGGGCCTTCCCGGCAGAGAACATCGCGAGCATGCGCCGGGTGACGGCGAAGCCGCCGAAGATGTTGATGCTGGCCAGCAGCACCGCGACGGCGGCCAGGACCTGCATCACGGGGTTACCGGAGGTGACCTGCAGCAGGGCGCCGACGACGATGATCCCGGAGATCGCGTTCGTGACGGACATCAGCGGGGTGTGCAGTGCGTGGTGGACTTTGCCGATGACGTAGAACCCGACCACGACGGCGAGCATCAGCACCGTGAAATGCTGCGGCAACGGCGCCGGGGCGACCGCGTTGACCAGGAACAAGGCAGCGATGCCCGCGGCGAACAGGCCCGCCTTACGGGCGGGGCTGAGCCCCGGCTTCTTCGCCGGTGCGGTACCCGCGGAGGCGGTCCCGGCGTCGGGCGTCACCACGGGTGCGGCGGAGACCTGGACCGGGGGCGGGGGCCAGGTCTTCTCACCGTCCCGCACCACCGTCACGGAGCGCTGGACGACGTCGTCGAAGTCGATCTTGAGCTGGCCGTCTTTGGCCGGGGTGAGGAGTTTGAGGAGGTTCAGGATGTTCGTCCCGTACAGCTGGGACGCCTGGGCCGGCAGCCGGCCCGGCAGGTCCGTGTACCCCAGGATCACCACGCCGTTGTCCGTCACGATCCGTTCCCCCGCGACGGAGCCTTCGACGTTGCCGCCCTGCCCGGCGGCCATGTCCACGATCACGCTGCCGGACTTCATGGCGGCGACGTCTTCGGCGGTGAGCAGCTTCGGTGCAGGGCGTCCCGGGATCAGGGCCGTGGTGATGATGACGTCCACCTCCGCCGCCTGCTCGGAGTAGATCTCCGCAGCGCGGGCGTTGTACGCCTCGGACGTGGCCTTGGCGTACCCGTCCGTGGACTCCATGACGTCGGCGACCTCGACCTTGAGGTACTCGCCGCCGATGGACTTCACCTGGTCGGCGACCTCGGGCCTGGGGTCCGTCGCCCGCACGATCGCGCCCAGGCTGGACGCGGCCCCGATCGCCGCCAACCCGGCGACACCGGCACCGGCGACCAGGACCTTCGCCGGCGGGACCTTGCCCGCCGCGGTCACCTGGCCGGTGAAGAACCGGCCAAACTCGTGGGCTGCCTCAATCACGGCCCGGTAGCCCGCGATGTTCGCCATCGAACTCAGGACATCCATGGACTGCGCCCGGGAGATCCGCGGCACCGCGTCCAGGGCAAGGGCCGTGATCGGACGCTCCGCCAACGCCTCCACCAGCTCCGGCCGCAGCCCAGGGCTCAACGACCCGATCAGCGTCGCGCCCTCGGCCAGCCGGCCGAGTTCTTCCTCGGTGGGCGGATTGATCCTCAACACCACCTCGGACCCCCACGCCTCATCGGCCCCGACAATCCGGGCACCGGCCGCGGCATACGCGTCATCACGGAAGGAGGACAGCTCTCCCGCGCCCTTCTCGACCACAACCTCGTAGCCCAAATCGGCCAATTGACCGACCGTTTTAGGCGTCGCCGCCACCCTCGTCTCCTGGCCTAACTCGGCCACAATCCCAATACGCGTCACGTTCTCTCTCTCAGTCATCTGCGTGCCCAGGCGAGATTCGTGGCCGAGCACAACCGGAACTATTCATTCTTCGGGCCGTCAACAGCCTCCCAACCGTCGCTGGGAACGAGGGAGCACTACGACGAAATCGCAAGCTTTACTTTTGTATAAGTACTATATTTATAGTGATTATAATAATAGGAGAATTCTTCAATAGACAACCCGGATTCCACCAAAACCAGCTGCCCCGCATTGCACTGCCGCACCGACCGGACTTGTTTCAGTCTTCGTCGCCGCCTGTGTTTGCATAGTCCCGTTGGAGCTCCTTCGGAAGATACCTCTCCTCCAGCAACCGCGCATCGTCGTAGCCAGGCTTGAGCAGGTGCTCGCCCCAACCGACGTATTGTTCGCTGCCAGCCGCGGAGTCGATCAGCTCCCGGAAATCGTCCACGGCGGCAACTTCGCCGCTATTGCGCACTTCAAGAAGTAGCTTCCAGACCTCATGGATGCCGGGCAAGATGAACGGTACAATCTGAATCTTTTGCCCGAAGGCGGCCAGCTCAGCGGTTGGCAGGGTCCGGCCAGCCCTACGGCTCGGTATCGCATAGGCCGGTCCAGGAGTAGCCTCGATGGCGATACGGACTTCCTCCCAGGAGTTGAGTCCTTCATAAAAGATGACGTCCGCGCCAGTTTCCTCCTTGTAGAGGACGCCACGGCGGATGGCCTCCTCGAGACCGCCGCCCTCCGCGCCATATCCGTCGGTGCGTGCCACGATCACAAAGTCGGGATCAAGCTCGTCACGGGCGTCAATGGCCCCCTGCAGCCGGCCAATGGCTTCCGCATCTGATACGAGGCGTATACCAGCCCGCCCACCGGCCTTCTTTGGTTCGGACTGGTCCTCAATGTGAATGCCGGCCACCCCGACCCGAATAAATTCCTGCACGGTCCGACGAACGTTTACGGGACCGCCGTATCCAGTGTCCGCGTCGCAGTAAACCGGGATTTCTACAGCCCTTACCACACTGGCGGCCTGCTGCACCACTTCCGTCATCGTCATGTAGCCGACGTCGGCCACACCGCCTAGCCACCACGCGGACAATCCGCCGGAGACCTCAAAGGCTTCGAAGCCTGCCTGCTCGGCCATCCGCGCGTGTATCGGAAGCACCCCAAAGGGCATCAGCGTTGTGCCCGGCCGGTTGAAAATTGCCTTCAGCCTGGTTGTCTTTTTCTCGGAAGTACCCACTATTGACTCCTTTGTCATTACACATTCTGAGGCTTGACCACCCGCGGAAGCCCGTGAAACCACGGACAGCCGAAGGCACGCGTTCCCGCAGGCCTGTGCCGCGCAGCTCCGGCATTCGGGCCAACTCCGGGCCCCTACGCCGGGTCCACCATAAAATTTGCAGGATAGATCTTTACATTTCAATCATTACACATAAACTCGGTTAAGTGGCAGGAGAAGTCCCGGGCACACCGAGAGCCGCCAACCACCTGAGCAAAACCAAGATTCCGACCAAGGACCACCCCACTCATGCCCGATCTCAACAGACTGCGCCATGCCGTAGCCATTGCCAGGGAGGGCAGCTACAGCGCGGCAGCCATCGCGATACCGCTGTCCCAACCGGCCCTGACCCGCAGCATTCAGTCCTTGGAGCGCGAATACGACGTCACCTTGTTTGACCGGGGCAAAACCGGCACAAGGCTCACCCCCGAAGGCGTCCAGTTTGTCGCCCAAGCCGAGCGCCTGCTTCACCACGCCGAAGCCGTGGACGATGAGCTGCGTAGCGCAGCAGCCGGCCGGGGGGCTTTGGTGAGCTTCGGTTTGGGACCGGTTTCCGCGTCATGCTTCCTACCCGAAGTCCTACCGATGTTCGCTTCCACCGGAGACGGAATTCGGGTCAGGATTCAAGTCGGGTCCAACAGCATGCTGCGCGATTTACTCAGAAGCGGAGAAATCGATTTTTATATCGGCGGAGTCCCTAGGGATTCGGACAACTTCACCGTTGCAAGCGGGGTGCGCACGAAGCGCATCGGAAACTTGTCGCAGCTTGCCCTCCTAGTCCGCGAGGATCATCCGCTACTAGCGGTCCCGTTGTCAGCAGACACCCTGTCCCAGTATCCCGTGGCTGCCGGAACCTTTGTCCGGGACACTTTGAAGGGCACGGATCTTGATGCTTTGGGCATCCGGACGCCGACCATCGAAATGGATGATTATGAACTCTTAGCGGGGCTCGTCCGCAGCAGCGATGTCATCCTGGTGGCCAGCTCCGTCCTGAGCCGGCAGCGCCCCAACCTCGGCCTCGTCCGGCTGCCCCTTGAAGTCGCCCAGGACCGGCACTCGATCTACACGCTGGTCTCTTCGAGCGAACGTAAATTGTCGGCCGCCGCCGAAGCCGTGGTCCGCCGCCTCCTCGAAGTGATCGGCTCCTCCTTTGACGGATGACACCAGCCCCAAAGTAGAACAGGAACCGCCGGATGAACCCTGAAATCTTGGCCGCAGCAACCCAATTGGCCAATCGGTACGGACACGTCGTGGACAATCAGGATCTCGACGCGCTGGGCGAGATCTTCACAAATGATGCAGTTTTCGACGCTTCGGCGGTGGGCGGAGCTGTATACCGCGGGCTGCCCGCCATCCGGGAATTTTTCAGCGTAGGCTCGACCGTCCATCCGCCGGCCCACCACACGACGAACGTCTACGTGCATGAACGCGATTGCGCCGTGCGGGTGTCGAGCAAATACATCGTGGGTCCGTTCGAGGGACTGGCCCGAACCGGAGTCTACGAAGATGTGCTGCGGCAGCAGGAGGGTGCCTGGCTGATCTCCGAACGCAAAGTCTTCCGGCGGTGGCCGCCGGTGGAGGCGCGTTAGGAATAATTCGGCCGACCGCGCCCCGCCTTCCGCCGCCGGGACCGAAACGCCACTGAGAGACAGCTTCCACTGGGCCCCGGATGATCTCCGCACGGAAGACGCTCGGTGCGCGGAAACAAGTACTGAGTCTCGCAGGACGCATCGAATATCATATTAATGTTAGTTAACATTAAACAACGATCTTCACTGCGTAACAACGCAGACGCGGCCGTTTTCGGCAGCCATCGACCCAATCCGGCAATACAAAAGGGAAGTGAGGAGCTCATGCGCACTGGTTTGCATGCGTCTTTTGATATCCGTTCGAAGAAGCTGACCTACCTTGAGTCCGAGGTGCCTGCACCCCCGGAGGGAGGCCTGGTTGCCCGGATCACGGTGGCCGGGGTCTGCGGCAGTGATGCGCACCGCCTAGTAGGCGATGTCCAGGATTCCACCGGCCCCGTCTCCTTTGGCCATGAAGCAGTGGGCATCGTTGAGGAGCTTTCGGAAACGACCCTGACGGATTGGGCAGGTGCACCGCTGCGCGTGGGCGACAGGGTCGCATGGTTCCCAGGGTCCACCCCGTGCCTTCGCTGCTATTCCTGCCGTGTGCTGCGCGAGCCGTGCGAAAACAAGCTCTGGCCGGTCTCCTCCGACGTCCCCAACGCCGCGGGCTATCGGGAGTTCGCGACGTTGTCCGCCCAAGTGCCCGTGTTCCGCGTCGCTGAGAGCGTCCTGGACGAGGAAGTGGTCGCGCTAGGCTGTGCCCTGCCCACCGCAATCTCCGGAATGGAACGGGTCGGCGCCATCGAAACCGGACAGACCGTCGTGATCCAGGGCAGCGGCCCTGTCGGACTGGCCGCCACGATGCTCGCCGGGCTGAGTGCAGCACGCCAAGTCATCCTGATCGGCGCGCCGGCGGCCCGGCTGGAGATCGGGCGGCAATTCGGGGCTTCCTCAACGATCGATATCACCACCACGACGCCGGAGGATCGGCGGGAGGCGATCCTCGAGCTAACTAATGGCCGGGGGGCCGATATGGTCATCGAAGCCGCCGGACACGTATCCGCCTTCGAAGAAGGACTGGATCTCCTAGCGCGAAACGGGCGCTACCTGCTTTCGGGGCTCTACTCAGGGACCAAGACCGTCCCCGTGAATCCGGTCCTGATCAATAACCGGAACATCCGCATCTTCGGCAACCTCGGTTCACGCCCCAACGCCGGGTATCAGGCCCTCAAGTTCGTAACCAAGCACCGCGAGCGCTTCCCCATCGGACAGCTTGTCACCCACCGATTCCCGCTCAGCCAGACGCGTGAAGCCATCGAAAGCATGGCCAACGGCAAAGCCAACAAATCGGTGGTCCTTCCGGGATTGGAACCCTCCGCATGACCGGGCGGCCTCGCGTGGCGGTCATCAACGACTACCTCCGTATTGCCCCTTCCATGGCTGACTGGGACCGTATCGGCGAGAGGGCGCGGGTCGAGTTCTTGCATGAGCCATTTCGCGACGAGGATGACGCAGCCAACACCCTTCGGCCCTTCGAAGTCCTCTGCGTCATGCGCGAGAGATTGCCCTTGACACGCAGCCTGTTTGAGCGGCTCCCGCACCTGAAATGCGTGATCACCACCGGCAGGGCGAACCGAGCGATCGATTTGCAAGCGGCCGAAGATGCAGGGGTGCTCGTCTTGGGTACTGCGAACGGCGAGGCGCGGTTAGCCACTGCAGAGCTTACCTGGGCCCTCATTCTGGCTGCAGCCCGGCGGATTCCCCAAGAGGACCGCGCCGTGCGGGGCGGGAAGTGGCAGACATCGCTAGGGACGGCCCTGCACGGAAAGACTTTGGGCCTCATCGGGCTGGGCGGCGTCGGATCCCACGTGGCCAAATATGCCCACGTCTTCGGAATGAAGGTACTCGCCTGGAGCCCGCGCCTTGAGGTAGGCGCCGCACTCAAGCAGGGCGCCGTCCGGGTGGAACTCGAGGAGCTCCTGTGCAGCAGCGACGTCATATCGGTCCACATGGTCCTTACTGAACAGACTCGGGGGCTCATCGGCGAAGAGGAGCTCAGCCTCATGAGGCCGGGCGCTGTCTTGGTCAATACGTCGCGGGGGCCCCTAGTCGACGAACGCGCGCTCGTCGCAGCCCTTCGGACCAAGTCCATTGGCGGAGCGGCCCTAGACGTCTTCGAGGAGGAACCCTTGTCCCGGGACCACCCGTTCTTGGGTCTGGATAACGTTATTCTGAGTCCGCATGTGGGCGGGTTCACGGACGACGTCTACCGGGAATGGTACGCGGGAACAGTGGAGGGAATCCTGGGCTACCTCGACGGCGAACCGATCCGGGTAATTTCCTCTGGGGGCTTCCCTGACGATGTGGCAAGGGCGCAATAAGGCCGACAGTGGGCGCAAAAGCGAAAGGGCGGCGATGCAACGGGCATCGCCGCCCTTTCGCTCCAAATAACCAAGCCGTCAGTGCGTGAATGTTGGGGTTACTACGACATTCACACTCTTGGTCCCAGGGATCTTCCCTTCGAGAGTGTCGAGTGCTTCTTCGAACCGGTCGAATCCGAATACATGCGTGCGCATCTTCTCAAGATTGACCTGCCCGGTGATCAGCATGTCGGCGGCGGTGCGATACGCGGCAATGCTGGAGTTGGCGGCGCCGATCACACGGATGTTCTTAGAGGTGATACGACCAATCGGGAAGCCATCAACGGTGGCTTCCTTGACGCCGATGTTGACAAGAGTGCCACCGGCCTTGAGCATCTGCACGCCCTGCAGTGTAGTGGAAGTGATCTTCGGAACGGTGTCAATGACTAGATCGACACCCTGACCACCAGTGAGGGATAGGACTGCTTCAACCGGATCCTCTTGCTCGACGTCCACAACCGCGTTTGCACCGAACTCGAGCGCAAGGTCGAGCTTGTGCCGGTCTCGACTGAGGCCCGTGGCAATAATCAGACCGGACCCCACGGCGCGCTGCGCGGCCACGATCGCCAGACCGCGCTGGCCGCTGCCGAGGACCACCACCGACTGGCCCACCTTGTGGCCGGGGGTCATCACCGACCACTGGATTGCTCCACCAAGCGGATTCCAGAGCGTCGCGTTCAACGGGTCGAAGTTCGCAGGAAACGGATAGACGATCGCTTCCGGATCGAGATAGACATGCGTGCTGTATCCGCCCCACAACCCCGGTGACTCCGTCGTCGGGATGAAACCGTACACGGGAACGGGGAACCGACCGGCGGCACACATGTGCATGCGGCCATCCGTACAGGGTCCGCACTTGCCGCACGAAATGACGGGGTTCACGGCGACGCGGTCACCGATGTTCAGGCCCTCTCGATGCTTAGCCTTCGGACCCATGTCCTCGATGACACCCACGATCTCATGACCGTTGATTCGCGGGTACTTCCGATCCGCGGGAACATTTCTGTCTTCACCCAGGAAGGATTCGACATCGCTGCCACAGATGCCGTTCGCCTCGACTCGCAGCAGGGCAGCACCCGGCGGCAGCGTCGGGAAGGGGATCTCTTCGAAGTGTTGCTCTCTTGGTCCGGTCTGAACGAGCGCCGTGGCTGTGCTGGTCATTCCTGCTCCTCACTGAGTCGAGTGTCCAAGCGGACGTCATGTCTTTCGCAATCCCCTGCGATCACTACTTCTTCCCTGCATGCTGGGGCAACCATAGCGCCAACTCCGGCCAGGCGATCAGAATGACCAGGGCCAGGACGGCGGCGCCGATGAACGGCGCCACTCCTTTGAACACGTCGGCAAGCGAAAGCTTGACGCCGGACCCCTTCATCGCCTTCCTGCTCAGCGCGAGGACGATGAAGTTCAGCACCCCGAATGGTGGAAGGACGAGGTTGATCTCGGCCTGCACGATGAGGAACACACCGAACCAAATCAGGTCGACGTGGAGCGCCGCCAACGGTGCGAGGAAGATTGGGACAGTCAGCAAGATCAGGGGCAGGGTTTCGAGGAAGATACCGAGGATCAGGTAGATCGGGATCAGGAGCAGCAGGAATTCGATCTGCGGGAGGTTGAGACCGACCACCCAGTCTGCGACCACGTTCGCCACGCCGCTCAGCGCCATCACGCGGGTGAGCAAGTTAACACCGATGAGCAGAACGAAAATCCCGGAAACCACCGACACAGCTTCCAGCATCATCGACGTGAAATAGTTGCCGATCAGTCGCCCGGTCGACACCGTCGCCGTCGTCCGCTTCTTCTGTGACCGGTGCTGAAAGATGATCGCGAACAGCCCGACCACGATCGTGATCGCCGCGCCGTACGCCCCCGCCTCGGTTGCCGTGAAGACACCCAAGAAGATGCCACCGATCACCACCACGATGATGACGACCACAGGGATCAGAGTTGTCAGCGAAGCGAAGCGTTCCCGCCACGAGAATTTAGGGCCGCGGGGCGCGGACTTCGGCGATACCGTCGCCCAGACCAGGATGACGGCAACGAAGAGCAGCCCGATCAAGATACCCGGGAGGATTCCGGCGATAAGCTGCGGTCCGACCGGAGTTCCCGCGACGCCGGCGTAGATGACCATCAGCACGCTCGGTGGGATTATCTGGCCGAGTGTACCGGCCATCCCTGTCGATGCCATGGCAAGGCTCGGTTTGTAACCCGCTTTGATCATCTTCGGGATCGAGACCCGACCGATCGCGTAGGTGATGCCGATCGTGCTGCCGCCTGCGGCATGGATGCCGGCAGCCGCAAAGTTCGTCGCGATCGCCAGGCCACCGGGAAGCCGCCCCAGCCACTTCAAAGCAGAATCGTATGCCTTGTCCATCAACCCGCTCTTGCCCAATGCGATGCCCATCAGGACGAACATCGGGATGACGCTCAGCGACCAGGACGCGAATGCACTGTACACGGACTCTTCAAGCGTCGAGGCGAGCGGTTTCACCCCGCCGAGCAGCAGTAGTCCGAGGAACGACGTCACTGCCATGGCAATGCCGACCGGGACTTTCAACAGCATTAGCGCCATCATCACAAGGATCACGAAGATGCCTACGAGCAGTGGGGCCGTTGGGAAGCTGACCAGGTATACGATCAGCAGCACCGCGGCGATCCCCACGATTACCAACGCGATCTCGAAACGGCGGCCGGCTCGGTTGGGCCGGTCTAGGTTCGGCGCAGCGCTTGTCAGCGTACTCTCGGATTCGGTCTCCAGACTCATCGGGTCCCCACCTTCACATCATCAAGCTCGTTGAAATCGAATGCTTCGGCCTCAAGTTCGTCGGCATCGTCGGGGACAAACACCTTGACTGTCGCGGCCCGGAGCAGCTGCGCCGCGGATTGCAGGAGCAGCACGGCGAGGCCGACCATGACGGCCCACCGGAACACCCAGACCGGAAGCCAAGGGGTGCCAACGGCACTCTCTTCAAGGTCAGTAGAGTCGATCGCCTTCTCAACGCCGAACCAGAGCAGGAATCCGACGGTGAAGAGCATCAGCGTCATGCCCAGAATCTCGATGATCCTCTGCGTGCGCGGCGAAGTGGGAGCGGTCAGCAGGCTCACTCGGACCATCTCTCCGCGCAACAGAGCGAAGCCGAGACCGAGTGAGACCAGGGACGGCATCCAGGCGAAGGTCACCAGATCGAGCGTGCCGGGCAGCGGCTGTTTGAAGGCGTACCGGCCAATGACGTCGATGATGACGTTGATCATCATCCCGAGGGTGGCGATCCCAGCGAGGGCCGCGGTTGCCGTGCTGATTCGATCAATCCATTTGAGCCAGGCGAGCCGCTCGATCGAACGTCTGTCCGAAACCATGTCACCCTCCTCCGCGGTAGACCTTGAATCAACCATCATCAACTCCTTCGTCGATGCCAACAAGAAACCGGTGCGAGTCCCTGGGGCCGAGCAAAACCAGGTCTCGCGAATGAATTCGATGCTATTGCTTACTTGCAATTATTGCAACATTAGAAAAGATTCGCTTTACTTGTCTCCAAGCGGCGCGACGATGCGACGCGGCGACACCTCACCCCAAGGAGTTCTGAGTGATTCGCAACAAAAGGTTCCAGCTCATGATCGGCGCCGTCGGCGCCATTTCCCTGCTCAGCGGCTGCGCTCTCAGCAACGCGGCGACCGATACGAAGCCCACGGCGGCGGATTCCGGTGGGCCCGTCAATTGGAGTTCCGTTGCGCCGGTCAAGCTGACCGTCTCCAGCATCTTCCCCCCAGGTTCGACTGCCGAGGATTTGCTCCACAATTGGATGGACGCGGCCACCAAGGCGACCGGGGGCACCGTCACCTTCAAGGTCTACGAAGGCGGCGTGCTGCACCCGGCCACCGAGGCCCTTACCGCACTCAAGTCAGGCCTGACCGACGTCACGTTCGTCAGCAACGGCTACTTCCCGAAACAGCTCCCGATCTCCAACTGGGATGACATCGTTGTGCAAACTGCGACGAACGGATGGGGCTACCCAGACGTGAACATCGCCGGAATCGGCCAGCAGCTCGTGCACTACGAAGGTGACAGCGCCGCCGCGGCAGAAATGAAGCAGAACGGCTTCATGCCGCTTCTCCCGATGACCTCCGGCCCGGCTGCACTGACATGCTCGAAGCCGTTCTCCACCCCGGCGGACCTCGCCGGCCGCCAAGTGCGCGTGGCGAACACGATTTCCCAGGGCGAGGAGCAGTCGCTCGGCATGGTCGGTCAGTTCACCGCATCGAACGACCAGTACGAGGCCCTTCAGCGCCACGTGCTCGACTGCGCGGTCAACGCGACGACGACGATCCTGTCCGGCGACTTTGCCGCGATCACGCCGTGGATCACCGTGATGAACACCGCGCCGACCTCCGGTGCGAACTGGGTGCTCTCCACCACCGCCTGGGACAAGCTCGCCCCGGCGCAACAGAAGGCGCTGCTCGCCGCCCGGATCCAGCCGTTGACCCAGTTCGCGAAAGCCACGCTCGACCAGTACGCGCAGCTCGGCGCCGCAGCAAAGAAGGGTGGCGGCGGGATCGTCGACCCGACGCCGTTCAACCAGGCCATCACGGCATACTGGGCAGGCCGCCCGGACATGAAGTCCATCGCACCGAAGGGATTGAAAGACCCCGACGCATCAATAGCGCTGACTAACTCGGTTGCTCAAGCCTGGCGAAACCTCTCCCTCGACAAACTCAAAGTGCCGAAGTCCAGTACCAACATCGACACTGATCTCGGCCTCGGCAGCAGCGTCGTCTCTGACTGGAACACCTGGCAAGACGCACTGGCCAACAAACTCGGCGCGAAGTGAGTTCCTAGGCCGTAGTAACAAAGTCGGCATGAGCCCCTGCTTCCCTGTTCCCAGAGGGAAGCAGGGGCTCTCCCGTATCGAAAGTTGCAGCCCCTCATTCGCCGCATTTGGCACTCACAGCGGCGGCTCCGGAGCAGGTCAGCCTGCGCCGGAGCCGCCGAGTCTGGGCCTTGCTAGTGGACCAGTGACTGCACGCGGTCCTCGAGGCCGAGACGCTTTCGGAAGTTGCCGCCGTCGGAAATGTCTTCCGGCACGCGTCCACGCCGGCGCAGCTCCGGCATGACCATCCGCACGAAGTCCTCCCAGGTTCCCGGCACATCCGCCGGCATGATGGCAAAGCCGTCACAAGCCTCGTTCAGGAACCATTCCTCCAGTTTGTCGGCGACCTGCTCGGGAGTCCCGACGAACCGGGCATCGCCCTGTTTGGATCTCGCTGCGACCAGCTGGCGCAGGGTCGCGTCTTCGCCGAACTTCTTCCGTGCGCCGCGGATGTACCCCTCCACCGAGCCGCGCGTCCCGGTAACGGATTCTAACAAGTCGTCAGTGAGCGGCTCGTCGAGAGGAAGCTTGGAGAAATCGAAGTTCGCCTGTTCGGAGAGGAAGACAAGTTGCTCTTCGGGCTCAAACAGACTGTCGAAGTAGGCCTCTTTTGCGCGGGCAATCTCTTCGGTCTCCCCCACGATCGTCAGGATCGCGGGCATGATCTTCATCGAGTCCGCCGATCGGCCTGCGGCGGCCAAGCGCTCCTTCTGGTCCTTGTACTGGGCAATGGCTGTCGCGCTGTCATGCGTGCTGGTAAACACCAGATCGGACCACTTGGCGGCAAAGTCGCGCCCCCGGTCGGACTGACCGGCCTGCAGCAGGGTGGGCCAGCCCTGCGGAGGCTGGGGCACGGTGAGCGGGCCGCGAGAGGAGAGGAATTTGCCGGCGTATTCAATCTCGTGCACCTGCTCCGGATCGGCGAAGACGCCGGTCTCCTTGTCGATTTTCAAAGCGTCCTTGCCCCAGGATTCCCAAAGCCGAGTCACGATGTCCAAGAATTCTTCGGCGCGGTCGTAGCGCTCGGCCGGGTTCAGGTAGTCGACGCCGAAATTGGCCGCTTCGTCGTCGTTCAGCGAAGTGACGACGTTCCAGACCGCGCGCCCACCGGACAGGTGGTCCAGCGTCGCGAAGGCGCGTGCCACGTGATAAGGCATGCCGTAGGTGGTCGAATACGTTCCGCCCAGGCCGATGCGGGAAGTGTGCGTGCTGATCGCGCCAAGAATCGTCAGGATATCGAGTTTGACCGCCCGTGACCCACGCCGGACAGCGGGTTCGATGGATCCACGGTAGGCGGCAGGCATGGCCAGCCGGTCATCGAAGAAGAGCAGGTCGAAGCCGCCGCGCTCAAGCATCTTGGCCAGCGAGATGTAGTACTCCGCGGTCAGGATCCCCGGGTCCGTGGACTTGTGCGTCCAGGCCCCCAGCGAGGTCTTGGTTGTCGACGCCGACACGAACGCCGTAAAGATCATGTGGTCGTTGCGCATATCTACAATCCACTCCCTTGTGTTGAGCCCATTGGGCATTGCCCGAGTACTTCCATCGGGTCGAGAATCATCTCAGCTTACTTCAATATCATTATAGGTATAGTAACTTTTGTTCTGTAACTAGCGCTTTTGGCTCACCGCGCCGTTCGGCTGCACCAGGCCCCGCGTATCAAAGGAGATATTCGAATGACTTCACTGCGCCTTCCCTCCTCCATGCCGTCCGGTGCCATAGATGCCCGGTTACTGGTGCTGGGTCCCGCCTTGGGCACTCCATCGACAATGTGGGATGAGGCCGCCGGGCTACTCCGTGACGATTTCAGGGTGCTGACCTTGGAGCATTTTGGCCACAACGGCGCACCTGCAGCCCCCCGGTCCTTTACCATGCAGGATCTGGCTGATGCGGTCGTCGGGATCTTGGACGAATTGGGCGAGGAGAAGTCCTACTTCGCAGGCGTATCGATCAGCGGAGCAATCGGCCTGGAACTGGCCCGCCGTCACCCCGAGCGAGTTCCGGCCGTGGCCGTCATGTGCTGCGCAGCGGGCCAAGGCCAACCAGACCGCCTCGCGGCCATGGCTGCCCAGGTGCGGGCCGAAGGCACTGCGGAACGGTCGGGCGGCGTCGGGGAGCGCTGGTTCGCGCCCGACGCAGCCACACGGAACGCACCCCTAATCGACGGCATCGAGCGGACCATCCGCACGGCCGACGACGAAACCTATGCCCGCTACCTCGAAGCCCTGGGACATCACGACGTCGGCAACGCGCTCGAAGACGTAGACGTCCCCGTCCTGGCCGTATGGGGCGAATATGACCGGATGGTGCCGGAATCGGCCCTGGCCCGGATCGCGGAAGGCGTTGCCCGGGGAAGCCTGACGGGGGTCAAGAACGCAGGGCACTTGCCGCCCGCGGAACAACCCGGCACCGTGGCGGCACTCCTGCGCGAATTCTTCCAGGCGTCCTGAGCCCTTCAAGGTTAATCGAACCGACGGTGAGGACTTCCCTGATGGAAATCTGAAGACCCTCAGTGTCGAGCCGATGTCCACGATGTTCCGAGGCTAGGGCGGCTCGGACGCCGCCCTAGCCTTCCTTGCGCTTTGTGCCGAACACTGACGCGGTGTCGACGTTGTTCAGGGTGATGGTCGATTCAACCACGCGCTTGATTCGTACATAGGCCGGCACGGCCGCCACGACCGCCACCGCGAGCAGTGCCGCCCTGAAAGCGCTACTGCTAGTCTTCCTGTGTTTGCTGGGGTTCATGACCTGATTCACTTGTGCTTCCTCTTAGCTTTCGACGTAAAGTTGCTCGAGCTCAGCCTGATCGCCGGCGATGCCGACCGGCTCTGGGGCGAGTGCCGCGGACGCGGGGTCGGAGGCCGGTCCGCTGCCAGGCACAATGTAGCGGACCTTCCACGCGGCCCGCCGGAGCAACTTGGTGAGCACACTGTAGAGAATGGCCCCGTCGGTCCACTGGGTCACGATTCGCCCGGTACCGCTCTTGTAATAGTTGTTGGCCCCTTCGAAAGACGCACCGGCGAGGCGTTGCTGGATGATGCTGTTGAACCACTGCGAGACCGAGTCCCGCACTTCCACCGAAGTTGCCGCGCCGCGCGCAAGGACCTTGATCGCCGCAACGATATAGTCAGCTTGCGCCTCGAGGTGTGTGACGATGGCGCCGCCGTTCGTGTTCGGGCCGTACATCATGAAGAAGTTGGGGAAGCCGGATGTCATGACCCCGAGGAGTGCCTGCGGCTCGCCGTTCCAGACATCGTTGAGGCTCCGCCCGCCGGAGCCCACCACTTCAACAGTGGACACAAATTCCGACTTGAATCCCGTGGACATCACCAGCACATCGATCTGATGCTCCTGCCCCCCGGCGTCGACGATCCCGCGTGGGGTTACCCGGGACACCGCGCGCGGTACCACTGTCACGTTCTCCCGGGTGAGGGAGGGGTAGAAGTCGTCCGTCAGGACCGGGCGCTTGCCGCCGAAGGGGTATTTGGGCGTCACGATTTCTCGCAGGTCCGGCCGGTCCGCGAACACCGTGTCGATGTAGTCGCGGGCGGATGCTTCGGCAGCCTGGTTCTCCGGGGTTCCAGGACGCCAGGCAGCGTTCCTGTACTGCTGCTTTTCCCGGCGCATGAGCATCAGCGAGCGCACAATGCGCTGCGCCGCATGCGAATTCATGGCGACCCGCTCCGTGGCGGTGAACTCCCGCGCCGCCTTGGGCAGGACCCAGCCCGGTTCACGCTGGAACAGCTTTACCTGGCCGGCGACGGGCGCGATGCTGGGTACCACTTGGGCCGCTGTGGAGCCGGTACCGACGACGGCGACCGTCTTCCCTGAAAGGTCCACGCCATGGTCCCACCGCGAGGTGTGGAACTTGGCGCCGGCGAAGTGTTCGAGTCCGGGCCAGTCCGGATAGCGGGGGTCGCTGAGCAGGCCCACCGCGCTGATCACAGCATCAAAACGTTCGATGCGTCCGTCCTTGAGCTGCAGCGTGTAGTGCTGCCGCTCCTCACTCCATACGGCGCGCTCAACCTCGCTGCGGGTCTGGACGTGCGGACCCAAACCGTACTCTTCCGCCACGCTCTGGAGGTACTCAAGCAGTTCTGCCTGCCGGACATGGGTCCGGCTCCACCGCCAGGGCTTGAAGGAGTACGAATACAGCACCGAGGGGGTGTCAACCTCAGCACCCGGGTACCGGTTGTCCCACCACACGCCTCCGACGTTGGGAGACTTTTCGTAGATGGTGAATTCGTTAACGCCCGCCTGCTTGAGCTTGATACCCGCTGCGATGCCCGAGAATCCGGCACCGATGATTGCCACCCGCGGGGACGCCGTGTTGCGTCTTCCCATCATGGGAGCTCCTTTCCAAGAGTGAAATAAGCAAGAGTCTTTTTCGATATATCGAAATTGAAAACGATATGCTATAAATGAATCTAACTGCTCCAAGTATGAGCGTCAACACTTTCAGTGATGGAGTCCCACAATGAAGCCTGCTCCTGCCGCGGCCCGGGCCATGGGCGTGATCAACTACATGACCGTCCATCCTCAAATGGCCTTTACACTGTCCGAGCTCTCCGCCGCCCTGCGGGTGAGCCCGGCCTCCATGTCGTCAATTCTGTTGGCTCTGTCCGAGTGGGGGTACATCACCCGGGACCGTCGGCACCGGACCTACGTACTGGGACCGGCAGTGGTCGCGGCCGGACACGCCGCTTCCCAGCGACACCCCGTAATCGAGGCGGCACGGCCCGAACTCGCGCGGCTCTCCGGCTTCGGGAGCGAATGCATCGGTAGTGCCGCCGTCGCAGACGAAATCCTGATACTCGCCATCGAGGGCCGTCCGTCCAGCCAGTCCCGTGAGGCCTGGATCGGTCAGCGGATCCCGCTCATCCCTCCGTTCGGCCAGGTCTTCCTGGCCTGGTCCCCCGACGCCGACGTGCATAAGTGGCTTGGGCGGCTCGGTCCGGAAGGGGCGGCCCAGCACGGCCCCGGACTTGCCGAGGACCTCTCGCGGGTTCGCGAACGCGGTCTGGCCATCGGGCTTCGGAATGAGCCAGGCGACGCCGTGATCGAGCTCATCAACGAGTCGGCACACCGTCTGGACAGGGACGCGGCAATCCACACAGAATTACGGCGGGCCATCGCCGATCAGACGGACAGCTACTCGCTTCGGGACATTGATCCCGGGACACGCTACGACGTCGCAAACCTTGCCGCGCCGATCTTCGGTCCCGACGGGACAGTGGTGTTCGCGATGACTCTCTACGGGATCAACGACATTCCCGGCTCCGACCTGCTCGACCTCTGTTCCGAGATGCTGCAGTCAGGACGCACTGTCACCCGGGCGATCGGCGGACGCTGGGCCAGCCGCACGCCTGACGGCGCCCTTCCGTAGTACTTCCCATCATCATTCAAAGGAGAAAGCACGATGGACATCACGCAATTCACGCGAGGGCTCGCCTTTTCCGCCACGGACCATGCCCGTTCCCGGGTACCGCTGGAAGCAACCGAACGGTTCGCCCGCGACACGGCCTCGGCCGCCCTGGTTCCCGCAGGGGTACGGCTCGAATTCAGCGGGGATGCGACGGCGGTCGAAATCGACGTCACCACCCGCACCATGCACCCGCTGGCAGCTCCGGTGCCGAAGCAGTATTTTTCCATCTGGCTGTTCGGGCGGTTGCACGCTCAGGTCCCAGCCGTACCGGACGCTCGCCGGCGCATCCGCCTCGACCTGCCGCCGCGGCAGCACGACGAACCCGTGGCAGTGCACCTGCCCGAGGGGTACACACCCATCCTGCACGGCATCGAGGCCATTGGCGGTGGAATCACTCCCGCGCCCTCCCGTCCACGGTGGGTAGCCTACGGCGACTCCATCACACAAGGCTGGACCACCAGCGACCCGGGCCTGGCCTGGACCGCCGTCGCAGCCCGCAACACGGGCCTGGACGTCGTCAACCTCGGCTTCGCCGGCGCAGCCCGGGGAGAGTTGCCTGCGGCAGGCTTTGTCAGCACGGTGCCCGCGGAAGTGATCTCGCTCGCCTGGGGCACCAACTGCTGGTCGCAGATCCCCATGGACCGCGAGTACATAGCGGAACTCATGCGGATCTTCCTGACAGTGGTCCGCAGCGGCCACCCTGAGACGCCAATCGTTGTGCTCAGTCCGATTCTCCGGCCGCAGGCCGAATCCACGCGCAACGCCGTGGGGGCCACCCTGGCCGAACTCCGCGATGGTATTGAGGAGACGGTGGACCTGTTCGCCAACCGTCGCGAGGACACACACATCCGGCTGGTTCCGGGCCTGGAGCTGGTGTCCGAGGCCCAACTGGTGGACGGCATCCACCCGGGTGACGAAGGGCATGCGGTCCTGGGACAGGCGATGGGCGCCGCCTTGGCATCCGTTGTCCAAGGTGTTCCGGGCGGCCCGGCCCGAACTCCCTAGTGTTGCGGCCCGGCCTGTGCGGCCGGCATGGGGCCGCGGGGTCCCGTGCATTGGTCAATCTCGTGCTGAATGGCACGACCATAGGCCAGTGCTAGTTCTCGGCTGTCCATAGAGCCAAGCAATCCGAGCGTGTGGGTGCCCGCCGCCAGTCCAAGCAGCAGGCAAAGCACAATGGATGCGTGACGCCGACCGTCCGTGGTGTCCCCGATCATTTCCGCAATGTTGCGCAGATAGCGCCTGCGTATGTCGCTTCGCACCGCCTCCGGTTCCGGGGCGTTTTGGATGATCAACGGAACCATTGCATACGGGTCGGTAATACCCCGGTCCCGCCGGTCCAGGACCCTGCGGGCTAGCTCGAAACCGTGGCTGCCTCCGTCAACCATTTCCAGGTCCGAGGCGGACAAGCGCCCGGGCGCCGCCCGGGAGAACAGCTCCTCCTTGGTGCCCATGACCTTCATAACCATCGCCGGCGAATAGCCGGCAGCCGCGGCCACCATGCGGATGGTCACCGCATGGTAGCCGCGTTCGCTAAACAACTCCCGTGCTGTATCCAGGATCACGGCGTAGGCCGGTTGTCCGTTCAACGTCCGCTCCCGGTCAGCCGTCGGCCTGCGTCGTTTCACGACGGCGGCGACCGCGTGAAAGGGTCAAACAGTCAAGGGCGGATCCTGGCTGGTAGACATCGCCGAAAAGACTGACACCTTCAAAAGTGAGCAGCGGAACGGCATCCCGCCACACCACCAGTTCCGTTGTCGTCTCGGGCAGCGGCAGCTCACACGTCGCGATGACCTGACGGGCCGGATGGGATCCTCCCCTGGTCTGTACCGACATCCGAGCCTGCTGACCGTCGATTTCGAACCAGGGTTCGAACAGGCGTGTCGAGAGCATGCCGCCATAGCCGCTGAAGGACACTCCGCCGCCGTAGCGAATGGTTCCGATGGACCCGTCGTCGGTGAAGCCCGTACTCTCGCACTCGGCAAAGACAAAGCCGCCGTCTGCAGACACGGCTCCGCCTTCCACTGTTTCCGACCCGTCTTCGAGCGCCGCGATGTACTCGCGGAAGCTCTTTTTCACCGGCCAGAGGAGGTATCCGTTGGCCTCGTCTGACTCAAGTCGATTCATTGTCATCCTCCGTCATGTCTTGGCGCCCGCAAGAACGACGTCTTTCAGCGGACGCGCCGGATCGGCCAGTTCCTCACGTGTGCCTGCGTACTCGGCGCCGACAAGTACCTTGCCTTGGGCAAAGTCACGCACGGTGTTCACCGCGTCGATGGCCAGTACTGTCCTCCCCTGGAGGTAGACGGCGCTGAACTTCCCGGTGCCGGGATCTCCTCGGACGACGCAGTCGTCGTAGCCGGTCAGCAGGCCCGCCGTCTGCAGCCGTGTCCCGTATTGGTGGGACCAGAACCAGGGCAGTGCGTCGTATGGTGCCGGAGCGCCTGTGGCGATTTCCGCGGCCACAAGCTTGGCTTGATCAACGGCGTTCTGCACGGACTCCAAGCGCAACCGACCGCCGGTGCGGGCACTCGGGAAATTCGCGCAATCACCGATCGCATATACCCCCGGCAAGCGTGTACGGCAGTATTCGTCCACGATGATTCCGTTGCCAGCTTCCGCCCCGGCGCCCTCAAGGACTCCGGTGTTCGGCACCAGGCCGACGCCTACAACCACGACGTCGGCCGGAATTTCGCGACCGGAGGCGAGCTGGACGGCGTTGACCCGGCCGTTAGTCCCGGCCAGTTCGACAACCCCTTGACCGAGGAGCACCTCGACCCCGGACCGCTGGTGCAGGCCGGCGAAATACTCCGATACCGCAGGCCCCGTCACGCGGGCGAGCAGGCGGTCCATGGACTCCACGACGGTCACCGAGAGTCCTGCCGCCACGAGTGCGGCCGCCGACTCCAGACCGATGTAGCCGCCACCGATGATGACTGCATTGCGCGCTCCCGCCGCCAGTTCGGCCTTGAGCCGTTCGGCGTCGGAACGGGTGCGCAGGGTGTAAACACCCTCCAGATCCCCTCCGGGCACCGGCAGGCGGCGCGCATTGCCGCCGGCTGCCCAGACCAGTCGGGCGTACCCGATCGATTCACCTCCGGCCGTCCAGACCCGGCGTTCTGCTGCGTCGACCCTGACGACCTCGGTATTCAGGATGAACTCAATACCGGTAGATTCCCAGTACCCACGGGAGCGAAGGTCCAGGTCGCCCGCGGCGGTCTGGCCGGTCAGGAATCCCTTGGAAAGCGGTGGGCGCTCGTACGGCTCATAGGGTTCATTGCTGATGACCGCGACCGAACCGGCATATCCCGCACCGGCCAGCGACAGGGCAAGCTGCGCGCCGCCGTGTCCGGCTCCCACAATCAGTGTGTCGAAGGTCCTACTCATGACCGATCCTTTCGGTGGCCGACGGCGCTAGGAGACAACCGTGGCCACGATCCCGTCGATGGCGGCGGTCAGTCTGATCTGACAGCCGAGTCGGCTGTCGTCGCGGACGTCCTCGACCGATTCAAGCAGTTCCTCCTCGTCCTGGGACGGTGGACGGAGCTTCGAAACCCACCCGCTGTCCACATACACGTGGCAGGTTGCGCACGAAAGCTCGCCACCGCACTCACCCTCGATGCCCGGAACACCGTTGCGGACGGCCACGTGCATCAGGCTCTCGCCTTCGTTGCCCTCGATCTCCTGCACCGATCCGTCATCGGTGATGTAACGCACTCTAGGCATGGTTCTTCTTCCCTTTCGTGTTAAACGGCAACCGGCACGTGCGGCGTGTAGCGGACGGGCAGGGTGCTGAAGCCCGTGGTGATGTTGTCGGCAATCCACTGTGGCTCCTGCGCCACTTCCATGTCGGGGAAAGCCCGCAGCACCTTGGGCAGCAAAGTGGCTAATTCCAGCCGGGCCAGGGAGCGGCCCAGGCAAAGGTGGATCCCTTCCCCGAAACTCAGGTGGCCGCTGGCGTCGCGGGTAATGTCAAAGCGGTGCGGGTCCTTGAACTTGCGCTCGTCTTTGTTGGCCGACGCCTGGGATGCAATGACCCAATCCCCGGTACGGATGAGCTTGCCGTGGAGTTCGAAATCCTCCGAGGCGACGCGGAAGCGGCTGCGGGCTGGGGTGACCCACCGAAGGACTTCCTCGACCGCACTGTTGGTGAGCGACGGGTCCTCGAGCAGCAACTGCTTCTGGTCGGGGTTCTGCATGAACTGCCACAGCCCCACCGCCGCGGTGTTGCGCGTTGTCTCCAGCCCCCCGCCTATCAGGATCGTGAAGTAGCTGCGCATCTCGTGGATGCTCAGCGGATCCCCGTCAATGGTCATGTTGCCCAGGACCGTCGCAAAGTCGTCGGTGGGATTCTTGCGCCGTTCCAAGGCCAGCTGCTCGCAGTATTCGAGCAGCCGGGAGTGGCCGTGGCGGTGCGTCTTGACCGGGTCGTTGTCGATCATGAACCGCGGTTCTGCCGGCGCGAGCCATTGCCACGCGGCCTCGCGCAGCATCGGCCAGTCCGCTTCTGGCACTCCGAGCATGCGCAGGATGACTTTGACCGGCAGTTCTCCGGCGATGGCCTCGACCAGATCAACCTCGCCGAGTTCGGCAACGTCGGCGATAATTTCGTCCACGATCCGCTCCACGTCCCCCGCCAGACGCTTGACTACTGGAACGCTGAAGTGCTTGTTGATCGGGCGTCGGTAGAGGTCATGGATGGGCGGATCGTTGCGGGCCATGCTGGTGTCAAAGCCCATCGCAAAGCGTTCTTCCGGGGTGTAGCGCTGAGGGGACTTTGGCACCCTCGTTTCCCAACGCGAGCTGAGCTGCTTGTGGTTGAGCAGGTAGTCGCGGACGTCGTCGTAACGGGTGAGGAACCAGTAGTGCTTGCCGTAAGCGTCATCCTCGGTCCAGTGCACAGGATCCTCGTCCCGCAGCTTCCTGAAGGCTTCGTGGTATTCGGTGGTCCTGTACCACTGGGGGTCAAGCAATTTATTGTCGATCTCTGACCACTCGGACATGTCACGCCCCTTTGCGTCGGTATGTAGGTAAAGTGACCACCCACGTTGAACGGCCGTTCACCCGTGCGGGACACCAACTCTTTGTTATGGCTTATCTCGAACCTCTAGGAACGCGTGGATGTCCCGCAGAAGCCTTGACACCATTATGTCCTTAATTATTATTATTTCAATAATAAGACGAGAGTGGACACTAGGCCTCCCCTGCACTGGGACGGCCGAACCGCGGAACGGGCCATCAGCCCAGCCCATCTACCGGCGAAACACTTTCACGGCACCGCAGGCGTGCCACCTCCCCCAAACGAAAGAGGCAAGAATGAATTCCTCAGCCACAACGTTCACAAAGACCGCCAGGGCCGCGGTGTATATGGCGCCCGGCAAGATGCAGCTGACAGAATTCGAGTTGCCGCCTGTCGGGCCTGACGATCTGCTGGTCGAGGTGTCAATCTGCGGCGTGGACGGCTCGGAGCTGAAGATGTTCCGCGGTGACCACGATTGGCTAAACGAACGCACACCGGTCATTTTCGGCGACGAAATCGTGGGGCGCGTTGCGGTCATTGGCGAGGAAGCAAGCAATCGCCGGGGCCTCTCCGCCGGGGACCGGGTTGTCGTTGAATCCCGCTGGCCGTGCGCCGATTGCCATCCCTGCGCTGCCGGGCAGTACTACCTCTGCGAGACGCGAGGGCTCACCAACGGCTACGGGACCCTATCGGCCGCCGAGCCGCCCCATCTCTGGGGCGGTTACTCCACCCACGTTTTCGTTCCCGGCGCCGCGCTGGTCTACAAGGTGCCGGATTCGCTGTCCGACAGGACCGCCCTCATCGCCTGCTCCCCCGTGGCGAACGGCATCCGCTGGGTCCAGGCCGGCAACCCCTCGCCGGGATCACACATCGCCATCATCGGTCCGGGCCCCCAAGGGCTCAGCTGCGCCATGGCCGCCGTGGCGGGCGGGATGAAGGTCACCTTGCTGGGCTTGGAAGCCGATCGCGAACGCTTGGAGTTGGCACGATCCTTCGGAGCCGAGGTCCAGGTCACGGGCACCGACTCCAGCCGCGAATCGCTCGATGCCGTTGTTCGCGAAATCACTGACCGGACCGGACCGGTAGACGTCGTCGTCGAAACCTCCGGCTCGGCGGCTGGGAAACAGATGGCAATGGCACTCGTCCGCACGCTGGGGACCATCGTCAGTGTTGCCGCCGGCAACCCGGGGACCCAGCCGTTCGACTGGCGCGAACTCATGTGGCGCGAAATCACGGTGGTGGGACAGCTCTCTCACCCACACACAGTCGAGCAGGGTTTCACCCTGGCCCGGTCGTTGCTCGCCCAGGGCATTGACCTGGGCAACTGGGTCACCCACGAGTTCTCCCTGGATGACACTGCCGAGGCGATCCGGACGGCCGCCTACCAGACTCCGGCACGTCCCATCAAAGTAGTACTCAACCCCAACCTGTGATCGCCCCAATCCCCCGGGCGGCACTGGCCATCCATCAGCAATAGACATAGGGGTGCACGCCAACAGGCGCGGCACCCCTCTGTTGCTGCCTGCCCCATCTGGATCGGCGGCCCCCACATGCCTAGGCAATGACCTTGTCGTCCAGTACTTCCCGGTAGCACGGGCGGGAGAGCTCAACCGCGCGAGGCCGCCTGTGGTGCGTGGCCGCGGCCCGCGAAGGCCCCGATACGTCCGGCGGTGTCCGGATGCAGTGACAAGGCGGCGATCTGTTCCTGCTCTCGGCGCAGGTGTTCCTCATAACCGTGTACGGCGCCAGAGTTCAGCAGGCGTTTGGTCGGTCCGAGCGCTTGAACCGGAGAGGACACAAGGGCCGTGGCCAGCTCGCTGACCTTGTTGGCAAGCACTCCCTCCGGGGCGACTTCACCGATCAAGCCCCACTCGAGTGCCTCATGGGCATCCACGGTTCTCCCACCCAGCAGAAGCTGTGCCGCCCGCCGCGGTCCCACGGCCCGGGGCAATAGATAGGAGACTCCGCAGTCCGGGCTTAGTCCGACCCCTGCATACGCGCCTACGAAGGATGCCTCCGGGGAAGCAATCACGAAGTCTGCATTGAGCACCAGGCCCAGGCCTGCTCCGGCGGCCGGACCGTGTACAGCCGCGATGCTGATCAGTCGAGACCGTGCCAGCAGGAGCAGGCCCTCGTGCATCGTGCCGGCCAGCAGGGACACGAATTCAGCACGGTCCGGAGCCTGGGCCATCGCGGCGACGTCTCCGCCGGCGCAGAAGAACCGGCCGCGCCCGGCCAGCACCACCACGTTGCAGCTTTGATCGGCTTCCGCCAGTTGCAGCGCCCGGCTGAACTCATCCGCAAGGCGTTGGTTCAGAGCGTTGGCCGCATCCGGCCGGTTCAAGGTGATCCTGGCGATTCCGTCCGCGGCCGCATACTCCAAGGCTTCAAAGCTGGAGGTCATCGCGGGGCCATTCTAATCGCGCCGTCAAGGCGGATTGTTTCGCCGTTGAGCATCGGGTTCTCCACGATGTGTGCCACCAGTGCCGCATACTCCTCAGGAAGACCCAGCCGTGACGGGTGCGGAGTCTGCGCCTCCAGCGAAGAAATTGTCTCCTCCGGCAAAGCCTCGAACATCGGCGTGCGGAAGAGGCCCGGGGCAATGGTCACCACTCGGATCCGGTACTGTGCCAAGTCCCGCGCCACCGGCAGTGTCATTCCGGCCACTCCGGCTTTGGACGCCGAGTAGGCTGCCTGGCCGACCTGCCCGTCAAACGCAGCGACCGACGCGGTGCACACCATCACCCCGCGTTCCTCCCCCGGCTCCGGCTGCCCTGCCATCCGTGCCGCCGCCAGCCTCATGACGTTGAAGGTGCCGATCAGGTTCACCTCTATGGTGCGCCGGAAGTCACTCAGCGGAAACGGGCCGTTCCGTCCGGTCACCCGCGCGCCAATGGAAATGCCCGCACAGTTGACCACAATCCGCAGCGGACCCAACTCCGAAGCGGCGTCGACGGCGGCCTGCACAGAGTCTTCGTCCGTCACGTCGGTGGGCACGAATCGGACCTTGCCACCTAGCCCGGCCGCAACCTGCGCGCCCTGCGAGGACGCCAGGTCCGCGATGACAACGGAAGCCCCGTTTTCCGTCAACCGCCGCACCGTGGCCAAGCCCAGCCCTGACGCACCGCCGGTGACCAGCGCCGCACTCTCGGCAATATTCATTGCAGTATCTTCCTTAATCTCAAGTGAACCAACCAGTGTTCCGCCGCGAGGTTCGACGGCGCTTCTGCGCGGCATCCTTCGGGCCGCCCGACGGCCGCCGACCTGAGGGTCAGCGGGCGGGTGCGGGCTCGGGATGTATCAACGCGGCCAGACGGGTGGTGATGATGTGCTCGGCCTCCGCGACAATCTCGCCTACGACCTCGGCGCAGCTGCCCACGGAGTGGATCAGGCCCTGGGTCTGCCCGGCCCACCACAGCCCGTCTTCCATGTCCCCGTTCTTCAGCACGGCTTCGCGACCGCGGGCGCCGGAGGCCAGGTGGGCGATGTCCTGGAACGTGGTCTCCGGACGGGCGGAAATCTCCAGGATTTCCTCAGATATCGAGTTCCGTGCCACCCGGGCAGAGTTGCGGAACTTGCGGAAAATCATCCGGGTATCACGCTCGGTGTTCGCCACGATCTGATTCTTCACGTTCCGGTGCACCGGCGCCTCGTGCGTGGCCACAAACCGCGTGCCCATGTTCACCGCCACAGCCCCCAGCGACAGCGCCGCCGCGAGTCCGGCTCCGTCGGCGAACCCACCGGAAGCAATAACCGGGATGTCCAGCACGCGCACAGCGGCGGGAATCAGGATCAGGCTCGTGATGTCCTCCTCGCCCGGATGGCCTGCGCACTCGAACCCGTCTATGCTCACAGCGTCCACGCCCAGGGCCTGGGCCTTGAGGGCATGCCGCACGGCCACGGCTTTGTGCACCACTTTCACGCCGGCGGCTTTGAATGCCGGCATGTGCGCTTCCGGGCTGCCGCCGGCGGTTTCGACAACCGGGATCCGGTTCTCGATGATCACTTGGCGATATTCCTCGTACGGCACCGGACGGATCGTTGGCAGGATAGTCAGGTTGACCCCGAACGGCTTATCCGTCAGCTCCCTGCACGCCTTGATCTCCGCATCCAATGCCTCCGGCGTCGGCTGCGTCAGGGCGGAGAGGAACCCGAGGGCCCCGGCATTGGCCACCCCGGCAATCAACGGCGACGTACCGACGCCTGTCATGCCGCCGCACACCACCGGATGCTCAACCCCGAACATCTCCGTAAACACATTCGACAACATCAGAATTCCGCCTTTCGTTTAGACGTCACGGATCAGGTGGGGGAACTTAGCCCCGACGCCGCCGTCGACCACAATGTTCTGCCCTGTCAGGTACGCGCTCGCATCGGAGACCAAGAATGCCAGCACCGCCGCAATTTCCTCCGGTTCTCCGAACCGGCCCAGCGGCACATTTTCCGCCTGCCGGCCCACGAACTCTCCGTCGCTAAACAGCCCGGCTCGAGTGCGCGGCGTCATAATGACCCCCGGAGCCACAGAGTTGACTCGGATGTTGTCCGCGGCCAGCTCTACGGCTGCCGAACGCACGAGTGACATCAGCGCGGCCTTCGCCGCACCGTAGGCCGAATGCCCCTGCGCTCCGGCCACGCCCGACGCTGAAGAAACAAACGCAAATGCGCCTCCGCCCGAAGCCTTCAGCAATGGCGACGCAGCCTCCAGCACGTAGACCGCCTGGCGGTAGTTCAGCGCGAACTGCGTGTCCAAAACGTCGTCCGAGGAATCCAGCACCGGATGCCAGGCCGCCATGCCCACCACATCCACCACAGCGTGCAGTACTTCCAGGTCCGCAAACGCTTGGCGCACTGCGGCCCGGTCAGTTACATCCACCCCGGCCCAGGATCCGCCGACCTCCTTTGCTGCCGCCTCCGCCAATGCCAGATCCCGGTCCAGGCAAAGCACTGTTGCCCCTACCGAGGCCAGCGCCCGCACCGCCTCCAAGCCCATCCCTTGGCCAGCGCCAACAACAGCCACTACATGGCCCGCCAGCGACAGCCTCTCTGCATAACCCGCCATCAGACACCTTTCCCTGCACCTCGGTCATTCCGGATGCCACTTTTCATATGAATGATAACAATAATACGATTACTGTAAAGTAGTACTTGATATGAAGGAGCAGGACGGTCCTTTCGTCCTCGGCGTTTTCCGCTACCAAGCACGAGAGAAACTGGGAACATGAATACACAGGCCCCGGCACACATTCAGCAGGTTCGGGTAGCCGAGACGGTTGCAGCGGAACTTCGAAGCCGCATCCTCCGCGGTGACTTCGCCGATGGAATGCTTCCCAAGCAAGAACAACTCAGGGACGCGTATGGCATCAGCCATCCATCCCTCCGCGAGGCACTGCGCATCCTCGAGACGGAAGGCCTCGTGTCCGTCAAGCGCGGCAACGTTGGGGGCGCAGTGGTTCAACGTCCGAGCGAGGGCCAGTTCGCCTATTCGATGGGCCTCGCCCTTGAGTCGGCGGAGACCAGCATGCAGGCTTTGGCTGCGTCGGTGGCGCTCCTTGAGCCGCTGTGCGTACGAATGTGCGCTGAACATCCCGAGCGGTCCACACTGATCGTACCGAAGCTGCGTGAAGTCCTGGCGACAGCGTCCGAGGCCATCGATGGCCCCTCCTTCACCCGGTTGGCGCGCGGTTTCCACCAGGCCGTCGTCGACCTGTGCGGCAATCGTCCGATCCAACTCATCGTCGGCGGCATGGTCAAGCTTTGGACCGTCCAGGAAGAGAACTGGGCGGACCTGATCAATGCCAAAGGCGCGTACCCGAACGAAGAGATACGCAGAAAGGGCTCAACCGAGGTGCACGAACACCTGATTGACCTGATTGAGGCAGGACTCGCGGACGAAGCAGAACGGACTTTTCGAGAGCATGTCGAGTCAACGCACAAGGTGGTGCTCGCGAAGGTCAAGGGCCGCAGCATTGATGCGTCTTCCCCCCGCGCCAGGCACTCCCTCCTCAACACGTAAGACTCGGACGGTACGTCCGTTACATAATCTGCACACGCAGCTCCAAGGGGTCGAATTCCGCGCCCGCAGGGTATACGTCGTCAAACAGGGCCACTGCCTCCTCGCGGAGCTGGGTGCTCGCGATGGTCCGCAGCGTTCCATCCACCGCTTCGCGCTTCTCGATGCACAAGTCAACAAGGGGGACGCACAAACCGGGGCGGGTTTCCACCGTCAGCAGACCGATTCGGCCGTTGATGGCGATCGCCGGACTTGCGAGGGTCACATCAATTAGTCCGGCGTGTCCAATGAACTGCGCGGAGCCACCGCAAGTGACTCGTCCGTCACCAGCGGGAAGAAAAGCAGCACCGACAATGGGGAAATACAGCCGGCCGTCTGCGAGTTGCCCGGCGCCACCCCTTATCGTTTCCCTTCCCCGTGCGACACGCTGCACATAGCGGCGAAAGCTTCCCCGTATCGCCCACACCAGACCGGTCTGCTCGACCGTGTGCGTTTCACTCATCGCACTTCGACCCGTCCGGGCTTGCACGCATCAACACAGCAGCAGGTACGATCCGCGACATGATTCACTCTTCCAAGGTGAGCGCGCGAACCGGGCATCCGCTCACCGCACTGCGCACCGCTTCCAGGTCGGCCGAGCCGATAGGGGTGTTCTCGTCTAGTTCGAGTTCCCCATCGTCATTAAGGACGAAGTGATTAGGTGCAAGCCCCTCACAGATTCCGAGACTGACGCACTTGTCACGATCGACGATGACCTTCATGGGTGGATCCTTCCTTGTCGAGGTCGCACCGCAGCATTGGCCGGCAAGGCCATCATGGGGTGTGACGAGGATGCTTTTTTGAGGGGCGCGCTATATATAAATAATAAGAATATTTGAATGCAATCACGGATAGCGGGGAGCTGCCCTTCCGTACTGCCCGGTCCCGATCATGGCGTACCCAGCTCCGCGAACGACTTCAACGCAACGGTGCGGTCGGCAAGGCTCGCGCGGTCCGCGGACACCGTCACGCCGATCAGGCGCTTGCCCTGCGCATAGTCACGGGTGTTGTTGATCGCGTCGACGGCGGCGACAGTATCGCCCCGCAGGTAGATGACGCTGAACTTCCCGGAGGCAGGGTCGCCGCGAACCACCGTCGCGTCGTACCCCGCGAGAATGCCTGCGGTCTGCAGCTTGTCGTCGTATTGGTGCGACCAGAACCACGGCACCGCGTTGTACTCCTGGGGCGCGCCCGTGATCACCCCTGCGACCACCTTCGCCTGGTCGTTCGCGTTCTGCACTGACTCGAGCCGCAACCGATCGTCCGGCGTGAAGCGCGACGGGAACGAGGCGCAGTCTCCGATCGCGAATACGTCCGGCAGACTCGTGCGGCACAACCGGTCCACAAGGACCCCGTTGCCGACCTCCGCACCGGCAAGCGCGAGCGCCTCGATGTTCGGGATCAAACCAATCCCCACCAGGACGATGTCCGCCTCGAGCATGAGCCCGGAGGTCAGGACGACGCCGGTAGCGTGCCCGTCCATGCCGACGATCTCGGAGATCCCGTCACAGAGGATGATCTCGACACCCGCACGCTCGTGCTGGGCCCGAACATATTCAGCTACTTCATTGCCGGTCACCCTGGCGAGAAGGCGGTCGAGGGCCTCGACCACGGTCACCTCAAGGCCGAGGGTACGCAGCGATGCGGCGCTCTCCAGGCCGATGTACCCGCCACCGATCACGACTGCCTTGCGTGCGCCGGCCAGAGCGCGCTTGAGCTTGTCGGCGTCGTCGAGTTTGCGCACCACCATAACGCCTTCGAGATCGGCACCGGGCACCCGGAGCCGGCGTGCCTCCCCGCCGGCCGCCCACACCATCATTCGATACCCGATCGTGCGTCCATCATCGAGGCATACGGTGTGCGCGGCGGCATCGACCGACTCCACCCGCCTGCCGAGGATCCGGTGAATCCCCGAACCCGCCCACCAGTCATCCGTGCGGAAGGAGAGGTCCTCGACGGGGATGCCGGACGAAAGGTATCCCTTCGTCAGAGGCGGGCGCTCGTACGGTGCGGCAGATTCGTCGCCGACGAGGCCGACGCTGCCAGCGTATCCGGCGGCGTTCAGCAAAACTGCGGTCTGAACGCCGGCATGGCCGCCGCCCACGATCAATACATCGAAGGAGGTCATTGTTCTCCTGCCCTAGGATCTTGCCGACAGCTGCGTCGGCCATTCACGAGTCTCCATGTCATCACAATCTCTATAATGATGTCAATGAATCGTTCAGTCTGGGCATTGACCGTCTCAGCCGACCCCTGTGACGAGCGAGACTGTCCCTCAGGGAGCCGGCGCGTCATCCGGCTATGCTATAAATGTTTATAAGTTCGGGCCCGCAGCATGCCTGGTTTGTGGCCCTCGACGAAAGGTCGACGATGATGGACGAACACCTACAGCTGTTGCTTGACCGATCGGAGATCGAGCGCGTGGTCTACGACTATGCCACTGGCCTCGACACTAAAGACTGGGCTCTCTGGCGATCGATCTTCACCGACGAGGTGGAGGTGAAGTTCCGCCCCGCGGCCGATGCAGAGTTCACGGGCCTCGGGCAGGAGTGGCTCACAATGACCGCCGAAGAGTGGATCGAAGGCCGACGCATTCTGTTCACAGGTCTCGCGACAACCCAGCATCAGATGTCCAATCCGCGGATCACAATCGAAGGCGATGCTGCGACCTGCACTATGTACATGCAGGCAATCCATTTCATGCCGGGTCGGCCGGATGCTGAATACACCCTCGGCGGCTACTACATAGATGACCTGGTGCGGACCGCCGGAGGCTGGAAGCTCTCACGGGTGAATCTCAACGTCACATGGGAGCGAGGCGACACCACCATGCTCGAACGCGGCCGGTCCTTGGGTCAACAGCTCGCTGCGGTCGGGAGCTGAGCAACCATGACCGAACTTGCAGACTACGACGACAAGATCCTTGATCCGGACTGGTATAAGACGCGCGAAGACCTCGACGTACTCGAGCGGTTCAGCACCGAAGACCCTGTGCACTGGACGCACGCGCCCAGCTACGGGCGCGACTTCTGGTTCATCACCGGCTACGAGAATGTCCGGGACTACCTGCTCGACCACAAGAACTTCAGCTCTCGCTGGGATGGGCGGATCCCGAAGACTCCCAAGCGCTATACCCCCGAGGAGCGCCACGAGATGGGCTTCGACGTCAGTATGGCGCGCAACGATCCGCCCACCCATGATCTTTACCGCAAGCCGGTGAACAAGCACTTCAGCGTTCCGGCGGTCCGCAGGATGAAGGGCGGCATCGACCGCATCGTCGACGAGCTTCTCGACGACGTCGCCGAACGCGGCGAGTGCGATCTGGTTGATGACATCGCCTCGGAGCTGCCGGCACGAGTGATTCTGCGGATGCTCGGCGTGCCCGAAGAGGACTGGGACCACCTGCAGCGGTCGGCCTGGCGCTGGCTGTCACCCGGTGATCCGAGCCTGACGATCGACGGTGACCTGTACGTAACCTCGCGCACGGGCCACAACGAGCTCCTCGACTACTGCGAGCAGCTCGCGATGGAACGCCGCCAGAACCCTCGCGACGACTTCGCGAGCGTACTCACCCAGGTGACGGTCGACGGCGACCCCCTGAGCGTGCACGAGCTGCGCAGCTACTTCACGGTCATGATCGGCGGCGGTCTTGACACCACTCGGAACACGACCGCCGTCGGGATGTACGCCTTCCTGACCAACCCTGAGCAGGCGCAGCTGCTGCGCGAGGACCCCAGCCTCCTGCCGTCCGCAGTGGAAGAGGTCATGCGCTGGGTCACTCCGTCACGCACGCGCTTCCGCGTCGCAGCGCGAGACTTCGAGTTCCGCGGCCGCGACATCCGTGCCGGAGACTGGGTGATCGGCTCGGCGACGTCAGCCAACCGAGACAAGCGGATCTTCACCAACCCTGACCGCTTCGACATCCGCCGGAACCCGAATCCCCATCTCGGCTTCGGCGAAGGAATCCACCAGTGCCTGGGACGAAACCTGGTGCGCCTCGAACTCGCCGCGATCTTCCAGAAAACCGTTGAAAGGTTCCCGGACATGGAACCGGTCGGTCAGCCGGTATGGCTTCCCGATTACAGCTCGGTCGGGTTCTTGCGGATGCCGGTGCGCTACTCGCCCACATTTATCCCCGCCGGCGCACGTTGAGAGGCTGAGAATGTCGCACACACGACTTATGTCGGACGAAGAACTGCCTGCGGTCTTCGAGGCTGTATCAAACTGGGGTCGGTGGGGCGCCGACGACGAGCGCGGCACCGTCAACCTCATCACCCAAGAGGTGACCGCCCGCGCGGCGGCGGAGATCAGGGAAGGCGCCGTCGTCGGCTTCGGGTCGATCGACCTGTCGGGTTCCCTCGCATCCGCCGAACCACAGACGCGGCACGTGATGCTCAAGGACGGCGAGGACGTGGGCGCCGGCTACGCCTCCGCGACCGACTTCGTCGGGATCGACTACCACGGAGTCCACACCAGCCACTTCGACGCGCTGTGCCACGTCTTCTACGATGGGCGCATGTACAACGATCGGCCGGCGGGGCTCGTGCGCTCCACCGGCGCGGAGGCGAACACGATCGAAGCCTTCCGCGACGGCATCGCCACCCGGGGTGTGCTGCTCGACATCCCGTCCCTCCGTGGTACCGCCTTCGTCGAACCGCTCTCCCCCATTGTGCCGGAAGAGCTCGACGCCGCCCTCGCCGCCCAGGGCACCGACATCCGTGAAGGGGACGCCCTGTTCATCTACGTGGGCCGCTCCGCTCACCGCGCAGCGGTCGCCGGCGAATTCGTGGACGGCGCCCTTCAGGTCGCTGGCCTCGACGCTTCCTGCCTGCCGTGGCTGCACGCGAAGGGCATCGCTGTGCTCGGTTCGGACGGCGCGAACGACGCGCTACCGCGCAGGGGCGGAGCGGAACGGGTTCCGGTGCACGTCGGCGCGATCGTCTATATGGGGATGCCGCTGCTCGACAACGCCGCGCTCGATGCACTCGCCGACGCCTGTCGCGAGCGGTCGCGCTGGAACTTCTTCACCGCGATCACGCCGCTGGCCATCAGCGGCGGCACGGGGTCGCCCGTGAACCCGTTGGCGATCTTCTGAACTCGGCTGGCTGAACCTGGCCTCGTGAGGGAGGCGAGGCTGCCGGCTGGAAATGGGCGCAACACCTTTTACAAGGGTCTGCACGACGGAATCGTCGTCGAGTTCATCGAAGGACACTCTCGCACCCGCGCACCGCTGGGTCGCATAGACGGAAACCAGCAGACTCACCAGATGAGATCCGCTTTGACGGGAAGGCAGTCATCGTGACGGGCGCGGGTTGTGGCATGGGCCGCGACCCATGCACTCCTGTTTGCCTCGCGCGGCTGCGCGCTCGCGGCCGCCGGCATCGTGGCACAGCACGGGGAGGCCGTCCAAGCCATCGAAGTCTCCGCTTGTGCTTCCAGCCCGGGCTACTTTAACGGAACACTGTCCGGGATGTTTTCAACGAGGGATTCCTCTGCACGTGTCCGGCTGCGCAGACGATGCGCCAGTACGCTGATCACGACCGTCCCGACCATGCTCGCGACGGCGGCGAGCGGCGCAATCCATTGGGGGCCGAGGGCCTGCAGCACCCCCGCGCTGACCGCGGTGCCGATCGCGCCACCGGCCTGCAGGAGGGCGGCATAGAGCGCGAACGCCGTCGCAGGGTTCGCCGGATGGAGCCGTCCCATCTCGACTTGGGCAGCGGGAAAAGTCGCATTCTGCGCAAGGCTCCACAAAACCACCACGATCGCGGCGATCAGGAACGTCGACGCCAGCGAGAACAGCGGCGTCGTGAGGGTGATCGCAGTGAACCCGCAGATCGCGACGGGGTAACCCCCGAAGCGGTCGATCAGCCTCCCTGCGAACAGGGCGGCGGCTACGCCTGCAAGCCCGTAGATCACAAGCAGGAGGGGAACACCGATATCGGTGATCCCGGCTGAGCCCTTCAAGACGGGCGCGAAGAAGGTGGTGATCGAGTACTGGCACCAGGCGAAGAGCAGTGCGACGAGCCCGAGCGCGAGCACGGCAGGCCGGCGGAATGGCGCGAACTGCTCAGCCAATGTCGCCTTCGCCGACTTCGGCGTTGGCGGGATGAAGAACAGCCCGATGAGGCCGACGATCCCCAGCGAGGCGAGGAACAGGAAGGCGCCCGCGTAGCCGAGCCAGATTCCCAGCAGCGAGCCTAGCGGCACCCCGGTGGCGACGGAAAGGAGAATTCCCGCAGACAACAGTCCCAGGGCCCGTCCCTGATTCCCGGGCGGCGAGATCGCAATGGCGATCGCAGCCGCCTGCGGCGGGATGGCCGCTGCGGCAACCGCGACGATCATCCGTGACACCATGAACGCCGTTACGTCTGGTGCGAGTCCCGACAGGACAGTGCCGCCGATGAAAAGCAAGAGCCCGCCGGCCATGATCGTCCGGCGCCCAAACCGCGACAGGACGATCGGAAGGAGCGGGCCGATCACCGCATACGTGAGGGCGAACACCGTCAGCCCGAGCCCGGCGATCGCCTCGCTCGTGTTCAAGCCCTCGGCGATCGCAGGAACGATCCCGGCCATGATTAGTGCGTTCGTCCCGACCGCAAACACGGCGAGGAGGACGAAGATCATTCGCCAGTTCATGCGGCCACCTCCGTACCGCTCACATCAGGAGAGCAACGAGATCGCCGAGCCTTTAGGTTTCCCCAGCAGATGCCCGCCGCCAACACGGCGGGCGAGGCGAGCGGCCGGAACTGCTCGCGCAGCGAGGGTCGACCCACGGGGACCGCCACACGCACGGTGGTGAGGCCGAGGAGCGTGACCACTGCGGGAACTGATCTCAGCAGGGAAGCGACTCGGCAACCGAAGGCCTCTCTTAGCAGGCCGTCCCTCAGCCGGGAAACCCGGGGTCGTTCCCTGTGCGATTGCTCGGCTGTCGCGGTTTCGGCCGTCATTGATCCAAACTCCTTATCGGGTGCCCTGCGATGGTTCCGACCGACGGCATCATAAGATTCAATGATTATAATCCTAGCACTTTTACCGATGTCGTGAACGGCGTCTACCCGCACCTCCCTGTGCCGATGACGGGGTTCCAGGCAGCACCTCCGGGCGAGGGGCTCCTCGACGGCGGCGTCGGTGTCCCCAGAGCGACGATCATGACCATGATTTTTATTTTTATAAGAATTGACAGTATTGGGTGAGCGCAGCTAACGTGGTGTCCGATTCCGTCGGCTTAAGCCCGGGTCATGCCGTGCTGTACGTGGTCTTGAATGTAGCCAGGCTTGACGGGAGCGGTGCTTCCGCCCAATGGTGGCACCTCGATGCAGTGGTAGGAAATGGAGAAAGAATGCGGCTATTCACAGGATCGGCTGTCGTCACAGGAGCGGGAAGCGGTATCGGGCGCTCAATCGCCCATGCGCTCGCCACCCGCGGCCTTGGCGTCGTAGTGGCTGACGTCGAACTCGCCGCGGCTGAGGCGGTGAGCAGCGAGATCGCTGCAGCCGGAGGCCGTGCTATCCCGAACCAGGTAGACGTGCGCGACTTGGCCGCCATGGAAGCCATGGCAGATCGCGCGGAAGCCGAGTTTGGCCCCACAAGCGTGCTGGTCAACAACGCCGGCGTGACGCTTCGCCCGTTCCGAGCCTCATGGGACACGAACTATGACGACTTTCGCTGGATGTTCGACATCAACTGGTGGGGCGTGGTCCACGGCCACGCCGCATTCGTACCGCGGATGCTCGCCGGCTCTGGTGACCGGCACATCGTGAACACCGCCTCGACAGCCGCAATTCATCCTTTTGCGGGGCACTCCTCATACTCCGCGTCGAAGGCAGCAGTGGATGGATTCACCATTGCGGTGCGCGCAGAACTCGAGGCTGCCGCCGAAGGGTTCGGCGCGAGCGTCTTGTTCCCGGGCCCGATCAAGACTCGGATCACCTCGAGCGCGCGGCTTCGTCCGACGGCCGAGGCGGAGGCGTCGACGTCGGTTAAGCCGTGGTCCGACTACACCGGGGACACACGGCGCAGCCAGCTCGTCGAAACCGCACACGTCGATGGTGAACTCCCCCACCGGGCGAGCAACCCGGCCGAGGTAATCGACGCCGATGCGGTCGGAGGAATCGTCCTCAACGGAATCGACCGCAACCAGCCGTACATTCTGACGCATCCGCCTCACGAGGACCGCATCACGATGCGCCGCGACCAACTGCTCTCCGCAGAACCACGCTGAGGCGGCATCCGGCGCTCTGGTGGGCGCCCCTCCGAAATAAACCGTTCTCGTCTGGCGCTCAGAGGGCCAGGGCGCGGTCCTCCAACAACGGTTCGCGAACGTACGAGCGGCCCTCGCGGTCCATGCTGCCGGCCATAAAGCCGGTGCCCGCATGCTTCTCCTCGTCGTCACCGTCGAGCCGGGTGCGCGTCTGGCCGAACACGTGCTGCGGCACCGCGAACCGCCCGCGGACGAGCAGTATCACCCACGCGATGTACTCTTCCCTGTCGCCGCGGAACACGCCATGCTCGTCCGGGGCATCCTCCAGTCCGCGGCGAATCGAAGGCTCGGGGCGACCGGGAAGGGACGCTTCGGGTCCGCAACAACGGCGGGATGGACATCGCGCCCGCAATCGTGCATTGGTCGATGACCTTCTCACCAGTCAGGACCGGCCGATTGGCGATCACAAGCCCGACCTCAAATGACGTCCCGACCATATCCGTAGCGATGACGTTGGTGTGACCGCTGGCGGCTGCGTTGGATGCTGTCGCCGCGAGGCCGCCAACAAGACCGGATCCGATGGATGGTGGCCAGCGACGACACCCTGCCGGCGGGAACAGCGGCCCGGTCCCGGCCGTATGTCGGGCCCATTGGAGCGATCATGGTCAGCAGACTGCGCCCCGGAGGGACACGAATCCTGGATTCGAACGCGACGCCTCGCGCCGGTCGTACGCCGGCAGGGAGACTTGTTCCCTTTGGCGTCGGCGCAAAAATAACGCGCCCGCGCACGAACGTGTGCGCGGGCGCGCCCGGAGCTCTCAGCGGATCGGCGCCAGTGCCTTTGCCGCCCGCTGCGGATCGGCGTAGAGCCGCAGCCTGCTGATCCGCGTTCCGTCGATGGTGAAGACGCCGACGTAGTCCTGCTCGTAGAGCGCCCCGGTCTCACCGATGATGCTCCGGCCCGAGAACTCGACCACCACCCGGTTCTCCCTCGGGTCAGTGGTCACACTGTGAATCGTGAACTGCAAATCGCGGCGGTTGGAGATCATCTTGCGGTAGTCCGCAGCGATCGCCGCAGCCCCCGCGAATTCCGCCGGACTAACGGGAGAATGGTACGGCAACTCGTACAGGGCGTCCGGGGCGAACAGCGCTTCGAACGCGTCGAAATCACCCGCCTCCAAAGTGCGGTGAAAACCGAGAGCCGCTTCGATCTGTTCGCCCGCCTGGGCCGGTGCGCCGATCACCATGCGACCGGCAGGTCGTATACGCCGAACACGAAACCGTCCCGCTGGAACCCGATATCGCTTTCGCAGCCGGCCAAGCGCAGCGTCGGAATGCGACGCAGGATCGTCTCGAACACGACCTCCAGTTCCGCGCGCGCCAGATTCTGACCCAGGCAGGAGTGGATGCCACCACCAAGCGCCAAGTGCTGGCTGTTGTCGCGGTCGATGTCGAAGACGTCCGGGTTGTCCCATGCGCGCGGGTCACGGTGCGAGGGCGACATGAGCGGGATGATCCCCGCACCAGCAGGGACCTTTACTCCGCCGAGGTCGAGCTCCGTGGTGGTGATCCGGGCCACCGAACCGTCGTTGATGGCCTGGAGGCGGAGCATCTCGGTGATCGCGTCGGGAATCCGATCCGTGTTCTCGCGGAGGAACTCCGCCTGGGCTGGGTCCCGGAACAGCTGCAGGAAGCCGAGCGAGATGGTGTGTGCGGTGGTCTCGTGTCCACCCACGACCAAGACATAGGTGTGGGCGACCGCCTGCTCGCGGTTGATCTCACCAGCCTGCAGCTTGTCGGTCAGCACCTGGAGCACGCCCCCGCCCGGATTCTTGATCGACTCGTCGACGAGGTGCTCACAGACCCCAAAGAGCTCCTTCGTCGCGGCCGCGAAGTCCTCCGCCGACGAACCCGCACGCGTGATGACCGTGGCCAGCCGCTCGAAATCATTGTGAAACGCGTAGTCGATCCCGAGGGTTCGGCAGATCACTGTGGAGGGGATGACCAGGCTGAACTCCTTGTGGAAGTTGACCGGTTTCCCGAACGTCATCAACCGATCGACCGCTTCGTCGACGATCTTCTGGATGTCTTCCCGCTGTTCGTTGATCTTCTTCATCGTGAACCAAGGCGCCAGCATCTTGCGGAACCTGCCGTGCAACGGTGGGTCCATGTGGTTCATGATCAGGTCGTTACGGCGGAAGCTCATGCCGCGGCGGACCTGCGGGAACTCTTCTTGGCTTGGATCCCGTGACACCGTTGGGTTCTCGAAGACCTCTCGGGCCTCCTTCTGGCGCGTCACGACCCACGCGGTCTTGCCGTTCTGGAGCGTGACCTGCTTCGCGGGGGTTTCCTCCCGCCATTGTGCGTAGGCCGGTGGCGGTGCCAGCGGATCATCACGCAGCTGCGGGAATGCAGGAGGGGCTTCGGTTGACTGCTCAGTCGCGATCGTCATTTCTTCACCTTCACCGTTGAACGAGACAAGTGGCGCGGCCTGACGTGCCACTTGTATTGCAATCATTATATAATTGGAATCCAGCAATGATAGCTTGCCGGGTGAAAACCGCAATCGCCCAGCATTCCCAGCAGGGCCCAACCAGCCGTTCCCTTGCTTCAGCGTTTGACGATGGCGATGCAGGTAGTGCAAACTCCAGTGCATGATCCGTCATTGCTCACTCTGGAAATTCACGGACGCCGCGCCTGTGGGCCTCATCGACGAGGTGACAGACGCGTTCTACGCGGCCGCGGACGAGATCCCGTCAATTCGCGCGTGTCAGGTCGGCGGGAACATCGGGTACCTGCCGACGAACTACGACTTCGCGCTCACGATCGACTTTGACGACGTCGACGGCTACCGCGAGTACGTCGCCCACGATCGCCACATGCAGCTCTTCAAGGACTATCTCGAGCCCTATCTGGAGTCCCGCGGGGCGGTTCAGTTCGAACTCCGCGCCTGATCGAGGCGGTCGCGGCTCCGCGCCTGATCGAGGCGGTCGCGGCGCCGCGGGACCCTACGCCGGCTGCGTCGCGTGCCGGTACAGCGCAAAAGTGTTGCTGAGGAACCCGCCGTCGACGACGATGCTCTGCCCGGTGACGTAGCCGGCGTCGCCCGAGGCGAGGAAGCTGACGATGCTTGCAATGTCTGCCGGCCCCGCGAGACGGCCGAGTGGGATGAACGCAGCCTTCTGCGGCTCCTCCCCGTCTTGGATGGGGCGGTTCGTCCCCTCGGTTTGGACACTGCCGGGCGCCACGCCGTTGACGCGGATGCCGTCCGGGGCGAACTCGATCGCCGCCTGCTGGATGAGCATCGCGGCAGCGGCCTTGGATGCCGCGTACGATCCGACCCCCACCGCGGGAACGAGCGCCGACATCGAGGTGATGTTCACGATGGCGCCTGTGCCATCCGCGGCGAGCTGGCGGTGGAACGCCTGCATGCACAGCAGGTTGCCCCGGACATTGATGGCGAACACCCGGTCGAACTCCTCGACCGAGATCTCGAGCAGCGGCGACCAGGGGTAGATGCCCGCACTGTTGACGAGCACGCTGAGCTCGGGCACCTTCCCCGCGGCATCCTTCACGGACTGCGGGTCGCTCACATCCAACCGTAGGGCCGTGCCGCCGAGCTTCGCTGCCGCGGCCTTCGCCAGCCCTTCGTCATAGTCCGTCACGTAGACGTGGTAGCCGTCGTCGGTCAGCCGCTTCGCGATGCCGTAGCCGATCCCCTGCCCGGCGCCGGTGACGAGTGCATAACGTGTCATCTGAAAGTCTCCCTAATCGTTGCGCTGTCTGATCTATCATTTATAGTATTATTAGAATCGAAAGTATAGAGGAATGGGGCGCCAAGCGTCTCCTGCGACAGACTCGATCGCGACCCCGGCACCGACACGAAGGAGTGGATGGAAATGGGCGACGACAGCTCGAACGGCGCCTACCGCGCACTCATCACAGGTGCGAGCCCGGGTGGGATAGGCGCGGCGGTCACGGCAAGGCTCGTCGAAGGCGCGCTGGACCGAGGCCTGGAACCGCGGATCACGATCACCGCAACCAAGCTCGTAGATGAGCTTGATGCGTTCGCCGACTCGCAGCGTGACCGGGGCGCGAGGATCCTGGTGCTCACAGGCGATCTGCAGACCACGACCTTTCCGGTCGAGGTCGCCGAGAAGGCGATCGAGTTCGCCGGCGGCCTCGACACCCTCGTCTCGAACGCCGGCAACACCTACTTGGGGCGCCTCGTCGATCAGACGACCATCGAGGAGTGGGACTCTGTGATGAATGTCCACGCCCGCGCGGCATGGCTGCTGGCATCGACCGCTTATCCGGCGCTACGCGCATCCCGAGGCTCGTTCATCGCGACCACCTCGACGAGCGGGATCAGCCCGCACCCAGGCCTGGGAGCGTACTCGCCCGCGAAAGCCGCGCTCATACGTCTCGTCGAGACGCTCGCACTCGAGTGGGGACCGGTGGGGATCCGCGCGAACGCCGTCGCTCCCGGCCCGATCGTCACCCCCATCAGCCGGAAGTCGCGGCCGGGGGTCAGTGATGCTGAGGTCCGAGAGATGCTCGCCACCCGTGCGCGAGTGATGCCCCTCCGCGCGCTCGGCGAGCCCGAAGACATCGCCGAGGCCGTGGCGTTTCTCGATAGCCCCGCCGCCAGGTTCATTACGGGTCAGAATCTCGCCGTTGACGGCGGGCTGTCCCTGACCGCGAATCTTCGTGTGCCAATGCGCCACCAGCTAACGGTGGAGTGAGACGCACGTCGAGTAAGACCAACCCCAACACCCACAGGAAAGATGAGGATGCACATGACCGATACCGCTGTACTCACCGACACCACTGAACTTGAGGCGATCCGTCATCTCAAGGCCCGCTACTTCCGAACTCTTGACACCAAGGACTGGGACGGTTTCAAGGCCGTCTTCACCGAGGACGCAGCCATCGGACCGCTCGACAACGGCTTCACCCCCGACCTTCTGGCGCTGCGTTCGGCGACCGATCGTCAGCCGCTCGCTGCGTCTGGTCTCGATGCGTTCGTGCAGCGAGTCGCCACGAACATCGGCCCGCTCATCTCGACCCACCACGGCCACCAGCCGGAGATCGAACTCACCGGCGACGGCGAGGCGACCGGCATCTGGGCGATGGAAGACGTACTCGTCTGGCCCGCTGACGGCTATCGTCTGCGCGGCACGGGACATTACTGGGAGACCTACCGCAAGGTCGACGGCGATTGGAAGATCGCGTCGATCAAACTGACGCGGCTCTACGTGTTCGTGGAGCGGATCGATCCGCTGGGCTGACCATCCACTACCAAGACTCACAGTTACGTGGGGCTGATCGCTCGGGTTCTTTGTCGATCCTGGGCGGTCAGCCCCTTTTTATGTCCGCGTCGTGCCGCCGCATGTTTGGGCGGTACCATCGCCCGCCAGCGCCCGACCACCCAATTACCACTCAGTGACGGCGTTGACGGACGCGCAGATCTCGCAATTCCCGGTCTTGGAACTTTTACTTTCAATCCTTATAACTGTAATATAAAAAGAGGAGTGGAAGTCAACGTTTCCCATAGGATCAGGAGCACCTTCAATGAAGCGACAGCTGCACCTCAACACCTTCATTAACGCCGTTGGGCACCATGAGGCCGCGTGGCGCCGCGCCGAGGCGGTGCCCAACTGGAACCTGGATATCGAGCACTACAAGAATCTCGCGCGCATCGCTGAGCGCGGCACGCTCGACTCGATCTTCTTCGCCGACATCCAAGGGCTCATCTCGAGCCCGAGCCGCCGGCCGGGCGAGATGCTCGACCCCGTGGTCAAGCTGACCGCCCTCGCCGAGGCCACCGAACGCATCGGACTGATCGCGACGGCATCCACCACGTTCGATGACCCCTTCAACCTGGCGCGGCGGTTCTCCTCCATCGATATCATCAGCGGCGGCCGAGTCGGCTGGAACGTGGTGACATCAATCGCGAAGGAGATCGGGCCCAACTTCGGCGTCACCGAGTTCCCGACGCCGGAGGAGCGGTATGAGCGCGCCGGCGAGTTCGTCGACGTCGTGCTGAAGCTCTGGGACAGCTGGGAACCGGACGCACTCATCGTGGACAAGGCGCGCGGCATATATGCCGACGAGGACAAGGTGCATCGGATCGGCCACGTCGGCAAGTACTATTCGGTGCAGGGCCCGGCCCTTCTCCCCCCGACGCCGCAGGGCCGTCCGATCATTGTCCAGGCCGGCTCCTCCGGTCCGGGCATCGCCTTCGCGGCGAAGTACGCCGAGGCGGTGTTCACCGCGCAGGGGACCGTCAATGAGGGCCGGGCTTTCTATGCCAACCTAAAGTCGCAGGCGACCGCCCTGGGGCGCAACCCCGAGCACCTGCACGTTCTTCCCGGCATCGTGACGGTCATCGGGGGGACCGAAGCGGAGGCGCAGGCAAAGGCACAGGCGCTCGACGAGCTGATCGTCCTCGACTACGCCCATGTCCACTTGGCCGAGCAGACGGGGGTCCCGGTCGAGGAGCTCGACCTCGACAAGCCGCTTCCGGCCCACATCCGCCGCCCCGAGGAGATCGTCGACGGTCGCAGCCGCTACGAGATCAGCATCGGCATGGCGCGACGGGAGAACCTGACGGTCCGTCAACTTTTGATCCGGCTCAACGGCAGCCGCGGTCACCAGAAGCTCATAGGGACCCCCGAGCAGGTGGCGGACGTCATCGAGATGTGGTTCACGACCGGCGCCTCCGATGGCTTCAACATCATGCCCGCAACTTTCCCCGACGGACTGGAGGACTTCGTCGACCACGTCGTCCCCATCCTGCGGCGCCGTGGTCTGTTCCGCGATGCATACGAGGCCACGACGTTGCGCGGGCACTACGGCCTTCCGCAATCAGCGCCGGCGCTCCAACTCGCCTAGGCTCAGACGGCCCGCACACCGAGCAGACGAAGCCATCGCCGGTAGGTACCGAATGAGGTGCTGAAATTCACGTTTTCCGGGACGACCGCTGCAGCGGATCCATCCAATGATGTAGAGGCAGGGATCAATGAAGATCGAACGGGCAGACCACAACGCGCCCCACACTGAAGGCCCGCGGTTCCCGCAGTTACGAAACGACCCCATGAAGCCGCCGTCCGCTTACGAGCAGTGGCGCGAGCAGGCGGGAGTCGTTCCGGCGGCACTACACAGCAACCAGCGTGCGTGGGTGGTGCTGAGGCACGACGCCGTACGGGAGGCCTTGGAACACCCCGGAATCTCCGTTGACGCACAGCACCCGCACTACCCGAAGGTGCGCAAGGGTGTGACCTCGCGCTCCAATGACACCATGCTGCGCCACATGGACGCTCCGATGCACGGCAAGTTCCGCCGGATGATGGCCGGTCAGTTCACCCTCAAACGCGTCAATGAGCTGCGCCCCGAGCTGCAGCGGATCGTTTCGGAGGCAATCGACGGCATCATGGCCGCCGGCGAACCCGTCGACCTCCACAAGGAGGTCAGCCTCGTGATCCCGACCAAGGTGATCTGCGCGCTCCTCGGAGTCGACTACTCCTACAGCGCCGACATACAGCGCCTATCGGCCGTCACGACGTCGGCATCAGCGAGCGCGGAAGAACTGGCTGCGGCCGCGGGCGAAATGTACACGCTGCTGGACGCCATCATCACCGAACAGGTCAACGAGCCGCGTGACGGCCTGATCGGCAAGCTCATCAGGGACCACATGGGCACGGGCGAGATCGAACACCGGCAGGTCCTCGGACAGTCGTTCATGATCATTGTCGCCGGCCACGAGACAACGGCAAACACCATCTCGATGGGAATGCTCCAACTCTTCGAACAGCCGGACATCCGCAAGCGCGTGACGAAGGACCTGTCCCTTATCCCAGGGATGGTCGAGGACATGATCCGTATGCACTCGCTCGTGGACGGCACTCTCTCCCGCGTCGCGAAGGAGGACATGGTCATCGGCGGGCAGGAGGTCAAGGACGGTGATGGCGTGGTCGTAAACATCAGCGCGCCGAACTTCGACCCACGATACTGGGAGAACCCCTACAAGCTGAATATCGACCGCAACGACCGCAACCATGTCAGCTTTGGCGCAGGGGCACACTCGTGCCTGGGCCAGAACCTCGCGCGTGCCGAGCTCTACTTGGTGTTCGAGCAGCTGTTGACCCGCATCCCCACAATGCGCGTCGCCGACGTGCACGACGCCGTACAGATGCAGAACGACGGCTTCATCTACGGCGTGCGCCGACTCATGGTCGAGTGGTGAGCCCTGCCTTCCGCAAGATTGCGACACACGTCGACACGCCCATCTCAGTGCCTGCGGGGGGGTCTCACGGAGATCCGCAGGCGGCTCGAGAACGTAGGCTGGGCGCCGGACGCGGGAACCGCGACGAGTACTACGACATGAGGACGCGGCGTCTCAAGGGCCTCGTCGATACTGGCTGGACGGCTTCGGCTGGCGGCGGACACTTCATCCCTTGGGAGGTGCCCAATGTCTGGGTCGGCGACCTGCGCACAACCTTCCGCGGGCGGACCTGACAGCGCGCTTCGGGACTATCTCAACAAAATGGCTTCTGCCCGCCGGCAACGTGCCGCCGGGACATGGCAACGCGCAGCAACAGTTCACGGAAAGGTAGAGGCGCATATGGATCGGATGAACGGCAAAGTAGCCATCGTTACGGGAGGTGCCCGCGGTCTCGGCGGCGCGGCGGCATCCGCCTTGGCCGCCGAGGGCGCGCGCGTCGTGGTGGCCGACGTCCTCGACGACGCCGGCCGCGCGAAAGTCGACGAGATCACCGCGATCGGCGGAACGGCGCGCTTCGCCCATCTCGACGTGCGCGACGAGGACGCGTGGAAGCGCATGGTCGAGGACACCGTCGAGGGCTACGGCTGCATCGATGTGCTCGTGAACAACGCGGGGATCACGCTCCCGCGGACGATCGAGGAGGCGACTCTTGAGGAGTTCAGGCACGTGATGGACATCAACCTATATGGCGCGTTCGCCGGCATGCAGGCGGTCCTGCCGGCGCTGATCGCGCGCGGGTCCGGCGCGATCGTCAACGTGTCATCGAACTCGACCGACATGATCGTGCCGACGACCACCTACTACGCGGCGAGCAAGGCCGCGCTGGCTAACCTGACCAAAACTACCGCGGTGCACGTGGGGCTCAAGGGCTACGGCATCCGGGCGAACTCGATCCACCCGGGTCCCCACGCCACCGACATGCTCGCCGACCCCGAGGTCGCGGAACTGCCGCACATCAAGATGATGCGTGACACGGTCCCGCTCGGACGGTTCGGCCGCCCCGACGACTTCGCCCAACTCGTCGTCTTCCTCGCCTCCGACGAGAGCAGCTACATCACGGCATCGGAGTTCTTCATCGACGGGGGCCTGACACGCGTGTCCTATCCGGGCGTGCGCGGGTAGCCCCTAGCGGCAACGCCCCCGTCTTATACAGCAAAGCAGAGAAGGAACCACACAATGACCCGGCACGCGTTCGCCCCCGATCAAACCATCCGCGTCGGAATCATCGGCGCCTCCGGACCGGGGTGGGGACGCATCGCGCACCTTCCCGCGATCGCCACCATCCCCGGCCTGGAGGCGGCCGCGGTCAGCACGACCCGCCTTGAATCCGCACGGGCGACGGCCAAGGAGTTCGGCATTCCCGAGGCGTACGACAACCCGGACGACCTCATCGGCTCGGATTCGGTGGACCTCGTCATCCTCGCCGTGCGCGTCGAGCACCACTACGGGCTGCTGCGGAAGATCCTCCAGGCCGGCAAACCCGTGTACAGCGAATGGCCGTCGGGATCGAACCTGCAGCAGACGCGAGAGCTGCGCGACGGCTTCGCCGCGGCCGGCGTGTACGCGGCGCCGGGCCTCCAGGCCCGTTCCACCCCCGCTATCCGCTATGTCCGTGACCTGGTCCGCGACTGCTACGTCGGCCGCGTGCTCTCCTCCACGCTCGTGGGCACAGGAACGCCCTGGGGCGATGTGGTGGACCCGCGCAACGCCTACCTCCAGGACGACGCGCTCGGCGGGACCATGATGACGATCCCGTTCGGCCACACGATCGACGGGGTGTGCAGCGTCCTCGGGGAGTTCGCCTCCATCGCCGCCATGACCGCGATCCAACAGCCTGCGGTCCGCCTCGATGGCACCGGCGAAACCGTGGAGAAGACGACGCCGGACCAGTTGCTCGTCTCCGGACAGCTCGCGGACGGGGCCATGCTCTCGGCCCACTACCGCGGCGGCAAAACCGCCGGAACGGCGCTGCACTGGGAGATCAACGGCACGGAGGGCACCCTCGTCGTAACCGCCCCGAACGGCAGCATGCAACTGAGCCCACTCACCATCCAGGGTGCCACGGCGGGAGGGAACGGACTGCGGGAGATCGACGTCCCCGCCTCCTACGTCAACGCCGATCCCTCGCTGCCCCACGCGGCCGCCACTGTCGCCGAGACGCTGCTGCTCGTCCAGCACGACCTTCGGCACGGAACGCGCCTCGCCCCCACCTTCGACGACGCGGTCACCCGCAAGGAGATGCTGGACGCGCTGCGGCGCGCGGCGGACACGGGCACCACGCAGCACCTTGCCTGACGCCGGCGTCCCCAGCGGATCGCTCGACGCATGCCTCGCGATCTTCGCCGCGTGCGGGATCACCCGGATGGGCGCGTTCTACCGAGATTCGGACCTGCCGGCCGTGCGGGCTGTTCCGCGACCTCGTCTCGCGCAGCCGGGCCTGCGGCGTCACCCCGTACCTCGAAGCCGTGTCATACTTCGGCCTCGGCTCGATCAGCGCCGGAGCGGAGATCGTCACCGAGGCGAAAGGGGGCGGACTCATCCTCGACAGGATGCAATTCGGGCGGGCCCGGGAGGTGCTCGCAGTGCTGGGTGAAATCGCCGACGGCATCGCCGTCTGGCTGCAGGCCGGCGACGGCCCTCCCCGCGATGAGATCGGCCCCGCCTACGCGACTCCTACCGAGCGCACAGCGGCGGTGCGCCCCGAGCGCATCGCGCGGCGGCTGCCGCCTGGGCGGCCACGTGCCGGGTCGCCGAGATCTTCCGGACCGTTGGCGTGCATGCGCCGGCGTCGGACCCGTTGCCCATGGTGCAGGTCCGCGACCAGGAACGGGTCGCACGGATCGGCATGTCCGCCCATGTCTCCGCGTGCAGCCAGGCGGGGAGAGCGCGTCATGCCCCGGTCTAGCGCGAATTGGCCAAGGCGGCCAACTGTTCCTTCATGACCTTGCCGCTGGCGTTCAGCGGCAAGGAGTCCACGAAGCGGATGCTGCGCGGCCGCTTGAAATTGGCCAGTTGCCCGCGGCACCATTCGTCAAGCTCTGCCTGCGTCACCTCGGCGGCAGGGCGGCGCACCACGCAGGCCAACCCCACCTCTCCGAGGCGTTCGTCCGGCATGCCGGTTACGGCCGCCGCCTGCACTGCGGGGTGGGCCTGCAGCACTGCTTCGACTTCGGCGGGGGAAACATTGAATCCGCCAACGATATACATGTCCTTGATTCGCCCCGTGACCTTCAAGTAGCCCCGTTCGTCCAGGACACCTAGGTCCCCGCTGCGCAGATAGCCGCGGCTATCCAGGAAAGGCTCATCCTTACCCAGGTACCCGGCCATCAGGTTGTACCCACGCAGGGCGATCTCACCGGTCTCGCCGGGGACCGCCGTGGTCCCGTCCCCGCGCAACACTGCAACCTCGATCCCTGGTAGTGCCCTTCCGGCGGTAGTGGCAACCGTATCCCGGTCGTCGCCTTGCCTGGTCAGGGTCGCCACGCCCGTGCCCTCGGTGAATCCATAGGGCGAGAAGACCTCGTCGAATCCGAGCACGTCATACATGTCGTGGATGAGCTGCGGGGGGATGGACGTGGCACCGGTCACCGCGACGCGCAGCGAAGAAATGTCACGGCTTGGCAGGGTGGGGTCTGCGAGCAGGGACTGGAATACAGTCGGCGGTGCAGGGTAGAAGGTAATCCCTTCTTGCTCGATGATGTCCAGCGCGGCCCCGGCGTCGAAGACCGGCATCGGATAGGCGGCCACGCCGTGCACCAGGCTCAGCAGTAGGCCGACTTTCAGTCCGAAGGCGTGGAAGAAAGGGTTGGAGAGCAGGACACGGTCCCCCGGGCGCACCCCGAGCAACCCGCCCCAGGTCCAGTAGGCGCGCAACAGTGCCCCGTGCCGAAGCATGGCTCCCTTCGGCTGGCCTGTAGTCCCCGACGTGAACAGAACCGTTGCGATATCGTCCGGTGTGATCTGGCCGATCCGCTGTTCCAGCTCGCGCTCCGACTCGGACCTGCCCTTGGCCAAAAAGGCCAGGAGGCGCGGGCTGTCCGGTTCGCCGATGTCCACGATCCGTGGCAGGTGCGCCAGGAGTTCGGGGGAATCCCGGTGGAAGACGCGCAGTTCCTCGGCGTAGGAGCGTCCGAGGAACCGTTCGACGGTGAAGACCAGCACCGCCCCGGAGCGGTCCAGGATATCGGCTGCCTCCCGTGCGGTGTACCGGGTGTTCACGGGAACAAGTGCCGCGCCGCTGAGCTGGATCGCGAGCACCGATACCGCGAATTCGATGGAATTGGGCGCCCAGATGGCCACCCGGTCCCCCGGTTTGACCCCCGCCGCCATCAGGCCGCGTGCGGCCGCCTTCGCAGCGGCAAGATAGTCCGTAAAGCTCAGGATCCGACCCGGGGATACCAGTGCCGGATTGCCGCCGTACTGCTGTTCGGCCCAGATGGCAGCTTCGGCAATGGTGCGGACCTCAGTGGACGGATATTCGGTGACTTCGTCATTCATCGTTCATCTTCTCCGCAGGGATGTTCAAGTAGGGCGGGGGAAGCGCTACGCGCCGTCGGCCAGGAACCGTTCAAGCCGGAAGGCCTTGATCGCATTCTCGCCGAGGAACTTTGCCTCGACCTCCTCCGGCAGTCCGAGGGCCCGTGCCGCGGCCAAGGGACGCTGGAAGTCGAGCAGGGGCCAGTCCGAGGCATAGATGCATTTGTCCTGCCCGTACCCGGCCAGGAATTTGCGGAACGGATCTTCGAAGTGCTTGGCCAGCCTGGCCGAAGTGTCGATGTAGACGTTGTCGTGCTTCCATGCAACGTGGATCATCTCCTCGACCCAAGGCGACCCAACATGACCGCAGACGATCGTCAGGTCGGGAAAGTCGAGGGCGACGTCATCGATGTGCAACGGCTGGCCGGATCGGGACGGGAACAGGGGGCCGGTCCCACCCACCTGGGTCTGGACCGCGAGGCCTAGTTCCTCGCACTTGGCATACAGGGGGTAGAACACCCTGTCGGTCGGGTCTCGCCAGTAGTAGAAGGGCTCCAGCTTCATGGCACAGATCGGATAGTTCCGGGCCAGGCTTTCCAGTTCCCGCACAGCACGCATGACACCGTTTGTCGGGTCCACAGCGACAACCCCGACCAGCCGGTCGGGCCACTTGTCCAGTGCGTCCAGGACGAGGTGGCCCGGGACCACCGGTCCCCCCGAGACCAGGGACACGTCGACGTCGGAGTCGTCCATTTCATCGATCATGTCCTCGAGGGAAATACCGTTCTTCATGCGGACGGTTCCGTACTTGCGGAAGACGTGGGCGGTGCGTTCGGGCATCATGTCGACTACTTCGCGGGTCCACGGTTGGATCCACGCGTCAACCACCTTGGGGCGGACCTTCAGGTTTTTCATCGGGGTTGTCATCTCACACCTTTCAGGGTGGGCGGTTCCAAGACGGGGGTCAAGCGGTACCGAAGCCGGAGATCCGCGGCGCAGCGCCGTGGGCCTTGAGCAAGCGAGCGGTTTCCAAGCCGAGTCCGGCGGCGGAACCGAGGAACGGCCCGAAGAACTGGGCCCTGCGCACCAGCGGGGCCAGCGGGAATTCCTCGGTGAAGGCCATCCCGCCGCACACCTGAAGGCTGTGGGTGACTGCCAGCTGCGCGGCCTTCTTCGCGAGCGAAGTGGCAACAAGCACAGCCAACTCCACCTGGTCCGATTCCTCCCAGCTTCCGGCCAGGGCTGACCGGGCCGCGGCGATCCCCACGCGGACGTCAGCCAGACGGTGCTTAACCGCCTGGTAACTGCCGATCGGACGTCCGAACTGGTGGCGGTCGCTTACATGGGCAACGGCCACACGGAGGCATTCCTCGGCGACACCGACCATCTGGTAGGCGAGTGCCCGGCGCGCCGTGCGCCAAGCAAGGCGCGCGTGCTCGGGCGCCAACGCCTCCCGAATGCCGGCCACGCGTGCAGTGTAGCGTCTTGCCCGGACGCGGGCATCCGCGCCCTTGATGTCGATGACCTCGGCAGCTTCCAGTGGATCTAGCCGCACGACGGCGGGTTGGCCGCCGGCGTCGGCAACGAACGCCAGGAGCTCCTCGCTTTCGCCCACCCGGCCCAGGAGCAGCCCGTCGAGCTGGACGGAACCGTCCGCGAACAACCGCCCGGCACCGGAGGAGCCTGGCAATGGATACAACACTGCGCCGGGCCGCTCGGCCGTCACCCCGGCGCCGGCCTGTTCCAGAACATGCACGACGGCGGCATCCAGCGCGCGCGATGCTGCGGCGGCGCGGCCGAGCTCTTCTCCAAGCACGCTGGTGGCCAGCCGTGGGTCCTCCCCGGCCAAGTCGAACCACCCCAGATCGCGGAGGGCCTCCCAATCGACTCCCTCCGGGCTCTGGGCCACCAGGGCGCGCGTGGATTCACCAATCGCCTCGGCCAGGTCTTCCATCTCGTCCACCAATTCAGCCACGGGCTGCCTCCCTCGGAAGGCCGAGGACACGCTCGGCAACGATGTTTTTCTGAACCTCGGCAGCACCACCGTAGACGGTGGCAGCGCGCGAGTAGAACCATTCGGCCCGGGCCGCCGCTGCCTCTGCACTGTCGGTGACAGCGAAGTCCTGCACGCGCACGGCCCGCACTGCGTCATGTATGAGGTGTTCCGTTTGGCCGAGCAGGATCTTGTCGATCGATACCTCCGGCCCCAGCAGGTCCCCGGCCGCGAGCCGTTTGACCGTTTCCCGGCATCGCATCCGCAATGCGGCGAGACTTGTGTACCCCTCTGCCACGGCCGACGCCGCAAGCACGTCCGATTCGTCCAGATCGCGGATAAGTTCCGAGAGGGTGGAATGCATGATGGCCTGACGCTGCCATGCCCACATTCCGCGCTCGTACTGGAGCAGGTCCATCGCAACGCCCCAGCCGCCGTCGACCGGGCCTACCACGTGATCGGCGGGAACGTAGACGCCGTCGAGGAAAACTTCGGAGAATTCTTCTTCGCCGGTGAGCGTGAGCAGCGGGCGCACTTCAACGCCGGGTGCTTTCAAGTCGACCCAGAACAGGGTCAGGCCTCGGTGCCGGGAGTCTGGTGCGCCAGTCCGGGCCAGGACGCCGCACCAGTCCGAGCGATGGCCCAGCGAGGTCCAGACCTTCTGGCCGGTGATCCTCCAGCCGTCGCCGTCGGGCACCGCTTTGGTGCGCAGGCTGGCCAGGTCGCTTCCCGCCTCGGGCTCCGAGAATCCTTGGCACCACAGCGCCCTGCCGGCAAGCAGTTCCGGAAGGTACCGCGAGGCAAGGCCGGGATTGTGGGCCATCAGGGCAGATCCGAGGACCTCGAGGGCGCCGACCTGCTCGGGCATTCCGAATCCGGCGGCGGTGATCGCATCGTACAGCTCGGCACGGTGCTCGGTACTGCCTCCGCGGCCGCCGCTCTCGGCCGGCCAGCCCCAGCCGGTCAATCCGGCGGCGTCGAGCCGGGCGAAGAACTCCAGGCTGCGGCTAATGCGCTCATCCAGGGTATCGGTCCGCCGGGGATTACAGTCTTGCAGGGCATCGGAGTGGGCTATCAGCCACTCCCTAACGTTCGGTGCATCCACGTCCAGGCTCACCACGACCTCCATCCTTTTCCACGTTCCAGTTGTCGAGGCCAGTTCTGCGCCCCGACCGGAAAGCCGTTCTAGTGTGCGGTCCATCCGCCGTCGACTGTCAGGGTCTGGCCGGTGACATAGGCGCTCATGTCGCTGGCCAAATAGAGCAACGCCCCGTCGAAGTCTGCCACCTGACCGTGCCGGGGGATCAGTGTGTTACGGCCGATCCACTGTTGGATGTTTTCCTTGTTGATCACGTCAGCCGTAATGCCTGTCTCGATGAAACCGGGGGCGATCGAATTGATCCGGATGCCGTAGCGGCTCCATTGCGCCGCCCATTCGCGGGTGATGGCTTCGAGCCCGCCCTTCGAGGCCGAATAGGCCGCTTGGGGGAATCTCCCGATGCCAACGCTCGCCACGATGGACGTGACGTTGATGATCGAACCCGATCCGCGCTCCTTCATTGAAGGGAAAAGGGCCTGCGTCAGGCGGATCGGCGAGACCAGATTGACGGTCAACGTGGTGTTGATGATGTCCAGTGTCTCGTCTTCGGCCTTGACTCCGCCGGCGATGTGGGCCGCATTGTTGATCAGGATGTCGACCGGTCCCAGCTCCTGCAGTGCCGCCCGTGCCAGCTCATCGGCCGCTCCCGGTACCGACAAATCGGCAGGGAAGGGTACGCACCGCTCGAACTGGCCGGCGATCTCCTTCAGGGTTTCTTCGCTGCGGGCCACGATACCGACTGTGGCACCCGCTTCGGCCAGCACCTGGGCAAAGCGCCGTCCGATTCCGGAGGAGGCGCCGGTCAGCAGGGCCGTCTTACCTTCGAGGGAGAACTGGGGAGTTGGGATTGGCATCATTGTTCCTCTCCGACGCCGGGAGACGGCGCCATTGGCTTTCTTGGACCCATGCGTAGCCATTTGCTCCGATGGGACCGTGCTGTCATTGGGCGAGCGCACCCTCACGGGGCGCCGGGGACGGCAAGGGCGTAAAGAGGTTGGTGAAGCGGTCCTTCCCCATCAGCTTTACTAGGGCAGCCTCGGTCTGGCTCAGGCCCATCGGAAGCCTCCGTACCGGCTGCGAAAGCCGGGAATACCACGACACGTTGGTTTCGTCGGCGAACCCCATGGCACCGTGCAACTGATGCGCCCTGCGCAGCACCGTGTCAGCGGTTTCAAGGCCGGCCACCCGCAGTCCGACGGCGTCGACCAGCCATGTCCGCTCGCGGTCCTCCTGGGCCAGGGACCACAACGTGTACTTGGCCAGTTCGGCCAGGCCCTGGGTGGCCACGCTGATATCCGTCAGCGTGAACTGGATCGACTGGAACTTAGACAAGGTGCGGCCGAACTGTTCGCGCTCCTTCACGTATGTCAGGGTATCCGTTCCTGCGCGTTCCAAGACCCCGAGAAGCCACCACATCTGCAGCGTGACCAGCAGCGCAGTTTCGCGCTCCAGTGTCCTGCCGGGCTCCCCCAGCCGGACTTCTCCGACAAAGCTGCCAAGCTTAGTACCCAGGGATCTTCCCGTTGACACTACCGGGCGCTGGCGCCCGGTGAGCTCCACCGCGCTCCAGGACAGTGGAAAATCGGCGTGAACGGCTACCGGCCGGCCTGCCGAGGGGACCAGCAGCAGTCCTTCGGAACCTTCCGGGGCAGAAAACCGTTCCGCGATCGGGTAGGGAAGGACATGCCGGCCCGCGGCCTTGCAGGCAGCCGCTGCTACTTCGAGCTGCACCTGGTCCGCCAGCGGTTCAATTTCCCACAGGCCCAGGCCATCAAGGAGGCTGCCAATCAGGGCAACCCGCCCGTGCGGGTCCGCTTCGGCGCGCCGGGCCAGATCCACACCGCCCGCTGATTCCAAGGTGTCCAGCACGGCCTCGCCGAGCGCTATTGCCTCGTCCGACAGCTGATTCCTCATCGTTTCCCCACCAATCTGTTGGCAAGCGCAAGGCGCTGCATTTCCAACGTTCCAGATGCGACGGTCGAGGCCTGCGCATAGCGCCAATGGTCTTCGACCGCCCGCTCAAAAATACGCTCGGGATCCTCGACGCCCAGAGACCAGCCCCCGACGATGTCCATCAGCACCTCGGCGACTTCCTGGTCCAGCAAGGTGACTGCGATCCGGTAGGCCGCAGCATCGGCCGGGTCGAGCTTGCCTTGTTCCTGGGCGGCGACGACCTTGTAGGCAAGGAGCCGGACCGTCCGGCTGTGCACGAGGGCCTTGGCCCAGCGCTGGTGCAGGCCTTCAGGCAGGTCCGCCCAGGCATCGCCGAGCGAGTCCGGAGCCTCGGAGAGCAGCTTGTCGCACCGGGCATACCGTGCAATGCCGATCCGTTCGAACGCGAGCACGTCGGTGACAATAGTCCAGCCGTCGTTGACACCGCCCAGGACGTCCTTGTCCGGTACCCAAGCTCCGGTGAAGTACACCTCGTTGATGTGATGCCGGCCCAGCATCGAGGGAATAGGCCTGACCTCGATCTCAGCCTGCTCCATGTCGACCAGGAACACCGTGATGCCGTCCTTGCGGCTGTCCGGCGTTCCGGTCCTGGCCAACAGGAAGCACCAACGTGCCATCTCCGCGTAGGAGGTCCAGACCTTCTGCCCATGGATCCGCCAGCCGCCTTCTTCACGGACCGCCTTGGTTCGGAGTGCCGGAAGATCAGAGCCGGCTTCAGGCTCACTGAACCCCTGGCACCACAACACGTCACCTGCAGCCATGGGCGGCAGGTGCCGCTGCTGCTGGTCCTCGCTGCCATGCCGCATCAGTACGGGCCCGATCCAGTTCAGGCCCATGTACTGGGCGCCGCGGGGTTCATGCGCGGCCCACATTTCTTCCCGGAGGGCCGTCTGCTCCCAGCTCGTGGCCCCGCCGCCACCAAACGATTCCGGCCAGGTCAGCGCGAAGAGCCGCTGTTCCCCGAGTTTCCGGCTGAAATGCTGAGCGATTTCCAGATCATTCGGGTCGTCGGTGAACGCGCCGAGATAGGACTTGGGAATGTGCTCGTCCACAAGGCCCCGCAACCGGTGGCGCAGAACCTGGACTTCATCCGCTTCGGCGTAGTCAAGCATGGCACTCCTTCATTCTCCGTTGCCGCAACCGCGCCGGCCTTGGCGGGCAGCCCGCCCCGCGGGGCGCTGAGGCTGGCGACCAACCGGCCGTCCTACGCACTCGTCGATTAATTATATCTATCATAACAAGGATTGAAAGATTATGACAGTTTTCTGCGGTTCCTTACGCAGGCTCTCTCGAAATCGCTTCACCAAAACAAAATGCAGTGACGCCGGGCGTCGAAGCACCGGGGCGTCACTGCATTCGTGGACTGTGTTCGGCTGGCTACACGCGGGGGCCGAAAGTCAGACCGGTGAGACACCGGCGTCGACGGCAATGGGGGCCGCGCGCAGCTCTTCGACGGCCGCAGCCAGCCGCTCCTTTGCCACCAGGCGCAGGAAGGAGAGGTCGCCGCCGGCGGCGCCGAAGTCGACCCCCGCAAAACCGAATCCCAACGGGGCACCCAGCCGCACGCCCTCAAGGTCGGCTTGGCCCCTCAGGACCTCCCACTTGGCTACGAGTTGGTCGCAATCCCCCCGCATGTCAATGCCCATTTCCTGGGAAAGGTCCCCCAGCCCGAAGAAGGCGTAGTCGATGCCCGGGACCGCTATGATCTCACCGAAGTTCTCCACGCCGGCGATGGTTTCGATCAGCGGGATCAGGATCACGTTGCCGTTGGAGTTGCCTGCGTGGTCGGACCAGTTCTCCCCCGACCACCCCGCAGCGGGGACCATCGGGCAGAACCCCCGCCCACCGGGCTGGTACCGGGTGGCGGCCAATGCACGTTCAGCTTCGCCCGCGCTACTAACCTTCGGAACAATCACCCCGTCGGCTCCAAGGTCTACTGCACGCTGGATCAGGGCCGCCTCATTGTGGAGCACGCGCACGATCGCTAGACAACCTACAGACCGGGCTGCACGGATATGGTTGAGCACATCCCGGGTGTCGAGGGCACCGTGCTCACCATCAATGATGACGAAGTCGTATCCGACGTCGCCGAAAATCACGCTCGTCGAGGGGTCGCTGGAGGTCAGGAAGGCACCAACGGGCTTCCTGCCTTGGGACATGAGGGATTCAAATCTTGACCGTGCACCTACAACCGCCATTGTTTCCTGCTTTCTTGAAGTCGATCCTGCAGTGCTGTTTGGCGGCCAGCGTCACCAAAGCATCGTGCTGCCGCCGTTGGGGCGAATCACCGAACCTGTGACAAAACGTGCGGCATCGGAGACCAGGTAAAGCACCGCATAGGCCTGGTCATATGCATCCCCCGTGAACCCGAGCGGTATGCGCGAGGCCTGGGTTGCGTGGAAGGCATCCCGCTCCTGCTCGTCGATGGCGGCCCCTTCCGCCGTCAAATGGCGCCGGGTCATCGGTGTCTCCACCCAGCCGGCCGCAAGGCTGTTCACCCGGACACCGCCCGGAGCAAGCTCCAAGGCCAGCGACCGGGTGTATTGGTGAGCAGCGGCCTTCGATCCCGTGTAGGCAGCCACATTACTCATGGGCTTGTCGACGCCGCCGGTGGTCACATTGACGATGCTGCCGAAGCCCTGCTCCATCATGGCCCGCGCGGCAGCCTGGGAACCGAACACCACGCCCTTGAAATTCACCGCCATGACGGAATCGAGTTCGTCCTCGGACACCGTGAACGGCGAGGCGTCGCCGATGATCCCGGCGTTGTTGACGAAGACGTCGAGCCGGCCGCGCCGGCTCTTGATCCCGTCAACAGCAGCATCAACCGCAGCCCGGTCACGGACGTCCAGTTCCAGGGCCTCGGCCGAGTAGCCGGCGGCCTTGATCTCTTCGGCCGTATCCTTGGCCAATCCCGACTGGATATCGACCACCACGACATGCGCGTTGGCTCTGGCGAGCACGTCGGCTATGGCGGCACCGATGCCGCCGCCGGCTCCGGTGACAACCGCGGTGCGGCCGGACAGGTCAAAGGGTGATTCAAGACGAGGCATGGGTTTCCTTAGTATTCAGGTCCGCCCACTCGACGGATGGTGACGGCAGGGATTCAGAACAGGTTGAGGCATTGGCGCACGAAGCGGCCGGTCTTGGCAATGGATTCGTCGGCCTCGGGCGCGGAGCCGGCCATGAACTGGAAGACGTGCTGCATCTCCGGCACGACCTCGAGTTCCACCTCGACCCCCTTCTCTATGGCCATCTTCGCGAACATTTCGACACCCTCGACCAGCACTTCCGCTCCGCCGACCGAAAGCAGCATGGGGGGCAGCCCGGTCGGGTCCGAGCGCAGGGCGTTGATGTACGGACTGCTGGCGTCCCACTCCTCCGTGGTGAAGTTGCTGACGTTGCGCGCGATGCCCTCACGGCCGAGCCGTCCGGCCATCGCGTCTACCGGGGCGTTGGTGTCAAAGGTGCTGCCGACCGTTTCGACGTCGTAGTACGGCGAGTAGGCGACCACGGCGCCGGCCTGCTTCGCCCCGGTATCGCGAAGGTGCAGCGCGACGGCCGTTGCCAGGGCACCGCCGGAAGAATCTCCGGCCAAGACGATGCGCTCCGGCGCATAGCCCAGCTCCACGAGCCAGTCGAATGCGGCCCGGCTGTCCTCCAACTGGGCCGGCATGCGGTGTTCCGGGGCCAAACGGTAGTCGATGACCAACGTCCGAAGGCCGGTGGCCTTGGCCGCATGGGCAGCTAGCTTGCGGTGGCCCGTGCTGCCGCCGCCGAGGTAGGCGCCCCCGTGGATGTAGAGCATGGCGGCGTCGCCGGCCGCCCCTGCGGGAATGGCCCAGATGCCGGGTATCGGCCCGTCTGTCACCGTTGCGTAGCTGACCCCTTCCGCCTCGGTGGCCAACTGGTGGTAGTCGGCATAAAAGTCCCGGATAAGGGGGATTCCCTCGTTGCTGGCCGCGCGCCGGTCACCCCAGTATCGGTACAGTTCTGCCAGCTTTTCTGATTCCTTGCTTGCCATGAATCCTCGTGTCCTTTGTGCGCTTGAGTTCAGGGCCCTCTGCTTAGCGCCAGGTTTCCAGGATCGGGCCCGCGGTGCTGACGTAGGTGATTGGATCCACGAACAGGTGGTTCTTCGCCACGGCGATGTCGCGGGTACAGCGGCCAAGGGCACTCGGGTTGCGCAGGGACTGGGTTCCGCCCCAGAGATGGCAGAAGCTCACCACGTCGTCGGCGACCTTATGGGCCCACGTCGTTGCCTGCCGCATCCGTGCAATGAGAACGGCCGGCACCTCGCCCGTTGCGGCCGCCGTCGCCTCCGCCTCAGCGAAGGCCTCGAGAACGTACCGGCGTGCGGCCTGGTAGGCAGCTTCCTTTTCGGAGAAGCCGTGCAGGAACACAGGGTAGTCACTGACGGCCGCCGGGTAGCCCTGCCGGGACTTGCCATCGGTGATCCGCGCCACTTCTTGTAGCGCCCGCTTCATGATTCCAAGTGCGACGCCGGCATGCCCGGCAGCGCCAAGGGAGGCGCGGTCGATCCGGCTCTCCTGAACGGGCCGGAAGGGATCGAGGTAGGAGACCAGGGGCAGCGTGAACCGCTCGGGAACAAACTGCTCCGGGACCTGGTAGTCGTAGCTTCCTGAAGCCACGAGTCCCATGACGTCCCAGTTGCCGAGGATCGTGAACCGTTCGCGCGGAATATACGTCATCCGCAGCTCCTGCTGGCCATTCTCCCCCAGCGCCGGATTGCCGTTCTCGTCGAACAGGCGCATTCCCGCGGCGATATGGGTGATGTAGGTGGAACCGCTGCCGAAGGGGACCCGCTCGGAGGATCCGCGGTAGCCGCCCTCCACCCTGACAGCCTTACCAACCGGTCCCCCGAATCCACCGCAGATGGCCTTCTCTTCGCCGCCGAAGAGTTCCTTCCGTGCCTCATCGGCAAGGTACAGCGATGCATTACGCGTGCCGATCGAGGTGGCCATGAACATCCAACCGGTGGAACCATCGGCCCGGGCGACCTCTTCCATGACCTCAAGGGCGGTGGTGATGTCCACGTCCCCGCCGCCGAACTCGCGTGGGCTGAACATCCAGAACAAGCCGGCGTCCTTCAACGCCTGCGCGACGACCGCGGTGACATCCGTCTCCTTCTCGGCGGTGTCCGCCTCCGCTTCGATCAACGGCGCCACATCGCGCGCCCGCTGGAGGTAATCGTTCCCAGAAGACCCCAACTGGATCTCGATGGTCGATTCAAGCGTCATTACATCTCCACTTCCGCTGGCAACTCTGCCCGCGTCCCTCGAAGGTGACGGCCGTCACCGGCCCTATTGTTCGTAACCCTAGCAGGAAAGAACGTCTATTAGAATAATCATTACATAGATGGAAAATATTTGGCTGACACAGGCCCTTTCAAGGTCAGCCCTCCTCCAGCTCCCGCAGCTGGTCATGGTAGGCGTTGGTGCCCATCTTGGCGGGAATGAATGGCGCCAGAAAGGTAAGCCGCCCCTTCTCCGAGGCCTCAACCAAGCTTCCTTCTCGACGAAACCAGGACTCCCAGCATTCGCGGGGGTCTTCTCGCAGGAACCACAGGACGGTGAGTCGGCGTCCTCCATTACCGGCCTTGGCCATGGCCTCGATCAAGGCCGGGCGCATGGTCGGTAGCGGCTCTGTCGGCCGGAACACCATGGCACTGGCGACCGGCCCTTCGGCGCCGACCCGGGAGGGCAGGTGCTCCTCCAGCAGCCAGCGTTCCAGCTCGCCCGCGGCCGCGGGGTCGGGGGCATCCACGAATTCCAGCACAAGACCCGCGGCCGGATCGGCCAGCGAGAATACGTCCCTGGGTACGGTGTCATCGCGGTATGCGGTACCGGCTTTGTCCTGGAAAGCGGTGAACACCAGATCCCGGTCGTAGTACATCCGCTGATCGGCGTCCAACCGTGCGCCGGTGCCTGCGGTCCACTGCAGATACTCCCCGAGCCTGCCAGGGGCTATCCAGTAGGTACCCAAGAAACAGCCCGCAGTGACAGGGTCAACTGCCCCGCCGGCTGCCGGGTAGCGCAATTTCTGCAGGTCCCGTGTCGCAATCCAGCGTCGGCCGGCAAACAGCCAGGGTGCCGTCATCGCCCCGCTGAAATAGTGGTCATCCTCGTACCACCGACTGTATTCGCGTTCCTTGCCCGGCCACGGCTCGGACAGGTTGATCAGCGCGGAGCCGACGCCGACTTCGTGGCTGGCATTGCGTGCCAGTGTCTCGTAGGGTTTCCCGGCGACTTCCGTCATTGAGAGTCCTTTCCTGGTGCTTGCGGGTTATTTGCCGCTGGTCGGAACGAGGCCGAGCTGCTCGTCGGTCCAGGCGGACTTGACGCGGCCGGCACCAGCGGGCCGTGTTGCGCCTTCGACGAAGTTATTCATGTAGGCGGCAAGGTACTCGATGAAGGGCTCCCCGACCGCCTGGCCGCGGAGGTAGTCCCGGCTGGCAGGGATCCACCGGGGCGTGAAATCCGGGTTGCCCGCGAGCAGATCGGGGTAGTTCCCGTGCAGGATCGCAACCTTACCCAGCGCCACATAGTCGGCGCCTGCCTCCAAGCAGGACCGTGCAGTGTCCGGGTCGACAATCCGCCCTGCAACGCCGACCCTCACGGCTCCGCGGTCCAGTTCCATGAAGTGCGCCATGATGCTCTTTCCGCGGGCGCGTTTGTCGTCGGGCTCCTTGAACACGTTCCAAAGGGAGAGGTCAAGGTAGTCGATGCGGGCCTCATCGAGCAGCCGTTGTGCCGTCTCCCGGACCTCAAAGAAATCCTGGCCGTACCGCTCCGGGGAGAGCCTGAGGCCCAGCTGGAATTCCTCACCGCAGCGGCGGCGAACGGTATCGACAATCCGGAACAGCAGCCTGCTGCGGTTCTCCAGGCTGCCGCCGTAGTCGTCCGTCCGTTGGTTGATGGTCCGGCTGAGGAACTGGGCAATCAGGTAACCGTGCGCACCATGGAGCTGCGCGCCGGTGAAGCCGGCAGCCTGGGCCCGGACAGCTGCGGCAGCAAAGCTCTCGACGACGTCGTCGATCTCCTCCACAGCAAGGGCGCGCGCGCCGGTTTCGGCATCGTCGGAAGGGCCGACCCGCTCCCTGCTGTCGGCCCGAATGCCCGCGTGGTTGAGCTGCACGCTGACGGGGCTGCCTGCGCCTTTGATGGCCGTGGCGAGCTTCCGCAGCCCGGGCAGATGCGCATCGCTGTAGACGCCGATCTCGCCGCTGAACCCACGACCACGGGGCTGAACCGTGCTGGCGCACGTGACGATGTGCGCAAATCCGCCCTGGGCACGGCGGAGCAGCCAATCAATCTCCTGTTCGGTGACAGTACCGTCGGGGTTGCTTTGCTTATTGGTCATGGGTGCCAGCATGAAGCGGTTCTTCATGGACGGACCACGGGTGAAATCCAAAGTTCTAAAGAGCGGATCCATGAGGGGCCTTTCTGCGGTTGCCGGGCGGGTGAGAAGTCCGGCGGTCAAGCCCGTAGCTAGCCTGGCTCGCCGGCATATGACCGGCAGAAGAGGGCGATCGCCATTGCCAACACGATTGGCCTTGGTCCGACCCGTCCCGGGCGGGCACCACGCTAGCAGGAGCAGCTATTCATTGCAATGATTACAAATCATCCATCCGCAGGCAGTGGATCATGGGTCCCAAAGGTGCGGCGGTGGTATGCCAGGGGGGCACCGTCTGCGCTACCGGCGTCCAGCACCAGCCCGAGCACAATGTCATGGTCACCTCCGGGCACCAGCTGTGTAGCAGCACAGGCCACCCACCCGGGCGCTCCGGTAAGCCGCGGAACGCCATGCTCCAAAGTCCATTCGACGCCAGCAAAGCGGTCGATTCCCTTGCGCGCGAAGCCCGCGGCCAAAGAAGCTTGACCGGATCCCATCACGTTTAGTCCGAAGCGCCCCGTGGACCGGACAATGTCAAGCAAATCGGACCCGCGATCCAAGCACACCAGCACCATCGGCGGGCTCATTGACAGGGATGAAAATGCGCTGACCGTGGTGCCATGCGGTCCCCCCGCACCCAGGGCCGTCACAATGGACACTGGGGTAACCACATTTCCCATCACTTCCCTGAACCGCGAAGGCAATTCCATCGCTTCTGCCGCGGCCGCAACCGCTTCCCATGCCACTTCGGTCTGAATTGCCGTCATCGCCAACCTCCCTCATCGGCCTGCAGAAGCAGGCTCCTAATGTCTATTCCGTGTGATACATCACAGCCCAGGGCCGCCATCCGTGTCTAATGCATAAGCTGGCGCTTCCCATGCTCCGCCTGCATGAGCCTGCGCAATAGCCGAGGTCGCCGAAGCCTAAAAATTAAAATAGATGTTATCTTTATAAGAATAAACAGAACACTGTCCAATAACCAAAGATCTTGGACATGCAGACAATCGCAGACCACCACCACCCTTGAGGAGGCCGGAAACATGAGTAACCAGGAAAAGATTGTCCTTCTCGATGGCGCAAGGACGCCCATCGGGAAGTTCGGCGGAGCATTCAGGGATGTCCCTGGATACGAGCTGGGCGCTGCCGCAGCCAAGACCGCACTGGAACGGTCGGCGGTGAACCCAGCCGAAATCGGCGAAGTGGTCATGGGCTGCATTGGGCAGGTCGGCCCGGACGCCTATAACGCCCGCCGGGTCGCCGTTGCTGCCGGGCTTCCCACCAACGTCCCCGCCTATACCGTGAATCGCCTGTGTGGTAGCGGCCTCCAAGCCATATGGAGCGCGGCCATGCAGATGCGGTGGGGCGAAGTGGACTTTGCCCTGGCCGGCGGAAACGAATCCATGACGCGGATGCCTTTCTACGATTTCAACGCCCGCAACGGCTACAGACTCGGCGACCGGAGGCTGATTGACGGCACTGTTTCCATCCTGACCGATCCGTTCCACGGCATTCACATGGGGGTGACGGCCGAGAACGTTGCCCGCACCTACAACATCTCCCGCCAAGCCCAGGATGAATTTGCCGTTGAGTCGCAGCGGCGAGCCGCAAGCGAGGCGGCACGCGCCGCATTCGCCGAGGAGATCACCCCGGTCCACGTGGGCGGACGGAAACCGTTTACCGTTGAGGTCGATGAGCATCCGCAGCCCGATACATCGCTGGACGGGTTGGCGAAACTCCGGCCCGCGTTCGAGGAGGGCGGCACCGTCACCGCAGGCAACTCCTCAGGTATCAACGACGGCGGCGCCGCCGTCGTACTGGCACGCGAATCGCTCGCACGCGAGCGGGGCCTCAGAGGGTTGGCCACGCTGGAAGCCGTGGCGACAGCAGCCATGGAACCGGAATTGATGGGCTACGCGCCCGTTCTTGCATTGCGGAAGCTGTTCGATCAAACCGGGACCACGCCGGCCGATATTGACGTTATTGAATTGAATGAGGCCTTCGCCTCCCAAGCCGTTGCCGTCGTCAGGGATGCCAAGCTTGACCCTGCAAAGACCAACCCGTACGGCGGGGCGATCGCCCTGGGCCATCCAGTTGGCGCCACGGGCACCATCCTGTCCCTGCGCCTGGCCAAGGATCTGGTGCGCCGGGATCTCGAACTAGGGATCGTGACCATGTGCATCGGCGGCGGACAGGCTTTGGCGGCCCTTTTTCGGCGCCACCAATAGCCAAGAGACTGTCAAGAACCGAACCAGCGTCCAGTATGTGATGTAATCTTAATAAAGATATAAATATAAACACAATAATATTAACAGGTTCTGCTGGCACTCTGACAAAGAAGACTACCGGCCCTGTTGCCGACAACTTTGGAGGTAGCGTGAGCGAACTCTTGGACACCCCGAAGCCCGCAGTGCCGCAGATCCAGCAAGTGCGGGTCGCCGAGACGGTCGCCAGCGCGCTGAGGGCAAGAATCCTCCGTGGGGAGTTCTCCAGCCACATGCTTCCCAAGCAAGAGGAAATCCGCGACGAGTACGGCATCAGCCACCCCTCCCTCCGGGAAGCATTGCGCATCCTCGAAACCGAGGGGCTGGTCACGGTGCGGCGCGGCAACATCGGCGGCGCATTGGTTCACCGCCCCGGAGCAGGCCGTTTCGGCTACTCGCTGGGAATCGCCCTGCAGTCAACTGGCACCCGGATTGATGAACTGGCCGCCTCACTCGCCAGGCTGGAACCGCTGTGCGCGCGCCTTTGCGCCGAGAACCCCCAGCGAGGGACGCAGGTCGTGCCCCAGTTGCGTGCCGTCTTGGAACAGTCAACCGACGACGACGAGGGAGCCTCCTTCACCCGTTCCGCCCGTGAATTTCACTCAGCAATCGTGGACCTCTGCGGAGATTCTCCGATAAAGCTCATCGTCGGTGGCCTTGTGCGTCTCTGGACTGCGCAGGAGGAAGCCTGGGCGCAGACACTTAGTTCGGAAGGGGGCTACCCCGCACACGAAGCACGGGGGCACACACTCAAGGCTCATGCGCGTCTGATCGATATTATCGAGGCAGGCAAGGCGGATGAAGCCGAATCCTACTCACACAAGCACATTGTCGCGACGCAGGGCCTAGTGCTGGCGAAGGTCGATGGCCGCGTCGTCGATGCATCCTCCAACCTAGCTAGGCGGCATCTGTTAAGGAATTAAGGAATGAAAGAACCCCGCTGACTGGCAGGTAAGCACCCGAAGCCTGCCGTGCTGCGAACAGGTCCCCCCATGAGTCCGTGGCCGTTCGGCACCTCGGTGCCGACTGGCCTTGGGCGGCCGGTCCACCGCCCGACGGTTCGCATCAACTAGCTCAACGAAGGCATCAGGGCGGGTGGCCCCAGCCGATTAGCGCAACAAACCGTTGGCAATAAAGCGGCGCTGCTTCTCGCTGCCCGCAACCGCTTCAGTTTTGTCCCGGATCGAATGGAACTTTGGGATGTCGACGGCGGTTGCCTGCCGGATTCGATTGCTAAGTTCGGTTGCTGTCAGATCGGCGCAGTATGCAGGAGAACCCGGCTGCTGGCGCCAGGAATCCTTTAGCTCGCCTCCGTCAACCGGGTCGAAGCCCAGTTGGTCGACGAGGATCATCATCTGCTGCTTCTCCGGGCCGGCCGGCCCCGCGACTGACAGTGCAATGCGGCCTTCCGCCCCGGCGGCCTCGCTCCTGGAAAGCAGGCTCATGGCGCCTATGTTGTTGAATGCTTTAAACACCGAACGCCCGATTTGAGCGGACACCCATTCACTGTCCGTGAGTCCGTTCTCGATCTCCTCAATTCGGCCATCGCGGTCGGGGTAATAGTTCCCCGTTTCAACCACGATAGGAACACGACTCAAGGCATAAAGCACGTTTTCGGACAAACTCCCAACGGCTGACTGCGGAAGGCTCAAGATGGCCACGTCCGCGTCAACGAGAGCCTCCGCTGCCCACGCAGGCGTGACCCCTTTGGCGTCGAAGTCCATCAACGTTGAGGGGTCCTTCGAGTTTGCGATCTTAACCGAGTGCCCCTGCGCTGCAAGCTTGCGTGCCAAGATCCCTCCGATGGTTCCGGCACCAATCACCGCGAATTTGCTCATCTGCTCATTTCCATTCTGCTTGTCCATCCTGTCCCGAGTTGCGTTTTCGCACTGGGTCGCCGTCGTATGCCGGCTGGGGCGTCGTTGCCTCACAGCATGGAGGTGTGAACTTAGCGAGGCATGACAAATCCGCCGTTGGGCCTGAATGTCTGCCCCGTGGTGAATTTGCTCATGTCCGTGGCCAGAAACAGCGCGGTCCAGGCGACATCCACGGGCTCCCCGACCATTCCCAGGGGCGAAAACCTCCGATAGCGCTCCAAAGTCTCGTTCCAACGCCCCTCATCCAACTGTCCGCTCCCACTAACGTAACCGCGCCTGATCATCGGCGTATCAATGTAGCCGGCGGCAATGGCGTTGACCCGGATATTTGCTGCGCCCACTTCGAGTGCAAGGCAACGCGTCAACTCTGTCACGGCTGCCTTCGAAGCAACGTAGGCAAATTGCTCGGGCTTGGGGCTATCCAGACCACCGGATGAGAGATTAATAATCGAACCGGCGCGTGCAGGAAGCATGTGCCGGACTGCAGCCTGCGCCGCATAAAGAGAGCCCATGTAATTGACCTGCATGACCCGATTGAGATCGGCATCTGCTGCCAGCGAAGGTAGGACGTCGATGAAGATCCCCGCGGCGTTGCACAAGACGTCCAGCCGGCCCCAACGGGCTGCGGCGTCGTCGAGTGCCTGATCCACCTCGACGCGGCTGGACACGTCGAGGCGCACCGCCTCGGCCGTCCCTCCGGCAGCCTCGATTTCTTCGACTGTTGATTGGGCGCCCGACTCATCCAGATCGGCGCAGGTTACCTTTGCGCCGAAGGCTGCAAACGTGGTGGCCACGGCGCGGCCAATCCCGCTAGCCGCTCCCGTGACGAACGCCGTCTTCCCGACCAGATCCGTAATCTTCATGCTCCGCTTTCCTTCCCCGTCAGGTATAGATGGTCATTACAGCCTGGAGGCATGCAGTTCTACAAACGCTCCGAGCCGCGTCTTTCAGCTTGAGTTAGGGCCCAGTCCTGCAAGCGCTGCGCGGCAGCTTCGGACCGTTCGTCGTCGTCCTTGACGGCAGCCCGATGTGCGAGCGTTCCGAGCAGCCCCAGTTCAGTCTTGTCGGTTTCGAAGAAGTCGTCATACTCGTGGACGTCCTTGGCCAGGAAAGGCCGGATGGCGCTTGCGAACATGGACGGGTCCTCATCGAAGCTGAGGGCCTGTTCCAAGATGCCGCTCGTGGCACCCGTACGCGTGACCGCCCGCAGCGCCTTAGCGGGTTCCAGCCCCAAATGCACGGCCAGTGATGCCGCTTCCTCGGCCAGCCGGGTGTGAGCGGCCATCAGGAGGCAGTTAAGGATTTTCGTTCGGTGCCCGTCTCCCGCCTTCCCGACGTGAATGACGGGGTTGGCGTAGGTTCGGACGACGGGACGCAGCCTTTCGAAGGACGTCTCGCTGGCGCCAAGAAGTACGGTAACCGTGCCAGCGGCGACGTCACTGGGAAGACCAGCGAGGGGACCGTCTGCCACTTCCACACCGCGTTCCGCCCCTGCCAGTATCAGATCCCCCCCGGTGGTAGGGCTGCACGAGGTGTGTACGAGGAGAATGCTCCCGGGCTTCATCGCCGAGATGACACCGCCCGGACCCAGGGCCAGTTCCCGGACCTGCGGGTCGGCATAGGCGCAGAGAATCATGATGTCGACCTCCCGGGCGACCTCGGCCGGGGAGCCGGCCAAGGTGGCGCCAAGGGAATGCGCTTCGTCCGCCTGACCGGGACGCCGCGCGAAAGCATGGACCGAATAGTCGGCGTCCCGGAGCCGGCGAACCATGGGCATCCCCATCCTGCCCAACCCGATCAGACCGACCCGTGGCCTGCGTTCGTCGGACGGGGCCGGACCGCCGGCGGCGTCATGCAACGGTGTTTTTGTGGTTTGGACAGACATAGTTCCTCCTAGGACGGACGAAATCAGTTGAATTGGGATGAGGTCGCCGCTAAGTCCACATCGGAGAGGCGCGGCAGCCAGTCGGCCGAAGTCCTGCCAGATCCGTCAGTTCATGGTGGGTATCACGAAGCTGGCGCCTTCCTTGATGCCGGAGGGCCAGCGCGAGGTGACGGTCTTGGTCTTGGTGTAGAAACGGAAGGCATCCGGGCCGTGCTGGTTGAGGTCCCCGAATCCCGAGCGCTTCCAGCCGCCGAAGGTGTGGTAGGCGATGGGTACCGGGATGGGCACGTTCACGCCGACCATTCCGGTGTTGACGCGGGTCGCAAAGTCCCGGGCGGCGCCGCCGTCGCGGGTATAGATGGACACCCCGTTGCCGTATTCGTGGTCGCTGGGCAGGCGCAGTGCTTCCTCATAGTTTTCCGCCCGGGTGATGATCAGGACGGGTCCGAAGACCTCCTCCCGGTAGATGCGCATGTCTGGCGTGACATTGTCGAAGAGGGTCGGGCCGAGGAAGAACCCGCCTTCATGGCCCTCAAGGCTAAATCCGCGGCCGTCTGCCAGCAGCTCGGCGCCTTCGTCGACCCCGATCTGGATGTAGTCACTGACCCGCGCTGCGGCTTCGGCCGTAATCAGTGGGCCGTAGTCGGCCTTCTCGTCCAGGGAATGGCCCACTCGCAGGGACCTCACCCGTTCTGTGAGCTTGGCGGCGAGGGCGTCGGCAGTTTCCTCCCCGACCGGCACGGCCACGGAAATAGCCATGCAGCGTTCCCCTGCTGAGCCGTAGCCCGCCCCGATCAGGGCATCGGCGACCAGATCCAGGTCCGCGTCCGGCATGATGATCATGTGGTTCTTGGCCCCGCCGAAGCATTGGGCACGCTTGCCGTGGGCCGCGGCCTGCGTATAGATGTACTGGGCGATCGGCGTCGAGCCGACGAAACCGATGGCTTTGACGCGCGGATCCTCCAGCAGCGTATCCACGGCTTCCTTGCCGCCGTTGACAACGTTGAGTACTCCCTCGGGTAGGCCCGCTTCCAGGAAGAGCTCGGCGATGCGCAGCGGTACGGAGGGGTCACGCTCGGAGGGCTTGAGGATGAAGGCGTTGCCGGCCGCGAGCGCTGGGCCGATCTTCCAGAGGGGAATCATGGCGGGGAAGTTGAAGGGCGTGATTCCGGCGACGACGCCGAGCGGCTGGCGCATCGAGTACACGTCAATGCCGGTGCCGGCCCCCGTGCTGTATTCGCCCTTGAGCAGGTGCGGCCCGCCGGCGGCGAATTCGATGACTTCCAGACCTCGCTGGATGTCGCCCTTGGCGTCGGCAACAGTCTTGCCATGCTCCGACGAGAGAAGCCGTGCCAGTGGGTCCATGTCCTTATTGATCAACTCAAGGAACTTCAGCAGGACACGTGCTCGGCGCTGCGGGTTCCAGGCTCCCCATTCCAGCTGGGCTTTTTCCGCATTGGCTATGGCCGATTCCATCTCGGACCGGTCGGCCAGCGGGACCCGGGCCTGGATCTGTCCGGTGTTGGGGTCGAAGACATCCGCAAAGTTTCCGGAGACACCGGGGACGTGCTGCCCGCCGATGAAGTGGGTCAGTTCGCGAACCATGTAATTACCTGCTTTCTGCTGCATTAGATTTGTGGTCTCTGTTACCGGTGACTGAAGACCGCTGGCCGCTTCTGGACGAAGGCGGCCATGCCTTCCTTCTGGTCATCGGTGGCCCAGCAAGAGTGGTTCAGGCGGCGCTCGAAATGCACGCCTTCGGCCAGTGACATCTCGTGGGCGGCGTTGACGGCTTCCTTTGCCAGCAGGGAGATCGGTTTGGACATGCCCGCGATCGTCGCTGCCGCGGCCAGCGCGTCCTCCATCAGCCCGGCGGCGGGGACGACCCGGGCGACTAGGCCGGCGCGTTCAGCTTCCTCCGCGCCCATGGTCCGGCCCGTGAGCACCATTTCCATGGCCTTGGATTTTCCGATCGCCCGGGTCAGCCGCTGTGATCCGCCCATGCCCGGGATCACGCCAAGTTTGATCTCGGGCTGCCCGAACTTGGCATTGTCCGCGGCGATGATGAAGTCACAGATCATGGCCAGCTCGCAGCCTCCGCCGAGGGCATGGCCGGCGACGGCTGCGATCATTGGAGTCCGGACCCTGGCCAGCTCATCCCAGCCTGCAAACCAGTTCTGCGTGTACATCTCCATGTAGGACCGGGGCGCCATCTCCTTGATATCGGCGCCGGCGGCGAAGGCCCGCTCCGAGCCGGCGATGATGATGGCTCCGATCCCCGCATCCGCATCGAATTCTTCGGCGGCGGCGAGCACTTCGCTGCCTAGCTGGGCGTTGAGGGCGTTCAGCGCTTCCGGGCGGTTGAGCGTGATGACGCCGACGCGGCCGTCCTGCTTGACCAGGATGGTCTGGTACTCCCTCATACTGTTTCCTTCGTCTTGGAGTTGGCCCGAATCTCGTTGATGATGCCGGAAAAGTCCCGGCCCGCGCCCTCGCCCACGGCGAATTGCCGGTAGACCTCCTCGGCCAGGGAAACGAGCCGTGCCTGGACTCCGGTGGATTCGAGGGCCTGGACCGCTAGACCGAGGTCCTTGGCCATCAGCGCGCCGGCGAAACCGGGCTCGTAGCCGCGGTTCGCGGGGCTGGCCGGAACAGGTCCGGGCACCGGGCAGTTGGTGGTCAAAGCCCAGCACTGGCCGGACGCGGCTGAGGCGACATCGAACAACGCCTCGTTCGACAGGCCCAGCTTCTCGCCCAGGACAAAGGCCTCGGACACGGCGATCATGGACACGCCCAGGATCATGTTGTTGCAGACCTTCGCGGCCTGCCCGGCGCCCGGGCCGCCGCAGTGCACGATCCGGGTGCCCATGGCGGCCAGGATCGGTTCGGCGTCGGCGAAGTTTTCGGCGGTGCCGCCTGCCATGAAGGTCAGGGTGCCGTTCGCGGCCCCGCCCACGCCGCCGGAGACGGGGGCGTCCAGGCCCCGGTGCCCGGCCGCCGCGACCAGCTCATGGGCGGCGCGTGCGTCCTCGACGGCGATCGTGGAGCATTCCAGAAAGAGCGTTCCCGGGCCAGCAACGGCCAACAGCCCGTTCTCGCCTTGGTAGGCGCCGAGTACGTGGCGCCCTGCCGGGAGCATGGTGATGACGACGTCGGCGCCGGCTCCGGCCGCGGCAGCGGACGCAGCGATCTCGATGCCCTGCGTGCGGGCCGTCTCCAGTGCCTCCGGCGCGAGGTCGAAACCGGACACGCGGTGGCCGGCCTTGACAAGGTTCGCGGCCATCGGACCGCCCATGTGGCCCAGGCCGATGAAAGCTATCTTCTTAACCATCAAAAACTCCTTCTCCTCGCAAAGTAGTGGTGCGCAATGGTGCCGTGCAGCGGAGATGCACAGTTGTGACGGCGGTAGTGTGTGGCGTTCAGGCGGTCGCCCGGGAAACCGCAGTGGCCAGGCGAAGTTCGCGGGGCCCCAGGTGCGCGAAGTACTGGGCGACGTCGGGAGCCAAGACCACTTCCATGGTGGCCGCGCTCCATGTCTAGGCCTCCGCCACGATGCGCCCGACAACCATGCGCATGATCTCGTTGCTGCCCTCGAGGATTTGGTGGACCCGCAGGTCCCGGGCGATCTTCTCCAGCCCATACTCAGACAGGTAGCCGTAACCGCCGTGGAGCTGGATAGCTTTGTTGGCAACGTTGAACCCCGCGTCCGTGGCAACCTGCTTGGCCATGGCACAGAGCTTCACGGCGTCCGGCGCTCCGCGGTCCAGCGCGTCCGCTGCCCGCCACAGCAGCGTCCGCGCCGTGACCAGCCCGGTTTCCATGTCGGCGAGGTCGAAGAGCAGTGATTGCTGGTTGATCAGCGGCCCGCCGAACGCCTGGCGTTCCTTGAGGTACGCCACCGATTTGTCCAAGGCAGTCTGCCCGCCGCCCACGGAGCAGGCGCCCATGTTGATCCGGCCACCGTTCAGCCCCTTCATCGCGATGCCAAATCCGCTGCCTTCCTCCCCAAGCCGGTTGGCGACCGGAACCCTCACATTCTCAAGAACCACCTGGCGAGTTGGCTGCGCGTTCCATCCCATCTTCTTCTCGTTCGCACCGAACGAGAGGCCCGGCGTATCGGCCGGGACCACGATCGCGGTGATGCCGCGATTCCCGGTATCGGCGGTACGCGCCATCACAATGTAATAGCTGGAGGACCCTGCGCCGGAGATGAACTGCTTGACGCCGTTCAGGACGTAGTCGTCTCCGTCGCGCACGGCCTTGGTGCTCAGCGCGGCGGCGTCGGAGCCGGCGCCGGGTTCGGTGAGGCAGTAGCTGCCCAGCGCCTCCATGGAAGCCAGCTGCGGAACCCACCCTGCGCGCTGCTCATCGTTGCCGAACGAGTCGATCATCCATACCACCATGTTGTGGATGGAAATGTAGGCGGCGATCGTGGGATCGGCCTTGGCCAGTTCCTCGAAGATCAGCACCGCATCGCTGCGCGTAAGCCCGGAACCGCCAAACTCCTCCCGGACGTAGATGCCGCCCATGCCCAGCCCGCCCGCTTCGGCCAGCACGTCCACCGGGAAATGCTTCACCTCATCCCATTTCGCGGCGTTGGGTGCGAGGGCCTCGTTGGCGAAGTCCCGCACCATCGCAACCAGCGACTGCTGGTCCTCATTGAGTTCAAACATGGTGTTCCTTTCCTCCCTAGCGGGAGACCTTGCCCATCAGCGATGCGATGGGCCGCAGGAAAAGCGGGCGGGCCAGGAACCAGGCGGCAGAGATCGCGGCGAGCGAGCCCGCGAAAATCCAGAAGCCGATCCAGCTGGCGTCGTCCCTCGAGGCGTACATGTGGTTCAGGTTCCGTTGCGCTCCGGTGAGCAGCACTAGGGAGACATGGATGATGATGAAAATGACGAAGCACACCATGACCGGCACGTGGACTGCGCGGGCGACCTCGACGGGGTAGATCCGGTTCAGCGCTTGGGCATCCTGTGGCCAGGCCCCGGACATCCGCAGCCCGGTGATCATGGACAGCGGTGCGGCGATGAACACCGTAGTGAAGTAGGCCAGGACCTGCAGGCTGTTGTAGTTCACCCAGCCGTCCTCCAGAGGCCAGTCAAAGGACCCATATTGCAGCGCGGTGGACAAGGCGTTGGGCACCACGTCCCAGCCGGTGGGCACAATCCGCATCCACTGCCCGGTGCTGAACAGCAGCACGATGAACACCAGGCCGTTGATCACCCACAGCGCGTCAAGGCACTGATGGAGCCACAGATCCAGGCTGATCTTCTTGGGCGCATTCTTCGTCCGGAACAGGCCCTTGTTGTTGCGGGTCCAGTACGCCTTGGGCCGAGCCGTGGTGCGCACCTGCCAGCCGGTCCGGATGATTAGCACCATGAAGAAGACGTTCAGGAAGTGCTGCCAGCCCAGCCACGCCGGGAGGCCCGTCGGGGCGGTGTCCGGCAGCTCGGTGTGGCCCGGATACTGCAGGAGGAATGATTCCACAGCCGGCAGGGTCCGCAGCCACCTGGCCAACAGGAACACTGCCAGCAGCAGCACCACCACGGCCGCTACGGCAGCCGCAGCCTTCGCCCAGGGCGGGGCGGGCATGCGCCTGGTCTTCGGCCGTGATGTCGGCTCTTTGGTTGGGGTCGCCATGACTCCGCGCTCCTTTCCGCGGTCCCGGGCTACTGTGCCGCCGCCAGCTGGCGAGCCTTGATGGCCTCGATCAGCTGAGGAACCACCGTGAAGACATCGCCGACGATCCCGAAGTCGGCGACCTCGAAGATCGGCGAATCTTCGTCCTTGTTGATGGCCACAATGGTCTTGGATGTCTGCATGCCAGCACGGTGTTGGATGGCCCCGGAAATGCCCAGGGCGACGTAGAGCTGCGGGGAAACCGCCACACCAGTCTGGCCCACCTGGTGGGATTGCGGGACGTACCCGGCGTCGACGGCGGCGCGGGATGCACCCACTGCGGCCCCCAGCGCGTCCGCCAGCTGCTCGACCAGCACGAAGTTGTCTTTCGAGCCCAGTCCCCGCCCGCCGGAGACCACCGTCGCGGCCCCTCGTAGCGGCGGGCGGCCCGAATCGGCCGCGGCGGGGTGGACCTGCTCGATCACAGCGGCATTGGGTGCTCCGACCTCCAACGACACGGTGGTGACCTCCGGGACGGCGGCCGGTGCCCGCGCCTCCAGTGCGCCCTGGCGCAGCGTAATGACCACTGCCCTGCCCTGCACTGCGGATTCCACCTTGTAGGAGCCACCGAAGACTGAGTGGGATGCGACCGGTGTGCCTTCGGGCGAGAGCGCGACGTCGACGGCGTCCGCCAGCAGCCCGGCCCCGGTCCGAACGGCGAAGCGTGCAGCGGTTTCGCGGCTCTCAACCGAGTTCGCGGCAACGACAGCGATCGGGGCCAGTGCCTCGGCCGCCGCGCAGAGGGCAGCAAGCTGGGCCGCTGCGAGCACTTCTCCGGTCCTCTCGCTTTCTGCCAGGTAAACCTGCTGGGCGCCGAATCCCCCGAGCTGCTGCACGAGGCCTGCTCCCTCGCCGGGCCTGACGGCCAGGACGGCGACCGGAGTGCCGAGCTTGGCGGCCGCAGCGATGACAGCCGGTGCGGTGTTGGAGGTGGCGCCGATGGATGAGATTTCGATGAGTGCCAGTACGTTTGCCATGTCGGTCTCCTTGTTCAGATCAGGCGGCCGGCGGCGAGGAAGTCTGCCAGCTCGTTGCCGGCGTTGCCGTCGTCGTAGATTTTCTTGCCGGCGGTACGGGCCGGACGTTCGGACGTGGAGAGCACGACGGCGGCCGGCGCGACGGGTTCGAGGCCCAAGTCCGCGAGTGAAAGGGTGGCCACAGGCTTGCGCTTGGCCGTCATGATGCCCTTGAAGTTGGGGAAACGGGCTTCGGCGGCGCGTTCGGTCACGGAGAGAACGGCCGGCAGGGACGCACTCACCGCCAGGGATCCGTTCTCGAGGGCGACCTCGCCGCTCACCGATGCCTCACTGATGTCGACCGATTTGAGCGAGGGTAGAAGCGGCAGCCCAAGATGCTCGGCGACCATCGCCGGCACCACACCTCCGCGGCCGTCGGTGGACTCGTTGCCGGCGACCAGCAGGTCGAAGCCTGTATGTTTGATGGCGGCCGCCAGCACCGCTGCGGTACGGGCAATGTCGGCGCCATCCAGCGCATCGTCAAGGACGTGCACGGCCGAATCCGCGCCCATGGACAAGGCCTTGCGCAATGCGTCCCGAGCTCCTTCCGGACCCATGGTCAGCGCGATGACCTCGGTGCCCTTCTTATCGCCGTCCTTGTAACGAAGCGCCACTTCCAGGGCACGCTCGTTGATCTCGTCGGCGACGCTTTCTCCGGCCGCCCGGTCCAGACGTCCGGTCTCAAGGTTGAGCCTGCGCTCCTCCTCGGTATCCGGCACCTGCTTCACCAACACCACAATCTTCACCACGCAGCTCCTTTGTTTACTCTCGCAATGACTTTAATATAGCTAACATTAATATGATAGAAAAGACAAGGAGGGAGTCCAACTTGCGGGAAGAACGTAAGAGCAGCGAATCGCCGCAACTGGAGACGATGGCTACGGCCGAAGGTTTGCCTTCAATACCCTCGGCTCGCACAGTAGTTGCAGTCGTCATCGAATGGAGGGGGAAAATTGCGCTCTTCAAGCGAAGCCCGCATTCAGACCACGATCGGGGCCTGTGGGGTTTTATATCCGGATACATAGAACCGGGGGTCTCACCACGTCAGCAGGCGCTGCACGAACTCCTGAACGAAGCAGGCTTGGACGCTGCGACTCTTCTTGATCTCCGAACCTCAATCGCCCAAGTTATAAGCGACGATGACGGGGCGCCGTGGCTCGTTCACCCTTATAAGGCAGTCACCACACAACGGCGGCTCAGAATCGGCAAGATGCATGAATCCTACCGCTGGACGGATTCGCACAAGGTGAGACGGTTCGGCAACCGGGTGCGCTGGCTGGAACCCGTGCTTCGCGCAACAGATGCCGCCGAGCTTGGGGAGCCGCCCAGGGACCCGGAAAGGTCACCGGCCCCTCCGCTCGCGCCACGGTTATCAGGCAGGGAAAGCCCGCTCCATCTGGCCAAGCACAGCAATGCCCCGCCCGCTGGGTAACAGCTCGGTGATCGCTTCCACGTCCAGAGCATCGGTCTTGACCCGCCGGCGTCCTTGGGCCCTGCGCTGTTCAGCCACATGTGCCGGATTGAGCTCCAGCAGCTGCCAGCCGGCCGGCCACACCAAGGGCACAGGCCAGCGCTAATGCCCCGCGGCCTCGATCCCAACTTTCACCGGAACTTCCACCCCGGCCAACCCGGCTCTGATGAGGGACGGAACACCGCCCAAGTCCCCTGCTGTCATCTCGAAATCCACCGGACCAACACACGGTTCCGGCCGGCGTCGGTCACCGACAACGCGGCCATTGTCCTGTCAACATCGGCCGCCGCCACAACAGGAAAACCCATCCCCGGGGCAGCATGAACAGGCATAACCCCCACCTCCGAAAGGCCTCAGGGAATCCCTCGGAATCAAACCAGATCCACTGAAGAATCTGAAACATCCCGTCCTGACACGACCGGCGGCATTTTTGACGGACTGGGGACCCTTTGCTGCAGCCGGCCCTCGTACGGGCGGCCGTTCCACGCTCCTCTTCCCCGAGTCAGCCGCCGCCATGGCCGCAACAACTTGTCGGCTGATTCGACCTGACTCAGCATCCATATCCAAGAACCAGCGACATGCCTCGGCAACCCCTAAAACAGGCCAGGGCCCGAGACGAACTCCCCTCGGCAAGGTTCTCCTCGCTCCTCCCCATCCCGCAACTCCACAGACCCGTGAATAACCTGAGCAGGGCGTGGGTGACCCGCCGGAGGTGTCGCTCCGGGCAATAGGTGGGTCTGGGAATCAGGCGGCCGGGTCGATGACCACGGTGTGACCAAGTCGTTCGAGTTGGGCGACCAGCTGTCGGGTCCGGGCCTGCTCGTGCCGGCGCTGCAGCCACTCCGGTCCGAGATCGTGGTACGGCTCGTTGCGTTCAATCATGTAGTAGGCGCTGTCCAGGATTGAATGCGCGGCCGCGACCTGTGCCGAGGTGAGCCACTTGTTTCCGTGCCTCGCACCAGCCGGAGTCCTGCGCCCAGCCGACTCGTGGATCGCCGGCGCGACACCTGCCCACGCCGCCAAGTGCGCCGCCGACGGGAACCGCGACATGTCACCGCCGGTTTCGGCGATGATGACCTGCGCGACTTTCAGCCCCACCCCCGGAATCGTCTGCAGCAACTCAACCTGATCGGCCCACGGACGTGAAGCGTCCGCAATGGCCGCATCAAGTGTCGCCAACGCGGCCTCGACCCGGTCAAGGCGACCCAGCATCGCCGCAGCCAGCCGGGCATGATCGGCATCGAAGTGGCCCGTCAACGCCTCGATCAGGTCAAGGGATCTTGGACCGCATCTTTCCCTTCGCCAGTTGCGCCAAAACCTCCGGATCAGCTTCCCCGGCGATCAGCCCCGCGAGCATGGCGCGTGCGGAGACGGTGGTCACGGATGAGGCCACCGAGGAGATCTTGATGCTGGCATCTTCGAGCATCTTCTCCAACCGGCCGGCGTCCCTGGTCCGGTCTCCCATCAACTGCACCCGGTAACGCGTCAGCAGGCGCAGATGGCGGATCGGCGGAGGCGGCACGAACGAAGGCCGGAGCAGGCCATGCTCCAGCAGCTGGGCAATCCACTCCGCGTCCTTGACGTCGGTCTTGCGGCCCGGAACGGCCTTCATATGGGCGGCGTTGAGCAGCCAGCACTCCATCCGCTCCTCCAAGGCGTAGAACACCGGCTTCCAATACGTGCTGGTCGACTCCATTGCCGCCAGCGTCACGCCCTGCCCGACCAGCCAATCCCTCATCAGCTCTAGCGAGCGCGTCATGGTCCGAAACGTGCGCGTCTCGCCGTGACGACCACCGCCCGACCCCGGGGTGCGCACGCCCACGGTCACCGATTTCTTCCCGATGTCCAGCCCGGCAACGCGTTCGAACATCACGTCCATCAGAATCACCCATCCTTTGAAGCGAGAATCCATATCAGCGCCGCTTGGAGGATCCTCTGATCAGGAAACAGACCCACGGTTGGGTCGGACCGCAGCGCCCTGCCGGGATTGCTCCCGGTGGGTTTCTGCGGCCCGCCCGCCGAACCCGGCGTGCGCCTCTCAGCGCACCGGGCTCTCCACGTGTCTTGACCGCTGGTCAGCCGCTACTGGCGGCTGCCGGTTTGGTTGTCCAGGGGTCGCGATGGTGCTCCCGCGGTAGCGGTAGCGGGTCACTGCGACGCTGGATGCGCCGGTGAATACAACCCCCTCATGGGCGATCCGCCATCCCTGGTCACAGAAACGACGGCGTACCTCGTTCATGCTGACCCGGCTCTTGCCCTTGTATTTCGTGCGTATCCAACGAACGATCCGCCACCAAGCGTGGCTGTCGAGTTGCTGGAATACCCGCGAGGACACACCGTGCCGGAAGTATGTCGCCCATCCCCGCAACGTCCGGTTGAGACTGATAATCAGCTCTCCCAGACTCATGTGCAGGGTTGACCTGCGCGTCTTGTGCCGCACCTTGTCCTTGGCCGACTGGACGGCCTTCTTCGAAGGTGTGGTGTAAACACAGCGTCTCTGTGTTCCTCGTTTCCGTCGGCGATGGATGTGAAAACCGAGGAAGTCGAAACCCTCGTCAATGTGGACCACACGGGTCTTCTCCGGAGACAGCCGCAACCCCATCGGGGCGAGCACCTCGGCCACCTCCTCCCGCAACCCCTCGGCGTGCCTGCGTTCTCCAGACACCATCACCACGAAGTCGTCCGCATAGCGGACGATCTTCCAGTTGCCGAGGCCATCGCGCTTGCGTTTGGCCCGCTGCTGGTCGGTTCCCATCTGTTCTCGCCGTTGCTCATCAAAGTGCTCATCCAACGTCGATAACGCGATGTTCGCCAGCAGCGGGGAGAGTATCCCGCCTTGTGGGGTGCCGCTCAGCGTTTCCTCTCGATGCCCGGTGGTCGTCATGACTCCGGCCTTCAAGAACGCTTGACCAGCGCCAGAACCCGCTTGTCCTTGACCCGATGCCGTATCCGTGCCATCAACGGCGTGTGCCCGATTTCATCGAAACACGCCTGGATGTCGGCCTCCAGCACCCACTCATGCCAGTGACTGGCCAGAAAATGGATCTCGGCGATTGCGTCCTGGGCCCGGCGGTTAGGTCGAAACCCATACGAGCACGGTTTGAAGTCCGCCTCGAAAATGGGTTCCAACACCGCCTTCAGGCTCGCCTGGACCACCCGGTCCGCGACTGTGGGGATACCCAGCTTGCGGAGTTTCCCGCCCGCCTTCGGTATCTGCACCTGCCGCACTTCGACCGGCTCGAACTCGCCTGACTTCAGCAAGTCGCGAACGCGGCCCAGGAAGACCTCTACCCCAATCCGGGACTCGACCCAGGCCACCGTGGCCCGGTCCACCCCCGGCGTCCGTGCCCCGGCGTTGGAGGACACGCGTTTCCACGCGTGCACCAGAAACGCCGGGTCATAGACAAGGTTAAACAGGTCACCAAACTGACGAAAGGAATTCTCCTTCGCCCAACGATGCAACTTGATCTGCATGCTTCGTACCGTCCAGAAAGCCGAATCAGCATCCGGCCACTGCACGGCGCCGGTATTCACCGGCGCTTCTTCGAACATTGCAACCTTTCGTTAACTGACACGCTGCCGCCCTTCCCCATGTGCGCGGGCTTTCCCCGGCTCGGAGTACTACGGCGGCTCCGCCCCACCCGTAACCATCGGCCGGCATCAGGCCCATCCATCTCCCCACCTCCCTGGCCGGGAGCAGGTGATGGAACGGTTACAGACGGTTCCCACGTTCACTGTCGTCCGATTAACGGGTTAGGCACCCGGCTCTACCCCTGCGGCATCGCCACGGCATCGCCACGGCTACGCCGTAGACTTTCACCGTGGTCTCCTGGCCGCGAAAAGCAAGCCGGACCAGGAGTCCCCCGCCCGAAATGAGGGGCGGGCGTGCACCGCATACCAGCCCGCATCCACCGGGTTGGAGCTGGCGTTGCCTGAAGAGGCGTAACGACACCGGTTCCTCTCGTATACCTTCCCGTCTCGCTCACCGGGCCCGACCCATCCGGCAGTCCTGAATCGGCCCGACTTTGTCGAGGCTGCTCCCACCGGTTCTCGGTGATCCCCGAGAACGGCTGCCTCCAGCTTCACCCCACCGCTACGACGGCGAAGCGACGAAGGTCTCCCACCTCCATTCGTAACAACAGCGCCTCGTGGCGCACTGCTCTATGGCAACAATCCGGCACACCCACGGACCCCGCGTCATACCCGTCTACGGGCTCACCCGCACCAATGTGAATAGACGTCACCAAACGGCACCACAATTCTCACCCCTCGGCCCGCGGAAGATACTCCCGCATCAGCTACACCTCTGGCACCCAAGGCTAGCGCCGTGAGCATCGGCTCACGGTGTGTCATGTAGCAGGCGGGCTCGTTGTTGATGAACCGACGTGAATGGGAAGACTTGCGGTGAATGTGGTCAAGAATTCGAACAGTCTCGCACCTCGCAGCGATTCTGCTCTACGAGCTGCGGCGACGGGCAGGGAGACCGCCGACGGCGGACACGGAGACGGCCATGACCATGTCCATCGCCAGGCTCTCCGCGCAGTCGGGTCTGAGGTACCTGTTTAAGACCACGATGATGGATGACGTCTCGCCCGCTCCCCCGGACGCCACAAGCTACTACATGAAGGCCGGCACACCCCAGGGGCGCTGGCTCGGAAACGGTCTGGGCGGCATCACCCGAGCCCGCGGCGACCCAGTCACCGAAACCGATGCCAAAGCCATCTTCGACGAAACCGTCCATCCGGACACCGGCGCTCCCCTGGGCCGCCCGCACGGCCAACCCACACTCGTCCAAAACAGCCAGGGACAAGCCAGCACGCGCCGCGCTGTCGCCGGATTCGATCTCACGTTCAGCGTCCCCAAATCCGTGTCCGTACTTTGGGCACTGAGCCCCAGGTCCATCCAGGACCAGATCCTGCAGACCCACCACGACGCCGTCAACGCGACGCTGGACTGGATAGAAGAGCTCGTCATCCACACCCGCGCGGGACGCAACGGCGTCGCGCGCCTCGACACCCGCGGGGCGATCGCGGCGGCGTTTGACCATTGGGAGTCACGGGCCGGGGACCCGCAGCTCCACACGCACCTGGTCATCGCCAACCGCGTCCAACGGACCACCGACGACGCCTGGGGCACCTTGGACTCCCGGACCCTCTACAAGGCCGCCGTCGCTGCCAGCGAACACTACAACGGACTGCTCTTCGATGCCCTCCACCGCCAGCTCGGGACCGACACCGACATCCGCGAGCCCGCAGCCACCACGCATAACCCGAGTGCGCAGCTGACCGGCGTCGATGACAGCCTGATCCGCGAGTTCTCTCGCCGCTCCCACCTCATCGATCAGGAAACCGACCGCCTCGTGGCCGCATGGACCGCGACCCACGGCACTCCCCCAACGACAACAACCACCATCAAGCTCCGCCAGCAGGCAACCCTCTCTACACGAACCCCCAAAGCCAAGACCATCGCGCCCCTGCACCAACTCTCCGTACAGTGGCAGGCACACGCCGAAGCCAAGGGCTTCGACCCCCGACTCGTGCTGGCCAACACCGTCCGAAGGTCACGTACTGCCCCTTTCCGCTCGTCAGACTTCACCGCCGAGTGGGTGGACGCTGTATCGTCGCTCACCCGGGAGCGCGTCGCCACCAAGCGCGCCACCTGGAACCGGTGGAACCTCCTCGCGGAAGCCGAACGGGTCTGCGCAGCGATCCGCTGCCACACACCGGAAGACCGCAACGCCCTGATCGACGCCGTCGCCACCGCCGCCGAAACCCAATCAGTCCGGCTCAACCACTGCCGCTACAGCGTCCCCGCGGACGCGCAGCCCGATCTGCGCCTCGGGAAACAGAGCGTCTTCGACTTCCACGGTTCCCTTCTCTACACCGACGCGTCGACCGTTGCCTGCGAGGAAGCCGTTATGGCGGCAAGGAACGACGGCGGCGGGCCGGCCATCCGCGCGACCGTCGCCCTGGAGGCACTCGCCGGATACCGACACCACGGCACCTTCGGGCTGCATCAAGATCAGCGGGCTGCCGCTGCTGAGGTACTGCTCAGCGGCAACCGGCTCGACGCCGTCGTCGGCCCGGCCGGCACCGGCAAGACCACCGCGCTCGGCGCGGTCAAGGCAGCGTGGGAAGCAGAATTCGGAAGCGGCAGTGTCGTAGGGCTGGCACCTGCGGCTGCGAGCGCCGAGGTTCTTGGGCGGGAGCTGTCGATGGTCACGGAGAATGTCGCGAAGTGGCTGTTCGAGTCAGTTGGCGAGGGGGCCAGCCACCGGGCCGAGCGGTTCTTCGCCGCCGAAAAGCGGCTAGGTAACTCTGTAGCGAGCAATACCCGTCTGGCGCAAGAAGCCACCCGCTTGGCGGCCGAGCAGAACCGATGGCGGTTCCATCGGAACCAGTTGGTCGTCGTCGACGAAGCCTCCATGGTCTCGACCTTTCAGCTGTCCGCCTTGGTGCATCAGGCCCGGGATGCCGGGGCCAAGGTCCTGCTGGTGGGCGATCCCGGGCAACTGGACGCCATCGACGCCGGCGGTGTTCTCGGCTGGCTGGACCGGCAGGGCAAAACCGCCCGGCTGAGCACTATCTGGCGGTTCGAGCATGCCTGGGAACGGGCGGCGTCGCTGAAACTGCGCGCCGGGGACTTCGCGGCCATCACCGACTACGACGAGCACCAGCGGATCCGCCATGGCGAGTATCTGGACATGGTCGATCAGGCCTACCTGAGGTGGCAATCCGATATCCGGGCGGGAAGGTCGTCGATTCTCATCGGGGCGGATAACGATACCGTCGGTATGCTCAACGAACGTGCCCAGGCCGACCGCGTGATCCAGGGTCATGTGGATGCCGAACAGGCGGTCCTTCTGGGCGACGGAATGCGTGCCGGGCGCGGTGACATGATCATTGCACGCCGCAACGACCGCACAGTTGCCGACAGCAACGGTGACTTCATCCGCAACGGGACCCTGCTCGACGTCGTACGTGTCGGCAGGCGCGACGGCTCCCTTACCGCGGTCCGCAGGGACACCGGTGCCGCCGTCACGCTGCATCGAGACTATGTTGAGTCTGCAGTGGAGCTGGGATACGCGACGACCGCCCACCGATCGCAGGGGCTCACGGTGGACACCGGCCACACCGTCGTCACCCAAGGACGTCTCACACGCGAGCTTCTCTACGTCAGCATGACCCGCGGCCGTTCAGGCAACCACGCGTACGTCAGCGAAAACGACCCAACCGACCACGAACCGCTGGAGCCCTCCTTGCAGCCGCAATGGCAGGAGATCCTCGCCGAAGTGCTCGCGGCAGAAGGCGCCGAACGAACCGCTCACGAAGTCCGCAACGCCGAACAGTCCAGCGCCGATAGCCTGGAACGGCTCAGCGCCGAATACGACTACCTCGCCCAGATCGCAGCCGCCGAAGACCTGACAAGGTTCATCAAGGCGCGCACTCCGGAGATTGATGAGGTGTTGCAACAATCCCCCTCGTGGGGCGCGGCCGTCGCAGCCTGGCGCCGAGCGACGGCGGCCAGCCGGCCCGGCGCTCAGCGGACTGTCACGGCCGCTTTGGAAACAAGCGGCGACGCAAAGGACGTCGCAGCTGTTCTGCACGCCCGGCTCGTCAATTTCTCATCCCGCGTGCCAGCCGGCGATCGTGCCGTCATCCCCGAACCAATTGATACGAACCGGCCCGACCTCGCTGACATGATCAACCAAGTAACCCATAAGATCAGGCAGCGGGCCAAGCAAGTCGCGTCGGCCGCTTTGACGCAGGACACTGAGTGGAAACGAAGACTCGTCGAAGCGCTCCCGCCGAACGTGACCGCGACAGACACCGCCCGCCTGGTCGTCAGGGTTGCCATCTACAGGGACCGCTGGGGTGTCGACGACTCACCCCTCCCTCTGGGACCTGCACCGGCGGACCATGATTGGGAACAGTCATCGCAGTACGAACAACTCAAGCGCGTTGCCGACCGAGCTTCGTCCCAAGCCAACCGGCAACAACGACCCGGCCAATGGCTGGAAGATTCGGTCTCCCGACAGGTCAGCCCCATTACGGTCGGTTGGCAGCTCTGACATCAAAATCACTCTGCTCCTCCGCACGGTCATGCCGTCTGCACCTTTGTCTCCCATGAAGTTGGAACAGAGCCTGGCCGTATGTCAGGTGACCAAGACCACGGAGACTCCAATGACGACGACGCCAAATCGCAAGCAGCCCGTCGAGGTTGACCAACAGTGGCTAACCCCGAAGGAGATCTGCGCACAGCTACAGATCCCCGAACAGACCTTCTACCAGTGGCGAGCCAAGCACATCGGGCCACACGCATACCGCATCGGCAGGCACCTGCGAATCAGCCAAAGCGACTTCGTTGCCTGGCTGTCACTGCACGCAGAGCCGTAACCGGCCCAAAACCTGCACGCGATAAATGAGCAGGTACCCACTGCCCCTCGGAACATGGGGTCTCATCCGCACTGACCGGGCAACAGCAAGAAGTTGGCGAGCACGGGCCAGATACCGGGACCTCGACGGGCAAACGCGAAAAATCGAAGCCCGCGGACCATCCGCCGCAGCGGCACGGCGAAATCTCCAAATCAAACTGCAAAAAAGGCAGACCCAAGGCAACGCCGTCATCAGCGCAACAGACCAGATCCGCGACCTCTCAGAGGTCTACCTGGCAGAGCTGCAACGCTCGGACAAGGCATCGCGGACCAAAGACAAGTACGCGTTCAGCGTCAAGAAGTACATTCTGCCTGGAATCGGCTCTGTCCGCATTGGAGAGACCACGCCAGGCGTCGTGGATCACTTCATTCGAAATGTTGTCGACGCGGCCGGCCCGGCTACGGCCCGCACTTGCGGGGCCGTGTTGTCGTCGATGTTCAAAATCGCGCTGCGCCACGACGCTGTGAGCATCAATCCGGTCCTAGGTATCTCTATCCCGAGAAGTCGGGCGGCAAAGCCTCAAGCTCTGGATCCTGAACAGTTTCTGGATCTGAGGACCAAGCTCATTGCTTGGGAACAAGGATCGGTGCTTGGCCGCACGAGGTCCCAGGAACTCCACCAAATCGCCGACGTCCTCATCACCACCGGCCTACGGCCAGGCGAACTGTTCGCACTGTCCTGGGCTGATGTCGACCTCGAGGCAGACCCACCGACCGTCCATGTCCACGCCACGGTCATCCGTACTTCCACCGGGGGTGTCACCATCCAAGACCACCCAAAATCCGAGCACGGATTCCGCTACGTGACCATACCGCCAAATCTCGCCGAGTCGCTTCGAAGACGACAGCTCAGGCAACGCAGCAACGCCACTGGGAAGCCCTTGGACTTAGTCTTTCCCTCATCCACAGGAACGGTGTGCGATCCGAACAATGTCGGCAAGACCTGGCGCAAAGCGGCTGACGAAATCGGATACTCGTGGGTGACGTTCAAAACGTTCCGCAAGGCCAACGCGACTCTCATCGCACGGACCATGGGCGCCGAAACGGCCGCGTACCAGGCAGGGCACTCCAAGGTGTCAATGACTCGAAAGCACTACGTCGAGGAATACAAAGAAGCGATCGACACACGGGCCGTGCTCGGCGCCTTCGACGCAGCCAACGGGGGACTAGGAGCACCTGGCAAGACCGGTCTCCAAATCTGATTCAGGTGAGTTAAAGGTGAGTCCGGCACCAAAAAGTTCAAATGGCTCTGACCAAAAGCAGTAAACCCGCAGGTCAAAGCCAAACTAAGAGCCCCCTGTCGGATTCGAACCGACGACCCCCGCTTTACAAGAGCGGTGCTCTGGCCAACTGAGCTAAGGAGGCGCGCCCCGGCAGGCCGGAGCTGGTTGCCCCGGCAAGCCGGGGCTGGTGCGCGCAAGCGCTAGATAAGGGTAGCCCAAGACCTCCCGCCCACGGAAATTCCAGCGGGCAGGAGGCCTAGGCCTCGATAACTACTTCTTTGCTGCGACAGCTGCATTCAGGACGGTCATGAAGTCCGCCTTGTTGTCCCATTGCTGGCCGTCGATGAAGACCGTGGGCGTGCCGGAGATCCCGATATTCTTGGCCTCCTGGGTGACCACCTTGACGAACGGCCGGTACGTCTTGTTGTCGATGCAGGAGTCGATGTTGGCCGATCCGGCTTGGGTGGCCAACTTCTTGAGGTCGTTGTCCGAAATGCCCGCACTGCCCTCGGCGGGCTGCTGGGCGTACAGCAGGTCCACGAGTGCCGAGTACTTGTCAGGTGACGTGTTCGCCACACATGCTGCGGCGTTGGCGGCGCGCGAGGAGTAGTTGGTGCTGGAGCTGGCGTCCAGGAAACCGAACGGACGGTACTCCAGAGTGATCTTGCCGTCGTTGCGCAGCTGGGTCAGCTGCTGGCTGTACGTGGTCTCGAAGTTCTTGCAGATGGGGCAGATGAAGTCGATGTAGGCCACAACCTTGACCGGTTTGCCAGCTTCAGCCTCGGCGCCGGGAGCGGTCACGGTGGCGGGCGCGGTGGCCGGGGCCGACGGAAGCGACGCGAGGCTAACGGTGCCGGCGGCCACCTTCGTCACATCGGTGCCCTTCAGCAGCGTCACGCCGCCGTGAACGTTGGCGTTGGCCGGCGTCGGGCCCTGATCGGCGATCGGGGCATTGTTCGCAATGTTCTGGGTGACCACGAGGGCAATGACCGCGAGGATCGCCACGACGGCGACCACAATGCCCCATCCGATGAGCAACTTGTTGCGCTTGTCCTTCTTCAGCTGAGCTTCGCGGATCTCGCGGGCCTTTTCGCGGGCCTGGGCGGTGCGCTCTGCCTTGGACAGGCGTGGTTCGTTTGCGGGGCTCATCAGTTCCTCGTGATTGATCGACGGCGTTGGTTGTAGCAATGGCAACGGGGCCAGTTTACGGGAGAAGACCGGCAGCTTTGCTGGGGTCTTCGACTCCAGTCTGAGGAACGAGCAAGTGTCGTTGATGATTCCCGCCGGTAGGGTGGGAGATGAGTCACAAGCAACCCCAGGGGGCAGCAATGCAAGAAACGGCAAGCGAAAAAATCGACAGCGCACCCGAAGGCAAACAGGCTCCACCGACCCGGAAACACGATTTCATGGTGGTCTCCAACCGTCTTCCCGTGGACCGCTACCCCAGCGATGAGGGGGAAAACAGCGAAGAAGGTTGGCGCCGCTCCCCCGGCGGGCTAGTGACTGCCCTCGCGCCGATGATGACCAAGACCGACGGCGCGTGGGTGGGCTGGCACGGCGCCCCGGACGAAGCGTTGGAACCCTTCAGCCACGGCGGCATGGACCTGATTCCCGTGGACCTCAGCACGGACGATGTTGAGCTCTATTACGAAGGCTTCTCCAACGCCACCCTCTGGCCGCTCTACCACGACGTCATTGCCCCGCCGGAGTTCCACCGAACATGGTGGGACAGCTACCGCCGGGTCAACCGGCGGTTCGCCGACGCTGTCATCCAGCACGCGGACCAAGGAGCCACTGTGTGGGTACAGGACTACCAGCTCCAGCTCGTGCCAAGTATGCTCCGCCAGGCGCGCCCGGACCTGCGCATCGGCTTCTTCAACCACATCCCGTTCCCGCCTCCGGAGATCTTCGCCCAATTACCGTGGCGCCAGGCCATCATCGAAGGCCTGCTCGGCGCTAACCTGGTGGGTTTCCAGCGTCCTAGTGACGCGGCAAACTTCATGCGCTCGGCACGCCGCTTCATTGGCGCAAGCGTCAAACAGCAACAGATCCACGTCAAAGGAACCGATGGCCGGATCACACATATTGCCCGCGCACAGGCCTTCCCGATCTCCATCGCCGTGGATCAGATCAGCGAACTCGCTGAGCGCCCGGACATCATCGATCGTGCCCGGCAGATCCGCCAGGACCTCGGCAACCCCAAAACCATCCTCCTGGGCGTGGACCGCCTCGACTACACCAAGGGCATCCCCCATCGTTTGAAGGCCTTTGAGGAACTCCTCAAGGAAGGACGGCTCACCGTGGAGGACGCCACACTGATCCAGGTGGCGAGCCCCAGCCGCGAGCGCGTGCGGCAGTACAGACTCCTGCGTGAAGAAATTGAAGGCACCGTGGGCCACATCAACGGCAGCTACGACACGATGCAGAACACCGCCGTTCGCTACCTCCACCACAGCTACCCGATCGAGGAGATGGTGGCCCTGTACCTCGCAGCCGACGTCATGCTGGTGACGGCTTTGCGCGACGGCATGAACCTCGTCGCGAAGGAATATGTCACAGCCCGTACCAGCAACACGGGTGCGCTGGTCCTCAGTGAATTCACGGGCGCGGCCGATCAACTCAAGCAAGCACTCCTCATGAATCCGCACGACATCGACGGGCTGAAGAACACCATCATGAGGGCCGTGCACCTGCCCCCGAACGAATCCCGCCGCCGGATGAAGTCCATGCGGAAACAAATCCTCGACCACGACGTCGATCATTGGTCGGCCGAATTCCTTTCGGCCTTAGCAGAAACCGTGGTGCGCGATGACTCCTGAGACAGCAGCTACTCCCCCGCTGAGCCTGACGCCCGAACTGCTCGACGCCGTCCGCAGGATCGCCCGGACCGATCAGCTCTTGGTGGCCATGGACTTTGACGGCACCATTTCCCCGATCGTCGACCACGCCGACGCCGCGCGTCCGCTCAAGCGCTCAGCCGCCGCTTTCGCTGAACTCGCCAAACTACCGAGGACGACGACGGCGCTCATCTCCGGTCGGGCACTGGCCAGCCTGCGGGCGGTCGCCTCCCCTCCCGAGGCAACGCTGCTGATTGGCAGCCATGGCGCCGAGGCCTGGATGGGCCCCGGTTCGGCGGAACTCCAACTGGACGACGCCCAAAGGGATCTCCTTGCCGAAGTCCGCGAGGTCCTGGCCGGAATCTCGCAGGAAGCTCCGGGGACCGTCCTCGAAGACAAGCCTGCCGGCGTCGTACTTCACACCCGGCGAGCCGACGATGATGTGGCGGAGGACGCTGTCGCCGCTGCCCGAGCGGTCCTTGAAGATCGCCCGGGAGTCTTCCTCAAAAACGGCAAACGGGTCCTCGAGACCTCGGTGGTGCACTCCTCCAAAGGCGAGGCCGTCGAGTTCCTGCGCCAGGCCACCTCCGCCACCGGGATCCTTTTCGCCGGCGACGACGTGACCGACGAGGACGCAATCGCCAGGCTTGGCGCCGGCGACGTCGGGGTCAAGGTCGGGCTGGATTTCACCCAGGCCGAGTTCCGCGTCGAGGCCCCTGTCCACGTCGCCGAACTCCTGGAAGCGGTCCTTCGCGAACGTCGCCGCGAAGTCTCGGGAGACTCATCTCACATGTGACATTCGTAACATTTAGGCGAATACCCCGAGCTACTGCCATACTCTAGGTTGTGATGTGGCGCACAACTACCGTGCGGCGTCACTCAGTCTCCCTTGCCCGGGCCTAGCCCAGGGCGGGGAGCCCAACTGAATAAACATGAACCATTCACAACGGATCGTCCGGCACGTACCTGCCGGTGAAGGGATTGATAACTGTGGCAACAGTTACTTTTGATAACGCTACGCGTCTGTACCCGGGCACAGATAAGCCCGCCGTCGATAAGCTCAACATCGACATCGCCGATGGCGAATTCCTGGTCCTTGTTGGACCTTCCGGTTGCGGTAAGTCCACCTCCCTGCGCATGCTCGCAGGCCTCGAGGATGTAAACTCCGGCCGCATTCTGATCGGTGACCGCGACGTCACAGACGTCCCGCCGAAGGACCGCGACATCGCAATGGTCTTCCAGAACTACGCTCTGTACCCGCACATGACGGTTGCGGACAACATGGGCTTCGCACTGAAGATCGCCGGCGTCTCCAAGGAGGAGCGCGCGGAGCGTGTCCGCGAAGCAGCCAAGCTTCTTGACCTCGAGCTTTACCTGGACCGCAAGCCGAAGGCACTCTCCGGTGGCCAGCGTCAGCGCGTTGCCATGGGCCGCGCAATCGTCCGTAACCCTCAGGTCTTCCTCATGGATGAGCCCCTTTCCAACCTGGACGCGAAGCTCCGTGTCCAGACCCGTACGCAGATCGCATCCCTGACCCGCCGCCTCGGTGTTACCACGGTCTACGTGACCCACGACCAGGTCGAGGCCATGACCATGGGTGACCGCGTTGCCGTTCTCAAGGACGGCCTGCTGCAGCAGGTAGATACCCCGCGCAACCTGTACGACCGCCCGAAGAACGTCTTCGTTGCCGGCTTCATCGGCTCGCCTGCCATGAACTTGCTCGAGCTGCCCGTCGTCGACGGCGGCGTCCAGTTCGGTGGCACCGTTTACCCGGTACCGCACGATGTCCTCGAAGAGGCACACGGCAAGACCGTCACGCTCGGTTCCCGTCCGGAAGACCTCGAGACCGTTGGTGCCGGCGAAGGCCTCGAAGTTGAGGTTGACGTCGTCGAGGAGCTCGGCGCCGACGCCTACGTCTACGGCCACACCACGCTTGACGGCAAGAGCCACGACATCGTGGCCCGCGTCGACGGCCGCCGCCCCCCGATGAAGGGCGAGTCCATCTTCGTTCGTCCGCAGTCGGGCCACGTGCACTTGTTCGACACCAAGTCGGGCCTGCGCCTGGGCGACTAGTCCCCACCAGTCCCCTAACCTCGCTCCGCTTCGGCCAGGGAACCCTGCCAGCGTGGGCCCTAATATCGAAGCGACGGCGGCCCTTCCGAGTGGACGGGCCGCCGTCGTCGTTAACAGCAGCCTCCATACGGAAGAATTGACTCCATGACCGAGCAAAGCGGTGCCAAGTGGCATGACGAACCCACCGACTACGCGCAGATCGGCAAACTCCCGCGCACCGAGGCTGCCAGCGCCAATGACATTGCTCCGCCGGCGGGTGTGATCGGATCCCTCAACATCACCGCCGCTGCAGCGGATCCCGAGCTACTGGACCTGCCCTGGCACATCGCACTCGAAGACTGGCCAGCAGCGAACCTGGCCGCCCTGCCGCGCGGTATTTCCCGGCACATCGTCCGTTTCGCGCACTTGGCCGGCTCCGTCATCGCCATCAAGGAAACGTCCGAGCACGTTGCCCGGCACGAATACCACATGCTCCGGAAGCTGGCACGAATGGATGTGCCTTGTGTCGAGCCGGTCGCGGTCATCACCGGCCGCACCACTGTTGACGGCAGGCCCCTGAACCCCGTGCTGGTCACCCGGCACCTCAAGTTCTCCATGCCGTACCGGGCGCTCTTCTCCCAGATGCTGCGCCGTGACACCCTCACAAGGCTTATCGACGCCCAGGCGCTGCTGCTGGTGCGCCTGCACCTGATCGGTTTCTATTGGGGCGACGTTTCCTTGTCCAACACCTTGTTCCGCCGCGACGCCGGCGCGTTCGCCGCGTACCTCGTGGATGCCGAGACGGGCGAGCTGTACCCCGATCTGTCGGTGGGCCAGCGTGAGTACGATCTGGAGATCGCCCGCGTCAACATCGCCGGGGAACTCATGGACTTGCTCGAAGGCGGCCTGATCGAGGAGAAGGTGGACCCGGTGGCAACGTCGGAGCTCATCATGGACTCGTACCGCCGGCTTTGGGCCGAACTCACCGAAAAGGAATCGTTCGAGCTCGGTGAACGCTGGCGCGTCGGAGCGCGCATCCGCCGCCTCAACGAACTCGGCTTCGACGTCGAGGAATACGCCATCAAGACCACGGCGGACGGCTCCACCATCCAGCTTCAGCCCAAGGTCGTCGACGCCGGCCACCACCAGCGGCGGTTGCTCCGCCTCACTGGCCTGGACGCCCAGGAGAACCAGGCCCGCCGGCTGCTCAATGACATGGATTCATTCCGGGCGGACAACAACCCGGACATGGACGAAGAAATCAGTGCCCATACCTGGGTCAGCCAGATCTTCGAGCCCATCGTCCGGTCCATCCCGCGCGACCTCGCAGGCAAGCTTGAGCCGGCGGAAGTGGTCCACGAAGTCCTCGAACACCGCTGGTACATGAGCCAGAAGCAGGACAGCCACATCCCGCTGGCTGAAGCCGTGCAGTCCTACTTGGACACCATCCTGCGCCACCGGCGCGACGAGGCTGCCATCATGCTCAATCCGGACACGGCGATGCTCAAGATCCTTGTAGCTGAAACCGAGGAATCCCGGTACGACGAGGACGAATACCCGGATTCCGACGACTAGCGCTGAGGTTCAGGGCTCCAACGTCTGCGAGAGTCCCCTAAGCACCGGTTCACGCCCGAGCTCGATGTGGGAGTACGCCAGGGTGTAGGCGAGATCGGCCTTGCCGCCGAGGATGGCGTTGCACAGTTCCATGTGCTCGTCGCGCTGGAGTTCGTTGCTGCGGTTGTGCGCGAGCCCGAAGATCCAGCGCATGCGGCCGAACAACGGTTTGACCGATTCGATCAGCAGCCGATTGCCGGACAGCCGCACGATTTCGGCGTGGAACGCCGCACTGAGGCGCACGACGTCATCGGTCCGGTCGTCGTCGATCGCTTGCCTTGTGTCGTCGAGGAGTTCCTGCAGGCGGCCGCCCGGTTCGCCCGCCGCGACGCGGACGGCCGCCATGCGGGCCGCGAACGTTTCCAGGCAGAGCCGTACGTCGAAGAGTTCATTGACGTCGGTGAGCGTCAATTGGCGCACCACTGCGCCCCGGCGAGGGAAGGTTTCCACGAAGCCATCCTGCTCGAGGCGTTGGATGGCTTCCCGCACGGGGATCCGTGAAACGTTGTAGAGCTCGGAGAGCTCCCGTTCGCGCAGCCGCGCGCCCTGTTCGTATCTCCCCGCCACAATTCCCTCAAGAACCAGCTGGTAGACCTGTTCGGCCAGGGCTTCGTCGTCGCGGGTTGTCAACGTTTCGGGCATCGGCTTCGGCCACCCTTCCCTTCCCCATCGTCTTGCGTTCCACCCGAGCATACACGGACGGAAAGAGAGCTTTTTGGTATTCCAGATAGTGCGATATTTGTGATTTACATCCCATCAAACCTGCTCTAGTCTATTTTTGGTATACAAAAAATCCGGAGTCCGCTCCTTGGATCATGAATCGAGCACCCCCGTTGACCCAGCTACAGTCCACCGTCGAAGCTACGGCTGCGAGTCCATCCCCCAGTACGGCCCCGAATAGACCCACCGCCGAGGCGCGATCGCTTCTGGCCACCGCGTGGTTGCGGATCCGTCGCAGCAAGATCGCCTTGTTGAGCCTCTGCGTGGTGGTGGCCATCATGTTGTTCGCCATCCTCGGCCCGCTGCTCAGTGCCATGTCAGGCAACGATCCGTTCACGTCCAACACCAGCCCCGACGTCTTGGACGACCTCCAGACTCCCGGGCTGCCGCTCCCGGGATACATGTACCCCTCGGCCAGCCACTGGCTGGGCGTGGAACCCGGACTGGGCCGTGACCTGTTTGCACGGCTCGCCTCAGCCGCGGGCTACTTCGGCGGCAAGACGGACGCCATCATCAGCCGGATCATGGATCTCTTCCTTGCCTTCCCGCACCTCCTGCTGATCCTTTCGCTGACACCCATCCTGCAGTCACGGTTGCGCGACACCCCGCTGGGCCAAGGCAGCTTCCTTCCCATGGCTTCGCTCGTGATCATTCTGGGCTTCTTCGGCTGGGCATACCTCGCCCGCATCGTGCGCGGCCAGCTGCTGAGCCTCCGCGAGCGCGAGTTCGGGGAGATCTGCCCTCGCCGGCAAACCCACCCAGCGGTTGCGTCTTCCGCACCCGGTGTCCGTTGTTCGGCACCCTGGGCGCGGAACAGCAGCAACGCTGCATTAGCGAAGTCCCGAGACCAGCCAGCGCGGCTGCCCCGGCCTGCCATCACGCAGGTCTGGAATCTGCAGCTCTCGCTGGTGTGCAATAGATCCAACATCAAAGGAGCAATACATTGAACACCCTGATTCGCGCCGTCCGCCCCTGGGGACAAGCATTGAGCGACGTCCTCATCACGGACGGCAAGATCACCGGCGTCGAAGCCCATGACCCGGCGCGAGCGGTTCCTGGCACCACATCCGTCGTCGAGGGCCGCGGCCGCATCCTCGTGCCGTCGTTCTCGGACGTCCATGTGCACCTGGACTCCACCCGCATCGGTCTTCCGTTCCGTGAACACACCGGCGGCCCGGGCGTATGGACCATGATGATGAACGACCGGCAGAACTGGCGCAACGCCGAGATCCCGCTACAGGAACGGGTCAACAACACCCTCGGCCGGATGATCGCTCGCGGCACCACCCGTGTCCGTTCTTATGCCCAGATCGACGTCGATTGCCGCCTCGAGCGTTTCGATGCCGTGATGGCCGCCAAGGAGCAGTTCAAAGGGCAGGCCGACGTCGACATCATCGCGTTCCCGCAGGCCGGCCTCCTCCTTGAGGACGGCACCGTACCCCTCATGGACCAGGCACTCAAGGCCGGCGCCAATGTCATGGGCGGCATCGACCCCTGCAGCCTGGACCGCGACCCCGCCCGCCACCTGGACATCGTCTTCGGACTGGCCGAAAAGTACCAGGTCCCCATTGATATCCACCTCCACGAGCCCGGTGAGCTCGGCGTCTTCAGCACGGACCTGGTCATCGAGCGCACCCGCGCCCTGGGGATGCAGGGCAAGGTCACCATGTCCCACGCGTACCAGCTGGGCAGCGTCTCCGAGGCCACCACGCGCCGCCTCATCGAAGAGTTCGCCGAGCTGGACATCTCCATGGCGTCCGTGGCGCCGGGCTCCGCCGGAGTGGCGGGCCAGCTTCCCATCCCGCTGCTCGCCGAAGCCGGCGTCCGGATGGGCTTGGGCGAGGACGGCCAGCGCGACTACTGGTCCCCCTACGGCAACACCGACATGCTCGACCGCACTTGGCAGCTCGCTTTCACCCACGGCTTCCGCAAGGACGAGCTCATCGAGCACTGCCTCGCGATCGCCACGGTAGGCGGCGCCAGCATCCTTGACCCGTCCGCCACCCGCCTGAAGGGCACGGCACACCGCCCCGGCGTCGAGGTCGGCGACCCCGCCGAACTCCTGCTGCTCGACGGCGAAACGGTCGCCTCCGCCGTCATGGACCGCGGCACCGACCGCACTGTCATCCACCGCGGAAAGGTCGTGGCAGAGCAGCTCGAGCTCGTCTAATTTCCGCACAAAAAAGTGGCCGGTCCCTCGTGCGAGGGACCGGCTCTTTGTTTAAGGCTTAGCGCCCGACGACGGCGCCAGCGTCTGCCCAACTAACTAGCATTTGTTGTCGTTATGGGGGCTCATAACGACAACTACTGCTAGTCAGATGGGCCGAGTGGGAGGCCCGTGCGTGATTTGGTTTGCGCCCTGCCCCCCTGGCTAGCGCCCGACGGCGGCGGGCTCGCCAAGGTGCTCCATCTCGGCGGCTGCCACCGAGACGGCGGGCCCGCGCACGGCGAGGAAACCGGCCACCGCGAGCAGCACCGCTTCCGCGGCCAAGACCCAGAAGGGAACGTCCCAGCCTCCGGACCACTCATGCAGGAATCCCGCCCCCAACGGCCCCAGGGAGGCCAGCGCGAAGCCCCAGCCCTGGCTCATGGCGGATAGGCTGCCGGCGCTCTCTGCCCCTGCCGAGCGGATGACCACCAACGCCATTCCCAGCCCGAAGCCGGCGCTCTGGGCGATTCCCAACAGGCCGACCATGAGGAACTGCAAAGCTACGGGCGCCGTCAGGACTCCTATCAAAGCCGCCGCGACAAGAAGTCCGAGGCCAGGAGCCATGACCTTCAGAACCGCGCGACGCCCAGCGAGAACGGGAGCCAGCAGGCTAGCGGGCAGCCCTGCGACGCTGAACCACGCCAGGAGCCCTGCCGCGTCGGCCGCCGTCTGGCCCTTCGACACCAGGAACACCGCGAGCCACGAGGTAACGGCGAAATACAGCATGGCTTGCAGCCCGAAGAATGCGGTCACGGTCCAGGCCGTCCGTTGCTTCCGCAGCGGGATGGTGCCGGCTTCCCGCGTGGCGACGTCCGCCGTCGTCGTCTCCTGTAGGCCAGCGCCCGACGCCGCTCCGCCGGTCTCGCCGGTCTCGCCGGTCCCGTCGGGACGCCGGGCTGTTTGACCGGCGCGGTGGATCAGCGCGGCCCCTAGCAAGGCGGGGACGGCCCAGACGGCCAGTGCCCCGGCGAGGCTTCCGCCGAGCGTTTGCTGCAGCGGCTGGACGAGCCCGGCGCCGAGCGCCGCCCCCAGCCCGAAGCCCATGGTGCACAGCCCCGTCCACCATCCCGTACCGCGGTTTGCTTTGACGATCTGTGGCGCCAGCACGCTGGCAGTCATGATGGATGCTCCTGCCAGGAAGGTTCCGGGCAGCAACAGTCCGGGCACGAGTACGCGGACAAGCAGCGCGGCGGCCAATGTCAGGAGTGCCGCCGCAACGGCCCTGCCAGTCCCCAGGCGACGGGCCAGCCATGGACCGCAAGGAGCCGAGACGCCGAACGCAAGTACAGGCAAGGCTCCAAGCAGCGGCAGTAAATGCGCGTCGAGTCCGAACCCTGCCTGCAGTTGCCCCATGGTGCCGGCGATGGTCGTAATGGCAGGACGGAGGTTGATGGAGACAAGCGCCAGGGCAACGAGTACCCACGCGGTCCTCCGACCGGCCTTGGCGGAAGTACCGCGGCGCGGCGGCTGTGCTTGTCCCATTGATTGCCTCCCTGGCCCCAATTTGGTATACCAAATAAGATTAGGGGCATCCTTGGGCAAAGTAAACTGCGATGAAAATAGCAGATATGTGTGACGCGAGATCTTGGCGATCAGATTTGGAATACCAACGGCTTAGATGGCCTTGCCAGGGTTGAGGATTCCGGCTGGGTCGAAAAGCTCCTTGATGCGATGCTGCAACTCGCGGATGGGCCCGGGCTGCTCAAGGCCGAGCCAGCGGAGCTTGTACTGCCCCACCCCGTGCTCGCCCGTGATGGTTCCGCCCATCGCCAGCGCGGCATCGATGGAGTCGTCGAGGGCCTTGTTGAGTCGGGTCATGGCGTCCGCGTCCACTTCCATGTCCACCCGGTCCACCCAGAAGGTGGGGTGCAGGTTGCCGTCGCCGGCGTGGGCCACCACCTTGAGCCGGACATCGTGGGTAATGGCCATGGCCTCGAGCGCGGCCACGTAGTCGACAAGCCGTGACCTCGGAACGGCGACGTCCTCGCCTACCCGGTATTCGTTGTCCACTTCGTCGCCTCGACTCGACCGCCGCATCTCAATGAGCCTATCGGCTTCCGCATTCGATTCCGCCGTCACGGCGGCGCCGCCGGCAGCGAGCACTTCCCGCACCAGCGCTGCCTCGGCGGCAGCTCCGAAACCGTCTGTCTGGATCAGCAGCAGCGCCTGTCCACGTTCTCCGAGGTCCGAACCGTACAGTTCGTCGAGCTGGGCCAGCGTTCCGGCGTCGAGCATTTCCATGATGGCAGGCTGGACGCGTGCCCTTCCGACAGCCAGGACGCCGGCCGCGGCACCGCGGAAGTCCGGATAGAAGGCCGCCACGGTCTGTACCTCGCGGGGCAGGTAGCGCAGGCGCACCGTCACGCCCACCACGATCCCGAGGGTGCCCTCCGAGCCCACAAACAACGCCGTGAGATCGTATCCGGCCACACCTTTGAAGGTCTGGTGCCCTGTGTGGATCAGCGAGCCGTCGGCCATGACGACGTCGAGCGCCAGCACAGAGTCCCTGGTCACGCCGTATTTGGCACAACGCAAGCCGCCGGCGTTCGTGGCCACATTGCCGCCGATCGTGGACATTTTGTAGCTCGCGGGATCCGGCGCGTACATCAGGCCGTGTTCACCCGCTGCCGCGTTGAGGTCAGCGTTCACCACGCCAGGTTCGACGACGGCGGTCTCATCATCCGCGTTGAGCTGCAGGATGCGGTTCATGCGTTCCAGGCTGAGTACGATGCACCCCTGGCTGGCATGGGCGCCGCCGGAAACCCCGGTGCCGGCGCCGCGGGCAACAATCGGAACCCCGTGCTTGGCGCAACTGCGCACCGCATGCTGCACGTCTTCAACGCATTCGGCGAACACCACAGCCAGGGGCAGCTGCAAGTCCAAGACTGGTCCCAGGTCTGCCGCATAGCTCGTGCGTGTGTCTTCGTCGACGGCGATTTGCCCTGGAGCAAGGGCGACCGCTAGCTCATCGATGAACTCGTGAGGGCCTTTGCTCTGCTGGATCTGCCCAGAGTGCGGAATCCGCCGGGCCATGACGATCTCCAACCTCGCTTTGTCCTGCGGATACGGCCGGCTTGCACCGGTGTATTCAAATCCATGCCGCTCATAGAACGCCTTCGCGCGGGCGTTATCCTCGTGGACCCCCAGTTCTATCACGCCGGCTCCAAGCTCCGCGCCTGCTACTGCGCAAGCTTCATCAAGCAACTGGTCGGCCAGGCCCAAGCCTCTGTGTTCAGGTGCAACGTAGACGCTGATCAACATAGCTTGTAGAGCCTGGGAAGGATCCTGCGGCTGCTTGACGACCACGCGCATGAGTCCACTGATCCGGCTACCGTCAGTACCGTCATCCGCCACGAGGGTGATGCTCGAGTCGCTCGACATCGTTGCTGCGCGCTCTTGCCATTGAGTGTCAGTCTGGCGCCGAGCGGCCGCGAGGCTCTCGACGTAGGCCATCGGGGTGTCCGACAGCATCTCCAACCGAACGTCGCGAAGCAACCGCCAGTCAGCCGCTTGCAGCCGACGGATTCTATTCACTGCCGCCGCCCATGAACCGGACATAGCGATCAAGAACTCCCGGCCAGTCAGCCGCGTAGTCTGCACGGGTCTGCGCTGGGTGTTCGGCGCCTTCCCAGCCGTCGTGCACCAGGCGAACTTCAGTGCCTCCGTCAACAGCCCGGAAGGCGACTCGAAGTTCCGTAGACCACATCGCGGTACGCCCCGGATACCAGCTCGCATGGAAGGACAACGGCGGCTGCCAATCGTCGATCGTGCCCCAGATCGAGGTACGTCCGTCATCAGCTGTCTCCAGGATCAAATTCTCCTCGAACTCAACGTGCGAACCCGCCCCGTAGACGCTGTGGTCCTCCATCGGCCACCAAAGATGCGGGTGATCAGTGAAGCCCTTGAAAGCATGCGCCACCGGCGAAGGCACGACGACGGTGCACACTACCGGGTCCAGCTCACCGGATTGCTCCGGCTGGGGTTCGGAGTCCGGCGCGAGGTGACTAAAGAGGCTCTCCATGTGCACCAACTTTACCGCCCAGCGACCCCCGCGACTCCGGGCGCGACGCGCTCCCCGCAAACGCCCGCTCACATATAACCGGTTCTGACCGGACGCCGGCTCACATATGCCGGGTCCCGGCCGGACGCCGGCTCACATATGCCGGGTCCCGGCCGGACGCCGGCTCATTTCTGCTGGGGGTGGGTGGGGGCAGGGGGGGCCGCGGTCCGCCTCAAGGGTGAGCGGGGGTGTGGCCCCGAGGGAGTGTCGGAATAACGGTGGATCCGGGGTTGGCCTGACACGCCGGGCTTTGCCTGGCGGGGAGGACTGATCATGAGCGAGACCATGGGTCCCATGGCGACTGAGGTGGATCAGCAAGAGTTGGCGCAGCAGCTCCTGTCCCAGGCCAAGGAACAGGGGTTGGAGCTTGTCGGCCCAGGCGGGCTGTTGAACAAACTGACCAAGAACGTCCTGGAGACCGCTCTGGAAGCGGAAATGGACGAGCATCTGGGATACGGGAAGCACGAGGTGGCAGGTCGCGGGAGCGGGAACTCACGCAACGGCACCCGTACCAAAACCGTGCTGACCGAGATCGGACCGGTGGAAATCGACGTGCCCAGAGACACCGGTTCCACGTTCGATCCCCAGACGGTGAAGAAGCGACAGCGCCGGCTGACCGGTGTGGACGAAATCGTGTTGTCCTTGAGCGCGAAAGGTCTTACAACCGGGGAGATCGCCGCCCACTTCGCTGACGTGTTCGGCGCGAAGGTTTCCAAGGACACCATCTCCAGGATCACCGAGAAGATCGTCGGGGAAATGAGCGAATGGCAGAACCGGCCCCTGGACCGGGTGCTCCCGGCGATGTTCATCGACGCCATCCATGTCAAAGTCCGCGATGGGCAGGTCACCAACCGGCCCATCTATGTCGCTATCGGTGTCACGACCAACGGCGAACGGGACATCCTGGGGCTGTGGGCCGGTGACGGCGGGGAAGGAGCGAAGTTCTGGCTCGCGGTACTGACCGAGATCAAGAACCGGGGCGTGGAAGATGTCTGCATCATCGTCTGCGACGGCCTGAAGGGTCTGCCGGAAGCAATCAATACCGTCTGGCCTCTGGCCGTGGTCCAGACCTGCATCGTGCATTATGCCGACCTTCGGATTATGCCGATGTGGTCGCGGGATCCTTTGCGGGACAGGGGTCTGACGCTGGCGAGGTCGGCATAATCAGAGCCCTTCGAGCCAGGCGATGAGGCTGTCGGGCGGCTGGTATCGGCCGGCCCGGCCGGTGGGTGGTTTGGTTCTGGCCAGGGCCTTCTCCTTGAGTTCGAGGTCTGCGTGTAGGTAGATCTGCGTGGTGTCGACGCTCTCGTGACCGAGCCATAGCGCGATCACGCTGGTGTCGACGCCGGCGTGCAGGAGCCGCATGGCACAGGTGTGCCGGAGCACGTGTGCTGTGATCGTTTTGCCCTGCAGTGATGGGCAGGCGGCGGCCGCTGTGCTGGCGTAGTGGGCGATTCGGTGCTCGATTGCATCGTGGCTGAGCTTCGCGCCGCGGAGGGTCGTGAACAGGGGGTTGTTGGGGTCGCCGTGCTGTTCGTTGATCCAGCCGCGGAGGACGGTGATGGTGCCGCTGGTCAGCGGGGTGATCCGGTCTTTGCGCCCTTTGCCGTGGCAAGCGACGTGCGCGCCGGTGCCAAGGTGCACGTCAGCGCGGGTGAGCCCGGTGATTTCGGAGATCCGTAGCCCGGTCTGAACGGCGAGCAGCAGCAGCGCGTGGTCGCGTCTGCCGGTCCGGGTGGTTCGGTCGCAGGCGGCGAGAAGCGCATTGATCTCGGCCTCTTTCAGGTAGGTGATCAGGGCCCGGTCGAAGCGTTTTGGCGGGATTGCCAGCACCCGGGCGATGCTGGCGGCGTGCTCGGGGTGGGCCATTGCGGCGAACCGGAACAAGGAGTGGATCGCGGCCAGGCGGGCGTTGCGGGTGCGGATGCTGTTGCCCCGGTCGTGTTCGAGGTGATCGAGGAAGCCGGCGATCAACGGTGCGTCGAGATCGGATAGATCCAGTGCTGACGGCGTGAGCCTTGTCTGTGCCGAGGCGTATCCGAGCAGCAGCCGCAGGCTGTCGCGGTAGGCGGCAACTGTGTGTGCGCTGGCGTTCCGCTGCCGGATAAGGCGGTCGGTGAAGAACGCTTCCAAGGTCGGGGCGAGGGCGCTCATGACCGGCCTGCTGACTGGTCGGCGAGGTATGCGTCGAGGCGTTGCCCGGCGAAGGCCATGAGCTCGGGCGATGCGGATAGATACCAGTAGGTGCTGGCCGGATGGACGTGGCCCATCCAGGTGGACAGCAGCGTCAGGCGGGTCTGCCCGTCCTGGCCTGCTGCATAGGCGTCGAGCATCGACCGCACGGCGAAGGAATGCCGAAGGTCGTGGATGCGGGGCCGGCATGACCCGGATCGCGGTCGCAGACCGGCGAGACGGGACAACTGCTTGAACGTGTGGTGGACATTGCAGTAGATCAGTCTGGTTCCCGCCGTGGATACGAGCAGAGCCGACGTCCCGGTCGACGGGGCAAGCCGATCACGCAGCTGCTGGTAGCCGCGCAGCTCGTCTGCTGTCGTTGGGTGCAGCACCAGCGCTCTGGTCTTACCGAACTTCCCAAACCGCACCAGGAGCCGCCGTTGCGTGAGGTCCAGGTCATCTTGGTTCAATGCGATCGCCTCGCCGACGCGGATGCCGGTCACGGCAAGCAAACCGATCAGCGTCGAGAACGTGGCCCGCCGCAATGGGGTGCGTAGCGTGGCCGTCGCGGCGATCAGCCCTGCGATCTCGGCGTCGGAATACAAGTACGGGCTCGCGCGGTGCGGCCGCTGCGGCAGCATGTCCGGGGCTGGGACCTGATGCACCGGATCGAGGGTGCGCAGGTAGGTGGCGAAGCCACGAACCACCGACAACCGATAGGCGTGCCAGTTAGAGTCTGCGTTGGCAGGCAGCCGCGACCAGTCCAGCGCCGCCTCGGTCGTGACGACATCCGCGCCGGCCTGCTCGAGATGATCGAGGAACTGGCGGAGCAGCTTCTCCGGCCGGGCCAACCGGTAACCCAGCGCACGGCGCAGCCCCAGGTAGTCAGCCAATTGCTCATTCAGAAGCCGGCTCATGACAGACCACTGGCCGGGTCGACGGGCCAGGGCCGGACCAGCACGGCCAGAGCCGCGTGGTCGACCTTGGCATAGATCGCCGTGGACATCGCTGACCGGTGCCGAAGGACCTGCCCGACTTCGGTCAGCGGGGCGCCGCTGCGCAGCATCGCGGTGGCAGCGGTATGGCGCAGCCGGTGGGCGTGCATTCTGGGGAGCCCTGCGCGTTGCGCGCCGTCGAACACGATCATGGTCACGCCTCCGGTGGTCAATGGCCGGTGCGGGGCGTGAACACGAACGAAGACGTTGCGTCCCTCGGCGTCGGCAGGTCTGCCCCGGCGAAGGTAAGCCGCGATCGCCGCGCCGATCTCATCGGGCAGTGGCAATCGTTCGGACCGGTTGCCTTTCCCCACTATCACCACCTCACCGCGGCGCCAATCGATATCGTCCAACCCGAGAGCTGCGACCTCGCCAGCGCGCAGGCCCATCCGCGCCAGCAGCAGCATCACTGCGAAATCGCGCCGACCGACCGTGGTGCGCCGATCGCAGCCGGACAGCAAACGCCGCAGTTCGTCAGGCTCGAGTCCTTTCGGCAAGGCTGACAGCCGCCAACCCGCCACCGACGGCACCGCTGTGGCCAGCGACATGGGCACCTGGCCGGTGACATGCAACCAGCCCAGCAGCGACCGCAACGAGCACACGATCAACTTCGCCGACCCGACAGCCCGTCCGGGACAAGCAGTCCGCACGAACCCGGTGACGTCAGCTGCGGTCAGGCCGGCAAGGTCGAGCACCTCACCGCGCAGGCGACCCGCGACGAAAGGCCGCACGCAGTCGACGTAGCCGCGAACCGTGCCCTCGGTAAGACCCCGCTCACGGAGCAGCCAGCCGCGGAAGTCGGCCAACAACTCCTCCACCGGCCCCAACGGAACCTCACGCGGGACAGGCAGCACTCCAAGCGGAACCAGGTAGTCCAGCAGCGGCTGCAACGCCTTGACCGACCGATATTCTCGATAGCCAGCTCCACGTCTCTCGGCCAGGTAACGGTCAAGCACCACCCCATTCAGATCGCCTAGACCGACGCCCGCACCCTGCATCCAACGGTCCAGATGCGCGACGAAACAGACCTGCTGCTCGGCCGAGGCCCGCGAATACCCTTGTCGAAGCAATTGCCCGGCGAACCCTTCGACGTGCGGCTCCAAGGGTCCCCGCACGAACGACCGCAATACCTTGACCATGACGTTCTCCTCTCCACGACGGAAAGGCAAGCATGGATCAGCGCACTGGATTATGCCGACCTTGCCAGGGTCGGGCCCTTGTCCCGCAAAGGATCCCGCGACCACATCGGCATAATCCGAAGGTCGGCATAATGCACGTTATGCCGACGTCGGCATAACGTGCATCTGGTGCGGAACACCTTCCGCTACGCCTCAAGGAAAAGCTGGACCGAAATGGCCCGGGACCTCCGCCCGGTCTACACGGCACCGTCCGAGACCGCGGCCAAGGAACGCCTCGGAGAGTTCGCCGGTAAATGGGGCAAGCAGTACCCGGCGATCATCCGACTGTGGGACAACGCCTGGAGCGAGTTCGTCCCATTCCTGGATTACGACGTGGAGATCCGGCGGGTCATCTGCAGCACGAACGCCATCGAATCCCTCAACGCCCGCTACCGTCGCGCGGTCAGGGCCCGGGGACACTTCCCAACCATCCCGGCCGCCCTGAAATGCCTCTACCTGGCCACCCGGGCACTGGACCCCACCGGGCGAAGCAGAGCACGATGGATTGCACGATGGAAACCGGCCCTGAATGCCTTCGCCATCAGCTTCGAAGGAAAACGGACACTCCCGGCCCCGACCCTGTTATGTGAGCCGGGGTTGGTGGAAACCGGGTCATAGGTGAGCAGGCGTTCGTGGAAACCGGCCCATAGGTGAGCAGGCGTTCGTGGAAACCGGCCCATAGGTGAGCAGGCGTTCGTGGAAACCGGCCCATAGGTGAGCCGGGGTTCGTGGAAACCGGCCCATAGGTGAGCCGGGGTTAGTGGGAACCGGCCCATAGGTGAGCCGGGGTTAGTGGGAACCGGCCCATAGGTGAGCGGGGGTTTGGGGATTTCCCGCCCATAGGTGAGCCGGGGTTGGTGGGAACCGGGTGATAGGTGAGCGGGGGTTTGATATCCCAAACCCCCGCTCTCCTATGTGTCCCCGTTCGGAAACCCCCGCTCACGTCAGCCGGGCCGGGGTTAAATCCGGGGGTGGTTAAATGGGTCAGGCCCCGACACGTGGTGTCGGGGCCTGGCCGTTAATGGTTGTCCGGCGGTGTCCTACTCTCCCACACCCTCCCGGGTGCAGTACCATCGGCGCTGTGGGTCTTAGCTTCCGGGTTCGGAATGGGACCGGGCGTTTCCCCCACGCTATGACCGCCGTAACCCTGTTACCCGTCCCCGCAGGTGCGGGGTGGGAAGACTGGTTACAACATTGTGGTGTTGTTGTTCAGTTGTTTGGTTCCTGGAGCAACGGGTTTGTTGTTCGGGAACCACATAGTGGACGCAAGCAGTGATCGTGTTTGTGTGGTGTAAGTTGTCGGCCTATTAGTACCGGTCAGCTTCAACAGTCTTTAGTCCTGTCTTCCACATCCGGCCTATCAACCCAGTGGTCTGGCTGGGGGCCTCTCACACACGAGGTGTATGGAAATCTCATCTTGAAGCGAGCTTCCCGCTTAGATGCTTTCAGCGGTTATCCCATCCGAACGTAGCTAATCAGCGGTGCACTTGGCAGTACAACTGACACACCAGAGGTTCGTCCGTCCCGGTCCTCTCGTACTAAGGACAGCCCTTCTCAAATTTCCTGCGCGCGCAGCGGATAGGGACCGAACTGTCTCACGACGTTCTAAACCCAGCTCGCGTACCGCTTTAATGGGCGAACAGCCCAACCCTTGGGACCTACTCCAGCCCCAGGATGCGACGAGCCGACATCGAGGTGCCAAACCATGCCGTCGATATGGACTCTTGGGCAAGATCAGCCTGTTATCCCCGAGGTACCTTTTATCCGTTGAGCGACGGCCATTCCACAATGTACCGCCGGATCACTAGTCCCGACTTTCGTCCCTGCTTGAGATGTCTCTCTCACAGTCAAGCTCCCTTGTGCACTTACACTCGACACCTGATTGCCAACCAGGCTGAGGGAACCTTTGGGCGCCTCCGTTACTTTTTAGGAGGCAACCGCCCCAGTTAAACTACCCATCAGGCACTGTCCCTGACCCGGATCACGGGCCGAAGTTAGATGTCCAAAGTGACCAGAGTGGTATTTCAACGATGACTCCACCCGAACTGGCGTCCGGGCTTCAACGTCTCCCACCTATCCTACACAAGCCACTCCGAACACCAATACCAAACTATAGTAAAGGTCTCGGGGTCTTTCCGTCCTGCTGCGCGTAACGAGCATCTTTACTCGTACTGCAATTTCGCCGAGTTTATGGTTGAGACAGCGGGGAAGTCGTTACTCCATTCGTGCAGGTCGGAACTTACCCGACAAGGAATTTCGCTACCTTAGGATGGTTATAGTTACCACCGCCGTTTACTGGGGCTTAAATTCTCAGCTTCGCCTTGCGGCTAACCGGTCCTCTTAACCTTCCAGCACCGGGCAGGAGTCAGTCCGTATACATCGTCTTGCGACTTCGCACGGACCTGTGTTTTTAGTAAACAGTCGCTTCCCCCTGGTCTCTGCGGCCCCGATCCCCTCCCACCAGCAAGTGGTGTTCAAGGTTGGGGCCCCCCTTCTCCCGAAGTTACGGGGGCATTTTGCCGAGTTCCTTAACCATAATTCTCTCGATCGCCTTGGTATTCTCTACCTGATCACCTGTGTCGGTTTGGGGTACGGGCGGCTGGAACCTCGCGCCGATGCTTTTCTAGGCAGCATAGGATCACCGGATCCCCCCATGACGGGGGTCCCATCAGATCTCAGGAACGTCATCAAAGACACAGCGACGGATTTGCCTATCGCTGACCCTACATCCTTAGACCGGGGCAACCATCGCCCGGCCCGGCTACCTTCCTGCGTCACACCTGTTAATACGCTTACCTCCCGGGATCAGGTCCCGCGCTCGGCCAAAACCCGCACACCACAAGGGTGATTGGGCAGGCTCCGGGCGGTTAGTATCCCCCGCTTGGCATGGGCGGTCCTTCGCCGGTACGGGAATATCAACCCGTTGTCCATCGACTACGCCTGTCGGCCTCGCCTTAGGTCCCGACTTACCCAGGGCAGATTAGCTTGACCCTGGAACCCTTGATCATTCGGCGGACGGGTTTCTCACCCGTCTTTCGCTACTCATGCCTGCATTCTCACTCGTGTAGGCTCCACCGCTGGTTTACACCGCGACTTCACCGCCCACACGACGCTCCCCTACCACTCCAGACGACTGAACCACGAAGGCTTGTCTACTATCTGAAATCCACAACTTCGGCGGTGTACTTGAGCCCCGCTACATTGTCGGCGCGGAATCACTTGACCAGTGAGCTATTACGCACTCTTTCAAGGATGGCTGCTTCTAAGCCAACCTCCTGGTTGTCTTCGCAACTCCACATCCTTTCCCACTTAGCACACGCTTAGGGGCCTTAGTTGGTGGTCTGGGCTGTTTCCCTCTCGACTATGAAGCTTATCCCCCACAGTCTCACTGCTGCGCTCTCACTTACCGGCATTCGGAGTTTGGCTGACGTCAGTAACCTTGTAGGGCCCATCGGCCATCCAGTAGCTCTACCTCCGGCAAGAAACACGCAACGCTGCACCTAAATGCATTTCGGGGAGAACCAGCTATCACGGAGTTTGATTGGCCTTTCACCCCTACCCACAGCTCATCCCCTCCATTTTCAACTGAAGTGGGTTCGGTCCTCCACGACGTCTTACCGTCGCTTCAACCTGGCCATGGGTAGATCACTCCGCTTCGGGTCTAGATCACGCCACTACACTCGCCCTATTCAGACTCGCTTTCGCTACGGCTACCCCACACGGGTTAACCTCGCGACGTAACACTAACTCGCAGGCTCATTCTTCAAAAGGCACGCCGTCACAACTACAAGGTTGCTCCGACGGATTGTAAGCACACGGTTTCAGGTACTGTTTCACTCCCCTCCCGGGGTACTTTTCACCTTTCCCTCACGGTACTGGTCCGCTATCGGTCATTAGGAAGTATTTAGGCTTATCAGGTGGTCCTGACAGATTCACACGGGATTTCTCGGGCCCCGTGCTACTTGGGATCCTCTCCAGGCGGCACACAACATTACGGTTACGGGGCTAACACCCTCTCCGGCCGGCCTTTCAAGACCGTTCACCTATGTCCATGCTCTCACCCCACCGGTCCGGCAGAACCAGTACGGAAAGTCCCACAACCCCGCCCATGCAACGCCCGCCGGCTATCACACATGGAACGGTTTAGCCTCATCCGCGTTCGCTCGCCACTACTAACGGAATCACTCTTGTTTTCTCTTCCTGCGGGTACTGAGATGTTTCACTTCCCCGCGTTCCCCCCACGCACCCTATGTGTTCAGATGCGGGTCACCAGATCACGCAAGCGCGTCTGGCGGGGTTTCCCCATTCGGACATCCTGGGATCACCGTTCGGTTATCAACTCCCCCAGGCTTATCGCAGATTCCTACGTCCTTCTTCGGCTCCTAATGCCAAGGCATCCACCGTGTGCCCTTAAAAACTTGACCACACAAGATCAAAAAACTTCTCGAGAGAACCACAGAAACCGCCACACCGCACACCCCGAAGGATGCACACCACGGCCGGATCCAGGTTCATAAAAAGAAATTGCTGTATGACACGAACCAAACCCGAAGGCCGGCCCGTATCAGATGCTCGCGTCCACTATGTAGTTCTCAAACAACAACCCCGTACCACACCCCCCCGCACCCGGCCACCCCCGCCACCAAAGACGAAGAACAACCACGAACGCACGAAGACCATGCAGCCAGGAAACCAGAAACACACAAACCCGCACCACGGAAACCACGCAACCCTCACAGGCCACGCACCCCACGCCACGGCCCTGTTGCCTCAGGACCCAACAGTGTGCCAAACACGAAAACCGGCCACCCCCCACCCGCACCGTTCCAAGACACTCAAAGAGCATCCGTACTAGGGGCGGACAAGAACCAACCGGCCGCTATCTGCTGATATTCCACCCATGAGCACCCACCGCAGAACAGACGCCTGCGCAATGGGCTTTGCTTCCACACACCCCCCAACCAACCATGCGGCCGGACAGGGAGCGATAATGGTGCTCCTTAGAAAGGAGGTGATCCAGCCGCACCTTCCGGTACGGCTACCTTGTTACGACTTAGTCCCAATCGCCGGTCCCACCTTCGACGGCTCCCCCCACAAGGGTTAGGCCACCGGCTTCGGGTGTTACCAACTTTCGTGACTTGACGGGCGGTGTGTACAAGGCCCGGGAACGTATTCACCGCAGCGTTGCTGATCTGCGATTACTAGCGACTCCGACTTCATGGGGTCGAGTTGCAGACCCCAATCCGAACTGAGACCGGCTTTTTGGGATTAGCTCCACCTCACAGTATCGCAACCCTTTGTACCGGCCATTGTAGCATGCGTGAAGCCCAAGACATAAGGGGCATGATGATTTGACGTCGTCCCCACCTTCCTCCGAGTTGACCCCGGCAGTCTCCTATGAGTCCCCGCCATCACGCGCTGGCAACATAGAACGAGGGTTGCGCTCGTTGCGGGACTTAACCCAACATCTCACGACACGAGCTGACGACAACCATGCACCACCTGTAAACCGACCGCAAGCGGGGCACCTGTTTCCAGGCGTTACCGGTTCATGTCAAGCCTTGGTAAGGTTCTTCGCGTTGCATCGAATTAATCCGCATGCTCCGCCGCTTGTGCGGGCCCCCGTCAATTCCTTTGAGTTTTAGCCTTGCGGCCGTACTCCCCAGGCGGGGCACTTAATGCGTTAGCTACGGCGCGGAAAACGTGGAATGTCCCCCACACCTAGTGCCCAACGTTTACGGCATGGACTACCAGGGTATCTAATCCTGTTCGCTCCCCATGCTTTCGCTCCTCAGCGTCAGTTAATGCCCAGAGACCTGCCTTCGCCATCGGTGTTCCTCCTGATATCTGCGCATTTCACCGCTACACCAGGAATTCCAGTCTCCCCTACATCACTCTAGTCTGCCCGTACCCACTGCAGAACCGGAGTTGAGCCCCGGTCTTTCACAGCAGACGCGACAAACCGCCTACGAGCTCTTTACGCCCAATAATTCCGGATAACGCTTGCGCCCTACGTATTACCGCGGCTGCTGGCACGTAGTTAGCCGGCGCTTCTTCTGCAGGTACCGTCACTTTCGCTTCTTCCCTACTGAAAGAGGTTTACAACCCGAAGGCCGTCATCCCTCACGCGGCGTCGCTGCATCAGGCTTTCGCCCATTGTGCAATATTCCCCACTGCTGCCTCCCGTAGGAGTCTGGGCCGTGTCTCAGTCCCAGTGTGGCCGGTCACCCTCTCAGGCCGGCTACCCGTCGTCGCCTTGGTAGGCCATTACCCCACCAACAAGCTGATAGGCCGCGAGTCCATCCAAAACCGCAAAAGCTTTCCACCACCACCGCATGCGCGGAGCAGTCGTATCCGGTATTAGACCCAGTTTCCCAGGCTTATCCCAGAGTCAAGGGCAGGTTACTCACGTGTTACTCACCCGTTCGCCACTAATCCCCCCAGCAAGCTGGAGATCATCGTTCGACTTGCATGTGTTAAGCACGCCGCCAGCGTTCATCCTGAGCCAGGATCAAACTCTCCGTTGAAGTAAAACAAAAACAGACACAACCACAACCACCGGAAATAACGGCAGAAGAGCTGCACAAAATTTGAAACCAGCTGTAAAAAACCAGCCCCACGCCACCAAAGCGACACAGAACCAGCCAAAACAACCAATTCATATAAAATAAATCGGTATCAACAAACTTGGCACACTATTGAGTTCTCAAACAACAGACACACCCGGCACCACCCACACCCCACAGGGTCCAGGATCGCTCCGGAGCAACTTTTCAAACTTACCGGCTGCTTGCCTCCTAGTCAAATCGGCGTTCTTGACTTGATCTTCACGAGGAACTCAGTCAACTTCACCGATCTCCACTGGGGAGCAGCGCGGGTACTAACTATACCACCAGTTCTCCGGGGAGGCAAAAGCCCCGCCAGGCGGCCTGCTGCGCTTCAGCGGTCGTCCGCTAGATCCACGCAAAGGGCCCGGAAACTCAAGGCTTCCGGACCCTTCACCTCAGACAAACACAACAACTACCCCACAGGCGTGAACCAAGAAGCTCCGAGCGGCGGCAAGGTGACGGTCAGTGCCGCAGGCAATCCTTCCGCCCCGGGTGCGGTGGCAAGCAGTTCGCCGCTGTTGATCACGCCCGAGCCTCCGTACACCTCGGCGTCAGTATTGAGTACTTCCTGCCATGCGCCGGCGGACGGGACGCCGAGCACATAGTTCTGGTGCGGGCCTCCCGAGAAATTCACGGCGCACACCAGGGGGTTGCCGTCGTTGTCCCACCGGATAAAGGTCAGTACGTTTCGGTCCGCGTCCGCGCCGTTGATCCACTGGAAACCGCCGGGCTCGTTGTCCCGGACATGAAGGGCCGGCGTCGAGCTGTACAGCGTGTTCAACTCGCGGGTGAGCAACTGGAGTCCGCGATGCGCCGGAATGTCGGCAAGGAACCAGTCGAGCCCGTGCTGTTCGGACCATTCGGCCTCTTGGCCGAATTCGGTGCCCATGAAGATGAGCTGCTTGCCCGGGTGCGCCCACTGGTAAGCCATGAACACCCGGAGGTTGGCAAGCTGCTGCCACCGGTCGCCGGGCATCTTGCGCAGCATCGATCCCTTGCCGTGCACTACCTCGTCGTGGCTGATGGGCAACAGGAAGTTCTCCGTGAAGGCGTAGACCATGGAGAAAGTCACCGTACCGTGGTGCCAGCGGCGGTTCACCGGGTTTTCGGAGATGTACTTGAGGGAATCGTGCATCCAGCCCATGTTCCATTTGAGGCCGAACCCCAGGCCGCCATGGTTGGTCGGCGCGGTAACGCCCGGGAACGCCGTAGATTCTTCGGCGATGGTCACTGCCCCGGGGTGGGTCTTGTAGATCGTGGCGTTGACCTCCTGGAGGAAGGAGATGGCTTCCAGGTTCTCGCGTCCACCGTGGACATTGGGGAACCACTCCCCTTCCTCGCGCGAATAGTCCCGGTAGAGCATGGAGGCCACTGCGTCCACCCGGAGCCCGTCGATGTGGAATTCCTCAAGCCAGTACAGGGCGTTCGCGACCAGGAAGTTCCGGACCTCGGTGCGGCCGAAGTCGAAGATGAGCGTGCCCCAGTCCGGGTGCTCACCGAGCCGGGGATCGGAGTGCTCGTACAGCGGTTCGCCGTCGAAGCGGGCGAGGGCCCAGGCGTCCTTCGGGAAGTGCGCGGGGACCCAGTCCAGGATGACGCCGATGCCCGCTTGGTGCAGCGAATCAACGAGGAACCGGAATTCGTCCGGATGCCCGAATCGAGAGGTCGGAGCAAAGTAGGACGTGACTTGGTAGCCCCATGAACCGCCAAAGGGGTGCTCGGCCACTGGCATGAACTCGACGTGGGTGAAGCCAAGCCATTTCACGTAGTCCACGAGGTCCTTGGCCAGCTCTTTGTACCCCAGGCCAAGGCGCCAGGAACCAAGGTGGACTTCGTAGACGCTCATGGGTGAGTTGTGCGGGTCCTTGTTGGCGCGCGCCGTCATCCAGGCGTCGTCCTTGAAACGGTAGCTGGACTCCACCACGCGTGACGCGGTCAAGGGCGGAACTTCGGTGCCGAAGGCCAGCGGATCGGCTTTCTCCACCCAATGGCCGGCCTTCGTCAGCAGCTCGAATTTGTAGCACGCCCCTGCTACAACGCCCGGGATGAAGACTTCCCAGACTCCTGAAGAACCGAGCGAGCGCAAGGCGTGTTCACGCCCGTCCCAAGAGTTGAAGTCGCCCTTGACGCGGACTGCCTGTGCATTTGGCGCCCAGACGGCGAAGGAGACGCCGTCCACATCGCCGAGCGGGGAGCGGTAGTGCTGGACGTGGGAGCCCAATGTGTCCCAGAGCCGTTCGTGCCTGCCTTCGCCGATGAGGTGCAGGTCCACCTCGCCGACGGTTGGAAGGTAGTGGTACGGATCGTTGATCGTCACCGGCGCGGAATCGCCGTACACGACGTCGAGGCGGTAGTCCGGAACGTGGCCGTGCTGCAGCGGTTCGAGGACCGCCACCCAGATCCCGTCGGTCTCGTGGGTCATCGGTACGGAACCGGCTTCGGTGACCACGGTTACTTCCGCCGCGAGGTGCTTGACGGTGCGGATGGTGACGTGACCGTGGTCGTCAAGGTGAGCGCCCAGCACCGAGTGCGGGGCGTGGTGCGCACCGGCGGCCACCCGGCCCAGGGTTGCGGCGTCCACATACAGCGGGACTCGGGGCCGTTCGGTACGTGCTGAGCCTGTCATTTCCTTACCTTCCGATGTCGCCACGGCATCCGTGCCGGGGCTCGTGTTTCCGAGGAGCTGCCGCGAAGCATTGACCGGAATGGGCAACCAGTCCGGCCTGTTCCGCAGCTCGTAGATCACCTCGTACAAGGCCTTGTCCAGCCACAATGCCACAAACAGCGGCGAGCGGCGGTCAATAGTTCCAGGGGTGATGTCGCTGTAGCCTGCCAGGAAAGCCTCGGCGCAGTCGTCAACCCACGTGGCGGGAACCCGGGCGCCCGGGTTCTCGCGGATGGCCGCGCCGGCGGCGTAGTCGAACGACCGCAGCATCCCGACGACGTCCCGCAGGGGAACGTCGGGAATATTACGGTGTTCGATCGGCCTCAGGGGTTCGCCTTCAAAGTCCAGGATCGCCCACCGGGCCGGTTCTCCCGCAGCGCCAGGCACCAAGAGGATCTGGCCCAGGTGAAGGTCCCCGTGAATGCGCTGCAGCGTCCCGGCCTCCTTCCCCGACAGTTGCGTCAGGAGTGCCTCGAGCTGCTGCTCATGGGGCCCGACGGCGGTGCCCGCCTCAGCCCACGACTGGCGGACGCGCCGGGCTACTTCGGGCGCGATGTCCTGGCCCGGGACGCGTTCCCGGACGGTTCCGAGGGTTTCCGCGAGCCGGAGGTGCACGGTGGCGGTCGCCTGGCCCAGTTGCCGGGCTTCGGCTGTAAAGTCGCTGCCCGATGCCGCGGCGTCGACGGCGAGGCGCCAAGCGTCCTGTCCGCCGGCAAGGAATTCGTGGGCAACGGCGAAATCCGCCGAGGCCGTGCCATGGCGACCCAGGGTTGTCCGTACCTCCCACGTTCCCGTAATCCATCCAAGGGTGGACGGCACTTCCTTCGTACCGGCCGAGGTCAAGGCCGCGCCCACCTCCACCTCGGGGTTCTTGCCGACCGACACGACCCGGAAGATCTTCACGATCGCCGCGGACACGCCGTCGTCGACGATCACCGAAGTGTTGGACTGCTCGCCGGAAGAGACTCGCACGGATCCTGAGGCAGAGGGCAGCCGCAGGCTGCCAGGCACGGTATGTCCGCTCGCGGTGCACTCCCCCTCGCCGGGCTCGGCGGACGCCTGACCCCGGATGAGATCGAGCCATACCGTCACAAAGTCAGGATCGTGGGGCGCGTCGTATACCCAGATAGCCGGATCCTGCTCGCTTGTTCCACCGATCTGGCCCACCAAGGCAGGTGCCAAAGCGGCCGAGGGCGCGGAACGAAAGCTAAGCGGTACTTGGATGATGTCGGTCTGCCTCCCGCCGTCGGCCGTTGCGTAAGCGACGGACAATAGCTGGACCTCCGAGCCTGTGCCAAAGGCGGGCGCGGAAAGGACGAACGAACCGACGAAATCCAGTTCGAATAACCCTGCCTTGACCGGAAACCAGCGCTGCCGGGGCAGCCATTCCTTGAGCAGGGAGGCCAGAACCGTGGTGGGCGCCATGAGACTCATCTCAGCCTTCGATGGAGAGCACTGGGATGGCCTGGGTGTACGGCGAGGAGGCGGTGGAACCCGCCGAACGTATCCGAAGCCAGAAGAAGTCGTGGCTGCCGAGCGTGAGGGTCAGGGAGCCATCGGCGCCGATTCCCGGGAACGGTTGGCCTCCGAACACATCCCTCAAGCCTCTTCCGGCATATTCAGGGATATCCAGAGTGGTAGCAACCGGATGCTGAGACAGGTTGAAAACGCACAGGATCGATTCGGCGTCCTCGCCTTCCGGATTGTCCTCCCGGAGTTCGCGCAAATAGGCAAGGACCACTTCATGGTCTGCCGGAACGTTCCGGTAGCCGCCTAGCCCGAAGGCCGCGTGGTTCCTCCGGACACTCAGGATCTGCCGTGTCCAGCGCAGGAGCGATCCGGAATGGGCCGCTTCGGCCTCGACGTTCGCCATGCTGTAGTTGTAGACCAGCGACTGGATGACGGGCAGGTACAGCTTTCCGGGGTCGGCGTTGGAGAACCCTGCGTTGCGGTCCGGGTTCCATTGCATGGGCGTGCGGACGGCGTCGCGGTCGTCAAGCCAGATGTTGTCTCCCATCCCGATTTCATCCCCGTAGTACAAGAAGGGGCTGCCCGGAAGGGAAAGCAGCAACGCGTTGATCAGTTCGATCTCGGAGCGGGAATTGTCCAGCAGCGAGGCAAGCCTGCGCCGGATCCCGATGTTGGCGCGCATCCGCGGGTCCGGGGCGTACCAGCCCAGCATGGCGGCACGTTCGTCGGAGGTGACCATCTCCAGGGTGAGTTCGTCGTGGTTGCGCAGGAAGGTGCCCCATTGGGCGCCGGCCGGGATTCCCGGGGTGTCCCGCAGCGTCTCGATGATGGGGGCAGCCTTCTGGTCACGGAGCGCATAGTACAGGCGCGGCATGATGGGAAAGTGGAAGGCCATGTGGCATTCCGGTTCTTCCTCCGTGCCAAAGTACTCGACGACGTCGTGCGGCGGTTGGTTGGCTTCGGCGATGATCACACGCCCCGGGTAGTTCTCGTCCACCATCTTCCGAAGGTCCCGCAGGAAACCGTGGGTCGCCGGCAGGTTTTCGCAATTGGTGCCCTCTTCCTCGAAGAGGTACGGGATGGCATCTGCCCGGAATCCGTCAATGCCTTGGTCCAGCCAGAACCTGACGACGTCGTGCAGGGCCTCGACGACCTTGGGGTTTTCGAAGTTCAGGTCGGGCTGGTGGCTGAAGAAGCGGTGCCAGAAGAACTGCCGGCGGATCGGATCGAACGTCCAGTTCGACTCTTCCGTGTCCACGAAGATGATGCGCGCGTCCTGGTACTTCTCGTCGGTGTCACTCCACACGTAGAAGTCCCCGAACGGACCATCCGGATTCTTACGTGACTCCTGGAACCAAGGGTGTTGGTCCGAGGTGTGGTTCAGCGGGAGGTCAATGATGACCCTGACGCCCCTCGCGTGGGCTTCGGCCACGAGCCGCTTGAAGTCGCTGATGGTGCCGAACTCGTCCAACACGGATGTGTAATCGGAAATGTCGTAACCACCGTCGCGCAAAGGCGAATCGAAGAACGGCGGCAGCCACAAACAATCCACCCCGAGCCACTGCAGATAATCCAACTTGTCGATCAGTCCGTGGAAGTCACCGGAACCATCGCCATTCGCGTCCGCGAAGGCCCTCACCAGAACCTCGTAGAAAACAGCCTTTCGATACCAATGAGGGTCATGTTGAAGACCCGGGGCGTTCAGCTCGAAAGTGTTCTTCGGCGTGAAGTACTGATTTTGACCCTGCGGATTAAAGCTCACTAAGGCTACCTCCGGATATTGAGAATGTGTGCCGGTTCTTGATGGGCGTCCAGTCGGACGTAGTTGTACTCGCCCCACTCCCAGCTTTCGCCGCTGACCAAATCATCCACCCAGAATCGTCCGTTGGCGGTGAAGTCGGATGGATCCAGCGAAAGAGCCGAGAGATCCAGGGTCACGGTGCTTTCCCTGATGCCGTGGGGATCGACGTTGACCACGATGATCAAGGTGTCCTTGCTGCCGTCAGGCAAGGTCTTGTGCTTGGAGAACACGATGGTGGCGTCGTCAGTGCTGTGGTGCAAAGTCAGGTTCTGCAGGTCGCCCAGGGCGGGGTGGGCCTTCCTGATGGCGTTGAGCCGCGTGATGTACGGGGCGAGGCTGTGCCCGGAAGCGGCCGCGGCATCCCAGTTGCGGTCCTTGAACTCATATTTCTCGTTGTCGATGTACTCTTCGGCACCGGGACGCGCCACATGCTCGTACAGCTCGAATCCGGCGTACACGCCCCAGAGCGGGCTGGCCGTCGCCGCCAAAGCGGCGCGGATGCGGAACGCGGCCGGACCGCCGTATTGGAGGTATTCGGTGAGGATATCCGGGGTATTGACGAAGAAATTGGGTCGGAAATACGCCGGGGATTCGTGGCTGACCTCCTGGAAATACGATTCCAGTTCGGTCTTGGTGTTCCGCCACGTGAAGTACGTGTACGACTGTTGGAAACCTGCCCGGCCGAGAGCGTGCATCATCGCGGGGCGGGTGAACGCCTCGGCGAGGAAAACGACGTCGGGGTACTTTTTGTTGACCTTGCCGATCAGCCATTCCCAGAACCACACCGGTTTGGTATGGGGGTTGTCCACGCGGAAAATCTTCACGCCGTGGCTCACCCAGAGGAAGACAATGCGCAGGATTTCCTTGGAGAGTCCAGCGGGATCGTTGTCGAAGTTCAGCGGGTAAATGTCCTGGTACTTCTTGGGCGGGTTTTCGGCATAGGCGATGCTGCCGTCAACCCGAGTGGTAAACCATTCCGGATTGGTCTTCACCCAGGGGTGGTCCGGGGCGGCCTGCAGCGCCAAGTCCAGAGCGACCTCGAGGCCCAGCTCATTGGCGCGGGCCACAAACCCGTCGAAATCCTCGAACGAGCCCAATTCTGGGTGGATGGCGTCGTGGCCGCCGGCTTCGGAGCCGATGGCCCACGGCGAGCCCGGATCCTGCGGACCCGGGGTCAAGGTGTTGTTGCGTCCCTTGCGGTGCTGGAAACCAATCGGGTGGATAGGCGGCAGATAGATGACGTCGAAGCCCATGTCCGCAACGGCGTCGAGCCTTTTGGCCGCCGTCGTGAAGTTGCCTGAAGTCCACGTTCCCGTGGTGGGATCGAAAACGGCACCTTCGGAGCGGGGAAAGAATTCGTACCAGGCCCCGCGGCCGGCGAGGTCACGCTCCACGAGGAGCGGGTATTGTTCCGAGACGGTCACGAGTTCACGGATCGGCTGGCGCTCGACGACGGCCACGACCTCTTCGCTGAAGCCGGCGGCAAGGCGCTCCTCGTCAGTCTTCGAAGTATCGGCGAGGCCTTCCGAGGCAGCGCGAAGGATTCGCTTGTCCGCCGCGCTTCGGGCGCTTTCGCCTGCCGCTTCGGCGAGCAGCGCGACACCCTCGGCGAGCATGAGCTCCACATCGATGCCGGCCTCGACCTTCACTTCCGCGTTGTGATGCCACGTGCCATAGCGGTCGTGCCAGGCTTCGATTGCGAAGGTCCAGGCTCCGGGCGTCGTCGGAGTCAGCAGGCCCTCCCAGCGGTCCGTTCCCTTGCCACGCTCACCCGGGGCCGGGGCGAGCCGGACACGTTGGCGTTCTTTGCCTTTGGGGTCCAGCAGGACGGCGCTCACCCCCAGCTGGTCGTGGCCCTCACGGAAGACCGTGGCGCCAACCACCAAATCTTCACCAGGCAAGGCCTTGGCCGGGAACCGGCCTTCCTCGATCACGGGCTGCACGGCCGTGATGGGGAATCTGCCGAATCTAAGACCTTCGGTGATACCGGCCTTCTGCTTGGACTTGGACGCTGAGCTGGATCGCGGTGCTGCAGTAGTGGTCACAACCTCGACGTTAGCGAGAAAAATCACATTTTGCGAAGAGGTACCCCAGACTCTTCCGCGCAATGTGTCATTTACCTAAAAGAAACCGAAAGCTGTTCCTGCCGTCCACCGAGTGGATTAGTGTGACGCTCGTGAAGGCAATTCGAAGGTTTACCGTCCGTACACTGCTCCCCGAGCCGATCCAGCCACTGGCGCGTCTCGCGATGAATCTGCGCTGGTCGTGGCACCGGCCTACCCGTGAACTCTTTGCGAGCCTTGACCAGGAATTGTGGGAGGAGAGCCGTCACGATCCAATAAGCCTCCTCGGGTCAATCAGCCGCGATCAGCTGGACCAACTTGCTTCCAACAATGAACTTGTAGAGCGTGTGCAGCGTGCGGCGGCGAATCTGGACCGGTATCTGAGTGAGCCGCGCTGGTACCAGGGCCTGGGTCCGGATGCTCCGGCGTGCATCGCGTATTTCTCGCCTGAATTCGGGATCACCGAGGTGCTTCCGCAGTATTCCGGCGGCCTGGGGATCCTGGCCGGTGACCACCTGAAGGCCGCTTCGGACCTGGGCGTGCCGCTGATCGGCGTCGGGCTGCTGTACCAGGCGGGCTACTTCAAGCAGTCCCTCTCCCGGGACGCCTGGCAGCAGGAGACCTACCCGGTCCTGGACCCGGACGGCCTGCCCCTGACACTGTTGCGCGAACCGTCCGAAGACGGCACCGGCAAGCCGGTGACGATCTCACTGCCGCTGCCCAACGGACGCAAGCTCAACGCGCACATCTGGCGGGCCGACGTCGGGCGCGTGCCGCTGCTGCTGCTCGATTCGAACGTCCCGGCCAACGACGACGCCGCGCGCGGGATCACGGACCGGCTCTACGGCGGCGGCGGTGACCACCGCCTGCAGCAGGAACTGCTGCTGGGCATGGGCGGGGTGAAGGCCCTGCGCGTCTACCAGCGCCTCACCGGCACCCCGGCCCCGGAAGTGTTCCACACCAACGAAGGCCACGCCGGGTTCCTGGGCATCGAACGCATCCAGGAACTCATGTCCGCCGAAGCCCCGCTGAGCTGGTCCGAGGCCCTCGCCGCCGGACGCGCGTCCACGGTGTTCACCACCCACACCCCCGTCCCGGCCGGCATCGACCGGTTCGAGGCCGTGCAGATCAGGCACTTCTTCGACGCCGGCCTGGCCCCGGACGTCCCGGTGGAGAAAGTCCTGGACCTGGGCCGGGAAAACTACGACGGCGGCAACCCCGCGGTCTTCAACATGGCCGTCATGGGCCTGCGCCTGGCGCAGCGGGCCAACGGCGTGGCCAAACTCCACGGCGTGGTCTCCCGCGAGATGTTCTCCGGGCTCTGGCCAGGCTTCGACCACTCCGAAATCCCCATCACCTCCGTCACCAACGGCGTCCACGTACCCACCTGGGTGGACCCGCGCATCTCTGCCTTGGCCCGCCAGCAGTTTGGAAGCGAGGCCGAGGCCATGGGCCGCTGGGATCTCGCCTACAACGTCAGCGACGAGGACGTGTGGACGCTGCGGCGTCAACTTCGCGTTTCCCTCGTGGAGGATGTCCGGCGTCGGCTCCGGGCGGCATGGAAGAAGCGCGGGGCGGCCGATGCGGAGCTGGGCTGGACGGACACCGTGCTGGACCCGGACGTGCTCACGATCGGTTTCGCCCGGCGCGTGCCCACCTACAAGCGCCTGACCCTGATGCTCCGGGACCCGGCACGCCTCAAGGCGCTGCTGCTGCACCCGAAGCACCCCATCCAGCTGGTCATCGCCGGCAAGTCCCACCCGGCCGATGACGCCGGCAAGAAGATGATCCAGGACCTGGTGAAGTTCACCGACGACCCCGCCGTGAGGCACCGGATCGTGTTCCTGCCCAACTACGACATCGCCATGGCCCGGACCCTGTTCCCGGGCTGCGACGTGTGGCTGAACAACCCGCTGCGGCCCCTGGAGGCCTGCGGCACCTCCGGGATGAAGGCGGCCATCAACGGCTCCCTGAACCTCTCGGTGCTGGACGGCTGGTGGGATGAGATGTACGACGGCGAGAACGGCTGGGCGATCCCGACCGCGAACAACGACGCGTCACCGACCGAACGCGATGACATCGAAGCCGCCGCGCTCTACGAGCTCCTCGAGACCCAGGTGGCACCGCGCTTCTACGGCTCCACGGTCTCCGCGGACGCCGGCGCGGCCGGGCCCTCGCAGTCGGGCCCGGAAGCCGTGCCGACGCACTGGGTGTCCATGATCAAGCACACCCTGGCCCACCTCGGCCCGGCAGTCTCGGCCGACCGGATGCTCCAGGACTACGTCAACACCCTCTACCGCCCGGCAGCGGGGTCAGGACGGCGTGCCGTGGCTGGCTTCTTCAAGGAGGCGAAGGAGCTGGCGGCGTGGACCACCAAGGTCCGCAACGCCTGGCCGCAGCTGATCGTGGAACACGTCGATTCCATCGGCGTCTCCGAAGAACCCCAGATCGGCGACACCCTCCAGGTCAACGCCTACATCGCCCTCCACACCCTGACACCGGACGACGTCAGCGTCGAGGTGGCCTACGGGCGGGCTGAAGAAAGCGATGAGTTGGAGGACATCACCGTGGCCGAACTGAGCTCGTTCGAGGACCTCGGCAACGGGCGCCACCTGTTCACCGGGTCCATCCTGATCAACCGCTCCGGATCGTTCGGCTACACCGTCCGGGTCTTCCCGAAGCACCCCTCCCTGGCCTCGAAGGCCGAACTGGGGCTGATCGTCAACGCGTAGCGACGAGCTGGCCGGACGGGCATCGCCCGCCCGGCCAGTCGAGCTACTGCTGGAAGACCGCTATGACGGCGAGGTCCCGCCCGGAGTAGAACTCGGCGTCTTGGAGGATCTCGCAAACCAACCCGAAGGACCGGTCTGTCCGGTAGGCCGCCGGGACCTGCCAAATCAGGGTGACAGGTGATTGGTCGTCCTCGGACACACTGTCTGCGAAATCGTGGAGTGAATCGTTGAGCGCATCCAGGTCCACCCCGTCGTACTCGGGGAAATCGAGCACCTGGCCGAACACTTCCAGGACGCCCTCCTTGTTTGTTGCCGGCGGCACCATCACGGTGCGGCGGCCGGCGTCGGACACTTGTTCCTTTAGTTCTTCCAGTGTCCACGTGTCTGCCGAATAGATTTTCATGGTTCCTAAGTGCGGTAGATGTTGATGGTGTTGCCTTGGACGACTTCCCGTTCGCCTGCCGCGACTAGCGCTCCTTGCCTACGGTCATTGAGCTCGGAGGTTGTCAGCCTTAGTTCGAACATCCGGCTGCCAGCCCCGGATTCGGCGACCAATTTGGGCAAGACAACTTTCTGGTCATCCTTGTTCCCGTTGATCACGAGCAAGCCCCGGTAGGCACCGCCTTCCGAGCTCACCAAGAGTTGCACAACACGCAGCGAGGGATCGTGCCACCGGGACGCCGTCATCGGCTGGCCCTCCTCATCAAACCATTCCAGGCCCGTTCCCTTGTCCGGGAAACCTTCGTCCTGGGCGTGCAGGAACTCCTTGCGGAGCCGGATCACCCGCTTGGTGCTCCGCAGCATGTCATGCGATTCGGGTGTCTGGGTCCAGTCGATCCATGTCAGGGGGTTGTCCTGGCAATAGGCGTTGTTGTTTCCCTGCTGTGTGCGTCCGAGCTCATCGCCGGCAGTGATCATGGGTACGCCGATGGAGATCATCAAGGTGGTCATGAGGTTCCGTTTGGAAAGGGCACGGGCCGCGAGAATCCTCTCGTTCTCCGTTCGTCCTTCGAATCCGTGGTTGTAACTACGGTTGTCGCCGTGGCCGTCGCGGTTTTGTTCGCCGTTGGCTTCGTTGTGCTTGCGGTCGTAGGACACGAGGTCGGCAAGCGTGAAACCGTCGTGGGCGGTGATGAAGTTGAGGGAGGCGAGCCTCGAGCGCCCCGAAGGTTCAAAGACCCGGGCGGAGCCAGTCAAGGCGTCCGCCAGGACCCCAACGTTGCCGCCGGACATCCCGGCGTCGGCGGCGCCCCGGTCAGAGAGCCAGAAGCGGCGCACGCCGTCGCGGAAGTGATCGTTCCAGTCCACCCAGCCCTTGGGGAACCGTCCGGTCTGCCAGCCGCCGTAGCCCACATCCCATGGTTCGGAAATGAGCTTGGTCTTGGAGATCACCGGATCTTCCGCGATGCGCTTCAGGAAAGGGTGCTCGGGATCGAACTCGTTGCCGGCATTGCGGCATAGGGTCACGGCAAGGTCGAAGCGGAAGCCATCGATGTGGAATTCTTCCGCCCAATAGCGCAGCGATTCAATCGCCAGATCCACTACCTTCGGTTCGGCAAAATTGAGGGTGTTGCCGCAGCCCGTCGTATCGAGGTAGCGGCCGTGGGCATCATGACGGTAGTACCGCTCCTCGCCCAGACCCCTGAAACTGAAGGTGTCTCCGTCAGGCCCGCCTTCCGCCGTGTGGTTGTAGACGACATCGAGGATCACTTCGATCCCCGCCGCATGCAGGAGCTTCACCATGCCCTTGAATTCGTCCTGGACGGCGTGCGGGCCGGCCTGCTGGGCCGCCTGCGTGGCGTAGTCCGCATGCGGCGCAAAGAACGCTGCCGTGTTGTAGCCCCAATAGTTGGTCAGGCCCAAGTACTGCAGGTGCTGCTCGTCCATGTGGAAGTGGATGGGCAGCAATTGCACAGCAGTCACTCCCAATGAGTGGAAGTGCTCGATCATGGCGGGGTGGGCCATCCCCGCGTACGTGCCGCGGAGGTGCTCCGGGATATCCGGATGCAGCATGCTTTGGCCCCGGACGTGAGCTTCGTAGACAATGGTGTCCCGCCACGTCGTGCGCAACGGGCGATCGTCACCCCAGTCGAAACCCGATTCCATCCGCACGGAGGTCAGCAGTTCTCCGCGCTGGTGCACCGCCCGACCGTAGGGATCGAGCAACAGCTGCTCGGCGTCGTCGGCGTCAAAGTCCGGGGCAGGAACGGACAGTGGGAGCGTGTCCTCGTGGACTGCGGCGCGGAAGCCGTACCGGGTGCCGGGCGGCAGCCCGTCGACAATCCCGTGGTGAACGCCGTCCTCAAGTTTGGGAAGCGTGTGGATCTTCCAGGAGTCGCCAGGGGCCTTGTAAGCGATTTCGACTCGAGTAAGTCCGGGGGCCCACACAGCGACGTTGACCCGGTCCGGAGAAGGGGTGTCGCGGTCGGCTTTCCCGGGCAACGGAACACTCAGCCCGAGCGGCGACGGCCGCGAGGCGTCCACTGTAGATGCTGTGTCAAAAATCGGCATAACCATTACTTGAGAGTTTAGTCTCCGACGCCAATTCTCCCCCGCCCGCGGCCCATATGACAGTGCCCATGCCCGGCGGTCTGAACCAGGCCGGCGGCCAGTACGAACGCAAACAGGCCGCTCACCTGCTGAAACGTCGAACCATTCGGCTCGTTGCGCTTTTTGTGAAACCTGTCGTTTGAGCGGATTGTGTCGATTGCGCCGAATACGCCCGCTGCCCGCGGCTGGGTTCGTATCCTCGGCGCGGTCGTTGCATACTTTGGCTATACACCAATGTGGAGGTAATTGTGCGAATCGCCCTTGCTCAACTCATCAGCGGCCGCGAGCTGGCAGACAACCTGCTCCTGTTGGAAGGCTACGCCCGCCGGGCAAAAGAGGGCGGCGCCGAGCTCGTGGTATTCCCGGAAGCGACCATGCGGGCGTTCGGGAATTCCCTGCTCGACATCGCTGAGCCCCTGGACGGGCCGTGGGCCAGCCAGGTGCGGAAGATCGCCCGGGATCTTGGAATCGTGATCGTGGCCGGAATGTTCACCCCCGGGCTGGCCTCCGACGGCGGCAGCAATGGGAAAGTCCGGAACACGCTGATCGCCACCGGGCCCGGGGTGGACACCAGCTACGACAAGATCCACCTCTTCGACGCCTTCGGCTTTGCGGAATCGGATACCGTCGACGCCGGCACCGATCCGGTCACGTTCGACGCCGGCGGCCTCACCTTTGGCCTGGCCACCTGCTACGACATCCGTTTCCCGGCCCTCTTCACCGCTAATGCCGACCGCGGCGCCGATGTGAATATCGTGTCCGCTTCCTGGGGTGCCGGGCCTGGGAAGGCGGAGCAGTGGAAGCTGCTCGCGCGGGCCCGGGCGATCGACACCACGACCTTCGTGCTGGCTTGCGGCCAAGGCGATCCCGCGAGCCAAGGCCGTGAACCCAAGGGTGCAGCGCCTACCGGAGTGGGGCACTCGGTGGTCGTGTCTCCCCTGGGGAACGTGCTGGAAGAGCTCGACGCCGAACCGGGCCTCTTGTTCGCAGAGCTGGACGCCGCCGTCGTCAAGGAAGCGCGGGTCAAGCTCCCGGTCCTGGCGAACCGACACGACTTCTAACTCCGACTTATAAAGCGAACAGCAACGCCCGCTCACCAAAAGTAGTGAGCGGGCGTTGCTGTATTTGGCGCTATAAGTGAGCGGGCGTCCGTTGGAAACACCGTATAAGTGAGCGGGCGTCGGCTGTGCCGCCACCCAACCCGCTACTTCGTGGCGCGCTGCCTTGAGACCTCGTACAGGGAGATGCCCACGGCCATGGAGGCGTTGAGCGATTCCATGGCGGAGTCGATCGGGATGGAGATGATCTGGTCGCAGTTTTCGCGGACCAGGCGGCTGAGCCCCTTGCCCTCGGAACCCACGACAATGCACACGGGATCGGTGGCCAGGGCGAGATCCGGCAGCGAGACATCGCCGTCGCCGTCCAGGCCCAGCACGAAGATGCCCATCTGTTTGAACTGCTTGAGCGCGTTGTTCAGGTTGGCCGCCCGGGCAACGGGGACGCGGACCGCCGCGCCGGCGCTGGTCTTCCAAGCCGAAGCGGTGACGCCGACGGAGCGGCGCTCCGGGACAATCACGCCGTGGCCGCTGAAGGCGGAAACGGAGCGGATGATGGCGCCCAGGTTGCGTGGGTCGGTGATGCCGTCGAGCGCAACGAAGAGGGGCGCGTTGGGGATGTACCCCTTCTTCCACTTTGTGACCGTCTCTTCGGCAAGGTCGTAGGCGTCCTGGTATTCGTACGGCGGGATCTGCAGAACGAGGCCCTGGTGGACGGCGTCTTCGGTCATGCGGTCCAGCTCGGGCTTACCGGTTTCCAGCAGCGGGATGCCACGTTCGGCAGCGAGCTTGAGGGACTCCTTGACGCGGTCGTCCATCTCGATCCGAATGGCAACGTGCAGTGCCTTCGCGGGGATTCCGGCGCGAAGCGCCTCCACCACGGAGTTGCGTCCGGTGACGACTTCCTCAGTAGCGCGGCCCTTCGGGCCTGAGCGGGCGCCCGGGTTGGAGCGGCTGGTGCCCCCGGCCGCGCGCTTGGCCGCGGAGCGCTCGGCAAGCTGCTTGCTCTTGTACGCCTTGTGGTACTCGCGGTCCTCAGCCTTGGGGGTTGGACCCCTGCCTTCGAGGGCCTTTCGACCGTGGCCACCGGTTCCGGTGGTGGGGCCCTTCTTGCTCTTGACAGCCCGGCGACCGTTGTTGGCCATGAATTCCACCCTTGATTGTGTTGAGTACGTCTGCAATCAAGTCTACTGAATCAACTTAAATCGGGACGACGGCGCTTTCTCAATCCCTCTTGAGGCTCCAGCTGGCTCCATCGGCGCCATCCTCGACGGCGATACCGGCTGCCGCGAGAGTGTCGCGGATCGCGTCGGAAGCCGCCCAATCCTTGTTCACCCTCGCCTCGGCGCGAGCCTGCAACTGGGCTTCCACGAGGACCTCAAGGGCCTGGGCAGTCTCGGAGTTCTCCTGGACTTCGCCGCGGACGTCGTTCAATCCAAGCACGGTGGTCATGGCCATCACTGCCCGGAGCGCCTGCTCGGCCCCGGCGTCGTCTCCGGACGCCAGAGCGGTGTTCCCCGCCCGGACAGTCTCATGCAGCGCGCCGAGGGCCTGCGGGACGTTGAGGTCGTCATCCATGGCAGCAGCAAAGGCATCCGGAACGGGGCTCGACTCAGGGTGCGCGGCGAAGTCGCCACCGAACTTCTTGGAAGCCTTCGCAACAAAGCCGTAGATCCGCTCTACGGCCGCCGCAGCCTCCTGGAGCGAGGTGGGCCGGTAGTCCAGGACGGAGCGGTACTGCGCCTGGCCAAGGTAGTACCGGACAACCCGCGGACTGGCGAGCTCGAGCATTTCCGAGGGGCTCACTGTATTGCCCACGGATTTGGACATCTTTTCGCCCTCATACGTGACCATGCCGTTGTGCAGCCAGAAATTGGCGAATCCGTCACCGGCGGCCTGCGATTGTGCCATCTCGTTCTCGTGGTGCGGGAAGCGGAGGTCCAATCCGCCGCCGTGGATGTCGAACTGCTGGCCCAAGTACTTCGTGGCCATGGCGGAGCATTCAAGATGCCAACCCGGCCGGCCCGTTCCCCACGGCGAAACCCAGCTCGCCGTCGTCGGCTCCCCGTCCTTGTAGCCTTTCCACAGCGCGAAGTCGCGCGGGTCGCGCTTCCTGCTGCTGAATTGAGGCTCGACGTCGGCGGCTCCCTGCATGTCGTCGATGTTCTGGCGGGTCAGCGAGCCGTACTTGCTCCAGGAGCGGACGTCGAAGTAGACGTCCCCGGAGTCGTCCAGCGCAGGGTAGGCATGGCCGCGGTCGATGAGCCTTTGAATGAGGGCGTGCATCTCCGGGATGTGGCCGGTGGCACGAGGCTCATAGGTGGGGCGGGAAACGCCCAGGACATCGTAGGCCTGCTCGAATTCCTGCTCGTAGCGGTAGGCCAGGGCCCACCACTCTTCCTCGGCCTTGGCTGTGGGTTCCTCGGCCCAGTCCGGTCCGAAGGACTGCGCCGACTTGGCGAGGATCTTGTCGTCGATGTCCGTGACGTTGCGGACAACAGTGACACGCAGGCCCCGGTATTCAAGCCAACGGGTCAACTGGTCGAAGGCGATCGCGGAACGGACATGCCCCACGTGCGGCATCCCCTGCACCGTGGCACCGCAGTAGTAGACGCTGGCCTTGCCGGCTTCAAGGGGAACGAAGTCGCGGACTTCGGCGGATGCAGTGTCGTAAAAGCGCAGGGTCACCGCTCCAGATTAGCGGATGCGCACCCTCTGGCTTCGTTGCCCACCATCTACCCCTGTTGAGGCGCTATTTAGGCGCTATCGCTTTGGGTCGCTGCGGGCACGGCGTACACGAGGGCCGTGGCGACAGCGGAGATGCCCTCTCCCCGCCCCGTGAAACCCAGGCCATCGCTGGTGGTTGCCGTGACGCTGACGGAAGCTCCTGCGGCGGCGCTGAGGACACGCTGCGACTCCTCACGCCGCGGCCCGAACTTCGGCCTGTTGGCAACGAACTGCACTGCCACGTTCCCGATCTCAAAGCCGGCAGCCCGGACAATCCTGGCCGCCTCCCCCAGCAACTTCACACCGGACGCACCTGCGAATTCGGGACGGTCGGTGCCAAAATGCGTGCCGAGATCACCAATGCCGCAAGCGGAGAAGAGCGCGTCAGCGGCTGCATGGGCAACGCAATCGCCGTCGGAATGCCCGGAAAGTCCGCGCTCGCCCTTCCAAAACAGCCCGCCGAGCCATAGCGGCTGCGGATCGTTGTCGGGTGCGTAGGCGTGCACGTCCACCCCGATGCCTGTGCGCGGCAGAATCATGGCCGCGTTCTTCGGGCCTGCCATCAGCCTTCCACCCAGCGGACTCCGAGCGGCCCTTCCAGCAGGCCCTCCGCAATGATGAGATCCAAAGGCGTGGTGATCTTCAGTGACTGGCTGGCACCGCGGACCGCGTGGACCGGCACGCCCAGGAGCTCGACCAGCATGGCGTCATCCGTGACTGCCGCCGACTGCTCGTCGTCGAACGTGGCGGCCGCCGCGTGGGCGCGCAACAAAGTCTCAAAGTCGAATCCCTGCGGAGTCTGCACCGCACGAAGTTGTTCGCGCGGGGCGGTGCCGGTGACGATCTCCGGCGCGATTCCGGCGTCGTCACCGTCAGTTTCCGCAACCATCTTGACGGTATCCACCACCGGAATGGCGGGGATGACCGCTTTGGCGCCGGACGAGAGCGCCACGGCAACCCGGTGGAAGACCCGCTCGGGAGTCAGCGCGCGCGCGGCGTCGTGAACCAGGACAGCGCGCGTTCCTTCGAGGACCGCCCCAAGGGCGGCGCGGACCGAAGCGGCACGGGTGGATCCGCCGTCGACGACGGTAATCAGCGGGCCGTCAGCGCCCAGTTCCTGCCGGAATTCCTCGCACAGCTCGCGCAACTCCAGGTCCCCTGCGGGGACGGCCACGCAGATCTGGCGGGCAACGTCCGCCGTCGCGACGCCGCGAAGGGCATGCGTGAGGATCGCTTCGCCGCCCAGCGGCACTTTTGCCTTAGGCATGCCGTAGCCAAGCCGCTCACCGGAGCCTGCCGCAACGACGACGACGGCGGTGGCCTCGCGCTGGGATGGTGTAGTCATGCGCCCAAGCCTACGTGGTGGCCACCCGCCCAACTAGCTGGCAGCAAATGTCGTTTTGGGCGCCCAGAACGACATCTATTGCTAGTCAGTTGGGCTTTGGAGCTAGTCAGTTGGGCTTTGGAGCAAAAGGAAACCCCGGCAGCAGGTTGCTACCGGGGCTCAAATCTTTGAATCTCTGTTAGGAAGCCAGAACTTCGTCGAGAACGCTTGCGGCCTTCTCTTCGTCGGTCTTCTCAGCCAGTGCCAGTTCTGAAATCAGAATCTGACGGGCTTTGGCCAGCATTCGCTTTTCACCTGCGGAAAGGCCGCGATCGTGATCACGGCGCCAAAGATCGCGGACGACCTCTGCAACCTTGATGACGTCGCCGGAAGCAAGCTTCTCCAGGTTTGCCTTGTAGCGACGGGACCAGTTGGTGGGCTCTTCAGTGAACTCGGCACGGAGAACGTCAAATACGTGCTCCAAGCCTTCCTTGCCCACTACGTCGCGGACCCCAACAAGGTCTACGTTTTCTGCTGGAACTTCAATGGTCAGATCACCCTGAGCCACCTTGAGCTTGAGATACATTTTCTCTTCGCCCTTGATAGTGCGCATCTTGATTTCTTCAATTTTTGCTGCACCGTGGTGAGGGTAAACTACTGTCTCGCCGACCTCAAAAACCATGTGGACTTTCCCCTTTCCCGCAGACCAGTTTATCACGCTTAAGGCATACGATTGGCACGGAAAGGGGTCCTGAGCCCTGTAAATACGCGGAAAATGGCCTTTTCGGACCTCCGGCACCCTCTTGACGGGAGGGCATAAAAGTGCATTGGACGCAGCGTTCCGGATGAGCCTACTCCTTCTGGAGGGCCGCCACAATGGTGATCGGAATCCTTGTTCCTGCTAGTTTGCCGATAGGCTATGGCTGAAAAGTGTTCCAATGACTCTTAGAGGAGTACGTGTCGTGCGCATTACTGCGATGAACCGTGTCCAGCGCGGCAAACTGGCGATGGCGGCGGCCGCCATCAGCATCGGTCTCTTGTCCGTGACCGGCTGTGGCTATATCAACCCCCAGCAGACCAACGAGCAGTACTCTCCGTCTGACGGCGTCAGGGAAGACCTCGGTTCGCTTCAGCTGCGCAACATGCTCATCGTCTCCACGGATGCCAACAAGCCGGGACGCGTCATTGGTGCCGTGTTCAACACCTCCTCGAGCGATGCAACCCTGACCATCAGTGGTGCCGGCGGGTCACAGGCGACCATTCCGGTCAAGGCCAAGTCCCAGACCTACCTCAACGAGACCACGGACGCCGCGGTTCTGAGCACGAGCGGCGGAGCCCCTGGCTCCATGGCTTCCGTGACCATCAAGACCGGCTCCGATTCCCGCGCCGTGCAGTTCCCGGTCCTGGACGCTTCCTTGAAGGAATACGCGAAGTACCTCCCCACCGCTTCCGCTTCTCCGAGCCCCTCGGTCAGCGGTTCCGCCACCCCGAGCAGCAGCGCAACTCCGGGCAGCAGCGCGACCCCGACTCCGAGCGCAAGCGCCACCGGCCACTAGGCGGCCGGCGGCCTGCGCCGCTTCGGTCGGCAATACGCTGGATCCTCGAAGACAAAAAGGAAGGGCTCCCGATGGGAGCCCTTCCTTTTGCTGTAGCTTCTTACGGCTCGAACTTGTAGCCCAGGCCCCGAACCGTCACGAGGTAGCGGGGAACCGAGGGGTCCGGCTCGATCTTGCTGCGCAAGCGCTTCACGTGGACGTCCAGGGTCTTGGTATCGCCCACGTAGTCGGAACCCCAGACGCGGTCGATCAACTGCCCACGGGTGAGCACACGGCCCGAATTGCGAAGGAGCATCTCCAGGAGTTCGAACTCCTTCAGTGGAAGCGATACCTGTTCGCCGTTGACGCTCACCACATGCCGCTCGATGTCCATCCTCACCGGGCCGGCCTGCACGGTGGAGGTGATGAGCTCCTCCGGCTCGCCTTGCCTACGCAGCACGGCACGGACGCGCGCAACGAGTTCCCTGGAGGAGTACGGCTTGGTGACGTAGTCGTCCGCGCCAAGCTCCAGTCCAACTACCTTGTCGATTTCCGAGTCCTTGGCCGTCAGCATGATGACCGGGACGCTGGAGCGTTGGCGCAGTTGCCGGCAAACCTCAGTGCCAGGAGTTCCCGGAAGCTGCAGGTCCAGCAGGACCAGGTCGGCCCCGTTGCGGTCGAACTCCACCAAGGCATCACTGCCGTTGTCTACAACCTGGACATCGAAGCCTTCTTTGCCCAATAGGTAGGACAGAGGGTCGCTGAACGACTCTTCGTCCTCCACGATCAGAATCCTGCTCAAGCGCCAGCTCCTTGCTCTAGGGCGCGCACAGCGCCCGTCGATTGAATCACGCTTCGGGGCTTCGCCCCGGCGTCGTCGTCCTCCTGGCCTTCCATTTCCGGAAGGCGGATGGTGAAAGTAGAACCTTGGCCGGGCTGGGACCAGACGGTGACCTCGCCGCCGTGGTTGGATACCACGTGCTTGACGATACTCAGGCCCAAACCCGTTCCCCCGGTCTGGCGGGACCTCGCCGCATCCACGCGGTAGAAGCGTTCGAAGATGCGTTCCTGGTCTTCGGGGCTGAGACCCTCGCCCTGGTCTGTGACGGAAATGGCCACCACGCCCTCTTTGGCGCGGACCCCCACTCCCACACGGGTGTTTTCCGGCGAATAACGAATGGCGTTGTCGATCAGGTTCCGTAGGGCGGTCACCAACAGGTCCTGGTCACCGAACACCATTGTTTCCGTTCGGCCCCCCACGACGATCTTGATGTTCTTGAGCTCGGCCGGGAGCTGCGAGCGGTCCACGGCCTCGGAGATCACCGTGTTGATGTCCACGGCGTGCCCTTGCTGTGCCACGTTGGCTCCCTGAAGCCGGGACAGCTCAATGATGTCCTGCACCAGCGCGGCCAGCCTTGTCGATTCCTTGTGCATGCGCTTCGCGAAGCGACGCACGGCTTCTTCGTCGTCGGGGCTTGCCTCGAGCGCTTCCGCCAGAAGGGAGATGGCGCCCACTGGCGTCTTGAGTTCATGCGAGACGTTCGCGACGAAGTCGTTGCGGATCTCTTCGGTGCGGGTGATTTCGGTGCGGTCATCGGCCAGCAGGACGATATATTCCCACCCGAGCATGGCTGCCCGCACCTGCACCACGATGGTTCCCTTGCCCAGTGGGCCGCGGGGCAACTCGTAGGTCTCTTCCAGGATCACGCCGTCGCGCCGCACCTTTGCGGTCATGTCCAGCAACTGCTTGTGCACCACGGTGTGGCCTCTCACGAGGCCGTAGGCGTAGGCCGCGGGACTGGCCCGGACGACGCCGTCGATCGCGTCCACCACGACGAAAGCGCGCCCGACGACGGACAGCACCTCCGCGGCTCCCTCCGGAAGCAGCGGCTCGGTCACGTCCAGGTCAACGATCTTTCGCTGCCGTTCGCTGAGCCTGAACGCGAGCACGCCAAAGACGCCGCACGACAGGCCGACTAGACCTGCGATGACACCGATGAGCACTGGATCCACGGATCTAGCTTATGCGCTCAAAACACTGCAAAATATGGAACGGTCACCAAACAGCCCCGATTCAGCTAACGTTCACCTAAAGGTGCGCAATCGTTCATTGACCACTGCCACCCTTACTAGTTGGACCGTAGTTAGCTGTGATGATTTTCGCGCCGCCAGAAGGGTGCGGAGGAGATTTCCAAGGAGAGGACGCCACCGTGCGCAAGGTTTTTCAGGAGGAGCTCATCCAGGTCGGTGAGGACCTCATTGAGATCTCAAAACTGGTCACTGAGGCGATCCAGAACGCGACCACCGCATTCGAAGGTGCCGACGTAGATCTCGCCCAGGATGTCATTGCCGCCGATGCCCGGATCGATTTCCTGCAGAACGGCCTCGACGAACGGGCCATCGATATCTTGGCCCTCCAGGGCCCTGTGGCAAGCGATCTCCGGATGATTGTCGGTTCCCTGCGGATGAGCGCATCCCTTGAGCGCATGGGTGACCTCGCCCGGCACGTGGCCCAGCTGGCCCGTTTGCGCTACCCGGCCACGGTCATCCCCGAGCAGCTGACGGCAACGTTCAAGGACATGGCCCGCCTCGACCTTGAAATCATCCAGAAGGTCACCCTGCTCCTGGAGTCGCGCGACCTGGAAGTTGCCCGGGACATCCTCAAGCTCAACATCAGGGTGGACGATCTGCACTTGAGCGTCTTCAGGGCCATCGCCGATCCCGCTTGGGCCGAGACAGCCGCCACTACCGTGGATGTGGCCCTCGCCAGCCGCTACTTCGAGCGCTTCGCGGACCACGGCGTCTCGGTTGCCCGCAAGGTGACCTACCTGGTCACCGGTGAATGGCAGCCGGAAGGCTTCTAGCCACGCTCAACGAACAACGACGGCGGCCGGCCCACCTCGCGAGGTGGGCCGGCCGCCGTCGTTTTCTCAAGAGCTTATTTCTTGCCTTGGGCAGCTACAGCCTTGATGGACTCTGCCGCGGCCTCGGGGTCGAGGTAGGTTCCACCGGGGTTGATCGGCTTGAAGTTTTCGTCCAGGTCGTAGACCAACGGGATGCCCGTCGGGATGTTCAGACCGGTGATGTCTTCGTCGCTGATGCCGTCCAAGTGCTTGACGAGGGCGCGCAGGGAATTGCCGTGAGCCGTGACCAGGACTGTCTTGCCAGCCTTGAGGTCTTCCTTGATGTCTGACTCCCAGTACGGCAGGAGACGGACCAGGACGTCCTTGAGGCACTCGGTGCGCGGCAGGGCGTCCCCGAGGCCCGCGTAGCGCACGTCGTTGACCTGGGAGAACTCACTGTCATCGGAGAGGGCAGGCGGCGGGGTGTCGTAGCTGCGGCGCCATTCCATGAACTGCTCTTCACCGAACTCGGCCAGGGTCTGGGCCTTGTCCTTGCCCTGCAAAGCGCCGTAGTGGCGCTCGTTGAGGCGCCAGTCGCGCTTGACCGGGATCCAGCCGCGGTCGGCCTTGTCCAGGGAAATGTTCGCGGTGTTGATGGCCCGCTTGAGCAGGGACGTGTACAGGATGTCCGGGAGAACGTTGTTCTCGACCAGGAGCTCTCCGCCGCGCGCTGCTTCCTCGCGGCCTTGGTCGTTCAGGTCGACGTCCACCCAGCCGGTGAACAGGTTCTTGGCGTTCCAGTCGCTGTGGCCGTGGCGCAGCAGAATCAGCTTGTAAGTCATGGTTTTCATCCTAAGCGATCAGGCCTGGTCGTTGCCGGGCGTTACGTCGCAACGCGGGGTCACTTAGCGCCGATGTTTGCCGGCCGGATGGGCCGTAAGTGACCCCGCGTTGGAGGATAAAGTGGGACGGTGGTGCAAAAAGCGGAGCGGGTGCAGGGAAGGCGCGGTAAACCAGTCGGCAACATCACCAGGGGCACCACCAATCCCAACCGCATGCGCCGTCTGGACCGCTGGTTGGCGGGCCCGCAGGGATGGCGGCTACGCTCCGCCGTCGACCCGTTGGTAGTGGACCTCGGCTACGGCGCTTCCCCGGCCACCGCCGTCGAACTCTTCGAAAGGCTGCAGGCAGTCCGCCCCGATGTCCGCGTGTGCGGGATCGAGATCGAGCCCGAGCGCGTCCGGGTCGCGAAATCCCTGGAAAGGCCCGGGCTCAGCTTCCACGTGGGCGGTTTCGAGGTTCCTGTTCCAGGCAATCCCGTGCTGGTGCGGGCTTTCAACGTACTGCGGCAATACGAGGAATCGGATGTGGCCGGGATCTGGGCGCTGGTGCAGTCGCGGCTGGCACCGCAGGGATTGTTCATCGACGGCACGTGTGACGAAATCGGCCGCAGGGTGACGTGGGTTGCGTTGGATCCGGACGGGCCCTTGAGCTTGAGCCTGTCCATGCGCTTCGGCGGTTTCGAACTTCCCTCCGACGTGGCCGAACGCCTGCCGAAGGCACTCATCCACCGCAATATCCCGGGGGAACGCATTCATGCTTTCCTGAATGCGCTGGACCAGGCCTGGTTGGAAGCCGCACCGCTCGCGTCCTTTGGCAGCAAGCAGCGGTGGACCGCCATGTGCCGATCAATGCGCGACGCCGGTTGGCCCCTTCAGGACGGAACCTCGCGCTGGCGCTTGGGGGAACTGACCGTCGGCTGGTCAGCGGTGGCCCCGGCTTAGGGAGCCGGTGGGGCCCACACCGGCAGGGTTCCCTGAGCGAGCTTGCGAGCTTAGGGAACCGGTTCGGCCCACACCGGCAGGGTTCCCTGAGCGAGCTTGCGAGCTTAGGGAACCGGTTCGGCCCACACCGGCAGGGTTCCCTGAGCGAGCTTGCGAGCTTAGGGAGCCGGTGGGGATCACCAGGGACCGTACGGCCCCTGGTTCCGGCCGCTGTTCCCGATTTCCTTCACCGCAGGACGGACGTCCGCCAAATAGACACACGCTGCCGTGACGGCTGCGATGCCAAAGATGCCGAAGCCACCGCCGCCACCGAGGAGGGAAAGGCCGCCAATCACCGCGGCGACGCCGGTCAGTGCCAGCCAGAAGGTCTTGGTGCGCTTGGATGCCGCTTCAAACGACGAGGGTTTGTGGCGCAGGCAATCGACCAGCGCCCACAGCTCCAAAGCGAAGGCAACCAGTCCCAGAATGAACCAAATTCCATTCTGGATGTTTGAAATCAAAATTTTTCCGTCCACGCCCACAAGCCTAGCGGTCAAGCGACTTGAGCGCTTGCTCCAAATCCGCCCAGAGGTCTTCGACGTTCTCGATCCCGACGCTCATCCTGATCAGGTTGTCCGGCACGCTGAGCGGTTCGGCGGTGTGCCGGCGTCGGCGTTCGATGAGGGATTCGACCCCGCCAAGCGACGTCGCGGGGATCCACAGCTGCAGTGCACGAACCAGTTGATCTGCTGCGTCGGCACCGCTCCGGATTCCGTCTCCGGCCAACTGGATGCACAGGATGGAGCCGAAGCCCTTCATCTGGGACTTGGCACGCTCATGGCCGGGATCGGTGGGCAGGCCCGGGAAGCGGATCGACTCGACGCGCGGGTGGGTGCTCAGCCGCTCGGCCAACGTCGCGGCAGAAGCTTGCGAGCGCTCGATCCGGAGTGCCAGCGTGCGCAGGCCTCGGAGCGCGAGCCACGCCTCGAAGGGGCCCGCGATGCCGCCGTGGATGATCCGGTGGTGAAGGAGTTCCGCTCGCAGCTCCGCATTCGAGGTCACCAAGGCGCCGAGTACGACGTCGGAGTGTCCAGCCAGGTATTTGGTCACCGAATGGAGCACGACGTCGGAGCCCAGACTGAGGGGCTGCTGAACCAGCGGCGTGGAGAAGGTGTTGTCCGTGACCACGATGGCGCCGGCTTCATGGGCGGCGGTGGCCAGTGCCCGTACGTCTGCGATGCCGAGCATCGGGTTGGTGGGGCTTTCAATCCACAGCATGCTGGCGGGTATTCCATCGGCGGGGGCGAGCTGCGCCTTGACGGCGTCGGTGTCCGCGATATCAACGGTCCGCAGTTCAAGGATGCCCTTGGCCGCGAGTTCGGTGGCCATGACGAGCGATCCTGCGTAGCTGTGCGTGGGCATGACCAGGACACCACCGGCAGGCACGAGCGACAACGCGGAACTCACTGCGGCCAAGCCCGAGGCATAGAGCAAACCGGGCAGCTCGGCTCCTTCCAGCTGGGCCAGTGCTTCTTCGAACGGATCCCACGTGGGGTTCGCATAGCGTCCGTAGCCGCGGTCGCCGTCGCTCAGTGCTCCTGTGCCGAAATACGTGGAGGACAGAACAATGGGCGGGTTGACGGGTTGGTCATGGCTTCGTTCGGGACGGCCTGCCGCCACCACCACAGTGTCAGGGGACAGATCTGCGGCGTGTTCTCGGGAAAGACTCATTGCCCCAGCCTACGGCGCGGGGCGCGGGCGTTGGAAAGGTGTTACGGCTCCGTCCCGTCGAGCGGCAGGTTCGGTCCCGCGCAGGTGGGCAAGCGCCGTCGTCGGGCACTGTCAGAGTTCCTCTGTACGCTTAGATCCGTGACTACGCAGCGCCTCAAGCAGGACCAGAGCCCTACGCCGGACCAGCGCCCAGGACTCTTCATCGCCTTCGAAGGCGGGGACGGGGCCGGCAAGTCCACGCAAGCCGCCCGATTGGCTGCATCGCTCGAGTCCCTCGGCTTTTCGGTGCTGCGCACCCGCGAGCCCGGGGGCACGCCGATCGGCGAGAAGCTGCGTTCCTTGGTGCTGGACCACGGCCACGGCACTATCGACCCCCGGACCGAAGCCCTGATGTTCGCCGCATCCCGGGCTGCCCACGCAAGCCAGGTCATCCGCCCGGCCTTGGCGCAGGGTTCTGTGGTGATCACGGACCGCTATATCGACTCCTCCGTCGCTTACCAGGGTGCCGGCAGGGACCTCGGGACCGTCGACGTCAGGCGGCTCAACGAATGGGCTACCGAAGGCCTCGAGCCGGACCTGACAGTGCTCCTGGACGTCCACCCGGGCGACGGCCGGGACCGCAGAACTGCCGGAGACGCTACCGAGGACCGGCTCGAATCGGAACCGGACGATTTCCATGCCCGCATCCGTGCGGCGTTCCTGGAACTGGCGGAGGCCCACCCGGAGACGTACCTCGTGTTGCCCGCCAAGGACGCCGTCGAAAACCTCGCCGCGCAGATCCTCCGGCGTGTGCAGGACTTGCTCGGGAGCCGCGCATGAGCGTCTGGGACGAGCTCCAGGGCCAGGCGCCCGTCGTCGCACAATTGCGCGCCGCCGCCCAAGGCGAAGGCCTCACGCACGCATGGTTGTTCACCGGACCACCGGGTTCAGGCCGTTCCAACGCGGCCAAGGCATTCGCCGCGGCATTGAATTGCGAACAGGATGACGTCGCACTTCGCGGCTGCGGAGAATGCGCATCGTGCCGGACCATCCTGGGCGAAACCCACTCCGACGTGACCTTTGTCCGCACGGAGAAGGTCACCATTACCATCGACGAAGCCCGCCAGTTGGTGTCCAAGGCAGGCGACCGGCCGGCGACGGGCCGTTGGCGCATCATCGTGGTGGAGGACGCGGATCGCATGGCCGAACGCACCACCAACGTGCTCCTCAAGGCCATCGAAGAACCGACGCCCCGGACCATCTGGATGCTTTGCGCGCCGTCGCCGGCCGATGTGCTGGTCACCATCCGCTCGCGTTGCCGCCCGGTGAGCCTCCGGATTCCGCCGGCTGCCGACGTCGCCGCCCTGCTGGTGAGGCGCGACGGCGTCGACCCCGCCATTGCGGACAGGGCCGCCCGCGCTGCCCAAAGCCACATCGGAATCGCGCGTCGGCTGGCCCGCGATCCCGAAGCCAGGGAACGCCGGATGGAGACTGTCCGTTTCCCGCTGGGCCTGCGGGGCGTCACTGCCGCCGTGATGATGGCCGAAAAGCTGGTCAAGATCGCAACGGATGAGGCCAACAGCTCCAACGACGAACGCGACGCCGCCGAGAAGGTCGCCCTGCTCGCGAGCCTGGGCGCTCCGGAGTCGGGCACCCTGCCGCCGTCGATGCGCAGCCAGGTCAGGCAGCTTGAGGACGACCAGAAACGCCGTGCCAAGCGATCCATCACCGATTCCCTCGACCGCACGCTGACCGATCTGCTGTCCTTCTACCGGGACGTCCTGGTCATTCAGCTGGGGAACGCCGTCGAGTTGGTCAACGTTGAACTCAGGAGTGAGCTGGAGGGCTACGCGGCCAGCTCCACGCCAGAGATCACGTTGGCGCGCATGGATGCCATCAACAAGGCGCGAGTGCGGATCACCACGACCAACGTGGCACCGCTGTTGGCCGTCGAGTCCATGGCGAGCAGCCTGATTCAGCAATAGCCGGATAGTTTAGAAATACAGCACGCTTCCCCAGCCTGAGGAGAAACGCATGACCCCCGCACGACGCCGGCCCGCCGGGTCCAGTTCCAGGACACGGTTCCCCTCACTGCGGCGGGCTGCAGCGGCAGTGGCTGCCACGGCCACCGCGAGCCTTCTGCTGAGCGGCTGCGTGTTCTCTGTACCGGCGCCCAATGATGGCGCCAGCAACGGGTCCGGTAACGTCAGCACCCCGGACGCGTCCATCGCAGCCGCAGCGCCGGCAGGACTGGAGAGTTTCTACTCCCAAAGAGTGAACTGGACGTCCTGTGAGCAGGGATTCCAGTGCGCCAACATCCAAGTGCCGGTGGACTATGCCAAACCCGATGGTGGCAGCATCTCCATCGCCGCCATCCGGCTCCAGAGCCAGGGCACGAAGAAAGGCTCGCTGCTGGTGAATCCCGGCGGCCCCGGCGCTTCGGGCTATGACTTCGTCAGGGACGCGGCGAAGACGCACTTCACTAGCAAGCTGCGGTCCAGCTTCAACCTGGTGGGCTTCGATCCCCGCGGCGTCAAGCGGTCGGCGCCGGTGACGTGCCTCAGCGATGCCGAACGGGACGCTTCCCGCGAGAAGGTCTACAACTATGACACTGACCAGGGCGTCGCCGCGGCGCTGGCCGACACGAAGGCCATGAATGCCCAGTGCGTGGAAAAGTCCGGTCCCACGCTGCCGCACATTGACACCGCCAGCTCCGCCAAGGACATGGATATACTCCGCGCCGTGCTGAACGACGCAAAACTCAACTACCTTGGCTTCTCCTACGGAACCGCCCTCGGCGCCACCTATGCGTCATTGTTCCCGAACAACGTCGGCAAGCTCGCTTTGGACGGCGCAGTGGATCCGTCCCTCAATAACGAGGACCTCACCGCGGGGCAGGCCGAGGCGTTCGAAAAGGAGCTCCGCACTTACGTCGCGGATTGCCAGGCAAAGTCCGGATGCCCCATGACCGGCAGCGTCGACAATGGCGTGCAGCAGATCCAGAACCTCATCGCCGACGTCGAGCAGAATCCCAAACGCGCCAAAGACGGACGGCTTGTCACCGGGGCTACGTTCGTCAGCGGTATCTTCACCCCGCTCTACGACAACGAATCGTGGCCTGTCCTGACCCAGGCTCTGGTGGCCGCATTCAAGGGCGACGTGTCGCTCATGCTTCGGATTGCCGACTTCGGCGCGGACCGGGACCCGAACGGCACCTACACGTCGAACACCTCGTTCGCGTTCAACGCCATCAACTGCCTTGACTACCCTATGGTCACGGATACGGCCGGGATGCGTTCCGAAGAAGCGCGCTTGAAGCAGCTCTCCCCCACCTTCGGCTATTACTTCTCCTACACCGGCATCAACTGCAAGGACTGGCCCTATAAGCCGGTACACGCGCCTGCTCCCGTGAAGTACACCGGCAGTGCGCCGATTGTAGTCATCGGAACCACTGGGGACCCCGCAACGCCTGTCGCCTGGGCTGGTTCGCTGCGCAAACAACTCGGCAATGCTTCCCTCGTGACGTGGAAGGGCGAAGGCCACACCGCCTACGGCCGCTCCAACCAATGCGTGTCCGACGCCGTGGACAACTACTTCGTGGATGGGAAGGCGCCTTCGGACGGGACTATGTGCTGAGTGTTTTGGGGGCGCGGCAACCGAAGTGTTGTCCCGGCGTCGATCCCTCTTGATGGCCCGGGGTTCGAAGTGCGTCTTGCCGTCCAGCTCAACGATCAAGAGGCGCTCGACGACGAAATCGACCTCCCCAACCGCACCCAGCAGCGTAGGTGGCGGATTGACGGCTTCCGCGTGGCAGACATCGGACCAAAAGTGGTAAATCGTTGAGGGACCGGCGCTAGAGCCGTGCGGCGTGGGGCTCCAGCAGCGCGGGAAGGTTCTTGACTGAGGGCACGACGGCGGTGGCGCCGGCCGCGCGCAAAGCCGCCTCGGAGTGGAAGCCAGTAAGCACGCCCACCACGGCGGAGGCGCCGGAGCGAACGCCGGACAACATATCCGAGCTCGTGTCCCCCACGACGACGACCTCGCGGACATCGTCCAGGTCAAGGGCCAACACGGCCGTGAGAATCATGTCCGGGTAAGGGCGACCGCGGCCGGCGTCAGCGGGGCACAGGCTGAGATCCGCCTTCCCCATCCACCCCAGCGACTCAAGCACCATGTTCTGGGTGTGCCGGCCGAAGCCCGTAGCAAGGCAGACTTTCACGCCGGAGTCCCGCAACCAGTCGATGGTTTCCTCGGCGCCTGGAATGGCCCGGACGCCGCCGTCGGCAATCAGATCGTCGTAGGCGCGTTCGAAAGCCTTGTTGGCTCTCTCGGCCCGTTGAGCTTCTTCGAAAAGGTGGCTGAAAACGGTCAGCTTGGAAAAGCCCATCGTGTCCCGGGCGTAGCCGAGCATGCTTTCGAAGCGGGGCGAACCAGGCTCGACGCCGGTCTCCTGCAGGGCGAGGGACATAGCACGCTCTGTAAGACCATCGTCGGTAATGGTGGTGCCCACCATGTCCAAGACAGCAAGTCGGAGCCGCTGCGCACGATGTGCCCCGGCGTCGTCCGCGTTGATCCTCTTGCCGCTGTCCATGCTCATGGCGCCCCTTCGCTGGTTGATGACCGAAATCGTGCGGCCACGTTAGTCCGCCCAGCTTGCCCCCGGTCCACGACGGCGGCCTGAACCCGGCGCGACGAGCGGGTGAATTCCGCAACAACGGCGCCACGGTAGCTCCGCACGGGGCTGTTTTGACCCGGACGAGGTGACTCTATTAGAGTTGTATCTTGCGTGATTCAGCCGGTACCCGGCCGATAACGCGGTGCTTCCTTAGCTCAGTCGGTAGAGCGTTTCACTCGTAATGAAAAGGTCATCAGTTCGATTCTGATAGGAAGCTCGAAAAGAACCCCGTATTCCCACTTGTTCAGCGGGAATACGGGGTTTTTCGTTGGCTTGAGGAAAGCCCGGAACACCGGCAGGGCACACTTACGCTTGGCCCGCGTATCGATTCGTGGCACGAGTCTAGACTCGGCCGCCTATGCCCAAGTAGGCATGTGCCGCGCGTTCTTTGTGCGCATTCCTTGCGGTGATTGGCCATGCTTAGGAGATTCAGAACGGGATTAGTCCTGCGCTGCCCAATCAGTGCTGCTAAGAAAGCCCATCACCGGATGCCTTCGAAGAGCCCTGATCCCGGCCGGAGACCCGACTACGAGGAGCCCGAGCGGCAGGTCGCCACTGTGAGCAGTCACAGTGTCCCCGGACCATAGCCCGGCAGGGTCGACGCGGAGAACATAGTTGCAGTAATTCCCCGTCAAGGTGCATTCGCTCGTGCGGGACTTACGTCTATGAATGCGAGTACGCACCCTATATCCTCCGATCAACGTCCACTTATGGGGGAACACAATGAAACGCTGTGGGTTGTGGCGATGCCTGGTTCTATCGATACTTCTCACCACCCTGTTGACATCATGCGGCGACAAGGTCACGGACGGACCGGCAGCTGCGGAGTCAACGGCGAAATCAACCGGCTCAATCCTTGGTTCTACACCCAGCCCCGGGCCAGACGGTGGCACCGTAGCGTGCGTTGACTGGGTCCGGTTCGAGACCGCTCAGGGCCAATATGACAAGGCCAGCATGGTGCTGATCGGAAAGTCTGTAAGGCAGGTCGGCATGAGCAGCATTTACGGTTCAAAGGCCACCACCCACCTTGTTGAAGTCGAGCAGGTACTCAAGGGGAATCCCGGACGGGAGAACCTGCGCATTTCCTCGATGCCCCCGACCTGCTCTGGAAGCGACTCGTATCCGGACGGCGATCCGCTCGACACAGTTGAAAGAGTCATCATTTTTGCGACCAAGGAGGGCGGCGAGTGGTTCACCATGACCCCCGCACAAGGAGTCTTGCCTTTCCCGCAAGGTGCGGAGCTTCCCTTTCATTAGTGACTAGCCCGTGGGCCACGGACTAGTAATCTCAGCTAATCAGCTCAACACGGGCCGGCGTCCGTTAGAGGATCCCATACCGTCCGGAGCTTTGGTCCAGGAGCGCTGGCCGCCCATGATGTCACACGAACATGCGGCAGGATTCGCGTTGACGAGAATCTGCCTCGTGCCAGTTTCGACGGGGTAAATATCGGCGCCGCCGTCGGTTTTCCCATGTCATTCCGTCCGGAGTGCGAGTGGGGGCGGTTTGGCGAACGACGCCGACAACGGGCTGAATCGTTCCCCGCCGCCGTTGCCGTGGACCAAACTGGCGTCGGACCCGTCCGCAAGACGCAGCAGTGGCGGCCTGCGCTCATCGCGGAAGTTCGGGATGGCTGGCTTACTGGCGGGTCTCGAGCTGCCGACGATCCAGTGCGTCAGGTACTGGAGAAAGCGCAGCCCAGAGGTCTGATTCGCTGGCTTGAAGTTCCGGTGGCAGATGCTTCTCGGGAAGGCGGCGGCGTCTGGCGCACGGGCGCATGGAACCTTCGAGATACTCAACGGCTGCTAGCAACAGCGCAGAAGAGACTCCGCTCGGACCGTCGGGCCAGATAGTGCGTGCTTGGCCGGATTGTTCCAGGTCACCAGCCCTGATCCCGATGTCGACGGCCTGCTCGACGCTCAAACGCATAGCGCGTGAGGCAAGACCAGGCTCGCCCAGCCGCCAAAGTTCGCGTGCGACCGATAGCGGGGTGCTCGTGATCGTAAAGGAACCCATGAAGTCAATGATCACCAATTTTCTCGGTATGGGGGCGCATTTCGCAGCGACCTATCCACGGTCAGATGCATATGAGGGTTTCGTCGGCTTCTTGCTGCCGAGCCGTTGCGTCATAGGCTGTCGGAATGAGTGTCCACGCAGCGCAGGCAGCTCTCTTCTACGAAGAGATAGTCAAGAACGGTGAGGTGTTGGGGATCCGCGACGCAGTTGGCATCCCGGCACCGGTCAGCGGGGACGGTGAGCGCAGCATGCCGTTCTGGTCCCTTCGGAGCCGGGCGGAGCAGGTTATCGCGAATATTCCGGCCTACGGAGGTTTCGAGCCGATGGCGATTCCCTTCGACGTGTGGCGTACGCGATGGATCGACGGTCTCGAGGGTGACGGGATTCTCGTGGGCCTCAATTGGACAGGAGCTCGGGCGAGCGGTCATGAGTTTGGTGCTGCGGAAGTGCGCATCCGACTTGGCGCCATCGAGGACAAGGCATGAACGTGGACAACGGGCCGAAGCGATGCATGGACCGCGCTGGCCGTTCTCCACTCCACTACGCGGCGCTGGAAGACGATCCCGAGGCGATAGGGTCGTTGTTTGCCGCGGGGTCATTGCCTGACGTTGTGGACCGCCAAGGCTTCACACCGCTTCATCTCGCGGCACAGGAGTTTGCCCCTGCGGCGGCTGCCGCTCTGATCGATGCAGGGGCAAAGGTCGACGCGGAGAACGTCTTCGGCAACACACCACTTTGGATCGCCGTCTTCAATTCCAAAGGTCGAGGCGAGCTGATCGGGCTGCTCCGCTCCCACGGCGCTGACCCGCTGCACGTCAACGCGAGCGGCCAAACGCCGGTCGATCTGGCGAGGCTCATCGGCAACTACAACGTAGCGCAGTACTTCCGGGACATACGTGAATAACCGCCAGAGCATGCCGGACATCGCTTCCTCATTCGCACTCCGGTTTCAGCCCTTGACGATGGACATCGGCAAGAGGCCCCCCGGCGCGGACGGGGCGATGCTGTCCAGCTGCCATCCATCCGGGGATGCCCGGAACGTAGCTGTCTCCGATACCGAGTAGCCCGACGGGACGTTGCTTGGCCCGTTCGCCGCCGATGCCTGGTGTTCTTCGGTCAGTTCCTTGAAATGGACGCTTGCCGTCGACCCGGTCACCTCCACGGATTCCGCGGTGATCTTCGTCGTGAAGTCCGAGTACCAGAAGCCCTTTGACTTGAACCCGGCCTTTGACCGGGCCACCACCGGAAAGTCCCGCGCGCGCTTGGCACGGTACGCCGTCGTCGTCTGCGCATCCGTCAGGCGGGGAGCCGGTGGAACATCCAGGACGGTGCCGTTCCGGTCCTCGACGGCGGTCTGGATGATGGCCGTGAGCTCGGAGGACGACGGGCTAGGCAGCGATGAGGTCGGTCCCGGTGTGGGCTGCGGCCCGGCCGACTCCTGGCACCCGGAGAGGGCCAACCCCAGCAGCACGGCGATCGCGGCCCCAGTGCGCGGACGCTTCATCCTTGGTCCCCTCGCTGATGTCCCCACAGCCTACCGGCGTTTCGCGAATTCAATGCGTATGTAGCCGAGCTCATCACGTGGGAGGACGGCCGTCACAACACCGCCCCGTCCGAGGGACGCTCCAACCCCGCACACGAGGGGGTCAGTGTCGATCTCCACACCTTGCACTTCGACGCCGTCAATCCGTACGGCCGCCTCACGGTTGGTTGGAGGTCGTCTGGCGTCCCCGGCGAATCGGTCCCAGGCAATACCTCCGGGCCAGTCGCGCCGGTAGCGATTGATGAGGATATGGTTCATGTGTTCAGCCAGCACCCGGGCAGGGGACGAGCGTTCGGAAGGGTCTCGGTGCCAGGTGGTCCGTACGGCCTCCCAGAGCTGGGGGTACCTCATGCGTTGAACCCCTTCAACCAGCCAGACCGGCCGCGGCCAAGGCGGAATGTCTTCGATCGACCTTCGCGTCTGCTCGTCGAGCTCAGCTAGGTTTATCGGGTCGGATCGGTCAGCGGGATTGCGCCACAGTGTGTAGGTGATGCTCGCCGACATCTCGTTGTATCCGCGGGAATCCTGCCCGTACTGGATGCCGACCATATCCGGATCTTCCAGCGAAGGCTGGGGCACAAGTCCCATGACGGGAATGGGCATCAGTTCCAGACGCCGGGCCTGCTCAAGACGCGGATCCGGTGCGTCCTCGGGGATCACTCCGTCGAACCTCACTTGCCGATTGTGCGACGGCCAAGAATGGTTGGCAATACCGCCTTGCCATTCGGCCTGTCGCTGGAGTGACCGAATGACATACACATTCAGAGGTGGCCTTTCGATCCCCGGACGGTTCGGGATCCAAGGGCCATGGGTCATACTCACCATGTGCGCCTCGCAGCTTGAGTTCCGCCCCCGATCCCGGTGGTGGGCGCGCCACTTCTGCCCTTGGCGGCTCGAGCGTTCGGCCGTCCTCGAGATCTATCCAGGGCGTCCGCATTTCATCTTTTCCTGGACTCCGGTGAACTTCCTCGCCAAGGAGAACATGCCGTGGATATTTGTGGCCGAGTGGCCGGAGGGGGTCCTTGGAGCCGCGGACGAGCTTTCCTACCCCGTCCGGCATCAAGAGTAGGTACTTCCCTTTCAATGCTCCGACACACCAGAGGATTCCCGGCCTGCAGGCATGCTTGCACGCCATATCGTAGGCTCGCCTGACACCATTCCAGGCGAAAGAACAGACCTCATGAGCAGTGTTCCTCCCCCTCCCGAAAAGCGCTGGCCGTCCGACGCCCCGCAGATACCTAACCCATACGCACCAGTCCAGCCACGCGCTCCGTTCAGCAAGGCGGCAATAGCGGGTTTCATCATCAGCTGCGTCGGGCTTTTCGTCTTTGCCATGGTGGGCCCGCTCGGGACCGCCATCTCAGGCCTAGGCTTCCGGCGGGCCAGAGAGCGCGGGTTGCGTGGTCGCGGGTTCGCCATCGCGGGCATGATCATCGGTGTCGCCGATCTTGCGTTCTACCTCATCGCGCGGTACCTCCTTCATCCGTGATGCACAGCTGGCCATGTGGCCCTATTTGCCCGCATCCTGCCCGTAGGGTTTGTGTACCCGTGGCCAGGACTTCGGCTGCATGAAGTCCACGAAGCTCCGTGAGCTCGCCGAAGCCGTTGAGACCCGGGGCAAGTAGGCTGCCCGGCGCGCCGGTCGCTTCGAAGTCCAGGCAACAGGATAGAAAAGATGGGCGGGAGCTATTGGCTTCCGCTTGTCGTTCCCCTTTCCGAGGGACAGACTTCCGAGCTCCCGAACACCTGAGGGTCATGAACTTCCGCAATCGTCTCGCCCTGCCCGCCGCATTCCTCTTTACTGCATTGGCCCTCAGTGGATGCCAGCAGGGAACCCACCCCGCCGAACCGATGGCCAAGTCCGCGTCGCCGGCAGTTCCTCAGGCAGTTGCGGCGGCTGGGAACACACCCTCCGGTGCGGCGGCTGCAGCCGTGAAGTCCATCCACTCCCCCGGCGTGGTCGCTACCGACGAGCAGCTTGCCGCCGGACAGTGCTCCGCCAAAGTGGTCGACGCCGCTACTGGCGAGTACCTGCCGGACCCCGAGTGCACTCCGGGGGCCACGGATCCAGCGGTTACCCAGGAGAACATCGACTCGACGATATGCATAAGCGGCTATACGGCTACGGTGCGCCCGCCCGCTTCGAACACGGACAAGGTGAAGGCCGAGAGCCTGCGCGAATACGGCCAGGTCGCAATGAAGACCACGGAATACGATCACCTGATCAGCCTGGAGCTCGGCGGCACCAACTCCGTGTCGAATCTGTGGCCTGAGCCGAACAAGTCGAGCGCCACGGGCACCACAAACCCGAAAGACGCGGTGGAGAACACTCTGCACAAGGCCATCTGCGCTCACAAGGTCACCCTGTCAGCTGCCCAGGAGGCGATCGCCCACAACTGGGTCACTGCCGTCAAAGACCTCGGTTTGTAGCTGCGCGAAGCGCTGACTCCGACGATCAGGGTCGGCAGCTGGGGTATAGTCTCCCCATGCTCTCCATGCGCCGATTTACTTGCCCCCGACCGGGTTCCGGTCGCGAGGGCTCTCAGGCGCGCGCCTAGGTCCTGGCGCTGGATTTGAGTCGGGGGTGGAACCCGCCACTCAAATCCGAACATTAGGACCAGCAATGCCCACTTATCTCAGTCCCTCCGAACTCAACGATGCTTTGACCATCCGGGATCTCTCAAATCCGGACGGCGGGCCGCACGCAATGCAAACACTCTTGCAAGGAGCCATCGACGCGGTCGGCAGCAAATGGGGTGTGCCTGAACGGATCGTTCGACACAGCCCGCTGGTGAGCGTGGCCGACAACTACGACCGCCTGGGGTTCAACGAATCGGACGTGACCAGGGATCAAAGATACTCCCGCTACGTCAGTCCTACAGTGATGCTCCGCAGCCATACCTCGGCTTCCATCGACGAGCTCTGGGCCATCCCCGGTCTTGTCTACCGGCGCGATTCCATCGACCGCACCCACGTCGGCACTCCACACCAGGTGGACTTGTGGCGCGTCAGCTCCCGGGAGCACCTCGCCTCCGACGACCTGAAGAAATTAATCGCCGCCCTCGTGCAAGCGGTCCTTCCGGGGGCGCAATGGCGCGCGGTTCCGGCAGTTCACCCCTACACCAGGGAGGGCTTGCAGGTCGATGTACTCATGGACGGGGAATGGCTTGAACTCGCGGAATGCGGGCTTATGGCCCCGCATCTGTTCTCCGAGGCCGGACTCGACCCTGCAAAATGGTCGGGGCTGGCCCTGGGGATGGGCTTGGATCGGGCCCTGATGCTTCGAAAAGGCATCCCCGACATCAGGTTGCTCAGGTCCACGGACAAAAGAATCGAACAGCAGATGCTGGACCTGTCTCGATGGAAACCGGTCTCGCAGCTGCCCTCAATCCGAAGGGACATCTCGATCGTCGTTCCCGCAGACTTGGACGCCGAAGTGCTTGGAGACCGGGTGCGGACAGCCCTAGGTGAGCAAGCCGAAGACCTGGAAAGCGTCGAGCTCTTGGCGCTGACTGAATCCGGAGAGCTCCCCGCGGCAGCGCGGGAGCGGCTCCGCATCCGCGACGGACAGGCCAACGCCCTCATACGTTTGGTGCTTCGTCCCCTCACCCGGACCATGACGGATCCACAGGCCAACCAGATCCGGGACATTGTTTATCTAGCCCTGCACGAGGGGCCGGCCAAGGAGCTCATCGCGGGATAGAGCACGAGCGGTTCGCTCCGAATGATGCCGGACGCCGAAGGATGTGCCGCTCATCCGGCAGCGGCCGGGACTCGATCCTTGGGTGTTCTACCAAGGAGTTCCCCGAAGGTCGATCGGTCCGGCGGACCACGATGCGGTGGTCTTAGCGGCGGAGCAGATCAGGATCGGAGTATCTGCGGATTCGATGACCGTGGTTCCGTCCAATCGTGAAAGGCACCGCTCTCGCGCTCGGACACGCCGCCAACCGCAGGACTCGTAGAACGTTGCCAAGTCTTCATGACAGCCGAGGTAGGCGAAATCCACGGAGTCTGACGAGACGCAGCGGCCGCCTGGGTCAGTAGCCGCGAGCTCATGCCTGGGACGCGTGCCGGTAGGAGACAATGGCGAATGTGAGGACCCCGGTGACCTCCGCGATTGCCCCAGGGTTCGTCAAGGAGGAAAGAGGCTGCAGAACCCGTAGGCCAAATTGCCCGCACTCATCACAGACGGACCGGACTTGAAATCCAAACCCGAAGCATGCTTAGTATGTAGTAACGGCCGGATCGATCGGCTGCCGAACCAGAGGAGGAAACACCATGGGACTAGGCGACAAGATTGAGAACGCTGCCGAGAAGGCTGGCGGCAAGGGCAAGGAAGCTGCCGGTAACGCCACAGGCGACGAAAACCTGAAGGCGGAAGGCCAGGCCGACCAGGCCAAAGGCGATTTGAAGCAGGCCGGCGAGAAGGTCAAGGACGCTTTCAAGAAGGACTGACCTGACCGTCTAGCGAAGGGCGCATCCCATCAGGGTGCGCCCTTCGCTGTGCCCGCCACTTGATTCCGGAGGCCACTCGAGCGAAAACACTCCGCACACTCACTATTCATGGACGCCGGGCGTCCTCACCGGTATTGTGATCTGCACCCGGCTCTTGCTGACCCGGGAGCTGCGTCAATGGGGTTGCAGCGGAATCACATCTGGGGGATCTGATGACGACGCTGGTACAGTCCGAGGGCGAATTACACCTTCAGGCAGAGGTGAGCACCGCTTCCGACGCGGACGGCGGTGGGGCGTGGTTCAGTTCAGAACATGAAAATGTCAGGGTTGATGACACTGGTGAAGGGGTACTCCGGATCACTTTGCGCCCAGGCCGCCGGATCACCGCAGAGGACGGAGCGCTTATCCGGGAGAGATACCTGGCTCTGACGGGCGGAACGGGCGCCGCGGTGCTGCTGCAGGTCATCGGCGTCGAGTCCGTCAGCCGCGACGCCGTCCGATTCTTCAGTGAGGCCGCCACCATCACGGCCTTTGCGATCCTGGGCAGCACCCCCGTGGACCGTGTCATTGCCCACGGCAGGCACGGACTCCCCGCACCGCAGTGCCCGACCCGGTATTTCTCCGACGAACTAGAAGCCCTGGGTTGGTTGCGCGAACTGCGTGCCGAGCGCGTCCCGGAACTTTCGGAGGACTGAGAGGCACCGGACATCACCTGGTTACCGTGCTGATGCCGCGAAGTGCGGCACCAGCACGGCGTTCAAACTCATCAGGGACCGCTCCGCGTGGAGCGGACCTAAGCGTGGGGCGGACCTAAGCGCCCCCGGTGTGGGCGACGAGGTCGTCATACTTGCCCGCCAGGACGTCTTCGAAGTACACCGACGTCCCGAGAGTTGCCGACACATAAAGCGCCCGCACCGTGGCCAGTGCCGCGGTTGCTTCCTCGACTCCGACCCGCGGATCTCTTCCGAACCGGATGGCTTCCACGACGTCGGCATACTGCTTTTGGTGCGCGGTCTGCAGGTCGTCTGATCCGTCGATGTTGGCTGAGGCATCATGCGCCCCGACCTCAAGTTCGGACTGGTTCCCGGCCCCGGCCATGCCGTAGGAAGATTCTCCCTCTACAGGAGCGTTGTCTGAGGCGTGGAAATACTGCAGCCGATCATTGTCGACAACAGCCGAGCCCTTCTCGCCGTGGACCTGGATCCGGGCGGTGAGTCCGGGATAGGCCGCAGTGGTGCAGTGGATGACTGCCAGGGCGCCCGAGGCGAAGCGGACGGTAGCAACTGCTGTGTCTTCCACCTCGATGCGCTCGTGGGCAAGCAGCGCAGTATGGGCCTGGATCTGAACAGGGGTGCCCAGGAACCAAAGAAGCAAATCAACACTGTGAACGCCTTGATTCATGACGGCCCCGCCGCCGTCGAGCTCCCAGGTGCCCCGCCACTGGCCGGAGTCGTAGTAGTTCTGGGCCCGCCACCACGCCAGCGAAGCCACTCCCGAGGTGATCCTGCCGAAGCGTCCGGACCGGACCGCACGGGCGACGGCGACGCTGGCCGGATCGAATCGGTGCTGGCTGATCACCGAAATGACCTGCCCGGTCGCGGCAGCCGCCGCATCGGCAACGCGCCTGGCGCTGGGCAAGTCCACGTCGATGGGCTTTTCGATGATGACGTGCTTGCCGGCATTCAGGGCCTCAACTGCCAGATCGGAGTGCAGACCGCTTGGCGTACAGACCGCGACAAGGTCGATGTCGGCATCCTTCAGTGCCGCAACCAGCGACGAATACGTCGCCGGACGCGGGTTGTGCAGCTCATTCTCGACCGAGTCTGCCAGTGCAGCCGCGGCTGGCCCAACCGGGTCAACGAGGGCGATGAGCTCCAGATCCTTGTTCTCGGTGATGACCCGGGCATGCTGGCGTCCGATGACTCCGCAGCCGACGACGGCGGTGCGCAGCCGACGGTTGGGCGTGGTTGCTGTGTTCGAGGTGGTCATTTGGTGCTAACTCCGGCTTCAGCGAGGAGGCGGTTGAATGCGCGGCCCGCAACTCCGAACGCCGCAGGTCCGGAAAACCCTCCGAGGTGATGGGTGTTTGCCAGGTGGGGCTCCAAGGACGCGAAGCCTTCGAAACCGTCCGCCTTCAATGCGTTGATGGTTTCGCGGAGTTGGCCGTCGCCATCCCCCGCCGGCATCACCAGGCGGTCATCGGCTCGGGCATCCTTGACTTGCAGATATTCCAGGTAAGGGCGAAGCATGTCGTAGGCCTCGCCAAAGGGCTTGACACCTACCTGAACGAAGTTCGCAGCGTCCCAGGCAACCCGCAGCGCCGGGGAATTAACGGTCGTAATGATGTCCAGGACGCGTTCAGGCGTGTCGCCGTAGATGTCCTTTTCATTTTCGTGAAGGAGTACGACGTCGTGTGCCTGGGCCTCCGCGGCCAACGCACGCATCCGCACCATGACGGCGTCGCGGATGTCTTCGGCGGCGAGGCCGTCCTGTCGATAAAACGAGAAGATCCGGATGTAACGGGTGCCCAGGATCTTCGCGGCACGAATGGCCGCGTGGAGGCGGTCCACCTCGAAGGCGACAGGCGTGGTGATGTCCACTTTGCCTATGGGAGAGGCAATCGCGGACACGCCCATGTTTTGCTCGCGCAGTATTTGGTCCAGCCGGACGAGGTCCTCTTCGGACATCTCGACGATGTTGGTGTCCCAAGCGCTGCGGACTTCGATGTGGTTGGCGCCCAAGGCCTGCAGAACTGCGATCTGGATGAGCGGGTCAGCGCTTATTTCGTCGCCGAATCCAGACAGGGTCCACTGGGTTTGCTTGACGGTCACGTCGTTTTCTCCTTGAGGTAATGCATGGGTGGCAGCCGGTGTGGCTGGCCTACTTGACACCGCCGGCGGTCATGCCGCCGACGAGGAATCGTTGGAAGATGAGATAAAGGATGACCACCGGGGCGGCACAGACCAAGGATGCGGCCATCATTTGGCCGTAAAGGGGAAGCGCCCCGCCCTCCGCGGAGGAACCAAAGATCTGCAGGACAACCGCAACGGTCTGGGTGTTTGGACGGGTGAGGACCGAGGCGAACATGACGTCGTTCCAGCCGAGCAGGAAGGAAAAGACGCCGGCAACCACCAACCCGGGCCAGCTGAGCGGGAAGATGATCCGGAAAAGGACCCCGAGGGAAGAAGATCCGTCGATGCGGGCTGCTTCCTCGAGTTCCTTGGGCAGGCCCCTCAGGTAGGTGACCATGACCCAGGTGGAAAACGGCAGCGCAAATGTCAGGTACGCGAGGAAAAGGCCCCAGTAGGTGCCGATGACCGTGATTCCCAGATAGTTGCCCGCTGAGGCGAAGAGAACAAACACCGGGAGCAGGAGCAGTCCGCCCGGAACGCTTTGAAGACCGATGAGCCCGCGCAGAATGCTGAGGCGGCCCACGAACTCGAACCGGACCAGCACGTAGGCGGTGACGATACCCAGCAACGAGGAAACGACGGCCACAGCGCCGGCGATCATGACGCTATTGATCAGGCCATTGCCCAAGGGCAGCGTGCTCCAGATCTTCGTGTAGTTGTCCAGGGTGAATTCGGTGGGGAAGAATGCCCCTCGGGCGACTTCCACATCGGAGTTCATGGACGAAAACACGATGTATAGCAGAGGAATCCCGACCATGGCGCACAGAAAGATGGTGCCTCCGACCAGCAGAGGTGTCGGAAGCAGCCGGTATACCGCGACATTCTGCCGCCCGGTCTTGCGGGGCGCACTTCCGGTGCGAAGGCCCCCGGAGATCTCCAACGGGACGTCCAACACGACGTCGGGGGTTTTGTTGCTCATTTCTTGCCTCCCGCGTCAGCGCCTGTGTCGAGTCGAACGGCTTTCAGGTAGAAGTAGAGCGGTATGGCGATCAGCAGAAGTGAGATCAGGGCCATCGCCGCTCCCATGCCGAACCGCAAGCTGGTGAAACTCATGCTGTAAACGAGGGTCGGCAAAACCTGCACGTCAAATGGAGCCGGGACGCCGAACAGTAAGAAGGCAAGCGAAAAGTTGTTCATGTGGTGGAGGGTCGCGATAAGGCACGCCAGGGCGACCGGTCCTCGCAAATAAGGGAAGATCACGTAACGCAGCTTCGTCCACCACAGGGCGCCGTCGATGGCCGCCGCCTCGTGGACTTCCTGGTCCACGGATTGAAGGCCCGACAATGCCATGAGGTAAATGAACGGCCAAGCTGCCCACACTTCGACCAGGATCAGTACCCAGAAGCTCGCCGGACCAGTGAGCCATTGACCAGCAGGCAGCCCGACCCCGGTCAGCACCTTGTTGACGATCCCATCGTGCTGGAGCATGGTGCGCCAGAAGCTTCCGACCACGAACGATGGGAGGACGTAGGGAATCAGGAACATCGATCGCACCAGCGACCTGCCGCGATAGGCGTTCTGGGTCGCCAGTGCGGCGTAAACACCGATCGGCACGGTGATGACGGTGGCGATCAGGGAGAAGCCGACGCTGTTGCCGAAGGCGTGAACCAAGTCAGTGGATGTGAACGCTTCGACGAAGTTGTTCAGTCCTACGAAAGGGGCACTGATCCATTTACGGATGGTGTACTGATCCAGCTGAAGCATCGCGATGTAGATGCCCAGGATCAGGGGAACGATGATTATCAGGCCGATCAGGAGCGCACCCGGAGTGAGCATCCACAGCGGCCGGTTTCGTTCGCTCACTGTCCGCCGGCGCTTGGCAGGAGGTTGCCCGCCAAGCTCCGGGGCGCGCCGCAGGGCGGCGTCTTTTTTTACAGTGATGCTCACTTGTTTGACGTCGCCCTGTCGAGGGAGGCTTGGGCGTCCTTCTGGGCCTTGGCCAGTGCAGCCTTGAGATTGGTCTCATTGAAGCTGCCATTGCCAAGATCCGGGCGGGACTGAACGACGACGTTGGTCAGCGCCAGCTGGATGTCGCCCCATGCGCCCGTGAACGGCGTGGTCTTGGCCTTGGATGCCGAATCAATAATCGGGGACAACGAGGGATCCGCGTCCTGGACCTTCTTGGCCGCTGTGGCGTTCGTGGGAAGATCCCCGAACAGCTTGTTGTAGTTGATCTGCTCGTCGTCGCTGGTGAGCAGCTTGATGTACGCAGCGGCGAGGTCCTGGTTCTCCGAGTACTTTGCGATCACCAGGTTGTCACCGGAAATGATTGAGCTCACCGGTTGGCCACCGGAGGGTGCGGAGCTCTGTCCGGGCGGCACGGTCGGCATCACGGCGTAAGCGTATTTGCCCTTCACCGGTGAGGCATCGAACGTGACTTTTGACGATGCCGTGGTCATCAACATCATCGCGGACTTGCCCGCGGCGAAGTCAGCTGCAGCCTGGGTGTCGTTCCAGCCCACTGCGGCCGGGTTGACGACCTTGTCTTTGGTCAGCCAGCCGAAGTACGTTTCATATGCCTTGAGCACCGTGGGGTCATCGATGCGGGCCGTCTTTCCATCCACCAGGGGGTTGCCGGACTGGTTGGCCATGGCCCAGGCAAACTTCCAGGGTGTGTAGTTGTCCGCATATCCGGTCGCGAACCCGTACGTGGATCCGGTGGTCAGCTTCTTGGCCTGATCCAGCAGCCCGTCCCAGGTGTTCGCGGGCTTGTCGAGCCCGGCCTTCTTGAACAATTCGGTGTTGTAGGCAAGAACGTAGGGCCTGGAGGTGAAGGGGACGCCCACCTCGTTCTGGGCGTCGGGACCGGAAATTCCGAGCGTCGCCGGAACGAAGCGATCGCGGCCGCCAACCTTGTTCCACATATTTGAGTCAAACTTCACGAAGGCGTCTGTTGAGTACGCTGTCGGGGTGAAGGTCGTACCCACTGCGTAGACATCCGGGCCCTGGCCTGCGACAACAGAGGTTTGGATCTTCGAGAGCTCATCGTTGGCGTTGGCGAACGTCTCGAATTTCAGGTCAGCGCCGGTCTGCTTCTTGAATGCATCGGCAATGTGAATCTGCCAGGCCTTGTACTGCTCGGCTTTGTTTGTGTTGGCACCGACCAGGACATCCAGGGTCTTGCCCTGGCCGTTGGGGGCGCCGCCGCTCGCGCTTGCGGAGCTGTTGTCGCCACCGCATCCGGTTACTCCTAGTGCTCCCAGCGAAACGAGAACGACCGCGCCAATAAGTCGCGTCCTTGAGTTGTTCATGTCTTCTTAATGCTCCTCGTTGAGTCGCCCCGAGATCTTCGGGGGAACCGGCCAGACAGACCGGATGTTAGCTGGAACACTATGACAGTTGCTGCAACAAGTGCAACGGTTGCCATAAATTGCCATAGTTGCTTCCATGGTCCGTCCTGTCACAGATGGGAAGGGACCACGCAGATGAGAGAAGATGGATTCTCAGAACGCATTGCGGGGCCGCAAGGGGGCAGCACTATGAGCATTAGCGAGGCCGGCGTTGGAACCAGCCCTCTGGGGCGGGGACCGACTATCAGGGATGTCGCCGCTCTCAGCGGCGTGGCCGCCTCCACAGTCTCGCGGGCTTTATCTCAGCCGCATCGCGTCAACCAAGCGACGAGGGAACGCATCGAAGCGGCTGCCCGCGAACTGGGTTACGCGCCCTCCGCATATCCCCGCAGTACCGGCCCGGGCAGGTCCGGAGCCGTCGCCGTCCTGGTTCCGGACATCACGAATCCGTACTTTTTTGACTTCATCCGCAGCACGCAGCACCAACTCAAGACTGCCGGCTATACCCAACTGCTCGTCGACACCGAAGAGGATGTCGAGCTGGAAGCAACGTATCTGGAAGAGTTCCGGGGCTCCGCCGTCGGCTTCATTCTTCCCGCGACCCGTCTCAGCGACGAACAGCTGATCAGCGCCGCCGCCAAATCCCCCTTGGTGACAATAAACCGCAGCACACCCGGTGTCCCCAGCGTGATTATCGATACCCCTTCGGGGGTCCAGCAGGCGATGGAGCACTTGTTTTCACTCGGTCACAGGGATATCGCCTATCTCGCGGGCCCGCCGAATTCCTGGTCCGACGGGCGGCGGTGGGACGCGCTGCAGGAGAGAGCCGAGTTGTTGGGAATCACCATCAGGCGTCTTGGCCCCTATCACCCGAGTACGCGGTCCGGGGCTGCCGCCGCTGACACCCTGCTCAACAGCGGGGCCACTGCTTGCATTGCGTTCAACGACCTGGTCGCCATCGGCGTCCTCGTCCGGCTGAGGGAACGCGGCATCGACGTCCCCAATGAAATGAGCGTCGTCGGATGCGATGACATCTTCGGAGCCGACTTCTGCCAACCGCCCCTGACAACCCTCACCGCCCCCATCGAACAAGCAGGGCGCGTCGCAACGGACATGCTCGTCAGCAGGCTGCGGCCCGGCCGGTCCCAGATGCGCATGAAAGCCGAACTCCCCACCCATCTGACGATCCGCGCCTCCACCGGCCCACCCCTCCGCCCAGCGAGGTGAGCCCACAGCGCCCCCTCTGAGAAACGCGGGGTCACTTACGGCCCATTTGGTGGCGCCGAATGGGCCGTAAGTGACCCCGCGTTGCGAGATCGCGCCTGATTAAGGCAAGAAGACCCCGCACCTGTTCGGTGCGAGGTCTTCCCGTTGAGAAACTAGGCGAAGTCTGAGACGGCCGGGTCCGGTCCGATGCGGCCTTCGGCGCCTCGGTCCAGGCCGTTGATGGCCTCAATGTCGGCCTCATCCAACGTGACGCCGAGTGCTGCGAAGTTTTCCTGGATCCGGGACTCGGTCACGGACTTGGGGATCACGACGTTGCCGATCGCCAGGTGCCAGGCGATAACCACCTGCGCCGGGGTGGCGCCGTACTTGGCAGCGATCTGGGCGATAGTGGCGTTCTCAAGGAGCTCGCCGCCCTGGCCGAGGGGCGACCAGGCCTGGGTCAAAATGCCGCGCGCCGTAGCGAACTCCCGAAGTTCGGCCTGGTTGAAGAACGGGTGCAGTTCGATCTGGTGGATCGCCGGAACGACGCCGGTCTCGTCGATCAGGCGCTGCAGGCCTTCTTTGCTGAAGTTGGAGACGCCAATGGACTTGATGCGTCCGCGCTTCTGGAGCTCGATGAGCGCCTTCCACGTGTCCACGAACTTGTCCTGCTTCGGCTGCATCCAGTGGATCAGGTACAGGTCAAGGGTTTCCAGGCCGAGGCGGTTCATGGACTCTTCAAAAGCCGCGAGCGTGGACTCGTAGCCCTGGTCCGCATTCCACAGCTTGGTGGTGATGAAGATTTCCTCGGGCTTGAGGCCGGAGGATGCGATGGCGCGTCCCACGCCTGCCTCGTTGCCGTAGATCTTGGCGGTATCGATGTGGCGGTAGCCGGCGTCGAAGGCCTGACGCACTACCTTTTCGGCTACATCGTCCTCAACCTGCCACACCCCGTAGCCGAGCTGGGGGATGGAGTTGCCGTCGTTAAAAGTAAGGTTCGGTGACGAAGTCATGGCTTCCATCCTGCCAGCCGCGCACACCGGGTGGCTACGGATTCCGGCCCCTCTAAGCTAGGCGCTTAATAGTTGTTATGTGGGAATAGACGCGTCTGCACCTAAATCCCCAATTAGCCTACGAGCCGGCTTTGGCCCTCAGCAGGCGTTCGGCTTCCTCGACATGCTCGTAAACGGCTTCAGCGCGTCGTCGTACCGAAACGGCTCCTACAGGAACGGGCCCGACGGCGAGACGCAGCATCGCGGCCGCCTCCGCCGTGGTGGCAAGAGAGTTCCCCGCTTTGGACAGCGCGCGATGGACGCCCGCGAGCGATCCAGGAATGTCCAGCCCATCACTGGGCGCTTGGAGTTGGGCCTCCACGCAGATCGCACGCACCCTGGACGACAAGTCCGCCAGTTCGTTCGCAATGGCCACGAGTTCGACGTAAAGCTGTTCGTCTTCTACGCCTTCAAGCACTTGGTGGTACCGGTCAAGGCCGCGATGGAAGCGATCGTGGGCACGGCGCCACAGTCCTTTGCCAAGTTCAGCGTCATCCTTCCGTCCCTGTCGGACGGCCCCAAAGAATCCCAACCCAGCGCTCAGAGGTATTGACCCGGGTGTCGGTCCGGGTCTTCAACGCGAGAAGGTTTGTCGGGTTCCGCTTCCTTGCCGGGAAGGTGGGCACGCTGCGGCTCACCGTTTTCGCCAATAACGACGCCCGGGGCGATCATGGTTCCGGGCGGGAGCTGGCGAAGCTGCAACTGGGCAACAGCATGCTCCCGGGCTGCCTGCTGGGCAGCAATGGCGGTCTGGATTCCATGGAACAACCCTTCGAGCCAACCGACGAGCTGGGCCTGCGCGATCCGTAGTTCGGCGTCAGAGGGCGTGGCGTGTTCAGGGAAGGGGAGGCTGATGCGCTCCAACTCTTCCACTAGTTCCGGTGCGAGGCCCTCTTCCAGCTCTTTGATGGAGCGTTCGTGGATCGCGGCAAGGCGTCCGCGGGCTGCCTCGTCCAGGGGGGCGCTCTTCACCTCTTCGAGGAGCTGGCGGATCATGGTGCCGATACGCATGACCTTGGCCGGTTCGTCGACGAGGTCCTGCAGGGTGCTGCCCTTCTTGGCCCCAGGCTTCCCGTCGGCCTTCGGACCTGCTTCCGATGTGCTCTGTGCCGTGCCAGCGTCCAAGGTTGTGCCCTCCACCGGGAGGTCGTCAAAACTCTCGCCACTGGGTTGAGTGTCGTCCTGATCGCTCATGCGTTCATACTCTCACGGGCCGCAACTCAGCCCAGTGCCTTGAAGAGTATTTCGCCTTCGTCCTTAGCGAAACCACATTTTTCGTAGAAGCCCGTCGCATAGAGGTTGGCCGGGACCCAGACTTCTTCCATCCCGTGTTCACGCATCCACTCCTCCATGACGGCCAAAAGGGACCGGCCGATACCACGGCGGCGCCACTGCGCATGAGTCCCCATTTCCATGAGGAGCAGTTCGGCCCAAGGTCCGGCATTACGACGGCGCTGAATGCAGCAGTGGAGGAATCCCACCGTCTCGCCGCCGAGCTCAGCCAGCCAGAAAAGCACGCCGGGGTCGCCCAGAAAGGAGCGGGCGCCGTCGTACGTCAACGCGCCTGACGGCGCGACTGAAGGATCCTCGTCGAACAAGTTGTCCGTATCTGCCAGACGGATCAGCGCGTCGGCGTCCTCGGGGCCGAGCAGCCGGATCCGGACGCCGGCATTCGTCAATGTTTCGATGTCAGCACCTCCCCTGCGGAGCAGTCTATGCGTTGGGTGTCCCCGTAGAGCGGACGGTTCCGATCATGCCGTTGCTGGCGCCATTGGCCTGCTGCACCAGCCTGGCGTCGCAAAGATCGAGCCAGCGGACCTCCGCCTCGGCATGGAAGATCAAGGAGTCCAGGACGAGCAGCCTGGCCGTATCCGTCACTCTTTGGTTGGCGGCCAGGTCCCTGCGGTCCTGGGTATACGCCTGCAGCTCGCGCAAGGAAATCTCACGTTGGGCCTGGATCAGCGCGGGGACATCGGTGCCCGCCGTCGTGACGGCCAACGCCAGCTTGATGGCCAATTCGTTCCTCGGCGGCGCTCCACGATCCACTGCGGTCGCGAACCATCGACGGATCTCCGCAGTCCCGGCGTCGGTGATGCTGAAAAGCACGTGGCCGCGGCCGTCGTCGCCCTCTTTGCGGACCAAAGCGTCACGCTCCAGGCGGTTCAGGGTGGTGTACACCTGTCCGATGTTCAACGGCCAGACGGCTCCCGTGCGTTCCTCGAACGCCGCTCGCAATTGGTAGCCGTAGCGTGGTTGCTCCTGAAGCAATGCCAGGATGCTGTACCGAATGGACATCGCTCTCCTTCGTGCTGCGGGTTTGGCGGGCGCCGCTAGAGCAGCAGCAAGACCTTGCCCATGTGCTCGCCGGAATCGAAGTACTCGTGGGCTTCGCGGACCTGCTCCAAGGGGAACGACTTGGCCACGAACGGCTTGATCCGGCCGTCGGCCAGCATCGGCCAGACCGATTCACGGACGGCATTCATGATGACACCCTTTTCCGCGACCGGCCGCGGACGGAGCGCCGTGCCGATGATGGCCGCCCGTTTGCTGACCAACTGGCCGAGGTCGAGTTCGCCCTTGACGCCACCCTGCAGCCCGATCACCACCAGCCGGCCGTAGTCCGCGAGTGCTTCCACGTTCTGCTGCAAGTATTTGGCACCGACGACGTCGAGAATGACGTCCGCGCCTTTGCCGCCGTTTTGTGCCTTGAGGCTTTCGACGAAATCTTCCTCCGCGTAATTGATGGCAATGTCGGCCCCGAGGAAGGCTTTCGCGGTTCCGACCTTTTCGGCCGTTCCGGCCGTCGTCGCGACCGTAGCGCCGTACGCTTTGGCGAGCTGGATGGCCATGGTGCCGATGCCCCCAGTGGCGCCGTGGATCAGTACCGTCTCACCGGCCTGCAGCTGCGCAGTCATGATGAGGTTCGAGTAAACCGTTGCGGCTACCTCAGGCAAGGATGCGGCGGTGACCAGATCCACGCCGTCGGGCAATCGCAAAACCTGCTCCGCCGGGACAGCAACCTGCTGCGCATAGCCGCCACCCGAAAGCAGGGCCACTACCTTGTCGCCGACCGAAAACGGCTTGCTCACCTCAGGCCCGAACGCGGCAATCCTGCCGGAGACCTCAAGGCCGGGAATTTCGGATGCCCCCGGTGGTGGCGGGTAGAAACCGCGGCGCTGCTGGACATCCGCCCTGTTCAGACCGGCGGCGACGACGTCGATGAGAACCTCGCCGGGGCCGGGAACCGGAGCAGGGACGTCCCGGATTTCCAGAACCTCGGGCCCGCCCGGTTTGGAGATGTAGACGGCTTTCATAGAGTGCTCCCGATCCCTCGCTCAGTGCAGTTGGCCTTTCAGACACCTTAACCGCGCAAATCGCGGCGACAGGTTTTTGGCGCAGCCAACTCCCTATGAAACACTACTAGGCAGGGAAGGTTGTCCGAGCGGCCTAAGGAGCTGGTCTTGAAAACCAGTGTGCGGTAACCCCGCACCAAGGGTTCAAATCCCTTACCTTCCGCGTGGCGCGACACAGCGCGGCTGAGAGGCCGGTTCATGCGAATCTTTGGATTCCATGGCCGGCCTCTTTTGCGTCAAACCCGCTGGCGGACCCCCGACACACCACGAGGAAACGCCAATGGCCGGTTCCGCGGGCGGAACCGGCCATTGGCGTCGGAAGCTGAAGCAGCCTAGACAGCTACTTCGACGTATCCGTCCACCAGACGGGTGGCGTAGCTTGCGAGCCGAAGTTCGGGGTTAGTGAAGCATTCGCCGGTTTCAAGGTCGTAGACCTCTTTGTGAAGCGGCGAGGCGATGGTGGGACGGCTGCCCCGGGAACCGACGATGCCCCGCGCCATGACGTTGGACAGGGTTGCCGGGTCCTGCTGGGATACCGCCAGGACCTCATCCGGAGTGGTGCGGAAAAGTGCTACCTGCTTCCCTCCAACCAGGGCAGCTTCGCCCCAAGCCGGCTCCAGCTCGTCGATTGCGCAGACGCGGTGCCAGCCGGACGCGGTCGGTGCGCCCATCAGGTTTTGCCGATCCAGAATTACGGTCATTTCAGCCCCTATCGCTAAGCCTGCCGGTCCGGCGGATCCAATTCCGCCAGCCGGCACGGGCCGTTTGCGGCCACAACTTCACGGTAGGCCTGCGATGTTTCGCCGGAATGCAATCAATGTGTCCTGTTCGTAAAGGAGACCTCACATAGCCGCAATCCTCACCGTGATGCCGAAGTTAAGCCCCCGAAACAAAGGGGAAACTGACGCGAAACTGCGTGTCTTTAGTCTGAAGTGACAAGTCGCGGATGACGGTTCTGCGGCACATGCGAAAGGCCGCCAGTGACCGGACATACTTCCCCTTCAGAGAACCCGCGCCGCATTGTTGTCGCGGGCGGAGGCCCTGCGGCCCACCGCTTTGCCGATGCCATGCATACCCGCGGTCTCGAGGGCTGGCACGTCACGGTCCTGACCGAGGAAGCGCATCTTCCTTATGACCGGGTCACGTTGAGCAAGGCGCTCATCGAGGTGGACTGCGACCTCACCCTCGGACACGCGTCAATGTGGGAGCACGAGGCCCTGGACTTGCGCACCGGCGAGCGGGTGGTCAAGATCAACACCGATGCCAAGTCCGTGGAAACCGCGGCCGGCAATAGCTACGAATACGATGCCCTCGTGGTTGCGACGGGTTCGAATGCCGCCTGTCTGCCAATCCCGGGCGCCGAGCTCACCCATGTCTACCGCACCCTCGAAGACGTCTGGGCCATCAACGAAGCAATCACGCAGCTCACGGAAAAGCTGGGCCGCAAGGTCAACGCTGTCACCATCGGCGGCGGTCTCCTCGGTCTTGAATCTGCAGCAGGGACGGAGCGGTTGGGAGCCACCCCGATCGTCATCGACGGCGCGTCCTGGCTCATGGCCACCCAGCTCGACGAAGGCGCCGGCCAGGCACTGGGCCGCCTCATTAAAGACAAGGGCTTCGAAATCCACGGCGGCGTCTTCCCTTCGGAAGTTTTGTCCGACGACGACGGCCAGGTCACCGGTGTCCTCATGGCCGACGGCCGCATCATCGACGCCGACATCGTGATCGTCGCGATCGGGGTCAGGCCGCGCGATGAGCTCTTCCGTGCAGCGGAGGGCGAGGAACAGGTCTTCACGCTTGGCCAGCGCGGCGGTGTTGTCATTTCCGATGCTTGCGAGACCGAGATCCCCGGAGTCTTCGCCATCGGCGAGGTCGCGAACTTCGAGGGCATGTGCCTGGGGCTCGTGGCACCGGCGAACACGATGGCCGAAATCGTCGCGGACCGACTGCACGGCGGACAAGCGACCTTCCCCGGTTTCGACACGGCCACCAAGCTCAAGCTCTCCGGCGTGGACGTCGCCAGCTTCGGCGACGCGTTCGCCAAGACCGAGCACTCCCTGGAAATCGTCTACGCCGACCCCGCCCGCGGCGTGTACCAGAAGATCGTCACCACCGACGACGCCAAGACCCTCCTGGGCGGCATCTTCGTCGGCGACGCCACCCCGTACATGAGCCTGCGCCCCCTGCTCGGCCGCGAACTGCCCGCCGAACCGGGCGCCTACCTCACCGCCGCGGGCGGCGGGGAGGCCCCCGACACCGAACTGCCCGATGACGCGATCCTGTGCTCCTGCAACAACGTCCCCGCCGGGAACATCCGGGACGCGGTCAACGCGTGCGGGACGTGCGAAGGCAACGAGCCGGTCCGCGATGTGCCAGGCCTCAAGGCCTGCACCCGGGCCGGGACGCAGTGCGGTTCGTGCGTGCCGATGATCAAGAAGCTCCTCGAAGGGGAACTGAAGAAGTCCGGCATCGAAGTCTCCAAGGCGTTGTGCGAGCACTTCGAGCTCTCCCGGCAGGAACTTTTCGACGCGATCCGCGTCCTGGAACTGGACTCCTTCGAAGACATCTTGGCCAAATACGGCACCGGAGCGGGCTGCGACATCTGCAAGCCAACCATCGCCTCGATCCTTGCGTCGCAGCATTCCGCGTACGTGCTCGACGCCGGCCGCGGCACCCTGCAGGACACCAACGACCGCGCCCTGGCCAACATGCAAAAAGACGGCACCTACTCCGTGGTCCCGCGCATCCCGGGTGGGGAGATCACGCCCGACAAGCTCGTGGTCATCGGTACGATCGCCAAGAAGTACGGCCTGTACACGAAGATCACCGGCGGCCAGCGCATCGACATGTTCGGCGCCCGCCTCGAGCAACTCCCGGAGATCTGGGGCGAGCTCATTGACGCAGGCATGGAGTCCGGCCAGGCGTACGGCAAGAGCCTGCGCACCGTGAAATCCTGCGTGGGCTCCACTTGGTGCCGCTTCGGGGTCCTCGACTCCGTGGCCATGGCCATCAACCTGGAACTGCGCTACCGCGGCCTGCGCAGCCCGCACAAACTCAAAATGGGCGTCTCCGGTTGCGCCCGCGAATGCGCCGAAGCCCGCGGCAAGGACGTCGGCGTGATCGCGACATCGGAGGGCTGGAACCTCTACGTCGGCGGCAACGGCGGAGCGAACCCCGCCCACGCCCAGCTCCTCGCCGGCGGCCTGGACGACGAGACCCTGATCAAATACATCGACCGCTACTTCATGTACTACATCCGCACCGCCGACCGGCTTCAACGCACGGCCCGCTGGCAGGAAGAGCTCGACGGCGGCCTGGAGCACGTGCGCGAGGTTGTCGTCGAGGACTCCCTCGGCATCGCCGACGAGCTCGAAGCCGCCATGGCCAAGCACGTTGGGTCCTACGAGGACGAGTGGGCGGCGACCCTGAAGGACCCGGAACGCCTCCGCCGCTTCCGCTCCTTCGTCAACGCCCCCGAGCAAGAAGACGAGGCAATCGTCTTCGTCCCCGAACGCGGCCAGATCCGCCCCGCCACCAACGAAGAAAAAAGCGCCGTCTTGATTTCTTCCGCGAGCATCCCCGTCCGCGGAAGGGACTAAGAACGCACCTCGGCGGAGGGCTATGCGGACGGCGAGCTAGGGCGACGGCGCGTGGTCGCCGCGGGCTCCGACCACGCCGCCCCGTGGCTCGCCGTCGGCGTTTTCCAGAAGCGCGCTAAGTCGTTCGACTTGTTCTGCCAACCGGCGGATCTCCTGTTTCATGGGCTCCTCGGCGACTGTCGCGGCCGCCGCAGCTCCGGTTGAGACCTGTTCAACGAGCCACGAGGCAACCGAGGCGGTCACGACGCCCAGGACAGCGATTCCGCAGACCATCAAACCCCCGGCAACGCAGCGGCCCACAACCGTCACCGGGTAGTGGTCCCCATAGCCGACGGTGGTGATGGTGACCATCGCCCACCAGATGGCATCGCCAAAGTTGGTGATGTTGGCGCCCGCGGCGTTCTCCTCAGCATCAAGCACGGCGAGGGCACCGCAATACGTCAGGAGGGCCGCGGACCCAAGGACAAAAGTGAGGATGCGGCCCCGCATGGCGTTTCCGGCGGTACGATGAAGCAGCTTCAGGAGTGTCACGAGCCGCAGCAACCTCAAGGGCCTGAGGACCGGGAGGGCCAAAATCAGCAATTCGTGCAGGTTCCGCACGAACCACTGGGCGCGACGCCGCGCCAGGACGAGGCACATCGCATAGTCCAGGGCAAACACCAGCCAGGTGACCCAGATGATGGTGTCAACGACCGTGGATTGGGCCTCGCTGAGATTGGCGATCACTTGGAATGAATAGGCCACCAGGAACAGCACCGCTGCCGCCACCATGGGCCATTCGGAAACCCGCCGCCATCGCTCTTGAGTCATTGGTCGATATTAGTCACCTACCCCATTAACCGCGTTCACCTGCTGGCACACGGCTGCCTCCCAGCAAACGTTCATCTCCCAGTAACCGGTACTGGCTAGGATCGAACCCATGATTAATATGATCCAGGCCATCGTTATGGGCCTGCTGCAGGGAATCACCGAACTCTTTCCGATTTCCAGCCTCGGCCACAGCGTCATCCTGCCCAAACTGTTCGGTTGGGGCCTGGACCAGAAGGCGCCCGAATTCCTGAACTTCCTCATAGCCACCCACCTGGCTACAGCAATTGTGCTGTTCTTCTTCTTCCTCCGGGACTGGATTGAAATCGCCAAGGGCCTTGGCCGTTCCATCCGGGACCGGAAGATTGCTCCGTCGGACACCTACGCAAAGCTCGGCTGGCTCCTCGTGGTTGGAACCGTGCCGGCCGGAATCATCGGTTTGGTCCTGGAAAAGCCCATCCGGAACCTCTTCGGTTCGCCGCTGATCGCTGCCGCCTTCCTGGTGCTTAACGGTCTCATCCTTTTTGCAGCCGAGCGTCTGCGGACCAGGGACAGCCGCCGTGTAGCAGAACACGCGGCCACCGCAACGGTTTCCGACGCCGAAATCGCCACCCTGCCGTGGAAACGCGCCTTGGCCATCGGAACCGCCCAGGCAGCGGCCCTCATCCCGGGCATCTCCCGTTCCGGCTCGTCTATGGCCGGAGGCTTGCTGTCCGGGATGAACAATGAAAACGCCGCGCGCTTCAGCTTCCTGCTCGCGACGCCAATCATCGGCGCTGCCGCCGTGCTCAAGCTGCCTGAACTCTTCACCCCGGCCATGGCCGACGAGCGTGGAGTGTTCCTGGTGGGCGCGCTGTGCGCGGGTGTCGCGGCATGGTTCGCCACCAAGTTCCTGCTTCGTTTCTTCGAGACCCGGACCTTGACGCCCTTCGCCATCTACTCGGTGGTCGGCGGAGCGATCTACTTCATCCTGATGCTCGTCATGGGCTAGGTTCCGCTGAAGGCATCGAGCCAAGGCATTGAAACTGTCGGAGGCCCCGCATAGGGTTTTGTCTGTCTCCACCACCCACTCATGAAACCGCGGCAACAACCGCGGTAAACGACACAGGAGCAAACATGCCTACGCCTGACATCACCCCCGGTTCGCCTTGCTGGATCGACCTGATGACCTCGGACCCGGAGAAGGCAAAGTCCTTCTACAACTCGCTCTTCGGCTGGACCTACGAGACCGGGGACCAGGAAAAGTACGGCGGCTACATCACGGCCTCGAAGGACGGCAAGATGGTGGCCGGGATCATGCAGAAGCAGGAAGAAATGGCGCAGATGCCCGATGTCTGGTCCACCTACCTGCGCACTGACGACATCAAGGCCACCACCGAAGCGGCCGTCGCCAACGGCGGCCAGGTCTACATGGAACCCATGGAAGTGCCGGACCAGGGAACCATGGCAATGTACGCGGATTCCTCCGGAGCAGCGATCGGTGCCTGGCAGTTCGGCGAGATGAAGGGCTATCAGCTGGCTGCCGAAACCGGCGCACCCGCCTGGCACGAGCTCTTCGCCAAGGAGTACGACTCGGCAGTTTCCTTCTACCAGAACGTCTTCGGCTGGGAAACCACCGTAGTGGGCGATACCCCGGAGTTCCGCTACACCACCCTCGGGGCGGGCGACGACTCCAAGGCAGGCATCATGGATGCCTCCGGTTTCCTCCCGGCGGAGGTCCCGTCCTACTGGGGCGTCTACTTCGCGGTGGACAAGGTCGACGACACCATCGAGCAGGCCGTCTCCCTTGGCGCCACCGTCGTCCAGGCGGCTGAGGACACTCCCTACGGCCGGATGGCCACCCTGACAGACCCGACGGGTGCGATCTTCAAACTCATCCAAAACCAGGCTGCATAGGCCCAACCGCTAGGCGCAGCCCGCCACCCACCAGAGAGCATGCTCTCCCCACGACGCGGGGAGTGGACATATTGGGATTATGTCCACTCCCCGCCTCAAAGGGAGGGCATGCTCTCTCTTGTTTGTGCCGTCACCATATGGCAACCCGGTATTCACCCACGACTGATGAGATGCCGAGCGTGATATCCCCACCGGAGTAAAGCCCGGATCACCGCCCGCCGACGCACACGGCGGGCGTCTTCCACTGTGCCCCACAGGGCCAATTGAAAGTCAGAGCTGATGCATTTCAAAAATGGGAAATTTCTAGTCGGTTTGGTGGTGTCGGCGGGATTGCTTGCAGCCCCGCTCGCCACCGTTCCGGCCTTGGCAGCCGATATACCCCCCACGACGGGCCCGTCGGTGGTGATCAATGAGGCCTATCTCAGCGGAGGCAGCGCCGGAGCTGCTTTCCGCAACAAGTTCGTGGAGCTGTACAACAACTCGGACTCCGCCGTTAGCCTGAACGGCTGGTCGCTCCAATACCGCGCGGCGAGCAACGTCAATCCGCCCACCTTCATCACTCCCCTCACCGGGAACATCCCGGCCAAGGGATACTTCCTCATCAAGGGCGCCAGCAACAGCTCAACCTCGACGGCGGCAGAATTGCCGGCTGCCGACGTCGACGGTTCCGGCACCCTCAACCCCAGCGGAAGTGCCGGAACCATCGTCCTTGCGAAGCAAGGCACTGCAGTGAACCCGCTCCCCACGGGTTCCGTAGTGGGCAACTCTGCCGTAGCCGATCTCCTCGGCTACGGCAGCAGCAACACTTTTGAGACCGCGGCGGCCCTGGCACCGACAAACAACACCGACGTACGGAGCCTGAACCGGAGCAACGGCGCGGACACCAACGACAACGCCGCCGACCTGAGCCTCAGCGCCGCCATCACCCCGACGGCGGCAGGAGCCACAGCGCCTCCGCCCGCCGCGCCCGAGAACAAGACCATTGCGGAAATCCAAGGCACCGGAGCGGCCAGCCCCTTCACCGGTGCCATGGTCACCACCCGCGGCAAAGTCACCGCCGTCTACGCAACGGGCGGATTCAACGGCTACTACGTACAGACCCCCGGAACCGGCGGCGACACTGATCCGGCGGCCAGGACGGCGTCGGACGCAATTTTCGTCTACTCACCGTCCACCGTGGAAAGCACCCAGATCGGCGACTACCTCGAACTCACCGGCACGGTGAGCGAGTTCTCCAACCAGACCCAGCTCACCGCAGACGCAGCTGGAGTGAAGAAGCTCAGCGAAGCCGCGCCCGAAGTCAAGCCCAGCAACTTCGCACTTCCGGCCGACGAAACCACCCGCGAGCGCTATGAAGGCATGCTCCTGGCACCCCAGGGCACCTTCACCGTGACGGACAACTATTCACTGAACCAGTACGGCGAAATCGGCCTGGCGGCAGGGACCTCCCCCTTGGTCCAGCCCACTGCCGTAGCAAACTATGGCTCAGCGGAATACAACGCCGTGGTTGCCGACAATGCACTGCGCGGCATCAAACTCGACGACGGCGCGTCCACCAACTTCCTCAAGGACGCCTCCACGAAGGCACAGCCGCTCCCCTACCTGACCACGAGCAATCCTGTCCGGGTCGGATCGGCTGCGACCTTCCGCACCAACGTGATCCTCGGCTACGGGAACAACGCCTGGAAATTCCAGCCGCTCTCCCAGCTGACCCCGGCCACCGCGGACTCCGTGCAGCCAGTCAGCTTCACCGGTAGCCGTCCCGAGGCCCCGGCCAACGTGGGCGGCAACCTGAAGATCGCTTCCTTCAACGTGTTGAACTACTTCCCCACCACCGGTGACCAGCTCAGCGGCTGCACCTACTACACTGACCGCGACGGAAATCCGATCACGGTCAAGGACGGCTGCAACGCCCGCGGTGCGGCGAACGCCGAGAACCTCCAGCGCCAGCAAGCAAAGATCGTGGCTGCAATCACCAAGTCCGGCGCCGATGTCGTCTCCCTGGAGGAGATCGAGAACTCGGCACAATTCGGCAAGAACCGCGATGATGCCCTGGCGAAGCTGGTGGATTCCCTCAACATTGAAACCCCCGGTATCTGGGACTACGTCCGCACGCCAGCCAATGCTCCCCCGCTGAGCGACGAGGACATGATCCGAACGGCGTTCATTTACAAGAAGGCCAGCGCCGAACCACTGGGTGAGTCGATCATCCACAACGACACTGTCGCTTTCGCCAGCGCACGCAAGCCCCTCGCCCAGGTCTTCAAGCCCGTGGAGGCCAGCGATGAAAAGAAGTTCATCGCGATCGTGAACCATTTCAAGTCCAAGGGCTCGGCAGTAACACCGGACGACACCGACAAGGGCCAAGGCGCCTCCAACGTTGCCCGCACCAAGCAGGCACAGTCGCTCCTGACCTTCGCCGATCAGTTGAAGTCCTCCAAGGGCACCGACAAGGTATTCCTCATCGGCGATTTCAACGCCTATTCCAAAGAAGACCCGATCAACGTCCTCACCGGGGCCGGCTACGCGGACCTGGAAACAAGCACCGGGAAGCACTCGTACCTGTTCGGCGGAATGGTCGGATCCCTCGACCACATCCTCGCCTCTCCCGCCGCCCATGAGGTGGTCACCGGAACCGACATCTGGAACATCAACTCGGTGGAGTCGGTCGCCTTCGAGTACAGCAGGTACAACAACAACGTAGGCAACTACTACGCCGCGGACCAGTTCCGGGCGAGTGACCACGACCCCGTGGTGGTCGGCCTGAACCTGCCGACCACGCCGGCCAGCGTAGACCTGCAGTTCCTGGGCATCAATGATTTCCACGGACGCATCGACAGCAACACCGTCCTGTTCGCCAGCACCATCGAACAACTCCGGGCCGCTGCCGCGCCCGGTTCAACCGCCTTCATCTCGGCGGGAGACAACATCGGCGCGTCACTCTTCGCCTCCGCGGTGGCCAAGGACCAGCCGACCATCGATGTGCTGAACGCGCTTGAGCTCAAAGCGTCCGCAGTGGGCAACCACGAGTTCGACGGCGGATGGGCGGACTTGCGGGACCGCGTCATCGCCGGCGGGAACAACGCGAGGTTCCCAATCCTGGGTGCCAACGTCTACCAGAAGGGCACCACCACACCGGTGTTGCCCGAATACACGGTTCTGGACATGAACGGCGTCAAGGTGGCCGTCATCGGCACCGTGACGCAGGAGACCCCGTCCCTGGTCAGCCCGGCCGGCATCGCGGATCTTGAATTCGGTGACCCTGTGGACGCCGTCAACCGCGTTGCCGCCAAGATCAAGGCCGGCAAGCTGGCCGATGTGATTGTCGCGGAAATCCACGACGGCGCCGGAGCGGGTACCCCGGAAGGTGCCACGATCGAGCAGGAAGTTGCTGCGGGCGGGCCGTTCGCCAAGCTCGTGAAGGAAACCACACCGGATGTGGCAGCCATCTTCACTGGCCACACCCACAAGGAATACGCCTGGGACGCACCAGTCCTTGACGCCAACGGCCTGCCGACAGGCAAGACCCGCCCGATCGTGCAGACGGGCAACTACGGCGAAAACATCGGCAGCATCACGCTGACTGTAGATACCAAGAGCATGGCCGTGACCGCCTATACCGCCGGCAACGTCAAGCGCTCCACAACGGACATGTCCGGAACCTACCCCCGTGTTGCACAGGTCAAGGCCATCGTCGACAAGGCCCTGGCCGATGCCGCCGTCGTCGGCAATCAGCCGGTCGGCGCCGTCACCGCGGACATCACCACGGCGTTCACGCCGGACCCCGCGGGCGGGACTCCCAAGCGCGATGACCGCGCGAGCGAATCCACACTGGGCAACCTGGTGGCGGATTCTCTCGTGGACACCCTCAAGGCACCCGAACTTGGCGGGGCCGAGATCGGCGTCGTGAACCCCGGCGGCCTGCGCAACGAGCTTTACTACGCACCCGACGGCACCATCACGTACGCGGAAGCCAACGCGGTGCTGCCGTTCGTGAACAATCTCTGGACCACGTCGCTGACGGGCGCCAAGTTCAAGTCGCTTCTTGAGCAGCAATGGCAGACCAACGCCGATGGTTCCGTGCCGAGCCGTCCGTACTTGCAGCTAGGCGTGTCCAAGAACGTGAACTACACGTACGACGCCGCCCGTGCTGCGGGCGACCTGATCACCTCTATCTGGGTGAATGGGGCGCTCATCGACCCCGCGAAGTCGTACCGCATCGGAACCTTCAGCTTCCTGGCCGCTGGCGGCGACAACTTCCGGGTCTTCAAGGAAGGCAGCAACACCAAGGACTCAGGACTCGTGGATCGAGACGCGTGGATCAAGTACTTGCAGGCCCACAATCCAGTGTCACCGGACTTCGCCCGCCGTTCCCTTGCAGTCGTAAACACCACGGCAGCAGAGGTGAGGAGCGGTGACGCCATGGCCCTGTCCGTCTCCAAACTGAACCTGACCTCGCTCGGCAGCCCGCAAAACACCTCTCTCAAGGCAATCTTCACGGATGCAAAGGGGGTCGCGACACAACTGGGAACGGTGAGCGTCGCTTTCGGTGCCGCCTCAGTGAACGTCAAGGTACCCGCGGGAGCGGCAGCCGGAACAGGAACCCTGGTGCTGACCGCCGTCGAGTCCGGGACGGTAGTCAAAGCTGCAGTCAAGGTTGCCGCTCCTCTGCCTCCCAAGTGCACTGCACCCGTCATGCCGAGCAAGTGGTACGACGTGCTCGGCTGGATCAAATACGCCTTCGCATGGCTTGAGTACCAGAAGTGCCTTAGGGGCTAGCCGCAGCGCCAACCCCGGATGAGCATGCTCTCCCCCGGCCCGGACGAATGGACATATCAGGTTTATGTCCACTTGTTGGATCGGGCGGGGAGCATGCTCATTTTTCTTGGCGGAGCATGCTCATTTTTCGAGGGGAAGGCCGAGCATGTCCCTGGCGATTTCGTCGGCGTCGCGGAGGGTCCGTTGGCCGCTTCGGTAGCCGGTGCCATCGGAAGGTCGGGCTTCGGCGGCGATGGCCGTCCCCCACTGGGTGGAGGAAAGCTGCAGGCCAAGGGCGTACATCCCCGGAGTCACTGAACCGTTGGCGCCCACCAGCCGGTAGGGGTGCGGCTCGACGTCCAAGCCGGAGGTCTGCACCGGCATTCCCTCGGCAGTCATCATCACTTTGGGCCGCACCAATCCGTCGGCCAGCAATTGACGCAGGAACGGAGAAACACTCACGCCAACGCGGTTCGCGGGAGACATGGCCTCAATCAGGGTCCTGGCTTCCGCGGCGTCGTCGTGCACCCAGGCCGATACCGCGCGGAAGACGCGCTTGGAACGATCAACGCTGAATCGCGGATCCGGGCCAACGAAACTCACGACGCCGGCACGCGCCAAAGCGGCCAACTGTTCGGCGCGGAGGGCGGGAGGACCGCTCGCGAGTCCCTCAACGAAGGATTCGAACCAGCCCCGCAGCTCGCCCACCCACGATTCGTCCGTGATGCCGCCGTCGGCCACGGCGCTCTTCAGGATGGCCCGTCCCGCGTGCAGGGCACCGATGGCCATCTTCACGGGATCTGACTCTCCGAGCGCGGAGCGGCGGGCATCGTCGTCCAGATAGTCGACGACGGCGGCGTCGAGTTCTTTCCTGGACGCGAAGGAATGCCCGGCCAAGGGCGCCGCGAGGCCCAGCAGGTCAAGGCGGCGCGACGCTGCAACGTGGGTGGCAACCAGCTCTGCGACCTGGTTTTCCCATCGCCCGGTGGCATGCGCGTGCGGCTGCAACAAGTCTTCGAGGGCAGCAAGAAACTCGTTCGCATCAAACACGGCCACGGGTTCCGCCACGACCAACGTTGAGTAGTAGGCCCACAGGGCGTCCCGATGCAGGAGGGGCCAAAGATCGTGGTCGAAGCCAGGTTGGATGCCTGCCGCGGCGAAGCGTTCCACCGCGCTCTCGGTCAGATACCGCAAGCGCACGGACTTGGGATAGTACCCGTCCAACCCGGCCTTGGTCCGGTACGGAGTTCCCCGCCTGGATGCCGCGATGATCTTCGGTTCCCTGCCCGAAGGAAAGTACTTAAGCTTCCCCGGGAGACCGTCTTCAGCCGGCACGAATCGTCCCCCGCGGCCTTCCGTCAGCTGGCCCATGACGTCGAAGAAATTCAGGCCCATGCCGCGGACCAGGACGGTTTCCCCGTCCGGCACCAGCACCCAGTCCACGTCGGCAGGTGCGGCGGGCGCGACGTATAGCAGCCCGAGCTCCGACGCCACCTCCCTGAACGAACGCTGCTCCGGGTTGAGCCGGGACTCAAGGTGGCCCAGCGCGAGGACGAGGGAATCCACGGTGAGCCGGGCGCCGTCGTCGAGTTCGACGTCGAACCCTCCGCCCGTGGACACACCCGGCGAACCGTCCGCCGGCCCGCCCGGGAGGGGACGCGCCGCCACGGCGTTGTTCCGGTGGAAGGCGATCTCAACGCCGGCGGGGACACGGTGGAGCAGTTCCTCCAGCGTCGAGCGCAAATACCGCCCGTAAAGGGCACGGCTGGGAAAGTCGTGGGAGGCGAGCACGGCAAGTTCGGCCCGTTCCTCGTCGCTCAGGCCCGGACCGCCACCTGACCGCTGCTTCGCCCGCCACTGCTCAAAGGAGCCCCCGGCCAAAGGCGGCGCGAGTCGTTCGTCCTCGGGGATCAACGTGGGGTAGAACGACTGCGTGTTCATGAGGTACAGCCGGGACTGCTCGGGCTGCCAGACGTGCCCGGGGCCGGCGGGATAGGAGTCGACGACGTCGATGTGCAAGGAACGTGTTTGGGTTTCCGTCGCGGCCCAATTGGCGAGCAAACGCTCCAGCACACTGGTGCCGCGGGGACCTGCCCCGATCAGCCCCACCCGAATGTTCTGCGATTTACCCACGCCCAAGCCTAACTTCTTGTGACTTGCTTCCTTCTCAGAGAGTCACTCTAGGATGAGGGATGACCACCACAGCAGCTGATCAAGCGCCCGCGCCCGACAACGAAACTGCCCAGGGAACCGCAATCACCCCCGAACCTGTCGACGAGAATATTTGGCTCGAAGACATTCATGGCGGGGAACAGCTGGCCTGGGTGCGGGAGCAAAATGCCCGCACCGAAGACTTGCTCGACGACGCCGACTACCCGGCTTTGGAAGCCGGAATCCTGGAGGTCCTGGACTCCACGGACAGGATCGCCATGGTCAACAAGCGTGGCGAGCACTACTACAACTTCTGGAAAGACCAGCAGAACCCCAAGGGCCTCTGGCGCCGGACCACGTGGGAAAGCTACCTCAGCGATGCCCCGGAATGGGACGTGCTGCTCGACATCGACGCACTTGCCGCCGCCGAAGGCGAAGAATGGGTTTTCCACGGCGCCAACTTCCTGCGCCCGGCCGAAGGCGAACCGCACCGCCTCGCCATCATCGCCCTCTCCCCCGACGGCGGTGACGCCAACCGCCACCGCGAGTTCGACGTCGAGACCCGCACCTTCGTGGACCCGGCTGCAGGCGGTTTCGACCTTCCGACCGCGAAGGGCAACGTGAGCTGGCTCGATGCCGACACCCTGTTGGTTGCCACCACCGCCGACGGCCTGCCGAAAACCAGCTCGTCCTACGCGCGCACCGGGGTGAAGCTTCGTCGCGGCCAATCCTTGACTGAGGCGGAGCGGATTTTCGAGATCCCCGAAGACCACATGATGTCCCTCGTCGCCCACGACTCCACCCCGGGTTTCGAACGCACTTTCGCCGTGGACTGGATCGACTTCTTCAACCGGACCACTTCCGTTCTGCATGACGACGCGTGGCTGGCCATCGATGTCCCCACCGACGTCAACCTCAGTTCGCACCGCGAATGGCTCATGTTCCGACCGCGGCAGGACTGGAACGTGGACGGAACCACCTATCCCGCCGGGTCTCTGCTGGCTGCCGACTTTGAGGGCTATCTGTCCGGGGCACGCGATTTCACGATGCTTTTCACCCCGGATGAACACACGTCCCTCCAGTCGTGGAGTTGGACCCGGAACTACCTCCTCCTGAACCTGCTGCACGACGTCTCTTCCGAAATCAGGGTGCTCGACCCGGCCCGCAAGGACTCCGCGGGTGGGTGGGCCTCGACATTGTTGGATGCGTCCCCGCCGCTGCACGATGTGAACGCCTACGCCGTCGACGATGAGGACGAAGTGGAAGGCGACGACGCCGGCAACGACTACTGGCTCGTCGCAACGGGCTTCACCACCCCCACCACGCTCATGCGCGGAACGCTGTCCCCGGGCATCGCCAGCTACACGCTCGACGCAGGCCACGACGGCGGGGTGGCGAGCACGCACGCAGTGGTGAAGTCCTCGCCGTCGTTCTTCAACGAGGCGGACTACGAGGTCCAGCAGCACTTCGCCATCTCCGCAGATGGCACTCGCGTGCCCTATTTCCAGGTGGCGTCCAAAGATCTTGACCTCGACGGCGAGAACCCCACTCAGCTCTCGGGCTACGGCGGCTTCGAAGTCTCTAGGACCCCGGCCTACAGCGGAGCCATCGGGCGCGCCTGGCTGGAACGCCGGACCGAAAGCATCCCGTCCGAAGACGGCTCTGCGGCACATTCACGTGGCGGCGTCTACGTCGTGGCCAACATCCGCGGCGGCGGCGAGTACGGTCCCGCTTGGCACCGCGCAGCCTTGCAGGCGAATCGACACCGCGCGTTCGAGGATTTCGCCGCTGTGGCCCAGCACCTCATTTCGCGGGGCGTCACCAGTCCGCGGCGGCTCGGCTGCGTGGGCGGCTCCAACGGCGGACTGCTGGTGGGCAACATGCTGACCCAGTACCCGGAGTTGTTCGGAGCCATCTCCTGCGGCGTCCCGTTGCTGGACATGCGCCGCTACACCAAGCTTTCGGCCGGCTACTCCTGGATTGCCGAGTACGGCGATCCCGACGTCCCGGAACAGTGGGAGTACATCCGCACCTTTTCGCCGTACCACTTGCTGCGCGACGGCGTGGAGTACCCGGAGACGTTCATCTGGACGGCCACCTCCGATGACCGTGTGGGCCCGGTCCAGGCCCGGAAGATGGCAGCCCGGATGCAGGCAATGGGCATCCCGAACGTGTGGTTCCACGAAGCACTTGAAGGTGGTCACGCCGGAGCATCGGACAACCGTCAGGCAGCCTCACTCCAAGCCCGCAGCCAACACTTCTTGTGGCGGGCGCTTGCGGGCAAGGAGGGCTCGGGGCACTAGCGCCCTCGACGGGGAGCGCCCGACGGCGGCCCGCGCCGAGTCCGACAAGCGGCGGTACGGCGCCCGACGGCGGCCCGCGCGGCCGTTTTGCGCTCGGTGCCCAGTTCTGCGTATCCTTGGTTGGCTAGCAATAGCAACTGGAGACGTGCCAGAGCGGCCGAATGGGCTTCACTGCTAATGAAGTGTGGGGCACAACTCCACCGGGGGTTCAAATCCCCCCGTCTCCGCGTTTGTGATGAGTCGAGACATCCTTCATGGATGAGTCGGGTCATCGGTAACACCCCGGTCTTCGGACCGGGGTGTTTTTCTTTGTCTGGGTTGGTAGCCGCGGGCGGGGTCGATGGTGAGTTCGCGGATGATCTCTCCGGTGGCCGTGTCGCTGATCGTGACGTCCATGTCGTGGATGAGCATCAGGACGTGTTTGCCGGCGTAGGCCCGCCCGATGCCGATGTGGCGGAGCCGTCCGGCGTGGCGGAGGGTGAGTTTCCCGAACCGGTCGACGCGGTCGATGCGGCGGCGCCAGTGGTCTCCTTGTTTCGCTCCGGACGGTGCTGCTTTGGGGGTCGCGGTGTAGGCCTCGTGCGGTGTTCTGCGGTTCAGGGCCCGGTGGGGGCGTTCGTGGTTGTAGATGTGGCGGAACTTGTCCAGTTGTTCGTACAGGTCCGCCAGGGTGTGGGCGCGGGGCTGGCCGGTGAGCCATTTCTTCAGGGTCTGATGGAAGCGTTCGATCTTTCCCTGGGTCTGCGGGTGGCTGGGTGAGCCGTTTTTCTGGGTGATGCCCAGGGCGTGGAGCTGGTGTTCGAAGGCGTTGCGCCCCCCTTTTCCGCCGGCCAGGCGGGTGGTGTAGACCATGCCGTTATCGGTCAGGGTCCAGGCCGGCAACCCGTGTTCCGCGGCGGCGGCCAGGAAGGTGGACACCACCGCAGTGACGGTGACGGGCGTGAACGCGGCGCAGGCGAGCAGGTAGCAGGAGTGGTCATCGAGGAAGTTCAAAATCTCGGTATCGGTCCCGTCGGCCAGGGCCCAGTGGGTGAAGTCGGACTGCCAGGTTTCGTTGGGCTGGTGCGCCTCGAAGCGGTGCAGGGAGGACTTCGGGCGTTTCTTCGGCTCCGGGGCGATCAGGCCCGCGGTGTGCAGGATCCGGCGGATCGTGGAGATCGACGGCGCGTGTAGTCCTTCACGTCCAAGGTGCCAGGCGATCGTCACGGGCCCGGCGTCCAGGCCGGCAGCGTCCAGTTCCCGCCGCAGGGCCTGGACCCGGCCGGTGACAGCGTCGGTGGTTCGGCGCGGGTTGCTCAGCGGGCGTTTGGACCGGGGCTCGACGGCGTCGATGCCCCCTTCGGCTTCGCGCCTGAGGAGTTCATGGACCCAGCGGCGGCTGACTCCATAGCGGCGGGCCGCATCCGCGACGCTCAGGCCCTGGTCACGGACTGCAAGGACGATCACTTTCTGCTTCGACATGAAACATGCTCGCCGCGCCCGGGGCGTGAACGATGTCCCGACTCACCGGTGAAGCGTCAACCGGGAACGATGACCCGACTCATGTGTGAACTATGTCGTGAAACTACACACCCCCGTCTCCGCGTTTTGGCCCCGGTCCCTGACCGGGGCCTTTTGCGTTCCTCGGGCCCTCAGCGGCCTGGGTCTTCAACGGCGGCGGCGGGGAAGGTTCATGTCTCCGACTCTTTGAATTCAGCTCGCGCCAATAACCTCGTCCGGGTAACGGAGACCAACGACGAGGAGAGATTCATGCGTTCAATGACGAAGTTCGCGATCGCAACGGTTGGGGCCGTCCTGCTGTCGACCACGTTGCTCACGCCGCCGGCACTGGCGGCCAGCCCCGGTAACAACGCGGGACAAGACGGCTCCAACGGCAACGGACACCAAGGCAATACCGAGGGCTTCAGCTTCGGCGTCATCGGCGACGTGCCCTACGGTAACGCTGAAATCCAAGCCTTCCCCTCCTACATTCAGGACCTGAACGCGCACAAGGAACTGAGTTTTGTAGCACACGTGGGCGATATCAAGAACGGATCGTCCCAGTGCACGGACCAGTACTTCCAGGCCATCAAGACGAACTTCGACAGCTTTACTGCCCCTCTCGTCTACACCCCGGGTGACAACGAATGGACTGACTGCCACCGAACGAACAACGGTGCATACAACCCCCTGGAGAGGTTGGCCAAGGTGCGGGAAGTCTTCTTCCCGCAGCCAGGTGTCACGCTTGGTTCGCCGATGCAGGTGAAGTCACAGGCAAAGGAAGGCTTCCCGGAGAACGTCAGCTTCCGCAAGCATGAGGTCGCCTTCACTGCCGTCAACATTCCGGGCAGCAACAATTCAATGCTGCCTTGGACGGGACTCGGCCAGACCCAGCCCACCGCCGCCCAACTTAACGAGGTACAGCAGAGGACCGAGGCTGATATCCAGGAGTTGAGGGATACCTTCCGGAAGGCGCGGAACACCGGTGACCGGGCCGTCGTCGTGATGACTCAGGCGGACATGTTCGACCCGACAGTCGCGGCCCCTTCCCAGGCGGATTTTGGTGCTTTCAAGCCCCTGGTGCAGACCTTGATCGAGGAATCGAACTCGTTCGGCGGCCCGGTCTACCTGATCAATGGCGACAGTCACGTTTACAACCAAGACCACCCCCTCGCTGCCGGTTCCACATGGCTGTCTTTCTACGGCCAGGCCACAGCAGCGAAGAACCTGACCCGAATCACCGTGGATGGATCCAACAATGCCAAGGACTGGCTGAAGGTCACGGTCAACCCGGGTGAAGCAACGAGCGTCATGTCGTTCGACCGGATCCCGTTCACGCACCCGGCGTCCTAGCTAAACGATCCAAGCAAGACGGCGGACGGCCGAGAGTCGCCGGGATCTCCCGTATGGAAGTTCCGGCGACTAACGTCCTCGAAGGCCTCAGCCCCGCCGTTTCTCGGGTTTACTCACAGCACTGCGGCTGACTTCAGCGCCGGCGTGGCGGTGCAGCATCAGGCTGTCTATTGTGCTCAACAGCATCACGGCAGCCATGGCGAGGAAGGCGCCACGGTACGCCGAGGAAGGGCCGTCGCCGAAGAGCGACACATGGTCGAAGAGGCGCAGGAAGAGTGCACCCACTGCAATGCCGGCGCCCGCGGCCAGTTGCACCAACGTGGCTGATACTGCGTTGGCCGAGGGAAGCTCCCCCGGGACGATATCCGCATACTGCACCGAGGCGTACGCCGAGAATCCGATCGAGCGGAAGGCTCCGCTGGCCAGGAGCAAGGCAAAAATCAACGGCTCCGGGGTCCCTGCGTTGAGCGCTGCACAAGCGGCAAAGGTGACTGCTGAAGCGAAAGAGGCGAAGACCAACACGGGCTTGAAGCCGAACCGCCGAATGATGGGCGTCGTGGCAGGCTTGATGCCGATGTTGCCGATGAAAACCGCAGCCACCATGGCACCGGATTTGAGCGGATCCCAGCCAAAGCCGTCCTGGAACAACAGCGGCAACAGAAAGGGCACCGAGCTGATAGTCAGGCGATAGACGAACCCTCCGGTGGAGGTGGCCCGGAACGTGCGAGTGGCGAAAACCCGGAGATCGAAGAGCGGAGTCTTGGCTTTGAGCATCCACCAGGCCGCTCCGGCCAAAGCCAGTGCTCCGGCCAACAGCACAGCTGCCGGGACCACGCCCGCGCCGTGGCCGCCAACCCCTTCAAGGCCTACAACAAGCGATCCTACGCCGAAGGTGGTGAGCGTGAGCCCCCGCCAGTCGAGCCGCCGGCCAGCATCGCCTCCCGTACGCGGAACCAACCTCAGGGCTGCGATGAACGCAGCAAGCCCCAGCGGTACGTTGATCAGGAAGATCCAGTGCCAGGAAAGATAGGTAGTGAACGCTCCGCCCACAAGCGGCGCCAAGACGGGGGCCAGCAACCCGGGCCACACCAGGAACGCGGTGGCTCGGAGGAGCTCCGACTTGGGCGTGCCCCGCAGCACTACGAGAGTCCCGACCGGCACCATCATGGCCCCGCCGGCCCCCTGTGCCACCCGGCTCAAGGTCAGCAGGGTGAGGTCCTGGCTGGCCGCGCACAACAGCGACGCCACGGTGAACACTGCGATCGCCAGGCAGAAGATCCGGCGTGCCCCAAAGCGTTCTGCGAGCCAGCTGCTGAGCGGAATTCCCATGGCCACAGTCACCAGGTAGGCAGTCATCGTGACGTTGACATCGGCCGAGACCACTTTGAAGTCGGCCGCGATGCTCGGCATGGCCGTAGTAAGGACAGTTCCGTCCAGGAACTCCATGAAGAAGGTGGCGGCAACCAGCAAAGCGAGCCGCGGCTGCCACTTGGATCCGGACTGGACGTCCGGGACCGCGCCGGTCACGCTGCTTGACCGAGGACGAGAGGCAACACCGATCCTGCCCCCGCTTGCCTGAGGGCGCGGCCGGCAACGGTCATGGTCCAGCGGCTGTCCGCGAGGTCGTCGACCAAGAGAATGCCTTGACCGCCCAGCGACGCAAGGTTCTGTCCAAGTTCCGGACCCACCACGAGGCGCTCCCAGACACCGGCCAGCCGATAGGCGCTGTTGCCACCGCGCCCGCCCGTGGGTCCGCCGTGCTGGAGTTGGAGGGAACCCAGGTACGGCATCTGGCCGATGCCGGCTATGCCGCGGGCCAAGGATTCGACCAGCGCCGGCTTGTTCCTGGAGGGGATGCTCACGACGGCTGCCGGACGGCCTTGGCCACTCCACCCCGTGGACCGGCCGTCTCCGGCGGACCATTCGCGCAAGACCTGTACGCAAGCCTGCAACATGGCCGGTTCAACCTCGCGGTCAGCTGCGCCGGCGGCAAAGAGCTCACGGAGGGCACCACCCCAGCCGAGATCGGTCAGGCGGGCCAGGACGCGCCCTTCGGCCAGCAACTCCTCCGGCTTGATCTTGCCTTTCACCGTGACGCCGAGCCGATCCATGCCACTGGGCCATTGAAGCCGTGGTTCCAGCGCAAGACCCGCGCGCCGAAGCGTCTGCCCGGCGGCGTCGGCGGCGGCAGCTGCCACGTCCGCCGGGAACCACCTGCCGGCGCAATTGTCGCAGCGGCCGCATGCACGCGCGGACTCGTCGTCCAGGACCGCGGTGATGTATTCCATGCGGCATCCGGCGGTCTCTTGGTAAATCACCATGGAATCCTGCTCGTCCACCCGGGCCTCGGCGATCCGGGCGTAGCGCTCGGCGTCGTAGATCCACGGACTTCCAGTGGACCTCCACCCACCGCCCACGCGCTCCACCGCTCCATCCACGGCGAGCACCTTCAGCAGGAGTTCCAAAGGCGTCCGGCGCAGGTCCACCCGTGCTTCGAGGGCCACCGTGGACAAGGCAGAGCTGGATTCGGCCAAGACGTCGAGGACGGCTGCGGCCTTTTCCTCCGAGGGCATTGAAGCAGTCGCAAAGTACTGCCAGATCTCGCGGTCCTCGGATCCAGGCAGGAGGAGCACATCGGCATTTGCAGCGCCACGGCCGGCGCGTCCGACTTGCTGGTAGTAAGCAACGGGCGATGACGGGGCACCAAGGTGGATGACGAACCCGAGATCCGGCTTATCGAAGCCCATGCCGAGCGCCGATGTGGCAACCAACGCCTTCACTTGGTTGTCCTTGAGGAGTTGCTCGGCCCGTTCACGATCCGCGGGGTCCGTCCGCCCGGTGTAGGACAGGACGTGGTGGCCTGCCTCGGAGAGCAGCCGGGCGGTGTCTTCAGCGGCAGAAACGGTCAGGGTGTAGATGATTCCGCTGCCTGGCATGTCTGCAAGATGGGTCAGCAACCAGCCAAGGCGATCCCGCGAGTCGGCGAGCTTCAAGACACCCAGCCGCAAGGACTCCCGGCCAAGCTCACCTCGGATGGTCAGCACTCCAGCGCCGAGCTGTTCTTCGATGTCATGGACCACCCGGGAGTTGGCCGTGGCCGTGGTGGCCAAGACGGGAACGCTGCCAGGCAATTGCTCGATGAGATCGGAGATGCGCCGATAGTCGGGACGGAAATCGTGCCCCCAGTCCGAAATACAGTGTGCCTCGTCAATCACCAGGAGACCGGTACGGCGGATGAGCTCGGGAAGCTGGTTTTCCCGGAAGGAAGGATTCGTGAGCCGCTCCGGCGAAACCAGAAGGACATCCACTTCGTCCGCGGCCAGTTGTTCGCGGACATTGTCCCACTCAAGCTGATTGGCGGAGTTGATAGCTAAGGCCCGCACCCCGGCACGTGCGGCTGCCGCCACCTGGTCCCGCATCAGTGCGAGCAGCGGCGAAACGATGAGGGTGGGCCCTGCGCCCCGGCGCCTCAACAACAACGACGAGACGAAGTACACAGCCGACTTGCCCCAGCCTGTCCGCTGCACCACCAATGCGCGCCGTCCGGCGTCGACGAGGGCCTCAATCGCCTCATACTGGCCGTCGTGAAAACGGGCGTCCGCATTTCCCACAAGCTCCTTCAATACTTCAAGGGCCTGCAGCCGGGTGGTGGACTGATCAGCTGCGAGTAGGGCGGAATCCGGGTTGTTGGGCATGGCTTCAGTATTCCAGCACCCGCAGACAGCCAGAACCCGGGACGTCATCTATGTGGACAAACGTTTTCCACATAGATGACGTTCCCGCACAGCGACGACCTCGCTCCACAGTAAGATTGAGCGCGTGACTAGCGAGCAGAACAATACATTTGACCTCTCGGCTTCCTTCAAGGCCTATGACGTTCGGGGGATCGTCGGCGAATCCATCACCTCCCACATCGTGGAATCCGTCGGCGCGGCCTTCGTCGACACCCTCGGCCTCGCCGGGGAAACTGTGCTGGTTGGCGGCGACATGCGTCCGTCGTCTCCCGAATTCATCAAGGCATTCGCCGACGGCGCCGCTCGCCGCGGCGCCGATGTCCAGCTCCTGGACCTCATCTCCACCGACGAGCTCTACTACGCTTGCGGTGCCCTGAATGCGGCCGGCGCCACTTTTACCGCGAGCCACAATCCCGCCGAGTACAACGGCATCAAGATGTCCAAGGCCGGCGCCCAGCCGATCTCCTCCGAAACAGGCCTCAAGGAAATCCAGGCGCTGGCGGAGAAGTACCTCAACAGCGGAAGCATTCCGGCTGCGGATGTCCAAGGCAACATCGGCACCCGCGATGTCCTGAAGGACTATTCCGAGTACTTGCGCAGCCTGGTTGACCTCAAGGGCTCCCGTCCGCTGAAGATCGTCGTTGACGCCGGAAACGGCATGGCCGGGCTGACCACTCCCGCGGTGCTTGGTGACCAGTTGCTTCCTGCCCTGCCGTTCGAGATCGTCCCCCTGTACTTTGAGCTGGACGGCTCGTTCCCTAATCACCCCGCCAATCCGCTTGAGCCCGAAAACCTGCGCGATCTGCAAGCCGCAGTGATCGAGCACGGTGCGGATATCGGCCTGGCGTTCGACGGTGACGCCGACCGTTGCTTCGTGATTGACGAGAAGGGCGAACCAGTATCCCCGTCTGCCATCACCGGAATGGTTGCGCGCCGGGAAATCGCCCGAGCACAGGCGGCGGGGGAAAAGACCCCCGTAATCATCCACAACCTTCTGACCTCGCGGGCAGTCCCGGAGCTCGTGGCGACGGATGGTGGCAGGGCCGTGCGCACCCGTGTGGGGCACTCGTTCATCAAGGCAGTCATGGCCGAAGAAGGAGCCGTCTTCGGCGGCGAACACTCGGCGCACTTCTACTTCCGCGATTTTTGGAACGCGGACACCGGCATGCTCGCGGCCATGCACGTCTTGGCGGCATTGGGCGAGCAGGACGGCCCACTGTCCGATCTTGGCCGTCAGTACGAGCCATATGTCTCTTCCGGCGAAATCAATTCCGAAATCGAGGACAAGGCAGGAGCCATCGAGCGGGTCCGTGCCGATTTTGCTGGCGAAGACGTCGACGTGGACTACATGGACGGCAGCACCTTCACGGCGAAGGACGGCAGCTGGTGGTTCAATCTTCGTCCGTCCAACACGGAGCCTTTCCTGCGCCTGAACGCCGAGGCGAAGGATGTTGCAACCATGGAAAAGGTACGGGACCGCGTCCTCGCACTGGTCCGGTCCTAGCCGGCAGCCCCGAAGGCGGACAGCAGCATGGATTCCCAGATCAACGGCCTCGAAAGCACACAGGAAAACGAACTCCGCGAAGTGCGTGAAACCCTTGGGGCCGCCTTGGCAACAGCGCAGGAACACCTGGAACAAAACGGTGGGTTCCTGCCCTTCGCCGTCACACTCGCGGAGGATAACGAACTCCGGATCGTCTTCGTAACGCCCGGAGAGCCGGACGACGAGGGAAACGTCGACACAGAGTCGATGCTGGCAGACATCCTCGAATTACTGCGCCAAGGCCGTGACGAATACCGCGCGGTGGCGATTGCCAACGACGTCATCCTTCCGGAACACGGCTCGGACGGGATCCACGCCGCGGCTGAGCATCGCAGCGGCGGTCTCCTCGCAGCCGTTGTCCCGTATGTCCAGACCGCCGAAGGCTTCAGCTTTGACAACGCAGAAGTCGACACCAATGAACCCCTCGTATGGGTGGACTAGACCTTACTCCGTAAGCTTGAGGGCATGAAGATCAATGCCTTCGCGGATGTGAGCCTGCGTGCGCTCCTGGTTCTCTCGTCCGCGCCCGCAGGAGAACTCCTGACGACCCAGAACATCGCAGACGCCGTAGGGACTCCTTACCACCACGTCAGCAAGGCCATCGTCCGGCTGAGGGAGCTCGGCCTCATCGACGTCGAGCGCGGCCGAAACGGCGGATCACGGCTCAGCGCCGCCGGACAGCAGGCCACTGTTGGCCACATCCTGCGTGAACTGAATAACAGGGCCGACCCCGCCGAGTGCCAATCCGTACATGGCGACTGCCCGCTGATTACTGAATGCGGCCTGCGGCATGCCCTGGCCCGCGCGAGGGAAGCCTTCTACCGCGAGCTGGACGACGTCGTCGTGTCCTCGCTGCCGCGCCTTCGGCAGATGGTGCCGGCATTCCAGACGATCGGGTTACGCCCCGGACTGTAGACCCGGCTTATGGCGGGCCTCTGTCATCTTCGGGCGGTCGATTAGGCAAATACTTCTACGACGTGTAGAAATTAGTTATAGATACTTGCATTCCAAATACAAGTATTGATCCCGGTCCGTATGCGTCCCACGGGCCACTACGACAGGAGTACCTATGCTCTCGGACAAGTCCTTCCCCGTCATCGAGGCCACTTTGCCGCTCGTCGGCGCCCGGATTGGTGACATCACCCCCAAGTTCTACTCCCGACTCTTCGCTGCGCACCCCGAACTGCTCGATGGGCTGTTCAGCCGTTCGAACCAGCGCTCCGGCAACCAGCAGCAGGCCCTCGCTGGAAGCATCGCCGCCTTTGCAAGCCATCTGGTGAGCAACCCCGGAACCCTGCCGGAGACAGTTCTGTCCCGCATTGCACACCGCCACGCTTCCCTGGGGATCACCGAGCCACAGTACCAAGTGGTCTACGAGCACCTCTTCGCCGCCATCGCGGAAGACCTGGCCGAAGTCATCACCCCTGAAATCGCCGAAGCCTGGACAGAGGTCTATTGGCTCATGGCGGATGCGCTGATCAAGCTCGAAAAGGGACTCTACGCAGCGCAGGCCAATGGCAAGATGTGGAGCCCCTGGAAGGTCGCGTCGAAGACTCCTGCCGGCACCGGGTCGACGACCTTCACCCTGGAGCCAGCCGACGACACGCCGATTACTGAAGCTCTGCCGGGCCAGTACATCAGCGTCAAGGTCACACTCCCCGACGGCGTGCGCCAGGTCCGCCAGTACTCGCTTTCCGGCAACGCCGGCACCAGCCGCAGCTTCACGACAAAAATCGACGACGGCGGCGAGGTCTCGCCCGTGCTGCACAACACCGTTCGGGTGGGTGATGTCCTGGAGATCTCCAACCCCTATGGCGAGATCACGCTCAAGGAGGGCAACGGTCCCGTGGTCCTCGCCTCGGCGGGCATCGGCTGCACGCCCACGGCTTCCATCCTGCGCTCGCTCGCCGATTCCGGCTCCGACCGCCAAGTGCTGGTCCTGCACGCGGAGAGCAATCTGGACAGTTGGGCGTTGCGCGGCCAGATGACGGACGACGTCGAGCGCTTGGATGGTGCGGAACTCCAGCTCTGGCTGGAGGAACCGCAGGCCGGGTCCAAAGCGGGCTTCATGTCACTGCGCGAACTGGACCTCCCAGCCGATGCCTCGCTGTACCTCTGCGGACCGCTGCCGTTCATGAAGCACATCCGCAACGAAGCCATCAACGCCGGAATCCCCGCCACAAGGATTCACTACGAAGTCTTCGGACCGGACATCTGGCTCGCCAACTAACTAGCAGTAGGCGTCGTTTAGGGGCCCCAAAACGACACCTACTGCGAGTCAGTTGGGCGGCCCAACCAGCAACAACGGCAGCATTACCTCGTCCACCACGTGCACCAAATAGTCGTCATCGATCGGCACTCCAGAGAAGATGAACCGCTGCCGCAGCAAGGCGGGGCCGGCCTCGATCCTTGTCTCCGTGACCACGCTGGGATCGCATTCGCCGCGGGCCGCGGCCTGCTCAATGATGGCTCGCATGGTCTTGGCTACGTTGCCGCGGGCGTACTCCTGGACCTCAGCAGCCACAGCCGGATTCTGCAGCGCCTCCCCCAAGAGCCCGCGCATTGCTTGCCCCACGGCCCCTTCGAGTTGTTGGGCGACGAGCCGCAGGATCGCCAAGGCGTCTTCGCGCAGGCTGCCGGTGTCCGGCGCGGACGCCGTGCCGGGCATGGCATCGTAGGCTGCCTCAAGCACCAGGGCCGCGCGTCCGGGCCACCGCCTATAGAGCGAAGCTTTACTCGCCCTTGCGCGCTCGGCCACACTGTCCATGGTCAACGCCGCGTAGCCGGATTCGGCGATCTCTGCCAGGACCGCCTCGAAAATCGCACTGTTCAGGGCCGCCCCGCGCCGGCGCGGGAGCTTCCGGTGGTCCCGGTTCCCCGGCATCTCAAGGTCTCTCCGCCGAAGCGGCCGGCAGGACTACCCCCAGGGTTCCGTCCACGAGCACTTGCTGCCCGTCAGTCAAGGCGCTCGTGCCCGAACCGGTGCCCATAACTGCCGGAATTCCGTATTCCCTCGCAACGATCGCCGCATGCGAGCCGAGCCCGCCGGCGTCCACCACAACCGCGGCGGCCCGTTGGAACAACGGTGTCCAGGCCGGATTGGTGTACGGGCACACGAGGACCTCTCCGCTGCGCAGCCGTCCGAACTCGGCCGGTCTACGGATCACCCGGACCGGCCCGGTCGCTTGGCCGCGGCTCGCTGCCGTGCCGGAGAGGAGGACCCCTTCCACCTTGCGCCCTCGGCGGCTCTGACGGCTCTGACGGCCTCCGCCGAAGAGCAAAGCCGGATCGAGCAGCGGGATGCCTTCGAGTTCGCGCCGCTTTGCCTCGCGAGCCAGTACCAGCGGCCGGAAACGGTCACGGAGTGAAGCCGGCAGCGCGCCGTCGTCGTTGTCTGTGATGGACTCCAGTTCCTCGAACCGCAGGTGATAGATCTCCTCGGACTCATCGATGACGCCGGCCATCACCAGTCGGCGGCCGAGCTCCCGGTAGGCCCGGCGGATAGGCGGGATGGCTTTGGTGGCGTAGAAGTGGCTGTCCTCGCGGAAAGCCATTCCGGCTTGGGCGGACTCGACGGCGGCGAGCACCCTGCGCCGCAGCGGTTCGAAGCGGAGAGCCGGATGACGTTTCAATTCCGCAAGCGCAATCCCGCCCTGGTCGACTGTTTGGGGCCGCTCTCCAGACAAGGCCTTCACGAGACCAAGAACCACCTCGGGGGCATCAGACCACGTGGGCGAACTGCTGAGGACAACGCTTGTGGTTTCGCGGTGGCCGTACTCGAGCTGGAACGCCTTGAAGGCCTCGAGGAAAGCGCGATGTTCGGGCTCATTTTCCAGCAACTCCAGGAGCTCACGGGGTCCTGCATCACGTAACGCGCGGGACAGCCCGGGATCGTCCGCCGCGATGGAAGCGAGCCGTTCAAGGGCCCGGTTCGCCTGGCTCGTGCGGGATTCCGCCCCCGCGATCAGCGCAGGCGCAAGCTTGATCTTGCCCAAGAGCAGAAGCATGAAACGCATTTTCAGCACCGGCACCGGAATGCCGGGCAGGTAGGAGACCCTCAAGTCCGTAATGCCCTGCATCGCCGCGAAGCATTCCCCGGCAAATGCAACCACCGCACGCCACCGCAGCGGGCCGAGGTCCTTGCCGTTCAGCCTTTCAATGTTGTTGATAAACAGGGAGAAACGAGGATCCTGGGTCCATGCGCCGGCTTTGAATCGCCTCGACCGGCGCAGCAAGGACACCGGCGCGGCAAGCGTTCGGATGGTCGCGCGCGGCACAGGCGGGATGAGCTGCACCACTACCCCGTCTTCCTCCGGCAACAACTCCTCCACTGTTGGGAACACCACGCCCACGCTCCCGGCCATGCCGTGCAGCATCGCAAGGATCCCCCGACTCATCCAGCCGGATACGTCCAAAGGATAGGGCCGCTCCTGGAACATCTCGATGAAGAACGGCCCCACCCGACGTTGGACCGCGTTGAGGACGGGCGGTTGGGGCGGGAGAGCGGTCATCGGCCGTGACTGCAGTACGTACAGCGTTCCGCCGGCGGCCGCCCACTCGATGTCCTGAGGCCGGCCGAAATGCTGCTGGGCTTTGTTTCCCTGCATGGCCAACTCCGCCAATTCCTTCGCGGCGAGCCCTGGTTTCGTGCTTTGCATACCGGAGCTTTCTCGCGTGCCGCTGCCCTCAGCCGCGCTGATCACTACCTCGCGGCCACCCGGCGTGAAACCCAGCACTTTCCCCGAGGCGTCCAGGACATAGTGCTCCGGGGTCACCCGCCCGGAGACCACGGCCTCGCCCAGCCCGGGGTTCGCGTCCACCACCATCTCACCGCGCTCACCCGTGACCGGGTTCGCGGTAAACAGGACACCCGCCATGGCGGCCGGCACCATTTTTTGCACGACGACGGCGATGGCCACCTCGTGCGGATCAATTCCCTGCCGTCGGCGATAAGCCATGGCCCGGTCCGTCCACAACGATGCCCAGCAATTGGCGACGGCCTGGACAACACCGTCCCCGCCCAGCACGTTGAGATAGGTGTCCTGCTGACCGGCGAACGCGGCTCCCGGAAGATCCTCCGCCGTGGCGCTCGACCGGACCGCGACCGCCCCGCCGCCCAGCTTCGCATAGGCATCGAGGATCTCCTGCCGCAACCGGCCGGGCATTTCCGCCGCGGCGAAAAGTGCCCGGAGGGCCGCATCGCCGTCACCGCCGGTACCGTCGCCGCCGTCGGGCGCACCGCCGTCGGGAGCTTCATCAGGCCCGACGGACAGGAAACCGCTCAGTGCGGCACCCACGTTCGTTTCCGCCAGAAAGGAGGAGTACGCGCCCGTGGTGATAATAAATCCCGGCGGCACTGGAAACCCTTGACGCACCAATTCCCCCAGCGCGGCACCTTTTCCACCGGCAATGGCGACATCCCCGACGCCGAAATCGGCCAAGGGGGCGGTAGCCTGCTGGGCCGTTTTGGGCCCGTCACGCGGTTCTGAAGGCAGAGTGGACTCTTCTGTGTGCGGCTGGGAATCGTCCATGGCCCGGACCCCCGAAATAGAGAACTGTTGGTTCTCTAAAAGCTACGCTCGCGCCAATCGCGGCACAATGCTCCCGATTCGGCTGCTCCAAGATGGGGGAAACGACGACGACGGTCCAGCACCGAGGTGCGGGACCGTCGTCGTAAGCCTGCAGGTGGTCTAGGCCAGGCGGGCCTTCAGTCCGTCGAGCTCAGAGAGGAGCGCAGCCGGCAGGGAACCGCCGAACTTTGCGTACCATTCTTCGATCGATGCCAGTTCGGTCTTCCACTCGGAGGCGTCGACGCGCACTGCGGCTTCCACCTCGGCGGGGGTCATGTCCAGGCCTTCGAGATCGATGGACTCGCCGGTCGGCACGAAGCCGATGGGAGTCTCGACGGCGTCGGCCTTGCCTTCAAGGCGCTCGATGGCCCACTTGAGGACGCGGGCGTTGTCACCGAAGCCGGGCCAGGCGAAGCCACCCTCGGCAGTGCGGCGGAACCAGTTGACCAGGAAGATCTTGGGCAGTCGCTCCAGGTTCGCCTTGGCAGACAGGTTGACCCAGTGGTTCAGGTAGTCGCCTGCGTCGTAGCCGATGAACGGCAGCATGGCCATGGGATCACGACGCACAACGCCAACGGCACCGGCCGCAGCAGCGGTGGTCTCGGAGGACAGCGTGGAACCCATGAAAATGCCGTTGGACCAGTCTCGGGCCTCGGTGACCAGCGGGATAGTGGTCTTGCGGCGGCCGCCGAAGAGGATCGCGGAGAGCTCAACGCCGTCGGGGCTGAAGTATTCCTCGGCGAGCATGTCGATCTGGTCGATCGGGGTGCAGAAGCGGGAGTTCGGGTGTGCCGCCGGCTTGTCGGAGTCGGGGGTCCAGGAGTTGCCCTGCCAGTCAGTCAGGTGCGCCGGAGTTTTCTCCGTCATGCCCTCCCACCACACGCCGCCGTCGTCGGTCATCGCGACGTTGGTGAAGATGCTGTTGCCCTTGGCGATGGCACGCATGGCGTTGGGGTTGGTGCCCCAACCGGTGCCGGGAGCGACGCCGAACAGGCCGGCCTCGGGGTTGACGGCGCGGAGCTCGCCCTCCTTGCCGAAGCGCATCCAGGTGATGTCGTCCCCGAGGGTCTCGACCTTCCAGCCCTTGATGGTGGGGTCGAGCAGCGCAAGGTTGGTCTTGCCGCAAGCGGAGGGGAACGCCGCAGAAATGTAGTAGGTCTTCTGCTCAGGCGAAGTCAGCTTCAGGATGAGCATGTGCTCGGCCAGCCAGCCTTCGTCGCGGGCCATGACGGATGCGATGCGCAGGGCGTAGCACTTCTTGCCGAGGAGGGCGTTGCCGCCGTAGCCGGATCCGAAGGACCAAATGGAGCGCTCTTCCGGGAAGTGCACGATCCACTTGTCGGGGTTGCAAGGCCATGCGACGTCGGCCTGGCCGGCTTCCAACGGAGCGCCCAGGGAGTGCAGCGCGGGGACGAAGAAAGCGTCGGTCTGCGTGATGCGCTCAAGGACGTCGGTGCCGATGCGCGCCATGATGCGCATCGAGGCAACAACGTAGGCCGAGTCGGTGATCTCGACGCCGAACTTCGGATCTTCGGCATCCAGGTGGCCCATGACGAACGGAATGACGTACATGGTGCGGCCGCGCATGGAGCCGGCGAACAGCCCGCGCAGCTTCAGCTTCATCTCGGACGGAGCCATCCAGTTGTTGGTGAAGCCTGCGTCGTGCTCCTTCTCGGAGCAGATGAAGGTCTGCTCTTCGACACGGGCTACGTCCGCGGGATCAGAGAATGCAGCAAATGAATTGGGGAAGAGTTCTTGGTTCAGTCTCTTCAGGGTGCCGGCCGCGACAAGTTCGTCGGTCAGCTTCTTGTTTTCAGCTTCACTGCCGTCAACCCAGTGGATGCGGTCCGGCTGTGTCAGCTCGGCTACTTCCTCCACCCAGGCCAACAGGCGTGCATGCGTAGTAGGTGCCTTCTCAAGCAACGGCAGTCGCGCCAGATCGCCCATCGTGGTTCCCTTCCTCGGGTTCAGTGGTGTGTCCTAAATGCTAGGGGTCGCGGAGTAGACCAATCTGGGTTCGGACGTGGGATCTCTTGACCATTTCGGAGCAAAACCCCTAAAAATCAAGGATCCGCGTCACGGATACGCCAAATTTAGTGACTAAGGTCACATAGACCGGTCTAGTTAGGCAGATTACACCGCATCGATTTGGCACCAACAGGGATCTCGCGTAAAGTTTATTGAGGTTCGAGGGGGGAACGAGTTTGAAACTCCCGAGAATCACCAAGATGCGCCCATAGCTCAGCTGGATAGAGCGTCTGTCTACGGAACAGAAGGCCGGGGGTTCGAATCCCTCTGGGCGCACAATGTGATGAGTCGAGACATCCTTCATGGATGAGTCGGGTCATCGGTAACACCCCGGTCTTCGGACCGGGGTGTTTTTCTTTGTCTGGGTTGGTAGCCGCGGGCGGGGTCGATGGTGAGTTCGCGGATGATCTCTCCGGTGGCCGTGTCGCTGATCGTGACGTCCGTGTCGTGGATGAGCATCAGGACGTGTTTGCCGGCGTAGGCCCGCCCGATGCCGATGTGGCGGAGCCGTCCGGCGTGGCGGAGGGTGAGTTTCCCGAACCGGTCGACGCGGTCGATGCGGCGGCGCCAGTGGTCTCCTTGTTTCGCTCCGGACGGTGCTGCTTTGGGGGTCGCGGTGTAGGCCTCGTGCGGTGTTCTGCGGTTCAGGGCCCGGTGGGGGCGTTCGTGGTTGTAGATGTGGCGGAACTTGTCCAGTTGTTCGTTCAGGTCCGCCAGGGTGTGGGCGCGGGGCTGGCCGGTGAGCCATTTCTTCAGGGTCTGATGGAAGCGTTCGATCTTTCCCTGGGTCTGCGGGTGGCTGGGTGAGCCGTTTTTCTGGGTGATGCCCAGGGCGTGGAGCTGGTGTTCGAAGGCGTTGCGCCCCCCCCTTTTCCGCCGGCCAGGCGGGTGGTGTAGACCATGCCGTTATCGGTCAGGGTCGAGGCCGGCAACCCGTGTTCCGCGGCGGCGGCCAGGAAGGTGGACACCACCGCAGTGACGGTGACGGGCGTGAACGCGGCGCAGGCGAGCAGGTAGCGGGAGTGGTCATCGAGGAAGTTCAAAATCTCGGTATCGGTCCCGTCGGCCAGGGCCCAGTGGGTGAAGTCGGACTGCCAGGTTTCGTTGGGCTGGGGCGCCTCGAAGCGGTGCAGGGAGGACTTCGGGCGTTTCTTCGGCTCCGGGGCGATCAGGCCCGCGGTGTGCAGGATCCGGCGGATCGTGGAGGTCGACGGCGCGTGTAGTCCTTCACGTCCAAGGTGCCAGGCGATCGTCACGGGCCCGGCGTCCAGGCCGGCAGCGTCCAGTTCCCGCCGCAGGGCCTGGACCCGGCCGGTGACAGCGTCGGTGGTTCGGCGCGGGTTGCTCAGCGGGCGTTTGGACCGGGGCTCGACGGCGTCGATGCCCCCTTCGGCTTCGCGCCTGAGGAGTTCATGGACCCAGCGGCGGCTGACTCCATAGCGGCGGAGCCTGTCAAGTTGTTTGTGTAGGAGGACCGTTGTCTTAGTTGTTCAGGTAGGGCCTAAGCCGGTCGGGGTAGTTCAGGATAAGGATCCCCAGGGCTTCGTTCCATCCTGGGGTGAAGGTGCCTTCGATGAGCTTGTGGACGGTTTTGGAGCGGTTGTCGCGGGTCTTGCTGTCCATCTTGGCCCGTTCGCTGGCGCGTTTGTCCTCGATGTTGCAGATGGCGAGCCAGAGTAGCTTTACCGCTGCCTGGTCGTTGGGGAAGTGCCCGCGGTTCTTGATGATCTTGCGCAGTTGGTAGTTCAGCGACTCGATCGCGTTGGTCGTATAGATGATGCGTCTGAGTGGTGGCGGGAACGCCAGGAACGGTGTGAATTTCTCCCAGCTGTTGCGCCAGGTTCGGACCGTTGCCGGGTATTTCCGTCCCAGATCGGAGGCCTCGAACTCGTCCAAGGCGTCTTGGGCGGCGTCGGCCGTCGGGGCGGTGTAAACCGGGCGCAACGCGGCGGCGACCTTTTTGCGGTCCTGGTAGCCGATGAAGCGCATCGAGGCCCGGATCAGATGCACGTTATGCCGACGTCGGCATAACGTGCATTATGCCGACCTTCGGATTATGCCGATGTGGTCGCGGGATCCTTTGCGGGACAAGGGCCCGACCCTGGCAAGGTCGGCATAATCCAGTGCGCTGATCCATGCTTGCCTTTCCGTCGTGGAGAGGAGAACGTCATGGTCAAGGTATTGCGGTCGTTCGTGCGGGGACCCTTGGAGCCGCACGTCGAAGGGTTCGCCGGGCAATTGCTTCGACAAGGGTATTCGCGGGCCTCGGCCGAGCAGCAGGTCTGTTTCGTCGCGCATCTGGACCGTTGGATGCAGGGTGCGGGCGTCGGTCTAGGCGATCTGAATGGGGTGGTGCTTGACCGTTACCTGGCCGAGAGACGTGGAGCTGGCTATCGAGAATATCGGTCGGTCAAGGCGTTGCAGCCGCTGCTGGACTACCTGGTTCCGCTTGGAGTGCTGCCTGTCCCGCGTGAGGTTCCGTTGGGGCCGGTGGAGGAGTTGTTGGCCGACTTCCGCGGCTGGCTGCTCCGTGAGCGGGGTCTTACCGAGGGCACGGTTCGCGGCTACGTCGACTGCGTGCGGCCTTTCGTCGCGGGTCGCCTGCGCGGTGAGGTGCTCGACCTTGCCGGCCTGACCGCAGCTGACGTCACCGGGTTCGTGCGGACTGCTTGTCCCGGACGGGCTGTCGGGTCGGCGAAGTTGATCGTGTGCTCGTTGCGGTCGCTGCTGGGCTGGTTGCATGTCACCGGCCAGGTGCCCATGTCGCTGGCCACAGCGGTGCCGTCGGTGGCGGGTTGGCGGCTGTCAGCCTTGCCGAAAGGACTCGAGCCTGACGAACTGCGGCGTTTGCTGTCCGGCTGCGATCGGCGCACCACGGTCGGTCGGCGCGATTTCGCAGTGATGCTGCTGCTGGCGCGGATGGGCCTGCGCGCTGGCGAGGTCGCAGCTCTCGGGTTGGACGATATCGATTGGCGCCGCGGTGAGGTGGTGATAGTGGGGAAAGGCAACCGGTCCGAACGATTGCCACTGCCCGATGAGATCGGCGCGGCGATCGCGGCTTACCTTCGCCGGGGCAGACCTGCCGACGCCGAGGGACGCAACGTCTTCGTTCGTGTTCACGCCCCGCACCGGCCATTGACCACCGGAGGCGTGACCATGATCGTGTTCGACGGCGCGCAACGCGCAGGGCTCCCCAGAATGCACGCCCACCGGCTGCGCCATACCGCTGCCACCGCGATGCTGCGCAGCGGCGCCCCGCTGACCGAAGTCGGGCAGGTCCTTCGGCACCGGTCAGCGATGTCCACGGCGATCTATGCCAAGGTCGACCACGCGGCTCTGGCCGTGCTGGTCCGGCCCTGGCCCGTCGACCCGGCCAGTGGTCTGTCATGAGCCGGCTTCTGAATGAGCAATTGGCTGACTACCTGGGGCTGCGCCGTGCGCTGGGTTACCGGTTGGCCCGGCCGGAGAAGCTGCTCCGCCAGTTCCTCGATCATCTCGAGCAGGCCGGCGCGGATGTCGTCACGACCGAGGCGGCGCTGGACTGGTCGCGGCTGCCTGCCAACGCAGACTCTAACTGGCACGCCTATCGGTTGTCGGTGGTTCGTGGCTTCGCCACCTACCTGCGCACCCTCGATCCGGTGCATCAGGTCCCAGCCCCGGACATGCTGCCGCAGCGGCCGCACCGCGCGAGCCCGTACTTGTATTCCGACGCCGAGATCGCAGGGCTGATCGCCGCGACGGCCACGCTACGCACCCCATTGCGGCGGGCCACGTTCTCGACGCTGATCGGTTTGCTTGCCGTGACCGGCATCCGCGTCGGCGAGGCGATCGCATTGAACCAAGATGACCTGGACCTCACGCAACGGCGGCTCCTGGTGCGGTTTGGGAAGTTCGGTAAGACCAGAGCGCTGGTGCTGCACCCAACGACAGCAGACGAGCTGCGCGGCTACCAGCAGCTGCGTGATCGGCTTGCCCCGTCGACCGGGACGTCGGCTCTGCTCGTATCCACGGCGGGAACCAGACTGATCTACTGCAATGTCCACCACACGTTCAAGCAGTTGTCCCGTCTCGCCGGTCTGCGACCGCGATCCGGGTCATGCCGGCCCCGCATCCACGACCTTCGGCATTCCTTCGCCGTGCGGTCGATGCTCGACGCCTATGCAGCAGGCCAGGACGGGCAGACCCGCCTGACGCTGCTGTCCACCTGGATGGGCCACGTCCATCCGGCCAGCACCTACTGGTATCTATCCGCATCGCCCGAGCTCATGGCCTTCGCCGGGCAACGCCTCGACGCATACCTCGCCGACCAGTCAGCAGGCCGGTCATGAGCGCCCTCGCCCCGACCTTGGAAGCGTTCTTCACCGACCGCCTTATCCGGCAGCGGAACGCCAGCGCACACACAGTTGCCGCCTACCGCGACAGCCTGCGGCTGCTGCTCGGATACGCCTCGGCACAGACAAGGCTCACGCCGTCAGCACTGGATCTATCCGATCTCGACGCACCGTTGATCGCCGGCTTCCTCGATCACCTCGAACACGACCGGGGCAACAGCATCCGCACCCGCAACGCCCGCCTGGCCGCGATCCACTCCTTGTTCCGGTTCGCCGCAATGGCCCACCCCGAGCACGCCGCCAGCATCGCCCGGGTGCTGGCAATCCCGCCAAAACGCTTCGACCGGGCCCTGATCACCTACCTGAAAGAGGCCGAGATCAATGCGCTTCTCGCCGCCTGCGACCGAACCACCCGGACCGGCAGACGCGACCACGCGCTGCTGCTGCTCGCCGTTCAGACCGGGCTACGGATCTCCGAAATCACCGGGCTCACCCGCGCTGACGTGCACCTTGGCACCGGCGCGCACGTCGCTTGCCACGGCAAAGGGCGCAAAGACCGGATCACCCCGCTGACCAGCGGCACCATCACCGTCCTCCGCGGCTGGATCAACGAACAGCACGGCGACCCCAACAACCCCCTGTTCACGACCCTCCGCGGCGCGAAGCTCAGCCACGATGCAATCGAGCACCGAATCGCCCACTACGCCAGCACAGCGGCCGCCGCCTGCCCATCACTGCAGGGCAAAACGATCACAGCACACGTGCTCCGGCACACCTGTGCCATGCGGCTCCTGCACGCCGGCGTCGACACCAGCGTGATCGCGCTATGGCTCGGTCACGAGAGCGTCGACACCACGCAGATCTACCTACACGCAGACCTCGAACTCAAGGAGAAGGCCCTGGCCAGAACCAAACCACCCACCGGCCGGGCCGGCCGATACCAGCCGCCCGACAGCCTCATCGCCTGGCTCGAAGGGCTCTGATTATGCCGACCTCGCCAGCGTCAGACCCCTGTCCCGCAAAGGATCCCGCGACCACATCGGCATAATCCGAAGGTCGGCATAATGCACGACGCAGGTTTGCACGGTGGCTTCTGGCCACGTTGCCGCGACGGCTTCGGGGAAGCCGGTGAGCCCGTCGCAGCAAACGATGAGGACGTCCCTGACGCCGCGGTTGGCCAGTTCAGCGCAGACCCCGGCCCAGAACTTCGCTCCCTCGGCGGCCTCGACCCGGATGCCCAGGACGTGCTTGATGCCGTCCATGTCCACGCCGACGGCGATGTGCGCGGCGCGGTTCTGGACCTGATGGCCGTCCCGGACCTTGATGATGATTGCATCCAGATAGAGAATCGGGTACAGCGGGTCCAGCGGACGCTTCTGCCATTCCAGCACCTCTTCGAGGACCTCATCGGTGATCTTGGAGATGGTCTCTCGTGAGAGTTCGGTGCCCAAGGTCGATTCCAGATGGTGGGCGATGTCCCGGATCGTCATGCCGCCGGCGTACAGACTCACGATCATGTCATCCAGGCCTCCGGTGCGGCGGGAACCCTTGGGAACCAAGCGCGGAGTGAACGAGCCATCACGGTCCCGTGGGATGGCCAGATCCACGTCACCGGCCGAGGTACCCAGGGTTTTGGGATAGGACCCGTTGCGCGAGTTCGGAAGGAAACGCCCGACCGGGTCACCCTTGTCATATCCCAGGTGTCCCGACAACTCGGCCTGCAGCCCGCGTTCCAGGGAGGCTTTGATCAGCTGCTGGATGAAGCCATCCTTGCCATCGAGCTCCAGCTGACCGAAATCAATCTGCGCCATCAGCTCATCAAAGGCACCAGATGCCTTGAACGCATCCATGCTGCCGGCAGCCGCGGCCCGCACAGCCAATTCCTCCGGAGTCACTTCACGGGGTTCAGTCATGGCCACAATGATTCTCCAATCACCTAGCGACTACAGCCCTCCCACACAAACAATCTGACACCCTCTAGCGGCGGGCCGCATCCGCGACGCTCAGGCCCTGGTCACGGACTGCAAGGACGATCACTTTCTGCTTCGACATGAAACATGCTCGCCGCGCCCGGGGCGTGAACGATGTCCCGACTCACCGGTGAAGCGTCAACCGGGAACGATGACCCGACTCATGTGTGAACTATGTCGTGAAACTACACACCTCTGGGCGCACAAATGAAGACCCGCACCGGGCCCGGTGCGGGTCTTTTTTCGTTAAATTCCGGGCCCGGGTTTGGTTTGCCGCAGCGCCCTCCCCTGTGCTCCGCGTTGCCCGCGCCTTCCTGACCCTCTTTGGCGCGCCACGGCCACCAAATGACGAGACCGGCGGTGTCGCAAGTGCTTTCCCAAACCAAACAAGGTCAGGAAGGCACAGGGCGCCGTCACCCGACCGCACAAAAGCCAAGGGCCGCCGTCGTACTTCATGAAAAAGTACGACGGCGGCCCTTGAGCTTGGGTGCCAGGCCTTAGACTGCGACGGCCTCGCTGATTCGACGGCGGATTCCGTCGAAATGACGGTTGAGGAGTTCGGCAGCCGCGGTCTTGTCCCCGGTAGCGACGGCGGTGTAGATGCTTCGGTGCATGGCCGCGGTTGCTACAAGATCTTCGTTGGCGGAGCCGATCTCCACATGGATCTTCCGGTAGACCTTCCAGAAAACGCCCATGAGGTTGATGAGGAGCTCGTTGTTGAGCGGCTCGAACAGCCGGCGGTGGAACTCGGCGTCGGCGGCTACGAAGTTCTCGCCAGCGTGCGCGAGCTCCTCCATCTGCTTGACGGCTTCTTCGATCAGGGCGAGCTGTTCGGCGGTCATCACGTCCATGGAAGAGCCGATCAGTCCCGATTCGAGGGCCTGGCGCACGTCCACGAGTTGCAGGGCCTCGAGCCCTTGGTGGCGCAGCGACAAGCGGCCCCGGAACGTCAGGCCGTCGGCGAGCGCCTCGAAGTTGCTGGGGGCGACGAACATGCCAAAGCCGTGGCGGATCTCGATGACCCCCAGGGCCTGCAGCACTTTCAGGGATTCGCGCAGGGTGTTGCGCCCTACCCCCAGAGCCACGGAGAGTTCATTTTCCGTGGGCAAAGGATCGCCCGCCTCGAGCTCGCGCTCGAGGATCAACTCCATAATGTCCGACTGGAGGGCCCTGAGCCGGGCCTGTGCGCTGAACCGCGCCTGCGGAACGACACCGGAAGTGGTCATGGCTCTCCTTGCAAAAGTACTCATCCTCGGCCGGACCCTTTCAGGACCGGGGACAAGGAATCAGTGCAGTGTTAATGTTGAGGTGAGCCTAGCGCCCACCGTGGATATAGTGCTTCGCAACATACAATATCGGATGTCCCATCTCCTTGATAGATGTTCGCCTTTATTTTTGACCGAGCCCCAGGCTGAACCTCGCAAGGCGAAACCCGGCGCCGCGCCCGTCGGGAGCACCCCGCGAGGAGCGTCGCGGCCGCTCGCCGGGCCGCTAGTGATCCAGATCTCGCTTGACGACTTCATGTGACCACCCTTACAGTTTCTTTACGAGCATCGGATGTCCTACATCCGATAACCAGAAAACTTGAATGGTGAGGCATCTTATGAGCAACACGATTAACAACCTGCCGCTGGTCAGCGACGCCAGCCGACGCAACTTCCTCAAGCTGACCGGGGCGATTGGAGCCGCGGCAGCGTTCACGGCCAGCCTGTCCGCATGTGGCGGTCCTGCCTCCACCACCACGGGCGCAGCAAACAACACTGCGACCGTCAACAAGGACCTCACCATCGAGGCAGGCATCTCCTATGCCTTGTCCACGGGTTTCGACCCGATGACGTCCTCCGGCGCCACGCCGCAGGCCGCCAACCTGCACGTCTTCGAAGGCCTCGTGGAACTCCACCCCGCCACCCGCGAGCCCTACAACGCGCTGGCAGCGAGCGACCCCAAGAAGGTCAACGACACCACATATCAGGTGACCATCCGCGACGGTGCCAAGTTCCACAACGGCACCCCTGTCACCACCGACGATGTTGTCTACTCCTTCACCCGCGTGATGGACCCGGCCAACAAGTCCTTGTTCTCCCAGTTCATTCCATTCATCAAGGACGTCAAGGCCCTCGATGCCAAGACGGTCGAGTTCTCGCTGAAATACCCCTTCCCGGGCTTCGGACCGCGAATCTCCGTGGTGAAGGTGGTTCCGAAGGCGTTGGCATCAGCCGACCAGAAGGGATTCGATGCCAAGCCCGTCGGCTCCGGCCCTTACAAGCTGATCTCGGCAGTCAAGGACGACAAGATCGTCTTCGAAGCATTCGCTGACTACAACGGCCCCAAGCCGGCACTCGCCAAGGGCATGACGTGGCTGCTGCTCTCGGACGCGGCAGCCCGTGTCACGGCAGTGCAGTCGGGCCGCGTCCAGGCAATCGAAGACGTCCCCTACCTGGACATGGACGGGCTCAAGTCCAAGACCCGCGTTGAGTCCGTGCAGTCCTTCGGCATGCTGTTCCTGATGTTCAACTGCGCCAAGGCCCCGTTCGACAACAAGCTGGTGCGCCAGGCACTCCACTACGGACTGGACAAGGACGCCATCATCAAGAAGGCCTTGTTCGGCAATGCGAAGGCTGCGTCGTCGTACTTCCAGGAGGGCCACCCGGACTACGTCAAAGCCAAGAACGTCTACTCCTACGATCCCCAGAAGGCCGCGGACCTCCTCAAGCAGGCCGGCGTGAGCAACCTCGAATTCGAGCTGCTCACCACGGATACCGCTTGGGTCAAGGACGTTGCTCCGCTGATGCTGGAATCCTGGAACAAGATCCCGGGCGTCAAGGTGACCGCAAAGAACCTCCAGTCCGGCGCCTTGTACTCGGACAGGGTCGGCAAAGCCGACTTCTCCGTGGTCGCGGCCCCGGGCGACCCCTCCGTCTTCGGCAACGACGCAGACCTGCTCTTGAGCTGGTTCTACTCGGGCGCCACCTGGATGGCCAAGCGCGCCTACTGGACCACTCCGGAAAGCGCCACCCTCCAGGGCCTGATGGATAAGGGCTCGCAGGCCGCAGCCGCCGATGCGAAAAAGATCACCGGCCAAATCGTGGATCTCGTCTCCGATGAAGTCCCGCTGTACCCGCTGTTCCACCGCCAGCTCCCCAGCGCTTGGGACGAAAAGAAGCTCTCAGGCTTCAAGCCGCTGCCCACCACGGGACTGTCCTTCATCGGCGTCGGCCGCACCTCCTAGACACACCCACCCCAACTAGCTCGCATTTGTTGTCGTTTAGACGGCTCAAAACGACAACTACTGCGAGCTAGTTGGGCGAGGCGCACCCCTTAGAAGCACTACCCCGCGAGACCGCCACTGGGTCCCCGCACCAAAGCAACCGGAGAACAAATTGGTCATGATATTGCGTCTGCTTGGACGCAGGCTCGCAGCGTTGCCCCTGATGATCCTGGGCATCACGCTGCTGGTCTTCCTCGTCCTTCAAGCAGCCCCAGGCGACCAGGCCAGCTCGGCCCTCGGCGAAGGCGCCAGCGAGGCCGCCAAACAGCAGTACCGCCAGGACAACGGCCTGAACGATCCCCTGTTCGTCCAATACTTCCGTTTCCTCGGCCGACTCCTGCAGCTCGACCTTGGCGTGACTACACCGCCGTCCAAGTCGGTGGCAAGCATGATCGCCTCAGCCTTCCCGCTGACCCTCCAGCTGACCTTCCTCGGCGTGATCATCGCCGTCGTCCTGTCTTTGGTTTTCGGCATCATCGGCGCCCTTTACCGCGACAAATGGCAGGACCAGCTGGTCCGGATCTTCTCCATCGCAGCCATCGCCACCCCGTCCTTCTGGCTTGGCATCCTGCTCATCCAGTGGTTCGCGCTCGGTGACAACCCGCTGTTCCCCTCGGGTGGAATCGCGACGCCGGAGTCCGGCTTCGGCGGCTGGCTCAACTCGATGGCGCTCCCGGCCCTCGCGCTCGGCATTCCGGTCTCCGCTTCCCTGATCCGCGTGGTCCGCACGTCCATGGTGGAGGAACTGGACCGTGACTACGTCCGCACAGCCATCGGCAACGGAGTCCCCTACCGCGAGGTGGTTTCCCGGAACGTCCTGCGCAACGCGCTCGTGACTCCGGTGACCGTGCTGGGACTCAGGATCGGCTACCTCCTGGGCGGCGCCGTCGTCATTGAAATGATCTTCGCCCTTCCGGGCATGGGCCAGCTGATCCTCAACGGCATCACCAACCTGGACGTCAACCTGGTCCAGGGCGTGGTCCTCACCATCTCGGTCACCTTCGTTCTAGTGAACATCGTGGTGGACCTCCTGTACCTGCTCATCAACCCCCGAATCAGGACGGTATAGCCATGCGCAGCAAACTTGCTGAACGGCTCAGCGCCCCGGGCGTCCGCTTCAAGTCCCTCCCTTGGGGATCGCGTTTTGCCCTCTTGTTCCTCGTGGTCATCGCCCTCGCGGCGATCTTCGCGCCGGTCATCGCGCCACACGATCCCCTGGAAACGTTCATTCCGGCGCAAGCTCCGGACGGCGACCACTTCTTCGGCACCGACCGCCTCGGCCGTGACGTCTTCTCCCGGCTCCTTTACGGCTCACAGTCCTCGCTCATGATCGGCCTCGGCGCAGTGGCCCTCGCGATCGCCGTCGGCGCCGTGCTTGGTTCGCTCGCCGCGACGTCCGGCAAGGCCGTCAGCGAGATCATCATGCGCCTCATGGACATCCTCATGGCGTTCCCGGGCATCGCCCTTGCAGCCGTACTCCTGGCCGCGTTCGGCAACTCGGTCCCCACCATCATCGTCGCGATCGCGATCATCTACACCCCGCAGCTCGCCCGCGTGGTCCGCGCCAACGTGCTCTCCCAATACGGCGAAGACTACGTCCGCGCCGAACGAGTGATGGGTGCAAGCCGCCCCTACATCCTCCTCAAGCACATTGTCCGCAACACCGCGGCCCCGGTGCTGGTTTTCGCCACGGTCATGGTGGCCGACGCCATCATCCTCGAAGCCTCGCTGTCCTTCCTCGGCGCCGGTGTTCAGGATCCCGCGCCGTCCTGGGGCAACGTGATCTCCTACGGCCGCAACCTGGTCCTGTCCGGCGGCTGGTGGGCAACCACCTTCGCCGGCCTCACCATCCTGCTCACCGTGCTTGCGTTGAACATCCTCGCCGAGGGCCTCACCGATGCCATGGTGAACCCGAAGCTGCGCAAGGCACCTGTTGTGAAGGACGACGACGGTGCTGGCGCTGCCTTTGCGGGCGCGGCAGTGACGGGCGCCGCCGTCGATACCGAGATCGCGACGTCGGTAGCCCAGTCTTCCGTGGTCGAGCAGCACGAGCTCGACGGCGTTCGCGCCGCCAACGGCGATCCGCTCTCGGAAGAGGACTACGCGGCGTCCGTTCTGAATGATCCGAAACTCGCAGCAGAGAATCCCCACGCGCTACTCGACAAGGAACTTGAGCTCCTCGCATCCATCGAGGCCAAGCGCACGGACCGGCTCGCCCAGGTCCCCGCCGATGCCCGGAACGTTCTGGAGGTCAAGAACCTGTCCATCCGCTTCCCCGGCCGCTTCGGCGAAACCGCGATCGTGGACAACGTCTCCTTCACCGTCCGCGAAGGGGAAACCATGGGCTTGGTGGGCGAATCCGGTTGCGGCAAGTCCATCACGTCCCTCGCGATCATGGGCCTCCTGCCAAAGACCGCCGAGATCACCGGGTCCATCACCTTCGATGGCAAGGAACTCCTTGATTCCGGCTCGAAGCACAGCAATGCCAAGGCCTACCAAGGCCTACGCGGCGAACAGATCGCAATGGTCTACCAGGATGCTCTGAGCTCGCTCAACCCGTCCATGAAGATCAAGGAGCAGATGACCCAGCTGACAAGGCGCGGCGGCCGCAAGACCCCCGCCGAGTTGCTGGAAATGGTGAAGCTCGATCCCGTCCGCACGCTTGCCAGCTACCCGCACGAGCTCTCCGGCGGGCAGCGCCAACGCGTACTGATCGCCATGGCGCTCTCCCGCTCGCCGAAGATCGTGGTGGCAGACGAACCCACCACCGCGCTGGACGTCACCGTCCAGAAGCAGGTAGTGGAACTGCTCAACGAACTGCGCGAACAGCTCGGCTTCGCCATGATCTTCGTCAGCCACGACCTCGCCCTCGTTGCCTCCCTCGCACACCGGATCACGGTCATGTACGCAGGACAGGTAGTGGAATCGGCACAGGCTTCCGAGCTCCTGCAGAACCCGCGGCACGAATACACGCGCGGTTTGCTGGGCGCTGTTCTTTCGATCGAGGCCGACGCCGTCCGCCTCCACCAGATCCCCGGCACCGTTCCCTCCCCGCGCGATTTCGCGTCGGGCGACCGCTTTGCGGCCCGTTCGTTGAGGCCCGACGCCGATCCAAACCAGCCATTGGTCCTCACGGCTATTGAATCAGCCAGTGGCGGAGCGGACCGGGACCACTACTGGGCTAGCCACCTCAAGGAGGATGCAAAGTGAGTGTTTCAACCGGCAAGCCGGTCATCGAGCTCAAAGACGTCAAGGTCCATCACCGGGCCCGCACCGGCGGCCTCTTCCGGCCCAACATCGTCAAAGCCGTCAACGGCGTGGACTTCAGCATTAGCCGCGGCGAAACGGTGGGCATCGTCGGCGAGTCCGGCTGCGGCAAGTCCACGCTCGCGTCGGTGCTCGTGGGACTCCAAGCCCCGACGTCGGGCGAGGTCCTGTTCCACGGCAAGCCGGCTATCAAACGAAACGCCCGGATGCGCAAGGAATTCGGACGCGCCGTATCGGTCGTCTTCCAGGACCCGGCCACGGCCCTCAATCCGCGCATGACCATCCAAGACATCCTCACCGATCCCCTGCAGGTGCACGGCATCGGCAACGCCGCGTCCCGCTCGGCCAAGGTCAAGGAACTGCTGGCCCTCGTCGGTTTGCCGCAATCGGCTGCCGAGGTCACGCCGTCGCAGGTTTCCGGCGGCCAGCGCCAGCGCGTGGCCATCGCCCGCGCCCTCGCCTTGGACCCGGACATCATCGTGGCGGACGAGCCGACGTCGGCCCTCGACGTTTCGGTCCGTGCCCAGGTCCTGAACCTGCTGTCCGACCTGAAAACCCAGCTGAACCTTGGCATGGTGTTCATTTCGCACGATATCCAGACCGTCCGCTACGTCTCCGACCGCATCTGCGTCATGTACTTCGGACAGATCGTCGAGGAAGGCCCGGCCGCCCAGGTCTTCGACAACCCGAGCAACGACTACACCAAGAAGCTGCTCGGCGCCGCGCCCAGCCTGCTCCACACCTAAGTTTTTCCCATCAAGATCCAAGCAACGGAGATTTCTATGTCTACTCAGTTCCAGGGCGTCATTCCCCCGGTCATCACCCCCCGCCACGCAGACGGCCGCGTTGACACCGCGTCCCTGAAGAACGTCACCAAGCACCTGCTCGACGGCGGCGTGTCCGGCCTCTTCGTGTTGGGCTCCTCGGGCGAGGTCCCCTACATGACCAACGAAGAGCGCGAACTCGTTGTCTCCACAATCGCCGACGCGAACGCCGGCGCCGTACCCCTCATCGTGGGCGCCAACGAACAAACCACCAACCGCGTCATCGAAGAAGCACGCAAGGTTGTGGACCTCGGCGCCGACGCAATCGTGGTCACCTCCATGTACTACGCCATCGGCAACGCCCAGGAGACCGAAACCCACTTCCGCAGCATCCACGCTGTCGTGGACAAGCCGATCTTCGCCTACGACGTCCCCGTCCGCACGCACTTCAAACTTCCGACCGACCTCCTGGTCCGCCTGGGCCGCGACGGCGTCATCGCGGGCGTCAAAGACTCCTCCGGCGACGACGTCTCCTTCCGCCAACTCGTCCTCGCAGCCAAGGACATCCCCAACTTCGACATCTTCACGGGCCACGAAATAGTAGTGGACGGCGCCCTCCTCGCCGGCGCCCAAGGCGTAGTCCCCGGCCTCGGCAACGTCGACCCCGCCGGTTACCGCCGCCTGTTCGACGCCACCCAAGACGGAGACTGGACCGCAGCCGCCGCCGAACAAGACCGCCTGGCCGACCTCTTCGACATCGTCTACACCCCCAACGGCCGCGTCTCCGGCGGGGCAGCAGGACTAGGTGCCTTCAAGACGGCCCTCCAAATCATGGGCATCATCGAATCCAACACCATGAGCGCCCCCATGCTCTCCCTGAACGCCGAAGAAGCCTCCGCAATCCGCACGATCCTCGAGCGCAACGGCCTGGTCTAAGGTTCGCAGGCTCGCCTCGCCTGAGCGGGGTTGCCTCGCATCATTGTGCTGCCGGTCTTCACCTTTGTGGGTTGCCGAGCGTCACCTTTCGTGGGTTGCAGTGGTCGGGTCCTGCCGGCGGACCAGTTTTGCCGTCCCTTAGACACCTCCCGCCATGCAGCTCCGGTCGCTAAGCGACCTGCGCAGCATTCTGGTCGGCGATGCGGGACTACACAAAACCGTCCCTCCGGCACTCGGGCGATTGCGGAACCTTTTCGGGCGGTCCACTTTGGGTCCGCACTGTGCCGCCGCAGGCGGCAGTCGGCGGCAGGTCCCGATCGGTGAGTCGACAGTTCGCAGCGTCAGGTGAGTCGATCGCCTGAGGTGCCGGGCCGGGGTCTTGCGTAGGCGCGCATCGCCGACCAGAGTCGTCTGAAGGTCGCCCAGCGACCGGAAGACGACGTCGGGAGGTGTCTAAGCGCCGGCAAGGCAGCGGTTTGGCGCCGCCGCAACCACACCTAACCTGAGCACAGACAAAACGTACGGTCCGCGCTGACTCAACCGCAGCAAACACGTGACCGAGCAACAATGAAACCCAGCAATCGAACGATCCGGAGGACAAACATGATGTACGTGGTCGGGGTTGATCTTGGTGGGACGAAGACTGCCGCTGGGGTTGTGGGGGCCGATGGGGAGGTGTTGTTTTCGGAGCAGATTCCTACGCTGAATCGGGATGGGGGCGACGCTATTTTGCGGGCGACTGCGGCGCTCGTGGGGCGGCTCATGCGGCGGGCGGCGGGCGAGGGAATCGACGTCGGGCGTGTTGGTGTGGGTTCTGCCGGGGTCATCGATGCCGTGAATGGTGAGGTGGTTTCGGCGACTGATGCGATTCTGGGGTGGGCCGGGACAAGGTTGACGGCCGGGCTGGCGCAACTCCTCGGCTTGCCGCGGGGATCGGTCAGTGCAGTCAACGATGTGCATGCGCATGCTTTGGGTGAGGCATGGCGTGGGGCGGCTGCGGGGTCTTCGAGTTCGTTGATGGTGGCTTTCGGGACAGGTGTGGGCGGCAGCTTTGTGCTGGACGGCTCTCCTGTTTTGGGGCACCACTATGTGGGTGGGCACGTGGGGCATTTTGCTTCGCCGTACGCCTATCACGAGGGCAAAGCCCTCCCCTGCGTGTGCGGCGGCTCGGGCCACGTCGAGGCGATCGCCTCGGGGCCGGCCATCCATGAGTCGTTCATCCGTTTCGGCGGTTCCTCCGAGGTCGCGGACACCCGTGCCGTATTTGCAGTGGCTCGCGACGGCGATAGTGCAGCCGCGGCTGACAGTGCTGCCGCCATCAAAGCCATCGGGGCGGGCGCGGGTGCTGCCGGGCAGGCGATCGGCGGGCTCGTCAACATCCTCGACCCGGAGACGGTAGTGGTTTCCGGCGGTCTCGCAGATGCGGGAGATTTCTGGTGGAAACCCATGGAACGCGCCCTGCGCAAAGAGCTTATGGGCCCGCTTGCTGACATTCCCGTGCTTCGCGCGGCGCTAGGCAATACCGCGGCGATTGTGGGCGCAGCCAAACTCGTCCTGAACTGACACCAAACCACCCGAACACCCTCGCAAGGAGACACCTCATGATCCTGACCCCCGATGACCTCGAAGCCCTCCGCTCGCAGTTGATCGTCTCCTGCCAGGCCTACCCGGGCGAACCCATGCGCGATCCGCGGACGACCGGCCAGGTTGCCGCGTCGGCGGTTATCGGTGGTGCCGCCGCGGTCCGGGTCCAGGGCCTCGCGGATGTCCAGTTCACCCGCACAGCTGTGGAGGTTCCGGTGATCGGGCTCTGGAAGGACGGGCACGACGGCGTGTTCATCACCCCGACGCTCCGGCACGCCCTCGCCGTCGCGAATGCCGGCGCACACGTCGTGGCGATCGACGGCACCCGACGCCCGCGTCCCGATGGCTTGACCCTCAAGCAAACCGTCGATGGAATCCATGCTGAATCGCATACCTTGGTCATGGCTGACTGCGGTTCCTACGCTGATGCTGTGGCCGCCGTCGAAGCCGGTGTTGACCTGATCGGCACCACGCTGGCCGGGTACACCGGGGAACGTGCCAAGACAGACGGCCCCGATCTCGAGCTTCTCGCGGAGATCGCCGGCGCCGGACTAGGCAAGCCGCTCATCGCCGAGGGCCGCATCCACACCCCCGCACAAGCCCGCCAGGCCCTCGACGCCGGTGCGTTCGCCGTCGTCGTCGGCACCGCCATCACGCATCCGGCGAGCATCACCGGCTGGTTTAAGGGCGCAATGCACGCCTGATCAAGCAGAATCCGTCGCCGCATCCCTGATCCCCGCCGGTGTCCGGGCGTAGGCTTCTCCCATGGCTGACGAGAATATCCGGGAATTCGATGTCATCGTGATCGGCGCCGGGACGGTGGGTGAGAACGTTGCAGACCGAGTGGTCCGGGGCGGCCTTACCGCGGCCATCGTTGAGGCTGAACTCGTCGGAGGGGAATGCTCCTACTGGGCCTGCATACCGTCCAAAGCACTCCTTCGGCCTGGAACCGCGCTGCACACAGCACAATCAGTGCCCGGAGCATCGGACTCCGTCACGAAGGTCCTGGATCCCGCGCCGGTCCTGAAGTACCGGGACTACTTCACCAACAAGTGGCAGGACGACGGCGCGGTGCAGTGGCTCGTGGACTCCGGCATCGAACTCATCCGGGGCCGGGCGCGCATCACGGGCCCGCGCGAAGTCCAAGTGGACGGCAAGGACGGCAACAGCTACTCGCTCAAGGCCCATCACGCCGTAGTGGTGGCCACCGGATCCACACCACTCATCCCGAAAATCGACGGCTTGCGCAACGTCCCCTACTGGACAACCCGCGGCGCCACCTCGGTGCAGCAAATCCCCAAGCGGTTCATCGTCCTTGGCGGCGGTGTCGCCAGTGTGGAGCTTGCCCAAGCGTTTGCCCGTTTGGGCTCGTCGGTTTCGATCGTTGCCCGAGGCCGGCTGTTGAGCGCGTTCCCGGAGGAAGCCGCCAATCTGGTTGCCGCGGGGCTTCGGGCCGACGGCGTCGATCTCCACCTTGGGACAGACACCACGCTCGTCGAACACAACGCGGACCATGCCTTCAGCGTCACCCTGGGCGACGGGACAGTCTTGAACTCCGACCAGTTGCTGGTGGCGACCGGTCGGCGGCCCTCCCTGGACAATTTGGGACTCGAAAACGTAGGGCTCGACGCCGAGGAGGGCAAGCCTCTGCGCCTCACCACGGACTCGAGCGGCTTGGTTGAGGGTGCCGCGAGCGACGGCACCAGCGGGCTGTGGCTTTACGCGGCCGGCGATGCTGCGGGATCGGTCTTCCTCACCCATCAGGGGAAGTACGAGGCCCGGGCAACCGGCGACGCCATCGTGGCCCGCGCCAAGGGAACCCTCCACGGCGACCCTAAGCCCTGGAGCGCCCTCGCAAAGACGGCCGACGAATACGCGATACCCAGCGTGGTCTTCACGGATCCGGAAGTGGCATCCGTGGGCCCGAGCCTCAAGCAGGCGCTGCAAAAGGGCATCAACGCAAGCTCGGTGGAACTCCCCATCAACGTGTCCGGCTCCCAGCTGCATTCGGAAAATTACGAAGGCTGGGCGCAACTCGTGGTGGACGAGGACCGGAAGGTGGTGGTGGGCGCGACGTTCGCCGGGCCCGGAGTAGCCGAGCTTTTGCACGGCGCAACCATCGCGATTGTGGGCGAAGTGCCGTTGGACCGGCTGTGGCATGCGGTGCCGTCGTTCCCGACCATCAGCGAGGTGTGGCTGCGCCTCTTGGAGAAGTACGGACTGTGAGGACTCATGGACATTTCTCCCGATAGGCGCGCGCTGCTCAAGACGATCGGGCTTGGAGCGGCCGGCGTAGCCAGTATTTCGGTACTGTCGGCTTGCACTGGTGAATCCGCACAGCCCGCGTCACAAGCGTCGGCCGCACTGCTCCCGGCCCCGCCGGGGCAGATCGAACCGCTTCTGGACAGGGCGAAGGTCAACGGCGCCTTGAGCAAGCTCGACGGTTTGATCCAAGACGCCATGGAGAAGACCGGATTGCCCGGGATGGCGGTGGCCGTGGTGTACCGGGACGAGGTGGTGTACTCCAAGGGCTTCGGCATCCGGGAGGTCGGGAAGCCGGAACGGATCGGTTCTGACACGGTCTTCAAGCTCGCTTCGGTATCCAAACCCTTGGCGTCAACCGTGGTGGCGGGCGTGGTGGGGCGGCAACTCATCAAATGGACCGACTCCGTCATTGAATCCGATAAGGACTTCTCGCTCAAGGATGACTACGTCACGCGAAATGCCACCTTTGCCGACCTCATGTCGCACCAGAGCGGCCTGAAAACAGCGTCAGGTGATCTGCTGGAAGACCTCGGATTCGACCGGGCATACATCCTCAGCCACCTCAACCAGGAGCCGCTTGATACCTTCCGGTCCAGCTACAACTACAGCAACTTCGGCTACACGGCAGGCGGTGAGGCAGCTGCCAAAGCAATGAAAATGTCTTGGGAGGATCTGGCGGACGAGATCCTTTTCCGGCCGCTCGGCATGTCCGCAAGCAGTTACCGCAACTCGGACTATGAGAAAGCGTCGGACAAAGCCGCCATCCATGTGCCCCTAGGGAACAAGCAATGGGCAGCGAAGTACCACCGCGACGCCGACTCCGAGGCCCCGGCCGGGGGTGCGAGTTCCTCGGTCCGGGACCTCGCCCAGTGGCTCCGGCTGCAACTCGGCAACGGCAGCTTCGGCGGCAAGCCGGTTATCGATCCGGCTGCACTCCAAACGACCCATGTTCCGCATGCGGTTTCGGGCCCAGCATCCTCTCCCGCCGCGCGCTCCCGCTTCTACGGCCTGGGATGGAACGTCACCTATGACGACCAGGCACGTGTCCAGCTAGGGCACTCCGGAGCGTTCAATCTTGGCACCGCCACCGCTGTTGCCATGCTCCCTGGGGAGCAGCTAGCCATCGTGGCCCTGACTAACGGACGTCCGCAGGGCATTCCCGAAGCAATCACCGCAGGTTTCCTGGACGCAGCGCAGCACGGCGCACCCACAGTCGATTGGCTGGCATTTACCGCTGGTGTGTTCAAGCAGATCGATGACTCCGAGAAACCGAAGGTCGACTACACCAAAGTTCCCTCCAACCCTGCTCCGGCCCGAGCAAACATTGCGTACACAGGCACGTATGCCAACCCCTACTACGGCCCGCTCGAGGTCCTCGACCAGGACGGAAAGCTGGCCCTCAGGATGGGACCGGCCGGCAGCCCGACCACCTTCCCGCTCGTCCACTTTGACGCCGACACTTTCAGCTTTGAATCTATCGGAGAGAACGGCAATGGCCTGGCCGGGGCAGTTTTTGCCGGGGGCAGCAGCCGCGCACCCAGTGTCACGCTCTACTTTTACGACAGGACAGGACTGGGAACCTTCACGCGGGCCGAGTAGCCGCCCAAACTCTATTTGAACTGACTGGTCAGTTCAGTTACGATTGGAGCAGATAACAGGTTCTGCGAAAGGTCCAATTGTGCTGTCTGCACAGCAACTCCAGATCGACGGCCGCCGGGACGATCTCCTGCCTCCCACTTCCCTCGAAGCCAGGCGCGGGGAACTCCTCCTGGTCAGCGGCGACGGTCAGGACCAGCGCACCGCGTTGGCGCTTGCGCTGAGCGGCCGGATGAAACCCAGCAAAGGCCTCCTGAGCTGGGACAACTCGACGAAGACCAAGAAAGTCCGGGCCGCGAGCGCCCTGATTGACGCTCCCGGCGTCAACGAGCCGGAACAGCATTTGAGCGTCCGCGACCTCGTCACCGAAGACCTTTCCCTCATCCCCCGCCGCTACCGTGGCGCCCTCCTCAGCAAGCCGTGGCTCAAGGTCAACCGCTTCGAGGACATCGCCGGGCTCTGGATTGAGCAGCTCCCTGCCGACCGGCGCCTCGAGCTGCTGACTGCCCTGGCCCTCGCGGACCCTGCCCTTGACCTCCTGGTGCTCGACTCCCCGGACCGGCACAGCGCAAACACCGCAGACTGGCTCCCCCGCCTTGAGCAGTTGGCGTACGACGCCGGGCGGCCGCTCGCCGTCGTCGCGGTCGTTTCTGCCCTCCCGGACAGCTGGGACGGACCGGCCGCGGTGATCGGCAACTCGGTCGCGCATACTGCACCGGCCGAACCGCCCGCCGAACCCGCCGACGACCCGCAAGAAGATCCCGAAGAAGTACCCGAAACCCTGCAAAGGACCGCAAAGTGACTGTTCTGCGGCTGGCCCGCTCCGAACTCAAGCGCATGACCGGCGGGCTCCTGCCTAAGCTGACCATCCTCGCCCTGACCATGGTGCCCCTGCTCTACGGAGCCGTGTACCTTTACGCGAACTGGGATCCTTACGGCAATCTCAACCAGATCGACGCAGCCTTGGTCGTCGAAGACGCGGGAGCCCAGCCGGCCAACGGTCCCGAACTGCAGGCGGGCCAGAAGGTTGCCGACAGCCTCGTGCAGAGCCACGTTTTCAACTGGCAGCGAGTGACCACCGCGGCCGAAGCCGACGCCGGCGTGGAATCCGGCAAATACGCCTTCGCCCTGAAGATTCCAAAGGACTTTTCCGCCAACCTGGTCTCGCCGGGCAGCTTCGACGCCGCCAACCAGGCGATGCTCAACGTCACCACCAACGACGCGAACAACTATCTCCTCAGCACCATCGTCGACAAGCTCACCACCGCGGTGCACTCCACCGTGGCCAAGGAAGTGGGCGAGGAAACCGCCAACCAACTCCTCACGGGCTTCGGCACCATCCACGCTTCCATCGTCAAGGCGTCCGACGGCGCCTCCCAGCTCGCCGATGGCGTCGGCAAGCTCAGCGACGGCGCGGCCACCCTCCAGAACGGCACGAGCAAGCTCAGCAGCGGCGCGTCCGAGCTACTGGCGGGCCAAAATAAGCTGCGCGACGGCGCCAATCAGCTGAACGGCGGCGCCGGGCAGCTCAGCGCAGGGCTCACCGAACTGAAGAACAAGACCGCATCCCTTCCGGCCGACTCACAGAAGCTCGCCGACGGCGCCGCCCAAGTAGCCGCCGGAAACGCGCAGTTGAACGCGAAAGTCCAGGACGTCGTCGGGCAGCTTTCAGCGTTCGACGCCGGGGCGCGGGACCGCGTTGTCGCCTCCAACGCGCGGCTCGTGTCCTCCGGGGTCATCACGCAGGACCAGGCGAACAAGATCCTGGCAGACTTCGACACCGCCGCCGCGTCCGGCCCGGTCACCGACGCCAAAGCCAAGATCTCGGCCGATGCCGCCCAGATCCAGCAGCTTTCCGACGGATCGGCTGCGGTCAGTGCGGGCGCCGCCAAACTTGCCGGTGCCACGCCGGCACTGACGGGCGCCATCGGCCAGGCCTCGGCAGGCGCGGACCAGCTCAGCTCCGGCGCCGCGACGCTGGCCGCGGGTGAACAGTCTGCCGTCAACGGCACGGCGGCCCTCGCCGACGGTGCGGCAAAGCTCGACGACGGCGCGGCGCAGCTTGCCAGCGGTGCCGCGACGGCCGCGGACGGATCCCGCACCTTGGCGAGCGAGTTGGCGAAGGGCGCAGGCAAGGTCCCGAACCCGAACGACGCCCAAAAGAGCGAGGTGTCCAAAGTGATCGCGGATCCTGTGGCGGTCAGCAACGTCTCGCAGGCCAAGGCAGGGTCCTACGGTGCGGGCCTGGCCCCGTTCTTCCTGACGCTGTCCCTTTGGATCGGTGTGTTCATGCTGGTCCAGGCGATGCGTCCCATCACGCAGCGGGCCTTGGCCTCGAACGCTCCGTCGTGGAAAATCGCCGTCGGCGGTTGGCTGCCGTTCTTCGTGGTGTCCGTGCTGCAAGCAAGCATCCTCACCCTCGTGGTGGACCTGGGGCTGGGCCTCAACGCGGCGCACCCGGTGTGGATGTGGTTGTTCATGCTGGCCGCGGTCATGGCATTCACGGCCCTGATCCAGGGCATCGTGGCTTTGCTGGGGACTCCCGGAAAGTTCGTGGTGTTGATCCTGCTGGTCCTGCAGTTGGTGTCTTCCGGCGGAACGTTCCCGTGGCAAACCACCCCCATGCCGCTGCACGTGGTGCACGAGATCATGCCAATGGGCTACGTTGTGACCGGGATGCGGCATTTGATCTATGGCGGCGATTTGTCCATGATCTGGCCGATTGTCCTGGGCCTGCTTGGCTACACTGTGCTGGGAGCCGCGCTTTCCACGCTGGCCGTCCGTAAGCACAAGTTCTGGACCCTCAAGACCCTGAAGCCGGAGATCGCCGTATGAGCATGCAAGAGCCGGAGGCCCTCGGGTTCCCGGAGAAGAAGCTCCGCCCGGCCCGCACGAACGCGACCAAGCAGCGCCTCTTCGACGCTTCCATGGAGCTGATCGGCGAGCGCGGCGCAGCGGGGGTCACAGTGGACGAGATCGCGGCCGCAGCCGGAGTGTCCAAGGGAACGGTCTACTACAACTTCGGCAGCAAGTCCGATCTGATCGCCCAGTTGCTGCGCCACGGCGTCGACATCATGCTCGGCAGGCTCCAGACCATCGAAGGCCTGCACGCCGATCCGCTCGAGGCCATGGAGGCCATGCTCGGCCAGGCCATGGACTTCATGGACGACTACCCGTCCTTCGCGCGGCTCTGGATCAGCGAGAACTGGCGGACGCCCAGCGAATGGGGCAAGCTCTTCGTCGAACTCCGCACCGAGTTGCTGGCCGTGATTGGCTCAGCCATCGAAAAGGTCGCCACCACGTACACCGTGGATACGGGCATTGCCCGGGGCAGCCTCGAGGCGGCGATGTTCGGAGCGATCTTCGTGGTGGGCCTTGACCGGCAGACGTACAACCCCGAGCGCACCCGCGAGCAGAGCATTGCGGCCATCATGACTATCATGCGCGGCTACGTACTGCGGTAACGGTATGGCAACTGGCGCGTCTTGGGGCGTGGCGCTGCCTGCCCGTCAGGGATGATTAATCCCATGCGTCACATGGGGAACAGTGGAAAGCTAGCGATCATCTCTGCCGTGGTGTCCGCTGGTTTGCTGGTACTCCTCGCCATCACCCTTGACGAAACTGTGATGTACATCTTCCTTGGGGTCCTGGCGATCGGCTATCTGGCGTGCGTCGCCGAGGTTTTCACCCGCCGCAGGTACTTCATGCTGGTTCTCGGAGCCATCTCGACGATCTTCTTCATCGCGTTCGGAATCGCATTTCTGCGCATGTGGGGCCTCGCCTTCAACCAGGACGAGAACGCCCTGGGCAGCGCAGTGAGCACCAAAGATTCGGACATCTACTTCTACCTCGCCGCGCTTGCCGGCTGCAGCTCCCTGCTGAGTTTGTTCCTGGGGGCGGTATGGCCATCCCGCCGTGCGAAGGCGGCGGCCCGGCCTGTTGCCCGCCGGCCGGCGTCCCGGCCTGCTTCGCGTCCTTCCCCGGCACCCGCCAGGCCCGCCCAGCGGCCGGCGGCCCGTCCGGCGTCGGGGGCTGTGAAGCGCCCGGTCCAGAGGAAGCCGGCAACCCCTGCCAAGCGCCCGACGTCGGGGTCCCTTCCTCCGCGATCGCCGGCTCAGCGCAGGCCGGCACCCAAGCGCTGACGTACTTCGGGCGCCGCCAGATCCCCGGGCTTCGCGCGTCGCTGCAGCACGGCAGTCGCCACGCCGCCCAGCAGGAGGAGGCCGCCAGCCAGTTCCGCCGTCGTCGGGACCTCTGAGATGAGCAGCCACGCCGCGGTCATTCCCACCACCGGGACCAACAACGTGAAGGGCACCACGGCCGAGCTCGGGTAGAGGCTAAGCAGCCGGTTCCAGATCCCATAGCCCACCAGCGACGCGAAAATGGCGGTGTACAGGGCGCTCAAGATGGTCGCCGGCTGAAGGTTGGTGAGGGTCCCGACGACGGCGGCCGGCCCGTCCACGATCAGCGACAAGCCCGCAAGCGGCAACGGGACAACCGCCCCGGACCAGACCACCAGCCCCAGTCCCGAGGCCGCCTTGGCCCTGCGTGCGATGATGTTTCCCGCGGCCCAGGACAACGCCGCTGCGAGCACGATCATGAGCGGCACCACCGGGGCCACCAAGCTACGACCCACCGCTACGAGGGCAAGCCCTGCGACACCCAGAACCACTCCGGTCAGTTGGCGCTTGCTCGGCCGCTCACCGAGGAACCGGGCCGCCAAAAGCACTGTCAGGAGCACTTGCGCCTGGAGCACAAGCGAGGCGAGCCCGGCAGGCATCCCGAGCGCCATGCCCAGATAGAGAAGGCCGAACTGCCCGGCGCTCATAAAGAGCCCGACGCCGATGATCGCCTTCCAGCTGACGTCCGGTTTGCGGACGAAGAAGATACAGGGGAACACCACCAGCAGGAAACGGATGGCGACGAACAGCAGCGGGGGCACGTCGGCCGAGCCGCCGCTCCCGTTGCCGCCATTCCCGCTTGCGGGGTGTAGGCCAAAGTCGATCGCGACGAAATTCAGGCCCCAAAGGACGGCGACAAGGACGGCGAGTGCTGAGTGTCGGATATTCACGATTCAACTCTGACAGTCAAGAGGATGAAGCACCAGCGTTGAATTCTGCATTCAATCATGTACGTTTGCTTCATGATTGAGATTGCGGCGCTACGGGCCCTCGTAGCAGTTGAACAGCAAGGCTCGGTAGTGGCGGCCTCGGAAGCCATGGGCTTCAGCCCCTCGGCGGTCTCCCAGCAGATCAAGAAGCTCGAGAAGCAGAGCGGTGTCACGGTCCTGGAGCGGCATGGCCGCGGCGTACTGCTGACCGACCGCGGCATGGCATTGGCCGAGTACGGACGCCGGATCCTGGGCGAGTTGGAGGAGCTACAGGCCACCTTGCTCGCCGACCCAGCGAAGCCGAGCGGAGTGCTTCGGCTCGTCGGGTTCTCGACGGCCTGCCGCGGGCTGGTGGGGCCGATGCTGCGGAAACTTGGCGCAGATCAGGCTGTTGCCATCGCTTCGGCAGCGGGGAGCTCCGGGCTTGGCGGCTCCGGGCTTGAAATCCGGGTGGTGGCCGAGGACCCGCGCGAGGCCGTCCAAAGGGTCGCAACCGGTGAAGCCGATCTCGGCGTCGTGCACAACTGGCACTCAGTGCCCTTGGTGATTCCGGAGAACATGGTCCACGAGGACCTCTGCCTCGACACCGCCGACGTCCTGCTGAACTCAGCCCACCGGCTGGCCGGCCGGACCGCCGTCGAGCCCTCCGACCTGGTAGACGAACGCTGGATCAGCACGCCGGCCGGCGCCATCTGCAATGAGGCGTTGCTGGCGATCCTCGCAGGCCTGGGGCGGGTGCCGGATATCCGCATCTACGACCCCGACTTTTCCACGCACATCGCAATGGTCCAGCAGGGTGTTGCGGTGGCGCTCGTGCCCCGGCTCGGCAGGCCCGAGCTCCCCTCTGGAGTGGTGGCGGTGCCCGTGGTCAACCCGATGCAGCAGCGCCAGGTGGGAATCGTGTACCGGAAGACCATGACGGCAAGCCCCAGCATCCGCCACGTCGTGCGCTTGCTGCAGGATGTGGCCGCGGGCCTCGGGGCGGGCTAGCCCGGACTACTTCTTTGGGCGCGGAACTGCGAAGTGCGTCAGCCGTGCATCCTGGCCATCGAGTTCAGCCCACGGCTTTTCGAGTTCCATCACGGTCATGGCGCTCGTGGGGTAACGAGTTGCGGCGTCCATGTAGGCGTCGTGGTCCGAGTCGCGGGAAGCCAAGTGCATCGCGAGGTCCTGAACACCGGGCATATGGGAGAAGATCATGAGCGTGGTGACGGTTTCCGGCACATGGTTGATGACGGTCAACATGCGCTGCGCGGAGGCGGCGTACAGGCCGTCCTCGAGTTTCGGCGTCGGGGCCTTGTCCCCCAGCTCGCTGCACACCCAAGTGCAGGTCTGCCGGGTCCGCAGCGAGGACGAACACAGGATGAAGTCCGGAATCACGTGGTGCTTGAGGAGCCATTTCCCGGCAAGGGGAGCCTCCCGGTGGCCACGCTCGGCAAGGGGGCGCTCATGGTCCGGCACCCCGAGAGGCCAGTCCGACTTCGCATGCCGCATGATCACCAGCCGCTTAATGTGATGCTCGCTCATCCCCCCACCCTACTATCCCAACTGACTCGCATTTGTTGTCGTTTTGACGCCTGTAAACGACAACAAATGCGAGTCAGTTGGGTGGGCCGCGGGGAAGCGAAAGCGCCCGCCCCCTAGACAGGGAGCGGGCGCTTTGAGCTGGTTGAGACTAGATCGAGTATTCCGGAGCGGCCCAGACGATGACCTCGGGGTGCTCGTAGAAGCGGTAGCCCTGGCCGCGCACCGTGCGGACCGTGTTTGCGAGGCGCCCGAGCTTGGAGCGGAGGCGCCGGATGTGGACGTCGATGGTGCGCTCGTTGGGGACCTCTTCGGCGTTGCGCCACAGGCCCTCGAGGAGTTCATCGCGGCCCACGGTGCGGGTGCCGTTCTCGACGAGGTAGTTGAGGAGCTCGAATTCCTTGAACGTGAGGTTCAGCGATTCGCCGTCGAGGTGCACTTCACGACGGGCGAGGTCGATCAGGACGCCGGACGGGCGGGCTTCCTGGGCAGGCTGCGGGCGGAGCGCCTCGGCGCGCTGGCGGTTGCCAACGGTCGGGTCACCGAAAGTCGAGCGGACGACGTCGAGCGCGGAACCGGGCGCACTGGCTGGGGCTACCGCGACGGCGGCATAGCTCTCGGCGCCGGAAACGAGGGACTGCGCGTAGGCCCGGATTTCCTGGGCAAGCTTGGCGATGGACGTTCCGGCGGCCGCAGCGGTGTCTTCGTCGATGCCCATGTAGAGCACGAACCCGCGGGCCACATTGTCATTTGCAACGGGACGGATGGAACGGTCCGCTGGCGCCAGGACGGGCGTGGGTGCAGTCATCGGCGAGGCCTCGTTGGCGGGAACAGCGCGGAGCTGGCCATAGGAGTTGGGGTTATAGCCCTGGGGGACGTAGCCGGGCGCCTGGCTGCCACCCTGCGGTGCGGGCTGGGCGTAGGCCGGGCGGTTGCCGAAGCCGGGACGCAGGCCGGCGTTCGACGCGGCCTTATTGGCGTTACGGACGGAGATGTGGACGTATCCGGATGCAACTGACATGGATTGCTTACCTCAAAGTGAATAGCCGTCATCGCGGCTTCGAATGCTGGTCTGGTCCCCGCAATGAGATGGGGAGGGGCGCCCGACGCTGGGCAGGGGGCGAATGCCTGAAACCTCTTTGGGTCTGAAGTTAGGCATGCATTCGACAACAGCTCATCGAAAAACCAGCGGGTGCGCTGGGCTCGATCGCTGCGGCTGCAGATGCTGTTGAGTTCTTGTTCACATTTGAAGTGTGCAACGTAACAAAGGGAACTTGCAAGTAACAAAGGACCGAACCGTCCACATTTTGAGACGAATCGGACTATTGTGCCGCACATCACAATTCAGACATGTCCAAATGTGACTCGTTCTCGTTCGTCATACTGGCCTTTGTGCACGAAATATTCGAATAAAATTTGATGGAAAGATCATTCCTTGAATCTTAAGTCACGTCATGCGCTTGCCTTTGAATCTCGAGATATGAAACAACCCTTGTCCAATCGTGGGTCTGCGTCCTGTGAAAATTCTTTGGCAAATCGTCTGCTAGGTCCCTTGCAATCGCCCCGGAGACACGCCGTGCTCGCATTGGATGTCGTTTTGAAAGCCCGTAACGACATCAGCTCCGTGGGCCCACGCCGCCAGGGTTCCCTGGCCGTGGGGCCACGCCGGCGAGGGTCCCTGCCTGTGGGGCCACGCCGGCGAGGGTCCCTGCCTGTGGGGCCACGCCGGCGAGGGTCCCTGCCTGAGCTTGCGAAGGCTGGGAGCCGGTGGGGACTTGCGAAGGCTGGGAGCCGGTGGGGACTTGCGAAGGCTGGGAGCCGGTGGGGACTTGCGAAGGCGAGGGTGGCCGTGGGGACTAGTTCGTGGTGCCGGTTCCTTGGGTGCTCGAAGTGGTGGCAGTGACGATCTGGATGGACTGCGCCGTGTACTTGTCCGATTCCTTGAGCGCGGTGACCCTCACGCTGGATCCGGATTTCACATCGGCGAGGGTCAGGGTGGTGCCAGTGGTTCCGCTTCCGCGTTGCCGCATGCCCTCAGCTACCACGACGTCAGTTCCCAGCGCATAGCTGCGGGTGAATCCGTCGTCGCTCTTCACGGTCATGGAACTCGCCGAGATGTCAGTGACTGTACCCAGCTGGCCCGCCATGGTGACGTAGCTGCCGTTCTGGAGGACCACATACTCGGAGTGGACCGCAGCGTTCAGGCCGCCCATGCCAACGCCGAGCCCTCCCGGGCCTGCGTTCGTCCCACCTGGGCCGCCGAACCCGCCCTGGCCGTTCTGCCCGGCCCCCGGTCCCTGCGCGTTGGTGGTATCTGCTGCCGCGGTCCCGTTTCCGGCGGCGTAAGCACCGGCCCCTGCCGCCGCAGCCACCACGACCGCGACGCCGCCAACAATGAGCCCCTTCTTCAGGCTCCAATTCTTGAAAAACGAAGGCCGGGACTGTCCGGAGTTGTATTGCTGCGGAGCACCCCACCCGGCGGCTGGCTGCCCAGGCTGCTGGTTCACCGGCGGTTGCGGAGCACCCCACCCGGCGGCTGGCTGCCCAGGCTGCTGGTTCACCGGCGGCTGCGGAGCACCCCACCCGGCGGCAGGCTGCCCAGGCTGCTGGTTCACCGGCGGCTGCGGAGCACCCCACCCGGCGGCAGGCTGCCCAGCACCAGGCTGCGCAGAATCGTCAAGGGGGCGGATCACCGGCTGCGGGTGCCCGCTCTCCGGCTCGGAACCAAGTACGGAGGGGTTGTTTTGCTGATCCATGGTCTTCTCCATCGAAATCGAGGCTGTTTGGTCGTGCGTGTTCTTGTCCCAAACAGCGTCAGTCTCTTTGCTGTGCATTGGCTGTGTCGAACTGCAGGCTTGCCTGTGACCTGCCGCTCGGTATGGTGTCGGATTCTGCTGGAACCGGAACAACCTCCCGACAGGTGGCTAGGCTGGGACTCACAGGGTGCTCACAGCAACGGCAAAGCACTGGCAAACCGGCAGATTGGAGAGTTGTCCCATGGCATCCTCGCACTCCATGACCAATAACCTACCGCAGCTCAGCCACCCGGACGGTTCTCCAATCCGCGCCCTTGTGGTGGACGACGAACCCAGCCTCGCCGAGCTCATGAGTATGGGCTTGCGCATGGCGGGTTGGTCGGTGGCCGTGGCGGGCGACGGTCCCGCTGCGGTAAAGCTCGCCAAGGATTTCCGCCCGGATGTCCTGGTGCTGGATGTGATGCTTCCGGGGTTCGACGGCGTTGAGCTGCTGGGCAGGATCCGCGCCTTTGCGCCTGAGGTGCCTGCGCTCTTCCTCACGGCGAAGGATGACGTGCAGGACCGCATCGTCGGGTTGGCCGCCGGCGGCGACGACTATGTCACCAAGCCGTTCAGCATGGAGGAAGTCCTGCTGCGCCTGCACCGCCTGGTCCAACGCTCGGGAGTGGCGGCGATGGACACGGCCGAACTGGTTGTAGGTGACTTGACCCTGAACGTAGACACACGAGAAGTTACTCGCGGAGGCGAAGACATTCCTCTCACGGCGACACAGTTCGAGCTCCTCCGCTACCTCATGGAGAATCCCAAGCGCGTGGTCAGCAAGGCCCAGATCCTTGACCGCGTGTGGGACTACGATTTCGGCGGGCAAGCCAACATCGTGGAGCTTTACATCTCATACCTGCGCAAGAAGATCGAGGCCAACCACCCGCCCATGATCCACACGGTGCGCGGAGCAGGCTACGTCATCAAGCCCGCCGAATAGCCGGGGCTCCGAATGTCCGCACTCTCGGGTATCCCCCGTCAGACCGACCACAGCTGGTTCAATCCTTCAACCTGGCACTTGCGCACGCGCTTGATCCTTCTCTCCATGGCACTCCTCGTGGCCATTTGCGGTGCCGTCGGTGTGGTCAGCTACGCCTCCATGGATGTGTTCCTCACGAAACAGCTGGACCAGCAATTGGCGCAGGCCTCCCATGGCCGCCCGCCGCAAGGCAACCCTGGCGGCCGACCGGACCCCTTGGACCCCCGGGGCCAAAGCATCGGCACCCTGAATGCGCGTATTCTCGCAGGTCAGGTGAGCACCGATGCTGGATTCCTGTCCTCTGATGCCACCCGTGCGCCGTTGTCGCCCAGCGACGCTCGAATCCTGTCGGCGCTCCCCTCCGATGGCCGCCCGGTTGATCGCACCCTGTCCAATGGCGGCTACCGGCTGGTGGCCACCGAAACTCCCTACGGCGATGTTGTCATCACGGGGCTGCCGCTCGCCTCGAAAGAGGACACCGAGGCCTCACTCGTCTGGACCATGGTGCTGGTTTCCTTGGGCGGACTGGTCCTGATCGGGCTGGCCGGAACCGTGCTGATCCGCCGGACCATGCGCCCCTTGGAGCAGCTCTCCGACGTCGCCACGAAGGTGTCGAAGCTTCCGCTCGACGCCGGTGAGGTGGCACTCGCTGTGCGCGTTCCGGCGTCGGCGGCCCACCCGAGCACGGAAGTGGGAAGCGTCGGCCACGCTTTGAACTTGATGTTGGACAACGTGTCCAGCGCCCTAGAGGCGCGCCAGCAAAGCGAAACAAAGGTGCGCCAGTTCGTGGCCGACGCTTCACACGAGCTGCGCACTCCGCTGACCGCCATCCGCGGCTACACCGAGCTCTTGCGCATGACGGAGACGTTCACCGAGGACGGGCGCAAGTCGCTGGGCCGGGTGCAGAGTCAGTCGGAACGCATGACCACCCTCGTGGAGGACCTCCTCTTGTTGGCCCGGCTGGACGAAGGGAAGGCCCCCGAGTTCACCGATGTGGATCTCACGCAGTTGGTGATCGAAACCGTCAGCGACGAGAAAGTCATGGCCCCCGAGCACATCTGGCAGCTCAAGCTCCCGGACGAGCCTCTCACGGTCCGCGGCGACACCACTCAACTCCACCAGGTTTTGGCGAATCTGCTCTCCAACGCCCGTAAACACACGGAGGCGGGAACCACCGTGGTCACCGGCGTCATGCGCTCTGCCGACGGCAGCGCAGTGGTGACCGTGACTGACAACGGGCCGGGCATCCCGCCTGAATTCCAAGGCAGGATCTTCTCGCGCTTTGCCCGTGCCGACGCCGCCCGCTCCGGTTCCGAGGGCACGTCCGGGCTCGGCTTGTCGATCGTGGAATCCATTGTCCAGGCGCATGGCGGCACGGTCGAAGTGGCCTCGCGGCCCGGACGGACGGAGTTCGCCGTGCGTCTTCCGGCGCTCAGGACCGCCACGGCCTGAAAGGCCGCTCTGGCGGGCGCGACGCCGGTGCGCGGCGAGCGCAAGTCGACGCACCGACGTCGTGATCTCCGTTACCTAAATGTGACTTAAGTAAGATCCTCCTGTACCGTCGAATGGGTGCGCTGGATCATTCCGGCCACCGCCGGGTAGGCGCCGAGCTCTGCCACTCCCCGGTGCCCATCAGTCCAGGCAGAGACGGGGGACCCAGGTCTCCGGGCAAGCGCTCATGTTGAGCCAGCCCTAGGGGTGAAGCCGTACCGCCACGTTCCGCTGTGGCCACGGCCGGATGACCTCATCCGAATCCGACAGCTAACTCCGCAGGCGTCGAGAGGCAATCACCATGTCTGATTCAAGGAATCAGTCGCGCCCTGTTGCGCGCCACCGCGGCGAACCTGCCCGGAATAACAAGTCACGCTCCACTTTGAGGCGTGCCGCGTCGAACCTCGGCACCGGCCAGCGCATGGCAGTTGTTGCCGGCGTCGTTGCCGTGTTCCTCGGTGCAGGTGCCGCCACCCAGGCCGCCGGTCAAGCCATCAATACCCAGGACATGACCCGCACGTCCGAATCCCGCACGGCAGACCACTCAGCCACGCCGTCGGCCACAGCCACGCCGTCGGCGAGCGCGAGCCCCAAGGCCAGCGCCACGCCGACGCCGAGCCAGGCACCCGCCCCCGCTCCGGCCGCCGTCGCGGCCCAGGCTGCCGCACCGGCCGCGCCCGTGGCACCCCCTGCCCCCGTTGCACCCGCAGCTCCGGCAGCCCCGGCCGCACCCGTCGCCGTCGATGATCCCTCCGGCGCCCAGGCTTATGCCGCAAGCATCCTTCCCTCCTACGGTTGGGGACAGGGCGAGATGTCAGCCCTGATCACCTTGTGGAACAAGGAATCGGATTGGCGCACCACTGCCACCAACTCCTCCAGTGGCGCTTACGGCATTGGGCAGTCGCTGCCGGCCGAAAAGATGGCGTCCGAAGGCGCCGACTGGCAGACCAACTACCAGACGCAGATCCGCTGGGGCCTGAACTACATCAAGGAACGCTACGGATCGCCGTCCGCGGCATGGTCCTTCCACTTGGCCCATAACTGGTACTAAACCAAGAGCCACGCGCAAAATACATCGAGGTCCGTCCCTTCGGGGGCGGCCCTTTGCGTTCTTTGGCCAGGCATGTGAATTGCCACGCGGGTGGCGCATCCACAGCCACGTCACAGGTTCCGCCTAAAGCCTTCATATTCTGCAACGGCACTGTGGATACATGACGCTCATCGAATCCACCTCCGGAACCCTGAAGGACCCCGCGGTGGTGCCGCCGGGCCTTCCCATCAAGGCTAAGACCCCCGTCCAACGCAGCGGACGGCGTGCCCCGGTGGACACCCACACCGCCGTCCCCGTCCTCGATGTCACCATCCCCGTCTTCAACGAGGAGCGCGACCTCGAAGAGTGCCTGCGCAGGCTACACGGCCATTTGCGCGAATCCTTCCCGCATGGCTTCCGCATCACAGTGGCGGACAACGCGAGCACGGACAGCACCTTGAAAATCGCGGAGCGCGTGGCCAGGGAACTGCCTGAGCTCGCGGTTGTCCATCTTGAGGAGAAGGGACGCGGCAACGCCCTTCGCAAGGTGTGGCTCGCATCGCCGTCGCCGGTTCTGGCGTACATGGACGTGGATCTTTCCACGGACCTCGCCGCACTGGCGCCCCTTTTGGCGCCGCTCATCTCCGGCCATTCGGACCTCGCGATTGGCACACGTCTCACACGCAACTCGCGGGTTGTCCGCGGCCCCAAGCGCGAGTTCATTTCGCGCAGCTACAACCTGATGCTGCACTCGTTCATGGGCGCCCGCTTCAGCGATGCCCAGTGCGGCTTCAAAGCGATCCGGGCAGACGTCGCACAGCAGATCCTCCCCCACACCATGGACAACTCGTGGTTCTTCGACACTGAGCTCCTGGTCCTCGCCGAACGCTGCGGCCTCCGGGTCCACGAAGTTCCCGTTGACTGGATCGACGATCCCAATTCTAGCGTCGACGTGGTACGCACCGCCCTGGCCGACGTCCGCGGCATGGTCCGGCTCACCCGGGATCTCGTCTCGGGCCGCATCCCCATTCCGGAATTGCGAGCAGCGCTTGCACGCGGGCCGCTCCCGGCGTCGTCCCGCACCGCCGAGCAGAACCCGCGCAGCAGTCTTTTCGGACAGCTGGTCCGGTTCACCGCGATCGGCGCTGCGTCCACCCTCGCCTATGTGCTCATCTTCCTGTTCTGCCGCGGATTCATGGACCCGCAGCTGGCCAACTTCCTGGCGCTGCTCGTCACGGCCATCGCAAATACCGGCGCCAACCGGCGCTTCACCTTCGGCATCCAGGGCGGCAATCCCGTTCGGCACCACTTCGAGGGGCTGATTGTGTTCGGGATCGGCCTCGCACTCACCTCCGGGGCACTCGCCTTGGTGCACAGCACGACGACGCCGGACCGCTGGGGCGAGCTCCTCACCGTGGTCGCAGCGAACCTCGCCGCCACTGCGGTCCGCTTCCTGTTGTTCCGACTTTGGGTCTTTCGGCAGCCTGCTGCGCAGGCAACTGCACCCACCACACAAGCCAAACCTCGCACAGAAACGGCAGCATCATGACCTCCACGATCACTCCTGCAAGCACGGGCCCGGCAGGTGCCGAGCTTCCTGCCGCCGTCGGGACCGCCCCGGCACCGCCGGGCCGTCACTCGACCGGCCCCGCAACCCCCGATGCCACGCCCCGCTGGACGCGATACGCCTTTGGCCGGCAGCCCCGCTGGGTGCGGCCATCCGCTGCCGGGCTCCTCGTAGCCACCGCCTTCCTGTATCTCTGGAACCTCGCGGCCACCGGCTACGGAAACTCCTTCTACGCCGCGGCCATCCAGGCCGGCACCAAGGACTGGACCGCGTTTCTGTTCGGTTCCCTCGACGCCGGCAATGCCATCACCGTCGACAAGCCCCCGGCTTCATTGTGGATCCCTGCTTTGGCGGGCCGGATCTTCGGCTTCTCGCCCCTGAGCATGCTGGTTCCCGAGGCGTTGATGGGCGCCGCCGCCGTCGGCTTCCTCTATTTGACAGTCAAGCGGGTCTCCGGACCAGGCGCTGGCTTGTTTGCCGGCGGCGCTTTGGCACTGACCCCGGTGGCGGCGCTCATGTTCCGCTTCAACAATCCCGACGCCATGCTGACCCTGTGCCTGGTACTCGCGGCCTATTTCACTACCCGTGCCATCGAACGGGCAGGCTGGAAGTGGCTAGCCGCAGCCGGCGCCGTGGTGGGCCTCGCGTTCCTGAGCAAAATGCTGCAGGGTTTCCTGATCGTTCCAGGACTGGGACTCGCGTACCTCTGGGCCGCACCCACCCCGTTGCGGCGGAGGTTGCTGCACCTGCTCGGCGCATTGGCCGGTATCGCAGTAGTGGCCGGCAGTTATGTCGCTCTGTTCCAGCTGACCCCTGCTTCAGCACGTCCTTACATGGCAGGTTCGCAAACCAACAGTTTCCTTGAGCTGACGTTCGGCTACAACGGGCTGTCCCGCATCACCGGCTCGGGCGAAGGGACGCCCGGCGGAGGCGGCGCCCCTGCAGGGGGCGGCCTCGGCGGGTTCGGCGGCGGTGGCGGCAACAGCGGTTTCGGTGGAGCTGCCGGGATCGCCCGCATGTTTGGCACGAGCTTCGGCGCCGAGGTCTCCTGGCTTCTCCCTGCTGCGCTGATTCTGCTGGCAGCCGGCCTGTGGTTCACCCGCCGGGAAGCGCGGGCCTCCCGCACCCGTTCCGCGCTCATTCTCTGGGGCGGCTGGCTTCTGGTCACGGCTGGCGTCTTCAGCTTCATGAGCGGCATCGTCCACCCCTACTACGCGGTAGCTCTCGCACCGGCAATCGCAGCCTTGGTGGGCATTGGCAGCGTTGAGCTGTGGCGCGGCCGCGGGTATTGGCCGGCCAGGATCGTCCTGGCCGCGGTAATCCTCGGTAGTTCGGCCTGGTCCGCGGTGCTCCTGGGCCGCGACGCCTCATGGCTTCCGTGGTTGCGCATCGTGATCGTCGTCCTGGGCGTCGTGGCGGCCGCGGCAATCCTGCTTCGCCTCGACTCACTGCGGCCGGCGGGCCGGTTCCGGAACGCAGCGGCTGCGGCCGTCGTCGTCGTTTCCCTTCTGGCAGGCGGCCTCGGAACCGCGGCGTGGACGCTCGCGACGGCGGCTACCGCGCACTCCGGTTCCATCCCGACGTCGGGACCCAGCGGTTCCGCGATGGGCGGCTTCGGAAACCGTGCTGGAGGGTTCGGCGCAACCGGCGGCGCGGGTCAGGCGGGAGGACCCGGTTCCGAGGGAACGGCCGACGCCGGACTGACCGCGCTGCTGACATCCACCAACACGAAGTGGTCGGCGATCGTCTCCGGTGCCACCCAAGCCGCGAGCCTTGAGCTCGCGACGAACACCAATGTGATCGCACTCGGTGGCTGGAACGGCGGAGATCCCTACCCCACGCTGGCACAATTCCAGGACATGGTGGCGAAGGGACAGATCGGCTACTACATCGCAGGAGGAGGCATGGGTGGCGGCGGCGGATTCGGAGGCCAGGGCGGCAATTCCGAGGTAGCCTCCTGGGTACAGGCCAACTTCCAAGCCCAGACTGTGGGCGGCTCCACCGTCTACAAGCTGACAAAGTAGATTCCGATGACCACTTCCTATTCCACAGACACGGACTCCAAGGCAGGGCAGTCGTCTCCGCCGTCGCGGTTGGTGGATCCTACGGAAACGGCCGCTCCCCGGGGAGGGGACGGCCGCGCTCGGCCGGGCCTGACCCGAGAGTCCCGCCCCAACCATGGCCCGCATGCCCTGCGTCACGGCGTGGAGCTCGGCATTGTCCTCCTTGCAACTGCGGTCCTGTATCTCTGGAACCTCGGCGCTTCCGGCTGGGCCAACCCGTTCTATTCGGCCGCGGCCCAGGCCGGTTCGCAGAATTGGGCCGCGTGGTTCTTCGGATCCTCCGACGCGGCCAACTCCATCACGGTGGACAAGCCTCCTGCGTCGCTCTGGATCATGGGCCTCTCGGTAAGGATCTTCGGGCTAAGCTCCTGGAGCATCCTGGTTCCCGAGGCACTCATGGGTGTTGCGACGGCATGGCTGCTTTATCTGGCAGTCCGGCGGGCCGCGGCCCCCGCCACCGGCGATCGGCGGCTCGCCCACCGGGCCGGGCTGCTGGCCGCCGTCGTCATGGCCATCACGCCGGTTGCCACCCTCATGTTCAGGTTCAACAACCCGGACGCCCTGCTGGTGCTGCTCATGACGGCCGCCGGCTACGCCACGCTTCGGTCCGTCCAGGACAACAAGTTGCGTTGGCTCCTGCTGGCGGGAGTGTTCCTGGGCTTCGGTTTCCTGACCAAGCAACTCCAGGTCCTTCTGGTGGTTCCTGGATTTGCGGTGGCGTATGTGGTTGCGGCGCCGGGCGGAGTGGGGCGCCGCCTGCTTCGACTGCTTGGGGCGGGGGCGGCCATGGTGGTCTCGGCCGGCTGGTGGCTCGCCGTCGTCGAACTCATTCCCGCGAACATGCGGCCGTACATCGGCGGCTCCCAGAACAACTCGATCCTGGAACTGACGCTCGGTTACAACGGCCTGGGCAGGCTCAGCGGCCAGGAGACCGGCAGCGTGGGAGGCGGCAACGGCTGGGGAGTTCCCGGGCTGTTCCGCATGTTCAACAGCGAGTTCGGCGGCCAGATCGCGTGGCTCCTGCCCTCCGTGTTGGTCCTCGGGGCCGGGCTGCTGTGGCTGGGCCGCCGTGCCCCGCGTACGGATTCCGTCCGGGCTTCGGTGATCGTGTGGGGCTCGTGGGTCCTTGTCACCGGACTGGTATTCAGCTTCATGGCGGGCATCATCCATCCCTATTACGGAGTAGCCCTGGCTCCGGGCATCGCCGGGCTCGCGGGCCTGGGCGGTGCGCTTTTGTGGCAGCACCGCGCGCAGCTCGTCGCCGCGGTCATGCTCGCCGCAGCAGTGGCCGCAGCGGGATTCACGGCCTTCGGCCTCTTGGGCAGCACCACCGTGTATGGTCCGTGGCTGCGCTGGGCGGTGCTCTTTGGCGCCTTGGCAGCCGCGGCCGGGCTGCTGCTCTCGGGACGCCTCGCCTCCCGCATCCTTCAGCGCACGACGGCGGTACTCGCGCTCGTGGCCTCCCTCGCCGGCCCCCTGGCGTACTCGATCTCCACCGCCTCCGTGACGCACAGCGGCGCGATCCCCAGCGCAGGTCCAACGATTACGTTCGGCGGCTTCGGAGCAGGTGGTTTCGGCGGCCGGGGCGGCTTCGGACAAGCCGGCCAAAACAACGCAGCCCAGAACAACCCGCCCCAGACCCTCCAGCAGCCGGGCGCCCTGGGCGGTGGCTTCGGCGGGAACCGGCAAGGCGGTGGCATGGGCGGCCTGCTCGGTGCCACGACGCCGTCGTCGGGAATGGTTGCCGCGCTCAAATCCGGCGCCTCGAACTACACGTGGGCGGCCGCCGTCGTGGGTTCCAACAACGCCGCCGGCTACCAGCTGGCCACCGAACTGCCCGTCATGGCGGTTGGGGGCTTCAACGGTACGGACCCGTCCCCCACGCTTGCACAGTTTCAGCAACTCGTGGCACAGGGCAAGATCCACTACTTCATCGCAGGCGGGACCATGCAGGCGAACAGCGGATCGGAAGCTCCTGCACAGATCGCGCAGTGGGTGGCTGCGAACTTCCAGGCACAGAGCATCGGCGGGACCACGGTGTACGCACTGGCTGGTTAGGTCCGGGGGCTGGGTGACCGACGCCCTGAAACCTCCAGACGGGCTGTGGCAACGATCGAGGAATATCGGCGATCTGCCATAGCCCGTCTGTTGCTGTCCTCCGGGCCAACCTTGTCACCGTCGAAGTCCTTGGTGCGGCGGCGGGGGCCCGGAAGAAGACTTTCAAAAAGACCCTTGTTTTGCAAACGTTTGCAGAGAAAAGTGGACGCCACTGCAGATCCCATTTCCAAGCTTTCGTTGCATCAAGGAGGATGTATGTATTTCGCTGACTGGCTCGTTTTAGGGGCCTATTTCGTGGTCATGATAGGGATCGGCTGGTGGGCCAAGAGCAGAGTGAAAAACGCTGCCGACTTCTTCACAGCGGGCGGGAAGATGCCGTGGTGGCTGGCAGGGATTTCCCACCACATGTCCGGATATTCGGCTGCTGTCTTCGTGGCGTACGCCGCCATCGCCTACACCACCGGTTTCGCGCTATATGTCTGGTGGGCGCTCACCATCACCATCGCCTGCCTTGTTGGCGCTTTCTTCTTCGCCCCGCGCTGGCCGCGTCTCAGGCAGCGCTTGGGGATCATCTCCCCGCTCGAATACCTGGCCACGCGCTACAACCTGCCCGCGCAGCAAGTACTGGCTTGGTCCGGTGCCGCATTGAAAATCTTCGACGTTGCGGCCAAGTGGGCAGCCAGTGCGATCCTCCTGAACGTGTTCGCCGGGGTTCCGATCGCCGTTGGCATCCTGATCGTCGGCGGGGTCACGCTCATCTATTCGACCATCGGCGGCTTGTGGGCCGACGCATTGACGGATATGGGCCAATTCATCATCCAGTCCGTAGCCGGCGTTGCGATGCTCATCTTCGCCGTGGCCAAGCTTGGGGGCGTTTCCTCGATCGCGGGAATCTGGTCCCGTCTGCCCGCCTCCCACTCGCAGCCATTCGCAGGTGATTACACCATCGGGTTCTTCCTCGCCTACTGCCTCATCAGCACGATTTCCTACAACGGAGGTACGTGGAATCTCGCTCAACGCTTCATTGCCGCTCCGTCCGGCTCAGCGGCCCGCAAATCGGTCCTGCTTTCGGGCGCCCTTTATCTCGTGTGGCCGCTGGTCCTTTTCTTCCCCATGTGGGCCGCGCCACTGATCCTGCCAAATCTGACGCACCCCGATCAGGCTTACGCGCTCCTGACCCAGCAACTGCTGCCAGCCGGCCTGGTCGGCTTGGTCGTCGCAGGAATGTTCTCACACACCATGGCCATGACCTCTTCGGACGCCAACGCGATTTCCGCCGTCGTTATCAGGGACATCATCCCTGCATTGCGCGGTTCCCGGCAGCCGCTGACTTCGCGTGCGGAACTCCTGGGTGGCCGGATTTCCACGTTCCTGTTCATCGGTTTGTCCATGGTCATTGCCCTTAGCGCGGATTCATTCGGCGGCGTCCTGGGCCTGATAATCCTCTGGTTCGGGGCCTTGGTGGGGCCGATCGCCGTTCCCATGCTGCTGGGGATGCTGCGGCCATTCCGGCGCTGCGGTCCCTCGGCAGCCTTGTTCTCCTGGGCCACCGGTTTGATCGTTTTCGCACTCGCAAAGTACGTTTTGGCCGCTCCCATCGCGAGCCTGGGTACGGCCAGTGCGCAGACAATCAACGTGGCCGCCCCGGTGCTTGCCTCCGCGATCGTCTATTGCGTCTTCGGCTGGCTGCGCCCTTGGCACAACGAGGCTTCCGACGCCCTTGTCGAGTCCCTTGACCGCGACCTTGAGCCGGCCACATCGTTCCCAGTTGAAAGCGCCGTCGCATGAGCGCCATCGGGTCCGAAATACGTGATCAGCTGCTTAAGGACGTCCTCCCCTGGTGGCTTGAGAACGCAGTCGACAGGGAGAACGGCGGGGTTTTCACGTGCTTTTCCAACTCAGGGCGATTGCTTTCGAACGAAAAATATACGTGGTCCCAAGGCCGCTGGGCTTGGCTCTGCTCAAGGATTGCGCTGGACAGCGAGGCCGGAATCATCGGGGAAAATCCCCGGCCGTGGGCCGCTCTGTCAATTGAGACCGCCAGGTTCATCCAAGCCCACGCCATCCTGGACGGCAGCATGACGGCATACCGCACATCGGCTGAGGGGCAGGCGCTGCCGTCCGGTCCGCAAGGGGAGGTCGCGGTCAGCGTCCTGGCCGACCTCTTTGCCGCCTTGGGCCTGGCGGGCGCGGCCCGGCTTCCCCAAGCCGCAGGCCGGGAACGTGATGAGTGGCTGCAATCAGCCCATGCACTTCTCGCCCACGCCGAAGAAAGGATCGAGGCGCGGAGCGCTCCGTCCGAGCCTTACCCCGTCCGGGCGGGGTTCAAGGACGCGGCAGGGTTGATGCTACTGCTGAACGTGGGCGCCCAACTGCATTTGGCCAGCGGCTCGGCCGAAAGCGCTCAAACAGCCGGCGCCGCACTTTCCCAGCTCCTCGGCGACGCGAACTCCGAAGGCATGTGGAAGGCCGGCTCCTGGTGGGAATACCGGCCTGACAGCAGCGATGACCTGGACACGCTCCTGGCCCGGCACCGAACCCCCGGTCACCTGCTGGAGATGCTCTGGATGGTCATGGAAGCCGTCGAGATCATGCCTGAACTTGCACCTCATATTCCGGACTGGCTACCGGACCTTGCCGTCCAGGCCCTGGAAGTGGGCTGGGACGAGCAGAAGGGCGGTGTTTTCCGATACGTCGACAGCACCGGGGCAGAACCGCGGGGCAGGCTCTTCAGCAACGACCCCTACGAGACCCTCGTGACCCAAACGTGGGACACCAAGCTCTGGTGGGTCCAGGTGGAGGCCCTTTACGCAACCAGGCTGCTCGCCGAACGTTTCGGGCGTCCAGACCTCCTGGACTGGCATGAGCGGATCTGGACCTACACTCTCGACACATTTCCGGACCCCTCCGGCCAGGAGTGGCTGCAGATACGCGACCGCGAGGGGAAACCCCTCGACAAGATCGTGGCGCTGCCCGTCAAGGACCCCTTCCACATCGCCCGATCACTCCTCCTGACCACTGAACTAGAAACCCGAAGGACACACACGTGACAGCACAGACCACTTACAGCCCCGCCGTTTCCACGCACCCGGACCGGGCAGCCTTGGGGAAACACGCCGGCCAGCATGCGGCGGAAACGCTACGCAGGGCGCTCCGGAACCAGCGGGAGGTCCGGCTGATGCTTGCAGCAGCTCCCAGCCAGGAGGCAACGCTTCAGGCGCTCGTCCAGGAACCCGGTATCGATTGGAACCGCATAACGTGCTTCCATATGGACGACTACCTCGCGCTCGAGGCCGACGCACCCCAAGGGTTCGGAAACTGGCTGCAACGAAAGTTCTTCAGCCACCTTCCCCCGACCACCTTTCACCGCATCAACCCGGGGAACCCCGCCGAAGCCGAGGCACAGCGCTATGGCACGCTGATGGGCCACGATCCCTTTGACCTCGTGCTGCTCGGACTGGGAGTCAACGGCCATCTAGCCTTCAACGATCCCCCGGCAGACCTCGCCGACCTGCTGCCAGCCCGCGTCATCAACCTGGACCACGTCAGTCGCCAGCAACAAGTGGACGAAGGTCATTTCGCCAGTTTCGACGACGTTCCGCAGCGCGCGATCACGGTCTCCATCCCACGATTGCTGCACGCCTCCGAAATCATCGCCTCCGTGCCCGGCCGTGCCAAAAGGACAGCCGTGCACAACACGCTGAACCAGTCGGTCAGCGGCGACCACCCCGGTACTGCCCTGCGCACGCACCCAAACGTCACCATCTACCTCGACGCCGAATCCGATCCGCGATGAACGCAAGTGAGCAGCTCTCGCAGGACTACCTCGGAAAAATCACCGAGCTCCTCGGGCGAATCCGTCTGGAAGAAGCCGAAAACATCAGCGTCGCGGCGGGCACTCTCGCGGCCCAGGTGGCCAAGGACGAACTGGTCCACATCTACGGTCCCGGCGGTCATTCGAACCTGGCAAGCCAGGAAGTGTTCTTCCGGGCAGGCGGACTGATGCACGTCTCCGCCATTTTGGACGAAGGCACCTTGCTCTCCAGCGGCGCCCTCCGCTCAATGGCCATGGAACGGACGCCGGGTTACGGCCGGATCGTCATTGAGGACGCGGGCCTCGGACCAGGGGACCTCTTGATCCTGGTCAACGCGTACGGCATCAATAGTGCGCTCATCGACGCGGCCCTGACAGCGCGTGGAAGATCGGTCAAGACCATCGGAGTTTCCTCGCGGGAGCACGCAGAGGAAACAGCCAGTGACCATCCCGCACGGCATCCGCAAAAACTGAACCTGCACGACGTCGTCGACCACCACATCGACACGAAGGTTCCGGTCGGGGACGCTGTCATGACGGTTCCCGGGGCGGTCGAAAAGACGGCCGCCGTGTCCACGTTCGCCAACGCCTTCACCCTGAACTGGCTCATGATGTCCACCATCAGCAAGCTGAACGAAGTCGGCATTGAGCCGCCATTGTGGAGATCAGGAAATGCTCCCGGCGGGGACGAAGCCAACCAGCAGTTCATTTCACGTTTCAAAGGACGGGTACGCAAGCTGTGACACACCCCAAAAAGATCGTGGGCAAAGACCCGCACCGGGGGATCAACATAGAAATCGCCTACGACACGACCATCCTGTCGGTGCGGGAGATCGACCCTGACCAGGGGCTGCCCGTCATCGCGCCGGGATTCATCGATGGCCAGGTCAACGGTTACGGCGGAATGGATGTCAATGCCCCCGACATCACGCCGCAAACCATCATCAACTTGAGCGCGGAGCTGGCGAAGCTGGGCGTCACGACATGGGTGCCGACCATTGTTACAGCGTCCGAAGAGGCAATCACCGGCGCGCTCGAACAGATCAAGCGGGCCTGCGACATTGATCCAAGCACCAGGTCAGCCATCCCCTGCGTCCATATCGAAGGCCCCTTCATCTCGGACCAGGACGGTCCCCGGGGCGTCCACGACGCCCGCTTCGTTCGCCCGTTGGACGTTGAGGAGGTCCGGCGCTGGCTTCGCGCAAGCGGAATGGTCGGCATCGTCACCGTTTCTCCGCATACCCCCGACGCGCCGGTCCAGATCGCCCAAATCCGCGAACTCGGCGTCGAAGTGGCCATCGGACACACGCACGCGAGTCCTGAACAGATCACGGCTGCCATCACCGCGGGAGCCAGCCTGGCGACCCATCTGGGCAACGGAATCGCCACTACATTGCCCAGGCACCCGAATGCCCTGTGGACCCAGCTCGCTGATGACCGCCTCACGGCGGGACTCATAGCGGATGGCCACCACTTGCCCGGCGATACGCTGAAAGTCATGATCAGGGCCAAGACCCCCGAACGCGCTTATCTGGTTTCGGACAGCACCGCACTGGCCGGCAGCGAGCCTGGCCGCCACCGCACTTCCGTGGGCGGCCTGGTGGACCTCGCTCCCGGTGGGAGGCTCTCCCACGTGGGCACGGATCTGCTCGCAGGGGCCGCCGCGACCCTCCCGGACGGTTTCCGCAACGTGATCCGAAACGTCGGCCTGGATCTATCGGAAGCCCTCAAAATGGTGACGTCCACGCCCGCCCGGGTGATCCCGGGTACCCGGCCTGGGCTCGGCCACCTTCATGTGGGTTCCCCGGCAGACTTTGTCCTGATCACCGCGGACTTACCCGAAGCCGGGACCATTTCCGCGGTTATCCAAGGCGGTCGAAAGGTATCGGGCGAACCGGAATGAGTACCAGCCAACCCCAGCAGGGGGTCCTGCGGGTGGGCGCCGTCGTCGTCGAGATCTCGCCGCCGGTTGGGACGCCGATGGCCGGATTCGCAGCGAGGACGGAACCGAGTACCGGCGTCCACGATCCCCTGACCGTCCGGGCGCTGGCTGTCGATGACACCTGCTGGATCACTGTGGATGTCTGCGGCCTCCATGAAGACACGTGCACGCGGATCGCACACGACTTGCCAGTTGCGCCGGAGCGTGTGGCAATCACCGCGACGCATACCCACGCAGGTCCGTGCGTCATGCCGGGCCGGCTCGGGGGCCATGACCCGGCGCTCTTGGAGGAGATCGTCCTGGCTTGCCGCGAGGCCACGGAGGCTGCCGTGGCCTCCCGGCGGCCGGCGACCCTGCGGTACGGCGAATCGCGGGGAGTGGATGTTGCCAGGAACCGCCGCCATCCTGAACGCACCGTGGATCCGCCGGTCCAGCTTGCCTCTTTCAGCGACGCAGCCGGACAAATGATTGCCTGGCTGGTTCTCTATCCTTGCCACCCGGTAGTTCTGGGTCCGGAAAACCGGCTCATCAGCGGCGATTACCCGGCGTTCACCAGGAGCGTCCTGGAGGAGCGTTACCCCGGCTCGGTTGCACTTTTCCTGCCCGGGACCCCCGGGGACATCAACTCCGGCCATGCTGCTGACGCGTCGTACTCGCTATCCGGCTCAGCTGGCAGGACGATGGGGCAGGCGCGCAAGATCGGAGAACATGTCGCCGCATCCGTGTTGAGTACCCCGCTGCTGCCCGTCTTTGGTTCCGGTTCCCGGCAGACCACGGCAGCCCGGAGGACCATCAGCGTCGCAATGAATTCGCGCGACGCCGTTTCGCCCGCCGAGTTGAGCCGGCAGTGGGGGGCCGACGCGGTTTCGGCCGATCCGGGCCGGCGATCCCTTCTCAACGTGTGGGTGCAATGGGCCAATGACCGCAGTCCCGAAGAGGAAATGTCCTGGGACGCCCCGCTGAGCGTCTTCAACTGGCAGGGCCTGACCCTCGTAGGATTACCCGGAGAACCATTCCTGGCCGCAACGGAAGCCATCGCCTCCCGCGTCGAGGGGCCCGTCTTCGTCACCGGCTACACCAACGGGTGCCCAGGATACTTCCCAACCGCTGATGAATATGACTTCGGAGGATACGAGGTGGAGGACGCGCACCGCTACTACGGCATGCCGGCCCCCTTCGCGCCTGGCAGTGCCGAAGCGCTGATCCAGGCCGCGTTGGAACTCGCGGGTGAGCTCCAATGACGGGACGTCCAACCATCACCCAGCTGGCGGCCGAACTCGGCATCGCTCCCTCAACCGTGTCGAGGGCCTTTACCCGGCCAAACCTGCTCAAGCCGGAGACGGTGGCAATGGTTCAAAAAGCGGCCGAAGCCGCCGGGTACGTACCGAACCATCACGCACGCGCCCTCTCGACAGGACGCGCCGGCGCCATCGGACTCATCGTGCCGGACATCGCCAACCCATTCTTCCCTCCTCTGGTCCGGGCGGCCCAAAACTATGCGAGCGACCTCGGGCTATCCGTGTTCTTGGCGGATACGGATGAAGACCCCACCCGGGAAGACCGCCTCATCTCACGGATGGCACCCCAGGTCGAAGGGTTGATCGTCGTGTCTTCCCGGCTCGTTTCGTCCCGCATCCGGCAGATCGCCGATTCCCAGCGCGTGGCCTTCATCAACCGCGATATTCAGGAGACCTACCGGATACTCCTGGACACCAGCGCGGCCATCCGCTCCGCGCTGACGCACCTGTCCGAGCTCGGCCACCGCAGCATCGCCTACGTCGGCGGGCCACCACAATCATGGGCAAACAAGCAGCGTCGCTCGGCTGTGGACAACTTCTCGAAGGCCCATGCCCTCGAGGTGACGCATTTCAGCGCGGATCCGGGCACCTACGAAGCCGCGAAGGCTCTCAGCGATTCGGTGGCAGCGTCCGGAGCCACGGCAGTCATCGCTTTTGACGACGTCATCGCGCACGGCCTAATGGGCGGATTCGCTGCCGCAGGCGTGGACGTCCCGAAGGACTTGAGCGTCATCGGATGCGACGACACCCTAGCAACCACAACGTTTCCTGCCCTTTCGACGATCGCGGTCAACGTCGGTGCAGCAGCCCGACGCGCCGTCGCCGCTCTCTCCGAGAACCCAGGCTCAACCAGCCTGACCGGGGCGAGGATCATCTTCGAGGGAACCCTCGTCCTCAGGGGGACGACAGGACCCGTCCGGCCCGCATCCAGCCCGCTGACGCTAGAACCGGAGCTCGATTACCCGGCGGCCCGAAGCGTCCAGACCGGCCGTGGCAGTGACCGCTGAGTAGTCCGTGATCTGCCACAGCCCATCCGCCGCCTCGCCGCCGGCGTTGCCCACCACCACGGTCCGCATGCCGGCCGCAAGGGCGGAAGCGATACCCGCCGGGGCATCTTCGAAGACGACGACGTCGGCAGGCTCGGCACCCAGCAGCGCGGCTGCCCTGAGGTAGCCTTCCGGGTCAGGTTTGCCGCGGGTCACTGCCTCGGAGGTGACAGTGGTTGCGGGCATCTCGAGTCCGGCTGCCTGCATGCGCACCCCGGCGAGGATCCGATCGGCCGAGGTGACCATTGCGACGGTATCGGCAGGCAAGGACCGCAGCAGTTCCGCTGCTCCGGGCAACGCCACGATTCCGTCCGTCCGGGTCCGTTCCATCTCGCCGAGCTCCTCCGCGAGCGCGTCGAGGTCAGCTCCGGCCGGGGCGAAACGGCGCACCGTGTCCTTGGCCTGGACCCCGTGTGAAGTCCGCAGGATCTCTTCGATGTCCAGTCCGTACCGGCCGGCGAATTCGCTCCACACTTGCTCCACGATGGCGGTGGAGTCCACCAAGGTTCCGTCCATATCGAAGAGGACAGCCCGGACGGTCAGGGTCTTCACGGCTTCAGCAGGCAGGTTCATCCATCCATCCTGCCGTTGAAGGTGGTCCGCGGCCCAACTCTTACGGTGTGAGTCCTAGCTGTTGGGCCTGTTGGGGATGTACTGGACGGCCCACTTGTTGCCGTCCGGATCGGCGAAGTACACGAAGTGGCCCCAATCCTGGATGTCGATGTCGCTGACTTCCACGCCGTTGGCCTTGAGTTGGCTGTGGGCCTCCTGGATGTCACCCACCACCATCTGCAGGCTGGGGGCGGTGCCTGGAGGGGCGTCGTTCAGGCCCTCGCCGATGCAGATGGAGCAGGCCGAGCCAGGCGGAGTCAGCTGGACGAAGCGGATGCCGTCCATGGGCCGCTCGTCGTAGTCGGCGTTGAAGCCCACTTTGTTGACGTAGAAATCCTTGGCGCGGTCCACATCGGACACAGGGACAAACACAAGTTCAAGTTTCCAGTCCATGCGCCAAAGGCTATCGGCGGAGCCCGAAAACCGGTAGGGGGCGGAGCACAACGCGGGGTCACTTACGGCCCATGTTGCTGCTCGAATTGGGCCGTAAGTGACCCCGCGTTGACGAGTTCGACGGCGGCGCCTCCCCAGGTGCCCACGCCGGCTTCTGCTTGAGCCGCCAGGCTGCGTGCGCCGGCGCGGGATGGAAGGAGCCACGCCACCACGGTGGCAAGGACCAGCACGGATGCACCCACGTAGACGGCGGGAATGGCCGCGTCCACATAGCCCGTGGGCGTGAGTTTGCCGCCGGCTCCCGTGAAGACTGCCGTCAGGACGGCTACGCCCAGTGCTACCCCGATCTCCCGGAGCGTGGAGTTGGTGCCGCTCGCCTTCGCGTGGTCCTCGGCGCGCATGTTGGCGAGAACCGCCGTCGACATCGGGGCGAAAACCAGGCCCATGCCGATTCCTGCCGCAATGAAGCCTGGCACCAGGGTTTCGTACGGGACGGTCGCGGAAAGGACCCCGGCCAGCCAGAACATGCCCGCTGTGAGCAGCGCGAGGCCCGCGATCATCAGGGTCCTGGTGCCAAGCCGCGGTGCCAGCAGGCCCGCCAGCGGTGCGACGAACATGGGGGCCAACGTCCAGGGCATCGTCATGACGCCGGCTGCGAGGGGTCCGTGGCCCTGCACCACCTGCAGGAACTGGATGAGGATGAAGACGGACCCGAAGATCCCGAAGCTGAAGGTCAGGCCGATCAGGTTGGCCACGGTGAAGCTGCGGTCGCGGAACAGCCGGAGCGGAAGCAACGGCGCGGCGACCCGGGATTCCCACAGAACGAAGGCAAGCAGCAGGACCCCGCCACCGATCAAGCCGACGAGGACTTCGGCACTGGACCAGCCGGCGTCGTTCCCTCGGACAATGCCGAAGACGAGCGCCAGGAGGCCCAGTCCGGAGAGAAGAAGGCCTACGACGTCGGCGCGGACGCGTGCGCCGAAGCTGTTCGGCAGCGCGAAGAGCGCCAGCGGAATCGACACGATGCCGATAGGCACGTTGAGCCAGAAGATCGCCTCCCAGCTCCAGCCTTCCACGACTGCGCCTCCGATGAGCGGTCCCAGGGCGACACCCAGGCCGGAGACTCCACCCCAGATGCCGATGGCGAGCGGGCGCAGCTTGTCGCTGACCGAACCCACCAGCAGGGTGAGCGATAGCGGCATGAGCGCCGCGGAACCAACGCCCTGGACGGCGCGGGCAGCAATGAGCTGCCACGGATCGGTGCTGACGGCTGCCGCTGCGGAAGCGAGGGTGAAGATGGCAAGGCCCGCGATGAACACATGGCGGCGGCCAAAGCGGTCCCCCAGGCCGACGGCCAGCAACATGAACGCCGCGAAGCTCAGGGAGTACGCATTGACGATCCACTGCAGTTCTTCGACGCTCGCGCCGAGGGCCTTGTGCATGACGGGCAGTGCGTTGGTGACCACCAGGTTGTCCAGGGTGGCCATGAAGACGGGCAGGGAGGCCGCCACAATGGCCAGCCAGACGGGAATAGTGCGTTTCATGATGGCTCCACGGGGTCGCTGAGATGCCGCTATTTTTGGGATGTTGTAATCGAATGATTACTTAAAGCCAAAGTTAGTTATCGACTGATAACATGTCAAGTGTGGTGAAGAAAACAATGGGCACAGGCGCCCCTGGAACGGACTCAAGCAGCCAGGCAACTGCCGAACGCATACCTGCGGCGCAACGGCGTGAACTGATCCTGGAAGCCGCCACGGGCGTCTTCGCCGAGCGCGGCTACGCCGGTTCCACCACAGACCAGGTGGCAAAGGCTGCGGGCATCAGCCAGCCGTATGTCGTGCGGATGTTCGGCACCAAGGAGACCCTGTTCCTGGAGGCCCTGGACCGCGCCCACGGCAAGTTGATGCGCGCGTTTCGCGACGTCATCGCGGCCTACGACGCCGGAGAACTCGCCGAAGAATTGCAGCACCTTGATCCTGCCGCCGGCAGCGGCCGTCCGGAACAGCTCAAGCAGCTCATGGCCATCGCCTACGCGGATCTGGTGGAGGACCGCGGGATCCTCATGATGCTGATGCAGGCTTTCGTGGCAGGCCATGAACCCGCCATCGGGGCACGGGCGCGGGAAGGATTCCTGGACATTTATCGCCTGGTGCGGGACGAAGCGGGGCTGTCCCCCGAAACCTCCCGCGACTTCCTTGCGCAGGGCATGCTCATGAACACCCTGATCGGCATCCGGCTGCCGGAAGTCTACGAGCAGGACGAGACCGCGGAGGAGTTGCTTGAGTGCACCCTGCGGTCCAAACTTCCCATGGTGCTCAAGGCAAGCAAGGCCCAGCGCCGGGTGGGTTAGTAGCTAGCCGCCGAGACCGTGGGCTGCGGGCCCACGCGGACGGACTCGCTAGCCGGCCACGCCGTAGAGGCGGTCTCCGGCGTCGCCCAGGCCCGGAACGATGTAGGCCTTTTCGTTGAGCCTCTCGTCGATCGAGGCGAGGACGATCTTGACGTTGGCGTCGGAAAGCTCTTCTTCGAGCTTGGCCAGGCCTTCCGGGGCTGCGAGCAGGCAGATGCATGTGACGTCCGAAGCGCCGCGCTTGAAGAGGAACTTGATGGCTTCGCGCAGGGTGCCGCCAGTGGCGAGCATGGGGTCCAGCACGAAGATCTGGCGGCCCGTCAGGTCCTCGGGGAGGCGCTCGGCGTAGGTGATGATGTCCAGGGTTTCTTCGTCGCGGGCCATGCCCAGGAAGCCCACCTCGGCAGTGGGAACCAGCTTGGTCATGCCCTCGAGCATGCCGAGGCCTGCGCGCAGGATGGGAACCACAAGCGGCGTCGGCTTCGTGAAGGCGGTACCGATCGCCTTGGTGACCGGGGTTTCGATCTCTACCGCTTCGGTCCTGACCTCGCGGGTGGCCTCGTAGGCCAGCAAAGTGACGAGTTCTTCGGTGAGTTGCCGGAAGACCGGTGAAGGAGTGTTCTTATCCCGCAGAACGGTGAGCTTGTGAGCGACCAGCGGGTGGTCCACGACGAGTGTGCGCATGACTCCAAAACTATCATTGAGGCATGAGCACCAACGAGCCTTATCACGCAGAGCACGCGGCCTGGATGGGTCTGGCCCTGGACGAGGCCCGGCTGGCGCTGGATACGGAGGATGTGCCGATCGGCGCTGTCGTTTTGGGACCCGACGGCGGCGTGCTGGGTGCCGGGCGGAACGAACGGGAAGCGCACGGCGACCCGACCGCGCACGCCGAGATTGTCGCCATCCGTGAGGCGGCCGCCGCCCTGCAACGCCACGCCCTGGAGCTTGGCGAAGGCGGAGACGGCTGGAGACTCGAGGACTGCACCCTCGTCGTGACGCTGGAGCCCTGCGCAATGTGCGCCGGAGCCATTGTGCTGGCACGGATTCCGCGGGTGGTCTTCGGCGCCTGGGATGAGAAGGCCGGTGCCGCCGGATCCGTGTTCGATATTTTGCGGGAACGCAGGCTCAACCACTGGGTGGAGGTCTACGCGGGCGTGCGCGAAGAGGAATGTTCAGCCTTGCTCCGGGATTTCTTCGCAGCCCACCGGAAGTAACAGCCATCCGGGATCCGCCTACCGTTTGATTATCCAGACGTTACGCTAACCTGATATGGCAACAGTTCCATACGCAGTCGTCCATGTCTGCGGCCTTCAGAAACGACCGATAATGACGCACAGCGGCGGGCGAAAGTCCATTTCATATGTCTTTCCCATCTTCAACGAGTCCGGAAACATCCGTCGCCTTTATGACGTGATCTCCGAAACTACAGCAGGCCTCGACTACGATATCGAGCTTGTTTTCGTCAACGATGGCAGCAAAGACAATTCCCTGGAGCTGCTTCGGGACCTGCAGATGACGGACCGCCGCATACTGGTCATCGATTTCGCTCGTAATTATGGCCACCAGGTCGCCGTAACAGCGGGCATCGACGCAGCAACCGGCGATGCCGTGATCATCATGGACAGCGACCTCCAGGATCCTCCAGAAGTCAGCCTGGAACTGATCTCTCGGTGGGAGGAGGGGTTCGATGTCGTGTATGCGCAACGCCGGACTCGCAAAGACACCACGTTCAAGAGGTTCACCGCTTGGGCTTTCTACGTAATGCTCAGGCGCATTGCATCAATCGAAATCCCGGCCAATACGGGTGATTTTCGGCTGCTTGACCGCGTAGTAGTTGATGAAATAAAGAAATTCCGCGAACACGACCGCTTTATTCGCGGGATGGTCAGCTACGTTGGATTCAATCAGGCCGCCGTCCAATTTGACCGCGACGAACGCCTCAATGGAAAGTCCGGATATCCGCTGGGAAAGATGCTCAAATTGGCCGCGGATGGCGTCTTCGGTTTCTCCACGTTCCCCCTCACCTTGATCTCCAGAATCGGCATGATCACAGCGTTGCTGAGCGTCGTTGGCATCGCGTATGCCGTGCTCATGAAGGTGTTTTCTCCGAACACCGTGGTGGAAGGATGGACGTTCATTGTCACGTCGATCCTCTTTGTGGGCGGCTTGCAGCTCATCATGCTCGGCATCCTGGGTGGATACATCGGGCGCATCTACACGGAGGTTCAGAACCGGCCGTTGTACGGGGTCCGGGCCATATACGGCGCCACCGACCGCAGAGCAACACCGGCCATCTCGGAAGCGGAGGCGGAATGAAGTCGCCCCGTGCAAGGCTGCTCGAATCCACGGGAAAGTTTGCCGTGGTAGGCATTGTCAACAATATTGTCGGGTACACGATCTTCGCTGTCCTGTCCTTGCTTGGGACGCCTGCTATTCCAGCTATGGCCGTCAGTTACTGCACCGGAATGGTCATCAGCTACTTTGGCAACCGGTCCTTCACCTTTAAGCACGAGGGCAAATCGGGACCCGCGATCCTCAGGTTCCTCGTAGTCAATGCCGCAGGTTTTACGCTGAACGCCGCACTGTTGTGGTTCTTCGTGGATGTCGCCAGAATGCCCCAACTCCTGGTTCAGCTGTTCGCGATCGCTTGCGTAGCTACGCTCACCTACACCTTGATGCGTCTTTGGGTTTTCCACGAGAGCAAAGTTCAGCCGGAGGCATCCAATGCCTGAGACCCAAGCCCGGCCCGTCCTCGAGGCTCCAGAGCAGGCCGTTACGCGGAACCCGCCCAAAGTGAAGTTGTCGACGTGGATCTGGCTCGGTTCCGCGGTGTTCGCGGCTCTGGTTTCCGGATTCATCGCGCCGACCCTGATGCCGTCCCGGGCATTCCAGATACTGGCCGCGTTCGGCGTCTTCATAGCTGTGGTTGGCGCCCGGACCACGTTCGGATTCTACTCGGAGTTGGCCTGCCGGATCCGCGGATGGCGCGAAGAACCCGTTAGGCACCATAAGCTGTCCGCAGCCCCTGGCCTGATCTTTTGCGGAATGCTCGCCTTCATACTGCTTGGGGTGCTGTTCTGGCCCTCCCCGCACATCGCCAACTACAACTATGCGCTTACGGGTTGTGGCGCCTTGTTCGTGCTCTTCGTTCTTCCCCCGTTGTATAGAGCCTCAGCGGCTTTTGGCCGCCGACTCGAAACCGCGCCGCGATGGGTCCGTCCCGCATTCCTCTCTGTCGCCATGATCCTTGCCCTTTTGGTGCAGTTGAGGCTCGGGTACGCGTTGCAGGTCATGCCCGGGTGGGACGCTGGCGCGGTTGCAGAGAGCGCGTTCGGCGTCGCCGATGGCAGCAAGTCCACCATCTACGACTACTTCAACATGTACCCGAACAACCTGGCGATCACGGTCGCGCTCACGAGGTACTCCCAAGTGATGGTGGCCCTGGGTGTCCCCTCGGGCGGGCTCCTCTACGCGGCGATCGTCCTCAATTGCGTGGTGTTGTGCACGGCAATCCTGCTCACCTATTTGTGTGCACGGCAACTTGTCAACGAAGGTGCCGCCGTCTTCACGCTTCTCCCATCTGCGCTGTACCTCGTGCTCTCCCCGTACATCTCAGTTGTCTACTCCGACAGCGTGGGCATTCTCTTTCCAGTGTTGCTCTTATACATCCATCTCAAGGCGGTGCGGGCGGGCAGGTGGCAGGTCAAACTTGTCCTTTGGACGCTGCTTGGCGCCGTCACGGCGGTGGGTTATAACCTCAAACCGACCGCCGCATTCGCAACCGCAGCGATAGTTGGTGTTTACGCACTCGAATATCTTTTCCGCAACAAGAGCGCCCTGCATAAGTTGCGTGCGTTGGCAGGGGTTCTGGTGGCGACGGCAATCGGGTTCACCGCCACAAACACGGCAATGTGGGTAGACATCAAAGCCCAGTCTTATGTCGGTTTCAACGTCGATCAGAACACCAAGGCCTTTCCGTGGACGCATTTCCTCATGATGGGAGCAACCGGGATTGGCGCGTTCACGCAATCGGATGTGAACGCCACTGCGGCGATTCAAGATCCAACTGAGCGCTACCAGCACGGCCTTGAAGTGTACGCCCAGCGCGTAACGGATATGGGATATCCGGGCTACCTGCAATTCATTGACCGCAAGGCCGTGTGGACGTTTGGCGATGGGAGTTTTCATACCTGGGGAGAAGGACTCCTTTTGAATCAGAAGGATCCCTTCCCGATCAAAGATCCGCTCAGCAACCAGATCAAGGACTACCTCTGGGGAAACGGCGCCCACTTTGACCTGATGACAGGCGTCTGGCAGTCCGGTTGGCTGGCATTGCTCTTCCTGGTCGCAATGCCCATGCGCGTGCGGTCACCGCGGCTTCTGACGTCCAGCGCAGCAATCATGCGTTGGTCTTTGCTCGCGTTGACTCTATTTCTCCTGTTTTTCGAAACGCGGCCACGATACCTCTACCTGTACGTTCCGTTCTTCATTCTTCTGGCAACGCTGACCCTCAGCGCGCTCACAACGCCGTCTCACGGGCGGAGATCCATTCTTGCCGATACGTCTACGAATCCCGATGAAAAGGCGCCCTTGAAATTGTGAGGTGTTGGACGTCAGATGGTCTCAGGCAGCACATCTGAGGAGGACCTCATGACCGTCTCTTTCAACCACACCATCGTCTACGCGACGGACAAACGCCGTTCGGCGGAGTTCCTCGCCAAGGTACTTGGCCTGCCGAGTCCGCAGCCCATGTGGTCCTTCATGACTGTGTCCTTTGCCCATGGAGTAGCCCTCGATTTCGCCACGGCGGACCGGCCCGTCTCGCCGCAGCACTACGCGTTTCTGGTCAGTGAGGACGACTTCGACGGGATCTTCGCGAGGATCCAGGCCGAGGGAATCCCCTATTGGGCGGACCCTGCGCGGTCCCGCGCCCAGCAGATCAACCACAACGACGGCGGACGCGGCGTCTACTTCGCGGATCCGGACGGGCATTTCCTGGAGGCAATCACGCGGCCATATGGATCGGGTGCCGCATGAGTTCCCCGGTGCGGGTCACGGCCATGGTGACCGGCCGCGTCCAGGGCGTCGGTTTCCGCTACTCGACAATGCACCAGGCCCGAATGCTCGGACTGACCGGGGAGGCGGCCAACCAGTTGGATGGCTCGGTGCAGGTGATCGCCGAAGGTGATCGCGAAGCCGTCGATTCCCTGCTGGAATGGCTGCAATCCCGGGATGCCCCGGGCCGCGTAAAACACGTGGATGCCACCTTCACGCAAGCCACCGGGGAGTTCTCCGGATTCTGGGTGGACTGAACCTGCCCCAAGCGAAGCCCGGTGTCAGGCGTTCGCGGCGTTCGCCTTGTCCAAGGCGTCGATGCGCTTCTGCCGCGATGCCGGTGAGTCCAGGCTGAACGAGCGGAAATCCCCGAGGTCCTCGCGGATCCAGCTCTCCACCTCACTGATCCGCTGCGTGACGGCCGCGCTGGGCTTGTCAAACGTCCAGGCGGCGATCCGCTCCTTGCCCGGATCGTATTGCCACAGCCCGATGATCCTTCCCCGGTCCAGGATCGGGTGGTCGGACAGGTCAGCCTGAAGCGCCAGCGTGGTGTCCATAACCTTCCGGCCCCGATCCCGCTCGGCGAGCATGTCCGCCGAGTTCCTGCGCAACAGCACCAAAGAGTCCGTCCCGGCCAGAAGCTGGATCTGCTCCTCCCGTGGTGCCGTAAACGCGGAAAGGTGCTCGACGTCGTCGGGCAGCATCCAGAGCGACTCGCCTGCCTCCGTGGTCACTTCGACGGCGCCGACGGCGGCCAGCGCCGCCTTGCTCTGCGCGACGGTGAAACCCGTTAGCCATTGGCTCTGCTTGAACGTCGCTCCGCCGGTCCAGCGCAGATACCGTTCGATCAAAAGCGCGCGGGCGGCGTCGTCGTCGAGGGAGCTGGGCGGCAGCGCCCATGAGGTGTAGGCGTAGCGTTGCTGGTCGAGGCGGCCATTGACGGGGACGCGACGGATGCGTCCGTCGGCTTGGAGGAGGCCCAGCGCGGTGGGGAGGGTGGTTGACGCACCCTTCTTCTTGCCTTCTTCGCCAAGGCTGCGGACGGACTCGCCAAGCTCGTCCCTGAGCTGCTTCGGGTCCATGGGGTCGCTGGATTCCATGAGGGTGTGCAGCACTTGCTCTTCGAGGAGGGTGATCTCACCGCGTTCGACGCCGAGCCGGGCCAGGACCTTGAATGGCGCCGCCGCGGCCTCCCGGCCGACTTGGAGTCCCCACGCAAAGTCCTTTCGGCCGAGGACGTAGGTGCAACCGCGGGCCGTGGGGAGCTCGTGGATTCTCAACTCGGCGACGTCGCGATCGACCTGTTCGCGCCGGATCCCGGCCCGGGCGAAAAGCGTCAGGTAGGGGTTGGCGCCGCCCACGGAGCGGGCCCAGCCGGCGCGGTCCAGGACTTCCTCGGACGTCTTGCCGGCGAAGGAACCGTCCAGGCCCTGTCGGTGCCACGCCCAGGCGCGAAGGAGTTCCGAGGTGAGTGTTTGGGTCGAAAGCACGGCGGACGTCATGGCCCCATTCTGCACCGTTTGTCCGCCATCCGGGGCAGTCCCGCGCTAGCTATCGCCCGAAATCCAGCGAGAAGCCCGCCCAGGCGTCGGGATGTTCCCGGAGGACCACGTCGACGCCGGCGAGCGCACCGCCGTCGTCGCTCCCGCGGACTTTCGCCGCGACCGCCTCAGCGATGAAGCGGGCCAGCACTTCCGTCGTCGTGAGCTGTCCGGAGAGGTCCGGGTGCTCGTCGAGGTTCTTGTAGTTGAGGCCTGCCAGCACCTCGTCCAGGATGGTTCCGGCGGCGCCGATGTCCAGCACGATCGCGTCGTCGCTCAGTTCCGCCCGGCGGAACGTCATCTCGGCGACGAAGGTGGCTCCGTGGAGTCCCTGCGCCGGGCCGAACGACTCCCGCGGGAGGCTGTGGGCGATCATGAAGTGGCGGCGGACGGTGAGGCTGAACATGGTTAGCCCTTCTTGGTTTTGGGGTAGTTGATGACTCGGCAAAGATCGTCCAGCTCGCCGTTTTCCAGGCCGTTGAAGACCTCCGGCAGCTCCTCGAACTGCGATTCTCCCGTGAGGAACGCGTCGAACACGGGGTCCCGCAGCAGGGAAACCGCCAGCGCCAGCCGCTCGCTTGAGGTGCGGCGGTGCCGGCGGGAACGTGCAACCACTCCAACCTGGCTGGCTCGGATGGAGAGGCGCCGGGCATGGAAGTCCTCCCCCAGCGGCAGGGAGACCTTCCGGTCCCCGTACCAAGACATCTCAATGATCTCGCCCTCGTCACCCGCGAGCTGCAGGCTACGGGCCAGTCCTTCGTCCGTGGCCGAGCAATGGAACACGATGTCGCAGTCCTGTTTTGCATCGTCCGGAAGCGCAAACTCCACGCCCAGGGATTCCACGAACCCGTGCTTCCCCGGATCCGTTTCCACGAGTTGCAAGCGCTGCAGCGGGAAACTGCGCAGCAGTGCTGCGGTCATGCCGCCCACCAGTCCGGCACCGACGACGGCGATCCGGTCACCAAGGCGGGGTCCGGCCTCCCAGAGGGCGTTGAGGGCGATCTCGGCGATGCCGGTGAGCACAGCGCGGCGTGCAGGCACGCCGTCGGGAATTCGGGTGAGTGAAGTGAGCGGCACGACGTAGCGGTCTTGGTGCGGGTGCAGGCAGAAGACGTTCTGGCCGATCCAATCTTCGGGGCCTTCCTCAACGACGCCAACCGACAGGTAGCCAAACTTGACCGGCGCCGGAAAATCCCCGGTTTGATGGGGTGCCCGCATCTTCTTCGCAACCCGAGGCGGGACGTGCGCTTCATGGACCACGAGCTCTGTTCCCCGGCTGATTCCCGAGTACAAAGCTCGGACCATCGCCTCGCCCTGGCCCAGGGCCGGAAGTTCCTCGCTGCGGAGCTCACCTTGGCAGGGGCCCACCGTCCAGTAGGCCAGGGCCGATTGGGGGTGCGTGTTCTGGGGTGCGTTTTGTGGAAGAGTCATCGTGCTTGCGAATCTAGTCCTGCGGCTGCGATTGGGGAAGCGAAGGCTACTTACTAAGTGGGCACCGACCGGCCGTTTTGGGGAACAGGCCTTCACTCCGGTACCCTATTTCAGTTGGTGACGTGTCCGAGCGGCCGAAGGTGCAACACTCGAAATGTTGTTTGGTGTAAAAGCCAACGTGGGTTCAAATCCCACCGTCACCGCCAATGAAAACCCCCGGGAAACCGGGGGTTTTCTGCATTCTCGGGGCGTGGTGGTGCGGGCTTCGCCGACCAAGCTGCCGCAGCGCGTCGAGCAGGGAGCTGATCGCTTTCGTGTATCTCAGGGCGTCAGAGGAGACAATGACTACCTCCAGAGGACACTGGCGATTCCGGCGGAATAGCCTCCGTGGCAAGGCGGCGATAGTTGAGGCGTCGGTAAGTGGCGGCCTAGCATCGTCGTATGGGCCTCCTAACGTTCAGTATCAACGTCACCCTGGATGGTTGCGTCGACCATCGGGAAGGCATCGCCGACGACGAGACGCACGCCTACTTCACCCGCCTTATGGACGAGGGGGGCGCAATGCTCTGGGGCCGCACCACCTACGAGATGATGGAGAGCTACTGGCCAGCGGTCGCCCGCGGCGACGAGGACGCGCCGCCCGCGATGCGCGAGTGGGCGCTCAAGCTGGAGGCCAAGCCGAAGTACATTGTGTCGTCGACGCGAAGTGACTTTCCGTGGACCAACAGCCACCACGTCGTGGGCGACCTGCGGACGGCGGTGCAGGATCTCAAGGATGCGACTCCCGGCGGGGTGCTCGTCGGCAGCGGCAAACTTGCCACAGGGTTGGACCAACTGAATCTGATCGACGAGTACAAGTTCCTTGTCCATCCCAGGATTGCCGGCCACGGTCCCACGCTGTACCAAGGCGGGCTGCCTAGCACCCGATGTCTCGACCTGATCTCGGCGGAGCCGCTTAGCAACGGCGCGGTCGCCTTGCACTATCGACGGGCTGATTGAGGGTGGCTGTCCGTCGCGGGTGAGCTTCGGCTGAAAAGACCGTGCGCTCGTTAAGGTAGAACCAGATGCGGGCGGTGCCCTTCGCCGTCGGCTTGTGCTGCCAGCGCTCGTAAGTCGCGCAACCCCGCTCGATGACGCCGAGTTCGCCCTTCTTGGCCGCGGCCACAGTTACGGCCGCTCCACGGTCGCGTCATCGTCAGGCCGCTCGAGGTCGGCGCTGCCGAGCCCGGCGGCTACCGCCGCGGCCGTCTCTTTCCAGCTGGTCGGCTCGGCAATGGCGAGGTGCGGCTGGTTGGTTGAGAAAGGAGACGCTTGACCTCCTCAGATCTACTCGTGTAGCTTCAGAAAGAATGTTAGCCGGGTCACACTCAAGAAGGTCACCGAAAGCCCCCGGGGCCCGAAAAGAGATGACCAGCCCATGAAGATCCCAACGTCAGCCGGGGACCGTCCAAGCCTGTCCATACTTGGCGCCCGCACCCTCGGTAACGCCCTGGGCTCCGGACGAAACTCACTGAACGCCCTTCGCCTGGTATTCGCAGCAGCCGTGATCGTCTCGCACTCCTGGTGGCTGGGCGGCTACGGCCCGGAACCTTCGCTTTACGGGATCAAGCTCGGCACGGCAGGCGTCATGGGCTTCTTCGCCATCTCCGGCTATCTCATCACCGTCAGCGCCGAACGCTCGGACACTGTGCTGGAGTACGCCGCAGCCCGGCTCGCCCGCATCTATCCGGCCCTCGTGGTCGCCGCGCTTGCTGTTGCCTTCGTGGCAGCACCGCTTGGCGCCCTCCTGACCCACGGAACTTACGATCTGCGCGGAGCTTTGGCCTTCCTCGGCGCCGCCCTGGCGCTCAGCGTCGGCGTTATGGACACGCCCGCCATAGGGACGTCCCTCTGGGGCAACAACGACCGCTTCGACTGGAACGGCCCCCTATGGACTCTCACCTGGGAGGGGCTGTGCTACGTCATCATCGCCATCGTCGTGTTCCTGCTCCGCAGGCTTCCAGGGAGCAGGCGAGGCACGGCCACCGCAATTTTCCTGCTCTTTGCCGCATCCACCGGAGCAGTCTTCGGAAAGCTCCTCGCCGGCAGCTTGGGGCCGAACCGCACCGAATTCGCCCTCCCGCTGCTCGCAATCTTCATGGCAGGGTCCCTCCTTGCCACCCAGAGGCACCGGGTCCTCATCGGTGCGGTGCCAAGCCTTCTCGCCGTACTGGCCGTCTTGGGCGCCCTCGCCACGGGCTACGGCACAGCCCTCGCCCCACTGCCGTTTGCCTACCTCGTCCTGTCGATAGGTTCAATCGGCAGCGCGTCCGCCATCGGGTCACGATATGACATCTCCTACGGGATCTACATCTACGGGTGGCCAATCCAGCAACTCCTCGCAGCCGCCCACACACCGGCACACGTTCCCGTGCTCGGCTTTGCTGCACTCGCTCTCGTTGCGGCCTGGCCACTCGGTTTCCTGAGTTGCGTGGCCGTCGAGCAGCCAGCCCAGCGGGTCCGACGCGCTCTCGTGAGCCGCCTCGCCGCCCGCGTGGCCAATTAGAACAATCCGCTTAAACGCTTGATCAACGGATCACCATCAGTTACTCTTGCCGTGATTAAGCGTTTAATCAAAAGTCCTTGACTCCACCACAAGCTCCCCCGCCTGCTCAACAACGCCGTGTGCAGAGGCTCGTCGCAGAGCCATCGGCGGTCGAGTAGTCCTCACAGACCCGGAGATTTTATGGCCCACCCAGCAAGGAAGCTGGCGAAGAGGGCGAGCATGCCCGCCCTCTTCGCCGCGCTCACGATGTTCTTCACGACCACCATAGTTACTGCCGACATTCCCGGCGCGGGAGCCGTCGGCAGCGCGACCGCACCGACAATGCGCGCCATATACCACATGACTCCCCCGTCAGGATGGCTGAGCGATCCTCAGCGGCCCATCTATCTCAACGGCAAGTACAACCTGTATTACCTTCATAGCAACCAGGACAACGGCCCTGGCGGCTGGCGACATGCGACGTCGTCGGACACTGTGGTGTTCAACGACCAAGGCGACTCCCTTCCGCTCCAGAGCAATTTCCCCGTATGGACCGGCTCCTCCGTGATCGATACGAACAACACCGCGGGATTCGGGGCCGGAACCGTCGTCGCGCTCGCCACGCAACCCGCCGACGGCGACGCGTTCCAGCAATCGCAATACCTCTGGTACTCGACCGACGGCGGGTCCACCTTCACGCAGTACGGCGCACCGGTCATCGCCAACCCGGACGCTTCGGACTGGTTCCGCGACCCGAAGATCGTTTGGGACGCGGCGCACTCTACGTGGGTAGCGGCGATCGGCCGCGCGCAGAAAATCACGTTCTACACCTCGCCGGACCTCAAGACCTGGACACACCAGACGGATTTCAGCTACACCACGCCGAATATCGGCGGCGTTGAGTGCCCGGATATCTTCCAGATGAAGGCCAACGACGGTTCGTGGCATTGGATCATGGCCGGGAGCATGCAGGGTGACTACAGCGGCAAGCCGGACACGTACGCATACTGGACCGGCACGTGGAACGGCTCGGCGTTCGTCGCAGACCAGACGGACCCGCAGTGGCTCGACTGGGGCTCGGACTGGTATGCCTCGGTGACGTGGCCGGACGCCGCGAATCCCGACGCTTCCCGTTACGCGATCGGCTGGATGAACAACTGGCACTACGCCCCGCACACCGTGCCGACTGACGCCACCGACAACTACAACGGCCAAATGTCCGTGGTGCGTCAGCTCAGCCTCAAGTCCGAGGGCAGCGGTGTCTACAGCCTTCTATCCCAGCCGACGCCAAATCTGGCCAACTACGCCACAAAAACCGTGAAGCCCGCCAACGCAACGGTCAATGGACGGACATCCCTCGACTACCATGGCTCGGCTTACGAGCTCGACGCGGACGTCAGTTGGACCACGCTGAACAACGTCGGTATCTCCGTCGGCGAGAACAAGGACGCCAGCCGGCACACGAACATCGGGGTCTACGGGGGCAACCTTTACGTCGATCGCTCCGCGCAGGACCAAGTGCCGTACTCCTTCGGGACGTACCAGCAGTCCCAGGCGCCGCTCGCTTCGGGTGCAACGTCCGTACATCTCCGGATCCTTGTGGACCACGGCAGCGTGGAGGTCTTCGCCGACGACGGCCGGATCGCCCTCTCGAACCAGGACTTCTTCACGTCGTCGGACACGGGGATCTCCCTCTACACGATCGGCGGCAGCGCCGACTTCGCCAACCTTTCGATCACGGAATTCGCCAACATCACCGAACAGGCGAATCCCGCGGCGCCCTACGCGGACTTCGAGGGCAGCAGCTATGGCCCATGGACGACGGCGGGCACGGCCTTCGGTTCCGGGCCCGCCACCGGCGCGCTCCCCAACCAGCAGCCCGTCACGGGCTACCTCGGGAACAAGCTCGTCAACAGTTTCAACGGCGGCGACGCGTCGACCGGAACGCTGACTTCGCCGTCGTTCACCATCGGCCACTCGTACGTCAACTTCCTCTCAGGAGGCGGGAACAACCCGAGGCCCTCGGATGTCTTCGCCGATTTCGAGGGCGCGACGTGGGGTGCCGGCTGGACGGCGTCGGGCAGTTACGTTGGTCAAGGCCCGACGGCGGAATCCCTCCCGAACCGGCTCGGCTCCAAGGTCCTCGATACGTACGCCGGAGGGGGTGATGCCGCCACGGGCGCGGTCACGTCGCCGACATTCACGATCACGCGGGACTATATCGATTTCCTCATTGCCGGAGGCAATCACCCCTGGGGCCAGTCAGGTGCCGCTGCGGTGAACCTCCTCGTCAACGGGCAGGTAGTCCGCACGGCGACGGGCCAGAATTCATCGACGATGTCGAACGTTAACTGGGACGTCCACACGCTCGTGGGACAGAAAGCCCAAATCCAGGTCATCGACCACGCAAGCGGATCCTGGGGCCACCTCATGGTGGATCAGATCGTATTCAGCAGCATGCCGAACGCGGTTGGCGGTGGGCCGGACAATCAGACCACGGTGAATCTCGTCGTCAACGGGCAGGTCGTTCGCACCGCAACGGGCCAGAACAGCGAGCACCTCGCATGGACGTCGTGGAACGTCTCCGACCTCATCGGCCAGAGCGCCCAGCTCCAGGTGGTCGATAACGGCACGGGAAGCTGGGGCCATGTCCTGCTGGACCAGGTCATCTTCGAAGACATCCCGGCCGCCTAGCTCGCTCGGCTTGTCCGTCCTGACCTTCTTGCCGCTCGAAAGCCCTAAAATGACGCGGCTCGCCGTGTCGTAAGCGCTTTCCCAAACGAAAGAAGGTCAGGACGGCGCGTCGGTTTGTGCCTAAGCTGGGCTCATGGGGAGCAACTCACTGACGACGCCGGATGCGCGGCGCCTCCTCGCCGCACTGGCAAACACCCAAGCCCGGAGGGTCTTCGCTGAGATCAGCGTTGGCGGTACCCCGGGCAGTTCGCTCTCGCCAGCGAAACTCGAACGGGCGCTCGCGCTCCTGGACCAAGCAGGGCTGGTCGAAACGGTTGAGACCGAAGGCGATGTTCGCTACCGCATCCGCGAGCATGCCTTCCGGGACGCGCTGGCGAGCCTTTCGTCGGCACCCAGCCCGTCCGGCGTCGAGCGCTTCTTGACCTCGGATGGCCGCATTGATCGCTATCCGGCGAGGGAGGCAGACCGACTCAAGGTTCTCGCCTGGGTTGCGACGCGCGTCCTCCAGACCAGCGAGCGGGTGGCGGAACGGGAGCTTAACGAACGCGTCGCCCGGTTCACCGGAGACGTGCCCATGCTCCGGCGGTACCTTGTTGACTCCGGCATCGTGAGCCGCACGCCCGACGGCTCGGCCTACTGGCTGGCCCTCGAAGAAGACGCCGACGGCGGCCGCTAGAGGTCCCTGGCATTCGCCAGAACGGGAAGCTTGCCCCGGACTTCTTCCACAACAGACGGATCGATGTCCACGATGGCGAGTTCCGGCATTTCCCCGAGGGCGGCGACTACGACACCCAGTGGCGAGATCACAGCGCTGTGCCCGATGCCTGTGGGCGCCGTGTCTGTGGAGGGGAGGCCGACGCTCGCGGGATCGCCTTGGCCGCACGCCACGACGAAGGTGGTGCTGTCCACTGCGCGGGCCCGCACCAGCAGTTCCCACTGCTCTGCTTTGCCTTCGCCGGCGCCCCATGAGGCGCAGACGATGTTGACCTGCGCTCCTGCCCGTGCGTTGGCGGTGAAGAGTGCGGGGAAACGAACGTCGTAACACGTGGCAAGGCCAAACACGGTGCCGTTGAGTTCGAAGGTTACAGGCGACGTGCCGGCGTCGACCGAATCAGACTCCGCGAAGCCGAATGCATCAAAGAGGTGGATCTTGTCGTAGGACGTGTCAATCCCGCGGCCGGTGACCAAGAGGGTGTTCCGGACCCGTCCGCCCTCGCCGGGGGTGAACATTCCCGCCACGACGGCGATATCCAGCTCCCGTGCAAGGCTGCGGACCGCTGCGGCCCACGGCCCGTCCAGCGGTTCGGCGATGTCGGCCAGGCTGTTGCCGAAGGCGCGCATGGCTGCTTCAGGAAAGACAACGAGTTCGGCTCCAGCAGCCTTGGCCCGGGTGGCGTATTCTCGGATCAGTTCCAGGTTGGCGGCCACATCGGCCCCGGTGATGATTTGTGCCACGGCTAAACGCATGAATTTACTCCAGATTGTTGTATACATGATGTATGCGAAAAAGTTCGGGGACTGCGGCGTCCGGCCGCGAGAAGGCGTACGCGTACCTGCGTGAAAATATCCTGATCGACCCCGAGGTGCAGGGGAAGTTCCTGAATGAGCAGGAACTGGCCGCGGAAATCGGCGTATCGCGTACGCCGGTGCGTGAGGCGCTCTTGCTGCTGGTCTCGGACGGTTTGGTGGAACTGATTCCCCAGCGCGGAGCTTACGTTCCCCCGGTGACCGGCCGGGAAATGTCCGAATTGATGGAACTGCGCGGGATCCTCGAAAGCCACGCCGCCCGCTTGGTCATCGAGCAGGGACGTGTCCCCGCCGGGACGATGCAGGAAACCCTTGACCTGCAGGCAAAGCTTCCCGAGGAACTGAGCCCGGAGGCGGCCCGTGAGTTTATCCGTCTGGACACCCTGTTCCACCAGCAGCTCATCGACGCGGCGGGCAACGAGCTCATTTCCCGGACGTACAGTAAGCTCCACGTCCGGCAAATTTTGGTGGGAGTCTCCGCGCTGTTCCGTACCGGAGGCCGCCGCGAGCAAGTGTGCGCCGAACATCAGGACATACTCGACGCCCTGATGTCCGGCGACGCGGCGACGGCCCAGAAGGCCATTGACCATCACCTCGCGGTGACCCGGGACATCCTGCTCCGGACTTGAGACGGCCTTCGCCCCCCCCCCCCCCCCAGCGCAGCTCGCTGAGATCCTCACGATTCCTCCGGACGGCCAGCGTCAGCGCGTTTCCGCGCCGGCGGACGGTCGGCTTCCTGCCGCAGATCCTTCGAGCAGCAGACGGTAGTCCTCATCCTCCACGGTGTTGGAGTCCCGGCCGAGCGCCAAGCCGACTACGGTGACGACGGCGGCTAGGGCCACATAGATGGCAACCGGAATCCAGGTGCCGAACTGGGACAGCAACAGCGTGAACATCAAGGGTGCAATGGCGCCCCCGATCACGCCGGCAAAGGTGTAGGCCAGCGAACTTCCGGTGGACCGCAGCCTCGGGGAGAACTGTTCCACGATGAAGGCGGCCTGCGGTCCGTACATGAAGGAGTGCGCCATGAGACCCAGGACGATTCCCACGATCAGCAGTGGCTCGCTGTGCCCGCCCAGGATGCCGAAGAAGACGAAAGTCCAGACGGCTCCAACCACTGCCGCAATCCCGTAGACGAGGCGCCGGTTGAAGCGGTCGGAGACGGCTCCGGCAAGCGGGATCATGAACAGCTGAAACGCCGAGCCGATCAACACGGCAGTGAGGACCTGGCTGCGGTCATAGCCAAGCGTCTGGATCCCGTAGCTCAGGGTGAAGACGGTGAACAGGGCGTAGAGCACGTCCGGGCCTACCCGGCACAGGGTGGCGGCGACGAGCGGCCGGAGTTCCTTGCTGAAGACCTCACGGACCGGAGCGTTGGGCTGCTCACCGTGCGCCTCGATGGCCTTGAAAATCGGGGTATCTTCAAGCTTCAGCCGAATCCAAAGGCCGAACCCGACCAGCACGGCCGAGACCAGGAAGGCGATGCGCCAGCCAAAGCTGATGAACTGCGCTTCACTGAGGGTAACGGTCAGGACGGCCAGCGTCCCGTTGGCCAGGAGGTTGCCGGCCGGCGGTCCGACCTGGGCCGCGGAAGCCCAGAACCCGCGCCTATGGGGATCGCCGTACTCGCTGGAGAGCAGCACTGCGCCGCCCCATTCGCCACCGACCCCCACGCCCTGGGCGAAGCGCAGCAATACCAAGATGATCGGGGCCGAGATGCCGATGCTGCCGTAACCAGGCAGCACCCCGATCAGTACGGTGGCGACGCCGATGATCATCAGCGTTGTCACCAGCACCTTTTTGCGGCCGATGCGGTCACCGAGCCGTCCGAAAATGATGCCGCCTACAGGACGGGACACATAGCCCACGGCATAGGTGGAGAACGCCAGGATGGTCCCGGTCAAGGGATCCGATGACGGGAAAAAGACGATGGGGAATACGACGGCGGCCGCGGCGGAGTAGACAGCAAAGTCGTACCACTCGAGCGCGGTGCCGGTGAGGCTTGCGGCAAAGGCCCTGTACAGGCCTTTGGGATGCATCGGCTTTCCCGGACGCGGCGCTGCGCCGGAAGCCGGAACTGGAACGTTGGCCATGGGTTTCCTCCACGAGAAGTTTACGGTGACGCCTGCCACACTGGCGTTAAATGTATACATTACGCATACTGGATGTACATTGGCGACTGTTTCCGGTTTCCGATCTGAAAAATTTCTCCAGCAGGACACGCAAAGGATGGACAGAAAATGACGACTCTGAGCTTTGAACTTCCCGATGGCACCACGAGGAACGTCCAGGTCAAGCACCTCCTGAACGCCGGCTACGCGGGACGCGAGCAGGAAGAAGTGCAGGCCCACATCGCCGAACTGGCCGAACTTGGCGTTCCCGGCCCCGCGACCACGCCGGCGCTGTACCCCGTGTCGCCATACTTGGCCCAGCAGGTTTCGGAAGTCCGCGTCCAGCACGGCAGGACCTCGGGTGAAGCCGAATGGGCCCTGGTGATCACTGATGAGGACGTGCTCCTGACCGTGGCGTGCGACCACACCGACCGCGAACTCGAGGTCCACGGGGTGGCTTGGAGCAAGAACGCCAGCCCGGACGTGTTGGGGCGCAAGGCCTGGCGCCTGGATGATGTCCGCGACCATTTGGACAAGATCACGCTCAAGGGGTGGGTGGGCGACGGCGAAACGCCGGACACCCTTATCCAGGACAGCTCGTTGGAGGCGCTCCTCAGCCCTGACTACTGGCTCGAGGTCCTGGCGGAGCGCGGCCTGAACCAGCCGGGCACGGTCCTCATTTCAGGCACGGTGGCAATGAAGCATGGGGTTGACCAGTTTGCCCGCAGCTGGAAAGTGGAAATGAGCGATCCGGTGACCGGCACGTCGGTGGACGCCCAGTACGTTGTGGAGCGGATGGCGAAGCCCATCGGCTGAGTCCGGCTCCGCCGTCGTTCAGCCGTCTCCATTGTGGGCGCCCGAAACCGGGCTTACGCTGGGAGAGGCACAAGCGGTTGGCATTACTACCGCGTTGAGAGGGCGCTGCATGGACGGCAATTCCATCACCGACACCTTCCACCGGCCCCTGAGGGACCTGCGGATTTCCGTCACGGACCGATGCAATTTCCGTTGCGTGTATTGCATGCCCAAGGAGATCTTCGGGCGGGATTTCGTTTTCATGCCCCGGGATCAGCTGCTGACGTTTGAGGAAATCACCCGGCTGGCGTCGATCGCGGTGGGGCACGGGGTGCGCAAGATCAGGCTGACCGGCGGGGAACCCCTGCTGCGGAAGGACATCGAGGAATTGGTCCGGATGCTGGCCCGGTTGCGCACCCCCGACGGGCTGGCACCGGACCTGGCCATGACCACGAACGGCTCGGTCCTGGCGCAGAAGGCACAAGCCCTCAAGGATGCCGGGCTGAACCGTGTGACGGTCTCGCTCGACTCACTCCGGGAGGAGACCTTCCAGGCCATGAACGACGTCGGCTATCCCGTGGCGAAGGTCCTTCACGCCGCTGACGTTGCCCAGGCCGCGGGACTGGGGCCGGTGAAAATCAACATGGTGGTCAAGCGCGGCACGAACGACCAGGACATCCTTCCCATGGCGAGCCATTTCAAGGGATCCGGGTTCGTCCTGCGGTTCATCGAGTACATGGACGTGGGGGCGTCCAACGGCTGGAAAATGGATGAAGTGGTGCCCTCCGCCGAGATCCTGGCCCGCATCGGGGCGGTGTTCCCGCTGGAGCCAGTGGCGCCCAACTACCCCGGCGAGACCTCGGATCGCTGGCGCTACGCGGACGGCAGCGGCGAAATCGGAGTCATTTCCAGCGTGACCCAGGCCTTTTGCCGCGGCTGCACCCGGGCCAGGCTATCTGCAGACGGGAAGTTGTTCACGTGCCTTTTCGCCACAACCGGCACTGACCTAAGGGCTCTCCTGAGGGGCGGCGCGTCCGACGTCGAGCTTTCGACGGCGTTGTCCGCCCTGTGGGGTGGCCGTACGGACCGCTACTCGGAACTGCGCAGTTCGCACACGCCGAAAGACCCCACGGCACACAAGATCGAGATGTCGTACATCGGCGGGTAGCCCAGGCGGACCGCATCACCCGAGGCTCCCCCGCAGCCCGGCCAGTGACCCTATGCTGGTGCCATGACGCAGACGTCGATCAGTTCCGCCACAGCGCTGGCCGAAATGCTGGCCGCCACCGGCTACCTCGCCGACGAGGGCCTGGCCACCATTGGCTACCTCGCCCTGAGCATGGAACGGCCGCTTCTGCTGGAGGGCGAACCGGGCACCGGCAAGACCTCCCTCGCCGAAGCGCTGGCGGAAGGGTTCGGACTGCCGCTGATCCGCTTGCAGTGCTATGAGGGAATCGACGCGTCGCAGGCGCTATATGACTGGGACTTCACTGCCCAGATCCTGCATCTGCGCAGCGTGGAGGCCAGCAGCGGCGCGGGAATGGGTGCGGGTTTGAGCGTGGCCGAGCTGGAAAGCTCGCTCTACGACAAACGGTTCCTGCTGGCCCGGCCCATCCTTAAGGCATTGCAGCAAAGCCCGGCCGTGCTGCTGATTGACGAAATCGACCGGGCTGACGACGAGTTCGAGGCGTTCCTCCTGGAGGTGCTCTCGACCTACCAGGTCTCCATCCCCGAGTTCGGCACGGTCAAGGCTGATACCCCGCCGATCGTGGTGCTCACCTCCAACCGGACCCGCGACCTGCACGACGCGCTCAAACGCCGGTGCCTCTACCACTGGATCGACCACCCCGGGCTGGCCCGCGAAGTGGAAATTGTGCGCACCCGGCTCCCCCAGGTGCCCGCGCTCCTGGCCGAGCAGGTGGTGCGCGCCGTCCAGCAGATCCGGGTCACTGACGACGTGCTCAAGCCTCCCGGAGTGGCCGAAACCCTGGACTGGGCCCGTGCGCTGCACCAGCTCGGCCGGGCCGAGTTTGACCTGGCCTCGGCCGCGGCCAGCATCGGCGCGCTGTGCAAGTACCGCGAAGACACCGAGCGGGTCTCGGCGGCCCTGGCCCGGATGCTCGGCTGAGCCCATGCCACTCGCAGGAGGGAGCCCCCCGGCAGGCCAGAGCGCAAGCCAGGGCACAGGCCACAGCGCCGAAGAGATCCTGTTGGCCTTTGCTGCCGCGGTACGCGCGGCAGGCGTGAAAGTGACCGCGGACCGCTCGCTCAGCTTCGTCGACGCCGTTGGCAGGCTCGCCGTGGACCGCCGCTCGGATGTGTTCTGGGCCGGCCGCGCCACGCTTTGCGCCTCCCCGGAGGATTTGCCCGCCTACCAGCGGACGTTTGAGGCCTGGTTCGCCGTGGAACATTCCGCCGCGCAGCAGCTCGAAACCTCGGCGACGTCCGTCAGCGCCGCCGCTTTGGACGACGACGGCGGCCCGGAAGGTGGGCGGGAACAGTTGCGGGCACTCGCCAGCCGCCGGGAGTTGCTGCGGCACCGCGATATAGCCGTCCTGGACGACGCGGAACGCGCACTGCTGCACCGGATGTTCGAGGAGCTGCAGGTCCGCTTGCCCACCCGGCAGACCCGGCGCAAGCACCTCGACCGGCACGGCGACGTCGACCGCGTACGGACCCTGCGCGACCAGCTGCGCCGCGGCGGGGAACCGGGGCCGCTGCGCCGCGCCCGTGCTCCGCGCAAACCCCGCCGGACGGTCTGGTTGATCGATGTTTCGGGTTCGATGACACCCTACGCGGACAGCCTCCTGCGCTTGGCCCACCGGGTAGTGGAAGCCGCCCCGCGCCAGGTGGAGGTATTCACGATTGGAACCCGGCTGACCCGTGTGACCGGCGCCCTTCGGGTTCCGGACCCGGACAATGCCCTGGCCCTCGCCGGCCGCACCGTCCCTGACTGGTCCGGCGGAACCCGGCTTGGAGAGGTGTTGCGAGCATTCAACGACCGCTGGGGCCAGCGCGTGATGGTGCGCGGCGCCGTCGTCGTGATTGCCAGCGACGGATGGGAGCGAGGCGACCCGGCACTGCTGGGACGCCAGGCCGAGCGGCTGCATCATCTGGCGAGGCGGATCATTTGGTCCAATCCGCACCGCGGCAAGGCGGGGTACGAGCCCCTGCAACGGGGAATCAGGGCGGTGCTGCCGCACGTTGACTTCTTTATAGGGGGGCACTCAATGCAGAGTTTCGAGGAGTTGTTGGACGTGGTTGCCAATGCGTGAGGTCTTGGACGATCTGGTCGCCGCCATGGCGGCCGGCCACACTGTAGGACTCGGAACGGTGGTGCGGACCTTCCGCTCCGCACCGCGGCCGGCCGGCGCCGCGATGATGGTCGACGCCGACGGCAGTGCGGTGGGCTCGGTGTCCGGCGGGTGCGTCGAAGGAGCGCTCTACGAACTGGCCACCAAGGTGGTCGAATCGGGCAAGCCGGTGCTGCAGCGCTACGGCATCAGTGACGACGCCGCGTTCGAGGTCGGCCTGACCTGCGGCGGGATCCTGGACATTTTTGTGGAGCCGGTCTCCACTGAGAACTTCCCGGAACTGGCCCAGGTAGCGGACGACGTCGGCGCCGGCCGCCCGGTTGCCATCGTCACTGTGATCGAACACCCCGATCCGGCCTGGCTGGGCCGCCACCTGGTGGTCCGCCCTGACGGGTTCGTCGGTTCCCTCGGCAGCGAGCGTGCCGACCATGCGGTATCCGACGACGTCCAAGGCCTGCTCGCCGCGGGCCGCAACGCCACGCTCATGTACGGACCGGACGGGCAGCGGCGCGGGGAAGGCATGCGCGTTTTCGCCCTCAGTTTCGCCCCGCAACCGCGGATGCTGGTGTTCGGGGCGATCGACTTCGCCGCCGCCGTCGCGAAACAAGGCACCTTCCTGGGCTACCGGGTTACGGTCTGCGACGCACGCGCGGTTTTCGCAACGGCTGCCCGGTTCCCGCAGGCGGACGAGGTGGTGGTGGAATGGCCGCACCGCTACCTGCAGGCGCAGATCAGCGCCGGCCAAGTCGATGAACGCACCGTGATCTGCGTACTGACCCACGACCCGAAATTCGACGTGCCGCTGCTGGAGTTGGCGCTGCGCCACAACGTGGCGTACGTGGGGGCGATGGGATCCCGGCGCACGCACCACGATCGCTTGGAACGGCTGCGCGAAGCGGGCCTGAGCGAGGCCGAATTGGCCAGGCTTTCCAGCCCGATCGGCCTGGATCTGGGGTCCCGCACTCCGGAGGAAACGGCCGTCTCCATTGCCGCCGAGATCATTGCCCTTCATTGGGGTGGCGGGGGCGGAAGATTGAGCACCATGGAGGCCCGGATCCATCACGAACCCACGGTAGAAGCGGACCATGAGGATGCGGGGTACGAACTCAATCCGAGCTAGGGCGCTCACCTCCTCCGAGGAGTAACCTGTGTCACATCAGGACTGGATGCCGGGCAGTGTGCTCGTCTCCAACGCGACAGGAGATCCCAATGGCGAGTTCCAAGACGATCACCGTCGAAGTCGATGATGTGAGCTACACAGACGATGTCGAGCCACGATTGCTGCTGGTCCAGTACCTGCGCGAACGGCTTGGCAAGACCGGCACATTGATCGGCTGCGACACTACCAACTGCGGCGCCTGCACCGTCCATCTGGACGGAGTCAGCGTCAAATCCTGCACCATGTTCGCGGTTCAGGCAGACGGCCACAACGTCACCACCATCGAAGGCCTGGCCCGGGACGGCAAGCTCGCCCCGCTGCAGCAAGCCTTCCACCAATGCCATGCGTTGCAATGCGGCTTCTGCACGCCCGGCATGATCATGCAGTCGGCATCCCTTCTCGCCGAGAACCCGCATCCCACCGAGCAGGAAATCCGGGACGGCCTTGAGGGGAACCTTTGCCGGTGCACCGGGTACCAGAACATCGTTGCCGCGGTACAGGCCGCCGCTGACGGAACGGTTTCCGCGGACAGCACCGTGTCCGCAGACAGCGACGAGACGGAAACGGCAGGTGTGGCATGACCATCGCCGAAATCGGCAGGCCCCGACTCCGCAAGGAAGACGCCCACCTCATCACCGGACGCTCCAGGTACACGGACAACATGACGCTGCCCGGCATGCTGCATCTGGCCATGGTCCGGAGCCCGTTCGCCCATGCGACGATCACGTCGATCGACGTTTCCGCAGCGAAGTCTTCGCCCGGCGTCGTCGCCGTACTTACCGGAGACGACGTGGCCGCGGAACAGGGCAGCCTGCCGAACGTCTGGCCTGTGACCGCCGAGCAGAAGGCGCCCGCGTTCCCATCGATCGCCGTCGACGAGGTGGCCTTTGCCGGCGAGGTAGTGGCCTGCATCGTTGCCCGCAGCGCCGCAGCGGCGCGGGACGCCGTCGAACTCGTGGACGTCAGCTACGACGAACTTCCGGTGGTCCTGGATCTGGAGGAGGCGTTTACGGACAAGGTGCTCGCCCACTCCAGCTTGGAGTCCAATCTGTCGGCGACGTGGGTGTTTGACTCGGGCGAGGCAGGCACAGGCAAGCCGATCGCCGAGGTGCTCATCGAACGCACCTTTTATCAACAGCGCCTCATCCCGGCTTTCATGGAACCGCGCTCGATCGTGGTTGACCCTACAAGTGAGCAAATCACCATGTGGTCGTCCACTCAGATTCCCCATATCCTGCGGCTGATTCTGACATTGACGCTGGGAATCCCGGAAAGCAAGCTGCGTGTGATCGCCCCCGACGTGGGCGGTGGTTTTGGCGGAAAACTGACGGTGATCCCGGAGGAATTCATCACCCTCATGGCAGCCCGACGTGTCGGCAAGCCCTGCAAATACACTGAAACCCGCAGCGAATCGCTTCAGTCCGGGCATCACGGCCGGGCCCAAGTGCAGAAGGTGAAGCTCGCGGCGACGAAGGACGGAATCGTCACCGGGCTGGACATCCAGCTGCTGGCGGACATGGGCGCCTACCTGGGCATTATCGGCTCGGGAGTCCCGATCCTGGGCGCGTTCATGTACAACGCCATCTACAAGTTCCCGGCGTACCGACTGGAATGCAACAACCTCTTCACCAACAAGGCGTGGACGGGCGCTTACCGGGGCGCAGGCCGGCCGGAAGCAACCTTCGCTATCGAGCGCTTGATGGATGAACTCGCCGTCGAACTGGGCATGGACCCCCTGGAAGTGCGGAAGAAGAACTGGATCAACCACGAGGAATTTCCCTTCACCACTGTCACTGGGCTCGAATACGACAGCGGCAACTACGAGGCGGCCACGGCGAAGGCGCTGGAGCTCTTTGGCTACGACGAGCTCCGGGCTGAGCAGGCCAGGCGCCGCGAGGCCAACGATCCCGTCCAACTCGGCATCGGCATCTCCACGTTCACGGAAATGTGCGGCCTGGCTCCGTCCCGAGTGCTTGGCGCGCTCAGTTACGCGGCCGGCGGCTGGGAGCATGCCCAGGTGCGCGTGCTGCCCACCGGCAACGTCGAGGTGGTCACGGGCACATCCCCCCACGGTCAGGGTCACGAAACCGCCTGGAGCCAGCTCGTGGCTGACAGGCTCGGCGTGACGTTCGAAAATGTCGAAGTGCTCCATGGTGATACCCAGGTCTCCCAGCGCGGCCTGGACACCTACGGCTCCCGCTCGCTGACCGTCGGTGGCATGGCGGTGCTGGCCGCTGCAGACAAGGTGATCGAGAAGGCCAAGGTTCTGGCGGCGCACATGATGGAGGCCAGCGAAGAGGACATCGAGTTCACGGACGGCAAGTTCAGCGTGAAGGGCACTGATCAATCCACGGCATTCGGTGAAGTCGCCTTCGCCGCCTTCTCGGCGCACAACCTGCCAGAAGGGTTTGAGCCCAATCTGGACTCGGACGCCACCTTCGACCCGCAGAGCTTCTCCTTCCCGCACGGCACCCACCTGGCCGCCATGGAAGTGGACACCGAAACCGGGCACGTCACCATCCGCAAGTACGTTTGCGTGGACGACGTCGGGGTGGTGGTCAATCCGCTGATTGTGGAAGGCCAGGTCCACGGCGGCCTGGCGCAGGGAATCGCGCAGGCCCTCTATGAGGAGGCCGTGCACGACGACGCGGGGACCCTGGTCACGGGCTCGTTCGTGGACTACCTCGTGCCCAGTGCGCCGGATCTGCCGCACTTCACGACGGCGCGTACCGAGACGCCGTCCACCACCAATCAGTTGGGGGCAAAGGGAGTCGGCGAGGCGGGAACCATCGCCTCGACGCCCGCCATTGTCAACGGAGTGCTGGACGCGGTGCGGCACCTTGGAGTGAAGGACATCAAGATGCCCTGTACGCCGTCGCGCGTATGGGCCGCCCTTGAAGAAGCCAAGACCACCGGAGGTGTGCAATGATTCCGAGCGCATTCGATTACGCCGCTCCGGCTACGCTGGCGGAGGCGCTGAGCGTGTTGGCCGACGCCGGAGACGACGTGAAGCTGCTGGCCGGGGGCCAAAGCCTGATCCCCGTGATGAAGCTGCGCCTGGCCGACCCAGCCATGGTGGTCGACTTGGGCCGGATCGGGGAGCTGTCCGGGGTCCGCGACGACGGCGACGCACTGCTGATCGGAGCCATGACGACCCACCACCAGATCGCCACCGACCCTCTGATTGCCGAGCACGTGCCGTTGCTGGCCAAGGCCGCGGCGACGGTCGCGGATCCGCAGGTCCGCCACCGCGGCACGTTCGGTGGCGCTCTGGTGCACGCCGACCCGGCGGGTGACATGCCCGCGCCGGTGCTGGCCGCGGACGCGACGTTCATCCTGAACGGTCCTAACGGGGAACGCCGGGTGGCAGCGGCGGACTTCTTCCAGGGGTACTTCACCACCGCCGTTGACGACGGCGAGATCCTCACCCATATCCGGGTGCCGAAGTACACCGGATGGGGTGCGCACTATGAGAAATTCACCCGCGTGGCCCAGCAATGGTCCATCGTCTCAGTGGCCGCCATGGTCCGGGTGGAAAGCGGCACCATCGCCGAGGCCAGGATCGGCCTGACCAACATGGCCAGCACGCCCTTGCGGGCGACCGCCGTCGAACAGGCACTCGCGGGTGCCCCGCTGACCCGGGAAGCGATCGCCACCGCGAGCGCACACGCAGCCGAAGGGACCGATCCCGCCAGCGACCTCAATGGGGACGCGGCCTACCGCCGCCACCTGGCCGGGGTCCTGACCAAGCGGGCCGTCCTCGCGGCCGCCGGACTCTAGCGGAAAACGGACGGAGGCAGACGTGGAACTCAAACATCACTTCGTGGTTCCCAGTTCGCTGGAGGACACCTGGCATTCGTTCAACCAGCTGGAAGACATCGCGCCCTGTTTCCCGGGGGCGACCCTTACGTCCGTGAGCGGCGAGCAGTTCACCGGAACGGTCAAGGTCAAGCTCGGCCCGATCGCCATGATCTACACCGGCACCGGTGAATTCCTCGAGCGCAACCAGGAGACGCATACGGTGGTCATTTCGGCCACCGGGAAGGACAAACGCGGTAACGGCACGGCTGGCGCCACCGTGACGGCAGTGCTGACGCCCGAGGTCGACGGCACCTCCGTGGACGTGACCACCGACATGAACGTCACCGGGAAACCGGCCCAATTCGGCCGGGGCGTCATCCAGGACATCTCGGACAAGCTGCTGGACCAGTTTGTCCAGTGCGTGATCGGGAAGGCGGGCGGCGGGGCTCCGAGCGATACCGAGACCGACGCCGGAGGGTCGGCTGCGTCGGCAGAGTCCGGGACGGCTGGGGCAACGGAGCCCGGGGAGCCTGATGCCGCGACTGCGGCCGGGCCCGCCGGCGTCGGCCCCCCCGCCGCGGGTCCTGCAGCACCGATGGCCGGGCCCCCGGCGTCGCCCGTGCCTGCGGCCGCAGTCGGAACCGCGACGCCGTCCGCGCCGTCGTCGGAATTGGATCTGGGCTCGGCCGTGTGGCCGGTGCTGGTTCGTCGTTTCGGCCCCGTGCTTTGCGCCGCCGCTGCCGTGATCTTGGTGGCTTGGCTTGTCCGGCGACGTGGACGGGACTGAACGCGCTATTTGGGCTGTATTGATGCTGGTTCTCGGGCAGCGCGGCGCGCTTGCCGCGCCCCTCGGCGTGTCGATATCATCAGGGTGGGTTATGCAGCGGCCCTCGGATCTCTTTCCATGGAGCGACCCCATGACCCGCCGGACACCCCTCTCTTCCAACGCTTCTTGCGTGTCTGCCCACATGCCTGGAGCCGCGCTGTGAACGCGCTACTCACCGCATGCCTGGCGGGCGAACTGGACCCAATCCAGGGGCTTGCGAAGTTGTCTGTTGCGGAGCTCAACTTTTTGGCCGACGCCCTCTTCAGGCTGCTCGACGTCGGGAAGCCTGAGTTCGGGGTCAAGTCCTGGTACGACGCGGTACTGGATGAGTTGGCTGCGCGCGGCGAGCGGTCCGCGCGCGGTGGGGGTCCTACGCCCGATGAGCGGACCGCCGTCGACGTTTCCTTGGGCTAGTCTTCCAGCGCCGCGGAGGCTAAAGCGGCGCTGGCACTCTCTGCCCCTGGTGCTTGCCGGTCTGCCAGTTCGCGCACGACTATTTTCAATTCCTGCCTGAACATCGACGTATCGATCGACACTTGGGCGAGAACCTGCCGTTCCGACTCCGCCGCCCGCTCAAGCGCTTCCCTGCCTGCGTCGGTCAGTGAAACGACGTGCGCCCGGCGGTCCTCGGAATTTCGACTGCGGCTTACGTGGCCGTGGGCCTCGAGCCTGCTGAGGGTTTGCCCCATGGTCTGGGCCTGCACGCGCACGATCTGCGCCAGCGTGGTCTGGGTGATGGGGCCAGTGGCTGCAAGGACCTCCAGCGCGATGACACCGGCGTGGGTGAGGCCGATCGCCCTGAGATTCTCGTCCCAAGCGTGTTCCACCAGCCGGGCCGCTGTAGACAGCAACCTTCCGGTGGGCCAACGCTCGATGTCCGGCATATGTCTCATTGTAGCCGTGAGGGCATTTTGCCGGGGGTTCGGGGGGTAACTCGTCCTGCGGCGGTCGGCCGTGAAGAGGGATGCAGTCTTCGAATTGGGTAGGCTGAGCCAAAATTGTCTTCGATTGGGGCTGCTGATGTTTGGGTTGAGCCGGTGTCGCCCTTGATTCGGCGGGGCGAAGCCGTTTCGTGGGGCAAAGCATATTTCGCCGTGCAGGCGATTGCCGGTTTCTTGTGGTGGGCCGCGGTTTTCCTGTCGCCGGTGGTGCGCGAGTCGACTCTGGGTAACCTCGACCCGGTTGCGGTTGCTGCCCTCGACATTCCTTTGTTCGTCGCGGCGTCAGCCGTGGCGGCGTTTGGTGTTAAGGCCGCTGCGGTGGTGAGTACAGGCTGGACGGGTGTTGTCGCCGTCGCACTGACGGTGTATGCCACCGTCACAACCGAAGCGGGCTGGGGCGTGCTCGGCATGGGCGCTGCGACTGCGGGTTCGCTGATCGCGCTCTGCTTTGTCTTGCTCGGGCGTGTACCTACCGGGTGGATCATCCGCGGTCCGTTCGCATTCCGTCCCGCAATCCCCCGCCCCACCGCCGCAAGCCACGTGGCCTCGACATTCGGGCAAATTGTCCTCTTCTGGGGCTTCTTCCTGGCGGCGATTCCGTTCGCCGTCGCTTTTCTCGAAGGGCGCTGGGCGGTGGCACTCCCGTTTCCGTCGTTTGCAATTCCTGTCGGCATCGCGGTTCTGGTACTCGCCAGCGTCCTTGGCATCTCGGCGGCTGTAGCGATGTCGACGTTGGGAAACGGCACGCCGCTGCCATCGGCAATGCCGAACCGCCTGGTCATCGCAGGTCCGTATCGCTGGATCCGGAATCCTATGGCGGCCGCGGGCATCCTCCAAGGCGCGGCAGTCGGTGTCCTCCTGCAGTCATGGCTCGTGGTGGCCTACGCCGTCGTTGGTTCGCTGGTGTGGAATTACGTTGTCAGACCGCTCGAGGAATCTGACCTGGAGGAACGGTTCGGCGAAGAATTCCGGCAATACCGCGACGCCGTGCGCTGCTGGGTACCGCGGGTGTCGAAGGCTTCATCTTAGATTGGCCGCGCCGTAGGCCAGCCGCGCCGGGTAGTCGTAGATCACAACGCTGCCGATAACCGGCGTGTTGGCCCATTGTTGGCTGCCTATTTCGTACTGCTGGTCTCCCTGGCTACTTTTTAGCGCACCCAGCTCATACATAACGGTCGACGTCAGGCCGGGTTCGCCATTCGCGCCGAGGCTCAGAGTCCCCGGGCTGAGGAACACCCGGAGGTCTTTGCTGTTTTCCGTTGCAAAGTCTTTCAGTTCCAGAATTGCTCCGGAACTCCCTGATTTCTCCCGTGAATACTTCCGCGTCGATGATCTAAGCACCAGTATGGTGGGTGCATAACGCAACCACTGATCTGAAGGGACCTTCACCATGGCTGTTCGAGTTGACCTGAATATCTCGCTGGATGGTTTCGCCACGACCACCGACGCAACTCCGGAGAATCCGTTCGGGTCGGATTGGGGCCGCCTGGTTGACGCATATACGTCCACCCGCACGTTCCGTGAGCGGGTTCTGCATGACACCAGTGGAGAAGGTACGTCCGGCGTCGACGACAAATACGCCGCGGCCTACTTCGAGGGGATCGGAGCTGAGATTATGGGTGCCGGAATGTTCGGGTTCCATAACTTCCCCGATGACCCCGAGTGGAAGGGCTGGTGGGGCGACGAGCCTCCGTTCCGCGTCCCGGTGTTCGTCCTCACTCACACGCCTCGCGCTGCCATCACGATGGCCGGCGGTACAACTTTCCACTTCGTAGATACCAGCCCCGAAGAAGTGCTTGAACGAGCGCTGAGTGCGGCGGGTGAAAAGGACGTACGTATCGGAGGGGGCCCTACCGTTGTGCGCGACTATCTCAGTGCTGGACTTGTCGACCGGCTGCATGTCGCGATCACACCGATCCTGCTCGGTAGTGGAATACGGCTTTGGGACGACCTCCGGGGGCTGGAAAGCGACTACACGGTCACGTCAGAGACCGCCGAAAGCGGCATCATCCACGTCACCTTCCACCGCTAAGCCCACACGGGATCGGCTGATTGCGTCTACTCGCGTTTGAGCGTGAGTGCCAGGCTGGGAACCGCGAAGGACAGGAGAAAGATCGGCAGGGGGCTCTTCCCGCTGCACCGGAACCTGGCGATCTCGCCCTCGGCGACGTCGAAAGACCTGGTCCGGCTCGAATTTCGGCCATTTCGGACGTGAAGGGTGTGACGTCCCGGTTCGAGCGTGATGTCGATCGTCTTGTTCAGTTCGACAGTCCCGGCACTTTTCCCGTCGACGATGGCCTCATACGTGCCGCGACGGACTTCCACCCCGATGGCCCTGTGCGTCAGTTTGAGCGTTGCAGTCATTCTGATCCCCTCCTGCGTCCTGGCCCTCGGCCAGCCAGCGGCGGCGAGCCGTTCGCCGTCGTACATCCGGGCCGGTCACGTCGACCGCTACTGCTTCAGCGGCGCGATCTGTATTTGCTTCGCGAGCGAGTAAGCGGTCGGAAGATCGCTGTCGCTTTCGACGAAGACACGGCCGATAGCGAGTGCGGAATCGGTTGGCGAAGAAATCTGCGTCATGCCGTTCGGAACGGTTCCCTTCCAACCGGGCCCGCTGAGGAGAAAGTCGCCGGCTTTGGTTCCTGTCGTGCGTTTGCCGACGTAGGCAAAATTGGTGCTTTTCGACGAGTCGGTGAACTGCACGCTGAAGTAACGGCCGGACATGTCCGGTATGTGGAGGACTTGCGGCCCTTCGCTCAAGTCGAGCCAGCCACCGACGTAGAGCAAGTCGTCGGCTCCGGTTGCCATGAGGCTCCCGCGCGACGTCGACGGCGAAGAGGTGCCGGGCACGGCGTAAAGCGTGTTGACGGGGATCGGGCCCTCACCGAACCCGTGCTTGAGAATCGCCCTCTTGAATCCGTTGACCGTGAGTCGCGGCCAGAGGTAGATGAACGCGGGCGCGCCGAGCCCCCATACGATAACCGCAGCCATGACGAGTGGAATGATCCCGTCCCCGTTGGCGATCCGCCTGTAGATGACCCACGCGAAGACCGCCAGAATGACGGCGGTAAGCGGGCGTCCGTACTTCAAGATGAGGCGGTTCATTTCAATGCGCCCTGACAATGCTCGGCAATTGGTACGTGCCGTCGAGAATCGCCGCGCCGGGCAGATACACCCGGAACATCAGCTTGAACTTCCCGGAAGGAGTGGGCAACCAGTTCTGCTCGTAGCCGCTCGGAGCCTCATGCTGGAGCTCGGAGCCTCATGCTGGAGATAGATGTCGACAGAACCGTCGGCGTTCTGCACGAGAGGGGAACGGTCGCCAACGCTGTAGCGATGAGTGGGATTATCCACCATGTACCCGACGGTATCGGTCGGGGTGAGCGACCAGAACGCATCATGCGGCGGGAGTTTCCCGGGAGGAAAATGCAGGACATATCCATTCCCGCCGCTCAGCGTTTGCCCTGAGCCATCCACCGTGGTCGTCCAGTACGCGGCCTCTTCAAACACATTGACGACGGGCAGGGCCTTGGCGCAGGCGGCCCGCACGAGGACTCCGTTGCCAGGCTGGCCGCATTTCCGGATGGCACTCCAACCGTTGACAGTCGTTGTGACCGCCCTGCCCACGGCATTCATCACGAGGATCGCCGTCAAGAACGCCAGCACGGCACCGAGAATCAATCCTTGCACCACACCGGACTGTGAGAACCACGCGAGGGCATTTGCCATAACCGCAAACTACCACTGCACTGTGTGGTTGGGTGGTGTTCGCACCAAACCGTCGAGCGGAGACTCTGCGAGGCGTCCTCAGCCGCCCAACATCGGCGATGGCGCGGAGTACCGGCAACCTCTCGAGTGCATCGTGGCCGTCAGACTTCGACGGCTAGCGGAATACCCAACCCTGTGCTGACGGCTTCGTCGATGGTCCTGAAACTCTGAAGGCCTAATTCCCCGACCGGCTGCACCGGCCCTGGAAGGTCATTGCCGAGTTCGTCAACGTACTTCCGGAAGAAAGGTTCACGATCACGCCGTCACAGACAACCACGCGCAGCCGTCTGGATCGTCCGGGAAGCTGCCCGTCAGGGTTGCAGAGGCGCAAAAATCCGCGCAATCCCGGGGTGAGCGAGCCCGCCCCGGCGGATCCAGGGGATTGGGGCGAATTGATTCATCTGATGAGATACGCAGAGTATTACTTTACACAAGGCAGCTTATCGGCTAAAAGTCAGGCTAGTTGATGGCCTGATATCAGGCTATAATTCCCAGCATGAGAACGGTACCGCTCAGCGAAGCCAAGGACAAGCTGTCCGCCCTCGTGGAGGAAGCAGACACGACGCACGAGATCATCCAGATCACCCGGCACGGGCACCCGTCAGCGGTGCTGATGTCCGCCGATGACCTGGAATCCCTGCAGGAGACCATCCACTGGCTCTCGCAGCCGGGCATCCGCGAAGACCTGGACCAGGCCCGGCGCGACATCGTCGAGGGCAACACGACCAGCGGCGCAGACCTCCGTCGTGAATTCGGGCTGCCACCGCGGTGACCGACGCAAAATCCACCGCTTCCGCCCCATGGAACGTCGAGGTCACCAGCCCGGCACTGAAGGGTTTCCGGCGGCTGCCGGAGAAAGCAGCAACCGCGATCATCGAATTCGTCACCGGCGCACTTGCCGAGAATCCCCACCGGCTCAGCAAGCCCCTCACGAACGAACTGCTCGGACTCCGCACGGCACGGCGCGGCGACTACAGGGTGCTGTTCACCCTCGACATCGAAGAGCGCATCCTCTACGTCCACCGGATCGAACACCGCTCCGACGTCTACAAACCGCGTTAGCCGAACTCCTCGAGGAAAGACTTGCCATTGTGCGGCCTCTCCACCAACTCAGTCCGAAGAAACGTCCATTATCCTTCGCGAGCCGAAGAGGGTTAGCTACAGAATATGAGAGCGGCGCCCGCGGACAAGAAACTGTGCCCCCACCACCAAACTAACCCACAGGCTCACCGGCACCATAGACGTATCGGGGACGGCCGAAACACACTCACCAAGTCTGCCCGCATACCGCTCCACAGCACTAGAAGGCTGACCGATCCAGGTTCCCGGCACGCATATTTTCCACCCCCACGACGGAACGAAACTCCTCGGGAACTAACCCGAAACCGGCAGCACCCGCGCGCCCCCTCCAGCCGAGGGGACGCTCCTCGTTCCCCGTTCACTCGGGGCCTCCCCGCAGGGGAACACCCCCCAGGCCCACCACCCCAGCTTTCCACAGATGGGTGTCAGTCAAATTCGGGTTATCCACGGCTGGATAGGGTGCCGTTGGGGTGGAACCCTGACGGCCGTAGCGGTGGATAACTTACGGAGATTGTCCTCGTTGTGGCAGTGGAATCGCCGCCTCCTGAAGCGCAGCCGCCGATTGGAGGAACATAAACCTGACGGTTGCAGTGCGTCCCATGCGAGGCCGGCCCGAGGCCGACCGTTGATCTCCTCCGCGGCAGGACCGACTTCGACCTGTTGGACTGCGCTGAAGCCAACTCTCTTACAAAAGTATTGGCGGAGTTGGTGGACGACATGACGTGCGGTCGTTCTGCGGTAGTGCGCTGGAAGTGATCCGAGCCGAGATCTTCGAATAGTGTGCCGTTGGTGAGCATGTGCCGGATGGCGTAGGCCAAAGGTCTTCGGACCGGCGACGGCGCCCCGCATGCCGCCACGGTCCGGTGCGCGGCGCACTCGGAGGAAACTGTCCGGGACTGGACGGCACTCCCCCGCTGGGGTTTCCGGGTCTATGCTGGGTTTCCCGGTTGCGCCGGCTCGCCCAGGCGCTCCGAACTGCTACTGAGAGCGAAGGTCCATGAGCGGTTCCGAAGCAGTCCTGGCAGGCCTTGAAGCGGAGCTCGGCTGGATCCGGGATACGTACATCGATCTGCATAGGCACCCCGAGCTGAGCCTCGAGGAGCAGGAGACTTCGAAGCTCGTCGAGGGGAAACTCACCGCGTTCGGCTATGCCGTAACACGCCTCGGGGGCACCGGCGTCGTCGGGATCCTCGCAAACGGGGACGGCCCAACGGTGCTTGCCCGCGCGGACACGGACGCCCTGCCAGTCACCGAGGATACGGGGCTGCCTTATGCGTCGGCCGTGGACGGGGTCATGCACGCGTGCGGGCACGACCTCCACGTCGCTGCCCTGGTCGGCGCGGCCAAGCTCATGTCCGACGGGCGCACAGCCTGGTCCGGGACGTACATCGCGCTGTTCCAACCGGCCGAAGAGATCGGGGCCGGATCACAAGCAATGGTCGACGACGGACTCGTGGCCAAAGTGCCGCGGCCCGACGTCGCCTTCGCCCAGCACGTGATGCCGATCCCGGCGGGGATCGTGGCCACTACAGCCGGCCCCGTGCTGTCGGCCGCGGATTCGCTCAAGATCACCGTGTACGGGAAGGGCGCGCACGGCTCGATGCCGCACATGTCAGTTGACCCCGTGGTACTGGCCTCCTCGATCGTGCTCAGGCTGCAGTCCATCGTCTCGCGCGAGACGAAGCCTGGTGACTTCGCCGTTGTCACGGTGGGGGCGCTCAACGCCGGAGCGACGTCGAACATCATCCCGGACCGCGCCACCCTCCTGCTCAACATCCGCACTTACGACACCCAGGTCCGTGCGTCCGTCCTCACTGCCATTGAGCGGATAGTCAGGGGCGAGTGCTCCGCCGCCGGATCACCGCAAGACCCCGATTTCGAGTACTACGACCAGTTCCCGCTCACCAGCAACGACGCGGCCGTGACAGAAAAGGTCCGGGCCGCATTCTCCGCCCATTTCGGGGCGGACTCCGTGCGCCAGGCCCACCCGCAGACAGCGTCGGAGGACTGCAGCCGCATTCCGGACGCCTTCGGCGTGCCATACACGTTCTGGCTCCTCGGCGGCGCGGACCCCGAAACCTACCGGGCCGCCGTCGAACGCGGGACAGTAGCCCGGGACATACCGGCCAACCACTCCCCGCTGTTCGCGCCGGTGATCGACCCGGCCCTGTCCATCGGCGTCCAAACCCATGTGGTCGCCGCACTGTCGTACCTCTCCAATTAGGAGCAAGACCATGAGCACCGCCCAGTCCGCGGCCACGACCGGGACTCAGTGGAAACCGAACGACGCATGGTTGATCGGCATCGTCTTGGCTGTCATCAACTTCTGGCTGTTCGCACAGACCCTGCTTAACGTCATCCCAGGTATCCAGGGATCACTGGGGATCGAACGGACCCTGGGGAATCTGGCGGTGTCTATCACTTCGCTGTTCTCCGGCATTTTCATCGTGGTTGCCGGCGGGCTGGCGGACCGGCTGGGGCGGGTCAGGTTCATGAACGTCGGCATCTACCTGAGTATTCTCGGGTCCCTCCTGATTGCGCTGACTCCCGAGAACGCCGGTGGGCTCACTGCGGCGGCGTTGCTCGGTGGCCGCGTCGTTCAGGGATTGTCTGCGGCGTGCATTATGCCTTCCACCATGGCCCTGGTGAAGAACTATTACGAGGGAAAGGAGCGCCAGCGTGCGCTGTCCTTCTGGTCGATCGGCTCGTGGGGAGGCTCGGGCTTCTGCGCCCTCTTCGGCGGCCTGATGGCGACATCGTTCCTGGGCTGGCGGTCGATCTTCTGGATCTCGATCGCGCTCTCGGTCATCGCACTATTCCTGCTGCGTCGCACCCCGGAATCCGGGTCTGCCGGGAAAGCCGGCGGAAGGTTCGACTGGGGCGGCATGGTGAGCCTCATCATCGCGCTCGTGGCGTTGAACGTGTATATCTCGCAGGGCCCGCGGATCGGCTGGCTCAGCTGGACCGGAATCGGGCTCATCGTTGCCGCGGTCGTGGCTGCACTCGTCTTCTTCGGAATCGAGACAACTAGGAACAACCCAGTCCTGAACCTGAAGCTTTTCGGCAACTCGACGTTCGCCGGAGCAACCCTCTCGAATTTCCTGCTCAATGGTGCGGCCGGGACGCTGATCGTCTCCCTCGGCCTGGTCCAGGTGGCCGCAGGCTTGTCCTCATTGCAGTCAGGTCTGCTGACCCTCGGCTACCTCGTGGCGATCCTGGCAACCATCCGCGTCGGGGAGAAACTGCTTCAGCGCTTCGGCCCCAAGCGGCCCATGATCTGGGGAAGCGCGATCGCCGGCGTCGGAATCCTGTTGACGTCAATGACGTTCACCCTCATCGGGCAATACATCGTGTTGGCAGTCATCGGCTTCACCTTGTTCGGTATCGGTCTTGGCTTCTACGCGACACCCTCCACGGATGCGGCACTCTCGAACGTACCCGACGACGAGGCCGGTGCCGCCGCCGGCATCTACAAGATGGCCTCCTCGCTGGGCAACGCGATCGGCGTCGCCGTCTCCGCGGCCCTGTACGTCGCGGCCCAGTCCATGGACCCGGCCACCATCAGGTCCTGGGGCCTGTTCATCGGCAACCAGGAGAACGTCGGCCTCAGGTTCGGCGGTGCCGTGGGTATCCTGTTCAACCTCCTCATGGTAGTGATCGCCATCATCGCCATCATGGTCACCGTTCCGAACGAGCGGACAGCCAAACGGCCCGAGGTCCCCGCGACGCCATCGATCGGAAGCTGACTATGAGCTGAGTCAGCACGGATGTATCGGAAGATCCCCGGGGAGACCGTGTGGACGGGTCCGGTGTGAGGTTGACCGTAATGGTTTTGTCCCTACTGCGTCGAACACGAGCATCACTTCCCGGTCGAGCTGGCCACGTGTTCGCACGTTCCCATTCAACCGCTCGTGGCTGCCCGTTCAGGAGATGACCATCAGGGTTGGACGCGTGCGCGGGCTGCCAGGCCATCGGCCCCAAGGAAACCAACGTCCGGCTCTCCTCATGTTGTTAGGGAAGAGCCTGCACATCCCGGGGTCGCGCAACAGGGCCATGTCATCGATGCTGTCCGCCCCGGCAACCATCCCGGCCACGAGCGAGGCGACCTTCAGCGCGGCATTCGCGCCCTTGTCCTTCGGCAGCGACAGCCATTCATCGGCCGGTTCCTGCAACCCGGCGTCGAGGGCCAACGTCGTGCCCCAATTGCCCCTTTCAGTCCATGCCTACGCGTGGTAAGACATCTATATGTCCCAACATGATGCGTTCACCGGGCTCCCGATTGAACTCAACGACGGGCAAACTCGCCGGTGGGGAGCGATATTGGTCAAGGCTGTCTTTACGATCCTGGTGGTCGGCGTTGTCCTGTCGGCGATCCTCTGGGCAGCCATCAGTAGCGACATGGGTGCACTGATCCTGTCCGCCACATTCGCGGCGTGCGCGGGCCTGCTGGTCATTCGGCAGGCACTTCGGGCAGAACGGGGGTAGTGCATGCTTGAGCAGGGCATCACCTACAACACGACCATGGCGATGGTCGCTGGTGCCATCATGCTGTTGGCACTCGTCTTCCTGCGAGTGGTCCAGCAACCTGGTCGCAAAACGATCGACGGATGGGCCTGGATGTTTGCAGCCCTCGGGTTGTTTTTGGCCGTCACCGGCACTCACATGACCCTCACGTGGCCACTGAAACAGATTCCCGTTCCCGGCGTCCCCTGCTGTGCGGTGGACAACCTCACCTTCGGTGAACCCGCCATGTTCTTTGGCTTTCTGGTGTTCTTCGGGGCCATAGCGTTGCTGCGTGCCGAGAGAACCGCCGTCGACCGCGGGGGGCAGCTCGAGCTCGTGGCCACCGTCCGGCCGTTCCTGTACGCGGGTGCCTTTGGCGGCATCGGGCTCATCATGATCGCCGTCGCCGGACTCGAGTTCGGGATGTGGCATCCCCCGAAGGAGGAACCGATTGCTGGGATGCTGGCGGGCTCCATCCTGGAAGCTCTCTACATGGCGTTCGCCTACGCCATCACTGGCGTCGCCGCGATCACGGCCCCGTTCGCTCCTGAGAATCGCGTGGTGGCCTGGGTCTTCGCTGTGTCGCTGTTCATCGCAGGAATGATGTGGCTGTTCCTCAGCATCACCGTCTTCTACGGACACGTCGGTTTCTTCCCGCACTAAGCCTTGATCCACCCATCTGCCTGGGGGATGACCTGTAACCGGTTTGAGCGGATTTGCCTGACCCAGCAGGAGCAGACGATGGTGACCACCTCCACGCTGGTCGCCCTAGGCACCGAGCTCCAGCTGAAGCTGCACATCAACACCGGCTTCACCGTGGGCCTGACGAAGATCGTCGGTGCGCTGATCCGTCGCATCCCTATATCGGGTTCCGGCGGGTGCTCAACACCCTGACGCTTGTCAAGGAGGTCATCGCAGAGCGAGGCCTCATCCCGGAAGCCGGCGCCGTCTAAGGACTTAACTCCGGCGTCAAGCCGGGGAACCCTGCCGACGCCGCCTCCATGGCGCCTACGTTAATGCCCTTTCCTCATCGACTTGGTACCACATAATGCATCGGGGAGTGCTCGAAGCAACCTGCATGGGGGCGTAGGCTGGCCGGGACTCTGGTAATCGTCGCGGCATAGCCGGGGCAGGCAACAGTACGGGACGGGACGCATGGACATCGAGGATGTGGACCTGGTGGTGGTCGGCGGCGGAAAGGCCGGGAAAACCCTGGCCCTGGACCTGGCCCGGGCCGGCAGGAACGTCGCCATGGTCGAACGCTCGATGATCGGGGGGACGTGCATCAATGTTGCCTGTATCCCCACCAAGACCCTCATCAACAGCGGCCGGGTCCTGGAAACCATCCGTCGGGCCGCCGAATTCGGCATTTCCGGGGCGGAGGACCCGCAAATGGACCTCAAACTGCTACGCCACCGCAAGGAAGACGTCGTGGACACCATGGTCGAGGGCCAGCTGTCCTCCTTCACCGGCTCGGGCATGGACTTCATCCTCGGCGAGGCAAAGTTCGTCGCTCCCCGGACGGTCGAGGTGACCCTGCGCGACGGCGGCGTGCGAACGTTGCGCGGAGCCGACGTCGTCCTGAACCTGGGCACTGAGCCGCTCCTGCCGGCCATCGAAGGCCTGGCGGAGTCGAGGGTGCAGACCAGCAACACCCTGCTGGAGCTGGAATCGCTGCCGGAGAGCATCATCGTGCTGGGAGGCGGATACGTCGGGTGCGAATTCGCGGACCTGCTCAACACCATCGGCGTCAGGGTCACCCTTGTCCAGGGCGGGGGACAACTGCTCGCCCGGGAGGACGCGGACGTTGCCGCTGCTATCGAGCAGAACTTCACCGACGCCGGTATCGCCGTGCGGTTGGGGGCCAGGGCGCACAGGATGGCCCGCGCCGCAGACGGCACTGTCACGCTCACGCTCTCCTCCGGTGAGACCCTGAGCGCGGAAGACATCCTGGTGGCGGTGGGACGCAAGCCAATGACCGGCGGCGCGAACCTCGAAGGTGCCGGCGTGGAACTTGACGACCGCGGATACATCCGGGTGGACGGTCAGCTGCGCACGACTGCCGACGGAGTGTGGGCAGCGGGTGACGCCGCCGGAACACCCCAGTTCACACACGCCTCCTATGACGACTACCGCGTGCTCAAGACCAATCTGGCCGCAAGAACCGGCGCCGGCCAGCCGCGCAGCACCGACGGCCGGCTGATTCCCTACTGCGTGTTCACCACCCCCGAGCTCGGCCGGGTAGGCCTGAGCGAGCGGCAGGCCCGAGACGCCGGCCACACCGTCCGCATCGCGAAAATGCCGGTGACGGCCGTTCCCCGGGCCCGAACCGTGGGACATCTGGAAGGCTTCTGGAAGGCGGTCATTGACCGCGAAACGAACAAGATCCTGGGTGCCGCCCTGCTGGGAACCGAAGCCAGCGAAGCCATCGCAGTGGTGCAGATGGCCATGCTGGCAGGGCTGGACTACACCGCCGTGCGCGACGCCATCATCACGCATCCCACCATGGCCGAGGGCCTGACCCTGCTGTTCACTCCAGCCTACCTCGAAGACTGAACAACGCCCGGCACGGCTCAGGAATTCGAAGTTGTACGGATCTTTCGCGATCTGCTGGGCCAGTTCGGACTCCTGGGCAACAAGCTGTTGCGCAATTGGCCCTTCCTGCCACGCGCCCGCAAAAGTCGTCATGCATCAAGCGGTTCAGAGTAGCCGACGGGCAAGCCCAGGTCGCGGGAGTCAGTCATGCGCCCCACGGTAATCGGAGACCCCGACAATTTCCCTTCTCAGTTAGGAGTCGTCCGCTCTGTCCAGAAGGGGTAGCCCTAACCGTTCAAATGACCTAACGCCCCTGCCTCGGACGACGCCGGTACCAAGCAACAAAGCCCCACAGTGCGACGATCAAACACACGGCCGCGACAATCCCCCGCCACCAAATAAAAGGTTGCCAAAGTCCGAATATCAGGGCCCAAACAAGGAGAACACCGCTGACGTCGAGTCGTGGGGCTCGGATCTTCACGGAGGCTCTCCTTCTTCCAACTGTCTTTGTCCAGGAGCGCAAGCGCCAAAGACCAAGAATACTTTCCCAGTAGCCCGACGTCGGACGCGGACCGCGGCGCATCCGTCGCCGGGGCGCCCCCGCTACCGAGACGCGCCCACTCTTCCCCGCGCAAATTCCAGTGACACCACCGCTACGGACGACCATACTGGGAGCATGAGCGTCAACACCCGCCGCACAGCGGAAGGCGCCGCTGTTGCCAACCCGGCCCCCACCGCCCCCGCTGCTCCGACAGAACCAACCGCACCGGTCACCCCAACCACCGGTCCCATCACCCGTGAAGAACTGCAACTAGCTTCGCGCAACCACGCCATGCCGTTGGAGATGCTCCGATGGCCTGTCACACCGCTGGGCATGCACTATCTCCTGGTCCATTTCGACGTTCCCCAGATCGATCCCGTTTCGTGGCGGTTGAATATTGGCGGGCTCGTGGACCATCCGCACGAGTACACCCTGCCTGACCTCCAGCACCGCGAGCGCCGCACCCACGCCGTCACGATGGAGTGCGCCGGCAACGGCCGCTCGCGGCTGGAACCGCGGCCCGTGAGCCAGCCATGGGACCAGGGTGGAGTGGGCACCGCCGAGTGGACCGGTACCCCGCTCGCTCCGTTGCTGCTCGACGCCGGTGTGTCGCCGGACGCCGTCGAGCTCGTCTTCACGGGCGCGGACCGCGGGATCCAGGGCGGCGTGGAGCATCAGTACGCGCGCAGCCTGACCCTCGCGGAAGCAATGTCCGACGACGTCCTGCTCGCCTATGAGGTCAACGGCCAAGCCCTGCCACCGCAGCATGGCTACCCCGTCCGCTTGCTCGTCCCGGGCTGGTACGGGATGACGAGCGTCAAATGGCTGCAATCCATCGAGGCAATTGACCACAGCTTCGACGGTTACCAACAGCTCGACTCTTACCGCTATACCCAAGATGCAGACGATCCCGGCGAGCCCGTCCAGCGGATCAAGGTCCGCTCCCTCATGGTTCCGCCCGGCGTTCCCGATTTCTTCACGCGGCAACGCACCGTGGAGGCGGGACCGGTCCAACTGAGCGGCCGGGCCTGGTCCGGGAAAGGAACCGTGGACAGCGTGGAAGTCTCTGTGGACGGGGTCTGGGAGCAGGCCCAACCTCAACCTCCAGCCGGGCGGCATGCGTGGCGCGGATGGACATTCACGTGGATCGCAACTCCCGGTTCCCACGAGTTGGCATGCCGTGCGACGGATTCCACCGGGCAGATCCAGCCCGGGACGCCGGAGTGGAACTATCAAGGCATGGGAAACAACGACATCCAACGGCTGACGGTGACCGTCCGGGAGTAACCGGCCCGCGTGAACGCTGAAGCCGGGCCGTTGACCGTGTGCAACGGCATGAGTACTGTGAGTCCACTATCCATCCGCGCCCTGGAGGCAACAATGGGCGGCACTTCCAAGAGCAACGCCGACTACGAGTTCCTCACTGTCTGGCGCGTCGCGGGGACCCCGCGTGAGGTCATGGATATTTTGGGCGACGCCGGAACACTGCCACGCTGGTGGCCCTCGGTGTATCTGAGGGTTGTTCCGTTGGATCCGGGAAATGCCGACGGTACGGGAAAAGCCTTCTCCCTGCACTCCAAGGGCTGGATGCCGTACACGCTTCGCTGGAGGTTCACGGTCACCGAACCCATCACGGAGCGAGGTTTCGCGATCGCGGCGAGCGGCGACCTGCATGGGACCGGGCGGTGGACTTTCGAACAGGACGGCCCCGAAACCGTGGTCACCTACGACTGGCGGCTCAGTACATCGAAACCACTGCTCCGACGACTAAGCTGGCTGCTCAAGCCCGCTTTTGCCGCGAATCACCACTGGGCGATGGCCCGCGGCCAAGAAAGCCTCGCCCTTGAATTACGACGGCGACGCCCCGGCACGGACCTCTCCAAGGTCCCCCGTCCGGCGCCGCCTACGTTTGCAAACCGATACCGCTGGCCAAGGAGTACAACGCATGCCTGACGATAACAAAGGCGAAGTCCGCTGGTTGCCGGAGCCCGAGGACCAGGACTACCCGAGCGCCGCAGACTACCTTTCCCTCCTGGAATCCGACCACGTGGTGGCCTCGGTCGTCGCCGCCCTCAAGGAGGCGCCCATCCAGCACCGCAAAGCCAAGGACATTCTCCGGGCCGCCCGCCTTGCGTTGCTCCCGGAAGATAACGCCCACGTGGCCTCGGACCTGAAGAAAATCAAGGAGGGCAAGAAGCTCTCGCCCATCCTTATGGTCCGGGGAGATCTGGCCACGGGCATGCCCGCGCAGGTAGCCGACGGCTATCACCGCGTGTGCGCAAGCTACTACACGGACGAGAACACGGACATTCCGCTGAAACTGGCTGATGCACCCCGGTAACCACCGCAGGCCAACCGCCATGCCTGGAGAAGGAGGAACGTGTCGTTCTTTCAGCTTGCGCTGATCGCCGCAGTCGCGCTCCTCGGGCCGCTCCTGGCGCTGCCGCGGAAATGGCACCTTCCCGTTGTGCTCGGGCAGTTGCTGGCGGGCATCGTGATCGGACGCACGGGTCTGGGACTGGTGGACTCTTCGGATCCCACCTTCACCTTTGTAGCCGACGTCGGGTTCGCCCTCATCATGTTCGTGGCCGGGACGCACGTCCCCGTGCGGGACAAAGCCATCCGCCCTGCCCTGGGTAGCGGCGCCCTGCGCGCCGGCGTCGCCGCGGTGCTGGCCGCCGTCGTCGGAGTCGTCATCGCTTTCGCCTTCGGTACCGGACATGCTCCCCTTTACATCGTGCTGCTCGCTTCCTCCTCCGCAGCACTGGTCTTGCCGATCGTCGACTCGCTCCGGCTGACAGGGCCGAAGGTCCTGACGACGACGGCGCAAGTGGCGATCGCTGACATCGCTTGCATTGTGGCGCTTCCGTTAGCCGTTGATCCGCCTAACGCGGGCCGGGCGGCCGTGGGGGCATCCGTCGTCGCGGCATGCGCGCTGGTTTTGTTCTTTGTGCTTCGGTGGCTGGAGAACAGCGGCAACCGCGGACGGTTGCACGACATATCCGAAGACCGGAAGTTCGCCTTGGAACTGCGGATCCAATTGGCCCTGCTCTTCGCACTTTCCGGACTCGCGGTTCTGGGCCACGTCTCCATCATGCTGGCCGGGTTCTCCTTCGGCCTGGTGGTCTCCGCGGTGGGCGAACCCCGTCGCCTGGCGCATCAGCTTTTCGCCGTGAGCGACGGTTTCCTGGGTCCAGTGTTCTTCGTCTGGCTGGGGGCATCGCTTGACCTGCGGACCCTCGCGGGCAGCCCACGGATGATCCTCCTCGGGATCTGCCTTGGCTTCGGAACGCTGCTGGTGCACGGAAGCCTCCGGGCCCTCGGCCAGCCCCTGCCGCTCGCAGTACTGGCCTCGTCCCAATTGGGAGTACCGGTTGCAGCCGCCACCATTGGCTCCCAATTGCACTTGCTGGAACCAGGAGAAGCCGCCGCCATGATCCTCGGTGCCCTCATCAGTATCGGGGCAAGCACCATCGCCGGCTCGAGGGCGGCACGCAGCTTTTCGGAAGCCGCGCCGGGTCCGGCAGGCGAGGGGCCAAAGAGCGAGGGCCCGGCAGGCAAGCCGTCGGAAGGTGGTCCGGCAATAACTACCTGATTCCCAAACCCACGGCGGGCTTCCACGCGAAAAATGACCGGCATGCTGTTCGGAACGAGGTCTTCGCCGCTATCCACCGGCAGAAGCCTCGAATTGACACTACTTTTCTCTGTAAAGCGAATGCTTATGAGGCAGTCCAGGACCGGAACATCATCCTGTGCGTTTGGGAATCTTCATCGTCATGGGGGCTTCAAGTAGCCGACTACGCGCTTTGGGCTGTCCAGCGACGTCTGGAGGAGCGTGAATGCTCGTGGTTCGAGCCAGTGGTCCAGCCCCAGTTGAAGTCTTACTTTTTTCCCTGGGGTAGGGCAAGATAAAGGCCAGCTATCCAGGAAACCCCGGAAGACATCCCATGGACGTCTTGTCACTTACCGCAATCAGCCTATCTGAGATCAACAAGAAGAAACACTTTCGGGCGGAGACGCGACCGAAATCCGCGGACTAGAGGACCTTGTATGGAGCTACCGCGACATGGGTCGGTGCTGCCAACAAAGCCCCTGATCTCGCCTACGCGGCGTCGGGTAACGTCAGTACGGTAGTTATGAGCCCGGGAAGTAAAGGAGTGGCCGTGGGCCGGAAAGCGAAAAAACCAAAGGCCCGTGGCGGGCATGTCAAGGCAGTGCCTTCGGCCCCCAAAATGCCCTTGCAGTTGGTCCTCAACCATCGCGTAGTCGACTCCTTCACCCCGGATTTCGTTCACTGGTTCGAGAGATTTGGGGACGCCCCGGACGCCCTGAGGTGTCTGCAGATAGTCAAGCTGTTCATCACGGCAAACCACGCGATCAGCGAGGAAAGCTCCGCAACGAGCTTCGACCCTGGCAGTTTGGACGACGCCGCCCTTGCCCTTGCCGACATGCTTGACGGGTCTGACATCGATGACGAGTCCGACATCGATGAGGCCTTGGCCATGATCTACGATTACCTGCACCTTTACGTTGACTTCCTCTCTGAGACGGGCCGCTGGACCGGTACCGAGGAGGAATATTTGGTCGTCCATATGTTCCTCACTGAAGAGACTGCCGGGGATTTGGACCTTCCTGGCGACATGCCGGAACTCTCCGACGAAGAGCAGGACCGGGCGTTCCAGGAACTCCCCGTTCTCCAGTTGACCGGACGTTTGCTGGAGTGGATTGGAGCCGGAAAGGACGTCACCAGCACTGGCGTGCTCCGGCTGAAAGACATTGAAGGTGGTGCCGGAGCGGTAGGAGTGAAAGCCAGGGGGAGAAAGACCGGGAAAGGGCCTCTCCCGGAGGGCGAAGGCGCGGCCGAAGCCGATCCGGAGTCATTTGAAGTCGGCTCCATGCACGAAGTTCCCGTGCTTCGCGAAATCTGGGCCGCACTGGTGGACATCGATGTCCTGTCGATTGGATCAACGCGTGCAACCCCCGGCGCAGGCGCCGAATCGTGGCACTCCCCGGACCTGGATTCGAGGCTTCAGACTCGGCGTGAGTTGCTCACGGTATTCCTCGCGAGTGCCGTGATGGATTCGGGCAGCATGTGGGAGGAAGGTCCACGGGACAATGCAACCCTGGCCAGGGTCCTGCTGAGGGGAGCCACCGGAGAGCCCGTCAGTGCGGAGGAACTCAAGGCTGCGGCAGAGGACGAATCGGTGGGCGGCGCGTTGCCCGCTTTCGAGGCGCTGCGGGCGCTCCGCGAGCTGGCCACCCTCGCCGATCTTGGCCTCGTCGACGCGGGCACCCACTATACCGTTCCCCCGGTGGTCATCCAGTGTGTGATCCCGGCGCTCGCCCTGGTTCTTACGATGGAAGGCAATTTCGAGCCGGGCCCGGTCCACCCAGGCGAGCAGAGCCCGTCACACGACCCATCCGACAGCGGCGCGGCCACGAACCACCGGTAGAATTGCGGGGTTGACCAGCCCGAACTGGACGGTCAACCGCCCGCTTGAACGCTACCGAGGGAGGAACCCGTGCGCGCATCGCATGCCCGGACGCCCTTCCATGCCATGCGTTCGGGCGCTCTGGCGGTCGCCGTTGTTGCCCTCGCGGCAGGGGCCCACGTGCTCTCCGGCGGTGCGCTTCCCGTCGCGCCGGTCTTGTTGGCCGTCCTCGCGTTGACCGGGCTCGTCACCACTCTTGCCACCCGGTTCAAGCTCGGATTCCCGGTCATTGCCGCGCTTCTGGGAGCCGGCCAGCTGGCCTTGCACGAAGCCTTCACGGCATTCGGTCCGCTTACCGTACCGGCTCCGGGATCACCTGGACACCATCTGGCGGCCGAGCACCTTTCCCCGCCGCTGGGCGCTGAAACAGTACATTTTCACGAGGTCGACACTCCGCTCAGCTGGTTGATGTTGACGGGGCACGCCCTCGCCACTGCCGCTTCGGCATTGCTCCTTGCCAAGGGCGAGCAGGCACTGTGGCAGCTCGAAGCCTGGCTCCGGCCCTTCCTGCAGCTCATATGCCTGATCTTCAGGCCCGACGCCGGCAGCGCAGCTGTTGCGTTCAGCGCACCTGCCGTATTCGTCCCCCGCCCGTGGCGGAACCTCAGGCAAGACAGCAGACGCGGCCCGCCCGCCGTCGTCGTGCTTTCCTGACTCCGCCCGGCACCGCCTTCAACTGGTGACGGGCACATCCCCGCACTTTGGCGCTTTCGCGCGCCCGTTGAAAGGCAACAACCATGAACAACTCCTCACTCCGCCGCGCCCTCTCCGCCACCGGAATCGCCGGCGGCACCGCCGCACTGATGATGGCCGGCCTCGCAGGCGCATCTGCGCACGTCTCCATCAACCCGGACAAAACCGCCGCCAACTCGTACGCGCTGCTGACCTTCGGCGTCCCGCACGGTTGCGACACCTCGGGCACCACCAAGCTGACCATCAACCTCCCCGAGGAACTGACGGACGCTACGCCCACGGTGAATTCCAACTGGACGGTCGAGAAGGTGACGCAGACGCTGCCCGAACCCAAGAAGCTGGCCGACGGCACCTCGATCACCAAGCGCACCAGCCAGATCGTCTACACGGCCAAGGCTCCGCTGGACCCGCATTTGCGCGACGCGCTGGTCTTGTCCGTGAAGCTGCCCGACACCGCCGGCAAGACGCTCTACTTCCCCACGCTCCAGAACTGCGAGCAAGGGCAGACAGACTGGGCTGAAATCCCGAAGGACGGCCAGGACCCGCACTCGCTGAAGGCTCCGGCTCCGTCGGTGTCCGTGACAGCCGCAGATGCGGCCGCGGGTGATGGTCACATGGCTGCGTCAATCTCCACTGAGCAGGCAGCTTCCGTGACCGACGACGGCTCACAGGCACGCAGTTGGGCGGGCCTGATCGCCGGTGTGGCCGGGCTGGGGCTGGGTGGCGCGGCCTTCTTCCGCAGCCGCTCCGCCAAGGCTTCAGTGTCCAAATAACGGCTCCGCTGGGTCGGCGTCCGGAACATCACGATCCGGACGCCAATCCGGCGCCGCTGCCGCGCCGCAGTTGACTCCGGCAAATGACGACGAAAAGCTGTGCGCATGACGAATATGCGAGTCAAGAACGGTCTCCTGCTCACGATGGCAGCAGCCTCGGTATTCCTGCTCTCCGGCTGCTTCCAAAGCCAGGCCCAGCCCTCGGGCTCAGCCGTACCCAGCGACACGGCTTCAGCCTCGTCGTCACCGTCGGCCTCGGCCTCAGCCTCAGCCTCAAGTACTCCTACTTCAAGCGGCAGCGCCACGCCATCGAGCACCGGGACGACGGCATCCGGCGTCGCGCTCTGCAAGGCGGGCTCGCTGACAGCTTCTGTCGACTCCACAGGGGGCGGAGCGGCAGGCAGCGTCTACATGAAACTCATCCTGACCAACTCCGGCACGGAACCTTGCGTCCTCAATGGCTTCCCGGGCGTCTCACTCACGTCTGGAGCCACGGGCGATCCGATCGGCGCGGCCGCCGCGCGGGACGACTCCCAGCCTGCGACACAAGTGGTTCTTGCTCCCGGGAAGGCCGGTTTCGCCCAACTCCGCTACACCCAGGCCGGGAACTACCCCGAATGCACCCAGACCCCTGCCGCCGGTTTCCGGGTTTACCCACCGGAGGACACCGCTTCGCTTTTCATCCCGCAGCAGCGTACGGGCTGCAGTAACACCAATATCAATCTCCTGAGCGTCCAGGCGTTCCAGGCGGGGTAGGCGGGTTCAGTCGGGGTAGGCGGGTTCAGCGCCTGAGCCTTATCCTGCGCTGTTCCTGATTGTGTCAGTGCCGTGAGGCATGATGGAGGAATGCAGGAGCAGGAGCTACCGGGCGGTCCGGGCCATATGGCCATGGGCCGTTTCAGCCTTGCCACGCGCGAGTGGTTCCTCGGTGCTTTTTCCGCGCCCACACCTGCCCAGGATGGTGCATGGAAAGCCATTTCTTCCGGATCGCACGCCCTCGTGGTGGCACCTACTGGTTCCGGCAAGACGCTCGCAGCATTCCTGTGGGCGCTGGACCGGCTCTTGTCCGTGTCGCCGGCTGCTTCACCGGAAGCCCTTCCTGGTCTTAAGGAAACAAGCGGCCGCGCCCGTGCCCGAGCCCCCAAGCGCAAGACCCGTGTCCTGTACATCTCGCCCCTCAAAGCACTCGGCGTCGACGTCGAACGGAACCTCCGCTCGCCGCTGATCGGCATCACCCAGACCGCCAAACGGCTCGGATTGCCGGCCCCGCTTGTGAGCGTCGGCGTGCGCTCAGGAGATACGACGACGGCGGACCGCCGCGCGCTGCTGAGCCACCCGCCGGACATCCTCATCACCACGCCCGAGTCCTTGTTCCTCATGCTGACGTCCAAAGCCCGGGAGACTCTCAGCGAGGTGGACACCGTCATCGTCGACGAGGTCCACGCAGTTGCAGGCACCAAGCGTGGCGCGCACCTCGCAGTTTCATTGGAACGGCTTGATGCGTTGCTGCCGAAACCCGCCCAACGGATCGGCCTCTCGGCCACCGTGGAGCCGCGCGAGCTGGTTGCACAGTTTCTAGCGGGCTCGGCCCCGGTGGAAATCGTCGCGCCGCCATCGCACAAGAACTGGAACCTCAGCGTCAGCGTTCCTGTGGAGGACATGTCGGACCTGGCGGGAGCTGCGGGCGCCTTCGACTCCGGGCCAGCCTCCGGACTTCAACCGCAAGCGTCCATCTGGCCGCATGTCGAGGAGAAGATCGTTGATCTTGTGCTGTCGAAGCAGTCCACCATTGTGTTTGCCAACTCCCGGCGTCTCGCGGAGCGACTCACGGCCCGGCTGAACGAGATCTACGCTGAGCGCCAGCTCATGGCGGCGGACGTATTTTCTGCCGCGTCGGATTCGGTTCTGGACTCACGGCTAGCCGATTTCGGAGGGCCGTCCGGGGGGCCGGGTCCCTCGGGGCTGCCGTCCTCGACGGCGACGCCCGCCCACATGATGGCCCAGGCCGGAAGCACGAGCGGCGCCGATCCGGTCCTGGCCCGTGCGCACCACGGTTCCGTATCCAAGGACCAGCGGGCACTCATCGAGGACGACCTCAAGTCCGGACGGCTGCGGTGTGTCGTAGCGACGTCATCCCTGGAACTCGGCATCGATATGGGTGCCGTGGACTTGGTGGTCCAGGTCGAGTCGCCGCCGTCGGTGGCCAGCGGACTCCAGCGGGTAGGCCGCGCCGGCCACCAAGTGGGTGAGATTTCCGAAGGCGTACTCTTCCCCAAACACCGGGCAGACCTCGTCCACACCGCCATCACCGTGGAACGGATGTTGAGTGGGAAGATCGAACGCCTCCACGTTCCCGCCAACCCCTTGGACATCCTCGCCCAACAAACGGTCGCCGCCACCGCTCTGGGAAGCATCGATGTCGAGGAATGGTTCGCCACCGTCCGCCGGTCCGCTCCGTTCGCCACCCTGCCACGCTCGGCTTTCGAAGCCACCTTGGACCTCCTGGCTGGACGGTATCCATCGGACGAATTCGCCGAACTCCGGCCGCGCATCATCTGGGACCGGAACGCCGGCACCATCGAAGGCCGCCCGGGAGCACAGCGCCTAGCCGTGACCTCGGGCGGAACCATCCCCGACCGCGGACTCTTCGGCGTCTACATCATCGGCACCGAGACCGAAGGCTCAGGTTCTGGCTCTGCTTCTGGATCCGGCCAGAACGGTGCGGCGTCTGCACAGGAGCCCAGTCCGGCGTCGCGCGCTGCCAAAGGCGGCCGACGCGTCGGTGAGCTCGACGAAGAAATGGTCTACGAATCACGCGTCGGGGACATCTTCGCCCTGGGTGCCACCAGCTGGAAAATCGAGGACATCACGCACGACCGCGTCCTTGTCTCGCCCGCCTTCGGCCAGCCTGGAAAACTCCCCTTCTGGAAAGGCGATTCCCTGGGCCGGCCGGTGGATCTCGGCCGGGCACTCGGAGCATTCGTGCGTGAACTTTCCGCTTCGGACCAAGGTCCAGCGCTGGAACGCTGCAAGGCCAGCGGGCTGGACGACTTCGCCGCCGGCAACCTGCTTCAGTATCTGGGCGAACAGAAGCAGGCCACGGAAGTCGTCCCCAATGACCGGACACTCGTCGTCGAACGGTTTCACGACGAACTCGGCGACTGGCGGGTCGTCCTGCACAGCCCCTTCGGCATGCCGGTCCACGCACCGTGGGCCCTCGCCGTCGGACAGCGGCTCCAGCAGCGCTACGGGCTGGACGGTTCCGCCATGGCCGCCGACGACGGCATCGTGCTGCGGGTTCCGATGATGGAGGACGAACCGCCCGGGGCTGAGCTGTTCCTGTTTGATCCGGAGGAACTTGAGCAGATCGTGACGGCGGAGGTTGGCGGCAGTGCCTTGTTCGCCTCCCGCTTCCGCGAGTGCGCCGCGCGTGCGCTGTTGCTGCCGCGGCAGAATCCTGGGAAAAGGCAGCCCCTCTGGCAGCAACGGCAACGCTCGGCGCAATTGCTGGACGTCGCCAAGAAATACCCTTCGTTCCCCATCGTCCTCGAAACCGTGCGTGAATGCCTGCAGGATGTCTACGACCTCCCGGCGTTGAAAGACATTGCCGCCTCGATCGAGCGCCGGGAACTGCGTTTGGTTCAAACCACCACGCAGCAGCCCTCCCCCTTCGCCAAGTCGCTGCTCTTTGGGTACGTGGCCCAGTACCTGTACGAGGGCGATTCCCCGCTCGCCGAACGCAGGGCCGCGGCTTTGGCCCTCGACTCCACGCTCCTGAACGAGCTCCTGGGCAGGGTGGAACTGCGCGAACTCCTCGACGCGAAGGTCATCGAGGCCACGGAACTCGAGCTCCAGCGGCTGGCACCGGGCCGGCGGGTCCGTGGCATGGAAGGCGTCGCCGACTTGCTGCGCCTGCTGGGCCCCCTGAGCGTCGAAGAAGTGGCTGCCCGTTTACAGCCCGAAGGGGTGGAAGCCTCCCCGGATGGTTCCCTGGATCTGCCCGCGTTGCAGCTGGCGGCCGGAGCGCATCTGGCTGCGTTGCGCAAGGCCAACCGCGCCCTCACCGTGACCCTCAGCGGCGTTGAACGATTCGCAGCCATCGAGGATGCGGCCCGGCTGCGGGATGCCATCGGCGTTCCGCTGCCCATGGGAGTGCCGCTCGCCTTCGTCGAACCCGTCCACGATCCACTCGGGGACCTGGTCTCCCGTTACGCGCGGACCCACGGACCGTTCACGGCCGAGGAAGCTGCTGCGAGGCTGGGACTGGGTGTCGCCGTCGTGGGCACCGCACTGAAGCGCTTGGCGGCGGACGGCCGTGTTGTTGAGGGCGAGTTCCGCCCGCACCCGAGTGCGCCGGACACGGTTCCCGGTGAGGGGGCCGAGTTGTTGGAGGCGCCGGAACTCCCGGCTGTGCCGATCCGCGGAGTCCCCTTTAGTAGCGAGTGGTGCGATTCCGAAGTGCTGCGCAAGCTTCGGCGTCGTTCACTGGCCGCGCTGCGCGCCGAAGTGGAGCCGGTGGACGCTGCCGCCTACGGCCGGTTCCTCCCCGCCTGGCAAAACGTGTCCGTGCCCTCTGCCGGCCGTTCCCGGGGTGCCCCGGCGCTACGCGGGCTGGACGGCATCATGACCGCCGTCGATCAGCTCTCCGGCGTGCCTGTTCCGGCGTCGGCCTGGGAGCCTTTGGTGCTGGCCAGCCGGATCTCCGACTATCAGCCGGCAATGTTGGACGAGCTCATGGCGGCAGGCGAAGTCTTGTGGTCCGGAGCCGGCTCGCTGCCCGGGAACGACGGCTGGATCAGCCTCCATGTGGCCGAAGCCGCGGAACTGACGCTCAACCCGGACCCTGATTTCGAGCCCGGCGATTCCCAACTCCGCCTTCTGGAATACCTGCAGACCGGTGGGGGCGCCTATTTCTTCCGGCAACTCACCGAGGTTGCGGGCGGCATGGATGCGGTGCTCAGCGACGACGCCGTGGTCGCCGCACTGTGGGATCTCGTCTGGGCCGGCCGCATCACAGGCGACACTTTCGCCCCCGTCCGTGCGATGATCGCAGGCGGCCGCACGGCACACAAGCAGCCCGCCCGGCCGCCGCGGGCCAGGTCCCTGCGCATGAGCAGGCTCGGCCGCTCGCACGGCACGGGCTTGATGGGGTCGCCGGGACTGACGGGTGGTCGGTATGGCTCGGTCACCGGAACAGCTCCGACTCCCCCGCTCGCCGTCGGGCGCTGGTCGGCGTTGCCGGCTCCTGAGCTCGACCCCACGATCCACGCGCGCGGCACCGCCGAACTCCTCCTCGACAGGTACGGCATCGTGACCCGGGGCTCCGTCATGGTGGAGAACATCGTGGGCGGATTCGGGCTGATGTACAAGGTCCTCGCGCGCCTCGAAGAAGCAGGGCGGTGCCGTCGCGGCTACTTCATCGAGCACCTCGGAGCCGCCCAGTTTGCCGTGCCGGCCACTGTGGACCGTTTGCGCTCCTTCACGGAGGATGCCCAACTCGCCAAGGCCGAGCCTGTCGCCTTGGCCCTGGCCTCCACGGATCCCGCCAACCCGTACGGCGCGGCCCTCCCGTGGCCCGCGTTGGCAGTCGACGCCGGATCGGGTCACCGTCCGGGGCGGAAGGCAGGGGCCTTGGTGGTCATGGTCGACGGTGCTTTGGTTTTGTACGTCGAACGCGGAGGGAAGACCCTGCTCACTTTCAGCCATGACGACGCCGTCCTGGCGGCCGCCGCTGCGGCGCTCGTAGGCGTGGTGCGGCGGGGAGCAGTGGACAAGTTGATCATGGAAAAGGTCAATGGCCATGACCTCCTGGACACCCCCGTGGCTTTTGCCCTTGCGGCCGCCGGAGCGTACTCCACGCCGAAGGGTTTGAGGATCCGTGCCTGAAACGGGGATCCGTGCCTGAGGGCGACTCGATCTGGCGGGCTGCCGCGGAGCTGCACAAGGCCCTTGCCGGGCAGACGCTTGTCTCCTCTGACTTCCGCGTGCCTAGGTTTGCCACGCTGAACCTGGCCGGATGGACCGTGTCCGAAGTGGTGCCACGCGGAAAGCACTTACTCATGCGCTTGCTGGAGCCGACTGCGGGTTCGGCCGCCCCCGGATCGGCGGGGACCGGGAGCGCCGAGGCCGGATCGGCTGCGGCCTCGCCGGACGAGGCCGGATCGGCGGCGGCCGCACGGCCCCGGCGTGCCCTGACCATCCACTCGCACCTGAAAATGGAGGGAAGCTGGCAGGTCTATGCCCCCGGCGGCCGCTGGAGGAAACCCGGCCACACGGCCAGGTGCGTCCTCCGCACGGCGACGGCCGACGTCGTCGGCTTCTCTTTGGGAATCCTGGAAGTTATCCCGACCCCGGACGAGTCGCGCGTAGTGGGGCACCTTGGCCCGGACCTGCTAGGGCCGGGCTGGGACGCCGAAGAGGCCTTTCGTCGGCTGCGGGCCGCACCGGACACTCCGATCGGCGTCGCACTGTTGGACCAGCGGAATCTCGCCGGCATCGGCAATATCTACCGTTGCGAAGCGTGTTTCCTGGCTGGGGTGCATCCGGCCTCGCCGGTGTCGGCTGTGAAGGATCTGGCGGCGATGCTGACGGAGGCGAAGGGCCTGCTCGAGGCCAACTTAGGACCGGGCCGAAGGATGACGCGTGGCACCGCGTTCCCTGGAGTCCGGGGGATTCCCCGCTCCGGCTATTGGGTGTATGGCCGCGAGCACCAGCCGTGCCTTCGGTGCGGTACGCCCATTCGCCGCGGGCTGCTGGGACCGGCGTCGGGGTTGGAAGACCGGACCATCTACTTCTGCCCGAAGTGCCAGCCCGGTCCTTGACGCTGGAGGAATCGCGCGGCTGACGCTGCCCAATCCGCGTGGCGAAACCGAAATTCGCTGGTGTATCCGCGTCACGGCGCGGCCGGCACCGCTTCCACCGGACTCTGGGGAGCCTTCACCGGAACCGTGAACAGGGGCAGCAACAGTTGCACCACCGGTCCAATGGCCAAGGCATAGACAACGGTTCCCACGCCGACGGACCCACCCAGCAGCCAGCCCACACCGAGAACAACAACCTCGATCAACGTGCGTGACAAGCGCACGGACCAGCCCGTGCGGCGGGCAAGTCCCGTCATGAGTCCGTCGCGGGCACCCGGTCCAAGGCGTGCGCCGATGTAGCAAGCGGAGGCGATGCCGTTGAGGACCACGGCGCCGGCGAGCATGGCGATCTGGCCACCCAGGTGCGAGAACGCGGGGATCAGGGCCAGGCCGATGTCCGCGAAGACACCCACGAGCACGGCGTTGGCGAGGGTTCCGAAGCCAGGCATCTGCCGCAGCGGTATCCAGAGAAGAAGAACGAGGAAGCTGACAACCACCACGACCGTGCCGATGCTCCACCCGATCTTCCCGGCGACGCCCTGGTGGAACACGTCCCAGGGATCCAGGCCAAGGCCGGCCCGGATGAACATGGCCAGGGAAATCCCATACATTGCGAGGCCGATCAGGAGCTGGGTGATTCTGCGGGTCATCATGAAACCATGCTCCCCGAAAACTGGCATTGCTTTCCATAGCCAGTTTGCAATACTGGTCTTATGCCCGGATCCCTGAACCCCACAGCCATGGTGCGTCTCCTCGGCCCGTGGAACACTGGCGCCGCTCCCGCGTATCGCGAGCTTGCCGACGTCGTGCGCCTTTTGGTGATGGACGGGCGCATCCCGCTCGATGTCGCGCTACCGAGTGAACGCGCGCTTGCCGTCACGTTGGGCGTCAGCCGGACCACCGTTACCGCCGCGTACGCCAGCCTGCGCGAGCAAGGTTTCCTCAGCGGCGGCCAGGGCAGCCGGGGCCGGACGGGCATTCCGCACCGGACGGTTCCCGTCAGCGGACCCGGTCTGGCGGTTCCGGATGGGATTCTCGACCTCGCCTATGCTTCATTGCCGGCCACGGGTGAAGTGGTGCACCGCGCATTCGCTGATGCGCTGATTGACCTTCCGGCGTTGCTGCCCGGTTTTGGCTACGACGCGGTCGGCCTTCCGAGCCTCCGGGAAGCCATCGCGGACCGCTACACGGCAGCCGGCATCCCCACCACGGCCGCCCAGATACTGGTGACTTCGGGGGCCCAGCACGCACTGAACATTATCTTGAAGACCCTCGCCGGGCGGCAGCAGAAGGTCCTCGTAGAGCATCCCAGCTACCCCAACGCTCTCGACGCAATCCGAGCTTCGGGCTCCCGCACGGTTCCGGTGCCGATGCCGCCTGCCGCGGAGCCGACGTCGGGCGGTGGCGGGGAGTCGACGTCGGGCGGCTGGGATATCGACGGCATGGTGGCGACGATGCGCCACCAACGCCCGGCCATGGCCTACCTCGTGCCGGACTTCCACAACCCCACTGGGCGGATCATGTCCAACCTTCAGCGCCGCCGCCTGGTCCGCGAGGCGGCAGGAACGGGCACTGTCCTGGTGGTGGACGAGACCCTGCGGGAGCTGAACCTCGACGTCGTCAGCACCTCGCCGCTCGCGGCGTTCAGTCCGGCCGTGGTGACCATCGGTTCGCTCAGCAAATCCCATTGGGCCGGGCTCCGGACAGGGTGGATCCGCGCTGAAGTGGACCTGATCAGCCGCTTTGTGCAGACCCGGACGACGATGGATCTGGGCGGCCCTATCGTCGAGCAATTGGCGGCGGCTCGGCTGCTCCGGGCCTTCGCTGAACCGCTGGACGCCAGGCTTGCGGAGCTGCGGCGGAACCGGGAAGCGCTCCTTGGACTACTGGCCGAGCACCTGCCCGATTGGCACGTGGAGCGTCCGCGCGGCGGGCTGACGGCATGGTGCAGGTTGCCCACGCCGTCGAGCACCGCGCTCACGGTCGTCGCCCCGGACTTCGGCGTGCGGCTGGCCGCAGGTCCGCGCTTCGGCGTCGGCGGGGCTTTCGAGCACTTCATGCGTGTCCCGTACACGCTCGCGCCGGCCCAGCTTGAGACGGCGGTGCTGGCACTGCGCGATGCCCAAGCCAGGATCGACGCGTCGCCGCAGCTCCGGAGGACCTTGAAGGCACCCAAGGAAGCCGCCGCCGTCGCGTAGCGCGCGTTACTCGCCGCCCAACTGGCTCGCATTTGTTGTCGTTTTGGAGGCTCAAAACGGCATTAACTGCGAGTCAGTTGGGTTGCCCGGCACCCATGCGCTGCTTGGCGGTGTTGGTGCCTGGACCGACCGGGACATGCGAGGTGGCTTTGGCCAGGCCAAACTGCGGCATGCCGCTGTAGACCACCTCAATTCCCGACGCCGGCACCTGGTAGGTTTCGTGCCAGACCCCAATGTCACCGCTTCCCGAGACTTCCTTCATGAAACGTCGCCAGGGCCCCAAATGCGGCGAGTCCCTGTCCGCCGCGAAGCGCCTGAGATGCTCGGGGCTCTCCCAATAGCTGAGCAGCATGGTGGTGCGCCCAAACCACTGTTCACAGCCGAGCAATCCGGACTCGGGATGTGTTGCGAGATGGCGGAGCATGGTGGGCATTGCCGATGCCACGCGCGCCACTTTGCCGATCTTCCACCACCGATTGGCCCGCATTCCGATAAGGAATACGGTCACCGACTCGCGCCCGGTGTCCGCCGTGAAGCGTCCGGGGAAGACTTCCTGTGCCATGTGAATCCTTCGGTCTGGGAACGGTAGCTCAAGTTCCGTTCATCGAGTTTCATAACGTCGTTATGAAACAATGTTATGAAACACTTGTAGGTATGGCAAGACCCATCGTTCATGACCAGCTCGTCCGGCAGCGGCTTCTTCAGGTAACGGCCGAACTTGTCGACCGGGATGGCCCCGCGCGGGTCACTCTCCGGGACGTCGCCGCGACCGCCCAGACCTCAACCACCGCGATCTACTCGCTTTTCGGGGGCAAAGCACAGTTGCTGACGGCCGCCGTCGACGACGGATTCCGCTCCTTCGGCGAATCGCAACGGCTCGCTGAAAGGGGTGGGCTCCGAGGCCTGGGCCTCGCCTACCGTTCCTGGGCGCTGGAACATCCGGCTCTATACCGGCTCATGTTTGGCGGCGCACTTGCCAGCTATGTGGACTGCAGCCCGACGCCGGCAGTCGCCTCGGAAGCCATGCTTCCCCTCATGGAAGCCGTGACCGCCTCGCAGAAAGCGGGGACCGTTCGGGATGCCGAAGCCGCGACGATCGCCATGTCCATCTGGGGACAGGTCCACGGCCTCGTGAGCCTGGAACTGGCGAACATGAATGACTCCGGAACCGACTGGGAAGGGATCTACGACGCGGCGCTGGATGCTGTGGCACGCGGCTGGCAGCCTGAGCCAGATTCGCTTCCCCAGCCCAACTGACTCGCAGTTGTTGTCGTTTAGAGGGCTCAAAACGACGTTAACTGCGAGTCAGTTGGGTGGGCCGGGGGTTAGGCGTACACCTTCTCCAGGAACCCGCCCCAGGCCTTGGCGGTCAGTTCGGAATCACCGTTGCCGCCGAAATCGTGCACCGTCATGCCAACGGGCGCCCCGAAGGAGTTTCGGCCGAAGAAGCGGTAGAGGGTGTCGGCCGTGCGCAGGCCCAGGAAGTGCTGGTTGGAGAAGTCGAGCTCCCCGCTCAGCCGCCCGACGCCGTCGACGTCCACCTCAACCGTTGAACCCTGCGCAACACCGTCCACGCCGAGGGCCTTCTTCAGGCGCACGAAACCGTCGGGGGTCTGCGAGGCCGCCGGGCCCTGGATGTCGGTGAAGACCACGGGCTTGCCGTCGAAGTACTGAAGGTACTGGCCCAGGGTGTGCAGGTAGAACTCGGTGTGCTTGCTGGCGCCGTCGTACTGCCCCTCCCAGTTGTCCGCGAAGATGCCGCTGTGGACATAGTGCAGCTTGGCCCGGCCGCCGTCGAGCGGTTCGAGGACATGCTCCAGCTGGTTGAACCAGCCGTCCGGCCCGTCCATCCGCGTCACAAGGTGGCTGGGGTACTCGTCGACGGTTTTCACGGCCGGCCACTGATCGGTGGGAAACATCCAGGCCGAGGTGTCCTGCGTGACAGCCTGCCAGACCCGTTCAGGAGTGCCGGGCAGTTCGGTGTCGGCCACGATTTCGAATTCACGGTTGTCAGTCATTGTCCTGTTCCTTTTCTGGAGAGTGCTGCGTGTTTGTCTTGAGTGCGGGATGAAGTACGACGACGAGCCGGTGCTTGCGTGCGCCGCTCGCCGCTGCGGAAGCGCCACCGTCGTGGTATTTGTCCACGAGCCGGGTCACCGCGACGCCGAGTTCCTCGGCAAAAGCGGCACGGTCCGCCGCCGATCGGAAGGTGATTTCACCGTCGATCGCGAAGCTCGCAAGCTTCTTCTTCGCCGCGGCCGCGCCCGCAATCAGCTTGCCCATCTCCTGGACCGTCCGGGCCGCGAGGGCCAGGAGCCAGAAGGCGGAAAAGCGATCCGAGAAGCGTCGGGGATCCGGCGCCACGGATGCAAGCGCCACCGGCGAGATCAGGTACGACGCTGCCGTCGCGCGCAAAACGCGTTCGGTGACGTTGCCCTTCTTCCGTTCCTCCACAAGCTCAACGAGCCCATGACGCTCAAGGGCCTTGAGGTGGTAGTTGACTTTCTGCCGGGGCAGGCCCACCTTGATCGCCAACTGCGTGGCGGAACCGGGCTCGACAAGCTCCTGCAGAATACGGGTGCGGATCGGGTCCAGCGACGCTTCCGCCGCGGCGGGATCCTCGATCACTTCGATGTCCAACATGCTTCCATTCTGCCCGCCGACAACTTTTCTTGTCAAGAACTTTTTAATCGTCGGAGGTTGCGGACCGCCGTGCGGACGCCGTCGCTGAGGCCGTACCTGAGGCCGTACCTGAGGCCGTACTGGGCTGTACCGCAGCGGTCAGCGAAGGAGTACCCTGCGGGTATCACTGTCCGTGAGGTGCAAGATGAGCTTCAATAGTCCGCCCGCTGGGTCCGGGGCCGATCGGCCACTCGGGCATCGCAGGGGGCGGATTCGGGCCTGGGCGTTACGGCGCCCCGCACTCGCTGCCTTGTCGATCGTCGCGGTCATCGCGCTTGTGGGCGCCGCCGTCTTTTTCGGCTCCTCTTGGTCCCGGTCATTGGTGGCGGCCGGGAGCCCGGCCGGCGGGGAGTCCGGCTCCTCTGCGGTGGATCCGGGGATCTCGAAGATCCAGCATGTCATCGTCATCATGCAAGAGAACCGCTCGTTCGACAGCTACTTCGGGACGTTCCCCGGAGCTGACGGGATTCCGATGCAGAACGGTTCCCCTGCGGTGTGCGTCCCGGATCCGGCCAATGGCTCGTGCGTGAAACCGTACTACGACCCCTCTGACCGGAACTCCGGTGGCCCGCACAGCCAGAGCAATGCCACTGCGGACATCGACGGCGGGAAAATGGACGGCTTCATCGCGCAGGCCGAGAAGGCCTCGACGAACTGCGCACCGAACGCCCCAGCCTGCGCGGGCGGCAACCAAAGCGACGTGATGGGCTACCACGACGCGCGTGACCTGCCCAACTACTGGGCGTATGCCGAGGACTTCACGTTGCAGGACCACATGTTCGAACCCAACGCCTCCTGGAGCCTGCCCGAGCACCTGTACATGGTCTCGGAATGGTCGGCCAAATGCAGCCGGGCGGGCGACCCGCAATCCTGCGTGAACGCCCTCCAGAATCCCGGCAGTCCACCGGACTTCACCACCTCGATCCAGTCCACCCTCATCGGCAAATGCCGGGCCGGCCTGCAGAACAAGGCCTGCCAGGATGCGCTCACTGCAGCCGGGATCACCCCGGATATTGCCGCGCAACTGCACGCCCTCATTACGCAAAACTGCGCGGGCTCGGATTCCTATGCGAGTTGCCAGGCCGCCATCGACAAAGCAACACTCCCTGAAGCGCTTAAGCAAAAGCTGCTGGCGGCCGCCAAGCTGCTTGCTCCCCCTGACTACGCCTGGACCGATCTGACCTACCTGCTGCACAAACAGAACGTGCCCTGGGCCTACTACGTCTTCAACGGCACCGAACCCGACTGCCAAGACGATGCAGCCATGTCCTGCGCTCCCGTTGCCCAGAATGCGAAGACGCCGGGCATCTGGAATCCGTTACCCTACTTCGACACCGTGAAACAGGACGGACAGCTAGGAAACATCCAGTCCCTCACCAACTTCTACACCGCGGCCAAGAACGGTACGTTGCCTGCTGTGAGCTGGATCGACCCCACCGGAGCCGTCAGCGAGCACCCCCCGGCGCTCATCAGCACCGGGCAGGCTTACGTCACGGGCCTGATCAATGCCGTCATGTCGGGCCCGGACTGGAACAGCACCGCCATCTTCCTCTCGTGGGATGACTGGGGCGGCTTTTACGACCACGTCACCCCGCCTACCGTCGACCAAAACGGCTACGGACTCCGGGTCCCGGGAATCGTCATCAGCCCCTACGCCAAACAAGGCAACATCGACCATCAAATCCTCAGCCACGACGCCTACGCCAAATTCATCGAAGACGACTTCCTGCACGGCCAACGCCTAGACCCGGCCACCGACGGACGGCCAGATCCCCGGCCCGGCGTCCGCGAGGACAACCCCCAGCTCGGCAACTTGGTGAACGACTTCAACTTCAACCGGCAGCCCATCAAGCCCGTCATCCTGCCGGGCGGGACGACGTACTAGGTGTTTGCGGCCCCGGTAGAATAGACCAGTGATGCAATCCCCCCTTCCAGTGCGCGACGGCGTCAACGCCACCCGTCTGCGCCTCCCGGACGAGGGGCCTTGGGACACCGCGATGGACTACATGATGCACCGCTGGGGCCATATCGACCCCCAAGGCATCGAGGACAGGTTCGACGCCGGCGAAATCGTGGGCGAAGGCGGCGCGCCCCTTGACCGCGGTACGCCCCTCGAAGAACACACTTTCATTTGGTACTACCGCACGCTCCCGCCAGAGACCCGGATGCCGGTGGAGATCAACATCCTGCACCAGGACGAGCACCTCATGGTGGTCGACAAGCCCCACTTCCTGCCCACCACCCCAGGCGGGACGTACATCCAGGAATCTGCGCTCGTCCGGCTCCGGAACCAGTTGGACCTGCCAGACCTCATCCCGATGCACCGGCTCGATCGCATGACCGCCGGCGTGTTGCTCCTCTCCACGAACCCGGAGACCCGCGGCAAGTACCAGGTGCTCTTCGAGAAACGGCAGGTGCAGAAGGAGTACGAGTGCGTCTCTGCCGCGGCACCCGCCGCAGGGTTTCCCGCCGTCGACCTTCCCGCCGTCGTGCGCAATCGCATGACCAAATCCCGGAGCTACCTCCTCGCCGAAGTGATCGACGGCGAACCCAACGCGGAGACCCGCATTGAGCTGCTGAGAACGTTCGACGGCGGCACTCACGACGGCGCCCCCGCTCGCCGAGCGCTGTACCGGCTTGAGCCCCACACTGGCAAGACCCACCAGCTCCGCGTGCACATGGCTTCGCTCGGGCTGGGAATCGTGAACGACGCGTTCTACCCCGAACTGCTGGACAAAGCCCCGGACGACTACTCCAAGCCGCTCCAGCTGCTGGCGCGCGGCATCCGATTCGTTGACCCCATCAGCAAGCAGGCCGTGGAGTACCGGAGCCGACTCGAGTTGAGCGAAGCCCACCCGGCCTGACGCTCGCTCACATATGGAGGCTTTTTCTCGAACGCTCGCTCGCATATCTGTCGGTGACGGTCGAAAACTGAGCCACCCGTTCCAAACGATTGGGTGGGTGATCACAGTGGGGGAGTGTCGGATCCACCGTTAAACGGACACTCCCGATATCTGCACGAGGGCTGGGCAAAAGGGGCGGCACAAGTGAGCGAGCGTCCGCCCAAACACCCACACAAGTGAGCGAGCGTCGGGAAAGGAGCGGGTGCCCTGCGCCGCGGCGCCGAAACAATGGCGCGTTCCCGAGTTGCCAAGCGGACCGGGCGTATATGCTCAGTTTTGCCGGCCCGACGACCGAGGGCGGTGTTCGGTCTCGCGAAAAGGAACCAGATGGCCCACGCTGAAAACGAAGTCTCGATCAACCGCCCCGCAAACGACGTCTACGCCTTCCTGGCGGACGGGCTGAACAATAAGCTGTGGCGTCCGGGCGTAAAGACGGTCTCCCTCGCAAGCGGAGAAGCAGGCAACAAAGGTGCCGTGTACTCCCAGACGATGGCTGGCCCCGGTGGCCGCACGATCGCCGGCGACTACGAGATCATCGCAGCCCAGCCGGGCAAACGACTCGATTTCCAGGTCATTGCCGGCCCCGCCCGACCAACAGGATCCTTCACGCTGGACGAGAACAACGGCAGCACGACCGTACGCTTTGCCTTGGATCTCCAGCCCAAGGGCTTCATGAAGCTCATGGGGTCGATGATCACCAAGACCATGGAGTCGGAAGTCGGGCAACTGGGGCAGTTGAAGTCCGTGCTTGAGGCGCAGTCTGCCTGACGCCACCCGCGAAAGCGCGCGCCACCTGAAAAGGCCACCCGCGAAAGCCCGCGGCTTCCCTCACCCTTCCGAAGGCCCGAACACGCTCCGGAATACGTCCGTCGTCTCCGCACTGAACAGCACAAACTCGACGAGTTCCAGCCCACTGGAGCTTTCGACGGCGAACCGGCTGACGGCGTCGAGCGCTACTGTGGCGACGTCGCGCGCGTCCCAGCCGTAGACACCCGCGCTGATTGCGGGGAAGGCAACGGAACCCGCCCCGAGGGATGCTGCCACTTTCAGGCTTTCGAGGAAACACGACGCGAGCAGTTCCGGATCGTTCTGTCCCATGTGGCGGTTAGGACCCACGGTGTGGATCACCCATCGGGCAGGCAATTTGAATCCGGGGGTGGCCACGGCTTGGCCCACCGGCAGTCCATGCGGGTACCGCTCGCGCACCTCCATGCACGCGGCCAGGAGTTCCCTGCCCGCCGCGCGATGGATCGCGCCGTCCACTCCCCCGCCACCCATCAACGACGAGTTGGCAGCGTTGACGATCGCGTCGACGTCGCGCGTGGTGATGTCACCTTGCAGGATTTCGAGCCGCATGGCGCCAGTCTTGCACGACACTCCGGCGGATGCACCAAAGTGGGGTAATTTGTGCCCATGGACATCACCACCGCCGATGGCTGGGGAGCCGCGATCTATGTCTGGATCATCCCCATGGTGGTGGGCGACGCGATCTTCCCGCCCATCCCGTCCGAGATGCTGGTGATCACGGGTGGCGCGCTGGCCGCTGAGGGCCGGGTCAACCTGTGGCTCGTGGGTCTGATGGCCGCCGTCGCCTCCTGGCTGGGCGACATGATCGTTTTCCAACTGTTCAAGCGCCGTCTGGGACATGTCCTGGACCGCTGGGCCTGGGGCCGCAAAGTCCATCAGGGCATCCACCGGGCCATCGCCAGGGCCGGGCGCTCCTCCACCTACGGCGCGATCATCGGCGCCCGGTTCATCCCTGGCGGGCGGCTTGCTGCGTCGGCCGCTTCCGGGATCGCCGAGGTTTCCTCCCGCGGCTTCAGCCTCTGCGCTGGCTTGGGCGGGCTGTTGTGGGCCACGTGGCAGACGGGGCTGGGTTACTTTACGGGCTCGACGACGAAGCTTCCGTTCTGGGCGAGCTCACTGATCGGCGTCGGCGTGGGGCTGCTGATCGGCGTCGTGGTGGGCGTGATCGTCACGCGTCGCCGGGGTGACCGCTCGCCGGTGGACGAGCCGGGCGAGCCGCCGCACCTTTAGGCGCGTCCCGATGTCGGGCTCAAACCGGCGACCATTTCCCCCGCTTGCGGCGCAGAACGTAAAGGTTCCCAGTGAGCGCTACGCGTTCGACGGCGTCGCGCATCATGGCTGCCGACGCGCGGGCCTCGCGGTTCTCACCGGGATAGTCGCGCGGCTCCACCAGGAAGCGGAGGCTGATCTGGGCGACGCCGCCAACAATGTCCAGCTGGTTGGATTCGACATGGTGCCGCGTTTCCAGGGCCTCAAGCGCAGCGGCCATTACAGACTCCGGCGGATTGCCTGGCTTGAGCCCGGTGATCTTCAACTTGGTCTGGAACGACGGCATCTATCAACCCTAAACGCTCGCTCACCTATGGCGCTCCCGCCGGAAACGCCGGCTCACATGATGTGAGCGAGCGTGCGCCAAAAGACCCATATAAGTGAGCGAGCGTCTGAAGGGCAGAAAACGGCTATCCGGTGTTGCGGAGGCCGGCGGCCACGCCGTTGACGGTGATGAGCATGGCCCGCTGGAGGCGTTCGTCGATCTCCGCGCCGGAAATGGAGGCTTCGCGGACGCGGCGCAACAACTCCACCTGTAGGTAACTGATGGGGTCGAGGTATTGGTCGCGGATTTCGAGGGAACGCTTGAGCGTCGGCTGCGCTTCCAGGAGCTCGGTTTCGCCGCTCAGGAGTTCCACCTCGGCAACCGTGAGATCGTACTCAGCGCGGATTGCCTTGAACAGGTGATGCAGCTCTTCCGGAACCAGCGAAGACACGTAGTGCCCGGCGATGTCCATGTCCGTCTTGGCCAGCGTCATCTCCACGTTGGAAATCACGGACTGGAAGAAATGCCAGCGCTTCATCATCTCTGCGAGCTCGGCGGTGTTGCCTGCCTCGCGGGCGGCCTTCAGGCCTGAGCCCACGCCAAACCAACCCGGAACGATCTGCCGCGACTGGGTCCAACCGAACACCCACGGAATGGCCCGAAGACCGCCCAGTCCGGCGCCGGAATCAGGACGCTTGGACGGGCGCGAGCCGATGTTCAAGGAGCCGAGCTGCTCCACCGGCGTCGAGGCCAGGAAGTACGAAGGCAGGTCCGGGTCGTCGATCAGAGAACGGTACTGGGCAAACGCGGCGTCGGAAATGATCTCCATGACGTGGCCGTAGCGCTCGCGCTCGTCGTCCGAGGTGCGCGGGGTGCGGTGCAGCGCGGAACCCTGCATCACGGCGGCAAGGGAGAGCTCCAGGTTTTCGCGGGCGAGCTCCGGCAAGGAGTACTTGTCCGAGATGACTTCGCCTTGCTCGGTGAACTTGATGGCGCCTTCGAGCACGCCGTTCGGCTGGGCCATGATGGCGTCGTAGGTCGGACCGCCACCACGGCCCACGGAACCGCCGCGGCCATGGAACAAGCGGACGTTCACGCCGTGCTTGGCGGCGACGTCGCGCAGCTTCCGCTGGGTCTTGTGGATCTCCCATTGGCTGGTCATGACGCCGGATTCCTTGTTGGAGTCCGAGTATCCCAGCATGATCTCCTGGACATCCCCACGCAGCCGTACGAGCGAGCGATAGGACGGATCGGAGAGCAGCAGGTCCACGATTTCGGCCGAGGCGCGCAGCTCCTCCACGGTTTCCAGGAGCGGGGCGAAGCCGATCTTGGCATACGGAGCTGCGCCGAACAGGTCGATCAGTCCGGCTTCGCGGGCCAGCACCGCGGCGGCCAGGACGTCGTCCGCACCGCGCGTCATGGAGATGATGTAGGTTTCGACGACGTCGGGCCCGTACGTCTGGAGCGCGTGGCGGATGCTGCGGAAGACGTCGTAGGTGCGGTCGCCGTCGCCGTCGAGCTTGATGGGGTGGCCGGACAGCGGTCGGCGCGAAGCCAGCTCCGCGCTCAGCCGTTCGAAGCGCTCGGCGCGGCTCAACTCGCCGTAGGGAGTTCCGACGCCGATCCGGTCCACCAACTGCCCGACGGCGTCGTGGTGGTAGTCGGCGTGTTCACGGATGTCGAGGGTCGCCAAGTGCAGCCCGAAGGAAGCGATCGCGCGGCGGACCCGCGCCAGGGCGCCGTCGGCCACGAGCACAGCCGAGTGCTTGCGCAGCGAGGCTTCCAACAACTCGAGCTCTGCCAGGAGTTCAGAGGTGGAGGCGTAGTCGCGCCCGGGTTCGTGGTGGCTCGATGCGGACACACGGCGGCCCGTGTTGATGAGCTTGGCCTTGATGCAGGTCAGTTTGAGCCGGTATGGCTCCTGCGCGTTCAACTCAAGGATGCGCTTGTCCAGGCCGGGCAGGTTCTTGAGGTCGACGGCGATCGAGTCCAGGAGGTCCTCTTCCGCCTCCACGAGGGCGGTGGAGTTGGAGAGGACGGAGATCAGTTCGTCAATCATCGAGATGCTGATCCGCACGGCGTGCTGGTTCTGCAGCTGCAGGATCTCTCGCGTGACGGAAGCGGTGACGTTCGGGTTGCCGTCGCGGTCTCCGCCGATCCAGGAACCGAAGCGGATGGGAGCGTTGTGCGCCGGCAGCACAACGCCGTGCTCGGCGAGCAGCTCGGAAAGGTCCGTGAGCATCTCCGGCATGGCATCGGTCAGGATGCTGCTCAGGTAGTAGATGGCGTTGCGGGCCTCGTCCACGGGAGTGGGGCGGACTTGGCGCAGTTCGTCGGTCTGCCACATCTGGTCGATAATCTCGGCGAGCTGGCGGTCCTGTCGGCGGCGCGCGGCCGTGCCCTCAACAGTGGATTCGGCCAGGACGTCCGAGAGCTTGCGGATCTTGTCCAGTACTGAACGCCGCGAGGCTTCGGTGGGGTGCGCCGTAAAAATAGGACGGACGTCCAGTTCGTTGACCACGTCCTGCAGGGCCTGGGTTCCAGCTTCGTCGGCGATCTCGGCCACGGCTTTGGCCAACCAGCCGTCCTTTTCCTGGCGGGTGCGCAGTCCGCGGACGCGGTGCACTTGCTCGGCGGCGTTGGCGAGGTGGAAATAGAACGCGAAGGCGCGGACCAGCTCAGTGGCTTCCTCAAGGGGCAAGGAGGCGAGCAACTCGCGGACCTGGGCGACGACGTCGTGCGCGCTCCACGGACCCGTGGCGTCAGCGCCGCCGCGGGCGGCTTCCTTGGATTCCTTGGTGAGCAGGCGCACTTGCTCGACAAGCTGGAGCAACTCGGGGCCATGCTGGCGGACCAACGACTCTCCGAGAAGCGTGGAGACGCGACGGACATCGGCCCGCAATTCCGCGGCAAGGTCGGTGCTGAGATGTGCAGTGTCAACCATGAAAAATACCTTCTGGCGTTGGGTGTGGCCCGTACACTGCGCTGGATACTGTGAGCCGGATTACTAATATTCCTAGGGAATCTTACCCAAAGCTCTTGCGGGGGTGGCAATCCGTCTCAAATGTTGTCATGCTCACTCTGCACTTCCGCCCTGCCCGCCCCAACTGACTCGCAGTTGTTGTCGTTATCAGCCCTCAGAACGACATCAAATGCGAGTCAGTTGGGTTCCGGGAATGGTGGTGGCCGGTGCATGGTTAAGGCAACGACAGATCCCGAGCCGCTGGAGGAACCATGAGTGCAACAGCCCCCGCAAGCAACGTCCAGCTGGAACGCTGGCAGCGTTTCCGCAACGGCCGCAACGCCGCCCTCGCGGCGGACCACGGCTGGCTGACCCTCACCTCCTTCCAGTGGCTCGAATCCGAACCTGCCGCCGTCGAGCTCGTCCCGGGGCTTTGGTCTACGGACGGCACGACGGCGACACTCACCGCGGGCCCGGCCGACGGACTCACGCTCGTGGAGACGGGAGCTCCTGTGGACGGGACGATTTCGGCCACCCTCCAGGACGAGGAATCGCTCATGTGGGTGCAATTCGGCGGCTCGGATGGCACGGAAGTGGTGGTGGAACTTGCCATGCGGGCGGACAAGTACGCGATCCGCACGAGGGACAACTCCTCGCCCGTACTGACGGAGTTCGACGCCGTTCCCACCTTTGACTACAACCCGGACTGGGTGCTTGAGGGCCGCTTCGAGGCCTACCCTGAGCCGGTGGATGTACCCATCGGAACAGCCAACCCTTTGGTGGACGGGGTGCATCGATCCGTCGGCGAGGTCGTATTCCGGGCGCCTGGCCTTCCCCACGAGATCCGCCTGCACGCCGAGGCCGAGAAGCTCGGAGCCCTCACCGTCACTTTCCACGACGAAACGAACGGCAACACGACGGACGAATGGCGCAAGCTGGCCGTCTCGCGCCCCCGGCCCGACGGTTCCGTAGTCCTCGACTTCAACCGCGCCATCAACTACCCGAGCGCCTTCACCCCGTATGGCACGTGCCCCATGCCCGTGGCAGGAAATTCGATCGACGTGGCGGTCGAGGCCGGAGAGAAACTGCCGGCCGGCCGGATCGTCTAACCAAACGCGTTACATCTCCCCCGATGCACGGTACACTCTTCTTGGAAAGCGCTTACCAAGCGCCCTGAAACGACACCGACGTCAGCAGCCCCGCCTCCCGGGGACAGATGAGGAGAGCCATGGGCACCCTGTCCACGCCCGTCCCGGCAGAATACAAACAGCCCGGCCATGAGCCCAGCAGGGTTGCCCTTATAGGGGTCCACGGCTTCGGCGCGCACCACTTGCAGAACCTCGAAAGGCTCCAGGCCAACGGCGTCGTCCGCCTTGTTGCCGTGGCAGATCCGAATCCGCCTGCCCCCGGCGCCCTCCCGCCCGGAACCGCTGTATTCGGCACCTTGGACGAACTCCTGGCGGGAACCCCGGCGCTGGACCTCGTCATTGTGGCCACTCCGATCCAGACGCACGCGCAACTCGCCCTCTCAACGCTCGCCTATGCCGATTTGTACCTCGAGAAGCCTCCGGTCGCTTCCCTCGCCGATTTCAATCGTTTGCAGGAAGCCGCCACTGCGGCCGGCAGGAGCGTCCAAGTCGGCTTCCAGAGCCTCGGATCCCGCGGCCTCCAGGCCATAGAGGAGTTGCTTGCGGAAGGAGAGATCGGCACGCTTCTGGGCATCTCGGCCACCGGGCGTTGGGTGCGTGACCGCGCCTATTACAAACGCTCCCGCTGGGCGGGCAAACGCAGCCTTGACGGCATCGACGTCGTTGACGGTGTAGCGACCAACCCGCTGGCCCACGCCATCGCCACCGCCCTGAGGATCGCGGGAGCGCGGACGGTGGACGATCTTGCCTCTGTGGAAACGGACCTGTACCGCGCCAATGACATCGAATCCGACGACACCTCCGTGATCCGGATCCGCACGGCTGCGGGCCTGCCGATCACGTGCGCGCTCACCCTCTGCGCCGCCGAATCCGTGGAACCGTACATCACCCTGCAGGGCAGCGAGGGCACGGCGAAGTTCTATTACACCGAAGACCGCCTCACGGTCAGCTCTGCCGCCGGGACGCGCGAAACCGTGTACAGCCGGGTGGACCTCACCGAGGACCTGCTGGAGCATCGCCACCAGCAGCGCTCGACGCCGGTTACGGGAACGATCAGCCCCGCAACCGGCGCGCCGCTGATCAGCCCGCTCGCGGACAGCGGCGCCTTCATGCAGGTCCTGGAGGCCATCCGCACCGCGGAATCTCCCGCACTGATCCCGGAGCAGTACGTCACTTGGGAGGGCGAAGGTGACGGCGCCCGTGCCGTGGTCGACGGAATCGAAGACGCCCTGGAACGCGCGACGGCGGCGCACGCCACCTTCAGCGAACTTTGCTTGCCTTGGGCGCGGCCAGCCGTCGACGCCGGAAGGCCGGTTTTGAGCCTGTCCGACGGCGGCGAGCCTGGCGCCTTTGCGATTGAAAGCGGCCAGGCCGCCGTCGCATTGGCAACCCTGCAGAGCGGCGCCGGCCTCGCCGCGCGGCTCTCCCCGCGGCCCTATCTGCACCCGGTCCGAACCCTCGTCGGAGTCACCGTCACCGACCATCTGCCAGCGGACCACTCCTGGCACCTCGGCGCGGGATTCGCCTTGCAGGATGTGAACGGAACCAATTTCTGGGGCGGCAAGACGTATACCCGCGCTGCCGGCCGTTACGAAGAACGGCAAGACCACGGGCGCATCATCGAGGTGTTCACCACGTCCGGTCCAGGCCATCTGGAGCAGGAATTGAGCTGGCAGGCACCGGACGGCGCAGAACTTCTCCGCGAAGGCCGCGCCACCCGCTCCCGGCAGCTTGACCACCGCACGTGGCAACTGGAGCTAAGAACGGAGCTGACCGCCGTCGTCGACTCCTCACTTGGCAGTCCCGGCTCGAACGGCGCCCTCGCAAGCGGCTACGGCGGCTTCTTCTGGCGTTTGCCCGCCTCCGCCGGGGCAGAAGTCTTCACAGCGGAAAGTCGCGGTGAACCCGAAGTCCACGGCTCGGCGTCGCCATGGCTGGCCTGGGCAGCAGACTTCCCTGAAGGTCCCGCCACACTGGTGTTCGCCGCCCCGGCCGAGGCGCAGGATCCTTGGTTCGTTCGGATGGCGAATTACCCAGCAGTGGGTTCGGCCCTGGCTTGGGAGCGGCCGGTGGACCTTGCGGCAGGCGAATCCTTGGTCCGCACCTTCGCGGTGTGGATCGTCGACGGCAGGCTGTCTCCGGCCGAGGTCGCCGAGCTGCTGGCCGGAGGTTCCGCCGCAGGATAAGCACGCAGAAAGGCGGGGGCTCAGTTCAGTTCAAACTGAGTCCCCGCCTTTTGTATTGGGTGCCTAGGCGTACGGAACCACGAGTTCCGCGTAGAGCTGTTTCATGGTTTCCAGGACCGAATCGCCGTCGGCGTCCCAGATGTCCTGGTTGAAGATTTCCACTTCGATGTCGCCCGTGTAACCGGCGTCGCGCACCCAGGTGCCGATCGTCGCGAAGTCGATCACTCCGTCGCCCATCATGCCGCGGGACAGCAGGGCGTCGGCAGCGATCGGAAGGTTGAAGTCGCACACCTGGTAGGAGGCGATCCGGTTTTCGCGGCCGGCCCGCTGGATCTGTTGCTTCAGTTCCGGATCCCACCACACGTGGAAGGTGTCGACGGCGACGCCAACCGCCTTCGCGTCGTACGGTGCGGCGAGGTCGAGTGCCTGGCCCAGCGTCGAGATGAGGGCCCGGTCCGCGGCGTACATCGGGTGCAGCGGTTCGAGCACCAGCCGGACCCCGTGTTCGACGGCGACGGGCACCAGGTCCTCGAGGCGATCGGCAACGCGCTGGCGGGCTGCGACGACGTCCTTCTCGCCCGGGGCGAGCCCGCCGACCACCAGGAACAGCTCCCGCGTATCGAGCGCCACGGCTTCCAGGATGGCCGTGCGGTTGTCCGCCAGCGCAGCCGCCTGCCCTTCGGCGTCGGCCGCTGTGAGGAAGCCGCCCCGGCAGAGGGACGAGACGCGAAGTCCGGCGTCCTTGATCAGCTTGGCCGCCTTCTCCAGGCCGGTGTCGGCGACGATGTCCCGCCACGGTCCGATCGCAGGAATTCCGGCCCGGACGCAACCGTCCACGGCCTCGGCGAGGGTCCATTTCTTGGTGGTGGCGCTGTTAAGTGACAGCCGTGAAAAGTCGCTCATGCGCCAACTCCGTTGATGCGGAGGTAATCCGACATCCGGAAGGCTGCCAGTGCGGGATCGCGCAGGAGCCCGGCCTGGTCGGCGAGTTCGAAGGTGCGCGCCAGGTGGACCACGGAGCGCCCCGAGTGCAGTCCGCCGACCATTTGGAATCCGGGCTGCTTGCCATTGAGCCAGGACATGAAGGCGATCCCGGTCTTGTAGTAGAACGTCGGTGCACTGAAGATGTGTTTGCCGAGTTCGCGGGTGGAGTCCAGGATGGCGCGCCCGTCCGCGGCGTCGCCGGCGTCGTACTTCTGCAACGCCACCGAAGCGGCAGGGTAGATCGCGGCGAAGATGCCCAGCAGCGCGTCCGAGTGGTGGACGCCGTCGCCGTCGATCAGTTCCGGGTAGTTGAAATCGTCGCCGGTGTAGAGGCGGACGTCTTCCGGCAGGGCTGCGCGCAGTTCAACTTCATGGGAAGCGTCCAGAAGCGAGACTTTCACGCCATCCACTTTGTCCGCGTGATCGCGGATGAGGCCAAGGAAGGTGTCTGTTGCCTCGGCGACGTCGTCCGAGCCCCAATAGCCGGCCAGTGCGGGGTCGAACATCGTCCCGAGCCAGTGCAGGATGACCGGTTGGTCCACTTCGCTGAGGAGCGTGGAGTAGACGTGCAGGTAGTCCTCGGGGCTTGCAGCCACTTTGGCCAGCGCCCGGGACGCCATGACGATGACCTTCGGTCCGGCTTCGCTCACGACGGCAATCTGCTCGCGGTACGCGTCCAACACTGCCTTGATGCCCGCGGGACCCTCGGGAACAGAGTCAAGGTCCAGCTGGTCCGTTCCGGCGCCGCAGGAGACGAGGTCCTGGACGCTCTTGCCGGCAGTGGCGGCGTTGCCGGACGCCACGACGGACGCAGCTTCGACGCCGGTTCGCTTGATGAGCTGCTGCGTGGCGGCCCAGTCCAGGCCCATGCCGCGCTGGGCGGTGTCCATGGCATCGGCAACGCCCAGGCCGTAGGACCACAGCTCGTGCCGGTACGCCATCGTGGCGTCCCAGTCCAAGTGCGCCGGGGCGCCCGGGGTGTTGTCGGCCGTCGTTTCTGGGATGACATGTGCCGCGGCGTAGGCGCGCCGGGACGTCAGCGGTGCCGTCGGCCTGGACCACGACGTGGCCGGCTGCACCTTGTAGAGGCGGGTCCCGCCGTCGTGGTTTGGAAGCAGAAGGGAAGTCATCAGAGCACGATCTCCGGGATATCAATGGTGCGGCGCTCGGCCGAGGACAGCAGTCCGAGTTCGGCGAGCTGCACGCCGCGGGCGGCGGAAAGGAGCCCGAAGCGGTGTTCCCGGCCGGCGACGACGTCGCGCAGGAATTCTTCCCACTGCAGCTTGAAGCCGTTGTCCAGATCGGCGTTGGCCGGGACTTCCTGCCACTGGCTGCGGAAGGACTCCGTGACGGGCAAGTCCGGGTTCCAGACCGGCTTGGGCGTGTGGGCGCGCTGCTGCGCCACGCACTTGTTCAAGCCCGCGACGGCTGAACCGTGCGTGCCGTCGATCTGGAACTCAACGAGTTCGTCGCGGTAGACGCGGACGGCCCAGGAGGAGTTGATCTGTCCGACGACGTCGTCCCCGCCCGGGGTCTCGAGCTCGAAAATGCCGTAGGAGGCGTCGTCGGCCGTGGCCTTGTATTCCTTGCCCTGCTCGTCCCAGCGGGCCGGGATGTGGGTGGCGGTCTTGGCGTTGACGCTCTTGACCTTGCCGATGATGCCTTCAAGAACGTAGTTCCAGTGGCAGAACATATCCGTTGTCATGCCGCCCCCGTCTTCCTTGCGGTAGTTCCAGGACGGGCGCTGCGCTGACTGGACGTCGCCTTCGAAGACCCAGTAGCCGAACTCGCCGCGGATCGAGAGGATCCGGCCGAAGAAGCCCTCGTCCACGAGGCGGCGCAGCTTCACCAGGCCAGGCAGGTACAGCTTGTCGTGCACCACGCCGGCCGTGACGCCGGATTCCTTGCCGATACGGGCCAGTTCGATGGCTTCCTCCAGCGTCTCCGCCGTCGGCTTTTCAGTGAAAATATGCTTCCCGGCGCGCATGGCCTTCTTCAGCGTCGCGGCGCGGAGGCTGGTCATTGACGCATCGAAAACGACGTCGACCGTGGGGTCGCTGATGACCGCGTCGAGGTCGGTGGACCACTCGGAAACCTTGTGGAGTTCGGCGAGTTCGCGGATCTTCGCCTCGTTGCGGCCCACCAGGATCGGTTCGACCTGGACGCGCGTGCCGTCCGCCAAGGTGAAGCCCCCGGCGTCCCGGATGGGGAGGATGGAACGCAGCAGGTGCTGGCGGTAGCCCATCCGGCCGGTGATGCCGTTCATGGCGATTCTTATCGTCTTTGTTTCGTAGCCCATGAGTCCTTCTTCAGGTGGAAAGTTATGAGATGGGAAAGCGCATTCCCAATGCATTCATGATGACACGCAGCTCGAGGTCTGGCAATCGCTTTCCCAAGGCCGGTTAGCACTGCAATAATCGGATGTTGCTGAAAGTGCCGAGGCTGAGGCTTTTGAAGAGGAGTTGTCCGTGACTGCAAGCACGCTGTCCGAAGTGGCCAAACTGGCCGGCGTCTCCCCCGCCACGGCCTCCCGGGTGCTCAATGGTTCCGCCAGGACACCCGCACCGGAGATCGCCGAGCGCGTCCGGCAGGCGGCAGACACCCTCGGCTACATCGCGAACGCCCAGGCCCAGGCCCTGGCGAAATCGAGCACGGGGCTCATTGGCCTGATCGTGCACGACATCGCGGACCCATATTTTTCCGCCATAGCGCAGGGCGTCCAGGCCGCAGCGCGGCAGGAGCGCCGCATGGTCCTGCTCGCCACCACCAACGGCACACCCGCCGAGGAGAAGGAAGCTGTCGCCGCCTTCGCTGCACGGCGGGCCGAGTCGATCGTCATCGCAGGATCGCGTTCAACACGTTCCGAAGACGCCCGCGCGAACACCGAGCTAGCCGCCGAATTGGACCGTTACTGCCGCAACGGCGGGCGCGTGGGCGTCGTCGGGCAAGCGATTCTAGGCGTCGCCGAAACGGCAAACTACCGCACCATCGCGGTCCCTAACGAGCAACTTGCGCGGGATCTGGCGCGCGCATTGGCGCGCACCCACAAAGGGCCGTTCGTCATTGTGGCCGGGCCGGAGGGGCTGACCACTTCGGATGAGCGCGTCATGGGATTCCAACGAGGCTTGTCCGACGCCGGCCAGCCCGCCGCGGATGTTGTGCACGTCGCGTTCAACCGGAACGGCGGTTTCGACGCCGGCATTGAACTGGCCTGGCGGATCAAGGCGTCCGACGGATCGGGGTCGGATCAACGCTTGTGCATTTTCGCGACCAACGATGTCATGGCCATCGGCGTGGCCGCCGCATTGAGGGACCAGGGGCTCAGAGTCCCCCATGACGCCGGCCTCGCAGGGTTCGACGACATCGAATGGCTCCGGGACTTCCGGCCGGCGCTCTCCACCGTAAGTCTGCCGCTGGAAGAAATCGGACGACTGGCAACCATGGCGGCCCTTTCCGACGACGACGGCGATCCTTCCGCCGTCGCGGGCAGCGTCACCCTCCGCAGGAGCACGAGTTCGCCCTAGTTCCCCGGGTTCGCGGCGGCTCTACCGATGACCCGATCATGCCGGGCCGATAGGTCCCGCCGGTGTGACCGGCGCAACAACTTAACCTTGACAGCGGGGCTGTGCGGGTGTCTGATGGAAAGCGCTTACCAGATGGGAAAGCGCATACCAAGCGGAAGTTCACTCCGATTCTTGCGATGGCGCTGCACTCCTACTGGAAACCACACCCAAAGGCGGGAAGGCCCTTCCAGTGGCCCCAACGACTTGTCCAAAGGAGGACAATATGAAGATCGACGCGAGCAGGCAGCGAAGTTCAATCGAACCGCGACAGTCCAGCACCACGAGGAAGGCGGCAGCCAGCGGCTGGATCGGCAGCGCCCTTGAGTACTACGACTGGTTTATCTATGCACAGGCCGCCGCGCTGGTGTTTCCCGGCGTCTTCTTCCCCTCGGGAAACCCGACCGTTGCGCTGATCGCTTCGCTTGGCACCTACGCCGTGGGCTATGTAGCCCGCCCCATCGGCGCATTCGTCCTGGGACAGTGGGGCGACAAACATGGCCGCAAGAACGTTCTGGTCTTGGCCATGTTGATGATGGGCGCGTCGACCTTCGCAGTCGCATTATTGCCCACCTACGGCCAGGTCGGCGTCTTGGCACCCGTCTTGCTGGTTGCCGTCCGGCTCATCCAAGGCTTCGCGGTGGCCGGCGAACTGAGCGGTGCCAGCGCCATGATCGTGGAGCACGCACCTTTCGGCCGCCGGGGCTTCTACGCAAGCTTCGCGCTCCAGGGCACCCAGGCCGGGCAGATCATCGCCGCCGCGGTCTTCCTCCCGCTCTCTGCCATGCTCTCCAGTGAATCGTTCAAATCCTGGGGCTGGCGCATTCCGTTCCTCCTCAGCGCCCTTGTGGTGTTCGCCGGGTACATGATCCGCCGCCGGGTCGAAGAAACCCCCATCTTCACCGAAGAAAAGGCGCACCAAGAGATCCCGAAGATGCCGATCGTCCGCGTGCTGCGCGAAAGCGGTCTCGACGTGGTTCGCGCAATCTGCATGACCCTGGTCAACGTCGTCGGCGTCACGGTGGCAGTGTTCGGTGCGGCTTACGCCACCCAGCCGGGCTACGGCGTCGGCATGAGCACTACCGTCTACCTCTGGATCCCGGTCCTGGCCAACGTCGTCGCGCTGGCCCTCATCCCCTTGTTCGGAGATCTGTCGGACCGTTTCGGCCGCAGGCCGTTGATGATCTTCGGCTCATTGAGCTCCGGGGTGCTGGCCTACGCCTACCTGTACGCGGTCAGCCAGAACAACGTACTGCTCACCATCATCCTCTCGATCCTCATGTGGGGCACGCTCTACCAAGTCTGGAACGCAACGTTCGCCAGCTACTTCCAGGAACTCTTCCCCGCCCGCACGCGAGTCACGGGATTCGCCATCTCGCAGAACATTGGCCTTGTCATCACCGCGTTCCTTCCGAGCATCTTCACGGCAATCGCCCCGCCGGGGTCCGCGAACGTACCGCTCATCATCGGGTCCATCTGCTTCGGAATCTGCATCATCGGAGCCGTGGCTGCCTGGTCGGCCCGGGAAACGTACCGCATCCCCCTCAATCAGCTGGGCACGCCGGACGCGACGCCGGTTCCCCGCGAGGAGTACCGGCGGCTCAGGAGCGGCACCCGGTAAGCTGCGCGATTTGCGGTGATTCGCGGGCTTTGAATGAAACGATTCACAGTAGGAGGAGAACCCACATGCGCATCTGCTTCCGTTCCTCGGTCAAACCCAGCCAGATTCCCGAATATCGACGCCGTCATGCGGTCGTATGGCCGGAGATGCTCCGAGAACTCAAGGCGGCCGGCTGGAACAACTATTCGTTGTTCCTCGCCGACGACGGGCTGCTAGTGGGATACGTGGAATGCGACGATTTCGACGCGGCACGAGCCCGCATGGCCCTGACTGATGTGAATGCCCGTTGGCAGGCAGAAATGGCACTGCTGTTCGAAGACGACGCACGGGCGCCGGACCAGGGATTCGTCCAACTCACGGAAATCTTCAATCTCGAGGACCAGTTGTCCAGGGACTGAGGCCTCACGCTCAAACCGGGGCTTGTTTCCCATCGCCGCGCTTCAAGCTCCGGCCTGGGAAACGAGCCCCGGAATGGCGCCCTGTGCCGCCGTCAAAGCGGCGTCCCGGAAACCCCTCAAACGATCGCGGAGACCCCTGTCACGGCCCGGCCCACGATGAGCGAGTTGATCTCGAACGATCCTTCATACGTGTAGATCGCCTCGGCATCGGCAAAGATCTTGGCCATCCGGTAATCGGTCACGATGCCGTTCCCGCCCAGGATGGACCGGCCCATCGCCACGGTTTCGCGCATCCGGGCGCTGCAGTACGACTTGGCCAGTGCCACCTGGGCCATCTGGGCTCCGCCGTGCCGCACTCCCTTGCTGTCCGTGTAAATGTCCTCCTGCAGCTGGGCGATCCGCACCATCATGCCCATGCTGGCCACGGCGTTGCCGAGCATGTCCACCAATTGCTGCTGGATGAGTTGGAACTTCGCAAGCGGGCGGCCGAACTGCTGGCGGTCAAGCGCATACTGGCGGGCGACGTCGAATGCCGCCAACTGCTGCCCCACGGCCTGCCAGGCCACCATGAGCCTTGATCCGCGCAGCAGGTGGTTGGTGTCGCTGAAACTGTTGATCCCGGAAAAACGATCCGCCTCGGCAATCCGGACGTCTTTGAGGACAATGTCGGCGTTTTGCACGGTGCGCAGGGCAATCTTGTTTTCGATCTTGGTCCGTGTCACCCCGGGCAGCGTGCCGTCCACGATGAAGCCGCGAATAGCGCCGTCGGCTTCGTCCCGGGCCCATACCAGCATGTGGTCGCAGAACGTCCCGTTGCCGATCCAGCGTTTGGCGCCGTTCAGCACCCAGTAGTCGCCGCCGTCGTCGGCTCCCCCGGCGACCCGGCGGGCCACCGTCTGCAGGCCGCCGGCCACGTCGGAGCCGTGGTCCGGTTCCGTGAGCGCGAACGCTCCGGTGGTCCGGAGGTTGGAGGCGTCGTCGAGGTAGCGGTCCTGCTGGTCCTTGGAGCCGAACTCGTAGAGCGCTTCGATGAAGAGGTCGTGGTGGACCATGAAGAACGTGGCAATGGAGGTGTCCACGCGGGTCATTTCCGCGATCACCAACCCTGCGAACAGGTTGCTGTAGCCGCGGTGCGTGGGGGTGCTCAGGCGAAGCGCGGCGAGCTTGGGCAGGATGTGCGCCGGAAACTCGGCCTTGTCCCACCAGTCCTTGGCATACGGCGCGATTTCCGTGGCCAGGAATTCCCGGAGCTCGTTGAGCTTGCGCTGTTCCTGGACGCTGAGGAGAGACTCGAAATCGAAAAAATCTGCCGAAGGCAGGGAACCTGCCGAAGGTTCGACGGCGGCCGCCAGCTTGTGGGCCTGGCTCACTTCGGTGCCATCCGGATCGCGCCGTCGAGGCGGATGGTTTCGCCGTTGAGCATGGCGTTTTCCACGATGTGCGCCACGAGGTTGGCATACTCGGCGGGGCGGCCAAGACGGGCCGGGTGCGGTACCTGCTGGCCGAGGGAGAGCTGTGCGTCCTGGGGCAAGCCGGCCAGCATGGGTGTTTCGAAGATGCCCGGTGCAATGGCCACGACACGCACCAGCGAGCGCGCAAATTCACGGGCCAGGGGCAACGTCATCGCGGCCACGGCTCCCTTTGACGCGGCATACGCAGGCTGCCCGATCTGGCCGTCGAAAGCCGCCACGGAGGCCGTGTTGATGATGACACCGCGCTCCTCCCCACCGAGCTCGGTAGACGCAGGTTCGTTTTCGGCCATCGCGGCGGCAGCCAGGCGGATCACGTTAAACGTGCCCACGAGGTTGATCTGGACGACCCTGTTGAAGTTCTCGAGCGGCAGCACGCCGTCTTTGCCGAGCACCTTGCCCGGGGTTGCCACGCCGGCGCAGTTGACCAGGATCCGGAGCGGGCCCAGCGCGACGGCAGCGTCGACGGCGGCCTGCACCTGCTCTTCATTGGTGACGTCGGCGGGGACGAACACGGCCCTGCCGACGGCGCCCGAGGCATTGAGTTCGGCGGCGAGGGACTCCCCGGGAGATGAGTGGAGGTCAAGCAGCACCACGGATGCTCCGGCGTCGAGCAATCGCCTTGCGGTTGCGGCCCCCAATCCCGAAGCCCCGCCGGTTATCAACGCAACTGCGCCCTTGATGTCCATCCATCCTCCTCGATGCAGAACCAAAATCCGTTAATGAATGTTAACTGAATCACTTTGATTGTGCACTGGAGAGGGGCCTGCGGCCAAGCGCGCGGCGTTAGGCTGTCACCATGTCCGCCCCCGAGACGCCGCACCGCTCCTCCGGAACACCGGATTGGGCCGCGCGAGCCGACCACGCCGCACGTTCGGTGACCCGGCATTTCGGACGGCGCCTCCTCTTGCTTCCCGGAACGCATCTTGCGGCGTCGGTCCGGCCGTCAACGCGTTTTCCGGGTCAGCCCTGGAACTACTGGTGGCAGGCGCATTACGTCGATTGCCTCGTGGACGCCGGGTTGCGCGAACTGGCCTCGGGATCAAGGTTCGACGGCGGTGATCGCCCTAGCGCTGGCGAGCTCGCTTCACGCCTGGTCACCACTATCCGCTTGCGCAATTTCGTGCGCTACGTCAACAGCTACTACGACGACATGGCATGGCTCGCCCTCGCCGTCCTGCGTTTGGACTCCCTGGCCGGGCGGGCGCACAAGCCGGGCCGCCGACGCAACGCCCGGCTGCAGAAAATCCTCTCACCGCGGTTCGAGTTGGCCTCCACGGACGACATGGGCGGAGGCACCTTCTGGAGCACCAAACGCGATTTCAAGAACACCCCGGCCACAGCGCCGGTGGCCCTGCACTTCGCCCGGACCGGCAAGCAGGACCGGGCCCAAAGGCTCCTGGACTGGCTTGATGCCACGCTCTTCGAACCCACCCGCGGCCTGTATCTCGACGGCGTTTGGATCAAGGAGGGCAAGCTCGTCCTCGCAGAAGAGATCTACACCTACAACCAGGGCCCCGTGCTCGGCGCCTTGTTGGAGTTGGGTGGAGACGCGAACCTGGGACGCGCGGCCGCCCTGGTGGCCTCGGTGGCCGAACACTTGACCGTCCCCGGTCCGTCTGACGGGCCGGGGAGGCTGGTTCTTCGCGGCGAAGGCACCGGCGACGGCGGACTCTTCACCGGGATCCTCGTCCGCTACCTGGCGCTCGCCGCCGGAGACGTGCGGTTGCCCTCCGTTACCCGCATTACCGCCGGGCATCTCGTGCTCAACACCGCGGAGGCGGTCTGGGCGGGGCGGACTGTGCGCACCGACGCTGCCAACTGGACGTCCGTGAAAGACGACGACGGCTGGCTCATCTTCTCGACGGAACCCCAGCGTCCGGCCGCCGAGACGTATCCGGAGGGCACCGCCGTCGAACTCTCCAGCCAACTTCAGGCGTGGATGCTGCTGGAAGCCGCCACGCGCGTCCGGCAAATTGTCAGTGCCGGGGCCTAGTCTGGAGCTGTGAACCCGATCCCGAGCCCGATACCTGTCACCGTGGTCGGTGCACCGCCGGAATGGTGGCAGATCGTTGGCGCGCTCAGCCCGCTCGCTGTCCTGGTTGCGGCGATCGTTGCCGCGATCGTTGGCCTCCTGTCGCTGCGGCAGAAGGCGCGGGCGGATAACAGGTCCGAATGGTGGCGTCGAGCTCAATGGGCGCTGGACGCTTCCCTGTCCCGCAGCCGCTCGGAGGCCGAAATGGGCCAGAAAGCCATCGAGATTCTGGGCCAAAGCGAACTCGCGTCACGGGAGGAACTCGCCCTCCTCAAAGTGGGCACAGAGGATGAGCTCCTGGCAGCTGCCACAGCATCCGAAACCCGCGCCGTCGCCCCCTCGCAGCGTCCCGATTCGGTGAGCGCTGAAGACCGCAAGGTCCAGATCGCCGCAGCAAAGGCCAGGGTCTTGCTGGACCAGCGGCTCGGGGAAGACACTCCAGGCTGGATCGTCGCTCTATCCCGAGAGAAGCCCGAAAAGCCCGAGTAGATCCCCGCGGTTACTCTGCCACCGCGGGCCTTTTCTTCTGCGGATACGGTGTCTCCTGCCGGGCCAACATCTCGACAAAGCCAGCGATCTTCCTGGCCCGCGTTTCCGCCTTCTTCACAGAGTTGGTGCGGTAGATCAGGGAATAGCGGTTGACCGCGGTCAGCACATCGAACATCGCCTGGGCCGCGGGAACTGCGGCGATGGCGGCCGCGAGGTCCTCCGGGACTTCCGCGTCCGCTTGGCCCACGTAGGCGGCTTCCCAACGCCCGTCCGCTTTGGCGCTGTCGACGGCGGCCCATCCGGCCGGGGTCATCTTGCCTTCAGCTTCCAAACGGGCAATGTGCCCCACGTTCCTTTTGGACCATGGGCTTTTGGGGCCGCGCCGGGTCATACGCTGGAAGACGCTTTCGTCGTCGCGCCTTCTGCCTTGGCCGTCGATCCAACCGAAACAAAGGGCCTCATCCAAGGCAGCGGCGTAATCGAGTTCCGTCACGTTGCCGCCCTTCTTGTGCAGCACGAGCCACACGCCAGGGCTATCGGCGCCGTTCTCTTCGAGCCAGGACCGCCACTCGGCAGCGTCTTTGACGATCAATTCTTCAAGTTCAACAGCCATGGCCCCATTCTGGTGCCAGCTAGGCTGTGACGAAAGCCCACGCACTACATGCCCAACCCTCGCTCACCTATATGGGCGCTTCCCGAAACGCCCGCTCATATATATCGGCCTTTCTCGAAACGCCCGCTCACCAATACTGGCCTTTCCCGAAACGCCCGCTCACCTCATCTGAGCGCGGGATCCCGATTTTGGCCACATACGTGAGCGAGCGTCGCCCGAATGGGCGATATAGGTGAGCGAGCGTTCCGGGGTTTGGGCTCGACGCAATCCTGGCTGTCTGATTCGTACGGCATGGAACTGCATGGGATGGGGTAGAACTTAACCATGAGTGTTCGTACCCCTGACCCGTACTCCGGTTGGCTTTCCGATGAAGACCTCTTCGAAGCCCGCGGCCGCCTCCCCATGGTTTACGTGGAGGCGGTTCCCGTGCGCCTGGATCCACTCGGATTCGTCAACGAGGTAGGTACCCTGCTCCAGGGCGACGCCGACGGCACCATGGTCCGATCCTTCGTGTCCGGCCGCGTGCTGTACCGCGAAACCATCCGGGCCGCGCTTTTGCGGCACATGGAAAAGGACCTCGGGCCCCTGGCCTTCCCCCAGTTGCCCGTCAGTCCCGTGCCGTTCACGGTGGCCGAATACTTCCCGGCGCCGTCGCAGACCGGCTTCACGGACGACCGCCAGCACGCAGTGTCCCTGGTCTATGTCATCCCCGTGACGGGCGAGTGCGAACCGCGCCAGGACGCCCTCGAGCTGACGTGGATGACGCCGCAGGAAATCCTCAGCGACGACGTCCAGCAGGAATTCAGCGGCGGTCGAGGCAATCTGGTACGCCAGGCCTTGGCTTTTGCCGGCGTCGGACAGTAGCGGCAGCGCGGGCAGTAGCCACCTCCCCGATTTGTCGGGTGGGTTTTATAGACTGTTGGGCGGACCCCAAGAGAACCAAAGGACTTCCGATGACTCACAGCCCGGCCGGCCAGCAGTACCGTGAAAAGCAGGCTGGGGCCCTGCAAATCGGGGACTACCTGTTCCTCCCTGGGGAGGGTCCCGCGGAGGAAATCACGCACGTCGAGCTCGAACACGACGATTTCGGCGTGCCCGCACTCATTCTGGTGACCACGCTCGACGGCGGAAAAGTGCGGATCGCGATCGGGTCCAGCGTCCCGGTGGGCGAAGCAGCTGTCGTTCCCGACGACCACGCGCTGCCCACGGAAGATCCGGCCACGCTTGCGGAGCCGGTTTCCGGCGACGCGCCCGACGCCGGTACCTCCGACGCCGGTGACTCACCCGCGGAAGCCGTTCCAGCCGTCGTCGTACCTCCCTTGCCTCCGGTGGCACCGACTGTCAGCCGGCCTGCGGGGCCGGACCCCGAGCAGCTCGCGCTGATCCCGGAACCGACCGACTCGCCGGAGGACGTCGTGGCCGCCGCTGCCGAAGCGCACCCGGGCAGGAACGGCGTCGCGGTACTGAGCGAACGCCTCATCAAGGGCATCAACACGAAGTCGGGAAGCTGCCTGCGGGATCTGAGCGACCTGGCCCACGATGTTTTCATCGAACTGCGGGATCCGGACCACGCCCTCGCGGTGGCCGATATTCTCAACGTGCTCCCCTACGACGGAAACCGCGACCGGTGGATGTCCGTTGAACGTTCCCTCGCACTTTCCAGCTTCATTTGCCGCGAGCTCGGCCAAACGGAACGCGCGGAAGTCTACGATCAACTCCTGCAAGCGCCGGACACCGTGGAGACAGACCCGTTCAAGGCCCGGATCGCCGCCAAGGTCCGGCAGCGCGGGCTCAACGAACCGAACCTGTACGACAAGGAAATCTTCCGCTCCATCGACAACGGCAACCGCGATGCCGAGCGTGAATGGCGGCTGCTCCGGCTCGAAACCCTGCTGTTCCTCCGTTCGCACGGCGGCTCGAACACCCTTGGCGTAGGTGAACTCGATCACCGGATCGCGAACGAACTCGAGGCCGTGCGGGCCTAGGCGCTATCGGAGGATTTCGCAAGACCTGTCGCGTTCGCGCCAAGGGCGGTAGATTCGGGCCATGACGAACAATCTGAGCGTTGTTGTTAATGCCGACGCGCAGCAAGTTTGGACTTCGCTGCGCGAACCGTCGCTCGTGGCTCAATGGCACGGCTGGGAGGCCGACGAGCTTGCCGACGAAATCAACCAGATCTACTTCAGCACCGCCGTGGTCGAGGGGCCTGACCACACAAGCCTCACGGTGAACGGCGGGGACGTCTTCGAACTGACCCCGGTCAGCGGAGGCACCGAAGTCCGCGTGACGCGGGCCGCCTTGGACCACGATTCCGAATGGGCCGCGTGGGACGAGGACATCACCCAAGGCTGGCTGACCTTCCTGCACCAGCTCCGATTCGCCCTGGAACGCCATCCACACGGGCACCGGCGTACGCATTTTGTCTCCCTGCCCGGCGGTAGCGGCTCCGGGATCCAGAAACTTGGCCTGGCCAACGTCCCGGCTCCCGGGGAGGAATACTCACTCACGCTCCCCACAGGCGAGGCCCTTTCCGGCAAGGTCTGGTTCCGGAGCAACCACCAGGTTGGCCTCACCGTTCACGGTTATGCGGAACACGGGGATGGGCTGCTGATTGTGGCTGACCAGCCGGTGATTCCGGAGAAGAGGCCCGACGGCGGCACTATCGTGATCGCTTCGACCTACGACCTGGGCGCGGCCAGTCTGGACTCGATCCGCTCCCACTGGGACGGCTGGAAGGCTGAGAACTACCCCACAGAGGTGCATTCGCACTGACGATTCACGCTCCGGGGCTGGCAGACTGTAACGGTGCCAGCCGATTCTTCACTGCCTGCTTCCGGGTCTAACTCCAAGTCCGATCCTTCCGCGCTCGGGGCTGCCCTTCAGTCCGCATTTTCCTTCGAGGTAGGTACGCGGCTCAGCGAAACGCGCCCGCCGTCGTCGGGCCCTTTGAACGCCGACGGCGACAGCCGCCACGGCGGCGGCAAGCGCGGGGAGTTCCTGGGCCGCACCGGTACCATCACCACACCGCACGGCCAGATCCAGACGCCCGCGTTCATCGCCGTCGGGACCAAAGCCACGGTCAAAGCCGTGCTGCCCGAATCCATGAAGGAGCTCGGCGCGCAGGCTTTGCTGGCCAACGCCTACCACCTATATCTGCAGCCTGGACCGGAGATTCTGGACGCGGCGGGCGGACTCGGCGCGTTCATGAACTGGGACGGGCCGACGTTCACGGACTCTGGTGGATTCCAGGTGATGAGCCTCGGCTCGGGGTTCAAGAAGGTCATCGACATGACCTCCGTGGATGCGTCCGGGCCTGACGACGCCGTGGCCCCGGGCAAGGAGAGGCTGGCCCACGTGGACGAGGACGGCGTCTGGTTCAAGTCGCACTTGAACGGGGACCGGCACCGTTTCTCCCCGGAGATCTCCATGCGGGTGCAACACCAGATCGGCGCCGACATCATGTTCGCCTTCGACGAGCTGACCACGCTGCAGAACTCGCGCGGCTACCAAGAGGAATCCCTGGAGCGGACGCGTCGCTGGGCTGAGCGCTGCGTGGTGGAGCATGAGCGGTTGACAGCTTCCCGGGTGGGCAAACCCTACCAAGCCCTATTCGGCGTCATCCAGGGTGCGCAGTACGAGGACCTTCGCCGTAAGGCCTGCCGGGACCTTGGCGGCATGCCGTTTGACGGTTTCGGCATCGGCGGTGCCTTGGAGAAGGAGAACCTCGGCACCATTGTGCGTTGGTGCAACGAGGAACTTCCCGAGGACAAGCCCCGCCACCTCCTGGGCATCTCCGAGCCGGACGACATCTTCACGTCCATCGAAAACGGCGCCGACACCTTCGATTGCGTCTCCCCCACCCGCGTGGCCCGCAACTCGGCGTTCTACACTCCGTCCGGTCGGTACAACCTGTCCGGGGCGCGCTACAAATCGGATTTCGGACCCTTGCAGGATGGTTGCGACTGCTACACCTGCGCCAACTATTCGCGCGCGTATATCCACCACCTGTACAAGGCGCATGAATTGCTCTCGCATACGCTCATCTCCATCCACAACGAGCGCTTCGTGGTGAAGATGGTGGACGACGCCCGCTTGGCCATCGAATCCGGGGACTTTTTCGAGTTCAAGGCCGAGACCTTAGGGCAGTACTACTCGTAGGTCTCGGTCGCTTCCCGCCGTCGAGATCGCTGGAACCGTGCCCTCGCGCCTGGAACCACATCAGGGGCGGTCCGCGGTCGTCACTCCGATCACCAGGAGCACCACGTTGAGCACGACGGCGGGCGTGACCAGCAGCTCCGGGGCGTTGAACAGCATGCCCAAAGCCAAAGGGACCAGGGCGAAGAGGCACAGAACGTAGCCTCGGATCCTGGTTCCCAGCATGGCGGGTCCGCTCCGTCCAAGCTGCATCAGGTACACCAGCTTGGTCAGGTCTTCCTGCTGGCGGAAGGCTCGTCGCAGCATCCCCGCGCCCAAACCACCGCCCGCCGCCGCGCCTAGGACGAGGAGCTCCACCCGGAAGCCGCCCGCCAGCACGAAGAATCCGGCAGCCGCCGTCGTCCACAAACCCATCAGCATGACCGGCAGCGCGACGTGGACCCAGCGCGAGGCCGTCCTGGAGATCGGCAGGAGGGCGTCGAGGCTGGGAGCCATGCGCAACTGCCAAAGCGGCCCGGCCGCCGCGGTGGAAGAGAATATCGCTGCGGCAAGCAGCAGAGGAAGCAGGATGATAGGTGAATCGAACGTCCGGACCAGCCCGGTCAAGGGAACGACGGCGAGGCCCAGGCCCCAGCGCCACAGCCGGGCGGGTTGTCGAGCGAGCACGGTTGCCTCCGCGTGAAAGAGCGCGCCCGCTGCCGTGCGCGGCGTCCCCGGGAGCTTCACCCGGCTCCGTTTGCCGCCGCTGGAAAGCGAGGCACTGAGCTCCCCCGTGTCCATTAGTGTGAGCGCAGCTTGGACATGTCCCCTCGCGGACCCTGCCTTGAGCAGCGATGTCGTGCGGACGCTGGAGAGCTTGTTTCGCATGGCGAGCGCCGCGGCCATCAAAGCGACTGCAGGGGCGACGGCGAAGACCCAGTTTCCTTGCAGCGTCCCGAAAAGCATTGCTCCGAGTGCGGCCGAAGCGGCAGCCAACAGCCACGAGGTTGCCCGGCCTTGCGGCCGGGCGGGCGTCTGCGGCCGGCCCGGCGCTGCCAAGCGGGTCTGGGCGAACGCGGCCAGCGCGAGGATAGCCGCGCCTGTCAGTGCCCCTGCCAGGACCCGTCCGGCAAACACCACCGCGTTCGAGCCGCTGATGACTGCTACCGGAATTGTGGTGAGGGCCCCGACAACGGCGGCAGCCCAGACTGCGCGGCGCAAGCCTCGGGCTAGAAGCGGCTCGCGGTTGATAGCCAGCGAGTACCACCAGTGCCGCTGATTCGCCGTGATGGCCAGTGGCCCGAGCCTGCCCGCCACCCAATAGGCCGCGAGGCCCAAGAGCCCGAACCCGGCCACTAGGCCGTATTCAACAGAGACGACACCGTAGCCAGCCGAAATCAGGTGACCGCCGAAGCCATGCTCCGCTGCGGCAGTGAGCCCATTGAGGAGGCCTGTCGCATAGATCAAGCCGACGCCGAACGTCAGGAACTGGATGTATAGCTCGTTGAGCCTGGAAAGCAAGGACTGGCCGCGCGGGCGGATGACCTTGCGCGTGGCACTCTCGGGGTCGAAGTCCACGAACTCCGGCTGCGCTACGGCAGCAGTAGACATGCTCACCTGCGGATCCTCGCCACAGCCTCGTCGGTGCTAACCACGCGTGCCCCGCCGTCGTCTACTATTACCGCCCGGGTACACGCCGCTTGGGCGACGTCCGCATCGTGAGTGACCATGACGACGGCGGCACTCTTCTTGGCAGTCCGCGCGATCCGCTGCGCGAGCAGGCCGCGCATGCGGGTATCGAGCCGCTGCTCCGGTTCGTCCAGGACCAGCAGCTCGAAGGGGCGGATAAATGCCGAGGCCAGCAGGAGCTTGCGGCGCTGTCCCGAGGAAAGCTGATCGGGAAACGCATCCGCCACCGTTTGGAGCTCGAAGAAGCCGATCTCTCCCTCTACGGCAGCATCGGGGTTGGCGAGGCCATGCCCCCGGGCCACCAAGGAAAGGTGCTCGCGGACCGTGAGTGAATCAAAGTAGGCATCCTCGTCCAGCAGGACCGAGACCTTGCTGCGAAAGAGGGCCGAGCGGTCGTCCGGCATCAAGCCAAGAACGTGGGCATCGCCCTCAATGGCAGCCTGCGCGCCTATCATCGTCCGCAGCAGAGTGGACTTGCCGGCACCGTTTTCGCCCACCATCCCGAGCACTTGCCCGGAGAAAACCTCGACGTCGAGCGGCCCGCACACTGCATGCTCGCCATAGCCTGCAACAAGATTCTCGGCCGTGAGCACGGCGTTTCCCAGCTTCATCCTCTGAAACTACCGGACTTCCCTGCGGTTCACCTGAGCCAACAACGCCCGCTCACATATATGGCGTCCTGAGCCAACGCCCGCTCACATATATCGCGTCCCGGGCCAACGCCCGCTCACATATATCGCGTCCCGACCCAACGCCCGCTCACATATATCGCGTCCCGACCCAACGCCCGCTCACATATATCGCGTCCTGAGCCAACGCCCGCTCACATATATCGCGTCCCGAGCCGACGCTCGCTCACATATGCGGCCCGCGTCCCGGATTCACTGCTCAGGCCCAGTAGCTTGGCTCGCGCTTCTTGATCCAGCCAATGACCAAGGACGTCACGGGCACAAGGATGTATTGGACACCGGTCTTGTACAGGAACCCGGTCAGTAAGTAGTTGATGAAGCTTCCAAAGTCTGTGATGCCGATAACCGAGGCAGCGATGCTGCAGAAGATGAGCGTGTCCACGAATTCCCCCAACCCGGATGACCCCATGAGCCGGGCCCAGAGGGTTCTCTCACCCGAACGGGCTTTCATCTTGACGAGGATCCACGAGTTGATGGTCTGACCGGCGAAAAACGCCAGCAACGAACCTAGGACGATCAACGGGACGGGGCCCAGCGCTCCCTCGATGGCTGCCTGTTTGGCGGTGCCATAGTCGTCATTGAAACCGGGCAGCGCGATGATGATCCAGTAGCAGAGCGACGCGAATGCTGACAGGGCGAACGAGGTGACGATCGCTTTGCGGGCAACCTTGAATCCATAGATCTCGCTCATCACATCGCCGAGGATGTAGGCAAGCGGGAAGAGGAAGAATCCGCCGTCGGTAATGATCGGACCGAAGACGACGCCTTTGGCAGCGCCAATATTGGACAGGATCAGCACGACCGCCATGCATGCCAGCATGATGCCGAAGTACGGAGAGCCTATCGACGCGAAGCGCGGCGCGGGTTTACTCAGGGTCTGGGATTCTGATGATGACGTCATCGCTTGTCCGTTCATAGTGGTTCGCGCAGGCGGCCGGAGTTGGCACGGCGCCCCGCTGTATTAGCACTGGTGGTGGACCCGCCTGCAAAACCGCGGAGCCTCCCCCATTCTCGCATCGAGGAATCGAGAATTGTCAGGCAAACTCGCCACCGCCCACGATACTCATCTCCCCAGGTGAGCGAGCGTCCAGCCAAAACCCGACATACGTGAGCGAGCGTCCAGCCAAAACCCGACATACCTGAGCGAGCGTCCGGCCAAAACCCGACATACGTGAGCGAGCGTCCAGCCAAAACCCGACATACCTGAGCGAGCGTCCGGCCAAAACCCGACATACGTGAGCGAGCGTGGGAGTCGCCCGGAACGTCTTCGACCCCCTCTGGCGGGGCGGCGCGGGCTAAGGCAAGCTTGGTCCAAGACGGGCTGACCGGCGGGATTTGGGACGGAACGAGGGACGCGCATGGCGGAGCACTTTGACACGGTGGACGAGTACATCGCGTCGCGTCCAGACGAGGTTCGACCCATCCTTCACGAGATTCGACGGCGGGCCCTGGCAGCGGTGCCCGGAGCCGGGGACAGGATCAGTTACGGTATCCCCACCATCACGCTCGACGGCCACTATGTGTTGTATTTCGCGGCGTGGAAGCACCACATTTCCGTCTACCCAGTGCCCGACGGCGACGCGAACTTTGAGCGGGAAATCGCCCCATTCCGGGCGGCCAAGGGCACATTGAAGTTCCCCCTAGGGAAGCCGATGCCGTATGGGCTCATCGAAAAAGTAGCAACGCTCCTGGCTGAGCGCGAGCGGCAGCGGGGCGGCTACTGACAATCGGCCGGTGCGGGGGTACGGTACAGCCATGCGCCGCGATGAGCTCGAGCACGCCATCCGGGCCGCTACGGATATCATCCACGGCGACCGGGTGATCGTGATCGGCAGCCAGTCAATTCTGGGATCCTTCACGGAGGACCAGTTGCCTGCGTCCATCACCATGTCGGATGCCGTCGACATCGCCCCGTTCTCCGACGACGACGCCGGCACACTTGCTGACAGCATCGACTCCGCCCTTGGTGAGTGGTCACCCTTCCACAAGGAGTTCGGTTTCTATGTCCAGGCAGCCGAAAGGGAGACCGCGGTGCTCCCGGAGGACTGGGAGTACCGCCTTGTCGGTGTGCGCAATGAGCGGACCCGGAACAGCACCGGGCTTTGCTTGGATCCCTACGATCTCTGCGCGGCGAAGCTCATTGCGGCACGCCCCAAGGACCACGCGTTCGTTCTGGCACTCATCGAGTCATCCCTCATCGACCGCGTCCGGCTCGTCGACAGAATCAGGCTGATAGACCCCTCCGAGCCTCGCCGCGCTGCGGCTTTGTCTTGGGCCATGTCCGTTTGACCCGGGCCAAACCCGTCCGAAACCGCAGGAGCAAGGTAATGACCAAGGTAGTGGCGTTCATGTCGATGTCCCTCGACGGCTATGTGGCGGATCTCGAGGACGGCGTCGACGAGGTCTTCGACTGGTACTTCGCAGGCGACGTCGACGTCCCTACCTTCAACCCGGGTTTCACATTCCATGTTTCTGAAGCGAGTGCCCAATACCTGCGTGCCCTAATAGGCGATGTGGGCGCGATGCTCACCGGGCGACGCACCTCAGACCGGGCCGACGCTTGGGGCGGCCAGCACCCGTTCGGCGTGCCCGCGTACGTCGTGACTCATCGGATGCCCGAGGGGTGGCCCCGTTCCGACTCCACCGTCCATTTCGTCACCGACGGTCTGGAAAGCGCTGTCGCGCAGGCAAAGGCCGCGGCCGGCGACAAAATCGTCGTCATGCACGGGCCGGACACCATTCGGCAGTGCCTCGACGCCGGCCTGCTCGACGAGATCCGCATCGACCTGGTTCCACTGCTGCTTGGATCCGGCATCCGGTTGTTCGATCGGGTTGAGAACGCGCCGGTCACTTTGGGCGACCCGACCGTCGTCGAGGGTGTTGGCGCCACGCACTTGAGCTACCCGGTCCTCAAGTAGCGGGGCTGTCCAAGCTGCCGGAATCCAAAAAGTTGCGTAGCGTGACGCGCCTCGCACGAAACTACCCCGAGTGCGCCTCCAGAAACGCGTACACCTCGGTCTCGTCGACGCCGGGGAACGCGCCCGGCGGCATGGCGGCCAGGAGATGCGAGTGGGCCCGGGCGGACGGCCAGGCGTTGCCTGCCCAGGATGAAGCCAACGACGCCGGCGGGCGCTTGCAGCAGTTCGGGTCCGGGCACGTCGAAGTAGCCCGCGCCGTCGTCTCCCTCCCGCGGAACCACTTCACGTGCTGGTACGGCACGCCGATGCTGAGCGAAAACTCCCCCGCCGCCGAGCGCTCGGTTCGGGCCGTGCACCAATACGTGCCGGAGACGGTGTCGGTGTATTGGCTGTAGGCGCTGAACTTGTCCGGAACGTCGAATACGGCACGCGAAGTCCACGCCTTGCACGCCGGTTGGCCCTCGATGGCGCCGGTATGGTCCTGGGGGAAGGCCACGCCGTCGTTCTCGTAGGCCTTGTAGATGATGCCGCTCTGGTGGGTCTTCTGGAAGTGCGTCGTGATGCCCAGGTGTTTCGTGGCGAGGTTGGTGAAGCGGTGCGCCGCGGTTTCGTAGGAGACGGCAAAGGCGTCGCGGATGTCCTCGACCGCGATCTCCTTGGCGGCTTTCGCCTTTTGGAGGAACTCCAGGGTGGCGTGTTCGGGCAGGAGGAGCGCCGCGGCGAAGTAGTTGGTCGCGACGCGCTGCGCAAGGAAGTCGCCGTAGTTCTTGGGCGTTTCGTGGCCGAGCACGTAGTGGCCCAGGGCCTGCAGGAGGACCGAACGGGGATCGTGGTCCTGCCGCTGGCTCTGCGTGAGATAAATTCGGTGATTCTTAAGATCGGTCACCGAACGGGTGGAATGGGGCAGGTCGCCCACGTGGTGCAGGGTGAATCCGAGGTGGTCCGCGATGTCTGCAATGACGTGCTGGCTCAAGGGACCGGTCGTGTACCCAACCCCTTTGAGGACCTTCTGCGCTTCGGCCTCGTACTCCGGAAAATAGTTGCCGCGCTCACGCATCATGGCACGCAATTCACCGTTCGCGCGCCGGGCCTCTTCCGGCGTCGCGACCTGCTCGTTGAGCCTGCGCTCAAGCTCCTGCAGAAGGCCCACTTGCGACTCCAGTACATCGAGCGGGAGCCGCGAGCTGACGCGGATTTTCGGCAGGTTCAGCGACTCATACAACGGCCCGCGCTGGTACCGTTCCAGCTCGATTTCCAGGGCCGCGCGGCGGCTGGGCGGTTCCGCTCCGAGCAACTGTTCGATGCCGACATTCAAAGCCGCGGCAAGCTGCTTCAACAAGCCCAGTTTGGGTTCCCGCTTACCGTTCTCGATGAGGCTCAGCTGGCTGGGGGCGGTCCCGACGGCGGCGCTCACGTCGTCGAGGGTCAGCCCGGCCTGCTTGCGCAGATACCGCACGCGGCGGCCGAGGCTGATGACGTCCAGTTCGGCGTCGGAGGCGGACGACGACGGCGGCGGTACTTCGCGGTTCCAGCTCACAGGTGACATTTCTTGAGGATACGCGAAGAAGTGCGTTTCTTTCCATGCTTTTTATCTAGCAAGCCCCTTGGAAGTACTGAAAAGTAAGAACTACGGAAACCCCGGCCGGCCTGAACTGCAAAGGCGCAGCGAAGACCGGCCGGGGCTACATACACCGCAACACGCCAAAGTAGCGTCAAAGGAGACAGAACAATGACCGCAGCATTTGAACCAGAGCAGCCCACCTCCGCTCAGCAGGCCGCCGCACTGGAGCTCGAATGGGCTGCCAACCCGCGATGGGAAGGCGTCACCCGCGATTACTCGGCCACCGACGTCGTCCGCCTCCGCGGCCGCGTCTCCGAAGAACACACCCTGGCCAGGCGTGGCTCCGAGAAGCTGTGGAAGCAGCTCAGCGAGGAGGCTGCCACTGGCGGTTACACCAACGCCCTCGGTGCGCTGACCGGTAACCAGGCCGTGCAGCAGGTCAAGGCCGGGCTGCGGGCCATCTACCTTTCCGGTTGGCAGGTAGCCGCGGACGCCAACAACTCCGGCCACACTTACCCGGACCAGTCGCTGTACCCGGCGAACTCGGTCCCCACCGTTGTCCGCCGCATCAACAACGCCCTGCTCCGCGCCGACCAGATCGAATTCTCCGAGGGCATCCAGACCGTCGAGGACTGGCTGGTCCCGATCGTCGCCGACGCCGAAGCCGGTTTCGGCGGCCCGCTGAACGCCTACGAACTCATGAAATCCATGATCCAGGCCGGCGCCGCGGGCGTGCACTGGGAAGACCAGCTCGCGTCCGAAAAGAAGTGCGGCCACCTCGGCGGCAAGGTGCTCATCCCCACCCAGCAGCACGTCCGCACCCTGAACGCCGCCCGCCTCGCGGCCGACGTCGCGGGCACGCCCTCGGTGATCATCGCCCGCACCGACGCCGAGGCAGCAACGCTGATCACCTCCGACGTCGACGAGCGCGACCAGGAATTCATCACCGGCGAACGTACCGCGGAGGGCTTCTACAAGGTCCGCAACGGCATCGAACCCTGCATCGCCCGAGCCAAGGCCTACGCCCCGTACTCCGACCTCATCTGGATGGAAACGGGCACCCCGGACCTTGAGCTGGCCCGCAAGTTCGCCGAGTCCGTCAAGGCCGACTTCCCGGACCAGATGCTCTCCTACAACTGCTCGCCGTCGTTCAACTGGCGCAAGCACCTGGACGACGCCACCATCGCGAAGTTCCAGCGCGAACTCGGCGCCATGGGCTTCACGTTCCAGTTCATCACCCTGGCCGGCTTCCACGCCCTGAACTACTCGATGTTCGACCTCGCCCACGGCTACGCCCGCGAAGGCATGAGCGCCTACGTCGAACTCCAGGAAAAGGAATTCGCCTCCGAGTCCCGCGGCTACACCGCAACCAAGCACCAGCGCGAAGTCGGCACCGGCTACTTCGACGACATCGCAACTGCGCTCAACCCGAACGCATCAACCCTGGCCTTGGTGGGATCCACCGAAGAAGGCCAGTTCCACTAATCCCCAGCCGCCCCCTCCACTCGCAAGCTCGCGAGGGAACCCGGCGGCCGTGGGCCCACTCCCCAACTAGGTAGCAGTAGGTGTCGTTTTGAGCCCCCAAAACGACACCTACTGCGAGTCAGTTGGGACCCTCAAGAGGAGAACTCCCATGAACAGCTTCACCGACAATTACACGATCAACGGCATCACGCTGACCGCCCAGCCCATTCACCGGCAGAACGAGGTCCTTACTCCCGATGCCCTCGAGTTCGTGGCAACCCTGCACCGCGCGACGGCGGAGCGCCGCCAGGAGCTGATGCAGGCGCGGCACGCCCGCCGCGGCCAGATCGCGAGCGGACAGGATCCGCGGTTCCTCCCGGAGACGGCGGACATCCGCAACGATCCGAACTGGCGCGTCGCTCCCCCGGCCCCGGGCCTGGAAGACCGCCGAGTGGAAATCACCGGACCGGTTGACCGGAAGATGACCATCAACGCGCTGAACTCGGGCGCCAAGGTGTGGCTGGCCGACATGGAAGACTCCTCCACCCCCACCTGGCGCAACGTCATCCAGGGCCAGCTGAACCTCACCGATGCGCTGGAACGCCGGATCGACTTCACGTCACCGGAAGGCAAGGAATACAAGCTCCGTGCCGCCGAGGAGCTGCCCACCATCGTGGTGCGGCCCCGCGGCTGGCACCTGCCGGAGAAGCACATGCTCATCGACGGGAAGCCCGTTGCCGGTGGCGTGGTCGACTTCGGCCTGTTCTTCTTCCACAACGCCCGCCGCCTGCTCGCACAGGGCAAGGGCCCGTACTTCTACCTGCCCAAGATCGAGAACCGCCTCGAGGCCCGCCTCTGGAACGACATCTTCATCCAGGCCCAGGACCTCCTCGGCATCCCGCAGGGCACCATCCGCGCCACGGTGCTGATCGAGACCATCACCGCGGCCTTCGAAATGGAAGAGATCCTCTACGAGCTGCGCGATCACGCTTCGGGACTGAACGCCGGCCGCTGGGACTACATCTTCTCCGTCATCAAGAACTTCCGCACCCGCGGCCCCCGCTTCGTGTTGCCGGACCGCGCCCAGGTCTCCATGACCCAGCCGTTCATGCGCTCCTACACCGAGCAACTCGTCCGGGCGTGCCACCGCCGCGGCGCCATGGCGATCGGCGGCATGGCCGCTGCCGTCCCGAACCGCAAGGACGAGGCTGCCAACACGGCAGCGTTCGAGAAGGTCCGCGCTGACAAGACCCGCGAAGCCGGCGACGGTTTCGACGGTTCCTGGGTCGCGCACCCGGATCTGGTTCCGGTGTGCCGCGAAGTGTTCGACGGCGTACTCGGCGAGCGTCCGAACCAACTGGACCGCTGGCGCGAGGACGTCACGCCAGACGACCGCGCGCTGATCGACGTCGCCTCCACCGAGGGAACCATCACCGAGACGGGCATCCGGAACAACATCGAAGTGGGCATCCGCTACATCGAGTCCTGGCTGCGCGGCAACGGTGCCGTGGCCATCCACAACCTCATGGAAGACGCAGCCACGGCGGAGATCTCCCGCTCGCAGCTCTGGCAGTGGATCTACTCCCACGCCATCACCGACACCGGTGAAGTCATCACCCGCGAGTGGATCAACGATCTCCTGGACGAAGAGTTCGCACGCCTGGAACGCTTCGACGACGACCGCTTCAACGACGCCCGCAGCATCTTCGAAGAAGTCACCCTCGCCGAGGAGTTCCCCACCTTCCTGACCATCCCGGCCTACGCCCGCTACCTCACCGAAGCCCGCGAGGAAGCGACCAAGGAAGAACTCGTCGCCGCCTAGAACAGCAGACAAAAGCCCCCGCCGCTGGGCTGCCTGCACTCTTCGCAACAAGTGACCCCGATGGTCGGGGAGGCAGCCCAGCGACGGAACCCCGCACCAAGCAACTGGCTCGCAGTTGTTGTCGTTTTGAAGCCTCATAACGACAACAACTGCGAGTTAGTTGGGTACGACGGCGAGACTCGCCTACCGTCGTGAGCGGACCTAGCGTTGACGGGCCACCCAGCGCACCGAGAGGGTGGTGCAGACGCAGAACGCGGCGACCGAGCCAAGGATCACCAGGAGCGGCACGGTCCAGCTGCCGGAGATGCCGTGCACGTAGCCGATGATGGTTGGCGCCAGGGCCGCGAAGCAGTAACCCACCCCTTGCACGACGGCGGACATCTTGCCTGCCGAGGCTTGGTCGCGGGCGAACTTGATGATGGCGATGAAGATGACCGTGATGCCGCCACCCTGCGCTACTCCACCGAGGGACGACCATAGCCACCACCAGCCCGGGGCCAACAACAAACCCAGGGGAACCGTGAGCCACAAGGCACCCAAGGTGGCCGCCACCGCCGTCGTACTGGCGAAACGGGCGAGCAGCGGCACGCCGAGCCCGCCCACAATCGCGAAAATCTGGAACAGCGACGATCCCGCGCCGGCTTGCGCTGTGCCCATGCCAAGCTCATCGGCCAGGAAGCTTGGGAGCCACGCCGTCACGCCGTAGTACGAAAACGCCTGGCCGGCGAAGCCGAGCGTCAGGCCAACGGTCAGCCAGCCAACACCGGAAGCCTTGCCGCCCCGCGAGCCCGAGGCGGCCGGCACCGCAGCGGGAACGAAAGCTTGCCGGGCACCGACAGTGGGGATCCAGAACAGGATGGCCGCCAAGGCCAGGAGGGCACTCGCCGCGAGGGCAAGCCGCCAGCCTACGAGTTCGGCGAGCGGGGCAGTGGCCACCGAAGTCAGGAAGGACCCGATGTTCAGCGCAGCCGTGTACACACCCATCGCGGTTGCCTGGCGTCGCGGCGCGAAGTCCCGGCGGATGATGAGCGGCACTGCGATGTTGCCGATAGTGATGGCAAGGCCGATGAGGACGGTGCCCACCATGACCGGAACACCTCCGCCGCTGGAGCGGATCACGACGCCGGCCAGGACACCCACCAGCGTGAGCATCACCGCGAATTCGGCTCCGAGCCTGCGTCCGGCCATTGAGGCCAACGGCGCGGCGAGCGAGAAGCAGAGCACGGGAATGCCCGTCAGCAGCCCGAGTTCCACGGGCGAGAATCCAAGATCCCGTTTCAGGGAATCCACCACCGGCGCCACCGCGACGAACGGTCCCCGCATGTTGAGGGCGATGAGGCCTATGCACGCGAGGATCAGCCAGCCTCGCGGGACCTTGGCGAGGAATTGGCCGGTCATGGGGCGCAGTGAAGGGCAGGGAAAGTAGGCATCACCTTCATTGCTATCACGGCATGCCGCGGCCGAACGCCATAAGACGCCCGTCAGCCCGTTGCTTGGAGCGTGGCTTCAATCACGGCCGGGGACAAAACGTGTTGGGTGACCATCTGGCTCGCACCGAGGATCGCGGCCTGGTCGCCCGCCATCGAGATGCCGATGCGCAGATGCGAGGTGGCCAAGGGGAGGGAGCGCCGGTAGACAACTTCGCGGATGCCGGCCACGAGGTGCTCGCCAGCCTCCCCCACGCTGCCGCCGATGACGATCATGGAGGGGTTGAGCAGGTTGACCACGGTTGCCAGGACATCGCCGACGTCGCGTCCCGCCTGCCGGAGTGCCTGGATGGCCTGGAGGTTCCCCTCGGCTACGAGCCGCAGCACGTCGCCGCCGTTGGTAGCCGCCAGGCCCTGGGCTTGCAGCTGGCGCGCGACGGCGGGTCCGGAGGCGAGTGCTTCAAGGCAGCCATAGTTCCCACAACGGCACAGGACGTCGTCGCCGCGGGGAACCCGGACGTGGCCTAGGTCCCCGGCCGTTCCGTTGGCGCCGCGCTGCAGTTCACCGCTGCTGATGATGCCCGCGCCGATGCCCGTCGCGATTTTGATGAAGAGCAAATTGTCGTGGTCCGGCCAATACGCCGTGCGTTCGCCCAGGGCCATGATGTTGACGTCGTTGTCCACCAGGACGGGAACGGGCAGTGAGCGCTGCATGTAACGGACTACATCGAATCCGTCCCAGCCGGGCATGATCGGCGGTTTGATCGGCCTGCCGGTGTCGTGTTCCACGGGGCCGGGCAGTCCGATGCCGATCCCGGCAAGGTCTTCAAGGTTGCGGTCGGCTTCGGTGAGAAGCTCCCGCCCTGCCGCCACCACCCTGCCGAGCACCACGTCGGGACCGTCTGCGACTTCCTGCGCGAGGCGCCGCTCGGCCAGGACTGTTCCGCCGAGATCGGTGACCGCGACGATCACGTGCGTCGCTCCGACGTCGACCGCCAAGACAACCCGGGCCGCAGGGTTGAAGGCAAAGCGCGACGGCGGCCTGCCGCCACTGGAACTCGCCTCACCGGCAGGGCCCACCAGTCCCGAATTCATGAGGGCGTCGATGCGCGAGGCGACCGTGGAACGGGCCAGTCCGGTAGTGAGGGCGAGTTCGGCGCGGGTTCGTGCCTGGCCGTCGCGAAGAAGCTGAAACAGGTCTCCTGCACGCGAAAGGCTCCCGGCGTCCTGTACGGCGCCGTCCTTGCCGGGGTCTTTTCCGGGTGCTGAGGTCATGCATCAGTGATAGCACGATTGCTTATGGGTGTCACGCAGCAAAAGATTGTCGACTGATTTTCAACTTTTGCTTGCTCATCGTCAAAAGTAGTCGTAGGTTGTTTGTGAGAAGGGTCACGTAGCCCACAAAGCCACGCTGACACTCAGAGACTCCGTTTACGAAGAGGTAACTGATCTTGTCCAGCCAGTCACAGGCAGCACCTTTAGGATCACCACAGCCCCTCGGTGTCGGCATCCTTGGCGCCGGCCCGGTCACCCAAGCAATCCATCTTCCTTCCCTGGCCCGGCTCCGGAACATCCTGGAAGTCCGCCACATCATGGACGTCGACGCCGCGGTTGCCGAATCGGTCGCAGCACGCGTCGGCGCCAACCACAGCACCAGCATGGACGCGCTCCTGGGCGATCCCGACGTCGACATCGTCGCCATCTGCAGCCCCCACCAGTTCCACGCGGACCAAGTGATCGCTGCGTGCCGCGCGGGAAAGAAGGCCGTCCTCTGCGAAAAGCCCTTCGCCATGAGCGGTGAGGAAGCGGCCCGGATTTCGGCGGTCAGCGAGGAGACCGGCGTGCCGATCATCGTGGGCGCCATGCACACTTTCGATCCAGGCTGGCTCGCAGCCGAAGCCAGATGGGGCGATCTCCCCGAGAACGTCCACACCATCCGTTCCTCCATCGTCCTTCCGCCCAACGCCCGCTTCGAAGACTTCGCCACCGAAATCATCACGCGTCCTGCAGGGGGCACCCCTGACTACAGCGACGTCGAGGTCATCAAGAACGCCCTCCGCGGCGGCATCATGGGACTCGCCATCCACGACCTTCCCCTCATCCGCCGCTTCACCCCGGATTTCGAAGACCTGGAGGTCTTGCAGGCACGCCACGTACGCCCCTTCGGGTATGTGATCTCCCTGCGAGCCGGTGACCGGATTATCGAGCTCAGGGCAGCGATGAACAAGACGTGGAAGCCGGAATGGGCCTTCGAGGCGATCTCGGACGAGGCAGCCCTTCGCGTGGACTTCACCCCTTCCTACGTGCAGGCGGGTTCCGCCGTCGCAACCATCACCCGCGGCACCACAAGCACAACGTACGGGCCGTTCGAGCACAACGGCTATGAGGGCGAATGGCGCGAACTCGCCCAACTGGCCCTCGGAACCAAGCAACCGCCGTCCGCCGAAAGCCTCATCAATGACCTCACCTTCGCGATAGCGATCGCCGACGCCACAGTGGACATCGCCGCGGCCGAGCACGCGAACAGCCATGCAGGAGCCCGCTCATGAGCCCCCATTACACCGTCACTGCCACTCCGCAGGCGGAAGAGAGCGGCGCCGTGGCACTCGCGGTCGCTTCGCTTCCGGCGAGCTTCGGCCCGGTGGCAATCGGGGAGGCCGCACGGGTATCCGCGATCGACGGCGCTCCTGGCTGGACTACTGAGGCAGTCAAGGCGATCGACGGCGGCGCGTCGGGCATCGTCGTCGTCAACCCGGTTCCGGAAAACACCGCCGCTCTGCTCAACGCCGCTGGGGCAGCCGGCGTCGCGGTTGTCCTGGACCAGCGCTGGGCATCCAACCCCGGTCTGGCCGGTGCCGAAGACGCCGTCCGCTCGGTAGCTGGTCGTGCCGCCATGCTGGACACGGTCGCGACGGCCGCGGCAGGCACGGATCCGGAACGGCTGCTGACCGAGCATCTCGCCGCCGTCGTACGCGTCACCGGTCAGCTGGACGCGCTTCGCGTCCTCCGCCGCGGCACGCACGGCTACACAGTTTCCGGGCGCCTCGCCAACGGCGCTCCGGTTTCGATCCAGGGCGTACTGAGCAACTCCCGGCCCGCCGGCGTCGACTTCCGCCTCTACACCGACGACGGCGGTGTCAGCATCGCGGTCCCGGAACCGCTTGCTGCCTGGCCGGCGGAAGTCCGGGCCACCGGGCCCCAAGGAGAAATCCTCCTGCCCACGCTTTACGAATCCGCCCACCGCACCACCTGGCGCCGCCTCAAGGAACACCTCGACGCCGGTACTCTCACCTCCGATCTGGCTGGCTTCGGGCGGCTGACGGAATCCATAGCGCACCTGACCTGAACCCGCACTTCTCCTCAACTACGCAACCAGCACCATCGAGCAAAACAGCACCAAAAGCAATCATCAGCCTTCTCGACGACGAGCCGGACCGCACCGAACGCGAAGACCACGCAGCGGTCCCGAAAGGAATAATCATGAATGTTCAGTCCGAAGCCAGCCGCAATTTCTCCCGCAGGGGTTTCCTCGGCCTCACGGCGGCGGCAGCGGCTGTCCCCCTGCTCGCAGCCTGCGGAGGCGGTTCCAGCTCGAGCTCCGCCGGCGGCGCCATCAAGTTCTGGGACATGCCGTGGGCCACCCCGGCCTATAACGATGCCGCGAAGAAGATCGCAGAGAGCTACGTACCCACAGGCAGCAACGGCAAGGCCAGCTACCAGATCATCCAGTGGAACAACTTCTACCAGACCTTCTCCTCGGCCATCGCGTCCAAGACCGGGCCTGCGGTGTCCACCGGTGGCGGTTTCCAGGCCTTCCAGTTCGACCAGCAGGGTCAGATCGCGTACGCGGACAAGGTCATCGACGCGCTCAAGAAGAACGGCCAGTTCGACGACTTCCTGCCCGGCGTGCTGGACCCGTTCAAGTCCGACAAGGGCTACGTCGCCGTTCCGTGGCAGCTGGACATGCGCGTCTTCTGGTACCGCAAGTCCCTCTTCGACCAGGCCGGCGTCGCGCTGCCCACCGACTGGGCCTCGCTGCTTGACGCAGGCAAGGCACTGAAGAAGATCGGCGCCTTCGGCTTCGCCACCGGATCCGGCGCCGGGAACAACATCGGCAACCACTCGATGATCATGATGATGGTCAACAACGGCGGTGGCGTCTTCACCAAGGACGGCCAGCTGGACGTCATGAACGACCGTAATGTGGAAGCCACGGAGTACCTTCTGGAGCTGGTCTCCAACGGCATCATCGACCCTGCTGCAGTCAGTTACACGACGGACAACCTCAACGCGCAGTGGAAGGACAAGAAAGCCGCCTTCGGCCCGTATGTCCTGGGCGTGCCGGCTCGCGTCGGCGACACCTCCGGCGACATCATGGTTGCCAGCCCGATTGCGGGCCCGCACGGCGACAAGCACGGACTCGTTTTCCCGAACAACATCATGATGTACAAGAACACCCCGTCCCAGGAATCCTCCGAGGCCTTCCTGACCTACTACATGGGACAGCTCAAGGAGCTGTGGCGCCAGAAGCTCATGAACGCCCTGCCGGTATTCAAATCCATCACGGAGATGCCCGAATTCACAAGCGACGCCAACAACGTCAAGATCGTCAAGGAATGGCAGCCCATCGCCAAGACCTTCGCGGCGCAGGGAACCTCGCTCAATGCCAACCTCGCTGTCCTCGACGGCGGCCAGGCACTCAACCAGTTCACCCAGACCATCCTGACCGGCAAGACCGACGCCAAGACGGCGCTCACGGCCTTCAAGACCGGCCTCGAGTCCGTCATGAAGAAGTAAAGCCGTCGCCATGTCAACCACCACAACACAGTCCGGCCTCGCCCGGGCCCGTCGTGGGCTCGCTCCCGGCGGGTCCGGCGGCGGGTCCCTGAACCGCAAGAGCAAACTTTCGGGGCAGACCAAGCGGACGTTCTTCTGGCTCTTGCTGCCCTCGGTCATCCTGCTCGTCCTGATTCACGGCTACCCGCTGGTCTATGCCGGCGTCCAGGCCACCCACGACGGCTCCCTGATCGACACCGGCAACTTCGTCGGAGCCGACAACTTCGGCCATGTCCTGACCTCCCCGGCTTTCTGGAAGGCCGCCCAGTTCACCCTGTGGTTCACGATCGTCGGCGTCTTCGGCTCGTGGCTGGTTGGCCTTGGCCTGGCCCTGCTGCTGCGCACCAAAATCCCGGCGGGCGGGACCTTCAAGGTCCTGCTCCTGCTGCCCTGGGTGGTTCCGATCGTGGTCTCCTCCACCGCCTGGAACTGGCTCGTCGCTACCCCGGACAGCCTGATCCCCTCCATCTTCCGCAACCTTGGATTGGGCACGCCCCTGTTCCTGGCGGACCCCCACTTGGCCGCGGTCATGGTCATGGTGTTCAAGGTCTGGGTCAGCTTCCCTTTCATGATGATGATGATTTCGGCAGCACTGGCCTCGGTAGACACCACCGTGTATGAAGCCGCCAGCATGGACGGTGCCAGCAAATGGCAGCAGTTCACCCAGATCACCCTGCCGCTGATCGCCCGCTCCACCTACATCAGCTGGATCCTGATGACGATCTTCTGCGTCAACGACTTCCCCACGATCTACCTCCTCACCGGCGGCGGACCCGTGGACGCCACTACCTCCCTCGTGGTCCTGGCGTACCGCACGGTCTTCCAGGACTTCCAGACCGGTCCCGGCGTTGCCATCGCCTTCCTCATGACCCTCACCCTCGTCGTCGTGTCGGTCTTCCTGTACCGCCAGATCCGAAAGTCGAGCGTCGAATAATGAGCGCAGTACTCCACGCCCACCCCGAATCCGGACCCGCGCTCGGTGTCGCAGGACCCGAGAAATCCCGCCGCGTCCTCTCCGAAGCAGGCATGCGCGGACGCTGGTGGCGGTTCGTCCTGATCCTGGCCATCACTGCCATCGTCCTGGTCCCCATCATGGTCACCGTGGTCCTGGCCCTGACCCCGGGCCCCAACAGCACCGCCACCGGCCTCACTTTTGAGAACCTCAGCAACGTCTTCTCCGAGACCCTGGCGGCCACCTGGCTCAAGAACAGCCTCATCACCACCGTCAGCACCGTGATCGTCGCCGTCGCCGTAGCCGCACCTGCCGGCTATGTCCTCTCCCGCGGCCGGTCCAGGGCCGTTTCCGGCTACTCCCTGCTGCTGTTCGTCATGCAGTCCCTGCCGATCATCACGTCCGTGGTGCCGCTGTTCATCCTGTTCGCAAACCTGGGACTCGTGGACAACCTCATGGGACTGATCATCATCTACGTCGGCTCGACAATGACAGTCGCCACCTGGATGATGGCGGCCTACTTCGACTCCATCCCGGTCAGCCTCGAGGAAGCATCCTGGATCGACGGCTGCTCGGTCTTCGGATCGTTCACGAAGGTGGTGCTGCGCAACTCCCTGCCGGGCATCCTGTCCACGGCCATCTTCGCCTTCCTGTTGGCCTGGAACGACTACCTCGTAGCGATCGTGTTCCTGCGCTCCAACGAAATCTTCACCCTCCCCATGGGCGTCCAGTCGTTCTTCCAGCAAAACCAGACCGACTGGTCCGGCGTCATGGCCCTCGCGGTCATCATGATGCTCCCGCCGATCATCGTCTTCGCCACCCTGAACAAGTACTTCAGCGTCGGCGGCATCGGCGGATCCCTCGCCGGCCGCTAACAGCCGGTACCCGAACTTTTCACGCAACTGACAACGCAAAGGAAAACCATGTCTTACTCCATCCAGCTGTACACCCTGCGCAATGCCATGCAGGAAGACCTGCCGGGCACCATCAAAAAGGTTGCCGAGATCGGTTACACGCAGGTTGAACCCTACAATTTCGTGGCCACGGCGAAGGAGCTCGGCGCTGCGCTGAAGGAGAACGGGCTGAGCGCCCCGTCCGGTCACGCGCCGTTGCTGAGCCAGGACCAGGACGAGATCTTCGCAGCCGCCAAGGAACTCGGCATCAGCACGGTCATCGACCCCTACCTGCCTGCCGAGCACTGGCAGAAGGCCGAGGACATCCAGGCCACCGCGGCCAAGCTCAACGCCGCCGCCAAGAAGGGCGCCGAATACGGCATCCGCGTCGGCTACCACAACCACGCCTGGGAACTTGAGTCCACCATCGAGGGCCAGACCGCCCTGGAGTACTTCGAAGGCCTCCTTGACCCGGAACTGGTCCTGGAAGTGGATACCTACTGGGTATCCGTCGGCGGCCAGAACCCCGTGGAACTGCTCGCCCGCCTCGGTGACCGCGTGAAGTTCATCCACATCAAGGACGGCCCCGGCACCACGGACACCAAGGCCCAGCTGCCGGCAGGCCAGGGCACCATCCCGGTGCTCGACGTCGTTGCTGCCGCCAAGTCCCTGGAAGTCGGCGTCGTGGAGTTCGACGACTACGCCGGAGACATCTTTGAAGGCATCGCCGAAAGCCTCGCCTTCCTTCAGGACAACGCAGCACAGGAAGTGAACGCATGAGCGCCGCAACGCACCAGTCCACACCGTCCACCCGGCGGGGGCCCGTGGGCGTCGCCGTGATCGGCGCGGGCAACATCAGCAAGGCTTACCTGGACAACCTGACAGTCTTCCCTGACCTGAAAGTCCACGTCATCGCGGACTTGTTCGAGGAAGCCGCGGAAGCGCGGGCCAAGGAATACGGCATCCCCGAGTGGGGCGGCGTGGACGCGGCCCTGAACCATCCCGACGTCGAGATCATCGTGAACCTGACCATCCCGGCCGCGCACGTCGAGGTGGCCACGGCCGCCGTGAACGCCGGCAAGCACGTCTGGACCGAGAAGCCGTTCTCCCTGGACCGCGAATCCGGGCTGGCGCTGCTGAAGACCGCCGACGCCGCGGGCATCCGCCTGGGCTGCGCACCGGACACCTTCCTGGGCGCAGGACTGCAGACCGCCCGGCGGATCATCGAACGCGGCGACATCGGCACCCCGCTGACCGCGCTGACCATGTTCCAGACCCCCGGCCCGGAATCCTGGCACCCGAACCCGTCGTTCCTCTTCGCCCACGGCGCAGGCCCGCTCTTCGACATGGGCCCCTACTATGTCACCGCGCTGGTCCAGACCTTCGGTTCGGTCCGCAAGGTCGCCGCCGTCGGGTCGAAGGCCAAAGACGTCCGCGTGGTCGGTTCCGGGCCCAAGGCAGGGGAGGAATTCCCCGTCGAGGTCCCCACCCATGTCTCCGCGATGCTCCAGTTCGAGGGCGGCGCCTCCTCGCACAGCGTCTTCAGCTTCGAATCCCCCCGCCTGCGGATGGGCTTCGTGGAGATCACCGGCACCGAGGGCACCCTCGAGCTGCCCGATCCGAACTACTTCGACGGCGACCTCAAGCTCTGGCGCGCCGGAGCCGAGGAAGCGGAAATCATTCCCGCCACGGGACCGGCCAACGGCCGCGGTATGGGCGTGCTGGACATGGCCCGGTCCCTGCGCGCCGGTGTTCCGCACCGCGCCCAGGGAGCCCTCGCCTATCATGTGGTCGATACCCTGGTTTCCATTTCCGAGTCCGCCGAAACCGGCACGTTTGTAGGCGTCGACAGCTCCGCCGTGACCTCCCAAGCCCTCCCCGAGGACTGGGACCCGATGGCCGCCACCCTCTAGGAATCACTCATGACTAGCTCCGCCCCTACCCCCACCACCCCTCACGACGGCGAACCGGTTAAGACAACCCTGGGTGTTGCCGCGATCGGCTACGCGTTCATGGGCAAGGCCCATTCGAACGCGTGGCGGAACGTGGGCAGCTTCTTCGATGTTCCGGCCTTCGAGCAGAAAGTGCTCGTGGGCCGGGACCCGGAACAGGTCGCCGAGGCCGCGGCCCGGTACGGGTGGAGCGAGTCCGCCACGGACTGGCGCCAGGTCCTGGAACGCGATGACATCCACATCGTGGATATCTGCGCCCCGGGCTGGATGCACGCCGAAATCGCCATCGCGGCGTTGGAAGCGGGCAAGCACGTGCTCGTGGAGAAGCCCCTCGCGAACACCCTGGCCGAGGCCGAAGCCATGACGGATGCCGCGCGGGCAGCCCGCTCGCGCGGCATCCAGTCTATGATCGGCTTCAACTACCGCCGGGTACCGGCCCTCGCGCTGGCCCGCGAGCTCATCGCGGAAGGCCGGCTGGGCACGGTCCGGCACGTCCGTGCGGCCTACCTGCAGGACTGGCTCGTGGACCCGGACTCCCCCATGACCTGGCGGTTGAACAAGGAAACCGCCGGATCCGGCGCGTTGGGCGACATCGCCTCCCACGCCATCGACCAGGTCCTCTTCCTGCTCGGGGACACAGTCACCGAGGTCTCCGGCCGGCTGCACACCTTCGTGGACAGCCGCCCCGGCGCGGACGGTCCGGAACAAGTAACGGTCGACGACGCCGCCTGGGCCACGCTGACCCTCGCCTCCGGGGCGGTCGCCTCCGTGGAAGTCTCCCGCATGGCCACGGGCAAGAAGAACTCGCTCACGATGGAAATCTACGGCGACAAGGGCTCGCTCCTGTTCGACCTGGAATCCATCAACGAACTGGGTTTCATGGACGCCACGGTGCCCGTCCGGGAGCAGGGCTTCCGACGCATCCTGGTCAACGAACCCGAACACCCCTACATGGACGCCTGGTGGCCCCAGGGCCACGTCATCGGCTGGGAACACACCTTCACCCACGAAATCCGCGACTTCCTGGCAGCCATCGACGCCGGGACCCCGCCGTCGCCGTCGTTCGAGGACGGGCTCGCCGTCCAACAGGTCCTGGCCGCCATCGAAGAATCCGCCGATGCCAAGTCCGCGATCATCCAGGTCGCCGGGCACTGACAGCCCTGGCCTGAGGCACGCCCCGAAACTTTTCCCTAGGAGAACCAATGCCCCGCCCGTATACCTTGTTCACCGGCCAGTGGGCCGACCTGCCCTTCGAGGAAGTCGCCCGCCTCGCCTCAGGCTGGGGCTATGACGGCCTGGAGATCGCCGTGTCCGGCGACCACCTGGACGCCTGGCGCTGGGACGAACCCGGCTACGTCGAATCCAAGCTCGCCATCCTGGACAAATACAACCTCAAGGTCTGGGCCATCTCCAACCACCTCAAAGGCCAGGCCGTCTGCGATGACCCCATCGACTTCCGCCACCAAGCCATCGTCGGCGCCAAGGTCTGGGGCGACGGGGACCCCGAAGGCGTCCGCCAACGCGCCGCCGAGGAAATGAAACACACCGCCCGCCTCGCCAAAGCCCTCGGCGTGGACACCGTCGTCGGGTTCACCGGCTCCTCCATCTGGCAGTACGTCGCCATGTTCCCGCCCGTCCCCGAGAAGGTCATCGAAGCCGGCTACCAGGACTTCGCCGACCGCTGGAACCCCATCCTGGACGTCTTCGACGAATGCGGTGTCCGCTTCGCCCACGAAGTCCACCCGAGCGAGATCGCCTACGACTACTGGACCACCGTGCGCACCCTGGAAGCGATCGGGCACCGCGAAGCGTTCGGGCTGAACTGGGACCCCTCCCACTTCATGTGGCAAGGCATCGACCCCGTCTCCTTCATCTGGGACTTCAAGGACCGGATCTACCACGTGGACTGCAAGGACACCAAGCTGCGCCCCACCGGCCGCAACACCGTCATGGGTTCCCACCTGCCCTGGGGCGACCCCCGCCGCGGCTGGGACTTCGTCTCCGCCGGACGCGGCGACGTCCCCTGGGAATCCTCCTTCCGCGCCCTCACAGCGATCGGCTACAACGGCCCGATCTCCGTGGAATGGGAAGATGCAGGCATGGACCGCCTCCACGGCGCCCCGGAAGCCCTCGCCGCCCTCAAGAAGTTCGACTTCCCGCCCTCGCAGACCTCCTTCGACGCCGCCTTCAGCCAGGACTAACCACCCCTGCGGTTAGCGCGAATTGGCAGCAGATGACCCCAAAATCCGATTTTGCGGGCATCTGCTGCCAACTCGCGCCCCGAGTTCTCCCGAGGAAGCACTGTGATACGAACCCTCCAACCCGGCCAGCGCTGCGAAGTATGGATCGCCTCTGCGACCGGCACGTCCGAGCTGGCCTTCAACACGGACAATTTGCTCCTGGAGGCACCCAACTGGACGCTCGATGGCCAGGCCCTCATCCTCAATGGTGACGGCGCCCTGTGGCGGCTGGATCTTTCCGGCGGACTCGAAAAGGTAGCCATCACCGGCATCCCCGACCTCAACAACGACCACGTCCTCGCGCCCGACGGCACCACCATTTACCTCTCGGCGAATGACGGCCACATCTACAGCGCAGCCCTCGACGGCGGTGAGGCCACGAAGATCACGGACGACGACGGGTGGTTCCATTTCCTCCACGGCGTCAGCCCCGACGGACAGACCCTCGCCTACGTGGGAATAGAAGCAGGGGATTTCACCCAGCCGGGCCGGCTCATCACGATTCCAGCAGGGGGCGGACCAGCGTCCGCAATCGACGTCGACGGCCACTGCGACGGCCCCGAGTACTCGCCCGACGGCGAATGGCTGTACTTCAATACCGAGGCCTTCACGGATCGGCCGGGCCACGCCCAACTTGCCAGGGTGCGGGCCAGTCACCGCGGCACGCCAGAGCGCCTGCTTGAAAGCGGCACCGTTGACTGGTTCCCGCACCTCTCGCCCGACGGGCGCCTGGCCAGCTACATCCGTTTCCCCGGCGGCACGGTGGGCCACCCCGCGGACTTGCGGGTCGACGTCGTCGTTGTTTCCACGAGCGACTGGGCCACTCCGCTCCACACGTGGCCCCTCTTCGGCGGCCAGGGAACCCTCAATGTCAACAGTTGGTCACCCGACTCAACTAGGTTCGCCTATATCGCCTATCCAGGCGATCTCTCAGAAGGGGTCTCATGACCGACATCGCCGCTGTTGAAGCATTGGCAGCGCTCAAGCGCCAAGAAGAGGAGCTGATTTTCACTTCCTTCGATCACGGAGACGCCTGGAGGCTCGGCTCACTGTTGACCAACATGGCCCAGGAGGCCGGTCACGCGATCGGCATCGATATCCGGCGCCCCGGGCTCATTCTTTTCCGAGCTGCGTTGCCCGGAATCACACCGGACCAGGAATCGTGGATCGCACGGAAATCCGCACTCGTCTTGCGAATGGAAACAAGCAGCGCACTTGTCGAAGCCCGACTGTCCTCCGCCGGTATCGATCCGGTAGCCAGCGGGTGGCTCGGCGCCGACTATGCCGTGACAGGCGGCTCGTTTCCCGTGCGGGTCCGTGGCGTCGGCGTGGTCGCGGCTGTCACTGCGTCAGGCCTTTCATCGCAGGAGGATCATGACCTCATTGTCGAAGGGATCCGCCAACATCTCACCGCTTAGGCAAGAACTTCCGCCAAAAAATTGTTGAACAATTCTTCCATGTGATGCATCATTGGTTGTAGACCCCGATTGAGATCGGGATCACAAAGCCCGCCCAACGTTCCATGGAGGAACCATGTCCGCGACCACTTCGCCAAGTCCAACAAGGCGCAGCAAACCCTCGGCAGGCGCCATCAAGGCCTTCATTGCCAGCGTCACAGGCACCTCCCTGGAGTACTACGACTTCGCCATCTACTCCGTTGCCTCCGCGCTCGTCTTCCCCAAGATTTTCTTTCCCACGAACGACGAAACCACGGGCCTCCTGCTCTCCTTCTCGGCCTTCGCGGTGGGTTACCTCGCCCGGCCCATTGGCGGCGTTGTCTTTGGCCGGCTCGGAGACAAGATCGGACGCAAGAACGTCCTGGTCATCACCCTCATCCTCATTGGCGCGGCCACGGTCCTCATCGGCGCGTTGCCGGACTACCACACGATCGGCATTGGAGCCACGATCATCCTGGTCCTCCTTCGCTTGGCCCAGGGCATCGGCGTCGGCGGCGAATGGGGCGGCGCCGTGTTGCTGTCCAGCGAGTACGCCAATCCCAGCAAGCGCGGATTCTGGTCGTCCGCGGCCCAGATCGGGCCGCCCGCGGGCAACCTGCTGGCCAACGGCGCACTGGCTGTCCTCGCTGCCGTCATGAGCAACGATGCCTTCATCGCTTGGGGTTGGCGCGTGGCCTTCCTCAGTTCGGCCATCCTGGTTGCCTTCGGCCTGGTCATCCGGCTCAAGCTCGAGGAAACCCCGGTTTTCAAGGCCATCGAAGCCACCGGCGAACGGCCCAAGGCTCCCATCAAGGAAGTCCTCACCACCCAGTTCCGTCCCCTCCTCGCCGCCGCGCTGTGCCGGATCTGCCCCGACGTCTTATACGCGTTGTTCACCGTCTTTGTCGCGGTCTACGCCACCAAGGAACTGGGGATGACCACCGGCAACGTCCTGGGTGCAGTCCTGGTGGGCTCGGCATTCCAGCTGTTCCTGATCCCGGCCGCAGGAGCTGTCACGGACCGGTTCAACCGCCGGCTCGTCTACGGCATCACCGCTGCTGCCACAGCCGTGTACATCCCGTTGTTCTTCCTCATGATCCAGTCCCGCTCCGTCCTCCTGTTGACTGTCGGCGTCGTGATCGGCCTCGGGCTGCACGCCTTCATGTACGGTCCGCAGGCGGCCTTCATCACGGAACAGTTCCCGGCCCGGCTCCGCTATGCCGGAAGTTCCCTCGCATACACGGTGGCGGGCGTAGTGGGCGGAGCTGTGGCACCGTTGATCTTCACCGCCCTCTACGCCGCCACCGGTAACTGGATCCTGATCGCCGCATACCTGCTCGCCACGGCCGTCGTCACCATTGTCGGCCTCGCTTTGGGCAGGGATCCCGAGCCGGATGAGGATCTTCGCCTGCTTGCGGAAGCCCGCGCCTAAGCAGCCCGGCTCCGCGAGCGGAAAGCGGGCGGGCCACCGCCGTCGTAATCTTTCCTGAAATGCCCCTTAAGATCAGTCTTGAGGGGCATTTCTGCGCCCGATTGCCAGAGAGGACCGCATGAGCCAGACAATCCGTGAAGCAACAGCGGACGACGCCGGACGGCTGGCGGAGCTTGCCGCCGTCACCTTTCCGCTCGCCTGCCCGCCGGACTCCTCGCCCGAAGACATCGCCGCGCACCTGCGCAGGACGCTGAGTGCGGAGAAGTTCACGGAATACCTTGCCGATCCGGACGTCACCATCCTGGCCGTCGACGCCGCCGGGGAACTCCGCGGCTACAGCATGCTCGTGGCCCGGCCCACAACCGATACCGATGTAGCGTCGGCCCTGACGCTCAACCCCTCCACAGAGCTGAGCAAATGCTATGTGCATCCGGAACACCACGGCCTCGGTGCTGCCGCCGAACTCATGAAGGCCACGTTGGACCGCGCTGCCGGCTCGGGTGCGGCCGGGGTGTGGCTGGGCGTCAACAGCCAGAACGCCAAGGCCATCCGCTTCTATGGGAAGAGTGGATTCAGGAAGGTCGGGACCAAGTCGTTCCGCCTGGGCGATACCGTGGAGCACGATTTCGTGATGGAGCGGGCGGTCTAGGACGCCGGGCTGTGACCAGTCCAACAGCCCCTTCCGGGAATGCCCGGGCCCCGCTTCCGGTTGTCGCCACCATGAAGATTGAGATCTGGTCAGACGTCGCTTGCCCGTGGTGCTACATCGGAAAGCGCCGGTTCGAAACAGCCCTTGCTGAATTCCCGCACCGCGACTCGGTCGAGATCCAGTGGCGCAGCTACCAGTTGGATCCGAGCATCCCGGAACACTACGACGGCACAGAGCTCGATTACCTGAGCAAGCGCAAGGGCATGGACCCCGCGCAGGTCAGCCAGATGTTCAAGCACGTGGCGTTGCAGGCAAAGGGCGAGGGCCTCAACTACCGTTTCGACGACGTCGTGGTGGCCAACAGCTTCACGGCACACCGCCTCATCCACTTGGCTGCCGCCCACGGCAAGCAGGACGAAGCCAAAGAGCAGCTCCTGAGCGGCCATTTTGAACACGGCGAGGACATCGGAAGCCAGGAATACCTGGCCAAGCTCGGCAGCGAGTTGGGCCTGCCGCAAGCCGAGGTCGCGGAGCTGTTCAGCACCGACAAGTACGCAGAGGACGTCCGCGGCGACATCGCCGAAGCCCGGATGCTCGGCGTCACCGGCGTGCCGTTCTTTGTCATCGACCGCAAGTACGGACTCTCCGGCGCGCAGCCCTCAGAGGTCTTCACGCAGGCCCTCGCGCAGGCATGGCAGGAAGCGAATCCCCTGGTCGCCGTCGGCAGCCCCGACGCCGACGCCTGCGGCCCGGACGGCTGCGCGATCTAGAACCTTTGCGCGAGCTGGCAGCAGGTGACCCCAACGGCGCGTTGCAAGGTCATCTGCTGCCAGCTCGCGCCGCACACACCCAACTTTGCTGACAGATCCCTGTAAAGTGTCTGTATGCCTAGGATTACGGCCGCCAGCAATGCGGCGCAACGCGCTGAAACCCGACGCCGGGTCCTGACAGCTTTCGGGGAACTGCTCTTCACCCACGGCCTGCCCGGCTTGACCATGACCGACGTCGCGCGGCACGCCGGCGTCGGCCGGACGGCGGTATACAACTACTACGCCGACATGGAACAGCTCCTCATTGCGTACGCGCTCGACGAGACCGAGCGATTCCTGGGCGATCTGCGCGAATCCCTCGCCGCACTGCAGAACCCGGTGGACCGCCTGGCCCTCTACGTGCGCGCCCAGGTGGAAGACCTGAGCCGCCGGCACCTCCCGCCGGGCCCTGCGATGGGGGCTGTCCTCTCTCCCGCTTCCTTTGCCAAATTGGCAGATCACGTCGGCGAACTCAACCTGCTGCTCCAGGACATCCTGCGCGACGGAATCGCAGCCGGCTACCTCCCGCCCACAGACGTCGGCCAGCTGGCGAGGCTCATCCACGGAACTCTTTCCTCCAGCGCGGCACGCGGCAATGCCGCGATCGGAACAGAGCTGAACGAGCTTGAGGAGCGGTTAGTCCAGACCGTGCGGTTCATCCAGTTGGGCGCAGGAGCAAGGTTCGACGACGACGGCCGGCCCGCGCGCTTGGCATGACCTTGCCGCGGGGCCTTGCCGCGGGGCCGGCGGTAGCTGGCTCAGTCCATGGAAGGCCAACGCTACGGCGTCGGCATTACCGGCAGCTTCGCGTTGTCGGCGATCCGCTGCTCCAGACGGGGACAACTGAGCTTGCCCGGGGTGTTGTCCACGAGCTCCGGCGGCACCAGTGCCGAGAAGCCGGGCGCGAGGATGAGGTCCACGGAGGCATCCGTCCGTTGGTCCTGGAAGTAGTCGGTGCCCGCGATGTTCCGCTGGATGTTGAAAGCCGCCGCTTGACCGCCCGATCCCGAAACAACCATGGCCGGGCCGGTGTAGCTGGTGGTGGAGTTATCGACCGTGCCGACGTTGTATCCCCGGGCCTTCAACTGGTCCGCAATGTTCTTGGCCAGACCGGCCCTGCCGGCGGCATTGTAGATGTTCACGCTGATCTTGTTGTTGGGCATGTAGTCGAAAACAGTGGCAGGACACACTGCCGCCGGCACCTGGCTTGCAACGGCGGAAGGGAAACGGATCACGCCGTTGATGACTGCCCAGGCGCCCACGAGTCCGGCAACCACCAATCCGACGAGCAGCGCGAGAACGATCCCATGCAAGAGGCGGCGGCTGAACCACCCAGGATGGCTCTCGGGTCCAGGAGTCTCGGCAAAAGTTGCCCGGAGTTCCGGCCCGGTGACAACCCGATGCCCGTGCAGGATCGCCACGTCTTTCTGACGACCGGGACGTTTCCGGCGCTTCCTCGGGTCCGCATTTTCGGACACTGCCACTTGCTCCTCCGGGATTGTTTCGTTAACCATCTATCACCAAGACCCGGGCGTGGATGGCCGTACGCTGGTGGAGCGCAGTACGGACTGCACGGTGGAGCCCGTCTTCGAGATACAGCAGGCCTTGGTACTGCACTACATGTGGGAAAAGGTCGCCGAAGAAGGTTGAATCCTCAGCCAACAGTGCTTCCAGGTCAAGCGTGCGTTTGGTGGTGACGAGTTCATCGAGCCGGACAGGACGGGGCGGCAGCGAGGCCCAGTCCTTGGGCGTGGAAAAACCATGGTCGGGGTACGGGCGTCCCTCGCCCACAGCTTTGAATATCACTTTGCAAGCCTAAAGAAGTAAGGCGTCCAAGGGAACTTATGAGAAGTCGGTCACCAAGGTTGTGGCCAAAAGGTAACCGTTGACGGACGGTGCGAGCTGAAACAGGGCCGGCGGCCGCCGTCGGCCTTCACACCGCTGCCGCCACGGACTAACAGAGACGCGGGGCTGACAGAATGGGTTCATGACTGCTTCAATGCCAGGCACGCACCCGGCTGCTCCCGCCCTCGCACTCCTCCTCGACGTCGACGGCCCTGTCGCGAGTCCCGTGACGCGCGACGTGAAGCCGGAAATCATCGCCGACCTCGTGAGCTTGGCATCCGCAGGCATCCCCGTCATTTTCAACACCGGCCGTTCAGACGCTTTCATCCGCGAACAGGTCATGGCACCCATGATTGCCGCCGGAATGCCCGCGGGAACGGTGGTCCATGCGATCTGCGAGAAGGGCGCGGTGTGGTTCAGCTACACCTCGGGCGGCCCGGGACCCATCCATGTGGACCACGCCCTTGCTGTTCCGAAGGCCTACGGCGACGACGTCCGCCGTATGGTGGCGGAGGACTACGCGACGCACATGTTCTTCGATGAGACAAAGCGCGCCATGGTGTCGGTGGAACAGCATCTGGACGTCTCAAGTGACGATTACCTGGCCGAACAGAAGCTCTTCGACGCGGATGCTTTGGAGCTCATGGGCAGGCACGGGCTCTCCGCCGCGCTCCTGGATCACCACGCGCCAGAGTCCGACGACGCCGCCGACTACCGTCTGGATCCCACCATCATCTCCACGGACATCGAGTCCATCCGGCTCGGCAAGGACCTCGGCGCGAGCCGCGCGGTGGAGCTCCTCGCAGCCCAGGGAATCACCCCGCAGGCCTGGCGGACAGTGGGCGATTCGCGCACGGACTACGCCATGGCGGATTGGCTCCACCACAATGACCACAGCGTCAAGCACGTCGACGTCCGGCCCGCCGACGGCGTGCCCAACAAGCCCTACGATGTTCTTACAGCCACAGACCTCGGCCTGGGCGACGACATCATTCACGACGACGCCGGAGGCGCATTCCTGCGCAGTTGGCGTGAAGCCTTAGTGGGCTAGGTCCACCAAGCTCGCGCGAACCACAACCTTTCGGAGAAAAGCCATCACAGACATGGACCAGCAAGCAATCTACTTCGGTAGCCCCCCGTCCGACGACGATGCGGTCGTTCCTGAACCAACATCGCCCGCGGTCGACGCGCGCCTCAAGCACCGCCCCGACGTCGTCCGCCACCGCGGCCGCTACAGCTTGCTGAACCAGAACCGCACGCCGCAGCAGGTGATGGTCGAAGACCTCCTCGTCATCCGCGCCGCGCTGGACGCGGCAGGGCTGGACTTCATCCTGGTCCGCGGCAACGACCACCGGCCTGTGATCGCCGTCGATTGGAAGCTCCGGAAGAAACTGCGCCAGGCTCTGGTCTCTGCTTTCCGGAACGAGCCGTTCTACTCCATGACCGTTGACGCGCGGAAGAAATCCACGTTGCTCGTAGCCGATGGCGAACTCTCAAGCAACCGGAAGGCCAGGATCTTCCGGCTCTTCCGTCCACGCGTGGAACCCGGGGGCGGGCTGACTTACGGTCCTTCCTTGGGCGTGCAACTGGAATTGTGGGAGTTCGACGGCGATCAGCTCGTGTTGCCGGTGGAGAACTCCCTGACCCGGCGAACCATGCTGCGCCAGGACGCTGTCCGGGGCACAGTGGAACGCCACGGGCTGAGCTGGCCGACCATCGAGAACATGTTCGCGGACCACGCGAGCGACATCGACTTCGACGTCGACATCGTCTTTTCATGGGTGGACGGCAACGATCCCGCATACATCGCGGCCCGTCGCGAGCAGATGAAAGACGCAATCGTGGGCGAGGGCGACGCCCACGAGGCCCGTTTCCGGCAGATCAACGAGCTCAAGTATGCCCTGCGCTCCGTGTACATGTATGCGCCTTGGATTCGCCGGATCTACATCGCCACGGACTCCCCCGCCCCGGAGTGGCTGGCCGAGCACCCGAGCGTCAGGATCATGCGCAGCGAGGAATTCTTCAAGGACCCCACAGTGCTGCCAACCCACAATTCCCAGGCCGTGGAATCCCAGCTGCACCACATTGAGGGCCTCTCCGAGCACTTCCTGTATTCCAACGACGACATGTTTTTCGGCAGGCCCGTTGCACCGGACATGTTCTTCACTCCCGGCGGCATCACCAAGTTCATCGAAGCCTCCACCCGGATCGGACTGGGAGAGAACGACGCCGAACGCAGCGGCTTCGAGAACGCTGCCCGCGTCAACAGGAAGCTTCTCTGGGAGCGGTTCGGGCGCATCACTACGCGCCACCTGGAGCACACCGCAGCGCCCCTTCGGCGCAGCGTGATCGCAGAGATGGAGCGCGAGTTTCCGGCCGAATTCACCAAGACAGCGGCCAGCAGGTTCCGTGCGGCGGACAACATCTCCGTGACCAACTCGTTCTACCACTACTACTCGTTGCTCACGGGCCGGGCCGTGACGCAGACGGCAGCCAAGGTCAGGTATGTGGACACAACCCTGTGGTCCGGGCTGCACTACCTGCCCACCTTGCTCGCCAAACGCAATGTGGACTTCTTCTGCCTCAACGATGGGAGCTTCCCCGAGGTGGCTGCCGACGAAAGGGCCGGACTCGTGACGGACTTCATGGAGAAGTACTTTCCGGTCAAGGCGCCCTGGGAGAAGTAGGCCCCCTAGCGTCGAGTCATCTCCGGGCTCTTCGCGTCGACCCTGGAACCGCGTTCGTGGGTAGCTCTCTGGGGAATCCGGATGCCTGCTTCGGCGAGCCGACGCCTCGTGGCTTCCGGGCTGACGTACTCACCGACAGTCGGCGATTTGCCCAACGGCACCACCGAATGCACGATCGTCTGCTCGTAAACGTGGACAAGGTTGAACGCTTGGGCACCGTCACGGCCGCGGGTCCCGCCCTGCGGAACGTTGAGGTCCTGCGTGTAACAGCTCGCGGAAGCCACCGATACGGGGACACCGGCGAACATGGCCGTAGTGGAGTAATGCAGGTGGCCGCCCAGGATGGAGCGGACATCCGAATTGCGCACGACGTCGGCCAGCGCGGCTTGGCCGCGCAGCTCCACGAGGATCGAGAGATCGAGGACGCTTGGGACCGGAGGGTGGTGGAGGGCAAGGATCGTGCCGTCCGGAGCCGGCGTCGCAAGCTCCGATCCCAACCAGTCGAGCTGGCTCTGGCTTAGCTCACCGTGATGGAAGCCGGGCACGGAGGTATCCAGTGTGATGATCCGCAGCCCGTTGACGAAGTAGCTGTGATCCACCGGCGCGTTATTGTCACTCTGGTCGAAGAGGCCCGCACGGAAATTCGCCCGATCGTCGTGGTTTCCCATCGCCCAGATCACCCGCGCTCCCATCTCTCGACAGGCAGGTTCGACGATCGACCGGAGTTTGGCGTAGGCACCGGGCTCACCCTGATCGGCGAGGTCCCCGGTGAAGATTACGGCGTCGGGGCGGACCTTCGACGCATGCACTTCCGAAAAGAGTTGCCTGAGGTGGGCTTCACTATCAACCGCGCCGTAAAGGGGTTCCGACCCTCCCAACAGATGGGAGTCGCTAAGGTGCAGAAGTACGTGTCCTGGCCGCGGGTACTCGGCCTCGATGAGCTCCATTACTACCTTCGGGTCGGTAGGAGACGGCGCCTCCAGTGTCTGCCCCAATAAACCCAATCCAACCAGACAAAAGGCTAACGCAGGGTAACTTACGGTCGGAATGTTGGAAAATTACTCGCGTTGCCCCCGCGATCCTCGCTCACTTACAGGGCCACTTTCGACGACGCTAGCTCACCTTTGACTGCATTCCACCGAACGCTCGTTCACCAATAAGGCCATCCCACCCAACGCTCGCTCACCCAAGGTGAGCGAGCGTCCGGGGTTAGCGCCCGACGGCGGGCTGCCGCATCGGAGTGCCGCAACCCGCCGAAGTACGCTCAGCCGGCTCGTCATCGATCTGCTTCAGTCCGAAGGAATCCCCCCGCTCACGGTCGGCAAAGACCTCGGCCGCCCGGACTTCGATGCCTGGCGTGGTTACCCAGGAGGACCCTTTATCATGCGGGGCTCCAGCAGCCGATAGCCCAGCACTCACCAACGACGACATAAGTGAGCGAGCGTTCGCCAAAAAGGCGATATAGGTGAGCGAGCGTCGGGGTTGCGTGGTCCGGGGAACAAGCCCCGGAACAGACCCTCTTGACTGAAACATGTGCCGCCCCTCACAATAAGCGAATGGCTTTCACTAAAGAAGAGGCGGCCCTCATGCCGTCCGCGCCCGTCAGCGTTGACGGCGGATTGAAGAAGAACGCAATCGGCACTCGCGACATTGTGTTCATGTTGGTGTCAGCGGCCGCTCCGCTGACCATCGTCGTCGGCATCGCCCCGCTCGCCCTCGCGGTGGGCGGCGTCGGCGCTCCCTCCATCTACATCGCCGCGGCTATCGGCCTGGGCCTGTTCGCCATCGGTTTCATGGCGCTCACCCGCCACGTCCGCTCGTACAGCGGCTTCTACGGCTACATATCGAAAACCCTCGGCCGCGTGGTCGGCCTCGGCTCCGGCCTCACCGCTTGGATGAGCTACAACGGCCTGCAAATCGGCCTCTACGGACTGCTCGGTATTCAAGCCAACCTCGCCGTCAAATCCTTCACCGGCGTGGAACTTCCCTGGTGGCTCTACGCGATCGTCTCAATCGGGGCCGTCTGGTACCTGGGCTGGCGCGGGATCGACGTCGGCGCCAGGGTCCTCGCCGTCCTGCTCACCCTCGAAACCGCGATCGTTGCCATCGTCGCCGCGTTCGTCCTGGCCCAAGGCGGCGCACACGGCATCAGCTTTGAATCATTCAGCCCGCAGGCCATCTTCTCCCCGCAGTTCGCCGCGGTCCTGGGCCTGGGTTTCTCCGCCTTCATGGGATTTGAATCCGGAGCCCTGTACCGGGAAGAAGCCCGGGACCCGGACCGCAGCGTCCCCCGTGCCACTTACATCTCCGTCGCCTTCATCGGCGCGTTCTACGCCTTCGCCGTCTGGATCATCGTCCAGGCCTTCGGAGCTGACGCCGTCCAAGCGTTCGCCGCCGGCCACCTCGACGCCGGGGACACCGCCTACATCGCAGCGGGCAACTTCGCGGGCGGCTGGTGCGTGAACCTGATGAGCGTGCTGATCGTCACCAGCATCTTCGCCGCCCAGCTCTCCTTCCACAACACCATCAACCGCTATACCTTGTCCCTGAGCCGCGAGGGCATCTTCCCGAAGCGCTCAGGCCGGATCAGCCCGCGATACCGCACCCCCTCGGTGGCCGGCTTCGACCAGACCCTCCTCGCGCTCGCCCTCGTGATCGGCGCGGCCCTGCTCCAGCTGGACCCGTTCACCCAGTTCCTGATCTGGACGAACACCCCGGGAGTGATCGGCGTCCTCCTCCTGCAGGCACTCACGGGCGTCGGCGTCGTGGTCTTCTTCACCCGCCTCAAGGACCACGGCCTTCGCTGGTACGTCATGCCTTCCGCCGTAGCAGCCACGATCATCATGTGCGCGGTGACCTACCTGATGGCCAACAACGCCCAATTGCTCACCGGCCTCCCGGCCGGGGACCCCGTCAACACCACACTGCTCGTATTTGCACCGCTCTTGTTTGCGGCAGGAACCGTGCTGGCCCTCGTGCTACGTAAGGTCAACCCGGCGGCCTACCAGCGCATCGGCCACGCCGAGTGATCCCGGAGCCTAGTCTTGAGGAATGCAGACTCCCAGCAAAACCAGCCAGCTAGGACGGCCCCGGACACCAAGGCTCTCGCGGAAGGCGATCGGCCGCGCGGCCCTGGAGATGTTCGAGGAGGAAGAGAGCCTCTCGATCCCGCGGCTCGCGGAACGCTTGGGCGTCAGGCAGTCATCTTTCTACAAGCACGTCACGGGTCGCCAAGAGATCATCGAGCTGGCCCGTGGCGCGCTCGTGGACAGGGCTCCGATGCCCGAGTTGCCGTCCGGCAGCCTCGACGACGTCATCCGCGAGATCTTCGACTCCCTCCGCAAGGCCTACAGCCTGGTCCCGGCACTCCTTCCCCTCCTGCTCACGCAGCCGGTGTCACACCCGGCGGCCTTGGAGCGATACGACCAGTTTGTCGAAGCGTTCGAGATCGCGGGGGCACCCCGGCACCTCATCATTCCCGCGTTGGAAACCCTCGACAGCGCAGCGATCGGCGCGAGCCTCGACGCAATGACGATGGAATCCGCATGGAGCATCAACCAAGAGGAGGAACGCACTTATCCCCATCTGTTTGCGGCAAAAAAAGCCGTGGCAGAGCACCCCGTAGACCGCTTCGCGTTCCTGGCCGATGTCCTTTCGGCCGGATTGAAGGCGGCCATCGACGACGACTGATCCTCACCGGGCCGGCGTCGGAAACCCGAACACAACAAGGAGTTACATCGTGACCACGCCCGAGCCCATCGATCTCGTCATCTTCTCGTCCAGCATCCTCGACGGTGAGGCGCTCACTGAGACCGCCGGTTTCGTCGCCATCTCACATGGCCGCATCGCGTACGTCGGCCGCGCCGAGGCTGCCGATGAATGGACCGCACGAGCCAAACAGGTGATCGACGTCGGTGACGCAACAGTCTGCCCCGGCCTGATCGACGCCCACATCCACCCCATCCATGGAGCGGAAATAGCCCGTGGCCTTGACCTGGGCGGGATCACCGAGCTCGACGACGTCCGCGTAGCCCTTGCGTGGTACGCAGCTTCCACGCCGCACGCCGTCGGCTCCGATTGGTTGTTCGCTTGGGGCCTCGACCCTGCCATCTTCGGGGATGCGGTCTTCGACAACTCCCTCTTCGACGGCATCCTCGACGACGAACTCGTGTTCATCACCCTGTTCGACGGCCATGCCTCGCTTGTGTCCGACGCCGCCCTCAAGCTCGCCGGCGTCACCGGAACGGAAGAACTGCCCAGCACCGGCTACGTCGGCCTCGACCAGCACGGCAAGCCCAACGGCATGCTCTACGAAATGGCCGCCCAGGAGCTCGTTCGCCGCGTCCTTCCCCAGCCCTCCTTCGAGCAGCGCGTCAACGAACTTGGGAAGCTCCTGCGTTCCATGGCAGAATCCGGGCTCGTAGCGGGCCAGATGCTGGACTTCGGGGCCCCGGACACCCTCGAAGTGCTGGAGGCCCTGGAGCGCAAAAGCGAGCTCGCCATCCGGCTGCGGATCTCGCCGTGGGTCATGCCCGGCGCCACCGAGGAGGACCTGAAAGCCATGCTGACGATGCAGGGCCGGCACGGGAGGCGCTGGCACGTTCACGGCATCAAGCTCATGATGGATGGCACCATCGACAACGGCACGGCGTGGCTCTTTGAACCCGACACCCACGGAGAATCACTCCACCCGCTCTGGCACGATCCGGAGGCCCTTGCCGCAGCCATGAAGTTCTTCCACGAACACGGCATCCCCACCACCACGCATGCCATCGGCGACCGGGCGGTGTCCTTCGTCGCGCGGACCATCGGCGCCCTTCCCAAGAACGGCACGGTCCACCGGATCGAGCACATCGAGTCCATCCCGGATTCGGTCTTAGCGGAAATCATCAGCGCGGGTGCCGCAACGAGCCTGCAGCCGACGCATTGCGCCCTCTACAGCCGCGCCGACCACACCGACAACTGGTCCCGCAGGCTTGGCAGCGAACGGGCCAACCACGCGTGGCGGACCCGCGATCTCCGCGCCGCCGGAGCCATCGTCGCACTCGGATCGGACTGGCCTATCGCGCCTTTCGACCCGCGGGCGATCATCGCCTCAGCGCAGACGCGCCGACCGGCCGGCCGGCCCGACGTCGAGCCCGTCCAGCCCCAGCAGGCGCTGTCCGCGCGTGCCGCTCTCGAAGGTTACACGAGCCAATACTGGCGATCGGTCGGCGAGGAAGGCGGAATCGTAGAGAGCGGAGCCCGCGCCGATCTGACGGTGGTCCTACACAATCCGCTGACCACCGCGCCGGACGAATTCGCGCAGACGCCGGTGATCCTGACGGTTGTTGACGGAGAAATCGTTGTTGACAACCGTCAGACCCTCGCCAGTGGCATCGCCGACCTTGGTGAGGAATCTTTCCAGCCTGCTTAAGCGAGAGCCTCTTCGAGTGCCTCGATGAGCTCTTGGGAATCGGGCTCGACGACGGACGGGAAGCGGGCGATTACCTCGCCTTCGCGGCTCACGAGGAACTTTTCGAAGTTCCACTTCACCTTCTGCGGTTTGGAGCCGTCGGCCGTCCGGGTGAGTTCGGCGTACAGGGGGTGCTGCTCCTTGCCCCGGACCTTGGACTTGCTCGCGAGCGGGAACGAGACTCCGAAATTGCGCTGGCAGAAGTCCGCGATCTCGGCGTCGGAACCCCGTTCCTGGCCGGCAAACTGGTTGCACGGCACACCCAGAATCTCGAATCCACGGTCGCGGTATTTGCCGTAGAGCTCCTCAAGTCCCGAGTACTGGCGCGTGAAACCACACTTCGAAGCCACGTTGACTACCAGTACGGCTTTGCCCTCGAAACGCCCGAAGTCGGCCTGGGAGCCGTCGTTGAACGTCAAGGGGATGCTATAGATCGGGGACATTGAATCGCTTCCTTACGACGTGGAACCTTGGCAAACTGCCGCATTCGAGTCTACGCGCGGCTGGACGGGCTCCAGGAAGGCGATGACTTCTACGGCTAAGGGGCCGTAGGGGTGGTTTTGGTAGTTACGGTAGCCGACGGCTTGGGGCTGGCGGGCGCTGACGGCGTGGGTTTGATGGGTGCCGGCGTCGTGGGCGCCGGCGGGGGCGACTGGGTGTGTGTCACGGTCGGTACCGGCGCGGGAAGGCTCGACGTCGGCGCCACCGTGGGCGGTACCGTCACCGTGGGCGGTGCGGTCACGGTGGGAGCCTGAGTCACGGTAGGGCTCGGCGTCTTGCTTGGAGTGGGAGTGGCACTCGGCGAGGGCGTCGCGGTCGGGGTGCCAGTCCGCGGCGCACTCGGGGTGCCAGTCCGCGGCGCACTCGGGGTGGCAGTCGGCGTCGCGGTCGGGCTCGGCGTCCCCGTTCGGGTGCCAGTCGGACTCGCCGTCGGACTACCAGTGGGTGACGCCGTCGGCGTTTGCTTGCCTGTAGCAGACGGGCTCGGCGGCACAACCTTCGCTTCCTGCACTCCGCCGGTCACCGCCTCTCTCGAGGGCACGGCTCCCGGGTCAGTCGGCACGGCCCCGGGGATGGACCAGACAGACCCCGCCGAGGTCGCGGTGGCGGAACCTGGCTGGTAGCTGACCATCGGGATATCGCCGAGGGGATCCACCTGATTGGTTGGCAGGAACGTCCAGTTCATAGGGTTGGTGTAAACGCCCTTGAGGATCGTCTCGAAGTGCAAGTGGCAACCGGTCGAGGAACCCGTGGTTCCCACTCTGGCAATGACCTCGCCTACCCGGACCGATTGCCCCTTGGTCACTGCAATTCCCTGCAGGTGGTTGTATGTGGTGACAAGGCCGTTGCCGTGATCAATTTCCACGCGGTTGCCGCCACCCCACGGGTGCCAACCCACGGCCCGGACAACGCCGGAGTCGGCTGCGTAGACGAGCGTGCCGCAAGCCGCGGCGAAGTCCTGGCCCCAGTGGAACTCACCCGGTAATCCGGTGAAAGGATCGATCCTCAACCCGAAGGGAGAGCTCGGAAGCAGCGTTTCCAGCGGCGCGTAGAGTTTACCGGCAGGGGGCCGGTCGAGGGAACTCGACGAGACGTTGAGAGTGCCGACGCCGTTCTTGTCGAGGGTTTGGACCGGGGAACGTTCAAAAAACACCGTGGCTTTGTCACCTGCCTGGACCGGGGCCGATGTCACGCTTTGAGGCGCGGCCTCCTGCGCGCTGGACGCGGCACCATCGGTGGGCAGCATGCCGGGTTCGACTTGGCCCGTGGCCAAGGATCTGTCCCTTGCCGGTCCGCCCAAGCCCGGGCCCTGGAAACCAAAAGCGAGGATCACCACGACAGCGAGGAAGCAGGCCGAAAGGACCCGTCCAAATTTTCTTGTGAGCACCAGATCGACAATCCGGTCAGACTCATGATGCTTTCCCACAGCGGCTCCTGAGACAGGCGCTCATCCCCAGTACGGGCGCGCTTGTCCCATTGTGGCCGCTATGAAATTGATTGGGAACACTCGACTTCATACTTGGCCGGTCCGCGAAACACTCGCCGGACCGTAGCGGGCTACTCGCCGAGGTTCTCTTTCAGCAGCGCGCGGTGCTCGACGGCGGCATCCGAATGCAGCGCGCGGCCGGCGTCGGTGAGCTCGAGGTACAACGAGCGGCGGTCATCCGCGCAGGTTACGCGCGAGACGAGTCCGGCTTTCTCCAAGCGGTCGACAACCTTGGAGACGGCGCTCTGGGTCATGGGAGTCCGCTCCCCGAGTGCCTTCATGCGGCAGGCGGAGTCGACGCTTTCGGCAACGAGATCGAGGATTTCGAATTCGTTGAGGCCGATGTCGAACTTGGCTTCGAGGGCGCGGTCGATGGCGGCCGCGGTGCGGAAGTACGAGTTCTGGATGCTGCGCCATTGCTCAACCAGCTGGCGATCCTGCGTTGTTGCCATGGTGCGATTCTAGTCGAAACCCCAAATAAAGTCCACGTCATAAGATTCCTAGTCATATTCCTTGTCATTGAATGACGCGTCATATAGATTGATTTCCATGACTTCCCCAAGCACCCTCACTAGATCTGCCGAGCAGCTCCATACAGCCGTCCGCTGGACCCGGGCCCAGTGGCTGCTGCTAATGGTGGTGTGCACGGTCCTGGCTCTCGACGGCCTGGACGTTTCCATGGTGGGCGTGGCCCTTCCCTCCATCGGCCACGAACTCCACCTCGGAACCGATTCCCTGCAGTGGATCGTTTCCGCTTACGTCCTGGGCTACGGGAGCCTGTTGCTCCTGGGCGGGCGGCTCGCCGACCTGTTGGGCCGGCGTCGGATCTTCCTGATCGCCTTGACCGTGTTCGCTGCGGCTTCACTCCTCGGCGGCCTCGTGAACGATCCCACCCTCTTGATCGCGACGCGCTTCGTCAAGGGCCTGGCCGCAGCGTTCACCGCCCCTACCGGGTTCTCCATCATCACCACCAACTTCGATGAAGGCCGTGAGCGCAACAAGGCGCTGTCCATCTTCACCACGTTCGGCGCGAGCGGCTTCTCACTCGGGCTGGTGGTTGGCGGGCTCATGACCAGCCTGAGCTGGCGCTGGACCTTCCTCGTATCGGTACCGATCGCCGTCGCCGTCGTGCTTCTCGGCATGTTGTTCATTCCCCGGGACAAGCCGTCCACGGAAGAGAGTGGCCATGATGTCTGGGGCGCAGTCACCCTCGCGCTCGGCATGCTTGGCCTCGTGTACACCCTGGTTTCGGCTCCGGAGAAGGGCTGGGGATCTGTGGCAACAATCGCCGGATTCGCCATCTCTGCTGCCGTGCTGGCAACCTTCGCCGTCATCGAAAACCGCGTCAAGCACCCTCTCATCCGCTTCGGCATCCTTCGTGAAGGCTGGGTGGCGCGCGCCAACCTGAGTGCGGTTGGACTGTTCGGTTCCTATCTGAGCTTCCAGTTCATCCTCACCATGTACTTGCAATCGGTCCTCGGCTGGTCTCCCCTGGGCATGGCACTTGCCTTGCTTCCCACCGGGCTCCTGGTGGCAACGAGCGCACCCTTCGCGGATAGGTTCATCGAGAAATTCGGAGCTCCGAAGCTCATCCTCACCGGCCTGACCGCCATGGGACTGGGCTACGTCCTGTTCCTCCGCGTGGGAACCTCACCCAACTACGTCCTGGACATCCTGCCCTCGGTGATCCTGCTGGGCATCGGGTTCGCCTTGGCCTTCCCATCCATCAACGTCCAAGCCACCGCTGGAATCCGGGATTCGGAGCAGGGGCTGGCCGCCGGACTCATCCAGACCAGCACGCAGGTTGGTGCAGCCCTTGTCCTTGCCGTGACGACGGCCCTGGTGAGCGGGCATGACACCGGCGCAGGCACCAGCAACACGCTCAGCGCCGCGGCCATGCTCGATCAGTACCGGCCCGGCCTGGTCTTGAGCGCTGCCGTGGCAATCGCGGCGCTGCTGGTGGCAGCGTCCCCGGCACGCCGCCGTCGGGCGCTTGCCGAGCAACCCGCGGCCTAAGCGGACTCGCGTAAAAGGTGCCGGCCCGCTGTTTCCACAGCTGGCCGGCACTTTTTGCGTTAACACGTCGGCCCCTTGCGCCAACAGGATGCTGCGCAACAATGGACCATGGTCAACTTCCTGAAGAAGTGGCAAGCGGAGCTGCGGATGACTTTTACGGGTCACCCGCAGTCCACGCCTGACTGGGTGCTGCGGCTTGCGGAGGGAAACGACCCCGGATACCACCTTCCCGGCTCGGCCGTCTGGGCCGTCCACGGGTCCATGTCCACGATCGTCGCGGGAATCCGGGTGCTGCTCATGCAGTCCCTGCACCCTGGTGCCCTGGCGGGCGTATACGACCATTCAGGCTTCAAAAGGGATCCCCTCGGCCGGCTGGCAAATACCATCCGCTGGATATTCACCGTGAGCTACGGCTCCATGGACGCAGCCCACACGGCAACCCATTTCGTGCGACGGGTCCATGATTCCGTCAAGGGCAGCTACGTTGACGCGCACGGACAGGCCCGCGAGTATTCAGCCAACGACCCCGAGCTTCTCCGCTGGGTCCACGTTGCCTACGCGGATTCCTTCGTGGCCGCGCACCGGATCTGGGGAGGTGCGGTCCCCGGCGGCGCCGACGCCTACATCCGCGAGTGGGCCCAGGCCGGCCGCCTGATGGGAGTCGAGGACCCTCCCCTGAGCCTCGCGGAAGTGACGGCGGAAATGGACCGCTGGTACGCCTCCGGACATCTCCGCGCCGACGAGCGGCTCCGGGAAACCATCGATTTCATCCGATATCCCCCGTTGAAAGCGTCGCTGCAACCCGGTTACCGGATTTTGTTCGCCGCGGCCGTGTCCAGCCTTGAGCCCCGGTACCGGGAACTGTTGGGGCTGGAAAAGGCCCGTTTTGGCCCCATCCCGCTGCCGTCGATTCTTGCCGCGCGGGTGGTCCTCGCCGTCGTACGCCTCACTTTGGGACGCAGCGGCCCCAGCGAGCAGGCCGCCCGTCAGCGGTTGCGGCGCTTGGGGTACGAGGCTTAGACGCAAAGAAGCCCGGCGGAGCGGCTGGTGCCGTCCCGCCGGGCTTTTTGAGGAATCGCTAGATCAGCGCGTCCGACAGGTGGTTCGGCGTGCCGAAGCGGTGCGCCGTGATGCTGATGGCCTGCTCGTGCAGGAACGGCAGCATCTCGATGCGTCCGGCCGGGGTCACCGTGCCGTGGTAGATCGCGACGTCGGGACGACCGCCGGTGGCGGCGCTCAGCGCGCTGCTGTCCCCGCCGATCAGGCGGATGCGGCCACCGTTGATGCCTGCCGCGGAAGCCAGCCATTCGGCGTCGTTCTGGATGCGGGTGCTCACCCCGAGTCCCGCGAACGCTGCGATAACGGCTTCGGGAAGCTCGACGGCGGTAGACACCGTGAGTGCCGAACCCGCCACTGCCCCGGCTGCCACGACGCGAAGCAGGTCCACGAGCTTCCCGCCCTCGGACAAGCGGATGGTCACGGGGAAGGCCCGGTACCGGAAGACGTTGCGCTCGGCACTCAGGCCGGAGACGTCCTTGCGGGTGCCGAATTCCGTGGCCCATGCCGCGGCGTCGCTGAAGAGCGCCTTCTGCAGGGCCTCCGCGTCGCTGGCCTCAACAAGCGGGCCTGCGGCCTTGGCCGCGGCCAGGATCGAAGCCGCCGCACCCTTGAGCGTTGCACCGCGCTTCGCGGCGGGCTCGGCAGGGAGCCAGCTGCCAAGTCCGACCAGGTAGTTGGGTCCGCCGGCCTTGGTGCCTGCGCCCACGGCCGACTTCTTCCAGCCGCCGAATGGCTGCCGCTGGACGATGGCGCCCGTGATGCCGCGGTTCACGTAGAGGTTGCCGGCCTGGATGGTGTCCAGCCAGACGCCCATTTCATCGGAATCGAGCGAGTGCAGTCCGGCGGTGAGGCCGTATTCGATCTCATTCTGGATGGCGATGGCTTCTTCCAAGGTGGACGCGGTCATCACGCCGAGGACCGGGCCGAAGAATTCGGTCAGGTGGAAGTAGGATCCGCGCTTGACGCCGAACCGGATGCCCGGGGACCACAGCCGGCCGCTCTCATCGAGCTTCTCCGGCTTCACGGCCCAGGTCTCGCCGTCGCCGAGGGTTGTCAGGGCGTTGAGGAGCTTGCCGTTGGCCGGCTCGATGATCGGGCCCATCTGGGTGGTTGCCTGTTCCGGGTAGCCCACCTTGAGCGAGCGGGCTGCATCCACGAGTTGGTTGTGGAAGCGCTCGGAGGTGGCAACGGAGCCTACCAGGATCACGAGCGAAGCGGCGGAGCACTTCTGTCCGGCGTGCCCGAAAGCCGAGTACACGACGTCCTTGGCGGCGAGATCGAGGTCCGCGTGCGGAGTGACGATGATGGCGTTCTTGCCCGAGGTCTCCGCGAGCAGCGGGAGGTCCTGCCGGAAGGAGCGGAAGAGCTCGGCGGTCTCGTAGCCACCGGTGAGGATCACGCGGTCAACGCTGGGGTGCGAGACCAGTTGGGTGCCCAACTCGCGTTCTTCGAGCTGCACGAGCGCCAGCACTTCGCGCGGCACACCAGCTTCCCAAAGTGCGTCCACCATGACGGAACCGGAGCGGCGGGCCTGCTTTGCCGGTTTGATCACGACGGCGGATCCCGCCGCGAGTGCCGCCAGCGTGGAGCCTGCGGGAATCGCCACCGGGAAGTTCCACGGCGGGGTCACGACGGTGAGGTTCGCTGGAACGAACGTGGCGCCGTCGACCGTTTCCAGGTCCTTGGCACGCTCGGCGTAGTAGTGCGCGAAGTCGATTGCTTCGCTGACTTCGGGGTCGCCCTGTTCGATCGTCTTGCCGGTCTCGGAGGCCATGACCTCAAGAAGTTCGGCGCGGCGGGATTCCAGAATGTCGCCTGCCCGGTGCAGGATGGCTGCGCGCTCGGCGGCCGGCATGGCTCCCCAAGCTTTGCCGTGTTCGACGGCGGTGGCAATAATGCGGTCCAGCTCCTGGGCGTCCCTGACCTTGCTGGCTTCAACGATCGCGTTGCCGGCGGTGGAGCCCGTAATGCGCTCCAGGATGGCACGGCCCCAGGCCCGGTTGGCGGGCAGGGCAGGATCGGTGTCCGGCGTGTTGGCGAAACCATGGTTTGGCATGGCGGCCGCAAGCTTGTTGCGGTCCTGTGTGCGGTTGGGGGCCGGAACGGCGTCGTCCAGCTCCGCGAGGGAGGCGAGGAAGCGCTGCTTCTCGCGTTCGAACAGGGTTTCATTCTCGCTGAGCTCAAACACGGCGGACATGAAGTTGTCCTGGCTGGCGCCTTCTTCGAGGCGGCGGATCAGGTAGGCGATGGCGACATCGAACTCGCCCGGGTGCACCACCGGTGTGTACAGCAGGAGGCTGCCGACGTCCTTGCGGACAGCCGTGGCTTGGCCCGTGGCCATGCCGAGGAGCATTTCGAACTCAATGCCCTCCGTGACCCCGCGCTCCTTGGCCAGCAGCCACGCGAAGGCAACGTCGAAGAGGTTGTGGCCTGCGACGCCGATGCGGACCGCATCGATGTGCTCAGGGGTGAGCGCGTAATTGAGGACTCGCTTGTAGTTGGTGTCCGAATCCTGTTTGGTGCCCCACGTTGCGAGCGGCCAGCCCTGGATGGACGCCTGGACCTGCTCCATGGGCAGGTTGGCACCCTTGACGACGCGCACCTTGATGGGAGCGCCGCCGTTTGCCCGGCGTGCCGCAGCCCATTCCTGCAGTTCCTGCATGGCCGAGAGCGCGTCCGGGAGGTAGGCCTGGAGCACGATCCCGGCCTCGAGGTTCTTGAATTCGGGCTTGTCCAGGATCCGGGTGAACACGGCCATGGTCAGGCTGAGGTCCTTGTATTCCTCCATGTCCAGGTTGATGAACTTGGGCTTGGGAAACGATGCAGCCAGCTTGTAGAGCGGCGTGAGCTTCTCGACCACGTGGTCCACTGCTTCATCGAAGGCCCACAGCGAGTGCGGGGCCACCGTGGAGGACTCCTTGATGGAGACGTAGTCGACGTCGTCACGCGCCAGGAGCTTGAGGGTTCCCTCAAGCCTGCGGCTGGCTTCGCGTTCGCCCAGGACGGCCTCGCCCAGCAGGTTCACGTTCAGGTGGACGCCGTTCTGCTTAATCTTGGCGATGGCCGGGCCCAGTTTGGCGTCCGTGGCGTCCACAATCAGGTGGCCCACCATGTCGCGCAAGACCTTGCGGGCGATCGGAATGACTACCTGCGGAAGAACCGGAGCCATGACACCGCCGGTGCGCACGGCGGCACGCATGTACCAGGGCAGGAAGGCCGGGACCTTCGGGGCAAGCTTCGCCAAGTTGCGGCCGGCGACGGTCAGATCCTCTGGGCGGATGACGCCGTCGACGAATCCCACCGTGAAGTCCAGGCCATTCGGGTCCTTGAGGACGCCGGCGAGGCGCTGGGCGGAAACGTCAACGGGCACCTTCGAGGCTTCGGTGAGCCAGTGTCGAACCAGTTGGATGGCTTCGTGGGCCAACTCCTGGAGGTGTCCGGATTCCGGGGTGGACTGCGTCCTGGCGTCGATGCTCGAATCCCGGGTTGGTGTGCTCATGCGCTTCGTTCCTTTTGGTGCGGAGAGGGCTTTGTTTCCATCAGTATGGATCTACAATCAGATTAGGAAAAGCGATCTTTTCTGAAGAATATTCATTAGATTTCTCGACCCTTCTGGAGAGCCGAATGCTGGATGTCCGCAGGCTGCGCCTGCTGCACGAATTGAAGATCCGCGGAACGCTCGCAGAAGTGGCCGACGCGATGAAGTACAGCCCGTCGTCGGTGTCCCAGCAGCTGACCTTGCTGGAGAAGGAAGCCGGCGTGAAACTGCTGCGAAAGTCGGGGCGACGCGTGCAGCTGACGGCGCAGGCCGAGATCCTTGTGGAGCACGCGGCATCCTTGCTGGCCACCCTCGAGCGGGCAGAGACGGATCTCGCGGCGTCTCTCTCCACAGTGACGGGAACAGTGCGGCTGGCCGTGTTCCAAACCGCCGCCCTGGCCCTCATGCCGGACTTCCTCACCATCATGAAGGGCGAGTACCCCGAAGTGCGCGTAGAGATGATCCAACGCGAACCCGAGACTGCGCTCTATGAAACGTGGGCCCGCGACTTCGACATCGTGGTGGCCGAGCAATACCCCGGACACGCGGCACCGCACCATCCCGGCCTGGACCGCGCAACCCTGACCAGCGACGCCATCAGGCTGGCCACTCCCCCGATTGGCCTTGGCGGCGAATCGATCTCCTCACTCGCGGACACGGCTGCGCTGCCATGGGTCATGGAACCGCATGGCGCGGCGTCCCGGCACTGGGCGGAGCAAGCATGCCGTTCCGCCGGTTTCGAGCCCGACGTCCGCTACGAAACCGCCGACCTCCAAGCGCAAATCCGGCTCATCGAGTCCGGCAATGCCGTGGCCCTCATGCCGGACCTCGTCTGGACGGGGCGGACCACGCCGGTCCAACTGCTTGACCTGCCGGGACTCCCGAAGCGGACAGTCTTCACCTCAACGCGCACCGCCGGCCGGATCCACCCGGCAATCCTGGCGTGCCGCGAAGTGCTGGAACGGGTGGCTGCGGAACGGATGTAGGGCAGGGGTTGATTGGCTGGCGCCCTCGGATTCTGCACGATCATTCTGCCCGCAGGGGCAATTCGAATAGAGCCGGAACGCAAAAAGGCCCCGGTCCAAAAGACCGGGGCCAAACGCGGAGAATGGGGTGTGTAGTTTCACGACATAGTTCACACATGAGTCGGGTCATCGTTCCCGGTTGACGCTTCACCGGTGAGTCGGGACATCGTTCACGCCCCGGGCGCGGCGAGCATGTTTCATGTCGAAGCAGAAAGTGATCGTCCTTGCAGTCCGTGACCAGGGCCTGAGCGTCGCGGATGCGGCCCGCCGCTATGGAGTCAGCCGCCGCTGGGTCCATGAACTCCTCAGGCGCGAAGCCGAAGGGGGCATCGACGCCGTCGAGCCCCGGTCCAAACGCCCGCTGAGCAACCCGCGCCGAACCACCGACGCTGTCACCGGCCGGGTCCAGGCCCTGCGGCGGGAACTGGACGCTGCCGGCCTGGACGCCGGGCCCGTGACGATCGCCTGGCACCTTGGACGTGAAGGACTACACGCGCCGTCGACCTCCACGATCCGCCGGATCCTGCACACCGCGGGCCTGATCGCCCCGGAGCCGAAGAAACGCCCGAAGTCCTCCCTGCACCGCTTCGAGGCGCCCCAGCCCAACGAAACCTGGCAGTCCGACTTCACCCACTGGGCCCTGGCCGACGGGACCGATACCGAGATTTTGAACTTCCTCGATGACCACTCCCGCTACCTGCTCGCCTGCGCCGCGTTCACGCCCGTCACCGTCACTGCGGTGGTGTCCACCTTCCTGGCCGCCGCCGCGGAACACGGGTTGCCGGCCTGGACCCTGACCGATAACGGCATGGTCTACACCACCCGCCTGGCCGGCGGAAAAGGGGGGCGCAACGCCTTCGAACACCAGCTCCACGCCCTGGGCATCACCCAGAAAAACGGCTCACCCAGCCACCCGCAGACCCAGGGAAAGATCGAACGCTTCCATCAGACCCTGAAGAAATGGCTCACCGGCCAGCCCCGCGCCCACACCCTGGCGGACCTGAACGAACAACTGGACAAGTTCCGCCACATCTACAACCACGAACGCCCCCACCGGGCCCTGAACCGCAGAACACCGCACGAGGCCTACACCGCGACCCCCAAAGCAGCACCGTCCGGAGCGAAACAAGGAGACCACTGGCGCCGCCGCATCGACCGCGTCGACCGGTTCGGGAAACTCACCCTCCGCCACGCCGGACGGCTCCGCCACATCGGCATCGGGCGGGCCTACGCCGGCAAACACGTCCTGATGCTCATCCACGACACGGACGTCACGATCAGCGACACGGCCACCGGAGAGATCATCCGCGAACTCACCATCGACCCCGCCCGCGGCTACCAACCCAGACAAAGAAAAACACCCCGGTCCGAAGACCGGGGTGTTACCGATGACCCGACTCATCCATGAAGGATGTCTCGACTCACCACAAACGCGGAGAATGGGGGATTTGAACCCCCGCGTAATATCGCGTCATAAAGCTGTTTTTGCGTATATCTAGCGGGAAACGACTGCATGCGGTTTTGTGATCCGGAAGCCGATTTTGCGGGTTTTGTTGACGGCGTCAACATCTAGAATCGCCCGTTCTGGCCATCATGCGGCCATCCTCAACGCAGCTTCACGAACGGCACCAAGCTCAGACTTTGTGAGCGTCTGAAGGTACGTTTCGAGCACGCTCGGCAAGACGCCAAGCTCGGCAGCCACTGCCACAGTTGATTGTTGCACTGCCGCCGCCGTCAACACGCGGTCGAACTCAATCAACCGGCAGGCCGCCCACCTGTTCGCCAAGGCCTCCTGTTTGCCGGTCACCCCCACATGTCCGTAATAGGCGTGTCCCAGCTCGTGCATCAGCGTGCACGCTGACTGGATCGGTCCCAAACCAGGCCGAAGCGTGACAAGCCGTCTTTGATGGTCATAGGCACCCCACCAACCGGCCGGCGTCACAGCGGTCCTCACACGCACCCCCATCCGATGGGCAACAACCCTAGGGTTCATGCGGTAGATCGTCGTGTGCAATATTTTCGTCCCCCTTGTAAGCCGCCAAATCATAAGCACCCTGCTCCGACATTTTTGAGTAGTCAGGATCCTCGTCAGGGTCGCCTTCTTTAGCGGCCAGTTCGACCCACTTCGGGTTAATGAACTCTTGGTACCGCTCAAACCTCTCGGCATTCCAACTCGAGGCCCTGTCGCCCCTTCGAGATGCCCGACTTCTAAGCTCATTGAGTAGGTCAGTGTCAGAAAATGGCATGAGTAAGTGCGCCCGTCTTGCTTCGGGATGAAGTCCAGGTTCTGGGAAGCCTGCGGGCTTTGCGGGTTCAGCCTCTTGCGCTGCACTGCCTTCCTCGGCCCATCGGTTCTGAACCTCTTCAGGCGGCAGGGTCTCCTTAAAGGACTGGAACGACGCTTCGAGGTCGAGAGCTTCACGGATAGCACCACCAATAAGCTTTTCGACTCGCGGCACGCGACGGGCCGGGACGCCACTGGTTTCCCAGTTCACGATCGTCCGCGGTGACACATCCAGGCGTTCGGCAAGCTCTGCCTGAGTCAGGTCTAAGTGGTTCCTCGTGAGCCTCAAGTCTTCTGCGCTAATCTCCATACCCTCACGTTATGGCAACTCAAGGCAACTTCGCAAGGCAAACTTTCCGGAAATTACACGGTTTGCGAAAGAACTTTGTTGCGTAACTTGCTTAAGTTGCGCTTAGTTGCTTAGAGTTTTCACTATGGAAACCGCGATGAAGCGCCGAGTTAACGGTGCGGCAGTCCGAGTAATTCGCGAGGCACTCGGCATACGACACATGGACCTCGCCGCCCGAGCAGAAGTAAGCAAGGGCTCACTTAGTCACGTAGAAAACGGATCCCGCGAGGTATCTCCGGCAACTTTGCGCAAAATTGCCGTTGGTCTTGGCGTTCCTATGGAGGCAATCAGCTACCCCGACTTCTCTGCAAAGAAATAGCCCCCAGCTACTGGCATAGCTGAGGGCCAAGAGAAAAACCTAGAGAAAGGAATCAGGTGTCCGAGATTACCACTTTCAACTTCAACCAGTCCCCTGTTCGCACTGTCACCATCGACGGCGAGCCATGGTTCGTCGCCGCAGATGTTTGCGACTACTTCGGAGTCACCAACCGCAACCGCGCCATGCAGGTTGTAGACGTAGAGGACAAGGGGGGTACGCAGATTGACACCCCTGGCGGCCGCCAGATGCTGTCGACGATCAACGAATCCGGGCTCTATGCTCTCCTGTTCTCCCTGCAACCGCAGAAGGCCCGCGGCCTGCATCAGGCTGAGATCGAGGCCAAGATGGAGAAAGTTCGTCAGTTCAAGCGGTGGGTAACCCATGAGGTTCTGCCTCAGATCCGCAAGACCGGCGGCTATGGGGTTCAGGCCATTCCGCAGACGCTTCCGCAGGCCCTTCGAGCCTACGCCGCGGAGGTGGAGGCCCGTGAGGCTCTGGCCGCGAAGGTCGCGGCCGATGCCCCCAAAGTCCTTTTCGCCGATTCGGTGGCTACCTCGGAGACGACCATCCTCGTCGGTGATCTGGCGAAGATCCTCCGCGGCAATGGCATCATGATCGGCGCTAACCGTCTGTTCGCGCAGCTCCGCGAAGACGGTTACCTGATCAGGCGTCAGGGCACCGACTGGAACATGCCAACCCAGCGCGCCATGGAACTTGAACTATTCAAGGTAAAGGAAACGGCAGTAACCCACTCGGACGGACACGTGACCGTGTCCAAGACGCCCAAGGTAACCGGCAAAGGGCAGGCCTACTTCATCAACCGATACTCCGTTGAGGACGCGGCGTGAACGAGGACGATGAACTGCTGACTGTCACCGAGGTTGCCCAGGCGCTCCGGATGGACGAGCACTACGTCTACCGCTGCATCAACAGTGGGAAACTTCTGGCAACGAAGCACGGCAACAGATACCGGATACGCCGGTCCGACTACCAGACATTCATCACGCCAGCAACCAAACCTGTTGAACGTCCCAGGACTCAGCGACAGAACATCAAGCGCCTCATGAAGAGCGCTTAGCCCGCTCCGCTCCCCGCATAGTCGGCCTCGCCAATTCTGGCACCCTTCGCCCGCATCTGGGCAATCTCCATGAACTAACCATCACTCTCGTGTTCTTTGCGAGAAGAAGGGTCTATTTGTCATGCCCAAAAGCACTGATTACCTGTCCAAACTCGCCACCTACAACGCCAAGCACGGCATCACCGCCACATTTTCCGAGATGAAGAAGACTGCACGTCGCATGCAGAAGCTGCACGACGAACGCGGCCCGGTCGACCTCGACGCGTTCTTCCTCGACCACCAAGATCCCACAGGCGAAACCGCCGTCGAGAATGTCCTCGCCGAACGCGCCACCCAGAACGAAGCAAACGCGGCGCGGAGGTTGGCGGCATGAAGGCTGACGACGAGTACACCGACGTCCACACCCTTCTACGGGAGACGGCGGTGAGCTGCGCATGAAAGCGGCGGTCTTTGAGGACAACACCTGGATTGAGGACGCCGTGGCGACGATCGACGCAATCTCCCTCGCGCATGAGGTGTTCTCAGCCGACGACCTTCGCCGGGAAATGCGGCCTCCGGCCCACAAGAACTGGCCAGGCAAGGCTCTCATCGCCGCTCGCAAGGACGGCCTTATCCAAGCCGTCGGCTACCAGACCTCGAGCAGCAAGTCCCGCAAGCACGGCGTGACCCGATCATGGGCCCGCAAAACGAAGAGAGAAGGAACCCCATGAACGGTCTTCAGTTTCTTGTCCTTGTGGCGTCGATATTCGGCGCCGCGACCATGATCCCGGCCAGCATGCGGCACGACCGGTTGCTTGAGGAACCGGAAGACATTGATTACGACATGCTCGACGCCGAGCGTGACACCCGCGCCGCTGATGATGCGGACGCCGCCCGAAAGGAATACGGATTCTAATGACCACCACACCCCGCCGCGCCAACCGCTGGACGCTCACCCGACGACTCGCTGACCTGATCCCGCACGTTCTCCCGGGCCGCCACCACATCATTTGGGAAGCACGATGACCGGCTACATCGAAGCGGACACCTACCTGCAGCTGCGCCGAACCGAAGGCGTTTGGAATCGACCGTTGCGCGTCATCAAATCGACTCAGCGGAAGCCGGCCGTCTTGGAACCTGGCTGTGTCGTCGTCAAGGTGCGGATCCGAGTCCCGGCCGCCGCATTCGAGCCGCTGACGCCGGAAGCCGTCGTCACCGTGCCCGAGTCGCTCATCCAGCACTCCGTTCAAGCCACAGCCGAGGAAATGCCATGACCGCCGAGCTGATGGCCCGTAACCCGGTGACGAACCCGGCGCCGGCTGAAGTGTTCAAGAAAGCCCGGGAGCACAACATCACGGTCATGGAGGCCCGCCGCGTCATCATCGCCGCCAACAAGGTAGCTGCGGCCGCCGTGACGATTCCGACCGCTACCCGCCCGATCGAATTACCGAACTTCGGTCTTGACCCGGAGCGCAACGACAGGCTGATCGCGAAGCTTCGCAACCTCCCGGCCGAGCTGCGACAAGAAATCCTAGCGGCGGACCAGTGAAGTTCACTCGCCGTACCTACCGAGTTGCTATCCGACGATCACTCAACCTTGAGTGCCAAGCATTCAATGACCACCTGCGGGCATGCCGCGGCCCCGAACAATGGGCCAAGCATCGCGCCCACACAAACGCCCTTATGGCGCGCCGGATCCGAGAAATTGGGCGGGCATCCGGTGGGTAACCCGTACTGCCCCAAGTGCGGCCACCACCACACAGACCGGTGCAACGCCGTCAACCACGACGCCCAAACCGACGCCGCCAGCCGCTGCGGCTGCACCCGATAACCACGGCCCCCATGAGGGGCCTTTTTCATGCCCAGATTGGGGACACATGAGCTTGCAAATATTCAAGGAACTAGAGCAGGGGACGCCCGAATGGCTGGCTGCACGCTGCGGCATCGTCACGGCGTCCGTCGTCGGTCAACTCGTCACTAAGGGATTACCCGACGCGCTGGCCGTCGAGTGCCCGAAGTGCCAGGCGCTCGCCGCCGAGCCTTGCATCAGCAGCGCCCGCAAAGTACCGACGCCGATCAAGACCCCGCACGACGAGCGGGCAGCCAGGGCGGCCGAGTTGCCGCCCGTCTACATGGTTGCCGACAACGAAACGTCACGCGGCCTGACCATGATTCTCGCCGCCGAACGCATCACAGGGCACGTCGAGCCCGTACAGCCATCTCGGGCGATGGAGCGCGGCACCTTGGACGAGCCATACGCGAGAGAAGCCTATTCGGAACATCACGCGCCTGCCTCTGAGCTCGGCTTCATGATTCGGCAGTTTGACGGCTTCAAAATCGGCTACTCACCAGACGGCCTCGTCGGTGAAGAAGGGCTAATCGAAATCAAAAGCCGGGCCCAGAAAGCACAACTTAAGACAGTCCTTGCTGATGAAGTGCCAGCCGAGAACATGGCGCAACTGCAAACCGGGTTGCTCGTCTCCGGCCGGGCATGGATCGACTACACCAGCTACTGCGGCGGCATGAAGCTCTGGGTGAAGCGCATCTACCCTGACCCCGCATGGCACACAGCAATCCTCCACGCAGCCGCGCAATTCGAGAAGACCGCAACTGAAATGGTCAGCAACTACCTCGAAGCAACCGCCGACATGCCAATGACCGAACGCATCGACCACTTCCCAGAACTGGAGATCACCTTCTAATGGACATATCAAAGGCGCTTGTAGCCAAATCGGACCAAATCAACGCCTCGGACCTCACCGGGTCGCCGATCGTCGCAACGATCAAGGATGTCCGGAAAGGCGATGCGGCCAAGCCGGTCATTGTTGACCTCGTTGGCATGGACGGCCGCCCGTGGAAGCCATCTAAGGGGATGCTCCGCGTAATCGCGCACGCATGGGGCACCGAATCCGACAAGTGGATTGGGCGGCTGGTCAAGCTGGTAAACAACCCCGAAGTGATCTACGCGGGCGAGCCGGTCGGCGGCGTCGAAGTTATCGCCATGTCGCACATTGAGGCCCCTTTCACCATCCCCGTGCGTATCAGTCAGAAGAAGGTCAAGCAGCACGCGGTAACGGTCCTGTCCGAACCAATAACGGAACCGTGGCGAGCGCAATGGCAAGCAATCACCAATGCACTAACCGCAGCCGGTTATGAAGGTGACGGACCACAGATCCTAGCAGCGGCCGGGCAGGTTATAGGTGCCGCATGGGATCACCCGAACAAGATCAGCGCCGAGGACGCGCAGAAAATCCTTGCATCAGTACGAGAAGACAACCACCAGGAGCAGACCACATGAGCAAGATAATCCGCCTCGAGTCCACCAACTACAAACGTCTCAAGGCTGTTGAGATCGTCCCGGATCCGGACGGCAGCCTCGTCATCGTCGCCGGGAAGAACGGGCAGGGCAAGACGTCCATCCTCGACAGCATCACCGCAGCCCTGGGCGGTGTGAACGGGAAGACCACGCCGAAGCCCATCCGTGACGGCGAGGACCGCGCCGAGATCGTCCTCGAAACGGAAGACCTCATCGTCACCCGCAAATTCACCGCTTCCGGACCGACCCTTCTCGTCAAGTCTCGCGACGGCGCCGTGTACCCGAAAGGTCAGGCGAAGCTTGATGACCTGCTCGGCAGGCTGTCCCTCGACCCGCTGGCATTCACGCAGCTCTCGGACCGCGACCAGCTGGCCACGCTGCTTGAACTCGTGCAGCTGCCGTTCGACCCGGACAGGCTGGCCGCCGAGCGAAAGGACGTCTTCGAACGTCGGACCGACGCCAACCGCAAGGTCAAGGAACTCACCGCCCGCGCCGCCGATTACATTTCCCGGCCCGCCGACCTGCCCGACGAAGAGGTCAGCGTCTCCGAACTCGTTGCGGCGTACCGGTCAGGGCAGACGCTCAACCACGCGATCGACGTCGCCCGCACTGCTCGCGACGGTTGGGCCGAGAAAGTCGATCGGGTAAGGCGTGAACTCGAAGACGCCGAGCTCCAGTTGAAGGACGCGCAGAAGCGCTTCGAGACGGCACCATTCAAGGTGGACCTCGAAGCCATTCAAGAGCAGATCGACAACGCCGAGCACATCAACGTCGAGGTACGCCACCACAAGGTAGGCGAGAAGGTGCGCGCCGATCTGACCATCGCAGAGCAGGAAGCCGCCGAGCTCACGGAAGCGATCGCCGAGATCGACAAACAGAAGGCTGATGGACTCGCTGCTGCAGTCTTCCCGATCGATGACCTCGGCTTCGATGACACGGGTGTGACTTACCGTGGCGTGCCGTTCAAGCAGGCATCCGGCGCCGAACAGCTGCGCGTCTCGCTTGCCATGGCCATCGCCCTGAACCCGAAGCTTCGCGTCATCCGCATCGCCGACGGCTCCCTGCTCGACTCCGACAACCTGGCGCTCGTTGAATCCATCGCCCGCAAGCACGACTTCCAGGTGTGGATCGAAATGGTTGGTGACGGCGACGGCCGCGGGATTGTGATCGAAGACGGGATGGTCGCATAAATGGCTGGCGAAACCTTTATTACCGTCATCGGGAAAGTTCACGAGGTAACCGACCCGAAGTACATGGACGACGGTTCGGCGGTCACCAAAGTAACCGTGATCAGTAATCCCCGGAAGTTCAACCGGCAGAAGAACGACTGGGAGAACAAGCCAGGCAAGTTCTGGGACTGCCGAGCATGGAACCAAGGCAAGATGCTGCTCGCTGACAACGTCTCGAACACCTTGAAGAAGGGTGACAACGTCATCCTCTACGGCGAACTCGAAACACGTGAATGGGAAGTCGAAGGCGGCCAGAAACGCCGCGCAGACCAGCTACGCATCGAAACCATCGGCAAAGACCTCCGCTGGCACCAAGCACCCGCCAACGACATCCCGGCCGCTGCTCCGGCCGACCAAGGATGGGGCGCCGCCCCGGACACATCCGTCGGTTGGGGATAACCGCACACCCGTACTACAAAACGCAAGGCCCCATTGAGGGCCTTTTTTCATGCCCGCGGCGCCCGGACCCCCTGGCGGGCGCCGCGTCACACCCGAAGGACACCATGACAACCGAAGCAATTGACCTCACCGCCCGAATCCAGGCACGCGACGGCGTCGCAGTCGTCGTCTACACCAAGAACGACTGCCGCCAATGCGACATGACCAAAAGCTTGCTCGCTAAGGAAGGCATTCACTTCACATCCGTGAACGTCGAGGAAGACTCGACTGCCTACCGCTACGTCACCGAAACTCTCGGCTACAGGCAAATGCCCGTCGTGATCACGTCAACCATCGAGGGTGACGAAGTCTGGTCCGGCTTCCAACCCCAGAAGATCCGCGATCACATCACGCACAGGGCTGACGCGGCTTGATCTCGGACAACTGCTGCTCGCGTTGCAAAGGTCCGCACGGCATCTGCCGGACCCGCGGGCGGTGCGATCACCATATCGCTGTGCGCCGTCGGCAAGACGCTGACGACAGCGGGCCTCGCTTCTACCGGAACCCAACGCAAGACCAAGCCATCGCCAACGTGATGCGCCAAAACCAATTCAGGGCCGCTGCAAAGCGGCCCTTTTCGTACCCAAAGGAGGACCGATGACGCGGCCAAAGCCCAAACCAACATCGCCGACGCACTTATTCCGTGGTGTCTGGCCCGTCATCGAGGGGACTGGCACGGCAACGACCGACGCCGAGCTAATCTCCCAAGCCATCGGCGATCTGCCCAACGTCGCCCACCGCCACAACGCGACCATCGTCGGCCCGCCACGGGCATGCATCGCCGATGGCCGCCGAGTCCCCGGCTCCGGCGGGGCACGCCACGTCGTGGTCATCGAAGCACCCGCCGTGCCAGCCACTGGCCGCGGCTACCGACACAGCTCCGGCGGCTGACATTGGACGAGATCTTGGAAGGCCAGACAGACATTTTCGAGCTGCTGGGCCCTCACGAACTCGAAACTCAGCCGCCCCCAATCATCGAGACCGTCAAGCACCAGCTTGCACAAGAGGACACCCAATGACGATCACAGTTACAGACATGTTTTGCGGGGCCGGCGGATCATCCACCGGCCTTTCTGCTGTCCCGGGCATAACCGTCAAGACGGCCATGAACCACTGGGCCCGTGCGATCGAAACGCACAACACCAACCACCCCGAGGTTGAGCACGTCTGCGCGGACATCCAACAGGTGGACCCGGAATTCATCCCGTCGACGGAGATGCTTTGGGCGTCGCCGGAGTGCACCAACCACAGCGTGGCGAAGGGGAAGAAGCGCGTCACCCGCCAAACCGCGCTCTTCGGCGAGAAGCTGCCAGACGAGGCCGCGATCAAGTCCCGGGCCACCATGTGGGACGTGCCCCGGTTCGCCGAAATCCACGACTACAAGATCATCATCACTGAGAACGTCGTGGACGCCGCCAAATGGCTCATGTTCGACGCCTGGCTACTAGCAATGAAGTCGCTTGGCTACGAGCACCACATCGTCTACATGAACTCCATGCACGCGCAGCTCGGCGGCCTTCCGGCTCCGCAGTCGAGGGACCGTATGTACGTGATGTTCTGGAAGCAGGGCAACACCAAGCCGGACTTCGACAAGCTCCGGCCGCTCGCGTACTGCCCGTCCTGCGACGAGACTGTACGGGCGCTGCAGGTCTTCAAGAAGCCCAACGAGCGCTGGGGCCGCTACCGCGCACAGTACCTCTACCGCTGCCCCAAGGTTTCGTGCCGCAACGGGGTTGTGGAGCCCGGCTGGCTGCCAGCATCTCACGCGATCGACTGGACCATCGAAGGTCAACGCATCGGCGACCGCGGCAAGCCGCTTGCCGAAAAGACGATGGCCAGGATCCGGGCCGGGCTGGCAAAGTACGGACCGGCGCGGTTGTCAGTGGATGCAGTGCGCGGGGCCCAGATCCTCACGCCTGTGGATACCGAGCCTCACCGGACACAGACCACCAGCTACACCCGCGGCCTGCTTGTTCCGGTGGAAGGTCGGATTGGGAAGGAAGCTCAGTCGATCGAACAGGCAATGCGCACCCAGACCACCCGGAACGAGACTGCATTCCTCGGCTACCCGCCGTTGATCATCAACCATGTGTCTGGCTCCTATGCATCACGCACGGCCACCGTGCACGATCCGCTGCGCACGCTCGTCGGCGGCGGGAATCACGAGTCCCTACTAATGCCCTACTACGGTTCGAGCAATCCGCAGGGCGTTGACAGGCCAATCGGCACCCTGACCACCGTTGACCGATACGCCATGATCACTCTGCGTGGTCAGAACGCACCCAAGGATGTCTACGACCCGCTAGACACCTTCGCGGCCAACGGCAACCACCACGCCCTCATGGGCGTCCGGCCGCCCGAGGTCGAGGACTGCACCTTCCGCATGCTCGAACCCCACGAAGTCACCTGGGGCATGGCATTCCCGAAGGACTATCGGATGACCGGAACCAAACGGGAGATGGTCAAGCAAGCTGGGAACGCCGTCTGCCCGCCTAACGCTCGCGACCTGGGTATGATCGCCGCCGAATCCCTCGGGGTAGCAGCATGATGTCTTGACTATTGCCCAGCGGGCGGAAGTTCAATTGTGTGTGCTTGTACCCCGAACCCATGCACCCTGTAGTACGATTCTGGGCCATCAAACTTCTTGCTCAGGTCAGCCAGGATGCCGGACCCGAGAATCACTTCAAGACCGATTTGAGGGTTTTGCCGAAGCGCATGTCCGGCTTCAAATGCGACGCCTTGAGGATCGTTACTGTCAGCCAAAGCATTTGCCGCGGCGACTCCGAGCAAGTCTTCGTCAACTTCGAGTACCCCATGGACTACGAACTGGAACAAGGCCACAGCTGCCTACTTTCTTTGGGATCAACCACCTACCCGGCCAACGGTACGCCCAAGCCCGGATGGGTTCCATGATTCGCCATCCGGCCGATCGGAAACCTGAAACTCAAGACGCATTGAAATGGCCATGGATCATCACGGCAGAAAGGATCATCCTTTGGCAGAGCCGGATGAGAAGGGCCGCTGACTCGGGGCCAAGATCGACGTCGACTACTTCGAGAGCCTCTCTCGCTGTACCACAATGTTGTTGCGCTCGGATTCAAGCTCTGCCGCCCATGTAAGACGAACTCTTCGAGGTATACGGCCCCAGTATCTTGTGCGTGAGGTAACAAAGCGGCTGGCGTCGCGAAGCAACGCATAGGCCTGGCCGTACTTGGCCAAATCCCCCGCATCGCGGAATTCGATTGCCTTTGCAGCAAGTCCCCCTAGATCAAGGCCCCACATACTCAACTCGTAAGCGAGTTTCAGATCATCCATCTCCATCAACATCCTGTCGCCGGCGGCGTCAGCCTGCATTACTAAGGATTGGATAACCTCCAGCCCGTCCTGAAATCTGCGTGGAAGAGCGGAGATTGCAGCATTGAAGTCAGCAATTGCACCGAGCACTCGCCCATGAGACGCCATCTTCCGTTGGTGGGCGTTCGTCATCCGCACAACCATCAATGCGACGATGCCACCGATCACCGCAGCAACGAAGGCGCCAATGGCTCCGCTCCATAGCTGCACCCACGTTCCGCACGTAATCCCGAGCGTATCCCCACAAATCAAGTCCATCCCCGGATCTTATATGGGCATGCCTCGACAGCTGCCAGACAGCTGAGAAAGGAATATTCAATGGCTAGGCAATACGGGCAGATCAAGGTGAGCATCTGGGTTGATGATGACTTCCTTGACCTGTCCCCAATGGCTCAGTGGTTGTTCATCCATTTGAGTACCCACGCCGATCTGAGCCACTGCGGAGTCGTGGACTGGCGGCTGAAGCGCATCGTTCCGAAGGCTAAAGGCCTGACCTTGGACGTGCTGGAATCAGCCGCTCAGGAGCTCATTGAGCAGGTCTACATCGTGACCGACGACGACACCGAAGAAGTGCTCGTCCGCTCGTTCATGCGCAGCGACGGACTACTGAAGCAACGGAACATGGGCGCCGCAGTAGCCAAGGCATACGCCTCCGTAGCGTCCAGGACGATCCGCGGCGTCGTCGTCCATGAACTCCACCGGTTGAAGGCCGAGAACCCGGAATGGACCAGCTGGGGAGCCTTGAAGGATGCCATGGCGGGACGGTCCATAAACCCCCGCGAAATGGTATCCGGCGAGGCTGCATAAACCCATCGTTAAAGGGTTCGGGAAACCCTTCCAGAAAGGGTTTCAAACGCGGTCAGGAAAGGGTTTGTCGATGCCTTCAGGAAAGGCATCGGTAACACCTGCACCTAACACCTACACCTTCACACCTACACCTAAAAGTGCCAACCAAGTCTGTTTCTTAACTCACCAGAGCCCAGAAAACCGGCAACAACCAGCGGCGAGTCAGGCGACGTTTTGGCTTGAAAGGAATCCCAATTTGATCATCACAGACCAGCAAAAGCGGGCCGTCGCCTACCTGCTCCACGAGATCCGACCAGACTGGCCCGTCGCGTCGCTGGTGTCACTCATCGACAAGCACCGCGACGTCCCAAGCCTGGGCGCTCTGACCATCGCTGCAACCACTAAGGCCATGGAACGCACATGCCAGACCCCGGCGCCGATCTTCCACCCTGGTCCGCACTGGCCGGAAGCGGCGAGGGCCCAACTGCCCAAACCGCCGCCCTGCGAGGACCACATAGGCCAAGACGCACACACTTGCAGGTCCTGCTGGGCGGACGTCAAAGCCGGGATCCGCCCACAAACTCACATCGGAAAACACCACGAAGCCGTCTCGGAGGAGGCGGCTTCAGTCATTGAAGGAGAACCATGATCCGCAAAGAGGGTAAGTGCCGCTGGACGTACACCTGCGAGCCCTGCGAAGTCCGGGCCACGTTCCCTGACCAGTTCCGCGCCATCGAAGCCTGCCATCGGCACGAGCGGTCCATCGAGCACGGATTCAAGCTCATGACGCGAGCGCTCAAGCCGATCATCGACGCCTACCTAGGCTTCGCCAACGGCATCATCGGATCTCAGAAGGACTACGCGCTGATCCCACCGCCGAACCTACCGCACGATCCAACCCTGGTGCGTGACCGTCGGAAGTGGGGCGGACGATGACCTCGCTGCGCGTCGTCGCCTACGGGCTCCCCGCCACGCAAGGCAGCAAAAAGGCGTTCAAGCGTGGACGGAAGATCGTACTGGTCGAGATGGACGAGAAGCTGCCAGCATGGCGCGCCGCCGTCGAAGGCGCAGCGAGAGCCGCGGCCGGGATGCACTGGGCGACCGTCGACGGGCCAGTGTCCATCAGCGGCGAGATCCGGCTACCGAAACCCCGCACAACCAAGTACCCGGACGTACCCGCCGGCACGCCAGACCTCGACAAGCTCCAACGAGCAGTAGGCGACGCCCTCACCAAATCCAAGGTCATCAAAGACGACGCCCGAATCGTCCACTGGAACATCCGCAAAGTCTGGGCCGAAAACCTAAGCGGACTCGACATCACCATCACCCAGGAGCAGCCATGAGCAACATCAAGATCGAACACGCCGCCGACGACAAGAAGATCGGCATGACAGTCGGCGACGTCTTCGCATTCGCCCAAAACGCCCTCAACCACAACATCGACCCACGCACACCCGTCAAAGTCACCACCGGATTCCGCATGCAAATCCAGAAACTCGAAGCAGGAGGCAGCCGATGAAAAGCAAGAGCTACTACGCCTTGCCGATCGCCGAAGAACGACTGCGACCACTGGCAGAGGACATGTCACTCAGCAGCGGCTCCAGCTACGACTTCGCCCTCGAATCACTCAGGCAACTCGCCAACGACAACACCATGGCGCTTCCCCGGTACATGACCACGATCACCGGTAGCCATGTGCGGCTCTGGGGCAAGAACATCGTCCACAACGGAGGCAAGCCGTGACCTTCCACGGCAAGACTGAAGAGCCCAAACCGCCACGGCCACTACGCAACTTCGCCTACTCGGTTTACGACGGCGGCATTGAGCATCAAGTGTCATCCCACGAGGTCTACTTCTACGAAGCCGGACGCGTCGGATTCTGGAACTACGGAGACGACGACGAACGGATCCTCGTGCTCGCCACCAAAGCCTTCCAAGTCCGCCAAGTGACCCAACCCAAAGAAAGGCGAGATCAGGCTTGAGTAACGAATGCACCACGGAAGACTGCGCGAACTGGACAAGCACCTACCTCTGCACGCAATGCGTCCGGGACCTGCAGGCATGGTTGGACAAAGTGCCCGTTATGATCGCCGCGCTTGGCGTCACCATCGCCAAGCTCGACAACGTCAGGCCAGCCGGCGGCGGATGGAACAGTGGCAGCAAACCCGGCAGCGCTGCGCCCATCAACCTCGACGCGCTGCAACTCCAAGAGAACCTTCGGACAGTCAACAAGACTCTGGCATCAGAACACGCCAAGGACCCTCGCGCCGCTGGCATGGCTTGGATGATCCGAGACTGGGTAACCAAAGCCGAACTACTCGTCAGCGGGCCAGAGGAACCGCCTGTCAACCATGCAGCCAACCGCGAGCGCGTCAGAGGCATCGCACCCCCAATGCCAACCCGCCAACTAGTGCCCTGGCTCAGGGACAACGCGAGGATCGTCGTGACCGGGATGGACATCCGAAACTGGGTGCGCCGTGGCAAATTCAAGGCAGTCGAAAGCAAACCATCGCCCACCTACAACCCACACGAAGTACTTGACGCATGGTACGAAACACGCCGTGAAGAAAGCCGCACATGAAGCCGCACGGTTGTGTTAAAGTGTGTCACTGAGGGGTATTTGTCGTACCCAGCACCAAGCCGCACCTGATGAACAGGGCGGCTTTTTTCGTGCCCAAAACTTCCACATTGGGCGCGCACACAACACAATTTCATAGCCCGCCGGACATGAACGGCGGGAGGGCTGCGAGGCACCGGCGGATGGAACAAGCCGTGGTGTTGGCTCCAAGCAGGTTCGAAGCCTGCCAGCTCACGGGAACCACAATGGTTCCCCGAATCGAGGCACCGCCGAGAGGCAGGCGTCCGGCCCGCGCAAACCCCCATGAGCGCGGGCCATCTGGGGAGTTAGTGAAGAGGCATCACGCCGGTCTCCAAAACCGGAATCGCAGGTTCGAACCCTGCACACCCTGCTATTTCAACTCTCCTATATGGAGACCGTAGGCCGGTACTGGGCAAGTCACCCAAAGCGCGGCCAAGGATCAACCCGGGCGCCCCTGGCATCGTGGTGGGATCACTGATCTACGGCCTAAGAACGAGGCGACGCTACGCGCCTACTCCATGCAGGAGCCAATTGTGCTAGCGATTAAACCCGCACGTCGTGCAGAACTCGTCACCGGTTCGACTGGCGTAGAGGACCTCTGCCATGAACTCCGGGTGATCACATGGCTTGTTGCCGGCCGCTGCCCATGCCTCTCGGAGGGCGTTTTGTCAGTGATGGTCGAAAAGTGAGCCGTTTCGTGGGTGGAAAAGTGAGCCACGTTGACGTTGGTTATTCTGCCGTATTTTCCGGTCTTGTCGAGGGCAGTGAGTCTGTCCGTGTGTGTCTGAGCCGGTAGCTGGAGCCTTTGAGTGTGAGGACTTCGGCGTGGTGGACGATGCGGTCGATCATGGCTGAGGCGACGACCTGGTCTCCGAACACGTCTCCCCAGCGGGCGAACGGCAGGTTCGAGGTCAGGATCAGGGAGGCGTGCTCGTAGCGTGAGGAGACGAGCTGGAAAAACAGATTTGCGGCGTCCTGTTCAAACGGGATGTAGCCGACCTCATCGACGATGATCAGCCCGTAGCGGCGCAGCCGGACCAGTTCCTGGGGCAGCCTCCCGCTCTGGTGGGCGGACTGGAGCCGGGCGACCCAGTCGATGGCGGTCGCGAACAGGACCCGGTGGCCCAGCTGGGTGGCACGCAGTCCCAGCCCGGTTGCGAGGTGGGTCTTGCCGGTCCCGGGCGGTCCGAGCAGGACGATGTTGGAGGCCTCTGTGAGGAACGCACCGGTCGCCAGGTGCGCGATGGTGTCGCGTTTGAGGCCGGGCTGGTGGTCGAAGCTGAAGTCCTCGAGCGACTTGCGGGCTGGGAACCCGGCTGCCCGGGCACGGGAGTCGGCGCCGGAGGCTTCGCGGGCGGCGACTTCCCGTGAGAGGACCGCGGCGAGGTATTCCTCGTGGGTCCAGCCGTTCTCACGGGCCTGGTCCGCGAGCCTGGCTGCTGCTTCGCGGATCCGTGGTGCCTTCATGGCCCGGGAGTAGTACTCGATCTGGCCGGCGGTTTCCTTCGCTTCGGTCATCAGGCGACCTGCCCGTCATCGAGGACGACATTGAAGGCCCGGTCGTAGTCGGCCAAATCCCGCAACCCGGCCGTGTCTGCGGCGGGGACCGGGTTTTGGAAGGCTTTCCGTAGCGTCCGGGCGGCCTCGACATGGTCCGGATCGGTGATCGTCAGGCCGGCGCCCCAGGATCTTGCGTGGTTCCCGACGCCCCGGCCGTCCAAGGTGATGGTGACTGTTTCCAGGTCCGCGGTGACATCGACGAACCTGCCGATCGCCTGCGGGTGGACGGAGTAGTCGTTGGATCCCATCCGGACGTAGTAGTCCCGCGGGAGCCGGACCCTGGCGGTGAATCCGGTCACGGGCGGAACCGGCGGCAGTCCCAGCATCCCCGCCTTGTCCCGGCCAAGAAGCTCCGTGGGCCGGGCACCGGTCCGCCGGACCAGACGGGCGTTGGCGATGGGCAGCCACTGGCCAAGTTGGGCGTTGAAGTCCTCCGGCGAGGCGAAGGTCCGGCCCGGAAGGAACGAGGTCTCCAGGAACTGGTTGGCCCGCTCCACCACGCCCTTGCTCTCCGGATCGTAGGGCTTGACCTGCACGATCCTGGTCGCGAGGACCCCGGCAAACGCCGCGACCCCGGCGGCGTAGCTGTTCCGTCTGCCGATGCCGGTTTCGTTGTCCCAGATCAGCCGGCGCGGAACCGCACCCAGGGACCCGATCAGCGCCCACATCCCGGCCAGCAGGTCCCCGGTCATCCGGGACGGGATCATTCGGGCCATGATGAACCGCGAATGCGAGCACACCATGACCAATACCGGCAGAACCCGAAGCTTCCCGCTCCCGACGGGTATCCGCACCTCCGGGAACCACAAGTCGCACTGGGCCTGGTCTCCGGGTTCGTAACTGATCCGATCAGCGGGATCCGGTGGAGCATACTCGGGCCGGATCCGGGCCACGTTCTCCCGGAACCACGCCGGGGACCCGGACCAGCCCACACGCTCCGCCAACACCGTAGCCGGCATCCGCGGGTTCTCCCGCAACAGCGCACGGATGGCCGGTTCCACGGCCTTGATCCCGGAGTCCTGCGGCGCACGCACATATGTTGGCGGACCGTCGGCACTGACCGCTTTCGCTACGGTGTTCCGGGAAATACCCAGCCGCGCCGCTATCGACCTCATCGATTCACCCTCGGCAAGATGCAACCGCCGAATAAGCGCCCAATCCTCCACTGTGATCACCCACCCAATCGTTTGGAACAGGTGGCTCAGTTTTCAACCGTCACAATGGCTCACTTTTCGACCGTCACCGACACGTTTGCCTTGTGGTAATCCTTCATCAGCTCATAGTCGCTGCTCATCAAAGTAACTCCTTCAGTCCCATGGCAGGTGAGTCTACGTGGCAACCTCACGCACAGGCACCAGTCAATGGAAGAAACTTCGAGCCAAGGCATTGCGCCTCGCCCAAGCCCAAGGCCTAACCCACTGCCCGCATTGCCGAGTCATGCTCGACTACGAGACAAGTAGAACGCCACCAAGCGCAGAGGTAGACCACATCGTTGCCCATGCCAACGGCGGACAAGACGCGCTCGACAACGTTGCAGTGTGCTGCCGACGCTGCAACCAATCCAAAGGCAATCGGACGGCACCGAAAACACAATCAGTGCTTGCAGCAAAGCCGCTCAAAACCAGCCGTCGATGGTGACTGTGGATAACCCCAGATACGAAAACTCGTATTTCCGAACCCCATATCGGGGGTATGGGGAGGGTCCCCTCCCGGGGGGCCTCCCGCTCGCACCCCTAGGCATTAGCGAAATATCCCCCCGCGCTGGCTCGTGAGGCCGGCGGGCCTCCCCTGGCCGTCTTTGTAGCCGCCGCGCCGTTTGCTCGTAGGGCATTTTGACCAGATTCAAAATGCCCTCGCGGATGGCGCGCCCCCAAACTTCTAGGAGGTCGGCGTGGATGTTCCGGCGGGCCTTGGTGAGCGTGGTCTTGCTTTGTGGGCGGCGATGTCCGGCAACGACGTCGCGCGCAATGCTCTTGTGCTTGAGTGCGCGCGCCTGGCCGACCGCTTGGACGAGCTCGACAACATCATTCAGGGCAAGGGCGTTCTGAACTTGATGCAGTTTCGGGTGATCGATTCGCTGGTCAGTGACGACTCGCTCGATATCAATGTCGAGGTGAAGTTCCAGAACGTATTTTCGGAGGCCCGGCAGCAGGCGACGGCCCTCGCGATTATCTTGGCCAAGCTCGCCGTTGGCAGTGATGCCGCTCAAAAGCATGTGCCGGCCGCCGAGAACGTCACCCCGCTTGATCGAATCAAGGCTCGGGGTTTGAAGAAGGCCTGACGGGTGGTGGTGTCTGTTGCAGGGTTCGCAGACGCCCCGGCTCCATATTGTCCCGGCGCCCCGTGGCTATTCGTGTGATCACGCTGAGGCCGCGATTGATTTGGCTGGCGCGTATGGCCTGACGCTGGACGAGTGGCAGCAAACGGTTGTTCGGGCGTGGCTGCGGACGACGACCACGGGTCGCTGGTGTGCTGGCACGTGGGGTTTGTCCGTGCCTCGCCAGAATGGCAAGAACGGCAGCCTTGAGGCCGTCGAACTGTACATGCTTGTTGTGCTCGGACTGAAGATCCTGCACACCTCGCATTTGCTCGGGTCTGCGCGCAAGGCGTTCAAGCGCCTCATGTTCTTCTTTGGGACGAAGGTCAACGACCCGCACGCGAAGTTTCCTGAACTGAATGCGCTCGTCAAAGAGATCCGCAAGACGAACGGCCAAGAGGCCATCGAGCTCCACAACGGAGGCTTGATTGAGCTGGGCGCCCGAACGGGCGGCGCCGGACGCGGTAGTTCCTTCGATGTCCTTGTTGTTGACGAAGCCCAGGAGTACGAAGAGGACGAGCAGGAGGCCCTGAAACCGACGATCTCGGCCGCTCCTTCCGGCGACCCGGTGACGATCTTCATGGGCACCCCGCCCCGGGATTTGTCAGAGCGCGGCGAGCCGTTCGTGCGGGTCCGCAATAACGCCGTCTTGGGTAAGAACAAGCGTGCTGCATGGATTGAGCATTCGCCTGAGGGCGACGTCGACCGGATGGATGAGGCAACGCTTATTGCGTTTGTCCAGGATCCGAAGAACTGGGCGGCCGCTAACCCGGCCCTTGGCATTCGCGTGCTTTTGGAGACCGTCCAGGATGAGCTCCATGAGTTCTCGCCTCGCTCTTTTGCGCGCGAGCGGCTGAACATGTGGCCTACGCCTACCGAGGCGGGCAAGCGTGCTTTCACTAAGTGGGATGACCTGGCGATTGATGACCCGGATCCTGAGTGGCCTGTTGCCGCATACGGCGTGGACATGAACCCGGAGCGAACCAAAGTAAGCATCGGTGTTTCGACGTTTGCTGAAGGCGATGACATCCATCTTGAGTTGGCCGCTGACGCTCCTTTCGATGAGCGTGGCACGACGGCGCTTGTTGAGTGGTTGTGGGAGCGAGCGAAGCGGCGTTTCCCGATCGTCATTGATTCGTTCTCGCCCGCCCGGGACTTGCTCGAAGCGCCGTTGAAGGCCAAGAGGATGAAGGTGTTCATCCTTGGTGCTGCTGAGTACACGCAGGCGTGCGCTGGTTTGCATGAGGCCGTGGAGAAGTATCCGGCGGTCTCGCACTTCGGGCAGGAGCATCTTGATCTTTCCGCGAAGAACACGGTGCAGGATCAAATCAAGAACCGTCCGGGCTCATTCAAGTGGAATCGTCTGAGCCTTGATGTCGATCTGTCTCCGATCGTTTCCGTCACGTGCGCCCATTTCGGCGCCGTCAAGTTCGCCAAGCGGCCCCGTCCTGGGCCTGCGAAGAAGCGATACGCAATTGTTGGTTAGGGGTGACGCTTGTGGCTGTTCTCGACGTGGTTCGGAAGCTCTCTTTTGAGGAGTCGGCGGCGTTTTACCGGATGCTGTCCACGATCCGGCGTAAGGCCTCGCGTAACAAGCTGCGGGAAGCGTACGTCGAGGACAAGAAGCGTCTGGACAAGATCGGCTTTTCGGTTCCGCCGCACATGATCGACTTTCAGACGCCGATTGGCTGGGCGTCGAAGGGGATCAAGGTTCCGGCGTCGCGGATCCGCCCTGACGGCTTCACCCTTCCGCGCCCGTCAACGCTGCTGGACGAGGTCAACGAGACCTTCGAGGACAACTACCTTGGCGCCGTAGAACGGATGGCAATTGAGTCGTCTTTGCAGCATTCTGTCGCGTTCGTCTTTGTGACCCCTGGCGATTCGGATCTTGCCGAGCCTGATGTGATCGTCGCGGCCCGCACGGCACTCGAGGCCACGGCGGAAGTTGACGCCCGGACGAACCGCGTGACACTGGCTCTTGAGATGGTTTCGGCCACTAAGGCTTTGTTGTACGTTCCGGGCAAGACGTTGCGCTTGGATTCTGGCCAGAACGGCTGGATGGTCACGCGCGAAATTGAGAACTTGTCTGGCCTCATTCCCTGCATCCCGTATATCTGGGGTTGGTCGCTGTCCCGCCAGTTTGGCCGGTCCAGGGTGACGCGCCCGTTGATGGGTTACATCGACAAGGGCGTGCGAACGATGCTCCGGCAGGAAGTTACTGCCGAGTTCTTCTCTGCCCCGCAGCGGGCATTGCTTGGCGCTGACGAGGCGCATTTCACCGGCCCGGACGGTAAGCGAATCTCGCCTCTCGAAGCCTTGATCGGCGGCATGTGGGCGCTGCCTGACGTGTTCGATGAGGACGAGCAGAAGCTTGTACGCCCGGACATCAAGCAGCTTCAGCAGGCTTCGATGCAACCGCATTCGGAGATGATGCGCACCATCGGTTTGATGGTGTCCAGTGAGCTGTCAATCCCGGTCGGTTATCTCGGCATCATCCATGACAATCCGTCCTCTGCTGATGCGATTCTCGCTACAGAGTCGGACATGGTTGCCATGGTTGAGCATGAGCGGGATATCAGCTACAAGATTGCGCACGAGTCGCTGGCCCGGACGATCCTGGCAGTCAAGCACGGCGGGACCACGCCGGCGATGGTTTCCGAGTTGCGCGGGCTGACGGCCAACTTTGCGAACGCTGGCACACCGACTCGTTCGTCGCGCGCCGATGCGGCCTTGAAGTACACGACAGCGTTCCCCGACGGTGACCCTGAGGTCGCCATGGAGGAATACGGGCTGTCCAAGTCGAAGATCGAGCGGAACCTGGCGTATGCGAAGCGAGCGGAGTCCTCCGCGAAGCTTGGCGCGTTGCTGGCGGCTTCCAAGTCGTCCAACGCTCCGGTGTTCAGCAATGCTCCGACTACTGGGCCGTAGTCGTGGCTGACCTGGCGATCATTGAGCAGTTCCGTTCGGACAGTGCAGCTCTGAGCGATCTGGTGAAGGGTGAGCTTGAGGGCTTTTTCAATTCACTGAATCTTGCAAAGCCTGAAGCGGTGCGCAACGCGCTACTGGAGTTCGTCCCGCTGTTGGTGGCTGAGTATGGACCGGTCGCAGAATCGCTCGCTCTGGATTACTACGACGAGTTGCGGGCAGCTTCCGGCGCTGCTGGCGTGTTCCGCGCAGCGGCTGCTTCCACGGGCATTCCAGCATCGGCAGTGGAGGCGAAAGTCCGCTACCTCGCCGGGCAGCTGTGGACCCCGGATCCTGCATCGATGCTCGGCGGTCTGCTGACGGCGACGGACAAGTACGTGAAGCAGCCGGGCCGCGATGCGATCGCCTTCAACGCCAAGCGCGAAGGCGCTCGATGGGCCCGCGTGCCGACCGGCGCCAAGACATGCAGTTGGTGCTTGGTGCTCGCCTCGCGCGACGCCGTCTACCTGTCCAAGCAGTCCGCCGGCGATCGGCGCGGCACTGGCAAGGGCGATGGGTTCCATGGCGACTGCAACTGTGCGGTTGTCCGCATAGGTAAAGAGTCGGACTACCCGCCCGGCTACCTTCCGGACAAGTACTACACCATGTACTCCGACGCGCTCAAAGCTGACGACCCTGAGATCAGAGCCTTCATTGAGTCGTTGCCAGCCAACGACAAAAACAGGCAGTTGAAGGCCGCGGCGTTTGCAATACGTCGCAACTTTCCAGAAGCCGTCCATGACGGAGTCCACGCCCACTAACCGCTCCGGCGGTTCACGCTCTCCCTTCCGTGCGATGCGGGCAGGGTTATTCGCCGTGCGATGCGGCATCCAATAAGGAGTTCGAATTGAGCAAGAATTTTCCCCACGGTATCGACATCACCGCCCCGGGCGGCATTCAGAAGCTGCTTGGCTTCCACCGGCTCACCTTTGGTGACGCGGTCATGGAGGATCAGACCGACGCTGAGAAGGCCGCTGCACAGGCAGCTGCCGATGCTGCCGCAAAGGCTGCGGCTGACGCTGCCGCCGCTGAAGCAGCGAAGGCCAACGAGAAGCTTGGTGAGGGCGGGCTCAAGGCTCTGCAGGCTGAGCGCGACGCTCGGGCCGCTGCCGAAAAGCGAGCCGCTGATGCTGAGGCGAAAATTCAGGCCGCGGAGAACGCCAAACTGTCGGACATCGAGCGGGCGAACAAGGCGGCTGCAGACTCAGCCGCCGAGGCTGCTCGGCTCAAGGCCGACAACGCCCGTCTCGCTGCACTGGCGAAGCACCCGGTACCGGAGGACTACCAGGACCTCGTCACCGGCACGGACGCGGCAAGCTTCGAGGCGTCTGCCAAGAAGATCTCCGAACTCTATGCCCGCGCCGAGGGTAAAACTCCCAAGGGCTCCCCGGTGCACGAATCCGGCAACCGCTCCGGCGAAAACAACCCGGCTGGCGGCTCCATTGCTGCTGGCCGCGATATCTACGCATCCAAGCACAACAAATCTTCCTAGAAAGGATCCACCATGCCTCGTCTTCGCACTGAAACTTACGGCAGCGGAAACCTTACCTGGCTCGGTTCCGGACATGCCATCGGCAATGCCCGCACCGAGACGGTCAGCGTCGCCGCTTTCACCAAGGCAACCCACTTCCCGGACGGTTACCTCCGCTCCGGCCAGCCCGTGGCCAAGGTGGGCGGCGTCCTCGTCCCCTACGACGCCACGGAGGGCACCGTGACGGGCCCCGGCATCCTCGCGGGCCACATCCTGTTCGACCTGCAGGTGGAAGGCCAGACCAACGTTGCCGCCCCGCTGCTGGACCACGGCCGCGTTGTGGCCTCCAAGGTCCCGGGTGTCTTCGTCAAGCCCGCCGCGGCCGCCAAGCTGTCCGCCACGACCATCGTCTACGTCTAAGAAAGGAGTGACTGATTATGCTTTGGACTGATCTCGTCACCCCCGCCGAGGCCACAGGGTACGCTCGCGCCGCCCTGTCCGACCTCGAAGTCAACAAGGCCTCGCTGGCCCGCTGGATTCCGAATACTGAGGTTTCTGACCTCTCGGTTCGGTTCCGCAAGGGGCAGGCCGGTTTCGTGCAGGAAGCCGCCTTCCGCGCCTTTGACGCCGAGCCGGAACTGGCCGGTTCCACCTCGGGTCAGCGCGTCACCATTGACCTGCCCGCCCTCGGCCAGAACCGCCCGGTCTCGGAATACGACCAGCTCCTGCTGCGCAACTCGCCGGATGAGGTGATCCGCGACTCGATCTTCAAGGAGATCTCGAACGCGGCCCGCGCCGTCGCCGACCGTATCGAGCGCTTGCGCGGTACCGTGCTGGCCACGGGCAAGGCCACGATCAACCAGACGAACTTCATCTCCGATGACGACTTTGGGCGCTCCGGCGCCCATAGCGTCACGGCGGCGTCGCTCTGGTCTGACCCGGCGGTGTCGCGTCTGAGCGACCTGAATGCATGGTCGGACGTGTACTCCGCGACGAACAACGGCACGGTCCCTGGCTGCATGTTGATGTCCCGCCGCGTGTTCCGTGCGCTGGCTGCGGGCAAGGAGTTCGCGACGCTGCTGGCGAACGGCGCTACCCGCCCCGGTCTGGAGGCTGACGTGCGCGGCCTCCTGACTGCCGCTGGCCTGCCGGAGCTGTTCATCTACGACCGCTCCACCTCTGGTGGCCGTGTGATCGCTGATGACAAGCTGCTGTTCCTGCCGGCCCCGGTCGATCCGCAGTCCGGCCAGTCCGAGATGGGCGCAACCTTCTGGGGTCAGACGCTGACCTCGATGGATTCGAACTACTCCATCGAGCCGTCGGAACAGCCCGGCGTCGTCGTCGGCGTCTACAAGAACGAGAAGCCCCCGATGATCGCCGAGGTTGTCTCGGATGCCATCGCCCTTCCCGTTCTGGCGAACGCGAACCTGTCCTTCGTGGCCAAGGTTCTCTAGTTGACCGCTGGGCGGCGCCTGGGCTTCGAGCCCGGGCGCCGTTCGGCCCCAATCTTTAGGAGTCAATATGGCGACTTTTGCCGCACATGTTTTTGTTCACGCTGAGTCTGGGCCCGTGCACTTTGCTCCCGGTGACGAGCTGCCCGAGTGGGCGGAAGGTCTCGTCGGCAAGCATTGCCTTGAACCTGAGGTCGAGACCGACGCCCCTGACTTTACCGCCGGTGGTGCTGAGGGCGGCGAGAGCAACCCGGAAGGCGCCGACGGCGATCTGGCCGACGACGCTGACAAGGGCGACGCCGACGGCGAGGAAGAGGGCGAAGGCAAAGCTGACGAAGGCGACGACGTCGACCCCGCCGCGAAGACCGACGCCCCCGACTTCACCGCACCGGCTCCACCCCCCGGCCGTCCCCGGAAGGCCTAACCATGGCGGCCGACTACGCGACGCTGGAAGACCTCCAGGAGCACTGGTCGGCTCTTCCCGCCGCGAAGGAATCCGAGGCTCAGCAGAAGATTCATGAGGCGTCCGTTGAAGTCCGGGCACTGTACCCGGATCTCGACGGCCGCATCGTCGCTGGCCTGATTGATGCTGATGTGCCGCGCCTTGTCGTGTGCCGCATGGTCAAGCGCGCGCTTGAGCCGAAGGACGAGAACGCGCCGCCGTCGGGCATGGAGTCGTTCCAGTTCGGCGCCGGCCCATTCTCCATGGGCGGCAAGATGGCCAACCCTGACGGCAGCCTCTACTTGACCGCCGCTGACAAGCGGCTCCTTGCCAAGTCGAAGCGACGCCAGGCTTGGACGATCTATCCGGGAGGCTGACGTGGGCATTGTGAGCATGTTTCCGAAGTCGTGGCGCACCGATGTTGTGGTGCTCCGCGGCGGCGGCCGAGACGCGAAGGGCAATCCGTTGCCAGTGCAGGAGCTCCCCGCGACGGGCTGCCTCATCGGCGATCAGCACTCGGCTGACGGCGTCGGATTCACTGACGTGGTTGATCATGACGCCGTGCTGTTTCGGGATCCCGGATTCGAGTTCCACGCAACTGACCGCATCCGGACTCCGAACACATCGCTGATGCCTGGTAACTGGCAGATTGTCGGGCGCCCGTTCACCTACCCGCTCGGCACCGTCGTTCGGCTAAAGGGGATCTGATGGGCCTGCACAAAGTTCCCGGCTCGAAGTCGTACCTTGCGGATGATTCGGGGCTCAAGGATCTGGGAACGTCGTCGGCGGTGGCTGCAGCATCGTTGGCCGCCGCGCAGCGGTTGGCTGGGAACGCTCAAGCTGTAGGGCGTGGCACTTACGAGGCCGCGCCGGCTACGGTCACGGCTGGCTGGGCCAACAATCGGCGCGCCGGGGCCGTGGTGCGCGAGTCCCGGGCCGACTGGCGGGACACGCGCGACGCGATCTTGCTGCGCGTCGCTGAGTCCATGAAGGCGAGGGGCAAATGAGTGATGCTCTGGTCTTCCCGGACACCAAATCGGCACTGTTCGATCTGATCGACGGAACCATGCACATCGGAGTCGTTGTCCACGCTTTCACGTGGCTGCCGGCCGACGATTACGGAATCCTGAAGGGTCCGTTTCCTATCGCGCACATCTACGGGAGCGGCGGCAACCGGGGATTCGTCGACCGCGTTGACCGGCGAACAATCGAGGTCTACGCCCCGGGGCAGCAGGCTTTGGAAGTTCTGGAGTCCATCACGGCGGCCATCTGCGGCGAGAACATCGATACGCCGTCCGGGTTCTTGGACAAGGTCGAATCCGACATCGTTCCGGACGATGTCCCCTACCAGTCGGACACTCTCAATAAAGCCGTCGCGACCTTCTTGGTCACTTCCCGGCCCATCTGACCCCGCCAGGGGAACCAACACACTCCAAGCCCTTGAAAGGGGTTATCTGCCATGCCAACTTTTGCCACGATTCAGCAGGAAGCCGACGACCGGAATCTGATCCGCAAGATCCAGAAGGCCGTCGCATTCCTGGCACCCAAGTCCGTTGAACTGCCCGCGAGCCTCTTTGGGGTAGGCGGCGCCCTGATCGACCTCAAGGCGCTGGGCTACCTGCCGGTTGGCATGGTCACCCCGGATGGTTTCGAGTTCGGCCGCGACATCAGCAAGACCGATGTGTCCGCACTCGGCTATGCCGGCCCTGTCCGCTCCGACATCGACACCGTCGCGCGTTCGGTGAAGATGACCGCGCTGGAAACCGGCCGGAAGCACATGCTCGAACTGACCTACGGAACCAACCTTTCGGCGGTGACCCAGTCGGCGACAACCGGTGAGATCGTCTTTGACGAGCCGGACTTGCCCGTTGGGCAGGAGTACCGCCTTCTGATCCTGGGCAACGACGGTCCGGCCGCCGACAACTGGATCCTTGGCCGCGGCTACGGTTCCGTGAAGCTCGCCTCGACGGATTCCCAGAAGTGGGGCACGAGCGACCCGGTGCAGCAGGCCTACACCTTCGACGTGTTCACCGATTCCGAGATCGGCGTCCCCGTGAAGCACTACATCGGCGGCACAGGAGCCCTGAAGGCCAAGACGGCGCTCGGCTTCACCGCCGGGACCTAACCCGTCCCCTCAAGCACGGTGCGCGTCGCTCTCCGGGTGTGGCGACGCGCACCGTTTCCACCTCACACCCGACGTTCTCAGGAATCGATCACATGGCCCGCTTCATTTCCAAGGACGGCAAACACGCCGTCGACACCGACGTCGCTACCGAAGCCGCTGAGCTTCGCCGCGACGGCTACACCGAACAGAAGGCCGAGGCTCCCAAAGCCGACGCCGCCAAACCCACCAAGTAATTCCACCCCTCACACCCGGAGGTAACACCATGGCTGCAAACGATAAGCCGAACATCAACCTGACCCTCGCCGCGCTCGAAGCGGAGGTTGCCAAGCCTGAGCCGTTCGTTCTCGGACTGAAAAACGGAAAGCGCATCACTTTCCCGGACCTCTTTGACATGCCTGTCGACGAGGGAAACGAGTTCTTCAAGGACCTTGAAGAAACGGGTCAGAATGACTTCGCCTTCCTCGAGAAGTGGCTGTCCGAGAAGGACTTCGAGGCTTACAAGGCAGAGAAGATTCCGATGCGCGTTCACGCCGCCCTCGTTGAGCGCGTCATGAACTACTACCAGCAGACGGTAGGGAAGCCGGGGGAAGGCGCCGCCTCCGCGAGCTGATTGGCCGCTACCGTCCCCAGATCCGCGCCGACCTCCTAAGGGAGTACGGCGTGGATCTGGCGGAATGGTACGTCGCCAAGCGGTGGGTTGGGCTGCTCGAACTGATCGATAACCTGCCCACCGCATGCAGGCTCAACGAGGCGATCGCCAACGATCCCGAAATGGCCGCCATTATGGCGGAGCAGCGGCTTGAACGCTCGGACGATGCCGATCCATGGGCGCCGCCACTTTCAGAGTTCGACCTGAACATCACCGTGCTGCGCGAGATCCTGCACGCCGTTAAAGGCTTGCGGCAGGTCAGCATCGCAGCGGCCGGCGGGAAGCCGGGCGAAGAGACGCCATTCCCCGCCCCATACACCGAGATTGACCGCCACGTAGCGGCTGCGGAACGCAACTGGGCCGAAATGTTCGTCCAGCAGTTCGGATTCTCCCCAGAGGACATCTGACAACTTCATAGGAGGCCACATGCCCACGATCGGTGTCGCCGACATCCTTGTGGTTCCGGTATTCAAGGACCTCCAGAAGAAGGTTGGTAAGGAGCTCGACGCGGCCGCCAGTAGTGCTGGTGACAGCGCCGGTCAGAGCCTCGGCAGCAAACTGACCGGCGCTGTTGGCGGCTTCATGTCCGGAACCATGAAGGCTGCTGGCATCGCTGGCGGACTGAGCGTCGGCGCTGCCTTCGGTACGGCCCTCGCGAAGGGCTTTGGACGGCTCCAGGCAATCGAGGAGGCCAAGGCCAAGCTGAGCGGCCTGGGCCACTCGGCTGAGTCCGTGCAGGGCATCATGAACGACGCCATGGCCGCCGTGAAGGGCACAGCTTTTGGCCTTGGCGATGCCGCGAAAGTCGCCGCTGGTGCCGTCGCTGCTGGCGTGAAGCCAGGCAAGGATCTCGAAAGAACCCTCAAGCTGACTGGCGACGCGGCGACAATCGCAGGCGTCGGCATGGGCGAAATGGGCGCCATCTTCAACAAGGTGAGCGCGTCCAACAAGATCCAGGGCGACGTGATTGCCCAGCTGAACGACGCCGGTATCCCGATTATTCAGCTGCTCGGCAAGGAGCTCGGCAAGTCCGCCGAGGAAACCGTCAAGCTCGCCTCCGAAGGCAAGATCAATTTCGAGACCTTCCAGAACGCCATGGAGAAGGGTCTCGGTGGGGCTGCTCTCAAGTCAGGCGAAACTCTGCGGGGCGCGTTCAAGAACACCATCGCCTCAGTTGGCCGTATCGGTGCTTCGCTGCTGTCCGGTGTGTACCCGAAGATCCAAGCCTTTTTCGCCGGCGCAATCACGTGGCTGAAGCCTCTTGAGGAAGGCGCGAAGATAGCGGGCGCGGCGATCGGGACCTTCCTTGATAAGGCCCTTTCCGGCGCGCAGGCGATCTGGGATTTGGTTGTTGGCGGGAATTTCACGTCCAAGTTTCGCGAGATTTTCCACGTCGAGGAAGATTCTCAGCTGGTCGATTTCCTTCTGAAGGTCCGCGACGGCGCGAAGGGTCTTTATGACCTGATCGTTGGGGGCGACTACACGGGGAAGCTTCGGCAGGCGTTCGGTTGGGAAGAGGATTCCCGTTTCGTTGACTTCCTTCTGACTGTCCGCGACATGGTCCTAAAGATTCCTGACGCGCTCGGCAAGGTCATCTCGACAGGGGCCGACGTGGCCAAGTTCCTTTGGGACATGCGCGAGCCCATCGGCATCATCGCTGGGCTGATCGTTGTCTCCCTGATCCCGCACTGGGTTGCACTCGGCGTGGAGGCGATGAAGTCCGCTATTCAGCAGAAAATCGCATGGGGGATCACGAAGGCCGAGGCCATCAAGGCGGCCTTCGCTCACTCGTGGGCAGTCACGACCATGATCGCCGGCTGGGTTCTTATGGGGACGCAGGCGACCATCCAAGCGGTGAAGATCGCTGCCGCATGGCTCATTTCCTTGGGCTGGGTCGGCCTGATCATAGCGATCGTTGCGGCCTTGGTTGCTGGCTTCATATGGGCCTACAACAACCTCGATTGGTTCCGGGCCGGCGTCGATGCCGCCATGAAGTGGATCTCGGATACCGTTTCGACGGCCTTCCAGTGGGTGCAAGGTGCCATTGCCGCGGTGGTCGACTGGTTTACCGGCACGGCCGTACCGGCATGGCAGTCCGCCATCCAAGCCGTAGGCGACTTTTTCACGTACCTGTGGACGGACTGGATCAAACCAGCCATCGACGGAATCGCCGCCGTAATTTCGTGGGTCTACGAGTCGGTCATCAAGCCGATTTTCGACGGAATTTCTTTCGCAGTAGGCCTCGTCGGCGCGATTTTCAGCTGGCTGTATACGAACATCCTCAAGCCGGTCTTTGACAGCGCCGCAGTGGTAATCGGCGGGTTCTATCTGCTGTTCCGGGGCATTTTTCAGGTGATCGTTTCGATCATTCAGAACATCCTGGCGCCGCTGTTCATGTGGTGGTGGAACAACGTCATGGTCCCGGTTTTCCAAGGGATCGGTTCGACCATCGCTGACTGGTGGAATTCGGCTGTCTCGATTTTCAATGGCGCCATCGGTTTCGTCCGGGACGTCCTTGCGGCCGTGTTTACGTGGTTCCACGACGCGATTATCAAGCCGGTTTTCGATGCCATTGGCGCGGCTATTTCGTGGGTCTCCGACAACGTGATCCGGCCGGTGGTGGACGCCTGGAACCTGTGGTTCGGAACGATCCTCCCAGCGGCTTTCACGTGGCTCTACAACAACGTCATCAAGCCCGTTTTTGACGCAATCGGTCAGGCGATCAATTGGGTCTGGCTGAACGTCATCAAGCCCACGATCGACACGTGGGTGTACTTCTTCCAGAACATCCTCGGCCCGGCTGTGAAGTGGCTGTACGAGACGATCATCAAGCCGGCGTTCGACAACATCGGTTCGGCGATCAAGTGGGTCTGGGAAAACGTCATCAAGCCGGTGTTCGATACCCTCGCGGACTTCATCACGAAGACCATTCCGAAGGCCTTCGAGGACGGCGTCTCGTTCATCAAGAAATTCTGGGATGGACTACAGGAAATCGCGAAGGCCCCTGTCCGGTTCGTCGTGGACACGGTCATCAATGATGGACTGATCGGCGCGTTCAACACCATTGCCGGGATCCTGCCGGGCGTGGACAAGCTGCCGCGTGTGGCGCTCCCCAAGGGCTTCATGAACGGCGGCTATACGGGCAACGGCGGCAAGGACGAGCCTGCGGGCATCGTTCACGGCGGCGAGTTCGTGTTCACCAAGGAACAGACCCGCCGCGCTGGTGTGCGGAACCTGTACGCCTTGGCGGACTCGCTGGCCGGTTACATGAACGGCGGGTTCGTGAGTCCGCTCAAGCAGATGGTCGAGACGCAGGGCTATAACCGGGTCCACAAGGGCATTGACCTTGCGGCTTCGGTGGGCACTCCGGTGTTCGCGACGGAGAACGGCCGGGTCAGCTGGTCTGGTCCTGGCGTTGCGGCGCCGGGTGTTTGGGGCGGCAACGAGGTCCACGTCGACGGCGGTTCAGGCATCCAGACGTGGTTCGCTCACCTGTCCTCCATGGCTGTGAGGGTCGGCGAGATGGTTCGGGCCGGGCAGCAGATTGCGCTGTCGGGCAATACGGGCATCACGTCCGGGCCTCACCTGCACTTCGGCACGTTCGCTGGCGGCTGGCCCAACGACGTCGACCCGCACGGTTACCTGGGCGGGGCCGGGATTCCTTCGGGCGGCGGCTTCAACCCGTTCGCCGGGATAATCGACGGGCTGCTCTCGCAGTTCAAGTCGGCGTTCCCGGCGGCGGGCATCATGGCTGACATTGCCATCGGCATCGGCAAGAAGCTGTTCAGCACTGTCGCGGATGTCATTACCGGCGGCGGCAAAGGCTCCGCGATCGGAGATCCCGCACTGTACGACCTAGGGGGCATCCTGCCTCCGGGCGTCTCGCAGGTCGTCAACCGGACGGGCCAGCCTGAGGCGATCCTCAACCCGCAGCAGTGGGCCGATATTCACCGGCTCGCGACTCTCCGGAGCGAAAGCGCCGGCGGCCGTGGGGACGTGATCTTCAAGGGCAACGTCGGTTGGGATCCGGATGAGGTTGCCAACCGTATCGAGACGAAGCGGCGGGATACTTTCGCCGCCTTCGGGATCTAGGAGGTCACATAGTGGGTATCGTTTACGCCGCCCCGTACAGGCCGCCAGCACCTCCGGCGAATCCATGGCGGGGCATTGGCCTCTCATGGACGGGCTGGGATGGCAGCGAATGGGAGCTCACCAACCCGGCCGCAGGATTGTTCCTGCGGCCGGGGGTGCGCGGCCTGCAAATGCCGTCGTTTGAACGGCAATCCAGTTCCTCGCCATCAGTGGCAGGCTCACGGCATCTTGGCACGTCCACCAAGGACCGGGACGCTTTCTGGCCGCTATACCTCTACTCGGATAAGAGCTCTGCAGAGTTCATGGAGCGGGACCGTGCTTTCTGGCGCAGTCTCGACCCTGACCTCGAAGGCACGTGGACGGCGAAATTGCCGAACGGTGATCGGCGCACGCTCGGTCTGCGGCTCGTCAGTGCAGATGACGAACTGACCCATGACACGATCCAGCGCGGCTGGGCAAAGTACGGCATCAACCTCTTGGCTGATAAGCCTTACTGGCTTGGTGAGAAGGTCGTGAAGTCGTGGGCGCAGGGCGACATGCGGAACTACTACATCACCGAGGCGGACCGGGTTACCTACGGTTATCCGGCTGATGCCATCTACTACCTCTCGGCGGGTGGGGCGCTCGGTTCGGCGACGTTCACGAACGACGGCGACGTACCCGCGTATCCGGTGTGGACGGTTGTCGGGCACACCGCGGCCGTCTCATTCGGTGTCGGCGGCAACGACATCATCGTCCCGTTTGAAATCCCGGCCGGCTACGCGGTGCAGCTGGACACTGATCCGGTCAACGGCCAGGTGCTCTGGTACGGGCAATGGGATGAAGCAACGAAATCGATCCTGTCGCCATTGGACCGCACGCCGGAGCTTGACCCGGCGTCGGCGTTCGTCGCGATTCCCCGCGGGCAGGACCGCCCGCTGACCATCCAAATGACTGGCACTGGCAGTGTGATTGCCGAGGTGCAGAACCGGTATCGGAGGGCTTGGTAGTGGCTTCCGAGATTCCCTACGAGATCGTTGTGTACAAGGGCTGGGAGTTTCGGGGCTGGGTTGGGCGGCCGCTCGATTTGAAGCCGACCATCCGGCACAACGTGCGATCCACGGCGACGTTCACGATCGAAGCGGACCACCGGCGGGCATCGGAACTGATGGAGCCTGCCGCCCGGGTGATGATTTACCGGCACGGCGAGTTTCAGATGTCCGGGCCCGTCAGGTTGGCCGGCGGCCAGTTCACGACGGCGGCCACGCTGACGTTCACGGTCGAGGATGATTTCAGGATCCTCAACAACTGGCTGGCATGGCCGAAGCCCACGGCCCCTCTGACGGGCCAAGACGTCGCGTACCGGTCGATTACCGGCCCGGCTGAGACTGTCGTGAAGACGGTGATGGCTGAGGCCGCAACCCGGCTCGGTTACCCGCTGACCGTGGCGCCGTCGCTTGAGCGCGGAGCATCCGGGAAGTACACGTTCCGCTTCCACCCGGCCTATGACCGGCTCTTCCCAGCGGTGGACCAAGCTGGGGTCGGGGTGACCGTCCGGCAACAAGGCAACGGCCTGCTGCTGGACTGCTACACGCCCCGGGACTACGCCCACCACCTCTCACCGGAGAACGGGACGGTCATCGGTGGCACGTACTCGCTGGCCGCGCCGGCCGTGACCCGAGTGGTTGTCGGCGGCCAAGGTGAGGGCGTGGAGCGCGAGTTCAAAGGCTTCTCCGAACCAACGCGCGAGACCGATTGGAACGACATCATCGAGGTCTTGCAGGACGCCCGCGACTCATCCTCCGGCGATGTCTACGCGGACCGCGCCAAGGAAGTCCTCGCGGAAGGCGCACCGCTGGCCGGGCTGTCGCTTGAGCTGTCCGAGACAAAGCACTTCCGTTACGGCGGGGACGGGCTGCGCGTGGGCGACCGGGTGACGGCAATGATCCGCGGCCAAGCGTTCACCGACGTGCTCCGGGAAGCCCGCCTGTCCTGGGACAAGGACGGCGACAGGGCCACGCCCGTCGTGGGTGAACGAACCGACGATCCCGATACGGCCTTGGCCAAGAGAATCCGCGCTTTGCAGCGCGACAACGCAGACAGGAAGGCCCGCTAATGGCTTTGACCAGTGTCTTTTACGACGGCCCGGTGACTGAGACTGACCGTGCGAAGAACTGTGCCGGGGCGCCCGATTACGGCGTGTACGGTGCCGAAGATTTCAAGGTGAAGCCTCACCCATCGATCCCGTACGCGGTGATCGTGACCAAGGGCAAGGCCCACGGTTGGGGTGTCACGGATGAGGCGGCCACGGATCAGGTAGTGCAGTGCGGGACCATCGTCTCTGGGATCCGCTACGACTTGATTGTGGCCCGCAGGAATTGGCAGCCAGCCGCCGGCGGGCCGTCCACTTTGGTGGCCATCCCCGGCGGCGACACACCTGCGATTCCGGCAGCCCGCAAGGTCGGCCCCGGCGTCGAGGACGATCAGCCGCTCGCGCTGGTCAAATGGAAGGCCGGACTCAGCGCGCCGGAGTCGATCATTGACCTGCGATGCTGGGCCGGCAACGGCGGCATGATCGCAAAGGACGAACTCGCGCTCGGCTACCTCGCCAGCCTCGGCGCCTCCGTCAAGATCAACGGCAACCGCTGGTCCTACGAACTCATGGCCAACGAAATGCCCGGCTGGGTCAATGAAGACGGCTCTGGACCGTGGGTCAACCTGACGCTGGGGACCGGTTGGATCAATAGCCCGAACTTCACGTCACGGGCGCGCAGTGTCGGCCGCGGCAAGTTTGTGCAGGTCTCCGTCGATGCCCGCTACACAGGATCGGCCAATCCTGCCCCTGACTGGCTTGTGGCGAGCCTGCCCGCGAGCTTGCTACCCACGACACCGACCATGGTTGCTGGCGCCACGGACTCTTACCAGCGTCTTGGCATGTTTTGGATCGGCCCGAACCATGTGCAGATCGGCGCCGGCAATGCCGGGAAGATCGTCCAGATCAGCACGACAGTATCGGTGGTGTAGGGATGCCGCCAACCGAAGAGGTGACTTTGGGCGAAGTATCCCGGACTTTGGCCGGGCTTGTGCAGTCAGTGGAAAAGCTCACGGAGAAGTTGGACAAGTACCCTCAGTGGCCCGATGTGCTGCGCATTGAGAAGCAATGGCAAGACAAGCTTGACGCGGCCATCGCTCAGCGGGAGCAGGCGATTGCGGAGGCTACGCGCCGGATTAGCGAGCTTGAATCATGGCAGCTTTGGGCGGCCCGGATCGTCATCGGCGCAGTCATCTTGGGAGTCATCTCGGCGTTCTTCATCTTCAAGCCTTAGGAAGGATTCGTCATGGTGACATTCACACTCCCGACTTCCCGACCGGTCACGCAGGATTGGGCGCAGGAGTTTTACAACTTCAACGGCACCCTCTACCCGAACGGCTTCTATCGCTCGCTCGGCTGGAACGGCCACAACGGCATCGATTACGGATGCTTCGAGGGCGACCCGGTTGAGGCCGTCTGTGACGGCGTGATCGAGTACGTCGGCCCAGGTAACAACCATCCGCTGCTCACTGGCGGCGGCAACACGATTTTGTTGCGCAATGACGAGCTGGGCATGCGGTTTGAGTATCTGCACCTGTCCCAACAGAACGTCTTCGCCGGCCAGCGCGTGAAAGTGGGGCAGGTCATCGGATTGTCCGGCGCGACGGGCGCCGCGACCGCCCCGCACCTGCACCTCGGGGCTATCCCCGTCGGCAACGTCGACCAAAACGACGGCTGGCGCGGCCGCGTAGACCCGACCCCGTATCTGTACGGCCCGATGAACCCGGAGTTCGCCGTACCAGGAGCCATCATCCCGCAGGATGCGCCTGCTTCCACCTACACGCCTGACCAGCAGTTCTTCATCGACCTCAGCCTTCCGCTTCCGTAAGGAGAAAGACCATGCCTGATTTCCTGCCGGATACCGACATCGATATCCCAAACAATCAGAAGAAACTCAACGACATTTGGTGGCGCATCGCCTCCGTCACCGGCGCCGGAAAGACCATCCTGCGCTCATGGATCCCACGCCTTGGCCCGGACTGGAAACCACTCCCCGGCCAGCACACCACTCCAGAGACCGAGCTAGGCGCGCTGCCCCAGAACTTCGCGGTAGTTCTTGGCGCCGTCGCTGGCCTGTCGGAGCAGATCCGGCAGCTCTCCGTGGCTACTGGCGCCGTGATCGACGCTGACGCCATTGCAAAGAAGACGGCTGACGAGATCGCGAAGCGGCTCAGCGGGCAGGGAGGCAAGTGATGGGCTCGCACGCAGCAGTTGCCAGCACTCAGGAGCGGAACCCACGCTCGGCTGTGGCCCGCACGGTTCTGGCCGCCGCCGTGGCACTGTTCCCACTCCTGAACGGTGTATTCGTGGCCGTCATCGAGGTTCTGCGCCCGTACGAGGTGGATTTGCCGGGCTGGGTGTTTCTGGTCCTGAATGGTGCGCTGGCGGTGGTCACGGTCATCACGGCCCTGATTACCCGCGTCCTCGCCGTGTCGGGCGTCAATGACTGGCTCCGTCGTTACCTTCCGCTCTTCGCCCCCGAAGACCGCACCTAACCAACGAGCCTGAAGGAGGCCTCTTTGCCTACCACCTACCCTTTCGAGGCGCCGCTGTTCGTTGATGCAGTGACATTCACTCGTGCACCGAACGCGCAGATCACCATCTACGACGAGGCGGACACGGCCGGCACCACGCCGCTTGTCCTGACGGATCCGAATGGGTTGTCACTCGCCAACCCCTTGACCTCGTCGCCGGACGCGTTCGGACCTAACTTCCGCGCACCAACCCCGAGGGTGAAATGGTCTGGGGGCGGCTTGACCGGATTCCTCTCATCGCCGACGGCGGTGCTGGACGAGGCCAAGGCGGCAAAAGCAGCTGCGGAGACCGCCCAGGCATCCGCAGCCGATGCCGCGTCGATGGCGGCGGCCGCGGCGAGCGCGCAACTCGAGTCGGCGGTCTCATCTGCCGCCGCGTCTTCAGCATCAGCGACAAGCGCCCGAGCCGCAGCGTTGGCAGCACAGGCAGCAGCCGAAGCGGCCGCGCAAGCCGCGGCCGGAGCAACGGGCGGGGCCGCGGTGCGGGAAGACCCGGCCCACCCTGGATTCTATTTCGTCGCCACTGGCGGCCAACTCACCGCAGACCCAAACAACCCCGGCTTTTTCACCGTGACAGGAGCATGACAAATGACGCAAAGAATAGTTTCAGTCGGAGACGACTTCACCCTCCCCGCCGGCACGAAGGTGAAAGACGAGCACCTGCCGTCCAGGCTCCAGGCGCAGTCGCTGAAGGACACCTTTGCCCTAAAGGGCTCAGTCTCCCCAGCACAGGGCCACAACATCACTGACCCGACCAAGGCGCACGCTTCGCGCGGCACTCTAGTGAACATCCCCACTTATGAGGGCTCCGGCGTCGCGGTCCACCCGTCGGTCTACTTCAACCCAGACGGCTGGGCCGGGCACAAATACTGGATGGCCTTCACCCCGTACCCGAACAGCAACAACCAGCTCGAGAACGCCTCCATCGTCTGCTCCGACGACGGAAACGCCTGGGCCGTACCCGCCGGATTGACCAACCCTGTGGGGCCGCCCGTGACCGACCCACTGGGCGGCTACAACTCCGACCCGAACCTTTTCGTGGACAATTCCGGGCTGATGTACCTGTTCTGGCGCGAATACATTTACGGCACCGCAGAACGGCACGTCTTCAAAACCTCAACGGACGGTGTGACCTGGTCAGCGAAAACGCTTGTCCGGCAGGACGACCCTGCCGTTCGCCGCATCATGGCTCCGTCGTACTTCCAGCTCAAAGACGGTTCTTGGGTTATGTACGGAGTGGACATCAAACCGTCACCGGCCCGCAAGTTCGTGCGCTCCACGGCGCCCACGGTCACGGGTCCCTGGACAACGCCGGAAGTCTGCACCATCGCGGGAAACGCTGGCGTGCCTTGGCACGTTGACGTGCAGCGTGTCGGCGGCGAATGGCAGGCACTTGTCATGTGCAGCGTGTCGGACGGGGCCGGAGGCGACCTTTACGCCATGGTCTCGCAGGACGGGTTGAACTTTACGGCCGGCCCTAACTTCATCAGCCGGGGTGCGCCAGGCATCGATTGGGACGCCACCTATTACAAGTCCTGCTTTGTCCCTGCGACCCGTTACGGGCTTGCTGGGTGGGATACATGGGTAGGTGGGGCGGCGTTCCCGGCGTCTGGGCAGATCGTGGGTCGAACGTTTGTGGCGTTCGATACGACTTCCGCGCAGGTCGCCGCGGCGGTCGCAGCGCTTCCTCCCGCCGCCAGCGCCAAGACGGTGGAGATCCTCGCCGCAAAAAACGGGTTAGCACCGTGGATCGCGTCGGACACGTTCGCCCGGGCCGATACCGGTTCGCTGACCACGGCGGACACCGGACAGGCTTGGACCGCCTCAGCCGGAACGTTCGGCATCGTGTCCAAGGGGGCAGTTCCGACTGCCGCAGCGAACACCCGAGCTGTCATCAATGCGGGTGTATCGGATGCGACCGCGACCGTTGAAATCGCGGGTGCGAACTCGGCGCAGCACTGGCTGATTGCCCGGTACGTGGACGGTTCGAACTACTACCGCTACGGAATCGCCTCGGACGGGCGTCTTGCGTTTCAGAAGGTTGTCGCCGGGGCCGCAACGGACTTCCCCACCGTGCAGCAGACCGCACCCCCGACCGGCACCGAAATTTCGCTAAAGGTGTCCGGGTCAACTCTGATCACCTACATTGACGGCGTTCAGAAAACGACCGTCGAGGACAGCACGTTCGCCGGCACGTCGTTCGGGATCCAGGCATCCGCAACCACCGCGAAGCTCCGCAACTTCCGCGTTTCCACTCCGTAGGTCAGACTCGAAAGGCCGCGCCGCACCGGTAGCGGGTCCGCCACTGTAAAATCTGGACATGGTCTCAACCCTTATCAACCGCGTGACGCCGCCAGCCAAGGCAATCCTCCCGTGGACCGTCCCTCTCGCCGTCCTCTGGATGGTGACCGTGGACGCGTTCACGGGAGTGGGGTTCGGGCCCGTAAGCCTATCGGGGGCACTGACACTCGGTGGTGCGGTTATTTGTCTGTTCTTCGCCCCGGTGATGTTTATCGCCAGGAACGGGGCAATGAAACCCACGCAGCGAAGCCCGATCCCCTTGGCCCTCACGTTCTTCCTGCTCTACGCCATTGCCCGCGTCCTGTTCGATCCCACAATGGCCGGAATTCAGAACGTCGCCGTTCTCGTGACGTTCATTCTGGCAATAGGGTTGACCGCAGTCTCCGTCACCACAGCGAATATCGCTAGAGTCGGAAAGTGGCTTCGCCGCTCGGCGGCTTTGGCATCCGTCGTTGCGGTCATCTCCTTCCTGACCGGGGCCCACCTCTACGGAAGTCGCACATACGCGCTAGCAGCAATTGTCTTCTTGGCCTTGATGGTCCCGCATCGGCCAAAGAATGCGCTGGCCAGGTTCATGCCGGTCCTGCCTTTCATTGGCATAGCGCTAAGCCTTTCCAGGGTCGCTCTCGCAATAGCAGCGGTCCTGTTGATGTTCGTGGCCGTTAGGAAGCAAAGAGGGCCGCGGCTATTCTTCTCGATCCTCTTCTTGGGCGGCGGTGCCGCCGCGGTCCTGAACTGGCTCATCGACAATTACCAGCCGCTTCACGATCGATTCCTTGAGACTGGCGACGGCGCTTTGATCGTCGGAGGGATCGCTTTCAACACCTCTGGCAGGTCAGCTCTCTGGGAGACCGTCCTGAACTCTGCCATGGAAAGCCCTATATTCGGGAAGGGCGCAGGCTCGGCAACGGACCTGGTCACTGCTGTATATGGCAGCATCGCACACCCCCACAACGACTATCTGCGTCTTCTCCATGACTACGGGTTCGTTGGGCTGGGACTGTTCTGCCTTGGCTATTTGATACTGATCATCAGGACCTTCAAGAGAGCGGTGCGCTCGAGTGAGCCGATGCACTGGTCCGCGGCCCTCGGGCTCGCCGGGGTTGCCGTAGCAATGATCACAGACAACGTCGTGATCTATCCCTACGCAATGATCCCTCTGGGCGTTGTCGTTGGTGCATCGCTGGCACTCCCAGCACCGCCGAAGCCCGTCAAAGCGCCTAAAGAACGGCGTCAGTCGGCGACCGAGATCCGTATCCTTCGGGACCTTGAGCGACAAGAACGCTTGGCGCGACCCCGCCCTGAGGGAACTAGCCGAACTTTCCATCAACCGTCGGACCGAAGTGGACATGATCAAACCATGCCTGCCCTATCAGGGACTCGATCGCAAAGAACACCTCAACAAACGATGCCCCGACCGTAGCCGGCACCTGAACTTCGTTGTGAGCCCACCCGGTATTGGTGAGGAACGGGGTTGAATAAACTTCCTTCAGGACTTCAAAGTAGGGTCCTCGGACGACTACTTTGGCGTAGATTTTTGCTCCATTGCCCGATGTTTTGATCGAGACTTTGTCGCGGAAGGAAAGGGAGTAGGCCCTGTTGTCCTCTATTCGTACCGTCTGGGAGGCCGTCACGTAGCCTGTTGGGCCAGGGTTTGACAGGTGCAGGGCCCTCGCGCCAGGGATGTTGACGTCTGGCGCGAGGATGACCGACTCCGCCACGGCAGACTCGTTGCCGCCGTTCTTCTGCAGGTTCCATTGGTAGAGGTTTGGATCTTCAAATGATGGGTCCATCAGGTTGCATGGGCAAGCCGGGAATGCTTCCTTTGCTTGAACACATTGGACTCCCAGAGTCTGGGCGAGATCCAGCGCTTCCGCGAGGTATCCGTTGTCGATCATTGGAGCTGCATCGTGGGCGTAAATGACCGCAATGATGGGACTGTTTGCTGCCTGCCTGATTAGCTGCAAGACCTTCGCATGCTGCATCGGATATTGTGCCCAACCGAACCGCTTGATGAGGAATGGGCTCGGGCCTGTACTGAATCGTGGGTATACCGCGGTTTGAGGTTCTCCGGACGTGTCCAAGAGTCGGTCGTAACGGAGATAGAGCTCTTGATCCGTGGTTGGTGTGCGACCAGGGGGCGAATAGGCCGAGCCATACGGATAAGTCCATGTCGTCACCGGTTCGCCGATTAAATTCTCTAGGAACGACCGTGAGGCGGTGTATTCCGTGAGTCTTTGGGCGGGGCTAAGCTGGGTCATGTTGGGGTGGCCCAGGGAATGGCATGCGATCTCGTGGCCCGCCGAGTGCATGTTCACGACGTCGGCATTGGAAAGACGGTCCAACATCAGGTTCGGAGTAACACAGAAGGTGTGCCTCTGCCCCCTGTCCGCTGCCATTTGGGAAATCTGTGGCCACGAAGAGTACGCATCATCCCAGGTGAAGCAGACAACCCCCCGGGCCGGTTGCGCAGGATCCGGCCCCGTTGCAGCCTGAGCTGGTGCGGTGCCTGCCATGGCCAGCGCACCACCGCTGGCGGCCGCAACACCGCCCCATCTAAGGAGGCCACGGCGGCTTAGAGTATCGGTTTCCGCAGATTCTGTCGGTCGTTTGAAGAGTCCCATGATGCCCTCGTAGGTTCCCGTAGTGGTGGTTTCACTGCAGGTTACTTATGGGGCTGATGTGAATGAATCAGTGTCGAGTACCCGTCTTTTGACCGAGATATCGCCGACCCATACGCGATTTACACTTGGTTGCCACTCGCTCGCCCATGTTGCCTGCTCGCTCGACCACGCGTTGTAGACTCAGGGCATGAGAGACAGCCTTGGGGAAAAAGAGCCGAATGACTATGACGCCTGGTACAAGACGGCATTGGGAATAGGCATTTTGGGGGGTTGCTTTCTGGCCATCGGAGACGCTGTTGTTGGTTACACGCTCTGCGGGATTGCGTCTTCTATCGTGTTCTTCCGCAAGTGGGTTGGCCGCGACATCGATAAGCACCGATCCACGGCTCGTCGCCACTCGTCCCGACCGGCTGACAGATCGTAGGCTTCACCAGCACCATCAGCTCGGAGACAAGAACAGGGCCGCGCCGAAAGCGGCGCATGCTCACCATCAGCTCCAAGAGCTTTCCAAGGTTATGATTCCCGCATGGGCGGCCTCGCAAGGCACCGAGGATTCGGGCCGAAATCGGTAATTTTGCTTCTTTTGGTTTTGTCTCTGGCTGTCACTGCCGTCATCTTTTTAGGGAAGGTGATGGCTACGAGCCCTCCGTTGGTCGTCGACTGTAAACCATCAACGCCCGTCTATTGTGTTCCAGCACCTTCTGGTGTCGCTGAAACTGACACTTCGAACATCCAGAGAGCCATTGACGCAATGCCCGATGGTGTAGGCGGAACAATTGTTCTGCAGGCCGGCTCGTACACACTAAGTCGCCCTGTTACGGGCTACCTGACCGGCACAACAATCGTGGGTTCCGGAGGAACAGCGCAAGGTCTTGGCCTGACCCAAGGAACAACGAGGATCATCGCTCCACCATCCGGGTGGGCCTTCGATGTTGGCAAAGCGGGTGAGGGAAATGCGAACTTCAGCGGTGCAACATTTCGTGATTTGCAAATCGTTGGCAATGATACTGCCGCTGGAGGGATTTGGATTAAGGGCCATTCAAACTTCCGAATCCAAAACTGCACAGTTACCGGATTTACGGCCGGGACAGGGTTGCTCCTCGATAGTGCGGGGAGTGGCAGTCAATACGGGGAACTCTCCGGATTCCAATCGACTGACAACCATCTCGGTTTAGATGTCCGCGGGACGAACGGGCTTCGTATCCTCGGGGGCATGTTTGATGGCAACCACAACTCAGGCTCGCCCCGCAGTGGTTCGACGGCCATCAGGGTCACGGAAGGGGACACTCTTCGAATGTTCGGCACGGTTATTCAGTACTACGAAACCGGTGTAGATCTTGCCGTGGGCATCAACTCCGAGCTCTACGGAGTTCGTTTCGAAGGGTTCGCGACGGCTGTGCACAATGCCGCGCCTTCTACGAGGATCTACGGAGGCTCTTTCGATAACAGTATTCTTGGCGCACCATCTGGAACAGCCGTCAAGAACGATTCCACTGCGAGGCAATTGTTTTTTGATCCCGGCGATGTGACCGAGGTCCTCCATTTTCTTGTAGACCAAGGCTCAGGAACCCAGACCCCAGTCAGGCGCCTTGCATCAAAGAATTACAATCCAACGCCGTCTGTTACCAGGACCGTGTCGGGGTCTTCCTCTGAGGACGTTGACCACGCTAACGCCACCATATCTTTTGACTCGCCACCATCCGGGACGGTCACCCTAAAGTTGTCGACAAATTTCAAAGCTGCCGAAGGTTCAAGCCTCTTTCTATTCCTAAGGCGAGGGGGAAGCGACGTGCCCGGAACGCGTCGGCTGGTTGCCCAGGGAGGCTCCAACTCAGGGATTGTAACTATTGAGTGGGAAGTATCGCAGCTGGTCCCGGGGGAAAGGTACACCTATGACCTCGGCGTGGCCTCCAGCGGGGGAGTTGCCGAGCTTCGTTTCGGTGACCAATGGGGTCCGCTGGCGATTTCGGTGACTGGCTAGTTTCTTTGCAACTTCAGGTCAACGTGGTGCGACCGTCCGCTGCTCCCATGCCGGGCCATGTGAGGACTACGCCGACGACGGCAAGAATGATGGCAAACCACCGCCCCTCAGTCGGATTGGGCCGCACTTCCGACCGCTCTGACGACTAGACCCTTGCGGCGGCGCGCAGTTCCCCGTCCCCGGGTTCGGTGTCCCAATGCGTCGCCTAAGCTTCGCCTCTACCCTGTGCCTGAGTCACTGCTACTGTTGCCCGCAAATGATCAGGTTCGCGCAGCCGTGATCGACTTGACCCGCCCCATGGTCCAAGCCGTGACAGGGGTCTCAACCAAGCGGAAGTAGATGAGGCCTGCCGTCACGGCGGCGACTGCTCCGATGACCGTGATGATGTCAGCCGGCAGCTTTATCGGCGACATCTCGAGCAGCCTGCCGAGGATGTAGAGAACTGGGATGTGGACAAGGTAGAGCGAGTATGATGCATTTCCGAGCCGAGCTAGCCCGGCTCCGACGAAGTTTGCACCGAGCCGCATAGGCAGTGCGGCGACGAAGATGAGGAACGCGGGAATGCCCCACATCACTACGCGTGGGAGGCTTTGCGACCCGTCAAGCACGGCGCCCATGTCCCAGACGCCCCCATACCCCGTTACGATCTGGGCCGCCAGCGCCAAAGCACCGGCAACCCCACCAGCGAAACAAAGCCGACGGTGCCTCGATGTCCATTTCGAAGACCACAACAGGTAGGCGGCGATTCCTAGCGCAAATTCGAGCATGATCGGATTGGAGAACCAGCGCAGGATGAAAATGTCGGTCGGGAACACCAACGCGACAGAGACGATTGCCACCAGCGCGAAAGCAAGCCAACCCATGCGCTGAGCCAAGCCGAGCGCGACCATCGCCGCAACCATCAGGTAGAACGAGAACTCAAACGACAGCGTCCAGCCTACAAATAGTGGCGGGACGCTGTAAGTGGAGGCATCGGTCCACGGGATGAACATGATGAGGTTGAACACGGACCCCGCGTCGACTTTGACCGTGCGCAGCAGGCCCACGATCCCCAGGAAGACCATAGCGCCGCCCACGATCCAATACGGCGGGGCAATCCGAGCCCAGCGCTTGGCCAGGAAGACACCCGCGCCACGCGGCCCTTTGGACGATGCGACCGAGAAGGCCATGACGAACCCGCTGATGACAAAGAACAGGTCAACTCCAATAGCGCCGAAGTGCTCGAAGTTGCCCAGGTGCGCGACGAGCGCCCATCCCTCGCGGGCGCGGCCCGAAAAAGCCAAGGCGATGCTGTGGGCTACTACCACCAAAACTGCCGCTATGCCGCGCATTGCCTGAATGCTCTCGATGCGCTCGGCGCGCCTCCGGACCGGTTTGAGTGATGTCGCGTCCCCCATAATCATGCCCCAAGTGTAAGGGGTCGGGCGGTTAGATGCCCGTTGTTACTGACGGCCAGCGGCAATACGCTCCCAATCCGAGCTCACGCTCGGATCCGCGCCGAGATGCAGGCCCTGTGGGATTGGGGAAGCCGGCAACCTAGCGGGCCGTGTACACCGTCAGCCCCGACTCATCAGGAGCGGGGGCTGCTTTTGTTGTGTCCGAAGCAGAGAGGTTCATCTTGGGCGCCGACGGATCGGAGCAGCCTTTGGCAGATAGAATCCATGTGCGGGCAATGGCGCCTTTCCATCCCCAAGCGATAGAGGACTGCATGACCAGCACCAGTACTCCGGAGGCAAGAACAGCGCCCCGCCGAAGACGGCGCAAGCTCATCATCAGCATCATCGCCTGGTGCGTAGCCCCAGTCCTGCTTTGGGCAACTGCGGGCCTGTTTCTTTACGTAGCGCCCGCAGCTGATGCCCCGAAACACGCCGACGTGCTCCTCGTACTCGGACCTGCTGATGACCGCGTGGACTACGCCGAGAAGCTGATGGACCACGGTTACGCGCATACGCTCGTAGTTTCTGTTCCACAAGGCGTGGCCGGCTCCCCTCGCCTCACTCTCTGTGATGAAAAGCGCCCGTATCGAATCATTTGCTTCAACCCGGATCCCGGCACAACGCAGGGCGAAGCGAGAGAGCTCCGAACTCTTTCGGAAAAATACGGGTGGACGAGCGCCGATGTGCTCACCGCCCAGTACCATGTCACGCGAGCCCGGGTCATAGTGCAGCGCTGCTTCCACGGCGAGCTGAGCATGGTTTCATACCAGAAGGATCTACCTTTGGTGTCGTCACCTGATGCCCCGTATTCATGGGCCTACATGTACGCGTACCAAACCGCAGCATTCGTAAAGGTGGCGCTCAATCAAGAATGCTGACCAACCCGGTCGCGCCGGGATGTAGGTCCTGTGGGTTTGGGAAGTCGGCAACCTAGCGGGCCGTGTACCCTCGCGCACGACTGGTCCAGTCCGGCCGCTTCTCCCTACCTTTGCTTGCCTTCACTTTGAGGACTTCTTTCATTACTATTCCTGTCAATTCGCGTGAGGCTTCTACTGTGGGTCTCAGGCGAACCATGAGGGTTGGGGATGATGGGGATGGCGGCAAGATATTCGAGGTACCACAGCAACTTCGAGAGACAGAACCGGCGCGCCCGCCAGTTCAGGATGCTCTCGTATGTGCTGCTGGGACTGCTCGCGACAGCCACCACCGTGGTGGTCTCCTACGTCCTGAACCGATAGCCCCGGGACGCCACAAGGCCGTGTACCGCGCCCACGACTACACGCCAGCTCTTCGCCATTTACCCCGCGGTGAGGGGCTGCTTCTAGTCCCGGCGGGGAACCATAAGCATGCTTGCAATTTGTACTCGGTGACGCATAGGCTGTGTCCCGGTCCCAGGCCGGACCTTTGCCGGGATGCAGCCCCTGTAACAAAGGGGTGGCCGGCATGAGAGCAGCCCCTCACCGCCCAGACGGTGAGGGGCTGTTTTTGTGTTTAACGCACTCTTGGGTCGATTGTCCGGCGCCGCACCCTGGATGCTTCCACCCAGACTTCTTTGCGGCCCTCGTAGTAATCCATCGGCCAGGGCACGCTCACGAGGACGAGCGTCTTCGTCCATCCGTATGCGAAGGCTGGCACCTCGTGGCTTTGCCCGTTGTTGTAATCGAGCATCACCAACACCGGCAGCGGCTCCTTGGGCATCGTCGCACCATCCACGGCAGCCGGATCCACAGGCGGCACCACAGGCGTTGGCCTATGCGCACGCGGCGGCTGCCAGAACTTCTTTTCCTCCACAGCCCGAGTCTGCCACCGCAGGCAGACATTCGGGGTGTGTTCCCCGGTCAAGATGGCTAGCAGCCAAGCCTGTCCATGGTCCGTTGGGTTATGGCAATGAGCCTGTCGGCGATGCGGGTCGGGATGGATCTACCAGAATGGGATTCCAGGTAGGTGATGAACGAGGCCAGAGCCGCGCAGGCCCGGGCGTGGGCACCGGTAGGAGGTGGCGGGGTACAGTTCGCCCCGCAAGCAGTCGGTGTTATGGCCGATGCAGTATTCGGCGCGACGAGCAAAGCGGACGCGCTGTGGGCGGTGTACTGAACGGAGGTTTGGGTGCTTGCCGCAGTGGCGACACCCGGTGCGCTGAGCGACAAGACTGACAGGACCAAGGACATAACCAATGCCCAACCAAGCTTGCGGAAAACTTCGTGTATTGAGGGACGCATTTACTCATCCTTTCGATTTGAGTAGCGCAAAAAGCTTGTCCCCAGTGTGACAACGTTACGTCGGTTCGTCCCGAAGGAATAGGACCAACAGACTAAAAACTGTCAGTCCTAATCGCGATCATCCGACTTCCCTTCAGCATCTGAGCCCGGGCTGCGGCCAGTGCTTCCTCATAGCTCGCGGCCGTCTCGGTGACATGGCTGAAGCTGCCGTCCGGTGCTTCGATGGTGCAAGTAATATCCACCGCAACAGTCTATTGCGTGGCATTTCAAGCGAACGGGTCATTGGCTTTGACGGGAAAGCCGAACGCGTCATATTCTCCGTCCGGCCTCGGAGGATTCTTGATCTTGGCAATGAGGTCCTCGACATCCTCCGACGTGAGCATGACCCGCCCTCCGACCTTGGTGAACGTCTTGTATTGGCGGGCAAGGCGGCGAACCGTCGCTTCCATTAGCCCTAGTTCCGAGGCAACCTCGGCCGGAGTCTTGAAGTAGGTCATGCCTTCATTGTTGCGGATCAACTGAAACGATTTGGAGTTGCAATTTCATGCGGCAGGTCCTCTCGATGATGCGACGGCTGGTAGATTCCATCAATGGTCAAACAGCCATCAGAACTGTCCCTGGACTCGCTTTGGGCCTACCGCAGCGGCAAGAACGCCGACTTCCAGAAGGTGCGGGTAGTCAAGCTTGGAGTCAAGTATCCGAAACGTGCCTACGTTGCATTCCTCGCACCAGAGGAAGAGGGCGAAGAGATGTGGGCACCGATCGGCAGGCTGAAATGCCCGTGGGAGGATCTTGACCCCTTCAAAGACATCGAAGCAAAGTGGGAGGCGGTGGCAGCGGCTTCGCTGGGCGCATCTGACGTCCAAGCCGAAGTTGCCGGGCTCGTGTTCGGATGCTTCGATACGACCAACTCCGTCAACTACTGGGCGTGGAACTGGCCAGGGGTGACAGCCGTTGCCCAGCCGGGCACCTTCGAGAAGATTCACTCAATACGATGGGCTGACTTCACAGGAAACCTATGTTTTGAGGACGAGGGTGAACTCGTCATGCCCCTTGCTGAAACATTGGAGCTTATGCGCCGGCTTGCCGTGAGCGACGCCCCGAGAATGCTCACGTACCTCGACAATGAACTGGAGAAAGCCGCCGAAGAGCACCTAGTTGACGTGGCGCGTGGAATCGCTGACGAGCCGCATATGACGCTCAGCGGATCCTCAACGCGGCCTTACATCGAAGATCTGGCCGATGCGGCCGGTGTCATAAGGGGCTGGCTCGATGCACCTCAAGTCGAAGTTTGGAATGAAATCCAAGCCTTGCGCGCGGAAATCGTGCGCCTCAGCTCGATAATCAGTAAGGCGTCAGGCGTACTCCATGACCACGGGCTCACGCGCGACGCGACCAGCATCCGCAGGCTTCACGGCCTGACCAAGTATCCAGTTCCGCGCCTCAAGTCCTACTACGAAATGACGCGCGAGATGAACAAGGACACGCATGAGTGACCAAAGCTGGGTAACCGGTCCGCGTGTGGGCACGTAGCCGTTATTCAGACGTCATCCTGGTCAGAGAGCTTTCGGAGTGCGGCGGCGATACGGTCCTTGTCGTAGCCGCCAGGTCGCGTTCCGGCGATGATCTGCGCGATTTCGTCTTGCTGGTCTGGGGAGAATCGGTAGAGCCGCCCGATGCGGTCACATGGCCACTCCCCAGTCTGAGCCTTGCGCCGCACCGTGTGGTCGCTGAGACGGTACTTCGCGGCCATGTCCTGCGTCGTGGCATAGGACTCTGAATTTCTGGTCATTAGACTGCCGCCTTCGAATACGTCGATCTTAAGTTCGACGCAATCTTCTCAGGTGAACGCTTAGGCCTCCAACGCCTTCTCGGCGATGTCGATTGCCCGGAAGTGAGCGTCCGGCACGAGGTGGGAATACCGGTCGATCGTTGTCTGAATACTCTCATGACCGAGCCGCCTCGACAGCTCGTAAATGCTCATGCCTCCGGCGAGCATCAGTGACGCGTGAGTGTGACGCATGTCATGAATGCGCGGCCGATCGTCCTTAGGGTACTTGAGCGTCTCAACAGCGTTGTTCCAGAATTGCCAGAACGTCGAGTGCCGAATGGGGCCTCCGTACGTGGTTCGAAAGACGTGCTGCCCAGGGGGTGTGGATTCCACAATCGGGCGAACGTCCCGGACGAATGACGGCGGGAGACTGATCGTCCGCCGCGACTTCTTGGTCTTCGGCGCCCCGAGGTAGAAGCGATTGTTCTCGTCACGTTTCCATGCCCGCTCAACGCGCACCGAGGGCGTCGCACTGTCTAGGGCGAAGTCATCTGCAAAAAACGCCGTCACCTCTCCGAAGCGGGCTCCGGTCGCGCGAAGGCCCGACACGAACACCTGGTATCGGTCAGGGTGCGCGTTGACGATCTCAAGAGATGCCTGAGCCGTCATGAAGTACATCTTCTCTTCGGTCGCGTCATCCTTGGGCAGCTTTATGCCACGGCACGGGTTGTCGGTGCGATGCTTGAGCCGGATGGCCGTCTCCATCGACGCCGACAAGAGCCCATGATGGTTCGCGATCGTCTTGGCCGACAGTGACTTGCCCTTGTAGGTGCTCCCCTGCATGAACTTGACCCAAAGGATGACGTCCTCGTGCTCGACAGCGGCAACAGGGATCTTGCCAATACGCCCACCGAAGTAGTTGTTGATCGCTCGTTCATAGCGCCTGATCTGGTCCGGGCCGGCACTCGTAAGCAGCTCGACGTGCCGAAGGAGGTTCTCCGCCACGGTCGGTCCTCCGATGGCTACTTTCTCTAGGATCTTCTCTACCGCACTCAGCGAGTTGCCATTGGCCTCCACTAGGCGCTTGAACCTCAGCGCTTCCGCTTCGCTTTCCCACGGGTATGAGGTTTGCTTGCCGGTGTCTGAGTCACGCCAGAGAACGGCGTATGAGGCTGTCCCATCTGCACGTCCACGCTTTCGAATGCTTGCCATAGGAGCACTGTAACGCCGAGGTCTGTCAACAAATCCGGACTCCGTGTCAACGTAGACGCAAAAATGCCCCTAGATCGTTGAAATCTAGGGGCATTTCTCGCGGAGAATGGGGGATTTGAACCCCCGAGGGCGTTAACCCAACACGCGTTCCAGGCGTGCGCCATAGGCCGCTAGGCGAATTCTCCATGCTTCTGAATCAAAAGCAGACTCCACTGTACCCGAGAATTTCAGCATCGCCCAATCGGGACTTTCATCGTGCCGAGCCGCCCCACCCTGCGCTTAAACGTAAAAATGGACGCCCCCAATGCGTCCATTCCTCCGGCACTCCGTTGAGCTGCTGGGTCCAGCCCCTGAAACCAGGCCCTGCAGCTCACAATCTTGAGATTGCCCCAATCGGTGTACATACCCATAGTCCGCTGCGTTCAGCGGTTTGGCAATGGAGATCAGAAACCATCCTTTGACCTGTTTTTGGGCGGCCGCTGGCAGGATGGTGCCATGAGCCAGATACACGCCCTCGTCGTCTACGTCCCGGTGTCACACAGCGAGACCTTGCTGGCCGCAATCGGCGATGCCGGGGCGGGCAGAATCGGCGACTATTCGCATTGCTCCTTCACCACTCCCGGCACAGGACGTTTCACTCCATTGCCAGGGGCACAGCCGTTCGTCGGAGCCGTGGGGCAAGGCGAGACCGTACCGGAAATCCGGGTCGAGTGCGTAGTTGAAGCGGACATGCTCGACGCCGTAGTGCAGGCCCTACGCTCAGCCCACCCATATGAGGAGCCCGCATTCATGACGTGGCCAGTGAACGGTTGGCGCTAACCACTGGACATGCCCTCCCCTGCTAGCGAGCACTGGACATAATCCCAATATGTCCAGTCCTTGGCTCACACAAGGGACATGCCCCTTGGTACCACCGAGCATCAAGGGGACATGTCCATTTTTTGGCGCTCACAAGGCACATGTCCGCAAATTCGGAGGGCTCGAAAACTTCGGGTAAGCTTGTCGACGGCCCCTCATGTGGCGTCATCCTGTTGAACTCCCCCAGGACCGGAAGGTAGCAAGGGTAGATGGGCTCTGGCGGGTGCATGAGGGGTCTCTTATTTAAATGTCAGTCCCTATAGGTAGGTTTCCCCTGTGACTGTTACTACTGCGCTTTACCGCAGATATCGCCCCGATTCTTTCGCGGACGTTATCGGGCAGGAACACGTCACCGAGCCGCTCATGACGGCCCTGCGCAAAAACCGGGTCAACCACGCCTACCTCTTCTCCGGCCCGCGCGGCTGCGGAAAAACCACCTCCGCCCGCATCCTCGCCCGCTGCCTCAATTGCGCCGAAGGGCCCACAGACACTCCTTGCGGCAAATGCAACAGTTGCGTTGAGCTGGCCCGCGGCGGCTCCGGCTCGCTCGACGTCATCGAGATCGACGCCGCCAGCCACGGTGGCGTTGACGACGCCAGAGATCTTCGCGAACGCGCCACCTTCGCCCCGGTCCGGGACCGCTACAAGATCTTCATCATTGACGAAGCCCACATGGTCACATCTGCCGGCTTCAATGCGCTGCTGAAGATCGTCGAAGAGCCGCCGGAACACATCAAATTCATCTTCGCCACCACGGAGCCGGACAAGGTCATCGGCACCATCCGCTCACGCACGCACCACTACCCCTTCCGGCTGGTGCCGCCCGAGCCGCTGATGCAGTACCTCGAGCTTCTCTGCCAACAGGAGAATGTGCCCGTCGCTCCCGGTGTGCTCTCCCTCGTCATCCGGGCCGGCGGCGGGTCGGTGCGCGATTCCCTCTCCGTACTTGACCAGCTCATGGCCGGCGCCGGACCCAACGGCCTGGACTATGAACTCGCCGTCGCGCTTCTTGGATACACCCACGCTTCACTGCTCGACGACGTCGTCGAGGCAATCGCCGCGTCCGATTCCGCCACCGTTTTCCGTGCCGTGGACCGTGTCATCCAAACCGGGCACGATCCCCGCCGCTTCGTCGAGGACCTGCTGGAGCGGTTCCGCGACCTCATCATCGTCCAGGCCATGCCGGAAAGCGCCCAAGCCATCCTCCGCGGCATGCCGGCGGACCAGATCGCCCGCATGCGGAGCCAGGCCAACAACCTCGGTGCCGCTGAGCTCTCCCGTGCCGCGGACGTCACTAACACCGCGCTTACCGAGATGACCGGCGCCACCTCGCCCCGCCTGCATCTCGAACTGCTCTGCGCCCGCATCCTGCTGCCCAGTTCCGAGCAGACCGAACGTGGCATCGCCGCCCGGATCGACCGCGTCGAACGCCGCCTCAACTACGGCGGGGCACTTCCTCCCGGGGAAGCCCAAACGCCGCCGGAAGCTGCCGCGGCTCCTTCGATTGTCGCCGCGCCGCCCGCCCGCCCGGCGGATCAAGCAGTGGAGCGCCCGACGGCGGCCGCCAGTCCCGCTCCCGCCTCACCACCGCCCGGCTCACCAGCGCCCGTGCCACCGGCGCCCTCGCCATCCGAGGTCGCTGAGGCTCCCGCGCCCGGCCGTTCGCCTGCCTCCGGCGAACCGTCCAAGGAACAACTGACACCGCCACAGGTCTCCACTACTGACTGGCCCGTGGATGAATCCAGGCAACAGGCCAGCCGTCCGGCTCCCGAAAAAGCTGCCCAAGCTCCTGGTCAGCTTCCTGCTCAAGCTCCCCCTGCGCGCCCGGTTGCCCAGGCGCCATCCGTTCAACCAGCGGCAGATCAGGACCGGACCCAGTCCCTGGCCGCACCAGCTCAAACGGCCGCGCCTAGCCAAACGCCCGAGCCTGCCCGGGCCCAGGCGTCAGCCCCCGCACAACCGTCAGCCCCCGCACAACCCTCCCGGCCCGCCACCGGGGGCGCCGATGTCGAGGTGATCCGGCGGGCTTGGCCCGAGATCCTCCAGACGCTGACCAAGATCAAGCGCAGCAGCTGGGCTCTGGTCGGAGCGAACGCACAGGTGGCGCAGTTCGACGGCCAACTTCTGACTCTGGCATTCAGCACTGACGGCCTTGCGAGCGCTTTCAGCCGAGCAGACCATGCCGAGAACCTTCGCCAGGCAATCCACAAGACGATCGGCATCGACTGCCAGATCACTTCGGTCGTCGGCGGCAACAGCTCAGGTAGCTCTGAACCAAACCCAAAAGCACCGGCTGACCCGACGCCCTCTGTAGGCGGTGGCGCCTCTCCCGTTGTGTCATCCGCCGTGGACAGCGCATGGGGACTTGCCCCTGCGGCACAAAGCCCTGCCGCCCAGGAAGCCGAAAGGGCCGTCCCGGCACCAGCCCCCGAGGCCGCTCCGACCCAAACCGTTTCCCGTGCGCAGGCTTCCGCTTCGGCAGCTGCCCCGGCATCGTCCGCCGCAGCAACTGCGTCGTCCCCAACGGCACCGACAGACCTGGCCGCGGACTACTCGTACTCGGACGATGATTGGGGTCCCCCGCGGGACGAAGACGCTCCCCCGCTTGACGAAGAACCGCCCATGGATTGGGAGCCGGCCGCACCTTCGCCAGCCCCTTCGCCCCGCGCTGATTCGGCGCAGAACAGCTCAGCCCCCGCCACCTCTGCCCCCACGAGCAAGCGCTCCACCCAAGCATCTTCGGAGAAGAAGTCCAAGGCCCCGGAAGATCCATGGTCGAAGGCTGTCGAGCACGCGCCGGGTTCCTGGGTGGTCGGCACGGAGTCCAACGTTGGCTCCACAGCTTCGGGCATCTCTGCCGATCCTGACGGTCACGCCAATTCATCTGCCCCGACGACACCCAGTCCCGTCTATGAACCTGCCGCAGCGCAGATTCCAAACCAGCCGCAGGCTGCAGTGCCGGCACCGGCCACCGCGCCGGCGGCCGAACCCGCGCCTTCGCCTGCACCCGCCCCTGCCCAAGGATCAACCCCCGCAACAGTGCCGGTGCCTTCGGGAACCGGGAAGCAGAGCCTCTACCAACGGCTTTCGAACAGCCCGGAAGCCATGGCCGGCCGTGAGAAAGCACCGGCACGGGCAACCGTCGCGCCTGGCAGCGTGGTGGAGGACATTCCGAGTGCCGACGATGAAACCATCGAGGAGTCGGGAGTCTTTGGACGCGCAGCCGTCGAGCGTATTCTGGGCGGAAAGCTACTGGAAGAACGGTCACTGGACAGCATGCGCCGCTAACAACGAGACGCCGTCCCAACACCCTGCGTGGGCCCGCAAGGTGTTCGGCGGGGAACCTCAAGGAACCCTGTCTAAGAGCCCGCCGGCGCCCGAGTAAGGTGCCACCAAACCGCGACGCCCGCCGAACAGCGACGGCGTCCACACCAAACGAACGAGGACATTGTGTACGAAGGCGCAGTACAAGAGCTGATCGACGAGCTCGGCCGGCTCCCCGGCGTCGGGCCGAAGTCAGCGCAGCGCCTGGCCTTCCACATCCTTGAGGCCGATCCCGAGGACATGAAGCGGCTGGTCGCGGCCATCACCACAGTCAAGGAACGCGTGAAGTTCTGCACGGTCTGCGGCAATGTCACCGAGCAGGAGCTGTGCAACATCTGCCGCGATCCGCGCCGCGACCCCTCCGTGATCTGCGTGGTCGAAGAATCCAAGGACGTCCTGGCGGTGGAACGCACACGGTCCTTCCGCGGCCGGTACCACGTCCTCGGCGGCGCCATCAATCCGATCGCCGGAATCGGGCCCGAGCAACTCCGTATCCGCGAGCTTCTGACCCGGCTCAACGACGGCGCCATCCAGGAAATCATCATCGCGACCGACCCCAACCTTGAAGGCGAAGCGACGGCCACCTACTTGGCCCGCATGTTGAAGTCGATCGGCATCACCGTCACCAGGCTTGCGTCCGGCCTCCCGGTGGGCGGAGACCTGGAGTACGCGGACGAAGTTACCCTGGGAAGGGCCTTCGAGGGTCGCCGCAACGCCCTCATGTAGCGGCTTAGGCGATCCGCGTCCCGCTGGCCAACCGGCCTGCGGGCGTCCGCAGCGAACGCCAGCCGAGCCACATGAGCAGCCCCGTCAGGACCAGTTGCAGGCCGAGTCCCAGTGGCCACAAGGGCGTCGTCTGCTTGAGGTACTGCGGCTGCGGCACGCCGTTTGCGCATAGGTAGGAGTGGTCCGGGCCAGCAAGCGCGGACCTGGCGCCTTGGCTGATGCCTTCGATCATGCCGACCGAATAGAACGCCGACCCGTTCCGGTCCGGATACGGAATGGCGTCGGCCACCACCACGTAGGGATTCAACGCGAGCATCCACGCCACGCGTTCGGTCCGGGCGGCCGGGTGCTCCACCAAGGGACCCTCGCAGGTATAGGCCGGCTGCGCCGGTTCAAGCGGTTGCCCCTGCTGACTCGGCTGCACCGGCGCATACAAGACACCACGGCCAACGGGAGAGTTGGCCAATACCGTGCCCTGCGCCAGTTGCGTTCCCAGTCCGAAGGAAATCAACGATCCGACCACCAGTGCGGCAACTACCAAGTAGCTCACCACGATCGAGAACAAGGGCCGCCCTGCAAGCGCGGAAATCCCCACTCCGATCCCGCAGACAACGGCCAGTTCCACCGCCAGCATCAGCAAGGAAACCACCACGTGCCCCGGGGTCAGCCCGCCTTGGAACATTCCGAAGACAAGGAACGGGGCACTCGTCGCGAGGAAGGCGAGTGCCGCTAGCCACCCCGCACAGAACTTGCCCCAGAGAATCTGGCCCGGGGTCAACAAAGTGATCTGCAGGATGGCGAGCGTGCCTCCGGCGCGGTCGCCGTTGATGGCATTGGCGGACAGCGCGGGCGCCACAAGCAGGGCAAACAGGAGCACGAAAGCCAAGACGACCTCGAAGATCATGGACCCGGCACCGTCCTGCTGCGCCAGTGCCGACGGCGGCATCGTCGAACGACGCGCTTCCATGCTGGCGTTCCAGGCTAGCCAGGTCAGCCATGTCACTACTGCGATCACAAAGAACCAGATGCCCAACATGATGTACCAGCCGCGGGAGCGCAAGCGTTGTTTCATCTCAAGGACCACAACGTCGCGGATCCCGCTAAGATAGCCGACGACGGCGTTTCCGCCACCCGTAGCTCCCTGCGGTTCCGCTGGTCCCGGCACGGTGTCATTCACGTTGCTCATGGCCTCTCCGTATCCAGGTTCATGTACGTCTCTTCGAGGGCACCGGCTGCCGGGGCGAAGGAAACCACGCCGATGCCGGACCGGACGAGTTCGCCCAAGAGGGCGGCAGCGCCGTCGTCGTGCGTCAGCAGCAAGGTGACCGACGGGCGGCGGCCCGCCTCAACGCGGTGTTCCTGCCCCAGTTCGTTGAGCTTTGCGGTGAGGGCCTCGTTGTCGAGGGCTGTGATGGCATAGCGCCGGCCCTGCAGGGCGGCCTCCTCGAGGGTCTGCTGTTTCACGGTGCGGCCCTGGCTGACGAACACCGCTCCGTCCGCGATTTCATCGAGTTCACTGAGCACGTGGGAGGAAACCACCACGGCTTTTCCTTCCCCGGCCAGGCGGCGCAGCAGGATTCGGAGCTCCACCCGGGATCCCGGGTCGAGGCCGGACGCAGGCTCGTCGAGCAGAAGCACAGAGGGGTCGTGGATGAGGGCCCTGGCCAGGCTGAGCCGTTGTTGTTGGCCCCTGGAGAGGACGCGGGCCGGCTGGTCGGCAAGGGTGTCCAGCCTGACAAGCTCGAGCAACCCGGCAACACGCGGGGCGATACCGACCCTGGGCAGACGGTAGAAGCGCGCCATCTGGACCAGGATTTCCCGGGCGGTCAAGGACTCCCATACACCGAGTGTGTCCGGCATCCAGCCGATCCGGAGCCGCGCGGCCGCGCTGTCGTGAACGGGGTCCAGCCCGTTGATCCGGATGGTCCCGGAGTCGGGCCGCAGAAGCGAGGCAAGCATGAGGAGGAGCGTCGTCTTGCCAGCCCCGTTGGGACCAATGAGCGCCGTGACCTTCCCTGGCGGCGCATGGAAATCGATGTGTTCGACGGCGTGGACCGTACCGAAGCGGCGTGAGACGCCTTCGGCGGATACTCCGAGGGCGCCACTGCCCGGAACGTTTGAACTTTCAGCTATGGACATGCTCTACTCACCTGTTTCCCCCAAACAGAACAAGTACGCTTCAATTCCCGTGAGCCCACATGCCCGCAGGCTGCGTATTTCTTGATCGTACGCCAAGCCGAAACCGCCGGGCATGCACGCAAAGGCCGAGATTTGGTCACAATTCCCCCGCCCGCCGCGCCCGGCGATAAACTGGCCACATAAGCCACGTAGCTATGCCGCTACCTGGCCACGCAACGTACGATCCCCAATTGATGCAGTGAGGGTGCGCGCATGAGTTTGCCCACTACCGATGTGAAAACCGAAGACCTGACCGCGCCGGCTGCCAAGACAAAGCAGCTGATCGTGCAGAAGTTCGGTGGCTCCTCGGTGTCCGATGCAGAAGGCATCAAGCGTGTCGCCCGCCGCGTGGTTGACGCACAAAAGGCCGGCAACGAGGTTGTCGTAGTGGTTTCCGCCATGGGAGACACCACGGACGAACTCCTGGATCTCGCCGCCCAAGTCACCGATTCTGCTCCCGCTCGTGAGATGGACATGCTCCTCTCCGCAGGCGAGCGCATCTCCATGGCCCTGCTCGCCATGGCCATCAACAAGTTCGGCGCCTCCGCCCAGTCGTTCACCGGCTCGCAGGCCGGCATGATCACGGACGGCATCCACGGCAAGGCCCGCATCATCGACGTCGACCCCCACCGCATCCGAACCGCATTGGACAAAGGGCACGTCGCCATCGTGGCCGGCTTCCAGGGCATGACCCGCAGCACAAGGGAGATCACTACCCTTGGCCGCGGCGGATCCGATACCACCGCTGTGGCCCTCGCCGCCGCGCTCGAAGCGGACGTCTGCGAAATCTACACCGACGTCGACGGCATCTACACCGCGGACCCCCGCGTGGTCTCCACCGCCACGAAGATCGACCGTATCTCGAGCGAGGAAATGCTGGAACTGGCAGCTTCCGGCGCCAAGATCCTGCACTTGCGCTGCGTGGAATACGCCCGCCGATTCGGCGTGCCCCTGCACGTCCGGTCCTCATTCAGCCAGAACGAAGGCACCTGGGTCCTGCCCAGCGCCGATGACAAGATCACGATTCAAGAGGGAGTTGCCTTGGAGCAGCCAATCATCTCCGGTGTTGCACACGACCGTTCAGAAGCCAAGGTCACCGTGGTCGGCGTCCCGGACATCCCGGGCAAGGCCGCCGCAATTTTCCAGGTCATCGCCAAGGCGCACTCGAACATCGACATGATCGTCCAGAATGTGTCCACGCACGGTACCGGCCGCACGGACATCTCATTCACCCTGCCCATCGTCGAAGGCGCCGACGCCCTCACTGCCCTCCGTGCGGCGCAGCCTGAAATCGGCTTCGAAAGCATCGAATACAACGAGAACGTCGGCAAGCTTTCGCTGATCGGTGCCGGGATGCGTTCGCACCCGGGCGTCTCCGCGACCTTCTTCAAGGCACTCTCCGACGCCGGGATCAACATCAACATGATTTCCACCTCGGAGATCCGCATCTCTGTCGTCACGCACGCCGATCTGCTTGATGATGCCGTTCGCGCCATCCATAAGGCGTTCGATCTCGACGGCGACGCCGAGGCAACCGTCTATGGCGGCACCGGCCGCTAGACGCCCTCCGCCGTCTAGCGGACGCCGTCGGGAGTGCACAGCCAGGCACCGCCGTCTAAATCTGAAGTGTTTTAACGTGAAAGAACCGGAGCTTTGGCTCCGGTTCTTTTGCTTTCCCGCGGCTTTTGGTCCCGCACGCGGCTTCAGGCGCTTTCCTTGCGGACTCCGTAGTGGTGGCCCTGGTCGTCCGTTTCGACGACGAAATGCCCCAGGTCTTCTTCCGACGCCGTCTCGAAGTCGTCATGCTTGTGGACTACGGGCGTATCAATGTCGCCCCGGGTTGCCGGGCCGAACCAGAAGCGAAGCCGATCGGTTACCCTCATGAAACTATCGAGTGCATGTCCCACAATTCCCACCTCCTTCCCCGCTGCGAGGTCCAGCCGTACGGTTGGAGCTGAGTGGTTCCAGTGAGGCCAATTTTACGCCCGGAACCCGCAAAAGGCCCGGGTCGGCGTCGATCGGTGAGAGGCAGGAACTGGGCCCACACCGGCAAGGGACTAGCGAAGGGATTTGTCGTCCGGGTTCTTGGGGACCACGTAGGTGCTGCCATCCGGGCGGCGGACGGTCTCCCACTGCTGCGCTTCGGCCTGGCGCCTCGCGAGGAGGCGCTTGTTCTCCTCGGTCATTTCATGATTCAGGGAACTGCTGTGCGCCGGACCGAAAATGATCCGCAGCTTGCCGGTTGCACGCATGAATCTCTGGGTCATGGTCTCTTTGGCCACCTGGTCTACCCTCTCTCAAAAGGATGTTGTGGTTTAAGAGTACACTAACAATTAGTGCACTAACTATCGGCCGGTACGGATCGGTCGCCCACACGGAACGGAGCAAACCATGGCTGCCGCAAGCACACCCATTGCCCCTGAAACCACCGCCCCGCCGGAAGACGATCTGTTGCTGGAGCGTCAATTGTGCTTCGCCCTGACCGTGGCGTCGCGGAGCGTGGTGGGCGTCTACAAACCGGTGCTTGAAAGGATGGGGCTGACCCATCCGCAGTACCTCGTGATGCTCGCCCTATGGGAACGCAGCCCGCGCACGCTCAAGGAAATCAGCGAGGCACTCCTGCACGAGCCAGCCACTCTTTCACCGATCCTGCGCCGGCTCGAAGAAGCAGGATTCGTGACCCGGAACCGCATCCACGGAAACGAACGGGCCCTCGCCATCACCTTGACCGAAGCCGGCGCCGCCCTCAGGGAACAGGCGACGGCTGTGCCTGGAACCATCATGGAGCGGCTCCAACTCACGCGCGCCGAAGTAGCGGAACTGCACCGGGCGATGACGGGCCTCATCGCAGCCACGCAACACCCTGCTGCCGGTACGGGCGATAAACTGGCATAAATCAAGGAGAACCCCCATGCGTCTGCGAATAGTCCGGTCAGTGCTGGCCATCCTCGCTGTCGCTGGTCTTGCCGCCTGCACGCCCGGCGCCGGAGGCGGTTCGCCCACCAGCCCGGCGCCTGGCAGCAGCGCGTCGTCCTCGCCGTCGAGCAGCCCTACCGGACTTTTGCCTGACGAAACGGCGTCTCCCAGCGGCAAACCGACCCCTTCGTTCTCCCCCACCGCGCCCAGCTCACCCGGCCGCGGAGAAGCCGAGCTTTCGATCATCGTCAAGCTCTCCCCTACGGCAGCCCCGGAAAGCTACACGCTCGTCTGCACCGGCGGTGTCCCCTCCGCGGAGAGCCACCACCCCACCGCAGCCGCTGCGTGCGCCGCCCTGAAAAAGAACCCCGCCCTCCTCACGCGAACGCCGCGCTCTAGCGACCAGGTCTGCGACCAGCGTTACGGCGGACCCCAGACGGCAATAGTCACCGGGGCCGTTGATGGCGTGGGCGTCGAGTCCTCCTACAAGCTCACGGACGGCTGCGAAATTTCCGCCTGGGCCGCCGTCGCCGACATCATTGGTTCAAGCGGTGCCGGAGCTTAAATACACGCACCTCCCGCAAGAGAAATGGCTCGCGCTGGAGGCCGCCCACCACGCCCGCGTCGAACGCTACGCCAAGCCATACTTGGCCCGCCGCTCCGCAGGCCAGAAGCATCCCGTCGAAGACTTCCTCTTCACCTACTACACCCAGAAGCCCGGCCAGCTGCTGCGCTGGCACCCGGGCGATGGCGTCGCGCTCTCCGGCCCGAAAGCGGCGGAGCGGGCCGGGTGGAAGTATTACCGAGCGCTCGACGACGGCGCGCTGGCGGCCGCGGGTCTGCCCGCCCGTACCGTTGCGGTCATCTTCGATCGCCGCAAGTTCGCGGCCGACCGCACCGAAGCCCTCCGCTTCGCCGGCATCATCCTCTCCGGAACCGTCGCGCGGCCCGCCCAGTTTGGTTGCTTCGGACTGCACGAGTGGGCCATGGTCTACCGCCAGGACAAGTTCGATCTTCGCCACGAGTACCTCAAGCTGCGCCTCGGCGCCGAAGGCACAGACACCGTGGTGGAAGACAACCGGATCCGCTGCTCGCACTTCGACGCCTTCCGTTTCTACACTCCGGACGCCATCCCGCTCAATGAGCTCACCCCCACGCGGAACAACCAACGCACCATGGAGCAGCCCGGCTGCCTTCATGCCAACATGGACCTCTACAAATGGGCGTACAAACTGACACCGGCCCTGCCGAGCGATCTGGTGATGGACTGCTTCGAACTGTCCTGGCGGATCCGGGCCATGGACATGCAGGCCTCCCCCTATGACCTCGAAGAGTGGGGATATCCGGCCATCAGGATCGAGACACCACAAGGCAAGGCCGAGTACGTTGAGTATCAGAGGGCATTCGCCGCAGAGGCCCAGGCGCTCCGTGCGCGGGTCCTCGACGAAGTGCAACCGCTCCTGGAACTCCTCGTACCAACACCGTCTCACGAAGGACAGCGATGACTTCAAGCAATGGAAAGTACGACGTCGAACTCACCATCACGCTGACGGAGGCACCAGGCGCGGCGGACTATGAGTTCGTCCTGCTCGGCTCCGGCGGCGAAGTCTCCGAAGGCTCGACCCTTCCGGACCCCCGCGCGGCACTTGCCGCCGTCGAGCAATTCGGCGAAGAGATCTTCTTTCCGGTTCCCCGGCCGGACCGTATTTGCACCCAGCAATACGGCGGTCCGCAGGTGGCAACGGTTACGGGCAGCTTCCGCGGGCGCGAAGTGAGTAGCCGCTTCAGCCGGACTGACGGCTGTGAGATCGCCCGTTGGCGCACCATGGCAGCACTCCTCGGCGGCGTGGCAGGATCCACAGGAAACATCTAACGACGCCCGCTCACATATAACCGTCCCGGGCCGGACGCCCGCTCACATATAACCATCCCGGGCCGGACGCCCGCTCACATATAACCATCCCGGGCCGGACGCCCGCTCACATATAACCATCCCGGGCCGGACGCCCGCTCACATCATCTGCAAGAGGGTTCCACCGTTAAGGTTCAAAAGTGAGCGAGCGTCCGCCAAAAGGGCCATATAAGTGAGCGGGCGTCCGGGGGTCACGAAGAAAACGGCCGGCGGGATATCCCGCCGGCCGCTGCCTTGCATTTCTGTCAGACGATCATTGCCGCACTAAAGGGCGTTGTTTGACTGGTCCTCCCCGTCATTCTGCAGTTTGGCCTTGCCGTGCTCGCCTTCCTGGTCATCCTTCGGCACCACGGAAACGCTGCCATTTGCCGAGACCAGGACGGACACAAACGTCGGCGAGCTGGTGCCGGCAAAGGTGAGTCGGCCGATGTAGGAACCCGGTGTCAGGTTGTTCCACGCGAAGGTGAGCTTCCCGGATTTGCCGTTCTTCATCTTGATCGGGTTGGGCGTGACGGTGGCGTTGCCTTGGTTTGCGCCCAGGATCGCGGCATCAACGCTGGCCTTGGTGGGCCGGTTGTTGGGGCTGGCAAACAGGTTCGCGATGATGGTGTAGGTCCCAGGCTGCGGGTTGTCGAGCGAGAGCGACTCACTGGCACTCGGTGTCGCTGCCGTGAACAACTGACCCGACGGCGACAGGACATACAGATCGAAATCCGCGGTGGGATCGGAAGAAATCACCGAGAACTTCGCGAACGCCGTTCCAGGGGGAACGGTGGCGGTCTTGACGAAGTTCGAAGCATCGTTCGCCACATTCACTGGACCTGGAACCAGCTCCGCGGCCGAGGAGTCAGCCTTCGAGAGGCCGTCAACGGTCACGGCCGTCGGAGAATCGGAACCGGAGACGATGTTGATGTCCGCGGATCCGCTTGCCTGCTGCGATGTGAAGGCGACGCTCTTGGAGGCCACCACCGACTGCGGACGGACCGCAATCGGAGAGACCACCGACTTGTTGGCGCCTTCCCACTTCAACGATCCCATCGCGAAAGCACCCAGTGGCGCGCTCTTGTTTTCGAAGGTCACCGTGAAGGTCTTCTCCTGGCCGACTTCGTTGAAGTTCAGCACAGACGGGGTGACCTTGACGTCAACCCCGGGGACGTTGACTGTTGCCCGGTATTGTCCCGGGGTCAGGGCCGTGACAGTGCGGGTGACCGCGATCTTGCCCGCGAGGTTTCCCAGGGCGAACGACGGAAGGTTCATGTCGCGCGGCAGTGTCGAGCCAAGTCCCGGCTTGCCGAGATCAACGCCGGTGCCCTGGATGAACTTCAGGTAGTCCTCGGTTCCGGCATCGTAGACCAGGCCCGGTTCCAGCACGCTGGCAGGGTTCATCTCTCCTGCACCGGTAGCGAAGACGTCCTGGTTCTTGCTTCCATCGGCGAGCTTGACGTCACTCGCCGTCGTCATCATGGCCGACTTGACCATCGCCGGTGACCAATCGGGATTCTTCGCCAGGATCAAGGCTCCGAAACCTGCAATGTGCGGGGATGCCATGGAGGTACCGGACATGAATCCGTACTCATCACTCTTGCTGCCGATCGGCGAAACACCCGCCAGCACGGCAACGCCGGGAGCCGAGACGTCCGGCTTGAGGAGATCCGAATCGGTGGCGAGGAGCGGGCCGCGGGAGGAGAATCCGGCGATCTGCGGCTGGGCCTCGAGCGGAAGACCGGTGGTGTCGTGGTCAACCAGGGAAACAGTAAGTCCCGGCCTTGCCGCGACCTTGTCCTTGATGGCTTGCGAGGCCGGAGGATTCACGTGGACGGTGGGCACCGCGTGCTTGTCGGTGTCCAAGGAGGAGTTGGCGAGGTTCACGAGGATCATGCCCACGCCGCCACCGCGGAGCACCTCGGCGCTCTTGGCGACGCGGTCAACCACCCCGCGGTCACACACCACTACCTTGCCGGCGATTTTCGCCGGGTCCAGGGATCCAGGCGCACAGAGTGCCGCGTTACCGGCACCTGAGGCGGCGTTGGCAGAGAGCACGACGCCGGCCCCGCTCACCTGGTGGTTCATGATGCTCGCTCCGCGGAATTTGGTGCCGTCGGAGAATTCGACGGTTCCCTGGAGCTCCTGGGAGAAGGAAGTAGCCGCAACCGTGGTCATCCAGGGTGCGCCGTGGTTGACGGTACTGGCCTGCGGACCCGAGTTACCGGCGGACGCCGCCACAAAGATCCCGGCCGACGCAGCAGAGAGGAACGCGAGCGAGACAGGGTCGGTGGTGGTGTCCGTAGCGCCGGAAATGGAGTAATTCAGGACGTCCACGCCGTCGGCAACGGCCTGGTCAATGGCGGCGATGGCCGCGGAACTGTAGCAACCGCCCGTATTGGGGTCGGTGTCTTCCCAGCAGACCTTGTAGATCGAGAGCTTGGCAGCTGGTGCCACTCCGCTTGTCTTGCCGAAGCTGCGGCCATCCACGAATGTTTCCACACCGGAGTTGCCAGCGGCGGTGCTGGCCGTGTGCGTACCGTGGCTCACGACGTCGATGGGCGAGATCTGTTCCTGGGGTGCCCGTTGGGCTGGCGGAACCGTCTTAAGGAAGGCATCTGCGAAGTAGTGCGCGGCGAGGACTTTGGAATTGCAGGCAGTTCCGTCGAACGCTGCCCCTGTGTCCGTGCCCTTCTGGCACTCGCCTACGAAGGTATCTCCATTGGCCTTCAGCATGGCGATCTTGCCGTCACTCGTGCGGTACGGGACGCCCACCTGGGGGTCCCCGACCAGCGGCTGGACGGGATCGCCGGCGAAGAACTTGCTTGTGGGCGTGTAGCCGGTGTCGATGACGCCCACCACAGTGCCCTTGCCGGCCTGATCCTGGCCGCCGAACTGGGTATTCCACACGCCGTTCGGTCCGCTGAGGTTGAGGAAATCGGTGGTGGAGTAGTCAGGAGCGGACTGCGTGTCCGGGGCAACGAGGAGGACGTCGGGGTTCTTCGCGAGATTGACGGCCTGGTTCGCGGAAAGGGTGGCGCTGAAGCCGTTGATGGCTGTGGTGTAGTCGCGATTGATGCTCACGCCCTGCTGCTTGGCCACGTCCTGCTGCTTCTGCTGCAAGTGGGCCTGGTACTGCCTCACTTCGGCCCTGCCGACGTCAAGCTTCTTGCCGGATTGCGGCTTGGTGGGCACATAGCCGGGAGTTCCGCCGTCGTAAGTGGCCGCCGGCTTCTCTGCCAGCACCACTACGTAGCGCCCATCCTGATAAGACTTGGGGTCGACATTCCGGGCAACCCCCGCAACCGTTGATCCGAAGGCCGTTGAGCCGGAAGCGGGCGAAGCATGAGCGGGTGTCAAAGCCACCGAGGAGAGCAGAACCGGTAGTCCAACTGCCAACGCCGCAGCTTTTCGAAGCCCCCCGCTTCTAATGAAGCTCTTTCCTTGTGAATTCACGAGTGATTGCACCTTTCCGGGCGATCGTGGCGGTCATGTCAAGATCAATCAACTTAGGACGGGCACCGATTGACAGTTCCTGTAATCAGCTAAAGCCCAGCCGACTCAAAGAGTACAGAGTGATAGCTGAATATGACATAGGACACATTTCACGTTTTTTGTCATGTCATTCGGCATCAGAATACATCCGCACGCAGCAACGGGCACGCCCCCGTCGGAAGGGGACGTGCCCGCCGTGCGGACATTCAGATATTGATCACGAAGGCGGCCTGAAAGGAGCCTCAGGCGTGCTGGTACGTCAAGCAATCAGCCGCTTCGGCACCGGGGCCGATCCGGACATCGTGGGCCTCGCACATGAGGTTGTTGTTGTGGGTGCATTCCGAGCGCTGGCAGGCACCGACATGCGCCAGGACTTTGGGGAGTCCTCCCATGAGCGCGGTGTCAATGAAGGTGGCGCAGGAAGCGTGATCCGCGGTTCCGCCGATCGTAATCCCGTAGGCGGTGCAGCCATGATGGTTGAATCCGCAGCTGCCAACGCTGCATGCGGACACTTCGGCGACGTGTTCGGTCATTGCTCCTCCTGTTGGACGGGGAATTTCCTAGACAGTAATTCCAAGCTACTCCCGAATACGCGCCTTTAACCCGGAGGATTAGCGCATTTGCGCGTACCCTATTGCGCCCCAGACGGTGTCAGCGGCCCGGGCCGCGCTAAGAATGGATCCCTCTCAGCGCGTCGCTGATTTTGGCCCTTGTCGAAGCATCCGGCGGGACGGAAATGCGGTTTTCCCGGGCAGCCCGGTCCGCCATGATCCTTTGGAAAACCACCCTGCCCAGGCCGGCGAAAACAGCGGCAAGGACTACGGGCAAAACCATCGACTTAGCGTTTTCGGCCATGCCGCAATCCTAGTGACGCAAACCACCCCCGGCCAGAGCCGCCGTCGTTCAGTGCCCGGAGCCGCCGTCGGGCGTTGAATACCCCCGACGACGGCGGGGCGCCGCCGCGAATTGGCGCGTACCTTTTGCTTGGTAGCCACCTCTTCACCGATCTCCCGCAAATAGGGTATGTAGCGATTTGGCCGGTAGAATGGGCATGCAAGCTCGCGGAGCGCCCCCCTTATTCCGTAAGACCCTGCCGCTAAACACTGTTGCTGAACGCTGTTTGGAGGCAGTTCCGGCGTGAGACGGCACCACTCCGCGGCAGCCTTTAACCAAGGTTTAACCAACGCTCACGCACAGGAGTTACCGGATGCCCCGGATCGTCGTCGACGTCATGCCCAAGCCCGAGATTCTGGACCCTCAGGGGAAGGCCATCGTGGGCGCACTGCCCCGCCTCGGCTTCACCAGCTTTAGCGCAGTCCGCCAGGGCAAGCGCTTCGAACTGACCGTCGACGGCGAGGTGACCGATGCCATCCTCGCCCAGGCTCGCGAGGCCGCCGAGACCCTGCTGTCCAACCCGGTGATCGAAGACGTCGTCAACGTCGAGGTCGTCGAGGCCTGACATGACTGAACTTCCTTTGATCGGCGGAGCCCCTGTGGCCGTCGAACCCCATTTGCTTGGGGCCAAGATCGGCGTCGTCACCTTCCCCGGCACCCTTGACGACCGCGACGCCGCCCGCGCGGTCCGCCTCGCAGGCGGCACCGCCGTCGCGCTCTGGCATGCGGACACCCACCTGGCCGACGTGGACGCCGTCGTCATCCCGGGCGGTTTCTCCTACGGCGACTACCTGCGCGCCGGCGCGATTTCCCGCTTCGCTCCGCTGATGTCCCGGATCATCGATGCCGCCAACAGCGACGCCAAGCTGCCCGTGTTGGGTATTTGCAACGGCTTCCAGATCCTGACCGAGTCGCACCTGCTCCCGGGCTCCATGATCAAGAATGACCACTTGAAGTTCTTGTGCCGCGACCAGGTGCTGCGCGTGGAGAACAACAAGACGGTGTGGACCTCGGACTACGAGGCGGGCGAGGAAATCACGGTTCCGCTGAAGAACCAGGATGGCCAGTACATCGCCGACGACAAGACCCTGGACGCCCTTGAGGCCGAGGGCCGCGTCGTGTTCCGCTATGTCGGCTGGAACCCGAACGGTTCTCGCCGCGACATTGCCGGCATCAGCAACGCCGCCGGCAACGTGGTGGGCCTCATGCCGCACCCGGAGCACGCGGTGGAGCCCGGATTCGGTCCTGAGTCCAACGCCGGCACGGATGGCTTGGGCTTCTTCACCTCCGTCCTGAACAAGATCGTGGGAGGCGCACAGTGACTACCTCAGCTGAAACCGTCGGCAAGAAGTTCAACATCGACACGGTGGAGAACGCGGCTAAGACGCCGGACACCGAGCTTCCCTGGGCCGAACTCGGCTTGAAGCAGAACGAGTTCGACGAGGTCGTGAAGGTCCTGGGCCGCCGGCCTACCGGCGCCGAGCTTGCCATGTACTCCGTTATGTGGAGCGAGCACTGCTCCTACAAGTCCTCGAAGAACCACCTGCGCCAGTTCGGCGAAAAGGTGACCGAGGAGATGAAGAAGGACATGCTCGTAGGCATCGGCGAAAACGCCGGTGTCACCAACTTGGGCGACGGCTGGGCCGTGACGTTCAAGATCGAGTCCCACAACTCGCCGTCGTTCGTGGAGCCCTACCAGGGTGCCGCGACCGGTATCGGCGGCATTGTGCGGGACATCATCTCGATGGGCGCCCGCCCGGTAGCCGTGATGGACCCGCTGCGTTTCGGTGCCATCGACCACCCGGACACGGCCCGCGTCATGCATGGTGCCGTTGCCGGTATTGGCGGCTACGGCAACTCGCTTGGCCTGCCGAACATCGGCGGCGAAATGGTGTTCGACTCCGTGTACCAGGGCAACCCGCTGGTCAACGCGCTGGCAGTCGGCGTCATGCGCCACGAAGACATCCGCCTGGCCAACGCCTCCGGCAAGGGCAACAAGGTAGTCCTTTTCGGTGCGCGCACCGGCGGCGACGGCATTGGCGGCGCCTCGGTGCTGGCCTCGGAGTCCTTCGACGACACCAAGCCGTCCAAGCGCCCCGCCGTCCAGGTAGGCGACCCCTTCGCCGAAAAGGTGCTCATCGAGTGCTGCCTGGAGCTGTTCAAGGGTTCGCTGGTTGAGGGTATCCAGGACCTCGGCGCCGCTGGCATCTCCTGCGCCACGTCCGAGCTCGCTTCCAACGGCGACGGCGGTATGCAGGTTGAGCTGACCTCCGTGCTGCTCCGCGATCCCACCCTGACCCCGGGCGAAATCCTGATGTCCGAGTCGCAGGAACGCATGATGGCGGTAGTCACCCCTGAGAACATCGCCGCTTTCGAAGCGGTCATGGACAAGTGGGCCGTGGAGTACTCCTGGCTGGGCGAAGTGACCGACACCGGCCGGCTGATCATCACGTGGGAAGGCGAAGTCATTGTCGACGTCGACCCGCGCACTGTTGCCCACGACGGACCGGTCTACGACCGCCCGTTCGCCCGCCCCTCATGGCAGGATTCCGTGCAGGCCGACACCTTCACGGGCTCCGTGCAGGACGCCGGGCGCCCTTCGACGTCCGGGGAACTGGCTGCCGCCATCACCGAGCTTATTGCTTCGCCGAACATGTGCAGCAAGGCCTGGATCACCAAGCAGTACGACCGCTACGTCGGCGGCAACACCGCCATGGCGTTCCCGGACGATGCCGGAGTGGTCCGCGTGGACGAGGAAACCGGCCTTGGCGTTGCCCTGGCCACTGACGCCAACGGCCGCTACACGTACCTCGACCCGTACCACGGCGCACAGCTGGCACTGGCCGAGGCGTACCGCAACGTCGCAACCTCCGGCGCCGTCCCGATGGCCGTCAGCGACTGCCTGAACTTCGGTTCCCCCGAGGACCCGGATGTTATGTGGCAGCTGGCCGAGTCTATTCGCGGCCTGTCCGATGCGTGCATGGAGCTGGGCGTCCCGGTCACAGGCGGCAACGTCTCGCTGTACAACCAGACCGGTACCGTGCCGATCCACCCCTCCCCCGTGGTTGCAGTGCTGGGCAAGCTCGACGACGTCGCGCGACGCACGCCTTCGGGCTGGAAGGAAGATGGCCAGGCCATCTACCTGCTGGGCACCACGGCTGCAGAGCTGGACGGTTCGGAATGGTCCAACCTGCGCGGACACCTCGGTGGCTTGCCGCCGAAGGTTGACTTGTCCATCGAGCGCCAGCTCGGCGAAATCCTCATCAACGCTTCGCGCGACGGCATGATCGACGCCGCGCACGACCTCTCCGAGGGCGGCCTTGCCGCTGCGCTGGTGGAGTCCGCACTTCGCTACGGCGTGGGCGCCCGGATTGCGCTGGACGAACTCGTGGAGCGGGACGGCGTGGACCTGTTCACCGCATTGTTCTCCGAGTCCCAGGGCCGGGCCATCGTGTCCGTTCCGCGCTCCGAGGAAATCCGCTTCAAGGACATGTGCACTGCCCGCGGCTTCGCCCACCTCCGGATCGGCGTCGTCGACGCTGCCGGCGGCAAGCTGGAGATCAACGGCGTCGACGAGCTCTCCTTGGACGCCCTCAACGAAGCCCACGAGGCCACCCTGCCGAAGTACTTCGGCTAAGCTCCGGTAACCCCAACGCGGGGTCACTTACGGCCCAAGAATCCCCTCGGGATGGGCCGTAAGTGACCCCGCGTTGTGTTTTCAGTCTTCGCTGTGGAGGTCCCGGCGTCGGGCGCTCAGCAGCTCCAGTTCGGGGCGCGCGGCAACGAAGCGTTCGACGGCGTCGAGCACCTCCACGAGATGCGCCCTGTCTGCTGCCACTGCGCCTGCGCCGATGAGCACACGCCGATGCTGGTCCAAGTGCCCGGTCTCGGCGGCAGAGACCTCGAAACGCCGTTTCAACTCGGCGATCAGCGGGCGCACGAGAGAGCGTTTCTCCTTGAGGCTGTGCACCTCGCCCAGGAGGATGTCGAACTCGATCCACGCGATCCACATGCGCCCATCGTATCCAGTGGTCGCGCGCCCTCCCGCTTGGGAGCCCACGGTGGCAAGATGAGGACAGACCAAAGGAGCTCCATGGGCGCGGACGATCATATGAACAAAGCTGGCAATGCCGTATCCCGGGGCGCCGATTCGGTGGGAGATGCCGTAGACGACGCCAAGGATTCACGGACCGTCAGGATCGTGGCGCGGGCCGGCTTTGTCGCCTTAGGGCTGATACACCTTCTGATCGGGATCATCGCCCTCGGAATCGCGCTGGGCTCATCCGGCCAAGCCGACCAAAGCGGTGCGGTCGGCCAGATGGCCGCCACGCCCGGCGGCGTCGTTCTTTTGTGGGCGGGACTTGTGGCCTGCGGCGCCCTCGCTCTGTACATGGCGAGCGACGCCGTGATGGGGTGGAGCGGGCGCGACAGCTCCAAGCGCTGGATGAATCGGCTCAAGGCGGCCGGGCAGGCGATCGTCTTCGCTGTGGCCGCAGTGACTTTCGGCAGTTTTGCGCTCAGCCGTCCAAGCAGCAGCAGCGAGAAATCCCGTTCGACCAGCGCAGACCTCATGTCCAGCACTCCCGGCACCGTCCTCCTGGTGATCATCGGGGTGGCGCTGCTGGCAGCCGCCGGCACATACGTCTTCATGGGAATCACGCGCAGGTACGAAAAGAACTTGAGGGGAAAACCGTCCGGGGCCTTGGGAGATGCGTTTACGGTGCTTGGCGTGGTGGGCTATTGCGCGAAAGGGGTGGCGCTCGGCGCCGTCGGCTTGCTCATCCTGATCGCCACAGCGGCGCACGACCCCTCCCAACAAGGCGGCCTCGACTCGGCGCTCAAGGCCTTCCTGAAACAACCCTTCGGCGGATGGGTGCTGGGGTTCGTCAGCCTTGGACTCATTGCCTACGGTATCTATTCCTTGTTCCGTTCCCGTTACCAGCGCCTTTGACTCGGGCCGCGCCGGTTGGCACGGAGCAGCCGGCAGAAACGCCCGACGGCGGCCCTCACCAATGGTGGGAACCGCCGTCGGCGTTTTTTGGCTTGGCCGTGCTACTTGGACGTGCCTTGCGACACCGAACCCTGAAGCTGGCGCTGGAAGATGACGTAGACGATCAGCACGGGAACGACGGTGACCGTGACGGCCGCGAACAAGGCCCCGAAGTCCACCGCATAACCCATTTGGCCGGCAAAGGCGGCCAGTCCTTGGGATAGCACGCGGGGCCCTGCCGCGTTGATGGCCACCGGAATCAGGAACTGGTTCCACAAGCCCAGGAAGTTGAAGATGGCAACCGAGGCGAGTCCCGGCTTGGCCATCGGCAACATGACCTGGAAGAACGTCCGCCACTCGCCGGCCCCATCCAAGGCAGCCGCTTCCGTGATTTCGTGAGGAAGCGACTTGAAGAAGGAAAACAGGAAGAAGACCGTGAACGGCAGCGCGAAGCCGACGTACACCAAGGTCAAACCCGGCAGGGTGTTCAGGAGGCCGATTTTCTTCATGACGAAGAACAAAGGCACCATGGCGAGGAAGATCGGGAACGTGAGCCCGGCCAGCATGAGGTAGTAGATCGCCTTGCTGCCGAAGAAGACATAGCGCGCCAGGACATAGGCGCACATGGCTCCGAGGACCATGACGATCACCAAGGCCGACCCCACCACAATCACGGAGTTGAGGAAGTAGCTTCCGATGCCTGCCTCGGTCCAGGCCTTGACGTAATTGTCGAAGCGCCATTGGGAGGGCAAGGCGAACGGCGAAGCGAAGATCTCGCTGGAGGTCTTGAAGGAGGACATGAAAGTCCACAACAAGGGCAGGATCACGATGAGCGACCAGATGGTCAGGGCCGTATGAGAAACGGCACCCACCACTTTGTCTCCGGGAGTCGTGGCCGGTTTGCGAGGGTTGAAGTGCAGCGACTTCATTTCCTGGCTGGCAATTTTGGTAGTCATCAGAGGGACACATCCTTGTCGCCACCAGTGAGCCTGTTGACCAGGAACACGAGGCCGGAGAAGATCAGGGTGGCTACGGCCAACACAACGCCCATGGCGCTGGCCAGTCCGAACTGGCCCTTGGTGAAGGCGGTGAAGAAGAGCTGCTGGGACATCACCAGGGTGGAGTTGTCCGGGCCACCGCCGGAGTTCAGGGCTGCCATATAGACGAAGGCATCCAGCGCCAAAATGCCCATGTAGATGTAGGCCGTCTGGATGTTGTCCCGGATCAACGGGATGGTGATCGACACGGCAGTGCGGAAACGCCCCGCCCCGTCAATCCGGGCCGCCTCAAACAGCTCGGCCGGGATACCTTTAATGCCCGCCACGAAAAGCACCATGTAGAAGCCAATGAAGCCCCACACGATCACGAACATCGTGGCGATCATGGCCGTGTTCTTATCCCCAAGCCAAGCGTAGGACTTGAACTGGTCCATCCCGAGGGAAGTGAGGATGCCGTTCAGGAGGCCACCCGAGGGATCGTAGATCTGGCCCCACATGATGCCGATGGCAATCGCCGGAATCGTGTAGGGGAAGAAAGAGACAACCCGGTAGAAGCTGGAATTGCGCAGGCCCTTGATCTGGCCCTTGCTGCTGCCGCCCACGGTCACCAACGTTGCTAACACAAGGCTGAGGATGATCGTGATGATGGGCAGGCAGATGACCAACAGGATGTTGTTCCCCATGGCCTTCATGAAGATGTCATCCGTGAAGAGCTTCCGGTAGTTCTCAAGTCCGATGAAGTTCTGGTCAGGTGAAAAACCGCTCCAGTCCGTCAGGGAGTAGCCGAACGCCTGGATGAAAGGCCAAATCACAAACAGAAGGTAGATCGCCAGGGGCAGGCCCAGGAAGACCACGAAGAAACTGACCTTGTCGAATGTCAGGGGCTTGCGCCGCCTCTTGTAGACGGGTGGTGCGGTATCCGGAACGACGGCGGCGGAGGCGCCGCCGTCGACCCGGAGTGTTTTTGCTTTCACTGAAGTCACTTCACTTCAATCTTCTTGACCGAGCTGTCGTTACGGACCTTGTCGGTGATCTTCTGCAGGTCCGATGTCAGCGTGGCGACGTCGGACTTTCCATCGAGGAACGTGTTCCACACAACCAGCTGGTCCTTGTTGGTGCCGTAAAGGTCAATGAAGTTCCAGGTGTAGATATTGTCGCCCGCGTCGCTGAGCAGCTTGGTCTGGGAGACGAGTGCCGTGGAGCCGAAGCCATCGGAGGGAACCGTGTCCTTGACGATGGTGGGCGCGAGCTTCGTCTTGGCGAAGTTGGTGGCAGCGTCCTTGGACAGCATGATGCGGAGCAGTTCCTTGCCGCCCGGCACGTTCTTGCCCTGTGAAGGAACCACGAAGGGTTCGCCCGCTGCGCTGTGCAGTGACGCGTACGGCAGTTTGGAGCTAGTGGTCACCGATGGGACGGGCGCACCAGTCATCTTGAAGCCGGCCTTGGTCTGGTCCTTCATTTCGTTTTCGATCCACGAACCGGACGGGTAGAACACTGCTTCCTGGGCGTTGCTCCACTGTGCCTGTGCTGCCGTGAACTGGGTGCCTGAACCGCCGGGCTTGAAGTGGCCTGCCTTGACGATCTTGTTCAGGGCGGTAAAGACGCTCTGGAGTGCAGGGTGGGACCAGCAATCTGCTTTGAGGTTTTCCAATCCGAGGCGGACGTCGTGTCCGCCTTCCTTGATGGCGGAAGCGATCGCCATTTCCTGGTAGTACGTGGCGGCTTCCTTGCCCCACACGAAGAGGTATTTGCCCTTGGCCTTGGCCTGCTCGCCGAGTGCGTACATCTCATCCCAAGTCTTGGGAACGGACCAGCCGTTGTCCTTGAGCAGGGCGTCGGAGTACCACATTGCGTAGACGGTCAGGACGTAGTTCAAGGCCGCCAGCTTGCCTTCGAAGGTACCCGGCGCGAGGACTCCGCCGTAGAGGGTGTCCTTGATGACCTTGCCCTCGAGGTTCTTTGCGTTGACTACGCTGGTGAGGTCTTCGAGCTGGGCCAGGATGGTGCTGAACCCGATGGCCTTGGCACCGGAGTTGTCGATCAGGTCAGGCGGGTTGCCTCCGACGAATCGCGGCTGGAGTTCCTGCGCGATGTCCGTGGACGGGGAAATCTTGGCGGTGGAACCTGAATGTGCGCTTTCGAAGCCCTTGCCCGCGAAGTCGACGTAGTCGATTCCATACCCGCCTTTGAAGATCACGGCGTCAACGGTGGACTTGTCTGCCATGCCGAACGGATTGGTATCCGAAACGGTCCCCGTTGGACCAGTGGTTCCTCCGCCGCCACCCCCGGCGCAAGAGGCCATCGAACCGGCCAACGGCACAAGCACGGCCGCGGCCAGCGCGCCGCGAAGGAAACCGCGGCGTGCAAGGGACTGCTGCTGAACGTTCATCCTAAAACCCTCCAGAGACTCGTTGTACCGAACTCTGACGGCGTCTTGGCCGGCAGTCGATCGGTCCGGGCACCGCCGCTGCGACGCGCCCTTCGTGTGACATACTTCACCACGAGTGATTGAAAAGCAATATTTGAGGGCAGTTTCGATCAACTTTTGTCAAAATGTGATCTGACGATCCTGCCGTCCGAAGGGGTCATTTGGGTGTTTTAACCCCGTAAATTCAGGGATTTTGCGCACTGAGCGATGGCCTCGCGCGCCCATTGCTGCTGTTGCTCGGTTCCTACCCGCTCGGCCCACTGCTCAGCGAGCTGGAATTCCACCATCGCCTCGGTGCGGCGACCGTCGTCGTACATCGCCCAACCGAGGTTGTTGTGCAGGGAAACCATCCACCGTTTGGTGCGGGAATCGTCGACGGCGGAGGCGTACTCAAGCGCGCTGCGCGTCCATGATTCCTGGTGGCCGGAGTCCGCGATGGCCAGCATGTGAAGTGCGTCCACGGCGAGGAAATCTTCGCCCAAGAGGTCGCCCATCTCGGCGGCCTGTTCAAAGAGCGGAACGGCCATGGCCGGGTGGCCGGCGGAGTTGAGCAGGCGGCCACGTTCCAGGAGGATCCGCACGGCGATGGTGGGCTCCTCCTCGGCGTCAATCCCGTCCAAGAGAGCGTCTGCTTCCTCGAAGCGGCCTTGCAGGCCGATCGCCCGGCCCAATTGGGTAGCGAGCTCGGCCCGCTCAAACGCATCGTAGGCGGGATCCGCCATGGCTTCGCGGAAGCGGGCTTCCGACAACGCGGGGTCCTCAAAATTCCACAGCTCATCGAGGGTCTTTTGTTCCAGCATCTGGCTCCTCCTGATTGCTTCGAGGCGATGGAAGGTGCGGTCCACTCACAATCTAGCCGAAGCAGCAGACGGGGTCCGCGTGTCAGTCCTTGGCGAGCCGGGCCCAGCCCAGCTGCTCCTGCTGCTTGCGGTTCGACGAGGAAACCACGAGGTCATAGGAATCCTCCACCATGTCCCGGACCATGGAGTCGGGGAGGGCGCCGTCCAAGCGGACGCCATTCCAGTGCGTCTTGTTCATGTGCCAGGCGCCGGTGATTTCCGGATGGGCCGAGCGGAGTTGCACAGCCAAGGCGGGATCGCATTTGAGGCTTACTGCTAAGTTCTGGTCGTCCATGGCGGATGCGGCGAACATCTTGCCTTCCTGCTTGGATCCGCCGGACACAGCGGACCGGACTTTGAAAACCGAGGTTTCCGGGCCGAACGGGAAGTCTTCATAGGTCCCGGGGAAGGCAAGGCAGATTTGGCGGAGTGTGGCAGCGTCCATGTAGCGAGACTAGCGGAGTGCGATGACTAGCGGACCGACCGCCTCAAGCAACGTCCAGGAAGTCCTCGAGGAGCACCACTTCCAGTCCGGCAGCCACTTGCGCCGAGCGGAATGCCTCGAAGTCCGCCGCGAATTCGGGGCGGAAGTGCATCAGGACGATGTCGCCTGGTCGGAGGGAATTGCCGTACTGGTAGTCCATGCGCCCGGCATTGGCCTTGGCCTCCCACGTAACGATCGCCTTCAAGCCGGCGGCGGCAACGGCTTGGCGCATGGCGGTTGAGTAGGCACCTCCGGGAGGCCTGAACAGGGTGGGCTTGCGGCCGTACTGCTGAAGGGCGAAATCCTGCATGCCTGCGATGTCGTCAAGCTGACGCTGGTAGCCCCATTGCGTGGTCATGTTGACGTTGTGGCTGACCGTATGGTTTTCAACCAGGCTCCCCTGCGCCATGAACGCCTTGAAGAATGCAGGGTTGTCGCGGACCGTGTTGCTCGTGAGGAACAGTGTGGCCGGGTAGCCGTTCTCCGCGAGGAGCCGGACGCTTTCCGGGGACTTGACCAGTCCGTCGTCGATCGTGAGGAACACCACGGGATGTTTGGTGGGGATTTTGGTAATCACGGGAGCCAGTCCGCCTTGGATAGGCGGCAGCGTGAAGTCGGGGGTGAAGGGGTTCCGGAGCCGCACAGGACCCGCTGGGCTTGGTGTGGGACTCATCGCGCCGCTTGCGGACGACGACGGCGAGGGTCCCGCCGTGCGGGGAGCCGCCGTCGGGCTATCTTGAGACGGGTTTCCCGGGACCGCGCATGCCCCCAGCCCAGCCACGAGGGAAGCCCCGAGGAAACCGAGCGCGGTGCGTCGGCTGGCGGTGGAAGGGTGGTCGTCACACATGGAAATTCCCTAATCTCGAAAGGGTGATTGCCCCAAAAACATACCAGCGTCCGGTTAACGGAAAACGACGGCTAGATGCCGCTCCGCCAACCCATCTGTGCCGGACAAGCGTTCATGACGACGTCCAGGCCCGCAGCTTTGGCCCGTTCCGCTGCGTCCTCGTCAATTACTCCGAGCTGGAGCCAAACGGCTTTCGCCCCCACGGCAATCGCTTCGTCCACTACGGCGCCGACGCGCGAGGAGTTCACAAAGCAGTCGACGACGTCGATCGGCTGCTTCTCGAAGGGCACGTCGGCAAGGAATTTGTAGCCGGTTTCACCGTGGACGTCTTCGCCTTTTTGGTTGATCGGGATGATCTCCATGCCCATCGTGTCGCGAACGTAGAGAGCAACCTCGAACGCAGAGCGCCACTCATTCGTGCTGAGTCCCACGATTGCCCAGCGGCCCTTTGTTCGCATAAGCCGGTCAATGACTGCCGGATCGTTGACGTGTGTCATAGCTTCAGCCTACTAGCGGGACAGCAGTCCAAGGAGCCAACGCAGCGACGGCCCGGCAGGCTTCAGGGACACGTCGTCCTGGGCGTTCTCGACTGCTTGCTGAACGCCGTTTTGGAGGTCCTTCGCCGTCGGGGCCGAGGGGATGGCCGGTTTGGGCTGCGGAGGGATTCCCTGCGAGTCGGTCTTAGGCTCGGTGTGCGGTTGCTTCGGCGCTTCGGATTGCTCGTCGCTTGGCCGGCCTGCAGGGGCGGGAACGGCCGCTGGCGTCACGGGCTCGTGCGGCGCCTCGCCGATGCCAGCTGGGGCAGTGACCACGGGGTCCGCCGAAGCGCCTGTCACTGGGGGCACCGCCGGCGGCAGGTCGGCGGGAGCCGGATGCGTCGCGACTTTCGGGGAGTCCTGGGCGGGGGCTGGAGGTACCAGCGACGGCGGAGCTGTGGTCCAAGCGGGCGCCCAGCCGGAGATCAGCGTCTGCATGAATTCCGGGGTTCCTTTGCTGAATCCGCCGCTCGCGGCCGCAACGCCACCAACACCCAGGCCCATGGCGGTCAGGACGGCGGCACCAATGACGACGGGGCGATGCTTGCGCAACTGACGCCGTTTGCCGAGCTCGTCGAACGGAAGATTGTTTGCAGAGTCACGGGCGGTCGTGGCGGAGCCGTCACCCGGCGTCGAGCCAGCCAGCATCGCCGCGAGTGCAGGCCCTGGGACAGGCGCCGGCATGGACGCAAAGGATTCCAGTGCTTTCAACGAGTCCGTGACTTCGGGGGCGTCCGTTAGGCCAGCCTCAAGCATGAGCTCGAGGATGACCGCATCGCGGTCAATGTCCTTGCAATCCCAACGCATCATGGTGCCACGTATTCCTTTACTACCGAGTGCTCGCGGAGCGCATTCAACGCCCGGCGCTGGAGTTGCTTGACTGCGCCTTGGCTTTTCCCCATGATTTCGGCTGCTTGGTCCACGGTCAGACCGGCAACAATACGAAGCGTCAGGACTTCCCGCTGATCTTCCCCAAGGAAGTCCAACAGCGCCATGACTTCCCCGGGCGCCACGCGGTTCATCGCTTCGGCTTCCGCCGAACTCGACTGGCGCGTGTCACGTTCAGGTTCAAACTCGTGGTGCTCAGGTGCCCTGCTTTGCCGACGATGGTCATCCACCATCCGGGCATGGGCCACCGAGAACACGAACGTCCGCAGACCACTGACACCGCCCGTAATCGTCTCGACGCGAGGCAGGACGGCAAGAAAGACGTCTTGTGTGACAGCTTCGGGATCCGAAACACCTTTTGCCGTCAGGTAGCCGAGCACTTGGCCCGCAAAGGCCTGGTAGACGGCGCTGAACAGTTCAGCTTCCCGGCCGCGAAGGGCCAGCAATGCTGCATCGGTCAAGGCGTCGGTCACTGAAGCGTGGCTTTCATTGGGGAGCGAATGTCCGGACCCATGCGAGATCCTCGGTGCCGCCCAGACGCGGCAGGGCCGGGCAACCTCACCTAGCTTAACCGCTGCTCCCGCTATGCCCAAGGACCAGCCTTCGGTTCCGGGGGCTGGCCTCTCCCGGACTTTTTGCACATCCACGAAACCCCTTCAGACATGAAAAGGGCCGAGCTGAAACTTGATGGGGGACAAATTTCAGCTCGGCCTTTCAAAGAGGTAATCGTCGAGGCACTCCAAAGGGTTACGCGGATTCCAAAAAAGTTTTTTCGACGGCGTTCTTTGTGCCTTTTTGGCGCGGAACGCACGACGGCGGGCCGCCCCCGAAAGGGCGACCCGCCGTCGTCGTAATTCGCTTTTGGTGACTAGTCCTCGATGAGGTCGTGCACCACGATCGTCTGGTCTCGGTCCGGGCCCACGCCGATCGCGGAGAACCGCGTGCCGGAGAGCTTCTCGAGGGCCAGCACGTATCTGCGGGCGTTCTCGGGGAGGTCTTCGAGCGTCTTGGCTGCGGTGATGTCCTCGGTCCAGCCGTCGAAGTACTCGAAGATCGGCACTGCGTGGTGGAACTCGGTCTGGGTCATGGGCATTTCGTCGTGGCGAACGCCGTCGACGTCGTAGGCCACGCAGACCGGGATCTGCTCGATGCCGGTCAGAACGTCCAGCTTGGTGACGAAGTAGTCCGTGAAGCCGTTGACGCGGGATGCGTGGCGGGCAAGGACGGCGTCGTACCAACCGCAGCGGCGCGGGCGGCCGGTGTTGACGCCGAACTCGCCGCCTGTCTTCTGCAGGTACATGCCCATCTCGTCGAAGAGCTCCGTGGGGAACGGACCGGCGCCTACACGCGTGGTGTAGGCCTTGATGATGCCGATGGAACGCGAGATCCGGGTGGGTCCGATGCCCGAGCCAACAGACGCACCGCCGGCAGTCGGGTTGGAAGACGTCACGAACGGGTACGTGCCGTGGTCTACGTCCAGGAACGTGGCCTGGCCGCCTTCCATGAGGACTACCTTGCCCTCGTCGAGAGCGTTGTTGAGGACCAAGGTGCTGTCAATGACCAGCGGCCGCAGGCGCTCTGCGTAGGACAGGAAGTACTCCACGATCTCGTCCACCACCACGTTGCGGCGGTTGTAGACCTTGACCAGGAGCTCATTCTTCTGACGCAGCGAGCCTTCCACCTTCTGGCGGAGGATCGATTCGTCGAAGACATCCTGGACGCGGATACCCAGGCGGGCCACCTTGTCCATGTAAGCCGGACCAATGCCCCGACCTGTGGTGCCGATGGCGCGGCTGCCGAGGAAGCGCTCCGTGACCTTGTCCAGAACCTGGTGGTATGGCGCTACGAGGTGGGCATTGGCCGAGACGCGCAAACGGGATGTGTCGGCACCGCGTGCTTCCAGGCCATCGATCTCCTGGAACAGCGCTTCAAGGTTCACCACGCAGCCGTTGCCGATGATCGGAATCGCGTTCGGGCTCAGAATACCGGCAGGAAGGAGTTTGAGCTCATACTTCTCACCGCCCACCACAACGGTGTGCCCGGCGTTGTTGCCGCCGTTGGGCTTGACCACGTAGTCAACGCGGCCACCGAGCAGGTCGGTTGCTTTGCCTTTGCCTTCGTCGCCCCACTGGGCTCCGACGATCACGATAGCTGGCATGGGATCCTCCCCCATTCTTTCGGGCCGGTCCTGGCGGGATCACCAAGGCTCAGCGCCGTACATGAGAACGCCCCGAATCTTTCGGCCCTGCCCGCAGACTTTCGCAAAAGTTCACCGGCGGGATCAGCAAGAGTTCCGGGGCTCTTACCAGCCAAGTTTAGCCGATGCGGCTCTTGGACCTGTTGTCACACGGTCGGAGGACGACACGAAAACAGGCACAGCGCCCTCGAAGTTCCCTGTGAGCAGAATGTGAACTCTTCCCAAACAGTCCGCATTGAGCGCCGAAAACGGCCCTTGGGCTCCAAGCGAGCGGCTACATTCTTTGTGAATCCTCACCCCCAACTGACTCGCACTTGTTGTCGTTATGAGCCCTCTAAACGACAACAAATGCGAGTCAGTTGGGCGGGCACTTTCCGTGAACCTGAAGGGAAATCCATGAATTTTCGCAACAAGCGACTCCTGTCAACGGCGGGAATGAGCGCACTCGCAGCCTCCACGATCGCTGCCGGCATGATCGGGTTCGGCATGACGCCGGCCTCGGCCAATAGCGACCACAAAGATACCGCGACGCCCATCAAGCACGTCGTCGTAATTTTCGGCGAGAACGTCTCCTTCGACCACTACTTCGCGACCTATCCGCAGGCTGCCAACACCGCCGGCGAAACCCAGCAAGGAAGCGGCGCAGCGGCTCCCGTGTTCACGGCGGCCAAGAACACGCCGAAGAACATCGCCACCCTCGCCCACGACAAGCTGTTGGCACCTAACAATCCCAACTCGGTTCAGCCCCAGCGGCTGACTCCGGGCCAGGCAATTACGTGCGACCAGGACCACGAATACACCGCGGAGCAGAAGGCCTACAACGGTGGCCTGATGAACAAGTTCGTCGAAAACACGAGCATGGATACCTGTTCGGGTGGCCAGTTTGGCCGTCCCGGGCTCACCATGGACTACTACGACGGCAACACCGTTACCGGGATCTGGAACTACGCCCAGAACTTCGCCATGAGCGACTCGCACTTCAGCACCGTGTTCGGCCCGTCCAGCCCGGGCGCGCTCAACCTTGTGTCCGGCCAGACCCACGGCGTCACCGAATTCACTGCCGCCGGGCAACCGGTCAAGCCGGCAAGCAGCGACTACACGGTCAAGTTCCCGGACGCGAACGGCGTCGGCACCATGACGGAAGACCCGGATCCGGTCTACGACGACTGCTCCAACAAGAGCCACGCAAGCAAAAACAACCTCGCGGGCATGCAGGGCAAGAACGTCGGCGACCTGCTCAACGACAAGGGCGTCAGCTGGGGCTGGTTCCAGGGCGGCTTTGCACCGACGACGCCGGCCACGGACACTACCCCGGCTGCGTGCATGACCACCCACACCAACATTGCGGGTGCTACGGTGACTGACTACAACCCGCACCACCAGCCGTTCCAGTACTACAAGTCAACGTCCAACCCGCACCACCTGGCTCCGGCCAGCGTGGACGAGATCGGACACAACGGCCAGGCGAACCACCAGTACGACACCACGGACTTCGCCAAGGTGGTCAACTCGGACAACATGCCTGCCGTCTCCTTCCTGAAGGCGGGAAACTACCAGGACGGCCACGCCGGCTACTCCGATCCCCTGGACGAGCAGAAGTTCATCACGCAGCAAGTGAACGCCATCCAGAACTCGAAGAACTGGGAAAACACTGCCATCGTCCTCGCCTACGATGACTCGGACGGCTGGTATGACCACGTCGCTGCCGGTGTGAAGAACTCCTCCAACACCACCGACGACGCCGCGTGGTGCCTCAACGCCTACAACAAGGGTGTGCCGATGGCCGGAGGCTATGCCGACCGTTGCGGCCCCGGCCCGCGCCAGCCGCTCGTCGTGATCTCCCCGTTCGCCAAGAAGAACTTCGTGGACCACACCCAGACGGACCAGTCATCCATCCTTCGCTTCATCGAGGACAACTGGCACACCGGCCAGATCGGCGACTCATCGGCAGACGCCAAGGCCGGCTCCATCAACGCGATGTTCAACTTCGACAACGGGCGGGACGTGAAGCTCATCCTCAACGAATCGAACGGCACCGTGGTTTCCCGGACCAAGGAAAGCGACGACCAGAACGAGAACAAGCAGTAGCAGGCGCTTCCGAAACGGCACCGTCCCGAATCCATCGGGACGGTGCCGTTTCCGTTAATGCACGGCCGCTTTATGCCAAATCCGGCTCCCGCCATCGAGAGACCCAACACAGAAGTCCCGATTCACCCCACAGCTCACCGTCGTTCCGGTAGAGTTAACCAGCCCCCAACACTGCATCCAATCTGACCGGTCGCGGCAAACCGCTCCCGGCCGGATAAGTGCGCCTCGCTACACCTAGGAGACCAAAGCCCATATGCAAGACCTGGCGACTGAAACACTCGAAGAGCAGCTCTGGAACCGACGTTTCGAACCCCACATCGCCGAGGTCACGGGGCTTTGCGATTCCCTCAAAGAACAGAAGCCGGGCAGCGAAGTCCTCTACGTGGACCCCGTCCACAGCGTCGACGAGTGCCGCATCATCAGCCTTTTCTCCAACACCCGCACCACTGAGGGCTCGGGCTTCATCATCCCAGGTGACGCGGATGCCGCGACCCGCATGGTGGGCATGCAGTGGCAGTTGGGGCTGCGTCCGGAACTCATGATGCCGTGGAACGTTTACCCGTGGATCGAGCCCGACGGCGAGCCGGGCAAGCTGACTCCCGCCAACATCACCGAAGGCCTCAAGCCGCTCCTGCGTCTCCTGGCGATCGTGCCGCGCACCTCCGTGCTGGTAGCCCACGGCAACGAAGCCCATCGTTTGGCAGACCAGCTCATGAAGGCCGCACCGCAGAGCATCCACCGGAGGGGCTTCAAGACATTCAAGGTCCGCTCGCTTGGTGGACGCTCCTTCGCTGGCTCCCCCACGCGCCAGCAGGAGTACCTGGACCTCATCCATGGCGCCTACGCCGAGGCCATGGCCCGGACCGGGCTCACCCCCGTCTCCTAGGACCCGCCCGGCCCAACTGTCCCCACCGCCACCCTCGCCTCGCAAGCTCGGCCAGGGAACCCTGGCCGCCCGGCCCAACTGACTTGCATTTGTTGCCGTTATGACGCCTCATAACGACTATGAGGATTGGAGTGGCTGGTCTGGGACTGGCTGGCAGAGTAGGTGCTGGCCGTTCCGCCCTGCGGTCGTGACTCACATAACGGCTGGCCCCGTCGGGGTGCCATTTTAGTGACTTGTCCGTCCGCGGGGTGGGCGGCCGGTACCTGCCCGGCCCACCTCGGTGACTTGATCAGAAGGTTGCCCGCCCTGTTTGACGGGGCGTGGCTCGTCACAGTGCTGTTCCGAAGTGACCTCTACCCGGACTGGTACCGGCCGTTTGCGGCCCTGACCATATCCGCGAAATAGAGGAAAGTGCCGGAACCGCTATGACTATCGTTGCGCATTCCCACCCGTTTGTCGTCGGCGTCGACACCCACGCCAAAAACCATGTCTACGCCATCATCACCGCTACCGGGGAACTGCTCCAGACCCGGGATTTCCCGACCACCAGCGCCGGCATCAACCGGGCCATCGCCTGGGTCGCGCGCCGCACCGGCGCCGATCTGGGGACCCTGTGGGTGATCGAGGGCGCCGCGTCCTATGGCGCCCTGCTCGCCGGTGCCGTCGGCGCCGCCGGCTACCAGGTCGCCGAAGCCGCCCGGATGGACGCCCGCACCCACCGCGGAGTCGGCAAGTCCGATGTGTTGGACGCGCACCGGATCGCCGCGGCCGTCCTGCCCCTCCGGGAGCAGCAGCTGCGCCGCCCGCGGCTGAACGAAGGGATCCGTGCAGCCTTGCGGGTCCTGGTCACCGCGCGGGAGTCCATGACCACCGAGCGCACACGGTCCGTGAACGCACTGACCGCGCTCCTGAGGGTGAACGATCTGGGCCTGGACGCCCGCAAACCCCTGACCGGAACCCAGATCGCCGAGGTCTCCCGTTGGCGGGCCCGCGAAGAACCGCTGGCATTGTCCGTTGCCCGCTCCGAAGCGGTCCGGCTGGCCAGACACATCAGCGAACTCGACGCGGACATCAAAACCAACGGCTCCCGGATCACCGAACTGGTCGAAATCAGCGAAGCCGCGCCCCTGCTGCAGGAAACCGGATTCGGTCCCGTCACCGCCGCAATCTGCCTGACCGCGTGGTCCCATCAGGGCCGGGTCCGTTCCGAGGCCGCCTTCGCTTCCCTGGCCGGGGTCAGCCCGATCCCGGCCTCCTCCGGGAACACCGTCCGGCACCGGCTCAACCGCGGCGGCGACAGAACCCTGAACAAAGCCCTGCACATGATCGCCCTCAGCAGGATGACCTTCGACACCGAGACCATCGGATACGTCCAGAAACGACAAGCCGAAGGACGGACCAAAAGGGAGATCCGCCGGTGCGTGAAACGCTATCTCGCCCGACGGATCTACCGAACACTCAACAACACAAACCCAACACCCAGCCACGCTTGACGAACCATAGAAGGGTCATTAACTGCGAGTCAGTTGGGCCGGGAAAGCGCGACGGCGGCCGCCCACCTGAGTGGGCGGCCGCCGTCGGCGTTTAACTAAGTTTTCCTAGCCTTCGATCGCTGCCTTCGCGGCGGGATCGGAGTCGTTCAGGAACTTCTCGATCCGCTCCGGTTCCTCGGCTTCGCCGATGGCAGAGGATGCCCGGCCGAGGGAGTAAAGAGCGCGCAGGAATCCCCTGTTGGGCTCGTGCTCCCACGGGATGGGCCCGACGCCGCGCCAACCGTTGCGGCGCAGCGAATCCAGTCCACGGTGATATCCCACACGGGAATACGCGTAGGAATCGATGGTCCGGCCGTCAGCCCAAGCTTCCTCGGCCAGGATCGCCCACAGCAGTGAAGACGTGGGGTACTTGGCGACGAGGTCCAGTGCTTCCTGCCCCAAGGCAAGGTGCTGGTAGATCTCGGTCTCTGCAGGGAGGAGCGTCGGCTCCGGTCCCATCAGGTTCTTGCGGAATTCGTCGGACATTAGAAGGTCTTGCCTACCGAACCGAGCTGCTTCGCGGCTTCCACGATGCGGGCGGCCATGCCGGCTTCGGCGGAGGCTCCCCAGACGCGCGGGTCGTACGTCTTCTTGTTGCCCATTTCGCCGTCGACCTTCAGGACGCCGTCGTAGTTCGAGAACATGTGTCCGGCAACCGGGCGGGTGAACGCGTACTGGGTGTCGGTGTCGATGTTCATCTTGATGACACCGTAGGAAACGGCATCCGCGATTTCCTGCTCGGTGGAGCCGGAGCCGCCGTGGAAGACGAGGTCGAACGGGTTGGTCTTGCCGATCTTGGCACCGACCTCGGCCTGGATCTGCTTGAGCAGCTCGGGACGGAGCTTGACGTTGCCCGGCTTGTACACGCCGTGGACGTTGCCGAAGGTCAGGGCAGTCAGGTAGCGGCCGTTCTCGCCGGCGCCGAGTGCCTCGATGGTCGCGAGGGCGTCTTCGGTGGTGGTGTACAGCTTCTCGTTGATCTCGTTCTCGACGCCGTCTTCCTCGCCGCCGACCGTGCCGATTTCAACCTCGAGGATGATTTTGGCCGCAGCTGCGCGGCCCAGGAGTTCGCGGCCGATCCGCAGGTTCTCGGACAGCGTCTCGTGCGAGCCGTCCCACATGTGCGAGTTGAAGATCGGGTCCTTGCCGGCCTTGACGGCTTCCTCGGAAGCAGCCAGCAGCGGGAGGACGAAATCAGCCAGCTTGTCCTGCGGGCAGTGGTCCGTGTGAAGGGCGATGTTCACGTTGTAGTTCTTGGCGACCTCGCGGGCGAAAGCCGCGAAGCCCAGGGAGCCGGCAACCATGTCCTTGACGGAGGCGCCGGACCAGTAAGCCGCACCACCGGTGGAGACCTGGATGATGCCGTCCGACTCGGCCTCGGCAAAGCCGCGGATGGCGGCGTTCAGGGTCTGCGACGAGGTGACGTTCACTGCCGGGAACGCGTATCCACCGGCCTTCGCGCGGTCGATCATCTCGGAGTAAATCTCTGGGGTTGCGATGGGCATGCTGACTCCTATGCTGATTTTCGTCTGTGGGTTTTGTTGACCCTGGAGTAGACCTATACGGCTAGGCACCATCCTAGCGACTGAAGAATCCGGCACCGTGTTTCCGGTCACGGAGGCGGGTAACACTTGCGGATCTTTTGTCCCAGGGGTCCTGCTAGGAGCCGGGGTCCTCCAAGGAGAGGGGGTCCGCTCAGGAGACCCGCTGGCCGAAGTTGTGCCTGCGGATCCACGCGTGCATCGCGATGGCCGCAGCCGACGCCGCATTCATGGAGCGTGTGGAACCGTACTGCTCGATCGACAAGGTCGCGACGGCGGCGTCGTGCACCTCGGGAGTCAGGCCGGGGCCCTCCTGCCCGAACACGAGCACGCAGTTGCGGGGAAGTTCGTATGTTTCCAGCGGCACGGAATCGGGGAAGATGTCGATGCCGATGATGGCCAGCCCTTCCCCCTGCGCCCACTCCACGAAATCCTCCACGGTGGGGTGGTGGCGGACGTGCTGGTAACGGTCGGTGACCATGGCCCCGCGACGGTTCCACCGGCGTCGTCCGATGATGTGGACCTCCTTGGCGAGGAAGGCGTTGGCGGTGCGAACCACAGTGCCGATGTTGAGGTCGTGCTGCCAGTTCTCAATGGCAATGTGGAAATCGTGCCTATGGGCATCCAGGTCAGCGACAATCGCTTCGTGCTTCCAGTAGCGGTACTTGTCGATGACGTTGCGGCGGTCGCCGTCCGCAAGGAGGTCCGGGTCCCACTGCTCGCCTTCCGGCCAGTCGCCTTCCCAGGGCCCGACGCCGACCTCCGGTTTCGCTTCGGACTCCCCCTCGGTAGGGGAGAGGATGGACGGGACAGCAGCGGAGTCGGTAGGGGCAGGGTTCTGGGGCCGGTCAGTCACTCTTCAACCCTAGCCCGGGCGGTGCCGACCGCGGCGCCGAAACCCAGTGCCGTAACGCAGGACACCCGGGTGTCTCGGAGACCGAAAGATGAAAGACTTGGGACGAGAAACAGCCAATACGCGGAGGAAAAGCATGGAGAACGCAACCGAAGCCCCGAAAAGCTCAGCCATTTACCGCAACGGCCACGAAATCGAATGCTGGCTCACCGATATGGACGGCGTCCTGGTCCACGAAAACCAAGCGGTTCCCGGAGCGGCTGAACTGATCCAGCGCTGGGTGGACACGTCCAAGCGATTCCTCGTCCTCACCAACAACTCGATCTTCACCCCGCGGGACTTGGCGGCCCGACTGAGCTCCTCCGGCCTCGAAATCCCGGAAGAGAACATCTGGACGTCGGCCCTGGCCACGGCACAGTTCCTCAAGGACCAGGTGCAGGGCTCGGACTCTGGGAACCGCGCCTACACCATCGGTGAGGCGGGGCTCACGACGGCGCTGCACGAGGCCGGCTTCATTCTCACCGACCAGAACCCGGACTTCGTGGTGCTCGGCGAGACCCGTACCTACTCCTTCGAAGCGATCACCATGGCCATCCGGCTGATCCTTGCAGGGGCGCGCTTCATCGCCACCAATCCGGATGCCACCGGCCCCTCGAAGGATGGTCCGATGCCCGCCACCGGCGCGATCGCAGCGCTCATCTCCAAGGCGACCGGCCGCGAGCCATACATCGTGGGCAAGCCGAACCCTATGATGTTCCGTTCCGCGATGAACCAGATCGACGCCCACTCCGAGACCACGGCAATGATCGGTGACCGCATGGATACCGACATCATCGCGGGCATGGAAGCCGGGCTGCACACCGTCCTGGTGCTCAGCGGCATCACCCAACGCGAGGACATCGCGGCCTTCCCGTTCCGGCCAAACCAGGTCCTGAACTCGGTAGCGGACCTCAAGAACCAAATCTAGGAAAAAGGGGCTGGTGCCATGGCTGTTCTGAACCTCCGGGCCCTGGCCGGTGGCCGCATCCTGAGGGGCAGCCAGCCGTTTGGCATGGATACCGCTGCGACGGCCGCCTTTCTGGAACTTCATGGCATCCAGGCGGTTGTGGATCTCCGGAGCGAGTACGAGCGCGCCATCGTGCCCTGGCAACTGGCCAATGGTGAGGTGGAGCTCGTGGAGAACCCTCTCGATCCGCGTACCGCTTCCGCGGGGCTCCAGTCGATCCACACGGCCGAAGATCTTGGCGAGCTGTACCTTGGCTGGGTTCGCACCCGCCCGGATTGGGTGGCCGAATCGTTGCGTCCCGCGGCCCAAGGCAAGCGCACGCTCATCCACTGCTCGCTCGGCAAGGACCGCACCGGCGTAGTATCCGCTCTGGCGCTCCTCGCGACGGGCGCTGACCGCGCCGCTGTCGTGGCGGACTACGCCGCAAGCACCGTTGCCCTCCCCACGATGCTGGAAACCATGTCGGCAGCCTGGCGGCTGGCTGTCCCTGAGGTTCCGGAGGAAGCATTCAGTCCCTCACTCATGCTGCTGCAATCCCCCGAAGCTGCGATGGAATACTTCCTCGACCGTTTCGGGCACGAGTTCGGCAGCGCGGCGGACTACTTGCGAGACGCCGGCCTCAGTGGCTCCGAACTGGATGGACTACGGCTCAGGTAGGGGCGTTCGGAGCACCGGTCAGTAGAACACCACCCGCGAGCCGGAGCGGGGCAGCGGGAAGAGCTCGTTCTCCAGGCCCTCGATGATCGGATTGTAGATAAAGGGATTCCACTGCGGGCTAGCGTGGGCGGGTCGGGCACCGTCGGTCCTGCGGCCCGTGGATGCGATGTTGAGGGGGAAGGCCTTGGCCCACGCAACCCGGGCCGTTCCATAGTTCACCGTGTCATCGTTCGGGTTTCCGATGAAGGCCATGCGGGTATCTCCCAGCCCGTCGACAAACCTTGTGCCGTCAAAGTGGTAGATGTAGTCCGATTCGCTCTGGATCAGGACGCTCGACGGCGCGATCGGCGAGAGCTGCTCCAGGGTCTGGTTCCAGATCTGCCCCCAGGTGCGTTCGTTCTTGTTCACCACCCGCTCGCCCAGCTCGTAGCCGCCGCGGAGGACCGACGGAACCTGGAAGCCACTCTCGTACAAGAACACCACGCCGTCGAACCAGCTTTGGTCGAGAATGTCGTACTTGCTGAACGGCGAAGAATCCAACAGGATCAGCTTGACGGCGACGTTCCGTTCACGCAGGCGTACGGCCACTTCAGTGGCCAACATCCCGCCGAAACTGTGACCGTAGAAGTAGAGCGTGTTCAGCTTCCGCTCATTGACGTAGGCGAGCACGGAGTCCACCACCTCGGCCACCTCCAGGCCCAGATTGGAGTATCCGACGGCGGCCATCTGGCCGCGCTGCCGGAGCGAACCACGGAGCGAGTTGAGGATCCATTGGGCCTCTTCCCAACTGGTCTTGTACCCAGGGAAGAGGATCCAGCTCGAGTTGGGGTAGTACGACTCTGCGAAATCATCCCCCACCGGGAGGATCTTGGTGGCGCGGCGTTCTGCCTGGACCTGGCGGGTGAGCAGCATGTCGGCTGCGAGGGCCGTGGAAGCACCCGCTCCGATGAGGAAGGAGCGGCGTGAAAAACTCTTCAGCTCGGCGGCTTGCCGGAGTACCCGGGCGAGAGAGCCCGGGTCCTGCCAGCGCTGCTGCTTCCGGGGAAATTTCCCGGCCTGAAGGTTCACGCAGCCAGCTTAGGCTCTTCGGCCGACGGGCACACGATCCCCATCAAACCCGCCTAGGCTTGGGCGAGTTAGTCGAGTCCCAGCTCGTCCTTGCCGAAGGCGAAGAGGTACGGCACGCCCGTTTCGGCCTCGATCTTTTCCTTGGCGCCAGTGTTGCGGTCAACGATGACGGCCACGGCCACCACGTTGCCGCCGGCTTTGCGGACGCCTTCGACGGCGGTCAGCGCCGAACCGCCGGTGGTGGAGGTGTCCTCGAGAACCACGACGTTGCGGCCCTCCACCGGGGGACCTTCCACCTGGCGGCCCATGCCGTAGGACTTCTGTGCCTTTCGCACCACGAAGGCGTCGACGGCACGGCCGGCGTCGGCAGCGGCGTGCATGACGGCGGTTCCGACCGGGTCCGCACCCATCGTCAGGCCACCGGCGCACTCAACGGCGATTCCGGCGTCGTCGATCATGGAGAGCATGACCTGGCCAACCAGCTTCGAAGCCTCGTGGTGGAGGGTGATGCGCCGCAGGTCGATGTAGTAGTCCGCCTCGGCACCGCTGGAAAGGATCACCTTGCCGCGGACGACCGCCAGTTCTTTGATCAATTCAAGGAGGCGGGCACGGGCAGCAGCAGTGGCGGTGGCAGCATCAGAGGCGACAGTCATGGTGCCTATTCTACGTAAAGCCGCTGGAGGCAAGAGAATGGCCGGCGTCATGGAAAGTCCACGATGCCTGCACGTCACTCGCCGTAACCTGTGAAATATCTGCTTCGGAGTCGGTGTTGCCGCACATATGACAACAATCGGAATCATCGGTGCAGGACACATTGGCAGCCAAGTCGCACGCAAAGCGGTTGAGCTTGGCTATGACGTAGTGATCAGCAACTCGCGGGGCCCGGAAACGCTGGCGGAACTGGTGGCGGAGCTTGGCACGCATTCCCGGGCCGCAACACCGGCCGAGGCAGCGGCGGCAGGCGATTTCGCCGTCGTGACCGTTCCCCTGAGGAGCTACCAGGACATTCCCGTGGAGCCGCTCGCCGGCAAGATTGTGATCGACACGAACAACTACTACTGGGAGCGGGATGGCCGCATCCCGGAGCTGGACAAGGGCGAGGCCACAACGTCGGGCCTGCTGCAGAAGCACCTGCCCACGTCCAAGGTGGCCAAGGGCTTCAACCACATCATGGCAAAGGAGATCGGCACCGACGGCACCCCTTCGGGCACCGAGAACCGCCGCGCATTGGCCACCGCCAGCGACTACCCCGAGGCCGCGGAACTCGTGGCGAAGCTCTACGACGAGTTCGGCTTCGACACCGTCAACATCGGGCCGCTCGATGAGAGCTGGCGCGTGGAGCGTGACCGCCCGGCCTACGTGGTGCGGCAGAATGCCGCCGAACTCAAGGACAACCTAGCCAAAGCAACGCGCACGATCTAGAGCCCACAACACAGCAGCCGCTTGCCTTGGAAAGGCAAGCGGCTGCTGTGGTTAACCGGCGCGGAGCGAGGCCGTCAGGGTGCCGAGGCGGGATCCACGACGGCGAACCCGGCCAACGCGGCCGCCTTGCGGACATACGCCAGGTTCGACGCCGTCCGTTCCTCCAACGGAAGCTCGGTGGAAAAGTCTTCCAGCGTGACCCAGGAGTCGTAGCCGACTTCTGCGAGCGCGCGGAAGTAGGCGAGGACGCTTGCTTGGCCTTCGGCCAAGGGAGCCCATTCGTTGACCCACACAGCCGCACCCGATTCGTCCTTCGAGTCGGTGCGTACCCAGCGGGCGTTCTTCACATGGACATGAGCCAAATAGGGGCCCAGGAGCTGGAGGGCAGGCAACGGTGATTCCCAGCCCTCGATCAGCAGGTTGCCGAGGTCATGGATAACGCCGACATGCTGCGGGTCCAGGCCCTCCAGCAATCGCCGGGCCGACGAGGCCGACGCCGTCACTGTTCCATGGTGCAGTTCCACGAGGGCTTTGACGCCGTGGTGTGCTGCGCGGGAGGCAACCCACTCGTAGTGTTCCCGGGTGGCGGCAAAGAGTTCCGGATAGGGCAGCCCTGTGGGTTCCGGGCCGCCCATATTCGAGTTGCCCAGCGGCAGCACGTTCACGCGGACCTGCTTGGCACCCAAGGCTGCGGTCGCCGCGAGGACGCGATCGACGTCGTCGTGGTTGTCGCAGCGTGCGTAGCCGCCGAGGCCGGAGAATTCCAGCCCTGCGTCAGCGGTGAGCCGGGCAATCTCCGGGATCGAATCTTCCAGGCCCGTCATGGGCCAGGTGGCCCGGTTCCCTGCCCAGAAGCCGGGCTCTGCCGCCTCTGCCTGGTCCGTGACGCGCCATTCGATGCCGTCCCACCCCTGGGCGGCAAGCTTTGTGGCGGCTTCCTGCGGCGACCATTCGGGGGTGGATGCGGTGAAGACGGAGAACTTCATGCCGATACCTCTTCGAGATTGGTCCCGGGGTGGGCAGGGGCCCCGCCGGTGCGAACCTCCACGTCGTTGTACTTGCCCGCTATGACGTCGGCGATCAGGACGGGCTGTCCCAGCGTTGCCGAGACATACAGGGCACGCACCGTGGCCAAGGCGGTCACGGCGTCCCGGACGGTAACGCCCGCGGGGCGTCCTTCCCGGATCGCCGCGATGATGTCGCGGTACTGCCGGACATGTCCGGCCGGGTACACCGTGGGATCCAGTGCTTCGACGGTGTCGTCCGGGTATTTTGCGAGCTCGACGGCGGCTTGGTTCCCGCCGCCGAGGATGCCCATGGCACTGCTTTCCGAAGGGTCGGCGGCGTCGGACGCGTGCAAGTACGCGAGGTCGTCGTTGTCGATCACTGCGGAACCCTTGCTGCCCATCACCTGGAGACGGACGGTCAACCCGGGGTACGCCGCCGTCGTCGCGTGCAACACGGCAAGGGCACCGGACTCGAAGGTAACAGTAGCTACGGCCGTGTCCTCCACCTCAACGCCTTCGTGGGCGAGAAGCGCGGTTTTGGCGCTGATCTCAAGGGGCCGGCCGAGGAACCACAAAAGCAGATCAACGGTGTGTACGCCCTGGTTCATGATGGCGCCACCGCCGTCCATCGCCCAGGTTCCACGCCACGCGCCCGAATCGTAGTAGCCCTGGCTTCGCCACCAGCTGACGGAGGCAACGGCGGAGGTCAGCGTGCCGAAGCGTCCGGCGCGACGGGCCTCGTCCACCACCCGGCTGGCGGGATCGAAGCGGTGCTGGCTGATCACCGTGACCACCAGGCCCTTGGCCTCGGCAGCCTTGGCGGCAGCCAGGATCTCGTCTGCCTTGCTCAAGTCAACGTCAAGGGGCTTTTCGATCACGACGTGCTTGCCGGCCTCGAGCGCTTCCAGCGCCAGCTGGATGTGCAGCCCGCTCGGCGTCGAGATGATGACCAGATCAACCGGTGCGGCGGCGAGGGCCTCGGCCAGCGTCAGGAAGACTGCCGGCTTCGGGTCGCCCTGGGCTTCGATCTTGGCGGAAAGCGCCTCCGAAGCCTCGGGAACCACATCCACCAGCGCCGTGATGACGACCTCCGGGAACTCGCGGACCGCGGCCGAGTGGGTGCGGCCGATGACTCCGCACCCTACGATTGCGGCCCGGATCTCCGCGGGAGCGCCTAGAGCATTTGAGGTTTCGCTCACTTCGTCTCCACTCCTGCTTCGTTGAGGACTTTCGCGAACGCCCTCGCTGCGATGCCGAACGCCGTCGGGCCGGAGAAACCGCCCAGTCCATGGGCGCCGGCCAAGTGTGGCTCGAGGCTCGCGAAACCGGTGTATCCGTCGGCCTTCAAGGCCTCAACGGTGCGGAGGACATCGCCGTCGCCCTCGCCCGCCGGGACCACCGTGGCGTTCGAAAACAAGGCATCCTTCACCTGCAGGTATTCAAGGTGCGGGCGGAGCTTGGCGTAGCCGTCGTCGAAAGGCTTGACGCCTACCTGGACGAAGTTGGCCGCATCCCAAGCGACTTTGAGGGCGGGAGAGGCCACGGATTCGATGATGTCCAAAACCCGTTCGGGGATATCCCCATAGATGTCCTTCTCGTTTTCGTGCAGAAGCACGACGCCGGACTCTTCCGCGACGTCCGCGAGGGCACGCATGCGTTCGATGACCGCGTCCCGGATGCTCTCCACCGCGACGTCCTCGCCGTAGTAGAAGGAGAAGATCCGGATGTAACGGGATTCCAGGACCTTTGCGGCGTTGATGGCGCGGCGAAGCCGTTCTACCTCGTGCTCCACGGGAAGGGAAACGTCCACTTTCCCGATCGGCGAAGCGATTGCGGAAACCTTCATGTCCGCGGCATGCAGCAAGGACTTCAATTCACGAAGCTGCGCGTCATCCAGGTCCACGATGTTGGTCCCCCATGCGCTGCGGACCTCAATGTGGTTGGCTCCCAATGCCTGCATCACGGCAATCTGGATCTTGGGGTCGTCGTCGATCTCGTCACCGAAGCCCGAGAGCTCCCATTCAACAGCTGGCGTGCTCATAGTTACTTGACTCCTCCGGCGGTCAGGCCGCCCACTAGGTAACGCTGGAAAATGAGGTACAGGATGACCACCGGGGCAGCACACACAAGGGAGGCTGCCATCATCTGGCCGTAGAAGGGAATCGCGCCGCCTTCTTGCGAAGCACCGAAGACTTGAAGCGCGACGGCGGCCGTCTGGCTTTCGGGCCGCGTCATGACTGAGGCGAACAGGACGTCGTTCCAGCCGAGCAGGAAGGCGAAAATACCGGAGACGACGACGCCGGGCCAGCTCAGCGGAAGGATAATCCGCACCAGCACGCCCAGGTTGCTGGCGCCGTCGATCCTTGCCGCCTCTTCGAGTTCGCGCGGCAGGCCGCGCAGATAGGTGACCATCACCCAGGTGGAGAACGGCATCGCGAACGTCAGATAGGTGATAAACAAGCCCCACTGCGTGCCGATGACCTGGATGCCCAGGTAGGTGGCGGAAGAAGAGAACAGCACGAAGACCGGAAGCACCATGAGGGTGCCGGGAACCGACTGGAGTCCGAGGAGCCCGCGAAGGATCGTCAGACGGCCGCGGAACTGGTACCGGACCAGGACGTAGGCGGTGGCGATCGACATCAGCGCGGAGACCACCGCGGTGGAACCGGCCACGAGCACGCTGTTCGCCAAGCCAGTAGCCAGTCCAACGCTCGTCCAGATCGTCGAGTAGTTCTCAAAGGAGAAGCTGGACGGGAAGAACTCGCCCCGGGCCACGCCGATGTCCGAGTTCACGGACGCGAGGAAGATGTACGCCACCGGGATGAGCACCAGGGCACACAACAGTGTCAGGATGATGGCGAGCATGGGCCCTGGCAAGAGTTTGGTGACTTCGTGCTGGCGTTTGGAGCCCGGGCGGAAGTGTTCGCTCGATTGGCGTCCGACGGCGGTAGTTGCGGTGCTCACTTTTTGCCTCCGGGAGTTTCGGCGTCGTCGAGTTTGACGGCCCGCAGATAGACGAACAGGGGAATCGCGATCAGGATCAGCGAAATGAAGGCCATGGCTGCGCTGAGCCCGAACCTGAAGCTCTGGAAGCTCGTGACGTAGGTGAGGATCGGGAGCAGCTCCACATCGGACGGAGCAGGTACCCCGAACAGGACGAACGGCAAGGTGAAGTTGTTGATGTGGTGCAGCATGCCGATCAGGAACGCCAAGGAGAGCGGGCCCTTCAGGTACGGGAAGACCACATAGCGGAGCTTGTTCCACCACAGCGCACCGTCAAGGGCCGAGGCCTCGTGGACCTCATGGTCCACTGACTGGAGCCCGGACAATGCCAGTAGGTAGACGAACGGCCACGATGCCCAGATCTGGACCAGGATCAAGGTCCAATAAGACTGGGGACCGTTGAGCCACAGTCCGGGGTCGATGCCTACCGAATGCAGCGCCGAATCGATCACGCTGCCCGGCTGGAACATCGTCCGCCACACCGTGGCCACCACGAAGGAGGGAAGGACGTAGGGGACCAGGAAGATGGAACGGATCACGGCCCGGCCCTTGAAGGCGTTCTGGGTCGCGACGGCGCCGGCGATGCCGAGCGGGATAGTGATAACCATGGCGAGCAAGGAGTAGCTGACGCTGAGCCAGATGGCGTGGAGCAAAGGCGATGCGGTCAGCGCTTCGACGAAGTTCTGGACTCCGATGAACGGAGCGCTGACCCACTGGCGCAGCGAATACTGGTCCAGGTCCAGCCCCGACATGAAGATGCCGAGGAGGAGCGGCACTACGATGATGATCACCATCAGCAGGCCGCCTGGAATCAGCATCCACAAGGGGCGGTTACGTTCGCTCAGCCCCTTGCGGCGCCGGGGCGTGTTGTCCGGCGACTGCGGGTCCGGCTTTGCAGCGCGTGACGATTTGCGGCGCGCGGACTTCCCCGCAGTCAATGAATCGGTGGACATGTCAGTTCCTACTTACTTCGATGCCCGGTCAAGTGAGGCCTGGCCCTTGGATTGTGCGTCCTTGAGGCGCGCCTGGAGGCTGGAGTCGTCCACCGAACCCTTGGAGAGATCGGGGATCGACTGGACCACTACGTTGAGGAGAGCGAGCTGGATGTCGCCCCAAGCTCCGGTGAAAGGCGTTGCCTTGGACTTCGCTGCGGTGTCGGCAACCGGTTGGAGGACAGGGTTGTTCAAAGCCTTCAGGGCTTCGGCGTTGGCCGGCAGGTCTCCGAAGATCTTCTGGTAGTTCAACTGCTCGTCCTTCGAGGTGATCAGGTTGACGTAAGCGAAGGCAAGGTCCTTCTGCTTCGAGTAGTCGGCAACAACCACGTTGTCACCGGACAGGATGCTGGCCGCATTCGCGGCATCGCCCTGCGGAGACGACTGGCCCGGGGCCGTCGTCGGCATGGCCGTGTAGGCGTACTTTCCCGCGACCGCCGACTTGTCGAGAGTCGGGAGGGAACTCGATGTCGTCATCATGAGGTATCCAGCCTTGCCCGAGGCAAAGGCGGCAACGGCATTGCTGTTGCTCCACCCGATGGAAGCCGGATCGACTACCTTGTCCTTGGTAAGCCAGCCAAAGTAGGTTTCATAGGCTTTCTTGACGGCCGGGTCATCAAGCTTGAGCGTTTTGCCGTCCACGAGCGGGTTTCCTGCCTGGACGGACATGGCCCAGATGAACTTCCAGGGGTCAAAGCTGTCCTTGTACCCCGTGGCGAGGCCGAAGGTGCCCGTGGACGGGTCAGTCATCTTCTTGGCCTGGGTTGCAAGCTCGTCCCAGCTGGTGGCGGGCTTGTCGATCCCGGCCGCTTTCAAGATGTCCTTGTTGTAGGCCATCACGAACGGCCGGCTGACAAAGGGAATGCCCGCTTGGTGCTGGGCGTCCGGGCCGGAAATTCCCAGGGCAGCCTGGTTGAACCTGTCTTTCCCGCCTACTTTCTTCCAGTCGTCGTCGGACAACGTCACGAAGGCCTTGGTTGCATAAGCGGTGGGCGTGAAGGTGGTACCGAGGCTGTAGACGTCGGGTCCCTGTCCGGAGACGACGGACGTCTGGATGCGGGTCAGTTCATCGTTGGCCGAAGCGAAGGTTTCGAATTGGACGTCGGCACCGGTCTGCGCCTTGAACTTGGCCGCAATGTCGGTGAACCATTGCTTCTGCTGGGCGGGATAGGCGGCGCTGGAGTTGACCAGGACGCTCAACTTCTTGCCCTTTCCGTCAACGGGGCCGGTGCTCCCCCCGGAGCTGGTGCTGCCGCCTCCGCAGGCGGTCAAAGCTAGGGCTGCTGTTAGGGCAACAGCGGCAAATTTGGCGGACGATGCAAACTTCATTGTTTTCCTCCCTGGAGCCCGATGGCCTCATTGGCGTGGTGCGCGTCACATCGGGTGATTTCTCCGAGTCTAGGCAAGCGCAACAGCGATGACAAGCGATTGCCAAAAATTGTCATCGGTGCTGCAATTGTGGGACAAGTCACTCGTTGAAGAGCGGCTGCGGCAGATGAGGAACACCTAGGCGATGGCAGAACTCCAGCTCCAGTCACCGGGCAGGCAGCCCACGATCCGCGATGTCGCGGAGCTTGCGGGAGTGGCAACATCAACAGTCTCGAGGGCCCTGAGCAATCCCGGCAGGGTGAACCGGGTAACGCGCGAGCGGATCGAAGAAGCGGCCGCGCAACTGAATTACATTCCAAGCTCCCAGGCCCGCGGGCTCAGCTCCGGACGCACCCAGACTGTTGCCGTCCTGGTTCCGGACATCACCAATCCGTTCTACTTCGACATCATCCGTGGGGCGCAGCATCAGTTGAAGGCCGCCGGATACACGCAATTGCTCGTAGACACCGAGGAATCAGCGGAGATGGAAGCAGATGCCCTGCAGAAAATGCGCCGCTCAGCAGACGGATTCATTCTTGCCGCGTCCCGCCTGACGGATGCACAACTGGCCGAGGCTGCGGCACAGCAGCCCCTGGTCACCATCAACCGGGCTCCGGCAATTGCACCCACTGTGGTGATCGATACGCCGTCGGCCATCATCCAGGCGCTGGAACATCTGGTCTCGCTGGGGCACACACGGATTTGCTTCGTCGGAGGCCCGGCCACTTCCTGGTCCAATGCCAAGCGGTGGCAAGCGTTCCAGGACGAAACCACCGAACGGAAGCTGACCACATTCAGCGTCGGGCCGTTCGCGCCCAAGACCACATCCGGAGCGGCCGCAGCGGACGCCGCAGTGCATACGGGGGCCACCGCGTGCATCGTCTTCAATGACCTACTGGCCATCGGGATGCTGCAGCGCCTGCGCGAACGCGGTATCCGGGTGCCCGACGACATGAGCATTGTGGGCTGCGACGACATCTTCGGAGCCGATTTCTGCAACCCTCCGCTGACCACCATGGCGTCGCCCATCGAACAAGCCGGGCGCGTGGCCGTCTCCATGCTCCTGTCCCGGCTGAATCCCCAATACGGCGGCACCAGCCGGCGCTTGGCCGTCATGCCCACGCACCTCACGGTCCGGGCATCGACGGGCACGGCGCCGGTGCGCTGAATGGGCTCCGTGCCGCCCAACTGAACCAGCCCGGGCCGCCCAACTGACTCGCAGTTGTTGTCGTTTTGGAGCCTCATAACGACAACAAATGCGAGCTAGTTGGGTGGGGACCGGCGTTCCGGGCCACAACACGGGAAGTGACACAGTTGAGTGTTTCAAGTGCTGGTTACTAGTGTTGGGGACATGCGCACACTCCAGGCCACGATCATTGCGGAAATGGGCGTCCAGCCCCGGATCGACCCTGCCGAGGAGGTCCGCAAACGCGTCACGTTCCTGAAGGAATACCTCAAAGCCACGCACACCAAGGGCTTTGTCCTGGGCATTTCCGGCGGACTGGACTCTTCCCTCGCCGGGCGGCTTGCCCAACTGGCTGTCCAAGAGCTTGAGGCCGAGGGCGTGGAGGCGAATTTCGTGGCCGTCCGGCTCCCCTATGGCACCCAGCACGATGAGGACGACGCCCAGGCCGCGCTCGACTTTATCCAGGCCAAGACGGAATGGACTTTCAACATCTCCCGCGCAGTGGACGGTTTCGAGGACGAGTTCGAGAAGACCACGGGCGCGCGCATCTCGGATTTCCACAAGGGCAACACGAAGGCCCGGGCCCGTATGACCGCCCAGTACGCGCTAGCCGGCGAGCACAACTACCTAGTGATCGGCACCGACCACGGAGCTGAATCCGTCACCGGATTCTTCACCAAGTTCGGCGACGGCGGCGCGGACATCCTGCCGCTCTTCGGCCTCAACAAACGGCAGAACCGCGCACTCCTCGCCGAGCTCGGCGCCCCGTCCCGCATTTGGGACAAGGTCCCCACGGCCGACCTCCTGGACGGCAAGCCCGGCCGCACCGACGAGGACGAGCTCGGCATCACGTACGACCAGATCGACGACTACCTCGAAGGCCGGGAGGTCTCCGACGAGGTGGCAGAGACCATCGAGCAGAAGTACCTGCGCACGCGCCACAAGCGCACTGTTCCAGTCACGATTTTCGACACGTGGTGGAAGTAGCCTCGTAAGCCAGGGCGCCGCCGTCACGCTGAGCAACTTTTGCAGCGCACGACGGCGGTCTACCGCGCCGTGGCGGGGGCGCCGCCTTCGTGATTCCGCAAAAGTCTGCCCGTCGTGACGGGACGAAGCCCCCACCGCCCCTTCCAAACCCTTGGATGTCCTAGTATATTGCAGTGAGGCGGATCACACGGCCAGCTGGTTCCCGGTCCGCACTGACCCCATTCACGCAGGGCGAAAGGCAGACAATGACAGTCACCGACGACTTCCGTGCAGCCCGCGACCGGCTCCTCGAGCTGCGCACTGACTACTCCCGCGCACACGGCGAATTCCAGTGGCCCCGCTTCAACGAGTTCAACTTCGCCCTCGACTGGTTCGACCAGATCGCGGCCCACGCCGCAACGGCGAACAACCCTGCGCTGGTCATCGTCGAGCAGGACGGCAGCTCCACCCGTCGCAGCTTCGCCGATCTCTCCGCACGATCCTCGCAGCTTGCCAACTGGCTCCGTACCAGGGGCGTCCGCCGTGGCGACCGCATGATCATCATGCTCGGCAACCAAGTTGAACTGTGGGAACTCATGCTCGCCGGGATCAAACTCGGCGTGGTCCTGATCCCCACCACCACGCTCATGGGTCCTCGCGACATCACGGATCGCGTGGAGCGCGGCGGCGCCCGCTGGGCCGCCGTCGGGAGCGCCAACATAGCCAAGTTCGCAGAGGTGCCGGGCGATTACACCCTCATTGAAGTGGGCGACGGCGCCACGGCTGGCCACCAGAACAAGAGCGCCCTTCAGTACGCCGAAGCGGATTCCGCCGAGACGACGTTCGTCCCGGACGCCCCCACCGCCGCCGACGAGACCATGCTCCTCTACTTCACTTCGGGCACCACGTCGCGCGCCAAACTGGTGGAGCATACCCACACCTCGTACCCCGTGGGACACCTCTCCACGATGTACTGGATCGGCCTGGAACCCGGAGACGTCCACCTCAACGTGGCTTCTCCCGGCTGGGCCAAGCACGCGTGGTCCAACGTTTTCACGCCGTGGATCGCCGAGGCCTGCGTCTTCGTCTACAACTACGATCGTTTCGATGCCAAGGCCCTCATGGAACAGATGGGCCGGGAAGGCGTTACGAGCTTCTGCGCCCCGCCCACCGTATGGCGCATGCTCATCCAGGCGGACCTGACCCTGCTCAAAACGCCGCCCACGAAGGTTGTTTCGGCGGGCGAACCCCTCAATGCCGAGGTGATCGGGCAAGTGGAGAGGGCCTGGGGCCAGACCATACGCGACGGCTTCGGCCAGACGGAGTCAACCGTGCAGGTCGCCAACACTCCCGGGCAACCGGTCAAGACCGGCTCGATGGGACGGCCCCTGCCGGGCTACGACGTCGTACTCGTAGACCCAACCACAGGTGAAGAGGCCGACGACGGCGAGCTGTGCTTGCGCTTGGACCCTCGCCCGGTGGGGCTCATGAAGTCCTACTTCGGCGACCCGGAAAAGACGGCCGAGGCTTTCCGTGACGGTTATTACCACACGGGCGACATGGCCAGCCGGGACGGGAACGGCGTTATCACCTACGTGGGCCGGGGCGACGATGTCTTCAAGTCCTCCGACTACCGTTTGTCCCCTTTCGAACTCGAAAGCGTGCTGATCGAACACCCCGCAGTGGCGGAGGCCGCCGTCGTGCCCTCTCCGGATCCGGTCAAGCTTTCGGTGCCGAAAGCCTTCGTGGTGCTCGCCGCCGGCTACGAGCCCGGTCCGGCCGTGGCCGAGGACATCCTCAGGTACTGCAGGCAGCACCTGGCGCCGTTCAAGCGCATCCGTCGACTCGAATTCGGCGAATTGCCCAAGACGATTTCCGGCAAGATCCGCCGTGTCGAACTTCGAGGTACGGAGGTGGCCCGTCACGGCGACGGTCCGCTGCCTGCCGGCCTGGGTGTCGAGTACACCGAGGACGAGTTCCCGAGTCTGAAAGAATAGGCAGCCAAGCAAATGTCAGGAGGAACCGTGGGCAGCCCGCTCCCCCGCGACCCCATCGCCGACGCCCAGCGAAACTGGGAACGCCACGGCTGGGGCGAAGTCGCCGCGCCCATGGCCGCCATCACCGCGATCATGCGCACGCAGCAGATCCTGCTGGCGCGGATCGAGGGCGTGCTGAAGCCGTACGGCCTGACCTTCGCGCGCTACGAACTCTTGGCCTTGCTGAGTTTCGCCCGCAGCGGCGCTCTGCCCATGAACAAAGCCAGCGCGCTGCTCCAAGTGCATCCGACGTCGGTGACGAACGCCGTCGACCGCCTTGAAAAGGCAGCCCTCGTGGTCCGCTCGCCGCACCCAACCGACGGGCGCACCACGCTGATCGAGCTCACCGCGGAGGGCCGCACCCTCGCGAAGCGCGCGACGACGGCACTCAACAACGAGGTGTTCGGCCAGTCCGGCTTCGGGGAGGAAGACGTCGAGCACCTGATCCGCGTACTGGGAGACTTCCGCAAGGCCGCGGGCGACTTTACGGACGGCTAACGCGTAATCGTCGATCATGTGCGTCATCCAGGCTTGCCTGCCGGCGCCGGCTGCTAGGCTGCGGTTCTGAACTTCCAGGAGGAACACCGTGGGCTTTGCCGAACTACTAAGGAGCAACTGCGCCGCAGATTGGGACGCAGCGGTCAACCATCCGTTCGTGGATCAGCTCTTCGACGGGAGCCTTCCCGATGACGACCTGCGCCGCTACCTCGTGCAGGATTACCAGTTCTGCGATGCGTTCACAGCGCTCCTAGGCCAGGCGGTTGCCTCAGCACCGTCGCTTCCTTCTCGACTCGTGTTCGCACGGGTGCTCGGGGCTTTCGCCTCGGACGAGAACACGTACTTCCAGGATTGCTTTGAGGAATTATCCGTACCTGAGGCCGACCGGATAGCGCCTTCACTGGGTCCTGCGACCCGTGACTTCGATGCCCTCATGCGGAGCGCTATCGCCACGCGCTCCTACGCGGACGTGTTGGCCGTGGTACTGGTGGCGGAATGGCTGTACGGCGACTGGGCATCCCGGGCCGGCGACCCCGCTCCATGGCCGTCAGCAGCAAAGCATTCGGAGTGGATCCGCCTGCACAACAACCCCGAGTACAACACGTGGGTTGAGTGGTTGCGGGCGGAGTTCGACGCCGTCGAGCCCGTCTCCGCCGAAGACCGTGCCCGCGTGGCCGGGACGTTCGCCGAGGCAGTCCGGCTCGAGCGCACGTTCTTCGACGCGGCGCTGGTCCGGCCGGACAGCAATGGTGCAATTCGTGGGCTGTGAAATCGTTATTGGCGTCGGCGCCGAAACCGTCCGCCGTTACGAACTCCTGGACAACCAGCTGGACTCTACGCCGGACCAAGGATGTCCATAAGCCCTTGGCTGTGTGACACGCTCGTCGCATGATCACATTGTGATATTCGTGTATCAAATAATGAGACAGGCACGTAGCATTGTGGCCATGAAGAGTGCAGCGATAGAACCCTTTGTCGATCTCGATTGGTTGGCTCAAAACCGTCGCCGCGTGGTGCTGGCCGATGTGCGCTGGTACCTCGACGGGCGCTCAGGCCGGGCGGCGTACGACGGCGGGCACATCCCCGGGGCGGTCTTTGTCGACCTGGATCGCTGGCTCTCGGCTAAGGGATCGCCACTCGAAGGAAGAAACCCGCTCCCCCCGCCGGAAGATTTTGCCCTTGGGATGCGGGAAGTGGGAATCAGCGACGACGACATCGTGGTGGCTTACGACGACGCCGGCGGAGTCATCGCCGCACGCTTGGTCTGGATGCTGCGCGCCACAGGCCACAGCTCCGCCATTCTGGATGGCGGGTTGGCCAGCTATGAAGGGCCCTTGGAAACCGAACATCCTTCGAGGCCCGCAGGTGATTTCACCGCACAACCGTGGCCCAGGAACCGCCTGGCGGAGATCCACGAGCTCTCGATCGAATCAAACCTCGCCGTGGACGCACGCAACCGCGACCGATTCGAGGGCAGGCAGGACCCCATCGATCCCAGGCCCGGGCATGTGCCCGGCGCGCGGAACGTCCCGTGCAGGGAGAACCTGGACCCCAACGGGAAACTGCGCAGCAAGGCCGAGTTGCTGCGCAGTTTCGCTACGGCGGGCATCACATCGGCCGAGAACGTGATCAGCTATTGCGGGTCCGGAGTAACGGCTTGCCACAATCTTCTGGCCTTGGAATATGCGGGCCTTGGACACGGCAGACTCTTCACGGGCGGGTGGTCCCAATACGGCCATGCGCTAGAATTCCCGGTCGAGCTCGGGCCCGCGAAACCTTAAAGGTGCTTGAACTCCGGCTGGCGCTTCTCGGTGAATGCCGCCATGCCTTCTTTTTGGTCCTCGGTGGCGAACAATGAGTGGAAGATCCGGCGCTCGAACAAAACACCTTGGGACAGGCCGGTTTCGAAGGCTGCGTTGACGGCCTCCTTGGCCACCATGGCAACCGGCTTGGACTTCGACGAGATCACCTCGGCGGCTTTCAGCGCCTCCTCCACCACGGAGTCGGCCGGCACGACGCGGGAAACGAGTCCCGCCCGCTCGGCTTCTTCGGCGTCCATGAACCGCCCAGTGAGGATCATGTCCATTGCCTTGGCCTTGCCCACGGCCCGGGTCAGCCGTTGCGAGCCGCCCATGCCCGGAATGACACCGAGGTTGATTTCAGGTTGGCCGAACTTGGCGTTGTCCCCGGAAATGATGAAATCGCACATCATGGCAAGTTCGCAGCCCCCACCGAGGGCAAAGCCGGACACCGCGGCAATCACGGGAATGCGCAGGCGCGTGAGGTTTTCCCAGGCGCGGAACCAGTCGGCGGCATACATTTCCATGTACCCCTTGGATGCCATCTCCTTGATGTCGGCGCCGGCGGCGAAGGCTTTCTCCGAACCGGTGATCACCACGGCCCCCACGGCGGGATCCGCATCCATGTCCGACACGGCCGCCACGATCTCATTCATGGTGGCCTGGTTCAACGCGTTGAGCGCCTTGGGCCGGTTCAGGGTCACCAGGCCCACGCGTCCACGGAGTTCCACCAGGATGTTTTCGTACTGCTGCGCCAAGCCGTGCCCCTTTTGTCGTAAATGACTTACCCGCCAAGGCTACTTGGCGGACTTGTCCCGGATGTCCGTGATGATGCCGGAGAAGTCGCGTCCGGCTCCGCCTTCGGCCGCGAAGGCGTCGTAAATCTGCGATGCCAGGTGCCCCATTTGCCCGTCGACTCCTGTGCTCTCCAGCGCGTTGACCGCGAGCCGGAGGTCCTTCGCCATGAGCGCTCCGGCGAATCCGGGTTGGTAGTCGCGGTTGGCCGGGCTCGTGGGGACCGGGCCGGGAACCGGGCAGTTGGTGGTCAGCGCCCAGCACTGCCCCGAGGCGTTGGAAGCGACGTCGAACAGCGCTTGGTGCGTAAGGCCCAGCTTCTCGCCCAGGACGAATGCCTCGCTGACGGCAATCATGGACACCCCCAGGATCATGTTGTTGCAGACCTTGGCGGCCTGGCCGGCTCCGTGGTCACCGCAGTGCACGATCCTCCGGCCCATGAGCTCCAGGATCGGCTTCACCGTTTCGAAGTCCTCCGGCAGCGCCCCCACCATGAAGGTCAGGGTTCCGGCTTCGGCACCCACCACGCCTCCGGAAACGGGCGCGTCCACGGAGCGGTGGCCGGCCTCCAAGGCAATGGCCGCGGCCTCGCGGGCCTCGTCGACATTGATGGTGGAGCAGTCCAGGAACAGCGTGTTCGGCGCAGCCACCGAGAGCAGGCCCGGCGCTCCGTCCACTCCCCGGTAGGCGTCAAGGACGTGCTTGCCGCTGGGCAGCATGGTCAGGACAACGGAGGCGTCAGCGAGGGCCTCCGGAGCGGAATCCACCGTGGCAATGCCATGTTCACGGGCTGCCTCGAGTGCTGCCGGCACGGGATCGTACGCGACTACTTGATGACCCGCTTTGACAAGGTTTACGGCCATGGGGCCGCCCATGTGGCCAAGGCCGAGGAAAGCGATGGTGCCGGAAACTGCGTCAGACATGGTCGGACTCCTTTGAATGAAGTTTGAGTTCACGGTCGCCGAGCGGCGCGAAGAAGCCCTCGACGGCGGCCCGCGACACCTCCGCCAGGGAAGCTGGCTTCCACTGTGGGTTGCGGTCCTTGTCCACCACTTGGGCGCGGATCCCCTCGCGGAAATCCGGGCCAGCCAGGCAGCGCACGCCGACGCGGTATTCCTGCTCCAAGGCCTCCTCGAGGGATAGCTCCCCGACGCGCCGCAACGATTCCAGGGTGACTTTCACGGCCGTAGGCGACTTCGCCTCGATGGTGTCCGCGGCTGCAGCGGCTTCCCCTCCGGCGTCCCGCAGCCTTGCGACGATTTCCTCGGCGTCGTCGGACCCATAGGCCTCATCGATCCAATCGCGCTGGCGGGACAGTGCCGAGGCCGGCGGCTCCTGCACGAAGCGCCCGACGGCGGCCTCCGCCGTCGAGCTCTCCAGCGCTTCCGCAAGCGCGGGCAGGCTTTCGGACGGGACGAAGTGGTCCGCTAGCCCCAGGAACAAGGCGTCGGCCCCGCTCAGGTGGGCGCCCGTGAGGGCTGCGTGGGTGCCAGACTCGCCCGGTGAGCAGGACAGCAGAAGGGTTCCGCCGACGTCGGGCACAAAGCCAATGGTGGTTTCCGGCATGCCGGTACGGGTCCGCTCGGTGACTACGCGGACGGAGCCGTGGGCCGAGATGCCGACCCCGCCGCCGAGGACCAGCCCGTCCATGAAGGCCACGTAGGGCTTCGGGTACCGGGCGATGAGCGAGTTCAAGCGGTATTCCGCAGCCCAGAAGTCCGCGGTCTGGTCCCCGTGGCGCAGCATGTCGTCGTAGATCGCCACGATGTCCCCACCCGCGCACAGTCCGCGGTCCCCGGAGCCGTGCACCAAGACCGTTTTGACCGCGTCGTCGTCCGCCCACGCGGTGAGCTGCTCCAGCATGGCGTGCACCATCCCGGCGGTGAGTGCGTTGACGGCCTGGGGCCGGTTCAGCGTGACGACGCCGAGGTGGCCGCGCTTCTCGAACAGAACCTCGGCCATTAGCTGCCGGCCGGCATCACGAAGCTGGCGCCTTGGCGGATGCCCGAAGGCCAGCGGGTGGTGACCGTCTTGGTCTTGGTGTAGAAGCGGAAGGCGTCCGCACCGTGCTGGTTGAGGTCGCCGAAGCCGGAGGCCTTCCAGCCGCCGAAGGTGTAGTAGGCGATCGGAACCGGAATGGGAACGTTGATGCCGACCATGCCCACTTCGACGCGGCTGGCGAAGTCGCGGGCGGCGTCGCCGTCGCGGGTGAAGATCGCGACGCCGTTGCCGAACTCGTGCTCGGAGCAGAGCCGCAGCGCTTCTTCGTAGTCGGACGCGCGGAGGACGCTCAGGACCGGCCCGAAGATCTCCTCCTTGTAGATGGACATGTCCTTCGTGACGTTGTCGAAGAGGGTCGGGCCAACCCAGAAACCTCCGTCGTATCCATCGACCTTGAGGCCGCGTCCATCGGTGACGAGCGTGGCGCCTTGGTCGACGCCGGCCTGGATGTAGCCTTCAATGCGTTCTTTCGCCGAGGCCGCCACCACCGGGCCGAAGTCCGAATCCTTGGCCAGGCTCGGGCCGACCTTCAGTCCCCTGATGCGGTCCTGCAACTTGGAAACCAGTTCGTCGGCCGTCTCTTGGCCGACCGGTACGGCCACCGAGATCGCCATGCAACGCTCGCCGGCGGAGCCGAAGCCGGCACCGATGAGTGCGTCCGCGGCCATGTCGAGATCGGCGTCGGGCATGATCACCATGTGGTTCTTGGCACCGCCGAAGCACTGGGCGCGCTTGCCGTGGGCCGCTGCCGTGGCGTAAATGTACTGCGCGATCGGCGTGGAACCGACAAAGCCGATGGCCTTCACGCGCGGATCCTCGAGAAGGGCGTCAACGGCCTCCTTGTCGCCGTTGATGACGTTGAAGACACCGTTCGGCAATCCAGCCTCGGTGAAGAGCTCGGCCAGGCGGAGCGGCACCGAGGGGTCGCGCTCCGAGGGCTTGAGGATGAAGGCATTGCCGGCCGCCAGCGCGGGGCCGGACTTCCAGAGCGGAATCATCGCCGGGAAGTTGAAGGGCGTGATGCCCGCGACGACGCCGAGTGGCTGGCGCAGCGAGTGGACGTCGATGCCGGTGCCGGCGTTGTCCGAGAATTCGCCCTTGAGCAGGTGCGGCGCACCTGCGGCGAACTCCACCACCTCGATGCCGCGCTGGATGTCACCCTTGGCATCGGGGAAGGTCTTGCCGTGCTCGGAAGAGAGCAGCGTAGCGAGTTCGTCCATGTTCTCGTTGACGAGGTCCACGAACTTCAGCAGGATCCGGCCGCGCCGCTGCGGGTTCATGGCAGCCCATTCGAGCTGGCCTTTTTCCGCGTTCGCGATCGCGTTCCTGACCTCATCGGCGCTGGCCAAGGGGAGCTTTGCCTGGACCTCGCCGGTGCAGGGATCGTAGACATCGCTGAAGCGCCCGGAGGTCCCGTCGATCCTCTGGCCGTCAATGTAGTGGGAAAGTTCGCGCACCATGGAATGCTCCTTTGCATATGGGGAATGCCCGCCATCGGCCTCGAAGGCACATGTCCAACTGCGCTCCGGGACGTCTTTGATCCCGAATATACTCGGACTTCCTACTAATTTCTAGAGCACACCAGCTGGTGCTCAGGTGAGCCCGCTCAGCGAGGCAGGTTGCCGTAGGCATCCAGAGCCTCCCGGCGCGAGGCCTTAAGGTCCACCACCGGCTCCGGATAGTCCGCCGTGGACAGTTCCGGGATCCACTGGCCGACGTAGCCGCCATGGGGATCGAATTTCTTGGCCTGGGTCTCCGGATTGAAGATCCTGAAGAAGGGCGAGGCGTCCGCACCGGAACCGGCTACCCACTGCCAGTTCGCGGGATTGGACGCAGGATCGGCATCCACCAGGGTGTCCCAGAACCATTGCTCGCCCACTTGCCAGTGGATTCCAAGGTTTTTCACCAAGAGACTGGCGGAAACCATGCGGACCCGGTTGTGCATCCATCCTGTGTGCCACAACTGCCGCTGGCCTGCGTCAACCATGGGGAATCCCGTGCGGCCCTCCTGCCACGCGCGAAGGAGATTTGCGGCTTCCTGGGCGGCTGGTTCGTGCGAGCCGGCACCCCGACCACCCGGCCAAGCCCACGGATAGTGGTCGAACCCGGGCCGCAAATTGGCCGTTGCCAGATCCGGATGATGGAAGTACTGGTGCCAGCAGAATTCACGCCAACCGAGTTCCGCGGCGAAGACAGCCGCACCGTCGCCGAGTTCCCGACGCCGGCGTTGCTGGGCATGCCATACCTCGAACGGGCTGAGTTGCCCCCACCGCAAAAAGGGCGACAACCGGCTGCTGCCCGGCACGTCCGGACGGTCCCGGTTCACCGAATAGTCCGCAAGCCCGTGCTCCACGAAGTCGTCAAGAAGCTCACGCGCCTGGGCCGAACCCGGCTGCCAGCTTTCGGACAATCCGGCCGGCCAGTCGGGGTTTCGCGGCAGCAATCCCCACGTGTCCAATTCCTCGGACTCAGGGAGCCGGCCGGAGAATCCCCGACCCGGTTCCGGAGCCTCTAGCGGTTCACGGAAATCCAAGCCGGACACGGTCCGCCAAAAAGGCGTGAAGACCTTGAAGGGTCCGCCTTGCTTCGTGGTCACAGCCCACGGCTCGTGCAGCAGGGAGGCCTGGAAACTCTCCGCATGCATCCCGGATTCGCGCGCCCAGGTCTTGATGCCGGCGTCGAGCATTCGCTCCGGCTTGCCGTAGCGGCGGTTCCAGTACAGCGACTCCGAACCCACCGCCGTCGCGGTTTCCCGGACGACCTCCGTTGCCGGTCCGCGGCGCAGCAAAAGCGGAACACCCAGGGCGGCAAGGTCATCGCGAAGGGCAAGCAGGGAATGATGCAGCCACCAGCGGGAGGCGCCGCCGAGCGGCCTGATACCAGGTGATTCCTCATCGAGGACGTAGAGCGCGACGGCGGAACCGTCGTCGGCTGCCGCCCGCAGTGCCGGGTTGTCCGCGGCCCGGAGGTCGTCCCGGAACCACACGATCGACGGCTTCACTCATCCCCCTCGGATTTCGTGCAAAGGTCATGCCCCCTAAGACGAATCTTAAGGGGCATGGCCGGTACTGAGATTTACTTGGGCATCAGGACGGAGTCAACCAGGTACACCGTGGCGTTGGCGGTGTGGACGCCACCGCAGATCACGGCGGAGCCTCCGTCAACCTTGAGAGCGTCCTTGGTTCCCGTAACTGTCACGGAGTCGCCCTCAACCGTCTTGTGGGTGCCCACGATCTGGTCCGGGGTCAGCTGGCCGGGGATGACGTGGTAGGTGAGGATCTTGCTCAGGAGAGCATCGTCCGTCTTGAGGGTATCGATGGTGGCGGCGGGGATCTTGGCGAAGGCGCTGTCCACAGGAGCGAAGACAGTGAACTGGCTGCCGTTAAGCGTGTCCACCAGGTTCACCTTGGGGTTCAGCTTGCCGGACACCGCGGCCGTGAGGGTCTTGAGCAACGGGTTGTTGGAAGCGGCCACGGCTACGGGGTCGAGAGCCATTCCGGCAACCGAACCTGCACCACTGGGAACCTGGGAGGCGTAACCTGCACAGCCCGGGCCAACCAGGTCTTTGGTCGGGTCCATCGCGGCGCTTGCCGAGGCGGAGGGGGTCGCCGCCATGGTGGACGACGAGCTCGGAGCGGCCGACGACGATGAGGCCGTGGAAGCGGAGCCGCCACAGGCAGTGAGGCCCAGCAGGGCGGAAGCGGCGAGGCCGGCGATCGCAAAAGACGTGCGCTTTGTAGCAAGCATGACATTTCTCCTTCAAACGGACTGACATTCGGTGCCGGTTGATTCCGGCGTGAAAGCACTTCACCCTTGCGGGCTAAGTCCTTATGCCAGCTATTCGGAGGTGCGGGCCGGGTGGATGGGTAGATCTTCAAAACTTAATTTGGCGCCCCTCAAGCGGGGCTCATGCGGTGCGCTTCTTCCATGAGCAACTTGCCGAGGAATTCCTGGCGTTCAGGACGGAACCGCGGCTCAATGCCTGTGAGAGACAATGCGCCGATTGGCCGGCCCAGCTGGTCGAAGACGGCAGCCGCCATTCCCCAACTGCCCTCGAGGACCAAACCGGGATTCACCGAGTACCCGGCCATTCGGGTCTGCGCAAGGTTCCGGCGCACCACACTCTCGGTGTGGCCGGCGGCGAAGTCCCCCGCATGCCGTTCCCAGCCGGACAGGATCATTTCCTGTTCTTCGTCCGGCAGGAAGGCCATGATTGCCGTGCCAGCCGACGCTACGCCGAGCGGGAACCTGACGCCCTCGTGCAAGACAAACGAGCGCACCGGAAAGCTGCCTTCCTCGCGGAGCACGCACACGGTTTCGTCGCCACGACGGATCGAATAGAAGGCGCTCTCCCCGCTCTCCTCGGCCAGGCGGCGCAGACTGGGCCGGGCCAAGTCCTCAAACGGGAACCGCGCAGCCGCCACCGACCCCAGCAGGAAGATCTCGGGTCCCAGGATCCAGTTGCCGGTCCGCTGGTCGTGGTCCAGCAGGCCTTCGGCGGCGAGGGACGCGAGCAAGCGGTGCACCGTAGGGCGGGTTAGTCCGGACTCGCGGACCAGGCCAGCGATGGACATGCCCTCCGGCTTGCGCCCCACGAGCCGGAGGAGCGCGGCGACCCGAGCGACGACTTGGGCGCCCTGGACCGGCGCGGTTTGCGGCTGCTGAGTTGGCAACACTACCTCTTTCCCAAAGATTTCCTCCACAATGTGGACACTTCCAAGACTAGCGTCCACACTGTGCGAGTTCAGCCCTACTGGCCGCGTGGGGCCGTTGACCCTCCGCGCAGAGCCGCCCTAAGCTCCTTTTCAGACCGCTAACTCAGCCCAGTGTCCACAAAGTGGATGGCCGCTGAGTGATCCTACTCAAAGACGAGGACAAAGCCATGGCCAAAATCCAGCCCAGCGCCGCCGTTGCACTTCAGGACGTCCTGCGCGACGGCCAGACGATCGCCGTCGGCGGCTTCGGGCTCAGCGGCATCCCCGCGGACCTGATCGACGCCGTCCGCGATTCGGGCGTCAAGGACCTGACCGTGGTCTCCAACAACATGGGCATTGACGGCAAGGGGCTTGGCGTCCTCATCGAAGCCGGACAGGTCCGCAAGGTCATCGCCTCGTACGTGGGCGAGAACAAGCTCTTCGCCGAGCAGTACCTCTCCGGCCAGCTCGAGGTCGAATTCGCTCCCCAGGGCACCTTGGCCGAGCGCCTCCGCGCCGGTGGTGCAGGCATCCCCGCCTTCTACACGCGGACCGGCGTCGGCACCCTGGTCGCCGAAGGCAAGCCCCTCGAAGAGTTCGACGGCGTCACGTACGTCCGCGAGCGCGGGATCGTCGCCGACGTCGCACTGGTCCACGCGCACACCGCGGACACGGACGGCAACCTGATCTACCGCTACACGGCACGGAACTTCAACCCGGTCGTGGCGACGGCGGGAATCGTGACTATCGCGGAGGCCGAAGTGATCGTGAAGCCCGGCGGATTGGATCCGAACCACATCGTGACGCCCGGCGTCTACGTCCAGCGTCTGGTCCAGGCGAGCGGCCGGACCAAGGACATCGAGCAGCGCACCGTCCGGCCCCGCACTGAAGCCCTGGCCGGCTAAGCACCCACCCGACAAGGAGAACCACCATGGCATGGACCCGCGACGAAATGGCCGCCATTGCGGCCCAGGAGCTCAACGACGGCGATTACGTCAACCTCGGGATCGGCATTCCCACCCTCGTTGCCAACAACCTGCCCGACGGCGTGCGGGTTGTTCTGCAAAGCGAGAATGGCCTCCTCGGCATGGGACCTTTCCCCTACGAGGGCGAGGAAGACGCCGACCTGATCAACGCCGGCAAGCAGACCGTCACGGTCCTGCCCGGCGGCAGCATCTTCGACTCGGCAACGTCTTTCGGCATGATCCGCGGTGGACACGTCAAGGTTGCCATCCTCGGCGCCATGCAGGTTTCCGGCAATGGCGACCTCGCCAACTGGACCATTCCGGGAAAGATGGTCAAGGGCATGGGCGGCGCCATGGACCTGGTGGCCGGCACCCCGCGCGTCGTGGTCCTCACCGAGCACAATGCCAAGGACGGGAGCGCCAAGATCGTCCGGGAATGCACCCTGCCGCTGACCGGACTGGGGGTGGTGGACCGGATTGTCAGTGACCTCGCGGTGTTCGATCTTGTGCGGAACGCACAAGAAACGGACGGCGGGCGGCAGCTCACGCTGACGCGCCTCGCCCCCGGGGTCACCGTCGAGGAACTCCGCGAAAAGACCGGGGCAGCGTTCGACGTCGCCTTGGAAACCACTCCTGCATTGGAAGGAACACTGGCATGAGCCTGAAAGAGCAGTTCGGCAAAGATGTCCTCCTCACCGGATGGGGACACAGCAAGTTCGGCAAACTCACGGACGAGACGCTGGAGTCCTTGATCGTCCAGGTGTCCGCGGAGGCCATCCGGAACTCCGGCTTTGAGCCGCGGGACATCGACGAAATCTACCTCGGCCAGTTCAACTCAGGCATGCAGCCCCTTGGCTTCACGTCCTCACTGGCGCTGCAACTGTCCGAGGACCTGGCAAACGTGCCGGCTACGAGGACGGAGAACGCCTGCGCTTCCGGTTCTGCAGCGTTCCAGCAGGGCGTGAAGTCTGTCTTGGCCGGCACTGCCCGCAACGTCCTGGTGATCGGGGCTGAAAAAATGACCGACGCCGGAGCCGACGTCGTAGGCGCAGCCCTTCTGGGAGCGTCTTACGAAATGGCGGGCAAGGCCTCCACCACCGGTTTCACGGGGTTGTTCGCCGAGGTGGCCAAGCACTACGAAAAGCGCTACGGAGCGGGCCTCGAGCGCCGTGGATTTGCCGGCGGCCTAGGCGACATCCTCGGTTCCATCGCCGCTAAGAACCACCGCAACGGCATGGACAACCCCTTCGCGCAGATGCATAGGGACTTCGGCGAAGAGTTCTGCCGGACGGTTTCCGAGAAGAATCCCATGGTTGCCGAACCGCTGCGCCGCACCGACTGCTCTCCCGTGTCCGACGGCGCCGCCGCCGTCGTGCTTTCCCTCGGCCCGGCGTCGGGCGCTGCTACCGAACCCGTGCGGTTGGCGGGCTTCGGGCACGCGAACGCCTTCTTCCCGGCGGAGCGCCGCGACCCCACCGAGTTCGCCGCCACGCGGGTCTCCTGGGAGCGCGCGCTGGGGATGGCCGGCGTCGGGATCGACGGACTGGACTTCGCCGAAGTGCACGATTGCTTCACGATCGCCGAACTGATCATGTACGAGGCCATGGGGCTGACGCCGCGTGGCGAAGGCTCCCGGGCGGTTCAGGAAGGTTGGGTCTACAAGGACGGCAGGCTGCCCGTCAACGTGTCCGGCGGCCTCAAGGCCAAGGGCCACCCCGTCGGCGCAACGGGCGTATCGCAGCACGTCATCGCAGCCATGCAGCTCACGGGCACTGCGGGAGCCATGCAACTGCCCAACGCCCGCCGCGGAGCCGTGCAGAACATGGGCGGCGTAGGCATCGCGAACTACGTCTCAGTTTTGGAGTCGGTCTAGCCCCTCGAATGCCCTACTTCGCCGCAAGCACCGCCGCACCAGCCGCCGCGCAGGCTTCGTCCAGGACGCCGTCCGGTGCGCCGCCGACGCCGATCCCGGCGACGGAGACGCCGTTCACCGTGAGCGGCACCCCGCCAGGGAGGAAGAGGGTGCCCGGGAGGTCGGCGATCGACGGGCCACGTGACGGCGGGCGAAGAAAAAATTGGGGTGCAGGTGTCGATTTGGCCGGTCGCCATTCGTATAGGGGGTGACCGGGCCGCAGAGAGCGGTCCGCAGAAGCAAAGGAGCATGTCATGCGCCAGATCAATGCCACGCTGTCCATTACCCTCGACGGAGTCATCCAGGGACTGGGCCGTCCGGACGAGGACACCCGCGGTGGCTTCACCCACGGTGGGTGGGGCGGCAGGTACAACGACGAGGTCATGGGCCGTGAGATGGGCAAGGGCATGGCGAAACGCACGGACATGCTGTTCGGACACCGCACCTGGACCGACTTCATCACCGCCTGGAGCACCCGCGCCGACGACAACCCGTTCACCGTGTACATGAACGCAGCGACCAAGTTCGTTGTGTCAAGGACGCTGGAGAACGCCGATGCCTGGCAGAACTCCATCCTGCTGTCCGGCGAGGCCGCCGAGACGGTGGCCAAGCTCAAAGCCGAGCCTGGCAACGATCTGACGATCATCGGCAGCGCGTCGCTGGTCCGCTCCCTGCACGCCGCCGGCCTCATCGACAACTTCACTCTGCTGATCCACCCGCTCACCCTGGGTACCGGGACGCGGCTGTTCGAAGGCCCAGCCCCGCTGACCGAGTTCGAGCTCACCGGCTCCGTCACGACCACCAAGGGGGTGATCATCGCCCACTACACCCGCCGATAACGAAAGAGGCGGCCTCACGCGTGCTGGCCCATTCCCCAGCTGCCGCCCCGGGTCTAAACTGACCCTATGTCCGACACCGCAGGACGCAAGTTGTTCCAGCATTCAGGAACGGCGCTCATCTTCCGGGGAGCCTTGGCCCTTCTGTTGGCCTTCCTTGTCGCTTCCCTGCCAGTCGCCACGGTGTTTGCGCTCGTCTACGTCTTCGGCGTCTTCGCCATGACGGACGGGCTCACCAATATGGCCCACCACTTCTACGACCCGGCGCGCCACTCCCGCTGGAGCCTGATCGGCGGCTTCATCTCCGTCGCGACCGGCATCGTGGCCGTTTCGTGGCCAGGCATCACCGCCGCAGCACTGGGCGTCCTCATAGGAGCATGGGCCTTGGTCCTCGGCATTTCGCAGATCATCCTTGCCATGGACACCAGGACGACGGTCAGGGCTTGGTGGATCTGGATGTTGACAGCGTTGGTCACCACTTTGTTTGGGCTCTTTGTGCTCGTCAATCCGGGCGCGGGATTCCTGAGCGTGGTGGCTCTCCTCGCGACATATGCCGCGGTCAGTGGCGTTTTGTTGATCGCCTCCGGCATCAAACTACGCAGGCGTGCCTCTTCTTCGGTGATGCTCGCCCACTAGCCCGGTGGCAGCAATCTGCTGCGGGGGGATGCGCCAGGTCCCAAGTTCGGTAAGTTAGTGGCTGTGAAGATAGCTACCTGGAATGTGAATTCGCTCCGCGCACGTGCCGACCGCGTCGAGGCATGGCTGCAGCGCAATGACTGCGACGTCCTCGCCATGCAGGAAACCAAGTGCAAGGACGACAACTTCCCGTGGGAGCTCTTCGAACGCATGGGCTACGAGGTTGCCCACTTCGGCCTGAGCCAATGGAACGGCGTGGCGATCGCCTCGCGTGTAGGGCTCGACGACGTCGAGCGCACCTTTGTTGACCAGCCCGCCTTCGGAAAAGCCGGCAAGGATCCTGTCCAGGAAGCCCGTGCGATTGCCGCAACGTGTGGCGGGGTCCGGGTGTGGAGCTTGTACGTTCCCAACGGCCGTTCCCTGGACGACGAACACATGCCGTACAAGCTCAAGTGGCTGGACACCCTCAAGGGCCACGCCGCCGGCTGGATCACGGAGAACCCCGAGACCCAGGTGGCGCTCATGGGCGACTGGAACATCGCGCCGCTGGACGAGGATGTCTGGGACATCGATTACTTCCGGGCGAACGCGCTCACTCACGTCAGCGAACCTGAGCGCGAGGCCTTCCGGGCGTTCGAAGCGGCCGGTTTCACCGACGTCGCGCGCGCTTACACCCCGGGTCCCGGCGTCTACACCTACTGGGACTACACGCAGCTGCGGTTCCCCAAGAAGGAAGGCATGCGCATCGACTTCGTCATGGCCTCCCCCGCGCTGGCCGCGCGTGTCACCGGGGCCTCGATCGACCGCGAGGAACGCAAGGGCAAGGGCGCCTCGGACCACGCTCCGGTGATCGTGGAGCTTACGGACTGAGCAACAACAATGACGGAGGAGGCGGGCCCGCGATGAGCGGAAAGCTATACGGGAGCCAGGCAGGGCTGCCCTTCTCTTCAGCGTTGCGCGTCTACGAACCACTCGAGGCATTCCCCGAGGACCAGCGGCAGCAGCTCGTGGCGAGCGGTACCCGCAGCGGTTCGCGGGCCGCCGTCGAAACTGCCGAGCTGCTCGCTTCCCTCGGACGGGTCACCCGTAAAGGCGGGGACCCGTTCCCCACCGGCAGCACCGATTTGGTCCGCATTACGCGGGTTCCTTCCGGAGAGCCGAACGACCCCGACGCCGGCCGGCTGCTTTACTGCCCCAGCCAACTGGTCATCCGGGCAGGATTGGCGGCCAATGCCCTCATGGAAGGTATCCACGGACCCCTCGCGGACCTGCTCATCCCCGTGGACCAGCGCGACCGGCACCAAGCACGCATTGACCGCATCAACGCCAGCCACGACGCGAAACGCGTGCACACGCGGGCCTCCACTTGGGGCATCCCCTTCAGCTGGTTCTCGCTGTTCCAGGAGTCGGACCGTAAGGATGTCGTGGAATCCGGCGGACGCATCCTGACGGTCAGGGTCTGGGCCTCGCTGACGGACGCCTTGGACCGGGCCCGGTTCGCCGTAGCCAACCTTGCCCTCGCCGCCCCGGACCTGGACATGCTGGACGACCTCACCCAGCTCACCGAGTGGCTCGAATTGTTCCACGTGCAGTCAATGGTCGAACTGGACTACGGCGCCGTGGCGGACAAGGTGTACCCGGACGAGTCGCCCATGGATGTCAGGCTCGGCATCGAATGCCTGGCCGAGGGGGACATGACAGGAGCGGCCGCGGCTTATCGCAGGCTGGCTTCCCGCTGGATCCCCATCAGGCAGCTGGCCCGGGCTTCCTAGCTTCTGTGCTTCCTCGCTCTTGGGGCGAGTTAGCCCTTGGGGCGAGGCCGACCGGTGGTTTCGCGGACGATCAGCCGGTGGGGTGCTTTCATGGACCGCACGGAACCTGCGGCCCCGGCCAATTCGTCCAACAGCATGCGCGTGCCCAGTTGGCCTTGTTCAACGGGGTCCTGCGCCACGGTTGTCAGGCCCATGGCCTCGGCGAATTCATGGTTGTCAATGCCGATGATGGACAAGTCCTCCGGTACACGAACGCCACGGCGCCGCGCCTGCAACATGGCTCCCATGGCCATTTCATCGGAGGCGCAGAAGATCGCCGTCGGTTTAGGCCCGGGCTTGCTCCAGAGCTCGTCGAAGGCTTCCTGGCCGCTGCCCACCGTGAAGTTTCCGAAAATGTCCCATTCCGGAGGCATGGAGAAACCCGCGCTCGTCATGGCATCCGTGAAGCCATCAACGCGCAATCGCGGGACGGTGAAGTTCAGGTCCGAATCGTCCTGGCCATGCAGCAGGGCGATCTCCCGGTGACCGAGGTTCAACAGATGCATGGTGGCTTCGACCGAGGCGGCGTAATCGTCGATGCCGATGCTGGGGCAATCCTCCACCGGACCGCCGACAATGACCAAGGGGATTTCGATCCTTTGGAGATCTGCGATTTCCTCGGGCGTCAGGGACATGCAAAGGACCAGGAGCGCATCGATCTGCTTATAGACCATCGTCTTGCTGAAGAGCCGTTCCCGCGCTCCGCGCTGCCCGCCCAGGTTGAACAGGGATAGGTTGTAGCCGCGGGCATGGAGCTCGCGGTCCACGCCCTCGATGGCCTTGAAGAAGAACCACCGGTCCACGTAAGGTGCCAGGACACCGATCGTCCTGGTACGGCCCGTGGCCAGTCCCGAAGCGGACGACGACGCCACATACCCAAGCTCGCCGGCGACCCTGAGGATCTTCTCCCGGGTTGCAGGAGATACCCGGGGAAGGCCGCGCACTGCACGGGAAACGGTGGCGGTGGAAACACCCGCGGCCTGTGCGACGTCCTCAATGCTGGCTCCTGCGTGGCCGCCACGCTGGGACCGTTCACTCGTTTTTGCCACTCAAGCCCCCTCAAAGATTCCGTGCGGAAGCCGGGGGTTCCTTCCCAGACGGCAGATAACCAGCGTATTCCGCCTGGTTGTCCTCCGCCGATTCCGCGCTACTTATTTCGGTTCGCTGCTCACCTGATGCGCCTGGTTGTCCGTGCTGGGAGCCGCCGGCGAAGCCGGAGCATCCCCCACAGGGCCAGTAACACCGCCAGCAGGCCCAGGGCCCAGCCCAATGCGGGCTGGGCCGTGAGCTCGGCGGCCACAGTGATGACCAACAGGACCAAGGCCCAAAAGCCGAGAAAACCGATCACGAGATCGAAATCTTCCGCCGATTTCACTCGCGAGTGCTGCTCCTTGGCCGGCCCGCCGAGGGACGGGCCGGCCGAATCCGGAGTCTGCGTCATTTGACAGCGCCCGCTGTCAGGCCCGCCACGATCTTGCGCTGGAAGACCAGCACAAGGATCACCAGCGGAATCGTCACAACCGTTCCGGCCGCCATGACGGCGGTGTACGGCTCCTGGTGGGCCTGGGCACCGGCAAAGTAGGCGATCGCCACCGTAACGGTCTTGGTTTGCTCATTAGACAGCTGGCTCGCGATGAGGAACTCGTTCCACGAAGCGATGAACGCCAGGATTGCGGTGGTAAAAACAGCCGGCGCAGCAAGCGGCATGATCACCTTGCGGAATGCCTGGCCCTGCGTGCAGCCGTCAATTCGAGCCGACTCCTCCAGCTCCCAAGGCATTTCCCGGAAGAAGGAGGTCAAGGTGTAAACCGTCAGAGGCAGCACAAACGAGATGTTCGGAATGATCAGCGCCTGATATGTGCCGTACCAGCCGATGTTCGTGAACAGCTGGAACAGCGGCGTCACCAAGGCCACGCCCGGGAACATCGACGCTCCGAGGACAAAGCCGAGGACCAGGAACTTGAAGCGGAATTCAAGCCTGGACAAGGCGTACGCCGCGAATACCCCGAAAAGCAGCGCGACCACAGTGGTTACCCCTGCTACCAAAAGCGAGTTCAGGAGGTTCCGGCCGAAGTGGTTGCCCAGGTTCTCCGAGAACACCGTCGTGAAGTTGTCCCAGGTGACGTGGGTGAAGAACGGAGTCGAGTCGAAGGTATATCCAACGTCGCGGAACGCGGTCACGATCATCCAGTAGAAGGGAATCAGGCACCAGATGAAGATGAGCGCTGCGCTGATGTACGTGCGACTGCTCGCCAAGCGTTCCCGCCGTCGGGCGGCTGTCTTGGGCGCGGCGTCAATGCTCACGGCTGTCATTTTTCCTGCCCCTTGGTCTTGGGTGTGGCTGAGGCGACCGCGTTGGCTCCCAGGAAGCGAACGAAGATGAACGCGACGAGGAAGATGATGAGGAACGTGATGGTGGACAAGGCCGCTGCTGAGTTGAATCCCTGACGGATCTGTTCAACCACCAGGATGGACAACGTTGTGGTGTTGTTCGAGCCCTGGGTCATGATGGCCGGGAGGTCGTACATGCGCAATGCGTCCAGGACGCGGAACAGGACAGCCACCATGAGCGCAGGCTTCACCAAGGGCAAGGTGATCTGGGTGAAACGCTGCCATGCCGAGGCGCCGTCGACCTTCGCGGCTTCGTACACTTCCGCAGGGATGATCTGGAGTCCAGCCAAAATCAGCAGGGCCATGAACGGCGTCGTCTTCCAGACGTCGGAAATGATGATCGCCCAGCGTGCCGGCCATTCGCTTCCGGTCCACAGGATCGCCGTGCCAAAGAGCTTGTTGGCGATGCCGTCGAAGGCGAAGATGAAGAACCACAGCTTCGCGGTAACGGCCGTTGGAATGGCCCACGGAACCAGGACAGCAGCGCGAAGGGCGCTGCGGCCGCGGAACGTCCTCGCCATGATGATGGCCATCCAGAACCCGAGGACAGTCTCCAAGACTACCGTGACCACAGTGAAGAAGAACGTCGTCCCAACGGCGCTCCAGAATTGGGAACCGAGAGTGCCGGGAGCACAGGCGGCGGGGCCACATTGCTGGGCCAACCAGTGGACAAAGTTATCGAAGCCCGCGGGTCCACCCTGAACGAATAGCTTGGTCGCCGGGTCGAGGCCCTGGTCCTTCTGGAACGCCATGATAATGGCGTTGACCACCGGGTAAACGATCACGACGGCGAGCAGCACCAAGGCGGGGGAAATCAACCAGAACGCCCACCGGCCTTGGGACGTGGCTGCCCGGTCCTGTCCTACTTCTTTTTGAACTTTTTTGGTTTTGGGGCTTGGTGTCTCTGGCGCCCGCTTAGGCTGCGCAAGGGTGGACATTTCCCCTCCTTCCGGAAATTGATAGTGTGCCCCCCGGGCGGCCGTCCGCCTTATGCGTCGGCCGCCCGAGGTTCACTGGAAGTGTCGCTATTGGCTGGCCGAGTTGATGGCCGTGTCCATATCCTTCAATGCCTGATCGACAGACTTGTCGCCCTTGATGGCAGCGTAGGCGTTGTCCTGGATGGCCTTGGTGACGGCCGGGTAGAACGGTGAGACCGGGCGCGGCACGGCATTCGAAATCGAGGTCTTCAGCACCGGAAGGTACGGCAGCTGCGTGACCAGCGTCGGATCGTCGTACAAGGAACCCAGCACCGGGGCCAGCGATCCCTGTGTTGCGTAGAACTTCTCGGTTTCTTCGCTGGTCATGAAGGTCAGGAAGTCCTTGGCCGTGGCCTTGTGCTGCGAGTAGACGCTGACGGCAAGGTTGTGTCCGCCGAGGGATGAAGCGCCAGGGCCGCTCTTACCCGGGAGCGGAGCCATGCCGAAGGTGTCCTTCACCTTGGATGAGCCGTCCGTCTTCGCGAGGTTGTAGACGTAAGGCCAGTTGCGTAGGAAGAGGAGTTTGCCGTCTTCGAAGGACTGCCTGCCCTGTTCTTCCTGGTATGTGACGCCCTGCGTGGGGATGTTTCCGTTCTTGTAGGCCGTGACCAGGTTGTTAAGGCCGGCCTTGGCCGCCGTGGAGTTCACGCTCGATTTGCCGTCGTCTCCAACGATCGTGCCGCCTGCCGTGTTGATGGCTTCAGCCGCGTTCACCGTGAGGCCTTCGTACTTGGCGAACTGTCCCGCGTAGCAGTCGATGCCGTTCTGTTTCGCGATGGAGCACATGCTCATCATCTCGTCCCAGGTCTTGGGCGGGGTGGGCACCAAGTCCTTGCGGTAGAACAGAATGCCGCCGTCCGAGGTCTGCGGTGCGGCGAAAAGGGTGTTGTTGTACGTTGCCGTCTTGACTGTGGCCGGCAGCATCTTGGAGGTATCGATGCTCATCTTGTCCGAGAGCGGTTGCAGCCAACCCTTCGCGGCAAACTCCGCCGTCCAGACGACGTCCACGTCAACCACGTCGTAGTTGGCATCCTTTGACTGGAAGTGCTGCACGAGGTCATCGTGCTGCTGGTCCGCCTGGTCGGATTGCTCCTTGAAAGTGACCTTCTGGTCCGGGTGCGCCGCATTCCACTTATCGACGAGCGGGCGGACAACGTTGCTGTTGTCCTTGCCTTGGACGTAGGTGATTGGACCGCGTCCGTCGAGGTTCGCTGCGGCATCTCCGCCGCTTGAGGCTGTGCTGCCGCCACCGCCGCCACCACAGGCGGACAGGGACATGGCTAGCACGCCGGCAACAGCGGCCGGCAAAAGGTACTTGCGTGTGTTCATGCTGGGAACTCCTCAGTGAGTGGACCAGGTATTTCCGCAGTGCGGTTGATGTGGTGAGCCTCACATTAGTAAGCTTCCCGGTAGTAATGCAAGCGTTTACACAAAAATATGTCATCGAGAGGAATCCAGTGCCGCACTCCCCGATCCCAACCCCCGGTTCCAGCAATTCCGCGTGGTGGGCAAGCGCCGTCGTCTACCAGATTTATCCCCGCTCGTTCGCCGACGCCAATGGCGACGGAATGGGCGACCTTGCCGGGGTCACCGCGAAACTGCCTTATCTCCAATCGTTGGGCGTGGATGCCGTGTGGCTTTCCCCGTTCTACAAGTCGCCGCAGGCTGATGCCGGATACGACGTGGCGGACTACCGGGTGGTCGATCCCCTCTTCGGCACCTTGGCTGACTTCGACGCCATGTTGGAGAAGGCACACAGCCTGGGCATCAAGGTGATCGTCGATCTCGTGCCCAATCACACCTCGGACGAGCACGCCTGGTTCCGCGAAGCCCTCTCCGCCGCCCCCGGCTCCCCTGAACGCGAGCGCTACATGTTCCACCCGGGCAAAGACTCCAAACCGGGCTCCGGGGACGGGGCCTTGGCCCCGAACAATTGGAAATCCATCTTCGGCGGCCCTGCGTGGACGCGGCTAACGAACGACGACGGCACTCCCGGCGAGTGGTATCTGCACCTTTTCGATACGAAACAGCCCGATCTCAACTGGGACAACCCGGAAGTCCACGCAGAGATGCGCTCGGTACTGCGCTTCTGGCTGGACCGCGGAGTTGACGGCTTCCGGGTGGATGTTGCCCACGGCCTGGTCAAAGAAGCCGGTTTGCCGGACTGGGAAGGCTCTGCCGCCATGGTCGAAGGTGGTCTGTCCGCGCCAGGCGCCCACAGCGAAGCGGTCGAACCGCACACCGCCAGGCTTCACATTGTCCCCGCGGCCGAAAACCCGGCGGCCGAGAACCCGGCCACCGCCGCGACCGCCGTCGCGACCGCCGTCGAGCACAAGGTCAAACCGCCCCTGGACCCGCCGTCGCCTTTCTTCGACCAGGACGGCGTCCATGAGATCTACCGCGAATGGAACAGGGTCCTCGCCGAATACGACGGCGACCGCATGCTGGTTGCCGAGGCGTGGGTGGAGCCTGCGGAGCGGCTGGCCCGGTACGTCCGCAAGGATGAAATGCAACAGGCCTTCAACTTTGATTTCCTCCTGGCAGGCTGGGACGCGGAGCGCATGGCGGAGGCAATCGAATCTTCGCTGGACGCGGCGGGATCCGTCGAGGCGCCCTCCACCTGGGTCCTGAGCAACCACGACACTGTCCGGCACCCCAGCCGCTTCGGGCTGGCAGATCCCACCACCTTCCCCAAGGGAATCGCAGCAGAAGACGAACAGCCCGACGCCGTTCTAGGCCTGGCGCGGGCAAGGGCCGCCTCCATGGTGTCCTTCGCCCTGCCCGGCTCGGCCTATCTTTACCAGGGCGAGGAACTCGGCCTGCCGGAGCACACGTCCCTGCCGGCCGAGGCGCGTCAGGACCCATCATTCTTCCGCACCAAGGGCGTGGAGCGCGGCCGCGACGGGTGCCGCGTGCCGCTGCCCTGGAAATCCGACGAGCCCGGCTTCGGGTTCTCGGAGCCGTCGGCTGGTCCGGGCGGCGCCGGTGCGGCTCGCATAGCACCCGCAGCGCCCTGGCTGCCCCAGCCCGAAGCGTTCGGCGAGCTGGCGGCGGACGTCCAGGCCGGCGTCGGGGGCTCCACCCTGGAGCTGTACCGTTCCGTCCTGGCATTCCGCCGCTCGCACCGCCTGGGCTCAGGCACGTTCCAGTGGGCTGAAGAGCACGATCCCGCTAACGGCGTCCTGGCCTTCCACAACCGGGACGTTCTGGTAGTGGTCAATATGGGCACTACCGACCTCCCCGTGCCGGCCGGGTTCCGGGTGGAACTCTCCAGCGACGGCGGCTCGGGCGGGGCTTCGATTGTCCCGAACAGCGGGGCGTACCTCGTGGCGGAGTAGGGCCTTCCCTCCCCGACCTTCTTTGGCGCGAAAACGGGGCCGACACGCACTACTTGCTGCGTGTCGGCCCCGTTCTGTAGCCAAAGAGGGTCAAGAAGGCGCCGTAATGGCGAGGAGCCTACTTACCGCCCTTGAAGAAACCGACGATCTTGGAGCCGAGGCCCTTGGCGTTCTCGGCCACGTCGCCCGCGATTTCCTTGGCGTTCCCGGCAACATCGCCCGCGAGGTCCTTGGCTTTCTCAGCCACGTCACCCGAGAGGAACTCCTTGACGTGCTCAGCGGCATCGCCGGCCAATTCCTTCGCGTTCCCGACCGCTTCGCCGGCGAATTCCTTGACGTGTTCCGCGGCATCGCCTGCGACGTTCTTGGCCTGTTCAGCCGCGGCTTCGGCGGTTTGCTTGATGTTGTTGACTTCTTCGCTCATGGTTTTCTCCTTGTTCCTGGCCCAAGTTTTTTGGTCCATCGGCTTGACTCGGACCCTAGGTCCGGTGTCGGCCGGGCAAGCCCAACCAAAGGGAAGAGTTCCCCCCTACCCTTCAAACTATGGCCCACACGGACGCCTCTGCAACGCAAAATGCCTGGGAGGTAACGTGGCTATCCGATTAACACGGGTTGCTATCAGTTCAACGAACGCGCTCGGCCTTGCTGAACCGGGTCCGCGCGCCTGCCCCGATATGAATCAAAACTGGAGTCCTGCGTCCCACCACCACGTCCAACGCCTCCACCAGCCGGGAGACGTCCGCGGCCAGCAGGTGCGGGGAAACGCCCTGACGAGGCTGGACCCTGACCCGGAGCCCGGGACGACCGTTGACCTCGTAGGTTGCCACCGTCACACCCGCGAGATCCGTACGTTCTGCGAGGGCCGCCTTGAGAGCCTGCTCGGCAAGGTTCCCGCCGAGGTTGACGTCGCCAGGCGTCCGGGCGTCGTCGTACTCCGACACGATGAGGTTGGCGCGGCCTTTGCCCTGCTGCGACACCCAGGCCACCATGAGCACGATCAGCACCACAAGCACCGCTGCTGCGGCAACCCAGAGCCAGCTTTCCTCCCGGCCGGGAATGCGGGTCTGCTCTGAGAGGTACTTGGCGTGTTCCCAGAGCCCGGTGGACCAGCCTTGCCACCAACTTCCCACCGCGGGAACAGTGGCGAGCAGCATCAGGAGAATGCCGATGGCCAGCAGCTTCAGGCCAAGGATGCCGATCAGGATGCGATTGAGGACGTGCGGAGTGCCGTTCATGCACCGATCACCCCGGACGTAGCGACATTAACACGGACTGAAGGCATGGGCGAAGGGGCCATTTTTCGAAGTTCATCCTCGACGGCGGCAAGGATCCGTTCCTCGTGCAAGGGCACGCCCGAGGTGGGCCGGACGTTGACCACAACCAGCCGCTGCGAAACCACCACCATGACTTGCTCCTGGGTGACGTTCGCTGCGGTCCGGGCTACCCTGGCCAGTGCCGAAGCGATGACCTCGTCGTCCACCACTACTCCGGCCCGGGAGTCCTCAAGCAAGTGGCGGGACTTTCGGCCGGGCAGGACCGCGTTCAAGAAGAAAATCAGGCCCACCATTGTCACGACCCCGCCGAGGGAACCGAGCAGCAAGGGCGAAATACCTGCAGGAAGCGCCGTGAGCCGTTCGGCAGCCGTTTGCGGCTCGATGAGCCACGGTGGTTGGCCAATGGCGCGCAAGGCGGATTCGAGGAGGGCGTAGACACACGCCGCGATCACAAGGGCCGCGGCCAGCCCGGCAATTCCCGCACGAGAGGAACGGGTCTCGCGCTTGAGGATGCGCTGGAGTCCGACGTCGATCCGGTCGCCGACGTCAGGGGTCCCCTGTGTCTGGACGCTGGGGGTGTCGCCGTCGGCGGTCTGCGCGTGCGCTGTGTCCGGGTGGCTGCGCCGGGCGTGCGGGGTCTGGGCGTGGCTCATTGGACGCGGGCTCCTTCGCTGACGCGTGCGCCGCTGATCCGGATATCCACGCGGCTCAGGGTGGAACCGCTCAGTTGGGTGACGCGCTCAAGGATGGCCGTCTTGGCAGCGACGGCCCGGTCCCAGACCGTTCCACCGTATCCTTCTACCCGCCGGGGGTCCCTGAGGACTTCGGTCAGCGAGGGCACACGGATCGGGGCGGCAATCGAGAGTGCCAGGAGGCCGTCGTCGTCCGACCATTCGGCGCGAACATCCTGCGCCGAGACACCGAGCGCTTCCGCGGCGGCCGCCTGGGCCAAAGTGGTGAGGGCCTGGGTGCTGATTCGGTTGTGGCCAGCCAGGGAGACGGCGGGCTGCACAGCCTCAGCCGTGGAACTCATGACGACGAGCGGCGGCCGGTGAGGGCATCCAGCACGCTGCGCAGGTCAAGCTTTCCGTCCGCGGCGCGGCCCAGAAGTGCACCGATTCCCATGAAGAGAAGGGCGATGATGAAACCCCACAATCCGAATTGGAAGGCCATGAACGCCACGAAGGCGCCGATCCCGATTCCGACAACGGTCAAGTTCACTGGAGTGGCTCCCTTTCCGATAATGCGCCTCTTGTTCCGGCTTTGGCTGGAGGGGCAACGTACACGTCGTTGATCTCGACGTTGACCTCAATGACTTCAAGGCCCACCAACGATTCGACGGCGCGATAGACGGCCGCGCGGACCTGGTTGGCGACATCATGCAAAGGGTATCCGTAGACGGCCACCAGATTGAGGTCCACGGCCACTTGGGTTTCTCCGACCTCGGCGCGGACACCCGCAGCATGGTCCTGGCTGCCGACGGCATCGCGAATGGCTCCGAGGGCGCGCGACGGAGCCGAGCCGAGGGAATAGACGCCCGGAACAGCCCTGGCGGCAATGCCGGCAACCTTAGCGACAGCGGAATCCGAGATCACTGTACGGCCTCTTCCTGCCACCGCTTGCCGGTCCTCGGATACCGGAGCCCCAACGGCTTCCGGTTCAGGCGCGAAGTAGCTTTCCTGCTGGTCCATTTAGCCCTCCCCTTCTCTTGAGTACCACCCTAGCGCTTGGCCAAGACAAGGCGGAGACAAGAGCAGAATCCGTCGCAGGCAGAAAAATGATGCGCGTGCACGGAAATGTTCGACTTTTGGGCACAAACCGAAAAACCCGGGCTTTTCAACTGCAGGTTAAATGAAGAAAAGCGCCCACTGCCAGACAGCGACGCGGAGCAGGCGCGATGGAAACCATCATCCATCCCGCCCCACCGCCGCCGCTAACGAGCACTGCCACCGGAACAAGGAGGAGTAAACCCAATGCCTCATGTTTTAAACTCCGTGGAGTCAGAGAGCCGCGCGGGGTCGCAGGACTGGCACGAATTTCAGCGCGGGGACAAGCTCCACGTCGCCCACCCGCTCCTCGGGAGGTTTTCAGGGGGCATAGACGAAAAATCTGATGATTCCCGGTTCCTTTGGATCATCAAGACTGATTCCGCGACCCGCCACGTCTATGAGGACCGGGAGGGGATAGGAGCATCAAGAAGCGCACTCTTGGCTAAGGCAGCATTCAAATACTGCAGTGCCACTGCAGGCGCGGCCGTTTTCAAAGGGGCAATCCCAAAGGGACAGGAGGCCCGGCGGCCACGCACTCTTGGTGCCCCCTTGTTTCGTTCGCCTGCTTGCGTTGCGGGTGACATCCCGAGCGAATTACAACGGCGTGGTGTCCTTTGGACACGGAACTCCGGCCGACCGCTCTTGGCCGGGGTTCCGACACTGGGGACCATCAGGGAACCGTAGGCGACTCGTATGAAGCGCCGGCAAGAACAATGCAGGTTGACGGAACATCCACTCTGGGCTGGTTTTCCCTACGCGCAGAGGGGGTTGATTCTGGTTCCTCTTCCGCCGTGCGCCGTCGTGCACGAAAGCCTGCTTATGACTTGGTGTCCATTTCTTGACGCACCTGCGCCGGCCTCGGACTTGCCGCGGCAGCGGCGGTGAGAGGTGTCGGTTGGTAGGCCAGGAACTTCCAGGCTTCCGCGTCTGTAACCCATACGGCGAGGTAGCTGTTCTTCAGCGTCCTACGTGAGCCGCTGACAGTGATCTCAGCGCTCATCTGGCCTGTCACGAGAGACACATCTCCTACCCGCACGATGTCCGCTATGGCATGCTCGATGCGGTGGTAGCGAAGGGTGCCACCTCGGAGTTTTCCTAAATAGGTGGCCAGTGAGTCCCGGTTTCCGCCTGTGTGCCCGTATGTCAGTTTTGCGTGACAGAGACCTTCGAATTGGTCGTAATCTTGGTCGAGGACAGCTTTATAGCGCTTATTTTCAAGCTCGTGGATGACGGCGTGGCCCGTGTCTAACGTGGTACTCAATCTGTAATGCTCCTTGGCGGTTCCCGCTGGTGTATATCTGTCGGTCGTGTGGAGCTATGCCGTTCAACTTTGAGGTGAGGGCCTGCTGCCTGAAAGTCTGTGAGGTCAAAAGCCATAGTCGCGATAGCAACTAGATTGTCGTTTGACTGCTGAGGCGCACGTGAGAGGCGTTCGACTGGGCCTCCGGCCTTGTACTGCGGCGCTGGCTTGGGCTACGCCTTGAGTGATGTCTCTCGCGTCAGTGTTGACTCTGCGATCCTGGTGACTATCCAGTCTCCAACGATCCTGGCGATTTCGTCGGAGTTCGCTTCGAAGATTAGTCCGTGTCCGTTTCCTTCGATCCCGTGTTCGGGCAGGTGGATCCATTCGACGGCGGCGCCTGCGGTCTTGAGGAAGTCGACGACTTGCGGGGCAAAGGTCGCGAAGACGGATGCTCCGCCTGTGAGGACTGCAATGGGCGTCTCTTCCAGGGCTGGGATGCGTAGGGTCCGGGCCGGCGCCTTTGCGGCTTCGTCGGCGCTTGCGCGCCGGGGTTCGTAGGTTATGGGGGCGGCCGTCAGTCCCCAGTCCAGGCGGCCGATTCCAGGGAACTCGGCGAAGGCCGGCCCTATCGGTTCCACAGCGACGATCGCCTTGACGAGGTCCGGGCGTTCGTTGGCGGTAAGCCAGCCCGCGGGTGCGCCGGCGGAATGCGTGACCAGGACGGCGGGGCCTGTCAGGTCCAGGAGGCGGCCCAGACGCTCGGCATCCATTCTCTGGGACTCGGCGAGGTCCTCGGGCAGGGGGCCCATCGCGGCGACCAGCTGGTCGATTTCGTCCGAATCACTGGTACGGGCGCATGACCATTGGGTTTGTTCGGTGGCTGCGTCGTCGGGATAGAAGAGCGACTTGGCTCCTTCGTAAGGGAACGGTGCGCCCATCTCGCCGACCACGGCGGGGTGATACGGAGATCGGCCGTGGCCTGGGCGGTCAACCACGTACACAACGAAACCGGCCTCGACAAACCTGGTCGCCCAGCCTGGCCGTCCATCGGGCGTGCCGGTCCAGTCCGTTCCCTGCCCACCCCCTCCGTGGATGAGGATCAGCGGGTAGGGATGGATTACCCTCTCGGGTGCCTCCCACGATGCAAAGAGCGGGGCGCGTTGGACCGTGCCGTATGCGCTGGAGGTCTTTTCGCCGGCAATCCACATCTGACCCCGTCTTGAGGTGATGAGCGGGTTGGCGGCATTATGGGGAGCAGGTGTAGGTCCCATGGAGAAACTTCCTTCGGTCGGGTTGCTTCTATGCGTCTTGGGGGGCAAGGACGATGTCGAAGCGGGTACGGGCCCAGGACTGATTGCCGAGGTCGCGGCCGTCGGGGGTGGGGCTGCCGGGCGTCTGCTGTTCGAACTTCTTGATGAGGGATTCCTTGACGCCGAACACGGAGTCGCCAATCTCAATCTGCGGGTCGCCGTCAACGAAGATGTGGGTAACAAGTGTCCGCAGGCCGGGGGCGGTGACCATGAAGTGCAGATGGGAGGCACGGACGGGGGACCTGCCGGCGGCCTCAAGCATTTTCCCTACCGGCCCGTCGTGCGGGATTGGGTAGGGGGTGGGGGTGAGTCCCCAAAACGCGTATTTGCCGTCCTCATCGGCGAACAGGTGGGCCCGTCCGGCGACCCTTCCGTCGGAGTACTGGACGTCGTAGAAGCCGTCGTCGTCCGCTTCCCAAACTTCGATGCGCGCCCGTGGAACCGGATTACCGTCGGTGTCGGTGACGGTTCCCTCGACCCAGCAGGGCTGGCCTGCCGCACCACCGGCTATGTCGCCACCCAGGGGGGTTTCGGGTGCGTCCTCCACAAAGAAGGGCCCGAAGACTGTGGCCTCGGTGGCGGCGGCGACGCCGGTGTACGTGGTGTTGTTGATCGCGATGGTCTGCATGGACAGGCCCAGCACGTCCGAGAGCAGGATGAATTCCTGGCGTTTGTCATCGGTGATGTGGCCGGAGGCGGTAAGGAATTCGATCCCGGTGTTCCACTCGTCTTCGGTGAGGCGGACTTCGCGGACGAAGTTATGCAGGTGCCGGGTCAGGGACTGCATGAGCTCTTTAAGGCGAGGATCTTCAGTCTTTTCGAAAGAAGCAACGACGGTGTCCACGAGTTGCAGCTCAACGGCGGACTGCTCGGAAGAGATCGGTTGAGTTGATGAGGGTGCAGTCATAGCGGTTCCTTAGAGTCCCGGTGTGGTGCCGGACCAGGCAGCGGTCAGGAGCGCTTCGAGGTTCTCGACCGTGACGGCCCGCGGATTCGAAGCGGGTATGAAGGGCAGGATGAGTTGTGCGGCTTCGGGGATGTTCTCCTCGGCCAAGCCGTGATCTTTCAGCGCCGTGGGCGCATCGAGAGCCGTGCGCAGGGCGTTGAGCCCGTCAACGGCGGTGTCAGAGCTGAACGCCGCTGCGATCCGCCACCCGGCCTCCGGTGCGAAGGGTGCGTTGAAGGCGAGCACGTAGGGAAGCACGGCGGCGTGGGTCTGGGCGTGGGGCATGTTGTATGCCCCGCCCAGGACGTGGCAGATCTTGTGGTGTATCCCCGATCCCGCCGAGGCGAAGGCCACGGCGGAGAGGTACGCGCCATACAGCGTCTCCTCCCGCCCGTCGCGGTCGTGGAGATCTCGCTTGATCGTGCGCAGCCCGCGATTCAGGGCCCGGATGCCCTCCGCGGCCAGCGTCTGGTTGATAGGATCGGTCCGGGGAGCCCACATCGAGTCCACGCAGTGCGCGAGTGCGTTCAGGCCTGACGCCACCGACAACTCCACGGGCAATGCCAGCGTGAGGCGCGCGTCGTAAATAACGGTGACCGGTAAAACCTTGTCGTCCACGCCGGTGGTCTTCCGTGAGCCCTCGGTCAGACCCCAAACGTTGGTCGCTTCGGAACCCGCATAGGTGGTTGGTACCGCGACGATGGGCAGGCCGGAGGTCAACGCGATGGCCTTGGCCAGGCCGATGGTGGATCCGCCGCCGACGCAGACCAACAGGTCGATCCCGAGGTCGGCTGCAGCGGAGCGACCCTTCTGCGCCTTCTCAAGCGGGACATGCGGGGCCACGTCGGCGTAGTTCAAGGCAACGTCGACGTCCTTCGTGAGGTCTTCCGCAACCGCAGACTGGGATGGAGATGCAATGACCATGACCCTTCGCGCCCCCAGCCGCGCGATCTCGGAGGCCAGATATTCCTCGGCCTGCCCGGTCCCGAACAGCACACGCTGCCCGATGGTGGTGTGCTCAAACGTCAAACTCATTTCCGCTTCCTACCCAACGACCGAGGCTTCACTCAACGAATGCCAGGCGCGATTGTGGTAGACGAGCGGGTGGGTGCTTTCCGCATCGTGTTCGATCTGGTCCGCAACGCTGACCTGAAGCACCTGGACGGCCACGACGGTGGAGTCCCCGGCCTCCATCCGGTTGACGATCCTGCCGCGCAGCCAGGCGTTGGCGCTGTGGAGTACCGGTTCTCCTGTGACGAGTCGGGACCAGGTCGATGTGTCGGCGAAACGGTCGATGCCGCTGGTGGCAAACGTCTTGGCCAGTTCGAGCTGGCCGGCTCCCATGAGGTGGACGACGATGGTCTCCGCATCGCGGATGGCTGGTGTGGACGAGGAATGTGTGGAGAGCGAAAAAACCAGCAACGGGGGGTTCGCCGAAAAGGAGAACACCGAGCTCGCGGTGAGCCCTACGGGCCCGTTGACGCCCTGGGTGGTGATGATGGACACGCCGGCCGGATGGTTGCGGAAGGCGGCCTTGAAGTCCTCGGCGCTGACCGTTTCGGGAAACGCCGAGGCGGGACCGGCTGTGGGCCGGACTTGGTGTGCGGATTGAGATGTCATGGTGGCTCCTGGAAAGTCGGGGGTCGGTGCGCTGTGTGGGTTTTGCGTGTGCAGGGTGGTGGCTACTTCTTGACCAGGCTGAAGTAGCTCCACTTGGAATCCTCGGCCAGGCCGGTCAGGATCTTGCCGCAGTTCTGCAGGACTACCGGACCGGAGGTGACGTGCTGGGTGCCGGCGTGCATGTCGCGGAAAAAGCGCTGTAGGTCTCCCGAACGCAGGGCGGCGGTGGCCGCCCACTTATAGACGGTCATGCAGACATCGTGCGCGGACCAGGTGGCGTTGTTCAGCGCCAGCCGGGTGAGTGTCTCTTGCTCGCGGGTGAGTTTTTCGCCGCGGCCGAGGGTGGCCTCGTTGCCTGACCAGACCTCGAAAACGAACGCCCTTGCGGAGCGGAGCTTCGCCTCGGCCTGCGCATACTCGGCGTAGTACTGCTCCGTGTCCACGCTGGCGCCGGGATTGCCTGTTTTCTTCTGCGCCAGTTCGCGCATCTCGTCCAGCAGGCGGCGTGCGACGCCCAGGGCCCACCCGGCGTGGTTGATGCCGGACATGTTCGCCAAGCCCATTTTGTAAAGCGCTCCGCCGTTGAGGGGTTCCATGGTGGTAGCTGTGTAGGTGAACGCCGTCGGGACGAAGACGTCCTCACAGACGTAATCGATGCTGCCGGTGGCCTTCAAGCCCATGACATCCCAGTTGTCGATGAGCGTGGCCTGCTCCTTGGGGAGGGTAAAGATGAGGGCCTCACCCGTTTCCTCCACGATTGCGGCCGTGTGGATCCAGGAGGCTTGGGGCATGCCCGAGGCGAAGCTCCACGATCCGGTGAGCTTGTAACCGCCTTCTACTGCGTTGGCCTTGCCCATGCGGGTGCCCTGCCCGGCGATCAACGAATAGCCGCCGTCGGGGAAGATCGTCCCGATAGCCTCGGCGCCCAGATAGGCGGCCGTGGTTCCTGTGATCATCTGCAGCGCCATAACTACCCAGCCCGAGGAGGCGTCGGCGTAGGCCACGGTTTCAATGGCCTCGATCACCTGCCGGGGCGAGGCCTCGTAGCCGCCCACGGACCGCGGGATTCCCAAGCGGAAGATGCCCGATTCGTGGAGAGCCGCGGTCACTTCGTCCGTGAGTTGGCGCCCGGCCTCGTTGGCCGCACCGTTGGCCTTGAGCACCGGGGCAATGGCGTGGAGCCGTTCGAGCAGATCGGAAAAATCGCTCATCTCGTGCAGCTGGGTTGTCTCTTCGACGAGTTCCTGCGTCATGGTGTTTTCCTCACATCAGTGTGAATGGGGCGTTTCCATGAGTGTTGCAGGTCACAGTCTGGGCTGGTCTGGCATGGCGCGAACGGGCAAAGTGCATGGCAGAACGAGACAAGGGGGTCGGAAACCCGGGTGGGCGGTCCCAGCGCGCGGGCTACGGCTGGTGTGCCCGGCCCCGATCCCTGGCCTCGCGTGCGGTGAACCCGAACTTGTTCCTGAAGGCCCTGGAGAAATGCGCCGCCGAGATGAATCCCACGGAGAGGGCAACGTCACCGACCTGCAGGTGCCTGGAACCCGTCTCTGTCAGGAGCTGGTGCGCCCGCTCGAGGCGGGTGTCCATGACGAACCGGGCGACGGAGGATTCCTCCGCTGCGAAGACCCGGGCGAGGTGCCTGTCGCTGATGCCCACGGCGCGGGCAATGCTTGAGGTGCTGAGGTCCGGCCGGTGGAAGTTCCTGCGGATAAAGCCCTTGGCCGCCAAGAGGTAGGCCTGGCCCGAAGACCCGGCGTTCGACCCGACAAGGATCCCGAAAAGATCGAGGGCTTCGTCCTCCAGTAACGGTTCGGGGGCAGTGGTGGACCGGAGTGTCCCTTGAATGACTCGGGCCAGTGTGCGCGCGTGTTGATCGGCCGCGACGCTCTCCCTGCCCCTGAGCACGCGGGGCTTTCCCGGGCTGCTGCTACCGGTGTTTTCCCGGAAGACGTCGCGGGGCATTTCGAGGATGAGCTGCCTCATGGGCGTGTGGAACCCATACATAAAGGGCCGGTCGGCGTCGTACAGGATCGCGTCACCGGCCCCCAGAGTGTCAAACCCGTCCTGATGGTAGTAAAAGGCGTTTCCCTCGAGGAGCAGGCAAAACAGGACAGAGTCGGCAGGCAGCTGCCTGATATTGGAGGCAGCACGTTCGATGATGTGGTCGTTGCCGTAGATCTCAGTGAACCTCAGCCGTTCCAGACTGAGGTTGTACATGGTGCTGACCACACTGTCCCTGGCCAGTGTCGACACGTTCAGGCCGATCAGCGACTGCTGGTTGCGTTCCTCCCACAACCCCACCCGGTGGCTCACGGGAGCCTTCCCGGTGGAGAAAACACTCACCGCAGGAACTGCCGACCCTGCCCTGGGCGCAGGCCCATCGGATGCCCCGTTCGGCGGGATGCCCGCAGGGTTAGAGTTCGTCATCGGACTCCTTAGATACAACGCCCGCGGCCCAATGGGGCCGCCGTCCTGTCTAGGGATTGTACGTCCCCTCGGATTATTCCTCCCACTGGAACCGTCGCCCTGGGCCCGCACCCGCGGCCATTTGACCGTCCCGGCCAGACTTCATGTCCAGTTCGGACAACTTCGCCCCACTCGCTCCCTATAAGGCCACGATGAGACCTGCATCACAGAGTTGTCGTTTCGGCCTTAGGCATCTGGGGACGCAACCGGGCCACCGACGGAACGAACTCCACCCATGAAACACACGCAACCGATTTTGTAACCACCCACACAGAGGCCTTCCATGCCTCGCACCTTCACCTTGCGTCCTTCCGAAAGGCCTACCTCATGATCTTGCGACAACGCCGCCGCAACCTGCTGGCATTGGCGGCCGTCCCGGCACTCCTGGTATCGCTGGCCGCCTGTGGCGGTCAAATTGACGCTGCAAACGCAGGCTCCGGCTCCAGTTCCGCGGGCAACGCCTCCTCCGTGGCCGAGGCCACGGCGCTTGCCGGACAGATGAAGCAACCGCTTAAGGAGGAGATCCCCGCCTCATCGGCCAAGATCGCGTCCAACAAATCGATCGTGGTCATTCCCTGCACCTACGCTTCGGAGGCGTGTGCCCGCGGCGCCGACGCCGCCATGGAAGCAGCGGCCTTCCTCGGCTGGAATGCCCGCATGATCGATCCCGGCGGTGACCCCGAGAAGTCGCGCCAGGCCGTGGACCAGGCCGTGCAACTCCACGCCGACGGCATCGTCTTTACAGCCGGCGTCGGCGACCTGATCGAGAACAACCTCCAGGCTGCCCGGAAGGCTGGAATCTTTACCGTCAGCACCATGGAACCGGCGGACAAACGATTCGATGTCACTATCGCCCCCGATGAGGATCTCGCCGGCAAGATGGCCGCCGCAGCCATCGCCTCCGACAGCAAGGGAGCTGCGAAGGTAATCGTGGTCACGGATCCGCAGTACCCCTCCGTCAAGCTCCGTACCGAGGCTTTCAAAACATGGCTGCCGAAGCTGTGCCCCGACTGCAAGGTTGTCCAGACCATCGAGACACAGTTCTCCCAGATGCAGACCAACCTGCCCGCCCAGGTCCAGGCGACGCTCACTGCAAAGCCCGATGTCAACTACATCTGGACCTACACCGGTGCCGCCGTCGCCGCGCTGCAGCCGACCGTCGAACGCAGCGCCAACGGCGATGCCATCCGCATGCTTTCCTTCGATGGAAACTCCGCGAACCTCAGCTTCATCACCCAGGGAAAAAGTCAGGCATTCGATGTGATCAAGCCCATGGAATACACCGGCTACCTCGCTGTCCATGAGCTGAACAGCCTGTTCGCGGGCGAAACCAAAGGCGCCAAGACCGTGCTAATGCCAGAGCGTCTGGTTGACGCTGCCTCCATGCCGAAACTTCCCTGGACCGGAGATACGGACTGGAAAGGCGCCTTCGACAAGCTCTGGACCTCCGCCAAGTAGAACGCGCCTGCCGCCGGGCTTGATGCTGCTTCCAGCCTCAAGCCCGGCAGCAGTTGAGTTGAGGGCGCACAAGCTCCCACAAGATCCGACCACTGAGGATGCAGTCCATGACCCACACCCTTGAAATCCCTCTTCCTGCCGCGTTGAGCGTCCGGAACATCAGCAAAACCTTTGCCGGCCAGCGTGCCTTGGACGATGTCTCCTTCGATGTTCCTGCGGGGAAAATCACCGCGCTGCTCGGAATGAACGGCTCCGGCAAATCAACGTTGATCAAGATTCTGGCGGGGATTTATGTCCCGGATCCGGGAGGGACGCTCAGCATCCGGGGTCGGGACCTCCGGCTCCCCCTTACCCCGGCCCAGGCGCATGACACGGCGGGACTGCGTTTCCTCCATCAAGACATCGGGCTTGTCGACAGCCTCACGGTCGCCGACAACTTCGCGTTGGTGGACAGGTTCTTCGCAGCCGGGCCGCTGGGACGGATCAACCTGCGCCGGCAGCACGAACACGTTGCCGCGACACTCTCTCTGCTCGATATCGACCAGGACCCCGGTGCCTTGGTTGGATCGCTCTCGCCGTCGGCGCGGACCATGATCGGCATAGCCCGCGCCTTTCAGGACCGCGACCGCGGCATCAGAGCGCTCCGCCAGAACATTCTCGTGCTCGACGAGCCCACAGCCTCTCTCCCGGCGGACGAAGTGGACAAGGTCCTCGGGATCCTCGAGAAACTCCGGGACAACGGCGGGACCGCCATGTACGTCAGCCACCGCATCGACGAAGTCCGCCGAATCGCTGACCAGCTCGTGGTCCTCCGCGACGGCCAGATGGTGGCCGAGGAACCGCTCGGGACCAAACTCGGCAGTGACATCGTGTCCCTGGTTATTGGCAGGGAACTCCAGGCCCGGCAGGACAAAACCCTCAACAACAGCACGGGCGCCGTGGTGCTGTCCGCGACAAACCTCCACGGCAACCGGCTCGCCGGCGTGAACCTGCACGTCCGGGCCGGAGAAATCCTCGGGATTACCGGCCTGATCGGGTGCGGGCGAAGCGAACTCATCCGTATCCTTGCCGGTGCACAACACCGGCATGACGGTGAAATGGAGCTCTCGGGCACCCCGTATTCCCCACACGACCCCGCCTCCGCCGTTGCCGCCGGCGTCACCTGCGTACCGCAAGACCGTCGCAAGGACGGGTGCGTGCTGGAGATGACCGTCGGCGAAAACCTCACCCTGGGCCGGCTCCACCACTACACCACGAACGGCGCCATCGACCGGCGCAGGGAACAGGCAGACGCCGCACAGCTGGCGAAGGACTATCTCGTGAAGGCTGCCGGGCTGCAGATGCCCATCCGTGCCCTCTCCGGTGGAAACCAACAGAAAGTCGTCGTTGCCCGTGCCGCCAGCGGCAACGTTAAGGTCCTCCTGCTGGACGAGCCCTCCCAAGGCGTCGACGCTGCGGCGAAACACGAAATCTCCCAGCTGCTGCGAACCCTCGCCGCCTCGGGCGTGGCCATCATCATTGCCTCCACGGATTACGACGACTTCATCGACCTCGCCCACCGTGTCGTGGTGCTTGACCGAGGACGAGAAGTCGCGGCACTCGAAGGCAGCGACATCACCGGCGACCGCCTCGCCCTGGCCTGCACCACATCCGTGCACGCCAACTAACACTCCAACTGCAAAGAAACCCATGAGGTACCAAAACATGACCCCCAGCAGCAGGGACCTACAGCGGCCACGCGCCCTCCGCTTCCCTTCCCCCGGCGCACTTATGAAGAACTACGGCATCGCGCTCTTCCTGGCCCTTATGATCATCGTGTTCTCCATCCTCATGCCCGCAACCTTCGCCACCGAAGGAAACCTGCGGATGATCCTCGCAGACCAGGCCATCCCGGGAATCCTGGCACTTGCGGTTGTACTTCCCCTTGCCGTCGGGGAATTCGATCTCTCTGTCGGTGCGAACCTCGGCATCTGTGCGATCTTCGGCATCATTCTCGCTGGCCAGGACCTCCCCCTTGTGCTGTTGATTGTGCTCCCGATCCTGCTGGGAACGCTGATCGGCGCGGTGAATGCCTTCATGAACATCGTCGTCGGAGTCAATGCCTTCATCTCGACCCTCGGCATGGCCACCATCCTGGGTGGCCTCAACCTGCTCCTGACGAACAGCACCCTGATCACGCACGCTTCCAAGGTGTTCACCTCCTTGGCTGGTACCAAGGTTCTCGGCCTGCAAACCGTCCTGGTCTTCTTTGCCGCCGTCGCAATTGGCCTTTGGTTCGTCCTGGAAAAAACACCATTCGGCCGCTATCTCCGCGCCACAGGCATGGGCCGCGATGCGGCCCAGCTCAGCGGTGTCCGAACTAAGCGCTACCTCGCCGCGGCCTTCATCGGCGCAGGCTTCCTTGGTGGACTTGCCGGAATGCTCCTGGCCTCGCGGTCCGGCAGCGCCACACCCAACCTGGGTCCTGAATTTCTCCTTCCCGCATACGCCGCTGCATTCCTCGGTGCCACCGCCATCCGGGCCGGCTACTTCAACGTCTGGGGCACCGTGATCGGCGTATACCTGCTCGCAGTGGGCGCCAACGGACTCGTCATCCTCGGAGCGCAAACCTGGGTGATCAATATCTTCAACGGCATCGCGCTCCTCGTGGCTGTTTCCGCAGCCACACTCGTCCAGCGCAAAAAGAAGAAGACAAAACCGGACGTCGCAACCAAATCCAAGAGCGGCGCCCCGGTAGGGGTCAGTTAGGAGACTTAGTAGCTAGCACAAAAGCACCAGCCTCTGCACGTCGCCGCCGCAATGGATGCATACAGCCCCACCTCACAGCCAATCGAATCAGCCAATCAGTAAGGACTTAGCACATGTTGAACGGAAGGCCGACCCGAATGAACAGTCTCAACCTATGTAAGCCCCTAGATACCCACAGAGGAAACGCCATGCAGGTAACGGAACCCGGCGTCCAAACGCCAAACTGGGCGACCCCACTACCTGACACACCCGATGACTGGCATTCCTGCCCGCTAACCCTGATTCATACAGCCTGGGCTGGATGGGATTACGAGCCCTGCGGCCATCACTAGGAGTCCGTAAATCCCAGGCGCTTGGCATAGAGGCAGCAGCCCCTGGCGGCACAAGGATGGTCTACGCTTATCAACTTTTTTGCACCGATATCCGCAGTGTTATCAGGAACTCTATGGCCCAAGCCGACTGCGACTGAAAAGGAACACCTTGTACATCCACAAGCCCTCGTGCGGCGCGACTCCCGGGATAGCTATCCCGGTCCTTGACCCGGAGGACTGTCTGAATAACGGTGTGTGGCTCCGGCCTGATCCGAAAGGAGACGGCCGTGTCTGAATCCACGACCGAGATGACAGGGGTGATGATCGATCCTGTGACGGGAGAGATCATCGATCAGAAGGAGCTTGCGGAGCGGCTGCTCGCGCAGGCCAAGGAACAGGGCGTGAGCCTGGTGGGCCCGGGCGGGCTGCTGAACCAGCTCACCAGGAACGTGCTGGAAACCGCTCTGGAAGCGGAACTTACCGAGCACCTCGGGCACGAGCACGGCCAGAGGCCGATCGCAGCCAACATGCGCAACGGCACCCGGCCCAAGACCGTGCTGACCGAGATCGGCCCGGTCGAGATCGAGGTGCCCCGGGATCGGGAGGGCTCGTTCGAGCCGGTGATCGTGCCCAAGCGGAAACGGCGCCTGGACGGGATCGACCAGATCGTGCTCTCGCTCTCCGCCCGGGGGCTGACTACCGGGGAGATCGCCGCGCACTTCGAGGAGGTCTACGGGGCCAAGGTCTCCAAAGACACCGTCAGCCGCATCACGGAGAAAGTCGCCGGGGAACTGGCCGAATGGTCGTCCCGGCCTTTGGACCGGATCTATCCGGTGCTCTTCGTCGACGCGGTCGTGGTCAAGGTCCGTGACGGGCAGGTGCGCAACACCGCGTTCTATGTCGTCATGGGCGTCACCGTGAACGGGGAGCGGGAGATCCTGGGGATCTGGGCCGGCGACGGCGGCGAGGGTGCCCGGTTCTGGCTGCAGGTCTTTACCGAGCTGAAGAACCGGGGCGTGGAAGATGTGTTGATCGCTGTCTGTGATGGGCTCAAGGGCCTGCCGGAGGCGATCACGACCACGTGGGAGCGGACGGTCGTGCAGCAGTGCATTGTCCATTATGCCGACCTTCGGATTATGCCGATGTGGTCGCGGGATCCTTTGCGGGACAAGGGCCCGACCCTGGCAAGGTCGGCATAATCCAGTGCGCTGATCCATGCTTGCCTTTCCGTCGTGGAGAGGAGAACGTCATGGTCAAGGTATTGCGGTCGTTCGTGCGGGGACCCTTGGAGCCGCACGTCGAAGGGTTCGCCGGGCAATTGCTTCGACAAGGGTATTCGCGGGCCTCGGCCGAGCAGCAGGTCTGTTTCGTCGCGCATCTGGACCGTTGGATGCAGGGTGCGGGCGTCGGTCTAGGCGATCTGAATGGGGTGGTGCTTGACCGTTACCTGGCCGAGAGACGTGGAGCTGGCTATCGAGAATATCGGTCGGTCAAGGCGTTGCAGCCGCTGCTGGACTACCTGGTTCCGCTTGGAGTGCTGCCTGTCCCGCGTGAGGTTCCGTTGGGGCCGGTGGAGGAGTTGTTGGCCGACTTCCGCGGCTGGCTGCTCCGTGAGCGGGGTCTTACCGAGGGCACGGTTCGCGGCTACGTCGACTGCGTGCGGCCTTTCGTCGCGGGTCGCCTGCGCGGTGAGGTGCTCGACCTTGCCGGCCTGACCGCAGCTGACGTCACCGGGTTCGTGCGGACTGCTTGTCCCGGACGGGCTGTCGGGTCGGCGAAGTTGATCGTGTGCTCGTTGCGGTCGCTGCTGGGCTGGTTGCATGTCACCGGCCAGGTGCCCATGTCGCTGGCCACAGCGGTGCCGTCGGTGGCGGGTTGGCGGCTGTCAGCCTTGCCGAAAGGACTCGAGCCTGACGAACTGCGGCGTTTGCTGTCCGGCTGCGATCGGCGCACCACGGTCGGTCGGCGCGATTTCGCAGTGATGCTGCTGCTGGCGCGGATGGGCCTGCGCGCTGGCGAGGTCGCAGCTCTCGGGTTGGACGATATCGATTGGCGCCGCGGTGAGGTGGTGATAGTGGGGAAAGGCAACCGGTCCGAACGATTGCCACTGCCCGATGAGATCGGCGCGGCGATCGCGGCTTACCTTCGCCGGGGCAGACCTGCCGACGCCGAGGGACGCAACGTCTTCGTTCGTGTTCACGCCCCGCACCGGCCATTGACCACCGGAGGCGTGACCATGATCGTGTTCGACGGCGCGCAACGCGCAGGGCTCCCCAGAATGCACGCCCACCGGCTGCGCCATACCGCTGCCACCGCGATGCTGCGCAGCGGCGCCCCGCTGACCGAAGTCGGGCAGGTCCTTCGGCACCGGTCAGCGATGTCCACGGCGATCTATGCCAAGGTCGACCACGCGGCTCTGGCCGTGCTGGTCCGGCCCTGGCCCGTCGACCCGGCCAGTGGTCTGTCATGAGCCGGCTTCTGAATGAGCAATTGGCTGACTACCTGGGGCTGCGCCGTGCGCTGGGTTACCGGTTGGCCCGGCCGGAGAAGCTGCTCCGCCAGTTCCTCGATCATCTCGAGCAGGCCGGCGCGGATGTCGTCACGACCGAGGCGGCGCTGGACTGGTCGCGGCTGCCTGCCAACGCAGACTCTAACTGGCACGCCTATCGGTTGTCGGTGGTTCGTGGCTTCGCCACCTACCTGCGCACCCTCGATCCGGTGCATCAGGTCCCAGCCCCGGACATGCTGCCGCAGCGGCCGCACCGCGCGAGCCCGTACTTGTATTCCGACGCCGAGATCGCAGGGCTGATCGCCGCGACGGCCACGCTACGCACCCCATTGCGGCGGGCCACGTTCTCGACGCTGATCGGTTTGCTTGCCGTGACCGGCATCCGCGTCGGCGAGGCGATCGCATTGAACCAAGATGACCTGGACCTCACGCAACGGCGGCTCCTGGTGCGGTTTGGGAAGTTCGGTAAGACCAGAGCGCTGGTGCTGCACCCAACGACAGCAGACGAGCTGCGCGGCTACCAGCAGCTGCGTGATCGGCTTGCCCCGTCGACCGGGACGTCGGCTCTGCTCGTATCCACGGCGGGAACCAGACTGATCTACTGCAATGTCCACCACACGTTCAAGCAGTTGTCCCGTCTCGCCGGTCTGCGACCGCGATCCGGGTCATGCCGGCCCCGCATCCACGACCTTCGGCATTCCTTCGCCGTGCGGTCGATGCTCGACGCCTATGCAGCAGGCCAGGACGGGCAGACCCGCCTGACGCTGCTGTCCACCTGGATGGGCCACGTCCATCCGGCCAGCACCTACTGGTATCTATCCGCATCGCCCGAGCTCATGGCCTTCGCCGGGCAACGCCTCGACGCATACCTCGCCGACCAGTCAGCAGGCCGGTCATGAGCGCCCTCGCCCCGACCTTGGAAGCGTTCTTCACCGACCGCCTTATCCGGCAGCGGAACGCCAGCGCACACACAGTTGCCGCCTACCGCGACAGCCTGCGGCTGCTGCTCGGATACGCCTCGGCACAGACAAGGCTCACGCCGTCAGCACTGGATCTATCCGATCTCGACGCACCGTTGATCGCCGGCTTCCTCGATCACCTCGAACACGACCGGGGCAACAGCATCCGCACCCGCAACGCCCGCCTGGCCGCGATCCACTCCTTGTTCCGGTTCGCCGCAATGGCCCACCCCGAGCACGCCGCCAGCATCGCCCGGGTGCTGGCAATCCCGCCAAAACGCTTCGACCGGGCCCTGATCACCTACCTGAAAGAGGCCGAGATCAATGCGCTTCTCGCCGCCTGCGACCGAACCACCCGGACCGGCAGACGCGACCACGCGCTGCTGCTGCTCGCCGTTCAGACCGGGCTACGGATCTCCGAAATCACCGGGCTCACCCGCGCTGACGTGCACCTTGGCACCGGCGCGCACGTCGCTTGCCACGGCAAAGGGCGCAAAGACCGGATCACCCCGCTGACCAGCGGCACCATCACCGTCCTCCGCGGCTGGATCAACGAACAGCACGGCGACCCCAACAACCCCCTGTTCACGACCCTCCGCGGCGCGAAGCTCAGCCACGATGCAATCGAGCACCGAATCGCCCACTACGCCAGCACAGCGGCCGCCGCCTGCCCATCACTGCAGGGCAAAACGATCACAGCACACGTGCTCCGGCACACCTGTGCCATGCGGCTCCTGCACGCCGGCGTCGACACCAGCGTGATCGCGCTATGGCTCGGTCACGAGAGCGTCGACACCACGCAGATCTACCTACACGCAGACCTCGAACTCAAGGAGAAGGCCCTGGCCAGAACCAAACCACCCACCGGCCGGGCCGGCCGATACCAGCCGCCCGACAGCCTCATCGCCTGGCTCGAAGGGCTCTGATTATGCCGACCTCGCCAGCGTCAGACCCCTGTCCCGCAAAGGATCCCGCGACCACATCGGCATAATCCGAAGGTCGGCATAATGCACGTTATGCCGACGTCGGCATAACGTGCACCTGATCCGCAACAGCTTCCGCTACGCCGGCCGCCAGCACCGCGACGGGATCGTCAAGGCGCTCAAGCCGGTCTACACGGCCCCGTCCGAGCAAGCGGCGAAGGACCGGTTCGCCGAGTTCACGGCCGAGTGGGGCCAGCGATACCCGGCCATCGTGCGGCTCTGGGAGTCCTCCTGGGCGGAATTCGTGCCGTTCCTGGAGTACGACGTGGAGATCAGGCGGGTGATCTGCACAACAAACGCGATCGAGTCGATCAACGCCCGCTACCGGAGGGCCGTGAGGGCCCGCGGGCACTTTCCAAACGAGGCCGCCGCCCTGAAATGCCTGTATCTGGTCACCAGGTCCCTTGATCCCACCGGCGGAGGTCGGGCACGCTGGGTCATGAGGTGGAAGCCTGCGCTGAACGCGTTCGCGATTACCTTCGCCGGCCGGTTCGAAAGAACCATTCACTAATGAAAACCGGCCGGACCCACACACCGTTTATCGGACAGTCCCTGACCCGGAGCAGCTACAGGGGAGAGAAGTTGAGATAGGCCGGTACGATCGCATCATCGACGCGGGTGTGGTCGACTGCATAACTGCTGATGGTTCCGTCTTGTGGCTAAAGCCGGACGCCCTGAACCATCGCCGCCTGATTCAGCTCTCTCCGGGACTTAATATCCGGGTCCTGGCGTCAGATGACATGGTCGTTGTGCAGCTCTCACAGCCTGCTGCTTCCGGGACGGCGTCTGCCAGAAGCGACTTGAAAGCCCTCGTGACGCAAGGCCAAGCGGGAGATGCGGCACCACTCCCCCGTTCGCCCTTTTCAGGCCACGCAGGCCAAAATATGGCCGGGTAATTAGCTCACAACCTAGCACAATTCTCGTTGCCTATCGCCGCTACCGCTCAAAGGACCTGGCGCAGTCCTTCCGAAGCGCTTCCAGTCCCGGTCCGGACTAAAGAACCGGAAAACGGGCGACTCTTACTGGTCCATCAGGCGGTCTGGAAGGATCGTTTGGATAATCCGATGACGAAGCCATCGATGGTGGTAGTGACGGGCGCGGTGGGATCCGTTGCTGCGCCGAGGGTGACGAACAATGGGGTGAAGTGCTCGACGGTGGGGTGTGAGCGTTGGGCGCCTGGAGCGTGGGTGCGGAAGCGCGCAAGTTCGTCGACGTCGCCGCGGGCGAGGGCGTCTGCGGCCCATTGGTCGAACTCGATGGACCATGTGGGTGGGGTGGTCCGGTGGGAGGCGTCGGCGTATTGCAAGCCATGAGTCATGAACCCGGAGCCAATGACGAGAATTCCTTCTTCCCGCAGCTTTTTGAGCCGCTGCCCGAGGGAGAATAGCCGTCTGGTGTCGTGGGTGGGGAGTGACAGTTGCAGTATGGGGATGTCCGCAGCGGGGTACATGGCTTTCAGGGGCACCCAAGCGCCGTGGTCGAGCCCGCGGCCGCGGTGTTCGTATACGTGCTCCGTTGTGGGAAGGACGTTCATGATCTGCTGTGCGAGGTCGGAGGGGTCAGGAGAATCGTAGCGCAGCCCGTAGTACATGGGGGCGAAGCCGCCGAAGTCGTAGACCAGTTCGGCGGGTGTGGTGCTGGTGATCCCGAGGCTGTCGGATTCCCAGTGGGCGCTGATGACGACGATTGCTTTGGGTTTGGGCATTGATCGCGCCCATCCGTGGAGCTGCTGCATCCAGGCGGTGTCCTCGAAGGTATTGGGTGCGCCGTGGCTGATGTACAGGCTGGGCATCGGTCCATCCTGGGCGCTCCATGGCTGATGCGGCGCTTTCTCGTTGGCCAGTGCTGCGCGGCGCAGGTGCGCGGCGAGCGGATGACTGGCAGGAATGAGGGCGTCAGCGGCCGCCGTGCTCCGAGATCTTCCGGCAGGGGCCGCTGTGGTGTTGCCGGGGTTGGGCGTTCTCATGGCTGTCCTCTTTCTAGTCCGTGGCCAGGTTTGGTTGGTCTCACTCGGCCGGCGGGATGGTGAGGGTGTGTGCGGTGTGGTCGCGTTTGGCGCTCAAATAGGCGTGGTTGGCGGGGGTTAGGTGCACATCGGTGGGAAGCTGTTCGGTGATGGTAATGCCGCGGGCGGTCAGTTGGCCGGCCTTCTCGGGGTTATTGCTGAGCAGGCGGACGGAGTTGATGCCGAGGGCGCCGAGCATTTGGGCGGCGGGCGTGTAGTCGCGCTCGTCTTCGCTGTGGCCCAGCGCGACGTTGGCTTCGTATGTGTCCAGGCCGGTGTCCTGCAGTGCGTAGGCATCGAGTTTGGAATACAGGCCGATGCCGCGGCCTTCCTGGCGGAGGTAGAGCAGGAACCCACCGGCGGCGGAAATTTTCTCGATGGCTTCTCGCAGTTGGGGCCCGCAGTCGCAGCGCTGGCTCCCGAACACGTCGCCGGTCAGGCATTCGCTGTGCAGCCGGACCAGCGGCGCCGGATCCTCTGGCTTCGGGTTCAGCATGGCCTGCTCCCACTCGCCGAGGGCGAGCAGCAGGTGTTCCTTTCCGTCGACCAGGCCATGGAAAGTCATCACCTGGGCGGTGGCGCTGAGGCCGTCCGGGAAGTGCAGTGGCACGGTGACCTGGCTGCGTACGGTGGCCCCAGCCACTAGTCCCGCCAGCGGGGCGGGGGTTTCAGTTAGAACAGTCATCTCAGGTCCTCAGGAGTAGGGCGGTCATGCGGGTAAGACGACAGTCCAAGTCGTCGAATAGTTCAACCTTGAAGTTAATAGTAGGGGTGCTTAGTTCAAGATGCAAGTAATTTGGACCGGCTATAAGTTAAAGCATGAAGTTAACGGGCTATGCTTGTCGCATGGAAGCTTCCGGGGAACCGCGATGGTTAAACAGCGAAGAGAGCCAGGCGTGGCTCGCTCTTGTGGGAATAATGATTCGGCTTCCCTCTGCACTGGACGCGCAGCTTCAGCGGGATGCCGGGCTCAGCCACTTTGAATACCAGGTCCTCGCGGGCCTCTCAGAGGCCCCGGACCGCACGCTTCGGATGAGCGATTTGGCCAAGTTCGCGGAATCAGCACTTCCTCGTCTGTCCCAGGTCGTCGGGCGCCTTGAAAAGCGTGGTTGGGTAAGTCGTTCATCCGACCCCACCGACGGGCGCATCACTATGGCTAAGCTAACCGCAGCCGGCTGGGGGAAAATCGTTCAGACCGCACCTGGACATGTAGAAGAAGTAAGGAGCCTCGTCTTCGACCCCCTCACGAAGGTCCAAACACGCCAGCTGACCGACATTGGCCGACGCATTATGCGGGCCATAGACCCTGAAGATCGTTGTCTCCGCAGTTCCGATTAGCCCAGCCCGTTGGTGATGAACCACCAGGGGTGCTGCTCGACTTCAGGGGTAATTCGGGAAGATGTGGCGGTGCCCGAAGGCGTTTGTGTTAAGGGCTGCTGCCGGCTGCCTTGGAAACCGAGGCGGAAGCCAGGAAGGGCCGGGCGCCAAGCTCGAACTTAGAGCTGTGAGTTTCCGCAGAGTGATTGGCCGTTGCGACGTGTCGCGATCCGCATGAACTGCTTCCGGCACAGATGGTGTTCAGCCACCTTCGCTGGTTCTGACCTTGCATGGCAGGCGGGTAGCGAGCGATTCGTGGACGGCGAGGCGCACAGCGAGGTTTTGTTCGGTTAATTCCCTGTTTATGATGCCTGCTGCATGGCCGCGTGCCAGGATGCTGCTGAAGCGTTCAATCTCGACCTTGAAATCCTTCAAAGCCGCAGTCGAACGTTCCCAGGACTCCTTTGTAGTCGAGGATGGCTGCCACGGTTGTTTCAACGGGATCCGAGGAGCTTGTTCCTTTGGCGTAAACGCTGGTCGGAGGGCCGCCCATGACCATGTTCATGATGTCGATGGCGTAGCAGCCGACGTCGTTGACTGCCCCGCCTTCCAGGTTGGGCTGGAGCCGGACCTCGCCGGGGACCCGGTCCATGTTGAAGTGGAAGCGGGCGTGCGTGGAGACGACGTCGCCTATCCTGCCTGCATCCAGGAGCTCCCGGACTTTATGGTGCTGTGGGTGGAAGCGGTACGTGAACTCCTCCATGAGGCTTACCTGGTTCCGTTCGCACGCTTCCGCCACCCGCCGCTAGTCATCCAGACTGCATACCAGCGGCTTCTGGCACAGGATGTCCTTGCCGGCATTTGCCGCTGCGATGATCCACTCTGCGTGAAGGCCATTGGAATTGGGAGGTAGACAGCTTCGATGTTCGGGTCGGCGAGGAGTTCTTCATGCGATGAGTAGGACGCCGGGACCCCGAACCGATCAGCTATTTCAGCAGCCCTCCCGTTGGGGCTGGAGACTGCCGAGGCCGCGGCGTTGCGGGCCTTCTTCATGGCGAGGAGAAATCTATCCTGGGCGATGCGGGCGGTCGTGAGCGCTCCCCAGCGTACGGCTGTCATGAGGCAAGTTCCGCCTTCTTCCGCAACCGCGCCAAACTCGTGGCCGCACGCATCCCCACCAGCCAGGAACCATGGATGCAAGACCTGACCTCACAACTCCAGAACATCCCGGACCCTGACCGGCGACGGCGAACGCTCCAGGAGATCCTCATCTACCGGGACCGCTAGGCCATCACCGACACCACCACCCCGCTCGGAACCCCTGTCAGCTGGGACGAGCCTGACATGCAACACCAACGCCAACGGCTCCAGACGAAGTTCTCCCCCTGTTATCCAGACCCGCACCAGTCCCGCGACGGCAACGGTGGACCCCTCCCAGCTGTCCGCTTCGACACGGGACATGGGACTGCGGATCTAGACGTCGGTCATGCTGTATTCGAGTCCGGCAGCGTTTCGTCCTGCGAAAATTCCAAGTCGGTGCTCCGTGTTTCGCTTACAAATTCTTGTCCGATAACCGCCGCGTCGCGCCCATCACGTCCCGCAATGCCAATAGCTACAGTTTCAGCTACACCTAGATGCACTGCACCCCCAAGAAACGAAAAAACCCCCGAATTATCGGGGGTTTAAGGTGGCTCCGACCGGCGTCGATCCGGTGACCTTTCGATTTTCAGTCGAACGCTCTACCAACTGAGCTACAGAGCCTTAGGTGACAATGTCACCATGATTGCCGGAATTTCTTCCGGCAATCAGAGCGACCCTGACGGGACTTGAACCCGCGACCTCCGCCGTGACAGGGCGGCGCGCTAACCAACTGCGCTACAGGGCCTTGCTTGTTTGCAGTATCTCTACCGCTTTTTTCAAGGCTTCCAGCTTACCAGACTTTCCAGTCCGGCCTGACCAGTTCCTTGCGTACCCCCAACGGGATTCGAACCCGTGCCGCCGCCGTGAAAGGGCGGTGTCCTAGGCCGCTAGACGATGGGGGCCTGGAACAATCCGAATTCGCGACGGTCAACAACGCTATGCGTTTACCGCTTCTCGCTCGTCCGAACTGGACTCTAAAACTTTAGAGCATAGTCGGGGATATTCCCAAATCGCGCCCTGCGGAACGCAAACCAGAACGCAAACGAGGACGCAAACCGGGCCTCAAACCGCCGTTCAAATCCACTGCGTCAGAGTTGGCGGTTTCTTGTTGAAAGACGTCCGAATTCCGCCAGTCCGTCGAGCCCATCCCGGGCTAGATTGGCATCATGGCCACAAGCACCCCAATCTCTCCGGCGACCACCCCCTCCCGGACCATCAGTAAGCTCGGCATCGCCGCCGTCATCGTCACCGTTGTCCTCTGGGCATCCGCCTTCGTGGGCATCCGGGCCGTGGGACCCAGCTTCTCCCCCGGTTCCCTGACGCTCGGACGGCTGGTGGTTGCCGCCGTCGCGCTCGGCATTGTCGCCCTGCCCAGGCTCAAACGCTGGCCCAAAGGCCGCGAATGGCTGCCTATCGTGGCCTACGGTGTCATGTGGTTCGCGGGTTACAACCTCGCCCTGAACGCCGCCGAGCACATGCTCGATGCCGGAACCAGCGCCATGCTCATCAACGTCTCACCGATCCTGATCGCCGTCCTCGCCGGCGTGATCCTGAAAGAAGGCTTTCCGCGGTGGCTGATCATCGGCAGCCTCGTGGCGTTTGGCGGCGTTGCGCTCATCGCGCTCGGTTCGGGACAGCGCTCGACGGCGGATGTCGCCGGAGTGCTGTTGTGCCTCCTTGCCGCTGTGCTCGCCGCGGTGAGCGTGATTGTTCAGAAACCCGTGCTGCGCAAGTTCTCGGCGGCACAGGCCACATGGTTTGGCATCATGGTGGGCGCCGTGTGCTGCCTGCCGTGGGCCGGACAACTGGTGGCCGAAGTGCAGGCCGCACCTCTTCCGGCCACTCTCGGCTTGGTGTATCTGGGGATCTTTCCGACAGCCATCGCTTTCACCACGTGGGCCTATGCGCTGTCCCTCATTGAGGCCGGTAAACTTGCCGCCACGACGTACCTGGTCCCGGGCGCCACGATTCTGATTTCCTGGGCGGTGCTCAAGGAGATCCCCACCATCTGGGGCCTCGTGGGCGGCGTCATCTGCCTCGTGGGCGTCGGGTTGACGCGGCGCCGGTCCCGCTAGGATCACGTCCCGCCGTCGAACCCCCGCCGCAGCTACCTCGCCATCCCGGCGAGAAGCTCGCGGTGCGTGGGCGGGTTGGCTCCCGGGCGTCCGACGGTAATAGAGGCGGCCATGGAAGCCGTCTGCCCGATGCGTTCGAGAACCGTGGGCGCAAGCCCTTGGCTGCCGCGCAGCAGCAGCCCGAGGATCAGTGCCGACATGTAGGAATCACCGGCGCCGATGGTGTCCGCCACCACCGAGGTCACCGCGGGAACCGTCAGTTGGGTGTGCGGCGTCGCCATGAGGGAACCCTGGGCGCCGCGCGTGACGACGGCCAGGCCCGCACCGAGGCCCAGGATGTGATTGGCAGTCTCTTCCAGGGACTTGCGGGGGTAGAGCCAGAAGGCGTCGTCATCGCTGAGCTTCACCACGCTGGTCAACGGCACGAGTTCCTCGAAAATGCGGAGCGCCTCGCCGTGGCTGCCCAGGAGGTCGGTGCGGATGTTGGGGTCGTACGTGACAATGCACCCGCCTTGGGCCTGCTCGAGAAGGGTCCTGACGACGCCGGCACCGGGCTCAAGGAACGTGGCGATCGAGCCCGTGTGGAGCACCTTCGGGGCATAAGGGAGCGCGGCGGGACCCAGCTTCCACTCGATGTCGAAGGTGTATTCGGCCGAACCGTCCGCGGCGATCTCCGCCGTCGCCGTCGCGGTCTTCGCGAGTGATTGCGAGCCCGGTAGGACAACCACACCGGCGCTTGCCAAGTGGGCGGCGATGGACTCGCCGCGGGAATCACGCCCGACGGCGGTCAGTAGCCCGGCCTTCACGTCGAGCCGCCCGAGGCCGTAGGCGACGTTCGCAGGCGAGCCGCCGGGGTATTCGGTCTGGCCTGCGGGCGAATTGACGATGTCAATGAGGGCTTCGCCGACCACGACGACGTCGAGCGGCTCGGACGCAAGGGGCGAGTGGTTCATAGGTTCCTGTTCCTTGGTTGGGGAGTTTCAGTGGCTACTTGTGGTTTTCAGGGGCGCCGCCACGGAATGGCGTTCGATGAGGGGACATTCAAAGTATTCGGTACTGCCGTCACGTTCCGCGCCGGCCAGCAGCAGTTCGATGGCGCGCCGGCCCATCTCAACGAAGGGCAGTTCCAGCGTGGTCAGCCCCGGCCGCAAGTGCGGGGCGAGCGTTTCCTGGTTGTCGAAACCCACCAGTGACATGTCGTGCGGGATCGACAGCCCGAGCTGGCCCAATGCTTGGTAGGCGCCCCAGGCTGTGCGGTCGTTCGCGCAGAAGATTGCAGTGGGTGGCTGCGGAGCCATCATGAGTGCAAGGGCATTGTCGAAACCGCCGGACTCATGACCGTCGCCGATCCTGTGGAGCCCGGGGTCCGGGTTGAGGCCTGCTTCCTCGAGTGCGCGGAGATAGCCCGCATGGCGTCCGACGGCGGCGGGAAGCTCACCGTCCACTGCGCCGATGTTGATCATCGCGATGCGGCGGTGACCGGCGTCGAGCAGGTGTTTGGTAGCGGTGTACCCACCCAGCTCCTCTCGGGGGACGATGCTCGGAAAGCGCCCGGAACGGTCTCGCGAATTGAGCACGACGGAGGGCACCTCGGCCAGGACGTCCGGCACGTCAAGGACCCGGTGGTACATGGCGGCGTAGACCACTCCGGCCACCTTGTAGGACAGCATGGCCTCCAATGAAGCGGCCTCGAGGTCCTTGTCACCGCCGGTGTTGACGGTCAGGAGGAGCAGCCCGGCCTCCCAAGCCCTTGCTTGGGCGCCTTCGATGATCTTGCCCGCGAATGGCGCAGTGGCGACGAAGTCGCCCACGAAGCCGATCATGCCCGCCACTCCGTCGCGGAGCACTTTGGCGTGTGCGTTGGTCCGGTATCCGAGTTCGTGGGCGGCGGCATGGACCCTGCGCCGGGTTTCCTCCGAGAACCTGGTTCCCGCGGCGTCGTTGAGCACCAGGGAGACCGTGGCCTGGGAAACACCGGCAGCGGCAGCGACGTCGTTCATCGTCGTGCCGGAGCGGCTTCCGGGGCGGGTCATGGGCCGGCCTGTCTCTTGAATGCGTTTCTGTTGAATGAACTGGGGGTCCTTGCACCGGATCCGCACGGCTGGCCGGGCTTAACCTGGGGGCGAGTTATACGAATTACCAACGCGAAAAACTCTAGCTGCCACGACATCCGGCGTCAACGACCGGGCCACGGACTAGAGTCAGATCATGCCCGCGAATCTACCTCCCGGCCTGCCGATTGTTCCCGACGGCGATACCCCTGGCGGCCAGCTCATTTCCTCCCGGCTCCCTGGTGCTGGCGAGGGGGTTGGCACTGGCGCTAGCGCTGGGGCTGCGCAGTCCAATACCGTTCCGTTCGCGATGTCGCCGGAAGACTTCGAGGCGGCCGTCAGCGATGCCTTGCTCCTGATCCCCGACAAAGCGGCCCGGGCCATGGACAACGTGGCCATCTTCATCGAAGATGACTACACCCCGCAGCCTGGAGAGGATCCGGACACCGTACTTCTGGGCCTGTACGAGGGTGTGCCGTTGACGGAACGGGACTCTTGGTGGGATGCCGGTTCCCTCCCCGACAGGATCACCATTTTCCGGCAGCCGATCCTGGATATCTGCGGATCCCGCCAGGAAGTAATCGACGAGGTGGCCATCACCGTGATCCATGAGATCGCCCACCACTTCGGCATCGGTGACGACCGTTTGCACGAGCTCGGCTGGGGATAGGCTAGATAGCCACCGTCCCCGCGGCGCCATCCACCGTGATCGTGTCGCCGGAACTGATCCGGGACGTGGCATCCGGGACGCCGACGACTGCGGGAATCCCGTACTCACGGGCCACGACGGCGCCGTGTGAGTTGGGACCGCCCATCTCCATCACGAGTCCCCCGGCGGTCAGGAACAGGGGCGTCCAGCCGGGATCCGTGGAGGGCGCGACCAGGATTTCTCCTGGTTCGAGATGCGCGCCCACCGGGTCCATGATCACCCTTGCTACCGCCGTCACCGCTCCCGCCGAAGCCGGAGTTCCCAGCAGCATGCCGTCCGACGCCGGCGCCCCCGTCCCGCCGCTCAGGAAACCAGGCAGGGCTTCCGGCTCGGTGCCGTCGGAGAGCAGTACGCGCGGCACGTGCCGGCGCTTGAGTTCAAGTTCGTAAGCCTCGCGCCGCTGCGCTACCAGATCGTGGAAATGCTTGCCGTCCAAGCCGCGGTGGGCGTCATTGAAATCCAGGAAGAAGACGTCGCCGGCGTCATCGATGACTCCCGCGTCCGCCAAGGCCTCTCCTACTTCCGAAAGTTGGGCGCGGACCGCAGCGAAGCCCCGCACGAGGTGGTACTTGGGGAGCTCACGCAGTCCCGCAAACATGCGTGTACGTTCAAGCGCCATTTTGACGATCCTCGCGTGCAACGGACCCTTGGACCGTGCACGGGCCACCAGCACGGCGACTTGCTCCTCGGCGTCGTGGGCAGCTTTTTCGAACTGTTTGTCCGGCGCCAGTCGGGGATCGTCGAGGCGAAGGTAATTGACCAGGACTCCGATGATGTGGGTGGGGTCGTCGGACCAGCGGGGCATGCCCAGGTCGATTTCCGCGATGGCCCGGTGCCCGTAGTCGCGCAGGAACGAGGCCAATCCCGCCTGCGCGACGACCGGAAGCCCGCCGCCGCGGTAGCGCTCCGCGAGCGCAGCGGGATCGCCATCGGTAAAGGCCTCCGCGGAAGCGGGATCGTGGCGGATGCTGGCCGAGAGCCGCCACAGGGCGAGGTCCATTTCGGTGGTGACGTTGTTGGGCAGGCCGCGGATGATGGTTTGAAGCTCACCCCAGGAGGCCTGCTCGCCAAGTATCTTCCGGACCACCCCGATCATCGCGAAGCCAAGGGCTACCGGAGGCAGGATATTGGGCAGTATGGGGAATAATCCCTCGCGAAGTATCCGCTCGGCGTTGTCCAGCTTTTCACGGGGAGCGACATCGGCGGGAACTTCATGTATGGCCTTCAGTTTCCCGCCCAGCTGTTCCACCTTGTCGAGGGCAACGTCCGGCCGAAAGAGGGCGCGCAGCAGGATCTCCGGAAGGCGGAAGCGGAGCACGATCGGGCCAACGTGCCTGAGCAGTTTGAAGGGCGTCTTGCTGGTGACGGCAAAACGCGGGTCCTCGAACAGGCCGCGCACAATGGCCGCGGAACGTGCTTCCATGACGTCGAAGATCCTGGGCACGATGGCCCGCCCGGCCTCGCTTCGGAACACGGAAGTGAGGTCAAAATAGATCCGCTGCCCTGCTTCGTAGTAGGGCGAAGGCCCGTCCCGCGGTTCCGGAACCCGGAATCCCGCCGCGTCGGCTACCGAGGACCCCATGAGCCGGATGCCCGCGAGGCCCATGGGAGTCAGGGGACGGGTGAGCCCTTGGGCGAGGCTGAAGCAAAGGTACGCGTGGGGCCCGGGGACTGCGGGTTGGCGGGTCATTTGGGGGTAGAGCGTGGTGATAGGCCGGGCTTGGGTGAGCCACAGTTTGCCCTCGCCATCGATGGCCCATTCAGTGTCCTGCGGTGCTCCGTAATGCTCCTCGACGCGCTGGCCAAGGACAGCGAGCGCCCTGACCTGGGAGTCGGCAAGGCAGGCATCCCCGGCTGTTCCGTCTTCGGCCTGCGCCGCCGGGCCGAGTCTTTCGGTCCCGCCGCCGGGAATGGAGCGAATCACGAGCTTCCGGTCGCCGATCCTTCGTTCCGTGATCCTGCCGGTGAGGGAGTCCACCACAAAGTGGTCCGGATTCACCGCGCCGGAGACCACGGCCTCACCGAGCCCCGGGTTGGCGTCGATGACAGCTTCGCGGCGCCGCCCGGTCACCGGATTGGCGGTGAACAACACCCCTGCAGCTTCAGCCTCCACCATCCGTTGGACGACGACGGCGAGCGTCACCGTGGCGTGGTCGATTCCGTTGCTTGCGCGGTAGCTGGCCGCCCGGTCGGTCCACAGGGACGCCCAGCACTTCCGGACGGCCTGCAGCACGGCGTCGGCCCCCACGACGTTCAGGTAGGTGTCCTGCTGGCCGGCGAAACTCGCAAAGGGCAGGTCCTCGGCCGTGGCCGAGGACCTGACGGCCACCGCGACTTCCGAGCCCAGCGCCGAGTAAGCCGAGCGAACGGCGTCTTCGACGTCGGCCGGGATCCCGGCGTCGAGCACCGCTTTCCTGGCGCGGGCCGCGAGGGAAGCGAGCCCCTCAAGGTCGCCGGGCTCCACGGCCTCAAGGCCGCGGAGGATGTCCGGGAACGCCGACCTTGAGCTGCCATCGGGCTGAAGCGCTCGCTGGTAAGCCTCGGTGGTCAGGCAAAACCCGGGCGGGACCGGAAGCCCCGCCCAGATCAGCTCGCCGAGATTGGCAGCCTTGCCGCCGACCTCTGGAAGCATGGTTGCCCGGATCCGGCGCAGCTCGACGATCAAGCGCGATGCCTCACCGGGCTGTGCGTGCTCCGCCATTGTCGTCCGCCTGCGTCCACCGGTCCTTGGGTTGCCTGTTATGCGGCGAGCATCGGACCGAAGTTGGCGCGGTCCGCCAGCCTGGGATCCTCGCGGTCGGGAACAACCAGCACGGGCCCTTTGGCATGGTGCAGGACGCCATCCGACGTCGATCCGAGGAGCATTCCTGCGAAGCCTCCCCGCCCGCGCGTGCCCAGCACCACGAGTTCGACGCTTCGGCTCACTTCCACGAGAACTTCCACGGGCGAACCATCAAGTAGTTGAGTTTCCGCTGGAAGCTTGGGGAAGTGGCTCTTGAGCCACGCCAGGCCTGCATCGAGCTGAACCCTGATGTCCTTGAAGAGTGCCTCCCGGTCCAGGGGTGCCGGAACCCACGCCAAGGAACCGCTGTACTCGGGTACGGCGCAGATGACGCGCAGCTTGGCGCCCATGCGTTCGGCCTGCTCTGCGGCTTCCAGGACCGCAACGCGGGCCTGCTCGGAGCCGTCCACGCCGACTGCGACGACGTTTTCGATCACACGGGAACCGGCCTTCGCGCGCTCGGCCTTGATGTGCTTGTCCTCTGTGGTCTCGCCCAATCGGTCCGCGCAGAAGAGCGGGACTGTCACGGTGGGGCACTTGGAGTGCGCCGGCAGGGCACTGCTCACGGAGCCCAGGAGCCTGCCGACGAACCCCCCGCGTCCCCGGGTGCCGAAGACCAGGAGCTCGGCCGTTTCGGACAGATCGAGCAGCACGCCCGAGGCATCTCCGTTCTCCACCGATCCATCAACGTCGATGGCGTAGCCGGAAACCTTCTCGAGGGCCTGCTTGACGATTGCTTCGGCGCCGTCCCGGATAACGGAGTCATCCACTGTTGCATAGCCGCCGTCCAGGCCGGAAGCCGCGAAGATGGGCACGGAGTAGGCCGTGACTACATGCAGGGGAAGCTGCCTGCGTTCAGCCTCGCGGGCGGCCCAAATGAGGGCGCATTGGCCGTGTTCGCTGCCGTCAACGCCCACCACAATCCCGCCTGGGGCAATGGATGGTTCCTCCCTGTTGCCTTCGGTCTCTGGTCGATGGCTCTCAGAGTGTTTGCCGTGCTGGTCCATGGGGCCTGCCTCCTCGCACTGCTGCTGATGTTGCGGCTATTCTGCCAGAGGCCGCGCCCACAACGTGTTTCTCGCTTGACTGCCGTGAGTTGCGGTCTCCAATGCTCACTATTCTCGTTTGCAAGGGCCGAATCAAGCCGGAAGAAGCGCATGTGGAAACCGGGCCGAGGGCGTGGAAATCCGCCGAATCGGGGCGCGAAAAACGCATCGGCGGACATGCCGGTGCCGGGGCTATCCACCACGCGATTTCTTCTGTAATGTTCGAGGCACTGGTGACCGGGGATCGTGTTTTGCAACACATCAACGGCCATCATTTGCGACCGCTTGGGGACCCGGACGCCACCCCGCTGTTGCCTCGGCAACGCACCTTCAAAGAGGAGCCAAGCTGTGTCAACCATGCCTGCTGCGAGTACGGAACGCACCACTGCTGTGGTCATCGGTGCCGGTATGCCTGGCTTGGCCGTGGCCAGCGAACTCAGCCGCTACGGCGTAGACGCCATCGTGGTGGACGGAATGTATATCCCCGCACCCTTACAGCCGCTCAACACCGGCATCCTGCAGCGCTGCGACGCCGCGGACGCAGCGTGCCTCCAGGAGCGCAGCGAAATCCTGCGGCACCTGCGCAATTACGCAGCCAGTCACGGGCTCGATGTGCGAAACACGACGCGAGCCGTCCGGCTCGATCGCCTGGACGAAGTTGCCGTGGGGACCCAGTGGGCCGTCCACACTGCCAACGGAGTTCTCCTAGCCGACCACGTCGTTGTCACCCGTTGTGGACAAAGCCAGTTGCGGCGGATGCTTGCCGAGCTCGGCATCGCGATCGGCCAGAACCTCGTCGCAGCCATGCGCGCGATTGGAATGTACCTTGTTGGCGTCGGCGAACTTGCCACGCCCACCCCGAAGGAAGTCCTGCGCCAAGCCAAGGTGGTAGGCCAGGCGATATCCGCCAAGGTCTACCCGGACAGCGTGCACGGGGCCCTCACCGGCACCTTTGCAGCTGTTCCTGCCTTGGCCTAGGGCATCTTCTCTGGGCTGCTGGGCTCGTCCTCGTCCTTGTCCTTGTCCTCGTTATCCTCGGCATCGTCAGAATCCTCGGCATCGGCGGAATCATCAGAACCCCCGCCTGCGAGCCGGCGTCGTGCCGTGATGCCCAGGAAGACCAGCAGGCCCGCGGCAACCACCGCGAACACCACAATGCTCCAAGGGAACGGCTGGGAGGCATCGGGTACCTTCTCCGGCGTCGCCGTGGAACCCGGTGCGGCAGTGCCTGCGGTGGGCACCTCCACAGATGGTGCCGTGCTCGCGGAGCCGCTGCCCGCCGTCGTACTCCCTGCCTTGGCGGTGAATGTGAAGGTGCCTTCGATGGGGTGCGAATCCGAACTGACAACTCGCCAAATGACGGTGAAGGCGCCGGCAGGCGCGCCCGGCCGCAGCTTCTGCGACACCACAGCGTCCACAATCTCGACGGAACCATCGGCCCAGTTCTGACCTGAGGCGTCGTTCACCCGGATCTGCGAGCCGAGCAGGAGCGGCCGGTTGTTGAACGTAATGGACACGGAGCCCGGGACGTTGGCAACCGTTGAGCCGTTTGCCGGTGACGTTGACTCGGCGACGTCGTGCGCGAAGGCGGGTGCCGCCGAGAGCAGCGCGGCAGAGAAAAGAACCGCTGCGAAAGCGACGACGACGGCCAGCAGCTGGCGGATAGGGCGCATGAGCGAATGACTCCCTTGGTGTTGGATTCCTTACAGACTAGGCGAATTCGCGGGAGGGCCGAAGCCGCAGGCATAGGATTTGAGAGCACACTTCCCCGATCCCCGGAGACTTCCATGCTCAAGCAGGGCTCAGCCATCGACCGCTACTTCAAGATTTCGGAACGCGGATCCAACTACTCGCGAGAAATCCGAGGCGGCTTCGCGACGTTCTTTGCCATGAGCTACATCGTGGTCCTCAATCCTTTGATCCTTTCCGGGACGGACTCGAGTGGCGCTTCCCTTGGCTTCGCCGCGGTCGCCGCCACCACGGCCTTCGTAGCTGGCATCCTGACGATCCTCATGGGAGCCTGGGCCAAGCACCCCTTCGCCATAGCTACCGGGCTGGGCGTCAACGCCTTCGTGGCAGTCACCATTGCCTCGCACCCCGGCCTGACGTGGCCCGACATGATGGGCCTGGTAATGCTTTCGGGCCTGACCATGCTGATCCTGGTGCTTACCGGTTTCCGGACCGCGGTCTTCAAAGCCGTGCCTGAGGCCCTGAAAACCGCGATCGTGGTGGGCATCGGCCTCTTCATTGCGCTCATCGGCCTCGTCAATGCCGGCTTCGTGCGCCGCATCCCAGACGCTGCAGGCACCACGGTCCCGCTGGGACTGGGCGTCGACGGCAAGCTGCTTGGCTGGCCCACCCTGGTGTTTGTCGTTGGCCTGGTGCTGACCATCGCACTGGTGGTCCGCAAAGTACGTGGCGCCATCCTGATCGGCATCATCGTCTCCACGGCCCTCGCGGCCATCCTGGAATTCACCCTGCACATCGGCCCGAGCTTCGACGGCAAGACCTACAACCCGCGTGGCTGGTCCCTGGTGGCGCCCAAGTTCACCGAGTGGGCCGCGCCGGACTTGTCCCTCATCGGCAAGGCGAACCCCTTCGGGGCGTTCCAGCACCTTGGCATCATCGCCGCCACGCTGCTGGCGTTCGTGATCCTGCTCAGCATCTTCTTCGACGCCATGGGCACCATGGTGGGCCTCGCCAGGGAAGCTGGAAACATCGACAAGCACGGAAATATCCCCAACGTGGATCGCGTCCTGCAAGTGGACGCGCTCGGTGCGATCATCGGTGGCGGCTCATCCGTGTCCTCCAACCAGATCTTCGTGGAATCGGGCGCCGGGATCGGCGAAGGTGCACGGACCGGCTTGGCCTCGATCGTGACTGGTCTGCTGTTCCTGGTGGCCATGTTCTTCACCCCGCTCATCAACCTGGTCCCGTTCGAAGCCGTCGCCCCCGCCCTGGTGGTGGTGGGCTTCATGATGGTGTCCCAGGTGGGCAAGATCCACTGGCAGGACTGGGGCGTAGGCATTCCCGCGTTCCTGACCATGGCCCTCATGCCGTTCACCTACTCGATCGCCAACGGCCTGGGAGCCGGGTTCATTTCCTTCGCACTCATCCGTACGTTCCAGGGCCGGGCCCGCGAAGTCCATCCGCTCATGTGGGCCGTGGCCGCGGCATTCCTGCTGTTCTTCGGGATCGGTCCCGTCGAGGAAATCCTGGGCGTCAAATAAGCCTTTCCGGAATACCGGACACCTGCCGCCTACAAGCGGTACTTTTCGGTGCCGTCATGCGTTGAGCTTGAATCATGGAGATTTCCCCCGCTGTTGCCGATGTCCGCCCGACGCCGTGGACCGGCCGCTTCGACGGCGACGGCGATGAGCACCGCCGCTGGTGGCAAGCCGTGGCGCCCCACACTTCCGATGTAGCCGCCCCCGGCGGGACGGAAGCGGGCTCCCGGCCCGCCGTCGTCGTGGGCTTCCGCAGTGACGAAGGCGTGCGGCGCAACAAGGGCCGTATTGGCGCGGCGGCCGCGCCGGGAGCTATCCGCCAAGCCTTGGGCCCTCTGGCTTTCCATCTGGACCGGGACGTGTTCGACGCCGGCGACGTCGTCGTCGAGGACGGCTCGTTGGAGGCGGGCCAGGAGCGCGCGGGCCGCGTGATTTCGGAATTGCTCGACGCCGGCACACTCACCGTGCTGCTCGGCGGCGGCCACGAAACCGCCTTCGCGAGCTACCTGGGCGTGGCCGGCTCGGAGGCTGTGGCAAGCGGTAAGCGCCTCGGCGTCCTGAACCTGGACGCGCATTTCGACTTGCGGGACGAGCCGGTGCCAAGCTCGGGCACGCCGTTCCTTCAGATGGCCCGGGCGGAAGCCGCCGAGGGCCGCGAACTGAACTACGCCGTCGTCGGAATCTCCGAGCCCAACAACACGCGCACTCTCTTCAACACGGCGGACCGCCTCGGCGTGAAGTACCTGCTGGACGAAGACTGCTCCGCGGAGGCCGTGCAGGAATTCGTGGGGCGGTTCCTGGACACCGTGGACGTGCTCTACCTGACGATTGACCTGGACGTGCTGCCGGCGTCGGTGGCTCCCGGAGTGAGCGCCCCCGCAGCGTATGGCGTGCCGCTGCCCGTCATCATCGCTGTGTGCAAGCAACTTGCCGCGAGCGGGAAACTCCTTCATTTGGACGTTGCCGAGCTCAACCCCGAGTTCGATATCGACTCCCGGACCGCCAAGGTGGCCGCGCGTTTGGTGAACACGCTGCTGGCGTAGGGCCGCGTCCCAGGTGCCGCGCCCACCCAACTAGCTCGCATTTGTTGTCGTTTTGGGCACTCAAAACGACAACAAATGCGAGTCAGTTGGGGCTCAGCCGACGGCGCGGAGCCTGACGGCGATGAACTGGCGGCCGGGGAGTTCCAGGCGGAAGCGTCCTTCCACCGTGTCCGGCCGTCGCCCACCCGTGCCACCCCTCGGTGTTCCTCGAGCGGACCACCAAGGAAGAATGGGCCGACACCTTCGGCGGCCAGGGCGCCCCGCAGAACGTCGTGGCCGCGATCGACGAGGACGCACCGTCCGCGACCCGCGACGCAGCCGAGGCGACCATCCGCACCATCTACGCCCCCGTCATCGACGTCCACTGGGTCACCGTGAAGCAGCTCGCCATCCTCGAACCCACCCTCGTGGAAACCGTGGCCTGCATGATCGGCACCCTGCTCAACGAAGCCCTCCACGAAACCGTGCACACCGCGGGCGTCCCCGAAGAAGCAGCCAAGGCCATGCTGTTCGGCCACGTGCAGATCGCCCTGACCAACGCCCTGCGCGGCTCCAACCCGTTTTCCGAGGCCTGCGAAATCGCCATCCAGTACGGCAAGGACACCATCATCAAGGACGACTGGAAGAAGATCTTCGACGATTCCGAGCTCGACGGGGTCATCGCCAAGATGCTCAAGCTGGACGCCGTCAAGCGCTAGGCACATCATCACCACCCGCGGGATGGCACATCACGGCAATACTGCCGCGAAGTGCCATCTCGCGGCGCATTCCAGGGGTTTACGCCCCGCCCCGCGCCAGCCATCATGAAATCAGGCGCAGGACTTCGCCGACCGCTACAGCACGGCCGCTCCTTGCGCGGCGGAGGTGCAGCGACATGTCACCCAGGATCGAGCCCGCGGATCACGCCTTGGGAAGCACTTCCCCCGGCGCCCCGGATCGATTCCTCACCGACTACTACGAGCACGTGGCCGATGATGATGTCCGCAACTACACCACGGACACACTCGTGGAGCGTGCGCGGTACCACCGCTCATTGGCGGAACGGCGAGTTCCCGGGCAAGCGGTGATCGGCATCCTGAACGAGGCCGATGCGAGCCTCGTAGCGATCGTCACTGAGGACATGCCCTACCTCGTGCCGTCGGTCACCGCGGAAATCGCCAGGGATAACGCCTCCATCCGGCTCCTGGTCCACTCCACTTTTACGGTCACCCGGGATCCAGCCACCCATCGCCTGACCGACGTGCGCCGCGGCCCCCTGCGGACCGGACTGCCGTCCGGCGTCGAGCCTTCCGCCCCGGTCACCCCAATGGACCACGACGACGGCGGGCCGCTCACGGAGGCGTGGATCGCCGTCGAGATTTCCAGGCTTCCAGACGAAACCAGTGCCGAACACCTCGTTGAACGGCTGCGAAACGTCCTTGGCGATGTCCGGGCTGCGGCGGAAGACGCTGCTGCCATCCGCCAGGAGCTTGCCGACGAGATCAGGGGCTTGGAGGGCTTGTCCGGCGGCGAGGAGGTCCAGGAGTTGCTGCGCTGGCTGGACGACGGGAATTTCGTGTTCCTCGGCTACCGTGGCGGGAGGGATCTCGGACTGCTCCGGAATGTGGCGGTCGACGCGTCCGAGGGTGGGCCGTCCGAAAAGCCCTTCCTCACGCTCACCAAGTCGACGCTCCGCTCGACGGTCCTCCGGCGTGCCTACCTCGACGAAATTACCCTGGCCGGGGCTGACAAGATCGGCGAGCACACCTTCGTCGGCCTTTTCGCTCCCAGCTCGGCGTCCCGTTCGGCACTCCAGATTCCCGTCATCCGGGTCACTGTGGACGAGGTACTGCGGACGTTCGGCTACCCGCCCGCGTCACACCGTGGCAAGGAACTCCTGGCCGTGGTGGAGGCCTATCCGCGCGACGAGCTCTTCCACATCGACGCCAGGCAGTTGGCGGAGCACGCGCGGGACATTATGCGTCTCCAAGAACGGCACAGCACTCGGTTGTTCCTTCGTCCGGACTCGCATAACCGCTTCATGACGGCTTTGGTCTTCCTGCCGCGGCAACGCTACAGCACGGCCGTCCGGCTCAACATTGAACGCGAACTTCGCGAGGCCTTCGGCTCCGGGGCCATCGAGTTCGAGCTCCGCCTGGGCGAATCCGCCATGGCCCGCGTGTTCTTCCGGGTCCTGTTGCCACGCGAGGCGGCACCCGCCGTCGTCGACCCTGCCGTACTGGAGCAGCGGATTATCGCCGCGACGCGGTCCTGGGCTGAAGGCCTGGACGAAGCCTTGCGGGCAAGGTTCCCCGCGAACGAGGCGGCCCGGCTGTCCCGGCAATGGGCTGCCGCCTTTCCGGCCAGCTACAAGGCCGATTACGAGGTGGAAGACGCCGTTCAGGACATCGTCCGGTTCGAGAGTTTCGCACCCCCGGAAGCGGACCTGCCCGACGGCGACACCGCGGACCCGCTGCTCGCCGTCTACAAGCGCCCGGGAACTGCCGTCCTCGCCGAGGATGCGCGGATTCGGCTCTATTTGACCCGCCCGCAAAGCCTGAGCCAGATTTTGCCGTTCTTCCACAACCTGGGCTTGCGCGTCCTGGACCAGCGGCCCTTCGATGTGCAGCGTGCCGATGGGCGGTCCTTCTTCCTTTACGACCTCGGCCTCGTCTATCCGCGCGGTGTTGATCCCGTGGGAACCGGCGAGCTCCTGGCCGCTTCGTTCTGTGCCGCGATGCGGGGAGATGCGGAGTCCGACGCCTTCGATGCCCTCGTCATCCGGGAGGGGATCGACTGGCGGCGGACAGCCATCCTGCGGGCATATGCGAAGTACCTTCGGCAGCTGGGGAGCACCAATTCGTACGGGTTCATCGCGGATACCCTTCGTGAGAATGCGCGTGCAACCCGCGCTTTGCTTTCGCTCTTCGAGGCGAAGTTCGATCCGGACCGGTTCGAACCCGATCTGTTCGATCCTGAACTGCGTGCGCCGACGCCCGAACCAACGCCCGCTGAGCAGATTCCAGCTGGAAGCGATCTGTTCGAAACGGACCGCGGCAAGTACAGCTCGCGGACGCAAGCCACCAACGCCGCGCGCAAGGAACTGGCGGAAGCGATCGACGCCGTACCGGTCCTCGACGCCGACCGCCTTTTGCGTTCCCTGGCGAGCTTGGTGGAGGCCACCCTGCGCACCAACTTCTACCTGAACAAGCCGTATTTGAGTTTCAAGCTCAATCCCTCTTCCATTCCCGCCGCACCGGCACCCCGGCCGCAGTTCGAAATCTGGGTCTACTCGCCGCGGGTGGAAGGCGTCCATTTGCGTTTCGGCCCGATTGCCCGCGGCGGCTTGCGCTGGTCCGACCGCCGCGAGGACTTCCGCACGGAAGTCCTGGGGCTCGTGAAAGCCCAGACGGCGAAAAATGCCGTCATTGTTCCCACCGGAGCCAAGGGCGGCTTCTATCCCAAACAGCTCCCGGACCCGGCCGAAGACCGTGCGGCCTGGCTGGCCGAAGGCCAGGAAAGCTACCGGATCTTCGTTCGCGGACTGCTGGACATCACGGACAACCTGGTTGCCGAACGGGTTGTCCCGCCGGCCCGCGTGGTGAGGCACGACGGCAACGACTACTACCTCGTGGTGGCTGCCGACAAGGGCACGGCCACGTTCTCCGACATTGCCAACGACCTCGCGGCGGAGTACGGATTCTGGCTGGGCGATGCGTTCGCGTCCGGCGGTTCAGTGGGTTATGACCACAAGCAGATGGGCATCACGGCCCGCGGCGCCTGGGAGTCTGTGCGGCACCATTTCAGCGAACTGCTCATCGACTCCCGGACCGAGGATTTCACCGTGGTGGGCATCGGCGACATGAGCGGCGACGTGTTCGGCAACGGCATGCTGCTCTCGAACCACATCAAGCTGGTGGCAGCATTCGATCACCGGCACATCTTCCTGGATCCCACCCCGGACCCAGTCACGTCCTTCGCCGAGCGGAAACGGCTCTTCAAGCTCCCCCGCTCGTCCTGGGCCGACTACAACCCCGCGAAGCTCAGTCCGGGCGGAGGAGTGTTCTCCCGGGCCGAGAAGTCAATCAGCATCACCGAACCGGTCCGCCTCGCCTTGGGATTGGATGAGGGCACGACGGCGATGAGCCCGCCTGAGCTGCTCAGGGCCGTCCTCACGGCCCCCGTCGATCTGCTGTACAACGGCGGAATCGGCACCTACGTCAAGGCCTCCGCCGAGACGCATGCCGACGTCGGAGACAAGTCAAACGATGCTATCCGGGTGGACGCCGTCCAACTGCGTACCCGGATCATCGCTGAGGGCGGCAACCTCGGCGTCACCCAACGCGGCAGGATCGAGGCCGCCCTGGCCGGAATCCTCGTGAACACCGATGCCATCGACAACTCCGCCGGCGTGGACTGCTCGGACCACGAGGTGAATATCAAGATCTTCCTGGACCGGATGATCGCCGCGGGGAAGATGTCCCCGAACGAAAGGACGAGATTCCTCCACTCACTCCAGGACGAGGTGGGGCGGCTCGTCTTGAAAACCAACGTTGACCAAAACGTCCTCCTCCTCAATGACAAGCAACTGGTCCTTGAGTGGAGCCCGAGCTTCGAACGGACCATGGACTGGCTCGAATCAGCCACGGACCTGGACCGGCAGCTCGAATGCCTGCCGGCTACCGAGGAAATCCAGGCTCGCGTAGGGACCGGAGTTGGACTCACCTCGCCCGAACTGGCCGTGCTGGCGGCCTATGCCAAGATCGAGCTCGCCCGGGAACTGACGGAGGGCGGGCTTGCGGACGATCCATGGTTTTCGCAAACGCTGCGCGAGTATTTCCCCCGCCAACTCTCGGAGCGGTTCGGCGAGGACCTCTCCACGCATCCTTTGCGCCGCCAAATCGTCGCCACAGTGGTGGCCAACGACATGATCAACCTCGGCGGCATCGCGTTCGCATTCCGCGCCATGGAGGAAACCACGGTTTCGGCGGCCGCTGTGGCGCGTGGATTCGTGGTCATGCGCCGAATCTGGGATTTCGATTCGGTCACTGAAGCCATCGCCCGGGTGCCGGCAAGGATCCCCAGCGAACATGGGTGCGCCGTCGCCCTGGATATGCGCCGCCTCCTCGACCGGTCCACCCGCTGGTATGTCACCCACGATTTCCGGGACAAGCCCATTGCGGACGCCTTTGCGCGGCTCGAACGGCCCATGTCGGTGATGCGTCTAGATTTCACGCGCTTCCTGCACGGGATCAACCTGCAACACTCGGTGACGCGCCTTGCCCACTCCGATTCTGTCGGCCTGCCGCACGATCTGGGCATCCGGGCATCCGAGCTCCTGGTCAGCTACGGCCTTTTGGATATTTCCGCGATTGCCGAGGAATTGCAGGAGCCTGTTGAGGACGTGGCAGAGGTCTACTTCGCCGTGTTCGAACGGATCTCGGCCATCCCCTTGTTGGAACACATCACGCTGTTGCCGCGGGACACCCACTGGGAGGCCTTGGCCCGGGCAGCCCTCCGCGACGACATGTACCTGGTCCTTGCCGACATGACCAAGGCCGTGGTCCGGCACACTCCCCGCTCCTCGGAGGCGACCGCCGACCCCGTAGCGAGGATCGAGGATTGGGAACGCGGAAACATCGAACAACTCGCCCGTATCCAGGACACCATCAAGGAAGCCATCAAGCCCGGTCCGGTGGATATCGCGGCACTCGCCGTGGCCCTGAAGCTCTTGCGCGCTATGGTCCGCCGGTGATCCAGATCCCAGAATGACAGACATCCCATGACACTTTGCTATCTTTTTATGCAGGAATTGCCGCTCCCCCCTGCGGCACCCTGCAGAAGGAGCCCCCAATGAGCACTGCCACAATAGAAAACAACGAGATCCATTTGTCCTTTGCGTCCGTCGACGAAGTCCATGCAGGACTTGACGAAGCCGTCAGCACGCTCATCGAAGCCGCTGCCGACAGCGGCCGCTGCGGGATCCTGGTGACCCGCCGGGAGCCAGGAAGCTACACGGTTGCCTTGGACGAGTCGGTCCCGTTCGGCCAGACCCGAGAGGTCCTCGCCGCCTAGGAAACCTAGGAAGCCTAGTAACAGGTACGGACAACAAAACCGGGGCTTGTTTTCCAGACCACGCAAAGAAGGCGTGGAATGGGAAACAAGCCCCGGTTCTTTAACTCGGTTTCTTGCAGGTCACTACACCCGGCGCAACTCCACGCCGTCGGACTTCATGAAAAGCTGCTTGGCGGCTTCATCGGCGCCAGGTCCTGCGGGTTCAAGCCACACAACGTTGCCGCTGCCCGAGACTTCCTGCACCTCCCCCGCCGCGACCACATGTGCGTGCCTTACGACTTCGATCCGCTCCCCCACCTTCAACGTTCCCCAGTTGGAAACGACGGCGGACTGTGCGATTCGCCTGGACAGGACTGTCCCGCGTGCCTTCATTGAACTTCTACCCCTTTGTGGATGTTCGTTACTTCAGTTGTGAACGGATATTCCCCGGCAGGCCCACGACATCGTCGGCGTGGACATGCCGTACCCCATAAGTTCTACTACACAGAAAGCGCCCCGGGGCGCGTATTGCCAAACATTTCCGGGGCGCTTCCTATTGTTCACTCGAACAGTATTTTGTTCGGCGTCAGGCGAGAATTCCGACGGCGGATTCGGCGGCCAATCGCACATCGCCGGCGCCTACAAGACGGTCCGCAGCTTCCAGCTCAGGTGAGAGGAAACGGTCAGTTCCGGGGCCGTCGACGACGCCGCGCAGCACCTCGATCACGGCGGTGCCAGCCGGCCCCGGAGTGAGTTCGCCACCGGACAATTGGGTGCGGATGTCGAGGGCACGGGCGCTCGTGACGAGTTCCACAGCCAGGACACGGCGCAGGTTCTCGATGGCCTTGCGTAGCTTGCGGGCAGCGTGCCAACCCATGGAGACGTGGTCTTCCTGCATGGCGGAGCTCGGGATGGAGTCCACCGACGCCGGGACGGCCAGGCGCTTGTTGTCCGAGACGAGCCCGGCCTGGGTGTACTGGGCGATCATGAGGCCCGAGTCCACGCCGGGATCGTCGGCAAGGAAGGCCGGGAGTCCGTGTGAGCGGGCCGGATCCAGCATGCGGTCCGTGCGGCGCTCTGCGATGGAGGACAAGTCCGCCACTGCGATGGCCAGGAAGTCCAGCACATAGGCAACCGGAGCGCCATGGAAGTTGCCGTTGGAGGACACGCGGCCGTCCGGGAGCACCACGGGATTGTCGATGGCTGCGGCCAACTCGCGGGAGGCCACGAGTTCGGCGTGCGTCACGGTGTCGCGGACCGCGCCGGCAACCTGGGGTGCGCAGCGGAGCGAATACGCGTCCTGGACCTTGGTGTCGTTGACGCGGTGCGAAGCAACGATCGGCGAGTTCGAAAGCACGCGCAGCATGTTGTCCGCGCTTGCAGCCTGGCCCGGGTGGGGCCGCAGGGCCGCGTGCAGCTCAGGCAGGAACACCTGGTCCGTCCCGAGCAGCGCCTCGACGCTGAGCGCCGCCGTGATGTCCGCCGTCGTAAGCAGCAGGTGCAGGTCGGCGATGGCCATCAGGAGCATGCCGAGCATGCCCTCGGTGCCGTTGACGAGCGCGAGGCCTTCCTTTTCCGCGAGGACCACCGGCTCGATGCCGTGTGCGGCGAGGAGCTCGGAAACCGGCTTCTTTCCGGCGGCGCCGTACAGCTCGCCGTCGGGGCCGGTGGCTTCGCCTTCGCCCATCAGGACCAAGGCGCAGTGGGACAACGGGGCGAGGTCGCCCGAGCAACCCAGCGAGCCGAATTCACGGACTACCGGGGTAATGCCGGCGTTGAGGACGTCCACCATGGTCTGCAGGACCACGGGACGAACGCCCGTGCGGCCCGAGGCCAGGGTCTTGGCGCGCAGGAACATGATGCCGCGGACCACTTCACGCTCCACTGCCGGGCCCATGCCTGCGGCGTGGCTGCGGATGAGCGACTTCTGCAACTGGGTGCGGAGTTCATTAGGGATGTGGCGGTTGGCCAGGGCACCGAAGCCCGTCGAAACGCCGTACGCCGGAACTTCGCTGTGCGCGAGGCCGTCGATGTGGGCGCGGACCTTGGCAACCGTGTCCAGGGCTTCCTGGGAGATGGTCACCTTGGCGTCGTAGCGCGCGACGGCGACGACGTCCTCCGGCGTGACTCCGCTGGAGCCGAGGGTAACGGTCAGCGGTTCGTGGGTTGTGATGGTCACAGTAGTTCCTACTTCTCGTTCATGGGGATGCGGACGCCGCGTTCGTGGGCGACTTCGATGGCGCGGTCGTAGCCGGCGTCGGCGTGGCGGATGACGCCCATGCCGGGGTCGTTGGTGAGGAGGCGTTCGAGTTTCTGCGCGGCGAGTTCGGTGCCGTCGGCGACGGAGACCTGGCCGGTGTGGATGGAGCGGCCGATGCCCACGCCGCCGCCGTGGTGGATGGAGACCCAGGTCGCGCCGGAAGAGGCTGCGGTCAGGGCGTTCAGCAAAGGCCAGTCGGCGATCGCGTCGGAGCCGTCCTTCATGGACTCGGTCTCCCGGTAGGGGGAGGCGACGGAGCCGGAGTCCAGGTGGTCCCGGCCGATCACGATGGGGGCCTTGACCTTGCCCTCTTTCACGAGCTGGTTGAACAGCAGGCCCGCCTTGGCGCGTTCGCCGTAGCCGAGCCAGCAGATCCGGGCCGGGAGGCCTTCGAACTCGACGCGTTCGGCGGCGGCGTCGAGCCATTTGTGCAGGTGGGTGTTCTCGGGGAAGAGTTCCTTGATGGCTTTGTCGGTCACGGCGATGTCTTCGGGGTCACCGGAGAGCGCGACCCAGCGGAACGGGCCCAGCCCTTCGCAGAACAGGGGACGGATGTAGGCCGGGACGAAGCCGGGGAATTCGAAGGCGCGGTCGTAGCCGCCCTTGCGGGCCTCGTCGCGGATCGAGTTGCCGTAGTCGAAGACCTCGGCGCCGGCGTCCTGGAACTCGACCATGGCCTGGACATGCTTGGCCATGGAGGCCTGGGCCTTCTTCGTGAACCCTTCCGGGTCGGCTTCGGCCTCGGTGTGCCATTCGGCCACGGTGATGCCTTCGGGCAGGTAGGACAGCGGGTCGTGCGCGCTGGTCTGGTCGGTCACGACGTCGATGGTCAACTGGCCGGCCTTGTGGCGGGCCAGGAGTTCGGGGAAGACTTCGGCGGCGTTGCCCACGTAGCCCACGGACCAGCCGCGGCGCTCGTCCTTGGCCTTCTGGACCTTGGCGATCGCGGTGTCCAGATCGGTTTCGACCTCGTCCAGGTAGCGCTTGCCCACGCGGCGGCGCAGCCGGGACTCGTCGACGTCCACGATCAGGCAGGCCCCGTCGTTCAGGGTCACGGCGAGCGGCTGGGCCCCGCCCATGCCGCCGCACCCGCCGGTCAAGGTCAGGGTCCCGGCCAAAGGACCCTCCGCGGAGGAGGCTCCCGCGGGGATGCGGCCAGCGTCATGCCTAGCGGCCGCGAGTTTGTTCCCGACGGCGGCGAAGGTCTCGTACGTGCCCTGCAGGATGCCCTGGGTGCCGATGTATATCCAGGACCCGGCCGTCATCTGCCCGTACATCATCAGTCCCTCGGCCTCGAGGCGGCGGAATTCGGGCCACGTCGCCCAGTCACCCACGAGGTTCGAGTTCGCCAGCAACACCCGCGGCGCCCATTCGTTGGTGCGGAACACCCCGACGGGCTTGCCGGACTGCACCAGGAGGGTCTCGTCCTTCTCCAAGGTCTCCAGGGTCCGGGTGATCGCGTCGAACGCGGCCCAGGACCGGGCGGCCCGGCCCGTGCCGCCGTACACGACCAGGTCATCCGGGCGTTCGGCGACCTCGGGGTCCAGGTTGTTCATCAACATGCGCAACGGCGCTTCGGTCTGCCAGCTCTTCGCGGTCAGCTCCGTGCCGCGCGCGGCCTTGACCGGACGGGCTCCGGTAGTGAAATCGGCGGGTGCCATGATGACTCCTTCGTCTCTGGAAGTTGTTAGGTGGAAGTGCTTCTGTATCCAGTAGAGCCCCTCCGCAAGGGTCTTGGAATGGCTTTATGGAGGGTGCTGTCCGGAATACCAGACTCAACTGACTCGCAGTAGATGTCGTTATGAGCGCCCAAAACGACAACAACTGCGAGTCAGTTGGGCGGGGGCCGGGTTGGTGGGCCGAGTCGGTTGGGCGGGGTCGCGTTAGGAAGGGCGGCCGTGGATGCGGATCGACAGTTCGTCCGCTGTTTTCTGGATTCGGGCGGCCAGGGCGGGCCATTCCTCAGCCGGCACCCGGTCCTCGAGGAATGTCACGGCGACTGCCGCCGTCGGCCATCCCAAATGGTCGGTGACGGCTGCGGCCACCGAGCCGAAGCCGGGGGTGACTTCGCCGTGTTCGGTGGCGTAGCCGCGCTGCCGGACCTGGTCCAAGTGCGAGGACAAGGCCGAGTACTTCATGATGGGCGATTCCATCTCGTGCCGGGCCGTAAAAGCGGCAGCATTCGGGTACAGGGCCCTGACCTGCGATTTCGGCAGTGCGGCCAGGATCGCTCGCCCGCTGGCGGTGAGGTGGCTGGGAAGCCGGACCCCGACGTCGGTCACGAGGGACGGGCGGTTCTTGGCCCGTTCCTCCACGATGTAGAGCACATCGCGGCCGTGCAGGACGGCCAAGTGCGCGCTCTCGCCGATCGCATCCACAAGGGCGGCCAGCATGGGGCGGCCGAGCCGCGACAGGGGCTCTTGCCGCGAGTATGCGGAACTGAGTTCAAAGGCGCTGATTCCCAACCCGTAGCGCTGCTCCTCATGAAGGTGCAGGACGAAGCCATTGGCCTCCATGACGCCAAGCAGGTGATAGACACTGGACCGGGGCAGGCCCAGAGCTGTGGCGATGTTGGACGCTGCCATCGGGCCACGACGGGAAGCGAGCAACTTCAGGATGCGTAGGGTGTTCTCGGCGGCCGGGACCTTGGAAGCGGCCCGGCCTTGAGTGGACGGCTGTATGGACATGGCTCCTCTTCGAGTGCACGGTAACGCCCGGCCCACCCCTTCCGCCACAAGGCGGCAAGGCGGGTGTCCGGGATCCCGTACTTAAGCGTGCGCCCCATGGAGTGGATCGGAAAGCCAATCAGAACATTAAGCTGTCTGGAATACCAGACATTTGCGCCTAAGCCGCCTGGTCATCAACCACTCAAGAGCGAAGCGTCTGAGAACCGAGACAACGATGTGCCGTGAGACCCATCACAGCCCACTCCGGAATGTTCTGCTGGTTAACAGCCCCCCTCCCAATGACGAGAAGGTATTCGCATGCAGCAAGCCCCAACAGCCGTCAGAACGCCGGCCGCCAAAGTCGTCGAAGGCGCGGTAACCACCGTTCTCAGCCGCGGCCTCAATGTCCGCCACATCCGCTTCATGGCCCTCGGATCGGCGATCGGGACAGGTCTCTTCTACGGTTCCGCGTCTGCGATCCAAAAGGCCGGCCCGTCGGTTCTCTTCGCCTACATGATCGGTGGCGCCGCCGTCTTCATGGTGATGCGCGCCCTTGGCGAAATGGCCGTCCGCCACCCCGTCTCCGGCTCGTTCGGCCAGTACGCCAGCCGCTACCTCGGACCGCTGGCCGGGTTCATCACCGGGTGGACCTACGTCTTCGAAATGGCCATCGTGGCGATCGCGGACGTGACGGCGTTCAGTATCTACATGGGCTTCTGGTTCCCGCAGGTGGACCGATGGATCTGGGTCCTGGCGATCATCCTCCTCCTTGGCGCCATGAACCTCCTGAGCGTGAAGGTCTTCGGCGAGCTTGAGTTTTGGTTCTCGCTCATCAAGGTCGTGGCCATCATCGCCATGATTGCGGGCGGCGCTGCGATCATCGTGTTCGGCTTCCACTCCGGAAATGGCGGCGCGGCACCGGGGCTGGGGAACCTCGTTGACCACGGCGGCCTGTTCCCGAACGGTTTCGGCGGGCTCTTGGCCTCGTTCGCCGTCGTGATGTTCGCCTTCGGCGGGATCGAAACGATCGGCATCACGGCAGGCGAGGCCGCCGACCCCAAGAAGGTCATTCCGCAGGCCGTCAACACCGTCCCGGTGCGCGTGTTGCTGTTCTACGTCCTGACGCTCGGCGTGCTCATGAGCTTGTTCCCCTGGAATGAAATCGGGAACAACGGCAGCCCGTTTGTGCAGATCTTCAGCGGCCTCGGCATCCCCGCGGCGCCCCACATCCTCAATGCCGTGGTCATCACTTCTGCGCTGTCCGCCATCAATAGCGACATTTTCGGCGCCGGACGCATCCTTTTCGGGCTTTCCCAGCAAGGACATGCTCCGAAGAGCTTCGGCAAGATCTCAAGGCACGGTGTTCCCTGGATGACTGTGGTCCTCATGGGGGGCATCCTGCTGGTGGGCGTGCTGCTCAACGCGGTAATCCCCGAGGACGTGTTCCTTGTGATCGCCTCCATCGCCACCTTCGCGACAGTGTGGGTGTGGGTCATGATCCTCGCCTCCCACGTCGCCATGAAGCGCGAGATCAAGCGCAAGGGACTCCCGGCGTCGGAATTCGCATCGCCATGGTGGCCGGCCGCATCTGTGCTGACCATCGCCTTCATGGCCCTGGTGATCGTCATCCTTGGCGTCTTCGAGGACACCCGAGTGGCTTTGTACGTGGGCGCCGTGTGGCTCGGACTGCTGGTGCTGGCCTACAAGCTGTGGGTCCGCGGCGGCGGGCGCGTTCGTGCGGATCTCGTTGACGAAACAGCTTCGATTCCCGTGATCGCCACGCGGCACTAGCGGACACTGCCCGACGGCGGCTGCTCCCACTAGCCATCGACCGTCACCGCCGGCCAGCGCTATCATCAGGCATGGTTCCGTTCACCAACCTCCTGGCGTTTGCGCTGGCCGCACTGGTCCTCATCGCCATCCCCGGTCCCAGCGTCCTGTTCGTGATTGGACGCTCCCTCGCCCTCGGCCGCAGAGGCGGACTCCTGAGTGTGCTCGGAAACGCGCTTGGCATGGTTCCGCAGATCATCGCTGTGGCGTTCGGGCTTGGTGCGGTCCTGGCGCAATCGATCGTGCTCTTCACGATCATCAAGTTCGGTGGCGCGGCGTACCTGGTCTATCTCGGGGTGCAGGCGATCCGCCACCGCGGCGGGCGTTCGACGGCGGCTGGCCCCGCACCGTCGCGGTCCATGTGGCGGCTCATCCGCGAGGGTTTTGTCGTCGGTGCCAGCAACCCGAAATCGATCGTGTTCTTCGTGGCCGTGCTGCCCCAGTTCGTGGAATATTCGAGCGGCAGTATTCCGCTTCAGCTCGCCGAACTCGGAAGTGTTTTCCTGGTGATCGCCCTGATCTCCGACAGTATCTGGGCCCTCGCAGCGGGCACCGCACGCCACTGGTTTGCCCGCTCCCCGCGGCGGATCTCCACCCTGGGTGCCACGGGCGGGGTCATGATGATCGGGCTCGGCGGAACCTTGGCGCTTACAGGCACCAAGTCTTAGGGGCTGGGACCAGATGCAACTGCGGACTCAGCCGGCAGGAAGCCAATCCACGTGCGAGTCCGAGTCGTAGACCCGGCAAACCCGCACGCTGTCCTGGGCAGGACCATCGACAAGCTTGAGGGTGATCTTCATGAGGATGTCGTACGACGCCAGACCGGAGGCCGCCGTTGACTGCACGGGGTTCCCGGAGAAGGCGATGGAGACCACAGTGAATGGCCGGGGCACCACCGTTCCGGTCACAATTGAGGAGTGTGCCGCATCGCTTTGCAGGCGCGCCGTGCAGCTGTCCTTGATGCGTTGGATCCCGGCTGCGTCGAGGGCCTGCTGCACAGGAGCAGGCACCGCGGGAGCCGGAGCTGGCGCAGCGGGGGCCGGCACCGGGGCATCGGGCTTGGCACTGCTCGCCGGGGCAGGGACCGGGGCCTGACTTGAAGGCATGGAGCTGGCTGAATCAGCGCTGGCGGAAGCGCTGGCGGCTGGCGCTGAAGCGCTGGCGGAAGCGCTGGCGGCTGGCGCTGAAGCGGTGGCACTCGGCGTCGTTGCCGGTGTCCTGGTGGCACCGGGTGCAGAAGCCGCTGCACTGACAATGGCCGACGGCGCGGCGCCGGCCATCGAATTTGATGATGTCTGCGTGGCGTTGAGCGTGATCGCCCCCGCCAACCCGACCGCCACCACCCCCGCAACGACAATTCCTGCTTTTGCCGCTCGTTGCATTGTTCCCCCTCCCAGACCTGACGGAACATTTGCTTTGAGCGTATGGACTGTTCGCCCGGCCTGGCATGCGTAACCCCTACCCGTCTTTTGCCCGGACTACTCGGGTCACCACTTGCTTGCGCTGGGGTGCTTGTCCGAGTAGTGGTCCAAGTGACGTGAGTGGCCCATGTGCCATAACGGGTGCAAGGCACTCATGTGTTGCGTGTGGTCGGCGCCTACCGTTGGAAGATCGCGACTGCAAAGGAGTGATTCCGATGTTCGATCCTTACTCAAGGCACTCTGCTCGGATGCGCAAGCAACGCCGCCGTGCGCTGGCTTTGCGACTTTGCCAGGTATTTTCGCGGGCATCCAAGCAGGCCAAATCGACTGTCTCCCCTTTTAAGGTGGGAGACTACGTGGCTGGAGACGATCCCTTCAACGGGTCCAAGGAAGGCGTGGTGGTCGTCATCAAAGGCCCATCGATTGGCTTGAGAACCGTCGTGCCAACGGGTGGCACCCTGGTCTACTACGACTACCGCCAATTGCGGAGGCCGTGGTGAATATGTCCGCCGCCGGCATTCCAGGCAACCGGTTCATGACAATCGCCGAGGTTGCCCAGGCGCTGCGGGTATCCAGAATGACCGTTTACCGCCTCGTGAACTCGCACGCCATCCACGCCGTGCGGTTCGGGCGGTCATACCGCGTTCCGGAGTCGGCGGTGGAGTCCTACATTGAGCATTCCGCCGTTGACGAGGCTGAGCAGAATCCCCCTAAGGCAGCCGGGGAGCCGTGAGGGTAATCGGTCCAACGGAATCACGCTCCACCGGCGGGCATTCAAGCTTAACCACCGGGCTCCGCGCTGGTTCGTCGACGCCGAGAAGCAAGCGCACACCCGCGGCGCCGAGCTCGTAGTGCGGCAGCGCGACGGTGGACAGCGGTGGCCGCATGTGGGCGGCGATGACTTCCTGGTTGTCGAAACCCACCACGGCCATGTCATCGGGAATGGACAACCCCTGTTGCTTCAGCCCGTCGTAGAGACCCATGGCCATGCGGTCGTTGTAGCAAAAGACTGCCGTGACGTCGCGTTTGAGGAGTTCCTCAACTGCTCCGTACCCGCCTTCCTGGTCAGGATAGGCGTCGAACACGAGGTGCGGATCGAATGCGATTCCCGCGGATTCGAGCGCTTCCCGGTAGCCCTGGAGGCGTCCGTCCTTCGCGGGTGCAGGAATCGTGGCGTTGATAAAGGCGATCCGCCGGTGACCCTTGCGGAGGAGGATGTCGGTGGCTTCCCGTCCGCCATGGACTTCATCCGGGACCACGGCCAAGGCGTCGGAGTCCGGGGAGAAGCAGTTCACCAGTACGAAGTCTGTCTCTTGCAACGCTGCGGGGATCTCAGTTGGGCGGTGGAACCAGGTGGAGTACAGGATGCCGCGAACCTTGTGTTCGAGCATCATCGAGATGGCGTCTTTTTCGACAGGCTCGTCGCCCTCCGTGTTGGCGACCAGAAGCACGAATCCGTGTTTCCAAGCTTCGTCCTGGGCGCCGTGGATGATTTGCCCCGCGAAGGGAGTCGTGGCGATCGCGTCAGCGACGAGGCCAATGAACCGTGAACTGCCGCTCACGAGGTTCTTCGCGAGGGCGTTCGGGCGGTATCCCAGTTCGCGGATGGTGTCCAGGACGCGCTTGCGGGTCCCGGCGCCGATCCTGGCGTCTTTCTTGTTGTTAACAACCAGGGAAACCGTAGCAACGGAGACTCCAGCCCCTTCCGCCACGTCCCGCATCGTGACCGGATGACTCGTCCTCGGAGTCGCCGGTGGATGCGAGGGGTTAACCTCGGGTTCTCTCAAGCTTTTTTCAGACGTCATTGGCCCTCCCCTCACAGTCTATCCAGTGGCCTCGTCCTCACCCCTTCGTCGCCCCGCTCTCGAGGCCTTGGATCATCGCCTTGTTGAGGACAAGGAACACGAGCAGCAAAGGAGTGATGGTGATGCAGACAGCGGCGAACGTCGCGGTCCAGTCGACCTTGCCCATTGCGCCGATATAGTTCTGCAGCCCCAGAGGGATGGTCTTGAGCCCTTCGGAAAGCACGAACGTGTTCGCGAAGATGAAGTCGTTCCAGATGAAGATGCTGTTCACCAGGACCACAGTCACTACCGTGTTGGTGGAGAGCGGAAGGGTGATCAGGCCGAAGATCCGGTACGGTCCGGCGCTGTCCAGGGAGGCTGCCTCATAGGTCTCGCGGGGAATGTATTCAAAGAATGACGAGAAGAGGTAGATCGACATGGGGAGGGCGAACCCCGCCAAGGGGATGATCATCGATTGGTAGGTGTCCAGCAGGTTCACGGACGAGTAGTCGATGAACAGCGGCACCAGCGCGATCTGCACGGGCACGATGATGCCGATCAGGAAGAGGCCGCGGACGAATTTGCTGAAGCGGAATCCGAGGACCTGCAACGCATACGCCGCCATCATGCCCAGCAAGACGATCAGGAGGTTGGCACCCATCGTGACGATAAAACTGTTCAGGATGTTCTGGCCGAGGTTGCCGGTCTGGAAAGCGCGGGCGTAGTTGTCGAAGCTGATGGAACTCGGCAGCGCGAAGGGATCACCCGTGGCAAAGTCGTGGTCGTTGCGCAGGCTCGTGAGGAACAGCCAGGCGAGGGGGTAGACCTGCACGACGACGATGAGGACGATCAGCACCCTCGACAAGCTTCGGAAGACGTTTGGCTTGCGCCGCCGACGCCGGGGAGCCGGGCTGCTTGGCGGTGCAGGGATCGGCCGGGTAACCGGGGCTGTTTGCGCGGTCATGCGTCAGCCTTTCGTTTGAGCATGAGCAAGATGAATCCGACGGCGACGAGGCACTCGACCACGATGAACACCGAGATGGTGCTGGCGTAGCCGAAGTCGGTGCTGGTGAACGCGGTTTTGTACATGTAGGTCGTCAGGAGCTCCGAGGACTGGCCGGGGCCGCCGTTCGTCATGAGGTAAGGGATATCGAATCCACGTAGGCCGTAGGTCGTGGCCATGATGGTGGTGGTGATCCACACGGGCCGGATGTGCGGGAACCTGATCTTGGTGAACAGCTGCCACCGGTTGGCGCCGTCCAGGCGTGCCGCCTCTTCGAGTTCCTGCGGGACGGCAAGCAGCGCGGCGTAGATGATGAGCATGTAGAGCCCCGTGAATCGCCAGCCTTCGGGGGCTGAAACTGCCGCCAGGACAGTATTGACGTCCGAAAGCCAGGGGCGCTCAAGGCTGCCCAGACCGATCCAGCCGAGGACTTGGTTGAGAAGCCCCACCGGATCGATCGAGTAGATCCTCACAAAGAGGAAGGCGATGGCAACCGTCGAAATCACCGCCGGCAGGAGATACAGGGTTTTGACGAGCTCGCGGCCTCTTCGCAGCGAGGTCAGGAGACTTGCGACGAACAACGCGCCGCCCAATTGGAGGACGAGGCAGATGGCGAGGTAGCCGAGGGCGTTGAAGAAGGAACGCCAGAACACGCCGTCGCCGGTGAGCATGTGCACGTAGTTTGCGAAGCCCACGAACTCCATGTCACTGATGCCGTTCCAGGAGAAGAAGCTGAGGAACAGCGATTGCAGTATCGGGAACAGCACCGCGACGCCGTAGAGAAGCAGCGGCGGAAGCAGGAAGACCAGGACCGAGAGTCGTGATCGATTGGGAAGCATGGGAGTGCCTTTCGGGTGGGGGGCCTGGGCCCCCCACCGCTGCGTGTTATTTGAAGAACTTGGGAGCGTTCTGTGCGATGGTGCTATCCATCGTGCTGGTGAACTCGGCAGGCTTGACATTGCCCTGGGCCAAGAGCACGAGCTCTTGTTGCAGCCTGCTGTTGGTGGTCGGATCGAGCTGCGTGTCCCAAGGCATCGCGAGCTTCGACCCGAGATCCTTCGCCTGGTCAACTGCCTTTTTGTACAGTGGCGTGGCGTTGGCTGGAATCGTCGTCTGGACGTTCGTCGTCGGCGAGAGGGCACCCGTGGCCGCGTACTCCGAGGGGTACTTGGCGAGGGCGAATTTCAGGAAGTCGCTCACGAGCGGGTCGAAGGTCTTCGAGTTGACCGCCATGCCTATGCCTGAGGTTGCCACGTACTCGTTGGCGGCCGTGGCGGAACTTGGCGTGGCCGGAAGCGTGAAGTAGTCGACGTCTTTACGCACCGCCGGATTCAGCTTGTCGGTAGCGAGGCTGGGGAGTTCCCAGGTGCCGATGTTGTACATGGCGGCCTTGCCGGAGGTGAAGAGGTTCTGGGCATCAGAGTAGCCCTGCGAGGAGAAGCCGTCCTGGAAGCAGCCGGCCCCGCCGAGCTGGCTTATCCAGTTGACTGTCTTCTGGCCAGTGGCGTCGCTGAACTTCGCGTCACCCTTCTTGAGCTTCTGCACGAAGTCGGGCCCGGCGTCGCGGAAGGGCTGGTAGGAGACGTAGCGCTCAAGCGGCCACTGGTCCTGTCCGTCAAGGGCGAGGGGCGTAATGCCGGCCTTGCGCAGGGCCGTGCACATCGCGGGGATATCGTCGAGCGACTTCGGCACGGACACTCCAGCCTGCTGGAAAAGGGCCTTGTTGTACCAAAAGTACTCGAGCTCGAACTGGAACGGGATCATGTACAGGGATCCGTCGTCGAAGCGCTGGTAATTCAGCGCGTTCGTCCGGTAAGTGTCGTAGACACCGAGGTCTTTGAGCAGCTTCTCGGCGTCGACCATCTTGCCTTGCTTGGCGAGTTGCTGGGCAAACGGCGTGGCGTCCGTGTCGAACAGCTCCGGGAGCTTGTTCGCGGCGGCGAGGGTTTCGTACTTCTGAATGTACGAGGGCCGGTCAGGGGTCGTGATCAGGTTGAGGGAAAAGCCGGGATGGGTCTGGGCGTACTCGTCGGCCACCTTCTTCATGACGTTGATGACTGCACCGTCAGCCGGCCGGGACAGAAGCCACGAGATTTGCCGCGGTTTGATGTCTCCAGTGGGGTTGACGTTGGAGGCGCTGCCGGCCCCTCCACTGCCGCAGGCGGAGAGTGCGAGGGCTGCGGCCGCTGCTACGGCGGCCGTTCGTATGAGCTTCTTCATGGGGGAAATCTCCTTTGATTTGAACGGAGGTCTGGCGCTGGGTATTTAGTTGTCTGTGCGCTTACGTATCTCAAGGTCAGTGAGAGCGATGGTGCCTTCACCGGCGAAAACGCCGATCCGGCCGTCCGGCAGCCCGTAGATCCGGGTGCTCAAGGCGACCTGGCGGTCGACGACGGCGACGCAGAGGTCCCCGTCCACGACAACTTCGAGGGTGTGTTCTCCGGGGACGAGCTCGCAGGGGCGTTCGAGTTCGATCTCGAAGGGAACGTCCCCCGAGACGTGCCATTGCGCGTCGCCGTTTATCTGACGGGGCCATCGGTCGAACACCATGCGTCCGCGCTTCGGTTCCAGGCGGATGATGTAGGACTCGTCTCCGTCCGGGCTTGAGCGAAGCAGCAGGCCGCATTCGGTGGTATCGGGTTCTATCTGCAGCACCGCCCGGGCGTAGAACTGCCGCGGGAGGACCTCATCGGACACCAAGGCCCTGTATCCGTCGGGAGCATTCAGCGCCTCCGGAAGGGCGCTGCCGAAGGTTACCGGGATCTCGTCCCAGAAGCTCTCGACCAGCTCGTCGGCAAACGAAAACGCGAGGGTGCCGTCGTCGTTCTGGCGGGCCTCGAGGACGGACATCGTGCCCGCCCACTGCCAGGCGCCGTCGTCGCGGTTGTCCTCCTTGCTGGCGATCCAGCCGAAGAAGAACCGGCGGCCATCCCGCTCGGCCGTCTTCGAGGCATAGAAGGCGCGGCCGTCAACGCTGTCCCGCGCCGGCACGATCCATGGCCCGTCGGGACTTTTCGCCATACGGTAGCGGGTGGTGAAGGACTCGGAGAATTCCGAATAGACCAGGTACCACCAGTCTCCCCAGGCGAAGACGTCGGGGCATTCGTGCGTGATGTACCGGCGAGGATCCCAGAACGGCTCTGTATGCTCCCAATCCATCAGGTTCGGGGAGACGCATTGGGCAATCACTCCGCGGCGGCGGTCCGGACCGTCCGCGTGCCGTGCGGCCAGCAGCATCCGCCACAAACCGCTTGCCTCGTCCTTGAAGACGAACGGATCGCGCCAGTCGCCGGATTCGTAGCCGGCCGGGGCGCCGAAGGTCAACTCCGGATGCTTGACCCACGTCAGCATTCCGTCCGTGCTCGTGGCATGCATGACAAGTTGGAGCGGGGCCCCGTCGGAGCCGGGGTGCCGCGGATTCTGTCCCGTGTAGAACAGGTGGTGTATTCCGGACTCGTCGCACACAACGCTGCCCGTGTATGCATTGAAGTCCGCGTCGTCCTCCCCGCCATGACGAAGCGACACTCCATGGTCCTCGAACCGGGTGAGGTCCTTGGTGGTCACAAGATTCCAGGACGTTCCCGGCTTCGGGTCGTTCCGCACCTCGTGCAGATAGAAAAGCCAAAACTCCCCGTCCTTCTGGAACGGGATCACGTCTCCGACCCATCCATCGGTGGGTTGGAAGAAGACTGAGTAAGTCATCGGCGTTGATGTCCATTTCTGCTAAAGCGTTTGATCACTGCAAGCGTAACCGAGGTCACACTTTTGATCAAGCGTTTAAGCAGATTGTTTTGACGGACTGATTTGAGCGTTGCAGGATCGGTCCAGCGCCGCGTGAGTCAGCGCTCGACGGCGGCTAGGCAGTTGCGCAGACCGCGCGGTTCCGCCCAAGGGACTTGGCCTGGTACAGGGCCTTGTCGGCGGCCACGATCATGCGGGCCACATCGGCGTCGGCGAGGGTGCTGGGGGCGATGCCATAGCTCACCGTGGGGAAGGTGACGCCGTCCGGCGGTTCTGCCGAGGCCAAACGGCGGCTGATTTCGTTAGCAATGATTTCTGCACTCTCGAGATCGGCCCCGGGAAGCAGGATGGTGAATTCCTCTCCGCCATACCTCCCGACAAGGTCTGTGTGGCGGACCGAGGCCTGACACGCCGCGGCGAAGGCCTGGATGGCGGTGTCGCCCGCAGCGTGGCCATGACTGTCGTTGAGTGATTTGAAATGGTCGAGGTCGGCGAGGATCAACGTGGAGATCGATCCCGCCGAGTGCAGCCTGCCGATCTCCTGGGTGGCCAGCTCCATGAAGGCGGTACGGTTCAGGAGCCCCGTCAGGCCGTCCCGGGTGGCGCGTTCGTTGAGCCCGTTGATGAGCTGCTCGTTACTCAGCGCAGTCATGCTGAAGGACACGGTGACAAGAAGGACGATGGTGACCACGCTGGTGGTTGCCGAGCTGAGAAAGGTGCCGAAATCCGGACCGTCGGGTCCTTCAACGACATATGCGATCCCGCGGCAGAAGAAGAACGACGCCAGCACTCCTGCGGCGAGCGCCAAGGAGCGATGGGCCTGTGAAACGCTGGGCTTCAACCGCCAGAGTTCAACCGTTGCCAAACCCATGCCCAAGGACATCATGGCCAAATACACCAGGCCGCCGGACCATGCGTTGGTGGCCGGGTTCTCCAGCGTGGCGGCCACAGCCGTGGCGACGGGTCCGGCGAGGAGCTGCCATCGCGGCGTCGGAAGCAAGCGCAGGGAGCGCGAGCCCGCCCACACGCTGAACGCACCGGCCACCAGCAAAGCGTTGCCGAGTGGCCCCGCCCAGATCTGCTGGGGAGTCCCGGCGAGCAGGTACGCCATGTTCCCCGAAAGCAGGAAAACGAGGGCGAGGCACCACCACCCGCTGTACGCGGAGCGGGTCCGGCGGAACGATCCGAAAAACAGCAGGCAGAGCGTAAAAGCGACAATGCCCAGAGCTATCTTAAGGCTGACCGGATCGAGACCCATATGCGCTCCCCTCGTGGGCACCAGCCTACGACATCGAGGGGTAAGTTAACGGGCGGACCAGCCCCCGTCCATCGTGTAGCTGGCTCCGGTGACCATGCCGGCGTCGTCGGACGCTATCCACGCGGCCAGCGACGCTACTTCCTCCGGCTCGACGAGGCGTTTCACCGCGGATTCCGTCAGCATGACCTTCGCCAGGACTTCCGACTCAGGGATGCCGTGCAGCAGTGCCTGGTCGGCGATCTGCTTCTCGACGAGGGGCGTACGCACGTATCCCGGATTGATGCAGTTGGAGGTGACCCCGTGCTGGCCGCCCTCGAGGGCCGTCACCTTGCTGAGCCCCTCGAGCCCGTGCTTGGCCGAGACATACGCGCTCTTGAATGCCGACGCCCGCAGCCCATGGACCGAGGAGATGTTGATGATCCGGCCGAATCCGTTGGCGTACATGTGCGGAAGTGCTGCCCGGATGAGGAGGAAAGGGGCTTCGAGCATGAGGGTGAGGATGCGGCGGAAGTCTGCGGGTTCGAATTCTTCGATGGGGGCAACCTTCTGGATGCCGGCATTGTTGACGAGGATGTCGCAATCCAGGCTGAGTCCCGCCAGGGCCTCAGCGTCGAGCAAGTCGACGGCCCAGGCGGTGCCGCCGAGCTTGTCGGCGAGCGCGGCGGCACCGGCGGCATCGACGTCGGCCACTACAACCTTCGCGCCCCGCGCGGCGAGGGCCGTGGCACATGCTGCGCCGATGCCGCTCGCCCCGCCGGTGACTAGGGCCTTGCGGCCCTCCAGGCTCATGCGCGGGCACCCATGGGGAGGCCGTGGCGAACGGCGTCGGCCTTGTCAACGTCTTCCAGCGCCACTCCGCGGGTCTCCTTGAGCGTCAAGACGACGACGGCGGTGATGGCGCAGGCGATCACCAGGTAGATCGCCGTGGGCATCCAGGAACCGGTGTCCTTGAGCCACTGCGTCGCCAAGAGCGGGGCCAGCGAACCAGCGAAGATCGAGGTGACTTGCGAGCCGAGGGAGACGCCCGAGTAGCGCATCCGGGTGGGGAAGAGCTCGGTCATGATGGCCGGCTGCCCTGCGTACATGAAGGCATGCAGGCAGAGGCCGATGGTCACGGCGGCAACGATTACCACGGGGTTCTTGGTGTCGAACATGGGGAAGGCGAAGAACGGCCAGGTCGCACCGCTTATGGCACCGATAAGGTAAACCGGCTTGCGCCCCCAGTTGTCAGCCAACCGGCCCAGCTGCGGAATGACCACGAAGTGGACAACGTGCGCGATCAGGAGCGCGAGCAGCAACGAGGAGGTGTCGTACTTGTCCACGCTCTTGAGGTACACGATGGAGAAGCTCACCACGAGGTAGTACATGATGTTCTCCGCGAGCCTCAGTCCCATGGCCTGGAGGATGCCCTTGGGGTACTTGCGGATGACTTCGCCGACGCCGTAGCTGACGGCTTGTTCCTTCTCCACCTGGGCCTTCGCCTCAAGGAAGATCGGGGCCTCGGTCACGTGGGTGCGGATGTAGTAGCCCACGAAGACAATCACGGCGGAGAGCCAGAACGCCACGCGCCATCCCCAGCTGAGGAATGCTGCGCTGCTGAGGGTGGTGGACATGATGAAGAGGACCAGCGTGGCGAGGAGGTTGCCGACGGGAACCGCGGCCTGCGGCCAGCTTGACCAAAATCCGCGGGACTCCTTGGGGCTGTGTTCTGCCACCAGCAGCACCGCACCACCCCATTCGCCACCCAGTGCGAAGCCTTGGATGAAGCGGAGCGCCACGAGCATGGCCGGCGCCCAGTAGCCGAGGTCGGCGAAGCCAGGGAGGCAACCCATGAGGAAAGTGGATACGCCGACAATCACAATGGTGAGCTGCAGGGTGGGTTTGCGGCCGAGCCTGTCGCCGATCTGGCCGAAGACGATGCCGCCCAGCGGCCGGGCCACGAAGCCCACCGCGTACGTCAGGAACGCCTGGATGATGCCGTCGAGGTCGTTGCCGGTGGGCGGGAAGAAGTACTTGCCGAAAACCAGCGTTGCGGCGGTGGCGTAGAGGAAGAATTCGTACCATTCCACCACGGTGCCCACCATCGAGGCGGCGACGATCTTCTTGAGGCCTGCGCCTTTGCCGGTCGCGGCGGCGCCGGCTGCGGAGCGTTGTCCTACGGCCATGTCCATCTCCTTAGTGTCCACACTGACACGCGTTGTGATCCACAACACGAAATGCTCCAATGAGTATTGCCGCACATTACTGCGGCTTCAATAACCAAAATGGCACTAAGTGTGTGCAGAATTGCAGATATGAATCCGAATCCAGACGATCTCCTGGTCCTTCTCGCGGTATCGCGCTCAGGTAAGTTCACGACGGCGGCCCAAGCCTTGGGATTGAACCACACCACTGTTTCCCGCAGGATCGCCGCGCTCGAGAAGGCGCTCGGCGGCCGGGTCCTCGCGCGGGCGGCGGGCGGCTGGGAAGTCACGGAGCTCGGAGCCGAGGCCGTGGGCGTGGCCGAGCGGATCGAAGCGGCGGTGGGCACGCTGGGACCGGACGACCGCGCGCCGGACCCTATTGCCGGCGTCGTACGCATGACCGCGACCGACGGATTCAGCGCCTACATCGCGGCACCGGCCGTGGCGCGCTTGCGGCGATCGCATCCCGGCCTCACGGTGGAGATCATCACCGTGACCCGCCGGGCGCTCCAGCAGCGTTCCGGCCTGGACCTCGAGGTGGTGGTGGGCGAACCCCAGGTGCACCGGGCCGAGGCTGTGTTGCTGGGCGAGTACATGCTGGGAATGTATGCCTCGCGCGAGTACCTGGCTTTTCACGGCGTACCCGGCACCGTGGAAGAGCTGACGCGGCATCAGCTGGTCTATTTCGTGGACTCCATGCTGCAAGTGGACGACCTCGATGCCCCTCGCCGGCTGGTCCCGTCCATGCGCGACGGCTTGAGCTCTACCAATGTCTTCGTCCACGTCGAGGCGACGCGCGCCGGGGCCGGTATCGGCTTCCTGCCGTGCTTCATGGCGGACCGGCACCCGGACCTCGTACGGCTGCTCCCCTCGGATTTCGCGGAGCTACTCCCCTACTGGATGGTCCTGCGGCCCGACTCGATGCGCCGCCCCGCAGTTGCCGCCGTCGTGCACGCCCTTCAAGAGGAGACTGCCGCACACCGCGAGCTGCTGCTGGCGCGCCGCTGAAGTTCCGACGCGCGCTCACATATACGCCCTCCCCGGCCAACCCTCGCTCACATATAGGCCCGAGGGCGAGTTGCGGTCAGGCGGCCGGCTGAGGGTCGTGCCGGATCTGGGCGCCGACGGCGAATGCCCGGACCTTTGCATCGTTCCAGATATGCGCGGGAACGGCCCCGCCGAGCAGCTTCCGGGCCAGTTGCGGATCGTCGCCGAACGGCTCGTGGCTGCCGGCCATGATCATGTTCCCGTACCGCCGGCCCTTGAGCATCGCGGGGTCGGCAATGATCATGGTGTGCGCGAAGGTGTCTGCGATGGTGGCGGCGTCCTCGCGGGCGTTCTTGAGGTCCGGGGCGTCTCCGGAATTCACCACATAAAGGCCGCCCGGAGCCAGCACCTTCGACGCGTGGTCGTTGAACTCGCGGGTGGTGAGCGCCCTCGGAGTGAGGGCGCCGGCAAAGACGTCCCGGATGATGAGGTCCCGGGTGTCCGGAGTGAGGCCTTCCGTGACTTCCCTGGCTTCGCCCACCCGGATCCGCATCAATGGGGCCTTCGGCAGGTCGAACCAGCCGCGTACGTATTCGGCCAGCTTGCCGTCGAGTTCCACCACCACTTGGCGCGCGTCGGGGTAGGCGGCGTGGAAGTACCGGGCCAGGGAACATGCTCCGCCGCCGAGGTGCAAGGCACGCAGCTTCGGCTTGGACTCGGGCGGCCATTTGGATTCCACCAGGGCCGCAATCCAGCGCATGTACTCGAAGTCCAGGAACAACGGCTCTGCAACATCGATGTGCGAGCTCATGACACCGTTGATTTTCAGGAGCCAGCCGTTGGAGTTGTCCGGGTCGGCAACGAGTTCGCAGTCCCCGGTGTCGATGTAGTAGACGCCCTCCACAGGACCGTTCGGCTTCGTGCCCGCGGGCACCTCGATAACCCCGGCAGCTTGTCCGGCGCCCCTGCCCTTGCCACGCTTCGCCACTACAGCCGCCCTCTTCCGGTCATGCTTCAACCCTAGTTGACGCCGCTGCCTTGCGGTCAGCCCCCGACGGCGGCGCGCACCATCTTGCGGTCAGCCCCCGACGGCGGCGCGCACCATCCGGATCTCCGGCAGTTCGTACCAGTCCGGCGGCAAAAGCTGACGTGTACCGTCGGGGCGGAAGCCGTTCTTGCGGTAGAAAGCCTGGGCACGTGGATTGTCTTCAAGCACCCACAGGTAGGCGGCGGCGTTGCCGATCACAGCGTCGACCAATGCTTGCCCCACGCCCAACCCGTGCACGCGCCGCAAGGTATAGATCATCTGCAATTCCAGCTCGGATGGCCGGTCCTCGTCCCGGGCCTGACCGGCAGAAGCGATGCCTACCAAGGCGCCGTCAGCATCGTGGGCGAGCATCGGCTTGTACGAGCCCGCCAAGGCTTCCCGCTGCCTCTCGATCCGCGTGTTGATGGTGGCCTCACGGAAGGCGAAGAACTCCTCGGGCAAGAGGCGCCCGTAGCTTTCCCGCCAGGCAGCCAAATGCATGCGGGTCAAGGGTTCAACGTCATCCACCGTTGCCGGACGGAGGGTAAATTCCATGCGCACAGCCTAGCGTCACACCACCCGGGCTATCGCGAAACCGTCCCATCCCTTGGATCCAACCGTTTGGATGGCCGTTGCGTCGAGGCGCGGATCCTTGCCCATCATTTCCAACGCACCCACGATGCCCGGAGCGTTCACCTCGTCCATGGAAGGATCCAGGATGGCGCCCTCCCAGATAACGTTGTCCATCACAATCACCGTGCCCGGCCTCCCGAGCCGGATAGCCCAGTCGAGGTAGTTGGAATCGTTCTCCTTGTCGGCATCAATGAAGACGAAGTCGAACGGGCCGTCCCGCTCGGGATCTTTGGCCAGCGCCGCAAGAGTCTCCAGCGCGGGGCCGATCCGGATGTCTACTTTGTGGCCGATCCCAGCCATGTCAACGTTCGCCCGGGCGATTTCAGCGTGTTTCGGGAGGTATTCGCACGTGACCAGTCGGCCGTCGTCGGGCAGTCCCTGGGCCATCCAGATCGCGCTGAAGCCGGCCAAAGTGCCTATTTCCAGCACGCGCCGCGCACCGGACAGCTGCACCAGCATCTTGAGCAGCTTCCCGGCGTTGGGCGCCACTTCGATGGGCGGCATCCCGGCGTCGAGGGCGGACTGCACCGCGTGTTTGAGCGCGGCGTTCGGGCGGACGACGGCGTTGGACAAGTATTCCTCGACGGCCACCCAGCCGGGCTGGGCCTTGTGTTCAAACATGGCCCAAGTCTGGCACCGGGCACCGACAGAGGGAAGGACCGGCTACTCGCCTTTGTTGATCGCACGCTCCAGCCGCTCAACTTTGCCCGTGAGTTCCCCCGTGTATCCCGGCCGGATATCCGCCTTGATCACCAAGGACACCCGGTTTCCGTACTTGCCCACGGCCTCGGTGGCGCGCTTGACGACGTCGAACACTTCATCCCACTCGCCCTCGATGGTGGTGAACATCGAGTCCGTCTGGTTGGGGAGCCCGGATTCGCGGACGATCTTCACGGCCTCGGCAACGGCGTCGTGCACCGAGCCATCAACGGATACGGCGCCAGCAGCGGGCTGGCCGGACGGGGCAACTGAAAAGGCAAGCAACATGAATCCAGTCTTTCACGGGCAAGAATGTCACAAAAGTGATTGGAGCCCCTCCGTTGCTACTGTGAGCAGCATGGACCGGCCCTTGGAACGCAAGCCACTTAGAGCTGATGCTGCGCGCAATGTAGACAAGATCATCACGGCAGCGCGCCAGTGCTTCCGCGAGCTGGGCCCGGAGGTTCCACTCCAGACGATCGCCACCACCGCAGGTGTTGGCCCGGCTACACTGTTCCGCAACTTCGCTGACAAAGAACAACTCGTCCTGGCCGCCCTGTCGCGGCAACTCAGGCTTCATGTGGACCCGGTCGTGGAAGATGCCCTCGCGGGCATGGATGCCGCCGTCGGGCTCATCAACGTGATCGACGCCGTGGTGCAGGTTGCCAGCGAAGACGCGAACCTGCTGGGCGCCGTCGCCGGCCGCCGCGGACTCTTGGTGGGCATCACTGGCGGCTTGATCGATTCCATGGCTGAACTGCTTAGCCGCGGCCAGGGCCAGGGTTCGCTGCGCCGGGACATCTCCATCGAGGACATGGTGCGCCTTGTTGCCATGCTGATCGGCGCCGTGGACACCATGGAGCCGGGGTCCCGCGCTTGGGAACGGCCGGTTGCCTTGCTTGAGGATGCCATCCGCACCGAACGCCCGTCGCGCCCGCTGCCACAGCAGACCCCCATCCCCGGGATGGCTTTCGAGTAACCAGCGCACGACGGCGTCGCTCACCGCGGCGACGGTCGGAACCACGGGCGGTGGTTCAGCGCCAGCCGAGCAGCCGCAGGCAGGCGGCCGCCGCCGATCCCACGATCACCACCACAAGGAACGGGGCCCGGAGCCACAGCGCGACGGCCCCAGCTGCGAGCGCACCGAGCCTGGCGTCGAGGGCGAGGGACTGCCCGGACGCCACCGCGTTGACGACGGTCAGGGACGCAAGCAGGCCGATGGTCATGGTGCCGGCCACGCGCATCATCCGCGGACTCCGCAGGAGCTTCGCCGGCACGAAATAGCCCGAAAGCTTGGTGAGGTACGCCAGTCCGCAGGCGATGAGGATCCAGAGCCAGAGGGTCATTCGGCGTTCCTTTCGCGGCTGGAAGCTTCAGCGTTTGAATGACCGCGCGGGTAGGGATCGACGTCGGGCTCCATGCCTTCGTCACTGCGTCCGTGGCTGAACCAGCCAATGGCCCCGGCCACGACGGCGGCCACGAGGATGGGCACGCCCGCCGGAACGAACGGAACCGTAATAATGGTCGCCAGAGCAGCAGCAGCGGCGATCGCCCAGGGTTCACGGCCCTTGAGCCGAGGCCAGAGCAGGCCCAGGAACGCTGCCACGGCGGCGCCGTCGAGCCCCCACTGCTTGGGATCGCCCAAGGCATCGCCCGCCAAGGCTCCGACAGCCGTGAAGATGTTCCACAGCACGAAAATGCCGAGTCCGGCCGTCCAGAAGCCACGTCGCTGTTCGTCCGAATCGCTTTGTCCCGAGGCAGTGGCGGTGGACTCGTCGATGGTGATGTGTGCTTGCGGGTACTTGAGCCATCCGCTGGGACGCAACAGCGCGTTCATCTGCATCCCGTAGATGCCATTGCGCAAGCCCAGCAGCGCGGCCGCGGTCATGGCCGCAATGCCGGAACCGCCGCCAGCCACGACGCCGATGAAGGCGAACTGCGATCCTCCACTGAACATGAGCAGGCTGAACGCCATGGTCTGCCAGAAGCTGAACCCGGAGGCTGAGGCCAATGCACCGAACGAGATGCCGTAGAGGCCCGTTGCGATGCTGATGGAGAGGCCCACCTTCACCGCCGGGGATTCGAGGAGTTTCATGCGCCCCGTTTCGCTCCAGCCAGACTCCATGCCCACAGGATCAAAGGGAGCTGTAAAGGCAGGCGCAGGGTGTGAATCCGCCGCGCGGACGACGTTCCGGCGGGAGAGTATGCGCGGCGGAGCGCGTCCACGTGGCCGGCCAGGAACACCGTGAACATCAGCGTGGTGCCGCGGGCTGCGGCCCTGCGCGTGGCAGGAATGAGGAGCCCGACGGCGGCAACCGCCTCAAGCAGTCCGCTCACCGCGATCCATTCCTCCCGGGACATGACCGCCAAGGCGCCGTTCCGAGGTGCGGCCGCGGCGGCCTTGCCTTGGCCGGGTTCGAGTTCGGCGACTTCCCTCGGATTGTCATCGCGGCACAGATAATCCGGGACGACCGGGGCAAAGAACTTGGGCTGCTGGAAGTGCTTCCTGGCGCTCACGAGTAACAGTGCACTCAGGGCCGCCGCGGAGATTGTCTGGGTTGTCCGGGCGGACCATGAAAAAGGCATGTATTCATGCAACCACAGCCCTGCCCGCCGCGGTAACCGGAGGGTTGCCGCGGCGGTCGGGTGCAATTCTTGTCCGTTCAGAATATTGGACTCAGTTCAGCATGATGTATGTTCTTCTTTAGGCCGTGCCTGCCGCCGTCCACCGCTACCGTCCACCGCCACAAGAAATTCAACGAGGAGTTCAATGCGCATCGCCCGACTACAAACCCCTTCCGGCCCGACGCACGCAGTCCTGCGCAACGGAAGCTGGGACCATATCGAGGACCCCTTTGCCGAGGTTCTTTCTTTCACCGGGAAATCCAGTTCCGCGGACGACGCCTTGTTCCTCGCCCCGGTCCGACCCTCAGTGGTGCTAGGAATCGGGCACAACCTGGGCAACAACAACCACGTGCTGCCCATCCAGGCTTGGCACAAGTCGGTCCACAGCATCGCCGGCCCCGGTGATGACATCGTGGCCGTGCGCAACGCGGGCACAGTGAACGTGGAAGGCGAACTGGCCGCCGTCATCGGAAAGCGTGCGGAGAAGCTCACGGCCGAGAACGCCTTGAGCCACGTCCTGGGCTACACGGTGGTCAATGACGTCACCAATGTGGACCAAAACCAGGTCGACGAAAAACTCTTCCAGGGCAAGTCCGGCACCAACTACACGCCGCTCGGACCGTGGATCGAAACCGGGATCGAGGACCCGGACAACGTCAGCACCGAGGTAGTGGTCAACGGCGAGGTCAAAGCCAGGTCCGGTTCCTTCAACCTGCCATCCTCCATCACGGATTGCCTCGTTTACGTCACCCAATGGCTGACGCTGGAACCGGGAGACATCATCATGACGGGAGCCCCGAACACCTTCGTGGCTGTCCAGCCCGGCGACCGGGTGGACATCACGCTGGGCGGCATCGGAACCCTCAGCAACACGGTCATCTGACTCGCAGTAGTTGTCGTTTTGGGGCCCCAGAACGACAACTACTGCGAGTCAGTTGGGAGCCTAAAGCTGGGCCAGGACCTGCGCCGGCTTGTTCGTGGTGATCTCGTGGATGCCAAGGCCTTGGCACAACGCAACATCGTTCTCCGAATCGACGGTCCACACCCGGAAGCGGCGGCCGGATTCAAGCCAGCGCTGAACGGTGCGGGCGTGCTTGCGGACGTAGTCGATGCCCGGGCCCGCCAGTCCAACCTCGCAGTCGTCCAGGATCCGTTCGCCTTCCTGCTGGGCTGCCTTCATCACGTTGGCCACCGCTCCCCCGGTGATGACGCCAAGGCCGAGTTCATCGCGGACTTCCTCCACCGTGACGTCGTCCACCAACTGGCAGATGTGCTCCGCGGGAACGAACCGGAGCAGGTGCTTGATCGAATCCGGGCTGAAACTCATAAAGGAAACCTGGATGTTGTCCAGCATGGAGGTCTCTGCGTTCCACCCTTCGTTGCCCAGAAGCTCGAGCACGCGGTCTTCAAGCTTGAGCTGGTACGGGCTGGGGTGCTTGAGCTCAATGGCCAGGCCGATGGTCCTGCCGGCATCGCGCAGGATCTCCAGCAACTCCGGGAGCGTCAGGAGCTGGTCCGACTTTGCACCGTACTGGTCCGGAATCCGTGCGCCCTTCCAGGAAGAGAAATCCAGCTGCCGCAGCTCTTCGAGCGTCTTCTCAGCCACGGGACCGGTGCCGTCCGAGGTACGGTCCAAGTTCGCGTCGTGAAGCAGGACAACGTGCTGGTCCCTGGTCAGGTGGACGTCGCACTCGACGCCGTCGGCGCCGTCGGCGATTGCTTTCAGGTATGCGGCGCGTGTGTGCTCCGCAAATGCGGCACTCGCTCCGCGGTGGGCGTAGACCATGGGCCGCGTGTTTTGCTCCGTGCTTTGGTCTGGGCGACCGGGCTCGTCATTCGTCATGGGGATACGGTAGCCCACGCCCACGACGGCGACGGGGCTACGCTGGGCACATGCAGGTGAACTCTGAACAAATCCCGGTGACCGAGAGCGATAGCGACCCGACGGCGGAGGCTACCCAGCGCGCAGCTGCCGGGAGCAGCTCTACGGTTGCGGCCGGCGTCGGGCAACGAAACGGTGACGCCGAAAAGGCCGCTGCCCTGCGTCGGATGAAATCGGTGGCGCTGGCGCTCCTGATTGTGATGGCGGTGGTTTTCACCGCTGCTTTCGCCTTGCAGAGGCAGTATCCGTGGCTGGAATATGTGCGGGCAGCTGCGGAGGGCGGCATGGTGGGAGCATTGGCCGACTGGTTCGCCGTCACTGCGCTGTTCAAATACCCCATGGGCCTGAAAATCCCGCACACGGCCATCATTCCGCGACGCAAGGACCAGATCGGCGCCTCGCTCGGGGAATTCGTGGAGACCAACTTCCTGTCCGAGCAGGTGGTCCAGGAGAAGCTCGCGAGCATCGACATCGCCCGGAAAGCCGGCAAGTGGCTCGCTTCCCCCGGCGGCCCGGAGCGTGTCGCAAAGGAAGGTTCCGCACTGATCCGCGGAGCGTTCACCGTGCTGAACGACGACGACGTCCAGGCAGTGATCGAGGGCATGGTCCGCAAGCACCTGCTCACTCCGCCATGGGGACCGCCCGTGGGCCGGATGGCCGAACGGATCTTTGCCGACGGCCACCACCACAAGCTGGTCGATCTGTTGGTTGACCGTGCGGCGGATTGGGTGGAAGCGAACCACTCTACGGTGAACCGGCTCGTGTCCGACCGTTCACCCCTCTGGGTTCCGTCCTTCGTGGACGACATCGTTGGCGACAGGGTCTACAACGAAATCGCCAAGTTCGTCCGGGCGGTACAGCAGGATCCCGACCATCAAGTGCGCCAATCGATCGACACATACCTCGGCGATCTTGCCCAGGATCTTCAGCACGATCCCGCAATGATTGCCCGGGCCGAGGCAATCAAGACCCAGGTCCTCGGTGATCCCGAGGTCCGCGAACTCGCTTCCCGCACGTGGGGCACCATCAAGGACGCGCTGCTCACCGCCGTCGACGATCCCGACAGCGAACTGACACAGCGTTTCAAGAGTGCCGTCCGGGACTTCGGTTCACGGCTTGTCAACGACGACGAGCTCGCGGGAAAGGTCAATGCCTGGATCGGTGACGCCGCCGGGTACCTCGTCAAAACCTATCGCTCCGATATCGCGGGGGTCATCACGGACACCGTCGCACGCTGGGATGCCGAGGAAACCTCGCAAAAGATCGAACTCCAGGTGGGTAAGGACCTGCAATACATCCGCATCAACGGCACCGTGGTGGGATCACTGGCCGGGCTCGCGATCTTCACTGTGGCGCACTTGGTTTTCGGCTGACGCTGGTCCGGTCGGGCAGACAGCAAGGGACATGCCCGGTGGAGGAGAACCTTCAGCCCAGGAAACGAATCCGCTGGCCGGGGCGGGCTTGTCCCAACAAGTCCAGATCCGTGCGACGCACCACGGCAATCACGGGGTAGCCACCCGTCACGGGATGATCAGCCAGGAATACCGTGGGAAGGCCCGACGGCGGCACTTGCAGTGCACCGAGCACCATGCCTTCGCTGGGCAGCTCTTCGAGCCGGGTCTGGGTGAGCGGTCGGCCCACCAGCCGGGCACCGATCCTGTTCGACTCGGGCGACAGAGTCCATTCCTGGCTGACAAGGCGGCGCCAGGAGTCGTCGTCGAACCAGGCTGCCCGGGGGCCGCGGTCCACTCGGGCTGTGATGGCGCGCCCAGGATCAGGAGCGCGGCGGACGGCAGGGAGGGCATACGCATTGTTGAGGGTGCCCATGCCCGCACTGGCCCCAGATCCCGGTCCGGGAACGGAACCCATACCGGAAACCAGGCCGTTGCCCGCGGAAACATGCCCGATTCCCAACTGCCCACCCGATTTCAACGGCGCGGGGCCTTCACCGGAGAGTATGTCCGTGCTGCTTGAACCGAGGAGCTTGGGCGCGTCGATTCCGCCCTGTACAGCCAGGTAATACCGCAGTCCGAACACTGGAGCAGCGAAGTCCAGCACCGCACCCGGTGCCACGCGGATGGCTTGGTTCAGCGGAATCTCGGCGCCGTTGAGTGTGACGATTCCCTCAGCGCCTGCCACCGCGACCGTCGACGCTGTGACGAACCTCAAGCGAAGCCCGCCAAGCAATATCTCCAATCCGGCCGCTTCTGTAGGATTCCCCACCAGCAAATTGGCAAGCCGGAGTGATTGCCGGTCGAGGGCGCCGGAAGGGCTCAGCCCCAACGAAGCCCAGCCCGGCCTGCCAAGGTCTTCCACCACGGTGAGTGGGCCGGGGTTCACCACTACGATCCCCATCAGCCCTCCACGAATCGGACCAGGTCACCCGGCCGGATCAGCGCTGGCTCGGCTTTGGACGCGTCCCACAGTGCCGCCGTCGTGGTTCCGATCAACTGCCAACCGCCTGGAGAGGATCGCGGGTAGACGCCGCTGAACTCGCCTGCGAGGCCAACAGAGCCGGCCGGCACGGCAGTGCGCGGTGTGTTCCGACGCGAAACGCGGAGCAGCTCATGCGTCGTGACCAGGTACACGAAGCCGGGCGCGAAGCCGGAAAAGGCGGCCGTCCACTCCGAGCCCGTGTGAAGCTTGACCACTTCGGGCTCGCTCATGCCGAGGAACTGTGCCGTCTCGGCGAGGTCGGGGCCGCCGTAGGAGACCTCGATGGTGACCTCACGGCCGGAGCCGGCAACGTCGTATGCCGGTTCCGCGGACTCCAGCCAGTCGCGGACGTCGGAGGGACGGATCGTCCAGGGATCGAAGGTGACGAGGACGGTGCGGGCGGCGGGCACGACGTCGATGATCCCCAGCGGCGTTGGAAGGCCAGCCGACGCGCCGGCGCCGGTCAGCCCGCGGTAGTACGCGACGACTGCGGTCAGTTCCGGCAGTTCCACCAAGAAAGCGCTGTCGCCGCAGGGCAGAAGGATCCGCTCAGGCGAAGGACTCAATCTCCACACCAGCTTCCTCAAGGCCAGCGCGCACCGCCGCAGCCAGCTCAACAGCACCCGGAGTGTCGCCATGAATGCACAACGAATCGGGCTTCACCCGCACCACTGTGCCGTCCACCGCCAGCACCTCGCCCCGCACTGCAAAGCGTACGGCCCGCTCGACTACCGCGGCGGCGTCGTGCACCACTGCGCCTTCCTGCGAGCGCGGCACCAAGGTGCCGTCCGGCAGGTAGCCGCGGTCCACGAAAGCCTCCCGGAAGACCGGGTGCCCGGATTCTTCGGCGAGGCGCAGCAACGCCGAGCCCGGCAAGCCGAGGACAGGAAGCCCGGGATCGTAGGCGTGAATCGCCGCCACCACGGCTTCGGCCTGCTCGACGTCCTGGACGATCCTGTTGTACAAGGCGCCGTGGGGTTTGACGTAGTCCACGGAGGCGCCCACCGCGTGCGCCATGCCGTCCAGGGCACCGAGCTGGTACAGAACGTCGCCAAAGAGCTCATCGAAGGACATGTCCATCGCTCGGCGCCCGAAGCCGTGCAGGTCCCGGTAGCCGACGTGGGCGCCGACCCTGACGTCGAGCTCGAAGGCGGCACGGCAGCTGTCCAGCATGGTCACCGGATCCCCGGCATGGAAGCCGCACGCGACGTTGGCGCTGCTGACAATCCGGAACATTGAGGCGTCGTTTCCCATGGTCCAGGAGCCGAACGACTCCCCCGAATCAGCGTTGAGATCCACTATTGCCGCCTTCCAGCGCGTTCTGGCGGGCGGCTGGAAGCAGCTCGCCCGGAATGATGTCCGGCATGGGACCGAATGCTTCCCTCGCCGAGGCCGCTACGGCACGGCCCATGACGCGGTTTCCGACTCCGCCCACCACGGCCCCCACGCCGAAAGGCAGGGCACGGCCGAGGAAGGCGGCGCCTTGGCGCTGGACGAGGCGCTTGAGGAAGGCGCGTTGGATGGCGTCGCGAATGACCCCGAATCCTCCGCCGGGCAGCTTTTTGGTGAGGGTCTTGCCCCAGGCCTGCGTGACGCCTTTGCCTTTGCCGAGCGATTGTCCACTCAGCGCACCCAGCAGGGCGGTGCCTTCTTCTCCGAGCATGATGGCCATGACCATGGTTCGTGCACGGTCCGGATCCGTTAGGCGGATGCCGTGGAGCTCGGCCAGGGAAGCGGCATAAAGCGCGGTTCCTTCCAGGAAGCCGATGGTGGCAAGCGCGGACAGGCCTAGCGAGGCTGCCGTACCGATACCGGGCACGACGGCGGTTGCCCCGACGGCGGCACCCCCGCCGGTGACCGCGGCGAGGTAGTCCCTCTCCAGCTTGGCGGCCAGCTGCGCCGCCGTGGCTTGCGGGTATTTGCGCTGCAAGCGACGCAGGTTCGCCAGGACAAGGGGACGTTGGACCTCGACAGCCCGAAGGAGCACGTTGTGGACACCGGGCTTGGCATTGCCGCTGGCGTCGAACATGGCGTTGTGGGCCGTTTCCTGCGCAATCTTTACTGCCTGGTTGGGTCGCTTTGCCATTCTTCACCTCTGCATTCAGCCGTTGGATTCGTTCGGTAGTTCCTTGGCCTAGCCTAGGCCACACGCCCCCTCCCCGGCGTAGACTTTAAGGCGTTCGCGGGAACAGTCCAACGAAGGACAGGAAGCATCCGGAATGAACAAGGCACCAGATCCCAACGAAGTCCGCCATCACAGCGACGCCCCTGCCGAAGGGGAAACGGAGGGTTGGGTGTCGCACGATACCGGCCTTCATAGCCAGGAACCTGCCGAAGGGCCGGATACCGACGACGCCCCCGCGTAGTAGCGTTCAGCCTGCGAAATCGGGGGCCCGAAAGTGGCTTCGCACGGATTACTCGTCCCTCCCGGGGATACTCAACCGGGCCAATTGTTGGCGCGCGTCCTCGACGAACTGCACGCTTTGGAGAAGCACGACGCCGCGAGCTTCCGCGCCGTCCGACGCAGGATTTCCGCGGAAATCGCCACGATGGACGCCGCCGTCGTCTTCAATCTCGCCGAAGGACTCGTACAAGCGGGCTTTGACTGGGAGGGATGGGAGTTCATCAATTCGCATCGGGCAGCTTTCGCTGAGCTGACGCCGGCCCGGCTTGAATACTTGGGACAAGGCATCGCTACGTGGGGCCAGGCCGATGCCTTCGCGGCCGACTTGGTGGGGCCGGCGTGGCGCGAAGGACTCATCTCGGACGCCGACGTCGACCGCTGGGCGCGGAGCCCGGACCGTTGGTGGCGGCGCATAGCCCTTGTCTCCACTACCGTCCTCAATACGAGATCACGCTGGGGAACGGGTGATACGCAACGGACGCTCGCCGTCGTCGGTATCTTGATCAACGATCGCGACGACACTGTGGTCAAGGCGGTCAGCTGGGCGTTGCGGTCCTTGGTGCCATGGGATCCGCGCGCCGTCCGCACCTTCCTTGAAATGCATGAGACTGAGCTTGCCGCCCGCGTGAAGCGCGAGGTGCGGACCAAGTTGGAGACCGGGCTGAAATCGCGCCGACGCAGCGTTCATGGCGCGGAACTTTCCAAATGAAGCCTCCACTGTTCTTGGGGGTGGTGCCATGCACATAGCCTTCATCTGTCTGCCTGCCGCGGGCCATGTGAACCCGACGTTGCCAGTGGTCGCCGAGCTGGTTCGCAGAGGCCACAGGGTCACCTATGCGACGTCGGCGAAGTACGCGAAAGCGGTCGAATCTGCCGGCGCCGCGTTCTTTCCCAGTGGAGAGGACCTGGCGGCCTTCCTCCCGCCGCGCGAGCGTTCCGCTGAAGGTGGTCCGCCCCCGGGAGAGGGCGGCCCTGCGCCGTCACCGATGACGGGGATGTTTGCCGGAATGCCGTCCGGAATGATGTCCGGACTGCTTGAGCGGATTCTCAAGGGCGCACGGGAGGAATTCCCGGCGTTGCTGGCCCGTCTGGCCGAGGACCCGCCGGACGGGGTGGCTTACGACGCCATGACGCTCTCGGGGAAGATGGCTGCGGCGAAGTTGGCGTTGCCCGATATTGCGTTGCTTCCGAGCTATGCCACCAATGAGCATTTCTCCATGCGGGATCTCATGCCCGGCCCGCCGTCGCCGGGGATGGTCGAGGCCTGGAAACAGGTAAGCCAACGGATCAACGATTTCGCCGCGGAGCATGGCGTGGGTCATCTGCAATTCATGGGAGGCCCTCCTGCGTCGCTGAACATCTCCTTCATCCCGAGGGAATTCCAGCCCTCGGGAGAAACATTCGATGGCAGGTTCCACTTCGTGGGTCCTTGCCTCGGCCTGCGGGGCAACGAGGAAGCCTGGCAGCCCCGGGAGAAGGACAGGCCTTTGTTGTTCGTCTCGCTGGGCACCACGCCGTTGAATGACCGGCCGGACTTCTTCCGAATGTGCTTGGAAGGATTTGCAGGCACAGCCTGGCAAGTGGCCATGGCAATCGGCGAGCGCGTCGAGGAGTCCGAGCTGGGGGATGTCCCGGATAACGTTGAGGTACGGCCCTTCTTTCCGCAGCTTGAAGTCCTTCCCCACGCCGATGCGTTCCTTTCCCACACTGGGATGAACTCGACCATGGAGTCGCTCTATTTCGGAGTGCCGTTGGTAGCTTTCCCGCTTCAGCCCGAACAGGGAGCCAATGCGCGCCGGGTGGAGGACCTGGGACTCGGGCGCCGTCTCCCCCTTGAGGGGCTCTCCCCCGAGCTGATCCGGGAAACGGTCCTTGAAGTCAGCGGCGACCAGGCGATCCTGGACAATCTTGAAGCGATGAGTGCCCGTGTCCGCGGTTCCGGCGGAGCCCCCGCAGCCGCCGACGCCATCGAAGACTTCCTGCGCGGCCGCACCGTCCGCCTTCCAGCGCCGCCCGATGCTGTGTAGCGTGTAGCCATCATCGCGACGGGAGGGCCTGATGCGCTGGATCAATGCTCCCGCGGGTATGCCGTGGAACAACCCGTGGCCGCACGACATGGTGATCAGCGTCGAGGACCGCTCCCTGCCGCTGAACGAGCTTCTGTTCATCCGGCACGCTTGGGGCTTGGCCTCCGACGCCGACATTCCGGCACTCTCACCCCGTCCTGATCCGGGGACCTCACGGACCCCTGGTTCGGCGAGCGCCGCCGAGTGGGAGGGCAGGTGGCAAACTGCCTGGAAGCGCGCCTGGGACTGGTACGAGATCAGGGAACGGACCGCGGAAAACAGGCCCACACCCGAGGTGATCCGGCAGGTCACCCGGCCGGGTCAACCGCTCCACCCGTTCATTCCCCCATTGTGGAGTTCTGAGTACGGCAGCGAGGGCGTGGACCAGGCGGCTTTCCAAGCCTGGCACAATTCCCTGGTCCCTACAGTTCCGCCGACTGCGGAACGCGATAGCCTGCAGGCCTTGATTCCGGCCTGGGAGAGCGGCCTGGAGGAGATCATCGTTCTCCCCTACGCCGACTTCTACGCCAAACGCATCAGCCGGCGGCAACTAGTTGTTTCGGCGGTGACGCGGAGCGAGCCCGCGAGCTACAGCCGGGCATTGGCGGTCCGGCTAGCCGAGGGCAGCTAAGTCAGCGCGGACCCCGCAGACATTCGGTCCGACCCTGTGTAGCGTGTAGCCAACATCCGCGCAACGCCTGCTGCAAGGCCCAGGAAGGACACCGTCACATGGCCGCTGGATCCAAGGAAGACCCCTGGAAGCTCACCACCCCGCCAGGCTCCTCCGACTACACGATGTATCGGGACGAAGCGAGTGACCCGCCGGCGATCGTTTGCCAGGTGGGATCCACCACCCTCAAATACCATTTGAGGGCCGTCGAGGACCTGCATGCGTGGCTACTCCAGCAAGGCGATTGGGTGCCACTCGGGGCCGCCGACGAGAACAAGCCCGCCGCCGAAGGCACAGTTGAGGCCTGGGGCCGCGACGACGGCAATCCGGTGGGCGGTTGGTACGGCTTGCGCAAGGGATACCGCGGCCGTTTCGGTATGTACATGCCACCGCTCCTGGAGGCTCTTGGCCTCGCAGAACTCACCCATGAGAAGCGGAACAACAGCATGCGGGGCATAGCGCCGAAGTAGGGAGCGAAGCAGGCGGGGTTCGACGACGGCGCGGAGCCGCCGTCGTCGTGCGCGTCTCGGCTGGGTTCGGCACCCAACCGCCCCGCCGCGTCCTGCTGGATCCGTGCGGCTTTGGAGGAATAGTCCGCGATGACGCGGAGTTCCTCACTGGGTCTATCGCCACCACATCGACTGGGATGCAGAGGAAACGGCCCGGGCGCCGAAGTTCGCTCTGGCAAAGCACCCCCTGCGCCACTCGGGAATCAGCCGTTGGGATAGGCCTGTGCGATCAGTTTCCCGCGGAGCACGGCGATCTGGGCGTACATGTCGTGTACAAGATAGAGATCGCGACGCCGGGTCCACGGCTGTCCCGACTGCGGATCATAGGTGCCAGGCATGTCGATGCCTTGGGGTGCGAAAGCGTCCATCCCGCGGTCTTGGGTGGTCTGGACACAGCGCTTAATGTGGTCCCGGAATCCAACAATGCCGGCGATCCCCGAAGGCTGAGAGGCGCGCAGCTCCTTGACCTGGGCTGCAACGCCGTCCGTGCTCAGATACACAATGGTGCCGTCCGCCGAAATGACCGGTTCAATCGAGGTCACCCCGCTCATGTGGTACTTGGACTCGAGGAACCTGGCGATTTCCCACTGGGCAAAGACGGGAACGTTGCGCCTCGCCCGCACCTTCGCAACCGTGTCCGCGAGGGCTTCGTTGACCGGGCCAGGCTCGTAGAGCACGCGGCTGGGATCTCCGCCACCTGCCGGCCGTCGGTTGCCGAAACCATAGGCGATGATGAAATCAATGCTCTCGACCGGCTTGGTTGGCGGATGCCAGTTGAATCCGATGTCTTCAAGGTGGGGCTCCACGACGGCGGCGGTGGCACGGTCGTCCAGTTCACCTTCCAAAGCGTCCAACATAGTGCGTGTCAGCTTGGCATCCTTACCCTTCCCGGAAGAGTCCGCGAGGGCCGGAGTAGTGGTGAGCAGCGGTGCCGCCGCGGTCAGCAAGGCAGCGGAGGCGAATGTTCGTCGATCCATGGGAAGGGTCCTTTTCCAGAGAGGTCTCCGGAGACCGTATCTACGTCCCGTGAATCAGGAATGAACCGTTCCCGAATAACTCCGAAACCGCTGTGCCCCACCCACCGGCCGCCATTTGTGCATCCACTGCTGAGTAACTGTCGTTCTGGACCCTCAGAACGACAGTTACGGAGCAATCGATGGGGGCCGGTTAGACCCGCGCGCTCCCGATCACGGGAAGTCCGGCCGTCGGGAAAAGGCTCGGGAAGACCGACGGCGCGGGGACCGGCACGTCGTCGAGGGGCACAGTGACCGTCTCGACGCCGACGACGACCCGCTGCCCGCGCACGCTGACCTCCAAAGGCGCGGCATCTTCCAGAGGCGCGGCACCGGCGTCGGGCGCTGAACCTGATGCTGCATCCAGAACCAGCGCAAGGCTGATGGACCCCGGGCGCAGCTCGACGGACAGGAGCCGCCCGCGGATCTTGAGCCGGAAGGACAGGCTGTCCCACTCGGCCGGCAGCCGCGGATCGAAGTGCGGGACCTGGCCCTGGTCCCGCATGCCGGCGAACCCGCACACCAACGAACTCCAGATGCCGCCGGTGGACGCGATGTGCACGCCGTCAACGGTGTTGCCGTGCGTGTTGTCCAGGTCGATGAACAATGCCTCGGTGAAGTGCTTGAGCGCGACGTCGGAGTAGCCCACCTCGGCCGCCATGATGCCCTGCACGCAGGCGGACAAGGTGGAGTCGCCGGTGGTGATGGGATCGTAGAAGTCGAATGCGCGCTGCTTTTCCTCGGCCGTGAAGTCCTGCCACTGCAGGAACATCGCCAGTACCGTGTCCGCTTGCTTGAGGACTTGGTGCCGGTAGATCACCAGCGGGTGGAAGTTGAGCAGAAGCGGGTACTTGGAGCGCGGCGTGGACCAGTCCCACGGCTCCAGGGTCATGAAGTCGTTGTCCTGGCTGTAGATCTCCATGTCCGGATCGTAGGGTAGGGACATGCGCGCGGCGGCCTGTTGCCACACCATCCGCTCGGTATCCGGGACGTCCGGGTGTTCCAGTGCCGCGGCGGCTCGCAGATTAAAGCGGGCCATGACATTCGTGTAGAGGTTGTCGTTGACCACAGCCGTGTACTCGTCGGGGCCGGTGACGCCGTGGATGTGGAACAATCCGTCTTTGCCGAAGAAGCCCAGCGAAGCCCACATCCGAGCCGTCTCGATCAACAGATCGGCGCCCACTTCGGCGCGGAAGCTGACGTCGCCGCTTGCCCATTGGTAGCGGTTGGCGGCGAACGCGATGGCCGCAGCGATATGGAACTGTGCGGTGCCGGCGGCGTAGTACGCGCTAGCCTCGAGTCCGTTGATGGTGCGCCAGGGGAACAGTGCACCTTCGACCGTCAGCTCCTTGGCCCTGATTCGCGCCTCGGGAAGCATGGCGTGGCGGGATTCCAGCACTTGGCGGGCGGCGCCCGGGTTGGTGTACGTCAGGTACGGCAGCAGGTACACCTCCTGGTCCCAGAAGTAGTGGCCCTCATAGCCGGAGCCGCTGACGCCCTTGGCCGGGATGCCGGCGACGCCGGCACGCGCGGTGGCCTGGGCAAGCTGGAACAGGCTCCACCGCACGGCCTGCTGCTGTTCTGGCTGGCCACCAATAGTGATATCCGCAGTGGACCAGTAATCCCGGTAGTGGGCCGCGCCTTCGGCCAGGAGCGCGTCGAACGGCACGAGTCCCAATTCGGCGTCGGACGCGAGGATCTCGCCGGGCTCTGCTGAGTTTGCGTCGGCGGTGTTCACGACGTAGCTGACGCTCTTCTCCAAGCGGAACGTTTCGCCCTCATTCACGGCCATGACGTAGCGGACCGTGGACTCGTCCTCCCCCACCACCGTTTCGAAGGGCTGGCCTTCTGCGGAAATCCAGTGGTCCACGGCCATGCCGATGCGCTGCCGGGATTCGGCGGTTTCCCAGGCCATGCGCAGGGATCCGTCGGAGCCCTGGAGGTGGAGCGGGAGCAACACACGGCCGGCGTGGCGGCCTGAGCGGCGGGGGTCGTGGGCCGAGTGGTCCTCCACAGGCTGGTCCTGCCGATTGATCACGAGCGACGTGATGTCCGCAGACACCTGGCGGTCTGCGGTGAGGCGCAGCTCGATTCCAAGGGAACCCCTGGAATCGATCCCGACGGCGCGGCGCTCCAGCGTAGTGACCATGGCGCCTGAACGGCATTCCCAGGTGATGGCGCATTCGTAGACGCCCGTGGCGAAGTCGATGCTGCGGCGGTAATTCTGCACCGTTGACTCGGTGAGGCTCAGCTGCTCGCCGTCGATGACGACGTTGAAGTTGTTGGCATCCGGAACGTAGACGATCCTTTGTCCCGTGCGGGCGAAGCCATAGGCGTTCTCGGCGTGCTTGATGTCCCACGTTTCGTGGAAACCGTTGATGAACGTGCCGGGGAGTTCGGCGTCCGCCCCAGCCCAGTGGGCCCCGCGGATGCCCAGGTGGCCGTTGCCGAGGCTGAAGAGGGTTTCGAGCGTGCCGGCGTCACCGGGAACGTGGATGCTCTCCACGAGCTTCCACGGTTCGCAGGGGAAGCGCAGCCTGTCGGAGCTGATGAGTGCCATGGACTGTTGGGTTCCTTCTGTTTCTGGTGAAACGGCTTGATTAGAGGAGTTCGTCGAGGTCGTCGACCACGAACGTTGCACCGGCGTCGAGCAGGGTCTGGTGGCCGGCCCCACGGTCCACCCCGATCACCGCGCGGAAGTTGCCGGCGCTCCCGGCCTGCACGCCGGACACGGCGTCCTCGACAACGACGCAGCCCTCGGCGGGTACGTCCAGCAGCGCGGCGGCGTAACGGAACGTGGCAGGATCCGGCTTGCCGGGGAGCCCGACGGCGGCCGCCACCTGGCCGTCGACCACCACCGGGAAGTAGCCATCGAGTCCGGCCGCCTTCAGGACGGCGGGCGCGTTGCGCGAAGAAGACACGACGGCGAGCTTGAGTCCCAGCTCCAAGGCTGCGTGGATGAAGCGGACAGAGCCTGCGTAAGGCTCGACGCCGTGAGAATCCACGATCTCGTTGAAGATCCGGTTCTTGCGGTTGCCCAGGCCCTGCACGCTCGTGTTGGCCGGATCGTCGTCGGTAGGTCCTTCCGGCAACGTGATTCCGCGGGAGGTGAGGAAGTCCCGTACTCCATCGAAGCGCGGCTTGCCGTCGATGTGGTCGAAGTAGTCGCTCTCCTGGTAGCCGTCCGGATGCCCGGTTTCCGCCAGGTAGCCGTCGAAGAGTTCCTGCCAAGCCTGCTCATGCACGACGGCGGTCGGCGTCAGCACGCCGTCGAGGTCGAAAAGGAGCGCAGTAGCGCCCGTCCAGGCGGTCTTCTGGGTTGCTCGGGTGTCAGTCATGATGTGGAGTAGTCCGTTCAGCGCTGGCGGCGCGTGGTTTTGCGTTCAATGAGTTTCGTGTCAAGAAAGTGGTTGGAGGGTTCGTTGGGGGCGTCGGCGTTCTGGAGCCGGTCCACCAGCAGGTTGGCAGCGAAGGCACCTTGGTCGGCCACCGGCTGTGCCACTGTACTTAGGCCAAGGAACCAGCTCATGGGGTGGTCGTCGATTCCAATCACGGAGACATTCTTCGGTGCGGACAGTCCGTGCTCGCGCATGGCCATCAAAGCTCCGAAAGCCGCCTCGTCGCAGTCCGCAAAGACCGCCGTTGGAAGGCTCCGGTGGGCGATGAGTTCGTTCATGGCCTTGCGGCCGCCGTCGATGGTGGAATCCGAGTTGATGACCAAGTCCGGATGAACGGTCAGGTGATGGTCTTTCAATGCCCGGCTGAATCCCTTGAGCCTGTCGCTGGACGTCAACACTGAGTTCTCTTGGGTTTCTCGGCCGGAAAGCACCGCCAGATCCCAATGGCCCAGCCCCAGCAGGTGCGAGGTGGCTTGCCAAGCCGCGAGTTCGTCGTCGATCCCTACGTTATCCCACGGTACGGAAGTCATCCCCACGCTCGCAACTGCAAGGCCGGACGCGGCCAGGAGGGCAACCTCGGACTCACTCAAATCGACGTTGAGGAGCAGCACGCCGTCCACGCGTTGGGACAGGCCAAGGAGATCGCCGAAGATCTTCCGCTTGACGCTCGACTTGCCGCGCAGGCTGATCAGGACGGTGTCGAAACCGCTGTCTCCGAACACCTCCTCGGCCGCTTCAACGGCCTGGGCGAAGAACCAGGCCGTGGCAGTGGGAGCGATGATGGCGATGGAACCGGTATTTCCGCCGGCCAGCCGGGCTGCCGCCGAAGATGCCTTGTAGCCGAGCTTGGCGGCGGCGTCGGCCACTTTGGATTGCGCTTTTTCGGACACGTTCGGCAGGTTCCGCAGGGCGCGTGAAACGGTGCAGATGGACAAGCCCGAGAGGACCGCAACGTCCTGGATTGTCACGCGGTGAGCCTTAACCATTCAACACGGCCTCAACCCTTTCATCTTCTGGATTTAGCAGCACATCCTTGCACCGCCGAAGAAGAGTGTAAGCGCTTACAATTTTGGCAATCAAGAGTTGTTTTTCAGCGCCCTCGAATGTGACGCGGACCTCACCTCAGCGGAGGACGTAAAAGCGTAGAAACGCGCTGACATCCGCCATCTCCCGGGGCTCGATCCGGTGGCCCATGCCGGGGTAGGTCCTCGCGGTCAGAGCCATATTCTTGTTGAGCCATTCCTCGGTGTGCTCAATGGCATCACTGAAGATCACGGGATCGGCTTTGTCCCTGCCCCAGAAGAACGGCGGCGGGGAGTCGAAGGATTCGCTGAGGGCCAGAAGGTCGTTATCCAGCACGAATCCGGAGAGGCCCACGGTCGCTTTGAAGCCTTCCGGACGAAGCCGCAGAAGCGTACTCGCCATGGCCATGCCTTGTGAATAGCCAAGGAGGCTCACGCTGCTGTGGTTGCGCTTGACCGAGTCAATCCAGGCGAACACCTTGTTGGTGGCGGTGATGACGTCCGCAAAGTCGTTGGCGAGGAAGTAGTCAAGCAAGAACCAACCGTAATGGTCCCCGATCGCCATAGGCCCACGGAGCGCGGCGCAGGTGAATTCACCGGGAAGCTGGGGAAAGAGATTCACCATTCGCTGCTCGTCCGTGCCATACCCGTGCATCATCACGAGGAGCGGCGTCCCTGCGCGCTCGTTTTCCGGCTTGGACCAGACGACTGTTTCCATGGGAAGAGCCTATGCGCCCTATCTCCATTGCCCGCGAGCTCGCGCTCAACGGCAGCCCTGCGTTGGCCTCTCCGCCCCGCGTAGACTCTCTTTCGCGAGCTTCACGACGCCGAGCAGGCTGCAAAAGGAGAAGGACATGACGGGCAACTTCATCGCGAGTTCAACCATCACGATCCATGCAAGCGCCGATCGGGTGTGGTCGGTGCTCACCGACCCCCAGGCCATCAAGGAGTTCATGTTCGGGACAGATGTTCTCACCAACTGGTCGGTTGGCGGACCGATTGCCTGGCGGGGGGTCTGGAAGGGCAAAGAGTATGAGGACAAAGGTGTCATCCTCGAATCCGAGCCCAGGAAGCGGCTGGTATACACCCATTTCAGTCCGCTGTCCGGCCAAGACGATGCCCCGGAGAACTACCACACGCTGACGTGGACTTTGGAGCCGGGAGACGGGCTGACCAAGCTGACCTTGGCGCAGGACAACAACGCCAGCGCGGATGAAGCGGCGCATTCGAAGGCCATGTGGGACAGCCTCGTGGAGAGCGTGAAGAGAATCGCGGAGCGCAGCTAGCGAAGTCCCTTACGCTTCGAAGTGGGAGGCCGGCGTTTCGTTAGTCAAGGATTGGAGGAGGGACTCCGCAACATCCCTCAGCTTCTGGTTCCTGCCGTTCGAGGCCTTGCTCAGAATTCTGAAGGCCTCTTCCTGACTGCATCTGTTCTGGCCCATGATCACGCCGGTGGCCAGATCGATGGCGGTCCGGGAACGCATGGCCTGCTCGAGGTCTTCTGCACGTTGTTGCCTGGCACCGATCCGAACCGCCAGTCTCAGTGCTTTTTCCGCTTGGCTTGCGAATAGTTCGCAGCTGCGGATGGAGGCTTCATCGAAGGCATCGCGCTGCCGGGCGAAAAGGTTGATCGCAGCCGTCGCGCCCTCTTCCAAGCCTAACGGGACGCAAAGCACGGCCAGGTGGCCGCGTTCCGCGATGGTGGTGCAGTAGTCAGGCCATTGCGAGTTCCTGGATGTATCTGAAATGAGTACAGTTTTCCCCGTTCTCATCGCTTCCAGGCAAGGTCCGTCTCCGTAGGCTTGCTGCACCTCGTCAATGAGCCGGGCCTCGTGGTTGTTTCCCGCGACTGTCATCGATCGGCGGCGTCGGCTCAACGTGACACCGCACAATACGTCCTGCTCGCGCGCGGCGGACACTGAGGACGCAGTGAAGATCGCAAGGTCTTCGAGGAAGCCACTGACGTCTTCACTGTCGATGATCAGATCCTGGAGTTGCCCCACCACCGAGGCATTCAGGCCCATTTCGTCCATGATTCAGTCTAGGAGCAGAAGCGCGGCAATGGCGGAAACAGGCGTGCGATAAATCGTCCACCACATGGACAAACGCTCTCACGGTCTTGCGCGCCGGGAATACAGAGTGCAGAATTCTTCTACAGTCCGTGCAGAACTCCGGACAAAGGGCCGAGCCTTCGGCCTGTTTTCGCTCAAGCAGCCGGGCGCCATTTCACTCAACGTGAAGGTGCTGCCTGATGAGCAAATGCCTGTTACCGGCGCGGAGCTAGTCGATGTCGACCCTCTCCGAATCCGCTATACCCCATGAACCACACCAGCCCCGGGCTGCCCGCCTTTGGTGTGCCGTTTGCGGAACAGACAAGCACCTGATCATCGAATCCATCCAGGCCCAGACTCCAAGGTCTTCCCAACAGCTTGCCGTGTTTTACACGTGCACTTCTTGCGGGTTTTCCTATAGCCACGCAGCCACTGTCCAGCAGGCGGGGGCCATCCTGAATCGTCGGGGGATTCAGGATGGCCTCCTGGAGTTCGGAAGCCACTATTTCCACTGCGGTGAACCCCTCCATGAAGTGAAAACCGCACTGCGAAGCTTCAAGGCACCGCAGACGGGCAGGCCCCGATCGCGCAGCTCTCCCCCGGAAGCCCATCTCCACATCAAGGTCTTGAGATGCAGTTGCGGGTTCGAGTTGGAAATTCCTGCTTAGCCAACGACATGCAGCATTACCCGAAGGAAGCACTATGAAGCTTGAAAGTACACAGCAGCGACGACCCAAAGACGACTCCCGGAAAGATTCGGATGGGCTGGACCAAGAGAGGAACAAGAACCGGCACGAAACGGACTCCTCTCACCAGTCCCGCTTGCCTGACCCTCCCGACCCGGACAACCTCCCCATCGACTACCCCGGTCACCGGGAGATCGAGTGGCCGTAGGGAACCCTCCGGTCCGGCGCTAGGGCTGCTAGCCCCTCAACAAAACCCAAACAAACCCAAACCAACCCAATATCTTTGTTTATGTTGTTTTCTGTTGACAGACCAACATGAACAAAGATAGAGTCAAGCAATTCCACATCATGTGATCACAGTCACTGGTGTACCTAGAGCTTGTACGCGATGGAGGGTATGTGTTTGCCGAGGAGCGCCAACAGCTGATCTCCGAGCTCGTCGCCGAGCGTGGACGGGTCAGCGTCACGGACCTTGCGGATCGATTCAGCATCACCACGGAGACCGTCCGCCGTGACCTCGCTGCCCTCGAATCCGCCGGCAGTCTTCGCCGCGTCCACGGCGGGGCAGTTCCGTCGGACCGCCTCAGCACCCGCGAGGAAAGCGTGGTTGAGCGGGCCATCCAGCGCCAACCGGAAAAGCTCCGCATCGCCGAGGCCGCCCTCGCCCTCATCCCCGAGAACGCGGCCGGCAGCATCCTGATCGACGCCGGCTCCACCACCGAGGCCCTCGCCCGCTTGCTGGACCAGCGCACCGCGCAGCGCACGGCGTCCTCCAACGGGAACGCCCCGCGGGAAGAACTGGTGGTTATCACCCACGCCATCCCCATTGCCGGACGCCTTTCCGGCAACCCCCACATCGGCCTCCAGATCCTGGGCGGCCGCGTCCGCGGCCTCACCCAGGCCGCCGTCGGGCAGTCCACGGTCGAGGCCGCTTCCCGGCTCCGCCCGGACATCGCCTTCGTCGGCGCCAACGGTATCCACGCCACGTTCGGGCTCAGCACCCCTGACCCCGAAGAAGCCGCCGTCAAGGCCGCCTTCGTCACGTCCGCACGGCGCGTCGTCGTCCTCGCGGATTCCTCCAAGCTGGACGCGGAAACCCTCGTCCAGTTCGCCGCCCTTAAAGATGTGGACACCGTGATTACTGACCACGAACCCTCTGAAGAGCTCTCCGCCGCTTTGGCCGAGGCCGGCGTCGACGTGGTGATCGCATGATCGTCACCCTGACCGCCAACCCGAGCCTGGACCGCACAGTAGAGCTCCCGGCCCCCTTGGCCCGCGGCGAGGTGCAACGCGCCGTCGCTGTACACCAGCATTCCGGTGGCAAGGGCGTCAATGTCTCCCGGGCCCTGGTCGCCTCGGGCCTGGACACCGTCGCCGTCCTGCCGGGCGGGGATTCCGATCCCGTCCTCGCCGGACTGCTCGACGACGGCGTCCCCTACGCAGCGCTTCCCATCAGCGCGCCGCTGCGCAGCAACGTGACGCTCACCGAACCGGACGGCGTCACCACCAAGATCAACGAACCCGGCCCGGAGTTGAGCCTGGACGAGCAGGAAGCCCTGATCGGGCTGCTGCTGGACCGCTCCCGTGGCGCGAGCTGGGTGGTACTCGCTGGATCGCTCCCACCAGGAGTTCCGGCGGATTTTTACGCCACGGTCGCCCGCCGGATCCGTTCCACGCACGACGATCCTGCAAACGGCAGACCGCCGCTTATAGCGATCGATTCCTCCGGCGCCCCGCTGGTTGCCGCCATCAGTGGCGATTCACTCGGCAACATCAGCGGCAAACCCGATCTCCTGAAGCCCAACGCGGAAGAACTGGCCGAACTGGCCGCCGCAGCCGGCCTCACAGACGTCCACACGGCTGACGAACTGGAAGCGGATCCGGGCCTTGCCGCCAGGGCCGCCGCCGCCGTCGTCGGCAGGGGTGTGGGTGCAGTACTCGCAACACTCGGTTCCAAGGGCGCCGTCCTGGTAACCGCCGACGGCGCGTGGTTCGCCACGCATCCGCCGATCCAAGCCGTCAGCACAGTTGGTGCCGGCGATTCATCCCTTGCTGGCTATCTGCTGGCCGCCACCAACGGCGGAACCTCGCAGGACTGCCTCCGTCAGGCTGTGGCACATGGTGCCGCCGCTGCTTCGCTGCCGGGCTCCACTGTCCCGGCGGTCCACCAAACAACTCCCGACGCCGTTACCATCACGGCCCTTCAGAAGGACTAACAGTGACCCAGCTCATCACCCCCCAACTGGTCTCCCTTGACCAGAACCTCGGCGATTCCCCCGCCGATGTCATCCGCTTCCTGGCAGGCAAGGTTGCCGCAGCCGGGCGCGCCTCCGAGGTTGAAGGGCTCTTCGCGGACGCCTTCGCCCGCGAGCAGAAGACTGCCACAGGCGTACCCGGCGGCATCGCCATCCCGCACTGCCGCTCAATCGCAGTGACCGAACCCGCCCTGGCGATGGCCCGGCTCTCCCAGAAAGTGGACTTCGGTGCCAAGGACGGCCCCGCGGACATCATCTTCTTCATCGCTGCCCCGGAAGGAGCGGACCAGGAGCACCTGAAACTGCTCTCCAAGCTGGCCCGTTCCCTCATCAAGAAGGACTTCACGGCGGCCCTCCGCGCGGCTGCCACCGAGCAGGACATTGTCGACCTGGTTGAAGGCGCGCTGGCCGACAAGCCGGCTGCGCATGCGGCAGAATCGGCAGCACCCGGCGCCGAGGCACCGGCTTCGGCCCGTGCCGCTTCGTCGGCTGGCCCCAGGCGCATCGTCGCCGTCACGGCCTGCCCCACCGGCATCGCCCACACCTACATGGCAGCCGACTCCCTCGTGGCTGCCGCCAAGGAGATGGGCGTCGACCTCCAGGTGGAAACCCAGGGCTCGGGTGGATTCACCGCGTTGGACCCGGCTGTCATTGCCGCGGCTGACGCCGTGATCTTCGCAGTAGACGTCGATGTCCGCGGCAAGGAACGCTTCGCCGGCAAGCCGGTCATCAACGCGCCGGTCAAGCGTGGCATTGACGAGCCGGCCAAGATGGTTCACGAAGCCATTGCCGCCGCCTCCGACCCGCACGCCCACCGCGTTCCGCACTTCGGCGCCGAAGAGAACGCCGAACACGCATCAGAGGCCGCCAGCGAGCACTTCGGCACCAAGGTCAAGAAGGTCCTGCTGACCGGTGTCAGCTACATGATCCCGTTCGTCGCCGGCGGTGGCCTGCTCATTGCCTTGGGCTTCCTCCTGGGCGGTTACGAGATTGCCGGTGCCGCCGACAAGATCCTCGGAGCGAACACGCTTGGCAACCTGCCCACCGATTTCCCCGCGCACGCTTGGGGCCCACTGGGCGCATACCTAGGCGCCGTGCTGTTCAAGATCGGCGCATTGTCCCTTGGCTTCCTCGTCCCCGCCTTGGCGGGTTACATCGCTTACGGCATCGCGGACCGGCCCGGCATCGCTCCTGGTTTTGTCTCCGGCGCTGTTGCCGGCTACATGGGCGCAGGCTTCCTGGGCGGTCTGGTAGGCGGCCTGCTGGCTGGTGTCACGGCACACTGGATCGGCACCTTCAAGGTTCCGCGCTGGCTGCGCGGCCTCATGCCCGTGGTGATCATCCCGCTCGCGGCCTCGATCGTTGCATCCGGGCTCATGTTCCTGGTTCTCGGCGGCCCCATCGCTGCAATCACCAAGGGCCTCAACGCGTGGCTCTCCGGCATGACCGGCGTTTCTGCCATCGTTCTGGGCATCATCCTTGGCCTCATGATGTGCTTCGACCTGGGCGGTCCCGTCAACAAGGTTGCCTACTCCTTCGCCGTGGCCGGTCTCGGAGCCGGAAGCGTAGCCAACCAGGCTCCGTGGCAGATCATGGCCGCCGTCATGGCAGCCGGCATGGTGCCCCCGTTGGCCATGGCACTGGCAACCGTGCTCAACAAGAAGGGCTTCAGCCTGGCCGAGCGTGAAAACGGCAAGGCCGCCTGGCTGCTGGGGGCTTCCTTCATCTCGGAAGGGGCGATTCCGTTCGCCGCTGCAGACCCGCTGCGTGTCATCCCCGCCAGCATGGTTGGCGGCGCAGTGACAGGCGCCTTGAGCATGGCGTTCGGGGTCACCTCGCAGGCTCCCCACGGCGGAATCTTCGTCTTCTTCGCCATGAACAACTTCCTGTTGTTCTTCGCCGCGATCGCAGTCGGCGTGGTCATCACCGCCCTGGTCCTGCTCGCGCTCAAGCGTTGGGCAGTCCGGACGCCGGTTGAGGCGGAGCAAGCTCCTGTTCCGGTCGCAGCCTGACCCCACCGTCAGTAAGCAAATAGAGGACTAATCCATGCAGACCTTTTCAGGTGTAGGCGTTGCCCCCGGGCGTGTTCTGGGGCCGGTGCGGCAGATGCCGAAGCCGGTTCAAGAGCCTTCAGCGCAGCTGTCCCGAGCAGCCAATATTCCTGCGGACGTAACCGTCGAATCGCAGGGCCAGCGCATCAAGGATGCCGCCAAGGCCGTGCAGGCGGAACTCCGTGCCCGAGCCGCCACAGCGTCCGGCGAAGGCAAAGAGGTCCTGGAAGCAACCGCCCTGATGGCCGCCGATCCCATGCTGGTGAAATCGGCCATCAGGCTCCTCTCCCCCGAGGCTCCGGGCGGCGCACGTACCGCCGAACGGGCCATCTGGGAGGCAGCTGCCACGGTTGCAGACTCGTTGAAGGCCCTCGGCGGCTACATGGCAGAGCGCGTGGCCGACGTCCTGGACGTCCGCGCCCGCATCGTCTCTGAACTGCGCGGGCTGCCCGCGCCGGGGATCCCGGCGTCGGACGTTCCGTTCATCCTGGCCGCCGAGGACCTCGCCCCGGCAGACACCGCCACCCTGGACCCCGCCAAGGTGATCGCGCTGATCACCTCAAGCGGCGGCCCGCAGTCCCACACCGCCATCCTGGCCCGCGCCCTCGGGCTTCCCGCGATCGTCGCCGCCCCGGGGGTCGACGAGATCCGGGACGGCACCGAGGTCTACCTCGACGGCGCCGCCGGCACCATCACTGTTGACCCCGGCGAAGAACTCCGCCTTGCGGCCAAGGCTTGGGCCAACCAGGCGTCTACGATTGCCGCCTTCAGCGGGAGCAACGTCATGGCCGACGGGTTCCGGGTTCCGCTGCTCGCCAACGTCGGTACGGGCGCCGACGCGGTCAAAGCCGCCGACGCCGGCGCCGAGGGCGTCGGTCTGCTGCGCACCGAATTCTGTTTCCTTGATCGCGACGACGAACCCACCGTCGAGGAACAGATTGCCGCCTACGGCGCCGTCTTCGCCGCGTTCCCGGGCAAGAAGGTAGTGGTCCGCACCCTCGACGCCGGCGCTGACAAGCCCCTGCCGTTCCTCACCAACGCGGACGAGCCCAACCCTGCGCTGGGTGTCCGCGGGTACCGCACCGACCTCACCTCCCCCGGGGTCCTCGAACGCCAGCTGGCGGCGATCGCGGCAGCTGAGATCAACAACCAGGCAGAAGTGTGGGTCATGGCACCCATGATCTCCACGGCCGAGGAAGCCGCGCATTTCGCAGCCCTCTGCTCAGCCGCCGGATTGAAGACCCCCGGCGTCATGGTCGAAGTCCCGTCAGCTGCCCTGACCGCCGCCTCCGTGCTGCGCGAAGTCAGCTTCGCCTCGCTCGGAACCAACGACCTCACCCAGTACGCCATGGCCGCGGACCGCCAACTCGGCCCGCTGGCCGCGCTCAATGATCCCTGGCAGCCCGCCGTGCTGCAGCTCGTGAAGCTGACCGCCGACGGCGCTGCTGCCGCCAGCCCGGGTGGCACCGCCCGGCCTGTGGGAGTGTGCGGCGAGGCAGCCGCGGACCCCGCCCTCGCCGTCGTACTCGTTGGACTGGGCGTCGCGACGCTTTCCATGAGTGCACGCGCCCTGGCGGCCGTTTCCGCTGTCCTGGCAACCGTCACCGTGGCACAGGCCCAACAGCTCGCGACCGCGGCGCTGGCCGCCCCGAGTGCATCCGCCGCGCGCAAAGCCGTTCGCGCCCAGCTGCCTATCCTGGACGAGCTGGGTCTCTAGACTTTCCCCAAGCCCACAATCGAAGGAGCAACAATGTCCGAACGTACCGCCACCATCGCCAGCCGCGTCGGCCTGCACGCCCGCCCGGCAGCCATCTTCGCCGAAGCCGCCGGCGAGCTGGACATCGAGGTCACCATCGCCCGCGAAGGCGAGCCCGCCGACGACGCCATGGACGCCGCCAGCATCCTGTCCCTCATGAGCCTTGGAGCGTCATTCGGCGACGTCGTCGTGCTGCGCGCCGAAGGTGCCGGGGCCGACGAAGCCCTGGACCGTCTCGTGAAGATCCTCGAAACGGACCACGACGCCGAGTAACCCCACTGAGCATGCTCTCCTTTGGCACTCAGGGATGGACATATTCCTAATTTGTCCATCCCTCGCAGCCAACGGGGAGCATGCTCATTGTTAGTTCAGGGCAGATTATTCAGGTAGGCCGCAATTTCCGACTCGGTGGCCTTGAGCTGTTCGAGTTCACCGGCAAGGAAACCCTCGACGACGCGCGGATCGACGTAGGCCGCCCTCGCCACCGTGGGCGTGTTGCCGAGCAGTCCGGCGGTTTGCTTGATCGCCTCGAGGACTCGTTGGCGGGCCGGCACTTTCGATCCGCCAACGAGCGCCATGCCGGCTGCCGCGGTCCCTTTCCACGTGCGGAAGTCCTTGGCCGTATAGTCGCCGCCGGTGAGGTGGCGAAGGTACTCGTTGACCATCGCGGCATTCAGGCAGACGCTGCCCTCACCCTCATGGAAGACCAGCAGGGACTCCTTGCCGGGCCTGCCCGCCAAGGGTCCGAGGAATCGGGCCAGCACAGGGTCCTCGATGGTGGAATCCCAGGTTTGACCGCTTTTCCCGGGGAAATGCAGGGAAACCGTATCCCCGCTGACCTTCACGTGCTTGCACCTGAGCGTGGTGAGCCCATATGAGCCGTTGCTGCGCGTGTAGCCATCAGATCCAACGCGTAAGGCACCGAGATCCATGAGCCGCACGGCCGCTGCCAAGGTTTTGGTCTTCTCCGAAGCTGACTCCCGCAGATGCCGGGAGACCATACGGCGCGCCTGCGGCAGGAGGGCCCCGAGCCGCGCAGCCCGGGCGAACTTTTCAATATCCTGGCGGGCACGCCATTCCGGGTGGTAGATGTATTGGCTCCGGCCGGCGTCGTCCACTCCCATTGCCTGGATGTGCCCGTTCTCGAACGGACATATCCAGACATCGGACCACGCAGGAGGAATCGCCAGCGAGTCAAGGCGCTTGCGCTCCCAACCCGCGATAAGCGATCCGTCCGGATGGTAGTAGCTGAATCCGCGGCCGGACCTTCGCCGGGAAATGCCGGGAGTGCCGGGTTTGCTGCGGCGGAGCCGTGGCATGCCTGCCGCCCTTTGCCTGGATCCCGGCTTTCTAGGCTTCCTGCGGGTCCGCCACGGACGCATTCGCGGACATGATCTCGGCACTGATCATCCAGGCGAGCTGCTCCAAACGGGCGATGAACGCGTGGAGCAGGTCCGCCGTCGTGGGGTCTTCTTCATCTACTTCGTCGTGGACATCACGCATGGTCTGGACCGTCCGCTCCAGACGGTCCGTGATCAGCTTCACGGCGTCCTTGGTTTTGGTCAATCCCGCGGGGAATTGCTCCAGCCTGGTTGAGGTAGCGACGGTGCTGCTCCGGCCGTCGGGAAGGGCATGGAGCGCCCGCATCCTTTCGGCGGTTTCGTCGGCGAACTCCCGGGCGGCCGCGACGAGTTCGTCAAGTTGCAGATGCAGATCCCGGAAATTTGCGCCAACGATGTTCCAATGGGCCTGTTTTCCTTGGAGCTGGAGTTCAATCAGATCCGTCAGGACCAGCTGGAGATTATCTGCCAGAGTTTGCGATGCCTTCACGTTTTCTCCTCCTAGACGACCATCCGATGCGTGCGCTGGAACCGGCACACGCCCTTCCATTCACCCTATGACGATATCCAAAAATTTTCATAAGTGTACTTAGTACTTGATTTGATAAGGGTGCTTAGTAGTACCATGGAGGAAGTCGATGCCGGTCCCTCCGGATGAAAACCCCGAAAATCGGGGCGGCATCCGCTATAGAAAGACCTTGCACGGGGCCTGGGGGCCTGGCGGGGAACCACGGTTCGCAAGCGAACCGATAACCGAATACATCGCAAGGGACCCGGGCGCTTGCCGGCGGTCCCGCTGAAGTAAGGAATGTGTCATTGTGAACACTCTTCTGATCATTGCAGGCGTTGTGGCAATCGTTCTTCTGCTCGTCGGCGGATTCTCGCAGGCCGTGAGCTGGCTCCTCTGGGTCGGCGTTGTCCTCCTGATCGTCGCGGCCATCGGCTGGCTCCTTAGCTTTATGTCCGGCCGCCGGTCACACGGCGTTTGACCGACAACGGCAGTTAGGGCGCCTGGCCCCTTCCGGCCAGGCCCCACATGACTTGGCGAAATGAAGTAATCCATTTACCAGCAAAAGGAGTACCTCCATGGGTGCAGATGACAAGATCCAGAACGCCGGAGAAAAGCTTGCAGGCAAGTCCAAAGAAGCGGCTGGAAAGCTGACGGGCAACGAGAAGCTCGAAGCCGAAGGCAAGATGGATCAGAGCAAGAGCGACCTGAAGTCGGCCGGCGAAAAGGTCAAGGACGCTTTCAAGAAGGACTAAATCAGCCCGAAGTGCGGCTTCTGCCTCGCGCGGGAGCCGCACTTCCCGGTTCAAGGAGTTAGGTCGATGCCGACTGTCTCTGACCCCATTGTTCCCGACGGCGCGCCTCGCCCCCGAGCGGAACGAATAAAGTGCGGCGTGCTGCAATTCGGCGGCGAATTCATCCATTGCGGCGAACCCATGCAGATTTCGGGAACCGGATTCCACAGCGTGTATGCGCCAATGTCCACTGAGGACCCCGCTGTCGATCTGCTCGATGTGTACCTGGCCACAAAGGTGTTGCAGTGCCGCTGCGGGTTCCGGATGGAGCTGCCGTCTTAGCCAGGATCCTGACCCAAAGAGGAACGCATGCCGAACAAGAAGAATCCCAGCCTCAAGGATCCGGAACTCTACGAAAGCCTCCGGGAGGATGGCGCCTCGAAGGAAAAGGCCGCCAGAATCTCGAATGCCGCCGCCAAGGAGGGCCGCAAGGAAATCGGCCATCGTGGTGGCATCTCGGGTGACTATGAGGACTGGACCGTGCCCCAATTGAGGTCCCGGGCCAAGGAACTGGGGCTCACAGGGTACTCAAGCAAGAAGAAATCCGAGCTGATCTCGGCGTTGCGAAACCACTAGGCTCTCCGAAGGACATGTCCGTTTTTCGCCGAGCGCACGACGGCGGCGCGTCAGGCTTTCTTGACCCTCGCCCTCGGCTTGCTGGCCGCCTTGGCGGTGGCGCCGTCGTCGGACTCTTCGGTGGACGAGGCGGCGGACGACCCGCTGGCCTCTTTGCCGCGCTTCTTCTCGAGGCTCCGCTTGAGGGCTTCCATGAGGTCGATGACCTCGCCGCCTTCCCCTTCGCTGGCTGCTACACCGAACGTCTCCTCGGTGTCGATGGAGTCTCCCTTTTCGAGCTTGGCCGCGATCAGTTGGCGCAATTGAACCTGGTAGTTGTCGGTGTATTGCTCGGGCTCGAAGTCGCGCGCCATGGAGTCCACCAGGGCCGAGGACATCTCGAGCTCCTTGTCCGAGATCTTGACGTCGGTTTCCAACGACGGGAAGTTGGCTTCGCGGACCTCGTCGTCCCAGAGCAGGGATTGCAGCATCAGCACGTCGCCACGTACCCGCAGCGCACCCAGCCTGGTCTTCTGCCTGAGGGCGTACTGCACAATGGCCACGCGCTCAGTATCCTGCAGTGTGCGCAGAAGCAGCATGTAGGCCTTGGGCGACTTGGAATCCGGCTCGAGGTAGTAGGGCCGCTCATACATGATGGGATCCAACTGCTCGGCCGGAACGAACTCCACCACTTCGATTTCGCGGCTGTTCTCCGCGGGCAGCGACTTCAAATCGGCCGCGGACAGCACCACGGTACGGCCTTCCTCTTCGTAGGCCTTGTCGATATCCTCGTAATCCACAACAGAGGCGCAGATTTCGCACTTCCGCTGGTAACGGATGCGGCCTCCGTCCTTGTTGTGGACCTGATGGAGACTGACATCGTGGTCCTCGGTGGCGCTGTAGAGCTTGACGGGTACGTTGACCAGCCCGAACGCGATAGAACCCTTCCATATGGCCCTCATGCACTAAGTGAACATCACAACAAGGCGGAGGTGAAGAGGTGGCAATCAGCCAGAAGGAACGCGTGAACGTCGAAGGCCACGAACTGACGCTCACCAACCTGGGCAAAATCATCTACCCTGAGACTGGCACCACCAAGGCCGAAGTGCTCGAATACTATGCCGCCGTAGCCCCGTTCCTGATCCCGGCTGCCGCCAACCGGCCCGCCACCCGGAAGCGTTGGGTGCACGGAGTAGGGACCACATCGGATCCCGGACAGATGTTCTTCCAGAAGAACCTGGACGATTCGACGCCGTCGTGGGTTCCCCGGGTCACCATCCAGCACAGGGACCACAGCAACGTCTACCCGCTCGTCAATAACCTCGCTACGCTCACCTGGCTGGCCCAGATTGCGGCCTTGGAAATCCACGTGCCGCAATGGCAAGTGGACGCCGACGGAACCATGCTGCCGCCGGACCGCCTTGTCCTGGACCTCGATCCGGGTCCCGGTACCGGCCTTCCCGAATGCGTGGAAGTCGCCAAGCTGGCGCGAAGCATCCTGGAGGACATCGGCCTCGATCCGGTCCCTGTGACGAGCGGCAGCAAGGGGATCCATCTCTACGCCGGGCTGGATGGCACCCGCAAATGGGAGCAGGTCTCCGCGTTCGCGCACGAGTTGGCGCGCTCGCTCGAGGCTGACCATCCGGACCTCGTGGTCAGCGACATGAAGAAGACCTTGCGCGGCGGCAAGGTGCTGGTGGACTGGAGCCAGAACAGCGGGAACAAGACCACCATCGTCCCGTACTCCCTACGCGGTCGTGCCCACCCGATGGTCGCTGCACCGAGGACGTGGCATGAACTCGCCTCCCCCAAACTCGAGCATCTGGACTTCACGGCCGTCATGAAGCGCGTCAAAGAGGGAAAGGACCCCTTCGCCGCGGTGGCGGCCGGGCGGTCGGGGCATGCGCCCGAGCGCGGGGGCACCGGCGGCGGGGGCACCACCGTCGGGAGCACCGCCGTCGGGAGCACCGCGGTAAGCCCGCGGCTGGCCAGCTACGTGGAGAAGCGCAACCCGCAGCGGACGCCCGAACCATTTCCCGCCGTCGAGCACCAACCCGGTTCGCGCCCGCTCCAGGCGGACGCGGAACCCAATCCGCCCGGCGGAATCTTTGTCATCCAGGAGCACCATGCCCGCCGTTTCCACCTGGACTTCCGGCTGGAGCACAACGGAGTCCTTGCGTCCTGGGCATTGCCGCGGGGCGTGCCGGACACTCCGGACAAGAACCATCTCGCGGTGCGGACTGAGGACCACCCGATGGAGTATGCGGAATTCGCGGGCATCATTCCGAAGGGCGAATACGGGGCCGGGACAGTCAGCATCTGGGACAGCGGCAAGTTCGAGTGCGAAAAATGGCGTGACGGCAAGGAAGTCATCGCCACCCTCACAGGCAAGCCCGGCGGCGGATTGCACGGCACCCGGCGCTTTGCGCTCATCCACACCGGGGAGTCGCCGTCTCAGTGGCTGATCCACCTGATGAAGGACAAAACGGGCCACCGGACGGTGCTGTTGCCCGACGCCCAGCCACAACCGAACGGGACCCCCAGCTACGCGCCCATGCTCGCAACATCCGGAGCCCCCGCCGATGTCTCCTCCGGCGACTGGTTGTTTGAGCTCAAATGGGACGGATTCCGGGCCATTGTTTCAGGTTCGGGCGGCAAGATCAGGTTGACCAGCCGCTCCGGGATCGACATGACTCCCACCTATCCCGAACTGGCGGATCCGCGCTACTGGCCTGACCACGACTTCGTGGCAGACGGCGAAATCGTCGCACTCAGCAAGGACGGCCGGCCCAGCTTCGAGTTGCTCCAGAAGCGGATGAACCTCTTCAAACCCGGCGACGTCGAACGCGCCCGGGCCGCAGTCCCCGTGCAGCTCATGGTGTTCGATCTCCTGTACGACGCCGGATCCCAAGGCAGCGCCGACCTCGCCTCCCTGCCGCTCAGCGAGCGCCGGGACAGGCTGGCGGCCTTCAGTGCCAAGCTGCCGGCCCAGGGCTCCCCTATCCATGTATCCGAGATCCTCGAACATGACCTCGACGACATCCTGGCGAGCGCCAGCGAGCTTGGCTTGGAGGGGGTCATGGCCAAGCGCGCGGATAGCCGGTACCAACCGGGACGGCGCAGCAGGTCCTGGATCAAACTCAAGTTGGAACGCACGCAGGAAGTGGTGGTGGGTGGCTGGCGGCCCGGCGCCGGGGCGAGGCTCGGAACCATCGGGGCGTTATTGGTGGGGATTCCCGACGGCGACAAGTTGCGCTACGCCGGCCGGGTAGGCACCGGGTTCAAGGACTGGCAGCTGCGCGACATCCTGAAGCGCATGCAGGGGCTCGACCGCCCGGACTCCCCCTTCCGCGACATCCCCGCCGAGGACGCCGCCACCGCGCACTGGGTTTCCCCCGAGCTCGTGGGAGAGGTGACGTTCGGCGACTGGACCGGCACGGAGAGGATGCGCCATCCCGTCTGGCGCGGCTGGCGCCCCGACAAGTCTCCGGCCGACGTCGAGCGCGCCTAGCTCAGCCCCCACGCGCGCACGCCCGCGCACGCCCCGCACGCCCGCGCACGTAGCTCAGCCCAACTGACTCGCAGTTAATGTCGTTATGAGGGCTCATAACGACTGTGAGGATTGGAGTGGCTGGTCTGGGACTGGCTGGCAGAGTAGGTGCTGGCCGTTCCGCCCTGCGGTCGTGACTCACATAACGGCTGGCCCCGTCGGGGTGCCATTTTAGTGACTTGTCCGTCCGCGGGGTGGGCGGCCGGTACCTGCCCGGCCCACCTCGGTGACTTGATCAGAAGGTTGCCCGCCCTGTTTGACGGGGCGTGGCTCGTCACAGTGCTGTTCCGAAGTGACCTCTACCCGGACTGGTACCGGCCGTTTGCGGCCCTGACCATATCCGCGAAATAGAGGAAAGTGCCGGAACCGCTATGACTATCGTTGCGCATTCCCACCCGTTTGTCGTCGGCGTCGACACCCACGCCAAAAACCATGTCTACGCCATCATCACCGCTACCGGGGAACTGCTCCAGACCCGGGATTTCCCGACCACCAGCGCCGGCATCAACCGGGCCATCGCCTGGGTCGCGCGCCGCACCGGCGCCGATCTGGGGACCCTGTGGGTGATCGAGGGCGCCGCGTCCTATGGCGCCCTGCTCGCCGGTGCCGTCGGCGCCGCCGGCTACCAGGTCGCCGAAGCCGCCCGGATGGACGCCCGCACCCACCGCGGAGTCGGCAAGTCCGATGTGTTGGACGCGCACCGGATCGCCGCGGCCGTCCTGCCCCTCCGGGAGCAGCAGCTGCGCCGCCCGCGGCTGAACGAAGGGATCCGTGCAGCCTTGCGGGTCCTGGTCACCGCGCGGGAGTCCATGACCACCGAGCGCACACGGTCCGTGAACGCACTGACCGCGCTCCTGAGGGTGAACGATCTGGGCCTGGACGCCCGCAAACCCCTGACCGGAACCCAGATCGCCGAGGTCTCCCGTTGGCGGGCCCGCGAAGAACCGCTGGCATTGTCCGTTGCCCGCTCCGAAGCGGTCCGGCTGGCCAGACACATCAGCGAACTCGACGCGGACATCAAAACCAACGGCTCCCGGATCACCGAACTGGTCGAAATCAGCGAAGCCGCGCCCCTGCTGCAGGAAACCGGATTCGGTCCCGTCACCGCCGCAATCTGCCTGACCGCGTGGTCCCATCAGGGCCGGGTCCGTTCCGAGGCCGCCTTCGCTTCCCTGGCCGGGGTCAGCCCGATCCCGGCCTCCTCCGGGAACACCGTCCGGCACCGGCTCAACCGCGGCGGCGACAGAACCCTGAACAAAGCCCTGCACATGATCGCCCTCAGCAGGATGACCTTCGACACCGAGACCATCGGATACGTCCAGAAACGACAAGCCGAAGGACGGACCAAAAGGGAGATCCGCCGGTGCGTGAAACGCTATCTCGCCCGACGGATCTACCGAACACTCAACAACACAAACCCAACACCCAGCCACGCTTGACGAACCATAGAAGGGTCATTAAGTGCGAGCTAGTTGGGCTGAGGAGGGCGAATATTCCTAAGAGGAGTGCGGCAGCTGGGGACGGCTGGTGCGGTGGACCGCGGTGACCGCCGCCTGTTGGCCGACGCGGCCGTGGCTGGCGCCGCGATCCTTGGGGTGCCTGATCTTGCCGCTACCATCCGGCCAGGCCTGTCCTTGGGTCGAGCCGAGGGCCATGGCCACAGTTGCAGGGGCCGGCATGGGCTCCTTATCCATGGACTCGACCAAGTGGCTGGCCACCTCGGAGTTGATTTGTTGCTCAACGTGCTTCGCAGCCATTGTTCTTCCTTTCTGCATTGAAACGAAGGGATTTTCCATATTAGGTGGGAGCGGTCCGCTTGTCTGCAGGATCTACCAGCGGACTTTCTTCTCGGACTTGGCCAGCTTGCCACTCGCTTGAGTGGGCTTGTGTCCTTTTCCGGTGCTTTGCCAGCTGTTCGCTGCCCCGCCACGGGATTTGCTGGCCAGCATCTCCTTCTGCGCGTCAGTCAGTTTGGATCGGACACCGGCAGCCGGGGCGTCGGTTTCCTGCGCTACTGGTTCCTGCCCGGCTTCGGTTTCGGGTGTATTCGGTGTCATGCAGTGGACTCCTTTGAAGCTCTTGATTTGCCGGAGGAGGTATCGGGACGCGACGTCCGCTGCGAGACCCTGGGTCTAACAAAAGCAACAGAAACGGCACGGAGGCGAAGCCTCAACAGGCGTGGATTTTTGTCGGTTCAAACTCAGCGGTGCCGGTAAACGTCGTCAGTGCCTTGCGGGCATCTGCGACGAACCGGGATCGGCTGGTCTATTCAAAAATCAGTGTTCCCATGCACCCACCCTAGACACTCCTCGCCGTGTTTGTGAACCCCGGCTTTTTGTCGAGGCTGTTTCACGCATGGCCTCCGCCTTCGCTCTCGGCTAGCATGGCCCGGAGAGCACCCCTCGGTACCCCGAAAGACTCTCCCATGTCAGCACCCGCGTTCCAGCCTTCCCATTCCGCCGTCACAGCCCGGCTCCGTTCTGCCGGTTGTGTCTTCGCCGAAGACGAGGCCCGGCTCCTCATCGCCGCGGCGCACACCCCCGAGGATCTTGAGCGGTTGCTCGGACAACGCGCCTCAGGATTGCCCCTTGAATACCTCTTGGGGTGGGCTGAGTTCTGCGGCCAACACATCACGGTGGAACCTGGCGTCTTCGTCCCCCGCCGCCGCACCGAGCACCTCGTCCAGGAGGCGGCCCGCCTCGCCCGGCCGGGCGCCGTCGTCGTCGATCTCTGCTGTGGTTCGGGTGCCGTGGGTGCCGCCTTGGTTGCCGCAGTGGGCGGCATTGAGCTTCACGCGGCCGACGTCGACCCCGCGGCGGTCCGCTGCGCCCGCCGAAACATCGGGCTGGCGGGCGGCCAAGTGCATGAAGGCGACCTCTTTTCGGCCCTGCCGGACACTCTTCGCGGCAGGGTGGACGTCCTGGTGGCCAACGCCCCGTACGTCCCTACGGACTCGATCGGGATGATGCCGCCGGAGGCCCGGCTGCATGAACCGCGGGTGGCGCTCGACGGCGGCTCGGATGGTTTGGATGTGCAGCGCCGGATCGCCAGAGAGGCTCCGTCGTGGCTGGCTCCCGGGGGCCGGCTGCTGATCGAAACGAGCATCTGGCAGGCCCCGACGACGGCTGCCTTGTTCGGGGACGCCGGGCTGTCCGCCCTTGTCGTCCATTCCGAAGAATTCGATGCCACGGTGGTGCTCGGGAAACTACGGGAAACCCACCGGAAATGATCAGCAAACTGTGCGTTTCGGGCCCCTGAACCAAACAATTTGGTAACGCACGCCCGGAGCGCGCCAAAATCCGCGTGATTCCGGGGCTGTAGGGGGCAAATGGATGTCAGACATTTGCCCCGAAAAGGGGGTGGAATAGCCCTGAAATTCGGACTCCGACTCTCGGTTCCGGCGATTCTCGCGTAAAATTGACACCCTGCCCAGAGCGGAGCAGCTGTATGTCGCAAGCAAATGATCTCCCTAGGAGAAACACAAATGCCCACAGACCGAAGCATTACCGACTCTTCAGCAGGCGCTAGGAACGCCGCTGCAACGAGCAAGACCGCGCCACGCGGTGCCTCAAAATTGAAACTTCCAACACGCCGTCGACTCAAGGTATCCGACGTCAACGTCGTTGACCAGCCCATGCTGAAAAAAGCACTCGGCGGCACGATCGTCGGCAACACCATGGAATGGTACGACGTCGGCGTGTTCGGCTACCTCATCACCACGATGGGGCCGGTCTTCCTGCCCGAGGCCGATAAGTCCGTGCAGACCCTGTTCCTTCTGGGAACATTCGCCGCAACCTTCGTGGCACGGCCACTCGGCGGCGTGATCTTCGGCTGGCTCGGTGACAAGGTGGGCCGCCAGAAGGTGCTCGCCACAACACTCTTGCTGATGGCTGCCAGCACCTTCGCCGTCGGACTCCTGCCTGGATACGCACAAATCGGCATCTGGGCGGCTGTGCTGCTCGTCCTCCTGAAACTTGTCCAGGGTTTCTCGACCGGCGGCGAATACGCCGGCGCCACGACGTTCGTGAGCGAATATGCTCCGGACAAGCGCCGCGGTTTCTTCGCGAGCTTCCTGGATATGGGCTCCTACATCGGCTTCGCCCTTGGTGCGGCCCTCGTGTCGATCCTGCAGCTCACCATCGGCCAGTCGGCCATGGAGGACTGGGGCTGGCGGCTGCCGTTCCTCCTGGCTGGTCCCCTCGGCGTCATTGCGGTGTATTTCCGTAGCAAGATCGAAGAATCACCCCAGTTCCAAGCCACTTTGGATGCCCAGGAAGCCCTCGCCGCCGACGCCGCAGCAGGCGACGCCGCGGTAGCCAAGGGCCCCATCGGCATCGTGAAGGCTTACTGGCGCCAGATCATCCTCGCTATGATCCTTGCCGCCGCCGCCAACACCGTGGGCTACATGCTGACTTCCTACATGCCCACGTACCTGACCGAGTCCAAGGGCTACGACCCCGTTCACGGCACGCTGCTGACCATCCCCGTGTTGGTCATCATGGCTGTCTGCATCCCGCTGACGGGCAAGCTCTCCGACCGGATCGGCCGCCGGCCCGTACTGTGGATCGGCGCCATTAGCACGGTCGTATTCGCCGTTCCGGCCTTCCTGCTGATCGGCATCGGCGATATCTGGTCCACGCTTGCCGGCCTGGCCCTGATCGCCTTCCCGGTCACGTTCTACGTAGCCAACCTCGCTTCCGCGCTGCCGGCACTGTTCCCAACCTCGAGCCGCTACGGAGGAATGGGCATCGCCTACAACTTCTCCGTTGCGATCTTCGGCGGCACCACGCCGTTCATTGTCGCCGCGTTGATCCAGGGCACCGGCAACGACATGATGCCTGCGTATTACCTCATGGGAACGTCCGTTGTTGGCGCAATCGCCATATACTTCCTGCGCGAATCCGCGCAGCGTCCGCTCCCGGGCTCCATGCCGAGTGTGGACACCCCGGCCGAGGCTCGCGAGTTGGTGGCCACCCAGGACACCAACCCGTTGATCGACCTGGACGAAATGCCGTTCGACGACGGCACCCTCGTAGCAACGGAGCCGGACCGGGACCCCGTCCCGGCCTAGGCACACAGCGGGCGCGGGCTGCGGGCGGCCCGCGTCAGCAGAGCAAGGCTGGTTATTCGTAGCGGCGCTACAAATAACCAGCCTTGCCGTCGTTTAAGCCTTGTCGCTTAGGCCTTACGGTCGGCCTTCTGCTCCTGAATCCGCTTTGCCTGCGCCTGGATCTTCGGGCCGTAGCCGCCGTTCAGCGCGGTGTCCCTGATGTGGGTGGCTTTCGCGACCCGGTCGCCGTCCGCAGCATCCTTGAGCGCTTTCAAGTCCGTCTGCAGGGCTGCTGGAAGCTTTGCGGCCAGCTTCGGGCGATTGTCCAGGATGAAGGTGGCGATCTTCGCGGCGCGCTGACCGTAACCCGGCTTGCTGCTGTCGCCGTTGACGAAGAACCGCAGGCCGGCCGCGAGCGGGTGGCGCCCTAGAGCCGTCTTGGCCGCCGTCGCCGCGGGCTGGGAGGTGGCTGCCGCCGTCGTACTCGTGCCGTTTGAGGTGGCCGCGTTGGCGGCGATCACGCCGCCGCCCAGCAGGAGGCCGGCTGCCAGGACGCCGACGACGGCGGTGCGGGCCCTGGTGCGCTTGCGGCCTTCAGCGGGGGTACTGGAGTTCGGGGTGCTGTTGTTCATGGTCCGTGTCCTTTGTTCCGGCCGGCGGTCGATCCTCCGGCGCTCTTCACCACACTCTGGTCCCGCCGCGTGAACTGATTGTTCGGCCAATGTTCGAGGAATGTAAAACCGTCGCCACCGGCTGACAACGACGCTCCAAGGGCTCCGTCCGTGCTGTTGAATGGACGCATGGAAGACAGCCGCGGATTGGTGCTGATTGCCGAGGATGAACAGGCGATTGCCGATATCCAGCGCCTCTATCTGGGCCGCGCGGGGTTCGGCGTACACGTTGAGCGGGACGGGATTTCGGCGCTGGCACAGATCAAACGGCTCAAACCGGTCGCGGTGATCCTCGACGTCGGGCTGCCCGGCATGGACGGAATCGAGCTCTGCAGGCAATTGAGGCAGGCAGAGGACTGGACGCCCGTGCTGTTCGTCACGGCCCGCGATGAGGAAGTGGACCGCGTCCTTGGCCTGGAATTGGGCGCGGACGACTATCTCACCAAGCCGTTTTCGCCTTCCGAACTGGTCGCCCGGGTGAAGGCCGTCCTGCGCCGGACTGAAGGATCCCCGCGTCCCAAACCACTGGTCTTGGGCCGCGTCGAACTGGATCCGCTGAACCGGACCGCACGCGCCGGCACCGAGGAACTCACGCTGACCGCCACTGAATTCGACCTCCTCGCATACCTCATGGCCCAGCCTGGCCGGGTCTTTTCCCGTGAGCAGCTCCTGTCCGCCGTGTGGGGGCAGGCCAGTTACGCCGCCGGACGGACCGTGGATGTGCACATCGCGCAGCTCCGTGCCAAGCTCGGCGAGCACTCCCCCATCGCGACAAGCCGCGGGGTCGGCTATTCCGCCGCAGCTTCCCAATCGTCCGGCCCCCGCCCCTCTGCCGGGGGAGCCACGTGAGGCGCTGGTTCGGCACACTGGCCGGTCGCACGACGGCGGTGATCGCCGCCGTCGCGACTGTCGCCGTCGTACTTGCCGGCCTTTTGGCCGCGCAACTGGTCAACGCCACGGCCGTGGACGAAGCCAAGAAGTACCTCGCGGTTGAGGCCGATTCCCTCAGCAAGCAGTCAAGCATTGGAAGCCTGCAGGACCTTCGCGCGGATCTGCTCACGCACGGCGCGAGGCTAGCGCAAATCAGCACCGACGGTCGCGTGACAGGCGGCGGGGCAAGGCTGGTGGATGCCAGGACAGTGGCGGATGTCCTCGCGGGAAAGTCGGTCTCGACGTCGGTGAACGGTCCGCAGAACACCGTGGTCCTCGAGGCCCGGCCCTTGGCGGCCGGCGGTGGCGTTGTTCTGGCTCAGCCCGTGTCCGAGATCCGCGCCGCCGCCGCTCCCCTGTTGAGCCGAATGCTGATCGCCCTCGCGGTCTGCCTCGTGTTCGCCATCGTGGCGGGCGGCCTGTTGGCCCAATGGTTGAGCCGGCCCTTGGTGCGAACGGCACATTCGGCCCATCGGCTCGCGGCCGGTGAACGATCCGTGGCTGTGGCGCCAGGCGGCCCGGCCGAAGTGGTGGAGGTTTCGCAAGCGCTGGCGGCCCTCGACGCCGCGCTCCGGACCAGCGAGGGGCGCCAACGCGAGTTCCTGCTTTCCATTTCGCATGAAATCCGGACACCCCTGACCGCGCTGCGGGGCTACGCCGAGGCGCTTGCCGATGGCGTGGTCAGCGGAAACGACGTGGTCGGGGTCGGGCGGACCCTCGTGGCCGAAACCAACCGCCTGGACCGTTTTGTCCGCGATCTACTGGAATTGGCTCGGCTCGAGTCCGACGATTTCCGCGTGGAACTGCAGCCCGTGGACGCATCCTTGATCCTGCGCGAGAGTTGGCAGGCCTGGCAAGCGGTATGCGTCCAGAACGGGGTCGCGGGACGGCTCGAACTGCCTCTTGGGCCCTTGCCGGTCCGCAGCGATGGCCAGCGGCTGCGCCAAGTGGTGGACGGCTTGCTGGAGAACGCCCTGCGCGTGACACCGGAAGGGGCTCCCGTTGTGCTCGCCGCCTACCTTTCCGGCAGCGGGCTCACCGTTGAAGTGCGCGACGGCGGACCTGGCCTCACGGAGGCGGATGCCGCCGTCGCGTTTGAACGCGGTGCGCTCTTTGCCAGATACAGCGGAGAACGGCCTGTTGGAAGCGGACTGGGTTTGTCCATCGCCGCAAGGATCGTGCAGCGGATGGGTGGCCGCATCAGCGTGCGCGCTGCGCCTGAGGGCGGCGCGGCATTTGTGGTGGAGTTGCCCGGCATTCCCGTGGACTCCCGGCAAACGTAGACTCTGCGCATGGCTGATGTTCCGGTGGGTTCGCTGCACCACGTAGAAATTTGGGTGCCTCACGTCGGCCGGGCGCAGGAAGAGTGGGGCTGGCTGCTGGCCGAACTGGGCTACGAACAATTCCAGGAGTGGCCCGATGGCTGCAGTTGGAAACTCGGAGGCACGTACATCGTGATTGAACAGTCCACGGCGCTCACGGGAAGCACGCACCGCAGGACGGAGCCCGGGCTCAACCACCTCGCCTTCCATGCCGGCACCAGGGAGAACGTGGACCGGCTCAGGGAGCTCGGCGCGGATTCCGGTTGGTACGAGATGTTCGAGAGCAAATATCCGCACGCCGGCGGGCCCGACCACTACGCTGCCTATCTGGTGAATACCGACGGCTACGAGGTTGAGCTGGTTGCGGGATAGGGGTCGACGATCTGCAGATTTCAGGGTCTTTCGGCTGGCATGTGATCTTCGACCTAATACTGTCGTAGGTCCCTGAAATGCTTTGGTTATGGCCGGGAACCGGGGAACACAGCTGATGGGGACGGGCGCGCCGTCCGGCGATGCGGTTCCGGAGGCTGCTGTTCTGCGCGTCCGCGTGCCAGAGCTGATCAATGCCGTGAAATCGCTTCGGCCAGGCGCCGGCGGCACCGAACTGATCAGCCAGTTGCGTGCCCTGGAGGATCTCAAGTCCGCGGCCGCAGCCGCGCAGGCCCGAATCGCCGTCGCCTTCGATGCCGCCCAACGCAGCGCCGACGCCGCGGCGGGTGTACCGGCCGAGGAACAGGGACGCGGCGTCGGAGCGCAGATCGCGTTGGCCCGACGGGAATCACCGGCCCGCGGATCCAGGCTCCACGGACTCGCCAAAGCCCTCGTGAGCGAAATGCCGCACACCCTCGCCGCCCTCGACACCGGGCAGTTGAACGAGTGGCGGGCAACCCTGCTCGTGAAGGAAACAGCCTGCCTGAGTGCCGAAGACCGCTGCGCCGTGGACGAGGAACTCGCCGCCGACACCGGGACCTTCGACGGCGCCGGGGACAAGGCCATCATCGCCGCGGCCAAGACCGCGGCCTACCGCCGGGACCCCCGCTCCGTCACCCAGCGCGCCAGCCACGCCGCCACCGAACGGCACGTCAGCCTCCGCCCGGCACCGGACACCATGACCTATCTGACCGCCCTGCTTCCCGTTGCCCAGGGCGTCGCGGTGCATGCGGCCCTGTCCCGGCAGGCCGACACCCTCCGCTCTTCCGGGGAGACCCGGTCCCGGGGCCAGATCATGGCCGACACCCTCGTCGAACGCACCACCGGCACCCCCGCAGGCATCAGCGGCGTGGAAGTCCAGCTCGTCATGACCGACCGCACCCTGCAACCACACCAAGGAACTCCCCGGCTGGACAGTACAAACCAAGACAACACAAACACGCCCCGGGACACGGCATGTCCTGGACATCCGCGCCCCAACGGGACATACCTACCGATCCACAGCCCCGCCCCTGCCAGGCTTCCACCTGTCCGCTGCCAGCCGGCTGACCAGCAATTCACCCGGCGCGGACCCACCCGCCACGGCGGAACACTACTTCGGGGAGCTGTACTATCGGAGCCCGCAACGACAGTCAGCCTAGGATCCCGGGTCCTGGAGCCGGGCCTTCAGTGCCGCCGTGTCCACGCCCAGCTTATTGAGCAGGACGGCGGCCGGATCGGGTTCGTGCCGTTCCAGCAGCGCGAGCAAGAGGTGCCGGGTGGTGATCCTGCGGGCCTTCTCCCGGGTGGTCAATACCAAGGAGTCTTGAATGACTGAGCGGGCGGCCGACGTGAAGGTGGTTCGGCTGCTTCCCTTGGGCGCATCCAGCGGGCCGAAGTCCCCCAACGTGATGCCCACGGCTTCCAGCGCCTGCTGGTCGAGGGCATCGAGCTGGGCGCGGGCCGACTCCAGGTCCGTCTCCAAAGTCCGGCAGCTCTCGGGGTCGTGGAGCAATCCCAGCAGTAAATGGTCCGTGCCAATTCTGCGGTCTCCGCGGCCTTTGGCTTCCTCGGCGCCGGCATGGACAGCGGTCCTGGCTTCGCCGGCAAATCGTTCAAACATGGCAGCCTCACTTTCCGTATTTGGCGTGGACCGACTGCTTGGAGACGCCCAAAGCATCGCCGATTTGCTCCCAGGACCAGCCCTGCTGCCGCGCAATGGCCACGTTGGTGGCCTCGACTTTTTCGGCCAAGCGATGCAGGGCACCCACCGCGCGGAGGCCGATTGCCGGGTCCGTCGCAGGGATGTGGGAAGTCAGCTCATCACCATTCATGCTGTCAGTTTGAACTGACAGCATGAACGGTGTCAATACAGACTGACAGAATTCCCTTGGGTGAGGATTGATCTGACACGCCGCCGCATAGCGATCCTCGGCCAACGGCTCAGGCCCACCAAGCCCTCGCATTCCAGGATGCCCCGGAGTCCGTCCTCCAACATCTCCGGATCCAGTTCCTCGAAACCCAGCCTGCGATAGTAGGGCGCATTCCACGGAACATCGCGGAAAGTGGTCAGGGTAAGCCACTCCAAGCCTTCGGCGTGTGCCCACTTTTCGGCGACGTCCAGCAGCTCGCTCCCGAGGCCTCGCCGCGCATGCGATGGGTGGACACTCAACTGCTCCACGTGCGCATTTCCGTCGAGGTGTTGAAGCAGGAGATAGGCCACGGGTACGTCTGATGCGTCGGCAAACACCAAAACACCGCCGCGCGCCTGGTAGAGAGCTAGCTCCGTGACGGTCAACGGCTCGTCGTCTGCGATGGCGTCCATTCCGCAAGAACGGAATATCTCCCCGGCGGCGAATTCGATTCCGCGAAGCCATTCCAATTCGTCCGCGCGGGCCGCCCTGATCATGCGGCGGCACCGTGGCAGGCAAGGTATTCGTTGCGCTGTTCGATGAGGTTTTGCAGGTATCGCCCCAGGAAAGCTTTCTCCGCAAGCCTGCCCGCGACGCCGAAGGGCGCCGCGAACTCGACGCGATCGATCATGAGTGTGCCGCCGTCGTCGGGAAGGAACTCGTGCACGTGCCGGAAGAAACGGAAGGGACCCCGCACTTGCTCGTCCGTAAACGAATCCGGAAAGCGCAACCGGGTGATCCGGCTACTCATCCGCAGGGGCACCGCGAAATGCCAAGCCTGCCAGGTGACCTCGTCGCCTTCCGAGAGCAGCCCGGACACGACGCCGGCAACAGCACGTTCCCGGGACTTGGCCATGGAGCCGACGTGCGCGTCGACATTGCGGGCGAGGTCGAAGAGCTCCCCGGGCTCCATTCCGATATGCGTACGGCATGTGAACGACACAGTCATGCTTCGATCCTGCCACCGTTTCGAAACACCCGTCGACCCAACTGACTCGCAGTTGTTGTCGTTATGAGGCGCCAAAACGACAACAACTGCGAGTCAGTTGGGTGGGGACGCACAGAGAAACGTTGTGACCCAGCTAATGGCGCGGATCTTGGGGTGCTGATAACTTCCCAATTGATCGGCTGAATTGATTGGTGGTGTCCCGTTGCGATCAATCTTGGCCCATGCACGCGCCCTTCATAGGATCCCGCCGGCAAGCGACGATCACCTTGCTGCCGTCCGCGTCGCACTGAGCGTCGCCGTCCCGGCACTTGTGCTTCTCGCGGTTGGCCGTGCAGACCTCATCATCTACGCCGTGTTCGGCGCCCTGACCGGCATGTACGGCCGTGCTGAGTCGCATCAACTGCGGCTCAAGCACCAGGCCCAGGCCGCGGCGGTACTCCTAGCCGGCGTCTCGGTGGGCACGTTCTTGTCCGTCTCACATATCCATTCATGGGGATTGGTGGTGATCGAGGCGCTCCTGGCGGGTGTGGGTTCGCTGTTCTCGGACAAGGTACGGCTCAAGCCCAATGGCCCGTTCTTCGGAATCCTGGCCCTGGGCGCATGTGCTTCCGTTCCCGCGCACATCCCGTTCCTTGCTGCGGTCCTGATCTGCGCGGCATCGGCAGCGTTCTCGATAGTGGTGGGTTTTATCGGGTGGCTTCGGTACCGGGTGTGGGAGAGCGGCGCAGTGCGGGACATTCCGGTGTCCTCGGCGCAGCTGCGCCGGGCAGCCGGACTGCACGCGGCCCGGTATGTGCTTGCCGTTGGCGCGGCCGGTGCTTGCGGAGTGCTCACGGGCAGCGGACACCCTCACTGGGCCATGGCTGCGGCAGCCGTTCCGCTGGCCGGAGCCGATATGCCCAGCCGCCTGCACCGCGGCATCCACCGCATCGTGGGGACGTTCCTCGGATTGGCGATTGTCGCCGTCGTACTCTTTCCGGGACCACTGTCTCCGCTGCAGTATTTCCCCGGGCAAACCACCATCATCCTGGCCCTGCTGGTGATCGGCTTCCAGTTCCCCACCGAGTTGTTCATGGCTCGGCACTACGGCTGGGCCATGGTCTTCTTCACCCCGGTCATCTTGCTCATGACCCAGTTGGCGGCGCCCGCGGATCCTGGCGTGCTCGTCCTGGAGCGCGGGGTGGAGACGTTCGTGGGAGCCGTGATCGGGATTGCGGTGGCGGTGCTGGTCCAGGCGCCCCGGTTTACTTCGCGGGCCCGGGTTGCTTCGCGGCGAGGCGAGGCGGACCCGACGTAAGCTTCGCCGGCAGGAAGCGCATGACTGCGGTGATCGCTTTGTAGCGCTTCGTCGGGATGGATACCCCTTTGCCCTTGGCGTTGTCTTCCAAGCCTTCCCGGACAACGCGCTCAGCCTTCAGCCACAAAAAACGCGGAGCCACCGACTTGTCCATGCCCATCCGATCGTGGAATTCCGTGTGGGTGAAGCCCGGGCACACCGCGGTAACCTTCACACCGCTGTCCGCGTACGCAGTGTTCGCCCAACGGCTGAAGCTGACCTGCCAAGCCTTGGCTGCCGAATAGCTACCCCGGTTCGCGAACGCCGCAACGCTGGCGACGTTGATGATCCGGCCCGACTTTCGCGCCAACATGACCTCCAACGCCGCGTGGCACAGCTCCATCGGCGTCTGGACATGCAGCCGCAAATGCCGCTTTTCGTCTTCCACATCGTTCTTCTCGAAAGAGTTCAGCAGCCCGATTCCGGCATTGTTGACCAGCACGTCCACGGGCCGCGAAGCGTCCCGCAGCCTGGTCACGGCAGCTGCAACCCCGACGTCGGAGGTCAAGTCTGCGGGCAGGACCTCCACCGAGATACTGAAGTCCCGTTCAAGCACCTCCGCGCTTGCCCGCAGCCGGCTTTCATCGCGGGCCACGAGGACGAGGTGGTGGCCGGATTCGGCCAGCTGGCGGGCGAATTGAGCGCCGAGTCCGGCAGTAGCCCCGGTGACCAAGGCGGTGAGTTCGTTGGCACGAGTTGTCATGCGCCCAGACTAGCCCGTTGACTCTCGTGTGTTCCCGGCGCACGCGGTAGAGTGCCTCAAAAGTGCGCCTTTCGAGTTTCTGGAGGGGCCGCGGCGCGCCAAACCGGGGGAACAGACAATGGATGAGGCTCAGGGCAGGATCGAATTCCGCGAAATCGACGAGCACGGTCATTCGTTGGAGCATCACGTAGAGTCCCCTGAAGCGGCTCGGAGAGTTGCGGTGAATCCGTTCATCATCGGGCTGTGGGTGCTGGAGCTGGCGCTCGTCATTGCGATCATGGTGATCATCAATGAGGCTATGGCCCCGTTCATCCCCAGTCCGGGAAATTCGATGCCGTTCGCGTACGTCCTGATGAACATGACCCCACAGCTTCTCCAGGCCGCCGCTCTGATTCTGGCGACACTGCTGTTCTGGCACGCCTGGCAATGGCAGAAAAGGAAGGCATCGAGGTAGGCGCCTGCATTGCGACTGAGGCGGTCCCCCGGGTATTGGGCTATGAGGGCAAGGAAACGGGTGTGATCGCGTCGTGTTCGTCCCAAAGTTTCGCCCCCGAGGCAGTCACGGCCCGGACGGCCATGGCGCTGATGAGCTCTCCTGTATGGCGCTGGTCGTTTTCGGTGACGACATACGTGAAGACCAGCTCAATTTCCCCTCCGGGCGGCACCGGGCCGAAGGTCAAGATGGAGGGACCGCTCGCGTACTTCAGATCCTCCATGCCCGCGTTGGTAAACGATCGCAAGACGAGAGTGACATTGGTGAGCTTTTCGCCTGAATCATTGATGATCCAGGCGGAATAGATCAAGGTGTCGTGCGGAGCCGCGCTTGCCTTGTCTGCATAATGAACCAGCCGCACTCCGGTGGCGTGAAGCAGGCACGTCGGGAAGGTTCCCTGAACAGAGGCATCCAATGGATGCCTCTGTTCAGGCGGACTATTTGAGATCTGCGACACCAAACCCTCCGTCAGAAAAGTGTGTTCAGGAACGGGGTTCCCGGCGGTCAGCTACGGCGCGCCCTTCGATGCCACACGACCATCGCTCCGCCGATCGCGGCGAGCAATGCGCCGACGCCCAGCCAGCGGAACGGATCAAGCCCGCCGGTGAAGGCGAGGGGAGAACCTGGCCCCGCGCCTGAATTGATGCCGGCCCCGGTCGCCGTCACGCTGGACGTGGCCGAGGGCGTCGGCGTGGCGGTCCCGGTCGCCGTCGGGGTGGGCGTGACCGTCGCCGTCGGCGACGGTGTGGCGGTGACCGTCGGCGTCGGCCCGGAACGCGCCACTGTGAGGGAAATGCCCGTGCAGCCGTTGCAGGCCGTCAGCTCGGCACGCGGCGCGAAGCCGGCGACCGCCACCGAGACCCGGCCCGGAACAGGCCCCTCGGCAGCCGCTGGCACCGCGTTGAGCCCAGGATCGGCAGCGCTAATTCGCGCTGAAACAGTCAGGGTCGCGCTCTTACCGGCGGGCAGATCCGTCCTCCACCCCGCGACCCCGCCATGTTGCTCGGTGGTACCGGTCGACGCAGTGAGGCCTTCGACGGTCGCGTCGTCGACGAGGTCTGTGAGGTCCACAGCCACCACCGCTCCCGGCACGTCGACGGGCCCGGCGGTCGCCGACACCGTCCACGCGACCGTGTCGCCCGGACCCACCTTGCTCCCGTGCGCCGGAGTGGACGCCACCGCCAGCGACCATGTGCCCTTGGGCACGACGCCCGCGGCCTTGTCCTGCACTGCGGACAGGTTCTTCATCCAAGAGAACGCGGTGGGCGTGATGGTGTCATCGCCCCATGCCTTTCCGTCGCGGTCAACGGCGTATGCGAAGAACCCGCCCTTCAGGGAGCCGCCTTCGGGCTGCCAGGTCACGTACTGGTACGCCTTGCTCCGAGGCGCCGTGGCGGGATCGTAAATGCCTTCGGCGTCACCCCAGCGCGTCAGATCCCGCTCCTCGGGGAAGGAGAAGCCCGGCAGGAACTGGCAGGAGGCGATCTTGTCCGCGAAAGTGTTCCAGGTCCCCTGCATCCCCCACGTGCCCCGGCCGTAGGCCTGCAGGAGCACGAAGGAGATGTTCCCGTGCACGGCCTTGAACAGCGGGGTATTGCCGTCCAGGTTGGTGTCGAAGATGAAAAGCTTGTCGGTGCCGGACTTCGGGCCGATCAGTTTGCCGAGGGCGTTGAACACTCCGATCGCGCGAGTGAGTTCGTCGCCCTCCGAATGGGACTCGACGTCGATGTCGATCCCGTCGAGGCCGTATGGTGTGACGAAGGTGTCGACGAGTTCCTGCGCGTAGGAACGGTAGGCATCCTCGGTCAGCGGGATCTTGGCCCGGGCGAGGCGCTCGATCCACAGGGTGTGGACGACTTTCGTGCCCTGCGCGTGCAATGCGGGCACGTAGGTGTCGCGCAGGGTGGCCCAATAGTCGGTGTTGGCCGTGGCGCCGGCGTCGAAGACCATCGCCACATCAATCTCCGGAGGGAGGTCGCTCATGCGCGTGACGTTCGGGTCGGGCAAGTTTGAGTTGGCGCTTTGCGGCACGGTGACGTCGCGCCAGGTCCGGTAGTACGCCATCGTGAGTGGCTCGGCCTCGCAATGCGTAGTGTTCCCCACTGATGCCTTGGGGGTCTCAGCGGCCACTGCAGACTGCGGGCCGAAGGCGGCGAGTCCGGCGAGTAGTAGCCCAGCACCGAATGCTGTTGTTCGTCTCATTGCTCTCTCTTCTTTGAAGAGGCATCTTCAAAATCCCCGTGAAGATACCCGGGCGGGGTGCAACTATAGCGATTTAGTAAAACGGTAACAGGCGGAGACTGCCATGCACAGAAAAAGTTTTGGGATGACCCTGTATCGCTACAGTTGAAGCATGAACAAAGCGAAGCGCGTGACCATCACGGACATCGCCCGGCTCGCCGGGGTGTCACCGGGGGCGGTGTCGTTCGCGCTGAACGGACGGCCGGGCGTCAGCGCGCAGACGCGACAGCGCATCCTCGACATCGCCGCGGAGAGCCAATGGCTTCCGAACTCGGCGGCCCGGGCGCTCGTCGGCTCGCATGCCGGGGTCATCGGCTTCGCCGTCAACCGCTCGGCAGGGACCCTCGGTGCCGAGGCGTTCTTCACCGACCTTATTGCCGGCGTCCAGTCGGCCCTTGCGGGGAAACGCATCGCGATGCAGATGGTGCTCGTCTCCTCGGTCGAGGAGGAAGTGGCGACCTACCGCCGCTGGCACAGCGCCAAGCAGGTCGATGGAGTCATCGTCATCGATCCTCGTGACGACGACCCGCGCCTCCCCGTGCTGCGCGATCTCGCCCTCCCCGCGGTCGTTCTCGGCAGCCATGCGTCCCCCGAGGGCCACCCGGCGACGATTTGGCTCGACGACAGTCAGGTGGCGCACTCTCTCTTCGACTATCTCGGCGCCCTCGGTCATCGCTCGATCGCATACGTCGCAGGTCCTGCGGAGTTCCAGCACACGCGCCTGCGCACCGAGGTGCTTGCCGGCCTCGGCGATCGCGGGGTGCGCGGAGAGGTGATCGCCACCGACTTCTCGCCAGCCGAGGCATCCACGGCCATGCGCCGCGTCCTGAGTCGGCTGGAACGGCCAACGGCCGTGGTCTTCGACAACGACGTGATGGCGATCGCCGGCCTTCGTGTCGCGCAGGAGATGGGGGTTCCCGTGCCGAAGGATCTCTCTGTCGCCTCCTTCGACGACTCGGTCGTCGCGGGGCTCGTGCACCCCTCGATCACCTGCATCACCCGCGATACGTTCGGGCTCGGAGCGGAGGCGGCAAAATTCCTGCTCGAACAGATCGATGCCCCGGACGTGCTGGCGGACCGGATCGGCGCCATGCCGCAGCTCACCGTCCGCGAGAGCACCGCCGTCCCGCGTTGAGGTCAGTACCTGCGACGGCAGGCGGGGAAGCTTCTCAGACGACCGTGTTCCGGGAGGCGTAAGCGGTCCGGCTGACCGCGGGGCGGATGAGCTCGGTGATGCCGCGCGCGGCGAGAACCTCGGGCTTCGCGGCGTCGATCGACGTGACGATGGCCGGGTCAGCGCCTGTTGTACAGGCGTCCACCCAGGCCTGGAAGATCGCGCCGCCCGGGCTCATCGCACCGCGGCTGATCGGCGTTGCGTTCTCGTTGACCTCGACGACGATGCCGAGGGTGCGTGCGGGAGTGGGCTGCCGCTCGCGAAGCTCCGGGATGAGTTCGGCGAAGCGGCGCCCGATCGGCTTCGCCGCGCCGTTTTGGTCGACGAGCCCGAGCGTGTATTCAAGCTCGGGGAAGTCCGCGAGGCTGCGGCTTACGTCGTGCGAGCACCACCACGTGACGCCCCAGAGGTTCTCGGTACGTGCGACGGAGCGCAGCGTGGCCTCCAAGAAGCCCGGGGTCTGCGCAGGTGTCAGGCAATTCGACGGGGCGCCGACCTCTTGCAGCCAGATCGCACGGGTGGGGTCGGTGGCGAAGCCGCGGGCGAGTTCGATCATGTACTCGGCGTGGCGATCGGAGGCCACGGAGCGGCCGCCATAGCGCTGGGCCGTGCCGTTGAAGATCCATGAGTGCACGGTGGTCATATCGCCGAGGCGGGAGGCAAGGGCGGGCGTGAAACCGTGCCCGTCCATGTACCACGCGGCGTCGTACTCGCTGTGCACATGCTGCTGCGCAGGGGCGGAAGTGTGCGCGGCATCCAGGAGGGTCGTGATCCAGTTCGCGGCCTCGGCCTCGGTGACGGGCCAAGGGGACGGGTGGCTCGGTGCGGAAAACTGATTGGTCTCATTGCCGAGGGTAAAACCGAGAAAATTGGCGGCGTCGCCGATTCGCTCGCCGAGACGGGTGACCAACTCGGCCTGTCCGCTCAGGGCATCGGGATGCGTGAACATGTTCTTGTCGTGCCAGGTGAGCAGCCACGACGGGATGAAGTCGAAGCTCGACAGGTGCCCCTGGATGACGTCGACGCTGACATCCAGTCCGAATTCCGCCGCCGTGTCAACCACTGCCCGGACGTCGTCCACGGCCTTCTCGCGGATCAGCGTGCGGTTGGGCTGGAGCAGCGTCCACAGCGGAAAGATCCGCACATGGTCGAGGCCGATCGCTGCTAGCGAGGCGAAATCCCTGCGGACCTCGTCGAGATCCAGTGACATCCATGCGTGCATCCACTGGGACGACGGGGTGTAGTTGGCGCCAAAGCGCAGCGGGGCAACGGGGCGGGTCATCGCGGTCCTTTCCGGAAAATCAATGCCTGGCCGGTGTCGTCCGGCACTGGACGGTTCGGCGCTCGGTGTGGCAAGCTATCGCCACTATATCGTTTTAGTAATAGGTTGCGACTGCGACCCATCCCGAGACGTAGCAGCCTGGACCCTTCGAAGGAGACTGTCCATGAAGATCCGAACGACTGCCGCCGCAGGCATCGCGGTGGCCACAGCACTCGCCCTCACCGCCTGTACCGGCGGCCCCTCCTCGCCCGCCGCTTCCGGTAGCGATGGAAAGATCAGCGGGAACATCTCGTTTCAGACCTGGTCGCTGAAGAACGACAAGTTCACCCCCTACTTCGAGGGCGTCGTCAAGGCGTTCGAGAAGGAGCACCCGGGCGTCACGGTCAAGTGGATCGACCAGCCCGGCGATGGCTACGAGGACAAGATCCTGCAGCAGGCCGGATCCGGTGAACTACCGGACGTGGTCAACCTTCCGCCGGAGTACGCTTACTCCCTCGCTTCGGCTGGGCAACTCGTCGACTTGAAGAAGAACTCGAAGATCCTTGGCGACTACGTCGACGGCGGAGTCGGAGCGTACAAGTTCGACGGCATCGATGGCTCTTTCGGATTCCCTTGGTACCTGGGCACCGAGCTGAACTACTGGAACAAGGACCTGCTCGCCAAAGGCGGAGTGACCGCGCCGCCGAAGACGCACGCCGCAACCTTGGACGCCGCGGCCAAGCTCGCGGCAGCCGGCGTGCAGACGATCTCGGATGTGCCCAGCCCCAAGTCGCTGCAAATCATGGTGTCCGACCGGGGCGGGAAGCTCGACGTCTACAAGGACGGCAAGTTCGTCTTCAACACCCCCGAAGCCGCGGCGATCATCCAAAGCTACGCCGGGCTTTACAAGGCGGGGGCGATCACGCCAGAAGCGTTGCAGAACGCCGGAACCGCAAATGCCAACGTCAACAACTTCAACAAAGGCACCGTGGCCTGGACCACCTCGGGTCCGAACTACATCGACAAGGACGTCTCCGTGAATGCCCCGTCGATCCTGCCCAGCGTCGAGGCGACCAACGGCTTCGGCAACCCGCCGCTGTTCGTGCAGGGCATCAGCGTTTCGGCGAAGTCGAAGAACTCCGCCGCGGCGCTTGCCTTCGCCGAGTTCCTAACGAACACGAAGAACCAGATCGCGTTCGTCAAGCTCGCCCCCGGATTCTTCCCCGGAACCAGGGCCGCCAACCAAGACCCCTCCGCGTTCACCGAGACGGCGAAGAACAAGATGCAGGGCGTCGCCACCGACCTGGCAGCTTCGCAAATGGACAAGGCCCGGATGATGGGAGCCCCGAAGTTCACCGAGGCGATGGAGACCTACGCCAAACAGCAGATCGCCCTCGCGGTCAAGGGGGAAATCTCTGCCCAGGAGGCGCTGGACAAGGCCGTCGAGTACGCGAAGCAGAACGTCGCCAGCTGAGGCGGCGACGACGAGATGAAGGGGGCGTTCGCCGTGAGACTACAGCGCTGGTACACACCGTACCTGCTGGTGCTGCCCGGTGTGATTTGGATGGTCGTGTTCGCAATCTGGCCGTTCCTGAACACGATCGCACTCGCGTTCACGGATGCCCGACCCCTTCGTCCAGCGGAGTTCGTCGGCTTCGCGAACTTCGACAAGATGCTTGAGGACGACCGCTTCGGCTACGCGCTGACGACCTCGATGATCTATGTCGTCGTGTGCGTGCCGCTGCTGACGTTCCTCCCTCTGCTGCTCGCACTGCTCGTGCACAACAAGGTGCCCGCGATCGGGTTCTTCCGCACCACGTTCTACTTCCCGGTGATCGCTTCCGCCGTGGTCGTGGCGATCGTCTGGGAGTTCCTCTTCTCCGGCAGCGGCACCATCAACTCCGCACTGAACTTCTTCGGCCTCATCGACCGCCCGGTCGAATTCCTCTCCGACCGCTGGTTGCTATCGGATGTGCCATCGGGTTGACGGTGTGGAAGGGGCTCGGCTACTACATGGTCGTTTACTTGGCGGCCCTCGGGAACGTCGGCCGCGAGCTGCACGAGGCGGCGGCGATGGACGGTGCCGGGCGCTGGCGCCGATTCTGGTCGGTGACCGTCCCCGGAGTGCGCGGACCCATGATGCTCGTGTCGGTGCTGGTGTGCGTGGGGGCGACGCGCGTTTTCACCGAGCTCTACGTGCTTTCCAATGGTTCGGGGGGACCTGGCGGGCGGGCAATGAGCATGGTGATGCTCATCCAGTCGATGGGCAAGGGATTGAACGGTCAGATCGGCTACGCGTCCGCGATCTCGCTGGTGTTGTTCCTGCTGACCCTTGTTCCGCTGCTGATCGTCGGGATCGCGAACAACGGAGACACCATCCGCGAAGCATTGGCGAGCAGGCGCGCGGTCAAGGCCGCGAAGGTCAAGCGCGAGGCGAAGGTTCAGGAGGTACCGCGGTGACAGCGACGCAGACGAGCCGCACGGTGAAGCCGCCGCGGGAGAATCCCTACCGCACCCGGGGTTCGGCGGACATCATGAAGCCATCGCTCGGTGGCCTGATCGGCAAGTACGCGCTGCTTCTCGGCGTGCTGGCGCTCATGGTGTTTCCCTTCCTCTGGCAGATGTCGACCTCGCTCAAAGGGGCGTCGGAGAACATCTACGACTTCCCGCCGGCGCTGATCCCGGCGGCGCCGACCCTGGACAATTACGCCGAGGTGTTCCGTACGATTCCGGTGGTCGACTACGCCTGGCACTCCCTGCTCGTCGGCGTGGGCACGGTGATTACCAACGTCCTGTTCGCGACACTCGGCGGCTACGCGTTGGGCACGATGAAGTTCCGCTTCAAGTGGGTCGTGTTGGCGATCTTCTTCTCCACGCTGCTGATCCCGGCCGAGGTCACCCTGACCAGCCAGTACCTCACGGTGAAATCATTGGGGCTCGCGAATACGCTCTGGGGCGTGTTTCTCCCCGGAGCGATCGGGGCGATCAACGTACTGCTGATGACGGCCGCCTGCCGTATGATCCCCGCGGACACGTTGGACGCGGCGACTATCGACGGCGCGAACACGATGCAGCGCCTGCGCCACATCGTCTGGCCGAACGTGCGGGGCATGGTCTCGGTCGTTGCCCTATTCGCGTTCATCGGCGCGTGGGACGACTTCCTCTGGCCTCTCGTCGTGCTTTCAGATCCTGCGAACTACACACTGACCGTCGGGATGCAATATCTCAGCTCCAACTTCGCCGCGAATCCACGCGTGATCGCAGCGGGAACGATGATCGCTCTAGTGCCGATCATCCTGCTCTTCGCGGTCTTGCAGAAGTGGTTCTTCAAGGGCGTCGAGGAGGGAAGCGTTAAGGGATGACGGACCCGACGATCCAACTCTCTTGAGCGTTTTAGTACACCATCAGCGTCGAGCCCGGAGAACCGACTATGCATGATGACACCCCGCTCACAATCGGTCGCGTCAAGCGCGTCCTCGAGGAGCGCATCCGTCCGGCGATCCACTCGGCATCCGTGCCTCTGGCCGTCGAGATCCACGAGCTCGCCGGCGAGCCGATCAGTCCTGCCGACGGGCTCGCGCTCGAGTACGCGCAGGGGGCCGTCGGAGTGCCATGGGGTCCCGCCTGGGGCACCACCTGGTTCCGGCTCACCGGTCGTGTGCCGGCCGAGTGGGCAGGGCGCACGGTCGAAGCCATCATCGACCTCGGGTTCGATGTCAACATGGCAGGTTTCCAGTGCGAGGCGCTCGTCTATCGCGCCGACGGCACTCCGGTGAAGAGCATCAACCCCCGCAACCAGTGGATCCCGGTCACCGAGGCGGCCGACGGCAACGAGGCCGTCGAACTGTACCTCGAAGCGGCATCCAACCCCGTGCTGCTCGACTACCATCCCTTCCTCCCGACGCAGGAGGGCGACATCCTCACCTCGTCTGCGGAGCCGCTCTACCGCACGCGCCGGATGGATCTCGTTGTCTTCGAGCAGGAGGTCTTCGAGCTCTCGCTCGACGTCGACGTCCTGTTCGAGCTGCAGGCCGAGCTTCCACCCACCTCCCCGCGGCGCATGAGAATCCTGCAGGCCGTGGATGATGCCCTCGACGTGCTCGACCTTCAGCACATCGCCGCGACCGCTGCGGACGCCCGCGCGAAGCTCGCCGACGTGCTCGCGGCTCCCGCCGAGGCCAGCGCCCATCGCATCTCGGCCATCGGACACGCACATATCGACTCCGCCTGGCTGTGGCCGGTCCGCGAGACGATCCGCAAGGTCGCCCGTACCTCGTCGTCAATGACGGCGCTACTGGAAGAGCAGCCGGAGTTCCAATTCGGCATGTCCAGCGCGCAGCAGTACGCGTGGCTCAAGGAGCACCGCCCCGAAGTGTTCGAACGAGTGAAGGTAGCTGTGGCCGACGGTCGCTTCCTGCCACTTGGCGGCATGTGGGTCGAGTCCGACACGGTGATGCCGACGGGTGAGTCGCTCGTGCGGCAGTTCTTGCACGGTCAGCGGTTCTTCGAGCGGGAGTTCGGCTTCCGCTCGAAGGGCGTCTGGTTGCCCGACAGCTTCGGCTACTCGTCGGCACTGCCGCAGCTTATGCGCCGCGCCGGCTTCGAGTGGTTTTTCACGCAGAAGATCTCCTGGAATCAGCAGAACGTCTTCCCGCACCACACGTTCCTGTGGGAGGGCATCGACGGCTCGCGGATCTTCACGCACTTCCCGTCTATGGACACCTACAACTCGCAGCTGAGCGGGATGGAGGTCGCCAAGGCGTCGCGCCAGTTCAAAGAGAACCGGGTCAGCTCCCGGTCCATCGCGCCCGTGGGCTGGGGTGACGGCGGCGGCGGCACGACGCGCGAGATGACGGGCCGCGCCCGACGCCTTCAGAACCTCGAGGGCAGCGCCCAAGTCGTCTGGGAACATCCCGACGTCTTCTTCGACGCCGCCAAGGCAGAGCTCCCGCACCCGGCTGTCTGGGTCGGCGAGTTGTACCTCGAACTGCACCGCGGCACTCTCACCAGCCAGCACGGGACCAAGTCACGCCACCGCCGGGCCGAGCACGCACTCATCGAGGCCGAGTTGTGGGCGGCGACGGCTGCCGTCCGCACGGGGACCGAGTACCCTCACGCTGAATTCGAGCAGCTGTGGCAGCAGGTGCTGCTGCACGAGTTCCACGACATCCTTCCCGGTACCTCCATCGCCTGGGTGCACCGCGAGGCGGTCGCCGTCCTCGACGACGTGATCGCCAGGGCCCGGGCTATCGCGGATGCTGCGCGCCAATCGCTCGCCGGAGACGGCGACCGTGAGCTCGTGTTCTCGCCGGCGTCGGTTGCCGGTCCGCTGCCGCTCGGCGCCACCGCGGCCGTCGCCTCGGATGACCGGGTCACGCTCGACGACTCGAGCGACGGCATCGTGCTTGAGAACGCGCTCGTGCGCGTGCACATCTCCAAAGAGGGCCTGGTGGTCTCCGCGGTAGATCTGCGGACCGGACGCGACGCCGTCGCCGATGGCCGCGCTGCGAACCTGCTGCAGCTGCACCAGGACTTCCCGAACATGTGGGACGCCTGGGACATTGACCGCTACTACCGGAACAGCGTCACCGAGCTGCGCGATGTTACCTGCATCTGCTCGCGGCTCACCCAGGCCGGCGCCGAAGTGGTCATCGATCGCACGTTCTCCAAGTCGGCCATCACCCAGACGATCACGCTGGCACCCGGTTCGCGGACGCTGCAGATCGTCAACGACATCGACTGGAACGAGGCCGAAAAGCTGCTCAAACTCGCGTTCCCGCTCGACGTTCAGGCGCCACACTCCGAGGCCGAGACCCAGTTCGGCTATCAGTCGCGCGTCACGCACACGAACACGAGCTGGGAGGCGGCGAAGTTCGAGACGTCGATGCACCGCTTCGTCCTGGTGCGCGAGGCCGACTTCGGCGTCGCCCTCGTGAACGACTCGATCTACGGCTACGACACCTCCCGCGAGGTGGCGGACGATTCGGTGACGACGACCGTGCGGCTCTCGCTGCTTCGGGCACCGCGCTTCCCTGACCCCGACGCCGACCACGGACGCCACGTCATCACGATCGGCATGGTGATCGGCGCTGGTCCTGCCGAGGCCACTCAAGCGGGCGTCGAGCTGAACGCCCCAGGGACCGTAGTCCGGGGCGGTCACGACGTCGCGCCGCTGGTCTCGGTCCAGGGCGAAGGGATCGTCGTTTCCTGCGTGAAACTCGCCGAAGATAGCTCGGGCGACCTTATCGTGCGCGTCTACGAGTCGCTTGGTCGTCGCACGAACGGAGAGCTGTCGGTCGACTTCCCGCACCGCGAGGTGCGTGAAGTGAGCCTCATCGAGGACGCCTTGGACGGTGCGCGCCTCGGTGGCGAGTTGCGACTGCGGCCGTTCGAGGTGCGCACCCTGCGCGTCGTGCGCTGAGGGGCGTCCATCGGCCGACGCCCGGAGTGGCGTGCGGCTGGGGGTCTCAGATCCAGCCGCACGCCGTGCAGGGATCCTTGGACCCCTGCACATGCCCTTGGCCGTGGGTCGCATGGGGGCACACGACCACATGTGGGCACGGCCTGACATGCGGTCCATCGAGAATGGACGCCTCCGTAGCGGCCCCCAACAGGTCCGCGAGGATTCTCATTCCTTCGCATGCCAGGCACTAACTTTGTGTCGCAGTGGTGTGAATCGTGTCGCGAACTTCGCAAAATATTTCCGGAAGTCCGTCGAAATGCTGGGTCATGACTCAGTCCGTTGGGTGGTTCTCCGGCATCGAAGCGGTGAGATCAACGATGTGCCCGTGGAGCGCTGCCTCGCGCACTGACCAGATCGCAGCAATTGCCGCATCCTCGTCCTCAAAAGGCTCGGAGGTGAGCAGCACGTCCCCATTTCCTGTGACGAGCTGGAACCTCAGGCAGGCATCCGCGTCAACGTAGAGATTGAATTGTGTGGCCATTGTGGTGCTTCCTTGTCTGGAGGTAGGCGCCCTCAGGCCCTTGCGTGCCCGGAGCGTTTGAATCATCGGTTGCGTCGGTGGTTCCACGCACGGGAAGCCAGGTAGAACGCCAGCAGTCCGCCGACGAAATACGCCGCCCAGAACGGGAATCCGGTGTCGGCTTGGCGTCCAGCGAGGGTTTTCTGTTCCGGGGCGTCTTTGGGGATGTCTGCGATCCGGGAGGCGCGGACGAGGAGCCGGTGTGAGTTCACTCCGATGGGGGTGCACGTGATCAGGGTGATGGAGTCCTGGCCCGGGGTGATTTTCAGTGAGGAAACGTCATCCGGTTTGACCACGTCGATCCTGTTCACCGTGTAGAGGAACGTGTGGTCCATGACTTCGGTGGAGAAGATGTCACCCGTTTTCGCACTGTGGAGGGGGTTGAAGAGTTCCGCGTTCGGGATCCCCGAGTGCGATGTCAGAACGCTGTGAGTGCCGGAGCCGCCTACGGGAAGGGAGGAACCGTAGAGGTGGCCCACGCCTTTGGCCAGGACCTCGTCACTGGTCCCGTGGAAGATCGGCAGGTCGATTTTCACGGAGGGGTACCGGAATCTGCCGACCACCTCGTCGTTGGCGACATTCAACTGGCTCCGATAGTCCTTCAGTCGCTCTTCCAAAGCCGTCGCGGGGGCGTGCGGGGAGTAAGGGTCCCGCAGCTGACCAGCGGGGACACGGGAGTTGTATTCGCGTGCCCGGTCCAAGACTTTCGTCCGGGCCGAGGGCTCGAGTTGATCGACTTCCTGCGCGTAGCCGGAAAGTTTGCTGTTGTGCGAGATTGAGCTGAACCAGTCGGCTGCCTGGGGGTACAGGATCAGGCCAAACCCGACGGCCGCGATGACCATCATCGTCACAAATCTCCGGTCAGCACGGCCGCGCCGCATGCTCGTGCGCCTACGTAACACCTTGCGGGTCTTGGTGCGCCCGGGGTGGTCTTTCGGGCCGGTTTCGGAACCCTCCATGAATTCCTCGAGGGTTTGAGTCATTTGGGCCTCTTGCTTTGATGGACGGGAGCAGTATGGGGCATCCACCAGTTGGTGGATGCCCCATACCCTGCATCAAGGGGAGCAGGTCACGCGCAGTGCTTATTTTGCTTCGGTGCGCTTCCGGCGGCCGGTGACCGTGAAGAGGCCTGCGCCTGCGAGCACGAGGACCCCGCCGGCGGTCAGGGCCCAGGTACCCACGCCACCGGTGAGCGGCAGCGCGAATCCGGCGGCGTTCGCCAGGACGTTCTCGATCGTCACCGTCACGGTCGAGGGGTCAGTGCCGGTGACCGCGGTCTCGACCGGCTGGGCAAGCAGCGCATACCCGGTCGGGGCCTTGGTCTCTACCAGCCAGTACGACTGGTAGCCGGGCTGGCCCGGGCCCACTGGCGCCCCGTTGGCCCAGTTGGAGTAGCGCAGGCCCGAGATCACCAGGTTGCCGCCGGCATCGGTGGTCCAGGAACTGGTCCCTCCGACGCTGATAGCGTTGGTGCCGGCCAGCGCATCAGCCTGGGTCCGGTACACCGAGAACACCGCACCGGCCAGTGCCGCGGAACTCTGGGAATCCTTCTTGTGCAGCACGATGTTGCCCCACTTGGTGATCACCGGCGCGGTCACGGCCGGGCCGCCGGCCTGGCCCGCGGCGATGGTGAAGCTGGCCGCGTTCGGGTAGACAAGAGCCGTGTTCGTGATCTCACCGACCGTGTTCACGGTGGCGTTCACCGTGACCAGGACCTTGGCCGTGGGGTTCGCAGCCAGGATGGCCCGGCCGCTGGCGGTGAAATCGACAGTGAGGGTGTTCGAGGCCGCATCGAAGACGATGGTGTAGTCCGTCCGCGGCGGCGTTGACATAGCATTCACCGTCAACGCCGCGTTGTTGGACAGCGCCACCGTCGAGTCGCTGTAGCTCAGCTTCGAATCAAGCTTGTCCACGACCCGGTACCCATCGATCGGGTTGACATTCGGGATGTCGGAGCTGATGGTCCACTGCACGGTATCGCCGAGCTTGACCACCGACGCATCGTTAACGGTCTTCGTGGCTGTCGTCACGGCGTTCTTGGGGTAGACGTTCACGTCGTACATCCAGCCGTTCCCCCCCGGCGGGGTCCGTCATGGGAATCGTCACCAGGAACGGGGCCGAGGGAGTCACACCGGCCGGGTAGCCGGTCTCCGTCACCAGATACAGGCCCAGCGGGAGATTCCCCAGGGTCGCCGTCCCGGCCGCGCCGGTCGTGGCCGTCGAACCCGGGCCCGCCGCCTGCCCCGCGGCCTGAGCCGGAGTCAGCGCAGCCGCCGCAGCCCAGCCCGCATTCGTCGCCAGGTCAATGTCGTTCACCTTCTGCACCGTGAACGTCACCCCAGCCATCGGGGTCAGTGCCGCGGTCTGGGCCGGGGTCAATGCCGTTCCGTCGCTGGGCAAGCCGGTCGCCGTCGCCGGCTTCTCATACTTATGGATGGTCAGAGAACCTGTCTTGGACGGATCGATGTTCGCGGTATTTGCCGCGCTTGCACCTCCCGCCCCGAGAGCAAGCATGCCCGCTGAGGCTATTGCGGCCAGGGAGGCTATTATGCTGCGCCTCGCCTTCGATGATTTCATCGTGTTCCTTTCTTGTTTCCCCCATTGATTTGCGCCGATCTGCGCTACGGAGTTTGGGTTTGTGGGGACTTGTTCGCTCGCCCGAAGATGATGAGGGCGAGGGAAATCATGAGGAGCAGTAGTCCTGCGAGGGTCGCTGCGAAGAGGCCGGGAGTGCCTGGCACGCCGGCCGATGGGAGTTTGACGGCGGCCATGTCAAGAACGGTGATGGTCGAGCCGTTGACTGTTACTGACGTTCCCGCGGTGGCCGTGTCCAAGACGATGGCGCCGTTCGCCGCAACGGTGAACTTCACGGGGGTCGCGAGGAGCGAGTAACCGTTCGGGGCTTTGGTTTCGAGCAGCCAGTACGTTCCTGGGGTCAGGTTCCTGACCTCGACCAGTCCGGGTGACCCGGACACATCGCTGTTCACTCCGACAACTGTCGTGCCCATTTGCCCGGCAGCATCATTGCGGATCTCAAAGCTCGAGCCGGTCAGCGGGACGGTGGAACCCTGGACTGACCCGGCTCCTGCTTTTTGCACGAACAGGTGGCCGGTAGTGGGATTCGTGGTAAAGCAGGCCGGGTCCAGCGGCGCCGCACTGTCCGTGACGCACCGTGCCGGAGGGATGACACCGTTGCCGGTTACCCCGTTCTTCAGGGTGACGAGCCACGCAGTGGGATTGACCGTGACCGTGTAGCTCAAAACCGCCGTGCCATTGCCGGGCAGAGTAAATGGCAGGGTGACCAGCTTGCTGTCAGCACCGGGATCAGGAACTGCGAGTGGGGTGCCGCCATCGATGGTCAGTCCCACCGAACCTGCGGTGAATGTGGCGTTGTTCAGTACCTGGCCCAGGTCATCGCTAAGGATGACACCAGAGATGGGATTCACGGTGGAACTGGTGGCTGTCACCGTGTAGGTGATCACCCTGTTTGCAGCCGGGTCGCCCGGGTTGATGGACGTTCCCGAGGCCGGGGACGCAGACTTGCCGAGCCTCCACGAGCCCACGGGATTAACAGTGCAGGTGGTGCTGCTGGCCGCGCAACTCGTTGGTGGGGTGGTGTCAGTCGAGGGCGTCAGGTAGTTCTCGAGCGAAGCGTTGCCCAGGGAGCCGGTGCTATTGACCTTCACTTGATAGGTCACCACGCTTTTCGCGCCGGCAGCCACGGTGCCCGTGATGGCCAGGGTCGGTGCTGCCGCTGCGGAGGTGTCGGCAACGGAGAGTGCGACACCTCCCGTGGTGGTCGCGTTGATGGAGTTGGCCACAAAGGAAGAGGCATCCAGGACCTCCCCGAGCCAGTCGGTGTAACTGACAGGGGCCGGGGCGGTGCCGTTCGTGTTGTCGAAGGCCAGCGTGTACGTCAGAGCCTGCCCGGACTGGACCATGATCCCGGCCGCCGGATCCACGCTCTTGGAGGCCACCAAATTGGGCAGGAGGGTACCGCAGGCGGCGTTGTCCGTCGTCGGGCCTTGTTCCTGGCCTCCCGGCAGGGAGACGGAGTTGAACAGGCCGGTCCCGGGGCCGGCGCAGGCCGTTGGCTGGTTGGTGTTCGTGTAGTGGAACGTCACCGCGAGGCTGAAGCTGTGCGTGACTCCCGGGCCGATGGCGACACCCGGCTGGGTCAGCGAATATGGGCCGGGGGTCGGGGACGAGCCGCTGGCAGGGGCCCCGGCCCCGGACGTTGTCCAGGCAGCACGCGTGACAGCCAGGTTCGACGCGAATGCCGGGGTGTCGGTCAGGGCACCGTAGGTGCCGGCGGCCGAGCCCGTGTTGGAGACGGTGACGGTGTAGTTGGCGACATAATTGCCGTTCGTATCCGGACCGGTGACCGCGCCTGCCTGCTTGGCCGCATTGATGATGGGCATTGCGAGAGCCCTGTTTGACAAGGTACAGGCGATGTTGGCCCCGGCCACCGGCGTGATGGCCAGCGATCCGGTGAAAATTGCACCGTTCGGCAAACCGGATTGCAATCCGGACGAGTCCGTACAGGCGATGGTGCTGGCATAGTTCGCCAGGTTCGCGGTCCCGGCGGCCGCTTCGGTGAGCGTGTACGTTGTTCCGGCCGTGGCCGCGTAAGCGCCGGTGGTGCCGGATCCCGCAGTTACTGATGATCCCGTACCAGTCGTGGTCGAGCTCGCAGTGCTGTTGACCACGGTGCCATTCGGGCCGCCGGTGCGGATCTGCATCGTGAACTGATCCGTCGCCGCCTGACGCGGCGCCCCGAGCGCCTTCGTCAACGTGATCCGCGGCGCCCGGACCGTCAAAGTGGCGTCCGTCGGCGGGCTGAGGTTGGTCACGATGTTGGCCGGACCGTTGACATACGTCCCTTCCGCGGATGCCGTCACATTGAACGTGGTGGTGCAGGACGCCTGCCCCAAGGCAAGATCCCCGCCGGTGGCCGTGAAGACATTCGACCCAGCAACCCCCGTCCTGACGAACGCCGCACCCCCCTGCTGGACACACGTCCCGCCGATCGCAGGGTTCTGGGCGATCACGACACCGGCAGGCAGCGTGTCCGTGATGCTCCAGTCGTTCTTCGTGTTCAGCTCACTCGTATTGGTCACCGTCAGGGTCACCGTCGAGGTCTGGCCCGGAGCGATCAGCGCCGGGCTGAACGACTTGTCCAACTGCGGCGTCACGTCCACGAGGCTGATGTTGCTGAACGCCCCGTCGTTGCCGACGGTGGACCCGTTCGTGTTATACATCTCCAGGCCGATACTCGTGCCGGTCGCTTGGAATGCCTGGTTTGTGGTCATGGAAGCGATCTTCACGTTCCTGGTGACGGTGCCGAAGTTTCCGCCGACATTGCTCGTCACCGTCTGCGTGTAGGTCTGTACGTTCGGGGTGCTGGCTGACGAGCAGCCGTTGAGCGGAGTACCCAGGTTCCTGATGACCGCGCCGGTGAGGGGATCAACGGTGGCGAATTGGTAACCCGGGTCAGTGCTTGGCGCACCGCAGTTTATGTACGCGGTGTTGACGCTGAAGGCGTAGTAGTGGCCGGGGACCGTCGCGATTGGCTGGGCAGTTTTGAACATGACGCTGCCAGTGGCGACATTCGGGCCGACCGGCAAGACGTCACAGTCGCCGGTATCCCTCAAGGTGGTCGGGCACTCCGTGTACGAGCTCACCACGTTGTAGGTCGACGGCGAGCCTGGATCGAACTGCTGCCCCATCGCCAAAGCCAGCATCCGAAGGAACTGGTAACCGTTAGCCCAGGGGGCCTCCGAGCACCGACCGTTGGCGCCGGAGTCCGAGGGCCCGGTACCGGACAGAGCCCAAGAGGGAGCCGCCGAATTGGAGTAGTTCAGAATGATACCGTTGCAGCGGTTTCCGTTGATCCATTTAGGCGATCCGGTGTAGGTCTGGCCGGTCTGACTGAGATAGAGCGTTGACCCGGCTGCAGAGTACGACTTCGCCCCGTATGCCGTTGTATCCGGAGAAGCATTGAAGTCTTCCGTAAAAACCGGTGTAGCTGCCTGGGGCACGCCCGGGGTGCCCGGCGTCGCATTCGCGGGTGAAGGCAGGGCGCCGCCCAGGCCAAGGCAGACGATCGTGGCGGCGAGGAGAATTGCCAGCAGCTTGGCTGGAAGGGACTGCTTCATAGGCTTTTCTTGCATCACTTTCGGGAGCAGGCACGCAGATGGTCTCTAGCCTTCAAGTGCGCGCTTCCCACGATTCGTGTCGCAGAAAACAGATTCAATTTTTTTGAATTAAGTGGGGAAAAACGGCCACCCACTAAAGTAGTAGGAGTTATTCGCGGATCGTGACGCGAAAATCAGAAAATATTTTCAGAACGTGACATCGCTCGCTCAGGTTCCGGGCAGCCAGCACCGCGGAGTGCTTATTTTGTTTCGGTGCGCTTCCGGCGGCCGGTGACCGTGAACAGGCCTGCGCCTGCGAGCACGAGGATCCCGCCCGCGGTCAGGGCCCAGGTTCCCACGCCACCGGTGAGCGGCAGCCGGAATCCGGCGGCGTTCGCCAGGACATTCTCGACCGTCACCGTCACGGTCGAGGGGTCAGTGCCGGTGACCGCGGTCTCGACCGGCTCCGCGAGCAGCGCATACCCGGCCGGGGCCTTCGTCTCCACCAGCCAGTAGGACTGGTAGCCGGCCTCGCCCGTGCCCACGGCCGCCCCGTTGGCCCAGCCGGAGTACCGCAGACCGGAGATCACCAGGTTGCCAGTGGCATCGGTGGTCCAGGAACTGGCACCTCCGACGCTGATAGCGTTGGTGCCCGCCAGCGCATCGACCCGGCTCGGATACACCGAGAACACCGCACCCGCCAAGGCCGCCGAACTCTGGGAATCCTTCTTGTGCAGCACGATGTTGCCCCACTTGGTCACTACCGGAGGCGTGGCCACCGGACCGCCGGGCTGGCCCGGGGTGATCGCGAAACTGGCCGCGTTCGGGTAGACAAGGGCCGTGTTCGCGACCTCACCGACCGCGTTCACCGTGGTGTTCACCGTGACCATGACTTTCGCGGTGGGGTTGGCGGCCAGGATGGCCCGGCCGCTGACGGTGAAGTCGACCGTGAGGGTATTCGTGGCCGCGTCGGGGACGATGGTGTAGTCCGTGCCCAGGGTTAGGGTAGTCCCGTTGGAGAGCGCCACCGTCGAGTCGCTGTAGCTCAGCTTCGAATCAAGCTTGTCCACCACCCGGTACCCATCGATCGGGTTGACATTCGTGATGTCGGAGCTGATGGTCCACTGCACGTTGTCGCCGAGCTTGACCACCGACGCATCGTTAACGGTCTTCGTCGCTGTCGTCACGGCGTTCTTCGGGTAGACGTTCACGTCGTACATCCAGCCGTTCCCACCAGCGGGGTCCGTCATGGGAATCGTCACCAGGAACGGGGCCGAAGGAGTCACACCGGCCGGGTAGCCGGTTTCCGTCACAAGATACAGGCCCAGCGGGAGATTCCCCAGGGTCGCCGTCCCGGCCGCGCCGGTCGTGGCCGTCGAACCCGGGCCCGCCGCCTGCCCCGCGGCCTGAGCCGGAGTCAGCGCAGCCGCCGCAGCCCAGCCCGCATTCGTCGCCAGGTCAATGTCGTTCACCTTCTGCACCGTGAACGTCACCCCAGCCATCGGGGTCAGTCCCTGCAACTGCGCGGCGGTCAAAACCGTTCCGTCGCTGGGCAAGCCGGTCGCCGTCGCCGGCTTCTCATACTTATGGATCGTCAACGAACCCGTCTGCCGGATCGGGGTTGTGATGACGGTTCCTGAATCAACCACTCTGACCGTCTCCTGCGGCACAGGAACCGCCTCTGGCACGATTGGCGCGGGCGCCGGGGGTTGCGGCGCCGCGATGGCGGACGGGGCCGCCGTCGGCGCCGGGCTCGGTGCGGGTGCCATCGGGGCCGTCGGGGCCGGTTGCGGCAAGGACTGTTGGACCGACGGCGCGCCGCTCGCAACATCGGCTTCAGCGAGTGGCGTCGGGCCGGTCTGTCCCAGCCACGCGAGGATGCCCCCAATCACGAGGCCGCCCATGACCAACGCGGCAGCTGCCATCGTCCAAAATCCACCCACCGACCGCAGTCCGGCGGCGATCGGTGCGGCCCCTGCCGGAAGGAACGTCTTAGGAAGGAACGTCTTGGAAAGGAATGGCTCCGGGAGAACCCCTCCAGGAAGAAGCGACTCCAGGAGTACGGTTCCGGGGAAAAATCCGGCGGTCACTGCCGGAGTAAAGACCACCCCGACCACCAAGGGGAAGACAAGCGCCCGCATGCCTGCCTGGACGTCGTTGAGTTCCACCAGTACAGCCATGCACTTCGGACACTCCTCCAGGTGGGCCTTGACCTTTTCGTACGAGGCGCGTTTCAGGCCGCCGCGGGCGTACTTTCCCAGCTGGCTCGAAAATTCAACGCATGAGTCGTCGCTGGCCACCTTGATGTGGTTTTGCAGGTAGGCCTGCCTGAGCCCCTCGCGCGCCCGGATCACGAGCGAGGAGACGCCGTTGGGGCTCAATCCTATAAATGGTGCGGCTGCGGCGGGTTTCAGGCCTTCGATGTCCACGTGCCAGAGGGCCGCCTGCCAGCGTTCCGGAAGCGACTTGAACGCCTTCGCCATGGTGCTGGATTCAAAGGCGTCCAGAACGGTGTCCGCGTCGAGGGCAACGGTATCCAAGGCGTCGACGTCGCTCACGCTCTGGGTACGCCTGGCCTTCCGGTTCCGGTCGTAGGCAATTCGCCGCACTGCAGTCAGAAGATAGGAGCGGAAGAACTGGTCGGGTCCCTTGCCCTCAGTCAGGGCTTGGAAAATCGAGGCAAACGCCTCGGACACGACGTCGTCGGCGTCGCTGACATTGTCCGTCTGGGCCCGGGCAACGAACTGGGCTGCCGCCAAATGCCGCTGGAACAGCACATCGAAGGCGGAAACATCGCCGTCACGCACCATGGCCATGATTTGAGGGTCGCTGTGCCGCACGGCCATCGACGCGTCTCCGCCATTCGAACCGTCCTCTGAAACCTGCCCCATAACCATCCAGTGTGACATCCGAAATTGCATTTGACTTGATTCTTACGCAGGGACAGGTTCTCAACCGCAGCGACTTTCACCCGCGGCAACACGATTCCGCCCCGAGCCACACTCAACTGGCATGACCCGACTCCGCTCAGGAACGCTTGCCCGAAAGAAGGAAGTCGGGAATATTGTCCTCGTTTACGGGGCAGACAAGTCGGCGGCGGCCCCAGGGGAGACCATTACCTTCTCCGCCTGGATCATCAACGATTCCAAGGTCCAACTCCGCAATGTGTGCCTCATTCCTCGCTCCTTTACCAATGAAGGAATGGAGAGCCTTGATTACACGTCCAGGCCACAAGACGGTGACCTGCACATCGGAACGTTGTCCGCCGGGGAATCAGCGATATTGAGCTTTTCGTACCTGGTCAGTGCCTCCGATCACCTGCACGGCGGCGAAATTATCAGCGCCATGGGAGTCACTGGCATGTCCCGCGGCCGGGCAATCCGCGACGAACACGACGCCATTGTCGCCCTCAAACGATAGATCTTAGGCAAAACTGCGTCACGATCCCGCGTCTGCGCCCACTCACTAATGACCCGACCACTCAATGCACTCGACGGGAAGTTCAGATGATTCAACGCACGCCGCGGGCCCGCGACGGCAGTTCCAGGGTGTTCTATGTGACCCTTGATTGCAGGGACGGGGTTCACGCGGCGTGCGCTGTATGCCATTGCCTTTGCCACGCGCACGGGCACGCGCCTGGTGTGCTGCGGCAGCACAGCCCGGCGGACTGACTATTCGTTGTCCGGTTCCCCCACCGGCGCCTCCGGCGGCCAATCGACGTCGAGCTCGTAGCCCTCATGCTTGCGCAGATAGGCGGCAATGAACGGGCAATGCGGAATGATCCGCTTGCCGGAGGCGACCACGTCGTCCAGGGCAAAGTGCGCCAGGACCTTTGCCAGCCCGCGGCCTTTGAACTTCAAGCGCGTCTCGGTGTGGAGGAAGTCGATGTGGCCGGGTTTGTCCATAAACTGCGAGATCACGGCTACTTCACCGTCAACAAGAAGCTCGTAGCGGTGGAATTTGTCGTTCCGGACCGTTGTCACGTCCGGGCTGAACGACTCTGCGGTTGAATCCGTGAACTCAGTCATGAGTCGAGATTCGCACGTAAACCGGGCTCTGGCAATGGCACGGCAGGGGCATCGGGAACCGCTGCGGAAAGGACTCCGGCCGGCACCCGTCCCAGCAGTAGCACACCCAGCGCGAAGCACGCCGCTCCCCCACCAAGAAGGGTCAGCGTGAGTCCGTTGAAGGCGGCGTCCACCACCGGAATGAAGACCACGACGCCGGCAGTCACCACCGCGACGTGCGTCCTGCCGCGCGCGTGGCTGGCCGCCGTCGGGCGCTCTTCAAGCCTGCCGCACAGCAGCAGGACCGGGAGCAAGAGGAGGAGGACGCCGACCAGCACCAATGGGCGGGCCCACCACCATTCGGCCGTACCTGCCGCCGGTTTGGGGAAGTCCGTGAGGAGAAGCAGCCCCGCCATGGCTGCGAGCAGCGGCAAATGCCACAGATAGACCGTCATGGACCGCCGGCCCGCCACGGCCACGACCCAACGGATCCAGCGCACCCCAGCCACCCAGGCAAGGGCGGGACGCAGCAATTGGAGCGTTGCCGCCTGGGACAGACCCAAGAGCAGCATGCAGAAGTTGGGCGGATTCAGGTCCACAATCATATTTCCGGAGTAGACCCCGATCCCGGTCACGAACCCCAGCAGAAGGTTGCTTCCCACGATCAACCCCGCGAACCAGCCCCGGCTGCGTCCGGCGAAGATGCCATCGGCAATGAAGAAGCCGAATTGCTGGACCGCACACCACACAAACAGCATGTTGACGAAAGCGAGCATCGGAAACGCCCCGCGCAGGGAGTCAAGGGTGATCACGGCGGCCACGAGCCCGCCGAGGGTCAACCAAGGGGAATGTCCGTGCAGCCGGGCCAGCAAGGGAACGCTGAGTTGAGTTGCGAGGTACGCGGCTAGGAACCACAGGGGCATGCCCGCCCCAGTCGCGATGAGCTGGACCACTTCCGGGTCGACGCCAAGCAGTCTTGCGGCCCACAACCCCACGAACATCGAGGCCAGCAACGCAGTTGCCGGACGGATGAGGCGCAAAAGCCTCAGTTGCGCATAATCGACGCCGGAGCCGCCGCGCGCGCGCAGGCGACGCCATGACTCCAGTCCCGTGATGCCGCCAAGGACGAAGAACAGCGGCATCACTTGGAACACCCACAAGACGGGTTCGAACCAGTGCTGTTCCATGAGCGTGTTTTCGGTGGTGACAGTGCCGTCCGCGTGCAGGACCGGGCTGACCATCATGCAATGCGAGAGCACCACCAGAATGAGGCAGAAGAACCGGGCGAGATCGATCACGGGATCACGTGAGCGGCCAAATGCGGCCATACCCGCCGACGTCTTTTGTTGCCTCGAGAATCCCATCGCACTCCTTCGCGAACTGCTGAGATCATTGTCCGCCCGCTCGACGGCGGGAACCAGACCGTGCGACGGTGTGAATTCGTGGGTGCGGCCCGTGGGCTGCGTTCCGGAACGCAGCGGTAGAGCCGCACCCACCATCACCGCGTCTAGCGATGGACGTTCAGCAGCCGTTCCCGTTGCCGCGGATCGATTGCCGCAGCACTGGCGGCGAGGGCCAGGCCGAAGGCACCGTCCAGGACCGCCCGGTCCGCGGAGGCCGACGAGCCGTGGGCAGCGAACTCGGCGGTGTGGTGGGCGGCCCCGCCAACGTCGTAGCCGAGCAGCGGATGGATGCTTGGGACCAGTTGCGAGACGTTGCCCATATCCGTGGAAGCCACTGGCTCTTCGTTGAACGCTACGGCCCTCCCTCGCGCGGACATCGCTTCGCGGTAGGCCTCGGAAAGGTACCGGTCCTGCCTGAGCTCAGCGTAGGCATTGCCCTTCGGCGTGACCTTGAGCGTGCTCCCACTGGCAAGGGCGCCCGCTTCCAGGCAGCGCCGCACGCGTTCCTCGATCACGCGCAGCTTCTTGATGCTGGGTGAACGCATTTCGACGTTTGCCCGTGCCCGCTCGGGTATGACGTTGACGGCGCTCCCGCCTTCCGTCACGATCAACGAAACAACCGTGCCGGGCGGAAGCTGCTGCCGCGCCAACGCAATGGCGGTCTGTGCAATCACGAGCGCGTCGAGGGCATTGACCCCCTCGGATGGAGCGGCCGCGGCATGCGCAGGGCGGCCTTCGTAGAGCACGTCCCACATACCCATGGCCAGGGATGAGCCGCCGATGACATCTTCGGCGCCGGCATGGGCCATCATCGCGAGGGAGACGTCCTCGAAGAAACCCTCGCCAATGAGGTCCACCTTGCCCCCGCTGGTCTCTTCCGCGGGGGTGCCAAGGACCTTGACTGTGATCCCGAGTTCATCGGCGACGGAAGCGAGCGCGAGTGCCGCCCCCACAGCACAGGCCGCGTTCACGTTGTGTCCGCAGGCATGCCCGATGGTGGGCAACGCGTCGTACTCAACACACAACGCGACCACCAGCTCACCCGTCCCGAACCTCGCGCTGAAGGAAGCAGGGAGCAGCGGCTGCGGACCGTCAAAGTTGAACCCCGCGCTCCGGAGCAGGCGGCAAACCCGCTTGGCGGCCCGGAACTCCTGCCCGCTGAGTTCGGGATCGGCGTGGATCGCGTGGCTCAGGCCAAGGATTTCCGGCTCCCAGCGCTCCAGAGCGGCAGAAACGGAGCGCTCGACGGCGGTCAAGGAGGCGGTGGCGGGCGTTGCGGTTTCCAGGGAAGCGGCTTTCGCGGCAGCAGCTTTCATGCGGCGACCCCTGCGGCCGCCGCGGTTTGCACCTTCGGGTAACGGGCCGCTGCTGCCGCAGCAATCAGGGCTGCGATGGCCAGGGCAATCCAGATGGAAAGGAGCCCGCCCTCGCTGATGTGCCCTGACTGGACTGAAGACGAAGAGATGAGCTTCACGACGGCGGCGCCCACCGCGATGCCCACGGACAGCGCCAGTTCGTTGAGGCCGGCCGCCGTCGCAGTTTCCTCCAGCGGAACGCCTTCCACGGACAGAGCCCGGGTTCCTGCCTGGTACATGCCAAGGCTTAGGTTGAACATGGCGAATCCGGTGCAGTAGCCGGCCAGGGAGCCGTGCGCAGCTGCCATGACCAGGAAGCCGCCCGCCAACAGGAGCCCGGCAAAAACCAGGGTGGCCCGTTCGCCGAACAGGCTGAGTGCCTTTGAGGTCAGAAGGGAGGCGAGCAGTGAGAGCACGGATGCGACGGCCAGGACGATGGCAATCATGAGCGGGCTGAGCGCGAAGCCGTAGCCTGTCTTGTCCGGGTTTGAATACAGGAAGATCCCGTTCGTACCGAAGTAGCTGATGGAGGCAAAACCGAAGAAGAAGGTGGCGAGCGAGACCGTCCGGATGCGCGGGATGGCAAGCATCCGTAGGTCCATGAAGCGCATCCCGCTGACGTTGCGGGCGTCCAGGACCACCCAGTAGGCCAACAGCGCGAGGCCGATGATTCCGGATCCGAGGGTCTTGACATCCAGCCAACCCCAGTCAGGTCCCATCGAAAGAGCCACGACAAAGCCGATCAGTCCGAGGGAACACGCCAGGAGCGGCACCAGGGCGAGTCCCTCGCGGGTGGGGGTTCCGGCGTCGGGCAGAACGAATGAGCAAAGCAGCCCCACAACCGCGAACGGCACAGCAACCCAGAAACCGAGGGTGGGATCGTCGACGCCGATGATCCCGGCAAGCAGGCCCCCTGCGCCAACCATGATCATGAGCATTCCGATCATCACGCTAACGCCGGTGCGCGTCTGCGCCGGGCTGCTCACCCGCAGGATGCCCATCATGAGAGGGATGAAGCCGACCACGCACGTGAGCATGACGACGCCGATTGTCACCGTCCACACCGAGGGCCACAACGCCATTATGAGGACACCGGCCGCGACTACCACCGTCGACCACCGGAGTACGAGCCGGTAGCCGTAGCTGTCGCCGAGCCGCGAGATGATCGGCGTGAGCACGGCAAAGCTCACGTTGGAGATCAGGAAAATGCCGTTGATGGTGGGGTCGTCGATCGAAAAGCTGGGCCCGAGGGCGGGGAGGATCGGGTTCAGGTAACCCTGGGTGACTCCACTGAGCGACTCGATCAGGGCCATCGCCACGATCATTCCCGTGATGGTCCGGCGAGCGACCGCCGCCGTCGCTGGAGGTGCTGTCTTGCTTGCCATGTGCTTCCTTGAGTGTTGGGGGCGAAGTTGCCTGGGCGTTGGGATGCGAGTGGGTGATGCGAGTCACAACGCTAGGTCCACCGTCTACACTGGCTAGGAATTTGTTTGAAATCCTCTGAGAATCGCGAATTTTGAAGGAATCAGCCATGATCTCCGAAACTGACCTTGAAATCGTCAATGCCCTACAGATCAATCCCCGTGCCGATTGGAGCCGCGTGGGGGATGTCCTGGGCTTGTCCGGGCCTACCGTCGCGCGCCGCTGGAACTCCCTTGCCGAGCAGAAATTGGCGTGGATCACCCCGGCCCCGGGTCCGCGCTATCTGAGTGCTGGCTGGTCGGCGTTCATCAGCCTTTCTTCACTTCCAAGCGAGAACGAAGCCCTGGTCCAAAAGCTGTGCGCGGAGCCGGCATTCGGAACGGTTTCGCTGGTGTCCGGCTCGCACGACCTCTTCGTGGACTGCTTCGCCTCCAGCCACGAAGAGCTCATGGACATCGTCACCGGCTCCTTCGCAGGCCTCCCCGGAGTGACCCACCGGGAGGTCGTCTTCGTCACCAAGCTGTACCGGCAGGCTTCCGACTGGCGCAGCGGCACCCTCGAACCTGCGCGGGCCCGGCTCATGTCGGCAGAACCCCTGCCTGCCCCGGCCGCCTACGCTCCCGACCGGCTGGATGCGTCCCTCTTGGCGGAACTGGCCAAGGACGGGCGGGCCAGCTGGGCGGAACTGGGAGCCGCCTGCGGCGTCTCTCCCCAAACGGCCCGACGGCGGGTGGAACGGTTCCTCGCGTCCGGCTACATGACGCTGAGGTGCGATACCTCCGTTTCCGCCCAACAAGGACTGAGGGAAGTGAGCCTGATCCTCAACGTGCCCGCCCACCATGTTGACGCCGTCGGGCGGTACTTCGCTGCCCTGCCGAATTGCAGGCTCAGCGCCCAGGTTCTGGGTGCCCAGAATCTGCTCGTGACACTTTGGGTCCGCGACTACCTGGAGGTCCAAGGCCACGAGCGCGAACTGGCGGAGCGCGCGCCAGGGAGCGCTGTGATCTCCCGGCAAGCCGTGGTGCGCAACTACAAACGCCTCGGGCACGTGTTGGACGAGTCCGGACGAAGCCGCAGCGTCGTCCCGTTGCCCCTGTGGCGTGAAGGGTAGCTGCCCGACTCGCCCCGAACGCTCGCTCACCTATGGCGGTGTGCGGCCGTATGGTTTTGTGAGACAGCTTGATGGGAGCCTCAGTTTCAGATGACCACCCGCAGAAAGACATACGACGCCGCGTTCCGGGAGGAATCGGTTCGACTGGTTTTGTCTTCGGACCGGCCGGTGAAGCAGATCGCGCAGGAGATCGGGGTGAAGGAAAGCACGCTGGGAAACTGGGTACACAAGTCCCGGGACAAGCAACCGGACACCCCTGCCCAGCCCGAGGACCGGGGGCCGGTGGCGTGGGATGAACACCAGAAAGCGCTGGCCGAAAACGCCAGGTTGAAGGCCGAGGTCGAGTTCCTGGGAAAAGTCAGCGCCTTCTTTGCCGCGAAGCAAAAGTAGAGGATTTCTACGAGTTCATCGAAGCGGAGAAGGCCAACCATCCCGTGGTGTGGCTATGCCGGAAATTGAACGTCTCCCGGGCCTCCTATTACCGGTGGCGCAAACCTGCCGGCCCTTCACCGCGCACCGTGCGGCACGGGGAGCTGGTCACCGCGGTCACCAAGCTCTACACGAAGGAGTCCGGGCGTGCCGGGCGGGACCAGCTGACCCGGCTCCTGAACGCGGCCGGGACCAAGGTCTCCGCCCCGACCGTGGGGGCCATCATGCGCGAGCACGGCCTGCGGGCCATCCGCACCCAGGCCTGGAAAAAGACCACGCTCCAGGACCCGCAGGCCAAGACCGCCCACATCCAGAACCACATGCTCGATGACCAGGGCAGGCGCGACTTCACCTCCGCGGTGCCCGGGACCCGGCTGGTCGGGGACATCACCTACCTGCGCACCGGCGAGGGCTGGCTCTACCTGGCCACGGTCATCGACCTGTTCTCCGGGATGGTCATCGGCTGGGCCATGGCCGAACACATGCGCGCCAGCCTGTGCACCGCGGCCCTGCGGATGGCCCGGAACCACGGCCACCTCATCGGCGGCCCAGTCGTCTTCCACTCCGACCGGGGCACCCAGTACACCTCGGAGGAATTCCAACGATGGTGCGCCCAGAACGAGGTCACCCAGTCCATGGGCAAGGTGGGGGTGTGCTGGGACAACGCGGTCGCCGAGAACTTCTTCTCACACCTCAAGACCGAGTTCTACCACCACCACCGCTTCGGTTCCAGGCTCACCGCACGGACCGCCGTGATGGACTACATCGAGGGCTGGTACAACCGCCGCCGACCCAACCGACGGGCCGGCGGCATCCCGCCAGCCACCGCCCACGCAAACCACCACACCAGCGTCCAGGAACCCCTGGCCGCCTAACCAAAACAAACAACGAAAATGTCTCAAAAACTTGACGACCGCAGTGTTTTCTCCGACGCTCGCTCACCTATGGCGGTGTTTTCTCCGACGCTCGCTCACCTATGGCGCCAAATCCCACGACGCTCGCTCACCTATGACCGGAAAGGCCGCATCCCATCTGGACACCCAGACGGCAACCGGGACAATTGCCGTGCGGCGCGACGGCTCGCGGCGTTTAGTAGAGAGTGCTATCAATCCATGACAAAGGAGTCATCGTGGCACGCGCCGATTTCGCGACAGTGCAGTCAGCCCCAATTCCCCTCGCTCCGGATGCCCTTGCCGGCGGCGCATCGCTTGGCCTCGGTTTGGCGGCAAGACCAAACGCCGACGACGAATCCGGGTCCGGCGGCGAGGTCCCGAGCAGCGCCTGGCGGGTGCGCGCTGACGCGTGGGAGTTCCTTGGCTACGCCGTCAAACAGCTCTCTGCCGCCGCCCGGCCCCTCGCGGGCGCCCTGCCGCAGGAGGTTCGAAGGCTGTTGCCGCTGCTGGAATCCCTCGAAATGTATTGGGCGTCGCCGGGGCAGCAATATGTCATGGAATTGCGGAGAATCCTGGAGGCTGGAGAATACCCCGAGGCGCTAAGCCTCATCGAACCGGTCGCGCGACGCGTTGCCGGCCACAACCAGCACGCCCAGGAACCCGCACAGGATCCCGAACGCGAAGCCGACCGGGTTGATGAACCCACCGAATCGCGCAAACGTTTCGAGGTCCTCGTGATCGATGACGTCTCCAGCGCCGACCGTGAAGCACTTCAAACGGAACTGCTCAGCCAGCGCCGCCCCGCCGACGCCTTCAACTACGAGCTCGTGTTCGTGCCGAGCTTCGAGGACGCCATCGTGGCCGTCCTGCTCAACCCGGACATCCAGGCGTGTGTGCTGCGGCCGGGATTCGTCCCCAAGAGCAGGCAGCGCATGAGCCGGGACGTGCGCAGCTTCCTGGACCGGTTCTTGGGGAAATCGCTCCCCCAGCGACCGTTGGACCGCATCCTGAGCTTGGCGGAGAAACTGGCGCAACTCCGCCCCGAACTCGATCTCTATCTGGTAGCGGGGGTGGGGATCGAAGAACTCGCCGGTTCCTTGACCCGTCAATTCCGCCGGATATTCCGCCGCCAGGACGGGCTGGAGCTCCATTTGTCCTTGCTGGCCGGCATCGCGGAACGATATGAAGCGCCGTTCTTCCACGCGGTCCAGCAATACAGCCGCAGACCCGCCGGTGTTTTCCATGCCCTGCCGGTGTCCAGAGGCGGATCGGTCATCCATTCCAAGTGGATCAACGATCTGGGCGAGTTCTACGGGCTCAACCTGCTTCTGGCAGAAACCTCGGCTACGTCCGGCGGGCTCGATTCGCTCTTGGATCCGCATGGCTCCCTCAAACAGGCCCAGAAGCTGGCGGCCCGGGCATTTGGTGCCCAGAAGACGCTCTTTGTCACCAACGGAACGTCGACGGCCAACAAGATCGTGCACCAATCGATCCTGGCTCCGGGCGACGTGGTCCTGGTGGACCGGAACTGCCACAAATCGCACCACTACGCCCTCATGCTGGCCGGCGCGCAGGTTTCATATTTGGACGCCTACCCTTTGAACGATTTCTCCTTCTATGGCGCCGTTCCCTTGGAAAGCATCAAACGGATGTTGCTGGATTACCGCCGGGCGGGCAGGCTCCACGAGGTCAAGATGCTTGCACTCACGAACTGCACCTTCGACGGAATTGTGTACGACGTCGAACGAGTGATGGAGGAGTGCCTCGCCATCAAACCTGACCTGGTGTTCCTGTGGGACGAGGCCTGGTTCGCGTTCGCGGGATTCCACCACATCTACCGCCGTCGCACGGCCATGGCTTCGGCCCGGTCGCTCGAGGCAAAGTTTGCAGATCCGGCTTACGCCAGGCGCCACGCCGCGCAATTGCGGGACCTTGCTGCGGCGGGCGGGGCGGCGGACGGCCAAGCGGGCGGCGAGCCCGACGACGGCGGCCCGGGTTCCGGCGTCGGGCACGTCAGCGTTGAGCTGCTCTTGAAGACGCGGCTTCTGCCCGATCCGGCGAAGGCCCGCCTGAGGGTCTACTCAACGCAGTCGACGCACAAGACCCTGACGTCGCTCCGACAGGGGTCCATGATCCACATCCATGACCAGGACTTCGGTCAGTTGAACGAGGAGAGCTTCCGAGAGGCGTACATGACGCACACCTCCACGTCGCCCAACTACCAGATCCTGGCTTTCTTGGACATGGGACGGAGGCAGGTGGAGTTCGAAGGCTACGAGCTCGTGCAACGGCAGGCAGATCTGGCCGTCAGCATCGCCCAGGCCGTGGCGAGGCATCCCTTGTTGAAGAAGTACTTCCGCGTCCTCGGCACCAGGGACCTCATCCCTGCGCAGTACCGCGAAACGAGCCGGCAAATGCCGCTCCGCGACGGGCTCGCGGCCATGTCGGAAGCTTGGGAGCAGGACGAATTCGTTGTTGATCCGAGCCGTTTGACCCTGCACATCGGCCTCACCGGCGTGGACGGCGATACCTTCAAGCACGACTACCTGATGGACAAGTACGGGATCCAGGTCAACAAGACGTCAAGGAACAGCGTTCTCTTCATGACCAACATCGGCACCTCGCGAAGTGCCGTTGCCTACCTCGTCGAGGTCCTGGTCAAGCTGGCCGAGACCTTCGAAGACGAGCAATCCGGCCTGAGCGGCCTGGGCCAGCGGACCCGCCGCGCGCGCATCGCGGCACTGACCAGCACGCCGCCACCCCTGCCGGATTTCAGCCGCTTCGCCGAACGATTCCGCAAAGACCCTGAAACTCCCGACGGCAACATGCGTGCAGCCTACTTCGAGAGCTACAAAGCCGGATCCTGCGAATACTTCAGTGCGGCCGAAATTGCGCGAAGGGTGGCCGCGGGAGAGGAAATGGTGTCTGCCTCGTTCGTCACCCCCTACCCGCCCGGATTCCCCGTCTTGGTCCCCGGGCAGGTGATCACAGAGGAAATCCTGGCCTTCATGTCGGCACTGGATACGCGGGAAATCCACGGATTCGATGCGGAACTGGGGTTCAGGGTGTTGACGGGTAAGCCCTCGGGTGAGCTAGCGTCACGCCAAAAGCCCGCATAAGTGAGCGAGCGACGGGCCTGGACGGCACATAAGTGAGCGAGGGTTCCGGTTTAGCCGAGCGCCACGGCCAGGATGCCGAGCACGACGGCGAGTAGCGGCGTCGTGCCCTGAAGAACCGCGGGGCGGAGGTACTTTTTGCCGCTCAAGGCAAGCACGATTGCCGCCAGCAGCATGGAGCCGCACGAACTGAAGACGAGGGTCCAGCCCACCTGCGGATGACCAATCGCGACGAAGACGATCCCGGCGAGCGCCCCGATGGCAAGGAAGAGGTTGTAGAAACCCTGGTTGTACGCGAGGGGCTTGGTGGTTTCGGCGTCGGACTGGGAAGCGACGCTGAAGCGCTTCCACGTGGCCGGGCGGGTCCAGGTGATGGACTCCATGCTGAAGATGTAGACGTGCAACAAGCCGGCAAGGAGGGCGAAAATCAGGGAGGCTACGATCATGTGCTGATCGTAGCCTCCCTGCGTTGTGTGGGTTCGCCAGCCGCCCCTAATTGCTGAGCATGTCCAGCGTTGCCCCGGCGAACGTCGAGGCGGAGGAACTCCAGCGACCCAGCAGGCCCTGGAGGTTCTCGCCGTCGGCCCGGTGCATGGTGGTCTCGGCTTCGAGCGTGGCGAGGATGCCGGTGCGGAGCTCGGTGTTGAAGTTCACCTTGCCCACGCGCATGGACGTCGCCTTGACCAGGTCCGCAGCGGGGATGCCCGACGCGCCGTGGAGCACGAGCGGAAGCTCCGTGCGCGAGGCGATGTCTTCCAGCACGTCCCAGTGCAGCTTGGGCTCGCCGGCGTAGCGGCCGTGCGCGTTTCCGACCGCCACGGCCAGGAGCTGGGCGCCTGTGCGGGAGACGAATTCCTGCACTTGGCCGGGATCGGTCAGGCCTGCGGGATGGACGCCCGCCGGATGAGCGTGAACATCAGCACCGAAAGCCTTGTCTTCGTCGCCGGCAAGTCCGCCGAGTTCTGCTTCAATGACGACGTCGGAGGCGCCTTGGGCGTCCAGCGCAGCACGGACTTCGCGGACCAGGGCGATGTTCTCCTCGAACGCGAGGGACGAGCCGTCGGCCAGGACGGCGTCGGCACCGGCAGCTACCGAATCACGGATGACATCCAGGTCCGAGGCGTGGTCCAGCTGTACCGAAACCGGAACACTGGCGTGGTCGGCCAGAGTGCGGAGCGCCGTGATCAGCCGCAGTCCGCTCTGAGTGCCGGCCGTTTTCGGCGCGACCAGCAGGATGACCCCGCGGCCTGACTCCTCAGCTGCTGCCACCACGGCCAGCGCAGTGGTGAAGTCGTAGCAGGTGAAGGCCGGGCGCGCTGCCCCTCGCTCCAGTGCGGACCCTACAAGATCGTCAAGGCGGACACGCATCAGTGGGCCAGGCCTCCGACCAGGATCCAGGCGACATAGCTGAGCAGGAAGCCGGCGATGCCCAGGATGGTCGTGAGCACGGTCCAGGTCTTGAGCCCGTCGGACACCGTGAGGCCGTAGTAGCGCACCACCACCCAGAAGCCGGCGTCGGTCACGTGGGACAGACCCAGTCCGCCGAAGCCGATCGCGATCACGATCACCGCGATCTGCGCCGGGGTGTAGCCGCCGTGGGCGACGGCAGCCGAGAGGAGGCCAGTGGTGGTGACGATCGCAACCGTGGCCGAACCCTGTGCGGCACGCAATGCGAGGGAGATGATGAATCCGAGCAGGATGATCGGCACGCCCAGGGAATCCAGCGTCTGGGACAGGGCCGCGCCGATGCCGGAGACCTGCAGGACACCGCCGAACACGCCGCCGGCAGCTACAACCATCAGGATCGATGCGATGGGAGGCAACGCGCCTTCGAAGATCTCGCCGGTTTCCTTGAGCGACCACTGGCGGCGGACTGCCAGCAGGAAGAAAGCGAGCGCAACGGCCACCAGCAAGGCGAAGAACGGGTTGCCCACGAAAGATGCGACGCCGTACCAGTAGTCCTTCTTGTTGATCAGGAGGGTACCGGCTGTGCCGAGCAGGATCTGGACGATCGGGGCGGCGATGAGGAACATGATCAGGCCCGGACGCGGCGGGGCGACTGCGCTGGCACCGGGACCGTCGTGGCCCACCCGCACGAGGGAATCGGAGCCGAATTCTTCAATCTGGTCACGGACACCCGGAAGCAGTTCGTAGTCCTTGCGGTTCATGATGCTGGCGACCCAGTAGGACAGGAAACCCAGCGGTACGCAGATAATCAGTGAAATCATCGCGATGAGTCCGATGTCGGCACCCATGACGCCTGCCCCGGCAACAATGCCCGGGTGGGGAGGAACCGCGACGTGGATGGAGAGCATGATGCCGGCCATGGGAAGGCCGAACTTGATGGGGTGCAGCTTGGCGATCTTCGCGAACGCGTAAACAATCGGCACAAGGACGATGATGCCCACTTCGAAGAACACCGGGATGGCAACGAGGAAGCCGACGGCGGTTAGTGCCACGGCGACTCGCTTGGCACCGAGCTTCGCGGTGAAGTGGTTGGCCAGCGACTGTACGCCACCGGACACTTCGATCATCCGGCCCAGCACGGCGCCGAGGGCAATCAGCAGTGCGACTTTGCCCATGGTTCCGCCCACACCGTTGGCCACAACGGTGAAGACGTCCGCCAAGGGGATCTGCGCGGCGACGGCAACCAGGATGCTCACGGCCAGCAATGCCACGAAGGCCTGGATCTTGAAGCGGATGATCATCAGCAGCAGGAGTGCGACGCCGGCAACGGCGATGGTCAGCAGCAGCGGGGTCCCAAGGTCCACGGCCGGCTTGATGGCAGGGGCATCAGCTGCCCGGACCGCCAAGGTATTGATGAGGGGATTCATCGGGGGTGTCTCCTTTGACAGAGCCGGCCTCGACTCGAGGCCGGCAAGAGAGGCGACGACGGCGGAGGGGGGACCGCCGTCGTCGCACGTTGTGCGAGGGGTTAGTTGGTACGCCTGGTGGGCGCGACGACCTTGATGACGGCGGAGTCGTCGGCGGCGGCGAGGCCCTGGGCCTGGCCGAGGAGGTAGAGCTGTTCGGCAGCGGCGGCAACCGGTGCGGCCAGGCCGGCAGCGCGCGTGGCCTTGCCGACGATGCCCATGTCCTTGACGAAGATGTCCAAACGGCTGAGGACCTCGGCCCCGTCTTCGGTGTAGGCCTCGAGGATGCGGGGGCCGCGGTTGGACAGCATGAACGAGCCGGCGGCGCCTGCCTCCAGGGCCGCAAGGGTCTTCGCCTGATCCAGTCCGAGGGCGTCCGCGAGTGCCATGGCCTCGGCGGCAGCGGCGATGTGCACGCCGCACAGCAGCTGGTTGACAGTCTTGAGTGCCTGGCCGTCGCCGGGCTTGTCGCCCACGATGCTTAGCGTGGAGGCCAGCAGTTCCAGGGCGGGTCGGGCCTTTTCCTGGGCAGCCGGCGTCGCACCCACCACGATCAGAAGATCGCCTTCGCCGGCACGCTTGGGGCCGCCTGAAAGGGGTGCGTCAACGAGTTCGACGCCGTACTCGGCCAGGCGCGCCACGGTGGCCGGAATGGCTTCGGTACCGACGGTGCTGCCCAGGATCACGACGGCGCCCGGCTTGAGTACCGAGGCAACACCGTTCTCGCCGAAGAGGACGTCGTCGAGCTGTTCGCCGTTGCGCACGGCAAGGAGCAGGGCGTCGGCGCCTTCGGAAGCTTCACGCGCCGAAGGGAAGGTGCGGATCCCGGCGTCGGCAGCGAGCTTCAGCCGCGGTTCGGCGATGTCGAAGCCGTGGACGGTGAGCTGGGTTGCCAGGCGGGTGGCCATCGGCAGGCCCATGGCGCCCAGGCCGAGGACGGCGACGGTGTAGTTGCTGGTCATGGTGTTCTCCATTGAATGCGGTTGGCTAAAAGTTGTTGCTGAGCTTGCGCGTGACTTGAGCGAGGGACTCGTCGTCACCCACGTTGCCGGCGAAAACGATGTACGGGATGCCCTTCGCGGGTCCGTCCACCGGCTCCCACAGCGAGACGATGCCGGGCAGCATCGGGCCGCGGACAATCGCGTGGCGGATTTCCAGGCCGTGCGCGGCCACGTCCGATGACGTGATGCCACCCTTCGCGATGACGAAGCGCGGCGGGAAGGTCTTGAGCGTCCGGTTCACGATCGCGACGACGGCGGCAGAGACGGTGCGGGCAATCTTCAGGCTCGCCGCGGCGTCGTCGGTCTTGATGAGCAGGCGGCTCGTGTGGACGATGACGTCGCCCGTGTGGAGGGCGTCGACGACGGCCGCGACCATTTCGTCGAGGTAGGCCTCCGCGCCGCTGGCGAGAAGCTTCTCGACGTCGATCTCGATGATGCGGGCGGCGCTGTGCTGGGCGGTCAGGACGTTGAGCTGGCGCGTGGTGAGGCCGACGTGCGAGCCAACGACGATCAAGCCACCGGCTGTCGAGGGAGTGTTGCCTTCGTAGGCCTCCTCGCCGCTAAGTGCCTCGTGGATTTCCTGGCCGATGCGGCCACGGACGAAGGGCGGGCCCACGCGGTAGAGCAGCTTCTTGCCGCGGCGTTCGGCTTCTTCCAGTCCAAGGGCCAGCGCGCGGAAATCGTTCTCGGTGACGATGTCCACGACGATGGGCGTGGAGTTCGTGGCAGGTTCGATGGCGTCGGCGATGGCCTTGGCAGAAATTGAAGGGTCCTGAGCCGAGGCGCCGGCGCGGATGATGTTCAGGTCGAGGACGATCACATCGCCGGCCGGGAAACGGCCCTGCGACTTTTCCTCCACATATTTGGCCAGCTCGGAATTGGCGAAGCCGAAGCTCGCATCCTTGGCGAACTCGGTCTCGGCAACCGGGGTGAGCTTGCCGGCGTCGTGCCCGGTACCGCGCATGTAGTGCACGCCGCCGATGGTGACGCGACCGGCGTCGGGAAACGCCGGGACCATCACGACGCCGTCTGTCGCTTCGCCGGTCACGTCAGCGACGGTGGCTGCAATGACGTCCGGTTCCAGCGGGTAGTGGCCGCGGAGGGTGGAGTCGGAGCGGCTGACGAACCCCAAGCGCACATCGTCGCCCGCTGCGGCAAGGGCGTTGCGCACGATTTCCTCGTTGCGGGCAGCGGCCTCAACCGGGTCCAGGCTGCGCGTGTTGGTCAGCACGTAGACCGCGGGCTGGGACCGGCTTTCCGCAATGTGAGCGAACGCCCATTCGAAATCGACAACCTCCCAGCGGGTGAGTACCGGCAGGTTGGCCACTGATTGGGTGCCCGTTGGGTCGTCGTCGAGGACTACCAGGACGCGGGGCGAGGCTGCGGAAGACGTCGCTACTGCGTCGGCAACCAGCTGAGCGGGGATCTGGACTTCAGCCGGGAAGGCAGCCAGAACATCGGCTTCAAGGGTCACTATGCACTCCATCGTGGTTTCGAAAGTAAATGTAAGATGTCAGACATCTAATATTTGAATGCTAGTGTGACACACCCCCTTTCGGCTGTGCAAGTGTCAGTCGTCACTATGCTTGGCGCATGCTTCAAGAGCCTCCCGCCGCGGCAGCACTACATATGGACATGCGCCTTCCAGCGGCTGCCGTTAGCACGGACCCGGAACAACCGTCCCAGCCTCCCGTCTTCTTGCTGCACGGCTGGGCCTCGACATCCGCCTATTGGGAGCCACTCGCCACCGAACTGCTCGACGCCGGGCGGACCGTCTGGATCGTCGATTTGCCCGGGTATCACCGCGGGGACGTATTGCCTCCGGGTTTCCAGTGGACCCTGGAATCAGCGGCCGATTCCGTCGCTGCCGTTGCTGTCCGGAACGCATCGCCGGTCCACATTGTGGGCCACTCAATGGGCGGCAGTGTGGCGCTGACGTTAGCGGCCGCGAATCCGGAGCTAGTGGCGAGCGTGGCCTTGATCGGCATGGTCCCGGCTCCGCCGAACGAAGTCTTCAGATCGATGCTCGAATCCCAACTACGGCAAGGCTTCATTGACGACGCGACGCGCGCCAAGTGCATGAAGGCCTGGTTCGGGGCGTTGTCCCCGGAGGACCATCGCTTGTTGAGCCGAGGATTTGAACTGCCTTTCGAGGTCCTCGGCCCCAGCGGCCTCGCGGCGATGGCCGGGGTGGCTGCGGGCGTCCCCGAAAAGGTGACGGCACCGACGCTGGTGATTGCCGGCGTCGGGGACCGACTACGTTCGCCGGAGCAGGCGCAAGCCTTCGTGGCAGAGAGCCCGCTGCGGAGGCTCGCGGCAATCCCCGACGCCGGGCATAGCGTCCATTGGGAGCAACCACGTGCTTGCGCCCTCGCGCTCGGCGCGTTTTGGAACGAAAGCCGGCAACCGCCAGCGTAAGATGTCAGACATCTAAGAACGGAGCACCATGGCACGCAAGTCGCTGGTCGGCGTGGTCGCTGACGAGCTGCTGGACCGCATCGTCGCGGGCGAATTTCCGCCGGGCACGGTGGTTCCCGGCGAACTCGAATTGAGCGCAAAGCACGAAGTCAGCCGCATGACCGTCCGCGAGGCCATGAAGACCCTCGAGGCCCAGCGAATCCTCAGCGTGGAGCGCGGCCGGGGAACGTTCGTCAACCCTCTGAACCGCTGGGCATCCCTGGAAGCTGTGTTGCGTGCGGCTTCCGAGGGAAAGAACGACGCAGCAGCGTCCGTCCAGCTCATTGAGCTGCGCCGCATGCTCGAGACCGGCGCCTGCGAACTCGCCGCTTCACGGATCTCCCCCGAGGAAATCGACCAGCTGCAGGTTCATGTGTCCGCGATGCAGAAGGCCCACGATTCCAATGATGTGAGCGCATTCGTCGAGGCGGACCTGGGCTTCCACGATGTCATCCTGCATGCCTCCGGCAACGTCTTCGTGGCCGTGCTTTTCGAACCCCTGCACCGCGTCCTGGAAGCCCGACGCACCCAGACCTCGAAAATCCCCGATATCCAGAGGCACGCGATCGGACATCACCGGGCCATCCTGAAAGCCCTCGAAGCCGGCGACTCCCCCCGTGCCCGCGAGGCCATGGACGCACACATGCAGCAGACGCTCGACGATCTCAGGACGTACGTCCTAGAGGCCTAGCCCCCGGCCCCCTCCCACGGACGCCCGCTCACATATCCGGGCCAATTCCCAAACCCTCGAAAGTTGTCAAGCTGTGTGGAGTCACTGGGCTAGTTTTTGGGGTGTTTTGGTCTGGGGGAGGTTGATCCCGGCGTATGTGGCGGGGGCCGGTGTGGTGGGTCGGCGGCGGAATCTTCCCGGGTGTCGTTCGTAGTAGTCCTGGTGGACTTTGTCTCGCTTGGTCCAGAGTTCTTTCCACGACCCGTCGTGGACCTGTGATGGTGAGAACAGTGCGATGCCGGAGTGTTTGTGATCGGTGCTGTACCAGTGCACGTAGCAGGTGAGGTACTCCCTGGCGGCCTCGAGATCGTTAAAGATCCGGGGGTAGCCGGGCCGGTATTTCATCGTGCGAAAGCCTGACTCCGAGAAGGGATTGTCGTTGGAGACGTACGGGCGGTTATGGCTGAGTTCCACGCCGTGGGCGGTGAGGGTGTCACGGAGCAGGGTTGATCTCATGGCCGGGCCTGAATCGGCATGCACGATGCGCGGGGCGCCGTGCCGGGCGATGGCTGTCTTGAACATCTGCGCGGCGAGGTGGTCGGACTCGCGTTCCTCCACCCGCCAGCCGACGATTTCCCGGGAGAAGATGTCCATGATGGAGTACACCTTGAAAACCTTGCCCTGCCACTTGGCATAGATGTCGGTGATGTCCCAGGACCAGACCTGGCAGGGTCCGGTGGCCTTGACCACCGGCTTTTCAGAGGAACCACGCGTGCCCCAACGCTTGCGCGGGATGGTTGGGCGGGCCTGCTGGTCCTCGTAGTCTGCCGCGATCCGCCACCACGAGCGGTTGGAGGCGAGCAGCTCGCCGTTGTCCCAGGCTGTGGCGAAGGCATGGTCAACGGAGTTGCCCTTCTCCCAGCTGGCCAGGATGAGCCCCAGGATCCGGTCCTGATGCGCGGAGCTGATCCGGGATTCGTAGGCCCGGTCGCTCTGGTGGATCGGGTGCTGCACCGCCGGACGGGGATTGGACCGGTAATGCCAGGTCCCGCGCGAGAGGCCCGCCAGCTTGAGCGCTGTCCGCTGGGAGCCGATGATCACATGCAGTTCCAGGACCAGAGTGTTCTCGGCCGCTATGAATCGTTGTGAGCGCTCGTCGGGGTTGTATCGGGCTCTGGCACGCTCAACTCGTGCAAGAGCCCGATAGCTTTTCCCAGCGCGGAATTCGTGTCCTCCAGCTCCTGCACCCGCTTCTGGAGTTTTTCGACTTCGGCACGGTGGGCAGCCATTTCCTTCGCGCGTGCTTTTTCGAACGCGGAGAGTTCACGATTCGTCGGGACCATGCCTCCATGCTCCCGCGGAATCAGGCCACGGTCGATATCGCCCTGGACCATCATCTTGCGCCACCGGCGGAACGTCCATTCCGAAACGGACGTCGAGGCCATCCATTCCTTCCTCGACCCGTGCGGCTGCAAATAGTACTCATGCATGAACTCACGGATCTCTTCACGCGTAAAACCCTTGTTATCAACGGCCATCGCCGGCTCCTTCAATCAAAAGGTAATGAATGACTCACAACCAGCTTGACGATGAGGGCCTCGCTCACATATGGGCCACTTCACGGACGCTCGCTCACATATCCGGGCCAATTCCCAAACCCTCCCTCACATCATCTGCAGTGGCGTTCCGCCACTTTGCGGTCGTCAAGTTTTTGAGACATTTTCGTTGTTTGTTTTGGTTAGGCGGCCAGGGGTTCCTGGACGCTGGTGTGGTGGTTTGCGTGGGCGGTGGCTGGCGGGATGCCGCCGGCCCGTCGGTTGGGTCGGCGGCGGTTGTACCAGCCCTCGATGTAGTCCATCACGGCGGTCCGTGCGGTGAGCCTGGAACCGAAGCGGTGGTGGTGGTAGAACTCGGTCTTGAGGTGTGAGAAGAAGTTCTCGGCGACCGCGTTGTCCCAGCACACCCCCACCTTGCCCATGGACTGGGTGACCTCGTTCTGGGCGCACCATCGTTGGAATTCCTCCGAGGTGTACTGGGTGCCCCGGTCGGAGTGGAAGACGACTGGGCCGCCGATGAGGTGGCCGTGGTTCCGGGCCATCCGCAGGGCCGCGGTGCACAGGCTGGCGCGCATGTGTTCGGCCATGGCCCAGCCGATGACCATCCCGGAGAACAGGTCGATGACCGTGGCCAGGTAGAGCCAGCCCTCGCCGGTGCGCAGGTAGGTGATGTCCCCGACCAGCCGGGTCCCGGGCACCGCGGAGGTGAAGTCGCGCCTGCCCTGGTCATCGAGCATGTGGTTCTGGATGTGGGCGGTCTTGGCCTGCGGGTCCTGGAGCGTGGTCTTTTTCCAGGCCTGGGTGCGGATGGCCCGCAGGCCGTGCTCGCGCATGATGGCCCCCACGGTCGGGGCGGAGACCTTGGTCCCGGCCGCGTTCAGGAGCCGGGTCAGCTGGTCCCGCCCGGCACGCCCGGACTCCTTCGTGTAGAGCTTGGTGACCGCGGTGACCAGCTCCCCGTGCCGCACGGTGCGCGGTGAAGGGCCGGCAGGTTTGCGCCACCGGTAATAGGAGGCCCGGGAGACGTTCAATTTCCGGCATAGCCACACCACGGGATGGTTGGCCTTCTCCGCTTCGATGAACTCGTAGAAATCCTCTACTTTTGCTTCGCGGCAAAGAAGGCGCTGACTTTTCCCAGGAACTCGACCTCGGCCTTCAACCTGGCGTTTTCGGCCAGCGCTTTCTGGTGTTCATCCCACGCCACCGGCCCCCGGTCCTCGGGCTGGGCAGGGGTGTCCGGTTGCTTGTCCCGGGACTTGTGTACCCAGTTTCCCAGCGTGCTTTCCTTCACCCCGATCTCCTGCGCGATCTGCTTCACCGGCCGGTCCGAAGACAAAACCAGTCGAACCGATTCCTCCCGGAACGCGGCGTCGTATGTCTTTCTGCGGGTGGTCATCTGAAACTGAGGCTCCCATCAAGCTGTCTCACAAAACCATACGGCCGCACTTTGCCTCATAGGTGAGCGAGCGTTGGCCCGAAAGGCCTCATAGGTGAGCGAGCGTCGGCGGGGACCAGACCCCTAGTCCGCCGGCCCTGGGTCGGCTAGTCTGCTTTCACGGCCTGCCAGGCCCGCAGTTCAGGCATCAAGGACGATCATGAGGAGCAAGAATGGCTGACCACACATATAGCGTTTCCGAAATTGTTGGAACCTCGTCCGAGGGCGTCGACGCCGCCATCAAGAACGGGATTGCGGCTGCTAGCCAGACCCTCCGGAACCTCGACTGGTTCGAGGTCAAGGAAATCCGCGGCCACCTTAGCGAGGGCGCCGTTGCCGACTGGCAGGTAACCATCAAGCTCGGATTCCGCCTGGAGCGTTAAGAAGCCCCCAAACCCCAAAACGACGATGGCCGCCAGCCTTTCTGTGGAAAGGCTGGCGGCCATCAGTTGCGAGGCTGGACTCACCCGCGGGTCCAGACTTGGACGGGGTCACCGCCACAGAGGAGTCGCCGGCCACGGCCGGCAAAATCGATCCACAGGAATTCGTGGTCGGAGGAAACTTCGTCCACAAGGCCGGCGTCGAAGCCCCATTTGTCCTCGTGGATCCAGACGGTTTCGCCGCGGCTGAGTTCCGACCATTTCGACGGCGGCAGACGAAGTGCCGCTCCAGCGGGCCGTTGCGCCGACGTCGTGAAGTGGCGTGGGCCCCAGGCGCCCAATGTTTCGGGACTCATCGGGACTCTGCGGCCAGGTACTGGCGGTGCCAGACCGTTGCCGCCCCGTTGTGGGTCGGGAAGACGTGGCCTTCGAAGAACGTGTGCACCACGTGGGGTTCGCCTTCAGGGCTCCACTGACCGGATGCCGGGCAGTGCGAGCCTGTGGATCCCGCGGACCCGGCGGTGGATGCCCGTTCCCTCAGCAGCGCGATGCGTTTCATCGTTGAATTCCATCCTTGATATGCGAAAAGGTCTGGATTCAGCGTAAACGCGATTCAAAAGCCGCCCAATGGGCACATAGACAAACTCATGCCGATTCACTATGCAGCAGCACAGTGACGTGGGGCACTTTTGGCTGAAACTGGTTCAGCTCTCGTCCATTGCATGACGCTCGGACAACTCCGGGCTCGTCGTCGCCGTTCCCGCACCAAACGCCGTTCCCGCACCAAACGCCGTTCCCGCACCAAAGCTGCCGAGCAACTTCAGGGCATCGTCCGACGGCGAACCCGCCTTCGCGGAGTAGACCCTCAAGACCTGGTCCGGGTCCTCCGGCAGGGCAAGATTCTCGAAGTTCAGTTCCACGTCCCCCACGGTGGGGTGGTGCAGTCGGACCGTGCCGGCTGAACGTGCCGCCACGCGATGCCCTGCCCACCACTGGCGGAAATGTTCGCTGTTCACAGCGAGTTCGCCCACGAGCTGGTTGGCTTGGGGATCGTCGGGGTGCCGCCCGGTATCCGCACGCAGGGAGCCGGCGGCTTCCGCGGCAACCGTCTTCCAGTCCCGGAACAGTTCGCGTGCCTGGGGGTCCAGGATCAGCCAGCGCGTGAGGTTTCGCTCGGCGGGAGGCATGGCCGGGAAGTCGGCGAACAGCAGGACCGCCATCCGGTTGGCGCCCAGCACGTCGCTGCGCCGGCCAAGCAGGAGGGCCGGAACGTCGCCAACAGCGTCCAGAAGTTGACGCAAGGCCGGCCGCACCCGTGGCGCCGGAGTCGGCGCCTTGGCGCTCGACGCGCAGTGCTCAAGCAGGTCCATCATGTGGGTGTGCTCGCTTGAGTCCAGGCGAAGCGCCCTCGACACCGATTCAAGGACTGCCCGTGAAGGATGGATATGGCGGCCCTGTTCGAGGCGGGTGTAGTAGTCCGTGCTGACATCGGCCAAGCGTGCAATCTCTTCCCTGCGCAGCCCCGGAACCCGGCGCGCGCCCGATGCCTCCGGCAAACCTGCATCCTCCGGCGACATCCGGGCACGCATGGCTTTGAGGAATTTTCCGAACTCGGCGCTTTGACCCATGTCCCCATTCTTCCTTTCCTGGGGGCTTGTTTCTACGGCCAAGGTAGGACTGCGAGTCCTAGGAAAAACAGGGGGCGTCAAAACTACTGCTTGTTGTGCCGAAAGTGCATAGGCTCGAAAAAGCCAGTCAGGCAATCCACCCACCAGCGACGAAAGGGCCGGACATGTCCAACGCTCAGAATTCAACCGTTCCCGGGCTCGTCCTGAACAACTCGGTCACCATCCCCCAGCTCGGCTTCGGCGTCTTCCAGGTCCCGCCTGCCGAGACCCAGAAGGCCGTCGAGGACGCACTTGAAGCCGGGTACCGGCACATCGACACCGCCGCGGCGTACCGGAACGAGTCCGGCGTCGGCGCCGCAATCAAGGCTTCCGGCATCGCCCGGGAGGAACTCTTCATCACCACCAAACTCCGCAACGGCGAACAGGGCCGGGCCGCGGCGGCATTCAACCACAGCCGGCGCGAACTCGGCCTCGACGTCATCGATCTCTACCTGATCCACTGGCCCGTGCCGTCCCAGGGCCTGTTCGTGGATGCGTGGAAGGCCCTGGAAAAGATCCACGCCGACGGCGGCGCCCGGGCGATCGGTGTCTCCAATTTCTTGCCCGAACACCTCGACACGCTCCTGGAGTTCGCCGACGTCGTTCCCGCCGTCAACCAGATCGAACTGCACCCGACCTTCCAACAGCGGGAACTGGCGGCGAAGAGCCGCTCGCACGGGATCGCCGTCGAGGCCTACAGCCCGCTGGGGCAGGGCGCGGACCTGGGGTCGCCAACGGTCACCGAACTTGCCGAAACGCACGATGCCACCCCGGCGCAGATCGTGCTGGCCTGGCACCTCGGAACCGGCAACATCGTCATCCCTAAGTCCGTCCATCCGGAGCGGATTCGCCAGAACCTCGCGGCGGCGTCGTTGCAGCTCACCCAGGACGAACTGGCAGCCATCAGCGCGCTCGACGCCGGTGCCCGCCTCGGCGCCGACCCCGCCGTCGCGTCCTTCAGCCAGATGTAGAAACCACCACAGCGTAAGGAAACCGAAACCATGCAGTACACCCACCTGGGCCGCTCAGGCCTCAGCGTCTCCCGCTTGTGCCTCGGAACCATGAACTTCGGCCCGCAGACGGAGGAATCCGCAGCGCATTCCATCATGGATTCCGCGCTGGACGCCGGCATCAACTTTTTCGATACCGCCAACGTCTACGGCGGCACACAGCACCGTGGATGGACCGAGGAGATCCTGGGCCGCTGGTTCGCGAAGGGCGGCGAGCGCCGCGAGCGCGTCGTCCTGGCCACCAAGCTCTACGGGACCATGACGGACCGTCCCAACGAGTCCAAGCTCTCCGCCCTCAACATCCGGCGCGCCTTGGACGCCAGCCTCAAGCGCCTGCAGACCGACTACATCGACGTGTACCAGTTCCACCACGTGGACCGGAACACGCCGTGGGACGAGATCTGGCAGGCCATCGAGGTAGCGGTCCAGCAGGGCAAGATCCTGTATTCCGGAAGCAGCAACTTCGCCGGCTGGCACATCGCCCAGGCCCAGGAGGCGGCGGCGCGGCGCAGCTACAACGGCCTCGTGAGCGAGCAGTCCATCTACAACCTGCTCACCCGCAACGTCGAATTGGAAGTCATCCCGGCGGCCCAGCAGTACGGCCTCGGGCTCATCCCGTGGTCGCCGCTTCACGGCGGGCTTCTGGGCGGGGTGCTCAAGAAGGAGCGCGACGGCGTCCGTCGCCTTGAGGGCCGCGCGGCCGAGACCCTGAAGAAGCACGAGGACCAGATCCGCCAGTACGAGGACCTCGCCGACGACCTTGGCTACGAGCCCGGCGACGTCGGCCTGGCCTGGTTGCTGCACCAGCCGGCCGTGACCGCACCGATCGTGGGTCCGCGCACGCAGGAGCAGTTGGACGCTGCCATCAGGGCTTTGGACGTCACCCTCGACGCCGATGCCCTCAAGCGGCTCGACGACATCTTCCCGGGCCACCGGACCGCGCCGGAGGACTACGCGTGGTGACGTCGGCACCGTTGCACCTGCTGTTCATCGGCGGAACCGGGACCATCAGCGCGGCGGCGGCGGAGCGCGCCGTCGCGCTGGGCCACCGGCTCACCATGCTCAACCGCGGACTGAGCTCAGAAAGGCCGGTCCCTCCGGGCACGGAACTGCTCCAGGCAGATATCCGCAACCCCGCCGAGGTGGCGGAGGTGCTGAACGGCCGCGAGTTCGACGCCGTCGCGGACTTCATCTCTTTCACGCCGGAGCACGTTTCTGCCGCCGTGGAGTTGTTCCGCGGCCGGACCGGTCAGTACGTGTTCATCAGCTCGGCTTCGGCCTACCAGAAGCCGCCCGCACATTTGCCCATCCTCGAGTCGACCCCGCTAAGGAACCCCTTCTGGAAGTACTCGCAGGACAAGATCGCGTGCGAAGACCTTCTCGTCAGGGCCTATCGCGACCAGGGATTCCCCGTGACCATCGTCCGGCCTTCGCACACCTATGACCGCACGCGGATCGCCCTTCTGGGCGGTTGGACGGACATCCATCGGATGCGGGAAGGCCTGCCTGTGGTAGTCCACGGCGACGGTACCTCGCTGTGGACGCTCACCCATACGGATGACTTTGCGGTGGCCTTCGTCGGCCTCCTCGGCCGGCCGCAGGCCGTTGGTGAAAGCTACACCATCACCTCGGACGAAGCGCTCCCGTGGGACCAGGTCTACCGGCTCTTCGCGACGGCCGCAGGGGCCCCGGAACCCGAACTGGTGCACGTCGCCTCGGAAACCATTGCCGCGCACTCTCCGGAGCTTGGTCCCGGGCTTCTCGGGGACAGATCCCACTCCGTGGTCTTCGACAACACCAAAATCAAGACTCTGGTGCCTTGGTATCGGGCAGAAATTCCGTTCGCGGCAGGCGCACGGGAGATCGTCCGGTGGCATGATGAACATCCGGGCATCAAGCACGTGGATCAGGACTTCATGAAACTCAGCGATCAACTGGTCCAATGGGCACGGAGGCCGATCTAGCAACCGAAAGGACAGGACCATGGCACTTGCTCCGACCGTCAGGCTCAATGACGGTAATGCCATTCCGCAGATCGGCCTCGGAACCTGGCCGCTCGACGACGCCCAGGTCGCCGCGGCGGTAGTGTCCGCCGTCGGGCTCGGCTACCGGCACGTCGACACGGCCTACCGCTACGGTAACGAGGCCGGCGTCGGGCAAGGCGTGCGGGACTGCGGGATCCCGCGCGAGGAACTGTTCATCACCACCAAACTGGACGGCACGCACCAAGGCCGCGATCGCGCCGTCGACGGGCTCGAGGGCTCCCTCAAACGACTCGGGCTGGACTACGTGGACCTCTTGTTGATCCATTGGCCGCTCCCCCAACGGAATGAATTCGTGTCCACTTGGGAGACTTTCGAGCGACTCCAAGCTGAGGGGAAGGTGCGCTCAATCGGCGTGTCCAACTTCAAGCCATCGCACCTTGAACGGCTTCTGGAGGAAACCTCGGTGGTGCCGGCCGTCAACCAAATCCAGATCTCGCCGTCAATCACTCGGATCGATGAGCGTGCCTTCAACGGAAGCCATGGCATCGCCACGGAATCGTATAGTCCGTTGGGGGCCGGCCGCGATCTCCTGAATGCCCCGGTGTTGGCCGCGATCGGGAAGAAACACGGAAAGACTCCGGGTCAGATTGTGCTGCGCTGGCACGTCCAGGAGGGGCTCGTTGCTATCCCGAAGTCCGCAAATCCGCTGCGCATGAAGGAAAACCTGGACGTCTTCGACTTCGCTTTGGACCACGACGATCTGTCCGCGATAGCCACTTTGGACGCGGGTGCCGACGCCGGCGTCGACTCGGATGTACAGGGCCACTGAGGCCGCACTCCATCACCAACACTAAGGACGGCATGGCAGAGAACATCGACGGAACGCTCATCTGGACAGGCGCTTACACCACGGACAGCGACGGGAACGGAACGGGCATTGGGGCAGTTTCCGCGCGTGAAGATGGCAGCCTCAGTTGGCTGGGCACGGCCGTCGAAGCGCCCTCGCCGTCGTTCCTTGCCGTGCACCCCACGCTGCCGGTGGTCTACGCGGTAGCCGAGGCCGCCCAGACGGTCCGGGCATACCGACGGGCCGGGCTGTTCGGCCTTGAACCCCTGGGCGAGGCTTGGCCTGCTGGAGCTGCGGCCTGCCACGTCGCCGTCGACCCCTCCGCCCGTTTCATCGTGGTCAACTGTTGGGGCGACGGCAACGTGCTGCTCTACGGGCTCGACGACGACGGCGGCATCACATCGCGCTTTGTGGCGCCGCCGGCGAAGGATCCGCACGCCGGCGTCGACGGCGCGATCGACATCGCCACCGGCGGCGCCCGGGTGAGCCGCGCCCACGCAAGCCTCATGCTCGAGGACGGCCGGATCATGACCACCGACCTCGGCTTCGACCTTGTACGGGTGTGGAACTATTTCCCCGACACCGGCCTGCTTCCTGACCACCAAGTCGCACTCCCGATGGGCAGCGGTCCGCGGCACCTGGTCCAGCACCCCTCCGCCGGCGCCGTATTCGTGGTGACCGAATATTCGATCGAAGTGGTGGTGCTCCTGCCCGGCGCCGACGGCCGCTTTGTGCTCCACCGTCGCGGTCCCGCGACTGCAGGTGGGGCCGCCGACGGCGACGCAGCCGCCGAAATCGCGCTGTCCCCGGACAATCGCTTCGTCTACACGGGCATCCGCGGCTCCAACCGGATCTCGGTACTGGCCGTCGAAGGCAGCGGAACCCGGCTCCGACCCGTCGCTGACGTGCCCAGCGAAGGAGACTGGCCCCGCCACCACCTGGTCCGCGACGGCTGGCTCCACGTCGCGCACGAGCGTTCCAACCAAGTCACCACGTTCGCATTGGACCCTTCCACCGGCATCCCGGGCGAAGTCCTCGACCAGCTGAACGCGGGTTCCCCCACCGCTTTGGTCGTAGCTCCCTGAGCCGTTGATCGAGGCGTGAGATCTCGCCCCTTTCGCGACCCCAAAGAGGTGAGATCTCACGTCTCGATGCGGCGCCTAACCCCGTACGGCCTCGTCAACTGCCGCCAGCAGGGAGTTGAACCGCGGGTTCGCGTCGAGGTCATCAATGAGGACCGCCCGTCCTCGTTCGTCGGCTAGTGGTACTTGCCAGTTGGGGTAGACCTCCGACGTCGTTCCGGGCTGGTTCTGCACCCTCCGCTCCCCCACGGCATCCACTAGGGCAACACCGAGCAGGACCGACGGAGCAAGGGCCAGCAAGCGATGGAGCGCCTCAATGACTTGCTCCTCGCCAAGCGCTTTTCCGTTGACCGGCAGGAGGCCCCGTTCCCGGAGCAACCCCATCATCTTGTCCAAGCTGGCCTCGTGCTCGGCCCGTTCCTCGGCCACGCTTCGTTCGAGCAAGCCCAGTTGGCTCCGGAGTTCCACGTGATCGCCGGCAAGGTACCCGGCAGTCGGCGGGAGGTCGTGGGTGTTGACGCTAGCGAGGGCCTGCACTCGGTATCGTTCGGGCGGGAGGGGCGAGTCGCCGTCGTACTCGAACCAGAGGATCGACGTGCCAAGGATGCCGCGGGCCGCAAGGTAGTCCCGCACCCAAGGCTCGAAGACGCCCAGGTCTTCGCCGATGACCACCGCGCCCGCGCGGTGCGCTTCCAAGGCGAGGATGCCGATGAGGGCCTCGTGGTCGTACCGGACGTAGGCGCCGTCGCGGGCGGAATTCCCGGCGGGCACCCACCACAAGCGGAACAGCCCCAGGATGTGGTCCACGCGGATTCCGCCGGCATGGCGAAGGACTGTGGAGAGCATCGCGCGCAACGGCGCGTAGCCCGCCTCTGCCAAACGGACCGGGTGCCACGGTGGCTGATTCCAGTTCTGGCCGAGCTGGTTATACATGTCCGGTGGTGCGCCCACGCTGACACCCGGCGCGAAGCTGCTGCGCAGGGTCCAGGCGTCGGCACTGCTCAAATCCGCGCCGACCGCGAGATCGTGCACTACTCCCAGCCGCATGCCGGATCGCCTTGCCGCGACCTGGGCCGACTCGAGCTGCTCATCGCAGATCCACTGAAGCCAACGGTGGAAACCGATCCGGTCGGCCAATGCCTGGCGCATCGACTCAACCTTGGGCGAACCGAGGGTGGCCGCGGGGTCCTGCCAGAAGGGGTCGTCCGGCGACCGGTCCTCGCGGATGGCGCACCAAAGGGCGAAATCGTCCAGGCCCGGGCCGGACTCGCGGCAGAATTCCTCGAAGGCACGTTGCCGGGCCGGAGAAAGCTTGACTGTGTGAAGGAGTTCCAGGGCAGCGAGTTTGGCGGCGAAGATTTGGTCCCGGTCCAGCCGTTCCGCGTCCTTGTTGAGGGCATGGACGTGATCCAACAGCCGGTCCACCGTGGCGCGCTTCCGCGGCTTCACATATGCCAATTCGGGAATGGATTCGACCCGGATATAGAGGGGGTTGAAGAATCGCCTGGTGGACGGAGAATACGGCGACGCTTGAACCGGAGGCACCGGATCTGCGGCATGCAAGGGGTTGACCAGGACGTAGTCTGCACCGCGTGCGCCGGCCAACGCCGCCAAATCGGCCAAGTCCGCGAAATCCCCGATACCCCATGAGCGCTTCGAGCGTACCGAATACAGCTGCGTTGCGAGTCCCCACCCGCGCCGTTCCTCCAGCTGTGCTGCCGTCTGCAACTTGGCTGGAACCACGGCCAGCGCGGCAGTGGCCGTCACGCCGTCGGACTCGGCCGTGAGCGAATGCCAGCCGAGCGGCAAGCCGGCCGGCACCTCAAAGGTGGCACGGCCTGTGGGCACTCCATCCACGTCGCGCGGCGGCGCCCAATCCTCCTGCTGGGTGGCGGCGAGTTCCGTTCCGTCCTCGAGTGAGATCGTCAGACTGGCCGGCAAACCGTCGCGGACGTGGACGTGCACGGCCGCGTTCGTTCCCTCTTGGACGACGACGGCGGGCGGCAGCATCCGCCGCCACGGCGCCACTTCCGCGTCAGCCAGGGCCGCCTCGATCTGCTCGTCGGAATGAGCGGCGACTCCCAGTGCGTCCAGCACTTGGATCAGCGTGGTGGGTAAAACATCGTGTTGCAACCCGTCCCAGCCGTGGAACGACGTCCCGACGCCATGAGCGTCCGAGAGCCGGTGAAGCAGATCCTCGTCGATGGCGATGTTCGGGGCGGGTGGCATCGCCGTGGTGTCGGAGTCCTGCTGGATGGGAGTGTTGGTCATGTCCGCCTCGTCTGCGATGTGATTCGTCCGAAGGTGCATACCGCCCCGCGTGCAACTCGAGCGAGGCAACTGGTTCCGATTATTGCAGGGCGGTGGGGGCCGACCCAGTTATTCCGACAGCATGACGCCCCCAACCCGAAACCCCCGCCCACATATGAGCCCCAAACCGGAAACGCTCGCTCACAAGATGTGAGCGAGCGTCGGTCGTGGAACCCACATATCCGAGCGAGCGTCGGTCGTAGAACCCACATACGTGAGCGAGCGTCGGTCGTGGAACCCACATATCCGAGCGAGCGTCGGTCGTAGAACCCACGTACGTGAGCGAGCGTCGGTCGTAGAACCCACATACGTGAGCGAGCGTCGGTCGTGGAACCCACATATCCGAGCGAGCGTCGGAAAACCGGAAACGCTCGCTCACATATAAGCCCCAAACCGGAAACCCTCGCTCACATACGCCTGGGCACGGCGTGGTACATGATTGAGCTATGGACGCCGTGGATGCGCTCAACGAAACCGCCTTCTGGCTGGAACGGGAACTCGCGGACAGCTTCAAGGTCCAGGCGTTCCGCCGGGCTGCAGGCATCGTCGCCGGACTCAGCCAGGAGGAACTGGTTGCCCGGCTCATGGACGGCCGCCTCAAGCGAACCAAGGGAATCGGCAGCCGGACCTTCGAGGTGATCAGCCAGGCCCTGGGCGGAGCTGTTCCGGAATACCTTGAGAACCTCCGCCGTCGTGGGGCCGAACCCTTGGTCAAGGGTGGACACGAGCTAAACGCCGAGCTGCGGGGCGATCTGCACAGCCACAGCAACTGGTCCGACGGGGGCTCACCGATCGAGGTCATGGTCACCGCTGCGAATATTCTCGGACGGGAATATCTCGCTTTGACCGATCACTCCCCCAACCTCACCATCGCGAACGGACTCAGCCCCGAGCGCTTGATGGAGCAACTCAGCGTTGTGGATGGGATCAACGAGCGATACGGGCAGGAGCCCGGGTTCCGGTTGCTGGCCGGTATCGAAGTAGACATTCTTGAAGACGGCGAGCTGGACCAGTCCGCTGAGCTGCTGAGCCAACTCGACGTCGTGGTGGCCAGCGTCCACTCGAAGCTCCGATCCGACAAACGGCCTATGACCCGGCGCATGCTCGCCGCCATCGAAAACCCGCACACGAACGTCCTCGGGCACTGCACGGGCCGTTTAGTCAGGGGATCGCGCGGAACAAGGCCGCCGTCGGAGTTCGACGCCGAAGAGGTGTTCGCCTCGTGCGCGGAACACTCCGTCGCCGTCGAGATCAATTCGAGGCCGGAACGCCAGGACCCACCGGACGAATTGATTCGGATTGCCCTTGATGCCGGCTGCCTCTTCAGCATCGACAGCGACGCCCATGCCCCCGGCCAACTCGACTTTCTGCAATACGGAGCGGAGCGGGCAGAAGCCAATGGTGTTCCCGCCGACCGGATCATCACGACGTGGCCTTTGGATCGACTCCTGGGGTGGCTCCAGCCAGCCTAGCGGCGCCGCGCCACCCGCAACCGCAGGGCCGCAACCACCCATACGACGGCGAATAGGGCAATCAGCACCAACCCGGCGTCGCCGAGGTCTATTTCGCCCAGCCACGTCGTGACGGGATCCGTCAGGCCAAAAGCCGCGTTGAGGAAACCGCCCAGCGTGATGACCGATATGAACAACGCCGAGAAGGCCGAGATGCCAGTGATGATGGCGTTGAATCCAAGCTTGCGCTGGGGATCGTGGATGGCGGATTTGTACATTCGCATCATGGCCACGCCGTTGACGGAATCGCAGAGTGTCATCGCCGCGGTGAAGGCCAACGGCAACGCCAGGAGGGCCAGAACAGACACGCCCGCGAGCGACGCCGCCGTCGTGAGCACCAGGAGCCCGATGGTGGTGGCGGTGTCGAAGCCGAGTCCGAACAAGAAGCCGATCACATAGATGTTCCGCGGACGCTGGACCTTGGATAGCGGCTTGGCCAGGAGCCGCGCAATAAGCCCTTTGGTTTCGAGGTCCTCGACGGCGATCGCGCCACCGGCCTGGGCGGCGCGATACAGCTGCATCGTGCGGAGGAACGCAGACCCGTTGAAGACCCCCATGGCCAGGAGGAAGAGCCCGGAAACGCCGCTGCCGATCAGCCCCAGCACTAGGTGCCCAGTGGTGCCGTCCTCCATGAGTTGGCCCACCAGGCTGGCGCCACCGATCACCATCACACCGGCCAGGATCACCACGGAGCTGTGGCCCAGGCTGAAGGCGAAACCGACGCTCACGGGGTCCTTGCGCTGTGCCACGAATTTACGAGTGGAATTGTCGATCGCGGCGATGTGGTCCCAGTCGTAGCTGTGCTTGATGCCGGCCACATAGGCCGTCAGCACAAGGCCCAGCGCCAGCGGCTGCCCGCCACCGGCGCCACCCACCAGCAGGAGTACGACGGCGGCAAGGTGCAAGAGGACGACGGAACCGAACATGAACGCGAGGCGCGACCTCATCGGGAGATGCTCGCGCCGGCGGTACATCGAGGCGAACTCCGCGAGTGAGGTCATCAGTATTTCCTTAGGTTCAGCGGCGCCCTGCCGTACCAGCGTTCGCGCAAAAGGCTGGTGCAGGCACCAAGCAATCGATTCAGTTCCTCGGTGCTGTTCGAGAGGGACCGCAGAACCAGGCCCGTTGTGCCCGCAAGGGTGCGGGTCAGCGACAAGCCCGGGTACGCGTCGTACTCCGCCGTCAGCCGGTGCAGTTCATCGGCGAGCGCCTGGTCAACCCGAGAATCCACCACAATGAGCGAACCCAAGTGGCTGTACCCCTCCATGAAGCCCATTCCGGTTACATCGCCCAGGGGCGGCCGGATCAGGAGGTTGTCGAGCGCGAGCAGCGCTGCGCCGTCGTCGCCCTCCACCTGGATCTCGTTCCGGAGCCGCAGTTCCCGGTACCGGAAGGAGGCCCCGTCCGGCGACCAGCCGGGAGTGATGACTTCCGCCATGATGAGGCTCGACGTCGGATGCACAGTGATGTGCGTATTCTGCCGATAGCTGGCCTCCCGGTAGGCGATGAGCTGGTCGGGAGCCAACTCCAGTTCCGCCCCCTCCCCCAGCCGTATGGTCATCCGCTGCTCCGCAAACGACCCTGGCGTTCGATAGATCTTCGTGGCCGACTGAGTCGTCAAAAGCAACGAAGCCCCCGCCTCGACCTCCACGTCCACGACATAGAGATCCGCCCCCAAATACGCCCCGCCCGGATTGACCACGACATAACAAACCTGCCCGCTCTGATCCAAGTAATGCGGCCTCAAAACCCGCAAGGCACCCTGATGAAACTGCCGCACGGCCACGGAACGACCAGCACGTTTCCCTACGACGAGCGCAAGGCGACCCATCTCGGGCCGATCAGCGGACGCGGATGAAGGGGGCCGCGGCGTGGCGGGCACCGCGAAGCGGGCACGGCCCCCTTTATCCGCGGGCGCAGGCCCCGGTGAGATGAGAGCGTTCGCGAGTGAACTCATTGCGCCAGGTCGAGCATCAGGACATCGTGCCGCATCCATGCGATGACCTTGTCCAGCCCTTCGTCGGTCTTCAGGTTGGTGAAGCAGAAGGGCTTGTCGCCACGGAATTCCTTGGAGTCCCGTTCCATCACTGACAGGTCTGCGCCGACGAACGGGGCGAGGTCGGTCTTGTTGATGATGAAGAGGTCCGACTTGATCATGCCTTGGCCGGCTTTGCGGGGGATTTTCTCTCCCTGGGCGACGTCGATGATGTAGATCGAGAAGTCCACGAGTTCGGGGCTGAACGTGGCCGAGAGGTTGTCGCCGCCGGATTCGACGAAGATGACCTGCAGGTCGGGGTGCCGTTTCTTGAGTTCCTCGATGGCTGCCGTGTTCATGGAGGTGTCTTCGCGGATGGCGGTGTGCGGGCAGCCGCCGGTTTCCACGCCGATGATGCGGTCCTCGGGCAGGATGCCGTTGGCCGCGAGGATCTTGGCGTCTTCGATCGTGTAGATGTCGTTGGTGATGGCAGCCATGGAGATTTCCCGGCTCATGTGGCGGGTTAGGCGCTCCACGAGTTGCGTTTTGCCGGCTCCTACCGGGCCGCCGATGCCGATCTTGATGGGTTCAGACATGTGTCCTCCTATGGTTCTAGCTCATGAACATGCGCGCGCGTTGCCATTCGTGCCGCATCTGCGAAATTTCCAGCCCGGGGCTGACGGCTCCGAAGTCGTCCCAGCTGAGGTGCCGGACATGCTCGACGGCGGCAGCGACGTCGTCGTGCGCCCTGAGCAGCAGCCGCTGCCCGGAGTTCTGGCCGAGCGGGATGGCACGCACGGCGTTCTGCGTCAGGGAGGTGACCGCCGCGAAAAGGTACCCGGCCAGCGCTTCTTCGAACGGCACGCCTAGCGAGCGCGCGACGACGGCGAACGCCAGCGGCTGATGACCGGCAGCCCGGCCTGTGGTCACGAGAGTCCGGTACGCCTCGAGCTGGGCCGAAGGAAAGACTTCGGTCCCGATCTCAATCAGCCGCCCGCCCATCTTGGTACTGGCTTCCCGTAGTTGCCGCGGCAAGAGTTGGGCACTCAAATGAGTATCCAACTCCCCCAAATCCACCCCTTCATAAAGGAACCGAACGGCCAGCCCATCGGAATAAGTCAACTGCTGCCCCACAAACGCAGACAGCCAAGTGCCGAATGAGGCTTCATCGTGAACCAACCCCCGCTCGATGTACGTCTCAAACCCCAAGGAATGAGCAAACGCCCCAGTAGGCAACGCAGAGTCAGTCAGCTGCTGAAGCGCCAGCTGATAAGTGCTCACTGTTGCCCCCCAAAGGTGACCTGCGCGGCGTAGGTGGGTGATAGGGGCCGCGGCGTGGCGGGCACCGCGGGGGGCCCACTGCCGCGAGGGCCCCGACCCGAGCTTGCGAGGGTTGGGAGCGGCTGGGGACGGGCACGGCCCCTATCACCCACCGGAGGCTTGCCGACCGGGTTAACAGCGGCCGGGACCGGCCTAGTGCGTGTGTTCAGCATGGCGAAAAGGCACCGGCATTACGCGTTCCTGGCGGTCGTAAGGCACACCGACGTGTTTGAGGTAATCCTCGACCGTGTGGTCGTACTGGCACACCATGACTTCGGCCCCGTACTCGGACGCAGCGTCGAAGAACTGGGCCTGCAGGTGCCGGTTGCCGAGGGAGTGCGCCACGACACCCATTTCGTAGATGCTTCGGGCGGCGATGACCAGGACATCGCTCGGCAGCACGGACACCACGATCAGGTTCGTATCCTCGACGGCGAGGATGTCGCCGTCGCGCAGGTCTCCGGAGCCGGCCGGGAGGCGGATGCCGAGTTCCTTCCCGTGGTCCGTGGTGACGCGCTGGATGCGTTTGACCAGTTGAGCGCTGGGCAGCACGACTTTCTCCTTGTGGAGGCCGGCGTATTGTTCGGGATCGGGCAGTTCGTGCAGGTTGCCGAGAATCTTTTCGATGATCATGTGGTTCTCCTCCGGCGGTCTAGAAAAGGAAGTAGCGCTGGGCCATGGGCAGCACGTCGGATGGCTCGCAGGTGACATCTTCGCCGTCGACCGTCACTTTGTAGGTTTCGGGGTCTACGGCGATGTCGGGGGTTTCGCCGTTGAACTTGAGGTCCGCTTTGCTCAGGTTCCGGATACCGGATACCGGCCGGATGACGCGTTCAAGTCCAAGCTCTTCCGGGACGCCGGCCTCGATGGCCGCTTTGGACAGGAAGGTAATGGAGGACTGCTGCAGCGCTTTGCCGTGGGTGGCGAACATCGGACGCATGGTGCGTGGCTGGGGTGTGGGGATGGAGCCGTTGGAATCGCCCATGAGTGCGTAGGCGATCTGGCCGCCCTTGAGGACCAGTTCAGGCTTCACGCCGAAGAAGGCCGGATTCCAGAGGACGAGGTCGGCGAACTTGCCCACCTCCACGGAGCCGATGGAGTCTGCCATGCCCTGCGCGATCGCCGGGTTGATGGTGTATTTGGAGATGTAGCGCTTGATCCTGAAGTTGTCGCTTTCCGCGCCCAACCCGTTCGGAGCGCCGTGGCTCGCACCTGACGCGTCCTTGAGGACGCCCCGCTGCCGCTTCATGGCGTCGGCCACTTGCCAGGTGCGGATGACGACTTCGCCCACACGGCCCATGGCCTGGGAATCCGAGGAGGTCATGGAGAAGATGCCCAGGTCCTGGAGCACGTCCTCGGCGGCGATGGTTTCGGCCCGGATGCGGGAATCGGCGAACGCCACGTCTTCCGGGATGTCCGGGTTGAGGTGGTGGCACACCATGAGCATGTCCAGATGTTCTTCGATGGTGTTGCGCGTGTACGGGAGCGTCGGGTTGGTGGACGCCGGGAGCACGTTCGGCAATCCGGCGATCTTGATGATGTCCGGAGCGTGCCCGCCGCCGGCGCCTTCGGTATGGAAGGTGTGGATCACGCGGCCGTCAATGGCCTTGATGGTGTCCTCCACGAATCCGCACTCGTTGAGGGTGTCCGTGTGGATGGCTACCTGCACGTCGTATTCGTCAGCTACGCGCAAGGACATGTCGATCGACGAGGTCGTGGCGCCCCAGTCCTCGTGGACTTTGAGGCCTACGGCGCCTGCGCGGATCTGTTCGGCGAGCGGCTCGATGGCTGACGCGTGGCCCTTGCCGAAGAGGCCGATGTTGATCGGCAGCCCTTCCGCGGCTTGCAGCATCCGTGAAATGTGCCATTTGCCGGGAGTAATGGTGGTGGCCTTGGTTCCTTCCGCCGGTCCCGTACCGCCGCCGACCATTGTGGTGATGCCGCTGCACAGGGCCGTGGGGACTTGGTCCGGGGAAATGTAGTGGATGTGGGTGTCGACGCCGCCTGCGGTGAGGATCTTGCCCTCGCCGGCGATCATCTCGGTGCTGGCCCCGATCACGATGTCCACGCCGTCGGCGATCTGCGGGTTTCCGGCCTTGCCGATCTTGAAGATGTGGCCGTCTTTGAGCGCCACATCGGCCTTGTAGATTCCGGTGTAGTCGAGGACCACCACGTTCGAAATGACGGTGTCCGGGACGTCCTCATCCCGGGTCACTTGGCCGTTCTGCCCCATGCCGTCCCGGACCACTTTGCCGCCGCCGAACATGACCTCTTCTCCGTAGACCGTGTAGTCCTTCTCGATCTCGAGGAAGAGTTCGGTGTCCGCCAAGCGGATGGAGTCTCCCGTCGTCGGGCCATAAAGGTCTGCGTACTGCTTGCGCGAAATTTCAAAGCTCACTGGGCTGTCCCTTCTTTCCTGGCTCCGGGCCCTTCAGTGCGGGCGGCAGCGCCGCCGTCGTTCTTTCCGGCATCCGCGTCAAGGGGACCATTGACGGCGTTCCGCAGGCCGTAGACTTCGCGGCTGCCCGCGAGCGCAATGAGCTTGACCGTCTTCGAATCGCCCGGTTCGAAGCGCGCGGCTGTTCCGGCGGGGATGTCCAGGCGGCGGCCGTAAGCGGCCTCACGGTCGAAATCGAGCGCGGGATTCGATTCGGCAAAGTGGTAGTGCGAGCCCACCTGGACAGGGCGGTCGCCACGGTTGACGACGTCGACGGCGATTGCCTCGCGTCCGCTGTTGCAGGCAATGGGCTCCGTTTGGAGACGGTATTCACCGGGAATCATGTTGGCCTCCTAGCGGATCGGGTCGTGGACGGTGACGAGCTTGGTCCCGTCGGGGAATGTAGCCTCGATCTGGACGTCATGGATCATCTCGGGCACGCCTTCCATGACATCCTCACGACCAAGTAGGGTGGTCCCGTAACTCATGAGTTCAGCCACGGTTTTCCCGTCACGGGCCCCCTCAATCAGTTCGTAGCTGATGATCGCCACGGCTTCGGGGAAGTTGAGCTTCAGACCGCGGGATTGCCGACGGCGGGCGAGGTCGGCCGCGACCACGATCATGAGCTTTTCCTGCTCACGGGGCAAAAGATGCATCGGTTCTCCTTAAAGTTCTGTGCTGCAGAAAGCGGACATCAGATCACTCGAGGCTCAGATAAGCCGAGGACATCGGGGCAGCTACTACGGTTATAACGCCAAACATCAGACATATCCAGTTCGACCATTCACCGCCTCTCCCGAACGAATTGTGACCAGCCTAAAGCCTTGAGGTTTCCGCCAGATTTCCGTGCTCCCGCGGCATCAGGCCTTCTTGGCGCGGTGCTTCCTGACCTGCCACACAAGCACAATCGCCACCACAATTACTGCCACCACAGCCGCTGCCCCCCGGCCCACCACACGGGCCACTTCTTCGTACGAATTTCCGGCCACAAAACCGAGCGTCACGAACAGGGACCCCCAGATAATGCCGCCGCTGAAATTCCAGAACGCGAAACGCCGGTAAGGCATTCGGCTAAGTCCGGCGAGCGCGGGCATGACGGCACGGAAGAAGGCGGTAAAGCGCCCAAGGAGCACCGCGACGCCACCTTTGTCTTTGAGGAAGTCTTCGGCCTTCTGCAATTGGGCGCGCCTTTTGTCCAGGATTTTCAAGGCCATCACCCGTGGGCCGAAATGCTTGCCTATTTCGTAGCCCACGGTGTCTCCCGTGATCGCTGCAATCACCACTATGGCGATCATGACCCACAATTCGAAGAGCCCGCGGCTCGCAATCACCCCGCCGACCACCGCCGCCGTTTCACCAGGAATCACGAACCCCACAAAGATTGCATCCTCAGCGAACACGAGGGCGAAAACGATGCACGCGATCACGAGCGGGCTGGTATTCAGGAGTCCGTCCAAAAGCGCATGCATGAAGAACAGTCTGGCAGTTGAAGGCCCACTTGGGCAGGAGGCACCAGATCCGGGCACCATTGCCCGTTCCGTGCAGGCCCGTTGAGAATGGTGAGTGTGAACAACAGCTTCGCTGATGCGACCTCCCGCTTGTGGCACGCGCTCGGTGCAGAAGATGCGGATTTGGCGGCCGCTCATCTAACGACGACCGGGCCGCGGGCTGTTCTCCCGGCCGCTTTCGACGTGACAGGACTCGCGACGGGGGCGGTGGCCGTCGCAACGGTGGCGGCAGCACAGTTTCTGGCAGCTCGCCGAGAGTCACGGCAGCCGGCCGTGACGGTAGGCAGTCGGGAGTCATGCGCCGCGTTCGCGTCCGAGGGGCTGTTCACTCCAGTCGGCTGGAACCGGCCACCGCTCTGGGACCCCATCGCCGGCAACTATCGTGCGGCCGACGCCTGGATCAGGCTGCACACCAACTACGCCGGCCACCGCGCCGCCGTCGAGCGGGTGCTTGGAGCCCATGACCGCGAAACAGTTAAGGCCGCAGTGGGCGGTTTGCGTGCCGAGGAATTGGAGACGGCCATCGTGGAGGCGGGCGGATGTGCCGCCGTCATGCACAGCCGCGTCCAGTGGCTCGCCTCGGCTCCAGGGGCGGCGACCACGGACGCGCCGCCCTTGACCGTCGTCGAACGCCGCTCATCCGGTGCCCGCACGCCGGACGCCGTCGGGAAACTGCCCTTCGACGGCGTGCGCGTGCTCGACCTGACTCGGGTAATCGCTGGACCGGTCTGCACCAAGTTCCTTGCCGGCTACGGTGCGGAGGTGCTTCGGATCGATCCGCCCGGCTTTGAAGAGGTGCCGTCGCTGCTGCCTGAGACGACGCTCGGCAAGCGTACCGCCGCTTTGGATCTCACTGCCCCAAGCGACCGCGCGACTTTCGAGGCACTGCTCGCGGGTGCCGATGTGCTCGTGTCGGGACTGCGCGGCGACGCCCTGAAACGCATGGGCTACGACGACGAGGCCCTGGCCGCCGTGAACCCCGGCCTGATCATCGCGAGCCTGGACGCCTACGGCTGGGATGGCCCATGGCGCAACCGTCGCGGGTTCGACAGCCTGGTCCAGATGAGCTGCGGGATCGCCGACGACGGCGCTACCGCCACGGGCCAAGCGGAGCCGGCCCCGCTTCCCGTTCAAGCCCTCGACCACGCGACAGGCTGGCTTTTGGCCGCGGCCGTCGCCCGAGCCTTGACCCGGCGCCTCACCCACTCGGTGACGACCCGCATCCAAGGCTCACTCATCGGCACGGCCAACCTGCTGTACTCGATGACCCCGCCGAACGACCACCTATCGGTACCGACACCGAATGACTTCACTCTCGTGGAAACCACCACAGACTGGGGGCCGGCGCGCCGCGTGCCGCTTCCAGGGCGAATCGACGGCGCCCCAGCGCACTGGTCGCAGCAAGCCGGACCGCTCGGCCGCCACCCGGCCGCGTGGGGCACGGCCTAGTTTTCGCTTGGCACAAGTAAACCCCCGGAACCGTGCGGTTCCGGGGGTTCTAGAGTGGGCCCTGTGGGGATCGAACCCACGACCCACGGATTAAAAGTCCGATGCTCTACCAACTGAGCTAAAGGCCCCTGCCGACTGTAGAAACAGCCATAAACACTGTACCTCAAGCTCAAGGCCGTTTTGACACGCTTGGCACCCGCGCCGTCCAAGCCGGCACCCGCACCTTTCTCCCCACTTTTGAACCAGGCCCCGACGACGACGCGCGGAGACTAAGGCGATTCGCGGCTCCCACGGATCCAAACATGGGGAGGTTGCAACAAGCCCCAGTCAAGGGTGCACGAGCGAAAACACAGGAGTAGCGTTGGGGCATGAGCGAACAATCGGGACCTCCTGTGTACGGCGGAGCAAATAGGCACCACAAGCCGAAACCGTTCGCGCCGGTTGACTTCGAGCCGTTTGCCGGCGGAGCGGATCCCGCGCGGGTGTCCGAAGCCGCGCACCTTGCCGCTCAGGCCCTCGTACGGCGAGGCCGAGATAGCGATGATCCCAAGATCACCAGGCGCCTCGTGAAGCTCGCTGATGAGCAAGGCCTGGAGGCCATCGCCGAAATGTGGGCCGAGAGCCCCGCCCGGTCCTTGCCCGGCGCCTTGTGGCGGCTCTATGCATTGCGCGCGGCCACCATGCAGAACTCGGAGCGCATCTCCGTGTACTTCAAGGCCGGCCGGGACACGGCCCAGGTTTCCCACGTTGTGGCGGGCGCTGCCGAGCCGCCGGGAGCCGACGAAATGAAGCAAATGGCCGACGCCATTCTTTCGGGAGCGTTCGACGGCGATTTCGACGTCGCGCTGGAACGCTCAGCCGCGTTTTGCCGCGTCGTCGCGCTGGGCCAAGCCACCCTGGCAGACAGTGCGGAGCATTCCAATGAAGGCCACGCAAGCAAGCTGACCCGGAACTCCCACCAGCTCGTAAAGACCGCGGAAGATCTAGAGCACGCGGCCAATGCGTGGCGCCTGGGAGAGCTGGACTGACATGAAATATAGGGGCGAGGGACAGTCACAACCACCCCGGGCGCCAGCTGTCAAGATTGACTTAGCTCGGGCGACGTAGAAAACTGAAACTGGTGTCGAACCGCGAAACCCCCGGGCTTCAACTTATAGCCGCTTCGAGCGGCCTACCGCCGAGAGGCGTATCCGGTTCGGCACCATTTTTATGCCCTTCGGCGAAGACGCCGCCCCACCCCTATCCCTCCCGACTACCGGAAGCCAAATGAAGCTGCGTCTCTTCCCCCAAGAACCCGCCGGGTTGCAATTGTTGTCGCAAATGGCCCGCCAGATTCTTGAGGCAACCGGGACGCTTTCAGAGATCTTCGGAGCTCCTGTCGCGGAGCACGAACGGCTTGTGGAGGAGATGCACGAACACGAGGCGAAATCCACGGATCTGCATTTCGCCCTCCTGACCCACATGCGCACGAGCTTCGTGAACCCGCTCCCCCGCGAGGACATGTACGCCCTCTCCCGTTTCCTCAACGAGGCGATGGAAAAGCTGGATGCCGCAGGTGAGCTCGTGGCCCTCTACAAACTGGACCGGGTGCCCAAGCGCGCGGCGGACCAGTTGGAGATCATCAGCCGCCAGGCGGAACTCACGGTTGATGCAATGCGTCAGCTCGACGATCTGGACGAACTCGAGGACTACTGGATCGAGGTCTTGCGGCTGGCCAAGCGTGCGGAGCGCAGCCATCGGACCTGGGTGGCCGAGATGCTCCGCGACATGAAGTCCACCCAGTTTTCGCGGAACCGCGACGTAGCCAATCAACTAGTGGACGCTACCAAGGACATGCGCCGCGTCGCGACCCAGGTAGGCAGCATCATCGTCAAGGAAGCATGAGGTGGCGGTCGCGTTCTTCGCCCTGGTGGTGGTGCTGGCGGCTGGCTTCGCATTCCTGAACGGCTTCCGCGACGTCTCCACCGCCGTCGCACTCTCTGTGCGGACCCGTGCCCTGACTCCGTCGGTTGCCGTCGTGTTGGCAGCCGTCTTCAACTTTGCCGGCGTGCTGCTCAGCGGCGGTTTCGCACTGGTCTTCAGCCAGTCGTGGGTGGTTCTCCCCTCGGGAATGAACGGGCTTACAATACTCGCCGCGGGGTTGTGCAGCGCCATCCTTTGGGGAATCTACGCTTGGTGGCGCGGTGTGCCGCTCTCGTCAACCCATGCCTTGGTGGGAGGCCTCGTTGGCGCCGGAGCCGCAAGCGCGTTGATGGGAGGCAGCTCGATCAGCGGGGTGGACAGTATTTTGCTGGCGCAAGTAGTCCTGCCGTTGCTGCTGTCCCCCCTGATTGCCTTCCTTGGCGCCTATCTGCTCGTGTGGCCTGTCACGTGGGCGGCCCGCTACACCCAGCCCGATGTTGTGCATGGCCGCTTCCGCCACGCGCAGTCTGTCTCGGCCGCTGCCGTCGCGTTCGGCCACGGCCTACAGGACGGGCAGAGATCCGTAGCGGTGATCCTGTTGGGAGCCGTGGCGGCCGGGGTGTCCGACTCCAACGACCTCCCGTTCTGGGTCATCCTGCTGACTGCTGTCATGCTCACAGCGGGAACGCTTTGTGGTGGTTGGCGCATCTCGTACACCCTGGGTTACAAACTGACGCGGGTAGACCCGATGCGGGGATTCATTGCCCAAAGCCTGACCTCGCTGATGTTGTTCGTCGGGGCCATTGGCTTCCACTTGCCGCTTTCCACCACGCACACTGTGACGTCGGCAGTGCTCGGCGCAGGAACCAACCAGAACTTTTCCGTCACCAACCGTCGGATGGTGCTGCGGATCCTGGGGTTCTGGGTCGCTACGCCGATCGTCACCGCCGCAGTGGCGTTCGTCCTTGGGCTGGCGCTCTCGCCGCTGTCGCACTGACTTGGGGAATCGTCCCGGCACGCAAAAGCCCGACGCCGACAATCACCTCAGAAGGTGACCGTCGCCGTCGGGCTTTTCTGGCATCCGTTGCTCCAAAACTGTCGTTTTGGGCCCCAAAACGACCGTTACTCAGCAATCGACGGGGGAGCCGGCGACTGGGCCCACACCGCCAGGGTTCCCTGGCCGAGCTTGCGAGCCAGGGGGGGCGGCTGGGGATTATCCGAACCGGCCGGAGACGTAGTCTTCCGTGGCCTTCTGGGACGGGTTGTTGAAGATCGTGGTGGTGTCCGCGAACTCGATGAGCTTGCCCGGCTTGCCGGTGCCGGCGATGTTGAAGAACGCGGTCTTGTCGGAAACGCGTGCGGCCTGCTGCATGTTGTGGGTCACGATCACCACGGTGTATTCGTCCTTGAGCTCATTGATGAGGTCTTCGACGGCCAAAGTAGAGATGGGGTCCAGCGCCGAGCAGGGCTCGTCCATGAGGATGACCTGCGGTTCCACCGCAATGGCACGGGCAATGCAGAGCCGCTGCTGCTGGCCGCCGGAGAGTCCGGAGCCGGGCTTCTCAAGGCGGTCCTTGACCTCGTTCCACAGGTTGGCTCCGCGCAGGGACTTCTCCACGAGTGCGTCGGCCGCGCCCTTGCTGATCCGCTTGTTGTTCAGCTTCACGCCGGCCAGCACGTTGTCGCGGATGGACATCGTGGGGAACGGGTTGGGCCGCTGGAAGACCATGCCAACCTGGGTTCGGACCGTCACGGGGTCCACGCCGGGGCCGTAGAGGTTGTCGCCGTCGAGCAGGACTTCGCCTTCAACGCGCGCACCGGGAAGCACTTCGTGCATGCGGTTCAGGGTGCGCAGGAAGGTGGACTTGCCACAACCGGACGGGCCGATGAATGCCGTGACCGATTTGGCTTCAATGTTGATGTTGACGCCCTCAACGGCCAGGAAGCTGCCGTAGTAGACGTTCAGATCCTTGACGTCGATCCGCTTAGACATGGTGTTCCTTCGGTGCTGTGGTTGGAAGTTTGCGCGTGGCCTGGCGGCTCAACGGCCGGCCTTGGGGGCGAAGATCCGGGCGATCAGCCTGGCGCCGAGGTTCAGGAGCATCACCAGGATGATCAGGACCAGTGCGGCGCCCCATGCCCGCTGGCTCGACGGGTCCGGGTTGGACGGCGAGGTCGGGTTCAGGATCTGCGTGTAGATGAACGTAGGAAGTGAGGCCATCCAGCCGCCGAACACGTTGTTGTTGATCGTGGTGGCGAAACCTGCTGTGACCAGGATCGGAGCCGTCTCACCAATCACTCGGGCGATCGCCAAGGTGACGCCGGACGCGATGCCGGAAATCGCCGTCGGGATGACCACCTTGAGGATGGTGCGCCACTTGCGGACGCCGAGCGCGTAAGCCGCCTCACGGAGCTCGTTCGGGACGATCTTGAGCATCTCCTCGCTGGAGCGGACCACCACCGGGATCATCAGGACTGAAAGCGCGACGGCGGCGACCGCACCGGTCTTGGTGCCCGGGCCGACCACGGCGAAGAAGAAGGCTGCGGAAAAGAGTCCTGCGACGATCGACGGGATACCGGTCATGACGTCGACGAAGAACGTGATGGCGCGGGCGAGGGCCCGGTCGTTGCCGTACTCCACGAGGTAGATGGCGGTCAGCAGGCCCACAGGAACCGAGATCACCGTGGCGAGCAAGGTGATCTGCACGGTGCCCAGGAGCGCGTGATAAATGCCGCCAAGGACCTTGGTGCCTTCATCGACGCTCTTGTTGTCCAGGGTGCCTGTAACGCCGTTCATGGATGTCGTCAGGAAACCGGGGGTGATGATGCCCGGGATGCCGTTCACGAGGACGGTCCAGATCACCGAAATCAGGGGCAGCAGCGCCACAAGGAAGGAGCCCACGATCAGGCACGTGGCGAGCTTGTCGCTCGCCTTGCGGCCGCCTTCGACGACGGCACTCCAGCCGACCAGGCCTACCGCGAAGAGGATGGCGGACACTATGCCCCAGCCGAAGGCGTTGAAGCCGATCAGCGCGAGGATCGCCGCGCCGAGCACCAGGGCGACCGCAAGGACGACGTACGGTGCGAAAGCGGGCAACTGGCCCTTGGTCAGTGCGGAGCGTTTGCGCGCCACAGGGGCTGTGACAGTCATTAGTTGGCTCCCGAGAATTCTTTGTGCCTGGAGATGATCCAGCGTGCAATCATGTTGACACCCAGGGTGATGACGAACAATACCAAGCCGGCCGCGATCAACGTGCTGACCTTGAGTCCGCTGGCTTCAGGGAAGTTCAAGGCGATTTCCGCGGCGATGGTCTGGTTGCCCGACTGGATCAGGCTCGCGGTCAAAACGCCGGAGGACAGCACCAGCGCGACGGCCATGGTCTCGCCAAGTGCGCGGCCGAGGCCCAGCATGATGGCGCTCACGATACCCGGGCGGCCGAACGGCAAGACAGCCATCTTGATCATTTCCCAGCGTGTCGCGCCGAGGGCCAGGGCGGCTTCTTCGTGGAGCTTCGGGGTCTGCAGGAAGATTTCACGCGAGAGTGAGGTGATGATCGGCAGGACCATGACGGAGAGGACGATGCTCGCGGTCAGGATGGTCTTGCCGGTAGCGGAGGCCGGGCCTTGGAAAATCGGCAACCAGCCCATGTTGCTGGCCAGCCAGCCGTAGGCGGGCGAAATCTGGGGGGCAAGGAACGCCGCGCCCCAAGCGCCGTAGACCACTGAAGGAATGGCAGCGAGGAGGTCCACCACGTAGCCAAGGCCCGAGGCAAGCCTGCGGGGCGCGTAGTGGGAGATGAACAGCGCGACGCCGATGGCAACCGGGGTTGCGATCACAAGCGCGATGAAGGCGGCAATCAGGGTCCCCACCACGATCGGCCCGATGTAGGCGAAGAAGCCGTGCCCGCCTTGGATGTCCGCGGGCGGAGCCACAAGCGCCGGAATGGCCTGGATTACAAGGAAAAGTGCGACGCCGAAGAGAACCACGAGGATCAGGCATCCCGCGGCCAGGGTGGCTCCGGAGAAGACCTTGTCCCCGGCGCGTCCGGCACCTTGGGAAGTGGTCAAGGAGTTGGTGGTCACTTCACGATCCTTCAGATTCACTCAAAAATGGCCAAGTTCCCCGCCCCGTCCGGTGATGTTTCACCAGCGCGGGACGGGGAACGTTGATATTCAAGGGTAGTGGTGCGGCGGTCCGCGGCACCACTACTCCATTGTGGTCCTTAGGCCTTGGCCTTGATGGAGTCAACAGCGGCCTTTGCCTTGTCCTGCAGCGCCTTGGAGAGCGGAGCGGACTTGGCGGAGCCGGCAGCAGCCTGCTGGCCGGCGTCGGAGACTACGTAGCTCTCGAATGCCTTGACCAGGTCAGCGGTTTCCTTCTTGTCGTAGGTGGTGCAGACGACGTGGTAGGAAACCAGGACTACCGGGTAGGCAGAGGAATCCGTGGTGGTGCGGTCGAGCTTGATGGAAAGGTCGCCGGTCGGGCGGCCTGCAACGGGCTTGCCCAGCTCGACAGCCTTGGCGGCAGCGGCAGCGGAAATCTTGACGAAGTCCGAGCCAACCTTGATCTGCGCGGTGCCGAGCTTGCCGGAGACTGCGGAGTCGTCAGCGTAGGTCACGGCACCCGGGGTGTCGGTGACGGTCTTTACGACGCCGGAGGTGCCCTTGGCGTTCTCGCCCTTCAGGGAAGCAGGCCAAACGCCGGCTGCCTTGTCGGTCCAGACGGAGGGTGCAGCGGACGCCAGGTAGTCGGTGAAGTTCTGGGTGGTGCCGGAGTCGTCAGAGCGGTTGACCGGGGTGACCTTCAGGTCCGGAAGCGTGACGCCAGTGTTCAGGGCGGCGATTGCCGGGTCGTTCCAGTTGGTGATCTGGCCGCGGAAGATCTTCGCAACGGTGTCGGCGTCGAGCTTCAAGTCCTTGACGTTCGGGATGTTGAAGGCAACGGCGATCGGGGAGATGTACACCGGGATGTTGATGGCACCGTCGGTGCCGCACTTGGTCTTGGAAGTGGCCAGCTCAGCGTCGGTCAGGTAGGCGTCAGAGCCTGCGAACTGTGCGGAGCCGTCAAGGATGGCCTTACGGCCTGCGCCCGAGCCGTCGGGGGAGTACTGGACCGTGGCACCCGAGTTCGCGGAAGCGAAGTTGGTCTTCCAAGCGTCCATTGCGGCGCCCTGCGCCGAGGAGCCGATGCCGGTCAGGGTGCCGGTGACCTTGACGCCTGCGGCACTCTGGGTGGCTGCCGGTGCGGCGCCGGTTGCGTTGTCTGAACCACAAGCGGTCAGCGCAAGGGCGCCGACGGCGAGGACCGCGATTGCCGCGTTGCGGCCGAAGCGAGTTGCCTTCACTGGGATGTACCCCTTCCAGGGATTCTCTGATGCGTGCCGAGGGAGAAAGTCGGCATACGAAAGATTTGCGTACGTGTTTGTACCTTTATTGACGGTAGGAGCCGCAGGTAACGGGATCGGCCGTCCAAAGTGAACAGGAGGTGAACGGCTGTGGACCATTGGCTTACATGTACAGCGTCGCCCTTGCGCTTGGCGCATCATGAGGGATTAAGTGACGCCCCTCACTTTGGGGTTCCCCCCGCGAGCCGCACTCCGTAAGCCTCTCCTGAATAGACTTGAGCCATGGCCGCCCCCCAAGGACTTTCAGCAAGCAAGAAATTCCTGCGGGCGCGGCTGCGCACCGGCCTCGTCCGCAGCCGGAACTCGTTGGTTCCAGCCGTCCAGATGACCGTGTGCGCAGTGGGTGCCTACGCGTTCGCCGAATACATCCTGGGCCACTCGGGACCCCTTTTCGCCGCGACTTCGTCCCTGATCGCGCTCGGCTTCTCCCGGGATCCACGGCTTCGCCGGGTGGTGGAAGTCGGGTTTGGCTGCACCCTCGGGATCGTCGTCGGTGATCTGCTGCTCCACTGGCTGGGTTCTGGGATCTGGCAAGCCGCCGTCGTCCTTCTTTTCTCGATCCTGTTGGCACGTTTCCTGGACGGTGGCTCCATTTTCACCACCCAACTGGGCCTGCAATCGCTTCTCGTGGTCTTACTGCCCGCGCCGTCCGGGGGACCCTTCACCCGGAGCATCGACGCCGTAGTGGGCGGAGTTTTCGCGCTCCTCGTCACAATGCTGGTCCCGAAAGACCCGCGCCGGGAGCCGCGCCAGGACGTCCGCAAACTCCTGCACGAACTCTCGGAAGTCCTGCGTGAGTGCGCCGACGCCTTGATCAACAGCGACTCCACCCAGGCCTGGCATGCCCTCATCCGGGGGCGGAACTGCCAGCCCCTCGTGGACCGGATGCGCCAATCCCTCAAGGCCTCCGGAGAAGTGGCCACGCTTGCACCGGCGTATCGTCGGCACCGCGACGAGCTGACCATGCTTGAGGAGTCGCTGGATTCCATCGACCTTGCCCTCCGCAACAGCCGGGTGTTCGCGCGGCGGCTCACGAGCGCCATCAACCATGCAGCGTTGACTGACGAGGCGACGGACAGCATTTCGGAGGTCCTGCAGGACACTTCCGCAGGGGTCGAGGAGCTCTCGCTCGGCCTCGCCGAAGTGCACGACGGCGCCCGCCGCGCCCACCTGCGCGGTGCGCGGCAGGACTTGGCCGACATTGCCACCCGGTTGCACCCCAAAATGCTGCACGTCCAGAAGCTTGAGGGTGAAACAGTGGTGATGCTCTTCCGCCCGCTCATGGTGGACCTGCTCGAAGCAGCGGGCATGGACCCCCGGGAAGCCCGGGACGTTCTTCCTCCCCTGCAGTGAGGCGCACTTGACTGTCCGACTGCTCCATTAGCCTTGTACGCATGGCTTCCAAGACCTCACGCACCTCCAAGACGCCCGCGTACAAATGTGCCGAATGCGGGTGGACCACGGTCAAGTGGGTGGGGCGCTGCGGTGAGTGCCAGGCGTGGGGCACCGTGGAGGAAACAGGCGCCACGGTTGCGCGTACGACGGCGGCAACAACGGTTTTGGAGCCGGCCCGCCGGATTGCCGAGGTAGACGGCACCACGGCCGCTTTCCTGCCCACCGGCGTCGACGAACTGGACCGCGTCCTGGGCGGAGGCCTGGTTCCCGGCGCGGTGATCCTGCTTGCCGGGGAACCCGGCGTCGGGAAATCCACCCTCCTGCTGGACGTCGCTGCGAAGTTCGCCCGCACGGGGCAGGACGTCCTTTACGTGACGGGCGAGGAATCTGCTGCCCAGGTCAAGCTACGTGCGGAGCGGATCGACGCGGTCGCGCACACCCTCTATCTCTCGGCTGAGACGGACCTCGGGCAGGCGCTGGGGCAAGTGGAGAAGCTTGAGCCGAAGCTGCTGATTGTGGACTCGGTGCAGACCCTCAGCAGCGCGGATGTCGAAGGTAGCGCTGGCGGAGTCTCACAGGTCCGGGAAGTCGCGGCGTCCATCATCGCCGCCGCAAAGCGCCGCAACATGACCACGCTGCTGGTTGGCCACGTGACGAAGGACGGCTCCATTGCCGGTCCGCGTCTTCTGGAGCACTTGGTGGACGTTGTGTGCCAGTTCGAAGGCGAGCGCCATTCGCGCTTGCGCTTGTTGCGCGCGGTCAAGAACCGCTACGGTGCCACTGACGACGTCGGCTGCTTCGACCTCAATGAGGCCGGTATCGAAGGCCTAGCCGATCCCAGCGGGCTTTTTGTATCGCGGACACGCGAGCCGGTGTCCGGCACCTGCATCACGGTGACCATGGAAGGCCGGCGCCCGCTGCTGGCCGAGGTGCAGTCGCTGCTGGCCGAAAGTACCAGCTCACAACCCCGCAGGGCAACGAGCGGCCTGGACAGCTCGCGCGTCGCCATGCTCCTGGCCGTGCTCCAACAGCGGGCTGGCTGCATCCTGCACAAGGACGACTCCTACGTGGCCACTGTCGGAGGAGTGAAATTGAGCGAACCGGCAACCGACCTGGCTGTGGCGCTTGCCGTGGCCTCGGCAAAGGCGCGCAAGGCACTGCCGCAGCGGCTCATTGCCTTCGGCGAGGTTGGCCTGGCCGGCGAGGTCCGTCCGGTTCCCGGGATCAACCAGCGTATCCACGAGGCTCAGCGGCTTGGGTTCACCCACGCCGTGGTGCCGGCGAGTCCCAACGGACCGGGCCCCGTCCCGGAGGGTTTCTCGGTCCGCGAAGTGGCACACCTGGCGGAGGCCTTGGAGTTGCTGATCACCTAGCGGCCGGCTTGGCTTCGGAGTGTCGGGTGCATGGGTTGGCCTCGTCCACCGGAAGATTGTCCCCATGACAAAAAGAAATGTGCTCATTGGGGGACGCCTCTTCTTTGGCCTCTTGACCCTTGTTGCGGTGGGGACGCAGCTCACGGTCCACATCGGTCTGGGCTTCGATCCGTGGAACTTCTTCAGCTACTTCACCAATCTGTCCAACATCTTCGCGTCGGTGGTGCTGCTGATCAGCGGCTACCGCGTGCTGGTTGGCAAGCGGCCCAGCGAGCTCGACGACGCCACCCGGGGCACTGCGACGATCGCCATGGCCGTCGTGGGACTCGTCTTCGGCGCACTCCTGGCGGGGCAGGACCTCGGCTCCCTGCTCCCCTGGGTCAACTTCGTGGTCCACTACCTGATGCCGGTTGTCATGGTTGCCGATTGGCTGTTCCAGCCTCCGCGATCCAGGCTGGCCATCAAGCACCTCTGGTACTGGCTGCTCTACCCCGTTGCGTATCTCGTCTACAGTCTGATCCGCGGCTCTTTCGTCAACTGGTACGCCTACTGGTTCATCGACCCGATGCGCGCAGGCGGTTGGGGCGGTGTGGCGGTCTTCGCAGTGTCGATCTCCATAGGATTCCTTGCGGTGAGCCTCGCCATGCTGGGACTGGGAAACAAGCTCGAACGCCAAGTGAGTTACTGAACTATTTTGCCGGGTTGTGCGTTCCGATCGGGACCAGCGTGAGCTTCGGGTGGTTCTTCTCGATCCGGCGCAGTGCCCAGACGTCGTTGAACAACGCGAGGTATTCGCCGTCGGACCTGAGCAGCACCTCTGCGCCCGGGACGTTGGCGAGCGCCGGCATGGCCTCCGCCGTCGAGATTCTTGCCATCGAGTACGGAAGGCGCTCCAGGCGCATCGGGGCGTTGAAGTCGTGGGCCATGCGGTCTTCCACAACCTCGAACTGCATGGGACCGACAGCCGCGAGCACGGGTGCCTGGTCGCCCCGGACGTCGGAACGGAGCACCTGGATGACGCCTTCGTGCTCAAGCTGCTCAATGCCGCGCCGGAACTGCTTGAACCGGCTGGGATCCTGGGACCGGGCCACCTGGAAATGCTCGGGGGCAAAGAGCGGAATGGCGGGGAATTCCACGGGCTCGTCGAGGAACAGGCTGTCCCCTACGCGCAGCGAGGACGCGTTGACCAGGCCAACGACGTCGCCGGGATAGGCCTCGTCGATGACTTCGCGTTCGCGCCCGAACACCTGCTGGGCGTACTTCGTGGCGAAGGACTTTCCGGTGCGTGTCTGCGTAACAACCATGCCGCGCTCGAAGACGCCGGAGCACACACGGATGAACGCGACGTGGTCGCGGTGGGCCTTGTTCATGCCTGCCTGGACCTTGAAGACGAACCCCGCGAAGGGAGCGTCTACCGAACGGGGCTCGCCGTCGACGTCGGGGCGGGGCGCGGCTGGAGGCGCGAAGTCCACCAGGGCGTCAAGGATTTCCTTGACCCCGAAGTTCAGGGCCGCCGAACTGAAGAGGATAGGTGTTGCCGTTCCGGCGTGGAAGCTCTCAATGTTGAACTCGAGGTTCGATTCGATCACGAGTCCGGCTTCGTCGACGGCGTCGCTCCAGTTGTTGCCCTGGGTTTCGGCTGCTTCCTCCGGAGTGAAGTACTCGGTGATGGCGATGTTGGCACCGGCATTATTGCGCGCGAACCGTGCGAAGCGGTCATTTCGCAGGTCCCAGACTCCACGGAAGTCGCCGGAAATGCCCACGGCCCACGTCAAGGGCATGGGCTGGAGTCCGGTGCGTTCCGTGATCTCGTCCATCAGCGCGAGGGCGTCGAGGCCCGGGCGGTCCCATTTGTTGATGACCGTGATGATGGGAAGGTTCCGCTGCTTGCAGACCTCGAAGAGTTTCATGGTCTGCGTTTCCAGGCCCTTGGCGGCGTCCACCAGCATCACTGCGCAGTCGACGGCGGCCAGGACGCGGTAGGTGTCCTCGGAGAAGTCGGCGTGGCCCGGAGTGTCCAGCAGGTTGATCACAGTATCCCGGTAGGAGAACTGCAATGCCGCGGAGCTGATGGAAATACCGCGGTCCTTTTCCATCTGCATCCAGTCGGAAACAGTTTCCTTGCGGTTGGCCTTGCCGCTGGACGCACCGGCGGTGCCGATGACCTTGGCGTGCAAGGCGAGGGCTTCCGTGAGCGTGGACTTGCCGGCGTCAGGGTGCGAAATGACCGCGAAAGTCCGACGCCGGGAGGCCTCATGGTGAATTTCCTGGACTCGGGCGGGGCTCAGGACTTCTTGGGACACGGTGCTACTTTCGCTGCGATCTGGGCGTTGCCCGCATTGGAACGACGGGCCGAACGTGGGATGGAGGCTGGATACTGGCCCCGCGCCGGCCGGGGCCAACTCAGGGAGCGGCACGATTTGCGCGCCAGCCAAGATACCAAGTTTATCGCAGCCCGGGACCACGCCGGAGGCAGGGTCCCGGGCCAGCGCTTAACAGGATCGAAACGAAGTGCACAAACCTCCGAAATCACCTGCCGATAGTTTGAACGCATAGCGGACGCGTCCGGCCCGGATTGGAGCCATCCGCCAGGAAAAACCAGGCAGCCGACGATGGCATGAAAGGAACAGGGCATCAATGAATCCAGGGAATGACTTGTTCTACGATCCCTTCGGCCCCTCCCCCGCGGGGAACCCCGCTGCGAACCAGCAAGGGCACCGGCCGAACGCCGGCAGAGGTGGAGTCAACCCTCCTGCGAGGCAAGCGCATCCGGACACGGGAAGGGCTGCCGCCCGGGAAGCGGCGCTGCAGAGCGTGCGACGCGACCTTGAGCGGCTCGCACACCTTCGGACGGCTCCCTGAGGGTCAAGGGTCACCGAGGTTCCGGGACCGAACTGAGGGTCCAGGGACCGAGCTGAAAATGGCGGTGCCGCGGCCGCCTTCGAACGCGTTTCGAAGGTCCCGCCACATAAGCTAATTTGGGGCACTTTAAGGCTTGCCCGTGCGGTTGTTGCCGGTCTATACCTCTATCATTGAGCTTGCGGGAAACCTGGCATTTTGCTCCCGTCGACTCACTGCTGAAAACCGGCACACTTGCGGGCGCGCCTGCGTGCACCTTTGAAGGGAACACCTATGGCTCGGAGCCCCGAAGATTCGCTCAAGGCGACTCTGGGCAGGGTGGCCCCCGGAACACCGTTGCGCGACGGCCTGGAACGCATCCTCCGTGGGCGCACCGGCGCCCTGATTGTGCTCGGAACAGACCGGACCATCGAATCCATCTGCTCCGGCGGCTTTGAAATCGGCATCGATTTCTCCCCGACGCGGCTGCGTGAACTCGCGAAGATGGACGGTGCCATCATCTGCGACAAGGACGCCGGGAACATCCTTCGTGCCGCGGTACAGCTTGTGCCGGACTCCAGCATCGAGACCCAGGAATCAGGAACGCGTCACAGGACGGCCGAGCGCGTGGCCATCCAGACCGGAGTTCCGGTGATTTCGGTCAGCCAGTCCATGCAGATCATCGCCCTCTATGTCAACGGCCTGCGCCACGTGCTTGAGGGCTCCGAGAAGGTCCTGGCCCGCGCCAACCAGGCTCTCGCAACCCTGGAACGTTACAGCGCCCGCTTGGATCAGGTCACTAGCGCCCTATCGGCCCTCGAAATCGAGGCCATGGTCACCGTCCGGGATGTGGCTGTCACCCTCCAGCGCCAGGAAATGGTCAGGCGCATTGCCGAGGAAATCGCTCAGTATGTCCTGGAGTTGGGTGAGGACGGCAGGTTGCTCTCGCTGCAGTTGGAAGAGCTCACCACCGGCCGCGGCCCGGGCAGCGACGTGATCATCCGCGACTACGCCGGCGCCGACGCCTCGCCCGAGGACATCGACGGTGCGGTGCAGGCCCTTCTGGATCTTGGCCCGGCGGAGCTGATCGATCTGGGCAAGATCGCCGGGATCATCGGATTCGCCGGGGGCATGGACGTGCTCGACGCGGGTGTTCAGCCGCGCGGTTACCGCCTCTTGTCCGGGCTGAAGTCGGTTCCGAAAGCCGTGGCCGACCGTTTGGTGGAGCACTTCGGCGGACTCCAGTACCTCATGGCCGCCACTATCGACGATCTCATGACCGTGGACGGCATCGGCGACCAGCGCGCCCGGACCGTCCGCGAAGGGCTCAGCCGCATGGCCGAAGCCAGCCTGCTGGACAGGTTCCTCTAACCCAGCTGGAAGACCGCTTTGGTGCTCGCCTTGTTTCCCAGTACGGCCTTGAAGGTGTAGGTGCCGGTGGCAGGCTTGGCCGAGATTACGCCGCAGCCCTCGGTCGTCCGGTTGCGTTGCCACGGGAAGTTGGCAATCTCGCTCTTGCCCGGATCAATCTGCTTCACGAGGTCATCGCCCTTCGCTTGACAGTCCTTGGAGGAGAAAATCCGGTCCTCGCCGCTCATCACCAGGAACTCCATCTGGGATGTGCCGACGTTGACCTGGCACGGTGCTGCCCCGCCATTGGTGATCTTCATGCTCAGCACGGGGTTCTGCCCGGCCGGATACGCAGGCTGGTCCGTGGACGCCGTCACCGTCACCAGATTGAGGTCGCACACCGGCGTGGCCGTGGGCGTTGTGGTGGCCGCGATGGCATCCGTCGTAGGGGCCTGGCTCGCCGGGGCGGCTCCGACCGCTTGGGTCTTGGATGCGCCGGGATCAGCCTTGCCCGCAAGAGATGAACTCATAGCCACAGCACCGGCCACGAGCATCGCCAGGACCACCAGGAGCGCGCCGAAAACAACCAGCCTCCGACGCCGGTAAACGGCAGGGCTCGTCCGTCGCCTTTGGGGCCGGACCCCGTTCGCCGAACGGTTTGCGCCTCCGGCCCGGGCAGCACTTTTCGCCGACGGCGACGTGCGCGCCCTCGGCGGTTGCTTGCCCTTGTTGACCATGCTTCTAGGCTAGGCAACGCAAGGCGTGGATGGTGCCGCACCACGCCGCCGGGGCCTGATCGGAGCCAGTATGACCTACGTCATTCCCGGCCGGCTCCACTACAGTGGATGGCAGGAATCGGCCGCCAACAGGGCCCGCCACGAACCGCAGCAAGGATCTCCATGTCACTGCCAGGCGCCGCTGAACTTGCCGGCACCCATCGCCTCACGGACTTGCACCAATCCATGGACCGCTGGTTCTCCGAGGTGGCGCGCGTATTGCCGTGGAGGTCGCCGGACTGCAGCCCGTGGGGGATCCTGGTCAGCGAGGTCATGCTGCAGCAGACTCCGGTAGTCCGCGTCCTGCCGGTGTGGAGAGACTGGATGGAACGCTGGCCGGAACCCGCGGATCTCGCAAAGCAGCCTTCGGGCGACGCCGTGCGACATTGGGGAAGGCTCGGTTATCCCCGCCGCGCGCTCAGGCTCCACGCGGCCGCCGTCGCGATCGTGGAACAGCATGGAGGCAGGGTGCCGGACACGCATGCATCGCTGTTGAGCCTTCCCGGCGTCGGCGACTATACGGCCGCGGCCGTGGCTGCTTTTGCTTTCGGTCGCCGCGAAACGGTCGTAGACACGAACATCCGGCGAGTGCATGCCAGGCTCGTTTCGGGACTTGCGCTTCCGGCGCCGTCGCTCAGCGCGGCGGAGATGCGCCTCGCCGAATCACTCATGCCCGACGATGTCGGGCTCTCCGTCCGCTGGAACGCTTCCGTCATGGAACTCGGAGCGCTCGTGTGCACCGCCCGCTCCCCCAAGTGCCTGGACTGCCCCGTCCGCGGTTCCTGCGCGTGGCTTGCCGCAGGTGAACCGCCGCCCACGTATACGCCGAAGGGCCAGGCGTGGCACGGCACAGACCGGCAGCTGCGGGGTGCCGTCATGGCCGTATTGCGAGTGGCAGAGTCGCCGGTAGCTCCTGAACTGTTCGAACGACCCGCAGCTGACCTCGGATTCGCCGCCGAGGGCGCGGCCGTCCCGTTGGCGGCCCTGCACCGCTTGAATTCGGCCCCCGAGCAGCTGGAGCGCGCTCTCCAGGGGCTACTGAGCGACGGCTTGGCCGAGATGCACGACGGCGGGCTGCGGCTCCCGGCCTAGGCCTCCTTTTGCGCCGCTTCCGCTACGACGTGGCTGGCTTGCGCGCTGGCTTGCGGGCTAGGAGATACGCCTGCGGGGTCTTCTCGTGCCTGCCGTCCGGCTCGCGGAGAAGCTGCGCTTCAACGACAAAGCCAGCCTGAAGGAGGAGTTCCATGATGCGTTCAGGGGGCAAGCGGTAGGCGTCAAGGTCGATTTCGTGGCCATACGCGAAGTCCAAATGCCTTGGCTCGTCGCCGGCCTGGAACTCGAGCAACAGCAAGCCGCCGCCCACGAGGGTACGGTGGAACTCCGCGAACACTCCCGGCAAACGGGCCGGCGGCGTATGGATGATCGAATACCAAGCAACGATGCCACCCAGAGTGCCGTCCGCCAGCTCCAGGGCCTCCATCGACCCTTCATCGAACTGCAGGCCGGGGTGGTCCTTGCGGGCTACTGTCACCATCTCCGGCGACAGGTCGATGCCTAAAGCCGCCAGCCCGAGGGAATCCAGGTACGCCGTGATCCGTCCGGGCCCGCAACCGATGTCGGCAACCGCCCCGCCTCCGGAGGAACGCACGAGCTCGGCGAACGTACCGAGCATGGCCCGGTCAAAGGGTTTGGTGTCGAGCTCGTTGCGCAGGAGTTCAGCGTAATCGGCGGCTACCGTGTTGTAGGCGGCGCGAGTGGCAAGCAGATCCGAGGGTTCAGTCATGCGAAGAACCCTATTCTCTGCGGCCGGCGCATTCCTTGCGCCCTGCGAAAACCCTGCCGAACCCGCCCATGGCCAGGCCTTGAGGTCGCGGAGCCGCAACGATCCGTAGATGTCGGTAACGATGTGCCTGCCAGTTGCAGATATCCCGTTCCGGGTCCCCGGTGCGGGATTATTCTCAAGTATGCGCAGGTTGTGGGCCGCCATAGCATTGACCACGACGGCGACGCTCTGGTCGGCATGCGAACCTCAAGTCACCGTTTGTCCGGCAATTGCGATGGCCCCCGTGGTCTCCCTGACAATCACGGCAGAGTACGCGCCAACGGTCAAGGCCATCCATTTGAAGGCATGCCAGGACGGGAAATGCCGCGAGGCCGATTTGGAGCTGCGCCCGGGCAGCGTGCCGCTCCCTCAATCCTGCGGGCCGGAACCCGAAGGGTCATGCTCTGCCGTCGCGTCACCGGATGGCACCCGCTATGGCTTCCTCAACATGGGAACGCTGACGTCCTCGCCCATCGATGCCGAAGTGACCGGCGCGGACACAAACGGCGAGACCTTGCCCGTCAGGACACTCAACTTCACGCCGAAAAGCGCAAAACCGTGGGGCGAGCAGTGCCAGACCGCCATCACGGCAAGCCTCGTGCTCGATGCCCGCGGCCTGTGGCAGTCCTGAACACCGCGCGCAAACCCCCGCGGCGCGGTAAATCCTGGCGCGAAGCGACATCCCGGCGCGGCGTCAAATCTCGCCGAATCCCTGTTCCACCAGCCGCCTGACGTAATCCACGGCCTTCGATGAATCTTTGCCCCACGCCTCGACCTTGAGCTTGCCACCCTTGCCCACGGCGAGGCTCATGAGTTCCATAATGGAGGTGCCATCGACGCCATTTACCGTTGCTTCGACATCCATGCCGGCGAGTCCGCCCGCGATTTTGGCCGCAGGCCTGGCGTGCATTCCCATGGGGTTTACGAGTTCGAACTCGCCGCTTTCCGCTGGTTCGCCCCTGCCTTGGGATTCTGCCGGCCCCGCCGCTTCAAAAACGGGCTCCTGACCGAAACGCACCGCCTCGGCGGCGGCCTTCACTGCGGCCGCCGAGGCACCACCCTGGGTGGCCACCGCGGCGGCAACCAGGCCCTCAACCAAGGGAGCGTCGGCAATGAGGACCTTTTCCGGCTCGCTGCAGAACTCGGCAGCTGATTCTGCCGTCATAACCGCCGAACCAAGATCCGTCAGGACCACCACTCCATCCCCTGAAGCCTCCCCAAGTCCTGCCTCGAATGCGGCGATCGTTTTCTCCAGGTCGGTGCCAATCCGGCCATCATCCGTGCCGCCGACGGCGTAGAACTTCACATCGGTAGCCATCTGCGCAGCCAACTCCACCGCGCCTTCCGCGATTTTCCGGCTGTGCGAGACCACCACCAAGCCCACCGTCATTCAGCGGCCCCTTCAGGGAATCCCGCAGCGGTAGCCGCTGCGCGCAACAACAGGGCAGAAGACGCAGCCCCGGGATCGCGGTGACCTGCGCTGCGTTCACCGAGGTAGCTTGCGCGGCCCTTGCGGGCTACCAACGGATCTGTCGTGACGGCACCCACCTCGGCAGCCTCGGCCGCCGCAGCCAACACAGCCACAGCATCTCCACCGGCCACCAGGACCTCGTCCGCCGCTTCCACAGCCGGAGACCAGGCATCCACCATGGTTTTGTCGCCGAGCTCCGCCTTGCCGCGGGCAACAATTCCGTCCCGGGCCGCGGTCAGTGCTCCGGCGAGCGCCGCTGCGTCAATGTCCGCGCTTTCTCCCAGAGCCGTGGCCGCCCGAAGGTACGCGGTTCCATACAGCGGTCCGGCTGCCCCGCCCACCTTTGACATCAGCGCCATCGCGGCCAGCTTCAGGGCTGCGCCAGGTGTCTCGGGCGGAGTCTGGGCAAGTTTCTCCATGACGGCCTGGAATCCCCGGTCCATGTTTTCACCGTGGTCGGAGTCGCCTATCGCACGGTCCAGCGCAATCAATTCCTCCCTATGCTCGGACATGAGCCGAGCGGAGAGGGTCAACCATTGAACCGCCCATTCGACCCCCAGGCCCACTGTCACATCCCCCAACGCAGGGCCGGAGTATGGACGGGTGCGTCCCAGAGGGCGGTCAGTTCGTCATCGAGCCGCAGTACCGAGATGGAGCAGCCTTGCATCTCAAGCGACGTGACGTAGTTGCCCACCAGTGAGCGCTCCACTTTGGCTCCTCTTTCCGCGAGGATCTGGGCCGCCCGGCGGTAGACAATGTACAACTCACTGAGGGGCGTACCGCCCATTCCGTTGACGAAGAGCAGCACCTCTTCACCGGACTTGATCCCGAGGTCCTCCAGGACCGGGTCCAAAAGGCGGCTGGTGATGGCGTCGGCTCCCTCCATGGCGATCCGGTGCCTGCCCGGTTCGCCGTGAATGCCGATGCCGATTTCGATTTCGTCGTCAGCGAGCTCAAAGCTGGGTACCCCGGCATGCGGCACGGTGCAGCCGGACAAGGCGACGCCCATGGTGCGCACGTTGCGGACGACTCCCTCCGCCACACCCGCGACGGCCTCCAGCGAATCCCCACGCTCCGCTGCCGCACCAGCAATCTTTTCGACCAGCACAGTGCCCCCCACGCCGCGGCGGCCTGCCGTATACAGGGAATCCTCCACAGCGACGTCGTCGTTGACGAGAACCGAGCGGACGCTGATTCCTTCAGCCTGGGCCATCTCTGCCGCGGTCTCGAAGTTCAGCACGTCACCGGTGTAGTTCTTCACGATGTGTATGACGCCGGCGCCGGAATCGACTGCGGCGGTCGCCGGAATGATCTGGTCGGGAGTGGGCGACGTGAACACCGCACCCGGCACGGCGGCGTCGAGCATTCCGTGCCCCACAAAGCCGGCATGAAGCGGCTCGTGGCCGCTCCCACCTCCCGACACAAGCGCCACTTTGCCGGCCACGGGCGCTCCTTTTCGAACGACGAAGATGGGGTCCGTATGGACGTCCACGAGATCGGCATGGGCCATGCCGAAACCTTCGACAGACTCGTCCACCACCGAGCGGGGATCGTTGATGAGCTTTTTCATGGCGCGCTCCTGGGGCGTTGCTGGTAGGTGATTTGACCCTACTACCAGCGCCCCGGGCACGGTAGGGGAACGGTCCGTACGTGGACACTCCGGAACCCGGAAACGCAGAAGGGACAACCCCCAATGGTTGTCCCTTCTGAAGAACCTTCCGGCATCCGCCCGGTCAGTGCGGCGGCCCGCCCACCGTCAAACGACCGATGCTGAAGTCTTGGGGTGTTGCGTCTTTGGCCATCGAGTCGGGCCAAAGATCCGTGCACCCGGACCGCATGCAACCTCCGGTGCCCTGCTTGCGCGACTCCGGCGTGGCGCCGGGACGCGGCATGTCAATTTGGAAACCTGAAAAGTCCGGAAACATAACGTGGTACTTCATTTCTCGCCTCCACAGTATGGTTGGCCCGCCGCAACCGAGCCTCAACTAGTTTATCCATCAAGTTGATATACGTAAAGAGGTGCGGGCTGGCACATACAGGAGCCAAGGGGAAGAAGAGGAGCTAAAGGACCTTGATCATGCGTGTGTTGCCCAGGGTATTGGGCTTCACGCGGGCCAGATCCAGGAACTCGGCCACGCCTTCGTCATGGGAACGCAGCAATTCCGAGTAGACCTGGGGATCGACGGCGGTTTGGTCCGCCATGACTTCGAATCCGTGGCGCTTGAAGAAGTCCACTTCGAACGTCAGGCAGAAGACACGCGCAACCCCCAAGGCCCGGGCGTCCTCCAGGAGTTGCTGGACAAGGACGTGACCCACGCCTTTGCCCCGCCAGTTGTCGTCCGCCGCCAATGTGCGCACCTCGGCCAGGTCCTCCCACATGACGTGCAGGGCACCGCAACCGATCACCTCGCCATCGGAAGATTCGGCAATCCGGAACTCCTGAAGGCTCTCGTAATAGGCCACGGTCTCCTTGGCCATCAGGATTCGCTGCTCCGCCAGAGGCGCTACAAGCCGCTTGATCGCGGCAACATCGCCGGTGCGGGCAGGGCGGATACTGAACGTCGAAGTCACAGCCACAATCTTACGAGGCCGAAGGCGCCTAAAGCCCCAGGTCCTCAGGAAGAGGAACGTCCCGTCCAAGTACCTGCCTGGAAAGGAAGTGCTCCACGACGCCGTACCAGACCTTGGCGTGCTGCGGCTGCAGGATCCAATGGTTCTCGTCAGGGAAGTACAGGAAGCGGTGCTGGGTCTCACCGTTCTCATCGGCGGGCAGCCCGGAACTGGAAAGCAGTTCGTACCAAAGCCTCAGGCCCTCGCCGATCGGCACTCGGTAGTCCTTGTCACCGTGGATCACCAGCATGGGTGTCTTGATCTTCCCGACATGGAGATGGGGCGAGTTGTCCAGTGCCATCTCTGCGGTCATTTCCTTGAGCCAGTACTGCGAAGCGTCCGTTGTGGGCCCGAACTGGTCCATGGCCCACAGACTGGCGTGCGTCACGATCGCCTTGAAACGATCCGTGTGCCCGGCCACCCAGTTGGCCATGTATCCGCCGAACGACCCACCCATGGCGGCTGTCCGCGTCTGGTCAATGTCGGGCCGCCGGACCACTGCGTCGGTGATGGACATAAGGTCCGTATACGGCGCCTTGCCCCATTCGCCCCAGCCGCGCTGGATGAATTGCTGGCCGTACCCGGTGGACAGTGCCGGGTCGGGCAGCAGCACGGCATACCCCTTCGACACGAGCAGCCATGGATTCCACCGCCAGGTCCAGGCATTCCACGAGCCCAACGGCCCGCCGTGGATCCACAACAGCAAGGGCGCCGGATTCGCCCCCGACGCGCCTTCCGGGAGCGCGAGGTAGGCCGGAACCCTCGAACCATCAGCCGCGCTCGTCTCCACCCGCTCCAACGTGCCTTTGATCGCGGGGCGCTCAGCGGGCGCGGGGAGCCGCTCGACGTCGCCCGAGGCGAGCTCGATCCGGACGGCTTCCGCCGGGAATTCATAAGAGCTGCGCAGCGCGAACGCACTCAGCCCATCCGGCGAAACCACGACGTCGGTGTACGCCGCCGCGTCCTGCGTCACCCTGGTGACCATACCGTCCCCGACGGCGACCCGGAAGACCGGCGTCGCGCCGTCGTCGTCGGCTGTGACGAGGAGCGAGTGCCCGTCCGGCAGCCAGGCCGCGGGGTTGCCCCAGCGGTCCCAAGCGGGCGCGAGGGGCTCTAGGTCAAGGGTTTCTCCCGCCCCGACATTCAAGAGGTGGAGTTTGACCTGGGGTGCCTGCCCGGGGGTGCTGTCGCTTTCGCTGACTACCGAGAGCATCTTGTTGTCGGGGCTGACCGGTCCGGGGAAATAGCTCATTCCCTCATGGTCAAGGAGCACCTTGATCGAGCCGGAGGCCACATCGACAGCGGCGAGCACAAAGCGCGTGTCCGCCTTCGCGAGCGGCTTGGCCAGGCTCGTATAGATCGTCTTACCGTCCGGGCTGACCACCGCGTGGGTGTTGCGGAGGTTGCCGCCGACGTCGGGCGTCAGATTGCGCAGCTTCAGGGGTGCGGTTGCGTCCACGGTCGCGGGCTTCCCGGGCTCGGCCGCGCCTCCGTTTTCCACCGCGAACAGCCTGGGCTGGGCCGGGCCCAGGTCTGCGTCCCAGTAACGCACCGGGTAGCCGGTGTGCAGAATGGCCGCCACCTTGTTGTCCTTGCGGCTCTTGCGGCGCTCCTCGTCATTTTCCTCATCGGTGGAACCGGCAAGGACCGAGGCCGTCACGAAGGTTGCGTCCGCGGCTGACGCGGCCATGACGCCCCCGATTCCGCCTGCACGGGAGTGCACCACCCGGGCCTCACCGCCGTCGGCAGGCAGGAGCCACAACGCGCTCACGGGATCCGCTTCGGGGCTGTCCGGATCGGGCCGGGCTGAGGTGAAGTAGAGGTCACCGTTGGCAGCAAACACCGCGCCGGTTTCTCCCTTGGCGCTGCGGGTGATGCGCCGGGCGTGCTTCTTTCCGGCAGGATCAAGCTCCCAAAGGGCCGTGACGTATTCAGTGCCCTTGGCGTTGAGCGTGGAAACCGTAGTGACCAGGCGGCTTCCGTCCGTACTGAGAGCCAGGCCGCCGACCCTGGGGATGGCGAGGTAGTAGTCGAGATCGTGGAAAGGAGTTTCGGGTTGCGTGCTCGGGGTCTCGGAGGCATTCGAATCCATGCTCTGATTCAACACGCAATGTGCCCCAGATCACAAAAGGTTCACTAAGAGTGAAACAGTTATTTCAGAAATTACGAACCTCGGGAACGCAAAAACCCCGCCAGCTCCTTGAAGGGAGCGGGCGGGGCCTTTGAGTCGGCGGAACCTGAACCTAGGCGCTCGGAGCGATTTCCGGGATGCGCGGCTTGGCGTTGCCGGCGAAGGTGAATTTGGCGTCGTCGCCTTCGCCGTCCACATCGACCACCACGATGTCACCCGGGTGGAGCTCGCCGAAGAGGATCTTCTCGGAGAGCTGGTCCTCGATCTCGCGCTGGATGGTGCGGCGCAGCGGCCGCGCACCCATGGCGGGATCGTAGCCCCGGGTCGCCAGGAGGACCTTGGCGGCCGTGGTGAGCTCGATGCCCATGTCCTTGTCCTTGAGGCGGCCCTCGAGGCGCGTGACGAAGAGGTCCACGATCTCGATGATCTCGTCCTGCGTGAGCTGCGGGAACACCACGACGTCGTCAACGCGGTTGAGGAACTCGGGGCGGAAGTGCTGCTTGAGCTCCTCGGTGACCCGCGCCCGCATCCGGTTGTAGCCGGTGGTGGTGTCCGTGCCGGACTGGAAACCGGTCGCCACGCTCTTGGAGATGTCGCGGGTACCCAGGTTGGTGGTCATGATGATCACCGTGTTCTTGAAGTCCACCACCCGGCCCTGGGAGTCGGTCAGGCGGCCGTCTTCCAGGATCTGCAGCAGCGAGTTGAAGAGATCGGCGTGGGCCTTCTCAACTTCGTCGAACAGCACCACGGAGAACGGACGGCGGCGGACCTTCTCGGTCAGCTGCCCGCCCTCTTCGTAGCCGACGTAGCCCGGAGGGGCACCGAAGAGACGCGAAACCGTGTGCTTCTCGGAGTATTCGGACATGTCCAGCGTGATGAGTGCATCCTCTTCACCGAACAGGAATTCGGCCAGCGCTTTGGCGAGCTCGGTCTTGCCGACGCCGGTGGGGCCGGCGAAGATGAACGAGCCACCCGGACGCTTGGGGTCCTTCAGGCCTGCACGTGTGCGGCGGATCGCCTGGGAGAGGGCACGGATGGCCTCGTCCTGGCCGACGACCCGCTTGTGCAGCTCGTCTTCCATCTTGAGGAGACGGCTGGATTCTTCCTCGGTGAGTTTGAAGACCGGGATGCCGGTGGAGTTCGCGAGAACTTCGGCAATCAGCTCCTCGTCCACCTCGGAAATATCGTCCATGCCGCCGGACTTCCAGTTGCGTTCCTTCTCGGCGCGCTCGGCAATGAGCTTCTGCTCCTTGTCGCGCAGCGAGGCGGCGCCCTCGAAGTCCTGGGCGTCGATGGCGGATTCCTTCTCCATCTTCACTTCGGCGATGCGCTCATCCATGGCCTTGAGCTCCGGCGGGGCGGTCATGCGGCGGATGCGGAGCCGTGCACCTGCTTCGTCGATCAGGTCGATCGCCTTGTCCGGCAGGAAGCGGTCCGAGATGTAGCGCTCGGCCAGCGTTGCAGCAGAAGCAAGGGCGCCGTCGGTGATGGTCACCCGGTGGTGCGCCTCGTAGCGGTCACGCAGGCCCTTGAGGATCTCGATCGCATGCGCGACGGAAGGCTCCTTGACCTGGATCGGCTGGAAGCGGCGCTCCAAGGCGGCGTCCTTCTCAATGTGCTTGCGGTACTCGTCGAGTGTGGTGGCCCCGATGGTCTGGAGTTCACCACGGGCCAGCATCGGCTTGAGGATGGAGGCGGCATCGATGGCACCTTCTGCAGCGCCGGCACCCACGAGCGTGTGGATCTCGTCGATGAAGAGGATGATGTCCCCGCGGGTCCGGATTTCCTTGAGGACCTTCTTCAGGCGCTCTTCGAAGTCACCACGGTAACGGGAACCGGCAACAAGGGAACCAAGGTCAAGCGTGTAGAGCTGCTTGTCCTTGATGGTCTCCGGCACATCTCCCCGGACGATCGCCTGGGCAAGGCCCTCGACGACGGCAGTCTTGCCGACGCCGGGCTCACCGATCAGCACGGGGTTGTTCTTGGTCCGGCGGGAGAGGACCTGCATGACGCGTTCCATCTCCAGCTCGCGGCCGATCACGGGATCAAGCTTGTTTTCCCGCGCGGCCTGGGTGAGGTTGCGGCCGAACTGGTCGAGCACTACCGAACCGGCGGGGGTGCCTTCCTGTTGGCCCGGACCTGAGCCGGGACCCGCAGTTTCTTTGCCCTGGTAGCCGGAAAGCAGCTGGATGACCTGCTGGCGGACGCGGTTGAGGTCGGCGCCGAGCTTGACCAGGACCTGCGCGGCAACGCCTTCACCCTCGCGGATGAGGCCGAGCAGGATGTGCTCGGTGCCGATGTAGTTGTGGCCGAGCTGCAGGGCTTCGCGGAGCGAGAGCTCAAGCACCTTCTTGGCGCGCGGGGTGAAGGGGATGTGGCCGGACGGGGCTTGCTGGCCCTGGCCGATGATCTCCTGTACCTGCTCGCGGACGCCATCGAGCGAAATGCTCAGGGACTCCAGCGCCTTGGCGGCAACGCCCTCACCCTCGTGGATCAGACCCAAGAGGATGTGCTCGGTACCGATGTAGTTGTGGTTGAGCATGCGTGCCTCTTCTTGGGCAAGCACAACAACGCGACGGGCACGGTCCGTAAATCTCTCAAACATTTCGCCACACTCCTAGCTACGACGTACTTTGATGCTACGTGGCAACGCTGGAATTTTGGGGCGTGTTCGCCACAGGGGAAACATGGCCGCTCCGGGAATAAGTCCGCTCGACTCGTCCGTGGACCTCGGGACCACGGCGGAGACCGAATCCAGGGCTTTCCACGGTCACGCCGCGCTTCCCTCGATGCCCCCACGGGCCGGCCGCCGTCGTTCTTCCCGGCAAACGTGGTGACTGTCCACCGGATATGCCCAGTCGGCTCCAAACCTTCTGGGAATAGTGGCGCCATGCTGCCAAACGACATCCTTATCCCGGCAAGCCCTGCGGTTAAAAAACAATACCCCGGCCGTAGGGCCGGGGTATTGATACTTGGTGTCAGGAATTGGCCTTCTGGTAGGCTTCCTGAATTTCGGCCTGAATGCGGCCGCGGCTGTTTACGGTATAACCGTTGTCGCGCGCCCATTGACGGATCTGTGCGGAGTCCTGGTTTCTGCCTGCGGCAACGCGGCTACGCGTTGCACGGCCGGTCGATGTCTTGCGCGCCTTAGCTACAAATGGCCCCAGAGCGTCCCGCAGCTTCGCAGCGTTGGCACTGGACAGGTCCATTTCGTAACTGACTCCATCAAGGCCAAAGCGGACAGTTTCATCCGCGGAGCCCTCATCCAGGTCGTCAACGAGGATAATTTTGACTTTCTGTGCCATGAAAAGACTCTCTTTTGGAGGGGTCGGATATGCAGAATAGCTAGACTACTAATTAAAGATTATCGTCCAGCGCATGGCACTCCGTCAAAGGCTCAGTCAAAGGCATCCTCAAAGGGATCCTCAAAGGGATCGCCAAAGACACTATTAAATCTTCTGGAGCGGCCGGAGAAAGAGCTATTTGGCAGGGGTTGAGCCGTCGCCCGCCGGCTTGGCAATTCCGAATCCGGCTTCTTCCTGGGCGCGGGCTTCTGCTTGGCGCTCTGATTTGTCCGCGTTGAAGATAGCCTTCATGGCAAACCAAAAGAGAAGTCCGACAACGACGGACGGTGCAAGAACGGCAATGTATTCCATGGTCAGTGCCCTTCGGGCTTGAGGAGTGGGAACAGGATGGTTTCCCGGATGCCTGCTCCGGTGAACAGCATGACCAAGCGGTCGATGCCTAGGCCGATGCCGCCCATGGGCGGAGCACCGTATTCAAGGGCGCGCAGGAAGTCTTCATCCAGCTGCATGGCCTCGACATCGCCGGCTGCCGAACGACGCGACTGCTCCGTGAGGCGTTCGCGCTGGATGACCGGGTCGATCAGTTCGGAGAAGGCCGTGCCGCGTTCCATGCCGCCGATGATGAGGTCCCAGGCCTCGATCAGGCGGCCGTCCTCCCGATGCGGCCGGGCAAGGGGCTGCGCGGAGGGAGGGTAATTGTAGACAAAGGTCGGGTTGAGCAGGGTGGGTTCGACGATCTCGCCGAACAGTTCTACTACGAGCTTTTCGGCGTCCCACTTGGGATCCACCTTGACCTCGTGCTTGGCGGCAATCGCCTGCAGTTCCGCCACCGTGGTGTCCGGGGTGATCTCTTCGCCGATCGCCTCGGAGAGCCCCGGATAGACGGCAACCCAGGCCCATTCGCCGTCGAGGTCGATCTCTCCGGCGTCAGTCTGGATGGTGCGGGTGCCCACGACGTCGGCGACGTTAAGGATGATTTCCTTCATACGCTCGGCCATGACGAACTGGTCCGCCCACGCCTCGTAGCATTCCAACGTGGTGAATTCTGGGCTGTGCGTCGAGTCGACGCCTTCGTTGCGGAAGACGCGGCCCATGTCGTAGACGCGGTCGATTCCGCCCACGACGGCGCGCTTGAGGAAGAGCTCGGTGGCGATACGCAGCGTCATCTTCTGGTCGAAGGCATTCATGTGCGTCTCGAACGGGCGGGCCGTGGCACCGCCGTGGACGAGCTGCAGGATGGGGGTCTCCACTTCCACATAGCCGCGGCGGTCCAGGGTGTCGCGGACCGAGCGGGTAATCGCTGCGCGGGTGTAGACCATTTCCCGGGCTTCGTCGCGGACCATGAGGTCCACGTAGCGCTGCCTGACACGGGTTTCCTCATTGAGTTCGGCGTGCAGCACCGGCAACGGGCGCAAGGCCTTGGAGGCCATGGACCAGGAGTCGGCCATGACGGACAGCTCGCCACGCCTGGAGGAAATGACTTCGCCCTTGATGAAGACGTGGTCTCCGAGGTCCACCAGCGCTTTCCAGTCCGCGAGGGTTTCCTCGCCGACATTCGCGAGGCTGAGCATCGCCTGCAGGCGCACGCCCTTCCCGTCCACACCGCCCTCCTGGAGGGTGGCGAAGCAGAGCTTGCCCGTGTTGCGCACGAACACGACGCGGCCGGTGATGCCCACGATGTCGCCGGTGGTTTCGTCAGCCTGGAGATGGGCGTACTTCTCGCGGATCTCAGCGAGGGAATGCGTCCGCTCAACACCCACCGGGTAGGCCTCGGTGCCGCGCTCAATCAGCTTGCTGCGCTTTTCCATGCGGATGCGCATCTGTTCGCTGGCGTCGGCTGGCTCGGAGGCGGGGTGCGGGGATGGGGTGTTTGCGGAAGTCACAATCCACAAGTTTACCGGGGATTCCTTAGAGTTCCCTATCTTCCCCTCCCGCCCCTGCGGCAACATAGACTCGGGCTGTGGAGACATGGACAGTTGAAACGGACGACGACGGCGGCCACCTCGAGGTGCACTCCTTCCGGCCGGTAGCCGAAGCGTCCATTCCCGGCGCTTCGAGCGCTACGGAGGAGCCCGGCGTCGTGCTCGTTCACGGCACCTTGGTGACCGATTCCCTTTACTGGCCATTCGCCCGGAACCTGAGCGTCCTGCTCGGCCGGCCGGTGCATTCCTACAACCGGCGCGGCCGCGGCCGGTCGGCACCGCAGCCGCCCGGCTACTCTGCTGCGACGGAGACCAGCGACTTGCTTTCCGTCATGGAGGCGAGCGGATCCACCGATGTTGTTGGCCACAGCTATGGCGGATTCGTCGCGCTCCAGGCGGCGCTGCGCGCACCAATTTCCCGCCTCGTCACTTACGACGCCGCGGTTTCCCTCTCCGGTAACTTGAACGGACGCTGGCGACCGCAATTGGAGGAGGCCGTCACCGCGGGCCAGCTCGACAACGCCTGGGCGCATTTGGTCCAGGGGCTGGGCACGGCCGGCCCGATTTCCTATTTGCCGCTCGGGGCGCTGCGGGTGATCAGCATCCTCTCCGCCAAGACGAGGTTGGGATCCGAGATGCGGGAACTGTTGCCGACGGCGGTGTTGGAGATGCGCGCGATCATTGACGCAGACTCGCATATCCAGGACTATGCGGAGTTGAAAACGCCAACGCTGATGCTGAGTGGCGGGTGGAGTCCGGCGTACTTTGCCGAAACCGGTCGGCAACTTGCAGCTGCAATACCGGCGGTGGACTTCTCGGTAGTGCCGCTCCAGTTCCACGAGGGTCCCCTCCGGCCGGGCAAGCAGCTCGCCGTGAGGATTGCCCGCTACCTGGCACAAGGCGCCGTCACCCTAGGATGAAGCGGTGATAGAACGTGAGGTCCCCACCCCAGACGGCGGCAAGCTCGCCTTGTACAGTTACGGCTCGGTGGATGCTCCGGGAGAGCGCCGCGTGGTGCTCATCGGGGGCGCATTCCTGACCGCGCTCATCTACAGGCCTTTTTCCATGGCGTTATCCAACGGACTCGGCGAAGGTTGGGCAGTCGACGTCTACGATCGCAGGGGCCGCGGCAGCTCGACGGAACTACCCGCAAACTACTCCATGGCCACGGAGATTGCGGACGTGCGGAGCATCATGGACGCCACAGGCGCCAGGAACCTCCTTGGTCACAGCCTTGGCGGATCCGTGGCACTGAACGCCGTGCAGGAGTTTGCGGGGACAAGCTACGAACCTCACAAACTTGCCGTGTACGACGCCGCCGTGAACATCGACGGGAGCATGGACATGGGCTGGTTGGACGGCTTTGCCCAATCCGTGGATAGCGGAAATGTAGGGCGTGCCATGGCCAGGATGAAGAGGGGCATGCAGCCTGGCACCGCCTTGGCGCGAATCCCGGAGCCCATCCTGGCCGGACTCATGGCCCTCGTTTCCCACACCAAGGTCAACAAGGTCCTCAGGGGACTCATGCCAACGGGCGTGGCGGAACTCAAAGCCGCCTACGACGAAGCTGCGCGCCCGCGGGACTTCTCCGTCCTCCCCCGAAGCACGCGATTTATCGTGGGCAGCAAAAGCCCCGAATACTACAAGGTCACTGCAGAGCGGCTGTACGCAGCCGTCCCCGGAAGCACGCTGGTGGTATCGCCAAAAGGCTTCCACGGATCCATTCCTGCCGCAGTCAAGGAACTCGTGACGGACCTTTCCAGCTATTTCAAGGACTGACGGAACCCCGCGGCTCCGTTAGGCTCGAAGCATGACGCGCGAGAACATCACAACGGCCGACGGCGGAACCCTCGAGCTCTTCACGACGGGCGGTGAGCTTGCCGATGGCGGCTCCGGCGTCGTCGTCGTGCCCGCCTCGATGGTGACCGCCGCAGACTACTCCAAGTTTGCCCAGAAACTCAGTGCCGCCCTTGGCCGCCCGGTCCACACCTTCAACCGCCGCGGCCGTGGTGAATCGTCGCCGCAGCCCGAGGACTACACCCTCGACGTCGACATCCGGGATCTTTCCGAAGTCATGAAGCACACGGCCAGCACCGATGTCTTCGGCCACAGCTTCGGAGGCGCAGTGGCCCTGCACGCGGCGCGCACGCTGCCGGTGGAACGCCTGGCGGTCTACGACCCCGCAGTCTCCGTCAACCACAGCGTGAAGGCCGAGTGGACGAGCGAATACGAGCGCGCGACGGCGGCTGGAGACTTTGACCGCGGGCTCGCTGTGCTCGTGAAGGGCGTCGAGACGGAGGGCGCCTTCGCGCGGATGCCGCTGTCCATGCTGACACTCGTCACCAAGCTGACGGCGGGCACTCCCATGGGCAAGCAGATGCGTGAGCTCATGCAGGCCGGCGTGCGTGAGATCAAGGCAGTCATCGCCGCGGACATGCCCGCGGAGCCGTTCCTTGAGCTGCCGCTGGAAACGCTCATTGTGGTGGGGGAAAAGAGCCCCGCCTACTTCGGTGTGGCGTGCGGCCAGATCCACGACGTGCTCTCCGGATCGAGCTACACCATCCTCCCCGGCCACGGGCACGACGGCGTGATCCGCGCTCCCGACAAGCTCATCGCCGAGCTCTCCGACTTCTTCTCGGGCTAAACGCCGGCTCACTTATAGGGGATCCCGGCGGGACGCCGGCTCACATACAGGGGGTCCCGGCGGGACGCCGGCTCACATACAGGGGGTCCCGGCGGGACGCCGGCTCACATACAGGGGGTCCCGGGTGATAGCCGGTTCGTTTTTGTCCGGGGGTGGTTAAATGGCTCATCGCATTCGAGGGTGTAGCGGGGGTGGGCGCGTCGGTGGCCGGATAGAGGTCGAGGTCTTCCGATGATGGAAGTTCCTACACTGCCCATCCGGAAGACCTCGCCGTGTCCCACGCTACCTTCCTGCCTCCTGACCTGACTACGTTCTGCCGGCTCGATGAGCTTGGGCTCGAAGCCGCCGGGCAGTGTCTCGCCCCCGGCCGTGCGGTGCTGGAATGCCGTGCCGTTGATCCGGACGACTGGTGCCATTCGTGTGGGGGCCAGGGCATCGCCCGCGGCACGGTCACACGGCCGCTCGCGCACGAACCGCTGGGATGGCGGCCGACGACGCTGCTGGTGCGGGTCCGCCGCTACAAATGCACCGGGTGCGGGCGGGTGTGGCGGCAGGACATCTCCAAAGCCGCGCAGCCGAGGGCGAAGATCTCCCGCCGCGGACTGCGCTGGGCGCTGGAGGGCATCGTGTGCCAGCACCTCACTGTCGCCCGCGTCGCGGAAGGCCTGGGCGTGTCCTGGCATACGGCGAACAGCGCGATCCTTGCCGAGGGCAAGCGGGTGTTGATCGAGGACCCGGCCCGGTTCAACGGGGTGGCCGTGATCGGCGTCGATGAGCATGTCTGGCGGCACACCCGGCGCGGGGACAAATACGTCACCGTGATCATCGACCTCACCCCGGTCCGTGACAGGACCGGGCCGGCACGGTTGCTGGACATGGTCGAGGGCCGCTCGAAACAGGTCTTCAAGGCCTGGCTCGCCGAGCGGCCCAAGGCTTGGCGGGACGGGATCGAGGTCGTCGCGATGGACGGGTTCACCGGGTTCAAGACCGCAGCCGCCGAGGAGCTCCCGGACGCGGTCGAGGTCATGGATCCGTTTCACGTCGTCCGGCTTGCCGGCGATGCCCTGGACAGGTGCCGCCAGCGCGTGCAGCAGCAGACCATTGGTCACCGCGGACGGTCCGGGGATCCGCTCTACGCAGCCCGCCGGACCCTGCACACCGGGCACGATCTGCTCACCGACAAGCAGAAGGACAGGCTGGAGGCCCTGTTCGCCGCGGACAACCATGCCGAAGTCGAAGCGACCTGGGGCATCTACCAGCGCGTCATCGCCGCCTACCGCGACCCTGACGGCACCCGAGGCAAACAGCTCATGCAAGCACTGATCGGCGCGATCAGCGCCGGCGTTCCCGCTGCGCTGACCGAGGTCATTACGCTGGGCCGCACGCTGAAACGCCGTGCAGGGGACGTGCTCGCGTACTTCGACCGGCCCGGCACCAGCAACGGCCCCACGGAAGCACTCAACGGCCGGCTCGAACACCTCCGCGGCTCCGCCCTCGGCTTCAGGAACCTTGCCAACTACATCGCCCGATCACTCCTCGAAACCGGCGGATTCAGACCGCGATTACACCCTCAAATGCGATGAGCCGGTTAAATGGGTCAGGCCCCGACACGTGGTGTCGGGGCCTGGCCGTTAATGGTTGTCCGGCGGTGTCCTACTCTCCCACACCCTCCCGGGTGCAGTACCATCGGCGCTGTGGGTCTTAGCTTCCGGGTTCGGAATGGGACCGGGCGTTTCCCCCACGCTATGACCGCCGTAACCCTGTTACCCGTCCCCGCAGGTGCGGGGTGGGAAGATACGTGGTTACAACATTGTGGTGTTGTTGTTCAGTTGTTTGGTTCCTGGAGCAACGGGTTTGTTGTTCGGGAACCACATAGTGGACGCAAGCAGTGATCGTGTTTGTGTGGTGTAAGTTGTCGGCCTATTAGTACCGGTCAGCTTCAACAGTCTTTAGTCCTGTCTTCCACATCCGGCCTATCAACCCAGTGGTCTGGCTGGGGGCCTCTCACACACGAGGTGCATGGAAATCTCATCTTGAAGCGAGCTTCCCGCTTAGATGCTTTCAGCGGTTATCCCATCCGAACGTAGCTAATCAGCGGTGCACTTGGCAGTACAACTGACACACCAGAGGTTCGTCCGTCCCGGTCCTCTCGTACTAAGGACAGCCCTTCTCAAATTTCCTGCGCGCGCAGCGGATAGGGACCGAACTGTCTCACGACGTTCTAAACCCAGCTCGCGTACCGCTTTAATGGGCGAACAGCCCAACCCTTGGGACCTACTCCAGCCCCAGGATGCGACGAGCCGACATCGAGGTGCCAAACCATGCCGTCGATATGGACTCTTGGGCAAGATCAGCCTGTTATCCCCGAGGTACCTTTTATCCGTTGAGCGACGGCCATTCCACAATGTACCGCCGGATCACTAGTCCCGACTTTCGTCCCTGCTTGAGATGTCTCTCTCACAGTCAAGCTCCCTTGTGCACTTACACTCGACACCTGATTGCCAACCAGGCTGAGGGAACCTTTGGGCGCCTCCGTTACTTTTTAGGAGGCAACCGCCCCAGTTAAACTACCCATCAGGCACTGTCCCTGACCCGGATCACGGGCCGAAGTTAGATGTCCAAAGTGACCAGAGTGGTATTTCAACGATGACTCCACCCGAACTGGCGTCCGGGCTTCAACGTCTCCCACCTATCCTACACAAGCCACTCCGAACACCAATACCAAACTATAGTAAAGGTCTCGGGGTCTTTCCGTCCTGCTGCGCGTAACGAGCATCTTTACTCGTACTGCAATTTCGCCGAGTTTATGGTTGAGACAGCGGGGAAGTCGTTACTCCATTCGTGCAGGTCGGAACTTACCCGACAAGGAATTTCGCTACCTTAGGATGGTTATAGTTACCACCGCCGTTTACTGGGGCTTAAATTCTCAGCTTCGCCTTGCGGCTAACCGGTCCTCTTAACCTTCCAGCACCGGGCAGGAGTCAGTCCGTATACATCGTCTTGCGACTTCGCACGGACCTGTGTTTTTAGTAAACAGTCGCTTCCCCCTGGTCTCTGCGGCCCCGATCCCCTCCCACCAGCAAGTGGTGTTCAAGGTTGGGGCCCCCCTTCTCCCGAAGTTACGGGGGCATTTTGCCGAGTTCCTTAACCATAATTCTCTCGATCGCCTTGGTATTCTCTACCTGATCACCTGTGTCGGTTTGGGGTACGGGCGGCTGGAACCTCGCGCCGATGCTTTTCTAGGCAGCATAGGATCACCGGATCCCCCCATGACGGGGGTCCCATCAGATCTCAGGAACGTCATCAAAGACACAGCGACGGATTTGCCTATCGCTGACCCTACATCCTTAGACCGGGGCAACCATCGCCCGGCCCGGCTACCTTCCTGCGTCACACCTGTTAATACGCTTACCTCCCGGGATCAGGTCCCGCGCTCGGCCAAAACCCGCACACCACAAGGGTGATTGGGCAGGCTCCGGGCGGTTAGTATCCCCCGCTTGGCATGGGCGGTCCTTCGCCGGTACGGGAATATCAACCCGTTGTCCATCGACTACGCCTGTCGGCCTCGCCTTAGGTCCCGACTTACCCAGGGCAGATTAGCTTGACCCTGGAACCCTTGATCATTCGGCGGACGGGTTTCTCACCCGTCTTTCGCTACTCATGCCTGCATTCTCACTCGTGTAGGCTCCACCGCTGGTTTACACCGCGACTTCACCGCCCACACGACGCTCCCCTACCACTCCAGACGACTGAACCACGAAGGCTTGTCTACTATCTGAAATCCACAACTTCGGCGGTGTACTTGAGCCCCGCTACATTGTCGGCGCGGAATCACTTGACCAGTGAGCTATTACGCACTCTTTCAAGGATGGCTGCTTCTAAGCCAACCTCCTGGTTGTCTTCGCAACTCCACATCCTTTCCCACTTAGCACACGCTTAGGGGCCTTAGTTGGTGGTCTGGGCTGTTTCCCTCTCGACTATGAAGCTTATCCCCCACAGTCTCACTGCTGCGCTCTCACTTACCGGCATTCGGAGTTTGGCTGACGTCAGTAACCTTGTAGGGCCCATCGGCCATCCAGTAGCTCTACCTCCGGCAAGAAACACGCAACGCTGCACCTAAATGCATTTCGGGGAGAACCAGCTATCACGGAGTTTGATTGGCCTTTCACCCCTACCCACAGCTCATCCCCTCCATTTTCAACTGAAGTGGGTTCGGTCCTCCACGACGTCTTACCGTCGCTTCAACCTGGCCATGGGTAGATCACTCCGCTTCGGGTCTAGATCACGCCACTACACTCGCCCTATTCAGACTCGCTTTCGCTACGGCTACCCCACACGGGTTAACCTCGCGACGTAACACTAACTCGCAGGCTCATTCTTCAAAAGGCACGCCGTCACAACTACAAGGTTGCTCCGACGGATTGTAAGCACACGGTTTCAGGTACTGTTTCACTCCCCTCCCGGGGTACTTTTCACCTTTCCCTCACGGTACTGGTCCGCTATCGGTCATTAGGAAGTATTTAGGCTTATCAGGTGGTCCTGACAGATTCACACGGGATTTCTCGGGCCCCGTGCTACTTGGGATCCTCTCCAGGCGGCACACAACATTACGGTTACGGGGCTAACACCCTCTCCGGCCGGCCTTTCAAGACCGTTCACCTATGTCCATGCTCTCACCCCACCGGTCCGGCAGAACCAGTACGGAAAGTCCCACAACCCCGCCCATGCAACGCCCGCCGGCTATCACACATGGAACGGTTTAGCCTCATCCGCGTTCGCTCGCCACTACTAACGGAATCACTCTTGTTTTCTCTTCCTGCGGGTACTGAGATGTTTCACTTCCCCGCGTTCCCCCCACGCACCCTATGTGTTCAGATGCGGGTCACCAGATCACGCAAGCGCGTCTGGCGGGGTTTCCCCATTCGGACATCCTGGGATCACCGTTCGGTTATCAACTCCCCCAGGCTTATCGCAGATTCCTACGTCCTTCTTCGGCTCCTAATGCCAAGGCATCCACCGTGTGCCCTTAAAAACTTGACCACACAAGATCAAAAAACTTCTCGAGAGAACCACAGAAACCGCCACACCAAAGCATGGCCGGATCCAGGTTCATAAAAAGAAATTGCTGTATGACACGAACCAAACCCGAAGGCCGGCCCGTATCAGATGCTCGCGTCCACTATGTAGTTCTCAAACAACAACCCCGTACCACACCCCCCCGCACCCGGCCACCCCCGCCACCAAAGACGAAGAACAACCACGAACGCACGAAGACCATGCAGCCAGGAAACCAGAAACACACAAACCCGCACCACGGAAACCACGCAACCCTCACAGGCCACGCACCCCACGCCACGGCCCTGTTGCCTCAGGACCCAACAGTGTGCCAAACACGAAAACCGGCCACCCCCCACCCGCACCGTTCCAAGACACTCAAAGAGCATCCGTACTAGGGGCGGACAAGAACCAACCGGCCGCTATCTGCTGATATTCCACCCATGAGCACCCACCGCAGAACAGACGCCTGCGCAATGGGCTTTGCTTCCACACACCCCCCAACCAACCATGCGGCCGGACAGGGAGCGATAATGGTGCTCCTTAGAAAGGAGGTGATCCAGCCGCACCTTCCGGTACGGCTACCTTGTTACGACTTAGTCCCAATCGCCGGTCCCACCTTCGACGGCTCCCCCCACAAGGGTTAGGCCACCGGCTTCGGGTGTTACCAACTTTCGTGACTTGACGGGCGGTGTGTACAAGGCCCGGGAACGTATTCACCGCAGCGTTGCTGATCTGCGATTACTAGCGACTCCGACTTCATGGGGTCGAGTTGCAGACCCCAATCCGAACTGAGACCGGCTTTTTGGGATTAGCTCCACCTCACAGTATCGCAACCCTTTGTACCGGCCATTGTAGCATGCGTGAAGCCCAAGACATAAGGGGCATGATGATTTGACGTCGTCCCCACCTTCCTCCGAGTTGACCCCGGCAGTCTCCTATGAGTCCCCGCCATCACGCGCTGGCAACATAGAACGAGGGTTGCGCTCGTTGCGGGACTTAACCCAACATCTCACGACACGAGCTGACGACAACCATGCACCACCTGTAAACCGACCGCAAGCGGGGCACCTGTTTCCAGGCGTTACCGGTTCATGTCAAGCCTTGGTAAGGTTCTTCGCGTTGCATCGAATTAATCCGCATGCTCCGCCGCTTGTGCGGGCCCCCGTCAATTCCTTTGAGTTTTAGCCTTGCGGCCGTACTCCCCAGGCGGGGCACTTAATGCGTTAGCTACGGCGCGGAAAACGTGGAATGTCCCCCACACCTAGTGCCCAACGTTTACGGCATGGACTACCAGGGTATCTAATCCTGTTCGCTCCCCATGCTTTCGCTCCTCAGCGTCAGTTAATGCCCAGAGACCTGCCTTCGCCATCGGTGTTCCTCCTGATATCTGCGCATTTCACCGCTACACCAGGAATTCCAGTCTCCCCTACATCACTCTAGTCTGCCCGTACCCACTGCAGAACCGGAGTTGAGCCCCGGTCTTTCACAGCAGACGCGACAAACCGCCTACGAGCTCTTTACGCCCAATAATTCCGGATAACGCTTGCGCCCTACGTATTACCGCGGCTGCTGGCACGTAGTTAGCCGGCGCTTCTTCTGCAGGTACCGTCACTTTCGCTTCTTCCCTACTGAAAGAGGTTTACAACCCGAAGGCCGTCATCCCTCACGCGGCGTCGCTGCATCAGGCTTTCGCCCATTGTGCAATATTCCCCACTGCTGCCTCCCGTAGGAGTCTGGGCCGTGTCTCAGTCCCAGTGTGGCCGGTCACCCTCTCAGGCCGGCTACCCGTCGTCGCCTTGGTAGGCCATTACCCCACCAACAAGCTGATAGGCCGCGAGTCCATCCAAAACCGCAAAAGCTTTCCACCACCACCGCATGCGCGGAGCAGTCGTATCCGGTATTAGACCCAGTTTCCCAGGCTTATCCCAGAGTCAAGGGCAGGTTACTCACGTGTTACTCACCCGTTCGCCACTAATCCCCCCAGCAAGCTGGAGATCATCGTTCGACTTGCATGTGTTAAGCACGCCGCCAGCGTTCATCCTGAGCCAGGATCAAACTCTCCGTTGAAGTAAAACAAAAACAGACACAACCACAACCACCGGAAATAACGGCAGAAGAGCTGCACAAAATTTGAAACCAGCTGTAAAAAACCAGCCCCACGCCACCAAAGCGACACAGAACCAGCCAAAACAACCAATTTAATAAAAAATCGGTATCAACAAACTTGGCACACTATTGAGTTCTCAAACAACAGACACACCCGGCACCACCCACACCCCACAGGGTCCAGGATCGCTCCGGAGCAACTTCCCAAACTTACCCGAATCATTACCACTTTGCAAATCAGTATCTCAACCAATTTCAGGGTAATAATTCGAATTCCCCTCGAATTTCAGCGCACAAAGCACCTGCCGTTTTAGGCTCAATTCGAAGGGGTTGGCCACCCGTGGTTCCCAGCTCTAGGCTGTCTCCCTCGCGGCGACTTAGAAGACATTACACGGCTTCCGCACCCCGCGCAAATCCAGCGCTGACGCACTGCTATTCCCCCGCTCAAGCTGACCGACAAACCTGATCGGTACGCCACGGCGACGACGGAACTCGGTTTCCGCCGTCGGGCCCCGCCTAACGGAAGGCGGCCATACCCGTGATGCCGCAAAGGTGAGTGGTCCAGCGTGATTCCGTCACCGCCGAGGATGGTCCTGGCTTCCCGCGCAATTTTGATGGCTTCGCGGCAGTTGTTCAGTTTGCCGACCGAGATCTGGTCCGGTTGCAACGTGCCGCCGTCCTTCATGCGCCCGGGGTGCAGGGCGAGGAGGAATCCCTTGTTGATCTCCGGGGCCATGTCAACCAACTTCTGCTGCGTTAGCTGATAACCGGCCAGCGGCCTGCCAAACTGCAGGCGTTCCTTGGAATAGTCGAGTGCTACTTCGAACGCATCGCCGGCGGCGCCCAGATGATTCCATAGCGCACCTCGTCCAGGCAGGGGAAGGGCCCCTTGAGCCCGACGGCGTTCGGCAGTACCGCACTCTCGGGCAGTCGCGGATCGGACAATTCGATGTCGCATTGGATGGAGGCTCGCATGGACAGTTTCGGCTCGATGGGGGTAGCCGTGAATCCAGGGGTCTCGGTTGGGACTACGAAGCCGCGGACGCCGTCGTCGGTCTGGGCCCAGATGATGGCGACTTTGGCCACCGACGCCAGGCCGATCCAGCGCTTTGATCCGTTGAGGATCCAGTCGCCTCCGTCGCGGTGCGCGAAGGTAGTCATGCCACCCGGATCTGATCCCGCCGTGGGTTCCGTCAGTCCGAAGCAGCCGATCGCTTCCCCCGCGGCCATCGCCTGTAGCCATTCCGCCTTCTGTTCACCCGAACCGTATGTGGGGTTTGATTTCGCTCTTCACGAAGGCGCGCACCGAATCGCGCAGCGCACGTTCGTCCGCGCTAAGGAGGGAATCAAAGTCAATCAGATCGCTGATATCGGACATTCATGCGCCTTTCACGGATGTGTTTGGGGAATGGCCAGCGAAGGTGGCCCCTTGGTGCTCGCCAAGGGCCGGGGAACTTGCCGGTAGCTCGGTGCTGCTGCGGACAGCCGGATGGGATCGGCCCACTGCCGGGATTCCCGGCCTGTGGCGGGATCAGTGACAACGATTGACGGCTCCAGTCCCAGGCTCTCAGCCGAATCGAAAGCCTCGCTGGCGCTGTTAACGCCAACCGAAAATAGGGCCAGGAACGCCAACTGAAAATAGGGCCACCGACCATTATGGAAGGTGATCAATTTGGATGATTGGGCGGAGATACGCCACCTGTTTTCGACAGGCAAGCACTCGAAGCGTGAGATCGGCAGGATCGTGGGGGTTTCCCGCGGAACGGTGGACCGGGCGCTGGAGGCGGACCGGGCGCCGAAGTATCAGCGGGCATCCGGAGTGTCGAGTTTTGATGCGTTTGCTCCCAGGGTGCGGGAGTTGTTGGTGAAGACGCCGACGATGCCGGCCGCGACGCTGGCGGAGCGGGTTGGCTGGTCCGGTTCCGCGTCGTTGTTCCGGGCGAAGGTCGCGGCGATCCGGCCCGAATATGCGCCGCCGGACCCGGCCGACCGTTTGGTCCACGAGCCGGGGTTCCCGCACGAGCCGCTGCCCGTCGGTGAGGGGCAGTCCGATACGCCGCCGGTGCTGGTGATGACCTCGGCGTTCTCGGGTTTCATCCAGGCGCGGATGCTGCCGTCGCGAACGACGCCGGACCTTTTGGGCGGAATGTGGACTCTGCTGCAGGATGCGCAGGCGGTTCCGTCGCGGCTGTTGTGGGACAACGAGTCCGGCATCGGAAGGCGCAAACCGACGGAGCCGGTGGCCGCGTTCGCGGGTTCCCTGGGGGTGGAGATCAAGCTGCTTCCGCCGCGGGATCCGGAGTCCAAGGGCATGGTCGAACGTATGAACAGGTTCTTCCGCCAATGCTTCATGCCGGGCCGGGACTTCCGCTCACCAGCGGACTTCAACGGCCAGCTCGAGGACTGGCTGCCCAAGGCCAACCACCGGTACTCCCGGTCCCGCCACGGCCGCCCTGACGAGCTGATCGTCCTGGACCGGGAAAGGATGCGGGAACTGCCGCCGGTGAGCCCGGAGTCGGTGTTCCGCAACGCGGTGCGGTTGCCGCGGGATTACTACGTGCGGGTGTTCTCCAATGACTATTCGGTGGACCCTTCGTTCATTGGGCGGATCGTTGATGTCGTCGCTGATCTGGACACCGTCTGGGTCACCCATGACGGGTCATCATCGCCACCCATGTCCGGGCGTGGGCCCGGCATCTCGTGGTGACTGATCCGGTCCATGTGGCCCGCGCGGCGGTGATGCGCCGAGACTTCCGAACCCAAAGAGTCCACCGCCCCGAGCCCGAGGAAGCAGTAGAGGTGCGGGATCTGGCGCCTATGACGAGATCTTCGGCATCGACCTCGGCCAGCAGCCGGACCTGGTCTTGGAGGTGGCCTCATGAGCGGGACACCGTCACAGATCGAGTACTACGCCCGCGCCCTGCGCGCACCACGGATCAGTGATGGGTTCCGCCGGCTCGGGGACCAGGCCCGGGACGCCGGCTGGTCCCATGAGGAGTACCTGGCCGCGGTCCTCTCCCGTGAAGTCTCCGAACGCGAAGCCTCCGGCGCGGCGACCCGGATCAAGGCCGCGAGATTCCCAGCCCACAAGGACCTCGAAGAGTTCAACTTCGACCACCAGCCCTCCGCGGACCGGAACCTCATCGCGCACCTGGGCACCGGGGTGTTCCTCTCCGAAGCCAAAAACGTGGTCCTGCTCGGGCCACCCGGCACGGGCAAAACCCATCTCGCGGTTGGCATCGGCATCAAGGCAGCCAAGGCCGGGCACCGGGTCCTCTTCGACTCCGCGACCGGCTGGGTCGCACGGCTCCAGGAAGCCCACTCACGCGGGAAACTCGCCCAGGAACTGGTCAAACTCCGCCGCTACAGCCTCCTGGTGGTCGATGAAGTCGGCTACATCCCGTTCGATCAGGACGCCGCGAACCTGTTCTTCCAGCTCGTCTCCAGCCGCTACGAACACGCCTCCATGATCCTGACGTCGAACCTCCCGTTCGCCCGCTGGGGCGACGTCTTCGGAGACCTGACCATCGCCTCGGCCATGATCGACCGGATCGTCCACCACGCCGAGGTCATCAGCCTCAAAGGCAACAGCTACCGGCTCAAAAAACACCAACCCGCCGCCAGTACGGCACAATAGAACCACAACCCCGTGGCCCCGTTTTCAATTGGCACTAATGGCCCTATTTTCGGTTGGCGTTAACATGACGCTGTTTACCCTGCCCGCAGGAGCGCCTGCAACGAGGAATTTCCATTGCCAATTCGCAGCAGTGTCAGCATGAAGGGCTGCCTAGATCACAATACGAAGCTCCTCACGGGACGCTACTCTGCGTTCGTTAGTGAGGAATCTCGCTTGCTCGGGCGAGCCCCAGAGCCCTAGGACTGACGCCAGCGCAGCAAATTGCCGATCGTTGCCGACCGCGATGGCGAGCGTGCCGCCGCCAGTGCGGAATGTCTCATATGGGGCGATGCTGGGGTGTGCATTGCCGAGCTTGCCAGGCGAATTGCCGGTGGCCAAGGTGGCCGCGCCCTGGTTCACCAATGCTGCCAGGAGCGAGGAGAGGAGGTTGACCTGTACCTGCTGGCCAGTCCCTGTGGCGTCGCGTACCCGCAGCGCCATCAGGATCCCCGCTAGGGCATTCTGCCCGGTGAGGACGTCAACCAGGGCAACCCCAACCTTGCTGGGTTCTCCTTCCGGATGGCCGGTGATACTCATCAGACCGCCAAGCGCCTGCACGAGCAGGTCATGGCCGGGCAAATCTGCGCCGGCGCCGGATATTTACGGGTGCCGCGAACCTGTATCTCGGGGAGGTTCATAGATGAGCCGGCGTTTGGGATTTCCCGCTCATAGGTGAGCGGGCGTTGGTGGGAACCGGGTGATAGGTGAGCGGGCGATCGTGGGAACCGGCCCATAGGTGAGCCGGGGTTTGATATCCCAAACCCCCGCTCACCTATGCGTCCCGATCGGAAACCCCCGCTCACGTCAGCCGGGCCGGGGTTTGGGGTCGGGGGTGGTTAAATGGGTCAGGCCCCGACACGTGGTGTCGGGGCCTGGCCGTTAATGGTTGTCCGGCGGTGTCCTACTCTCCCACACCCTCCCGGGTGCAGTACCATCGGCGCTGTGGGTCTTAGCTTCCGGGTTCGGAATGGGACCGGGCGTTTCCCCCACGCTATGACCGCCGTAACCCTGTTACCCGTCCCCGCAGGTGCGGGGTGGGAAGATACGTGGTTACAACATTGTGGTGTTGTTGTTCAGTTGTTTGGTTCCTGGAGCAACGGGTTTGTTGTTCGGGAACCACATAGTGGACGCAAGCAGTGATCGTGTTTGTGTGGTGTAAGTTGTCGGCCTATTAGTACCGGTCAGCTTCAACAGTCTTTAGTCCTGTCTTCCACATCCGGCCTATCAACCCAGTGGTCTGGCTGGGGGCCTCTCACACACGAGGTGCATGGAAATCTCATCTTGAAGCGAGCTTCCCGCTTAGATGCTTTCAGCGGTTATCCCATCCGAACGTAGCTAATCAGCGGTGCACTTGGCAGTACAACTGACACACCAGAGGTTCGTCCGTCCCGGTCCTCTCGTACTAAGGACAGCCCTTCTCAAATTTCCTGCGCGCGCAGCGGATAGGGACCGAACTGTCTCACGACGTTCTAAACCCAGCTCGCGTACCGCTTTAATGGGCGAACAGCCCAACCCTTGGGACCTACTCCAGCCCCAGGATGCGACGAGCCGACATCGAGGTGCCAAACCATGCCGTCGATATGGACTCTTGGGCAAGATCAGCCTGTTATCCCCGAGGTACCTTTTATCCGTTGAGCGACGGCCATTCCACAATGTACCGCCGGATCACTAGTCCCGACTTTCGTCCCTGCTTGAGATGTCTCTCTCACAGTCAAGCTCCCTTGTGCACTTACACTCGACACCTGATTGCCAACCAGGCTGAGGGAACCTTTGGGCGCCTCCGTTACTTTTTAGGAGGCAACCGCCCCAGTTAAACTACCCATCAGGCACTGTCCCTGACCCGGATCACGGGCCGAAGTTAGATGTCCAAAGTGACCAGAGTGGTATTTCAACGATGACTCCACCCGAACTGGCGTCCGGGCTTCAACGTCTCCCACCTATCCTACACAAGCCACTCCGAACACCAATACCAAACTATAGTAAAGGTCTCGGGGTCTTTCCGTCCTGCTGCGCGTAACGAGCATCTTTACTCGTACTGCAATTTCGCCGAGTTTATGGTTGAGACAGCGGGGAAGTCGTTACTCCATTCGTGCAGGTCGGAACTTACCCGACAAGGAATTTCGCTACCTTAGGATGGTTATAGTTACCACCGCCGTTTACTGGGGCTTAAATTCTCAGCTTCGCCTTGCGGCTAACCGGTCCTCTTAACCTTCCAGCACCGGGCAGGAGTCAGTCCGTATACATCGTCTTGCGACTTCGCACGGACCTGTGTTTTTAGTAAACAGTCGCTTCCCCCTGGTCTCTGCGGCCCCGATCCCCTCCCACCAGCAAGTGGTGTTCAAGGTTGGGGCCCCCCTTCTCCCGAAGTTACGGGGGCATTTTGCCGAGTTCCTTAACCATAATTCTCTCGATCGCCTTGGTATTCTCTACCTGATCACCTGTGTCGGTTTGGGGTACGGGCGGCTGGAACCTCGCGCCGATGCTTTTCTAGGCAGCATAGGATCACCGGATCCCCCCATGACGGGGGTCCCATCAGATCTCAGGAACGTCATCAAAGACACAGCGACGGATTTGCCTATCGCTGACCCTACATCCTTAGACCGGGGCAACCATCGCCCGGCCCGGCTACCTTCCTGCGTCACACCTGTTAATACGCTTACCTCCCGGGATCAGGTCCCGCGCTCGGCCAAAACCCGCACACCACAAGGGTGATTGGGCAGGCTCCGGGCGGTTAGTATCCCCCGCTTGGCATGGGCGGTCCTTCGCCGGTACGGGAATATCAACCCGTTGTCCATCGACTACGCCTGTCGGCCTCGCCTTAGGTCCCGACTTACCCAGGGCAGATTAGCTTGACCCTGGAACCCTTGATCATTCGGCGGACGGGTTTCTCACCCGTCTTTCGCTACTCATGCCTGCATTCTCACTCGTGTAGGCTCCACCGCTGGTTTACACCGCGACTTCACCGCCCACACGACGCTCCCCTACCACTCCAGACGACTGAACCACGAAGGCTTGTCTACTATCTGAAATCCACAACTTCGGCGGTGTACTTGAGCCCCGCTACATTGTCGGCGCGGAATCACTTGACCAGTGAGCTATTACGCACTCTTTCAAGGATGGCTGCTTCTAAGCCAACCTCCTGGTTGTCTTCGCAACTCCACATCCTTTCCCACTTAGCACACGCTTAGGGGCCTTAGTTGGTGGTCTGGGCTGTTTCCCTCTCGACTATGAAGCTTATCCCCCACAGTCTCACTGCTGCGCTCTCACTTACCGGCATTCGGAGTTTGGCTGACGTCAGTAACCTTGTAGGGCCCATCGGCCATCCAGTAGCTCTACCTCCGGCAAGAAACACGCAACGCTGCACCTAAATGCATTTCGGGGAGAACCAGCTATCACGGAGTTTGATTGGCCTTTCACCCCTACCCACAGCTCATCCCCTCCATTTTCAACTGAAGTGGGTTCGGTCCTCCACGACGTCTTACCGTCGCTTCAACCTGGCCATGGGTAGATCACTCCGCTTCGGGTCTAGATCACGCCACTACACTCGCCCTATTCAGACTCGCTTTCGCTACGGCTACCCCACACGGGTTAACCTCGCGACGTAACACTAACTCGCAGGCTCATTCTTCAAAAGGCACGCCGTCACAACTACAAGGTTGCTCCGACGGATTGTAAGCACACGGTTTCAGGTACTGTTTCACTCCCCTCCCGGGGTACTTTTCACCTTTCCCTCACGGTACTGGTCCGCTATCGGTCATTAGGAAGTATTTAGGCTTATCAGGTGGTCCTGACAGATTCACACGGGATTTCTCGGGCCCCGTGCTACTTGGGATCCTCTCCAGGCGGCACACAACATTACGGTTACGGGGCTAACACCCTCTCCGGCCGGCCTTTCAAGACCGTTCACCTATGTCCATGCTCTCACCCCACCGGTCCGGCAGAACCAGTACGGAAAGTCCCACAACCCCGCCCATGCAACGCCCGCCGGCTATCACACATGGAACGGTTTAGCCTCATCCGCGTTCGCTCGCCACTACTAACGGAATCACTCTTGTTTTCTCTTCCTGCGGGTACTGAGATGTTTCACTTCCCCGCGTTCCCCCCACGCACCCTATGTGTTCAGATGCGGGTCACCAGATCACGCAAGCGCGTCTGGCGGGGTTTCCCCATTCGGACATCCTGGGATCACCGTTCGGTTATCAACTCCCCCAGGCTTATCGCAGATTCCTACGTCCTTCTTCGGCTCCTAATGCCAAGGCATCCACCGTGTGCCCTTAAAAACTTGACCACACAAGATCAAAAAACTTCTCGAGAGAACCACAGAAACCGCCACACCAAAGCATGGCCGGATCCAGGTTCATAAAAAGAAATTGCTGTATGACACGAACCAAACCCGAAGGCCGGCCCGTATCAGATGCTCGCGTCCACTATGTAGTTCTCAAACAACAACCCCGTACCACACCCCCCCGCACCCGGCCACCCCCGCCACCAAAGACGAAGAACAACCACGAACGCACGAAGACCATGCAGCCAGGAAACCAGAAACACACAAACCCGCACCACGGAAACCACGCAACCCTCACAGGCCACGCACCCCACGCCACGGCCCTGTTGCCTCAGGACCCAACAGTGTGCCAAACACGAAAACCGGCCACCCCCCACCCGCACCGTTCCAAGACACTCAAAGAGCATCCGTACTAGGGGCGGACAAGAACCAACCGGCCGCTATCTGCTGATATTCCACCCATGAGCACCCACCGCAGAACAGACGCCTGCGCAATGGGCTTTGCTTCCACACACCCCCCAACCAACCATGCGGCCGGACAGGGAGCGATAATGGTGCTCCTTAGAAAGGAGGTGATCCAGCCGCACCTTCCGGTACGGCTACCTTGTTACGACTTAGTCCCAATCGCCGGTCCCACCTTCGACGGCTCCCCCCACAAGGGTTAGGCCACCGGCTTCGGGTGTTACCAACTTTCGTGACTTGACGGGCGGTGTGTACAAGGCCCGGGAACGTATTCACCGCAGCGTTGCTGATCTGCGATTACTAGCGACTCCGACTTCATGGGGTCGAGTTGCAGACCCCAATCCGAACTGAGACCGGCTTTTTGGGATTAGCTCCACCTCACAGTATCGCAACCCTTTGTACCGGCCATTGTAGCATGCGTGAAGCCCAAGACATAAGGGGCATGATGATTTGACGTCGTCCCCACCTTCCTCCGAGTTGACCCCGGCAGTCTCCTATGAGTCCCCGCCATCACGCGCTGGCAACATAGAACGAGGGTTGCGCTCGTTGCGGGACTTAACCCAACATCTCACGACACGAGCTGACGACAACCATGCACCACCTGTAAACCGACCGCAAGCGGGGCACCTGTTTCCAGGCGTTACCGGTTCATGTCAAGCCTTGGTAAGGTTCTTCGCGTTGCATCGAATTAATCCGCATGCTCCGCCGCTTGTGCGGGCCCCCGTCAATTCCTTTGAGTTTTAGCCTTGCGGCCGTACTCCCCAGGCGGGGCACTTAATGCGTTAGCTACGGCGCGGAAAACGTGGAATGTCCCCCACACCTAGTGCCCAACGTTTACGGCATGGACTACCAGGGTATCTAATCCTGTTCGCTCCCCATGCTTTCGCTCCTCAGCGTCAGTTAATGCCCAGAGACCTGCCTTCGCCATCGGTGTTCCTCCTGATATCTGCGCATTTCACCGCTACACCAGGAATTCCAGTCTCCCCTACATCACTCTAGTCTGCCCGTACCCACTGCAGAACCGGAGTTGAGCCCCGGTCTTTCACAGCAGACGCGACAAACCGCCTACGAGCTCTTTACGCCCAATAATTCCGGATAACGCTTGCGCCCTACGTATTACCGCGGCTGCTGGCACGTAGTTAGCCGGCGCTTCTTCTGCAGGTACCGTCACTTTCGCTTCTTCCCTACTGAAAGAGGTTTACAACCCGAAGGCCGTCATCCCTCACGCGGCGTCGCTGCATCAGGCTTTCGCCCATTGTGCAATATTCCCCACTGCTGCCTCCCGTAGGAGTCTGGGCCGTGTCTCAGTCCCAGTGTGGCCGGTCACCCTCTCAGGCCGGCTACCCGTCGTCGCCTTGGTAGGCCATTACCCCACCAACAAGCTGATAGGCCGCGAGTCCATCCAAAACCGCAAAAGCTTTCCACCACCACCGCATGCGCGGAGCAGTCGTATCCGGTATTAGACCCAGTTTCCCAGGCTTATCCCAGAGTCAAGGGCAGGTTACTCACGTGTTACTCACCCGTTCGCCACTAATCCCCCCAGCAAGCTGGAGATCATCGTTCGACTTGCATGTGTTAAGCACGCCGCCAGCGTTCATCCTGAGCCAGGATCAAACTCTCCGTTGAAGTAAAACAAAAACAGACACAACCACAACCACCGGAAATAACGGCAGAAGAGCTGCACAAAATTTGAAACCAGCTGTAAAAAACCAGCCCCACGCCACCAAAGCGACACGGAACCAGCCAAAACAACCAATTTAATAAAAAATCGGTATCAACAAACTTGGCACACTATTGAGTTCTCAAACAACAGACACACCCGGCACCACCCACACCCCACAGGGTCCAGGATCGCTCCGGAGCAACTTCCCAAACTTACCAGACGCGCTCTCTCCGCACAACTCCCGATCCCGGGAACTGCAACGGACAAAACATCATCCGTGACCCCCGGAAACCACACCGGAACGCACAAAAGCGAACCAGAAATTTGGTTTCCATTTGGAAGGGAGTCTGTCGCAATTTTTCCGCATCAGCGGCGGCGACTCGAACTACTTTACACACCCCGAAGACTCGGCGCAAATCACCCCCGCACCACCATCCTGCGCTCCAAAACCCGCTACAACACGGCGATTTCGGGCCCAGCACCACCTGGTTGAAAGCCTTTAGGGCCGCAAGCCACAAACATGCCGTGCGTCACAAACAACGCGCCGCACCAGCAAACAAAGCGGACTAGTGCCCGGCTTCGCCCTCGGTCTTGCGCATCATGGTGGACAGCACTACGGCAAGCACCGCAATCAAAGTGGCTGTCAGGAAGGCGGCCTGCATCCCTGCGACAAAGCCGGACGAGGCCGAGACCACGGCGAAGATTGAAACCAGGAGTGCCGTCCCAGCGGCTCCCGCCACCTGCTGCAGCGTGCTCATGATGGCCGAGCCATGCGAGTAGAGGTGGGGCGGGAGCGGGTTGAGGCCAGTGGTAAACGCCGGCGTGAACAGCAAAGCCAAGCCCAGGCTGAGTACTGCGTACAGGACCACGACCCACCACAAGGGGCTATCCGCGGTGAGCATCGAGAACTGCCACAGCGTGACTACCAGCAGGACGGAACCTGTCACAGTCAGCGGGAGCGGACCTATCTTGTCGAACAACCTGCCGACAACCGGCCCGAGCAGACCCATCGCCAACCCGCCCGGAAGGAGAGCCAGGCCGGTCTCCATCGGCTGCAGGTGGAGGACGTTCTGGAGGTAGAGCGGCAGCAGGATCACTCCGCCGAACAGGGCCATCATGGCAACCACCATGAGCAGGACCGACACCGTGAACATGCGGAAGTTGAATGCCCTGAGGTCCAGCAAGGGCGCGTCGGACTTCTGCAACTTGAGCTGACGGAAAACGAACGCCACCATGCACAAGACACCGATCACCAGCGCAACGATCGGCACGGCACTTGCTCCCGCGTGGCCACCGATCTGGCTCAGCCCATAGACCAACCCGCCGAACGCAGGAACGGTCAGGACCACCGAGACGAAGTCCAGCCTCACATTGCCTCGCTCGCCAACGTTCGTGAGGAACTTGGCACCGATGCCCATGGCCAGCAAGGCCACCGGAAGCACGAAGACGAACATGAATCGCCACGAGAAGTGGTCAAGGATGATGCCGGAAACCGTGGGGCCCAGCGCCGGCGCAACCGAAATTGCGATGGTCACGTTACCCATCACCGCACCCCGGCGGGACAGGGGCACCAGGGTCAAAATGGTTGTCATCAGCAGCGGGAGCATGATCGCTGTGCCGCCCGCTTGGACGATCCGCGCCAATAAGAGCACTCCAAAACCCGGGGCTAGCGCCGCGAGGAGGGTGCCGCTGCTGAAGAGTCCGATCGCAAGGAGGAACGCAGCTCGAGTGGTGAGCCTCTGAAGGATGAAGCCGGTGGTGGGTATGACCACGGCCATGGTCAGCATGAATCCGGTGGAGAGCCACTGGACTGTGGGTGCGTCGACGTTGAGGTCCGTCATGAGCCGCTGCAAGGCGACGTTCATGATGGTCTCGTTGAGGATCACCACGAAGGTGGCCACAAGCAGCGTGACGATGACGGTGACAGACTCGCGCGACATCCTGTCACTGGCTTGCTGTGTCGCCGTTTCCGGCCTGGGTTTGCCGTGCGCGTCTGATGTGACGTCGGTAGACATGAGGATCCCTCAGCTTTGCGTGCGATGGTTTCCGGTGCTCGGCACCGGTGAAGATTGCAACAGTCTAAGCCTCAGCCGCATTCCCGTCAGCAGCTTAATCCAAACGTTTGCGTACGGGCATCCGAAAGTTAAGAGTGTTCAGGAACTCAGCGGCACGTTGTCAATCAAGCGCACGGGCCCGACCTTCGCTGCAATGATCGCAAGCCCTTCACCGCGGAAAGGAGTTTCCTTGCAGTTTTCGGCGAGCGGTTCGAGCGTGCGGGGGTCGACGACGTCGAAATAGTCCAGCTTCACCAGGGGCTGGGATTCAACGAGCGCGACGGCGGAGTCCAGCTCGAGCGGTTCGTTCGCCAGGGCGCGGGACTCGAGGAGGCGGAGAGCACGGGAGAGCACCAATGCCGCTTCTTGCTCTTCTTCGGAAAGGAAACGGTTCCGGCTGGAAAGCGCCAGCCCTTCCGCGTTGCGCACGGTCGGCACGGCCACGATGTCCACTGGAAAGCTGAGATCGGCCACCATCCTCCTCACGAGGGCCAACTGCTGGGCATCCTTCTGGCCGAAGTACGCACGGTACGCGGCAGCACCGCCGTCGGCGGCTGGACCGCCAGGCAGGCCGTAGTGCAGCAGTTTGGCGACCACAGTGAGGGCGCCGTCGAAGTGGCCGGGACGCGAGGCACCCTCCCATTTCTCGCCCAGCGGTCCCGAGGTCACCCGGACCAGCGGCGCTCCGCCGGGATAAACCTCATCGACGGAAGGGGCGAAGACGAGATCCACGCCCTCGGCGTCCAGGAGGGCCATATCGGCATCGAGCGTGCGCGGGTAGCGTTCGAGGTCCGCGGCCTCGCCGAATTGCAGGGGGTTCACGAAGATGGAGGCCACCACCACGTCGTTCTGCTCGACGGCGGTGCGGGCCAGCGTTGCGTGCCCGGTGTGCAGCGCTCCCATCGTCGGGACGAGGCCCTGCGAGCTGCCGCGCTTTTCCGCGAGCAACCGCGCGCTTTCGGCCCGCAGTTCCGCCGCGGTGGTCACAAGTTTGATGGCCATTCTCAGTTTCCTTCCTGCGTCCCGGCAGCGTCGTTGCCTGGACGGTCCTCACCGTTGTCCGGCGTGCCTGAGCCGTCCAAGGCATTGTTGATGTCGCCAAACTGGCCCTGCTTCAGCAGTCCGCGATTGACCGCCCGGCGGGCCGTGGCGCGGGCCATGGCCCGGTAGGCGACGAGGACATCGCCGCCGGCACCGCCGTCGTACTCCTTGAGGGCCTCCGTATGGGCGGCCACCGTTCCCACATCACCGCGGGCCACGGGCCCGGTCAACGCGGACTCGCCTGAGGCCAGAGCGTTTTCCAAGGTGGCGCGGAGCAACGGGCCGAGCATGCGTTCGGGCGCGTCGACGCCGATGTCCCGAAGCAGTTGGGATGACTGGGCCACAAGGGTGACCATGTGGTTCGAGCTGTGCGCGAGGGCTGCGTGGTAAAGCGTGCGATCGGCCTCGGCAATGGCCACCGGTTCGGCACCCATCTCCACCACGAGGGCTTGGGCGATGGGCAACATCGCTGCGTCGGCGGTGACCCCGAAGGTGCAGTCCAGGAGCCGGGTCAGGTCCAGGCTCATGCCCGTGAACGTCATGGCCGGGTGAAGGGCGAGCGGAATGGCACCTGCCGCCCGGACCGGCTTCAGCACTCCGACGCCGAAGCGGCCGGAAGTGTGTGCCACGAGTTGACCGGGCTGCCATGCTCCGAGCTTGGCCAGTCCTGCCACGAGTTCGCCGAGGGCATCGTCCGGAACAGCAAGGAGCACCAACTCGGACCGCTCCACGATTTCATGGATTTCGAGGATCGGGACCCCCGGCAGCAGCGTCTCTGCCCGCTCCCGGCTCGCCTCCGAGACTGCGGAAACCCCGACGACGGCGTGCTCGGCCCCGCGCAGGGCCGCACCCAATACGGCACCTACTTTGCCGGCGCCAATGATTCCTACGCCGAGTCGTCCTGGCCTAGCCATGGTGGGGTTCCTCCTGGGTCGGTGCGTGCTGCATGGCATGCGTGGTCGGCGGGGCCGGGGCCGGCATGGCCACGGGCGGAAGTTGCGCCAGCCATTGCTCGGAATTGCCCTGTGCCAGGTTTTGCAGTTTGCGGGCTTTCCGGGCCCGGGCCGCCTGCTGGTCGAACAAACCTACTGCTTCCTCTGTGGCTGCCTGGATGAGCCGGGGCGCCACCGGCCCCGGCGTCGTATGCAGCACGAGGTCGGCCACGCCGAACAGCCGGGCCAACGGACCTTGGTGGAGGGCGATCGACTGGGTTCGTTGATGCGGGACCATCACCAACTTCCGCCACAAGCGGCCGGAGCGCAGCAGCAGGGCCGTGTCCGTTGAAAGGAAGCCGTTGCGTCGCCAGCCCAGCGGGGAAAGAATCCAGGCACGCTTGGGAGTGGTGACGAAGCCGGCGCCGGAATCCAGGCCGGTCAACCCGGCTGTGAACACCTGCTCAGGGTCGGCGATACCGGGATCGGGCAGGACGAGCGAGAGCATCATCATCACTTCAGGCTTCCGGCCGACGGGGAGCAGCGTGGTCCGGTGCTCGCCTTCGCTGCGGTGGTGTTCACCGTAGCCGGCAACGTTCACATGGATCCGATACCAGCCGAGAATGCGCCACAACGGCGGCTGCGTGACCTTGAGGGCCTGGATGCGGCCGGGAGGCACGGTCTGGGCCCGGGTATCCAGGAGTCCGTAGCGCACCCGGATGCCGTCCGGGGAAATTGCCGCCGTAAAGTTGTAGCCCGTGTTGAACGAGCGCCAGTAGGCGGTCCCCAAGCCGAGGATTGCTGGTATCAGGTAGAGGATGAAGGCCCGGGACTCGGTCAGCACTGACACCAGGACCGAAGCGACGGCGCTGAGCACAATGAAGAGGCTTTGCTCGCTCAGGATCAGCGAACCGACAAGCCTCCCAGGCGGCACGTAGAGCACCACCTGTTCGGGCGCCTCGGGCACATCGACCGTTTCGCTCCCGTCAGCAATACCGGCGGCCCGGCCCAGGATGGTGGCACGGAGCTGTTTGGCCTGCGCGAGCCTGAGGTAGGAGAGCCGCATCGCCGAGTGGCCGGCGTCGGCCACCTCGAACTTCAGCTCCGCGAGACCGAAAATACGGGCAAGCAGGGGCTGCACGATGTCGATGGCCTGGACGCGGTCAAGCCGAGCCTGGCGCTGCTGTTTGAACAGGAATCCGGTGTTGACCCGGACATAGCCTTCGGCAAGCTGATACCGGGTGAAATACCAGCTGAGGACGAAGGACCCCAAAGCCAGCAACAGCACGACGCCGCCGCCGGCCAGAAGCCAAAGCGTGCGTTCGTTGAAGTTGTCGGCAATGGTCCCGCGGCCTTGCAGGGCTCGTTCAAAGGTATCGCGGCCGAAGAAATAAACGATCGCCGCAAGCGCCACCCATCCCCGCACGAAGGGCGACGCCGGGTGGACGCGGTGCCAGTCGCCGTCGGCCACGGTCTGTTCCTGGGTCACAGCCCGGCCAGCCTCGCTTCACCGCGGGCCGAAAGCTGCTCGCGCAGCCGTGCGCCTTCAGCGGCGGGAAGTCCAGGCAGGTGGGCATTGGTTCCAGCCGAGGCGGTGTGGAGTTTGAGGGTGCACAGCCCCAAGAGCCGCTCGACGGGTCCAACCGTCACATCGACGAACTGCATCCGGCCGTAGGGAACCACCATGGTCCGCTGGAAGAAGATGCCGCGGCGGATCAGCAGATCGTCGTCGCGTTCCGCATAGCCGATGGCCCTGACCTGCCTCGGGATCAACACGAGCCGCCACAGGCCAAGCAGCAGAAAGGCCGCGGGAACGGCGACGGCTAGCCACAGCGGTGGCCACTTCCACCATCCGAGTTCCACGAAAAGCAAGGGCAGGCTGAACAGGCCGATCGTGATCACGTTGCGGATGGCCCACTCGACGAGCCGCACCGTCACGTATTTCGGCGATACGCGCAGCCACTGGATGCCCGGAGGATCAATCGCCGCGGTAGGCATATTCGCCTTCGCCCTTGGCTTCGCCACGACGTGAATCCCTGACGCCGGGGCCGCCTTCCAGGTCTTCCGGAGGGATTCGGCAGAACCGCTCCACCACGAGCCCCACGACGGTCATGATGAGCCCGCCGCCGCCCATGATCAGCGCGAGCCACAAGATGCCTTGGTCACTGCGGAAGCTCCAAAGCCGGAGTTGGTCAATCACGATTCCCGCATGCCAGCCCAGCAGCACGGTGCCCGCATAAGCGCAGGCCTGGGCCAGGATCAGGGTTCGCGCGGCCAGGATAGGGTTCAGCATGGTCTTTTTCTTGCCGTTGCGCCATCGCAGGACCCGGATGCCCATGATCAAGGTGAGCACGGCAATGAAGCCCATAGTCACCAACGCGGAAGGGGGAAGCACCGGCGTCGCCATGCTGTAGCGCGTTGTGAGCACGGTGGTCAGCCAACCAATTGCGGCAAGAACGACGGCGATGATCGCCAACAAAAGCGGACGCATTGCCTTCATGGACTATTCCACCGCTCCCGCGGCAGCGACGCTGCCGGATCCGTCGAACCCGTCAAAAGGCCGAAGCCCGGGAAAGTCCTCTGCCTTGGCGGCCAGCTCGGCGACGCTTTCACCGTTGAGCCGCGCCGCAGGGTCCAGGAGGGCCCATGGATAGAGCACGAAGGCACGCTCCGCAGCACGCGGATGGGGCAGGGTCAGCGTTTCGTCGTCGCTCGTGAGTTCGCCGTAGAGGATGATGTCCACGTCCAATGTGCGGGGGCCCCAGCGGACCTCGCGGACCCGGTGGTGCATTTGTTCGACGTCGTGGCAGTGCTTCAAGAGTTCCAGCGGCGCAAGGGTGGTCTCAACGGCGATCACCATGTTGAGGAAATCCGGTTGCCCCACGGGCCCGCCCACGGCTTTGGTCTGCACCACGGGAGAGACACCGAGCAGGCGGATTTCCGGGCGATCAACGAGGTCGGCAACGGCGGTGGACAGGGTGTCGTTCCGCTCGCCCAGGTTGCTGCCGAGGGCCAGGATGGCTTTCGTGAAACCGGAACTCATGCACGCTCCCTGTGGACACTGACAGTGACGTCACCGAAGGGGACTTCGATGGGAGCTTTGGGTTTGTGGACCGTGACATCGACGGCGGCGACGTTGAAGCCCGCCAGAATCCCCTCGGCGATCCGCACCGCGAGGGCCTCGATAAGGTTCAGCGGCTCGCCCGAAATGAGTGACGTAATGTACTCGGCCACTTCACCGTAGTGAGCCGTGAACTGCAGGTCATCCGTTTCCGCGGCCTTGCTGAAATCGGTGTACAGCACAGCGTCGACGACGAAGGGCTGTCCGTCCCGGCGCTCGAAGTCGAAGACGCCGTGATGCCCGACGGCGGTCACTCCGGTCAGTGTGATCTTGTCCAAACCGGTTCCTCCCCCTTTGTTCACGAAACTTAGTGTCTGATGCGCGCGGCGACCTTGACGGCGTCAAGACTGGGGCCGACGTCGTGGACGCGCACAGCCCAGGCGCCGTTCGCGGCGCTGATAGCCGTGATGGCAGCGGTTGCATGGTCCCGCTCCTCAGGAGCTGCCGCCTTGCCGGCCACTGTCAGGAGCGTCCCGAGGAATCGCTTGCGGGAAGCGCCGATCAGGACCTTGTGGCCAAGCTCATCCAGCTTGCCGATGTACTTGAGGAGTTGCCAGTTCTGGTCCTCGTCCTTGGAGAAGCCCAGGCCGGGATCCACAATGATTTGCTCCTCCGTGACGCCTGCCGCATAGAGCTTGTCCCGGACGCCCTTGAGCTCCTCGATGACTTCCTCCACGACATTGCCGTAGTCGGCAAGGCTGTTCATCGTCTCGGCGTCGCCCCGGCGATGCGTCAGGACATAGGGCACTTTGGTACGAGCGACGAGTTCGGCCATCTCAGGTTCGAGGCTCAGCCCTGAAACGTCGTTGATGATCGCGGCTCCGGCCTCCACGGCCGCAGCCGCCGTCGATGCGTGCGTCGTGTCGATGCTGACGAGCGCCCCGGCCTTAACGAGTGCCTGGATCACCGGCAAGACCCGCCGTTGTTCTTCTTCCGGGGAGACAGGCTCGGCGCCCGGGCGGGTCGATTCGCCGCCGACGTCGATGATGTCCGCTCCCGCGTACAGCATGCGCAATGCGTGGGCGATGGCGGTGTCCGCCGTGGGGTGCTTGCCGCCGTCGCTGAAAGAATCCGGCGTGACGTTCAGAATTCCCATAACGAGCGTGCGGTCGGCCGGGAGGTCCGCGAAGCGGGCCGCTGGACGGGGTTTGCGGAGAATGGGCAGGGGGCTTGTAGCCGGGCCCGTTCCTGGTGCTGCTGCGAGGGAATCCATGGTCTTTGTTACCTTCCGAGTATGAGGCTCATGGCTTCGGCGCGGGTGGCCGGGTCATGAAGTTGCCCGCGCACTGCGCTGGTGACGGTCTTGGCGCCGGGCTTGCGGATGCCACGCATGGACATGCACATGTGTTCGCATTCAACGACGACGATCGCGCCCCTGGGCTTGAGGTGGGTCACGAGCGCTTCGACGATCTGGGTGGTCAGGCGTTCCTGCACCTGGGGGCGGCGGGCATAAATGTCGACGAGGCGGGCCAACTTGCTCAGCCCCGTCACTTTGCCTTCGTGGGAAGGGATGTATCCAACGTGCGCGACGCCGTGGAACGGCACCAAATGGTGCTCGCACGTGGAATAGAACGGGATGTCCTTGACCAGCACGAGTTCCTCGTGGTCGAGGTCGAACGTGGTGGACAGGACGTCCTCGGGATCCTGGTGCAGGCCCGCGAAGACCTCGGCGTAAGCCTTGGCAACGCGCTTCGGCGTATCCACCAGGCCGCCACGGTCCGGGTCCTCGCCCACTGCAATGAGGATCTCGCGGACGGCCGCCTCGATGCGGGGGCGGTCGACCTTATATGAGTGGTGGCCGTGGCCGTGGCCACCTGATTTCCCCCCGGAGGTGCGGCGAAAGTCGTCACTGGCGGCACCGCTGAAGTCGTCGTCGTCGATGTGATTCACAGCAGAAAGCTTAGCCTTGATGCGAAACGTCGGTGCCCGCGTCCGGTCCTTGGCCGGTAAATGACTCCTGGCTGCCGACTCCCTGCGGATGCGGGGACTGAGCGTCCAAAGGCTCTTCGAGACGAGCAGCCTTGGCCTCTTCCTGTGCCTCACGTTCAGCCTTCTCTGCGCGGGATTCCACCGGCGGGATGGTCTGGACCGGACGGGACTCCTTGGAGAGCCACACCTCGCGGAAGTCACGCTTGCGGATGTCGCGGAAGATGTAGGCGATCTCCGCCTGGTTCAGCGTTTCGCGCTCAAGCAGTTCGAGCGCCAACTGGTCCAGAACGTCCCGGTTCTCGGTCAGGATCGCATAGGCCTCGTCATGGGCCTGATCGATCAGGCGCCGCACTTCCTCGTCAACGATGTACGCCACCGAGTCGGAGTAGTTGCGTTCCTGTGCCATGTCCCGGCCCAGGAACGGCTCGCCGCCGCCTGCGCCAAGCTTCACGGCGCCGATGCGCTCGCTCATGCCGAACTGGGTGACCATCTTGCGCGCCGTCCCGGTGGCCTTTTCGATATCGTTCGAGGCGCCCGTGGAGGGGTCGTGGAAGACGATTTCCTCTGCGACACGGCCACCCATGGCATAGGCCATCTGGTCGAGGAGTTCGTTGCGCGTGATCGAGTACTTGTCGTCCTCGGGGACAACCATCGTGTAGCCGAGTGCGCGGCCTCGGGGCAGGATGGTGATCTTCGTGACAGGGGCCGAATTGCGCAATGCTGCCGCCACCAGGGCGTGGCCGCCTTCGTGGTAGGCGGTGATCTTGCGCTCCATTTCCTTCATGACGCGGCTGCGCTTCTGCGGGCCGGCCATAACACGGTCGATTGCCTCGTCCAGGGCGCGGTCGTCAATCAGGTTTGCATTGGACCTTGCCGTCAGGAGGGCGGCCTCGTTGAGCACATTGGCGAGGTCGGCACCCGTGTAGCCCGGGGTCTTCTTCGCGACGCCCTTGAGGTCGACGCCGTGGGCCATGGGCTTGCCCTTGGCGTGGACATTCAGGATCTGTTCGCGACCTATCAGGTCCGGTGCTTCAACAGTGATCTGGCGGTCGAAGCGGCCGGGACGAAGCAGGGCAGGGTCCAGGACGTCCGGACGGTTGGTTGCAGCGATCAGGATGACGTTGGTCTTGACGTCGAAGCCGTCCATCTCGACGAGGAGCTGGTTAAGGGTCTGCTCGCGCTCGTCGTTGCCGCCGCCGATACCGGCGCCACGGTGACGTCCGACCGCGTCGATCTCGTCAACGAAAATGATGGCGGGCGCATTGGACTTGGCTTGCTCGAAGAGGTCGCGCACTCGCGATGCACCGACACCTACGAACATTTCGACGAAGTCCGAGCCCGAGATGGAGAAGAACGGGACGCCGGCTTCGCCTGCGACGGCGCGGGCCAGGAGTGTCTTGCCTGTGCCCGGAGGGCCGTACAACAGCACGCCCTTGGGGATCTTCGCGCCGACGGCCTGGAACTTTGCCGGTTCCGCGAGGAATTCCTTGATTTCCTGGAGCTCTTCGACGGCTTCATCGGCACCAGCGACATCCGAGAAGGTGACCTGCGGCATGTCCTTGTTGACCAGCTTGGCCTTCGACTTCCCGAACTGCATCACCTTGGAACCGCCGCCTTGCATGCGCGAGAGGAGGAACCAGAAGAGCACACCCAGCAGGAGGACGGGGATGAGGAGCGAGAACAGTCCGGAGAACCAGTTGTTCTCGACGGGCTGGTCCGTGAAGCCACCGGACGGTTGGGCGTTGGTGACGGCCTTTACGACGTCCCCGGCTCGCGCGGTGACGTAGAAGAACTGGACGTTCTTACCCTTGTCCTGGCCATCGATGACAAGGTTGTCTTTCAGTGTCAGGTCAACGCGGTTCTCGGCATCGTAGATTTTGGCCTGGTCCACCTTGCCGCTCTGCGCGAGGATCGCGAGGCCCTTGTCGGTGTCGATACGAGTGGATCCGCCGGGGGCAAGGGTTGCAAATGCCACCAGGAGCAAGCCGACTACGACAACAATCCAGATGCCCGGGCCCTTGAAGAAACTCTTAGCTTTCATCTGTTCGGGGGCTCCGCCCCGTCCCTCCTGGTAGTGCTGCACGGCGCAGCTTCTGCGCGCGTGTGGTGCTGCGTCAGTTTCTAGCTTTACACCGTTCGGAGTGATTCACGCACAGTGAGAGGCAAAAGTTCCCTCTAGGCGTACATGATCGCGGAATTCCGGAAACTCCCGGGGGAAATCCATGGTTCTTTCAGGATCCCCGGACCACTGCACAACGAGAAGCGGCCTCCCGAACAGGAGGCCGCTTTCACTCCGCGAACCATGCCGCGGTGGTTCGCTGCGAGAGGAGTTATTCGTAAACGTGCGGGGCGAGGGTTCCCACAAAGTCCAAGTTGCGGTATTTCTCGGCGTAATCCAGGCCGTAGCCGACGACGAATTCGTTGGGAATGTCATAGCCGACATACTTCACGTCGATCTCGACCTTCGCAGCCGTTGGCTTGCGGAAAGCCGTGCAGATTTCCACGGAAGCAGTGCCTCGTGATTCGAGGTTGGTCTTGAGCCAGGAGAGGGTCAGGCCGGAATCGATAATGTCTTCGACAATCAGGACATCCTTGCCCATGAGGTCGGTATCAAGGTCCTTGAGGATGCGCACGACGCCGGAGGACTGGGTACCGGAGCCGTACGAAGACACCGCCATCCAGTCCATGCTGACGTGGCTGTGCAGCGCACGCGCGAGGTCCGCCATGACCATGACAGCGCCCTTGAGCACGCCAACGATCAGCAGCTCACGGCCCTCGTAGTCCTTGTCAATCTGTGCAGCAAGTTCGGCGATCCGTTGCTGGATCTGCTCCTTGGTGTAGAGAACGTGTTTGAGGTCTGCCTGGACGTCGTTTGAATCCACCAATGGCTCCTGTGTTGATGCGTGGGTGCGGCTACTGTTGGGGCGATCTTTGATGCCGGAATACTAGCTTCCCACAGCCGCCCCCTTCGCGGGGAACGGCAGTTCCCCCGGCTGAGGCCTCCCGCTCCAATTCGCTCAGGGATACGCGGTAGGCGCTGACGCTTCCGGGAAGCTGCACGGGACCCGCAGATCCCTGCCGGCGGAGCAAGGCTTCGGCCGCCTGAAGCCGCCCGTAGCCGGGCTGTTGGCCCCCGACGTCGGCAGCCGCTTTGGCAATCACCCGGAACCTCAGCGCGGGGGACAAATCCCTCAAGGCGTCTTCGGGAAGCCAGACCCCGTCGTCGGTCCGGTTGACGAGGCGCGCATAGCTCTCTGCGGCAAGCTGCTCCAGGAAGTCGGCATCCTGCTGGAGGATCGCGGCGGTGCGGGCGAGTGATTCGGCCACACCGGGCCCCAGCTTGTCCTCAAGCAAAGGCATCACCTCAACCCTGGTCCGCGAGCGGGCGAAGGCAGGGTCAGCGTTACTGGGATCGTGCCAGGTTTCGAGTTCCTCGACCTCGCAGATTTCGAGCGTTTCTGCGCGGTGAAGCCCGAGGAAAGGACGAAGGAGTTTGCCGCGTGCTGGCCGCATCCCGGCGAGGGAACGGGTTCCCGAGCCCCGGGCCAGGCCCAGCAGGACCTGCTCGGCCTGGTCGTCCAGGGTGTGCCCCAGCAGGATTGCTCCACAATCGAGTTCGGTGGCGGCTGCTTCGAGCGCCGCGTGCCGGGCGTCCCGGGCTGCCGCCTCCGGCCCGAACCCGGTAGCTGCCACCTCCACGGTCCGCAGCTGGACGGGCGAGAGTCCCAGGCCCTTCAGGACCGACACGGTTCGTGCCGCAACCTCAGCCGAGCCTTCCTGCAACTGGTGGTCGACCACGACGGCGGCTACGCTCACGGGGCGGCCGTGTACATGCCCTCGACGGGCAAAATAGGCCGCCACTGAGGCAAGCGCCAAGGAGTCCGGCCCGCCGCTGCATGCCACCAGGATTCGTTCGGGATAGCCCGCGGAGGCCAGTGCGTCCTGCAACATATTCCGTGCTTTGCCGACGACCGGCGCCAAACGCCCGGGACGCCGTCGTCCGCTGCTTGGTGAGTTGCTAATGCTTGCACTCCGGCCCGATGTAGTGCCTCCGGTCACAGCCCCATCCGCTCAAGCCACAGCTTGGAGTCGTGGATTTCGGCTTCGGTGGGCAGTTTTTCGGCCGATTCCCAGACCCGGTTCAGGCCCTCCATGCCGGCCACGGCAACCACTTCGCGGACGAACTTGGCGCCGTCGCTGTACTGGCGCATCTTGGCGTCCAGGCCGAGGATGTTGCGGATGAATTTCTCGATCATTCCGCGGTCCTTGCCCCGCGCGTTGAAGCGCTGCCGGATGGTCTTCACCGAAGGGATCAGGGAGGAATCGACGGCGTCCATCACCACGTTGGCGTGGCCTTCCAGCAAGCTCATGACAGCTGTGAGGTGCGAAAGCGAGGCCTTTTCCTCGGGGTTTTGGAGCAGGTCCAGGATGGCTCCGCGGCCGGGCACGGCACCGGTGGAGCGGTCGCGCAGGGACCGGGCGGCGGCCGTGGCACGGTCCATGATGGAGTCCACATTGCCGATGAGATTGGCGCTGAGGCGTTCGATTTCCTCGAGCATGTGGGTCCGGAGCCAGGGTGCGGCGGCGAACTGCACCCGGTGGGTCTGCTCGTGAAGGCAGACCCAGAGCCGGAAATCGTCAGGATCGACGTTGAGCTCACGCTCCACGGAGATGATGTTCGGAGCCACCAGCAGGAGCCGGCCGGCAGGCGGCGTTTTCGAGTCCGGGGCGAGCGCGGCGAAGGGATCGTACTGGCCCAGGACTTTGCTCGACAAGAAGGCAAGCACAGCCCCGAGCTGGCTGCCGGTGATGGCGCCGCTCGCGGCCGCCGCGGCCGGTGTCATCGCCGGGCCCCGCCGGGAATCCAGCATTTGCTTAAGGGCCGGCTGAAGCATCACGGCAAAACTTTGGGTGTTGGCCTTTGCCCACGACGCCCGGTCAACTACCAGCACATGGGAGTCGCGGAGATCGCGTGCGGCTTCCAAACCGGTGATGTCATGCACATGCGGTACCGAGATGTCCGCGCTGAAACGCAGGCTGTCCACGGCTTTGCCGATCTGGGCCGGACTAAGTACCGGGCCGGGGGGAGCGAGCCGGGCGGCCGTGGAGGCGGCCAGCTCCCAGTTGATGAGGGACTGGGCTTGCTGCTGAGACTCCATACGAACCATCAGAACACAACAGTCTGAATCTGCACCCTTAAGTTCGCTCAGCGGCGAACGTCGGGCAGCGGCGAACGTCAGCCGGCCCGGCAACCACATGACGCGAGTGCCGTGGCGGACCGGTCAAGCGCTACCTTGTTCCCCGCCGCGCCCGGCGTCAGCCCATTGCCGATAAAGGAAAAGACCAGAAGACGGCCGTTCGCGTCCACCACGTAGCCGCTCAAGGCGATCACCGAATTCAAGGTGCCGGTCTTGGCGCGCACCAGTCCCGCCCCTTGGGAGGTGTTGGCGTCAGCGTAGCGGTCGCCGAGCGTCCCGGTCAGCCCTGCCACCGGGAACCCGGCGAGGGCGGCACGGAGACGGGTGTCCGGTCCCGAGGTGATCGCCCGCACCACATCCGCGAACTGCCGTGCCGACACCTGGTTGCCCAAAGCTAGGCCGGACACGTCCGCCAAGTGCATGGAATCCGTGGCGATCCCCAGTTCCGCCACCTGGGCGCTCACGGCCGCCGTCGCGCCGTCGTTCGATCCCGGCTTTCCCGCGGACAGCGCGGCCATCCGGCCGAATACCTCGGCAAGGTAGTTGTCCGAGGTTTCCAGCATCAAGTCCACTTGCTCACGGACCGTGGCAGACACCACGCTCGCGAGGACGTCCTGCTTTCCGGCTGGAACGGTGGCGCGTTCCACACCGGGGACCACCGTGAATCCGGAAGCGGCGCCCGCGGCTTGGAGCTTCCCGGCGAAAGCCGCGGCGGCAGCGAGCGCGGCGTCTTGTGGACGCGGACCGGTGGTCGCACCCGGGCTTGTCCGGGCGGAGTTCAAGGCGAGCGGAAAGATTGGCGCGGTTTCGCCCGCAGCGACGTCGTCGAGGCTCCACGCCGGATTCAAAGCCGGACCGGTGAATAGTCCATCGTCCAATTGCACGGTGACCGGGCCTTTCACGCCGCGGTCCTGGAGCGCTTTGGCCGCATCCGCCGCGAGGGTATCCAGGCCGGCATGGCCAAGCACCTCGCTCGGCTGGGACGGTCCGTCGCCGAGCAGGACATCACCTCCGGCGTTCAGGATGATGGTCGACGCCGAAGGTCCAGCCAGGACCCGCGTGCTGAACCGTGTCTCCGGCCCGATCGCCCGCAGCGCCGCGACTGCCGTGAGCAGTTTCATGTTGGACGCCGGCACGCGGTTCTTGGCGCCGTCACGATCGTAAAGCGGAAGTCCGGTCAACGCATCCTCTACGACGCCGGTGAAGTCTCCCCCACCGTCGGGCGTCAGGAGGGCATTGAGCTGGCTTGTGACATCGGCCGGCAGCGGGACAGGTGCGGAAGCGTCCAAGGGGGCAACGACCTGGATGCGGCTCAACTGCTTGGGGACCTGTTGCCAGGCCGGCACCTTGGGTGCGGGCGTAGCGGCGGCCCCGAAAGAGCCGGGACCGAAGAATCCGGGTGCGACCCCGAGGCCCATCGGCAGCGCCAATGCCGCAATGACCAAGGTCAACAAGACCAGCGGCAGAAAGCGGACGACGCCCTTCGACGCAGGCCTCGCGGGCTTGGGCTTCCTGGGTCTGAGAACGGGAGTCTCCTGCTGTTCCGGAGCCTGCTTTTCAGCCCCCGCCTCGTCAACGCCCTTCATGCAGCTTTAGTCCTCAAAGTCTTGAATGTCCCCACCGTTTCAAGAAACTTGGGCCTCTCGCTATATCCTCAATAGTAGTCGGCGGCGTCGGCTGCTCTGTTGCCGCGCCCATGCCAATACCGTCAAGGAGCATTCCATGAAGCACGACGTCACGATCGAGATCCCCAAGGGGTCGCGCGTCAAGTACGAAGTTGACCACGAGACCGGCCGCGTTCGCCTGGACCGCGTCCTGTTCACCTCCATGCAGTACCCCACGCACTACGGGTTCTTCGAGAACACCCTTGGCGAGGACGGCGACCCCCTGGACGCACTGGTCCTCCTGCAGGACTTCGACCTCTACCCGGGCGTCATCGTTGAATCCCGGCCCATCGGCGTTTTCAACATGACCGACGACGGCGGCGGAGACGCCAAGGTTCTCTGCGTTCCGGCCGACCCGCGTTTCGACCACATCCAGGAAATCACCGATGTCAGCGAATTCCTGATCAAGGAAATCGAGCACTTCTTCACCCGTTACAAGGACCTTGAGCCCGGCAAGTGGGTCAAGGCTGAAGGGTGGGCCGACCGCGCCGCGGCCGAAGCTGAGCTGGAAGCTTCCATCAAGCGTTACGTTCCGGTCTCCCACTAGTCCCCACCGCCACCCTAACCTCGCTCCGCTCGGTCAGGGAACCCTGGCGGCGTGGGCCCCCCACGTGCACGACGGCGGCGGGTGCGGTTCCATGCGAACCGCACCCGCCGCCGTCGTCGTTAACGGGTAGGTCCCTACGCGCAACCGTCCGGCTCAAAATCGCCGGGCACCCGGCTTCGTAACGAGAAATTGGCTCTGGATTAACCGCTTGAAAGTCAGCTACCTGCCGGTAATGTTTGATCCACCATGTTCACGCTGACCATCAACCAACGCGACAGCCGCGGCAACGGAGACCTCGTACCGCAGCTGCTCAAAGACCTGCGCCACATCCCGGCGTGCTTGGACTTTGACCGCTCGGTGGAGGACGAAGTCCAGGGCATCGTGGAATTCCCGCATGAGGCCGTGGATTCGGCGCTCATCGCCTTGAGGAGCGGACAGTGGTACGTGGGAATCGGCGTCGGACCGGTCAACGAACCCCTGCCCAGGCAAATCAAAGACGCCTCCGGACACGGCTTGGTCTACGCACGCCGCGCCGTGGACCGCTTGCGGAATGGCAAAGAGCGCGTCCCTGTGGCCGTCGAGGGGCCGATCGCTGCCCTCGCTGCCGAATCGGAGGCTGTACTGCGGCTCCTTGGGCACATTGTGCAGCATCGGAGCACAGCCGAGTGGCGTGTCCTGGACCTGCTGACGCCGGGCGTGCGTGGACAACAGAAGGCCGTGGCCCAGGAACTGGGGATCAGCACCCAGGCCGTGAGCAAGGCCCTGGCCCGCGCCCAATGGGTGGAGGAGCACGCCGCCAGGCCGGCCGCAGCACGCTTGCTGCAGTTGATCCTCGAGGTCTACTGATTTTGCGTCGGCACGCCTTCAGCCATCTTGTCCTCGACACACCCATTCCTCCCGGCCTACCTTGAGTCCATGATCTCCAAGCAACAGCTTGGGAGGCTTCTTCCCGCTCTCAGACAGGCTGTCACAGGCCACCGCCTCCTGTTTGCCGCAAAGACGGCCGTCGCGGCCGGGCTGGCTTGGTACCTTGCGCCGCTGATGCCTGGGACAGCCGCTTCCTATCCTTACTATGCGCCCTTGGGCGTCTTGGTCAGCATGCACCCCACCGTCGCGGCTTCCGCCAAGCACGGGCTGCAAAGCCTGCTGGGACTCGGATTGGGCATTGCCATGGCCTTCGCAGTGACCACAGTCACCACCCCGAACGCACTGGCGGTGGCCGTCGTCGTCGGCCTGGGCGTGGTGATCGGCGGCCTGCCAAGGCTTGGAAGCGCCTCCGAATGGGTTCCCATGGCGGCGCTGTTCGTCTTGGTCCTGGGTTATTCAAATGCGCAGGGATTCTCTTTCGCGTACGTCCTGCAAATGGCGATGGGGGTGGCGGTCGGTTTCGCGGTGAACTGGCTGGTCTTTCCTCCCCTGCATCTTGAAGGCATCGATCCGGCCATCGACGGACACCAGCGGGCACTTTCAAAACAGCTCAGGGACATGGCAAGCGCCATGACGGAGTCCTGGCCGCCGAACCATGAGGATTGGGCGAGCCGCAGCGGCGAGCTCGCACGCACCGCAACCGCGGTACGGACGGCCGTCCAGGCGGCGAAGTTGAGTGCCAAAGCGAACCCGCGATCCCGCCGTCGAGCCGGGCGCCTGCCCGGCGACCTGGCCGGTTTGCGCACGGTGGAACGTCTGACCTTCCACGTCCAGGACGTCACTGACGTCCTGGCAAGCGTGATCTGGGAAGAAAACGCGGGAACGGTCATTCCGGAGGGTGTCCCACCAAATTTGGCTGAGGCGCTGGAGGACGTTGCGGCAATGATCCGGCAATGGAGGCATGGGGACGCCGATGATTTCAAGAGCGCCCTGGACGAAGCCCGGGACAGTGTGGCAAAACTAAGTGACACCGTCGCGGAGGCGGCGTCCAGCCAGGCGCCCGTTAACGCCACCGCGTCCGTGGCCATGAGCTTGCGGCGTATGATCACCGCAGTCTCCGAGGCCGCCTGAGCTACGACACGGCCTCGGCCGGCCTGCTGCGCGGGGCTGTTACAGCAAGCGACGCAGGATGAGGGCAGCACCGTCGTCGTACACCGAAGCGGTGACCTCATCAGCGACGGCGATGACTTCCTCAGGCGCCTGGCCCATGGCTACACCGCGCCCGGCCCAGCTGAGCATTTCGATGTCATTGCGGCCGTCCCCTACTGCCACCGTGTGGCGGGGGTGCGTGCCGAGCCGCTGGCGCAATTGCTCCAAGGCGCTGGCCTTGGTGACCCCGGCGGCGGCGATATCCAGCCAAGCCGTCCAGCCTACTGAATAGGTAACCCCGGACAGCCCGATCTTGCGAATGGCTGTGGAAAATTCTTCGGCCGTGTTCTCGCTGCTGAACACCACGACGCGCACCGCAGTGGCATCGAGCATCGTCTGGAAATCGACACCGATTGCCTCCACGCCGAAGCTGGCGTCCTGGAACCGCTCGGTTGAGAGGAAGTTCCCGTCCTCGTCCTCGAGCGCGTACTTGGCGGACGGAAGCTGCTCGCGAAGTGCCATCAATGCCGGGGCGGGATCGAAAGTGGCTTTGTGAATGATCTCGTAGCCTGTGTCCAGCTGGGGGTCGAGCCGCAACGTGACGCCGCCGTTGCAGCACACGGCATAACCGCTTTCCAGTCCGATCTGCTCAATGATGGGCAAGGTGGCGTTCAACGAGCGGCCGGTGGCGATCAGGACGTCGTGTCCGTGGTCGACGACTGCCCGTGCGGCGTCGCGGACGCTTGGCGACATGTGGCCATCATGATCGACGAGAGTTCCGTCGACGTCCAACGCGATCATGAGTTTGTGATTCAAATTCCGCTGGTCATCGATGCCAGCGACTGAGGTACCAGTCAAAATAGTCATGCCTCCAGTGAAGCAGACCCCACACGACACCAGCTAGGACGCAGACCACAGCAACGGATTAACACGCGGTGAATACTCCCACGTTTGTCCACAGTGTGAGTGTTAACCTGAAGCCTTGGCGCGAGGGCGCAGTCCGGCGCGCACGAGCTTCTGCCGAAGACGGCCTGGCTGCTCCAAATCCGCCCAATTCCACCTGACGACGGTGAACCCGAGTGCACGGATGCTGTCCTCACGCAGTTTCTCCCGATTCACGACGTCTTCCGCGCTCCAATCCCCCTGCACGTCCTCGTCCGGGTACTTTTGCTTGCCATCGAATTGGCCCGCGATCAATTCCTCTGGCCACCAGAAATCGGTCCGGGCAACGAACTCGCCGGAGTCAACAATCATGTGCTGTTGGAGCGGTTGCTCAAAGCCCAGCAACTCGATGACAGCCCTGCTGAACGACTCCCCTGCCGATTCGGCCTTCGTGTTAGCCAAGCTCGCGATCCGGACTGCCCGGTGCTTGGTGGCATCAGCCACGATCCCGTCCAGCGCCAAGGCGATCCCAGGGTGTTCGATCAAGCAGGCATCCTGCCCCAGCAAACCCTGTTCCCAGAGCATTCGTGCGATTCCGTCGGCTACAACGAGCGCGCGGCTGAAGGACGAGGAACACATGACATCCATGGCCGTCTGCACCGGACTTGTGCAGGAAAACTGGCCGGAAACTACGGGCTGCGCGTCGCGTCGAAGGACGTAGCGCATGGGATGGTTGCCTGCATTCCGCGCCTTTTCGGCAAGCGCGCTGTCTCCGTGGACCGCAAACGTTGCTGGCCGCCGTCCCGTGATTCGCTCCGAGGAAGTGGCTAGATCGACGAACTCCGGGGGGCGAAGCGTAGGGACGCCGAGCACGACAGCTGCGGACTCACCGCAAAAGACGGCCCGGTCGAATGCCAGCCCGACCGCTGCTGCGGACCACTCGAACCTCTGGGCAGGCGTCGCTTCCACCCAAGTGGAGGTTTTCACGTAGAACCCGCGCCTCAGCCGGACAAGGCGTCCCGCCCTGAACGGCCGGTGAATCACGGCCGTGGAGCCGGTGAGCGCCAGCCGCTCGGCGGAGACAATGAGCTGCGGAGGGATGTCCATGGAATTACTATCCATGGATCGTTCCACAGCGTCAGCCGCGCTTTGGCTCTATGTGGACAAGCCCGGCTGTGGAGGACAGGTGTGCACCGGTAGGCCGGCTACAGAACGGGGAGGACCTCGAGGCCGCCGATGTACTTCTGGAGTGCCTTAGGGACGTTGACCGAGCCATCCGGGTTCTGGTGGTGCTCCAGGATGGCGACGATCCAGCGGGTGGTGGCCAGCGTGCCGTTGAGGGTGGCGACCGCGCGGGTGCCCTTCGCTACGCCTTCCTCGTTGACCGCACGCTCGCGGATGTTGAGGCGGCGGGCCTGGAAGGTGGTGCAGTTGGACGTCGACGTGAGCTCTCGGTAAGCGTTCTGGGTGGGGACCCAGGCTTCGCAGTCGAACTTCCGGGCCGCGGACATGCCGAGATCGCCCGCCGCGGTGTCGATCACGCGGTACGGGAGCTCGACCTTCGCCAGCATTTCCTCTTCCCAGGCCAGGAGTCGCTCGTGCTCGGCGGCGGCCTCTTCAACAGTGGTGTAGATAAACATCTCCACCTTGTTGAACTGGTGGACGCGGATGATCCCGCGGGTGTCCTTGCCGTGCGAACCGGCCTCGCGGCGGTAACAGGAGCTCTGCCCGGCGTAGCGGATGGGGCCTGCGGAAAGGTCGAGGATCTCGTCCGAGTGGTAGCCCGCGAGGGCCACTTCAGAGGTTCCCACAAGGTAAAGGTCGTCCTCGGCGAGACGGTAGATCTCGGCGTCGTGCTTTACATCGAAACCGGTGCCCTGCATGATCTCCGGACGCACCAACGTGGGGGTGATCATCGGTACGAAGCCGGCCTCGATGGCTTGGTCCATGGCCATCTGCAACAGTGCCATCTCCAGCCGGGCACCGACGCCGCGGAGGAAGTAGAAGCGCGCACCGGAGACCTTGGCGCCGCGTTCCATGTCGATCGCGCCGATGAGTTCACCGATTTCCAGGTGGTCCTTCGGTTCGAAGTCAGTAAATTCGCGCGGGGTGCCGACCGTCTTGACCACCACGAAGTTGTCCTCGCCACCCTCGGGCACGCCGTCCTCAATCAGGTTGGGGATGACGCGGAGCAGCTCTTCCTGCTTGGCCTGGGCGGCATCGGCTTCGGCAGAGGCAGCCTTGACGGAGTTCGCCAGTTCCTTGACCTCGGCCAGCAGCGCTTGCTTTTCCTCGCCCTTGGCCTGTGCCACCTTCTTGCCGAAGGCGTTCTGCTCGGCACGGAGGTTTTCGTAGCGGATCAGGGCCGCGCGGCGGTCTGCGTCGGCGGAAATGATCGCGTCCACCACGGACTCGTCGGCGCCGCGGGCGCGCTGGCTGGCACGGAACTTGTCCGGGTTTTCGCTGAGGTCTTTTACGTCGATCACCAGACAAGAGTATCGAATGAGCGAGCAGCTCCGCGGCCAGCCCCCGACGGCGGCAGGCACCCCCTTCGGGCGTGCACGGCCGCACCTGCAGCGGGATAGGGTTGAAGCACCATGAGCAACTGGATCCTGTACGTGATTCTGGCTGGGGGCGTGGTCTTCGCCGTCTCCAGTTGGTGGGGCGTGCGCCGGCTCAGGGCCAGGCATACCCGCAGCGCTGTGCACGAAGACGCTCACAAGCCTGAAGCCGGCTTGCAAAGGGTGGCCGTGATCCTCAACCCGGTGAAGGCGAAGGCCGAGGACGCGCGGAGGATCATCCGGGATGCCTGCCATCTTGCGGGCTGGGACGAACCCCGTTTCTTCGACACCACCGCGGCGGACCCCGGCCATTCGCAGACCAGGGCGGCACTCGCGTATAAGCCCGACGTCGTACTCGTCGGCGGCGGCGACGGTACCGTGCGCGTGGTGGCAGAGACCCTCGCGCACACCGACGTCGCTATGGGCTTGATTCCCCTGGGAACCGGAAACCTGCTGGCACGCAACGTGAATCTGGATGTCAACGATCTCCGCGGCAACGTCCACACAGCGCTCTTCGGCCACCAGCGCTACATCGACACCGCCAGGATGGCGATCCACAACGACCGGACAGGCGCCTCTTCCGAGCATGCTTTCCTGGTGATCGCCGGAATGGGCCTGGACGCCGAGGTTGTGGGCGATACCAACGACGGCCTCAAGAAGGCAGTCGGCTGGCTCGCCTACACTGAGGCGGGCGTCCGCCACCTACCCGGCCGGCGCAAAAAGGTCACCATTGCCATGGACGACGAGCCCGAGCAATCCCGGAAAATCCGAAGCGTCTTGTTCGCCAATTGCGGCCTGATTCCAGGGGGCATCGACTTCATCCCCGGTGCGATGATCGACGACGGTGTCCTTGACGTTGTGGTCATGAGCCCGCGCAGCGCCATCGGCTGGATCGCCGTATACACAAAGATCCTGTTCAAGCACAACCGGAACCTGCCGGTCATGAATTACTACCGCTCGGGCAAAGTGGTCATCAGCAGCAGCGAACCTATGGCCACGCAACTTGACGGTGATCCCTCGGGCGAGGCCACAAAGGTCACCGTCAAGGTGGAGCCGCGTTCGCTCCTCGTGCGCGTGCAATAAGCAGTGCCCTTGCAATAGCGCGACGCGCTACTTGGCGTTCTTCGCCGCTTCCGTTGCTTTGTGTTCGGCCAACTTGTGTTCTGCCAATGCCTTGGCGGCTGCGCGCGCTTCCGATTGCTCGCGAATCATGGCCTGTTCTTCCTCAAAGCGCAGCCGATCAGCGCGGTCGGCGTCGTCGCCGTCCCAGTCCTGGTTGTCCGCCTTGGGCTTGGGGTTGACGATCATTCCCTGGCCGCTGGTGTCATTGCTATTTCCTGACATGGCCCGCTCCCTCCGTTAGGGGCATGCGTCCATCAATTGTGGATCAAGCAAGCATACGCACAGTTTTATCCACGCGATAGGGGTTGAAGAGTCAATTATCCAACGCTTTGCGGAGCGGATTCGGGCCGGTCAAGCGCCCGGCTCGCCGCCCAGAATGCCCCGAACCCAGGCATGTGCGGACGCGAACGCGGCGTCGGAGGTATGCGGGGCCACCAAGGCTTTCTGCTCGTCCGCCCGGGCGTAGGATCCGAGGAAGCGGGTGGCCGGGCTGATCCGGTGCAGGCCTGCCAGGGCATCGGCTACCCGTGCGTCGGAGGCGTGGCCGTCGGCATCGATACTGAAGAAGTAGTGACCCAGATACTGGCCGGTGGGCCGGGACTCGATGCGGCTGAGGTTGACTCCGCGCGTGGCAAACTGGTCCAGGATTTCCATCAGGGCGCCGGGGCGGTCTTCGGGAAGGGGCACGACGACGGTGGTCTTGTCGGCGCCGGTGCGTTCTGTGAGTGCACCGGGACGGCTGACAAGGACGAAGCGGGTAACTGCGCCGGGGTTGTCGCCGATGTTCTCGGCAAGGACATTCAGGCCCGGCCGTTCCGCCGCGACAAGGGGGGCGCAGATGGCGGCGTCGTAGTGCGCCTCGCCTTCGAGAAGTCCGACGGCGGCTGCCGCCGTGGAGGATCCCGGCACGTATTCCGCATTCGGGATATTTTCATCGACCCATAGCCGGCACTGGGCCCAGGCATGGCCATGGGTGGAGATCCGGCGGATGTCCGAGATCTTCACGCCGGGGCGGGCAACCAGCACGAACGTGATGGGAACAAGGGCTTCACGGATGATCCGCAGTTCGGTTCCGGTGGCAATGGCATCCAGGGTGGCGGTCACGCCGCCTTCCACCGAGTTCTCGATCGGCACCATGGCCGCATCCGCTTCGCCCTGGCGAACCCTCTCCAAAGCCGTGTTCACATTGGTGCAGGGCACCCTGTTGGCATCGGCCGCGCCGGGTACCTGCAGGAGGGCAGCCTCGGTGAAGGTGCCTTCAGGACCGAGGAAGGTGTAGGTGAGCGCGGATCCCGACATGTATATATTCCTTAGGTGTTATACGTTATGGCTACAGGACAACCGGCTTGAGGCCGTTCTCCGAAACCATCGGGCGGCCGGTCTCGAACCACATGTCCATGCCTCCGGCGATGTTCGTGGCGGTATAGCCCTGTCCCACCAGCCACTGGACCGCCCTGTAGGACCGTCCGCCCGTACGGCAGATCACATACAGGTCATCGTCAGGATCAAGCTCGTCAAGCCGGGCCGGAATCTGGTCAAGCGGAATGTGCAGCGCACCCTCGGCGTGGCCCGCCACCCATTCGTAATCCTCCCGGACGTCCAGGATTTTCGCGTCCGCCGGAACATCGCCGACGGGCACGGTCTCGATATCGCTCACGTGGGTCCCTTCCAGTTGATTCAGATCTCCAAATCAAGCCTAGTACGCGCCGGCTACGGGACCATCACCGCAGGAACCCTCGCGGCGTGGGCCCAGCCGGCTACGGGACCATCACCGCAGGAACCCTCGCGGCGTGGGCCCGTCGGCACTTTCTCACTCCGCCCCTGCGGCACTAGTGTTGGCGCTAAATGTTCGCTGTTGTGGCGATCGAGACCGACCACGGGCGGAAAGGAGGCACCATGGCTGCTGGCGAGCCCACCATCCTGGCAACCTCCGGTGGCTATAAGTCCGGTCATCGCACCAGGCTGGAGTTCGACCTCCTGGTTCACCACGCCGTCGAACTCTCCGGAGTGAGCGGACGGGCGCCGCGAGTGGCGCATATCGGCACTGCCTCCGGAGACCAGCGTTGGTTCGCCGCGGAATTGGACCAAGCCGCGAGGGTTTCGGGCTTCGATTTCAGTCACCTGAACCTTTTCACGATGCCCAACTACGGCGATCCCGAGGCGTACCTCTTGGAACAGGACGTGGTGTGGGTCAACGGCGGTTCCGTCGTCAATCTTCTGGCCGTATGGCGTGCGCACGGACTGGACGGTATTTTGAGGCGTGTCTGGGAACACGGTGTAGTCCTGGCCGGAGTGTCCGCTGGCTCGATTTGTTGGTACCAGGGCGGCACCACGGATTCCTACGGCCCTGAATTGCGCGCCGTGACCAACGGACTGGGGTTCCTCCCCTACGCCAACGGTGTCCACTATGACTCCGAGCCGGGCCGCCGCCCGCTTGTCCACCAACTGGTGGCAGAGGGCGCACTGGGGGAAACGCACTGCACCGACGACGGCGTCGGGCTCGTTTACAGAGGCACGGAACTTGTGGACGTGGTTGCTGAAGTCAGGGACAAGGCTGCTTATCGCGTCACCGCTGCACCCGGCGATTCGGCCGACGCCGTTTCCGTCGCCGTGGAGGAGCGCTTGGAGTCCCGCTTCCTTGGCTGACATCCACGAACTCGGCGCGGTCGAGTTGCGCCAAGCCTTGGCCGCCGGTCAACTCTCTGCAACTCAGGCGACGGAGCACTTCCTTGCGAGGATCGGCCAGCTGAACCATACGCTTGGGGCCTTCGTCACGGTGACGGCAGACCAGGCCCTGCTCGACGCCCGGGCCGCGGACGCAGCGTACGTTCGCCAGCGCAACGCAGGTCCCGAACTTCCCCTCCTGCACGGCGTGCCGTTGGCTTTCAAAGACCTCACCGATGTTGCGGGAGTCGTGACCACTCACGGCAGTGGAGCCCTGGACCGTAAGCCCGCTCCGGAGGACGGAGCCCTTGCCGCGACGCTTAGAGGCGTCGGTGCCATCTCACTGGGCAAGACTCAGGTTCCGGAGTTCGGACTCACGGCCTACAGCGAAAACCGCATCGCACCGCCGTCGCGCAATCCCCACGCATTGAGCCGCAGCTCCGGCGGGTCTTCGGGAGGCAGCGCAGCCGCGGTTGCCGCGGGCTTGGTTCCGTTCGCGCCCGGGAGCGACGGCGGCGGGTCCATACGTATTCCCGCTGCGGCATGTGGACTGCTGGGGCTGAAGCCGGGCCGGGGCTTGGTGCCGTCCGGGGAAAGCGTCGGAGACGCGCCACGACTCGTGGTGGCTGGGCCCCTGGCGCGCTCCGCAGCCGACGCCGCTCTCATGATGGATGCCCTCGTCCCGCACGGAATCCGGCCGAACCGGGGCTACCTCGCGGGCCTCGAGGAAGCGCCCACGGCCTTGCGCATCGGCGTGAGCCTCGACAGCCCGTGGTCCACCGCCTTTCCGCTTGCCCCTGAGCGGGAGGCCCTGGATGCCCTCGACAAGGGCATCGAATTACTGACGGAAGCGGGCCATTCAGTACTCGAGGCCGAGATCCGCTACGACAACCGCTATCCGGAAGCGTTCACGACCGCCTGGACCGCCGGCGTCGGGAGCGCCCGGATCCTGCCCCAGCGTGAAGCCCTGCTGACGCCCCTGACCCGGACCTTCCGGCGTCGGGCGCAACAGCGGAGCGCAGGCAAGGTCAACGAGGCGCTCAGCTTCCTGCGGCAGTTCACCCACGACACCGTCACCCAGTACGCGCAGTGGGACCTCGTCCTGACGCCGTCACTGGCACAGACGCCACGGCCCGTGGGCTGGTTCACCGGGACAATTCCCGGAGGCGAACAGTGGCCGGCCCCCGACTGGCCGGGCGACGCAGACGACGACTATCGCAAGCAATGCGAGTTTGCGCCATGGTCCTCCATGGTGAACGTGTGCGGACTGCCGGCGATCACGGTGCCCGTTCATTGGACCGGCCCGACGCCTGGAACGGGCTTTCCGATGGGCATCCAGCTCATCGGAAAACAGGGATCCGAGCTCCTTCTCCTGCGGCTCGCAAGGCAGCTTGAGGGGCAGCAAAAACCGACGCTCCACCGCGGCGAATAGTTGCCCTAGGCATCTAAATGATGTGACAATGCGCTAAGTCAATGTCACCATGGATCAGATGAGCACAACTCTTGACACGCGGACGCCCGCCAAAAACGCGGGCGATACGTCATTTTTCGGCCACCCAAAGATGCTGGCCAGCCTCTTCTCCGTAGAAATGTGGGAACGATTCTCCTTCTACGGCATGCAGGGCATCCTGCTTTACTACATGTACTTCACCGCAGACCACGGCGGACTCTCGATCGACAAATCGCTCGCCGCCGGACTGGTTGGCGCGTACGGCGGAGGCGTATACCTCTCCACGATCCTGGGCGCATGGTTGGCGGACCGGCTTTTCGGATCCGAACGGGTACTTTTCGGTTCCGCCATCATGATCATGGCCGGCCACATCGCCCTTGCCCTCCTGCCCGGGATCCCGGGCCTGGTGGCAGGCTTGGTGCTGGTGGGCATCGGCTCCGGTGGCCTCAAGGCAAACGCGACCGCGCTGGTCGGCACCCTTTATGGGGAGAAGGACGAACGGCGTGACGCCGGCTTCTCCATCTTCTACATGGGCATCAACCTTGGCGCCCTCATTGGACCGCTTGTTACCGGCTGGCTGCAGGAAAGCAGCGGCTTCCATTGGGGCTTCGGCGCAGCCGCAATCGGCATGGCAATCGGCCTCGCCATCTACGCACTGGGCCGAAACAAGCTCCCGGAAGAAGCCCACCGCGTCCCCAACCCCCTTCCCTCCGCACAGCGGAGCCGTTACGGGCTCATCTTCCTGGGCATCGCCGTCGTGATCGCCGTGCTGCTGATGACCGGTGTGGTGAACCCTGGCAACCTGGCCCGCAGCATGGCCTACGCCGCCATTGTCGCCTCGGTGATCTATTTCACGCTGATCTTCCGAAGCAAGAAGGTCACCCCGTTTGAGCGCAAGCGTGTTGTCGCGTTCATTCCGCTGTACATCGCATCGGCAGCGTTCTGGGCACTCTTCCAGCAGCAGTTCACGTTCATTGCCGTGTACTCGGAGGAAAAACTGGACCGCAACCTGTTCGGCTGGGAAATGCCGGCAGCCTGGGTACAGTCCATCAACCCTGTATTCATCATCGTTTTTGCAGGCGTCATGGCTGCCCTGTGGACAAAACTTGGTCCGAAGCAGCCTGGATCCCCCATCAAGTTCGCTGCCGGACTCTTCGTCATGGGCCTGGCGTTCCTGGCCTTCATCCCCCTGACCGGGGCCGGAAAGACCCCGCTGCTGGTGCTTGTGGGAATCCTGTTCCTCTTCACCTTGGCGGAGTTGTTCCTGTCCCCCATCGGCCTGTCCGTGAGCACCAAGCTGGCCCCCAAGGCCTTCCACACCCAGATGGTGGCCCTGTTCTTCCTCTCGGTTTCCCTCGGCACCGCGCTGGCCGGCATCCTGGCCGGACTATACAACCCTGACAACGAACTGCCGTACTTCCTCGGCGTCGGCGGCACGGCCGTGGTCATCGCAGTGGCCTTGGCAGCCGGCTCCCCCGCCATCAAGAAATTGATGGGCGGCGTGCGCTAGTCACGTAGCCGGTTTAAACCGCGACGGCGGCCGGTGCGTTTGGTGGGTTTTCCGCCAGGCGCACCGGCCGCCGTCGTTGTTGCTAGTAGTTGTAGTTGTAACGCGAAGCGGTCGCGGCAAAAATCGCGATAAAGACCCAGAATATGATCACGCCAACAATGCCGAGGTAGCCCATGACAAGGCCGGCAATGGCCATGCCTTTGCCGGCCGGTTCCTTCTTGAGGGCCATGTGGCCGAGGATCACGGCGGCAATCTGGGGCAGGACGAAGAAGCCCAAGCCCACGAAGACCGCGATGCCGCAGCACATGCTCGCAATACTCAAGCCCTTGGGCTCGACAGGCATGCCATAGTACGCGGGCTGTCCGTAAGGGCTGGCCGGCTGACCGTATGCAGGAGGCCCTTGGGGAGATTGCCCATACGGCGAAGCAGGCTGTCCATAGGGGCTGGGAGGCTGCTGGCCGTAGGCGGGCTGGCCGTATTGAGCCTGACCGCCCTGGGACTGGCCGTACGGTTCCTGCGACTGTGGCGCTTGCGGCTGCGGCTGGCCGTAGGGGCCGGAAGCCGCCGGCGAGGCAAACGGCTGCTCGCCGTACGGGTTTTCGCCGGGTTGGGATGCGGGCGGAATGTACGACGGCGGTTCGTAGCCCTTGGGCGGTTCGTCGCCCTCGGGAGCGTTCTCGGGCTTGGCTGGCTGGTCAGTCATGGAATATCCCCCTTGCGAGTCTTTGTGCTCAGCCTACCGCCGAGCGAAGGCACACATAAGCTCCGGAGCCCCGGCTTCCCAACCCCATGCCGCACTCCGGTAAACGGGCAGTGAATCTTCGTCCGTCTGGCGGAAATACGAAGTCACAGGCACCGCAATAGTGGGTTTTCACTTCAAGCTCACCTGACGGTCTGGCATGCTGGGTCAATGGCTAGCCGTGCGGGCACTGTTGCCCTTCCCCAGGACCTTGTAGACATCACCGCTCTTCTTGACGCGTACTACGACGTGACGCCGGATCTGAGTGATCCCGCCCAGCGCGTTGCCTTCGGCACCTCCGGGCATCGGGGGTCGAGCCTCAAGGCCTCCTTTAATGAAGGGCATATCCTCGCCATCACCCAGGCGATTGTGGAATACCGCGCCGGGCAGGGCATTACCGGCCCTCTTTTCCTGGCCAAAGACACCCACGGGCTCAGTGAACCAGCGCAGAATTCCGCCCTCGAAGTGCTCGCCGCCAACGGCGTTAATGTGCTGATCGACGCGCGCCACGGCTACACGCCCACCCCGTCCCTGAGCCACGCGATCCTCAAGTACAACAACGAAGCCGGTCCTGGGCAGCCCCAGGCGGACGGCATCGTGGTCACCCCGAGCCACAACCCTCCGGCCGACGGCGGTTTCAAGTACAACCCCCCGCATGGCGGCCCTGCCGACACAGACGCCACAGGCTGGATCGCCAACCGCGCCAACGAGCTTCTGGAAAACGGGCTGCGCGGCGTCAAGCGGATTCCGTTGAACGACGCCCTCAAGGCGGATGGCACGGGCAAGTTCGATTTCCTGAGCAGCTACGTGGACGATCTCCCGTCCGTCCTGGACCTCGATGCGATCCGCACCGCCGGCGTGCGCATCGGCGCGGACCCTATGGGCGGCGCCTCAGTGGACTACTGGGGTGAGATCGGCGAGCGTCATCAGCTGGATCTGACCGTGGTCAACCCCACCGTGGACCCGCAGTGGGCATTCATGACCCTCGACTGGGATGAGAAGATCCGCATGGACTGCTCCTCGCCGTCGGCCATGGCCTCGCTCATCAAGCGCATGTCCGACAGTGCTTCGGCCGGCACGGGTGCCTTCGATGTCGCTACCGGGAACGACGCCGACGCCGACCGCCACGGCATCGTGACGCCGGACGGCGGCTTGATGAACCCCAACCACTACCTCGCCGTCGCGATCGACTACCTGTACCGCAACCGCACAGGGTGGAATCCGGAGTCGGTGGTCGGCAAGACCCTCGTGTCTTCCTCCATCATTGACCGCGTAGCTGCCGGACTGGGCCGCAAGCTCGTGGAAGTCCCCGTGGGCTTCAAGTGGTTCGTCCCCGGCCTGCTCTCCGGCGAGGGCGCCTTCGGTGGCGAAGAATCGGCGGGCGCTTCCTTCAACAAGCGCGACGGAAGCGTCTGGACCACCGACAAGGACGGGATCCTGTTGGCTCTCCTGGCATCGGAGATCACCGCTGTTACAGGCAAATCGCCGTCCCAGCTTTACAAGGGCCTCACGGACCAGTTCGGTGCGCCCGTCTACGCCCGGATCGACGCCGCCGCCACGCGTGAGCAGAAGGCCAAGCTCGGCAAGCTCTCCGCCGCGGATGTCACAGCCACGACGCTCGCGGGCGAGGACATCACTGCCAAGCTGACCGAGGCTCCCGGCAACGGCGCCTCGATCGGCGGCCTCAAGGTTGTCACGGAGAACGCCTGGTTCGCGGCCCGCCCGTCGGGAACCGAGGACGTCTACAAGATCTACGCCGAGTCCTTCAAGGGTGCCGACCACCTCAAGCAGGTCCAGGACGAGGCAAAGGCGCTCGTGGACGGCGTGATTTCCTAGTCCAAGCTAGTTTGGCTCCGCCGGGAGGCGCCACAGCTTGAGGATTCGGCGAATGGTGTGGTTGCCTTCCGGCGCCATGTCCACCAGCGCGATCTGGTCGAGCACGACGGCGTCACCCGGCTTGGGGCGCTTGCCATCGTGATGCGAAATATGCGGGCGGTAATGCTCCATGACGTAGTGCGGGGTTGCCACGCGGCCTCCGATGCTTGCCACGGCGTCGAACAATTCCTCGTGGAGGCCCTGCAAAATGGGATGGTGTTCCACGAGGCTGACCGGGATGGAGCCTTGGTGACCAAATCCGGCGTCGGGCCCTACCGTGAGATCCGCCCCCAAGGCGCCCATCGCGGGAGCCGTAACAAGCTCGGTGAGGCGCGCGGCGACGTCGTTGTCATCGGAGGGCTCGACGTCGAACCTCAACAAGGTGATGTGCAACGGCCAGTCACTGCGCGGGAAGACCAGGCCGTCAGCCACGGCTTCGACAAACGCCACCAGAATCAGGTTCCGCATAAGGAAATTTTGCCACCGTGACGCCGCTCCCAATCACAGTAGTGAGCGGGCGTCGGCGGAAAAGGCCCTAAAAGTGAGCGAGCGTTGTCAACGAAAACCCCCGCTCAGATATACCGCCTTAAACGCGAACGCTCCCTCATCGTCAAGCTGGTTGTGAGTCATTCATTACCTTTTGATTGAAGGAGCCGGCGATGGCCGTTGATAACAAGGGTTTTACGCGTGAAGAGATCCGTGAGTTCATGCATGAGTACTATTTGCAGCCGCACGGGTCGAGGAAGGAATGGATGGCCTCGACGTCCGTTTCGGAATGGACGTTCCGCCGGTGGCGCAAGATGATGGTCCAGGGCGATATCGACCGTGGCCTGATTCCGCGGGAGCATGGAGGCATGGTCCCGACGAATCGTGAACTCTCCGCGTTTGAAAAAGCACGCGCGAAGGAAATGGCTGCCCACCGTGCCGAAGTCGAAAAACTCCAGAAGCGGGTGCAGGAGCTGGAGGACACGAATTCCGCGCTGGGAAAAGCTATCGGGCTCTTGCACGAGTTGAGCGTGCCAGAGCCCGATACAACCCCGACGAGCGCTCACAACGATTCATAGCGGCCGAGAACACTCTGGTCCTGGAACTGCATGTGATCATCGGCTCCCAGCGGACAGCGCTCAAGCTGGCGGGCCTCTCGCGCGGGACCTGGCATTACCGGTCCAATCCCCGTCCGGCGGTGCAGCACCCGATCCACCAGAGCGACCGGGCCTACGAATCCCGGATCAGCTCCGCGCATCAGGACCGGATCCTGGGGCTCATCCTGGCCAGCTGGGAGAAGGGCAACTCCGTTGACCATGCCTTCGCCACAGCCTGGGACAACGGCGAGCTGCTCGCCTCCAACCGCTCGTGGTGGCGGATCGCGGCAGACTACGAGGACCAGCAGGCCCGCCCAACCATCCCGCGCAAGCGTTGGGGCACGCGTGGTTCCTCTGAAAAGCCGGTGGTCAAGGCCACCGGACCCTGCCAGGTCTGGTCCTGGGACATCACCGACATCTATGCCAAGTGGCAGGGCAAGGTTTTCAAGGTGTACTCCATCATGGACATCTTCTCCCGGGAAATCGTCGGCTGGCGGGTGGAGGAACGCGAGTCCGACCACCTCGCCGCGCAGATGTTCAAGACAGCCATCGCCCGGCACGGCGCCCCGCGCATCGTGCATGCCGATTCAGGCCCGGCCATGAGATCAACCCTGCTCCGTGACACCCTCACCGCCCACGGCGTGGAACTCAGCCATAACCGCCCGTACGTCTCCAACGACAATCCCTTCTCGGAGTCAGGCTTTCGCACGATGAAATACCGGCCCGGCTACCCCCGGATCTTTAACGATCTCGAGGCCGCCAGGGAGTACCTCACCTGCTACGTGCACTGGTACAGCACCGATCACAAACACTCCGGCATCGCACTGTTCTCACCATCACAGGTCCACGACGGGTCGTGGAAAGAACTCTGGACCAAGCGAGACAAAGTCCACCAGGACTACTACGAACGACACCCGGGAAGATTCCGCCGCCGACCCACCACACCGGCCCCCGCCACATACGCCGGGATCAACCTCCCCCAGACCAAAACACCCCAAAAACTAGCCCAGTGACTCCACACAGCTTGACAACTTTCGGCTCGCTCACAAGAGTGAGCGAGCGTCGGCGAAAAGGACGTCAAAAGTGAGCGAGGGTTAGACGGTGCGGACGACGTCCTCGTACGCGAACTTCGGCTTGGCTTCGCCGAAGGCGTCCGGACCCGGCTGGCCAATGTTGACCACGAGGAAGCTCTTCTGGTCGCCGGCCGGGAAGAACTCGGCGTCGATCGCAGCGAAGTCGGCGCCGGTCATGGGGCCGGCGGCGAAGCCGAGGGAGCGGACGGCGAGGATGAAGTAGCCGGCCTGCAGGTGGGCGTTGTTGTTGCCCGTGGTTGCGGTGAACTCGGGGTTGGCGTCGTACATGGCCTTCGGCGCGGAGTAGACCGGGAGGAACTTGTCCCACTGCTCGTGCCAGGCAGTGTCGTAGGAAAGCACGGCGACCAACGGAGCGGAGGCCGTCTTGGCCTTGTTGCCCGGAGAGAGTGTCTCGACGAGCTTGGCGCGGGCCTCGTCCGAACGGACGTACGTGACGCGCAGCGGCTGGGAGTTGAACGCCGTCGGTCCGAACTTGGTCAGTTCGTAGATGGCCTGTGCCTGCTCCTCGGAGACCTCGCCGGCAAAGGAGTTGGCGGTGCGGGCTTCGGCAAAGATGGCGTCTACTGCTGCGGCGTCAATCACTGCTTCTTCGTGTGCGATCGTCATTCGCGTACCTTTCGCTGTGCCCGCAGCCGTGGACGGCCGGGCGCTTATGCTTTCCATGGTTGCAACTTCAACTTCGCCGCGCCTCTTCCCATGAAGGCACGTGACGTTCCACACAGCGGAATCGGCAGGCCGTCCGGGCGGTAAGGTTGCACCCGGACAATCACAACTTTCAGGGAAGGCTCCCGTAGATGAGCATGCTCGGAACCAAATGGAAGCTGCACGGCAACGGCAAGACGATCCGGCCGGGACACGTGGTGGCACCCGAGGAGCGGCTGGCGTGGCCGTTGACCATCGGCGTCGGCATGCAGCACGTCGTCGCAATGTTCGGAGCCACCTTCCTGGTGCCCATCATCACGGGCATGCCACCGGCCACCACACTGCTCTTTTCCGGCATCGGCACCCTGCTGTTCCTGGTCATCACGAAGGGCCGCGTACCCAGCTACCTTGGTTCGAGCTTCGCCTTCATCGCCCCCATCCTGGCGTCCCAACAGCAGTTCGGCGTTCCCGGCGCGCTGGGCGGAGTGGTGCTTGCCGGCGTCGTACTGGCGCTTGTCGGCGCGGTGGTGCAGAAGTTCGGCGCTGAGTGGATCAACCGGACAATGCCGCCTATCGTCACGGGCGCGATCGTCGCCCTGATCGGCCTGAACTTGGCGCCGGCCGCAAAGGCGAACTTCGACAAGGCCCCGGTCACCGCCCTCGTGACGCTGGTGACGATCATCCTGGTGAGCGTCCTCTTCCGCGGCATTCTGGGCCGCCTGAGCATCCTCGTGGGCGTGGTGGTGGGCTACCTCACCGCCATGACGCGCGGCGAGGTGGACTACTCCAAGATGGACTCGGCCTCCTGGATCGGTCTTCCGCACTTCCAGACTCCCGAATTCCACCTCGGGGTCGTGGGCTTGTTCGTACCGGTTGTCTTGGTTCTCGTGGCCGAGAACGTGGGGCACGTGAAGTCCGTGGCGGCAATGACCGGACGAAACCTCGACGACGTCTCCGGCCGCGCGTTGATGGCCGACGGCGTCGCGACTGTCCTCGCCGGATTCGGCGGCGGCTCCGGCACCACGACGTATGCCGAGAACATCGGCGTCATGGCAGCCACGAAGGTCTACTCGACGGCGGCCTACTGGGTTGCCGGCGCCTTTGCCATCCTGCTGAGCTTCTCGCCTAAGTTCGGTGAACTGATTGCCACCGTTCCGCCCGGCGTGCTGGGCGGTGCAGCGACGATGCTCTACGGGATGATCGGCGTTCTGGGCGTGAAGATCTGGGTGCAGAACAAGGTCAACTTCTCCAACCCCATCAACCTGACCACTGCCGCCGTCGCTTTGATTATCGGGATCGCGGATTACACCTGGACCATCGGCGAACTCAAGTTCACCGGCATCGCGCTCGGTTCGGCCGCTGCCTTGGCGGTCTACCACGGCATGAAGGGTCTCGCCCGTTGGCGCGGGACGGTTGCCGAGCCGGAGATGGAACACTAGCCTCTCGAGTTTGTGTACGGATCGTGTCCCCTAAGCGCACGTTTAAAGGACACGATCTGTACAGACTCATTGCCGGCTATGAGAGGCGCGTGCGGACAATCTCGCTGAGCGCCTTACCGTCGAAGCGGCCGCCGACCTTTTCGGTGACCGGCTTCATGACATAACCCATGTGCATAAGGGACAACTCCACGCCGTCGGCCTTGAGCGAGGCGATGACCTCGTCAACGATGGACTCAACTTCCCCTACGGCCAGTGGTTCCGGCAGGTAGGCCTCGATTACCCCGGCGTCCGCGATCTCCGTGGCTGCGCGCTCGGACTCTCCGGCCTCCTCGTAAAGTCGGGCGACCTCGTGATACTGCGAAGCCTCCTTCTGCAACATGGTGGTGATCTGGGCGTCGTCCAGCTGGATCGGCGTCTGGCCGGCTTTCTCACGGGTGTCAATCTCGCTGAGGACGTTGCGCGTGGCGTTCAGGGCGATGCGGTTGCCATCCTTCATATGGCTGACGACGTCTGCGTGCAGCCGCTCTTTCAAGGTGGACATGATGTGCTCCTCGATTCGATGGTGCCGCGCTGGCCGGCTGCCAGCCCGGCGGGCGGTGACGGCGTCCCGGGCGGGGTCGTCGCATCGTAGGTGCATGGCAGAGGTCAGAGCCATGCTTTGTACGTTAATTATCTGCCCGACGACGCCGAGCAGCCCCGCAATCAAACTCTGTGCATGCCCCCTGGCGCTCACGAGTGGGCATATTCGCACTATGTCCACTCCTCGCATCCAACGCGGGGCATGTCCCTTGGTGGACGGGGAGCTTAGGCCCCTTCCAGAACCTGGCTCGTAGCCCATGCCAGGTACTTGGCGGCATTCGCTACGGCGTCCGCGGCATCGGGCACGCCATCCCGACGCTGCGCGACGTCGAGCAGCTGCGCCGCAGCCACCACTCCGTGGCCGGCTAGTTCCTCTGGGGTCACGAGGATCCTGCCGGCCACCACAATCACCGGAATGCCTTGACCGTGCGCCGAATCCGCGAGAGCGATGGGTGCCTTGCCTGTCAGGGACTGCGAGTCCATGGATCCTTCGCCGGTGATCACCAGGTCCGCGCCGTCGAGCTGCTCGGGCAGCCCCGTCAGTCCCGCCACGAGTGCGAACCCGCCTTCCAGCGTCGCTTGGGTGAAGGCCAGGAACGACGCCGGGAATCCGCCAGCCGCCCCGGCTCCCGGAACGTTGACGTCCTGTCCGCCCGCGTCACGCAGCAGGGACGCCCAGTTGCGCAGGCCGGCGTCGAGCAGTTCCACCGCGTCCTGGTCCGCGCCCTTCTGCGGGCCGAAAACATGCGCCGCACCGTCGCTGCCAAAGAGGGGATTCTGGACGTCGACGGCGATCCGGAACCTCACCGCGGTCAGCCTCGGATCGAGACCGGAGACGTCGAGGGACACGACCTCGGCGAGCGAGCCACCGCCGAGCGGAACCACGTTTCCGGCCGCGTCCAGGGGCTTGAGTCCGAGCGCACGCAGCGCGCCGCTGCCGCCGTCGGACATTGCGGAACCGCCGACGCCAAGCACAATCTCGGTGGCTCCGGCGTCGAGGGCGGCGGCGATGAGCTGGCCGCAACCATAGCTGTGGGCACGCAAGGCGTTTTCCGGCGTCGGCTCCATGTGTGCCAGTCCGGACGCCTGCGCAGTTTCGATCACCGCAGTAGCTCCGCCGAATGCATTTTGCCGGATGGCCCACGCGGCGCCCACCGGTTTGAGAATGGGGCCGACGACGGCATTGATCCGCTCTTCGTAGCCCGCCGCCACGGCTGCCTCCAGCGTTCCTTCGCCACCGTCGGCGATGGGAAACTGCGTCACCACCGCATCCGGATAGACGCGCAGTGCCCCTTCGGCCATCGCCGAAGCCGCTTCGGCGGCGGTGAGGGAACCTTTGAACTTGTCCGGGGCAATCAGGATGCGCATGCTCCCATCCTGCCAGCGGGGCTAAGCTTTTCGCAGATTCGTGTGCGGAGATGTCGAAAACAGCCCACGCCGTTCGTATAGAGGGTGAGACGCGGGCAAGGTGCCGGCGCCACATCCGAAGGAGGAACAGTCATGTCACGCTATCTGCTCAGCATCTACCAGCCCGATGGCCCCGCCCCGGAGCCTGAAGTCCTCAACAAAATCATGGCCGATCTTGACGTCCTGAACCAGGAGATGCGCGACGCCGGCGCCTGGGTTTTCACGGGTGGCCTGCACCCGGCCAGCACCTCCACGGTGGTGCGGGTGAACGACGGCGAAGTACTCACGACGGACGGCCCCTTCGCAGAGGCCAAGGAACACGTGGGCGGCCTGTGGGTGATCGAAGCCCCGGACCTGGACGTGGCACTTGTCTGGGGACGAAAAGCCGCCCGAGCCACTACGCTGCCTATCGAGGTCCGGCCGTTCGCGGGCTACCGGGAATAGTTTCCCCATGGTCCATATCTCAGAGATCGGACAAGTATTCCGCGAAGAGTATGGACGCTCCGTGGCTGTCCTGGTCCGCGTTTTGGGCAGCATCGACGCCGCCGAAGACGCTGTCCAGGACGCCTTCGCCGAGGCCGTAGCGCGCTGGCCCGACGCCGGGCTGCCGCCAAGCCCGGCCGGCTGGATCATCACCACCGCCCGCAACCGCGCCATCGACCGGTTCCGCCGCGAGGCCTCCGGCAGGGAGAAACTCGCCCAGGCTGCCCTCCTGCACCGCGATGAACCCCGCGATGAAAGCAGCGATGAACCCGAAGGAATCGAGGTGGACGCCGTGCAAGACGACCAGCTTCGGCTGATCTTTACGTGTTGCCACCCCGCCATCAACCGGGCCGCGCAAGTGGCCCTGACGCTCAAGCTCCTGGGCGGGCTCAGCACCGCCGAAATCGCCCATGCTTTTCTGGTCCCCGAGCCAACCATGGCCCAGCGGCTGGTGCGGGCAAAAGGAAAGATCCGCGACGCCCATATCCCCTACCGGGTACCGACTGGCGCCGAGCTCCCGGAACGGCTGAAGTCGGTGCTTACCGTGGTCTACCTGGTCTTCAACGAGGGTTACACCGCGAGCTCGGGCGCGGGGCTGGTGCGCGAAGGCCTCTGCCACGAGGCCATGCGCCTCGGCCGGCTCATCATGGAACTCATGCCTGATGAGCCCGAAGCCAAAGGGCTCCTGGCCCTCATGCTTCTGCTTAATGCCCGCCGCGTGGCCCGGACGACTCCCGACGGCGGCTTGGTGCTCCTCGCGGACCAGGACCGCAGCCACTGGGACTCCGATTTAATTGCCGAAGGGCAGTTGTTGGTGCGGCAATGCCTGAAGAGGAACCAGCCCGGACCGTACCAATTGCAAGCTGCCATCAACGCGGTGCACAGCGATGCCGCACGGCCAGCGGAAACGGACTGGCGCCAAATCCTCACGCTCTACGAACAACTCCTGGCCATGGAGCCGACGCCGGTGGTCGCTTTGAACAGGGCCATTGCCCTCACGGAGGTGGAAGGACCCGCCGAGGGACTTGCCGCCGTCGACATCCTTGAACTGGACAACTACTATCTTTTCCACGCAGTGCGGGCGGAGCTCCTGAGGCGCCTGGGACGCAACGATGAAGCTGTCGCCGCCTACCGGGAAGCGCAGGGGCGCACGGATAACGACGCCGAGCGAGACTTCCTGGCGGTACGCATCCGGGCGCTCACCACCACTGCCCCCGGCCCAGCAGCACCGACTTCAGACGATCCGCGCGGTCGGTGACCAGACCGTCGACGCCCATGTCCAGCAGCCTGGCCATCTCGGCGGAATCGTTGACCGTCCAGACATGAACCTGCAGCCCAAGCCGATGCGCGCGCCGCAGGAAACCGGGCGTCACTACCGTCAGGGGTCCGTAGCGGACCGGCACCTGGAGGGCATCGACGTCGTGCAGGATCTTCCGGAGCCAGCGCTCAGGAAGAAGCGGTCCCAAAAGAGTAAAGGCGGCGTTGCAGGCGATTCCAGCTGAAGACGCCGTGCGGCGGCGGAGCAGGCGCAGGACCGTCCGACGACGTCGATCGGAGAAGCTCGCGATCAGCACCCGGTCGTGTGCATTGAGTTGGTCGATGACTGCGGCGAGGGGTTTGACGGTATGCCAATCCTTGACGTCGACGTTCAGCCGGGCCTCGGGGAATTCCGTCAGGACGTCTGCCAAGCGGGGAATTGCTTCGCGGCTGCCAATCCGGGCCTTGGCAATCTCGGCAGCGCTAAGACTGGAGATGAGGCCGTGGGAGTCTGTGACGCGGTCCAAGGTGTCGTCGTGGAAAAGGAGCACCACGCCGTCGGCGGTGGTGCGGGCATCGGTTTCAAGGTGCGTGAAGCCAAGCTCAAGCGCGGCCGTGAATGCCGCGCCCGAGTTCTCAAGGCCGTCCGGTGAAAATCCGCGATGCGCGAAGGCAAGCGGAGCGGATAGTCCGTCCGGGCGGCTGAAGAAGGGCAAATGCGGGCTCACACGGGTAGCGTAACCCGGCTGTGCCTCCCGCGAGCCCGTCAGGATTCCTGCGGAACGATCTCCACGCCGTCGCCGCAGTGCACCAGCGTACGGCCGCGGCCGCCGTCGAGGTTTACCCAGACCACGCTATGGTCGCTCGACACGGCGTCCACCTGGCCCGGGTTCTCAAACCCCGGCGCAAGCTTGACGCTCACGCGGTCTCCGCGGCGCAACTGCTTCCAATGTTCGGCCGGCACTGCGCGGCGAACGGGGGCCTCGGGCCACCCCGTCGTCTTTCTCTTGGCCATCATGTCCCCTGTGATCGGCATCGAATACGACAGGAGACTACGGGGAGTAGTTGAACGGCAGTTGGACTGAAGCTGTGTAATGGGTGAGCGCTCCCAACTAACTAGCAATTGTTGTCGTTTAGAGGCCTGAAAACGACATTAACTGTTAGCTAGTTGGGAGCGCCCGGCCGGAAAGTGGGCCTTAGATGATGGCGGCGCGGAGTTGCTTGGCGGCCGGACAGCGCAACCGGGCCATCTCCACCAAGCTGCACATCAGCGAAAACACGGTTAAATTCCATGCCAGGAATATCTTCAGGAAACTTGGAGTGGGCTCACGAACAGAGGCCATTGCCCTGGCGCACAGCCACGGGCTACGTGCGCCGAACTAACGGCCGGTGCACGTGGGCCAAGTACAGGGCTAGACCCGGAGTGACGCGAGCTTCGCTTCGAGGATCTGGGCCACGCCGTCGTCGTCGAAATGGGGGGCTTGCTGGCCGGCTGCGCTGATCGCCTCAGGATGGCCGCTGGCCATCGCGTAACCGTCGCCCGCCCAGCGCAGCATCTCGACGTCGTTGGGCATGTCACCGAAAGCCACCACCTCGGCGGCCTCGATGCCCCGGGATGCCGCATATTCGGCGAGTGTGACGGCTTTGTTGATACCGGGCGCCGACATTTCCAGGAGTGCGGTCCGCGGCGCCGAGTGGGTGGTTTCCACCAGATGCGCGACGGCGGGCTGGACACTTGCCAGGAAATCATCCGGGGTACCTCTGCGCGTCACGGCTAGGAACTTCACGACGGCGTCGTCCGCGGTCAGCGTTTCGTCCAACCATGCGGGGGTGAACTCGGCCAGGAGCTCGCTCGTCTCGTTCTCGATGAACCCAGGCTCGAGATGGAATCCAGTGAGTGTTTCGGCCGCGAACAGTGCGTCGGGCCGGAGCTGCTTGATGATCCGGCGGGCCTCGAGCACGGACTCGATGCTCAAGGCATTGGCCGATATCAGCTTGTCCGCCTCAAGGTCCCACACCACTGCCCCGTTCGAACAGATAACGATGCCGCTGTGGCCGATCTGCTCGCGGAGGGGGTAGAGCCAGCGCGGCGGCCGCCCTGTCACGAACACCACCTCGATGCCCGCGTCGCGGCAGGCATGGAATGCGCGGATGGTGCGGCTGCTGATCTTGCCGTCATGGCCGAGGATGGTGCCGTCAATGTCACTTGCTACGAGCCGCATTATGTCAGTCTACGTGGGACGGTCGACGGCGGGTTTGCCCAAAGCTAGCGCCGTTCGAAGTGGCCCGTGATGACGGCCCGGCCCAGCGTGTGGGCTGCCAGCTTGCGGACGAGCGCTTCCGTGGAGGCGCGGGCGTCGAGACCCAGTGGTTCGACGTCGACCGCGTGCACGGCCACGATGTACCGGTGCGGTCCGTGCCCGGGCGGAGGCGCGGCACCCAGGTAACCGGGGAACCCGGCGTCGTTCTTAAGTTGAACCGCGCCGGCCGGCAAGTGTGAACTGCCCTGAACGCCGGCGCCGGCCGGCAAGGAGTTCGTCCTGGCGGGGATGTTGACCACGGCCCAGTGCCAGTAGCCGCCCGCCCTGGGGGCGTCGGGGTCGAAGACGGTGACGACGTAACCCTTGGTGCCCTCAGGGGCTCCGCTCCAGCTCAACTGTGGGGATTCGTCCTTGCCGCCGGTCACGCCGAAGCGCTTGCTGGTCTGGGCCGGGCTGAGTGCGTCGCCGTCCTTCAGCGAGCCGCTGGTGACATCGAAGGATGGGACATGTGGAAGGTCGGCGTAGCTCATGGCTGCCTTTCGACGCTTGCCTTCGGCTCCGGGACGCCTAGGGCGTTGAGTTCGGCACGGGTCGGCGGGTTCGCGCCAGGCCGGGAGACCGTGATTGCCGCGGCGCGCGCCGCATGGTTGAGGAGTCCTTCGAGCACTTCGGCGGGCATGGCGTGCAGTTCGTCGCGGTTCTGGGCCCCTGCCAGTCCGCGATCAACGATTCCGGAGAGCAGGGCGGCCATGAAGGAATCACCCGCACCCACGGTATCCGCCACTTCTACCTTTGGGGTGTCCACGTGGGCCTCGCCCGCGGCCGTGACACCCCAGGGGCCGTCTGCGCCTCGGGTGACGACCACGACGGCGGGTCCCCCACTGCCGCCGAGACCGAGCCAACGCCGGGCCGATTCCAAGACGTCGACGCCGGGGTAGAGCCACTCGAGGTCCTCGTCGGATGCCTTGACGACGTCTGAAAGCGCCACGAAACGCTCCACCTGGGCGCGCGCATAGTCGCGGTCCTTGATGATGCTGGGCCGGCAGTTGGGATCGAAGCTGACAGTCGCGTTCGGATGGGCATGCTCGACGGCGCCAAGGACATCCGCTGCGCCCGGCTCCAACATAGTGGCAATGGAGCCCGTGTGCAGGAGCGATGTCCCTTGAAGCATGAAGGGGAGGCGCGCAGCGATGCCGGGAAGCTCCCAGGCGAGGTCGAAGGTGTAGCTGGCAGCGCCGTCGTCGTCGATCAGGGCGGTGGCCACGCTGGTGGGACTATCGTCGGGCGGCAGCGGAACCATGACGGAGCTGGAGCGAAGATGGGCCGCGATCGATTCCCCGTAGGCGTCTTTGCCGAAGCGGCCTATGAACTGGACTGCGTGGTCCAGCCTGGCCAGGCCCACGGCGACATTGAGCGGACTTCCGCCCACGTGGGCGTCGACTCCCGAGGAACGCTGGACGACATCAACCAGCGCTTCACCTATGACTGTCAGCATGGGACAACTCTGCCACGCGGATGTGGTGCGCGTCTCGCGATGACAGCCGGTGACTTTTTCAGCAAACCGTCACACCAGCAGCCGCTGCACCAACTCCCGGCACTTCTTGTACGCAACGGCCCTGGGGTCGATCAGGTCGAAGTGGTCGCCGGGCACCTTGAGGAACTGGGCCGCACCCCCGGAAGCCGTGGCTGCGGCAACATAAGCCTCGGACTGGCTGCACGGGACATCCTCGTCCGATGCGGCGTGGACCGCGAAGACCGGAACGGCGATAGGCAGCGACCTCATGGGGTCGGCATAGATATGCCGTTTGGGGTATCTGACCGAGTCGCCACCCATGAGGTTGTCGACGGCGCCGTTGCTCAGGTTGAGCCGCTCGGCGTCGGCCAGGTTCAGCAGGCCGGATTGGCTCACGACGCCGGTCAGGCGCACTGCCGCGCCGTTGTCATGCCGATGGAGCTGCCGGTCGGCGTCCGGGGCGCCGATCTTGGAGAGCTTGTCCCGCCCGGCTGCCCAGACCGCGAGATGGCCGCCTGCGGAGTGTCCCAGCGCCACCACTTTGTTCAGATTGAGTTCATGCTTGCCGGCGATCTCGCCCAGATGGTCGATCCCGTCGAGGATATCTTCGAAGGTATGCGGCCAGCCGCCACCGTTTCCCGCCCTCCGGTATTCAAGGTTCCAGGCGGCTATTCCATGCGCAGCGAGGTCCCTGGCAATCGGCTCACCGAGTTCCGCGCCGTACTGGGAGCGCCAATAGCCTCCGTGGATCACCACTACCACTCCGTCGGGTCGAGTGCGGTGTGGCTGCAGCGAATCTGGTACGAACAGCTCGCCCCATTGGCTGGAGTGCTGACCGTAGTAGTACTTGTGCCGCTTCATCGTGTCCTCCTTTGTGCCGAGCCTATCGCGGAGGAGCGCCGCGGAGGGGGAGCCGTCGTGGTTTGCGCGCGGACACAGGCAAAAGGAGCGCCTGGTAACGCCAGCGGGTCCGGCTCCGCTTCACTGTCGTCCCTCCACCGTAAGCTGGAGGCATGGCTAGCAATTGGGACAGCTTGGATCCTCAGCTGCGCGAATCAGTACAGGCGAACGTTGAGCTTTACGAACGCGTCCGTCCTGCCCTGAAACTCGTCACCCGCGACGTCCTGTTGACCCTGCGGGACATGCTCAAGAACAGCGAGTCCGTGCCCCTCTTCGTCACGGGACGCACCAAGACGGTCGAATCTTTCCGGGAGAAGATTTCCCGCACCGAGGTGCCCCTGGAGGGGGGTCCACGGGTACTGAAGTTCCCGGACCCGTTCCGGACCCTGAACGACATGGTGGGGCTGCGCGTCATCACCAAGCTTCCGGCCGAGAACGCCGCGGTTGCCAACTTGATCAAGCGCCAGCGCCAGCTTTTCGATTGCCGCGGCGACCTTGAGAAGGACATCGGCTCCATCGAGTCCGGCACCTACGGATATTCGAGCCGACACCTTATCCTCCGTACCATCCAGAACGAGTCCGTGAAGGCGTACCAGCAGGTCTTCAATCCGGACATTCCGCCAAACGGCAGCTACTTCTTCGAATGTCAGATCCGTACGGTCTTTGCGCACGCCTGGAGCGAAATCGAACACGACATCCGCTTCAAGGCCGAGGATCCGCGCGCTTGGACGCCGCATTTCGACCGCCAGTTCACCGCCACAGCGGCAATGCTGGAAACCGTCGAGAGCGCCTTCGCCGACCTCCACGAACGCTACGAGGAAGTCCGCGGCTATTGGGATCTCGATGGTGAAGGTTCCATGCCCCTCACGCCCAACCGTGTGCGGGACGTTTGGCGGACGCTGCTTCCGCATGTTGACCGTAAAGTTGATGACGACTGGGGTTGGGCTGCGGAGCTTCTTGCGGCCCACGGACTGAACAAGACCGTGGAACTCGCCGGGCTCCTCAGCGCCAACCGGATCACCGAGGTCCGCAAAGCCCTGGACCACCGTTACTCCCCCGGACCGGACCGCCTCCTGGATGACCTCCTGCTGTGGCAGTACGGCACTGAACACATCGACCTCACCGCTGAGGCGCCCGACGTCGTCCCCCACCCCCGGAGGGACAGCCTCCAGCGGCGTCTCAAGCAGATTGAGCGGTACCGCCTAACCAACAGCTAAGGACCCATGACACCCGAGCAGCTCCAGTCCCTCCGTTTCACCCTGCGCTCGCCCCGCAGGCTCAAGACGGAAGCATTGGCCGGCTTGGTTGTGGCGCTTGCGCTCATTCCAGAGGCCATCGCGTTCTCCGTGATCGCCGGCGTGGATCCACGGATCGGGCTCTTCGCGTCGTTCACCATGGGAGTCACCACCGCGATCGTGGGTGGCCGTCCGGCCATGATTTCCGCGGCCACCGGCGCCGTAGCACTCGTCATTGCCCCGGTCATGAAGGATCACGGGCTCAACTACTTGATTGCCACGGTCATCCTGGCCGGGGTCTTCCAAATCGTCCTGGCGGTCCTGGGTGTCACTCGGCTCATGCGCTTCATTCCTCGTTCGGTGATGATCGGATTCGTGAATGCCTTGGCCATTCTGGTGTTCATGGCCCAGTTGCCCGAGCTGATCGGCGTTCCCTGGATGGTCTACCCGATTGTGGCCGTGGGGTTGCTGATCGTCTTCGGTTTGCCCAGAATCACGACGGCGGTGCCCGCGCCATTGGTGGCGGTCGTCGCCCTCACCATCGTCTCGGCGCTGGCCGGCATCCGCGTCCCCACTGTGCATGACAAGGGCGAACTCCCCAACAGTCTTCCCGGCTTCTTCCTGCCCAACGCGCCTTTGACCTGGGAAACCTTCCAAACGATTGCCCCATTCGCCTTGTCCATGGCGCTCGTGGGCCTCCTGGAGTCCCTCCTGACGGCCAAGCTCGTGGATGACATCACGGATACCCGCTCCAACAAGACCCGGGTCTCATGGGGCCAGGGGATTGCCAACATCGTCACCGGTTTCCTGGGTGGTTTGGGCGGCTGCGCCGTGATTGGGCAGACCATGATCAACGTGAAGGGTTCGGGTGCCCGCACCCGGCTGTCGACGTTCCTGGCCGGCGCGTTCCTGCTGGTGCTGGTGGTAGTCCTCGGGGACGTGGTGGGCATGATTCCCATGGCCGCTTTGGTGGCCGTGATGATCTTCGTTTCCCTCATCACCTTTGACTGGCATTCGATCCGGCCGGCAACGCTCAAGCGACTCCCGAAATCCGAGACCGGCGTCATGCTCGTGACCGTGGCTGTAGTGGTGGCGACGCACAACCTGGCCATCGGAGTCGGGGCCGGCGTGCTCACGGCCATGGTGCTGTTTGCCCGCCGAGTGGCCCACTTCGCCACGGTCGAGCGGAGCGAACTCGGGCTCAACGGCCGGACCGTGGCGAGCTACACGGTGGATGGCGAGTTGTTCTTCGCTTCCTCCAACGACCTCTACACACAGTTCGACTACGCGAAGGATTCCTCGGAGGGAATCGACCACGTGGTCATCGACCTGCACGCTTCGCACATTTGGGATGCCTCCACGGTTGCCGTACTTGATTCCGTTACCGAGAAATACCGCAAGCACGGCCGGGAGGTGGAGCTGATTGGCCTCAACGCGGCCAGCATCCGGATGCGCGAACGGCTGGCAGGCAAGCTCAACGCAAACTAACGTCCCCGGACCCCCAACTGACTCGCATTTGTTGTCGTTATGAGCCGCCAAAACGACAACAACTGCGAGTTAGTTGGGCGCTACGGAGTCTTGAACTCCCAAGGCGCGGCCTTGATGGTTCCCGCGCCAATGGTGCGGCCGGCGAGCCGATCCAGAAGCAGGGTGATGGCGCCTTCGAGGGCTTCCGGTTCCGGAGTCCCACCCGCGGATCCAGGTGCCAGGACATCGAATCCGGCAGGCTGCATGGTGTCCGAAATGATGACTTGTGCTACTCCGCGCCGGGCCAGCTCGCCCACCGTGAGGTCAAGAAGGGTCCCGGGCGGAAGAGCCCCGATGATGGCACCGTCGGCACCGCCGGAGAGCATGAACCGCCGCCACCCTTCGCCGATGAGGATCACGGGCAGGTAGCCGTGCTGGGGCAAAATGCGTGCAGCGGCCGTTGCCAAGGCCCGGTCCCACGGCCATTCCAGGTCGCCGATGGCAATCGCCACGAGGTCGGTCTTGCCGCGGCGCATTCCGCGGGCCGCCTGGTTCGGTACGTAACCCAGTTCCTTGGCCGCGGCCTGGACACGCTCTTGTGTTGCTTCGCTGATCCGGGTGGTCCCACCAAGCCGTCCGGACAAGACATAGGACACCGTGGTGAGGGAGACGCCCGCACTCTTGGCGACGTCCCGGATGGTCGGCTTCGCTCCAAGTCCCATCGCCTAGCGCTTTCCTTTCTTGCGGGAGCCCTTGCCCCGGCCCTTGTCGGGGTTCGGCGCATAGCGCTGAGCCACCGCCGGCTTTTTGGCGCCGGTGCCGCGCCGGTCCGGCTTGGGTGCCTTCTTGGGCTTCTCCTGCTGCGCCGAAGGCTGCCGCGAGCTCTGGGCGGTCCGGCCCCGGACAATGCCGATGAATTCCTCGATGACCTCGCTCGTGGAGTCGCTCGGCCAGGCAAGGGCGATCTGCGTACCTTCGGCCCCGGTCAAGCGCCGCGCCACCGTGTCCTTGACGCTGAAGTGCCGGGCCACGGACATCGGCAGGATCACGAGACCGGCGCCCGAGGCCACCACTTGCATGGCCATCTCCGGCCCGCCCATACCGGCGACATCCAGGAAGTTCTCCTCCACGAGGTCCTCCAGAGCGACCTCTTCGAACACTGAGATTTCGTGACCCTTCGGGGCCACCACCACCGGCTGCTCTTCGTAGAGCGGAATAACGTGGAGTCCATCGCGATCTACGGGCAAGCGCACAAAGCTGAGATCCGCGGAACCATCGCGCAGAACCTCCAGCTGCGCGCCGTCGTCGGACATGAACGAGTGCAGCGGAACATCGGGCATGCGCTCTTCCCAGCGCCGGATCCATTTCCCGGGCGTCACGCCGGCAACGTAAGCGAATGTCAGCCCCTCGGGAGCGCTTGTTTCAGCTTCGGAGGCGTCGGGGGCACCGACGGCGGGCAGGGATTCTTGATCGGATGGCACCAGTTCACAGTACCGCGCGGGCGGTAGCCAACGCAGCGCCGGTCCAGGCTACGCCGCGTAGACCTGGACCGCCGTGGCCTTGACCACGAAGTGGACGCGCGAGCCGGGTTCGAGTCCCAGCTCGGCGGAGGCTGAGGGCGTGATGTCCGCTGCCAAATCGCCGGCCCGGACCCTGATGTGGTCCCCGTGCGGTTCAAGATCGGTGATTGCAACCGGGAACGAGTTGCGCGGGCTTCCGTGGGCGGCGTCCAGGAAGATGGAAACGGCCGACGGCGGGAAGGCCGCGACGCCGGGCTGGCCCGGTTCCGCTTCGTCATCGAGATGTCCCGCGACGTGCAGTCCGGGAAGCTCCTCTGTGGCGAACGTCCTGAGTCCGTCCTCCGTGACCGTGCCCGCCATGAGGTTCACCCCGGCCAGGCCGGCTGCGAACTGGCTACGCGGACGCCGGAACACTTCACGGGTGGCGCCTTCTTCCACAATCCTGCCCTTTTCCATGACGATCACGCGGTCCGCGAGCATGAGGGCATCCAGGACGTCGTGGGTGATGATCAGGGCGCGACGTCCGGACAGCACGCGTTTGAGGAGCCGACGCAGGTGCGGGGCGGCGTGGATGTCCAGCGCGGACATCGGCTCATCGAGGAGCAACAACTCGGGACTGGCCGCCAGCGCGCGGGCCACTGCAACACGCTGGGCTTGTCCCCCGGACAACTGCCCGGGCTTCCGCCCGGCAAACTCCATGACGTCGACTTCGACAAGCCAATGCCGCGCAGTCTCGCGTGATTCCGTCCGGGAGGCGCCGGCGCTGCGCGGGCCGAAAGCCACGTTGTCGAGGACGCTCAGGTGCGGGAAAAGCAACGGTTCCTGGGCCAACAGCGCCGTACCGCGAAGGTGCGGAGGGGTCCATACCCGGCTGCCGCCGTCGAGATTGAAGAGGACCTGGTCCCCCAGTCGGGCAGAGCCGGCGTCCGGCCGCAAGAGCCCCGCCGCAACGGAAAGGAACGTCGACTTTCCGGCACCGTTGGGTCCGAGGATCGCCACGGTCTCCGCCTGTCCGAGGCTCAAGGACACGTCCAGGTTGCGGGCGCGGACGGTGGCGTCGATGTGGAAACTCATGCGGCTGCTTCCGCCGGAATGTCCGCGCGGTGCGGACGCCGGTAAGACAGCCCGACGACGATCACCGCCACCGCGACGAGCACGAGTGAAAGGGCGACGGCAGCGTCTGCGTCGGTCTCTCGCTGGAGGTAGATTTCCAGCGGCAGGGTCCGAGTAACACCTTGCAAGCTCCCTGCGAAAGTCAGCGTGGCCCCGAACTCGCCCAGGCTGCGGGCAAAGGAAAGCACCGCACCGGACGCGAGTCCCGGGAGGACCATAGGTACGGTCACGCGCCGCAGGATGGTGGTAGGGCGGGCGCCGAGCGTCGCGGCAACAGCTTCGTAGCGGTTGCCTGCCGTCCTCAAGGCACCTTCGAGGCTGACCACCAAGAACGGCAGGGCGACGAACGTCTGGGCCAGGACCACCGCCGTCGTCGAAAAGGCGATTTGAATGCCCGCGACCTCAAGGCTCTTCCCCAGAAGCCCCTGCCGCCCGAACGTGTAGAGCAGCGCGATGCCGCCCACCACCGGCGGCAACACCAGGGGCAGGAGGACGAAGGCGCGGAGTAGCCGCTGCCCTCGGAAGGGCCGGCGGGCAAGGACAAGCGCCAAGGGGATGCCCAGGACAACGCAGAGCGCGGTGCTCGCGGCAGAGGTACGAAGGCTGAGCCCCAACGCTGTAATCGAGGACTCGGAGGTCACCAGCGGGATGAATTGCGCCCAATTGACCTTTGCGACCATGGCAGCCAGCGGTAGCAGGACGAACAAACCGCCCAGTACCGCAAGGCCATAGACCCACCGTGGAATCCCGCTGAAGTTCATCAACGCCCGCGGTACGCCGAGGCTTGCGTCACCAGGACTTTCCGGGCGGCCCCGGCGACTCTTATGTGCGGCATGGATTCATCCTAGAACAGCGGCTGTGCCACTTCGCTGCGGTGGCGGATACCCTTGAACCATGACCTCTGCAAACTCCCAGTCCATGAAGCCGGCCACCGTTGCCAAGAAACTTGGCATCTACCTGCCTGCAACACCCCAGGAGTTCCAGGATTCGGAAATCACCCGCGCCGATTTCGCCGAGCTCCAGGCCAACGCGCCGGAGTGGCTCGCCGAGCTCCGCCGGACGGGTCCGCACCCCCGTCCCGTGGTGGCACAGAAGCTGAATATCTCCATCAGCGGCCTCGCCCGCGGCGGAATCACCGAACCTCTGACGACGGCGGAAATCACCGAACTGCTCGAAGCTCCTCCGCAGTGGCTCGTCGTCGAGCGCGCCACGCACGCAGCCGTACGCTCCGAGGCAAAGCGCATCAAGGAAGAAGCTGCCAAAAAGGAAGCTACGAAAGAAGCCAAAACCAACGCCACTGCCAAGCGGGACGCGCCCAAGGCTTCCAAGCGGGACCACGCTTAAGCTCCAACCGGACTTGCCGAGCAAGGCAGGACACCCCGGACAGGGTGTCCTGCCTTGCTGCTTTTAAGCGCGATTCGGGCTCTCGCCTCCGCGTCTTCCTCGGCGCATACTGATTTCAAAGGGGTGCGCATTCGCGTGGAGGTGGTCCGATTGCCCGCCACAACTGGAATCCAGCTGCCGGTCTGGGAGATCGGGCTGTGGGCAATTTTGCTCATGTGCGCGGTGGCCTTCACCGTCAACACCGTCCGCAAAGGGGTCATCCATGGAGCCCCCGACGGCGGCCGCCCCGCCTTGCAGGGGCCCCTCGGCCACCGTGATCGGGACCTCGTCAAAGAGCCGGACGCCACCTTCTGGAACATCTTCGCCGGACTCGTGGTGATTGTCCCCGCAGTCGTCATTCCCGCCTTGGCCTCGCCCGCCGTCGGGCTCTCGATGCTTTTCCTTGGCATGGGTTCGGGCGTTGCGGCATTTGCCGTCGGCCGGAAACTGGAGCAAAAGCGACAAAGCCGCAGCGGCTTCACGGAAGCGGCGACCCGTCACGATGCCCTCCTGGCCCGCTGGCAAAGATATGAACTGGATCCCGCCAAGGGCATCGACTTCCCCGGAATGAGCGACGTCAACGTTCCGCAGACCGCGGCCTTGGTGCGCGCGCTGCAGGAAGCCCAACGCTGCCGCCCGACAGCGGGGACGGACTATGCCCGCGCCGTCGAGCAGTTGGATGTTGCGATGGCCGAAGCCGAAGCGGCGGCGGGCGTTTCTGCTCCATAGCTGGCTCACGCCTTGCGTGGTCGCATTGTGTGGTGGCGCAGGCGCCTTACGGAACAGCCCCGATGTGCACCAGGAGTTCGTGCTCGGCACCGTCGAGGTAGCGGCGCAATTCGGCAGCAGCCTCTTCACGCTGTCCGCTACGGATCTGGGCAACCAAAGCGGCGTTCCGTTCCACGTAGTGGCCGTGGAAGTCGGGAGTGGTGGCCATGGCGTGGAAGACCAATCGCATCTCGGCCAGCACCTTCTCCATCAATGCGTCCAGGGAGGCACTTCCGGACAACGACACCAAGGCCTTGTGCAGCTCCTGGTTGGCATCCGCCATGCCGGCCACGGATCCCTCGGCAAGGGCGGTCCGGGCTTTGTCGACGATGACGTCCATAGCGTCCAGGGCTCCCGACGGGACGTCGCCCCACAACACCGCAGCCGGCTCGATCAGGCGGCGCACCCGGTAGATTTCGCGGACGTCGTCTGCTCCGGGGGCTGCCACGAACACGCCGCGGTTGGGAATCCGCTGGACCACGGATTCACCCGCGAGCACTGTAAAGGCCTCCCGCAGGGTGTTCCGGGAAACGCCGAGCGCCTCGGACAAAGCCTGCTCGGAGAGCTTCGTGCCGGGCGGCAACAAGCCATCGGAGATGCGCTGGCGAAGCTGGGCGGCAACCCACGCTCCAGTGTGGGCGTGGGTTGCGTGGCCGGCGTCGGCGATTCCTTGAAGCGCAGCGTTCATGGGCATGCCCTAAATCTACCGAACGGCGACCGGGCAAGCTCAGCCGATGCTCGCGAGCACCTCCCCGCGCCCGACCGCGGTGCCCGGCCCGTGCGGACCACGCGCCACGGTGCCGGAACGGTGGGCAGGGACGGTGGTTTCCATCTTCATCGCCTCCAACACGGCCACGGGCTGTCCGACTTCGACGACCGCACCGTCCTCAACCAGCCACTTCACCAGCGAGCCGGACATCGGCGATGCCAGACCGGATTCGTCGGCCACCGGAGCCGAAACAGCAGCGACGGAACCGCCACCTCCGCTCATCAGCGCTTCGAACAAGCGAAGGGGGAGCCCAAGCTGCACCGCCTTGCCGTCCAGTTCCACCGTGAACGTGCTGCGTTCGGAGCCGGGGGCCACGCGGGCGATCTCGGGAGACGCGGCCAACTCCTCGGCGAACTCGGTCTCGATCCACGTCGTGTACACGCCGAGCTTGTCCTCCGAGGTGAAGGCCCCGTGGCGGACCACCGCCCGGTGGAAGGGAAGCACGGTGGGCAAACCCTTGATCTGCATCTCGTCCAGGGCGGCCCGGGCGCGGCGCAGGGCCTGCTGCCGGTCCTCGCCCCGGACGATCAGCTTGGCCAGGAGGGAATCATATTCTCCGGGAACCACCGAGCCGTAGCGAACCCCGGAGTCCACGCGGATACCAGGACCGGTGGGTGCTTCGAAGACCTCCACCGTGCCGGGCCCCGGCAGGAAGCCGCGCGCGGGATCCTCGGCGTTGAGACGGAACTCGAAGGCGTGTCCTTTGGGCTCAGGGTCTTCCACCAGGGAAAGCCTGCCGCCAGCGGCAATCCGGAATTGTTCGCGGACCAGGTCCACCCCGGACGTTTCTTCGGTGACGGGATGCTCTACCTGCAGGCGTGTGTTGACCTCCAGGAAGGAGATGGTGCCATCCACGGCCACGAGGTATTCCACGGTCCCGGCACCGTAGTATCCGGCCTCGCGGCAAATGGCCTTGGCCGATTCGTGGATGAGCATGCGCTGTTCAGGGCTCAGGAAGGGTGCGGGGGCCTCCTCCACAAGCTTCTGGTTGCGGCGCTGCAGCGAGCAATCGCGGGTTCCCAGAACCACCACGTTGCCGTGCATATCCGCCAGGATCTGAGCCTCGACGTGCCGTGGCTGGTCCAGGAAGCGTTCCACGAAGCATTCGTCGCGTCCGAAGGCCGCCTTGGATTCACGCACGGCCGATTCGAACGCGTCCTCGATGTCCTCCAGGCGCCGCGCAATCTTGAGCCCGCGTCCGCCGCCGCCGAAAGCAGCCTTGATCGCCACCGGCATTCCGTATTCCAAGGCAAATGCAAGTACTTCAGCGGCGTTGGCCACCGGACCGTCGCTGCCAGGAACGAGCGGAGCCCCCGCGCGGACGGCAATCTCGCGGGCGACCACCTTGTTTCCCAGCTCCCGTATGGACTGCGGTGCCGGGCCGATCCAGGTGAGGCCGGCGTCGATCACGGCTTGAGCGAAATCCGCGTTCTCCGAGAGGAACCCATATCCGGGGTGTACGGCGTCGGCACCGGAGCGGCGCGCGACGTCGATCAGCTTGGCGATGTCCAAGTATGTCTCCGCGCCGGTGGAACCGCCCAGTGCGTAGGCCTCGCCGGCAAACCGCACGTGGAGGGAATCGGCGTCGGGATCCGAATACACGGCGACAGACTCCAAGCCCTCGTCCGAGCAGGCACGGGCAATCCGCACGGCGATCTCGCCGCGGTTGGCGATCAGGACCTTCTTCATGGCTGGTTTCCTTCGGTGACAGCGCCGGTAGCGGCAGATTCAAGTGGTTCAAGGGTTGCGGGGTCCACGATCCTGAACCGCACGCTGTGGCCGGGCGGCAATTGCGCCGCCGTCGGCAGGTCTTCGGGTACGACGACGGCAATCACCGGATACCCGCCGGTCACCGGGTGGTCGGCCAGGAACAGGACCGGGTGTCCGCTGGGTGGCACTTGGAGTGCGCCGGCAACGGCACCTTCGCTGGGGAGCTCGCCGGCGCCGCGGTCGGGGTTTCGTTCGAGCGCACGGTTGCTTCCGGGCCTGAGCCGGACACCGATCCTGTTCGACTGTTCGGTGGTGATCCAGTCCTCCCCCGTAAGCGTCTCCAGGGCGCGGGAATCGAACCAGTCGTCCCGAGGGCCTAAGGTGATCCGGAGTTCCGCGGAGCCCTTTCCCAGACGGAGCGTGGATTCCTCGGGAGCGCCGACCATCTGGAACATAGGCGCTTTCCCTACGGGGAGGCGGGTCCCGGCCGACAACGGCGAGGGACCGATTCCGGACATCGAGTCGCTTGAGCGACTGCCGAGCACCGGATGCACATCAATTCCGCCGCGGACGGCAAGGTAACTGCGGGCCCCGAGCGTAGGCTCTCCCAGGCTGAGGGTTTCGCCGTCCAGGAGAACGAAGGGCGCGCACATCGCCGCGCGGCGGGCCGGAGTCCCCGACGCATCGCGGGTTTCCAAGGGCACCACCGCTCCGGCAACAGCGATCACCTGGTCGCCGACGGCCCGGACCGAGAGTCCGCCCAGCACCGTTTCCACAACCGCCGCACCGGGTTCGTTGCCCACCAAGCGGTTGGCCTGGCGCATCGACTGCTGGTCCGCAGCGCCCGCGGCTGAAACTCCCAGATCTCCCAGTCCCGGGCGGCCGAGGTCCTGGACCAGCGATTGCAGTCCGGGTGAGTCCACCACCAGCGCGGGTCCGGTCACTTCGCGGACCGCGTGCCCAGTTGGAGTCAGCGCAACGGCCTCGCGGACGGCAACATACCGGACAGTGTCTCCCGGTCGAACAAGCGCCGGTGACTCGCGCCCGAGATCCCAGAGGACCGCCGTCGTACGCCCAATCAGCTGCCAGCCGCCCGGGGATTGCCGCGGGTAAACGGCGGAAAACGTTCCGCCGAGCGCCACGGAACCGGCCGGAACGGCGGTGCGTGGCGAGCTCCGGCGCGGAACGTCGAGGGTGTGGTTCTCGCCGAGCAAATACGTGAAGCCCGGGGCGAAACCGCCGAAAGCCGCGGTCCAGAGCTGTCCAGTGTGCGCGGCCACGACGCCGTCCCGGCCCAGACCGGTGAGGATGCCCACCTCGGCGAGGTCCTCGCCGTCGTACACCACTTCGATGGTGACGTCGCGGGAACTGTCGCGTGGCACCGTTCCCAGGTCGACATGCCCGACGGCGGTGCGTGCCGCGAGTGCCTCGGCATGCGTGCCGAACTTGAGAAGTACGGTGGCTGCCGCGGCGACCGCATCGAGCTGGCCGGGCAGGGGCTCGGCAAGCAAGCTGGAATGAAACGCCAGCACGGAAGGGAGGTCGGAAAGTTCCACCAGCAGGGCGCGCGGGCCCGCCCATCGTATTCCCGTAAGGCTCACGCGAAGCTCCGTACGGTGACGCCCGCTGCCTCGAGTCCTTCACGGACGGCGGCTGCCATGGCCACGGCGCCGGGAGTGTCTCCGTGTACGCAGATGCTTTCGGCGTGGACGTTAAGCACAGAACCGTCGCGGGCCACGATTTTGCCCTGCGTTGCCAGGCGGACCATGTTCTCGGTGATGGCAGCGTGATCGTGGAGCACCGCGCCTTCTTCGCGGCGCGACACGAGGGTACCGTCCGCGTTGTAGGCCCGGTCGGCGAATGCCTCGGCTACTCCGCGGAGCCCCTTCGCTTCGGCTTTGGCGAGTGCGACGGAGCCCGGCAGGAGAAGCAGCGGGAGTCCGGGACTGAAGGCATGGACGGCGTCGGCCACTGCTTGGGCATGGACTTCGTGGTGGACGATCGCGTTGTAGAGGGCGCCGTGTGGTTTGACGTACTTGATCTCAGAACCGGCCGCGTGGGCCAAAGCTTGGAGTGCGCCGAGTTGGTACAGAACGTCGTCGGCCAGTTCCGTGGCGGAGCAGTCCAGGAATCGTCGGCCGAAACCCGCGAGGTCCCGATAACCCACGTGGGCACCGATGGTCACCCCGGCAGCGACGGCCGCGCGGCAGGTGCTGGCGATAGTGCTGGGATCTCCGGCGTGGAATCCGCAGGCGACGTTGGCACTCGACACGTAACGGAAGACTGCGGCGTCGTCGCCCATGATCCAGTTGCCGAACGATTCTCCGACGTCGCTGTTGAGGTCAATAAAAGGCATTGTGATCCCCGTCTCAGGTTGAATACCTCACTATCATGCCTGAAACATCAAGATTGTTCAACAATCTTGCCCATGGGCCCGGTTGCCCTGATTCCAAGAGTGAGGTCTCGTCCCTTTCAACGAGCGAAAGAGCCGAGACCTCACGTTTGGATTGGATCGACTACGCCACCGGTACCGCAGCGACGCGGTTGTTGGCGGTGACGATCCTGGCGGCCGTTGCCTGGCCCATCCGGACTGCTCCGTCAACGTGCTGATAGCCTTCCGCAGCCAGATCGGAGGAGGACCAGTAGATGGGTCCGACGTTGGCGTGCTGGTCCTTGCCGTAGCGGTGCAGGCCACCCAGGTCATAGCTGGCCGCATAGGCTCCGCGGGTCCATTCCTCGGAACCCCAGTCGGATTCGTAGTAGACCTCGGCATCCAGGGCCTTCTCGCCCAGGAAGCTCGCAATGGACTCAAGGACCTTCTTCTTGCGGTCCTCGGCGCTGAGCTCGAAGACGGCGTCTGCCTTTTCGTCCGAAATGAAGCCCACCAAGGTGCCGCGCGTGTCCCCGTGGTTGGTGTTGTCGTAGACCTCCTGGACCAGGGCGTCGGCGCCGAAGCCCGTGCCGGACAGTCCGTCTTCGCGCCAGAACGGCGTGCTGTAGACAGCGTGCACCTTGATGACGAGGCCCAGGGACTGGTGCTGGTGCATCTGATGCTGGCGGCGCGGCAGCGGCGGGTTGTAGGACACGCGGGAGTACAGGTTCGGCGGGACGGCCATGATGACGAATCGCGCGTTGACGGTTGCACGCTCGGACTCGACGGTGACGCGATGGCCTTCACCGGCCGGCTCCCAATTGATGGTGCGGACCGGGCTGTTAAGTACGACGTCGTCACCCAATTCCGCGGCTATCAACAGGGAGACCTGCTGCATGCCGCCAATAACCCTCTTGTCCAGGATGAAGTCTTCGTCCGTCAGGTTGGAGAAGGAACCTGCCGAAGCCGCCATCAGCACTGCTTGCAGCGCAGAGAAGGCATGGGCCGGCTTGGTCAGCATTCCACCGGCGATGAAGAGGCCGATGTTGTTGCAGGCTTCCTCGTCCGTGGAGTTCTGGCGCAACCAGTGGTGGAAGGATATGGTGTCCAGTTCGCGGGACTTGGGGTGGGCCCAAGGCTCCTCCGGGCCGATCTCGGCAGCGAGGCCGTCCAGGATGGCAATGAGCTTGTCCATCTCGGCTGCAGTGGTTTCGCTGACCGGGAAGGAAGCCCCGGTGTAGCGGGTGCGGCTGCCGTCCGGCGCGAGGTAGACAGATTCGCCGTCGCGGTAGCGGGAGTACATCGTGAGGCCCAGTTCGTCCAGGAGCCCCATGAGGGCGGTCTGGTCCGGGGACACCCACTGTCCGCCGATTTCCAGCATGGCCCCGTCAATGGTGTCGGTCCATGTGCGCCCACCGACGCGGTCGCGTGCTTCGAGTACGGCAACGCTGAGTCCGGCCTTCTTCAATTCGCGGGCGGCCGTCAACCCCGACGGACCGGCACCGACAATTACAACGTCGCGATCAAGATTCAACATGATGTCCTTTCTGTGGCCGTCCCCGTTGGCTGACCAATAAATGAATGACGTTCATTTATCTCAACTGTAGCTGGCTTGGCTCCGGCTGTGAAGACCCAAATGGAATAATGCATTGACACAGCCTCCAGAAAGGTCAGCGATGCCTGAACCCACCCCCGCCCCGGGCGAGACCAAAGCGCGCCGCAGGGCAGGACGGCCAATGGCGGCGGTCCTGGACCAGGATGGAATCACTGCAGCGGCGCTGGAACTGATCAGCAAGAAGGGCTACGACGGCCTCACCATGGCGGCCCTCGCGCGATCCCTAGGTGTAGCGCCGTCGGCCCTTTACAACCATGTGTCCTCCAAGGATGAGGTCCTCAAGCTCGTGGAAGAAGACCTGATGTCCAAGGTCGACTTCGGCGGTTTCAGCACGCTCCCCTGGGAGGAGGCCGTCAGGCAATGGGCATATTCCTACCGCGGTATCTTCGCAAGGCACACCCCGCTGATCTCGGTGATCGCGGTCCTTCCCGTGACGGACGCCCCGCAGACGCTCGCAATGTACGAAGCCGTCACGGAGGGATTCCTCCGTGCGGGTTTCCCGGAGAAGCAGATCATCCCAAGCATCGTAGCCCTCGAGGCCTATATTTTCGGTGCTGCTTTCGACGCGAACGCGCCGGCGGACATTTTCGATTCCGGCCGCTTGGCCGACTCCACGCCGCACTTCACTTCGGCGGTCCGCAGCCTTGGACCTGAACGGAACAACTACCCGTCCGACCTCGCGTTCAGCATGGGCTTGGATGCCCTGATCACCGGGCTCGGCGCGCTCCGGGCATCGCCCAACTAGCTCGCAGTTGTTGTCGTTATGAGCCGTCAAAACGACAACAAATGCGAGTCAGTTGGGTGTTCAACACGGGTCAGTTGGGTGTTAAACAAAGGAACCCCGGTCAGAGACCGGGGTTCCTTGAATTGCGTGCGCGAGGGGGGATTTGAACCCCCACACCCTTTCGGATACTGGCACCTGAAGCCAGCGCGTCTGCCGTTCCGCCACTCGCGCGCAACTTCCTTCGCCCGGGCCGTACCTGGTTTCCCCGGCCTTACCCCTGCGAAAGCAGCGAGATCAAGCATAACGGACAACCCGCTGAAAACACCAATCGACCAAGAACGAGGCCGTAAAACCCCGGGACGCCACGGATTGCCGGTTGCCCACAGCATACGGAAATCCGGCGAGGAGCATCCCGAAATGATGCAGGCCGGCGAACTTTTCCGGCGTTCCAGCCGTTGTGGAATAAGGCCATTCACAGTCTTGCCCAGTAGTATCGGGGTTGAAGACAGGCTTCTCGCGTGCGCTCCGGCCACTGCGGGGATTCGTCTTGGCTACTGATACTGCAGGGTCAACGAAGCGGAAGGAGAAAGACCATGGGCTTGCTTGACAGGGTTGAGCGCGGCATCGAAAAGGCCGTCCGCGGCGTCTTCTCCACCGGTTCGCGGGCTCGGGTGGAGCCGGTGGAGATAGCGAGCAAACTTCGCCGAGAACTGGACAACCAGTCCATCACTATTTCGGCCGGCCGCACCTTGGCTCCCAACGTCTTCGATGTCCTCTTGAGCGATCAAGACTTCGCGCGCGCCCAGGACTGGGGAACTCCCCTGGCCGAAGAATTGTGCGACGTCGTCATCCAGCACGTGCGCAGCCAGGGTTACATCCTGCAGGGTCCGGTACGGATCTCCTTCCGTCACGACGAAGCCCAGCGCGAAGGCCATTTCGAAATCACGTCCCGCACGGAGAAATCCGACCGGGCGGCAGCGCCGGCTGCTCCTCGGCCCGTTGTCCCCGCGGCGCCGAGCCGCGAGCCCACCCGGCTCCAGCCTGTCCTGGACATCGGCGGACAACGCTATTCCCTCAACGCGCCTTCCATCGTGCTGGGCAGGTCATCCGAGGCCGACATCCTGGTGGATGATACCGGCGTCTCGCGCAAGCACTTGGAAATCCAGACGGCCGACGGAGTCATCCGCGCCGTCGACCTCGGTTCCACCAACGGAAGCTACGTCAACGGCCATAAAGTGGACGGCAGTGTGGAACTTACTGACGGATCCACCATCACCATGGGACGGACCAAGATCATCTTCAGACTTCTCCCCCAGCCCTCTGGTGGGCGCCCGTGAGCGACATCAGTGAACTGACCATCACCGCCCTCCGCTTCGGCTTCCTGCTGTTGCTGTGGATTTTGATCTTCAGCATCGTCTCGACCATGCGTCGTGATCTCGTGATCGGCCGCAAAGCAGCCATGGGAACTCCGACGGCGCGCGAAGTACGCAAGCACCCGGAGCTCGCCCCCGCGCCACCCCAGCCCGTGAAGCAACAGGCGCACCAGCTCGTCGTCGTCGAAGGCCCGCTCAAGGGGACCACGCTTCCTTTGGCCGCGAGCCCGATTCTCCTGGGCCGCGCACAAGAGGCCACGTTGGTCCTCGAGGATGATTATGCTTCGGGCAGGCACGCGCGCTTGTTCCCCCAGGGCAGCCGATGGTTCATCGAAGATCTTGGCTCCACCAACGGCACCTACCTCGCCGATCAGCAACTGACCCGCGCCCTGCCGGTGGAGCTTGGTGTCCCCGTGAGGATCGGCAAGACGGTCATCGAATTGAGGGCGTAGCCCATGGCTTCCCCCCAAGCTTCCGAGGGCAAGGCTCTGCCTCCGGACCTCCCCCTCATCATGCGTTACGCGGCGCGGTCCGACGTCGGGCGTGTCCGCTCGAAGAACGACGACTCTGCGTATGCCGGCCGGCATCTTGCCGTCGTGGCGGACGGAATGGGCGGGCACGCGGGCGGGGACGTCGCCTCGGCATCCACCGTGCTGGACATGATCCACCTCGATCACGATTCCTACCCGGACGGCGCGGAAACAGTCCTGGCAGACGAAATCCAGACTGCCAATTCCCTACTCTCCGAGCTCGTCCACGTGGACCCGAAGCTCGCAGGCATGGGCACCACGGTCACCGCCCTGCTCCTCGAAGGCAGGCGGCTGCACTTCGCGCACATCGGCGATTCCCGCGCCTACCGCCTGCGCAATGGCAAATTCGAGCAAATCAGCGTGGACCACACTTTCGTCCAGAGGCTGATCGACGAAGGCCGCCTGCGCCCCGAGGAAGCCGAGACCCACCCGCACAAAAACGTCCTCATGCGCGTTCTGGGCGACGTGGACGCGAGCCCCGAGCTGGACCTGGACGAGCTCGACGTCGTACCGGGCGAACGCTGGCTCCTCTGCTCCGATGGCCTGAACTACGTCCAAGGCGCGGTCGTGGAGCAAGTCGTCCGCGAAACCAAGGACCTCGCCGAGTGCGCTGAACTCCTCGTTGAGCTCACGCTCGCCAACGGCGCTCCCGATAACGTCACCGTGGTGCTGTTGGAAATCGTGGAAGAGACCGGCGACAACCTCAGCACGGCCGCCGTCGACGTCGTCCGGGAAGCACCAGTGCCGCCGAAAGCGGCCGATCCCGGAAAGTCCGCGCAGAGCAAGGACAGCGCGCACGGCAACGATGCGGCAGCCCAGGTCAAAGAGTCCGGAGCCAACAGCCCCGCAGCCGCGGCAAATCCCACCGCAGCGGCGGGTCCCGTAGCGGGTTCGGCAAAAGCCGCCGGGACCCCTGAGCCTCCGACGGCGACGGACCCGCACCTTGGCGAGCACCTGTCAGCCGAGATCCTCCGCGAAGAACTCGCAAGCCGTCCCCACGAACTGGTCGGTGCCGCCGCGACCGCGGCCGATACGGGTTCGATTCCGACCATAGCCGGACGCAGCGTTGCACGCCGGGCTGCCACGGTGCTGACCCACAAGGCTGAACAGGACCGCCAGGATCCGCAACCGCTTGCCGTCCGGAAACGGCGCTGGCTGACGCCGGCCATTGCCGCGGTCTTGGCCATTTTCGTGGTCGCCGGGCTGTGGCTCGGCTATGCGTGGACCCAAACACGCTACTACGTCGGTGAATTCAACCAGCACGTCGCGATTTTCAACGGCATTTCACAGAGCCTTGGCCCGTTCCAGCTCTCGAAAGTAGAGGCCACGACGGGCATCCGCATGGATTCTTTGCCTGAATTCACGCAACAAGTCGTTCGCCAGACCGTTCCGGCGCGGGATCTCGCCGATGCCCAGCAAATTGTGAAAAACCTGCAGGAAAAGGGCACCACGGGGCTGCCCGTCAATTGCCCCACGGGCACAGCCAAGCCGACGGCGAGTCCCACCCCCACGGCAAGCCCGACGCCTGCAAGCCCGAGTCCGGCAAGCCCGGGTCCTTCGAACCCGCCAACATCGTCACCCACGGCCACGGCTGCCCCTACGTGCGCGGTGTCGCGATGATTCTGGCCATCACCACACCCAAGCCCCGCCGCAACGTCGAGCTCGTCCTGCTGGTCCTTGCCCTCGCTGTGGGAATCGGCGCCAGCGCCATGGTCGGGCTCAACAGTCCGGCCGCTTTCGACGGCGATTTCTGGTTCCAGTCGAGTCTCTTGATCGTGGCGGCATTCGCTTTTCACATGATCCTCAGGTTCCGCGCAAAATATGCCGATCCGATCATCCTTCCGATCGTCGTTGCCCTCAACGGTTTGGGACTGGCCCTCATCCATCGCATGGACCAGCCAGGCGAGGATACGGGTAACAACCAGTTGCGCTGGACCCTCCTGGCCATGGCCGTGTCAATCGTCGTGATTTGGTTCCTCAAGGACCACCGCCTCCTTCGCCGTTTCACTTTTATTTCGCTTGCGGCCAGCGCAGTTCTCCTTGTGCTGCCGCTCGTTCCCGGTATCTCCGCTGGCGAGGTGCTCGGCGCCAGCGTCTGGATCCGGATCGGTCCCATGACTTTCCAACCAGGCGAAATCGCCAAGATCACCCTGGCTATATTCTTCGCAGGTTATCTTTCCTCCAACCGGGACCTCATCCTGCTTGCCGGGCGAAAAATCGGCCCCATGCAATTGCCGCGCTTCAAGGATCTTGGACCGATGATCACGGCTTGGCTCGTGAGCATCGGCATCCTCGTGTTCCAGCGGGACCTCGGCACGTCAATCCTTTTCTTCGGCTTGTTCATCGTCATCATTTACGTGGCAACAAGCCGAATCAGCTGGGTCGTCATCGGAGTCGCGCTGATCCTTGGCGGTGGATTCCTGGCATCCAGGTTCTTCTCGCACGTCGCGTTCCGCCTGGACAGCTGGTGGAACGCCTTCACCCCCGAAGTCTTCGACCGATCCCCGGGCGGCAGCGGACAGATCGTCCAAGGCCTCTTCGGCATGGCCGATGGCGGCCTCGGAGGCACAGGGCTCGGACAGGGCAGGCCGGATCTGGTGCCGTTTGCCAACAGCGACATGATCGTGGCCCTCATCGGTGAGGAACTCGGACTGATCGGTCTCTTTGCCATCGTGATGCTCTACATGCTCCTCTTCACGCGCGGGTTCCGCGCGGCTCTTGGCGCGCGGGACGCGTTCGGCAAGCTCTTGGCTTGTGGCCTGTCCTTTGCCATAGCGCTGCAGTGCTTCGTAGTGATCGGCGGCGTCACGCGGCTCATCCCCCTGACGGGGCTGACCACTCCATTCCTTGCTGCGGGCGGTTCCTCCTTGCTTGCCAACTGGATCATCGTGGGCTTGCTGCTCATGATTTCGAACACCGCGCGCGGCCCGGTGGACACTACGCCCATTACCCATGCCCCCACAGAGGCGGTGCAGACCTCATGAACCATTCCATACGCAATTCGTGGATGGCAGCAGTTGCCATGTTCGCCCTGCTCTTTGGCGCGATCAGCTATGTCCAGGTCATCGGCGCCGGCGACCTCAATGACAATCCGTGGAACCAGCGCGCCGTCCTGGCGAACTACTGCAACGACCGCGGTGCCATCATCGTGGGCGGCAAGCCGATCGCCGAATCCGTCGCCGGAGACGAAACCTGCAAGTACCAGCGCAGTTACGCCCAACCGGAGCTCTACGCCGGGATCACAGGCTACTTCTCCAGGACTTACGGGTCCACCGGACTCGAGCAGCAGCTCCGCGATGAGTTGGCAGGCAGCTCCGACCAGCTCTTCCTTGACCGTGTGAGCCAGATTTTCCTCGGGAGCCAGCCGAAGGGCGCCTCGGTGGAATTGACCCTCGATCCCGTGATCCAGAAGCTGGCATACGACCTCATTCCTGACGGTCAGCGCGGCTCAATTGTCGTCACCAACCCGAAGACGGGTGCCATCATCGCGATGGTTTCCAAGCCGTCCTATAACCCCAACCTGATCGCCACGCACGATCCCGCCAAGGAAAAGGCCGGTTACGATCAAATCAACCAGGTCCCCGGCATCAACCTCAACCAGTCCGTGAGCGGGCCCACCGGCGAACTGTTGGCGCCCGGTTCCGTGTTCAAGCTCGTCGATACCGCGGCTGCATTGAGCTCCGGAAAGTACAACAAGGACAGTGTCTTGCCGAACCCGGACAGCCTGCCCTTGCCCGGTTCGAACGCCTCGCTGCCGAACTATGCCGGCGGCAACTGCTCAACCCGCAACACAGCCGATTTCCCTTTCGCCCTGGAACAGTCGTGCAACACGCCCTTCGCGAGCATCGCCCTGGACCTGGGTCAGAACGCCATCGCGGACCAGGCCAGCAAGTTCGGCTTCGGACAGGATTTCGGGGACCAGCTCAAGCTGCAGTCCGCGGTCAGTGTCTTCCCCAAAAATCTGGACCAGGCGGCCCTGGCCCAGTCCGCCGTCGGGCAGCGTGACGTCAGGGCCACTCCGCTGCAAATCGCCATGATGACCGCCGCTATTGCCAATAAGGGCGTCCAGATGAAGCCGAACCTTGTCAAGACTGTGCGGGCACCTGACCTGCGCGTCATCAGCGAGCCCAAGGCCGAGGCGCTGCGCACTTCCACCACGCCCGATATCGCCAGCCAGATCACACAGTGGATGACCGACGTCGTATCCAAGGGCATTGCGAGCGGTGCCGCGGTGCCGGGAGTCCAGGTGGCCGGCAAGACCGGTACGGCGCAACTCGGCGATTCAGGCTTGAACAACTCATGGTTTACCGGGTTCGCCCCGGCCAACGACCCGCAGGTAGCCGTCACCATTGTCATGGAAGGCGTTGATGTGTCTACAGGCGCAAAGCTAACCAGTCCGAACGCGAAGAAGATTTTTGAGGCGGTGTTGAACAAGTGAGGCCTACGTCAGGAATCACCCTCGGCGGCAGGTTCCAGCTGACCAGTCGCATTGCGATTGGCGGCATGGGAGAGGTCTGGAGGGCAAAGGACCAGATCCTCGGCCGGATCGTCGCCATCAAGGTACTCAAGGAGGAATACACCGGTGACCCCGGGTTCCTCCAGCGGTTCCGCGCCGAGGCCCGCCACACTGCGCTGCTTAATCACGTGGGAATAGCCAACGTCTTCGACTACGGAGAGGAAGACGGCTCCGCCTACCTGGTCATGGAATTGGTACCAGGTCAGCCGCTGAGCAGCATGCTGGAACACGAGCAGGTCCTTTCCCCGGACCGCACCCTGTCCATCATTTCCCAGACAGCCCGGGCGCTGGCCCCCGCGCATGCCCAGGGCCTGGTGCACCGGGACATCAAGCCGGGCAACCTGCTGATCACGCCGGACTTCCGTGTCAAGATCACCGACTTCGGTATCGCCCGCCTGGCAGACCAGGTTCCGCTCACGCAGACCGGCCAAGTCATGGGTACGGCGCAGTACCTGGCTCCGGAGCAGGCCACCGGACAAACGGCAACAGGCGCCTCGGACATATATTCCCTCGGGATTATCGGCTACGAGTGCCTCACAGGGCATCGTCCGTTCTCCGGCGAATCCCAGATCGCCATTGCTCTGGCCCAGGTCAACGACGCCCCGCCGCCGCTGCCTGAAAGCCTGCCTACCCCGGTACGCGCCCTGCTGATGTCCATGCTCGCCAAGGATCCGAGGAACCGTCCTGCGGATGCCATCAAGCTGGCTGAAGCCGCAGAGGCGATCCGTGCCGGCGACATTGCCAAGGCACACGCCGCCGTGCCCGGGATGTTGCTGTTCGAATCGGCCACGGGCCCCATCACCGCACCCACGGACATCGCCACCGCGCCCACCGGCATTGTCACCTCGCCGTACGGGAGGGAAGCACGGTCGACGTCGACGTCGGCGCTCCCCGTGGTCGGCGCCGCAGCCGCCGGAGCCGCAGCGGTAGGGGCCGCAGCCGAAGGTGGAAATTCGCTGGCCCGTGCCAACGCCCTGGCCGCCGAACGCAGTTTGGATCAGGCCGGCGAGCACAACCAGTACATCCATGAAGAAGAGGAGTACCAGGAGGAGCCGCAGCGGAAGAAACGCAGCCCGTGGACGTGGCCGCTCATTGCACTGATCGTGCTCGTTCTGCTCGCCGTGGTGGGGGCGATCCTGACCCAATCCGGGCTGTTCTCGCCCAGCAGGCCGGCACCGGCGAGCACCACCCCTCCGGCCCAGGTCTCTAGCGCACCGCCAACCTCGGCAACTCCGAGCCCAACGGAGACCTCGGCCAGCCCCACGCCCACCACGTCCACCCCCGATACGATCAACCTGATCCCGGAGCAGTACAAGGGACAGCCGTACGACAAGGTGCGCTCGGACCTCAATGCACTCGGCCTCGCGGTCAACGGCGTCCAGGTCTTCGATCCATCCACGCCCGGCACTGTCATCGACATCAATCCTTCCGGTCCCGTGGCCAAGGGATCGACCATCACCGTCAACTACTCCAAGGGACCGCAGATGGTCACGGTGCCGACCATCGGCAAGGGAGCCACCGAATCGCAAGTACAGGCCACCATCGAAGGTGCGGGCCTGCGCTGGGTCACGGGAGCCCCCGTTGACGGAGCAACCGGCCAGGCGCCGGGAACATTCGTCAGTTCCGATCCTGCAGCCGGGCAGAAAGTACCGGCCGGGTCCGTCGTGACCTATCACCTGTCCAAGCCGACCACGAACCCGTCGTCTCCTTCCCCTAAGACCACCCCGTAGGACACCATGCCAACCGGACGCTCCACCCCTGCCCACAGAGAGGACAGCACTCCAATGACATCCCACCGCGTCCTCAACGGGCGGTACGAACTCGGTGAATTGCTCGGCCGTGGTGGCATGGCCGATGTCTACAAGGGCGTCGACACGGTGCTCGGACGAACTGTCGCGGTGAAACTGCTCCGTGCCGATCTTGCCCGCGATCCGCAGTTCCATGCCCGCTTCAAGCGCGAGGCGCAAGCGGTGGCGGCCCTGAACCACTCCTCTATCGTCGCCATCTACGACACCGGCGAGTACACCGTGCCCGGTGGCCCGGGCGAGGACGTCCGGGTCCCTTACATCGTCATGGAATACGTGTCCGGCCGGACTGTCCGCGACCTGATCCGAGCCAAGGAACTGGACATCGATCAAGCCATCGAATTCATCCTTGGCGTCCTCGCCGCTCTGGAATACAGCCATAAGGCCGGAATCGTCCATCGCGATATCAAGCCGGCCAACGTCATGGTGACCGGGGAGTCAAACGATGTGAAGGTCATGGACTTCGGAATCGCCCGGGCGATGGCCGATTCGGCGGCAACCATGACCCAGACGCAGGCCGTGGTTGGTACTGCCCAATACCTGTCGCCCGAGCAGGCCCTCGGCGAGACCGTGGATGCCCGCAGTGATCTGTACTCTGCGGCGTGCCTCCTGTTTGAAATGCTGACGTCGCGTCCTCCGTTCACGGGCGATAGCCCTGTCTCGGTGGCCTACCAGCACGTCCGCGAGATCCCGGAACCCGCCAGCACCTTCAATCCGGCCGTTTCAGAGGCACTGGACAGTGTCCTGGCCAAGGGCCTGCAGAAGAATCGCGCGGATCGTTTCCAGGATGCTGCTGCCTTCCGGCGCGCCCTGCGTGCGGCCAAGAACGGCGTTTCTGTTCCGGCAGTTGCCGCCGGAACGCCCACCGACGTTCAGGAGGCGGTGCCGTCGACACAGCAGATTCCGGAGGGTGGCCTGGCTCGCGGCCTGATGGGCGCAGAATTCCTGGACAGCACCCTGAGCGGAGAGCCAGGCAACGGCCAGGCCGCCGGCGACCAGGACATGCTGGCCCGGGAGGCAGCCGAATCGGAGTCTGACGCTGAGCACGACGGCGCCATGCCGCTTGGTTTCGCCCTTGAACGCGAGCGGACCGCCAGGCAGAAGTCCCGCCGTCGTGCGTGGACCGCAGTGGTGGTTATTTTGGTGCTGCTGGTCTTGGCCGGCGGCGGATTCTGGGTGTACACCACGGTGAACCAGAAGCCGGCCCCGCCCCCGTTGATCGCTGTACCGGCGGTCACCACCATGACCGAGGCCACGGCATTGCAGATGCTTTACAGCGCCAATCTCAGCCCGGAGTCTCATCATGTCCCGGATGACAAGGTACCCAAGGGGATAGTGATCAGCACCGACCCCGGCGCGGGGTCCCAAGTGGCGCCGAAATCACAAGTCACGCTGAACGTTTCAGACGGGCCGGTCTCGGCGACCGTCCCGGCAGGCCTGAGCGGACTCACCGAGGCCGCTGCCCGCGACCTCCTGCGCCAGGCTGGACTCGTAGGCGGGTCAAGTACCTTGGCCAATAGTGCCACGGTCCCCGCGGGCTCCGTCATCAGCACCAAGCCGGCTTCCGGGGCCGTGGTGGGCGTGGGCAGCACCGTTGACTTGGTGGTGTCCACGGGCAAAGTAGCCGTGCCTCAACTCATTGGATTGTTCAAGGCCGATGCCGAGGCACTGCTCAAGCAAAACGGCCTGGCCATCGCGGTCACCGAACAGGAGAATTCGCAAGTAGCCCCTGGAAAGGTGACGGGCCAGGGAGATGCCTTCAATTCCCTCGTGGAGCAGGGCAAGACCATCAGCGTGATTGTCGCGAAGGCTCCCGCCCCGCCCCCGAGTCCCACTCCGACCCCCACGCCGTCTCCGAGCGACACGAAGGGCGGCGGAGGCCTGGGCGGACTGGGCGGCTAGCGCTGGATCAGGGGGCTCAGGGTGGCTGCACGGGCGGCCGCCCCGGACATCCCGAGTGATTCAAGCCAGTTGCCGAGCATAAGGTAGCCACCTTCGGTGAGCACCGATTCCGGGTGGAACTGCACACCGCACAGCGGCGCCGAACGGTGCTGCAGGCCCATGACCACCCCGCTGGCGGTTTCGGCGGTGATTTCCAGGACGTCGGGAATGCTTTCCCGGACAGCCGCCAGGGAATGGTAGCGGGTGGCCGTTACCGGCGAAGGCAGACCCGCGAAAACGCTTTTGCCGTCATGCTGCACAGGTGATGTCTTGCCGTGCATCAGCTCTGGCGCGTGCGTGACGGTCCCGCCGTAGGCCTCGGCGAGTGCCTGGTGCCCGAGGCAGACCCCGAACATCGGTTTGTTGTTGTCTCCGCACCACCTGATCAACTCAATGCAGACTCCGGCGTCGGCCGGGGTTCCGGGGCCGGGGGAGATCAGCACGCCGTCGCGCGCATCCGCGAGCTCGATCGCTTCGGCGAGGGTGACGTCGTCGTTCCGGACCACTGTGGTTTCCGCACCGAGTTCCTGCAAGTAGCCGACCAGGGTGTAGACGAAGCTGTCGTAGTTGTCCACGACGAGGATTTTTGTTGTGCTCATGGCTGCTGTGCTAAACCAATCGTTGAGTCGGTGAAAGTAGTGAACTGTGACATCCAGGGGAACAGGAACTGGACCATCAAGACAAGCGCGCATGCCACGAGGGCCGCTGATGTCAGGATACGCACCCAGAGGGGTCCCGGAAGGTGGCGGAAGATCCATCCGTACATGGCTTAACCCTTTCCGGCCGTCTGGGCGACTTGCTTGGCGATGTCCTGTGGTGGCCCGGCGGATGCCGGCTGCCAGCTTTCCAGAACGGAGTAAGCGATGATGCGTTCTTGCGCACCGAAGCGCGGATTGCAGCTGGTCATGGTCAGGTAGCTTTCGGTGGGCGTCGCACCGGGCTGTGTGGGAACCGGAAGAAGGACGTCCGTCCGGGAAGGCAGCACGATCTGGTTGTTGCGGAAAACGTACGTGTAGTAACCGTCTTTGGTCTGCACATATATCTTGTCGCCCGGAACCAGGAGATGGATGTTGTCCAGCACTGCGCCATGGGTCTGGCGGTGCCCCGCGACGGCGAAGTTGCCCGGGGCTCCCGGCATGCTTGTGGTCCCGTAATGGCCAAGGCCGAGCGTGTCCAGAATGTCGGAACCGGTTCCCTCGATGATGGGCCGCGAATAATCCGGGCCGAATCGAGGAATGTACATGATGCCGATCATGCCGCCGTGCTCGGGAGCCTCGCCAACCACGGGCTTCCCGTAGTCCGGCGGTGCAGCAGGGTTGGCAGGGGCAACAGGCGCCACCGGTCCCGCAAAACTCTTCGCAAAACCCTGGACGGCCTGACTTTGCTTGGCGTCGGCTTCGACGTTTGTCCACCACAGTTCCCAAGCCACAAAGAGCAGCAGGATGAGTCCCGCGGTGACGAGCAACTCGCCCACGATCTGGACGATTTTGCGCACAATGTCGCCCGTGCTCGACCGTCCCTTGCGCCTCGCCGACCGCGGCTTGTGTCCCCTGGTGCGGCGACCCTCCGCGCCGGTTCCTGTGCCGTCGTCCGGCACGGCAGCGGCTTGCTGCGTCTGCTGCTGCGCCACTGGATCTCCTCTTTGCAGGCGCGGATGCCCGACGACGAGCGGCCTCCGAAATCCGGCTAGACTTGACTGCTAGAACGAACCCCGGAATTGCCGCGTGCGCGTTGACCGCTGGAATTTTCCTTCCTGCAGGATATCAAGCTGGCGCGTGGCCTTTCATTCAGCCGGCCAAGGAGGATCCGTGCCCGAGTCCAAGCCCCGCAAGAGGGCTGCCCGCCCCACCGAAGCGGCCACCGCACAGCAGTACAAGCCGAATCCCGTTTGGTACAAGCCCGTCATGTTCGGTCTCATGATCATCGGCCTGCTGTGGATCATCACCTTCTACATCACCAGCGGCCAGCTTCCCGTGGCCGCATGGGCGTCCTGGAACATCGTGGCAGGTTTCGGCATCGCGATTGTCGGCTTCCTCATGACCACGCGCTGGCGTTCCTGAGCGGCGACCTCACATTTCCGCCGCCTGCAGCGTCTACTAGACATGACCACCAGGCACACAACAATTGATTCCTCGCTGGGCCGGCTCACACTGACTGCCCAGGACGATCAGCTGACCGGCATTTTCTTCGAGGGTCATTGGCATATGCCGCCTTCGGAATTCTTCGGTGAAGCCGTCCCGGCCGAGGATCCCCTGTTCCAGCAAACTGCCGTTGAACTCGGCGAATACCTGGCTGGCGAGCGGACCGTGTTCGACGTGCCGTTCAAGGCTTCAGGGAACCCGTTCCAGCAGCGGGTCTGGGCAAGGCTCGAAGAAATTCCGTACGGGGAAACCGTCAGCTACGGAGAACTGGCCACTGAACTGGGCGATCGCAACCTTTCCCAGGCCGTCGGCTCGGCAGTTGGCCGCAATCCATTGAGCATCATCATCCCGTGCCATCGGGTGGTGGGGCGCGACGGGAAGCTCACCGGATACGCCGGCGGCCTCGATAACAAACGGTTCCTCCTGGAACTCGAAGAACCAGCAGCGGCGAAGGAAAGCAAGCTCTTCTAATGGAGCCCAAGAAGCCGTTCGAGCTGGTCGTCCGGGAGCACGGACCCACGGTCCTACGCGTGTGCGGAGCGGTTCTCGGCGTCCACGACGCGGAAGACGGCTGGTCCGAGACTTTCCTCTCCGCGTTGAAGGCCTACCCGGAACTTCCGGCCGGTGCCAACGTCCAGGCCTGGCTCGTGACCATCGCCCACCGCAAATCCATCGACATCGTCCGCTCCAGGAACCGCCAGCCGGTTCCCGTGGAGGAACTGCCCGTGCGACCGTCGGGTCTCGGAATCCCCGGCGACGGTCACCGGGAGATGCTCGACGCCGTCGGGCAGCTTCCGCCGAAGCAGCGCCTGGCGGTGGCGTACCACTACCTCGCCGGGCTCCCCTACAAGGATGTCGCCGGGCTCCTCGGAGGAACCCCCGACGCCGCGCGTCGAGCGGGAGCCGACGGCGTCAAGGCGTTGCGTGCCATTCTCCTCGACAGCTCCTTGAGCAACGTGAAAGAAGAAACCCCATGACCATCAACCACGACGAACCGGACGTCTCCAAACTCCTCGCACCCCTCGATTCCGTGGAGCCGGCTGTCATGCGGCGGCTCCACGACCGCCTCGCAGCGGCTGCAGCGGAGCAGCACGCCCTCGACATTGCCTACCGCACGGTGGACTCCCCGCTCGGCAAACTGCTCCTTGCGGCCACCGAGCGGGGCATGGTGCGCGTGGCATTCGAAGTGGAAGACCACGACGCCGTACTGCAGCTGCTCGCGGAAAAGCTCAGTCCGCGGATCCTTTTCTCAGCGAGCCGCCTGGATCCGGCTGCCCGCGAACTGGACGAATACTTCGCCGGGACCCGGCACCAGTTCGACCTCCCCCTGGATTTCAGCCTTTCGCGCGGGTTCCGGCTCAGCGTCCTGGAACATTTGCCCCAAATCGCTTACGGCCACACGGAAAGCTACGCGCAAGTGGCCTTGGCGGCCGGAAGTCCGCGAGCCGTGCGCGCCGTCGGCACTGCTTGCGCCACCAACCCGCTGCCGGTGATTGTTCCTTGCCACCGGGTGGTGAAATCCGATGGATCGTTTGGCAACTACCTCGGCGGCATGGAAGCCAAACGAGCCCTGTTGGCGCTCGAGGCCGCATGAGTTCAGGGTGGACAGAGCCGCTGTTTCCGCTTGAGTTGCCGGACCCGCCCGACGCCGGTCCCCGGGAGATCGCGCCCGGCGCGGTGCACGTTCCGGGCTGGTTGAGCCTTGAGCAGCAACAGTGGATCGCAGCCCGTTTCGAAGACTGGACGCGGGGTCCCGTCCCCTTGCGCGCCGCCGTCCTTCCAGGCGGGCACCCGATGTCCGTCCGGACGGTCTGCCTCGGCTGGCACTGGCAGCCCTATCGATACACACGCGAGGCCTTTGACGTCAACGGGCGGCGGGTCCTCGACTTTCCTGACTGGATGGTGCGTCTGGGCCGCAAAGCGCTCTTCGAGGCCGACGGCGACGCCGCCGAAGCCGCCGGCTACACGCCGGACACTGCGCTGGTGAATTTCTACGACGGGGCCGCCAAGATGGGGATGCACCAGGACAAGGACGAAAGGTCCCGGGCCCCTGTGGTCTCCCTCAGCATCGGAGACAGTTGCGTCTTCCGCTTCGGAAACACGGAGACGCGCACCAAGCCGTATACCGACGTCGAACTCTCCTCAGGAGACCTCTTCGTGTTCGGTGGAGCATCCCGTTTTGCGTACCACGGAGTCACCAAAGTTCTCCCCGGAACCGCTCCCGAAGGCTGCGGGCTGCCGCGGGGGCGGATCAACATCACCATGCGTGTCACGGGAATGTCGTAGGACGGGGGCACAATGTCAACAACAGCTTTTGCCCGGCTCCCTGTGGAGGAACAACTATGAACCCGCCCGAGAACGGCACCATCATTGGCGACGACGGCCTTGCGCGTCCGCCGTGGGCATCCGTTGACCCGCTCATGCGCGAGTACTACGACCACGAGTGGGGCATGCCCGTCCGGGACGAACGGGGCTTGTATGAGCGCATCAGCCTCGAGGGATTCCAAGCGGGCCTGTCCTGGGCCACCATCTTGCGCAAGCGGGAGGCATTCCGGTCCGCTTTCCTGGACTTCCACCCTGAAAGCGTCGCGGCTTTCGCGGAGGCCGACGTCGAACGGCTGATGCAGGATTCGGGAATCGTGCGCAACCGCCTTAAGATCCGTGCGGCCATCACCAACGCCAAGGCCACCATCGCCTTGCGGAGCGAGGGCGGGTTGGTGGACTTCGTGTGGTCGTTTCAACCGGCGTCGACCCCGGAACCGCGTACGTTTGCCGACGTCGCTACCCAATCGCCGGAGTCAATTGCTCTGTCCAAGGCCCTGCGTAAGAAGGGCTTCGCTTTCGTAGGCCCCACCACCATGTATGCGCTGATGGAGGCGATCGGGATGATCGATACCCATCTTCTTGACAGCCACCGTCGGGGCAGCTCCGGAGTTTGGCTCTGATACCCACCGCTTTCCACAGAAGTGCGTAACTTTATCCACAGCTGTGGACAATTCATGTGGACATCCATGTACATGAAGCCAGGATCCCCGACTTTCAGGTGAAAACGGGGCCTTCACGCCTTGGACCTCAGGTTTTACCCAGTGTGCACAAGGCTGTGGATAGTGTCCGCGGGTTCACTGAGAGTTCACTCCCGGGGTATTGAGAACTTCATTCTGACCCGCCGAACGCTGCGCCTCATCGACCTCCGATTCGCCATCCTAGGCCCTCGATGTGGGTTTGGCTGGGATATGTGAAAGAATCTGCGTATGAATGCAGATAAGAGTCCTTGCTCGCTGGGCGTCGACAGCCAGTATGTTGAATTGGCTGTGGAAGTGTTCGCGATGCTGGCTGACGCGACGAGGGTCCGGATCGTACTGGCGCTCCGGAATGGCGAAATGGCCGTGGGAGCGCTGGCGGAAATCGTCGGGAAGTCGCCCGCCGCAGTATCGCAGCACCTCGCCAAAATGCGCTTGGCGAGGATGGTTTCCACGCGGCAGGACGGAACCCGGGTCATGTACCGCCTCGAGAACGAGCACGCCCGCCAGTTGGTCGCGGATGCAATATTCCAGGCAGAACACGCCCTGGGCGGTACCCCTGCACACCACCGCGCAGAACAGGAATCGGCATGAGCGGTCACCAGCAAGTTGGTCATCACGAGGACCACGTGCACGACCACGACCACGACCACGACCACGACCACGACGGACACTCGCACGAGCACCACAAGGGGCTCAAGGGGTGGCTGTATGAGCTTTTCGTCCCGCACACCCACGATGCCGCCGATTCAATCGACGACGCGCTTGAGTCCAGCACACAGGGCGTCCGGGCCCTGAAGATCAGCCTTTTCATACTCCTTGGAACCACCGTCCTTCAGTTCCTTGTGGTCCTCATCAGCGGCTCCGTCGCATTGCTGGCCGACACCATCCACAACTTTTCGGACGCACTCACCGCAGTGCCACTATGGATTGCATTCATTCTGGGACGTCGCGCGGCAACCCGACGCTACAACTATGGATACGGGCGGGCGGAGGACCTTGCCGGACTGTTCATTGTCGGCGTGGTCGCGCTTTCCGCAGTAGTCGCCGCGTGGCAATCCATCGATCGCCTGTTCCATCCGCAACCCCTGCACAATCTGTGGTGGGTACTTGCGGCCGGACTCATTGGCTTTGCGGGCAATGAAATTGTGGCCGTCTACCGGATCAGGGTCGGCCGGCAGATCGGGTCAGCTGCGCTCGTTGCCGACGGCGTGCATGCACGCATTGACGGATTCACCTCCCTCGCTGTGGTGCTTGGCGCCGGCGGCGTGATGCTCGGCTTCCCTTTGGCGGACCCGATTGTCGGCCTGATGATTTCGGCGGCCATCATCGTCCTGCTCTGGGGCACGGTACGCAGCATCGGACGACGCCTGATGGACGGTATAGAACCCGAACTGCTCGACAGCGCCCAGGCGGCGTTGGAAACGACACCCGGAGTACTCTCCGTGCCGAAGCTGCAACTGCGTTGGGTCGGCCATCGCCTGCAGGGCGCCGCCACTGTCGTTGTCGCCAACGCGCCACTGTCAGCCGTGGAAGAAACTGTCAGCGAGGCCAGGCATCGGCTGGAGCACGCGCTCCCTAAGCTCGACGACATGGTGATACAAACCGTTACAGAAGCTGGCCGCTGATCGACCGGATCCTGTTCCCAACCGCCGCCCAGCCGCTGCGGCTAAGATGGCCCACTGAACCTTAAGTTGAGCCACTGACCCGATCTTGAGCCACCGAACCGGACCTGCCGGCCGCCCGAGATCCACGAAAGAAGATGCCCATGAGCCAGCAAGCGATTCTGGCGAAACCTCGCCGAAACGTGGAGATGGTGCTGTTGGTGCTGGCACTTGGCGTCGGCATTGGTGCCCTTGCAATGACCAGCGTGGACAAAAAGGAAGCCCTCGACGTTGGATTCTGGCTTCAGGCGGGTACCTTGACGGCGCTGGCCGGGATCTTCCACGTCGTCCTGCGGTTCAAGGCAAAGTATGCGGATCCGGTGATCCTCCCGATTGTCGTGGCCTTGAACGGCCTCGGCATCGCCATGATCAAACGCTTGGACGCCTCAAACGGTACGACTGCCGGGGCCAATCAGCTCACATGGACGATCGTCTCGGTCCTGGTCGCGGCCGCCGTTTTGTGGCTTTTGAAGGACCACCGGCTTTTGCGCCGGTACACCTTCATTGCACTTGCGGTCAGCGCCGCCCTCCTTATCCTTCCCCTCGTGCCGGGCATTTCGGCCGGCGACATCAACGGCGCGAATGTCTGGATACGCCTCGGTTCACTGCAGTTCCAGCCCGGCGAGATCGTGAAGATTACGCTGGCCGTCTTCTTCGCGGGCTATTTGTCCTCCAACCGGGACCTGATCCTGCTGGCCGGCAGGAAATTCGGACGCCTCCAGTTCCCCAGGATCAAGGACACCGGGCCAATGATCACCGCCTGGGCAGCAAGCGTGGGCGTACTGGTCTTCCAGCACGATCTCGGCATGTCGATCCTGCTGTTCGGACTGTTCATCGTGATGATCTACGTTGCCACGAGCCGGGCCAGCTGGCTCGTCCTCGGGGTCGTGCTCATGCTTGTGGGCGGATACGCGGCAGCAAAGATCTTTTCCCATGTCGGCTTGCGCATTGACGCCTGGATCAATGCCTTCGACCCCCAGGTCTTCACCCGCTTCCCCGGAGGTAGCGCCCAGATTGTCCAGGGGCTCTTCGGAATGGCCGACGGCGGCCTGATCGGCAAAGGCCTAGGGCTCGGAAGCCCGGACCTGGTGCCTTTCGCGAACAGCGACATGATCATCGCTTCCCTTGGTGAAGAACTCGGCCTGATCGGGCTGTTCGCGATCGTTCTCCTCTACTTGCTGCTTTTCACGAGGGGATTCCGGGCCGCCTTGGGCATCCGGGATGCCTTTGGAAAGCTCCTTGCCTGCGGGCTGGCGTTCTCCATGGCCCTCCAGTGCTTCATCATTATCGGGGGCGTCACCCGCCTTATTCCCCTCACGGGGCTGACGACGCCGTTCCTCTCCGCGGGCGGGTCCTCCCTCCTTGCCAACTGGATCATCGTCGCCCTGCTGTTGCGGATCAGCGACGCAGCCCGCAGGCCCCAGACGGTCGCTTCCCAGACCGAACACGTTCCGGTCTGACGCCCTCCCGCTACCCAGGCTGCCGTGCGTGCCTCGGCGAGCGTTCAGGATTGGCTTGAAAGCGGTGGCATTATCTGGGAATGGTATCTATAGTCGACGAGGTTCTCGGCATCCTCCACCGTGCTCACGTTGATCTTGGCCCATGCCTCTCAGAGACCCAGCTGGCCAAAGTTGAACGCCGTTTTGGCATTCGTTTCAACCCAGATCATGCCGACCTGCTAAAGCGCTGTCCCCAGGGGAAAGGGATGGGTCGATTGGCTCGGAGATCCGGACATCATTCGCGGGCGTTTGGATTGGCCCTTGGAGGGTGTTCTATTCGATGTTGAGAAGAATGCCTTCTGGCCTGCGTCGTGGGGCGAGCGACCACCATCGCGGACCGCTGCGGTGGCGGTTGCAAAACAGAAATTTGCGGACGTGCCGGTGCTCGTCCCGTTTTTCGTGCACCGATTTCTGCCCGCCAGCCCGGCAGCCAGCGGAAGTCCCGTATTTTCCGTCTATCAAACCGACGTCATTTGCTACGGCAACAACCTGGCCGAATATTGCGCCACCGAGTTCCTCAGCGAAGCCCGTCGCACCATCGAAGAGACCCGGCTTCGTGTCGAGTTCTGGTCCGACTTAGCCGAGGGTGGCGACTTCACGGTGCTATGGTGACTCGGCGCACGAGTCACCGGAGTTACACACTTAACAACAGGCAGCTACCCACAAGTTATCCACAGTTGGGGAAAAGCTGTGCCCATAGAGTGGAAAACTCCCAGAACGGCGGGCCTCAAGATGCAGGAAAGACACCGAACTACAGCCTTGTGAGTTATTAACAATGTTGATAACTCTGTTGATACTGCGCTGTTGCAGCTCCTAATACTGAAGTTGTCCACACGCGCCCGGAAAACGCACTCCTTATCCACATACCCACAGGCACGTGGGCAAAAGTTATCCACACATGTGGACGTTAATCCCCAGAGGAAAACGCAGCCCCTGCCATCTCGCTCCAAAGAGTCCATCCGGCATCGAACTACACGCTTGTAAGTTACACACATTGTGGATAACCCCTGTGGAAAACATATCCAAGGGGTCTTGACGGACTCAGCGCGCAGTTTTAAGCTGACATTATTCAATGAACTAGTTGATAAACCACTTGCTTGAGTACTGTGGAAGGCTCGGAAACCCCGCAATGCTTGAGCCAGGAGCCAGGCAGGGGAGACATATGCCTAACACGACGGGTACAGCGGTGCTGGATCAGGAAGACCAGCTCAACAGGGCATTCATGGCCCTCGCCGATCCTGTCCGGCGCAAGATCCTGGCGCGGTTGGCCTTGGGCGATGCCACGGTCAATGAGATCGCCCAGCCGTTCACCGTCACCCTCCAAGCCATCTCCAAGCACCTTCAAGTGCTCGAGGGCGCAGGGCTCATCACGAGGAGCAGGGAAGCGCAGCGCCGTCCCTGCCACCTGAACACCGCGGCGCTGGGTCCCTTGGCCGGGTGGATCGAGAACTACCGACTCCAGGCAGAGGAACGTTTCGCCCGGCTGGACGAACTATTGGCCAACACAGCCCAAAAGGACAATCCGGAAAAGGAGAAGGACAATGAGGACCAACACAACAACCATTGACGTCGCGGCGGGCACGCCGTTCATCGACACGAGCCGCGATTTCGACGCCGCACCGGAGCGCGTGTTCCGGGCTTTCACGGATCCCGAACTCGTCGTCAAATGGCTGGGTCCGCGTCGCCTGGAAATGCGACTGGAGTCCTATGACGCTCGGACCGGCGGCAGCTACCGCTACACGCATGTGGACGGCGAGGGCAACGAGTTCGGTTTCCGCGGGGTCTTCCACGAGGTCCAGGAACCATTGCGGATCATCCAGACCTTCGAGTTCGACGGCGCCCCGGGGCAAGTCACGTTGGATACCACCAGGTTTGACGACCTCGGGGGCCGCACACGAGTGGTGCAGCGTTCCGTGTTTCCCTCGGTAGAGGCCCGGGACATGGCAGTAGCCAGCGGCATGGATGCGGGCATCAAAGAGTCGATGGACCGCTTGGAGGAGCTCCTGGGGTAAAAGCTAGGGAACTCTTAGCCCGCCGTGGCCCTAAAGACCGTGGCCAGGACCAGGATTCCGGCAACCAGGGCCATGCCGGCGGACTGCAGCAGCGCCTGGCGCGGTCCACGCGGAGCAAAGGCGATCACGGCGGCACACAGGCCTCCCGTGACAAGGCCGCCCAAGTGGGCCTGCCAGGCAATGCCGGGGACAACAAAGCCAATCACCCCGTTGATGGCAATAAGGATCCATAGCTGCCGGGTGTCTCCGCCGCGCCGGCTTTGAACTACCAGCAGTGCGCCAAAGAGGCCGAAGATCGCACCGGACGCACCTTCCACTCCAGTGGGAGGCAAGACTGGCGTCAGGAGCAGGAAACCGACAGAGCCGCCAATGGCGGACAACAGGTAAACGGCCAGGAAGCGGATACGCCCCAGGACGGGCTCCAGGACCTGGCCAAAAATCCACAGCATGTACATGTTAAGAACGATGTGCAGCACAAAGCCTTGTGAGTGGACAAAAGCGCTGGTCAGCATCCGCCAGGGTTCGAAGGCCCCGTATTGCGGAGCGGCGTAGACAGACGCGAAAGCGAGTTGATTCTCCACGACATCGCCGGGAATCAGCCATTGCAGCACGTACACCAGGGCACACAGCCCGATAAGTACGTACGTCGCCAAGGGGCGGCCGGTCGCGACGGCGCCGCCATAGGCGGAACGCACTGCCGGCGTCGAACGCTTCATTTCATTGACGCAGTCTATGCATTGGAACCCGACGGCGGCCGCCCGCTGGCACTCGGGGCATGCAGGACGCCCGCAACGCTGGCACCGCACATAGGAGGGCCTGTCCGGGTGCCTGGGGCACACCGGAATGTCTGCTGACGGCTCTGCCGCCGGGATTCCGTAACTCATATGCTGTTCAGGCTCCGGGGATCAGAGCTGGACGATGTCAATACTGTTGATGACGACGTCTTCAACAGGGCGGTCGCCCATGCCGGTGCGGACAGCCTCGATGGCGTCCACAACCTTCTTGGACTCTTCGTCAGCAACCTCACCGAAGATGGAGTGCTTGCCGAAAAGCCAGTCGGTGTTGACCGTGGTGATGAAGAACTGGGAACCGTTGGTGCCCTTGCCCATCTGGACGCCGGCATTGGCCATGGCCAGCTTGTAAGGGGCGTTGAAGTTGAGTTCCGGGTGGATCTCGTCGTCGAACTTGTAGCCCGGTCCGCCGATGCCGCGACCGAGGGGATCGCCGCCCTGGATCATGAAGTCTTTGATGATGCGGTGGAAAATCGTGCCGTCGTACAGCGGGGTACCGGTCTTGTCTTCACCGGTCTCCGGGTGCGTCCAGGACTTCTCGCCTGTGGCCAGGCCAACGAAGTTGGCGACCGTCTTGGGCGCGTGGTTGCCGAAGAGGTCAACCACGATGTCACCGAGGCTCGTGTGGAAAGTTGCTTTTGCGGTTGCGATGGTCATATCGCCATTGTTTCACGCAGGGTCAACGCCAGGGCGGCCAGGAAGGCGGTTCCGCGCTAGGTGAAATCTTCCATGAATCCGCTGGATGAATAGCCGGTGCCGAACAAGCGACGTAGGCTAACAACAAACGAGCATGTTGATCGGGAGGTAGTTGTGAAGAAATCGGACCGGATTGCCCGCGAACTTGAACACACCGTTGTGAATGGTGTCGAAAATGCCAAGGACTGGGCGACACCGCGCGTCGAAGCAGCTGTGAACTGGGCGGTTCCCCGCATCCAGCACGGAATCGACACCGCTTCGCCGAAGCTTCAGGAAGGCCTGAAGTCGGCTGCGCACAACCTCGCCGACGGCGTTGCAACCGTCACACCGAAGCTCCAGGAAGGCTTGGCGAACCTCGCACCGAGGATCCACGACGTTGTCGAGGACGCCTCACCCAAGATCCAGGAAGCCCTTAACAAAGCCACCCCGGCGCTCAGCCATGCCCGGGACAAAGTTGTTGAGGAGTACCTGCCCAAGCTCTCAGAGCAGCTCGGGCAAGCCTCCGTGGTGGTCCACCAAGCCCTTGAGAATGCGCCCGCGCAGGTGGACGCCGTCGCCCAGAAGCTGGTGGACTCGGGAGTGGTTCACAATCTGCAGGAACAAGCACAAGCCACAGGGGCCCAGCTGAAAGCCGCTGCCGGGGAAGCGTCAAAAACAGTCTCGAAAGAGCTCGCCAAGACCCGCAAGCCCAAAAAGCGGGGTTTTCTGATCTTCACGATTGTGGCAGCAGCTGCCGCGGCCGGCGTCGCCGCGTGGAAGGCCAGCCGCCCGGTGGAGGACCCGTGGAAGACTCCGGTTCCGGTTACGCCATCACCTGTCCCGGCCGCAGCGGCAGCCGAGAAAGCTGCCGACAAGGCCAACGAGGCCGCCACCAAGGTAGCTGACACGGTTGACGACGTGAAACTCAACGTAGCTGACAAAGCCGAAATCGTAGCTGAGAAGGCAAAGCACGTTGTCGAGGACGCTGCGGACACCGCAGCCAAGGTGGCAACCGACGCCAAGACCGCGGTTAAGAACATCGCCGCCAGCCTCCACAAGGACGAAGCGGCCAAGGACCAGGCAGCCACGGACGAAGCCGGCAAGCACGAGGCCTAGGCGAAGGCCATATTCGCTCCACGTTGAAGGGATTCCGGTTCGCCGGGGTCCCTTCAATTGTTTGGCCACTTGTCACCGGAGGCTTCCTCCAGGAACACCGCCCTGATGTTAGATTTATGGAGATGCCAGCCGATAGATCTTTCGTAGATGCAGCCACCAGCGCAGCCGTCGCACCCGTGAAGCCGAGCGTTTCAATCATCATCCCGGCGTACAACGAGGAAAGCGTCATACGGCAATGCCTGATCGCGGCCATTTACCAGTCAGTACCTGCGGACGAGATCATCGTGGTGGACAACAGGTCCACGGACCGCACTGCACAGATCGTCCAGCAGATGCAGCAGGAATACCCGGAAAGCCCCATCATCCTGTTGAGCCAGGACGAGGCGCAGGGACTCATCCCCACACGCAACTTTGGCCTCAATAGCGCCACCTCGGAAATCCTCGGCCGGATCGATGCCGACTCCGTTGTGGAACCCGATTGGGTTGAGCAGGTGCAAAAGGCTTTCGCCGATCCCTCCGTGCAGGCGGCAACGGGTCCGGTGGTCTACTACGACATGCCCATGCGTCGATTCGGACTCAAGGCCGACGACAAAATGCGCCAGCTCATGCTTCGGCTTGCGAAGCACCAGTACCACTTCCTTTTTGGATCAAACATGGCCCTTCGCCGTTCCGCCTGGGAAACCATCCGCGGGGAAACCTGCCTGGATGAGAGGGACGAGATGCATGAGGACATCGATCTTTCCCTGCATCTTGCCGACCACGACCTCAGGGTGCAGTACTGGCCGCAGATGGTGTCGGGCATGTCTGCGCGCAGGCTCGAGGATTCACCGCGCGACTACCGCTATTACGTGACCCGCTTCGACCGGACCTACAAGGCCCACAACGTCAAGAAGATGGCCTTGAAGGCCCCCATGGTGGTGTTCTTCTCCGTCTACTTTCCGGCCAAGCTGCTCCGGGCCATCCACACGGCCAATGCAGGTCAGGGCGTCCGCCGCGGCGGCCTGTAGCTGCGCGAATACAGCTCAGTCAGCACCGAGTTCGGCGATCTTGCCCTCAGCGTCGCCCTTGCCGCGCCGCTGACCAGCGACGACGACCGCGAGTCCAACCAGGATCAAGGCGAGTCCTGCGTAAGTACCGGCCGGCAGGGTCTCGTGCAGGAAGACTGCAGCGAGCAGGGCTGCGCCCGGAATCTCCAGCAGGATGATCATGGAAACCAGAAGCGGGCTCATGGTCGCCAGTAGATGGTTGAAGGCGGTGTGGCCCACCAGTTGTGCGCACACGGTGATGGCCACGATCCCCAGCCAGCCGCCGGCGTCGAACCCTACAAGCGGCTGGCCGCCCATGAGGGCCAGCACGGCGACGATGGCCGCGCAGATCCCGTAGCAAAGCGTCGTGTACGTACCAATGCCCATGCTCTGGCGGGCTTTGCCTCCGGCCAAGGTATACAGGCCGGCCAGCGCGCCTCCGGCGAGGGCCAGGATGTCACCAAGGAGGGCTTTCGGGGAGGATCCCATATCGAAGCCCGTGATGGCCGCGACGCCGCCCAGCGCGATACCCAGGCCCACGAGGACCGGCCAGCGGTGCTTGGTGCCGCGGAGGAGCTGGAAGACGGCGATCCATGCTGATTGCAGGCAGACCAGGGCGGTGGCGGCAGCGACTGACGTGAGCTGGAGCGCGGTGATGAAGCAGGCGAAGTGGAAGGCGAGTGCCACCGCTGCGACAGCAGACCAGGTGAACTCCTTGCGGGTGATCTTGCGGAACTGGCGCGGTTCACGGATCAGGACCGGCGAGGCCATCACGACGGCGGCGATTGCGTTGCGCCAGAAGGCGATGGCCAGTGCGGTCACGGAAGTAGCTCCAAGAGTTCCGGCGATGAGGGGTCCGGAAGATGCGACGCCGAGCACACCCAAAGCAGCAACAATGAAGTTCACATTACAACCTTAGTGGGGCGGCTTAAAGCAAAGAGTCCCGGCCATTTCTGACCGGGACTCTTTCTTATGGTGGAGGCACGGGGACTCGAACCCCGAACCCCCTGCTTGCAAAGCAGGTGCGCTACCAATTGCGCCATGCCCCCATAAGAAGCAACCCATCCATACTACCCTAGTTCCTTCGATGGTTTTCACCATTTCCAGACTGGGCGCCTTCGCTAGTCAACCGTGTCGGTTGCCTTGCTCCAGACCGTTTTCCGGGCTTCGGTTTCCTGCACTTTTTTGTAGAGCAGGACGCCTGCGATTGCAGCTGCGACTACGAGCAACTTCTTCACACGCACCCCGTTCCGGTTCAGTTTCCCGAACCTTTAGCAAAACCTGTGCAGGTTCCGTGGGCGTACCAGGACTTGAACCTGGGACCTCTTCGTTATCAGCGAAGCGCTCTAACCGCCTGAGCTATACGCCCCGATACCTCTTCGGGCCGAGACATGACTTTACAGCACATCCCGGCCCGATCTCAAATCGAGGTATTTTCACCACTGTTTTCCAGCAGTTTCCCTCATTTTCCGACCGTTTGGGCTAGTCGTCGGTGAGGGTCACGCCAATGCCGCCCACGAGTGTTGCGGCAATGTTATAAAGCACTGCGCTCAACATGGACAGGGCAGTCAGCAGAACAACATTCACCACAGCAATGATGGTGGCGAAGGAGGCAACCTGTCCGAGCGATGCGACCTTCTTGAGTTCGAAGCCACCGCTTTCCGAGCCTGCCAGAGTGCCCAGAAGGCTGTCCACCTGGTTGAAAATGCCGGTGAGGTCCAGGACGGTCCAAAGCACGATTGCGGCGATCACAGTCACAATGCCCAAGGCAACGGACAACAGGAACGCCATCTTCAGGACGGACCACGGATCAACCTTGCTGACGAGCAGCCGGGCGCGGCGGACTTTCGCCTTGGGTGCCGGCTTCACAAGCCCCGGAGCCCCGGGGGCTGGCCGCTGCTGGCCCTGCACGGGCCTCTGGCCGGGCGCTGCGGGGCGCTGGCCCGCCGGACGCTGGCTCGCTGCGGGACGTTGGCCTGGGACGGCGGGGCGCTGACCGGGGACGGCCGGGCGCTGACCCGGAACCCTCTCCGCGCCAGTTCCTGCCGCACCCGAAGCGGATGCCGCAGGGCGCTGCTGGGGACGGGCCGGTGCGTCTACCCGCGGAGTAGCCGACGGTTGCCGCAATCCTCCAGGGACACCCGTACTCGGCTTGGGATATGAGTCCGAATTGCTCACTCGTTACCTCCGGTGTTGTCTTCGTTCAGCTCGACGCCGGACCCATTGCCGGATCCTGCGGCCGATCCCGATTCGGCCGTCGCGGTCGCCTGATCGGCGCCGCCGTTTGCAGCCAACGTTACGTCATCGTCCGCCTCGGACGTTCCTCCGGCGGGATTTTCGACACTATTGACGCTTGAGGCGTCGTCTGAGCCCTCGCCCTGCTCGTCGGACTCTTCGAGGCCGCGTTCGCTGTTGCGGGCCACCTCGATGATGCGGTCGTTCTTGTCAGGCTTCGCGAAAATGACGCCCATGGTGTCACGGCCCTTGGCAGGTACACCGGCCACGGCGGAGCGGACAATCTTGCCACCCTCCATGACCACGAGAACTTCGTCCTCTTCGTTGACGATCAACGCACCGACAAGGTCGCCGCGCTCTTCCTGAAGCTTGGCCACCTTGATGCCCAGGCCGCCACGGCCCTGGAGCCGGTACTCCTCCACGGCGGTGCGCTTGGCGTATCCGCCTTCGGTCACCACGAACACGAACGAGCCGTCCTGGACGACGTCGGCCGCGAGGAGTTCGTCGTCTTCGCGGAACTTCATGCCGGTCACACCCGAGGTGGCGCGCCCCATGGGACGTAGGGCCTCGTCGGTTGCCGTGAAGCGGATCGACTGGCCCTTGCGGGAAACCAGGAGGAGATCGTCCGTCTCGGACACAAGCTGCGCCGAGACAAGCTCGTCCTCATCGCGAAGGTTGATGGCGATGACGCCGGCTGTGCGGTTGGTGTCGTAGTCTTCCAGGCGCGTTTTCTTCACAAGGCCGTTCTTGGTGGCGAGCACCAAATACGGAGCCTGCTCATAGTCGCGCAAGTCCAGGACCTGGGCGATGTGCTCGTCCGGCTGGAAGGCCAACAAGTTTGCCACGTGTTGTCCCTTGGCGTCGCGGCCGGCCTCTGCAAGCTCGTACGCCTTGGCCCGGTACACGCGACCCAAGTTGGTGAAGAAGAGCAACCAGTGGTGCGTTGTTGTGACGAAGAAGTGCTCCACGACGTCGTCGCCGCGAAGCTGGGCACCCTTGACACCCTTGCCGCCTCGCTGCTGCGAACGATAGTTGTCGCTGCGGGTGCGCTTGACGTATCCGCCGCGGGTGATGGTGACCACCACTTCTTCCTCGGGGATGAGGTCTTCCATGGACATGTCACCGTCGAAGCCCATGAGGATATGGGTCCGGCGGTCATCGCCATGCTTGGCCACGATCTCAGCCAGTTCCTGGCTGATGATGTCGCGCTGGCGCTGCTCGGAGGCCAGGATCGAGTTGAACTCGGTGATCATGGCTTCCAGCTCGGAGTGCCTGTCCTGGATCTTCTGCCGTTCCAACGCGGCAAGACGGCGGAGCTGCATGTCAAGGATGGCGCGGGCCTGGAGCTCGTCGATGTCCAGGAGCCCCATCAGGCCGTCGCGGGCAGCCTCGGTGGTGTTGGAGGCCCGAATGAGCGCAATAACCTCATCCAGCATGTCCAGGGCCTTGAGAAGTGCGCGCAGGATGTGCGCCTCTTCCTCGGCCTTGCGCAGGCGGTAGCGGGTCCGCCGGACGATGACGCTCATCTGGTGGGCGACCCAGTGCCGGATGAAGGCGTCCAGGCTCAGGGTGCGGGGCACTCCGTCGACGATCGCCAGCATGTTGGCACCGAAATTGTCCTGCAGCTGGGTGTGCTTGTAGAGGTTGTTGAGCACCACCTTGGCCACAGCGTCGCGCTTGAGAACGATCACGAGGCGCTGTCCGGTACGGCCGGACGTCTCATCGCGGAGGTCAGCGATGCCCTGGATCTTGCCGTCCTTGACCAGTTCGGCGATCTTGATGGCGAGGTTGTCCGGGTTTGCCTGGTACGGAAGCTCAGTGACTACCAGGCACGTGCGGCCCTGGAGTTCCTCGACGTTCACTACGGCACGCATGGTGATGGAGCCGCGGCCCGTCCGGTATGCGTCCTCGATGCCCTTGTGGCCGAGGATGGTGGCACCGGTCGGGAAGTCCGGACCCTTGATGCGCACAAGCAACGCCTCAAGCAGCTCTTCACGGCTCGCCGTCGGATTGGCCAGATACCACTGCACGCCATCGGCGACTTCGCGAAGGTTGTGCGGCGGGATGTTGGTGGCCATGCCGACGGCAATGCCGGAGGAACCGTTGACCAGCAGGTTGGGGAAACGCGCCGGCAGGATGGTGGGTTCCTGGTTCTTGCCGTCGTAGTTGTCCTGGAAGTCGACAGTTTCCTCGTCGATGTCGCGGACCATTTCCATGGCGAGCTGGGCCATCTTGGTTTCGGTGTATCGCGGAGCCGCGGCGCCGTCGTTGCCCGGGGAACCGAAGTTACCCTGGCCCAGTGCCAGCGGATAGCGCATCGTCCAGTCCTGGATGAGGCGGACCAGGGCATCGTAGATCGCGGTGTCACCGTGCGGGTGGTATTGGCCCATGACCTCGCCCACCACGCGGGCACATTTGTTGAAGGAGCGGTCCGGGCGGTAGCCGCCGTCGAACATCGCGTAGAGCACTCGGCGGTGGACGGGCTTCAGGCCGTCACGAACGTCCGGAAGCGCACGGCCGACGATAACGGCCATGGCATAGTCCAGGTAGGAACGCTGCATTTCCGTCTGCAGGTCCACCTGGTCTACGCGGTCTGTCAGCACAGCGCCCTCAAGCACGGGTTCCGGAATGCCGGCCGACTCGGCGGGAACCTCGGGTGTTTCTTCACTCATAGTTTATGATTTCCGTTTCAGGTATATGTCAGTACTGGAATATTCCTAGGGGCTTTGAAGTCTCTAGATATCCAGGAACCTGACGTCCTTGGCGTTCTGCTGAATGAAGTTCCGGCGCGATTCCACGTCCTCACCCATCAGTACGGAGAAGGTCTGGTCCGCCGCCAGGGCATCATCCATGGTGACTTGCAGCAGCGTGCGGTGGTCCGGGTCCATCGTGGTGTCCCAGAGCTCGGTGTAGTCCATCTCGCCGAGGCCCTTGTAGCGCTGGATGCCGTTGTCCTTCGGGATGCGACGGCCGGCGGCTTGGCCGGAGACCAGCTTGGCGTCACGTTCACGGTCGCTGTACACGTAGTCGTGAGGGGCGTTCGACCACTTGATGCGGTACAGCGGCGGCTGGGCCAGGTAGACAAAGCCGTTCTCGATCAGCGGACGCATGTAGCGGAACAGCAGCGTCATCAGCAGCGTGGTGATGTGCTGGCCGTCCACGTCGGCATCGGCCATGAGGACGATCTTGTGGTACCGCAGCTTGGAGATGTCGAAGTCCTCGCCGATTCCCGTGCCGAAGGCCGTGATCATGGACTGGACTTCATTGTTGCCGAGGGCCTTGTCCAGCCGTGCACGCTCCACGTTCAGGATCTTGCCGCGCAATGGCAGGATGGCCTGGGTCTCGGGGTTACGGCCACGTTTGGCCGAACCACCGGCGGAGTCACCCTCCACGAGGTAGACCTCGCAGCGCGCGGGATCCTTCGAGGAGCAGTCGGACAGCTTGCCCGGCATGCCGAAGGATTCCAGGGGGCTCTTGCGACGTGCGTTGTCACGTGCCTTTCGGGCGGCCATACGGGCCTGGGCCGCCTGGACAGCCTTGCGGATGACGTCGCGGGCCGGGCCCGGGTTTCGTTCCAACCAGTCGCCAAGCTGGTCGGTAACGACCCGTTGGACGAAGCCCTTGACCTCGGAGTTGCCCAGTTTGGTCTTGGTCTGGCCCTCGAACTGGGGTTCGGACAACTTCACGGAGATGACGGCCGTGAGGCCTTCCCGGATGTCGTCACCAGTGAGATTGTCTTCCTTTTCCTTGATGATGGTCTTCTCGCGCGCGTAGCGGTTGATGAGCGACGTCATCGCGGCACGGAAACCTTCTTCGTGCGTTCCGCCCTCGTGCGTGTTGATGGTGTTGGCGTAAGTGTGCACGCTCTCGGAATAGGCCGTGGTCCACTGCATGGCGACCTCGACGGCGATGTGCCGCTCGGTGTCTTCGGTTTCGAAGGCGATGACGTCCTCGTGGACGACGTCCACCTTCTTGTTCGAGTTCAGGTGCTTCACGTAGTCGAGCAGGCCGTCGTCGTACTGGTAAACCACCGTGCGGTGTTCTGCCGCCACTTCGCCGTCGGTGGCAACCGCGTCAAGATCCAAGTCATCGTCGGCTGCTCCCGCGACGGGACGCTCGTCCGTGAGGGTGATGCGCAGGCCCTTGTTGAGGAAGGCCATCTGCTGGAATCGCGCGCGGAGGGTTTCGAAATCGAAATCGGTGCTTTCGAAGATGGTGCCGTCCGGGTAGAACGTCTGGGACGTTCCGGTCCGGTCCGTTTCTTCGCCCTGGACGAGTCCGCCCTGTGGCTTGCCGCCGTCGGCGAAGGTCATCCGCCAAACGTGGCCCTGGCGACGCACCTCGGTGTCGACCCTGCGGGAAAGCGCGTTGACAACGGAAATACCCACTCCGTGAAGTCCACCGGAGACCGCATAGCCGCTGCCGCCGAACTTGCCGCCGGCGTGCAGGATGGTCATGACAACTTCGACTGTCGGCTTCTTCTCCGTGGGGTGCATGTCCACCGGGATGCCACGGCCGTCGTCCACGACCTTAACGCCGCCGTCGGCCTGGAGAGTCACTTCAATGTGGCTGCAGTACCCGGCAAGGGCCTCGTCCACCGAGTTGTCCACCACTTCGTACACCAAGTGGTGGAGGCCGCGCGGGCCTGTGGATCCGATGTACATACCCGGGCGCTTGCGCACCGCTTCGAGACCTTCAAGAACGGTAATGTCACTCGCACCGTACTCCTTCGACCCCGAGGGGGTGTCAGGCTTATGGGCGTTCTCCTTCGCGGGATCTACTGCCAAGGTCTCTGCATTGTCGTTAGCCACAGGCGCTTTCGACTCCTCCGTGTTCGATGGTCGCCGGCCGTCACCGCACCAAGGAAGCACGTCCGTCAGGACACACCACAGGGATACGGCAGCCGCCAACAGGGACGTCACTGCTAACGCCGGCTACTTCGTGATTGGCGGATCCGCTTTTACATTGCTGTTCAGCGGAGCCAATCAACGTTCACCGGCGCCCAGTTGTCTATGCCGATTCTATCGTGACTGGGCGCAGTTCCTTGCAAAACCCGGCCCTTATGATCAGGAAAGTAGCTCTGGGAGGCCGCTGGCCCCATCTGCAAGCTGCCAAAACGGCACCCTCTAGGGAGCTGTACGGTCCGGGGAGGTTTCTCGCCCCTGTGCGCCGTTCAAGCAAATGCGCAGACACGGGCGCCCGGGAAGTTACCCGTAAGTATCCCGGGGGCCCCGCCCGTTGACGCTTCGGCCGCCCTTGCGCCAGCTCGGTGCGGTGGGCGCGAGCACTTGAATCGACGTCACTACGCCGTCTCCGAGTTCCCTTCGGAACATGTCCAGGAGGCTGGTGCTCAGGAGCCTGAGCTGTGTTGCCCAGGCGGTGGAATCGCAACGGACATGAAGCGTGGTGTCGGTAAAGCTCTCCGGGGTGCAGTGCGCGGAAATCTCCGGTCCCACCAGGGCATCCCACTCGGCCATCACGGAGCCGACGGCCACGGGTGACGTCCAGCCGCGTTCGGCCACGAGCCTCCCGACGACCTTCCCCAGGCCGAGCGGATCCCGGCCCGTGCCGTGGAATTGGCTGAATCCTCGGGTGTCGCGGACGCCCTTGCGTTTAGGCGCGGCGCCGGTCCGCGGGGCAGCGCGGCGGATTTCGCCGCGCGCGGCAGCGGCGTCGCGCATCCGGTTCAAAGCTGATTGGGCAGCGTCGATCTCGTCAGGGTCCCTGCCCGGCTGGCGTCCGCCGGGGCTATCCTTCTCCATCAATGCCTCCGGGCACAACCTTCACGCGTCGTCCCGCCAGTTCTTCGGGAATGTCGGCGTCGACGGCGGCCGTCACCAAAACCTGCTCGGCGCCGGCCACTATTCCAGCCAGTTTACGCCTGCGCTGCACGTCCAGTTCGGCGAAGACATCGTCGAGGATGAGGATGGGAGCCGAACCGCCGGTACGGGTGTCATCGAGCATGACATAGTACGAGGCAAGTCGCAGGGAGAGGCACATGGACCATGTTTCGCCATGGGAGGCGTACCCCTTTGCCGGAGCCTGGCCGAGAACCAATTCAAGTTCGTCACGGTGGGGTCCGACCAAGGAAATCCCGCGTTCCAACTCCTTGCGGCGCGAGGCTGCGAAGGCCTGGACGTAGCGCTCGGTGAGTTGCTCCACGGACAGCGAACGGAGGTCCTCAACCCCCTCTGAACCTTCAGTGAGACCCTCGGCGGGCCCGCCGTCGTCGTCCAACACGCCCTGGATGGTGGAGCGGTAGACCGCTCCCGCTTCCTTGGATCCATCCGTTAGTTGCGCGTAGGCACTCTTGAGATGCGGACGGAGGCGTTCCACGAGTTCCAGCCGCGCATGCAGGAGTTCCGCGCCGGCCCGCGCCATATGCTGGTCCCAGACATCGAGCGTTGCTTCGTGGCCCGTGGTGAATTTCCCGGTGCGGGCCGATTTCAACAAGGCGTTGCGCTGTTTGAGCACGCGGTCGTAGTCGCTGCGGGTGGCCGCGTGCACCGGCATGAGGCTGACCAGCAGTTCGTCGAGGAACCGCCTGCGGTTGGACGGATCGCCCTTGACCAAGGCAAGGTCCTCAGGGGCGAAAAGCACCGTCTGGCAAATGCCCAGGATGTCGCGGGCGCGGACAGGATTTCCGCGGTTGATCCGGCCACGGTTGGCACGGGCGGTATTGATTTCGAGCTCGACCACCGTCGATTGTTCACCGCGGACAAGCTTCGCCCTGATCAAAGCCCGGTCCGCCCCGAAGCGCAGGAGCGGCGCATCCGTACTGACGCGGTGCGAGCTCAGGGTAGCCAGATACCCGATGGCTTCCATGAGGTTCGTCTTGCCGATGCCGTTGGACCCCACCAGGACCGTGACACCGGGGCCGAGTTTGAGGTCAACCTGCGCGTAGCTGCGGAAATCGGTCAGCGAAAGATGTTCGAGGTACACGCGTACTGCTGGTCGGCCGGGGCCTAGTTGGCCGGACGGGTGGCGTGTCCGCCGAACTGGTTGCGCAGCGCTGACACCATCTTCATGGCTGGTGAGTTGTCCTCACGGGAGGAGAAGCGGGCGAAGAGCGCAGCGGTGATTGCCGGCGCCGGGATCGCATTGGCAATGGCTTCTTCTACGGTCCAGCGGCCTTCGCCGGAGTCCTCGACGTAGTCCCCGATGGAGGCCAGGCCCGGGTCCTCGTCCAAGGCTTTGACCATGAGGTCCAACAGCCAGGAGCGAACAACCGTGCCCTTTTGCCAAGCACGGAAGGTGCCGGGAAGATCCTTGATGATGTCCTTTGCCGCGAGCAATTCGTAGCCTTCGGCGTAGGCCTGCATCAGACCGTATTCGATGCCGTTGTGGACCATCTTCGCGTAGTGGCCCGCTCCGACGCCGCCCACGTGGACGAAGCTGTCGGCACGATCGCCTTCAGGGCGGAGGGCGTCGAATACCGGCATGGCGAGTTCGATGTCCTCGTCCGCGCCGCCTGCCATGAGCCCGTAGCCGTTCTGCAGGCCCCAGACACCTCCCGAAACACCGCAATCGGCGAAGCGGATGTCCTTGGAGTCCAGGAATGCCGCGTGTTTCTGGTCTTCAGTGAAGCGTGAGTTGCCGCCGTCGATCACCATGTCACCTGCAGAAAGCTTTTCGCCGAGTTCACTGATCACCGCATTGGTGATGTCGCCGGAGGGAACCATGACCCAGACCAGGCGCGGCTTCGGAAGGGCGGCAATCAGTTCATCAACGGACGCGACGTCGGCGATGTCCTGATTGCGGTCGAAGCCAGTGACCTCGATTCCGCCTTTGCGCATGCGTTCGCGCATGTTGAAACCCATTTTTCCAAGGCCGATCAGTCCGATGTGCACGGTGTGAACTCTTTTCTGCGTTGGTTGTTGTGTTGTCCCGACTGACTCGCAGTAGTTGTCGTTTTGGGCGCCCAGAACGACAACAAGTGCGAGTTAGTTGGGGAGGCGGACAGGCATCACGAGGTAGCGGTAGTCGCCCTTGTCATCGCCGTCGGCGTCGACCTGGGCGGTGATCATGGCCGGCTTCGGTGCCGTGGTGAACGAGAAACGCACGAACTTGGTCTCGATCACGCTCAGGCCTTCCACCAGGTAGTGCGGGTTGAAGGCTACTGTGATGTCTTCGCCGCTGAGCTGGGCTTCCAGTTCCTCGGATGCCTGCGCGTCTTCGCCGGTACCGGCGTCGAGACTCAGTTGGCCCTGCGTGAACGCCAGGCGAACCGGGGTGTTTCGTTCGGCGACCAGGGACACACGGCGAACGGCCTCTACAAGTTCCTGGGTTTGGACCGTTGCGTGGATCGGGGTGGAGTCGGGGAACAACGACCGGATCTTGGGGTAGTCGCCGTCGACGAGCAAGGAAGTGGTGGTGCGTCCGCCGCTTTCGAAACCAATCAGACGGCTGTCGTCGTCGGCGAGGGCGAGATGGATGTCGCCGCTGCCACCGAGGGTCTTTGCAACCTCGTTGAGGGTCTTTGATTTCACCAAAGCACTTGTGGAAATTCCCGGAGTGACGGGCTTCCAGGGCACTTCGCGCATGGCGAGGCGGTACCGGTCCGTGGCGAGGAGGGTGATCATGTCATCCTCGATCTCCATCCGGACACCCGTGAGGATCGGCAGTGTGTCATCCCTGCTTGCGGCGATGATGACTTGGGAAACAGCCTGGGCGAAGGCGTCGCCGGGCAAGGTTCCGCTGATGGCGGGAAGCGCCGGAAGCGGCGGGTATTCGGATTCCGGCATCGTGGCGAGATGGAAGCTGCTTCGACGGCACGTGAGAGTGACCTTGCTTCCATCGGTTTCGATGTCGACGGGAGCGGAGGGCAGGCTGCGACAGATATCTGCCAAAAGGCGCCCGGAAACCAGGATGGTTCCCTCGGTGGTGATGTCCGCTGGAATTTCAAGACGGGCGGAGGTCTCGTAGTCAAAGCTCGAGAGACTCACTGTTCCGGCTTCTGCCTTGAGCAGGAGCCCTGAGAGTACCGGGACGGGCGGCCGCGGAGACAAGGACCGGGCTGTCCATGTGACGGCTTCTGCCAGGACATCCCGCTCGACTCTGAACTTCACGGAAGGGTGCCGCCTTTCATTGCTGCTGCCAGTGTTCCACCGGAAACTCCCCCAGGAGTCCCGAAAACCAGCGCCCGGAACCCAAAAGCTGCATGGTCCGCAGCGAGCGAACTACAAAGCAGCGCCAAGGATGGACGCGATGCAGACAGCTTAGCCGGAACTTCGGGCATTAACCCATCCCCGGCTTGCTGGCTTGTGGTTCGAAGCAGCCACGGGCTGCGTCGCTGGGTGGGTGGAAGGAGATTGTTATTTGAGGGAATTCATTTTTTTGGGATTAGTAGTGTTAACAACCCCTGTGGAAACTGTGGATAACCGCCTCTGGACCCGCAGTTCCGCGGTTAAGCCCTGTTCACCATATGTGGGTGACAAGGGTTTTAAACAGGGTGTGGACGTGGATAACCCCCAGGCCCGTTTTTAACGATCCACAGACGGCTTAAGGGTTTTAAGCCCATTAACCGTGTTTGTCCCCTTAAGTATCCACAGGCTTATCCACATGTGCCTGTTAATAAGGTATGTAGTGGCCGCTTAGGAATCGCGTTGCTGCTGCTTGATGCGGTTGGTCAGCTCAGTCACTTGGTTGTAGATCACACGGCGCTCGGCCATCAGTTCGCGAATCTTGCGGTCCGCGTGGATCACTGTGGTGTGGTCGCGGCCGCCAAGCTCCTGGCCGATCTTCGGCAGGGACATGTCCGTGAGCTCGCGGCACAAGTACATGGCGATCTGCCGCGCGGTCACCAAAGTTCGCGTACGGGACTTGCTGCAAAGCTCTTCCATGCTGAGCTTGAAGTACTCGGCCGTCTGCTTCAGGATCTGGTCGGCCGTGATCTCCTGGGCACCGTCGTCGGTGATCAGATCCTTCAGCACCATCTCGGCGAGGGCCACATCCACGGGCTGGCGGTTGAGGCTGGCGAACGCAGTGACGCGGATCAGCGCGCCTTCGAGTTCGCGGATGTTGCTGGAGATCTTGGAAGCGATGTATTCCAAGGCGTCGTCGGGGGCAGACAATCCTTCGCTCTGGGCCTTCTTGCGGAGGATCGCAATACGGGTTTCGAGTTCGGGCGGCTGGATATCGGTCAGCAGGCCCCATTCGAAGCGTGACTTCATGCGGTCCTCGAAGCCGGCGAGCTGCTTGGGCGGGAGGTCCGAGGTGATGACCACCTGCTTGTTGTTGTTGTGCAGGGCGTTGAATGTGTGGAAGAACTCCTCGAGCGTGCGGTCCTTGCCTGCCAGGAACTGAATGTCGTCGATCAGGAGCACGTCGACGTTGCGGTACGTGGTCTTGAAGCTGGCGCCCTCGTCGTCGCGGATGGAGTTGATGAAGTCGTTGGTGAACTCTTCGGAATTCACGTAGCGCACCCGGATGCCGCTGTAGAGCCGGCGGGCGTAGTGGCCGATCGCGTGCAGCAAGTGCGTCTTGCCGAGCCCGGAGTCACCGTAGATGAACAGAGGGTTGTAGGCCTTGGCCGGTGCTTCCGCGACCGCGACGGCGGCAGCATGGGCGAACCGGTTGGAAGAACCGATCACAAAGGTGTCAAAGACGTATTTCGGGTTGAGCCGGCCGAATTCGTGCGAAGTACTCGGCGGGGTGGGCTGTGGCTTGGATTCCACGGCAAGGTCGTTCGCGGAAGAGAGTTCGACGGCGGGGGCCGGCTCTTCGTGGATAGGCACCAGATCCGTGTCGACGTCGATCGCGCACCGGATGTCGTCGGAAAAGACGCTGCGGAGGGCATCATCGAGGGCGTCCTTGACTTGCGTCTGGAGGACCTCGCGGGTGAGTTCGTTGGGTACGGCCACCAGGAGGGTGGAGCCGATCAGGCCCTGCGCCTGCGCAAGGATGACGAAACCACGCTGCCGGGGTGTGACGCGATCGTCTTGTTCCAGCAGGCTCAGCACCCGCCGCCAGGAACTTCCGACCGTGTTGGCGTGGTTGGCTTCGTCTACCGTCATCAATTGGTTCCCTCGAGTGCTTGCTTGCCTGGATTGCGGCAGCCGAAGGTCCAAACCATGAGTGGATTCCGAACCGAATCCACAGGGTTATGCACAGTCCGTGGATAATCGGCTACTGAGACACTCTAGGGGATGAAAACTCCAGAAGATAGCTGGGAAGAAGCTTGTGGATAATTACACCGTTGTGGTTCTGAAACGAGGTCTGTGAGCCACTTCATCCACAGGCTGGCGGGGGTAGTTAGCCACAGCTGGGGATAACGGGCGCTGCAGCCCCCGGTTTGACCTGGGGGGTCTTTTTGCCCTAACGTTGTGAAGTCCTATGTGTCCGCTTTTTGACCACCCGCACCTCCGGTAAATCCGGCGTTGGGCGGCGGCGGATACTCAATAAACTTAGCGTCGGCCAGTTCTTCCCCTTTTGATCGGGTGGGCGCACCTTTGATCCACTGGAGTAACTAACGTGAGCAAGCGGACTTTTCAGCCGAATAACCGCCGTCGGGCCAAGAAGCATGGCTTCCGCCTTCGTATGCGCACCCGTGCCGGCCGTGCCATCCTGGCCGCCCGTCGTGGCAAGGGCCGCGTCGAACTGTCGGCCTAAATAACTGACTCGTCGGTCAGCCTTCCAAGCGAGTCAATAGGTGCTAGCCACCCGTAATCGTCTGCGGACTTCTACCGACTTTTCAACAACTGTACGTTCCGGCGTCCGCAATGGACGCCGGAACTTAGTGTTATATACGGCACCTATCGGTGCCGGAGAACCGAGCCGCATCGGCTTCATCGTTTCCAAAGCTGTCGGGAACGCTGTGACCAGGAACCTCGTTAAGAGGAGACTGAGAGAAGCAGGTGCTTTGTCTTTGAAAGGACATGGCACGGGTCTTGCTGTCGTGGTCCGGGCGCTGCCCGCGGCCGCAACAGCGAGCTGGGACCAGCTGCTGACGGATTACAACGCCGCCTTGGCGGCAACTACGAAACGGCTCGGCGGATCCTCTCCGCGGGTTGTTTCGCCCACCCAGGGCACCACAACGGAAGGGACACCGCGTGCATGAGCTGAGCTCCGCCGTCGTCCGCTTCTTTAGAGTCTCGCCGAGGATCCTCGGGACATTTCTGTGGGAGCTGCCGCGCAACGTCCTCATCATCTTGCTGAAGACGTATCGCAGGATCATCTCTCCCTTGTACGGCCAGGTGTGCCGGTTCTTCCCATCCTGCTCGGCGTATGCCCTCGAAGCGGTGACGGTGCATGGTGCCGTCAAGGGAAGTTGGCTCGCAGTGCGGCGCCTTGCGCGTTGCCACCCCTGGAACGCCGGCGGCGTGGACCACGTCCCCGCCGGACATCGTCACTGGCCCGAAGGCCAGACGCCCACAATTGTTGTACTGAACAACCCGGACCAGTTCCTGGCTGTGTGGTCTGATGAAGACGGTCGCCGCACAGCGGCCTGAGGAAATAGGGAAAACGTATGGACATCTTTGGAACAATTCTGGCCCCGTTCAAGTGGCTAGTGTCCGCGATCATGCTGGGGTTCCACGACGGGCTGAGTTTCATCGGCCTGCCGCCGGAGAACGGCTGGACCTGGACGCTGTCCATCATCGGCTTGGTGCTGGTGATCCGTGCCGCACTGATCCCTGTCTTCGTCAAGCAAATCAAGGCCCAGCGGGGCATGCAGCTGCTTCAGCCTGATCTGAAGAAGATGCAGGCGAAGTACAAGGGCAAGACGGACCAGCTCTCCCGCCAGGCGATGGCGCAGGAACAGATGGCGCTGTATAAGAAGCACGGCACCAACCCGTTCTCGGCGTGTTTGCCCATGCTGATCCAGATGCCGTTCTTCTTCGCGCTGTTCCAGGTGCTTTCCGGTATCACCCAGGCCCGCCAGAGCGGTATCGGCATCGGCGCCCTGAGCCACGACCAGGTGGTGCAGTTCGACGAATCCAGCATCTTCGGCGCACCGCTCTCGGCTTCCTTGCTCCACGGCGGTGGTCTCCCCGGATCCGATCAGACGATCGTGTGGGTTCTGTCGATCGTGATGATCCTGGCCATGACGGCGTCGCAGTTCATCACGCAGAAGCAGATCATGGCCAAGAACATGTCCGAAGAGGCGATGGCCAGCCCGTTCATGCGCCAGCAGAAGATGATGCTCTACATCCTGCCGCTCGTCTTCGGTGTGGGTGGCATCAACTTCCCCATTGGTGTGCTCATCTACTGGACCACGACCAACTTGTGGACCATGGGCCAGCAGTTCTTTGTCATCCGCCGCATGCCGACGCCGGGATCCCCCGCAGCGAAGGCGCTTGCCGAGCGTCGCGCCGCCAAGGGCTTGCCGTCCCACCCCCTTCTGGGCGGTAAGAAGGACGCAGACGTCGCTGCCGAAGTGGCCGCCGTCGAGGTCAAGGCCCAGCAGCGCATCCAGCCACAACGTAAGAACAGGAAGAAGAAGTAATGTCTGTTGAAAGCACCGAAGAGGCAACGGCCGCTGCCGCCGAGGAACTGGCAGAAGCTACAGAAGAAACTTCCGAAGAAGGCGCTGCTGAAGGTAAGGGCACTTCCGTGAGCCGCCTCGAGGAAGAGGGCGACGTCGCCGCAGACTACCTTGAGGAACTCCTCGACATTGCCGACATCGACGGCGATATCGACATCGAGATCCGCAATGGACGCACCTACATCTCCATCGCGGCTGAAGACGACTCTGAGGGGCTTGAGAGCCTGGTAGGCCGCGACGGTGAAGTGCTCGAAGCCCTTCAGGAACTCGCTCGCCTGTCCGTGCTGTCGGCGACCGAGAACCGCTCGCGCCTGGTGCTCGACATCAACGGTTACCGCAAGGAACGTGCCGGCGATCTGCAGCAGATTGCGGAAGACGCCGTCGCAAAGGTCAAGGAGACCGGTGCCTCCGTTGCACTGGCACCGATGAGCGCCTACGAACGCAAGATTGTGCACGACGCTGTCGCGGACCTCGGCTTTGTATCCGAGTCTGAGGGCGAAGGCGCCGGCCGCCACATTGTGGTTTCGGCCGACTAACGGATCATGGTTGAAATCACGGCAGCCGAACTGCAGGCGGCAGAAAAGATTTTCGGTGACCGGCTTGGTCTCGCCCAGCGGTATGTAGAGCATTTGGCGACGTCAGGAACCGAGCGCGGGTTGATTGGCCCGCGCGAGGTTCCCCGCCTGTGGAGCCGGCACGTTCTCAACTGCGCGGTCATCGAGTCGGTGATTGCCCACGGAAGCCACGTTGCAGACGTTGGTTCCGGCGCGGGGCTTCCCGGCTTGTGCTTGGCTATTGCACGTCCCGACCTTGAACTCACATTGATTGAACCACTGGAGCGACGCGTCATTTGGCTTCAGGAAGTAGTGGACGACCTCGGGCTGGGCAATGTCACGGTCATGCGCACCCGGGCAGAGCTCGCAGTGGGGATGGTCGACGCGGACGTTGTCACGGCCAGGGCTGTCTCCGCCCTCACCAAGCTGGCTGGCTTGACCATTCCCTTGCTCAGCGGCAAGGGTGAAGTGGTTGCGATCAAGGGCCGCAGTGCTGCCGAAGAGATTGAGCAAGCAGCAAAAGTCATCCGCAGGCTCGGCGGCGTGGAAACGTCCGTCGTGGTTTGCGGGCAGGAGCTCCTGGAAGAACCCACCACAGTGGTGAGGATCGTCGTTAACAAACAGCGGAAGATCGCTTAGCTTCGGCGCTGTGTCCCGCGTGTCCGCAACTGAGCGGTTAAGCTAGAGAACGGCAGCTAGAGCCGAATGAGAGTGAGAGTGTGACAGTGGGCAGTAGCGAAACCTCCACCCAGCGGATCCCGCCATTTATTTCCTTGGGGTCGGCTCGGGCCATGGCTGCACCCTCGGCGTCCTTTGAGTCTGCGCTGATGCGAACCAATTCGGTTGCGAACGCCGCTGTTTCACGTGAAACTTTGATCGTCGGACACGACAACGTCATGGACTCCATCGACGACTCCAGCCCCATTGCGCGCCAGCTCGCCAACGAGACCCGACGCCGCGAGCGGTTGGTGGGACGCGAGCTTCCCAAGCCGGAAAAGACCCGTATTTTTACCGTGTCCAATCAAAAAGGCGGCGTCGGAAAGACCACCACGACTGTCAATATTGCGGCCGCCTTGGCTTCCGCGGGACTCAATGTCCTGGTGATCGACATCGATCCCCAAGGAAACGCGTCCACCGCTCTTGGTATTGAACACCACGCCGACGTCGACAGTATCTACGATGTGCTGATCAACGACCTTCCACTGCGTGACGTTGTGGCACCTTGCCCCGATATTCCCAATCTCATCTGCGCGCCGGCCACCATTCACCTCGCGGGCGCTGAGATTGAACTGGTCTCCCTCGTGGCACGCGAGCAGCGCCTGCGCCGCGCAATCGATGTGTATTCGAAGGAACGCGCGAAGAACGGTGAAGGTCGCTTGGACTTCATCTTCATCGACTGCCCGCCCAGCTTGGGCCTGCTGACCGTCAACGCATTCTGCGCGGCAAGCGAGGTACTCATCCCGATCCAATGTGAGTACTACGCATTGGAAGGCCTGAGCCAGCTCCTCAAGAACATCGAAATGATTCAGAAGCACCTCAATGCTGATCTGGTTGTTTCCACCATTCTCCTCACCATGTACGACGGCCGCACGAATCTCGCCGCACAGGTGGCTTCCGAGGTCCGTCAACATTTCCCGGACCAGGTCCTCGGCGCCGTGGTTCCCCGCTCCGTGCGCATCTCGGAAGCTCCGAGCTACCAACAGACGGTAATGACCTACGATCCCTCATCCAGCGGCGCGTTGTCCTACATGGAAGCCGCCGCGGAAATCGCCGAGCGCTAGACTTCCTTAATCACTGCAATATCCTTGGCGGGCTCTATTCTTGCCATTCCACCGGAGGGACATACTAATGAGCGAAAAGCGACGAGGCCTGGGTAGGGGTCTTGGGGCTCTCATTCCCAGCTCCGCTTCGGCCGGTGCATCGGGCAATGGCGTTCCGACTTCCCGGCCTGTGGACCTTTTCTTCCCTGAGGCGCGCAAAGCCCCGGAGACGGTGGACACGCCCGAGGTTCCTGAAACCGAAGTAGCGAAGAGCTCCCCCTCGCGGGGATCTTCGTCCGAGAGCACGACGGCGGCAAAGACTCCTGCGGCGAAGTCGCCCGCCGCGAATGTCAGCTTTCGTGAAGAACCGACCGCGTCTGAGCCCGCTGACGTTGTTTCTGAGTCGCTTCGCGCGGAAGCGCCCGAGGTTCAGCTAGTCGAAGTTCCCGGGGCGCGTTTTGCCGAAATCCCCGTCGGGGACATTCATCCCAACCGCAAGCAACCGCGTAGCGTCTTCGATGAGGACGACATGGCGGAGCTGGTTCATTCCGTCAAGGAAATAGGTGTCCTCCAGCCAATTGTTGTACGCACTTCAACCGAAAAGGGTGGAGAACCGTACGAACTGGTGATGGGTGAACGGCGCTGGAGGGCTGTACAGGCCGCCGGGCTCGAAACTATCCCGGCGATTGTCCGCGATACCAATGATGACGACCTCCTCCGCGATGCTTTGCTGGAGAACCTCCATCGCAGCCAACTGAACCCCCTGGAAGAAGCGGCTGCCTACCAGCAGCTCCTGGAGGACTTCGGTACCACCCATGAACAGTTGGCCGACCGGATCGGACGTTCGCGGCCGCAGGTGTCCAACACTCTTCGTCTTCTGAAACTTCCTCCGCTGGTGCAGCGACGGGTTGCTGCCAGCGTGCTGTCGGCCGGCCACGCTCGTGCATTGCTGGCTCTCCCGGACGCGGCTGCGATGGAGCGTCTCGCGCAGAAGATTGTTTCCGAAGGAATGTCCGTTCGTGCCACTGAGGAAGCGGTGGCGTTATACCAGGATCCTACGGTGCCGCCGAAGAACAGTATTCCGCGCCCCAATGCTCGCCACGAGCGCCTCGACTACCTTGCGTCGTCTCTTTCCGATCGACTGGACACCAACGTGAAGATCACCTTGGGTGCACGAAAGGGTCGAGTCAGCATTGAGTTTGCCAGTGTTGAAGATTTGAACCGCATCATGGATGTTCTGTCCCCCGGGGATGAAGGCTAGGCGTTTAATTTCTACGAGATTGGAGTTTGCTTCTAGCGAGGCAGGCTCCATTTTCATTTAATGATTGCTCTTGGCTCGTAGGAACCCAGTTGTCCCTATAACCACCTTGATCGCTCAGGGAGTCTGCCGGGTGAGGGCTCCCAGGGTTGGCAGGGGTTTTGGCAATCTGCGATCGCCTGCTTGTACGGTTCGTGTGGTCCGGTTGAGGCCACTCTCCCATGGTTGGAGGGGCGGCAGAACTGGGGCGATCGACGCATTGCTGAGCTATTAGTGTGTTTCACGTGAAACGGCCGGGCGTATTTAGGGGTGGTTGGAATATGCCGGCCTAGAAGACGACTTCGATCCCCTGGACGTCGGACTCTGTCGGCCAGTTTCCTTTGCGAGTACAGGTCTTCGCGTTTCACGTGAAACAACAGGGCTCGCTCTTTTCAATGGATCTTCGCCGGTATCTCCTACGCACTTCGGGATCTCGCTCGATTCTTCCTCGTCGACGCAGTAGTCAGGCGTCCTTGGCTGGTCCGGTTCTAGGCATCCGGAATAGTTCCACACCCCACTTCTGTGCCTTACCGCGGAAGGATAATTTTGAGGGCAAGATCTGGAGAGCGCCCAATTCGCTAATCTCGCCCGCACAGCTCAAGACGTTGCTCACCAAGTTCAGCCAATATTTGCGCGACGGTCCAAGGATGTTGGCATATGAAGTCAGTGCCTCCTATGTGCAATGAGGTACCGGATGTTTCACGTGAAACAATTGCCCGGCTGACCAGGGACCGACGAGCGCAGTTCGGATAGCGCGGGGGCGCGTGAGTCAGGCCGCCAGTCAGTCGGGGCCGGACTCTCCCGGCGGTCTGTTTCACGTGAAACAGACCGCTCCGGCCTGGTCCGGGATCAGTTCAATGGCAAGTACACGCTAATTGGTAGTTCACTCGCAGTACGACCCGAATGACTAACGACGCGGGTCAACGAGAGGGCCCGGAGGTTGACAGCCTCTCGGTTTCCCTGTGTCTACTCACTGTCTAGAAGGGGATTCCAGGTTTTCGGCCGCGACCATAAGGATGCCCAGAGGAACGCGGCGACTTCGGTTGGAGGCTCTGGAGGAAGCTTCCTGTTTCAGTGTCAAGAGTAGATCGATGCGCGCAGCAGGAAGCACGCATCGTGGGCACGTCGGACACTGACAATCGAACTTGCGGCGAGTCTTTTGAGGCGAATCGGCTTTAGCATGAGGCGATGTCCAACCAGTTGTCTGCCCGCGTCGGGCGTTAGGCGCTGCTCGGAATCGTTGCTGCTGTGGGCGCACATGACTGGTTGCAGCGTTGGACGTCGTTCTGGGTGCTTGGGACCGCGGATACCCGCAGGCTGGCGCTGGCTGGTGGGACGTACCAGGGGCGTGAGCTGGCCGCGACCGATCCCCCCTCCGCCGCTGATATCTGCGGCGGAGGAGTGCCTGTAGCCGGAGACAGCTCCCCTGTTGGCTTTGACCTTGAGCCGGACAGAAACTAAGCGTTCCGTGAGCCTCTTACGGTTCTGTTGGGATTACTGAGCCTGATTCAGGCCAGATCCGCCCGCCAGCGTTGTAGTGCCCGCGGGGCAAGACACAATGAGTGCAGCCCGCCTTTAGTCGCTGACGGCTCTGGGTCTGTTTCTGGTGTTGTCCGTGCTGGAGCCGAGACTGGCGCCCCAGGCCAGCAGTCGGACGGGTCAGCTGCGTCTTTGATGCCAGTCGTGGTGATCGTTGGGATGAAACGGCGCCACCGCCGTAGCCCCCAAGTCCGCCATGCCAGGATCTCCCCCGAGCTTTGAGCAGTCCTACCGTCACTCATGTCGCGGCGCCTCCACTACTGGTACACTTTGGCTCGCTTGCCGGTCCGTGGGATGTGACTGACCCTAGACTAGCTGCGTGGCAAAGCACTCGTAGGAAGATGGACATCAATAGCGCAGTCCGTGGCGCGTATGAATTTAGCCCCGAGCTGCGACGCTCGTGCTTGGGCGAATCTGGGGGATGCATTTGCTGAATGCCTTGCGCAAAATTGGCGGGCGAACCCCTGCTTGTTCACATCGGTGTCCGAATTTTGAGGAGCTCGCAAGTAGAAGGATGAGGCTCTAGCCGGGGTCATAGTCGGAGCATTGAGACTACGCTTGACGCGGCGTCGCGGCATGCCGGTTCGAACTATCGATGGTCCCGGACCGTGACGGTGACGGTGACGGGAGCGCGAAATCGAAGCGCGGTGTGAGGGCCTTCTAGGCAGGCGAAGGAGGAAATTTACTTCGCTCGCGCGATGCCCACGCCTCCTTGGCCCGATCGAGGATCTGTTGATAAGTCGGAACGCAGCGGTGGATATCGCTGTGGATAACTTTGTTGATAAGTCGGAGCGGTTGAGGGGCCAAGGATGTGCACTCAGCGTGTCTATGTTCGAACGGTAGAGGTACTCGAGCCGTACTCGTGTTTGTCGATGGCTCTGTTTCACGTGAAACAGAGCCATCCTTCTCGAACCGCCCATTTTCATTCAAAATTGGCCCAATTTCGGCCGATTCCCGGGTTTTCGCATCGATTTCTGGCGCAGGCTAAACCTGGTTCTATGTGGGAGGGGGCGCGTCGTATCGGTTCGCGCTGATCGCGCTTATTACCGGGCGGGGAGAGCTACTCGGACTGACTCGGTCCGGCCGTGGATATCGCTGTGGATAACTATGTGCATAACTTTGGACCCGTCGGTGGATATCCTTCGCAGCCTCGATGCGACTGGTGTGGAAGACCGGCCTGATGTTGTGCACTAGGCCCGCATCTCGGTTAGCAGTCTCCGGACTCTGGCTGCCTCTCGGGCCCAGCGTGAGTAAGTCTGGGCACCATGATCATGGCATGTTTCACGTGAAACAACGGGCGGGGATGACTGGCACATGCTCCAGGCTGATGGCATCGCTGCCTCGCGACTGCCCATCGGCACGGCGTCAATACACGACGAGGCGGAAGGAGCGGTGCCGCCTACGTGGCTGCAGTGCTCGCATCCAGCGGATCGCACTCCGTCTTACGGTGAGAGAAGTTCATTCATGACGTAAGTATGCCTTTGACCAGGTGCCCGATCCGCAGAATCAGTGAAGAGCCGCTTGCGGCTCTCAAACGCTTCTTCAGTCGCGGACGCCGGCATGGGGCGAGTTTAAAGGAAGGACATTGAGCCCAAAACCTGTGAGCGAGCCACAGTCCCACGGGAAGCTAGAAGCCCTCGGCAATGGGAATCACCGACCGATGTTCAGCCGTTCGAATCCTCGGCCTCCCGCCCCGGCAATACGGACTCGTCTGCCTTCATGCAGATAACTTGTGATTCTGACCAAACCGGGAAGCCCGATCACCCTGCCACGGCTAACCCTCCCGCGTTCGAAGCTTCTAGCGCCAGCTCTTTCCACCGCCGGAGAGTGCGGGCTTGCGAAGGCTGATCGGCGGAGGCTGATTCAGCGCCAGTTATCTTTTCGCGTCCGGGTGATCGTCCGGCGAGACCGCCGCTGCTACGTGTATGGTTTCGTGACGCCGGGTCAGTGCTGAGAGTTAGGAGAGAGGGGTCCGTCGACCCCCGGGGCTGTACTTCGATCGGAGGAAGGTGGGCGCCGGCCACAACACCGTGGCTCAGGCTCAGGCTACTCGGCCAGGTTCATCTGTGTAGAACGGCGTCCGAGGCCGTCCTGGACCCGGATCCAAACTAGTGCCGGGTGTGGGAGTTATGGATAGACGCTGCGTCTTTGGGTTCATGAAGGCCCGGACCGGACCAATTCGCGCGGAACCGCTTGATGGTTCGCGAATATAACCTGCCTATCGAGCGCAGCAGTTGAGAGCTTGACAGCCACCATCTGACCCTATTCGCGCCGTCAATCGCGATTCAATCGATGCCCTCACAGAATTGGAAGCTGAAGAGGCGTGGCTGTCTTCCGGTCGCCGCCGTGGAGTGGGTGACTTGAGTACTGGTCTCTCCGTGCCGTGCCATCGTTGATTGCTGGCTCCGATCCCAGGAGCTGAGCTAAAGGCGTCTGCTTCGAATCTCGCCGGCCGAATAGTCCGAGCTATGCGCCAGAAGTGCGTGAGGCCGCCGTTCCAGGGATGCGGAAACCTAGCGCGTGTGGTCGCGAGGCAACGCAATCGTCACTCACTTGGGGGCACTGGACCTGATGTGCGTGCGCAGCCCCGGCCCGCAAGACTCAATGGGGATAGGCAGGCCAAATAGCGGGACTCGCATCCCACTGGAGAGCCGCGGACGGCTGAGCCTCGCTCAGTACCCTGTCGTAGGGGTTCTACCTGCTCTGTTGATATCCGGAGTGTCTAACTGCCACCGTAAGGTACCGATGTCTCTGTATAGACGACGGACTGAACTCCGGAGTCCGGATGATGACTGATGCCGGGTGAATCAACTCAAATTAATTGCTGGTGGTTATCTCTTCGACCAGCAGCTCCGAAGTCGGGCGCGGCGGCGCACCCGCGCTTCGCTTTTTCCCTGCTTCTATACGTTTTGGATAGGACATTCGCGGTAGTGGTGGGAAGGCGATTATCCCTCGCATCCGCGAGACGTAGCGAACTCCGTTCGAAGGACTCGAAGCGTGCTCGTGTTGATTCTCTGCGTCTTAAGCTAAGTGCGAGCAACCGCGCGTGGGCGTGTCGGTGGGGCCGTCGCGAAGGACGCGTGCGAGGTCGTATCGAGTCCTGGCCGATGAGGAGTGACAAGAAGTTCGGGTCGTCACTGTGTTTCACGTGAAACATGGAGCTTGGAAGGTTTTCCGCAGGACTCCACCAACTATCAGTGAAGGGTGACCCGGGATCAGTCCCTTGGCTAGGAGTGCCCCAAGGAGCCTGCAAGAAGGGTGCGATCGCAAGGTTCGAGGGGTTTGGGAATTCATGGCAAGTTGAACACGCCACCACCGTCGACAGACAGGTCGGCCAATGCCTGTAGCCCCCTACAATGAGCAGCGACTCACGTTTCACGTGAAACCTTACGAATGCCAACTTTCGCGCTCTTTGCCCGCACCGAATTCCAACACTAAGGTCCATGCCGAGTACTCTCAAACGGTTAGCCGTGTTTCACGTGAAACGATGCGAATGCTGAGCGCATGCGAGGCTCTACTTCGAACCGAATTCGAAAATTCAGAGCCGCGGCACTCCACGAAGGGACGGAGTTGTTTCACGTGAAACAGCCCATTCGAATACCTCGTCGTCGGCACTAAACCATAAACGCTGCAACAGCGCGGACACCGCGACATCAACGGACGACTCAGAAGAATCGACAGTGCGCGTGCCGTTTAGTCGTTGATCCATGCCAATCCTGCTGGCTATCGACCTTATCCGAGCCCGACTCCAGTCGCACAACAGATTTCACGCCAGTCCTGGCCGTTCCCCGAAAAAGTTATCGATTTTGACATTGAAATTGGTTTGCTTGTTGCATCGGCAGTCCGTGAGCAGCAACAGCGCTTGCATCGGCCTACCAACATTCACCACCAGCACCGCCAGTCGCGAGACCACGACTCCCGAGACCGCATACTAAAGGCACGAAAAAGCCGTTGGCCCTCGCTCAAGTGCGAGGGCCAACGGCCGAATCAGAAGCGACCGCTAAAGGGGCGCCCGACGTCCTAGGACAGTACGGATTCAAATTCCTTTTCGAAGAACTGCTTCGGCTTGGCGCCAATAACTGTGCTCTTCACTTCTCCCCCACTGAAGAGGTAAACCGCCGGAATAGACGTGATGCCGTATTCAGCGGCGATGGCTGGGTTGTCGTCGACATTCAGCTTGACGACGTCAACCTTGTCTCCGTACTCAACCGAGATTTCGTCGAGGATGGGACCCAACTTGCGGCACGGGCCGCACCACTCCGCCCAGAAGTCCACAATGACCGGCTTTTCAGCGGCCAGGACGTCGGTGCTGAAACTGGCGTCGGTAACGTTTTTAGCGTTGCTCATAATTCTTTCCCTTCGAATGGATGGCTGCCGTGCCGATTAGGCGTGCAGGTCTGCAAGATAGTGCTCGACGTCCAAAGCCGCGACACAACCGGAACCAGCTGCCGTGATGGCCTGGCGGTAGGTGGGGTCCACGACGTCGCCGGCGGCGAAGACGCCCTTGATGCTGGTCTTGGAGCTGCGTCCGTCGACGGCGATGGTGCCTTCAGGGGCGAGCTCCAGCTTTCCCTTTACGAGTTCCGTGCGGGGATCGTTGCCAATGGCCACGAAAACGCCAGTGACGGCGAGTTCGGACTCGGTGCCGTCGACGAGGTTCTTCAGCTTCAAGCCGGTCACCTTGTCCCCACCGATGACGTCTTCGACGGCGGTGTTCCACACGAAATTGATCTTCTCGTGGGCCTGCGCACGGTCACCCATGATTTTCGAAGCCTTGAGGGCGTCGCGGCGGTGTACCACGGTGACGGACTTGGCGAACTTCGTGAGGAAAAGTGCTTCCTCCATGGCAGAGTCCCCGCCGCCGATCACTGCGATGTCCTGGTCCTTGAAGAAGAAACCGTCACAGGTTGCACACCAGCTCACGCCGTGTCCGGAAAGACGCTTTTCATTCGCCAGGCCGAGCTCGCGGTATGCGGAACCCGTGGAAAGAATGATGGCGCGTGCCTTGAAGGTCTCCCCCGTGCCGATCGTCACGGACTTGATGTCGCCGTCGAGGTCCAGTTCAGTGACGTCCTCGAACTGAATCTCAGTCCCAAAGCGTGCCGCCTGCTTTTCGAAGTTCTCCATGAGATCAGGTCCCATGACGCCTTCGGGGAAACCGGGGTAGTTTTCGACGTCCGTTGTGTTCATCAGTTCGCCACCGGCAGTCACGGAACCGGCGATGAGCAGCGGTTTCATGTTGGCGCGGGCCGTGTAGACGGCCGCTGTGTAACCGGCAGGCCCTGAGCCTACGATGATGACATCACGTACGTTGGACGCGGTGTTTTCTGCGTTGCTCACTGGTGGGTGAACCTCTTCCTTAGTCGATGCACCGGATCCTTGCGGCCGGCCACATGGCACAACCCTTTGTCGGCGCGGAATATTCCGATGTTCCCGCGGACCCTTATATCCGCCACCATTCAGGGTACCGTCCGGCAGCGCAGGCCTTCCGCCGTCGATTACTGGACTTTGATCTCCGCAAGGCGCAGGCCGAACCCGTAGCGCGTCTTGGGCGCGGTCAGTTTGGGCAGGGACTTGATGGAGATGATGACGTACTGGGCAGTCACAGGTGAACTGAGCGGCATGGTGAGCTCCGGTGAGGTGAAGCTGTTGGTGCCTACCAATTTGGCCCCATCCATAGCAGGACGGTCATTGGTGTAAACGTTGATGTTTCCACCGGATGCGCCTAATTGACTCAAGGTGACGGACGTTACTTGTGAGGGTGCCTTGAGCTTGACGAGCAGCGAAACTCCATCAGGGGCCAGGCCGCCCCAGTCCGCGGTGGCGAACTCCATGTCCGACCAGTAACTCGCGGCGTTGCCGTCGTAAGCCTTGACCAGGTCTTTGTCGTAGCTCGCGGCGAATTCGAAATCGCCCATGCGGGTGACTCCATCAATGACCGGCGGCGCCGCGACCGGCGCTGCTGCTGATGCACTGCTACTCGGCTGTCCGGTCACTGTCTGAGAAGCTGTGGAGGTCTGCTTGGCTGCCGGAGTCCCGCCGGGGATGAGGTTGCCGAGATTGGTGACAGCCAGAACCAAACCCACGATCAAGACGGCGGCAAGGACCCCACCCACGAGCCAACGGAAGGAACGGGGCTCGCGGACTGGCTCTTCGTCGTAGTATTCGTCCTCGTCGAGGGGCTCTGCCTGCTCGCGCGCCGTCGAGGGGAAGCTCGATGCTCCTCGGCTGTATCCGCCGGTAGCTGCGGCCGCACCGCGAGAAGCGCCCGCACCTCTGGATCCGGCGTCGTCGTTAACAAAGCCGTAGTCGTCTTCGGACCAGAGAGAGACCTTGGATTCCTGGGCGGGGTTCGCGGAGGTAGGCGCCGGAGGGGTGGACGCCGGAACAGCCTGCGTGGCGGGTGCCTCTTGGATTTGCTGGGGAGCGGTCCGGCTCGACTCGGCGGCCGAAGCGGATCCGGCCCTCCCGGAAGGTGTGGCTTCGCCGTGGTCGCTGGTTGATCTTCCGGTACCCTTTACGGCGGCTGCGGCCGCAGCGGCAGCCGCCCCTGCTCCCGCTGCCGCAGCAGCGATGCGGGAACCGATGCCCCCAGGGGCCGACGTCGGCCGGGCAGCAGGCATGGGAGGAACCACCGGGCGGCGCGGATCCGCAGGTGCCGGGGCGCCCTGCAACGAATCGCCGGCGGGATGGGGCTCGACCTCGTCGTAACTGATGTACTCGGCGTCGTGCTCTTCTTCGTCGTACAGTCCGTCGTAGGTCTCGGGTTCGTGGGACCTAGCCTGGCCGAAGATCTCGCTGCCAAGTGTGTCCGTGAAGAACGGTTCGACGTAGGGCGGGTTGGTGGCCACTACGAGATCCAGTAGGTCAGGAGCGCTGCTGTGGTTGGTGATGAGGTACGTGGTGCTGTCGCTCACGCCGAGATCGAGGATCTGGACATGGCCGGGCCGTTCCCCAGTGGCTACCTCGCGGGCGCTTTTGGCGACCTGCTCAGCGTTTCCGGGGCCGGCCACGAGGATGCTGACAGGCCTGTTGAGGACCTGGTCCACGCCGTCGAGCACCAGATCTTGGTCGTGCGAAGTCAACACGGTGGCTGTGACTTTGTAGCGGCCGCCAAGCACTGATCCGACATCGATCGGGTGGGACACGGGTTCCTCCTATGACTGTCCGGAAGCTGCGGGTCCTGAATACGGGATCCGGCCAGCCGGGTGACCCGTGGTCTGCAACTACCTGTATTAGTTTCTGATCCTAGCTGATTGGGCCGTTCCGGCTCCGGGTTTGCGAGGATGCGTCACCTTTTGCGGCGGGGTCCACCGCGGAAATATGGGTTGTTTCCCGGCGTCCCCTGATAGGTACGGCGGCCAGGCAACGGGATGCCCGGGCGGCCTGCGGCCCCTTGGGCGGTGCTGGGGATGTCTTCATCCGGCAGATATGACTTCTCGATGTCGGACCAAGCGTCCACCGTATCTTTCCCTTCGGCAATGCCCCTATCGGCAAAGCGGTCAGGATCATGGCCGCCATCCCACCCGTCCTTGGAAGGGATGGTTTGCAAGGCGGGACCGGCGCGGAAGGATGCTGCGTCGAATTCGCCCGAGATGCGCGGAATGAGCCCGGTGTCGTCGGACACTGTGGCGCGGACCGGCGTCGGGGTCTGCTTTCCGCCCGCGGGCGGTGTTTTCTCGACTGGAACACCCCGGCCGAGCCGGCCGAGAACCGGCCGGAGCAAATCGCGCAGCTCACTGACGTGGAAGACGCGCAGCAGGAAAAGGTACGCAAGCAGCATGACGGGCCCGACGACGACCACCGTCACCAAAGCGGCGGGCCTGCTGCTCCAGGCAAAGCCGTCGGCGTGATAGCTGCCGAGGAGCCATAAGGCCAATGCGCCGGCGATCGCCGAGCCCAAGGCTGCGTAACCCATGCGAATGTAGGAGTTTGCGATCCGCGGGCCGTCCACATGGCCGAGGAGGCGGCGCAGGAACCAGACGCTGATGACCACGGAAAGGATGTTGCCAAGCGTGTACAGGACGGCGATCGCGAAGATGATCCGGCCCACCGGCAGGAACTGGATGATGAACGCGCCCACAACGTTGAGCAGGGCCAACATGAGCTGGATGTAGAAAGGGGTCCGGGCGTCTTCGTTGGCGTAGAAGACGCGGGACATCATGAAGTTGGCGCTCATGAAGGGCGTGCTCAGCGCGAGGATCGTCAGGGTCTGGGCGAGCATGACGCCATCCTGGGGCTTCCCGCCGGAGAAGAACATGCCCAGCGGTCCGGCGAGGGCGAACAGGGCCAGGGCCCCGAAGACAGTGGCGACGGCCATGGTCCGCAGTCCATGCGAAAGGGCCTCGCGCAACTCGGCCTTGTTGCCTGCCTGGGAGGCATGTGCCATGCGGTTGAAGAGCACCGTGGCGAGCGACAACGCAATGATCGAGTGCGGCAGCAGATATAGCTGGCTTGCGACTTCGAGGACCGCGTTACCGGGGAGGGTGGCGGCCGCCGGGTCCTGCGCGTGCTCCAGGCGGAGCCGCTCGGAACCGGGAATCGTCGCGATCCTCATGACGTAAAGGAAAGCGAGCTGCCCGACGGCGGCGGTCAGGAGCGTCCAGACGCTCAATTTCGCTGCCTGGCCCAGGCCCACGCCCCTCCAGCCAAAGCGGGGCCGGAGCCCGAGCCGCAGGCGGATCACCGGGATGAGGAGTATGGCGGTCTGCGCTAGTACGCCGACGGTGGAGAAGCCGGCGATCAGGAAGGTCTGGAAAGGCCCCCAATTGTCCAAGGTGTGGGGGTTGGTGTTGTTGGCGCCAAGGATCCAGATGAACATGCCCAGTCCTGCGATGGCCACTACGTTGTTCAGGATCGGTGCCCACATGGCGGGGCCGAAAGCACCGTTGGCGTTGAGGACCTGGGTCAGGAGCGCATACAAACCGTAGAAGAAGATCTGCGGGAGGCAATAGAACGCAAAGGTTACGGCCAGCGACTTCTGCTGGGGTGAATAGCCCTGTGTAGTGAGATCGATGACCATCGGCGCAGCCAGTGTGACCAGCGCCGTGAGCGTCAAGAGAACCAGCACGGCCAAGGTCAGGAGCCGGCTGATGTAGTCCGCGCCGCGGTCCGGGCCCTTGCTCGCTTTAATGATTTGCGGGACAAGTACGGCGTTGAACACGCCGCCCGCGACCAGGAGGAAGATCAGGTTGGGCAGGTTGTTGGCGTTGATGAAGGTGTCATTGACCGTCGATCCCAGGCCCAGTGCGGCGCCAAGCATCCAGGTTTTGGCGAAGCCGAGGAACCGTGAAACGAGCGTCCCCGCGGCCATGACGGCGCTGGAACGTGTTTCTCCGGACTGGGGTGACTGGGTTGTTTTGGCGGCAGACATTGTCATTATCGTCCCATGAGCCGGGCTGGAAGGTGCGTCAAACCGGCGTCAGGCGGTGGGAAAGGCCGCGTTAGAGGTGTTCGGGCAGGACTTCCCGGGCAAGATCGGCGATACGCCGCTCATTGGGAAAGGACAGCTTGCGGGCCAATTCCTGGAGGGGAACCCAAGCGGCATCGATGGCCTCTTGATCGGGATCGTTCTCGATGGTCAGCTCTCCCCCGGTCGCGCGCAAGAGAAAATGGTGCACGGTTTTGTGGACCCGGTGCCCGCTTACGGTGAACCAGTAGTCGATGCTGCCGAGGGGAGCGAGGACGTTTCCTTCGATCCCGGTCTCCTCAGCAATCTCGCGTACGGCTGCTTCTTCGTTGTTTTCCTTGCCCTCCGGATGCCCCTTCGGAAGGCACCACTCGAGCCGGCCACCCCTATTAAGGCGGGCGATGATCGCAACCCTTAGTTCGCCGTCGGACGTGTCTACAACGACGCCGCCTGCGGAGACTTCCTCCACCGTCGGAAGGGCCGCCTGGGCCGGGTGCGGGGCGGGCGCGACGTGGGCACCAATTGCCGACGGCAATGGTGCGTTCGTCCTCCTGCCAGGAGCACTCGGGATCGGGTTGGCCATGAAGTCCACTCTAACGACTCTTGCCCGTTGGTGATGACCGGGACATGGACTCGGGGTGACGTACGGATGGCGCTCGCCCGTGATCCCGGTGCCGTCGCGACGCAATCACAGCGCAATGACATGGATCCGGTGGGATGGCGCAGCGAAATCTGACAAGCTTAAGGAACTATGGCGCAAGTATTGGACAGTTCTTCAGTTAATTTCCAGATGGATCCAGTGGTCCTGGACCTCGGGCAGCGGTTTGTGGACGCTGGATTCGAACTGTCGCTGGTTGGCGGCCCGGTGCGGGACCTTTTCCTCGGCCGCGTCTCGCCGGACCTGGATTTCACCACTGACGCAACTCCGGACCAGACGCTTTCCATCATCAAGAGGTGGGCCGACAATTTCTGGGAGATCGGCCGCGCCTTTGGAACGATCGGTATGAAGAAGTCCGGCTTCCAGATTGAGATCACGACGTACCGGGCCGAGGCCTACGACGCCGATTCCCGCAAGCCGGCGGTCGCCTTCGGCTCCTCGCTGCTGGACGACCTCCTACGCCGCGACTTCACCATCAACGCCATGGCGCTCCGGCTGCCCTCCCTGGAACTCGTGGATCCGTTCGGCGGGGTCCGCGACCTCCATGCCTCGGTACTCGCAACCCCGGGCGCACCGGAATCATCCTTTTCCGACGATCCCCTGCGCATGATGCGCGCCGCCCGTTTCGCTGCGCAGCTCGGCGTTGCGGTGCACGACGACGTCCGCCTCGCAATGTCCGGCATGGCCGAGCGGATCAAGATCATTTCCGCCGAGCGTGTGCGCGAGGAGCTCGTCAAGCTCATTAATGGTGCGCATCCGCGTGCGGGCATCGACCTCCTCGTGGATACCGGACTAGCCGAATTCGTCCTGCCCGAGGTTTCTGCGCTGCGCCTTGAAGCCGATGAGCACCACCGGCACAAGGACGTCTACCAGCACTCCCTTCAGGTCCTGGAGCAAGCCGCGTCGCTCGAGACCGGCCCGGACGGCCCGGTGCCTGGCCCGGACTTTGTGTTGCGCTTCGCCGCGCTGATGCACGACGTCGGGAAGCCGGCGACGCGCCGTTTCGAACCGGGCGGCGCAGTGAGCTTCCGCCACCACGACATGGTCGGCTCCAAGCTGACCGCAAAACGCATGAAGGCCCTGCGCTTCGACAACGACACCATCAAGGCCGTGGCGCGGCTTGTAGAGCTTCACATGCGTTTCTACGGCTATGGGGATGCGGGCTGGACCGATTCCGCGGTCCGCCGATACGTGGCAGACGCCGGCCCCTTGCTGGAGCGCCTGCACCGACTCACACGGTCCGACGTCACCACACGTAACCAGCGCAAGGCGGAGCGGCTCTCCTTTGCCTACGATGACCTTGAGCAACGGATAGAGGTCCTGGCCGAACAGGAATCGCTCAATGCCATCCGGCCGGACTTGGACGGCGCGCAGATCATGGCTTTGCTGGGACTCAAGCCCGGGCCCGTGGTTGGCCGCGCCTATAAATTCCTCCTGGAGGAGCGCATGGAAAACGGTCCGCTGTCCCAGGAGGATGCCGAGTCCAAGCTCGTGGCGTGGTGGGCCGGGCAACCCGAGTCCGCCGTCGAACTTTCATCGGAACCAGCCGTCGATGCCAAAGCAGGCACCGCCGAACCAGAGGAGTCCTGAAGTGAACCCTGCAGCCAAGCCTTCCCGGCCACAGCTCTGGATCATGCGTCACGGGGAGACCGAATGGTCCAAGAGCGGCCAATACACCGGTTTGACGGACCTTCCCTTGACGGTGGAAGGCGAACAGCAGGCGGTGGAAGCCCGGAAGATCTTGGAAGGCATCGATTTCGACCTGGTCCTGACATCGCCGCTGCGCCGGGCACGGCGTACCGCGGAGTTGGCGGGCTTCCCCGACGCCGTTCATGAACCGCTCGCTGTGGAGTGGAACTACGGCGACTACGAAGGCATCAGCTCGGACCTCATCCGCAAAGACAACCCGGACTACCTCATCTGGTTCGACGGCGTTCCCAACGGCGAGACTCTCGACTCCGTGGCAGCCCGTGCCGACAAGATCATTGCACGCGTCCTCGAGTCTGGAATGGATAACGTCCTGATTGTGGCCCACGGGCATTTTTCCCGCATCCTCACGGCCCGCTGGCTTGAATTGGATGCCCGGGAAGGCCGCCACTTTGTCCTGGGAACAGCCAAAGTTTGCACTTTGGGTTGGGACAAGCGGACGCCTGCCATTCTTCGCTGGGGACTGTAGGAAGAATTAATTTCTAAATTGTTTGTAATTGGCTGGTCAACAGCGCGATTCATGGTGTAACTTTATTTTTGATTCCAGAGCGATCCGCCGGGATTGAGGCGTGCACTACCCAGTCAGTCAGCTGCGGTAGTGCCAAAGCAGAAAAGGAGGTTGGGAAAATGATTACTTTGACTAGCGGATGGAAGATGACCGTTGCTGGCGCCCCGGCCTTCGCTGCTCGACGCCGTTTTGCGGCCTAACTCCCCCTGATGTACTTCCTACCCTGATTATTCGGGGCAGTTCACGGTGCAGTCAGGCTCCGGGTTGGGCCTGCCATTGAGCGGTATCACGCGATTGACGTGGTGCGCAGTGTCCTCATAGTTCGGAACCAGCTTCTTGTTGGGGACGGCTGCCCCTGGATACCACCTACCGGAACTCCATGCTTCGGTACTCACACGGTCATTCGATAAATCCGCTTAATCCACCCATCATTGCCCGGCGTTCACATGCCTAATTCTGCCGCTGCTTTCTTCGAATTAAGGGGGCTTAATTGTCATGCCCGAATTCCGGCAATTCTCTTCAACACGAAAGGAGGTGAACCCTTGGCCAAGCGCCTCAAGGACCTGATGGTCTTCAACGGCAAGCCCGTCGTCAAAGACAAGACCCTTTTCAACGGACAACTGCTGGACCAACGCCGGGAAGACGTCTACGTCGTCCTGCACCAAATGGGCATCATCCGCTGACGGTCCCCACCACTGCATTACAGGAGGGACTGATGGCACACATCGGACTGTTCGCCTCGGAAGCCCACGCGGCTACGCGTGGGCTTCCGCCTCTTAACGCGGGAGCCAGGCGCGGGGCCGTCCGACGCGGCTTGCCGGAACCTGTTCGCCGGGCCTGAAGGTAAGCTCGATTCCATGCAGGAGACGAAGCCGCACAGCCAGGAAAAGCGTGCCCGCTTTGTGGTTCCCACCCGTAGTGATTCCTTGCTCAGGAACTTCACCGAGTTGATCGGCGGACCCCTCGGGGGGCGGTCCTCCCCCGGGGCAATCTCCCCGGGATTCTTCACCGTTGAGCGGGTCCTGATCATCCTCACGATCGTTGCGGCACTCCTGTCGATCTTGATCAAGGGCTATTGCCGCGTCAACGGTTGGCACACTCCCCAGCAGTTCTACGCCACCTGCTACTCGGATTTCCCGGAACTTTTCGGCAGCCGGGGCCTTGCGGACGGCGTGTTTCCGATCTTCGATCAGAAAGCCCTGTTCGAATATCCCGTGATCACGGGGCTGATTGCGGGTGTTACTACATGGCTCGTACCGGGGCACGGCGCAAGCCCCGAACGGATCCTCGGCTATTTCGATGTGAACGCGACCCTGATTGCGGCCATGTGGATCGTGGTGGTCCTGGCCACCGCGCGCATCAATCGGCGCCGGCCGTGGGACGCTGCCATGGTGGCCCTGGCGCCCGGGATCGTGCTGGCCGGAGTCATCAATTGGGATATGTGGGCAGTGGCGATGCTCGCGGTGGGGATGTACTTCTTCGCAAAGGATCGTCCCGTCCTGGCCGGTCTGTTCATCGGTTTGGGGACAGCCACCAAGCTCTATCCGCTGCTCATGCTGGGCGCAGTCTTTTTACTAGCCCTACGCAGCGGCCGGCTGCGGGTCCTTGTTGTGACCACTTTGTCCGCCACGGTAGCCTGGCTCGCAGTCAATGTCCCGGTCGCAGTCGTCAACCCGGCCGGCTGGCGCTACTTTTTCGACTACACCCGTGATCGCCCCGCTGGATACAGCTCGCCGTGGTTCGCCTACAACCTCGTTGCGGAACGCCTTCAACTGGTCCAGCTTGGCCCGGAGGCCATCAATGCCCTGGCGATGGACATGTTCCTCATTGCCTGCGTTTTGATTGCCGGATTGGCTTTGACAGCGCCGCGGCGCCCGCGGCTGGCCCAGTTGACGTTTCTGATAGTGGCAGCTTTCATCCTGAGCAATAAGGTCTATTCGCCCCAATATGTCCTTTGGCTGGTGCCATTGCTGGCTTTGGCCAGACCCCGCTGGCGTGATTTCCTGCTCTGGCAGGCGGCCGAGGCGTTGCATTGGACCGCCACGTGGATGTATCTGGGCCAGACGACCAGCGGCGGGGCCGCGCAGAACAACATCGATATGCCGTACTACGTCATGGCCGTCACGTTACACATGGCCGCAACAGCATATTTGATGTTGAGGGTTGCATGGGACATCTGGGAACCTCACCTGGATCCCCTCCGAGTCCACGGTGTGGACGACCCCCACGGTGGTGAGTTCAACGTCGCCGAAGATTGGTTCCGGATAGACCTCAAGAACCCGGCGGCATCGGTGCTGCCTTGGCGGCGCGATGCCTTGAACGCCGTGGAGGCTGAGTCCGTGCTTGACGCGCAATCCGGGGTAGATACGCCGAAACCTTCCCACGACTCAGTGGACTCTACACGCGGCGAGGCCGAAGGCGATGGCTGAGGTCGCCGTCGTCGGCTCCGGACCTAACGGCTTGGCCGCCGCTGTAGTCATGGCCCGCGCGGGCCTGGCTGTGCGGGTGTATGAGGCCGCCGAGACGATCGGTGGGGGAACACGGACAGCTGAGCTGCTGGAACCGGGGCACGTCTACGATGTCTGTTCCGCGGTCCATCCGATGGCGCTGGCTTCGCGTTTCTTCCAGGAGTTTGAACTCGAGCGGCGCGTGGAGCTGCGATTGCCCGAAATCCAATACGGAACTCCGCTCGACGGCGGCAGGGCAGCCCTCGCCTATCGCTCGCTGGAGCGGACGGCTTCTGAACTCGGGCCCGACGGATCTGCGTTTACCCGCCTGATGGGACCGCTCGTGGAGCGGCTCGACGGGGTGCTGGATGTGACGCAGAACCAACTGCTGAGGATCCCGGCCGATCCGGTGGCGGCGTTACGACTTGGCTTGGCGACCCTGGAGCAGGGTTCGCCGTGGTGGAACCGGCACTTTTCCGGGGAAGCGGCTCCCGCACTCCTGACCGGGGTCGCGGCGCACGCTGTCGGGCCGCTTCCTTCGCTCGCCGCCGCCGGGGCGGGACTCCTTCTGGGTGCGTTGGCTCATGCCGGCGGGTGGCCCATTCCCGTTGGTGGCTCTGTGGCTATAGCGGAGGCCATGGTCCGGGACATCGAGGCCCACGGCGGAGTGATTGAGACCGGCGTGCAGATCGATTCCCTCGAAGAGCTGCGCCCCGCGAAGGCCATCCTGTTGGACGTTGCTCCCCCGGCACTGCTGCGTATGGCCGGTTCGGCGATTCCCGACCGCTACAGGCGGTCGCTGGAAGCATTCCGGTTCGGGAATGCAGCGTGCAAGGTGGATTTCATCCTCTCCGGGCCGGTGCCCTGGACAGCTCCAGGTCTGGCCGCCGCCGGGACGGTCCACGTAGGTGGCACGCGTGACGCCATGGCCGAAGCCGAGAACCTGGTAGCGGCTGGCCGACACCCCGCGAAGCCCTACATCCTGGTTGCCCAGCCATCTATTGTCGATCCCGGGCGCGCTCCCGTCGGGCGGCACATTCTCTGGTCCTATTGCCACGTGCCCAAAGGATCGACTGTGGACATGGCCGAGGCGGTCATCTCCAGGATTGAGGAATTCGCGCCGGGCTTCCGCGACGTGGTGATCGGCTGGAAAACGACGACGGCGGCAGGCTTGGCGGAATACAACGCGAACTATGTTGGTGGAGACTTCAGCGCAGGACTGATGGACATTCGGGGATTGGTGCGGCGTCCCGTGTTTTCAACGGTGCCATGGCGGACGCCCATCCCAGGAGTGTACTTGTGTTCATCCTCAACGCCCCCTGGGCCCGGAGTAACAGGAATGCCCGGGTATCACGCTGCGAAATATGCCTTGAATGACATGTTCGGTCTGAAGATACCCGGGCTTGGCCTCGGCGTATAACCCTCCGACGCCCGCTCACATATCTGCCCTTTTTCCTCGACGCCCGCTCACCTATGTGACCAACGACGGATCGCTCCTGCAGATGATCTGCGCTAGCGATCCGTTGTTTTCCCTCATATGTGAGCGAGCGTTGGGAGATGGGCCTTTATATGTGAGCGGGCGTTGGGTTAGTTAGCCGCGGTGAACCGGGCGCGGCGGTGGGCCGGAGATTCGATTTCGTCCAACATGGCGACCGCGTAGTCCTGGGTGGAGATGGTGTTGCCAGCGGGAGAATCCTTGGCAGTGGAGTACTTTGCCGTGCGCTCACCTGGCTGGATGACCGGCGCGGGCGCGAGTACGGTCCAATCCAGGTTCTCGGGAGCTTCCTTGACGGCGGCGAAGGCTGCGGCCGCTGTGGTTGCCTCGGCCTTGTAGACCTCAGGGAAGTCGGGCGAATCGAGGAGGCGGACGCCGTCGATCTCCAGCGTTCCTGCGCCGCCGACGATCATCAGGCGCGTGCCTTCGGCGTTGCTGTAGGCGGTGTCCATTGCCGCAAGCCATTCTCCGTGGTCTCCGCCGGTGCGGCTCGGGCCGGTGGCGAGGATGACGGCGTCGTGCTCCTTGGCGATCTCCGCGAAGCTCTGGCCATCAGCGAGGTCGGCGGCGAGAGCCTTCGCTCCGGCAACCTCCGAGCCCTTGCGGGAGATGGCGGTGACTTCGTGGCCGCGGGTGAGGGATTCGTTGACGATCTGGCTTCCGACCATGCCTGTTGCCCCGTAAACTGCGATTTTCATGACTCTCCTTGGGTTGCTATCCTTGCAATATCAAAACAGTATCTAATTGATACTGATAGCTTCAAAGGAACTTAGTTACCTCATGGATACCAACATGCTGCCGGCAAACATCCTTGACCCCGATTGCCCGTCTCGAGTGATCTTTCAGCGCATCGGCGACAAATGGGCCTCGTTGGTGGTCCAGGTCCTCGCGGACGGCCCCATCCGTTTCTCCGAGCTTCGCAAGATGGTCCACGTAGTGACTCCCAAGGTGCTCACCCAGACCCTTCGCACCCTGGAGCGCGACGGTCTCATCACCCGGACCGTCCACGCGCAGGTGCCACCTCGCGTCGACTACGAACTGACCGAGCTTGGAGCGTCCCTGTTGGAGCCATTGACCCTTTTGCGTCTCTGGGCGGAGGACCACGTGCCCAGTATCCTCAAGGCCCGTGATGCCTATGACGATTCCCAGGACGAGGCTTTGATCGGGGACTTACCCTTCGCGTTTCCCCCCCAACTGGCTCGCATTTGTTGTCGTTTTGAGGGCTCAGAACGACATCTAATGCGAGCTAGTTGGGTGGGCCGACGGGTACGCCCAAACCGAGGCGCCCGTCCCGCATGGTTGCGACCGAATCGGTGAGCGGCAGGAACTCGGTGTCGTGCGTGACCATGACGGTCGCCGTCGCGAATTCGTCCGTGACCTGCCGCAGCAACCGCACGATCGATTCACTGCGCTCGTGATCCAAGGCAGCCGTCGGCTCGTCGACGAGCAGCACCCGGGGCTGGCCCATGAGCGCCCTCGCGATGTTTACGCGCTGCCGCTGGCCTCCGGAGAGCTGGTGCGGCCGCTTGTTGAGCGAAGTCCCGAGCCCGACGACGTCGAGCAGTTCCGTAGCGCGCTTTCGTGCCTTGGCGGCGGGCTTTCCCCGGAGGTGGTCCCCGATGATCAGCTGCTCGACGGCGGTCAGTGACGGTAGGAGATTGGCTTGCTGGAAGATGATGCCCACTTTTTCCCGGCGCATGGAAGTGAGTTCTGTGTCCTTGAGTCCGGTGGCATCCGTGCCGTCGATGATGACGAGCCCGGAACTTGGCCGGACCAGTGTTGCAGCCACGGCCAAAAGCGAGGACTTTCCTGAGCCGGACGGGCCCACGAGGGAAAAGAATTCGCTGGCGTCCACGCGGAGATCCACGGCGTCCAGGGCCTTGAGGGTGGAGTCTCCGTCGGGGTATTCCAGGGTGACATTGACGAGGTTTAGTGCGGAGTTCATGAATATGCCTTTCGTGGAATATTAACTGTTCGAATGGCCTAGTTGCCGCCGAGGGCGATCAGCGGATCCACTCGGGTGATGCTGCGTACGGCAACCGCTGCACCGCCAAGGCCGAGGATCACGATCCCGGCAATCGGGACGAGCGTAGTCAGCGGAGTCACGAGGAACGGGGCCGCCTTGGCGGCGAAGAAGCCGCCCAGCACACCAAGGCCCCCACCCAGTCCCGCGCCGGCGAGCAGTACGATGCCCGCTTGGACCAATGCGTCCCGCACCACATAGGCGGATGAGGCACCCATGGCCTTGAGCACCGCGATGTCCCGTGTGCGCTGGACAGTCCAGACGGTCAGGAATGCCACGATGACAAGCGCCGAGATGCCGTAGAGGAAAGCCTGCATGAGCATCAGCGAGCCGTTTTCGCTCTTGTAGGAGCCGAGGGCCTGGAATGAGCCGCTGGGGGTGGCGGTGACAGTACCGGCCACCGAATTGGCGGCGTCGAGGTCCACGGAGGCGCCGGCGCCGTACGTCACAGCAAGGACCGTCCCAATCGATTCCCCGGCAGGAATATGTGCGAGCTTCTGCCACGTGGCCAGGGAGGTCCAGATGACTCCGGTGTGCGAATACCACTCGTCCCGGGTGACGGCGGAAACCGTCAGGTTGGTACCGCCTACGGTCACGCGGGTCCCGATAGTCAGCCTCAGTTCCTTCGCCAAGGACTCCCCGACCACCACCTCGCTTTCCTTGACCGCCACTGGCGAGATGCCGTCGTCGGCCCCGAAGACCGCGACGTTGGCGGTGCCCGCGGCATTATTGGACGAATCGAGGGACTGGAACCGCGTCTGGCTGATACCCACGGCCTCGGCAGAAGCAACGCCCGGCCGGTTCCGCCAGGCTTCGAGCTGCTTGTTGGACACCTCCGATTCCGTATAAGACGCCTTGGCCTCGCCACCGGCGGGCGCGCCGAAGGCGATTTGCTGCGCTGGAAGGCCTGCAATAGCCGACGTCGACTGGTTGCCGAGGCCCGCGGTCAGTCCGGAGAGCATGACGAGAAGGAGTGTGATGAGGGCGACGACGCTTCCCATGAGGGCGAAGCGGCCCTTGGCGAAGCGGATGTCGCGCACTGCGAGAAACATGGAATTCCTTTGGTTCGGAGGCGATCTTCTGGTCCTGTTTCAACTCTCCGGCCAGTTGGCGCATGAAACATCAGGAAGTGGATGGACTCATCCGATCGCCTTGGTTGACCCGCGGATCAACCTTTTGGTTGATTGGGCCCGAATGCCACGGAATCGGGGCAAGAGTGTCGGCGCGCGAGACTACGCTGGAGGGCATGCAGGGAGACGATTTGCCGCAAGCCACCCCGCAGCCCAGCGTCACAGCGCAGCCCAAAGAGACGGCGCAGCCCGGTGGCTCGGCCATGATTTTGCGTGTCCTGCGCGTGAGCCTGCACGTCGGTTTCGCGGTGCTTCTGCTGGTCGCCGTCCTTAGGCTTGCGGTGGCGGGACTTTCCCCTTTCGCCACGGGTTCCGGCCTCGGCCTTGCGCTTCTACTGGCTGCCGTCTACCTCGTGGGGACGGTTCTCGAAAAGAGGCACGCCGGCAATCCTGGGCGCTTCGATCCGAAGCCTTACGCGCGCTGGTGGCTCGCCGTCGTGGGTTTCCTGTGGCTGGTGCTCATGCTCATCAGTCCGGACTTCGCTTGGATGGCTTTCCCGTTGTTCTTCCTGCAACTGCATATCTTGCCGCGGCGCTTCGCCCTCCCGGCCATAGCTGCCAGCACCGCACTGCTGATCGCAGCCATGTGGTTCCATAACCGTGGTGCCGGGGCGGATGCCTTGCAATCTGCCATGGTCCTCGGGCCTGTTTTCGGGGCCGCCTTCGCGGTTGTCACAGGCCTGGCGTATCGGGCGCTCTACGTCGAGGCAGAGAATGAGCGCCTCGCCGCTGAGGAATTGCGCCGCACCCGGGCCGAGTTGGCACGCAGCCAGCACGACGCTGGTGTGCTGGCTGAGCGCGAACGACTCGCCCGTGAAATCCACGACACCCTGGCGCAGGGATTCTCGAGCATCGTCCTGATGGGGCGCTCGGCCGAGAAGGCCCTCGACGCCGGTGACAACGCCGCGGCCCGTGACCGGCTCAGGACCGTCCGGGAGACAGCAGCCAGCAACCTTGCGGAGGCCCGGAATTTTGTCCGGGGACTCGGGCCCCCGGAACTGGACGATTCCACCCTTGCAGACACCCTGCGTCGCCTCTGCGCCAAGACCGAGGCCGAGGCCGCCGCACGCGGAGCGACGTTGCGCTGCCGCTTCGAGCTCCAGGGCAAGCCGGTGGCGCTTCCCAACCCTTACCAGACCACTTTGTTGCGCGCGGCACAGTCTTCCCTTGCGAACGTGTGGGCGCATGCCCAGGCGAGCACCGCCGTCGTCACCCTGTCCTTCCTGGACGCAGAAGTGACCATGGACGTGTTCGACGACGGCACGGGCTTCGACCCCGCAGCGGCCGCTGCCGCGGCAATCCGCGGTGACGGAACCGGCGTCGGGCTCACAAGCCTGCGCGAGCGGCTCGCGGCCCTGGACGGAACCCTCGATGTCGAGTCGGCTCCCGGCGAGGGGACTGTGGTGGCAATCCGGCTGCCCTTGGGTACTGGCAACCCGGCTTTGGAGGCATCCCCATGAGCAACAACATCAGGGTTTTGCTGGTTGACGATCATCCCGTGGTCCGCGCAGGGCTCCGGGCCATGCTTGCCGATTTTGAAGGCGTCCAAGTGGTGGCGGAAGCGACCGACGGGGGCGCCGCGTTGGCTGAACTGGCAAAGCTCCACACCCTCGGAGAACCCGTGGACGTGGTCCTCATGGACTTGCAAATGGGCTCGGGGATGGACGGCGTCACCGCTACCGGCAGGATCAAAGCCGGTGAAGCCGGAACTCCCCCACCGCCGGTCCTGATCCTGACCACCTACGACAACGACGCCGACATTCTCGCCGCAGTGGAAGCCGGTGCCAGCGGATACATGCTCAAAGACGCGCCACCCGAGCAAATCCGGCAGGCCGTGGTGTCTGCGGCAGCGGGTCAAACGGCCCTTGCGCCGGAGGTCGCTGCGCGGCTCGTGGGGCGGATCCGCAATCCGGTGCACGCTCTGAGTGCACGTGAAGTGCAACTCGTGGAGCTCCTCGCCACCGGGATGAGCAACCGCGCGATGGCGAAGCAACTCTTCATTTCCGAGGCCACAGTCAAGACCCATTTGGTGCACATTTACGGCAAGCTGGGCGTCGACAACCGGACCGCCGCCATCGCGGCAGCAACCCAGCGCAGGATCATCCGGAGTCAGTAGGGTCTGCGGGAAGTCGAGGTGCCTGAAGCATCACAAAAGCGCAACGTGCTGTGATTTGGACCATTCCGGTCGGCCCAAGAAGGCATAATGGCGCAAATGGGGAAAATCAAGAATCTTGTCCTGGGGCTTGCCGCCCTGATGATCGCCGGCTCGCTGACCGCTTGCGATGACGGCCGCTCCGGGGCGGAGGGCGCGGCCAAGCAGCTCGCGTCGTCCCTCGCGGCGCTCGACGTCGGATCGCTCGCCGTCGACGGCAAGGATGCCGCAGCGGCGAATGAACAGCTCAAGGCGGTGTTTGCGGCCCTCGCTCCGGCCAAGCCGTCCGTTGAAAGCGGTGCTGTGAAGCTCGACGGCGACAAAGCGTCGGTCCCGCTCAACTTCACGTGGAAGATCGGAACAGCGGAGTGGAAGTACACCTCCCAGGCCGCGCTGAAGAAGGCGGGCGACAAGTGGGCCGTCCAATGGACTACAACACTCTTGGAGCCGGACCTTAAGGACGGAGAGGTACTGGACAAGACCGTCACTTCCCCGTCCAGGGCCGATATCCTCGGCGCAGGGGACGCGAAATTGGTCAGCTACCGTCCAGTGGTTCACGTGGGCATCGACAAGACAACGATTGGATCGGTTGATCCTGCAGCTTCGGCGGCGAAGCTCGCACAACTGGTCGGCGTGGACGAAGCCGCGTATGTGAAGCAAGTCCAGGCGTCCGGTCCACAGGCATTCGTCAGCGCCATCACCCTGCGCGAGGACGGAAACCGGACAGTCACGGACCAGCAGATTGCGTCGATTCCGGGCGCTCGTGGCATTCCAGATTTCCTGCCTTTGGCACCGACGCGCACCTTCGCCCGGGCTGTGTTGGGTACCGCGGCTGAGGCAAGCGCCGAACAGATCCAAAAGGCCGGGGGTGCCCTCAAGGTAGGAGACACTGTGGGAACAGGCGGCCTGCAGGAGCAGTATGACGCGCAACTCCGAGGTCAGGATGGAGTCTCCATCAAGACCCGGCCGCAGGGCATGACCGACGACCAGATCAAGGCCGCGAGGCCCGACCCCCGCCGATTGCTTTTTGCCGTCAATGTGAAGCCCGGCGATCCGTTGAAGACCACCCTGGATCCGCGTTTGCAGCAACTCGCTGAAGACACCTTGGGCGGCGTCGGCCCGGCCTCGGCCATAGTGGCGCTCCGCCCCTCCACCGGCGCCGTTCTCGCAGCGGCGTCCGGCCCTGGAAGCAACGGCTACAACACGGCAATGCTGGGGCAGTACGCGCCTGGTTCGACGTTCAAGATCGTTGATTCCCTCGCTTTGATCCGCAACGGAATGACGCCGGATTCCAAGGTTGAATGTACGCCAACAATTACAGTGGACGGCCGGACCTTCAAAAACGCCGAAGGCTATCCGGAGTCGTCGCTCGGCTCGGTTGCTTTGCGGGACGCTTTTGCCCATTCGTGCAACACGGCCTTCATCAGTTCCCGGGACAAGGTCAGCCAAGCCCAGCTCCAATCCGCGGCAACTTCATTGGGAGTGGCAGTCCAAGCCCCGAAACTGGGGGCCGATGCCTTCCTGGGATCCGTGCCGGGAAACGCCGACGGCACCGAGCACGCGGCTTCGATGATCGGCCAGGGCAAAGTGCTGCTTTCCCCGCTGGCTGCGGCGATCATGGCAGCTTCAGTGGCCCACGGCGCGCCGGTGTCGCCGCAACTCGTGCTGAACCCCGGCTCAGCCTCACCCTCTGCGGGTGCCACGCCGACGGCTTCCGGCGCGCCGTCGTCGTCGGCCTCTCCCGCCGTGACGGCGTCTCCCGCCGCGCCGGCGTCCGACAAGCCGGTTACGCCGGCGGAGGCAGCCGCGCTTAGCGACATGATGAGGGCTGTGGTGACCTCCGGCCACGCGGGTTTCCTCGCGTCGGTGCCGGGGGCACCCGTTGGCGCGAAGACCGGGACGGCCGAGTTCGGAAACGACAATCCGCCCAAGACGCACGCCTGGATTGTCGCAGTGCACGGAGATCTGGCGGTGGCAGTGTTCGTGGAAGACGGTGGGCTCGGTGCGACAACCAGCGGCCCGCTGCTCAAATCGTTCCTCACCGCGGCTGGCTGAGCCGTCCGCAGACCACTGGTGTTTGTTCTCTGGATGGACGTATTCTCAGGCTGTCACGCCGCGATCATCGCGAACTTGCCACACACCCCGTACCCGGGCCGCACCAGCTCGTAACTGGACATTCCTGACCGCGGCAGGCTGAGCTGCACAGTATTTCGGCACGATAAGTGAGCGAGCGTCGCCGGAAAGAGGGATATATGTGAGCGAGGGTCGCCGGGGGGATGGGCGCCCTGTGGACAGGCCTCCCCGGCGGGTGCACACTTAATTCAACGCTTGTTGAATTAGTTGCAACGGTGGGAGTGGCCATGGACCAGCCTGAAAGCACCACATGCGTCATCGCGGGCGGGGGCCCGGCGGGGGTGATGCTCGGACTCTTGCTGGCCCGGGCCGGCGTCGACGTCACCGTCTTCGAAAAGCACGCCGACTTCCTGCGCGACTTCCGCGGTGACACCGTCCACCCCTCCATCATCCGTCTCTTGGATGAGCTTGGGCTGGGCGAGGGATTCCGGGCTTTGCCCCAAAGCAAGCTCGGCAATTTCAAACTCCCCGCGGGCGGCAAGGAAGTGACCCTGGTCGACTTCGATCGCCTCAAGCCGCCCTACGATTACGTAGCCATGGTTCCGCAATGGGACCTCCTGAATTTCCTGGTGGACGCCGCACAGCAAGAGCCGCAGTTCACGCTCCGGATGAACACCGAGGCCACAGATCTGCTGTACGACGACGGCGGGAAGGTCGCCGGGGTGGCGTACCGCATCCGGGACGCGGCGTCCGGAGTGGAAACCGGGACGGGGGAGCTTCGCGCGACGTTGACGGTGGCATGCGACGGCCGCAGCTCGGTGCTCCGGCAGAAGGCAGGGCTGGTCCCCCGCGAGTTCCCCGTGCCGTTCGACACCTGGTGGTTCAGGCTCTCCCGGCGCGCGGACGAACAGGGACAGTTGGCCTCGATCATGCCCCGCTTCTCCGGCACCGATGTGCTCCTCAGCCTGACGCGCAAGGACTTCTACCAGATCGGCTACATCGCGGAGAAGGGCAAGGACCCGCAAATGCGTGCCGAAGGGGTGGAGAGCTTCCGTTCCCGCGTGGCCCGAATCCGCCCGGATCTGGCGGACCGCGTGGATGAAATCAGGTCCATGGACGATCTCCATTTGCTCGATGTGAAGCTCAACCGGATCAAGCCCTGGCACAAACCAGGCCTCCTCCTCATCGGAGACGCCGCCCACGCGATGTCTCCCGCAGGCGGTGTGGGGATCAACCTGGCTATCCAGGACGCCGTTGCGGCAGCCCGGCGCATCGCCCGCCCATTGCTTCAGGGCACCCTTGTCGAGGCAGATCTCGCTTCAGTGCAGAAGCGCCGCTGGTTCCCCACCGTGGTGATCCAGAATATGCAGCTCCTCATCCAGAAAGCGGTCTTCGGCCCCGCAGTAAAAGGCCAGTTGGTCGGCCCGCCGGGTCTGGTGGTGTTTGCCGCCCGACACGTACCCGGATTCGGGAAACTTCCGGCGCTCATGATCGCCTTCGGGCCGCGGCCCGAGCACGCTCCGGACTTTGCGCGCCGGAAGCCCGCCGTGAACCGGAAACCGGTGTGAACAGGGGTCGCCGCCCGGGACAGGTGAGCAGCCGGGACGCGGTTCTCCGTGCGGCCCGCGAACAGTTCAGCCGCAAAGGTTATGACGCCGCAACAGTCCGGGCCATCGCGGCCGAGGCCGGGGTGGATCCATCCATGATCAACCATCATTTCGGCACCAAGGAGCAGCTGTTCATGGCTGCACTCGAGTCACCCGTGGATCCCAAGGAACACCTGACGGCTGTCCTTGACGGGCCGCGGGACGGCGTCGGGGAGCGGTTGGTATCGCGCTTCCTGACAGTTTGGGACTCTTCCGCGGGGGCGGCCGGAGTCGCCGTTCTCCGCACGGCCATGCAACACGAATGGAGTGCGGCACTGGTCCGCGAGTTCATCCTCAACCGGGCTATCAAACCGTTGCTCGCTGGCCTTGGTGTCCCGGCGGAAGAGGCTTCGTGGCGCGGAAGCCTGGTGGCATCGCAGCTTTCCGGACTCATCCTGACCCGTTACCTGATCAAACTGGAGCCGATCGCTTCGGCCCCGCACGCCGTCGTCGTCCAAGCGCTGGGGCCGACAATCCAGCGCTATCTCACCGGTGCGGTAATCGGCGAACTGTCGGCCTGAGCGAGCGGCTGAGGAGTCCCCGCGGTCCGTGGGAAGATTGGGCAGTGGCCCATATTGACGTTTCAGGCATCGACTACTTCCTCTCCGACGGCACCCAGCTGCTCAACGGTGTGACCTTCAAGGTCCCGGACGGCAGCAAAACGGCCCTCATCGGGCCCAACGGAACGGGAAAGACCACCCTGTTCAAGATCATCGCCGGCGACCTCACGCCCGACGAAGGAGTGGTGGGCCGTTCCGGCACCATGGGCATCATGCGCCAGTTTGTCGGGCAGGTCCGCGATGAATCCACCGTGCGTGACCTGCTCGTTTCAGCCGCGCCGCCGGCCCTCGCCGCGGCCGCCAAGGCGGTCGAAGACGCCGAGCTTGCCATGATGGAGCACGACGACGAGCCCACCCAGATGCGGTACGCCCAAGCGATCGTGGACTGGGGAGACGCCGGAGGGTACGACGTCGAGACCGTATGGGACGAGGTCTGCATGGCCGCACTCGGCATCCCCTTTGACCGCGCACAGCACCGACCGGCGTCGAGCCTTTCGGGCGGCGAGCAGAAGCGGCTGGTGCTTGAGGCACTGTTCTCCGGACCGGATCAGCTTCTCCTCCTCGACGAACCGGACAACTACCTCGACGTTCCAGGCAAGCGTTGGCTCGAAGGCAAGCTCAACGAATCCAAGAAGACGGTCTTCTTCATCAGCCACGACCGCGAGCTGCTCAACAACGCGGCGGGCCGCATCGTGACCCTTGAGCCCGGCATCAACGGGGCCGGTGCCTGGGTGCACGGCGGGGGTTTCGGCACGTATGTGGAAGCGCGTATCGACCGCAACGCGCGCTTCGAGGAACTGCGCAAGCGCTGGGACGAGGAGCACCTGAAGCTCAAGGAACTCGTCATCATGTATAAGACCAAGGCTGCATTCCGCTCCGACATGGCCAACAAGTACCAGGCCGCACAGACGCGGCTCGCCAAGTTCCTGGAGGCCGGACCGCCCGAAGCCCTGCCGCTGGAGCAGAACGTGCACATGCGCCTCAAGGGAGGCCGGACGGCCAAGCGCGCCGTGGTGGCTGAAAAGCTTGAACTCACGGGCTTGATGAAGCCGTTCTCCACCGAGATCTGGTTCGGCGACCGCGTGGGCGTGCTCGGTTCCAATGGTTCGGGCAAGAGCCACTTCCTGCGGCTCCTCGCGGCAGGCGGCACCGACCCGGAGCGCGAGCACTTGCCCGTTTCCGACGTCGAAATCGCTGAGGTCCCGCACGAAGGCACCGTTAAACTAGGTGCCAGGATCCGTCCCGGATTCTTTGCGCAGACCCATTCCCGTCCGGATCTTCTCGGCCGGACGCTCCTGGACATCCTGCACCGGGGCGACGAACACCGTTCCGGTCTGGGCCGCGAAGCCGCTTCCGGCGCGCTCGACTCCTACGGGCTGGTGGGCTCGGCCGAGCAGAAGTACGAGTCGCTCTCCGGCGGGCAGCAGGCGCGTTTCCAGATCCTGCTCCTCCAGCTGTCCGGCGCCACCCTCCTGCTTCTGGACGAACCCACGGACAACCTGGACCTGCACTCCGGCGAAGCATTGGAACGCGCGATCGACGCGTTCGAGGGCACTGTCCTCGCCGTCACGCACGATCGCTGGTTCGCGAAGTCCTTCGACCGTTTCCTCGTCTTCGGATCCGACGGCAAGGTCTACGAATCCGCCGAGCCCGTCTGGGACGAGTCCCGGGTGGAACGGGCGCGCTAGCTTCCACCCGCTCCCCCGGGCGCCGAGCCCGGGTCCCGATGCGGGCCCGGGAACGCACGACGCTGTCCCGCGTCTTGGAACCCTCGCTCACCTATGGCGCGTTTCTTCGGAACGCTCGCTCACCTATGGCGCGTTTCTTCTGAACCCTCGCTCACCTTTGACGGGTCGCCACGAGACGCTAGCTCTCCTCTAGTGAGCGAGCGTCGGCCGAAAGTGGCCCATAGGTGAGCGGGCGTCGGCTTGAAACGCCTCATAGGTGAGCGAGCGTTTGAGCCGTTCGGCACGCAGGGCGCCTTCCGCGCCCAGTTCCCGCGCCTTCCGCGCCCACGCGGACATATGATCACCAGTTATGATTAGATGATCATTTCCGGATAACATATGAGCATGAGGACTGCTGACCGCCACCGGCTCATTGGCGAGCTGCTGCGCAAACGCGAAGAGATCACCGTTGACGAACTCGTTGCCGAATGCGGAGCATCGGGGGCCACTATTCGTCGCGACCTGGAAATCCTCGCTTCCCACGGTGTCCTCCGCCGGGTGCATGGGGGCGCCCGCAGCCTAGTGGACCGCGGCGACAACCCCGGCTATGGGCAGCGCGAACTGGAGGACCAGGATGCCAAGGAGAGAATCGCCGTCGCCGTCGAACGGTTGCTCCGCGACCGCGATCACGTGTGGCTGGACAGCGGTTCCACGGCAACGGAGATCGCGCGCCGGCTCGCGCCGCGGGAATTGACCATTATGCCGATGTCCCTTCGCGCGGTGGAATTCCTGGCGACGGACCTTCCCTCTGGGCGGCGTCCGGGTCTCCTATTGCCCGGTGGCAGCCTGGTTCCCGGCGAGCAGTCATTCCGGGGACCGATGGCAGAGGCCAACATCCGCTCCTTGCGCTTTGACGCCGCCGTCGTCACGCCGTGCGCCATCAACCTCAAAGACGGCCTGCTGGCGCACGATCTCGAGGACGCCGCGATCAAGCGGGCAGGCCTGGAATCGGCGGGGCGGGTGATCGTGGCCTGCACAGGAAGTAAATGGAATGCACAGGCCGTGGCCTTGGTCGCAGCCATGGACGCGGTAGACGTCATTGTGACGGACCGGAAGCCAAGCACTGAAGAACGCACCCTACTTGAAAATCTCTCCGTGGAAGTTGTGATCGTATGACCACCAGCACCCGAACCGCTCCGAACGTCAAAGCCGCGGCAATTGCCACTTTCCTGGTCTTCGGCATGAACGGGCTGGTTTTTGCCAGCTGGGCGGCACGCATACCCGCCGTCACCCAGACGCTGCACCTGACATCCGGACAGATGGGCACCCTCCTGTTGTGCACCGCCGTCGGGTCCCTTGTGGCGCTCCCCTCCGCGGGATGGGTTGTGGGCAGGATCGGTACGGCCGGTACCGTCCGCGCCGCGGGGCTCCTTGCCGCCTCCGCCGGAGCGGCGATCGCCTTCTCCTTGATGGCCGGATCCGTGGCCGCCACCGCGCTGGCGCTCTTTTTCTTCGGTGTGGGGGTCGGTCTGTGGGATGTGTCGCAGAATATCGAAGGGGCCGACGTCGAACACCGCCTCGGGCGTACCATCATGCCGAAGTTCCACGCCGCTTTCAGCGGGGGCGCCTTTGTGGGTGCGCTGATTGGTGCGTGGCTTTCCGAGATCGGCGTCGGACTTCCGGAGCACCTGCTGGTCATCGCCGCCGTCGTGGTTCTTCTCACCTTGACGGCGCCGCGTTACTTCATGCCCCACGAAACCACGGGAACGACGCCCGACGACGGCGCGCCCGCCGTGAAGGGTCCGTCGGCGTGGCGCGACGCCCGCACCTTGTTGATCGGCGTCGTGGTCCTGGGAGCGACCCTCACGGAAGGCGCCGGAAACGACTGGATCGCCAAGGCCTCGGTGGATGGCCTGAATACTTCCGAATCAACGGGCGCTCTTTTGTTTGCGCTCTTCGTGGCCGCGATGACCCTGATGCGTTTCCTTGGCGGCCGCGCGATCGACAGGTTCGGACGTGTAGCCGTGTTGCGGGTCAGCATGGCCGCCGCGGCAGTGGGCCTGGCTCTCTTCGTCTTCGCGGGCAACCTCATCCTTGCCGGGGTGGGTGCGGCCCTTTGGGGTATCGGCGCGGCCTTGGCCTTCCCGATGGGCATGTCCGCTGCTGCCGACGATCCGAAACACGCAGCCGCACGCGTCTCGGTGGTTTCGACAATCGGTTATGTGGCGTTTCTGGCCGGCCCGCCGCTTCTGGGATACCTGGGTGACCACACCGGCATCCACATGGCTCTCCTTGCCATCGGCGTGCCGATCCTGATCGCACTATGGCTGGCCGGCGCCGCGAAGCCCCTGGTTAAAAGCAACTAGCTCGCAGTTGTTGTCGTTTTGAAGGCCCAGAACGACAACAACTGCGAGTTAGTTGGGTGGTTACAACGAGGGGTGGTTACGGTGCTGAGGTGGCGGGAGCCGAAGGAACTGCGCTCGGCGATGCCCCGTTGGTCGGTGCGCCGCTTTGCCGGTTCCGGCCTTGGCCGCCCTGGCCGTTGAAGTTCTGGAACTGGCCGCGGCCGGGACGGGCCTGGCCGGCATCCATGAGCTTGGTGACACCGACGCCTCCGAAGAAGCCGACTGCAACCAGCAGCACCGCAAGGAGGATCTGCGTCAGGCGACCCATCTTGAAGCGCTTCTTGGGCACGAACGGCTCCGTCGCTTGGGGTTGGCCCCAACCCTGTCCGGTAGGTTCCTGGCCGGTGGCTTGCAGGACGGCGGTCGGCTGTCCGGCGTGGGGCTGTTGGGTGTAGGGCTGCTGGGGCTCCGGCTGGTTCGTGGGGCCGGGCTCCGGTGCTGAATAGGACATTTGTGGATCTCCTGTTGGCTGTTTCTTTTTGAGTTGCTGGGGAGTTGCTGGAGCTGGAACTGTGGGCGGTTATTCGTACCGCAGGGCGTCGATCGGCCGCAGTTTCGCTGCCTTGTTGGCCGGGTAGATTCCGAAAATCAGGCCGATCGCCGCGGATACCAGGAACGACAGCCACACCGTCCACCACTGGACTTCGGGTTGAGTTCCCAGCAGGGGGAAGGCGCTCCCGATGTAGCCCGCGGCGATTCCGAGGACCCCGCCGATCAGCGAAATGATGAGCGATTCGATGAGGAACTGGCTCACGATGCTGCCCCGCGAGGCTCCGATCGCCTTGCGGATGCCGATTTCGCGGGTACGTTCGGTGACCGTGACGAGCATGATGTTCATGACGCCGATTCCTCCCACCAGGAGCGAAATGCCGGCCACAGCGCCCAAAAGGATGGTCAGCGTGGCCGTGGTGGTGGTAGCCGTCGTGAGGATCTGCGCCTGGTTCCGCACTTGATAGTCGCGGTTGGCGGAGGTGACGTTGTGCCGGGCATCGAGGATCATCTGGACCTCGTTCTGGGCCTGGTTCATCACGTCCGCCGACTTCGCCTGGACCGTGATGGAGGCGAGGGACGGCGAGTATCCGGTGAACTTGTCCTGGGCCGCACTGTAGGGGATCACCACAATGTCGTCTGGATCGTTGAGCCCCGAGGACCCTTTTTGGGCCAGCACGCCGGAGACCACGAAGTTCTGGCCGTTGAGGGCGATCGTCTGCCCCACGGCCGAGGTCACCGAGCTGCCCACCAGGTCCTGCGCCACGGTATTGCCGATCACGGCCACTGCGGTGCCGCTGCTTGCGTCACCGTCGCTGAAGTAGGACCCCGCCGCGAGGGTGTCGTTCGAAATGGAAAAGTACGACGGCGTGGTCCCCACGAACGTTGCGATCGCGTGGGTTGCGTCCTGGTAAGTACCCGTGACGTTCTGTGCCGTGACCACCGGAGCCGTTGCGGCGACGTCGGGGGCCATGACGGGATCCGTCAGCGCGGCCATGTCCTGCAGCGTGAGGTTGGTGCCACGGGACCGCGGACCGGTGACGGCTTGCCCGCCGCCCGCGGCGCGGCCGCCCGCCGTCGTCTGGCGGCTCACAGTGAGCACGTTGGTTCCCAGCTTGCCGATCTGGGCCTTGATGGCGTTGGAGGTTCCGGCGCCCACGGCCAGCAGGATGATGACGGATGCGATGCCGATCAGGATGCCCAGGGTGGTGAGGATGGAGCGCATCTTGTTGGCCATCACCCCGGTCAGGGCGAAGCGGACTGATTCGGCGATCATCATGCCGGCACCGCCGTCGCTACAGGGTGCGCATTAACTGCACGGACCCGGTGGTCCTCAATGATGTGCCCGTCCTGGAAGCGTACGACGCGGTTGGCCCGCGCCGCGACGTCGGCTTCGTGGGTGATCATCACGATGGTCCGGCCATTGGCGTGCAAGGACTCGAAGAGATCCAGGATCTCGTGCGAGGACTTGGTGTCCAAGGCTCCCGTCGGCTCGTCGGCCAGCAGCAGCACCGGGTTGGTCACGAGCGCCCGGGCGATGGCAACACGCTGTTGCTGTCCGCCGGAGAGCTGCGAAGGCTTGTGGTCGGCCCGCTCCGCCAAACCCACCGAACCGAGCACTTCCACGGCCCGCTCGCGCCGTTCCTTGCGGTGCACTTTTGCGTACGCGAGGGGCATGGACACGTTGTCCACTGCACGCGTGCGCGGAATCAGGTTGAAGTTCTGGAAGACGAAGCCGATTTTCCGGTTGCGGATCTGGGCGAGCTGGAATTCGTCCAGGGTCCCGGTATCGATGCCGTCCAGGTGATAAGTCCCCTGGGTGGCGCCGTCGAGGCAGCCGATGATGTTCATCATCGTGGACTTTCCCGAGCCCGAGGCGCCGATGATGGCCACGAAGTCGCCCCGGTCAATGGAGATGCTGACGGAATCGAGTGCCCGTACTTCGGCCTCCCCTTTGCCATAGATCTTGCTCACGGAGTCCAGTTGGATGACGGCGTCGTTCACGGCTGCTTACCCGCCATTTCCGCGGGTGCCACCGGTGCCGCCCGTAACTCCGGCGCCGCCTGTACCACCGAACCCTCCCGTTCCGCCAAGTCCGCCCGTCCCGGTCCGTCCGGTAGTGCCGGTGGTGTCCAGGGTGGAGGAGATGGCCGGGAGTTCAATCTGATCGCCCGCACTGAGTCCCGTGAGCACCTGGGTGCGCCCGTTGTCAGTGATCCCGGTGGTGATGGTCACCGCCGTCGTGGTCCCGTTCTTCATGACGTTGACGGTCTGCCGTGTTCCCGTGGTGGTGATGGCCAGCGAAGGCACCGTCAAAGCGTTCTTGGCGGTAGCCGTGGTCACGGAGATGTTTGCGCTCTGGCCGAGCCGGAGGGCGGCCGGGGGGTTCTTGATGGAGATCGTCACGGGGTAGCTGACCACGTTGTTCGTGGTTGTGGCGTTCTGGGCGATCGCGGTTATGGTCCCGGTGACGGGTGGCGCGGAGGGGTCGGTCTTGAGCGCCGGGAAAGTGAAGGTGGCTGAGTCGCCGGTCTTCATGGCGGCAATGTCCGATTCGGCGAAGTTGGCGATGACCTGCAGGTGCGCGGTGTCGCTGATGGTGATCAGTCCGGAAGACGATGTGCTCGCGGAGCTTGCGGAAGTGCCAGCGGAACCGGAAGCTCCGGAGGAGCCGGAACCGGACGACCCGGAAGAGGATGAGCCGGAGCTGCTGCCGGCATTGCCTCCGACGACGGCGTTCACAGCGGTGACCGTTCCTGAAACCGGGGCCGCGAGTGAGCAGGACGCCAGGTTCTTGGTTGCGGTGTCGACGGCAATCTGGGCCGACGTCGTATTGGATGTGGCGCCGCCACCGCTTTGGGCGGAATTGAGGGCCGTCGCAGCCGAGGCAATCTGCTCTTTGTCCTTGAGGGCCGAGCTGGCTTGCTGGTTGACGGCTTGGGTCAGTGCCTGGTTGTCCTTCGCCAGCTGGGCCTGTGCCGTATTGAGCGCGTTCTGGGCCGGCTGGCTGCTGGGCTGGGCGCTGGCAGCGGTCTGAGCCGCAGCGACAGTCGCATTGTCATTGTTCACGGCTGTCTGCGCGGCGGCGACGGCACTGGCCTGCTGGCTCGCGTCCAGGTTGGCCGTTTGTTGGGCGTTGGCCAGGCTCTGATTCGCCGAAGCTACCTGGTTGCTTGCCGAGGCCTGCTGTTGGTTTGCCTGCGCGGCGGCGGAATCCAGTTGGGCCTGGGCGACGGCCAGGGCATTCTGGGCGTTCGTCGGATCAATGGTCACCAGCACCTGCCCGGCCGTGACTTGCTGACCGGTCACAGCGGAAACAGTGGCGATGGGCCCGGTGCAGTTCTGCGCGTTGATGACCGTGGTGCTTGCGGGCGAGACGTTTCCGCTCGCCGTAGAGACGGCGGCGAGGTCCGCTGCGCTGACCGCGACGGTGCGGGCGGTGGTGTCGGCGGCGGTTTGCGGCACGCCGTTCAGCACGAAGAAGGCGCCGGCGGCAATGCCGATAACGGCCACCCCGATGCCGCTGTTGATGAGTTGAGGCTTTGAGAGCATGCCCGAAGACTATGATCGCTCTCTTGGAGAAGACCGAGTGCTACCTGATGGTTTACCCTATGTGACGCCCTGCGGGGCGTGCCGTTTCCCTCGAGTTTGTTTGTGGGGGAAGAACGACCCCCACTATCCCACTTCTTTAACAGTCCGCCGATAGTCTGGTGGAATGCGAAGCATGCTGCGATGGGGATCAGGGCGGATAGCGCGACTCGATCGGGCGGCGGTCCGAGCAGTCTCGCGGTGGCCGGAGGGCTCGCATGACGCCGTTCTGAAAAACCTTTCGGAGGCCGCAACAAAGGGCAAGCTATGGTTTGCCGTAGCTGGAGTTTGCGCGGGATTTCCCGGTAAACCCCGCAACGCGGCGATCCACGGACTCCTGGCCCTTGGCGTTGCGTCGGCCGTCACCAATCTGGGTTTCAAGACGCTGCTTCCGCGGGCGCGGCCGTTGCCCGAACTCCTTCCGGCTTTTCGCTTTGTCAACCCGCAGCCCACCAGTTCCTCGATGCCTTCGGGCCATTCGGCGTCTGCCGTTGCATTCACTCTTGGCGTCGCGCTGGTATATCCCCGTCTTGGTGGAGCTCTTGCTCCTGTTGCGGCAGGTGTGGCGTATTCCCGGGTTCATACAGGCGCCCACTGGCCCTCCGACGTCGTGCTCGGCTCGGCGATAGGGGCCGGAGCGGCACTCCTGACCCGAAAGTGGTGGCCGGCCAGACCTCCCGTTCCGGATACAGACCGTTCACCGGCCGATGCCCCCGCAGTCGGCGACGGCGAGGGGCTAAGCATTGCGGTCAACGCCCTCGGCGGTTCCTACTCGCCGGACACCGAGACGCAGCTTCGAGAAATATTCCCCAAGTCGCATATAAGTCTGATTTCCGATGGTGATGACGTGGTTGAAGAAATCCGGGCCGCAGCAGGGCGCCCCGGGACGAAGGCCTTGGGCGTGTGGGGCGGCGACGGAACGGTCGGCACTGCCGCGGCGGCCGCCGTCGAGCACTCACTGCCCTTGCTGGTGCTGCCCGGCGGAACGCTGAACCATTTCGCACGTGACGTAGACGCCCGATCGCTGGAAGGGGCCCTACAGGCCGCCAAAACGGGAGCAGCAGCATGGACAGACCTGGGCCATGTGAGCGCGGGCCGCGGCGTCGATGGCAAGGACGAGACCACCGAGCTCATCATGCTCAATACGGCAAGCATCGGTGTCTATCCCAACCTGGTGCGGCGACGCGAACGGCTGCAGCCCGCCCTGGGGAAGCCCCTCGCGGGACTCGTCGCAGGCCTGCGCACCTTCGGCGCGGCGACGCCGACCACCCTCCGGATCAACGGCGTCCCTCACACGTTGTGGATCCTCTACCTGGGCCGTGGCCGCTACTACCCGCGGGACCTGGCGCCGCTGACGCGTCCTGTGCTTGACGACGGCGTGTTGGACATCCGTATGGTCACGGCCGATGAGCCTTTCGCGCGGCTGCGTCTGCTGTGGGCGGTCCTCACCGGAACCGTGGGTACCTCCAAGGTGACCCACCTTAGCGAGGCTGCGGAGCTCAGCATCGAAGCGATCGGAGAACCGCTGGTGATTGCGGTCGACGGCGAGCCGTTGGCTGGTGTGCGGACCGCGGAGTTCACTGTCAAGCGCCGGGCGCTGCGGGTGTATTCGCCGCTTTACTAGAGTTTGCTAGCGCTTTCCCGGTGCCCGGGAAGACCTGACCGCGACCGGAATCATCCATAGGGACTACCCTGAGCGGCCCCTGAATCATCCCTGAGACCGGCGAATTCCGTCGCACCGGTGGTTAGCGTTGTACTTACAGTCACCACATAGCTGCAGCAAGCGGAGGGAACGCTTCCATGATTGAAGCAACAGGCTTGAGGAAGGTCTACGGCGCAAAGACAGCCGTGGACGGAATCAGCTTCACCGTACAGCCCGGGAAAGTCACGGGCTTCCTTGGCCCGAACGGCGCCGGCAAGTCCACCACCATGCGCATGATCATGGGTCTCGACCGTCCGACGTCGGGCGACGTCATCGTCAACGGCCGGCACTACTCCCAGCACAAAGCCCCGCTCCACCAAGTCGGAGCGCTGCTCGATGCCAAGGCGGTGCACACCAGCCGCAGCGCGTACAACCACCTGCGCGCCATGGCCGCAACCCACGGGATTCCGAACTCGCGCGTCGAGGAAGTCATCGAGATGACAGGCCTCACCGCAGTTGCCAAGAAGAAGGCCGGAGGGTTCTCCCTCGGCATGGGCCAGCGGCTTGGCATCGCCAACGCACTGCTGGGTGATCCCCAGACGCTCATCCTCGACGAACCGGTCAACGGACTGGACCCCGAGGGCGTCCAGTGGGTCAGGAACCTTGCACGCTACCTGGCAAGCCAGGGCAAGACCATCTTCATTTCCAGCCACCTCATGTCCGAGATGGCCCAGACCGCGGACCACCTCATTGTGATCGGTCGCGGCAGGATCATTGCCGACACTACGGTGGATGCGCTGATCGAGAGCCAGAGCCGCAAGCGCACTTTGGTCCGAACCTCCGAGACCACTCGCTTGTCCGAGTTGCTGGCCCGCGACGGTGTCCGCGTGGAGCAGAACGAACGTGAAACCTTGGAAGTGTACGGAGTGGAGCCGGTCCGCATTGCCGAGCTCGCCCTCGACAACCGGGTACTGGTCTACGAGCTCACTCCGCTCACGTCGTCGCTGGAAGAGGCCTACTTCCAGCTGACCAAGGACGAAGTGGAATACCACTCGCACATCACCGGCGGACCGGCAGCACCAGGCGGGCCTCTGGACGGAAGCCCTGCCGGCGTCGGCGCCACCTCCGCTGCCAATTTGGAAGGGATCCAGTCATGAGCACCACCACCATCAGCAAGAAACATGCGGTCCCGTCAGCCGGGACCGGTGGCGTCACTTTCCTCCGGGTATTGAACTCCGAATCCATCAAGTTCCGCACCCTCATGAGCACCAAGCTTCTGTTGGTCCTGACCTTCGTGGCAATTGTCGGCATCGGCCTCCTGTCCGCCCTGGTCCGCTGGAACTTCATCAACCAGATGGTCGAAGTCGGCCGGCAGGGTCACAAGGAAACGGTGCAGCAAGCCGTTGACTCCTTCCCGCCAGGTTCGGGATTCAACCTTTACAACCTGCCGAACGCCGGACTCAATATCGGCATCCTCGTCATGGGTTCCCTGGCCGTACTCTTCATTGCTTCCGAGTACGCCACCGGCATGATCCGGTCAACCATGAACGCGGCACCGGGCCGGCTCTCCACTTTCGGTGCCAAAGCCGTGGTCCTGGTTGTGGTGTCCTACGTGCTTTCGCTAGTGGCCGGCGTCGTGACCTTCCTGTTGGCGTCACCCATGTTCGCCAACTTCGGCCTTGACCTTGGCTGGAACACAGACGGCGTCCTCTACAGCGTTTTCACCGGTGGCCTTTACGTCTCCGGGGTAGCGCTGATCGGCCTCTCGCTCGGAACACTGCTGAAGAACCCGGCCGGCGGCATCACTGTCCTGGTGGGCATCATGTTCGTCCTCCCGTTCGCTGGCCAGTTCCTCGGCCTCGCACCTGGAGACTTCTGGAAGTACGTCCCGCAGTACCTGCCCAGTGAGGCCGGTGGTCGCTTCTTGTCGATCGGCCACGTAGACGGCACCCTGGATCCGTGGGCGGGCGGCCTCGTGTTCCTTGGCTACGTGATCTTGTTCATGATTCCTGCCCTCATTGTGCTCAAGAAGCGCGACGTCTGATTCGCGATCACCTGATTCGCAATCCAGGGACACCCGCTCCGGCCAAGGCCACTAGGCTCGAGCCATGAGTGAAGAGTTGCCAGCACAGGACGCGTCGGCCCACGTGGCCGATGCGTCCTTTGCTGAAATCACGCTGCGCCGCCGCGGCAGGATCCGCCGCTATCTCTTTGAGCACCCGCGGGTCATGGACGCAGTGGTGGTGCTTTGCTATTCGCTCCTGGCACTGCCTACCTTCATCAGCTCCATGGTGGAAGGCAAATGGTTCGCCGCCCTGCTGCTCCTTGCCATTGCCGCCATCCTGTTCCTTCGACGCCGCAACCCGCTTAGTGTCACTGCGGCCGTTGCGGTCCTCGAAGTGGCCGTGACGCTGCTGAATCCCTGGGGGTCGAACGTCTCGGCAGGACTGTGGTTTGCGCTGTACGCGGTGGCCGTGGCGAGGGCCCGGACCTTCGCATTGACGGTGTTTGGCGCCGCGAGCCTGCCGCTGACCCTCGTGTATCTGTTCATGTGGACCAGCCCGGCGGCCCCAGCCAACGGAGAGGCGATTCCGGAGAATTTCCACCTCATCAGCAACATCGCCGCCGCGGTCAGCATTTTGCTGTCCAACCTGATCGCCACCGGCATCGGCATTTCGGTGCGGCAGCGGCGTGAGCACGAGAGCGAAATCAGGGCCTGGGCAGCCCGCACGGCCCGCTTGGGTTCCGTGACCGAACGCAACCGGATCGCCCGGGAGATGCACAACGTCGTGGCCCACTCCCTCACCGTCATGATCAGCCTCTCGGACGGCGCCGCCGTCGTGGTCAAGAAGGATCCCGAGCGCGCGGGTGAGGTGCTCGGTGAGTTGTCCCGCACTGGCAGGACTGCGCTGGCGGACATGCGCCGCGTCCTCGGCGTGCTGCGGGAAGACTCCGCGCGTCCGGCGCCTTTGGAGCCTTTGGTTTCCGGGCACGACTTGAGCAAACTGCTGGATGGATTCCGGACGGCGGGGCTGCCGTTGCACTATTCGCACACGGGACCTGCCCTTCCTGAGGACCCGGCGTTCCAGCTCACCGTCTACCGGATCGTGCAAGAATCCCTGACAAACGTGCTCAGGTACGGCCGTTCCTTGAGCCAAGTGGATGTGAGGATCGTGCGGGAGGGCGACTCGGTCACCATTGAAGTGCTCGACGACGGCCGGGGCTCCCGGGATCCGGGCACCGAAGAGGCGGTCCTGGGAACGGGCCAAGGCATCGCGGGGATGCGTGAACGTGCAGGAATCTATGCTGGAACGGTGGATGCCGGTCCTGGAATACACGGCGGGTGGCGCGTTCATGCGGAGCTGAACTGGAATGGGGACAAGGGGAAATCATGACTGACAATGCTCCCATCAGGGTTCTGCTGGTGGACGACCAGCCCTTGCTGCGCATGGGATTTCGGCTGATCCTGGAAGGCGAAGACGATCTCGAGGTGGTGGGCGAAGCCTCCGACGGCGCCGAAGCAGTCCGGAAGGTCGAGGAACTGGAACCGGACGTGGTGCTCATGGACGTCCGGATGCCTGCCGTGGATGGAATTGAAGCCACACGGCGGATCACGGCCTCGGCATCCAACGCCAGGATCATCATCCTGACTACTTTCGACCTCGATGAATATGCCTTCTCAGGCCTTCAGGCAGGGGCCTCCGCGTTCCTGCTGAAGGATGTTGCGCCTGCGGAGTTGGTCCAGGGCGTCCGGCTTGTGGCCAGCGGCGACGCCGTGGTGGCTCCGAGGGTCACCCAGAGGCTCCTGGAGACCTACGTCCGCGGAGGCCGCGTACCCGGCCAGGCTACGGCCCAACCCCGCGATCCGCTGCTCGAAGGATTGACGCCTCGCGAAACCGAGATGCTGGAGGCTATAGCCGGAGGGCTGTCCAACGCGGAAATCGCGCACAAGTTCTTCCTGTCCGAAGCGACAGTCAAGACCCACGTCCGGCGGATCCTCACCAAGCTGCACTTGCGCGACCGGGTCCAAGTGGTGGTCTACGCCTACGAAACAGGACTCGTGATCCCGAGCAACCCGGATTACTAACGACGCGGCTTACTGGTGACGCGCAAGAGGACCAGCGAACTAGACTCGGAGCCATGCCTTCGAACTCCGCTGCAGAACACATCCAGGACCTTGGCGCGTATGTGAGCGCATCGCCGTCGAGCTTTCACGCCGTCCACGAGGCCGCGCGCCGCCTCGATGCGGCAGGTTTCACGGCTCTTGATGAACTTCAGCCATGGGAGGGCGGGGCTGGCAGCTTCTACGTGATCCGGGATGGCGCCCTCATTGCCTGGGTGATTCCGGAAGGCGCGACTCCGACCACGGCGTTCAATATCCTCGGCGCCCACACGGATTCTCCGTCGTTCAAGCTCAAGCCCAAGCCGACGACAGGAAAGTTCGGCTGGCTCCAGGCCGGCGTGGAGGTCTACGGAGGCCCCTTGTTGAACTCCTGGCTGGACCGTGAGCTTCGGCTCGCGGGCCGGCTCGTGATGCTGGACGGCACCCAGCACCTCACAGCTACCGGACCGCTCCTGCGCTTCCCGCAGTTGGCCATCCACCTGGACCGGGCTGTCAATGACGGCCTCACGCTCGACAAGCAACAGCACATGAACCCGGTTTTCGGGCTCGGCGATCCCGGTTCCGCGGACGTCCTCGCAATCCTGGCGGACTACGTGGCCGGGGCTTCCGTGGATCCCGCGCAGATCGGCGGCTACGACATCGTCGTCGCGGACACCCAGGCGCCTGAGCAGTTCGGTGCCAAGGGCGAGTTCTTCGCTTCAGGGCGGCTCGACAACCTCTCTTCGACCCACGCCGGGCTTGCCGCACTCATTGCGCACGCAGCTGCTGGTGCGCCGGCCGGGGGACCCATCGCCGTGCTGGCCGCCTTCGACCACGAAGAAATCGGCTCGGCCTCGCGCTCCGGCGCCTGCGGACCCATTCTCGAAGACATCCTCACCCGGATCTCCGACGGATTGGGCGCCACAGTGAGTGAACGGCGGCAGGCGTTGTCGGCGTCGTTCTGTGTTTCCGCGGATGCCGGCCATGCCGTCCATCCCAACTACCCTGAGCGGCACGATCCGGCCAACCGGCCGATCCTCAATGGCGGACCGCTTCTCAAGATCAACGCCAACCAGCGTTACGCGACGGACGCCACCGGCGCGGCCTTCTGGGCCCGGCTCTGCGGCGAGGCGGGCATCCCTTACCAGGAGTTCGTCTCCAACAATGATGTCCCGTGCGGCTCGACCATCGGTCCGCTGACGGCTACCCGCCTGGGGATCCGCACGGTCGACGTCGGCGTGCCGCTATTGTCGATGCACTCGGCACGCGAGCTATGCGGCGTTGACGACCCGCGCCATTTGGCCACGGTGGCGGAGTTGTTCTTCCGGACGGCGATCTAGCTCAGGACGCGAGGCTCACCACGAGGTTGATGGTCGTAGCCAGGATCCCGACGCCGAAAACGTAGGCGAGCAGGCTGTGCCGCAATGCGGCGGAGCGCATTGCCCTGGTGGTGATCGACGTGTCCGAGACCTGGTAGGTCATCCCGAGGCTGAACGCCATGTAGGCGAAATCCGTGTACTGTGGCGGTTCTTTTTGGTTGAACTCGATGCCTTGGGGTGGATCGGACGTGTAGTACACCTCGGCGTAGCGCAGGGTGAAGAGGGTGTGGACCAGGAGCCACGAGGCCGCCGCACCAACGAGGGCCAGCAGGGCGAGCATGAATTTATCGAATCCGTGCGCGTCCTTGGCGCCGATCATCACCAGCACGACGGCAGCGAGCGAACCGACGGCAGCACACAGGATGAGGAGGTCGGCGGTGGAGCGCCGCGGATCCTCTTCCGTAGCATGGCTTCTCGTCTGATCGGCCTTCATCGGGGTGATGACTGTCCACACGAAAATGTTGTAGACCACCGCTGCAACCGCCCAGCCCGCGGCGGGTGCGTAAATCCACTGACCCCAGATCCCGGTCGCCACCGCGGCAGCGATGCCGGTGACGATCATCAGCCCGAATCGCAATCGGGAACGTTTGGCACGGGCAGACTTCGGACGTTGGTTCTTTGCTGCGGCGTTCATAGTCAGATCATGGCACGGGTGTTGGCCGGACTGTCGTCAATTCGCCGATCGGGGCGCGAACATGATGACGGCGACGCCCAGGATGCAGATCATGGCGCCGATGACGTCCCAACGGTCCGGGCGGAAACCGTCCATGAGCATTCCCCAAGCCAATGATCCGGCGATGAACACCCCTCCATATGCGGCAAGCACGCGGCCGAAGTGTGCGTCCGGCTGGAACGCCGCCACGAACCCGTAGATGCCCAGGGCCACGATCCCGAGTCCGGCCCACCACCAGGGCTTGGCTTCCTTGACCGATTGCCACACGAGCCAGGCCCCGCCGATCTCGGCGATGGCCGCAAGGATGAAGAGTGCAACGGATTTCAGGATGGTCATGTGTTCAGTGTGCCTGAGGCTGGCGCGCCGGTTCCGCGGGAGTTATCCACATACCTGGGTTTTCCACATATGCGCCGTCGCTCATTCCACCTTGCCGACACGCCGAATAGGCTTAGAGGCGGGAAATGGACTAAGATATTGAAGTCTGTGCTGCGCCCTGCTTCCGCTTCTGGAAGCGGTCAGCAGCATTGTTCATCGCAAATGAACCTCCTGTTACGGAAATGCCGTAACCGCTTAGCCCAAAGGAGGTGGGTTCACATATGCGTCCTTACGAATTGATGGTAATCATCGACCCCGAGGTCGAAGAGCGTACGGTAGAGCCGACGCTTCAGAAGTTCCTCAGTGTCATCACCACCGATGGTGGAACCATCGAAAAGGTTGACATCTGGGGCCGCCGTCGCCTTGCTTACGACATCAAGAAGAAGTCCGAAGGTATCTACGCCGTGGTGAACTTCACCGCCAAGCCGGAAACCGCCAAGGAACTTGACCGCCAGCTGAGTCTCAACGAGACCATCATGCGCACCAAGATCACCCGCCCCGAAGAGCAGAAGGTCGTTGCTGAGTAATTTCAGCTCCCGGCTTTCAATCTTTACCCCGCAGGAACGAACAAGGAGGCAGTAGATGGCAGGCGAAACCACTATTACGGTCATCGGTAATCTCACCAATGACCCCGAACTGCGGTTCACACCGTCAGGCTCGGCGGTAGCGAACTTCACCATCGCTTCTACTCCCCGGACCTTCGATCGCCAGTCCAATGAGTGGAAGGACGGGGAAACCCTGTTCCTCCGCGCATCGGTATGGCGTGAAGCAGCTGAAAACGTCGCCGAATCCCTGACCAAGGGCATGCGCGTGATCGTTTCCGGCCGACTGAAGAGCCGTTCCTACGAAACCAAAGAAGGCGAGAAGCGCACCGTTATCGAGCTCGAAGTCGATGAAATCGGCCCGAGCCTGCGTTACGCCAACGCCAAGGTCAACCGCACCCAGCGCTCCGGCGGTCAGGGTGGTCAGGGCGGCTTCGGCGGCGGCAACAACAGCGGCGGCTTCGGAGGTGGCGGCGCTGGTGCAAGCCAGGGCGGCAACTCCGGCGGAACATGGGGCGGCGGCCAATCCGCACCGCAGGAAGACCCCTGGGCTACCCCGGGCGTCAGCAATGCGGGTGGATGGGGCAACGGCCCGGATTCCGAACCTCCCTTCTAAATACTCACAAGTTCGACGCCGGAACGCGCCGGAAGTGCCGCGAGGCACCCGGGTGGCACCCGCCGTCGAGCACCACCATCCCGTGGATCCATATCCACGGGCTCCATAGAAAAGGAGCTCCACGATGGCTAAGGCTGAACTCCGTAAGCCCAAACCAAAGTCCAACCCCTTGAAGGCCGCTGACATCACCGTCATCGACTACAAGGACGTAGCATTGCTGCGCAAGTTCATCTCCGACCGCGGAAAGATCCGCGCCCGTCGCGTCACTGGCGTTACGGTGCAGGAACAGCGCAAAATCGCCCAGGCAATCAAAAACGCCCGCGAAGTTGCTCTGCTGCCTTACTCCGGCGCTGGCCGCGGCTAAGGAAGGGATTAACTAACATGGCAAAGCTCATTCTGACCCACGAAGTAACCGGTCTCGGTGCTGCTGGCGATGTTGTCGAGGTCAAGGACGGTTACGCACGTAACTTCCTGCTGCCCCGCGGCTTCGCTCTGACCTGGACCAAGGGTGGCGAGAAGCAGGTTGAGTCCATCAAGGCTGCCCGCGCTGCTCGTGCCCACGCTTCGGTTGAAGCTGCACAGGCCCAGGCTTCTGCGCTTTCCTCCAAGAAGGTCAAGCTCGTAGTGAAGGCCGGCGAGTCCGGTCGTCTCTTCGGCACCGTCAAGCCGGCTGATGTCGCTGCTGCAGTTGAGGCCGCTGGCCTCGGCTCCATCGACAAGCGCAACGTTGAACTGCCGAACCACATCAAGTCACTTGGTTCGTACCAGGCCAACGTCCGTCTGCACGAGGACGTTTCCGCTGTCATCGACCTCGAGGTCGTTGCGGCAAAGTAAGTTCTGACGTAGCTCGAAGGACCCCCGTCTCCGGTTTCCGGAGGTGGGGGTCCTTTGTTTTGCGCGGTTTCGGGGGACGCGAACTGGCAGTAGATGCCCTCTGGCGGCCTCGTGAGGGGCATTAGCTGCCAGTTCGCGCCAAGGAAGACGGGGGAACTTGATAGCCTGCCGGGGTGAACCTTGAAACGATGCGCACCCGGCCCTTCTCGCAAGTGGATGTCTTCACTGACGTGCCATACCTCGGCAATCCGCTTGCCGTCGTCGTTGACGCTGAAGGGCTCAGCGCGGAGCAGATGCAGCACTTTGCAAACTGGACCAACCTGTCTGAAACCACTTTCCTGCTGCCGCCGGGTGATCCTGCGGCCGATTACCGGGTCCGGATCTTTACCGGCAGCGAGGAATTTCCTTTCGCGGGACATCCGACGCTCGGCTCGGCGCATGCTTGGCTGGCGTCCGGGGGAGTGCCTAAGCAGGAAGGGATGCTGGTCCAGGAATGCGGCGCAGGCTTGGTCAAGGTAAAACTCGACGGCGGCCGCCTCGCCTTCGCTGCGCCGCCACTGACCCGCTTCGGGCCCGTGGGCGAGCCCATCATGGAACAGTTGGCCGCCGGACTCCGCCTGCCCCGAACCGCACTTTCGGATGCTTCGTGGCTGGTCAACGGCCCGCAATGGATCGGCGTGCTGCTCGAATCGTCCGAGCAGGTCCTTGGCCTTGAGCCGGACCTTGCGGCTTTAGGGGATCTCAAGGTTGGTGTGATCGGTCCCCATGAACCGGGTGCCGGCGTCGATTTCGAAGTCCGGACGTTCATTCCGGGAGACGCCATGGTGGAGGACCCCGTCACGGGAAGCTTTAATGCGGGGGCCGCCCAGTGGCTGATCGGCAGCGGCCGGGCTCCGGAGCAATACGTCGCCGCGCAGGGTACGGTGCTGGGCCGGGCGGGACGCATCCACGTCAAAGCGGAAGACGGCGACATCTGGGTAGGCGGGAGCTCGGTGATGTGCATCCAGGGAACCGTGCGTCTCTAGCAGGGGAATAAAAAGTGCGGAGGCACAGTTTGGGAGTATAGATGCAAACGCATGTACTCTGGTTTGAAGCCATCGAACCGCCCAGTAACAGGAGATCGCCATGGAGACCCGCCGCATAACCGTCCTTTCCGCCGGACTTGGCGTACCGTCGTCGAGCAGGCTTCTTGCAGACCAGCTCGCTGCGTCGGCCAAGCGTCAGCTGGGCGATGCAGGGTACGAGGTGCGGGTGGACGTTATCGAACTCCGGGACCTGGCTGTGGATATCGCCAACAACTTCGTCACCGGGTATGCCGCACCCCGCCTCACGGAGGTGATCGCCGGCGTCGAGGATTCTGATGGCATCATCGCCGTGACGCCCGTCTTCAGCGCCTCCTACAGCGGGCTGTTCAAGTCCTTCATCGACGTTCTGGACCCGAAGTCCCTGGACGGCAAGGCAGTTCTTCTCGGCGCCACGGGCGGCACCGACCGGCACCAAATGGTGCTCGACTACGCGATGCGTCCGCTCTTCACCTACCTTCGCACCCGGATAACCCAGACGTCCGTTTTCGCCGGGCCCCAGGACTGGGGAAACACCGACGACGGAGCGTCGCCGCTATCGGTCCGCGTGGACCGCGCGGCCAGCGAGCTGACCCGGCTCCTGAGCGGCGAGCAGCCGCACCGCAAGGCGGATGCCATGGAATCCCTGCCATTTGAGCAACTCCTCGCGGGGATCACCGCGGGACGCTAGGCGAGCCGGGCTGCGCCGCTCCGGGCACTAGTCGTCGAGCAGCTCGATGAACTCCCGGGCCTGCTTCATGCTGATATCGGAATGCTTGGTCAGGGCCAACGCTGCTGCTTCGATGTCGCCGCTCTTGGCCAGGGTCCGGATCCGTCCGTAGATCTCGTCATTGAGCATATTGCTGCTCACTTCACGTGTGACGTCGCCCTTGCTGACGATTGCCCGGTAACGGTACGGGAAGTGTTCCGGCTCGTCGTCGTCGGGCATGAGGTCCTGCGGGGCGGGTTCGGGCTTGCGGAAGGGCTGCGGGTGCGCTGCAAGGGCGCCGACGGCGTCCCGTGAGGCACGCAGCCCCTCCCCGGTGGCGCTGAGGTACAGCTTGATGGCCGCCATGGCCTGACCCTGGGCGATCAGGGAATACAGCTGCCGGTGTTGGTCCTCACTGAGCTTCGCGGCGGCCTCGCGGGCCAGCTCCACAGGGTCCACGGCAGCCTTGCCGGTGGCGGCATTGTCGCGAAGTTCCGCGGAGCGGCGGGAGAGCAGCCGGCTGATCAGCAGCACGCCGACGACGACGGCCGCCAGGATCAAGACCGGAACGAGTAGGGATGACATGCGCTAAAGCCGATCTATGTAGTTCTTGGCGGTCAACAAGTCCGAGTGGGTTTGCTGGCGCAGGAGCTTGATCGCCTGGATCTTCTGCCCACTGCGGACCATTCCCTGCAATTGCAGGGCGAACGGTGGATTCAACTGCCCGTTGGGCAGAATGGGGCCGTTGTAGCCGGCCTGGCCGACCCCCGGGCTGGCCCCGGCTTGCGCCCTGAGCGCGGCCCGCGACTGGCTGTCCTGCTGCGACTGCTGCTGCGCGTTTTGGCTCGGCCTGGTGGACGCATCGATACGGGCCCTTGCCGCCGTCGCCGCCTGCACTTGGGCGGCCTGGTGGGCTGCCGAGCGGGCGGCCAGCTCACGTTGATAGCGCTCGGCGTCGGACAACCCGGAGTTGCGTGGCTTGAATGCCGCCGTCAGGGCCCAAATCACAGCCACAAGGATGACAACGGGCATTGCGACCAGCAGTACATCCCCAATGGTGAAACCCATACCTAGAGCTTATGTCAGAACGCGGTTATCCACAGCACATTCCTGCTACGGCATAGCTTCTGAGAGCCGGCTGTCAAATTCCGGGAGAGATTGTGGGGAGTATCACATTTTCGACATATTTATCCCTCCTGGGGCGCTTGAGTGAGGGGAGAGGCGCGCATTGAGCGAATCGGCCTGTGGATGATCCCCTGGAGAAAATACTTTTGATCCACATGGCTTGAAGAACGTTTCCCCAGCTCAGGGGCTATTTGCCGGAAAAAGAATTTCTCTTTCCACAGGGTCATGCACAGACTGTGCACAAGTAGGGGTGTGTATTCCACACTTTATCCACAGGCCCGGCTTGGTGCCTCGGAAAAGCAGGGCTAACGTGGCTGAGTACCTGCTTTAGGTACTTGGAAAACCCCTGTTTCTTGTGGACGACACCTCGGTGCCGTCGAAAAGCAGCGCGCCCGCGGACCTGTCTGTGGATAAGTTGTGGAAATCTCGGGGAACCAAAATTGTCGGTGCCCTACGGAACAGTTTGGACCAGCCGGCATAAACGGCGCGGTCGGAGCAACCCACACCTGGGCATTGGCCTACCGCACCGCCGGGAACAGTTATCTGCGCGGTACACAATGGAGGACGGCTTGTCAGTTACGCACTTGGATTCGATCGAGGGCGGCCGGACATCGGACGCCAGCCGCAAACCTCCCCAGGACATTCCCGCTGAGCAATCAGTTCTCGGCGGCATGATGCTGTCCAAGGATGCCATTGCCGATGTCGTGGAAATTGTCCGCGGCCATGACTTCTACCGCCCGGCCCACGAGACGATCTACGAGTCCATCATCGATCTCTACGGCCGCGGCGAACCTGCCGATGCCGTCACAGTGTCCGATGAGCTGACCAAACGCGGCGAGATCAACAGGATCGGCGGCCCTGCCTACCTGCACGAGCTCATCCAGACCGTGCCCACGGCGGCCAACGCCGGCTACTACGCCGAAATCGTGGCTGAGCGAGCCGTCCTGCGCCGACTCGTCAGCGCCGGCACCAAGATCGTCCAGATGGGCTACGGCCAGGACGGAGAGGTCGAAGACCTCGTCAACCAGGCCCAGGCCGAGATCTATGCCGTGGCCGAACGCCGCACGGCGGAAGACTACGTGGCGCTCAAGGACGTCATGGAATCCACCGTTGACGAGATCGAGGCATCCGGCCACCGCGGAGAAGGCATGACGGGTGTCCCCACCGGGTTCTATGAACTCGATGAGCTCACCCACGGCCTGCACCCGGGTCAGATGATCGTCATCGCCGCGCGCCCCGCCGTCGGTAAGTCCACGTTCGCGCTGGACTTCGCCCGTTCCGCTGCCATCAAGCACAACCTCGCCACCGTGATGTTCTCCCTCGAAATGGGGCGGAACGAAATCGCCATGCGCCTGCTGTCCGCGGAAGCCACCATTGGCCTCCAGGACCTGCGCAAGGGCACCATCAAGGACGAGCAGTGGTCCAAGATCGCCACCACGATGGGCCGCATGAACGATGCGCCATTGTTCATCGATGACAGCCCCAATATGTCCCTCATGGAAATCAGGGCCAAGTGCCGCCGCCTGAAGCAGCAGCACGACCTCAAACTGGTGATCCTCGACTACCTCCAACTCATGAGCTCCGGCAAGAAGGTGGAATCCCGCCAGCAGGAAGTCTCCGAATTCTCGCGTGCCCTCAAGCTGTTGGCCAAGGAGCTGCAGGTTCCGGTCATCGCGCTCTCGCAGCTCAACCGTGGATCCGAACAGCGCCAGGACAAGCGGCCGATGGTCTCGGACCTCCGTGAATCCGGTTCCATCGAGCAGGACGCCGACATGGTCATCCTGCTTCACCGCGAGGACGTCTACGACAAGGAATCCCCCCGTGCCGGCGAGGCTGACATCCTCATCGCCAAGCACCGTAACGGTCCCACCAAGGACATCGTGGTTGCCTTCCAGGGGCATTACTCCCGCTTCGCCAACATGGCCGGCGAGACTGGCGGCGGTGGCGGGTTCTAGCCTCCGGCTGGATGACTTTCATGCCTGGCTGCCTAGTGGTGCGCAGACCCTACGAAGTCCAGGGCCTCACGGGCGAGGGCGAGCCATGACTCCTGATCGTCGGCCATAACCGTGAGCCACTCCTTCATGGCACGCCCCTTTCCGGCGTCGAACGGCGCCCCGGTTCGGGCCCCGATCAGGGCGCTGACACGATCCCGTGGCAGCTTCACAACAAGCCTGCCTCCCGAAACCATCGCGAAAATCGAGCCGTGAACCCTCAACGCCGAGGAACCGAAACCATGCTGCCCCGGTTCACCAGGCACGCTCACGCCCGGGAGAGCCCTGAATTCGTCGATTAGTGCGACGAACCGTTCGTCAGCCAACATGAGGACATCTTCCCGCCCCGGACTTCGCGGCGCCAGACCCCGACGGAACGCCTAACCGCCATTGAGCAGATGATCCGGCATCCGGTTTCCGGGAGCCCTCCCTCGGATCTCCAGTAGTTCGCGGGCGTGGGCCTGAAGGCGGCGATCCTCGTCGGTTTCCGGCACCCAGGGCGGGATCGGAACGGACGTGCCGGTCTCGTCCCTGGCCACCATGACCGTGAGGCAGTAGGTGGTCAGGTTCATCTGACGGCTCCGGGGGTTTCCGGAGCGCACATGGACTGCAATATGCATGCCCTTGTGGCCTGTATAGACGAGCCGGGCTTCTACTTCCACTACGTCGCCGATCAAGAGCGGGCGATAGAATCGCACGCCGCCGGAGAACACCGCCACGGTGTCCTTGCCGCAGTACCGGGAAGCGCAGACGTAGGCGGCCTCGTCGATCCACTTCATGACTATGCCGCCGTGGACCTTCCCGCCCCAGTTCACATCAGTAGGCGCCGCCATGAAGCGGAGGACAACGCGCTCGGCCGTGCCGGCGTCGGTATATTCCTGTGCGTTCATGGCTTCGACGATCTTTTCCCGCACGGCGATCCGCGCGAGGGCGTTGTCTCGCTGCTCGATTTCCTCAGGCGTCGAAGGCTCGAACTGGGGGACTGGAACCGGGCGGCCGTCGGGACCGACCGCAACGAAGATCACCAGGCACTGGCTGCGCATCGTGGCCGGCCCGCCCTTGGGATCGCCGGAGGACACGATGGTCCGGATGTGCATGGAAGAGCGGCCCGTGTAGACGATGGTCGCTTCGACCTCGACCATGTCTCCGCTGTTCACGGGGTCGGCGAAATGGATGTTGCCGACATATGCCGTGACGCAATAGGACTTTGACCAGCCAACAGCAGCCGCGTAAGCGGCCTTGTCCACCCACTCAAGGACAGTGCCGGCGTCGACGGACCCGCTGTGCCCGACGTCGGTGGGGGAGGCCAGGAACCGCAGCGTGACGGAGTGTGAGGGGAGCTCGCTCATGACGTGAGTGTATCGACGGCGCGGATACTGATGCGCTGTATGACGGGCTGGCGACGCCGAATCGGACCAGCGACGCGCAAACGAACCAGCGACGCCGTAATTCGGAATTCCGGTGTCGCCAGCCCGTTCGGATGTCGGCAGCGCACTGGGTGTCGCCAGTGCTGCCGCGCACGTGATCCTAGGCGAGGATGCCCAGCTTGGAACCCTGCCGGCCGAAGACGGCGGCGTCGATGGAGATCCGTCCGGCGCCGGTTAGGGCCACGGCTGCCGCTGCAGCGGCGAGGGCCAGGACAAGTTCGTACCCACCCTTGTCGGCAAACAGGCCAGCCGGAGCGTGGACCAGGAACAGGGCGCCGAGCATGTCCAGTGCAAGGAGGGCGCCGAAGACTCGGGTCAGCACGCCCGCGATGAGGGCGATGCCCCCGACAAGTTCGATGGTTGCCACGATCGGGGCCACGACGTCGGCGGCGGGTACGCCCATCTTGCCAAAGGCGGCCTGTGTGCCGGCGATAGTGAACTCGGTGAATTTCTGCCAGCCATGCGCGGCGAAGATGAAGCCGACGATGACGCGCAGGACGGTAAGGGCTGTGTTGGTCAGGGTGGACTGGTTCATGTTTTTGCACCGTTTTTCGGGTAGCGGGTGGCTGTCGTGAAGCTCCCAAGGATAAGGCTCAATTTGTTGAAGCTTCAACTCAAGCCTTTCGAACTTTGCTGAAAGTGTCAAACAACCGTGGCCCGGTGCTACCTTTGCTCGCGCCTTTCCAGATACCTCGCATCAGGTTCCTCAAAACCGAACTGGCGGTACAGTCCATGGGCATCCGTGGTGTGCAGCATCCAGCGGAAGTTGGCTCCCGGACCGCCGTCGACCATTTCCGCTACCATCGCCTTGCCCAACGCTTGACCTCGCGCGGAAAACGCCCGCGCAAAACCCACCATGGCGCCGGTTTGAGCGTCGAAGGCGCCCACTATGCGCCAAGCATTGTCCAGTTGGGCCTCCACGTCTGCGCGGGTCCGCCACCGGCTCCAATAGACCTTGGTTGAAAGTTCGGCCCACAGCCAGTCACGGTCGATCCGGGCTTTGTCTGTGGAGAGCAGGTAGCGGTTCACGACTGGCCCTTCCGCTTTGCTTCCAACCAGGGCTTCAGGAGCCGCGTGGTGACCGGCAGGAAAATGTAGACCATGAGTGGCGTCAGGATACAGATGTTCAACAGAACCTGTAGGACCAGCGGCCAGCCCAGGACCAAGGGGTGCAGCAGGAAATTGGCCAGCAGGCTCAAAGGAAAGAACGGCAGGAAGATGCTGACGGCCTGCTTCCACCGTGGCGGCACTGCGGTCTCCGGGACAACGAGGTTCACGTCGCCGGGTTGGGAAAACCATCCCTCGATCCCGGAACGGCGCTCCACCCGGGTGACCTCCATGAGCTCGGTGGCGCTTTCAATCCACCATCGGCGCTCTTCGGATTCCTCCCAAGCCTGCAGGGTTTCAGCGTCCGCGAAGCGGTAAAGCATGTGCCATTCATCGGAATCGGCCGCCGTGCGCACCCACCCTGAACCCAGGTAGCCGGGCCATTCCCGGGCGAGTTCCTGGCCAGCGTGGGCCCATGCGTTGGCTTGGCGGGTGTAACCGGGAGTGATGGTGCGGGCGACGGAAACGGTGATGGGATGCTCGAGCGACACCTCACCAAGCTACATGCCGGTGCCCCGCTAGGCTGGGAAAGTGCCCCAAACAGTGACCCGTCCCACCACGCCCTCCACTGCCCGCGAGATCCTGCGCTTGGCTGTCCCAGCCTTTGGGGCGCTCATTGCCGAGCCCCTCTTCCTCTTGGCTGACTCCGCCATTGTGGGGCACCTTGGCGTCCCTCAACTGGCGGGGGTGGGGCTGGCCTCCACCCTGCTGTACACCGCCGTCGGACTTATGGTGTTTCTGGCATATTCGACAACTCCCGCTGTGGCGCGGGCCATCGGGCACGGAAAGCTCGCCAAGGCGCTGGCCGCAGGGCGCGACGGCGTCTGGCTGGCCTTGCTGCTGGGCACCGTCCTCGCCGTGGCCGGCTTCTTCGCGGCTGAGCCGCTGGTCGGGTTGCTTGGAGCCAGCGGCGAGGTGCGGGCATACGCCGTCGACTATCTGCGCTGGTCCATGCCGGGACTCGTCGCCATGCTTTTGATCTTCGCTGGCACCGGCGTCTTGCGCGGACTGCAGGACACCCGCACGCCGTTGGTGGTCGCAACGGCGGGGTTCGCTATCAACATCGCCCTGAACTGGTTCCTTGTCTACGGCCTGCATTTGTCCGTGGCGGGTTCAGCCATCGGCACCAGCATTGCTCAATGGGCCATGGCCGCCGTCTATTTGGTCATGGTGGGACGGAATGCCCGGCGCCACGGCGTTTCGCTGCGCCCGCACTGGCGTGGAATCCGCACGATGACCACCGTGGGTTCATGGCTCATGCTCCGCACCCTCAGCCTGCGCCTGGCTATCCTGGCAACCGTCCTGATAGTCACTGCCCAAGGGTCTGTGAACCTCGCCGCCCACCAGCTCGCGATGACCATCTTCTCCTTCCTCGCCTTCGCCCTGGACGCCTTGGCGATTGCCGCGCAGGCCCTCATCGGCAAGGAACTCGGAGCCTCACATGCGGCGAGGGCGCGCGAGCTCACCCGCACCATGATCCGCTGGGGTGTGGGTTTCGGTGTGGTGACCGGCGTGCTCCTCGCGGTAGCGGCGCCCTGGGCAGGCTTCCTCTTTACCTCCGACGCCGGCGTTCAGTCCGCGCTCACAGCGGCACTCTGGGTACTCGCCGTCGGGCAGCCCCTCGCGGGTTACGTCTTCGTCCTGGACGGCGTCCTGATCGGCGCTGGCGATGCCCGCTACCTGGCGATTGCCGGCGTCGTGAACCTCGCGGTATATCTGCCGCTTTTGGCGGCAGTCCACGTGACCAGGCCCGACGGCGCGGCGGGGCTCGTGTGGCTCTGGGTCACGTTCGCGCTGGGCTACATGCTGGCCCGCGCAGTCACTCTGGGGCTGCGGGCCCGCTCTGACAAATGGATGGTCCTCGGTTCGCACTAAACTGGACTGGTGACTCTCCCCACCTCTTCAGCGACTTCATCCACGCCCACAGCAGCCGCGCTCTGGAAGCCCGTACTTCTCCGCGCCGGTGCTGCGCTGGTGTTTGGAGCCGTGACCGTCTTCTGGGGCTCGCCATCCGTTCACGTTCTGGCCTGGGCTACCGGGCTCTACATGCTCGCAACCGCAGGCGCCGCGTTCCTTGCTGCGAGTGTTCCGGCGGCCGCGGCGGTCGTCGTCGGCCTGGCAGGGGTGGGTGCCTTGATTACGCAGTCCGATACGGGCGTCGGCGTTTCCGCGCTCGTAGGATTGCTGGTGCTCGGGGCGTTTGAACTGGTCCGGGGATTCCGGCAGCGCGGACGCCACGTGCTTGCCCGCGACTGGATCATTTCCGGTGTGGTGGGCATCGGCACCGCCGTTGCTTTGCCGTTCTTCATCAGCCTTGGAGCGCACGCGCTCCTCGGTGTTGCCGGCGGCGGCGCCATCATCTCGGGAGTCTTGTGGGTGCTGTCCGGGCTGAGCCTGCGGCACGATGGGCGAACCCCCTCTGCTGAGGCCGTAAACTAGTAGTCGTACGTTCTACCCTGCGTAGAACTCTCGAGGCGCGGACGGCGCCAGCACCCACATTGGAGGAATGACCTTGGCTGACCAGAAACCAGGAGAGCCGCGCAAGATGCGGACCTCGGTTAAGGGACCGCTGATGTTCTCCGCGTTCTGGGGCGTCGTGATCTTCTTCGCTGTGCTGATCTTCGCCTCCGGCGGCAGCGCCCGCACTCCGCGCTTTGACCTCGCCTTTACCGGTGCCGGCATCGCCTTCATCGTGAGCCTCGTTATCGCTGCCATGCTTTCCATGAGCCACAAGGAAAACGCCGAGCACCTCGGCAAGGGCTCGGGCGTCAACCTAAGTTCCAGGAAGCCGGGCCAGAGTCACGGTTCAGCGGCCCCCCATGCGGGCAGCGAAACGGAAACGCCCGACGCCGACTAGGCCGTCCTAGTCCTTTTTCGTGTCACGCCACGCAACTTTTTGCCGGCTGGTCAGTGCAGCAAACCCGGAAACTCGCGGCAGGCCGCCGTCGTGCGCCCTCAAAAGATGCACGGCGTGACGCCTTCCCTATTCGGCCCCCGAGGCCTTCCGGGCCCGGTAAGCGGCCACGTGCGTTCGGTTGGCGCAGTTGCCTGTATCGCAATAGAGCTTGGATCGGTTTCGGCTCAGGTCCAACACGACAGCGTCGCAATCGTCCGCCGCGCATACCCGCAGGCGATCCATTTCCTTGCTGCGGATGACGTCCACGAGTGCCATGGCGGCTTCCGTGCCCATGCGTTCCGCGAGGGGCGCCTCGGGGGTGGTGGCGTGCAAGTGCCAATCCCAATGATCGTGCTTGACCAATTGGGGGAGTGCGCGTGCGTCGGTGAGGAGCTGGTTGACGGCCTTTGCGGCCGCATCTTCATCGGCCGTCCACAGGGAAGCCAGCTGGCTCCGCAGTCGCTTTACGCTGACTAACTCGGCCTCGGTTCCGTCCCTGCTCCCCGTGAATTCTTCCGTATCGAGGAAGGCGCGGAGTTCGGCGACACTCGTGAGGGATTCGGTGCCGTTGGCGGCCGAATTGATCAAATTGACCACGCTTCGAAGCGCCACTTCAGTGTCAGGTGCAAAAAGCACTTTGACTCCTTACATCTCTCGGTAGTAGTGTCAGCAGCGGAACCCATTTTACTCCTGACAGGAGGCTGCTGTGTCAGCTGCAACAAACCGGGCTGGTGCTGCGGGCTTCATGGCGTCGGGCCTGGGGCTCGCGCTCTTTTCCTCAGCTGTCTTCGGCTTGTCCGGCTCGTTTGCCAAGTCCCTCCTGGAAACCGGGTGGACCCCCGGCGCCGCAGTTGCCATCCGATTGAGCGGTGCTGCACTCATCTTGGTGATCCCGGCCGTCGTCGCTCTCCGCGGCCGTTGGCACCAGCTCAAGGACAACTGGCTCACCATCCTGTTGTTCGGCGTGATTGGTGTTGCGGGGTGCCAGCTTTTCTACTTCAACGCGGTGTCGAGGCTGTCCGTGGGGGTCGCCCTCCTGCTCGAATACCTCGCACCAACCATGATCGTCCTGTGGCTGTGGGCCGCGAGCCGACGCCGACCCCGGGCCCTCACAGCCATCGGTACGCTGCTATCCCTCGGCGGACTCGTCCTGGTGCTCGATCTCACCGGCGCCGTCAAGGTGGACTTCGTCGGCGTGCTGTGGGGGATGGCCGCGGCCGTCTGCCTGGTCATCTACTTCTTCATCACAGCCAAGCAGAACGACACGCTGCCGCCCATCGTGCTGGCTTCCGGCGGTCTCATGGCAGGCTCAATCCTTATCTGGATTGCCGGCGGGACCGGTTTGGTATCCATGACTTTCGCCACCGCGGATACGCACCTCGGGCCGTGGACCACGCCGTGGTGGGTCTCGATCGCCGGCCTCGTCATCCTCTCCACCGTGCTGTCCTACGTCACGGGGATCATGGCAGCACGAAGCCTTGGGTCCAAGGTGGCATCCTTTGTCTCCCTTACCGAAGTGTTGTTCGCCGTGGTGTGGGCCTGGCTGTTGCTGGCCGAATTGCCCGGAGCCGTCCAGCTGGTGGGCGGGGCACTCATCGTGTGCGGAGTGGTCTTGGTGCGGATCGACGAGCTGCGCGCGGACAAGCGTGACGCCGTGGAGCACGGCGAAGACCACGCCTCGCTGGAGCTTGACCACGCGAACGACGTCGAGCCGGTTCCTTCCGAGAGAGTCCTCTAAAAACGACCCCTGACAGGGGACCGGGGCCTAGCATGTTGATATGTGCCGGAACATCCACACCCTCCACAATTTTGAGCCACGAGCCACCTCCGCGGAGGTGGAAGCCGCAGCCCTGCAATACGTGCGCAAGATCAGTGGCACCACCAAGCCGTCCAAGGTAAACGAGGAAGCCTTCTCCGAGGCTGTCCATGAGATCGCGCATATCACACAGCATTTGCTCGATTCCCTCGTCACCCATGCGCCGGCGCGCAACCGCGACGAGGAGGCGGCGAAAGCCCGGGCCCGGGCGGCCGTTCGTTTCGGAACGGCCTAGCCTCCGCAAACTAACTCGAAGTTGTTGTCGTTTTGACGCCGCATAACGACAACAACTGCGAGTTAGTTGGGTGGGACGGCGGTTGGGTGGGGCGGCGGTTGGGTGGGGCGGGACTACTTTGCGAACGAGCGCAACCGTAGCGAATTTGCGACCACCAGGACCGAGCTCGCAGCCATGGCCGCGCCGGCGATCATCGGGTTGAGCAAACCAAGGGCTGCCACCGGGATACCGATGGCGTTATAGAAGAATGCCCAGAACAGGTTTGTCTTAATGGTGGAGAGCGTCTTCCGGGACAGCTCGATGGCTTGCACCAGCTGCCCGAGGTCGCTGCCCATAACGGTCAGATCCGAGGCCTCGATGGCGACATCCGTACCCGATCCCATGGCTATGCCAAGGTCGGCTTGCGCCAGCGCTGCGGCGTCGTTGACTCCGTCCCCGGCCATGGCCACAGTGGACCCCTGGGACTGAAGCTTCCGCACCGCGTCCACTTTGCCTTCCGGCAGGACCCCCGCGAATACATCTTCCGGGGCGATCCCGACGGCGGTGGCCACTTGGGCGGCGACGGCGGCGTTGTCTCCTGTCAGCAGCAGAGGGCGAATCCCGAGTTCCTTGAGCTTCGAGATGGCTGCAGCCGAACCGGGTTTGACGGTGTCCCTTAGCGTGACTATTCCAGCGGGCTTCCCGTCCACAGCAACCCAGATGGCGGTAGCGCCGCCGGCTTCCTCAGCGGCCAGTGCCTCGCGCTGTGCGTCGTCAGGGAAAATGCCGTTGTCTTCCAGCCAGCCGGTCCTGCCGGCAACGACCGTTCGCTCGGCTCTGTTTCCGGCTCCGTTCAGCGCAACCATCCCCCGGACTCCGCCGCCCGGGGCGGAACTGAAGTCCTTCACAGCGGGGAGCGGGCCGGCGTCGGGCATTGCGGACTTGGCGGCAGCGGCGATGGCGTGGGCGATGGGGTGCTCCGACGCTGCCTCGACGGCGCCGGCGAGAGACAGGACGTCGGCGGGGGAGTGGCCGTTCAAGGCCAGCGTGTGTCCAACGGCCAGCTTGCCGCTCGTGACGGTACCCGTCTTGTCCAAAAGGATGGCGTCCACCGTACGCGTATCTTCCAGCACCTGTGGACCCTTGATGAGGATGCCGAGTTGCGCGCCCCGGCCGGTCCCGGTCAGGAGGCCAACGGGAGTCGCGAGCCCAAGCGCACACGGGCAGGCAATCACGAGCACCGCCACGGCAGCCGTGAACGAGGCATTGAGGTCCCCGCTCAGGGCGAGCCAGACGACGAAAGTAACCACGGCGATGACCAGTACGACCGGCACGAAGACGGCGCTGATACGATCGGCGAGCCGTGCGATCGGGGCTTTGCCCGTCTGCGCCTGGCTGACCAACCGCCCCATTTGCGCCAGCGTCGTCTCGGAACCGACGCGCGTCGCGCGGACCAGCAAACGGCCCGAAGTGTTGATGGTGGCGCCCGTGACCTGGCTCCCCGGTCCGACCTCCACGGGCACGGATTCACCGGTGACCAACGAGGCATCCACGGCGGACGAACCGCTCGTCACCAGGCCGTCAGTGGCGATCTTCTCTCCCGGGCGGACCACGAAAATGTCCCCGGCTACGAGTTGCTCGGCCGGGATCTTGTGCTCGACGCCGTCGCGCAGCACCGTTGCGTCCTTGGCCCCCAGGTTCAGCAGGGCCTTAAGGGCATCGCCGGCCTTCGCTTTGGCGTTGGCCTCGAGATAGCGGCCCAGAAGCAGGAACGTGGTGACTACCGCCGCAACTTCGAAGTACAGCCCGCCGCCCATGCCTCCCGTGGACTCCATGCCGGGGTGTTCAGTCATCATGGGGTTGGCAAAGAGCTGCCACGCCGAGTAGAGGTATGCGGCCAGGACGCCGATGGACACGAGCGTGTCCATGGTCGAGGCGAAGTGGCGCGCGTTGATGGCGGCGGCCCGGTGGAAGGGCCAGGCAGCCCACGTCACCACGGGAAGGGCCAGCAATGCGGCGACCCAACCCCATTGCGGGAACTGCAGAGCCGGAATCATCGAGATGGCGAACACCGGGACAGTCAGTATGGCCGCGGCGATCAGTCTCGGCTTTAGCTGGCGGGACGCAGGGCCGTGGTGCATGTGGTCTTCGTGGGCGCGTGCATCGCGGTCGCCTTGCGCGCCGCCACCGGCGCCATGCTCTGCATGCTCGCTCGTGCCTCGCTTAGACGCATGCTGCCGCATGCCACCCGCGTCGTCGCTGTGGTCATGTTCCGGTGCGCTGTCGTCACCGTCGCTGTGGTTATGTTCAGTTGTGCCGTCGTCACCGGTGATGCCTTCGGTGCTGGACTCGATCGCGGGGCCGGTATGCGGCAGCGCGCGTCTAAGCGACGGAGGAGCGAGCGCGCCGAGCATATCGGTTTCGCGATCGTGGGTCTGGGCGGCGGAGTGGGCTTGGACGGTGGACGGGCTGGGGCGGGATTCGCGGATCCAGGCTTTGTAGCCCGTTGCGTTCACGGTGTCCACGATTTGTTGGTCCGTGACGTTATCCGGGACTGTTACGTGGGCCGATTCGAGGGGGAGGTTGACTGAAGCCTCCACGCCGTCGAGCTTGCCCAGTTTCCGCTCCACGCGCGCCACGCATGATGCGCACGTCATACCCTCGATGTCGAGTTCGATGATGCGGGTGCCTGTTTGATGGAGGATGTCGTGATTGCTCACATTGACCCCTAGGCCTCGTTGGCGACTACCAGGTAGCCGGCTTCGGCGACGGCTTCGCCGATTTCGGACGGAGACAGTTCCTGGGTGGAGGTGATGGTGACGGTGGAGATTCCGCCGGCATTCAGAGCGATTTCGACATTTTCGACACCTGCCAAGGACTCGATTTCCTCGCTGACGGCTGAAACGCAGTGCCCGCAGGTCATGCCGGAAACGCTGACGTTCGTCTGGATGGTGGCGGTGTGGCCCATGGCGTGCTCCTTGGTGGTGAGTTGAATGGTGTGGTGAATGTTTGAGGCGTTACCGCAGCAGGCGCCCGATGGCATCGGCTGCCTCTTTGACCTTGATGTCGATTTGCTCTGCGCGCACGACGGGATCGGACTCGGAGGCGGCTCCGACGACGCAGTGCCCGATGTGTTCCTCCACGAGACCGAGGCTCACGGCATGCAGGGCTTTAGTGACTGCAGAGACTTGAGTGAGGATGTCGATGCAGTATTTGTCCTCTTCCACCATGCGCGCAATACCGCGTACTTGGCCCTCGATCCGCTTGAGGCGCCGCAAGTACGCGTCCTTGTTGGAAGAGTAGCCGTGTTGGCCAATGTTCAAGTCAACCGGGTTCAAATCTGTGGGGTCCACGTCGATCGTGCTCATGCCGTAAAGATATACCCCCTGGGGGTATAAAATCAAGTACCCCCAGGGGGTATCGGCAATCTTGCGAGAGATCGTCTGTTTACAAATTCTGGTTTTGCAATGCAAACCTTTTGCCACTTGTGCTTCCGCTCACAGAAGTATGTTTGTAAAGTTTCCTTCCATACCCGAAGCGGAGGACCGCCGGGCACCGAACCCTTTTCTCCATGGAGGATCCATTGAAAATCGCACGCACTGCGGCTGCCTTTGCCCTCGCCGCCCTCGCGTTGACGGCCTGCGCCCCGCCCACGTCGAACAACGCCGCGTCATCGTCGGATGAGAAGTCAGGCACTATCCGCGTGTGGCTCTTCTCGGAAGTCAACCAAGACCCCAAATCTGCGGTAGTCAAGGCCGCGGTTTCCGATTTCGAAGCCAGTCATAGCGGCGTCAAGGTCGATGTCCAGTACATTCCAGTCGACAGCCGGGCGGAACGGTTCAAGGCCGCGTTCAACGACCCCTCGAGTGCTCCCGACGTCGCCGAGTTCGGCAACACAGACCTTGCCAGCTACGTTGCATCCGGCGGATTGTCCGACATGACTGCAGACATCAAGGCCTGGGGCGAGTTCAAGGACCTGGACAGCAAGATCCTGGCCACCACGGACGTCGGAGGCAAGAACTACGGCGTGCCGTGGTACGTCGGCGTCCGGGCCCTCTACTACCGCACCGATCTGCTGCAAAAGCTCGGACTGGGGGCTCCCAAGACCCTCGCCGACGTCGAAACCGTGGCCCGCGCCGTCCGCGCAGCCAACCCGGACATGCTCGGTATTTCGATTGGTGGAGCCGCGCAGTTCTCGGCTATGCCCTATCTCTGGGCCAACGGCGGCAACATTGCCACGAAGAAGGGTGACACCTTTGTCTCCAGTTTGGATTCGACCGAATCCCGGGCCGGTGTCTCCGCTTATGCCCGGCTGCTCAAGAACGACATCTGCCCGCCCCAGACCTGCGCCGAATTCGGCGGAAACGCCAGCGTCCAGCAATTCATCGCCGGAAAGTCGGCCATGACCATCGGTGGCGACTTCAACTACAAGGCCGTCGCGGCCAGCGCCATCAAGGACAAGTTCGCTGTGGTTCCGGTTCCGGGCAATACGGCCGGTTCGATCGCGCCCGCATTTGCCGGCGGCAACAACCTGGGCGTCTTCAACAGCAGCAAGCACCACACCCTGGCAGCTGAGTTCGTCGAGCAGCTCGCGGGCAAGAAGTACCAGCAGAAAATGTTCGACGCCATGGGCAACTTGCCGACATTCAGCGACGTCCAGAAGTCTGTTGCGGCGTCCAATCCGCAGCTCGACCCCTTCATCAAGACCCTTGCCGCCGGCACCAACTTTGTCCCCGTGACGGAAACCTGGTCCACGATCGACGCCCAGGGCATCGTCACCGGCATGTACCAGAAGATCGTCACAGGCAAGGCTGACGTCAATACGGCTACTGCGGACGCGGCAGCAGCCATGAACAAGGTGTTCGGATCCAAATGACAGGGTTCGTGACGCACCTTGGATCCGTGCCAGGCGGTGCGGCATGACGGCGCTTGCGTCCGCGAAGGCGGACGCAAGCGGAACGCGGAACCGCAAGCAGGACCGCAAGCCGACGACGGCGGGGACGTCCCGCCGTCGTGCCCTAGGCAAGCGCGGCCTGGAACCTTGGCTCTACCTGGCTCCAGCTTTCATTGTCCTGATCGCGCTGCTGGGATACCCGATCTTCCAGCTCATCAACGTCTCTTTGTATGACTACCGCCAGGCCCAAGTCAGCGGCAAGGCGCCACTGCAGTTCACGGGCCTGGAGAACTACCAGAAACTGTTCGCCGATCCGGAGTTCTGGTCCGTCCTGGGCAACACTGTTCTGTTCGCAGGGGCCTGCGTTGTACTGACGCTGCTCGTGGGAACGTCGTTGGCGGTGCTGGCCACGCGGCTCCGGCCCTGGGTCCGCACCGCATTGTTCGTAGTCTCGCTGGGCGCTTGGGCCACACCGGCCGTCACCGGCAGCGCCGTCTGGTTGTTCCTCTTCGACGCCACCCTGGGGCTGGTCAACAAGGCTCTTGTCTCCGTGGGCCTGACGCAGTTCAACGGCTACTCCTGGACCTACGACAAATGGTCCGCCTTCGGCCTCGTAGCCAGCGAAGTGGTGTGGTGTTCGTTCCCGTTCGTGCTCGTGACGGTCTACGCTGGCATCCAGGCGATCTCCACCGAAGTGATTGAGGCGGCGCGGCTCGACGGTGCTTCCATGCCCCGGATCGCGCGCAGCATCATGCTTCCGATGCTGCGGCCCATCGTGATGGTGGTGACCATCCAGTCCATCATCTGGAACTTCAAGATCTTCTCGCAGATCTACATCATGACCAACGGCGGCGGTATTGCCGGGCAGAACCTCGTGCTGAATGTCTACGGCTACCAGCAGGCCTTCGCGGCCAGCCTGTACGGCCTCGGCTCGGCCCTCGGTGTCATCATGACCGCGTTGCTGATGATCGTCACCCTGATCTACCTCCGCATCCTCAAGAGAACGGGAGAAGTCTTGTGACCGCCGTCGACGTTCCACTCCGCAAGAACCGGCCCGCGCCGGAGTCGCCGCAAAAATTCCGCAAGGGCGGACGACGCCGGTTCGGCGCCGATGCAGCGGGACTCGCCATCGCGCTTCTCGTCGCGTTCCCGCTGTTCTGGATGGTGCTTTCGGCCCTCAAGCCGAAGACAGCGCTCGACGCCGGCGATGCGGCGCCGTTCACGCTGGAACCGTCCTTCGATTCCTTCATGCGGGTCCTGTCAGTGAACAACTTCGGCAGGTACTTCCTCAACAGCGTGATCGTGGCGCTCGTCGTCGTTATCGTCTCCACCGTGCTGGCGTTTCTGGCCTCCGTGGCACTGACCCGCTACCAATTCAAGATGCGCACCAAGTTGCTGATCGTGGTGCTTGTGTCCCAGATGGTGCCCGTCGAAGCGCTCACGATTCCGCTGTTCTTCCTGCTCCGCAACGCCGGGGAGGCCGTACCGCTCGTGGGCCTGAATCAGCTCGGCTCCCTGGTGCTGGTCCATGTAGGCTTCAGTATCCCGTTCGCGATCTGGATGCTTCGTGGCTTCGTCGCAGCGGTCCCGGTGGAGATCGAAGAGGCAGCGCGCATAGACGGGGCCAGTGGTTTCCGGTTTGTCCGCTCGATCCTCTTCCCGCTTGTGGCGCCCGGAGTGGTGGCGTGCTCCGTGTTTTCGTTCATCGCCACGTGGAACGACTTCCTCTTCGCCAAGACATTCATCATTTCCGCCCAGGAGAACCAGACCCTGCCCATGGCATTGTTGACCTTCTTCAAGCCCGACCAGAACGATTGGGGTGCCATCATGGCCGGTTCCGTGATCATGACCATTCCGGTGCTGATCTTCTTCATAGCAGTGCAGCGAAAACTCGTATCCGGGCTGGCCGGGGCGGTGAAGGGATGAGCGCCGCGCATTTGCTGGTTCCCGTGCCGTGCTCGGTGGAATCGCACGGAGGTTTCCTGGAACTGGACCCAGCCACCACCTTGGCCGCCGATCCGGAGCTGAACAGCGCGCGCCGCTGGCTCGCCCGGACCCTCGGCGCGGCCACCGGCTGGGACCTGTCCCTGGACACGGTAGCCGATGCGGGCATCAGCCTGCGGCTTGACCAGGAGCTCGACGCCGAGGCGTACCGCCTGCAGGTGGGCACCGCCGTCGTGATTCATGCGGGCGGTCCGGCCGGAGCCTTCTATGCTGCCCAGACCCTCCTACAGCTGATGGGACCTGCCGCGCTGAGGCAAGCGCCTGTTCCGGAAACGGATGGCACATGGCCGGTTCCCAAGGTATCGATCCAGGACCAGCCGCGTTTCGGGTACCGCGGGGCCATGCTTGACGTGGCCCGGCACTTCATGCCCAAGGACAACCTGCTGCGGTTCATCGAGGTGATGGCCATGCACAAGCTCAACGTCCTCCACCTGCACCTCACGGACGACCAAGGCTGGCGGATCCAGATCAACCGATACCCGAAACTCACCCAGACCGGGGCGTGGCGGCGGGAGTCGTCGCTTGGTTCCTGGCGGGCAGGGGTTTTCGACGGGCTTCCGCACGGCGGTTTCTACAGCCAGGACGATCTCCGCGAAGTGGTCGCGTTCGCTGCAGCGCGGCACATCACCGTCATCCCGGAGATCGATGTTCCGGGACACAGCCAGGCCGCCATCGCCGCCTACCCGGAACTGGGTGCGGGCGCGGATACAGAGGTCTGGACCCGCTGGGGAATCAACGAGACCGTTCTGGAAGTCTCGGAAACCTCATTGGAGTTCTACCGCAAGGTCCTCGATGAAGTCGTGGAGATCTTCCCCGCCCGCTGGATCAGCTTGGGCGGTGACGAAGTTCCGCTCACCCAGTGGCAATCCAGCGCCCAGGCACAGGCCAAAGCCGCCGAACTCGGATTGCCGGACGTTTCGGGATTGCACAGCTGGTTTGTGGGGCAGTTGGCGAAGCACCTTGACGGGCACGGGCGAGCGACTTCCGTGTGGGACGAAATCGGCGACGGCGAGCTGCCGGATGGTGCGTTGGTGGCTTCCTGGCGGGGCTATGAAGGCGGACTAAGCGCGCTCAGAAGCGGTTATGACGTGGTCATGTGCCCCGAGCACAAGCTGTACCTGGACCACCGCCAGGCCGACGGCGACGACGAACCTGTGCCCGTGGGCTTTGTCACCAGCCTGCGGGATGTCTACGGCTTCGAACCGCTGCCCGCGGGTGCGGATGAGGCGTTCCCGGGCAGGCTCCTCGGGGCCCAGGCCAACATCTGGACGGAACACCTCGATTCCCCGCGACGGGTCCACTTCGCCGCGTTTCCACGGCTGAGTGCCGTCGCGGAGGTGCTCTGGTCGCAGCCGGAGAACCGGGACTACGATGGTTTCCTGGCCAGGCTCGAAGGCGCGCATCTGGAACGCCTGGAGGCCATGGGGGTGGAATACCGGCCGCTGTCCGGACCACATCCCTGGCAGTTGAGGCCTGGCGTGGTTGGCTGGAAACGCGATTACGACGCCGAGCAGCGCATCGCCGCTGGATAGGACACACGTGGGTACTGAAGGCACGGAGGCCCGGAACTCCTCGGCTTCGTTGCGTAAGGCGCTGGCTTTGCTGGCAGTGGTGGCGGAGCATCCGGTGAGCGCGGACGGACTCGCCTTGGTGGAGCTGACCAAGCTCTCCGGGCTCAACAAGAGCACGGTCCTAAGGCTGGCCGCGCCCTTGTTGGACGAAAACCTGCTGGAGCGCGACGCCGGGAGCGGCCGCTTCCGGCTGGGCCATGGTTGCCTGCGTTTGGGACAGTCATACCTGGACCGGCTCGATTTGCGCAGCGTCGCCAACGCCGAGCTCAGACTGCTGATGAGGGCCACGGAAAGTACGTGCCACCTCGTTGTCCTGTCCGGCCATGATGTGGTCTACCTCGACAAAGTGGAGGACGAGGCAACAGTTCGTATGGCATCGCGCGTCGGGGCGACCATGCCGGCGTACTGCACCGCGGTCGGCAAAGCCATGTTGGCATTCAGCCCGGAAGAAGTGGTTGCGCCGATCCTGGCCGGTGAGCTGGCGCCGATCACCGATAGGACGATCACGGACCCCGAGCAGCTGCGGGCTGAATTCGCCGCAATCCGTCGCCGGGGCTATGCGATCGACGACCGCGAAAACGAACCCGAGGTCCGGTGCGTCGCCGCCCCGATCTTCGGCCACGACGATCACGTGGTTGCCGCCCTCAGCGTCTCCTCCTTGTCGTCCCGCATGACCGCCAAGCGCGTCCGCGAAGTAGGTCCCATGGCCGCCGAAACCAGCCTGCGCATCTCGGCAAAGCTGGGATCCCGGCGTGCCAACGCCAAACTCGCGAAGCTGGCCTAGGAGGGCAGATGGAAAAGCCAATGAACGACGCCGGCGCTGGAGTCGGGGCGGACGGTGCGGCAGGCGCCTACTTCCGCGCGAAGTTGCAGTTCGAGATCGACGTCATGGACGTTGCGGATGCCGCTGCCGGCAGTTTCGTGCTCGTGGATACTCGCAGGCAGTCGTCGTGGGACCACGGACATATCCCCGGCGCCATGCACCTTCCGACCGCGGAGATACCCGAGCGGGCGGCCGCACTGATCCCTGCTGGGAGCTCAGTAGTGGTCTATTCGTGGGGACCGGGCTGCAACGGAAGCACCTTCGCGGCCCTGGCATTCGCCGAGCTCGGGTACCCGGTGCGCGAAATGATCGGCGGCATCGAGTATTGGGCGCGGAACGGGCTCCCGGTGGAGACAACTGAGGGTGTTGTCGCGCGGGACTTCGACGGTCTGGTCACGGCGCATCAGCCCGAGGGGTATCGGCCATCGCTAACCCCATCCCGCCCAGTCCTCAGGCCTGAGTGAGGGGCGGCCGAGCAGGTAGCCCTGGGCTGCGGTCATGCCGAGCTTGGTGACCGCAGCCAACTCGGCCTCGGTCTCGATCCCTTCGGCTACCAGGGCCGCTCCGATTTCAGAGGAAAAACCGACCATCGCAGCTCCCAGGGCCCGCTGTGCCGGATCCGTGTCGATGCCGGCGATGATCTCGCGATCGAGTTTGATGAGGTCCGGCTTGAGTTGCAGGATGTGGCGCATGGAAGCAAAGCCGGCACCGGCGTCATCGACAGCTATTCTGAGTCCGGCGCGCCGCAACGGTGCCAGAACTTCGGCGAGCGGTTCATAGTTGGCGACCTCATGGCGTTCGGTGACCTCAAGCACGATGCGTCGTGGAGGGATGGCCGACTGCACAATCGCGGCTGCCAAGCGGGGGTCAAGGCACGCGCGGGGTGAGAGGTTTGCCGCGATGTACAGTCCCGCTGGAAGTCCGGCGGCAGTGGTCAGCGCGGTCCGGAGCGCAAGGATTTCAAGCTCGATATCCAGCCCGACCGAGGCAGCCTCCATGAAACGCACCTCCGGGGACAATTCCTGGGATCCGCTGAACCTTGTCAAGGATTCCACTCCAACGAAGTTGCCCGTTTCCAGGCACAGGATCGGTTGGAATGCCGTAATGAGCGAACCGTCATTGAGCAGTTCCTGGATGCGTGCGGTGACTTCGGCATGCGAACGTGCTGTCTCGGGATTCAAGACACGGCAGGTGCCTTCGAAACCGCGGTCCCTGCCATCCCTGTCGCGAATTGGCCTTCCGGCAACGTCTATCAAGACGCGGCTGCCGTCCCGGTGGCGGCACACGGTGACCACGCGTGACCACGAGGAGTCACCGCTTTCCCGGGCTTTCCAGTCCACGCGTGCGTCTGCCAGGTCCCCGGGGTCGATGACGCGGGTGATGTGCCTTCCCAGCAGTTCGGAAGGTTCGTACCCCGTGATGTCCTTGCAGGCCGGGCTGCAGAACGTAAATCGCCCATCGGGCCCCGTGGCCCACAGCCAGTCCAGGCTTGTATGCAGCACGGTGTCCATCAAGCGGGATGTCCGGAACGCTTGGCTTCGTTCCCGCTGCTGCTGCCGCATGAGGCGCCACGCCGCCAGCACCACTAGGGGCACGATCAGCAGCGCCAGGAGAGCAGGGAATCCGGTTGGTCCATCGATGCCGACCCACGGCGGAAGCCCGAAGGCCAGCGGCAGGCGGATGGACAAGGCAACCGCAGCCTCGATGAATATGACAACCAGCAGCCACCATCCGGTAGAAGCCGACGCCAGCCGGTTCGCTTGGCGTCGCTCTCGGGAAGACGCCCTTTTAAGCCTGGGAACGCGCATGAAGGGCATCACCCAATAGTGCCACCAAGCCGGACTCCGGGGATTACGCCGTAACCGCCAGCGCGTCGATTTCCACGAGCATGACTTCGTGCGGGAGGTTGACGAACACGGTGGTGCGGCTGGGCAGTTGGCCGCTGGGGACGTTCTCGGTGATGAATTCGCCGTAGACCTCGTTCATGGCGGCGAAGTCGTCGCGCGTAGTGAGGTAGACGCGGAACATGATGACGTCTTCCACCGAGGAACCGCCGGCTTCGAGGATCGCCTTCACGTTCTCCAATGTGCGGCGGGTCTGGACGCGGACGTCGCCTTCGCCGATGTACTGGTTGGTGGCGGGATCCATGGGGCCCTGGCCGGACACCTGGAACATGCCGCCCTTCCGGATGCCTTGGGAGAATACGTGCGCCGGGGCCGGAGCATTTTCGGTCAGTACTACAGTCTTTTCACTCATGCCGAGTTCCTTTCGTGGCTGATCCAGCCGAGGTCGCAGGAGATGGCCTCGGTGCTGGCTTTGAGGTCGGGCAGCAGCTCAAGCAGTCCTTCATAGCTGAGCATCACCACCGGTACCGAACAAGAGGCTGCGGCCACGACGGCGCCGCTCGCGTCGCGAATGGGGGTCGCGATGCAGTGCACGAACGATTCGTGCTCCGCGTTGTCGTGGGCCCAGCCCTGGACCCTGACCTGCTCCAGTTCGGCCAAAAGGGCCTCCGGCGAGGTCAGGGTGGTGTCGGTAATTCTTGTGTAGTCGAGTCCCGCCGCGATCTTTTCCTGCCGGCTGCGCGGCATGTCGGCAAGCAGGACCTTTGCGACGGCGGCCGAATGCAGTGACGCTGTCAGGCCGATCCGGGAGTACATCCGCACGGGATGGTGCGACTCGAATTTGTCGATGTACACCACGTCATTTCCCTCGAACGCGGCGAGGTGCACGGTGTGCCCGGTCTTTCCGTTCAGTTCGGCCAAGTACGGGTGCGCCACTTTGCGGATGTCCCGCTGTTCCAGCGCGAGCGAGGACAGCTCGAACAGCTTGGAGCCAAGCATGAATCGTTGGTCCTCATCGCGGACAACGAAGCGTTTTTCCTCCATGGCGTGCAGGAGGCGCATGACGGTGGTCTTGTGCACTGAAGCCTTGGAGGCAAGCTCATCCAGGGTGGCCGGTTTGGCCGCAAGCTCGGCAAGCAGGTCGATGGCCCGCATCAGGCTCTGGCTCATGGTGCTGTGCTCCGATCTTGAACGCTCCGGTTCCGGCTGTTGAAGTGCCCCCCGGCGACGTGGATCGCAGCCCATTGGGCGTCGGTGGAATCGAGGATGGCCGAAAGCAGTGCGGAGTCGGGAAGGGGGCCGCGATCGCCATGGACGGTAAGGGTGCAGGCTGCAGCGACGTGACCGCGACGGAGGCTGGCCTTCTGTTCGAGGCCGAACAGCACCCCGCTCAGGTACCCGGCCGCGAACGAATCGCCCGCGCCCACCGGCTCAAGCACCTCCACGGACAAGGCGGACACTTCGGCCCGCGTGCCGTCCCGTTCCAGGGCGATGGCGCTGATGGCTTCGTTCTTGATGACGACGACGGCGGGATCCGGCATGAGGCGCCGGAGTTCAGTTTCGTCCGTGGTGCCGAAGGCGTGCTCGGCTTCGTCCTTGCCCACCAGCACGATGTCGGCGAGATTGGCCAGGCGGCGCAGCGCGGAACGGTCCTGGCCGGCCCAGAGCGCGGCGCGCCAATTGACGTCGAAGCTGATGATGCGGCCGTGCCTCGGTGCGGCGAGGATGGCTTCCGTCAGCTCAAGGCATTCCGGTGAGAGTGCCGCTGTGATGCCGCTCAGGTGGATGAGCGAGGCTTCCTCCAATAAGTGCGCGACGGCGGGATTCGCCAGGGTGCCCAGGCTCATCGCTGATGCGGCGGAACCCTGCCGGTAGTACAAAACTGAACTGCCGCCGTCGGGATCTGTTTCCTGGGCGGGGACCTTGACGTAAAGCCCTGTGGGCCGTCCGGGATCGACCTCGACGCCGGAAATCCCCACGCCGTGGCTGCTCAGCTCCTCCAGGATCCGGGTGCCGAATCCATCCCGGCCCACCCGGCCTACCCAGTGGGAGTCCAGGCCCATGGCAGCCAGGCCCATGGCTACGTTCGATTCCGCGCCGCCGATTCCACAATGCAGCTCCGTGGCTTGGTGCAGCGGGACGGGCTTCACCGGGGTGAGCATGGCCATCGTCTCACCCACACATACAGCTGAAAGCATGAAACTCCCGCGCTCCCTCTGCCGCTTCCAGCGGCACTCGACACCCCCATGAAGAAGGGATTTCCGTGGCCTGATCATGGGTTGCCGGGCCATGCCGCGGCCTTGACTCCCAATCCTGCACCATGTTAGACATATCACCAACAGCTTTGCAACCTGCGTTGCAAAATACGCAACGCAACGGAATTTGCGGGCAGAATGCGCACAGTGAATCGCGCACAGGGAAGGGATCGAACTGGTGAACACTTCCACGTCCGGCGCCGGAGCCGAAGCCGGGGCAATTGCAGCGGACACCTTGGCACGCCTGGCCGATGTCTGGCTCGACTGGCGGCACAAGGCCGTGCCCGCCACGGCCAGCGGCACCAGCCACCGTAAGTTCCTCTCAACAGCCCCGAAGCTCGCCGACCTCCAGACGCCGTTGCTGACCCTTGATGCCGGGGCACTCCGCGGCAACGCCGATCGCTTGGCCTCATGGTGTGCGGAGCACGGCGTTTTGCTTGCCCCGCACGGAAAGACCACCATGGCGCCACAGCTCTGGGCGGAACAGCTGAACCGCGGCGCTTGGGGGATCACTGTGGCGAACTTCGCCCAGCTCCGCGTGGCCCGCGAATTCGGTGTGCGGCGCCTGCAACTGGCCAACAGCCTGACCGATCCGCACGCGATCGAGTGGGTCGCCGCGACCGCGAGTCCGGTTCAGCCGATCCTTTCCTGGGTCGACTCCACTGTCACCGTGGATGTCATTGGCCGCACCTTGGAGACCATTGGAAGCAGCGCCGTCCTTGATGTCCTTGTTGAGCTTGGCGGAACCGGTGGCCGCACCGGAGCGCGAGGCGTGGAGGCTGCACTCGGCGTCGCCCGGTTCGTGGCCGCTTCACCTCACCTGAGGCTGGTCGGCGTCAGCGGCTACGAAGGATCGTTGGCCCACACTGCCGACGCCGACAGTCTCGCCGCCGTCCGCGGCTTCTTGGGCCAGATGGGTGAGCTGCATCAGCGGCTCCTCGGGGAAGGTCTCTACGGATCCGACGCCGTCATCCTTACGGCAGGCGGCAGCGCCTACTTCGACGATGTCGTCGACGTCCTTTCGCCGTGCATCGACGCCGGCACGCAAGACGGTCCGCGCGTCGAACTCATGATCCGCAGCGGTGCGTACATCATCCACGACGACGGATTCTACCGCGGCATCTCGCCGTTTTCCCGCGACGGCGGCCAGCCATTCAAGGCAGGCATGCACGGCTGGGCGCGCGTCGTGTCCCAGCCCGAACCAGGCCTTGCCATCCTCGACGCCGGCAAACGCGACTTGCCCGTTGACGAAGGCCTGCCACGTCCGCAGCTGATCGGGCCCGGACTCGGCGGTCCCATGGTGCCCCTCGTCGGTGCCGAGATCACTGCCGTCAACGACCAGCACTGCTTCATGACGTTCGACGCCGGCACCACCGCTGTGCGGCCCGGCGCCGTCGTGCGCCTGGGACTTTCGCATCCGTGCACAGCCTTCGACAAGTGGACGCTCATCCCTGTGCTCGCGGATACCGACGGTGACCACACCGTCGTCGACCTCATCCATACCTTCTTCTAGGACGCACGCCATGAAGACCCTCATCAGCAACGCCGTCTTGGTGGACGGAACCGGGGCGGACCGCCGTCCCGCCGACGTCCTGCTGGACGGTGAGGTGATCGCCGTCGTCGCCGACGCCGGATCCCTCACCGCGAGCGGAACCGGCGCCGAGCGGACTATCGACGCGACGGGATTCGTCCTGAGCCCCGGATTCATCGACATGCACGCCCATTCGGACTTGCAGCTGCTGGTCAACAAGGGCCACTACGCCAAGCTCAGCCAAGGCGTCACCACCGAACTTCTGGGCCAGGACGGGCTGTCCTACGCTCCGGTGGACGATGCCACCCTTAGCGGGGTCCGCGAGAAGATCGCCGGCTGGAACGACAACCCGCAGGATTTCGACTGGAATTGGCGAACCGTGGGCCAGTACCTGGACCGCCTCGACGCGTCCGAAAACGGCAAGAGGATCGCCACCAACGCCGCGTACCTCGTCCCGCAGGGAACCGTCCGGGCCTTCGTGATGGGCTTCGCCGAAGGGGACCCGACACCTGAGCAGCAGGAGCGGATGCAGGACATCGTGCGCACCGCCATGGAGGAGGGCGCCGTGGGCATGTCCTCCGGGCTGACCTACACCCCAGGCATGTACGCCCGGACCGAGGAACTTGCTGGACTTTGCCGGACCGTGGGGGAACTGGGTGGTTTTTACGCTCCGCACCACCGCTCCTACGGGAAGGGCGCGCTCGGAGCCTACGCGGAGATGATCGGGCTGAGCCGGGACACTGGCTGCGCGCTGCACCTTTCCCACGCCACCATGAACTTCGCCGAGAACAAGGGCCGGGCGGGCGAGCTCCTTGAGCTCATCGATGCAGCGCTCGACGACGGCGCCGACATTACGCTCGACACCTACCCTTACCTCCCCGGCGCCACCACGCTCGCGGCGATCCTGCCCAGCTGGTCGTCCTCCGGCGGTACCGAGGCCACGCTCGCGCGGCTGGCCGACCCGGCAACTCTGGCGAGAATCCGCGAAAATGTGGAGATCTACGGCTCCGACGGCTGCCACGGAGTGGTTGCCGAGTGGCACACACTGGAGATCAGCGGCGTCCAGAACCCGGCACTCGCCGGTTACGTGGGCAAGACCATCGCCACAATCGCCGCTGAAACCAACGCTGAGCCGTTCGCCGTGTTCGCTCAGATCCTCCAGGAGGACCGCCTGGGCACCGGGATCCTGCAGCACGTCGGCCACGAGGAAAACGTGCAGGCCATCATGGTCCACCGCACCCACACCGGCGGCAGCGACGGCCTCTTGGTCGGAGCGAAACCGCACCCGCGTGCCTGGGGAACGTTCCCCCGATACCTAGGCCACTACAGCCGCGATCTGGGCTTACTGACCCTGGAGGAAATGGTCCACCACTTGAGCGGCCGCCCGGCCGAGCGGCTCAAGCTCGACCTCCGCGGGCTGGTCCGCGAAGGCTACGCGGCCGACGTCGTCCTCTTCGACCCGCGCACCGTCCGTGACGAAGCCACCTTTGAAAACCCCCGCAAGCCAGCCACTGGCATCCATTACGTGTTCGTCAACGGGACGGCAGCGATCGACGGCGGGAAGCCCACCGGCGCCCGTGCCGGCCGCGCACTGCGCCGCGGCCCGGACGGACGCACCCGAGCAGGAAGTACCGAAATCGCATGACTCCTGAAGAATTTGTCGAACAGCTTGAAGCCGACCGCACCCTCGCCGTCGTCCGGGCGCCGTTGATCCCCGACGCCGCCGAGCTCTGCCGCGCACTGGCCGACGGCGGCATCCGCAGCGTCGAACTGACGTTCACCACACCGGACGTGCTGAAGCACGTGCGGCGAGCTGCGGAAACCGCAGCGCAGCACGGCGCCTCCGTCGGAATCGGTACCGTGATGACGGCCGAGCAGGCAAAGGCAGCCATCGACTCCGGTGCCCGGTTCCTGGTGACGCCCGGCCTCCGCCCTGAGGTTGCGGCGGTGGCTGCGGCCGCCGGTATCCCCTTCAGTCTGGGGGCCATGACACCTACCGAGGTGGCGCAGGCGCTTGACCTGGGTTCCGCCGCAGTCAAGATCTTCCCGGCCAGGCAGCTCGGTCCCGCGTACCTCAAGGATCTCCAGGGTCCCTACCCCGGTATCCGCCTACTGCCCTCCGGCGGGATCGACGCGTCAAACGCCAAGAGCTATCTCGACGCCGGCGCCGCAGCGGTCTGCTGTGGAACCAGCGTGGTCCCTCCCGCCGCCGTGGCTGCAGGCGACTGGGCAGACATTTCGGCCAGGGCCGCTGCCTTCACCGCCACCCTCGCGTAGGAATCCCCAGAAAGTAACCCCCATGAATGAATTCCTGAACTGGCTGCGGCACGATACGGCCGGCCTGCTTATCCTGGCAGGCGCCGGCATTGCCCTCCTGTTGTTTCTGATCATCAAAGTCAAGGTAGAACCGTTCATTGCCTTGGTGGGGACCAGCGTGCTCGTCGCGCTGGCGGGCGGCGTGAGCATCGATGCCCTTGTCGGCTCGCCCATCAAGAGCGGCGACGCCCTCATCGAGAAGGGCTTCGCCGGGATCCTCGGACACATCACCCTGATCATCGGCCTGGGCACTGTCCTGGGCGCCATCCTGGAGCGATCCGGCGGCGCGGAGGTCCTGCTGGGCAGGCTCGTGAAGATCTTCGGCGAAAAGGGAACGCCGCTGGCCATGGGCGTCACCGGGTTTGTCCTCGGCATTCCGGTCTTCTTCGACATCGGCATTTTCGTGCTCGCACCCCTCGTCTATGTGGCGGCGGTGCGCGGCGGGAAATCCCTCATTTTGTACGCCTTGCCGCTTCTCGCCGGCCTCTCCGTGACCCACGCCTTCCTGCCGCCGCACCCAGGTCCCGTAGCCGCGGCCGGACTGTTCCACGTTGAACTGGGCTGGATCATCATCATGGGTCTGGCCTGCGGCATCCCTGCCTGGTTCGCTTCCGGCATTCTCTGGGGCCAGTGGATCGGCAAGCGCGTGCAAGTTGCCGTTCCGGAGGACCGCGTGATCCCGGAGGCAGAGGAAGCTGTGGGCCACGAACCGCGCATGAGCGTCGTTGCCCTTGCCATCGGCCTGCCGATGCTCCTGATCCTAGGCGCCACCTTCGGCAACATCTTCCTCTCCGCTGGTGGATTCCGCGATGCGCTGGTGTTCTTCGGCAACCCGGCCATTGCGCTCACCGTTGCTGTCGCACTCTCGATGTGGCTCCTGGGCACACGTCGGGGCATGAGCGCCAAGGACCTCTCCGAACTGAGCTCAGCCTCGCTGAAACCGGTCGGCATGATCCTGCTTGTTGTTGGAGCCGGCGCGTTCTTCGGCGCAGTGCTCTCGGCAACCGGGGTGGGCAACGCCGTGGCGGACACCTTGGCCAAGGCCGGGCTCCCGGTGATCGTGTCCGCTTACGTGATCGCCTGCGGCATGCGTCTCGCCCAGGGCTCCGCCACGGTCGCGATCGTGACGACGGGCGGCATCCTGGCCCCGGCGCTCACGGCCGGACACTATTCGCAGCCGCAATTGGCCCTGATTGTCATGGCCATCTCTTCCGGCTCCATCATCGCCAGCCACGTGAACGACGGCGGATTCTGGATCATCTCCAAGTACTTCAACATGTCGGTCAAGGACACCCTGAAGACGTGGACGGTGCTGGAAACCGTGCTCTCGGTAGTGGGCTTCGGCATGGCGGCCCTGCTGTACCAGTTCGTCTAAGGCTTAGCGATACGGAAAATCCCTGGCGCCCACGGAATTCCGGGGGCGTCAGGGATTTTGCGCGTCGCGAGGCTTAAACAAAGAGCTCCGGAGTGCGTTATTGGGGGATACGCACTCCGGAGCGGACTTTGGAGCAGGTTCTTTGGGTTCCTGCTGACAATTAGCTTACGTGCCCCAACAGCACTCCGCTACCAATCTGAATAACTACTTTCACTTTACTTTTTCCGACCCGGATTTTAGGGCGAAATCGGGGGTTTGATCAGGTCCTCGGCCCCTTGTAGTGCACCCGGCGCAGGCCTAGCGTTAACTTGCACAGGAAGGGGTGGTCCACGTGGAGATCTTCATGTGGTGGCTGGACATAGACCTCAAGAGCAAGGAATGGCTGCGCGAGAACCTTCGTGCCACGGAGCTTCCGCTGGAAGTTCTGCAACGCATTGCCGATGTTGGCGGCCCGCGCCTTGAAGAGCTGGCAGGCGGGCTGAGCGACGCCGACTGGGACTTCATTGAGACGCAGTCCGAGTTCGTGGACTGAGACGGTTTCCTAGACCGGCTCATAAAATCGTTGCGGCTCCCGCCCTAGGATGGTTGCATGGGGTGCATGGCAACCGCAGAGAGTTATGTCTTGGCGATCGGGACCAAAAAAGGACTCTGGCTGGCACGCAGCACAGACCGCAAGGAATGGTCCCTTTCCGGTCCGCACTTCCTCATGAGCGAGATCCCCAGCATCGGGATCGATACACGCGGGGACAAGCCCCGGATCATGGTGGGCGTCCGTTCCGAACACTGGGGTCCCACCGTGGCCCACTCCGATGACCTTGGCGCCACATGGACCGAGCCCGAGCAAGGCGCCATCAAATTCCCCGAGGGAACCGAGGCTGCGCTGGAACGGATCTGGCAGATCTACCCCGATTCCGCCTCCCGCCCCGGGGTCGTCTGGGCCGGCTGCGAACCGATCTCCGTCTGGAAGTCGACCGACGGCGGCGAGCACTTCGAGTTGAACCGCGGCCTGTGGGACCACCCGCATCGCAGCGAATGGGGAGCTGGCTACGGCGGCGCTGCCGCCCACTCGATTGTGGTCAACCCTTCCGGGGAGAACGTCCACGTGGCCATGAGCACTGGAGGCGTCTACCGATCGCTCGACGGCGGTGCCTCCTGGGAGGCCCGCAACAAGGGGATTTCGGCCTACTTCATGCCTGATCCCAACCCGGAGTTCGGCCAGTGCGTGCATAAGATCGCCGCGGATGCCGCCGTCGAAGGCCGCTTGTATGCGCAGAACCACCACGGTGTGTACCGCACGGATGACAACGGTGAGAACTGGATCTCCATCGCCGAGGGCCTCCCGGCAGATTTCGGCTTCGTGATGCTCGCCCACCCCCGCCGTGAAGGGACCGCCTGGGTGATCCCGATCAAGGCCGATAGTGAGCGGATTCCGCCGGACGGCCATCTCGCAGTGCACCGCACGGATGACGCAGGTGAGTCGTGGAAGCGCCTGGATGTGGGCCTCCCGGACCATGAATACAACGCCGTGCTCCGTGACGCGGCCGCGGTGGATTCGGCTGAACCTGCCGGGGTGTACTTCGGGACACGCGGCGGTTCGGTCTACGCCAGCGCCGATGAAGGCGAGTCTTTCATCGAAGTTGCCTCGCACCTACCTGATGTTTTGTGCGTCCGGGCTGCCGTTATCTCCGGGGTTGTCTCCGCAGATGTGGCCGACGAATTGGCCGCTGTCTCCGCAGCATCCGGTCTTCCGGCTTAGGACGGATCTTGCCCGATATCACCGTGTTTTTGCCTAGCGTCCTCCAGCCCCTCGCCGGCGGGCAGTCCTACCTGACTACACCCGCCGACGGAGCTGTGACCGTGGAAAGCTTGCTTGACGCTGTGACCGGTAATTACCCGGTGCTGGCCCGGAGACTCCGGGATGAAACCGGTTCGCTCCGGCGCTACGTGAATATTTACGTGAACGGCGAGGAGGTCCGGCGTCTGAAGGGTCTGGATACTGAGGTTGCGGCCGGCCAGGAGGTTTTGATCATCCAGTCCGTGGCTGGCGGCTGAGCGGTTCGGGGCCAGGTCAGGCCACTCGCCAGACTGTGCATTCGTCGGTATTGATGGCCTTGCGCAGGCCGGTCAGCTGATCCATGATCCAGACGACGCCGATGCCCGGGGCCGTTTCCTGGACGCTGCCTCGGCGGATGACAACGTCATCGTAGGAGGGTCCGACGGAGAGGCGGGCTTCAATCTGGTCGCCGCGGTGCAGCTGGTCAAGCGCGCGGATTCTTGTGGGGTGGGTTGATACTTCCTTCAACATGGTGGCCTCCCTGGCTGGAGCTGCCAGCATTTGCCGGCTATTCCAGTGTGGCGGGCCAATGTTGCAGGGTGGTTTCGGCGGGGTAAAAGGAAAATCCATTGCTCCGTACCTGTCGTTCTGGAGGCTCAAAACGACGGGTACGGAGCAATGGATGGGGGTAGAACGGGGAGCGCCCTACTTCAGGCCGAGCTCCGCCGTCGGGGTCTTGAAGGATTCGCGGGCCGTCATCGCGGAGACCGCTGCGATGACGCAGATGACGCCGGTGAAGATGCTGATCTGGACCCAGCCGCCCGCCTTGGTGCCGCCCATTGCGGTGACGATCGTCGGAGCGAAGCCCGCCATGAGGAATCCGATCTGCGTGCCGATGGCCAAACCGGAGAAACGGACCTTGGTGCTGAACATCTCGCCGTAGAACGAGGGCCACACTGCGTTTGCAGCGGCGTATCCGAGGGCGAAGTACACCACCGAGACCAGGAACATGAGCGGAACGTTTCCGGATTCGAGCGTCAGGAGGAACACCGGCGTCATGATGGCGCTGGCTACGGCGCCGTAGATGAAGACGGGCTTGCGGCCGATCCGGTCGGCCATCCGGCCGAAGACCGGCTGGGTGCCGAGCGCCACGACGTTTGCCGCCACGACGAGCCACAGCGTGATGGTGCTGTTCACGTGTGCCACGTCCTTGGCATAGGCAATGGCCAGGGTGCCAAAGACGGTGCTTACGGCGGAGATGAAGGCGCAGCAGATAACTCGCAGGACATCGGCCCAGTGCAGCCGGAGGAGGTCGGCAACGGGGAGCTTGGCGATCTGGTTGTTCTTCTTTGCCTCGGCGAATGCGGGCGGTTCGTGCAGGGTGCGGCGGATGAAGAACGCTACCAGGACCACCACGGCGCTGAGCCAGAACGGAATGCGCCAGCCGATGCCGTACTTGACCTCGTCCGGGAGGGCGACGACGGGGATGAAGACCAATGCTGCGAGGATCTGGCCACCCTGGGTTCCCGTGAGGGTCCAGGAGGTAAAGAAGGAGCGGCGGTTGTCCGGAGCGTGTTCGAGCGTCATGGACGAAGCGCCCGCTTGTTCACCGGCGGCCGAAAGACCCTGGCAGAGGCGTGCGAAGACCAGCAGCGCCGGAGCCCACCATCCGATGGCCTTGAAATCAGGAAGGCAACCGATGATGAAGGTCGCACCGCCCATCAGCACCAGGGTGAACATCAGTACGCGCTGGCGGCCGATGCGATCGCCGAAGTGCCCCAGGATGATGGCTCCAACGGGCCTCGCCACATAGGCGAAGCCGAATGTCGCGAAGGACATGATGGCTGCGTTGGCGTCGGCGCTGGGGAAGAAGACGTGCGGGAAAATCAAGGCCGCGGCCGAACCGAAGATGAAGAAGTCGTAGTACTCGACGGCGCTACCGAGGAAGCTGGCGAGGGCGGCCTTCTTCGGCGTTCCCGCCGTGGCAGTGCCCGGCGTCGTAGACGGGATCGTGTGACTCATGGTGTTCCTTTGTGTGACGGCGATGTCGCATCTGGCTGAAATTTGCGTACCTGGAACGTCGATGTGGGTCCGGCAGCGGCCTCACACTGTAGCCACATTGTGAGAGCTACTTGTGCGATACAGCAATAATGACTGTGAGCGTGGTCACTTGTCAAGATATTTACTCACCATCTAGATATAGCTCTCACGATGTGGCAATCTTTAGTTATGGATGTGAAGGAAGACACAAAAACCGACATGATCGGCAAGGCCCTCGGCCTCCTCGTATTGCTGGGCAATGAGCCGAAGGGGGCCAGCGCCTCCGAGCTCGCCCGCCAGGCGGAGCTGCCGTTCAGCACCACCTACCGGCTGCTCGGATCCCTGACCCGCGACGGATTCGTCGACTACGAGGCCGATGGCCGCCGCTACCATCTGGGACTTCGCGTCTTCCAGCTCGGTCAACGGGTATCGAACCACCACGGCTTTGCCGGAACCGCGCGGCCCATCCTGCAGCGCGTGACGGAAGGGACCGGCGAGGCCACCATCCTTTCTGTGCGGGATGGCCACCACCACCTCACGGTCAACAAGGTAGACGGTCCCCAAATGTTCCGGGTCACCAGCGATCCGGGGCATCTTGGAATGCTGCACACCACGGCAGTGGGCAAAGCGCTTGTTGCCTTCGCGGACGACGACGAGCGGCGGCAGTTGGTGGAAGAGCTTGAGCTGGAGCCGCTGACGGAGTTCTCCATTACAGACCGCGACGCTTTCCGCCTGGAAATCGAGAAGGTCCGTCGCCAGGGCTACGCGATCATGGACGAGGAAAACGAGGTGGGCATGCGCGCAGTCGCCGTCCCCGTCCTCAATTCCCAGGGAGTCGCCTTCGCATCCCTCGCCACCGCCGTCCCAGTCTTCCGGATGAGCGTGGAACAGCTCGTGGCAGTCGTTCCGCTCTTGAAGAGCGCGGCGTCCGAGCTCGCCGACCGCCTGCCGCAGCGCTAAAGGGCGTCAGCGGCTGTCACTTTTGTTCGCGATAAGAACACTAGTGCAATATGTGAACATTTTGTGTAGTCTGATTCATACCGCCCGGCGGAGCAACAGACTCTGGATGACTCAAAGGATCCAGAGTCGGCCAATCCGCGGGTGCAGTTGTCAAAGGAGCAATGAGCATGAGCAACCGAGCCGAATCCTTCCTGGTGGGCCTGATTGGTGAAGGCGTATCGCCTTCGCTGACGCCGCCCATGCATGAGAGGGAGGCCGACGTCCAGGGGCTGCGCTACCTGTACCGGCCCATCGACCTGCTGGAGCTCTCCCTGCCCGGCTCCGCCGTCGGCGGTCTGCTGACTGCAGCTTTCCGGCTTGGCTACAACGGCCTTAACATCACGCATCCGTGCAAGCAACTCGTGCTGCCGTTCCTGGACGAGGTTTCCGAGGACGCGCGGCGGCTCGGCGCTGTGAACACCGTGCTGATCAAGGACGGCCGCTTCATCGGCCACAACACAGACTTCTCCGGCTTCGGCTCCGCTTTGGCCAGCGGCCTTCCCGACGCCGGCCTGGAGCGGGTCGTCCAACTCGGAGCCGGCGGTGCCGGCTCCGCCGTCGCATACGCCCTGCTTTCCGCGGGGGTCAAGACACTGGACCTGGTGGATGTGGACCCTGCGCGCTGCGCAGAACGGGCAGCGGAGCTCGCCGCCCTGTTCCCGGGCCGCACCGTCACGGCGCGCACGACGGCGGAGCTGCCGCAACTCATGCCGCTGGCCGACGGTTTGGTGCACTGCACGCCGGTGGGCATGGCCGCTCATCCGGGCCTCCCACTGGACATGTCCCTCGTGGAACCCCGTCACTGGGTGGCTGACATCGTCTACCGTCCGATCGAAACCCAGTTGGTGCTCGAGGCCCGGGCCAAGGGTTGCCGCGTGCTCGACGGCGGACGCATGGCCGTGGGCCAGGCTGCCGACGCTTTCCGCATCTTCACAGGCCGCGACGCCGATCCTGAACGGATGCGGGCACATTTCCTTGAGCTGGTGGGCGCGGAAGACGCCAAGGCTGAAGAGTCGAAGGCCGGCAAGGCACTCGCCGGGGCGGGTCACTGATGCGCACGGGAATCGCTACTGTCTGCCTCTCGGGCACACTTAAGGAAAAGATGCAGGCCTGCGCCATCGCGGGCTTCGACGGCATCGAGATCTTCGAACAGGACCTCGTCACCTCACCGCTCAGCCCTGAAGACGTGCGGAAGATGGCCGCGGACCTTGGACTCGGCCTTGATCTCTACCAGCCGTTCCGCGACTTCGACAGCGTCTCCGAAGACCTCCTGCAGGAAAACCTGCGCCGGGCGGACGCCAAGTTCAAGCTCATGTCCCGCCTCGGCATGGACACCGTCCTGGTGTGCACCAACGTGGGAACCGCCACGATCGACGACGACGACCTCCGGGCCGGGCAGCTCGCCCGCCTGGCGGAATTGGCCGGGAACCACGGCGTCAAGGTGGCGTACGAGGCACTCGCTTGGGGCAAATACGTCAACGACTACGAGCACGCGCACCGTTTGGTGGACACCGTGGACCACCCCAACCTCGGCACCTGCCTGGACTCCTTCCATATCCTTTCCCGCGACTGGGACACCGCGCCCATCGAGGCCATCAAGCCCGAAAAGATCTTCTTCGTCCAGGTGGCCGACGCCCCGAAACTCTCCATGGATGTGCTGTCCTGGAGCCGCCACTACCGCGTGTTCCCCGGCGAAGGACAATTCGAGCTGGCCAAATTCATGGGCCACGTTGCCCGTGCCGGCTATTCCGGTCCCGTCTCCCTGGAGGTCTTCAACGACGTCTTCCGCCAATCGGATGTGGAGCGCACCGCGGTTGACGCCATGCGCTCGCTGATCTGGCTTGAGGAACAGAGCGCCAAATGGCTCGACGCGAACGCGGCGTCCTTTACACAGGGAGGAGCGCCGGGAGCCGCCGGCGGTGACTCGCTCGCCAACGCTGCCGGCCGGCGTCGTTATCCCATGGAACTGGCCACACTGCCCAAGGTGGCCGAACCGGCCGGGTTCAACTTCGCCGAGGTCAAAACCGATGAGCCCGCACAGCTCGAGACGCTTCTGGGCCAGCTCGGCTTCGAATTCGACGGCCGGCACCGGACCAAGGACGTGCAGTTGTGGTCCATGGGGCAGGCACGCGTCATCATCAACGAACAAGCGCCGTCGCACAGCGAACCCGCCATCGCGGCGTTGGGATTCGACGTCGACTCTCCCGTCATTGCCTCGGCCCGCGCCCAGCAACTCAAAGCCCCCGTGGTACCGCGCAAGGTCCAGGCGGACGAGGAAGTGTTCCAGGGCATCGCGGCCCCGGACTCCACCGAGATCTTCCTGTGCCAAGGCAGCCCGGACGGCACGGCGGCATGGACCCATGAATTCGGTGAAGGCCTCGAGCACCCTTCAGCGGGAGCGCAAGCCGTGATTGACCACGTGAACCTCGCCCAGCCCTGGCAGCACTTCGACGAAGCTGTCCTTTTCTACACGAGTGCCCTCGCACTGGAACCTCAGCCGTTCGCCGAAGTGCCGAGCCCCAGCGGCCTGGTTCGCTCGCAGGTCATGGTGACTTCCGACCGTGCCGTGCGCCTCGTCCTGAACCTCGCTCCGGTGCTCCAACAGGACCCGGGTCAGCAGGAACCGGGCCAGCAAGGTAACGGCGCCCGCAAGAGCTACCAGGAACACATCGCCTTCGCGGTGGATGACCTCGTGGCTACGGCCCGGGCTGCTCAAGGACGCGGACTCGAGTTCCTCCAGATTCCAACCAACTACTACGAGGACCTGGATGCGCGCTTCGCCCTGGAGCCTGCCTTCCTGGCCACCCTCAAGGAACTGAACCTTCTCTATGACAGGGACGCCAACGGTGAATTCCTCCATTTCTACACCGCCACGGTGGGCAGCGTGTTCTTCGAAATGGTGGAACGCCGCGGCAACTACGACGGCTACGGCGCCCCCAACGCCCCGGTGCGGCACGCCGTCCAGTACGACTCGCTTCACGCCCACCACGTGCACCGCTGAACAGAAACGCAAGAGACCAGGAAAGCAACCACCCGAAAGGAGCCGGCCGTGCTGCTAGATGCAAATGCCGGGCACTACCAAGACGACGACGAGCTCGTACCTGCGGCCGAACCGCATGCCGCCCACGCGCCGTCGGACGCCGCCGTCGAAACCCAAGCGGATCTCAGTGCCGAGATCAAGGCGATCGGCGAGGCGTACGCCCAGGCGCTCAAAGACGGTGCCGCGCCGGAGACCCAGCCCCGCCTGGACTTCGCGCCGTACCGCAGCAGCATCCTGCGCCACCCTACCAAGAGCCTGCACCACGCCGACCCGGAGACCATCGAGCTGTACTCGCCGGCGTTCGGGCACCAGGACGTGCACGCCTTGGAATCCGACCTCACCATCCAGCACAACGGCGAGCCCCAGGGCGAGCGGATCATCGTGCAAGGCAAAGTGCTCGACGGCGACGGCCGCCCGGTTGCCGGCCAGCTCGTGGAGATCTGGCAGGCAAACGCCGCCGGCCGGTACATCCACAAGCGCGACCAGCACCCGGCCCCGCTCGACCCGAACTTCACCGGCGTCGGACGCTGCATCACCGGACCGGACGGCTCCTACCGCTTCACCACCATCAAGCCCGGCGCCTACCCGTGGAAGAACCACCTCAACGCCTGGCGGCCGGCGCACATTCACTTCTCGTTGTTCGGGACGGACTTCACGCAGCGAATCATTACCCAGATGTACTTCCCGGGGGACCAGTTGTTCCCGCTGGACCCCATCTACCAATCGATCGTGGACCAGGACGCCCGCGACCGCCTCGTAGCCAAGTACGACCACGAGCTGACGAGCCCGGAGTGGGCCTTGGGCTACAACTGGGACATCGTCCTGAGCGGGTCGAAGCGGACCTGGACCGAAAACGAAGCCTTTGGCGACGCCGGGGATGAGGAGTAGAACATGAGCAAGCTGACACCCACACCCGGCCAGACCGTTGGCCCGTTCTACGGCTATGCCCTCCCCTTTAATAAGGACAACGAGCTCCTTGCTCCTGGCAGCGCCGGAAGCATCCGCCTGCAAGGCACCGTGTACGACGGCGCCGGAGACGCCATCCCGGACGCCATCCTGGAGATCTGGCAGCCCGATGCCGAAGGCAAGGTGGTCCAGCGCACGGGTTCCCTTGTCCGCGATGGCTACACGTTCACCGGCTGGGGCCGTGCCGCGGTCGGCAACTCCGGTGTCTTCACCTTCACCACGGTCAACCCCGGACCCACCACCCCGGTCCCCGGAAAACCAGCGGCGGCTCCCTTTATCTCCGTCGCCGTTTTTGCGCGTGGCCTCATGAACCGCCTGTTCACCCGCATCTACTTGCCGGAAAATGAGGAAGCGCTCGCTGCCGACCCGCTGCTCAGCTCCCTGGATCCCGAGCGCCGCAAGACCCTGATCGCACGCCGCGACGCGGATGGCGGACTCACCTGGGACCTACGCCTTCAAGGCGGGAACGAGACCGTTTTTCTCGACTTCGAAGGCGCCTCCCAGTGAGCGGCGACGGCGATTTCGGGCTGCTCAGCCCGGTTTCGGCGTCGCCCGCCGTGGTGGCGCTGACGGGTGACCGTGCGGTGATCGCTGCCATCCTCGACGTCGAGGCCGCGTGGGCATCCGTGCTCGAAGAGGCGGGCCTCGCGCCCGCCGGTTCCGCCGCCGTCGTCGCCGAAGCCGCGGAATCCTGGGCCTACGACGCCGCGTCCATCGCCGAACGCGCACAAGGTGGCGCCAACCCGGTCATTCCGCTGCTGGCCGATCTCCGGGGCAGGGTCAGGCAGCTCGACGCCGGGCATCCCGGCGGGGCCATCGGCGCGCTTGCAGCCGTGCACACCTCACTGACCAGCCAAGACGTCTTGGATTCGGCCCTGATGCTGCTCGCGCACCGCGTGGTTTCCGCGCTTCTCGCCGAAGTAAAAGGTACGACGACGGCGCTCGCCGCCCTTGCGGAGCAGCATGCGGACACGCTGTGCGTGGGCAGGAGCCTGACGCAGCATGCGCTTCCGTTCACCTTCGGGCTCAAATTGGCGCAGTGGTTCCACGGAGTGGCCGCCGCAGCCCGTCGCCTCGAAGCCCTGGAGTTGCCGGTGCAGTTCGGCGGTGCCGGCGGCACGCTGGCTGCCGGCACCGTGCTCACCGACCGTTTGTCGTCGAGCCCCTTTGACTTGGCCGACGCTTTGGCCGGGAAACTGGGGCTGGCTCTCGCCGCGGCTCCTTGGCACACGAACCGCCTGGATGTCACTGCACTCGGCGACGCCTTGGCCTCCCTGACGGACTCTTTCGGCAAGATCGCCTCGGACCTGCTGTTCCTGAGCCGCCCCGAGGTTGCCGAACTGGGTGAACCCCTTGCCGCGGGTCGGGGCGTTTCCTCTGCCATGCCGCAAAAGCAAAACCCGGTGCTGTCCGTGCTGATCCGCAGCGCAGCGCTCCAAGCTCCCGGGCTGGCAATGCAGCTGCACCTCGCAGCCGCGAACTTCAACGACGAACGTCCGGACGGCGCCTGGCACAGCGAATGGCAGGCCTTGCGGGGCTTGCTTCGGCTTGCACTTGGTGCCGCCACCCAATTGCGCGAGCTTGCCGAAGGACTCCGTGTCTTCCCCGAGGCGATGCGACGCAACCTGGAAATCTCCGGGCCATTGCTGCTCAGCGAAGCTGTTGCATCCTCCGTTGCTCCACTCCTTGGCACGGACAGGGGAGAAGCGAAGGCGAAGCTGCAAGCCGTCGTCGACGAGACGCTGCAAGCTCCGGTCGCGGAGCAGGCCCGGATCTACACCAAGCTCCTCCGCGAAGCCGTGCCGGGCAGCAAGCTGACCGATGAGGAATTGCGGGCCCTTCTGGATCCGGCGAACTATGTGGGTGAGGCTCCCGAGATCAGCCGTCGCATCCTTGCCGCGTACCCCGAATTCACGCACACCAACCCGAAGGGAGCCGATCGTGGCTAAGCCCAACGTCAAGGCGGTGTTGCTGTCCCCACAGCGCACCTTGGGGGAGAAGCCGCTCCTGATGGTGGGGCCCTCTCTTGGAACCTCCACGGTGTTGTGGACCGAGACGGCAGCCCTTCTCGGCGGTGACTTCGACGTCATTGGCTGGGACCTTCCCGGGCATGGAGTCTCGCCCGCGGCCTCCGAAACGTTCAGCGTCGCCGAACTGGCCGACGCTGTAGTGGATCTGGTTGACTCGATCGCCCCGGGCGCCGAGTTCCACTACGCCGGGGACTCCTTGGGCGGTGCCACCGGACTGCAATTGGCCATCAAACACGGAGAACGGCTCAAGTCCCTGTCCGTGCAGTGCACCGGAGCAAAGCTCGGTACGCCGGAGGGATGGCTGGAACGGGCTGAAACCGTCCGCGCACAAGGTACCGCGGTGATGATCCAGGGTTCCGCGCAGCGTTGGTTCGCTCCCGGTTTCATGGATCGCCAGCCAGTGGTCAGCAGCCGCCTCCTGCACGCCCTGCGGGACGCGGACCGCTTCAGCTACGCCTTCTGCTGCGAGGCCCTCGCCGGATTCGACGTCCGCGCCGAACTCGGCAGCATCACCGTCCCCACGCAGGCGCTGGCCGGCGTCGAGGACACTGTTGCACCGCCGTCGTTCGCTGAAGAAATTGCGGACGGCATAAACGCAGGCAGCGGTAGCGCTGTTTCCGTAGCGCTCGACGACGTCGGGCACCTTGCGCCCGCGGAGGCGCCCGCAGTCGTCGCGGACCTCATGCGGACGTTCATGACGGAGGCCGGAAAATGAGCACAAATCCATTGCAAGGCGCCGTTCAGCGCGACGCCACCTCACAGGAAATCTACGACGCCGGCATGGTGGTCCGCCGCGAAGTGCTCGGCGATGCGCACGTGGACCGCGCCAACGCTGCGAAAGACGAATTCACAGGCGACTTCCAGGACATGATCACCCGCATCGCCTGGGGAGGCATCTGGACCCGGCCGGGCCTGACCCGGCAAATGCGCTCCGCGGTCACCATCACCGCGATGGTGGCGCACGGGCACTGGGAAGAACTGGCCATGCACATCCGCGCGGCCATCACGAACGGGCTGAGCAGGGACGAGATCAAGGAAATCCTGCTGCAGACCGCCATCTACTGCGGAGTTCCCTCCGCCAACACCGCATTCAAGACCGCACAGGGCGTTTTCGCGGAACTCGACGAGACCCCCGAATCCACCCAACCCGCGAGCCCCACCCCACCCAACTGACTCGCATTAGATGTCGTTTTGAGCCCTCATAACGACATTAACTGCGAGTCAGTTGGGACTACAGACACTTAGAGGAGACCCCATGAACCAGGCGTATGTGTACGACGCCGTGCGCACACCTTTTGGAAAATTCGGCTCGGGACTTGCCGGGGTGCGGCCGGACGACCTCGCGGCCCACGTGGTGCGCGAGGCCGTCAAGCGCGCCCCCGCTTTGGATGTTGAGCGCATCGACGAAGTGGTTTTCGGCAACGCCAACGGCGCCGGCGAGGAGAACCGGAACATCGCCCGCATGGCCACGTTGTTGGCAGGGCTCCCGACGTCGATCCCGGGCACCACGGTCAACCGCCTGTGCGGTTCCTCCCTGGATGCCGCCATCATCGCCTCGCGCCAGATCAACGCCGGCGATGCCGAACTGGTCCTGGTGGGCGGGGCTGAGTCCATGTCCCGAGCGCCGTGGGTATTGCCCAAGACCTCAAAGCCGTACCCGGCCGGTGACATGACCCTGGCCTCCACCACCCTCGGCTGGCGCCTGGTGAACCCGGCGATGCCGAAGGACTGGACCATTTCGCTGGGCGAGGCCACCGAGCGGCTGCGTGAGAAGTACGGGATCACCCGGGAACGGCAGGACGAGTTCGCTGCGGCCTCGCATAACCTCACAGCTGCTGCGTGGGACGAAGGATTCTACGACCAGTTGGTGACCCCGGTACCGGGCACTGAGCTGGTCCGTGACGAGGGGATCCGTGCGGGCTCGACGGCGGAGAAGCTCGCCGGGCTCAAGACCGTCTTCCGTCCCGAATCAGCCGGCACGGAAGGCGGCACGGTCACCGCGGGCAACGCTTCGCCGCTGTCCGACGGCGCCTCCGCGGCCTGGATCGGCAGCGAAAGCGCCGCCGGGCTGCTCGGACTGGAGCCGCTCGCCCGCATCGCCGGACGCGGAGCACACGGAAACGATCCCCAGTTCTTCGGCTACGCGCCGGTGGAGGCCGCTAACAAGGCACTCGCAAAGGCGGGCATCGGCTGGGAGCAGGTGGGCGCCGTCGAACTTAACGAAGCCTTCGCCGCCCAGTCCCTGGCCTGCATCGATGCGTGGGGGATCGACCCGTCCATTGTGAACCGGCACGGCGGCGCGATCGCGATGGGCCACCCGCTGGGCGCCTCCGGCACCCGGATCCTGGGCACCCTGGCCCGCAGCCTTCAGGCTTCCGGCGAGCGTTGGGGTGTCGCCGCGATTTGCATCGGCGTCGGGCAGGGCCTGGCCGTGGTGCTTGAGAACGTCACTGCCGGAAATTCGGCACAACCGGTGAAGGGCTAAGGCAATGCTGAAATTCATTGACACTGTCGGCGAAGCAGTCGCCGGCATCAAGGACGGCTCCACCGTCATGATCGGAGGCTTCGGAAACGCGGGCCAACCGTTCGAACTCATCGACGCGCTGCTCGATTCCGGTGCCGCCGACCTCACCGTGGTGAACAACAACGCGGGCCAGGGGGACCAGGGCCTTGCACTGCTCATCAAGGAAGGGCGGGTCCGCAAGATGATCTGCTCCTTCCCGCGCCAGTCCGATTCCTGGCACTTCGACGCCAAGTACAAGGCCGGGGAAATCGAACTGGAACTCGTGCCGCAAGGCAACCTGGCCGAACGCATCCGGGCTGCCGGGGCGGGCATCGGCGGGTTCTTCACCCCTACCGGCTACGGCACGATGCTCGCTGAAGGCAAGCACACACGCTTCCTCGACGGAAAATGGCAAGTGTTCGAGACGCCCATCCACGCCGACGTCGCGCTTATCAAGGCGCTCAAGGCCGACGGCAAGGGCAACCTTGTCTACCGCAAAACGGCCAGGAACTTCGGACCGATCATGGCGGCGGCCGCAAAGCACACCATTGTCCAGGTGTCGGAGATCGTTCCGACCGGCGCCCTCGACCCGGAGAACGTGGTGACCCCCGGAATCTACGTCAACAGCATCGTGAAGGTGGCCTGACATGAGCATCCAAACAACTCTGCAAACTTCGGCTACGCCGTTGGGCCGTGACGATCTCGCGCGGCTCGTGGCGCGGGACATCGCTCCGGGCTCGTTCGTGAACCTCGGCATCGGCCAGCCTACGCTCGTCTCCAACTACCTCACAGAGGAGCAGAACATCACTCTCCACACGGAGAACGGGATGCTCGGGATGGGCCCTGAGGCCAAGGGGGACGAGATCGACGGCGACCTCATCAATGCCGGCAAGATCCCCGTCACGGAGCTCCCCGGTGCTTCGTATTTCCACCATGCCGATTCCTTCGCGATCATGCGCGGCGGGCATCTGGATATCTGCGTCCTCGGCGCTTTCCAGGTGTCGGCCACGGGCGACCTCGCGAATTGGCACACGGGAGCACCAGACGCCATCCCGGCCGTCGGCGGGGCAATGGACCTGGCCACCGGCGCCAAGGACGTATTCGTCATGATGACGCTCCTGACCCGCGAGGGCGCGTCCAAGCTCGTCGAGCACTGCAGCTACCCGCTTACGGGCGTGGGCTGCGTGACCCGCGTGTACACGGACAAAGCGGTCTTCCTGATAGGGCCCGACGGCGTGACCGTGCGTGAGACGTTCGGCTGCACCTTCGATGAACTCCAAGCCATCGTCCCGGTCCCGCTGGTGCCGTTCGACGAGAAGGCGGCCGGCGCCGTCGTCGGCGTCTAAACGAGCCTAAAGTCGAGCGCGAACTGGCAGCAAATGCCCTCTGGAAGCAATCCAAGGGGCAACTGCTGCCAGTTCGCGCCAATAAGATTGGTAACCATGACCGACGCAGCAGTAGCCGGGGTGCCCCAGGCAGGTGCTCCCCAAGCGAGTGACCAGTATGTGCAATCACTGGCACGCGGATTGTCCGTGATCCGTGCGTTCGACGCGGCCAACCCCGTCATGACGCTCAGCGAGGTGGCGGCGCGGACCAACCTGACGCGCGCCACGGCCCGTCGATTCCTGCATACCCTGGTGGAGCTCGGCTATGTCCGCACAGACGGCAAGACCTTCGCGCTCACGGCGATGGTCCTGCAGCTTGGCTACTCATATCTGTCGGCCTTGTCCTTGCCCCAGCTCGCGCAGCCGCACCTTGAAGAACTCTCGCTGAAATTGGGGGAGTCGACGTCGGCCGCGGTGCTGGACGGGGCGGACATCTTCTACGTGGCCCGCGTGACCACACGCCGGATCATGACGGTCGGCATTTCGGTGGGCACCCGCTTCCCCGCCTACGCAACCTCCATGGGACGGGTCCTTCTGGCCGGACTGACGCCGCGGAAACTGGACGAGTACCTGTCCTCGGTGGAGTTCAAGGCACTGACGCCGCGGACCATCACGTCCCGAGAGGAACTTCTGGCCGAGCTGGACCGGGTCCGCAAGCAGGGCTGGTGCCTCCTGGACCAGGAACTGGAACTCGGGCTCATGTCCATCGCTGCGCCGGTGTGGAATCACAATGCCGGACATGTGGCTGCAGCGGTCAACGTCTCGCTCCAAGCGCAAAATGTCGCCGCCCAGCCAGACCCTGACGCCTACCTCGAATCGGTCCGGGACCAGATCGTGGAGACCGCGCGGGCGATTTCGCAGGACGTCTCGGCGAAGCATTAGTCTTTGGCGTGGTTGCCACGGCGCGGTGTAGCCCGTACGCTCGCGGCCCATGACCGACGTGGACGAGCAGCAGGCCGCGCTACCGCGTCAGCTTGGCGTCGTCCGGGTGTTCATCGCCGATGTGCCCGGGAGCGCTGGCGGCCAGGACGCGTTGGACGAACGCGCTGTACTCCTCCATGTAGTGGCGCAGGAGGGACGCGGTTCCTTCGTCCCGGACGGATCCATCCTCGTTGTAGGACGCCGGATCGAACTTGATGTAGGCCTCCGGGGCGTTCAGCTGAGGTGCGTCGAGGAAGCTCAGGACGCTGCGCATGGAGGACTGCATCACGGCCGTGCCGATGCTGCCGGGAGATGTTCCGATGATGCCCGTGGGCTTGCGAGCGAAGGAGTTGGTTCCCCAGGGCCGCGATCCCCAGTCGATGGCATTCTTCAAGGCGCCGGGGATGGAGCGGTTGTACTCGGGGGAAACGAACAGGATGCCGTCCGACGCCGCGATCGCGTCTTTCAACGCCCGACCCGCAGGAGGGAAGCCGGCGTCGTAGTCGGAGCTGTAGAGGGGCAGGTCCTTGATGGGGATCTCGGTGAATTCGAGCTCTTCCGGCGCGACGCTGATGAGCGCCTTGGACAGGACCCGGTTGATGGAGCGGCTTGAAAGGCTGCCGACGAAGTATCCGATCTTGTACGTGGCCATGGCAATGTTCCTTCCCGACGGCGCGGCCGGAACCGGCTCATCGACGGTGCGGTACTGGAGGCTCCCAGCCCACAGCGAGCTTAGTAGAGCCATCCGAGGATGGGAATGGCCGGGTTCGGCCGGGCACCTACTCCCGCCCGGGCCTTCCGCGTCCTAGACTCAAGCCAACAACGGCTCAGGACAATGATGTTCAGAAGGACAATGGGGTTTCAGAAAGGGAGCGCGGGTGAAACTTGGCATAACGCGGGAACGCCTGGACGGTGAACGGCGTGTGGCTGCGACGCCGGAGACCGTCCAGCAGTTGGCTGGACTGGGACTGGAAGTCGTCGTCGAAAGCGGAGCCGGAACCGCCGCGGGCCACAGCGACGAGGACTACCGCCAGGCTGGAGCTCTCATCGTCCCCGCCTTGGATCTGGCCACATTGGACGTTTACGCGCACGTCCGCCCCCTCGAACCCACGACGGCGGCCGCGCTGCGCCGGGGCGCCGTCACCGTAGGCCTGGCCTCGCCGTCGTCGGAACTTCCCACCGTCCGCGCGCTCGCCGAAGCGGGAGTGACCTCCTTCGCGCTTGAGCTGGTGCCGCGCATTTCCCGGGCACAATCCATGGACGCGCTCACGTCCCAGGCTCTCGTGGCCGGATACCGCTGCGTGCTCGAGGCGGCAATGCGCCTCCCGCGCTTCTTCCCGCTCTATATGACGGCGGCCGGAACCATTCCCCCGGCCCGCGTGCTGGTATTGGGAGCGGGTGTGGCAGGCCTGCAGGCCATCGGTACCGCGAAGAGGCTAGGTGCACGGGTCTCCGCCAATGACATCCGGCCGGCGTCGGCGGACGAGGTCGCGTCCATGGGCGGCACTTTCATCAAACTCGATGTGGAGGCGGCGGAATCTTCCGGCGGCTACGCGCGCGAGCTCAGCGCCGACCGCGGTGCCCTGCAACGCGAGCTGCTCGCCCCGTACGTGGCCCAGGCAGACGTACTCATCACGACGGCTGCTGTTCCCGGACGACGGGCCCCTCTCCTGGTGAGCCGCGAAATGGTCCAGCACATGCGCTCGGGCTCGGTGGTCGTCGACCTCGCCGCGGAGTCCGGCGGCAACGTGGAAGGCTCGGTCCCTGGCCTGGATCTTCAAATACCGACGGCGGACGGCCAGGGCACGGTCACCCTCGTGGGGATGAAGGATGTCGCTTCTGCCATGCCCGCGGACGCCTCGCGCCTCTACGCGAAGAACGTCGCGAACCTGCTGGCCCTGATGACGTGTGATGGCGCCGTCGTCCCGGACTTCGGCGATGAGGTGGTGGCGGGTGCGTGTTTGACGCACGACGGCGAGGTGCGGCACGGTCCGACGGCCGAGGCCCTTGCCGAGCTCTCCGCCGAGACCGCGGAATCCGTAAGCTCTGCCAACGAGGGGGTCTCCTGATGGACGGCATCGCCCTGCTCACTATCACCGTCCTGGCGATCTTTGTGGGCTTCGAAGTGGTCTCCAAAGTCTCAAGCACGCTGCACACGCCCTTGATGTCCGGGGCCAACGCCATCCACGGAATCATCCTGGTGGGCGCGATCATCGTCGCCGGGCAGGCCTCGGATCCTTGGGTCCTCGCGGTGGCCTTGCTCGCCGTCGTCCTCGCGACCGCCAATTTGGTGGGCGGCTTCGTCGTGACTGACCGGATGCTGGAGATGTTCCGCGGCCGTAAACGCGTTGCGCCGCCAGGCGGGAAGTCGGAGGCCATAGAGGCTGAGTCCAAGGAGCGCACGCGATGACCCTCATCGAGCCGGTGTGGACCTCGCTCCTTTACCTCGCGGCTGCCGTTTGTTTCATCCTCGCGCTCAAGGGACTCAATTCGCCACGTACCGCCCGGAGGGGCAACCTGGTGGGCGCATTCGGTGCGGCGCTCGCCGTCGCCACGGTCTTCATGTCCGTCAAAATGGACAACGTTCCCTGGATCCTGGGCGCGATGGTGGTTGGTTCGGGCGTGGCCGCGCCGGTGGCGCGCCAGGTCAAGATGACCCAGATGCCGCAGCTCGTGGCGCTGTTCAACGGCGTAGGCGGCGGAGCCGCGGCCCTCGTGGCACTCCTGGAACTGGCGCACACGGAGGACCACTGGGTACGCGTGGCCATCGTCTTCACGCTGCTGGTGGGGGCGGTGTCGTTCGCGGGTTCCGCCATCACGTTCTCCAAACTCCAGGAGCTCATGACCACCCGCCCGGTGGTGTTCCCGGGCCTGCCGACCCTCATGGGAGCGGTGCTGCTTGCGGCGGTGGGTGCCGCCGTCGCCGTCGTCTTCAGTGGTTCCCTCGCGCTCGCGCTGACGCTCTTGGTGCTGGGGTTGGCGGCAGGCGTCCTGCTGGTGCTGCCGGTAGGCGGCGCCGACGTGCCGATCGTCATCTCGCTGCTGAATGCCTTCACGGGCCTGGCCGTGGCTGCCTCGGGCCTGGTGCTTGGCAATGTGCTCTTGGTGGTGGCCGGCACCTTGGTGGGCGCCTCGGGCACCATCCTCACCAGGGCCATGGCCGCGGCCATGGGCCGCAGTGTTGCGGGCATCCTCTTCGGCGCCTTCAAGGGAGGCTCGACGGCGGGGTCGACGGCGGTGAGCGACCGGCCCGTCCGCTCCTCCAGCCCGGAAGACGTGGCCGTACTCCTTGGGTATGCGCAACGGGTCATCATCGTTCCCGGCTACGGGCTCGCTGTGGCCCAAGGTCAGCACACGGCAGCGGAGTTGGCCCTAGCCTTGGAGGCGAGGGGCATTGAAGTGGACTTCGCGATCCACCCGGTGGCCGGCCGAATGCCCGGGCACATGAACGTCCTGCTGGCCGAAGCCAATGTGCCCTATGAGTCCCTCAAGGAAATGGGCGAAATCAACTCGGAATTCCGGACAGCCGATGTCGCCCTCGTGGTTGGCGCGAACGACGTCGTCAATCCAGCCGCGAAAACCACCGCAGGTTCGCCGATCTATGGCATGCCCATCCTTGAGGTGGCCGACGCGCGCCAAGTAGTCTTCCTCAAGCGCTCCATGCGGCCGGGATTCGCGGGAATCGAGAACGAACTCATGTACGAACCGCAGACAACGCTGCTGTTTGGGGACGCCAAGGAATCCCTCACCAAAGTGCTGAGTGCGGTCAAGGCGCTCAAGCTTAGTTAACCAACCCTGGGGTGCTGGCACGCCTCTCTGCCGCCAAATCAGGTGAGCACACTCAGGATCCCGGCCCGCAGCTGCTGCCAGCCGGGTGAGCCCACTCAAGACGCGGCCGGATTCAACGCCCTATCATCGCCGAAGACCGAGGGTGGGAATGCTCCCATCCTTGACGGTTGCCCTGGCATCGAATGGACGGTGAGTGGAGTGGTTGGATCCTCGACGCATGAGCAGATGGTCACACGCCATTCCGGGGTCCGTTGGGCCGCCGTCGGGGCGTGCGCTGCGATGGTCCTGGCACTCCTCAGCGGTTTTGCCTTGCCGGCGCATGCGGCTGCAAACACCGTCATCACGCTGACCTTCGATGACGGCAACGCCGACCAACTGACCGCCGCAGCCACGCTAAAGAACCTCGGACTTCACGGCACCTACTTCGTCCCCTCCGGGTGGATCGATCAGCCGAGCTATTTCACTTCCGCGAACCTGCAGCAACTCTATGCGGACGGCAATGAGATTGCCGGGCACACGGTCACCCACCCCGATTTGGTCACCTTGACGTCGGATGAAGTGACGCGCCAAGTGTGCAACGGCAGGGTCGCCCTGGCCAACATGGGCTTCAAGGTCACCAGCTTCGCCTACCCCTTCGCTTCCTTGGATCCCGCCGTGCAGACCATCGTCAAGAACTGCGGTTTCAACAGCGCCCGCGGGCTCGGGGACCTTTACAGCAAGGACGATCCCGGGCTCCCGGCCGCCGAAACCATTCCGCCCGCCAACCCCTATGACACCGCGGCGCCGGAGGAAGTGGACAGCACCTGGACGCTGTCCAACCTTGAAAACTCCGTGACCAGGGCCCAGGCGGCCGGCGGTGGCTGGGTTCAATTGACGTTCCACCACATCGCGGTAGGGACCGATCCGACGCTCACCATCAGCCCCAGCCTGTTCAACCAATTCGCCTCCTGGCTAGCGCAACAACAGACGGCGGGCAGCGTTGCCGTGAAGACGGTTGACCAGGTAATCGGTGGCGCGGTCCAGCCCCTCGTCTCCGGTCCGCCGGTGCCGCCCCCGCCGCCACAGGGGACCAACATGATCCAGAACCCGAGCCTGGAAACGCTCACCAGCGGGATTCCGCTCTGCTGGGCTGCGGGTGGATACGGCACCAACACTCCCAGCTTTTCAGTAGTCTCGCCGGGACACACAGGCAACAACGCGGAACTGCTGACAATGAGCGGTTATGTCAGCGGTGACGCGAAGCTCCTGCCCGCCTTGGACCTTGGTGGCTGCTCACCCACGGGGACTCCCGGCCACATCTATCAGCTCAGCGCTTGGTATAAATCCAATGTCATCACCCAATTCGAGGTCTACTACCGCACCGGAACGGGGTATTGGACCTACTGGACGGCGAGCCCCCTGTTCAACGCGAGCAGCAACTGGACCCAGATAACCTGGACCACGCCCGCTCTTCCCGCTGGTGCCTCGGGAATCAGTTACGGACTCAACATCCAATCCAACGGTTCGATCACCACGGACGACTATTCGATGATCGACGTCACCCAGGCCGCCGCGACCGCGCCGGCGGCACCCACCGGGGTCACCGCTACGGCGGGCAACGCCTCCGCGGTGGTGTCCTGGACGGCGCCGGCCAACGGCGGCTCCCCCATCACTTCGTATGCGGTGACGCCTACCTCCGGGGGCACGGCTTTGGCTCCGGTGACGGTCTCCGGGAATCCGCCCTCGACGACGGCGACCGTCACCGGGCTGACCAACGGCGCGGCCTACACGTTCACGGTCACCGCCACGAACGCCGTCGGGACGTCCGCGCCCTCCGCGGCCTCGGCCCCGGTCACCCCGACGGCCCCGGTTCCGGGCGTTGTCAACGGCGGGTTCGAATCCGGGCTCACGTCCTGGACCACCGGCGGCGCCAGGGCACCGGTGGCCTCGACCACCGCCCACACCGGCACCGGCTCCGCGCTCCTGGGCCTGGCATCCGGCACCGAACCGCTCGGCGACAGTTCCCTGTCCCAGACGATCACCGTCCCCGCTACCGGGACGTCCACCCTGTCCTTCTGGTACCAGCCGCACACCGCCGACGAGACCTGCACCGGCACCGCCTGCCGCTACGACTGGATGGAAGCGCAGGTCCGCACCACCAGCGGCACGGTCCTGGCGAGCCTGTTCAAGCTCTGCAGCGACTCCGGCACCTGGACCCAGCTCAGCGCCAACCTCTCGGCCTACAACGGGCAGAGCATCGTGCTCTGGTTCAACGTCCACCTCGACGGTTCCAGCCCGGCCGATGACACCTGGATGTACCTGGACGACGTGGCCCTCACCAATACCCAGACCACGCCCACGGCACCCGCCGCCCCGACCGGGGTCACCGCGACCGCGGGCAACGCCTCCGCGACCGTGTCCTGGACGGCCCCGGCCAACGGCGGCTCCGCGATCACCTCCTACACGCTCACCCCGCACGCCGGCGCCACCACCCTGGCACCGGTCACCGTGACCGGGAACCCGCCCGCCACCAGCACCACCGTCACCGGCCTGGCCAACGGCACCGCCTACACCTTCACCGTCACCGCGACCAACGCCATCGGCACCTCACCGGCCTCGACGGCCTCGGCGCCGGTCACCCCCACCGCCGGGGCCACGGCACCCGCCGCCCCCACCGGGGTCACCGCGACCGCGGGCAACGGCTCCGCGCTCCTGGGCCTGGCCTCCGGGGCGGAACCGCTCGGCGACAGCAGCCTGTCCCAGACCATCACCGTCCCCGCCACCGGAACCACCACCCTGTCCTTCTGGTACCAGCCCCACAGCCAGGAAGACCCCTGCACCGGCAACGCCTGCCCGTACGACTGGATGGAAGCACAAGTCCGCACCACCACCGGCACCACCCTGGGCAGCCTGTTCAAACTCTGCAACAACAACGGCACCTGGACCCAGCTCACCGCCGACCTCACCGCCTACAAAGGCCAGACCATCACCCTCTGGTTCAACGTCCACCTCGACGGCTCGAGCCCCGCCGACGACACCTGGATGTACCTCGACGACATCACCCTCACCAACGGCTAAGGCGGTCGATCGACGTGGTCGCCGTCGAGCCCTAGCGCTTAACCCGAGAGCGGCGGCCGCGAACTTGCTTCGCAGCCGCCGCTTCTAGTTGAGCGTTAGCCGTTCTTGGTGGCGGCGAACATGCGGCGAAGTGTGAAGAAGCAACCCAAGGCGCCGAAGAGCAGCGCCATGAAGAAGTCGCCCATGTACCCCTTCACGAAGTTCGGGTTGTTCGCGAGGTTGTAGTTCATCAGGTCCCACGGCTCGGAACTGGTGATCAAAGTGAGGGGTTGGCTATTGATGTATTTGGCAGCGTCCAGCCAGACTCCCGCTACGAAAGACAAAATCGCGGTGGCAGCTGTTATTGCTGCTATCACCCACACGCCTTTTCTGCTCAGCCCGCCAGCTCCCATCACGTAGAAACGGGCCGCCATCGCGGCGGCGGCGAAGGTGACGAGCGAGGACATCCAGCCAAAATTCCAGATGACAAGCCACAGAACGACGCCGATCGGGAGGGCCGGGAGTGCGAACAGGGCGCCTCGGCCCACGTTTTCGCTGCTTCGGATCGGGGGAGCGGGCGGCCATGCTGGTGCCTGAGATTGGTTGGATTCCGGATGCCAAGAGGGAATCTGTGGGCCGGAGGATTCCGGGGCGCTCATCCCGAACTCAGGCCGGGGACGCTGCGATGCGCGATATTCGTTGCTGCCGGGCTGCGTGTTTTCCGGCAGGTTGGTGCTTTCGGTCATTTTCCCCCAATGTGGACCGCTGCGATCGTATGGGTCATCCTTGCACGCAACGGCGGATTTTTGCCAGCTTGCGAATCGAACAACTGAGTCGGCGACCCGCATCCGCGGGGGAGAGCCTGGGGCCGCCGTTTCTAGCCGGCTTCGAGGATCTTCTTGAGGTTTTCCAGGTCCTTGCGCATGGCCGCCCGCATCATTGGCGCCACGACGATGCCCGCAAGCGCGGAGAACCCGGAGGGTTCACCTGTGTTGCGGAGGGTCATGCGTGTCGCACCATTCTCATCGGACCAGGTGTAAGTGGTCCGCATCGGGAAAGGACCTTGGCTGGTGCGCATGGTGAGTTTCTCGCCGGGGACGAGCTCGGTGAATTCGTAGACATAGTCCAGATTTCGGCCCAGGAACCGTGCGGTGAAGGCAACCCGGGATCCGACCACGAGGGGCTTCGGCGTCTGCCACTGCGCAGATCGTATGTTCACATACCAGACCGGCGCGTTGTCGGGGTTGGAAGCATAACTTGCTACGATCTCGCGGGACCGCTGGATCAGTATTTCGGTCTGGACGTTCACCATGTTCCCAACTATCGCAGAACGCGCCTACCGGGCGGTAACCCACATTGAATAAGTTCAGGGCAGATTGTCAGTTTCGCGGGGATGCTGATCCGCCTCCCCGGCACGCGGTTCCATCTCCACGTAGTAGATCGCCCCTGCACCAGGGGCGTGGAGGCGGTGTGTTGCATGACGGGTTGGCCGGTAGTCGTGTCCGAAGGGATCGCGCACAGTGACCCGTTCAAGGTGATCGAGCCGCGCGATGAGGCCATCGACGTCCCTGAGCGTCGCGGGATGGGTCTCTTCTCCCGCTACATCCACTACCCAGGGCGAACTGGGGGCGCTGCTGGTGAGTTCCAGGCTCAGGGTTTCAAATATTCCAGCCAGAAGGGCATCGAGCGTTGTGGGGTAGAGACGGAGCAATCGATGCGCTTTCGGTTCGCGGCGCCGATCGTTGATCCAGGTCTGGCGAAGCCACGTGAATTCGACCCTGCCGAACGAGGATCCCAAGGTCAGCTTCCGGCCCCCCTCCAAGGTCAAGTGGAAGTTGTTGCCCTCCCGGTCCAGGATGCTGGCTGCTTCGTCAACGTACTCAAGGTCTTCGAGCATGGCTGTTTTGGTCGGATAGTACGTGAAATCACCGAGTTCATCGACAACGACGTAGTCTTCCGGAACGGCGCCGGCAAGCTCGGAATCGTGTGACGTTCCTTGGTTGAGGGGAGTGCGTTTCATGGTGGATTCAGCTCCTACGGAGGTCAGCCCAAAGCCCGAATTGACTATCTTCATCAGACCACCAAACCAAGCGGCCGTCGTCGGTCCTTAATGGTTTCCTTACGCGGACAGGAGCAGATTTAGCGTCCGCGTTGCCATTTGTAACAGTCGGCCTCAGCGTGCCCAGAATTACGCAACAATGGCATGTTGTTATTACAGTAAGGATTGCCTTGCCTATCTCGCTACCGTTCCCCGACTCCTCGGGCTGCTCGGCGTGAAGGGCAGTGGTACCCCCCCAACCGTTCCGGTCCCAGCCGGAATCCTTGAAAGGCCCCCCATGAAATTCGGCATCAAACCCGCTGCGGCCCTTGCCGCCACCACGGCCACGCTGCTGGCACTTTCGGCGTGCAGCGGCTCACCAAGCGGTACCGCAAGCGGTGGTTCCACGGCCGGCGCGTCCGGCGACGGCATCGTCGTATACAACGCGCAGCATGAAAACCTCACCGGCGCATGGGTGGCCGCCTTCACCAAGGAGACGGGAATCAAGGTTACGCTCCGTAATGGTGACGACCTTGAAATGAGCAACCAGCTCAGCGAGGAAGGCAAGAACTCCCCGGCGGACGTCTTCCTTACCGAAAACTCCCCGGCCATGGTCCGCATCGCGAGTGCCGGATTGCTCGCCCCCGTGGACCAGGCAACCCTCAGCCAAGTCCCCGCGCAGTACCGGCCCTCCACCGGCGACTGGACGGGCATCGCGGCCCGCTCCACCGTGCTGGCCTACAACAAGACCAAGCTCACTGCAGACCAGCTTCCCAAGTCCTTGATGGACCTCGCGGCCCCGTCATGGAAGGGGCGCATCGGTGCGTCCACGGGCGGAGCTGATTTCCAAGCCATCGTCAGCGCGATGCTTGCGCTCAAGGGTGAAGACGCCACCCAGAAATGGCTGGAGGCAGCCAAAACCAACTTCAAGTCCTACAAGGACGACACCCCCGTGCTCGCAGCCGTGAACGCCGGAGAGGTCGACGCGGGAGTCCTGTACCACTACTACTCCTTCGTCGATCAGGCCCAGACCGGAGAAAACAGCAAGAACGTTGACCTCCACTACTTCAAGAACCAGGACCCGGGTGCGTTCGTCAGCGTCTCCGGCGGCGCTGTTCTGGCCTCGAGCAAGAAGCAGGCCCAGGCCCAGCAGTTCCTGAAATTCATCACGGGCAAAGCCGGTCAGCAGGTCCTCCAGAACGGTGACTCCTTTGAATACACCGTTGGCTCCGACGTCCCGGCGAACTCCAAGCTTGTGCCCCTCAAGGATCTTCAGGCACCTTCGGTGGACCCCGCCAAGCTCAACAGCGAGAAGGTCACCGAGCTGATGACCAAGGTCGGGCTTCTCTAGGCCCCAGGGCCGCCTTGCTGCTGCGGACCGCCACCCCTGTCCTGCAATGGGGCGGGGGCGGCGGTCCGTCAGTGCTCAGCCGACCTTGAAGCCCCCGTTGCTATAAAGAATCTGGCCATTCACCCACGAGCCCTGCTCGGAAAACAGGAATCTCACCAGGTCCGTCGTGTCCTCGGCCGTGCCGAGTCGACCCGCCGGAGTCGCGTCAATGCCCGAACGCCGCGTAGCGTCGTCCATCCACCCGGTGTCGATCGGGCCCGGGTTCACCACGTTCGCACGCACACCCCGGCCTGCCAGCTCGACGGCGGCTGCGGTGACGATCCGGTCGAGGGCTCCTTTGCTCGCACCGTACGGCAGATTGTGAACAGTGTGATCGCTCGTCAAGGCGACAATCCGGCCCCCGACGACGCCCGGAACGACGGATTCCCGTAGTTGCTCGGCGAAGGCCTTGATGAGGAGCCACGTCGCCCGGGCGTTGACAGCGAAGTGGCGATCCCAACTCTCAAAGTCGGTCGTCAGGATCGAACTGTCGACTGATTCGCAGTGCGACATGACCAATCCGGTCACCGGCCCAAGGGTTCCCGCAGCCCTGATGAGCTCAGCCGGCACCGCTGGATCGCCCAAGTCGCCCGGGACGAGTTCGACGGCGGCTCCCAACGCGCGGCATTCGCTCGCGATGGACTCCGGGTCGTCGGCATTGCGCTCCAATCCGACGCGATCGTCGTACGGCCGCCAATAGTTGAGGGCGAGGTCCCAGCCGTCGCGCGCCAGGCCGACTGCGAGGCTCGCCCCGATTGAGCGCCGCCGGCCGACCCCTGTCACAACCGCGACTTTCGAATGGCTCTGCATAGTCATGGTTCGATTCTAGGAAGCGTATCGGCGGCGACGCCCCGTTCCCCGGTGGGTCGCCGCGCGGCACAGCCCCCTCACCGATCGGGGAGCAGCCAGCCGTCGGCGATCAGCAGTTCCCGGAGCGCGGGCCGGCTGAGTGATTCCGGTCCGCTATGGGCTTTGCGGCGGACTGACACGAGGAGCTTCTTGACGCCGTCGGCACTGATGCCCAGGCTCGCACCGACATCCGCCATTGTCCCGCCTGAGCCGCCAAGATACAGCGTGACGGCTTCGTGTTCGCGCGGGGTGAGGCGGATCCGCGGCCCGGGGACGTCAAAGACGCCGGCTAGCTCGGGCAGGATGAACTTCTCGCCGCGCGCGGCGGCGAGAACGGCCGTGGTGAGCACTTCGGCCCCCGCCGTCTTGGGTATGTAGGCCAGTGCGCCGGCGTCGAACGCTTGGCGGATCACCAGGGGCGTCGCGAGGGAACTGCAGACCACCACTTGTGACCCTGTTGAGAGAATGGCGTGGATCTTGGAGCGCAGCGGGATCCGGTCACCAAGGATGATGTCCAACAGGACAACGTCCGACAACTGTCCCAGCGAGGCGGCGAGCTCAGCCCAGGAGCTGAACCTGCCCACTACCTTCACGGTTGCTGCGTTGGCTTCAAGCCAGGAAGCAAGACTCTCCCGGAGCAGTGCGTGGTCTTCGAGGATGTCCACGTGGATCTTTGGCGCTGCCGCTTCGAACCGGCGCCGGAACAACCCCACCTGGTGTTCTCCTTTATGGCCGACGACGCTAATCGTCAACCACTCTGCCGTCCCAGTTTCAAGATCCCGCACTGCAGAGGAGCAAGAAATCCTCAAGATTCTGGCACTAGGGAACACCGAGACCTCCGGAGATCCTTGCGCCCCGGAACCCCGCACCGTAGGTTTGAGGAAGCGGACGTATGCGTCCGGGGGCATCGGGGTTGAAGCCGGTGGTCAGTCAGATTCAGAGAAGGAACATGGCCGTGGCAACAGGTATTGTCAAGTGGTTCAACGCCGAAAAGGGTTTCGGCTTCATTGCCCCCGACGACGGTTCGGCGGACGTTTTTGCCCACTACTCAGCGATCGCCTCGAGTGGGTACCGATCACTGGACGAGAATCAGCGGGTCCAGTTCGACGTCGTACAGGGCCCGAAAGGTCCCCAGGCAGAGAACATCCAACCTCTTTAAGAGGGGACCACAGACGAATCAGGCTAGTTCTGCAAGCAGCCGGCCCCACTTGGGCGCCAACAACGGCGCCCCGGCGAGCTTGAGGCAATGCCACAGCGTCACGGCTACGGAATCGAGGACCGGTACTCCGGTGGTTTCCTCCACTTCCGCGGTGATGTTGGCGCCGTAAAGGTTCGTGCACAAGTAAATGAGCGCGTCCGGGTTCGAAGCAGCAAGTTCCAAGGACCCGGGCATCATTTCCGCGTCCGTGACCCGGGCGAAGGATTCATTGTTGCTGAGGTCCAGGTGGCGGTGGTCCACCGTCTTGATTCCTTCGCGCGCATATGACTCAACGACGGCTTGGTTCACATCCCCGGTATAAGGCGTGAACATGCCGATCTTTTCCGTGCCGAACGTCTTGAAGGCTTCCAGGTAGGCCAACGTTGAGGTCGTTGCCGAAATCCCGGTGGCCTCCGTGATTTCCCGGACCAGGGCTTCGTCATGGGCTGCACCGAGCCAGGAACCCGAAGTTCCGTTCCACGCGATGACGTCCACGTCCGCCGTCGCGAGCAATGCGGCGGCCTCCCTCATGACGGTCGCATCAAACTGTTTGTCCGAGGAATCATCCAGCGCAATCCGGGTGACCGGAATCCGCGTGAAGTGGATGGTCACGTCCTGGCGGTTACCCAGGATCCGGTAGCTCTGCGGCTCCAGGCACGTGTTGGACGACGGCACGATCATGCCGATGCGGGTGGGGCGGTGTGTGGAAGGCATGGTTCTCCTAAGCAGAAACGTTGTCGGGAACAGACGGCGATATTCGGACGGAAAGAGCGTCGCGATGGGCGGCGAACCCGTTGCGGGCAACGAAACGGCCAACCGGGCCGGGATCGTGGAAACCGCCGTCGTCGACCACCACGCGTCCGGCGGAGACGACGACGGCGGGCCAGCCGCTCAGCGTCTTCCCTTCGAAAGGCGAGAAGTCGGTTCCCATGTGGAGGGCGCCGCCGTCGACCTCGCGTTCTTCGGCGGGATCGAAGATGACCAGATCGGCGTCGAACCCTGCTGCGATAGTGCCCTTGCCGGGCACGGCATTGATCCGCGCCGGGCCGGCCGAGAAGACCTCGACGAAGTCCTCCACGGTGCTGTCGGGCGCCATCGCGGTGAAGGTGACGGGCATGCGGGTTTCGACGCCGGGCAGCCCGTGCGGCATGAAGCGGACGTCGTCGGTGCGCTCGCGCTTTTGCGAGAGGTCGTAGCAGGAGTGGTCCGAGGACACGGTGTGGATGGCTCCGGCCGCGAGGCGTTCCTTCAGCCCGGCCACGGTTTCAGCGCTGCGCATGGGCGGGCAGCACGCATACCATTCCGGGAAATTGCTGCCGTAGACAGTGTCATCCAGCGTCAAGTAGTGCGGGCAGGTCTCGGAGTAGGCTTGCAGGCCGCGCCCGCGGGCCTCGGTGACGAGATCCACGGCGCCGGGGGTCGACTGGTGCACAAAGTAGACTGGCGCTCCGGTGTACTCGGACATGGCGAGGGTCTCTTTGACGGAAATTTCCTCGGCGAGCTCGGGCCGCGTGGAATGCAGATGCTCGATGCCGATCCGGCCGTCCGCGGCGTGCTGTTCGGTGCAGTCGGCGATGATGGGATCGTGCTCGGCATGGATGTACGTGAGTCCGTCCAGACGCACCATTTCACGCATGACCTTCAGGATGGTGTCGCCGTCGGCCATGGTGGAGCCGCGGTTGGTGGTGTACATCTTGACCGAACGGACGCCCTCGGCGGCGAGCTGTTCCAGCTGCCAGGGCACGGTCTCATCCCATGCGACCACGGAGCCGTGCAGTGCGACATCGCAGCGGGACTCGGCGGCCAAGCGCTTCTTGTTCAGGACGGCGTCCAGCGGGGATTCCTGGCCATCACGTGGAATACCAAAATCGATGATGGTTGTGGTGCCACCCCACAAGGCGGCGGTGGAGGTAGTGCGGTAGTCGTCAAGGGTGCGGAAGCGTCCGGTCACTTGGGCGACATGGCAATGACCGTCCACGCCGCCAGGGATGACTAACTTGCCGGACGCGTCGATGGTGCGGGAGGCGGCAGGGACCGGTTCTGCGGCGTCGATGAGCTGGGTGATACGGCCGTCATTGACCACGACGTGCGAAGCCTGCCGCCCGACGCTGTTGACGACGGTGCCGTGGGCGATGACGAGGTCGGGAATATTCACGATTGTCCCTACTTTCCGGCTGGAACGGGGGCGCGGCCGGCAACTGAGGCCCTGGCGGCGGACTGGATGGTGGTCAGGGCGGCGTCGAGGTTTTCGGACAAACCCCGGCGGTGCTTGACGGGCGGCGGCGCAAAAGCGCCTTGGCGGTGGAAACCGGACTGCAGCGCCACAACCGCTTCGGTCATCCGGATTCCGGCGGAGATTCCGTCCACTAAAGGCACGGGGATCTGTCCTTCAAGCTCGCGCGCGAGTCCGGCAAGCGGGGCACCTGCGAGGATGACGACGTCGGCGCCGTCTTCCGCGACGGCTTGCCGGCTCAGTGCCAGGAGGGTTTCCTTGAAATCCTGTTGCACTGTGCCGATGCCGTTGAGGCTCTGGTTGATGGAACGGATCGAGGCAAGCCGGCTGCCGAGTCCGAAATGATCCACGCAGTCCCGGTACCAAGCGGTGATGCGGTCCGAAATGGCGATGATGGAGAAGCGTTGGCCCTGCAGGGCCGCGGCGCAGAGGGCGGCCTCCGTGATGCCGATGACCGGGACGTCGGTGAGTTCCTTGAGCGCAGGCATTCCAGGGTCGCCGAATGCGGCCACGACGACGCCGTCAATGCGGTCCGCTTCCGGATCGCCGCCGGAGTGCTCGGCGATGATTTCGGCGACTGCGCCGGCTGCGATGAGGGCTTCAAAGCGGGTCTCGATGTATTCGACACCGTGTCCGGCGGTCCGGACGATCAGCTCGGTGTCAGCCCCCGCCGAGCGGCGGGCTTCGGCGTCGATCAGCGCGGTGACATCCGCGCTGATGTTGGGATTGATGACTAGCAATTTCATGGTCGTTTGCCTTGCAACTTGAGTTCGGTGGCGGGCTCGTTCTGGGGGAACTGCTCGCGGTACTTTCCAATGTGCGACGCCGATTGGGTTGCGGCGCGCTCGGGATCGCCGCTCGCGATGGCGGCGTAGAGATCGCGGTGTTCCTGGATCAGTTCCGGCAGGTCGTCCACGTGGCGGAAGAGCCAGTGCATGCGGCCTTGGAGCGGTTCCAGCGCGGTGCGGAGAAAATCGTTGTTGGCGATGGCCGTGATGGCATCGTGGAATTCGCTGTTGGCGCGGTGTGCCTCGAGGATTGAGCCTTTCGCGAGGAAACGCTCGGCTTCATCGAGGAGCCTCGCCAGGTGTTCGAGGTCCTTGTCCGTGGCGCGGGCCGCGGCCAGGCGGCAGGCGAGGACTTCGAGCGACTGGCGGACGTCGAAGAGGTCCTCGACGTCTTTGGGGCTCAACCCTGCCACTTCGGAACCGCGGGAGGCCCGGTCCTGGATGAGGCCTTCCTGCCGCAGCATGCGGAGGGCTTCGCGGATGGGGAGTCGCGACACGTTGAATTCGGCGGCGAGGTCCCGCTCCACCAGCCGGGTGCCGGGCGCGTAATGGCCCTCGAAGATTCGCGAACGGATGGCGTCCCGCACGGATTCCCGGAGGGGGCGGTCCGTGGTGGGGGTTTCATCTGCAATCAGCATCTTTGCTCCATTCGTGTTCTCTTGGATCATTGCGCCCGGCAACCCGGAGGCGTACGGCCGAGCGGCGGTTCAGGACCGCCCGGCCGGCCCGGTCAGGCGAGTTAGACCGGAAGCCGTTTGTTGTAGTTCAGGGTCAGCACGGAGACGCCCATGATCACGGCGGATCCTACAAAGTACAGCAACGCCCAGGTGTAGGAGCCCGTGGCCCCGACAATCAGGCCTACCACAATCGGGGTGACGAAGCCTGCGATGTTGCCGCTGAAGTTCATCGCACCGCCCAGGACGCCGGCGTTGGTGCGGCCGCCCAGGATTGAGGGGATGCTCCAGAACAGACCCACCCAGCGGAGGAAGAACAGGACCACTGAAAGGAGCACGACGGCGGTGATCGGGTCTGAGACGACCGTCACGCCAACCAGGCCGCCGACTACCACGACGCTGGAGACGCCCAGCAGGGTGCGCATGACCAGGTTGGCCGAGGCGCCGGCTGCGCGCCACTTGTCAGCAATGGTGCCGCCGAGGATCTCACCGACGAAGCCTGCGCCGAAGATCACGAAAGTGGACCAGCCGATCGTGTTCAGGTTGAAATGCTTGGCCTGGGCCAGGTAGAGCGGGCCCCATGTCAGGAGGCCGTAGAACACGCCGTTGAATCCGAGCCAGCCAAAGCACATGGCCCAGAAAGAGCGGAACTTCAGGTAGGGGAGCAGGGCGCGCTTGCCCTTGACGCCGTCCTTCTCGGCCTCGGCGTCTTCTTCGGCGTGGGAGGACTCGATGTATTCGGCCTCGGCGGCGTTGACGGCTTTGTGGTTGCGGGGATTGTCCCGGACGTACCACCAGACAGCCAGGCCCATGAGGACCGTGGCTGCGCCGGCGATGATGAACGAGTAGCGCCAGCTGCCGGTGGAGGCGATGAGCCAGGTGATGAGGATACCGCCCAGGCCGGCGCCGAGCGGGGCGCCTGCGTCAAGGATCGTGGCGCCGCGGCCGCGCTCCTTCTTGTGCATCCAGATGGCGTTGAGCTTGCCGCCGGCCGGCATGACGCCTGCTTCGGCGACGCCGATACCCAGGCGCGCTATGAACATGCTGAGGAAGCCGCCGGCCAGGCCGGATGCTGCCGTTGCGGCACCCCAGCCGATGCACGACGCCGTGACGACCTTGCGGGGGCCGAACTTGTCGATGAGCAGGCCGACGGGGATCTGCATGAGGGCATAGGTCCAGAAGAATGCGGAAAGCAGGAGCCCAACGAGCTCCGGTGCGAGGTTGAATTCCTTTTGGATGATGGGCAATGCCACGGAGATGGAGCCGCGGTCGATGTAGTTGACGGCTACCAGGATCAGCAGCAGGACGAAGAGCCTCCAACGGACACTCGTGCGTCGCTGCACGCCGTCCTTGCCGGCTTTTTCTTCGCCTTCCGAGGCTATTGCTTCAGTGTTTTGGAGAGACACAGTTTCTCCTTCAGGGGGAGTTTGAGGAGCGGGGAAAGTCTTGAATTGTTGTGCTGGGTGCGGGTTGCCGCGGCAGCTGGACTCGCGCCGGCGGCAGCAGTTGCGGCCCGGTCCTCTTTCTGGGAGGAGGGACGCTGCCGGTTCGTTGAGTCCGTTTTGGGATCCCGCTTTGGGATCCCAAAATCAAAAGTAGATGTGACCCGGCGCACTGTCAAGAGATTTGGTATACAAAGCGAAGAAACAGGATGTGACCGAAGATGCTCCGGCCCCAACCGGAGCGGTAGCGTGCGCGGAGATGCCGCGGATGAGATACCGGGGACCTCAACGTGGACCTGCTTGCCGGGTTAGGACAGACCCGGGAGGGCCTAGCTCGGGTTGAGGTCGGCGAGGGCCGTCAGCGCCCGTTCGGGATGTTCCGCGATGCGGTTGAGGACGTACAACCACCACTCGCCACCGAAGATGACGTACTCGCGCGTCCGGTAGCCGTCCCGGTGGAGCCGGTCGAGAAGATCGGTCCCCAGGCCGAGGAGCATCTCGAATTCGATCGCGCCGGTCTTCAATGCCTCGCCGTGCGTGGCGATGAGCGTGTTGACGAGCTCGTCGTCGTGGGTCGCGAGGGAAAGCGGGTGGCCGGAGAGGATGAGCCGGCTCGCCAGGTCGAGGTAGGCGGCAGTCAGTTCGGCGCTGTTGCGGGGGTAGGCGACGGACTCGGGTTCAAGGAACGCGCCTTTGACCAGCCGAACGGTACCCGGGTGGCGAAGGACCCGCCCGAGGTCTCCGGGGGTGCGGTGCAGGCGGGCTTGGAGTGTGATTCCGACGCGGGGGATCTCGACCGCGAGTTCGTCGTACAGGTCCAGGACCAGATCGGTCCGATCCGAGCCTTCGGCTGAGATCATCAGTCCCGTTCCGAACGGTTCCGTTATCGCGGCGAGGTGGCGTACATGGTCGAGCGCAAGCTCAGGGTCCACGAGGGCACCGAGGTGGGAAAGGTCGAAAGAAATCGTGCTCGGCAGGCCGGTCTTTCCGAGGGCAGCGCCCAGCTCGAGGAACACTCCGGCTTCCGAGCGTGCGAGGTCGGCGTTGCGTACGCTCTCGCCCGCGTATTCGATACTCGCGGCATGCCCGCGGGCCACCGCGGCTGCCGCTACCTCGATCGCGTCGGCCGCAGTGTCCCCGGCCGAGTATCGCCTTGCCACGCGCGCAGCCATTGTCGCCAAGGCCGGTGTGGACATGACTCGTTGCTTCAGGTCTTCATCCAATGCCCATGCCCGGAGGGTATCGGCGGCGCGCTGGAGATCAATCTTGGTAGTCACCCGACAAACTGTACCGGCGGAGTTTGTGGTCGCCGGCGTCGGGTTCACCATGTGAAATCTCGGCGCCGGGCTGTTCAGGGGCGGCTGCCCCTGCGGGTGTGCGCCAGGATTTCCGCGAGCTCGGCCAGCCGATGTGCACGTGCTGATTCCGCCGGCGTGAACGGTTCGCCCGGTCGGGAGAACACGAGCGGGCCGTGCCAGGCGGTGGGGATCTTGAGGAGTGTCGTGGAGGGCCCGACGGCGGCGCCCGCTTCGACGGCCTGACCTTCGGGTTCCGGGGTGACGATTTTCGCCGAAAGGAGTTCCGCAACCGCCAGCTGTAGTTCTTGCGGGTTGTCGGCGATCCGGGCAGCCAGGCTCAAGGCCTTGGTCTGGCCGTCCGCCATGGCGAGTGCAGTGGTAGGCCACACGTGCGAATCCCGGCCGCCGCCGTCGTCGAGCGCTGTCAGTAGCTCTTGCTCGCCGAGGTGGCCCGGAGCGGAAAGTACGAATTCGTCCATGACGGCTCCATCCATGGGGTGGACATGGATGCTGAGGATATTGATGTCGGTCCGGGCCAGCGATTGGGTGATGCGTTGGAGGGAACCCGGCTGGTCGCGGAGCACTGTTCTCGCCCGCCAAAGAGCCGGGGCCAAATGGAGCTTCCGGCGGTTGCGGAGGGCAGGCGCGTGGATCCAGCGCCGTAGAATCCTGGCCGCGGAGGGTTCGGCGACCCAAATGACCAGGACCGTTGCGGTGACGGTGAGGAGGAGTACCTTGGCCAGGTATGGCAGTTGCGTTTCAACCACGATGGCGTGGACAAGAAGTTCGATAGGGAGCATCACGGCGATTTGGGCCACGGTGACCCGGGCCTTCGGAGCCTCAGGCATCTGGCCGCACACTTCGCAGGAGAGCTCGGCTGTAGCGGAAGTCCTCTTGTTCGGCTTCATGGCACTATCGTGCCCGAGCCCTGTTTCAGGCGGATTGCGCCTGCGTCACGATCTTGGGCAGCCCTGGTGGGGGCCAGTTCGGCGCCGACCGGACGCGCCGAACTGGCCGTAGTGCCCGAAACCTAGCGGGCGTTCTCGTTGCTCTTGTTGGCGGCGGCGAGATCGGTCAGGAGGTCGCGGATTTCAACAAGCAGGGCGGTGTCAGCCGGCAGCGGCTCGTCCTCGGGCTCTTCGATGGAGGCACGGCGCTTGGTCAGTTCGTTGATCTTGTTCATGGGCGCAACGAAAATGAAGTACACCACGGCGGCCGTGATCAGAAAGGTCACGAACGCGGTGATGACGGCACCGAAATTGACGAAGGTCTTCGCGTTGTCGGGCCAAATGGAGAAGCCCAGTCCCTGCGCGTTGACTCCGCCGGCGGCGGCGATAACCGGATTGATGATGTTGGTGGTGAATGCTGCGACCAGGGCTGTGAACGCGGTGCCGATGACGACGGCGATGGACAGCTCGATAATGTTGCCGCGAAGAACGAAGTCCTTGAAACCTTTGAGCATGAAATATCCTCCGAGTGGGTACGAGTGTCTGGCTCAAGCAGGGATCAAACTATCACTCCAGTGTTTCGAAGGGGTGTATCGGAGGTAGCTTCGCTCGGTCAGCCCAGAAGGGCGCGGGTGTGGTCGTTGAGGAATATTCCGCGCGGATCGAACTCCCGCCGTACTTGGATAAAGGTGTCCAACTCCGGGTAGAGGCGTTCCAAACGGCTCCTGGTCATGAAATGGATCTTTCCCCAGTGCGCGCGTGGCTCGAATTCCTGCAGCACCGCATCGGCATCGCGGAAGAACTGCCAGTAGTCGGTCCCGGGTTCGGTAGTCAGGGTGATGACGGTGGTGTCGCGTCCCTGGAACTGGGACATGTAGCCCTCATCGGCCTTCACCCAGCGAACCTCCACGGGGTATTTCTGCTCAGGGTGCTTGGTTCGGATCAGGTCCTGGACGGCCTCGACGGCGGCCAGTCCAACTTCACTCGGCACAAAGTACTCGAGTTCATGGAAAGGCGTGGTGAATCCGCCCGGGTAAATACGGTACGAACGGTCCAGCCGGGCACCTTCCGTACCCGAAATTTCGCGCTCGTCCCGGACCTGCGCGATGTTGTACCGCTTGGTGTAGCTGCGGTTTGCCATGCTCAGGCCTGGCGCGCCCGGGAGGTCCAGGAGCTCGCACGAGCCTTCTTCCGGGCACCAGAGGAACGAGTAATGCCTGTTCGCGTCGATGTCGGACTGCCACGTTGCGGTGGTCTCGGCCCAAGTGGGGTACGTGATTTGTTCTTGCAGGTAGTAGCGGTCCTCAACCGCCAACTCCACCTCGAGGAAAATCCCAAGCGTACCTAAAGCCACCTGTGCCGCTCTGAGTTCGCGGAGCTGCCCTTCGCCGATTTCGACGATCTCGCCGTAACCATTGATCAGCTTCACCCAGCGGAGGCTTGACGAGAAGCTCCCCAGATCCTTACCGGAGCCGTGGGTGCTGGTTGAGAGCGCCCCCGCAATCTGCTGTTTGTCGATGTCGCCTTGGTTGGCCAGCGCGAGGCCTTGCTCCCACAACGGATCGCCGAAGGCATTGATCGTGGTGCCGGCAAGGGCTCTGGCACGCCGCCGGACGGGGTCGGTTCCGGTGATCCCGGATAGTCCGGACATGTCCATCAGGACGCCCCCCGTCTGGACCAGCGGCGAGGACGAATGCCCTGAGCCGACCGCCCGCACGGGCAAGCCTTCGCGGATCGCGAAACGAACGGCGTCGAGCGCTTCTTGTTCAGTCCGAGGCCGGACGGTGAAGGCCGGCGTGGCGCTCTGGTTCCCGCCCCAATTGGTCCAGGTGACGTCTGTTCCGAAAGGGCCCGGCGGGGTTGCCGCGCGCGGCGAGACTGATGTGTGGGGAAGGTTCGCGGTGGTCATTGCTAAGCTCCGTTGCTTGTTTGAACGCTCATGCGCCGTGGTTGATCATGACGTGCTTGGTGCGGGAGTAATCGTCCAGGGCGTAAAGGGAGAGGTCCCGGCCGTAGCCGGATCCCTTGAATCCGCCCCACGGTACCTCGCAAGCCAACACCAAGTGCGAATTGACCCAGACCGTACCGAAGTCGAGTTGCTTTGGAACGCTCAATGAGAGGCTTGAATCCCGGGTCCATACCGAAGCGGATAGTCCATAAGGGCTTTCGTTCGCCCGAGTGATGGCCTCTTCAGTGGAATTGAAAGTCTCGACGGTGACCACAGGGCCAAAGATCTCGTGGGTGGCAACATGCGCCCCGGCCGGGACGTTGCTGATGACCGTGGGTTCGATGAAGTAACCCGGGCCTTCCAACGCAGAACCGCCGATGGCCATGTGCAGGCCAGTAGCTCTTGCCTCGGCGAGCGATTCCTTGACGCGTTCGAAGTGTGGGCGGGAAATCATGGGTCCGATTTCCACATCGTCCCCTGCCTCCGGGGCCCCGACCACCAGGGTGCTGACTTCGCGCACCAGGTGTTCCGTGAACTCTGCAGCCACCGACTCGTGCACAAGAACGCGGCATGCAGCGCCACAGTCCTGGCCGGCATTCCAATAGCCTGCGTTTCGCACGCCGGCCGCGGCAGCCCGGAGGTCGGCGTCGGGAAACACAACAACCGGAGCCTTGCCGCCGAGTTCCAAATGGACGCGCTTGACTGATTTGGCCGCCGTCTCCGCCACGGCCTGTCCGCTGACAACGCTCCCCGTCAAGGCGACGAGGGCAACGTCGGGGTGTTCGGAAATCCGCTGTCCGACGGTCCGGCCCTGTCCCGTCACGACATTGAGGATTCCGTCCGGAATGCGTCCGGCCAGAAGTTCTGCAAGTTTGAGGGTCGAGAGCGGCGTCTGCTCGGACGGCTTGAGGACGATGCTGTTTCCGGCGGCCAAGATAGGCGCGATCTTCCAGGCAGCCATCAGGAGCGGGTAGTTCCACGGAGTGATGACGCCGACCACGCCCACGGGCTCCCTGAGGATCACCGAGGTGTGCCCGGTTGCATAGTCGCCGCCAGCCATGGACGTCAGCGTGCGGGACGCTCCGGCCATGAAACGGAAAGTGTCAATGGTGCTGGAGACATCGTCCTCCGCAACGGTTCGCGGCTTGCCCGTGTTGGCGGACTCGATGATTTCGAAGGCTTCACGATTGGCTTCAATGATGTTGGCGATAAGGTTCAGGACCTCGGACCGCTCCTTCGGCGTGGTGGCGCCCCAGGATTTCTGCGCAGCCACGGCTGCTTCAACAGCAACGTCAACATCTGCGGCTGTGCCGGCCTTGACGGAGGCGATGACCTGTTCAGTGGTGGGGTCTACGACTTCGATGAAGTGGGTGGAAGAGCCCGGAACAAACGATCCGCCAATGAAGTGCCCGCCGGGAGGCAGAGGCAGTGGCAAGATGCCTGAGACCTTGTGGGACGCGGGGGAGTTGTTGCCTTCGCTGACGCGGCGGACGGTGAACTGTTCGGTGTCAATGAGTGTCATGATTTTTCGCTTTCAGATGAGGTCAGCTGCAAGTACGGGAGTTGGAACGGGCTCGGCTTCCGGCTTCTTTCGAAACGTGCGTGCCGCGACGTAGTAGAGCGGAGCAACCACGACGAGGCCGATAATCCAGGAGAGGTCCACACCGCCCATGGCCGCTGCGACGGGCCCGGTGTAGATCGCTGTTGCCGAGAATGGAAGCTGGACCAGGGCACCTGCCACGTAGGAACCGATCGCTACCCAGTTGAAGCGGCCGTACACTCCGCCGTCGCGCTTGAAGAAGTCCTCAACCCTGTAATCGCCGTGCCGGAGAAGGTAGTAGTCCACCAGGTTGATGGCCGTCCAGGGAACCAGCACGTACATCAGGAAGGAGAGGAAGTTGGTGTAAAAGAGGATGAAATTGTCGCGTGCGAACAGCGAGATCAGGAGCGCGAATGTAAAGAGGATGATTGCCGCGACGCTTCGGGTCTTGGCTCGAGGCAACCAGTTCGGCTTGAACGTCTGCCCAATAGTGAGGCTGCACAGGACGCCGCAGTAGAGATTCATGGCGTTCGACGCTGCAACGCCGAGGCAGAAGATTCCCACGACTGCCAGGGTCCATGGCTGGAGCAACGCTCCCATGCTGCCGACGATTTCCACGTTGCCAGCGTCTGCGCCCATCGTGACCGCCAGGGTTCCCACCAATGCACCCAGGATCATCGGGAAGAGCGTGCCCAGGACGCAGCCTGAGTAGGAGGCCCAGAACGCCGGGGCCGAGCCGGTGCCGTGCGGCATGTAGCGGGAGTAGTCCGAGACGTAGGGAGCGTAGGCGAGTTGCCACAAGGCGGATACGGAGACGGTGGCCATGAAGCCAACCCAGTTGAAGTTTCCCTGGTACAGGAAAGTGGCGGGCAGGCCGTGGACGAACATGATCCAGACGAAGGCCAGAAGCAATGCCAAACCAGCCACGATGCTGAGGAAGCTAGCGTAGGCGTGGATGAGGCGGTAGCCGAAAATCGTGGCAACAACGCTCACGACGCCGATGATGATGATTCCTGCGTCAACACTGATGTCCGGGCTGACCGCGGCCATTGCTTCGCCGCCGAAGACAAGGTTCGCGGCGAAGAATCCGACGTACATGATCACCACGATGACCACGATCAGCAGCGCCCCGAAGGAGCCGAATTGGCCGCGGGTCTGGATCATCTGCGCCACGCCCAATTGCGGTCCCTGGGCGGAGTGGAGCGCCATGAAGATGCCACCGATGACGTTTCCAAGGATGATTCCCACGATGGCGGGTACAAAGCTGAGCCCGAACACCGTTGTTGCGAGTCCGCCGGTCACGATAGTCATGATCATGATGTTGGAACCGAACCAGATGGTAAAGAGGTCCCGGGCTTTCCCGTGGCGTTCATTCAGCGGGATGGGCTGGATGGTCTTGTCTTCGAGCCGGGGCACTTCGGTGGCCGCGGCGGGATTGCTTCGGGTGCTCATGATGCGGTCCAGGAGGCTGCTTGCAATTCGAGGAGAGCGTTGGCGGAGGCCTTGCCGCGATTAACCATTAGCGCGAGGAGGTCGAAGACGAGGGTGGCCGCGGCTACCGTGGTGATGTCTGCGTGGTCGTAAGCCGGAGCGACCTCGACGACGTCTGCCCCGACGATGTTGATGCCGTTCAGGCCGCGGAGCAGTGCCAGAAGTTCGCGCGAGTGGAGCCCGCCCATCTCGGGAGTACCGGTGCCCGGCGCGTAGGACGGGTCCAGGACGTCGATGTCGATGGAGACGTACACGGGGGTGTCGCCGAGCCGCTCCTTGACCTGTTGGATGGCTGCTGGAACGCCGATGATATCCAGGTCCGAGCAGCGGATGATTTGGAATCCGAATTCGTGGTCGCGGAGGAAATCGTTGCGATCGTAGACCGGCCCGCGGATGCCGACGTGCATGGACCTATCTTCCACCAGGAGACCTTCTTCGAAAGCCCGCCGGAAGATGGTTCCGTGGGTGACGGGCTGGTCGAAGTAAGTGTCCCAAGTGTCCAGGTGGGCATCGAAGTGCAGCAACGCGACCGGCCCGTGGACCTTGTTCAAGGCCCTGAGCATCGGGAGGGCGATAGTGTGGTCGCCACCGATCGAGATGAGCTTCTTGTCCTCGCCGATCAGGGGGAGTGCCTGCTCTTCGATTTCGCGGACGGCACGGGTGATGTCGTAAGGCGTGCAGACGATGTCGCCAGCGTCGACAACCTGGACTTCGTACACAGGCTCGACGTCCAGTTCGGGGTGGTAGCCAGGACGCAGCAGCCGGGAGGCTTCGCGGACTGCGGCCGGACCGAACCGGGCGCCTGGCCGGAAGGACGTTCCGCCGTCGAACGGCACGCCGACGATCGCAATGTCGTAGTCCGGAACGCGGTCGATTTGGGGGAGCCTGGCGAAGGTGCCGAGGCCTGCATACCGGGGGACTTTTGTTGCGTCGACGGGGCCGATGGGCTTGTGCGTTGTCATTCCAGGATCCTTTGTGCAGTGCTGCCGGGCGGCGATGCCCGCAGCGTTTCGGTGTTGGGATGGGGTGCTCGCCGTTGAGCGGGAAGTAGGTAATCCAATTCTTAGTGACGTGCATCACGGCGTATAGCGGTAGATTGACTACAAATGGCCGGGGCTCTTATACATATGTCTAAGGGGCCCTGAATAGTCCGGAAACCAACGCGCTGGGAGCATATTTCATGGCGATTACAGTGGCTGAGCTCGTGGCGGAACCCCAGCTCGGACTCACGCTTTTGGCCGGATCCACAGGCAAGCACAACCGAATCGCCTGGGCACACACTTCTGACCTGCCGAGGCTGTGGGAATGGGTCACCGGCGGCGAACTGATGATGACCAACGGCCTGTCCATCCCGTCCGACGCCCAAGGCCAAGTAGCGCTCGCCGAGGCGCTCGTCGATGCAGGGGCCAGCGCCCTGGCCATCGGGGAAAAGATGCATGCCCCGGAGTTGTTGCCCGAGTTTCTGGCGGCCTGCGAGCAGCTGCCGCTACCGCTGATTAGCATTCCGTATCCATTGCCCTTCATCGCTATCGCGCGAGCGGTGGCCGAGGCCTCCTTGTTGGAGGAATCACGGCGGCTGCGTCAGACGGCCCGGGTCTATGACCTGCTCCGTACGGCGGGAACATCCGGGGACCATTGGCAGGGCCTTATCCAAGGCCTCGAGGCCGAGCTCGATGCGGATCTATTCGTCGTGGACCGGCGCTGTCTTCATCCCTGGCATCCGGATGGTGAGCCTCTGCCGGACTTCCTGGAGGCGGAATTGGCCCCCTTGACGGGGCATATACCCATGACCGGGAAGAAGTTCCAATGGCATCGGCTGCGGGACCGGCACGTGTTGATGATGGACATCCCTACCCACGCCAATGCGGTGCTGGTGGTGCTGCCGAAAAGCGATCCGCACCCTGACGCCGTCGTGCTTCTGCATGCGGCAACGGTGCTGGGGCTGGAACTCTCACGGTCGGCCCTGTCCTTGGAAGGCCGGCATCGCCTGGCGGGCGAATTCCTCTTGCAGGCGTTCGATGGACGTCTCGGGCTCGCGGAACTGGAGGTCAGGCTCGCCGCTCTTGATGTTCCGGCGCAGAATTTGGTGGTTGTTTCGATAGGGGACGACGACGGCGAGCGGCTGGCGAACATTCACGTCGAACTGTGGCGTCACGGCCTTCAGGCCGCTTGCCTGAGGCGTTTCAACACACTTCATGTGGCGATATCAGCAGCGGTGGCCGATGACGTATTGATCCACTGCGCAGGGCCCGAGGTTCGGATTGGCATCAGCTCCCCTACGTCTGCGGGTGGCATCCAACGAGCACTGCAGGAATCGCTGTGGGCGCTCGGTTCAGCGAAAGGCAATGCCGTAAACCTGTCCCGTTACGCCGAGGGGCCCTCGTGGCTGGGGCTCACCAGTTTCGAGGAGGGGGCGGCGTTGGTTCAGCGGCTGCTCGGCCCGATCTTCACGTATGAACAGAGCCAGGAAGGCGATCTCATCGTGACTTTGAAAACCTACCTGGACGCCCAGAGGTCGTGGCAAAAGACTGCCGCGGCGCTCTTCGCCCATCGACAAACCATCATTTACCGCATCCGGAAAATCAGCGAGTTGACGGGGCTCGACATGACCGAAACATCCACGTTGGCCCAGCTTTGGTTTGCGCTCCAGATACATGAGGCCATGCATAAGTGAACCCCCACCCCGCAGAGGTGGTTGTCATTGTCCGCCTAGGCGCCCGCGCGGAGGGGCACGTCTGCGGCATCCTGGTCCGACTGGAGCTCGTCCTGGAACCTCGCGTAGCGGGCCAGGTGGGCTGGACGGCGGCGCAGGAAGAACCACGCGACACCGAGCATGATGAACCAGGCCGGCGTGACCAGCAGTGCCGTCAGCGTGTCCGACTGGGTGGTCAGCGTCCAGAGCACAAACGCGAAGAACGCGAAGACCACCCACACCATCACGATGCCGCCGGGCATCTTGAACGTGGACGCGATGTGCAGCTGCGGGCGACGACGACGGAATGCGATGTAGCTGGCCAGGATGATGGACCAGACGAAGACGAAGCAGACGGCCGACACGGTGGTGACCATGTCAAAGGCCTTGCCGACGTCCTGTCCCGCGTACATCAGGACGACGCCGGAGAGCAGCAGCACGCAGGAGAGGAACAGGGCGTTGCGGGGAACCTTCCGCCGGGACAGGCCGCTGAAAAGGGCCGGGGCGTCGCCCTCCTGGGCTAGGCCGTACACCATGCGCGAGGTCGAGTAGATGCCGGAGTTGGCCGAGGACATGGCCGAGCTCAGCACCACCAGGTTGACCACGGTGGCGGCTGCGCCGAGCCCAGCCAGGGAGAACATGGCGATGAATGGGCTGTGGCCGGCGGCGAACTGGGTCCAAGGAGTGACGGACATCAGGATGATGAGGGCGCCCACGTAGAACAGGAGCACTCGCACCGGGATGGAGTTGATCGCTCTGGGCAGGTTCTTCTCCGGGTCCTTGGCCTCTGCCGCAGTGGTGCCCACTAGCTCAATGCCCACGAATGCGAAGACCGCGATCTGGAAGCCGGCCACGAAGCCCATGAATTCGTGGGGGAAGAAGCCGCCGTGGCTCCAGAGGTTGGTGAGGCTTGCCGGTCCGGCCTCGGACTGGAACCCGCTGAAGATCATGAACAGCCCTACAACGATCAGTGCTGCAATCGCGATGATTTTGATGAGGGCGAACCAGAATTCTGTCTCGCCGAAGGCCTTCACCGTGGTCAGGTTCAGCAGCAGCAGGATCGCGATAGTGGCCAGGCCCGGGATCCACAGCGGGAGGCTCGGCCAGAGCTCCTTTGAGTAGCCCGCAATGGCAATGACGTCCGCGATGCCGGTGATCACCCAGCAGAACCAGTAGGTCCAGCCGGTGAAGAAACCTGCCCACGGACCCAGAAGGTCTGCGGCAAAGTCGCTGAAGGATTTGTAGTGCAGGTTGGACAGCAGCAGTTCGCCCATGGCGCGCATGACGAAGAACAGCATGAAGCCGATGATCATGTACACGAAGATCACGGACGGGCCGGCCGCGGAGATGGTCTTTCCGGAACCCATGAAGAGGCCTGTGCCGATGGCGCCGCCGATCGCAATCAGCTGGATGTGCCGGTTGCTGAGCTGCCGATCAAGATGGGGTGTTTCACTAGCTATGGCGGGCGGGTGATGAATCGTCATGAGGAACTCCATCGTTCAAGTGGCATTAGCGTGCCACGATGATTCGGGGTTCCTCCCCGCTCTGTATTGGACCTGAGAGATTCCGCGGCCCCGTGCTTTCGCATGGTTCCGCTTTGCACCGTCGGTGAGCCCGGAGTTCCCGGGCTGCTTTCCAGAGTTGCCTTGCCGCGGCGGTACGGGGGCCTGAGAGTTTCCTGGGGAGGATTTGCTCCTACGGCGACTGCAGAATGTACCGGCAGGACTCTCCCGCCGCAGATCATCAGCGTATTCAGTTTGGGTGATGCCCGACTCAGTGTGGGATAGGTCACCAAGGAATGTCAACTCCGGCTATGCTTCGTGATCTCCTCGATTGATGATCCTCTGCCGACGGCTATTTCCGATACCTGATGTTGCCCCTGCGTTGACATTGTGTGTATGGTGTGAGCCGAATCACCCCAAATCTGAATATGCCTTTCGAACCGTGGCGGGAGAGTCCTCCCAGTCATCAACCGGGCAGGCGCCGTAGGAGCAAATCCTCCCCAGGAATCTCTCAGGCCCCCGTACCGCTGCGGCGAGGCAACTCTGGAAAGCAGCCAGGCTTCGGTCCGGCTCACCGACGGTGCAAGCAGGCAACCAAGCCTGCGGAATCTCTCAGGTCCGATACAGAGCGGGGAGGAACCCAAACCGAAGCCGTGCCATTGCGGTCGGCCCTACCTTGGAGTTCCTTTTGACTGTTCAATCAACCCCCACCGCTTTCGCAGACCGACACATCGGCGCACGACGGCAAATCGATGTTGGCATCATGCTCAAAGCTGTCGGCTACGACTCCGTTGACGGCCTGGTGGATGTCGCTGTCCCCGATTCCATCCGCCAGGATGTTGCACTTAGGCTGTCCAAGCACGGCACCGACGCCCTCAGCGAGGTGGAAGTCCTGGCTGAACTTCGCAAGCTGGCGGCCAAGAACAAGACGGCCGTGCAGATGATCGGCCAGGGCTATTACGACACCGTCACTCCGCCGGTGATCCGCCGCAACATCCTCGAATCCCCGGCCTGGTACACGGCCTACACGCCCTACCAGCCGGAAATCTCCCAGGGCCGCCTCGAAGCCCTGCTGAACTTCCAGACCATGGTCCAGGACCTCACGGCATTGCCGGTGGCCAACGCGTCCCTGCTGGACGAAGCCACCGCCGTCGCCGAGGCCGTATTGCTCATGCGGAGGGCCAACAAGTCCGCCTCTGCGGGCAAGACCGTCCTCGACGCCGAATGCCTCCCGCAGACCATCGCCATCGTGAAGGGCCGCGCCGAGGCGCTGGGCTTCGAGGTGGAGATCGCTGACCTGTCCCAGGGCCTGCCCGACGGCGACATCAACGGCATCGTGCTGCAGCAGCCGGGCGTTTCCGGCCGGGTGTTCGACCACTCCGCCGTGATTGCCGCCGCCAAGGAACGCGGCGCCCTCGTCACCGTGGCGGCGGACCTCCTCGCGCTCACGCTGATCACGCCTCCGGGTGAGCAGGGTGCTGACATCGCCGTCGGCTCCACTCAGCGCTTTGGCGTACCGCTGTTCTTCGGCGGCCCGCACGCCGCGTACATGGCTGTCCAGAAGGGCCTCGAGCGCTCGATGCCGGGCCGCTTGGTGGGCGTTTCCAAGGACGACGCCGGCACTCCCGCCTACCGCCTCGCCCTCCAGACCCGCGAGCAGCACATCCGCCGCGAGAAGGCGACGTCCAACATCTGCACCGCGCAGGCCCTGTTGGCCATCGTGTCCTCGATGTACGCCGTCTACCACGGCCCCGATGGCCTGAAGGCGATCGCCGAGACGGCCCACAACCACGCCCGCACGCTCGCCACCGCGCTCAAAGTCGCCGGCCGCGAACTCGTCTCCGATTCCTTCTTCGACACCGTCACCGTCCGCGTCCCCGGCAAGGCCGGGAAGGTCATCGCCGCCGCCGAAGCGCGGGGCATCAATCTGCGGATCATCGACGCCGACACTGTGGGCGTCTCCGTTGACGAAACCACGACGTCGGAAGTGCTGTCCGCAGTGGCCGTCGCCTTTGGCGCCGGTCCCTTGAAGACCGCTTCCGGCTTCGAGTTGCCGGAGGCCGTGGTCCGCAGTTCTGATTTCCTGCAGCACCCGGTGTTCAACACGCACCGTTCCGAAACCCAGCTGCTGCGCTACATCCGCAAGCTGTCGGACCGCGACCTGGCGCTGGACCGCACCATGATCCCGCTGGGTTCGTGCACCATGAAGCTGAACGCCACCGCCGAGATGGAAGCCATCTCCTGGCCGGAATTCGCCTCGATCCACCCCTTCGCCCCGGATTCCCAGACCGAGGGCTGGCGCGAACTGATCGAAGATCTGGAAGCTGACCTGACGGAGATCACCGGGTACGACCAGGTCTCCATCCAGCCCAACGCCGGTTCCCAGGGCGAACTCGCGGGCCTGCTGGCCATCCGCGGCTACCACCACTCCCGCGGCGAGGCCCAGCGCAACGTCTGCCTCATCCCGGCGTCCGCCCACGGCACCAACGCCGCCTCGGCAGTGCTGGCCGGCATGAAAGTGGTCGTGGTGGCCACCGCGGCCGACGGCACCATCGACCACGCGGACCTGCAGGCCAAGATCGACGCCACCGGCCGTGCTTTGTCTTGCATCATGATCACTTATCCGTCCACGCACGGCGTGTACGACGCCGACGTCCGCGAAATCTGCGACTCGGTGCACGCGGCCGGCGGCCAGGTGTACGTGGACGGCGCCAACCTCAACGCGCTCGTGGGCCTGGCCCAGCCGGGCAAGTTCGGGGGCGACGTGTCCCACCTGAACCTGCACAAGACCTTCTGCATCCCGCACGGCGGCGGCGGACCCGGTGTTGGCCCGGTCGCGGCCAAGGCGCACCTTGCACCCTTCATGCCCGGCGATGCGAACAAGGCAGCACACGAAGACGGCGCTTCTTTGCCAGGGACTGGCGTGGCCATCTCCGCCTCGCGTTACGGCTCCGCCGGCGTCCTGCCGATTTCCTGGGCCTACGTGAAGCTCATGGGCGGCGAAGGCCTGACCGAGGCCACCAAGTCCGCGCTGCTTGCCGCGAACTACATCGCCTCGCGCCTCAACGAGTACTTCCCCGTTCTCTACACCGGTGAAGGCGGGCTCGTGGCCCACGAGTGCATCCTGGACCTGCGCGAACTGACGGCTCGCACCGGCGTTACTGCTGAGGACGTGGCCAAGCGCCTCATCGACTACGGTTTCCACGCTCCCACCCTGGCGTTCCCGGTGGCGGGCACCCTCATGGTGGAGCCCACCGAATCCGAGGACCTCGGGGAGATCGACCGATTCATCGAAGCCATGATCACCATCCGCAAGGAAATCGACCAGGTCGCGAACGGCGACTTCACGGTGGAGAACAGCCCGCTGCGCCACGCACCGCACACCGCGGCCGCCGTCGTCTCCTCGGACTGGAACCGTGAGTACTCCCGCGAGCAGGCCGTCTTCCCTGTCCACCTCAAGCAGGACAAGTACTTCCCGCCCGTCGGCCGCATCGACGGCGCCGCAGGCGACCGCAACCTGGTCTGCTCCTGCCCTCCGATCGAAGCCTTCGAGAACTAAAGGACTCCTCACGATGACTGAGAACTACACTGCGCTCTACGAAGAGCACAAGAAGCTCGGCGCTTCCTTCACCGATTTCGGTGGCTGGCAGATGCCCCTGAAGTACTCCTCCGAACTGGCCGAGCACCACGCCGTCCGCCAGTCCGCAGGCCTGTTCGACCTTTCCCACATGGGCGAAGTCTGGGTCAGCGGCCCGGACGCGGCCGCTTTCCTGGACTACGCCTTGGTGGGCAAGATCTCCGCCATGTCGATCGGCAAGGCCAAGTACTCGCTGATCTGCCAGGAAGACGGCGGCATCATCGACGACCTCATCACCTACCGCCGTGGCGATTCCAAGTTCCTGGTGGTTCCAAACGCCGGCAACGCCAAGGTTGTTGCCGAGGCACTGGCGCAGCGGGCTGCCAACTTCGACGTCGTCGTCGAGGACGCCTCCGCAGCGACCTCGCTGATCGCCGTCCAGGGTCCCAAGGCGGAAGAAATCCTCCTGCGTTTGGTCCCGGCGGAACAGCACGCCCTGGTCACCGAGCTGAAGTACTACGCCGCCGTCGAGGTGCCCTTCACCTTTGCCGGGAGCATCACGGAACTGCTCCTCGCCCGCACCGGTTACACCGGTGAGGACGGCTTCGAAATCTTCGTGGACAACGATGCCGCCGCCCTGTGGCAAGCAATCGCGGCAGTTGCCCAAGACGGCGAGCTGATCCCCGCCGGCCTGGCCTCGCGTGACTCCCTGCGTCTCGAAGCCGGCATGCCGCTCTACGGCAACGAGCTCTCCCGCGAAGGCAACCCCTTCTCGGCGGGCCTGGGCCCGGTCGTCTCGCTCGCCAAGGAAAGCGACTTCGTAGGCCGCGCCGCCCTCGAAGCCCTGAAGGCTGAGGGCGCCGGATCCACCAGCGGCCGCAAGCTGGTTGGCCTCAAGGGCCTGGGCCGCCGCGCCGGCCGCAGCCACTACCCGGTCCTCAAGGACGGCGTAGTGGTCGGCGAAGTCACCTCCGGCCAGCCCAGCCCCACCCTCGGCTACCCCGTGGCGTTGGCCTATGTCGACGTCGAACACGCCGAGCCAGGCACGGCCCTGGACGTAGACCTGCGCGGCAAGGCTGAACCGTTCGAGGTTGTCGCACTGCCGTTCTATAAGCGGGTTAAGTAGGCCGTGTCGCCTTAAGCCCGTCGGCTTCGGTGGGTGGCTGGGAGCCGCGGGACGGAAGAATCCTCCGCGTGCTCGGTCGCGAAGACGCCCGCTGGGCGGACGTGACGCTCCCGGTGGGTTGCGTGACCGTGGTTGCGTTTAGCCCGTCGGGTCCGACATCCTCTGCATGCTCGGTCGCGAAGACGCCCGCTGAGCGGACGTGTCGCTCCCTTAGACGCATGCTGCCGGATGCCGGCACCCGATGGGGCCCTGCATCTCACCTGCGGCTCAGCTCACCTCCGGTTTAGCTTATGGAGGATGAGCTACCTGCCGAGGGTGAGGCCCACGGGAACCACGGGCCCATAACTGAATCCCGAAGGGCCAGCGTTCTTTTCCGGAACGGTGAGCCCCGAAAACTGAACAAGCCTCTAGCGGTGGGGGAGCGGCATCCGGCAGCGTGCGTCAAAGCGACGAAGGAGCAGCACGCAGAGGATGGCGGCCCCCGCCGCGTAACCTGACCACAACTGTTTTCTTAGACCAACGCAAAGGAAAAAACATGGCAAAAGTTGCACCTGAACTCCAGTACTCCGACGAGCACGAGTGGGTTGCCCGCGAAGCCGGCAATCTTGTGTCCGTCGGCATCTCCGCCGTGGCCACCGATGCCCTCGGCGACATCGTGTATGTTGACTTGCCCGAGGTTGGTTCCGCTGTGACTGCGGGGGAGACCTGCGGCGAGGTGGAGTCCACCAAGTCCGTCTCTGACCTGTACTCCCCGGTGACGGGGGAGGTCACGGAAGTGAACTCCGCCGTCGTCGACGATCCTGCGCTGATCAACAACGATCCGTATGGTGCGGGCTGGCTCTTCAAGGTCGCCGCCGAGTCCGACGGTCCGCTGCTTTCCGCCGAGGAATACGCTTCCAAGAACGGTGGCGAGCTGTGAGCGCCGCGACCGGGGCCGCGGGCACCGAGAACATTGTGTTCGAGCAGGTCGTTTCGCCGTCCCTGGACGCGGTGTTGTCCGTGCTGGATCCGGAGATCGCGGCGAAGATCGACGATGAGCTGAACCGCCAGCGGTCGGGCCTGGAAATGATCGCCTCCGAGAACCACACCGCGGTGGCCGTGATGCAGGCGCAGGGTTCGGTGCTGACGAACAAGTATGCCGAGGGCTACCCGGGAAAGCGCTACTACGGTGGCTGCGAGCACGTGGACGTCATCGAGCAGCTCGCGATCGACCGGGTGAAGGCCCTCTTCGGTGCCGGGTACGCGAACGTGCAGCCGCACTCCGGCGCGCAGGCGAACGCTTCGGTGATGCACGCCCTGATCAAGCCGGGCGACACCATCATGGGCTTGAACCTGGCCCACGGCGGTCACCTGACCCACGGCATGCGGATCAACTTCTCCGGCCGCCTGTACAACGTGGTCCCGTACCAGGTCCGTGAAGAGGACCACCGGATCGACATGGCCGAGGTGGAGCGCCTGGCGCTGGAGCACAAGCCGGCGCTGATCGTGGCGGGCTGGTCCGCCTATGCGCGGCAGCTGGACTTCGCGGAGTTCCGGCGGATCGCGGACCTGGTGGGCGCGTACCTCATGGTGGACATGGCGCACTTCGCCGGCCTCGTGGCCGCGGGGCTGCACCCGTCCCCGGTCCCGCACGCGCACGTGACGACGTCGACGACGCACAAGACCCTCGCGGGTCCGCGCGGGGGGATCATCCTTTCCAACGATGCCGACATCGCCAAGAAGATCAACTCCGCGGTCTTCCCGGGCCAGCAGGGCGGCCCGTTGGAGCACGTGATCGCCGGCAAGGCCGTGGCCTTCAAGATCGCCGGCTCGGAAGAGTTCAAGGAACGCCAGGAGCGTGTGCTGGCCGGTGCCCGGATCCTGGCCGAACGCCTCGTCCAGGACGACGTCACGGCCAAGGGGATCTCCGTGATTTCCGGCGGCACCGACGTGCACCTGGTGCTCGTGGACCTGCGCCACTGCGAACTCGACGGCCAGCAGGCCGAAGACCGCCTCGCAGCGATCGAGATCACCGTGAACCGCAACGCGGTTCCCTTCGACCCGCGCCCGCCGATGGTCACCTCCGGCCTGCGGATCGGCACCCCGGCACTGGCCACCCGCGGTTTCGGTGAAGCGGCGTTCCGCGAGGTTGCGGACATCATCGCCGAGGCACTGATCGCCGACGCCGGCGCGGACCTCTCCGGCCTGCGTCACCGCGTGGAGGCACTCGCCGCCGCGCACCCGCTTTACCCCGGCGTCGCGAACCTCAGCTGAGGCTCTCTTTTGGGCCGTTGGGTCCGGCCAGCGTGTCGGAACCAACGGCCCGTCGGGACCGGCATCCTCTTTCCATTCAACGGAAGCTGATCGGTCTACCTTGAGCCGCCCGACGTAAGCTCGTAACGGATGCCAATGCCGCCGTCGGGCAGTATTAGTTGAGCACTACAGCGCTCAAAAGAAGCAAGCAGAGGCAGGCAATCCGTTGAACGCCCTGGCAGAGATGTTCAGGATCGGTCCCGGGAACAAGGACCATCACCCGGCTGTGCGCTGCGCAGCGGGCGTCTTCCTGCCGTTGATCACCCTCGTGCTGTTCGGACGGCTGGACCTTGTGGTTTTCGCCAGCTTTGCCGCGTTCACGAATATCTATGGCCGCAACGAGCCCCACCGCCACCGTTTTCGAAGCCAGCTCCGGGCCGGTTCGCTGCTCCTGGGCATCATCCTGCTCGCCACACTGACCGCCAGGTTTGGACAGGGCTCTGGCGCGTACGTGTGGATCCTCACGCTTGGCACCACGTTGGTTGCCGCATTTTGCTCCGTGGTTACTGCGCTTTGGAGGCTTCGCCCGGCAGGTTCGCTCTTCCATATTTTCGCTTTCGCCGCGATCGCCTCCGTGCCTCAGCAGCCGCCGCTCTGGGAAGGGATGCTGGCCGCTGTTTTGACCGCTGTGTTGGCGTTGCTCATCGGAATGTCAGCACGGGTAGTCCCGAGCCACCGGACGCCCTGGAAGCGACCGCCGGCGGACCGCTTATTGCCGCAGGAAATCCGGGCGGCCTGGCTTGAAGGCTTAGGCTACTTCGTGGCGGCCGGGCTCGCCGGAACGCTTGCCACCTTGGCTGGGCAATGGCTCGGGTTCGGACACGGCTATTGGGCCATGGTGGCGGCAGTGGTTCCTTTGGTGGGGCGCAGCACCCGGCATCGGGTGCAACGCGGAATCCAACGGATCGTTGGGACCCTGTTCGGGTTGCTGGTGTTGGCCGGAATTCTCTGGCTCGGCCCGGCGCCGTGGCAGATGGTGTTGGTGATTGCCGTATGCCAGTTCGGGGCTGAGCTGTTCATCGCGCGCCAATATCTTGTTGCACAGATATTCGTCACCCCGCTCGCACTCATTTCCACTCTGCTGGTGGCCAACGTCCCGCCCGGGCTCTTGCTGCGGGACCGCATCGTCGAGACGGTGATCGGGGCCGCCGTCGGCGTCGCGGTGATATTGGCGCCCGCGGCATGGTCCCGGGTCCAGGAACTCACTTCGGGCTAGGCGTTTCCCAAATGCCAACCGTGTGGGACCTTATGTAAAGGGACTTATTATTTCCACATGCCCCAATCAGCATATTTACCGGGAGAACGTGCCATGCTTCCTGCAGATTCCACTCCGACCACCATCGAGCGAATCCAGAACCTGATCCTGGAGAGTGCTGATTTCGAGGACTTCCTCAACGAGCTGGCCCGGTTTTCGGCGCACCAGATGGCGGGTGACGGCGATGATGCGCTGTGCGGGATCACGCTGCTGCGCGAGCGGAAGGCGCTGACTATTGGTTGGAGCAGTGATGCGGCGCGCGAAGTGGACGAGATCCAGTATTCCTTGGCCCAGGGGCCATGCTTGACGGCTGCCGAAGAGGAACGGGAAGTCCACGTCCCGGATCTTCTTGAGGAGAACCGCTGGGGCCCTGACTATGCGAATGCCGTTGCGTCGCACGGGCTGAGGTCGGTGTTGTCGTTGCCTTTCAACCTGGAGGGAGAGGCCAAAGCGGCGCTCAACCTCTACTCCGAAGCTCCTTACAAGTTCAACGAAAGGGCCGCAGACCGGGCCCGCGGATACACACGTGAAGTATCGCAGGCGCTGCGCCTTGCCATCAGATTCGCCCTCCATGCGGACAGTGCAAAGAATCTCCGCGCGGCCATGGAGTCCCGCACAGTCATTGACGTAGCAGTCGGAATTGTCATGGCACAAAGCCGCTGCAGCCAGGAGGACGCCGTCCGGATCCTGACGGAGGCATCGAGCAATCGCAACATGAAATTGCGCGACGTCGCCAAGTCCTTGGTGGATTCCGTTGACGCAGCGGGCACCCTGACCCACTTCGAAGAGCCGGCCCAGGAGCCGGGCCGCAGCCGGGCGGGATGACTCCAGCCCTCTGATCGCCCAACGCGGCGGGTGTACAACGGGGATTCCAGGGGATAGGCTTCTCAAGGTTGAGCCGTCGGCCATAGACACCTCTTTTGGAGTACCTATGGACCGCAGATTGCACGCCCTCGTAAAATTCGATGTTTCCACCGACGCAGTCGAAATCGACGTGCGGGGGAGCCTGAATCAAGATTCGAGGCCCGCGCTCGTTCACATCGTTCGCCGGATTCGGCGAATGGGCGTCACCTCCCACATCAGAGTGGGCTTTTCCCGCGCCGCGATCGTCGAGTCGCAGGCCCTGGCCGGACTCCGCAACGACCTCAATGCGATCGACGGCGGAACCACGGAAGTTGGCCTCGTCAGCGGATCCGGAGTTTCCCTGGAATTTACGGACAAGCCTGCCAGCCTCCCGCTCGGGGCCGCAACGGGATCGAAATCGTTCGAGATTACGGGCGAATTCGGAGCCTCGATCGATGCGGCGGGATTCCAACCGCTGGACAAGTGCTCCGATGAAGAACTTCTGGCCGCCAGTGATTTCGCCTTTGGCCTGCTGGATGAGCCCAGTACATCGGCCTCTCCGGTAGTGCTGGCGCACTACGACGCGATCGGCTTGGAGATCTCGCGGCGGGAACTCAAGGATGCCTCGGCGGATCCCGCCGAACCGCAGTAAACTTGAGCCTACCATTCAATGGAATCCGCGGGAAGGGAGGAAAGCGCATTGGCTAACTCGGCGTCCGGTGATTCAGTGGTGGATCGCATCGTCCGGATCATCGAGGCCTTCCCCGAGGACGCCACATCATTGCGCCTCTCCGAACTTGCGGAGACCGCTGGCTTGCCCCTCTCAAGCGCCCATCGCCTGGTCCGGCAGCTAGCCGAACACGGACTTCTTGAACTCGGCGTTGGCGGAAATGTCCGATTGGGCCTGAGGTTGTGGGAGCTGGTCAATCGGAATTCGCCCACTCTGGCCCTCCGGCAAGCGGCACTGCCGTTCATGGAGGACATCCAGCAGGTCCTGAACCAGAACGTGAACCTTGCCGTGCTCGATGGTTGGGAGGCGTTGTTCGTGGAGCGGCTGTCCCGCAGGGGATCCGTGGCCAACCGCGCCCGCGTTGCCGGCCGCATGCCGGTTCACATCTCTTCGGCCGGGTTGGCCCTGATGGCAGGCCAGCCGCGGGAACAGCAGGCCGAGTACCTCAAACAGTTCAGTGACCCGGCCGGCAAGGTGACGGCCGACGTCGTCCGCCACCTTTTGGCCGAAACCGCCCAGCAAGGGTACGCGCAGCTCGCGGGCGTGGTGGATCCCGACACATGGGGCATCGCGGTGCCGGTCACGGACGGCAAGCGGCGCGCGATAGCTGCGCTCGGCGTCGTGGTTCCCCTCGCTGAAATGCGCCTGCAGGCCCTGGTGCCGGCGCTGCAGACGGCGGCCCGCGGCATCGCCCGCCAGCTCGGGGAGCAGCGAAGCGCCTAAACGTTTCCGTTCAACGGAATTGATCTAACGCCGAACCTGCGGTGCGGGTCACACTGATCAGCAGAACCTCCGCAGCCCTTCAGGCGCGGTTCCGCAATGAAGCGAGGAACACTTTGGCACGCAAGATCATCACCACCCAAGTGGCCATCATAGGCGCGGGCCCGGCCGGCCTCATGCTCTCCCATCTGCTGGCCACATCGGGGATCGAATCCACGGTGGTCGAGGTCCGCAGCCATCAGCGGATCGCCGAAACCGTCCGTGCGGGCATCCTCGAACACGGCTCCGTGGCCCTGCTCGTGGAAAGCGGGGTTTCGGACCGGGTGCTGCGCGACGGCGACCGGCATGACGGGATCGAACTGCGCTTCAACGGCGAAAGCCACAGGATCGACTTCAAAGAGCTCGTGGGGGAATCGGTGTGGCTCTACCCGCAAACTGACGTCTTCCTCGACCTCGCCGCACGGCGAAAGGACGACGGCGGCGACGTCCGGTACAGCGTCACGGATACCACCATCCACGACCTCGAAGGCAAACCGAAGGTCTGGTTCACCGATGCCGAGGGCCAGGAATTCGAAATCCAGGCGGACTTCCTGGTGGGCGCCGATGGTTCCCGCAGCCACTGCCGCTTCCAGATCCCCGAGGCCAACCGCAAGTGGTACTTCCACGAATACCCCTTCGCGTGGTTCGGCATCCTCGCCCAGGCTCCGCGAAGCTCGGATGAACTGATCTACGCCAACTCCGAGAACGGCTTCGCCCTGATCAGCCAGCGCACGGAGAACGTGCAGCGCATGTACTTCCAGTGCGACCCCAAGGAAAACGTGGCCGACTGGGACGACGAGCGCATTTGGTCCGAATTCCGCAAACGCGTCAACGGAAACGGCTTTGAGCTCAAGGAGGGGCCCGTCCTCGAGAAGATGGTCCTGCCGTTCCGCAGCTTCGTCCACACGCCCATGCGCCACGGGAACCTGTTCCTAGCCGGCGACGCCGCCCACACCGTCCCGCCGACCGGTGCCAAGGGCCTCAATTTGGCCCTCCATGACGTCAAAGTGCTCTTCGAAGGCCTCGAATCCTACTACTCGAACGGTTCCAACGCGCTTCTCGAGTCCTACAGCGACCGCGCTCTCGAGCGGGTTTGGAAGGCCCAGCATTTCTCCTACTGGATGACGTCCATGCTGCACACTGTCCCCGGTTCGGACGACTTCGGCCGGGCCCGCCAGCTCGGCGAGCTCCACTCCGTGGTCTCCTCGCGCCACGCGCGGGCATACATGGCGGAGTCGTACACGGGGTGGCCGGGGGCGAAGTAGTCAGGCCTTTTCTGTGTCACCGAGCAGTTTGCGCGTCGTCAGGTACCGGATGCCCCAACTGGCTTCCCAGACCTCCCCGGGTTCCAGCCAACGCAGGCCTTCGCCACTGTTGAAGGCGTCGGCGGGAGCCGTCATCGGTTCAACCGCGACGGCGGTCACCATGCCGCCGTCGGCTGCGAACTCCGTGGTGGTAAACGCTTGGACGTAGCCGAAGGAAGCATCCATGAACATCTGGACTTGGCTGCCGTCGGGCGCTTCAAGATAGTGCAGTGAACATCCATCGTCCTCGCGGCGGACATTGCCCCACGCGTCGTCGAGGTCAACGGCGCCCACCAGCTGTCCGGCACGGAAGTCGTTCCTGGTTCCGCTGACGTCCGTGGTGATTCCGCTGGGGTTCAGGCGGTCGTCCACTTCAATGTGGGTATCGGCGTTGATGTAGAGCGTGAGTTCTTCCGTCGGCACGCTCCCAAGGCGGAGGAAAGGATGTGCACCCAGCGCGACGGGCGCGGACCGGTGGCCCTTGTTGTCCAGTCGGTGCGTGACAAGCAGCCCGTCCTCCAGGAGTTGATAACGGACCGACGTAGACAACTCGAACGGGTACCCCGACTGCGGCGAGATGCCGGCGTCGAGCGTGATGCTGTCAGCGGTCCGGGCACTGACGCTATACGGAGTGTGCGTCAGCAATCCGTGCAAGGCATTGCCGTTGCCCGGTTCGGTGATGTCCAGTTGTTGGGCGACGCCGTCGTAGCTCCACGTACCGCCAGCCACCCGGTTGGGCCACGGGACCAGGACCCAGCCCGCGCACCATGGCGGTTGGGCATCGACGGGATAGTCCTGGACCAGCGCTACGCCGTCGACGTCGAGCTCCCGCAGGCTCGCGGCGACTTCCGTCAGCACCGCGCGCTGGTAGCGGCCGCCGATGCTGGCCGTGAGTTCGAAGTGTTCGCCCATGGGCGAACTGTCAGTGGACATAGTCGACCTTACGAAGAGGAAGTGCACCTAAGGTACCGGCAGGGTCCGCAAGGAACTGCGCGAAGGCGAGTTCCGCCGCTCCTATCATCATCAGATCCGAGCCGAGGGCAGCCCGGTAGATCTTCACCTGGCCTGCCGGGCCGTCCATCGCCTGCGAGCGGAGCGAGCTGTCCAATGTCCCTGGAGACAGGGCGTGCAAGACGCCGAGGAAGCCATCCAGGACGATCGCTTCCGGATTGAAAATGTTCACCGCATTCCGCAAGGCGACGCCAAGATACTCAAGCTGGCGTGCCACTTCGGCGGCCACGGCATCGCTGCTGCTCGCGCGGAGCGCCTGCTCGAGTTGGCCCGCATCGCCGCCGCCGATCCCGGCCAATTCAAAAAGGGGCGACTGGGAGACTTCGGTTTCAAGGCAGCCCGCGGCGCCGCAGTGGCAAGGTTTGCCGGACGAGCGGACAAACGTGTGTCCAAGTTCCCCGGCGTAGCCGGAAGCTCCGCGCAGCAATTCCCCGTCAGCGATGATTCCGCCGCCGATGCCGCTGGCGCCGCCGTTGAGGAAGATCAGGTTCTTCCGGCCCGCACCGGCGCCGAAGAGGAGTTCGCCCTCAGCGCCGAGCGATGCGTCGTTGGCCGCGTGGCACGGGTATCCGGTGGCTTCGCCGAGCATTCGGGCTATGGGTTCATCGCGCCAGCCCAGATGCGGGGCGTGCCGGACCACGCCGTCGTCGCGGTTGACGAGCCCGGGCACCGCGATGCCCACGCCCATGACCCGGTACGAAGTGTCGAGCTCGGACCGCATTCCGGCGATCACTGCGGCGGCGATGTTCACGGCTTCTTTGGCCGTCGGGATCCGTTCGGTGTCGAAACGGATCTTCTTCTGGACCTTTCCCCCGAGGCCGACAAGACCGATGGTGACGGCGTCGATCTCCGGGTTGACCGCAAGGGCGGCTATGGATGGCCGCGGATGGACGATCGGGCTGGGCCTGCCCACTTGGGCTTCACCGGAAGGCGCCGTCTCATACACCACATCCAAGTTCACGAGTTGCCCTATCAGCGTCCCTACCGTCGACCGGTTCAAGCCTGTGCGTTTGGTCAGCTGGGCGCGGCTGAGTACACCGTTGTGATGGACAAGGGAGGTCAGCAGGGCCAGGTTGTTTCGCCGCGAAGGATCGGGCTCGCTTGCGGTGACGGGATGTGGGGTGGGCGAGGGCATCATCGCGACAATATCAGCTCCCAAACACCGTTCGGTCCAGGAAGTCGTTGCGGAACTTTCCGGAAGGATCCAGGCGCTCAGCCAGGGCGATGAAGTCGCCGAAGCGAGGGTACAAAGGGGCGACGGCGGCAGCACCGGCGTCGAACAGCTTGCCCCAGTGCGGCCTCGCCGCGAACGGAGCCAGCTCCGCCTCAAGCAGAGGCAGGATGGCTTCGACCGCCGGCTGGTCCTGGCGCCACGTGAAGTGCAAGCCGATGCCGTCGCGGCCGTAGTTGGCACTCAGCCAGAGCTGGTCGGCCGCCACCGTGCGGATTTCGCCAATCAGCAGCAGCGGAGTCACGACGTCGGAGAGCCTGCGCATCGTGCGGAGGGCGTCCACGGCGTGTTCACGGGGGATGAGGTACTCACTCTGCAGCTCGTCGCCTTGGCTCGGGGTGAATTCCATCCTGAAATGGGCCAGCCGGTCGGACCACGGCCCGGCAATCCCGAGCTGCTGCGTGCAGTTACTGCCAGACACTCCGGGAAGGGGGTGCCGGGCTTCCGTTGCCGGGGTGCCACCGAAGAAGTCCGATGTTTCCGGTGCCGGATCGCCGCTGCGCCTCTTGAGCCAAGCCTGGCCTACGGTCTCTCCGCTCCAGTCAGTGAACAGGCTGACGCTATACGCGGAGGAGGTTATCTGGTCGAAGTTTTCCAGGACGAGATCCCAGTTGAGGTTTTCGAAGACGCTCTGGGCGACGTCGAAGCTTGGCTGGATGTCCAGCGTCAGTCTGGTGACGATGCCGAGAGCGCCGAGTCCCACCACCATGCCGTCAAAGCCGGGGTCGCCGCGGCGCACGCTGAGAATGCTGCCGTCCGCTATGACCAGTTCAAGGCCCGCGACGGCGGTGGCCAGGTTGCCGTTGGCGTCACCGGAACCGTGCGTGGCAGTGGCGACAGCTCCTGCCACCGAAATGTGGGGGAGCGATGCGAGGTTGTGGAGGGCGAAACCCTGGCGCTGGAGCTCTGCCGCGAGTGTCCCGTAACGCGTACCACCGCTCACTGTGACGGTCATGTTCGCCGCATCCACACTGATGCCAGGATCCAGACGGTCCAGCACCACGAGGGTACCGGCCGTGTCCGCGATGGAGTTGAAGGAATGGCGGGACCCGAGCGCGCGGATCTTCTTGGCGCCTGCCACGAGCCCCTGGAGCTCCTCCACGCTCGTGGGATGGGCGAGTTGCGGTGCCTGGTAGCTGTAGTTTCCTGCCCAGTTGCGTTCCGCCACCAGCTGATCAGTCACGGTTGAATCCTTCGTTAGAGGGCTCTGCGGCCTTATTTGATGTCCACAACAACATAACGGCTTGTTAGCCGCCGCGCTAGATCTTTTGCGAACAATCCGTTAGCTGGATGAAAAATCTTGTTAACTCCAAGTGGTTGACATCACAGGGATTCGTAATATGTTGGATAGCGAAACAAACTCCACATCGACTACCCGGAGCACTCAATGACGATTCAGCCCACCCGTGAAGACAAGTTCTCGTTCGGCCTTTGGACCGTGGGATGGGAGGCGCAGGACCAATTCGGTTCAGCCACCCGCCCTCCCCTGGACACCGTGGAAGCCATCAACCGGCTCAGCGATCTTGGCGCTTACGGGATCACTTTCCACGACAACGACCTGTTCCCCTTCGGCTGCTCGGCTGCCGATCGCCAGCGCGAAATCGACCGGTTGCAGGGAGCGCTCAAGGCCACAGGGATGATCGTCCCCATGGTCACCACCAACCTGTTCAGCCACCCCGTCTTCAAGGACGGCGGTTTTACGAGCAATGACCGCGGCGTCCGCCGCTTCGCCTTGCGCAAGGTGCTGGACAACATCGATCTCGCTGCTGAACTGGGCGCCGAAACCTTCGTCATGTGGGGCGGCCGTGAAGGCAGCGAATACGACGCCGCCAAGGACATCCGCGGCGCGCTGGAGCGCTATCGCGAGGCCGTCAACCTATTGGGCGACTACGTCACGGACAAGGGCTACAACATCCGCTTCGCGATCGAACCGAAGCCGAACGAACCCCGCGGGGACATCCTGCTCCCCACCTTGGGCCACGCCCTGGCGTTCATCGAAACCCTGGAACGTCCGGAGCTCGTGGGCATCAACCCCGAAACCGGCCACGAGCAGATGGCGGGCTTGAACTTCACGCACGGCATCGCCCAGGCCCTGTACCAGGGCAAGCTCTTCCACATCGACCTCAACGGCCAGCGCAGCATCAAGTTCGATCAGGACCTGGTGTTCGGCCACGGTGACCTGCAGAACGCCTTCTCCTTGGTGGACCTGCTCGAAAACGGCGGACCCGACGGCGGCCCGTCCTACCAGGGCCCGCGCCACTTCGACTACAAGCCCAGCCGCACCGAGGACATCGACGGCGTGTGGGACTCTGCGGCCGCGAACATGCAGACCTACTTGCTGCTCAAGGAGCGAGCCAAGGCATTCCGTGCCGACCCCGAGGTCCAGGAAGCCCTCCAGGCGTCCCGCGTGGCTGAAATCAACGAGCCTACCCTGAACCCAGGCGAAGGCTACGAGCAGTTGCGTGCGGACAAGTCCGCCTATGAGGAATTCGACGCCGATGCCTACTTCGGCGGCAAGGGCTTCGGCTTCGTGAAGCTCCAGCAGCTCTTCATCGAGCACCTCCTCGGAGCGCGCTGATCCCGTGGCCGCTGCTTCCTTGAACCTTGTTGCCGGGGTTGATTCCTCTACTCAAAGCTGCAAAGTGGTGGTCCTGGACGCGGAAAGCGGTGCGCTCGTGCGTTCGGGCCGGGCGAGCCACCCGGAGGGAACGGAAGTCCATCCCGACGAGTGGTGGCAGGCTCTGTCCGCAGCGTTCGACGACGCCGGCGGCCTCGCCGATGTCAAGGCAGTGTCCGTAGGGGGCCAGCAGCACGGGATGGTGCTGCTGGACCGCGACGGCAATGTGGTGCGGCCAGCCTTGCTGTGGAACGACACGCGCTCGGCCGGCTCGGCGGAAGACCTCACCGCAGAAGTAGGGGTGGAGGACTTCGCCCGGCGGACCGGGCTGGTGCCAGTGGCTTCGTTCACGATCACGAAGATCCGCTGGATCAGGGACCACGAACCCGAAAGCATGGCGAGGGTGGCCGCCGTCGCGCTCCCTCACGACTGGCTCACGTGGCGTCTCCGCGGTTACGGCCCGGCGGACTCCAGCCCGTTGGGGCCGGACCTGGACGAGCTCACCAGTGACCGCTCGGACGCCAGCGGCACCGGTTACTGGAGCCCACTGACCGGACGCTACGATCTGGACTTGTTCAAATTGGCGTTCGGCCAGGACGCCCGGGAAGCCTCGGGCGGGTCGGCGACGGCGGCGCCCGGCGTCGTCGTTCTTCCCCGGGTGCTGGGTCCGGGCGAAACCGCAGGCCGCGTGCACCCGGCGTGTTTCGGTGGCACCGGCGCAAGCGAGGCGCTGGGTGGCGGAATCCTGCTCGGTGTCGGGGCGGGGGACAACGCCGCCGCGGCGCTGGGACTCGGAGCCAAACCCGGCGACGTCGTCGTGTCGGTGGGCACAAGCGGTACGGTGTTTGCCGTCGACTCCTCACCCGGACATGATGCGAGCGGGACCGTGGCGGGATTCGCGGATGCGAGCGGGGAGTACTTGCCCATCGCAGTGACGCTGAACGCCGCCCGTGTGCTCAGCTCAGTTGCCGCAGTGCTCGACGTCGACTTCGACGGGCTTTCCCGGCTCGCCTTGGAAGCCGAACCTGGTGCGGGAGGTGTGGTGCTGGTGCCGTATTTCGAAGGGGAACGAACCCCCAATCTGCCGCACGCGAAAGCCAGCTTCCATGGGCTCAGCATCGCCTCTACCACCCGGTCGAATATCGCCCGGGCGGCCATCGAAGGCATGCTTTGTGGACTCGCCGGAGGTCTGGACGCGCTGCGTGCCCAGGGCGGCCGCGCGGAACGGTTGCTGCTGATCGGGGGTGCCGTGCAGAACCCTGCTGTCCAACGGATCGCGGCCCAGGTGTTCGACTTGCCGGTGGTGGTTCCGAGTCCGGGTGAATACGTTGCGCGGGGGGCAGCAGTGCAGGCGGCATGGGCGCTCGCCGGGTTCCGCCCGGACTGGCCCGTTGCCCTGGACGCCACACCCGAGCCGGATTTCCGAGCTTCGATCGGGCAGAACTACAGGAAGGTCAGTGCCCGCGTTGACACCGGCAACTGAACCGCTGCTCGTCAGGACACCGCTTCTGGATTCCCTGAATCAAGACCCGGTGCCTGCATCGGGCGATGCCGTCCGGTGGGGAGTCATTTCCACCGGACGGATCGCCTCCACCGTCGTCAGCGACCTCGCGCTGCTGCCCGACGCCGTCCTGCAGTCCGTGAGTTCCAGGAACCAGGAAAACGCGGAGGCGTTCGCCGCCGAGCACGGCTTCCAGAGCGCCTACGGTGACGACGACGGGCTTCCGGGTTATCAGCGTTTGCTCCAGGACCCCGCCGTAGACGTTGTGTATGTGGCAACTCCGCACGCGAGCCACTACTCCGTGGCGAAAGCTGCCCTCGAAGCCGGGAAGCACGTGTTGTGCGAGAAGCCGTTGACCATCAACTCCCGTGAAGCAGCAGATCTGGTCAGGCTGGCCCGGGAGAAGAACCTGTTCCTGATGGAGGCAGTGTGGACCCGGTTCCTGCCCAGCGTGCAACGGGCGGCGGAAATCATCGCATCCGGCGAACTCGGCGAGATCCGGTGGCTGCAAGCTGACCTCGGATTTCCAGCGCCGCACCATCCCGAATCGCGGCTGTGGAAGCGCGAAGACGGGGGAGGCGCCTTGATGGACGTGGGGGTTTATCCCTTGACGTGGGCACTGATCAGCCTGGGACGCCCCCAGTCGATCACGGCCACGGCCCATGTCGCCGATGGCGGAGTGGATTCCGAGACCGCGCTGACCTTGTCCTACCCTTCCGGAGCCCAGGTCCAGGCCATGACCTCGTTGACCGCGGCGACCCCGCAAACGGCCACCGTATGCGGCACGAAGGGGATGCTCCGATGCAACGCCCCGCTGTTTAATCCGACCGAACTGGCCATTACCTCCAGCTCAGGCGAGCAGCGGGTGGAGAAATTCATCCTGGCCGGCCGTGGCTACACATACCAGTTGCGCGAAGTGATCCGCTGCCTGCAGCAGGGCCTTCTCGAGAGCCCCACGATGCCGCTGGCAGATACCTTGACCACGATGTCCCTGCTGGATGAAGCGCGCAGCCAAGCGGGAATCAGCTACCCGGCGGACTAGGGGAGGCTCCCCGCGGTCCCGGCGCAGGATCCATCGCCAAGCCGCGCGGCACGGTCCAAATGGCCCGCAACCTCGGATCACTGAATGATGATGGAGATCACCTTGTCAATCAGGATCCCGGAGGAAACATGTCCGCCACGCCGTCGCCCGGAAGAGTGGGCGATGTCCGCAGGCAGAACCTTGCTCTCGTCCTCGCAGGGATCCAGGGGAACGGCGGGGCCACGCGCGCCCAGCTTGCCGCGGAAAGCGGCCTGACGAAGGCTTCCGTTTCAAGCCTCGTCACCGACTTACTCGAATCCGGCCTGGTGCGGGAAACAAGTGTCACCCGCGACGGCGAACGTGGACGGCCCGGAACCGGCCTTGTCCTCAATCCGGCCCGCGGTGCCTTGGCCGCAGAAATCAATGTGGACTACCTCGCGGTGGGAGTCTTGGATTTCGCGGGGGAACTGACCTTCCACGAAAGCATTGAACGGCACAACCGTGGAAGCTTACCGTCCGATATCCTGCCGCTCCTCGTCGCCATGGCGCAGCGGGCGGCAACGAAGGCGGCGGCCGACGGCGTCGAACTTCTTGGTGGGGAACTGACCGTGCCTGGGTTGGTGGATACGGAACACAACCGGGTGCTGGCCGCGCCAAACCTGGGCTGGGCCGACGTCGAGCTCTCCGAAGAGCTGCCCAAGCTCCTGCCCGAAGCCCCCTTCGGAGTCTCCCTCTCGAACGAGGCCAATAGCGCAGCGCTCGCGGAACTCTGGTTTGGCCACGGCGCGGATCACGGCAAAAGCGAGCGGTTCCGGGATTTCCTGTACATCTCCGGCGAAGTGGGTGTTGGTGGCGGGCTGATCATCGATTCCCAACTGTTCGCCGGCCCGGGAGGCCATGCAGGTGAGATCGGCCATGTGGTGGTACATCCCGACGGCCCGTTGTGCGCCTGCGGCGGCCATGGTTGCCTTGAGACGTTCGCGGGCCAAGACGCCATATATTCCGCTTTGAGAATAGATCGGGATTCAAGCTCCCAGCAAATGGACCACTTGCTCAGCCGCCTTGCCGACGGCGATGAGCGCGCCGTGTCAGCGGTGGAACAGGCCGGGCACTACCTCGGAATCGCGGTTGCATCCACGGCGCGCGTGGCGAACATTTCCGCCGTCGTGCACGGCGGTCATTTCGCCGTACTGGAGGAATGGATCGCTCCCGCACTGCGCCGGAGCTTGGACCACCACGCGCCCGGGCTGATCCCGGAAGGAAAGCTGGCGGTCTCCGGACTGGGGCAGACGGGGGCCCTCAGGGGCGCCGCGGCAACCTCAGTCCGGAGAATATTGAGCCAGGCCTACGAACTGATTCCCTGAACCTCCGCGAGCGGGGCAGCCAAGGCGGTCAGTTCCACGAGTTCCGGCCGAGCAACCGTGCTTTCGATCGACACCGCTGAGCCGCTGCGGGCGGATGCCAACACAGATTCCATGACCTCCAGCGCATGGAATGCCAGTTGGCCACCAGCACGTGGTTCGACGCCAGCCGGGGTTGCCGCGAGGTCGGCGATGCCGAAGCCCCGGCCCGAATCGATGTAACCGGCCGAGACCGGAAGCGTCTGCCAGGAGTCGGCGCCGAGGGTGAAAAGCTCAACGTCGCCGTCGAAGTGGTTCGGATCAGGAACCACCAGGGACCCTGCCGCACCGTGGATCTCGAGGTTGGGCGACTTGGTTTTCACCGCATCAAAGCTCATCACAAGCGTGGACAGGGCGCCGGAGGCATGGACCAGGACGCCGGTCACGTGCGAATCGATGGTCACCGGAATCAACTCTCCCTCGCGCGGGCCCGAACCGATGGTGCGCGAGTTCCGTGTGTGGCTTGCTGCTCCGATGACCGAGACTACCGGGCCCAGCAACGTGACCAGGGCACTCACGTAATAGGGGCCCATGTCCAGCAGCGGTCCGCCGCCGGGTTGGTAGTAGAAATCCGGGTTGGGGTGCCAGCGCTCGTGTCCCGGCGTCACCATGGTTGCCGTGGCCGAGATCGGCGCACCGATCAGACCGTCGTCGATCGCTTTGCGTGCGGTCTGGATCCCGGTACCGAGCACCGTATCCGGCGCGCAGCCGACCACGACGCCGGCCTTCCTCGCGGCGTCGAGCACTTGCCGTGCCTCGGCGGTCGTCGCAGCGAGCGGCTTTTCCCCATACACACTCTTGCCGGCGGCGATCGCCCTCAAAGCGATCGGCGCATGCGCGGCCGGAATGGTGAGGTTCAGGACGAGCTCGACGTCGTCCGCCGCCAGGAGTTCGTCAACGGTCACCGCACGGACGCCCTCGTAAGAATCCGCGACCGCCTGAGCGCGCGCGGGATCGAGATCCGCCACGGCCACCAGGTCGATAGCCTCCAGCCGGCGGAAGTTTTTGAGGTACTGGGCGATGATGGCGCCGCAGCCAATGATTCCTACTTTTATTGGCTTGGCTGTGTCTATCGGGTTGCCCAAAGCATGCCCCTTTCGATGATCGTGCGGACGTTGCTGTCCTGAAGGATTTCCACCCGGTGTCCCGGGGTGCAAACGAAGATCCGGCCTTCGGCCCACTGCCTGGTCCAGATGGCGGGTGAGGTGACTTCCCGGTTCCACTGGTCCCATTCGCGGACCTTCTGGGTGGTGGTGGCGAGGACGTCGATGTAGTCGTCCGAGAGGACCCAGTACTGCTCGGTTACCAGCTCGAAATCGCCGATGCCCTGCGTGATGGGATGGCTCGCGGCACTCGGGAGCATATTCACTGTGTATGGCACGTAGTTGTCGGACTGCTCGCCGATGCGTTCGTCCGGGTGTTTGCCCGGGTGGCAGGCGAACTGGCCGCCGATCATGTGCAGGTAATCCGAGTTGTTCCGGTAGGAATCGGCGATGCCGCCGTGCCAGCCGGCAAGCCCGGTGCCGTTTTCGACGGCGGTGCGGAGCCCCTCGAACTCGTCCTTTTCAATCGTGGACATGGTCACGCATTGCACGATCAAGTCCACCCCGGACATATATGCCGAATCGGCATATACCTTGGGGGATTCCTCCACGCGGACGTCATAGCCATTGTCCTTGAGGAACGGGATAAAGAGTTCTGTGGCCTCGAATGGCTGATGGCCATCCCAGCCGCCACGGACCACCAGGGCGGTCTTCTTGTCAGTCATGGTTTCCTTTGCTGAGAAATAAGGCTGGATAAAACGAACGGTCAGCGGATTGAGAATGCCGCGTCGAATGCGGCGACGGGCGGGGCGATAGCGGCGAGTTCCCGAACCATGGCCAAGGATTGCGGCGCCCCGACGAGCCGGTCCATACCCGCGTCTTCCCACTCGACGCTGGTTGGCCCCTCGTAGCCGATGGCATTGAGAGTCCGGAAGATCGGCTCCCACTTCACGTCCCCATGGCCTGCGGTGACGAAGTCCCAGCCCCGCCGCGGATCCGCCCATGGAAGATGGGATCCAAGCCGGCCGTTGCGGCCGTTGAGCTGGCGGATGGATTCCTTGACGTGCACGTGGAAGATCTTCGGCGCAAAATCCTGGAGGAACATCACCGGATCCAGGTCCTGCCAGATGAAGTGGGACGGATCGAAGTTCAACCCGAAGCTCTCCCGATGGCCTACAGCTTCCAGGGCGCGCTTTGCGGTCCAGTAGTCGTAGGCGATCTCGGAGGGGTGGACTTCCAAGGCGAAGCGGACTCCCACCTCGTCGAACACGTCGAGGATCGGGTTCCAGCGGTCCGCGAAATCCTGGTAGCCACGCTCGATCATCGCCTCCGAGGCGGGCGGGAACATGGCCACTGCTTTCCAGATGGAGGAGCCCGTGAATCCCGTGACGGTCTTGACGCCGAGGCGTGCCGCGGCCCGTGCCGTCACTTTCATTGCCTCTGCAGCGCGTCGGCGCACCCCTTCGGCTTCACCGTTGCCCCAGACTTCATCGGAGAGGATGTCCCGGTGGCGCTCATCGATAGGTTCGTCACACACGGCCTGGCCCGTGAGGTGGTTGGCGATCGCGAAGACCTTCAGGCCGTTCTTGTCGAGGATGTCGAGGCGTTCCTGGACGTAGCTGTCGTCAGTGGAGGCCCGGTAGGGGTCGAGGTGGTCGCCCCAGCAGGCGATTTCCAGCCCGTCGAAGCCCCACTCGCCGGCAAGCCGTGCGACCTCTTCGAAGGGCAGATCGGCCCACTGGCCGGTGAACAGTGTGATGGGTCTTGTCATGGGGGTTCCCTCCTAGACTTTCTGCCAGCGGCTGGACTCTGCGGCGCTGCCTTCCACGGCGGCCAGCACCTTTTGCACCTGCAGGGCATCAGCGAACGACGGCGAGGGCTGCTCTCCTGCGCCGATCGCCGTCACGAGGTCCACCACTTGGTGCGTGAAGCCGTGTTCGTATCCGAGGCCATGCCCTGTGGGCCACCAATTTCCGGCGTAGGGGTGCTCGGGTTCGGTGACGAAGATCCGGCGGAAACCGGCGTCGGGGGATTCGGCGGCGTCGTAGAAGGACAGGACGTTCATCTCTTCGAAGTCGAACGCAAGGGATGCCTTCGTCCCGTTGACCTCCAGTCGCATGGCGTTCTTCCGTCCGAGCGCGAAACGGGTGGCCTCGAAAACCCCGACGGCGCCCGCGGAAGTAGCGCCGCCGTCGAACCTTGCGGTGAAAATGGCGGCGTCATCGACGGTGACCGTGCCGCGCGGCGCATCCGCGCCGACGTCGCCGTGACCGCCGAGGCCCACGAGGTCGCCGGCCAGCGGCCGCTCGTGGACGAACGTCTCCAGGAGCGCGGACACGCCCGAGATGTGCTGCCCGGTGACCCACTGAGCGGCGTCAATGCTGTGCGCTCCGATGTCGCCCAAGGAACCGGACCCGGACTTGGACTTGTCCAGCCGCCAGGTCATGGGCGCGTTTTCGTCGCTAAGCCAGTCTTGCAGGTACTGCGCCCGCACGTGCCGGATGTTTCCCAAACGGCCCTGCTCGACCATCCGCTTGGCGAGGGCCAACGCGGGAGTGCGGCGGTAGCTGAAGCCGCACATCGAGAACACTCCGCGTTCCGCCGCGGCCTGGGCGGCTTCGGTCATGCGCTCCGCTTCCGCCACCGAATTGGCCAGGGGCTTTTCGCAGAGCACGTGCTTACCGGCCTCAAGGGCCGCGATGGCGATCTCGGCGTGCGTGTTGCCCGGGGTGCAGATGTCGATGAGGTCAATGTCGTCCCGTTCGAGGAGCCGGCGCCAATCAGTCTCCACGGATCCCCAGCCGAGCTTGCCCGCGGCGGCCCGGACGCCGTCGTCGTTCCGGCCGCAAAGCGCGGTGAGCTGGGGGTCCAGCGGGAGCTCGAAGAACCGCGGCGCTGTCCGCCAGGCGTGGGAGTGGGCGGCACCCATGAACGCGTAGCCGACCATGCCGACGCGTAAGGGCTTTGCGGTGGTCATTGAGTTTCCTTTCGTGAATTTCAAAAGAGCGTTGGCTATTTGCTGAATCCGGCGGTCAGCCCGCTGAGCAGCTGGCGGCGGGCCACCACATAGATGACCAGCAGCGGAAGGGTTGCGAGCACCACGGAAGCCAGCACGGCGGGGATGTTGACGCTGAATTCGCCCTGGAAGGTCCACAAAGACAGCGGAAGCACGCGAGTGGACGGGCTCTGGGTCAGGATCAGCGGGAAAAGGAAGCCGTTCCAGACTCCGAGCGCGTTGTAAATGCCCACGGTCACGACTGCCGGCCGCGTCATGGGCAGCGCGAGGCGCCACATCATGGCCCAGTCCGAGCAGCCGTCGAGCCGCATGGACTCGAACAACTCGTTGGGAACGTCGCGCATGAAGTTGCTCAGGATAAGGACGGAGATGGGAATGGCGAACGCGATGGAGGGGAGGATCAACGCCAACAAAGTGTCATAGAGATGAGCCTTCGTGATCATCCAATAGATGGGGATGATCGTGGCGTGCAGGGGAATCGCCAGGCCTAGGAGGAACGTGTTGTTCGTCCACGCCAGGAACCGGCCCTTGCCCCGGACGATCGCGTAGGCGGCCATGAACGAGACAAAGAGTGCCGGTACAACGCTGCCCACTGTGACGATCAGGCTGTTGGCGAAGTACATCGCGAAGTCGTTGTCCAGGACCAACTTGTAGTTGTCGAGGGTCGGCTCGGTGGGCGGCATCATCGGGTTCGAGGTGAAGAACCCGGCTTGGTTCTTCAGGCTGGTCACCACCACGTAGTAGATGGGAACGATGATGATCGCCAGCCAAAGCCAGCCGCCCAGGCCGCCCAGGTAATTGGGACGGAGCCGGCCGGGCCCCTTGGTCCGGTTTGCTCCGAGGCCATGCTTGCGGCCTTGCTTGTTGCTTAGCGCGGTGCGCCTTGCCGGCGGTGCAGGAATCTGGGTCGTGGAAGCCATCAGGCACCTTCCAATTGGCTTGCGTTGCGGTTCTTGCCACCGAGTCTTTGCAGGAGGAGGGCCAGGGCAAGGCCGATCACCACGAGGATGACGCCCAGGGCGCTCGCCGCTCCCATGTCGTTGGCCTTGAAGCCGGTCAGGTACATGTGCAGCGGAAGCAGCCGCGTGGAGTAGCCGGGGCCTCCGCCCGTGAGGACGAAGACGAGATCGAAGTAGGCAAGTGAGCCGACCACCATGAGGGTGGAGGACGTGATGATGGTGTACTTCAACTGGGGCAAGGTGATGGCGAAGAACTGCTGGACGCGCCCGGCGCCGTCGATTTGGGCCGCTTCATACAGCGACACCGGGATCTGGCGCACGCCGCCTTGGTAGATGAGCGTGTGGAACGGAACAAACTGCCAGGCGATCACGAAGACGACGACGAACAGCACCAGATCCGAGTTGCCGAGCCAGTCCTGGGCCAGGAATGGGAGGCCCAGGCCCGGGCCAAGGCCGAAGTTCGGGTCCAAAAGGGCCTTGTAAGCGATGGCGACGGCCGCGGAGGACAGCAGCAGCGGCACGAAGTAGAGGACGGCGAGGGCCGCGCGGTATTTCTGGGATGCGGACGTGAAGACTCCGAGGAGCAAGCTGATGGGAGCCTGGACGATGAACGAGAAGAACATGATCTTGGCGGTCACCCACAGCGCATTGCCGGTGACGGGATCAGTCAGGACCGTGGTCCAGCTCGACAAGCCGTCCAGCTTGATTTCGCCCAGCCCGTCCCATTTGGTGAAGCTGAGGAAGAGCACGCCGAAGAGCGGGATGATGGCGAAGAGGAGGAAGAAGACGAGGGCTGGAGCGGCCAGCCACCCCGACGGGCCCTTTTCAAGGACCCGCCGGGAAGAACCGGTTGAGGTAGACACTGGTTATTTTCCGATCGTGGCGTTCATGGTTGAGACGAACTGATCGGGGCTGATCTTCTTGAGGAAGATCTGGTCCAGGTTCGCCAACATGGCGTCTCCCTGGGCGGGGCTGAGGGCCTGGTCCCAAGAGAGGGTGAAGCTGGGGGCGTTCTTGGCCATGCCGTACACGTAGCTCAGGAAGTCCTTGTCCGGCGATGCGGCCAGCTTGCTTTCGATGCCCGTGGTCACGGGAACGGCTCCGGAGTCGATCAAGGATTGCGTGTCGGCGTCGGTGAACATGCCGCTCTTGACGTAGTCGAGTGCAGCTTTCTTCTGGCTGTCAGTTGCCTTGGAAGAGATCGACCAGAAGTTGGAGGGGTTGCCCACGACGTTGGCCGGATCGCCCTTGCCGCCGGAAACGGCGGGGAAGGTGACGTAGCCCAGCTTGCCGTTCTTGACGAAGTCCGCGGCGTCCTTCTTCATGCTCTGGTAAATCCAGCCACCCTGCAGGATCATGGCGGCCTTGCCGGTGTAGAGGAGGGCCTGGTCCGCGTTGCTGTCGGCCGCGATGGAGGAGAAGCCGTTGGCGAATCCGCCGGCGTCCACCAGGTTCTGGATCTTGCTCAGGGCTTCCTTGACGGCCGGATCGGACCAGGCGCCGGGCTTGTTGGCGGCGATGTTCGCGAAGACATCGGGTCCGCCGATGCGCTCCACCAGGTATTCGAGCCACATCAGGTCAGGCCATTTGGACTGGCCGCCCAGGGAGAAGGGAGCGATTCCTGCAGCCTTGAACCTCGGCACCAATGCCATCAGCTCGTCCCAGGTCTTGGGGGCCTGCGCGCCGATCTTGTCGAAGACTTCCTTGTTGTAGTACAGAACGACGGGCTGCACGTTGTTGTTTGGCAGGGCATACGTCTTGCCGCCGATCACGCCGTTCTTGAGCACGGACGGCAGGTAGCGGTTCTTGACATCCGGGTTTGACGCTACGAAGTCCGACAGGTCGGCCACCTGGCCGGCGTCGACATAGGACTTCAGGACGCCGCCGCCCCAACCGTAAATGAAGGTGGGTCCCTGGCCGGCGCCGACGGCGGTGCGCACCTTGGTCTTGTACGCGTCGTTCGCGAAGAAGTCGAGCTTGACGGTCTCGTCCGGGTGGGCTTTGTTCCATGCATCAATGGACTTCTGAAGTACGGGCTGGTTACCGCCCGTAAGGCCCCACATGGTGGCCGAATCGGCGTTTCCTGCTGAACTTGCCGGTCCACCTGATCCGCAAGCTGCGAGGGAGATCGATACGGCCGCAGCAGTGGCGGCGATCGCCGCTGAGCGCAACGTGAGTTTTAGCATTTGCAATTCCATTCGTCCTCCGGGCTCGACGCTGATTGCCCGGCTATTGGTTTCGGGAGTCCGGCCTTCGGGGAGCGAGGCTGCACTGCCGCTGAATATGCTTGATCCGAATCTTCGAAATATTTCGACAATATTTTCGGTCCGTTAGGCAAATTTAGCTGTGGTGTGGGTCACCGTCAAGGCAAATCAGACATAAAGTTCAACTCTTTTACGAAATGGCGATTGACTCTGCTGGCCTCGCCGCTCAGACTTAGGTCAACGAAACATTTCGAAAGAGTTGAGGATCCATGGCCAGCAGCGAAAGTCCCGCCAAGGTGACATTGGCCGCGATCGCCCGGGAAGCGGGCGTCTCGATGCCGACCGTCTCGAAGGTGGTCAATGGGCGCGAGGACGTTGCGGCTGATACACGTGCCAAAGTTCTGACCGCTTTGGAGCGGACGGGATACAAGTCGCCGCTTCAGCGAAAGAACACAGCCAGCCGCCGGCCCGTGGTGGAGGTTGTCTTCGACACCCTGAATTCGGCGTATGGAGTGGAAGTGCTCAATGGCGTGTTGGAGCACGCGGCCGCCTCCGACGTCGAAGTCCTGCTCAACATCACCGGCCAGCAATCGGCGTCGAAGCTGAGCCTCGAGCAACGGGCGCAGCGGATCGTCGACGAAGGCCGCAGCGGCATGATCGTGGTGACCTCAGCGTTCAGCTCGGCACAATTGGATCCATTTCGACGGCGGCAGATACCAATTGTTGTCATCGACCCGCTCAACCCGCCGCCGGGTGACGTGGTCAGCGTCGGTGCCAGCAATTGGGCCGGAGGCAAGGCCGCAACGGCCCACCTGCTCGATCTAGGGCACCGCAGGATCGCCTATCTGGGCGGGCCGGAAGCGGCCGAGTGCAACCAGGCCCGGCTGCACGGCTACATGGCGGCGCTGATGGCGAAAGGGGTGCCCGTCGAGGAGCGCTACATCCTGTCGGGACCCTTCCGCTCCGAGAACGGGGTGGCGGGAATGAAAACGCTGCTTCAACTCGAAGAGCGCCCAACGGCAATCTTCGCTGCAAGCGACAGCATCGCCTTGGGCGTACTCGCCGAGGCGCGTCGGCAAAAGATCCGCATCCCGGAGGACATCAGCGTGGTGGGATTCGACGGAACCTACCAAGCGGAGGAATCGGTCCCTCCGCTGACGTCCGTATCCCAGCCGCTGCAGGAGATGGGCCGCGCCGCCTTGCGATTCGTCCTACGCCAAATGCGGGGTGACGCGGTGGACTCGCGGCGGGTGGAGCTCGCTACGCACCTAGTGGTCCGCGAATCCACGGCGCCGCCGGCGTAGGCATGTCCCTCCCGATCCTCGCTCACTTTTGGGGGTGTTTTCGCCGACGCGCGCTCACATCTTCAAGCCCAACCGAGGAAATGATCCGCGATCAGGTGCAGCGCCGTTACGGCCTCGACGTGGACAACCTAGGCGTGATGCGTCGGTGGCTGCTGCCCTGACGAAAGCCGAACGGGACCTGCATCCACGCGCTCACTCGCTGACATCTCAAATGCGGAACCCAATCCTGTGCTCACCGGAACGTCCGCATGCTCGTAGGCCCCGCAAGCGGTGGCGGGTGCGGCGCGCCTGCTGGTAGCTCCCCGGAGTTTCGATATCGCCGGTGTCGGCGCGTTCAGCGCCGCAGGTTCCGAGTGCCATCTGCGCCCTCTAACCATCGCCGCCTTCGTGCGTGCGCGCTGCGGGTCCGTCGGGCGACGGTCCGGTGTGGAAGATCGGCCAGCAGATCTCTGTCCGCCACTCGGCCGCCTCTGCGCTCTCGTGGCGCCCAACGGGGTAGTACTCGCGGATCGGGCCGTCCACGGCGAGGGCATGTTCAGCGACGTACGTGCCGAGGGCTCCGTAAGCCAGGTCGATATTCGTATGCGGGCCGCGGTGCACAATCGTCGCCAACTCGACCGCCGGGATGACCAGCGCGTCGACCCGACCCATGGGGTGCAGCGGTCCGGCGCAAGGCACGAAGATCGTCGCCGCTCCGCGCCCGTGGGTGAACAGGTCGGTACTGAAGATCCCGCCAGCCGGCGCGTCGGCGGCCAAGCCCTGGGCGTCGAGCGTCGCGTAGATCTCACCGAGCGCACCCTGGTACCAGGTCAACGCCTCGGCGACGTCCACCGTCTCGGTGATCGAAGCCGCCGGCGTGGCCGGAACGCTCCGGCGCCCGATCTCGGCGCGGGTGCCGCCCGGCGTGCGGGTAAGCAGGTCGCGCAGCGAGGCGACCGCAGACTGGCTGCGCGCCAACTCCCGCTCCATCTGGTTCAGGTGCGCGGCCAGCAGCGCGTTGCGGGTGTCGAGGTCGGGGGCGGCCAGCACCTTGGAGATCTGCTCGACCGGCATGTCCAGGGCGCGGAAGCGGCGGATGATCTGCGCGGTCGGGATCTGCGCGGTGGTGTAGTACCGGTGGCCGGTGCGCCGGTCCACCTCGTCCGGTTCCAGCAGGCCCACTTGGTGGTAATAGCGCAGCGTCTTCACGCTCAGGTGCGTGGCCCTTGCGAAGTCCCCGATCGGCAGTGTCGCGTTCATGCCTTCCACTGTGCCATCTCCCCCAAGGGGAGATACACGGGCGCGCGCGGGTCTTGCACCTCTCCTCGGGGCACGCCGCAGGGTTGTCCGTAGCGGCCGATCAGGGCCGCGAGATGAAGGGAGCAAAGTCATGACGACGACCGAGCAGGACAAGGAAGCCATCATTGCCATCGTCCGCGAGATGGCGGCGTCGATGACCGGTGCGCAGAGCACCCGGCACTGGGCGTCCGACGTGCTGTGGTTCGACATCCCCCCGTTCGCGTCCAGGGGCGTCCCACCGGCGCGCAAGCTGTTCGACGACACCTTCGCCAACTTCGAGTCCTGCAACGTCAAGATCCTCGAACTGGACGCGAAGGTCAACGTGGACATGGGCATCGTCTGCACGGTGCAGAGTACGAACATCGTGCTCAAGAACGGCTCCACCAAGCACGTCATGACCCGGCAGACCGACTGCTTCGAGCGGCGTGAGAACGGCTGGGAACTGATCCACCAGCACGCCTCCGTCCCGGCCGGCGGCGAGTGGGACGGCAAGATCACCAGCGTGTAGGGCCTGATCTGCGACGCGACCGGCCTCCCTGCTGAGCGGATCTCCTCGGCGCATGCCCGTGGTGGCTGCCGGGGTTCTGAGACTTGGCCTGCCCGAGCTAGGCCCGGTTCAGTCCTTCATTTCGCGCGATGCCTTACCACCCTAAGCGCATGGCGAATGCGCTCAAGAACATGTTCGTACTATCCGAAATTATCTTGATCTTTGGATAAAGGTGGATAGGGCGGGATTTATGATTCTGAATACTCCGAATCCTTTTCGGCCCGGTGCGGGCCGGGTACCCCCTGAGCTGGTTGGGCGTTCAGCCGTGCTTTCCGACTTCATGGGCGTTCTTGGCTCGATGGCGGGGAGCGGTGAGGGTGAGCGGCCGTGGATTATTTTGGACGCTAGGGGGAGTGCGAGATGAAGAGTGCCATCTTTGTGGGACGTAGCCTGACCTGCTGGTGCTCGTCGTCGGCATCCCCACGGCACTGATCATGGTCGCAGGGATCCGCCCCGGCCGTACAAGCAGCAACACCGGCACTTCACTCCGAGACCCACGTCTCCGCGCCACTGACCACGAAAGCCCCCGGCGAGAACTCCGCGCTGCCGAACAAAAAACCAGCCCTGCCGGCGCTCTTCCTAAACACACTGTTGTAGCGGGGGAGTCGTTGTGGTTGTTGGCCGAAAAGCATGGCGGCCTCGGACGGATAGTACGAGAAGTCACCGACCTCATCGGCCACCACGTACCGTTCGGAGGCTTACCATCGCGCGGGTGGGCCTCAGTGCTGGACGCCCGACTGCTGGAGCCCCCGCCCGCGAGGGTGGATCTCGACGTAGTAGATTGATCCCGCGCCTGGGGCGAGGTGCCGGTGTGTCTGGTGGCGGACTGGCCGGTATTCATGGCCGAAAGGGTCCCGCACCGTGGCCTGTTCAAGGTGATCCAGCCCCGCGAGTAGCCCATCGATGTCCCTCAACGTCGCCGGATGCGTTTCTTCTCCATCTACGTCCAGCACCCACGGTGTCCCAGCGGCACTGCGGGCGCGTTCGAGGGTCAAGGTGTCAAACAATTCCGCCACAAGGGCCTCGCCGGTTGCCGGGAAGAAGCGCTGCAAACGATGCGCCGGCAGATTCCGGTGCCGGTCGTTCACCCATGCCTGGCGGAGCCAGCTGAATTCCACCCGCCCGAACGATGGGCCAAGGCAAAGGTTCCTGTCCTTATCCAAGGTGAGGCGGCAGTCATTGCCTTCCCGGTCAAGGACGCAAGCTGCTTCGTCCACGTACTCGAGGTCTTCCAGCATCGCCGCCTCGGACGGGTAATAGGTGAACTCGCCGATGTCATCGACCACGACATAGTCTTGCGGACGCGTGCCCGGGACTGTGTCATCGGGCACCGTGACCTTGGTCAAGGCAATGCGCTTCATGGTGAATTCATCTCCTGCGGAGGACGCGTCCACGGCCCCGTTGGCCATGGATTCCTCTTTTTCATCAGATCACCGAACACGGCGGTCTCCCGGATCTTAATAGTTTCCATATGCCGGCAGGGGCAGATTTAGCATCCTCTTAACGGGCAAGGCTCGAGCATTGGCGGCGGTCATGGCAGACTTCGGCCATGAGTATCGAACACTGGTGGCCGAAGCTGAAGCCGTCCACCCGGAAATGGTTGATTGAGAACAATGGCGACGCGGTGTCCCCGGATGTAGTCGCCGAGATCACCCAAGTTGGAGGCGACGTTACGTCCGATGCGTGGTGGGTTGGTCGGAATGGGTCTTCGGGGTTCTATTTCTCGGACAAGGCGGTCGACTGGATAGAGGCGGAAGCGAACGGCGAAGCACCCGGGGCGCCCTGACAGTAGCGCGATCCGGGCGCCGTGTGGCAACACTTAGCCGACGTGGACCCACGGGCGCCGGCTGACATCGGGTTCGGCTTCACGCAGGACTTCACGGGTGACCGGGGCGATCTCCCCTTCGCCGAGGAACAGGAAGCGAAGGAGGTTGATGACCGGGTTGCCTTCGGTCCAGCGGAAGTAGATGTGCGGCATGAGGCCGGTCACGTCACGGATGTGCAGCAGCACGGAGGCGATGGTGTTGGGGACAACGGGGCCGTGCACTTCAAGGATCTGGTGTCCGTGCCGAACCACGCCACGGACTTCGAGTGCGGTTTCGAAGTCGGACGAATCGTCCACAATCACTTCCAGGAAGAGGGCCTGGTAATCCACCGGAATGTGGCTGACCTCGATGGCTGAGGTGAGTTTGTCCCGGTAGGCCTCTGCGGTGAGGCGGAGCGGTTCGTGGGCGATGAGCGCAATCGGGCCGCTCAGGTTGGTGGACATGAATTCCAGTGCCTGGCGGTCCAGATGGACGTGGGTGGCGTGCAGTTCAAAGGAGCGCCGGATCCTGGAAAGCAGGGAGATCACAATGATCCCGACGATAAAGATCGCGGCGATCCGGATGCCTTCGGGACGTTCGAAGATGTTGGCAATTGTTGTGTAGATGAAGACGAGGGCGATGATGCCGAATCCGACAACGCGCTTGCGCTGCCTCAAGCGGCGCGCGGAGAGGGTCACCGCGACGGCTGCCGATGTCATCAGCACCAACACGCCGGTGGCGTATGCGCCACCCTGGGCGTCGACGTCGGCGTTGAAAAGAAAGGTGATCAGGAACCCGATGAGGGTGAACACCAACACCAGGGGGCGAACTGCCCGGGCCCATCCCGGTGCCATTCCATATCGCGGTAGGTACCGCGGGACCAGGTTCAGCAGACCGGCCATGGCGGAGGCGCCGGCGAACCACAAGATGGCGATGGTGCTGAGGTCGTAGACAGTGCCGAATCCCACGCCGAGATATTGGTGCGCGAGGAATGCGAGGGCACGTCCATCGGCCTGGCCGCCGGGCTGGAATTCCTTCTCCGGAATCAGCACCACGGTGGTGAAGCTGGTAGCGATCAGGAATGAGCTCATGATGACTGCCGCGGTGGTCAGGAGGCGGCGGGTTCCCTTGATCCGTCCGGCAGGGTTTTCCTCGGTGTCCGAAGCGCGTCCGCGGATCTGGGGCATCACGGCGACTCCGGTCTCGAAACCGGACAGGCCCAAGGCGAGTTTGGGGAAAACGAGTAGCGCGATGCCGACCACCATGAAGGGGTTTCCGTGCGACGTCGACAGTTCATGCCACCAGTCGCCTACAGCGACCGGATGGGCGAACACTTCCACAAACGTTGAGAACACGACGACGACGTTGAGGCCCAGATAGACGATGACGAGGACCACCGCCACGCCAATGGCTTCCTTGAATCCGCGCAGGAATACCGCGGCAAGCAGGGCCAGCAGGAACAACGTAACCAGGATGTTCTGTCCCTGTAGCCAGCCCGGGGCGAGCGGATTTTGGATCGCGTGCGCCGTGGCGTCTGCGGCCGAGAGGGTCATGGTGATCATGAAGTCCGTCGCCGCGAACCCGAGGAGAACGAGAACCAGGAGCTTTCCTCCCCAGCGAGGCAAGAGGCGCTCAAGCATGGCGATGGATCCCTCGCCGCGGTGGCTTTCCCCCGCGACGCGGTGGTACACCGGCAGGGCGCCCAGCAGCGTGACGGCCACCAGGACGATGGTGGCCAAGGGGGAGATCACTCCCGCAGCCAAGGCTGCGATGGCGGGCTGGTAGCCGAGGGTGGAGAAATAGTCGACGCCGGTGAGGCACATGACCTGCCACCACGAATGCTTCTTCAGGTGGGGATCGCCCACCGCTCCGGGGCCTTGGTGTGATCCTTTGGAGTCCTGCAGTCCGAACAACAGCCATGTCCGCAAGGAGGCCATGCCCCCGGGCCGTGGTGCCGAAGGGTCGGCCGGCGGCCTGCTCAATGTAGTCATGGTGTCCTTTCCGCGCGACGCGCAGGCACCGCGATCATTGCTGAAGATAGCACCGACTACAGGTGTTTTCGCTGGTTGAAGCCGATCTTGATGAATCCTTAACGTCGACTTCCCGGAATCCACCCGCACCTGTTAAGAAGCCGTCAAGATTCGGCCCTGCCGTGTTAAGGAACCATCAGGAACCGATTTTCGCCGGCTGCCAGAGAGTTGACTGACATCAGCCCCGCAAACGGGGCACGGATGAAAGGACGTTCCAGTGGCCGACGTGGCTGTTGTGGGGATCTTCGTGGTGTCGATGGGGATCGTGATGTGGATTGCCCACCTTCTGGGCAAAATCGTCGACGGCGATGGGCCGGTGAACGGGCAGTGAGCGCGGACGCCGTGATGTGGTTGGTCCTGTTCATTGCAGGCCTGTGTCTGTTCGGCTACCTGCTGGCCGTCTTGATCCACCCGGAAAAGTGGTGATTCCGGATGGTCTTCAGTATTGCCTCCTTTGTCACCCAGGTGGCCGTTCTGCTTTTGCTGCTGATCTTGGTGCACAAGCCGCTGGGCGTCTACCTTGCCCGCGTGTTTGAGGGCAAGAAGTCAACCCGTGTGGAGCGGCTGTTCTACAGGTTGGCCGGAGTGGATGCGGGCGCTGAACAGAGCTGGTCGATCTACCTACGCAGCGTCCTGGTCTTCTCTGCCGTGTCCATCCTGGTGGTGTTCCTCCTCCAGCGGCTCCAAGGCGTCCTGCCCGGGAACAATTCCCTCCCCGGCGTAGATCCTTGGACGGCCATGAACACGGCCATCTCCTTCGCCACGAACACCAATTGGCAGACGTACACCCCTGAGACCACCATGGGCATCTTCGTGCAAATGTGCCTGCTGGCCGTGCAGAACTTCCTCTCTGCCGCCGTCGGAATCGTGGTGGTGGTCGCCCTGATCCGCGGCATCGCGCGCACCCGGACGGACAGGCTGGGGAATTTCTGGGTGGACCTGGCCCGCACCTCGTCCCGTGTACTGCTCCCCATGGCCGCGCTTGCGGCCGTCGTGATGGTGATTGGCGGCGTCGTGCAGAATTTCTGGTCTACCGACGTCGTCAACCAAGCAACAGGTGTCACCCAGACCATCCCCGGCGGGCCGGTAGCCTCCCAGGAAGCCATCAAGATCCTCGGCACCAACGGCGGCGGCTACTTCAACGCGAATTCGGCCCATCCGTTCGAGAACCCGAACGTCTTCATCAGCCTGTTCCAGGTCTTCTTGATCCTGCTCATTCCTTCCGCGTTGCCGTACGCCTATGGCCGCATGGTCGGGGACCAGCGGCAGGGGTACACCGTCGTTGGCGTCATGGGCACGCTCTGGCTGGCGTCCACGATGCTGATGGGTTGGGCCGTTGCCGGCGCGCAAGGGACGGCAACCGCAGTGGCGGGCGGTCTGGGCGAGGGCTTCGAGCAGCGCTTCGGCGCGGCCCAGAGTTCGATCTTTGCCACGGCCACTACCTTGACTTCCACGGGGGCAATCAACGTTGCCCATGATTCCCTGCCGCCACTTGCTGGCGGCGTGGCCATGGTCAACATGATGCTCGGCGAAGTAGCCCCCGGCGGTACGGGGTCGGGGCTTTATGGCCTGCTCGTACTCGCGATTGTCTCCGTGTTCATCGCCGGTCTCATGGTGGGCCGCACACCGGAATTCCTGGGCAAGAAAGTCGGGCCCCGGGAAATGAAGCTGGCAGCCATGTACATCCTGGTTACGCCCGTCGTCGTGCTGGCCACGGCCGGAGTCACGGTCCTGCTTCCGGACGCCGTGGCCAACGCACCTGCCTCCGGACCACACCAATTCAGCGAAGTGCTCTACGCCTTCACCTCCGGAGCCAACAACAACGGCTCGGCCTTCGCCGGGATCACCACCTCGGGCCCATACTTGTCCACCATGCTTGGAATCTCCATGCTGCTGGGCCGCTTCCTGCCGATCGTGCTAGTGCTGGCCTTGGCTGGTTCCCTGGCGAAACAACCCCGGATCCCGGCGTCCTCCGGAACCGTCCCGACCCATGGCTGGCTCTTCGGCTCCCTTTTGCTCAGCGTCACAGTCATCATGACCGCCTTGAGCTACTTCCCGGCCCTTGCCTTGGGCCCCCTCGCAGAAGGACTCCTCAAATGACCCGGTCCAACACGGCATTAGCCTCGGACACCGCCGCCCAGACCTACGCGGACGGAAATCCCCTCGGTACACCGGGGGAGCACAAGCACCACACCAAGGCGCCGGCCAAGCTGGACCTTGCCAGCATCCGGACCGCCCTGCCGGTCGCAGTACGGAAGCTGGCGCCGCGGCAGATGATCCATTCTCCGGTGATGTTCACCGTGCTGGTCGGGGCGGCTCTCTGCACAGCCATTTGCATCCTCAAACCCGCCGTGTTCGGCATTGCGGTGACAGCCTGGCTCTGGCTGACGGTGCTCTTCGGAACCCTCTCGGAGGCCATTGCCGAGGGACGGGGCAAGGCCCAGGCGGACAGCCTTCGGGCCAGCAGGAAAGGCGTTGTCGCCAGGCTCCGCCAGGCCGACGGTACCCTCAAGGAGGTGCCGGGAACGGAACTGCGGAAGAACGACGTCGTCATTTGCGAAGCCGGGGACGTCATCCCTTCCGATGGCGAGATCATCGAAGGCCTGGCGAGCGTGGATGAATCGACCATCACTGGTGAATCGGCGCCCGTGATCCGTGAGTCCGGCGGCGACCGCTCCTCGGTGACCGGCGGTACCAAGGTCCTTTCGGACCGCATCGCCGTCCGCATTACGGCTGAGGCGGGCGAAACATTCATCGACAGGATGATCAAGCTCGTGGAAGGCGCAGTCCGGCAAAAGACGCCCAACGAAATCGCACTCCACGTCCTCCTTGTCTCCCTCACCATCGTGTTCCTGGCGGTCACGGTGAGCCTGGCGCCGTTCGCTTCCCTGGCAGGGGCCACGCCGTCCCCGATTGTCCTGGTGGCGCTGCTTGTCTGCCTGATCCCGACCACTATCGGGGCGCTGGTGCCGGCCATCGGCATCGCAGGCATGGACCGCTTGGTGCAGCACAACGTCCTGGCCACATCCGGCCGCGCGGTGGAGACCGCCGGAGACATCACCACGCTTCTACTCGACAAGACCGGCACCATCACCTATGGCAATCGGCGCGCGGTCAATTTCTTCCCCGCTAACAACGTCGATCGAGCCGAACTCATCGAGGCGGCCCGCCTCTCGAGCCTGGCCGATGAGACGCCGGAGGGACGCTCCATCGTGGACCTCGCGGCGGAAAAGGGCCTCGGCGGCCCGGACCTGGCCGCTCTCTTGAAGGGCACGGAAGAGTTCGCAGTTGTCGAGTTCAGTGCAAGCACGCGCATGAGCGGCCTGGATCTCGACGGACGGAAGATCCGCAAGGGCGCCGCAACCGCCGTCGCGAAGTTCGTGGCGGACGCCGGCGGGCACACGCCCGCCGAGGTCGACCGCAAGGTGCAGGAGATCTCTGCCCAGGGCGGCACCCCGCTGTTGGTGGCCGGCGTCGGGCACGACGGCGGAGCCCGGGTCCTGGGCACCATCCACCTCGCCGACGTGGTCAAGCCCGGGATGCACGCCCGCTTCGCGGAACTACGGAAGATGGGCATCAGGACCGTGATGATCACGGGTGACAACCCCATTACGGCGAAGGCGATCGCCGCCGAAGCCGGGGTGGATCACTTCGTTGCTGAAGCCACCCCGGAAGACAAGATGGCCGTCATCAAGGAAGAACAGGCCGAAGGCCGGCTGGTTGCCATGACCGGCGACGGCACCAACGATGCCCCCGCGCTGGCCGCGGCGGACGTCGGAGTGGCCATGAACTCGGGCACGCCGGCAGCCAAGGAAGCCGCCAACATGGTGGACCTGGACTCGGACCCCACCAAGCTCATCAACATTGTGGGCATCGGCAAGCAGCTGCTCATCACCCGCGGCGCCCTGACCACGTTCTCGGTCGCCAACGACGTCGCGAAGTACTTCGCAATTGTTCCGGCGCTGTTCACGGGCGCGTTTCCGGGGCTCGGCCTCTTGAACATCATGGGCCTGGCATCGCCGTCCTCGGCCATCCTGTCCGCGGTGATCTTCAACGCCTTGATCATCATCGCCCTGGTTCCGCTCGCCCTGCGCGGCGTCAAGTACCGCGCTGTCTCGGCAAACCAGGCGCTGGCCAGGAACCTGGCCATCTACGGCCTCGGCGGGCTCATAGCTCCCTTCATCGGGATCAAGCTCATCGACCTGCTCATTTCCCTCATCCCCGGCATCGGCTAGGAGCCACCATGAACACCCTTCCCGGCTATCTTCGGCAAGCAGGAACGGCCCTGCGGTTCCTGCTCCTCGCCACCGTTGTCCTCGGATTGATTTACCCACTGGCGATTTTCGGCATCGGGCAGGCCGTTGCGCCGTTCCAGGCCAACGGCTCCATCGTGAAAGACTCGGCTGGAAACCCGGCCGCCTCGGCGCTGATTGCGCAAGTTTCCGCCAACGACGCCGGCACCCAGAGCCCGCTGTGGTTCCACGCCCGCCCTTCGGCGGCCAAGTGGGACCCGGGGGCGTCAACCGCCAGCAACCTTGGACCTAACGATCCCAAACTGCTCGACGCCATCAAAGCCAACCGTGCCGCCGTGGCCGCCGCAGAGGGGGTCAAGGAGTCCGACGTCCCCACCGATGCCGTGACCGCGAGTGGCTCCGGGCTGGACCCGCAGATCTCGGTGGCCTACGCTCGGCTCCAGGTGCCGAGGGTGGCCAAGGCGCACGGGCTGAGTCCTGAGACGGTGCAGGCCATGGTGGACCGCCGCACGGTCACGGGACTCGAGGCCTTCCTGGCGCAGTCGTCCGTCAATGTTACGCAGTTGAACCTGGACGTAGCCGCAGCGGCCGCCAAGTGACGGAAACCGGGCAAGCGAGCGTGGCCTGCTCAGCGCGGGGAACCGCCGCGTTCAACAAGTGAAAGAATGACCACATGGCACGGGCAACGCTGCGCATTTTCCTCGGGGCAGCCCCGGGAGTAGGGAAGACCTACGCCATGCTTGAAGAGGCCCACCGGCTCCGCGGGCGCGGTGAAGATGTAGTGGTGGCCTTCGCCATGGATCATGGGCGCAGCGACACCCGGGCCTTGATGGATGGATTGGAAGTCATTCCACCGCACAGCATCGCGTACCGGGATACCAGCTTTGAAGAGATGGACGTCGACGCGGTCCTGGTACGTAAGCCGCGCACCGCCGTCGTCGATGAATACGCCCACTCGAATATCCCAGGAAGCCGAAATCCCAAGCGTTGGCAGGACGTCGAGGAACTGCTCGACGCCGGTATCAACGTCCTCTCCACCGTCAACGTGCAGCATCTGGCATCCCTCGGTGACGTCGTAAGTGCCATCACCGACGTCCGGCAGGCGGAGACAGTGCCCGACGACGTCGTGCGGCGTGCCGATCAAATACACCTTGTGGACATCTCCCCCGAGCTGCTGCGGCAACGGCTGGGCGACGGCAAAATCTACTCGGCGGACAAGATCGACGCAGCCCTTTCCAACTATTTCCGGATGGGCAACCTGACGGCATTACGGGAACTGGCCTTGCTGTGGCTGGCCGATCGCGTGGACGAAGGGCTCGCGAAGTACCGTTTGGAACAGGGGATCGAGGCGAGCTGGCCAGCCCGCGAACGCATAGTCGTCGGCCTCACAGGCGGCCCTGAAGGAGAAGTCCTCGTCCGCCGCGCCGCCCGGATCCTCAAGCGCGTCAACGGCGGCGACTTGCTCGCGGTGCATGTCCGCGCGGCCGATGGCGTGGCGTCGGAATCTCCGCAGGCGTTGGAATCCCAGCGCCTTTTGGTCCGGGATTTGGGCGGCAGTTACCACACGGTGGCGGGGGAGGATCCGGCAAAGGCCTTGCTGGACTTCGCCCGCAGCGTGAACGCGACGCAGATCGTCGTCGGGATTTCCCGACGCCGGAGCCTTGTCGCCCGGCTGACCGGCCGGGGGATCGGCAACCGGGTGGTCCGTGACTCCGGCGATATTGACGTGCACATGGTTTCGCATCCGCTGGGTGGCCGGGGCGTCGACCGTCGGCGGCAGCGGGACCTTGGCCGCACCAGGGTGATCGTCGGATTTGCCATGGCGGTGGTCCTTCCGGTTCTTTTGCAGCTCCTGCTGGCCGCGAGCCCTTCGCACAGCATTGCGACGGCCGTGCTCCTCCAGCTCACGGGCTCGGTTGCCGTGGCGCTGGTCGGCGGGTTGTGGCCTGCCCTGCTCGGTGCCCTGTGGAGCAGCCTGTTGGTGAACTTCTTCTCGATACCGCCCGTGGGAACCCTGACCATCAGCGACCCCGAGAACATCCTCGCGTTGCTCGTCTTCGTGGGTGTTTCAGCCGCAGTAGCCGCCGTCGTGGACGTATCGGCCAGGCGTTCCAAGGAGGCCGCCCGTGCCCGTGCAGAGGCCACCACCCTGGGTGACCTCACGCGGGGGGCATCGAGCGCCGAGGACACTGTCGAGGGACTCTTGAAGCAAGCGCTGGACGTGTTCCAGATGCGCGGTGCCGCGTTGTTCAGGGCGGGGGGCCCGGCTGGCGCGGCGACCGGCGGCTGGCGCCTCGTCGCCAAAGCGGGAGAGGCCGCACCACTACCGCCCGACGGCGGCGAAAACACCGAACAGATCGACGCCGGAACCCGGCTGGTCCTGTCCGGCCGCATCCTGCCGGCCAGCGACCGCCGGTTGCTCAGCGCCTTCGGCGCGCACCTTTCCGCCCAGCTCGAGCGGCGACAACTGGCAGCCAGCCGACGGGAGGTCATGCGCTTGGCCGAGAGCAACACCATGCGCACCTCCATCCTGCGCGCCGTCTCCCACGATTTGCGGACTCCGTTGGCCGGGATCAAGTTAGCCGTGGGCGGCTTGCGGCAAAGCAACGTCCATTACACACCCGAGGAGGAACAGGAACTGCTGGCAACCATCGAGGAATGCTCGGACAGGCTCGACGTCCTCGTGGGTAACCTTCTGGACATGTCCCGCATCACCTCGGACTCAGTGAACGCCCTCATTCGCCCGGTGCGCTGGTACGAGGTGATACCAACTGCGCTCCATGGCATACCGCCGGGACGGGTGCGCGTTGATCTGCCGGGAAACATGCCGGAGATCGACGCCGACTCCGGCATGCTGGAACGCGTCATTGCAAACATCGTGGAGAACGCCATCAAGTACGCTCCGGATTCCGATGTTGTGTTAGTGGGAGCCGCTGGTGGCTTCAGCTCGTCCACCCTGGACGGGAGGCCGTCGGGGGAACTGCGCATCATCGACCACGGCCAAGGCGTTCCCGCCGAAAGCGTGGTCAGGATGTTCCAGCCATTCCAGCGGCTCAACGACGTCCCTTCCACCACCGGAGTTGGCTTGGGGCTCGCAGTAGCGAAGGGATTCACGGAAGCGATGGGAGGAACGCTCACCGCGGAAGCGACTCCGGGCGGTGGCCTGACCATGGTCATTCGGCTTCCGCTGTCCACAGGGGTCGCGTTCCCGCACGAGGAAGCGCAAGCTCCCATGGAAGCGCAATCGGTGCTTTTGCAGCGCCGGCACGTGCCGCCGTCGGGCAGTCCGGATAGCGCCTCCGGGGAGGCGAGATGAGCAACGTCCTGGTAGTCGACGACGATCCCCATATCGTCAAGGCCCTGCGGATCACTCTCCAAGCCCACGGTTACACTGTGGCCACAGCGTCCGACGGCGAATCGGCCTTGCGCTCTGCAGCCCAGCACCCGGTGGGCGTCTTGATCCTCGACCTGGGCTTGCCGGACATCGACGGAACCACGGTCATCACCCGCTTGCGTGAGTGGAGCAGCGTGCCCATCCTGGTCCTCTCCGCCCGGCACGGCTCCGACGACAAGGTTGAAGCCCTGGACGCCGGCGCGGACGACTACATCACCAAGCCCTTCGGACTCGACGAGCTGCTGGCTCGTCTCCGGGCGATCCTGCGGCGGACGTCGGAACCGGGCGAAGAACAGCCGGTGCTGGTCACTGAATCATTCACTGCGGATTTGGCCATGAGACGCGTGACGCGCGACGGCGAAGACGTCCGGCTGACGCCGACAGAGTGGCGGATCCTGGATCTCTTCGTGCGGAATCCCGAGAAGCTGATCACCCAGCAGCAGCTCCTCAGCGAGGTCTGGGGCCCGGCCTACGCCAAGGAAGCCAATTACCTGCGTGTGTACATGGCGCAGCTCCGCCGGAAACTGGAACGGGAGCCCGGGAACCCGCGCCACCTGATCACCGAGGTAGGGATCGGGTACCGTTTCATGCCGTGAGGCGGGCCGCGGAGCCGGCAAACTCCACCGTCCCTCCGGCCTCGGTGAGCCGCGCATACGCGCCGCCGGCATTGCGAAGCTCGGCGGGCGTTCCGAGCTCCACGACCGCTCCGCCAGAGAGGACCGCCAGCTGATCGGCCTTCTCCACCGTCGAGAGCCTGTGGGCGATGGTCAGCGTAGTCCGGCCAACCGCCAGGCGGTCGAGCGCCGCCTGGACCTGGGCCTCCGTGGCGTTGTCCAGGGCGGAGGTGGCCTCGTCGAGGACCAGCACTTTGGGGTTGCGCAGGATGGTTCGGGCAATGGCCAGGCGCTGCTGTTCTCCGCCGGAGAACCGGTGGCCGCGGGCGCCGACCATGGTGTCCAGGCCGTCGGGCAAGCTCGCGATCAGGTCCGCGATCTGCGCGGAGGCCAGCGCGTTCCACAGCACCGCATCGTCCGCTCCGGGCGCCGCCAGCAGCAGGTTTTCCCGGATGGTGTCGTGAATCAAATACGTCTCCTGTGACACGACACCAACGATTTTCGTCAGGTCCTCCGGGGCGATGTCGCGGACGTCCACGCCGTCAACTGTGATCCTCCCGGCGGTGGCGTCATGCAGTCGCGGGACCAGCGAGCCCAGGGTCGATTTCCCGGAGCCCGTGGGTCCAACGATTGCGGTGCTGGTGCCGGCCGGAAGCGTAAGGTCGATGCCGTGCAGGACTTCAGCGCCGCCGTCGTACGCGAAACTGACACCCTCGAAGCGGACCTCGCCGCGTATTGCGGCCGGGTCCAGGGCAACGGGCTGCACCGGGGCAGTGATCTCGGGAGCCAAGTCCAGGTACTCAAAGATGCGGCTGAACAGGGCCATCGCGGTGACCCATTGGACGCCGAGGTCCAGCAGGCTCATGACGGGGCGGAAGATGGCGGACTGCAGGGCGGTGAACGCCACGAGCGTGCCGATGGTCATGCCTCCGCTGGTGACGGGCAATCCAGCGGCCAGGTAGATCAGCGCCGGAATGGCCGAGAAGATGATGCCCATGGTGGACATCCGCCAGCGGCCGGCCAACTGGGATCGCATCTCCAGGCCGATCAGCCGTTTGGAGCTTTCCGTGTAACGGCGGGCGTCGCGCTTGGTGGTCCCGAGGGTTTTGGAGAGCCGGACGCCGGAGACCGACAGGCCTTCCTCGACCTGGGTGTTCATGGTGGCCAGTTCACTCTGCAGCGTGGACGTGATGTTGCGCCGGAGCAAGGCCACGCGGCGGGTGAACCAGACCGCCGGCGGGATCACGATCAGGGACAGGAGCGAGAGCCCTGGCGAAATGGCCACCATGGCGATGGCGGTGGCAATGGCCGTGGTCAGATTGGACGCGACACCGGTGGCGGTGGAGGTGATGACTTGCTGCAGGCCGGAAATATCGTTGTTCAACCGCGACTGCACCTCGCCGCTGCGGGTCCGGGTAAAGAATCCGAGCGATTGCTTCTGCAAGTGGGTGAACAGTCGCGTGCGCAGGGTATGCATGATCTTCTGGCCCATGCCCGTGGTCATCCAGGTCTGTAGCACGCCAATGAGTGCGGTTGCGGCGGCCACCGCGATCAGTCCGGCGGCCAGCCACGCGAGAAGCGGCAGATCCTTTCCGGGCAGCGCGACGTCGATGATGTGGCGGACCAGGAACGGCTGCGCGAGGCCGATGATGCTGGAAGCGCTGATGAGAAGCACGACGGCGGCAATGGTCACTTTGTGCGGTGTGAACAGCCCCGCGATCCGTTTGAGGCGCACGGGATGCTGTTTCAGCTGGGTGCGGTCGGCAGGATTGAGGCGGGCGGGGCCGCGGCCGGGACTTCGGGCTCCAGCGCCCGGTCGATGGGGATTTTGGGTGAGGATGTTCTCCGTCATAAGCACCACCTCCAGTGGCGAGCGGGGCGCGGGAATCGCGCCTACTAATGCAGAGGTTACCTCACTATGTGGTTACTGGTCAAATTGCTAGACTGGCAGCATGCACTCACAGCCCCCTGATTCTGCCGACCTCGGGGATCTCTTCCATGCCGCTTTCCGGGGGCTGCGCCGGACCTGGGCCGAGCAGCTCTCGCCCTGGGAGCTGACGCCGCACCAGTGGCGGGCGCTCATGACACTGATGCGCCCGGCGCCCGGGGAGCCGATGCGACTGAAAGACCTGGCGGAACGGCTGCGCATTGCGCCGCGTTCGGCCACGGAAGTGGTGGATCAGCTGGAGGTCAAAGGCCTCGTCCGTCGTGATCCGGACCCCACAGACCGGCGGGCCACCCTTGTCGCCGCAACACAAACCGGGCAGCAGCTCTTCGCGAAGGTCAGCGCCGAACGGCGCGGCAAGTCCTCCGAGTACTTTGCCCGGCTGAGCGCAGAGGATCGCGCCGAGCTGGCCCGGATTCTGGGGCAGCTCGGGGATTGAGGCCAACGCCGCTTCCCTCCCAAGTTGCCGCGGAGTAGGTAGAGTCGAAGCCATGACTCGCCGGAAGGTTCCAGTTGCCCTCGTCGCGCTCCCTTTCGCGTTGTGCCTGATCGTACTTGCGCCGGCGGGGCCCGCAGGGGCCGCAAACTGCGATTCGCAAGGGCTTCTAGGGGTGGTCGGCATGTGCTCTCCCAGCAGCTCCCCGTCTCCTCGGCCGACGGGCAAAGCAACGCCGTCCGCCACGGCCAGCCCACCGGTCCAACCGCAACCCCTGCCGGATCCCGGCGTCGCAGTTCCTCCGGGTGGCGTTTCGACGCCCTCGCCGGCGGTGACGGCCGTACCGGCACCCACCCAGGTGGCGCCACCTGCCGCAACCGTCGCTGCAGGGCCTTCGCCGATCGTGTCCAGCCCGAGCCCCTCGACGCAAAATTCAGCCTCGGCGGTGGCCGCCGACCGGGTCGACTCCGGCTCGACCGCACAGAGCGACCATCCCGTCGCTCCAACCGTCTCAGTGGCTGGAATCCTGGTGGCCTTCGGTGGAACCCTGATCGCCGCGGGCGGAGTGGTGGGCCTCAGAAGATATCCGCCGCTCTGATCCCGGACCCCGGAGTTCATCGGGAAACAGGTAATAGCGGACCCTGCCTCATTCCGATGTGCGTTCCTAGGATTGAAAGCGAGTAGGCAAGCTTTCACGGAAGAGGGACACATCATGGGTACTGGACAAGGACGGGTTGCCGTCATTACTGGGGCGTCGTCGGGAATCGGGGCCGCCACGGCGCGGTCCCTCGCCGCAGACGGTTACCGTGTCGCCCTCCTCGCACGGAGGTCCGACCGGATCCAGGCGTTGGCTGATGAGCTCGGGGACGCTGCTATTGCCATTGAGGCAGATGTTACCGACCGCAGCTCCCTGGTGGCCGCCGCGGAGCGGGTCAAGGCAGAGTTCGGCGGGACCGACGTGTTGGTGAACAACGCGGGGATCATGCTGCTGGGTCCGTTCTCTTCGGATCAGCAGGAGGACTACCGCCAGATGATCGAAGTCAACCTGATCGGGGCGATCACAACGACGGAGGTCTTTTTGGACCAGCTCCGCGATGGTGGCGGGGACTTGGTCAACATCTCTTCTGTCGCCGGCAGGACGGCCAGGCCTGGCAATGGCGTCTACGCCGCGACGAAGTGGGGAATGAACGGTTGGTCCGAATCGCTCCGGCAGGAACTTCAGCCCGGGGTTCGGGTCACAGTCATCGAACCCGGGGCGGTTGCCACCGAGCTTCCGAGCCACATCACGCACGAGCAGACCCGGCAGGGCGCCGAGGCGTTGTACAGCCAGGTGACTGTAACGGCAGAGGACATCGCCGAAGTCATCGCGTTCGCCGTCAGCCGCCCGCGGCGCCTGACCATCAACGAGATCCTGCTCCGCCCCGCCGGCCAGGCCTGAATCAGCGGACCCGTGCGTCGCCGTCGTCGAAATTAAGGTAATGAAATGGACAACAGGACCGAGGTGCAGGACTTCCTGACGTCGCGTCGCGCCCGGGTTGCACCGGAACAAGCCGGGATTCCCGTCTATGGACGTAGCCGGCGCGTCAAGGGCCTTCGCCGGGAGGAAGTGGCGATGCTCGCCGGCGTGAGCGTTGACTACTATGTGCGCATGGAACGCGGCAACATCTCCGGTGTCTCTGAGAGTATTCTCGACGCAGTCGCGCGCACGCTCCAGCTGAGCGAGGTTGAGCACGCCCACCTCTACGATCTCGCCAACACAGCCAACAGCAGCGGGGCCCGCCGCGCACGTCCTGCGGCGCACCACGTACGTCCGGCTGTGCAGCGCATAATCGACTCGATCGCCGCACCGGCCTGGGTCAGAAACGGCAAAGCCGATTTCCTTGCCGGCAACCGTCTGGGACGGGCGCTCTACGCGCCGATCTTCGTCGATCCCCGACGGCCGGGAAACACCGCTCGATTCCTATTCCTGGACCCGCGCGCCGGAGACTTCTATCCCGATTGGCCGGAAATGGCCCGCGGCATGGTCGCAACCCTTCGCGCCGAGGCCGGCAAGCACCCCTACGACAAAGGCCTCACCGACCTCATCGGCGAACTCGCGACCCACAGCGAACCCTTCCGCCAGCTCTGGGCTTCACACGAAGTCCTCGTCCACCGAAACGGCACCAAGCGCCTTCGGCATCCCGTTGTTGGTGATTTGGAACTCACGTACGAGGCCATGCAACTGACCACGGATGAGGGCCTCACCCTCCTCATTTATGCCGCCGAACCGGGTTCCCGGTCCGAGGAAGGCCTCCGGCTGCTCAACAGCTGGGCACCCCAGGAGGACGCTGAGGAGGCTGAAGGCGGACCCTTCGCTCCCCTGAATGAACCACTAACAAGGAGAACCCAGTGACTGAACAATCCCGTGCCCAACAACTCGTCGGAGACATCTCGCCCAAACTTGCCTCCCTGACCGACGACGTTCTCTTCGCTGACGTCTGGGAACGGTCCGAACTGGCCAAGCGGGACCGGAGCCTCATTACCGTTGCCTGTCTCGTGACGAGCGGCAGCACCGAACAGCTTTTCGGGCACCTGCGTCTTGCGAAGGCCAACGGACTGAGCGAGGCCGAATTGAGCGAGGCGATTACGCACCTGGCGTTCTACGCGGGCTGGCCGAAAGCGATGTCCGCCATGGCAGTCGCCAAGCAGGTGTTTGCCGAGTAGCCAAGGTCTGAGGCGCTTGGCGCCCTTCTTTCCCTGTTGCTGCCGAAGTCAGGCCTCCGGGGCCTGCCCTTGGAGGGAGGCGATCTGTGCACGCGCGGCCGCGATGAGTTCCTCATTCGTGTTGGCGTGGCCCTTGAGGCCCCAGCCGCCGTCGGGGGCTTCCGTGAGGAGGACCCAGGTTCGATCGGGAAGTGTCGGATCAGCGGCCGCCGTCGCAACGAGCGCGGTGAGCTGTTCGACCAGAGCGAGCTGCTTTTCGCGGTTCAATGCGCCCGCGTTCGTGAGCACCTGGACGCGAACGTAGTTGCTGTCGCCGTCGACATTCGACAGATCCCCCTCGGGGAGTTCGTGGATGAATGCCGCAGTGTTCTTGCGGAACATCGGGATGTCCGGCACCTGCTCCACGCGCATCACCGTCGACGCCAGATCAATGGCGAGCTTGTGCTTGTCTGCAAAGGTCCCCGCCGTGGCGTAAACGTCGATCATGGGCATGATGCATCTCCTCTTCGGTGCAGGTCAATGGTCATTTGTTGTGCCATCCTCGCACCTTGCTGTCACCGTGTCTTCCTCTGGGCAATCATTTGCGGGTCGTCCGGCTTGACGTCCTTGGAAGTGCGGTTCTTCGGCCGGTGCGGCATGATCGGTTCGGACGCGAAGCGCCGTGGGCCACTCCACATTGATGGCGGGGCATCGATCGCGTAGGCAAGGGCGTATGCGACCTTTTCGTAGTTGACGCGCCAGCCCCTGAAATGAGGCCACGCTTGTTCGGCCGTCACCTCAACGGGGTAGTCGACTGTCCGCATGAGCTCCACGGCGGCTTGAAAGTCTTCGAATTTCACGTCGATTTCGGAATCGGGATCGGGGTCTTCATCGACCGGGATACGAATGGCCCGCGCCACCTGATTCAGGCAGGTGAACCCCATCCGGAGGGCCAACCGCGCGCGGGTGCTCGGGGCAGACCCCGGACTCAGGGATAGCTGCAACGCGGCCGCGTCCATGACGCTGAGGAGGGAGTTGAGCCAGTTGGATTGCGGCGAAGGTGAGCGGAACCACACCAAGGTGAGGTAGGTGCTGTGTGATTCGGCCACATCTGCGGCCCACCGCTCCCACGTGCGGTAGAGCTCGCTGAGTTCGCTGGTGCTGGTTTGGGCGGCCATACCAAACCGCGTGCGCACCAGAAGCTCCGGCCCCCATGAGGGCGAGCCTGCCCTCGAAACCAGGAGCGTTACCTCTGCTTCCCGCCTGTTGAAGGCTGCATAGAGCGTAGGCAAGTAACCGATCTGCAAAGCGATGACGATCAATCCGGTATACGCGGCAACGTAAACCAACACCGTGTTGCCGACATTCGACGGGGCAGCGTAGCCGAGGGTGAACATCGCGGAGCCGGCTTCGCTTGAGGCTTGCCAGAAGTCGCCGTCGACGAAGGGAAGGAGTAGGAGGCTGAACGACAAGTCGAACAGGATCACCCAAACCAGGAGGCGGACGAAGAGCGCCATCGGAGACTGCCAGGCAAGGATTCGATCACGCACTTCGTACGAGGTGACGGGTTTTGTGATGGCAAAGAAGATTTTCGCAGTGACCAAATGGGTCACCCGTGAAAGGTTGCTGTGCAGCGGACGTGGCACGATCAGCGTTCCGATCACACTCATCCAGTTCAGGAGCAACCCAAGCAACCCGACTGAAAAACACGCCCACACTATTACAGTCAATGCGCTCTTTCGACATTGTTGGACACCAATTCAGCTACTGACCACCGGTAGGGACAAAGCTGGTGAGGCTCGTATCATTCATTCCACCCTCGGATCTTGTCAAGGGTGACGAGCTGCGTCGTGTTTAAGTGCGACCCCACCAGCAAAGCATCGCCGAAGAGTTAAGGAGAAACCATCGTGGCACACCATCTCATCCTTGGCGCGGGACTCGTAGGCGGGACGCTCGCGAGGCAGCTCTCCGCCCGTGGAGACGAGGTAACACTCGGCACGCGCAGCGGCACTACGGTTCCTGGCGCGAGTCCAGTGAAGCTGGACGCCAGCAACCCGGCCGAGGTGACAAAGGCTGCGCGCGGAGCCGCCACGATCTTCGTTTGCACAAACCCGCCTTACACCAACTGGGTAGCCGACTGGCCGCCGATCTTCGACGCCGTGATCACTGCGGCCCGTGACTCCGGGTCCGCGCTTGTGCTCATGGGTAACCTCTATGCGTACGGGCAGCCGGCCGGCCCGATGACCGAGCACTCACAGCTCGCCACCACCGAGAAAAAGGGCCTGGTACGCAAGGCGGGTTGGGAGAAAGTGCTCGCCGCACACGAACGCGGTGAAATCCGGGCCGTGGAGGTTCGGGCCAGCGACTACTTCGGTCCTGGCGCTGCGGGGATGTCGACACACCTCGGCGGTGGTTTTTTCGAACCGCTCTTGGCCTCGAAGACGGCGCGCGTCGTTGGGGACCCGGCACTCGAGCACAGTTGGAGCTTCCTTCCCGATATCGCCGCGACGCTGATCGCTGCTGCAGACCACACGGGCGATTGGGGGCGTGCCTGGCATGTGCCGAGTGCGTCCGTCCCGCGCACGGAAATCGTGCGGCGGGTAAATGAGCGGTGGGGCGTGAATGGCCGGGTCGCCTCGATCCCGCAATGGTTTCTCAGCGCTCTCGGCGCAGTCGTTCCCATGATGCGCGAGATCTCAGCCTCAAGCTATCAATTCAGGATGCCATTCGTGGTCGACTCCACGGAGACGCAGAAGATGCTGGGTGTTACGGCAACGCCCTGGGACGAGGCTTTGGAGGCCACAGTGGACAGCTACCGAAAGCCCTCATCGAGACATTCAGCGCAATGACTAACCCCTCCGCTCAACCGCCGCAAGAATTGCTTTCCCGAGCTCTATCGGCTTGGTGAACTGGGGCCAGTGTCCGGTGGGCAGATCCATGAATTCGACGTCGTTGATGCGGGCGAGCTCGGCCACGAAGGGGTGGCCGGATTCGATCCATTCGCCGAGCAGGCTGGACGGGAACTCGCACGCGATGATGGTGGCGGGGACGTCGTAACGGCGAACATCGTGCAAGCGCTGCTTATCTGTGGTGACGTTCTTTGGTTCCGGGATGGCCCGTGCGCGGAAGGCGGCCCGCAGCTCCTCGTTGAGGTCCACGAGATCCTCATTTTCGAAAAGCTCCCATGGTGGCAAGGGCACGGCATCGCCCTCGACTGGCAGTTCGTCGTTGATGACACCGCCCTCGCCGAGCGGGCCGCTATCTACGTAGACCGCCCGGACCACGCGGTCCGGGCGGGCGTCGACGGCTCCGTGGATGATGGCACCTCCGCCGGAGTGGCCGACCAGTACTACGGGATTGCCAACGGCGTCGACCGCCGCCACTACTGCTTCGATGTGATCCCTGAGGCCGATCCCTGACCTCGGGGCGTCAACAGCTTCCAGCCCAGGCAGCGTGAGCGGGTGGACCGTATGCCCTGCAGCAACGAGCGGCGGGGTGACCTCCGACCATGAAGAAGCGTCCAACCAGAATCCGGGAACCATGATGATATCCATGCCGGTACCCTACGACGGGCCACCGACAGAATGAACCCTTGCGTTGGTCCCGCACGCCGGGACGCCAACAGCTCACACTGCCGCGGTCCGTCCCGATCGAAGGAGGGGCGCGAAGAACGCGGCGAGTTCCGCCGTCGCGGTCAAGGGCAACACGTTCGCCACGTACTGGTCCGGCCGCACCACCACCACGACGCCGCCGCGGTCGAGGCCGCGCAGCTCGAAGATGTCAGCCGAAGGATCGGTGCCGTAGACGTTCTCAAGGTACGTGAGCTTGAACGGTCCCACCTGCGGCTTGAATGCCTCCGGCACCGCCCCGATGTCGACGCTCGTGTGTTCCTGCTGGTAGATCACCTTCACGTCGAACCATGCGTCACGGTCGGCGCCCGACGGCGTTGCGGCCAGCGGCGAGTCCGGCGAGTTCGCGATCCACTCGGCAAAGTCGACGACCGGCGAGGTTCCCACTTTTGCCGTCCCGGCAGCTTCGCTTGCGTCCGCGAAGACGTAGATGCGCCACCGTCCGTCCGCCTTGGCCTGGTGACCGAGTTGCACCGGGTTGGTGTCGCAGACGCGCACTACCGGCGCGGACTTGAAGCGCTTGCCGATGGTGAATCCCGTGGCCAGGCCTTGGTGCGTGGGCTCGGCGATGAGCGGCGAGGGGGCGTAATGGGTCATGAAACCGGCAGGGAACTCTGCCGTGCTCACATAGAAGTTCTCGAGCTCAGTGGGATCCTCAAATTCCTCGGGCTTCTTCGCCATGAGCGTGGACCACTCTTTGTCGAAATCGATGAGGTTCTTGGCAACAACTTGGCGCTCGGCGGAGTATGTGGACAGCAAGCTCTCCGGGCTGCGGCCTTCGAGTACGTGCCCGAGCTTCCAGGCCAGGTTGAACCCGTCCTGCATGGAGACGTTCATGCCCTGGCCGGCCTTCGCGCTGTGGGTGTGGCAGGCATCGCCCGTAATGAAAACGCGTGGCGTGCGGGTGCCGCGCTCCTCCGGAAGGACGTCGTCGAACCTGTCCGTGAGGCGGTGGCCCACTTCGTACACGCTGTGCCAGGCGACGTTGCGCACATCGAGCGTGTAGGGGTGGAGGATGTCGTTGGCTTTGGCGATGATCTCCTCGATGGTGGTGTTGCGCACGGAGCGGTTGTCGTTCCGGTCCACCTCGCCGAGGTCGACGTACATGCGGAAAAGATGACCGCCTTCGCGCGGGATCAACAGGATGCTGCCACCGGTGCCGGACTGGATCGCGCACTTCGTGCGGATGTCGGGGAAGTCCGTGACGGCAAGGACGTCCATGACGCCCCACGCGTGGTTGGCCTGGTCGCCGGCGAGCGTGCAGCCGATCGACTCCCGCACCTTGCTCCGGGCGCCGTCCGCCCCCACGACGTACTTGGCCCGGACAACGCGCTCCTGGCCTTCGTTGGGTCCGGCGGTGTGGAGAAGGGTAACCGTGACGGGGTAGTCGCCCTCACCGCTGACCTCGAGGCCGCGGAATTCGTATCCGTAGTCGGGAGTCATGCGGGTAGGGGAGTTCGCCATGAATTCGGCGAAGTAGTCGAGCACGCGCGCCTGGTTGACGATGAGGTGCGGGAATTCGCTGATGTCTCCTGTCGGATCGTCGAGGGCGCGGGCGGTCCGGATGATTCGCGAGGGGTCCGCGGGGTCCGGCTTCCAGAACGCCATCTCGGTGATCCGGTACGCCTCGGCAATGATCCGCTCGGCGAATCCGAAGGCCTGGAAGGTCTCCACGCTTCGGGCCTGGATCCCGTCGGCCTGGCCGATCGCGAGCCGCCCGGGGCGGCGCTCCACGATACGGGTTGTGACGCCCGGGAACTGGGACAACTGCGCGGCGGCGAGCATGCCTGCCGGTCCGCTGCCCACGATGAGCACGTCGACCTCGTCGGGAAGTTCGGCGGGCCTGTCGATGCCGACGCCGGCGGCCGCTTGGACTCGGGGGTCACCGGACACATAACCGTGGTGGTGGAACTGCATGGGCTTTCCTCACTTCATCGTGTGGTTGTTCAATTATAGAACTGTGAATTCTTTATTTGAACCTTGAGTTTGGATTCACACTGTACGGCAGGCGTGGCGGGGGTTACAAGGTCGAGTGCGCCTAAAAAACAGGGGTTGACGTCCCGAAGCTCCGGGGCCATAGTTATCGTATACGATTTCGTACTCGATGAGGAGTGAAACTTGGAACAGGTCACCGACCACACCCTGGCCGCGGCCCGCAAGGTCATCGCGGTGCATATCAACTACCCCAGCCGGGCGGCCCAGCGCGGCCGTACGCCGGAGCAGCCGTCATACTTCCTGAAGCCACCGTCGTCCCTTGCTCTCAGCGGCTCGACAGTAGAACGTCCGGCAGGCTGTGAACTCCTCGGCTATGAGGGCGAGATCGCGCTTGTCATCGGCAAGGCTGCGCGCCGCGTCCGCATCGAGGACGCCTGGGACCACGTCGGGTGGGTCACGGCGAGCAACGACCTCGGCGTCTATGACCTGCGCTACGCGGACAAGGGCTCCAATCTCCGGTCCAAGGGCGGCGACGGCTTCACCCCGGTGGGCCCCGCGCTCATCCCGGCCGCCGACGTCGACCCTTCGGGACTGCGCATCCGCACGTGGCACAACGGCGAACTCGTCCAGGAGGACACCACCGAGGACCTGCTGTTTCCCTTCGCGCGCCTCGTTGCCGATCTTTCCCAGCTCCTCACGCTCGAAACCGGCGACATCATCCTGACCGGCACCCCGGCCGGCGCCTCCGTCGCCCAGCCCGGCGACGTCGTCGAGGTTGAAGTGACCGCCGGCGGGCTCAGCAGCGGCCGCCTGGCCACCACCGTGACGGAGGGTACGGCGCCGTTCGCGGACTTCGGTGCCCGGCCCAAGTCCGATGACACCCAGCGGGAGGAGGCATACGGTTCCCGTGAAGCGGCGGGCCTCGCCGTCGTCGTGCCTGTCCTGACCCCCGAGCTGAAGAAGAAGCTCGAAAGTGTCGCCACGGCCACCCTGTCCAGCCAGTTGCGCAAGCGCGGGCTGAACAACGTGAGCATCGACGGGTTGCAGGCCACGCGCCCGGACCGCCGCGTTGTCGGGCTCGCCCGGACGCTGCGTTATGTTCCCAACCGCGAGGACCTTTTCACGACCCACGGCGGCGGCTTCAACGCCCAGAAGCGGGCCATCGACTCCGTCAACGAAGGCGAGATCCTGGTCATGGAAGCCCGCGGCGAAAAGGGCACCGGGACGGTCGGGGACATCCTCGCACTACGTGCCCAGATGCGCGGCGCCGCGGCCATCATCACCGACGGCGGTGTCCGGGACTACTCCGCGGTGGCAGGACTGGACATGCCCACCTACTTCGCCAACCCGCACCCCGCCGTGCTGGGCCGGCGCCACATCCCGTGGGACACGGACATCACCATCGCTTGCGGCGGGGCCACTATCCAGCCCGGGGACATCATCGTGGCCGACTCGGACGGCATCCTGGTGATTCCGCCGGCGATCGCGGGGGAGCTCGTGGATGAGTGCATCGAGCAGGAGAAGGAAGAGGCCTTCATCTTCGAGATGGTCAAGCAGGGCAATAGCGTGGACGGTTTATACCCGATGAACGCGCAGTGGCGTGCCCGCTACGAACAGTGGGAAGGGGCCCAAGATGACTGAAACCGCCGTCGGGAGCAAGTCCGAGCAGGCCTATGCGGCCGTCAAGGCGCGGATCGTCGAAGGCACCTATTCGCCGGGTTACCGGCTGGTGCTGGCCAAGATCGCCGAGGACCTGGGCGTGAGCGTGGTCCCTGTCCGGGAGGCGATCCGCCGCCTGGAGGCCGAAGGGCTCGTGAAGTTCGAGCGCAACGTCGGCGCCACGGTCTCGGGGATCGATCCGACCGAGTACCTGTACACGATGCAGACTTTGAGCATCATCGAAGGAGCCGCGACGGCGTTGTCCGCACCGCTGATCGATTCCGTGGCGATTGCCCGGGCCCGTGCCGTGAATGGGGAGATGCGCGACTGCCTGGAGCATTTCGATCCGGTCCGCTTCACGGCGCTGAACCAGGATTTCCACAGCGTGCTCTTCGAACACTGCCCCAATCCGCACATCCTTGACCTCGTCCACCGGGGCTGGAACCGCCTCGCCTCGATCAGGGCCTCGACGTTCCGCTTCGTCCCCGGCCGCGCACAGGAATCCGTGAAAGAGCACGAGGCGCTGCTGCAGCTGATCGAAAGCAACGCCGACGCGGACACCATCGAACAAGCCGCCCGCCGGCACCGCAGCGCCACCCTCGACGCGTACCTCGCACAAAGCAACGCGGGGTCACTTAGCGCCCATTAGACGGCTCAACATGGGCCGTAAGTGACCCCGCGTTGCAATAGCAAAGGAGAAAACAATGACGTTCACTGCACCAGAAACCACCTCCCATTACGTCCCGGAGGACCTTCCGGCCCACATCCAGCACTTCATCAACGGCCGGTTCGTTGACTCGGTGGGCGGGAAGACCTTCGACGTACTGGACCCGGTATCAAACACCAACTACGCCACCGCCGCGGCCGGGCAGAAGGAAGACATCGACCTTGCCGTCGCCGCCGCCCGCGAAGCGTTCGTGAACGGCCCGTGGCCGAAGATGAAGCCGCGCGAACGTGCCCGCGTCCTGAACAAGATCGCCGACGCCGTTGAAGCCCAGGAAGAACGCCTCGCCGAGCTCGAAACCTTCGACACCGGCCTGCCGATCACCCAGGCCAAAGGCCAGGCGCTGCGTGCGGCGGAGAACTTCCGCTTCTTCGCGGACCTGATCGTGGCCCAGTTCGACGACGCCATGAAGGTCCCGGGCTCCCAGATCAACTACGTGAACCGTAAGCCGATCGGCGTCGCGGGCCTGATCACGCCGTGGAACACCCCGTTCATGCTCGAGTCCTGGAAGCTTGCCCCGGCCTTGGCCACCGGCAACACCGTGGTGCTCAAGCCGGCCGAGTTCACCCCGCTCTCTGCCTCGCTCTGGGCACAGATCTTCAAGGACGCAGGCCTGCCCGACGGCGTGTTCAACCTGGTCAACGGCCTCGGCGAAGAAGCCGGCGACGCGTTGGTCAAGCACCCGGACGTTCCCCTGATCTCCTTCACCGGGGAGACCACCACCGGCCAGACGATCTTCCGCAACGCCGCAGCCAACCTCAAGGGCCTGTCCATGGAGCTCGGCGGGAAGTCCCCGTGCGTCGTGTTCGCCGACGCCGACCTCGACGCCGCGATCGACTCGGCACTGTTCGGGGTCTTCTCCCTCAACGGAGAACGCTGCACCGCCGGCTCGCGGATCCTGGTAGAGCGCGCCATCTATGACGAGTTCTGCGAAAAGTACGCCGCCCGCGCGAAGAACATCGTCGTCGGCGACCCGCACGACCCCAAGACCCAGGTCGGCGCCCTCGTCCACCCCGAGCACTACGAAAAAGTCGCCTCCTACGTGGAAATCGGCAAGACCGAAGGCCGGCTGCTCGCCGGCGGCGGTCGCCCGGAAAACTTGCCCGCAGGGCTCAACAACAGCAACTACATCGCACCGACGGTGTTCGCCGACGTCGCGCCCGACGCGCGGATCTTCCAGGAGGAAATCTTCGGTCCCGTCGTCGCGATCACCCCGTTCGAGAACGACGACGAAGCCCTCGCCCTCGCGAACAACACCAAATACGGTCTGGCGGCCTACATCTGGACCCAGAACCTGACCCGCGCCCACAACTTCGCGCAGAACGTCGAAGCCGGCATGGTGTGGCTGAACAGCCACAACGTCCGGGACCTGCGCACCCCCTTCGGCGGCGTCAAAGCCTCCGGCCTGGGACACGAGGGCGGCTACCGCTCCATCGATTTCTACACCGACCAGCAAGCCGTCCACATCACCCTCGGCGCTGTTCATACTCCCAAGTTCGGCGCCTAAGCACCGGGCAGCCCAACCCGCCCCGCCCAGCCCAACTAACTCGCACTTGTTGTCGTTATGAGGCTCCAAAACGACACTTACTGCGAGTCAGTTGGGTGGCACTTTCAACACGGACACCCCTTTCAAAGAAGAGAGAACCCCATGACCAACTTCGTCCCCACCCCCACCGTCCCGGCCCCGGATATCGTCCGCTGCGCCTACCTCGAACTTGTCGTCACCGACCTCGCCAAGTCCCGCGAGTTCTACGTGGACCTGCTCGGCCTGCACGTGACCGAGGAAGACGAGGACACCATCTACCTGCGCTCCTTCGAGGAGTTCATCCACCACAACCTGGTCCTGCGCAAGGGACCGGTCGCCGCGGCCGCGGCGTTCGCGTACCGGGTGAAGTCCCCCGCCGAAGTCGACGCCGCCGAGGCCTACTACCGCGAGCTCGGCTGCCGGGTGGAGCGCCGCAAGGACGGCTTCACCAAGGGCGTCGGCGACTCCGTCCGCGTCGAGGACCCGCTGGGCTTCCCCTACGAATTCTTCTACGACGTCGAACACGTCGAACGCCTCACCCAGCGCTACGACCTCTACTCCGCCGGCGAACTGGTCCGCCTGGACCACTTCAACCAGGTCACCCCCGACGTCCCCCGGGGCCGGAAATACCTCGAGGACCTCGGCTTCCGCGTCTCGGAAGACATCAAGGACTCCGACGGCGTCACGTACGCCGCGTGGATGCACCGCAAGCAGACCGTGCACGACACCGCCCTGACCGGCGGCAACGGGCCCCGCCTGCACCACATCGCCTTCTCCACCCACGAGAAGCACAACATCATCCAGATCTGCGACAAGATGGGCGCCCTGCGCATCAGTGACCGGATCGAACGCGGCCCCGGCCGGCACGGCGTCTCCAACGCGTTCTACCTGTACATCCTGGACCCCGACGGGCACCGCATCGAGATCTACACCCAGGACTACTACACCGGGGACCCGGACAACCCCACCGTCACCTGGGACGTCCACGACAACCAGCGCCGCGACTGGTGGGGCAACCCCGTCGTCCCGTCCTGGTACACCGAGGCCTCCCTCGTCCTGGACTTGGACGGCAACCCCCAGCCCGTGATCATCCGCGAGGAAAAGAGCGAAATGGCCGTCACCGTCGGCGCCGACGGCTTCTCCTACACCCGCCAGCCCGACGGCGGCCCCGCAGGAGAAAAGATGGGTTTCAAGGTCGGCTCGCAGCTCTAGGCCCGCAGCCCTCAACGTATGCTGACCGCAGGATGGCCGAATGGAGTGTGGAGATGCTTGACCCGAAGACGATAGAAACCATTGCGGACGAACTGCTGGAAGCAGGCCGGTCCCGGACCCCGGTTCCACGCCTGACTGCCCGCTACCCCGGGATGACGGTGGAGGATTCCTACGCCGTCCAGCAATTGTGGCGCCGCCGTAACGAGGACGCCGGGCGCACGCTCGTGGGCCGCAAGATCGGGCTGACGTCCAAGGCCATGCAGGCTGCCACGGGCATCACCGAACCGGACTATGGCGCGATTTTCGATGACATGGTCCTGGACACCGGATGCTCCGTGCCGTGGGACCAGTACACCCACCCAAGGGTGGAGGTGGAACTGGCGTTCGTGCTCAAGAAGGATCTCTCCGGACCCGGTTGCACGATCTTCGACGTCCTGAACGCCACCGACTACGTGGTTCCGGCCCTTGAGATCTTGGATTCCCGGATCGAGATGGAGGGCCGGACCATCGTGGACACCATTTCGGACAACGCGGCGATGGGAGCCATGGTGGTGGGCGGGCGCCCGGTGCGCCCGGACGCCGTCGACCTCCGTTGGGTATCGGCGATCCTGTACAAAAACCAGACCGTGGAGGAGACCGGCGTCGCTGCCGGCGTCCTGGACCACCCGGCGAACGGCGTGCACTGGCTCGTTAACAAGATCGCCCCGCACGGTGACGGGCTGAAAGCCGGGGAGATCATCCTCGCCGGCTCCTTCACCCGACCGCTCTGGGTGTACAAAGGCGATACCGTCCACGCCGACTACGGACCCTTGGGAGTTGTCACATGCCGGTTCGAGTAGAACCAGACCGCACGTTCCGCGAAGCCTTGGCCATCGCGGACAGGCCCCTGGCCGGGATGTGGGTGTGCTCCGGCAGCCCGCTGATCGCCGAACTGTGCGCCGGGGCGGGTCTGGACTGGCTCCTGATCGACGCCGAACACAGCCCCAACGGCCTCGAATCCATCCTCGCCCAGCTCCAGGCCGTCCGCGGCTACCCCGTCCAGGCCGTGGTCCGACCGCCGGTCAACGACACCGTGCTCCTCAAGCAATACCTGGACCTGGGCGTGCAGGACCTGCTGATCCCCATGGTCAACTCCGCCGCGGAAGCCAAGGCCGCCGTCGCTGCGGTACGCTACCCGCCGCACGGCGTGCGGGGCGTAGGATCGGCCCTGGCCCGCGCCTCGCGCTGGAACCGCATCCCGGACTACCTCGCCCGGGCCTCGGAGACGGTCAGCGTCACGGTCCAGATCGAAACCGAGGCCGCCGTCGCCGCCGTGGAGGAGATCCTGGCGGTCGACGGCGTCGACGCCATCTTCCTCGGCCCCTCCGACCTCGCCGCGTCCATGGGCCTGCTCGGCGAGCAGGAACACCCCAAGGTGCGCGCCGCCGTCGAACACTGCCTCGCCGCGGCGAAGACCGCGGGCAAACCGGCCGGCGTCAACGCCTTCAACGAAGCCACAGCGCGTGCGTATCTGGACGCCGGGGCGAAGTTCGTGCTGGTCGGGGCGGATGTCGCACTCCTGGCGCGCGGCACGGAAGCCCTCGCGGACAAGTTCATTCCAACAGCCCCCGACGGCGGAACCCCCTTTGGCGGGACAGGTGACACGCCGTCGAGCTACTGAACTAGGTAGGTAGTCGGTACTCTTTCGGAGGTCCTTGGACGGAGCTACATTGGATATCCCGAGGCCACTCGGGGGCGGTCGAGGAGGGGGTCGACCGCAATTTCAATGGAGCATGCCGTGGTCCCGCAACCAGATCTCAATCCTCAACAAGCCGCAGCCATCGCCGAATCGCCGGCTGCAAGGCATCCAGGCCCCGTGGAGTACGATCTGCGGGCTGTTTACGTCCCGCAGTCCGGGCTGTTCCTGGATGACGAGGGGCGCGAATTCTTCGTAACCGCCGTGGAATTCTGGGAGCACGCGACGGTAGTCAGTCTGTGCTGGAAACGCAGGCCCATGGCAGGGCAGGGAAGTCCGCCCTTGGTTGCGACGGATGAGCATGACCGGGTGCTGGGCGTGAAGCGCATCTGGAACGTTGGCGCGCGGTCGATCCAACATTTTGAACCGATCTCTACGTCCGCCCGCGCATTGACGGTTCTCATCGCAAGGAAAACGGGAACACAGGAACTGTTTAGCTGCAGGACGCCCGCGGCCAAGAAAGAGCCAACGAAGTGAGCACTCCCAACTGACTCGCAGTTGTTGTCGTTTTGACGCCTCATAACGACAACAACTGTTAGTCAGTTGGGTTAGAGGCACCGTCTGGGCTGGCCCGCGGAGGCTAGGCGGAGCGTGCGGTCCCCCGCGTTGACCGGCGGATATGCTCGGGTGTGAGGCCGGTCAGCGAGGCAAGTTCAAGGTCATCGCAAGCTTGGGTGCGGAGCGCAGTGACAATCAACGCTTCCCGCTGATTAACGATCTGGTCGCGGTGCCTTTCGGCTGTTTTGAGTTGCTCGCTTTTCGCCCTCAGGCCATCCACATGTGCGCCTCGCGGAAGCCCACTCGGGTGAAGGTCGTCATAAGCCAAACCGATAGACCGGACGGCACGCATGTTCTCCCCGGTCACCGCGGAAATTGTGGCCAGGGTGAGCCCGTCTTCAAGGGCCTGGGCGATCATCTCGTTGCGGGCAGCGGTCAATGTCCGGATGGCGCTCGAAGCGTGGGACAGGAGTTGCCTGTGCGCCGCGAGGGCGTGCGTGAGCTTGGCACGCTCCCCTTTGGCCACGGTTTGGGGCCGGGCCGGAGCCTTGGCCCGGTAGGTGTACCTGTCGGTGGCTGACAGGCCCCCAAGGGAGCCGGATTGGGCTGGCAATGGATCCCTTTCTGACTCTTCGCGAACTTCTGATCTATGAAATCTAGGCGGCGTTCGCAGAGCTGCGGAAATACCAATACCGCGTGAACCCATAAGGAAAGTGCATAGAAGATTCCTATATAGCTTGGAAATGTCCCCAAACGAAGCCGGAGCTCCCAAATGGAGCAGGCGGTCATAAGGGTCTCTTATTGATCCACGCACATTAGGTCTTATCCACGGCGCCCGGCAGTGCCTAGTCTCGAAATTGGGGATTCGACACCCGAATCCTGAGTTTCACGATTCTGGAGAAGACAATGTCCGAGTACCTGCCGGCGTCGAGGGTCACACGCATCAAGTCCTCAGCGAGCGTTGCGGCCGCCGCCCGCGTCCGTGAACTACGAGCCGAAGGCATTCCGATCATCGACCTGACCGTCGGCGAGCCGGACTTCGACACCCCCGACCACATCAAGGCGGCCGCTATCGAAGCGATCAACGCCGGCCAGACCAAATACACCTCGGTGACGGGAACGCCCGAGCTGCAGACCGCCATCCTCCGCCGGATTGAAAGCCACACCGGCATGCACTACGAAGCGAACCAGTTGACCATCGGCGGCGGAGCCAAGCAAGTCATCTACGTCGCGCTCATGGCCTCGCTCAACGAGGGCGACGAGGTCATCGTCCCCGCACCGTACTGGGTCTCCTACCCGGACATGGTCCTCGCCAACGACGGCACGCCCGTGATCGTCGCTTGCGGCGAAGACACAGGCTTCAAGCTCACACCGGCCGCCCTCCGCGAAGCCATCACGCCCCAGACCAAATGGCTCATCCTCAACGCTCCGTCCAACCCGACGGGGGCCGTGTACTCCCGCGAAGAATTGCAGGCGCTGGGTGCCGTCCTTGAGGAATTCCCGCACGTCTTCACCCTCACCGACGAGATCTACGACGAAATCCACTTCGGCGACGGCCGGGTGACGAGCCTTGTCACGGCGGTTCCGTCCCTGCGCAGCCGCATCCTGCTGGTCAACGGCGTCTCCAAGGCCTACGCCATGACCGGTTGGCGCCTTGGCTACGGCGTGGGCCCGGCGCCTTTGATCGCAGCCATGAACAAGCTGCAGTCCCAGACGTCCTCCTGCCCGTCGTCGGTCAGCCAGGCAGCTGCGGCTGCCGCCCTGAACGGCGATCAGTCGTTCGTCCGGGACAGCGTGGAGGTGTACCGCAAGCGCCGTGACGTGGCCGTCGAAGGCCTCAACTTCATTGACGGACTGTCCGTCGCCCCGGCCGAGGGCGCCTTCTACGCCTACGTGAACTGCAGCGGCGTCATCGGCAAGACCGCTCCGGACGGCACCCTCATCGAAACCGACCAGGACTTCACGCTGTACCTCCTCAACGCGGCCGCTGTTGCCGTCATCCAGGGCTCGGCCTATGGCCTTGGCCCCTACTTCCGGATCTCCTTCGCCACGTCGCTGGAGACCATCAACGCCGGCGTGGACTCGATCCGCAAGGCAGTCAGCGCCCTCAACTAAGCCCACGGGCACCCCTAGCAGCCAGCCAAGAGAAAGATTCAGAAAATGATCCACGTCAAGACCAAGTTCCAGAGGCCGGACGCCGACGTCGTCAGCCGCCTCGCGGCGTTCTCCTCCGCGACCATCCACGAAGCCCAGGGCCGCCGCGGCGCCCTGAGCTCCAAGATCAAGCCTATCGATCGTTCGATGTCGTTCTGCGGCCCGGCCGTGACCGTGGCGTGCGCCCCGCAGGACAACCTCATGCTGCAGGTCGCCATCCACTACGCCCAAGCCGGCGACGTGGTCCTGGTCGGTGCGCAGGAATTCTCCGACGCCGGAACCTTCGGCGACGTCCTGGGCAACGCCATGAAAGCCAAGGGCATCGCGGCCATGGTGACGGACTCCGGTGTGCGCGACACCCAGGACCTCATCGAACTGGGTCTTCCGGTCTTCTCGGGCAGCGTCTGCATCAAGGGCACGGTCAAGGAAACCCTTGGGCCGATCAACCACCCGCTCGTCTTCGGCGATGAGATCATCTACCCCGGCGACATCCTCCGCGGTGACGCTGACGGCGTCGTGGTGGTCCGCCGTGAAGAAGCTGAAGAGGTCATTGCGCTCTCCCAGGCCCGGGACGACGCCGAACGCGAGCTCATCAAGGCCTACCACGCCGGCGGCACCACCATCGAGTTGTGCGGACTGACGGAAAAGCTGAAGGCCAAGGGACTCCTGGTCGAAGACTGAACCTGTTGCTGAGGGCCGGTCACCGAATGCGGTGACCGGCCCTTTGTGCGCCCGAGAACTCGTGCCCGTTTCCGGGCACGCAGAAGGCGCCTTGCCAGTGGCAGGGCGCCTTGAGTGGTGCGGTGGGATTGAGGAAGCCGACGACGGCGGGTTGCCCCCCAGCCGCTTCAGTCCAGCCCGGGGTGTCCTGACCGCGCGTCGACCAGGTACCACTCGATACTGTGTCCAGCGTGCGCCGGCATGAGGCTTCCTTCGAACACGAAGAGAGGTTCGCCCAGGCCGCCCAAAGGACGCCAGAAACCATTCCTCGGGCAGTGGAATCCGGTTCGCGCACTGATCGATCCACGAGTCGGATTCGAAATCCACTGGGTCTGGCTGATCTTTTTCACCGCTGTTCCTTTGATTGGGTTCACGGAATCCGCGAGCCGCTTTCGAATTACTTGCTAATTCGATAATAGGAAATAAAAATGCCGGTGAATAAGACCAAAGATGTCTGTCCGAATAAGGCAATGTTATGGATGGATCACGCTTCGGCTGGATCGGCCGCGTACTTGCTGATCAATTGTTGCTGGAGCATCTCCTTGACCAGGATGAGCACCGCGGAGGCGGCCTCGGACAGCGGCTCGTGGTCGGGGGTGCACAGGGCAATCTTGCTCTGCAGTGCCGGTTCGACGATCCGCAACACCTTGAAGTTCTCATCAGGGAAGAGCGCATCAGCGGCCGATTTCGGCAGCACGGTGGCGCCGAGGTTTGCGCGGATGAGTCGAACGAGTGACGGAACCGATTCCACTTCCCCTACAAGGCGCAGGGCCAACCCGTGGTCAGCCAGTCCCTTCTCGATGATCTGGCGCAGGGTGTGGTTTTTTTCGGGGAGGAATAGCCCAAGGCTGCTGGCTTCTTCGAGCGTGACCGTTGTTCGACCCTGGGCCACATCGGCGTCCTCATGGGTCACCAAGTGCAGGTCTTCCACGATCATGGTGGTGAACTGCACTCCGCGGATCTTCCCTGGCTCGTAGATCAGGGCCATGTCCAGGCGGCCGTTCTTGATTGCCTCGCTCAGCACGCCGCCGAAGATCTCCGTCAGGTGCACCACAATGTCCGGGTATCGCCTGCCGACCTCGCGGATGATCTGCGGCGTCAGGCTGGAAGCCATGCTGTACGGTGCGATGGCGATGGATACCCTGCCCGACGGCGCGGCCCCGGACGCCGCTACGTCCAGCCGGGCTTGTTCCACGAGCCGCAGGATGGTCTGGGCGTGGCGATAGAGGGTGTGTCCCGCGGCGGTCGGCTCGACTCCTTGCTTGCTGCGGATCAGCAGGCGCTGCTTCAAATCGGTCTCCAGCGCCGACACCTGCTGGCTGAGGGCAGGCTGGGCGACGTGGAGCGCTGCGGCGGCCTTGGTGATGCTCCCCGAATCGACGATCTTTACAAAATATGAGAGCTTCCGCGTATCCATGGGTCTGCCTTCCTCCAAGTCCTCATTGGGGCCTGGATGCCATAAGGAAATTCTATGTAGGGACACACAATCCGTCTTTGTGTGACCTGTCTCTCAGCGACTAATTTGAGATCCACATCCCCATGGTGGCGTTTCCCAACCATTTACTGACAGTTCGTTGACTCCCATCAACCAATTGTCCCGATACCCAAATATACCCCGCCACCAGCTTGTGTGCCGTAGGTCATAACCGGGAGCTATCCCGTGATAGCGAATAGGTCTTTGTGCCCGAACTTCTCTGGTGCGAGACTTCTATCACCAAAGAATTACCGACAGTTCGCCGGATTGAAGAATTTTAGCTAAACAGTTTCAATCGAAAAGGCGGCTGAGTTTACCGGATATTCCTGCCGTTCGTATGGAATATCCCGACCCTAATGCAGAACCGCGGAAAGAGAACCACGTGAACCCGATAATTGATCTTGTAGCGGATCTTGGAGAGGGATTCGGTGCCTACACCATAGGCAGCGACACCGATCTTCTGGAGATCGTTTCAAGCGCCAATATCGCTTGCGGGTTCCACTCGGGCGATCCCGACATCATGGACGCCACCGTCGCCGAATGCGTTCGCCGCGGGGTCGGTATTGGAGCCCACCCGAGCTTCCCGGACCTGCGTGGTTTCGGCCGCCGGGACATGGGCCTGACTGCCAACGAGGTGCGCGCCGATGTCCTGTACCAGCTGGGGGCCCTTAACGGTTTCGCAGCCTTCCACGGAACCAAAGTGACCCACATTGCGCCGCACGGCCGGCTGGGAAATCTCGTCGCCGTCCGTGCGGACTACGCTGCGGCCGTGGCTGAGGCCGCCGCCCGCGTGGACAACGAACTCATCGTGGTCGCACAGGAGGGCGAGTTGGCCTACGCGGCACGTTCGGCCGGTTTGGACGTGGCCATTGTGGGCATCGTCGACCGTGCCTACCAGGAGGATGGGACGCTGGTCCCGCGCAGCCAGCCGGGCGCCGTACTGCACGATCCCTCGGCCATTGTCGAGCGAACCGTCCGCATGGTGTGCGAGGGCAAGATCCGCTGCGCCAACGGCACTGACATTGACATCTCCACGGACACCGTCCTGCTTCACGGGGACAACCCTGGCGCCGTCGAACTCGCCCGGCTCATCCGCTCGGAGCTCATCTTGGCTGGCGTTCGCATCGCCCCGTTGGCAGAGGTCATGGATGCCAAGAGGAAGGCGGCCTGACATGTCCGTTCTCACTGCGGTTCCCACCGAGATCTACGAATCCGGAGACTCCGCATTGCGCGTTGTCGCACTTGCTGAAGCAAGCGAGGACAACTGGCTCACGGTCCACCGTCTTGCTGACTGGCTGGAGAGCTGTGGCGCCGAGGGCCTTCATGGCGCGGTCCCCACCTACGATTCCGTGCTGGTGGAATTCGACCCCGTCCTGGTGTCTGCCCGCCAGGTGCGCGCATTCGTCAAGCTGGGACTCCTCGAAATGGGCCGTTCCGCAGGCGCAGCAGCAGCACCCCTTGAGTTTGATGTCCCAGTGGTCTACGGCGGCGAATACGGTCCCGACCTGGAGAAAGTAGCCGAATACCAAGGCATCTCCGCCGAGGAAGTCATCCGCGTGCACACCGAGAAGACCTATACCGTCCGCTGCTTGGGTGCACCTGCCGGCTCGCCCATGATGGACGGTCCCGCGTTCCCCAAGCCGGTGCCGCGCCTCAAGGATCCCCGGCTCAGCGTTCCGGCGGGGGCAGTGGCAGTGGCCGGACGCCAAGCCGTCATCGCTCCCGCATCCGCGCCGGGTGGATGGTGCGTCATCGGTCAGACCCCTTTGACCGTCCTGAACATTCGTCGTGAACCACTGGTCCCTTACAAGCCAGGAGACATTCTCCGGTTCCATCGCATCGAGGCCGGAGAGTTCGACTCTTACGTCGGCAAGGAATTGGAACCAAGGCCATGAACGGGCACATCCTCATCCAGCAACCGGGCAACTCCGTGGTCACAGACCTTGGCCGTCTCCGCGGACCGCGCTTTGGACTGCCGGTCAACGGCGCCCTGGACCAGTATTCTGCCCGGGCCGCCAATATCCTGGCCGGCAACCTCGACAACGATCCCTTGGTGGAGATCACGGCACTCGACTTCAGGATGAAGGCGCAGTCCGACATCCTGATCGCAGTCACGGGAGCACCCCTGACACTCACCGTCGGAGGGCGTCCATGCAGCCAGTGGGAACCGGTTTCGGTCCGTGCGGGCGAGACGATTGCCATCCGGGGAATCAACCGGGGCCTCCGTGCCTACCTGGCCATCCACGGCTCCGTGGAGGCGCCGACGCTGCTGGGTAGTTGTGCTCCGGACACCGTTGTGGGCTTCGGCCTGCAGCTCAAGGAAGGAACCACGCTCCTCACCCGCCGCAGCGTGGGCCCTGTTCGCCAACCGTACTTCGACCTTCCGCTCTTCCGGCTTGGTCTTGAACGGCCGGACATGGGGCAGGAATTGATGGTCAATGTGACCGACGGTCCGGATGTCGCCGAGTTTGGCGATTCCGCCGAGTTGCTCTTCACTTCGGAATACGCCGTGAGTGGCCGGAGCAACCACATCGGCTTGAGGCTCGGCGGCGAGCTGCCGGAAAGAACCTCAAACGGTGAAGTGCTTTCACGCGGGGTCCCGGTGGGCGCCGTCGAAGTTCCCTCACGTGAAGAACTGCTGGTACTGCATCGGGGCCGCGGCGTTACCGCCGGATATCCAGTCCTCGCCGTCGTCACCAGTATTGGCCTGGATGTCCTTGCCCAAGCCCGCCCGGGCGACAAGGTCCGCTTCAGGAAATCGACGGTGGCAGAGGCAACCTCCGCCCATCGGCGCTCGCGGGCGCAACTTGAAACCCTCCGCGAATCCGTCAACACAGTCTTCGGACTCCTTGGCATTGGATGCCGACCCCAGTGGCAGGACTTACCAGTTGCAGTATGCAGCTAACGGCCTGTCGCCAATACCAGTAGCGGTTGCTACGCTCAACATCAAGAAGGAAATGTCATGACCGCAAACACCAACGCTGCGCAAGTGCAGCATGAACGGCTCACGGGCCGTCAAACGCGCAAGGTTGTCACCGCAGGCTGCGTTGGCATCTTCGTGGAACTCTATGACAACGGCATCTTCGCCTTTATGGCCGGAACGCTTGCCTTGGTGTTCCTTGCCCCGGGCAACCCGGACAACGCTCTGTTGTTCGTGTTCGCCGGCTACGCAGTGTCGTTCTTCGTCCGGCCCCTCGGCGCAGTTGTTTGTGGCTACTTGGGTGACCGGATAGGCAGGCAAAAACTACTGGTCTTCGTCATTCTGCTGATCAGCGTTGCCACTGCTGGTATCGGAATCCTGCCCACCTACGCGGCTATCGGCATCGCGGCGCCCATCCTGCTCGTCCTCCTGCGGCTCCTGCAGGGCTTCTCGGTTGGCGGCGAGGCCGCCGGCGCCATGACCTTCCTCGCTGAACACGCCCCCGAAGGCAAGCGCGGCATCATCACCTCCTACGCACAGATCGCTTCGTTCGCAGCACTGCTCACCGGCACCCTCGTGGCGTTCTCCATGTCTCCGTGGCTCACCCAGGCAGCCATCGACGGCGGTGGCTTCGGTTCCTTCGCATGGCGCATTCCTTTCCTGGTCGCCATTCCCATGGGCGTCATCGGTTGGTACATCCGAAAGGCCATCGCGGACACCCCCAACTTCACAAAGCTCAAGGAAGAGGGCGGCCTTTCCAAGAACCCGCTCAAGGAAGCCTTCCAGTCCGCTGAGCACCGCCGGGCCATGGTTCTGGCCCTCTTCATCCCGCTCATGAACGGTTCCGGCTACTACGTCCTGTTCTCCTACATGCCTACGTTCCTCAAGGGCAAGCAGCTCAACTTCACCATCGGCGAGGCACTGTTCATCACCGCCTGCAGCCTGGTTGTCATCTGCATCGCCATTCCTTTCATGGGTGCCCTGTCCGACCGCATCGGCCGCAAGAAGGTCATCGCCGGCTCCGCCATCGCCATGACCATCCTGGGTATCCCGTCCTACGCCCTCATCGCAACGGGAAACATGGGCTTGGCTATCCTTGGCGCCTCGATCATGGCCATCGTCTTCGCCGGCCACACGGCCGTCATCCACATCCTGATCGTTGAGCTCTTCCCCACCCGGGTTCGGTACTCCGCTTACGGCCTCGGCTACAACATCTCCTCCGCGCTCTTCGGCGGAACGGCCCCGTTGTTGATGACCTGGCTCATCAGCAGCACCGGCAACATCTACATGCCCGCCTTCTACGCAGTCATCACGGCACTTGGCACGCTTGCCGCCGTGAGCACGGTCAAGGACCGGGCCCACGAACCCCTGCGCGACGCTTAAGCGCCGCTGACCTCCGGCACACTTCGTGCCTTCCATTTCCACTCTTTGGAGAACCGATGTCTTTTTCCGACTACAACACCGCCCTCGTCACCGGAGCGTCAACCGGTATGGGTGCCGCGATCACGGAGCGACTGGCCAAAAGAGGCCTGACCGTTCACGCCGTGGCCCGCAACGAGGAACGCCTCAGCGAACTGGCCGATCGTACGGGTGCCATCCCGCACGTAGTTGACCTGACCGACACAGCGGCGCTGACCGCCGTCGTGAGCGAACTGAAGGTCGACGTCCTGGTCAACTGTGCCGGAGTTTCCCGGCCCGGCAACCTCCTGGACTCGTCCGAGCAGGACATCGACGAGCTCATCGACGTCAACCTTCGCGGCCTGCTTCAGCTCACGCGGCTGGTCCTGCCGGGCATGGTGGAGCGCGACCTCGGCCACATCATCAACATCAGCTCTATCGCAGGCGTGTACAACTTCTACGGCCACACGGTGTACCACGCCACCAAGGCAGCAGTGCACCAGATCTCCCGCCAGCTCAGGAATGACACGGTTGGCAAGCGCATCCGCGTAACGGAGATCTGCCCGGGCCGGGTGGAAACCGAGATCTTCGGCCGGAACATGGGCGGCACGCCTGAGGCCATGGAAGAAGCGTGGAAGACCTACTACGAAGGCTACGAGTCGCTGACCACTGATGACATCGTCAACGCCCTTGACTACGCCATCGAAACCCCACGCCACGTCAATGTGGGCATGCTGGAACTCATGCCGACGTTCCAGGTCCCCGGAGGCCTCACCTTCGACAGGCGCTGATCGCAGCAAGCTGGCGGCCGCGAAGTTCGCGGCCGCCAGCACCCGTTTCCGGGGGAAGGGTTTTGGACGGGCCCGCCAGTTAAGGCGGGCCCGACGCTTGCGGAGGGCCCGACGTCGGGCGCTCAGTCCTCGTGGAGTGCTTGCGTCAGGTGGTGCGTGGGGATGCGGTCACGGTCATAGGTGATTTCCGTGTAGCCGTGCGGTTCCGGCCGGCCGTCGTGCCCGAGATTGACGAACACGATTTCCTCGATGGTCAGGATGCTGTCGCGGGTGATCATGTTGCGCACCTCCGCGCGCATGGTCAGTGACGTCCGGCCGAAGCGGACTGCGGTCAGGCCCATCTCCACCAGATCGCCCTGGACGGCCGAGCTCACAAAGTTGATTTCGGAGATGTACTTGGTGACGGCGCGGCCGTTGCCAAGTTGGAGGATTGCGTAGATTGCCGCTTCCTCGTCGATCCATTTCAGCAGGCTTCCACCGAACAGCGTGCCGTTGGCGTTGAGGTCCTCCGGACGAATCCACTTGCGGGTCCGGAACGTGATGTCAGCCTTTTCCATAATGCGAGATTAGCCGAGGCTGGGCGCCTGCGTCTCCTGCGGCGTGCCATGCTCGGCGCGACTCCGTAACATGGATACGGTGCACCCGGTTCAGGGCACAACACGACACGCCGATTCGCGCACCATGCGGCACACCGGGGAACGCGCTGGAGGAACACCATGAAGATCGACAAAACCCACCGTAGCGCCGGGATGGGCGCCCGGCCTTCCGATATGGACCACTGACCATGCCACCCTTGAGCGCAGTGTTAGGCGCCTGGTCAATGAACTGGCCCGCCCTGATCATCCTAATTGCCGCGGTCGCCCTGTATTCAAGGGGCCTGATTGCCGCCAAGGGCCGGGATATCCGCTGGCCCTTGTGGAACTCGTTTGCCTTCTTCGTCCTTGGGCTTGGCAGTTTCGCGGCCCTGAGCTTTGGATTCCCGGGAACCTACAGCCACGATCTGCGGTGGGCATTCACCCTCAAAGTGACGTCCTACCTGTTTGTGGTCCCGCTGTTGATTGGCTTGGGCAAGCCGCTAACCCTTGCACGGCAGACCCTTGGCCCCGTGGGCGCCGCGAGGGTGGAAGCAGTCCTCGGGCACCGGCTCGTTCGCATGCTCAGCAACACGCTCGTGGCGGCACTTCTCGGACTCGCCATGTTCACACTGTTCCTGACCCCGTTCTTCTACGTACTCCGGACCAGTCCGGCCTCCGACGTCATCCTGACCTTGCTGGTGCCCGTCATGGGACTCCTCATGACCGTACCGATCATGGAAGACGGCGCAGGGCGCACCTCATCGCTCATCGTCGTCGAGTTCATCTTTGTATTTATCGAGTTGCTCGCCGATGCGGTGCCTGGGGTCCTGATGCGGCTCAGCCCGGGAATTCTCGACGGTGCCACGTCAGTCTTGGGCAATCAGCCAAGCTGGTTCCCCTCGCCGCTACGGGATCAGCAACTTGCGGGAGACCTGATGTGGTTCCTCGCGGAGATAGTAGATCTTCCCCTCATCATCCTGATGTTCGTCCGGTTCTCCCGGAGCGACAAGCACGAGGCCAAGAGCTTCGACGACTTGAGTGACGAAGAAATCGAAGCCCTGAACCGGGCACATCTGGGGCAGGGCGGACGCAGCCTGGAGTGATCCGGCTGGCGGCAGGTCTGGATTCGGAGGGTGGCCGGTGCTGCAGCCCGTCCTTAGGCCATCGCCGTGTGCGAGGCGCTGTGAGAATCGATCGGCTTGGCGTAGCACTGCGAGTGGCTGACACCAATGTAGGGGCCGAAGTTGGGCACTGCGGCGAAGCCGGCGCTCTCGTAGAAGCTGCGGCCGTCCGATTGGGCCGACCCCGCCTCCGCTGTGATCATGCTGAAACCGTGGGCATGCGCCTGCGCTTCGAGCGCGGCAAGGATGGAGCTGGCCACTCCTGAGCCCCTGGCGTACGGGACGACGTAAAGCCGCTTGATTTCCGCGGTTTCGGCGTCCAGAATCCTTAGCCCTCCGCAACCCAGGGGCTGGCCCGAGCACTTTTCGTAGGCAACGACGAAAACGGCAGTATCAGCTTCCGATGGCGCGGGTCCGGGCTCGTGGTCCGAGTTGCCGAAACGTGCGTCCAGTTCAGCCTGCTGCGCCGCGCGGAGGTCTGCACCCACCGGGTTGGCCCAGGTGACCTGTCTGATGTTGAGCCGCGGATTGGTCTGCATCGGAACCTCTTTCGCCGGAGGGGGTTATGCCTATCAAGCCTAAGAAGCGGGGGTTACCGCGGTGTTTCCTGCGCGTAAGCGTCCGGAGAAATACCGGCGCGTTGGGGTTGGCCACACGCTGCCGTCATTCGACGGCGTCACCTGTGGGGTCTTCGACCGTCCGGTCGGCCAAGGAAAGTCCGCCTACGGGGCTCTGGTCCCAGTGCAGTAGGTGCCAGCCCGTTTCCGGGTCGCCTTCGAGCGCCACAATGCCGGTGTTCTGTAGTTGGTGGGTGGCGGCGAACTCGCGGCCAACATCCACGGCTCGGCGACCTGCCCAGCAGCGGATTGCGGCACCATGGCTGACGACGACGGCGGTTTCGTCGCCGGCTGCTGCCACCTTGGCAATGGCGGCGTCGTAGCGGGCAAAGAACTCATGGCCATCACCCGCTCCCGGCATGCGAACGTCGAGTTTACCGTCGGTCCAGTCGAAAACGGTGCTCATGTACCGGTGGTGCGACTCGTGGTCGGTGCGCTTCTCCAACGCCCCGGCCTCAATCTCCTGCAGGCCGTGCAATACGATTGCCTCCAGCCCCAGCACTCTTGCGAGCGGGGCGGCCGTCAGCTGGGTGCGGACCAGGGTCGATGCGTAGATGGCCGTGATGTCCTCGTTGGCAAGGGACCCCGGGAGCGCAGCTGCCTGACGTTCGCCGAGTTCAGTAAGTCCGGGGCCGGGAAACGCTGTGTCCAATTGCCCCAGGACGTTTCCAGGGGTTTGCCCGTGGCGGATAAGCAAGAGCCTCATGCTGACACAGTTCCTTACATCGATTCGGAAACGCCGGGACCATGAACAGCGCCGCGTTCTACTTCAGGTGGTCCACCAACTGGTCCGCGATGCCGGTGTACTTGCCTGGAGTAAGTGCCAGGAGGCGTGCTTCGGCTTCGGGAGACAAGCCCAGGCTTGAGACGAACTCCTGCATGCGGACGGCATCGACGCGCTGACCGCGGGTGAGATCCTTGAGTCGCTCGTACGGGTTCTCCATGCCCTCAACGCCGGCGATCGCCTCGGCGCGCATGACCATCTGGATCGCCTCGCCCAGGACTTCCCAGTTGGTGTCGAGATCGGCTGCCAGTACTTCCTCGGCAACGTCCAGGGCCTTCAGTCCCTTGGCAACATTCGAGATTGCAAGCAGCGAGTGCCCGAATGCGACGCCGATGTTGCGTTGCGAGGAAGAGTCGGTGAGGTCTCGCTGCCAGCGGGAGGTAACGAGCGTGGCGCCCAGGGTGTCCAACAGTCCGTTGGAAATCTCCAGGTTGGCCTCGGCGTTTTCGAAGCGGATCGGGTTGACCTTGTGCGGCATGGTGGAGGAACCGGTGGCGCCGGCAACAGGGATCTGGCGGAAGTAGCCAATCGAGATGTAGCTCCAGATGTCCGTGCAGACGTTGTGCAGAATGCGGTTGAAGCGGGCGACGTCGGCATAGAGCTCCGCCTGCCAGTCGTGGCTCTCGATCTGGGTAGTCAACGGGTTCCACGTCAGTCCCAGGCCTTCAACGAAGGACTGGGCTACGGCCTCCCAATCAGCACCGGGAACGGATGCGACATGTGCGGCATACGTGCCGGTAGCGCCGTTGATCTTGCCCAGGTACTGGGTCTTCGAAACGCGGTCCAGCTGGCGGCTCAGGCGGTGCGTGATGACTGCCAGTTCCTTGCCAAGAGTGGTGGGGGTGGCCGGCTGGCCGTGCGTGCGGGAAAGCATCGGGACGGCGCGGTTCTCCTCGGCCATCGCTTCGATCTGCTTCACTAAGGCGCGGGCTGCAGGGAGCCAGACATCTTCCACTGCACCCTTGACGCCCAAGGCGTAGGAAAGGTTGTTGATGTCTTCCGATGTGCAGCCGAAGTGCACCATGGCGGTCAGGTTCTCGATACCGATCGCGGGGAGGCGGCGGCCTATGTAGTACTCAACGGCCTTGACGTCGTGGACCGTGACGGCCTCGATTTCAGCGAGTTCGGTGACCGAAGCGGCGTCGAACTCGGTGACGATGGCGCGCAGCTTCTCCTGCTGCTCGCTGGTCAGTGGGCCGGCGCCGGGAAGTACGTTGTTGCTGGTGAGGTGGATGAGCCACTCGACTTCGACGGCCACGCGGTCGCGGTTGAGAGCGGCCTCGGACAGGTAGTCGACGAGGGGAGCGACGGCGGACTGGTACCGGCCGTCCAGCGGGCCCAGGGCGATCGGCTCCGGCGACGCGGCGAGAGCCAGGCGTCCAGAGGGCGTACGGGTAACAGCGGCGGCGACGGTTTCAGGCATGAGGCAATTCTTTCATGAACTCGGCTCGCGCCATTAAGCCGGACTTCACTATGTGCATAACATCGCGGCATCCTCTTCCAGGCCGGGTTTCCGGCAGGTTATCCACATAGCCGATCACGGCGGTTCCGCGCCACCGGAGCACGACGTAGCGTCGCTGCCACGAGATCAATGGACATGGAGGAGGAAACGTCTTGAGCGGCATTCTTATGGCGGCCGGAGGAACGGATCTGGATTCGCACCAATGTATTTCACGGGGCGCGGAGATCCAGAAGCTTGGACGGCGGATGAGCGTCTGCGCCGACCAAGCCGACGCCGTTCTTGCCAAGCTGGCGCAGTTGCAACTCGAGCAATGGGAGTCGCCGGCCGGCCGTGCCTACCGGACCACACTGGCCTTGCAGGCTGCCTCTCTTCGAAGGGGGCGTGACGCTTTGCGCGAGGCCGCTGCGGTGACCCTCCGCCATGCCCAGAATGTGGCATCGAACCTCCAGCCTGGCTTCTGATGGCCGAGGTCGCTCCTGTCGGCGCGGGCGGAACTCCCCACCCTCGAACACCCGAGCCGGACGGCACCTTGCGGATACGCGGCGGAGTCGGCGGAATCCACTTCCAATTCGAAGAGCTGCTTGCTGGCGCGGCCGCGCTGGACGGACTTGTGCTCCAGCTGCAGGCCATTGAAGTGGAGGCTGAATCGGTGAGGGTGGCTCTCTTCCCGCACCAGGCCTCGGCCTACAAGAGTGGAAGCAACGCCATCATTGCCGTCGGTGAGAGCGGCCGGGACATCGGACGGGTCCGCGAACAGCTTCAGCGGATTGGCAACGATGTCAGGGCAAGCCATCGTGAATACGAGTTTGCAGAATCTCACGCGGCGATCAGGCTGCGGATGGGCATGGGAATGCCAGTCCTCGCGACTGGTCCGAATCCCCTGGACCTTGGCCAGAGGGGAGCCACGGAAGGAGCTGTCCGGGATCTGACCCGGATATTGGCGCTGATGATGGGGCTACCCCCGGCAGCGGCGAACCTTTCAGGGGCGACAGTCGGGCCCACTGATGTCGGTGCCGTCCTGCGAGCGATCGTGGCGGTGCCCGGATTGGCTTTCCTCAGGCCACGTCCTGTTTCGGTCAGCCGGGGAGAGACCGCGACCGAGAGCGTTGACCTGTCAGCAGCAGGAATGCTCAGGGAACTGGATCACGTCGGTGCCACTTCAGAGGGCGAAATAGAAGTCATGCAAGTAGATAAGGACGGAGCGCGGGCGTGGGTGGTCTTGATTCCGGGCACCCAGCCGGGCAATCCGCCAGGAGGCAGCAATCCATTGGACGAAGCCGGGATTGCCGAAGCGCTGGGTTACAACTCGATGGAAACCAGCAAGGCCATCCGTCAGGCGTTGCTCGAGGCAGGTGCCGCAGCCGGCGAGGCGGTGGTGGCAGTCGGCCACAGCCAAGGCGGAATCCATGCCATGAACTTGAGCAAGGACAAGGCGTTCCTCGCCGAGTATGACCTCAAGTTTGTGGTGACAGCTGGATCACCAGTCGGCGGGATCACCCCGCAGGCCGGCATCGGGAGCTTGCACTTGGAGCACGAACAGGATTGGGTTCCCGGTGCCGAAGGCAAAGCGAATCCGGACACCAAGGACAGGGTCACGGTGACCATGACCAACCCGGTGATCCTGGAACCCGGCGAAGACCAAGGCATCGGGCCGGCGCACAAGCTCTCACGCTATGAGGAAGGGGCGAAGCTGGTGCAGCTCAGTTCCGATCCTTCGCTGGCCGCTTCCACAGCCACCCTGGGCGGGATACTGGGCGCTGGTGGAGTGGCCAAGGTGAGCCGGTTCAAGCTGACCCGCGAAGCACCCCCGGCCCCACGGGGAAAGCGGTGACAAAAAGCGGTCGAACAAGGTGGCGGAAACCGGGCTGCCGCCTCTTGCGGCTCCTTACCGCCTGCCGCCGGGAATCCAGCTGGCGACCATGGAGATCAGGCTGATGATGATCGCTGCGAGAACTGCGGTCCAAAAGAAACGGTCGATGGTGAGGTGTACTGGCGTGTAGCTGCTGAGCCACGCTGTGAGGGACAACATGGCCGCGTTGATGACGATCGTGAACAGGCCGAGAGTGAGGATCGTGATCGGAAGGGAGAGCAGCTTGACCAAAGGCCGGACAAAGGCATTGACGATGCCAAAAATGAGCCCTACGAAGAGATAGGCAAGAACCACGCCCAATGTGTCGCCGCCTTGAGTGACGCCCGCGTTGCCTACTGCGTTGGTGGTTGCCGAAGTGGAGATATCCATCCCCGGCAGAATCCAGCTGGCAACCCAGAGGGCCAGCCCGTTGATCAGGACGCGCAGAATGAATGAACCCATACGCCCATGCTTTCACATGCGCCCGGTTTCACATGCGCTGGTTTTCGCACGCACAGGTTTTCACAGGCCGCTTTCACATGCACAGGCCAGAGGGCCTGCCAGCATGGCCCGAAGCCCTGCAAGTAGGCTGGTGCCATGAATTCTTCTGACAACGCACCGGAGGGCGTGCGTCCCCGCCCGGTTGTGGACAGGCTCCCCAAATATGCTGCAGGGAAGCCTCCCGTAGCAATAGAGGGCCTGACCAGTTACAAACTGTCGTCCAATGAAAACCCGCTACCCCCGATTCCCGCGGTGCTGCAGGCAATCGCTGATCAGTCGGACATCAACAGGTACCCGGACCCTTTGTCCACCAAGCTGCGCACAGCGCTCGCCGACTTCCTGGGAGTCCCCGCTGACGACGTCGTCACCGGAGCCGGAAGCCTCGGTGCACTGAACCAGATCCTTGCCACCTTCGCCGGCCAAAACCACGATGGCAAGGCCGATGAGGTTATCTATGCCTGGCGCTCCTTCGAGGCATACCCGATCTGTGTGGGGCTGGCCGGGGCCGAGAGCATCCAGATCCCGTTGCTTTCCGATGGACGCCACGATCTCGAGGCCATGGCGGCCGCCGTGACGGTCCGCACCAAGGTGATTCTGCTTTGCACGCCAAACAACCCTACGGGCCCCATCCTCACCGCCGAGGAAACCGAACGGTTCATCCAGTCAGTGCCGGCAGGCGTGGTCGTAGTTATCGATGAGGCCTACCAGGAGTTCGTCAGGAACGAGAAGGCCGTGGACGGCATCAAGCTGTACCGCAAATACCCCAACGTCGTTGTCCTCCGCACCTTTTCCAAGGCTCACGGCCTTGCGGGGCTGCGCGTTGGATACAGCGTTTCCGGTCCGGATCTCACCCAGCACCTGCGCGTCACTGCCACGCCGTTCGCCGTCTCGCAGATTGCCGAACGCGCCGCGATTACTTCGTTGGAGAATTTCGACCAAGTTGTGGAAAGGGTACAAAGCCTGGTTGACGAGCGGGACCGGGTTACCGCAGGACTCCGCGAGCTGGGATGGTTCGTGCCCGACGCCCAAGGCAACTTCGTGTGGCTGAATCTTGGAGAGAATAGCGCCGAGTTTGCCGCGCTTGCAGGCGAGCGGGCGTTGTCCGTGCGGGCCTTCGGCAACGAAGGCGTCAGGGTCAGCATCGGTGAAGTCGAGGCCAATACCCGATTCCTCGAGCTCTGTGCGTCCTATACAAAAGCGCCGCAGCCTTCCTAGCGGTTAACAAATGACCCTGCGTCCCTTACTGCGGATAAAGTAAGGGACGAAAGCCAAGATATGCCGATTCCGGAATGCATTCCGGAATCGGCATATATCAGCGAATATTGCTCAGCATCGGGCTGCGGCAGGCAAGGAGACGGAATGGGCGCAACTCAATTGCCCACCCCCGGGATCAACGGAACGGGACTGGATCAGCAGTCTCCTGCGGGAGGCGCTTCAAGCGATCCAGCTGCCGAGATGATCCAGCTGCTGGGGCCGGACGGCAAGCTAGGGACAGATCCCGTCTTTTCGGACTACGCGAAGCGCCTTGATCCTGAGCAGCTCCGCGGCTTCTACGCCGACATGGCAAAGGTCCGCCGCTTCGACCAGGAGGCCACGGCCCTCCAGCGCCAGGGCGAGCTGGCGCTTTGGGTTCCCCTGACCGGCCAGGAGGCGGCCCAGATCGGCTCCGGACGTGCCACCCAGCGTCAGGACTACATCTTCCCCACGTACCGGGAACATGGCGTTGCGTTGACCCGTGATGTGGACCTGGCGGAACTGCTGAAGCTGTTCCGCGGAATTTCGAATGGCGGCTGGGATCCCACCGAGAACAACTTCCACCTTTACACCCTCGTGCTTGCGGCGCAGACCCTGCATTCGGTTGGTTATGCCATGGGAATCCAACGGGACCAGAAGCTCGCCGAAGCCAATGGCTCCAATGACCCGAAGGCCGCCGTTGTGGCTTACTTCGGCGATGGTGCCAGCTCCGAAGGCGACGTCCACGAATCCATGGTCTTCGCGGCGTCCTACAACGCTCCCGTGGTGTTCTTCTGCCAGAACAACCACTGGGCCATCTCCGTCCCAACCGAGGTCCAGACCAAGGTTCCCCTGTTCAATCGGGCCAAGGGATACGGCTTCCCGGGCATCCGGGTGGACGGCAACGACGTCATCGCCGTCCATGCGGTCACCGAATGGGCACTTGAGCACGCACGCGAAGGCCGCGGTCCGGTACTCATTGAGGCATATACCTATCGCGTTGGAGCCCACACCACGGCGGACGATCCCACCAAGTACCGCGAATCCGCCGAAGAAACCGCCTGGCGGGGCAAGGATCCCTTGGATCGCTTGGAGAAGTACCTCCGCAACGAGGGCCTGGCCGACGAAGCTTTCTTTGAGCAAGTCAGAGCGGACGGCGACGAACTCGCTGCCCATGTCCGCCGCACCACCCAAAATTTGCAGGGCCCGAACTTCCGCGAGTCATTCGCCGGGGTCTATGCCGAACCGCACCCGCTGGTGGCTGAGGAACTTGCCTGGTTCGAGGAATACTCCGCCGGATTCGAAGGCGACGAGGAAGAGGGGACAGGCAACTGATGACCACCATGACCATAGCCAAGGCCATTAACGAAGGCCTGCGTGCTTCGCTCAACAACAACCCGAAGTCCTTGCTCATGGGCGAAGACATCGGGCCGCTCGGCGGTGTCTATCGCGTGACCGACGGACTGATCAGGGAGTTTGGTGCAGACCGGGTAGTTGATACCCCGCTGGCTGAGTCCGGCATCGTCGGCACCGCGATAGGCCTGGCCCTGCGCGGATACCGTCCCATCTGCGAGATCCAGTTCGATGGCTTTGTGTTCCCCGGCTTCAACCAGATCACTACGCAACTGGCCAAGATGCACTCGCGCAGCGGCGGCAAGCTGACTGTTCCCGTGGTCATCCGCATTCCTTACGGTGGCGGCATCGGCTCGATCGAACATCACTCGGAATCACCGGAAGCGCTGTTTGCCCACACCGCCGGCCTGCGCATTATCACCCCGTCCAATGCCCACGACGCCTACTGGATGATCCAGCAGGCCGTTGACTGCACGGACCCGGTCATCTTCTTCGAACCCAAACGCCGCTACTGGCTCAAGGGCGAGGTGGACACCGAAAACCCCGGACCGGCGTCGGACCCGTTCCAGGCGCACGTCCTGCGCGAAGGCTCCGACGCCACCATCGTGGCGTACGGTCCGCTGGTGCCGGTGGCGCTGGCCGCAGCAGCAGCGGCGGAAGAGGACGGGCGCAGCATCGAGGTGATCGACCTACGCTCGATTTCCCCTATCGACTTCGACGCCGTCACCGCTTCCGTCAAGAAGACCGGCCGCTTGATCGTTGCCCACGAAGCCCCGACATTCGGGGGGATCGGCGGCGAGATCGCTGCGCGGATCAGTGAGCGTGCCTTCTTGCACCTTGAGGCTCCGGTTATCCGCGTGGGCGGTTTCCACATGCCATATCCGGTGGCGAAGGTGGAAGAGGACTACTTGCCGGACATCGACAAGATCCTGGAAGCCCTGGACCGTTCCCTGGCCTACTAACCGCCCCTGATTGCACCCGCCGCCATGCGGACGGACCAGCCGAGATCGAGGACCCAAGTGACTGTTAAGAAATTCAACCTGCCGGATGTCGGCGAAGGACTGACCGAGGCGGAAATCGTCTCCTGGAAGGTCAAGCCCGGCGACACCGTGGCCATCAACGACGTCATCTGCGAGATCGAGACCGCCAAGTCCCTCGTGGAGTTGCCGTCCCCCTATGCCGGAACGGTGGCGGAATTGCTCGTTGCCGAAGGCATCACGGTTGAAGTAGGAACCGCGATTATCGGCATTTCGGACAATGCGCCGGGAGAACCGGAGCCCACCTCGGCGCCGTCGGCTCCGAGCGCCGTCGCGTCGCCCCTCGCCCCGCCTGCCGCGCCTGCAGCCGAACAGGCCTTCGAAGCCTCGATGTACGGCAAGTTGCCCGACGACGCCGGAACGTCCGACGGCGGTCCCGCCGGCGGTCCGCTGGTTGGCTCCGGTCCCAAGGCCGACGCCGTCAAGCGCCGCCCACGTAAGCGCCCGGAAGGCGCTACCGCTGTACCCGCGGCCGCCCCGAGCTCGGCACCCGCAGCCGTCGTCGAACCAGTCGTCGAGCCCACTGCTCCGGCCATGCCGCCCGTTGCCGCACAGCAGCCCGTGGCCACAAGCCAGGGAGCCGCAAGCCTGGCACCTGCAGGTCAGGCACCGGGTCTCACCGGCCTCGGCGCAACGGTCAGCGGCATCGTCAACCGGGTGTTGGCCAAGCCTCCCGTGCGCAAGATCGCCCGCGAACTAGGCATTGACCTGGCCGACGTCGTTCCCACGGGAGCCCGCGGCGAAGTGACCCGCGAGGACTTGGTGAGCTACCAGTCGCAGCGCGACGCCGAGGTGGACCAAGCAGACAAGTTCTGGGGTGCGTCCAAGAAGCCGCAGGATCAGCGGGTGGAACGGATCCCCGTCAAGGGCGTCCGCAAGGCCACCGCCAAGGCCATGGTGGAGTCTGCCTTCACCGCGCCGCATGTGAGTATCTTCGTTGACGTCGATGCCAGCCGCACGATGGAATTCGTCAAGCGGCTCAAGGCCTCCAGGGACTTTGAAGGCATCAAGGTATCGCCGCTGCTGATTCTCTCCAAAGCCGTGATTTGGGCCGCGGCACGCAACCCGAGCGTCAACGCGACCTGGGTGGAGAACGCCGACGGCAACGGAAACGCGGAGATCCTCGTCAAGCACTACATGAACCTGGGTATTGCTGCAGCTACGCCGCGCGGGCTCATGGTCCCGAACATCAAGGATGCCCAGGACCTTTCCCTCAAGGAGCTGGCCCTCGCCCTGAACGAGCTGGCCAGCACGGCACGCGCGGGCAAGACCCAGCCCGCGCAGATGCAGGGCGGCTCGCTGACCATCACCAACGTTGGCGCCCTCGGTATCGATACAGGAACGCCCATCATCAACCCCGGCGAGGTGGCAATCGTCGCTTTCGGCACCATCAAGCAAAAGCCTTGGGTGCTCGACGGAGAGGTCATCCCGCGCTGGATCACAACGCTTGGCGGTTCGTTCGATCACCGGGTGGTGGACGGGGACCTCTCCGCCCGCTTCATGGCCGACGTCGCGGCCATCCTCGAAGAGCCGGCCCTGCTGCTTGACTGAGCAGCGCGCCGGTGGGGGAGAGCAGCGCGGCGTTGGGGCCCGGCACCGTGTTGCCCGGGTCCTGACGGAAGTCTTCCAGCCGCCTGCCGTCGTATCCGTCTTGCTGCTCATCAGCCCGGCAGTGGACCCGGGTTTCCCGGGGACGATATGGTTCGGCGTCCTGGCGGCCCTCTTTGTGTGTGTGCTGCCGCTGGCCTACGTCTTGGCCCTGGTGAGGCTCGGCAGGCTCAGCGACCACCACGTCAGCGATCGCAGGGAGCGTGCGCCCTTGCTGATGCTTGCGCTCGTGTCCGTGGTCGTGGGGCTGGTGGTCCTGAACCTCATCCACGCCCCGACGAGCGTCTCAGCGATGATCCTTGCACTGATTGGCGGCATCACAGTGTTGGCCGCAGTCAGCCTCGTGTGGAAAATCAGCGGTCATGCCTCGGCAATCTCCGCGGCTGCAGTCATTGTGGCCCTTATGTTCGGGCCGGTGTGGTTGCCGCTACTGCTTCTGGTTCCGGCCGTCGGCTGGTCCCGCGTCGTCCTTCGGGACCATACCCGCGGCCAGGTCATCGCCGGTTCGTTGTTCGGCGGGGTGGTCATTGCGGGACTTTGGTGGGTCCTGCGCGGTTGGTTGAGCTAGTAGGACGTGTAGCTGAGCGCAAGGTCGCGCAGTTGCTGGTCGCTCATGCTGCCGATCATTCCAAATGACAGCACCATGGCCAGGGCTCCGACGGCGAGCATCGCGGAAGCAACCACGAGCAACAATTTCCAGTCGGAGCGAAGGATGCTGCGGAACGTTTCCGGCATCCGGAGCAGCGGAGAGATCATATTCGGAGCGCTGTCTACCGAGCCGTCGTCGAGAAGTGCCACGATGCGGTCATTTGCCCGGTCGAAGCGCATGGAGCTGATGTGGTTGCCGTGGCGGGCGAGCAGGATGTCGTGTCCGACGCGTTGGCGCGGCTGCAGAGTAAGCAAAAGGGATCCCCTACGGGTTGTTGTGATGGGCGGCTCGCGCCCTTGGGGCCACCTCAATTTTACCGGCGGCGTCCTAGCCGCACGGCCAAAATCGGGGTGAGACCGCCCACCACAACGCGTGATCCCGGTCAAAGTCCCGGGGGCGTGGAGTCGCTTAAGGTTCGTCCGTCTTGGCGATGTAGACGTCGCACGGCGCTTTGTGCGCCACCGTGTTGGCAACGCTGCCGAGAACCCTGGCCAGTCCCTGCATGCGGCGGTTGCCGACCACGATCACTTTGGCACCCACTCGCTCGGCTTCCTTGACCAGGGCCTCTCCCGCTTTACCGAAGACAGCTCCATAGCTTGTGGTCAACTGGTCGGAGGCGAGTTCAGCGGCCACTTTGCTGGCTACCTTCTCCGCTGCGTCGGCGTCCGAGAGAATCCATTTGTCGCCTCCGCTTTCGACGACCTCCACGTGGGCGCCTTCAAAGGCGGTGATGACGCGGAGTTCCGCGCCCAGTGCGGTTGCCAAATTCTTTGCCGAGTCGGCGGCCCGCCTTGCTGTTACGCTGCCGTCGACTCCGACGAGGACTATTCCGCTCATAAATCTGCTCCTTTGCTGATGACATCGATGGCTTCTTGCAAAACCGGCGCCAATCGGCGGACGCCTTCGGCGATGGACTCCGGTGGCACTGCGCTGAAAGCCAACCTCAGTTTGTTGGATGGTTCGTCAGAGTGCGTGAACGCCGCGCCGGGGATGAACACGACCCCTGCCTCGATTGCCTTCTTGAGCAGCGGATACGTGTCGACGCCGTCGGGCAGCGTGACCCAGACGAAGAAGCCGCCCTCGGGCTTGGTCCAACTGAGGCCGGACGGCATGTGCTCTTCCAGCGCCACCAGCAGGGCATTGCAGCGTTCCTCGTACAGGGCCCGGTAAGTGTCAATCTGCCCGCGCCAGTCGTAGTCCCGAAGATATGCCGAGATGATCATCTGGTTGAGGGTGGGAGGGCACAAGGTCACGGCTTCCGAAGCCAAGTAGAAGCGCCGCTGAAGGTGCTCGGGCACAAGCGCCCACCCGATCCGCAGTCCGGGGGCAAAGATCTTGGAGAAAGAGCCCATGTAGATGACGTCATGCTCGTTCGCCGCCCGCATTGGTTCCAGCGGGTTGCCGTCGAAGCGCAAAAGACCGTAGGGGTTGTCCTCGAGCACCAGGATATTCGCATTGCGGCATATATCGACGATGCGCTGGCGCCTCGCCGGAGCAAGTGTGATGCCGGAGGGGTTGTTGAAGTTGGGGATCGTGTAGAGGAATTTGATGTTCTTGCCTTGGGCCTGAAGCGCCGCGATCCTGGCTTCCAGGAGCTCCGGGACCAGGCCGTCCTTGTCCATGTCCACTGTCTCAACCTGGACCTGGTAGGCCTCGAAGGTGTTCAGTGCGCCCACGTAAGTGGGGTTTTCTACGAGGACGACGTCACCCGGATTGCAGAAGACCTTCGTGGCCACGTCCTGGGCCGATTGGGAACCGGCGGTGATCACCACGTTCTCCGGCCGGGCGTCCAGGATGCCCTCCGCCGCCATGATCTCGCAGATCTGGGTACGCAGTTCCTCGGTTCCTTGGCCGCCGCCATACTGCAGCGCGGTCATGCCTTCCTCCGCGATGATGCGGGCGGCGGTCTGTCCGAGCTTCTCGAGGGGCAGGGACTGCAGATAGGGGTTTCCGCCGGCAAGGGACACGAGTCCCGGCCGCATTGAAATGTCGAAGACGTCACGCACAGCGGACTGCTTGATGTTGGCGGCGCGCTCCGAGAAAAGTTCCTCGTGGCGGTGGGCGGCAGTTGCTGCTCGCTCTATTGCGTCGATTGCTTCCGCGGGCAACTCGGGCCCGGCATCCAATGTTTCGTGGGTCACATTGAAAGGATACTCCCCGGAGTTGCCAATTGAGCAACGGATGTTTCATCCCAATTTCTGGATTCGCGGTGCGAAGCGCTTTACGTCCTGCCTAAGGAAGGCTGGAATAGAGCCATGACGCATCCCGAACTCGAATCCAAGGCCCTCCGCTTCCACGAGCTCCATGCAGCGCCGCATGCGCCATTGGTGCTGGTGAACGCGTGGGATGCCGCATCTGCGCGAATGGTCGAGGAAGCAGGTGCGACTGCGGTGGCGACCTCCAGCTCGGCAGTCTCCTGGAGCCTGGGGTACCGGGACGGGGACCACCTTCCGCGGCAACTCGCGATGGAAGCGCTGGCGCGGATGGCAAAAGCCACCCGCTTGCCCGTGACTGCGGATATCGAGACCGGGTACGGGCGTACCGACGAGGAGCTTCAGGCCACCGTTCGAGCGGTGCTCGACGCGGGCGCCGTCGGGATTAACATCGAGGACTCGGCGGATCAACCGCTGAGCGAGATCGGAGAACAGTCCAGGCGCATCGCACTGATCAGGCAGACGGCCGAGGACGCGGGCGTTGGCTTGTTCATCAATGCGCGTACGGACACTTATTGGTCTGGAAAGTTTCCGGACACTGCGTATGAGGAAACGCAGCGCCGTGCGGACGCTTATCAGCAGGCCGGGGCAGACGGAATTTTCGTGCCGGGGTTGACCGATCTCCATGTCCTGCATGAACTTTCCCGGCGGATCAGCGTACCGCTCAACGCTTTGGCCGGCTTGGGTTCGCCGTCGCCCGGAGAACTGCACGACGTCGGCGTGCGGCGAATCAGCATAGGCGGCAGTACTGCCAGGGCGGCCTACGCGAAGGTGTCCAGGCTGGCAAGGGAAGTCCTTGGCGACGGAAACTGGTCAGGCCTCGCTGGATCCCGGAGCTACGCAGACATGGACGCGCTATTCGAGTGACCGGCCACCTCAGCGCAAACTCAGGACGTCCGCCAGGGTGTTCCCGTCGATGTAGATCGCGGCCTGGGATGCCCCGGTAGCCGCCACCGCTGTCTGCGCCAGCTGGGTTTCGACCCGCGGGTGGTCGCACACGCCTCCAGGACGAAGTGACCCGCTCAGGTTCACGACGGCGGTGGTGCCGTCGAGGTAGCCCGATACGTAGCGCAGCGCCGAGCCAGAGAGTGCGTTGTACAAACCTGCCCGTGACGCGGTTCCATCGGGTGCCAGTAGTTGACCCATTGCCACGGTCAGCGGGTCGCTGCCCGGAGGGGCGGCGACGTGCACAGCTACCAGGCTGTCGTCGCAGCCGAACCGCACGCCGCGGCTGCCGCCGTCGCCGATTGCCACGAAATACACAGTGGTTCCAGTCGATTCGCCGGCGGTTGGGAGGGGCGAAGGAACCGGAACGGCTGCGGGTGCCAGCGGGCTCGCCGTGGTTGGCCGCGGTGCCGCGGTAGGTGCGTTGATGTACGGGGGAGGAGCCGGAAGAGGCATGGGAATCGGCCCGGTAACAGGCTCCTGCGTCCCCTGGGCGAAGCCGGGTGAGCCTGTTTGTGCGGAGCGCGACCCGCCCGGATCGCCACCGTCTGGGGGCGCGCAGCCGGCCAGACTCAGCGCGAGGGACAGGCACAGCGCGGCGACAGTCGTCGTCGTGCATTCCACGCCGCGTCCGACCCGCATGACAGCCCCCCGCTCCTGCCCTGATCACCCCTGGTGCCTGTAACTCAACGTTACGGCTGGCCGCCCGGGTGTGGACCGCTCTGTCCATGACGGTTCGGCCTCAGCTCAGTCACGGAATGGTAGCGGTGCGGTGACGCCTTGCTTCCTTTTCGAAGGGCGTTCCGGGCTAGTCCGTTTCCTTGATCTTCCGCCAGCCGCCGCTGCGGTTGTTCGCAGCGATCTGCCGCAGCATTGTGGTGAGCGGTGCGCGGGGAATCTCGTCGTGCTGGTGGAAGGCGATCATGCGGGCGGTCTTGTTGTCGTGCCCCGATGTGATGATGTTGTCCGGGTCGGGGACAATCGCGCCGTCGTAAAGGAACAGGTTCACGTGGTCCTTGGCTGCGAGCAGCGCGCAAACGTTGCCATCAAGGACGAAATAAGGCCTCGTGCGGCGCTTGACCGTCTCGACGATTTCAGGCTCGGCTTCATGGATGAGGTCGCGTAGTTGCTCGGCGATCGCGCGTTGCCAATCCGGGAGGGCCTCAAGGTAGGCGTCGACGTCGGGATGGCGCTTGTACTCGGCCATGCCGCCATCGTACCGACAAAGAATGCCCCCGCCCACACCTCAAGGGCGGGGCAGGGGCACTCTCGCGGCGCGGGGCGAACCGGAGGGACTAGGCTGCTACTTCTTCCTGGACTGCGGTCAGCGGCTCGAAGATGCCCTTGATCTGCTCGACAACTTCGGCGTCGTCCTTCGGGTGCAGTTCAGCGAAGCGGATCATGGAGCCCGGAACGGCGAGCTTGACGTCCTCGAGGACCTTGGCGCCCGCGATGCCGGCTGCCTTACGGGCCTCGTCCTGCGCCCAGACGCCACCGAACTGGCCAAAAGCGGTACCGACGACGGCGGTCGGCTTGCCTGCCAGCGCACCGGCGCCGAACGGGCGGGACAGCCAGTCGATGGCGTTCTTGAGGGATGCCGGCATGGTGCCGTTGTGTTCCGGCGTGACAAGCAGGATGGCGTCGGCTGCGGCGGCAGCAGCGCGGAGGGCTGCGGCTTCGGCGGGAACCTGGCCCTCGACGTCGATGTCTTCGTTGTAGAACGGGATGTTGCCGAGGGAGCCGTGGATCTGTACTTCGACGTTTTCGGGGGCGTTGAGCTGGATGGCTTCGGCGAGCTTGCGGTTGTGGGAATCGGCGCGGAGGCTGCCAACGAGGGCGAGAACGGTGTTCTTGGACATGGGAACTCCTTGGGTCTGGCCGCGGACGGTGCCGCAGGCGCTCGGTTGTGGAGGCTTTTGCTGCCTTCGTAGATTCTAAACGGACTGCGGTCCGCTTAATATTCCCAAGGCTAGAATGTTTCTGTGAGCCTCATCCCCATCCGGCCCGGGTTGCCCCTCGGGACGCAGCCGGAGCGCAGTGACGCCGCGCGTAACCGCGAACGGCTCCTTCAAGCTGCGAGGGATCTCGTGGCTGAGCACGGCGTGGATGCTGTCACTATGGACATGCTCGCGTGCAGGGCCGACGTCGGGAAGGGGACCGTCTTCCGCCGTTTCGGCAGCAGGGCAGGACTCATGATGACTCTCCTGAGCGACGCGGAAGCCGAATTCCAGCGCGAGTTCATCTTCGGTCCGCCGCCGCTGGGTCCCGGAGCGCCCCCGCTTGAACGCCTCATTGCCTTCGGCGAAGCACGCATCAAATATGTCGAAGAATACGGCGAGCTGGCGCGCGCCGCGGCGGAGCATTCCCCGCAGAATCGGCACGACGCCCCACCGGTCGTGTTGTGGCACCGGCACATCGAGATGCTGCTGCGGGAGGCGGGCCTGGACCGCGATCCTTGGCTGCTGGCTCTTTCCCTCGGCGCCACCCTGGATCCTGAACGCATGCTCCATGCCCTTCGCTCTCACGGGGTCGCGCCGGAGCGCCTTGCGGCGTCGTGGCGCGAGCTCGTCACGCGCCTGCTGAAAGACTGCTGACATTACCTTCGCCGGGCCACCTTCGCCCGGTAGCGTAGCTGCATGACCCACACACCGATCCGCACCGCCGTCGTCGGCTTTGGCCTTTCCGGCAGTGTCTTTCACGCGCCGTTCATTGCAGCCAATCCCGCGTATTCCCTCGACGTCATCGCCACTTCGGACGCAGGCCGTAAGGCCAAAGCCGAGGAACAGTATCCGGGCACGAGGACCGTGGACAGCCCGGAAGACGTCCTGGCGCTTGCCGGGGAGCTGGACCTCGTGGTGCTCGGCACGCCGCCGGCGACCCATCACCCGCTCGCGAAGGCGGCGCTGGAAGCCGGGCTCGACGTCGTCGTGGACAAGCCATTCGCCGTGAGCAGCGCGCAGGGGCAGGAGCTGATCGAGCTGGCCGCGAGGCTGGGCCGCGTGCTGACGGTCTACCAAAACCGGCGCTGGGACGGCGACGCCCTCACGGTGAAGAAGCTGCTCGACGCCGGCACGCTGGGCGAAGTCATGCGCTGCGAAGCTTCAATGGAGCGGTGGGCGCCCGAAATCAGCAAGGCGTGGAAGGTCGGCGCCACGGCCAACGACGGCGGTGGGCTGCTCTTCGACCTGGGAACCCACCTGTTGGACCTGGCGCTGCAGATGTTCGGTCCCGGCGAAGTCATCCACGCAGAAATACTGGCGCGACGGCCCCAGGAAAAGGCTGACGACGATGTCTTCCTGGTCCTGAAGCACACCTCCGGAGTGCTCAGCCACGTCGCCATGAACGTCAACAGCCAGCTTCACGCTCCACGCTTCCGCATCCTGGGCAGCAAGGGTGGCTTCGTGAAGTACGGAATCGATCCGCAGGAACCATTCATCCTCGCGGGCGGCCGCCCCACGGATGGCAGCTACGGCGTCGACGATCCGCACCACTACGGCACACTGGAAATCGACGGCGTGCGGACCTCGGTGCCCACTGAGCGCGGCGCCTACCAGGAGTTCTACCGGATCCTTGCGGAGAAGATCGCCGACGGCGGTGCAGCCTCCGCTTTGCCGCTCCCCGTGGATCCGGCCGGGCCGGTCGAGGTACTCAAGCTGATTGAGCAGGCCAGAGCCCTCGCGTGAAAATTTTTTTGGATCGGGCGTAACCTCGCCGGGACCTCCAGCGATGTAAGGGGAGTGTGGACAACGTCCGCACTGATCATCCGGTAGCGACAAAGCCGCTGCCGGAGCAGTCCCAAAACGTTTGTCGGAGGGTTCCATGTCCTTGTTCACTGTCCTTGCCACCAGCAAAATCGCCGCCGGCGTCCTTGCCGCCGGAGCTGTAGCGGTTGGCGGAACCGGCGTCGCAGCCTTCAACGGAGCGCTTCCCAACGATCTGCAGAAGAGCGCACACGAGATGCTCGGAGCCCCGGCTCCGGCCGCATCCAAAGCAGCTGAGTCCGCAGAGTCCAAGACGGCCGAGGCGGCCAAGATGGCGACCTCCAAGGCCACTGACGCCGCCGCCGACGCGAAGTCCAAGGCCGCGGACGCCGTCGACGACGCAAAGTCCAAGGCCGCAGCAGCAGTCGCATCGGCCAAGGCCACCTCACCCGAGGCGTTCGGCCTCTGCACCGCCTTCCTCAACGGCGGCCTGAAGGCTGACACCAAGGTGCCCGGCTACTCCTCGCTGGTTGTTGCCGCTGGCGGCGAAGCCAACGTCAACGCACACTGCGCAACTGTAGTTAGCGAAGGCAAGGCTGCCGGCTTGAAGGCTGACGGTTCCGCTTCCGCCAAGGCGGACGCCGATGGAAACGCCGCACTGCCTGCTACGCCTGCCGTACCGGCGGTTCCCGCAGTGCCGTCCGCACCAGCCGTCCCCGCTGTGCCGTCCCAGGTGCCGACGGTGCCTGTGCACGTGCCGTCCGATTCTGTCCGCCCGTAACACTGCGGCTACGCTTGAACGGCGGGGCTCCTTGGCTAAATGACAAGGAGCCCCGCGACGCAACAGACTGCAGCAGTGGTCATTTCCCAGGCCAGGGACGATGACCGCGCTGCGTGGGATGGAGGGGTCGCGGGTGCTTGACCCTTTGGCTGATGAATATTTGCAGGCGGACGAGGAAGATCCCGCACTGCTCTTCACAGCTGCCTACAACGAGTTTTCCGGACCGGTGTTTGGATACCTACGCGCCCGCGGCGTAGACGATCCGGAAGCAGTTACCCAGGACGTGTTCCTGGCGCTTTATCCCAAACTGGATTCCCTCCGCGGAGGTCTCCAGGGGGCCAAGACCCTGCTCTTCTCCATAGCGCACGCGCGAATGGTGGATCACTATCGCAAACGGGAACGCACCCCTGATTCCGCGCCCTATGAATCCGATCTGGATTCGCGACGCGCCCCTTCAGCCGAGGACCAGGCATTCGGGCACGGGGAAGGCCTGGGTGTAACCGAGCTACTGGCCGACCTCAACCCCGACTACCGGGAGGTCCTGGCACTACGGGTCGTGGCGGACCTTTCGTTGGAAGAAACCGCGGACATCATGGGCAAATCCCAGGGAGCCGTGAAGCAGTTGCAGCGCAGGGCATTGAGTGCACTGAGAGAACGTGCACTACTAAGGAATGGCACATGATGAGCGAAAAATCCGCATCCTTCGGCGAGCAAGGCATTGACCGCCTGCTTGCTGATGCCGGGCTCGACGAAGCGTACGAGATCCGGACCGAGCTGCTGGAACTGCGCGCCCTTGCGAGCACCCGGCCACAGCCCTCGGCGGCTGTCCAAGCCTTGATGGCACCGGCCGGCGCGGCGATCGCGCCTGTTGAGACTGTTGCGCCTTTTGAAGCTGTTACCGCTGTGGAGGCGGCTTCCGGCGCCGCGGCTGCACCTGTTGATGAACTGGCCGCCCGTCGCAGCAAGAAGGCCCGGCTGACCTTCGCTGCTGTTGCCGTTGCGGCTTCGCTTGCTGCCGGTGCTACCGCTGCGGCCGCGTCCGACGGCGGCATTCCGGGAACGATTGAACACTTGGGTGCCGTGGTGGGATCGGTCGTCTCCCAGCTCACCCCTGGGTCTGGCGGCAACGCTCCGCAACAGCAGGGAACGCGCCCGGAGCTAGTTCCGATGCCCACCCAGGGGACCGGCAATCCCGCGTCGCCTTCGCCGGAGTCCTCCAGCCCCGGCGCCCAAAACAAGAACACGCGTCCGTCGCCGCACGCCACACCCGGCGCTACCGGGTCCGAGTCGGATCCGCGTAAAGAATTGCAGGACATCGCCAAGGGCCGCCCGGGACCGATTACGATCCCGACGCCCGCGTTCCCAACGCCCACGCTTCCCTTGCCTCAGCCCGTTCCCTCCGAGATCCTTCCGGGCAGCCCGATCAAGCCGTAACCGGTCCTGGAGTGTCCGGCGTCATGCTCGGCTGATTTGCTCAGGCGGCCGGGGGTACTCCATTAGACGCTCCTGCAGATATGGCCTATTTTCACCCGACGCTCGCTCACCAATACGCCTGATACCTTCAACGCTCGCTCAGAAGATCTGAGCGAGCGTCGGGCCAAAATGCCCTAAAAGTGAGCGAGCGTCGCTGAAAACCCCGACGGCGAGGTGCCTCTTCCCGTGGAAGCCGGACCCCGCCGTCGTGATCGTTAAGGGTGATCCGCTGCTCCGTAACTGTCGTTCTGAAGGCTCAAAAACGACAGTTACGTGGGCCCACGCCGGCGAGGGCCCCGGCCTGAGCTTGCGAAGGCAGGGAGCCGGTGGGGAGCAGTCGATGGAGAGAAACTACGCCGAAACCAGGTTGTGCCAGTCGGCGACGAGGGGCAGGTTGTGCGCCTCGGAAACCGAGTGGTGAGCCACGTGGCCTGCCGCGATGTTGAGGCCGGCTGCGAGGGCGGGGTCGCGGTCGAATGCGGCCCTGACGCCCAGGTTGGCCAGTGACACCGCGTAGCGCAGGGTGACGTTGGTCAGAGCGTAGGTGGACGTGTTCGGAACGGCGCCGGGCATGTTGGCGACGCAGTAGAAGATCGTGTTGTGGACCTTGTACGTGGGTTCCTGGTGCGTGGTGGGGTGTGTGTCCTCGAAGCAACCGCCCTGGTCCACCGCAATGTCCACCAGCACGGAGCCGGGCTTCATGCGGGAGACCAGCTCGTTGGTGACAAGCTTGGGGGCCTTGGCGCCTGGGATCAGCACGGAACCGATGACGAGGTCGGCGTCGACCACGGACTTCTCGATCTCGTACGCGTTGGACGCGACGGTCTTCAGGCGGCCCTGGTAGAGGGCATCCAGTTCGCGGAGGCGGTTGATGTTGATGTCCATGATGGTGACGTCGGCGCCCAGGCCCAGGGCCATGGCGGCGGCGTTGGTACCGGCAACACCGGCGCCGAGGACAACAACCTTGGCCGGGCGGACACCCGGGACGCCGCCCAGCAGCACGCCCTTGCCACCGGCCGGAGCCATGAGGGAGGAAGCGCCGACGACAACCGACAGGCGGCCTGCGACCTCGGACATCGGTGCCAGGAGGGGCAAGGCGCGGCCGTCCTGGACGGTTTCGTAGGCGATGGCCGTGACGCCGGAGTTGATGAGTTCCTGGGTCAGCTCGGGCTCGGCGGCCAAGTGCAGGTAGGTGAAGAGGATCAGGCCCTTGCGGAAGCGGTGGTACTCGGCGCTGATGGGTTCCTTGACCTTCATGACCATGTCGGCGCGGGCCCAGACGTCGTCGGCTTCAACCACGATCTCCGCACCGGCAACCGCGTATTCCTCGTCCGTGATACCGGAGCCCAGGCCTGCGCCCCGTTCCACCAGCACGGTGTGGCCGTGGGTGCGGAACTCGTGAACGCCCGCGGCCGTGATGGCAACGCGGAATTCGTTGTTCTTGATCTCTTTGGGGACACCGATGATCATTTTGGGCTCCATCTTCGAAAGGCTTCAACGGCCTTTTTCTCTGCGGGGGACTGTGATTCCAGAATAAATCCGCTGTGAGCCAGCCGACAGGAAAGGCGATCGCCGCCGTTGCTGGCTTCCCCGGAATTCCGGGGCTTTTGCCGCTCGCGGCTCGACATTTGTCGAACTTGGGAGCGTCAGGTGTCGCCTGATGTTCGTGGGGCAAAGTAGTGTTTTCTCCATGCAGCAAGACGTGGAGAAAATCGTCGAGGACGTAGCACTCAAGTTGGGCCGCGGCCTCTCCTTGGAAGACCTCGACGGCGTGCTGCTCGCCTACAGTTCCAACCAGTCCCACGCGGACCGCGTGCGCGTGAATTTCCTCCTGAGCAAGCGGGTTCCCGTGGACGTCAGTGCGTGGCAGCTCTCGCACGGCATCGCTACCGCGGTGCGTCCCGTCGTCGTGCCCGCCAATGAGGAACTCGGGATGGTGGGGCGTGTCTGCGTGCCGCTTCTGGTGCGCGGATTCCGCGTCGGGTACCTCTGGGTCCAGCAAGACCTTGACGAGCAGACCGCGACGGCGATACTCGCCGAGTTGCCGGGCGTCCGGGACGAGTTGGACCTCCTCGCGGGGTTGCTGCTCGATTCCAATACGGCCGAGTCTGAGTTCCGGCGCCGCCGTGAGCAGGAATTCCTGGCTGCATGCCAGGGCGAGTCCAATGCGGTGGCGGCCGTGGCGGGATGGAAGGAGATTCAAGGCCGGGGACCGTGGCAGCTGGTTACCGTGCTCGATGCGGAGGACAGCGGCGGCGTCTCGGATCCGATCGCGGCGACCCTGACGCACCGTTCCGCCGCGCTCCAGGCCACTATCGGGGTCGATTCCGTGCTTTTCAGCGCCGGCACGGAGACGCACTCGGTCTTGTTGTTCCGCGAAACCAGCGGACGGGCGGAGCATGCCCAGGTCTTGGTCCACTACCAGCTGGAACTCGCCAAGCGCGCCGGCCGGAAGGTGGACCGGGTCATTCTCGGCATCAGCGAGCCGTTTTCAGTCGTCCGCCAACTGGACAGGGCATACCGGCAATCGAAACTCGCGGCCCAGGCTGCCGCCGTTGATCCCCCGCTCGGCGAGCTTGTGGACAGTCGCTCGGCCGGGATCTACCAATTGTTCGAACGGCTACAAGCGCCCGGAGGCTGGGATGATTCGGGCTCGGCGCAATTTCAGGAGATCGAGGATGCGGACCGCAATGGCGAGCTGCTGCCCGTGCTCGAATTGCTTTACGACAGCGACGGTTCGGTCCAGGACGTGGCCACGAAGCTGCACTTGCACCGGAGCAGCATCTACAACCGGCTGGCCAGGGTCCGCCAGCTTATCGGTGCTGATCCCTTGAATGGCGCTGTCCGCCTCGAACTCCACGCAACGCTCAAAGCGCGTCGCTGGGCGGGCCGGCCGCGGATTTGAAGCGCTGGTAACGGAAGCCGCGTTGGCCTACTTGTTGAACTGCCTCAACTGAAGGCTGCAGCGCCAGCGGTCCGGGCGGTACTGAATCATCTGTGTCCGCGTGTGCCGGCAGCACCGCCCGTGCCATTCGACGGCGAATGTTCGATGCTGTCCCATCCTCATTGCAGGACCTTGGTTGCTGCGTCCAAAATCGACCCAAGATCAACGCCCGGCTGCGTGGGTTGTGGCGTGGGAGCAGGACTGGCCGGGGTCCGCGGCTTCCAAGAACCTGTGGGCGCGGGGGAGGGCGTGCTGGTCTGGGGTGGAGTCGGCGTGGGGGTCGTTGGCCCTGTTGGAACCGGGCTGGGAGACGGCGCGGGCTGGGACGGAACCGGACTGGAAGGAACAGGCACCGGAGTGAGGCTTGGGGGCAGCGCTGACGGGACGGCAGGAACCGGGACCGCAGGAACCTGGACGGAGATCGACGGCGCCGGGGCGCTCGACGGTACGACGGCGGCGGGTCCTTGCGGCGAATGTTGCGCCGGGTCCGCGGCGGTCTGGCCGGACTTGGCGCTGGGGGTAGCTGCCGTAGGTGATGCCGCAGCGCTGGGGGAAGTGCTTGGCGTCGTGGACGGAGCGCCGGATTGCGTGGAGCCTTGGCTGTCAGCGCTGGCAGCGTCCTGGGCGCGGGATTCCTGGCCGAAGAAGGGCAACTCGAGGGCTTGGCCCAAGGAACCGGCGGCCAACAAGATGCCTAACGCACCTGTCACCACTGCCATTCGGTTGCTCATGGTCCGGACGGCGGCGGCCTTCTTGAGGACGGCATGTGGTTCACGGCTGAAGGACGAACCGGTGAACGACGCCGGCCCGACGCCGGGACGGAGTGCCGCCGGGATTTCCGTTGCAGCTGCGTTCTCGGCTTTGGTCGATTCAGCTGTCGCGCGGGCCAGGGTCGCAGCAGACACCGTTGGAATGGCTGCGGTGGCGGGTTCTGACGGCGCGGGGACCATCGCTGGGGCGGCCACTGTCGGAATGGCCGCGGTCGCTGGTTCTGCTGGCTCGGCAGCCACCGTCGGAGCCGTCACCGTCGGAATGGCCGCGGTTTCGCTGGCTTGGGAAGCACGCTTCCGTTCGGCCGCGCGGGCGGCCGCCCGCGTGGTGGGCGCCGCCGTCGTCGGGGTTGCCGCGGGGGTGGGTGCCGCCGTCGAACTCAAAGGTTCGGAAGCCGGTGCAGCGATGAACGGTTCGCTGTCTTTGGCCCGACGGCGTCCGGTTGCTTTGGTGCTCTCGCCCGCCACTTGGGCACGGCGAGGCTGATCCATGGTTGGGGACATGGTGATTGCCTCTCAACGCCTTCGAGGTTAGCTGTCGGGTTCGGACGAGGCCGTCCGGCCGCGCATGGCGGCTTCACCCCAAGGGCCTGAAGTGGGCCCGGAGACTCTGGGTCCCCCGTCTCTGCCGCGGGTCTGGCGGATTCCGTGTTGCGGCAGAGCTCGGCGTCAACCCGGAAGCGGCCCGGTTGGGGACTGGGTCGCCCCTCGACGTTACAACAGCCGGCATGCAAAGTCACATTTGAGTAACGGGCGCGGCGACCCGTTTTTGCCCGGCCTGCCCGGCGATGAGTCCGGCGACGTGTTCGGCGTCGCGGCCGACCCCGCCAACGAGGCCAGAGGTCAGACCGTATTGGAAGGGCATGCCCACAAAGAATAGTCCCGGGAGCTGTTCAACGGCGCCCCGGCAAGTGAGCGGCCAGCCATCCGCATCCGTGGGAAGTCCCGGGATCCAGCCAAAGTCCGGTCGGTAACCTGTAGCCCAAATCACCGTGGTCACCGGGATCGCGTGGCCTTCGTCAGTCAGTGGTTGGCCATCGCGTGTCCCCGCCAGGCGTGGCAAGCGAGTGACTCCCGCGGCGTCGAGCTCTCGGATTGAGGCCCGGATCAGAGGCGCGCCGTGCTTCGTGAACCCGACCGCGACTTTGCGGCCGATAGGGGTGGACCTGTTCAGCACCTTGTGGATGAAGAGCCACCAAAGCCCGCCGGCGTATCGCGTCACCGGGGCCGGAATGTGGAACGGAGGGGTTCCGGCAATGTAGGTGCGGTGGGTAGGTGCGAGTTCCAAAGCGATTTCGACGCCGGAGGTGCCTGAGCCGACCACCAGGACATCTCCGGGCGGAACCGAGTCCGGGTTGGTGTATTCCGCTCCGTGCAGTTGGTGGATGCCGGGGATCAGATCATTAGCGAACGCCGGGATCCGTGGCTGCGTATTCGGGCCTGTGGCAACAACAACGTTCTTGGCCAGGATCGACCCGGAGCTCGACTGCACCCGGAACCGGCCGTCCTCCCGCTCGATGCCTACGACGTGGGCGCCATGGCGTACCGGGAGTTCCCAGTTCCTGGCGTACTCCTCGAGGTATTCGGCCATGGCGTCTTTTCCGGGGAAGCTCCCTCGGGCGGCGGGAAATGGCATGCCGGGAAGCGAATCGTGCTGCGCCGGGGTGAAGAGCCGCAAGGAATCCCATCGGTTCCGCCACACGTCGCCGACCCGGTCCTGCGAGTCCAGGATGAGGAAGTCTTGCCGGTGTTTCTTCAGGTGGAATCCGGTGGCGAGCCCTGCCTGCCCGGCGCCCACAACCACGGTGTCCACTGGCTCATTGCTGTTCATCGCGAAGCCTCCTGAGGTGTTCGAGGTCATTAGAATAGCATTCCAGTCACTAGAATGCTATTCTTTTTCCGTGGAAATCCGGCACAATGACAGACGGTTAGCTCAAGCTGTCGCAACCAAGGCTGCCGTGGTGGAGGCCGCCCGGCAGCTGTTTCTGAGCAGGGGATACGTGGCCACCACCATCGGGGCCGTTGCCGAGCAAGCAGGCGTGGCTATCCAGACCATCTACAACTCGGTCGGCAACAAGGCCGCGTTGCTCTCGGCCGTGGTCGACGCGACGGCCGCGGGTCCGGATGCTCCCCGCACCGTCCCGGAGACTATGCGCGAGCGGACAGCCGCAGCCGCCGACGCGGGGGCGGTTCTAGCGTTGTTGGCCGACTGGTTCGCCGAGGTGAATCCGCGAACCAGCCAATTGTTCAGCGTCATGAGGCAGGCATCCGCCGTCGACGCCGAAGCGGCAAAAGTGGAGCGGGACCGGGCCGAAACCCGGCTGCGGAACTATGCCGAAGCTGCAGCGGCGGTCAGGCGGCGCGGGGCACTGACCTCCGGCATGAGCGATGAGCAAGCCGCTGCCGTGATCTGGTCGGTGGGCCATCCGGACACCTACCGATCACTCGTGCTGGATTTCGCCTGGGGGCTGGAGCGCTACCGGGATTGGGTCCACGCGGCGCTCAAGGCGGCCCTCGCCTAGCTTTCCGCTATTTGCGGGTGGATTCCTCGTTGCCCGCGGCCGTCTTCTTCTGGTTTTCCAGCCAGGCCATGATGTCCGCGAGCCTGATGCGCCGGTGCGTGCCGCGGTATTCCACCGGAATTTCGCCGCGGTCGGTCATGTTCCGCAGGTAGGTGTGCGAGATTCCCGCGAGCTCGGCCGCCCTCGACGTCGTGAGCATTTCCTCCACGCTGCTCACGGTCACCGCTTCGCCCCGGCCCAGCCTGCCGAGGAGGTCGACGACGGCGTCCCTCGCCTCATCCGGCAGCCGGTGGACCGTGCCGTCGACGAAGACGGTGATGTCGTTGCTGTCCTGGAGTGAGCGCGCCAGGTTCCGGGCGTCGTCCGCGGCCAAGCCAGGCGTCACGCGGGGAGCTATCAATGCCATGGCAGAAGCCTAGCCGCGCTCGAGGCTGCGCGCTTACGCCGCCGTGTTAGATTCACGCCTATGGTCAACTACCCCGCCAACCGGGATCCAGGCCCTGCCGTGGCCGCGGCAATCGAGCTACTGGTCCGGCAAGGTTACGACGCGACCTCCGTGGACGACCTCGCCGATGCCGCCGGGATCAGCCGAAGCACGTTTTTCCGCAAGTTCGGTTCCAAAGAGGACATCGTTTTCGCCGACCACGACCGTATTCTGGCGCGGGTTCAGGAGTTCCTTGCGGGGACCACGGCGGATCCGTTACGTGCCGTCGTGGACGCGGCGCTCTTGGTCTTCGGCCACCACGTGGGCAACCGGAAGACTTCCGTTGCCCGCTACGAACTTCTGCATCAAGTGCCCGCCCTTCGTGATCGTGAACTGGTCATGACACATCGTTATCAGCGGGCATTTAGGAATCATCTCCTTTCTGCGCTGCCCGAGGGTGAGGGCCGGGAGGTTACGGCCGTGGCCTTTGCCGCCTCGGTAGTCGCCGTGCACAACAGCGTCCTGCGCAAATGGCTGCGGGCTGTTGCTGCTGGCGAACGCGTCGAGGGTATTGAGTTGGCCGAACGCGTCGAGCGCGGGGCGCGGGAAGCTGAAGCCCATGAGTTGGCCGCCCGACTTGAGCGCGAATTGGGCGCCTTGGCCGATACCTTTGCCCCTGTTTCAGCCGGGCCGGCGGGTAGCGAGGCGGCCGGTGGGCCGTCCGCGGAAAGCGGCCGTCCCGCCGTCGTGGTTGCCGTCCTGGATCGGGCGGCGGGCACAGAACAGATCCTTCAAGCGGTCCGGGACGCTTTGGCTTAGCTCTTGATCCCGCAGAATTCTTTACTGACATTGAGTTCCTTGACATGAAACTGAGTGTCAGCGCATGCTGGGAGTCGTAGATCGAGACCCCAGAGCGAGGATTTCCCCATGCCGACGACGTCCGATAGCACTTCCGAAGAACTGGATGCCGTTTTTCCGCACGGCGCGGCTTTCCCGGCCGGCACCATGGAGCCCGAATACGTCCTGAACGAATCCCTGGACCCGGATCCGGCCTCCGTTTTCAAGGACATCAGCCGCGAAGACCGCGCTTACTGGGACCGGGCGCGGGCCTTCGTCCAGGACGAAGTGCTTCCGGTCATCACGGGGTACTGGGAGCGCGCGGAGTATCCGCTGCCGCTGGTGAAGCGCCTGGGTGAACTTGATCTGCTTCGCGACGGAATCAACATCGACGGGTTCCCGGCCATGAGTAAAACCGCCGCCGGACTGGTCACGATGGAACTGAGCCGCGGGGACGGCTCCATCGGCACGGTTGTTGCTGTCCAGGGCGGTTTGGCTCTGCGATCCGTGGCCGAATGCGGTTCCCCCGAGCAGCAGGCCCATTGGCTTCCAGCACTTGCCCGGGCCGAGGAATACGGCGCCTTCGCCTTGACCGAGCCGGCGCACGGCTCCGACTCCGTGGGACTCGAGACTACAGCGACGCCCGTCGAGGGCGGTTGTGTGCTCAACGGCGAAAAGAAATGGATCGGCAACGGCTCGATCGGCGGCCTGACCGTCGTCTGGGCCCGCGGCGACGACGGGCAAGTTCACGGATACCTTGTCCCGCAGGATTCGCCCGGATACTCGGCCACGACCATCGAAGGCAAGCTCTCACTCCGGGCCATCTGGCAGGCACACATCCGCCTTGAGAATGTCTTCGTCCCGGCGGAAAACGTGCTCCCGGGTGCCCGGACTTTCAAGGACACGGCCCGGGTGCTCTTGGCGACCAGGCTGGGAGTTGCCTGGTCCGCCGTCGGGCATGCCACTGCCTGCTACGAAACTGCTGTGCAGTACGCCGCCCAACGCCGGCAGTTCGGCCGCCCGCTGGCTGCCTCGCAAATTGTGCAGGAGCGTCTTGCCCGCATGCATTCAGAGCTCGCGATCATGCAGCTCATGGTCATGCAGATGACCAAGCTGGACGAAGAGGGCGCGCTGACTCCCGCCCAGGCGGCCCTCGCGAAGTTCACGTGCACCCGCACTGCCCGCAGTATCGCCTCGAACGCGCGCGACCTGCTCGGTGGCAACGGGATCCTGTTGGCCAACCGCGTGGCCCGGCACTTCGCCGACATAGAAGGCATCCATACCTATGAAGGCACAGAGACTGTCCAAGCGTTGATCATCGGACGCTCAATCACGGGTATCTCCGCCTTCGTCTAAGCGGCGTCCCCCGCACCACAGCCGCCCCCGGCTCCCGCGCCCCCCGCGACGCTCGCTCACTTATACGGCCAAAATCTCGGACGCTCGAAAGTTGTCAAGCTGTGTGGAGTCACTGGGCTAGTTTTTGGGGTGTTTTGGTCTGGGGGAGGTTGATCCCGGCGTATGTGGCGGGGGCCGGTGTGGTGGGTCGGCGGCGGAATCTTCCCGGGTGTCGTTCGTAGTAGTCCTGGTGGACTTTGTCTCGCTTGGTCCAGAGTTCTTTCCACGACCCGTCGTGGACCTGTGATGGTGAGAACAGTGCGATGCCGGAGTGTTTGTGATCGGTGCTGTACCAGTGCACGTAGCAGGTGAGGTACTCCCTGGCGGCCTCGAGATCGTTAAAGATCCGGGGGTAGCCGGGCCGGTATTTCATCGTGCGAAAGCCTGACTCCGAGAAGGGATTGTCGTTGGAGACGTACGGGCGGTTATGGCTGAGTTCCACGCCGTGGGCGGTGAGGGTGTCACGGAGCAGGGTTGATCTCATGGCCGGGCCTGAATCGGCATGCACGATGCGCGGGGCGCCGTGCCGGGCGATGGCTGTCTTGAACATCTGCGCGGCGAGGTGGTCGGACTCGCGTTCCTCCACCCGCAAGCCGACGATTTCCCGGGAGAAGATGTCCATGATGGAGTACACCTTGAAAACCTTGCCCTGCCACTTGGCATAGATGTCGGTGATGTCCCAGGACCAGACCTGGCAGGGTCCGGTGGCCTTGACCACCGGCTTTTCAGAGGAACCACGCGTGCCCCAACGCTTGCGCGGGATGGTTGGGCGGGCCTGCTGGTCCTCGTAGTCTGCCGCGATCCGCCACCACGAGCGGTTGGAGGCGAGCAGCTCGCCGTTGTCCCAGGCTGTGGCGAAGGCATGGTCAACGGAGTTGCCCTTCTCCCAGCTGGCCAGGATGAGCCCCAGGATCCGGTCCTGATGCGCGGAGCTGATCCGGGATTCGTAGGCCCGGTCGCTCTGGTGGATCGGGTGCTGCACCGCCGGACGGGGATTGGACCGGTAATGCCAGGTCCCGCGCGAGAGGCCCGCCAGCTTGAGCGCTGTCCGCTGGGAGCCGATGATCACATGCAGTTCCAGGACCAGAGTGTTCTCGGCCGCTATGAATCGTTGTGAGCGCTCGTCGGGGTTGTATCGGGCTCTGGCACGCTCAACTCGTGCAAGAGCCCGATAGCTTTTCCCAGCGCGGAATTCGTGTCCTCCAGCTCCTGCACCCGCTTCTGGAGTTTTTCGACTTCGGCACGGTGGGCAGCCATTTCCTTCGCGCGTGCTTTTTCGAACGCGGAGAGTTCACGATTCGTCGGGACCATGCCTCCATGCTCCCGCGGAATCAGGCCACGGTCGATATCGCCCTGGACCATCATCTTGCGCCACCGGCGGAACGTCCATTCCGAAACGGACGTCGAGGCCATCCATTCCTTCCTCGACCCGTGCGGCTGCAAATAGTACTCATGCATGAACTCACGGATCTCTTCACGCGTAAAACCCTTGTTATCAACGGCCATCGCCGGCTCCTTCAATCAAAAGGTAATGAATGACTCACAACCAGCTTGACGATGAGGGGCTCGCTCAGATATGAACCCAATCGACGTAACGCTCGCTCAGATATGTGCGGACGCTGGGGCCATGAAGCGTCACTCCACCATGGCTATCGCGAAGCCACCCCACGCACGTTTCTTCTTGGTCTCGCGACCAAGCCCACGCTGTTCGAGGAGCGCCAACCCGACGGATCGGAGAAGTTCCGCTAGGCGATCCCGCGATGGCGGCGTCCTGTCCACGCCGAACTTCAACGGTTCGCCCGCCGCTTTGGCCGCCGCCCTCCCGAATCGCCAGTACGGTGTGCTCGACTCAAGGGTCTCGGTTGTGAAGTAGTCGAAGGCGAGCAAACTCCCTTTGGCACAACTCGCGACCTTCCGCAGCGTGTCCTCGATCGCTTCACGGTCGAGGTACATCGTGACGCCCTCCCACAGGAAAAGCGACGGACGCCCGACGTCGAACCCGGCGTCCACGAGTTTGGCGAGCCAGTCATCCTTCTCGAAGTCCGCGGGCACGAACGCGACCTTGCGTACGTCGATTCCCGCCTTGTCGAGTATTTCGCGCTTGACCGCTTGCGTATTTGGGGCATCTACCTCGAAGGAGCTGAGCGGCGTGTCCCGCGGGAGGCGATACGGGCGCGTATCGAAGCCGGCGCCAAGGATGACCAACTGGTCGATCCCGGGAAGTGCGCGGTCCAGGGCGCCGTCGAAGAAGGTGACCCTCGCCGATGCCTCGGCCCGTGGAGGTATCTCGCCCTCGAAGGGGTACCGGAAGGTCTTCGGGACGAAACCGGTGACGCGGTGCGCGAAGACCGTCGGCAAGAATGCCAAACGCATGCCCAGCCACGGAACGCCGGGCAGCAGGGGCAACAACCGATTCGCGGCCTGGTCTTCGCGCACGCCAAAATTGTGCATCGCCCACCTCGCGGAGAGCGGAGCCTGCGCGCTCGTCGAAACCCCGGAAGGTTTCGAGGACAGAAGCTTCCCCACCCAGATCACATAGCCGAGTAGCGAGACCGGAAGCAGCACAATGCTGAGCGCATAGAACGCGACGGCGCCATCCGGCTTGCGCATTTCCGGCTCCTTTCGGCTAATCAACTGTGAGCGAGCGTCGGCGGGAAGCCACCATATGTGAGCGAGCGTCGGAAAATAGGCGCTCATATCCGAGCGAGCGTTGGGTGGGTAAACCCAGGGACGCCTACTCCGCGTCGAGGTCCGTTTCCAGCAGTGTCACCAGGGAATCGAGGGCAGCGTCGGCGCCGTCGCCATCCGCGCGAAGCACGACGACGTCGCCCTTCGCGGCGCCGAGAGTCATGAGCGAAAGGATGCTGGCGGCGTCGAGCGCGTCGTCGGCAGGCGAACCGGCCATCGCGATGGACACCTCAACCGGGGATTCCACCGCAGCCTCGGCAAAAATCGCAGCCGGGCGGGCGTGCAATCCGGAGCGGCTGGCGATGGTGGCGGTGCGTTCGGGCATGGTTTCTCCTTGTATTCAGGTAAGACAGTACGGCTGGGCTCAGAGCCCGAGTTCCTCGAGGATCGGCAGCTTCGCGCGGACCCAGGCCTTTGCGTCGAGCGCATCGGGTGCACTGAGCGCCAGCCGCGCCAGCTCTTGGGCCTGTTCCAACGTCACCGTCTTGAGCACGGTTCCGACGGCGGCCAGCGAGCGGGCGGTCATGGACAGAGTGGACACGCCCAGGCCAACGAGCACGACGGCGAGGGCCGGGTCCGCGGCCGCTTCACCGCAGACGCCAACGGGTTTGCCGTTGCCCTCTTCCGCCGAGCCCGCGACGGTCAGCTGAACGAGTCGCAGAACCGCGGGCTGCCACGGGGTGTTGAGTTCGGCAAGGGGACCGAGTTGCCGGTCGGCGGCCATGGCGTACTGCGTGAGGTCGTTGGTGCCGAGGGACGCGAAGCCCACGTGGCGCAGGACCGACGCCGAGGTCAATGCCGCGGAGGGAACTTCCACCATCACGCCGGGCGTCTTGATTCCCGCGGCATCGCACATCGACGCGAAGTGGGCAGCCTCGGCCGCAGTCGAGATCATGGGTGCCATGACCCACACCTCGGCTTCTGATTCGTCGGCAGCGATGGCGATGGCCTCGAGCTGGCGGTCCAAAACACCGGGCGTGGTGAAGTCGGTGCGGTAGCCGCGCACACCCAGGGCCGGGTTGGGTTCGGTGGCGTCGGTGAGGAAGGGAAGGGGCTTGTCGGCGCCTGCGTCGAGGGTCCGGAGCACCACTTTCTTGCCCGGGAACGCGTCGAACACGCCCCTGTACGCGGCAGCCTGTTCCAGCACGGTCGGTTCCGTGTCGCGTTCCAGGAAGCAGAATTCGGTGCGGAAAAGGCCCACGCCTTGGGCACCCAGCGCAGCGGCCGCGGCAGCGTCCTTGGCCCCGCCGACGTTGGCGAGGAGGGGCACCAAGTGGCCGTCCGCCGTCGTGCCGTTTCCGTCAAAAACCGCCAGTGTAGCGGAATTTTCGACCCACGCGATGGCGGCCGCGCGTTGCTCTTCGGTGGGTTCGAGGGAGAGTGAGCCGGCAGCTCCGTCCACGAAGACTTCGGCGCCGTCAGGAATTTCGTCCACTCCGCGGGCCGCGACGACGGCGGGCAGGCCGAGCGAGCGCGCGATGATCGCGGTGTGTGACTGCGGTCCGCCGCCCGAGGTGACCAGTGCTGTCACGATCGCGGGGTCCAGCGTTGCGGTGTCGGCGGGAGCGAGGTCTTCAGCCACCAGGATGAACGGAGTGTCCGACGCCGGGATCCCCGGGGCGGGGACTCCGCGAAGTTCGGCGACGATCCGAGCGCGGACGTCCAGGACGTCAGTAGCGCGCTCGGCCATGTATCCGCCCAGGTTGTGGAGCATTTCGGACACGGAGGCGCCGGCTTCCCAGATGGCGCGTTCGGCGGAGCTGCCGTTGTTGTTGATGAGTTTGGTGGCCGACTTCAGGAGCATGGTGTCCTTGGCCATGAGCGCGGTGGCTTCCAGCACGGCCTTACCGTCTCCGCTGGCTTTGTCCGCGCGTGCTTTGAGTTCGTCGTGGACCGATTGGGCCGCCGCTTTCAGGCCCGCGACGGCGTCTTCCGCCGTGGTCGATGCGGCTAGCTGCTCGCCCGACGGCGGTTCGCTGACTGGTTTGGGCATCTGACGGATAGTGCCAATGACGCGGCCCGGGCTAACGCCTATTCCTTGGAAATTCTGCACTGAAATCCTCTGTTCCTGCTCTCGGATCGGACCCACCGGCTGCGGCGCCTCGGGGTCCGAAAAAATCTCCTGTGACTCACTTCATATAGCGTTGCTATAGGTGCTAGGGTAGCGGCTATGAGTTTCGATGACCAGCTTCCGCCCAAAACTCGGCTGCTCCGTGCAGCCGCCGAGTTGCTGGCGAATTCGGACGGGTCGCCGGTCTCTACGCGCCAAATCACCAAACTTGCCGGCGTCACGGCGCCTACGCTTTACCACCACTTCGGCGACAAGGAGGGGTTGTTCGACGCCGTCGTTGCAGCCGGCTTCGAGGAGTACGTGGCGGGAGAGCGGGACTTCGCACCCTCTGGGGAACCCCTGGAGGATGTCCGCCGGATGTGGGACAACCACGTCCAGTTCGGACTTACCCAACCGCACCTTTACCTGGTGATGTTCGGCAACATCCGTCCGGAAAGCAGGCCGGCCATCGTGGCTGATGCCGAGTCGCTTCTGGAGGAGATGCTGAGCAAGGCAGCCATTGCCGGGCAGATCAACGTACCCCCGCGCGAGGCGGCCAGGAGCATCCTGGCGGCCAACGTCGGCGTCACGCTCATGCTCATTGCAGAGCCTTTGGAAGACCGGAACCTCGAGCTCTCCACCATGACCCGGGATTCCATGATTTTCGCCGTGTCCACGGAAACAGCCCGTGGCGCCGCAGCGGACGACTCCGGCAAGTCGTCGGTTGTTGTTGCGGCAATCGCGCTGAATGCGGCACTCCAAGCCTCACATTCAGACCAGCTATCCAGTTCGGAACTGAAGCTTTTCCTTGAATGGCTTCACCGAATCTCCAGCAGCTCCTAGAGCTGTCCTCCTTCGATAGATATCGACTGATCCCGCACTGATGCGGGACTCACGTTAGGAATTCACACAATGGCAACAGCGTCAGTTGCGAAACAGCGCACCAGCGTGCGCGTTGGTGTCCAAAAGTTCGGAACCTTCCTTTCGGGCATGATCATGCCCAATATCGGGGCCTTTATTGCATGGGGCATCATCACCGCTCTGTTCATCCCGGCAGGGTTCTTCCCCAATGCGGACCTGGCCAAACTCGTGGGCCCCATGATCACGTACCTGTTGCCGCTACTGATCGGTTACACCGGCGGCCGGGCGGTCCATGGCATCCGCGGCGGCGTGGTTGGAGCCGCCGCCACCATGGGCGTGATTGTCGGTACGGATATCCCGATGTTCATCGGTGCCATGCTTATGGGCCCGCTCACGGCCTGGATCATGAAGAAGCTCGACAAGGTATGGGAAGGCCGGGTCAAGCCGGGCTTCGAGATGCTGATCGACAACTTCTCAGCAGGCATCGTCGGCGCCGCACTGGCCATCTTCGGCATGCTGGTGATCGGCCCGGTGGTGAAGGCCTTCAGTAACGGCGCGAGCGCCGTCGTCGAATTCCTGGTCCACAACGGACTTCTGCCGCTGACCAGCATCTTCATCGAACCCGCCAAGGTCCTGTTCCTCAACAACGCAGTCAACCACGGCATCCTCACGCCGCTCGGCACGGAACAAGCGCTGCAAAACGGCAAGTCCATCCTGTTCCTGCTTGAAGCCAACCCGGGCCCGGGCGTCGGCGTCCTGCTCGCCTACATGTTCTTCGGCAAGGGCCTGGCACGGGCATCCGCTCCCGGCGCCGCGCTCATCCAGTTTGTCGGCGGCATCCACGAGATCTACTTCCCGTACATTCTCATGAAGCCGATCCTCATCCTCGCCACGATCGCAGGCGGCATGACCGGCATCTTCACCCTGGTAGTCACCGGCGCGGGCTTGCGTTCGCCGGCGGCCCCTGGCAGCATCATCGCCGTCTTTGCCGCGACAGCGAAGGACAGCTATTTCGGTGTTGCCCTGTCCGTGCTTCTTGCAGCCACAGTGTCCTTCCTGATTGCCTCCGTGATCCTGCGCGCCAGCAAGACCACCGACGTGGACGCGCTGGGTCAGGCAACATCCAGGATGGAAGAGCTCAAGGGCAAGAAGAGTTCCGTTTCCTCCGCACTCCTGGGCGCCGGTGGCGGTACCGCCGTCCTGACCCGCCCTATCCAGAACATCGTGTTCGCGTGCGACGCCGGCATGGGCTCCAGCGCCATGGGCGCCTCGGTGCTCCGCAACAAGATCAAGGCAGCCGGTTTCCCGGACGTCAAGGTCACCAATTCGGCCATCGCAAACCTCAGTGACACCTACGACGTCGTGGTAACGCACCAGGACCTGACAGAACGCGCCCGGCCGGTCACCTCCAGCGCCGTGCACGTCTCCGTGGACAACTTCATGAACAGTCCCCGCTACGAGGAGATCGTGGAACTGGTCAAGAGCAGCAACGCGGCTCCCGGCGCTCAGGGTTCGACTATGGTTGCTGAACCGGCCGCCGGTGCCCGCGCTGCCCAGCCCGCCGCCGTCGGGGGCAAGGATGTCCTGCTCCCCGAAAGCGTGATCCTCAATGGTTCCGCGACGGACCGTGACTCGGCCATCGACGAAGCGGGCAAGCTCCTGCTGGACCGGGGTTCAGTGGACATGGGCTACATTCACGCCATGCATGAGCGCGAGGAATCCGTATCCACCTACATGGGCAGCTTCCTTGCCATCCCGCACGGCACGAACGCTGCCAAGAACCACATCCTGCACTCCGGTGTGTCGATCGTCCGCTACCCCGAGGGCATCGACTGGGGTGGCAAGCAGGTCAAGTTCGTCGTCGGCGTCGCCGGCATCAACAACGAGCACCTCCACATCCTGTCCTCCATCGCCAAGATCTTCACGGACAAGGCGCAAGTGGCCCAGCTTGAGCAGGCCACGTCGGTTCAGGAAGTGCTGGATCTGTTCGGAAAGGTCAACGCATAGTGAAGGCAGTCCATTTTGGGGCAGGGAACATCGGACGAGGATTCGTCGGCTTGCTGCTGCACGAGGCTGGATATGAGGTGGTCTTCGCCGATGTCGCGGATGCCTTGATCAGCCAGCTCGCCTCCGCGACCTCCTATGAGGTCCACGAGGTCGGCGAAAACGCGGCGGTCAAGACCGTGTCCGGTTTCCGGGCCCTGAATTCGGGCACCGAAGAGGTTGCCGTCGTCGCGGAAATCGCGACGGCGGACCTCGTCACCACGGCGGTGGGGCCGCACATCCTCAAGTTCGTGGCGCCCGTGATCGCGCGGGGCATCGCCGGCCGCTCGCCGTCGTTGGCTCCGCTCCAGGTCATGGCCTGCGAGAACGCGATCAACGCCACGGACCTCCTGCGATCCGAAGTGGAAGCGGCGTGGGACGGTGCCGCGGGTGACCTTTCTTCCGCTGCTGTGTTTGCGAACACGGCGGTTGACAGGATCGTCCCCAACCAGGCGCCGGGCCAAGGCCTGGACGTCACTGTGGAGACTTTTTACGAGTGGGTCATCGACCGCACGCCTTTCGCGGGGGAGGCGCCGGTGATTCCCGGTGCGACCTTCGTGGACGAACTAGGCCCGTACATCGAACGGAAGCTATTCACGGTCAACACCGGACACGCCTCGGCAGCATACTTCGGCTATGGCGCCGGCTTGGAGAAGATCTCCGAGGCGATGGCCGATGCCTCCGTTGCGGCCCGGGTTCGGGCCGTATTGGAGGAGACCAAGCAGCTTCTCGTGGCCAAACACGGCTTCGTCGAGGCTGAGCAGGAAGCGTACGTGCAGAAGATCCTGTCCCGCTTCACCAACCCGTACTTGCCGGACACGGTGAACCGGGTGGGCCGCGCGCCGCTCCGCAAACTTGGGCGGCACGAACGCTTCATCGGCCCGGCCGCTGAACTCGCCGAGCGCGGAGTCACGCCCGTTGCCTTGTTAGACGCGATGTCCGCCGCCCTGCGTTTCGACGACGGAGCAGACGACGAAGCCGTGGAACTCGCCCGGATGCTTGCCGAGATGGACGCGGCCGAGGCGGTCGAGCGCATCACTGAACTTCCGCCGTCGCACCCGTTGTTCCCGCAGGTGTTGAAGCTGATCGAAGAACGGAAGGCCGAGGCCTAAACACCGCTTCCTGCCGCCACGCCGGCCGGCTTCCCTGTGCCGACCGGCGACGCTCGCTCATATATGCGGGCTTTTTCCCGAACGCTCGCTCACCCTCCTTCACGTGATGTGGAGGAGGGTGAGCGCTTTGGGCCGTAAAAGTAAGCGAGCGTCAACTAGTTGCCGAGTTCTTCCGACGCCGTCCGTCCGGCCGCCTGGACGCGCCGCAGGAAGTCGGTAATGACGGCGATTTCAGCGTCGTCGTAGTCTGCGCAGATGGTGTCCATGAGGCTGTTCATTCCCGAGTAAAGGCGGAACATCTCTGCGTTTCTATCGGGCAGAACCCGGATGACCACGGCGCGCCGGTCGGACGGATCGCGGTCCCGGACAATCCAGCCTCCGCGTTCAAGCCGGTCGAGGATCCCGGTCATGGTGGCTGGGTGCAGGCCGGCGTGTTTGGCTAACATGCTTGGGCTGAGCGGCCCCCGGCTCGAGATCAGGTCAAGACAATCAAGGTCAACATCCTTCAGCTCGGCCTGGGTGCCGACCTGGTGATTGAGCACGGATAGTTGCACGCGTACGCTGCGAAGCTCGGCTTTGAGCGCAGCAACAGCGCGCCGCCGAAGACTAGGGGTCGCGGCCTCTTGATTTGATATGGAACTCATATGATATCGTTTCTGTATTGTATGGTTTTCCTAGAATAAGACTACCGGAGGCCGCATCACATGAAGATCGCAGTATTCGGGGCAAATGGCCCCACCGGAAGGATTCTCACCGGGCAAGCGCTCGACGCCGGACACGCCGTCACCGCTGTTACGCGCAGGCCACACGAATTCCCCCTTTCGGCCCCCGGTCTAAGCATCGTCGGTGCCGATGTGTATAACTTCGAGGACGTAAGTGCCGTCGTTGAAGGAAGCGATGCTGTCCTCTCAACCCTCGGTGTTCCATACAGCCGCCAGCCGATTACGGTCTACTCGGTGGGCACGGGGAACATCATCCGGGCGATGGGCGACCACGGCGTCCGTCGGCTGGTCTGCGTGAGCTCCAGCGCCACCGACATTTCGGCCGGCCCGCATGGCGGGTTTCTCTTCGAGAAAGTGCTGCAGCCCCTCGTTACCAAGCTGCTCGGTAAGACACTGTACGAGGACATGCGGCGGATGGAGTCCGCCGTCGCCGCGAGCGGCCTGGACTGGACAATCATGCGGCCCTCCGGTCTTTTCGAGACCGAATCCGTCACCGAATACAAGATGGCCGTTGACTACATAAACGGCACTTTCACGTCGCGGGCCGACCTTGCGGACTCCATGCTGTGGCAACTCACCTCGGACGAGTTCGTGCGCAAGAACGTCGCGGTTGCAACCTTTTCGCAGAAGCCGAGCCTCATCCAGCTCCTTTTGCGCGAGGCCAACAGCAAGAAGTCCGCGCCGGATAGCGTCCCTGAGGGCAACCGGTCATGAACCTCGGTGGGAAACCCGAAACCCTCCTTCTCGTGAATGACGTGAAGGAGGGTTTCGGGTTTCGCCGTTATAGGTGAGCGGGCGTTACTGCGGCCGTATGGTTTTGTGAGACAGCTTGATGGGAGCCTCAGTTTCAGATGACCACCCGCAGAAAGACATACGACGCCGCGTTCCGGGAGGAATCGGTTCGACTGGTTTTGTCTTCGGACCGGCCGGTGAAGCAGATCGCGCAGGAGATCGGGGTGAAGGAAAGCACGCTGGGAAACTGGGTACACAAGTCCCGGGACAAGCAACCGGACACCCCTGCCCAGCCCGAGGACCGGGGGCCGGTGGCGTGGGATGAACACCAGAAAGCGCTGGCCGAAAACGCCAGGGTGAAGGCCGAGGTCGAGTTCCTGGGAAAAGTCAGCGCCTTCTTTGCCGCGAAGCAAAAGTAGAGGATTTCTACGAGTTCATCGAAGCGGAGAAGGCCAACCATCCCGTGGTGTGGCTATGCCGGAAATTGAACGTCTCCCGGGCCTCCTATTACCGGTGGCGCAAACCTGCCGGCCCTTCACCGCGCACCGTGCGGCACGGGGAGCTGGTCACCGCGGTCACCAAGCTCTACACGAAGGAGTCCGGGCGTGCCGGGCGGGACCAGCTGACCCGGCTCCTGAACGCGGCCGGGACCAAGGTCTCCGCCCCGACCGTGGGGGCCATCATGCGCGAGCACGGCCTGCGGGCCATCCGCACCCAGGCCTGGAAAAAGACCACGCTCCAGGACCCGCAGGCCAAGACCGCCCACATCCAGAACCACATGCTCGATGACCAGGGCAGGCGCGACTTCACCTCCGCGGTGCCCGGGACCCGGCTGGTCGGGGACATCACCTACCTGCGCACCGGCGAGGGCTGGCTCTACCTGGCCACGGTCATCGACCTGTTCTCCGGGATGGTCATCGGCTGGGCCATGGCCGAACACATGCGCGCCAGCCTGTGCACCGCGGCCCTGCGGATGGCCCGGAACCACGGCCACCTCATCGGCGGCCCAGTCGTCTTCCACTCCGACCGGGGCACCCAGTACACCTCGGAGGAATTCCAACGATGGTGCGCCCAGAACGAGGTCACCCAGTCCATGGGCAAGGTGGGGGTGTGCTGGGACAACGCGGTCGCCGAGAACTTCTTCTCACACCTCAAGACCGAGTTCTACCACCACCACCGCTTCGGTTCCAGGCTCACCGCACGGACCGCCGTGATGGACTACATCGAGGGCTGGTACAACCGCCGCCGACCCAACCGACGGGCCGGCGGCATCCCGCCAGCCACCGCCCACGCAAACCACCACACCAGCGTCCAGGAACCCCTGGCCGCCTAACCAAAACAAACAACGAAAATGTCTCAAAAACTTGACGACCGCATACGTCGAAAAGGCTCGTTTGTGAGCGAGCGTCGGAAGAATGGCCGCTATATGTGAGCGGGCGTCCTAGCGGGCGGCGGTTTCGACGGCCGCTGTCTCGGTTTCGGCCATGGCTTTCCACTCTGCCACCCGCGCCTGGTGCAGCGGCGACTTCCGGACCAAGGCGTAGGCCACGGCGAGGACCGCGAACCAGATGGGCGTTACGAGCAGGGCCGTGAGGGTGTCCGGCTGCGTCGTCAAAGCCCAGACCAGGAACGCGAAGAAGGCGAAGACCACCCACACCATCACGGTGCCGCCGGGCATCTTGAACGTCGAGGCCTCGTGCAAGTGGGGCCGGCGCTTCCGGAAAACAAGGTAGCTGGCCAGGATGATGGACCAAACGAACATGAAGCAGACGGCGGACACGGTGGTGACCATGTCGAAGGCTGCTCCGATGTCCTTGCCCGCATAAAGAAGTGCGACGCCGCCGAGGAGCAGCACGCAGGACAGGAACAGGGCGTTCTGCGGAACTTTCCGGCTGGAGAGGCGGCCGAACATCTTGGGGGCATCGCCGTCGTTCGCCAGGCCGAACACCATGCGCGACGTCGAGTAGATACCCGAGTTGGCAGAGGACATGGCGGAGGTCAGGACCACGAGGTTCACCACGGTTGCAGCGATACCCAGGCCGGCCAGGGAGAACATGGCGATGAACGGGCTGTGGCCGGCCTTGAACTCGGTCCACGGGATGACGGACATCAGGATGATGAGCGCGCCGACATAGAACAGCATGACGCGGACCGGGATGGCGTTGATGGCGCGGGGCAGGTTGTGCTCCGGGTTCTTTGTCTCGGCCGCGGCTGTGCCTACCAGTTCGATACCCACGAAGGCGAAGACCGCGATCTGGAAGCCGGCAACGAAGCCCATGAATTCCTTGGGGAAGAAGCCGCCGTGGCTCCAGAGATTGGTCAAGCTCGCGGCTCCGGCGTCGGACTTGAAGCCGGTCGAGATCATGACGATACCCACGATGATCAAAGCGGCGATGGCAACGATCTTGATGAGGGCGAACCAGAACTCAGTCTCGCCGAAGGCCTTCACTGTGGGGAGGTTGAGCAACAGCAAGATGGCGATGGTCGCGAGGCCCGGAATCCAGAGCGGCACACCCGGCCAGAGCTCATTGGCATAGCCCGCGATCGCGATGACATCGGCCACTCCGGTTACTACCCAGCAGAACCAGTAGGTCCAGCCGGTGAAGAAGCCCGCCCAGGGACCAAGGAGGTCCCCGGCGAAGTCGCTGAAGGACTTGTAGTTCAGGTTGGACAGCAGGAGCTGGCCCATGGCGCGCATGACGAAGAACAGCATGAAGCCGATGATCATGTACACGAAGATCACGGACGGGCCGGCTACGGAGATGGTCTTTCCGGAGCCCATGAAGAGGCCTGTGCCGATGGCGCCGCCGATCGCAAGCAACTGGATGTGGCGGTTGCTCAGTGAGCGCGCCAGATGCGGCTCGCTGTCTTTGCTGGAGGCAGTGCGTTGCCCTGTTGTTGTCTGGTGAGACATATCTGCATCCTTCGGGGTGATTCGCCGCATGGTGACGTGGCTAACAAATCTGCTAGTCCAAACTAACTCGAACCATCCGAGAATTTGTGATTGATCGTTTCACCCAGAATTCATGAACGCTCGTAAAACGAAGCCGCCAGCTTGTGTCAGGCTGGTGCTATGAGTCACATAAATCCAGGCGTGAAGCCGCTGTTGAGCATGGTTCTGGACGAAGGAGTCTTCACGCTCCGCCGGGCCCACTGGGAGGACTTGCCCGCCATTCTGAGATTGCTCGCCGCGGATCAGTTGGGCAGTTCCCGCGAAAACGCCGAGGACGTCGGCCCCTATCTGCAGGCGTTTCAGCAGATCAACGAGGATCCGGCCCAACTGTTGGTGGTAGGCCACTTGAACGGCGCTTGTGTCGCAACTTTCCAGCTGAGTTTCATCCCGGGCTTGGCCCGGAAAGGCTCGCTGCGTTGCCAGATCGAGGCCGTGCGCGTCGCCGCAGAGTTGCGGGATCATGGCGTCGGTGCGGCAATGATGCAATGGGCCATCGACGAGGCGCGGAACCGGGGCTGCACCCTGGTCCAGCTCACCAGCGACAAGTCCCGCAAGGACGCCCACCGCTTCTATGAGCGCCTGGGCTTCGTAGCCAGTCACGAGGGAATGAAGCTGGCCCTGTAGCGACGGCATCCTCGAGGAGTCCCAAGACAAAGTCCCGCACCCCTTGATATTTAGGCAACCTAACTGTTAGGATACCTAAATATGAATACCAATCAGGCTGACGACGCGCTCCTCGCCCTCGCCCAATCATTCCGGGAAGCCTTGCGGCAGAGCGTCTACGTGATGCGCCGCCTCGATTCCGAGGAGCAGCTCAGCTCGGCCCAGCTTGGCGTCCTCAAGATGGCGCTCGACGGCGGTGCCCGCGTCGGGGGGATCGCCCGGAACCTTGGGGTCAAGGTCCCCAGTGCCACAGAGCAGATCATCAAGCTGGAGCGCGCGGGCCTGGTCAAACGAGAATCAGATCCGGACGACTCCCGTGCCGTCCGCGTCGCCGCGACCGCGGCGGGACGTGCCGCCGTCGAGAACGCGGACCGCCGCCGCAACGAATTCATCGCCGGGATCCTCGGAACGCTGAGCCAGGCAGAACGCGACGCCGTCGAAGCCGCCCTTCCGGTGTTCGACAAGATCAACCATTCAGTCCAGAACTGAACAAGCCAGAACTGAACAAGCCAAGAAACTAGGAGAGCAGTCCATGAAAGGCCAGCTCACAGAGCAACTGCAGCCAGCGGAAGACACACTCGAGGCCGAGAAAGCCTCGTTCCTCAAGCAGCCCAAGGCTGTGTGGGCCACGGCGATTGCCGCCGTCTTCGCCTTCATGGGTATCGGCCTGGTGGACCCGATCCTGCCAGCCATCGCCAAGAACCTCCAGGCGAGCCCCAGCCAAGTGTCGCTGCTTTTCACGAGCTACTTCCTGGTGACCGCCGTCGCGATGCTCGTGACCGGCTTCGTCTCTTCGCGGATCGGTGGCAAAAAGACGCTCATGATCGGCCTGGCCCTGATTGTCGTGTTCGCCTCGTTGTCAGGCATGTCCGGAAGCGTGGGTGAGCTGGTCGGATTCCGCGCGGGTTGGGGACTAGGCAACGCCCTCTTCGTGGCTACCGCCCTTGCCGTGATTGTCGGCGTCGCGAGCGGCGGAACCGGAACTGCGATCATTCTCTACGAAGCCGCCCTTGGCTTGGGCATTTCCCTCGGCCCGTTGCTCGGCGCGCTTCTCGGTGGCTGGCAATGGCGCGCACCGTTCTTCGGCACCGCGGTCCTCATGGCCATTTCCTTCATCGCCTTGCTGGCCCTGCTGCCTAAGACCCCGACGCCGGCCACGAAGGCCCGTTTGCGTGACCCGCTCCTTGCCCTGGGCCACAAGGGCCTTCGCACCACCGCCGCCAGCGCCTTGTTCTACAACTACGGCTTCTTCACGATCCTGGCCTTCACGCCGTTCATTCTGGGAATGGACGCCTACGGGATTGGTGCGGTGTTCTTTGGTTGGGGCGTGGCCGTGGCCGTGTTCTCGGTCTTTGTGGCACCCGTGCTGCAGCGTCGCTTCGGCACCACCAACGTCCTGGTCGGCACCCTCGCGGCCCTTTTGCTGGACCTCGTCGGGCTGGGACTGGCCGCGGGGCACTCGGTGACTGCCGTCGTCGTGCTTGTCATTGTGGCGGGCGCACTGCTGGGCATCAACAACACGCTCTACACAGAACTGGCCATGGAAGTCTCCGATTCGCCGCGTCCGGTGGCTTCGGCCGGCTACAACTTCGTGCGGTGGATGGGTGGCGCGCTCGCCCCGTTTGTCGCGGCACAACTGGGTGAGCACTTCGGCCCGCAGGTCCCGTTCTTCGCCGCGGCCCTTGCCCTCGCGTTCGCAATCCTCGTGGCCGCCGGCGGCCGCCGCTACCTGAAGTCACACGAACCGCACCTCGTGTAGAAGGGCCCAACTGACTCGCAGTTGTTGTCGTTATGAGGGCTCATAACGACAACAACTGCGAGTTACTTGGGTGTGAGTCACTTGGGTGTGACCTCGAGCTCCGCAGGCTTGGAGCCTTTCGGGACAAACAAGGTGTCGGCCTGCTCAAGGGACATGCCGTTGGTTTCCGGCACCTTGAACATGACGAAGAAGAACGACGCCGCGGCGAACAGCGCATACATGCCGTAAGTCAGCGGCAACGAACCGGCCGCCATGATGGGGAAGCTCAAGGTGATGGCGAAGTTGGCGATCCACTGGGCTGCGGCGGCCAGCCCGAGCGCGCGGGCACGGATCCGCGAGGGGAAGATCTCGCCCAGGAGCACCCACACCAACGGTCCCCACGAAGCGCCGAAGCTCACCACGAACACGTTGGCGGCCACCAGGGCCACCGGACCCCAGGCGCCGGTCAAGGACACCGAAGAACCCGACCCGCTGGCGGAAGAAAAGGCCAGCGCCATGGCACCCAGGGACACAGCCATACCGATGGAGCCCGTCAGCAGGATGGGCCTGCGGCCAATGCGGTCCACTAGGGCGATGGCCACGAGCGTGACCAGGATGTTGGTGACGGACGTTGCCACCGAGATGGCCAGGGAGTCTTGCTCGTGGAAGCCGACTGCCTTCCAAAGGGTGGTGGAGTAGTAGAAGATCACGTTGATGCCGACGAATTGCTGCAGCACCGACAAGATGATGCCGATCCACACCACGGGCTGCAGGCCAAAAGCCTTGCCGCGGAGCGAGCCCTTCTTGGTGGAGAGCTCGTCCTGTTTGATGGAGTCACGGATTTCGCGGATGTGGCGTTCGGTATCGTCGCCGGGCATCAGCGTGTCGAAGATCTTGCGTGCGGTGTCTTCCTTGCCGCTAAGGACCAGGAAATGCGGCGACTCCGGCAGTCGGAAGGCGATCAGGCCGTAGATCGCGGCAGGCACGGCGCACGCGATGAACATCCAGCGCCACGCCTCGACTCCGAGCCACAAGGCATGGTGGGCGCTTCCCGCGGATGTTGCCAGCACGGCGTCGGACAGAAGGGCCGCGAAAATACCAGTGGTGATCGCCAGCTGCTGCAGCGACGCGAGTCTGCCGCGGACTTGGCGCGGTGAGATTTCCGAGATGTAGGCCGGCGCGATCACCGATGCGAGGCCGATGCCCAGGCCGCCGACCAAGCGCCAGAAGACGAGGTCCCAGATGCTGAAAGCAAAGCCCGTCCCGATGGAGCTGACCAGGAAGAGGGCGGCACCCAGCTTCATGGCGGGGATGCGGCCGTGGCGGTCCGCCACCTTGCCCGCGAGATACGCCCCTGCCGCACAGCCGAGCAACGCGACCGCCACAGCGAAGCCCGTGACGGCTTCGCTCAGCATGAATTCGTCCTTCATCGCATCGACGGCGCCGTTGACCACGGAGGAATCGAACCCGAAGAGGAAACCGCCCACAGCTCCGGCAACGGCCAGGCCAATTACCTTGCGTGGGACGCCGGAACGGCTGTCGGAGCTGGAATTGGGCATGGCTCTCCCTTGAGGAAATGTGGTGGATTGTGCGGCGCGGTCGTCGTCGGCAGCTGGTTCCGACGGGGACGCCGGTGCACTCGCGCTACACAGTGTGGCACGGTGCCAGCGTGACTTCCAGTCAACCGGGCCAGCCACACCGGACGTGTCACGCCACGCAAACTTTCGCGCCGTCGTCGGGCACACCACCGCGCGAACACTGGAAACGACAACGGCAGGCAGTCCAAAAGACTGCCTGCCGTGACGCTGTTCGAGATTTTAGTGGGCGGAAACGGATTCCTTCGCCGCCGCCTTCGGATCCGTCAGTTTCTTGTTCGGCAAGGCGAAGCTGATGAGGAACGCGAGGCCGGTCAGCGCTGCGGCAGTCAGCATCACGGTGTCGATCGACTGCGCGAAGCCTTCAACGATAGGTCGCGTGAGCGCCGGGTTGGCGTGGTGCAACCAGCTGGTGTCGTTCAGCGAATCGTTTGTGGCGCCGTTCTTGAAGAAGTCGTACAGCTTGGCGTTGGCTGGATCCGCGGCAACTGCAGGATCCTTGAGCACCTTGAGGTAGTCCGCGCTGCCCATGGCATCCTTCATGCCCGAGGCGATCTTGTCGGCGGCGAGGCTGAAGAGCATCGAGATGAACACCGCGGTACCCACGGCGCCGCCCATGGAACGGAAGAATGCCGCGGTGGACGTGCCCACGCCCATGTCCTTCGGCGGTACGGAGACCTGCATCGCCAAAGTGAGCGGCTGCATGCAGAAGCCCAGGCCCATGCCGAAGAATACGGCGATCAGGCCCGGTACCCAGAGACCGGTGTCGACGCCGAGGGACAGGCCCATGACGATTGCGGCGGCCGTCAGGATGCCCGTACCGAGAATCGGGAAGATCCGGAAAACGCCGGACGCCGAGATGGTCCGTCCCGCTGTAATGGAACCGAAGAGGATGCCCACCGTGAAGGTGATCATCATGAGGCCTGCTTCGGTGGGGGTGAGGCCCTTGACCAGCTGCAGGTACATCGGGAGCATCGCGATGGCCCCGAACATGCCGATACCGATGATGAAGTTCAGCAGGGAAGACAAACCGAAGGTGATGTTCCTGAAGAGCCGCAGGGGGATTAGCGCGTAGTCGCCAGCACGCCGCTCAACCAGCAAGAACGCGATGATGCCGATGACGCCAAGCCCGTAGCAGATCCACGAGTTTCCGGAGGTCCAGCCCCAGCTGCGTCCCTGTTCGGCCACAAGCAGCAGCGGGACGATTGCCAGCGTGATGGCTCCAGCGCCCCAGTAGTCGATCTTCTGCTTGACGTGCTTCGCGGGCAGGTGCAGGTAGAAGAACACCACGGCCAGTGCGGCCAGGCCTATGGGCAGGTTGATGAAGAAGACCCAGCGCCAGCCGTCGAAGCCAAGGATGTTGGCCGAGCCAGCGAAAGCACCGCCGACGACGGGACCGAGGACCGAGGAAACACCAAAGACGGACATGAAGTAGCCCTGGTACTTGGCACGATCCTTCAGGGCAACAATGTCGCCGATGATCGTCAATGCGAGGGCCAGTAGACCGCCGGCGCCCATACCCTGGATGCCGCGGGCGATGGCGAGCTCGGTCATGGAGTGCACGGAACCGGCGTACAGGGAACCAGCGAGGAAGATCAGGATCGCGGCCAGGTACAGCGGGCGGCGGCCGAAGATGTCGCTGAGCTTGCCGTACAGCGGGGTGGTAACCGTGGATGTGATGAGGTAGGCCGTAGTGGCCCACGCCTGCAGGGACAGGCCGTCCAAGTCATTGGCGATGGTGTAAATGGACGTGGACACGATGGTCTGGTCCAGGGAGGAAAGGAACATGCCGAGCATGAGGCCCACCATGACGGTGAGCGTCTGACGGTGTGTCAGGACCTCTCCGGCGGCCCGCACAGGCGTGGCGTTGGACATTGCTTCTCCAAAGGTGGATGAAAAGGGGACTAAGCAGGATAGTTGCTTTCAGTAACTATCCTAATCGCTCCTGTATTCCCTGTCCTACCCGATTGGCGAGAAATATGTCACCGCTCCACGAGAATCCCGTCAGGATCGCAGTAGATCAGGTGCCCGGGTTCGATGTGCACTCCGTCAATCACCAGGGGGATGTCCACTTCGCCACGGCCCACTTTGGAGCTTTTCTTGGGATTGCTCCCAAGGGCTTTGACGCCCAAAGGCAGCTTCGCGATCGCCACGCGATCGCGGATCGCCCCATTGATCACGACGCCGGCCCAGCCGTTCGCGACGGCGCTCTCGGCGATCATGTCCCCCATGAGGGCTGTGCGCAGCGAGCCGTAGCCGTCCACCACCAGCACGGCGCCTTCGCCGGGGGTTGCCAGAACCGTCTTCACCAGGGCATTGTCCTCAAAGCATTTGACGGTGCGAACGGGGCCGCTGAAGTGCGAGACGCCGCCGAGGTCCTGGAACTGCAGTGATATCGACTCAAGATCCTCGGCACGTTCGTCGTAGAGATCGGCGGTGTTGATGGGGTTCGCTGGGCTGTTCATCGTTGATCCTCCTCGGTCCGTTGGATTTACCCTAACGCGTGCAGACGTGCCTTGGCGCTAGGCTGAATCCACACGTCCAGACGCTAGGGAGCACCGTCATGAGCCTGTCCGATCTGCCCGGTTCATTGCCTGAAAGACCGGTGACGGATCCCGTGGAGATGCAGGCAGGCCCGACGACGGCGCTCGCCGAGCCCGTGGAGCGCGTCCGCTCACTGTGGGTCACCGGAGTGGTGCTCGTCAATGTGGGCATCAACGCTGCCTTCTTCGGCCCTATCCAGGTTTTGCTCGGGCAGCAAGCCATCCACTTTGACGAAGGCCAGAAGGAAGCCATCCTTGCGTTGGTTACGGGATGCGGCGCTGCAGTGTCCCTCGTGGCGAACCCCCTCTTCGGTGCATTCAGCGACCGCACTACGTCCCGCCTTGGACGACGCGTTCCGTGGGTGCTCTTCGGCGCCATCCTGGGCGCCGTGGCGTTGGTGGCCCTGGCAGGTGCTCCCAACGTGGCAGTTATGGCCATTTTGTGGTGCCTGGTCCAGGCTGGTTGCAATGGAGCCTATGCCGCCATCACGGCGGCTATTCCGGATCGAGTGCCAGTGCCTCAACGCGGCGCGGTCGGAGGTCTTGCAGCCATGGGCCAGACCGTCGGCATCCTCGCGGGTGCCGTGATCGCGTCCGTGGTTTCCGGGAACTTTGCCCTCGGCTACATCGTGTGCGCTGCTGCCCTGCTGGCCGGCGTCGTGCTTTATCTTTTCAAGAACGACGACGTGCCTCTCGTTCCGGAGGCCAGGCCACCATTCAAACTCTGGACATTCGTCAAGGGCTTTTGGATCTCGCCCGTCAAATACCCGGACTTCGCGTGGGCCTGGCTGACGAGGTTCCTGGTCAATGTCGGAAACCACATGGTCACGTTGTATTTGCTGTTCTTCCTCAAGGATGCCGTGCACCTTGAGGACGCGCAGGGGATCAAGCCAGAGTTCGGCGTCCTTATCCTGACGGGCCTGTATGCCGTCATGGTGATCATCACCAGCGTGGTGGGCGGTGCCATCAGCGACCGCATGGGCAAACGCAAACCCCTCGTCATTGTCTCGTCCGTCGTCATTTCGATAGCTGCCCTGATCCTTGGGTTCGAACCCACGTGGACGGGGGCCCTTGCGGGCGCAGCGGTGCTCGGTATCGGCTTTGGTGCGTACTTGGCGGTCGACTTCGCCCTTATTACCCAAGTGCTGCCCACGGCGTTGGACCGGGGCAGGGACCTTGGGGTCATCAACGTGGCCAACTCTTTGCCGCAAGTGATCGCGCCGCTTATTGCTTACCCCTTCGTGGCGTTCTGGGGTGGCTACGTCTCGCTTTATGCGGCCGCAGCTGTCATAGGTTTGCTGGGCGCCGTATTCGTCGTGAAGATCAAGGGCGTCGCGTAGCCCTGCGAATCCGTTCTCAGGGAACTGACAACTTGCTGCCGTATCATTGTCAGGACGCGCTCGGTCTTTGGGGGGCCGCGCAATCTCCCAGAACGAAGCCCAAACCAACAGAACGCCGGAAATGTCCGAACCGAACTCCTTGGAACCGTATTCGCTGGATCTGGCCGCGGGGTTGCCCCAAATGGCGGCCGCTCCCACCACCCCGAGACAGCTATTGCGCTACGCCCGGATACTGAAGACTGCCGCGGGATTCGCCCAGCGGCAGTTCGATACCGTGAGCCTTTCGGACGTATCCACCAGAGCCCATGTTCCGCTTGGGACGCTCTACCGCTACTTTCCGTCCACGGTCCATCTGATGCTCGCGGTCTACCGGCAGCAACTGCGGGAGCTCAACGACTCAAAGCCGGCGTCTTCGAGGTGCAGCCAGCAAGAGCTTACCGGTCTCGGGATGGAGATTTTCCATATGCGGGTCATGCAGCCCGCCGTCGAACACTGTCTGTCCCGCACATGGGATACCCGCGATGGTGACATCCCCGTACTCTTGCGCGATATCGAAGCGCTCTCCGCCGAGATGGTCGCGGCTGCGATCGGCGACGCCGGGAGGGCCAGGATTCTGCTCCACCTCATAAGTGGTCTGGTCCAGTCCGTCAACTGCCGCCGGATCTCACTTTTCGACGCAGAGAAGGACCTCAAGAACGCCTGCAAGTTGATTGCGGACGCGTAGCTTTTCCGGGAATCACCGTAATTGGTCTAGACCACTACGACCAAAAGTATGAGTTTATGACTGGATGTCTCTAGTCTTCCTATCAGGCACCTGTCTACGAAGACAGGACCCAAGCGGCTAGCAGCCCATATCCGCAGGAGTTTCACCGCACGGACCAGCCACCCTTGGTCCGGCACCGAAGCCTCTATACCTGCCCGAATTGTGCCGTGGGTTCACGGCTAGCCTGAGGAGACAACGACGTGTCCGTCGAGACCATCACCCCTGAACAGAATCTGACTGCCCTGGCGCTGAGTGAAGAGGAAATCTTCACCGCCCACGAAGGCGGCAAGCTCTCCATTTCCAGCACCGTACCGCTCTTGAACAAGCGGGACCTTTCTATCGCCTACACTCCGGGTGTCGCCGAAGTGAGCCGCGCAATCCACGCCAACCCGGAGCTTGCACGCACGCACACCTGGGCTCAGCGCCTCGTGGTGGTCGTCAGCGATGGGACCGCGGTCCTCGGCCTGGGCGACATCGGGCCCAGCGCCTCCCTCCCGGTCATGGAAGGAAAGTCCGCGCTCTTCAAGGCCTTCGGCGACCTCGACTCCATCCCCTTGGTCCTCAACACCACCAACGTGGACGAAATCATCGAGACGCTGGTCCGCCTGCGTCCGAGTTTCGGCGCGGTCAACCTCGAAGACATCTCCGCGCCCCGCTGCTTCGAACTCGAAGAGCGTCTGATCGAAGCCCTCGACTGCCCCGTCATGCACGATGACCAGCACGGCACCGCCGTCGTGGTTCTCGCAGCGTTGACGAACGCCGCCAAGGTGACCGGCCGCGAACTTGAGGGACTGAAAGTTGTGGTCTCCGGTGCGGGTGCCGCGGGCATCGCAGTCTCCGAGATCCTGCTGACCGCGGGCGTCAAGGACGTCGTCCTCCTGGATTCCAAGGGGATCATCAACTCCGAGCGCGCCGACCTGGTGGCCGATTCGGGCAGCGTCAAGGCCCGCTTCGCCCAGCGCACCAACCCCCGCGCCCTTTCCGGCGGACCTGCGGAGGCCCTGCAAGGCGCTGACGTGTTCATCGGCGTTTCCTCGTCCAAGCTGGCCGAGGAACACTTGAAGCTCATGAACCAGGATTCGATCGTGTTCGCCCTGTCCAACCCGGACCCGGAAGTCCTGCCCGAGGTCGCCGTCAAGTACGCGGCCGTCGTGGCTACGGGTCGCAGCGACTTCCCGAACCAGATCAACAACGTCCTGGCTTTCCCCGGAATTTTCCGCGGAGCCTTGGACGCCGGTGCACGCCGCATCACCCCGGCCATGAAGATCGCCGCCGCCCGTGCGATCGCTGCACTGGCCGAGGACGAACTCTCCGCCGATTACATCGTGCCCAGTCCGCTGGATCCCCGTGTTGCTCCCGCGGTCACGGCGGCGGTTGCCGCTGCGGCCGAATAAGGCCGCGCACCCAACCCGAAATAGCTGACGACGGCGACGCTCCCGTGCTGGGGACCGTCGCCGTCGTTCTTTGTTCCGAAGTTCGGGATATGTGAGCGAGGGTTTGGGATTTGGGCGGGATATGTGAGCGAGGGTTTGGGACGACAAACGCTCGCTCACATATGCTGGCGTTTTTGCCGACGCGCGCTCACATCTGACGCACTTTTGACAAACGCTCGCTCACTTCTCGCGTTGGCTCCAGGGATGAATCCGCTGGCTTCCGGGTGGAGATCGGACGCTGGAGGGCAGAATCGGCGCCACCGGGTCCTTGGCCGTGGATAGGGTGGCTGACATGGAACAGACACTGAAATTTGCACGGCATTGGGGCGCCCCTGCGGCGGCCGTCATTTTCTTCACGCTGTGGTGCGTGGCGGAGGCCGGAAGGATCGGGACGTGGTGGCTGAGCTATTGGCCGGGAACCTGGATGATCATCCTAATGACCTTTGCCATAGGAGTAGCGACGTGGAAGCCTTATTTGTCACTCGGGTTTACGGCCACCCTCTTGCTCGGTCAATTGACCTATGTCATCCCTCCGCCTTGGGACGATCATTGGGCAATCTACATCGGTTCATTCATTGCGCTGGCATTCATACTGTGGACCGGATCAGGCAAGCAACGAGTCATTGCTGGAGCATCCAATGTTGCGTTTGCTGCCGGTATGACTTTCTTGATCGTGTCATGGCGATACGGCTGGGGCGTTGGTTGGTTCCCGCGATTGCCCTTCGGCGACCGCTTCAATTTCAGCCATTATGGCGGGCAGCTCTTCTCCCTGCTGATCCTCATTGCCGCTGGCTGTGCGGCCGTCGGAATTGCCCTGCGCCTCTACGAAGAACGCGGAAGCCTCTTCAAAGCCCGGAACCTCGTCCAAGCGAACCTCAAGGAGACCGAGGTCGAGCTCGTCGTGGAGCAGGAGCGCACCCGGATCGCCCGCGACCTCCATGATGTCTTGGCGCACTCGCTCGCAGTGATCGCCGCGCAAGCCGATGGCACCCGTTATCTCAGCCAGGACCAGCCCAAGGCGGTGCTCGACGCCTTGGAGAACATCGCGGTATCCGCCCGCCATGCCCTCGTGGACGCCCAGCGCGTCATTGAGGGAGTGCGCGACGACGGCCTGGTGGCCCCGCAGCCCCGGCTCACCGACGTCGGGCCACTTGTCGAGCGGATGCGTCAGGGGAGCCTCAAGGTCCAGCAGAGCGAAACCGGAACTCCGGTCGAGCTTGGCGCTGGCCAGCAACTCGCAGTATTCCGGATTGTGCAGGAGTGCCTCACGAACGCGCTCAAGCACGGTGGACGCGGCACGGCCGTGCGACTTCACTTCGACTGGAGCGGCCCGGGGTTGACCATGCACGTTGCGTCGGAACTTCCGGAGTCCGTTTCGATTGGGGGGACGGACGACGGTGGCGCCGGGCGAGTGGCGCGTGGCATTCCCGGAATGCGTGAGCGCGCGCACCTTGCCGGCGGCTGGCTCAGTTCCGGGCCCGACGGCGAGCAGTTCCGCGTGACGGTCTTCATCCCATACGGCTCGCGTCCGGTAGCGCTCCTTCCGGAAAATTGTACTGAAGACGAAGTTGTTCCGTCCGCCAAGGGGCTGGAGCGGGAGCCGGCGCTGGCTCTGGAAGACGCCGCGCCGTCGTCGGGCCCTGAGCGGGAAAGCGTCGGACGTGGCTGAAACACCCATCATGGTTGCCTTGGTGGACGACCAACCACTGTTCCGCTCCGGCATCCGCATGCTGGTGCAGAGCCAAGCGGACATGGACATGGCCTGGGAGGCCGACGACGGCGAACAAGCCGTGGCGCTGGCGGCCAAGCAGCGGCCGGACGTCATGCTGATGGATCTTCGGATGCCCGTCCTGGATGGAGTCGAGGCCACGCGGCGCATCACGGAGGAAGCCGATGCGGCCGGAGTGGACAAGCCAAAGATCATCGCCCTGACCACCTTCAACAGGGATCAAGCCGTGGTTGAAGCCGTGCAGGCAGGCGCCAGTGGCTACCTGCTCAAGAGCGCCGAGCCCGAATTCCTGCTGGCTGCCATCCGAACGGTGTATTCGGGATACTCGGTGATCGCGCCCGGTTCGGTTCACGAACTCTTCCAGCACGCGGCTAGGACGGTGCCTGTGGCCGGGCCGGACCTCGCCGTGATGGACGAGCTGTCTCCGCGCGAACGGGATGTGTTCCTCCTGGCAGCCAAAGGCTTGGGGAACGCCGAGATGGCGCAAAGCCTGTTTGTCTCCGAGGCCACAGTGAAATCCCATCTGCGCAGTGTGCTCAGCAAACTGGGGCTGCGCACGAGGCTTCAACTGGTGGCCTTTGCCTACGAACGCAGGCTCCTCGGGTAGGGCCGGACGCAAAGGCGGCGGCCGCCCGAAAGGACGGTCGCCGTCGTGCAACTGCAGAGTGCTGCAGAGTCAGGGTGCGCTACATGGCGCGGCCCTTCGACTCCTCTCTTGCATCGCGTCCAAGCCATAGGCCAACGGCAACCATGACAACACCGAGAACCAGGTGCAGCCAGTCGTCCGCAGCGTTCATGGGCACGAAGTCAGCGCTCATGTTCGACATGGTGATCAGGCCGTAGATCCACAAGACGAGGTAGATTGCGCCGCCACCGATGAGGTAACCGCGCGCCATCCTTCCGGTCCTTGCGAAGTACAGGCCTGCTGCGCCGAACAGCAAATGGACAATATTGTGCAGGACGGATACTTGGAAGACTCCAAGAAGCATGGCGCCCGAGTCATGTCCTGCGAAGGTCATGGCGCCGTAATTGCTGGTGATGCCCGGGATAAATCCCAAGACGCCAACAGCCAGGAAAGCCCAGCCCAAAATCAGTGCTGAGTTGTGGAGCGTCAGCCCCATCGCGTGGTGCTGCGCGGGGTGTGAAGCAGTAGTCATAGCTCCTCCCGATCACGATTTCCATCGGCCCTTCAAATGGAGGGCCGTATCGCGGCAAGGAGTCGGAAACCCTGCCGACGAGGATATCTTACTCCCGAAAACCCCGGAAATAGAGGGGAGGGGTGGGGGCAAGCGCAGCTAGCATGGTTCTGTGATGCCCAATTCTGCGACGCTTTATCCTGCGATGGCACGGCAACCGTGAGTGAGCCGTCGGCTTCCGGAGTCCGCGGAGCGATTTTCGGGGACACCAGGGACATCACGCCGTTCCGGAACGGACATGTCCGCACTTCGGTAGGTGGACTGGCAGAGGGCTTGAGCGATGCAATTTGGGGCGTGCTGAAAGGAAAGGCCGCCGGGCGGATCGACGTCGTCGGGGATGCTCCCAGGCTCAAACGCCTGTCCGGTAAGACGGCCAAATCGGTGTACGACGCCGTCTTCACCAGCACGGAACCGGACCGGCTCATCACCTTGGCGCGCGCCTACCCCGGCTGGGCAGGCCTCTGCTATGTGATCGCCGGGCTGCTTGTGTACAAACACGGCGGATATCTCCGGGCGTCCGAGCTTCTGCAGCGGGGTTTGTCCATACGGATCGACGACGCCGCCAGCCAGTTCTCCTCAAGCTACCTCCGCAGGGTGGTCACGCGAGTCGAGGTAGCGGAACGGATTGACGTTCCGGTCCTGTTCAGCGAGGAATCCGTGTACCTGGCCCTCTCGCATTGCTTCCGGGAGACAGGCCAGACGGCGGAGGCGCTGGACATCCTGGCCGGCTTGCCGCCGTCGTTGCCCTCTGCTTTGGCCCGCTGCACCGCGGCGGCGGCGCTCGAGCGGCACGCCGACGTCGTCGCCTGGACTGAGGGGCTCCGCAACACGGACGACCTCTCGGCGGCGCTGCTGCTGATTCGGGCACAGTCGCTCAGGATGTTGGGGGAGCGGGAGGCGGCCCAGGCCGCTCTCGTGGAGGTATTGCGGAGGAAGAAGACCAGCTTGGCCTTGCGCAATGACGCGCTCACTGACCGGGCGCTGTCGAAGCTTGAAGTCAGGCGGAGGCCAAACTCGCGGCCGCTCGTTCCGCGTGTGGTTGCGCGCCGGGGGCTCAGCAAGCCGGAGGAGGCTGAACTGGATGCGGTCGATGGGATCCGCAAGGACATCGAGGTGCGTCGGATGTGGAACAAGGACTTCGGGGAACCTGGCGACTAGGGCGGCGAGCCGGACGGTTAAGCGCGAAGCGCGCGGACGACTCCCCTAATGGAGACCCCGGCGGCAGCGACAAGCGGGAGCAGCATCGCCAGGACAACCACCGTGTTCGGCTGGAATGTCACGCGTCCGCCGGCGTTGTGGCCATAGACCCCGACGGGGAGCACGAAACCGCCACCACCGCCCCCGGCAGCATGGCCTCCATCGCTGCCTCCTCCGAACCCAAAGGACACCAGGGCCACTGGGATCAGTTCCTCGCCGCCGATCTGAAGTGGAGGGCCGTACGCCCTCGAAACATCGACCTTCTTGAAGGCCTCCACGAGAGCTGAAAAGTCATCGGACATGAAGCCGACGATAGGCCGCCCCGCCGAAGAACGCCAGAGATCTCGCCCGACCGCCGCGTTACCGGAGCATCGGAAGCAGCTGTTCGCCCAAAAGAACAGCCCCGAGCCCCACCATGATGATGCCGCTCGCGAGGGTCACCACGCGTGCGGCGGAAGGCCGGGATTGCAGCAGCTTTCGCGAGGTCAGCGCCACCGCCGTGTAGATGATGCCCGCAAACAGGACGAAAGTGAGGCCCAGCACGCCTGACTGCACCGGCACCGGCAGCGACGCCTCGGGGCTTACGAATTGCGGCACCAGCGCCAGGAAGAACAGGAGGCCCTTTGGGTTGATGCCACTCGTGCCCATGCCTTGCAGGAAAGTGCGCAACTGGTTTCGGGACTGCCCGACGGCGTCATCCGCACTGAAGCTCGCGCCGCGCCACGAGCGCATGGTGCTCACGCCGAGCCAGAGCAAATAGGCTGCGCCCGCGATCGTCAGCCAGCCAAGAAGCCCCGGAACGCCCGTCAAAAGGGCCGCGAGTCCGGCCACCAGGAGGGCCGTGTGCAACACGTAGCCGCTGCACAGACCGGCCACGGCGGGGAGGAAGCTGCGCTGCCGCAGGCCTGCGGCAATCGAATATGCCCAATCGACGCCCGGGGTGCACGCCAAGGTGACGGCGACAATGACGAAGGCGATGAAAAGCTGGGGATTCATGGTGGCTCCTGGCTGGCGGTTACACCATGAACTTTATGGAAAATCGGCCCATAAGTGTTCCCATTTTTAGCCAGACTTGCCGGGATTTGGGTAAGATATTTGCGTGATTGACGGAATAGATAGAACTATTTTGCGCCACCTCAAAGAGGATGGCCGAATGACTGCCACCGCGCTCGCCGCCAAGGTGGGATTGACCGTGGCTCCGTGCCATCGAAGGCTGCGGGATCTCGAGGCTTCCGGCGTCATCCGGGGGTACAGGGCAGACATCGATCCGGGTGCGATCGGCCTGGGATTCGAGGCGATAGTCTTCGTGACCCTGCGCCAGGCTGACCGCGCCACGATGTCGGAGTTCGAAGACCGCGTGGCGGCCATTCCGAATATTGTCGAGGCTCAGCGGCTCTTCGGCTCGCCGGACTACCTGCTCCGCGTGATCGCCGCCGATCTCCCGGCCTACCAGCGCTTCTACGACGACCAGCTCTCGGCACTTCCCTCCGTCGAGCGACTCAACTCGACGTTGGTGATGAAGAACCTGAAGCCGAACGCCGGGCCGCCGGTCTGAGTTCGGTTAAATGTCGTACCCTCCTGGCAGAGTGTTTCCATGGAAGCGATCGGATACTTCGATACCCGGCAGGGCCTTGAGTCCCCTGGGCCTTTCGGAGTGTCCGGCAGTTCCCGTGTTCCACACCCCCTGGTCCTCGTCTTGCCGCGTCCCTCGCCGGGGTGCCGAGCGGGCTGGCGTTGGTGGATCCGCGCGGTCGGGGCGGTCGGCAGGGCGCCCTTGACGGGGCCGTGGCGGCATTGCGGGAGCTGGCCGAAAGGGCGGCCGACGACGTCGGAGTCACGGCTTTGCAGGAGGCCGTCGCGTTCGCGTCCGGGGTGGAGGAACTCTCCCGCACCCTGGATTACCTCCAACTGGCCGCCGCTGCCGGGCTGGACAGGGCCCGGAACGAAGAATCCGCCGCCCGGCCGGACTGGACAACGGGCTGGGCCGCCGATGCGGATCCAGGTCCCGGCACGGGCTGGACCTCCGGGGCCGCGGCGGGCCCCGCGGACGTGCAGGGCGGTGCGGCTTCTTCCATGGGAACGGGGAGCGCCCGGGGCGGGGAGTTCAGGTCTACGGCCGAGCATCTGCGTTCGTTGCTGAGGATCAGTGCCGCCGACGCCAGGCGCCGGCTCGCCCTGGCCCGGGAGCTGCTGCCCGGCCGGAGCCTCACCGGACAACTGGTCCCTGCCCGGCACGGGGAAACCGCCGAGGCGCTGGCCTCCGGAATGATCGGATCCGGTGCGGCCGGGATCATCACGATGGCCGTGGCGAAGGCACGCCCGCTCTGCAGCCCGGAGAAAGCCACGGACATGGAACACGCCCTGGCCCGCACCGCGGAGGAAAACGACCAGGACTTCCTGGCCAGGGTGGCCCGGCGCTGGATCGACGCGATCGACCAGGACGGCCCGGAACCGTCCGAAGAATCCCTCCGCCACCACCAAGGCGCGTTCCTGCGCCGCCCCAAGCACGGCCTCGCGCACGTGGAGATCTTCGCCACCGCCGAGCAATACGAACAGCTTCTCACGGTCATGAACACCGCCACCAACCCCCGCACACCCCAAGGCGCGGCAGCCCAGGATTCGGTTCAGGCCTGCACGGAAGCTTCGGGCGGGTCGACCGGCGATGCCTGCGCCGATTCCTCCGCCTCCGCCGATTCCTGCCGCGAGGCACCGGAGAATGCCGGGGCGCCGGATCGGCGTTCGAAGGCGCAGAAGCTCCTGGACGGCCTGGTCGGCGCCTGCCGGCTCGCCCTGGCCACAGGGTCCTTACCCGCCACTGGCGGCCACCGCCCGCAGATCCTGGCCACCATCGACCACCGCGACCTCTTCCCCCAGGACGATCGACATTCAGAGCCCAGGCAGTCCGCCCTATTCGACCGCCCCCGGCGGGGCGGCGGCACCGGGTCCTTCACGTTCACCGGGCCCGTCCCGGCAGCCACGTTGCGCAAACTCGCCTGCGATGCGGACATCATCCCGGTGGTCCTGGGCGGCGAGGGCCAGGTCCTGGACATCGGCCGGGCCTCAAGGGTCTTCCCGCCGCAGATCCGCAAAGCCATCACGGCGCGGGACAAGGGCTGCGCGTTCCCCGGATGCACCATGCCGGCACCGTGGTGCGAGGCCCACCACGTCGAGTACTGGTCCCGCGGCGGACCCACGAGCGCCGCGAACGGGACGCTGCTGTGCAGCCACCACCATCACCTGATCCACAAGGAAGAGTGGCGCATCCAGGTCCAAGCAGGCGTTCCGTGGTTCATCCCGCCACCCCACACCGACCCGCACCGGACACCCCGAAGAAACCACTACTTCCAGATATGAACTCAGCCTTTCAGCAACCCCGTCGTCCGGTACGGGATCACCTCGCGCAGGAACATGCTGGTTGACGTGCGTACGATTCCGGGGCACAGCCTGATCTCTTCCGAGACCCGGTATAGATCGTCCGGGCTCGTTGCGACCACGCGGATGATGAGGTCGGTGTCCCCGGCTGGCGCATGGCATTCAAGCACCTCTGGGATGTTACGCAGGGCCGCGATCGCCTCGTTCAGTCGGCTCTGATCCAGCTCCGCACTGACCGCCGCCGCAACGCCGCGGCCCAGCGCGGAAGGCAACACGCGGCTGCTGTTCGGACGCAAAGCGCCCGACGCCGACATGCGCTCCAGGCGCGACTGCACTGTGCCGCGCGCCAAGCCCAAGCGCTGGGCGAGGACCATGATCGGCACCCGGGGGTCGTCGTCGAGCGCGGCAAGGATGCGCTTGTCTGTTGAATCCAATTCCTGCATCGCTACTGCTTTCTGCCTAGTCGCCGTAGGTCTGACTGGTCAGAATGTCCAGTCGTAGCTATTCTCCCGCACAATCACTGCCGAGCGGTCCGCCATCAGAACCAGGACGCGTGCGAGCCATGGTTGCGAATCATTTACATGCCCGTAGCGGGAAACCCTTGACGGCATGAATTTAAAACGCGAAACTATTCTCATATGTGATTGACGTCTCAAGACGATCGGCGCCCACAGCGCCGGCTCTTGGGAAGAAACCAAAGGCGAAGAAAATGGCAACAACACTGGAATTGACCGTCCGCACCGCGTCCTGGACCCGGCCGCCCCGCGAACTGGTCCGCGCGTTCGAAGCGTTCCCCGTGGCAAACATCGGTGACGCGATGGAGCGGCTCGGAATTGTCGACGGCGGAATCAGCCCGGTCTGGGAAGGTGCCCGTTGCGTCGGCTCGGCCCTTCCCGTCCTGGGTGCCGCCGGAGACAACGCGGCCGTCATCGAAGCGCTGAACTATATCCGGCCCGGTGACGTGGTGGTGATCAATGGCTTCGGCCACGAACACCGTGCGCTGGTGGGCGAGCAGCTGTCCCAGCGCTTCGAGGCCGCGGGCGCCACCGGAGCCGTCATTGACGGCTACATCCGCGACCGCGCCACCATCACCGAAATCAAGTTCCCCGTCTTTGCCCGCGGCGTCACACCTGCCGGTCCGTTCAAGAACGGCCCGGGAGTCATCGGCGAACCCGTGGCAATCGGCGGCATCGTCTGCTCTGGGGGCGACATTGTCGCCGCCGATGACGACGGAGTGGTCATCATCCCCCAGGCCCGTGCCGCGGAAATCCTGGAACGAGTCATTGCCGTGGCCGCGCACGAGGCCGAGATGACCGCGGAAATCACCCGCGAATACAGCTAGCGCTTTCTCCCATCCCAGCCCCCTCATAGACTGAAAGCACCCACCATGACAAAGCAATCGACGGACTCAGTGGAACTGAACACCGCTCAAATCAAAGTCGTAACCGCTGACGGCAGGATGGTGCGCAAGGCAACCTTTGCCGGCACCATGGGTTCCTTCGTGGAATGGTACGACTACGGCATCTACGGCCTGCTGACGACGTACCTGGCCATGAACATCATGGGTTCCAAGGACGTCGGCTCCTTGCTCCTGACCAACGTCGGCTTCCTGGTGAGCTTCCTGGCCCGCCCTTTCGGCAGCGTCATCTGTGGTTTCCTGGGTGACCGGCTGGGCCGCAAGAACCTCCTCGCCGTCCTTCTGCTCCTCATCTCCGGGGCCACCGCCTGCATCGGCCTCATCCCGTCGTACTCGGTCATCTTCTGGGCCGCTCCGGCCTTGCTGATCCTGTTCCGCATCCTTCAGGGTTTCTCCGCCGGCGGCGAAGTGGCAGGCGCCATGGCCTTCGTGGGCGAGTACGCCCACAACAAGCACCGCAACTACTCGATGAGCTTCATCGCGGTCGGTTCCTTCTGCGCACTGCTTTTCGGCAGCGCCCTCTCCGCCGGCCTTATCACCACCCTCGGCGACTCGACCATGCAGGCCTGGGCGTGGCGCATCCCGTTCCTCTTCGCCCTGCCCCTGGGCTACGTCGGCTTCTACATCCGCTCCAAAATGGAAGACACCCCGCACTTCGCGGCACTGCGTGAGCGCAACGAGGTGGAACGCAACCCGCTGCGCACCGTCTTCACGTCCAAGCGCCACCTCAAGGCCATCGCCCTGACCATCTTCCTGCCCGCGCTGAACGGCCCCGGCTACTACCTGCTGTTCGCCTACATGCCCACGTACTTGAAGACCCAGCTCGGCTCGGGCCACAACTTCACCATGCTTCAGGCCCTCCTCGTGACTGCGGTCAGCCTGGTGGCCATCACCATCTCGATCCCGCTGATGGCTCGCTTGTCCGACCGGATCGGCCGCAAGCCGGTGTTGGCGCTCTCCGCCGTGCTCATGGCCGGTGTTTCGTACCCGATGTTTGCCATGATCACCACCGGCAACATGCCGCTGGCCTGCGTTGCCACGGTCGTGATGGCCATCGCGTTCTCCGGCCACGCCGCCGTCGTCCACACTGTGCTGACGGAAATGTTCCCCACCACCGTCCGCTACAGCGCGTACAGCATCGGCTTCAGCATCAGCACCATCATCTTCGGCGGCAGCGCCCCGCTGGTCATGACGGAACTCATCAAGGCCACAGGCAACAGCATGGTTCCCGCCTACGCCTCGATCGGCACGGCCATCATCACGCTCGTCTCGGTCTACTTCCTGAAGGAAACCAAGGGCCAGCCCCTGCAGACGCACTAGTAACGGACCACCAGAACCCCGACGGCGGCGGCCGCCAGCCACCGAAACGGCAGCCGCCGCCGTCGAACCCTTAGCTTTCGAACCTAAGTAACGAACAGAACCAGCGGGAGTCACCTTGAGCATCAATTCAGTCGCCGTCGTCGCAGACCTCGGCGAAAGCTACGGCAACTACACGATCGGCGACGACGACGCCCTCCTGGGCCTCGTCACCGCTTCCAACATCGCCTGCGGTTTCCACGCCGGCGATCCGCGGGTCATGGATGCCACGGTCAAGGCCTGCGTGGAGCGCGGCATCGAACTCGGCGCACACCCTGGCTACCCGGACCTGGTGGGCTTCGGCCGCCGCCTCATCGAAGCCAGCGAAGAAGAAATCCGCACCGACGTGCTCTACCAGATCGGTGCCCTGGACGCGTTCGCGCGCATCCACGGCGGCAAGATCAGCCATGTGGCACCGCATGGCCGCATGGGCAGCATCGCCCAGACCGATGCCAAGCACGCCCGCGCCATCACGGATGCCATCAAGGCCTACGACCCCTCCTACATCGTGATCTGCCAGAACGGACTCCTGGCCGATGAGTCCCGCAAGCGCGGCCTCCAGGTGGGCTACGTCTTCCTCGCGGACCGCGGCTATGGCGAAGACGGCATGCCCGTCTCGCGCAACAGCGAAGGCGCACTCCTGCACGACCCCGAGGAAATCGGCCGCCGCGTGGTCCAGGTGGTCACCGAGGGGACGGTCCGGGCCGTCACCGGCAAGGTCGTCCCGCTCGGCCACGATGCCGACGTCGTGCTCCTCCATGGCGACCACCCGCAAGTCCTGCAGAACGGTACGGCCCTCCGTGCGGCGCTGGACAAGGCGGGGATCAAAGCCACGGGACTCCAGGAAGTCCTCGCCGAAAAGGCCCGGCTCGCCACGGTCTGAAGCTGAGCAGCAACCCGGATCCATCACCCGTACCACCGAGCAGGACTCATGACCACGCACACAGCACCCGCGGAGCGGCTGCACCACCCGCCCGAACTGGAAGCCGAGCCGTTCGGCGACTCGGCCCTCATGCTCCGGGTCAAGAACGACGACGGCGACCTCCGCCGGGCGGGGGCCAGCCGGCTCCGCGACGTGCTGCTGGAGGTGCGGCCGTACGGGGTGCTGGACATCGTGGCCGGCGTCGAGTCCTTGTTGGTCGAGTTCGATTGCCTGGCAGTGACCCACGAACAATTGGCCCAGACCATCCGCTTGGCGGTTGCCGGCAACGGCCTGGCACCGGGAGCACCCAGTGCTTCGCAGTCACTTTTTGTCATCCCGATGGTCGTGAGCGAGGAATTCTCCCCGGACCTTCCGGGTGTTGCCGAGGAGTTGGGCCTAAGCCCGGAGGCCGTGCTGCAGCGGTTCCAGTCCTCGGTTCTGACCATCAACCTGTTGGCCGCGGCCATGGCCCCCATGATGGGCGGCGTCCGATTCCCGGGCCAGGTCAGCCGCTGCGTCGAGCCGCGGACCAACGTGGAACCCGGGTCGGTCATGGTGGCCGGTACCAACGCCATCATCCAGCCGTTTCCCGGGCCGAGCGGCTGGAAAGTGATCGGCAGGACTCCGCTCACCGTTTGCGACATCCGGGAAGATCCCGCCACTTCCTACAAACCGGGGGATCTGGTGCGTTTCGAGGTGGTGCCGGAGAGCGAATGGGTGCGGCTTGAGGGTAAGTTCCTGCGGGGTTCGGGCGGCGCTGGCTCGAACAGCCCTGCCTCGGACGGCACGGAAGAAGGCGAACGTGACCTTCCCTGAACGCGCGATCGGCATCAAAGTAAGTGAGGCGGGCTGGCTTTCCACCTTCCAGGACCTGGGCCGCGAGAATTCCGAGTTCATGGGCGTCCCTTGCGGCGGCGCCGCGGACCAGCACTCCGCGGCCGCGGCCAACATCCTGGTCGGCAACAGCCGCAAGGCCACCTGCCTGGAAATCATGGGTGGACGGTTTGCGTTCACCGCCACTCACGACGTCATGTGCGCCGTGACCGGGGTCCCTGCCGAAGTCACAGTCAACGGGGATCCTGTTGCCATGTGGGAGCCCCTTTGTGTCCCTGCCGGAGCCCGGGTTGTTATTGCCAAGGCCAGCGGCGGCATGCGGAACTATCTGGCCTTCAGCGGGGAATTGGAAACCGCCCGCTTCATGGGCAGCGCCGCGCCGGAATCGCGCATGGGCTTCCCGCAACAGCTCGCTCCCGGTCAGACACTTAGCCTCCACAGCCGATACCGCGGATTCACGCACCCGTTCCTGACCCAGCCACTGTTCCGGCTGCCTGTTCCCGTGCCGGACTTCAGCCCCGAGGTATGGACCATCGACGTCGTCGACGGTCCCGAAACGAACCGGACGCCCGGCATCCGGAAACTGCTCAGCTCCAGCCACTACACCGTCGGCGCCAAATCCAACCATGTGGGCCTGCGATTGGACGGGCCCGTGGTGCATCCGGAGGGGCTCGGGGAAATCGTGTCCCATGGCGTGCCGATCGGGGCGTTCGAAATCCCGCATGGCGATGAGCTCATCATCCTGGGCCGCTCAAGGACGCTGACCGCCGGCTACCCGATTGTGGCGGTCGCAGCCAAAGCTTCCCTGTCCATGCTGGGCCAGGCCAGCCCCGGCCGGAAGATGACCTTCCGCTGGATCAGCAACGCCCAGGCAGTGGAGCGCTACCGGGAACAGCAGCGCCGCTTGGCACATCTGGAAGAGCGCGTGCACTCCTTGTTTGCCGCCGTCGGGCTCCCCCTCTTCGCAAGGTCCGCGGCTCCCTCGCCGAGCCCCGCCGCAGCGTGACCCGCGGTCCCCGAAGAAAACACTTGACCAGCATCTTCTGAAATGCGAAACTCTTCTCATATGTGATCGTCATCTCAAATGATTCACACCAAAACGCAAGGAACTGAAACCATGGGACTTCTGGACGGCAAGCTCGCGATCATCACCGGCGCCGGTACCGGCATGGGACGCTCGACGGCGGCCCTGCTGGCAACCGAGGGTGCCGCGGTGGTGCTGGTGGGGCGGCGTGAAGACGTCCTGCAGGAACTCGCCGCGGAAATCGTCGCCGACGGCGGCCGCGCCGTTGCCCGGGCCGCGGACATCACCTCCAAAGACGATGTAGACGCGCTCCTGGACTGGGTCCACCAGAATCTGGGCCAGGTGGACATCCTCGTCAACAATGCAGGCAGCGCCAGCAAGGTCCTCAACGTCCGCTGGATCAGCCAGCAGGAATGGAATGACGTCCTGGACGTCAACCTCAACGCCGTCTACCTGCTCAGCCAGGCAGTCCTTCCGGACATGCTGGCCCGCCAGACCGGAACCATCATCACCGTCTCCTCGCTCGCCGCAGTGAACCCGAACCTCCTGGGCGGCGCCGCGTACGGCGCGGCCAAGGCCGCGGTCCGGAATTTCATGACGTATCTCCACAACACCTTCCGCAACGACGGACTGCGCGCGGTGACCATCCTGCCCGGTGAAACCGCCACGCCCATCCTGGACAACCGCGCCCGCCCGCCCCGCGCAGAGGAGCGCGATGCCATGGTGCAGCCCGAGGACGTCGCCCGGGCCATTCACCTCGTGGCCACGCTGCCCCAGCGCACCGTGGTCCAGGAACTCATCATCGCCCCGACGATCCAGAGGGACACCTCCGGCGACCTCGAGATCAGCCGCTGGGCCGGAGCCCCCGCCGACGAGGCGCCGAAACGATGAAACCCCGCAGGCTCTACGCGCCGTCCTCCCGGGCCGGGACCAAGCCGCCCGCCCCGAAAACAACCTCAGCCACGAACCAGATCAGGACCCTCATGACACTCGAGCCAGCCACCGCCGTCGCCGACTTCCAGCCCTCCGAAGCGGTGCAGCGCATCCAGCGCACATCGCTGCGGGTGCAGCAGCCCCAATCCAAGGGAGACCTTGTCTCCTTGGCCATGGGCGAGCCGGACTTCGACACCCCGGCCCAGGTTCGAGCAGCAGCAGCCCGTGCCCTCGAGGACGGCTTCACCCACTACTCGCCGTTGCTCGGCGAGCTGGTGCTTCGCGAGGAGCTGGCCGCCCGTATCGGCCAGCTCCTCGGCGGAGTGGCCAGCCCCGGCGACGTGCTCATCACGCAGGGCGGCACGGCCGGCCTGTCCGCGGCGATCCTTGGCATCGTCAACCCGGGCGACAAAGTGGTCATTCCAGACCCCACTTATTCCCTGTACGCGGACCTCGTCAGCATGGCCGGGGGCATCACCGTTCCGGTTCCGCTGGCCGATGACCTGCACTGGGACCTCGAGGCGCTGGCCACCGCGCTTGAAGGCGCCAGGATGTTCGTCTTCTGCAACCCCTCCAACCCGACCGGCATCGTGCACTCCCGCCGCGAACTCGAAGCCCTCGCCGACATGGTGGCCGGAACCGACACCTTGATCCTCTCGGACGAGGCGTACAGCGATCTTGTCTACACGCCCGAACCCTTCACTTCGGCGCTGGAAATCGAAGCCCTGGCCGGCCGGACCATCTACTGCCAGACCTTCTCCAAGAGCTATGCCATGACCGGCTGGCGGGTGGGTTACCTCTGGGGCCCGTCCGACGTCATCGCCTCAGCTGCCCGGGTCCACAACACCTTCAACGGCTCCATGAACCAGGCCGTGCAATACGCGGCGTTGACCGCCCTGAAGACATGCCGACCGGACATCGAACGCATGCACGCCTCCTATGCGTTGCGCAGGGAGCTTATGGCCAACGGGCTCCAGCGGATTCCGGGTCTTACGGTCAGCTCGCCGGAAGGTGCGTTCTACCTTTTCCCCAAGTACGACGTCGAGCTGCCGGCGGCCGCTATGGTGGCCCATCTTCGCAACCACGGCGTGGCCGTCCGTCCCGGCAGCGAGTTCGGCCGAAACGGCGAGTTCCACTTGCGCCTGTCCTACGCCGCCAGCTCCGAGGCGATAACCACCGGCGTGGAGCGGCTGGCTGCCGGACTTGCCGAGCTCCGGTGAGTGCCACGGACGTGGCCAGCGTAGCGTCTGCCGCTCAGGCGCTACGCTGGAATCTGACACGGAAGGGGGCGCCCATGCGCAGCGACACCCAACGCAATCGCCGCCAGCTGGTGCGGGCTGCCGGGAAGCTCTTCGCCAAGGCCAAGGGCCCGGTGAGCATGACGGACATCGCCCGTGAAGCCGAGATCTCTCCTGCAACTGCATACCGGCATTTCGCCTCGGTGGAAGATGTCCTGGCCGCGTTCCGCTTTGGTGTTGGCGAGAAGCTGCGCGATTTCAGCGTTGCCCAGACCACCTCCGGCGTGGAACTGCTGGAAGACGTCAGTAGGCACTGGGTGGGTCTTGTCATCAAGCATGGCGGTTCCATGGTCCACACCCGCTCGGGCGAGGGGTACCTGGCCCGCCTCCGCTCCGGTGCTTACTACCTGACCATCCAGGCCGAGGCTTTGGAACGGCCACTCCGCGAGGCCTGCGAGGAACTCGGGCTCCCGCCCCTGGGGGACGAAGCCATGTTCCTGTGGAACATCCTCTTCGACCCCCGGGAAATTTTCGATCTGCTCAACACTGTCGGCCTGGACAAGGACCAAGTGTCCACCAAGCTTTGTGCTGCGCTCCGTGGCGCGATGGCTGCATGGGCCGCGGCCGAGCCAACTTCGGCAAAGTGACCATCTCCTGCTCGCCTTCCGTCGAGGAATTGGTCAGATTGACCAGTGACGGTTGAGTCCGTTGCGCCAGTTGTAGTGTTCCTGTTCAAATAGTGGCAACGAAGGGAAAGGCTACCGCCGGACCCCACAGGCTACGGATCCTCCGGTACACCACCCGGCCCCCCCGAAACACCGTCCCGCAAAGACGCAGCCGCTGATTGACTCTTGTTCACGCATCGTCTTTCCGCACCCTCCGGCCCAGCGCCGGCACCACCATAAGAGCCCCTGAGCCACCGAACTCGTTGCGGTAGCTGAGGGGCTCTTGTGCTGCTCGGGTTGTGCTCTCAAAGAGGCTGAATCAACACCGCGACAAAGTCGTATTCATCTTGGGAGGCGGCGGTCCATTCGACCTCCACCAGATCGCCTGCATTGAGGGATCTGTATCCGCCTGATTGCTCGATGACCGAGAAATGTCCGAAGCATTTCTTCCCGTCGGGAAGAATAAGTTCCCCCCAGCCTTCTTCGGCTTTCCAGAAGGAAACCGTCGCCTTGACTCGAGCTGAGCTCAATGTTGGTCCTCTCGTTGGAAACTAAAGGTACCCAATTCTCCCCAGCGGCCCGCACCCGTGCTTGCATCCTGCAGGCGCGCCCGGCGCCGCATAGTCTTGTGCCATGACTTCCGCTGGCCGCTTCGCTCCGAGCCCCTCCGGCGAGCTTCACGTGGGCAATCTGCGCACAGCCATGCTCGCGTGGCTCTTCGCGCGTTCCACGGGCCGGAGCTTCCTGCTGCGTGTGGAGGATCTCGACCGTGCGCGGGCCGGCGCTGAGGAAGTCCAACTCCGCGACTTGGAAGCCATCGGCGTGACGTGGGACGGCGCCGTCGTTCGCCAGACGGACCGTGCCGGGCTGTACAACGACGCGATCGAGCAGCTCACCGACGCTGGGATGACGTATGAATGCTTCTGCACGCGGCGTGAGATCCAGGACGCGCCGTCCGCCCCGCACGCGCCTCAAGGCGCCTACCCGGGCACGTGCAGGAACCTTTCCACGGCGGAGCTTGAGATCCGGCGGGCCTCCCGCCCGGCCGCCATCCGGCTCCGCGCCGAGACTCATGAATGGACTGTGGAGGACGGGCTGCATGGGCCATACACGGGCGTCGTGGACGACTTTGTGCTCCGACGGAACGACGGCGTCACTGCCTACAATTTGGCCGTCGTGGTGGATGATGCGGAACAGGGCGTGGACCAAGTGGTCCGCGGAGACGACCTCCTGTCCTCCACACCCCGCCAGGCCTATTTGGCCTCCTTGTTGGGCATTGCCGTTCCGGAATACGCCCATGTCCCCTTGGTACTGAATCGCGACGGCGCCCGCCTGGCCAAGCGCGACGGTGCAGTAACGCTCGGCGCCCTTGCCGCCGTCGGGCTCTCTGCCGGGGAGGTGCGGGACGTGATCCTGGAATCGCTCGGCTTGCCGGGAGCGCCGCTTGGCGAAGCTTTGGATAGATTTGATCCGGCCCGATTGCCACGCGGGCCATGGATATGGAATGGCATTCAGCAATCAACCCTCCGGAAAGGGGCCTAAGTGCTCGCCTATGTGCTGACCCGCTACGGCGGCGCCGACGCAATGGAGCTGCAGGACGTCCCCAGGCCGATTGCCGGTCCGGGCGAGGTCCTGGTCAGGGTGTTTGCCGCGGGGCTCAATCCCGTGGACTACAAGCAGCGCGAAGGTGCAGTCCGGGTGATCACCAGGCCAAGACTTCCCTTGGTGGCCGGAAGCGAACTGGCAGGGATCGTCGAAGCCGTAGGGCCGGGCGTCAGCCGCTTCGCGACGGGAGACCGGGTGTTTGCCCGCGTGGACAAGACCCTGCTGGGAGCCTTTGCCGAGCACGCCGCCGTCCACGAGGATCTCGTGGCGCTCATGCCAAGGTCGCTCAGCTACATCGAGGCCGCGAGCCTCCCCTTGGCGGGCCTCACCGCGTTGCAGGCACTGCGCGACGAACTCAAGGTCAAGCCCGGGACCAAGCTGTTCATCTCCGGAGGCGCGGGCGGAGTGGGAACCCTCGCCATCCAACTGGCCAAATACTTTGGCGCCGAAGTGACCACCACTGCGTCTCCCCGCGGAGAAGAGTTGGTCCGGCGGCTTGGGGCGGACGCCGTCGTCGACTACACGAAGGAAAACCTGGCGGAAGTGCTCAGCGGCTTCGACGCCGCGCTCGACCTCGTAGGCGGGGAGACGTTGGACCAGACGTTCAAGATCCTCAAGCCGGGCTCGAAAGTGGTCAGCATCGCCGGGATGCCCGAACCGCAGACGGCCCTGAAGGACCTTGCGGCCCCGGCCTGGATGACCGCGCTGTTCTGGGCAATCAGCCTCGGAATCCGGAGCCGCGCCCGTGAAGCCAAAGTCCGGTACCGCTACCTTTTCATGCACCCCAGCGGCGAGGACTTGAAATTCCTGGCACGCCTGGTTTCCGACGGGAAGCTGCAACCCGTGGTGGACAGCAGCTATCCGCTCGAAAAGATCGGCGACGCTTTCGCCGCGTTGGAGCAGGGACGCGCCAAGGGCAAGATCGTGGTGACCATGGACACTCGCGGCTGGGCCCACTTTGCCGGGTTCCCTGGCTGAGCGTAGCGAGGTTAGGGGGCAGAAGGTGGGCCCATTTTGCCGGGTTCCCTGGCTGAGCGTAGCGAGGTTAGGGGGCAGAAGGTGGGCCCATTTTGCCGGGTTCCCTGGCTGAGCGTAGCGAGGTTAGGGGGCAGAAGGGATTAGGCTGTCCGGGTGGATGCACAGACGATTGCCCCTGGATTCGAATCAGTCGCCGAACTCTTTGGCCGATTCCTCAATGAGGACCCGGAATATTCGGCCCAGCTCGCGGCCTACCACCGCGGCGTCAAGGTATTGGACATCAGCGGCGGGCCGTACCGCCGCCCGGATTCCGTAACCGGCGTTTTCTCCTGCTCCAAGGGAGTATCAGGGCTGGTCATCGCACTCCTGGTCCAGGACGGCTTCCTGGACCTCGACGCCGAAGTGGTCAAGTACTGGCCGGAATTCGGCGCCGAAGGAAAGGCCACGATCACCGTGGCCCAGCTGCTGTCCCATCAGGCCGGCCTTCTGGGAGTCGAAGGTGGACTTACCCTGACGGAATACAACAACTCCGAGCTGGCCGCCGCCAAACTCGCGCAGATGCGGCCGCTCTGGAAGCCCGGGGCCGCCTTCGGGTATCACGCCCTGACCATCGGCGTCTTCATGGAGGAGCTTTGCCGCAGGATCACCGGGTCAACCCTCCAGGAAATCTACGAGCAGCGCATCCGCTCGGTCACGGGCGCACACTTCTTCCTGGGACTGCCTGAGTCCGAGGAGCCCCGCTATGCCACCCTCCGTTGGACCGAGGACCCTTCCCAGCCGTGGATTGATCCCGCGAGCCATTTCGGCATTTCGGCAAACTCCGCCGTCGGGGACATCCTTGACCTGCCCAACATCCGGGAGGTCCGCGCAGCCGGCCTGAGTTCAGCCGCCGGAGTCGCCAGCGCCGAAGGCATGGCCCGCGTCTACGCTGCGGCACTCACCGGACTTGCCCCCGACGGCGACCGTCCCGCCGTCGCGCCCCTCCTGAGCGAAGAGACCATCCAGGCTGTCTCGGCCGAGCAGGTCTTCGGCATCGACCGCGTGTTCGGCGAGACCAGCTGCTTTGGGACCGTGTTCATGAAGTCGCACGCCCGCTCGCCATACGGCAGCTACCGTGCATTCGGGCACGACGGCGCCAGCGCATCTTTGGGGTTCGCTGACCCCGTGTATGAACTCGCCTTCGGGTACGTGCCCCAGCAGGCCGAGCCGGGTGGAGCGGGATGCCGCAACCTCGAACTGAGCGCCGCCGTGCGGAAGGCGGTCGCCGAACTGGCTCAGTAGGATGAAGCCATGACCGAACCGAGATTCACCGTTGAAACAGCCATGGTCCTTGCCGAAGTGGCGCACAACCGCCAGAAGGACAAGCTGAAGCGGCCGTACCGCGAGCACGTGCTGGCGGTGGGGGATGCGCTCGCCGATTTCGACGACGACATCCGGATCGCGGGCTACCTGCACGACATCGCCAAGGACACACCTATTACCAAGCAGGCGCTGCTCGACATGGGTGTTTCCGAGCGTGCCGTGGGCATCATCGAACGAGTGACGCGCCGATTCCAGGACGACTCGGACAACGATGAAGCCGTCGTCCTGCATATCGCACAGGACCATGACGCCACGTTGGTCAAGATCGCCTGCAACGCCCACAACTCCGTGCCGGAGCGCGTGCGGGCGCTCACCGAGAAATGGCCGGACAAGGCACCCACCAGGCGCTACGCAGACGCCCGTGAAGTGCTTTACAAGGCGGTGCCACGAGGCGAAATCCACCTGGTCCTGCAGCGCATCAACCCGGATCTGCTGTCCGAGATGGACCGATTGGCCGACTAGCGGTTCGACTCGGCAGGTCCCGCCTGGCTAGGGTTTCGTCGGGTCATCCTGCATCGGGTTGGCTGCGGCCGCCGCCTCCCGGCTAGTGGATGCGGTGACTTCCGCCAAGACCCGCTGGTGGATCTGCGCGGTGAGCTCATGAATCGCACGCGTGAGGTCGGTGTTCTCTTCGAGCAGATGCTCCTGAGCGTTGTAGTCATGGTCCGCCTTCACCTGTTGGAAAGCCGCCTGACGGTTCTGTCCGATCATGACGAAGGTCGAGAGGAAGATCGCTTCGAGCGAGACGATCAGCGTCAATGTCGGCCACGGACTCTGCTCGAACACGAGCATCCACACGGCGAAAAGCAATATGTGCAGGTAGACGAAGTTCATCGATCCGGCGAAGGCCGTGATTGCATCCGCGACTCGAAGCTGAATGCTTGCTGCCCGGCGCTCAGCCTCCGCCAGGACCGATGGATGGAGCTTTTCCCGCTCGCTTTGAGAGAGCAACCGTGTAGGTCTCAGATAAGAGCGTGAATGCGGAAGAGTGCCCGCAGTGGATGTCGATTGGTGTCCGGCCTGCTGTGCCATACGTTCAATCCCTTGGCTCGCGGCGAGCCCATCTCGCCTCTGAGAGCGAGCCTAGCGTCGCCATGCGAGCGAACCTAGGATCGAACGCCCGGTACTTACGCGCGGGATCTTCCGCGGAGGAAGTGGAAGATCAGGACGATCACGGCGATGACCAAAAGCAGGTGAATGAACCCGCCGCCGATATTGCCGATAAAACCGAGAAGCCAGAGAACAGCGATAATGATGGCTATCCAAAGCAACATGAGGGTCTCCCTTTTGTGTACGAATGGAAATGCTGATTCCGCGCTCCGCTGGTCTGCGGCCTGCGCAGATACCGTTTGGTGCCCTCACTTTATGTCAGGATGGGGTTCCTGTTAACGGGTAGTCAGTAAGCGATAGCCTGGTTCCGTTTTGGCGGCTGGTGCATAGAAATCTACCCGCCCATCAACCTTCGCCGATGCTTGAGCTCCTTGACCCAGTCCCTCGTCTGCAGCGGCCCGAAAGGTGAGGCGCCGGCGTCGAGCTCTACGATGAGCGGGCCTGAGGCCTTGAGCGCGAGTCCCAAAACTCCTTCCGCCGCGCGCTCCGTGAGCCCGAGCTTGCCGGCCCAGGCAAGGAAGTGCTTCCGGGAGATTCCGCTCTTCTTGCCGCCGATGCCCAGCGCGAGCGTCTTGTCCCCGTAGACCACGGTGGAGGGGATGTCGTAGACCGGAGCGATGGTGTATTCGCCCTGCGGCGACTGAACCCCTGCCTTTGACTGAACTATTGACACGTTCTTGGCGTGGAGGTCGCCGTTGCCGCTGAGCCAGGCGAAAGCCAGCTGGATGGCGAGGTTCCGCAAGGCCGGGAGAGGCGCGGAACAGTGCGCCGCCAAAGCTGCGCATACCTCGCCGAACGGCACGCTGTACTTGTCCGCGGGGTAGAGGCCCAGCACTTGGGCTCCGTCCTCGACGGCGAGACGCACGGGGGTGCCGTCGGCTCCGGTGAGGCGATCGAAACGCTCGACGAGCAGCCCGGCCCGCCCGCCGACGTCGTGCACCAACTGAACGCTACTCACTGGGATCCGGAGCTTGCGCGCATAGCGGAACATGAGGAATTCGTTTTCCACCACGAACGGGAACTCGGGTGCGTTGAGTTTGAGGATGAAGCGCTTGCCCGCTTGCGCCACCGGGAGCGAAATCATCCCGGCCGACAACTTGTCCTGCACCCCCGCCAGTGCCACAGGATCGATGAGGCCTGAATCGCCGAGCAGCGCGTCGAAGTCGAGGGGCAGTTTCGAATCGAGCACGACGGCGGAGCCTCCTTCCGTGGGCGGCTCGCCGTGGGGAACCGTCTGGACATCGCCCACGGCGTCCCCGCCCGCGCCCATGAGGAGCGCGAGCTCGTCGTCGGCGCTGGCTTTGACCGCCCGGCGCAGTGAATTCAGGCGGCGGCCTTCCGGGAGGAGGCCCGTGAAGTAGGGCGGAACCGCGCCGCTCGGGGTGAACACTGCTTCGCGCGTCAGCGGGAGCGTTGTGGCGACGGCCGGGCCGCCCGATTCGAGGTACCGCGGCAGGTAGCTGAACTTGGTGCCGCCTTCATGCCGCTCGATCCGCGCAGCCAGGATGCCCTGCTTGTAGACGTCGGCGATGCGGTGGAATGTCATGACTGGCTGGATTGGCTGCCCGCGGCTTGGACATTGAGCTCGAGGCCCAGTGTGCCGAGGACCGCGAGGAGTGGTTCCAATTGGACGGTGGTCTTCCCCTGCTCAACGAAGCGGACGAACCGTTCCGAGACTCCTGCGAGGTCTGCGAGGTCGGACTGGCTGAGGCTGAGGGAGGCTCGGCGGGCACGGACCTTGGCCCCGAGTGACTCAGTGAATTCCTTGGGGGACATGTCCATCCTTCCGAGCCTTTTGTGGGCATGCGCGTTGCGCGCGTTCGGTACGTTCGTGCCGGTTTAACCATTTTCCGCCTCCCTGGGAGGCGAATCAAGGGTTGGCGGCCGGGAATCGGTACGTTCGTGCCGGTGTGCCGACGTCGACGTCGTAGGTGCGGGCCGTTCGCTGCGTTCCGGTACAGCGATTTGGGGCCCAGACCCACGAGTTCGCCTAGGTGGACGGCTCCGTCTGATGCTGGGCCCAGGCGCGAGACGGCTGCCTGTTGACGTGTGGCTGTTTTGCTCCTGGGACTTACGGATTAGTTCGTCCCACACCTCAAGTTAACCCCTTCCTCCCAAGCGCTGGCTGATCCCAATGCCCTGGTCGGGAACGTCCCGGTGCTGCGGACGAACATCCTGAATGTCGTTTCGCGAAGGTCCGCGCACACTACCTCAGGAGATGTCTGGGTCAAGGATGCCATACGGCTTCCTTGGACGTCTTGTTCTTGGGCGTCTCTTCCGTGAAGGTCTCCGAGCTCTGCCCGAGTGATGCCGCCTCGGCCCAGGTCAGATCGCCAGGTTTCGGGGCCGGGATGTTTGGATCATATGCCGGAGCGTTGGCCGGTGCGTCCGGCGCCTTTGGCGAGTTTTCAGTTGCCTTTGATGGCCCTGCTGTGAACAACGAGACCAGCAATAGGGCTGACGTGGCAAGTGCGGATATTTTATTCATTGCGTCCCCTTGCTATTTGTTGTGCGAAAGGTGGCCCGCGGAAGACCATCGAGTCTTATTAGGAAGGCCAAAGCGCTCAAGTTTTCGGGTACCGTGTCAGCATGGCTGCGGTGTGGATCGTCCAACATGATGAAGAGGAATCCTTCAATGCCGTGCTTGGCGTCTTCGCATCTCAAGACGAAGCGGAAGAGTTCGCCGAGGAAATCAAATTCGAGTATGCCAGGGGTGTTATTTACTCACGTTATGAGATTGGATTCCGCTACAACAGGGGACCCGGACACGTGAGTTTCGGCCCCGGCGACCGATAACCTCGTCAATCCCCCGGTCTGAGTCACCGCCGTTGACCGTGCTGGCAACGACTTCCGCATTGTGGCGGCGCGAACTGTGCTGACCCTCTTCAAGGTTCTTGATTCTAGATTCACGCTGTCCTCGTGCGAGTGATATCGGGCGGGTGCACGTTTAGGCAAGTACTTCACGATCAAATTATGCAAGAAAGGCAAATTAAGCAAGATCTTTTAATAAACAGGTCAGAGGACTTTATTGTGAAATTCTAAGATCGGAACCCTGCTAATTATTGGCCACGGATATGCGCCTCAATACTCAATCCGCATCCCGATTACCACTCAATTCACGGCTTTCGAGTACTCAATTTCGCGTGTCCACCACTCAACAGAAGCAAAACACTTGACGCTGATGTATGAGGTGCGCTAACGGACGCCAATGACTCTTGTCCCCGTTCCAGCGGAGCGATGTCTCCGGCACGCTCTCGCTGATCTCCCAAGACCGGTCGACATCGTGGGTGCGGGCCGTTCGTTGCGTTCCGGTACAGCGATTTGGGGCCCGGACCCAGGAATTCGCCTAGGTGGCCGGACGTTCCCTCAGCCTTTCCAGCGCTGCCTCCCGGCGTGCGGCCCCGCGCCGTTCGTCGATCACGATCGAGATAGCCAAGGCCGCCACGATCACCATCATGCAGACAGGAACAGAGACGTCCAGGGCAGCCAAGCCCACACTGCCGCAAATCAGCACGACCACGAGGGCCGTGACCCCGAGGAGCGCGCGGTCGAAACCTAGCAGGTAGCCGTACAGCGAGCTCAGGGCTACCTTGAACAGTGCCACCGGGATGGCGATGGTGGCTACTACAACGGTGGCGCTGATGTGGGCCGAATGATCGATGAAGAGGGCGGCCACATGAAGTCCGCCACCAGTAGCGGCGATCGACCCGAAGATGAACATGTGACCGTATCCGAAAGCGAATGCCCGGTGCCGCTGGTGATGCAGGGCGTGGCCGGACGGGAGGATGAAGTAGATCCACCACATTCCAAAGGCCAGCCCGGTACCGCCGAGACCCACGAGGGCGGCGTCAACGGACCAGCCGTGAAGGGCCACGATCGCCCGAAGGGATTCGATGGCACCGATCAGGCACTCGCCCAGGGCAATAATGGCCAAGAGTCCGTAGCGTTCCGCGATGTGGTGCGCGTGCCAAGGCGTCTTGGCTTTGCGCTCGGCGATGGTCGGTGTCGCCATTTCCAGCAGGAAGAGCGGGGCAGCCATGAGGAAATTCGTCAGGATGTCGGCTTGGACAATCAGCACCACCACCCAGCCGAGCTGCGCCACCACCAGGAACTTCGCGTAGGTGAGGCAAGCGCTGCGGCGCTCCGGATCCTACTTTGCGGCGCGTAGCCACTGAAAAACCAACGCCAACCGCATGATGATGTAACCCAGCACCATGGTGGAGTTGTCCACGCGGTGCCCCTCGTCGAGCGATTGGAACATCGGCTCGATGCCCATGGCAAGGATGAGCACACCCACCATCTGAACCATGGTGACAACCCGGAAGACCCAGTCGTCAGTGTCGTAGGCGCTGGCAAACCACGAAAAATTGATCCAGGCCCACATGACGGCGAACATCGCGAAAGTGAAGCCCATCAAACCGGAGCCGAAATGGGCCTCGGCCAGCTCATGCGCGAACTGGCTGCCGGCCACCCCGAAGGCGATGACAAATGTCAGGTCAAAGAAAAGTTCCAAGGGTGTGGCGGTGCGATTCAGCTCCTGGGGATCGCGCCCGCCCATGCGCGAAAGTGCATGGCGCAATGGATTGATGGACATGGTTCAGGGTACCGCCGGGAGGCCCCCCGAGTCCCGATCCTTGGAGAGAGCACCCGGGTTCCTCTTGGCCCACAACAGCAGCCCGATGTACGTCAGGTCGAAGACGCCGCACAGGACGCCAATGCCCAGAATGAACAGTGAACTCTCGAGGACCCCAAAGGTGATCGTTGGCGCGAGGGTTCCGATCCACTTTGCTACAGCGATCACCAGGGATTGGCCCCGCAGGCTGCGTCGGGCAGCGAACATGGCAATGAACAGGCCGGACATGAGGAGATTCTGCAGGAAAGCCGCGTACCGGGACGCGGGATCCCAATCGAATTCGGTGATGAAAAGCCATTGCACGGCGAACGATGCCAGGCCCAGCAGGACCGCCCATCCGATGAACAGCGGCCGTGTGACAAATCCGGGAAGTTCCCGCCTGCCGAACGCGAAGAACGTGTACACAATCGCGACGTCGGCCAACGCCCAGGCAATGTTGATGACGCCCTGCACGGAGAGCCTCGTGCTGAGCGAATGCACCGAGTAGATGACCTCCCACGCGAAGTTCAGACCAAGCGCCGCCGCCGGGATGGCATATGTCTTGTCGCGAAACCCGATCCGGATCGCGCAAATGTAGACCGTCGTCCAGGCGACACCGCTCAGGATGGTCAGAAACAGGTTCACGGTTCCTCCTTCTCCAACGCGGGGTCACTTAGCGCCCATCCGGGGCCCCAACATGGGCCGTAAGTGACCCCGCGTTGCTCTAAACCCGGGCGAGAGAGTCGATGTCTTCGAGGAAGTCCTGGTGGACTTCGTCGCTCACGGTGGTGCGGGTGTCGGCGATGGCGTCGAGATAGTCCTGGGTGACCGGTCCCTTGCGGGCGTTCGACGCCGGTGCGGGGCCCCCTGCGGAGGCGCCGTCGTCGTACACGGCTTTTTCCAAAGCGCGCTGGGAGGCGCTGCGTGCCGCGTACTCGATGTCGGCAGGGGAGAAGCCTTCTGTCCGCGACACCAACAAGGCCACATCCACCGAGTCCACCACGCTGGCCGGGATGAAGCGCTGCCACATGGCTTCGCGGGCGTGGACGTCGGGCAGGCCGATGGGGATGACGTAGTCGAAGCGGCCGTGGCGCAGGAAGGCGGTGTCAAGGGCGCGGATGAAGTTGGTGGCGCAAACCAGGAGGCGGCCGGGCTGTTCGCGGAAGGCCGGGATGATCTTGAGGAGTTCGTTAGTGACGCCCTGGAGGGGGGACGGCGGCTCGCCGGAGCGCTGCGACGCGATCTCCTCCACTTCGTCGATGAACACGACCGCGTGCTCCAGTTCGGCGATTTCCAGGAACGTCTCGCGCAGGGCGCCGGCAAGGCCCTTGGGATCGGAGGCCAGCCGCGAGGGGAAGACCTCCACGAAGGGCCACTCGAGCCGGGACGCGATCGCCTTGGCGAACGTCGTCTTGCCGGTCCCGGGAGGGCCGAAGAGAACGACGGCGCGCGGTGGCACCACGCCGAACTGATCGGCGAGGTCGGCCTCCGCCAGGGGAAGGACCAGGCGGCGTTCCAGCAGCTCCTTTTCGCGGCGCATGCCGGCGACGTTTTCCCACAGGTCCCGGGCAAGGATGCGGCCGCCAAGCTGGCTCAACGGCTCGAGCTCCTGACGCTGTACCGGGATGGTCCGTTCGAAGTAGTGCAGGTTTTGCTTGAGCAGGAAGCCGCGGCCCAGGAACGCTTCAACGCGGGTTTCGGACTCCGGCATGAGGGCCGAGAGCTTGTTGAGCCCGTGCGGGGTCATCCGGTTCTCGACGGCGGCCAGCAGCGAGGTGCCGATCCCCCGGCCACGGAACTCGGGCAGCGTGGCCAGGAAGACGATCCAGCCCTGGTCATGGGCCGCGCGTCCGACGGCGGCACCCACCACCTGCTCGCCCTGCACCGCCACCACGGCGTGGTCCTTCTCGCATGACGCGAGGACCTCGGAGAGTGCATAGACCGGGTCCACGTTGTCCGCTTTGAGCGACTCCCACAGGTGCAGGATGCCGTCCATGTCCGACGAGTGGAAGTCCCTGATGCGCCAATTGCTCATGCCCTGCTCCTTGGTGGATCGCCATCGATTGCCTGGTGTTGAGCATAGGCGAATCAGTGGCGGGGAGAGGTTGCGCGGGCGTTGCGTTACGTGCCTACCCCACCGGGCGCAACCGCAGCCCCTGCATGCCGCCGTCGATCGCCAGGGACGTACCCGACGTCGAGCCGGACAGCGGGCTCGCGAGGTAGGCGACGGCGCCCGCTACCTCGGCTGCTTCCACCAGGCGGCCGTGTGGCTGGCGGGCGTTGAGCGCGGCGCGCTCGGCGGCGGGATCGGCGGAGGATTCGAGGAGCCTGCCCACCCACGGGGTGTCCACCGTGCCCGGGTTGACGCAGTTGACGCGGATCCCTTCGCGGACGTGGTCGGCCGCCATGGCCAGCGTGAGGGACAAAACAGCGCCCTTCGACGCCGAATACAAGGCCCTTTGCGGCAGACCGGCGGTCGCGGCGATGGAGCATGTGTTGACGATCGCGGCCGCGGGCGATTCGCGCAGGTACGGCAGGGCCGCACGGCTGACGCGGGCGATGCCCACCACGTTGATGTCCAGCACGCGGTGCCATTCGTCGTCGTCGTTCGCTGAAACATCCCCTTGGGCGCCGATCCCTGCGTTGTTGACCACCACGTCGAGCCGGCCGAACTTCCTGACGACGGCGGCGACGGCGACGCGCACCGAAGCGTCGTCGGCCACGTTGCATTCGACGCCGAAATGCGGGGTCCCGGAGGGGTTGAGGTCGAGCACAGCGACCTGCGCCCCGCCGTCGGCGAGTCGGTCAGCGATAGCCGCACCGATACCCGACGCCCCTCCGGTGACCAGAGCTACGAGCCCCTCGAACTCGGTGCTCACCGCGTTGCCTTGTCGGTGCCTACTGCTGCAAGCGAACCGGAGCGGGCCCGATAGAACTCTTGCCGCTGGCGGCCGAGCCCTTCTACCTCGAGCTCCACCACGTCGCCGGGTTGGATGTAGGGGAAGCGGCCGGAGAGCGCCACCCCTTCCGGAGTGCCGGTGAGAATGACGTCGCCGGGCTCCAGGACCATGTACTGGCTGAGGTGGTGGACCACGGTAAGAGCATCGAAGATCATGTCTGAAGTGTCCGACGATTGGCGGATCTCGCCGTTGACCCACGTGCGCAACGCGAGGTGTCCGGCGTCGAGCTCATCGGCGGGAACCAACCAGGGGCCGAGGGGTGTGGACTGCGGAAGCGACTTGCCTTTGGTCCACTGGCCTGCGGCGCCAGGCAGCTGGTAGTCGCGCTCGGAGAGGTCGTTGGCGACGACGTAGCCCGCGATGCAGTCGGCAGCCTCGTCCGTGCTGGAAAGGTATGACGCTTCGCGGCCGATCACGATGCCGAGTTCCACCTCCCAGTCGTACTTTTCCGACGACGGCGGAATGGGCGCGGCGTCGAACGGACCACTGACCGTGTTGCTTGGCTTCAGGAACACCACCGGTGATTCCGGGGGCGTGGCACCGGATTCGGCCGCGTGCGCGGTGTAGTTGAGGCCGATGCAGACGACGTTCCCCGGCCGGGCGATGGGTGAACCGATCCGGAGGCCTTCGGCCGACATCTCGGGCAGATTCCCGGCCGCAAGGGCATCCCGGGTGCGTGCAATGCCGTCCGTGGCGAGGAACTCTCCATTGATGTCCTTCGTCAGCGGGTCAATGCTGAAGGATTTTTCGGTGCCGTTGGCGTCTTGGGCGATGACAACCGGCTTTTCATTTCCGGCAGTGCCCAGCCGGGCGAATTTCATGTTCATGTATTCCTCCGTGCTCTGGCTCTAACATCCGAGCTCTAGTCTGCTGTTGCTCTCCATAATACGGAAATGTGACCCATTGACAATGCAGACATCGGATGTTTACGCTCATCCCAGCAAACGACCTGCTGCCAAGCAAGGAGCACAATGAGCGTCATCACCGCGGTGGACACCTTCGATATCCGCTTTCCCACCTCCCAGGAACTGGACGGATCGGACGCCATGAATCCGGATCCGGACTATTCGGCGGCATATCTGGTGATCCGTACCGACTCCGATGACGGTCACGAAGGCCACGGTTTCGTCTTCACCATCGGGCGCGGGAACGAGGTGGAGGCGGTGGCGATCGGGGCACTCCGCCACCACATCCTGGGCCGCAACGTCGAAGAATTGCTCGGCGACATGGGCGGCACCTGGAAGCTTCTTGCCCACGATTCGCAACTACGTTGGCTCGGTCCCGAAAAGGGCGTGATGCACATGGCGATCGGCGCCGTCGTCAACGCGCTTTGGGACCTCAAGGCCAAGCGGGCCGGGCTCCCGCTGTGGGAGCTGCTTTCCGGAATGAGTCCCGAGGAGATCGTGGCACTCGTGGACTTCCGGTATCTCAGCGATGCGCTCACTCCTGAGGATGCGCTGGGAATATTGCGGACGGCGGAGCCGGGGCGCGCCGCCCGCAGGGCAGCGCTTCTCGCGGAAGGCTACTCCGCCTACACCACGACGCCGGGCTGGTTGGGTTACAGCGACGACAAGCTTGTGCGTCTGGCCAAGGAAGCCGTCGCGGACGGTTTCGGGCAGATCAAGCTCAAGGTGGGGGCCTCGCTGGAAGACGACATCCGTCGCGTCCGCACGGCACGCGATGCCGTGGGGCCGGATATCAAGATCGCGGTGGACGCGAACCAACGCTGGGACGTTCAGGAAGCCATTGACTGGATGGCGCACCTGGCCCCCTATGGCATTGCCTGGATCGAGGAACCCACCAGTCCCGATGACGTCCTCGGCCATGCCGCGATTGCCCGGGGCGTGGCGCCGATCCCCGTGGCCACGGGTGAGCATGTCCAGAACCGTGTGATGTTCAAGCAGATGCTGCAGGCGGGATCCCTGCAGGTCTTGCAGTTGGACGCGGCGAGGGTTGCGGGAGTGAACGAGAACATCGCGATCCTCCTTCTTGCCGCGAAGTTCGGCGTCCGCGTCTGCCCGCACGCAGGCGGAGTGGGTCTCTGCGAGGCCGTCCAGCACTTGTCGATGTTCGATTTCGTGGCGGTTTCCGGAGACAAGAATGGTCGGATGATTGAGTTCGTCGACCATCTGCATGAGCACTTCGTTACTCCGGTGGATGTCCACGACGGCTGCTACTGGCCGCCTTCGGCGCCCGGTGCCGGTGGTGAAATGGTTGCTGGCACGCTGGCCGACTACAGCTTTCCCGACGGCCCGATGTGGGCCGCGGACACGAGGAAGGAATCCCGTTGATAAAGCAAGCACCTTGGTTCACGGAGTCCCGGTTCGGCATGTTCGTCCACTGGGGCTTGTATGCCCTGCCGGCACGGCATGAGTGGGTCATGAACCGCGAACGCATTCCTGCCGAGGAATATGAGAAGTACTTCCAGCACTTCAACCCGGATCTCTACGACCCGCGGGAATGGGCCCGTGCCGCGAAGGGTGCTGGGATGAAGTACGTGGTGCTGACCACCAAGCACCACGAGGGGTTCTGCCTTTGGGACTCCGCGCTCACCGACTACAAATCCACCAAGACGCCATCCGGCCAAGACCTGGTGGCCCAATACGTCGAGGCGCTGCGGGAGTTCGGCCTGAAGGTAGGTTTCTACCACTCACTCATTGACTGGCACCACCCGGATTTCACAATCGACGGATTCCACCCCGAACGGGACAACCCCGACGCCGAAAAACTCAACGTGGGCCGCGACATGGCCCGCTACCGCGAATACCTCCATGGCCAGGTACGCGAGCTGCTCAGCAACTACGGCCAGATCGACTACCTCTTCTTCGACTTCTCCTACACCAGCGAGGACCACAAGCACATCTGGGGCGGCAAGGGCCGCGAGGCGTGGGGTTCGGTGGAACTCCTGAAGATGGTCCGGGAGCTTCAGCCCGGCATCATCGTCAACGACCGCCTGGACATTCCCGGCGACTTCGCCACGCCCGAGCAGTACCAGCCGTCCGGTCCCATGGTGGTGGACGGCGTCGAGGTGCCTTGGGAGGCATGCCAGACCCTGAACGGCAGCTGGGGCTATGACCGGGACAACCTGGACTACAAGTCCGTGGATCTGCTGGTGCGGATGCTTGTGGATGGGGTGTCCAAGGACGGCAACCTGCTCCTCAACGTCGGCCCCACGGGCCGGGGAAATTTCGATCGGAGGGCCGTGGAGTCGCTCCGAGGCATCGGTGACTGGATGAAGCTGCATTCCCGGGCCATCTACGGAGCCGGACCCGCGGCATGGACTCCGCCCGCGGACGCCCGGTATACGCGCCGCGGGGACCGACTTTACGTGCACTTGTTTGCGTGGCCGTTCGAATACGTCCACCTCCCCGAACTCGCCGGCAAGGTGGAATATGCCCAGCTGCTCAACGATGCCTCCGAAGTCGCGATGCTTGAGATCTCACCGGACCGGGCGGCAATCAACACCACCCCTGGAGGGCAACCGGCGGGTACCCTGACACTGAAGCTGCCTGTCCAGCGACCCGACGTGACGGTGCCCGTCGTCGAACTCTTCCTGAAGCCCGGGGTGTAGCGTGCCGGAAACCATCGCCCTGCACACCCGGCTCAAACCGGGTGCCGAACAGGACTACGCGGATGCCCATGCGGGGATCCCCGCCGAACTCGTCGCTGCCCTGAAGGGCGCCGGCGTGGGCAATTGGCGGATCTGGCGCAGCGGCCAGGACCTCTTCCACCTCGTTGAGGTGACGGACTACCAAGCCATGCGCCGGGCGCTCGCGGACCATCCGGCCAATGTCCCGTGGCAAGCCCGCATGGCGGAGCTTCTGGACGTCCAAGATGACTATTCGGGCAATGACTCGGGCATCCCGTTGGTATGGGAGCTGGCATGAGCGGCGCGCGATGGGATGGCCAGCTGGGCAAGCTCGGGTTCGGCGCCGCCGGCATCGGCAATTTGTACTGTGCCATGCCGGACGCCCAAGCAGCCTCCACTGTCAACGCGGCCTGGGATGCCGGGGTCCGCTACTTCGACACCGCCCCGCATTACGGCTTGGGACTGTCCGAGCGCAGGCTTGGTGCCGTGCTGAGGGAGAAGCCCCGGACTGAGTTCACCGTGTCCACCAAGGTGGGCCGGTTGCTGGAACCGAATGCGGCCGGAGCCAGCGCGAAGGACGACGAAGGTTTCGACGTCCCGGCAACGAGCAAGCGCCAGTGGGACTTTTCCGAAGCAGGCATCCGCCGAAGCATCGAGGAATCACTCGAACGCCTCGGCCTGGACCACGTGGATATCGCCTACCTGCATGATCCGGATGTCCATGACCTCACCAAGGGGATCGGCGAAGCCTTGCCCGCACTGGAAAAGCTGCGTGCGGACGGCCTGGTGAAGGCTATCGGCGTCGGGACGAACTCGGCGGAAGCCGCACTCGAATGCGTCGAAGCCGCGGATCTGGACCTGGTGATGCTCGCCGGACGGTACACCTTGCTTGAGCAGCCCGGTGTTCCGCTCCTGGACCGCTGCGTGGCGCGCGGCACCGGCGTCGTGAACGTGGGCGTGTTCAACTCCGGCCTGCTGGCGCGATCCGAGGTCCCCGAGGATGCGCATTACAACTATGCGCGTGCCCCGCGCGCGCTGGTGGAGCGTGCCCGGGCACTCGCCGACGTGTGCCGCGACTTCGGAGTGGAACTCCCGACGGCGGCACTCCAGTTCAGCCTGCGACACCCGGGCGTCGTGAACGTGACAGTTGGGGCGAGCAACCCGGAGCAAGTGTCCACCAACGCAGCGCGGATGAATGAGGATCTGCCCGAAGGTCTGTGGGCGGCTTTGGCAGGTGTGGCGGGGTGATTGATTCCCACCTGCATCTGTGGGAGCTTGCGCCGGAGGCTTATGAGTGGCTTGGCCCGCAGCACGGCGGACTCTTCCGCAGCTACGGCGAAGCCGAGGCCCGGGAAACCCTGCACGCGGCGAGCGTCGGGGGAGCAGTGCTCGTCCAGGCTGACGACACCGTCGCGGATACCGAGTCCATGCTCGCTGCCGCCGACCGCAACGCCTGGGTACTCGGCGTCGTGGGCTGGATTCCGCTCGACAGGCCCGCCGAAGCGGAGCAGGAGTTGGATCGGTTCCTGGGGAACCCCGCGTTCCGGGGCGTGCGGCACTTGGTCCATAACGACCCCAGGGACGACTTCCTCGAGTTGCCTGCAGTCCGCTATTCCTTGCGCATGCTCGCCAGCCACGGATTGGCGTTCGACGTACCGGACGCCTTTCCGAGGCACCTCGGACGTACTGTCCAGCTGGCCCGGGAGCTCCCGGAGCTGACCATCGTGCTGGACCATCTCGGGAAGCCGCCGTTGGCCGATGTTGCGGCGATGGACTTATGGCGTGCCGATTTCCGGGCCTTGGCCAAGCTGCCCAACACTGTGGCCAAGGTATCCGGCCTGCATTTGCCGGGGATTCCTTACACTGCCGAGGCGTTGCGTCCACTGTGGGACGAAGCGCTGGATGCCTTCGGTCCGGAACGGCTCATGATCGGTGGCGATTGGCCCGTCAGTACCTTGGGTGCTCCGTACGGACGAACCCTGGAAGTGCTGCTGGAACTTGCCGGGGAGCTCAATTCAACGGAGCGCCAGGAGTTCCGTGAGGGAACCGCGGTGCGGGCGTATGGGCTTCGGCGCTAAGCACCGGCGCGCTAGAGCGCCTGGCGCAGCCAGCTTTCGACGCCGCTGATGTGGACCGTGACGAGTGCCCTGACCAGCTCGGCGTCGCCGCGTTCCAAGGCGTCCGCGATGGCCTTGTGCTCGGCAAGGGTGTGAGCCACAGCCTTTTCCTGGGTCAAGCCGCGCCAAATACGGGCCCGGACGGTGCTGCTGGAGAGAGCCTCGAGCAGTCCGGCGAGGTAGTCGTTTCCGGCGGCTTGGGTGATGATGCCGTGGAATTCGAGGTCGTGGGCAACGAGTTCTTCGACGTCGGTATTCTCGTCGATCCCGTCCATCGTGGCGCGCAAGGCCGTGAGCGCCGTCGGGGTCATCTTGCCTGTTGCGATGAACGCGGTGGCGGGCTCCAGGATTCGTCGGACCTCAAAGAGTTCCAGGATGGAACGGTCCTGGTGAAGATCAACGACGAACGCTACTGCCTCGTTGAGCAACTTGGCGTCAAGGCTCGTGACGTAAGTGCCGTCCCCACGCCGCACGTCCAGGACACGAATGAGTTCGAGGGCCTTGACGGCTTCGCGCAGGGAACTTCGCGAGAGGCCGAGCCGCTCGCTCAGTTCCTTCTCCGGCGGGAGACGGTCCCCGGCCTTGAGTTCCCCGCGGATCAGCATGTCCTTGATCTTGCTGATCGCTTCATCTGTGACAGCCATGGCTACATCCTAACGGCGAATGATCCGATGTCTGGCACCCAACTAACTCGCAGTTGTTGTCGTTTTGAGGCCTCTAAACGACAACAACTGCGAGTCAGTTGGGGGACCTAACGCACGACGGCGGCACCCGGGTTCCGCGCGAACGGAACCTCAGGTGCCGCCGTCGGGCACTGAATACTGAAGGGCTAGATCTTGTCCTCTGCACCAGCAACCGGCAGGTTGGCGATCACGGGAGAGCTGCCCGTGAAGCCGTCGCGGGCCGCTGCGAGTTCGTGGATTTGCTTGCGGCACAGGTACCAGCCAACCACGATGAGCGCACAGGCGATGGCCGTGACAAGCATGGTGAGCGGGGAGTCGATGAACACCATCACCAGCACGCCCAAGAGGAACAGCAGAGAGAGGTAACCGGTGTAGGGGGCGCCGAACATCCGGAAGGACGGACGTATCAGCCAGCCCTTGTCCGCCCAGCGCTTGAGCTGCATCTGGCACAGGACGATGGTGGCCCAGGTGACGATGATCCCCACGGAGGCGACGTTCAGGACGATCTCGAAGGCGTCGGACGGTACGAGGTAGTTCAGTGGGACGCCGAGCAGGGAGACGCCGGCCGTGATGGCGATGCCGCCGTAGGGGACACCGGCCTTGTTCATGCGCTGGGCGAACTTCGGAGCGGAACCGGCCACGGACATGGAGCGCAGGATGCGGCCGGTGGAGTACAGGCCCGCGTTCAGCGAGGACAGGGCAGCGGTGAGGACCACGAGGTTCATGATCACGTCCACGCCCTGCACGCCGATGTGGCCGAAGAAGGTCACAAACGGGCTGACACCCTTGACGTAGGAGGTGTACGGGAGCAGCAGCGCCAGCAGGATGACGGAACCCACGTAGAAGACGGCGATGCGGAAAACCACGGAGTTGATGGCCTTGGGCATGATCTTCTCGGGGTTCTCCGTTTCACCCGCGGCGGTACCCACGAGCTCGATCGAGGCGTAGGCGAACAGCACGCCCTGCATGAGCATGATCATGGGCAGCATGCCGGTGGGGAAGATCCCGCCGTGGTCCGCGAGGAGGCTGAAGCCCACTTCCTGGCCCGGTACCGGCGTGCCGAAGATGACGAAGTACGTGCCGATCACTAGGAACGCCGCCAGGGCAGCCACCTTGATCAGGGCGAAGTAGAACTCCATTTCGCCGAAGACCTTGACCGAGACCAGGTTCAGGCAAAGCACCACCAGAAGCGCGATAAGTGCCCAGGCCCACTGCGGGACGACGCCGATCCAAGGGACATATTTGCCGAAGAAGTTCATGTAGAGGGCCGCCGCGGTGGTGTCGACGATGGTGGTGGTGGCCCAGTTGATCCAGTAGAACCAGCCGGAGACAAACGCAGCCTTCTCGCCGAAGAACTCGCGGGCGTAGGAGACAAAGGAGCCCGACGACGGGCGGTGCAGCACGAGTTCGCCGAGGGCGCGCAGGATCAGGAAGGCAAAGAAGCCGCAGACCGCATACGCGATGACGAGGGAGGGGCCCGCAGCGTTGAGACGGCCGCCGGCACCCAGGAACAGGCCGGTGCCGATGGCGCCGCCGATTGCGATCATCTGGATCTGACGCGGCTTCAGGCTCTTGTGATAGCCCTTGTCCTCGGCGTGGAGGAGCTTTTCAGTGGCGTGCGCCTGTGGCGGGACCGTGTGGTCCGTGATGGGTGCATTGGTCATGGGAATCCTTAGGGGGTGTCCTGTTGGGGGTCCGGATCTCGCCGTCCGGCCTGGTTTTTTTGCGCGTTCAGGCCCGACGACGGCCGGCGGGGGCCGCCGTCGTGGGTCGTTTTGCGCGGCTCAGCCTAGTTGCTGAGGTTAGCCAGGCGTTCGGGGCGGAGGAGCTCGTCGAGCTGCTCCGAGGTCAGCAAGCCGTGTTCGAGAACGAGCTCGGCGACGCCCTTGCCGCTTGCCAGCGCTTCTTGCGCGATGGCTGTGGCGGAGGCGTAGCCGATGTGCGGATTGAGTGCCGTGACGAGTCCGATCGACTGCTCTACCGTGAGGCGCAGGCGTTCGGTGTTCGCGGTAATGCCCTGGATACAGCGCGACGTGAGGGTGCGGCACGCGGCTTCCAGGTGGGAGATGCTCTTGTGGAGGCTGTGGACGATAATCGGCTCGAAGGCGTTCAGCTGGAGTTGTCCGGCTTCGGCCGCCATGGTGACAGTGACATCGTTGCCGATGACTTCATAGGCCACTTGGCTGACCACTTCCGGGATCACCGGATTGATCTTGCCTGGCATGATGGACGATCCCGACTGCACAGCCGGGAGGTTGATCTCGCCCAGTCCCGCACGCGGTCCGGAGGACAGCAAGCGGAGATCGTTGCAAATCTTGGAAAGCTTGACGGCGACGCGCTTGAGCACGCCCGAGAGGTGGACGAACGCGCCCACGTCCTGGGTGGCCTCGATGAGGTCGACCGACGTGACGAGCGGCAGGCCGGTGATCTCAGCCAAGTGCCCGCAGGCTGCTGCGGCGTATCCAACCGGGGCGTTCAGGCCGGTTCCGATGGCAGTGGCGCCAAGGTTGATCTCGTGGATGAGCAGCTGGGACTCGGCCAGTCGAGCCCGGTCCTCGCCCACAGTCACGGCATACCCGCCGAATTCCTGGCCGAGGGTCATGGGTACGGCGTCCTGCAACTGCGTGCGGCCCATCTTGACCACGGTGCGGAATTCCTCGCCCTTCTCTGCGAACGCGACCTGGAGTTCCTGAAGAGCCGAAAGAAGGCCCTGGACGGAGAAAATGGTGGCCAGGTTGACGGCTGTGGGGTACACGTCGTTGGTGGACTGGCTCAAGTTGACGTGGTCGTTCGGGTGCAGCCTGGCGTAGTCGCCCTTCGGGTGGCCAAGGATTTCAAGGGCCCGGTTGGCGATAACCTCGTTGGCGTTCATGTTGGAGCTGGTGCCGGCACCACCCTGGATGACGTCCACCATGAACTGCTCGTGGAGCTTGCCGTCCAGGATGTCCTGGCAGGCCTGCTCGATGGCGTCCGCCCGTTCGTCGTCCAGGAGGCCGAGGTCGCGGTTGGTGCGCGCGGCGGCGAGCTTGACTGCGGCGAGGCCCTTGACGAGGTTGGCGTTGCTGGCCAGCGGGTGGCCGGTGATGGGGAAGTTCTCGATGGCACGCAGTGTGTGCACGCCCCAGTAGGCATTAGCAGGGACGTCGCGGTCTCCGAGGAGATCATGTTCCGAGCGGAACTCTGGAATTGTCGTGGAGTGCACGGCAGATGTCATTGCTGTCCTTTGGTCTTTGTGCTTGTTTGGCTGCGTCAGTTCGACTCAGTCGAAGTCAGTTGGATGCGAGGAAGTTCGCGGCACGGAGCACGCCGACAGGACGCCCGCCGCCCAACACGGGAGCGCTGGCGAGCGTGGCGAGCTGGCCGCCGTCGAGCCCCAGTTCCTCAAGGACGCGGACGGTGACGGGCATGCGGGCGCGGTCGCCGCCGTCGGAAATCTTGATGGCGACGCCGGTGCCGTTCCGCAGGCCGATGAGCTGGAGGCCTTCGAAACCGTCCTTGGCGAGCAGTCCGGGAACCGCGCGCATGATCGCTGTGACGTCGCGCCCCTCGCCAGCCACCATCTCGGGGAAGGCACGCATCGCGTGGGCTACTTGGCCCTCCGCTTCAGTGTTGTCCGCTGCGGCCATTCGGGCATAGGCCCGGGCCATGCCGTGCAGGCTGTGGGCAAAGAGCGGGGTGCCGCAACCGTCGGTGCTAATGGCCGCGGCGTCTTCGCCCGTGAGTTCAGTGATGGTGTCCTTCACAAGCATTTGGAGGGGATGTTCGGGGTGCAGGTAACCCTGGACCGGCCAGCCGTTGATCACGCACGTGGCGGCCATGGATGCGTGCTTGCCGGAACAGTTCTGTGCGAGCTGGGTGGCTGTGCCGCCGTCGCGAAGCCATGCTTCGCGCTCGGCGGTGCCGTAAGGGAGGTCGGTGCTGTTTTCCAACGCACTTTTGTCCAGGCCGTGCATTTCGAGGATGCGTGCGGCGCCGTCGAGGTGCATCGCGGCGCCGGAGTGGCTTGCCGCGGTGAGGGCGAGGAGGTTCTCAGGAAGCTTGAGTCCCGCACGGACCATGGCGACCGCCTGCAGCGGTTTGAGGGAGGACCGTGGGTAGAACGCGGCGTCGGGCTGGCCGGCTTCTAGGAGTGTTTCGCCGTCCGGCCCGACGGCGATAAGGGAGCCGTAGTGGATGCTCTCGACCAAGCCGTCGCGGGTCTGTTCCGCGAGGGGGACATGGCGTGGTGTGGTTGGAATGGCTGCTGCCGGGGTGGTGGCGGGCATAGCGGTGCGCGTTGCATGCGGGGTGGGCATGACTTCCTTCAGTTGGTGGATCATTTGCTGAGGATGGTGTCCAACGCAACGCTGACGGCGCTGAGATGGTCGGCCATGGCGGCTTCGGCGGCGGGGGCGTCGCCTGCTTCGATGGCTTCGACGATGCGGAGGTGTTCATCGTCTGAAACATGCTGGCGGTCGGCCACCATGTTCAAGGTTTCGGATTGATGGGCCAGGGCTTCGCGGATGTCGGCGACAACGCTTTCGAAGACCTTATTGCGGCTTGCGCGGGCGATGGCAGAATGGAAGCTGGCGTCGAGGCTGACCCAGGTCTCAGGGTCGGTCTCGGCTGCCATTGAATCCACGATTTCCTTGAGGTGTTCAAGGTCTTCCGGGCTGCGGCGCTTCGCCGCAAGGCCGGCTGCCGGGACTTCGATATGCGGGCGTGCCTCGTTAAGGTCCCGTGCCGAGTACTGGCCGAGTGTGAGGTCATTGGCCACCCGGTCCGCTACGACGAACGTGCCTTTGCCGGTCTTGGTCACCGTCAGCCCGAGCGCAGTGCACGAGCGGAGCGCCTCACGTATGACCGAGCGGCTCACGCCGTACTGTGTGGCCAAGGTGGCTTCAGAGCTGAGTTTTGCCCCCACTTCCACGGTTCCGCCTTCGATGTCCTGGCGGATGGCGCTGAACACGGCTTCCGCTGCACTGAAGCGGGCGAGGGGCCGGGAGCTTGATGGCCGCGCCACTTGGGCCGGCCGGGGGACGGCGCCGCTTGTGGCGGTGCGCTGGCCAGCTGCAGCTTTCTGGCTGACGGCTGGCTGTCCAGTGGCGGCCTGTCCGGCTGTCCGGCTGTCTGACAGGTTCACTCTATGAATATGGCACGGGTCACAGGGCGGTGTCAAGATTCGCTGGCTTGTTGGGGGCCTTCGACTTAAAAGCTGAATGCCTCAAATTTAATTGCCTGACGCTCTCATGGCGGCGAGTGGGTTGATTTCTAGGGGCATGGCCGGGCATAGTCTTAATTGTTATGAATACCCTGGCGAAATGCTGATGCGATGAAGCCCATCGAGTTTCCCGACTTCCTGTTCAGTTCCCCGCTGGCCAAGGCCATCATTGAGCTTGAACGGATTCGTAGCGACATGGGCGACGGAACGACGCATCCAGCGGTCTTTTCGCAGTTGAAGGACCTCTTCCAGCTGATGTCGAACATCATGAGCGCGCGCATCGAGGGAAACCGCGCATCGATTGTCGACGTCGTGGCGGGCGTGGAACGGGCCGAGCGCTATGGCGATGTGCACCAGAATGATGGCGTTAAAGAGATCGTTCAGCTACAACAAGCAACGGCCTTCGTCGATGCAACGGTGAGCCCGGGAACCACGCTGACACACGGACTTGTTCGGGAAATCCATCGAATATCGGTTGCAGGGCTGGAGCGTGAGGGCGATCGTACGCCTGGCGCATACCGGCTGAGCGATGTCACCATCAGCGGATCTGCCCATCGCCCGCCCCCTCCGGGTGATGTCCACAGTGACATGACTTCACTCCTGGATTTCATCAATGCAGATGTCGAGCAAAACTTTGAACTGCTGAAGATCGCTCTAGCCCACCACCGCTTCGTATGGATTCATCCATTTGGGAACGGAAACGGGCGCGTTGGAAGACTCCTCACGTATGCGGCGATGAGGCGACACGGGTTCTCCGACGCCGCCGGCTACCGCGGGCTGAACCCTACTGCCGTGTTTGGCCAAAACAGAAGTCTCTACTACGAACGTCTCGAGGATGCGGATTCGCTAGAGCCAGCGGCGCTCGTCCGGTGGTCTACGTATGTCCTGGAGGGACTCCTGGGTGACATGAGGAAACTTTCGATGTTGGGGACCCAGGGCTTCGTCACGGAAGAACTTCTACTGCCCGCTTTGCGAAGAGGACTGCAGACAGCCCGGTTCACGGTGAATGAAGCAACCGCCCTGTTCATCGTCGCGAAGAAGGGTGAGGTGAAAGCCGCCGATCTTGAATCCGCTTTCCCGGGTTCGGCTGCAACGCGTAGCCAGAACATCCGGAAGCTCCTTGATCGAGGCGTCATCGAGCCGATTGGCGACGGTAGGAGGACATACCGCCTCCGCCTGGTGCCGAGTGAGTTGACACCATTGCTGACGTGGCGCCTCGACCAGATGGGGTTCCTGCCTCAGATATTGAGAGAGACACAATAGGCCGGTCGGTCGAACCGCATTCGTGGGGTGAACGAACTGCTCCCGGAGCATAATTACATCCATGGCCAGCCGTCTGCGCGGAGGATGGGGTTCAGCGACACAGTCAGCACCGCCCATCACGGTGGAGGTGCCGGTCCTCGTTGTCGGGGCTGGTCCTTCGGACTACGAGGAGTTGGCGCGCTACGTATTTGCCTTGCGCAGGCCGCGGGGATTGCACATGACACTCTTGCACCTGGGCGTCCTGGATGACTTTTGCCGGGACGTGGCCGATTGGACCAAAGGCAACACCAGTGCCGAGTCCGCGCTGCTCAAGACGGTCGCGTGGCTTGAGGCGCTGCCCGTGCTGGACGCCTTCTCCGGGAGTGCCGAGCGGCTGATCGTCCTAGGCAACGGCGGAGTGTGCGGGTTGGAAGTGGTTGTGCCCGCCTCGGTGCATGACTATCAGGTCTCCCTCGTGCACGCCCTCCATGAACTCCTGGACGAGCTGCTGGTCGACAACATCGACGACTTCATCCTCAGCTCACCTGCCCTTGGATTCCGCTCGCCCCGCTGGGTGCCCCATGTGGCGGTGGGCCGGCCAATGTACAGGGGGCGCGGGCCGTGGGAGATTGGCCCTGTCGGACTTGATTTCGGCGAATCGCGGATCAGGAACCGCCAGCTCCTCCGGGATAGCGGTCCCAGCTGAGGGCTTATCCGTGACTTCTCAGCCGGATCGTGCGGGCCTGGTGGATGGCGGCCAGGGCAACCGCGCTGGCCGTGAGCCTGAGGGCGTGGACCCTGTACCACCGCTTCAACAGGGGCCTGCGGCGAGTCTCTTCGAGCGGATCGGGGGTGAAGAAAAGTTTGGGGTTCACGGACCGAAGCAGGTACGCCGTAGCTGCCGCACCCGTGACGGAGCTGGCCGCACCCACCAGCAGCCAAGCCTTGTTGTCGGAATGCTTCCACCCGGTGACAAGGGCGGCGACCGCGGCAGGGGCACTGAGTGGCGCGATCGGCGCGTAGTAACGCCCGGGGCTTCCCGCTCCAAAGGGGGTTCGAGGGAGTTCCCTGCTCGCTGCCGAGGCCGCAACCCGGTCCGGGATTTTGACGATGGCCTCATAGAGGTTGCCGAAGAACCAGTGTGCGTGGGTGAACTCCGCGACACCCAAGATCCAATCAGCGAACACATCCCGGCGGTCTGAAGAAGTCTGTCCCATGCCCACAATCTACCGCCGATGATTAGCGCCGGACACTGGGTTCGCCTTCCACACCACCCGCCCGGCCTATATGGTCAGCACCATGGTCCGAGCACAGTGAGGCCAAACAAGGTGAACGATGGAGGGAGTGGCCCTTGGTCAAGATCCGCATGATTTTGCCCGCGAATGTCCGCCATCGTTCCGGGGGAAATATCTACAACGCGAGGCTGGCTGAAGCCCTCCAGGGCCTGGGTGCGGAGGTCTCGGTCTGCAAGCTCGACGGAGGCTGGCCTTCGGGGAGTGCAGCAGATCGGAGAAGCTTTGCAGCCGCACTTGCCGGAGAGGGGCAGGCTATCTACATTGTTGACGGCCTGATTGCCTCGGGCGCGCCCACTGAAATCGAGACCGCAACCGCTGCCGGGCGCCGAGTCTGGGTGCTGCTCCACATGCCCCCTTCCGGGGAGGACCTGCTTGAGACGAGAGCGCTATGCGCGGCGACAGGTCTTCTCTGTACTGGTTCCCGGACTGCCGAAGCGGCCAGAAGCCTTGGGTTGGGCAACGTGCACCTGGCGATCCCCGGTGTGGATCGCCCTACACGCACAGGTCCGCGAAGCGCTGCGGCGGCACCGCACTTCATCATGGTGGGCGCCCTGCTCCCCAATAAGGACCAGATCCTCTTCGTCGACGCTCTGGCCCGGATCAAGGAACTGGCGTGGACAGCGGCGCTTGTTGGCTCCACCAAAGCGGACCCCTCGTACGCCGCAGCCGTGCAGGAGCGCATCCTCCGGAATGGACTGGAAAAACGGGTGGAAACAACCGACGAGCTCTCCGGCCCGGCCCTGGAGGAGCAGTGGAATCGGGCTGACCTCAGTATGTTGATCTCACATTCGGAGTCCTTCGGTATGGTGGTCCAGGAGTCCCTTGCCTACGGAATACCGGTAGTGGTCCGAAAGGGAACCGGCGCCGTCGAAGCGCTCGGCGCCCACGGCGCCGGTGAAGCGATCGATCTCAGCGCAGGAATCGGATCGTTGGAGAAGTTCCTGCGGAGATGGCTTGGCGACCCTGCCCTACGGGTGCGATGGCAGTCAGCAGCCGAGGCAGCCAGCAGTGTGCTGCCACGATGGGAAGACACGGCACGGGAAGTCCTTCGCGCCGTCGTGGGGTCCTAACTCTCGCGGGCGGTCACCAGAGGAGTTCGAGATTATGCAAACTAGCTCCGGGCCTGCGGTTCAGCCAAGCTTCGAAGACTTCATCGAGGTCGGCCTTGCTGCCGGCTATTCCAAGCCGCCTCGCTCCTGACGTTGCGGGCGCGTGGCTGTGACCGTCCTGAGGAGAGCCGTGCGAGCAATTCGAGCACATTAGTCGGATCCCGGACCAGTCATCAAGTGCGAGCCCTCGCCGTCCGAGAAGATCGGACAGCGTCTGCAGGTCGTCGGAGGTCGCGCCGACGACTTGGGCTTGCCACGTAGGAAGGCCGGATTCTTCCAGGCGTTCGAGTTCGTCGAAGACCGATACTTCCCGTTCGTCAATCAGTCGGGTCCCTTTGGGTTCCCCGTCATGTAGGACGACGTCTCTGAACCTGTGCCCGGACTCGGGAAGCGGAACGCTCGCTATGACCGCGTGTGCCGGGCTACGGCGCCAGCACCAGACAACCTCAGTAGTACCGCTTGAATGCAGCAACTGGTGAGGAAGGCTTGGTAGGTCGGGATTGAGTCGGATCGGGGCCATCCCAGAGTCCCGGTCGATGGGCTCGGTTCCGTCCCCAAACCCGTCCAAACCGTACGCCGTCCACGCGCGTCTGGCCGTGCCCCAATCACCAATTGCTGTTGATGCGATGCCCAGGTTCCAAGCTGCGGGATTGGCTCCGCCGAACTCTTCGGAATCCTTCGCGGTGAAGAGTTCCAACGCGCGGCGGTTACGGTCGACGCTTTCCCGCCAATTGCCACGTGCCTTAGACAGGAGCCCGGCCTGAAACCAGCTGTAGTAGGACTTCGGAGTCAGCTCGACCAACTCTGCCGCGAGCCTGGCCGCCCCATCAGCGTCGCCCGCTTCGTCGGCGGCCATCCAGTCCGACCACACATCCTGGGGCCATCGCTTCTTTCTGAAACCAGTCCATGTGCTCCCCACCATCCGACCAGTATGCAACACACGACGCTCGCCAGTACGCTGGCCCGACTTGGACGGCGAAATCACAGCGGCCTAGCGGCTTCCCAGCTAAAGGTGCTGGATGCCTGCCCGCTGCATCGCGTCCCGGTAGGTTTCGATGTTCTTGGCGAGGAGTTCCTGCTGCTTCGCCTCGGACAGGGCAAACGCCCGTCCACCGAGCGCGCTGGCCTTGTAGACCTTGATCCCGTGCTGCCTGAGCGGCGAGTGGTAGGTCTTCTCGAAGAGTGCCAGGAAGGCGGCAGCCTCTGCGCCGTGAGCGACGACGGCGGAGACTCTCTTGTTGATCTTGAGGAACTGGCGGAACGGACGAAGACCGTCGGTCTTCTCCTGTGCGCTCAGTGCCGGCGGCAGTTCGGGGTCGCGGACCCAGGGGTAGCAGTTCCACGGCATGACGTAACGGACGTCCAAGTCGGCTGAGTCGTAGATCAGCTGCGCACGTCGGGCGGCGTCGTCGTCGTTGAGGTGCGATACGAAACCCGAGGTGGGGGCCCGCCCCGGGCTGGTCTGGAGGGTGACGATCCGGCACTCATCTTCGTCATGCACCGGATCGATGTAAGGCACGGTGGAACCGGGCCTTTTGGCCATCAGTTCGTCGCACAGCTGCGTTACGGCAGCAATGTTGGGCTCCTGTAGCAAGGCCCTTTTTTCGTCCCAGTCAATGGTCACGTTCTCTCCTTCGGCAGCGCGGCGTCCAGAATCGGCGTCCCTTGCCACTTTACGCCGTCGCTTTACGCGTCGCTCACGCTCCTGCTGAGCCGAGGGAGAAAACTGCCCGACGCCGGTCGGCGCGGCGAGCTTCCCGCCCCGCCATTAGTGCGGTTACTACTGTCCCTTGAGCTTTTGCATGTCGCGCCGGTCCTTCTTCGTGGGCCGTCCTGCGCCGCGGTCGCGCTGGGGCAGCCCGAGTGCCGGCGCGGCGGGGCGCTCCGGAGTGTGGTCGGTAAAGCAATGGGATGCTGCTTCGGCCCCTACCCTTTTGGCGATGAGCCCGCGGACCTCGAGGATCCGCTCGAAGCCGGGCTGTCGCACACGGATGGTGTCGCCCACAATTACGGACTGCGAGGCCTTGACCGGGTTCCCGTTGATTCGCACATGTCCCGCCCTGCACGCGTTTGTGGCGGCAGAACGGGTCTTGTAAGCGCGGATCGCCCAAAGCCAGGCGTCTATGCGCACATTGCCGGTTTTTGATGTTTGGGCGGAAGTCGGAAGGCTAGTCATGATTGCGAACGAGTATAGTCGGCGCACGGCCTGAGCCGTTGTCCGCGAAGCCGATTATCGGCGTCGAAGTTCCGCGTATTCGAGGTGGGGGACGACCGTACCTGCGTCGCGCTCCAGGAAGTTGGTGCCGGGTGCGACGATCTCGTCAATGGCATCGAGGACGGCTTCGGTGAGGACAACATCCGCGGCCTTGAGGTAATCGACCAGGTGGTCCTCCGTGCGCGGGCCGATAACTACGCTGCTGACGGCGGGATGATTCAGGGCGAAGCCGACTGCAAGCTGGATAAGGGTGAGCCCATGACGTTCGGCGACGCGGCCCAAGGCATCGGCTGCCAGGAGTTTGTTCCTGTTGAAAGGTGCCGAGACGTCGAATCGCCCGGGAACGGCGGACGCACGGGAGCTTGTGGGCTGGGGGACGCCTACGCGATAGTTTCCGGAGAGCCAGCCGCCGTCGAGCGGTCCATAGCTGAGCACGCCAAGGTTGTACTGCTGCGTGATCGCGAAGACGTCGCGCTCATTCGCGCGGACCAGCAAGGAATAGGGCACCTGATCCACCACTGGCGGTATGAGGTGGTTCGTGGTGGCGATCCACTGTGCCTCCACAAGCTGCGACGGCGTGAACACCGACGTTCCGTAGTAGAGGATCTTGCCCTGCCGGATGAGGTCGTTGAGGGCCGTGATGGTTTCCAGGACGTCGGTGTTGTAGTCCGGACGGTGCGCCTGGTAGAGGTCGATTCTGTCCGTCTGTAAGCGGTGCAGGCTGCCTTCCACCGCTTTCATGATCCAACGCCGGGAATTGCCTGCATGCGCGGGATTCGGCCCCATTTGTCCGTGGAACTTAGTGGAAAGGAAAACATCATCCCGCCTGCCATGGAGGGCCCGGCCCAGAATAGCTTCTGCCTCGCCCTGGGAATAGATGTCAGCGGTATCGACACTCGTGATACCGGCGTCCAGGGCCGCATGGATAATGCGGATGCTTTCTTCGGCGCCTGTGGGCGCCGAGCCCGTCCCGAGGTTGAGGGTTCCCAGGGTAAGGGGGCTGATCAGGGCGCCTGTGCGTCCCAGGGTTCGAAGCTCGTTGAGGCTCATCTCCGGCTTCCTCCGTGAAGAATCAAGGCTGTGCAATGGATTGACACGACGCTACACATGTCGTGGCCGGGGCACTCGAAAAACGTACGAATTCTTCGTTTTTCGTATTGCGGGGTAATGAAAACAAGGCATGACGAATTATGAATTGACTTCAATCGACACGCGAATACACAAATATTGCCGTTATCGGCATCCAATAATTAGTAGAAAGGCAGGCACAAAACTACAGAGAAAGGAACCCGCCATGACCCAGGTAACGGTGGATGGAGCCGCCTCGATCAAGCAGGCGTTCGCGCAATTTCCCTCAGGCGTGGCGGCCTTTAGTGCCATGGTCGGCTTCGCGCCGGAGGCCCTGGTGGCATCGAGCTTCACAGTGGGAGTCTCGCTCGAGCCACCGCTGGTTATGTTTGCGGTGCAGAATTCCTCGACGACGTGGCCCAAGCTCCGGCGCGCCCCTCGTCTGGGTGTTTCCATCCTTGCCCAGGGCCAGGAAGCCGTGTGCCTGCAGCTCTCCTCGGGGACCCAGGACCGATTCGCGGGCCTTGCGACTTCAACGAGCGACGCCGGTGCGGTGTTGATTGATGGTGCAGCGCTCGTCCTTGAATGCGAAGTAGTCTCCGAAACCCCCGCGGGCGATCACGCGATCGTCGTCCTCGAAGTGAAGTCCGTGGAGATCAACCACGACGCTGAGCCCCTCATCTACCACGGGGCCGGGTTCCGGCAACTGGCCGCCTGAGCTTCGGCGCGGCCCCCAACTGACTCGCAGTAGATGTCGTTATCGGGCGTCAAAACGACAACAAATGCGAGTCAGTTGGGTCAGCCGGGCACTGTGGACTGGGTAAGCCGGGGGACTACGGGCGCTAGGCCCGGGGACGGGCCCCGGCAGAGGCTGTCACGCGGCCGGAAGAGACAGGCTTGCCGCCGTGGGGGTCTCCCCGGTGTTCGCGGACCGCCGCGGCCGCCTCAGGCGACTCCGCGACGTTACCTTCAACGGGCTCCTTGCCAGAGGCCGACGCTTCCTGTGCCCGTTCAGCTTCGCGTGCTGCGGCCCGGGCGTCGGCCTCGGCGACAGCGGCAGCCCACTGGCTGTTTAGGACCGGAGGATCCTGCTTTACCGCAACCACAAAGGGATGTTCCTTCGCCTGGGTTGTGGCCACAGCGGTGGCCGTGGCGGCGATTCCGTCCTTGATCTGGACGGGCTTGGGCCACGTCCGTGGGTTTACCACCGACTTCCAGGGGACGTTCCTGACAGCAGACCACGACGCCGACCACAGCAACCTTGTGGTCCGAACGATTCCAAGACGCGGTTTCCGGGGAACGGATGGCTCGGCGCCCGGCAAGGCGTCTTCCACCGTCGACGATTCCTCGGAATCCGACGACGGTGCGGGGGCGCGCCGAGGCCGCGCGGGCAAGTGCACCACCGGCACGGCATCGCGTTTCGGGAAGATCCCCACCATCGCGAGCAGGATGATCCAAACCAGCTTCGCGACGCCGGCCAGCACCAAGGTGACAACCATCAGGAAGGCCAAACCAAGGAACATCAGCAAAGCCAACCCGAGCGTTCCAAAAAAAGTCAGATTGAGGCCAAGTGTTGTTGGATCCTCCACGTAGCCTCCTCGAGCCAGAGTTGTGGGGTGGACGCCGCAACCGTAGGTCTGCGGGCATGTCATCTAGCCTAAGGGCGAAATGTTAATGAATCATCCGCCAAACTCCGGCTCGCCGAGGTTGTTTCGAAGCTGTTATCTGCTGTGACAAAATTTGTTGCCTAGCTCTCACCTTCTCTTCCAGATAGGGCTCCAATGCCACTCGATCCGGCCCGCATCCGGCTAGGCGCTTGCCCTTGTTTGTCCGGAGAGCAGTACACCGACTGCTGTGGACGCTTCCACCGCGGAGACACCGAAGCGCCCATGGCAGAACAGCTCATGCGTTCGCGCTACTCCGCCTTTGTGGTCCTTGACAGCGATTACCTTCTGCGCACGTGGCACCCGGAAACAAGGCCTGCCACGCTGGACCTGGACCCGGACATTGAATGGCGCAGGCTGGACATCCTGGCGACGCACCGGGGCGGCCCCTTGGACACCGAAGGGACGGTCGAGTTCGCGGCGCACTACCGTTCCGACGGCGAACGCGGCGTCCAGCGCGAAAACAGCCGCTTCCTGCGGATCGACAGGCGCTGGTACTACCTCGACGGCGACGTCGGCTAGCGGTACTTCCGGTGCAGGCTCTCCTTCGACGACGCACCCGGGGTGGCGTCGGCGATCCATGGACCCGTTCCTTCGGATTGGTCCAGGATTCCGGCCTCAAGCCAGGCGTAGTCGCCCGCGAGCACGTTCGAGGACAACTCGTGATCGATGTCGTCGGTGTTCCGCCACAACTGATCGAAGTATCCGTCCACGCGAATCCGCGCCTGTTCGCAGTAGGCCTCGGCGAGCTCGTACGCCGCCGCGCCTTGCTCCGGTGCGGTCTGCAGCAGCATCTCGGCCCGTGAACAGCACGCTGCCATGGCAAACAACTCGGCCCCGATATCCACGATCCTGCCGAGGAACGCTTGTTTGTATTCGAGCCTCGCCTGCCAGCGGCCCATGCCGTAGAACGTCTGGCGGGCGAGCCGGCGCGAAGCCCGCTCCACGTACCTCAACTGCTTAGCGAGACGCCCGAACTCGCCGTAGGACCGGGGGTCCATGCCGGCTCCGGCCACAAGCTTACGGAGCCATTTGGCGTAGAAACCTGAGGCGCCGACGGCGGCACGCGCCTTCTCCTGCAGTGTTGCGTCCGCGGAGGCGAGCTCGCCCGCGGCCGAAAGGTGGGCATCGACGGCTTCGCGGGCGATGAGCAGGCGCATGATCTCGGACGAGCCTTCGAAGATCCGGTTGATGCGCATGTCCCTCAGCAGCTGCTCGGCGGCCACCGCACGCTCCCCGCGGGCTTCCAATGAATCCGCCGTCTCAAAGCCACGGCCACCCCGGATCTGCACCAACTCATCAGCCACGGTGTAGCTGAGTTCAGTGGACCAAAGCTTGGCCAGGGCCGCCTCGATCCGGACATCTTTCTGGCCGGCATCGGCCATCTCGGCAGACAGTTCAAAAACAGCTTCAAGGGCAAAGGTGGTGGCGGCGATGAAGGCGATCTTCTTGCCGACGGCCTCATGTTTTCCGACCGGCCGGCCCCATTGGGTGCGGGCGTTGGACCATTCGCGGGCGATCTTCAACGACCATTTGCCCGCAGCCACGCATAGGCCGGGGATGGAGAGCCTGCCGGTGTTGAGCGTGGTGAGCGCGATCTTGAGTCCCTGGCCTTCGCGGCCCAGCCGGTTGGCTGCCGGTACGCGGACTTGGTGGAACCGGGTCACGCCGTTCTCGATGCCGCGCAGGCCCATGAAGGCATTGCGGTTCTCAACGGTAATGCCGGGGGAGTCCATTTCCACGACGAAGGCTGTGATCCCGCCCTTGAGTGCCGTGCCGTCGGGGGCGGTGCGGGCTGGAACAACCGCCATGACCACTACCAGCTCGGCAATCACGCCGTTGGTGGTCCAAAGTTTGACGCCATCCAAAACGTAAGACTCGCCGTCGTCGCTTGGCACTGCGGTGCAGCCCATCCGTGCAGGGTCGCTGCCGACGTCGGGCTCTGTCAGCAAGAAGGCTGTGATGGCGCCGGCCGCACAACGCGGCAAGTACTCTTGCTTTTGTTCGGGGGTCCCAAAGACTTTGACCGGCTCCGGGACCCCGATCGACTGGTGGGCCGAAAGCAACGCGCCAAGGCTGGGATGGACTGATCCCAGCAGCGCCAACGCCCTGCCGTAGTAGACCAGAGACAGGCCCAAGCCGCCGTACTCGCGCGGAATCTTCATGCCGAAAACGCCTAGTTCGGTGAGTCCTGCGAGGTATTCGTCCGGGATTTTGGCATCGCGTTCGATGGCCCGGCCGGACATGGTGCCGCAGAACTCCGTCAGCTTCGCCATGAACTCTTCGCCGCGCTCGATGTCTTCGGCTCTTGCCTGGGGCCAGGGATGGATCAGCCCCAGATCGAAGTCTCCCAAATACAGTCCCTTGGCGAAACTCGGGCGGTTCCATTCGGTGTCGCGGGCGGCCTCGGCGACCGCGCGGGCTTCTGCGGCCGTGACGCCGTTGCTTTTGTTGTCAGTGGCGGAGGTCATGGGAGGACTCCTCTTGCCGGTTGTGCCGGTTTGAGCCCAGGATCCGCCTTGGGTGGGGGACCCTTCAGCTGTCCCTCAATGCTACCCGCGGGTAGGTACCTGTGCTAGGGGCGGTTTGGGCCGGGAATTCCACCGGCAGTTCCACTTTTCCGGCCTGGTGGACAAGCTGGTCCCACGCAAAATTGATGCCGTGGACCAGCCCGCCCAGCACGTTCTTCAAGGTGTACCAGGCGAGGCTCCCGGCTCCGACCAGCGCAAGGGCGGCCATGGCCGCTACCGCGATGAACGCTGCCAAAACCAGGCCAACGATTAGTGTTCCCGCGAAGACATAACTGCTGCTGTCTAAGGTGGTCAAGTCGAACTGCATTGGGTCCCCTCCGCAACGCTGCCAAAGCCGACGTCGGAGCGTCGACGTCGTTGGTGTCGACACTAGGGGCGGAATCAATGGTTCGGCCAGCAACAACACCGGCGCGGGGCCTGTTGATACGCGATCGAAACCATACCGGCAGGTAGATCACGGAAGGGTTGCGGTGCACCCTGCGTTAACCTTGTACGGGGCAGTTTTCGGGATTTCCGCTGCCAGAAGGTTCCGCGGCAGCTGAAGGAGAGTAAGTGTCCCGCTCAGCAATGTCCTCAGCCGATGCCATCAGTGCGCGGCTCAGGGACCTCGAACTCCTGACCAAAGGCCCCGCGTGGGCCCTCACACGCTCGGCTCCTTGGGTCATCGCGGTGCTCCAGGCATCCTTCACCCGGACAAGGCCGCAGCTTCCGCTCGAAGAGTTCCATGCCGACGTCGACGCTTTCCTGGAGCAGCTCCGCAGGCAGGATCCCGGGCTGGGCGGCCAGGGGAGCGGCAAAGCATTTGCCGACGAATGGACCCGCAAGCAGTTCCTGACCCGGCGCAGCCAGTCGGGCCAGATCGTCTACGAAATTACCGAGGCCGCCGCGCGCGTCCTGGCTTTCCTGGACAGCCTGTCCAGCGAACGCTCTACCCTCAACGGTTCCCGGCTCGGGACGTTGCTCGGCGACGTCGAAAAGCTCGCCAACGAGACGAACCCGGACCAAAGCGCCCGTTTGGAATCCCTTGAAGAGGAGATCCAGGAGCGTCAACAGTTGATTGAGGACATCAGCTCGGGCGACTTCGACGGTCTTTTGGACGATGAGGAAGCCGTCGAAGCGGCCGGGAACATCCTGGACCTTGCGGCGAGCCTGCCTGCCGACTACAAGAAGATGCGTGACCGCATCGAAGAATTGGTAGGCGAGCTCCGCAACCAGATCATCGAGGAATCGCTCAGCAAGGGTGCCACCATGGCGCAGGTCCTGGAGGCAGACAAACGCTTGCGCCAGAGTCCCGAAGGGCGCACGTTCCGCTCCTTCACGGCGTTCCTCGAGGACCCGCAGCAACAGTTGCGCTTCCGTTCGGCGATCGGTGACGTGCTGAGCCGCCAATTCGCAGACGACCTCAGCCATGAGGACAGGGAAACGCTCAAGAACCTCGTGGCGGAATTGCGTACCCAGCACAGCCAGATCCAACGTATCTACGGCCGGCTGTCCGAAAGCCTGAACAACTACATCCAGAGCGATGACATCCGCCAGTCTGTCCGGCTCCGGCAGGTCCTGCGCGAGGCCGAACAGGCTATCCGGTCCATGCCCTACGAACGCGACCGTCCCGGCCTGGTCCGCGGCCCGGTGTTGTTCAATGCGGGATTTGAATCGCTCGCCATGGTCAAACTCTTCGATCCGGATGAGTTCGCGGCGCCTCCAAAGCTCGCCGACCCCATCGCGTTCAGCGATTCGGACCGGGTCCGTTCGCTGCGCTCCGCGAAGGCGAGGCCCGACGTCGTCCGCTCTGCCATGGCGGGCGCCTCCACGCTGGCGGGGGCCTGGGCGAACCTCCCGGAGGATGAACGGCACATCAACACTGTCCGGGCCCTGCTGTCCGAAGCGCTGCACGGCGGTGCGGAGTTCGACCGGGCCGCCTGGGAAAACATCGACTTCGAACAAATCGATGGCAGCAAACGCACCGCGTACCTGCCGCTCGTGACCCTGACTAAGGATTCCGATGACTGACGCCCACCCCACCGAGCATGCCCCCTCTCCGGAGCAAGGAGTGGACATAACCCAGCATGTCCAGTCCGAGGCTTCGCAGGATGGACATGTCCATCCGGATCCGTTCCGGGTCACTCCCCGCGACACGTTCGTCGACGGCGCGGCGCTGTTCCCGGGCGACACCGGCGTCCTGCCTATGAAGGTCCGCCAGACCCTCGTACGGCTACTCAAGGGCCCCTATGTCGACGGCGGCCGCGACGAAAAGCTCTGGACCACCCTTCTCGACAACCAAGTGATCCTCCGCAGCCGGCTTTCCGAGCTCTTCCTGAACCTGCAACTGGACCACGAACGCAAGATCGCGGTGCTCCGACCCGTTGATCCCGAAGCCATCGGAGGCAGCACGCGTTCGAGCATCCTTCGCCAGCAGCGCGCGTTGAGCCGGGTGGAAACCATCGTGCTTCTGCGTCTGAGGCTCCTCCTCGACCGCCACGTCACGGCCCAGACCGACCCGGTGATCGCTCGCGAAGAAATCGCCGAACTTGTGGCGCACTACCAGCCATCCGGCCAACAAGACGCCCTCCGCGACACCGACGTCGTGAACCGCACGGTCACGAAGCTCCTTGCCCGCCAACTCCTCCTCGCCACGGGCATCGAAGACACCTTCGCGATCTCCAGAGCGCTCCCCCTGGCCCTCCCCTTCGAAAACATCGGCGACATCCCGGCCCAAATCGAGGCACTTATCGCAGTAGCAGCCGACGAATCAGGCACGGAACCCCTCATCGAACTAACAGAACCGGACACGGACACGGACGACGACGGCGACGCTTCCGAGCTGCCCGACGGCACCGAGGTGGATGACACCAATGGTGACGAACGAGCCGCAGAGGCAAAGGCGACCACAACTGACGTAACCACAAAGAACGCAACCGAAAGGGAGGCGGCCAAGTGACTATCGCAACCATGCTTCCGATCGGCGAACTTACGAACCCGGGCCAGATGCGCCTCGCCCTGGTCCAGGTGGTCAATTGGGGCACGTTCCATGGCGCCCACACGATGCACGTGGACCGCAACGGCACGCTGCTTACGGGCAATTCGGGCGTTGGCAAGTCGACGCTGTTCGATGCCATGCTGCGCGTCTTCGATGCCCGTCCGCGCTCCAACGAGGCTGCGGCGCAGCGGGCCGGCGGGGCCGTGGAGGACAAGAGGACCACGTTCACGTACATGCGTGGAAAAGTGGGCGACAAGGCCGTGGGCGAGGGCTCGGCGAGTGCCTTCCAGCGCCCGGGTGCCACCTGGTCCGCCGTCGCGCTCACGTTCGACAACGCGGCCGGCACCAAGATCACTATTTCGGCCCTCTTTGACCTGCCCAAGAACGGCACTGAGTCCAGCGTTGGCCGGTTCTACGTGATTGACAACAAGCCCCTGGATCTCGGGGAGATCGAGGGTATCGCGGAGAAGCGCTTCACCAAGGGCGCGCTGGAGACCATCTTCCCGGACGCCCAGATCTTCGATGTCCACAAGGCTTTTGCGGAGCGTTTCCGGCGGCTTCTCGGCATCAACTCGGACCAGGCGCTCCCGCTTTTGCGCGTGATCCAGGCCGGCAAGGGGCTCGGCGGCAGCGTCAACACGTTCTTCCGCGACCAGGTGCTCGACGCGCCCGCGACGCTCACTGCCGCGGACGACGTCGTTGAGGAATTCAGCAACCTCATGTCAATCAGGCAGAGGCTTGAGGACGTTCGCCAGCAGCGCGATCAGCTCGCACCCGTGCCCGGGATGAACAAGGAATATGCCCAGTCGTTGGTGGAGGCCAACCGGCTCCGGGAGCTCAGCGGCGAGGAATTCGACGCCTACAAGCAGCAGCTCTCGGTCACGGTCCACGCCAAGACTTTGGCTCGTTTCAAGGACCTTGCCCAGTCGAAGGCCAAGGAGCTCAGCGCCGAGCGGGGAGTCCGGGACGCGCTCGCCAAGGAGCTTCGCCAGCTCGAATCGGACTACAACAACCAGGGCGGGAACGCGATTTCGGCGATCGAGCAGTCCCTCGAAAATGCCCGGGTCGGCCTCAAGCTTCGCCAGCAGGTGGAGGAAGCGGCCCGGCAAGCATTGGCCGACGCCGGACTCAACCTTGAGTGGACGGCCGACGGTTGGGAGCAGGCCCACGAGCAGGCCGCGAGCCGCTCCGCCGAACTCAAAGACGATTCCGAAGCGCTGAGGGAACTCCGCTTCGAAGCGTTCGACGGCCACGCCACCAAGAAACGTGAACTCGCCGCAGCCCAGCAGGAGCTGGTCTCGCTGAAGACGCGCAAGTCCCTTCTGCCGCCGTCGAGCATTGAAAACCGCGCCGCGATCGCCGCAGCCACGGGCGTTCCGGAGGACCGCATGCCCTTTGGAGGCGAGCTGATCGACCTCGCCGAGGGGGAGGAACAGTGGCGGCCCGCGGCCGAGCGCGCCTTGCGCAACCTCGCAACGACGCTGCTGGTTCCCGGCGAGCACTTTGCCGCCGTCACGCGCTACCTGAACGACAACACCGTCCGCGGAGCGCTGCGGGCAGTGGATGTTTCCAAACCGCTCGCGGGCGGCGCTTTGGCTGTGGAGGACGTGTCCGACGGCGAGCTGTTGACGAAGCTGAACATCCTCACGTTGGGGGCGAATGCCGACGCCGGTGAGTGGATCCGCGAGCGGATCGCCCTCGATTTCGCCTACCCGTGCGTGGAAGACCCGGACGAGCTCGCCCAGCTGGACAAGGGCCTGAGCCTGGGCGGAGTGGTCAAGCGCAACAGGCACACAGTCGAGAAGGACGATCGCTTCACGAGCCGGCAGGACTACGTTCTTGGTTTCGACAATGCTTCCAAGCTGGAGCTCGTGGCGGCGAAGGTCGGCGAGCTCGAAAATGAGCTTCTGAAGGCCGCGGAACTCGCCCAAAGCCGCGAGGATTCCCACCAAGGCATGACACGCCAGCTCGAAGCCTTGCGCCGCATCGCCGACGACGAGCGGGGCTGGGAACAGGTCTCTGCAGCAGTGGCGGACGAGGAGCTCGCGAAGATCGAACAGCGGCTCAAGGATGCCTTGGCAGCGCAGGCCGACTTGGAACCCTTGCGCGCGAACATCGAGGCTGTGCGCGAAAAGCACCAGTCCTCCACAGGGTCGGCGGCGGTGTTGCAGAGCGAGTACAAGACGCTCGACCACCAGATGACCACGGCTGACGCCCTCCTGGATGCCGCACGCAGCCGCCTGGACCAGGCGCCGCCGTCGGGCGCTACCGTGACTGCACTCGAACCGTACTTCAGCGCATTCGCAGAGGTGAGCGAGCTCCACGAACTCGACACACTCGCTGCCGAAGTCCGGAGCAAGCTCCTGGCGGAACTGCACGCCGCCGAGTCCCGCGGGCAGGCGTTGGCGGAGCGGCTGACGCGGATGTTCGAAGGATTCGTGCGGGAATGGGGCACCGCGATTTCCGCGGACCATGGCACCTCGATCGGCGCCGCGGGGGAATTCGAGTCCCGCTACCACCAGATCGTCAGCGAAGGGTTGCCCGCGCAGGAAGCCGAATTCCGCCAGTTCTTCAACCAGCGAACGCACGAATCGTTCAGCACGCTGCTCCACCTGCTCGACGAGGAGCGCCGCGCCATCACGAGCCGTATCCTGCCCCTCAACGGCATCCTGTCCGAGGTCAATTTCCACGAGGGCAGCTTCCTGGAACTCGACATCAAGCAGACGCTGCCCGCCACCGCGAAGCAGTTCAAGGACGCCATCCACAACGCGTTGAAGACGCGACACACGCGTCCATCTCGCGCGGCGGGCGCCGCTTCGGGTGCCGGTGCTCCGAGCGAGGCGGACGACGACGTCGAACTCACCAACCGCTACAAGTCGCTCGAAACCCTCGTCAAGCGGCTCGGTTCGCAGACCCCCGAGGACCGGCGCTGGCGAGCCGAGGTGCTGGATGTCCGCGGGCATCTCTTCATTCAGTGCAAGGAACACCGCTCCGTCCAAGGCCCGCGGGGTGGCAAGAAGACCGAGGTGTACATGCATGCGGACACCGGCTCGATGTCCGGTGGCGAGCGGCAGCGATTCACGGCGTTCATCATGGCAGCGGCCCTGAGCTACCAGTTGGGCATCGCCGAGCAGGGTTTCACGACCTACGGAACCGTGATGATGGACGAGGCGTTCGTCCTGGCATCGGAGGAGTTCGCCGGTGCGGGCATCAAGGCCCTGCACGAGTTCGGCTTCCAGTTGTTGCTGGCCGCGCCGGAAAACGTGATCGACCTCTCCCGGCACCTTGGCTCCGTCACGGAAATCCTGCGCGACAAACGAACCAACCGCTCCGGCGTGCTTACGGCTCCCGTGATCGGCGGCCCGGGCAAGCCCGGAGAATGGCGTTCCGAAGCCAACCCCGTGGACATCGTGCTCCGCTAGCCCGGACGCTCGCTCACGTATGTCGGGTTTCCGGCGGACGCTCGCTCACGTAAAGCGAGCGAGCGTCCGCCGCCGAAGCGTCTACTTTCCTTGGACCCGCCCCAGGAACTGGGCGGTCCGGGACTGCAGTCCGGCGATTTGACGAACGACGACGGCGGCCGGGTCCGGATTGATCTCATTCGCCGGGGGCTCCTTGCGGACGTTGGTGCAACAGCCGAATTCTGCGCAGATCAACGTCCCCACGGTGTTGCCGTCGCGACCCGACTGGCCTGCGCGCTTGGCAACCCAAAGATAGACATCGTCTTTGGAAAACACGTCGCGGCACAGCTCGCAAAGGACCGAACGCTTCTTGCCGGAGCCTCCCTCGGGCGCACGCAGCATGATGCCAGTGAGGGCACCATCGTTCGGAAGGACGAGGTATCCCCGCATGGGCATCTTTTCGTCGCGCCAGCCAAGGAATTCGAGGTTGTCCCAGTCAAGGGAATCGAAGTCCTCCGGGAGGTTGAGTTTGGCCGCCTCCGAGCGGCTCGCATTGATGAAAGAGGAACGGATTTGTTGAGCGGTGATTTTCTGCACGGCGAAGTTCTTTTCAGATCGTTTGGGCTCCGAAGAGGAAGGACGCTGGCGTCCGGCGATCCGAGGGCACAGCAAAGCAACCCTTCGTGTGCTTCTAGTGCGGGGCGGTGGGGTTAGTTTCCCAGGCCGCCGAGCGGGATGACCGACGCAGAGGGAGATGCAAAGTAGGCCAACACGGCCACCTCGCCAACCATGGCAGCGCCAACGTGTGCAGTGCGCATGCTCATCCTCTCGATCTTCGCCGCTTTCGCGGCCCTGACGCGGTTCGTTGAATAAACCGGCTCTGTCATCTTTGCAAACGCCGCCCTCGGTGTCCAAAGATCCCGTGCGTTGAAGCGCCCGTTGGCCCCGATGCTCGCTTACCTGAGGTGAGCGAGCGTCCGCCGTTTGGCCCGGATATGTGAGCGAGCGTTGGCCGTTTTGTCGCGATATGTGAGCGAGCGTTGGGGGCCGGCTGGGCATGAATTAATTACGCGACGCAAACGTTTCGTAATTAGATGAAGGGTAGGCTAGCCTTACTTAGGTTTGCATCACTTACCTAAGGAGTCTCGTGGCTTCCCGCCCCTCACGCCGTGCCCTGTTGAAGACCGCAGGCGCAGCGACCGCAGCCTTTGCCGCCGTCGCACTATCCCTCACCGCTTGCTCGACCGGCTCAACCACCGCCAGTTCCGCGACGTCCCCGGCCTCAAGCGGCCAGTTCCCGGTTACTCTCAAGAACGTTTTCGGCGAGACCACCATCAAGTCGCAACCGCAGCGCGTGGTGACCGTCTCGTGGGTTAACGACGATGTCGCCTTGGCTCTCGGCGTCGTACCGGTCGGTGTGCCGAAGGTCGCCTGGGGCAACAACGACAAGGGGTCTACTCCCTGGAAGGACGCCGCGCTAGAGAAGTTGGGCGCCGGCTTCGGCACCGCGAAGGCCCCAGCCCAGTTCTCTGAGGCGGACGGCATTAACTTCACGGAGATCGCCAAGTTGGCCCCGGACGTCATCCTTGCCGCCTACTCGGGCTTGACCGAAGCCGACTACAAGAAGCTCTCGGAAATTGCCCCGGTGGTGGCGCAGCCCGAACTCGCGTACGGCACGCCATGGCAGGAAGCCACCTCGATCATCGGCAAGGCCTTGGGTAAGAACTCAGATGCGGCAAAGCTCGTCTCGGACACCGAGGCAATCATCAAAAACAAGGTTGGCGCCTTTCCGCAGCTCGCCGGCAAGTCTTTCATCTACGGCAACCTCGAGCCTGCGAAGGGCGATGGCGTCAACGTCTACACAGCCAACGACAATCGTCCGCGTTTCCTGTCCGAAATCGGCATGAAGCTTGCTCCCGTGGTGGAGAACGCGAGCAAGGGTTCCAAGGAATTCTTCGTTCCATGGTCCGCTGAAAAGGCCAATGAGCTTTCCTCCGACGTTTTCGTGACGTGGGTGCCGGATTCCAAGACCAGGGACCAGATCAAGCAGGACCCCCTGCTGGGCCAGATCCCCGCCATCAAGAAGGGCGCCCTGGTCGCCGACTCCGACAACACCCTCACCCTCGCGATCTCCGCATCCTCGCCCCTGAGCCTGCCGTGGGCACTGGACATGTTCCTGCCCCAGCTGGCCAAGGGCGCCGACGCGGCAGCCAAGTAAGCGATACGCCCCCCATGACACAGAGCACGACGACGGCCGGCCCACCTTCTCGAGGGGGAACCACGCGCGAACTGGCAGCTGATGACCCTCAAAGCACGTCCAAAGGGCAACAGCTGCCAGTTCGCGCGAAGGTCGCGTGGCTGTTGGCCGCCGTCGTCGTGCTTGTGCTTGTCGTTGCGGCCTCGCTCGCGATCGGCGCACGCGGCATGTCCATCGAAACCGTGTGGCAAGCACTCACTCAGTTCAACCCCGACGACGGCAACCATGCGGTCGTCCACACCCGGATTCCACGCACTGTGCTCGGCTTAGTGGCAGGCGCTGCCCTCGGCCTTGCCGGCGCCGCGATGCAGGGCGTCTCCCGCAACCCCTTGGCTGACCCGGGCATCATGGGCGTCAACGCGGGGGCGGCTCTGGCCGTGGTCACCGGGATCCATCTTTTCGGTATCTCCGGGGCGAGTGGCTACATCTGGTTCGCTTTTGTCGGTGCCGCCGCGGCCGCCGTCGTCGTCTATTTGATCGCGTCGATGGGGCGTGACGGCGCGACGCCGGTGAAGCTCGCTTTGGCGGGTGCGGCGCTGAGCGCTGGACTCTACTCGTTGATGAACGTGATCCTGGTTTCGAGCCAGGACACTCTGGACCGCTTCCGTTTCTGGCAAGTGGGTGGGATTGCCGGCAGCGACTGGTCCGTGGTGTTGACCGGGTTGCCGTTCCTGTTGATCGGGGCGTTGATCGTTCTGGGCAGCGGCCGGATACTCAACAGCCTTGCCCTCGGTGACGACGTTGCCCGCGGGCTCGGCCAGAATGTGGCGCTAGGGAGGGGTGTCACCGCGCTTGGAATCGTGTTGCTTTGTGGCTCGGCCACGGCGCTGGCCGGTCCCATCGGATTCGTCGGACTCGTGGTTCCACACGCGCTGCGCTTCTTTACCGGCCCGGACTACCGCTGGATCCTGCCGTTTTCGATGGTTCTCGCACCGGCCCTCCTTCTTGTTTCGGACGTGATCGGCCGGGTGGTGCTGCTGCCGGGCGAAGTCCCAGCGGGCATCATGACGGCCATCGTCGGTGCTCCCGTCTTCGTGTGGCTCGTCCGCCGGGGCAAGGGGGCCTCGCTATGAAGCCCCGCAGCATGACCGCACTCCTGGGCGCCGGCGTCGTCGTCCTCTTTGCGGTGACCGTGCTCCTGGGCAGCTACACGGTCACCGTCCCCGATTTCTTCAGGATCCTCACGGCTCACCTGACAGGCGGCGAGAAGATCCCGGGCGCAAGCTTCATCGTCATGGAGAACAAACTGCCCCGGGCCGTGGTGGGAATCCTGATCGGTGTGGCCTTCGGCCTCTCCGGCGGGCTCTTCCAGACCATGCTCCGCAACCCGCTCGCAAGCCCGGACGTCATCGGCATCAGTTACGGCGCGAGCGCAGCGGCAGTCCTGGCTATTGTCGTGTTCGGCGCGTCCGGTGCCGCTGTGTCCGCGGCTGCGCTCGCGGGTGCAATCGGCGTCGCGCTCCTCATTTACGCCATTTCGCGAGGCGGCGGGGGCTCCGGCGGCAGTTCAGGCGGTAGGCGCGGGAATGCGGCAGGCAACCGGCTCATACTCGCCGGCGTTGGTATCGCCGCAGCCTTGGGGGCGGTGGTGAATTTCCTCATGACCCGGGCGGACATCCGGACAGCCTCCGAGGCCCTCATTTGGCTCAACGGTTCCTTGAATACTGCCAATTGGGAACGTGTGGGCGTCCTCCTCGCCTCGCTCGCGGTGCTTGTTCCCGCGCTGGCCCTCCTCTCGGGACCGCTGCGCATGCTCGAGCTCGGGGATGACGCCGCGGCTGGACTGGGAATCCGCGTGAACGCCGTGCGCTTCGGCCTCGTGATTACCGCCGTCGCGCTCGCAGCGGTGGCGACGGCGGCTGCCGGACCGGTTGCCTTCGTCGCCTTCCTAGCCGGGCCGATCGCCCGGCGGACCGTCGGGCGGCCCAGCCTCCCGGCGTCGGCGTTCACTGGCGCCTTGATCGTCCTCGCGGCCGACTACTTCGCGTACAACGTGGCACCCCTGATTCTGAGCGGCACCGTTCTGCCGGTCGGTGTCATTACCGGCGCCCTCGGCGCTCCATTCTTGTTGTGGCTCCTCGTCACGTCCAATCGAAAGGAAGCCTGACATGGCACAACTGAGCGCACGCGGCTTGACGCTCCAATACGATCAGCGACGCGTGGTCGAAGGACTCTCGACGCAGATTCCCGAAGGCAAAGTGACCATGATCGTGGGTGCCAACGCTTGCGGAAAATCCACGCTCCTCCGAGGGCTGTCCCGGCTCCTGAAGCCGAGCGCCGGCGTCGTCACTTTGGATGGCAAGGACATCCACTCCCGCCCGGCCCGCGAACTTGCCCGCACGCTTGGCCTTCTTCCGCAGCTGGAGGACTGGTGACCGGTCGGTGCATGATCTCGCCGTTCAGCGCGCGCTCGAAACCACCGCAACGTTGGAATTGGCTGAACGAAGCGTCGATGAACTGTCCGGCGGGCAACGCCAGCGAGTGTGGATCGCCATGGCCCTTGCGCAGGAGACGGACGTCCTGCTCCTCGACGAACCCACCACCTACCTTGACCTGGCACACCAAGTGGAGGTGCTGGATCTGGTGACCGATCTCAACCGCAGCCGCGGAGCCACTGTGGCGATCGTGTTGCACGACCTCAATCTGGCAGCGCGATACGCGGACCACGTCATCGCGATGAAAGGCGGGGCAATCGTCGCCGAGGGTCCTGCGCCGGTAGTGGTCACCGAGGACTTGGTCCGCGACGTTTTTGGCCTGGAGTCCCGGGTGGTTCCGGATCCGATTTCGGGCACCCCGCTCATTCTCCCGATCGGCCGGCACCACACCGCCGCTCCCTCAACACCCATCGAATTGGAGTTCGCCTCATGAATGCAGACGCCGCCGTGCGAAACGCCATCACGGAGCCGATGACGCTCGCCTTCGACGTCACCGTCACCGCCGTCGAGGATCTTGGGCCCAATTTCCGCCGCATCACGTTTGGGGGATATTGCCTGCGCGGATTCGGTGTTTCAGGGAACACCCTGGACCTGCGTATCAAACTCATGATTCCCTCGCTCGATGCCGAAGGTCGCCCGCTGCCCTTGCCCGCCTTCAATACGGGCGACGCCGGTTGGTACCAGGAGTGGTTGGCGATGGATCCCGCGGTGCGCGGTTCGATGCGGACCTACACCGTGCGGAACGAGAGGCTCGACGCCGTCTATCCGGAGATCGATGTCGACTTCGTGATGCATTTCGGCGACGGCCGCGGCACCCGCGACGGCGGTGGCGCGGCGGGGTCCGACGTCGACGGCGGTGCGGCTCACCCGAGAGGCGGGCCCGCGGCCAACTGGGCACTCGGCGCGAAACCCGGGGATTCCATCACCATCATCGGCCCCAACAACCGGGCAGCCCACTGCATCACGGCCGAAACATACTCCGGCATTGAATGGCGTCCCGGCCTGGCACAGCGGGTCCTCCTTGCCGGCGACGAAACGGCTGTCCCTGCCATCAGTGCAATCCTGGAATCCTTGCCTGCGGGAATCACCGGCCATGCCTTCCTCGAAGTACCAGAGGCTGGCGATTTCAAGGACCTCGCTTCAGACGCCGACATTGAAATCACCTGGCTAGCGCGCGGAGCGGTCCTCGGCCGGTCCCGCCCCCACGGCGAATTGCTGAAGGAAGCCGTCCGCGGAGCCGTACCCGTGCCGGGCTGGGTCGGCATCATCCCGCTCGACGGCGCCGCCGGCCCCGAGCCCGAAGACGTCAATGTGGACCAAGATATTTTGTGGGAAACTCCGCTGCGCATGGACACTGCCGCGATCGAAGCGAGCCGCAACCCGGGCCTTCCCGCCGGGGCTTTGCCGTTCTACGCCTGGATCGCTGGCGAGGCCGGGGTCATCAAGGAGCTGCGACGGTACTTGGTCCGGGATGTGGGGATCGACCGGAAGCAGGTGGCGTTCATGGGCTACTGGCGCAAAGGGAAAGCCGAGCTCTAGCCCGCCCCCGTCTGACGCACGCTCACATATACCGTCCTTTTCGCCGACGCTCGCTCACTTTTGCGGCCAAACGGCGGAACGTCCGCTCACCTCGAGTGAGCCGGCGTTTGGCCGAAAGGCCTCATAGGTGAGCGGGCGTTTGGCCGAAAGGCCTCACAAGTGAGCCGGCGTCGAATTAACCTGGGCTTTGCCGGCGGGCAACCGGGCGGGGCTACGCTGGCGTGGTGGCTGGGAACGTGCTTCATGCTGACCAGAACGGACGACGGCGGTTTGTTGCCTTGGGCGATTCCTTCACCGAGGGTGTGGGGGACCGGAACGAGGCCCTACCGAACGGCGTCCGGGGCTGGGCCGACCGCGTTGCCGAGAAACTCGCCAAGGCTGAACCTGGCTGGGAGTATGCGAATCTTGCCGTGCGGAGCAAGCGGCTTCGCCATATCGTCGACGAGCAATTGGACCGGGCGCTGGGCATGGAACCCACGCTCATCACGCTTTACGCAGGTGGCAACGACATCCTGGATTTCGGCACGGACATGGACATCCTCATGGCCGAGTACGAAAGGCTCGTGGCCCGCCTCGCAGCCACGGGAGCCACCTTGGTCTTGTTCACCGGGTACGACGTCAAGGTCTCGGCCGTGCTGGAACCCTTCAAGAAGCGGAACGCCCTGTACAACGAACGCGTCCGCGAACTGGCCGCCAAGTACGGCGCCGTGCTGGTGGATTATTGGTGCCTTGACGCCTACCACGACCGCCGGATGTGGGCCTCGGACCGTCTCCACATGTCCAAAGCCGGACACAAATACATGGCATCGCAGGTCCTGGATCACCTCGGCGTACCGCACAAGTTCTCGCCCAAAGACTGGGAACCGCCGCAGCGGCTCAAGTTGCGCGACTGGGAACGTCGGCAGCGCCGCTGGGTGAACGACTGGGTTCTGCCATTGTTCGGCCGGAAGCTTCGCGGCGTCACGCTCGGGGACAACCTTGGCCCACGCTGGCCGGAGCTCGTGAAGGTGCCGCGGAAAGCCGGGCTACGTAAACTCGCGGAACGCCAAGCCGCCGGGGCGGGCGCCGCCGATGCTGGAAGCAAGCCACCAGGAAAAGCTCAAGACAACGGGGGGACATGACCGTGACTACGCACACGCCGCTGAGATTCGTCGCCGTCGGAGATTCTTTCACCGAAGGCGTCGGCGACACGGACCTTCGCCTTCCCAACGACTGCCGTGGCTGGGCCGACCGCGTGGCCGAGGAACTGGCCAGGCACCGGATGCAGACGCAGTACGCCAATCTGGCCCTCCGCGGCCGTCGGCTCAGGCAGATCGTGGTTGAACAACTTGAGCCCGCGCTCGCTATGGCTCCCACTCTGGTCAGTTTCCACGCCGGCGGCAACGATCTCCTCGGCGCACGACTGGACATGCGCCTACTGGTCCGTGGATTCGAGGACGCCGTTGTCCGGATCGCCGAAAGTGGTGCCCAAGTCCTGCTGTTCACCGAGTACAACGTGCCGCTCTCGCCGGTGTTGGAGCCGCTTAAGCTGCGCACGGCGGTTTTCAACAAGCACATCCGGCGCATTTCGGCAGCCTACGGAACGCTTCTGGTGGACCATTGGTGCTTCGAAAAGTACCAGGACCGCCGGATGTGGGCTCCCGATCGGCTGCACATGTCCGGCATCGGACATGAGTACATGGCGAAGAAAGTCTTGGAGGTGTTGGGCGCCGCGCACTCGCTCGGCTCACCCGTGCTTGGGGCGCTCCAACCGCGGAGCCGCGCCGAGATAATGGCCGACGACGCCGCGTGGCTCAGGCGCGACGTGGCACCCTGGCTTTCGCGTCGTTTCAGGGGAGTTTCGAGCGGTGATCACCTGAGCGCCCGCTGGCCGGCTCTTATGCCGGTGGTCTTGCCGGAGCGATTGGGGACGTCCCCTGAGCCAGCCCGGATTTGAAGCGGCAGCGTCACGCCCCGGACGCCCAACCTAACTAGTCCAGCAGGTTTTCGAAACCCGTGGACGCCGTGGTGACCGTGAATTCGATGATCTCGAAGTCGGCTACCCCATTGACGTAGAACGGATCCGTAGCCAGGGAAGCGTCCAGTGTCGCGCGATCGACGTTGGACAACAGCACGCCCCCGATGGCTGGAACGCGACGTCCGGACGCGACGAAAGTGCCGGCGTCGAACGCTTCTTTGACCCAATCCATGTGTGCGGGGCGGTGGAAATCGACAATCTCGTCGGGAACTTTGTAGGTCAGCGAAACCACGAACATGCCGCCCAGCCTACAACGCGGAGGGCGGCCAGGCGGGCCGCCCTCCAAAATGACTACGGCAGGAGCTTGACTGCGGAGTTCCAGTTGTAGTCGGGGTGGGCGTCGCTGACCTGCAGCGTCATGACGAGCAACTGGAAGGCTTCGAGCTCACGCGAGCGGCGCAGGGGCCCGACGTTCACCGGGCGCAGCCCGGCACCTTTGACGAAGTCGACGACGGCGGCCGTCGCCTCGGCATCGTCGCCCGCCACGAGTACATCGAGGGTCTGGCCGTCCACTTCGCCGTCCGCGAGCGTGGCAGCGAAGACAGTGTTGAACGCCTTGACGACCGACGCGCCCGGGACCACGGCCTGGAGTTCTTCGGCTGCCGAGGTTCCGGCGGGGACGGTGAGGGAATCGAAGGTCTCGAAGTTCACGGGGTTGGAGATGTCCACGATCGTCTTGCCGCTGAGCGCTGAGCCGTAGGAAGAAAGGACTGCCTTGGAGGCGTCGAACGGAGTGGCCAGGACCACGATGCTGCCTTCCACCGGGGATCCCGTGATGCCGGAGGTTCCGTTGACCGTCGCCGCAAGCGCAGCAGCGGAGCCCGCGTCGCGGCTGAGGACCTGGACGCTCTTGCCTGCCGCGGCCGCGCGTGCCGCAATGCCGGACGCCATGTTGCCGGTGCCGATGATGGTGATGTCAGCCATTGTTATTTCCTTTGCTTGAGTGCTCATGATCGGGTTATATTCATTTACTTGAAGCTTCAACTAAAACAATAATGGCCTTAAGTTGAAGTGTCAAGCATTAATTTCCTTCTAAGATGAATCCATGACCGAACCGCGCTGGCTCAACGCCGACGAACGCCGTGCCTGGCTGGCCCTCCTGAGCATCAACACCCTGCTGCCGGCAGCCCTGGACACCCAACTGCAGGCGGCCGGCAAATTGTCGCTGTTCGACTACAACGTGCTCGCCATGCTGTCCGAAGCGGAGGGGCGATTCCTGCCGATGAGTGAGCTTGCCGCCCGTACCAGCGCTTCCTTGTCCAGGCTGTCGCACGTTGTCACCAAACTCCAAGGACGCGGTTGGGTGGAGCGCGAGGCCCACCCGGGCGATGCCCGCGTCACGGTCGCGCACCTGACCGACGCCGGCATGGACACCATCGTGTCCCTCGCCCCGGGGCATGTGGATGCCGTCCGCGCTTTGATGCTGGACGCCATGACCGACGACGACGTTGCGGACCTCGCGCGGATCGGCGAGAAAATCGTAGCGCGGCTGGACGACGATCACTGGATCCTGCGCGAACACTGAGCCGCGGCCGCTGAGCCGGCAAATACGGCCGCCGTACGCTGCGCATCCCGCGCCGCGCGTGACGGCCGCCTCGCACTGATGAAAGACTGGCGCCATGGATTTTTCCGCCCGGTATGTGGCATTGGGTGACTCGTTCACCGAAGGACTTGGCGACGCCGACCTCTCGCGCCCCAACGGAGTGAGGGGATGGGCGGACTTGGTTGCCCATCAATTGGCCCAAAGCAACGACAATTTCGGCTACGCCAACCTGGCCATCCGGGGGAAGAAACTCCGGCAAGTCATGGCAGAGCAGGTAGATGCCGCCGTCGCGCTTCAACCGACGCTGGTGACCTTGTATGCGGGAGCGAACGACATCTTCCGCCCCAAGGTCGATATCGACAGGCTTATGGAGGACTACGAAGCCGGCATCGAGAAACTAAGTGCCACCGGCGCTACGTTGCTTCTCTTTACGGGTTTCGACGCACGCAGTTCCAAGGTTTTCGGCACCATGCGCGGACGCACCGCGATCTATAACGAGTTGCTGCGGGAAATCGCCGAAAACCACGGTGCGCTGGTGGTGGACTACTGGCGCTTCAGCGAATACCACGACTGGCACATGTGGGCGCAGGACCGGATGCACATGTCCACTGCCGGTCACATCAACATGGCCAACAGGGTCCTGGCGGTCCTGGAGCACGAAGGTTCCCTTGAGGTCCCGCCTCCCGTCCCGCAACCGCAGCTTGCGCGGGTGGAGGCGTTGCGGGCCAACGCGCGTTGGGCCCGTGAACACGCCGCCCCGTGGGTCGTCCGCCGCGTTACGGGCAAGTCATCCGGAGACGGCCTCAGCCCGAAGTATCCCCAGCTCACTCGGCCCTAACTGTTCTGAGGAGCGAGTTTCCGGAAGCCCGGCGTGGCGAGCAGTCCGCCGTCGTTCTTCACAGCGAGCACGTCCACGTCCCAGTGGGAGGTCGCCAGCGTGAGGGTCCGGGCGCCGCCGGCCATGATGGCGGTGGCCAGTACATCGGCCGTGATGATGTCGGTGGCTGCCACCGAAACCTGGCGGAACCGCTCGTCCCGTGCCGCCGGGACGCCGGCGGACCAAATGTGGTGGCCGCGTTCGCTGGTTCCTGAGGTCGCGAGCGCGCGCTTGCCCGCGTTACTGAGCGGAAACGCGGTCAGGAGCGTCGTCCGATCCTCCGGGTCAACGATCCCCGCGAGCCACGACTGCGCGCTGCCCGGCGTCGGCGATCCGTTCACCAGCACGTCCCCGCCCGCATTGAGGCACCAATCCTTCAGGCCCAGTGCGAGCAACGACGTTCCGGCTTCCCGGATGGCATGTGCCTTGACGATCCCCGACAAGTCCACGACGCCGTCGGGCCGTTCAGCCGTGAACGCACCTTCCGTGAGGGTGCGCCATTCTGATGCCTCGACATAGAGCCGGCGCATGTCCGTCGAGGCATCCATCAGGGCCAGCTCGCCAAGCGCCATCGCGCTCGCCTCCGAGTCGGGACGGTAAAGACTAAACGTCCGGTCCAGCCTGTTGAACAACTGCTCGACGACGGCGGTGGCCGCCTCGAGTTCTTCCACCGCAGCTTGGGGGGCCGTCCCTGGAGCGGCTGGGATCGCGAGGCTCACCACGGTGCCCATGCTGGTGAAGGTGCGGGAACGAAGGCGGGGTTCCGCACTGCCTTGTCCGTGCCCGTCGGGCTTAGAAATGGGCTGCATCGAGGGCTGCCTGGAGCGATGTCAGATAGGCCTCGCTGGTAAAGGTGGCCCCGCCGATGGTCTGTACGTTCGCCGACTGGGCGCTCAGCACCTCGGATCGCAGAAGGGGTGCTGCCCTGGCGCTGATCTGGACGGATCGTTGCTCTTGGTCGGTCAGATGCAGGGCTGTGACATCCGTGATGACGCCGGCCTTGATGGTTACCTGGACCTGGACTGTTCCGAAGTGCGTCTCCACTGCCGTTCCTGCGTAGGTGCCGCCCGCCTTGGCAGTGGCTCCCAAGGTGGAGCTGGAACTCGAGCCCGTGCCGGAACTGGAGCCTGTGCTGGAAATGGAGCCGGCTCCGGTTCCCGAGGACGATCCGGAAGTGCTGCTCCCGGTGGTTCCATTCGCCGTCGAGCCCGTACCTGAGGCGGTTCCGGCTGCGGAGGTCGTGACCGCCGATGCGTTCGATTCCGCCACGTGCGCGCCCGCCTGCCAACCAACCAGGAGGATGGCCGCCGACGCCAGCGCTGCTGAAATTCCTGCCCTGAGTCTCACCAGTCAAACCTTTCGTAGTGGAGTTGCTCCTCCCGCACGCCGGACCTTTTCGCCTCAGCCAGCACCTGGCGGGCCCAAGCAGAAGGGCCGCAGATGTAGACATCCGCATCAGTGATGTCCGGAACGAAGTCCCGCAACTGCGAGGTGCCGGCAGAGGCAGGCAGCCAGGCGCCTTGAGAATTCGCCGACCGCGGGCCGGTCAGGTGGAAGAGCGTGGCACCGCGCTTCCGGCACAATTCCAGGATCTCGTCGCCAAGGAATAGCTCTTCCGTGCTGCTGCCGCGCAACAAGACGGTCGCCTGGCCGGGCACGAACGGCGTCGATTCCAGGAGCGCACGGAGGGGCGTGATTCCGATTCCTGTGCCGATCATGACGACGTGTTCCCGGCTGCGGGCCGCCGTGCTGAAGACACCGTAGGGTCCTTCGATGGCTACCTTGGTTCCTGGTTTGAGCGAAGCCAAGCGGGCCGAGCCTGCACCCAGATTCCGGACGGTGATCCTCAAGGTGGGCTGCCGCGATGATTTCCCCATCTGTGGTTCCGCGGACAGGCTGAACGGATGCGCCTGCCACCACATGCCGGGAGCGAGGAAGCGCCACACGAAGAAGCGGCCGCCGTTTCCCGACAATTCGTTCAATCGCAGGCCGCTCATTTCGATGCTGAAGACGCCGGGCGCAAGGGGCACCACGCGCCGCACGGTCAGCTGGTGCCGGTAGGTGGCTATCGCCGGTTGGGCAATCCGGAACCAAGCCAGCGCCGAGCCTGTTCCAATGTAGAGCGCCAGCCAGTACCAGCGCTGCCAGGTGCCTTCGGCGAACAAGCCGCCCACACTGAACTGGTGCGGAAGGGCTACTGCTACCGCCAAATACGTGAGCAGGTGGACGAAGTACCAGAATTCATAGGGGAAGCGGCGCCGAACAGCCACTAGCGAGGTGACCACCACGGCAATGAACAATGCCATGGATACGAACGCCAGCCACATATCGGGTACCAGCGTCCAGAGCGCGACGGCCTCGCTCACGGGATTCAGGCCTTCGGCCATGCCGTAGCCGGTCGCCAGGAGAAGTCCGTGCGCCAGCAACAGGTAGAGCGCCGGTTTGCCTAGCTTCCGGTGGAACTCCAACGCCCTGTCATGCCCCACCGCGCCGTCCACGAACGGCAGGCGTGCCGCGAGGAGAAGCATCAGGAAGACCAGATCCATGCCGGCAAGCCCGGCCAGGATCCCGACGGCGGTGACCGCCTGGGTGACGTTCCCGACCGACGACATCCCGCCGTCGGCGAGCCACAAAGCAAGCGCCGCTGCAAGGGAAGCCCACAGCGCAACGGTGAGCATGTCCGTCCGGAACATGCGTTGGCGGTGCTGCGCAGCGAACCTTCCCTTGGTGGATTTGCGCCCAGCGGGCGCTTGAGGCTGACCCGGGGACACACCCACACGTTGGCCTGGGGAGGCGAGGAGTTGTGACTTCATGTCTCAAGATTGAACTCTCAACCTTTCGTTCTCCTGTGAAGGGCCTAGCCCCCGCTTATGAGTTGATCACTTGGTTCTTATACACCCGATTGGTCTTAATTTCCCCCAGCCCCTAGACTTATTAGGCGCTAGGTGGCGCGGAGCGTGTGCAATTGCTCCGGTTTGCGGTGACTGTTGGCAATAACAGGAGATCCGTGGGCCGGTAGTTAGGGGCTCAAGTTGCGTGCATTCCAGTATTCGCCCAGTATTCCGGCCTGTTATCCGGACCCACTACCTTCGCCGCAGCGGTGATCATTGGCTGGTTTCAGTCGAGCGATCCAGCCTGCGGGAACTACCGAAAACGGTGTGGACTGGTTGCGGACGTCGCCTAATGCACGGAAAGCAGGAACTCTGCTGGCCGTTTCATTTTATTTTTTAGGAGAGTCGTCATGGCAGCAAACTGCCAGGTGACCGGAGCCGAGCCGGGCTTTGGACACAGCATTTCGCACTCGCACCGCCGCAACAAGCGTCGGTTCGACCCCAACATCCAGAAGAAGCGCTACTGGGTTCCGTCCCTGCGCCGTAATGTCACGCTGACCCTGTCGGCCAAGGGCATCAAGACCATCGACGTTCGCGGCATCGACGCAGTCGTCGCCGAAGTTCTGGCTCGTGGGGTGAAGCTCTAGTGGCAAAAGACAAGGACGTACGTCCGATCATCAAGCTGAAGTCGACTGCGGGAACGGGTTACACCTACGTAACCCGCAAGAACCGTCGTAACGACCCGGACCGTCTGGTCCTGAAGAAGTACGACCCCAAGATCCGCCAGCACGTCGAATTCCGAGAGGAGCGCTAAACATGGCTAAGAAGTCCAAGATTGCTCGCAACGAGCAGCGCAAGGTCATCGTTGAGCGTTACGCTGCCAAGCGTCTCGAACTGAAGAAGACCCTGGTTGACGCCAACGCGACTGACGAAGCACGCGAAGAGGCTCGCCTCGGCCTGCAGAAGCTGCCCCGCAACGCCTCCCCGATCCGTCTGCGTAACCGCGACATCATCGACGGCCGCCCGCGCGGTACCTTCCAGAAGTTCGGTATCTCCCGTGTTCGCTTCCGCGACATGGCTCACCGTGGTGAGCTCCCGGGTATCACCAAGTCTTCCTGGTAATCCAGAAGCACTAGGAGGGCCGGCAACCGTTTGGTTGCCGGTCCTTCTTGCGTTTAAGGCGCCAAATTCTCGGCTTTGGTGCGGAGAATCTCCGGCTTTGCGATTAAGTGGCGCAGGACATAGTGCTGAATTACGACGCCGGCGGCTTCTTTTTGGGCGCAACCGGCCGTTCTGTCCCGGATTACCGCGGTTCTTGCTCGCCTGAGGCGTGATTTGCGTGGGGGCTTGGGGGTGTGTAAAGTAGTTCGAGTCGCCGCCGCTGATGCGGAAAGATAGCGACCGACCCCCTCTGATAAACGGCCTGGAAATGGCGCGCTGATTTGCGTGCTGTGGATGGGTGGGGACCCCTGTTGAGCAGTGAATCGCGGAAACGCCGATTTGCTTGATCCTGGCAGTTCGGGTAAGTTTGGGAAGTTGCTCCGGAGCGATCCTGGACCCTGTGGGGTGTGGGTGGTGCCGGGTGTGTCTGTTGTTTGAGAACTCAATAGTGTGCCAAGTTTGTTGATACCGATTTTTTATTAAATTGGTTGTTTTGGCTGGTTCCGTGTCGCTTTGGTGGCGTGGGGCTGGTTTTTTACAGCTGGTTTCAAATTTTGTGCAGCTCTTCTGCCGTTATTTCCGGTGGTTGTGGTTGTGTCTGTTTTTGTTTTACTTCAACGGAGAGTTTGATCCTGGCTCAGGATGAACGCTGGCGGCGTGCTTAACACATGCAAGTCGAACGATGATCTCCAGCTTGCTGGGGGGATTAGTGGCGAACGGGTGAGTAACACGTGAGTAACCTGCCCTTGACTCTGGGATAAGCCTGGGAAACTGGGTCTAATACCGGATACGACTGCTCCGCGCATGCGGTGGTGGTGGAAAGCTTTTGCGGTTTTGGATGGACTCGCGGCCTATCAGCTTGTTGGTGGGGTAATGGCCTACCAAGGCGACGACGGGTAGCCGGCCTGAGAGGGTGACCGGCCACACTGGGACTGAGACACGGCCCAGACTCCTACGGGAGGCAGCAGTGGGGAATATTGCACAATGGGCGAAAGCCTGATGCAGCGACGCCGCGTGAGGGATGACGGCCTTCGGGTTGTAAACCTCTTTCAGTAGGGAAGAAGCGAAAGTGACGGTACCTGCAGAAGAAGCGCCGGCTAACTACGTGCCAGCAGCCGCGGTAATACGTAGGGCGCAAGCGTTATCCGGAATTATTGGGCGTAAAGAGCTCGTAGGCGGTTTGTCGCGTCTGCTGTGAAAGACCGGGGCTCAACTCCGGTTCTGCAGTGGGTACGGGCAGACTAGAGTGATGTAGGGGAGACTGGAATTCCTGGTGTAGCGGTGAAATGCGCAGATATCAGGAGGAACACCGATGGCGAAGGCAGGTCTCTGGGCATTAACTGACGCTGAGGAGCGAAAGCATGGGGAGCGAACAGGATTAGATACCCTGGTAGTCCATGCCGTAAACGTTGGGCACTAGGTGTGGGGGACATTCCACGTTTTCCGCGCCGTAGCTAACGCATTAAGTGCCCCGCCTGGGGAGTACGGCCGCAAGGCTAAAACTCAAAGGAATTGACGGGGGCCCGCACAAGCGGCGGAGCATGCGGATTAATTCGATGCAACGCGAAGAACCTTACCAAGGCTTGACATGAACCGGTAACGCCTGGAAACAGGTGCCCCGCTTGCGGTCGGTTTACAGGTGGTGCATGGTTGTCGTCAGCTCGTGTCGTGAGATGTTGGGTTAAGTCCCGCAACGAGCGCAACCCTCGTTCTATGTTGCCAGCGCGTGATGGCGGGGACTCATAGGAGACTGCCGGGGTCAACTCGGAGGAAGGTGGGGACGACGTCAAATCATCATGCCCCTTATGTCTTGGGCTTCACGCATGCTACAATGGCCGGTACAAAGGGTTGCGATACTGTGAGGTGGAGCTAATCCCAAAAAGCCGGTCTCAGTTCGGATTGGGGTCTGCAACTCGACCCCATGAAGTCGGAGTCGCTAGTAATCGCAGATCAGCAACGCTGCGGTGAATACGTTCCCGGGCCTTGTACACACCGCCCGTCAAGTCACGAAAGTTGGTAACACCCGAAGCCGGTGGCCTAACCCTTGTGGGGGGAGCCGTCGAAGGTGGGACCGGCGATTGGGACTAAGTCGTAACAAGGTAGCCGTACCGGAAGGTGCGGCTGGATCACCTCCTTTCTAAGGAGCACCATTATCGCTCCCTGTCCGGCCGCATGGTTGGTTGGGGGGTGTGTGGAAGCAAAGCCCATTGCGCAGGCGTCTGTTCTGCGGTGGGTGCTCATGGGTGGAATATCAGCAGATAGCGGCCGGTTGGTTCTTGTCCGCCCCTAGTACGGATGCTCTTTGAGTGTCTTGGAACGGTGCGGGTGGGGGGTGGCCGGTTTTCGTGTTTGGCACACTGTTGGGTCCTGAGGCAACAGGGCCGTGGCGTGGGGTGCGTGGCCTGTGAGGGTTGCGTGGTTTCCGTGGTGCGGGTTTGTGTGTTTCTGGTTTCCTGGCTGCATGGTCTTCGTGCGTTCGTGGTTGTTCTTCGTCTTTGGTGGCGGGGGTGGCCGGGTGCGGGGGGGTGTGGTACGGGGTTGTTGTTTGAGAACTACATAGTGGACGCGAGCATCTGATACGGGCCGGCCTTCGGGTTTGGTTCGTGTCATACAGCAATTTCTTTTTATGAACCTGGATCCGGCCATGCTTTGGTGTGGCGGTTTCTGTGGTTCTCTCGAGAAGTTTTTTGATCTTGTGTGGTCAAGTTTTTAAGGGCACACGGTGGATGCCTTGGCATTAGGAGCCGAAGAAGGACGTAGGAATCTGCGATAAGCCTGGGGGAGTTGATAACCGAACGGTGATCCCAGGATGTCCGAATGGGGAAACCCCGCCAGACGCGCTTGCGTGATCTGGTGACCCGCATCTGAACACATAGGGTGCGTGGGGGGAACGCGGGGAAGTGAAACATCTCAGTACCCGCAGGAAGAGAAAACAAGAGTGATTCCGTTAGTAGTGGCGAGCGAACGCGGATGAGGCTAAACCGTTCCATGTGTGATAGCCGGCGGGCGTTGCATGGGCGGGGTTGTGGGACTTTCCGTACTGGTTCTGCCGGACCGGTGGGGTGAGAGCATGGACATAGGTGAACGGTCTTGAAAGGCCGGCCGGAGAGGGTGTTAGCCCCGTAACCGTAATGTTGTGTGCCGCCTGGAGAGGATCCCAAGTAGCACGGGGCCCGAGAAATCCCGTGTGAATCTGTCAGGACCACCTGATAAGCCTAAATACTTCCTAATGACCGATAGCGGACCAGTACCGTGAGGGAAAGGTGAAAAGTACCCCGGGAGGGGAGTGAAACAGTACCTGAAACCGTGTGCTTACAATCCGTCGGAGCAACCTTGTAGTTGTGACGGCGTGCCTTTTGAAGAATGAGCCTGCGAGTTAGTGTTACGTCGCGAGGTTAACCCGTGTGGGGTAGCCGTAGCGAAAGCGAGTCTGAATAGGGCGAGTGTAGTGGCGTGATCTAGACCCGAAGCGGAGTGATCTACCCATGGCCAGGTTGAAGCGACGGTAAGACGTCGTGGAGGACCGAACCCACTTCAGTTGAAAATGGAGGGGATGAGCTGTGGGTAGGGGTGAAAGGCCAATCAAACTCCGTGATAGCTGGTTCTCCCCGAAATGCATTTAGGTGCAGCGTTGCGTGTTTCTTGCCGGAGGTAGAGCTACTGGATGGCCGATGGGCCCTACAAGGTTACTGACGTCAGCCAAACTCCGAATGCCGGTAAGTGAGAGCGCAGCAGTGAGACTGTGGGGGATAAGCTTCATAGTCGAGAGGGAAACAGCCCAGACCACCAACTAAGGCCCCTAAGCGTGTGCTAAGTGGGAAAGGATGTGGAGTTGCGAAGACAACCAGGAGGTTGGCTTAGAAGCAGCCATCCTTGAAAGAGTGCGTAATAGCTCACTGGTCAAGTGATTCCGCGCCGACAATGTAGCGGGGCTCAAGTACACCGCCGAAGTTGTGGATTTCAGATAGTAGACAAGCCTTCGTGGTTCAGTCGTCTGGAGTGGTAGGGGAGCGTCGTGTGGGCGGTGAAGTCGCGGTGTAAACCAGCGGTGGAGCCTACACGAGTGAGAATGCAGGCATGAGTAGCGAAAGACGGGTGAGAAACCCGTCCGCCGAATGATCAAGGGTTCCAGGGTCAAGCTAATCTGCCCTGGGTAAGTCGGGACCTAAGGCGAGGCCGACAGGCGTAGTCGATGGACAACGGGTTGATATTCCCGTACCGGCGAAGGACCGCCCATGCCAAGCGGGGGATACTAACCGCCCGGAGCCTGCCCAATCACCCTTGTGGTGTGCGGGTTTTGGCCGAGCGCGGGACCTGATCCCGGGAGGTAAGCGTATTAACAGGTGTGACGCAGGAAGGTAGCCGGGCCGGGCGATGGTTGCCCCGGTCTAAGGATGTAGGGTCAGCGATAGGCAAATCCGTCGCTGTGTCTTTGATGACGTTCCTGAGATCTGATGGGACCCCCGTCATGGGGGGATCCGGTGATCCTATGCTGCCTAGAAAAGCATCGGCGCGAGGTTCCAGCCGCCCGTACCCCAAACCGACACAGGTGATCAGGTAGAGAATACCAAGGCGATCGAGAGAATTATGGTTAAGGAACTCGGCAAAATGCCCCCGTAACTTCGGGAGAAGGGGGGCCCCAACCTTGAACACCACTTGCTGGTGGGAGGGGATCGGGGCCGCAGAGACCAGGGGGAAGCGACTGTTTACTAAAAACACAGGTCCGTGCGAAGTCGCAAGACGATGTATACGGACTGACTCCTGCCCGGTGCTGGAAGGTTAAGAGGACCGGTTAGCCGCAAGGCGAAGCTGAGAATTTAAGCCCCAGTAAACGGCGGTGGTAACTATAACCATCCTAAGGTAGCGAAATTCCTTGTCGGGTAAGTTCCGACCTGCACGAATGGAGTAACGACTTCCCCGCTGTCTCAACCATAAACTCGGCGAAATTGCAGTACGAGTAAAGATGCTCGTTACGCGCAGCAGGACGGAAAGACCCCGAGACCTTTACTATAGTTTGGTATTGGTGTTCGGAGTGGCTTGTGTAGGATAGGTGGGAGACGTTGAAGCCCGGACGCCAGTTCGGGTGGAGTCATCGTTGAAATACCACTCTGGTCACTTTGGACATCTAACTTCGGCCCGTGATCCGGGTCAGGGACAGTGCCTGATGGGTAGTTTAACTGGGGCGGTTGCCTCCTAAAAAGTAACGGAGGCGCCCAAAGGTTCCCTCAGCCTGGTTGGCAATCAGGTGTCGAGTGTAAGTGCACAAGGGAGCTTGACTGTGAGAGAGACATCTCAAGCAGGGACGAAAGTCGGGACTAGTGATCCGGCGGTACATTGTGGAATGGCCGTCGCTCAACGGATAAAAGGTACCTCGGGGATAACAGGCTGATCTTGCCCAAGAGTCCATATCGACGGCATGGTTTGGCACCTCGATGTCGGCTCGTCGCATCCTGGGGCTGGAGTAGGTCCCAAGGGTTGGGCTGTTCGCCCATTAAAGCGGTACGCGAGCTGGGTTTAGAACGTCGTGAGACAGTTCGGTCCCTATCCGCTGCGCGCGCAGGAAATTTGAGAAGGGCTGTCCTTAGTACGAGAGGACCGGGACGGACGAACCTCTGGTGTGTCAGTTGTACTGCCAAGTGCACCGCTGATTAGCTACGTTCGGATGGGATAACCGCTGAAAGCATCTAAGCGGGAAGCTCGCTTCAAGATGAGATTTCCATGCACCTCGTGTGTGAGAGGCCCCCAGCCAGACCACTGGGTTGATAGGCCGGATGTGGAAGACAGGACTAAAGACTGTTGAAGCTGACCGGTACTAATAGGCCGACAACTTACACCACACAAACACGATCACTGCTTGCGTCCACTATGTGGTTCCCGAACAACAAACCCGTTGCTCCAGGAACCAAACAACTGAACAACAACACCACAATGTTGTAACCACGTATCTTCCCACCCCGCACCTGCGGGGACGGGTAACAGGGTTACGGCGGTCATAGCGTGGGGGAAACGCCCGGTCCCATTCCGAACCCGGAAGCTAAGACCCACAGCGCCGATGGTACTGCACCCGGGAGGGTGTGGGAGAGTAGGACACCGCCGGACAACCATTAACGGCCAGGCCCCGACACCACGTGTCGGGGCCTGACCCATTTAACCACCCCCGGACCCCCAAACCCCGGCCCGGCTGACGTGAGCGGGGGTTTCCGAACGGGGACACATAGGAGAGCGGGGGTTTGGGATATCAAACCCCCGCTCACCTATCACCCGGTTCCCACCAACCCCGGCTCACCTATGGGCGGGAAATCCCCAAACCCCCGCTCACCTATGGGCCGGTTCCCACTAACCCCGGCTCACCTATGGGGGCTCTTCGTGGTTGGTGGGGAATTGAGTTCGTGTCGTTGAAGACAAAGGGGCCCGTGGCCCTGCTGGGATGAGTGTGTCTAAGCATTCAACCTGGAACAGGACCACGAGCCTTGAACGAGCCTACCGGGGCAGCAGCCGACGCTGCCACCAGCATCTTCAACCTGCCCGACTACCGTGTCATCTCCACCGGCCTGAGTCCCGACGGCGGCCGCCGGGTCATTGTCGAAACCGACCAGCCACCGGGCTGCCCCACCTGCGGGGTGGTAGCGTCACGGCGGAAGGAACGCCGCTTCCAGCGGATCCGGGACATTCCTGTCGCCGGCCCCGTGGAGGTCCTCTGGTCCAAGTACCGCTGGTACTGCGAAGAACCGGCGTGCGAGAGGCTCTCGTTCTTTGAGTCCACCGCCCAGGTCCCGCGGCGTGCCCGCTCGACCGGCCGGCTCCGTGACCAGCTCGTGGATGCTGTCATCCGTTCGGGCCGGGCCGTCTCCGAGACTGCTGCCGCGTTCGCGGTGTCCTGGTGGATGGTCCGGGCCGCGCTCAACGAAGCGTGCTTCCTCACCCTTCCGGATGTGGACCGGCTGAGCCCGAGAATGCTGGGCATCGATGAGCACCGGTTCCGGTCCGTGCGCTACTTCCAGGACCCCGAATCAAAGGTCTGGACGCGGTTCGAGCCGTGGATGACCACCATTGTCGATCTGGACACCGGTCAGGTGCTGGGCGTCGTGGATGGACGGGACCACAAGGGCGTCGGGGAGTGGCTCTTCGCCCGGCCCCTGGCATGGCGTCTGGCCGTGCAGGTCGTGGCGATCGACCCTTCGGCGGCGTTCCGAAAGGCGTTGCGGATGTGGCTTCCCCGGACCGCTGTCGCCGTCGATCACTTCCACCTGATCTCCCTGGCCAACCAGGCCGTGACCGAGACACGGCAGAACCTCTCCCAACAGGTCAAGGGCCGCCGCGGAAGGACCGTCGACAAGGCCTGGGCGCACCGGATGCTTCTCCTGCGCGCTGGCGATACCCTCACGGAGAAGGCAGCCCACCGGCTAGCAGAAGTGTTCGCCGCCGACGATCCGACCGGCACGCTCCAGGCTGTCTGGAAGGTCAAGGAACAGCTCAGGGTATTGCTGCGCACCGGCTCCCTTCAGGACGCCGCGACGGCGAAGAACGCACTCGAGGAACTGGTCAAGGCAGCCGCACGACCGGAAACGAACAGGCTCTACCGCACCGTCTGCCGGTGGTGGAAAGAGATCGAGGTGCTGATCATTACCGGGGCCACGACAGGCAAGGTCGAAGCCAACAACACCGCCATAAAGAACATCAAACGCACCGCCCGCGGTTACCGCAACCCGGCCAACTACAAATCGGTTATTCTCTTGAGAAGTGCCGTCCGGACGGCGGCATGACACTCATCCCGGGAATCCCTTTCCCCACCAACCACCAAGAGCCCCTATGGGCCGGTTTCCACGAACCCCGGCTCACCTATGGGCCGGTTTCCACGAACGCCTGCTCACCTATGGGCCGGTTCCCACCAACGCCGGCTCACCTATGACCCGGTTTCCACGAACGCCGGCTCACCTATAACAGGGTCGGGGCCACACCCCCGCTCACCCTTGAGCCGGACCGCGGCCCCCTGCCCCCACCCGTCGTCAGCAGAAATGAGCGGGCGTCCGGCCGGGACCCGGCATATGTGAGCGGGCGTCCGGCCGGGACCCGGCATATGTGAGCTAGCGTCCGGCCGGGACCGGTTATATGTGAGCCGGCGTCCGGCCGGGACCCGGTATATGTGAGCCGGCGTCCGGGGTCGGGGAGTTCGCCCGCGGCGGAATTGACCCCCAAAAGCGCCCGAAATAGGGTGAATTTGGTCAAAAAAGCGCGGAAACACGCGGAATTTGCTGGCCGCGTCGTCCCAAGCTGGTAAGTTTTCGAACAGTGGCTCGCACGCATGCCGTGTGTGAGCTCCAAAATCGTAAAGTCCAGGAGGACACAAATGGCTAAGAACCGTAGCGAACTGGTTTCCGAGGTAGCTGGCAAGGCTGGCACCAGCCAGGCTGCAGTCAACTCCGTGCTCGATGCCCTGTTCGAAGTTTTCGAGACTTCCGTCGCCGCTGGCGAGAAGATCACCATTCCGGGCTGGCTCGCCATCGAGCGCACGGACCGCGCAGCCCGCACGGGCCGCAACCCGCAGACCGGCGAGACCATCCAGATCGCCGCTGGCCACAGCGTCAAGCTGACCGCCGGCTCCAAGCTGAAGGCAGCTGTCGCCAAGAAGTAAGACACTTCGGCGAACGCCCTGAAAGGCGGCAACCTGCGGGTTGCCGCCTTTCTGCTTTAATCCGCTCGATTCGCCGCGCCGCCGACCTTAGCGGACAATGGATAAGTGCCATCAGCCAAAACTCCCGCCACTGCCCCCTTGCCCGCTTCCAAGCCGGGAAGCAAGGCAGGGGCTGCCTTGGAAGGGATCTCCTTGCCGTGGCAGCTGGCGGGCTTCGCTGCGCTCTTCCTGGCTCTCGCGGGCGCCCTGATCTTCTCCGGAGCCTCGGCCGCGCGGCAGGTCTCTGACCCAGGCGCCTTGGTCCGCTGGGGGCTGCCCGTCGCCAAAGCCCTTCACAACGTGTCCTTGGCGACTGTGATCGGCGGGCTGATCTTCGCCGTCGTGATCCTTCCCAAGCACGCGTCGCGATCCAAGGGCGACGATGCCCCGGAGCACCCGGCGTTCACACGGGCTTTGGCCGTAGCGGCCGCAGCAGGCGCAGCCTGGACGCTCTCCGCCGTCGCGGTCCTCGTGCTGACGTACGCTGACGTGGCCGGGCAGAGCCTCTCCGGGGACGCGCAGTTCACAGCTTCCCTCGTCTACTTCATGACGGACATCCAGACGGGCCAAGCGTGGCTCGCCGTGACGATCATCGCCGCGATTGTCACGACGGCGCTCTTCGGCGTCCGTTCGTTGGCGGGACTCGCGCTGACCCTCGTCCTGTCCCTTGGCGGTCTGATCCCGAGTGCACTGATCGGCCACTCCGCGAGTTCCAACGACCACGAGGGCGCCATCAATTCGCTCGGCCTTCACCTCGTGGGCGTGTCCACTTGGGTCGGCGGCATCATCATGCTTGCCGTCCTCTCGAGCCTCCTGCGGGGTTCCAAGGCAACAGGCGCCAAGGACATCACTGAGCAGACCCTCCGCCGGTTCTCCGCGTTGGCCGGCTTTGCCTTCGTACTGGTCTTCGCCTCGGGCATCGTCAACGCGAGCATTCGTGTCACGACCTTTTCGGCCTTGGTCGGCACACCCTATGGGCAGATCATCCTGGCGAAGGCGCTCGCCACGATCGTCCTCGGCGGTATCGGGTTCATGCACCGCCAGTGGGTGATCCCGCAGCTGGGCCGCAAGTCCATGACCACGCGTCGCGTGCTGTGGCAGCTTGTGTTGGTCGAACTTCTGGTGATGGGCGCGACGTCGGGACTCGCCGTCGCGCTGGCCAGTTCGGCACCTCCCCTGCCCACCACCTACGCGCCCGACGCATCGCCGGCCTTTATCCTGTCCGGTTACGAGCTGCCGCCTGAACTGACGCCCGCGCGTTGGTTGACCGAGTGGCGCCTCGACTGGCTTTGGGTGGCTGTGGCCCTCTTCGGCGCGGCGAGCTACATCATTGGCGTCGTCAAGGTCCGCCGCCGCGGTGACTCCTGGTCCTGGTTCCGTGCCGTGAACTGGATGATCGGCTTGGTGGTCCTGACCTACATCACGTCCGGACCGCCGTCGGTCTACGGCCGCATTCTATTCTCCGCGCACATGGTGGACCACATGGCATTGACGATGGTTGCGCCGCTGTTCCTGGTTCTGGGTTCGCCGGTGACCTTGGCATTGCGCGCCCTCCCGTCGCGCGGCGAGGGATCGCGCGGGGACGGCTCCCGTGGACTTCGTGAGTGGCTCCTCGTGTTTGTGCACTCGAAGTTCTCCCAGGTGGTGACCCACCCGCTGTTTGCCGCGGCGAACTTTGCCGGTTCGATCGTCCTGTTCTACTTCTCGGATGCGTTCGGCTGGGCAATGCGTGAGCACGTCGGACATGAACTGATGAACCTGCACTTCCTGCTGACCGGCTACATTTTTGTCCTCACCATGATCGGCACCGACCCGCTGCCCCGACGGGCGCCCTACCCCATGCGGTTGCTCCTGTTGCTCGCCACGATGGGCTTCCACGCCTTCTTCGGCGTGTCCATCATGGGAGGCACCGGCCTGCTCGCTGCCGATTACTTCGGCAACCTCGGCCGGACCTGGGGGCAATCGGCTTTGCTGGACCAGCAGACAGGCGGCGCCGTGGCCTGGGGAATCGGCGAAGTCCCCACCTTACTGGTGGCGATCGGCGTCGCGGTCATGTGGTCGCGTTCGGACGCGCGCGAGACCAAACGCACCGACCGGGCGGCGGATAGGAATAACGACGCCGACCTGAATGCTTACAACGATATGTTTGCGCGGCTTGCAGACCGCGATGCGAAACTGATTGATCGGGACGTCAAGCAGCCCGAAAGCAAGACCAACCTGGAAGGACGCTGATGAGCGAATCCGTACGCACCCAACTGCGTGTCCGCGCCTCTGAACTGGTGGGCCGTGGCTGGCTCAACACCGGCGGGAAGACCCTGGACCTGGAAGCGCTGCGCGGCAAGATCGTGCTGCTCGACTTCTGGACGTTCTGCTGCATCAACTGCCTGCATGTCCTGGACGAGCTGCGCCCGCTTGAGGAAAAGTACTCCGACGTCCTGGTGACCGTGGGCGTGCACTCTCCCAAGTTCGAGCACGAGGCCGATCCCGTGGCCCTCGCATCCGCCGTGGAGCGCTACGAAATCCACCACCCCGTCCTGGACGACCCCGAGCTCGCCACGTGGAAGGCCTACACGGCCCGCGCCTGGCCGACATTGGTGGTGGTGGATCCCGAGGGCTACATCGTGGCGCACCTTTCCGGTGAGGGCCACGCAGACGGCCTTGCAGTACTCCTCGAGGAGCTCGTTGCAGAGCACGAAGCCAAGGGGACCCTCCACCGCGGTGACGGGCCCTACGTGGCTCCCGTCCCGACGTCGGGCACCCTGCGCTTCCCCGGCAAGGCGACCCAGCTGGACAACGGCAACTACCTTGTGGTCGATTCCGGCCACCACCGCTTGGTGGAACTTCGTCCCGACCTTGAGACCGTCGAGCGCGTCATCGGCTCCGGAACCAAGGGTTACCTGGATGGTGCGGCGGAAATCGCCCAGTTCAACGAGCCGCAGGGCGTGGCGGTGCTCCCGTCGTCGTTGGCGTGGCAGCTCGGGTACGAAGCAGTAGTCGCGGACACCGTGAACCACCGCCTCCGCGGCGTCACGCTCAGCTCGGGTTATGTACAGACGGTTGCCGGCAACGGCGTACAGCGCCTGCTCGACGCCGGCCCGGCCCGGGTGACGGAAAGCGGCGCCGGCGTGTGCGCTGAACACCACGACGGCGGTCCGGCTGACTTCGCGGCCGACGCACTCGACGTCGGGGTACTGGGTGTCGGGACCGGGGTCTCCCTGTCCTCGCCGTGGGACGTGGTGTGGAGCGAGAAGCTACAGCGCGTTGTCATCGCGATGGCCGGCACGCACCAGATCTTCGCCTTCGAGCCTCTCAGCGGCGAGGTGTCCATCCTGGCCGGCTCGGGCCTTGAAGGTTTGCTTGACGGACCCGCCGAGGAAGCCTGGTTCGCCCAGCCTTCCGGCCTGGCCGTGGATGCGGACGACAACATCTGGGTGGCCGACTCCGAGACCTCGGCACTGCGCCGCCTGGTCCTTGGCGAAACCGGTGTGACCGTTGAGTCGGCAGTGGGCAAGGGCCTGTTCGATTTCGGCTTCCGGGACGGCGGCGCCACTGAAGCCCGCTTGCAGCACCCCCTTGGCGTCACAGTGCTCCCCGATGGCTCCGTCGCGGTCGCAGATACCTACAACGGTGCCGTGCGGCGCTACGATCCCGCCGCTAAGGCAGTGTCCACTCTGGCGCGGGGACTCGCCGAGCCGAGCGACGTCGTCGTGGTCTACCCGGAAGGCGGCGAACCGCTGCTGGTGGTGGTCGAATCCAACACGCACCAGTTGGTCCTGGTTCCCATCCCCAAGGAAGCCCAGCAGGTGGACGAGGGAGCATCCCAGACGCAGCGGCCTAAGAGTCCCGTGGCGCCGGGGAACCTGGAGCTCACCGTGCGTTTCACGGCCCCGACCGGCCAGAAGCTCGACGATCGCTGGGGCGACCCGACGCAGCTGAAGATTTCGTCGACCCCGCCCGAGCTGCTGCTTTCCGGTGGTGGCACGTCCGTGGGGCTGCTGCGGACCCTCGAGCTGTCTGCCGACGTGCCTGAGGGTATCCTGCACATCACGGCCCGCGCGGCTGCGTGCGATGGCCCGGAGACCGAGGACGGCGAAATTCCCGATCACGCAGCCTGCCACCTCTACCAGCAAGACTGGGGCATCCCCGTTGTCCTGCAGGCCGACGGCGACTCCGAACTGGTGCTTGACCTGCGCGGGATGGACTAGGCAGGGGCTGCCGGGCTTTAGCGCCGTCGAAGCTAGAAGCTCACCAGCGGGGTGACCGTGATGGTGTCCGCCCCTATGTCCAGACGTGTGGTGAAGCTGAAGTCGTGAACGGCGCTGAGGTCGCCAACTTGCCCGCTGAAGAGGTCGATTTCGCGTGCCGTTACCTTGGCTTTGCCGTTGAGGGGCGCCACGACCCACTGGCCGTTAAAGGGGTCGATGCTGACCTTGGGATATTCCGTGATCTGCCATTTGATGGTGCCGTCCACCACCCGGCTATTGGTCACGTGGTAGAACGGGCAGTCGGGCTGGAGTTTTTGCTGCTTGGTGGCGTCAGCGGCGCAGGTGTCCAGGAATTCCTTGACCTTGTCGCTGACCACCTTGATCATGGCGTCGGTGGGCTTTGTCAGTAGGTTGAGGGGTGCCTGAGGCAGGGCGCCAGTGGTCACCGAGGTGCTGGTAGTCGGTGCGGAGAAGTATTTGCCGGCGAGGCTGGCTTCGTATTGGCCGGGGTAGAACACGGCAAAGCTGTTGCGGCCGTTGGGCAAGTTCACCGGGATGCCGTTCAGGTTTGCCTCGTTGGCGTTCACCACGGTGACCTCAATGGTCGGCAAGGATGACGGCACGAAGGACCACTTCCCGAAGAACAGCCACTCGGTGCCCGTCCGTTCAAGCAGGAAGTCCGAGTGCAGCGACTTGCCGTCGATCTGGTAGTCCATAGGAACCGTCACCCGGTTGCCGCCTCGGGATTCGGCGTTGCCGAGCTTGATATCAGTGATCTTCGACGCAGCTGTCTGCAGGGCGGTACCGTCCAGCATGGCGGCGTTGGCGTTGGGCACGGACGCGTGCAGGAGCCCGAGGGCTTCCCCGCCATGCCCCTTCTGGAGGGCAGAGAGATAATCTCGAACTTGCTGCTGCGGGCTGGCTATGGAGTTGCTCACCAGGTTGATCGAAACGATCGCGGCGGCCACAGCAAGCATCAGACCGAGCAGCCACCCGGCCGCGGTCTTGACCAACGCTTGACTCAACTGCACGCCCTTTACGTTACCCGCCGGTTCAGCAATACCCCGGCATCCTCTCCTCACGTGACGACTGAGCAGGCTTTTGGGGAAGGGCCCGACGGCGGGCAGCAGCTCCGTTTTAGCGGCGCCGGCGCGATGAGGTTCCGAACACTCCGCGGAGTAGTTCCCGGCCGAGCTGCGTACCGAGGGACCGTGCCATGCTCTTCATTCCGCCGCCGAGCGCACCACCCAGGACGCCTGCGAGATCGCCCATCATTCCGCCGCCCTCTTGCTGTGGACCCGGTGCCGGGGCATGGGCCGGTGCGGGGGGCCACTCTTCGGGGGTGGAGCCTGGCAGGGGGCGGCTGCTGGGACGGCCAAGGATCTCTTCCTCGATCCTGCGGGCTTCAGCATCCACGGCATGGTGGTCAGGGGAGGCAGGTACCGGAGGCTCACCCGGCGCGGCCTCTCCCGTGGCGGGTGCGGTGGCTTTGCCGCTGAGTTTCTCGTAGGCCGAAATGTTGTCCACCGCCGTGCCGTATTTCGGCAGCAGCAGGGAAGCCGCGATGGTACTGCCGATCAGCTCGTCCGTGCTGGGTCCCATCACGGATTCCGGGGCACGCAGCTTCGTCAGCGCCACGGGCGTGGGCGCGCCCCTTTCGTTCATGACGGTGATGACCGCTTCGCCGATGCCGGCGGAGGTCAGGGTTTCCGCAAGGTCGTAATCGCTTACCGGGAACGTGGACACGGTGGCCTTGAGGGCTTTGGCATCCTCCGGAGTAAACGCGCGCAGGGCGTGCTGGACCCGGTTGGCAAGCTGGCCGAGGACGGCGGCAGGAACATCCTTGGGCGTCTGGGTGACGAAGAATATCCCGACCCCCTTGGACCGGATGAGCCGCACCGTCGTGGTGATGGCTTCGAGGAAAGCCTTGGATGCGCCGGTGAAGAGCAAGTGGGCTTCGTCCAGGAAGAAGACGAGTTTGGGCTTGTCGAGGTCTCCCGCTTCGGGCAAGTCTTCGAAGAGGTCGGCAAGCAGCCACATAAGGAAAGTCGAGAACAGCATGGGTTTGGTCTGAAGTGTCGGAAGTTCGAGGCAACTGATCACGCCGCGGCCATCCGGGGCTGTGCGGAGAAGTTCCGCGGTGTCGAATTCCGGCTCGCCAAAGAACTTCTCCATGCCTTGGGCCTCAAGATTGACGAGTTCGCGCAGGATGACGCCGGCCGTGGCCTTCGATAGTCCGCCGAGGTCTTCGAGCTCGGCTTTGCCTTCATCCGAGACCAGGAACTGGATGACTGCCCTCAGGTCTTTGAGGTCGATCAGCTCCAGTTTTTTCTGGTCGGCGAAGTGGAAGACCAGCTGCAGGCTGGATTCCTGGGTGTCGTTGAGCTCCATGATGCGCGAAAGCAGGATGGGGCCGAACGAGGTGATGGTCGCGCGGACGGGAACGCCGTTGCCATCCCCGCCCAATGAGAGAAACTCGACCGGAAAAGCCTTGCCGGACCAATCTTGGCCGAGGCTCGCGGTGCGGGCCGTGAGTTTTTCGCTGGCTGTGGCCGCGGTGGCGAGTCCTGAAAGGTCTCCCTTGATGTCCGCCAAGAAGACGGGGACTCCGGCAGTGGACAGCTGTTCTGCCATCATGTGCAGGGTGACGGTCTTGCCGGTGCCCGTGGCGCCTGCCACCAGGCCGTGCCGGTTCATCATGGACAGTGGCAACCGGACTTGTGCTTCTCTGCGGACTTCGCCGTCGACGACGGCGGCACCCAGCTCGATCGTGGCGCCATCGAGGCTGTATCCCTGCTGGATCGTAGCGATCTTTTCAGCTGTGGTTTTCTTGGCCATGCGCATAGCTTAGTGGTGCAGGGCCGCCATTTGGCCGAAAAATTTGCCCTACTGATGAGGCTCGCTTGGCGTACCGGAGGTAGACGACGCCGTTGCCAAAGCGACGTTCGTCCAACAGCTCAAGGGTCAGGCCCACGCCGTCGGGGAGGAATTGTTTGCCGCCTCCGACGACCACCGGCGTGAGGAGGAGACAGAACTCGCGACGGCAACGGTATAGTGCCCGGATGGATGACAAAGCGATTCTGCTCAAATACCTGCGTGCCCGTCGCGGCGAACTCCTCGCCAAGCTCGACGGACTCGACGAGTACGACGTCCGCCGGCCCATGACCCCCACCGGCACCAACCTCCTGGGCCTCGTCAAGCATGTGGCCAGCGTGGAGCTGGGGTACTTCGGCGAGGTCTTCGGCCGGCCCAGCGGCCGGGACTTGCCGTGGCTCGCGGACGATGCCGAAGCCGACGCGGACCTGTGGGTTCCCGCGGAAGAGAGCAGGGACGAGATCATCGAACTGCACAGGTTCTCGGCCGGGCACAGCGATGCAACCATCGAGTCGCTGCCACTCGACGCTCCCGGGGAAGTGCCGTGGTGGTCGGAGGAACGCCGACACGTGACGCTCCATCAGATCCTGGTGCACATGTGCGTCGAGACAGCCCAGCACTTGGGGCATGCCGACATACTTCGTGAGCTCATCGACGGCTCAGCCGGGAAAGGCCCGGGGGACCCGAATTTGTCACAGCGAGGCACCGAAGAATGGGCCGATCACCGCGCCAGGATCGAAGCCGCGGCGCGCCAGGCCGTGGGGTAGCAATCGAGGGGTGAGATCCCGACCCTTTGCGAGCGCGAAAGGCCGGAGACCTCACGCCTCGATGGGCGCCAGGTCCTTCGTGAATGCCAAGTGCTTGATCTCTTCCGGATCCGCGTCGACGTCGAACAACGGGGTGTAGCCTGTGGCCAAGTACAGGTTCTTGGCTTCGGGCTGCCGCGGACCGGTGGTGAGGTAGATCCGTCGGTAGCCGCGCCGGGACGCCTCGGCCTCGAGTTCCGCGAGGACAACACGGGCCAGCCCACGACGGCGGTGGGCCGAATTCGTCCAGATCCGCTTGAGCTCCGCCGTCCGGGAGTCGTAGCGGCGGAATGCCCCGCCAGCCACGGTTTCGCCATTCTCCTGCAGGATGAGGAGGGCGCCGTGGGGTGCGGCAAACTCGCCGGCCGGGTACCTGTTGAGCTCTTCGGCCGCGCCACCGCTGCCAAAGAGATCGCCATAGCGCGTGGTGTATTCGACGGCGAGTTCGTCCAGGAGGGGCTTGACGCGTGGATCGCGCATGGGCAGGCTCAGGACGGAAAGGCCCGGCGGCGGCAGGGTTGGCGTTGTTGTCATGGCTTACCTTTCGTGAATTTCCCCAACTGACTCGCAGTTGTTGTCGTTATGAGGCGTCAAAACGACAACAACTGCGAGTCAGTTGGGTGGCTGGTGCTTGGGTGACGGGCGGAGAGTTCGGCGAGGAGGCGGCGGGCCAGGGCGTCGTTCTCCCGGAACGGTGCTGCGTTGGTTCCGGGCCGCGCGAACGCACCGGCGCCCCAACCCGAGGTCCAGGGTCCGACGGCGAAAAGCCCCGCCTGCCGCCCGCCATCGGGAGCCAGGACTTCGTGCGAACTCGAGACCAACAGCTTACCGGTGGAGTGCGGGCCGTCCGCGGTGAGAAGCGACTGTTCGGTGCCCCAACCGGCGTCGTGCAGGTCCGCCAAAGCGGGGTTCGCCGATCGCGCCACCGACGGCGACGGCAACCGTGCCTCGATGTACGCCGCCGCATCCACCACCACGGGCGATTGGAAGGAACCGGCCACGAACCGGCCGCTGGCCTCGTCCGGGCGCACCCACATGCCCGGGCCCAGGAATTGCAGTAATCCGGCCCGGTGCAGGGCGAGGATTTCGCGCAGCCGGTGCGGTGGCGGGCCGGAATCCACGAAGCTGAAGAAGCCGTGCCACCATCCGTGCACCGCTTGTTGGGAACGCGAATTGAGCCGTTCCTGGGGGACCAGCCGGCCGAGTTCCATGTAGACGCGGAGCAGGGCCGTGAACAAGGCGAGGGTTTCCGAATGGTCCGGACTCGTGCGGAGCTTGAGGTCGCGTTCGATGTAGTTCGCCACCGATCTCTGCACCGCGGCATGGTCCGCGAAAGCGCAGCCGCTGAACGGCTGGTCCAGGGCCTCGAGGTCGAGCCGGAGGGCCGGGTCCGGGATGGCCCAGGCTACGAGGTCCTCGCGGTCATGGCTGTACCAATCCAGGGCATCGAAATGCGCGGAAAACTCGTCCCAGCTTCCCCGGACGCGCTCGGGATAGCCTGTGAACAGCTCGCGGTAGTAGGCGTGGCCGGCGTCCTTGGCGATGAGCGGCCAGAGCTGGGTGCGGAAATCGAGCTCCTCGTGGGCGGCGAGCAGCGATTCCACGGCGCCCGCGGTGAAGTACCGGGGCACGCCGACGGGCTCGCCGCGCAGGGTCGAGGAGATCTTGGAGTGGTAGGGGACTCCGCGCCGGGAGCCTGCCCAGAGCCGCGGTTCGGCGCCGGACGGCACATAGTCCAGGCCGCCGTCGGGCCTGTCTTCGAAGCGACCGCCGCGGCCCTCGAACAAGAGCACCAGAAGGTCCACGAATGCCAGACCCATGCCCGAGACCAGGACGTCCTGTCCAGGGGCAATCGCGGAATAGTCGACGTCGGTGGTGTACGACGGCGCCGCGTGGAACCCGCCATGGCGCGCGGCGAACCCGGCCAGCCGCGCTGATTCCGGCCCGGCTTGGGAATCCGTGTGCCCCAGCGAATACACCACGAGGTCCGCCTCCAGGACCCAACCGGAGGCGAGCCGCACACGGTACTTCGCACCGTCGCGCTCTGAAGCAAGATGCTCGACGGCGGTGGCCATGTCCCGGTGGGCCGTCACTGGGACGTCCGGACCGAGTGCCGCTACGGCCCTGCGGAAGAACCACTCGAGGTACTTGCTCTGGAGCTGCCGGCTGGGAAACGATGCCGGTGTCAGCGCCCGGAGCTGCTCGAGGAGGTGGGGCTCTAACTGCGGGACGTCGCGGATGGAACTGTCCAACACGCCGGCTGCCCACGCGGCGAGGCCCGGACCGTCGACTGCGGGGCCGTCGCAGGCCACGGAACTGTCGGTGAACATCGTGACGTCCGCTGCCGTGGAGTTGAGCAGGAGTCCCGGGCTCTGGTCATAGCGCCAGATCCTCCCGGAACCGGGTTCGTACGGCTCGACGACGTGGATGGAGAGTGGGCCGTCGAAGAGTCCGGGCTTGTTGGTCCCGAGCCGTTCGAGGATGCCGGCTGAGCGCGGACCACCGCCAATGAACACGATCGTGGGGGCGAAGGACGGCATGGCAACTCCTGTTGGCGGTGGCTGGTGGTACCCGAGCCTAGGGACCTGGCGGGGCTTCGGTCGAGGCGCCGGTAACGGCCGTTCATTGCGCGTCACGGTGCGTCAACAAGCGCAAAGAACGGACCCATATGGCTCCATATGAAGCCGCGCGAAGCGCCATGAATCCCCATGAAGAAGTGCAAAAATCCGTCTTGCAGCCGCTTCGACGACGCCCCTAGATTGGCAGCCATCCGATCAATCAAGCGATACGAAGCGAGGTGGCGCGTGAGTTCAGCAGCAACCACAGTGGCGCAGTCCGCACAGCAATCTGCACCGGAACCGGCGCCTGCCAGCGCCGTCGCGGAAAGCCCGACGGCGGCCGCGGCACGGAGCGCAGCCGACTACTCCGGCTACAAGCTGGTGCCGGCCCGGCATCCATGGCGCTGGGTAGGCACCGTGCTGGTGGCGCTTGGCGTCGTCACTGTTGCCTGGTCCCTCGCGACCAACCCGCGCTGGGAATGGGGTGTCGTGGCACAATGGTTCACCGCGCAATCCGTCGTGAACGGCCTCGTCGAGACACTCAAGCTGACGGCAATCTCCGGTGCGCTCGGCTTTGTCCTCGGTTTCATCCTGGCGCTCATGAGGCTCTCGGCCTCGCCGCTGCTGCTTTCAGTGTCCTGGACGTTCTCCTGGATTTTCCGCTCAACGCCATTGTTGGTCCAGATGCTGCTTTGGTACAACCTGGGCTACCTCTACGAGAAGATCAGCTTGGGCATCCCCTTCACGGATATCCGCTTCTTCGAAGTCCAGACCACTACGCTCATCAGCCAATTCGCGGCGGCCGTGCTGGGTCTGACCCTCAACCAGGCGGCATACTCGGCGGAGATCATCCGCGGCGGCATCCTCTCGGTGGATCAGGGACAGCTCGAGGCAGCCGCGGCCCTGGGCATCCCGGCGTGGCGACGCTCCACCAGGATCGTATTGCCGCAGGCCATGCGGGCCATTTTGCCTACCGCTTTCAATGAGATCATCGGCCTGGTCAAGGGAACGTCGATCGTCTATGTCCTGGCCTACTCCGAGCTCTTCTACACCGTGCAGGTCATCTATAACCGCACCCAGCAGGTTCTTCCGCTGCTCCTCGTGGCGACCCTCTGGTACGTGGCCATTACCTCGGTCCTGAGCGTCTTCCAGTACTACATTGAGCGGCACTACTCGAAGGGCGCCGTCCGCAACCTGCCGCTCACTCCGCTGCAGAAGGCAAGGAAGTTCTTTGGCACCCACGCACCTGTGAACAGTGACCGATCAAAGGACGCCCGATGAGTGCCGCCGCTTTTCCCTCTGAGGGCCCGACGACGGCGGTGCCAGCCGCCGCTGCAACCCGCGGCCACGTGGAAATCACCAACGTCCGCAAGTTTTTTGGGGGCACTGAAGTCCTCAAGGGTGTTTCCCTGACGGTTCCGCCAGGCGGCGTTGCGGTGATCGTGGGGCCCTCCGGTTCCGGGAAATCCACCCTCCTGCGGACGATCAACCACTTGGAAAAGGTGGACGGCGGGTACATCACCATCGACGGCCAATTGGTGGGCTACCAGGTCCGTGGAAACAAGCTACACGAACTGCGCGAAAAGGACATCCTCAAACAGCGCACGGACATCGGCATGGTGTTCCAGAACTTCAACCTGTTCCCGCACCTCACCGCGCTGGAAAACGTGACTGAAGCACCCGTCGTCGCGCTCCACCGGAACAAGGCCGAAGCGCGCAAGCGTGCGCTCGAACTCCTGGACCGCGTGGGACTCAAGGACCGGGCCGATGCCTATCCGCGGCAATTGTCGGGCGGCCAGCAACAGCGCGTTGCCATCGCCCGGGCGCTGGCCCTTGACCCAAAGATCCTGCTCTTCGACGAACCCACTTCGGCGCTGGATCCGGAGCTGGTCAATGAGGTCCTGGACGTCATCCGCGAACTCGCTACATCGGGCACCACGTTGATCATCGTCACGCACGAAATGGGCTTCGCCCGCGATGTGGCAGACACCGTCGTCTTCATGGACGAAGGCCAGATCGTGGAGCACGGCAGTCCCCGCGAGATCTTCGCGAATCCCCGTGAACCACGGACGCGGAGCTTCTTCTCCAAAGTCATCGAACCAGCTTTCAACATCTGAGGAATCCTTGAAAATGCAACGCATCAAAACCAGGCTTCTCGCGCTCGCGGTGCTGCCCGCCGTCGTACTGCCGGCGCTCGCCGGCTGCTCCGATCCCGGCGCATCGGCTGCTGGAGCCAGCCCGTCAGCGAGTGCGGCGCGCAACGGCGTCGTCTACAACACCTCGCCCGAGCAGAACCGTATCCGGGCACAGAAGGACCCCGCCGCGGCAGCCGCAGTTCCCGCTGCGATCGGCAAGGACGGCAAACTGACCGTTGCCACCACCGCCGGGTCCATCCCGCTGTCTTTCCACGCCACGGATGACAAGACCCCGATCGGCGTTGAGGTGGACATCGCACAGCTCGTTGCCGACAAACTGGGGCTCGGCCTGGACGTGCAGGTCACCTCCTGGGAGAACTGGCCGCTCAAGACCCAGTCGGGAGATTTTGAAGCGGTGTTCTCGAACGTGGGCATCAACAAGGACCGGGTGAAACTGTTCGACTTCTCCACCTACCGCGCCGCGTACATGGGCTTCGAAGCCAAGAAATCGTCCACGTACAAAATCAAGGGCGCGGACGACATCTCGGGGTTGAAGGTCTCGGTGGGTTCGGGCACCAATCAGGAGAAGATCCTCCTGGCCTGGAACAAGGACCTGGAATCCCGCGGCAAGGCGCCGGCAACCCTGCAGTACTACTCCTCCGACGCCGACACCATCCTGGCGCTCTCCTCGGGCCGGACAGACTTGAACCTCGCGCCCTACCCGTCAGTGTCCTATCGGGAAAACACCCGGAACGACCTCAAAGTCGTGGGCAAAGTCAATGCCGGCTGGCCCTCCGAGACCCTCGTCGCGGCTACCACCCTCAAAGGCAACGGCCTGGCTCCCGCCATCACGGATGCCCTGAATTCGGCTATCAAGGACGGTACCTACGGCAAGGTCCTGGATCGCTGGGGTCTGAGCGAGGAAGCACTGCCGGAATCCAAGACCGTTACCGAGGCAAACTTCGGGGTCGCCCCGGCAGGGAAATCACAGTGAAGTTCCAGGTGCTCGATATCATTCCGCACCTGAAGAACCCGGTGACCGGCGAAATCGTCTCGACGGCCGCGCGGCTCAACCAGGTGGTGGAGACTGCCCGGAAGGCCGAGGAGCTGGGTTTTGACAGTTTCGCGGTGGGGGAGCGGCACGCCGGTGAGTTCATCTCTTCGTCCCCGACGACAGTCCTCGCCGCGATCGCTGCCGTCACCAGCCGCATCAGGCTCCAAACCGGCGTCGCCGTATTGTCGGTGCTCGATCCGGTGCGGGTGGCCGAGGACTACGCGACGATCGATCAATTGAGCCGGGGCCGCCTGGAACTAGTGATCGGCAAGGGCAACGAGGTGCTTCAGTATCCCTTGTTCGGGCTCTCCCTGGGTGACCAGTGGGAGCTGCTCGCCGAGAAGTATGGACTGTTGCGGCGGCTGTGGCGGGAGGAAAACGTCATGTGGTCCGGCCGTTTCCGGCCTGCGTTGACCGAAGCAACGACGACGACGCCGCGACCGTTTGCGGGTTCGCCGCGGATTTGGCACGGCTCGGCTACAACCCTGACTTCGGCTGCGCTCGCCGCCCAATGGGGCGATCCCCTGTTCACCGCCAACGCCATCCAACCTCGTGAGAACTACAAGATCCTGATCGAGCACTACCGCGAGGAATACGAACGCCACGGTCACGATCCGCGCCACCAGTACCTCGGTTCGGGTTCCGGCGCCGGCGGAGTGTTTGTCGCGGACACCACGCAGGAAGCCAAGCGCCAGTTCGGGCATGTCTATGAAGCGTTGGCGATCGGGCGCAACGTCCCGGGCAACAATTCGCCGTTCCGGGATATCGACCACGCTGTGGCTGAAGGTCCTGCGCTGGTGGGCAGCCCGGAACAGGTCATCGACAAAATCCTGAGCTACCACTCGCTCTTCGGCCACGATCTGCAGTCCATCTCCTTGCCCACCACGCTTCCTTTCGAGCAACAGCTGGAGATTCTGGAGCGGTTCGCACTCGAAATCATCCCGGCCGTCCGCGCAGCCGCAGCCACCACCTTGTGGGAGACCGCGGATCCCTACGGCGGTCGTCCCGAATTCGCCGGAGCCACGTCACCGGACGCTGCCGGAACCGTCGCCACAGACCACGTCAACCACAGGAGGAGTTTTGTCCACACTCACTGAATCTCGTCCGGGCCAGCCCGGATTCTTGGCCCTGGAGCTCGACGGCGACGGCGCCCACCCAGCCGCCTGGCGCAAAGCCCGGCATGCCCCGGATGGGTTGCTGAACGGTGCGCGGATCCGGAGCACGGTGCTGGCGGCGGAGTCGGCGGGGTTTCATGTGGCGACGTTCGGCGACGGTCCGGTGGGCAGTGCAGTCGCTGGCGGGCGGGATGTTGCCGGCCGCCTGAATGCCTTGCAGCGCGCCGCCTTCGCGGGGCCGGTGACGAGTTCCATTGTGCTGGTTCCGGAAGTCGACACCGTCTACACCGAGCCTTTCCACATCGCGACGCAGCTAGCGAGCCTCGACTACGTCTCAGGCGGACGGGCCGGTTGGCTCGTCGCGGCGAGCGGTTACGCGGAGGAGGCTGCCGCCGTCGGGCGCTTTTTCGTTGAAGGTGCCGCGCGGGCGCAAGAGGCCGCGGCGTCGGTGGAAGTGAGCAGGCGGCTCTGGGATTCCTGGGAGGACGACGCCGTGATCCGCGACGTCCCCAGCGGGCAGTACCTCGACGTCGACAAACTGCACTACGTCGACTTCGAGACGCCAGCGGATTTCGCAGGGGCCGGGTATTCGGTGAAGGGCCCCTCGATCATTCCGCGTCCGCTGCAAGGGCAGTTGCCAGTAGTTGCGCGGACTGGCTTGCTTCCTTCGGACGTCGATGTGGTGCTGGTGTCCGCTCCGACGGCTTCACTTCTTGCCGCGGAGGTTGCAGAGGTGCGTGCCCGGACCGCTGTTGGGGGCGGCCCGACTCTTGCGGGCGGCCCGGCGGTAGTCGCAGAGCTCGACGTCGTCCTCGACTCGCGCGGGCAAAGCGCCTCCGCGCGGCTCGCCGAACTGGACGCGTTTACTCCGTGGTCCAGTTCCCGGGCGCGTTTCGTCGGCACGGCAGCGGAATTGGTGGACTTCCTTGCCGAGTTGCTTGCGGTGGCCGACGGCGTAAGGCTGCATCCGGCTGTGCTGGATGTGGAACTCGAGGAGTTGGGGCAGCTGGTGCTCCCCGAGCTTCGTCGCCGCAGGGCGCTCCAGCCTGTTGCCCAGGGCGGCACGTTCCGGGAATTGCTGGGTCTTGAACGGCCGCTGAGCCGGTACGCGAGCCTTGGCTCGGAAATCTGAGGAGAGAACATGACACAGCACAACCGTGCTAAATTCCAGCCGAGCGGGAAGATCCAGTTCGGAATCTTCTTCCAGGGCGTCAATTCCGGCACCATCTGGAAGGCGCCCGAATCCGGTTCGCAGACCGACTTCGAATCGTTCCGGAGGATCGCGCAGACCGCCGAGCGCGGGCTGTTCGCGGCGTTCTTCCTGGGTGAGGGCCTGCGCTTGCGGGAACACCTCGGCCGGCCGCACGCCCTTGACGTCGCGGGCAGGCCCGACGCGCAGACCATGCTCGCGGCGTTGGCTTCGGTGACGTCGAATATCGGACTCGTGGCCACTCAAAACACCACCTACAACGATCCCGCCGACCTTGCGCACCGGCTTGCTTCGCTCGACTTGCTCTCCGGTGGGCGCGCGGCCTGGAACGTCGTGACCACAGACAATGCGTGGACCGGGGCAAACTTCCGGCGGGGCGGCTACCTGGACCACGCCGATCGCTACGTTCACGCCGAGGCCTTCGTGGAGACCGCCAAGAGGATCTGGGATTCGTGGGAGAACGGAGCGGTCGCCTCGTCAGTTTCCGCGGAGTCCTGGGCGGTGCCGTCGCATGCACGGCCCGTGCACCATTCCGGGCGGCACTATACGGTGGACGTCACGCCGCGGTTGCCGCGCAGCGCCCAGTACAGGCCCGTGCTGTTCCAAGCCGGCGATTCCCCGGAAGGCCGCGACTTCGCCGCCCGCCAAGCGGATGTCATCTTCTCGGCGCACCCGAAGTTCGACGACGCCGTGGAGTTCCGCGCTGATATCGTCTCGCGTTCCTTGGCAGCCGGACGGGGCGCCAACGACGTCCAGATCATGCCGGCGAGCGAGTTCATCCTCGCCGCGACTGACGAGGAAGCCCGCGAGAAGAAGGAGTGGGTCCGCAGCCTGCAGATCGGGCCGCAGCAGGCAGTTGCGTATCTCGAACAGTTCTGGGGCCGCGAGCTGTCCGCCTACGATCCCGATGGTCCGCTGCCGGACATCGATCCGGTGGTGGAAGAGACCTCCGAGACGCGTGGCAGTGGTTTCCACGGGGCCAAGGCCCGGCAGCTCGCCGAGCAGTGGCGCGCCGAAGCCAAGGGGAAGAACCTGTCCATCCGGCAGTTCGTGAGCTCCAGGACTTCCAGGGTGGACGCGACGTTCACGGGATCCTACACAGCCGTGGCCGATACCTTGGCCGAATACGCCCGCGTGGGTGCCGTGGACGGTTTCAACATCTCGCCCTGGCTCATCCCCACGGGCCTGGACGACATCGTGAACCATCTCGTGCCCGAGCTGCAGGAACGCGGCGTGTACCCCACGGCATACGTCGGCTCGACCCTCCGCGAGAACCTGGGGCTGGCGACGCCGGTGCGATCGGAGTCGTTGGAGTCGGTACCTGCCCGGGGCGGGCGGTGAGGGAGCGCGCGGACGCGACGGCCGCCGTCGTCGGTTTGCAGACCGACGACGGCGGTTCCCGCGACCCAGACGCGGAGCTGGTGCGGCTCCAACTGACAGTGTGGGAACAGTGGCTTTAGGCGAGTGGCTCCGTGCGCTCGCGCAGGCCCCCTTCGCCGTCGAGCTCGGCCACTGTGTCGATATTCAGGCGCCTGAGAAAACCGAGGTCGTGGCTCACGATAAGCAGTGAGCCACGGTAGGCGTCCAGGGCTTCGGCGAGCTGTTTGACGCTTGCAAAGTCGAGGTTGTTTGTCGGCTCGTCGAGGATCAGCAGCTGGGCGGGCGGCTCCGCTAGTAGCAGCTTCGCGAGGCTGACCCGGAACCGTTCTCCTCCCGACAGGCTGGAGACCGGGCGATCAACCGTGGATCCCCGGAGTAGGAGGCGTGCGAGTTGATTGCGGATGTCCCCGGGCGCCGACGCCGGTGCTGCCTCCCGCACGTTGTCCAGTGCCGAAAGGGAATCGTCCAGGCCGTCGAGCCGTTGCGGGAGGTATCCCACCCGGTTCTGTCAGCAGCCTTCCGCTGATCCGGCCCGAAGATTCTGCGGGGCGCCCCTCGACGAGGTGCTTGAGGAGTGTCGACTTACCGGAGCCGTTGGGTCCCACCAAGGCCACGCGCTCGGGGCCCTGGATGACAATCGTCCGGGAGCCGTCGCCTAGCTCGGCGATCCGGCGGCTCCGCGGCACATCGGGATCGGGGAGAGTGAGGTGGATGTGCTCGACCTCCCTGACCCTCGCGTCGGCGGCGTCGACGGCGGCCTGGGCTGACAGCACTTTGTCGTCGAGGATCGAGCGCATCGAGCCAGCCGATGCCTGCGCCTTGCTCGCACGGTTGCCGGCCAGGATCTTCGGGATACCGCCACTGGCCTGGGTCTTCTTCGCTGTGCGCTCGCGGCGGGCAAGCTTCGTTTCGGCTTCGACGCGTTGCTTCTTCTCCACCTTCAGCGCCTGCTGGGCGCTGCGGGCCGCCTGGACCGCGGAGGCTTGCTCCTGCTCGCGATGTCCGGTGAAAAGACTGTACGGGCCACCAAACACGTCAAGCTTGCCGGAGTGAAGCTCAGCTGTGGAGTCCATGTGCTCAAGCAACTCGAGGTCGTGGCTGACCACTACGAGGGTGCCCGGCCAACTGTCGACAAAGTCGGCAAGTTTGGCCCGGGTGCGCCGATCGAGGTTGTTGCTCGGCTCGTCGAGAAGCGTAACCGGGGTTCGGCGGATGCGCAGTCCGGTCAGTGCGATGAGCATCGCCTCGCCGCCCGAGACCTCGCCGACCCGTCGGTTGAGATCGTCCGCGGAGAAGCCGATTTCGTGTAGGGCCTCGTCTGTCCGGGACTCAATATCCCAATCGTCGCCGACTGCGTCGAAATGGCGCTCGTCAACGTCGCCGGCCTCAATGGCATGGAGCGCCTTGAGTGTGCCGTCGATGCCGAGCAGCACGGCGACCGTCGTGTGGTGCCCGAGGGTCAACGTCTGCGGGAGGTAGCCGACGTCACCGACGGTTTCGACGCGCCCCAGGGTCGGCTTCAGCTTGCCGGCAATCAAACGGAGCAGGGTCGATTTTCCTGCACCATTGCGACCGACTAGTCCGGTCCGGCCGGTAGTCATGGTTCCATTGAGCCGGTGAAGAGCGGGGCTGCCGTCAGGCCACTCGAATGACAGGTCGTGCAATGTGATGGCTGATTGTGCTGACATGAGACACAGTCCTTTGGTTCTTGCCCATCAGGGGGCGCAGTCATGGGTCAACGTGCTCTCTCCGGGGCGCAAAAACGCGCGCTACTTCGGAGGGCACTGCACCTGACATACGGACCTATCAGATCGGACGCAGGGAATAGCGCCTGCGGACAACTGAAAGCGAGATTTCTCACCGGGTGCGCATGAGCGCAAACAACCGGGCGGCCACCGAACGTCAGGTGGCTAGGCTCTGTCGACCTCAATCTCCATAGCCAAAACCATAACCGCAAACTTCTTGAGCGGCCAATTGGGGATGAACGCCGGCATTCATCACTTTGGTTCACAGGGAGGCCCTAAACGGTGAGCATCGCGGGCGGTGTTCACTGGGACACCTTCGGGGCCGAGAAGCCTTAGTTCGTCCTCGAATGTTCAGCGCTGCATGTTGCCCTGAAATGTAGCGTTTGGGGCGCCCTTCACCGGGCACTTACGGGCGGATCGAACTAGCGAATCTCGGTCCTCTATCCTTGGTCATGGACCCTCGTATGGCTGACTAGACGGGGAAGGTCCGGCGGATGCCTCGCGCTACCGGGTTCGGTCGATCAGGAGGGAGCAAGATGAAGCTTGTACGAAGCCGAACCATCATTCGTCCTAACAGGAGCTCACGGCCACCTGCAAAACTACGTGTGCCTAACGATGACCCTCGCCGAACTCGGCACTGCAACTGCCGAGTGGGAAGCAGAGATACGGGCATATCCGGTGCGCTAGCCGCAACTCTTTGTGGCCATTCGCCGGCATGACCCCAGGATGCACCCGACACAGGCAGTCCTCGCGGCCACGTGATTACGCTGTGAACGAAAGACTGATCCTGGATCTTCAATTTGTCGCGGAGCACCTCGAACGCGGTGCCGGCCTCGCCGAAACCCGCCTCAACAACAGAGAGGCTGGCACCAAACTAGCTGGCCTAAAACCACTCATAACCCACTTGGCTGTCGCCGATCAATGCCGGGAGCTCGACGACGTCACGATCGACCTGACCGAGCAAGTCGATAACACTGTCATGGACGTTGACGTCAATGAGCTTCTCGGCTCCGCAGTGGAGCACGGGCTGGATCGACTGGCGGGCCCCAACCACTGACGCCCCTGTTCCGCCCGAGGGCCTTAGCTCTGATTCGAAATCACCGTGCAGTCCCGGTGTCAGTGGGAGAAGTTTGCTGAGATTTCGGCGAGGGTGCGCCCCTTCGTCTCAGGCGCGAGCCATTGCGAGAGGACTGCGCCGAGTAATGCGACGGCGGCGGCTACGATCATGCTTGGGCCCAGGCCGATGTTGCTGATCGCCCATGGCAGGGCGAAGGTGCCGAGTGCGGCTCCGATGCGGCTGAAGGCCGCGGCGAAGCCCATGCCGATGCCGCGCAGGTGGCCGGGGAATACCTCGGCCGGATAGACCTGGGTCATCGTGGTGTAGCCGGCATTGAAGAAGGAGAAGGCGAGAAACAGTACGAGCACGAGGATCGCTGGTGCGTTCGCCCAGACTCCGATGATCAGCAGGATGCCTGCGCAGAGCCACTGCCCGGGCACGGTGAGGATCCGGCGGCCGAGCTTGTCAATCAGAAGTACGGTGGTGACAACACCCGCGGCCGCAAGTGCGGACAGGCCGACTCCACCGGTCCAGCCGCCGAAGCCGAATTGGTTGAGCACGTCGTCGGCGAAGGTCGCGATCGCGAAGTACGGAGTGACCGCGCAGAACCAAAAACCTGAGGTGAAGAGGGTGGTGCGCCAGTACTGCCTCGAGAACAGCATTCCGAAGGAGGAGCCCTTGATTTTGGTCCTATTCTGCGCGGCTTGGGCCTCCTGGATCATCCTCAGATCGATCTCTTCGGTGATGCTGTTGTGCATCTGGGGCGATTCGACGTATCTGCGTGCGATCGCGAGTGCTTCCTCACGCCGTCCCTTCGTAATGAGCCAGCTCGGCGATTCGGGGAGGCCCAAGCGGGCGAGGAACAGGACGAATGCGAGTATCGTGCTCGTGCCGATTACGAGGCGCCATGGGGTGCCGGCGTCGTGCAGGAGCGTGCCGATGATGAATGCCATCATGAAACCGACGTACCAGGCGATCAGAGTCAGCCCGAGCAATCGCCCGCGGAGCTTTGGAGGGGAGAACTCTGATAGCAATGGCCCACCGATTGAGTACTCGCCGCCGATCGCGACACCCATGAAGAACCGGATGATGGCCAGCTGGATCACAGCCCCTTCTCCGGAGGTTACGAAGAACTGAGCCGCTGAGGCGACCAGGAACAGGCCCATGTCCACGAGGAACATGGGCTTGCGTCCGAACTTGTCAGTAGCCCAGCCGGCCAGCGGGGAGCCGACGAAGATTCCAACCAGCGGGCCTGCAGCAATCATGCCCAGAGATAGTGCGTCGAGCTGGAGATCTGACCGCATGAGTCCGCTGACGGGGCCGATGATTCCGAGGATGTAACCATCCAGGAACATCCCGCCGATGAAGACACCGACAAGCCGCACCATGAAGCGGCGTTTGAACTTGGAGCTGGTCTCTCTTGATATGGAGGTGTCGACGGAGGCCGTCGTCCCGGTCGGATAGATCATTGAGATTTGTTCCCTTCTGACTTCAGCGCAAACCGCTGACGCCGTTTCCTAGACGCACGGACAGCCGCAGCCCTTAGCGACCAGTGGACGATGCCGACTGGTTTGACGCCAGCCGATATGGCCGCGCAGGACTCGCGAGATGATTTCGGCGTCGTCATGTATCACTGCTGCATAATGTGACATATAACTCATATATCAGAGATATCTAAGGGTGCGATCCTCACCCGGTCAAGAGTTTGATGTGTTAATTGCTTGTATCCGTCGACTCACGGGGGTCCATCTGAACCGGCGCAGGTTCCATGCCGCAGTCATACGAGTTGCGGAGGCGCGTAGTGGACCGCCTCGAATTCGGTCGGCGTGGCCATTTGCGATGGCTGCCGTGGAACCTGCGGATCTTTAGGCCCCAGAACCATGACATCAAACGTCCCTGACCACGACTCGTAGTGCCCGGTGCAGGATCGACTAACGGGCACCAAAGTGACATCTATCCGACGAATCACACCACTCGCCGTGGCATTGAGTTGTTCGTACCCTCGTGCGGCAAAATGGCAGGATGCCTCTTGCCAATCTGCTCGCCAGCCTTAGGACACTTCCTGAATCGGGATCGCGAGACGCGTATCTGCGGTTCCTGGAGGTAGCGGGGGACGCCGCGTTGCGTCGAAATGGTGGACCCGAGCATGTCACGGGGTCCTGCTTCGTGTTTTCGCCCGAATTCGATCGTGTTCTCCTGTGTTTCCATCGCAAGGGGCAGTTCTGGGTGCAGTTCGGCGGTCACGTCGAGTCCAAGGACGCATCGGTGGCGGAAGCTGCACAGAGGGAAGCCCGCGAGGAGTCCGGAATTGACGACCTTGTCCTGCTTTCTCCCGCGATCGTGGATCTTGACCGACACGATCTGCATGGGGGATTCTCATGTACTACCCATTGGGATGTGGGGTTCGCCGCGGCCGCAGACCCGGATGCGGAGATCGCCGTGAGTGATGAAAGCGAGGACGTCCGCTGGTTCCCGATCAATGAATTGCCAGTTCAAGTGCCGGCAGGCTTCTGCGCGCGCTTGGAACGCGCCCGGCGCACCGCGATGGCACTGAGTGGGACGCCGATCGGTTAACAGTGCACAACAGGCTCTCCGTGGAAGCGGCCATCCATGATGTGTCCATTGCGCACATCGCAGAAGAGGGACTCCTGACCTGGTTCCATTCGGAATGGCTCATGAATCCGCGCCCGTTAGCAGCCGATGTGTGGGTGTTCTCGCCGGACTTCCAACGGATACTCGTTGTTGAGCATCGCTGGCGCGGCCTCGTACCTCCTGGCGGACGAGTGGAACCGGGCGAGACGCCGCGCGAGGGCGCAGCTCGCGAGCTTGCGGAAGAGACCGGCGTCGAACTCCCTATTGCCGACCGCCCGGCTTTCGCTGCTGCTCGTTCCTACCGGTCGGACTGGTCAGCGACACTGAACTTGTCCTACTGGACGATCGCCGATCCCGCGACGGCGCTCCTGCCGGAGGATGGCCAGCCCGCGCGGTGGGTCGATGTTCGCTCGGACTGGCGAACGTTCCACAAACCGGATGCGGCTGTGATTGCCCGGTTTGCAGAACAACAGAGCAGGTAGTGGCGGCTGCGGCTTGCCGCCGTGTGGAAGGAGGCATTGGCATTGCTTCGCAGTCCACTCGGCGGACAATCCACAGATGTGGACTCAGGCGTGCGGATGGCACCTGCGCCCGATCCTGACAGTTCGCAAACCACACCATTCGTTACCAATCAGCCCGCGACCATGAAAACGTCCACCGGATCCGCGGTCTCCAGGACAAAGCCGTGGCGTTCGTAGAGGCGCCGGGCCGGACTGCCCTGGAGCACGTTGAGCCGGAACGGCCGGTGGTCCTTGGACTCGCCCATGACCCGCTGGAGCACGCCGGCCCCGAGTCCTTGTCCCTGGAACTCCGGAGCGAGGTAGAAGTGTTCGATCCACAGCGCATCGGGTTCCGGGCGGACAGCGATGGCACCGGCAGCGTGCCCTTCCACGCCAATGACTAAGGTGTGTTCCGGCTGGAATGCATTCAAGAAGCGCTCCCGCACCCGGACAGGATCCCAACGGCCAAGCCGTTCCAAATCCGGACGCATGACGACGGCGCGCAGTTCAGCGATCCAATCGGCATCGGTGGGCACGGCGGGACGGAGTGAGAATTCGGCAGGCACTGGACTATTCAACCCCAACCTCAACCCCAATCGGCGCCGCCGAATCAACCAGTAAGAACCCGCACCGGGTTCCCCCGCACCCACGCGCGGACGTCCTCGAAGGCCTCGCCGTAAAAGCGGGCGTAGCTTTGCGACGTGACGTAACCCAAATGCGGTGTCAGCACGGTTCGCGGCGCAGTGAGGAGCGGGTGGTCCACCGGGAGGGGCTCGACGTCGTACACGTCCAGGGCCGCGCCGCCGAGCCAGCCCTCGTTGAGCCCGCGGAGGAGCGCGGCCTCGTCCACGATCGGCCCGCGGGCCGTGTTCACCAGGACGCCTTTGGGGCCGAGGAGCCGCAGTTCGTCCTGCCCGACGAGAGCCCGGGACCGTTCCGATAACCGCACGTGGACGCTAACGACGTCGGCCTCCCGGAACAGGGCTTCCTTGCCCACCTTCCTGGCGCCGGCCGCGGCGGCAGTCTCTTCCGTGAGATTGGGGCTCCAAGCAATGACGTCCATGCCGAACGCCTTGCCGTAGCCGGCGATTTTGCTCCCGATCTTTCCGAGTCCCAGCACCCCTAAGGTCTTCCCTGACAGTTCGAAACCCACCGTGCTCTGCCAACTTCCAGAGCGGAGCTGACGGTCCTCGAGTGGCACCTTTCGTGCGAACGCCAGAAGCAGGGCCCACGTGAGCTCGGGCGCCGCGGTGGGTGAACCGCCTGTCCCGCAGACAGTGATGCCCTGTTCCCCGGCCGCGCGCACGTCGATGGCTGCGTTGGCCATCCCCGTGGTGACCAAGAGCTTCAGCTTCGGCAGTTGCCGGAGGATCCCGGCGTCGAAACTGGTCCGTTCCCGCATGGCCATGATGATGTCGAAGTCGCGGAGGGCATCCACGGCGTCCGCCAAAGGCTCCGTGAAGACGGTGACATCAACGCCGTTGTCGGTGAGCTCAGCCCACGGCGCGTAATCGTAGGCGACGGCTTGGTAGTCGTCGAGGATGGCAAGGCGCCGGCCCATGGAATTCCCTTTCGCGTGTCCGGATCGCGGTTCCGTTTACGTGGAAAGTTACACCCCGAAGCCGTCGCTAGCTCTTCGGCAAGCCCGGCGGGTTCAGTTCCGACTTCTGGATGCCTTCCGCAGTGAGACCCCAGCGGTCCAGGATCTTTCCGTACGTGCCGTCCTTGATGAGCGAGTTCAGTCCTGCCTGGGCTGCCGCCGCGAAGCCGTTGCCCTTCTTGGTAGTCACCGCGATGCTCGCCTTGAGTGGCCACCCGCCGTCAACCAGGCCCACGTTCTTTGTCTTGCCGTCGGTCTGCGATTTGTAGGACGCGGTCGCGTTCGGCCCGAACGTCAGGTCCGCACGGCCCGACTGAAGCGCTAGCGTGGAGGCCGAGTCGTCGTCGTAATACTGGAACTCAACCGGCTTCAAACCGTTCTTCTTGTTCTCGGCGTCCCAGCGCAACAGGATTGCTTCCTGGTTGGTGCCCGAGCCCACAATGATCCGCTTGCCCGCAACGTCCGGAGCCGAGTCCACCTTCGTGATGGGGCTATCGCGCTTGGCGTAGAAGCCCAGTTTGTCCTCGCGGTAGCTGGCGAAGTCGAATTTGAGCTTGCGCTCTTCCGTCACGGTGACGTTCGAGATGACGGCCTCGTACTTGCCCGATTCCACGCCCAGCGGCCAGTCGGCCCACGCCGTCGGGACGATGTCCGCCTTGAGTCCCAGGGACTCCGCCAGCGCGACGGCGATGTCCACTTCGTTGCCCACCGGCGTCTTGCTGTCCGTGGCATAGACAGCCAGCGGCGCGGCGAAGGGGCTCACCGCGACGGTCAGCTTCCCGTCTGCCTTGACGGATTCGGGCACCAGCGCGGCAGCTTCGGGTGAAACCTGCACCGGAAAGCGGTTCTGCTCGGGAGCCAGGTTGAAGGTTTTGCCAGCGGAAGCGGACGACGACGGCGCTGACGCGGCTGAGGCGCCCGGGTCCGAGCACGCGGCAAGGCCGAGAGCCGTGGTCACGGCGAGTGCCAGTGCGGTGCCTGTTTTGAGGCGTGAAATAGCCATGGAGTCCCCTTCGAAAACGATGGATGGTGTGCGTTGCAGCAACTATCCGGCAGGGCCCAGCACCGGTCAAAGCGCTGTGAAACGGTGGGATACAGGGGTTAACGGAGGTTCATTCGAGGTCCCGAAGGGTCACAAAACAACCACAGTGTAGGCTTCCCACACAACCGCCGACACATGAGGAGATTTTTCGTGAGCAACGAGCAAACCCCGGTCAATCAGGCGCTGGAGGCTTACGCAGCTGCTGTCCACGCGAAGGACGTTGACGCATTCGCGGCGCTCTACGACGACAACGTCCACATCTACGATTCCTGGGGGCAATGGCAATACACGGGAATCGAGGCTTGGCGGTCGATGGCGGGCGAATGGTTCTCTTCGCTCGGCGATGAGCGGATACGGGTCGAATTCAACGATGTGCAGTCCGTCGCCGGAGAGGACGTGGCTTTCGGGCATGCGGCCGTCAACTTCGCCGGGATCTCGGCTGATGGGGAACGGCTCCGCGCGCTGACCAACCGCTTCACCATTTGCCTTGAGAAGAAGGACGACGCCTGGAAGATCTCCCACGAGCACTCGTCCTTGCCCATCGATATGGAGACCGGCAAAGGCATCTTTATGAGCTGAGACGGAACCCACGCAAGCGGGAGAAATAACCCGGGCGCCGCCGTCGTTGTCGCAAGAAGGGCCGGGAAACCGGCCCCTTGAACGAAACCACCTTCGAAAGGCCGGCATCACGTGACTGTTCCCCTCTCCATCCTCGACCTGGCAATCATCGGCAAAGGCCAGACGGCGGCGGAGAGCTTCGCCGGGAGCGTCGCCATGGCGCAACTGGCTGAACGGCTCGGCTACCGCCGGATCTGGTACGCCGAGCACCACAACATGGGTTCGATCGCTTCCTCGGCCACGAGCGTGCTGATCGCCCACATCGCGGCCAACACGAGCACCATCCGGCTTGGTGCCGGCGGCGTCATGCTGCCCAACCACTCGCCCCTCACCATCGCAGAGCAGTTCGGCACCCTTGAGACGCTGAACCCGGGCCGCATCGACCTCGGCCTCGGACGGGCGCCCGGCAGTGACCAGAACACGATGCGTGCACTCCGCCGCGATCCGATGGCCGCGGACACCTTCCCGCAGGACGTCCTGGAATTGCAGGGCTACCTCACAGGACCAACGCGCATCCAGGGCGTCGAAGCCACGCCGGGCAAGGGCACCAACGTGCCGCTCTACATCCTCGGTTCCTCTTTGTTCGGGGCGCATCTCGCCGCGCAGCTCGGCCTGCCTTACGCCTTCGCCTCGCACTTCGCGCCCAACGCTCTTCAGGACGCCGTCGCCGTCTACCGCCGCGAGTTCAAGCCGTCCGAGCAACTGCCGGAGCCCTACGTGATCGTGGGCGTCAACGTGGTGGCCGCAGATTCGGCGGCAGAAGCCCAACGCCTCTTCCTCGAGGTCAAGCGGGACCGGGTCTCCCGTTTCCTTGGCGGCGGACGCGAATTCACCGACGCCGAGGCGGACCTCATCCTCGACTCGCCCCAGGGCCAGCACATCGCGCAGATGGTGAAGTACTCGGCCGTGGGCACACCAGAAGTGGTGCGCGACTATCTCGACGAGTTTGCCCGCCACGCCGATGCCGACGAACTGATCGTTGCCCACCAGAGCACGGGCACGGAGCAGCGCCTGCGATCCGTGGAGCTGGTCGCGGAAGCCGTGGGGTTGGCGCGGGTGTAGCTGCGCCGTCCAAACGTAACCAAGCAAATTCGTTACACCCCGGCAATACGCGGGTCATGGAGGCGAAACTAGCCGGGCGGAAACTGGACGAATCCACCTCGGAAGGATCGTCCCCATGGCAACTCCGCTCAATTTGTCCGTGGCCGATACGGCGCTGCTGACAAAGTCGCTTCCATTGGGCCTCCTGCGGACGACAGTCCAATCCGAGGCCGCCCACGATGGAATCACTCCGGAGTTGCTAGCAGAATTGAGGATGCTGGCCCGCACTCCGGGGCTTCTGGTTGCCTGCAACTACGGTGGAACCCTCTGCGCTGCGGAAGGCGTATCTACTGAGACGCTGCCCTTGGGTAGTGCCGCCGTCGCGCTTCGGGCCCTGGCTGCGCTGCCGAACACGCACACGGCCGTCATCTCCGGGAGGTCGCTGCGGGACCTTGCCGCGGTGTCAAGGCTGCCGGCGGAAGTCCACTTGGTAGGTTCGCACGGCGCCGAGTTCGACATGACCTACGCGTACAGCGTCTCGATGGCCACAGAAGCCGTCCTTCAACAGGCAGCCACCGCCCTCAACGAATCGATCGGTTTTGAAAAGGGGATCAGCATCGAGCGCAAGCCCGTGGCCGTAGCCATCCACACTAGGCCGGCCACTCCTGCCGTCGTGGCACGGGTGACCCGCGAGGCGCACCAGATCGCCCGTGAATTGGGCCTGTTTTTCATTGTGGACGGATCCGTTCTGGACCTGTCCATCGTGGAGCCCTCCAAAGACGCCGCGCTGGAGCATCTGCGTACACAGTTGGGGGCCAGCGCGGCCCTGTTTGCCGGCGACGCGGACAGCGATGAACTCGCGATCGCCACCCTGCGGGGCCCGGATCTTGGCCTGCACGTTGGTGATGGGGAAACCAAGGCACGCCACCGCTTGCCGGACCCGGAGTCGTTCGCCAAAGTGCTCGCCATCCTCTTCGAACTGCGCCGCGCGTGGCTGTTCGGCGAGGACGCGGTGGGGCTGGAGCGGCATTCGATGATCGGCAACGGGACCTCGACGGCGCTCCTCACCCCCGAGGCCAAGATCTGCTGGATGAGCCATCCCCTCCCGGATTCCGGCTCGTTGTTTGCCCACATCCTCGGTGGCGACCCGGCCGGCCATTTCACCGTGGAACCGGTCAAGACGTCGAAGGTGCTCGGCCAGCGCTACGTGGACAACACCATGATCGTGGAGACGCGCTGGGCGGACGTCACGGTCACCGACTATCTTGAGCCGGCACCGGACGGCATCACCAGCCTGGTACGTGTCCTGTCCGGAACCGGCAGCGCGCGGATTGTTTTCGCACCGCGGCCGGACTACGCCAACGCCCCCTTCAACATGGAAATCCGCGGCGAAGAGTTGCACGTCGTCGGCACCTCGGATCCCATCATTCTCTTCGCCCCCGGAGTGTCCTTCACAGTCACGAGCGACGGAAAGCACGGCACCGCCACCGCGGAAGTCAGCCTCGCGTACGGTCCCGTCGTCATGAACCTGAGGTGCGGAGACACGGAGCCGACGTCGCCGGACCCCGCCGGGGAGCTCGCCCGGCGGGCCGCCGTCGCGCACCAATCCCGGAAGTGGGTCCGTGGGCTGGAACTGCCCGACATGAAACCGTCGTTGGTGCGGCGCTCGGCCCTGGTCCTGAAAGCCCTGGTACACGAGCCGACCGGGGCTGTCCTCGCGGCGCCAACCACGTCGCTGCCGGAAGGGATCGGCGGCACCCGCAACTGGGACTACCGCTACTGCTGGCTCCGCGACGGCTCAATGACGGTTAATGCGCTGGTGGACCTGGGTTCCACCGAGGAGGCAGACGGGTTCCTCCGTTGGCTCGGCCGCATTCTCGAGAACGCGCCCGGTCCGGAATGGCTGCACCCCCTGTACTCCGTGACCGGCTCCCCACTGTCTACGGAGGCCATTATCGAGAGCTTGCCCGGTTATGCCGGCTCGCGGCCCGTGCGGATCGGGAACGCAGCCGACCACCAGGTCCAGCTGGACGTTTTCGGGCCGATCGCCGAACTCATCCAGACCCTCAGTAGACGCCGCGGCACCTTGCCGGACGAGCACTGGAAACTCATGGAGCAGATGGCATCCGCCGTCCTGGCCCGCTGGCACGAACCGGACCATGGCATCTGGGAAGCCCGGCGCGCGCCTCGGCACCACATTTACACCAAGGTGATGTGCTGGGTGACCCTGGACCGGGCCATGCAGACAGCGGTCCGGTTCCGGCGCCCCATCGGGACCGAGTGGGAGGAAACGGCCAACCACATCCGCGCGGAAGTCCTCCGCGAGGGCTGGGATGATTCCGCGAGCTCCTACACCGTGGCCTACGACAGCCCGGACCTGGACGCGGCGGTGCTGCACATCGGACTCTCGGGCCTGCTGGACGTCCGCGACCAGCGCTTCCTGGACACCGTCACCGCCGTCGAGCGGGAACTGCGGGTGGGTCCCACCGTGTTCCGGTACAGGTACGACGACGGCCTGCCGGGCTTGGAGGGCGGGTTCCACATCTGCACAACCTGGCTGATCGAGTCGTACCTGGCCGTCGGTCGACTGGACGATGCGCTTGAGCTGTTCAACCAGCTCGTGGCCCTCTTCGGCCCGACCGGTCTGCTTCCCGAGGAATTCGACCCGGGCACCGAGACCCACTTGGGGAACCACCCGCAGGCGTATTCGCATTTGGGCTTCATCCGCTGTGCGCAGCTCCTGGACAGGTACCTCGACTCGGTGGACGAAGAGTAGGTGCCCACCCAACTAGCTCGCACTTAATGTCGTTTTCGGCGCCCAAAACGACAACAAATGCGGGCCAGTTGGGCTAGGTAAGCAGCAGGGCCACGGCGATCATCGCCGGGACGGCCACCACCGTGGTGATGAGGACCGTATCCTTGGCCACGGTGATTCCCGTGTTGTAGCGGCTCGCAGCCACAAATACGTTCTGCGCAGTGGGCAGGGCCGCCGTGACAACCACTGCGAACAATGCATGCGCCTCCAGGCCCAGTGCGAAGCGGGCGAACAGGTACGCCATCGTGGGGTGGACTAAAAGCTTGAATCCGCTGGCCAGGAGCGCGTCCGTCCGGCGTTCCGTGTCCTTTTGGAGGGGCCGGGAGCCGTTCAGGCTCATCCCGAACGCCATCAGCATCGCGGGAATGGCGGCTCCGCCGATCAAATGGATCGGGTCCATGATGAGCGAGGGCACTTGCCAGCCCGTTCCAGCCACCACCAAACCGAGGGCCGATCCCACGATCATCGGGTTCCGCACGATCATCAAGACGAAGCGCAGGGGAGTGGTGCGGTGGGCGCTGGTGCTCGCGTCGAGCGCCATCAGGTACATGGGCGTGAAAAACGCGAGCTGGAAGATCAACAGCGGTGCCACATAGCTGGCGTCGCCCAGGACGAACACCGCGATAGGGATGCCGAGGTTCGCTGAGTTGGCCAAGGAAGCGCTCATGGATGACATGAGCGATTCGGGCAGGGAGCGCTTGAGCCAGAACTTCACGATGACGAAGAACAAACTGCCTGTGGCGACGGCGCCCACCGCCGTGACAAGGAGCGGGGCGGCAAAGATGTCGTGGAGACGGGCCTTGCCCAGGGTTTCAAAGAGGAGCGCAGGGCTCGCGACGAAGAAGGTCAGGCCGCTGAGGACCGAACGCGCATTGTCCCCCAGGATCCCGCGCTTGCCGACGAACATGCCCACCAGAATGATGGCCCACACCACGAAGAACCCGGAAAGGACGCCCAGCACTACGGCATCCGGAGGGGGACGGGCGCGGAGCGGCGTGGGTTCACAGTCCCAGCCTAAATCAGCTTTATTCGCCTGGAAGGTTCGACGGCGACATGTTCCGCCATGTGGACCGCGAAGAAGGGGTGTCCGCCGGGGACCGGGAGTCTAGTTCAGCTGTGCGTTGTTGAGGGCATGGGGCGGGCGCATGATGCCCGGAGTAATGCCTTCGGCGGGATCGCTGCCGAGCTGGACGATTTTGTTGGCCCTGTCCACATGGACAACCTTGGGCTGGTAGGCCTTGGCCTCTTCGGTGGTCATCTCGGCATAGGTGATGAGGATGACGACGTCACCCACGTGCACGAGGTGCGCTGCGGCACCGTTGATGCCAATGACGCCCGAGCCGCGTTCGCCGGCAATGGTGTACGTTTCCAGGCGCGCGCCATTGGTCACGTCAACAATGGAGACGAGCTCGCCGGGGAGAATATCCGCGGCATCCAGCAGATCCAGGTCGACCGTCACTGAACCTACATAGTGCAGATCGGCATGGGTCACCGTTGCACGGTGGATCTTGGACTTAAACATTGTGCGGTTCATAACGTGACAAGCTTAGCGCGTGGCCGCTCGATCGCCTGGTGATACCTGACACAGGCTAGGCCTTGGCCGTGGCCTTTCTTGCCTGCCGCCTCTTCAGGGCGCCGTAGCCAGCGAGAAGCTTCGGGACAACCACGTAGACGGCGGTAGGAACCACAACGAGGGTCAGGACGAGGGCGCGCAGCGCGGGGTGCCAGGACTCGGTGAGCGGAGCGAGGATCGTCATGCCGATCGCGACGAGGGGGAAGATGGCCAGCCACGTGATGGCGGCACGCATGTGTACTGAAGGCGTGTGTACTGAAGGCAGATGCGCAGAGTGCGGAGCGGGCGCGGGAGCCGGCGCAACCGCGGCGCTATCCGCGGGTGCGGAAACGGGGATTTGGGTGCTCATGACATTCTCCAACTAATTGGTTGCTTTCGGCGTGAGTTCAGACTAGACCTCGCCCTCAAAAACTGCAACTACTTGGTTGGAATCTGTTAAGGTGGACACATGGCATGGGATACCGAGCGGACCAAGCGACTCCTCCTTGAGGCAGCCACTGCCGAGTTTTGCCAATTCGGACTCGCCGGCGCCAGGGTGGACCGCATCGCGGCTGCGGCCGGAGTCAACAAGGAACGCATCTATCAGTACTTCGGCAATAAAGATCTTCTCTTCGATGCCGTGATCGCGTCCCAGCTCAGCAAGGTGGTGGACGAAGTCCGCGTCGAAGGCGCTGGTCCCGAAGCCTTGGCCGATTACGCCGGACGCCTGTTCGACCATCACCACCAAGATGCCACCCTTCCGAGGCTGCTGTTTTGGGAGGGTTTGGAGCGGGGCGAATATGTGGTCAACCGTCCGGGCCGGGCCGCGAACTGCAGAAACAAAGTTGACGGTGTCATCCGAGCCATCCCCGGGACGTCCAGAGAAGATGCGGCCGATCTGATGCTCACCATCATTGCGTTGTGTGACGCCTGGCCGGTACTGCCCGAGCTGGATGGCCTCATGGCCGGCAGCAAGGGGTCAAGCAGGGCGGAGCGGCGCCGGAAGGCGATCGTCCGGACCGTCCTCCTCGCCGCACAGTCGCTGGCTACGCCTGCTTGTTGAGCGTTCTGCCGATGATCGCCTGTGTCAGCGCATCCACTACCTCGGCGTTCGCCAAAGGGTTGCGGATCAAGGTGAAGTCGACGTCACCCACGGGCGGGAGGTCGAAGCGTTTGGTGATCACCGTGAGGTCCTCGGGAACCAGCGAGGACGGCATGACTGCGACGCCGATGCCTGCGCGCACCGCTGCCAAGACGCCCGCGATCTGCTTGGTCGAGCAGGTGACCCGCCACGTCCGGCCCATGGCCTCCAGCGCGTCGATGGCAAGTTTCCGGCTGACGCTCGGGGCCGGATAGCAGATCAGCGGCACAGGGCTGGCGGGGTCCAGCACCGTCTGTTCGACGCCCACCCAGGCAAACTTGTCGTGCCGGACGACCGTGCCGTCCTTCGCCTCGCCCACCCACTTCACGAATACGAGATCCAACTGCCCCGCATTGACGCGTTTGTAGAGCTGGTCACTCTGGCTGACCGTGAGTTCCAGGTTGATCTGGGGGTACAACTGCCGGAACTCGCGCAGGATCCGAGGCAAACCTGTGATGGCGAGATCGTCGGCGGTTCCGAACCGGAGGCGACCTCGCATCGCGGAGCCGGAAAAGTACCTCGCCGCGGAATCGTGCGCGGAGAGGATATTGCGGGCAAAGCCTGCCATGGCGTCGCCATTGTCCGTGAGCCGGACATCCCGGGTATCGCGGGCTACAAGTGCCCGTTTGGCCGCCGTCTCCAGCTTTCTCACGTGCTGGCTGACCGTGGGCTGCGCCAAGCCGAGGCGCTCGGCGGCCTTCGTGAAACTCAAAGTCTCGGCCACGGCCAGGAAGGACCGCAGCTGCACGGGTTCGAACACGGGACTCCTTGAATAGCTACGTTCACCGCCGCTCCCGCCGGTGTATTGCACTTCGCAATGCTAGTTATACGGCCAATTCACTTCCATAATCACCGCGGCCAACCCTAGCGTTAAAGGCATCCCAGCGAAACGTCTATCCAAGGACTACTTTTGGCACCCCCACCGCCCTCAGCGGCAAACGTCAGCCAACCCATCATCGATTCACTCGCCGCAAGCAGCCGAATTTCACACGCTGCCGAACCGGACACGGTCACCCAGCCAATCGCCGTCGTCAGCGAACGGTTACCCTGGCGGCACACCTTCATTTCCCTCAAAGTACCCAACTTCCGGATTTTCGCCGTGGGCCACTTCGTGGCTGTCATCGCACTCTGGATGCAGAGAATTGCCCAGGACTGGTTGGTACTCCAGCTCTCCGGATCCGTCACCGCCGTCGGAATAACCGTGGCATTGCAGTTCATGCCGTCGCTGTTCCTGGGCCCCTGGGGCGGCATGATGGCGGACCGCTTCCCCAAGCGACGCATCCTCATCGTGTGCCAAAGCGTCGCGGCCTCCCTGGCCGCCATCCTTGCCGTGTTGGCGTTGAGCCACCGCATCGAGGTCTGGCACGTCTACGTGATCGCGTTTGTCCTGGGCCTTGTGACGGTCCTCGACCAGCCGGCCCGGCAGGTCTTCGTCAATGAACTCGTGGGACCGAAGTACCTGCGCAACGCCATCAGCGTCAACTCCACCACGTTCCAGCTGGGCGGCCTGATTGGTCCCGCCCTGGCTGGTGTGTTGCTGACCGCGGTCGGCGCGGGCTGGGCTTTCGCGGCGAACGCGGTGGCCTGCTGCTCCACCGTGACCATGCTCCTGATGCTGCGCAAGAACGAACTCTATGTCAGCACGCCCGTGCCAAAACGCAAGGGAATGCTGCAGGAAGGCCTGCGATACGCCCTCAGCAAGCCCACCATCTATTGGCCGTGGCTCATGGCCGGCTTTGTAGCGGTCTTCGCGATGAGCCTGCCTGTGCTCCTCGCCGCCTTCGCGGACCACATCTACCATGCGGGTGCCGGCGGCTACGGCTTGCTCAACGCCATGGTTGCCCTTGGCGCGCTGGCCGGAGCAATCACTTCGGCCCGCCGCCGCCAATTGCGCCTACGCTCGGTGGTGCTGTGCGCCGGGATGTACGGCTTGATGCTGTGCCTGGCGGCGTTGGCTCCGTCCATGGTGTGGCTCTCCGCTGCCATGGTTCTCTCCGGATTCTGGTGCCTCATGTTCCTGACCGCCGCCAACCAGCTGGTCCAGGTGAGCGCCAACATGAGCATCCGCGGCCGCGTCATGAGCCTCTACATCATGGTGCTCATCGGCGGCCAAGCCATCGGTGGACCCATGCTGGGCTGGCTTGCCGAGCACCTGAACCCGCACGCGGCTCTCTTGGTGTCAGGCGGGGTGCCGGCGCTCGCGGCAGCGACAGTCGCCGTCGTGCTCGCCCGGAAGTCTGAATTGCGGCTCAAAGTGAACGTGCGGGATCGACGCCGGATGGTGCGGATCGTCCCGCAGTCGACGTAGCGGAGTAACGCCTGAACGTGGTTGAGCCGGGCACCCACAAGGCGCCCGGCTCAGCCGCATTATTAGGCTGCGAGGCGGTTACGCCGCAAGGTGCGGATAGTCCGCTGTGCGCCCTTGGAACTGCAGCACGTCCGGGTTGCGGATGACACCGTCCCGGATCTCGATGGCCCGGGAGATCGTTTCGCTGGCGTCCCAGGCCTCGGGGCCCGAAATGACCGTCCCAAGGAACGGCAGGAGCGCTTCGCTGATCTCCCAGCTGGACGAATTCCACAAGTAGGACGGGCTGTGGTCCACGGCGTAGTAGTTGATGTGGTCGCCCACCGTGAACATGGGTTCGGCGAACGTCGTGGTCCGCGCCCAACTGAAGCCCATGCCTTCGTCGCAGGAGACGTCAACAATCAAACTGCCTGGCTGGAACGCATCCAGGTCCTCGGTCCGCAGGTATGTCAGCGGCGAGCTCGGGTCCTGAAGCGTGCAGTTGACCACGATGTCGCTCGCGGCAAGGAACGGCGCGAGTGGCAGGCGGCCACGATCGGTAATGACCTCGCTCAGGAAAGGGGCGTTCTGGTCGTGGTCGAACTGCACTATGCGCACCGAGTGGATGGGGGAACCGACCGCCGCAACGCCGCGGTTTGTCAGCACTTGGACATCGTGGACGCCGTGCGCGTTGAGGGCGGTGACGGCGCCACGCGCTGTGGCTCCGAAGCCAATCACGACGGCGCTCAGCCGCCGCCCGTAGTCACCCGTCGAGCCCGTCAGGGCAAGGGCGTGGATGACGGAACAGTAGCCTGCAAGTTCGTTGTTCTTGTGGAAAACGTGGAGCCCGAAGCCGCCGTCGCTGGCCCAGTGGTTCATCGCCTCGAACGCGATCAGGGTCAGCTTCTTGTCGATGGCCAGCTGGGTGATTGCCCTGTCCTGGACGCAGTGCGGCCAGCCCCAGAGAACCTGGCCGTCGCGGAGGTCAGCAAGGTCTTCCGGCTGCGGTTTGGGCAGGAGAATGACATCCGAATCCGCGATCAGTTCTTCACGGCTTGCCATGCCAGCGACCAGCGGCTCAAGTTGGCTGTCCGAAAAGCCGAAGCGCTCGCCGTAGCCGCGCTCGAGCCGGATGTGCTCCCGGAGTTCCGGAGCAATACGCTCCAGGTGCAGGGGATGGACAGGCAGCCGGCGCTCGTCCGGCTTCCGCGAGGACGACAGGATGCCGAGGGTCATGGCGCCTATATGGCCGCTCACTTTTTGTTGCCGGTTGCCGGCTTGGCCACCGTGGTTGCGGGGGACTCTGACGCCCGCTTATCCGCGCGCTTTTCTTTGATGGATTTGCCGGATTTTTTCGATGCAGCTTGGCGAGGTGATTTGTCAGCCATGATCGCTCCCTTAGAGCAGAGCCGAAATGGCTCCTAGCTTCTGACGATACACCCAGGCGATGGGACGCCTTGTATCCGGGCAAAACTGGAGCGGGCGACGGGAATCGAACCCGCGTATCGAGCTTGGGAAGCTAGCGCTCTACCATTGAGCTACGCCCGCAATACTCCGCAAACCAGCCGGAGCAGATCCCAGCTTAGCGCAGATGGCGCGCTGATCCAGACACAGACTCACCGGTATCACGGTCTCATCAATTTCCCTACGGGGCTCGTAAAGATTCGGTTAAGGCTCGACGTGGGTGTGTTGCGCTGCGCCGTGCCTGACTATTCTGTAGCAGTTAGCTGCTGTGTCATGGGGAACCCGGCTATGTCTATGAGCCGTACGCCGAAAGAGGATTCCGTGGCATTTGCAGAGCATGAAGTACTCATTGGTCGCGATGCCATGACTGTCTATCAATTCCTGGTGGACGGACTCAACAATCCGCTGTGGCGCAGCGGTATCCGCAGTATTTCGCTCCGTTCGGGACACGCCGGCGAAAAAGGCGCCGTTTACCAGCAGACTTTGGCGGGCCCGGGCGGGCGCCCGATCGCGGCTGACTTCCAAATCACTGAAGCCAGGCCAGGCGCCGAAGTGCGTTTCGCCGTCGTCGCCGGTCCTGCGCGGCCCACAGGCGGCTACTACCTCAGCACCGAGGGGCCCAATACCCGCCTGCGCTTCGCCCTGGAGTACCACCCCAAGGGCCTGCAGAAACTCATGAACAGCATGATCCAGAAGACCATGGAAGATGAAGTAGTCCAGGTGGAGCAGCTCAAGTCGGTCATCGAAGAGCAAACCCCGGAGGCCTAGTCTCCACCGCCTCCCTCGCCTCCCTCGCCTCGCTCCGCTCGCCCAGGGAACCCTGCCGGCGTGGGCCCAGTTACTGCGCCAGCTTGAGTCCGCCCAAACCGGTTATCGGAGTGCTCGGCGTCGTGAGGCGTCCGCCAGTCAGGTCCCAATACTCGATCGTTCCATTGCTCAGCAGGCCCGCGATTCCGGTGGTGTTGAGGCCAGTGGCACCCTTGAGCGTGCGCAATCCGGAGTAGTCGGTCCAGGCGGTTCCGACCACTAGATGTGCCTCTGCCATCGGCGCGGTGAGCCCGGAGCCGCGGTAGAGTCGCAGGTTCCCGTTTGCTTCCACCGCCAGCAGGTCCTGAAAGCCGTCGGCGTCGTAGTCCACCATGCTCAGCCGGATCGCGCTGACGCCCGATCCCACTTGGGTCCGTCCGACCAGGGCGGTGAGCCCCAGGTTCCGGTACAGGTAGAGCGCGCCGCTGGAATCAGTGGCGAGGATTTGCGGGAGCCGGTTGTTGCCGCACCATGTGCCCACGGCCATGGTCATCGACTGCCAGCCCGATCCGCCTAACGTCACCGGCGCTTTGAATCCTCCGCTCACCGCTCCGGGGTAGAGCAGTAGCCTGCCGTCCAGCATTTGGACCAAGACGTCGATCACACCGTCGCGGTCCCAATCGGTGGTCATCACTTCTTTCGCCCCGGAGAAACCGGATCCGACCGTCCGGGCGGGACCGAACGTGCCGTTGCCGAGTGCCGGGTAGTCCCTCAAGTTGCCAGAGGGGTCGACGGCGACCAGGTCACCGGAGCTGCGGATGGCCGCGGCGCTGAGGTCCAGCGTGGGCGGCTGGTGCTTCGCGATGGGGTCGCAGACGGTCGGAGGCGGAAGCTGGGGAGGGGCCGTGCCGGCGCCCGGGCTGTTGACTGTGCCGGCGGGGAGCGTCGTATAGCCGAAGAGATTGACCACGCCCCACATCGTGTAGCTATTGGGGGTGGTCAGGTAGTTGCCGTCGGTGAACGTGATACCAACGCCGATCACGTTGAAACGGGGGTCACGCAACAGCGCATCATGGGCGGGTGAGCTTTTCCACCATTCGACAAGCTGGGCGGCATTCCGATCCCAGCGGACCGCGATGATCTCGCCTGCCCCGTTGTTGGGGTTCAAGGCCCTGGGGTCGGTCCAGAAGTTGCTGCGGTGTTCAATCACTTGGCGGCTGGCGATGTTGTTGGACCAGTCCTGCGAAAGAGTGGACACCGTGGGGTTGTACTTCACCGGATTCAAGCCAAGCGACGTCCTGTAGGCATTGATGGCGTTGAATACGGCCAGCACCTGGGCGGAATTATCGTCATTGACCAATGCTTGCGTCGAGACCAGGGGCACAGCTGCGGGGGAGGACTTCGTCGGGGCTGGGGCCGGCTGTGTGGCGTCCCCAGCTGCGGTTCCGGGGAGCGGGTCCGGGCCGGATGCGGGCGGGATGGAGGGCAGCGGGGGCGGGCCGGCCGCTGCCTGGGGTGAGGTGCCGTTGCCGGGCTCGATGACTGGGCTCCCCTGCGCAGGGGAGGTCGCCGCTGGGACGGTTGAGGCGGTGCCCGCGCCAGCCCCGGCTGCTGCAGGGGCGGCTGCTGGTGCTGCGGGGGTGGCTGTTGGTGACCCCGGCGCGGGTGCGGCCTGCGGAAGGCTGGATCCCGACGGCGGTGCGGACGCCGCCGTCGTACTTTCAGCGCCAGCGGTGGTGTTTGAGGTGGAAGGCGCGGCAGCGGCGGCAGTTCCCGCGAGCGAAACCGGAACGGCGAGCGGGCCAGAAGCAGGGGCCATCACCGTGAGAAGGCAGACCACCAGCACGGCAACGGGCACCGCAATTCGTCTCAATGTTTCCCCAGATTCGCGTCGTGCCACCGTTCCCAAACACAACAGCGGTAACGGTAGTCTATGTGGTGCACTATAGTCCCATGCGCCACTCCGGCACCACGGGGTGCGCGATGCATACGGTACTTTTGATCCTGTGCTGATCTCTGACCGCGACATACGTGCCGAAATCGACTCCCGACGTATCGTCCTGGAGCCCTACGACCCCGCAATGGTTCAGCCGTCCTCGGTGGATGTGAGGATTGACCGTTTCTTCCGGCTGTTCGACAACCACAAATACGCACACATCGACCCCTCCGAGGAGCAGCCTGAGCTGACTCGGCTGGTTGAGGTCGAGGGCGACGAGCCTTTCATCCTGCACCCGGGCGAGTTCGTGCTCGGTTCAACATACGAAACAGTGAGCCTCCCGGACGACGTCGCCGCACGACTCGAAGGAAAGTCCTCGCTGGGGCGCCTCGGCTTGTTGACGCACTCCACGGCCGGCTTCATTGATCCCGGGTTCTCGGGCCATGTGACGCTGGAACTCTCCAACGTTGCGACGCTGCCCATCAAGTTGTGGCCCGGCATGAAGATCGGCCAGTTGTGCTTCTTCCGACTCTCGTCGGCCGCTGAACATCCCTATGGTTCCGGCGGTTACGGCAACCGTTACCAAGGCCAGCGCGGCCCCACCGCCAGCCGCAGCCACCTGAATTTCCACCGGACGGCTGTTTAGCACCCGACTGCTTGCCTCGAGAAGTGAGATCTCGCCTCTTTGAAGGCTCGAAAAGGCCGAGATCTCACGCCTCGTGGACCCACCCGGCGCGGGCCAGGGCGCCTCGCACACGGGGTACGACGCCGTCGAACCCGCACGCCTTCACGTGCCGTGCCGTAATGGTCACCGAGGTCCAGCCGATCGCTGCGATGGATTCGTCACGGCGAATGTCCGATTCCTTTTGCTCGGCTGTCAGGTGGTGGCCGCCGTCGTAGTTGACGGCTACTTTGTACCGGGGGAAGGCCAAGTCCGGCCACGCCAACTCCCAGCCGCTTGAATCCTGGACCACAAAGCGCAATTCAGGTTCCGGCAGTCCCTGCCGGCCGACGGCAAGCCGGAGCTTGGTTTCCGGTACGGAGTCTGCGCCAACCCTCGCGAGTTCCAGCGCCAGCCGGGCGTTCCGGCGTCGACGGATCCCTGGGTTTCTCTCCACTTGAGAACGCAAATCCTCCAGGGAACAAAGGGCGGCGCGGTTGTGGCCGAAACTGCGGGACTGACTGCAGATGAAGTGGTCGGCCGCGGCCACGAGATCGTCCAAGGGCAGCAAGGCCGCCAAATCAAGCCACGTTCGGGCAGGACTCGTCACGGGGACTCCGTCAATGGCCTGACGGTCGGCGGCCCCCAACGCTACCCTGCGACCGGCGACCCCCTTGCGAACTGGCCGGTTCCCGCCGTCCCACCGCAGCAAATGCACCAACGGCTCGCGTTCGAGGTCAAAAGGGAGGGGACAACGCCACAGGATTGCCGCCGTCGGGCCGCAACAAACTGTTCCCGGCGAGATGCTGGTCAGTAGGCGTGCGGTGTGGGAAAGTTCCTGGGCGGCGCCCCATGGAACGCGGACTCCGCGGCTGGCGACGCGAAGATCCTTGTTCCAAGCCCGGTTATCCGAAACCCCGGCATCGCGTTGCTCGGAAAGCGTGAACGAGCGGCCCCTGAGGGTTTCAGGAAGAGGTCCAGGACGGCGCATGCACCAATTCTTGGCACAGCGCGGGGGTCCCCAACTGGTTATCCACAGTGGGGAGGACTAGTGATGGCCCGCCTACAGCTCGAGACGTGAGATCTCGACTCTTTGAACGCGCGAAAGAGACGAGATCTCACGCCTCGAACGAGGCAATAGGCTCGGATGCCTTCGGTTTGCGCGGCGACTTGCGGAAGGCCTTGACCGCCGGCTCCACGAAGCGGGCTGCGAGCGGTCCGATGATGGCCATGAGCAACACATACGCGGTGGCGAGGGCAGCAAGTTCGCGCGGGACGACTCCCGAGGCCACGGCCAGGCCCGCAATGACAATGGAGAATTCGCCGCGGGCAATCAGGGCGGCCCCGGCGCGGAAACGACCGGGAATGGCGATCCCGGCCCGCTTTGCCGCCCAGAATCCGGTCAGCACCTTGGTCACGGCTGTCGCGAGAGCAAGGAGCAGCGCCCAGCCCAGGACTGGCGGGATGCTGGACGGGTCCGTGTTGAGGCCGAAGGCTACGAAGAAGATCGCCGCGAAGAGGTCCCGCAGGGGTTCAAGGATCCGCGTCGCGTTGTGGGCCGTTGCCCCCGAAATGGCAATGCCCAGCATGAACGCCCCGACGGCCGCGGAGACCTGGAGGGCGGACGCGATGCCCGCCACGAGAAGTGCGGCCCCAAGGAGATTGAGCAGGAAGACTTCGGAGTTTTCGCTGTGCACGGCCTGGGAAACCCGGTGACCGTGTTTCAGGGCCACCACCAGCACGAGGGTGACGACGGCTAAGGCAATGCCCACCGTCTGGAGTCCGCCCAGGAAGCCCACGCCAGCGAGGATCGCCGTCAGGATCGGAAGGTAGATGGCCATTGTGAGGTCTTCGAACACCAGGATGGCCAGCACCACCGGCGTTTCACGGTTACCGATCCGGCCGAGGTCCGTGATCACCTTCGCGGCGATGCCGGAGGAAGAAATATAGGTGACACCGCCCATCACGATCGCGCCCACGAGTCCCCAGCCGAGCCACACCGCGATGCCCGCACCTGGCAGGAAGTTCAACACGAGGTCCAAAACGCCGGCTTGCCAGGAGCGCCGCAGCCCGGTGACGAGTTCCGCGGCTGTGTATTCCAAGCCGAGCATCAACAGGAGCAGGATGACGCCGATTTCGCCGGAAAGGTGGGCGAACTCGTGCATGCCATCGAGCTTGATCAGTCCACCCGCCCCGAACGCCAGTCCCCCCACCAAATAGAGCGGAATGGGTGACATGCCGATCCTGCCGGCCAAGCGCGCCAAGAGGCCGAGACAGAAAACGACTGCGCCCAGCTCAATGAGGGTCAGGGCCAGGGGGTCCATGGACGTCAGCCGTTGCGCAGAATGGCAGCCGCAGAGTCAAGACCTTCCTGCGTACCGACAGCCACCAGCAAATCACCCGTGTGAAGGACGACGTCGGGAGCCGGTGAGGGAACCACTTCGCCTTCGCGCATGATCGCCACGATCGAGACACCACTGCGGGTGCGGATCTGGGCTTTGCCCATGGGCTGGTTGTTGAAAGGGGAGTCCGCGGTGATGGAGAACTGCCGCGTGACAATGCCGGGGATTTCCTTGTGGGCTTCGGCCAAACGCATCGCGATGTGCTGCCCGCCCAGCAGGTTGCCCAGTGCGGCGGCCTCGTCTGCGGTCAACGGGATGGATGCCTGGCAGGTATCGGGATCGTCCCATGTGGAGACGAAAAGCTCGGTCTCACCCTCCCGCATCTCGACAACACCGATCCGGCGTCCCGAGGCCGTGATGAAATCCTTGCGGACCCCGAGGCCTGGAAGTTCTGTCTCATCCACGTTCATAAGTCCACCCTAGCCCTCTTGAAGGGGCGGCGGAATGATGCCACTCGCAGCCGCCGCGCAAAGCGGTCCGCGACTTTCTAGGGGGTCAAAGCCAGGCCCCGCGCGGCGTCGTCGTAGTATTCGCGGTTCGCCAATCCGGCGGCGGCTGCCTCGTCCAGAACCACCACAGCGTCGGCATGCCATTGCAGGATCGAACCAGGGCACGACGCCGTCAGCGGCCCCTCGATCGCGGCAGCGACCGCGGCGGCCTTCGCGGCGCCGGTGGCGATGAGCACCAGCCGGCGCGCATCCAGCACGGTCCCCAATCCCTGGGTGATGCAGTGGGTAGGGACATCGCCGTCGTGGTCGAAGAACCGGGCGTTGTCCCGCCTCGTGCGGGCCGTCAGCCTCTTCAGCCGCGTCCGGGAGGACAAAGAGGATCCGGGCTCATTGAATCCCACATGGCCGTTGGCGCCAATGCCCAGGATCTGCACATCGACGCCGCCGGCGGCACCGATTGCGGCGTCGTAGGCAACAGCTCCCGCTTCGAGCTCGGCCTGCGTGGTGCCGGTTCCGTCAGGGATATTCAGCCCGGCCAAGGGAAGCCCGATGACATCGCAGACCTCGCGGATCAAGACCTCGCGGTAGGACTGGACATGTCCAGTCGGAAGGCCCACGTATTCGTCCAAGGCGAATCCCGTGGCGGCCGAGAAATCGACGCGTCCCGCAGCCGCCGCAGCTGCGAGCTCCGCGTACAGCCCCAGCGGAGACGAGCCGGTGGCCAGGCCCAGCACGGGTCCCCTGCCCGAAGGGAGTCCTGAGAGGACGGCTTGGGCGGCGGCCGAAGCGGCCGATTCAGGAGTGGTCGTGACAATGACTTCCATGGCAACTTTCTGTCGATGGGTGGTGTCCGGGCGTTAAATTGGCGGCGGTCAGGCCTTGGCGCTGCCGTTCAGCAGCGCAGTCAGGGCCTGGGACACAGTGAGGGACGCACCGTAGGTGACGATGTCCGCCCCGCCTCTGGGCCAGCCGCACTCGACAGCGATCACCGCGTGCCCCTCCGCCCTCAAGCGGGCGAAGACGGTCCACAGCGGGTGCTCGGCATCCAGGCCGCGCCCGACGACGGCGACCCGCGCGCCGTCAGGCACCTCGCCTTCGTGGACCACGGCGGAAGTTGTGGCAGCGGGGCCCCACGGCACGCGGCCGACCGCGAAATTGGATCCGGTTTCAACCTGCACGATCGCCACGGGTTCCTCCCGCGCCAGCCACCTCCGGGCGGCTTCGGACACCTCGAAGGCCTCGGCGATGCGCTCGCCGTCGAGCTCCGCCGCATCGCCAAGCACGCCGGCAGGCTGCGGCTTGCCGGGCAGGCCGAGCCGGCCCCTGATCGCGGCCTCCTGTATTTCCGCAGCACCCGCAGCGGGGAAACGCGAGGACAGTGCTGCCGTGCGTCCTACAGCGTCCGCCAGCCGTTCCATGGGCAAGCGTCCCTCTTCAACAGCGTCTGTAATGGCGGTGATCGTCTGTTCGAAGAGGGCCGGTCCTGTTTCGGAACCAAGGCACAGCAGGTCCGCCCCGGCTATGAGCGCCCGGACGGCTGCTTCCGGAACTCCGGTTTGGGCGGATGCGCCGGCCATGTCCAGCGCATCCGTGATGATGACGCCCTCGAATCCCATGTCGCCGCGAAGCAGATCTTGCAGGATGCGCGAAGAGAAGGTGGCAGGGTGGTCCGGGTCGAGGGCTTCGACCAGGATGTGGCTGGTCATGACCGTGGCGCCGTGAGCCGCGACGAGCGCGCGGAACGGGACAAGTTCGCGGGCATCCAGCGTTGCGGCGTTGGCCGTGACCCGCGGGAGGGCCAGGTGGGAATCGGTGGTGGTGTCGCCGTGGCCCGGGAAGTGCTTGGCGCAGGACGCCACGCCGGCGTCTTCGAGCCCGCGGATCCAAGCGGCAGTGTGCCGGGCCACCAAATCCGGTTCGGCCCCGAAGCTGCGCACGCCGATCACGGGATTGTCCGGAGCGGAATTGACGTCGGCATCCGGAGCCAGGTTCAAGTTGATGCCCAGCCCTGCGAGTTCGTGGCCGATGGCACTGGCACTGGCGGCCGTCAGTTCGATGTCGTCCAAACGCCCGAGCACCGCGTTTCCGGGCTGCGGGGAACCAGTGAGGTAGTGCAGCCTCGTGACGTCGCCGCCCTCTTCATCGACGGCGATAAGCGTGTTCGGGGAATGCGCGCGGAGCCCGGCGCAGAGCTCGCGCAGTTGCACGGGGGACGCCACGTTTGTGCCGTAGAGGCACACAGCAGCCAGCCCGGCGTCGTACGCGTCCAGGATCCAGACGGGGACGGCGATGCCGGTGAATCCGGGCATGAGGGTGCCTGCCGCCAATCGGCGGAGGTGCGCGCGGGCAGGCCCGGCGGCAAAGGACTGGGTAGCGGGGGACTGAATCGTGTCCATGTCCGGCTCCTTTGGAGGGATGCTTGTTGGGTAGTCAGGGCTGGAAACGGCAGGCGCGGCGCTCAGGCCACACCGAGCTGGTTCCACAGGACCATCACCGCGGCTCCGCGCAGGACAATGTCCTGTGCCTCTTCCGCGAGACGGACGGACACCGGTGAAGGGTCCTGGTGCAATAGCCGCTCAAGCAGGGTCTGCTGGACGGCGTTGAGAAGGGGGCCTTCCAACAGCTCCCTGGGTCCGCTGAGGACCACTTCAGCCAAGTCGAGCGCGCCCACAACGGGCGCGAGGGCGATGGCGAGCCGCTCGCCTGCTTCCCGGAGTACGACGTCGGCCGCGGCTTCCGGTTCGGAGCTCGCTGCCGCTTCGGTGAGGGCCCGTTCGAGGCTGGGAACGGACATCCAGGTTTCGAGGCAGCCTGTTTTACCGCATTTGCACATGGTCCCGCCATCGGTGCCGACCGTGACGTGGCCGATTTCGCCCGCCGCGGAGTGGGCGCCCCGGGCACGCCGGCCGCCCACAATGAGCCCTGAACCGACACCGCGCCCGATTTTCACAAGGACCATGTCATCGCTGCCGCCGCCGAAGGTGTGGTCCGCGTGGACTGCCGCGTCGGCGTCGTTGGAAACGAGGGTCGGCAGGCCAGTGCGCTCCTGGAGGAGATCGCGAAGGGGGATATCCTTCCATTCGAAGTTGGGGGCAGTGGTGACAACGCCGTCCGCGTTGACGATGCCGGGGGTTCCGACGCCGATTCCGAGCAGTGTGGCGGTGGCTCGGCCGACGGCCTCGGAAGCGAGCTCGAGGACCTGGTTGACGACGTCCAGTCCGGTCTCCTCGGAGAGCGAGCGCTCGACCCGATCGAGGATGTTGCCGTCAAGGTCAAGGACGGCCGCGCGCAGCACGGAATTTTCGGCCAAGTCCATGCCGATCACTTGAAGGCCCTGGCGATTGATGTCCACCAGGATGGCCGGCTTGCCCGGGCGGACCTCATCCGATTGGCCCAGCTCCACCACGTGGCCTCGTTCCAGGAGGTCCGAGACGAGGTCTGATACCGTGACGCGGGTCAGGCCCAGGGTCCGGGAGAGTTCCGCACGGCTCATCGCCCCTGCCGAGTGGAGCGTCTGGCGCACCAAGGAGAGGTTGTGGGCCCGCCCGTCGGAAGGCAGGGTTGCAGCGCCGGTTCGATCGGTGCGCTGACGGTCGGTGCGCTGGCGGTCACGAAGGGCTTCCATGCAAGTTAGTAAACTCTACTAACAATCAAAGATCAAGGGTTTCCGCAGATTGTGTGGAATCAAGGCGCTCGCGCGAGCCCCACCCTCAGCTCAGCGGAACGGTGGCGATTTCCGTCTTGTTGGGTGACTTGACGGGCAGGATCACCAGCAGGCCGGCCAGGAGCACCACCATGATGCCCAGGATTCCCCAGCGTTGGGCCGCGCCCGGGGCCACAAGAGGGGCCGCCAGGGTGATGCACAAGGTGAAGAGCGCCGGTGCCAGGAAGCTCACGGCCCGGCCGGTGGTGGCGTAGAGCCCGAACAGCTCGCCGGATTCGCCGTCAGGCGCCAGCCTCGCGAGGTAGGCGCGGGAGGAAGCCTGCGCTGGTCCCACGAAGAGGCAGAGGAATAGCCCGAACACCCAGAACGTAGTGCTGCCTGCCCAATGGGCTCCGAAGAACACGTAGTCGCCGTTGCCGAGAACCAGGATCGCGGTGCCGGCTACCAGGAGTCCTAGAAGGGAGATGACGATGACGGCCTTGGGCCCGATCCTGTCGTCCAGGAATCCGCCGATCATGGCGCCGACGGCGGCCACCACGTTGCCGAAAATCGCGAAGAAGATGACTTGTTTGAGCTCGAAGCCAAAGGTCCCGGCAGCAATGACCCCGCCGAAGGTGAAGACCGCCGCCAGGCCGTCGCGGAAGATGGCGCTCGCGAGCAGGAAATAGATGGTGTGCGGGCTGGTTCGATAAATGGCCTTGATCCTGCGGACCAGCAAACCGTAGGAGGCAAGGAACCCGAGACGGGATTCCGGTTTCTTGACGGAGAGTTCCGGAACCGCGAAAAGGACCGGTAGCGCGAAGATGAAGAACCAGAGTGCGGAGAAGACAGCCACGAGCCTGATATTCAGGCTGTCCTGGGTGGAGGCCCCGAACCACTCGAAGGATGGTTGGACGAATAGCTGCAGCACCACGAGCAGCGCGATAATCCCGCCCAGGTATCCCATCCCCCAGCCGAAGCCGCTCACTTTGCCGATATTGGCGGGGGTGGAGATCTGGGCCAGCATGGCGTTGTAATTGACGCCCGCGAACTCGAAAAACACATTGCCGAGCGCGATCAATGAGACGCCCAGGAGCAGGAACTCCGGCTTGGGGAAAACAAAGAAGCACGAGCCAGTCAGGACGGCCACGAGCACGGTGTTGACTCCGAGCCACAGTTTCCGGCGGCCCCCCGAGTCGGAACGCTGACCGGTGACAGGCGCGAGGATCGCAATCGCGACGCCGGCAATCGCCAGCGCGGCACCCAACGTCGCCGACGCGGAGTCTTCGCCGCCAAACGCCTTGGACGTCAGGTAGACGGTGAACACGAAGGTGGTCATGACGGCATTGAATGCCGCGGAACCCCAGTCCCAGGACGCCCACGCAAGGATCTGGCCTTTGTTCGACAGGGCAGGCCCTGAAGCAAGCTCGGATGCCGGGTGCGGGGCCTCAGGCGCAGTTGCCATGTTCATGCTTGATAAACTACCTGCACCGAACCCAACGTTTGACCGCCTGCTCCAACTTTTGACAACTCATTCCTGACTTTGCGGAGATTCCAGTGATCACAGTCCTTGCCGTGACCTTTGCAGCGGCAACTGTGGCGCCCTGGATCTTCCGGAAACTTCAGCGGAATGCCTTCTACGTCCTTGCAGCGGTTCCCGCGCTCGCATTTATCTGGCTGCTCCTGCAGTATGACCGGATCTATCCCGGAAAAGGCGGGGACCCCACCGGCGGCTTCATCGAAGAAACCCTCCCGTGGATTCCGAACCTCAAGCTTGAATTCGCCTTCCGCATGGACGTCCTGGCGTGGGTGATGTCCCTTCTGGTCCTGGGGGTCGGCGCGCTGGTTCTGGTCTATTGCGCCCGGTACTTCAAGAACAAGGATGCCGACCTCGGCGGGTTCGGGGCGCAACTTCTTGCCTTCGCCGGGGCGATGTTCGGCCTGGTGACGGCCGACGACCTGCTGATGATGTTCATCTTCTGGGAACTCACTACAGTCCTGTCCTATCTGCTGATCGGCTATGCGCGCACCCGCCTTTCCGCACGGCGCTCGGCTTTGCAGGCCCTCATGGTCACCACCGCTGGCGGCCTGGCCATGCTCGTCGGCCTCATCATTTTGGGCCAAGTGGCCGGAACATACCGGATTTCGGCGATCATGACTCAAGCGGCCACCCTCGTCACGGGACCCGCACAAGGTGCGGTTGCTGCCGCCGTCGTACTCATCTTGGTAGGTGCGATTACCAAATCGGCGCTGGTCCCTTTCCACTTCTGGCTCCCGGGTGCCATGGCCGCCCCCACCCCGGTGAGCGCCTACCTGCATGCGGCGGCCATGGTGAAGGCCGGGATCTACATCGTCGCCCGAATGGCGCCGGGGTTCAGCGAAAGCCCGTACTGGTTGCCGCTGGTGCTCGGGCTCGGCCTGGCAACGATGCTGGTGGGCGGCTACCGGGCGCTCCGGCAGACTGACATCAAGCTCATCCTCGCCTATGGAACCGTCAGCCAGCTCGGGTTCCTCACCATGGTGGTGGGCCTCGGCCGGCCCGACGCCGCGCTGGCCGGACTCGCGCTGTTGCTGGCACACGGTCTGTTCAAGGCCGCGTTGTTCCTGGTGGTGGGCATCATCGACCACCAATCCGGCACGCGCGATATCCGCAAGCTCTCGGGGGTGTACAAGTCCTCGAGGGCACTCGCCATTGTGGCGGGCATTGCCGCCGCATCCATGGCCGGAATACCTCCGCTGGCAGGTTTCGTGGCCAAGGAATCCGTGTTCGAAGCGTTCGTCCACTACGGCACTGGCGCTGCTTCCCAGCCATGGGGGCTGGTCCTCCTGGTCGGCCTGGTCCTGGGGTCCATTCTCACGTTCGCTTATAGCGCCCGCTTCATGTGGGGTGCTTTCGCCACCAAGCCGGGCGTGGACCGGACGCCCTTCAAAGCCATCCAGCCATCGTTCCTGGCGGCGCCCGCCATCCTGAGCTTTCTCACCATCGTGTACGGCCTGTGGCCGGATCCCGTTGACGGCTGGATCCAGCCGTATGCGGCATCATTTGTAGCGCCCGACGCCGGATCAAACGCAGCCAGCGCCAGCCATCTTGCGCTGTGGCATGGCCTGACTCCCGCCTTGGGACTGACAGCCCTGACCTTCGCGGCCGGCGTCGTGATGTTCTATGCCCGAAATCTCGTGTCCCGGGCGCAGAACCGCGTCCCGGACTGGGTGGACGGTGACCGCGCCTACCAGCGCACCATCGGGGCCTTGGACGACGTCGCCGTGTGGGTCACCGGGCGTACGCAGCGCGGTTCCCTCTACTTCTACCTGGCGGTTATTCTCACCGTGGCGTTCGCCGTCCCGCTCACGGCACTCATCGTGGCCAACAAGCCGCTCCCGGGCGGTCTCTTTCTGATCGACCCGAATTCTCCGCTTCAGCTCATCGCAGCGGCAGGAATTGTTGTTGGCGCGCTCGCGGCGGTCCGTGCCAACAAGCGCTTCCTCGCCGTGCTCATGGTGTCTGTCACGGGCTACGGCATTGCGCTCATGTTCGCGTTGCAGGGAGCCCCGGACCTCGCCTTGACGCAAATGCTCGTGGAGACCATCATCCTCGTGGCCTTCGTTCTGGCGATGCGCAGCCTGCCTCCGGAGCTCCGGGACCGCACCGGCGGCAAATACCGGGTGGTTCGGGTCATTATCGGTGTGGCGTTCGCGGTCACCATGATCTTCGTTGCGATCTACGCGATGGGCGCACGCATCGCCGAGCCCGTGTCGCTCTCGTTCCCCCGTCTGGCCTACGAAGGCGGCGGCGGACTCAACGTGGTCAACGTGACGCTGGTGGACATCCGGGCGTGGGACACCTTCGGTGAGATCTCGGTGCTGGCAGTCGCCGCTACCGGCGTCGCGAGCTTGATCTTTGTCCGCAGCAGGGGTGAGCGCCTCAACAAAGCCGCCACGATTCCCGAGGGCACGGTGGGAAGGCGCGCCGCCGCCGGGGGCAGTTCGCGCGACGACGCCTCGCTGGCACTCGTCCGCAAGTTCGCGGGCTCCCTGACGGACCCTTGGCTCGTGGCCGGCCGAACCCTGGCACCGGAACGGCGTTCCATCATCTTCGAAGTGGTCACGCGGCTGATTTTCCACTCGATGATCGTGTTCTCGGTGTACCTCCTGCTGGCGGGACACAATCTTCCTGGAGGCGGCTTCGCCGGCGGACTCACGGCCGGACTCGCCCTGACCATCCGCTACTTGGCAGGCGGACGGTTCGAGTTGCGGGAAGCCGCACCGATCAGCGCCGGCATGCTGCTGGGAACCGGTCTTGCGACGGCGGCCGCGGCGGGCTTCGTCCCGCTGCTGCTGGGCGGCCAAGTGTTCCAAAGTGCCATCATCGGGTTCTGGCTACCGCTGTTCGGTGACATCAAGTTCGTGACCTCGACGGTCTTCGACATCGGCGTGTACCTCGTGGTCGTAGGGCTGGCCTTGGACGTGCTGCGCAGCTTGGGAGCCGAGATCGACGAACACTTCGAAGAGACCGCCGGCGGAGACGCTCGGGATTCCCGGTCCGAAGCCGCCACCGCAACCGCAACTGCGGCAACCACAGCAACTATTACGCCAGGGAAGGGGACCCCATGAGCGTCAACTTGACCTTGTTGATCGTCATGGGAGTGCTCTATGCCTGCGGAATTTATTTGATCCTGGAACGCAGCCTGACGCGCGTCCTCCTGGGGCTTATGCTCCTGGCCAACGCAACCAACCTGTTGATCCTCGCCACGGGCGGATATGCCGGGCTGGCCCCGCTGTTCAACAAATCGACGGATCCTCGCGACTACAACGATCCTTTGCCGCAAGCCTTGATCCTGACGTCGATCGTGATTTCCTTCGCGGTGACGGCATTCATGCTCGGCATCATCTACCGGACATGGGCGTTGGCACGTCAAGACGACATCCAGGACGACGCCGAAGACCGGCGTGTGGCGAAGACACCCAGCTTTGACGCCGAAGACGACTCCGTGGTTCCTGAGGAAACGTCCGAATTCCCGGTTACGGCAGTCACCGAAGCAGCCAAGGAAGGGGGCCTCCAGTGAACATCGCCAGCTTGGCGCCGCTCGCCGTCGTACTTCCCATCCTCGGCGCCGCCCTGACGTTCGCCCTGAACAGGAATCCGCGGGCCCAACGCGCGGTCAGCATCGGTTTATTGTCCCTGACCTTGCTCCTGGAATGCTGGCTCCTTGCCTCGGTATGGACCACGGGCACAGCATCCGTCACCCTGGGTGGCTGGCAGCCGCCGTTTGGCGTGGTGATGGTGGTGGACCAGTTCTCCTCGCTCATGCTGGTGGTTTCCTCGGTCATCAGCCTGGCGGTGCTCATCTACGCCACCGGCCAGGGCATGGCCGACGGCGACCGAGAGGCGCCGGTGTCGATCTTCCACCCGACTTACTTGATCCTGGTAGCCGGAGTCTCGAACGCCTTCCTCACAGGTGACCTCTTCAACCTGTACGTGGGCTTCGAGATCCTGCTGACCGCGAGCTACGTGCTCATGACGCTGGGCGGCACCGGTCCGCGCATCCGCGCCGGGGTCACGTACGTGGTGGTTTCGGTTGTATCTTCGGTATTGTTCCTGATCGCCATCGCGATGATCTACGGAGCCACCGGGACCATCACCATGGCGGATCTCGCCATCAAGCTGGCCGAATTGGATCCGGGCACCAGGAACCTGCTCCACGTCATGCTGCTCGTGGCCTTCGGCATCAAGGCTGCCGTGTTCCCGCTGTCCTTCTGGCTGCCTGACTCGTACCCGACCGCGCCGGCACCGGTCACTGCCGTGTTCGCCGGCCTGCTCACGAAGGTGGGCGTCTACGCGATGGTCCGCACGGAGACCCTCCTTTTCCCGGGCGACACTTTGAATACCCCGTTGATGGTGGTAGCGCTCCTCACCATGCTGGTGGGCATTCTCGGCGCCATTGCCCAGAGCGACATCAAACGATTACTCTCCTTCACCCTGGTCAGCCATATCGGCTACATGGTGTTCGGACTGGCCATGGCTTCCGTTGCGGGGCTTGCTGCCGCGGTCTTCTATGTGGCCCACCACATCACGGTCCAAACGAGCCTGTTCCTGGTGACCGGCTTGATCGAGCGCCGAGGGGGCAGCTCGTCCATGGACAGGCTCGGTGGGCTCGCCAAGCTGTCTCCGCTCCTCGCGCTCTTGTTCTTCATTCCAGCGATGAACCTCGCGGGAATCCCGCCCTTCTCCGGGTTCCTGGGCAAGCTCGGGCTCCTCCAGGCAGGCATCGCCCTCGGGACACCCCTGGCCATTACCTTGGTGGTGGGCGGCGTGGTCACGAGCCTCTTGACCTTGCTGGCAATTGCCCGGGTCTGGAACCGCGCATTCTGGCGGAAGCCCGAGGACGCGGAATACCCGGCCGCCGCCCTCAAGGACACGGCAGCAGTCGGCCTGCTTCCGCGGACCATGGTGGGGCCAACTGCCGCGCTGGTGGTCTTTGGCGTGGCGCTGACCGTCTTCGCCGGTCCACTGTTCCAATTGGCCGGAAACTCCGCGGAACAGATGCTGGACCGTACTGCGTACATCCATTCCGTGCTCGGCGGGAATGCGAAGGTTCCGGAGATCGCTGCGCCGGTGCCGGGAGGTGGCAAGTGAGCCGCAAGCGGATTTCGTTCCGCACCGAGTTGCCCCTACTGGTCTGGCTAGTGGTCGTCTGGGGTGCGCTTTGGCGGGACTTCAGCCCGGGCAACTTGGTGTTCGGTGCGCTGATCGCAGTGGTGGTAGCCAGGGTCTTCTACTTGCCTCCTGTGGAGCTCAGCGGGCGATTCAATGTGCTGCGCGCCATTCCTTTCGCCGGGGTGTTCCTTGCCAAAGTGGTGGCCGCGAGCTTCCAAGTCATGTACCTCGCGGTATTCCGGGGGCCTTCGGTAACCAATGCCGTGGTCGCGGTTCCCCTGCGTAGCCATTCCGACCTCATAATGACCGCCACAGGCCACGTGATTTCGCTGATTCCGGGTTCCTTGGTGGTGGAGGTGGATCGCTCAACGTCCACGCTCTATATCCACGGGCTCAATGTCCGCAACGATGTGGACACCGCCAAGCTGCGCAAGGAAGTCCAGGACACGGAGGCCTCGCTGATCCGGATCATGGGTACCCGAGCGGAAATGGACGCACTCCAGGCCGAAGGCTGGCCTGCGACGAGGGGAGTTGGCTCATGAAAGACATCGTGCTGATCGTCACGGCGGTGATTCTCAGCCTCGCGGCGGCAGGCGCGATCTACCGGATCGCCGTCGGGCCGTCCCTGCTGGACCGGGTGCTTGCCTCGGACGTCCTGCTCGCCATACTGGGCGCCGCGCTGGCCATCGACATGGCCGTCAACAGGCACCTCAACAACCTCGTGCTGCTCGTCGCGCTGACGCTGATCGGGTTCGTTGGCTCGGTGACGGTGGCCCGCTTCGTGGCCGACCGAAGGGGACAGGTCAATGACTCCTAATGCCACCGGAGTTGACGCAGTGATCGATGCGGTCACCGCAGTGCTGCTGATTGTTGGTGCGCTGATGTCATTGGGCGCGGCAATCGGCCTGTTGCGGTTCCCGGACCTCATGAGCCGCATGCACGCGGCCACCAAGCCGCAAGTGTTGGGGCTGTTCCTCGTCTTGGCGGCCATCGGGCTGCAGATGCGCGAATGGTGGGTGTGGCCGATCCTGGCGGTGGCCTGGATCTTCCAGCTGCTGACCGTGCCCGTATCCGCACACATGGTGGGCCGCGCAGGCTACCGGACCAAGCACCTCCACCGCGAGTTGCTGAGCATAGACGAACTTGAGGCCGTGGTGCTGCGGGCTGCCGGTCAACGGGCAGCGGAGAAAGCTCAGGAAACGGGACCGGCAATGCCCCACACCGGGAACGGCGGGAGCCCAGCGGCGAACGGCCGGGACGGCGGGCCGTCAGCCTAGACGATGTCCTGCGTCTTCGAGAAACGCGAGATGGCGCGCTGTGTACTGCGGCTTGCGAAAACCTGGATGACTGCGCTGACGGTCGCCGAAATCAGCGCAAAGGTCAGCGCCGAGCGCAGGCTTGCCTCCATGTCGTCGTGACCCTTGGGAGGCTTCTTGCCGGTGGACTTTTCCCACAACGCATTGACGATCTTGGTGCCGACAAAGCCTGCGCCGATGCTGACGCCAGTGCCGAGCAGCTTGATGAGGAGGTTCATTCCGGGACTCCTTGCGGGAGGAAACAGGACCGTCCCCAGCCTAACCCCACTTCAGGGCAGTTCCGGAGCAACGGTTGGGGATTGGCGCCTCAGCCGGAAGAACTCCTCCAAAGCTCCAGGCTTTGGACGGACGGGCACGATGTCACGGTCCTCGGCCAGTATCGCTTCCACCGTGCCGAGAGCGAGGAGCTCATCCAGCAGCGCCAACGTGGGCGGCATGAGCTTAAGGGTTCCGGCGGCTTCGGCATCCAGGATCCCGCGGACCGGCATCCACAAGGACGATGACGCTTCCGTGGTTTGGTGCCTTGGTTCGGCACCGGAAAGCGGGCAGGCAAGGTAGAAGTATGTGTCGAAGCGCTTGGGCTGGTCTGCGGGGGTGACCCAGTTGGCCCACGGGCGGAGGGTGGCGGCGTCGAGCTTCAGCCCGGCCTCTTCGAACACCTCGCGCTGTGCGGCCGCCAGCACCCGGCCGGCGTTGAACCGGGCCGAAGCGGGCTCGACGGCGATGCTGCTCCGGTGCCATGCGGCGGTGTGCCGCTCGACGACGTCGTCCTCGAAGTCCCAGCCGGAGCTGTCCGCCTGGTCCACTCGTCCCCCGGGGAAGACGACCATGCCCGCGGCGAAATCCATCGTGGTCACGCGGTGCTGCACGAACACCTCCAGGCCGCGCCCGGCATCCGCCGGAACCTCCGGGTCTGACTGAACCGTGTGAACGGGGGCCTCGCGGACCAGGATCACGCTCGCGGCGAGCCTAGGTTCGGCCACCGTGGTGCTGTTCGCTTCGTCAATGCCTGCCAAGACCGCTCCTTTGCCCGCGTTGCGTCACATTCTGCTGGATCATTCTCCCAGCTTCTGCGCCCGCCCGCGCCATTCCGGGCCCTGCCCGCGTCCGGCCGGCGAGTGATCCAGCAGAATCCGTCGTGTGACCGTTCCGCGTAGGCCAGCACAGCGCCCGCAACCCCGCCAAGGTGTAAACTGAACCACGCCCAAAAGGGTGGATTGATAACGACAGGGGAGCGCCGCCGTCGGGCTCGCAGCAATGCGGTACGGATGACGGGCGCTGAGAGTGCGGACAGCCGCAGACCCTCGAACCTGATCCGGCTAGTACCGGCGCAAGGGAGTCGAGTTCTCATAGTGTCCGGACCGGCGCGGCGGAAGCCGCTCGCAGGCAACCGGAAACACTTTCCCCTCCTGTTCCTCAGGAGGACAAAATGACTGGTATTTCTGCAAGGCCGGGCCTCACCAAGCCTGGTTACAACTGGCGCGTCGTGGACATCGTCGTGGCGGCACTGATCTCGATCGCCGGTGGCGTGATCTTCTGGGCATGGGACCAGATGGCTCTGGTTGCTACGCCTATGTCTGCCGGCTACCCGCCGCTGAGCGGCCTGATCGCCGGTGGCTGGATGATTCCGGCAGTGCTGGGCATGCTCATCGTCCGCAAGCCCGGTGCGGCAATTTTCTGCGAGACGGTGGCCGCCACCAGTGAGCTCATCATGGGTTCGCAGTACGGCACCACGGTCCTGATCTCGGGCCTGCTCCAGGGTCTCGGCGCGGAACTCATCTTCCTGGCCTTCATGTACAAGAAGTTCAACCTGCCGGTGTCCCTGCTGGCCGGTGCCGGCGCGGGCCTGTTCTGTGGTTTGAACGACTCCTTCCTGCCGTGGGGCTGGAACATCGCCTACGAACCCGTCGACAAGCTCGCGTACATCGTGTTCTGCACGATCTCCGGTGCCGTCATTGCCGGAGCCCTGTCCTGGATCGCGACCCGCGGCCTGGCCAAGACCGGTGTCCTGAGCGCGTTCGCGTCCCGCAAGGCCGCCTCGGAGCCCGTCTTTTCCTGATGCCCAGTCCTGATTCCGGCACCCCTGCTACTGTGCGACCCGCCGCCATTTCCGCGCAAGGCTGGGGCTGGCGGCACGCTGGCCGCACCACGCAGGCCATCCACGCCCTCGACCTGGACATCCGCCCAGGCGAGCGTGTGCTCCTGCTCGGCCCCTCGGGCGCGGGCAAGTCGACGCTCCTGCACGCCTTGGCGGGCGTATTGGGCGAGGAAGGTGACGACGCCGACGAGACCGGCTCGTTGCTGGTGGACGGCGTTTCGCCGAAGGCCCAGCGGGGCCGTGCCGGACTCATGCAACAGGACCCCGAAACCCAGGTGGTGCTTTCCCGGTTGGGCGACGACGTCGCGTTCGGCGCCGAGAACCTTTGCGTGCCGCGGGAAGAGATCTGGACGCGGGTCCATGAAGCGCTCGACGACGTCGGGCTGCGGAATAGTGCGAGCGGCAACTTTGCGCTCGACCACCCGACCTCGGCCCTCTCGGGCGGGCAGAAGCAGCGCCTTGCGCTCGCCGGCATCCTGGCGATGCGGCCCGGCTTGATCCTCCTGGACGAGCCGACCGCCAACCTGGACCCCGCTGGCGTACTGGAGGTCCGCGATGCCGTCGCCCGCTGCCTGGACAAGACCGGCGCCACGTTGGTGGTGGTGGAGCACCGGGTCTCGGTTTGGAAAGACCTCGTGGACCGGATCGTGGTGCTCCAGCCGGGCAGCTCCTCGTCCGCGGGAGGGTCGACGCCTGCGGTGCTTCTGGACGGCGATCCGGACACGGTTCTGGCTCAAGCAAGGGACATGCTCATTGCTGCGGGCGTGTGGGTGCCCGGGTACGTGCCGGCCACCCGGCCACGTTCAGGAACAGGCTATGGCTCGGGGGCCGGCCCCCGGAACGCTGGGGAGCTGCTGCTCGCCACGCAGGAGCTCGCGGTGTCCCGCGAACGGCCACGGCGCCGCGGGTTCAAAACCATCCCGCCCCTTCCTGTGCAGTCCGGACTCGACGCCGAAGTGCTCGCCGGGCAGGCACTGACCATCACCGGTCCCAACGGCGCCGGAAAATCGACCTTCGCGTTGACCCTCGCGGGCTTGTTGGCGCCGGTGTCCGGCACGGTGACTGCCGCCGTCGGGCTCAGCGACGGCGCTGGTAACGACCCCTTCAAGTGGAAGGCCCAGCAGCTGATCTCCCGCATAGGGACCGTGTTCCAGGAGCCTGAGCACCAGTTCGTGACCGGCCGCGTGCTCGACGAGCTCATGTTCGGCCCCAAACACCTTGGCCATGGAGAGGAACGGGTGGACGAATTGCTGGAACGGCTGCGCCTGGGGCATCTCGTGGACGCCAACCCGTACACGCTCTCCGGTGGCGAAAAGCGCCGGCTGTCCGTGGCCACAGTGCTCGCCGCGCACCCACGCGTCCTGGTGCTGGACGAACCCACCTTCGGCCAGGACGCGAACACTTGGGCCGAGCTTGCGTCGTTCCTGTCTGAACTGCTCGACGCCGGCACCTCGGTGGTTTCCGTGACCCATGACCGGGAGTTCAGCTCCGTCCTGGGCGGCACCGAGATGCGGCTCGAGCCTGCGTTCCAAGGCGGGGCCCGGCAGGAAGCGGGTGCGGCATGAGGGAAACCCTGACCCTGCGAGGCAACAATGCACTCCTGACGCGCGCGAATCCGCTGGCCAAGTTCGTGTCGGTCTTCCTGATCACCCTGGTGTTGGCGCTGTCCATCGACCTGGTGTCAGCTTCGACGGCGCTCATCGGCGAACTGGCGTTGTTCCCCCTCGCGGGGCTCACCGTGCGCTTGCTGTGGCAGCGCGGCTGGCCCTTGATTATCGCGGCCGCGCTTGGAGGCTGGAGCACCGCGATCCTGTCGGCGGACAGCGGAAGGATACTGCTCGACGTCGGGATCTGGTCTATCAGCGAAGGCTCGCTTCAGCTGGGACTCGGGTTCATGCTGCGCGGCCTTGCCATAGCGTTGCCGGCCATTCTCCTGATGAGTTGCACCGATCCGACGGACCTTGCCGATGCCCTGGCGCAGAAGGCGAAACTGCCGCACCGTTTTGTCTTGGGCACTTTGGCCGCGCTGCGGCTCGTGGGACTCATGGCGGAGGAGTGGCAGACGATCGGCATGGCACGGCGCGCGCGGGGTGTCGGCTCGCATGGGAGCCCGCCGCAACGGTTCAAGGCCATGCTCGGCCAAAGCTTCGGTTTGTTGGTGCAGGCGATCCGTCGCGCGTCCCGCTTGGCTGTGACTATGGAGGCCAGAGGCTTCGGCGGCGGACGGCGGACTTGGGCGCGCGAATCCTCCTACAGTCGCCTGGACGTCTGGGTTCTCGCTGGCGGGCTGCTCATCGCAGCCGCGGCGGTGCTCGCGGCCCAATGGGCAGGAACGTGGCACTTCGTCTGGCTGAAGCAGCCCAACTAACTCGCATTTGTTGTCGTTTTGGGGCCTCATAACGACAACAACTGCGAGTTACTTGGGGGAGGACGTGTGGCTGGCTTCCGGTGGCCGCGAGCAACGCAACACTCAGGCTCTAGGCCGGATATCGCACGAGACGACTATTCTGCGACAAAATCGGCGAGTTGCGTCACGAAACCTCCGATTGATAGACCATCTGTGATATTTATTGGGTATGACGCAACCGACTGCCGAACATGTAGGTCTCCTTCTTCGCGACGCCCGCGGCGAAAAGGGCTGGACACAAGGACAGCTCGCTTCGGAACTGGGCACCAGCCAAAGCGCCATTGCCCGCATGGAACAGGGCAAGCAGAACCTTAGCCTCCGGATGATCGAGCGACTTGAGTCGATCTTCGGACGAACCATCGTCAAAGTCGGCAAACGGCAGATGACCCACCTGCGCGTGGAGGGCGGACGCACGCTCTTCGGCTCGGTAGACGTCAACAGCAGCAAGAATGCCGGCGTCGCATTGCTTTGCGCGAGCCTCATCAACCGCGGCACCACTATCTTGCGTCGGCTTGCCCGGATCGAAGAAGTCAACCGGATCGTCGAGGTTTTGACCTCAATTGGTGTCGAATGCACCTGGCTGAACGGCAACGATCTTCGCATCCGCCGCCCGGAGACCCTGGACCTTGCCTCCATGGACGTGGAGGCGGCCCGCCGCACCCGTAGCGTCATCATGCTGCTGGGCCCCCTCTTGGATGAGGCGGCCTCGTATCAACTGCCCTACGCCGGTGGTTGCGATCTCGGGACTCGAACCGTGGAACCGCATATGCAGGCGTTGCGGCAGTTCGGGCTCTCGGTGGAGGCCAAGTCCGGCTTCTATTCCGTGCAGGCTCCACCGGCCGACGGCGAGCACCGCACCTTTGTCCTTACGGAGCGCGGCGACACAGTGACGGAGAACGCCATCATGGCCGCCGCACACCGCAGCGGTACTACCGTGATCCGCAATGCCAGCCCCAATTACATGGTTCAGGACCTCTGTTTCTACCTGCAGGGGCTCGGCGTGGTGATCGACGGCATCGGGACAACCACCCTGAAGATCACGGGCCGCCCGGCGATCGATGTTGACATTGAGTACTTCCCGTCGGAAGACCCGATCGAGGCCATGAGCCTCATCACCGCGGGCATCGTGACCAACTCGGAAGTCACCATTTGCAGGGTCCCCATTGAGTTCATGGAGATCGAACTGGCCACGCTTGAGCAGATGGGCCAGCAGCTCGACATCTCCGGGGAGTACTTTGCCCGCAACGGACGGACTCGCCTGGTGGATGTCACTACCAAGCCATCACGGTTGCGCGCCCCGGAAGACAAGATCCATCCGATGCCGTTCCCGGGGCTAAACATCGACAACTTGCCGTTCTTCGCGGTCATCGCCGGCAATGCCGAGGGCCAGACCATGATCCACGACTGGGTCTACGAGAACCGGGCGATCTACTTGACCGAGCTCAACAAGCTCGGCGCCCAGGTCCAACTCCTCGATCCGCACCGCATCTACGTCAATGGCCCCACCAAGTGGCGTGGTGCGGAAGTCGGATGCCCTCCGGCACTCCGACCCGCAGCTTGCCTGCTGTTGGCGATGCTGGCGGCCCGCGGAACGTCCGAGTTGCGCAATATCTACGTGATTGAGCGCGGATACGAGGACCTGGCCGAGCGGCTCAACACCATCGGTGCCAAGATCGAGTACTTCCAGGACTGACCGCGTCGGATTTGGCTCGATTCGGACTTCCAGCAGAATCCTTCGGGCGGGCCGCAAAACCCCGATCTGTCTCGGCGAGGCTGCCATGGCGCACAATTGATCCGTGCGCACTTTTGGTGTGGAAGAGGAATTGCTGATCGTCGATCCCGTGACCGGCGAGCCGCTCGCCCTTGCCGACGCGCTCCTATCGGGTCCCACCCACGACGGCCTCGCCCAGGACGGTCCCGACGCTGGTCCGAGCCAGGAGAGTCCCGACGCCGGTCCGCCCCTTGAGGAGATCGACGGCCCCGATACCGGCCTAAGCCACGAGCTCAAGCTTGAGCAGATAGAAACCCAGACCCGGCCATGCCGCAGCTACGCAGAGCTCCTGCACCAGATCCGCAGGGGGCGGGGCCTCGCGAGCCATGCCGCTCGCCGCCACGGCGCAAGGATCGCCGCGTTGGCCACGTCGCCCGTGGACGCCGCGTTGCACACCACCCCGGATCCCCGCTACGCCATTATGCTCGAACGTTTCGGCATCACGGCGCACGAACAGCTCACCTGCGGATTCCACGTCCACACTTCGATCGAGTCCCCGGAGGAAGGCGTGATGGTGCTTGACAGGATCCGGGACAAGCTCGCTGTCTTCACGGCGATGAGCGCCAATTCTCCGTACTGGCGGGGGCTGGCTACCGGTTTTGAGAGTTACCGGACGCAGGCGTGGAACCGCTGGCCTTCGTCGGGGCCGTCAGCCATCTTCGGTTCCTTGGCCGCTTACCGACGTGTTGTCAGGAGGCTCATCGAAACAGGAGTGTTGCTGGACGAGGGGATGGTCTACTTCGACGCCAGGCTGTCCCGGCACGTTCCCACGGTGGAGGTCCGGGTGGCCGATGTCTGCCTCCGGGCCGAGGATGCGGCGCTCCTCGCGGTGCTCGTCAGGGCCTTGGTTGAGACTTCTGTTCGTGAGTACCATGCCGGAATAGAGCCGGCGGCCGTGCCTACGGCGCTTTTGCGGATGGCGTCCTGGCAAGCAAGCAACTTCGGCCTCCGCACCGAACTGCTGGACTTTGGAACCTTTCGCCCGGAGCCCGCCGCGGATGTCGTGTGGTCGTTGGTGGAGTACCTGGAACCTGTCCTCGCCGAACAGGGTGAATTCGACTTGGTCCAAACCGGCGTGGCAGCCATCCTGGGCCGCGGCAACGGCGCCATCGAACAGCGCGGTGTTGCCGGGCGCTGGAGCGAGAGCAACGGGAGCGCGCCCGACGCCGCCGGGCTGGCCGCCGTCGTCGAGCACGCCGTTCAGATCACGATGCGCTCGGAGAGGGACGAGAGCGACACCAAGCCGCAGCCCGTCCTCACCTGGGTGCGCCAGGACTGGCGCGAACCGCCCGGCTAGACCTGCTTGAGGGCCCTCTCCAGGTCCCCGATGAGGTCGTCCACGTCCTCCAGCCCCACTGAAAGCCGCACGACGCCGTCGCTCAGGCCAATGGCCGCGCGGCCTTCCGGACCCATGGCGCGGTGCGTGGTGGTGGCGGGGTGGGTGATGAGGGACTTGGAGTCGCCTAGGTTGTTCGAGATGTCGATCACGGCGAGCCCGTCCAGCAGCGCGAAGGCGGCCTCTTTCGCCGATCGCCCCGCCGAGGGCAGCAGTTCAAAGGTGAGCACGGTTCCGCCGGCCTTCATTTGCTTCGCGGCGAGCTCGTACTGCGGGTGCGACTTCAGCAGGGGGTACTTGACCCAGCTGATGGCCGGCTGATCCTCAAGCCATTCGGCGATCCGCAACGCAGACGCCGAGGAGTGGTTGACGCGCAGCGCCATCGTCTCCAGGCCCTTGGTCAGGACCCAGGCGTTGAACGCGGAAAGCGATGGCCCGGTGTGCCGCATGAGCTGCTTGACGGGACCGTCGATGAATTCCTTGGTACCCAGGATCGCTCCGCCAAGGACCCGGCCCTGGCCGTCGATGTGCTTGGTGCCCGAGTAGACAATCACGTCCGCGCCGAGATCGCCGCAGCGCTGCAGCAGGGGGGTGGCAAAGACGTTGTCGACGACGACGGTAGCGCCCGCCGCGTGGGCCAGCTCGCTCACCGCCGCGATGTCCACGATTTCCTGCATGGGGTTCGACGGCGACTCGAAGAACACTGCCGTTGTCGGCTCGGACAACGCGGCACGCCACTGGTCCAGGTCCGGGCCGTCCACGAAGACGGTCTCGACGCCCCAGCGGGGCAGGATCTCGTTGAGGATCACGAAGCAGGAACCGAAGAGCGAGCGGGCGGCAACCACGCGGTCGCCCGCAGCCAGCAACGCACCGAGGGCGGTGAAGACAGCGGACATGCCCGACGCCGTCGCGAAGCACGCTTCGGTGCCTTCGAGAAGGCGGAGTCGCTCCTGGAAAGTGGCCACGGAGGGGTTGCCGTAACGGGAGTAGACGAAGCGCTCGTCCTCACCGGTGAATGCGCGCTCTGCGGCTGCGGCGGACTCGTAGACGAAGCCGGAGTTCAGGAAGACGGCCTCGGACGTTTCTTGGAAGTTGGTGCGGTCAAGACCGCCGCGGACGGCCTGGGTATCAGGGCTCCAGCCGGCGGCGTCAGGATTGAAAGTCACTTAGATGTTCCCCAGGTTCGTCGGAAGTCCACGGTTTTTCCAGCCGTTCACGGTTCGCTCGCCGTAGCGGTCCGGTTCGCCCTCGAAACCCTCCAGGACGTTGTAGGCGGTGTAGCCGGCCTGTGTTGCGGCGATCGCGGCGGCGATGGAGCGCTGTCCGGAGCGGCAAAGGAAGACCAGTTCGGTGCCATCCGCTTCCGGAGCCTGCTGCGTCAGCTCTTCGATGAAACGGGTGTTGGGGATGCCGCCGGCCAGGTTCCACTGGATGAACAAGGGATCGTTTTCCGTGGCCTTTGTGTCAGGGATCCCGATGTGTGCCCACTCGCCTTCGGTGCGGACGTCCACCAGGATGGCGCCTTGTTCCAGCTTGGCCCAGGCATCGTGCGGGCTGAGGTCGCCTGCGTAGCTCATGCGTGGCCCTCGCCGTCGAACTCTTCATCAAGCTGGTCTACCGCGTTGGCAACTGCTGCATCTGCGCTCGCGATCGCGGCGGGTAGGACGATGGCCTGGGCCACAATCACGTCCGTGCCATTGAAGGTCGCGGCCGGGCTGCCGTGCAACACGTATCCCTCCGCGAGGGCGGTGGAGATCCGCTCGCAGAAATCCTTCGTGTCAGGGCCCGTGATGAGACGGTACGAGAGTTTTTCTTCGGTGGGTTCAGGCATTGGTGCTCCTCAGTCACGCTTGCAGTTCGAAAGTGTCGATACGCCGAGTAGTCACCTGAGGCACCCCGCCGGAGAGAGGGTTGCCGACCAGCAAGTCAGGGCTTCGCGCTGGTGCTCATTACTCAAGAAGAAAATAACATCCACGACGGCGGCCTGCATCACTGGCCGTCGTCATGTTCCGTAACCGGGGGTCTTAGGCGTCGGTTTCATTCGGCAGCGGTTCAAGGCTTGCCTGGATCCGGGGTGGAATGGCGTCAAACCGCGACGCTACTCCCGTAGGGGAGTGATGGAAAGTGGAACCTTGGTGCTTCCGGATTTCCAGCAACTCGTGCACGGATATCCCGGTGGCCGTGGCGAGCGCGTGCAGCGAGAGGCTGTTGTGATGAGCCAAGGCAAAAACCACACCCGACAGGGCTTCGAAACCTTCTGTCTCGTAGATTTCCTTCACCAAGTTGGACATGCCGTTTGCATCATCGATTGATCCCGCTGACGCACCAGTCGCCATGGCCGTCAGCGACCATGCAGCAGAGTCGGGGCTGATGTAGATGCTCATGTCGATACCCTACGGACTCAGGCCCGCTTGGGGAATGGGCGATACGTTTATCTTTATGGCAGCACTCACCGACCTTGACCGTCAGCTCCTCTCCGCCCTCCGGGAGGACGGCAGGGCGTCCGTGGCGAGCCTCGCGCGTAAGCTGGGCGTGGCCAGGGCCACTGTGAATAGCAGGCTCGAGCGTCTTGTCTCCTCGGGAACCATCGTCGGTTTCACTGCGAGGGTGCGCGACGAGGTCGATCCACTTGCCATTCGCGCCATTGCGCTCATTGCCGTGGAAGGAAGATCGGCTGACAAAGTCATTCGCCAACTCAGGGGACTGCCGGAGATTTGGGCACTGCACACCACAAATGGCGGTTGGGATCTCGTGGCCGAGCTGCGCACGGAAAGCCTCAGCGACTTTGACCAGGTGTTGGGCAGGATCCGCGGCATCGAGGGGATCGTCAATAGCGAGACGAGCCTGTTGCTCAGTTCCGTCCTCCGGTAGTCGTCAGCGAGACGACGACTCGTCTAAGCATTTTGCAAAGGATCAATCGCCATTTTGTACATTTTTTCAATGAAAAGTACGTACTTTGGCAATTGTGGATGCATATCACCGCTCCGTAGCCTCGTAGCAACAATGTTTATGAGGGAAAGGAGCGCACATGACGCGCTTTGTCGATGTCCGCAATATGGTTCGTTGGACGGCCGGGCGGGGCCCGGAAACCATCATCTCGGAGATGATTCAGTACCTGGAGGACGACTTTCGGAGGTGGGAATCTTTCGACAAGACTCCGCGGGTGGCAAGTCACACGCCATTTGGGGTCATCGAACTGATGCCCACCAGCGACCAGGAAACATACGGCTTCAAGTATGTAAATGGACACCCTTCGAATCCCGCGCGCGGCTTCCAGACCGTGACGGCTTTCGGTGTCCTGTCCGACGTCCATAACGGCTACCCGACGTTCCTTGCAGAGATGACAGTGCTGACGGCGCTTCGGACGGCGGCCACGTCCGGGATGGTCGCGAAGAAGCTCGCGCGCCCGGATGCCCGGATCATGGCGATGATCGGGACCGGAACCCAATCGGAGTTTCAGGCCCTTGCCTTCCGGGCGGCCCTGGGTATTAACAGTGTCAGGATCTGGGACACGGATCCGGCTGCGATGGAGAAATTCGTCCGGAACATGGCTCCCCTCGGCCTCGACATCACCATCGCAGACTCGGCAGCCCAAGCAGTGGAGGGTGCCGATGTCATCACCACCTGCACGGCGGACAAGGCGAATGCCACCATCCTGACGGCTGCCCAGGTCTCGCCCGGCGTTCACATCAACGCGATCGGAGGCGATTGCCCAGGGAAGACCGAGCTCGACGCCGCCATCCTGGGCCTCGGCGACGTTTTTGTGGAATACGATCCCCAGACGCGGATTGAAGGCGAGATCCAACAAATGTCCGCCGAATTTCCCGTCACGGAATTCTGGCAGGTCCTGTGCGGGAACGCGCCGGGCCGCACCGCCACGGACCAGATCACGATTTTCGATTCTGTGGGCTTCGCGATCGAGGACTTTTCGGCATTGCGGTATCTCCGCGCCGCCGTTGAGGGTTCGGAATTCTTCGATGAGATCGACCTCGTCGCGAACCCCGATGACCCCAAGGACCTCTTCGGCCTGGTGCGGGCGCTTTCTCCGATCGGCTCCTGAGAAGCCCAACTGACTCGCATTTGTTGTCGTTTAGGGGCCGCTAAACGACAACAAATGCGAGTTAGTTGGGGAAGTCTGGTGCGCCGGCCCCAGAACCGGCGCACCAGACATTTAACAAGCTTGACCGGCCGCAAACTAGTTAACTACTGAGGGCATGGCGGCACAATAGGGTCGCGATGCTAAATTACGCGGCCCGCTACACTCGGATTCATGGTGGGTCATGGGGGAACCAGAACCGTAGCGCTAACACTGGCAGGGCTGCTGCTCGCGGCCTATGTGTCCGGATGTGAATATACCGACGCCGGCGATCCTCGGCCGGCTGCCGGGCCCACTCGGAGTTCCCCTCCTCGGCCGCCATTGCCAACCAAGGACCAGGCAACGGTGTCGCTCGAAGCCAGCAACCTCGTGACCGCCAGGAAGCTTCTCGGGGCCGCCTCCGGCGCGGTGATCCTGGAGGATTCCGGCACGGTGGGCGGCGCCGTTAGCGGGGTTGGAAAGAGTGCAAGGGTCGAGGACGCGGGCCCGTATACTCTGACCGCAGCCTGTGTTGGCGCCTCGGATGTCCACCTTGTCATCGCCCAGGATCCACGGATCGGCCTTGCCCCCCAGGATCAGACGATCGATTGCGCTACTTCCTACTCGCGAGTTGTTCAGCTCCAGCCTGGGTCGGTCAATGTCCAGGTTCTGGTAATGCGGGTTTATTCAAGTGCTTCCGCCACCTCAACAGGCGGGGGCGTCGCTGCGGTGAGGCTCACGGCCGGCGGCTGAAATCCTCCGGCTCGCGGGCGACGGTTATGGAATGTCTTCCGGTTCCGCCGAGGGCCCAGGTGGCCGATGCGGCGCGGGCGGGCCGGGGTGCGGGGGGTGGGGTACATGTTTGTGCAGGTGCGGCGGATGCGGACCGCCGTGCGGCGGACGCGGAGGATGCCGGGGCGGGGGTGGCGGGCCCGGTTCCGGCTCGGTCTCCCCAGCCGCGGCCTCAGGCACCGTCCGTCCATCGTCGGCACTGGTTTCCTCCGCGGCACCTTCGTCGGGGGCCTCGGTCACGAGCCCGTAATAGTTGTAGAGTTCCTGTTCCTGCGTCTCCGTGATCGCGCCGCGGTCGCTCTCGATGCGCGGGCCGTTCTTCACTTTGTCCTTGGCGAAAGCCACCTTGATCACTGAATTCTCAAGGCTGGCTCCGGAAAGCGGCGCGAAAGACTCGGACATGCCGAACAGGCCGGTCCGCACGGTGACAAAGACAGGATCCCCGGAATCACCGCTGGTGAAAACCTGCTCCACTGAGCCGATTTTCTCCCCGGCGACGTCAACGACAATCCCTCCGTTGAGGACGATGTCGTCGATGTCCTGCAGGCTGAGCATGAGGCAGATCCTTGTCGTGTCGGGGTTCCGGCTGTACGGCCGAGCTGTTCTATATTCTGTCCTGATTCTTCCGGCCCGGCGATAGGCGCCGCCACGCGCCGAACGCACTCACTGTCCGGTGACTGCCAGCACCGCTACTGCGGCAAACACGGTCAGAGGAGCAACCATCAGTCCGAAGATCGCGTAACCCTTCCACGTAATCAGGACGTTCATCCGCATCAGCCGGTCGTGCCACAGCAAGGTTGCCAGGGAGGCCCACGGCGTGATGATCGGGCCAGCATTGACTCCGATCAGCAACGCCGCCATCCGCAATGGGGTCCCCGCCAGCGGTTCTGCGAGCAGGTACGCAGGCAAATTGTTGAGGACATTGGAGCCGGCGGCACCCGTCACGGCGAGCCGAACCAGATCCAGGAAGCCCTGGCCTTGTCCGGCCACCTGACTCAGCAACACGGAAACCCCCAGATGCCTGGCGGCCTCCATCACCAGAAAGAGGCCGGAAGCGAACAGCAACAAGGACCAAGGAATCAGGGTCACCTTGAGAACCCGCGGGCGCCGGAACGCGAACACCACGCCCAGCACTACAGCCCCGGCCAGGGCAGGGATCCATACCGGGACTCCGGACACCAATGCGGGCAGCAGCAGCGCCAGAACCACAGCGCTGCACCCGAGCAGGACCCGGTCCGCCGCAGGCCTGGATTCACCGCCGGCTGGCTGGTCAGACCTGATCCGCCCGACCGGGATCCGTGAATACCGGTTGCGCAGATCCCGCCGGAAGACGATGGCGATGAACAGCAGCGGTACGACGACGGCCGCAAGGGAGGGCGCCCACATCAGGCCAGCAAAGCCGCCAGGAGTAATACCGCCAAGACTGTGCTGCGCCAGAAGGTTCGTCAGGTTGGAAATGGGCAACAGCAGGCTTGCCGTGTTGGCCAGCCAGACCGTCGTCAGTGCGAAAGGCAGGGCCGGCAGCCCGGCTTGCCGCGTAACGCTGACCACCACCGGGGTCAGCAGCACAGCCGTTGTGTCCAGGGAAAGGAAGACAGTGCTCAGCGTCGCAAAGACCGCGAGTAGCAGCCACAAGAGAATGCTGTATCCGCGGCCCCAATAACGGAGCCGGCGGGCAGTCCAAAGGAACACCCCGGCCTCGCTGCACAGCTCAGTCACAACCGTCATCGCGACGACGAACAGCAGAATGGGAGCCACTCGATCCACGAGTGCCATGAGATCGGTGAAAGGCAGGGCGCCCGTGGCGATCGCCACGGCACCCGCCAAAAGCAGGACCGCTCCAATGATCGCCAGACGCATGAACGGAGTCTATTCCCCAGCATGCGATCCTCGGACCAACAACGGCAATCATCGCCACGCTAAGCTCGGATCACGTTGATACTGACTGAGTCCCTGCCTGACGGAAAACATAGGTGCAACCGTGACGCTTGCCGAGAACATCTTCAACCAGCCCTTTCGGGTCCAATTCGAGGCATTTATCGACGAGCACCGGCGGGCGCTCCATGACTGCTTGAACGGGTTGACGGAAGAACAGTCCCGGCGGTCGTTGGTGCCGTACCGGACCACCTTGCTTGGCCTCGTGAAACACGCGACCTTCGTGGAGAAGGTCTGGTTCGACGAAGCCATAACGTGCCGTTCCCGGGCCGAGATCGGTATCCCTGCGACGCCGGATGAGTCTTTTATCCTCGATGACGGCGACACGATCGCCACGATCCAGCAAGCACACCGCGAGGCATGCGAAGCATCGCGCCAGGCGACATCGTCCTTGGGGCTCGACGAAATGCTCAACGGCAACCGACGCGGTCCGCTCCCGCTGCGCTGGGTGTACCTCCACATGCTCCGCGAGCTTGCGCAACACTGCGGGCACGCAGACATCCTGCGCGAGCAGATCCTCAGCCGGGGATAAAGACGAGGTGCTCGTCGCCGGGTTCGGGCGCTCTCGAGTCCCGCTGAGAGCGATTACTTTCCGGTAGGTAGTAGGGGAGTGTCGATTCTCGATTCCCGTAAGCAGTCCAGTAGCCATTACTCGCGACCCGTTGAGCCTTGGTCCATATGATCCGAATTGGGGCTTTCGTTGTCCAAAACACAATCGTTCGGAATCCCGTGGGGATTGCGAAGCGTCAAGGCGTTTCACGCGGAGACGCATCGGATTTATTTACTGCGGCTGAGACTTCGCTGGACCGGGGATTCGGGGTAATCCGGCGCACGCCGAAGTCGCGCAATCAAGTTATGGGATGCAGACATGAAATTGACGAGTCGCCAGCCCCTCATGAGGGGCTCAACAGATCCAGCACCGCGGCTTCCCGCGAAAATCAGGCCAATGAGCCGGTGGTTCGCCGCGGGCAGCGTTGCGGCTGTCATGGCCAGCTTCCTGGTGGGCGTTGTCGTCGCGGCGCCTGCACAGGCGGCAACTCCTCCGGTCATCACCTTGACGTTTGACGACGCCAACGGAGACCAAGTGGCTGCTGCCCAGATTCTTAACGGAGCTGGTCTGAAAGGGACGTTCTTCACGCCTTCCGGTTACTTGGATGCGAACGGCTATATGACGAAGGCCCAAGCCTTGGCAATCCAGGCGGCCGGGAACGAGATCGGTGGCCACACTGTGACCCACCCGGACCTGGCCCAGATGGGACCGGACGAGGTCAAGCGCCAAATCTGCAATGACCGCGTGAATCTAACCAACATGGGTTTCCGGATTACAAGCTTCGCCTATCCGTTCGCTTCGCTGACACCCGCGGTAGAGCAGACGGTGAAAGATTGCGGTTTCAATAGTGCGCGCAGTTTGGGCGATCTCGAAAGCAAAGTGCCCGGCTCAGCAGGTCTCGGATTTGCCGAGACAATTCCGCCAGCGGACCCGTGGCTCACTAAGGCCCCCGATGAGGTGGACAACACCTGGACATTGCTGGACCTGCAGAACCTCGTCACGAAAGCACAGCCTGGCGGCGGATGGGTTCAGATCACGTTCCACCACATCGGCACGGGCATTGATCCGACCACCGGCATTGCTGACCCCTTGACGGTAACCACAGCCCTCTTCACCCAGTTTGTACAGTGGCTAGCGGGGCAACAGACGTCAGGGCTTGCGTCCGTCAAGACCGTTGACCAGGTGATCGGCGGGGCAGTGCAGCCGCTCGTCAACGGCCCGGCTGCGCCGCCGCCGCAGACTAGCGGTAACCTCGCCAAGAACCCGAGCCTGGAAACGGCAGGGCCTGCCGCGACAGGGCTACCACAGTGCTGGGCGGCTGGCGGATACGGAACCAACACGCGAACCTTCACCTCGGTCACTCCGGGCCATACCGGGAATGTCGCTGAGCAAATGGTCATAACCGGGTATGCCACCGGCGACGGCAAGCTTCTACCGACTCTTGATCTGGGCGAATGCGCCCCAAGTGCAATACCTGGCCACGTGTACACGATGTCTGCGTGGTTCAAGTCCACCGCTCCAACCCAGTTTGAGGTGTATTACCGCACGGGATTGGGCACGTGGAGCTATTGGGACGCCGGTCCCCAAGTCCTTGCCGCTGGTAACTGGACCCAGATTACGTGGACAACTAAGGCTGTGCCCGCTGGTGCGACGGCCATCAGTATGGGGCTGAACCTGAAAGCTAACGGGACTCTGGTGACGGACGATTACACGCTCACAGACACAGGCGCGGGGGCCGATGCCGCAATTGCGGCTGCGGCTGCTGGGCCTCCGAGTATCGGCACCGCCACCGGAGCAATGGTTTGTGGCCTGGCCGCAGGCGGCTGCTACCAGTACTTCCAGGGCGGCGTGGTGCACTGGTCAACCGCGACCGGGGCACACGTCACGAAGGGCGCCATCGACGCGGCTTGGGCTGCAACGAATTGGGAGAACGGTATTCTGGGCTATCCGACCAGCAATGAGATTGGCGGGCTTAAGAACGGGGGCGTCTACCAGACGTTCCAGGGCGGCGTGATCCACTGGTCTGCTGCAACGGGAGCCCATTTCACCAGGGGCGCCATTGATGCGGCGTGGGCGGCCCAGAATTGGGAGAACGGGTTCCTCGGCTATCCGACCAGCAATGAGATCGGCGGGCTTAAGAACGGCGGCGCCTACCAGACGTTCCAGGGCGGCGTGATCCACTGGTCTGCTGCAACGGGAGCCCATATCACCAGGGGCGCCATTGATGCGGCGTGGGCGGCCCAGAATTGGGAGAACGGGTTCCTCGGCTATCCGAGCAGCAATGAGACCAGCGGGCTGAAGAATGGCGGCGTTTACCAGAACTTCCAAGGTGGAGTCATCTACTGGTCCCCAGCCACCGGTGCCTTCCCCAACGGCGGAGCCATTCGCGTAGCCTACGCTTCCCAGGGTTGGGAGAACGGTCGCCTTGGTTACCCGACCACCACCGAGTACGCGGTTTCGGGCGGAAGAGCGCAGAACTTCCAAGGAGGACACATCACCTGGTCGGCGACTACAAACGCAACCACCATTACCTACAACTGAGATTGAACGCACGCGGACGCCGGCCCTGCCGGCGTCCGCACCCTTGAACCGGCAGGGGGCGTAGCGGCAGACTGCATCTCTGACGCACGCCCCCTGCCGCTGCCTGCTGCGGAGGACTAGCCTCCGCTCATCGTTTCTCAGGGGTCGAAAGCCCTACTCGATCCCCGCGAACAGCTCGTTGAGCTCGGCCGTCAGCTGTTTGCGCATTGCCGGGGTACCGATCTCCCTGCCGTCCACATGGTTGACCGGCGCAATGAGCCGGATGCTCGAGATCAGCCACACAGCATCGGCGTCGAACAGGTCTTCCGGGACCAGGGGCCCGTAGCCGAGCTCCCAGCCCGCGGCCTTCGCCTTGGTGAACAGCGCGTCCTGGGACGTGCCCGGGAGGATCCCGCTGTCCAGTTGCGGAGTGATGAGGCGCTTGACCGTGCGTACCGAGCCGGCGCCGTCGTCGACGGTTTCAACGTGGGCCAGCAACACCGTGGACGTCGGGCCCTCCAGAACACGGCCGTCTGTTGAGGTGAAGATGGCGTCGTCCGCGCCTTGCTTGTGCGCGTAGCGCAGCGCGGCCATGTTCACGGCGTAGGAGAGCGTCTTGGCGCCGAGCAGCAGCCAGGGGGCGCGGTCGCCCGCTTCAGTGTCGAAGCCACGGTCAAGAAGTACGACGTCGATGCCCGTCTCGCGCTGCCGGCGGCTGCCCGCGGGGGACGGCGAAGCCTGGATCCAGCATGTGGGAGTCGAGGCGCCTTCCACTCCGCGCGTCACCAGAAGCTTCACGACGACTTCGTCCTCGGCTGGGCTTGGCGCGGGGAAGGCGTCCCGGAATTCGGTGATCGCGGTGTCGATCGCGCGGCGCCAGACGTCCTGTTCGGGAATGTTGAGGTCCAGTGCGCGGGCTGAGCTCTCAAGCCTGTTCAGGTGCGCTTGCACCTTGCGAGCACGGCCCTCGACGGCGAGCAGCGACTCGAAGACGCCGTCACCCCGGGTGGCGCCCAGGTCGGTTGCCATGAGCTGCGGCTGGTTGGAATCGGCGACGCGGCCGTTTTCGAACTTTGGATCCAGGAAAACGAGGACCGTCGAGGCAGGTAAAGTCATGCTTCCAGCTTAGTGCTGGCCCACAGGACGAGCAGTCGGGAGCGTTGCGCCAGATAGGCTGGGCTGACTGTTGGTTCTTTGATTAGCTATTCGATCGTGGGGGTGTGGGGTGCTGTTTCCTTTTCAGTTCGGGACAGAGTGGACTTGGCTCCTCGGCGCGTGGGCCATCGTTGAGATCGTCTTGCGCGTCGTGCTGCTGGGCGTCATCCCCGGAAACCGCCGCCCCACGACGGCCATGGCGTGGCTCCTCGCCGTCTTCCTCGTTCCGTCCGTCGGTTTCGTCCTGTTCCTGTTGTTCGGCAATTTCCGCTTGTCCCGCCGTCGTCGGGAGCAGCAGGAGCAAGTCAACGATCGGGTGCGTGCAGGCACTTCGGCGCTCGCCGACGTCGTAAGCACATACTCGGGACCCGAATGGGTGACGTCGGCCGGTGAACTGAACCGGCGCCTGGGTTCCTTGCCGATGGTGGACGGTAACTCCGTGGAGCTGTTCCCCGGCTACGAGGAGTCGATCAAGGCCATGGCGGAAGCGGTCCGGGGGGCCAAGAAGTTCGTCAATGCGGAGTTCTACATCATGAGCAGTGACTCCGTCACGGACGAGCTCCTCACCGAGTTGGAAAACGCGGCAGCGCGCGGCGTCAGCGTCCGCCTTCTGTTCGATCACATCGGCACGCTGCGGATCCCCGGCTACCGGAGGCTGGTCCGTAGGCTCAGCAGCGGCCAGATCCAGTGGCGCCGCATGTTGCCGCTGCTGCCCATCCACGGACAGTGGCGCCGTCCGGATTTGCGGAACCACCGTAAAATCCTGGTGATCGACGGCGAAATTGCCTTCACGGGCTCGCAGAACCTGATCGAGCCCTCTTACAACAACCCCAAGCACCGGCGCGCCGGGCGTAAATGGGTGGAACTCATGGCGCGGATGGAGGGGCCGATCGTTGCTACCCTCAACGTCGTCTTCGCTACCGACTGGCTCAGCGAAACCGATGAATCCCTGGAAAACCAACTGCAGGTCGCGGTCCAGGCAACACCCGGCCGAATGACGGCCCAAGTGGTTCCCAGCGGCCCGGGGTTCGTCACGGAAAACAACCTGCGCCTGTTCAATACACTGATTTACTCGGCCCAGCACCGCATCTCAATTTGCAGCCCGTACTTCGTGCCCGACGATTCCCTGCTGTACGCCATTACGACGGCGGCCCAGCGTGGCGTCGACGTGGAACTTTTCGTCTCCGAGAAGGGCGACCAGTTCCTGGTCCACCATGCCCAGCGCTCCTACTACGAGGCGCTGCTGGAAGCCGGGGTGCGGATCTACCTGTACCGCGCGCCGTACGTCCTGCACGCCAAGCACTTCACCATCGACGAAGAAGTGGCCGTCCTAGGCTCCAGCAATATGGACATGCGCTCCTTCTCGCTCAACATGGAGGTGTCCGTGATGCTCCTGGGCGCCGAAGCTGTGGACAGCATGCGCTCCGTTGAATCGAGTTACCGGGAAATGTGCCGCGAGCTGACCCTGCAGGGCTGGTTGCACCGGCCGATGCTTGCCAAATATGTGGACAACGTGGCGCGGCTGACGGCGACCCTGCAGTAGGGACTCAGTCCTCGGCGCAGGCCTCGTCCGCGGGTTCGGCATGGACCCTCGACAGCAACCGATGGAGTTGCTGGAGCTCATCGGCGGAGAACCCCGCAAAGGCCTCCTGCTCGACGTCGGCCACCGCAACTTCAATCGACGCCACCGCGCGCTTGCCTTCCGCGGTGATTTCAACGATATGACGACGACGGTCGGCGGGATCGCGGCGTCGTTCCGCCAGCCCTTCGCGTTCGAGGTCGTTCAGGACCGCTACCAGTCCGCTCGCGTCGATGGAGAGAGCATCGATCAGGCCCTGCTGGCTGAGCGGCCCGGACTCCTCTAGCCGGCACAGCAACACGGCGTGCCTCGGGCTGAGCCCGGAGGAGTCGAGGGCTTGGCGGAGGCGCGTATTCATGATGCGCCCGTGGCGCGCCAAGAGGAACCCCAGTTGCTTTCCCGCTGCCGAAGAACTCATCAGCAAAATCTTATCACTGAGGAAATTATTGATCACCGGCAATCGTTGTCTTTCATAAACGATCTGAGCGGCACGAGCCGAGCAGCGTGAGCTTTCTACCTAAGGAGTTGCCATGAATGATCAGGCTCCGCACCCCACTGTGGTGGTTATCGGTGGAGGCTACGGTGGGATCTCCGTAGCAAAGGCCCTGGACGAACACGCGACGGTTACCTTGGTGGAGCCCAAGGACGCTTTCGTACACAACATCGCGGCCCTCCGATCGGTAGTCCAGCCCGATTTCCTGCCGCGGATGTTCCTTCCCTATGACCGCCTGCTGGTGCACGGCACGGTACTCCGGGACCGCGCGGTCCGGGTGGACGGGCACACGGTCGAGTTGGCCTCGGGTGCCAGCCTGGCACCGGACTACATGGTCCTCGCAAGCGGTTCCAGCTACCCGTTCCCGGCCAAGAGCGATCGAATGGTCACTTCCGACGCGATCGCCCGCTACCTGGCCGCACATGATGACCTCAAACGCGCCGACAGGGTGATGCTGCTGGGAGCCGGGGCTGTAGGCCTTGAATTTGCCGGCGAGATCGCGGCGGCATGGCCGGAGAAGGACATCGTGATGGTGGATGTGGCGCCGGACATCCTGCCGGGGCCGTACGATCCACGGCTGCGGATTGAGGTCAACCGGCAGCTGGATGAACTCGGCGTACGGCGGATCCTGGGGAATCCGTTGGTCCAGTTGCCGCCCGTTCCCGCGGGCGAATTCGCCACCTTTACCGTGAACACCGCGGACGGTACGGACATCCAGGCGGACATTTGGTTCCGCTGCTATGGAATAGCCCCGCAGACGGACTATGTGGCGGGAGACCTCCTGGCCGCACGGACTGCCGAGGGCTACCTGGACGTCACCCCCGAACTCCGCGTCGCGGGCTTCGAGAACGTCTACGCCTTGGGCGACATTTCGGCGATCGACGTGAACAAAGCCGGCGTCGCGGGACGCGAGGCCGTGGTGGTTGCCAAGAACATCCAAGCCCAGATTGAGGGCACGGCGGAACTGTCCGCTTACGCGCCGTCGAAGCCGGTCATCATCCTTCCCCTGGGGCCCTCCGGCGGTTCGGGCCAACTGCCCGACGGTGAGATCGCCAGCCCGGAGCTGATCTCCCAGATCAAGGGCCAACACATGATGATCGACCGCTATGTCGAAATGTTGAATCTCGGCGCATAAGTTGACCGCTTACGCCGACTGCTAGTCGAGGACGGCGTTGACGAGTTTGACGAGGTCCGCCGCGGAGTCGGCAGTGACAGCGGTGCCCATCTTAATCGCCGTGGCCCCGAGATTGCCTTTCACGCCGGTCACGGTCAGTGTGGTCATCTTCTGGCCGGAGGGCAGGACCTGGGTGCTCAACGCTCCCGTCGACTGATCGCCGGTGGTCTTTTGCGGCAACGGCTGGGTCTGGGTCGTGACCTTCTGCCCTCCTACCTCGATCGTGAAGGTCGAACACTGAGCCAGCGCATCAGTGGCCTTCTTTGTCTGACCGGTCAGCACGCTGGGGTCCTTCACCGCCAGGGCAGTGATCACTGTGACGGACTTATCCGCGGCCGAAATGCTCTGCCCAGCGGCATACGTCGCCCCCTCCGGGACCTGCGCGCTGTTGTTCGCCAGGGCTGCGCATGCCGGGGGAGTGATGACGGCGGACGCGAGCATCTGCTTCGCCGCGCTCATGCCCTGGTCTATCTGCGCAGCAGGCACCACGGTCAACGGCTTGCCCTGGTCATCTTTCAACTGCGCGACGATCGATGCGAGTTCCTCGTTTGTGTACGTCTTCGGCGTAGGAGTCGGTGTTGGAGTAGGCGTTGGCGTCGAGGACGAAGCGGCTGCGCTTCCCGGATTTGCGGGACCTCCGCAGGCGGTCAAAGCCAGTACGGCAGCAAAGAGAATCCCGAGCGGTGCGAGCATTTTTTTCATTTGTAAACCCCAATTTTTATGGCGGCACGACCTTCCCGGGGATAACCGGTACAGCCTTGCCTCAACCGCCCGGCCGGTCATTCCCCGCACCGATCCGGGCAGTAGTGAATAGGATGGTTGCCACGGTACATAATCAGTAGGCTTCCTAAGTAGAGTGTTGTCTACTTGGATGCCGTGAGCAGGGTCAGTACTCGCCTTTGATCACGAAGAAAGAGCCGCGAATGACGCCTGCCAGCTTCGACTTCTGGCGAGCGAATTTGAAGCGTGACGCCAGTTCTTCCGGGATCTCCATGCCGTCGGCGAGTTTGAATCCGACCGCTCGCTTCCCGCCGGCCTCGATGCTGTACATGACGTTGATCGACAACCCGGACTCGTAGAAGACGTACGCCATCCGCAAGCCGTCGACGTCGAAGGCAGTTGCTTCCAGGGGGCGGGAGCTGATGACGATGTCACGCTCCTCTTTCAGGATGCGCCTCACGCGCTCGACGACTTCGGGGACCTCGCGGGCCGGGCTCACCGTGAAGACGTGGTCGTATTTGTTCCGGTAGTAGCGGCCCTCGTTGGCGCGCAACCCGGCAAGCGCCTCGGCAACTGGAGACGATTCCAGGCCAACGGTAGAAACGTTCTCGAAGTCAACGATGTACGGCATGCATCCTCCTAGTAAGACATGGTTGGACCAATGCTAACGTGACGGCGTTCCAGCGATCCCAAGGGGCTTTCCATCCAGGAGCAATGGGGCGATTCTGTAAGTCCAAGCATGTTTGGAAGCGTTCTTTGGAGGCATCATGGCGCGGAAAAACGAGTCCCCGGCTGTGCAGGCACCGCCTGAGCCCGGAGACGAATACCCTGAGAAAGTCCGAATCCTCGCCGAGGGCCGATTGGTCAGCGACAGGCTGTGGAATGCGGACCTCGCACCGGCCCGGGAACGCAACTGGAGAGTCCGCAGCCTCTTCGCCCTGTGGATGTGCGACGTCCACAGCATCGCCGGTTACACTTTTGCGGCCGGTCTCTTCATCACCGGCCTGGTCGGCTGGCAAGTCTTCCTGGCCCTGGTCCTCGGCATTACCCTGGTTTATTTCCTCATGAACTTTGCCGGGACGGCAGGGCAGAAGACCGGCGTACCGTATCCGGTCCTGGCGCGGATGTCTTTCGGCCTCTTCGGTGCCAACCTGGCCGCCCTGATCCGGGCACTTATCGCCATCGCGTGGTACGGCATCCAGACCTGGCTTGCTTCTGAAGCCGTGCTCGTTCTGCTGTTTTCTGTGTGGCCCCAGCTGACTTCGCTCGACGGTCCGGACGTGCCGCGCATCCTTGGCTTGACGCCGCTCGGCTGGGCGGCGTTCCTGGTCCTTTGGGCGGTCCAGCTGCTGGTCATCCGGCGCGGCATGGAGACGGTCCGGAAGTTCCAGGACTGGGCCGGTCCTGCCATCTGGGTGGCAATGTTCGCGCTCGCGGTCTACATCCTGACGCAAGCGGGCAACAAGTTCAGCCTCTCGATCCCCGGCGTCGCGCCTTTGGACGGCCCGGCGGCCCTGGCCCAGTTCTTCTCCGCCATCGCCCTCACAGTCACCTACTTCGCCGCGCTGCTCCTGAACTTCTGCGATTTCTCCAGGTTCGCACCGGACCGCAAGACCATCCTGCGCGGCAACTTCTGGGGCCTGCCCGTGAACTTCATCGCGTTTGCCCTTGTCACAGTGGTGGTCACAGCCGGTGCGGCGTCCTACTTCACCGCAGACCAGTACCGTGGCCAGGACATGTTCAAGGTCATCACCGATCCGGTGGCGATCGTCCAGGCGATCAAGAATCCGTGGATCACCATCATCGCCGCCGTCACGTTTGTGGTGGCCACGATCGGCATCAACGTGGTGGCCAACTTCGTTTCGGCCTCCTACGACCTCGCCAACGTGGCCCCGCACCGGATCGACTTCCGCCGTGGCGGACTTATCAGCGCGGTGCTCGCGATCGTGATCCTGCCTTGGAACCTCTTCAGCAGTCCCGTGGTGATCGTGTACTTCCTGGGTGGTCTGGGCGCGCTGCTCGGTCCGCTGTTCGGGGTCATCTTCACGGATTTCTTCCGCATCCGGCACCAGCGGTGCAAGGTCTCGGACCTGTACCACGAGGACGAGAAAGGCCTCTACTTCTACACCAAGGGCTGGAACCTCAAGGCCATTGCGGCGCTGGTCCCGGCCGCCGTCGTCGCAGGCGTTTTGGCGCTGGTCCCGGCACTGCAGAACTTCCTCCCGGGAGGCTCGGGCCTGGGTCCGTATTCATGGTTCGTGGGGGCGATCCTGGCCAGCCTGATCTACTACACGATCACCCGCAACGATCCCCGGACAGTCCGCGCCCGCACTGAGGAGCACGACTGATTCTCAGGTAGTGGGAAACTCCGCGCCCAGGGCCGAGAGCACGCCGAACGCCTTGGTACGGATTTCGTCATATTCGTCCTGGGGCGTCGAATCCGCCGTAATGGCACCTCCGACGCCGAGGCTGAGCGTGCGTCCGCCGTCGCCGTCGCGACCCATCACCAGAGTCCGGATCACGACGGCGAGGTCCGTCGCCGCGTTGAGCGAAAAGTACCCGATCGCGCCGGAGTAGACCCCGCGCGGTCCGGACTCCAAACCGTCAAGGATGTCCATGGTGCTGATCTTCGGGGCGCCCGTCATGGACCCGGCAGGGAACGCGGCCGCCACGGCCTCCGCCCGGGGTGCTCCGGGGCGCAGCCGGGCGTCGATGGTGCTCACCATCTGGTGCACCGTGGCATAGCTTTCCACCTCGCACAACCGGCTGACGGTCACTGACCCGGGCACCGCGAAATGGCTGAGGTCGTTGCGGAGCAGGTCCACGATCATGATGTTCTCGGCACGGTCCTTGAGCGAGGATTCAAGGGCACGCCGCAGGGCCTCGTCAATGGCGGGATCGTTGGCCCGGCCCCTCGTGCCCTTGATCGGCTCGGCCCGCATGCCGCCGTCGGAAGTTATCCGAAGGAAGCGCTCCGGCGAAGTACTCGCGACCGTCATATCGCCGAACCGCAAATAGCTCGCGAACGGCGCCGGGTTGCGTTTGCGCAGCGCGAGGTAGATCTCCCACGGGTCCATCCCGGGATCCGGAGCCGTCACTGTGGTGGTCAGGCAGACCTCGTACGTGTTGCCCTCGGCGATCTGGTGCTGGGCTTCAGTGATTTTGCTTTTGTAGTCGTCCTCGGTGTCGCGGCTGGAGAACTCGAGTGCCACTGTACGGCTCCCGGCGGCGGGATCCCCGGCCGAGTGCCTCGGCGCGCCCGCCGCTTGGGGTGCCGAGGCCGCGGACAGCACGGCCTCGCGCGCAATCCCAAGCCATTCGCCGGCGTCGGGAGCATCGATGGCGAGCAGCCAGACGGCACCGTCACGGTGGTCGATCACGACGGCCCGGCCCGCGAAAAGCAACGCCGCATCCGGAGTGCCGGCTTGGACATCGCTGCCACCGGTCTCCCGCTTCAATTCATAGCCGAGATAGCCCAACCAGCCGAGCGTGAATTCGCAGTCGTAGCCTTCCGGCGCCCTCAAGGCCTTGCGGCCCCACACGGTGTCCAGCCAGCGGAAGAAAGGACCGGTGGTCTCCACGGTGGCGCATCCGGCGCTGAGGTGGGTGGTTCCGGAGCTGTGCGTTACGGCTTGGCCGAAGGAGCCGCCGTTGTCCGCGAGGATACTGAAGCGGCTGCGTTCGGCGGCGTTGAAGGAAACGGCGTCGCCGGCTGTGTCCCTGTTGGAGGACGTGTTGGAGGAATCGAGCCAGACGGCGTTGGCGGACTCGGCGTAGAGAGCGTGGAACAGGGCAACGGCGTCCGGCGCGGCATCGATCCGTTCGGCCTTGAGCTGCAATCCGCGGCGCGCCGAGAGCTCGGGAGCCAGCACAGGGGAGAGCGTAGGGAGGTAGTTCAGCGCCTGCAGGGCGTCATCAGGGGCCTCGCCGTCCGCCCGGTTCAGCACCCGGACGTCGATGTGGTCGAGGACGTCGTCGGACTCGAGCCACTCGTCCTCCTGCGCCGCCCAGCTGTCCCAGAACGGTTCGTAGCTGCTGCCGTCCCGGGCCATTGCACGGTGCCGGCGGTCGTCGTCGGGAGCGTCTACCCAGACCACGGCGTCCAGCATGGGCCGGGCCGCACTCGCGGCGGCACCGACGCCCTCGACGATGACGATTTCGGCAGGCAGCGTCACATGGCTGCGGCCGTCGTAGTGTTTGTCCCAATCCCAACTGACCCACTCGGCGGCGTCGCCGTGCCGCAGCGGTGCCAGGACGGTGGTGACGTACCGCTCGACGCCCGCGGCAAGGCCGTTCCAGCCCGGATAGATGTCCTCAAGATGGAACAACGACACCTTGTGATGCATGCGTAGGCGGGCGGCGAGTTCGACGGCGAGAGTAGTCTTTCCCGCGCCGGACCGGCCATCGATGGCAATGATCACAGGTGCTGGGGTCATGAAATAGAGCGTACCTGCTGCGGGTCGTGCTGCTGTGCGTGCTGCCTCGCGGCAAGGGCTTCCCGCGTGTGCGCGACGATGCCAGGGACGGCCGCGCGAATGAGGTCCCAGGTCACGTCGAAGTCGTGGTGGCCCCCATACCAAGGATCCTCGACGCCAAGGTCCAGGGTGCTCCGGCCAACAACGGCTGGGTCGAAACTACGAAGCATCCGGATCTTGGCGAGTGTTTCCGAATCCGGGGCGGCCTCGTGCAGCCAGCCATAGTGATCCACGTCGAGGGCCAAAATCAGGTCCCGTTCCCGGAACCACTCCGGGCGCCAGATCCTGGCAATGTGACCCTCGGAGCGGATGCGGTGTGCCGACAAGACCCGGGCTGCGCGTGGATCGATGGGGTGCCCGGCTTCGTAGGACGTGGTTCCCGCGGAGTCCACAACAACCGCTCCACCCAGCCCTCCGGCGTCGAACGCTTCAGTCAACATCAGTTGCGCCATGGGTGAGCGGCAGATGTTTCCCGTGCATACGGTGATGATGCGGTATGGGCTCGACGCTGAGTACATGGAGCAAGCATGGGGGATGCCACCCTGTCTTGGCTAGTCAAAAAGGAAAGGAGATTACAGGATTTGTAAAGTCGCTGGGGGAGGCGTAAAAGGGCCTCGACTTCCTGCCGCTTTTGACCGCCGGTGACGCCGCCGACGCAGGGATTCCGGGGTGCGGATCCGGAAAACTGGTGGGAGGTTGAGGTGGGCTCGCCTAGGTGCACACCAGATCCCGACGGCGGTAACCAACCAGGCCGGCGGAAGCCAGGACGGCGGCAATCGCCAAGGTCCACCAGGTTGACCCCCAGTCCGTTCCGGGGGAGAAAACGTGTGGCACCACGTGGAAGGGGCTCGTGTCCATCAGCCACTCCGGGAACTTCAATATCGGCCCGAAGAACGTGATTAGCAGCCAATAGACCAGGAGCAGCCAGGCCAGCGATCGCAATTGCGGGGCAATCCCGATGAGGGCAAGGGCCGCTCCTACGGCGAGCCATATGGCGGGAAGCTCGGCAGTGCCCTGCAGCACCACCTTGCCTGCGTCGAGCGGAGAACCGGAGACGTTCGACGCGGTGGCCAAAGCAAGGGAGCAGACCACCATCCCCGCCGCGGGAGCAAGGATGGAAAGCGCCGCCGTCGGCATGACGTGGCGCAACCGTGACAGCGGTGCCGACAATACCCACTCGGCCCTGCGCTCCTCTTCTTCCGCATAGAAACGAAGGGCGAGCTGTAGGCCCATCGTCGCACCGATGATCCCCAGTATCAGCAGGAGGACTTCGACGAATCCGTAGGTCAGTTGCTCCTCGGTGGTGATGCGGAAGGCGATCAATTGCCTGACGAAGGGGTTGCCGGCAAAGGCGCTGCTGAGGGTGCCCGTAACCAGGCCGAACACAGTGCCTAGAATCAACAGGTTCACCCCCCACGTCCACAACGGCAGGCGGTTCAGCCGCGAGGTCAGGCCCCAGATTCCTGTGCGTCCCCGAGCCGGACCGGGCCTGGTGGGGATCAGCCCGAGACCAAAATCCCGCCGCGAAGACAACCACGCGGCAAGAACCGCCAGTATGCCGCCGGCGCTTACCAAGAGCAGCAACGGCCCGGCATTGTTTTCCGACGCCGGGCGGATGTGTTCAGCCCAGCCCAGCGGACTGGCCCAGAGAAGCCAGTTGGAATCTTGGAGCGTGTCACCTAGTCCACGCACAAGGTAGCTGACGCCGAGCACCGTACCTGCAAGGGTGTTGGCCGTACGCGCCACGGAGCCCAACTGCGCGGTCACCGCTCCGACGCCTGCGAAGGCCACGCCGGCGCCTCCCATGACGCCCCCCAGCGCGTAGGCCGACGTGGTGGGCGCTCCGGCCATCGCCAACGCCGCCCCCACCAACACGGTCAGTGCGGCAGAAGCCAGCCAGGCGAACAGGACGGCCGATGTCAGCCTTGCGTGCCTGCCAACGACTCCGGAGTCCAGAAGCTCGGCTTGTCCGGAGTCTTCGGCTGCCCGGGTGTGACGGGTCACGGAGAGAATCGCCATGAGGGCGGCGAAAAACATGCCGAACATCTGGATGCGCCACGTGGTGAAGCCGATCGCGTTGCTGAGATCCGTGGCGGGGCCCAGGAGCAAGGAGAATGCCGGATTGGTGGAGAGGCTCGATTGGAGGGCCAAGGCGTCCAAGCGCGAAGGGAAGAGGGATCCGTACACCGCGTAGACAACTACCGGGATGATCCCGAAGGCCAGAAACCAGGGCAGCAACTTCCAACGGTCCAAGCGGATCGCGTGCCGCAGTAGGGGCAGCGTCCCCGTGAACGCGTGGTTCATGGCGTGCGCCTGCGGCCCCGCCTGAGCGAGAAAGAGGGGTTCAGCCGTTGCTCGTCGTCGTCCCGGGGAGGATCATGTTGTTCGCCATAGTGCTGGAGGAACAGGTCCTCAAGGCTTGGCGGCGTGACAGTCAGCGCGGACATGCCGTGGCGGGCAAGAACGCTCATCGCGTCCCCAAGGGTTTCTGCGTCCACGCTGAAATGCACGCGCTTCCCCTCGATCCTCAGATCCGTGACTCCAGGCAGCGCGGTCAGCGTCCCGGCGCCGTCATCGAGCGTCGCCGAGACGTTGGTGCGGGTCCGGCTGCGCATCTCCTCAAGGCTGTTCGTTTCCACGACCTTGCCTTTGCGGATGATGCTGATGCGGTCGGCCAAGGCTTCCACCTCGGCGAGGATATGGCTGGAGAGCAACACCGTACGTCCCAAGGTCCGTTCCCGTTGGATTTCCTCCCGGAAGGTAGCTTCCATGAGTGGATCCAATCCGGCGGTCGGCTCATCCAGGATCAACAGTTCGGCGTTGGAGGACAAGGCCGCCACAATGGCCACTTTTTGCCGGTTGCCCTTCGAATAGGTGTGCCCACGCTTGGAAGGATCCAACTCAAGGGCCTCCAAGAGATCTTCGCGGCGCTTTTCATCCAAACCGCCCCGCAGTCTGCCGAGAAGATCGATCGCTTCGCCTCCGGTCAGGCTGGGCCAGATGCTGACATCCCCCGGGACATAGGCGATGCGCTTGTGCAATGGGACGACATCTCGCCAGGGGTCGGCACCAAGAACCTTCACAGCGCCTGAGTCGGCCCTGAGGAGCCCAAGGAGTATGCGGAGCGTCGTCGATTTGCCTGCGCCGTTCGGCCCCAGAAAGCCAAGGACCTCGCCTTCGCGGACCTCGAGATCCAGTCCGTCCAAGGCCGTGAACCGCCCGAAGGATTTCACGAGCCCCGAAATGCTGACGGCGGCAGTCATGGAGTGAGCTTACTCCCGCGTTGTCAGGGCGGACAGGTGCAGCGGAGGTCGTCCGCCGCACCTGCCGGTGATCTCCCAAGGGCGCCTTGCGGGCTGGGTCTGAGTCAGGAAATCCGCAAGTGCTCCAGGACTTCCTCAGCGCCGGGGTAGGCGGCCTGGGTGCCCTTCTTGGTGGTGGCGAGCGCTGCGGCCACCGATGCGAACGCCGCGGCTTCGGCCAGGGTTACGCCTACTGCGAGGCGGGCAGCGACGGCACCGGTGAAAGCGTCACCCGCACCGGTCGTATCCACGGCATTGACCTTCGTGGGCGCGATCCGGGAGATCTGTTCCCCGGATGCGGCGAGCGAATCCAACACCACCGAGCCGTGCGAGCCGAGGGTAACCAATACCCGTTGCAATCCGCGCTCGGCGAACTGGCTTCGGACCGACTCCCAGGCGCTTGCATGCGCCCCCGGGTGCGGCATTTCGGCGTCGCCCAGGAACATGGACGCTTCATGGGCGTTCACCAGCAGTACATCGCTCAAGGCGGCCAGGCTTTGCGGGATCTCGGCGTACGGCGAGAGGTTCAACAGAACGGTTGCGCCGGCGTCGTGCGCTGTTTTGGCGGCAGCCTCCACAGTCTCAAGGCTGACCTCCAGGCAGAGGCAGAGCACCGCGGCGTCGTCGAAGGCGTCCGCCGACACATCCGCCGGGGCGAGCGTTCCGTTGGCGCCTGCCGAAATGATGATGTTGTTCTCACCGTTCGCGTCTACCGCGATGACCGCGACGCCGGTGGCGACATCCGCGGAACGGCGGACGCGCGAAACGTCCACGCCGGCCCCTTGCGTGGAGGCAAGGAGCATGTCACCGTTGGGGTCGTTTCCGACCGCGCCGATCAGGCTCACCGTGCCGCCCAGCTTGCTCGCCGCGACGGCCTGGTTGGCGCTCTTGCCGCCGGGATTGACCGCGAAGCCGTTGCCGTGGACGGTTTCACCCGGGAGCGGGAGCCGCTCGCAATAGATGGTCAGGTCCGCATTCAAGGACCCGACGACGACGATCCTTCGGTTCACTTTTCAACCTCGGCTTCGAGGGGCTTGGGGATGAGCAGCGATGCCGCGAAGGCGGCAACTGTGATGGCCAGGCCGACGACGACGACAGTCAAGTACGAGGCCTTGGCGTCACCAAGCGCCGAGGTCGCCACAAGGACCGCCGGCAACACCAGGAAGCTCAGGCCGGCGCCGAGGTTGAAGGCTCCGGCGTTCATGCCGGGCAGGAAGCCGGGGTTGCCGGCGGGGGAGAGGACAACTCCGAGTCCGTTGAGCATGATGTTGACGGTACCGGCATACATGATGCCGAGCAACGCCGTTCCCACGATCATGAGGGGCAGGCTGCTGAGTCCGAAGAACGCGATGACGGCGAGGGCCGCGATGCTTCCCAGCATGCCGATGCGCAGGACTTTGGTGTAGCCGAGCACCGGGGCGAGCCGGCCGCTGATGGGTCCGAATACCCAGCCGAGCAGGGCGTAAGGCGTGAGGATCATGAGGGACATCTCGGTGGGGCCAACCCCGAATCCCGGTGCCGCGGCCTGGACGTAGGCCGGGACGATGCCGTTGATGACTGCGAAGATGCCGGTCATGGCGAGGGTGGTGGTCAGCAGCGGCGCCCAGGTGGAACGCTGGCGCAGGTGGACGGTTTCCACCATCGGTTCCTTGGACCGCTTCTCGACTGTCCAGAACGCGGCGAACGCGGCAGCAGCGACCACAATCAGCCCGATGGCCAGCATCAGCGTTCCGGAAGAGAAGGCGCCGACCAGCTTGGACCCCTCATTGAGGGCTGTCAGGAGTGCGCCCACCGCGATGACTATGAAGAACACGCCGAGCCAATCCATGGTTGTGCCTGCGGCGGGCTTGCTCTCGCCAGCAAGGATGGCGACCAGGGTCGTGGCCACGATTGCGAGACCGACCATAAGCCAGAAGATGCTGCGGAATCCGAAGTGTTCGGCGAAGTAACCGCCTACAAAGGAGTCGACGCCCGCAACGCCGCCGTTGACTGCCGTGATGAGGCCCATCAAGGCTCCGTACTTGCGCGGGTTGTTGACCGCGGAGCGCAGCATGATGAGGCACAGCGGCACGGTGGGGCCACTGACGCCCTGGACGATGCGGCCCACGAAGAGCCATGTAACGTCGGGCGCCATGGCTGCGATGACCGAGCCGACGGCCATCAGCAGCATCATGCCGAGGAGGATCTTCTTGCGGCCGACGATGTCGCTCAGGCGCGGCAGGAAGAGCGAGAACAAAGCTGCTGCCGTGAAGAACCAGGTCTGGGAGAGGCCGATGACCGCCTGGTCCGTGTGGAGCTCGTTTCCCATGGTGACCAGTGCCGGGCTGAGCATGGACGCGTTGAGCTGGAAGGCTACGCAGGCTGCCAGCAGGGCGACCATGAGGGCCGCGACGTTGCCGCGGCTTGTCTTGGTTTCGTTGATGAGGGTGGTCATTTACTTGGCCTCTCCTGCGATGCCGCTGGCGACGACGGCGTCGCCGCTAATGGTGGCGGGAGCCCCGGCGTCGGGCTCCCCGATGCGGATGATCGCGTCGGTTACGAGGTTCCAGAACTTCTCGTGGTCAAGGTCGACGGCGACGGAGGTGTGGCAGTCGGCCGGCGCTGGGGCGCGGAAATCTGCCACGGTCATGCCAAGGGTGAGCTTGCCCTGCAGTTCGATGTCAACGGGGACTTTGCGGGTAGTCATCACGGTGGGGTCGATGACGTAGGCCACGGCGCAGGGATCGTGCACCGGGGGATAGTCGAAGCCCTGTGCATCCTTGTAGGTCTTGGTGAAGAACTCCATCAGTTCCATGACGAACTTGGCCGGCTTGGTGCCCACGGCGGCGATCTTCCCGACGACGTCGGGAGTGGCCAGCGCCTGGTGCGTGAGGTCCAAACCGACCATCACCACGGGCCACTTTTCGTTAAAGACGATGTGCGCGGCCTCGGGGTCAATGATGATGTTGAATTCCGCCACGGCGCTCCAATTGCCAACGTGGTAGCCGCCGCCCATGAGGACAACTTCCTTGACGCGTTCAACGATGCGCGGCTCCTTGCGGGCGGCCATGGCGATGTTTGTGAGTCCCGCCGTCGGGACGAGGGTAACGGTGCCCGGCTCGTGCGCCATGATCGTTTCGATGATGAGGTCGACGGCGTGGCGCGGGTCCAGTTCGATAGCGGATTTGGGCTGTTCGGGCCCGTCCATGCCGGTTTCGCCGTGGATGTCCGGCGCGGTTTCTATGGAGCGGACGAGTGGGCGGTCGCAGCCGGCGGCAAAGGGAACACCTGTGATGCCGGCGATGGTGCCCACGGAGAGGGCGTTTCGGGTGACCTTTTCCAGGGTTTGGTTCCCCACCACCGTGGTAACGGCGAGCAGTTCGATGTCCGGGTTGCCGTGGGCCAGCAGCAGGGCCACTGCGTCATCGTGCCCGGGATCACAGTCCAGGATGATCTTCTTGCGTTCAGGGGTCATGGTGTTGGGATCCATGTTCATCTCCACGTCATTGGGGCCTGCCGAGGCAGGGCGCTAAAGCATTCAGGGGAATTCTGGCACTGGCCTGCGCCTCACGTCAAACGCTTAACGCTAATTGCGTCAAGCGCTTGATGCCTTGCGGCGTGGGGAGGGGCCGATTCCCCGCTACGATCGTTGTATGGAATCCGCGGAACCAATGCATCGGGCCTTAGGCCGTACGCAGCGTGTCACCGCGGCGATGGTGGCCTCCCTGGCAGGGGTCTCGACTGCGACGGTGTCCCTGGTTGCCAACGGCAAGACCCAGGGCAGAGTGTCCGAAGACAACATTTCGCGGGTCCGCGAGGCCATCGCCGAACTCGGCTACGTGGTGGATGGCATCGGCAGTTCTTTGGCCAAGGGCGTGAGCTCGATCGTGATCCTTGTGGCGCCGGACATTTCCAACCCCTTTTTCGCCAAGGTCATCGCCGGAGTCCGGGAATCGCTCGGTTCCGAGTACCAACTGCTGCTCTCTGTGACCGATGCCGGTGAGTTCCCCCGTGCGGAGGACGTCCGAAAGCTCCTGGCCCTTCGCCCTGCGGGCCTGCTGGTGGACGCGCCCAATGCAAGCTTCCTGGAGGATCTTTCGGTTGCCGGGCCGCTGGTTCTTCTCGATGCGCCGGGCCTCGAAGCCTATGCTCCGTCCGTCAACCTCGACGTCGCACATGGCGCCCGTGAATTGGCCGCGCACCTTGCGGCCTCCGGGCACAAGCGAGTTGCCTACGTGGACAGCGTGACCGGCACGGCCACCTTCGAGGTGCGCCGGGCGGCGTTCCTGGATGAAGCCAATTCCTGCGGTATTTCCGTTGCGGACGCGCACATCATCAGTACCACCATCGACGTCGGCGCTGCCGCGGCTGCCTTCGCCGCCGCGTGGCCGGACTGGCAGCGCGCCGGGGTCACCGCCGTCGTTTGCGGAACTGACACCCACGCCTACGGCGTGTTGCAGGAGGCCCGAGTGGCCGGGGTCCGGATTCCGGAGGAACTCGCCGTTGCGGGCTTCGATGACCTGCCGTATTCGGCCACGAGCAACCCGAGCCTGACCAGTGTGCATCTGCCGGCCACGCCCCTGGGACTAAAGGCGGGCGAACAACTCCGGGGGCTGATGGAAGGCCGTGAGCTGGACCCGCCGCAACTGACCCTAGAGAGCTCGTTGGTGGTGCGCGGCTCCACGGCCTTTTCCCCATCGATTGCTGAGTAATTGTCGTTTTGAGGCTCCAAAACGACCGTTCTGGGGGCCCACGCCGGCGAGGGCCCCGGCCTGAGCTTGCGAAGGCTGGGAGCCGGTGGGGAGCAATCGATGAAGGCTGTGGATAACTTCTGCGAGGTAGGCCGTTTTCTGCTCTGATGGGGTCATGAAAACCCCACGTCGCCTCTCCGTGAGCCTCGAGACGCGGCCGTTCACTATTGCTGAGGCGGCCCGGGAGGGTGTCAGTCCGAGACGTCTGCGGCACGGCTCTCTGAAGAGACTCGGCAAGGGAATCCGTTCCGAGAGCCCGACGGCGGAGCTCCCCTTGAGCGTCCGCGTGCGCCCTTTCGTCGAGGTCAATGAGCGATGCGCCGCATCCCACCTCACGGCGGCAGAACTTCTTGGCTTGCCGCGACGTCTCCAGAAGGAGCCAGCGCAAATGTTCCATGTGATCCGCCCCGAGGGTGCTGCCCATCTCAACCGGCCACACGTCGTCGTGCACCGCATGAAGCTCTATGAGGACGAGGTCACTACGGTTGATGGCGTCCCTGTCACCACTGTGGAGCGCACCTGGCTGGACATGGCCGAGATACTGACCGTGGACGAATTGGTGGTCATGGGGGACAGCTGTGTGCGGATACCGCGGGTTGAATTCGAAGGGCGGGACGCGCCGCTGTGCACTCTCGCGGATCTTCAGCAAATGATCGATCGCCATAAAGGCAAGAGAGGGCTACACAAAGCCAAAGTAGCCATCCAACTGATCCGGATAGGCTCGGATTCGCCGCAGGAGTCATTGCTCCGCCTCGCGATCGTGAGGGCAGGCCTGCCGGAACCCGCACTCAATGTGCCGGTTGAGGCCAAGGACGGCGGGAGGTTCCTGCAGCCTGACTTGTCGTACAAGAAGTACAAAATCGGCATCGAATACGAGGGCGAGGGCCACGGCAACGAAGCACAAGTGGTGCGGGACATCAGCCGTTCGGAACGGTATGAGGCGCTGGGCTGGACGGAGGTCCGGATCTCAAAGCGCCACATGTTCAACGATGCGAAAGCTGCCGTAGCCAAGATCCGGACGGCACTGATCCAAGCCGGTTGGCGGCCTGCCCGACAACAAACGAGTGCTGCGTAACAGTCGTTCTGAGGTTTCAATACGACAGTTTGGGCCCACGCCGGCGAGGGCCCCGGCCTGAGCTTGCGAAGGCTGGGAGCCTGTGGGGAGCAATCGATTTGTTTTAGTGGATGACGGCGAGCAGCACACCCACGGACATGAACAGCACTCCGAACGTGCGGTTGAGGACCTTTTGCCCGTGCTCGTTGTGCGTGAACCGTTGAAATGAACGGGCTGCCAAGGCGAAGAAGAACCACATGACGCAGATGTCGATGAAAACGATCGTGGTGCTGAGGATCAAATACTGCGGAATCAGCGGCTGCTCGGGGCGGATGAATTGGGGCATGAAGGCCAGGAAGAAGACGATCGCCTTGGGATTGAGCAGGTTGACCCAAACGCCTCGCTGGAACATGGACCACGCCGGTTCGTTGCGCCGGGATTCCACTTCTTCCTTGTCCAGGTCCGGCCGGTGCAGGAACTGCCGGATGCCCATGTACACCAGATATGCCGCCCCCGTGTAGCGGATGACGTTGAAAACCACGGGTGAGCTCGAGACCAGAACACCTACCCCGAGAGCCACGATCAGGATATGGATGATCAGTGCCGCCTGTTGGCCCAGGACTCCCCAGATGGAGCGGCGGAATCCGGAGTTGAGCGAGTTGCTCATGGTGGAGATGGCGCCCGCGCCGGGAGTGAAACTGATCAGGGTGCCGGCGCCTACCAGGGCCAGCCAAAGCGAAATTTGCACCAATCCAGCTTATGCCCGTAGGACGGGGCGCCGGGACGCGTTGATGGTGTGCCCGGACGAGCGGTTACCAGAGCGTCTCGACCAAGGGGAAGCTATGGAATTCCTGATCGGCCGTGATGACCACCATCGATTCCACGATGGCCTGTGCAGCGATCAGCCTGTCGAAGGGGTCCCGATGCTCCCAGTCGAGGTGCCCGGCCGCGAGCGCATGGACGCTCCGAATGGACAGCTCCTCGTTGCACAGTTCGGCGACGTGCCGGGCATAGCCCAGGAGCAGTCCGTCTAAACCCGCAAGCTTACCCAGCTTGTGCTTGTAGCCGATCTCGTAGGCGCTGGCGGATGATGCCACGAGACGGTTGTCGAATGACTGGATTGCACGTCTTGCCTTGGGTGAGAGCTTCCGTGGTTCCGTGAGGGCCCAGATCAGGGCATGCGTGTCGAGGAGGTAACGGGTGCTTCCCACAGCGCAAGTTCCTCCTCATCCATCGGCTCTAGGAAATTGTCCGGAAGTTGTCCTTTGACGAATCCAAGGCGGCGCTTGGTGGGCCGCTCGATCTTCACGAGCCGTGCAACGGGCTTGCCGGCCTTGGCGATAACCACATCTTCGCCCCGCTCAACCATGTTGAGGAGTTCAGAAAGGCGGGTCTTTGCCTCCTGAACGTTGTATTGCGCCATGTTGACCAAGCATACTTGGTCAACCCGTACGGCGTAAGGCCCAGTGGCGCGTTGGATGCTCGCGGCCCCCGCTCGCCGAAGCTCAGGCACACTTGCCAAACCTCGAATGCACCCAGTGGAGCATCGTGTCCGGGAGATCGTCGCCAAGTAAATACTGGTCGAAGTAGGAGCGCGGGCCATTGGACATATATCCGGTCTCGTCGATGCCAAAATGACCGATCATGTGAAACCCGCGCTCTTCGGCAATGCCCTTGAGTTTCTTCGCCTCCTGGAGGATTGGCTGCTCATCGTAATAATCGTCCTCGGCCCAGATTCCGGCGTGCGCGATCGCAAAATAAGTTGAGCCCTCGAGATCCAGATGTTCCAGGATGGCGTCCTGGAACGGATTCAAGCTGCCCTCGAAGGACTCTGTGACAACCCGGATGCTTTCCAGCTGCATCTCGGCGTCGAGGCCGATCACCACGAGCCTTGGGTAGAGCTTTTCTTCTTGGTCGATGAGCGGACGGGCGAGAATCTGTAGGTCAAAGCCTGCTTGGATGATCATGTTTTGAGGCTATTCACGGCCGCGGGCCGCCAACAGAGGTCATTTTTCCTATGTGGACAACTGCCCCAGCTTGGCCGCCTTCACCAGGAGATACTGCCGTTCCTGCAGGCTCCCCGTTTTCCTTGCCGCGGCGAGAAGACACTCCCGGGCGCCCGGAAGGTCACCGGACATTTCGAGCAAGTGCCCGCGAACTGCGTCGAGCCTGTGCCAGTCTCCCAGCCCTGTCCCAAGCCCATCCAACAGCTGAAGGGCCGCCCGCGGCCCTTCAACCATTGCCACGGCGACTGCTCGGTTCAGTGCCACCACCGGGCTTGGGGCCATGGCTTCGAGCACCGTGTACAACGCCAGGATCTGCGGCCAGTCGGTCTGCTCCGCGGACGCCGCCTCGGCATGGACCGCAGCGATCGCGGCCTGCAGTTGGTAGGGTCCAGGACGCCCAACCCCCAGCACTGTTGACAAGAGTTCAAGGCCCTCGGCGATCTGCGCCGAGTCCCACAGCCGGCAATCCTGTTCCGCGAGCGGCACCAGCATTCCGTCCGGGAGGGACCTCGCCCGTCGCCGCGAGTCGGTGAGGAGCATCAGGGCAAGCAGTCCGCCCACTTCGAGCTCGCCCGGGAGCAGTCCCCGGAGGAGCCGGGTAAGGGGGATGGCCTCGGCGGTGAGGTCTTCGCGCTGCATGGAGGGGCCGGAACTTGCCGCGTAACCCTCGTTGAAGATCAGGTACAGGACGTGGAGTACGACGCCGAGCCGCGCCTTTCGCTCGCCGGGTTCCGGGAGCTCGAAATGGGCTCCGGCCTTCTTGATGTTCTGCTTGGCCCGGCTGATCCTCTGGCCCATGGTGGCTTCCGGGACAAAGAACGCGCTGGCGATCTCCGCCGTCGTGAGCCCTCCGATCGCCCGCAATGTCAGTGCCAGCTGCGAGGGTGCTGAGAGGGCGGGGTGGCAGCACAGGAAAAGGAGGGTGAGGGTGTCTTCTGCGAACCCTTCCGCGCCACTGGCCGAGGAAGGGTCCTCGCGAGACGGCGGTCCCAGAGCCGCCGCGCGTTGTTCGCGTGCCTGTCGGGCACTTTCGCTGCGCCAGTAGTCCACCAACCGCCGAGTGGCGACCGTGAGCAGCCACGATCTCGGGTTGTCCGGAACACCGGAGGCGGGCCATTGCATTGCTGCCTCGAGCAGGGCGTCCTGGACGGCATCTTCGCACTCGGCAAATTGCCCGTGCCTGCGGATGAGCACGCCGAGGACCTGCGGCGCGAGCGTGCGCAGCAGGTCCTCCACCGTGGATTCCCCGGAAGGTTCGGCCAAGCGCTAGACCTCCGGCGGCGCGTCCTGGACGCGGCGCAGCTCCACAACCGGTGCGTACTTCACGATGCTGGAGCAGATTTCCACTGCCCGTTCCTCGCTGGCGACGTCCACCACCCAGTAGCCGATGAGGGATTCCTTGGCCTCGGCGAAAGGTCCATCGGTGGTGATGACCCCACTGTCCGTCTGCTTGACCAGCTTGGCAGTGCCGGGGTCGGCCAGTCCGGCGTTGAACACCATCTCGCCTGAATCGCTGAGATCCTTGTCGATCTGGATCATGAACCCGATCATTTCCCTGATCCATTCGGGATCCGCAGCCTTCATCATGCCCTCGGCGGAACCAAACATCATGATCATGTACTTCATCTCGAACTCCTTATCAGGGGCGCTCCGTGTGGGCGCTTTCGTTCATGGGTCGGAACTACGGGACGGTTTTCGACATGGATTGATGGAAAATCCCAAGAAACTTTTGGCGGCCGGCTGCCCGCAGACTGCTACGCCCGTGCGATGACTTCCCCGTTCGGGATCAGGAAGTAGCCATCATCGGTGGAGCCCCAACGGTGCCAACCGGCGGCAATTCTGGCCAGGTCAGCCTCGTTGGCCAGCCCGTATTCCAGGGCCTGCTCGGCAAAGGCGGAGTGCAGGACGCGCTCGCTCCACACCCGCGACTGCCAGCGGCGCTGTTGCGCGGTGGCGTAGAGCCAGTTGCTGCTGGAGGGCGCGACGTCGGTGAAGCCCGCCTGCTGTGCCCATGACACGAGCCGCCGCCCGGCGTCGGGCTCTGCACCGTTCCGTCGGGCGATCTTCTGGTAGAGCTCCATCCAGTCGTCGAGCTCGCGGACCTCCGGGTACCAGCTCATGCCGTGGAAATCGGCGTCGCGCACTGCCACGATGGCGCCGGGCTTGGCCACGCGCCGCATTTCGCGCAGCGCGGCAACGGGGTCGGTCAAGTGCTGCAGGACTTGGTGTGCGTGGACGAGGTCGAAGGTCTCGTCCTCGAAGTCCAGATCGTAGATGTTGCCCGTCACGAATTCCACGTTTTCAACGCCGCGTTCGGCTGCCAGAGAGGCAGCCTGGGCCACGATCTCGGCGGATCGGTCGAGCCCGACGACCTTTGCAGGAGCCACCAGCTCCGCGAAGTCGCACGTGATGCTCCCAGGTCCGCATCCGACGTCGAGCACTGATGTCCCGGCGGTGAGATGCGGGATGACAAACGCGGCAGAGTTCTCGGCTGTGCGGGAGGCATGGGCGCGTACGACGGACTCGTGGTGGCCGTGTGTGTAGACGTCTTCAGGCTTCTGCTCGTTCATAGGGAAACGCTACCCCGATGCAGTGGAAAGCGGGCGGAACTTGGGCCCACCGCTTGTTTTCGACTGCCCGCCTGCCACAATGGAGCCATGGCCGCAGCGTGGTGGGGTCGGGGGTCGCAGCTGGGGCGCGGATCGGGCCTCGGCGGGCTGCATGACGGACCATCCTCGGACGCCTTGCGTCGCCCGTTCTTCATTGCGGCAGTGGCCGTCTTCGCAGTCGTCGTCATGGTTGAAATCGGCTTGTCGATCCTCCTCGGAGGGACCGCCATCGATCCCGTTACCCCCGACCAAGCGGACAAGCTCGGCGTTCCTCTTGACGTCTTCCTCAAGACCCAACGCGCGCCAGCTGCGCCCCCGGGTGCCGGAATCGGTTTCCTTGCGTTCCTGGACGGGCTGTTGCTGTTCACGGTGGTGATGCTCGGGCTCAGCCTGGTCATCGACCTCAGGGTTTACGGACGGGTTCAAGGCATCGTCACCTTGATTGTCACGTTTCTCTGGGTGGTGGGGGCGTTCTTCACAGCCCTCCTGGCCTTGGCGAAGCTGTTCCTGATGTTCGGCCTGTTCGTCGCCGCACCCTTCGGGACCATTGCCTACCTGGCGTTATGGGGGAGTTTTCCCACGAGCCAGGCCGCGGCCATCCTTGCCCTATTACTGTTGCTGAAGATCGTCTTCGCGGTCCTGCTGGTCTTGAGCCAGCCGAAATTCCTGAAGGTCACCGGGCTCGTGGTGCTGCTCCTGGTATCGGTCCTCCTGCAGCTTATTCTTGGCCTCATCCACAGCTTCCTCCCCGGCCCACTTGTGTCCATCGGGGATCAGTTCTGGGCGCTCATTACCGTGGTGGTTGCCTTGGTGTGGGCCCTCATCATGCTCATCGGATCCATACCGGCCATCATCAACGCACTGCGGGTCAGCGGCTCGGCGGGGGACTAAAGTCCCGGACGTTCGTTAGCCCTACTCCTGGGGCCGGTTCCGATAGGCGGCCAGGAAGGTTGCGATCCTGCGCACGGCCTCCTCGATCTCGCGGACGGATGGCAGGATGACGAAGCGGAAGTGGTCCGGGTTTGGCCAGTTGAAGGCAGAGCCGTGGGAGACAAGGATTTTCTGGTCCTGCAGGAGGTCCAGGACGAATTGCTCGTCACTTTCGATCGGGTAGACGTCAGGATCCAGCCGCGGGAACAAATACATGGCCCCGGCCGCCGGAACGCAGCTCACGCCGGGGATCGCAGTCAGGAGCTTCAAGGCCAGATCCCGTTGTTCGCGGAGCCGGCCACCTGGCCTGATGAGTTCCTCGATGCTCTGGTAGCCGCCCAGGCAGGTCTGGATGGCGTGCTGTGCCGGAACGTTGGAGCACAAACGGAGGGAAGCCAACAGCTCCAACGCTTCGCGGTATTCGGCAGTTGCTGCGTGCGGGCCGGTCACAGCGACCCAGCCGGCCCGGTAGCCCGGCATACGGTAAGCCTTGGAAAGGCCGCTGAAGGTCAGGACGCAGATGTCGTCTGCCACGGATGCCGTGTGGATGTGCTGGGCGTCCTCGTAACGGATCTTCTCGTAGATCTCGTCCGAGAAAAGGACAAGGTCATGCTTGCGGGCCAGGGCCGCGAACTGCTCCAGGATGTGGCGGGGGTACACCGCGCCCGTGGGGTTGTTCGGATTGATGATGACGATGGCCTTGGTGCGCTTGGTGATTTTGGCTTCGACGTCGGACATGTCCGGCCACCAGTTCTGGCCCTCGTCGCAGAGATAGTGGACCGGCGTGCCGCCCGTGAGGGTCACTGTTGCCGTCCACAGCGGATAGTCCGGCGCGGGGATGAGAACCTCGTCGCCGTTCTCCAGGAAGGCCTGCAGCGTCATGGAGATCAGTTCGCTGACACCGTTGCCGATGAAGATATCCTCGACGCCGATGTTCATGAGGTTCTTGGTCTGGTAGTACTGCGAAATCGCGGTGCGAGCTGTGAAGATGCCCTTGGAATCGCTGTACCCCTGGGCGCCACGGAGGTGGTGGATCATGTCCACCACAACGGACTCCGGCGCCTCAAGTCCAAACGGCGCGGTATCCCCAAGATTCATCTTGAGGATCCGGTGCCCTTCGGCCTCCATGGTTTTGGCCGCTTGGAGGATGGGCCCACGGAGTTCATAGCGGACGTTCTGTAGTTTGCTGGAGTGCTGCATCGGGCGCATGGTTGATCATTTCATGAGCCGCACCGTTTCGGCGCCGGATGACATGCATCCCCAAGACCGCCTTACTGCTTGACCGCGCAGATCTGCGGTTGGACTATGCAAATGTTGATCGGATTCGGCTCGATGATGACGCTTTGCCGTAATTCGGTGCGGACCAGCACGAGGGCGTTCTGGTTCACCTTGCTCCCGACGTCAGGATTTACCCCCACTACAACGCAGATTTGCAGGAATCCGGGCGAGGCCTGGCACATGGAGCCCTGGGTGAAATCGAGCTGGATTTTCGCGTTCTGGAAGGCGGTCCGGGCATTTTCGATCCTCGAGCCCAGGACCGCGGGCACCACCGATTTCACCGGTGTCGCGATCTCCAGGTTGACCGTGGAACCGCGCCCGGCGGACTTATTTGCATCCGGAGACTGCGTGACCACCGTCCCGGCGGTTTGATCGCTTTCCTTGTCCGCAGTGGTAGCGGAGAAGCCGGCGTCCTTGAGGATCTGCACCGCTTCCGCTTGCGGCTTTCCCATCACATCAGGCACCGTGACGTCCTTGAGAAGGAACCAGATCACTCCACCGATGGCCGCCAAAAGCACGACGCCGCCGATGATCACCCACAGCCACGGGAATCCGCGTGCGGGCTTGGGCGGTTCGGCGGGCTTGGTGACGGTCAGCGTGACCAGGTGGGCCTGGTCGGCATAGTCCTCGGGAGCGTCGTCGGCAGAGTAGGCGATCAGTTTCACGGGATAAGAGCCGGGCGAGGCACCGGCGGTGTCGAAATTGACCAGGTATTGCTCCGTGGCTCCGGCGGCGATGGTCCGCAACGGGGTGGGGATGGTCGTGTAGCTCGGCGACGGCGGTGTGCTCTCCACACCGGGAAAGGCTCCGAGCACCACGCGTTCGGGGCCGGGAGCTCCGTTGGTCACAGACGCCGTGAGGGAACCTTTGCCGTCCTTGAGTTCTACCGTGGGAGAACTCAGCGTCATGGTGATGGTGCTCATGCAACAACCGCCTTTCAGGCAATGAACTCATCCTTCTGCTGCCAGGAGCTTGAGCGCACACGTGCCGACAACCCGGCACGCGATGCCCAACTGCCCTCCCGAAGTGCCGAAGGTGAGGCTAACAGTGTCCCCGGAAGACACGTCCTGTTCTGTTCGCGTGCCCTCCACCAGGAGCGTCACGGTGACGGCTTGCTGGGGGGCCAGCCGGGCACGCTTGGTGGGGCTGCCCAGATCGAACAGACCCCCGAATTTCTTGACTTCGAAAATGCAGCTTCCCACCACGAGCAGCTGTGTTCCCGCCGCAGAGCATTGGCCGCCCGCGCCGACAAGGTCCGAGGCCGTGAGGGTGGCCCCTTTGGCGGCCTGCGAGAAGCCCGACTGCCAACTGGCCGCCGCGTTGTTGTTCCCGCCGCCGCAACTGACGCCGAAAACCAGGACGAGCACGGCGGTCATGGCGCATACGATCACCACGATGAGGGGCTTCCGGTTCTCGTCGTTCACGTGCCCATCACCGCGATCTCGTCCGTCACGTGGGCAGGCTTGATGCCTTTGACGATTCTGCGGACCAGCTCCACTTGCCCGGCGGCAGCCGCGGGGACCAGAACCTTGATGTGGAACTCGCCCGGGACGGATTCGACGTCGAACCCCGGGATCCCGGTGGCCAGCTGCAGGAAGCGGGTGAGCCCGTCCACGGTGCCGCGGCGCGCGGACAACGAGGCCGCGCACGCAATCAGGTCCCGCTGGCGGGCCAACGGGACTCCTGCCGCCGCGGAGTCCACCGATTCCGGGCTGGGTAGGGTCAGCCAGTCCAGGTCCACCCAGCGCGACAGGAAGGGAATGAACGACGACGGCGAGCGGCCGGGATCGGGAACGGTGTGGATGCGGTCCAAGACATCCCGGACAGGCTGTTGCATGTCCTCCGCCACGGCGATGAGGGCCTGCAGCGGCGTGCTGGTTTCAGCGGCCACTTGGTAGATCTCGGGCAGGATCTTCAACATCGGGGAGTTACGCAGCACGGGTTCAACCATTGCCATGCACCACTTCGATCCGGTGCTCACCCGAGCAGAACAGCCATGTCTCGGGAAGGGTCACGACGTCGTCGACCGTCCGCCGCGTGCAGCTCGCCCAGGAGACGGCGTTATCCGTACTCCGGTAGATCCCCTTGGGGCCAGCCGCGAGCACCAGCTGTGTTCCGTCGTCGCGCACTATGCCGGACACGGCACGGACCGGCTCGAAACGCGTCCGGTCCCGCAAGGGAAGATTGCAGTTGACATCGGGGACGCTCCACTGTGCGGCAGCCTGGCCGAGCTGAAGGCGTAGCACGCCTCCGCTCTGGGTGGCGGCGTAGGCGGCAGTGCCCATCACATGGACACCCCAACAGCTGCCACCGGTCCAGCCCGCGCCGAATTGTTCCCAGGAAGCCATGAGGGCGTCGTCGAACTGGGTGCGGGCGAGTTCATCGATCTTCAATCGGAGGCAACCCGTTCCTGTACCTTCAGGTACTGAACGTCCCAGCCAGACGTAGCTCGCGCCGCCGTCGTACTGGACGGTCATGCAGCGGATGTCCTCGCCCGCTGGCTTGATCTGCTTGAAGCTGCCGGCGGCCCCGGCCTCCGGGGATAGCCAGACGCCCGCGGAGGCTTCCGCGGCCACCACCACGCCGGTGCGGCCGCGCACGTCCACCAAGGCATCCACTGCGTAGAAACCGCGGTCCGGCTGGGCGGCGTCCACGACGTTCTGGACCGGGATAGCCCCCTCGACCATGGGCAACTCGTAGAGACCCTGCTCGCCAGCGAGGAGCAGCACCGGAACTCCTTCCCGGTCCACCCAGCACAAATCCGCGACGACGAAGCCCAGTTCCGCGGCCCGCCGCCACGATTCGCCGAGGTCGTCGCTGACGTAGATGCGCGATCCCGTTGGGGTCACGGTGCTGACAGCAACCATGCCGGGATGCTGCCCGGGACCGAAACCGCCAGGGCCAAAGCCACCGGCACCCAAGCGGCCCGGGGCGGGGGAGCGGAAAGGCGCAATGGACCTTACCGTCTCGCTGGCCGCCTCCGAAGCGAACTCGGCGCATGCCTCCCAGCCATCGCCCGCATTGGTAGTGCGGAAAAGGGTGCTGTCTTGCGCCACGAACCACGTGTTGTCCTGTCCTTCGGCCTGAACCAGCGCCAGGGCATCGGTGTCCGGAACCTTGTCCACTTCCAGCCTCACCCGGTCCACGTACTGGACTCCCGGTTCGGCCTCCTCCATGGCGCGGTAGAGGTTGGAGACGCGAAGCGGCTTACCAAAGCCCGAGCCATAGTTGGAAGAGCCTGGACTCAACGGACTGATGCCCTCTGCAAGCCGCCCGACGATCCTGGACTTCACAGCCTCGGCGTCCTCATCGGGGCGCACCACGATCCTGGCGTCCACCAGCACTTGCTTGTAAAGGCCCCAGCGGACCACGGGCTCCGCCCCTACCGTGGAGCGGCGGCGCAAGTACTGTTCCACTTCAAGGCGCACGCTTTCACGTGCCTGGGCGGTCAGCTCGGCGGCACTCACAGGAACAGGGACTGCAGCGGGGGCACCAGGGCCGCCGGTGCCAGCGTCTCCGGAAGCTGAAGCGCCAGGCACAAACGGCACCAGCACCACCTCCACCTCGCCGGGTTTGGCGAAGGCCCAGATGTCCCGTCGTGTGAACGCACGGGCCCGCGCGACGCCGCCATGGCGCATGGCCAGGCCCTCGTAGTCGCGTACAGTGACGGCCCTATCCCGGGCCTGGAAATCCTGAGGGGCCCGGCGGAGCGCATTCTCCAGCGATTCACCGTCGCGGCCTCCCGTGGCTGGTTCCGGGTTGTTGACCTTCAGCCCCGGGAGCGGGGTGCGCATGACCGTCAACTGGCCCGCGCCAACGTTGCCGCGCTGCCCTCCGCCGCCGCGGTACCAAGCGCGTACCTCGGCACCCGGCCCGGGAACAACTGCGGTCAGGGCTACGGACTCTTCGTCCCACCATGCGAACATTACGACGCCGGCGCTCCGGTCGATGCGGACCGGCGCCTCATCCGGGCCGGCGTCCGCGAACGCCTCAACTTCGCGGCAAAACCGGAAGGGCTTGCCGTCCACCAACACGGCTTCGCCGCTGCTCAACCGGGTGCCCGCTGGGACTTCAATGGCGATGGACAAGCCCGCCCCGGAGACGATGGGCGCGTTCGGAATCACGAAACTCTGGCCCGGGCGGCCGGTCCCGACGCCGATGGGGACCGCGTCGTACAAGGTGACGTCGGCTGCCGGGACCTGCACACTGGGCTGGCCCGCCGCGAGGACGGCCGCCGTCGTCGTCGTGAATACCGGTTGAGGAGCGCCGGGCACTCCTGGCGGGCAGCTGACCTGGGTTCCGCGGGGGATGCGGATGTCCTGGCTGTCGGTACTGCTTCCCGCGGACGCGCGGGTGAATTCGAGGATGGTTTCGGCGGTGCTGGGCGGGTACAGGCTGGTGCCAAGCAGGTTCAAGTAGACCGCATACAGCTTTTCCGGGACCCGGTTGAGCCGGTACATCAGGGTGTCCGTGAGGTAGGCGAAAGCCTCGAGGATGGTGACGCCGGGATCATGGACGGAGAGGTCCGTCCACTCCGGGGCGATCTGCTGGATGCGCTCGCGGGCACCGGCCACCAAGTCCGCGAAGCTGCGATCGTCAAGATTCGGCACGGGGATACTCATGCTGCACCTCCGGAATCTACAGGCAGGGCGATGGCAAGCTGGTCCTCGAGTTGGGTGGAACGGACTCGGTAGCGCAGCCGGACCTCCAACACTTCAGGGCTTTCCGTGGACCGCGAGGCATCCAAGGACAAGACGGTGATCCGGGGCTCCCATTGCTCCACGGCCCGGGCAACATAATGGATGGCCAAGCCTGCCGTGGTGTCATCCGCGGGCGCGAAAGCGAGCCGGATCAGATTGCAGCCGTAGGTGGGGCGGTTGACGCGCTCGCCGGGCCTGGTGCTCAGCAGCAGGAGGAGGGCCTGACGGACCGAAGCTGCGTCCGTGACAGTGGCGAGCCGTCCGTCGGGGGTCAGCCGCAAACCGGGAAGGCCGGTGGGGGCATCGAAATCCGGGTGCACGAAGGCCACCGACTTGTACCTGGGGACGCTCACGATTCGCCGCCTCTCATGATCCCGCCGCCACGAATTCCTGGCCCGGCCGCCGGACCGTGTACTTCACGGCACCGGGCGGAGTTCCGTCCGTGTAGCCCTCCACGGTGTCCAAGCAGATCTTCTTGCCGCCGATCCGGACAAAACCCGAATAGCCCTTGGTCACCGGCAGCGTCTTGTTGCAGGGCTTGATGTTGAGGCCGACGTTGGGGCACATGCTGATGTTGCGTCCTTGGGGGTCGTTGTCAACCAAAACCGGCGAACCGGCAACGCGGACCCATTGCTGGGAAGGCACGTTTTCCACCTTGCCGTCGTGCCCGCAACGCAGGATGGCTTCTACGACGAGGAACTTCAGCATCAGGCCTCCTCGAAATCGACAGTCTTGGCCCGGATCCTCATGGCCTTGCCCGGTGCCTCCAGAAGCAAGTCCGTAGCCGAGGTGATCCGCAGCTTCTCCGGACCGAGTTCCACCGTTGAACCGTGCCCGTCCGTGAAACTGACGGTGCGGCCGCCGCCGTCGAGCACTATCTGCTGCCCGTCAGCGCTGCGGAAGGTGTAGCGGCTGTCCCGGGGTGTGTTCACACTGTTGTCCGGGGTCTGTTCCCGTCCGTAAAGACCGCCCAGAATGATGGCCTGGGCCGGATCCGTCGCCGGCAGCAGGACCAGCACAGTGTCTTCGGGGGCGGGCGGCACGACGAAACCCTTCCCTGCTCCAGCTCCCGTTGCCAGGATCGGTGCCCAGGCTGATTCCAGCGGCGGATACGCTGGGAGCCGGACCCGTGCCCGGCCGCGTCCTTCCGGATCCTCAACGTCCAGCACGGTGCCAAGGGTGAAGACGTCGGGACGCCGGCTGGGCGGGGCTTCCGGGGGACGAGTGGTGAGGGTGGTTTCGTAGCCCGTGCCGTCCAGCCTGTGAGTGGCGGTGGCGATCGCGTAGGTGCCTTCGAGCGACGTCGCGAGTCCGCGCACGCGAACCCGGCGCCCCGCGCGGAGGCGGGGATCACCGTCGGCCACGAAGACTGCGGTGACTTGCCCCGCCACCCGGACGTCGAGTTCCGCCTGGGCCAGGCCTTGAGCCGCGGACTGGGAAACGAGCGACTCGTTGTCGCGCAGGAGCTCCCCGCCGGCGCCCACGCTGGCCAGCGCAGGGTCTGCAGAGACGTTGGCCTTCGCGCCACTGTTCCCTGCGGAGGCCTGTTGCACCGAGGCGTCGTCGGACCGCCAGCCCGTGGCTTTGGCACCGAGATACGCCGGCTCCTGGCTCAACTCCACCTCTGCCGAATGCAGGCTGCCGCCCAGTTCCAGCTCGATCGGCTCGCCTTCGCCGGACAAGTCGACCAGCCGCAGCTCATCGCCGTCCACCACAGGATAGGCCCCGACGCGGGCACTCTGCTCCACCAAGAGGCTCAAATCCGAGCGCGCACATTGGTATACCTCACCGAGCCGGGTTGCGCCGCCTACCACACGCAGCCCGGTCCCTTCGGCGAGTGTGCGGGCCAACCCGGCGAGGTCGACGTCGCTGTGCAGCCGCGTGAACTGGCGTTTCCTCAGCCGGTGCAGGGCATCGTAGGCGCGGACCCGCACTTCCTGCGAAAGATCCGCCCCGTAGCTGTGCTCCACCACCGTCACTTCACCCACGAAGAGCGGAGTGCGTTGGCCGCCGAGTTCCACGCGCAGCGCATCGCCCGGCGCGGGGTCCACGCCGCCGCGTGCCGTCGCCGAGCGTCCCGGACCGGGGCGCCAGCTGATGAGGCACTGGGCCGGCCTGGCCAGCGAACTGAGGACCTGCACGGAGATGATCGCCGCGGTTTCGGCCGCGGAGAGCCGGCGCCGCCCGAGGGTGACGATGAGTTCCGGCAGGACCTGAAGCTGCCTCATGGGGCTGTGCCCTTGACTGAGCGCCTCATGGCGCCTCGCCAACCGGGGGAACGGCAAGGGGGCCGTTGAAGTGGGCGGGATCGTCGATGTTGTTGTACTCCAGCAGCAACTTCCACAGCAGAGGCGTGCCAAAGGCGGCCAGGCTGAGGCGCCCCAATTCGCCGGGCGGAACCTCCGGAAGCAGCTCGCCGCCGTCGGGCGCTGTTGCTTCCCTGTCTGTGCTGCCGTCGCCGCCCACCGCGAGCGTATCCACGGGCGGCGCGGTCAGGTCCACCGCCGGCAGCCGCTGGGCGAGCTCGTAGTTCTCGCCGCCTTCCTCGTCAGCGCTCTGCCCGACCCGCACGAACACCATGCGCATCCACGAACGCAAGGGGGAGCCGTCCGGCGAAAAGCGGTCGAAGCGCTCTGCCACCTCGGTCACGATTCCGGGCACGTTCCACGCCCGCCCCCACACGAACCGGACCGAGGGCGGCCGGCGTTGCCTCTCCACCTCGGCCGAGTTCTCCGCGAGTGCCCAGATGGGCCGCGTCATCTGGCGCACGTCCTGGACATGGAGCGACGCCGGCGCGAGGTCGACGTCGAACAGGAGATCCAGGCGAAGCTCGGTGTGCCCGCCGCCCGTGAAGAGCAAGGGATCGTCGGCGAGGCCCGTTCCGGTCAGCTTGCCGCCCGCCGAACGCCGCGGCTCCACGCCGGCCGTTCGTGACATCACCACCGTTTCCGGATTGAGCAGGCAGCCAAGGTGTTCCCCGGTGTCCTCGATCAGGAATGCGACGCGTTCCATGTCAGAGCGCCAACTGTTCGCGGTTCAGCCGGGCGGCCCGGGCCATCGCTGCTGTTGTTGCCGCTTCCGCTGCGGGCTGCGGTGCGGGGCGCGGGGCCAACTCGGGCCAGTTTCCGGCTGTTGGTGCGGCCGGGGCGCGGTCCGGCGTCGTGCTCGGGTGGCCTTGGCGTTCTGGGCGAGAGCGTTCTGAACGAGACCGTTCCAAGCGGACGACGGCGGCGGGCGCCGCCTCCGGGGACTGGTGCGGCGGTGTTGTGGCTCGCTGAATCGCGGGCGGGCTTGGTGGACCGGCGTTTGGTGGGCTGGTTTTCTTGGCGCTGGCTGGGGGTTTTTGGTGCCGCACTGCTTGTGCAGCTGCGGGCAATTCAGTGGCATTGACGGGCGGAATTCCACGAAGTCTCAGGATCGGGAGTGTCGATTGAGCGGCGTGCGTGGATTTGGCCTCCAACACGGGGGCTACTGGTGTTTCGACCGTCTTTTCGCCTGTGGTGATTGCCGCCGTCGGAACGGGCCGGCCGGAAAGAGTCACTGCGGTTCTGATGGCACGGTCCGCTGGGGAGCCAGCAAAGGGCGGCCTCTGGAGTCGCTTGCCCAGCGTCAAACGAGGAAGCAACCGGGGCGGGGGCCCAAGGACGTTGTTCCGGAGCGGGCTTGCAGTCCAGGTCTCGCTGACGATACCGGGGCGGGACTCGTTGTGATATGAGCGGGCGTTGGGGGTGGCGGGGGTTGTTTGTGAGCGGGGGTTGGGGGTGGTGGGGACGACGCCAGCGTCGCGCAGCAACTGGACCCAATGCTCCGGTGCGCCGGACACGTCCAGTCTGCGCACCGGCGCCGGGCGCTCCGTTCCAACCCCGCCCTCCGTTCCAACTACTCCAGCGGGCCGATCACCAGCCGAGGCGTCAGGGTGCGGCGGCGGTTCGAGCCTTTCGGCGAGCCCCCGCAGCCGCCGAGCCGCCGAACGGCGCCACCTCCCATCAAGCCACGGGAGCGCGGGCATCATCGAGCTCCAAGCGGTCGTACGCAATGCTGAGGGACTCGATGGCCAGGTCCTTGCCGAGGGCATCCAAGGGGGCTCCGAACCAGTCGCACGGCCAGGCGCCCAGCAGATTCCAGCGACGGACTTCCACCGATCCTGCGTCGTTGAGCATGGCGATGGAGACGTTGCGGCGCTCCACATGGCCGTCCACGGCTTTGAAGAGCCATTGGAGCATTTCGGTGGAGTCGGTCAGCCCGTAGCGAAGCGTCACCGGGGTGTATTCGACCTGTCCCGGAATGACCCGGACCGTTCTGTTCTCGCCGCCGGAGCGGTACAGGATGCGGTCGATTTTCAGCCCGAGTCCTTCGACCTTGGTGAAATGTCCCTGGACCACGCCTTGGATGACGAGCTTGAAGTTGTAGGCGCGGTAAGGATCCACCACGTTTCCGGGCTGGGCAGCGGGGGCGGGGGTGCCTGGCTGGGTGCTCATTTCAGGCTCCTGCGCTCTCAGTCTCGCTGGTGTTGTCTGCCGATTGCATGAGCTTGAAGATCACGAACTCGGCGGGTTTGACGGGCGCGATGCCGATCAACGTGACAACCTGCCCGGCATCGCGGACTTCGGGCGGGTTGGTCTCTTCGTCGCATTTCACAAAGAAGGCCTGTTGAGGAGTGGTCCCCAACAGCGCCCCGTCTCGCCATACATTGGTCAGGAATGCGCCGATGTCGCGGCGAATGGACTTCCACAAGGTGTGGTCGTTGGGTTCAAAGACCACCCAACGCGTGCCGTCGGCCACGGATTCCTTGATCATGTTGGTCAACCTGCGGACGTTGACGTAGCGGTACTCACTCGCTTCGGGTGCCTTGGTCCGGGCGCCCCAGATGCGGATGCCTTCGCCCGGGAAGTAGCGAATGCAGTTCACCCCAGCGGGGTTCAGCACTTCCTGTTCGCCGCGGCTGACCCGCCGGACAAGGTCCAGAGCGCCTTGGATGGGTTCGTTGGCAGGGGCCTTGTGGACGCCGCGCGTCGCGTCCACGCGCGCCCACACCCCGGCGACATGGCCCGACGGCGGCTGGGTCACCTTCTTGCCGGACACCGGGTCCGTCATGACAATCCAGGGGAAGTACAACGCTGTGTAGCCGCCTGGAGACTGGGGAGCACCGAGTGCGTCCTCGCCCGTGGCCCTGGGTGAGCCAGGCTTGCGGTCATCGGCCTGGTCATCGTCGGTCTTGCCCTCCTCCGCTTTCGAATCGGTGGACTTTGGAGCGTCCGGCACGCCGGAGGTGGCCGCCCGGGTGAGGGCTCCGACGTCATCCACTTTCTCCGGAGTATCCATGATCGCCATGCGGTCCTGCCGCAAGGGATGCTCCACGTGGGCTTGCAACGCGGCGTAAGCGTCGACGTCGGCGAATCCTGGGGCCGCCACCATGGAGATGTCGTCGATCGCCTCGAACAAGGTCACCCCGGTTGGGTTCGCGGCGGTACCGGTGAGGCTGCCGCCTGTGCCGATGTTGACCACGTAGCAGCGGCTGCCGCCGTTGGCGAAGAACCCGAAGACGGCGTTGGACAGTGGAGTTCCCTGCGTGGCCTTACCGACGTACTGGTCGACGAACTGGGTCCAGTTGTCCAGTACCCTGGCCTCATCCGGGTACGCCAAGGGGTCCGGGGAAACTCCTACAAAACCTGCAATGCTAGTGCTGACCTGGCCGATCGAGCGCGCACCGCTGGGCACTTCCTGTACATACACTCCCGGCGCCTGGTAATTCGCCATGGGATGCCCCCTTTCACTCCCACCGGATGATGACCGGCAGGCTGCTCGTGTCTGCTGAGACTTCACGTTCAGTGCCGCGGACTGCCACGACAAAGTGCTGGAGTTCGTCCGCCGAGGCCAGTACCTCGAAATGGCCGGTGGGATCGCTCACGACGGCGTTGACGGACGAATGCGGGCGGATGTAGGCATCCGGGATGCCTTTGTTATGGACGTCGACCAGCCGGCCATGAATCCGGCGGGCCACGGTAGTCGTGGCGACGAGGGGCTCGGTGACCGGCGGGCCGAAAGGCTCGTCGAGACGTATCCCTACGGGGATGCGGATCAAGAAACCGATTCCTTGTCGGATGCCGGCATCATATTCGTCCGGCTGGAATTCCCCGCTGGAGACCACTGAGTACTGGGTGTTTTGCTCGAGCGCAATCAGGAGCTTCTCCATGTTGTCCAGTTGCGTGGGGCCGTGGCATTCCACGGCTACTTTCAGCTCAAGGTCCAGCAAGGGGCCTTCCCTCCTGGAGCGGCCAACCCTGTTCATGGCGACGGCGTGGACCGTAACAGGTGCATCGGTGGATTGACTGGTAGGTGGTTCTGAGCCGTCATCGAAGCGGACACGCTCGGGCGAAACGGCGTCGGAAAGTACTCCGAGGAGCTCGGTCAACGATGATCTCACAACACCCACGGTGACACCCCAGTCCACAAAGTGGTCCAGCATAGCCGACGTGCTCTACGTTACTCCCGCACTGCCCTGTGAGTCACTGGGACCTCAGGAATAACTCCATTCGATGGTTCGCTGTCGGGCGTTACATCCTTGCGGGCCGTCATGGTGGCCTCGATGACGCCTTGCATGAAAGTCATGACGATGTGGAGTTCTTCCGGCGAAAGCGCGTCGATCACCGGGGCGATGGCGCCCGCCAGGGGAGAAAACAATTCGCTGCCGGTGGCGCGCGCGGAATCGGTCATCTCCAGATGAACCTGCCGGCGGTCCTTCTCACTGCGTCGGCGTGCGAGGTGGCCCGCCCGGTCCAGCCGATCCACGAGCGCGGTTGTTGCCGGTGAGCTCAGGTTGAGCGCTGCTCGGAGCGCCCCGGGAGTCATGGTCTTTCCCTCGCGGGCGGCGGCCACCATGGCCGCCAATGCATTCAGGTCTGTTCGATGGAGGTGGTGGCGGTTGCTGATGGCCTCCACATACCGCTCCGTTTCGACCGTGAACTGCTGGAGTAGCCCGAGGAGTACAGCCGCGGACCGGACGTGCTGATTGTCATCCATGAGGCCTCCTTCAGCCTCAAATTATCCCACCGGGATGCCATTGACCAATTATCTCCATGATAGATATATTTCGTCATGGAAGTAGTTAGGAAGGGTGTGGGCATGATGGACAAGCGGACTGGAACCGGTCGACGCAGTAGTTCGCGGTGGTGGTTGGCGGGGGCGGTGCTATCGCTGGTGGCGTGGATAGTGGTCGGCGGAATCGGCGGACCTACCTTTGGAAAGCTCAGTGAGGTGTCCAGCAACGACCAATCATCCTTCCTGCCAGCCAGCGCCGAATCCACCGAGGCCCGTGAATGGCAAAGCAAGTTCACTTCCAGCGGCAGTGTTCCTGCGGTGGTCCTGATCGAGTCTCCTGAGAAGCTTTCACCCGTTCAACTGGCCCGATTGGCGTACCTCGGCACCCAGCTGTCTGCTGTCGAGGGGGTCAGCCACTCGACGTCGACGGTTGGGCCGATTCCGTCCGCGGATGGCAAGGCGGCGCAGTTCATCGTCCCGGTGGAGGAAGGAAGCGGTGTCAAAGGGAGCATCCAATCGCTTCGTGCAAAGGCGACGGATTTTGCGGCCGGGGCGGCACTCGCCGCTGGAACAACCACCTACGTGACGGGACCGGCGGGCTTCCTCGCCGATCTGGTCAGCGCTTTTGGGGGCATCGACGGGATACTGCTTTTCGCGGCACTCGGTGCCGTCTTGGTCATCCTGCTAGCGGTCTACCGATCCGTGGTGCTGCCCTTTGTGGTGCTCCTTACTGCCGTTTTCGCGCTTTGCGGTTCCATTCTGGTGGTCTTTGCCTTGGCGAAGGCGGGCACAATCCAATTGACGGGACAAAGCCAAGGGATCCTGTCCATCCTGGTGGTCGGCTCAGCCACTGACTACGCCCTCCTCTTTGTGGCCCGATACCGTGAGGCCCTGGGCCACATGACGAACAAATGGTCGGCTGTGGGACGCGCATACAAGGGCAGCTTTGAGGCAATCCTGGCATCGGGGACAACTGTCGCCTTGGCGCTGCTTTGCCTGCTCTTCTCGGAACTTAATTCAAACCGCGGACTGGGGCCCATCGGCGCAATCGGAATCGGCTTTTCAATGGTGGCCAGCCTGACACTGCTTCCTGCTGCGCTCGGCTTGCTCGGCAGGTCCGCATTTTGGCCGCGTACCCCGAGGAAAGTCCCAGCCAACTCCGGCATTCCCCGGGGCTGGAGGCTTCTGGCAAGCATCATAGCCAGGCGACCCAGGGCCGTATGGCTGGGCACAGCTGCCGTTTTAGTGGTCTGTGCCGCGGGCCTGTTGCAGCTCCAGGCCAGCGGTGTTCCACAGTCGGCACTCATCCTCAGCAAATCTGAGGCGGTAGACGGCCAAGTGGCATTGGGCCGGCACTATCCCGCCGGTGCGGGAAGCCCGGTGGTGGTTGTGGCCGACGAAAAGGCGGCGGCCGCGGTATTTGCCGGGGTCAAAGCCCAGGAAGGCATCTCGGATGCATCCATGGTTGCCGCGCAACCGGATTCCGGCGTCCGCCCGCTGGCGGAAGCCGCGATGGACACTGCCCCCTTGGTGCGGGACGGCCGGGTGCTGATCAACGCCACCCTGTCCTCCGAGGCCGATTCGGCGAAGGCCGAGCAGACCATCGCCGCGCTCCGGCTGAAGCTTCATGACAAGGCCCCCGGAACCTTGGTGGGAGGAACCACGGCCACAGCTGTGGACACCAATGCCAGCGCACAGTCTGATTTGTGGCGCATCATCCCGATCGTCTTGGCGGTCATCCTGTTGGTGCTCATGGCATTGCTGCGGTCCGTTTTGGCGCCACTCTTGCTGATCGGCACTGTAGTGCTGTCCTATGCGGCGGCATTGGGCGTGTCGGCCTGGGTGTTCAACCATGTGTTTGGATTCCCCGGAGCGGATGCCTCGGTTCCGCTTTTCGGTTTTGTATTCCTCGTGGCCCTCGGCGTCGACTACAACATCTTCCTCATGACGCGTGTCCGGGAAGAGTCGAAGCTCGACGGAACTCGCGACGGTATCTTGAAGGGCCTCGGTGCAACTGGCGGGGTGATTACCTCTGCGGGCGTCGTTCTTGCCGCCACTTTTGCTGCCCTGGGGGTCATCCCGATCCTCTTCCTTGCACAGATCTCTTTCATTGTGGCGTTCGGAGTGCTGCTCGACACGACGATCGTGCGCTCCCTGTTGGTGCCTGCCTTGGCTTACGACATTGGCCGGCGCATCTGGTGGCCGGGACGCCTGGCACGCGATCCGGCGTCGAAGGACAATCAGCGGGCAGCCACGGCTTCCTGATCCCGCCACCAGGCCACGGTCGCCGCCATCGTGTCTGAAAGCGGCGTCGGTTCCAGCCCGAGCTTGGCCTGGCTCGCTGTGGAGTCCATGACGAACGGACGCTCGAACTGGTACAACATTTCGGCCAGCTCCCGCATGTCGGTTGAAAACAGGCCGAGGGCCCGGAGCAGCCAGCCTGGGACCACGCTCAGCTTCGGTTCGGGAACGCCGGCCGCACGCGCGAAGTTTCCGGCAATTTCCCGCATCGTCATTGCCGGACCCGTGGGGGCATGCAGCACGGAGTTCCAGAGTTCGGGCTTTTGGGCCGCGGCGATCATGGCTGCGGCAAGATCCGGGACGTACGTGAAAGAGTGCGGCTGCTCGGCGCTTCCGAGAACCTGGACCGTCTTGCCCTTGAGGACGAGGGGGACCATGCGCTCGCCGGCGTGCGCCATGCGGGCTCGTGGCCCGAAGAAATCGCCCGCCGTCACGCTAACGGTATTTGCCGGGTGGGCTTGCCGGGCCTTCAACAGGGCCGAGCGGATGCCGCGCTTGCCGCCGGTCGCTTCGCGGGGGCTGCTTTCGGTGATGGTCTTGTCCGGCTCGCTGTAGGAGTAAAGGCTCTCGGGGAAGACGACGACGGCGCCTGCCGCCGCAGCGGCGTCCATCACCACTTGCTCCGCTCCGGGAAGCTCGGCCGCCCAGGCTTTGGCCCGGTAGGCAGAACCGTGGATGCAGTGGAAGACGGCCGTGGCGCCGTCGAGGGCTTCCGCCAACTTGGCCGGGTCCGAAACATCGATGCGGAGCCTTTCGACCAGCGGGTGGTCAGGTCCGCTGCCTGAGCGCGTCAGGACGCGCACGTTTTCGCCGCGGTCCGCGAGTTGCTCGGCGATGGTCCATCCCACGGGGCCTGCTCCGGTGACGACGTACATGGTGTTGCTCACTTTCTGCTTGGGGGATTTAGTTCTTGGGCTGAAATCTAATTCGAGAGCAGTGCTCTCTGAAATCAGGATGAGCCCATTCCAATTCCTTGTCAAGAGCACTGCTCACATTTGTTTCCAGTGCTCTCTATTGTGGGATGCTGGATGCATGGACCACCTCTTAGCCGCAGCGGCCAGACAATCGACGCCCCGGGAGCGGGCCCGGGCCCAGACCGTGGCGGACATCATCCGGCTGGGTCGCCAACACCTTGCCTTGCATGGCGCCGCGGGCTTGTCACTCAGGGCTGTCGCGCGCGATCTCGGCGTGGTGTCCTCCGCCGTGTACCGCTATGTGGAGAGCCGCGACGAACTCTTGACTCTCTTGCTGATTGACGCTTACGGCGAGCTGGGCGATGAGGTGGATGCCGCCGTCGACGCCCTCCCCGAGGGTGACTACAGCGGCAGATTCCTGGCGCTCGGGCGGGCCGTTCGTCAGTGGGCCCTGCGCGAGCCGGCGAGGTATGCCCTCCTGTTCGGCAGCCCGGTCCCCGGATACCAAGCGCCCGCCGAGCGCACTACGGAACCCGGAACGCGGGTGATCTACCGGATGGTGGGGATCTTCGACGCCGCTTACCGCGCAGGTGCCTTGGCTGCCGACGCTGGGCCCGCCGTCGTCGTTCCTCCAGCCCTTGCCGCAGACCTGGCGGCCATCCGGGCCGATCTGGGAGTGGCCGTTCCCGAACCCGCGTTGGCCAGGGGCGTGCTGGTGTGGACGTCGGTTTTCGGGGCGGTCAGCTTCGAGGTGTTCGGCCAATACGGAGCCGACACTTTCGCCGCGCGCGACGAGTTGTTTGAGCACCAGCTCAAGGTTCTGCAGGGGATCGTGGGGCTGTAGCCGCCCCCCGCAACCGTGCATGAAAGCCCGTGCCCGAAGGTACAGTAACTGCATGGCTCGCGGACTTGCTGACATCGGCGCGGAGGGCGTTTTGCTCGCCGGAGCGGGGCGCGCCATCCTGATGCAGATCGCCAATCCCGCGGTCGGTCACGGCGTCGCCGAGCACAGCAACTTCGCCGAACGGCCATTGGACCGGCTGCGAGCCACCATGACGTACGTCTACGCTGTGGTCTATGGCTCGGACGAGCAATTGGCCGCGGTGCGCCGGGCTGTGAATCGTGCGCACGCCCCGGTTCGCCGGCCAGCGGACGATTCCGCCCCCGGATACAACGCCTTTGACGCGCAATCCCAGCTCTGGGTCGTGGCAACCCTTTATGACACCGCCGTCACCGTTTACGAAAAGGTCCATGGAGCCCTCGACGACGACACGGCCGATCGGGTCTACCGTGAGTATGCGCGGATCGGGACGGCGTTGCAGCTTCCCGCCGAGCTCTGGCCTGCCGACCGCTCCGCCTTCGCGGGCTATCGGGATGAATGCCTGAGGAACCTCGAACCGGATGCAGCCGCTTTGCGGGTGGCCCACGAGCTCCTTTACCCCGCGAGCGGGCCGTTTTTGATGCGCTTGAGCATGCCGTTGGTCCGGCTGCTGACCGCCGGCCTGCTGCCGGAGCGGCTTCGCGCGAGATTCGGGCTGCCTTGGAATGCCCTGCATCGGCGCAGCTTCGACGGCACCATGCGCCTTTTGGCAGCGGCTTACCCAAAGCTGCCGGAGAAAGTCAGGCATTGGCCGAAGAACTACTATCTTGGCCGGCTCGGATCGGGCGAGCTCCGCCCTGGCGAGGGACGCGCCGGCCAGCAGCGCGCCGATGCGTGAGCTCACGGCGGTAGAGGAACTTATCGACGGGAGCGCGAGCCGCTTCCTGGGCGGTGCCCCGGCCCGAGGACTTCGATCCAGGCTCACTGAGTTCACCGTCTTCGGCCTCAAGCAGGCGTGGGCGTGTATCTTCGGCGCTTCGCTCCTTGCCGTCATTTTCGGTGCCCACCTCTGGTATCCAGCCAACGCCGGGCTCGCGAGGAACGATTTCCTGACGATCGCCGCCGTCGTGATCCAAGTCCTGATGGTGGCCACGAAGCTGGAAACCTTGCGCGAGCTCAGGGTGATCGTGCTCTTCCACCTCGTGGGAACGGTCATGGAGTTGTTCAAGACCGACGTCGGCTCGTGGTCGTATGAAGCCGAGGGTGTTCTCCGCGTCGGCGCCGTTCCCCTCTTCAGTGGCTTCATGTACGCGGCGGTCGGCTCGTACATGGTGCGGGTTTACCGGGTTTTCGACCTGCGCTTCGCCAGGTATCCAAGGCGTTGGATCACGGCGGTCCTGGCTGCGGCCGTCTATGTGAACTTCTTTTCCCACCACTACATCGTTGATGCCCGCTGGGTCCTGCTGGCCGCCGTCGTCGTGATCTATGGCCGGTGCGTCATGTACTTCCGGGTGTTTCGGCATCGACTCCGGATGCCGCTGGTCCTGGCATTCCTGCTGGTGGCGCTCTTCATCTGGATTGCCGAGAACATCGCCACCTGGTCGCACGCCTGGCTGTATCCGAGCCAACTGGATGGCTGGCACTTGGTGTCCCCGGACAAGCTCGTCTCGTGGTTCCTCCTGATGATCATCTCCGTGGTGCTGGTGGCATGGGTGTACAAGCCGATGCCGCCGGATGAGGCGTTGGCCTGACACAGGAGGGCCACTCGCGAACCGGCACTCTTCCCGCGAGTTCGACGTCGGCCCTCAGGCGTTCTCCCACGGCGAAATCGGCCTTACATCCCTGTGTTTCCGGGGTTTCTTGACCCGCATTCGGCAGAGTTGAGTGCACTCGACTCAACTTTAGATTGACATTGAATGAGGCCTGAGTACAGTTGAGTGCAGAACGCTCAACTAGCCGAAGGTTGAGTGCTCCCCGCCCTCCAAGCCCTTGACGGGTAGCGGAATCGGGTGAAATCTCGATCGTCGGCCATTGAAAGGAAGCAACATATGTCACGCGCTGTAGGTATCGACCTCGGAACCACTAACTCCGTCGTCTCTGTTCTCGAAGGTGGCGAGCCCACCGTCATTGCCAACGCCGAGGGTGGCCGCACCACGCCGTCGGTCGTTGCATTCTCCAAGTCCGGTGAAGTCCTGGTGGGCGAAATCGCCAAGCGCCAGGCCGTCAACAACATCGACCGCACCATCGCTTCCGTGAAGCGCCACATGGGCACCGACTGGTCCGTCGCCATTGACGACAAGAAGTACACGCCGCAGGAAATCTCCGCGCGTATCCTCATGAAGCTGAAGAACGACGCCGAGAGCTACCTCGGCGAAAAGGTCACCGACGCTGTCATCACCGTCCCGGCCTACTTCAACGACGCCGAGCGCCAGGCCACCAAGGAAGCCGGCGAAATTGCCGGCATGAACGTTCTCCGCATTGTCAACGAGCCCACCGCCGCAGCACTTGCCTACGGCCTGGACAAGGGCAAGGAAGACGAACTCATCCTGGTCTTCGACCTTGGTGGCGGAACGTTCGACGTCTCCCTGCTGGAAGTCGGCAAGGACGAAGACGGCTTCTCCACCATCCAGGTCCGCGCCACTGCCGGCGACAACCGCCTCGGCGGCGACGACTGGGACCAGCGCGTTGTTGACTACCTGCTGAACCAGCTCAAGATCAAGGGCATCGACCTTTCCAAGGACAAGATCGCCCTCCAGCGTCTGCGCGAGGCTTCGGAGCAGGCCAAGAAGGAACTCTCTTCCTCCACCAGCACCAACGTCTCCCTCCAGTACCTCTCCGTCACCCCCGACGGCCCGGTCCACCTGGATGAGCAGCTGACCCGCGCCAAGTTCCAGGACCTCACCAAGGACCTGCTTGAGCGCACCAAGAAGCCGTTCCACGACGTCATCGCCGAGACCGGCATCAAGCTCTCCGAAATCGACCACATCGTGCTCGTGGGCGGTTCCACCCGCATGCCCGCCGTTTACGACCTCGTCAAGGAACTCGCCGGTGGCAAGGAGCCCAACAAGGGCGTCAACCCGGACGAAGTTGTTGCCGTTGGCGCAGCACTGCAGGCCGGCGTGCTGAAGGGCGAGCGCAAGGACGTTCTCCTGATCGACGTCACCCCGCTGTCCCTCGGCATCGAAACCAAGGGCGGTGTCATGACGCACCTGATCGAGCGCAACACGGCCATTCCCACCAAGCGTTCCGAGACCTTCACCACCGCTGACGACAACCAGCCGTCCGTGGCCATCCAGGTCTTCCAGGGCGAGCGTGAATTCACCCGCGACAACAAGCCGCTGGGCACGTTCGAACTGACTGGCATCGCTCCGGCACCGCGCGGCGTCCCCCAGGTCGAGGTCACGTTCGACATCGATGCCAACGGCATCGTCCACGTCTCCGCCAAGGACAAGGGCACCGGCAAGGAACAGTCGATGACCATCACCGGCGGCACCGCGCTGTCCAAGGAAGACATCGACCGCATGGTCCGTGAAGCCGAGGAACACGCAGCCGAGGACAAGGCCCGCCGCGAGGCTACCGACACCCGCAACACTGCCGAGCAGCTCGCCTACTCCGTGGACAAGCTCATCGCCGAAAACGACGAGAAGCTGCCGGAAGAGGTCAAGACCGAGGTCAAGGCCGACGTCGATGCCCTCAAGAAGGCCCTCGAGGGCACCGATGACGCAGCAGTGAAGACCGCTTTCGAGAAGCTGCAGCACTCGCAGTCCAAGCTCGGCGAAGCGATCTACTCACACGCCGGTTCCCCGGATGGCGCAAGCAGCGCCGCCGGTGCCGAAGGCGCTCACGCCGGTGCCAAGTCGGGTTCTGCCTCCGGCGATGAGGACATCGTTGACGCCGAGATCATCGACGAAGACGAAAAGAAGAAGTAAGCATGCCTCACCACGGCAACGACGCAGAGCACTCACCTTCCAACAACGAGGGCAAGCACGACGAGCGTGAAGGAGCCGGTCAGCAGAAGCCGGTCATCCGGGATAACCGCAAGGTTGACCCGGAGACCGGGGCCGCCCGCCACCCCCAAGGATCGGCAGCTGCCTCCGCCGCTGCCGCCGAGGGCGACGCCCTGTCCCAGGCTGAGGAAATCCTCAACGGCATGGAGGTTCCGGCTGAAGAGTCGGTGGCCCCCGGTGCCGCTGCAGAAGCAGAGGCCGCGGAACTCCGCAACGACCTCCTGCGCCTGCAGGCCGAGTACGTCAACTACCGCAAGCGCGTCGAACGCGACCGCGCCGTCGCTGGGGAAATGGCCGTCATCGGCGTCCTGAACTCCCTGCTGCCGGTGCTGGACGACGTCGACGCCGCCCGCCAGCACGGCGACCTCGTGGACGGCCCGTTCGCCGCGATCGCCGCCAAGCTGGAGAACGCGCTGAAGACGTACGGCTTGGAGCGCATCGCGGAAACCGGAGTCGACTTCGACCCCACGATCCACGAAGCCCTCATCCAGCAGCCGGGCGAGGACATCGAAGTAGACACCGTCAGCCAAGTGCTGCGCTCCGGCTACCGCTCCGGCGACCGAGTGCTGCGCGCGGCCCAAGTGATCGTGGCTGTGCCGGCCTGAGGTTCTCAACGCGCTAGGTGTGCTCACCTTGGCGCTTCGCCGGATATGGGGCGGTGCCCGCTTCGCGGTGCCCTCCACACCGCCGCCCCATATCCGGCTTCGCGCCCGCTGTAAGCTCGCCTGAGGTGAGATGACAGCAGGCGCGAAGCGATGCATAGGCCCCGGGAAGGGGCGGGGGCCTATGCATCGCGTAGCGCACGCAACCGTATACACAGACGAAAGAGAGAAGCCGAGTGGCCAGCCAGGACTGGGTTGAGAAGGATTTTTACGCCATCCTTGGTGTCGCCAAGGACGCCTCTGACGCTGACATCAAGAAGGCGTACCGCAAGCTTGCGCGGAAGTACCATCCGGATACCAATTCCGGGGATGCTACTGCGGAGAAGAAGTTCAAGGACATCTCGGAGGCCTATTCGGTGCTCTCGGATGCCGAGGAGCGTCAGCAGTACGATGCCATTCGCGCCATGGGCGGGGCACGCTTCGCTCCGGGCGCAGCTCGCGGCGGGCCGGCCAACGGCGGCTTCGAGGACCTGTTCGGCGGCCTTTTCGGCGGCGGCGCACGCCAGCCTGCAGGGGCCGGCGGTATCCCTCCAGAGTTCGCTGACCTGTTCGGCGGCGGCTTCGGCGGTGGACAGACCGGTTTCCAGCGCGCGCCCCAAAAAGGCAGCGACCGTACGGCGTCCACTTCAATTTCCTTTGCCGGCTCTATTCACGGCACCACGGTGAGCTTGCGCGAAAGCAACGGGAACGTCATCGACGTCAAGATTCCCGCGGGCATCAGGGACGGCCAGAAGGTCCGCCAGCGTGGCAAGGGTAACCCCGGCGCAGCCGGCAACGGGGACCTCATCATCACGGTGAACGTCAAGCCCCACGATTTCTTCAACCGCGACGGCGACAACATCCGCATCCATGTGCCGGTCACGTTCGCGGAGGCCGCCTTGGGTTCCAACATCCACGTGCCAACGCTCGACGGCGACACTGTCACCGTCCGCGTCCCGGCCGGTACGCCTTCCGGCCGCACGCTCCGGGTCAAGGGCCGCGGCGTCAAAACTTCGAAGGGCACCGGAGACCTGCTGGTGACGATCGACGTCTCTGTCCCGCAGAACCTCAACAAACAGGCCGAGGAGGCTGTCAAGGCGTTCGCCGCGGCCACCGCCGACGCGGATCCTCGCCACGACCTGGCCGCCAAGGCCCGCTTGTAGCGGCAGAACACATGGGAGGGGACGTAGGCATGGGCATCGACATCAACCAGCCGATCTTCGTCATCTCCGTTGCGGCCGAACTGGCTGACATGCACCCGCAGACCCTGCGGCAGTACGACCGCCTCGGCATCGTGTCGCCGAGCCGTGCCCCGGGCAAGTCCAGGCGTTACTCCCAGCGCGATATCGACCGCTTGCGCGAGGTCCAGCGGCTTTCCCACGAGGGCGTGTCCCTTGAGGGCATCAAACGCATCCTCGAGCTCGAAAACCAGGTGGCCGCGCTGCAGTTCCGCGTGGCCGAGTTGAGCGAGGAACTGCAGCGCCGGCGGAGCCCGATGGAGGCCCGCGTCTTCGCGGCGGGAGCAGCCGGCGACGTCGTCAGCCTGGCCCGCGGTCAGCGCCCCCGGGCGCGGTCCCAGGCAGTTGTGGTCTGGCGGCCGCGACCGGGGGAGTAGTCCTCTAGGCCTGCGAGAGGGATGCCAGCAGCACCGGCGCTTCCTGTCCGGCCCATGTACCTCTCAGGGAAGCCGAATCTTCCGAACCCTGTGTACCCAGATCGAGGACACGGTTCACCAGCAGTGTGAGCTCACCGGCGTCGATCCTGGTGACGCCGTCTTCGGTGATCGGAGCTGCCGGGCTCAGCGCCGGGACTTCGCCACCGGGCGTTCCGCTGCCTTTGACGTTTACCGAACTCCTGCGTGGCTCCAGCATGCCGTCCACGTCCACGAACTGTTCGGCTTCCTGCTGTCCCGTGAGCATTGCGGTGGCCAGGGCAACGACGTAGACGGGATCTGCGCAGGCGTCGTACACCCACCTCGTGCCCAAAACGGAGTGTTCCATGGTGCCAAGAAGCGAGTCCTTTGCCCCGGGCAATTCCGAACCACGGTAGCTCAGGGGAACCTGGTAGACCTTGCCGCCGTGGGAGACCAAGTGGGTCTCGAGGCCGACTTCGCCGTCCGGATCATCGAAGCGGTGTGCCCCAAGCAGTTCGGGCGGCGCCGAGCCATCGTTGTTGAACCATGACTGGACGGGTAAGTACTTTTCGATGAGTTCAAGTTTGCTGGGACTCAGGGTTGCTCGATGGATGATAGCCATGCGGTCCAGCCTAAGCCACCTCGAATCAGTTGCTTCAGGGGCGAATCAAGGAAAGGTCTTCTAGTCTTTGGAACGGTGAGTTGCTCGCTCCTCATTCACATTTGTGGCATTAAAAGTGAATAGTGCCCACCTTGGTGGTTGTTTCTGCGTCGCAGGGGCGAACCCTCACTCCGCGAACAAGCCCGCCAGGTCCTCCGCCGTCAGGGCACCACCGGACAAGGCATCGCCCTCCATCACATCCGCGAACAACTGCGACTTCCTGGTCTTGAGCGCCATGACTTTTTCCTCGATGGTGTCCTTGGCGACCAATCGGTAGACCATCACGTTCCTCGCCTGCCCGATCCTGTGGGTGCGGTCCACGGCCTGCGCTTCGGACGCGGGGTTCCACCATGGGTCCAGCAGGAACACGTAGTCGGCCTCGGTCAGGTTCAGGCCGAAGCCGCCGGCCTTCAAGGAAATAAGGAACACAGGCGCCGCGCCGTTCTTGAATTCGCTCACGACGTCGGCCCGGTTCCGGGTGCTGCCGTCGAGGTAGCAATATTCGATGTCCTCCGCGTCGAGCCGCTCCCGGACCTTGCCCAGGAACCCCGTGAACTGGCTGAAAATGAGCGCCCTGTGCCCCTCGGCAACAATGTCTTCCAGCTGTTCGAACAGCACATCCAGCTTGGACGAGCGCACGGCGGACAAGGACTCGTCCACGAGGGAGACATCCAGGCTGAGCTGCCGCAGGAGGGTGAGCGACTGGAAAATGGTGAAGCGGTTCTTATTGACGTCGTCGATGAGCCCCAGGATTTTCTGCCGCTCACGCTGCAGGTGCGTCTGGTACACCTTCTGGTGCCGCGGGTTCAGTACCACTTCCAGCACCTGCTCCTGCTTGGGCGGCAGGTCCTTGATGACTTGCTCTTTGGTGCGGCGCATCATGAGGGGGCGGACCCGACGGCGGAGCTTGGCGAGCTGGGCTTTGTCGCCGTTCTTTTCGACCGGCTTTTGGTAGTACTCCGCGAAGCGGCGCGGGCTGGAGAACAGCCCGGGTGCGACGATCGAGGTCAGCGCCCAGAACTCCATGAGGTTGTTCTCAAGCGGCGTTCCCGTGATGGCCAGCTTGAAGGATGCCGGAAGTTTGCGGGCGCACTGGTACGCCTTGGACTGGTGGTTCTTGACGAACTGGGCTTCGTCGAGCATCAGCCCGGCCCATTCCTTGGCTGCGTAGGCCTCGTAGTCGATCCGGAACAGCGCGTACGAAATGATGACGACGTCGGTCCCGGCCATGGCTTCCTGCGGATCCGCGCCGCTCTTGGCGAAGGTCTCTCCCACGGTCTTGATGCTCAAACCGGGCGCGAAGCGCTGCACTTCCGCGGCCCAGTTTCCCACGACGCTGGTGGGCGCCACTACCAAGAAGGGGGCGCCGCCGCCCGAGCCGCCCGTGCCGCCCGCGGTGCCGGCGTCGGATTCAGCCTGCTCCTTCGCCGCACACATCAAAGCAATCGCCTGCACCGTCTTGCCGAGGCCCATGTCGTCGGCCAGGACCCCGCCCAGGCTGTGACGGTACAGGAAACTCAGCCAGTTGAAACCCTCCAGCTGATAGGGACGGAGCTCGGCATCGAGCGAGCCCGGCAGCGGGAGCCCGGTCACGCCGTCGTCGAGCAAGCCGCCCACGGCCTCGCGCCATGCGGCCGCCTGCTCGTCGACGATCCCCAATTGTGCGAGCTCATCCCAGAGCCCGGCCTGGAAGCGGCTGATCTGCAGGGTGCCGTGCCTGTCCGGGTTGTCCTGCAAGGACCTGGCTTCGTCGATCAGCGCGCGGAGTTGGTGCAGCTCGTGCAGGTCCAGCGAGAAATAGGCTCCGCTGGGCAGCAACATCCGGCTCTGGCCGGCAGCGAGGGCGGAAAACACCGCGGCGAAGGACACAGGTTCGCCCTCGAGCGTGATGACGATGCCGAGATCGAACCAGTCGCGGCTGTCGGTGGCCTTGGTCGAGATGGAGACGACGGGAGCCTCGGTGGCCTCGCGGTAGTCGGCGATCTCGCCGGACGTGTCCACGACGACGTCCGGCAGCTCGCGAAGCCGGGGCAGCAACTCCTCGGTGAAGGCCAGGGTGTCCAGGCCGTCCAGCGCTACCGAGGCGGCCAGCCGTGGAGCCCCCCATCCGCCGCTCGATGATTCGCCCAGCGCGGCGACTACGTCCCAAAGCCGGCCCAGGGACTCAAGGATCCGGGCCTCCTCGGCGTCGTCGCGGTAGCCGTGGTCGTCCGGGTGCCGCCAGAGGGGCTGGGCAGTCACGAGCTTGCCGGCCTTGTAGTGCCACTCCCAGTGCAGCCGCACCCGGTGGTCAGCACCGTAGTTCGCCAGAAGGGATAGCGTGGGCACGGCGAGGACCGGCAACTCCACTGAATGGTCCGCTGCCGTGACCCGGGTGGACTGCTTGAGCTTCGGATAGAAGGCCGTGAGGAACCGCTCTTCGTCCTTCGCCGGGATCTGGAGCCGGGATGCGCCCATGACGAAATCGAGGAGTTCCTGCGACTCACCGCCCTCCAACGGAGCCAGCGTGATGAGGTTCTCGGGTGCCGATACCCCGGGCAAGTGGCCCTCGCCGGGACCCGTGAAGAACAAGCCATGTGCCGGGCGGCCGATCAAGCCCAAGGTCGCCGGATCAAGGGCGTCCGTGCCCAAGGTCACCGACGGCGCGAGCTGCAGTCCGTCGTCGGGCCGGCTAAGGTCAAGCCCGACGACGGCGGGCTCCGCAGCAATGCGGACCGGCTCGGTCCCGCCGGAGTGAATGAGCGAAACCCCTATCTTGTCGGCTTCGACCAGGAGGCTCCACAAGTTCTTGCCGGCGAATTCGTTGAGGAGCATCCACATGCTCGAAGTGAGCTGCCGGTAGTCCGCAGTGGAATGCGCGGCCAGGAAGTTCTGCATCCAGTCGATATGCGCTTCGTTGAACTCGCGCTTGTAGCCGAGGTAGTTCAGGTTCGTCCAGGAAACATCGCCCCGGATCCATTTGCCCTTGGCGCCCATCATCACCGGGCGGGCCTTGAGCTGGCGCACGCTCCGGAGCGGATCGCGCCGGCCTGTGTAGGAGAAGTGCGGGGCCGGCTCTTCCACCTCGAACGCCAGGGCCAAGGGGAGGCCCTGGCCCTGCGGGGCGGCGCCCGGAGTGGCGATGAGTTTGCTGAGCGCCTGCTCCCAGGCCGGCCGCTGCACGATTCCCCCTGTTTGGGCCGTCTGCCCGAACGCCGGCGCGCTGAGCAACTGTGCCCGCACGGCGGGATGGTCCTCGGCAGCGAAGAGAAGTGCGGCCACGTGTTTGCAGTCCTTGCGGACCGGGCAGCTGCACACGCCGACGGTGCAGCTCCAGCCGCCGGGCTTGCGGACCAGCTTGGCCGACGTCGAATACGCTGACGGGCCACTGCCCCTGACCTTGCCCATCATCAATCCCGTGGCGGAATCGAAAGTGATGCTGCTGACCCGGCTTCCCATGGCATAGGCGAGGCCGGCCGCCAGGGAGCGGTCGTTAATGGCGGGTGTCTGAATCGCCAGTTCCCAGGAGTCGTCTGAGTGGGAAGGCATTCGTTAGGGCTACTTTCGGAAGGAGGCTATCTATGAATCCTAGTCCCCGCCGCCTCCCTCACTTCGCTCCGCTCAGCCAGGGAACCCGGGCGGCGTGGGCCCATGCCGCCTCACTCACTTCGCTCCGCAGCAGCCAGGGTGCGCCGACGCAGCAGCCCTGAAACTTTGCCGGACGTTCACCTCTGCCTAGCTTGCCCGACAACCGCCCCCGCGTACGTTGAAAGGGTCCGGAGCAGCACAAGCTTCCTAGCAGTGAGGAAATCCCATGACCAGCAATGAGAACCCCGTCGTTCTGACGAAGGACAGCATCGAGGCCGACAGCGCCGACGTTGTGGACGCGAACGTCACCGTGGTCAACGAGATGTACGAGGAGCTCCTCAACCATGAGGAAATCGCTACCAATGCTCTGCGCAGCTACTTTGTGGACTACTACCTGACCCAAGCACTCGCGGGCGGTTTCGCGCAGTACGTGTTCACGGTCCCGGAACGCGAAGAGGTGGATGCGTTTGTCCGCGAAGGCCTCGAAGGAATGGGCGCCAAAGGCCACCTTGAGCTGTTCAACCGCACCGCCGCAGCTTTCGACGCCCTGTCCGAGGAAGACGCCGAGGCCTACCTGGACGGCGACCTTGACGAGTCCGAAGTGGCACCGGAAGCCGTTGCTGAACTCGAAGCCCTCGACGGCGAATTCGAATCCCTCCTGGAGACCGAGGACATCATCGAACTCAACGCAGCGTGGCTCCGCAGCCAGGACGGCGTGCTCTACCTGGACGAGGAGCAGCTGAAGGCTCACATCGCCGAGCGTGTAGCACTCATCCCGAACCTCGAAGAGCGCCAGGCCGAGGCAGCCGAAGCGGAACTTGAGAACGCCCCTGAATTCGCGCTCATCATCCGTGAACTGTGCGACGTTGCCGGCTACCAGCTGGAGAAGATCACCATGGGCGATCCCAACTACGAGCACGACGGCGAGACTATCCTCGCCTGGCACTTCACCACGGACCACGGCAACTACATCATGATCGAAGAGGACGACGAAGCCTTCATGATCCACCCTGAGACGAAGGAAATCATCGCGGCCGTCGAGTTCGAGGACGCTGAAGAGTTCGAAGACGCCTAAAACGCCCGCTCACCTTTGAGGCCTTTTCGACAAACGCTCGCTCAGATCTTCCGGCCGGTCCGGAAAGATCTGAGCGAGCGTTTGCCTTTTGGGGTGCAAAAGTGAGCGAGGGTTTTAGTAGCCCATGCTGCTGCCGCTTGGGGTGCTGCTGCTCGGGGTGAGCATGGAACCGGATGGGCTGACCAGGAACCACACGCCACCCACGCCTTGGCCGTAGGTGTCACTGGAGTCTTCATCCTTGGAGAAGAAGTAGATAGGCATCCCGTTGATGGTGATCTGCATCTTGCCGTCTGCCGTGGGGATGGTGCCGATGGTTCCGCCCACCCCGTCAACCGCCGGCGTCTTCGACGTCGTTGTCACGGCGGGCCAGCTGGTGGCGCAGCCGCCGGTGCAAGCGCTCTTGCCGGAACCCTTGACGTCCTTCGCGAAGAAGTAGACGCTCTTGCCGTTCGCAGCAACCACTCTCTCGCCGACGCTCGACGACGCCGTCTTCAGTTCCGCCGCTCCAGCAGGAGTGCTCGACGCCGGAGCGCTTGAACTCGCCGACGCCGCGGAACTGGGGCTGGTGGCGCTCGAGGACGTGGAAGACGAGCCGGGGCTTCCTCCACAGCCAGTGAGGGCGATGGCCAGAGCAAGAATGCCGAGCCCGGTGCCGAGTTGCTTCTTCATGGTTTGCTCCTTCGCTTGCACCGGCCGTGGACGTGCCGGAAGCTAACCCGTACGACGCCGCCAGGTGAAGAATGGTTCAGGGGGCTTGAACCTTTTTCGTGGCGGGCACGTCGTATCGCAGGAGAAGGGGAAGCCGAGCACCAAGGAGGCGCCGATGCCGCTCGACGAGGATGTGGTGGCCGCGATTTATCGCGACCACGGCACAGCGCTGCGCCGCTTCGTTCTGAGCTGCACGCCGGATGCGCACTTGGCTGAGGACGTGGTGCAGGAAACCATCCTTCGCGTGTGGCAACACGCCCCGCAGATCACCGGCAGCCTGCGCAGCTATTTGTTCCGCACTGCCCGCAATGTCATCATCGACAACTACCGCAAGGCCCAGCGGCGCCCGGCAGAGGCTGCCGAACGCGACATGGCGGACCCGGAGGAGGCCACCGAGCGGGTGGACGAGCTCCTCAACCGGGTCCTCATGGAGGAGGCGCTCCTGCGGCTCAGCACCGAACACCGGGAGGTTCTGGTAGCCCTGCATTACGAACGTTTCACGGTGAACGAGGCCGCGCTGAGGCTCAACATCCCCAGCGGCACGGTGAAATCCCGGGCCTTCTACGCCGTCAGGGCGCTTCGCACGATTCTCGATGAAATGGGGGTGCAGCGGTGAACGAAACCGGACTTCACCAATTGCTGGGCGCCTACTTGCTCGGCGGCCTCGAACCTGCCGAGGCCCGGGTTTTCGAGGAGCACTTGGCACGCTGCGCTGATTGCCGGCTCGAGCTGGGGGAGCTGGAGAGCCTTCCGGCCCTCCTCGACGCCGTCCCCGTGCCCGACGCCGTCGCGCTCGCCGCCGGGCGGCCCGCCGTCGAGCCCTCCGCTGCAGTTCCGCCCGCTGCTTCCGACGCTCGCTCACTAATGGGGGCTTTTTCGGAAAGGCTCCCGCAGCCGATTCTCTTGAAAATGGCAGCACGGCGACGGAAATCGCGACGCCGGTGGGCGGCTCTGGTGGGTGCCGTGGCCGCCGCTTGCCTTGGCTTGGGCATACTGGCCGGGCCGGTGTTGAACCAGCCACCTAAACCTGACGCCAGCTACTCGGTGCAGACGGACAACGGCCTGCAGCTCACTGTGGGGCTCGTCAGGAAGGCGTGGGGAACCGAGCTGCAACTGGAAGGCCGCAGCATGCCGCCGCAAGGCACGATGTACCTGTGGGTCAAGGGTCGCGACGGCACGGAAGAAATGGCCTGCGGTTGGACCGCGACGTCCAGCGGCCACATCAAGGTCACGGGCGCGACGCCGGTCCAGCTTGCCGGGATTTCGGGCGTGGAACTGCGCGATGACAACCAGAAGACCGTCGCCGTGATTTCGGTCCCGGGGAGCTAGGGGTCCCCAGGACCTAGGTGGTCAGCGGTGAGCGGTCAGGCGGACGCAGGTTCGCTGGCTTCAGGATCGGGCAGGTCGTTTCGCTCCCAGGTGGGCATGTCCAGTCGGTTGAAACTGTAGAGATGTATTCCCGCGACGCCGTCCGGGTGCGCAGTGAGTTCGGAAACCAGGCCTTGCGGTGAGTACTTGTCTCCGCCGAGAAGCTTGCGGGCGAGGGTTCCTTTATTGCTGAGGAACTTCAGGGATGTCCCGACGCCGATCTGGGTTGCCAGGGCCAGCAGTTTGGTCCGGGGAACTGCCCCGGCAATCCCAGCCCATACGGGAAGCTCGACGCCTTCCCGGCGCAGGAGTGCTGAGTAGTCGAGGATCGTCGGGGTGGAGAAGCACATCTGCGTGACAACGTGCGTCGCCAGGTGTTGTTTGGCCAACAGTGCGTCCAGCAAGTCCAGCCCGCTCACGGAAGGATGCCCCTCGGGGTAACCGGCGATGCCCGCTGTGATGGTGCCACCGGTGTACTCGGCGATGTCCGCCAAGAGGGGAAGGCTCGATCGGTAGGGGCCGGCACCAAGAGGTCCGTCTCCACCGATGGCGAAGACCTCCGTGATCCCGACGGCCCCGCAGTCCCGGAGGATGCCGGAAAGCTGCGCCCTGTGCTCCAGCCCGCGCGCCGAGACGTGCGGAATCACGTTGTAGCCCAGGAGGCTGAGCTTGACGGAAGCCTCCATGGTCCGCGCGATGCCGTGATGGGGCAAGCAGGTGACTGTGAGCGTTGTGGAAAGCGGCACTGCGGCCTGGACTTTCTCAACGATTCCGTCTGAGGGAATGATTTCAATCCGGGTGGGGAACATGCTGGCTCCTTGCCGATCAGGCCGTCGCGTGGTGTGCGAGGAGGGTGCGGGCTTCCTGGCGGGTGGTGCCGGAGTCCTGGATGCCTTCGGCGATGTGGGCGAGGTGGGCAGGGATTTCGCGGCCTTTCTTGCGCATCGCGGTGGCCCAGAGGCGTCCGGCGCGGTAGGAGGAGCGGACCAGGGGGCCGGACATGACGCCGAGGAAGCCGATTTCCTCGGCTTCGGTGGCGAGGTCGACGAATTCCTGGGGTTTGACCCAGCGGTCCACGGGCAGGTGCCGTTCGGAGGGGCGCAGGTACTGGGTGATGGTGATCAGGTCGCACCCTGCGGCGTGCAGGTCGGTCATGACTTCGGAGATCTCTTCGCGGGTTTCGCCCATGCCCAGGATCAGGTTGGATTTGGTGACCATGCCGGCGGCCCGGCCCTGGGTGATGACGTCCAGGGAGCGGTCGTAGCGGAACGCGGGGCGGATGCGTTTGAAGATCCGGGGCACGGTTTCGACGTTGTGCGCGAAGACCTCGGGGGCGGAGTCGCAGATCGCTTGGATGTGTTCGGGTTTGCCGGAGAAGTCGGGGATGAGCAGTTCGACGCCGGTGCCGGGGTTCAGTTCGTGGATCTTGCGGACGGTTTCGGCGTAGAGCCAGACGCCTTCGTCTTCCAGGTCGTCGCGGGCGACGCCGGTGACGGTGGCGTAGCGCAGGGCCATGGCCTGGACGGAGCGGGCGACCTTGGTGGGTTCGAACATGTCCACGGGGGAGGGTTTGCCGGTGTCGATCTGGCAGAAGTCGCAGCGGCGGGTGCATTCGGAGCCGCCGATCAGGAAGGTCGCTTCCTTGTCTTCCCAGCACTCGAAGATGTTCGGGCAGCCGGCTTCCTCGCAGACGGTGTGCAGGCCTTCTTTTTTCACGAGGTTCTTCAGGCCCACGAATTCCGGGCCCATCTGGACCTTGGCCTTGATCCACTCGGGTTTGCGTTCGACCGGGACGGCTTTGTTGCGCTGTTCAACGCGCAGCAGCTTACGGCCTTCAGGTGCCAGGGTCATGAGGAACTCCATAATTCAGGTGGCGCGGACGCACCACGATGATTCGGTTCCTCCCCGCTCTGTATTGGACCTGAGAGTTTCCGCGTTGCCGCCTCGCGGCTGGACGCTTGCACCGTCGGTGAGTCCGGTTGCCCGGGCTGCTTTCCAGAGTTGCCTTGCCGCGGCGGTACATGGGCCTGAGAGATTCCTGGGGAGGATTTGCTCCTACGGCGCCTGCTGAAACGTACCGGCAGGGCTCTCCCGCCGCAGATCATAAGCGCGTGCCACCTTTCGGTGACACGTCTCACATGGTATCCGGTGCCTGTGCGGCACGCAAAGAGCTGAGTCATTGATTCCTGACGTTGGCTGATGTACCTTGGCGCCAAGGAATCCGACATCCTTGCCGGATGACCGTCGAAAAGGTCGACGCCATGGCAGGAACCTCAACAGCTCCCCTCCGCATTTCGATGCACAATTCGGGTCGAGCCGCACCGAAGGTCCTCGCCGCCCTGTCGGTGCTGGCAGTCTTGTTTTGCGGCATCAGTACCGCTTCCCCGGTTCTTGCGGCCACGCCCTGCTGGGACATCAGCGGTACTTGGACGACGGTCCAGGGCGGCTCCCGGACCTTAACGTTCACCTTCCAACAGAACGGCAACCAGGTGAGCGGCACTGCCGGCGACACCAGCCTCAGCGGGACCTTCACCGGAAACGTTACCGGCGACCACGTCGACGTGATCGTGGTGTGGAACGCCCAGCGCGCCAACGGCTCCACCCTCGAAGGCGAGTACGAGGCCACCATCTCGGCCGGGACGCTGACCGGGACGACCCACGACGTTGCCAATCCCTCCAGCCACGCCACATGGACCGCTACCGGTGGCCCGACCAAGGCCTGTGCCGGAGCCACCGCGACGCCCACCGGCTCGGTGACGCCCACCAGCGCGGCGACGCCAACCGGCTCGCCCACGTCGACCAGCTCGCCCGCCTCGACCGACTCGAATGAGGCCGCGGCGGAAGCGGCCATCCTCCAAGCCCTGGAGAGCACCGGGCACACTAGCGTGCCCGCTACGGAAGGTCTGAATACCAGCGGCGCCCAAGCGATTGAAGGCGCCTTCAGGGGGCTCTTCTCGAAGAACGACGACGTCGCCAATGCCCTGGTCTTCCAAGCCGGTCTGCTGGCGTCGTCGGACGGCTCGGATGGGAGGCCCAGGTTCCCGGGCGTCCGGGCATGCATGCCCATCATCCTGCGCATGGCTTACAACGGGGTTACCGGTCCGGATGCTGCTGCACGTGCATCAGCGCTGTTGGCGGGCCGTCGCCTGCTGCTCTACCTCCTGGGACGGGACTTCGCGGTCACCAAGGGGGCGGCGTCGTGACTCCGTGCCGGATCCTCGTCGTCCTCGTCGCTTTCACAGCAACGTCAGTGGCCCTCGCGGCCTGCCAGGGGCCCCGGCCTAGTTCCCCCAATTCTTCTCAGGTGATGCCTCCCTCTTCCCAGGTAACGAGATCAGGGCCGCCGCAAAGCGCAGGGCTCACCCTGACCCCGCCGGCGGGGTGGGCGAACCGGGTACTGCCCACCCTCGGCGGGATCGTGCTGGCCGGGACGGAAGCGGACCTGACTGCCCAGACCCCGGCCGGGCCGAGGCTGACCGCGGTGCCGAACACGGCGGCGCCCACGGCCGACAAGCTGATCGCCAACCTCGACACGGGCGCGCTGTTCGCGCCGACGGCCACCCAGCAGACCTTCGGCCCGTACGAACAGGTCCCGGTGCTGCGTTTCATGACGGCGGCCACCCCCAGCGACGGCGAAACCGTCGAGATCATGGCAATCACGGTTGCTCCCCACGAGGCCTATTTGATGACGCTGGAGGCGCCTTCGTCGAGCTGGAATACGGCACAGGCAACACTCGAGGGGATCGTGGCGTCCGCCTCGATCAACGCGGAGCTCTTCCCGAAATAACCGCTTCCACCCCTGGTTAGATCCTGCGATAGCTAAGGTCGAAGATCATGCGTCCGGCCTCGTGGGCCTTGTTTTCGAAACTCGTGCGGATGCGGCCATCGAAGCGCGGAGCCCATCCGCCCATGTGATCCACTCCCTCGTTGGGGCCGGTGTGCTCGGTGCTGACCGGTGCGCGGCCTTCCTTGACGGGGGCCCCGCCCACCATGGATTCGACGCCGGATTCCCACACTTGGGTGAGGGGGCTGTCTGCGCCGGTCCGCTCGCCGTCGTGCACGTTCTCAAACTCGGTAGAGCCTGCAAGGACCTCGCGGACGTGGATGGCGTAGTTGGACCAATCTGTGGCGATCCGCCACAGGCCACCCTTCCCGAGGGACCGCGCAGCGAGTTCGGCGAACGCGGGCTGGATAAGGCGGCGTTTGTGGTGCCGGGATTTGTGCCACGGGTCCGGGAAGAAGACCCAGAGCTCGCTGACCGAGCCCGCGGGGAGCATGGTGGCCAGGACCTCGGGGGCGTTGGCTTCCACGACGCGGACGTTGCTGAGTCCGCGACTGTTGATCTTGATCATGGTGTTGGCCAGGCCTGGGGTGTAGACCTCCACTGCGAGGAAGTCCTTGTCCGGGTTCTCTTCTGCCGCGTGGCATACGGCGTCGCCGAGTCCCGAACCGATTTCGACGATCAGCGGTGCTTTGCGCCCAAACTCGGCTTCGGCGTCGAACACGTAGTCCGGGTGCACGGATGTGTTGGCGACATGCCGCGGAACCTGGATGGCCCAGCGGTCCGAGTGCTCTTCCCACGCTGCTTGGCGGCGCCCCTGAAGGCGCGTCCCGCGGCGCACGAAACTGACCGGCCGGCCACCATAGGTGCCGAAGGAGGCCTGGCTGCCCGGGGTCACGGGGCGCGAAGACTGCGGTGTTTCGGGGGAATCTGGGGTTTCACTCATCTCCTCCAGAATACCGTTGCAGGACCAAACGCCCGCGGCGGAACTTGCGTACGACCCCGTCACGAGGCCGCCCTGCACGGGTGTGACTGCCAGAATGGGTTGGTGACCCCCGCTTCAGGCTCCCCCAAGAACACCAAGCCGCACCCCGGCGTCCCCGAGATCCTCGTCGACGCCGAGATCGACGAGCTTCCCGCCGCCGAGCCCACGCAGGTCAAGACGCGCGGCGGACTCGTCTTCCTGGGGATCTGCCTGGTGCTCATCGGCCTGAATCTGCGGACGGTTTTTTCGAGTTTTTCGGCAGTCCTTCCGGAAGTCACCGCCGACGCCGGGCTGCCGGGCTGGGCGGTGGTGGTTCTCACCACTGTGCCGGTGACCTTGTTGGGCGTCTTCGCGCCGCTGGCGCCGATCCTGGCCCGCCGATTCGGTGCCGAGAGAGTATTGCTCGGCGCGATGGCAGTGCTGACAGCGGGGCTGCTGCTCCGTCCTGTGGACCTCGCCGGCGCCGGGCACTTACCGGCCCTCCTTGCCGGTACCGCGGCGTGCGGCGCCGCGATCGCGCTATGCAACGTACTGCTGCCCGGCGTAGTCAAGCGTGACTTCCCGCATCGCCTTGGGCTCATGGGCGGGCTATATACGACGGCGATTTGCGCGTCTGCCGCGCTTGGCGCCGGTTTCACCTATCCCGTCTTTACCGCGGCCGGGCACTGGACCTCGGCGCTGTGGTTCTGGGCGCTGCCCGCCGCCGTCGTACTCTTGCTTTTCCTGCCGCTCGCGATCCGCCAGCATCCCGTCCGGCACAGCGCGGCCGACGGCGGTACGAACGTCTGGCGTTCCGTCGTCGCCTGGCAAGTCACCATCTTCATGGTGTTGCAAGCGATGATGTCCTTCAGCGTGTTCGCCTGGTTGGCGCCGATCCTGCGTGATCGTGGGATCGACGGCGGGACGGCCGGTTTGATCGTGTCCGTGTCGATTGTGCTGCAGATGCTTGGTTCGTTCATCGCTCCTGGGCTCGCGGCACGTTTCAAGGACCAGCGAGTCATCAACACCGTGGTGGCGCTCATGACCGGCGGCGGCTTCGCCTTGAGTATTTTCGGCCCCACGGACCTGATCTGGGTGTGGACCGGGCTGTTGGGCCTGGGCCAAGGGAGCCTCACGGCCGTGGCGTTGACCATGATCATGCTGCGTACCCGCGATTCCCATACCGCGGCGCACCTTTCCGGCATGATGCAGGGCGTCGGCTATGGCTTGGGCTCCACGGGAACCCTGATGGTCGGCCAGTTGCACCAAGCGACCGGCGGATTCGCGGCGGCCGGCATCCTGTTCCTCGTGGTGGGATCCCTCGCGGCCTTCTTCGGCTTCCGCGCGGGCCGGAACCGCTACGTCGGCTAGCCCAACTAGCTCGCAGTTGTTGTCGTTTTGAGGGCTCTAAACGACAACAACTGCGAGTCAGTTGGGTTCAAGCGGGGGGAGTTTAGTGCGTCAGGTCCTTGCCCTTGGTTTCCGGGATCATGAAGGCGAACGCGATTCCGATGGCCAGCAGGATCACGGCGTACACGTTGAACATATTGGCCTGGCCGATGCTGCCGAGCCACGTCTGCAGGTACGGGGCCGTGCCACCGAAGACCGCAACGCAAATGGAGTACGGGACGCCGACACCGACGGTGCGGATCTTGGTCGGGAACAGCTCGGCGTACACGGCAGGGACAATCGAGGCGCTGCCGGCAATGAAGAACAACATCACAGACATCGAAACGGCCAGCTGCCAGGGCGAATCCTTCAGGAGCCACGTCATCGGGAAGTGCAGCAAAGCCGCACCTGCAGAGCTCATGATCAGCACGGGCTTGCGGCCGATGCGGTCGGACAGCTTGCCCCAGAACGGGAGCGACGCAATGAACGCGATGTTGCCGATGACGCCGGCCCACAGGGCTGCTCCACGGTCCATCTTGAGTGTGCTGGCCGCGTAGCTCGGCGCCACGACGCCCCAGATGTAGTAGACAACGGTGAGGCCAACGGTCAGCCCGATAACCTGAAGGGCCTGCTTGCGGTACTTGACGATCTGCGGCCACATGGGCTCGCGCTTTTCCGTGGGCACCTCGGCTTCGAATGCCTCGGTCTCCTTCATCTTGGCCCGCATGACCAAGGCGTAGACGCCTAGGGCGCCGCCCACCAGGAACGGGACGCGCCAGCCCCAGGCGTTCATGTCGGCCTTGCTCAGCACACCGGTCAGGATGGCGCCCAGCAGGGTTCCGGCCAGAATGCCGGCGGTGCCGGAGGTGTAGATAAGCGTTGCCCAGAAGCCGCGCTTTTCCTTGGGTGCCATTTCGGACAGGTACGTTTGCGACGACGGCAGCTCGCCACCGTGGGCGAGGCCCTGGATGAGGCGGGCCACCAGGAGCATGACGGAAGCCAAGGCTCCGACCGCCTGGAATGTCGGCGCGATACCGATCAGCAGGCTGCCGACAGCCGCGAGGCCGACGGCGAACGTCATGGACGTCTTGCGGCCGATCCTGTCGCCGATCCAACCGAAGACGAAGCCGCCGAACGGCCGGGCCACGAATCCGACGGCGAAGATCGCCAGGGTGGAGAGGACCGCGGACGTGGGGTCGGCACTGCTGAAGAGCGCACTGGCGATGAAAGGCGAGAACGTGGCGTAGATGGCCCAGTCGTACCATTCGACGGCGTTGCCGATGCCGGTGCCGATGAGGGTTCGCAGATGGGATTTGTGAACCTGGACTGTGGCTGAAGTGCCAACGGTGGCGGTCATATCTTGCTCCAAGGCTGGGTTGATGGTTAGTTGCCGGCGGCGAGGGTGGCGATGCGGGAGACCGCGAGCTCTGCGTAGAGCGCCGCACCATCGGAGAGGACGCCGTCGTCGAACGTGGCGTACGGGGAGTGATTGAACGCTGAGGTGGTGTGGTCCACGCTCCGCGGCACTGCGCTGAGGCCCACGAAGGTTCCCGGAACTTCGGCCAGAACCCGGGAGAAATCCTCCGAGCCACTGATGGGCGTGGCCCAGCGGGAGAGTCGCGAATCGCCGAACATGCCGGAGATGACGTTCTCGGCGGTGTGGGTCTCGTCCTCGTCAGTGACGGTCATGGGGTATTCGCCGCGGTAGTCGACGTCCACCTCCAGGCCGTGCGCGGAGGCGATGCCCTTGAGGAGCTGCGGGATGGAGGTCATCATCCGCTCGCGGGAGGCTTCCGAGAAAGTGCGGATGGTGGCTTCGAATCGGGCAGATTCGGGGATGATGTTGCGCTTGGTGCCGGCCTGCAGCACTCCCACGGTCAGGACTACGGGATCGAACATGTTGAACTGCCGCGTGATCATGACCTGCAGCGCAGTCACCATTTCTGCCGCTGCCGTGACGGGATCCTTGGCCGAATGGGGCGCCGAACCGTGCCCACCGGCACCCAGGATGGTGACGAAAAGCCCGTCAGAGGCGCTCATCATCACTCCAGGCTTGGTGCAGAACTGGCCATACGGTTCCAGGGAGGAGAAGACATGCATGCCGTAGGCGGCGTCAACACGGCGGCCTGCGGCGTCCAACACGCCTTCGCGGATCATGTGGCCCGCGCCGTCGAAGCCTTCTTCGCCGGGCTGGAACATCAGCACGACGTCGCCCGCTAGCTGATCGCGCCGTTCGGCCAGCAGGGTTGCGGCTCCGGTGAGCATGGACGTGTGGAGGTCGTGGCCGCAGGCATGCATGGCGCCGTCGATCTTCGAGGAGAACTCGACGCCGGTGCGCTCCTGGACGGGAAGTCCGTCCATGTCGGCGCGGAGCAACACAGCGGGCTTCCGGGCCGAAGCGTGAGGCGCGCCGCCGCGCAAGACGGCAGTGACCGACGTCGTGCTCTCGCCAAGGGTGATTTCGTACGGGAGTCCGTCGAGCGCCTTGAGCACCTTTTCCTGGGTGCGCGGGAGGTCCAGGCCGATTTCCGGTTCCTGGTGGAGCTCGTGACGGAACCGGGCGATTTCTCCCTGCATCTCTTTGGCGTCTGAGGCGATCGACATCTGTTCTCCTGTTTCCTGAACGTTTGGTAGGTATCCATAGCCATTGTGAAGTGACTAGCCTCACAATCTTTAAAAGCACTGGAAAAATTCAGGAATATGCCAGAATTAACAGGAATCATGCATCACTTAGGAGAGGGTCGCTGATGGAACTCAGTGAAGAGGACCTCCGGTTGATCAATGCCCTCCAGATCTCGCCGCGGATCAGTTGGTCCGACGCCGCCGAGGTCCTGGACGTCCACGCCACCACTTTGGCCTCCCGATGGGACCGGCTGCGCGAGTCCGGAGCGGCCTGGACCACGGCGCACCTCATGGGCGACCCCAAGCATGCCTGCCTTGCCCTGTTGGACGTGGACTGCGAAATGCACCTCAGGCCCGAGGTCACGGCCGCGCTCGCAGCGATTCCGGAGATCATCACGGTTGAGGAGGCGGCCAGCAACCGTGACCTCATGCTCACCGTAATCACCCAAGACCTGAGTGAGTTCAGCAGCCGGCTATTGCCCCAGCTCAAGGAAATCCGGGGACTCACCAAGTACCGGACCTCGCTCTGCACCCGCATCCACACGAGCGGCTACGCGTGGCGGCTCAACGTCCTGAGCCGGGCGGAGCAGCAGGCGCTGCGCGCCCTCGCCGGGCCGGAGGCGCTCAATCCGTCCGCCCCTTACGCGCAGGTCACCCCATTGCCGGAGAGCCATATGGCACTCTTTCCCTTCCTTGCCCGGGACGGGCGGGCGTCCGCGGCGGAAATCGCACGCGCCCTGGGACGGCACCCTGCTACCGTGCAGCGGCAGCTCGGACGCGTGCTCGCGAGCCGGATGCTGTCCTTCCGCTGCGAAATCGCCCAACAATTCTCCGGCTACCCCATGACGTGCCAGTGGTTCGCGAATGTCCCAGCAGGCCAGCACGAGGCCGCGGCCGCCGAATTGCGGGCCGTCAGGAACGTCAGGTTCACGGCCTCCACCACAGGCAGCACCAACTTTGTGATCATCATGTGGCTGCGCTCGCTGGCCGAGGTCATGGAGATGGAACTCGCCATCCAGCAGCGCATTCCCGGGATCGAACTCGTCGAAAGCGTCGTGATGCTGAGCACGGCCAAGCGGGTCGGCTGGATGCTGAACCCCGACTCGACGGCGACTGGCGCCGTCGTGCCGACCGCCGCCGCTATACCAACCGCCGCCGCCGCGAGCCCGGCCTAGAGGCCGGCGTTGTAGACGTCGCTTCCGAAGCGGTTCAGGCCAGGGGTGCCTGCGTAGCCGAGGTACGGAAGGCCGAAGGTGTCTTCGATGCTGGCCAGCAGGCTGTAGTGGTTATAGGGCGTTGTGGACCAGGTGCCGCCCTTGGTGAACGGCGAGATGACCAAAGCGCCGACCCGGCCGCCGCCCTGTCCGACGATCCCGGGAAGCGGGGAGTTGGGTCCGGGGCCTTCGCCGCAGCAGGCGGAGGCATCCGATTGGGGGCTGTCGGATTCGTCGAAGGTGATCACCAGGACACCGTCTTGGCGGAATGCGGGAGACGAAGTGATCAGCGGAACGTACTGCTTCAGCCAAGCATCCGCGCTGGTCAGGCCGCCGGGCTGTCCGTCAACGCAAGGGGAGTCGTGTCCGTCGTGGCAGAGGTTCGGCGTGATCATCGACAGATTGGGCGTGGTGGAGACCGAAGCAAGATCGGTCTTGAGGGCTCCGAGGTCCACGTCGTTCTTGGCGCAGTCCGGTGATCCAGTGATCCCAGCGAAATAGACAAAGGGATTGTGGCGGGCGGCGTACTGGTACCCGACCTTGGCTTTCTGGGTGTCGTCGGGGGTGCCGAGGGCCGGGTGGCGGCACGACGTGCCCATGTCCTCCATGTAGCCCTTCCAGGTCTTCCCAGCTGCCGTCAATTGGCCGGCCACCGTAGGCACATCGGCGGGGAAGACGCAGCCATCTCCAACGGCCTGGCCAGGAGCTGCCGTGCCGGTCTTCACGAACGGAGAGTATGTCTGGCAATCTGCCTGCATCTGCGGATTGGGGCCTTGGCCGGAGATCTGGGCGACGTAGTTCGGTTGCGAGTTGTGTGCCGTGCCGAAGTATTGGTTCAACAGGACGCCTTGGTTGCGCAGCGTGGTGGAAAGGTACGGTGCCGCCGAACCGGGTCCCCACGTGGTGTCGTACCCCTTGTTTTCAAGGTTGATCACGAACACGTGCTTGGCTCCCGGGAGATATCCGGTGCTCTGGACGGTCTGTGGTTCGCTCGCTTGTGCTTCCGTCTGCTGCAATCCGGAGGCGATGAAGGAGGCGCCGAGCAGGACGACCAGCAGCGCAGCCAATCCGAGCCGCATCCTGGAAATGGCGAAGGTCTTGAAGGTCATGGCAGGATCCATCCGTCCGCAAGTGCTTTCTGTTTCAACCCGGCCCACTCTTCCTCCGCGGGGGGACCGACCGGGGAGCATGCCGGTCCGGCGGCATAAGGCGGAACGAGGTACGTCGGCGCGGTCAGGTTGGGCGCTGCTTGGAAATCGAGCACCTCGGCGATGTTGCGGGCGGCGTTGTCCCGCGGCGTCAGGGGTTGAAGCCCCCAGCGCCACTCGATGGCCTTCAAGATTGAGGTGTGGTCGTAGGTATTGTGAGCCACGTATTGCCTTCGGGCGCGCGGAGAAATGACCATTGACGGTACGCGGAAGCCGCGCCGGGCAGTGTCTGGATTGCTGTCCGCTGCTGTTTCCGGTGGCACGTGGTCGTAGAACCCGCCCCACTCGTCGTAGTTGACCACCAGCATGGTGTTCGCCCATTTGGGGCTCTTGGTCACGGCGTTGTAGACCTCCGCCAGGAAAAGCTCACCGGAGCGGATGTCCGCATGCGGGTGGTCATCGCCGGAGGTTCCGCTGGACTCGTCCGTGAAGCGGGGATCCACGAAGGACACCGAGGGGAGCTTGCCGGAACTGCAATCGCTGAGGAACTCAGCGTAGGGCCTGGAGATTCCGAGGTACTTGGTTCCCCATAGGGCGGTGAAGGGAATGTCGCCGTAGTAGTACTTTCCCTGCACCCCGGCTGCTGCCAACCGGTCCCAAATCGTGGGCATTGTGCTGGTGACGGTCGAGTTATGGAGCCTGTCCGTGGCCGCGGAGTGCTGATAGAAGCGGTTCGGATACGTTTCGGCCAAGGTGGCTGCGAAATAACGGTCGCAGACAGTCCAGTCGGGACCCGCTTGGCGCCAAAAGTCGAGGTCGCTCGAATCGTAGTATCCGACGGCGAATTCATCATTCTCGCCTGCCCGCAGCCAACCGTCGTTCTTGCCGTTGTTGAACTGGATCCGGCCGCCCTCATAGGAATGGTCCGGGTCTGGATGCCCGCAGCCCTGGAAGTCCATCAGGTGGTGGGTTGTATGGGGAATCCCGTAGCGGTCAACGAACGTCAGCCCGGACTGTTTTCCGTCCGCGCCGGGCATCCAACCGAGGAAGTGGTCGAACGAGCGGTTTTCCATCATCACCACGATGATGTGGTCTATGCCCGAGGAACCGGGTTGGGGGAGGGCGGTCGCAGCAGGCGCGGTCCCCGCGGAGGCGCCGCTGATAAGCGTCGCGGCCGTGGCAGATCCGGCAACTGACAGGAAGTTGCGTCTTGTGAAGTTCACGCCAAGCAGTGCATCACGGAATGATTACGGGAACAACCGATAGTTGGCTATTTAGTTCAGTGTTTGCCCAGAGTTAATTTAAGGTGAATGTTAATCACTTGAATGGATTTTGTGGGTGGCCCCAAACTCGTTTGGCCTTCTAGGCTGGGATGATGACAAGCCACGACGCAACGGCAGGCATACTGCAACGCCCCTATCTCCTGGCGACAGCGGGTGCCTGCGCGTTGGTCTTCCTTGCGGCTTTCGAGTCCATGGCCGTCACCACCATCATGCCGCTCGTGAGCCGCGAGCTCGACGGTGCCGGACTCTATGCTTTGGCGTTCGCCGGGCCGCTCGCCACTGGCGTGATCGGGATGGTGGCCGCAGGGAACTGGGCGGACAGGCGTGGTCCCTCCGCCCCGCTGTACGCCTCCGTGGCGCTGTTCGCGGCGGGGCTGCTCATCGCCGGTACTGCGGTTTCCATGCCGATCCTCGTGGCCGGCAGGCTGGTCCAAGGCCTCGGCGGCGGCGCAATGACCGTGGCGCTGTATGTGGTGATCGCCCGGGTGTATCCCGCGAGATTACATGCCCAAGTCTTTGCCGCGTTCTCGGCGGCCTGGGTCGTTCCGTCGATGATCGGTCCCTTCGCCGCCGGCGTGGTTGCCCAGTTGAGCAGCTGGCACTGGGTGTTCCTCGGCGTCGTGGGCCTCGTGGTTCCGGCCTTGGCAATGATCCTCCCCGCGATGCGGGGCATGCGTTCCTCACCGGACGCGCGGGACGGAGGCTCCCGGAAGGCGGGCTCCTCGAAGGCGGCCGCCTTCGAGGCAAAGCCCAAAGGCGCCGGCGTTCCCTGGGCCTTCGGCCGCATGGGGTGGGCCGCGCTCGCAGCCCTTGCGGTTCTCGGCCTGAACCTCTCCGGCCAGGTGCCCGGCGTCGGCTGGGTGATTGCCGGCGTCGCGCTCGTCGTCGCAATGCTGGCAGTACGGCCGCTGGTTCCGCGCGGCACGCTCGGCGCGCACCGCGGACTGCCGAGCGTCATCCTCATGCGCGGAATCGCTTCCGCTGCGTTCTTCGGTACCGAGGTTTACGTGCCGTACCTCCTCACGGAGCGGTACTCGTTCACCCCGGCATTCGCCGGACTTGCGTTGACGGGATCGGCGATTGCCTGGGCCGCGGCGTCCGCCGTGCAGGGTCGGATGGGTTCCCGGCTTGGCAATGCCCCGGCGGTCAGGATCGGGTCGGCGCTCGTGCTCGGTTCGGTGGTAGTTGTCCTCGTGACCACGATGTTTTCGTGGCCCGCCGCGGTGGCGATTGCGGGCTGGCTGTTCGCGGGCGCCGGCATGGGCCTGATGTACCCGCGGCTGAGTGTCATGACCCTGGCCCTTTCCAAGCCCGAGGACCAAGGCTTCAACAGCTCGGCAATGTCCATCTCCGATTCCCTTGGCGGAGCTCTCTCGCTCGCCGTGACGGGTCTCGTCTTCAGCGCGCTGACGACGACGGCGGGCTCCTTCGCGGGGGTGTTCTCGCTGACGTCGGTGATCGCCGTCGTCGGACTCATCATTGCGCCGCGGGTTGCGGCCCGGCGGCCTTCGGGTGCTGAACGTGCGGACGACGCCGAGCCGCACCGCGCCGCCGAAGCGGACGACGTGCGGGCCGAGGATGCGCGGGCCTAGGAGGTCCGGGTGGCCCGGAGCACGCTGTCGATGGTGGTGGCGTGCTGGCCCTCAGGACTCGTCACGGCGCGTTCCCGGGAATCGGCAACATTGATCCTCCACGAGCCCGGGCCGCCCGTGAGTGCCTCGACCAAGTCCTCGGGAGTGAAGAACTTGTCCTTCATATCCTTGTGCCCGCTCCAAGGAGTCAAGCCATCCGGGTGATGCCCCACCACGAGCAAAGCGCCGCCGGGAGCCACGGCGGCAGCGGCCGAGGCGAGCGAATCGCGCCACGGAACAAGCGGAGAATGAAGGAATTGCGAAGACACGAGGTCGAATCCCTCGTCGGGGTGCCACGAACCGAAGTTCCTTTGTAGCCACGCGATCCGGTCCTGCAGCCCGACGTCGGCGGCATGGGCTTCCGCCCGTTCAAGCGCGACGGCGGAGACGTCCACCGCGGTCACCGTCCAGCCGTGCTGGGCGAGCCAGATGGCGTCCGCGCCCTCCCCGCATCCGAGATCCAGTGCAGTGCCGGGAACCAGGCCCTTGGCTTCCGCGATCAGCTGCGGATTGGGATTGCCGCTCCACCGCTTCGCCTTTTCGCGGTACACCTCGTCCCAAAACTGCGCCGGGTCGGCGTCGTGGTCAGGTTCGCTGTGAAGGTGGGCTCCGCCGTCGTGCTGGTGCGTCATGGCTCAAGCCTGCCCCGAGGTGCCCCCGTGAGGCAACGCCTGTCCCTACCCAACTGATCCCCGCCCAACTGACTCGCAGTTGTTGTCGTTATGAGCCGTCAAAACGACAACAACTGCGAGTTAGGTGGGGACGCCGCCCGGGTGAAGGTGCCCTGTGGAAAGGCCAGCGGCCCGCAGATGCTAGAATGGGTTTACTTGATGTGCAGTGATGCCCGCTTAGTCCCCGAATTTGGCTTGGTTCCAAACTTGGGAAGTGGGCTTTTTTCATGTGAGAGGCACATCCTGCGTCGATGAACGCGTTTTCTCTGGTCCCGGCCACGGCTTATTGCCTACCGGTTGATCACTGACTTTTTCCTCGGCGAACCCTTGGCCCAACCGGCGTCGGGGGACGATGTCCGTTGGACACCGCCAGAAAGACCCTTGAAACACATGACTACTTTTGCTGCCCTTGGCACGCCCAAGGCCATCGCCGACTCGCTCGCTGCAGATGGCATCGAAGAAGCATTCCCCATCCAGGTCAAGACCCTCCCGGATACGCTCGCAGGCCGCGACGTCCTGGGCCGTGGCCGCACGGGCTCCGGTAAGACCATCGCTTTCGCTATCCCGCTTGTGGCACGTCTCGCCGAGCGCGAAGCCAAGCACTTCCGCAAGCCCGGCCGCCCGATGGGTCTGGTCCTCGCACCGACCCGTGAGCTGGCCACCCAGATCAACGCCACCATCGAGCCGCTGGCCAAGGCCATGGGCCTGAACACCACGGTCATCTATGGTGGCATCTCCCAGGCCCGCCAGGAAAAGGCGCTGCGCGCCGGCGTCGACATTGTCATCGCCTGCCCGGGCCGCCTGGAGGACCTCATCCGCCAGCGCATCCTGACTCTCGAAGCCGTCGAGATCACCGTCCTGGACGAGGCCGACCACATGGCCGATCTCGGCTTCCTCCCGGTGGTCAAGAAGCTCATGGACATGACTCCTACCCAGGGTCAGCGACTGCTCTTCTCCGCGACGTTGGACAACGGTGTTGACAAACTGGTCAACCGTTACCTGTCCAACCCGCTGACCCACTCGGTGGACGACCCCCAGGCCGCGGTCACCACCATGGAGCACCACGTCCTGGTGGTCAACGACCAGACCGTCAAGAAGCAGCTGATCGTGGAGCTGGCCTCCGGTGCCGGCCGCCGACTCCTCTTCATGCGGACCAAGCACCACGCACGCAAGCTGGCCAAGACCCTGACCGATTGCGGCATCCCCGCCGTCGATCTCCATGGCAACCTGTCGCAGAATGCCCGTGACCGCAACCTCGCCGAGTTTGCCAGCGGCGAGGTCCGGGTCCTGGTGGCCACCGACGTCGCTGCCCGCGGCGTGCACGTCGACGACGTCGAACTCGTCATCCACGTCGACCCGCCCACAGAGCACAAGGCTTACCTGCACCGCTCCGGCCGTACGGCCCGTGCAGGTTCAGACGGCACCGTGGTCACGCTGACGCTCCCCGAGCAGCAGTCCGACGTCAAGAAGCTCATGAAGGCTGCCGGCGTCGACGTCTCGTTCGAGCGCGTCACGGCCAACTCCCCGTTGATCGCCGAGCTCGTGGGCCAGGTTGCCGACAAGGTTGATCCCCGAACCCGTGCGGCATTGCTCGCAGCGAAGACCCAGCAGTCGGGCGGCGGTACATCCACCGGTGCCAACGCCCAGCGCAAGCGCAACCGCCGTTCCACCCAGGCTGCACCCACTGCGGGTGGCCGCGGTGGTCGCGGTGGCCGTGGCAAGGTTGCCTCCGAGCCCGTGCGCACCGACATCAACCGCGCCGATCGCCGCGCAGCAGCAAACGACGACGTCGCCCGCAGCCCACGTGGACGCGGAAACGCTGCTTCCGGTCACCGCAACGACGTTCCTGGTGCACAGGGCCAGGGTGGTCGCAGCGGTCGTCCGGCAACCGGTCAGCGTGCTGCCGCCGGCAACCGCTCGGCGTCGGCGCCACGCACGGAATCCGCTACTTCCACGCGTACCAGCGGCAACAAGTCCGTATGGTCCTCGAACACGGGTGGCAACTCCGGTGGCTCCTACGGCTCCGGCTCAGGCAACTCGGCTTCCGGCCGTCCGGCCCGCGGCGGCCCGCGCCGTGCCTCGGCTCCGGCGTCGAACGAGCGCCGCGGCCGCTAAGCAGGGCGGGATTACCAGCCGCGCTCGCGCCATTCCGCAAGGTGTGGCCGCTCCGCACCGAGCGTGGTCGGATCTCCATGGCCCGGATGCACCACAGTGTCGTCCGGGTAGGCGTCGAACAGCCGTTCGCTCACGTCGTTCAACAGCGAAGTGAAGCGGGCGGCATCGTTCTGCGTGTTGCCCACACCGCCGGGGAACAAGGAATCGCCGCTGAAAATGTGCGCGGGCCCTTCCGGGTCCAGGTACACGTAGGCGATCGAACCGGGAGTGTGGCCGCGCAAGTGCACTGCGGTGATGTCGAAACCGTCGAAGTTGCCCACATCGCCATGGCGCAGCTGCACGTCCACCGGAACGGGCAGCGCGTCGGCGTCGTCTACTCCGGCCGAGGTCTTCGCGCCCGTAGCTTCCACCAACCCGGGCAGCGCACGGACGTGGTCCCAGTGCTGGTGCGTCGTGGCGATCAGGGCCAGTTTCGGCGTGGCGGTGGTGTCAGCGGCCGCGTCTTCGATCATGTGTTGGATGGCCGGAAGGTCGTCCGCAGCGTCGATCAAGAGCTGCGCGCCGCTTGACTTGGCGGTGAGCAGGTACACGTTGTTGTTCATCTCGCTGACCGAGATTCGCCGGATGGTGATGTCACGCAGTGAATGAATGAGTGAGTCCATTCGTCCACTCTACGGAAGCCGCCTGCGGCCCACCGCCTATTCGCGGCCCTGCGAAACCCAAGCGGGATCCGCGGACCGTGAGCCGACGACGGCGTCCGCGGCGCCGTCGAGCACGTCCAGTTGGGCGGCACTCAACTCGAGTGACAAGGCGCCCAGGTTCTCGTCGATCCGGTGCGCTTTGCGCGTACCCGGGATGGGGACCACGCTGAGCTGGAGACGGCGGCCCTGGGCGAATAGCCAGGCCAAAGCCACCTGGGCGGGAGTTGCATCCCGGCCGGTGCTTTCGGACAGCTCGGCGGCCACGGTGCGCACTGCGGCAACAACCGCCTGGTTGGCGTCGAGTGCGCCGTCTGCAAAACGGGGAATGCGGTGCCGGAAATCGTTCTCGCCGAGTTGGTCGGCGCTGACGGTTCCCGTGAGGAAACCCCGGCCAAGCGGCGAATAGGGTACGAAACCCACGCCCAGCTCTGCCGCGGCCGGGACAACGTTGCGCTCAACGTCCCGGCTCCAGATGGACCACTCGCTCTGCACTGCGGATATCGGGTGTACGGCGTTGGCTTCCCTCAGCTCCTCGGCTGTTACTTCAGACAGCCCGAGGTGCCGGACTTTGCCTGCCCGGACAAGCTCTGCCATGGCCTCCACGGTTTCCACAATCGGAACGCGGAGGTCGCGGCGGTGCATGTAGTAGAGGTCGATGACGTCGGTGCCCAGGCGGCGGAGGCTTGCTTCCGCCGCCTGCGCCACGTACTCGGTATCTCCCCGGACATCGGTGTAGCCTTCGCGCGGGTTGCCCACGATTCCGAACTTGGTGGCCAACTGGACCTCGTCGCGGCGATCCCTCAGCAGCTTCGCGATCAGTTCCTCGTTGTCGCCCGCGCCGTAAATATCCGCGGTGTCAATGAAGCTGATGCCGGCATCCACGGCGTGATGCAGCGTCTTGAGGGATTCGGCGGGATCCACCTCGCCGTATACCGGCGTCAATGCCATCCCGCCGAAGCCTAGGGGGCTCACGGTCAGGCCATCGCCGAGCCGTACGTTTGTGGTTTCCGGGCTCATGGTGCTTCTCCTTCGCCGAGGGTTTGTCTCATTGCTCGCAACTCCGAGCAGCGGGGGAGTATTCCGCTCTTATGATTGGGCCGGTTCCGTCACTTCTTCACGCTTCTCCGTGGGAAGGGCCTTCAACCCGGCCGCGCAACCCACGATTCCCGCAATGAACAGCAATTTGAGTGGGCTGGCCGGTTCGACGCCGGTGGCCATCGCCCAGCCGACCGTCAGCGCAGCGCCGATCCCGACCCAGACGGCGTAGGCCGTGCCCAGCGGAATCTGCTTCACGGCGACTCCGAGGCCGATCATGCTGAGGCTTGCAGTGACGGCGAAGACCACGGTCGGGAGGGCTTGGCTGAAGCCGTCGGACAGTCCAAGGGCAGTCGCCCACACAGCTTCGAGCACGGCGGAGGCCAGCAGAATGGCCCATGCGAACTTGGCGGTCATGGCTACGCCACCACCTTCAAGCCGACCACGCACGCACCGATCCCGGCGAGCAGGAGCAGCCGGGCCGCCGTCGGGCGCTCGACTTTGGTGATCATCGCGTAAGCCGCAGTGAGGACGACGCCGACCCCCACCCACACCGCATACGCGGTCCCGGTGGGAATGGATTGCATCGCGAAGGCCAGCCCCGCGGTGCTCGCGAGGACGCTGACGAGGAAGATGGCGGAGGGGGCCGGTTTGCGGAAGCCGTTGGAACGGTGGAGCGCTGCGGCCCAGACGGCCTCAAGCGCGCCGGACAGAATGAGGATTAACCACGGCATGACAGATCCTTTGGCCAGTCTTGTCGCGTGCCGGGTACTGAACCGTCGTCCGGAGGTCCCTCTTCGGGCCTTCCTTCGAGGCTAGCAAATCCCGACGCCGGGTAGCCAGCCTTGGTGGCGAGCCTCACCAAGGGACATGCGCTGCTGCGGGCTTAACCAAGGGACATGTCCAGCGTTGGGGCGAGCGGGTGCGCATGTTGGCATTATGTCCAGTGCTGGGACCTACGAGTGCGCATGCTCCACGCGGTCGATGGAGATAACGGCCAGGAATCCGCGGCCCAGAATCTCCGGACTGCGGGTGTCGGAACCGACTACCGCGTCGTAGCGAGCGAGTTCGACGAGCTCCGTCGTCGCGGCCTCACTCTCCGGTACCTCAGCCGTTTCCGTGGGATCCGCGCCTGGACTAACAGAAGCCTTGCCCTCCAAAAGGACTGCCAACTGGCCTTCGAACACGGGGTGTGCGCGCTTCTTGGAGAGCTCGATGATGGACGTGTAGCCCTTGAATTCGCCGGCCCGGGCGATCACGTTGAGGTCCCGGATGTCGCCGGTCGGGAGTGCGCTGGCAGAGGCAGCCTCGCCCGAAAACCGGAAAGGCCGGTACTTTTCCAGAGGGTGCTCTTCGCCGTCCACAGTGAGCAGCAGCAATTCGCCGTCGATCACCGTAATGACTCGCTCCATGCCGGGGAACGTCGAGAAGTCGCCGGCCGACCCGACGTCGGCGATGCTGACCCGCCAGTCCCACGCTCCGTCTTGCGCCGACGCCGCTTTCGGATGGCTGGCGAGTTCGCGGGTCACCCCGCCTCCGTTGCGCCACGGTTCGGGTTTGAGCTCGGCAAAGCGGATGATCTCCATGCGCTCCAGCCTAGCCCGAGGCCGTCGTCGGCCTGTTGAACGTCCGCGTAACATCGGTGCAATCTTGGCACGGTTCAACAATCCCGGAGGCCCTTGCTAACGTCGTAGGGAGGGAAACGGTTGGAGGCGCGGAATGTTCGTCAAAGTGTGTGGCTTGAGCACGCCGGAATCCGTGCAGGCCGCCGTCGAGTCCGGCGCAGACGCCGTGGGTTTCGTCCTGACGAAGAGTCCGCGCGAGGTATCGCCCGATCGTGCCCGAGACTTGTTGACCCATGTACCGGAAGGCATCACCGCCGTCGGGGTCTTCCGCCACGAGGCAGCCGCCGACGCCGTCGCAACCGCGCGCGCGGCCGGCCTTGAATGGGTCCAGCTGCACGGAAGCCGCTCGCCGGAAGACGTCAAGACCGTGCACGACGCCGGCATGCGGCTCATCCGGGCCGTCACCATGGGTGCCGCTCCGGACGAGTTCGAGGCGTGGGGCGAGGAGCTTCTCCTGATCGACGCCGCCGTCCCGGGTTCGGGTGAGGCCTGGGACTATTCCTCGGTCCGGAAACTGGGCCTGGGTGCACGCCATTGGTTGTTGGCTGGCGGTTTGACCCCGTCCAACGTCGGAGCCGCCGCCCTCGAAGCCGAGGCATGGGGCGTCGACGTCTCCAGCGGCGTGGAGTCCTCGCGTGGGGTGAAGGACCTCGACCTCGTGCGCGCCTTCGTCCCAGCAGCAAAAGCCTGACGCACTTTCCCCAAACGCTCGCTCACTTATGACGCACTTTCCCCAAACGCACGCTCAGATGATGTGAGCGAGGGTTCGCGGTTTTGCCCTCAAAAGTGAGCGAGCGTCGCTGAAGAGACCCTTGACAGGCGCCGTCCGCCGTCGCATATTTAATACATCGGTTAATTAGCCGAGCAGTTAAATACAAAGGCGCCAGCGATGTCCGCAGACCGGCTCAGTCTCATCTTCTCGGCTCTTGCCGACCCCACCCGAAGGGCCATTTTGGCACGGCTTTCGGAGGGTGAGGCCACCGTGAACGAGCTTGCCGAACCGTTCGACATCAGCCTTCCCGCCGTCTCGCGGCATCTCAAGGTCCTGGAAAACGCAGGGCTGATCAGCCGGAGCCGGAATGCACAATGGCGGTCTTCCAAGCTGGAAGCGGAACCACTGCGCGAAGCCACTGAATGGATGGACAAATACAGGCGTTTCTGGGATGCCAGCTTTATCCGCCTCGACGCCCACCTACGCAAGATTCAGCACGATTCAAAGGATCCAGGAGCCAAGCAATGAACACGGAACAGCACATCCTCACCATGACCCGCGAATTCGAAGCCCCGCGCGAGCTCGTCTTCCAAGCCTTCGTGGACCCCGAGCAGCTCGCCGTATGGTTCGGGCCGGTGGGCGTGGATTCGCCGCGCGACCGGATAGTCGTCGACCCCCGGGTGGGCGGAGTCTGGCAGCTCACCATGACCTGGGAGGAGAACGGCGTTGCAAAGGAATCACCCATCGACGCCGTCATCACCGCGTACGATCCGCCCGCCCTGCTGGTCGCCACCCAGAAAGCAGAGCCCGACGCCGGGATCACACTTTTGCTGGAAATGCGCCTTGAGTTCGAGGTACTGGATGGCGGCCGTACGCGGCTTCATCTCACACAGGGTCCCTTCGACTCCGACGAATGGGTGGACATGACCCGCGAGGGGTGGGGCACCTCGTTCACCAAATTGGACACCTTGCTGGTGCGGGAATAGGGAAGCGGTCTAAAAGGGGCTGGAAGTCAACTTGGAAGGCCAGGGCCCATCCGGGCTAGACTCCACGGCGGGGACAGAATGCCATTGCTCTGGAGGCCGAACGGTTCCGGAGACACACGATCAAGCAGAATGCGACCTTTGAAAATCCTTTCCAAACCTCTTAACGGCCCTATCCGATACATGACAGTCGCGCTCTTCGCTGCGTTGGCGCTGTCCGGTTGCTCCACGCAGGGAGGGGGCTCCGCAGCGGCGGGCACGCCGTCGTCCTCTTCTACAGGCGACTCCGCAAGCGCAAGCCCAACTCCTTCATCGGGCCCGTTCGGGGGCTTCGCTTCGGCAGCCGAAATGTGCTCCACCATCTCCAAAGAAGCTACGGGAGCGTCGTTGCTGCCAATGTCCGCGGCGCAGGGAAAGACCGCGGAGCTGGAGCAATACAAGACCGAGCTTGCCGCCACCGCCGATCGCGTCCCGGACGCACTCAAGGCTGATTTCACCAACCTCAAGGACACTGCGATCGCGGGCTTGAAAGACCAAACCGTCTACTCGAGCGGCAAGTTCGAAAAGGCGATGGCTCCCGTAACCACTTGGCTGAGCGCCAACTGCAAGTAGTCCTTTATCCACTTAAGCGAATGAACGGGTAGCGCGGTCCCGGTGCCGGGGCAAGAATGGCTTCATGCAACTGCCAGTCATGCCCCCTGTCGCACCTATGCTTGCCAAGGCGGTGGGCGCCATCCCGGAGGGCGCCATGAGCTACGAGCCTAAATGGGATGGTTTCCGCTCCGTCGTTTTTCGTGACGGTGACGACGTCGAAATCGGTAGCCGCAACGAGAAGCCCATGAACCGGTACTTCCCGGAGCTCATCGAGGCTTTGAAGGCAAACCTGCCGGAACGCTGCGTCCTCGACGGCGAGATCATCCTGGTCGGCAGGTCCGGTGACCGCTTGGACTTTGAAGCCCTCCAGCAACGCATCCATCCGGCAGCCAGCAGGGTCAAGCAGTTGTCCGAGCAGACGCCGGCGAAATTCGTGGCCTTCGACCTGCTCGCCCTTGGCGATGAGGACTTCACGGGACGGCCCTTCGCCGAACGGCGGGCAGCGCTTGAACAAGCACTTGCAGGCGCCGCCGCTCCCATCCACCTCACCGCGGCAACCCGGGACAAGGTAACGGCAGAGCAGTGGTTCAACCAGTTCGAGGGCGCAGGCCTGGATGGCCTGCTCGCCAAGCCGCTGGATGGTACCTACCAACCGGACAAGCGCGTGATGTTCAAAGTCAAACACCAGCGGACCGCCGACTGCGTTGTGGCCGGCTACCGGGTTCATAAGACCGGTGACGACCTTATTGGTTCACTATTGTTGGGGCTTTACGACGACGGCGGCCGGCTATCCAACGTGGGCGTGGTGGGGTCCTTCTCGATGCAAAGACGCAGGGAACTGTTCGACGAACTCCAACCCCTCGTGACTGCGTTCGATGGGCATCCCTGGGCATGGGCCGAGCAGGAGGAAGGCAACCGGACACCCCGCAACGCCGAAGGCAGCCGCTGGAGCGCAGGGAAGGACCTGTCGTTCACACCCCTGCGGCCCGAGCTCGTTGTGGAAGTGGCCTACGACCATATGGAAGGGGAGCGGTTCAGGCACACCACGCAATTCGTGCGGTGGCGGCCGGACAGGGATCCGGAGTCGTGCACCTATGAGCAGCTTGAGGAACCCGTGAAGTTCGATTTGTCAGCGGTCCTGGACACCGGGAAACGATAAATCAGGGGGATTTCAGGGCCAACCCCTAGGCCCAGTCCGCGCCCGGCAGGAGACAATGGGAAATATGAAAACGCTGCTCAACATCATCTGGCTCGTCTTCGGCGGCTTCGTCCTGGCCTTGGGATATTTCATGGCTGGAATTGTCTGCTGCTTGTTGATCGTCACCATCCCGTGGGGCATCGCGTCGTTCCGGATTGCCTCGTACACGCTGTGGCCGTTTGGTCGCATGGTCGTGGACAAGCCCGGAGGCGGGGGAGTCTTCCCGCTCATCGGCAACGTCATCTGGTTGCTGGTTGCAGGCATTTGGATCGCGATCGGGCACGTGGTCACGGCCTTCGCCATGGCCATCACCATCATCGGGATCCCGCTGGCCATCGCCAACCTGAAGCTCATTCCGGTATCGCTCATGCCGCTGGGCAAGCAGATCGTGCCTAGCAACCGACCGTTCGTCAGCACCTACCACTAACCGTCCCGCGTCTCGCGTCAGGCGCCATGGACTGTTCCGGAGTAGCGTAGGCCGTGTCTGCACTGCCTCCCCTCGAAAGGAACAGTCCATGTCCGCCGCCAGGAACACCGTTGCCAAGAACATCGTCGCCACCCTCAAAGCCAACAACGTTCAGCGCGTCTACGGGATCCCCGGGGATTCGCTGAACGGATTCACGGACGCGCTGAGGGAAGAAGAGAGCATCCGTTGGGTGCATGTCCGCCACGAGGAAGCCGCGGCGTTGGCAGCCGCAGCCGAGGCGGGCCTCACGGATGAATTGGCGGTGTGCGCCGGATCCTGCGGCCCCGGCAACCTGCATCTGATCAACGGGCTTTACGATGCCAACAAGTCCAGGGTTCCCGTGTTGGCCATCGCCGCCCACATTCCCAGCGAAGAGATCGGCAGCCAGTACTTCCAGGAGACGCACCCCCAGGAGTTGTTCCGGGAGTGCAGCGTTTACGTCGAGCACGTTGCCCATCCTTCGCAAATGCCAAGGGTCTTGGAAATCGCCATGCGGACGGCCCTCGAGAAGCGCGGTGTCGCCGTCGTCGTGATTCCCGGAGATGTCGCCCTTGCGGAGGCGCAAAGCAACCGGACAGCGGTGATCCGGGCCGCCCGTCCGGAGATCCGGCCCAACCCGCGGGAGCTCGCAGAGGCAGCGGACATTCTCAACGCTGCCGGCAAAGTCACCATCCTGGCAGGCGCCGGCACTGCGGGCGCGCACCCCGAGGTCATGGCCTTGGCGGACGCGCTGGGCGCGCCGATCGTCCACGCAATGCGCGGCAAGGAGCACATCGAATACGACAACCCGTTCGACGTCGGCATGACGGGCCTGTTGGGGTTCAGTTCAGGCTATCGGGCGATGGAGAGCTGCGAGGCCTTGCTCATGCTGGGCACCGATTTTCCGTACCAGCAGTTCTACCCGGAGAACGCCAAGATCATCCAGGTGGATATCCGGGGCGAGCAGCTTGGCAGGCGGGCCAAGATCGATCTTGGCCTCGTCGGCACGGTCAAGGACACCGCGGCCTCGCTTCTGCCGCTGATCGAGCGGAAGGCGAAACGAACACACTTGAGTACCTCGCTCAAGCACTACGCCAAGTCGCGCGGCAAACTCGACGACCTGGCCTCTCCGGCCAAGGACGGCCAGCCCATTCATCCGCAATTCGTGGGCAGGCTCGTGGATGAGTTGGCGGCCCCGGATGCGGTTTTCACGTGCGACGTCGGGTCCCCCACCGTGTGGGCGGCCCGGTATCTAGGCATGAACGGCCGACGCCGGCTGCTCGGCTCGTTCAACCACGGAACCATGGCCAATGCACTGTCCCACGGAATCGGTGCGGCGGCCGCGTATCGGGGGCGCCAAGTGGTCGCCTTGGCCGGCGACGGCGGCCTGACCATGCTCCTCGGCGAACTGATCACTTTGGTGCAGAACAAGCTCCCCATCAAAGTGGTGGTCTTCAACAACTCCTCGCTGAACTTCGTGGAGCTCGAAATGAAGGCCGCGGGATTCGTCAATTTCGGCACGGAGCTCGAGAATCCGGACTTCGCCAAACTGGCGGAATCGCTGGGCATCCGCGGTATCCGGGTGGACAACTCCTCCGGGCTGAAAGCGGGACTGGCTGAAGCTTTCGCCCACGACGGCCCGGCCCTCATCGACGTCCGCACGGCCCGGCAGGAACTGTCCATTCCGCCGGCGATCAGCGCCGAACAGGTCAAGGGCTTCACGCTCTACGCAATCCGGACGGTTCTCTCGGGCCGCGGCGACCAGCTCATCGACCTCGCAAAGACCAACATCCGCCAAATTTTCTAGCCCACCCTCGCGCAGGACTAACCAGCCGCCACGGCTCCCGTGCGCAGATCGAAACTGAAGCTGCGCTCCGCGACCCGCGCGCCGCCGTCGTACGCCACCCCAAAAGTCAGCTCGAGCGAGTCCCGCGCCAGATCCTCCTCGGTGACGGTGTACACCGGCGTGAAGTACAGGGCTTCCGCGCCCGGTGCCAGATCCGCGGGCGGGAAGTCCTCCGGATTGGCGTGCGGTCCCACGAGTACGACGCCGGTGGCCCGCCGGGTGCCGAGGTTGCGGGCGCGTCCGGTGAAGGCGAGGATGTCCCCGGCTTTGTAGCCGGGAACTATAGGCCCGTAGTTGAGGTCCTGGGCTTCGCGGGTGCCGAGGACCTGCGCCTGCTCCGCCGAGTAGCCTTGGCCCACTTCCTTCCAGGTCTGCACGTCCCATTCACCGTCGTTGTCCGGAGAGATGACATGGAATTCGCCGGCGTTTTGCCAGGCGGCAGGTCGGCCGGGAGTGATGGAGCGCAGTTCCATGTGAAACTCGAGGCCATCGGGCCGGGTTTCAGGCGCACCCGATCCGGCCGAGGCCAAAAGCTGTTCCGCCAGTTGCTCAACCGGGACTGAAACGAAGACGATCTCGCGGTATCCCTGCCGTTCGTACAACACGCCGATGTTGCCATCGGGGAGCCGCGCCGCCGTCGAGTACGCCGAGCTGCCCTCGCACAGGACCAGCTTGGCGGGCCAGCTTGCCCCATTGTCCGTTGACAGGCTGAGGACCGTGTTGCGCCGCAGGGAGGTGTCCTGGTTGTTGCTCGCGAGCAGCCAGCTGTTCGTGGCCGGGGTGGCCAGGGATATCACGCTTGGCAGGCCGTCGAAGCGGATCAGCGAGCCGTTGTCGCTCGGGTCGGGGAGGTCTTCCACGGGTTCCAGCTGGCTCCACGTCTCGCCGCCGTCATGGGAGACTGCTGCGAGCCGCCGGGGAGTGGCGCGCGAGTGCAGGAGGAGGCAGCCATCGTCGAGGCACGCAACTTTGTTCTCGTTGGGGCCAACCCCGTCCGGGCCCCTTCCGATGAGCGATCCGAGCGTCCACTTCTCGCCGTGGTCGTCGCTGTACGCGGAAGCGGCCATGATTTCGCCGTCCACGAGCACGACGAACTGCTGGACCAGGCGCCCGGCGAACGGACCGGTGTGTATCTGGATTCCCTGCCCGGCCGCAGCGAAGATCCCCGTGATGCTGCGGTCTCGAGTGCCGGTGCGGACGCCCGCCACACCGCCCAGCTTGAGCTGATCGGTGAGCCTCCGGTGCTGCCAGGTGACGCCGTCGTCGTCGGAAAAGCTGACGTCGCAGTGCTGCACGTCGTCATCCGGTTCCAAGCCGCCTACCGCCTCGAAGAAACCGGCATGCGTCCCCGCGGCGTGGAACATGAATATCCGCCCAGTCACGGCGTCCACCAGGAGGCTGGGATCGCCGAAGCCTTTGAGCCCCGAGCCGCTGCGGACCACCCGCTGCTCCTCCCAGCTGCGGCCGTTGTCCATGCTGCGCCGGAGCAGGAGATCTATCGGATTGGGCAGGTCGTCCAGGTTCGGCCGGCCGTCATAGGCGGCGAGCACTGTTCCCGCCGTGGAAACGACCAGCGCGGGGATGCGGTACTGCCGGTACCCTCCCGTGCCGCGCACCGCCAGGACGTGCTCGACGACGGGACGGGCTTGGGGCAGTGCGGCACCATTGCGCCGAAGGTAGGAGGTCACACGTCTATGATACGAGACGGCGCCTTCGGCCCCTGGGCGTGGACTCGGGATTATGGTTACAGCCATGGGCAATCGAAATCCGGACGTGGACACCTGGCTTCAGCAATACGACAACCCCCACCGTGAACTGGTCGGCAAAATCAGGGAATTCATCCTCGCGGTGGACCCGCGCCTTTCCGAGGCCGTCAAGTGGCAGGCGCCCACCTTCATCTACAAGGGAAACATCGCGTCGTTCTTTCCGAGATCGAAGAAGAACGTCACGCTGATGTTCCACCAAGGGGCGTCGATCGTTGATGAGCTGGGCCTGTTGGAGGGCGACGGCGAGGTCTCCCGCGTCGCCCGGTTCATGGACGACGCCGACTTCGAGGCAAAGAAGCCTGCGCTTGAAGCTGTGATCCTGGGCTGGATCAAGGACAAAGGCTAAGCCCCTTCCGTCGCACTGTCCGACCAACGGAAGGGAGCTGCGCGCCTAGCTGATCTTGCGCCGGTAGGCTGCCGTGGCGAAGAAGTACGCGAGAACGAGGATGCCTAGGCACCATGCGAGTGCGACCCATATGTCGCTGGCGATCGGCCGTTGTTCAAACAGATCCTGGATCGTGTTGACGATCGAAGTGACCGGCTGGTTCTCTGCGAAAGCGCGCACAGGACCCGGCATGGTGGCCGTGGGCACGAAAGCCGAGCTGATGAACGGCAAGAAGATGAGCGGGTAGGAAAACCCGCCGGCACCGTCCACGGACTTCGCTGTCAGGCCCGCAATGATTGCCAGCCAGGTGAGTGCCAGGGTGAACAGCGCCAGAATCCCGATGACAGCGAGCCATGACAGCAGGCTTGCCGATGTGCGGAATCCCATGAGGAGGGCCACCAGCACGATGATCACGAGGGAAAGCCCGTTGGCAACCAGCGAAGTCAGCACATGCGCCCACAGCACGGACGATCGTGCGATCGGCATCGAGTGGAACCGCTCGAAAATGCCGCTCTTCATGTCGGTGAACAAACGAACGGCGGTGTACGCGATTCCCGATGCAATCGCGATCAGCATGATCCCCGGCAGCAGGTAGTTGACGTAGTTCCCGGAGCCTGTCTTGATGGCGCCGCCGAACACGTAGGCGAACAGCAGCATGAGGGCGATCGGCGTGATCGCGGTGGTGATGATGGTGTCCGCGCTGCGGAAGATGTGACGCATGGAGCGGCCCAGCAAGACGGCCGTGTCTCCGAAGAAGTGTGTGCTCATGACTGGTCCTTAATTGACGCGACCTTGCCCTCGTTCCCCACAAGTGCGAGGAAGATATCCTCCAGGGTGGGCTGCTTTTCGACGTATTCGACCTTCGCCGGCGGGAGGAGTTGCTTGAGCTCGGCGAGACTGCCGTTCGCGATGATGCGCCCTTGATGAAGGATGGCGATCCGGTCCGCGAGTTGTTCAGCCTCGTCGAGATACTGCGTGGTGAGCAGGACGGTGGTGCCCTGATTGGCGAGCTCCTGGACCACCTGCCACACTTCGATGCGCGCTTCGGGGTCGAGTCCGGTGGTCGGCTCATCGAGGAAGATCACCTCGGGCTGCCCGATGAGGCTCATGGCGATGTCGAGGCGACGACGCATGCCTCCGGAATACGCGGACACCTTCCGAGATGCGGCATCGGACAGGTTGAAGCGCGCGAGAAGGTCATCCGCCGCCTGGCCGGGGTCCTTCAGGTGGCGCAATTTGGCAACCAGAACCAGGTTTTCCCGGCCGGAGAGGATTTCATCGACTGCTGCGAATTGTCCGGTGAGGCTGATGGTTTCCCGGACCCGCAGTGCTTGGCTCACGACGTCGAATCCATTGACGGTGGCCGTGCCGGCGTCCGGACTCAGCAGTGTGGACAGGATTTTCACCATTGTGGTCTTTCCTGCTCCGTTGGAGCCGAGAAGGGCGAAGATGGTGCCCGGCGCCACATCGAAGTCCACGCCACGCAGTACGTGCAATTCCTTGTAGGACTTTTCCATGCCATGCACGCGGATCGCGGGTTCGCGGGTGGTGGATGCACTGGTCATGGTCACCTCTCCTTCCCATCGTCCCCGGCAGCGGCGTCGATTGCCTGGACCAGGCGTTCGCGCTCCTTGTTGATCCACTGACCGACCGTGTAGTTGCGCATGAACGTTTCGGCGAATTCCACCGGGTCGTCACCGACGATGTCGCGGATCGGCGTTCCGTCCGCGGCGCTCTGTTCGAAGAGATCGGTGAGATCGCCGAGCATCCGCATCAGGATCTCTCCTTTGGTGATGGCCCCGAAGTACATCAGGTACCGTTCCAGCGCGGTCGCCGCCGCGCGATAGTCCGCGGGAAGCTGCTCCACGCGTGCCTTGTTTTGCCGGTATTGCTTCTTCTGTTCGAGCGATCCCGTGAGCTGCTCGATCCACCCTGTGGCCATGTTCACTTTCCTCCCTTTCGGAGCTGTTCCAGTCGCTCGGACAGGAAACTCCACGTATTCCAGAATTCGTCCAGTTCCTTCTCGCCCTGCTCGTTGAGCGAATAGACCTTGCGCGGCGGGCCCTTCTCGGACGGCCGCTTCTCGACGTCGACAAGGCCCTTTTGCTCGATCCTGACGAGCAGCGCATACACGGTGCCCTCGGCGATCTCGGTGAAGCCCTGCCCCCGGAGCAGCGTGGTGATTTCGTACCCGTACGCGGGATTCCCCGTCAGGAGGGCGAGAACGATGCCCTCCAGGGTCCCTTTGAGCATCTCCGTCATCTGCTTGCCCATTGGACACCTCCTTTCACTACTCAGTGTTACTAGCTACTAGTACATAGTAGCGCTAAGTAGTGGAAGCGCAAGCCCCTCATGGAACTGCGCCGAAGCGGACTCAAGGACGCTGGAACGCGCCGTCCCTCAACAGGGCCACAGTGGTCCCGGCGTCGAGTTCTGCGGCGATCTCGACGTCGTCCGGGTACCCTGCGCCGATCAACTCACGGCCACTGGAGCAGCCTCGTAGGGCGTCATGGAGCCGGGGTTCGGCAGCGTTGTAGACCGCCATCGCGGCGTCGGCCTCCGGAGCGAAGCCTTGCTTGCCGTCTTCCGGTGTGAATCCGCCTCGCCCGGCGGCAACGAGCCCGGCAATGAAGGCGCCGGCCCCGATCTGATCCTCCACGGCGGGCCGGAGCGAACCGCCGGGCCAGAGCTCGCCGGCCGCGATCACAGCCACCACCGCATCCGGGGGGAGTTCGGATGCCACCCAATCCGCGGTGGCCGCTGCGTTTCGCAGTGACACGGCTGCTATAAGGGGGATTTCCCGGGCGAGCTCGTACGCGATCGACGAGCCGTTGGGTGAAGGCAGCACGACGCGGCTCAACGTCCGGGCGTCCCGCAGGCTCGACGGCGAGAGGCTCAGGCCGCCCCCACCTCGCGGACCCGCCAGTTGGGCATCGTGGCGGGCGGCGAAATCCTCGGCCCCGGCGTCCTTCCACGGATAGGGGAACACCATGGCGCCCCGATCGACGGCGACACTGACGCATGTGGTGAAGGAGAGGACGTCAACCACGACGGCGAGGTCCGCTCCGGACGCGACCGCATGGGCGCCGTCGAGCCCCCATTCAAACCTCACCGTGAACGGAAGCTGACGGTGCACCGTCCCCGCCATGGTCATGACAGTTCGGCCTCCAGGTTGCGGCGCGCGGCATCGAGCCACAGGCTTTTCGCGCGTTCGCTGTGGAAAAGCGGATCCAAGGCGAGTAGTTGGCGGACGACGGCGGCGCGGCCCGCCGCGAAGTCTGCATCGCCGACGTGCGCGTAGTCCTCGCGGACAGCAGCCAGATAGCGGGCGTAAGCCTTCGGTTCTGCGCCGAGGACGGACAGATCGGCGTCGCATAAGAGGGCGCCGAGATGGTCTCCCGGTTCGGGGCTGTGGGTGGAGGTCAGCCTGACAAGCCGGGCAACGTCGTCGATCACTGGCCCGGGAAGTCCCGCAATGGCCAGTCGGTCCTCGGCCAGCCTGGCCGACTGCTCTTCGTCCTGCCCGGCGATTCCCTCGTAGACGGCATCGTGGAACCAAGCCGCCAGCGTAACTGAGCGCGCCGGCGGCCCGGGTTCGGTGAGGAGATCCAAGGCTTCCAGGACCGCCAGCAAATGCGTGCGGCTGTGGTACTTCCGATGGTCCTCGCCCCAGCGTTCGAGCAGTTCGAAACCCAGCTCCTCGTGTCCCGGAAGTGTCGAATTCCAGCGCTCCAGCAAGGGCACGGTGAGGGCCTTGCTCCGTTGGCGGGCGGGGATCCGCAAGCCGCTTGCGATCAGTTTGCGCACCAAAATCCGGGCCTCCACGGGGATGGCACCTGCGGAAAGGAGGTCCTGGTAGCGGCGTTCAGGGACGTCGTAGTGGTCGCCGTCGAAGGCACGCTCGGGAATCCCCGCAGCCTCGGCGAAGGCATGCAGCTCCTCGAGCGATGTGTCCGAGACGAGGTGGGAAAACACGGTCCCGTGCGCGGGCCACAGCGGCGGATCAAGGTAGACGGCCATGGCCTGCGCCGAGAAACTACGGGTTTTTCCGGGTGGCTACCGCTGAGAGTGCCGTCAGGCCTTTCTCGAAGTCGCCGCCCACCATCTTCTCCATGTTCATGAACAAAGCGAAGATTTTGCCGAGGCCCTTGTTCTCGCCGGTCATTGTCCAGGTGACGCGGGTGCCCTCCCCTTCGGGCGCGAACGTGAACCCCGTGGGGTTGACGGCCTTCATCGGCTTGGTGAATTCGAGGCGGATGTCGATCTTGCCAGGCTCTTCCGAGCCGACGATTTCCATGGTTCCGGTGCCGGCCTTGTTGTTGCCGCTCCAGGCATACTTGGCTCCGACGCCGGATTCGTTGCCCGAGTAGCTGCGGCTCAGCTTGGGGTCAACGGCTTCCCACGGAGACCATTTGGTCCACTCGTGGAAGTTGTTGACGAAGGGGAAGATGTCGGCGGGCGCGGCGGGGATCAGCGCATTGCGAGTGACTGTGAAGGGTGCCATGTGCATATCGTACGGCGCTTTACCGGGATCGTGGGTGCGGGCCGCGCCGCCTTCCGGCACGCAGCGCGCGGCCCACACCCACGAATTCGACGGCGGGGTGCCGCGGCGGTTGCTGTGTTACATGCCCGGGATGTCGAGCGCTTCGTAGACGGTGATCGAGGCTTCGGGTGCCATGAGGAAATGCGGGTGGCCTTCGAGGAGCTTCAGGGCCCCGTCCATGTCCTCGGCCTGCAGGACGCTGTAACCGCCTACTCCCGTCTCCGCATCGGATACTCCAGAGTTCCCGACCACCTTGCCGCCACCGAGGGGCGTGCCGAGATCGGCAATGCCGTCGCCAGCCTTCGCGGCCCAGTCCATCCACAGCTTCATGCCTTCGGCTGCTGCCTCAGGGGTACTGTCAGCCATGGCCGATTCCGCCGATTGCGGCGCATTGTAGAGAACTACGAACTTCTTCATTGCGTGTCCTTTTTCTCATGCTCGCCAAGGGGTGTTCCCCCGGTCACACCTGATCCTAGGGCTACGGCTCGCAAACGGCGAGGGGCTTTTCAAGGTAAGCGGAGAAGGCTATAGACAGCAGTTTCGCCGTCGGCAAACATGGAGCAGGAGGGATGATCTGGCAAAGTTGAGCATAGTAGACTCAACTTTGAGAAACAGTCTACTCCCGAAAGGAGCTCTTCCATGGACGTCAAATTCACCACCAAGAGCCAGGAGGCTCTTTCCGCAGCGGCCATGAACGCCTCCACCGCCGGAAATCCGCAGCTGGAGCCGGCCCACCTGCTCAAAGCGCTCATGGACCAGCGCGAGGGCGTCGCCGTAGCCCTTTTGCGCGCCACTGGAGCGGACCCGGATGCCGTGAGCGTGCAGGCGAGCTCGGCTATCAAGGCCCTGCCGTCGTCGTCGGGCAGTTCCGTGCAGCAAGCGCAGCTTTCCCGTCCTTCGATGCAGGCCATCCAGGCCGCCCAGAACGAGGCTGAGAAACTCGGCGACTCCTTCGTGTCCACTGAGCACCTCCTCTTGGGGCTCTCGGCCGGAAGCGACGCCGTGGGGAAGCTACTGCGCGACGCCGGCGCCTCCCACGAAGCGCTCCTCGCCGCCCTGCCGGGTGTCCGTGGCGACCGGAAAGTCACCTCGCAAGACCCCGAAAACACCTTCCAGGCCCTCGAGAAGTACGGCATGGACCTCACCGCCGTCGCGCGCTCGGGCAAGCTGGATCCCGTGATCGGTCGGGACAGCGAAATCCGGAGGGTCGTCCAGGTCCTGAGCCGGCGCACCAAGAACAATCCGGTGCTGATCGGTGAACCCGGCGTCGGCAAGACCGCCGTCGTCGAAGGGCTCGCCCAGCGCATGGTGGCCGGGGACGTCCCGGAAAGCCTGCGGGGCAAGACCCTGATCGCCCTGGACCTTGCGTCCATGGTGGCCGGTGCCAAGTACCGCGGCGAATTCGAGGAACGGCTCAAGGCCGTACTGGAGGAGATCAAGAACTCCAACGGGCAGATTGTCACGTTCATCGATGAAATCCACACGGTGGTGGGCGCCGGTGCCACCGGTGAAAGCGCCATGGACGCGGGCAACATGCTCAAGCCGATGCTGGCCCGCGGCGAGCTGCGCCTCATCGGTGCCACCACCCTGGACGAGTACCGCGAGAATGTGGAGAAGGACCCTGCCCTGGAACGCCGCTTCCAGCAGGTCTACGTGGGCGAGCCAAGCGTGGAGGACACCATCGGGATTCTCCGCGGCCTCAAGGAACGCTACGAGGCCCACCACAAGGTAGCGATCGCGGACTCCGCCCTCGTGGCCGCCGCCACGCTCTCCAACCGCTACATCTCGGGCCGTCAGTTGCCGGACAAGGCGATCGACCTTGTGGACGAGGCCGCGTCCCGGCTGCGCATGGAAATCGACTCGGCTCCTGAGGAAATCGACCAGCTTCGCCGTGCCGTGGACCGTCTGACCATGGAGGAATTGGCCCTCGCCCGCGAGACCGACGCGGCCTCCATCGAACGCCTCGCTGCGCTACGCGCGGACAAGGCCGACAAGAAGGAAGCCCTCGCGGCATTGAACGCCCGTTGGGAATCCGAGAAGGCCGGGCTCAACCGCGTTGGCGACCTCAAAGCGAAGATCGACGAATTGCGTTCGGCCGCCGAAAAGTACCAACGCGAAGGCGACCTTGAAGCTGCCTCGCGCATTCTCTACGGCGAACTGCCCGCTCTGGAGCGCGAGCTCAGCGCAGCAGCCGAGGAAGAGTCCGCCCGGGAAGCACGCGGTGAAGCGAAGCCCGCCCTGATGGTCGCGGACGAAGTCACGGCGGACGATATCGCCGAGGTCATTTCGGCCTGGACCGGGATCCCCGCTGGCCGCATGCTGCAGGGAGAATCCCAGAAGCTGCTGCACATGGAGGAGGAGATCGGAAAGCGGCTGATCGGCCAGTCCAAGGCCGTGGCCGCCGTTTCCGATGCCGTCCGCCGCGCCCGTGCGGGCATCAGCGACCCCAACCGCCCCACGGGCTCATTCCTGTTCCTGGGCCCCACCGGCGTCGGCAAAACTGAGCTCGCCAAGGCACTCGCTGACTTCCTGTTCGACGACGAACGCGCCATGGTGCGGATCGACATGTCTGAATACGGGGAAAAGCACTCCGTGGCCCGGCTGGTCGGCGCCCCTCCCGGATATGTGGGCTACGAGGAAGGCGGTCAGCTGACTGAAGCGGTCCGTCGCCGCCCGTACTCCGTGATCCTGCTCGACGAGGTGGAGAAGGCCCACCCGGAGGTGTTCGACATCCTCCTGCAAGTGCTCGACGACGGTCGCCTCACCGACGGGCAGGGCCGCACCGTGGACTTCCGGAATACCATCCTGGTGTTGACCTCCAACTCGGGCAGCCAGTTCCTTGTGGATCCAACGCTGGACGCCACGGCGAAGCGAAATGCGGTCATCGCCGTGGTCAACGCCTCCTTCAAGCCGGAGTTCCTCAACCGGCTCGACGAGATTGTCCTGTTCGATCCGCTCAGCGTGGACGAGCTCGCCAGGATCGTCGAGCTGCACGTGGACGAGCTGACCAAGCGCCTGCACGACCGCAGGCTCACCCTGGAGGTCAGTGACGGCGCCCGTGCCTGGCTCGCGATGTCCGGTTACGATCCCGCGTACGGCGCCCGTCCGTTGCGACGGCTGGTCCAACGCGAGATCGGCGACCGCTTGGCCAAGGAGATCCTCGCCGGAGAGATCGCGGACGGCGACACGGTACTGGTGGACACCGCGGCCGACGTCGACGAACTCACCATCGAGGGGCTCGAAGCTTTGACGGGTCCCGACGGCGGGGCTCCGGCGGGTAGCGGCCTGACGGTGAGGCGGAAGGAGTAGCTACTTCTGCAGCACGGATTCCTTGAGCGTGTTTCCCGAGTTCACCACGATGAAGCAGTCCACGCGGCGGTCGCCGTTGTCCCAGCTGGTGGCACTCGGGTACACGTTCTGCTGCAGGAGCGCGTACTTCGTAGAGGCCTCGTTGAGCATCAGATCACGGCAGATTTCGCGGCCTTTGTCACGCAAGGCAGTGGCACCGGGGAAGGTGTCGTCAGCCTTGTACCGGAAGATGGCGCCCAACTGGGCAGAATGGTCGGTGGTGCAGTCCACCACTTTGGACTTGGTGGCGTTGGAGTCGAAATCGGCGAAGCAATCGCCCAGCTGGTAGTCCTTTGCCTCGACATCGGCCGGGAGGGGGCCGCGGCTGGTGGACGTGGCCGGTGCGGGGGTGGAAGCGGCCACTGGACGGTTGGCCAAGGCCCCAACGAGGATCCAGATCACTACTCCGATGAGGATCAATACAGCCAGCACAATGCCGCCAATGATAAGCCGATACCGCGTTATGGCGTCCAGGGCAGTCCGCAGGGACGACCCTTTTTCGGAGGGAAAGCCGTCCTCGGGCTCGGTTTCGGCAGGCATGCCAGCATCCGGGTAGATGCCCGAAGTCCCCGGATACCCGGTCCCTGAACCAGGGTCTACCGGCGACTCGTTGTCGCCTGTACCGTTGTTTCCCGGGATCGTGTTGTCCTGGCCCATGTCTGAGTTAGCGCCTTTCATGCGTGCGGCCCGATATTAGGGCGACTCTACCCAAGTTTTTCATGCCGACGAACGGTGATACTGCCGTGTGGAACTGTGACGTCGCTTTCGCGAGGTCGTGGCAAGCAGTTGCTCCAGAAAGCATGTAATCTAGACATACGACAAATTGACCAAACATTCCGGGGCCTCACCGATCGCCAAGGTGACCACCTCCGGTCCAAGTACAAAAGGGGGTCACGCCATGGGGCGCGGCCGTCAAAAGGCAAAAGCTACCAAGCAGGCTCGGGACATCAAGTACTACTCCCCGAACACTGACTATTCGGCCCTTCAGCGCGAGCTGACTGGGCCATCAAGTCGTGCGACGAGCCGATTCGCGGACGATCCGCCGGAGCCGGATTACTCGGCTTACGAGGACAAGTACGCACAGGACTTGGAAGACGATGACGACGAGGTAGACACCCGCCGTATCGGATAGCTGTAGCAACAATCAGGTGCCTTTCGGCATCGAGTTGCGTACCGCCGTCGTACACGAAGTGATTTGGCATCCCCAGATGCCTCCTAAAACGATCGAGCCCGTAGGGCGCGCCATGATTGGCGTGCGCTACGGGCTTTTTTCGTTCTTTTCCGGTCAGTCCTTCTCGTGGCACAGATCCAGCAGGGGGATCAGTGTTTCGAGGTCATTGGCGCGGGCTGCAGCAAGGATCTTCCGGTGGGCGTCCGCCACGCGCTCAAGCTTGGCGTCGTCCAAAGGATACGAGCGGCTGATGAGCCGTTGAACCGGGTTGTCCCAGACGGATTCGAGGGTTTTCAGCAAGAATCCGTTGGGCGCAGGCGCCGCCAAGCCCAAATGGAACGCCCGCGTGGCGGTGAACAATTCCTCCGGGTCGGCGCTTGCGGCACCCTCGGCGATGAGCAGCTCGAGCCGGGCAAGCTGAAGGTTTGTGTACTTGGCCCCGCACTGTCTGATGGCCATGATCTCGAGGGCCTTGCGTACCTCATAGACTTCCTCGACGGCTGATCGGGTCAGCGTCGTCGCAAAATACCCGGACCCCGGGACCAAAGTGGCGAGTCCTTCGTGCACCAAGCGGTTAAGTGCGTCGCGGACCGGCGTCCGTGAAACGCCGTATTCTTCGGCCAGTTGTTCCTGGACCAGGGGAGCGCCAGGCCCGACCACTCCGTTGACGATCTCATTGCTGATCCTGTCGTAGACGTGCTCGCTCAGCGGCCTCATCCCCTTGGCAGCTTGCGTAGCCATTCGCCTCATCCCCTTTTTGGTATCAAAACTCGTTCAATCCTACGTGCTTTACATCACAGGATTCACTGTATACAGTGAATCCAATTCTACCAACCCTGAGGAAAGATGCCCCATGAGCCTGCACATTCCGCGCATTCCCGGGATCGATTTCGCCGCCGTCGGCAAGCAGCTGGGTTACCTGGAGATCGAACATTCGGACAACGAAAATGACGCCGCTGTCATCCCCTCGCCGATCGCGGTCCTGAGTGGTGGAGACGGTCCCACGGTTCTTTTGATCGCCGGCACGCACGGTGACGAATATGAAGGCCAGATCCTGCTCCAGGAACTCATCCGCACTTTGAACCCTGCTGAGGTGACCGGGAGATTGATCATCCTGCCTGCCCTCAACATCGCTGCCGTCCGTGAAGGAAGGCGCGTTTCGAACGTTGACCGGGTCAATCTGAACCGGGCCCTCCCGGGCCGCGCCGACGGCGGGCCAGCCCTGCAGATCGCCTCGATTGTGGCCGGAGAACTCATCCCCATGGCTGACTTTGTGATTGACATCCACTCCGGGGGAATCGCCTCGGAGTATGTTCCGTCCGCGTTCGTCTACCAAGGACCGACGCCGGAGCTGTGGCCTGAGAAGATGGCGGCGGTGGCCGCGTTCAATGCCCCGTACTCCGTGGTGGTTAAGCCGATGTTGAAGACGGGTTCCATCAGCGGCGCTGCCGATCGGGCGGGCGTGCCGATGATCTCGACCGAACTTGGTGGCAGGGGAGCCGTATCCCTGCCGATCCTCAACAGGGCGAGGACCGGACTTCGTTCGCTGCTTGGCCACTGGGGCGTGCTCAAGGACGCCGGGCGGTCCATCGCGGAAGCCCCGATCCAGTGGATGGAACTCACTGCCCAGTCCCCGGTCCATTCCACGATGGCGGGCATCCTCGAGCCGGTGGTTGAACTTGGCCAGAAGGTCACGGCCGGCGACCTCGTGGCCCGGGTCCACTCCGTGGAAGAACTCGAGCGGCCTCCAAAAGACTTCTTTGCGCCTATGGACGGGGTGGTCGCAATCGTTCGACATCCCGCCCTCGTCAATGTCGGTACCACCGTGGTCAACATCGCTGTTGACCACGGAACAAGCTATCTGAAAGGCAATCATGAACCGTCCTAGATACATCTCCACAGGCGCCCTGCTGCTGGCAGCCGCCGTCGGGCTCAGCGGCTGCACCACTGCATCACTCGACTCCGGCAAGGAAGCCGCGGCCAGCTCCATTCCCGGCAAAGACGCCGCGATTCCGGCGGCGCCTTTCAACCAGTCCGCCGCGAATCTCCTGCCCCCGGACGTCAAGGCCAAAGGGATCCTGATGGTTGGCACCGACCCCACCTTCGCGCCGTATGAGTTCTACGCTGCTGACAGCAAGACGGCTGTCGGCTGGGACGCAGACTTTGCGAAAGCCGTCGGCGAGACGCTGGGGCTCGAAGTCAAGATGGTCCCCGCGACGTTCGACACCATCCTCCCGGGCGTGAGCTCGAACAAGTACGACGTCGGCATTTCGGGCTTCAACGTCACGGCCGAGCGCAAGATGAATGCCGATTTCGCCTCCTACCAAAGCAGCGGCTCAGGCCTTGCCGTCAAGGCGGGAAATCCCAAGAAGCTCGCCCTCGACGCGATGAAGCTGTGCGGCACCAAGGTGGGTGGCGAGAAGGGAACCACGCAGGGGATCGAGACCCTTCCGGCGTTTTCAAAGCAGTGCGTCGACGCCGGCAAGGCACCGATTGACATCCAGCTGTTTCCCTCCCAGGACGAAGCCAACCTGGCCCTTATCTCCGGTCGCGTGGACAGCGTCCTCTCGGGACTTGTCGGCATGGGCTATGCGAGCAAGCTTTCCGGCGGTGCTTTCGAGCTCGCCGGCAACCAGGACTTTGAACCGACGCCGGTGGGTATCGCCATGCCCAAGGGTTCGCCACTGACGAAGGCGATCGTCGCGGCCGTCAAGGCGTTGGTTGCGGGCGACACGTACAAGGCGATCAATGCGAAGTACGGAATCCCGGACTCGGTGACCATCAGCGCGGATGCAGTGGACGCGAGTGGTGCGAAATGAGCGGCGTGATCACCGTCCCCAAGATGGGAACAAGGGACAGCGGACAGTTCACCGTGGTCCCAGGCAGGCACCCTTGGCGATGGGTGGCTGGTACTGCGGTAGCCGCCGTCGTGATCCTGTTGCTTTTTTCCGCGGTGAGCAATCCCCGTTTCGGCTGGGACAAGGTGGCCCTGTATTTCCGCGACGTCGCCATCGTCAACGGGATCGGCATCACCCTGTTCCTGACGGTTGTCTGCATGGCTGCCGGGGTGGGGCTTGGCGTGGTGCTTGCGGTCATGCAGCTTTCGGCAAACCCCGTGGTCAAGGCCTCGGCAAGTGCCTACGTGACGATCTTCCGTGGCACCCCGGTCCTGGTCCAGCTGTTGTTCTGGTTCAACTTGTCGGCGCTGTATCCGGAGATCACCTTTGGCATCCCGGGCGTCAGCCTGGACGCCAACCAGATCATCACACCCCTCGCCGCGGCGATCCTTGGCCTGGGCCTCAACGAGGCTGCCTACATGTCGGAGATTGTCCGGGCAGGCATCCAGTCCATCGACCAAGGCCAAGGCGAGGCTGCGGGTGCCCTCGGCATGTCCCGCATCCAGACCCTCACCAGGGTGATCCTGCCGCAAGCCATGCGCGTCATCATTCCGCCCACGGGCAACGAGTTCATCGGCATGCTCAAGATGACCTCGTTGGTCAGCGTCCTGGCTGTCCCTGAGCTCCTGTACTCCGCCCAGATCATCTACTCGAAGAACCTGCAGGTTGTCCCTCTGCTCTTGGTGGCCAGCATCTGGTACATCGTTGTCACCACGGTGTTCACGGTAGGCCAAGGCTACGTGGAACGGCACTTCGCGCGGGGAACGTCCCGTTCGGTCCCGCCGACCGCCGCCGAGCGGTTGCGGAAATTCTTCAGGGTTCACTCCACGCAAGGCACAGGAAAGGGCGGCAAGTCATGACCATCGACACAACGGAAAGCGGGAAGGCGCCGGAGGCGCTTCCGCTGGTGCGCGCGGAAGGCGTGCGCAAGAGTTTCGGCGACAACGAGGTCCTCAAGGGAATCGATCTCCACGTCCAAAGCGGCGAAGTGGTCTGCTTGATCGGTGCCTCCGGCTCAGGGAAGAGTACCTTCCTGCGGTGCGTGAACCACCTCGAGAAGATCGACGGCGGCCTGCTGTGGGTTGGAGACAGGGCCGTGGGCTACCGGATCAAGGGGGACAAGCTCCACGAGCAGTCCCACAACGAAATCTGCGCCGACCGCACCGATATCGGGATGGTCTTCCAGCACTTCAACCTTTTCCCGCACATGACTGTGCTGGAGAACCTGATGGAAGCCCCGCTCAGGGTGCTCAAGCAGCGCAAGGCGGATGTCCGCCGTCGGGCATTGGATTTGTTGGAGAAGGTAGGCCTTTCGGAGAAGGCGGATGCGTATCCGCGGCACCTGTCGGGCGGGCAGCAACAGCGGGTGGCGATCGCCCGGGCGCTGTGCATGCAGCCGAAGCTGATGCTGTTTGACGAGCCGACGTCGGCGCTGGACCCGGAACTGGTGGGCGAAGTCCTCAGGGTGATGAAGGACCTGGCCCGGACGGGAATGACCATGATTGTCGTGACGCATGAAATGGGCTTCGCCCGCGACGTGGCGGATCGAGTGGTGTTCATGCACGGTGGCCGGATCATTGAGGAAGGTCCCGCCGAAGAGGTCATTGGCAACCCCCGGCATGAACGGACCCGGGCGTTTTTGTCCGCGGTTCTGTAGTCGTTGATAGTGCGCTCTCGGAAGTGATTGACAGAATGCGTTAGTGGCGACTAACGTATTAAACATGCTCGACCCACTGGAAGTTGCCGCGGAGCCGAACAGGCGGCGCCTGTTGCACCTGCTTGCGGCGGGCGAGCGCACCGTGACGGAGCTGGCTGGCGAATTCACGGTGAGCAGATCCGCCGTCTCGCAGCATTTGTTGCTGCTGGAGCAGGTAGGCCTCGTTGCGGCCCGCAAAGAGGGACGCAACCGCTACTACCGCTTGGATAACGATGGCATGAGAGAACTCCGGATGCTTTTTGAGCAGTTCTGGACCGCGGAGCTGGACATGCTCCTCGCTGACGCACAAAACTTCACCACCGACCGCCTTCAAACAACAGAGGAATCACCATGATTTACGACAAGACCGTTCTTCTTCCCCTCAACGTCGACCAGGCGTTCGAACTCATTACGCAGCCCGCACGCCTCCGCCGCTGGCAGACCGTTGCCGCCCGCGTCGACCTGAAGGTGGGCGGCGAATACCGCTGGACCATCACCCCGGGTCACCACGCTGCCGGAACCTTCACCGAAATCGAGCCCGGCAAGCGCGTCGTCTTCACCTGGGCCTGGGAGCAGCCCGAGGCCCCGGCGGACAACGTCTCCACCGTAGCCATCACCCTTGAGCCGGCCGACGGCGGGACCACAGTACGTCTGGTGCACGAGGGACTGCCGACGGCCGAAGCCCTTGCAGGCCACTCCGAGGGCTGGAACCACTACCTCGACCGTCTCCTCGCCGAGGCCTCCACGGGCGACGCAGGTGCCGACGAATGGGCAGCTGCACCTGCCGACCTCAACGAGCTCACCTCCGCGGACGCCACGCTCGCCATCGTGCAGCGCGTACTGGCGCACGTGACCGAGGCCGACGCGCAGACCCAGACTCCGTGCGCCGATTTCAACGTGTCCCAGTTGCTTGACCACCTTGCCGGCTCAATTGCCAACATCGCCAAGGCCCTGGGCGCCGAAGTAGCCGACGACGCCGGAAAGTCGCCTGAGGTGCGCATCGCCGACCTCGCCCAGCCCACTCTGGAGGCTCTCTACCGCCGCGGCCTCGAAGGCACCATCGACATGGGCTTCGCCGAATTGCCGGCGACGATGGTCGCCTCGATCCTCAATCTCGAGTTCCTCGTCCACGCTTGGGACTTCTCCAAGGCCCTGGGCCTCGAAGTGTCGGTTGCGGATGAGCTCACCGACTACGTCGAGGTCCTCGCGCAGAACACCATCAGCGAGCAGGTCCGCGCGAGCGGCAGCTTCGCTCCGGCCCAGCAAGTCGCAGAGACGGCATCCAGCCTGGAGCGCCTAGTCGCTTTCACGGGCCGGACTGTTCACGCATAAGGGTTCCGACGCCGCTCTTCCGGGGTCCGTCCGCGCTGGCTGTTGTCAGTGTCGGACCCCCGTACTACTTTGAACGTGGTATCCGCTGGCGTAAGCCGGCTAATCAACGAAGGGATAGCAATGCCGCAGGTTGATAGCTACAAGCAGGGAACTCCGTGTTGGGTGGACCTGTCGTCGTCGGACATCGAGGCTTCCAAGGCCTTCTACGGTGATCTGTTCGGCTGGGAACTGGACGCGATGGATGCCGGTAACGGCATGACGTACTACATGGCCAAGCTGCAGGACCGCTACGTTGCGGGCATGATGCAGCAGATGCCGGACATGGCTGCGGCCGGTGCACCCTCCTACTGGGCCAACTACCTTGCCGTCGATTCGGTCGACGAGGCTGCTGGGCGCGCGACGGCGGCCGGCGGTAACATCCTCTTCCCGCCGGACAGCGTCCCCAACGGAAGCGGCCGGATGTTCTTCGCCGCCGATCCAACGGGTGCGCAGATTGGTTTCTGGGAAGCCGGAAGCCACCACGGGGCCGGGTTGGTCAACGAGCCGGGCACGGTGGTCTGGAGCGAGCTGCAGACAAACGATGTTCCCAAGGCCGTGGCCTTCTACGAATCCGTAACGGGATGCTCCAGCGAGACGGCCGCGGCCGGCGACCTGCAGGAATACACCCAGTTCGTGGTGGACGGGAAGTCCGTGGCCGGCGCCATGAAGCAGCCCATGGAGGGTATGCCGCCCTTCTGGATGACCTACTTCAATGTTGCCGACGTGAACGAATCCGTGGCGAAGGCCGTGGAACTCGGGGCCCAGGTCTTCGCGCCTGCCTTCGACGTCCCTGGTGTCGGACGCATGGCAGTCCTTGGCGATCCCGCCGGAGCGGCCTTCAGCGTGATGGCCGGCGAAAGCTCTTAGGCCTTAACCAAGAGTGCCCACCCAGCTTGCCGGATCGGCAAGCTGGGTGGGCACTCTTTTGCGTTAAGAACGCTTAGGCGTAGGCGTTCACGAGGCGCACGGCGCCGCCGTCGACACCCTTGGCGCCCTGGACGTAGTCCGGGCCGCTCTTGATGATCGAGTCCGAGTCCGCAGCCACGGTACCCATGACCCACGACGGCAGGCCGCGTTCGTTGAGGCGGGCCACGGCGGCGTCGGCGATTTCGGGGGACACGATGGCCACCATGCCGACGCCGAGGTTGAGCGTGCGCTCGAGGTCGGCCAGCGGAACATTGCCGAGCTCGGAGACCAGCTTGAAGATGGCCGGCAGTTCCCACGTGGCGCGGTCAACCGTGGCCACGAGGCCCTGCGGCAGGACGCGGGCCAGGTTGGCTGCGAGGCCGCCGCCGGTGACGTGGCTGAAGCCGTGCACGGCGCCGGGCGCAGTACCCAGGCCGCTGACCGGGAACGCGCGGGCGAGGTCCAGGCAGTCGGCGGCGTAGACGCGGGTGGGTTCCAGCAGTTCTTCGCCCAGGGTGCGGCCGAGTTCTGAGACCTGGCGGTCCAGGGCCCAGCCGGCGTGGTTGATCACGCGGCGAACCAAGGAATAGCCGTTGGAGTGGAGGCCCGAGGAGGCCATGCCGATTACGACGTCGCCGGCGCGGACGCGGTCCGGGCCAAGCAGGGCGTCGGCTTCGACAACACCGGTAGCTGCACCGGCGACGTCGTACTCGTGCTCACCCAGCAGGCCCGGGTGCTCAGCGGTTTCGCCACCCACCAGGGCAGTGCCCGCCACCGAACAAGCGGCCGCGATGCCGCGGACGATGTCGGCGATGCGCTCGGGGACAACCTTGCCGCACGCGATGTAGTCCGTCATGAAGAGGGGCTCTGCACCGACCACCACGATGTCGTCCACCACCATGCCGACCAAGTCGAAGCCGATGGTGTCGTGGATGTCCATGGCCTGGGCGATGGCTACCTTGGTGCCGACGCCGTCAGTGGACGTGGCCAGGAGCGGCCTCTTGTACGTGAGCAGCTTCGAGACGTCGTACAGGCCGGCGAAACCGCCGACGCCGCCGAGCACGGAGCTGTTATGGGTCGCCTTGACGGCGTCCTTCATGAGTTCGACGGCGCGGTCGCCCGCTTCGACGTCGACGCCGGCGGACGCGTAGGTGATGCCGGTTGTGTTCTCAGCGGCGGAGGATGCGGAGGTCATACAGACTCTTTCTTATCGGCGTCGGTCAGCAGGTTCTCAAACTCGGCGTCGGGTCCGGGATCGCAGCCGGTGGCGCCGGGCTTGTTGGCCGGGTCGTCCGAGTCCGCGGTTACGGCTTCGGCGGAGATGCCCGACGTCGGCAGCCCGCCGAGGTCCGTGCGTTCCAGGAGGTTCTTGCCCAGTTTGTCCGAACCCGGAAGTGCGATGGGGTACTGGCCGGTGAAGCAGGCCGTGCAGAGGCGTTCGCGCGGCTGCTGGGTGGCGCCGATCATGCCGTCTTCGGAAATGTAGGCCAGCGAATCCGCACCGATGGCCTGGGAGATTTCCTCGATGGTGGCGCCATTGGCGATCAGCTCAGCGCGGGACGCGAAGTCGATTCCGTAGAAGCAGGGCCACTGGACGGGCGGGGAGGAGATCTTGATGTGGACGGCTGCGGCGCCGGCCTCGCGGAGCATCCGGACGATGGCGCGCTGGGTGTTGCCACGCACGATCGAGTCGTCGACCACCACCACGCGCTTGCCGCGGATCACGGATTCGAGGGCGTTGAGCTTGAGCCGGATTCCGAGCTGGCGCAGGGTCTGCGAGGGCTGGATGAACGTGCGTCCCACGTAGGAGTTCTTGACGAAGCCGTGCGCGAACGGGATGCCGGATTCCTCGGCGTAGCCGACCGCGGCCGGAGTTCCGGATTCGGGGACCGGAATGACGATGTCCGCTACCTGGGTGTTTTCGCGGGCCAACTGGCGGCCCATTTCCACGCGGGACTCGTACACGGAGCGTCCGGCAATCGAAGCGTCGGGGCGCGCGAGGTAAACGTATTCGAAAACGCAACCGGCCGGCGTCGCTTCCGCGAAACGCTGGGAACGGACGCCGTTCTCGTCAATGGCGATGAATTCGCCGGGCTCGATCTCGCGGATGAAGCTCGCACCGACGGTTGCCAGGGCGGACTGCTCCGAGGCGACAACCCAGCCGCGCTCGAGGCGGCCCAGGCACAAGGGGCGGATGCCGAAGGTATCGCGGGCGGCGTAGAGCGTGCCTTCGTCCATGAACACGAAGCAGAAGCCGCCCCGGATCTTGGGAAGCAGCTCAAGTGCGGTCTGTTCGAGGGTCTTGCCCTCTTCGCCTTCGAGGAGGGCGGTGACCAGGGCAGTGTCCGAGGTGTTGCCCTGCTTCATTTCTCCGGTCAACTGGCCGCCGTTGAGCTCGAGGATCATTTCCCGGAGCTCAGCAGTGTTGGTCAGGTTGCCGTTGTGCGCGAGGGCAACGGTGCCGGTGGCGGTTGCGCCCAGGGTGGGCTGTGCGTTGGCCCAGTGGCTTGCTCCGGTGGTGGAGTAGCGGCAGTGGCCGACGGCAAGGTGCCCGGTGAGGGTGTTCAGGGTTGTCTCGTCGAAGACCTGGGACACGAGGCCCATGTCCTTGTAGACATTGATGCGCTTGCCGTCACTGGTAGCAATACCAGCCGATTCTTGTCCGCGGTGCTGCAACGCATACAGCCCGTAATAGGTGAGTTTTGCTACTTCTTCGCCCGGCGCCCAGACCCCGAAGACGCCACAAGCGTCCTGAGGTCCTTTTTCGTCGGGGAGAAGATCATGAGAAAGTTTTCCGTCGCCACGTGCCACTGGTCAATTGTCGCATGATGTTGGCGTGGTACTTTCCCTCACGCGACTTTGTGACCGGGATCCTATGCCTCGGCGTCGTCCTGTGTGGGGCCGTGTACGGATTCGACGACGGCACGCCGGGAGCGCCGCACGCTGACCTGGTCGAGGACGAGGGCCGCGATGGCACCCAGAAGCACGCCGCCAGCGGCAAAGGACACAAGGAAGAACCCGAAGACCGCCCCGGTGTCGAAACTCTCGTCGCCGGGGATCCCGTAGGCAACGAACGCGGCAACGACGATGCCGAGCACCGCGCCCAGTCCCATGAAGGGAACGAACTTCGGCGCACGGCGGACCGTGATCCCCCGGCGTTCCGGGGTGCCGTTGGGGGCCGCGGCGTTGTGTGCCGTGCTGTTGTGTGACGTGCCGCTTTGCGACGTGCCGCTTTGCGACGTGCCGTCGACGTTCGAGTCCTCAGAAACCATGCCTTCCAGCCTACCGTTTCGAGGAGGTTGGTTTGTGGTCTGAAGTCAGACCATTGACAGATTGATGTGAAGTGGGTCACTATCGATGCGAGCGGTGTCGGCCCGTTCCCCCCTTCCGTTTAGAAAGAGAATAATCATGAGTGATCGTTCTACGGCAGCGAAGGTGCAGGCTGTGCAAGACGCAGATGCTGCGGCCCTCGCCGAGCTTGGCTACAAGCAAGAGCTACATCGCGGCATGTCCGGCTTCTCCAACTTCGCAGTCTCGTTTTCCATCATTTCGATCTTGGCTGGCTGCATCACCTCCTTCAGCATTGCGCTCAAGTCCGGCGGTCCGGCAGCCATCAACGTTGGTTGGCCCATCGTTGGCCTCCTGGTCCTGTGCGTGGCTCTTTCCATGGCCGAGGTTTGTTCGCGATACCCGACGGCCGGTGGCCTCTATTTCTGGGCCGGCAGGCTCGCCAAACGCAATAAGCGGGCCTGGGCGTGGTATGTCGGCTGGTTCAACTTCCTTGGTGAGGTGGCTGTCACCGCGGCAATCGACTTTGGCTGCGCCACAACAATGATGGCTTTCGCGGCGCTGACTTTCGGCGTCGAGCCCACCGCAGGCGCTACGTTCGCGCTGTTCGTCGTCTTGATGATCATCCACGCCCTACTCAACAGTTTCGGCGTCAAGATTGTGAGCTTCCTGTCCAATGTCTCCGCCTGGTGGCACATTGTGGGCGTCGCGATTATCGTGGCGGCGCTGTGGATCATGCCCACGAGCCACCAGTCCTTCGACTGGACAATGACGGCGTGGCACAACGAAACCGGCTTCACTTTCGGGCCGTATGTCTTCCTCATGGGCCTGCTCATGTCGCAGTACACCTACACCGGCTACGATGCTTCGGCCCACGTTGCCGAAGAGACCAAGAACGCAGCCATCGCGGCCCCGAAGGGGATTGTCATGAGCGTGGTCATCTCCATCATTGGTGGCTGGATTCTGCTCTACTCGCTCGTCGCGGCGATCCCGGACGGCTCAGAGGACGGCCTGACCACCCTTGGTGCCACGCCAACCGGTTTGCCTCCGGCACAAATTTTCCTGGATGCACTCGGCAATCCTGGCGTAGCGAAATTCCTGCTCGCCATCGTGGTGGGCGCACAGTTCTTCTGCGGTATGGCGTCAGTGACCGCCAACTCACGCATGACTTACGCTTTCTCCCGCGACAATGCACTTCCGGGCTCCCGCATCTGGGCAAGAGTCAACGCCCGGAGCGGCACCCCCACAAATTCCATCTGGCTCTGCGTTGGCTGCGCGATTGTGCTCGCCTCACCCGCCCTGTTCAACACAACCGCGTATTTTGCCGTGACGAGCGTCGCCGTCATTGGTCTCTACATCGCGTATATCACCCCGGTGTTGCTCCGCAGGCTCAACAAGAACTTCGTACCGGGCCCGTGGCACCTCGGGAAATGGAGTCCCATCATCAACTGGATAGCGATTGTGTGGGTCGCCGTCATTGTGATCCTCTTCGTCCTTCCGCCCGTCGCAGACATCACCATCGACACCTTCAACTACGCGCCTATCGCCGTCGTGGTCGTCTTCCTTCTCGCCACCGTGCTTTGGTACACCACGGGGCGGCGGACGTTCATGACGAGTGCCGAACAGGAGCATCTGACGATCGACGCGGATAAGCTGCTCAACTAGCACAACCATGGGCCGCCGGCGGTTCTTCGCCGGCGGCCTCCCAGCCAGGAAGGTCGCCATGTTCCTCGTTGAACCGATTGAATCCCCCCTACTGGAGACGGTCTTGCTCCCCGCGCGTGGACATATGGCCTTCGAGTCGTGTGTCGAGCACTTGGGATCGGCAATTCAGTTGGGGATCTTCAAGACCGGTGAGCGACTCCCGCCCGAGCGCGACTTGGCCGAGCGTATGCAGGTCTCCCGGGCGACGTTGCGGGAAGCGATCAGCGCGCTGCGCGCAGCCGGTTTCGTCACGACCGTCCGGGGGAGGGGCGGCGGAACCATCGTGGAACCGGTCGGCAACGCGCGGCCGCCTGAGCGTCTCGGCAACAAGGATCGGCAGGAGGAAATCAGCGACATCCTCATCTTCCGTTCGGTGATTGAACCAGGGGCCTGCCAGCGGGCGGCCTCGATGCGGCTCAGCGAGGATCAGCGCCGGCTTCTGACTGATTCGTTGGCCGAGGTCGAAAACGCGGGTTCACCGGTGGAATACAGGCAAGCGGACGCCCGCCTTCACCTGGCGTTCTCCGCTGTCGCGGGATCGTCCGAACTCAACAAAGCCAGTACCACCATCCAGACAAAGATCCACGAATTCCTGGCGGAAATCCCCTTTCTGCAGCGGAATATCGAACATTCAAACCAGGAACATCGATTGATAGTGCAGGCCATCCTCGACGGCGAGCCTGCAGCGGCCCGAAGCGTCATGGAATTGCACTGCGAGTCCACTGCCGCACTACTCAAGGGACTACTGAAATGAGCAGCATCATGAACGACATTTCGAACACCGTGGATACCACCGTTCACCCTCGCAATGACCGTATGCTCACCGTTGAGCAACTCAAGGCACGGATTGGTGAGGGCGCCATAGACACGGTGATTCTCGGCTTCACCGACATGCAGGGCAGGCTTCAGGGCAAGCTCCTTCACGCGCAATTCTTCCTTGATTCCGTCCTGGAGCACGGCACGGAAGGCTGCAACTACCTCCTCGCCGTGGACACCGAAATGAATACTGTGGACGGCTATGACATTTCCTCGTGGGAAAAGGGCTATGGAGACATGCTCTTCGACATGGATTTGGACACCATCCGTGTCCTTCCCTACCGCGAGGGAAGTGCGCTGATCCAGTGCGATCTGTCCATGACCGACGGCACTCCGGTCTCTGTTTCACCCCGGGCCATGCTCAAGCGCCAGACGGCCAAGGCGGCCGAGCGCGGCTGGAAGGCACTTGCGGGCACCGAGCTTGAGTTTGTCGTCTACAACGACTCCTACGAGCAGGCCTGGGACCTGGACTACAAGCACCTCACTCCTGCCAACCAATACAACGTGGACTACTCGCTCCTGGGATCCGGTCGCGTGGAACCCCTGCTTCGCCGGATCCGGAACGAGATGTACGCAGCCGGCATGACGGTGGAATCCGCGAAAGGTGAATGCAACTTCGGCCAACACGAGATCGCCTTCAAGTACGACGAAGTGGTTACCACGGCGGACAACCACTCCGTCTACAAGACCGCGGCCAAGGACATCGCCCATGACATGGGCCAATCCATTACCTTCATGGCCAAGCCCAACGAGCGCGAGGGCAACTCCTGCCACATCCACCTGTCCCTTCGCGGACTCGACGATGAGCTGGTTTTCTGGGATAAGGCCACCGGCGCCCGCACCAAAACCTACGATCACTTCATCGCCGGAGTGCTTGCCACGATGCGTGAATTCACGCTCTTCTACGCTCCCAACATCAACTCCTACAAGCGGTTCGTCAAAGGCTCGTTCGCCCCGACGGCGGTGGCCTGGGGCCTCGACAACCGCACCTGCTCGGTGCGCCTTGTGGGCCATGGCCAGAGTGCGCGGCTCGAAAACCGGCTGCCCGGTGGCGACGTCAACCCGTACTTGGCGCTGTCGGCCATGCTTGCCGGCGGGCTTTACGGAATCGAAAATGAGCTCGAACTCGAACCGGCAACCCTTGGCAACGCCTACACCTCGGGCGCTCCCACCGTGCCGACGACGATGCGGGAAGCGCGGGATCTGTTCGCCAGCTCCGTGATCGCCAAGGAAGTCTTCGGTGAGGAAGTGGTGCGGCACTACGTCAACTACGCCGACGTCGAACTGGCAGCTTTTGAGTCCGCCATCACGGACTGGGAGCTCCGCCGCGGGTTTGAAAGGCTGTAGGGGCGATGACTCGGAATCAGACGCCGGCACCAGATCCAGTCCGACGGCCCCGGATCGCCCTGACCACCTACCTGCAAGACGCGAAATGGGGGGATTGGGACGCGCGGGCAGCCGTGCTGCCGGCAACATATTTGGAGGCCGTGGTGGCAGCGGGCGGCACACCCCTGCTCCTGCCGCCCATCGGCACGGATACCTCCGTACTTGACCTCGTCGACGGCCTGATTGTGGTGGGAGGCAGCGACGTCGACCCCGGAAATTACGACGCCGAGCCTCACCCGAGCACCCGCAGCCAGCCCGCGCGGGACGAGCACGATATCGCTTTGACGCTGGCCGCGTTGGAGAAAGGGGTTCCGCTCTTCGCAATCTGCCGCGGCGCGCAAATCCTGAACGTTGCCTTGGGCGGAAACCTCATCCAGCATGTGCCGGACGTGCTTCCCGAGGCCAACTACCAACCCGCTTCGGGGGTTTTCGGCGAGGTCAAGTTCGGTACCCGGCCAGGGAGCATCATCGCGGAACAACTAGGCGAGCGGGCCTCGGCACCGGTCTATCACCACCAGATTCTGGACCGGGTTGCCGGGGGGCTTTGCGTTACGGCGTACGCGGCGGACGGTACGGTCGAGGCCGTCGAGTCGACCCAAGGAAGTTGGGTGTTGGGCGTTCAGTTTCATCCTGAACAAAATCGTTCCGACTTGCGCCTCTTTGAAGGATTCGTTGAGGCCGCCAGAAAGTACCGGGACGGCGAACTTTACGCTGAGCGCTTCGACCCATCGACGGAATTCAAACCGACAGAAAAGAGCTGGGCGTGAGTGCCACAACTTTTGACATCATCAATCCGGCCACCGAGGAATTCCTTCAAACTGTAGAACTGGCATCCCTCGCCGAGACCGACGCGCTGATTGCCCGCGCGGCTGGCGCCTTTGAGGCCTGGCGGAACGTGTCGCCGTCGGACCGTGCACTGCTCTTGCGCCGGTTCGCGGCCGCCGTCGACGCCGATCTGGAGAACCTCGCACAACTGGAAGTCCGCAATGCGGGACACACGGTCGGCAACGCCCGCTGGGAAGCGGGCAATGCGCGCGACGTCATTAGTTACTACTCGGCGGCACCGGAGCGGCATTTCGGGAAGCAGATACCCGTTGCGGGAGGCCTCGATGTGACGTTCCACGAGCCATTGGGCGTTGTCGGCATTATTGTGCCGTGGAACTTTCCCATGCCGATCGCGGCGTGGGGCTTCGCTCCGGCGCTCGCGGCCGGCAACACGGTGGTACTCAAGCCTGCGGAACTCACGCCCCTGACGGCCATGAGGCTCGGTGAGCTGGCGCGCGAGGCCGGCCTGCCCGACGGCGTGCTGACCATCATCCCGGGGAAGGGCTCGGTGGTGGGGGCGCGCTTCGTGACCCACCCCGCAGTGCGGAAGGTCGTCTTTACCGGGTCTACCGGGGTTGGCAAGCAGATCATGGCCGGTTGTGCTGATCAAGTGAAGCGGGTGACGCTCGAGCTGGGTGGCAAGAGCGCGAACATCGTGTTCGCCGACGCCGACCTTCAGGCCGCTGCCGCCGCAGCTCCCGGTGGTGCGTTCGACAATGCCGGCCAGGACTGCTGTGCCAGATCCCGGATCCTGGTGGAAAAATCGGCCTACGACGCCTTCCTTGAACTCTTGGAACCCGCCGTTCGGGCTGTCAAAGTCGGCGACCCGGCGGACGAAAGTACCGTCATGGGGCCCTTGATTTCCGCCCGGCAAAGGGAAACCGTCGCGGGCTTTGTGCCCTCGGGCGCGCCCATCGCTTTCCAAGGGGAGGTGCCGGAAGGGCCCGGTTTCTGGTTCCCGCCCACAGTCCTGGCCCCCGACTCCTTTGACGACCCGGCGGTGCGCGAGGAGATCTTCGGACCCGTCGTCGTCGTCGTTCCCTTCAACGACGAGGCGGACGCCGTACGGATCGCCAATGACACCCAATACGGCCTCTCCGGATCCATCTGGACCCAAGACATCGGCCGGGCCTTGCGCGTGGCCCGCGGAGTGGATGCCGGAAACCTCTCGGTGAACTCGCACTCTTCAGTCCGGTATTCGACGCCGTTCGGCGGCTTCAAGCAATCGGGCCTGGGCCGCGAACTTGGTCCTGACGCGCTCGATTCCTTCAGCGAAGTAAAGAACGTTTTCATCGCGCACTGAACCCACCAACTTTGGAAGCCCCATCATTCAAGGAGAGATCACCATGACCGAATTCATTTCAAACCGCCTCAAGGACCGTACGGCCGTCATCACCGGCGGCGGCAGCGGGATCGGCCTGGCAACGGCAAAGCGTTTCGCCTCGGAAGGTGCCAACGTGGTCATCGCCGATATAGATCCGGCAGCCGGAGAAGCAGCCGCGGCTGCCGTCGATGGCATCTTCGTGAAGGTCAATGTCACTGACGAGCAGGAAGTCATCGACCTCTTCGCCGCAGCAAAGAGCCACTACGGCAGCGTGGATATCGCCTTCAACAATGCCGGTATTTCGCCGCCGGACGACGCTTCGATCTTGGACACCGGAATTGAAGCCTGGCGCCGGGTCCAGGAGGTCAACCTGACGAGCGTCTATTACTGCTGCAAGTATGCGCTGCCGTACATGTTGGAACAGGGCAAGGGCTCGATCATCAACACCGCGTCCTTCGTGGCCGTGATGGGCGCGGCAACCTCGCAGATCTCCTACAGCGCTTCCAAGGGCGGCGTGCTGGCAATGACCCGCGAGCTGGGCGTCGAATTCGCCCGCAAGGGTGTGCGGATCAACGCACTGTGCCCAGGGCCCGTCAACACCCCGTTGCTGAAGGAACTCTTCGCCTCGGATCCGGAGCGGGCCGCGCGCCGCTTGGTCCACGTGCCCTTGGGGCGCTTCGCAGAGCCTGAGGAACTGGCCGCAGCGGTCGCCTTCCTGGCGAGCGACGACGCCTCGTTCATTACCGCTTCGACCTTCATGGTTGACGGCGGAATCTCGGGAGCCTACGTCACCCCGATCGACTAGGGGGAGCTCATCGATTGCTCCGTAACTGCCTTTATGGGGGTTGAAAACGGCAGTTACGGAGCAATCGATGGGTTGAGCTAGCTGCCCCGGTACGTGGAGAACGCGAAGGGGCTGAGCAGGAGCGGCACGTGGTAGTGCTCTCCGGCGTCGGACACCGTGAAGCTCAAGTCCACTTCAGGGAAAAAGGTGTCCACGCCCTGCGCCTTGTAATACGGACCGGTCGCGAAGTTCAAGCGGTAACTGCCGCCGTCGACCTTCTCAGGGCCGAGGTCCTTGATCCTGCCGTCCGCGTCGGTGGTGCCGCTGGCCACGTGCTTCCAGCTCTCGCCGTCGCGCACGGAGAGAACGACGGCGACGCCGGCCGCCGGCCGCCCGGAACCGGTGTCCAGGATGTGGGTGGTTATCTGGGAAACGCTCATTTGTTGGGCACTCCTTCGCTGCTGACACTGGCTTCGCTGATGACGCCGGCAAGGCGCAGCACCGCGATTTCGCGCAACTGGCCCGCCACGATGACGTCTTCTTCTTCAGCGGTGTGGTTCAGTCGCTCTTGGAGGGAGGCCAGGATTTCGTTGGCTGTCCGGCCCGCAGCGCGGATGAGGAACACGCGGCCGAACTTGGCCTCGTACTCTCGGTTGCCTTCGGCCAAAGCGGTGACGACGCCGTCATCGCCGGGGTCGACGCCGGCCTGTTCGGAGCGGGACATCGCGGCTTCGGTGGTCTGGGCCTTGGGCCGTTCGCCGATCCGCGGGTGGTGGGCCATCGCAGCGGCCACTTCGTCGGACGTGAACGGCTCGGCGGTTTCCCGGGCGAAGTCGAGCAAGGAGTCCAAGCCGCTGAAGGGGCGCGCATCGGCGACGTGCTCCACCCAACGCTGGATGTCGAGGCATGGGCGGAGGACGTCGATTGCGTCCGCACGGTCCACGCTGTTGAATACTTCAAGCTGCATGCTTGTTCATTCCTCGTGCGAGTGCTGGCATCCATGGTGTTGGCTATGCGGAACTCCGGCGATTCCTACCGGATGGACCTGCGTGCCTCTGCACGTCAGGCCTTCCACATCATGGAACTGTTATTTCAGCATACGTAATAGTGAATCCAATGACTGCCGCGGTGTCAAGAGAATACCGCACCCTGGTCCTCCGCCCGCCCTCTGCCCTGCCCGCCCTGGGACGCTCGCTCACGTATGTGGCTATTTTCCCCGACGCTCGCTCACTTTTGCCGCCCTTTCCCGAAACGCTCGCTCACTTTTGCCGTCTGGTGGACAATGTCAGCAACGAGCCAAAGGAGTTCCGCCATGCCAGAGGTCCTGACGTCCCGGTATCTCTTCGGACCGGGTCCCAGCAATTGCTATCCGGAAGTGACCGCCGCGTTGGCGTTCCCGGTGATCGGGCATCTGGATCCGGTGTTCATCGAGCGCCTGGACCGGACCTGCGCTGGGCTCCGGACGGTGTGGGGGACCCGGAATGCCCGCACCCTACCGTTAAGTGCCACTGGTTCCGGCGGCATGGAGGCTGCATTCGTTAACACGGTGTCCGACGGCGATGTGGCAGTAATCGCCGTCAACGGGCTTTTCGGGGAGCGGATGTGTGAGGTTGCCCGGCGATGCGGCGCCACAGTGGTGCGCGTCGACCATGAATGGGGTCAGCCCGTGGACGCGGAGCGGGTCCTCGCCGCGCATCCGCACCCCAAAGTGATTGCCGCCGTCCATGCCGAAACCTCGACAGGTGTCCTGTCCGACGTCGCGCCCCTTGGCGCAGGCAAAGGCGACGCGCTTCTGATCGTGGACGCGGTGACGTCCATCGGCGGGTTGGAACTCCTGGCTGACGACTGGGGGATCGACGTCGGGTACGCCGGGACGCAGAAGTGTTTGGGAGCGCCCCCCGGCTTGTCCCCCTTCACGGTGTCCGAGCGCGCGTTCGAGCGGCGCATCAGGGAACCGCGTTCGTGGTACCTGGATATCGGCCTTCTGGGCGGGTATGTTGGCGCGGCGAGCGGCAGCCGGACGTATCACCACACTGCGCCGGTGACCATGATCGCCGGGCTGGAGGCCGGACTGGACCGCATCCTGACCGAGGGGCTCGCGGCTGTTCAAGCGCGGCACCGTGCAGCCGGGGCCGAGTTGCGCGACGGCCTCGAAGCGATGGGGCTCGAGCTGTTTGCCGCCGAAGGCTCGCGATTGCCGAGCCTCACCACGGTCAAAGTGCCCGACGGCGTGGACTCGGCCGCCGTCCGCGCTTACCTTCTGGAGAACTTCAGTATGGAAATCGGCTCCGGTGCGGGTGCGTTTACGTCGACCGTTTGGCGGATCGGCATGATGGGTCCAAATGCCAACAGGGCATCGGTCAAGCTCGTCCTAGGCGCGCTGGAAGAAGCGGTCGCCAAAGCCTGACGCTCACTCACATATGGCGGCCAAATCCCAAACGTTCGCTCACCCATGCCCGGAAAATAGCGAATCCTCCTGCCGACCATGATCTGCAGGAGGATTCCACCATTTGGCCTTGTTTGTGAGCGCGCGTCGGCCCGGAAGGCCACATATGTGAGCGCGCGTCGGCCCGGAAGGCCACATATGTGAGCGCGCGTCGGCCCGGAAGGCCACATATGTGAGCGGGCGTTACAGGCCGAGCTCGGCCTTGAGGGCTGCTACGTGGCCCTGAGCCTTGACCTGGTACTGGGTCAGCCTGACCTTGCCTTCGCCGTCGAGCACTACGGTGGAGCGGACCAGGCCGTCTACTACTTCGCCGTTCACGAGCTTCTCGCCCCAGGCACCATAAGCCAGCGCCACGGCGTGGTCTTCGTCGGAGAGGAGCGGGAAGGTCAGGGAGAAGTCGCCGGCGAAGCGTGCGATCTTTTCTGGGGCGTCGGGGGAGATGCCCAGGACTTCGTATCCGGAGGACTGCAGGCTGGAGAGGCTGTCGCGGAAGTCGCAGGCCTCAGTGGTGCAGCCCGGGGTGGCGGCTTCAGGGTAGAAGTACACGATGACGTTGCGTCCGCGGTAATCGGACAGGGAGACCTTTTGGCCTTCGGAGTTAAGCAGCGCGAAATCGGGGGCCTGGGTTCCGGCGAGGAGTTTTTGGGTCATGTTGTGATCCTTGACTTGTCGGGCAAACCGCCGTGGCCGGCGATCAATCTATTGGTGTAACGGGCTGCCTAGATGCAGTATTCCGCAGGTCCGCGGACTGTGGAGCCGGGTCCGGGCACGAACTGGTAGCCGCCTCCACGCACTGTGGCGATGACATGGCGGGCTGAGCCCAGCTTGCGCCGGACGCGTCCAACATACACGTCGATGGACCGAAATGCCGCGCCGGGACAGTCAAGTGACTCCAGAAAGCGTTGCAATTCTTCACGTGGGATGGGGCGGGACAGGTTTTCCACGAGGTAACGGAGGAGGCTGTGTTCCATCGCCGTGAAGCTGACGGGGACCCCATCCAGGAGGACGGTGTTCGCGGCCAGGTCCACTGCCACGGTGCTGCGTCGGCCGGCCAAGGAGACCGGCGGGTTGGCAGCGGCGGGGCGGCTTCCGGCGTCGGGCGCTTCCGCCACAGCGGCGACGGACGCACCCGAGGAAGCCTCGGACGTTGCAGCTCCGGCGGCGGGCCAAAGGAGGACTTCCGCCCCCGGAGCAAGTTTGCGGGCCCGGGCCAGGACCGCTTCAGCGGCCCGGGCCCAAACCTCGGGATCGATCTCGCGGCCTTCGCCGGGCTGTACCCACACGGCGAGTCCGCGCGGGTGCATCCCGGGCCGAACCAGCCCGGGCCGAAGCGCGGAAGGCCGGGCGGCGGGCTGGTGCCGCGAGGCGTTGAGCCGTGCGGGCAGTTGCCCGTACGGGGCATGGACGTTGACGGCCACGGCTTGGCCTTACACGCCGCCGCGGCGAATCAGCTTGCCGCTGGGCGTCCGGCCGTCGATCTCGCTACCGCGCAGGTACGTTTTGCGTACGACGCCGGAGAGCGCCTTGCCGTCGTACGGCGTGATCGGGTTCTTGTGCTTGAGCTTCTTGACGTCGACGACGAACGCGTCGTCAGGCGCGAAGATGGAGAAATCGGCGTCGTAGCCGAGCGCCAGCTGGCCTTTGTTGTGCAGGCGGGCCAGGGCTGCGGGCTTCTCGGACATCCAGGAAACCACTTGCTCCAGGGAGATGCCGCGGTGCCGTGCTTCGGTCCAGATCAGTGAGAGCCCCAGCTGCAGCGAGGAGACGCCGCCCCAGGCCACGGCGAAGTCGCCGTTTTCCAGGTCCTTGAGGTCAAGCGTCGAGGGGGAGTGGTCCGAGACGATGCAGTCGATGGTGCCGTCCTGCAGGCCTTGCCACAGCAGCTCACGGTTGGAGGCCTCGCGGATGGGCGGGCAGCATTTGTATGCGGTGGCGCCGTCGGGGATTTCCTCGGCCATGAGCGTGAGGTAGTGCGGGCAGGTCTCGACGGTCAGGTGCACGCCGTCGCGCTTTGCCGAAGCGATCATGGGCAGCGCGTCCGACGACGAGAGGTGCAGGATGTGTGCACGCGCACCGGTCCAGCGGGCGCGTTCGATCACCTCGGCGATGGCTTTGTTCTCGGCGCCGCGGGGGCGGGAGGCAAGGAACGTTGAGTAGTGTGCGCCGCCGGGGTGGGGTGCGTGGTCGATCGCGTGGGAGTCCTCGGCATGGACGATCATGAGGGAGTCGAAGGACTTGAGCTCGGCCATGTCCTCTTCCATCTCGTCCGCGTCCAGGTGCGGGAACTCGTCCACACCGGAGTGGAGCAGGAAGCACTTGAACCCGAAGACGCCCTCGTCGTGCAGCGGGCGGAGGTCCTTCTTGTTTCCCGGGATGGCGCCGCCCCAGAATCCGACGTCCACGAACGCCTGGTCCTCGGCCACTTCGCGCTTGAGCTTGAGGCCTTCCACGTTGGTGGTGGGCGGGATGGAGTTCAGCGGCATGTCGATGATGGTGGTGACGCCGCCGGCTGCCGCAGCGCGGGTGGCGGAGGCGAAGCCTTCCCATTCGGTGCGGCCGGGCTCGTTGACGTGCACGTGGGTGTCGACCAGGCCCGGAATGAGGGTTTCATCGTCGCCAAGTTCGATGACTTCGGCGCCCTGCAGACCGTTGCCCAAAGGCTCGATGGCGACGATCACGCCGTTGCGGACACCGACTTCGCGGGCGGTGATGCCAGCGGTGGTGAGGATGCGCTGGCCTCGGATGACCAGGTCAAACGGGCCGTGTGCTGTGGTGGTTTCTTCAGACATGGAGTTGCTCCTTGGTCTCGGTTCGCGCTGCGTCATGGGTGGGTGCCGATTTTTCAGCGAGGCGCACGCCGATGTGCTTACCCAATTCTTCAAGCAGGGGCCCTGCTTCAGCTATGCATTTCTCTACATTGGATTCGAGCTCGGTCAATGCGTGGACCGACTCGAAACCGGACTCCAAAAGTTGTTCCGGGCTCAGCGTACTGCGGCCGCAGACGGCAATCACAGGGATCCCCGAACGCGCCGCCGCCCGTGCCACGCCCATGGGCGTTTTGCCGAGCAGGCTCTGTTCGTCGAGGCTGCCTTCGCCGGTGATCACCAGGTCCGCACCCGCCAGCCGCTGCTCGAGTTCAGTGAATTCGAGTACGACGTCGATGCCCGGCCTGCGTGCCGCGCCCAGCGCCGCGATGGCGATGTAGCCGACGCCGCCCGCCGCGCCTGCGCCCGGTGCCTGTGCCGCGTCCTGGGCTTCGGAGCCGATCTCGCTGGCGAGGACCTGGACGAAATGGGCGAGGGCGGCGTCGAGCGAGGTGACGTCGTCCGGCGTCGCGCCCTTCTGCGGTCCGAAGATCGCGGCGGCGCCGGTGCGGCCCAAAAGGGGGTTGTCGACGTCGGACGCCAGGACGAACTCGGTGACCTCCAAGCGGACGTCGAGGTTCGAGAAGTCGATCCGGTCCAGGTGGGCCAGTGCTGCGCCGCCGCCGGGGAGCTCATTGCCGTCGGCGTCGAGGAGGACCGCGCCGAGGCCTCGAAGCACGCCGGCGCCGCCGTCGGTATTGGCACTGCCGCCGACGCCGAGGATGATGTGCCGGCAGCCGAGGTCCAGGGCCGCGCGGATGAGTTCGCCCGTGCCCAGGCTTGTGGAGCTTTTGGCCGTTTCGGTATTCGGGGCGCTGCCGTCGCCGAAGCCGGGCAGCACCGCGAGTCCTGAAGCCGCCGCCATTTCAATGACGGCTTCCTCGCCGCGGACTGCGAATTCGGCCGTGATCGGCTCGCCCGTGGGGCCCGTGACCGTGGCGCTGCGGCGGGTGAAGCCGGAGCCGACGGCGGCGTCGAGAGTCCCTTCGCCGCCGTCGGCCACTGGAATGAGCGTGGTTTCAAAGGCCTCGGCTGGCAGACTCGCCGCTGCGCGGCCGGCTGCGAAACCTGCCCGCAGTCCGGCGCTCAAGCGGCTGGCGACCTCGGGGGCTGACAGCGATCCCTTGAACTTGTCCGGGGCTATGACCACACGCATTCCGTACCTCCTTCAGTACTTACTAGTCCAGCAGGGCGATGATCGCAGTGGGTGCGTCTTCGCCGCGCTCGGCGAGTTCTTCGAACTCGTTCACCCCGTTGATTTCAACGCCCATGGAGATGTTGGTGACCTTTTCCAGGATCACTTCAACCACGACGGGAACCTTGAACTCGTCCATGAGTGCCTTGGCCTTGTCGAACGCGGCGGGCAGGTCCGAGGGGTTCTCCACGCGGATGGCCTTGCAGCCGAGGCCTTCAGTAACCTTGACATGGTCCACGCCGTAGCCCGCTGCCGTTGCAGAGAGATCAGTGCTGTTGATGTTCTCGAACGCCAGGGACACGTTCTGTTCCATGTTGAAGCCGCGCTGCGACTGGCGGATCAGGCCCAGGTACGAGTTGTTCACCACCACGTGGATGTACGGCAGGTTGAACTGAGCGCCCACGGCCAGTTCTTCGATCATGAACTGGAAGTCGTAGTCACCGGACAAGGCAACAACGGTTTCGTCCGGCTTGCCGCGGACCACGCCCAAGGCTGCGGGGCATGTCCAGCCCAAGGGGCCGGCCTGGCCGGCGTTGATCCACTTGCGCGGGCCGAAAACGTGCAGCAGCTGTGCGCCGGCGATCTGCGACAGGCCGATGGTGGACACATAGGTGGTGTCCTTGCCGAAGGCCTTGTTCATCTCTTCGTACACGCGCTGCGGCTTGATCGGCACGTTTTCGAAGTGGGTCTTGCGCTGCAGGGAACCCTTGCGTGCGGTGCACTCGGCGACCCAGGCGGAGTAGTCCGGCAGGGACTTTGCTGCCTGGCGCTCGCGGGCCAGCTCGATCAGCCCGTCCAGCGCCGCACCGGCGTCGGACGCGATGCCGAAGTCCGGCGAGAACACGCGGCCGATCTGCGTGGGCTCGATGTCGATGTGCACGAACTTGCGGCCGGCGGTGTAGGTGTCCAGCCCGCCGGTGTGGCGGTTGGCCCAGCGGTTGCCGATGCCGATGACGAAGTCGGAGGCCAGCATGGTCTCGTTGCCGTAGCGGTGCGAGGTCTGCAGGCCCACCATGCCGGCCATCAGCACGTGGTCGTCGGGGATGGTGCCCCAGCCCATCAGGGTGGGGATGACCGGAACGTTCAGCAGTTCGGCCAGCTCAACCAACTGCGCGGAGGCGCCGGCGTTGATGATGCCGCCACCGGCGACGATCAGCGGCCGCTCGGCTGCGGTGAGCATGTCAAGTGCCTTTTCCAGCTGCTTGCGGCTGGCCTTCGGCTTTTCGACGGCGATGGGCTCGTAGGCGTCGATGTCGAACTCGATCTCTGCCATCTGCACGTCGAACGGCAGGTCCAGCAGGACCGGGCCCGGACGGCCGGAGCGCATGAGCTGGAACGCCTTCTGGAAGGCGCCCGGGACCTGGCCCGGTTCCAGGATGGTCATGGCCATCTTGGTGACCGGCTTGGCGATGGACTCGATGTCCACGGCCTGGAAGTCTTCCTTGTGCAGCTTGGCAACGGGGGCCTGGCCGGTGATGCAGAGCATGGGGATGGAATCTGCCCAGGCTGCGTACAAGCCGGTGATCATGTCCGTTCCTGCAGGGCCCGAGGTGCCGATGCAGATACCGATGTTTCCGTCCGCTGCACGGGAGTAGCCGTCAGCCATATGGCTGGCGCCTTCAACGTGGCGGGCCAGGGTGTGGCGGATGCCGCCGTGTGCCCGCATCGCGGAATAGAAGGGGTTGATTGCCGCGCCTGGCAGGCCGAACGCCTCGATGGCGCCTTCCTTTGCCAAGATGGCGACGGCTGCGTCTACAGTGCGCATCTTCGTCATGGTGTGCTCCTTGAAAGCTTTTGGTGCCCGCTACGGGGCTGAATTTGGATGTACTGAGCGAGCCGCCGTCGTGAAGAACGACGGCGGTTGCCCGGTTTTGCTTGTTTCCGGCCTGTCGCCGGGATGCTTTAGTTGCGGCCGCTGAGCTGGAGGACCTGCTTGAAGAGGCCGGAGTGGTCGAGTCCGCCGTCGCCCTGGTTGACAGTGGCGGCGACGAGCTGCGCGACGGCGGCGCCGAGCGGGATTGCGACGTTGGCTTCGCGGGCTGCGGAAGTGACGATGCCGAGGTCCTTGTGGTGGAGGGCCAAGCGGAAGCCGGGGTCGAAGTTGCGATCGAGCATCTTCTGGCCCTTCTGGTCGAGGACCTTGGAGCCGGCCAAGCCGCCGCCGAGGACCTTGAGGGCTGCGTCGGTGTCGACGCCGTAGGCCTCAAGGAAGGCGATAGCCTCGCCGAGGACCTCGATGTTGACGGCCACGATCAGCTGGTTGGCTGCCTTGACGGTCTGGCCGGAGCCGGAGGGACCGACGTGGACGATGGTCTTGCCGACGGCGTTGAGGACATCCTGTGCTGCTTCGAAGTCGGCTGCGTCTCCGCCGACCATGATGGACAGGACGGCGTCAATGGCACCCTGTTCGCCGCCGGAAACCGGGGCGTCGAGCGGGCGGATGCCGGCCGCGACGGCGTCTGCCGAGAGGCGGGCGGCAACGTCCGGGCGGATGCTGCTCGCGTCGATCCAGAGAGTGCCCTTCTTCGAGTTGGCGAAGACACCGTCGGGGCCGCTGACGACACCTTCGACGTCGGGGGAATCCGGCACCATGGTGATGACGACGTCGGCGTCCTTGACGGCATCCGCGATGCTCGTGGCACCCTTGCCGCCTTCGGAGACGAGCTTGTCGATCTTGTCCTGGCTGCGGTTGAAACCGGTGACGGCGTGGCCGGCCTTGACAAGGTTGATGGCCATGGGGAGGCCCATGATTCCGAGTCCGATAACTGCAACGTTGCTCATGATTTTCCTTACTGAAGTCTTTGTTTTAGCTCAGGTGTGCTGGACCCAACTAGCTCGCAGTTGTTGTCGTTTTGAGGGCTCTAAACGACAACAACTGCTACTCAGTTGGGCGGGTTCGCTAGTGGGAGGTGGCGCGCTGGCGGATGGCCCAGCTGAAGGCCGTTTCCTGCGGTTCCTTGTACTCGAGGCCGATGTAGCCCTCGTAGCCGAGTTCGCGGCTGCGGGCGATCCATTCGCCGAGGGGAAGCTCACCGGTTCCGGGAGCCCCGCGGCCAGGGTTGTCGGCGATCTGGATGTGGCCGAAGTCCTTGGCGTGGTTCTCGATGACGGCTGCGACGTCGTCCCCGTTGACTGCCAGGTGGTAGAAGTCGGCGAGGAGCTTGACGTTCGTTGCGCCGGATTCTTCCTTGACGCGGGCGATCACCTTGAGGGCGTCGGCGGCCTTGAGGAGGGGGTACTTGGGGGCGCCGCTGACGGGTTCGAGGAGGACGGTGCCGCCGATGCGTGCGACGCCGTCTGCTGCGCTGGCCAGGTTCTCGGCGCCAATGGCGTCCTGCTTGTCGGCCGATTCGCCGTCCACGCGGTTGCCGTAGAGGGCGTTGAAGGCCTTGCAGCCGAGCCGCTCGCCGATTCCTGCGACGACGTCGATGTTGTCCAGGAATTCGGAAGAGCGGGCGGGCCAGGAAACCAGGCCGCGGTCGCCGCCAGGCATGTTGCCAGCGTTGAAGTTCAGGCCGGTGAGCTGAACGCCAGCGTCCTTGATGGCGTTCTCGAACTCGGTTACCTGGGCGTCCGACGGGACGGAAGTCTCAAAGGGCCACCAGAATTCGACGGCGTCAAAGCCGGCAGCCTTCGCGGCCGCGGGGCGCTCGAGCAGGGGCAGCTCCGTCAGGAGGATGGAGCAGTTCACTGTGTACGTCATCGTAGGTGTCCTTCCGGGGGAGGGCTTGGATCCATCTTCCGCTTGGCTTGTTCTCTTGGGCTAGTTCGCCGTGGTGAGTTTCCGCTTTGTGGAATTTAGATTCTGCTTTATGAAAAGTTTAGGGAAGGAGGGGGTGGGAGTCAAGGGGGTCTTCGGTGGGGAGGGGGTTTGGGATACCAAGTGGGGCGGTTGGGTGCGCTGGGAGGGGTGGGCTGGCCACGACCCTTGGATTCACGGCGCTGGAGCACAGGGGAGAGGCTACGCGGGCGATGGTGCGGAGGACGTGAGGTTGAGTTTGCGTTGACCTGAGCATAAGGAAACCTTGTGTGTCCGTCTACGTGTTGCCACGTTTCCGTCTACGTGTTGCCATGTTTGACCACTTAGATTCGTCAACTGCACCACTTAATTCGTCGATTCCTGCACTGAGTCGCGATTTTCGCCCTTAGTCTTCGTGCACGGGTTCCGAACTCGGATCCGAACCACAGAAGACATTGGGGGATTCATGGAAAAGCGCGTATCGGTTGCCCGGAAAGTCCTGGCATCAACCTCAGCCCTCGCTATTGCGACCATCGGAATAACGGTCGCGTCTCCGGTCGCGACCGCATCGACCACGCAGGGCCAGAGCGAACTAGATCAGGTTCTAGCCTCCAGGCCCTTCGAAGGTGCGCAGAGCCAATCATCGCCTCAAGCTCCGCCTGGTGCTCAAACGCAAAGGGTCGAATTCGGGGACGGGGGTTCGATGAGCATTGTCGAGGCCAGCGGCCAGCGACTGACCGTACAACCGGTGGCGACATCAGAGCGCAAATCTGTCAAGCAGTCGAAAGGCAATGTAAAGGGGCTCTTCACGGTTCGTGGGGAAATGGATCCCTGGGATGAGCGTCATGCCGCCGTCCGAACGGCACTTCTCAAGAGAATAACCGACTTGTAATTGGCCGGGTTGCGGTAACCGCGGGCGGTGCGTTTGATGTTCTTTATGGCGGTGTTGTTGGCTTCAACCTTGCCCGTCGTGGCACCGGTAATGATCAGCACCTCGATCTCTTTCCACCACCGGCAGACGGTGCGGTAGAGCCTGTTCGTCTCCGGTCGTCCGGCTGCCTTGACCAGTTCCTCAAGTTCGTTCTTCGCCGTCGCGGCGTCCTCCAGGGAGCCGGTGCGCAGCAAGACCCGCAGCTGTTCCTTGACCTTCCAGACCGCCTGGAGCGTGCCGGTCGGATCGTCGGCAGCGAACACTTCTGCTAGCCGGTGGGCGGCCTTCTCCGTGAGGGTATTGCCAGCGCGCAGGAGAAGCATCCGGTGCGCCCAGGCCTTGTCGACGGCCCTTCCGCGGCGGCCCTTGACCTGTTGGGACAGGTTCTGCCGTGTCTCGGTCACGGCCTGGTTGGCCAGGGAGATCAGGTGGAAGTGATCGACCGCGACAGCGGTCCGGGGAAGCCACATCCGCAGCGCCTTTCGGAACGCGGCCGAGGGGTCGATCGCCACGACCTGCACGGCCAGACGCCATGCCAGAGGCCGGGCGAAGAGCCACTCCCCGACGCCCCTGTGGTCCCGGCCGTCCAGGACGCCCAGCACCTGGCCGCTGTCCAGATCCACGATCGTGGTCATCCACGGCTCGAACCGTGTCCAGGCCTTGGATTCGGGGTCCTGGAAGTAGCGCACGGACCGGAACCGGTGCTCATCGATACCCAGCATTCTTGGACTCAGCTGATCCACATCCGGAAGGGTGAGAAAGCAGGCTTCATTGAGCGCGACACGGACCATCCACCAAGACACCGCGAACGCGGCAGCAGTCTCCGAGACGGCCCGGCCCGAACGGATGACCGCACCCACGAGCTGGTCCCGGAGCCGGCCGGTAGAGCGGGCACGCCGCGGGACCTGGGCGGTGGACTCAAAGAACGAGAGCCTCTCGCACGCCGGTTCTTCGCAATACCAGCGGTACTTGGACCAGAGGACCTCCACCGGGCCGGCGACAGGAATGTCCCGGATCCGCTGGAAGCGTCGTTCCTTCCGCCGCGACGCAACCACCCCGCACGTGGGGCAGCCCGGCGGCTGGTCGGTTTCGACAATGACCCTCCGGCCGCCATCGGGGCTCACTCCGGTGGAAATGACACGGTAATCGGGCAGGTTGAAGATGTTGGTGGCAGCCTCAGCTGCGACCCCGGTAGGCTCGTTCAAGGCTCGTGGTCCTGTTCCAGGTTGAATGCTTAGACACACTCATCCCAGCAGGGCCACGGGCCCCCTTGTCTTCAACGACACGAACTCATTTCCCCACCAACCACGAAGAGCCTGTAAAGGCTTCGACCCTCAACGTGGATAAGCGTCACTCTTACGTTTTTGCTCAGCGCGGTGACGAATCTGGAGCCGGTTTCGTCGTAATCAATAGCGAAGCCGCTCCGCGCTCGTTCGCCTTTGATTTCACGTTTGATGGCCGCCCCGCGGACGTTGTCGTTGCAAGCGATGGCTCGGCGGTGGTCCTGGACGCCGTCGGGCAAGTCGTCAACTACATCGCCGCCCCTTGGGCACGCGACGCAAATGGAAAGCAAGTGCCGACCAAATATTCATCCTCGGGGAATAGGCTAATCCAGCACATCGAATTCGGAAAAAGACGGCATTTCCCGTGGTAGCCGATCCTCAATTCAGCTGGGTTGGGATCATCCCCGTTGTGGAATTCAACAAGGCAGAGACGGCCCTTTCAGGGACGGCTGGGGGAGTTCTCAGGGTGTGCTCAAAGCTATCCTTTGGGACTCCAGTTGGCCTAAGCGCTTGCGCAATTTCCGCGGTGCAGATCGCCGTACAGGCGGTAATCGCTCACTCAAGGGGTGAATGCATCAGGCTAGCACCCGCCCCGATTGGGGCGATGGCCTTCCGTTACACTGGCGGCTATTGCCGCTGATCTTTTGCCATCACAGTAAGGGATAAAAATGCTGTATTACATGGATGAGCTCATGACGGCAATGAATGCGACCCCGGGACGACGCCGATTCAACGTATTTGGCAGTGTGCTCATCATTTTGATAGGCGTGGTCGTCGTTAGTGTTGGCCTGCCAACTCTGGTCTTCTTGGCGATCTTTTGCGTAGACCTCGTCGTGTATCTGATTCTCGTCGTTCGATGGGCCCGAAAAGACGCTTTGGCGGCCTATCGCCAAACAGAGAGCGAACCTTAGCGTCTGCCTTTCGATGAATTCCTTTGAACCCGGAAGGCCTGACATTGATTTACTCATCAACGGTCCGAACCATCGCCACCATTCTTGTACTCGCGTGTATCGCCGGCAGTATCGTCGTGGGGCTGCTGCACGAACCGAGGACTCCACTGCTTGCGTGGATGTCCCTGACCGTTGGAGCGATCTCCCTATTAGCAGTGCTGGCAACAAAACGAAGTCCCAAGCGGGATGCGGTTCTGTTCATCATCAGTGGGATGGCTGGCGGGGTGTTCATTGGAGCCGCGAAGGTGGACTTCCCGGGAACGCTTCCGATATGGCTCTGGACGATAGGCGCCTTCTGTATCGGAACCGCGGCCCTCATCGTCGACGCGGAGTCTGCCCAAAGCAAATCCGTCAATCGTCTCTAGGCGCGGGCAATGGGAAGTCTCAGAGCGGCCTACAAATTCACGGGAGTGCGCATACTGGCGGTCACGGGATGGCCGATATCCATTCGGACACTCGTGGTGCTCGGAACAGCCAGCGGGGTTGCTTTCGTCTGTGCTGTTCTGGCCGGATCGCTATTTGTGATGCGGCTGCTGCATGAGGCGTTGTCCTTCGACGGCGCACACGCCTATGCGGGCGGCAACGCAACGATGGCAATCATCCTGTTGGCGCTCGCCGTCTGCCTCTATATCTCCGTCGGTGCGCTACTTCTCAAACAGCGAAGAAGTGAGATCGATGTTTCCGGCCGTCCAGTCCACCCTCCCGCAGCTCATCGATTCACCCAAAGGAAACGGCCTGAACTATTTTCGAGCGTTGACCGCGATGACGAACGCAAGTCGCTCCGGATTGGGGTCAAACGACTTCGACAAGGCGGCCGAGGGGCTCCGGACTCTGAAAGGCTGCGAAGAATTCCCGTCCTTGTATCGGATGGAAGCAGACAGGTCGTCACCTTGTAGCCTCTCGATTTCAGCCGCCATGATCGCGGTCCCGGGGGCCTACGACTTCGGGGAGAACAAATGACCTCGGTACTGCGTCTTGAGAACATCGCCAAGTCTTTTGCAGATGGGCGCGGGACGCGACAGTTGGTCCTTTCGGGAGTCAGCCTGAACGTCCAGCCAGGTGAAATCGTCTGGCTGCGAGGTGAGTCAGGAACTCACGGCGTTGGAAAATGTCCTCCTCGCCAGCAGCCAACCCATGACACTCGCAACGATTGCGGAACAGTTGGATCGCTTCGGTCTTGCGGCGGTCGCTGACCGGCAAGCGAAGAGGCTTTCCGGTGGGCAGCAGCAAAGAGTCGCGCTTTGCCGCGCACTGATCAACGAACCATCGCTGCTATTAGCGGACGAACCAAGTTCGGGTCTTGACGCGCCAAACACTGAAGCCATCCTGGACGCCATGCGAACGGGCGCCAACAGCGGGTGCGGTGTCCTCGTCGCTTCCCACGACCAAGTCTTCCAGCAGGTGGCCCACCGTCAGCTTCCTATGAAGGAGTTGCTCCTTGAACAGAAATAGAGTCTTTGCTGCGAGGTCAGTGCGGCTTTCTCTATCGAAATTGAGGCCACTCGCGGTACTGATGAGTCTTGGCATCGCGGTATTCATTTTCGCCGACAGCATCGTCGAGGCCAGCATAAGTTCATACTCAAACAAGATCACCACCAACTCCGCCCTGAATTACGTTGAGGTGACATCAGTCGGTCCAGACTCAGCCCGCGAGATCACCGACGACTCGTTGTCCCGGTTCGACCAAATCGATCATGTGGTGGAGTCCTCCGGCTGGGCCCAAATTGACCTCGCCATAGACGATCCTGCGAATTGGCCATCTCAGAACAACCCCGGTGCATTCATGGGGACGCCATTTATCAGTGGCATTGCCCCAAAAGTACTGCTCGGAGACGTGCCCGGAGACGGCCCTGGGGAAGGCCAGATCCTGCTTCCCGACAAGGGACAGGGCCAGAAATACGCTCAGTTGCTCGGCGAAGAAATGAGGTTCGTGTACACAAAGGAAATCGGCCCCGGCAACGGGGAACCCGTTTCTATTTCTCTCCGTGTGTCAGGTATCTATGACAACTCGTCGCCCGGTACGGATGGCGCGCAGGCCGCGTACGTGTCCAGCAAGGTACTTAAGTCAACACTCGCCAACGCCCGGCCAAATGCCAAAGGGTTAACGTATCCCCGCGCATTTATTCGCGTTGACTCAGCAGAACGAGGTGGTCAATGTGCAAAACCAAGTCCGAGCCCTCGGGTACTCAGTGAACAGCGTCGCGGGCCAAATCCGGTCCCTGTCAGGCCTCTTCGCTCTTCTTGCCCTCGTCAGCTGGGTGATCGGTGGCTTCCTGATCATCTTCTGCCTCGGGGTCGGAGTGTCGGTTGGTGGCAGTTGGATTAAGCAGAGGGCCCGCGAAGTGGGTCTCCTCAAGGCCATCGGCTGGTCGGGGGCCTCGATAGCGGGCGTTTACATGATCGAGTTGGCAGCAGTGGGTCTCATCATTGGCCTGGTTGGGGCGCTCCTTGGAACTCTTTGCTCCGTCATAGGAACGACGGTCTTCAGCGGACTGCAGCTCGACCTCTTACCGGTGGCTGCGTGGGCAATGCCGAACTGGCTGCTCGTGCTGGGAGCACTCTTCTGCGTGCCGTTGTTCTTATGCCTTGGAGCCGTTGGACACGTCGCAAGACTCGCCCGGCTCGACGCGGATTCCTCGATGAGGGACCTGTAGATCCCCTAGTGCCGGCTTGGCTAGAACTCAGCGGACGGAGTGAACTTCGAGTCCCTCTATACCTTCGAAATCTGCGGTGTTGAGCGTGTAGAGGGGGAGGTCATTGGCGATCGCGGTTGCCGCTATGAGGGCGTCGTAAGCTCGTGCTTTGGGTTTACGACCATTCCGGCGCAGCGATGCGGCAACCTGACCGAAGGCCCGAGCGCAGGCCGCATCGAAGGGGAGCGGATCGAAGTCTGCTTCCGCCTGCTGGAGGTGCGCCTGCCGCGCAGCCCGTTCCTTGTCTGTGGCGGCAACCAGAGGGCCGACGGAGAGTTCCGCGAGGGTTACGGCGCTGATGAGGCATTCATGAGGCAACACGGACTCGGCGAGGTCTCCGAGCCCGATGACAGTGGATGTGTCCAAGATTCCCCGCTCCGGGGTTCCCTGGGTCACAGCCCCGCGTCCAGGATCTCGTCCAGATCTGCTCGGAATGTTTCAACGTCCACGCGCGGCAGATGCCGGCGGCTGGCGATCAGCTGTTCTGTCCGGCGGCTGCGTCGGCGCACGGGCTGAAGCTCGGCCACCTCGTGGCCGTCGCGGGTAACGATCAACGTCTCGCCATGAGCGACCCGCTCAAGGACTTCGCCGCCATGGTTCCGTAGCTCGCGCACTGTCACAGTTCCCATGCACTAAGTGTATCACCGGTGATACAGGCGAGACTCAGCTCTCGTTCGCCGCAAAACGCGCAGGAGGTCCGGCTGCCGCTATAGAAGCCCCTCCCCAATCTCCCGCCCGATCCTCCGCAGCAGCTCCGCCGACAGCGCCGGATCCTTCGACGAGTCCTGGTCCGTGTAGTCCGCCAGCGCGTAGACACGCGAGAGCGACATCTCGGACCACCGTTCCCGAGGCAGCAACGAGCGGCCCGCGACGGCGATGATCGGCCGGGTGCCCGAGCGGCGTGCGACGGCGGCCGGCAGCTTTCCGGCCAAGGTCTGCTCGTCGATGCTGCCCTCGCCGGTTATGATTTTCGCCCGGATGAGGTTCTCCGGCCTATTAATGTCAGTGGTCCCTGGGAGGCTTGTCTTATGGAAGGCATTCAGGGAACGCAGCTGATCGGGATGGGCGCGCCAGTCGGCGACGCGGCTCCGGATGCTGTCCCGTGCTTCCAGGTGCGGGATTTGATCGAAGCCGTGAGATCGCTTCGGCCAGGCCCCGAGAGTACTGAACTGATAAACCAGTTGCGTGGTCTTGAGGATCTGAAGTCCGCGGCCGCCGCCGCGCAGGCGAGGATCGCGGTCGCGTTCGATGCCGCCCAGCGCAGCGCCGACGCTGCCGCCGGCGTTCCGGCCGACGAACAGGGACGCGGGGTCGCCGCGCAGGTGGCCCTTGCCCGGCGGGAGTCCCCGGCCCGCGGATCCCGGCTCCACGGACTCGCGAAGGCGCTTGTGAGCGAAATGCCGCGCACCCTCGCCGCCCTCGAGACCGGACAGCTGAGCGAATGGCGGGCGACCCTGCTCGTGAAGGAAACAGCCTGCCTGTCCGCAGAAGACCGGTGCGCCGTGGACGAGGAACTTGCCGCCGACACCGGAGTCTTCGACGGCGCCGGAGACAAGACCATCATCGCCGCGGCCAAGGCCGCGGCGTACCGGCGGGACCCCCGCTCCGTCACGCAGCGTGCGGCACGGGCCGCCGGGGAACGTCATGTGAGTCTGCGCCCGGCACCGGACACCATGACCTACCTGACCGCCCTGCTTCCCGTTGCCCAGGGCGTGGCCGTGAACGCGGCCCTGACCCGGCACGCCGACACCCTCCGCAACGCCGGGGACACCCGCAGCAGGGGGCAGCTCATGGCCGACACCCTCGTCGAACGCACCACCGGCACCCCCGCAGGGATTTCCGGGGTGGAAGTCCAGCTCGTCATGACCGACCGCACCCTGTTCCAAGGCGATGCCGACCCCGCACGCCTGCCCGGCTACGGCATCGTCCCCGCCGGCTGGGCAAGGACGCTGCTCGCCGCCGAGGGAACCGGCAGCCACAAGGAACCCGGCCAAGCTGCACGGGTCCAGTCCGGGCAGGACCAGGATCTCAACGTCTGGCTCCGGCGTCTCTTCACCGCCCCCGGGACCGGGGAGCTGGTCGCCGCCGATTCGAGGGCCCGGCTGTTCCCGGCAGGCATGCGGCGCTTCATCCAGGCCCGCGACGACACCTGCCGCACCCCGTACTGCGACGCACCGATCAGGCACATCGACCACATCATCCCCTGGCACGACGACGGACCCACCAGCCTGGCCAACGGTGCGGGCCTGTGCGAAGCGTGCAACCACACCAAAGAACTCCCCGGCTGGACCGCACAAACCGGAACCGCAAAACCAGGTACCGGGACACGGCATGTCCTCGACATCCGCACCCCCACCGGACACACCTACCGGTCCACAGCCCCACCCCCGCCAGGCACTCACCTGAACGGAGACCCGCCCATCATGGCGGCACACTATTTCGGGACCCTGTTTCGTCGGCGCCACAGACGCGAACTACGCCAACCAGCCTAGGCACTGCCAGTACCAGACCAGCCGTGTACTGGTAGTGCGTGCGATCAGAACACGGGACCTCCCGTCTCGCCCAGCGGGTACTCGCGCTGGAGCTGTGCAACTTTCGGGTCGTCCTCGTCCGCCCCGTAGTCCGAGTTCCGCGTGATGTCCTTTCCGTCGGGGAGCTTCATTGCGCGGAAGACCAAGGAGAGTACGGCAGCAACGATGAGGTTGATCGCGAACGCCACGACGGCGATGTAGACCTGTACGTTGGTGCCCGGGATGGCGGCGATGGAGCCGCCGAAGTTGGCCTTCGTCACGGGGTTGACCACGTTGTACGCCGCGACGGTGCCGTAGATGATCCCGGCCGCCCAGCCTGCGAAGAGCGCCCAGCGGTGGAACCAACGGGTGTACAGTCCTGCCACGATCGCGGGGAAGGTCTGCAGGATCCAGATGCCGCCGAGGAGCTGCATATTGATGGCGGCCGACTGGTCCATCGCGATCACGAAGATCAGCGCCCCGAACTTCACCACAAGGGAGGCGATCTTAGAGACCTTCGCTTCCTGCCGCGGGTCGGCGTCGGGCCGGATCAGGTCGCGGTAGATATTGCGGGTGAACAGGTTGGCGGCAGCGATCGACATGATGGCGGCGGGGACCAACGCGCCGATGGCGATAGCCGCCAAGGCGATCCCGGCAAACCATGCGGGGAAGTTGTCCAGGAACAACTGCGGAACCACCAGTTGCGGATTGACGGCACCGTTCAGGTCAATGGGCTTGGTGCCCGCAGAGATGGCCGCGTAGCCAAGAAGGGCAAGGAATCCCAGCATCAATGAGTACAGCGGAAGCACCGCGGCGTTCTTGCGGATGGTGTTCCTGCTCTTCGTCGCCAGGACCCCGGTGACCGAGTGCGGGTACATGAACAACGCCATGGCCGAGCCAAGGGCCAGCGTCCAGTACGCCGAATAGCTCGCGGCACCCGGGATGAAGACGCCGGCCGGCTTACCTGTCGCCGGGCTGATGGCGTCGAGTTTCGTCTGGGCCGCACCGAAGATGTTGTCCCAGCCCCCGAACTTGATCGGCAAGTAGATCACAGCGACGATGACCGCGAGGTAGATCAGGAGATCTTTCACGACGGCGATGAGCGCCGGCGCCCGAAGGCCCGAGGTATAGGTGTAGGCGGCCAGGACCACGAAGGCGATGATCAGCGGAAGGTCAGTCAGCAGCACATTCTGCGCGCTGCCGAGGCCCAACACCGTGAGAACGGCTTTGATGCCAACCAGTTGCAGCGCGATGTAGGGCATGGTGGCGACAATGCCAGTGAGGGCCACCGCAACCGTCAGTGCCCTGCTGCCATAGCGCCCGCCAACGAAGTCAGCCGGTGTGACGAACCCATGCCGGTGCGAGACCGACCACAAACGGCTCATCAACAGGAACACGATCGGGTAGAGCACGATCGTGTACGGCACCGCGAAGAAACCGCTCACGGCACCAGTGGCCCACATCGCCGCCGGCACCGCCACGAACGTGTAGGCCGTATAGAGGTCCCCGCCGAGCAGGAACCACGTCACCCAGGTACCGAAACCGCGTCCGCCGAGTCCCCACTCATCGAGACTATGCAGGCCGGTTTCCTTGCCCGCGCGCCAGCGTGCGGCGAAGAAGCCCAGGACAGCCACCAGGATAAAGAGGACGACGACGACCGTGAGCGCGACGCCGTTGACGGGCCGGTCCGCTGTGGTCGCCAGCGGGAGGGTGAGCCCTCTCATTGTTCCCGCTCCTCGGTGCGTGCGCCGCGCGCGGCCTCGCGGCGGCGACGGTCCTCCTTGCTAACCAGCCAGTAGGCGACGCCGACCATTCCCGCCGTGATCGGGACCCACAGCATTTGGTACCAGTAGAAGAACGGCATGCCAGCGAGCCGCGGCTGATCAATCGAATACACCGGGACTAGCAGCGGAACCAGAATGGCGATGGCCAGCAGGATTCCGGCCACAATATACGGACCGGGCCGTGCTGGCCCCCGGGTCGGCACATCGGGAGATGACATGGACGCCTCCTCATAGAGACGGCCCCCGGAGCGGGATGGGCTTCCCGGGACGTGCCGGTGGCCTGACGGACCATACATGCACCGGTCCACCAACAGAATAGAGTCTGGATTAATTCTTTGACAGGGGAAGTGGTCCCGTTTTTTGACGCGCGCTCAGCACTGGAACAGCGGAGGGCGGCCACCGATGCCGGTGACCGCCCTGCCAAATGGGATCTGGCTAGCCGTCAGGATCCTTCGCGGCCGGTTGGCTGCTGGAACCTGAGCCGGAACCGATCACGCTGTGCTGGGGTTCGGGCATCTTCGAGTCAGCACCGTTCACTGACTGCCAGATGGACTTGTTGAACAGCTGCTCATCAATCTTGTCTTCGGTGGCAGTGTCCTGGGTGGCTATCTGGGGGGCCATCGGAGCGTTTGCCCCGTTGACGGTGGTCATGTCGTAGCTGGGCTTGAGGGCGGTGTACGGCGTGTTGTCCGGCTTGGCCATGAACGACGCGTTCATGGGAGTGGCGAAGGCGTCGAACTGGGTCAGCGGACCGATGCCGGCGATGAGGCCGATGGTGCGGACCATCGAAGCCGTGCTGTAGAAGGTTGAATCGACTTTCCCGGTCTGGGTATAGGGGCTGATGGCCAGTGCCAAGGTGCGGTGCGCATCCACGTGGTCCGGGCCGTTCTGAGCGTCATCCTCCGTGACGAAGATGGCGGTGTCCTTCCAAGCGGAAGAGTGGGACACAGTGTCCACCAGCTTGCCGAGCGCGTAGTCGTTATCCGCGACGTAGGCCTTCGGCGTGGGGGCGCCCACGCGGGTGGCTTGCGTGTGGTCATTCGGCAGGCGGACGAACTGGACCGTGGGAACGGTTCCGGATGTCACTTGGGACTGGAAGTCCTTGGCCCATTCTTCAATACGTGGGGTACCGCAGCCAGGCTTCAGCGGTGCGAACGAACCGGCTGAATCAGGGCAGCTCAGGTCGTAACCGTGGTAGTTGTGGTCGGTCTGCGCATCCAGGACTGGGTCCGCGGCGTTGAACGTGCCGGCGTTGTTGGAAACGTAGAAGCCGTAGTTGCGGAAACTGACCCCTGCCTTGGCGAGCCGCTGCCAGACGTACGTGTTGTCAGGCTGTTGGGCCGCGATTTCAGGGGCATTTCCTTCGCTGGGATACGGTGCCTTGCGGCCCGAGTAGTTGGCAGGCCACATCTGCTCTGCGTACGGGTTCGAGTTGGCAGAGGCCACCCAGTTCCAACCGTTGGCGCTGACTTCAGCATCGGCGTAGAAGTTGTCAATGGTGGTGAACTTCTTGGAGAGGGCCCGCATATTCGGCGCAGACTCGTCGCCGAAGAGATTCAGCGAAGGATCTCCATTGCCCTTGCCGAGGCTTCCAAGCACCTGGTCGTAAGTGCGGTTTTCCTTGACCACGTAGATCACGTGTTTGATGGGACTCTCTTGACCTGGTTGGCGCGGGATGATGTTGCCACCGGCGGTGTCCGGGCGGTTGTTGTTTTTGACCTGCTCGCTGGCCTTCTGCAACTGGCCGCCCTCAGGCACGCTGAAACTGCTCAGCGTGCCAGCGATCATCGATCCGCTGTACTGGTTTTCGGCGGCCGGTGCGGTTGACTCCGGGTTCGGGTGCCCAGGTCCGTTGTTAGGTCCGGCGCCCAGCCCCTTCGCGTTGGTGACATGCAATGTCCCGCCGATGAAGGCGAGCGAACTCGGGTACCAGCCGACAGGCACTACACCGGCCACTGCGTTCTGGGCAAGGTCGACGACGGCGACGTCGTTGTTCCCGGAGTTGCTCACGAAGAGGCGGTGCCCGGCTTCGTCCAGGGCCAGTCCGGTGGGATTGGTTCCTACCGGTGCGCCCTTTTCAGGTGCGACGCTGACACTCGAGCTTGTGCCGGCGGCCGTATCGACAACCGAGACGGTGTCGTCGTCGCCGTTGGCGACGTAAAGCGTACGGCCGTCCTTCGACAGGACGGACTTGTTGGGGTGGAGACCCACCGTGACGGTGCGGGAAACCTTCGGCTCGGCCCCTGTGATGTCCACCGCGGAGAGGTCCGAGGCGCCCTGGTTGGTGACGAACGCCGTCGTGCCATCCGGGGAAACCGTGACCGAAAGCGGTCGGTGACCGGCCGGCGTCGTCGAGACATTGCCAGTGGAGAGCTCGACGACGGACACGGCGTCAGCGAGCTGATCTGCAACAACCAGCCGCTTGCCGTCGGGCGTGATCGCCAATCCGGCCGGGAAGAGGTTGAGTGCCTTGCCCGCGGGCGTCGTGGTGGGAAGCTGGATGGGCGCACCTTCTGCCAGTTTGCCGCCGGAGTAGCTGTAGGTGCGGATCTTGGAGTTTGCTGCTGCGCTGGCGTAGAGCTTGGTGCCGTCAGGGCTCCACGCCAAACCCATGTAGAGGGATTCCGGGGACTTGTAAGAGATGGTCTGGTCTACCTCGTGGTCTGCGAGATCGACGAGTTGCAGTGACTGCGTACCTTGACCGTTGTTGGTGACCGCGAGCCTCTTGCCGTCGGGAGAAATGGCTGAGTTGAGCGGGAGGTCTCCGAGTGAGGTCTGCTGTCCGGTTGGCGTGACGCGCATGCCGATTGACGTGACTGCCGTTCCGTCCTCGTGGGGGCCGGCGAACGTGGAAACCGCCGCGAACGCGGCGCCGCCGACGAGCACACAAGACAATGTTCCGATGATGACCGGGATTGTTTTGAATTTCATGGTCCAAAGCTAGGAGCCGTGAAACACGTTGGCCCGACTCACAGGGAACCATCAGCTAAATCGTCAGTGAACTGATGAAGCGGGGGCCGGACAGTGTCGCTTCGCCAGGGGGGACGATCCAGTTTCATCGTCCAACCCCGCCGGGGTCTAGGCTCGGCCTCATGACAGCTGACAAATCGATGCCGCCGGATCCGATGCAGGACCCGCAGCGGAGGGGTCCGACGTCGCACTCCGGGTCCGGTGCCGAGGGCAGCTTCCGGAGTGAGTTGAAGCGCGGGGAGGACGTCATCGACCCGATGACTTTCGCCGGTTCGCTGCCCCAGGATCGCGGCATCGCCCCGCGTATTCGGATCAGCCCCAGCAAGTGGTTCAATCTGCTCTGGTTGATCCCGATCGGCTTCGTGCTGCTCATCGTCGCGGTGGCCGTCGCGAAAGGGATCCGGGGGTTGCCCCCCGTCGAGTCGTTCCTGAAGACCTATCCGGGAGCCTCAAAGCTGCCGTACGACGCCCCTGCGGGGTTTCCCGCCTGGCTGGGGTGGCAACACTTCCTCAACATGTTCTTCATGATCTTCATCATCCGTTCGGGTGCACAGATACTTACGGATCACCCGCGACTGTATTGGACGCGGCATTCGACGCCGGGACGGGATTGGTTCCGGGTACAGAAGCCAGTACCCGAAGATCCTTTGTGGACGGCTAAGAAGGATTCGATCAGCCTCCCTCAGCAGGTCGGCCTGCCGGGGCTTCGGCACTCGATCGGGCTTGCGCGCTGGTGGCACCTTGGGATAGACACGCTATGGCTGGTCAACGGAGTCGTCTTCTTCGTGCTGTTGTTCGCGACAGGCCAGTGGATGCGCGTGGTCCCGCTGAGCTGGGACGTCATCCCCAACTCGATCTCGGTTGTCATCCAATACCTCTCCTTGGAATGGCCCACCGAGAGCGGATGGACCAACTACAACAGCCTGCAACTGATCGCCTACTTCATCACGATCTTCATCGCCGCACCCCTGGCCCTCATCACCGGGCTAGGCATGTCCCCGGCACTCTCCACGCGTTTTCGGCGCATCAGCTCGGTCTTCAACATCCAGATGGCACGTTCCTTGCACTTCCTGGTGCTGTGCTGGTTCCTGTTGTTCATCGTCCTTCACGTGGCCCTGGTTCTCACTACCGGGGCGCTGGAAAACCTCAACCACATGTATGCGGGGCGCAACGACCAGTCCTGGACCGGGTTCTGGATTTTCGCTGCTTCGATGGTGGTCATCATCGTCGGTTGGGTCGCTGCTACTCCGCTCACAATTCGGCATCCGCGGCTCATCCAGAGGGCCGGTTACGCCCTGATTGGCCCGGCACAACGGCTGTTCGAGCACATCGACTCACGCCCGGGGCAGTACACGGAGAAGGACATCTCGCCGCGCCTCTGGCTGAACGGCCAGTATCCCGAATCCGACGAGTACAAGAATCTCTTTGACAACGATTTCCGGGATTACCGCTTGCGCATCAACGGGCTCGTGGGCAATCCGGTCGAGTTGAGCCTCGCCGAGCTGCGAGCAATGGATTACCACGAGCAGATTACGCAACACTTCTGCATCCAGGGCTGGTCGGGAGTAGCCAAATGGGGAGGGGTGTCGATGCAGGCCATCCTCGATTTGGTCAAGCCGGCACCCGAAGCAAAGTGGGTGGTGTTCTATTCCTTGGGTGAGGGACCGGATGAGGGCGACTACTACGATGCGCATCCGATCGAGCAGATGGGCTATCAGCTCACCATGCTCGCCTACGACATGAACGGTGCGCCGCTTTCGTACGGACACGGGGCGCCACTTCGGCTGCGCAACGAGGTGCAGCTCGGCTTCAAGATGGTCAAATGGATCAAGGGCATCGAATTCGTCGAGAACTTTTCCGACGTGGGCGGCGGCTTCGGCGGCTACAACGAAGACCATGAGTTCTTCGGATACCGGCAGTCGATCTAGAAGGCCTGTGAGGGTGGGCGCGGCAATCAGCCCGCCAGCTCTCTGCGCCGGAATCGCAACTCCCGCAGGGCACCTCCGAGCGGTGACCCGGTGAACGGTAGGTCCTCCAGCTTGATCTTTCCAGAAGCTGACAGGGCCAATGCATTGGCGGCGGCGGCAGCGCGTTGTGGCAAGCCGAGGTTCGACGCGAAATCGGCCCAGTGCTTCGCCTTGAGGTTTTTGGTTTTCCCGGACACCGGCAGCGCGAGCGAGTCGTCTCCGTACAGCAAGGTGCACGGAATGTCGTAGATCGGGGCCATGGCGAATCCTCCGTGCCGCCCCCCAAGGATCGAGAGATTCTTGGCATGGAGGTCACCGTTCCCGGTCAGCCAGGCAAAGACGAACTGCAGGTATAGATTGCGGCTTGCCACGAGTGGGGCTTTGCACCGCCCGGCAAGCGCAGCAGCGACGTCCTCGGACGTGACGGAATACTTGGAAGCCGGTGGCAGACGCATGACCTGCGCTCCGTCTTCCATGGGCAGGCGCACCCAGGAGCGGTGGTCCTTGTCCTGGACGCGGTCGAAGCGTTCCACCAGCAACCCAGGCAACCCGTGCATGTCCGTGATGATATGGCTCTTGGCTACAGGGATCTTGAGGCCTTTGGCGGCGGAGAGGTGCACCGCTTCGTTGGCCAGCAAGTGTGCGTGGTTGGGCGGGTCGAGTTTGAGTAGATATCGTTGCCCCCTGAGAGACAGCGGTGTGGTGAGCATAGAGGCACTTGCCTTGTCCTGTACGCCGGGGATGGCATGGCGGTCCACTGCGTTGGCGAGGGCGGCAAAGTCCAGTTCCTCGGGCCTGGATGTGTCGGCAAGGGGTGCGGGTTCGACGGGAATATCCCCGGTAGGGACCACTTGAACGTCTCCCGGGGCATCGGCTCCGACTGCGAGCAGGAGTGTGAGTTCGTCGTCGAGGCTGGTTTTGGTGGCGTCCCTGAGCACGCTCAGCCGGTGCCCCTCCGGCAGCAGGCCCGCGAAGAACGGCGGAAGAGCGCCAGCAGGAGTCTCGACGGGAAGGTCTGTCAGGGGCAATGAACTGGCAACCGCGGGCAGACCGGAGGTCAGGTACTCCGCCACGTAGGAAAAACTGACCACGCCGTGACCAGTGCGGGCGAGGTGGCCCGCCAAGACGCCGCCTTTGTGAACGTCCGCTGCACGAACGAACTTCAACTCCCCGAAATCGTCGACCATCAGGCCGCTGCCATGTGCAGGCCGACGGCGTTGGCTACAGCCACGACGGCGCCCAGTGAAGGATTTCCGGTGGCCGTCTCAATCGCGCGCACGGTCCTTTCGGAAGTCCCGGCAAGGTCGGCAAGGTCCGCCTGCGTGATTCCGGCCTCTTTGCGTGCCTTCCGTATGGTGGCCGCGATCGCCGCTAGGTCTTCCACAAGTCTCCGATGATCCGGCATGATGTTGCCGATTTGGCGGTTTTCTAGATCCATTCTGAACCATTTTTCCAAAATCGGCAAGATGCTGCCGAAAGTGTTGATTTTGGTTGCTATGAGGCCGCAAAAACATCATTTCGGCAAGATCCTGCCGATTCCAACTCTCGCGGCTCGAGCGTGCCAGCTACGTCCCCGCCAGCCATTCCGGCTCGAAGTCCGGATGGTCAGAGTAGGGCAGCGCGAGGGCATTCAAAGATTTCGTGGTCCATTCGATCGATTCCGGGATCCACTGCGGGGTATCCCCAAGCGTGCCGCGAACCATCGTGGCCAAGGCCGTCTGCCGTGCGGATTCTACGATCCTGAGCAGCCTTCTCTTTGATTCGCATTCCAGGAGGAGGCGCCGCTCGTACCATTTGCCCGCCTCGGAGACGGAGCGATCGCCGAGGAGTCTCCGCGCCGCAGCCTCGTCCTCGTCCAGGCGGTCCGAGAGGAAATCGACGATATCCACAAATTGAGCGTACGCGTCCCTTGCGGCCGCGGAAATGCCTGCATTCGCTAGGCGGGGTCTGCTTGCTTTTCGCGTTGGAGCTCGACGGCGCGAGCGGCAGCGGGGGACGACGCGACGGCAGCGGCCCGGGCTGAAACCGGGACGGCAGCGGCGGCTCGGGCGGCAACAGGGATGTTGACGTGGGGAATCGCGGCAATGTGCGGGAGGGCGTTGAAGTGGCTCCGGGACATGCTGCCGAACTCGTACGCGGTCTCGGCATGCTCGGACAAGTCCACTCCGGCGAGCTCCGCCTCGTGGCTGACCCGGAATCCGACGGTCTTGTGGATCACAAGGGCAATGATTGCTGTCATGATTCCAGACACTGCAAGGGTGACAAGAATGGCGACGATCTGCGCCACGAGCTGCTGGAGCCCGCCGCCGTAGAACAATCCCCCACCCTTGCCGTTGACGGGCAGCGCGATGAATCCGAGTGCGAGCGTGCCGACAAGCCCGCCACCAAGGTGGACACCCACGACGTCGAGGGAGTCATCGAAGCCGAACTTGTGTTTCAGGTCGACAAACACGGCGCAGGCGGCGCCGGCCACCAGCCCCAGGCCGAGGGCGGCGGCGGGAGCCACGTTGGCACAGGCGGGGGTAATAGCGACGAGGCCGGCGACGACGCCGGATGCGGCGCCCAGGGACGTGGGGTGGCCGTGCCGGATCTTTTCGGTGACCAACCAGCTGAGCATTGCCCCGGCCGGGGCTACGAGGGTATTGACCCAGATCAAGCCGGCTTGCGCCGACGTCGTGGCCGCGCCGGCATTGAAACCGAACCAACCGAACCACAGGAGGCCGGCGCCAAGCATGATGAAAGGGAGGTTGTGCGGGCGGTGGTTCGGGTCTTTTCCAAAGCCGTGGCGCTTGCCAAGGATCAATGCCAGGACAAACGCGGCAGCGCCGGAGCTGATTTCCACCACTGTGCCGCCGGCGAAATCAATCACCTGACCGAAGACCGAACTGATGGCCCCACCGGGGCTTAGGAGGCCGCCGCCCCAGACCATGAAAGCCAAGGGGCAGTACACCAGGGTGATCCAGATGGGGACGAAGATGACCCAGGATGAGAATTTGGCGCGATCGGCGATGGCGCCGCTGATCAGGGCCACGGTGACGATGGCGAAGGTGGCGCTGAAGCCGAGCTTGATGAGATCGGTGGAACCGACCAGGTCCGTCGAGCCGAAGCTGGTGAACGGATTGCCGAAAATCCCCAGGACACTCTTGCCGCTGATCATCGAGTAGCCCCACAGGATCCACACGGCGCCTACGATGCCCGCGGAGATGAAGCTCATCATGATCATGTTGAGGGAGGCCTTGGCCCGCGTCATGCCACCGTAGAAGAGGCCGAGTGCCGGAGTCATGAGCAGTGCAAGTGCCGCCGACACCATGACCCAAACGTTTTCCGCAGTGATATTCACGTGCGTTTCCCTTCTAATCGGAATGCCGTAGGAGGACCGCCGCAGCTTGGTCCCGTTCTTCCCCTGCCCAATGTTTCCGGTTCCGTGTTTCAGGCAGTGCGAGGAAAAATTGCGGGGACGTTACATAACCGGGCTTGACGTGAAGAACGCATGACGGGCGTGTTTCGGGAATGTTAACGCCACCCCGGCGCAGACGAGTGGCCGCCCGGGACAGGCGCCAAATATCCCAGTGATTCCGCGGATTCCTGGGCCAATCGAGGTGAAATTCTTCCATTCCGCCCGAAATCCGGACATTTCTTCCACGTGAACGGCGGCTCACCTCCCCTGGATGCCATGTTTCAGCCGAATGCTGGCGCGTCACGGGCGCCGGGCGCACACTTAGCCTGTGAAGCCGTTTCTCCTGCTCGCATCTCGCGCCGAAGACGCCGCCGCCGAGGAAGAGTACCAGGCGTATCTTCGTTTTGGAGGGCTCGTTCCCGAGGAGCTACAACGCATCCGAATGGAGGCGGCGCCCCTGCCACCGCTTGAGCTCTCCGACTATTCCGGCGTGATTGTGGGTGGCAGCCCCTTCACTTCGAGCGACCCGCCGGAACACAAGAGCCCGGTCCAGAAACGGGTCGAGAAGGAACTCGCGCAACTGCTGGACACGATTGTTGCAACCGACTTTCCCTTTCTGGGGGCCTGCTATGGGGTCGGAACCCTCGGGCTTCACCAAGGGGCTGTGATCGACCGTACCTACGGCGAAGGACTCGGCGGGGTAACCATCAAACTCACAGCGGAGGGCCTCCAAGACCCGCTCCTCGAAGGCATGTCCGAGCGCTTTGTCGCCTTTACCGGCCATAAGGAAGCCTGCACGGTACTGCCAGGACACGCGGTGCTGCTTGCCAGCTCGGCAGCCTGCCCGGTACAGATGTTCCGCATCAAAACGAACCTTTACGCCACCCAATTCCATCCGGAGCTCGACTCCGAGGGGCTCGTCACGCGGATCGACACCTATCGCCACGCCGGATACTTCCCGCCCGAGGCTGCTGAACAGCTGATGGCAGACGCCCGGAAGATCACGGCGACCGAACCCATGAAGATCCTCGGCAACTTTGTCCGCCGATACGCGATTCCTCAATAACGTCGGAGGAATGAAGCACAATGGGCCCATGACTTTTGCAAATGTGGGAAGCCTCGGCACGAAACCCGGCCAGCGCGACGCTGTCGTCTCTATCCTGCTCAGACCGAAACCGGAGCTCCGGGGCGCGGGCTGCCTGCTCTACGAGGTGGGCGTCAACGAAGAATCGCCGGACACGGTCTTTGTCTGCGAACTATGGGAATCGGCGGAAGCGCACCAAGGATCGCTGCAGCTGGACAGCGTCCGGGCCGCCATCGCCGAGGCAATGCCAATGCTGTCCGGAGAGTTGGGCGGGACCCGGTTCACAGTATTGGGCTCACCGATCCGCGACGCCTGATATTCACTCAGGCGACACGTGGCTGATGGACAGTATTTTCATAGCTCATACATAGCTGCAGTAGCTACGGTTGGTTCATTATGGAAGAGCGAGAGCCCCGTCGTCCCGGCCAAGGGTCCAGACGAAAGAGAAGTCGGTGGAACAGCTGGAGTCCCCGCCGACGTCGATCGGCCTTGCTCACAGCATTTGCGGCCATTCTTGCCCTGACCCTGACCGCCACGGTCTACTCTGCCGCGCACGCCCGCTCATCTGTCTCACATAAGGTATCGGCGATGGCGAGGGCCACGCCGTCGGCAGCTGTTCCAGCCGCAACCCCGTCGACGGCGGCCACGACGACGTCGACTGCCGCACCGTCGTCGACGACGGCCGAGGCGCCGACTGCCGCTCCAGCAGTCGCAGCTCCCGCAGTCGCAGCTCCCGCAGCCGCTGCGCCCGCAGTCGAAGCTCCCGCAGCCGCTGCGCCGGCTACCGGCGTGACCCCCGCCTTGGACGCCGAGATCAACGGCATCATCGACGCGAACAGCCAGTACCAGGTCGGCGTCACCCTGATCGACTTGTCCAATGGCTCAAGCCATCAGTACGGGGTCCAGGCGCCATTCGAGGCAGCAAGCACCGCCAAGGTCCTGGCTGCCGCCGCGTACTATCACCTCGTCGAAACGGGCGCCGTGTCCCTTGACGACCCCTTGGGCGACTACACGGCCGGATTCCAGATCAAGGAGATGATCCAGGACAGCGACAACGAATCCTGGTCCTTGATCATGGACGCTGTCGGCTATTCGGAACTGCAGGCCTATGCCGGGTCAATCGGCGTCAGCTATGACCCCATGGAAAACACGCTGACTCCAAGCGAAATGGCCAGCATCATGGCCGGCCTTTACGGCGGGAAGCTGCTGAACCAGCAGCACACAGCGCAGTTGTTGTCCTACATGCAGAACACCAACTATGAATCCCTCATCCCCGCCGCAGTGCCGGCCGGAATCACTGTTTTCCACAAGTACGGACTGCTCGACGACGAACTCCACGACGCCAGCATCCTCACCAACGGGACCGACTCCTACGCGTTCGTGGTCTACACCAAGGGTCAGGACGAGAGTGATATCCCCGCCCGCACCGACATCTTCCACCAGCTCACCCAGGCTGTGGCGAACGGCCTGTTCTAAAAGGACATTGGCCTATCTTGAGCATCACGACGCCGGCCGCGCAGTCAGACTGACTGCGCGGCCGGCGTCCTTGTTCCCTTTTGGGCGCTGAGCGCCTGTCGCGATGCTATCTATTTACCTCCCTTCTGCATGGGGTCGGGCCAATTTCCTATCAATCGGTTCTGGTCCTGCATGGTCTTCTCCTGACTAAAGTGTGTCCTGCGCGGTGTGGCGCAGTTGGTCGTGCCTGCCAGATGGGCAGGGGCGGCCTGATCAGTCGGGAGAGGAACCAGGATCGAATGCGGGATCGTCTGAGGGGGATTGCCCGCGATCGGGGATGGGTCCATGGCGGGGTGGCGGTGCCAGGGCGCGTTGTTCCGGCAGATCTGCCGCGCCAAGGGCGGAACCGCCCTCTGGACTCGACGTCGATCCTGCCCCAGGTGGCGAGACCGACGCAGGAACCGGCGTGTCAGGCGGCGGCCCGCCGGGGACCGGGGACACATCCGTTGTCGCGAACACTGCGGGGGGCATGAAGACAGCGCCGTCCGGCATGAATGCGGTGTTCCTTGTGAATCCGGGGTCGCTTGTGGCCGCTCCCTTGCCGGGCTGGACCGCAGATGTGAGAGGGCTGGTGCGGACAAGAGTGGTGGCCTCGGTGACAGCCGGAACGCTTGGTCCTTGAGGCGGCAGTGTCCCGGGCGACGGTGCCGGCGGCAATGCCGGCACGGAAGGCGGCTCGGGCAAGGCCGGGAGTTCCTTGATTGTGTTCTCGACCGCGGGCGGCACCGCGTCGACTGCTCCAACGACTGGCGTCAACACCTGCTCCCTTAGCTGGTTGACTACGGTCTCAGGAACTGTGGCCAGCTGGCTCGGGCTTGGAACCACGGACGCTACGTGGTCGACGAGCGATCCAACGGGACCGGTGAGGGGAACCGGGGGCACGGAAACCGACGGTGACGGGACAGCCGGAATCGTCGGCAGAAGGTCTGTGGCCCGCGAAGGACCGGCCAGCCACAGCAACCACGCCAATGCGCCGAATACGGCGAGAAGAACAGGGCGAACCCAAAAAATGCCACGGCACCCCAGATACCCAGCCAAACACTCCACCTCCCCAGTGCGGTGTTTGGATATTAAGGTACGCCGGTCCGGGGCGGCAGTCCATATGGCGGAGTGACATCATGTGACTTGGTGGCAGTCTTCATTAATCGGAGGAACACGTGGAAACCGTCAATCAGCTCCTTGACTCGATCAAGGACGTGGGCCGCGATGCGGTGCGCGGAGGATACTCAAGGGCCGTCTACTCGACGCCCGAGCTCGACCTCAGGCACTGGTTCATCGAACAAGCCCAACAGCGCGGCCTTGGCGTCGAGACCGACCGCAACGGCATTATCTGGGCCTGGTGGGGAAAGCCCCAGGACGGTGCGCTTGTCACCGGCAGCCACCTCGACTCCGTCCCGGGCGGGGGTGCCTTTGACGGGCCGCTCGGAGTCGCGTCCGCACTCGCCGCCGTCGACGTCCTTGCCTCTCGAGGCGTCAAGCCGGGGCGTTCCCTGGCCATCACCGTCTTCCCGGAAGAAGAAGGATCCCGCTTTGGCGTAGCCTGCCTGGGCTCGCGGCTATTGACGGGTGCCATCGACGTCGACAAGGCGCTGAACCTGCGCGACGTTGACGGCAACACTTTCGCCGACGTCGCCCGGAGCAACGGTCTTGATCCCCGGCACGTCGGTCCCGATCCAGAAGCCATGGCGCGAATTGGCGACTTCGTTGAACTGCATGTGGAACAGGGAAAGGGGCTGGGCCAGGGCGGGCCGGCCATCGCCGTCGGAAGCTCCATCCTGGGCCACGGCCGCTGGAAGCTGAGCGTCAGCGGCCAAGGCAACCACGCCGGAACCACTCTCATGGCCGACCGTGCCGATCCCATGGTCGCGGCGGCGCAGATCGTCGTTGCCGTCCGCGACACCGCGGCGAGGCAGCCGGATGCGCGGGCCACCGTGGGGCGCTTGACCCCGGTTCCCGGCGGCACCAACGTGATTGCCTCCCGCGTCGATCTATGGCTCGACGCCCGGCATCCCGACGACGCCGTGACGGCACAACTGATCGAATCGATCTACCGCGCGGCGCAGGAAATCGCGGCGGGCGAGGGATGCACCGTCACCCTCACCGAGGAGTCCTACAGCGACACCGTGCATTTCGATCCCGGGCTGAGCCGACGCATCGGCGAGCTCCTGCCGGACGCGCCGGTGCTGGCAACCGGCGCTGGGCACGACGCCGGAGTCTTGGCTGGACATGTCCCCTCGGCGATGCTTTTTGTCCGCAACCCGAGCGGAATCTCGCATTCCCCGGAAGAGTACGTGGCCGACGAGGATGCCTTAGCCGGCGCGATCGCCCTCGCTGACGTTCTGGAGGGACTCCTGTGAGCGGCCTCTGGTGCGAGGCGGCGCTTGTAAACGCCGACGGCGGTTCTGTCCCGGGCGGCGCGGTTGTCGCCACCGGCGTTCGGCTGGAAGTGCACGAGGGGCGCATCTCCCGGATCGCTACCGGCGTCGAGCCCGAAACGGATGACCGGATATTGAATGGGGTCGTCTTCCCCGCGGCGGCCAACGCCCATTCGCACGCTTTTCACCGGATCCTGCGCGGACGGACGCATGACGGGCGCGGTGACTTCTGGGTCTGGCGGGAGCAGATGTACCGGAGCGCGGCGGAACTTACCCCGGAGAAATACGAGAAGCTCGCCACGGCGGTCTTCACAGAAATGGTGGTCGCGGGTTTTAGCAGCGTGGCCGAGTTCCACTACGTCCACCACCAGCCGGAAGGAACGCCGTACCCGGAGCCGCATGCGATGGAACTGGCGGTGGCCAGGGCTGCCATGGCGGCTGGGATCCGCCTGACATTGCTGGACACCCTGTACCTCGCGGGAGGGATCGGGAGTCCGCTCAGCCCGGAACAGGCTCGGTTTGGCGACGCCGATGCCCAAGCCTGGTTGGACCGGCTCGCGTCACTGCGGGCCGAGGTGGCACGGAGCTTTCCGCCTGAAATGGTCGGCGTGGGGGCCGCACTGCATTCCGTCCGCGGAGTGCCCGAGGAGGCGCTCAAGACCGTCGCCCGGCGGTTGCCCACCGATATCCCGCTCCACATCCACCTCAGTGAACAACCAGCCGAGAACGAGGCGTGCCTGCAGGCCTATGGCGTCACCCCTGCCGGATTGCTTGCCCGGCACGGCCTGCTATCCGGGCGGCTTTCCGCCGTGCACGCGACCCACCTAACGTTGGAGGACATCCAGCTCCTCGGGGATGCGGGGGCAACGGTTGTGATGTGCCCCAGTACTGAGGCCGATCTCGCCGACGGGATCGGACCGGCACGCGCCCTGTCCGACGCCGGGGCGACCATCGCGCTGGGCACGGACCAACACGCCGTGATCGATCCCTGGGTTGAGATGCGCACCTTGGAACACGGAGAACGCCTCGGCTCCGGCCAACGGGGCAGGTTTTCACCCCAGGAACTGCTGCACGCGGCCACCATCGGCGCAACCGCATCCATGGCTACGCCCATTGTGTCTGCACTTGAGGTAGGTGCGGTGTGCGACCTCATGGCCGTGGCTCCGGACTCGGTGCGGACAGCCGGTTCCATGCCGCAGCAGTTCGCGTTCAGCGCGACGGCGGGCGACGTCACCGCCGTCGTGATCGCTGGCGAACTGGCGGCCTCAAACGGCGTCCATGTTCGGCTGGGTTCTCCGGGCGTGCTGCTCACCGAAGCGCTGAAGGAATTCTCCTAGGGCGCTTTCCTAGGGTGATATAACCGGGACTCCTTGGTTTAACTCGCTCACCCAAGACGCTCGCTCACTTATGTGGTTGTTTTCCGGATCCCTCGCTCACATCTAGTGAGCGAGGGATCCGGGAATTGGCCCTATATGTGAGCGGGCGTCGGCCGAAACGGCGGCACAAATGAGCGGGCGTCCGCCGGAACGGCCATTTATGTGAGCGGGCGTCGGGGGAGGGCTACTTCAACCCCGAACGGACGAAGGCATCCACGACGTATCGCTGCAGGAAGATGTAGATCAGGAAGATCGGCAGACATGCGAGCGAGGACGCTGCCATGATGGCGCCCCAGTTGTTGCCTTCGGCGCCCAGGAAGCCGCGGATACCGACTTGGATGAGGGCATCGGACTTCTGCATGATCAGTGAAGGCCACAAGTACTCGTTCCAGGCGCTGATGAACAGCATGATCCCAAGGGCCGCCAGCGCTGGCCGCAGGTTCGGAACCACAACTTCCCACAGGGTCCTCCATGACGACCGTCCATCCATCTGGCTCGCATCCAGGAGGTCCTTCGGGAAGGCCTCGAGGTGCTGGCGCAGCATCATCACCGCGAAGGCCGAACACAGTTGCGGGATGACGACGCCGGTGATGGTGTTGAGGAGGCCCATCTGCGAAACCAGCAGGTAATTGGGAATCATCGTGACCTGGAAAGGCACCAGCCAGGACCCCACGAACAACAGGTACAGGGCTTTCTTTCCGACAAAATCCCAACGCGCGAACCCGTACGAAGCCAGGATGGCCACGAGCAGTTGAGACACCGCCAACGTCAGTGCCATGCCGAAGGTATTCGCCAACATCCCCGCGATGGGAATGGTCTTCAGGACGTACTGGAAATTCTCCAGGCTCAGCGGTCCCGGCAACGGGTCGGTGGACAGGGCGTCCGACGGCGGTCGGAAGGCCGTGACGAACATCCAGTAAATGGGGAAGATCGAGACGATTGCCAAGGCGATCAGGAGAACGTGGCTGGGTACTAACCGCAAAGACCCAAGCCGCAACGAAGCAGACCGCCCGGCGGCAGGCGCCGTCGTCGGCCCCGAATTCGTCGGCCCCGAAGGCAGAGCATCCAAGGAACCAGGCTGGGCCGGCGGAGCGATGGTGATGAAGGCCATGGTGGTTCTTTCTAGTTGTCGTAGAAGCTGAGTCGCTCCGAGAGTTCCACGAAGACCAGGGCAATCAGCCCGAATCCGAGGAAGAAGAGCGTGCCCGCCGCGGAGGAGAGGCCGGCGTCGAAGTTCCTGAAGCCGAACTGGTACAGCAGGTAGTAGATGTTGGTGGACGAATTTCCCGGTCCGCCCTGCGTCACAAGATCGATGATGGGATATGTCCACTGCGCGGACAGCAGGATGGTCATGAGCGAGAGGAACACCAGGCTTGGCGAAAGCAGCGGGATAATGATCCGCCACGTGATCTGCCTGCCGCTCGCGCCGTCGATCGATGCGGCGGCAGCGTAATCCGGGCTGATGCCCGCCAGTCCGGCCGAAACCACCAGCACGCCGAAGCCGAGCATCTGCCAGCCGACAATCACGATCACCGCGATCATCGAACTGTCGGGATCGCGGAACACGTTGCCCATCGGCGCGCCCAGGGCGGCGGCGATCGCGGGAATCGTTCCGCCTTCAGGCGCGAACAGCCACCGCCAGATCGCGCTGCTGGCAACGGGAGTGATGAGGAACGGCACGAAGATAAGGGCCTGGTACGCGGTGCGGGCCCTGCCCTGGACCTTGCGCGAAAGCAGCGCGAACACGAGCGGCAGCGCAACGGAAATGCCCAGAAACGCCAGGATGTACAAGCCCGTGTTGATCAGGGCTTGGTGCAGCTCAGGCAGGCTCAGGACCTTCGCGTACTTCTGCACGTCCACGTACTGCTTGGGCTTCGTGGGGATCAGGTTCCAGTCGTTGAAGGACAGGTTTACGGTCTGTCCCAGAGGCCAGTAGGTCCAGACGAGAAGCAGGACCACGGCGGGCAGGATGTAGAGGTAGGGGCTCAGGGCGCGGCGCTTGGGGCGCCGGTTGGCCGGGAGCCCCGCCGGGCCGGCAGGGGCAATGCCCGTTGCCGGCCCGGCGGTCTCGATGAACATTCGTTCGGCTTCCTTCCGGTGCTGTGGCTGGTTAGCGAACGCTTTCGGCGAGCTCGCCGTCGGCCGCTTCGGCAGCGATGGAGGGCTCGACGTCGGACTCCTCGCCGGGAGCGGTCATCGCGGCGGTCGCCTCTTCGAGCGTCATCCTCTCGAAGGCGGCCATCTGCTCGGCCGTGACGGAGTACACCGTGGAGAACTCGCCGATCGGCACAACGGAGCTGAGCATCTTGTCCTTGTAAAGGTGGATCAGGTTGAACGCCTGCGCGCCGTTCTGTCCGCGCATGGACTTCGGCGCGACGTTGAGGTCCTGCGTGTAGCACGTGGCCGAAGCAACCGTCACGGGAGCGCCGCCGAAAGTGCTGAACGTGGAGTAGTGCAGGTGGCCGGCCAGGATGCCGCGGACGTCGGTGCCTTCGATGACCTTCTCGAAGCGGCTCTGTTCACGGAGTTCGAACATGGCCATCATCTCCAGTGGGCTGGGAACCGGGGGGTGGTGCAGGGCGATGAGGGTGCCGTGCGGGGCCGGGGTGGCCAGGACATCGGACAACCAAGCGAGCTGCTCGTCGGAGATTTCCCCGTGGTGCTTGCCCGGAACGGTCGAGTCCAAGGCGATGATGCGCAGGCCGTTGACATCGTGGACCATGTCCACGGGTTCCTCGCCGGCGTCGGAGTCAAGGAGGCCTGAGCGGAACGCGGTGCGCGCGTCGTGGTTGCCCATGACCCAGATGATCTTGGCGCCGAGCTCCTCGGCCACGGGCTCCACGATGTTACGGAGGCGGACGTAGGCGTCCGGGCGGCCGGTGTCGGCGAGGTCGCCGGTGAACACCAGCGCTTCGGGCTTGACCTGGGCCTTGACGAAGTCGCGGAACAGCTGGCGGAGGTTTTCGTCGCTGTCCACGCTGCCGTGCAGGAGGTCGTTGTCGGCCACGAAATGGGTGTCGCTGATGTGCAGGATGAAGTGCTCGGGGGCGGGGTGCTGGAGTTCGGTGTTCACGGTTTTGTCTCCTTGTAGGTGAGTGGTTCTTAGCGGGTGGAGCTGATGGTCAGGACGTCCCTGAGCCGTTCGAGGTCGACGTCGCCGAAATCGTGGGCCTGGAGCAGGCCGGTGGCGCCGCCGTACATTTCGTCTACGAGATCCAGCGTGGTTTCCAAGACGGTGGCGGGGCTCGCGGAGATGATTTCCCGGAGTTCCTCGCCGATGCCCGCAAGGCCCGGGTGGCTGGAGGCGGCAGCCATCATGGCGTCGCTCCATTCACCGCGCAGGTTTTCCTCGCTGGCTGTGTAGTCGAGGATCACCTGCTCGCGGTCCACCCCCGCGGCCAGGAGGGCGAGGGCAATCACGACGCCAGTGCGGTCCTTGCCCGCGGTGCAGTGCACCAGGACAGGATCTGTTCCGGAGTCGGCAATGAGGCGAATAGCGTCGGCAAGGCGCTGGGCGTGGCTCTCGATCATGAGCCGGTAGATGTGCGCCAGGGTGGTGATCTCAGCGGTACCGGGGACGTTGCCCTCTTCGAAAATCGGGTTGTGCCTCGTGTCGACCGCGAGTCCTTCAAGGTTGCTGGGTGACTTGGCCAGCTCGGTGCGGTCACGCAGGTCGATGACCAGACGGATGCCGAGCTCGGAGAATTGCCGGCGTCCGGCGTCGGTCAGTCCGTGCAATGCGTCCGAGCGGTACAGCTTTCCTTGGCGGATGGTCCGCACGACGGCGGCATCGCCCGGCGTGGCAGCGGGAGCATCGGCGGCGGGATAGCCCGCCGTGCTCCGGAAATTGTAGGTGCCCTCCACGGGGTAGGGGCGGTTGCGGGTTCCGAAGACTGCGTCCTCGGCAGTGGTTGTCACAGCTGATGTCCTTCCGGATGGGCCGGAGAAGATGGGTCCGGGAAAATGGGGCAGAGAAGTTAGGGGATCAGGTCCTGGGCGCGCTTCTGGGCGTCGGCCATGGTGGTTTTTGCGTCTTTGCCGTAGTAGACGACGTTCTCGACGGCTTTGCCGAGGATGTCGTCGATCTGCACGTAGCTGTTTCCCGGGTAGGAAACCCACGGCTGGAGACGGTCAAGCTGGGCGAGGTTCGGGGCCAGGAGCGGGTTCTTCTGGGCCCAGTCGTAAAGGGAACCACCCGGAGCGGTCAGCGAGGTGCGCAGGGGCAGGTAGCCGATCTTGGTGGAGATCTGCTCGTAGGCGTGGTCGCTGGTCATGAACTTGATCAGTTCCCATCCGGCGCGCTGCTTCGCGGGATCCTGCGAGAGGACGAACAGGGCCGAGCCAGAGTTGGTGGGCACGGCAGGCTTGCTGCCGAAGGAGGGCATGCCGGCGGCCTTGAGCTCCCATCCGCCCTTCGTGGCTGCCGACATGAATGAGCCTTGGAGTGCTGAAGTAGTGAGGATGAAAGCGGTGTCGCCCTTCGGGAGGCCTTCGTATTGCGCGTTGCTGTCTGCGTTGCGCAGCACGCCGTCCTTCGTCAGCTGTGCGAGCTTCGTGACGGTGTCAACGGCCGCGTCCGAGCCGAATCCGATCGTCTTGCGGTCATCGGAGAGGATCTGGGCCCCGTTCGACTTGAAGACGCCCTGCATGCACCAGTTGCCCCCGATGCTTGCGCACGAAATGTCCAGGGATGGCTTTCCGGTCTTCGCGGAAACGGCCTTTGCGGCTGCCTCCACCTTGTCCCAGGTGGAGAGGTCCGGGTTGGTGATTCCGGCGTCGGCGAGCTTGGTGGCGTTGTAGAAGAGGACAGGGGTGGAGAAGACGTAAGGAATGCCGTAGGTCTTGCCGTTCCAATCGGCGAGGTGCTTCGCGTTGGGGTGGAACGGGTGGGCGCCGCCGAGGGCGTCGTCGACGGCTTTCTGGCCGACCAGGTCGCTGATGGGCTGCGCGCCGAGCTGGGTGGCGGCGAAGTCGAGGGAATCGAACGTCAACTGCGCGACGTCGGGTGCGTGTCCGGCGAGGAGTTGCGTCTGGACGCTGCTGACCGTGTTGGATCCGACAGCGCCGCCGCCCTGCGGTGCCTGTGCGGTGACGTGGATATTAGGGTGGGCCTTTTCGAAGTCAGCTACCAGGCCTTTGACGGTATCCGTCCAGACGCCGGCTTGGGCCAGGTTGTAGCTTTCGAAGGTGATGTTGATTTGCTGGTCTGCCGTGAGTTCAGGGATGACCTGGTTGCTCACGGTGCTGGCCTGCGTGGTGCCGGAACAGCCAGCGAGGGCCAATGCGGCGGTGCCAGCGGCGATGGTCAGTGCAATTGAACGGAGAGGGCGCACAATATTTCCTTGATTGCTGGGTTGGGTGTAGGTCCTGCGGGTTCCGGTTTGGGGGCCGGGGTATGGGGGGAAGAGTGGATATTAGACCGAGGCCGCAGGCTGCGCCGAGGTGGCAGCGGACGCGTGCTTCGCGTCTGATTGCCATTCGAGGCGCCGGCCGCTTGTCCGGTCAAAGAGATGGAGATTCCTGGCATCGGCGCTGAGAACGACGGCGTTGCCCGGCTCCCAGTGCAGGCCCCGCGGGGCGCGGACGGCCACGCGGTTCTCGCCGACCCGGCAGTAGATGACCTGTTCGCTGCCGAGGTTTTCGCTCAGGTCAACGATGCCCCGGAGGGCTGCCCCGGAGCTCGGCGCGGCTGCGGAAGAGCCAGGTGCGTGGATGCTCAAGTGCTCAGGGCGGATGCCCAGCACCACGTCCCGCTGGGGTGTTTCCCCATCCCACAGCACTGCTTCCAGCGACGGTGCCATGACGGTGATGGAGCCGTTGCTGGTGGAAAGTTCGGCATCGATCAGGTTGGTGGCCGGGGATCCCAGGAAGCCTGCCGCGAACACGGATGCCGGCTTGTCGTAGAGCTCTTCGGGCGTGCCGAGTTGCTCGAGCTGACCTCCGTTGAGCAGCGCGATCTTGGTTGCCATGGTCATGGCTTCCACCTGGTCATGCGTGACGTAGATGAAGGTGGCACCGAGGCGCTTGTGCAGTCCGGCCAGCTCCTGCCGGGTTGCGGTGCGGAGCTTGGCGTCCAGGTTGGACAGGGGCTCGTCCATGAGGAAGGCCTTGGGCTCGCGCACCAAAGCCCGTGCCACGGCGACGCGTTGGCGCTGGCCGCCTGACAGTTCCTTGGGCTTGCGGTCCAGGAGGTGGCCGATCTCCACCATTTCGGCCACGGCCTCCACGCGCTTCTTGACTTCCTGCTTGTCGGTGCGCCGCACGTGGAGCGGGAAGGCAAGATTTTTCGCGACGCTGAGGTGCGGGTACAGGGCGTAGCTCTGGAACACCATGGCCAAGTCGCGCTTCTTGGACGGGGCGGTGGTGATGTCGGTTCCGTCCAGCTCGAGCGAGCCCGACGTCGGTTCCAACAGGCCCGCGATCATGCGGAGCAGGGTGGTCTTGCCGCAGCCGCTGGGGCCGAGCAGGACCAGGAAGTCACCGTCTTCAACGGTGAGCGATACGTTCTTTACGGCCGACACGTTCTTGAATGAACGCGACAACTGGTTGAGCACAAGTCGGCCCACGAGCACCTCCGGGGAAACGATGTTTCCTAAATCGAATTATTTAGGAAACGTCTTACCCTTGAAGGGTGGGGCTCGATTATTAACAGTCGGTGCGGAGTCGATGAACTCCCCGTGGGCGGACAGGAAACAGTTGAAACTGCCCGCGTTTCGCGCCAAAAGCTATTCGGGGTTTTCCACCATGTGGAGGACTTCTTCAAACACGGCGGAGCGGGCGCGTTCAACATCGGGAGAGTCCGCAGTCACTGCGGCATGCAGGGCGGACAGCACCAGCATCTGGACGATATTCCCAATGGGCAGCTGGTCGTTCCACGAATGAAATTCCGCCCCGGCCACCAGCGTGTGGGTCGAGAGCTCGGCGAGCTCGGATTTCGCGTAGCTGGTCACCCCGATAACCGTGGCCATACGGTCGGCCGCGATCCGCGCCGAGCCAATCGTGAAGGAGTTCATTCCGCTGTCACTCACGGCGATGCAGACATCCCTGGCGGAGAGGAGTTTGGCGGAGATGTGTTGCGAAACAATGTCGGATGGCGCCTCGCATTGCACCCCGGCGGCCAGGAACCGCAGGGCCAGGGATTGGGCGGGAGCGAGGGACCCTCCATTGGCCAGCACCAGAAGTCGCCCGCCTTCGCGGATCGCCTTCACCGCGGCGTCGAACGCGTCGAAGTCCAAAGACCCTAAAGCTCCGCGGATGTCCTGGGATGCCCGGGAAAAGATCCCGGAGACCAGATGTTCCGATGATCCGGGTTCGCCGGTTGCCCCCGACTCTTCCTGCTGGATGCTGTCCCGTGCCGCGGCGCCCAGATCGCGCAGCAGGACTTGGCGCAAGTGCTGGAACCCGTCGAAGCCCATGCTCTTGCATGCCCGTACGATCGTCGCCGGGGACGTCCCCGTTTGGGTGACCAGATCCGCCACCGACATCCTGGCCACGGTTTCGGGGGAATCGAGGCACAATTGCGCCACGCGCTGTTCGCTGCGGGCCAGCGAGGGGAAAATCGACTTGATGTGCGCGCGGGAACCGCCCAAGGGCGGTTCGGATTTGTACGGGGTCATTCGCCTTTCATACCAGATTCACTTGAACAGCGAACCAGCAGCGCCGAAACCGACGACGGGAGATGCCTGCCGTCGTCGGGCCCCCACCCGTATCAGTCGAGTGGCAGGGTGACGGTTACGCAGGTTCCGTTGCCTGGACTGGAGACGATGGAGACATCGCCGCCCACTTCGCTGACAGCGATGGACATCAGGCGGAGCCCGAATCCGTGGTGTGCACCCGCGGGGGCCTGGTTGTCGAAGCCGGCGCCGTTGTCCGTGACTGTCAGGCGGATCCCGTGGTAGACGGCGGCGAGCCGGACGGTGACGTCGTGGGCGTGCGCGTACTTGAACGCGTTGCTGAGGACTTCCTTGGCCGCGTGGTAGAGCAAGGAAGCGGAGCCGGACGAGATTTCGACGCCATGGTGCGGCGTCTCCCAGTGGATTTCGGTCCCTTCGCGGCGGAGCGGAGCGGCCAAGCGGTCGATGCAGCCCGCGAGCCCCAAAGAGTGGAAGTCAACGGGTTGCTGATCGGTAATCACGCCGTTGATGGCAGTGACTTCGTCCAGGGCTGTTGTTGTCTTCATGGCCGGTTCTGCTCCCCTTGCAGCTTTGGTGCCTTCGCCGGCGGATGGGTTCCGCCTGTGCTTGCATTAAGACTGGACCAGAGGAGTTAAGGTTCCCGCGATATTCAGTTAGTTTCGTCCTAATTTTTTGTCAGGAATCCCTACTTCGCGAGGAATCCGAGCAAGGCCTGGTTGACCTCAGCACCATGCGTCCACAGCAAGCCGTGCGGGGCGCCGTCGATCTCCAGGTATTCGGCGCCGGGGAGTGCTTCGGCGAACCTCCGGCCGGTGACGTCGATGGGGAGGATGTTGTCCGCGGTGCCGTGCACGATCAGGGCGGGAACGTCGATCTTGGGGATGTCCGCCCTGAAATCGGTAAGCCACGTGGGCTGCGCGGCCACCGAGGCGTAGGCGCCTGACTGGGCTGCCAGGTTCCAGCTGGCGGCGACTGCTTCGTGGCTCAGGCGGTGCGTTCCGAGGAAAGTGGGGGCGTTGTAGAAGTTGTTGAAGAATTCGGTGAAGAAAGCGTAGCGATCGGAAATGACGGCTTCGGAAAGTCCGTCGAACACGGACTGCGGGACGCCCCCTGGGTTGTCCGCGGTCTGCAGGAGGAACGGCTCCAAGGACGCAAGGAACACGGCTTTCGCCACCCGGGCCGAGCCGTAAGTGCCAAGGTAGCGGGCCACTTCACCGGTCCCCATCGAGAAGCCCACCAGTACGGCGTCGTTGACATCAATCGTGTTCAGCAGGGTGTTCAGGTCCGCAGCGAAGGTGTCGTAGTCGTAGCCGACAGTCGGCTTGCTGGACTTGCCGAATCCGCGGCGGTCGTACGTGATAACGCGGTAGCCTGCGTTAAGCAGTGCGGCGGTCTGCTTTTCCCAGGACGATCCATCCAGGGGATAGCCGTGGATAAGGACCACTGCCTGGCCGGTCCCGTGGTCCTCGTAGTAGATCTCGATCTCGGAGCTGTTTTCATTTCCGACGGTGATGTAAGCCATGACTACGGTCCTTTCGTAGCGGATCTTGCCGAGCGTTTCCAGCCTACTGTCCGGGCACGACGGCGGCACGCCCCACGCCATCAAGACGCTCGCTCACGTATGTGGGGGTTGCGGCGGACGCTCGCTCACGTATGTGGGGGTTGCGGCGGACGCTCGCTCACTAACGGCTCGGGAATGAATCCAAATACTTGAATGTTCAATTAATTATGGATTTTGGAATCTTCACTTTCGGTGAGCTATCCCGCGACATCAAGACCGGAGTCTCCCTGTCACCGCACCAGCGGGTCAAGGACATCATTGAGCTGGCGAAGCTTGCCGAGCAGGCAGGACTATCGTTCCTGGGCCTGGGGGAGCATCATCGGCACGATTTCGCCCTCTCTGCCCCGGAAATGGTGCTCGCGGCCATCGCTCGGGAAACCACCAACCTTCGGCTGGGCACCGCCGTCACGGTTCTCTCCACTCAGGACCCTGTCCGGCTCTTCGAGCAGTTCTCCACGCTGGATCTAATTTCGGGCGGGCGGGCAGAGATCATTGCCGGCCGTGGCGCCTTTGTGGAGTCGTACTCCTTGTTTGGCCACAGATTGGAGGACTATGACGAGCTGTTCGAAGAGAAGCTGAACATGTTGCTCGCGCTGCGTGACAACGACAACCTTCGCTGGGAGGGAAGCCTGACCCAAACCGTCTCCGGGATGGACATAGCGCCCCGTCCGATCCAGGAAAAGTTGCCCATCTGGGTCGGCGTGGGCGGTACTCCGAAGAGTTTCGTCCGGGCGGGGCGGTTGGGCCTGCCGTTGTTTATCGCTCTGCTGTCCGGGCCGGCACGATTCCGCCGGCTCGTGGAACTGTACCGGGAGACCGCTGAAAACGCGGGACACGACGCTGCCGCCCTGCCAGTCGGCGCGGGTGGCCATTTCTATGTGGCGCCGACGTCGCAGCAGGCCCGGGACACCTTCTACCCCTACTATCGCGCCTACTTCGAGCAGAACATGCCCCGGCCAGTTGACCATTTCCCGCGGAACACCTTCGATGAGTGGACCGAACCGGGTGGCGGCCTGCTTGTGGGAAGCCCCCAACAGCTCGTCGAAAAGCTACTGGAAATTCATAGCGCCCTCGGTAACACGCGGTATCTGGCTCAGATCGGTCTCGGCGGCTTGCCTTTCGCTGAGACGGCGCGGTCCATCGAGCTCCTGGCCACCGAAATCATCCCTGCAGTGAATCGCGAGATCGGCGTTGCTCTTGCGCGGTAGGCCCCATAGCTGAGCGAGGGTTGGGGAAAGAGGCCCCATAGCTGAGCGAGGCGAAAGTTGTCAAGCTGTGTGGAGTCACTGGGCTAGTTTTTGGGGTGTTTTGGTCTGGGGGAGGTTGATCCCGGCGTATGTGGCGGGGGCCGGTGTGGTGGGTCGGCGGCGGAATCTTCCCGGGTGTCGTTCGTAGTAGTCCTGGTGGACTTTGTCTCGCTTGGTCCAGAGTTCTTTCCACGACCCGTCGTGGACCTGTGATGGTGAGAACAGTGCGATGCCGGAGTGTTTGTGATCGGTGCTGTACCAGTGCACGTAGCAGGTGAGGTACTCCCTGGCGGCCTCGAGATCGTTAAAGATCCGGGGGTAGCCGGGCCGGTATTTCATCGTGCGAAAGCCTGACTCCGAGAAGGGATTGTCGTTGGAGACGTACGGGCGGTTATGGCTGAGTTCCACGCCGTGGGCGGTGAGGGTGTCACGGAGCAGGGTTGATCTCATGGCCGGGCCTGAATCGGCATGCACGATGCGCGGGGCGCCGTGCCGGGCGATGGCTGTCTTGAACATCTGCGCGGCGAGGTGGTCGGACTCGCGTTCCTCCACCCGCCAGCCGACGATTTCCCGGGAGAAGATGTCCATGATGGAGTACACCTTGAAAACCTTGCCCTGCCACTTGGCATAGATGTCGGTGATGTCCCAGGACCAGACCTGGCAGGGTCCGGTGGCCTTGACCACCGGCTTTTCAGAGGAACCACGCGTGCCCCAACGCTTGCGCGGGATGGTTGGGCGGGCCTGCTGGTCCTCGTAGTCTGCCGCGATCCGCCACCACGAGCGGTTGGAGGCGAGCAGCTCGCCGTTGTCCCAGGCTGTGGCGAAGGCATGGTCAACGGAGTTGCCCTTCTCCCAGCTGGCCAGGATGAGCCCCAGGATCCGGTCCTGATGCGCGGAGCTGATCCGGGATTCGTAGGCCCGGTCGCTCTGGTGGATCGGGTGCTGCACCGCCGGACGGGGATTGGACCGGTAATGCCAGGTCCCGCGCGAGAGGCCCGCCAGCTTGAGCGCTGTCCGCTGGGAGCCGATGATCACATGCAGTTCCAGGACCAGAGTGTTCTCGGCCGCTATGAATCGTTGTGAGCGCTCGTCGGGGTTGTATCGGGCTCTGGCACGCTCAACTCGTGCAAGAGCCCGATAGCTTTTCCCAGCGCGGAATTCGTGTCCTCCAGCTCCTGCACCCGCTTCTGGAGTTTTTCGACTTCGGCACGGTGGGCAGCCATTTCCTTCGCGCGTGCTTTTTCGAACGCGGAGAGTTCACGATTCGTCGGGACCATGCCTCCATGCTCCCGCGGAATCAGGCCACGGTCGATATCGCCCTGGACCATCATCTTGCGCCACCGGCGGAACGTCCATTCCGAAACGGACGTCGAGGCCATCCATTCCTTCCTCGACCCGTGCGGCTGCAAATAGTACTCATGCATGAACTCACGGATCTCTTCACGCGTAAAACCCTTGTTATCAACGGCCATCGCCGGCTCCTTCAATCAACAGGTAATGAATGACTCACAACCAGCTTGACGATGAGGGAGGGTTGGGGAAAGAGGCCCCATAGCTGAGCGAGGGTTGCACCTGATCCCACGCCACGCTTCGCCCTGAGGGAAAGCTCTAGTTGCCCCCAGCAACCAGTCGTAGACTGGCCTTCGAATCACTACGTCAGTTGGAGAACGATGCTCTGGAAACTTCTCGTTCAGTACCTGCGGCCACATCGGCGGCTGCTGATCGCCGTCGTCGTTTTCCAGTTGGCGCAGTCCATAGCGTCGCTGTACCTGCCCACACTGAATGCCGACATCATTGACGAAGGCGTGGCCAAAGGGGATACCGGGTACATCCTTGGCACCGGCAGCCTCATGTTGCTCATCACCCTCCTGCAGATCGCGTGCTCGATCACGGCCGTGTACTTCGGCGCGAAAGCCGCCATGGGCCTGGGGCGGGACTTGCGCGGGGCCATTTTTACCAGGGTGGGGGAGTTCTCCGAGCAGGAGGTCACCCGTTTCGGCGCTCCCTCGCTGATTACGCGTTCAACCAACGACGTGCAGCAGGTCCAGCAGCTCGTCCTGATGTCCTGCACCCTCATGGTGGCGGCGCCCATGCTCAGCATCGGCGGGGTGATCATGGCCGTCCGGCAGGATGCCCAGTTGTCCTGGCTGATCGCCGTGAGCGTCCCCGTGCTGCTCGTTGCGGTGGGCCTCATTGTTAGCCGGATGGTGCCGCTGTTCCGCAAGATGCAGGTCAGGATCGACACCGTGAACCGCGTCCTCCGAGAACAGTTGGCCGGCATCCGCGTGGTGCGCGCGTTCGTGCGGGAAGACATGGAGACGGAACGCTTCGCCTCGGCCAACCAGGACGTCACGGAGATGGCGCTGCGAGCCGGGCGGCTCATGGCACTCATGTTCCCGGTGGTGATGCTGGTGCTCAACGTCTCCAGCGTGGCCGTGATCTGGTTCGGATCGTTCAGGATCAACGACGGATCCATGCAAGTAGGCACATTGATCGCGTTCCTGAGCTACCTCATGCAGATCCTCATGTCCGTCATGATGGCGACGTTCATGGCCGTCATGATCCCGCGAGCCGCTGTTTCAGCGGACCGCATCGGGCAGGTGCTGGAGACCGAATCGAGTGTGCGGCCTCCCGAGAACCCGGTCACGGAGACGGCTGGCCGCGGCGAGCTGGAATTGCGCGACGTCGGATTCGCCTACCCCGGTGCCGAGCAGCCTGTCCTCAGCGGCATCAGCTTCCGGGCACGCGCAGGCCAGACGACGGCGATCATCGGCAGCACGGGCGCGGGCAAGACCACTTTGGTGAACTTGCTGCCACGGCTCTTCGACGCGAGCAGCGGCTCGGTGCGGATCGACGACGTCGACGTCCGCGAACTGCACCCGGACCTCTTGTGGGGGCACATCGGACTGGTACCGCAAAAGCCCTATCTGTTCTCCGGCACGGTCCGCAGCAACCTGCTCTACGGCAAGCCCGACGCCACCGAGGAAGAACTCTGGCGGGCCCTCTCCATTGCACAGGCCCAGGACTTCGTCGAAGAGATGGAGGGTGGCCTTGACGCTCCGATCTCCCAAGGCGGCACCAACGTTTCCGGCGGCCAACGCCAGCGACTCGCCATTGCCCGGGCACTCGTGAAGCAGCCCGAGCTCTACATCTTCGACGACTCCTTCTCCTCCCTGGACACCGCCACCGACGCGAGGCTCCGCCAAGCGCTCAAGCGCCACACTTCCGGTGCCACGATGGTCATCATTGCGCAGCGGGTATCCAGCATCGCGGATGCTGAGCAGATTCTAGTGCTCGACGACGGGCGGCTGGTGGGGCGCGGAACCCACGAAGAGTTGCTTGAGACTTCAGAAACATACCGGGAGATAGTTTCCTCCCAGCTGGCAGCGGAGGAGGCGGCATGAGCAGCGCACCCAGCACCGCAAACCGCCCTCAGCGTCCCCCGATGGGACCAGGCCGTGGCGGACCTTTCGCGGGAATGAGCATCCCCGCCGAAAAGGCCATGAACTTCCTGCCCTCGGCTAAGCGGCTCCTGGGCACGCTGCGGCCCGAGCGCTTGTGGCTGACCCTGGTTCTCTTCCTCGCGGTGGCAAGCGTGACCCTGTCCGTGATCGGCCCCCGGCTTCTCGGTGAGGGCACCAACCTGATCTTCGCCGGCGTCGTGTCCAAGCAACTTCCCGCCGGGGTGAGCAAGGAACAGGTCATCGAGGGACTGCGAGCTTCCGGCCAGGGCTCCAAAGCGGACATGTTGAAGGGCATGGACCTGACTCCCGGCGTCGGAATCGACTTCGGGGCGTTGTCCTCCATCCTGCTGTGGGTGCTGGTCCTGTATGTCCTGGCCTCGGCGTTCGGCTGGATTCAGGCCTACGTGCTCAACGGCGTCGTGCAGCGGACCGTGTACCGGCTCCGCGAGCAGATCGAGGCGAAAATCAACCGGCTTCCACTGCGCTACTTCGACTCCGTGCAGCGCGGCGAACTGCTCAGCCGCGTGACGAACGACGTCGACAACATTTCGCAAAGCCTCCAACAGTCCATCAGCCAAGCGGTCACGTCCCTGCTCACGGTGGCCGGCGTCATCTTCATGATGTTCCTGCTCTCGCCGATTCTGGCGTTCATCACCCTGGTCACGGTGCCGTTGACACTCGTGACCACCGTGCTGATTGCCAAGCGCTCGCAGAAGTTGTTCGTGGCCCAGTGGAAGAACACCGGCGAGCTGAACGGGCAGATCGAAGAAACCTACACCGGCCACGCGCTCGTGAAGGTGTTCGGCCGTCAGCGCGAAGTGGAGGAGCGGTTCCGCGAGAAGAACGCAGAGCTATTCTCGGCCAGCTTCGGGGCCCAGTTCATCAGCGGCTTGATCATGCCGGCACTGACATTCATCGGCAACCTGGTCTATGTCGGGATCGCGGTGGTGGGTGGCCTTCAAGTAGCTTCGGGCGCCATGCAGTTGGGCGATGTCCAGGCCTTCATCCAGTACTCCCGGCAGTTCACACAGCCCCTGGCCCAGCTCGGTTCGATGGCCAATCTGCTTCAGTCCGGAGTGGCGTCCGCCGAACGCGTCTTCGCGCTGCTCGACACCGAGGAGCAGAGCGCCGATCCTGAGCCTTCGGCCGTTCCCGACGTGACGCGCGGGCGCTTGGTGTTCGAGAACATTTCCTTCTCCTACTCGCCAGACAAGCCGCTGATCCAGAATCTGAGCCTCGTGGCCGAGCCCGGCCAGTCGGTGGCGATCGTCGGGCCCACCGGAGCAGGTAAGACCACCCTTGTGAACCTGATGATGCGCTTCTACGAGCTCGACGCCGGGCGGATAACGCTCGACGGCGTCGACGTCGCCTCGATGTCCCGCTACGAACTGCGCTCACGGATGGGCATGGTCCTCCAGGACACGTGGCTGTTCGGCGGCACCATCCGGGACAACGTCGCCTACGGACGGCCCGATGCCACCGAAGCCGAGATTCTGGAGGCTGCACAAGCAACATACGTGGATCGTTTCGTGCACTCCCTGCCGGAGGGCTACGACACCGTGCTCGACGACGAAGGCAGCAACGTTTCCGCCGGTGAGAAGCAGCTGCTTACCATCGCCCGGGCGTTCCTGGCCCGTCCGTCGGTCTTGATTCTGGACGAGGCCACGAGCTCCGTGGACACCCGGACCGAGGTTCTGGTGCAGAAGGCCATGAATGCCCTGCGTTCTGACCGGACGAGCTTTGTGATCGCGCACCGCCTCTCCACGATCCGCGACGCCAACCTCATCCTGGTCATGGAAGCCGGGCAGATCGTGGAGCAAGGCACGCACGCGGAGCTCCTGGCTGCTGGCGGCGCCTACTCGCGGCTGTACGAAGCCCAGTTCGCGGCGCCGGTGGCGGAGGTCTAAGGTCCTGTGGTTCCCTCGGCGTGACGTGTCACGCTGAGCACTTTTTGGCGCCTTGGGCCAGGGGGAAGACCGGAAATCCGGGAGTTTGGACGCGGCCAGCAGCCAAAAAACTGCCTGGTGTGACACCGGCTGTCGCAGGGAGCGGGGAGACGGCGCGGACTAGGCTTGGATCCCATGGACATCAAGCCGCCACAGCTCCTCAGCCTGCCTGGTGGGCAGATTCAACTCCGGGACGCTCGCAGCGGCCGCACCGATCTGGTGGACCTTGTTGCCTTCGAGATTGGAAGAACAGCAGTAACGGGGGCAGAGTTGGCTGCAATTGCCGGGCGTGAGCTGGCGGACCATCCACGGGCGCCAGCACACGGAGTCACTTGGTTTGATGCAATCGATTGGTGCAATGCGGCCTCGGGAGCCGAAGGGCTCAGCCCGGCATATGCCCGCACCGGACGAAGCGTCGAATGGAACGTCGCGGCCAACGGTTACAGGCTACCCACCGAGGCGGAATGGGAATACGCTTGCCGCGCAGGTTCAGGCGGTCCGCACTATGGTCCGCTCGACGAGATTGCATGGACCGCGAAGGACGGAGCCGCGGCAGCCGTCGAGGCCGGACTCAAGAAACCCAACGAGTTCGGTGCCTACGACATGCTCGGCAATGTCTGGGAGTGGTGCTGGGACTATGCGGACCCGGCGAGATACGGCGACTACAGGATATTTCGCGGCGGTGGCTGGGCTGACGAAGCCTGGAATGTGCGTGCGTCGGTACGGCGGGGCAGCGCTCCCGATGCCGTCCTGGAAGATGTGGGTTTCCGGGTGGCGCGCGGCGCCTGTGGTGTTCCGGCTGCAAGCTCGGCGCAGGGTTGGTCCGCCGAATCCGACCGCGAGCGGGCACGGGTACGCGGCCCGATTCCGTTCGGTTGGACTCCGCTGAAGTTCGACTAGTGCGAAGTATCCATGCCCGTTGACACCCCTCAGTCATCGGAATATCCTACAACCAAATGGTTGTAGATCAGCTCAGCGAAACCGAACTTGACCGCCTGTTCCAGGCTCTTGCCGACCCCACGCGCCGGGATATCGTCCGGCGGGTGACTATCGGGGAGTACTCAGTGTCCGGCTTGGCCGCCCTCTACGCCATGAGTTTCGCCGCCGTCCAGAAGCACGTGGCGGTGTTGGAGCGCGCGTCCCTCATAACGAAGGAGAAGCGTGGAAGGGAGCAGATCGTGCGGGGCAACCATGATGGCTTGCAGAAAGCCCGCCAGCTGCTCGATGAGTACGAGGCGATCTGGCGGCAGCGCGTCGATCGGATCGCAGACATCCTCGCCGGAAAATAGGAAGGGTTCCGTAATGACGGTTATCAGTTCCACTAAGAATCCCGAAGCGTTGACCTTGACCCTCGTCGCTGAGTTCGATGCCAGCCCCGAACAGGTCTGGCAAATCTGGGAAGACCCGCGCCAGCTCGAACGCTGGTGGGGTCCACCCACGTGGCCAGCCACGTTCGAGCAGTACGAGTTCGAGCCGGGCGGGATGGCCAGCTATTACATGACCGGCCCCGACGGCGAAAAACCCCGCGGCTGGTGGCGGATCACGTCCGTCCAGGCTCCGAACAGGCTGGAGTTCGACGACGGTTTTGCCGACGAAAATGGCGCACCCGTCGAGGAGATAGGTGCCGGCCACGCGACCGTGACCCTCGAGGAGATCGGCGACCGCACGCGCATGACGATCCTCTCCATCTTCGAATCAGAAGAGCAGATGAAGAAGATGATCGACATGGGTATGGAAGAGGGAATGAAGGAGGCGGCCGGCCAGATCGACGCGCTCCTTTCCGAGCACTCGCGCGCCTGACCCGCCACTCCCTACGGAGAACGCGGGAGACGCGAACGACGGCGGGAGGTGACTCCCGCCGTCGTCGTCGCTTTGCGCCTGAAAGGTCCGCTGTTTACAGGGACTGCGCGTCGAAGGAGGTGGCCTTGGCCGCGCTGCCGTTCAGGCTGACAGTGAAGGTGTTGGGCCCGCTGCAGGTGACCGCAATGCCGGCCTTGGAAGTGTTGTGGCGCATCGAGAAGTCGTGCACCAGCGCGTCCAGCGTGTGGTGGGTGGTTGAGCGGTCCCAAATCTTGAGGGTTACGGAGTCGGCAGTTTCAAACGTCATTGTTCAGTGCTTCCATTCATGAATCCGGATATCCGGCTATCGCGCCAGTGCGAAAGCCGCCGTACAGCTTTTCCATAGTGCACAGCGAGACGCGGACTGCTCAAGCCAGAACGGCGTTTGTTGCTAGTGAGACTCATCACAGCGGCGCCTAGCCGGATGCTAGCTGCAGTGCGCCGAAGACCGGATCCTGATTGAGGACCTGCAAAGTGTGAAGGCCCCGAGCGGCAAGGGCTATCCGCATGGCTGTCTGCAAGGTGGGCTGGTTCATCCCGAGGCCTCCACCGAGGACAATGGGCCCCTCGATGTTCAGTTGCCCAGCGCATTTCGCCGCCAACGAGGCAAGATCGGCGCCTGCCTGGAGGATCATGTCCAAGGAGGCGGTATGCCCCGAGGCCGCGCACTCGAAGACAATCGGAGATTTGGAAGCCCAAAACTCGCGCCCCGCGTCTCCATGGAAGAGGGCAATCAAACCCTCCGGGCCGAGGAGTCCACACGATTTCACAAGAGCTTTCGTCAACTCGTCCGGGCGTAGCCCGTTGTTCATGCGTTCGAGGCTGTACCTCACCGCTTCACGACCGAACCAGTAACCGCTGCCTTCATCGCCAAGCAAGTAACCCCAGCCGCCCGCACGCGCTTGGTCCACGCCATTGGTGCCCCAGGCCGCCGATCCGGTGCCGGCGATCACTGCGATTCCTGTGTTGAATCCTGCGGCAGCCAGCAGAAGGCGCGTGTCATGGACAACGGAGACGACGGCGTCGGGAGCCAACGGCTGGATCAGTTCCTTCAGTGCGTTCGCGTCTTCGGCGGTGTCGATCCCTCCGGAACCAACCACCACCCGCGCAACGGACCCGCCCTGGAGGGTGGCGAAGACACCCTCCAGGTTGGTGCGGGCTTGGGCGCGGCTCACGTTCTGGACATTGGCGCTACCGCCGGAAGTATCGGCAACGGCGGTGCCATTCAGCCATTTGATGCCGCGCGTCTTCGAACCTCCGATGTCCAGACCTACGACGGCGCCGATCATGCCGGGGTGTGCCACTGCTTAGCCCTGGTCTGCGCGGTAGAAGTACATCTCACGCGATCCCGAAGGGGCATCCCAGCCTTGGGCGAACATCCAGCTTCCGCCGAACTTGAGAAGTCCGCCCCAAGCCAGCGATCCACCCCTGTGCACCGCTTTCTGTGTGAACGGCTGCTTCACGTCATAGAGCGCCTGCGCGGCGGAGAATTGGCCGTCTGCGTCGCCGTAGAAGAAGTCGAGCACGAGCTTGCCGCCGTCGCCCCCGGTGCCGCCGTCGTCGACAATGGCGCAGGCCACTTCGTGCAGTGAGCCGCCCAGCGGCCCAAGGTCCAGGTATTCCTGCGGTTCAAACGTCCAGTTCACCATGTCGGCGGACCGCCCCACATGGGTGGTTCCGCCGCAGCCCTCGGACAGGTACATCAGGTAGTGGCCACCGATCTTGACGGCGTCGCCCTGGGCGTTTCGGGGGATGACGGCCCCCTTGGCCCAGAACCGCGAAACCTCGTAGGGGACGGCCAGGCCGAGCTTTTCCCAATGGATCAGGTCGTCGGACACCGCGACATTGATGTCGCAGCCGACGTCGCCAAGGGGATAGACATCCGGGTCCTGGCCGGCCTGCTCTTCGCTGCGGTCGATCGTCCAGATCCCGTTGTAGAACATGTAGTAGCGGCCATTGGCCTGGTACACCTTGGGGTCTTCGCAGCCAAGGATCTCATTGTCCTGGGTGGGGTAGATCACGGGATTGGAAGGGCTGTCCTGCCAACCGGTTTCCGGATCGTAGACCGCGACGCCGATACGGCTCGAGACCGATTCCTTCCGCGGGGATGCACGGTAGAAAAGGTAGAGTTTGCCGTCGCGCTCCATGACGGAGGGATTGAAGATTGAATCCGCAGTCCAACCGATGCCGGTGGGATCGGCCCAGTCCTGGACTTGCCGGAACGTCAGGGAATCGTCCTTGCGGAACGGGCCCACTGCCCATTCCGGGTGCTCAGGGTACTCGGCGGAAAACTGGTCGGTGGAAATGGTGTCGGTCAGCGGATTGCTGAACGTGAGTGCTCCCTCGTAGCTGTGGAGCAGGGCTTCTTTGGTGATTTTCTGCATGGTTCTTCCTATGGGGATAGCTGCTAGTTGCGGACCAGGGTCACCCAGGTGAACCCACCCGGGGCTACAGTGACGCGGCCGGAGTGGTCTGCGCCGTTCTGATCTGGACCTGGTGTGACGGGCTGGCCGGAAGCGTCAAAGGCCTGCTGGCTCAAATGGAACCCTTGGGGCACGTCCACTTTTCGATCGGTGCTTCCCGACGCCGCGCTGATGTACAGGGTCGATTGGCCTCCGGAGCCGGAGACGGAAACCGAGGAAATCTGCGGCTGCAGCAGCACACCGTCGATCGACACGTCGCTTCCGGCCTTGGCCATCAAGCTGTCCTGCCCTGCCGGAATTGCGTGGTCAAGGGAGAACGGGAAGAGCTTGCCCGGAGCCGCCGTGATACCTTGCTCGCCGGCGCCACCGTTGGGCGTGGTGCCGAGGAAAGTGCTCCCGGATGTCCACGACGTGGTTCCGGCGGCTTCGGGGCGCTGGTTCACGATCGGGTACGCATTCCGTCCCTGGTCCGAGACCGGGACCGTGATCTTCAGGGTGCCGCCCGCGTTGAGGGCAACGTACGCGCCGCCTGACCAGTTCGCCTCACCGGTCCATGCGGAGGCAGGCTTGACGACTGCGCCGCCGGTGATGGTCCCGGTTTCGGCTTCGGCCACCTTGAGTCCGTCCGTCCCCACGGTGCTGCTGATCCCCAGGGCCTTGGCCTTGAGCTCTGGATTGGCATCCAGAGCGAGCATGGACAACAACGTGTGAATGGTGGATTCCGCCCCGGAGTTGGGGTTGACGCGGCCGTCGGTTTCGATGCCGTCGATCGCGGTGCCTGTTGCCGGGTTATAGGCGGGCTTTCCACTGCGGTTCGCACCGAAGTACCAGCCCGCAGCAACCGCCGCGACGTCCAGCAGGCCCGGAGCATTCGCAGCCTTGGCGGTCGCCACGAGTCCTTCGACTCGTGAGTCCACGCCGTAGGCTATCTGTGCCTCACCCGGGGTCGGGCTCCAGGCATTGTCCGGTCCGCCCGCGGCGAGGAGCTGCGGAGTGAATTGGGCGGAGTCCTTCACGGCGGCAGTCAGCAGATCAGGCCGATGCAGTACCGGGGACGCATTCGCGACGGCGGCCGCGGCCATTCCGCCCCAAGCGTGCCACAGGGTTCGGGACTGGTTCCACGGAAGAATCGCGCCGAAGGGCCACTGCTGAACCGATCCTGAGGACATACCGGCGACACCTTCGGTGAGCTGGCTCAGCGCGGTAGCGGCAGCGCCGTCGTCGGGCGCTGCCTTCGAGTAGGCGGAGAGTCCGAGCACGGCTTCCGCCGAGGCATCCGCCCCTCCGGTGATGAGCCAGGCAGGGACCTTGGCGCCGTCGGCAATGTCGTACTTCCCGTACTTGGCGAGGGACTGCTTGTTCAGGGACCCGACGGCGAGGTCCAGCCTGGACTGCAGGAACGCGGCGAACTGGGGATCGGCAGACTTGAACGCGGCATACCCTTCGCCCAGCGCCCACACGGTCCGGGCAAGCCAGTAGGACTCGGCTGAATCGCTGGGGTCAGGAAGCTCTACCGGCTTGGCACTCGGCGTCAGTGTGCCATCCGCTTGCTGCCACAAGACCACGTTTCCGGCGTTGGGGCCGGAGATTGTCTGCAAATACGTCAGCTCGCGCAGCATGTCGAAGGCACGGGTGCGGCTCGAGGCGTCACCGGTCTGCTGCCAGTGGCGCAAGTAGACGACGGCGGTGCGGGCGATGTCGTCCGCGTTGAAGGCCCCTTGGCTCCAGTAACCCGTGGTTGCGTCCTTGGAACCTCCTCCTACCCGCGTATAGCTTCCGTCAGCATTCTTGTTGGCATACGTCCACGGTGCCTGTGCCGCGGGGTGTTCACCGATCTGGTACGTCGTGTGGCCATCCACAGCGTGAAGAGGAACGGTGTCCAGCAGGAAATTCAGGTGGGACAGATTGGTCAGCGGCGCCTGGGACGCCGTGGCCGGCGCCTGCGACGCAGCAGCCGGAACCGGCTGCGTCGCTGAGGCAACCCCCGCCCCGGCCAGGAGCATCGACAGCGTTGCAACAACTGCGACCGGGGTGGATTTCAGTCGTGCATAAACAAGGGGAGGTGTCATGTCGAACTCCTAGGGGCGTGGAAGAACAAGGGCTGGACTACTGAAGCCGGGGTGCTGCCTAAGGCGCGGACCGGTCCTTGGCGTGGTACCGCTTTTAGGCGCGGTCCAGGCGTGCCACGCCGATCTTCGAATCAGCCATGCCATAGAAGACGAACAACTGCTCGCCGATCTTCTCTATTGCCGTGGGGAAAACGACGTTGGGGACGATGCCTGAGATCTCGTCTTCCGTTTCCGGTGCCAGGAGCGGCTTGTCGCTGCGGGCGATCACGATGGAGGGATCGTCACTGTCGAGGATCATCGCAGCGGCTGTGTAGTTGACGTTCTGCTGGTGGTCGAAGGCGGACTTTTCCATCGACCCGGAGACGCCGTGGTAGATCAGGAGCCAGCCCTCGTCGACGCGGATCGGTGCCGGTCCGCCGCCGATCTTGAGTTCTTCGAAGGGGAACTCGCTCAGGGCCACGAGCTTGTGCTTGCGCATGTGGACGAGGTTGCGGATGTCCTTCTCGACGTCGGCAACTGCGACGTAGGAAATCCAGATACCCGGGCGGTTGTCATCGAGGCCGGCCGGCAGGTGCTCGCCTTCGCCCTCGCGGATCCACCCAAGGTCCCACATGGGGCGGTGCAGCAAAGCGTAGGAGGGAACGCCGTCGGGATCGTTGACCGGTTCCGGGAAGAACACAGCGTCCTTGTTGGCGAACAAGTTCAAGTCCATGGACAAGTCCGCCTGGTACTCGAAATGGCAGGGCCCCAGGCGGTCCCAGGTGCGCAGGTCTTCGGAATGGGCGAAGGCCAGGCGGGGACCCAGCGGTCCGTAGGCAACATAGGTCATCAGGTGGCGGCCGAGGGACGGTACCCAGGTGACGCGGGGATCTTCCGTTCCCGCGTTGTTGAGGCCCCGTTCCCACCCTTCGTCCGGTGCCAGGACAACGCCCTGGCGTTCGACGCCGGACGGGACGCCGTCGTCGCCGATGATCACCTTGGCGAGCCCGACGCGGGAGACATTGCCCTTGGCCACGAGGCGCGGCAGGAGGTACAGCTCGCCGTCGGGTCCGCGGCCGCTGGCCGGGTTGAGGACGCCTTCGGCTTCGAATTCGTTCCCGTCCTCCGGGGTCATGATGACGCCGGCGCGGGTGAGGGTGAACGGGACGGTGGGGAGTGCTGAAGTTGAGGAAGTCATAGAGCTTAGCCCTTTACGCTTGATCCGATATTGGTGGAAATGAATTGGCGCTGGAAGAAGATGAACAGCGCGACGGCGGGGGCCGCGAGAACGCAGGCACCGGCAAGGATGGCGCCAAACGGGTTGGATGCCGTGGCGGCGATGTTCGAGATGTAGTTCGCCAGCGAGACGGCGAGAGGCTGAATGGCTTGGTCCTTGGTGACGAGGAACGGCCACAGGAACTCATTCCACGGGCCGATGAAAGTCAGCAGGACTGCCGTGACAATGGCAGGCCGGACCAAGGGGATCGCGATCTGCCAGAGGATCCTCAGTTCACTGGCTCCGTCGATGCGGGCGGCCTCGAACAAGGTGGAGGGCAGCTGCATGAAGTACTGACGGAAGACGAACACTGCGGTGGAATTGATCGCGAACGGCAGGATCATGCCCAGGTACGTGTCCGCGAGCCCGTAGTCCCGCACGATCATGACGTACAGCGGGATGAGCAGGAGCTGGAACGGAATCATCTGCACCAGCAGCATCATCCCGAAGACAAACCCTTTACCGCGGAATTGCATCTGGGCGAGCGCGTAGCCCACCAGGAGCCCGAACACCACTGTGAAGAAGATGACGCCGCCGGTGAAAACACCCGAGTTGACCAGGCCTTTCAGCAGGTCGATCGAGTTGTTGATGTTGCTGTAGTTCTCGCCGGTGATGTTTGCCGGGCTAGGGAACGCTCCGCCCACCGAAGTGTCCGGGGAAGTCTGCAGCGAGCCGATGAACATGTAGTAAAACGGGAAGAGGAAGACGAAGGCTCCAAGGGCCAGAAGCAAGAAGCTGCCCACCCCCAGATTCTTGCGCTTCGCCACGGAACTGCCCTTTCGGGAGGCCTCGGATCCCGGTGCGTCAGCACTGGAAGCAGCTTCGGAGGCCCTTCCTTCGGAAGCGCCGGCACGTGGCCGGCGGGCGTCGTCGTCGTCGTTCCTGAGAGGCGCTTTATTGAAAATCGACACGTCAGTCCTCCTTCCCGCCTACGAGGCGTTTCTGGATCAGGGCGATCAGCAACACGCCGATCACCAGCACCACACCCAGCGCTGCTGCCACATCGGGATTCCCCTGAAGGATTCCCTTCTGGTACATCAGGAACACCGGCGAGGTCGAGGCGCCGTCCGGCCCGCCTCCGCCTGTGAGCAGATAGGGCTCGGTGAACAGGTTCGCTCCGGTGATGGTGGCGAGCAAGGTCACCAGCACGCTGGCCGAGCGCACTCCCGGAACGGTGATGTTCCAGAACTGGACCCATTTGTTTCCGCCGTCCACCGAGGCAGACTCGTACAGCTCGTCCGGGATGTTCTGCAGCGCGGCCAGGTAGAGCAGGATGAAGAATCCCAATTGCTTCCAGGTCACGTACAAAGCAACCGTTGGCATTGCCAGCCAGGAGTTCGTCAACCACGAGGGGTTCGGGGCCAGCGGCCCCAGAATGGCGTTGACCAGCCCGTTCTGCTGGAACAGGAACAGCCAGACCCCGACGACGGCGACGCTCGCCGTGACGTACGGGACGTAGTAGCTGACCCGGAAGAAGGTCTTGAGCCGTGTCACGCGGTTCAAAGCGTTGGCCAGGACCAGGGACAGACCCACCGTCAGCGGCACGTTGATGATCAGGAAGACGCCGATATTGGCGAAGGAACGCTGTACTTCCGGATCGGACAGGACGTTGATGTAGTTGTCCAACCCTACGAAGGGCCGGTCAACCTGGACGCCCGGAGCGGTGAAGAAGAACTGATGGAAGGAGATGTAGACGGCGTACCCCAGGGGATATGCCAGCACTCCAAGGACGAAGATGACGTAGGGGGCGCTGAACAGCAGTCCCAGAGGCTGGCGGCCCAGGAAGTTCTTGCGTTTCCTGGGCGCCTGCCGCTGGTCCACGGTCCGCCCGGCAGTGTCTCCCGTAGCGGGACCCCCAGCTGAGCGAAGTGACATGGGGATTCGCCTGCTACTTCTGGGCTGCCAGTTGGTTGATTTTGTCAGAAGCACCCTTGAAAGCGTCGTCGATGCTCTGGTTGCCGAAGATCACGGACTTGCTCCAAGCGTCACGGAAGGTCTGCCAGATCTGGACTGAGTTGGAGACGTTGGGGACTTCCACGGTGCGTGCGGCTTCGTCGGCGAAGGTCTTGTAGGCCGGGTTCTGGCTGAAGTAGTCCGCGTACGTGGTGGGCAAGTCCTTGCGCATCGGCATCTGGCCGGTGCCGGAGAGGAGCTTGCCGTCTTGTTCCTTGCTGGTGGCGAACTTCATGACCTCCCACGCTGTGCCCTGGTTCTTGCACGCGGAGTACATGGCGATGTTCTTGGCGTCAGAGAAGGTGGAGCCGTTGGTCTGGGCTTGGGTACCCGGGACCGGGACCGTGCCCCAGTTCACCTTGCCCTTGTAAGCGGCGACGGCCCAGGGGCCCGCGAGGGACATGGCGGCCTTTCCGTCAGCGAAGGAGTCCCCCTTGTACGCTTCCTTGGAAGCCAGGTTCTCCTTGTAGAGGGTCTGGAACATCGTGGCGACCTGCTTGCCTTGATCGCTGTCAAAGGTGGACTTGCCATCCTTAAGCAGGGTTGTGCCACCCGAACTGGCGGCATAGAACGGGTAGAAGTCGAACCAGGGCTGGTAGAAGTCGCTCGTAGGCGAAGGCCACACGGCGTTGGCAACCGCGCCGGACTTCACAAGGGTGCGGGCAGTGTCCAGGAACTCGGACTGCGTGGCAAGCTTGGGGTTTGCCGGGTCCAGTCCGGCCTTCGCGAAGAGGTCCTTGTTGTAGAAGAGGACCACCGGGTTGGACTTCCAGGGAAGCTGGTATGTCTTGCCGTCGGATGACTTGTACTGGTTGGCGAGATCGCCGGTGCGGTCCTTGATGTACTGGGCGCCATCCGGGAAGGAGTCCAACGGGACCAGGCCACCCTGCTTCTGGAACTGCGGAACAGCTACCGGGGCCGTGTTGAAGACCAGGCAGGGAGCATTGCCGGCGGTAATTGCTGCCCCGATGACCTCTTCGGAGCTCTTGCCTGCCGGGATTTCCTGAGCATCGACCTGCTGGTCCGGGTGGGCAGCGTTCCATGAGGCCACCATATCCTTGCCCCATTTCACCTCGAACTCGTTGTTGGAGTACCAGATCTTGATGGGACCCTTGGCCGTGGTGGCAGCGTTCGCTCCAGAAGCTGTGCCGCTGGAGGCGCCTCCACCGCATGCGGCCAGGCCGGCACCGATAACGGCGATGGCGGTAAGGGAGAGGACTCTCGAACTAATTTTTCCGTGCTTCATTGCAACTCCTTTTGCGGGTGAAAACTGAAAATGCGGCGGCGACATTGCCTTCAAACGGGAATGGCAAATAGCCCCACCCAATTGCGGGTAAATCGGTATTCGTAGGGATTAGTTGTTCGGCATGCCGGGGGCAGGGCCTGTGGAGGCGCGGACTACCAGCTTCGGGGAGGGCAGATAGACGTCTTCCGCGGGAGCTCCGCCCAGGAGGCTCAGTAACTGCTGGGCTGCAACACGGCCCCAGAGCAGCGGATCGGCCGGGACCGTGGTCAACGGAGGGTTGAGGTACCTGGCGAGCTCTGTGTCGTCGTAGCCGGTGATGGATAAATCACCAGGAACAGCCAGTCCGAGGGACTGGGCGTAGGACTGTCCGGCAGTGGCCATCAGGTCGTTCGCGTAGATGATCGCTGTGGGCCGCTGGGCCGAGCGAAGCAGTTCCGCAGTAGCCGCCAGTCCGCCGGCTGCTGTGAAGTCCGCCTCAACGAAGGAACCGGCCTCGAGCCCCGCTTTCGACATGGCATTTTGCCAAGCCAAGCGCCGGCTTCGGCCGTGAATGTAACTCTGCGGTCCGCCCACGTGCCCGATTCTGGTGTGTCCCAGCGAAACGAGGTGTTCGACGGCGGCCGCGATGCCTTCGGTATCGTCCATGCAGACAGCAGGGAACGGCGAGGGGGTTTCGGGCCGATTGAGGGTGACGGCCGGAATCTTGAGGCTCTTCAACAAAGCGATCCGGGAGTCGTCAACCCTCATATCCGTAAGGATGACGCCGTCCACGCGGCTGTCGGCGGCCAGCTTCCGATAACCCAGTTCCTCGGCGTCGGCGCTGGCGGCGACCGTGAGGACCAAGACGTATTCGTGCTCAACCAACGTGGTCTCGATCCCGGCGATGAACGCGGGGAAGAAGGGGTCCGTTCCCAAAAGCCGGGGGTCCCTTGCCACCACGAGCCCGACGGCGAAAGCTTTGGCCGACGACAGGCTCTTGGCGCGAAGATTCGGCTTCCACCCCAGTTCCCGGGCCACCCTGAGAATGCGCTCCCGGGTGTCATCGCTGACGCCGGGCTGCCCATTCAACGCGTACGAGACGGCACCCTTGCTCACGCCGGCTGCCTGCGCAACGTCGTTGATGGTCACTGTCATGTCTGCCTCATTGCCACTTGGTGATTGGGATCACTGAACCGGTTTTGTTATCTCTACTGAACCGGTTCAGGAGGTCATTGTCAAGAGCAAACATGAAATTGGTGGGTATTCGCGGGTCGTTTCCAGGCGGCCGCCGACACTGGCGGCAGCTCCGACGAAAATGGCGGCCGCCCCGTCATCGGGGCGGCCGCCAGTATCAATAAGCTGCAGGCGTTAGTGCTCTGAGTCTGCCGCAGCAGCCTTTTTGGCGTCCTTTTCTGCGCGAAGGGCCTCGGACTCGTGCTGTTCCTCGGCCTTTTCCTGGCGGATGACCACCGCCAGGAGCTTCTCCATCTCTTTCGCAACGCCGGCGGCGGAGGCTGGGTTCTGCCCGGTCACCAACCGCTCGGAGACAGCGACCTTCTCTGCGAAGACGTCGGCGAACACGTGGATCGCGCCCTGTTCCTTGAGCCGGTCGGCCAGGAAGAACGGGATGACCTTGTCCATGCCCGCGGCAACTTCTTCGTCGTTGGTGAAGGCCGCCACTTCCCGGCCCCCGACGAGCCGGAACCCGTCGGCCAGGTCCACGTTCACCAAACCCGCCGGTCCGTGGCAGACGGCGCCAACCACTCCACCGGCATCGTAGACGCTCGCAACCAGGTTCTGCAGGCCTTCGCTGTCCGGGAAGTCCCACATTGTGCCGTGGCCTCCCACGAGGAAGACTGCGTCGTACTGGCCCGCATCAACGACGTCCACGCGGGCCGTGTTGTAGAGACCGGCGCGGGTAGTCTCGTCGGTCGTGAAGGCGACCTGGATGGGATCCTGCGGGTCCACTTCGTCCTGCGGCGGCTGGCCGCCCTTGATGGACGCGAAGTCGACGAAGTGTCCGGAATCCTTGAAGACCTTCCACGGATGTGCAGCCTCGGCCACGTTGTAGCCGGTCTTCTTTCCCGTATCGCCGAGCTCGGAAACGCTGGTCAGTACCATGAGGATTTTCTTCATGAGATGCTCCTATCGTCCCCATCCACCCTACGCCTAGCCCAAATTCAGGCCCACCCACGGCGCTGTGGCACCCAACTAACTAGCAGTTGTTGTCGTTATGAGGGCTCAAAACGACAACAATTGCGAGCTAGTTGGGACCGGGGGACGGGAATCAGCAGCCCTCGAGCTCCGTGAGCACCTTGACCTTGTCGGCCGACGCCGAGGCCGGGTCGAAGGCGTAACCGAGCCATTCACGTGCCAACCTGCTGGCTAGTTCCACCCCGACGACGCGTTGGCCCATGGTGAGCACCTGGCAATCGTTGGACAGGATGGAACGCTCCACGGAGAAGGAATCGTGGGCCGTGGTGGCGCGGATTCCGTCCACTTTGTTCGCTGCGATGGCCACGCCGATTCCAGTCCCGCAGAACAGGATGGCCCGGTCTGCATGGCCGTCCCGGATGAGTTCACCAGCCTTGATCCCGACGTAAGGGTATGGCGTGGTGAAGTCCTCCGGGGAGTCGCTGCGGTTGACGCCGATATCGATGATTTCGCTGACCCGGGGATCGTTCCGCAGGTCCGCCATGATCCGGTCTTTGTAGTCCACGCCTGCTTCATCGGCGCCCAGGATGAGTCGGAAACCCAAGGTCTGTCCTTTCGTGGTCATGCGATGGCTCCGGCGTGCTTGCCGGTAGTAGACGCGGTGCCCGCGTTCTCAGGGCGGACAAGGTGCGGGCCCATGACCGTAAAGATCATTGCCAGCGACGTGGCTCCGGGGTCGGCTGTGCCCACGCTCTTCTCGGCGAGCGGCCGGGCCCGTCCTTTGAGCGGACGGAGCGAGGCCGTGGCTTGCGCAGCCGATGTGGCCGCTGCGGCAGCTTCAGCCCAGGCAACATCCAGAAGGACACCCTCGGAGGCGCGCTTGCTGAAGGTTTCGGCGAAGGGGAGCAGGGCATCCACCATGGTCTTGTCGCCGATCTCGGCCTTGCCCAGATCAGTGATCCGTGCAGCGAACGCCGTCACGGCCGCTGCAAGTTCAGCCGGTTCCGGTGCCTCGTCATTGCCAAGCGATTCGCCGAATGCCCGGAGGCCCGCGCCCCACAGGACGCCCGACGTTCCGCCGGCTTTATCCGCCCAGGCGTCGCCTGCGGCTGCCAGCATATCGCCGGCTCCGGCACCATTGGCCAGGGCCTCCGCGGCTGCCGCAGTGGCGGCGTCGATTCCGCGGACCATCCCGCGGCCGTGGTCGCCGTCGCCCGCTACCGCGTCCATGTCGCCAAGGTGCGATTCGGCGTCGTGCAGTGCTTTCCGGGCAGCCTCGAGCGCGTCCGCGCAGCTCGCGGCATAGTCGCGTGAGTCCAGGGTGGCCGAAAACTCTATGGCGACAGGGCCGCCGTCCAACGCTTCCTCCGTAAGCTGGCCACCGGTCAACAGCGAAGCGTTGCCGCGCCGGTAAGCGGGCGTTTCGGCGGGCGCCGTCCAGAGTGGTTCGAGTTCCTCGTCGAGCCAGGTGATGGTGAGGGAGACGCCGGACATGTCCAGGCTCGTGACCAGTTCACCGACCTCCGGCATGACCAAGGTGTACCCGGCTGCGCGCAGCAAAGGAGCCACGGTCAGCCACAGGACGAAGAGTTCTTCGTGCTTCGTGGAGCCGAGTCCATTGAGGATGACCGCGATGCGGTTGCCCGCTCCGTGCGGGGTTTCCGCCAACAGCCGCGCAACGAGCTCCTGGCCGAGATCCTTGGCCGGCGGAAGGTCGGTGTCGAACAATCCGGGCTCGCCGTGGATGCCCAGGCCGAGTCCCATCTGCTTGTCCTTGAGCGTGAACAGCGGCGCGTCGGCGCCGGGGAAGGTGCAGCCGTGGAAGGCGCTGCCGATGGTTCGGGTGAGGCTATTGGCCTTGCGGCCTAAGCGCACGACGTCGGCCAGCCCGGCCCCCGCTTCGGCGGCGGCGCCCATGATCTTGAAGACCGTGAAGTCGCCCGCGATGCCGCGGCGTTTGGCGGATTCCGACGGCGGCGCGCTCGCAATGTCGTCCGTCACCAGCACGTTTTCCACTGCAATGCCTTCCGCAGCCAAGCGCTCGCTGGCCATGCCGAAGTTCAAGACGTCCCCGGCGTAGTTGCCGTAAGTGAACACCACTCCGGCGCCGCTGTCAGCAGCCTTGGCCACCGAGTAAGCCTGTTGTGCGGACGGCGAGGTGAAGATGTTGCCCACGACGGCGCCGTCGGCCAGTCCCGCGCCGATGAGTCCGGCGAAAGCCGGGTAGTGCCCGGAACCGCCGCCGGCCAGTACTGCGACCTTGGGCTGCTCGGGACGGTGGCGGCGCACTGCGCCGCCGGGAACCTGGCGCACCAGGCCGGAGTGGAGGTCGCAGAAACCGGCGAGGGCTTCGTCTGCGAATTCGGCGGGATCGTTGAAGATTTTGGTCATCGTGGGCTCTTTCGGCTACGGATGCGGGGACTGCTAGTGGATGTGGCTTCCACCGTTGATGTCGATGGTGGTGCCTGTGAGGTAGGCGGATTCCTCGGAAGACAGGAAGGTGATGACAGCGGCGATTTCCTCGGTGGTGGCGTTGCGGCCCAGCGGGATGCCTGCGTTGATGGCGGCTTCCTGCTCGTCGGTGCTGCCGACGCGGATGTTGGTGTCCACGGCGCCCGGAGTGATGGCGTTCACGGTGACGCCGGTTGCGCCGATTTCGCGCGCCAGTGCCTTGGTGAAGCCGAGGATGGCTGCCTTTGCTGCGGAGTAGGGGACCTTGCCGAAAACGCCGCCGCCGCGCTGGGCGGAGACGGAGGACATGTTGACGATGCGGCCCCAGCCGCTGGCGATCATGTCAGGCAGGAAAGCCTTGGTCACCAAGTAGGTGCCGGTGGCGTTCACGTCCATGATCTTGTGCCAAAGTTCCAGCGTGGTTTCAAGGAACGGCACGGGGGAGGTGATGCCCGCGATGTTGGCGAGGGCGCCGACGGCGGGAAGGGTGCCGGCGCTGATTTCCGCGGCGACTGCGTTGTACGCCGCGTTGACGGAGGCTTCGTTGGCGACGTCGATCTCGTAACCGAACGCAGGGACGTTGAACTGGTTGCCGATTTCCGCTGCGACCTTGGCGGACTTCTCGCCGTCGAGGTCCAGGATCACCACGGCCCAGCCGTTACTGGCGTAGCGGCGTGCGGTGGTGATGCCGATGCCCCGGTCCGAGGTTGCCCCGGTGAGGACGGCGGTGCGCTGGATGGTGCTGGTCATGATGCTCCTTGGGTTTGTTGTTGTGAAAGTCAGATGAGGTCTGTGATGAAGCTGGCGGCTTTGGCGGCCGCTGCCGGGCGTTCGTCGTGGGTGACGTCGCGGGTTTCGAGCTCGAGCGAGAAATGACCGCTGTAGCCGGTGGCTGCGAGCGAGCTGAGTCCGGCGGCGAAGTCCGCGTGGCCGTTTCCGATGCTGAGGTTGATGTTGCCCGCTACCGCGTCCCGCAGGTGGACATGTGCTATCCGGCCGCGATGGCGTTCGATGTACTCGAGCGGGTCGTCGCCTGCGGCGACGATGTGGCTGAAGTCCATGACAATCCCGACGCCGGAGCCCGCCAGCCGCGCGGCGAGCTGTTCGGCGCGTTCCAGGTTCCAGCAGAAACGGAGGAAGTGCAGGGATTCGGTCCACAGTTCGACGCCGAATTCCGCCGCGCGCTGCCCGGCACCGATGAGCTGCGCTGCGATGGTGTCCAGGTCCTCATCGAGGCTGAGGACCGGATCGTGTCCCAAGGCGCCGCACGGGAGGACGAGGGCTTTCGCGCCGGTGTTGGCGGTAAGGGTGAGCAGGGCATCGAGGTGACTCTGGCGGGCGGCGCGCTGGCCGGCGTCGAGCACTGCGTTGAGGTCGCCTATATCGCCGTTGACTGAGCGGACCCGCAACCCGGAGGCGGCGACCTCCGCGGTAACGGCCGCGACGGCGTCGGAATCAAGCTCATAGGGGACGTGATCGCAGACGCCCGGCAGTGCGCCGAGGTCGATTTCCTCAAAGCCCAGGCCATTGATGGTGCGCAATGCCGTGGGTAGATCCTGGTGCCGGAAGCTGATGGACGAGCAACCGAGTCGGGAGTTGAACATCTTCGTTTCCTCCAGTCGTGCCCGAAGGCAGTAGTGATGGGAACCACAGTATCTAAGTTAACTGTCAACAGTCAACCCTTGAAGTTGACTGTTGACAGAAGTAGATGATGCAGGTCACACTGGCATATCATGTGTTAACAGTCGACAGTGCTGAAGCTCCTAGCCTCAGTCGCTCTTCGAAAGGGATTCACCAATGAGCAAAGAAGCTCTGACCATGCGCGGTCCGGTCCACGGCACCAAGGACGCCCGACGCGTCGCCATCGGCTCCGGTGTGGGTGCAGTCATCGAAACCTATGACTTCATCGGTTTCGGCACCGCGGCTGCCCTGTACTTCGGAACGGCCTTCTTCCCCACGGGCGATCCCGTGACCGGAACCCTCGCCGCTTTCGCGACCCTCGGCGTCGGCTTCGCTGCCCGTCCTATCGGCGGCATCATTGGCGGCCACCTTGGTGACAAACTGGGACGCAAGCCCGTCCTCGTAGCCTCGTTGATCCTGATGGGCGTGGCCACCTTCCTGATCGGCCTTCTTCCCACCTACAGCCAAGTGGGCCTCCTGGCGCCGGCACTGCTCGTGTTCGTCCGCATCGTCCAAGGCCTTGCCTTCGGAGCCGAGTGGGGTGGTGCAATCCTGATGAGCTACGAGCACGCACCGTGGAAGAAGAAGGGAAAGTACACGGGCATCGTCCAGGCCGGATTCCCCGTGGGACTCCTGCTGGCCAACCTGACGTTCCTTGTCAGCGTCCAACTCGGCGGCGAACTCGCCTGGCGCATTCCGTTCCTCGCCAGCATGGTGTTGGTTGTCGTCGGCTTGATCATCCGCTCCAAGGTCCCGGAATCCCCGGTCTTCGACGAAGTCAAGGAGAGCGGCGCAATCGTGAAGTCGCCCATCGTGGAGGTCCTGAAGACCGACTGGCGCAACATCGTCAAGGGAATCGGCCTCCGCATTGCCGAGACCGCAGGCTACGCCGTCTCTATCACGTACATGATTTCCTACCTGAACAGCCAGCACTTGGCCGATAAGACCCAGACCCTGGTAGCCCTCTGCATCGCTTCGGCCATCGGCATCTTCGCAACCCAGGCCTGGGCGCGACTGACGGACAGGATCGGACGGCGTCCCGTCTACATCTGGTCCTGCGCCTTTGCGGTCCTCTTTGCCATCCCGATGTTCCTGCTCGTCAACACCGGTATGTTCATCTTCGTCATTGCCACGATCGCCGTCTCCTACGGCGTCTGCCAGAACTCCCTCGCCGGCGCCCAGGGCGCCTGGTTCCCCGAGTTGTTCCAAGCGAAGACCCGTGCCTCCGGCGCTTCACTGGCCTACCAGATCTCGGCCACGATCTCCGGCTTCACCCCCTTCATCACCACCCTGCTCTTCGTCGCCCTGGGATGGATGGGCCCGGCCGTGCTCTTCGGCCTGTACGCCGCGATCGGCCTCTGGGCTGCATTGGCTACCCGAGAAACCTGGGGCAAGAAGGAACGCCAGTTGGCCGATGAGGCCACCAAAAGCACTCCCCAGCCGGTGAATGTCTAATGACGGTGGCGCAGGAACAATACACGGCAGGACGAATCGGAGAAACCGCGATGGAACGCATCGAACGCGTGCGCGCAGCCGCAACCCGGATCCGGCACCACGCCCTCAACATGGGCGAAGTCCAGGGGCAGGGCTACGTCGGACAGGCACTCGGTGCGGCGGACATGCTCGCCGCGGTCTACGCGGACCAGCTCCGCTACCATGCCAACGATCCCGAATGGGAGGGCCGGGACCGCTTCCTCCTCTCCACGGGCCATTACGCAATCGGCCACTATGCAGCCCTGGCGGAGGCCGGAATCATTCCCGTCGAGGAGCTCGAAAGCTACGGCTCGGACGATTCCCGCCTCCCCATGTCCGGGATGTCGACATACACGCCGGGCATGGAAATCTCGGGAGGGTCGCTTGGCCACGGGCTCTCCATCGCTGTCGGAATTGCCCTTGGCCTCCGGTACCGCGCTCAATCGGGAGAGGGCTCCAGCGCGAGGGTGTACAACTTCCTCTCCGACGGTGAGCTTGATGAAGGGTCCACGTGGGAAGCCGCTATGGGCGCGCACCACCACCAATTGGGGAACCTGACCGCCATGGTGGACATCAACGCCCTCCAGGCGGATGGCAAGACGGACACCGTCCTCCGGACCGAACCCGTGACGGAGAAGTGGGAAGCCTTCGGCTGGTACACGCAGCGGGTGGACGGGAACGACGTCGGTGCGTTGCTGGCGGCGTTCGACAACGCAGCCGCCCAGGCCGCCGCCGTCGGGCGTCCTTCCGTCATCCTGTGCGACACGAAAGTGGGGCGCGGCGTGCCGCTGCTTGAGGAACGTGAAAAGGCGCACTTCATGCGCATCGAAGAACACGAATGGCAGCTCTGCCGTAAGCAACTGACCGCAGGATCCAACGGGAAGGCCGGCCGATGAGCACCGTCACCGCTTCGAAGGGCCCAGCCCCCAAGCTGAAAACGTCGGCCATGATCGCGTCCTTCGCGGACCCGGGCCAGAAGACTTCTTCCGCGCCTTTTGGGCACGCGTTGGTGAAGGCCGCCGAGGCTGACCCGCGAATCGTCGGGCTCACCGCCGACCTGGGCAAGTACACGGACATGCATATCTTCGCGAAGGTGTTCCCGGAGCGGTTTTTCCAGATGGGCATGGCTGAGCAGTTGCTCTTCGGTGCGGCCGCAGGCTTGGCCGAGACCGGCTTGGTGCCGTTCGCCTCGACCTATTCGGTGTTCGCCGCGCGCCGGGCCTACGACTTCCTGTGCCTCGACATCGCCGAGCCGAACCTCAACGTGAACATCGTGGGCGGACTCCCGGGCCTCACCACGGGCTACGGCCCGAGCCACCAGGCCACGGAGGACATGGCGATATTCCGCGGCATGCCGAATCTGACAATCGTCGATCCATGCGACTCCGTGGACATCGAACAAGCAGTGCCACAACTGGCCGCCAGCGACGGACCCACGTACCTGCGCCTCCTTCGCGGCAACGTCCCCACGGTGCTGGACGAGTACGACTACACGTTCGAACTCGGCAAGGCGAAAGTGCTTCGGGGTGGCAACGACGTTGTGTTCGTCTCCAGCGGGCTGATGACCATGCGCGCCCTGCAGGCAGCGGAGGCGCTCGCCGCGCACAAGGTGGATGTCGCCGTCGTGCACGCGCCCACCATCAAACCGTTCGACGCCGCCACCGTCCTGGCGGAACTGAACACCGACCGTCTGGCCGTCACGCTGGAGAACCACAGCGTGGTGGGCGGCTTGTTCGAAACTGTGGCCTCCGCCGTGGTCACGGCCGGGCTGGGCAAGCGCGTGGTGCCCGTGGCGCTTCCCGACGAGTTCCTCGACGCCGGCGCGCTGCCTACCCTGCACGAGCGCTACGGATTGTCCGTGCAGCGGATCGTGGCAAAGGTCCTCGCGGAACTCGGCTGACCCTGAAAATTCCTTGGCGGGAGCGCGGAGCAGGCGTGCGCCGGTTCCGCGCTCCTGCCGTAAGATCAACAGTTAACACACCGACTGTAAACAGTCGACCACTGACATTGAGGACGGACAAGATGGCCGGAGCAACAGCACCCCTTCTGGGACTGGAAAAGAAGAGCCTCCGCGAGCAGGCGCTCTCCGCACTGCGTACCGCCATCACGAGCGGCGAGTTGGAACCTGGACGGCACTTGGTGGAAACCGAGCTGTCGGACATGCTCCAGATCAGCCGCGGAACGCTCCGGGAAGCCTTGCGACAACTTGAGCAGGAGGGCCTGCTGTCCGCTGGTCCGCGCGGCCGGCTCTCCGTCCGCCACCTCGATGCCAAGGAAATCCGCGACATCTACTCGGTGCGGGCCGCTTTGGAATCCCTCGCCGCGCGTACGCTCTGCGAGTTGCCGGACCGCCAACAAGTGATCACCTCGCTGCGCTCCGCCATCGACGCCATGGCGGCCGCGGCCAAGGGAAGCCTCGAGGAACGGATCGAGTCCGATCTGGAATTCCACCGCACCATGTGCCGTCTCACCGGCAACGAAACCCTGCTCCATTCCTGGGAGTCGCTGGAGGGGTCCATCCGGATGTCCATCATGTTCGCCGGACTGGAAAAGGGCGTCAAGAACATGAGCGTCGAGCGGCACCACGACATCGTGGCCGCCATCGAGACGGGGGATGCATCCCTGGCGCGCAAGACCATCCTCGAGCACATGGACAGCGCTGCTGCGGAGCTGGTGGCGTAAGCGCCCGACGGCGGCGCTCAACTTTCGCGGTAACTGCACCTCCGTGGGGGTCACTGCCATTACCCCTCAAGATAGAGACTCCCTCATGTCCTTCGTGGGCTGTTTCCTTAATTCATGACTCGTCCCGAAACGACTTTGCCGGTTCCGGTTCCGCCCTCGGCCATGGCCGATGCGCCACGGGCACGGCTCACGCTCATCATTGCGTCCCTGGGGTTCTTCCTGATCACCCTCGACATCCTGATCGTCAATGTGGCGCTTACCAGCATCGGCAAGGAACTCGGGGGCGGCACAGCCGGCCTGCAATGGGTGATCGACGGCTACACGCTGATGTTCGCCGCGTTGTTGCTGTTCGCCGGGAACCTCTCGGATCGGATCGGCGCGAAAAGGGCGCTGGGATGGGGAATCGCACTCTTCCTTGTCGCGTCCGTCGCGTGCGCACTCGCGCCGACGTCGGGGGTCCTCATTGCCGCCCGCTTCCTCCAAGGAGGTGCGGCATCGATGATGCTGCCGGCGTCGATGGCGCTGATCCGGCAGGCCTTTCCGGATCCCCGCCGCCGCGCACATGCCCTCGGGATCTGGGCGGTCGGCGGTGCAGTCGCCGGAGCCGTGGGACCGCTTGTCGGCGGCCTCCTCACCACGCTGGACTGGCGGCTCGTGTTCGGGATAAACCTTCCCGTCTGCATTGCGATGCTGGTGCTCCTGGCTTCCGTTGCCGCATCCCCGCGGCGGCCGGCGCCGTTCGACTGGGCAGGCCAGGCCGCGGCGATCGTTGCCCTGACCGCGTTGATGTACGGCCTCATCACGGGAGGAACCGAGGGCTTCGGCACGGTGCCCGTCATCGGCAGCCTGGTGCTTGCAGGAGTTAGCCTCGCGGTTTTCCTTTTCATCGAGGCGCGCGGACGGCACCCAATGATGCCGCTTGAGCTGTTTCGCTCCACCGGCATGAGAATCTCGCTCTCGGTCGGTTTCGCGTTCATGGTGGGCCACTTCGGCACCGTCTTTGTTGTCAGTCTCTTCCTTCAACAGCACCTCGGGCTTACACCCCTTCAGGCAGGGTTCACGTTCCTTCCTTCCGCGGCGTTCAGCATCGTCGGCAACATCGTCAGCGGGACCCTCTCGAACCGCTTCGGCACGCGGGTGCCGGTGGTCGTCGGTTTGACGTCCATGGTGGTGGGACTCACCGGGATGCTTCTCACGGCGCCGCTGGGATCGCCGCTACTCGTCGGTGCCTTCCTGATTTTGACGGGCTCCGGTGGATCGATCGCGATGCCGCAGGTCACCGCCGTCGTGCTCGCGAGCGTGCCGAGCGAAAAAGCGGGCACGGCCAGCGCAGTCTTCAATACATTCCGCCAAGTGGGCGGCGCCGTCGCCATCGCAGTCTTCGGCGCCCTCATCGCCGATCGCAGCAACTTCGTCCACGGGATGCAGACCAGCTTCATCATCGCGGCGTCGCTGCTCCTGCTCACCGCGTTCGCCAGCCTCTTCATCCACTCGCCGGGCGCGGTCAAAGACTAGGGAGACTTAACTGGACTCTTGAGCAAGTCCATAAAGAAATATGAGTCAATATAAAAGATTCCTTGTATTGACTCATATTCTTCGATAGATCGCCGAGATCGGAACAACAAACAGACGTCGTGGTCGGTCGCGATCGTACGACTATGTGGCGGAGGTGTCGCCTTCCCCAGACGGTGTCCGTATCCGGCCGTCGGCGGCGTGGTATCCCAGTGCGTAGCTGGGGCACCGGTCGATCACCTCGACCAGTTCGTCAACGCTGGCACGGCTGGCATCGATCCACGGCCGTACGTCACGGTTGAACACCTGTGGAAGCCCGCGGATGCATTCGGCCGCGTGCCGGCAACGAGCAGGTTCCCAGGTCACGACGATGCCGGGGGCACGATACTCGCGGATCGCAATAGACTCGCGTTGAGGCGGTTGATCGCCCTGATTCATCTCGTTCATGTTTACTCCCTTGTTCCGACCTCGGAATCGAGGCCAAGATGTCGGCGCAGGACGATTGCGATGTCCTCGACCTGTGTGAGCTGCTCCGGGGACAGTGCGTCGATGAAGATTTCCTTCACGGCGCGCAAATGCGGGACCGATCCGGCACGGAATAGCTCCAGCCCCGGATCGGTGGCCATCACATCGACGCCGTGCACGGCGTCTGCGCAGGGGATCCGTCGGATGAGCTGCCGCTTCTCCATGCGGCCCAGGTGATGCGACAGGCGGCTGCGTTCCCAGCCGATCATGGCAGCGAGCTCCGATGACCGGATCGTGTGATGTTCCGCCTCGCTGAGGGCGAGCAGCACCTGGTAGTCCCCTGACGACAGGGACGACTCGTTCTGTAGGCGACCCGTGAGGCGTGCGCGCAGCGCCTCGGCCGTCTCGATGTAGTCCCGCCAGATCCGCAACTGCACGGGAGTCGGCATCGTGCGGTGTTTCGCGTAGCCCATCTCACCTCCGGGAATTGATACGTCAACTATAGCGTTGTTCGGGGTATTGACACGTCAATCCGGAAGGTCCGGGGCGACGAGAAGGGCCGGGGACGTGATGGTTGTTCAGATCGATGATCTTGAGTTCGGGCTGAACTCGTTCGGCGACATCTCAACCGACGCAGGCCGCGTGATGTCGGATGCCGAGACGCTGCGTCTACTCATCGAGGAGGCGCAGCTGGCAGAGGCTGTCGGTCTGGACGTTTTCAGCGTCGGCGAGCACTATCGGGAGGGCATGGTCGACTCGGCCACCCCGGTGCTGTTGGCGGCCGCCGCACAGGCTACCTCCAGCATCCACCTCGGCACCTCGGTCACCGTGCTCTCGACGCAGGATCCGGTGCGCCTGTATCAGGAGTTCGCAACCGTCGACGGGATCTCCGGCGGCCGCACGCAGCTCGTCCTCGGCCGGGCATCCGCGATCGAGTCGTTCCAGCTGTTCGGTTACGACATCGCCGACTACGAGGAGATCTTCGAGGAGAAGCTCGATCTGTTCCTCCGTCTCCTGCGGGAGGATCGCGTGACCTGGTCCGGGAAGTACCGCAGCTCGCTCGAGAACGTACGTCTGCATCCGCGGATGCCCGATGGCGGGATCCCGGCGTGGATCGGAATAGGCGGCAGCCCCGACTCCGTGATCCGCGCGGCGCGGCACGGACTTCCGCTCATGATGGCCATCATCGGCGGACGCCCCGAGCGCTTCGCCGGGCACGCCGAGCTCTACCTGCGGGCGCTCTCATCATTCGGGCACCCCGAGCTGCCGATCGCGCAGCATTCCCTCGGCTTCATCGCCGACACCGACGAAGAAGCGAAGAACGTGCACTGGAAGCATTGGCAGCCTGTCGTGACACAGGTCAGCAAGGAACGCGGCTTCTACCCGCCGACCGCCGAACGATACGCCGAAGAGGTCGACACTGGCGCGCTCTACGTCGGATCTCTCGAGACGGTGGCGCAGAAGATCGCCGGGATCGTGCGCGCTAACCATCTGTCCCGCTTCGACCTCAAATACGACGTGCTGCACCTTCCCCGGCAGGCTCGCGAACACAGCATCCGCCTGTTCGGCGAAAGGGTCGCTCCGCGTGTCCGCGAGCTGCTCGCCGAGAATCCGGGCGACTGGCACCTCACCGGCCGAACACCGGCGCAGATTGTCAAGGGCGGCAAGGCCGTCCACACCTGAACTGACCACCACCTCGGCATTTGAAAGGGAGAAACTCATGAACGACTTCACCGACCTCGAGTTCGGCATTGACACCTTCGGGGACCTGCCTCGCGACGCTCACGGTGACATCGTCACCCACGGCGAGGCGATCCGGGCCACCTTGGCCGAAGCGATCCTCGCCGACGATATCGGCATCGACGCGATCGCCATAGGCGAGCACCATCGCTCGGAGTTCGCCATCTCAACTCCGGAAACGGTCTTGGCCGGGATCGCCACTGCAACCGACCGGATTCGCCTCGGGTCTGGTGTAACGGTGCTGTCGTCCGATGATCCAGTGCGAGTGTTCCAGCGGTTCGCGACCGTAGACGCGCTCTCGAATGGCCGTGCCGAAGTGATCCTCGGACGCGGCTCGTTTACCGAGTCGTTCCCGTTGTTCGGCTACGATCTCAGCGATTACGATCTCCTCTTCGACGAGAAGATCGACTTGTTTCACAAACTCCTTGACGAGAAGCCCGTCACGTGGACGGGCACCACACGTGCGCCACTGCACGAAGCAGACGTGTTCCCTAAGACGGACTCGGGTCGGCTGCGGACCTGGGTCGGCGTCGGAGGCACCCCGCAGTCCGTGATTCGCACTGCGAACTACGGGTTCCGACTCATGCTGGCCATCATCGGCGGCGCCCCGGCCCGCTTCGCCCCGTATGTCGACCTGTACCGCCGTGCCACCGAGCAGCTAGGCACCACCGCGTTCCCGGTGGGCATGCATTCCCCGGGACTGATCGCTGATACCGATGAGACGGCAAAGGAACTGTTCTATCCCGGCTACAAAGTGATTCGTGATCGCATTGGCGCGCTGCGCGGCTGGCCTCCCCTTCAGCGCGGTGAGTTCGAGGCCGATGTGGAACACGGATCCCTTTATGTCGGCTCGCCCGAGACCGTCGCCGCCAAGATGGCCGATGCGATCCGCGCGCTCGACGTCGGCCGGTTCGACCTCATCTACACTGCCGGCGGACACATGGCCGCGACGGCCCGCCTGCGGGCCGTGGAGCTCTACGGTACTCGAGTTATCCCCCTGGTCCGCGACATGCTCGCTGGCACATCTTCGACTTCGGCCGGGTCCCGAACGGGGGCGCGGCCGTGAACGACACGAAGAGTCCGGTCCGCACTATCGGCATCCTCGGCGCAGGCAAAGTCGGCGCAGTGTTGGCACGGCTCGCTCTCGCCGCCGGCTACCGGGTGCTGATCTCCGGCTCTGGAGACCCGGAGAAGATTGCCCTAACCATCGAAGTGCTCGTTCCCGGAGCTGTCGCAGTTCGACCCGAGAACGCCGCTCGCACGGCCGATATCGTGATACTTGCCCTGCCCCTCGGCAAGTATCGGAACCTTCCGCTTGCGCAGCTGAGCGGAAAGCTTGTGATTGACGCGATGAACTACTGGTGGGAAACCGACGGCATCCGTGACGACCTCGACGACCCACGTATCTCCACCAGCGAGATCGTGCAGGACTTCCTTTCCAATTCACGTGTCGTGAAAGCTCTGAACCACATGGGATATCACGATCTCGAAGAGGAGAGTCGGCCAACCGGGATGCCGGACCGCAAAGCGATCGCATTGGCCGGCGACGGAGACGACGACGTCGTCTCCGTCGCCGGACTGATCGATGCGCTAGGTTTCGACCCAGTCCTCGTGGGTCGCCTGCCCTCAGGGGTGGCCTTGCAGCCGGGGAACCCAGCATTCGGGGCGAACGTATCGGCGGGCGAGCTTCGCGAGTTGATCCGGACTACTGCAGGCGAAAGGGATCCCATTCATTCGAGTGACGGAGGCGGGCGAGTGTGATGCCGTCTGCGACGGCCCGAATTTTGCCGGCAAGTCACTTCCCTGGATCTACGACTTGCTGGTCCTAGGACCAGGCCACGCGTTGTCCAAATGGGCTTCCCGAATGGCCTAGTGAGGCTGCTTTGCCCCGCGGCAGCCGTCCCACTAGTCACCCGCCGACGTAGGCCGCCAGATGTTCTCCGGTGAGGGTGGAACGCCCGGCAACCAGATCGGCGGGCGTGCCCTCGAAAACGATCCGGCCGCCGTCGTGACCCGCGCCAGGGCCGAGGTCGATGATCCAGTCGGCATGCGCCATGACCGCCTGGTGGTGCTCGATGACAATGACAGACTTCCCGGAGTCCACCAACCGGTCCAGCAAGCCGAGAAGCTGTTCGACGTCGGCGAGGTGCAGGCCCGAGGTGGGCTCGTCGAGAACGAGCACGCCGCCTTTTTCGCCCATGTGGGTGGCCAGCTTGATCCGCTGCCGCTCGCCGCCGGAAAGCGTGGTGAGCGGTTGGCCGAGGCTGAGGTAGCCGAGTCCGACGTCGGCCAGCCGCTGCAGGATCGCGTGGGCTGCCGGGATCCTGGATTCGCCCGCGGAGAAGAACTCCTCGGCCTCTTTCACCGACATCGCCAACACCTCCGCGATGTTGCGGCCGCCGAGGCGGTACTCAAGCACCGATGCCTGGAACCTCTTGCCTTCGCATTCCTCGCACGGAGTGGCCACGGTGTCCATGAACCCGAGATCGGTGTAGATGACGCCCGCGCCGTTGCAGGTGGGGCATGCGCCCTCGGAATTCGCGCTGAACAGCGCCGGCTTCACGCCATTGGCCTTCGCGAACGCCTTCCGGATGGGTTCGAGGAGTCCGGTATACGTCGCGGGGTTGCTCCGCCGGGAGCCCTTGATTGCCCCTTGGTCGATCGACACGACGCCTTCTCGCTTGGACAACGAGCCGTGGATCAGCGAGCTCTTGCCGGATCCGGCGACGCCCGTGACGACAACCAGAACCCCGAGCGGAATGTCGATGTCGACGTCGCGCAGGTTGTTCTCGCTCGCGCCACGGATCTCCAGTGCGCCCGCGGATGTCCGCACCGTCTTCTTGAGGGTTGAGCGGTCCTCGAGGTGGCGCCCGGTCAGGGTGCCGCTGGACCGCAGCCCTTCGAGGGTGCCTTCAAAGACCACTTCGCCTCCGGCTGTGCCCGCGCCGGGACCGAGGTCGACGACGTGGTCGGCGATCGCGATCGCCTCCGGTTTGTGCTCCACGACGAGCACGGTGTTGCCCTTGTCCCGCAACTGCAGCAGCAGCTTGTTCATGCGCTCGATGTCGTGGGGGTGCAAGCCGATGGTGGGCTCGTCGAAGACGTAGGTGACGTCGGTGAGCGAGGAGCCCAGGTGCCGGATCATCTTGGTGCGCTGTGCCTCACCTCCGGAGAGCGTACCTGCCGGCCGGTCGAGCGAGAGATAGCCGAGTCCGATCTCCGCGAACGAGTCGAGGAGGTGCCGCAGCCCCTTGAGGAGCGGCGCCACGGACGGTTCGTCGAGGCCGCGCACCCATTCGGCGAGATCGCTGATCTGCATCGAGCAGGCGTCCGCGATGCTGATTCCCTTGATCTTGGACGAGCGGGCCGCCTCGGTGAGCCGGGTTCCATCGCAATCAGGACAGATCGTGAAGGTGATGGCCCGCTCCACGAAGGCGCGGATGTGCGGCTGCATACCCTCCGGGTCCTTGGAGAGCATGGACTTCTGGATCTTGGGAATCAGGCCCTCGTAGGTCAGGTTGATTCCCTCGACCTTGATCTTGGTGGGCTCCTTGTGGAGCAGGTCGTGGAGTTCCTTCTTGGTGTACTTGCTGATCGGCTTGTCCATGTCGAAGAAACCGGAGCCGCTGAAGATGCGGCCGAACCAGCCGTCCATGCTGTAACCGGGGATGGTGAGTGCGCCCCCGGCGAGCGACTTGCTGCTGTCGTACAGCGCGGTCAGATCGAAGTCCGTGACCGAACCCCGCCCTTCGCAGCGCGGGCACATACCGCCGGTGATGCTGAAACTCCGCCGTTCCTTCGTCGTCGTGCCGCCGCGCTCGAACGTAACCGCTCCCGCGCCCGAAACTGAAGCGACGTTGAAGGAGAACGCTTGGGGCGAACCGATGTGCGGCTGGCCAAGCCGGCTGAAGAGCATGCGCAGCATGGTGTTCGCATCCGTGGCGGTACCGACGGTGGAGCGGGGGTTCGCGCCCATCCGTTCCTGGTCGACGATGATCGCCGTCGTGAGTCCTTCGAGCAGGTCCACATCCGGCCGCGCCATGGTCGGCATGAACCCTTGGACGAAGGTGCTGTACGTCTCGTTGATCATGCGCTGCGACTCCGCGGCGATCGTGGCAAACACGAGGGAGCTCTTGCCCGAACCGGAAACGCCCGTGAACACCGTCAGCCGGCGCTTCGGCAGCTCGATGCTGATGTCCTTGAGGTTGTTCTCCCGCGCTCCCTGCACGCGAATCAGATCGTGGGTGTCGGCAGTATGCAGCTCAGGCGACTGCGTGTCCGTGCTCGTGGCCGTGCTCATCGTGTCTCCATCTTTTACGCGGGGTCGTCTTCGCGGTCTTCGTCGGCGTTTGGTTGGCTATTGAGGATCCTGAAGCAGCCCGAGGACGTTGCCGTCGGGGTCGGTCACGGTGGCAACCAAGCGGCCGCCCCCGACGTCGCGGGCTGCTTCCTTCAGGGTAGCGCCGGCGGCAGTCACCTCGGCCAGCTTCGCCTCGATGTCCGAAACGTGCCAGTAGGCGACGGGTGAGGTCATGGCCTGAGGTCCGCCTCCCGGAACGAGCCCGATGTGCTGGCCCGCGACGTCGAAGCCGACGTAGTACGGCCCGTCGGCCTGCGGCGGCGTCCCGAGCAAGGCGGTGTACACCGCCTTCGCGGCGGCGAGGTCGGAAACGGGATGCAGCACGGTCTTGATTCCCTCGTTGGAAGAGTCGCTCATGATCACTCCTGAAGTCATTAGGGGACGAAGCTGGCGTGGACGGTGTTGTCCATGACCGCCATTCTAGGCGCGGCCCGGAAGCGGCGCTTCTCCATTCCTGACCGGTCCGGGGCCGGGAGTTTCGTTCTATGGACATCCCTGTTGAGCGGTGCCACGATGGCCGAACATGGCCCTTGGCGTACCGCGCCAGGGCGAAGCGAGGCTGGAGGAACCAATGTCGGATTCCGATCTCGATCTGATCGTGGAGAAGTACCATCGAGCGCTCGATGCGTTCGTCAAGGGAGACCCCGAGCAGCAGAAGAAGCTGTTCTCAAAGAGCGACGACGTCACTCTCGCTAATCCTCTCGGCCCGCCTGCGCGGGGCTCGAGTGCGGTCGAGGCGACCATGGATCGGGCGTCTTCCGGGCTGAGGGAGGGCGAGCCCATCAGATTCGAACGAATCTCCGGGTATGTCGGGACGGAGCTTGCGTACATCGTCGAAATCGAATGGGCACGGGCCAAGGTTGGCGGATCTGATGAAGTGTCCCCGATACCCCTTCGGGTGACGACGATTTTCCGCCGGGAAGATGGTGAGTGGAAGGTCCTCCACCGTCACGCGGATCCCATACTGTCCGCGCGGCCAATCGAGTCGATCGTCCAGGCCTAGTGGCTCCCGAGGTGCTGGATCAACGCGTCGAGAATCGGCACCTGCCCGCCTACCAGTTTGGCGCGGGCAACTGCCTCCGTGGCCCAGACCGCGTCGTCGATCTCCGGGTAGCTCCGGACAATGCCTGATCCGCGCGGCCATTCGAGATCGAAGGTGTTGCTCACGATTCGCCCGGGGTTGAAGTCCGACTCCGCTGTGAAAGCCGCCACGAGTTTGCCTGACGGTTGCCGGAAGATGCCCAGCTGGTGATATTCGACGACGGGCGGGGGAGAGCCTATCTCCTCGGCGAATTCACGTTTGGCGGCCACGAGGGGATCCTCGTCTTCGAGGTATTCGCCTTTGGGAATGGACCAGGCTCGTGCATCCTTATGGGCCCAGAACGGTCCGCCCATGTGGGCTATCCAGACTTCCAATTCCGCCGTGGAGCTCCGACGGTACAACAGAATGCCTGCGCTTCGAACTGTCATTTGCCCTCCCAGGCATAGGTTATCTGCCGGGTTTGACGGTCGGAACCCTCAGCACTCCCAAGGCCTCTACCAAATACGGGACCGGATCCGGATCCGTGCCGGCGGCCCACTGCATCCAGGCCTCGAACGTCGCCCCGAGATAGGCGGCGCACAGATAGCCTGCCGCGCTTTCGGTGACGCCTTGCGCCAGGAGGTAAAGCCTCGCCCGTTCCCGCTGCGGAGCCAAGGCATCGTAACTTCTGCTCGCCAGCTCAGGGTGCTCGGCAATGAGGCGCAGGCGCCCGCGCGTGACGGAAAGGTCCGGGATCGCCGAAGCCCCGGCGATGGCGGCCGCCCGCAGTCCCGCGAGGATGCCGCCGTCGGAAGTGTCGCCGTCGGACGGCTCCGCTGCGCGAGCGGCCTCCAGCACCCGGCCGGAGGCTTCCACCACCGGTTCCATGCCACCCCAGACGAGGTCAGCTTTGTTCGGGAAGTAGCGGTAGAGGCTCTTCCGTCCGATTCCCGCCGCGCGTGCGATGTGCTCCATTGATGTCCGTTCGTAGCCGTTCTCGGCAAAAAGACGGAGCGCGACGCCGGCCACGGCGTCCGGATCAATTGTCGCCGGGCGTCCGGTGGAGCGCCCGACGCCGGGCTTCGTATGGTCTGAGGGCATCTCTCCAGTATCCACTCTTACATAATGACACGGAGTGTCATAAAGTGAAGGAAACGCCACCAACACGTTCGGGAGGAACAACATGGGCAACGAGACTGCATGGCAGGAAGCCGCCATCAATGGCCGTTTTGCCGGGAAGACAGTGATCGTCACCGGGGCGGGCTCGGGCATCGGCCAAGCTACGGCCCTGCGCGTCGCGAAGGAAGGCGGGCGGGTCATCGCCGCCGACATCAGCAAGGAGCGCCTGGACGCCTTGGTGGAGGAAAACGGCGGCTTGGATCTGGTGCCCGTGGCCGGCGACATCTCCACCGAAGAGACCGTTGCCGCCGTCGTCGTTGCCGCCGGCGGCCGCGTGGACGCCCTCGCCAACATCGCCGGCATCATGGATAACTTCGCCCCGATTCACGAAGTGGACGACGCCATGTGGGAGCGGGTCTTCCGGATCAACGTCACAGCCCTCATGCGCTTGACCCGCGCGGTGGTGCCCCTGATGTTGGAGGCCGGCGCCGGCTCCGTGGTCAACGTCGCCTCCGAGGCCGGGCTGCGCGGCTCCGCTGCTGGTGCCACCTACACGGCTTCGAAGCACGCCGTGGTCGGCCTGACCAAGAACTCGGCCGTGATGTACGGGCCGAAGGGGCTGCGCTTCAACGCAGTTGCCCCCGGACCCACCATCACCAACATCGAGGCGGTGTGGGGATCGCAATTGGCCGCCGAACGACTCGCTCCGCTCATGCAGGCCACTGTCCCCACCCCGGCGACGGCCGCCCAGTTGGCGGCATCCATCACCTTCCTGCTCAGCGACGACGGCACCAACGTCAACGGGGCCATCCTGGCGTCCGACGGCGGCTGGTCAGCGCTGTAGCGCGCCTCTTAAAGCAGGACGACGACGGCGGGAGGCTCCCGCCGTCGTCGTTCTCCGTTGCCTCGGCTTCAGCCGGTATAGCCTTCGACCTGTTTTGGGGACCGTGGCTTGGCCTCGTTCGGGTTCTCCCCGTATTGCCTTTTGGCCCGCCGCTGGCGCAGCAGGTCCCAGCTCTGATCCAGGTCCTGTTCGATGCGCTCGAGCCTTGCGCGGTCAGGGGCATGCGCAGGACCCGGCGGGGCCGCCTCTGCTTTCTCCCGGAGTTCCCGCTCCTCCTCCACAAGTGACTGGATGTGGTGCAGAATGCCCTGTTCGTCCATGGTTACCTCTTCCTGAACTAGCCGTTACCAGTCAGGTTAGTGAGGTGCGCCGGGCGTGAACAGAGGCGGTGTCCGCGGGAGCCATCCCGGCAATCTCCTGTTTGCGGAATACTTGGACGCAGATCCAGGATTTCCGCAAGCGAAGGCGGTGAATGGCCGTGAACGGCGAAAACAGTGCGTTCAAGCGCAGGCTGGAGCGAGCCATGGAGCTGCGGAACGTCCGCGCAACCGGAATGACGGCCGAAGAAGAAGCCGAACTTGAGGCCGCCGAGGACGAAGAGCGGCGGAAGCGCAAGAAGGTGGACGACGCTGCGCGGGTGGAATACCTGATCCGCGACGCCATGGCGCAAGGGAAGTTCGACAACCTGAAGTACGCAGGCAAGCCGATCCCCGGGCTGGGGGAGCGCTACGATCCCGATTGGTGGGTCAAGGGCCTCATCCAGCGCGAACATCTCAGCGGCCTTGGCCCGAAAGCCATTCTCCTACGCACCGAGGATGCTGAACTGGATGCCAAGCTTGACGCCCTGTATTCGGAAAAGCAGGTGCGCGATCTAGTGGAGGACTTCAACGCCCGGGTCATCGACGCACGGCGCCAACTCCAGGGCGGGCCGCCAGTGATCACGAAAACCCGCGACGTCGGCGTCGAGCTGGAACGCTGGCGCGAGCGCCGGGCGGCGGCCGCCGAGGCAACCGCGGCCAGGGAAGCCGAGCATCAGGAGCTTGCGGGCAAGCGGCCGTGGTGGCGCCGGATCTGGAACGGCTCCGGATAGGACCGATTCAGCGGCTCCGCATGGTGTTGAACGCAGGCGTTCCGGCCAGTCGGCCGCCGTCGACGGCGAGTACGGTTCCGGTGACGAATGAGGACTGGTCCGAGCAGAGCCAGAGGGCGGCGGCGGCCACCTCGGCCGTGGAGCCGATCCGCCCCAGCGGCACGGCGGCGGCCACATGGTCTTGGGCGGCTTGGCCCGCGCCCGCGAGTCGCTCGGTGAGGATGGGGCCGGGAGCGATCGCGTTGACCCGGATTCCGTGCGAGGCGTAGTCGAGCGCGGCCACCCGTGTCAGGCCGCCGACGCCGAACTTGCTCGCCACGTAGCCGCTCAAGCCGGCGACGCCTTGTTCGCCCGCGGTGGAGGACATGTTGACGATCGCTCCGCCGTTCCCGCTCGCCAGCATGAGTTCGATTTCGTATTTCAGGCAGAGGAACACCCCGCGCAAGTTGATCGAGATGGCGCTGTCGAACTCCGCGCTCGCCCACTCGGCCAGGGGCGCCGGGGCCCGCCCTCCGCCTGCGGCGTTGTTGACCACGACGTTGAGACGGCCGAAGCCGTCCCGGATCCCGGCCATCAGGGCCTTCACTGAGTCCTCATCAGCCACATCCACGGACATGGCCACAGCTTTCCCGCCACCCGTAGTAATGGCGGTGACCTGCCGGGACAGTTGAGCGCCGTCACGGGAGGCAAGGACGACGTCGGCACCGGCGTCAGCCAGCGCAGCTGCGATCTCCGCACCGATTCCGCGGCTCGCTCCTGTGACGAGCGCGACCTTGCCGTGTAGCGGCCGGGTGGGATCCGCCGTCGTCATGGCGTTGTCCGGCTTGGGCCGTGCGTTTGGCTTGCCCCGGGTGCGTGCGCCCGGGGCTCTTGGTTCGCGGCTGCCCGGTTGCGGGGGAGCAGGAAGCCTGCAGCCACCAGCCAGAGAAGGCCGCCGAAGCGCCCGATCGGCAGCAGGAACTGAAGAGGTTCGATAGCCATGGACAGGAAGCTCAACTCGGACAGCGCGGCGATGACCAGTCCGGTCCAGGCCAGCCAGCGGGGCATGAAGCCCAGGATCAGGGCCGGGGCGGCGATGCCCGCCATGAGGAGGCCGATTCCGACGACGAAGCCGACCCCGCCGGTGATGAACGCGGCGAGCGCGAGCGCGTGGGTGAGCGTCACATCCGTGGTGATTTCCGGCCGGCTCAGCAGCCAGGTCACGGAACCCGACAGCATCAGGAAGATGGCTGCGCTGACGCCGCCGAAGAAGCTAATGGCCGGCCCTGGAACGCGCACGCCGAGCCGGAGCTGCCGGGCGTAGACGGTGGCCGCGTAGATCCCCAATGGCACGGCGGAGCCGAATTGGAGCATTCCGCCGACCCGCATGGCAGCGACGTTTTGCTGGAAGAATGTGGCCTCCTGCCCCGTCGAAGCAAAAGGCGAGACGAACGTCTGGCCACCTGTCAGGATTGCGGACGTGATGAGGCTGGCGAGGAAAATGCCCAGGCTGACGAGGGCAAGAACGCCGGGGTGTGGGCCGCCTGACCGGGCTGGACGGCCGTCATCGGAAATCGAACGACTACTCATGGCTGAACCTCTCTAGCAGCGGCTGAACTTTCGTAATTGCATCACTATTGAAATGGTTCACCTCTAGAATTGTTCTGTCAAGCATGTATTCTGAATCCATGGACTTAGCCTCACCGGGCCGGCCGAAACGGACCGCTTTTCTCTTGTCGCAGCTGGGCGCCGCCGCATCGTCCCGCTTTGCCGACCGCACTCGGGAGATCGGCCTCACGCCCAGCGACGCCGGCGTCATCCGCCTGCTCGGACGCGCCCCCGGTTTGAGCCAGCGCTCCCTTGCGGACAGGCTGGGTGCCGTCCCCAGCCGGGTGGTTTCACTCATCGACTCGCTTCAGGAACGCGGCCTCGTGGAGAGGGTGCGCAGCAGTACAGACCGGCGGAACTATGAATTGCACCTCACCGACGCCGGCAACGGCGTACTGCGGGAATTGCGCGGGATCGCGGAACAGCATGAAGCGGAGCTTCTGGCCCCGCTGACAGACGAGCAGATCACGCAACTTGGCGAGCTGCTTGCGCAGCTCGCCAACGGCCACGGGCTGGACAGGGACGTCCACCGCGACGTCGGCCGCCAGGCCGGACGCGATGTCGGATCTGACGGCGGACCTGGCGCCGGACCCGACGGCGGCCGCGACGGCCGACGTCAGGCCTGATCGGCTACAGCACCACTTCGCGGCCCGTCCTGCTGGACTCGTAGATCGCGGAGATGATCTTGATGAGCTCAAGGCCGTGGGTGGCCGGAGCGGCCTCGGCGGCATCGCCCCGAGCAGTGGCCAGGAACTGCTCCACCTCGTTGCTGTATGCCACAGCGCTAAAAGTCGGCGAATCCAGCACCGGCGAAATATCCAGCAACGTGTCGTGCTGTTCGGTGAAGATTTCCAAAGCCGGTTCCAGTTGCGCGCCGCCTTTGTCTCCGAAGATTTGGACCTTGGTCTCATCCGCACCGTGCATCGAGTAACTGGTGTCGAAATGCATCACTGCGCCGTTGCTGAACTTGATCAGTGCGGTCGCAAGGTCCTCCACAGGGTCCGCCGGTTGTCGTGCCGGATCGAAATCGGCGGATAGGTACCGGCTGAAGTTGGAGATATTGTTCCGTGCACCGATCTTGTGGAAGACGGTCCCGGAGACCGAAGCCACGGATGGGCAGCCCATGAGCCACCAGCAAATGTCGATGAAATGGACGCCCAGATCGATGAGCGGCCCTCCGCCGGACAACGTTTTGTCGGCGAACCAGCCGCCGGGATTGCCTACCCGGCGCAGGCAAGTCGCCTTGGCGTAGTAGATCTGCCCCAGGTCGCCGGCGTCGATAAAACGCTTGAGTACCTCGGCGTTGGGCGAGAATCGGCGGACATACGCTACCTGCAAAACTGATGCACTCCGTTGGGCGGCAGCTGCAACGGCCAAAGCCTGCTCCACGAAGGCAGTCATGGGCTTCTCGACCAGCACATGCTTGCCGGCTTCGAGCGCCGCAATCACGATTTCGGCGTGCGTGTCATTGCGCGTGCAGATGCTGACGGCGTCGATCTCGGGATCGGCCAAGAGCTCCTTGTAGTCCGTGAAGACTTTGACTGCTCCATATTCCGCGGCCCGGCTCCCGGCCCGCGCAGCGTCGATGTCGCAGACCGCCACCAGGTGCGCCGACGGCGAATCCCGGTAAGCGTCCAAGTGCATGTCCGAGATGGTCCCCAGACCGATGACTCCAACGTTCAGCGCCCCCATGTCAGCAGCCCTCCCACAGCGCGGCGGCGTTACGCAGCGATTCGGGGGTAGCCGTGAGGCAGTCCTCGCGGCCCTCGTATTCCACGGAACATGGTCCGCTGAAGCCGAAGTCCTTGATCAGGCGAAGGACACGCGGCAGGTCCATGTCCCCGAGCCCGAACACGGAGCCTTGGATATGGTCGCCTGCCAGCGTTTGCAGCCAGCCGCCGCCGGGGCTTCGCTTCCGGCGGTAGAAATCCTTCAGGTGCACCACAGACGCGTAGGGGAGGAGCTTGGCGACGGCTGATTCCGGCAGCTCATCGACGCACAGGAAATTGCCGATGTCCAAGGTGATCTTGAAATTGTCGCGGTCCACTGCATGAACCAACTGCAGCAACCGTTCGCTGACGTTGAAGGCCATGCCGTGGTTTTCCACGCTGGTGGTGATTCCCAAAGTTGCCGCATGGTCGGCGAGTTCCCGGGACGCGGGGACCACCTGCTCCAGGGCATCGCGGTATTCGGCGTATGAGGTGGGGCGCCAGGCCCATGGCACTACATCGTGGCGGAAGCGGCTGATCCCCATCCGGTGGGCTGTGTCCAAGTGCGTCTTCACCCGGGCGATCTCAGCCGCTGGGTCTGTGCCAAGGAAATCGGCCCCCACCACATAGTTGACCAAGGCGATCCCGGACTCCTCTCCATGCTCGCGCAGCCCTTCGGCCGCCGCGTGGTTTTGGGAAAGGTCCACGCCCAGTCCCGCCTCGGCCACTTCGAGATGGCTGGCCTGATGCGATGCCGCCCAGCCGGGCAGGTCCAAAAGGCCCACCCGTCCGTCGGCCAAGGCTCCTGCCAAACTGTACGTACTCAGCCCAATCTGCATTGTTAGATCCTCTTCCGTGGATTCCGCGCGCCGACACTTGCGAGCCCACGTTAGGCAGGAATCCGGGCGAAAAGGGCTGGTTGAACTTCATTCGGCATTGAACTTTTGCGGCCGCGCCCCGGTCCCGCCGCGAACCTCAATATGGTGGCAGGCATGATCGAAAAGAAGCCCCGGATCCTCATTACCGGAATCGCCCTCGAGGCCAGCACCTATTCCCCTGCCCGGACCCGCATCAAGGACTTTGTCCGGCGGGATGGCCAGGAGATCTTGGACCAGTACCCCTTTTTCGCGCCGGGCCATCCCGTCCGCGAGGCGGCGGATTGGCTGCCGCTAGTCCATTTCCGATCCATCCCGGGCGGGTGCGTCCCTTCCGCCGATTACACCGAGATGAAGCAGACGATTCTTTCCGCTGTGGCGGATGCCTTGGACGAGGGCCCGGTGGACGGGCTCTATTTCGACATCCACGGTGCCATGAGCGTGGATGGCGTAGACGATCCCGAGGGCGATTTGCTCGTTGCCCTGCGCGGTCTCATCGGCCCGGACGTGCTGGTGTCCAGCGGTATGGACCTGCACGGCAACGTTTCCTGGACTTTGGCGCACCAACTGGACATCCCCAGTTGCTACCGCATGGCCCCACACGAGGACTGGCTGGAAACCAAGGAACGCGCCGCCGCGAACCTGCTGGAGCGACTGGCACTGCCGGAGGACACCCGCCGCCCTATCAAGGCCTGGGTTCCGGTGCCCATCCTATTGCCCGGGGAAAAGACCAGTACCCGATTGGAACCGGCCAAATCGCTATATGAGGAAGTTGCGGTGATCGCTGGTCGGCCAGGAGTGCTCGACGCCGCACTGTGGATCGGTTATGCCTGGGCAGACGAACCGCGCAACCGGGCCGTGGTGATGGTCACCGGTGACGACGCCGACGCCGTCGCGAGCCATGCGGGCCGGCTTGCAGCCGACATGTGGAACAGGCGGGACGAGTTCCGTTTCGTGGCGCCCTCGGCGCCGCTCGCTGAATGCCTCGCGGCAGCGGAGGCAAGCGCGAAGCGCCCGTATTTCATCAGCGATTCCGGGGATAACCCCACGGCCGGGGGAGCGGGTGACGTCACCTGGACCCTGCACAAACTCCTTGAGCACCCACCCATCGCAGCCGGAACGATGCAGGCCATTTATGCCTCGATCCCGGATCCCGCCGCTGTGGACCATTGCATTGGCGCCGGCGTCGGTGGACCCGTCTCTGTGGAGGTGGGGGCTCGCGTGGACGGTACACAGTCCGGCCCGGCGCCGCTGGACGGCATTGTTGAGCATCTGGCCCAGGGCGACCCCGTGGCCATTGACGAGGCAGTCATTCGCGTTGGCGGGCTGCGCATCATCGTGACCCGGCGGCGCAAGCCGTACCACCTGGAATCGGACTTCCTCAGGAACGGCTTGGATGCCCGGACGGCCGACGTTGTGGTGGTCAAGATCGGCTACCTCGAGCCAGAGCTCTTCGACATGGCTTCGGACTGGATGCTGGCGCTCACCCCAGGGGGCGTGGACCAGGATCTGCACCGGTTGGGCCACCGTCGGATCGCGCGGCCCATGTTCCCGCTCGACGACGGCGGGGTGGCACCTGACCTGAGCGCACGGTTGGTACCTGCGTCGAACCAGCCGGCCGGCGTCGAGCGCTGAGGGGACGGCGCGTCCGGGGCTCCAAACCGGATCGAAACTAACTTCGATTCTGAACTAAGTTAGCGGCCCTTCCGAAGCATCATTCCTCCATGATTTCGTTTGCTGCATGGTCAATCGACCCTGTGAGTTCAAAGTGGAGGAAGCGATGAAAGAACTTAGTCGACGTGGTTTGCTCGGTCTGGGCGGAGCCCTGGGTGCCGCAGCCTTGCTGTCCGCATGTGGCGAGGCCTCGGGCTCCGTCTCTTCGGACAGCCTCTCCACTCCGGCAAAGCTGCGGGTCTGGTTCATGAAGGACTCCGTGTCTGACAAGGCCCAGGCGTGGCTGAAGCAGGAGTTCGAAAACAAGTTCCAGGGATCCACCCTCACCATCGAGCAGCAGGAGTGGGATGGCATCGTCCCGAAGCTCCAGACGGCCCTCGCCAGCGCCGAATCGACGCCGGACATCATCGAACTTGGCAATACCCAGGCGCCCACGTTCTGTGCGGTGGGAGCACTGGCCGATCTGAGCGGTATGAAAGAAGAGCTGGGCGGCGCAAATCTGACCAAATCGCTCGTGGAACTCGGCAGCTTCGAGAACAAGATGTACGCCGCACCCTTCTACGCCGGAAGCCGGATCGTGTTCTACCGGAAGGACATGTTCCAGCAGCTTGGGCTCGCGATACCGAAGACGATTGACGAGCTGACCGCCGTCGCAACGAAGATCCAGACCGGCAACCCCGAGAAGAACGCACACTTTTCCGGGATGTTCCTGCCTGGGATTTCATCACAATCCGCGTTCGCCTGGGTCTTCAGCAATGGCGGACGGCTGGCCGTGCAGAAGGACGGGAAATGGGAAGGCAGCTTGTCCTCGCCGGAAAGCCAGAAGGCCATCGCCCAGCTCCAGCAATTGTGGACGACAGGCTCCACCACCGGAACCATCACCGATTCGACCATCGGTTCCCAGCCGTACACCGCTTTCAACACGGGCGAGGCAGGGATGTTCTTCGGCTTCAACTTCCATCTGAAGAAGATCAAGAAGGAACTCCTGGACGCCGGCAAGGTGGGGTACTTCAACTTCCCGTCGCCAAAGGGTGACGCCGTGGGCAATCCTTTTGCCGGCGGTTCCAACGTGGCCATCTCGAACAACAGCAAGGCGCGGGGGCTGGCCAAGGAGGCCCTCAAACTCATCTTCAGCAAGCCATTCCAGGAGTTCTTCGCGACCGAGGGAGGCTGGGTCCCGGGAAACCTGAACTACGCCGCAGCCCTCGGGCAGGACGAATTGTCCAAGGTCACCATCGAGGCCGTCAGGAATTCCGTGGGCACCCCGGCAGCAAAGAACTGGGCGTTGGTGGAGAGCGCCAAGGTGGTTGACGACTTCTTCGTGGCCATGGGCGCTCTGAAGGACCCCGTTGGGCTGGCCAAGACGGCCGACGCCAAAATGACCGAAATCCTCAACAGCAAGTAGGCCCGGCGGGAAGCAGAAAGGACCGAAGCCATGACCGTAACCAGTACGCGGGCGAAGCCGGAAGGGATCCTCCCCGACCGGACCGAACCAGCGGCCCCCAGGAAACGCAGGCGCAACCCCCTGCCATACATTCTTCTGCTTCCCGCGGTGCTTATTGTCCTGGTGGACATGGGCTACCCGTTGCTCCGCCAAATCACCATGGCGTTCCAACACTTTTCCCTTGAGCAACAGTTTGGCAAACCCGCGGAATTCGTCGGGTTCGACAATTTCACCCGGGTGCTCGGCGATTCGGCATTCTGGCTCACCCTGGGAAGATCCCTTGCCTTCTGCCTTGTGTGTGCCGCACTGACAATGGCCATCGGGATCGGAGGCGCGCTTCTGCTCACCAAACTCTCCCGGTCGGTCTCCGTCTTCGTCCAGGCCGCCATGCTGCTCGCGTGGGCGATGCCCGTGTTGTCCTCGCTCCAGGTGTTCCAGTGGATCTTCGATTCCAGGTCCGGGGTGGTCGACTGGACACTGGCCGGGCTGGGACTGCAAGGGATGGCCGGCTACAACTGGTTTTCCAACCCCCTGACCTTCTTCGCAGTAGCGGCCATCCTGGTCGTCTGGATGAGCGTGCCGCTAGTGGTCTTCATGGTCTACGCATCAGTCACCCAAATCGATGAGTCCATGCTGGAGGCCTCAACGCTGGACGGCGCCAACGGCTGGAAGCAATTCCGGGAAATCACCGTACCCACCATTGCCCCGGTTCTCCTGCTGGTCACGATCCTCGAAATCATCTGGGACCTGCGGGTCTTTACGCAGATCTTCATCCTCCAGAAAAACGGCGGCATCACCGAGCAGACCAACGTCCTTGGCACCTACGTCTACCAGGTGGGCTTGTCCGGTGGCGACTACGGCGTGGCTTCCGCGACCGCCCTGATCATGCTGATGATCACGTTGCTCCTCACGTGGCGTTATGTCACCCAATTCCTGAAGCAGGGAGAAGTCTGAATGGCGCTCAAACCCAGCCCCGTCCGCCGCTCGGCGGCCAACCTCACCGGCCTGGTCTTCGGTCTGCTGTGGATATTCCCGGTCTACTGGTTGGTCAACAATTCGCTCGTCACGGACGACGCCTTGCAGTCCCGCACGCCGTCGTTCCTGCCGCTCGACTTCACCTGGGCGCACTACGAGACAGTGCTCCACGACAGCCGTTTCTGGTCCGCCCTGCGGATGAGCTTCGGCGTTGCCTTGATTGTGGTGGTGGCCGCACTGCTTTTCGCCTTCTTCGCGAGCATGGCGCTCAGCCGCTTTCGATTCAAAGGCCGCAAGATCGTCATCATCTCGGTGCTCGTGATCCAGATGATCCCGGCCGAAGCCATGTTCATTTCCCAGTACAAGATGATCGACAGCTGGCACCTGCTCAACTCCGTCCTCGGCCTGAGCCTGCTGTATATCGGGGCATCCGTGCCTTTCACTATCTGGATGCTCAAGGGATTCGTTGACGGGGTCCCGGTGGAGCTCGAAGAGTCTGCCATGATCGACGGTTGCTCCCGAATGGGCGCATTCTTCCGGGTGACCTTTCCGCTGCTGGGCTCCGGACTCGTGGCCTCCGGGATCTTCGCCTTCCTGGCCGCGTGGAATGAATACACGTTGGCACTTGTCCTGCTGAGCAGCGACAACAGCAAGACACTTCCGCTCTGGATCCAAGGCTTCAGCGGCCAGAATCAGGCAACGGACTGGGGCGGGATCATGGCCGGGTCCACCCTCATGGCCCTACCCGTGATCATTCTCTTCGTCATCGTCCAGAAGAAGATGGCCCAGGGCCTCGTTGCTGGTGCGGTGAAAGGCTGAGATGCAGCTGAGCGTACAAACCGCCGGTTCCCCGCCGACGTCGTTGATTCTGGGACCGGGCGCTCCGGTGATGGTTTTCGACGTCGGCGGAACCGACCTCAAATACGGGGTCGTGGATTCCACCGGCCGCTTCGCGCACCAGGGAACCACGCCAACGGCGATAGCTTCGCCGGGGGAGTTCCTGGACCAACTGTCCGGCCTCGTCGCTACCTACCGAGCTGAGCCCCCGGATCGACGGCCCCAGGCAATCGCCGTCAACGCGCCGGGGATTGTGGATGCAAGCACGGGCGTCGTGGTCTCCGCCGTGAATCTAGGCTGGACCGACTTCGCGCTCTCCTCCGCGTTGGAGGCGCGCGTCGGGCTTCCTGTGGTACTCGGCAACGACGTGCAGGTGGCCGGTTTGGCAGAGCACCGCCTGGGTGCCGCGAAGGGGCTGCGGAACGCCCTGGTGTTGGTCATCGGCACCGGGATCGCCAGTGCGGTCATCCTGGACGGCGAGGTGTACGACGGCGACGGATACGCCGGAGAAATCGGCCATGCCCGCATGGAGCCACTCACGAGCACAACGGCCATCCCGTGCACTTGCGGCGCGTCGGGATGCCTGCAGACGGTGTCCTCGGCGTCCGCCATCGCTCGCAATTATTCAGCCGTGTCCGGCGTGCCCGTGGTCGGCGCGAAGGAAGTCATGGAGGCCGCGGCAGCGGGTGATTCGGCCGCCGTCGGGGTCCTGGAGCAGGCATATGACGGCCTCGCGCTGGCGATCGCGCAGAGCGTCGCCCTTCTGGCACCGCAGGCCGTCATCTTCGGCGGCGGCCTGTCCAATGCCGGCGACGCGCTCCTTGTCCCGGTGGCGGACCGGCTGGACTCTATCCTGAGTTTCCACCGCAGGCCTTTGCTCCTTCCTGCGCGGTTCGGCTCTTCGGCAGGGCTTCTCGGCGGCGCGGTGCAGGCCCGTCAGCTACTCTGCAAAGAGCCGCCCACCGGCGGGCGGCAGACACCGAGCCCCTGGAGGGACTGACTTTGGGTTACAAGCCTTCCTACGCCAAGACCGTGAAAAGAACCGGCCCCCGGGACATCGCGCTGACCGAATACTCCTCCAGCATCCTGTCCATGATCGCCAGCGGCCGGGCGAGGTCCCGCGCCGACCTCGCCCGCACCCTGAACCTTGCCCCGTCCACCATCACCATCAAGGTGAACGAGCTGATGGAAGCCGGGCTCATCAGCGAGAGCGGTTCGGGTTCGGCGACCGGAGGCCGGAGGCCTACCCTCCTGGAACTGGTCCCGGACGCGGGCTTCATCCTGGCGGCGGACTTGGGCGCCCATCATTTGTGGGTCGGCAGGCTCAACCTCTCCGGCAATCTGCTTGTCTCCGAAATCAGGACCATCGACATCAACGACGGCCCCGAAGTGGTTCTGCCGCAGGCCGCGGCGATGATGCGTGACCTGAGCGATCCGGCCGTCGACCCTCCGCTGCGCGGGGTAGGGATGTCCTTGCCCGGTCCGGTCAACTTTGCCTTGGGTGCGCTCGACTCGCCGTCCAGGATGCGCGGCTGGCACGAATTCAAAGTCCGGAATTGGCTTGCCGAGGAATTCGGGACTTTGGCGGTTGTGGACAACGACGCCAACATGATGGCTTTGGGTGAGCACACGCTGCGCCAGCGGGAATCACCCGATTCCAAGGTCCGGCAGAACACGCTGTTCCTCAAAGCAGGTGCCGCGATCGGCTGCGGTCTCATCATTGACGGGCAGGTCTACCGGGGCTCCACCGGCGCTGCCGGAGACATCGCCCACGTGCAGATCCCGGCCGCGGGCGACGCGCCATGCTCTTGCGGCAACCGCGGCTGCCTCGAGACGGTGGCCAGCGGGTCCGCCATCATCCGTGACCTGGCCGCCGTCGGGATCGATGCAGCGGACATCAACGACATTGTCCGGCAGGTCAACAACGGTGATCCGCACACCACAACGCGAGTCCGTACTGCCGGCCGGATTCTGGGGCAAACCCTCAGCATTGTGGTGAATTTCGTGAACCCGGACGTGGTGGTGCTGGGCGGCGGACTTTCGCAATTGGAGCCGTATGTCGCCGCTGTGCGCTCGCAGCTATACGAAAGCTGCCATCCGCTCGCCACCAAGAACATCGTGATCGAAGCCTCGCTCGCCGGTTCGCAGGCAGGCCTTCTCGGCGCAGGACAGCTTTGCCTGCGCACCGTGCTTGCCTCGTGAACATTCGGCCCGTCCAACCGGAGAACCATGAAAATTGAGATATGCGTCCAGGACCTGGACGGTGTTCGCTGTGCCATCGAAGCCGGCGCGGACCGCGTCGAACTCTGTTCAGCACTTGAGACCGGCGGCCTCACCCCGAGCGCCGGCCTAGTTGAAGCAGCCGCCGGGCTCGCGCTCGACGCCGGTCGCCAGGATTTCGTCCACGTGCTTATCCGCCCGCGGCCGGGCGGTTTTATCTATACACCGGGTGAAATCGAGGTCATGAGGCGGGATGTCCGGCAGTCGCTTGCCCTCGGCGCTGACGGGGTGGTCGTCGGACTGCTGACCGCTTCAGGCGGCGTCGACGTCGCGGGCGCTGAAGCGCTGATCGATGCGGCGGGCGGGACCTTCGTCACGTTCCACCGTGCGGTGGATGCGGCCCGGGATCCGCTTCAAGCCGTGGACGACGCCGCCCGGCTGGGTGCGCGGCGCATTCTCACCTCGGGCGCAGCCCGGGCCGCCGGCAACGGTATTGACATGCTCAAACGCATGGTCGCTGCCCTACCCAGTGAGGTTGCCGTCATGGCCGGCGGCGGTGTCACTGAGCAGGCTGTTCCTGCGCTTTTGGCCGCGGGAATCCGTGACATACACTTCTCAGGCCGTAAGCTCATGGTCGATTCCGCCCCGTCCGGACCAGGCGGCGGGGATGGGATACGCTCAGTCACGCATCCGGCGACAGTGGAGCGGATGGTCAGGGCAATGCGCACCGCGAAAGCTGACATGACGATCGGGCCACGATTTTCGCCACTATGTGGGGAATAGCAGCTGCATGGTGTATGTTGCACATTCGCCAGCAAATATACAAGAGAAGAGATAACACCAGGTGGCAACCGATTACGACGAACTCCGCTCCGACGTCGCGGAATCCCAAAGCACGTCACTTCAGGCCCTGCAGTCTGCCAATGCTCCGGACGCTCGCAGCGTTGTGCGGGAGCTGGACGAAGCCGATGCTTTTGAAGGCAATGAGGTACCAGGTGGCGAATTCGTAGCTGAGGAACTGATCATTGCGGTCGTTCCCCAGAAGGAAGACGAGTTCACGTGCTACTCGTGTTTCCTCGTCCGTCACCGCTCCCAGATTGCCCGTGAAAAGAACGGCCACGCGTACTGCGTGGAGTGCGAAGGCTGATTCTCTGAGGCCCAGCCCCGTCCCTCAGACTTGCGTCCCACACTGTTGCGTTCATCACAGGGGATTCAGGCGCTTCTTCTTGGCGAGCTTTTCATAGCGGGCCCAGGAGTCCGCGGCTCGCTGCTCTTCGGCAGCGAGCAGGGGGCCATAAGGCGAGTTGTCCTCCACCGATCCGCCGGCATCGTTCGCGAGGCGGAGCAGCACCGAACGGCTTACGACGCTGTCCTGGTGCTCTCCTAGGATCTTCTGGAACTCACGGGCGTCACGGACCAGGCGCACGGCTGGCTTCCCATGGACGTCTTGCAACGCTTCGGCTGCATGGCGCAGCCGTTTGGCGTCTTTGCGGACCTGATGCAAGGCCGTGTCGTTTTCGACGCCGGTGTGCCGGACCGCTGCCTTCTGGGACCGGCGTAACCGGTTGATCGCTTTGTTGGCCAGCTTGGCGGTGACGGGACGGGCCTTCTTCCCGGCACGAGTCCTCGCGGGGGGCGAGTCGCGGAAATCCTCAAGCGCTCCCAGGAGCCGGAAATAGCGTTTCGTTCCCAAAGAACGGAGCATCTCGCGATACCCGGAGTTGAAGGCGGCCTCGAGTTCGTCATTGATCTTGGTGGCAGCTGGAGCCGGTACCAAGCCGTCGGGCTGCTCATTCAAGAGTTCCCCGATCCGGTCGCGCAGCACCTCGGCATCGCGGGCCTTGCCCAGGACCTTGGTCAGCCATTTCAGTTCGGTCTTGAGGTGGTCCGCGGCGTCGGCGTCGAAGAGCTTGCCGTAGGCGGACAAAGTCGAGCGGAGCCTGCGGGTAGCCGAGCGCATGCCGTGAACGGCGTCGTCGGCGCCTTGCCGGACCCCGGAGTCCAGCGCGGTGATTTCGGCAATCTGCGCGGCTATGTAGGCAACTACTGCGTCTCCCGCAGAACCCTTCGGTCGGGCTTTCGGTGGCGCCGGCACGGCGGCTGGCCAAGCGGTTCCGAATGCGCGGGCCAGCTTGGAAGCGTGCCCTGAGGGGGTTGCGCCGGTCCCTGACAAGACGCGCTCCGCACTCTCAAACAGGGCTTCATCGCCGTGGACCAGCTCTATTTCCCATTCCCGCCATTTCCTCTCCATCTGCACTGGGTGCAAGGTCTCGGCTGTCACGTGGTCATCCGCGAAGTCGGCAAGGGTGACGTCCTCGCTTCCGTGCAGCCGGTGCACAGTGCGGCGGGTATGGATCCGCGCCACGGGCCTGAGTTCATCGCCGCGGGTGAACACGAGGACCTTCTCTGCCAGTTCCTCTGGAACGGACTCAGGCTGCCCCAGCGGCGCCTGTATCTCCACGCGTGTGCCCCGGTCTGCCGGTAGTTTCAGATGCCAGCCTGAATCGGTGCCGCCGGTTCGGCGCCGCAAGGTGATGCGGTGTTTGGCAAGGATGAGGCCGTCCGTGTCGAAGTAGACGGCCTCGAGTTGATGATCTGCTGGGTCAGCGACTTGATCGACGCCGGCAATGTCCCCGAACGCGGGAAGGGGTGTTTCCAAGTCAGCGTCATACTTGCGTTCTGTTTCCACGGATTCCTGGGTCGACATGTCGTTTCCCGTCCTTCTCGTAGCTTGACCGCACCTATAGGCATCCTCCCACCAGGCCTCCGGCAGGGAAAGACCGGGCCAAGGTATCTCCAGCGGCTCCCTTGCGGGCGCGGGGATGTGGGGAAGAATGTGGGCATGACTTCGACGCCGAGCCTTGGTCCGTTTGTTGATGATTTCTCCGGGGATGCCTCGTGAACTCGTTCGTGCTGGTGCCCGGAGCAGGTGGCTCAGCCTGGTATTGGAGCCGCGTCGTCCCCCTCTTGCAGGAGGCAGGCCATGATGCCGTAGCCGTTGATCTGCCGGGAGACGACGAAAGTGCGGGCCTGCCCGAGTACGCATGCTTGGTTGGGGCGGCAATCAGTGGCCGAACCGACGTCGTGCTTGTTGCGCAATCGCTTGGCGGTTTCACGGCGCCCATGGTGGGCACCCGGCCCGGCGTCGCGGAGATCGTGTTCGTCAACGCGATGATTCCCAACCCGGGTGAGACCCCTGGTGCATGGTGGGACAACACGGGCTGGGAGGACGCACGCAAGAGCGCTGCCGCGGCCGGCGGCTACAGCGAAGAGTTCGATGTGAACGAGTACTTCCTTCATGACGTTCCGCCGGAGGTGGCGGCCGAGGGGGAACCGCACCAGCGGCCCGAGGCGAACGCAGTCTTCGCGTCGCGCTGCGAATTCATGGAGTGGCCTGCCGTGCCCATCAGAGTGCTCAGCGGCGAGGGGGACCGGTTCTTCCCGCTTGGGTTCCAACGCAGGGTAGCCCGCGATCGCCTCGGGCTTGAACCGGATGTCCTCCCCGGCGGGCATCTCCTTGGGCTGTCGAATCCGGCTGGGGTTGCGGACTACCTCTTGGGTCGATGAACTTTTGCGATCCCGGGCGTCCGATTCCCTAGACCGGAATCGGCCCAGGCCCTAAGATCACTCTGACGGCACCAGCCCTGCGCTGATCGATGTCCGTCGCGGTCTCACCCTTAAGCGTGAGCGCCGGGTCCGTTCCGCGACTCTTGGGTCTTCGAACGGGCCCGGTCGACCTCCGCCTAACCACCTATCTGGAGGAGGCCTTCCTATGAGTGAAGCCAACAAGGACCTGGTGCGGCGCCACTTCGAGGAAATCTGGAACCAGAGGCAACTGGACGTTTGTGGCCAGATCATGGCCGATTCATACATCGAACACGCCCGGGCTCCCTTCGGGACTACAGAGCCGGGCGCCGTCGTCGGACCCCAAGCGATGCGCGAAACCGTGCAGTGGCTACTTGCCCAGTTTCCCGACATCACCATGACGATCGAGGCGATTGCCGCGGACGGCGACACGGTGGCCGTCCGCGTCTTGTCGGAAGGCACCAACCTCGGGCGCCTTAATGGGCGCGGTCCTGCCACCGGCAAACGCATGTCCGCGCGTCAATCGCACTGGTTCAGGATCGAGGACGGCAAGCTCGCTGAGCATTGGGCCACTCGTGATGACCTCACGGCGATGCTTCAGCTTGGGGTCATCAAGCAGCCCGGTCCGCCGAAAATCGTGGCGATGATCCGGCGACTGGCAGGCCGCGGAATCGGAACATGACCCCAGCGCCCTCGCCGCCCCGACTCAATTCCCGATAGTTAGAGAGTAATTACTCGTAGATGGTGACTGCGGCCCGCCAACGGAGGATGCTTGATTGTTGGGAGGGAAAATCATGACACGAGATGTGACTCATTTCGAGCGCCTTTCGGCGTGGACCGAAAACGACATGAAGCCAGCCGTCGGCAAGCTGCTGCGCGGTGATGGTTTGCCTGCCGATACCCGGGAAAGCAACCATCCCTCGCCCTTGGATTTCCAGATCCCTGACGAACTGGACCGCGCCTTGGAGTCGGCTTCGCAAACGCTCAGTCTCACGCCCAGCGAGATCTTGCGCGAGGCACTGTCCGAATGGCTGGGGAGCCACGGACAGCCAGCCACGGGCCACCATCCGTTCGGGAAGCACAGCGCGCTGTAGAGCCTAATGAGGCGCTGAATGCCGGGCGCTGCGCTGAATGCCTGACGCAGCCGGAATTCCCTGGGCGACAGGTATTTGGCGCGTCGCAAAGGAGGCGGCGTCCTAGGCGAGGGTCGGGAATGTAAACCGGCTCTTCGTGGTTGGTGGGGAATTGAGTTCGTGTCGTTGAAGACAAAGGGGCCCGTGGCCCTGCTGGGATGAGTGTGTCTAAGCATTCAACCTGGAACAGGACCACGAGCCTTGAACGAGCCTACCGGGGCAGCAGCCGACGCTGCCACCAGCATCTTCAACCTGCCCGACTACCGTGTCATCTCCACCGGCCTGAGTCCCGACGGCGGCCGCCGGGTCATTGTCGAAACCGACCAGCCACCGGGCTGCCCCACCTGCGGGGTGGTAGCGTCACGGCGGAAGGAACGCCGCTTCCAGCGGATCCGGGACATTCCTGTCGCCGGCCCCGTGGAGGTCCTCTGGTCCAAGTACCGCTGGTACTGCGAAGAACCGGCGTGCGAGAGGCTCTCGTTCTTTGAGTCCACCGCCCAGGTCCCGCGGCGTGCCCGCTCGACCGGCCGGCTCCGTGACCAGCTCGTGGATGCTGTCATCCGTTCGGGCCGGGCCGTCTCCGAGACTGCTGCCGCGTTCGCGGTGTCCTGGTGGATGGTCCGGGCCGCGCTCAACGAAGCGTGCTTCCTCACCCTTCCGGATGTGGACCGGCTGAGCCCGAGAATGCTGGGCATCGATGAGCACCGGTTCCGGTCCGTGCGCTACTTCCAGGACCCCGAATCAAAGGTCTGGACGCGGTTCGAGCCGTGGATGACCACCATTGTCGATCTGGACACCGGTCAGGTGCTGGGCGTCGTGGATGGACGGGACCACAAGGGCGTCGGGGAGTGGCTCTTCGCCCGGCCCCTGGCATGGCGTCTGGCCGTGCAGGTCGTGGCGATCGACCCTTCGGCGGCGTTCCGAAAGGCGTTGCGGATGTGGCTTCCCCGGACCGCTGTCGCCGTCGATCACTTCCACCTGATCTCCCTGGCCAACCAGGCCGTGACCGAGACACGGCAGAACCTCTCCCAACAGGTCAAGGGCCGCCGCGGAAGGACCGTCGACAAGGCCTGGGCGCACCGGATGCTTCTCCTGCGCGCTGGCGATACCCTCACGGAGAAGGCAGCCCACCGGCTAGCAGAAGTGTTCGCCGCCGACGATCCGACCGGCACGCTCCAGGCTGTCTGGAAGGTCAAGGAACAGCTCAGGGTATTGCTGCGCACCGGCTCCCTTCAGGACGCCGCGACGGCGAAGAACGCACTCGAGGAACTGGTCAAGGCAGCCGCACGACCGGAAACGAACAGGCTCTACCGCACCGTCTGCCGGTGGTGGAAAGAGATCGAGGTGCTGATCATTACCGGGGCCACGACAGGCAAGGTCGAAGCCAACAACACCGCCATAAAGAACATCAAACGCACCGCCCGCGGTTACCGCAACCCGGCCAACTACAAATCGGTTATTCTCTTGAGAAGTGCCGTCCGGACGGCGGCATGACACTCATCCCGGGAATCCCTTTCCCCACCAACCACCAAGAGCCTGTAAACCGGCTTTAGCCGCCGCAGTACTTGCTGTAATTGGTGCCCGCGTTCTGGTAATCGTTCTTCATGGCATCGAGCTTCGCGGTATCCGGTTTGTCCTTCGAGGACTCGTCCAGGTAGTCCACAAGCGTCTTCAGGGTGGGCTTCAGCTCATCCGAGGACACGGCTTCGATCGGGCGGAGCTGGTTGGCTACGCGGATGGTTCCCGTTTTGTCCGTGGTGTTCGTGGGGTTCGAGATGACGGTCTTGACCCGGCTGCAGGTGTCCGCGGTGCTCAGCTGCTGCGGTGCCGAGCAGGCTGAAGCGGAGAGGAGGAGCCCGGCCGCGAGCAGGGTTGTGGTGATTTTCTTCATGGTTCCCTCAGTAGTTGCTGACGTTTGATTGTAAGCAGACGGGGCGTGGCGCCCAATGCAGGCATAGGCAGCGGAACGGTCCTTTTCGTACAGCCCAGGCTTGGATGAGTACAAGGGAGGGGTCCCACGGCCGTCCGGCCGTGGAACCCCTCCAGTGTTCGAAGCGCGCTGGATCAGCGCTGCGGGAGGGTTTTGGTCCCCTCGATCTGAACGGCCTGCAGCTTGTTCGGATCCAGGCCAAGGGTCTTCAGGATGGTCGGCGCAATCTGCGTCGTCTCGACCGCCGTGGTCACGGTCCGGGCGTGTTCGTCATTGGCCCCGGAGATCACGAGCGGCACATCGCGGTCGTCCGCGCTGGCTCCGCCGTGTTCGGCGATCTTGGACTTGCCGCCGGTGTAAACAACGCCGGTCTGGGCGATCCCCAGGATGTCCGGGTAGCGTGCATCGCTGGTTTGGGTGCCGAAGTAGTTTGCAACTTCGCTGCCCGCATAGACCTTGCTCAACCCCGAGGTCGTCACGGTCTTGGCAGCTCCGTTGATGTCGTTCCCGGCGGCACTGTGCGTTGCGAGGTAGTCCTTGGCAAACTGCGCTGCGGCCTGCGAGTGGTCCGAAAGCCACAGCTGCATGATGTCGTCGTCGGTGGAGAACGCCACGAGGTTTGCGGAGCCGGGGTGGGCCGACTTCCATGCTGCGTTCAGGCCGTCGATGATGGCGCTGTCAGGCACCCTCGTCAGCGTCGAAGCGTCCATCGGCGATTGCCCGTGCTTGGCAGAAAGGATCACCGTGGTGTCCTTTGCATGGCCGGACGTCTCTAGCGCGGACTCGAATTTACCCACGGAAGCGTTGACGAAGTCCAGGGCTTTGCTCAAGAGCGGCCCTGGAACGGTGCCGCCCTGGAGGTAACCGCCAGTGAGGCCGTCCGACGTCGGGAGCTTCTGTGCCGTCGAGACCGTCTGGAAGTTCATCCCGAAGATGCCCGGGACTGCCGCCGTCTGGGTCCCGGAGTGGTCCTTGCCGCCGATTTCGTTGAGCACGGCCTGGACCTTGTAGCCGTCATACTGCTGGGTCGCTGCGTTGTCCTTGGTCCAGTCGTCAGTGAACGGAGCGGGGGCCTTGCTGTTGATCTCAGGGGTGAACAGGTCATCCAGGCCCTTGCCGGAGGGGCCGTTCAGGATCTCGTAGGCCGGGTGCTTGCCCGACCACGCGGTGGTCAGGCCGGCGCTCTTCGCCACCTCGAAAACCGTGTTCACCTTCAAGTACTGGTGAGGGTAGACCGGCTTGCACGTGGCCGGGTCAACGGGGAGCGCGGCCGGGTCGAGGAGTGCACCGGGCTGTCCCGTCATGTTCAGGATGCTCGCCGGAAGCCCGGGCAGGCCCTGGCCGGCGTCGAGGGCGTTCCGGTTCTTGTCGGCGGCTTCGGTGAAGGCCACTTCGGCGCCGGGCGCAGTGTTCTTGCAGTCCGTTGTGCCTGCCGGCAGGAGTGCGCGGTTGAAGGTGTCGTCGTAGTAGACGCCGGTGGTCCCGGGATTTCCACCGGTCAGCTGGCCGACCATGCCAGGGAAGGAATCTGAAGGCACGGGGGTCTGGGCGTGCGTGTAGCTGGTCCCGTGGTTGACCAGCGACGCCAGTGCCGACGTCGGGTGGTTCTTCACGTACAAATCCAGGTCCTTCTGGTGGAGGCCGTCCACCGAAAGCAGCAGGACGTGCTTCGACGTTTCGCCCTGGCCGCCCTGGCCCTTGCTGTCTGATCCTTGCTGGCCCTGGACGTCCTGGCCGCCGCGGGAAGCGTCGTCGGCCATCGCCGGCGCCACCGCGGATCCGGCCATCAGGACGGCCCCCAGGACCGCTGCTGTGGCAAGCCCGTTTTTCTTGGCTATCTTCATCAAAATAAGACCCTTCGCTATTGCGTTCTTATCGATCGAGAATGCGTCCCCGGATGATTCTTGCTGTGGCGAGGGGATCCGTCCCGCCGATTGGGCATCACCGCGGAAACGTTCACGATAGGTTCAATTGCGGGTAGCCCAACTCTTCCGAAACTCACAGGAAATCCGCATACCCCGTGGCGGCCGGGGGTACGCGGCTACATGAGAGGAATTCTGAAACTCAGCGGGTAGGACTCGGCGTGGGCGTTCCCGCCATGGACGGGGGCGGCGCCGGGAAGGCTGCCGCCGGGTACAGTCCGGCGACCTGCGTCATGTAGTTGGCCCATTGCGGGCCAGCCAGCATGTAGCCGTCGATGGCCGTGTAGAACTTGCCGTTGATGGTGACGTTCTGTCCGGGCCGGCTCTGTCCTGCCATGGTGTCGCCGAAGAAAGACGCCGTGGCGAGCCCGGTGGTGAATCCGACCACCCAGGTGGAGCCGTTGCTGTTGTTCGTTCCCGTTTTTGCCGCGGTAGGCAACAGGTCCTGGACCTTCGGTTGAATGTAGATGCCGGACCCCCGTTTTAGGACGTCCTGGAGCACGGAGTCGACGCCGCGGGCAACCTCGGGCTTGATGGCCGGGCGGCATGAAGTGGCTTGGGCGGGCAGCTTCCCGCCGGATGGATCCGTGATGCCCACAATGGCGATCGGCGCGCAGTACGTGCCGTCGTTGGCGAAAGTGGCAAAGGCATCGGCCATCACCAGGGGTGATATTTCGGTGCCGCCGAGGAGATTGCCCAATTGGTGCATGTTCACGGGTGCGTTGTCCACGCCACTGTGGAGACCCACCGCATCCACCACCTTCTGGATGCCGCAGAAGTCCAGTTGGGCTGCCTCGGCAAACGTTGCGGTGTTGATGGAGTTGTAGAGCCCGTAGTTGACGGGCATTTGGCGGTAGTAGCCCTCGTCGTTGTTGCGGAGATCATCAGCCGTGCCAAGGCCGGCGATTTTCTGGGCCGTGCTGTAGCCGCCGAGTACCTTCCCGCAGCTGTCCCTCCAAGGGAATCCGAGTGGATAGACCCTCCGCGACGCGTCCACCACTGTAGTCAAGGACTTGCCCTCGTTGAGCCACTCAGTGAAAGTGAACGGCTTCATGGCGGAACCTGGCTGGAAGCCTCCGGCTCCGTTGAGATCATTGCCGTTGACGTCCACGGAATCAACGTTGAAATTGAGCTGGGTATCGAATTTGCCGGGCGCGGACAGGAAAACCGTGTTCTGTGCCATGGCCAGGATCTTGCCCGTGCCGGGCTGCACCGAGACCAAGGAGGCGCCCCATTTGTCCGGGTTTGCCCCTGCCGTGGCATCGACCTGCTGCTGTGCCACTGCCTGCAGTCGGCTGTCCAAGGTGGTTGCGATCGTCAGCCCGCCGCGGTACAGAAGCTGTTCCCGGTCCGTGACGTTGGCACCGTATACAGGGTCGTTGAGGATGAGGTGGGAGATGTAGTCGCAGAAATACACGGCCATGTCTGCTGCTGCGCAGCCTTGCTTCCCAGGGGTGATGTTGAGCTTGATGGGAGTGGCGACGGCCGCTGCATACGCTGCCTGTTGGATCTTGTGCTGCGCGAGCATGTCGGACAGCACAAGGTTGCGCCGTTGGATGGAGTTGTCCGGATGGACGGAGGGGTCGAAGTAGCTGGGACTGTTGACCAGGCCGGCGAGAAGTGCGGCCTGTGGAAGGCTGAGGTCCTTGGCGGAAACGCTGAAGAAGTGCTGCGCCGCCGCTTCGATGCCGTACGCGTCCCTGTTGAAGAACACGATATTGAGGTAGCCCTCCAGGATCTGGTCCTTCGTGAATTTCTTCTCGAGTTCGACGGCGAGCTTCATCTCCCGCACCTTGTCACCCAGGGTTTTCTGGCCGCTCAACACCACTTGTCCGGTCTGGCCTGCCGCCAAACGGGACTCGTTGAGTACGTTGGTCACGTACTGCTGGGTGAGGGTCGACGCACCCTCGTTGGTGCCCTTGGTGAAATTGGAGGCCAATGCCCTGAGGATCCCCTGGGGATCGATGCCGCCGTGCTCGTAGAAGCGGTTGTCCTCGACGGCTACAATCGCGTCCTTGATGTAGGGCGACATCTGGTCCAGGCTGACCCGGACACGGTTCTCCGCATAAAAGGTGGCGATCGTCTTTCCGTCTGCGCTGAGCACTTTGGTCGACTGCGACGGCGAGTTGACCACCAGGTCACCCGGGAGGTTGTCGAAGTACTGGATCGAACCGCTGACGGCCATCCCGGCCGACGCCACACCGGGGACTACTAGCCCGGCGGCCAAGACGCCACAAACAGCACTCACCAGGAAGAATCCGAAGATCCTTCGCAGGACCCTGGCCAAACCACTTTTCGGGTTGTTTTTCCGAGCCATTTTTCCAGCTATCAACCGTGCGTGTTTTCAGATTACGCCGCCATTCCACCCGTCACATAGGCCCCTAAGTCCGTGGCGACGCGGCACCCGCGGTTATGTTCGTCACTTCGCCCGCGCGCTGACCGTGTCCGGCGTTTTTCCGGATGCATACTGAAGTTATTCGGGTGCGGTGATGGAAGGCAGGTGGCAGCCAGTGGAGACACTGATGGCTGTTGTGAGGAGCGAGTACTTTCCGGCGGGAGCAGTGCTCTTGGGCGTGGTTTTGTTCTGGACGATCGGCTTGCTCGGCGGGTTGTCCTGGTTGAGCGGGGCCCAGCAGCCCTTAGCCATCCTGACGTGGATGATTTTCATCTACGGCGTCGTCGTGCTCTCTCCGCTCGCCGGAATCTGGGCCGCAGTGGACCTTGCCCGCCGGTGGTGGCGGAACCGCCAGGCACGCCGGCAGCAGCTCGGAACGGCCGACGTCGAGTCCCTCTAGCCCACCGCCGCCTGGCGGCGCGGGCCTACGTAGGCGATAGCCTGAGTCTTAGCCCTGCACTTGCTCTGACCGCACGGAACGAGGACTTCCATGATCACACGCGTCGACGTCGACGAAGCTGCCGCCCGGATTGCGGGGAGGATCCGCCGCACCCCCGTTTTCGAAGCGGATGCCGGAACGGTGCCCGGACAATTGTGGTTCAAATGCGAGTTCATGCAGCACACGGGGACGTTCAAGGCGAGGGGTGCCTTCAACCGCGTGCTCGCCGCGCGGGAGCGCGGTGAGCTGAAGGACGATGTTGGAATCGTCGTCGCCTCGGGAGGCAACGCGGGCCTGGCGAATGCCTATGCCGCGGCGCAGCTCGGTGTGCCGGCGACCGTTTTTGTCCCCGAAACCGCACCCGCCGTCAAGGTCAAGAAACTCAAGGCCAGCGGAGCCACGGTGGTCCAGCGCGGAACCGAGTACGCCGAAGCGTTTGAGGCCGCCCTCGACTACGCCGCGGAAACCGGTGCAGTCTATTGCCACGCCTACGATCAAGCCGAAATCGCCGCTGGCGCCGGCACCGTCGGCTCGGAACTCCTGGAACAACTGGGCCGGATAGACACCGTGGTGGTGGCCGTAGGAGGCGGCGGGCTCATGGCGGGAATCGCGGCCGCCGTCGAAGGCCACGCCAGGGTTGTCGGCGTCGAGCCGGACAATGCTCCCACCCTCTATTCGGCCCTCGCTGCGGGCGCACCCGTTGACGTAGCCGTCTCCGGGATCGCCGCAGATTCCCTGGGCGCCCGGCAGATCGGCCGGATCGGCTTCGAGGTGGCCGTCCGCACCGGCGTCCGGACGGTCCTGGTGTCCGACGACGACATCGCCGCGGCGCGCGCCCTGCTCTGGGAGCAGTACCGGATTGTCGTGGAACATGGCGCAGCCGCCGCTTTCGCGGCCGTGAACTCCGGAGCGTATGTTCCGGCAGAAGGGGAACGGGTGGCCGTGATCCTCTGCGGCGCCAACACCGACCCCGCGACGGTCTGAAGCAGCCAGCCGCAGCCCTGCCGCGAGCGCTCCACAGTTGCTAAGCTCGAGCCACAACGCCGGGGCACGCAAAACCGCTTCACGAACGGACAGGTGACACTTGCGATTGATCATCATGGGGCCTCCTGGCTCGGGCAAAGGTACCCAGGCTGAGCACATCGCCGGTCATTTCGGCATACCTGCCATTTCCACGGGAGACATCTTTCGCGCACACGTCGGGGGCAAGACAGAACTCGGAGCCGAAGCCAGCAAGTACATGGACAGCGGCGAGTTCGTCCCGGATCACGTCACGAATGCCATGGTCCGTCAGCGGCTTGGCAACGCCGATGTCCTGGCAGGATTCCTCCTGGACGGATATCCCCGAACGACGGCGCAGATCGAGGCACTGGACGGCATTTTGGCCGGCAACCGGCAGCAGCTCGATGCCGTCGTCGAACTAACGGTCGATGACGACCAGCTCGTCGCGCGGATGCTCCTCAGGGCGCAGGAACAGGGCCGAAGCGATGACACGGCACCGGTGATCCGGCGTCGCCTGGAGCTTTACCGCAACGAGACACAGGCCGTGGTCGAGCGATACTCCGAGCGCGGAATCGTGCTCGCCGTGGATGGTTCCGGCCGGCGGGAAGAGATCACGGCCAAGGCCATAGCCGCCATCGAATCAGCACTAGGGAAGGGACTGTGAACGGTCAACCGTCTACCGGCCAAAGAATCGAAGACTATGCAATGATCGGGGACCTGCACACCGCAGCCCTGGTCAGCACGGCGGGCTCCATAGACTGGCTGTGCCTCCCGCGTTTCGATTCGCCCGCATGCTTCGCCGCGCTCCTGGATTCCCCCCAAGCAGGGCGCTGGCTCCTGGCACCTGAAACCGGGGGAATCTGCACGCGCCGCCAGTACCGGGACGGAACGCTCATCCTGGAAACGGAGTGGGAAACCAAGGAAGGGCACGTCCGGGTCATCGACTTCATGCCGCCGCGCGACGCCGTCGCGGACATCGTGCGCGTGGTGGAAGGGATCCGCGGGACGGTCAAGATGCGCGGAGAACTGATCCTGAGGTTCGACTATGGACACGTGGTGCCCTGGGTGCGCCGCGATAGGCACGGCCTCCGCGCCGTTGCCGGTCCGGACTCCGTCTACCTCAAGACCCCGGCGCCGTTGGTAGGCAAGGACTTCACCACGGTCAGCGAGTTCACGGTGAACGCCGGTGACCACATCCCCTTCGTCCTGACTTGGGCACCCAGCCACGAACGGCGGCCCCGCACCGTCGAGGCAGATATCGCCCTTGACGACACGGCAACATTCTGGACGGATTGGTCCAAGCGTTGCAACGTCCGGGGACCCTACAGGAAAGCCGTTCAGCGTTCCTTGATCACGCTGAAGGCCCTCACCTATGCGCCTACCGGGGGCATCGTTGCCGCCGCCACAACCTCGCTCCCCGAACAGATCGGCGGGCCGCGGAACTGGGACTACCGCTATTGCTGGCTGCGTGATGCCACGTTGACCCTTCAAGCCTTCCTCGCCGCGGGCTACACCGAGGAGGCAAGCGCGTGGCGGGATTGGCTACTTCGCGCAGTGGCCGGTGACCCTGCCGACCTCCAGATCATGTACAGCCTGCACGGTCGCCGGCGATTGCCCGAGACGGAGCTGACGTGGCTTTCCGGATACCAGGGTTCGAAGCCGGTGCGCATCGGGAATGCGGCAGCGGAGCAGCTCCAGCTGGACGTCTGGGGGGAAGTCCTTGATTGCCTGTCCCTGACCCGGGCATCGCTGATGTCTGTTGGCGATGAGTCGTGGGCTATCCAGACCGCCTTGATGCGCCACCTCGAGAGCACCTGGGACAAACCGGACAACGGGCTCTGGGAAGTACGCGGCCCGCGGCGCCACTTCGTGCACTCAAAGGTGATGGCCTGGGTCGCGGCTGACCGCATGGTCCGCGGAATCCGTGAATCCGGGATGCCCGGTCCGCTAGATCGCTGGGAGGCTTTGCGGGACACCATCCATGACGAAGTCATGACCCACGGATTCGACGCGGACCGCAATACTTTCGTCCAGTCCTATGGGAGCAAGGAGCTGGACGCAAGCCTTCTCCTCATCCCCAAAGTGGGCTTCCTGCCGCACGACGATCCGCGCGTGATCGGCACCATTGACGCTATCCAGCGTGAGTTGACGGAAGACGGCTTTGTGCTGCGCTACCGTCCACAAGACAGCGACGACGGACTGCCGGGCGGGGAGGGCGTCTTCCTTGCGTGTTCCTTCTGGATGGTCGACGCCCTCTTGGGCGCGGGGCGCCGGGCAGAGGCGACAGCCCTCTTCGAGAGGCTCCTGGCCCTGCGCAATGACGTGGGCCTCTTGAGCGAAGAATGGGACGCACATGCGGGCCGCCAACTCGGCAATACGCCCCAGGCTTTCAGCCATTTCGGCCTGGTGCTAAGTGCTTTGCAACTTCACCACGGCAAAGCACACCACAGCAATGTCCCGATCGGCGGGGTCCCGACGTCGGGCTCCCCGTCGGAGTCGTCAGAGACGTCGTCGTCGGCCTCAGGGGCCGCTTAGACCTGACGTTCCGGAGCGCTTTGGCCAGCGGAAGATCCGGCCTGCCAAGGCCAGCCCCGCTCCTAGGTTGAGCATTGGCAGGTAGGCCCGCGCCACTGCGGTCCCGACGGCAGGCAGGGAAGCGGCGTCCGGGTAGAGCATGTAGAGCGGCTCGTACCGGGGCTGGAATTTTGCCTTGAATGCCAAGAGGGACCTGAACCCGTACACGGGTTCCAAAGTCGCCCCCAACCAGTCGAGCAAGCGGTCGAGGCTGCCCGGAGGCCGGGATCGTCGCCTTGGGAGCGGCATCTCGGAAGGATCCTCTTCGACCCGGGCCAGGGGCGCTCCGGAGAGGCTCACGAATTCGCATCCTTCATCCTTGAGGCTGAGGGCCGCGGAAGCGATCAGGAATTCGATGCTGGCACGGAAGCCGCCGCTACGGCGACGCATGAAATCGAGGGTCCAGCCCACGATGTGCCCGTTGCGGTATACGGGCAACCAGGACGTGACTGCGTGGACTGTGTGGCGCTGGTCGATTGCAAGCAGGCAGCGCACCTCGGGGTCGTCGAGTTCGTCGAGGCTGCCCAAGGTAAAGCCCATTTCGGGCATGTTCCTGTCTGCCACCCACTCTTCGGAGATTTCCTCGATTTGGACCTGGACCGAGAAAGGAGCCGAGGCGTAACTCGTCCATTCGTAGCGGATGCCCGCCTTCGCGGCATTGTTCAACGCCGTACGGATGTCCTGGAACTTCTTTCCCTTGAAGGAGACCGAATGCAATGGCAGGACCGTCTCCTGGGCTACTTGTGCAGAGCTCCATCCGGAGGAATCCGCGTGGTCGCGCAATTCCTGGGGTACGGAGTAGAAACACGGCGTCCACCCGTTGCCCCTGCAGTAGCGGGCAAATTCTTCGAAGACATTGGTCGTCTCGGATTTGGGTCCCACCGGGCCGCCCAGCGTGAGCGCAACCCCCGTGCTGACGCGGTAAGCAACAAAGGAGCGCCCCGAAGCGGAGAACCAGTACATATTTCCCGGCCAAGTCGTCATCCAGGACAGCGAGCTTCCCTCCCATGTCTTGATGACCTTCCGGGCACGCTCCGTACTGGCGTCGTGCCGGGTGTGGGCCTGGTGGAGGAAGGTCCTGAAGATCAGAACACCCGCGACCGCCCAAAAGACGACCCCGACGCCTTCGTATACGAGAACGGCGGCCGTGCCTTGGGGGAATATGGCCGGGGGCACATCCAGGACGAAGCCCAGCGGAAGGAACCGGTCAGGGACATCCGCCAGTAGATCCGGCAGCCCTGGTACCGGGGAGAATTCCTGCGCGAGCAAGAGCCCTGCGCCGACATAGACGACACTGAGCACAGCCGCTATTGCAAGTACCCGCACAGCGAGGCGTCTGTACGTCCCTTTCGGCGCTTGGACATGAAACAGCCGCCTGGTCGCGAGCAGAATAATGGTCAGCGCGAGGGGCAGAAGCAGCGGCAAGGCCAGGGTGAACGGCTGCGAGGAAGCCGATCCTTCGATTGCGACAATCCCCTCGCTCGCGCCGGTAGCCGAAGCAGTCGGCTGCAAGACTCCGGCCAGAGCAATTCCGGCCAGGACGGAAAGGCCTAACTGGATCAAAAGGGTCCCCACCCAGGCAAAGCGCCGTCCGCGCCGGAGGCCCTCCGCAAGCAACAGCAGGAGGAAGGACGGAAGGATGGCCATGAAGATTCCGCCGGCACCGGCGCGCAACTGCAGCTGCGCGACGGCGCAGTCTTTCGCTTGCGCCGGATCCGAGCACACGCCCTGGAGCGTTTGGGGATCGACGGGCTGGATGTTGGTAAACAGGAAACGCAGGATGGACAACGGTCCTACCGCATGCGGTATGAGGCCGGCGACTACCGGACCGATCGCCGATGCGGCAATGAGCAGCGAGAGCAGCACCCGGCCTTCGTGCCGGGAACTGACCGGGCGCGCAAACCGCGGCCGCCGGCCCATCAGCAGCGGCCCGAGGACCGTGCCCGCACCTGCGGCGCCGAGCCTGACCAAGTCCGCAAACCCTCCGCTGTACAGGGCCAGGAGGAGCAACAAGGCGAAGGCGACAAGCCGGATCCGGCGCCTCCACAAGGTCGCCATGGACGCAGTACCCGCCATGGCGGTACCGATGATGAACGCACTAGGACCCACGAAAAGGTGGCTCCCTATCTCCGCTGTCCAGCTGCCGAGCAACCCCTGGGCCAAGGCAAGGAATCCAAGGGCAATGCCAACGCCCAGAATCTGGGTGGAGACCGCGGCGATTGCGTACGCCCGCCGTCCCATTCGGCGTTCCAACGGAACACCCAGCAGCAGCACCAATGCAGTTTCCAGAACATAGCCCGTCAGGTCCCTGGCCCAGAAGGCGGAGGTCACAGCGGCCCACCAGTGATCAGGTATCGAGCGGGGCGTAAGGGCGAAATTGAGCCGCAATTGCGCATCCGGCCCCGTGGCGAGGCTGGAGGTCAGCGCTCCCAATCCCCAGAAGACGATGACAAAACCCAACGTGAGCTGCGCTGAGCGCAGTCTTCCCGTCCATGATCGCCGCAAGCGGACATCGGGGACAGCTTGGGTTTCCGGCTCGGGCGCCGGTGCGTGCACGGGGTTCCTCTCTGTGCGTCGGAAGGATGGGGCTGCGAAATGAAATTCTTCCACACCGGCCGTCCGGCGAGGATAATTCCCACCCCGCCGTGACCTTCCCCGTCCCGATCCAATAGACTCCGACGTAGGCAGGCTGTCGGCTCGTTCCGCCACCGGTCTGTGAGCAATGGAAAGTTGCTTCTACAACGCCTAAACGAACAGAAAGCAAGCCCGGGACAGGTCGATGGACAAATCTCGCATATTCCGCTCCGCTGCATCCGTGATCGCCGCCGGAGTCCTTTTGGCAGGCTGTTCACAGGCGCCCGCTCAACCGAGCGACTCATCCAGCGGAAGGCAGACAGCGGCACCCGTTGCCCCCTCGGGGAGTCCAGCAGCAGCGGGCCAAGGTCCCAAGAAACCTGATTCCGGTCAGGATCCGTCAAAGCTTCCTGTGGGGTCCTTGTACAAGAACCCCAGCAACAACCGGAACGAAATCATCCTCGCGGACGTCCGGCACACCGCCGTCCTCATTGGGGACTCCCAGGCCCAGCCTGAGGGATCTTGGCCACGGGCAGCCCTGGGCTCCATCGGCTACAAGGTGTACACAGTTGGCCGCGGAGGCACGGGCTTCGTAGCCGCCACGAGCGACACTGGCAACTACATCGACGCGCTGCAACGCGGAGACTGGGTACTCCCCTACGGGACACCACCCCTGATCGTGGTCCAAGGCGGAGGCAACGACGCCGCCCGCAAAGTGAGTGATGAACAGATCACGAGCAATGCCAACAGGCTCATCGCAGCCCTCAGAAAGAGGTATCCGCTGGCGAAGATCGCGATGATAGGAACCCTCGCCAAGGGCGCCGACGCTGGCGGGGGCCGCCGTACGCAGGTTGACACACTGCTGGGCGACATCGCGGCAAAGGCCGGAGCGACATTCTTTAGCGTTGGGGACTGGATCACCAAATATCACGTGGAGGGCGATCTCGTGGACGGTGTGCACTTGAACCCGGCCGGGCACGCCAAGCTCGGCGGTGTCCTGGCCGCGGATATGGCCGCGGCGGGACTCCGCCTGCCCCCGGACACCGCCAACTGACCCGTCCCAAAGGTCATGAACCCTGCGCCAAGATTGAAGCTGGCAGAAGTCCGCGCGGCGGAGAACAATTGATTTATGGTCAGCTATTCAGCCCTTGAACAAGCGTCCAGCAAGAATCCGCATGACTGGGGCCGGGCGATGGCAACGGCGATGGCGAAGCTCCTGGATGCGGCTCGCATTGACGGACGGCATTTTGAACACGAGTTCCTCTATGGCGAGGAACTGCGCATGAGGATCGACGAAAACAACGGCGGAGCCACGGTCAAGCTCACGTGGACGCCAGCGGACCAGGAACCCGAACAAAAGGGAACCGCGGAGTGAGCGCGTCCTTGTCGCTCCGAGCTTGAGCTGAAGCGGGGCTATTCCTTTGCGATGGGCTCTCCGCCGTCATCGGCATGGTCCAACCCAAGCTGGGCCAGCCTTGTCAGCGTTCCGAAGTCCTCGATGAATTTCCCCGGTTCTTCATCCATGCACAGTCCCTAGCAGGATGCGTCGCGACTCAGCAGAGCCCGTTCAAGGCGGCGATGGCCACCTGCAGGAGTTGCCCGAACTCCGGCTGCCCGCTGCCGTCCGTCGACTCGATGTGTTTGTCCGTGTCGGATGGATAGGCGAAGCTCATGGCTATCTGGCGGCTCCCGTCGGTAGTGGTCAACGCGATGCTGGCAAACCAGGTGCTGCCGCCGTAGCCGTAGTAGAAGCCGTTCGTGCATTCGTCATTCCAACGCTGCAGCCCAAGTCCGTGGTTCTCCTGCCACAGGGTTTGCATGTCGCGGAGGGTATCCGCTGTGAGTAGCCTGCCTTGCATGAGCGCTGCATAGAACGTGTTGATATCGCCCACGGTGGAGATGACTCCCTCTGCGGGAGAAGCGACGAGATACTCCGGCTGCGAGGCATTGATGCGCTCGCCGTCGATGAATTCATAGCTCTGGATCATGTCGCGCGCATCCCGGTCCGGCTCGGCCGCCAGTGAGGTGTGGCTCATTCCGAGCGGTACGAAGATATCTGACTTCAGGACATCCCCGATCGGCCGGCCTCGGAGTTTCTGCACGATCGCGGCCAAGGCGAAATAGTTGGCGTCCGAGTAGCGGAAGAGCTGGAAGTTTGCGTGCGCCCACGGTACGGTCCCGGCCATCCGGAGGTAGTCCTCGATGCCGAACCTCGTGTCGATGGCTTGTTTGGTCGGCATGGCCTTCAAGATGGCCTCCGGGGCGCCGGGCAGGCCGGAGCTGTGGTTCAACAGGGAACGCACCGTGACTGGACCCGGCGGATGGACGAGCTGCTCGAATTCCGGGAAGTACTCCGTGACGGGGTCCTCAAGGCCCAGCTTTCCTTCCTGGACCAGCTTGAGCACCGAGACTGCCACCATCGACTGTGTGATGCCGCCGGCCTGGATCCGGTCATTCACGGCAACCGGTTCGCCGGTCTCGACGTCTTGGCTCCCGTAGGCCTGGGACCATTCCCGGCCCCGGACTTTGATCTGGACGACAACGGCCGGCGCGCCCCGGTTGAGCATTTCATGCGCGAAGAAGTCCGCAACAGGGGATTCCGGAAGTGCTGCTTGCGAATCGGACGACGAGCTGCCCGCCGGGGGTTCACTTGTCAGAGGGTAGGTGCAAGCGCCGGATGCCAAGGTCAAAGCCAGGACGACGGCTGCCCGTACTCGCCGGGAAGACCGGGATACGCGGGAAGTCCGAGAGGCCCGCGCAGCCTCCATTGCTGCCTCCTGAAGCTACGATGCAGGGCAACGGCTGGCGGCCTTGCCCCCGTAGTTTCGATCGTCCTCTTCCGAAGCGAGGGGGTCAACGCTGAGAACGCGGTTGCCCCCCAAACCCAACTAACTCGCAGTTGTTGTCGTTATGAGCGCTCATAACGACGTTAACTGCGAGTCAGTTGGGGTAGCCGGGAGGGGAACCCCTAGGTTAGCTTGACCTGACGGTTGACGTCCTTGTAGAGCAGGTAGCGGAACGGGCCCGGGCCGCCGGCGTAGCAGGCCTGCGGGCAGAAGGCGCGCAGCCACATGAAGTCGCCAGCCTCCACTTCGACCCAGTCATTGTTGAGCAGGTACATGCCCTTGCCCTCCAGGACGTACAGGCCGTGTTCCATGACGTGGGTTTCCGGGAACGGGATGACCCCGCCGGGCTGGAACGTCACGATGTTCACGTGCATGTCGTGGGCCAGGTCGTTGGGGTCCGCGAAGCGGGTGGTTGCCCAGACGCCGTTGACGTCCGGCATTTCGCCCGCTTCGACCTCGTCGTCACTCGTGACAAAGGACTTGGCTTCGTAGCCCTCAAGGCGCTCATAGGCCTTGCGGATCCAGTGGAAAGAGACGATCTCATCCGAGACGTTCTCCAAGCCCCAATTGGAACCGGCAGCCAGGTAGGCGTAGCCGCCCTCCTCGAGCTGGTGCAGTTCGCCGTCGAGGGTCAGGTTGACCTTGCCCTTGGTGACGAAGATGACGCCTTCGACGCCTGCCTCGAACTCGGCCTTGGGAGCGCCGCCACCCGGGCCGATCTCAACGATCAACTGGGAGAACGTGGTGGCGAATCCGGAGATCGGGCGGGCGATGATCCAGGAACGCGTGTTGGAGAAACCAGGCAGGTTGCTGGTCACGATATCGGTCAGCACGCCCTTGGGGATGACAGTGTAGGCCTCGGTCACGATCGCGCGTTCGGTGGTGAGGTGGGTCTGCGGCGGCAGGCCGCCCTGGGGATAGTAGTACTTGCCCATCATTGGATCCTTACTTGGAGGTGGTGTGTGCGAGCCGCGGATGCGCCAGTGCAGTCAGCCGGGGGATTTCGACGCCGGCAAGCGCCAGCACTTCTTCGGAACCCACCGCTCCACACTGGACGCCGCGCAGGACGAAGGCGGCCAGGGCGCGGGCGGTGGCGGGTTCGTCCATGACGCCGCCTTCCGTGCGCTCCACATAGTTGCGGAGGCGGGCCGCGGCAGCCGGCAGGCCCTCGCGGTAGAAGGCATACGTTGCCGCGAACCGGCTCGGCAACTGCGCAGCGTGCAGGTCCCAGCCCTGGTAATAGCCGCGTTCAAGGGAGCGGCGGACCAAACGGCCGTGCAGCTTCCACGCGTTTTCCACGTTGTCGCCCAACGGGATGATGTTGGTGGAGCCGTCGGAGAGCCGGATGCCCGTTCCCGCAACGGCCAGTTGCATGACTTCCTTGGCGAAATCCGCCACCGGGTGCTCCATGGATTGGTACTCCGCCGAGATCTGCAACGAAGCGGAGTAGTCGTACGTACCGTAATGCAATGCGCTGATCCGGCCCGGAACTGCGTGTGGAAGCCGGGCCACGGGGGAGGTCCCCTCCGGACCGAGGATCAGTTGCGGCGTCTCTACCTGGACTTCGAAACGGAGCCGGCCCGCTGGAAGGGAGTGGATCTCTTCGAGCCGGGAGACCGCGAAGTCCATTGCCTGAACCTGGGCCACCGTGGTGACTTTCGGCAGGGTCAGGATAAGGCCCTCGGGCAGCTCCCCGGCGGAGGCCAAGGTGGACACGAAAAGGTCCAGGGTCTTCAATCCACGTGCCCGGGTGGGGGCCTCGAGGCACTTGAACCGGATGCCGATGAACGGCGGGGCGGAACCCGCGGAAACGGCTTTGCTGACAGCCTGGGCCGCCGCTACCGCCGCGACGTCCTCGGCGTCGTCGCCGCGGTCGCCGTAGCCGTCCTCGAAGTCGAGGCGCAAGTCCTCGATCGGTTCGCGGTTCAACTTGGCAGCAACACGGGTGGCGACGGCGGCGGCCAGTTTGGGGTCCTGGCCCAGCAGCGTACCGAGCCTTTCGAGACCGCCGTGGGCCTCCGCCGTCGTGATCGCCTGGGCGCCCCATTCAGCGGAGAGCGACGGCGTGAAACGGTCCGCCGGGACATACACCGTGTGCACGGGCTGGCGGGTGCCGTCGTCGCCTGGGTAGTTGCGTTCCAGCAGCTGGTCGGTGGCGGCCAGCTGGGAGTCGATGGCGGCGAAATCGGCCGCAGAGAAAGAAGAAGCGGCCATTCCTACACCAGCTCGTAGGCGGGAGTGGTCAGGAAGTCCGTGTAGTCCTCTGAGAGACAGATGTCCGCGATCAGGCGGCTTGCCGGCTCGTAGAACTTCTCGAAGGACTCGGCGTCAACCTCGCTGCGCAGGCGATCGGTCTCTTCGCCCAGGATCCGGGTGACCAGTTCGCGGGTGACCGTGTTGCCGGTGTCGGCCAGGACGGACTTGTTGCGGATCTGCTGCCACACCTGGGAACGGGAGATCTCCGCGGTGGCTGCGTCTTCCATGAGGTTGTGGATTGCGACCGCGCCGCTGCCGGAAAGCCACACGGCGGTGTACGCGACGGCGACGTAGAGGTTCAATCGGAGCCCTGCCTCGGTCACGTGGCCCCCGGCGGAGGAGATGTCCAGCAGCTGCTCGGCGGTCACGGAGACCTCCGGGCGCTGCCTGTCCAGCTGGTTCGGCTTCTCGCCCAGGACCGAGTCGAACACTTCGCGGCAAGTGGAGACGAGGTCCGGGTGGGCCACCCAGGAACCATCGAAACCGTCGTTGGCTTCGCGGGTCTTGTCAGCGCGGACCTTCTCGAACGCCTGGGCTGTAACCTCGGGCTCGCGGCGGTTCGGGATGACGGCAGCCATGCCGCCCATGGCGAAGGCGCCGCGCTTGTGGCAGGTCTTGACCAGCAGTTCCGTGTAGGCGCGCATGAAAGGGGCCGTCATGACCACGGACGCGCGGTCCGGCAGGATGAAGGACTCGCCGGCGTCGCGGAAGTACTTCACGATGCTGAACAAGTAGTCCCAACGGCCGGCGTTCAGGCCGGACGCGTGGTCCCGAAGTTCGTAGAGGAACTCGTCCATTTCGAACGCGGCCGGGATGGTTTCAATCAGCATGGTGGCGCGGACGCTACCTTGCGGGATGCCGAGGTAGTCCTGGGCGAAGACGAAGATGTCGTTCCACAGGCGGGCCTCGAGGTGGCTTTCCATCTTGGGCAGGTAGTAGTACGGGCCGTGGCCGTTGAGGAGGAGCTGCTTGGCCACGTGGAAGAAGTGCAGGCCGAAGTCCACCAGCGCGCCAACGGTGGGTTCGCCGGCGAGCAGCAGGTGCCGTTCGTCCATGTGCCAGCCGCGGGGGCGGGCGACGACGACTGCGAGCGGCGCGTCCGTCCGAAGCCGGTATTCCTTGCCCTCGGGGGAGGTGTAGCTCAGGGAGCCCTGGGCGGCGTCGCGGAGGTTGAGGATGGCGTCGATGACGTTCGCCCACGTCGGGGTGCTGGCGTCCTCGAGGTCGGCGAGCCATACCTTGGCACCGGAATTCAGGGCGTTGATTGCCATCTTGGCCGGGGAGGCCGGGCCGGTCATCTCGACCCGGCGGTCCTGCAAGGCCTTGGGTGCTTCGGCGACCTTCCAGTCGCCGTCGCGGATGTCCTGCGTTTCGGGCAGGAAGTCGAGGCGGCCGGTGCGGGCCACTTCTTCACGCTTGGCGACGCGGGCCGCCAGGAGCTCGGTGCGGGTGCCCGCGAAACGGCGGTGAAGTTCCTCCACGAAGGCCAACGCCTTGGGAGTCAGGATCTCCTCGGCTCGTTCGATCGGCCGGGGGTCTGTGACTGTGAGAGCCATGGGATGGTCCTTTCCTAGAGAGCGCTAGCGGCCTGCGTTTGCTGCTGCCGCGCGTTTGCTGCGTTTGCTGCGTTCGCAACGGCTGCGGCGACGTCGGCGGCAACGTGGGGGTCGAAGACGCTGGGGATAATGTAGCTCGCATTCAGTTCATCATCCGCGACCCGGTTGGCGATAGCCTCTGCGGCGGCGACGAGCATTTCCGGGATGATGTCCGATGCTCCGGCGTCGAGCAGTCCGCGGAAGAAGCCCGGGAATGCCAGCACGTTGTTGATCTGGTTGGGGAAGTCGCTCCGGCCGGTGGCGACGACGGCGGCGTGCTTGGACGCAATTACCGGGTCGATTTCCGGGGTGGGGTTGGCCATGGCGAACACGATCGCGTCCTCGGCCATCGAGGCGACCTGCTCTTCGCCGATTACGTGGGGAGCGCTGACGCCGATGAACACGTCGGCACCCCTGAGGGCTTCGTGCAGCGTGCCGGAGAATCCGGCTTCGTTGGTGTTCGCGGCAATCCAGGAACGGTGCTCGTCGTCGTACTTTTCGCTCGAGTGGATGGCGCCGGAACGGCCGGCGGCGACGATGTGCTGCGCGCCCTGGGCCTTGAGGAGCTGGATGATCGCCGAGCCGGCAGCGCCGACGCCGGAGACCACGATCTTGACCTCGGACAGCTTCTTGTCCACCACGCGCAATGCGTTGACGAGGGCCGCGAGGGTGACGATCGCCGTTCCGTGCTGGTCGTCGTGGAAGACGGGGATGTCCAGCTCGTCGCGGAGCCGCTTCTCGATTTCGAAGCAGCGCGGGGCTGCGATGTCTTCAAGGTTGATGCCGCCATAGACGGGGGCCATGGCCTTGGCGATCATGATGATTTCTTCTGTGTCCTGGGTGTCCAGGCAGACCGGCCAGGCATCGACGTTGGCGAACTGCTTGAACAGCGCGGCCTTGCCTTCCATGACAGGAAGGGCTGCGGCCGGGCCGATGTTGCCCAGGCCAAGGACGGCCGAACCGTCTGTGAGGACGGCGATGGTGTTGCGCTTGACCGTCAGATTGCGGGCAGCGGCCGGGTCTTCGGCGATGGCGAGGCAGACGCGTGCGACGCCGGGGGTGTAGGCCCGGGAAAGGTCGTCGCGGTTGCGCAGGGCCACCTTCGGGACGACCTCGAGCTTGCCGCCCAGGTGCATGAGGAAGGTGCGGTCCGAGACGTGCTGGACCTTGACGCCGTCGAGCGCGTTGAGGGCGTCTTTGACGCGGTTCGCGTGGTCTTCGTCCGTGGTGTTGCAAGTGACGTCGACAACCAGGGTGTCGTGGTGCGACTCGGTCACATCCAGCGCGGTGACTGCCGCGCCGGCAGCGGCGACGGCTGCGGCCAGCTCGCTCGTGGCAGTGAAGCTCGACGGCGCGGCGACGCGCAGGGTGATCGAATTTCCGGGGCTCGGGTTCGCCATTGAATTTCCTCCTCGTACAAGGCCCGTAACGGGCCTCCGCTCAAACCGAATGTTTTCGTATTATGGATATTATTATCTACGAAGTGGAAACACAAGCCCTAATCGATGGGCAAGCATTCCGGCGTCGTGTGCTGTATCTTGAGTGTTCTAAGCAACTCTTTTCACGATGCGGATAAGAGTTGTCGGATTCCGAGCCATAGGAGACAACGGAATGGCTGAAAAGCCCTCGGGAGGCGTGCAGTCCGTCGAGCGCGTCTTCGAACTGCTGGAACTCATCACCGACGCCGGCGGAGACGTCACGTTGAGCGAACTGTCGTCGTCGACAGACCTGCCGCTCCCCACCATCCACCGCCTGCTGCGTACTTTGGTGTCCCTCGGCTATATCCGGCAACTGCCCAATCGTCGCTACGCGCTGGGCCCCCGGCTCATCCGGCTTGGCGAAGGCGCCAACAAGCAACTCGGAGCCCTGGCCCGTCCCCAGTTGAAGTCCCTCGTGGACCGGCTCGGCGAAACGTCCAACATGGCCGTCCTGGATTCCGACATGGTCATCTACGTTGCCCAGGTTCCGTCGTTGCACTCCATGCGCATGTTCACCGAGGTGGGCCGCCGCGCCCATACGCACGACACCGGCGTCGGGAAGGCCATTCTTGCCCAGCTCGACGACGAGGTGGTCCGCGGGATCGTGGCCCGCACGGGCATGCCGACTCCCACGGCAAAGAGCATCGGGGACATCGACTCCCTCCTCGCTGATCTGAACCGGATCCGTGAACGCGGCTACTCGATCGACGAGGAAGAGCAGGAGATCGGCGTCCGTTGCTTCGCGATGGCCGTCCCCAACGCTCCGACGCCGACCGCCATTTCCGTTTCCGGACCGGTCTCCCGCGTGGACCAGCACTTTGCCGACCGCGCCGTGCCCTTGCTGCGCGAGGCTGCCCTCGCGATCTCGGCCGAGCTGAACCAGAACTAACCTGTCCCGACGCTCGCTCACGTATGTGGGGTTTCGGGCGGACGCTCGCTCACGTATGTGGGTTTTCGGGCGGACGCTCGCTCACGTATGTGGGTTTTCGGGCGGACGCTCGCTCACTAGCGCTCCTTGAACTACCTGCATGAATAAAACTGCTCCCCGGAAATCGGCCTGAATTTCTCAGTCCAACTTCCGGGGAGCAGTTCATCATGTGAGCGACGGTCTCGAAAGCACCCCGTATATGTGAGCGAGGGTCTCGAAAGCACCCCGTATATGTGAGCGAGGGTCGGAGGAGGCTGTCAGTGCTCGGCCGGGGAGTCCGACTTGAGAGGCACTTCCTTGCCCTCGGCGTCGATCAGTTTGCCGTTCTCGAAACGGTCGCCGTTCGCAAGGCACGCAATATCCGATTCGGTGACCACGCGTCCCGTGCCTGCCACGAAGACCGACTGGTTGTCCGAGTTGCCGGCCTTGAGGTGGTTGAAGAGCACGTTCAGCAGGATGGCCATGATGGCGGCCGAGCTGATGCCCGAGTGGAAGATCGTGGAGAACCAGGACGGGAACTGGTCGTAGAACTTCGGGGCGGCGATTGGGATCATGCCGAAGCCGATGGACGCCGCCACGATGATCAGATTCATGTTGTTGCGGTACTCCACCTTCGAGAGCGTCCGGATGCCGCTTGCGGCCACAGTTCCGAAGAGTACGACGCCGGCACCGCCCAGGACGGGCGTCGGAACCGCTGCGACAACGCGCCCGAGGACGGGCAGCACGCCGAGAACAACCAGGATGAGTCCGCCGGCACTGACCACGAAGCGGCTCTTGATGCCGGTGATGGCCACGAGACCGACGTTCTGGGCGAAGGCACTCTGGGTGAAGGAGTTGAAGAGAGGTGAGACGGCGCTTGAGAGCATGTCCGCACGTAGTCCGTTGCCGATGCGCTTGGAGTCGACCTTGGTGCCCACGATTTCGCCAACTGCGATGATGTCCGCCGAGGTCTCGGTCAGGGTGACCAGGATGACGATCAGCATTGAAACGATGGACGCGATTTCAAAGATGGGAGCACCGAACGCGAAGGGCGTGGGGAAAGCTACGATCGGACCCTGGCCGACCTTGGAGAAATCCGCCATGCCCGTGGCGAGGGCAATGACGGTCCCGATAGCCATGGCAAGGAGGATGGACAGGCGGGAGATGGCCGCGTTGCCGATCTTGCTCAGGAGCAGGACGATGCCCATCGTGGCCGCGGCGAGACCGATGTTCGCCATGCTGCCGTAGTTGGGTGCGGCGCTGTTGCCGCCCATGGCCCAGTTCGCTGCGACGGGCATGAGGGTCAGTCCGATCGTGGTGATGACAGTACCCGTGACCACGGGCGGGAAGAACTTGATGATCTTGGAGAAGAGTGGAGTGATCGCCAGGCCGATCAATGACGCCACAATGACGGAACCAAACACGGCTTGGATTCCGCCGCCTCCGTGGACGATCGCGACCATGGTGGAGACGCCGGCGAAGGACACGCCCTGGACCAGCGGCAGTTGCGATCCGAAGAACGGGATGCCGATCGTCTGAAGAATGGTGGCGAGGCCGCCGACAAACAAGCAGGCTGCGATCAGGAGGCCGATGTCCTGCGAGGACATGCCCGCGGCGGCCCCGATGATGAGCGGCGGGGCGATGATGCCGCCGTACATGGTCAAGACGTGTTGGAAGCCGTAGGCGAACGTGCTCCCGATCGAGAGGCGCTGGTCCTCGGGGCGGGCTGGCCCGGACTGTGCGGAGCGGGATTTGTTCTTCGTGTTCATGGCAGACTTTCTTGGTTCATGGCAGACGTCTTTGTCTGGCTAACGTTGTCTGGCTAACAATGTGGTTTTGGGTGTGAGGGATTGCCCAACTGACTCGCATTTGATGTCGTTTTGAGGCTCCAAAACGACAGTTACTGCGAGTCAGTTGGGCGGGTACCCGGGGGCTTAGCAGAAGCCGGCGATGCCGTTCCACGCAGCCGGGGCAGGTGCGGTGTTGTCGCGCTGGACCGTGGCTTCGATCAAGCCGTACGGGCGGTCCGCAGCGAAGAAGACCTCGTTGGGGTTGTCGAGGCCGAACGGGCTGAGGTCAACCAGGAAGTGGTGCTTGTTGGGCATCGAGAACTTGATCTCGTCCACTTCGCTGTGGGCTTCCAGCACCTTCTTGCCCATGTCGAACAGGGTCTGCTGCAGGGCGTGGGAGTAGTTCTCCGTAAAGCCTTCCAAGAGCAGGGCCTTGATGTCCTCGTAGCTCTTGTTGAAATCGGTCCCGGCAGCGTCCAGCCCGGTCTTGTAGCGCCAGCGGGCCGAGACGTCGGTGGCGAGGATGCGGTCCGTGGTCTCGGGCAGCGTGGTGTACCGGTCGCGGGGGTAGCCCACGAAGCCGGACTGCGTGGTCTTGAGGACGGTCAGGTCCTTGAGGCCGGAAATCACGTGCGTCGTGTTGCCTTCACGGACGACGACGGCGGTGCGGACTTCCTGGCCCTTGCGGACAAAGCTGTGGTCATGTTCGGAGCCGTGTGCCTGAATGCGGTCCCAGGTGTAGGCCTCGGCTTCCCAGCGGCCACCCGTAACCCACTCGAAGCCCGAGGTGAAGTGTTCGCTCAGGCGCAGGAGGAAGGCTTCGGGGGAGCCGATGCCGTCGCGGGCAAAGGCGTAGATGGTGTTCTTCTGGGTGTCCGTGGCGACGACGTGTGCGTTGTCGCCTTGGAGGTGCGCAGCCTGGAAGTCGCCACGCAATTGCGAGGTGACGTTAAGGTCTTCGATCTGGTGGCGGTCGGTGTCGCGGGTGACTTTGACGACACGGACTTCTGCCTTGCCGTACTGGTTGTCGCCGAGGACGATGTTGTTGCTCATGGTCATATCCCAACTTCTGTGAGGTGGAACCACTAAGGTCCACCAATGAAATTAAGCGCGTGTTTCGTACGCGTTTCTGGTGGAGCCGACCCAACAAAAAAGAGCCGGCATCCGTTGATGCCAGCTCATTACGACCCTGCCTGCTGCTCCCAGGTTACGTGACCTGCGCCACGAATTGAAGAAAGCGTAGCCCACGATTGCCAGTGGTGTACATCACTTCCGAAGAATCGTTACCTACTTTCTGATTGTGACCGACGGTGGTTGGCGGCAGGGGCATGGTCCCGTGGGCACCCCTTGACGAGGTTCGCGAATCCCCTCTACCATTTCCATATAACAAAAAATGTTTTCCAGTATGTGGAAAATAAGGTGCGGAAGCTAAGTAGGACCCAACGAGAGGCCTGAGCCGCATCGCCACGGAGAACTTGAGCGCATGAAATAGGAGGACAGATGGACTCGCAGGATAAGAACAACGTCGTGGAATTCCCGGCGCCCGGCCAGGAACTGTACCTGCCGTTCGGCGCTACGGATCCTGACTTCTACATTCCGGCCGACTGTGACCGCATGCCCGGGACCTTCTCCCGTTGGCTGCGCGCCCTTCCGGTATTCGGCCGGCAGCGTTCCTAGGGCTCCTGCCCCTGGGGATGAGGGACTCTGCGCAACAGAGCCGAAAAGGCGGGCGGCACCTGGGGAGATGCCGCCCGCCGCTTTGCTCGTGGGACAGAAATTTCGCCCGGCTAACCTACATTGGTAGAGCCTTGGCGATGGTCGAAACGATCATGCTCGCTTTGACGGACACCAGGATCAGGCTCACGGCGGTCAGGCCTATCAGTGCCCAAACAGGCGCGAGTCCGCGCTGCGGGGCGACCTTGTGGACGATCACTGATCGGCCCACCACGTAGACTCCAGCGCCCAGGAAGGCCCATGCCCAGTGGAAGGGGCGGACCACCCCGTCCCTCTGCAGCTTTTGCCAGTCGAGGTAGGACAAGAGAACGCTGACCCCGTAGATGAGCCAGGAAGAGATAACGAGCAGGAAATATGGAACGCTGAACGCACTGGGATCCAGGGTCGGTACGCGCCGAGCGCCGACATACCGCAAGTGGAAGACCGGGTTCCAGAGCATCAGGATAATCAGGGTGATCACCGGCAGCAGCGTGACGAGCCAAATGAACGGATTGTAGACCGGCGTTTGCTTGCTGATTTCCGGGCGCGGCGCGGGCTGGACCGGCCCTGCGTACTGCGGAGAGCCGGCGTATTGCCCTGGGCTCGCGGCCGCTGGGCTCGCGGCCGCGGGCCACGCCGCGCCGTCCTGACCTGCGCCGGGCTGACCCGCGCCGGCCTGACCCGCGCCGGCCTGACCTGCGCCGGCCTGGGTCGGCGGGTTCCAAGCGTTCCCAGTCCAGGCGTTACCGTCCCACCACCGTAGCTGCCCTGAGCCCGAGGGGTCCGGGTACCAACCTGGAGGAGTCGGCGTGTTGTGCTGGGGGACGGTCATGATTTGCCTCCTGATCTACGACCTAATCGAGAGGCTACTCCTAACCCCTGATGATTTTCTGTGCGGCGGCTGAATGTTTGGCAATAAGTTCCGGGATGTCCAGTCCCGGAATCTGCCCGTCCACAACCCGCCACTTGCCGCCCACCATGACGCGGTCGGCGCGGTCCGCCGCGCAGAGCAACAACGCCGCGACGGGATCATGGCTGCCGGAGAAGCGCAGTCCGTCGGGCTTGAACAAGGCAAGGTCTGCCTGCATCCCGGGCGCGATCTGGCCGATGTCCGTCCGGCCCAACACCGCAGCGGATCCCCGCGTCGCCCAGCCGAGCGCACGCTCCACAGGGACGTCCGCGCCGTAGCGCAGCCGCTGCAAATACAGCGCCTGCCGCGCTTCGAGGATCATGTTGGAGGCATCGTTCGACGCCGAACCATCCACTCCCAGCCCTACCGGAACCCCGGCGGCCTCAAGTTCCAGCACCCGTGCGGTGCCGGATCCGAGCCTCATGTTCGACGTCGGGCAGTGCGCGACGGCGGTGCCCGCAGCACCCAGTCGGGCGATCTCGTCGTCGTCGAAATGGATGCCGTGGCCCAGCCAGGTGCGCTTTCCGAGCCAGCCGACGCTGTCCAGATAATCCACGGTGCGTAGCCCGAACATCTCGCGGCAGAAATCTTCCTCGTCGATGGTTTCCGCGAGGTGCGTGTGGAGCCGGACATCCAACCGTTCGGCCATGGCAGCGCTCTCGGCCATGATCTCCCTGGTCACTGAGAACGGTGAGCAAGGGGCCAAAGCGATCTGGATGACCGCACCGTCTCCCCGTTCGTGGTACTTGCCGATCAGCCGTTCGCTGTCCGCGAGGATGACCTCGGGGCGCTGCACAGTGGACCGCGGAGGCAGGCCGCCGTCGTCCTCGCCCAGCGTCATGGACCCTCGGGTGAGCGTGGCGCGCATTCCGAGTTCACGCACGACGCCGACCTCGACGTCGATCGCGTCCTCAAGTCCCGCGGGGAAGAGGTAGTGGTGGTCGGCTGCCGTGGTGCAGCCGGAAAGCAGGAGTTCCGCGAGCGCTACCTTCACGGCAAGCTCGAGGCTGTCCGGCGTCAACCGCGCCCATACGGGATACAGGTTCCGCAGCCAGGGAAACAGGGGAGCGTTGGCCACCGGGCCCCAGGCGCGAGTGAGCGTTTGGTAGAAGTGGTGGTGCGTGTTGATCAGACCGGGAAGCAAGACGTGGCTGCCGGCGTCGAAGGTTTCATGGCATGGCGCGGAAGGGCGCTTTCCTTCGGGGACGAGCTCCGCGATTTTCCCGTCGCTGACCACGATGCCGCCGCCGGCGTCGAGCCGGTTGGCGGTGAACACTGCGAGGGGATTCTTGATCCAGAGCCGGGAAGGGGCTGGATCCGTTGCCGGGGCTGCTGGCTGGAAATCGGATTTGGGGGACACGGGAATCCTTGTCTGGTCGGCGTAGTTGCGTTCCAGCTCAGTGGGTCCTGTCTGCTGATCCAGGTTCCGGAGGTCAACCCTGCCGGTGGCACCCAGCGTAGGTGGCTCGTCGAAATGCGTCAATGTGACCGACGCCCAAGCCTGGCCTCCTGTCCGGCATCAAGCGCGAATTTCACATGTCGAAACTTTTTTTCCAGAAACTATGGCGCGGCTCACATCTCCGGTGCTAATCTCAATTTGCCAAAGGCGGGCACCCGGACTCCGGGAAGCTATCTACCAGGCGAAACCTTCAAAAGCACATGCTGAAGCCTGGTAATCGCAGCACTGGTCTGTCATGTTCAGATGCCTCCCTGGTTACAGGCTTCCTCAGCACTAAGGAAGTCGCACATGAGTACCACCGTCACGGCCGAACATTTCTTGGCCACTTCCATTGAGCTGGCAACAGCCAATGTCCTCAACAGCGGCGGGCCGTTCGGCGCCGTCATTGTCACCGCGGATGGCCGCGCCTTCGAAGGCGTCAACCGGGTCACCGCTACCAACGACCCCACGGCCCACGCCGAGGTCACCGCCATCCGCAATGCCTGCCGCGAGCTCGGCACCTTCGATCTCAGCGGAGCCACCCTCTACACGAGCTGCGAGCCATGCCCTATGTGCCTGGCCTCGGCTCTCTGGGCCCGAATCGGCAACGTAGTGTTCGCAGCAGACCGGCACGACGCAGCCTCTGTCGGCTTCGACGACGCCGTCTTCTACGAATACTTCGAGAACGAGGACCGGGACACCCTCATGCCGGTCACCAAGCTGGAACTGGGCGACCCCCAGGCACCGGCCATCCTGGAACCCTTCAACACCTGGAACACGCTTGACTCCAGGATTGACTACTAGGGCCGGTGGCTGAAATGACCATCCTGGACCCCGCAGAAATGCGAACTGCAACTGAAAAGCAGGCTGCGCCTTCCGGCGCAGGGCAGACAGATGCACGCGAAAAGCACACGGCAACCGGAGTAGCACAGCGGGGCAGCAGCCCCAGGCCCCCGGCGTCGAACTCCTTCCTGGATCGTTTCTTCCAGATCACCAAGCGTGGCTCCACGCTGGCCCGCGAATTCCGCGGCGGCATCGTCACGTTCTTCACGATGGCCTACATCGTTATCCTCAACCCACTGATCCTGGGCGGATTCTCAGCCCAGAACGCACCCACGGATGTGGCTGGCGGATGGTTGTCCGCGGCACAGGTGGGGGCAGTCACCGGCCTGACCGCCGGTGTCATGACGGTCCTCTTCGGCCTGATCGCGAACCTGCCGTTCGGGCTCGCCGCAGGCCTGGGAATCAACTCGTTCCTCGCAGTCGCCGTCATCCACGAAGTCACCTGGCCGGAAGCCATGGGCCTCGTGGTCATCAACGGCATCCTGATTGTCCTGTTCGGCGTCACGGGCGCCCGCACCGCGATCTTCAAGGCTGTCCCCAAGGAACTCAAGGCCGCCATCACCGTTGGCATCGGCCTGTTCATCGCCTTCATCGGCTTCGTCGATTCCGGTTTCGTCCGCGCCACAAAGGGCGGACCTCCGGTACAGCTCGGCAACGATGGTTCCATTACCTCAATACCTACCCTCGTTTTCATTGTCGGTCTGCTGGTTATGGGAATCCTCGTGGCCCGCAAGATCCAGGGCGGCCTCCTGATCGGAATCGTCGCCACCACGGTCCTCGCCGCCGTCGTCGAGGCCGTCATGCACATCGGGCCTGGCAGCGCCGCCAATCCCGGTGGCTGGCACCTCAACACCCCGGTACTGTCCGGCCAGCTCGTGTCCGCCCCGGACTTCAGCCTGGTGGGCCACTTCGACCTCTTCGGTTCGTTCTCGCGGATCGGCGGCCTGGCGGCCACGATGCTGGTGTTCACCCTGGTGTTCACCAACTTCTTCGACGCCATGGGCACCATGACCGGCCTCGCCAAGAGCGCCGGCGTGGCTTACAAGGACGGGACGTTCCCGAAGCTCAAGTCGGCCTTCATCGTCGAAGGCCTGGGCGCGGTAGCTGGCGGCGCGACGTCGGGCTCGTCCAACACCGTGTACATCGACTCCGCTGCCGGCATTGGCGAAGGCGCCCGCACCGGCCTGGCGTCGGTGGTCACCGGGTTGCTGTTCCTGGGCTCGATGTTCCTGACCCCGCTCACCAGCGTGGTTCCGCTCGAGGTCGCAGCCGCGGCCCTGGTGGTAGTGGGTGCCATGATGATGGCGCAGATCCGCGAGATCAAGTTCTCCAAGTTCTCCGTGGCCCTGCCCGCCTTCCTCACCATCGTCACCATGCCGCTGACGTACTCCATCGCCAACGGCATCGGCGTCGGATTCATCTCCTGGGCCGTGATCCACTCGGCATCGGGGAAGGGCAAGAAGGTCCATCCGCTCATGTGGGTGGTGACCGTGGGCTTCCTGATCTACTTTGCCCGCGGGCCGATCAGCGCACTCATGGGATCGTAGCCGGCCGTTGAGACGGCGGTCCGGCCGCAAATCACCGCAATGAATAGGCGTCCGCCGATCGTCCCCAACCGCATAAATCGGACGACGACGGCGGGCGGCGGTGAGGTGCGGCCGCTCCGCTAAGGACCGGGGTGGGAAATGAGAGGCCCGCCCCGGTCCTCTTCACGCAACGGGATGTCCGTTTACCCGAAGCTCTCCTGTACAGACGCAAGGAATGAGAATATGAGGCAAGATCGCACACTGCCCCGGGCGGTTCGCCGGTCCGGGACCTCGGTAAAGGAGGTGTTGCCATGTTGGATTTGATGCCTTCCCTGGGCACGTGGCGGCCCGCGGTCTCCGGGCAGCGATGCGCCGTCGCGACCATTGTGGCCTCGGGAGGCTCCGTGCCCCGGCCGCTCGGCACGTCCATGCTGGTTTCAGAACACGGCGATGTCCTTGGCAGCCTCTCCGGAGGTTGCGTGGAAGGCGCCGTGGTGGAGGCTGCCCTTCAAGCAATGCACGACGGCGGCAGTCGCCTCGAGTCGTTCGGCTACAGCGCCGAGGACGCGTTCGCCGTCGGGCTCACCTGTGGGGGCGAGCTGGAAGTCCACATCCAGCCGACCGGGACCGCCGGCATTGACCCGGCTTTGTTGAATGCCGCTTCCGGTGGCTCTTCCCTGGCACTCATCCGCAGGCTCGACGCGGCGGGAGGCGCCGTCGTCGTTCCTGATCCGGCGGGTTTTTCCGCCGCAGGTTCACGGGAACTTTCGGCCCTTCTCGGCGGGGATGACGCCGTGATCCGCGCGGCCGCGGCCCAGCTCGAACCACTCGTGCATGGCGGCCGGGCAGGGCTGGTGCGTCTCGCCCCGGCCGAAGGTTGCGGGGGCTCCGCGCTGGAAGCCGAAGCCATTACTCTCTTCGTCGAAAGCCGTCTGCCCGCGGCCCGGATGCTGATCTTTGGCGCCAACGACTTCGGCGCGGCCTTGCTCCCCGCCGGGAAACTCCTGGGCTACGAGGTCACTTTGTGCGATGCCCGCCCCGCTTTTTCGAGCCAGCGCCGATTCCTCGCCGCAGACCATCTCGTCAATGGCTGGCCGCACCGCTACCTTGCCGACGAAGCAACCGCCGGCCGGATCGATTCCCGCACCGTCGTGTGCGTGCTGACCCACGATCCCAAATTCGATATTCCCCTGCTGGAAACAGCCCTCGCATTGGATCTCGCTTATGTGGGAGCCATGGGTTCCAGGCGCAGCCACCGGCAGCGGATCGACGGATTGCTCGACTGCGGCATCCCGGCCGAGGCCCTCGAACGCCTGCATTCGCCGATCGGGCTGGATCTTGGTGCCGTCACCCCCGCCGAAGTGGCTGTTTCCATTACCGCCGAAATCCTCGCGTCCCGCGCTCCGCACCCGGCCTCTGCCGGGGGTTCACTCAAAGACCGGACAGGACCGATCCATCACAGCAACACCCCCCAACAAAGCAAGGTGACCCCATGGACATGAACACCATCGAGTCCGTGGTCGCCACCACGGATCCCGGCCAGTGGCGCGAGGGCGATGCTTGGCTCGCCGGCGGTACGGTCCTGTTCTCCTACGGCAGTCCGGCGGGCAGCGAAGAACCGCTGAAACGCCTCCTCGATCTGGGCGAAGCAGGCTGGCCGGCCGTCACCGTGAGCGACGCGGGCATTGAGTTGGCCGCCACCTGCACCGTTGCCGAGCTCTACGCGCTCCCGGTGTCGGACGCCGTGGACGGCCGGAACTGGGCGGGACTGGAACTTTTCCGGCCGTGCTGCGACTCTTTCGTGGCCTCTTTCAAGGTGTGGAACATGTCCACCGTTGGCGGCAATGTTTGCACTTCGCTCCCGGCTGGGCCGATGATTTCGCTGTGCGCCGGCCTGGATGCCAGGGCCACCATCCTCGGCCGGCACGGCAGCAGCCGCACGATTCCAGTGGCCGAGTTCGTCACCGGGGACGGGAAAAACTCACTGGCACCCGGTGAGCTCTTGCGCAGCATCCAGTTGCCGGCGTCGGCCTTGGCAGCGAAGGTGGCCTTTCGCCGGCTCTCGCTCAGCAACCTCGGGCGATCGGGGGTGCTGCTGATCGGAAGGCTCGACGCCGATGGCAGCCTGGTCCTCACCGTCACCGCCGCCACCAAGCGGCCCGTGCAGCTGCGGTTCGCCGCCGCGGAGTTGCCTGACCCTGAGCAGCTGGCCGCCGCCGTCGGGCATTCGATCCCCACGGAGCTCTACCACGACGACATCCACGGGCTCCCGGAATGGCGCCGCGATATGACGTTCCGGCTTGCCGAGGAGATCCGCGCGGAGCTGCTCGACCCGGTTTCAGACGACGCGCCGCACACGGTCTCGGGCGATTTCTGGCCGCCGCAGGCCACTTCGCCACAGCCATCCACCCAACCCGCACAGAAGGAGGCCTGAGCATGGCAATCGAGATCAACGGAACAGCCACCGAGGCCGCTCCCCGCCCGGGCCAGTGCCTTCGGACGTTCCTGCGTGAACAGGGCAACTTCGGCGTCAAGAAAGGGTGCGACGGAGGCGACTGCGGCGCGTGCACTGTCCACGTGGACGGTAAACCCGTGCACAGTTGCATCTACCCGGCCGTCCGCGCCGAGGGGCATTCGGTCACCACCGTCGAGGGGTTGTCGAGCGGGGAAGAGCTGCATCCGGTGCAGGAGCAGTTCCTGGAAAACCAGGGCTTCCAGTGCGGTTTCTGCACGGCGGGCATGATGATGACGGCCGCCACCTTCGACGAGGAACAGAAGGCCAACCTCCCGCGAAACCTCAAGGGAAACCTGTGCCGCTGCACGGGTTACCGCTCCATTGCGGACGCCGTCTGCGGCGGCCACACGCACGCACCCGACGGCGATGCGGCAGCAAGTGCCGGCCCGGAAGCAATAAATACGGGCCGGCTCGGCGACAACGTTCCCGCGCCTGCGGGACGCGCCGTCGTCACCGGTACCGCCCGCTACACCCTCGACGTCCCGCCGGAACAGCTCCCGGGACTGCTGCATCTCAAGTTGCTGCGCTCGCCCCACGCGCATGCCCGGATCGTTTCCATCGATACGACGGCGGCCCTCCAGGTACCCGGCGTCGTCGCGGTCTTCACGCATGAGGACGCGCCGGCCCGGTTGTTCTCAACCGCCCAGCACGAGCTTTACACCGACGACCCCGACGACACCCGTGTCCTCGACAACGTGGTCCGCTTCATCGGCCAGCGGGTTGCCGCGGTCGTCGCCGAATCGGTGGGCGCAGCGGAAGCCGGAGCCCGGGCCATCAAGGTGGAATACGAACTCCTGGACGCTGTGTTCTCGCCGCAGGAGGCGTTGCAGCCCGGTGCGCCCGCGATCCACGGTGAGAAGGACGGGGAAACGGCACGGATTTCCCGCCCGCAAAACAACGTCGTGGCGGAGGTGCATTCCGAGCTGGGGAACGTCGAAGCCGGATTCGCAGCGGCCGACTTCATCCACGAGAACACCTACCAGACCCAGCGGGTACAGCACGTAGCGATGGAAACGCACTGCTCAATCGCGTGGGTGGAGCCCTCCGAGAATCCAGGGGAGGACCGGCTCATGGTGCGTTCCTCAAGCCAGGTCCCGTTCCTGGTCCGGCGCACTCTGGCCCGCGTGTTCGATCTTCCTGAGGACCGCATCCGCGTGGTGGCCGGCCGCGTGGGCGGAGGGTTCGGTGGTAAGCAGGAAGTGCTCACGGAGGACCTCGTGGCCATGGCGGCCCTCAAGCTGCGCCGGCCGGTGCAATTGGAGTTCACCCGCACCGAACAATTCACCGCCACCACCACACGCCACCCCTTCACCATCAAGGTCAAGGCCGGCGCGAGCCGGGACGGCCACTTGACAGCGATGCAGCTGGACGTAGTCACCAACACCGGTGCGTACGGAAACCACGCGCCCGGAGTGATGTTCCACGGTTGCGGCGAGTCCTTGGCCGTCTACAACTGCGCCAACAAGAAAGTGGACGCGCAGGCCGTCTATACCAACACAGTCCCGGCCGGCGCCTTCCGTGGCTACGGCCTGAGCCAGATGATCTTCGCAATCGAATCCGCGGTGGATGAACTCGCCGTCGGAATCGGCATGGACCCCTTGGATTTCCGGCTCAAGAACATGGTCCGGCCAGGTGACGACATGCTCTCCACCAACCCGGAACCGGAAGAGGACGTCTTTTACGGCAGCTACGGCCTGGACCAGTGCGTGGCGTTGGTCCGGGATGCCCTCGAACGGGGCGAGAAACGCTACCGGGATGCCGGCCTCGACAACTTCGGCCCGGGGTGGGTCACGGGCGTCGGTTCCGCGCTGTCCATGATCGACACGGTTCCGCCTCGGGGCCACTTCGCCCACACCAGGCTTAGGCTCCTGCCGGACGGCACGTTCGACGCCGCCGTCGGGACCGCCGAATTCGGCAACGGCACCACCACGGTCCACGCGCAACTCGCGGCGACCGCCCTGTCCACGACGGCGTCCAAGGTGGCTGTGCGCCAGTCCGATACGGACCTCGTGGAGCACGATACCGGGGCATTCGGGTCCGCAGGCACCGTGGTGGCCGGCCAGGCAACTCTGCTCGCGGCGCAGGAACTCGCGCTGCGGATCCGGGCAGTGGCGGCCGTGTTTGCCGGTGTGCCGGAGGCGGACTGCGTGCTCGAAGACGGTGCCGCGCGCTGCGGTGAGCGGGTGGTTCACTTCGCGGAGGTGTACGACGCCGCGCAGCAACAGGGCGTGGAACTCGCCGCCGAAGGGCGTTGGGGCGGAACCCCGCGTTCGGTCGCCTTCAACGTCCACGGATTCCGGGTGGCCGTGAACACCGGCACGGGAGAGCTCCGGATACTGCAGAGCGTCCAGGCGGCCGATGCCGGCGTCGTGGTCAATCCACGGCAATGCCGCGGCCAGGTGGAAGGCGGAATCGCCCAGGCGCTGGGTGTCGCACTGTATGAAGAAGTCCGCGTGAACGACGTCGGCCGGGTCACCACCGACATCCTGCGGCAGTACCACATCCCTTCCTTCGCGGACGTGCCACGCAGCGAGGTCTATTTCGCGAAAACGAACGACCAAATGGGGCCGCTCGGTGCGAAGTCCATGAGCGAGAGCCCGTTCAACCCCGTGGCACCTGCGCTGGCCAACGCCATCCGTAACGCCACCGGGGTGCGGTTCGCGGCGCTCCCCATCGCCCGGGACAAGATCTACCTGGCGCTCAAGGACGCCGACGCCTCTGCCCCCACCTAACTGACTCGCATTTAACGTCGTTTTGAGCCCTTAAAACGACATCTACTGCATGGGCCCACGCCGCCAGGGTTCCCTGGCCGAGCTTGCGAGGCGAGGGTGGCGGTGGGGACAGTTGGGAGGTGGCTAGTCGCTGAGGAGGTGCAGCTTGTCCTTCGTATCGAGGTCGGCTCCGTCGGTGAGGTCACTGCAGTCGACGACGTCCACGAGGCCGGGGTGCGCCTCGAGGAAACGGCGTGCTCCGGCGTCGCCCACGGCGGACTCGGCGACGTCGGCGCGGAGGGTGGCGTCGATAATCAAGGGGTGGCCGCGCCGGAGTTTTATTGTGTTGCCACCCCCGAAGGCGGCTTCCGCGTATCCAGCTGCGGTCACACGGCCCGGTCGGTGCGCGGCAAGCAGCCTGGCGACGACGCCGGGGGTCAACCCCGGCTGGTCCACCAGGGCCACCATGACGTTGTGGCCATGGGTAGCTGCCGCAATACCGGTGCGAAACGAACTGGCCATGCCGGACGCCCACTCCGGGTTGTCCACCACGAGGTACCCGCCGAGCTCTGTCGCACCGCGGACATCCTCGGCCCCCGCCCCGAGTACCACCACCACCTCCAGGCAACCGCCGTCGAGCAATGTTTTGGCGAGTACCTCCACCAAGGTGTGGCCGCGGAAGGGCAGCGCCGCTTTGGGGCCGAGGCCCAGGCGCGTCCCTGCGCCGCCGGCCAACAGCACACCAGTGGTGGGCACGGAGCTGGAATCGTTCATGGGGTTCACCCTATCCATGTGCCCCCGCGAGGTCTCTAGGTTCACCTTGCATTCCAATATAGGTCTACCGAAAAAGGTTGAATATTACCCATGGGTAGGCCTTCTGGCAGGCTCCCCTGGCCGATATTCTCTTATGGACTTCACGAGAGTCGGTGGTCATCGAAGGGGATGCAATGACGCATCCGCGGTGGAAAGAGGGTTTATGTCTGGCATTTTCGAAATCTTGACAGCGGGGGAGCAATCGTTCCGTTTCCGGTTGAAGGCTGATGATGGAACGGTAGTGGCGGTATCGCCCAAGTTCCCGGATATTGCGGCCCTTGTGGCCGGTATCAACGCAGTCAGGGAGAATGCCGCCACAGGATTCGTGGTGGATCGCCGCTCGCTCGGAGCGTCATAGCAAATCGGCGGTAGTGCTCACGGAGCACTACCGCCGATTCTTTTTTACAGCTTTTTAGGAGTCGCCTCCCGAACCGCCGGTGGTTCCGGCAGCCACGTCGAGGAGCTTGTACCGGTCAATGGCGTACGACGGCGCACTAGGGTCAACCTCGCCCCTCGCCGCGAGTAGTTGCAGGGTCTTCACGACGATGGAGTGGGTGTCGTTTTTGAAGAAGCGTCGTGCGGCTTGGCGGGTGTCGGAGAATCCGAATCCGTCGGCGCCGAGGGAGGCGAATTCGTTGGGGATGAATTGGCGGATCTGGTCCGGGACGGCCTTCATGTAGTCGGTGACGGCGATGACCGGTCCGGTGGCGCCGGCGAGTTGCTGGGCGACGAACGGGGTGCGGGGTTCTTCGCCGGGGTTCAGGAAGGCGTGTTCTTCGGCGGCGAGTCCGTCGCGTCGGAGTTCGTTCCAGGAGGTCACGGACCAGACGTCGGCGGAGACTCCCCAGTCCTGGGCGAGGACTTTCTGGGCTTCCAGGGCCCAGGGGACCGAGACGCCGGAGGCCAGGATCTGCGCGCGGGGCCCGTCGGTTTTCGCCGGGGCGAGCAGGTAGATGCCCTTCAGGAGGCCTTCGGTGTCGAGGTTTTCCGGTTCCGCGGGCTGGCTGATCGGTTCGTTGTACACGGTGAGGTAGTACATCACGTTTCTATCGGATGCAGGTCCGGTTCCTTCGCCGCTTGCGGCCGGTCCGTACATGCGTTCGAGTCCGTCGCGGATGATGTGGCCGATTTCGTAGCCGTAGGCGGGGTCGTAGGTGAGGACGGCGGGGTTGGTGGAGGCCAGGATGGGGGAGTGTCCGTCGGCGTGTTGGAGTCCTTCGCCGGTGAGGGTGGTCCGTCCTGCGGTGGCGCCGATGATGAAGCCGCGGGTCATTTGGTCCGCGGCGGCCCAGAAGGCGTCGCCGGTGCGTTGGAAGCCGAACATGGAGTAGAACACGTAGATCGGCACGAGGGGTTCGCCGTGGGTGGCGTAGGCGGTGCCGGCGGCGGTGAAGGCCGCGACGGCGCCGGCTTCGTTGATGCCGGGGTGGATGAGCTGGCCCATGGGGGATTCCTTGTAGGCCAGGACGAGGTCCCGGTCCACGGAGAGGTAGTTCTGGCCGCCCGGGTTGTAGATCTTCGCGGTCGGGAAGAACGCGTCCATGCCGAAGGTCCGCGACTCGTCCGGGACGATGGGGACAATCCGGTGGCCGAATTTCTTGTCGCGGAGCAGGTCTTTGAGCAGACGGACGAAGGCCATGGTGGTGGCGGCCTGCTGCTTGCCGGTTCCCCGCTTGGCAACGTCAAAGGTCTTGGCGTCGGGCAGCTCAATGGCCGCATGGTTGGAACGCCGCTCGGGGACCGAACCCCCCAGCGCAGCTCGGCGCTCGAGGAGATAGGCGATCTCGGGCGCGTCCATGCCTGGGTGGTAGTACGGCGGCCGGTAAGGATCCTCTTCCAATCGGGCGTCGGAAATCGGAATCCTCAAGTAATCCCTGAATTCCTTCAGATCGTCGAGAGTGAGTTTCTTCATTTGGTGGGTCGCGTTGCGGCCCTCGAAGTGGGGTCCGAGTCCGTAGCCCTTGACGGTCTTGGCCAGGATCACGGTGGGTTTGCCCTTGAACTCGACCGCGGCCTTGTACGCGGCGTAGACCTTGCGGTAGTCGTGCCCGCCGCGTTTGAGGTTCCAGATCTGCTCGTCGTCCAGGTCCGCGACCATGTCCTTGGTGGCCGGGGTCTTCCCGAAGAAGTGTTCCCGGACGAACCCGCCGGATTCGGCCTTGTAGGTCTGGTAGTCCCCGTCGACGGTTTCGTTCATGATCTTCACCAGGGACCCGTCGGTGTCCTTGGCCAGGAGGTCATCCCATTCCCGGCCCCAGACGACCTTGATGACGTTCCAGCCCGCGCCGCGGAAGAACGCCTCCAGTTCCTGCATGATCTTCCCGTTGCCGCGGACGGGTCCGTCCAGGCGCTGGAGGTTGCAGTTGATCACGAAGTTCAGGTTGTCCAGGTTCTCGTTCGCGGCGAGCTGGAGCAGGCCGCGGGACTCGGGCTCGTCCATTTCCCCGTCGCCCAGGAACGCCCAGACCTGCTGGTCACTGGTGTCTTTGAGGCCGCGGTCGTGCAGGTAGCGGTTGGACTGGGCCTGGTAGATCGCGTTCATCGGGCCGATGCCCATGGACACGGTCGGGAATTCCCAGAACGAGGGCATCAGGCGCGGGTGCGGGTAGGAGGAGAGGGCGTGGCCTTGTTTGGACTTTTCCTGCCGGAACCCGTCCAGGTCCTCCTCCGAGAGCCGGCCTTCCATGAACGCCCTGGCGTACATGCCCGGGGACGCGTGTCCCTGGAAGAAGACCTGGTCCCCGCCCGAGGCGTGGTCCTTGCCGCGGAAGAAATGGTTGAAGCCGACCTCGTACAAGGTCGCGGCCCCGGCATAGGTGGAGATGTGCCCGCCCACCCCGATGTCGGACCGCTGGGCCCGGTGCACCATCACGGCCGCGTTCCAGCGCATGTACGCCCGGTACCGGCGCTCGAACTCCTCGTTGCCCGGGAACGGTGCTTCCTGGTCCGCCGGGATCGTGTTCACGTAATCGGTGGTCGTCACCATCGGGACCCCCACCGACTGGGACCCTGCCCGCTGAAGCAGGCTGCGCATGATGAACTGCGCCCGCTCCGTGCCCTGCTCCCTGATCAACGCATCCAAAGACTCAACCCACTCGGCAGTCTCTTCCGGATCACGATCAGGCAGCTGGGAAGTCAACCCGCTAAGGATGTGTGAGGTCTCTTCTCCTGCAGCCACGTCCAACCTCTCTTCATTGAATGTCTGGGCGCTTGCACTGTGGTGCGCGCTGAAAACGTGCATAGAAATTTCGTATTGTGAGAATAAAATTCTGTAATTCGAGATTAGCCATGCGTTCGCCAAGCGTCAATCTCGCGTTGCGGAGGCTAGTGCCCGCAAGGCCTCGCGGCCCCACTCTGCCGTTTGTGACCGCCGTCGGGACCGCAGGCCTTGACCAAAGGTGACCTAGCTCATACAGTTATTTCACTATTCAATAACTAGATTCCACGATGCGAAAAAGTTTCAACTCCTCTCACAGCGTCTCGGAAGCCTAGTTGCAGCACCACAAAGAAGTGGAGATCCACGATGCAATCGACTCCCCCAGTCGGCGTCACAGCGGCTCCGGAGCAGACCGTACTGCCAGGCAGTTCGGTCCATCCGTCAGTAGGAAATGAAACCCTGTGCGATGTAGCGTCCGTCGCAGCAGGCCGTGACATCAGCCCCAGCCTCTACAACCTCGACCTCGCCCCCACCAAGAAGGAGGGTAGGCGCTGGACCAGCTACAGCATCTTCACCCTCTGGGCCAACGACGTCCACAGCCTTGGCAACTACGCTTTCGCCATCGGCCTCTTTTCGCTCGGCCTGGGCGGGTGGCAAATCCTCGTGGCCCTGGGCATCGGCGCGGTTTTGTTGTTCACCCTCTTGACCTTCTCCGGATTCATGGGCCAGAAGACCGGCGTCCCCTTCCCGGTGATGAGCCGGATCAGCTTCGGTATCCGGGGCGCCCAGTTGGCCAGCCTGGTCCGAGGCGCAGTGGCCATCGCCTGGTTCGGAATTCAGACCTACCTTGCCTCCGTGGTGCTCCGCGTCATGCTTGTCGCCATGTTCCCTGGGCTCAAGGACATGGACGCCAACTCGATCCTCGGCCTGTCCACCCTTGGCTGGATCGCCTTCGTATCCCTCTGGATTGTCCAGTTGGTCATCGTCAGCTTCGGCATGGAGATGATCCGCAAATACGAGGCCTTCGCCGGCCCCATCATTCTCGCCACCATGCTGGCCATTGCCATCTGGGTCTTCGTGGAGGCCGGGGGCGCCATCCAGTGGTCCGGCATCAAGGGGCTTGAAGGCGGGGAGATGTGGCGCACGATCTTTGCCGGCGGCGCGCTGTGGGTCTCCATCTACGGCACGTTCGTCCTGAACTTCTGCGACTTCACCCGTTCCTCGGTGTCCAAGAAGTCCATTGTCCGCGGCAACTTCTGGGGCATCCCCATCAACATGCTCCTGTTCGGCGCAATCGTGGTCATCATGGCCGGCGGCCAGTACAAGATCAACCGCAAGATCATTGAAAGCCCCTCCGACATCGTGCAGAGCATCCCCAACACGCTCTTCCTCGTCCTGGCCTGCCTTGCCTTGCTGATCCTGACCATCGCAGTGAACCTCATGGCGAACTTCGTGGCACCTGTCTACGCGCTCACCAATCTCTTCCCCAAGCACCTGAACTTCCGCAAGGCAGCCTGGGTCAGCGGTACCATCGGTCTGGTCATCCTGCCGTGGAACCTCTACAACAACCCCTTGGTGATCGTGTACTTCCTGGGCGGACTCGGCGCGCTGCTCGGCCCGCTGTTCGGCGTCGTCATGGCCGACTACTGGCTCCTGCGCCGCGGCAAGGTCAACATCCTTGACCTCTACACGGACCACCCTTCGGGCACCTACTTCTACAAGCGCGGCGTCAACCCCCGGGCGATCGCCGCAATGGTTCCGGCCGCCGTCGTCGCCGTCCTCATTGCGTTCGTTCCGGCTCTCGAGGCCGTGGCACCGTTCGCCTGGTTCTTCGGAGCAGGCATTGGAGCGTTGTGCTACTACGTCTTCGCGGACAAGAAGCAGCAGCACACCGACGTCTCCGGCGAGCCGATCGCCGTCGTCAGCAATCACTAATACTCAACTGACTCGCAGTTAATGTCGTTTTCGCCCGTCAAAACGACAACAACTGCGAGTTAGTTGGGCTACCCAGGAGGAACACATGCGCATCCTCGTCGCAAACGTCAACACCACCCAATCCATGACCGACTCCATCGCGGCCCAGGCCCGAAGCGTCGCGGCTCCCGGCACCGAGATCATCGGCATCACCCCGCGGTTCGGCGCCGATTCCTGCGAAGGGAACTTTGAAAGCTACCTCGCCGCCATCGCAGTGATGGACCGCGTGGTCAACTACCCCGAACCGTTCGACGCCGTCATCCAGGCCGGCTATGGCGAGCACGGCCGCGAGGGACTCCAGGAGCTCCTCGACGTCCCGGTGGTCGACATCACCGAGGCCGCGGCCAGCACCGCGATGTTCCTCGGCCACAAATACTCCGTGGTCACTACTCTTGACCGCGCGGTCCCGCTCATCGAAGACCGCCTCAAGCTCGCCGGCCTCGACGACCGCTGTGCATCCGTCCGCGCGAGCGGCATGGCCGTCCTGGAGCTCGAGGAATACCCGGACCGCGCAGTCGAAGCCATCGTGGAACAGGCCGAACGCGCCGTGCGTGACGACAAAGCCGAGGTCATCGTCCTCGGCTGCGGCGGCATGGCAGGGCTCGACGAACAGATCCGCCAACGCTGCGGCGTTCCGGTGGTGGACGGAGTCGCCGCCGCCGTGACCATCGCCGAGTCGCTCGTCCGCCTGGGACTGTCAACGTCCAAGGTCCGGACCTACGCCACGCCGCGCCCCAAGACCGTCATAGGCTGGCCCCTGACCATAACGGACACGACGACGGCGGATGCTCCCGCCGCGCGCTAGCTCAACAAACAGGAGAACCGCGTGAGCGAAACCATCCCTACCCGGCCCCGGGTCGCCGTCGTCACCGGAGCCGGTTCCGGGATCGGGCGGGCGGTGGCCCGCCTTCTGTTGTCCGAAGGTTACCGCGTTGCCCTCGCCGGACGGCGGGAAGCGCAGCTCCTCGAGACTGCCGACGGCCACCCCGAGGCGCTTGCGGTGCCGTGCGATGTGACAGTGCCCGACGACGTCGCGCGCCTTTTCGCGGCGGCCCGCCAGCGCTGGGGGAGGGTTGATGTCCTGTTCAACAATGCGGGCATCTTCGGCCCTTCCGGAGGCGTGGACGAGATCAGCGTGACCGATTGGAATGCCACCCTGGCGGTGAATGTCACCGGTTCCATGTTGTGCGCGGCCGAGGCCGTGCGCACCATGAAGACGCAGGAGCCACAGGGCGGACGCATCATCAACAACGGCTCCATCTCAGCCCATTCGCCGCGGCCATTGTCCGTCGCGTACACCGTGAGCAAGCACGCCATGAGCGGCCTGACCAAGAGTATAGAGCTTGACGGGCGCCCGTATGGCATTACGTGCGGGCAGATCGATATCGGCAACACCCGCACCGAAATCATGGACACCATCGGCGTGGGCTCGGGGGCGCTCCAGGCAGATGGCAGCAGGCGCGTGGAGCCCATGTTTCCTGTGGAGGATGCTGCACGCGCTGTGCTCATGATGGCCAACATGCCCGCGTCGGCCAATGTTGGTTCCGTGGTGGTGACCGCCGCCGGGATGCCGTTCGTGGGCCGGGGCTAGGTGGCAGCTGCTGGAAGCCCGGCTACTGCTTGAAGCCCGGCGCTGCTAGAAAATCGACCAGCCAGTGCGCGTGGTGAACTCATCGAGTGCGGCAACGCCTGCCAGTGAATTCCCGGATCGTCCCAGGCCGGGGCTCCAGACACAGATGGTGCATTTGTTGGGTACCACGGCCACAATGCCGCCACCCACCCCGCTTTTTCCAGGGAGTCCCACGCGGTACGCGAATTCGCCGGCGGCGTCGTAGGTGCCGCACGTGAGCATCACGGCGTTGATTCTCTTTGTCTGCGAGGGCGACAGAAGAGCCGTGCCGTTCCCGCGCAGCCCGTTGTTGGCCAGGAATCTGCTCGCGAGGGCCAAATCAGTGCAGCTCATTTCAAGCGCGCACTGGTTGATGTATGCCTTGAGGACCGAGTCCACGGGGTTTTCGAGGTTTCCGTAGCTTGCCAGGAAGTGTGCCAGCGAGGCGTTGCGGTGACTGTTCGCGGCCTCTGAAGCGGCCACCTCGGGGTCGGCATCGATAGAGTTGTTGCCGCTTTCCTGCCGGAGCAATTCCCGGACGGGAGACGCCGAGTTGCCCACGATGCTGAGCAGCCTGTCGGTGACAACCAGGGCGCCGGCATTGATGAACGGATTCCGCGGAATTCCGTCTTCGTGTTCGAGCTGCACCAAGGAATTAAACGGATTACCGGAGGGCTCCCGGAACACGCGCTTCCAGATCCGGTCGCCATCCCCGGCCAGCACCAGGGCGAGGGCATAGACCTTCGAAATGCTTTGGATGGAGAAGGGCACATCGGCGTCTCCGGAGGAGAACACGTCGCCGTTGGAGGTTGCCACGGAAATGCCGAATTGCTTGGTATCAACCGCGGCCAGGCTCGGGATGTAGTCTGCAGGCGCTCCTTGGCCGAGCAAGGGCTGAACCGTGCCGACAATGTCGTCAAGGAGATTCTGGAGGTCCATGTTTCTTAGTGCCGTCCTTCGGAGTGGGTCCACAGCCTGAGCTGAACATGCGCGAGCAGCCGTTGCTCTGCGGAGTGGAGGTCGATGCCGGCCACTTCGCAGGCTCGCCGCAGCCGGTAATGGACCGTATTCCGGTGGATGGCCAGTTCTTCCGCGCACCGGTTCACATCACCGAAGAATTCAAGGTACGTCAACAGCGTAGTGGCGAACTCCGGGTACATGTCGCACAGTACGGAGATGCCACCATGCCGAAGGTCGGTCCTCGAAGCCAGAAGCTCCAGCAATTCCTTCGTCAAAACAGTCGTTTCGACGTCTGCGTAGGACGCCACATGGATCGAGGGAGTGCTTTCCAGGACCTTCAATACGCTTCGGACGTGCTCCAGCGTTCCATGCAATGCGTCGAGGCGTTCGACGACGGGACCGACGGCGGCCTGCACCTGGCAATGCAGGTGGACTCTTGCGTCCCGGACAATGACGTTGATGAGGCGGTTGATCGCCGGCGGAGACTTTATGGGGTCAAGGTCAGGAAGAATCATGGCTATTTCCAGGCCAATGGCTCCCACCACGGCACCGGGACGGTAGGCGGCCGCATGGATCGATGCCACGTTGGCCAACTCGCCACGCCGCAGTTGCAAGCCCGCTGTCGTCTCGTCATTGCCTTGGGCGGAAATCAGGACGAGGGCTGCCGGCTTGGATGGATCGATGCCCGCGGACTGCGCCTGGGAGTGGATCTGGGGAGTGCCGCTGAGCAGGCTGGATATCCTGTCTCGCCGTAGTGCCTGGGATTGCTCGTTGCGGTGCCGGACCAGTTCTATGGCCGCGTGCCGTGCCGCTCCAACCATGAGCTTGTCCGTGTTGTGGGCGAGGGGTTCCTTCCCTTCCTGAAGCCAGATGTACCCCAGGATCCTGTTGCCTGCGTGGATACCGATCGCCACCCGTTCCCGGAGACCTTCCGTCGGGTTGGCTTCCATGTGGATGGGAGCCTCGGCCGCTTGCAGGTGCTTGTAGACGCCTGACTCCTTCAACAGTTTTTGGTAACGCTCCGGTCCACGCCGGGCCAGGATGGAGAGCCTGCGGAGTTCATCGACGTCGTTGGAGGCCGGCGAGTACGCCAGGACGCGGTTTGCCGGATCCTCAATGACCACGTGGCCGTTGGCCAGGGTCGCTGTCGTCTGGGCGATCGCAAAAAGATCCCGGTGAATGATCGTTGACGCGTCGGTGGAAAGTGCAGGCTCCTGGATGCGGTTCTTGGCGATGCTTTCCAGCGTTCCCCAGTTCATTGCCGGAGACACTGCGATCAGGCCGATTCCGGTGGGAAACAGCACTTCCCGGACGGCGTCCAGGTCCTCCTCGTTTCCTTTCACCGCGACCGCGGCGGGGTAGTCCGGAATCAGCTTCCGGATGCCGGGCAATGCCGCGCGACCCCGGACTCCGATCAGCAGAACCAAGCTCCCGCGCTGGACCGGCGCCTCGTCCTCGGCGTCCACGATCACCGTTTCTCGAACCGTGCCGTTGTCCGTTCCGGGAGGAACCAACAGTTGCCCGTTGTCGACGCCAATGTCTTCAAGTATGTCGCTGAGCATGGCGCCAATGACATGCTCGGCAGATTCATGGGGTGCCACCCGTATTCACTTCCTCTAAGCGGCTTAGCCGCGCTCACAGCCATGAACACTACTCGCACTCTGGCGGAACGAAGTTGTCATTCGCGCACAACGGGGGTCGGGCGAATTTAGCTGGCCAGACAGTTCCTTCCCTTCCGCCGGAACCTAGAGTTGTTTCCGTCCCCTCCTCTGACGATCCAGCAGTGTAGCTGTGATTCCACGCGTCAGCAGGGGGACAAGTTCTGGAGCATGCAGCCGCACCCGCGGAACCGGAGTCAAAGGAGACCCCTGGAATGAAACGCACATTGAACCCGCCTGCGCCGAGCCCGATCGCCGGGGCTCAGATTGCCGGGCTTGATCCCGCTGATTTGCTGGAAAACGACCGGGAGCTTCTTGGCGACCGTTCGACTGCCGCGCAGGACTTTTCAAGCGAGGACGCCGGTTACCACAAGACCCTCAAACCCCGGCAGATCCAAATGATAGCGATCGGTGGCGCGATCGGAACGGGACTCTTCATGGGGGCGGGTGGCCGATTGAATAGTTCGGGTCCGGCCTTGATCTTCGTGTACGCGCTCTGCGGGTTCTTTGCGTTCCTGATTCTGCGCGCGCTCGGCGAACTGGTTCTCCACAGGCCATCCTCGGGTTCGTTCGTGTCCTATGCCCGGGAGTTCTATGGCGAGAAGCTTGCGTACGCGGCCGGCTGGTTGTACTTCCTCAACTGGGCCATGACCTCGATTGTCGATGTCACCGCCGTGGCGCTTTACGTCAAATTCTGGGGGCAATTCTGGGTGCCGCTGCAAACAATCCCACAATGGCTTATCGCGCTTTGCGCCCTCGTCATTGTCCTGGCCCTCAACCTCGTCTCCGTGAAAATCTTTGGCGAGATGGAATTCTGGTTCGCCATGATCAAGGTGACTGCGCTGGTAGCTTTCCTCGTCGTCGGGGTCTGCTTCATCGTGTTTGGTGGGAAGACCGACATCGGCGTTCCCGGGCTGGGCGTGATCCTGGACCACGGCGGAGCTTTCCCGACCGGTGCCGTAGCGCCCCTGCTCGCGATCAGCGGCGTCGTGTTCGCCTATGCCGCGATTGAACTTGTCGGTACGGCCGCAGGCGAAACTGCCAACCCGGAAAAGGTGATGCCCAAGGCCGTCAACACGGTGGTCTTCCGGATCGCACTCTTCTATGTCGGTTCCGTGGTGCTCCTCTCGCTGCTTTTGCCGTTCACGGCGTACAAAACCGGCGAATCGCCCTTCGTCACCTTCTTCTCCCATCTCGGAGATCCCCATGCCGCGGCTGTTTCGGCATCGGTGATGAACTTCGTTGTCCTGACAGCGGCATTGTCGAGTCTCAATGCCGGCCTCTATTCCACGGGACGGATCCTGAGGTCCATGGCGGTCAATGGCTCCGCGCCACAGTTCACCGCCAGGATGAGCAAATCGGGGGTGCCGTATGGCGGCATCCTGCTGACAGCGGTGATCACTCTTCTTGGCGTCGGCCTGAATGCCCTGGTGCCGTCCCAAGTTTTCGAGATCGTTCTCGAGGTGTCTGCGATCGGGATCATCGGCGGCTGGGCAACCATCATCCTGTGCCACATCAAGCTTCAAACCTGGGTCAGGCTCGGCAAGGCCGTTCGTCCGTCATTCCGACTCTTCGGAGCCCCCTTCACCTCATACCTCACGCTCGCCTTCCTTGCCTTCGTTCTCCTCACGATGGGTTTCTCGGAGACCGGGCGCTGGGTGCTCGCTTCACTGCTGCTCCTGATACCACTGCTCATTGCCGGCTGGTTCGCTTGCCGCAAACGGATCCTGGAGGCAGCTGAGGCCCGACGCGGCCACACGGGCGACCTGCCCGTCGTCGCCGGCTCCTTCTCCCAGGGCGGCCAACGCTCCTGATGCACAACGAATTGATGGAAAGCGGAATTACCTTGCCCGGCATGACGTCGCGAAACAACAGCGCCACCCTGACCCAGCAAACCACCCTGGGTAAGCGAAGCCTGCGGGACATCGGCACGCCCAGCAGCGCGTGGCGGTCGCGCGCCGACGCGTGGGAGTTTCTCGGGTACGCGTTCAAGCAGCTGGCAAAGAGCGGCCCGGGAACGCGGTCGCATTCCGGTCTCCACGATCAGGCCATCCAGGCCCTGCGCCTGCTGAAGGCCGTGGAACTGTATTGGGCGGCGCCGGGGCTGGCCGCGTTGGTGCCGCTACTCGACTGCGTGGATTCGGGTGATTACGACGCCGGACTCGAGATGATCCGCGGAATGTCCCACCTGATGCCTTCCGTCGGTCCGGGACCAGTCAGTCCGGAACCAGGTCATTCCGGGGCGGAGCGCTCCATTTCGGGTGTGCAGGACGAGGGCTCCGCGGAGCAACGGCCAGCGCGGGAGCGGCCACGGTTCGAGGTCCTGTTTGTCGACGACATCACCGAACAGGAAGCCGAAGCGCTGAAAGCGGACATGCTGGCACAGCGGAGGCCGTCGGATGCCTTCACCTATGAACTCATCGTGGTTCCCAGCTACGAGGATGCGCTGGTTGCTTTGGTCCTGAACCCTGCCATCCAGGCCTGCATTCTCCGCCCGGGATTCACCATCGGCAGCAGCCAGCCGCTTGGCCGCGACCTGAGGAAATACGTTGCCGGCCTGGTTGGCCCTGAACTTGCCGGAATGCCACCGCTGGGCAGGTTCCTTAGCCTGGCCGAGCAGATCTCCGAGTTACGCCCCGAACTGGATGTGTACCTGGTAGCCGGTGTCGCCATGGAGAGCCTTGCGGGTTCACTGACGAAGCGGTTCCGGAGGATTTTCCGCAGGCAGGACAATCTCGACCTGCACCTATCGCTGTTGTCGGGCGTCGCTGAGCGGTACAGGACCCCGTTTTTCACTGCGCTGCAGGAATACAGCCGGCGGCCGGCCAGCGTCTTCCACGCCTTGCCGATCTCTCGCGGCGGCTCGGTGGGCAATTCGCCCTGGATCCGCGACATGGTTGATTTCTACGGGATGAATCTTCTCTTGGCCGAGACGTCTGCGACTTCGGGGGGCCTCGACTCGCTGTTGGATCCGCACGGATCGATCAAGGAGGCCCAGGACTTGGCGGCGCGGGCTTTCGGCGCCCAAAAGACTTTCTTCGTCACGAATGGAACGTCAACCGCAAACAAGATCGTTCATCAGTCCATCCTTGCTCCAGGGGATGTGGTCCTCGTCGACCGCAACTGCCACAAATCCCACCATTACGCTTTCGTCCTCGCCGGGGCCCAGGTTTCCTACTTGGATGCCTACCCGCTGGACCAGTACGCGTTCTACGGCGCCGTACCCCTTGCCAGCATCAAGGCCCGGTTGCTGGCCTACCGACGTGCCGGGCGCCTGGATGCGGTCAAAATGATCACGCTGACCAACTGCACCTTCGACGGCATCGTCTATGACGTCGAACGGGTCATGGAAGAATGCCTGGCCATCAAACCCGACCTGGTCTTCCTTTGGGACGAAGCGTGGTTCGCCTTCGCCCGGTCTCACCCCGTCTTCCGACGCAGGACGGCCATGGCAGCGGCGAGGACGCTTGAGGCTTCTTTCGGTGATCCCGACTACGCCTGCAGGCATGCTGAACAAGCGGCATCGCTCTACGATGCGGTGACGGGCGCGCCCGCCGATGATGAAGTCTGGCTGAAGACCCGGCTGATCCCGGATCCAGCGAAAGCGCGACTGCGCGTCTACGCCACGCAGTCCACCCACAAGACCCTCACTTCGTTGCGCCAGGGATCCATGATCCATATCTTCGACCAGGACTTCAGCGAGCATAACCAAGAGGCGTTCCGCGAAGCGTATATGACCCATACTTCGACCTCGCCCAATTACCAGATCCTCGCTTCTCTCGACATCGGGCGCCGCCAGATAGAACTTGAGGGTTTCGGCCTGGTTCAGAAACAGGCGGATCTGGCAACCAGCGTTGCCCAGGCTGTGGCCCGCCACACCTTGCTGAAGAAATACTTCCGGGTCCTCACGTCGAGGGACCTCATTGCGGCGCCCTATCGGGAAACGGGCAGCGCCATGCCGCTCCGGGACGGGCTGGCAGCCCTGGCGGACGCCTGGCGGCACGACGAGTTCGTCGTCGACCCCAGCCGCCTCACGCTGGATATCAGCCGGACAGGGATCGACGGCGACACGTTCCGGCACCGCTATCTCGCCGACAAACACGGGATCCAAGTCAACAAGACATCACGTAACACCGTGCTCTTCATGACCAACATCGGCACCTCCCGCAGCGCCGTCGCCTACCTGATCGAAGTCCTGGTCAAGCTGGCCGAGTCGTTCGAGGAGAAGCGGGCGGCGCGGAAAACGGCAGACGCCGGTCGCGCCGTGGGCCTCACGGGAGCCACTCCGCCCTTGCCGGACTTCAGCAGGTTCGCGGACCGCTACCGGGGCGATCCGCTCAGTCCCGATGGGGACATCCGGGCCGCCTATTTCGAGAGCTACAAGGATGGATCAACCGCGTACCTGGCGGCCGACGAGCTCAAGGCCAGGATCGCGGCGGGCGACGAAGTTGTGTCGGCCGGATTCGTCACGCCCTACCCTCCGGGGTTCCCTATCCTCGTCCCGGGTCAGGTCATCACCAGCCAGACGTTGGCGTTCATGGCTGCATTGGATACACGTGAAATCCACGGCTTCGACTCAGGGCGCGGGTTCCGGATCTTCGCGGACAAGGCGGCTGAGGAGGTGCAACGCTGATTCCCTGGATTCCACATTGTGAAATTTGAATTCCCCCTTGTGGAATGGTGTGATCGGGATTACATTGAATTCATCCCCGAAAATCGGGGCTGTTCCCAAACTGATTGGTTCAGATCAATGAAGTTCCCAGACTCTGCGGCGCTGAAGGCGAGTTCGGCCCCGCGGAAGAAGAAGCCACTGTACAAGTCGCTCTTCTTCCAAATTCTGATCGCCGTCGTCGCAGGTGTACTCATCGGCCATTTCTGGCCGAACATCGGGTCCGCCCTCCGGCCACTGGGCGATGGTTTCATTCAACTCATCAAGATGATCATTGCTCCGCTGATCTTCCTCGTGATCGTGACGGGAATCTCGGCAGTGGGCGACGTCAAGGCGGTCGGAAGGGTCGGGGTCAAGGCACTCCTCTACTTCACCGGTGCCACGCTTTTTGCCCTGGTCTTCGGCCTGATCGTGGGAAACCTGGTCCAGCCCGGCGCCGGACTCCACATCGATCCGAGCACCCTTTCCCAGGATGCGCTGAACGCAAAGACCGGGACTGCGCCGCCCAAGGATGCGGCGTCCTTCCTCCTGGACATCATTCCCACGTCTGTGATCGGCGCTTTCGCCAGCAACAGCCTGCTCCAGGTCCTGTTCTTCTCGGTCTTCTTCGGCGCGGCAATCGTCGTCATCGGACGCGAGCGGTGCCTACCGGTCATCAGCCTCATGGAAACCGTGTTGGAACTGATCTTCAAGATCATGTCCTGGATCATGAAAGTGGCACCCATCGGCGCGTTTGGAGCGATGGCGTTCATCATCGGCCAATACGGCCTCGACACCCTCGGGACGTATGCGCTCCTGATCGCCTCCTGTTACGGGGCGGCCATCGTCTTCATCGGCCTGCTGTTCCTCGTCGCCTGGAGCTTTGCCCGGGTGCCCCTGTGGCAGTTCCTGAAGTACACCCGTGAGGAATTCCTCCTCGCGCTCGGCACCGCATCCACCGAGGCGGTCATGCCCCGGATCATGACCAAGCTGACCAACGCTGGTTGCTCCCGGGCCACCACCGGCCTGGTTGTCCCGACTGGCTACTCCTTCAACCTCGACGGCGCCGCGATCTACCTTTCGATCTCGCTGCTGTTCCTGGCCCAGGCCTTCGGCCACCACCTCGACCTCGGCCAGCAGCTGGCAGCCCTGGGTGTCCTGCTCCTCACGTCCAAAGGCATGGCGGGCGTCCCGGGCTCGTCCTTCCTCGCACTCTCGGCCACCGCCGCGGCACTGGGCATCTTCCCGGTCGCCGGCGTCGCGCTGCTCCTCGGTGCAGACCGCCTCATGGACTCCATGCGCGTCGTCGTCAACCTCCTGGGCAACTGCGTGGCTACGTTCGTCGTCGCGAAATGGGAAGGCCAGTTTGACCGTTCGGTCATGCTCCGCGCCTTCAAGGGCGAGATCACCAACGAGGATTCCGCCATCATGCTCGGAGCCGAAGACGTCTTCGAGGAACAGGAAATCGAGCGCCTCAGCGAAGGACGCGAGCCTTCACCGAAGTTCCGCGGCGGCCCGAACCCCGATGCGATTCCGCAGTTCGAAATGACCAAACCGGGCCAACACCGGAGCCCCTCCGTCAGTCCGGACTAAGGCACCACGCACCATACCGGTTGATCGCCCCACGGCGCCGTGGGGCGATCAACCATTTAAGCGCTCAGAGCAGCGGCAGCAGCTCCGACAAATCGGCGCGCAGGCCCGACGCGGCTACCCGTCCGGCGTCGACGGCGTCGGACCAAGCTAAGCGGCCGGTGACCATCGCCAGCCAGGTGGCGGCGTCGCACTCTATGACGTTGGGAGGGGTGCCGCGCGTATGCCGGGGTCCCTCCACGCACTGGGTGACGCCGAAGGGCGGCACCCTGACTTCAACCGAATTGCCGGGAGCGCGGGCGGTGAGTTCCTCCAGCGAGTAGCGCACCGCGGTGGCCAGCACAGTGCGCGACGGCGGTGTCCCCGGCACCGTTTCCTGCCCGACGGCGGCCTGCCAGGCGGCCAGTGCCGTGCGGCCTTCCGCAAGGTCGATCCGGCGTCGTGCAATTGCCATGGTTCGCCGGTTCCAATCAGTCCAGCAGCGCCGAAACGGCGTGGCCGAGGCGGATCCTGCCAACCGATTGGCCGCCGCCGAGGACGGGCTCCACGACCTTTTCGAGCACGCTCGAGACTCCGGGAATATCGACGGCGCCGGCAACCGCCAGAAGCGTGAGTCCAACCAGGGTGGCTGCGCGGGGATTCCCGTCGAGGATCTTCACTGCGACGGAGGCGCCTGTGGCGGTTGCCAAGACCAGGACGCCTTCCGCTCCGCCTTTGGCAAGCACTTCGAGTTCGTCCATGACGATGGTGTTCGCCTCGCCGCGGCCTTGCACTGCCCACGGGTAGTCCAACATGGACGTGGCAATGGTCGCCGCGCGGGCGTTGGAGCTCTGGTCCCGCGGGGCCTGGGCAAGGCGCGAGTAAGCCCGCGCCAGCCCGGTCAGGGAAAGCGCGGCGACCGGTGCCCCGCAGCCATCAATCCCAAGGTGGGCGATTTTCTCGCCGCTGTATTCCTCGATAACTGTCCGCACTCGGTGCTGCAAGGGATGGTTCGGCTCCAGGTAACTGTGCGTGTCCCAGCCGTTCTCGGTGCAGGCCCAGAGGAACGCAGCGTGCTTGCCTGAACAATTGGAAGCCAATTTGGACTTGCCGTGCTCGGAACGGATCAACCAATTGCGGGCGACTTCGTCCTGTGGCCATACCGAGGGGCACTGCAGCTGTTCTTCACGGACGCCCGCGGCTTTCAGCATGCCTTCCACAACGTCCATGTGATCCAGCGAGCCCACATGGCTGGCACATGCCAAAGCCACCTGGGCGCCGCGCAATGGAACCCCCGACTGCATCGACGCGAGGGCCTGGAAAGGCTTGAGCGCGGAGCGGGCGTAGATGGGCGTCGTGATGTCGCCGAGCCGGGTCACCACGGAGCCGTCACCGGAAAGAACCACTGCGGAACCGATGTGGCGCGATTCGATGAAGCCGCTGCGTTCGATCACTGCCAGTTCGACGGCGGACTCAACGCTAAAGGTTTCATGCGAACTCAAGGGCATGATGCAAGTCTAGGGTGAAGGAACCGGCTTCCCGGGCTACTCCACGGTCACCATGACGGACTGCCATCCCGAGGCGCCGTCAGGCACAGGATCCGCGCGCTTTTCGGTCTGCACTTCACCGGTTCCGTCCGTGGCCCGGACCTTGATGTAGTGGGGACCCGGAGTGGCGTCCCAGTTGAAGGACCACTGCCGCCACGTGACAACAGATGCCTCCGCGGCAAGGGTGGCTTCGACCCATGGGCCGTTGTCTACCTGGACCTCCACCTTCTTGATGCCGCGGGTCTGGGCCCAGGCCGTGCCGCCCAATGCGACACTGCCGGCAGGCACCTTGGCGAAGGACTTGGGAACTTCCAGACGGGCCATGGTCTTGATCGGACCCCGCTCGGACCAACCGCGGGTGGTCCAATAGGCCTTGCTGTCCGCGAATCGGGTGACTTCCAGATCCACCACCCATTTGGTCGCGGAGACGAAGCCGTAAAGACCCGGAACCACCATGCGCACGGGGTAGCCGTGTTCGAGCGGTAGGGGTTCGCCGTTCATACCGATGGCCAGGATGGCATCCCGGCCGTCCTGGAGCACTTCCAAGGGGGTGGAGGCGCTGAAGCCGTCGATCGAGGTGGAGAGGACCATGTCTGCTCCGGGTTTGGGTCGGGCTTGTTTGAGCGCGTCACGGATGGGCATGCCCAGCCATTTGGCGTTGCCGGCCAGGTTTCCGCCTACGGGGTTGGACACACACGTGAGCGAGACGTGGGTTTCGATCAGTTGGGAGTCGAGCAGATCCTGAAAGTTCAGCCGGACCTCCTGCTCCACCAGTCCGTGGATCCGGAGCTCCCAGTCCTGGGCGTTGATCTCAGGCACGCTCAAGGCGGTGTCGATCCTGTAAAAGTCCTTGGACGGGGTGAGCCAGGGGGTGACTCCCGGCGTCGGGGACTGGACGCCCGCGGGAACGGGAGCGGCCGCCCTGGCGGGAGCGGGGAGTTTCAAGGAATCCCTGGCCTTGGCCACATTGCTGCGTGCAGCACTCAGGAACCGGCCGCCGCCGGCTGCGATGGCGGCTGCGGCAACGGTGATACCGGTCGCGGCGAAGAAGGTTCGGCGCGTGGTGGCGGGACGCTCGATGCCTTTGGCCGCGGTGTCGGCAGGGGCGTCAGGGAACGACTTCAGCCGCCAGAGCCGGGCCACCAAAAGGCGGAGAACCACGAGCCCAGCCACCGTGCCGATCAGGCTCGGTATGGAATCCACGGGCTTCACGCTGGCCCGGGTCACCACGGCGGCCACGATCACCGCGCCCATGCCGAGAACACCCAACACGCCCAGTGCCCAATTGCGGAAGGCCACGATGCCCAGCACGCAAGCGAGCACGAAGATGGTCAGGCCCATTCCCACAAACAGCGCGGCCTTGTCGTTTGTGCCGAACGTGGTGACGGCAAAATCCTTCATCCACGGCGGTGTGAAGTCGATGAAGGTTGACCCCAGCGCGATGACAGGAGTAGCCCGGGCCGTAAAGAAGGCGCCGATCAGTTCCGCAACGGAAAGTACGACGGCGGCAGCAGCCACCCCGGCCAGTGCAGCCAATGCGGTGGGTCCCCTGAGCCAGTTCCTGAGCTTCTTCATGCAGGTGGTTCGTAGCCGGAGGCCCCCAAGATGGGTTGGACATGCTCAGCCCTTGGCTTGTGGCCAAGGCTGGGCATGTCCAGTGGTGGAGACAGCTTAGGAGTCCTGCCCCCGCACAAAGTACCCTTGAAGACTGTGAAGGTACTCGTCATTGGCCCCGGCGGCCGCGAACACGCAATTGTCCGCTCCTTGCTCAAGGATCCCAACGTTTCCGAGGTCCATGCGGCTCCGGGAAACGCGGGCATCGCCAAGCTGGTCCCCACGTACGCGATCGACGGGAACGACCCCGGCGCGGTCGCAGCGCTCGCGACAAAGCTGGCGGTTGACCTGGTTGTCGTCGGCCCTGAAGCTCCGCTCGCCGCGGGCGTATCCGACGCCGTCCGCGAAACCGGTATTCCGGTCTTTGGCCCCAGCAAGGCCGCGGCGCAGCTCGAAGCCTCCAAGGCGTTCGCCAAGGAAGTCATGGCCGAGGCCGGCGTGCCCACCGCCATGGCCCGCGTGGCAACAAACGCTGCAGAGGCTGCCGACGCACTGGACACTTTCGGCGCTCCGCATGTCGTCAAGGATGACGGACTGGCCGCCGGCAAGGGCGTCGTGGTCACAAATGACCGCGAGGAAGCACTCGCCCACGCCCAGGCTTGTTTCGACGCTGGCGGAACCGTGGTGATCGAGGAGTTCCTGGACGGGCCCGAGGTCTCCCTGTTCGTGCTGTGCGACGGCCGCACCACGGTGCCGCTGTCCCCGGCTCAGGACTTCAAGCGGATTTTCGACAATGACGAAGGCCCCAACACCGGCGGCATGGGCGCTTACACCCCGCTCGACTGGGCGCCTGAAGGCCTGGTCCAGGAAGTCATCGACCGGGTGGCCCAGCCCACCGTGGACGAGATGGCCAGCCGTGGAACTCCGTTCGTCGGCGTCCTCTACTGTGGCCTGGCCCTGACTTCCCGCGGCACGCGCGTCATCGAATTCAACGTCCGTTTCGGCGATCCCGAAACGCAGGCAGTCCTGGCCCGGCTCAAGACCCCGCTCGGCGCCCTCCTGCTGGCAGCCGCCAAGGGCGAACTGGACCAGGCTGAAGAGCTGCGCTGGTCGAAGGAGTCGGCAGTCGCCGTCGTCGTCGCCGCCGAAAACTACCCGGACACGCCCCGCACGGGGGACCGCATCCGCGGCTTGAACAAGGTGGACGCGCTGGAAGGCGTCCACGTCATCCACGCGGGTACCAAACTGGACGAACAAGGCCGGATCGTCTCGGCCGGCGGCCGCGTGCTGGCCGTTGTGGCGTTGGGCACGGACCTCGTGGAGGCCCGCGAGCGGGCTTACGACGGCGTGGAGCTGGTCCAGCTCGACGGCGGACAGTTCCGTACCGATATCGCCGGCAAGGCAGCCCGCGGCGAGATCCATGTGGTCTCCCCGGCCACCGGCTCCATCCCGAATGTGAAGGCCTGAACCATGCCTGAAAACAACGCAAACGGCCTGCAGACTGAAACCCTCGACCTCCCGGGATGGAAGCATTTCTACTCGGGCAAAGTCCGCGACCTCTACGTTCCGGCGGATGATCTCGAGGGGGCAGCATCCGGCCAGGACCGTGTCTTGGTGGTCGCCAGCGACCGCATCAGCGCCTACGACCATGTCTTGAGCAGTGAGATCCCGGACAAGGGCCGGGTCCTCACCCAACTGAGCCTGTGGTGGTTCGAACAGCTTGGCGTGGAGCACCACGTCCTTGCATCCACGGTCGCCGAGGGTGTGCCCGCAGAAGTTGAGGGCCGGGCGATGATCTGCAAGCGGCTGGAGATGTTCCCCGTGGAATGCATCGCCCGCGGGTATCTCACGGGCTCCGGCCTCGCCGAGTACCGCCAATCAGGCACCGTCTGCGACATTCCCTTGCCCGAGGGCCTCGTTGACGGCTCACGCCTGGCGCACGCCATCTTCACGCCTTCTGCCAAGGCTGAAGTCGGCGAGCACGACGAGAACATCACCTACGACGACGTCGTCGCGATGGTGGGCGACGATATCGCCGCACGCCTGAGCGAACTCACGTTGAAGATCTACACCCGCGCGGAAGAGATCGCCCGGGGCCGCGGAATCATCCTGGCCGACACGAAGGTTGAGTTCGGCATCGACGTCAACACGGGCGTCATCACCTTGGGCGATGAGGTCCTGACGCCGGATTCCTCACGCTTCTGGGATGCGTCCACTTACGAGCCGGGCAAGGCGCAGCCATCGTTCGACAAGCAGTTTGTGCGTGACTGGCTGACCTCCGCGGAATCGGGCTGGGACCGCTCGAGTGACACCCCGCCGCCCGCGCTGCCGGCCGACGTCGTGGACAAGACGCGCGCCCGCTACGTGGAGGCCTACGAAAAGCTCACCGGCCGGACTTTCGTCTGACTTGCAGTTGTTGTCGTTTAGCCGCGGCTAAACGACAACAACTGCTAGGCCCAGGCCGCCAGGGTTCCCTGGCCGTGGGGCCCCGCCGGCGAGGGTACCTGCCTGAGCTTGCGAAGGCTGGGAGCCGGTGGGGACTTGCGAGGCGAGGGGGCGGTGGGGATCAGCTGGGTTCGCGCTAGCTTGCGCGGGAAGACTGCGCGCTCCCGCCATGGCCCGACGCCGCCCGACGTTCCGCCAGCCTGATCTCCAGTACGGAGTCCATGGCCTGCTGGACGCGGTCGGCTGCGCCGGCGGCGGTGAAATCGCGCTGGGCTTCTTCGAGATGGACCAGTGCGTCCGTGTTTTCGCCGGCCGCTTTGAGTGCCTTGCCAAGGAGGAAAGCGACTTCGCCTGCAGTGTGCCGGGCGAGTACATCGCGGTCCGCGTGGATTTCGCGCAGCTTGGTGATGGCGGCCGGGATGTCGCCCGTCAGGTACAGCCAGCGGGCGCGGATAAAGGCAACTTCGAGCTGGTCCGTCTTGTTTCCGCCCACAATCGACAGAGCGAGTTCAGCGCGTTCGATAGCTGAGAGCGTCTCCGGCTCTACGATTCCCGAGGACAGCCGGACGGCCGCCGATGCCTTGTTGAAACGGGCCCACAGCTCAATGTCATTGGCGGGGGAGAGCAGCTTTGCGGCGCGCTCGTGATGCTTGATGCCTTCAACATAGTCGTGGCGCATGAAGGCCACGTTTCCCACCACCCAGGCCACTTCGCCTGCAAGCTGGGACATCGAATGGTCGTCCATCTGGTTGTTCATGGCCTGGCAATATGTCCAGGCTTCGTCCAACCTGCCACTCTCGGCCAATGCACCGATCAGGGCGCGGTGCGCCCCGATGATCAACGTTGAGCCTTTGGGCAGCTGCTCGGATAGCCTTACGGCTTCCTTGGCATGCTCGACGGCGGTGGCCAGCTGCCCTTGTCCGTGGCAGACGGCGGCAAGCATCTGCCGGGCACGGACTCCGAGGCCTGCGGATTCGGTAGCCATGGGATGTTCCAGGAGATGCTGGATGATCTGCTGGCATTCCTTCAATTGCCCCTGCTTCATGAGGCATTCGGCCTGCATGTAGGTCATGTTCCACCAGGCGCTGGTGTTCTTTGCCTCGAGCGCGATTTGGGCGGCGGTTGATGCGTGGCTTGCGGCAAGCGGGTAGTCCCTGAGGTCCCAGGCTTGCCTGGCGTACAGCCCCGCGAGCACGTATTCGGCGTCACTGACGGATACGGGCTGGCTCCAGGCTTCCAAGGCTTTTGGTGCCAGCTCCAGACGGCGGGCGAGTTCTTCAATGACTTCGGCCGTGGGCTCCCGCCGGCCCGTTTCAAGAAGCGAAATGTAGCTGGGCGAGTAAAGGTCCCTGCCCAATTCAGCCTGGGTCAGCCCACGTTCGAGCCGTTCGGCACGGAGCTTTTCTCCGAATCCGTTCCCCACAGGTTCCTCCTAGAGGCTTGTCTTTGCGCTGTCTTTACGCCTAAAGCTTGACAGTCGCTGTGGAAAACATTTTACAATGAATGTCAACAGGGACCGCTAAATTTCCGTAACGAATCCGACTCGCATTGAGGAAAAATTATGTTGAAGAAGATTGCTGCAGCAGTGGCCTTGGCCGGCGCTCTTGCATTCTCCGCCGCGGCGCCAGCCGTGGTTTCGGCAGCCCCTGTGGCAGACACCGTCAGTACGGTGCTCAGCATTGGTAACTGGCCAGATCCGATGAGGATCTCGCAGGCTATTGGTAACTGGCCTGATCCGATGAGTGTGGTTTCGCAGGCTATCGGTAACTGGCCTGATCCGATGAGGGTCTCGCAGGCTATCGGCAACTGGCCCGATCCCGTGTAGCTCGACGGCGGCTCCCGGAGATCCCGGCAGGCGCTGGATAATTCAAATGAAGTGAAGAAATCCCCGGTTGTCTGAAATCGACACACCGGGGATTTCTTTTGCGCCAGGTTCGGGGTGGACCGTGATATACCCCGGGTCATTGTGCCGGGGTTGTTAACAACACTTGTCTCTAAACCTTGGACCGGCGAGGAAAACCGGTCAGGGGAATGTTTCTTCCGGTTTTCCAGGGCTTCCGAAAAGCTCGTTAAATAAAGTAGAAGACCTTCCGAGTGGAAGGTCTTCTACCAATTGGTCGGGATGACAGGATTTGAACCTGCGACCTCTTCGTCCCGAACGAAGCGCGCTACCAAGCTGCGCTACATCCCGATCCGCTGCGAAAGCAACTGTTCAAGAATAGCCGATCACTCCCCGGATGCGAAATCGAAGGAAGCCGCCCCCGGGAACAACAACCTCAGACCAGCGAGTCCTTCCAGGCGCCGTGTAAGCGGGCGAAGCGTCCTCCTCCGCCGATGAGTTCGGCAGGCGTGCCGTCTTCGACGATGCGCCCCTCGTGCACCACCAGTACCCGGTCTGCGGTCTCCACAGTAGAGAGCCGGTGGGCGATGATGATGGCGGTCCGCTCGGAGTCCGTTCCGGACAACAGCCTGCCGAGGCCGGCCTGCACCAGCCGTTCGGAGGGGATATCAAGCGAAGATGTCGCTTCGTCCAGGATGAGTACTGCCGGGGCCGCGATGAATGCCCGGGCAAAGCCGATCAGCTGCCGTTGCCCGGCGGAGACACGGCCGCCGCGTTTGTTGACGTCCGTGTCGTAGCCGTCAGGCAAGGCGGAGATGAAGTCGTGCGCACCGACGGCCTTCGCAGCTTCTTCGATCTCCGCGCGGGTAGCTTCAGGCCGCCCCAAGGCGATGTTGTCCGCTACGGAGCCGCTAAAGAGGAAGGCTTCCTGGGTGACCATCACGACGGCGCGGCGCAGGTCCGCCGTCGAGAGCTCCCGGAGGTCGACGCCGTCGAGGGTCAATGAGCCTTCGGTGACGTCGTAGAAGCGGGCGATCAGCTTGGCGAAGGTCGATTTGCCGGCACCGGTCTGTCCGACGAGCGCTATGGTCTGTCCCGCGGGAATGTGAAGGTCCAGTTTGGGGACCACTACCTTTCCGTTCCCGTAGCCGAACTCGACGCCACGGAAGTCGATTTCTCCGCGGGCATGGGGCAAGGGCACAGGGTTCTTGGGTGGCCGGACCGTCGGGACTTCTTCGAGCAGGCCGGACACCTTCTCGAGCGCGGCCTGGGCGCTCTGGAAGGAGTTGTAGAACATGGCCATCTGGTCCACGGGCTGGAAGAAGCGCTTCGTTGAAAGGATCAGTGCAAGGAGCACACCCACCGCCAGGTCTCCGGAGAGCACCCGGAAGCCGCCGAAGAGCAGGACCACTGCCACGCACACGTTGCCGATGAGGACCAGGCCCGGTTGGAAGACACCGTTGAGGTTGATGGAGCGGACTGTGACTTTGCGGTAGTCCTCGGAGAGTTCGGCATACCGCTGCGCGTTCTCCGGCTCCTTGCGGAATGCCTTGATGGCCCGGATGCCGGTCATGGTTTCCACGAAGTGGACAATCAGCCTCGCGGATGCCACCCGTGATTCGCGGAAGGCGATCTGAGAGTGCTTCTGGTACCAGCGGGCCAGGAAGTACGCGGGCACGCCCGTGGCGAGCATGAGCAGACCGCTGCGCCAGTCGAGGGCAAACACGGTAAATGCCGTGAAAAGCATGAACAGGATCCCGGATGCCAGCGAGCTGACACCCGAATCGAGGAGTTCTCTCAGCGCCTCAAGGTCCGAGGTCTGGCGCGCGATGATCCGGCCGGAGGTGTACTTCTCGTGGAACTCCAAGCTGAGCCGTTGAGTGTGCCGGAAGACCCGCAGCCGCAGGTCCAGAAGCATGGATTGGCTCAGCTTTGCCGTGGAAGTGACGTAGAGGGCCGTCAAAATCGCCGTGGCGACGGCCGCGGTCAGATACAGGACGCCGGCCTGGACCACCGGCATGTTGTTCCCGGCGAGCAGCGAGGGCAGTGCGTGGTCGATGCCGAAAGCGATGATCGCCGGTCCGGCTACCCGGGTGGCCTGCGAGAGCACCACCATTACCAGCGTCAGCCAGAACCGCAACCGCACCGGGCGGATGAGTGACCCCAGTAAGGCGACCGACCGCCGTCGTACTGCTTTGCTGTCGCTGCGGCTCAGGTGTGCGTTGTCTTCATTGGCGGTTCCGAACGTGCTCATCGGCGGCCCTCCCCGGCTTGGTCCATGTGCTGTTCCGAATCCAGCTCGTGTTCCAGCTCGTCGAGTTCGAGGTCGAGGTCCTTCGGACCGGAGTCGAGGCTTGCGATCACGTAGCGGTAGTGGGCGTTGTTGGCCAACAGTTCCGTATGGGTCCCGACGGCGGTGATGCTTCCGTTTTCGAGCAGCGCCACCCGGTCGGCCAGGGCAACGGTAGAGGGTCTGTGTGCGACGATGAGCGTGGTGGTGTCCCGGAGGACTTCGCGGAGCCTGGCTTCGACGAGTTCCTCCGTGTTCACGTCCAGGGCCGATAGCGGATCATCCAACACGAGGACCTTGGGCTTGGCTGCGATAGCCCGGGCGAGCGCGATCCGCTGCCGCTGGCCGCCGGAAAGACTCAGCCCTTCCTCGCCGATGAGGGTCCCGACGCCGTCCGGCAGCGAATACGCGAAGTGCGCCTGCGCGACGTCGAGCGCTTCCTCGAGCGCGTCCTCGGACGTGTCCGGCGCGCCGAGCAGCACGTTGTCCCGGACCGAGCTGGAAAACAGGGTGGTGTCCTCGAAGGCGACCGCTACGACGGTCCTCAGCTGCTCGACGCTAAAGTCGCGGACATCCACGCCGTCAATGGTCACGGATCCTTCGGTGACGTCATAGAGCCGGGGGACCAGCTGGAGCAAGGCGCTCTTTCCGCTGCCCGTAATGCCCACGAGGGCCATGGTTTCGCCGGACCTGATGTCCAGGGTGATGTCGTTCAGGAGCCGGGCGCCGTCGTCGAAACCGAAAGCGGCGCCCTTGAAGCTCAAAGCCCCGCGCAGTTCCTTGGGTGTTCTGGGGTTCGCCGGACTGGTGATGGTGTTGGGCGTGTCCATGACCTCGAAGTGGCGGTCGAGCGCGGTCTTGGCGGTCAATGCCATGGCCAGGAGGGTCCCCGAGAATTCCACCGGTGCTGCCACAACCGCCGCGGTGCCGAAGAACGCGACCAGGGAACCGATGCTTAGCTGGCCCGTGGAGACGAGCAGGACGCCCGCCACGAGCCCGACGCCGAGCGCCAGCTCGGGCAGCAGCGTCACAACGAGGGTGAAGGTGGCTTGGTGCTTGGCCTTGGCGATCTCGGTCTGCCTCAGCTCCTCAGCCTGCTCGTTGAAGTTCTCCAGCGCTTCGCGGCTGCGACCGAAGGCCTTGAGCACGCGGATGCCGTGAACGGACTCCTCCACCGTGGTGGCGAGATCGCCTGCCTGGTCCTGGCTCAGCCGGGTCACGAGGCTGAAGCGGCGGCGGAAACGGAAGGAATAGATCATGATGGGCACCGCGGCGGCCAGGAAGATCAACGCCAGCTGCCAGCTCATTGCGAACATCACCGCGACGCCAATCACCACGGTCAAGGTGGTCACCACCAGCATGATCGCGCCGAAGGCCATCCAACGCCGCAGGAAGTTCAAGTCCGTCATCGCGCGGGACAAGAGCTGCCCTGAACCCCAACGGTCATGGAAGGAAACGGTGAGGTCCTGCAGATGCCCGTAGAGGGACACCCGCATCCTCGATTCCACGGTGGTCGCGGGATTGATGACGAACTGGCGCCGCAGCGCCACAAGCCCGGCTTCTGCGATGCCGAGTGCCAGAACCACGACGGCGGCAACCCAGACAGCGTTGGTAGGGCCGCCAGGGTGGAGGGAGCCGTTGATCAAAACCCGCAGCACCTGCGGGATGGCAAGCGCCATGATGCTGGCCAGCAGAGCGCTGACCAGCCCCATGAAAAGCCGGGGGAGGATCGGCTTAACGTGCGGATAGAGACGTTTGACGGAGGTGAAGAATGAAGTCTGTTTGGCCATGCCCGCTTCTCAACAGCTTTGTCCCCGGCGTACCGCGCCTGTCCGGCGCGATGCACGGAGGTAGTTTCCTATAGCAACTACCCTATGCCATCGTGTAACAGGATTCACAGCGCCATTGCGTTCCGTGATACGAGGTATTCGGAACCGCCCCTCGCCAGGACATGCTCGGTGGTGGGGCTGGCTATTGGCGTGCCGTCAGGGTCAGCAGAACGGCTTCCGGCCTGCACGCGATCCGGACCGGGGCGAAGCGTGAGGTGCCGATGCCGCCCGAGACGTTGACCGGCGTCGTGCGTCCGTTGTTTTCCCAGTCATGCAGCCCTTTGGCACGCCAGGTGGGTAGATCGCAATTGGCAACCAAAGCACCGTAACCGGGGATGCAGATCTGGCCGCCGTGGGTGTGTCCGGCGAGGATGAGGTCCGCGGAGTCGTTCGTGAAATGGTCCAGGACCCGTTGGTAGGGGGCGTGGATGACGGCTACGCGCAGGTGTGGGCGGGAGTCCTGTCCGACGGTGCCGCGCGGCCAGCCGGTGTAGCGTTCACGATTCAGGTGGGGATCGTCCACTCCGGAGAAATCGAAGCGGATTCCGTTGATGGGCAAGGACTGGTTCCTGTTGGTGAGGTCGATCCAGCCCGACATCCCGAATCCCGAACGCAGGCGCGGCCAATCGAGCTCGACTGGATTGTTCTTGACGCGCGACGGGCCGAGGAAATACGTGGCCGGGTTCTTGAACCGCGGGGCGTAATAGTCGTTGGAGCCCGGGACGAAGACGCCCGGGAACTTCAACAGGGGCCGCAATGCATCCAAGAGCGGAACGACGGCGTGGGGGTGGCTGAGATTGTCGCCCGTGTTCACCACGAGGTCAGGTTCAAGGGCCGCGAGCGAACGCAGCCATTCGGCCTTTTTGCGTTGGCTTGGTACGAAATGAATGTCGCTTATGTGCAGCACCCGGAGGGGAGCCGAGCCTTCGGGCAGGATGGGAACGGTCTCCTCCCGGAGCACGAACTGGTTCTTTTCCCAGAGGCCGTAAGCGAGGCCGGCAACGCCCGCAGTTGCGCCCGCACCTGCAGCTACGGCAAAGCCGCGTCCGATGCTTCGGACGCGGCTTGCCAGCGATTCCATGGCGGGCTTGGAGCCGTTAGCCATTCTTGTTTCCGTTGCCATTTCCATTGCCGCTCGGTTGAGTGCTCGGAATTGTGGTGCCCGGGATGGTGTTGCTCGGCGTCGAAGGCTTGTACCCTGGCGGATCGAGCAGGTTCGACGGCGGTGCCGGGAACGGGTTGGTTCCATAAGTGGGAGCAACCTGGGACATGTAGTTGGAGAACTGCGGGCCGGCGATCATGTAACCGTCGATGCTGGGATAGAACTTCCCGTTCACGGTGATATTACGGCCGAAGCGGGTTTGGCCACCCAGCGGATCGCCGAACCAGCTGGCCGTCGCGAGGCCGGAAGTGTAGCCCACAACCCAGGTGGAGCCGTTGCTGTCATTGGTTCCGGTTTTGGCCGCGATCGGGAAACTGGTCTTTGTGGAAATCCTGGGCTGGATCAGCGAACCGGAACCCTGGTTAAGCACCTCTTGCATGGCGTAAGCAACACCGTGGGCAACCTCCGGAGAGACTGCGTCGCGGCAGTTCGGGGACTGGGCGGGAAGCTTTGCGCCTGTCTGGTCCGTCACGGAAGTGACAGCGATGGGCTCGCAGTATTTGCCGTTGTTGGCGAACGTTGCCATGGCACTAGCCATAGTGAGCGGCGCGGTCTGCGTTGAACCGATCAGGTTACCCAGCGTCGTCATGGGAACCTTCGGATTGGCATCCGTGACCGCCCCGGACTTGTCGCGTGCAGGGTTTCCCCCGTGGATGCCCACGGCGTCGACGATCTTCTGGATGCCGCAAAGGTCCAGTTGCGATGCAGAGGCGAACGTCGCGGTGTTGATCGAGTTCATCAGACCGTAAAGGACCGTCATGGAGCGGTAGTGGGTGTCATCGGAGTTCTGGAGGTCGTAACTCCCTGTGACATTGGCGTCGTAGAAGCCATTTTCGGGGGTTGGGCAGGTGTTCCGCCAAGGGAAATTCTGCGGATACTTGCGGACCGTCGCATTGATGGTGGTGTTCATCGATTTGCCTTCATTGAGCCATTCGGCAAATGTGAAGGGCTTCATGGTAGAGCCGGGCTGGAATCCGCCCAAACCGTTAAGGTCGTTACCCTGTGGATCGACCACATCCACATTGAAATTTTGCGTCTGGTCGAACTTCCCCGGTGCGGGCAGCCACACGGTGTTCTGGGCCATGGAAACGATCTTTCCGCTGCCAGGCTGGACCGAGACGATCGTTGCGCCCCACTTATCCGGGTTGGCCCCCGTAGTGGCATCAACCTGGCTTTGGGCAACGCTCTGGGCTTTGGGATCGAGCGTGGTCTGGATAGTCAGGCCACCTCGTGCGACGCGGTTGGCGCGCTCGACCGGGGTGGCGCCGTACGCCGGGTTGTTCAGGAGCAAGTGAAGTACGTAGTCACAGAAATACGGGGCCGTAGCGGCATATGCGCAGCCTTGGCGAGGCTGGGTGACCTTGGTGGTCACCGGCGTCGCGATGGCGGCGTCATAGTCAGCCTTCTTGATCTTTCCCTGGTCCAGCATGAGGCCGAGCACCAGGTCGCGACGCTGTTTCGCGTGGTCCGGGTTCGTCACCGGGTCGTAGTAGGACGGGCTGTTGACCACGCCGGCCAGCAATGCGGCTTGCGGCAAGGTGAGGTCCTTGGCGCTGGTGCTGAAGAACAGCCTCGAGGCGGCCTCGATACCGTAAGCGTCCTTATTGAAGAAGACGATGTTGAGGTAACCCTCAAGGATCTGCTGCTTGGAGAACTTCTTCTCCAGCGCGATGGCCAGCTTCATTTCGCGGAGTTTGTCGCCGACGCCCTTGTTGACGCCGTTGAGCTTGACGTCGGAAGCCTTGTCCTGCGAAACGAGGGACTCGTTGATGACGTTGTTCACGTACTGCTGGGTGATGGTGGAGGCACCCTGCTGCTTTCCGCGCGCTGTGCTGACGATGGCACGCATGATGCCGGTGGCATCGATGCCGCCGTGCTCATAGAAACGGCTGTCCTCAACCGAGACGATCGCGTCCTTGATAAAGGGACTCATCTGGTCGAGCGAGACCCGCGTGCGGTTCTCGGAGTAGATGGAGGCGATCTGGCTGCCATCCGCGGCCAGGATGGTGGTCGCCTGGCTGGGCGGGTTCACCTGAAGTTCCGCGGGCAGCGTGTCAAAGAACTGAATGGACCCACTCGCCGCACTGCCTGAAACGGCGGCCGCGGGAACGAGCAAGCCCGCCACAAGGACACCACAAATAGCGCTCACACCGAGGAATCCGAGGATCTTTCCAAGAGTGGTGGCAGTGTCGAATAGAGGGTTCCTACGAGTCACCATGTTCACCACTTTACCGGCAAGGGCTAGTCTTTCTTTCATGACCAAATGGGAGTACGCGACGATTCCGCTCATCATTCACGCCACAAAGCAGATTCTGGACCAGTGGGGAGAGGACGGCTGGGAGCTCGTCCAGGTTGTCCCCGGACCCGACGGAAACGGACTTGTTGCATACTTGAAGAGGGAGAAGCAGTAACTATGACAACCCCCGCAGAAGCCACCGTTGGCGCGGATTCCACAGCTCCGGCATCCGCCGTCGAGCAGCGCCTTGCCGAACTGGGACTGACCCTGCCGGCTGTCGCAGCTCCGGTGGCCGCGTATGTTCCGGCCATCGTCTCCGGCAACCACGTCTACACCTCCGGACAGCTGCCCTTCATTAACGGCAAACTCGAAGCTACGGGCAAAGTCTCCAGCGGTGAAGAGGGCCTTTCGGAAGAGCCCACAGTGTCTCCGGAAGACGCGCAGATGTATGCAGCCGTCTGTGCCGTCAATGCCTTGGCTGCCGTCAAGAGCGTCATCGGGGACCTCGATCGCATCACGCGCATCGTAAAGGTCGTCGGCTTCGTGGCTTCCGATGCCTCCTTCACCGGCCAGCCCGGTGTAATTAATGGTGCATCCGAGCTCCTCAGGCGTGTCTTCGGCGACAAAGGGCAGCACGCGCGTTCCGCCGTCGGCGTTGCAGTCCTTCCGCTCGACTCTCCCGTCGAGGTCGAGTTGATCGCTGAATTCAGCTAAGGAACCGGTTCACTCAATTGCCACAACTAGCCCGACGCCTGTTTGCGTTACCCCCTGAACTAGAAGGGGCTGCACGGAATTGGCTTGAGCTCGGCGAACGGGCCCCCCGCGCCGCGCGTTTTGCATCATCTGTTGTCCTGCTCCGCGATTCGCCTACCGGCCTGGAGACGTGGATGGGTTACCGTCCCGGTTCCTCGCCGCTGGGCGTTGTCGCGTTTCCCGGCGGATCGCTGGAGCCCACCGACGAGGACGCCCTCGGCTGGCTGGGCCCCTCGCCTCAGCATTGGGCTGAGACGCTAGGGACCGCCGACGTCGGACTTGCCCGCCGCCACGTGGTGGGCGCCATCCGCGAACTGTTCGAGGAAACCGGCGTGCTTCTGGCCGGCCCTGACCTGTCCTCCACAGTGGAGGCGACATCCACTCCCGAGTGGATGAAGGCCCGCGAGGCCGTAGCAGCGCAGGACAAGTCCTTCACGGATGTCCTGGCCAAGCGCGGCCTGTCGCTGCGGACGGACCTGCTCAAGCCGCTCGTCAACTGGCTCAGCCCGGACTTCGCACACCGTCGCTTCAACACCCGCTACTTCGCGGCAACCCTACCGGTTAACCAACAGCCCTCGCTGCTGGCCAGCAAGGGTGTCTGGGGGCGTTGGGTGTGCGTTTCCAAACTTATGGCCGATCGCGAAACCACTGCGCTTGGGGACGAAATCGGCCAGGAAAACACGGTTGGCTTGCCACTGGGCCAATTGCTGGTGCCGGGCTCGGAGATCATCCTCGAAAAGATGGCCGCTGCCCAAGGCTGCATTGCGTACCTCAGCTACAAGCGGAAGCCACACATGTACCAGCCGCGGCTCGTCGAAGAGGATGGCGCACTCATGCTCGAAGTCGAAGCTGCTCGGACGGTTTCAGGGGAGCCGCAGCGGGAGCGCTGACGACACCCAAATCCGCAGGCGACAAGAAAAATGCCTGGCGACTCCGGAATTCCGGTGTCGCCAGGCATTTTCTGTGTCGCTAGAAATTACCGGGAGCGCTGGCGGAGGCGCTGCATGTCCAGGATGACTACTGCGCGGGCCTCCAGGCGGAGCCAACCGCGCTGAACGAACTCGGCAAGGGCCTTGTTGACCGTCTCGCGGGAGGCTCCGACCAGCTGGGCCAGCTCTTCCTGCGTGAGTTCGTGGGCCACCAGCACGCCGTCGGTCGCGGGCCGGCCGAAGCGGTCCGCGAGGTCCAGCAGGGCCTTGGCGACACGGCCCGGGACGTCCGAGAACACGAGGTCGGACAGGGAATCGTTGGTGCGGCGCAGGCGGCGGGCAAGGGCCTGCAGCAATTGTGCCGACACCTCGGGCCGAGTGCGCAGCAGGGCGTTGAGGCTTTCGTTCTTCAGGCCTGCCAGTCGGGTCTCGGAAACGGCCGTGGCCGTCGCGGTGCGCGGGCTGGGGTCGAACAGGGCCATCTCGCCGAAGAGCTCGCCCGGGCCGAGGATCGCCAAGAGGGATTCGCGGCCGTCCGGAGAGGTGCGGCCGAGCTTAACCTTGCCGGACACGATGAAGTAGAGCTGGTCACCCTGATCGCCCTCGCGGAAAACGGACGCTCCGCGAGAAAGGTCCACCTCTGTGAGTTCGTCCGTCAGCAGACGGAAAGCGTCGTCGTCAAGGGTGGCGAAGAGGGGTGCGCGGCGCAATACCTCGATATCCATGAAATCTCCTGAGTAAAAGTTCGGCTGGGGCGCTTCAGCCATTGTTTCAGAATTTTGTCGCCTCTGTGACGTACTTGGCAGCCGAAACGCCCTAAATCACGCGGAAGAGCCCCAAATCCGCGCCTCAATCGACCGGGAATGCCCTGCTGGGCGGCGGCTGCGCGATCTGGACGGCAGCTTGCTTCCAAAGGGGCCCTTCGCAGATGAGCGTGGTTGGGGCCGTCTGGCGCCGGGGGCAGGAGCGTGTCCTGATGCCGCTGCGGCGTGGTGCGGGAGGAGAGAGGTCAGGGCCTCTTTGAATTGGTAGCGACCAAGCTTCCAAATAAAAAAGAGACCCTGATATGCCCAATGCTACTTCCTGCCCGGGCGGTCGCTGGTGCGAGCGGGCCGACGCGCTTCTTGGTGTCGACGGTATCCACGTCTGCTCTGTCACGGCGGCCGGGACCGGCCTGGTTCTGCACGTAGAGACAGCCGAAACTCTTAGCGGTTGTCCGGACTGCGGTGTCGTCGCGGTCGGGCACGGCCGCCGGCAGGTCCGGCTCCATGACACCCCGTGTTTCGGGCGGCCGGTGCGGCTGCTGTGGGCCAAACGTGTCTGGCGCTGCCCGGACCCCGACTGCCCCAGAACCACCTTCACCGAAGAGCATGAGTTGGCCGGGCCCCGGGCAAAACTCACTGCCAGGGCCGTTGCGTGGGCGACCGACGGCCTGCAGCGTTTCGACACCTCGGTCTCCGCCCTGGCCCACCAGCTCGGCGTCTCCTGGCACACGGCCTGGGACGCCATCAAGGCAGAGGCTGCCCGGCGGATCGCAGCGACCGGCAGGCTGGCCGGGGTGAACGCGCTCGGAGTCGATGAGCATGTCTGGTCCCATACCGGCCCGCCCGGATCCGGGATGGTCACGGGAATCGTGGACCACACCCGCGACGCGAACGGTGTGGTGCACGCCAGGTTGCTGGACCTCGTCCCGGGCCGGTCCGGGAAGGCCTACGCCGACTGGCTCAAAGCCCGCGGCGAGGAATTCACCGCCGGCATCAAGACCGCCGCGCTGGATCCGTTCCGCGGCTACGCGAACGCGATCCGCGACGAACTGCCCGAAGCCATCACCGTCCTGGACGCGTTCCACGTCGTGAAACTGGGATCGGCCATGGTCGATGAGGTCCGCCGCCGCGTGCAGCAGGAAACCCTCGGGCACCGCGGCCGCAAGGGCGACCCGCTCTACGGGATCCGCCGGACCCTGCAGATCGGGGCCGAACACCTCACCGACAAACAGGCAGCCCGGCTCGACGCGAAACTCACCCTCGGGGACCCGCACCACGAAGTCACCCTGGCCTGGCAGTGCTACCAGAAGCTCCGGAACATCTACCACGCCAGGCCCGAACGGGGCAGGGAACTCGTCAACGAGGTGATCTCCTCGTTCCCGTCCTGCCCGATCCCCGAGGTCTCACGACTGGGCCGGACACTCAAACAATGGAAGACGGCGATCCTGGCCTACTTCGACACCCACGGCGCCTCCAACGGCCCCACCGAAGCGATCAACGGCGTCATCGAAACCACCCGCAGAATCGCCCGCGGCTTCCGCAACTTCACCAACTACCGACTCAGATGCCTACTCGCCGCCGGAGGCCACCGCCCCTACCGGATCAAACAAACCAACCATGCCTAAATGCGAAGAGCCTCCAAAGGGAAGCTGTCAGTCTGTGCAACTACAATTGGGGCTTACTCGGCTGTGAGGAGCTTTGGTGTTCGGCTTGACCATATTGGACCTGGCGTTGATTTTGACGCTTCTCTCCTACCTGATCTACGGACTGCGCAACGGCTTCTTCGTGACGCTCGGAGGAATCGCAGGCTTCGCAGTTGGAGCCGCGGCTGCCTTTATCGCGGTCCCGCTCGTCGGCGACTGGGTGAAGGACAGTGGCTGGAGGCTGACCGCCATTATCGGCTCGGCCGTGGTGCTCATTGTCCTTGGGCACGGGCTCGGTACCTGGATCGGCCAGAGAGTCCGCAAAGCGGTGCGCATCCAGCCCTTGCACGCCCTTGACCGCGTGCTGGGTGGTTTCGTTAGCTTGGTAGTCGCCGCTTTGGTCATGTCCATGTTGGCGTTCAGCATCGGCTCTCTGGGTGTGCCCTTCGTTTCGCAGCAGCTCGCCGATTCCAAGGTGATCCGCTTCATCGACACCATGACGCCCACGCCCGTCAAGGCCAGCGTGGCGCAACTGCGTTCCACGGTCATGGGCAACGGCATTCCGCAGCTCATCGAGGGCATCGGCCCGGTGGCTCCTGTGCCCGTTCCGAACACCAGCACGGACACCCCCGCACTCAACAATGCGGCCCAATCCGTGCTGAAGATTGCCGGTACCGCCTACCAATGCGGCCAAAACCAGACGGGTTCCGGCTTCGTGGTTTCCCCCGGCCGCGTGGTGACCAACGCGCACGTCGTGGCGGGCGTGTCGCAGCCTGTAGTTGAAATCCCCGACGGCGGTGCGTTGCCTGGTCGAGTGGTCTACTTCGACAGCCAACGCGACCTGGCCGTGGTCGCCGTCGACGGTCTCCCGACGGCGCCGCTCCAATTGAGCGCCGACCTTCCGGCCGGTTCGCCGGCGGCCTTCGCAGGCTACCCCCACGGTGGTCCGTTCCAGTCCAAGCCGGCCGCGGTGGAGGGCATCTCGACCCTGCTGGTCCCGGACATTTATGGCAACAACCCGTCCCCGGAACAGGTCTACAAGCTCGCCGGAGACGTGCAGCCGGGCAACTCGGGCGGTCCGCTGCTGACGACCCAGGGGCAGGTTGCCGGCGTGGTCTTCGCCAAGACCACTTCGGACGTGGCAGTCGGCTATGCCCTCACCATGGACGAGCTCTCGCCAGTGGCCAAGCAAGCACCATCCCTGAGCGATGCGGTGTCGTCGGGCCAGTGCACCAAAAAGTAGCCCTGCTCCGTCCGAGGATCTAGACCGCGGTGGCGAGGTAGTCGATAGCCAGCTTGTAGCCCTGGACTCCTGCGCCCACGATCACTGCGGAGCACACCGGAGACAGGTAGGAGTGGTGCCGGAATTCCTCGCGCTGGTGCACATTGGTGATGTGGACCTCGACAGCGGGAAGCTGCACTGCTGCAAGGGCGTCCCGCAGTGCCACGGAAGTGTGTGTGTAGGCACCAGCGTTGATGACAATCCCGACGGCGGTTCCGCGGGCTCCGTGTATGGCGTCCAGGAGGTCGCCCTCATGGTTGGACTGGACGCAGTCCACTGTGAAGCCGTTGGCCTCGGCGGCTGCCATGGCGAGCTGTTCGACGTCGGCCAACGTGGAAGTGCCGTACTTTTCCGGCTCACGCGTGCCCAGCAGGTTCAGGTTGGGGCCATTGAGGACGAGGATGGTGCCGCGACCGGCTTCGGTGGCGGTGGGAGCTTCAGTCATGACTCCCAATCTATCGGTGCGCCGAGCCGGTCCGGCGTTTCTTACGCTGCCCGGCTGCGCCGCGGCGCCGGACAGCGTAAGAAACACCCCACAGCGTAAGAAACGCCAAACAGCAGCTACACCGCGGTGCAGCTGAGCAGCAGCGCGTGCTCCGGGTTCAGGACCGGCATCGGAAGCCCCACCTCTGTGAGGAATCGGCCGCTCGCCTGGGCCCCGGATGGCAACCATGCCGGCGGCTGCACCTGGGTGAACGTGCGGGCATAGTCGGCATCGCCGGGGGCCGGGAAAATGGCTTGCACCCTGTAGGAACGCTCGGGGTCGAGGCCCGGAATAGCCAGCCGTCCGGGTTGTTCCGCGAACGACGTCCGGGTGCTGACGACGGCGAACAAACCGGCGTCGGCGTCGTCGGACACTACGCCGTGCAGCATCAGCGAGTCGTCCGGGACGTCCGCGCGAACCATCCGCCCGCTGTGGATGAGCCCGCGGTGGTCCTTGTAGAGGCCGATGAAGCGCTTGAGTTCCTCGCGTTCGGCGCCCTGCACCTGGCGGACGTCCCATTCCATGCCGAAATGCCCGAACATCGCAGTGATGGCGCGGAAGGAGAGATCGTGCGTGCGGGCCGTGGTGTGTGAGGTGGTGGGTCCGATGTGCCCGCCGACCAGTTCCGGTGGAACCACGACGCCGGTCCAGCGCTGGATGGTCTGCCTCTCGAGGGCGTCGTTGCAGTCCGATCCCCAGATACGATCGGTCCGCTCAAGGATGCCGAGGTCCACCCGGGCCCCGCCGGAAGAGCAGCTTTCGATCTCGACACCGGGGTGGGCCTTGCGGAGCTCGTCGAAGAGCCGGTAGGCCGCAAGGGTCTGCGCATGCACGGATGCCCGGCCTGCATGGCCATGCTCGCTGAGGTCCCGGTTCTGGTCCCATTTGAGATACTTGATGTTGTTTTCCCCAAGCAGGGCGTCGATCCGTTCGAACACGTACTGCCAGGCCGCGGGGTTGACGAGGTCGATGATGTGCTGGTGGCGCCATTCCAGGGGGAGGCGGCCGCCGTTCTTGTGGGAGAGCGCAGCGGGGCCCACGATCCAGTCGGGGTGCGCCCGGGCAACATCCGAATCCAGGTTGACCATCTCCGGCTCCACCCAGAGCCCGAATTCCATGCCGTGGGAGTTCACGGCCTCGATGAGCGGTGTCAGGCCGGCGGGCCAAAGGGTTTCGTCGACGTACCAATCGCCCAGGCCGGCGTGGTCGTCACGGCGCCCGCGGAACCAGCCGTCGTCGAGCACGAAGCGCTCAACGCCCAGTTCCGCAGCGGACTCCGCGAGCTCGATCAGGGTGTCCAGCTTGTGGTCGAAGTACACGGCCTCCCAGGTGTTCAGGACCACCGGGCGGGGCTTGCCGGCGGGGAGCCCCGTGGAAGCCGCGGGCAGGACGTGGTGCGGGCGGGACCGGAACCAGCTGTAGAAGGCTTCGCTGATGCCGTCCAGGCCGCGGTCCGAGTAGGCGGCAAACAGTGCCGGCGTGGTGTAGCCCTCGCCGGGCTGGAGCACCACTTCGGCCGGGCCCAGGAGCTCGGAGCCGCCGATCATGGTACGGCCATCGGCCACGGTGTCGGCGAATTGTTCGTGGTTGCCGCTCCAGGCCAGGTGGGTGGCCCAGACCTTCCCGTGGCGATTGCCGAATCCGGCGGTACCCGCCGCGAAAAGCAGCGAGGAATCGTGCCCCGTGCGCCCGTGGCGTCCCGTCCGCACCCAGGTCCCTTGCTGGACGGCCCTGCGCTGTGGGTGACGTTCGCGGCACCAGCGCCCGGTGAGGTCGAGGAGTTCGACGGCGTCCGGCCCCACCGGGAGGACGGTGGCCAGTTCGTCGAGCTGGAAGGGGGACGTGCCGTCGTTGACGGCAGTGTGGCGCAGCTCGAGGAGGCCGCCGGGGTGAAGGGTGAGGGTGGACGTCACGGTGATTCCGGCGTCGGGATCCTTCTGGACAATCGCTGCAGAGGCGACCGCGGAATTGCCGTCAGCCTGCACATCCATTACGCGAAGCCGGAGCGAAAAGTCCAGTCCCGGGACGCCGTCGGCGATTCGCTGGCCGCGGAGGCCCGGGCGGCCCTGCCAGGCGGAGGAGCCTTGGGGGAGGAGCGCCGCCGGTACGTTGGCGTCGACGGCGGAGTGCGGGATGGGTTCGCCCAGGATGGCGAGGTCCGGGAGGGCGCTGCCGAGATCGGCACCCCAGTGGATGACCTCGGCCTCTCCGTTATCGAAGCTGACCACCAGGCTTGTGCCGGCGGAACGGAGGTGGAGCGGGTCCATGTGCTGGTTCCCTTTCAGAGAGTGGGGGAGTGCGTTACGAGGGAGTGGAGAGTCCGGGCGCCGCCGTCAAAGGAGTGAAGCGGCGGCGCCCGGACCGGTTTGGCGGGGCTGCGGCGTTGCTGATCAGGATAGCGGGAGCCCTGCCGTTGAAGGGCTCCCGCCGAGGGACTATTTCGAGAAGAGGGCGTTGACCTGGTCGTTGGCAGCCGTGAGGGAGCTTGCCGGTGCCTTGCCCGCGATAACGGCGTCCATGGCCGGCTTCATGATGCCCGATACCTTGGCGGCGTTGTCGGTAATAGGGAGCAGGAAGGTGGACTTGTCCTTCACGTGCTGGGTGAAGGCGGAGACGTCAATGCCCTTTGCCGTGAAGGCGGCGGCGGCCTTGTCGGTGGAGGTCTTGATTGCCGGGAAGACAACGGCCTTGGATGCTACGACGTCCTGGCAGGCCGAGGAGCCGAGGTACTCTACCCACTTGATGGAGGCGTCCTTCTTCTTGGTCCCGGCCCAGATGGAGTCGGCCAAGCCGTTGAACATTGAGGCGTTCTTGCCGTCGACGCCCTTCGGGGTGGGGGCGATGCCCAGGTCGATGCCCTTATAGCCGCTGTATTGGCCGATCATCCAGTCGCCGTTAGCGTTGATGGCGGCCTTGCCGGCGCCGAAGGCGTCAGGTGCGTTGGCCCCAACTGTGGTCTCAAGTTTGGGCATGTAGCCCTTTTGGGCCAGTGAAGCCCACCAGGCGATGGTGTCCTGGACGCGCTTGTCATCGTAGTTGAAGTGCGAGCCCCAGGGGGTCTTGTCCGTGGCGCTCCAGCCCGTGGTGGCTGAGAGGAAGCTCCACTGGGTCTGTCCGGCGTTTTCGGCGTCGGACCCGGGCAGCCCAAGCCCGAACACCGCGACGTTGTTCTTGTCGAAACCGGGCTCGTCGCCGCGCTTGCCGTTCTTGTCAACGGTGAGGTGCGCGATCGCCTTCTCGTAGCTTCCGCCGTCCTGCGGGTTCCAGCTCAGCGAGGCCATCTGCTCGGGCGAGAGGCCGGCGTCGGCTGCCATCTTCTTGTTGTAGAAGAGGCCAACGGTGTCCCAGTCCTTCGGAAGGCCGTAGCGCTTGCCGTCTTGGCCCACCCAGAGGTCCGCGAGTCCAGCGTTGTACTGGGCGAGGTCCACCTTGTCCTTGGACACCGCGTCATCGAGTGCGACGAGCTGTTTGGTCTTGATGAATTCCGGGTACTTGGAAAGGTGGTCGGTGAAGACATCGGGGGCGGTTCCAGAGGCCATCCCGTTGGTGATCTTGCCCCAGTAGTCATCCCAGCCCGTCTGGGTGATCTTGACGGTGACGTCCGGGTTGGCCTTGTGGAAGTCATCTGCGCACTGCTGGTAGGCGGGAAGCTGGTTCGCGTCCCAGAGCCAATAGCTGACCTCGCCCTTGGCAGAGTCGGCGCTGCTGCCTCCTCCGCTCCCGCAGGCGGAGAGGGCGAGCGTGGCCACAGCGGCCGCGGCGACGGCGCCGAGTAGTTTCTTTTTCATGGTAGGACCTTTCGGGTGGGGAGGGTTGGGCGCACGGCATAAGCCGGCCCGTTGGGGACGTGATGGTGGAGGGACTACTTGGTGCCGCTGAAGCCGATCGAGTTGACGATCTTCTTGCCGAAGATCGCGAACAGGATGAGGACGGGAAGGGCGGAGATGAGGGTTGCGGCCATAAGGCCGGACCAATCGGGGGCGCCCTGCGGGGACTGGGATTTGAAGACGCCCAGTCCCACCGTGAGCACCCGCGATTCCTCGGAGGTCCCGACCAGGAGCGGCCAGAAGTATTCGTTCCACTGGCCCATGAAGGTGAGCAGGGCGAGGGTCGCGATGGGGGCGGCCGCGTTGGGCATGACGATCTGGAAGAAGATCCGCCAGTGCTTCGCGCCGTCGAGCATTGCGGCTTCCTCCACCTCGCGGGACATGTTGAGGAAGAACTGGCGCATGAAGAAGATCGCGAACGGGGTCATGAACAGGTAGGGCAGGACCAATCCGAGCATCGAGTTGAGCAGGCCCAGGTTTTTCACGAGGAGGAAGTTCGGCAGGGCCGTGAAGATCGGTGGGACCAGCATGGTGCCGAGGAAAAGCGTGAAGACGCCGTCGCGGCCCTTCCAACGCAGCCGGGCGAAGGCGTAGGCCGCCATTGAACTGAAGAACACGGCACCCGCGGTGGTGATGCTCGAGAAGAGCAGGGAGTTCAACAGGTATTGCCAAAAGTTGATGGAGGCACCGGAGCCGCCCTCGGCGATGGCTTCGGAGGCGGTCTGGAGGCCGAAGACGCGCTTGAAAGCACCAAGGTTGAAATCGGCGGGGAGGAGGCTTGCCGAGTTGGCGGCAAGCGATCCGTTGGTGGAGAAGGCCGTGCGCAGAACCCAATAGAACGGCAGCACGCTCACTGCAATGGCGATGGAAAGCAGCACCCAGGCGCTTGCGCGGCGCCAGTTGAACGGACGACGGTGGGTGCCTGCCTTGAGGGAGGAAACGGTGGTCATGTTGTGTCCTTAGTCCAGGTCCGACTGGTTGCCGCGAAGGAACTTCATCTGGATGAAGGCCACGATCGCGAGGATGAGGAAGAGGATCACGGCGAGGGCCGAGCCATAGCCGAAGTCTTGCTCGTTGAAGGCGCGCTGGTAGATGTAGTACTGCAACACGCGGGTTGCGTTGACGGGGCCGCCCTGGGTGGTGACGGCAACGGTGTCAAAGACCTGGAACGAGCCGATGACGGTCACCACGAGCACCAGGGCGAGAACGGGACGTAGCAGCGGGAGGGTGATCCGCCAGAAGGTGCTGACCGCCTTGGACCCGTCAATGCTGGCTGCTTCGTACACCGTGTTGGGGATGGCTTGCAGGCCTGCGAAAAGTAGAAGCGCGGTGTAACCCATATGCCGCCAGGTGTTGATGAGCGCCTGCGTGGGGATAGCCCATTGCTCGCTGCCGAAGAAGGCCACGCGGGGCAAGCCGAACCACTCGATGAACTGGTTCACGATGCCGATTTGGTAGTCGAGCATCCAGAACCACAGGAGCGCGGCAATGACGTTCGCCATGAGATACGGAAGCAGGAGTGCCCCGCGGATGAGGGTTGACTTGGCGACCCGGTGCATGAGGATTGCGAGTCCGAGGGCCAGGAGCGTCTGGAGCACGATGTTGATGACGACGTATTCCGACGTGACCCCAAGGGCGTTCCAGAAGAGCGGGTCTTTCGCGATCTGTTGGTAGTTCTTGACGCCGATCCATTCCGGGTCTCCGAGGATGCTGTACTCGGTGAAGCTCAGGTAGATGCCGCGGATGGTCGGCACCAGGTAGAAGAACACGAAGCCGACCATCGCCGGGGCGATGAAGAGCAGTGCGATCTTGAGATCCCCGATGCCGCGGAAGCCTGCAGCGGGCTTTCCCCTTTTTCGTGATTTCGGTGATTTCCGCGAGCGGCCGGCACCGGAGAGCTCCGGATCAGGATGTTTGGTGAGCGTGGTCATCTTCGACCCTTCCCTGACTGTGATATGGGTTACAACTGATGGAAATCTACACGAGTAGATCTGAAGGGGTCAAGTTATCTTGTGAACTTTTGTTCGATTATTTTGGATTTATTGCTTTTTGTTGACTCGAGTAGATCCCAGTGATTCACTGGCCTGAGTCCTCGTCGAGCCTCTCCCGGCGCGGCGAGGGCACTCTGAAGCCACCCACACGAATCGAAGGGCTAACAATGACGTTTTCAATGGGAGTAGTAGGCCTCGGCCAGTTCGGCGGCCAATTTGCCCACCTCTTCAAGCTCCACCCCGGGGTTTCCGCGGTCTACGCAGTGGACGAGCTCCCTGAACGCGCGTCCAAAGCTGTTGAACAGCTGGGGCTCGACGGCACTATGGGCAGTTTCGACGAGTTGCTGGCCTCCGACGTCGACGCCGTCGCTATCTTCACGCAGCGCTGGACGCACGGGCCGCTGGTGATCAAGGCACTGCGCGCCGGGAAGCACGTCTATTCGGCCGTTCCCATGGCAATCACCGAGGACCAGATCGCCGGAATCATCGACGCCGTGCGTGAAACCAAGCTTGTCTATGCCATGGGAGAGACCAGCTTCTACAACCCCGCCACCGTCTATGCCCGCAAGCAGCACGCCGCCGGCAAGTTCGGCCGCATCTTCTACACCGAAGGCGACTACGTCCACGACATGGACCTGGGCTTCTACGAGGCCTACCAGTACAGCGGCGGCGAAAACTGGAAAGCAACTGCAAGCTACCCGCCCATGCTGTACCCGACCCACGCCATCGGAGGCGTGCTGGGCGCCATACCGGGCCACGCCGTGAGCGTGAGCTGCATCGGCGTCAAGGACGACCGTGGCGACGGCGTCTTCGACAAGGAAGTCAGCATGTTCGACAATGACTTCTCCAACGCCACTGCGCTGTTCGAAATGAACGACGGCGGCGTGATGCGCACCAACGAGATGCGCCGCGTCGGCTACCCCTCGCACATCCGGGAATCGCGCTTCCGCTTCTTCGGCACGGAGGCAAGCTTTGAACAGCTGGCCACCACCACGCTGTGGCAGGACAAAAAGGGAGTACTCGACGTCTCGGACCAGGTGGAGACGAAGCCCAGCATGTCGCCCGATGACCCCTCGTTGGCGGACGTCGCACCCGAACTTCGCGGTGCGTTCATCTCCGGCCTCGCTCCTGTGCACGACGCCGGCCGGCTCCCGGTTGAATTCGAGGGAGCCCCCACCGGGCACGAAGGAAGCCACCAGTTCCTGGTGGACGACTTCGTCACGGCCGTGAACAAAGGAAGCCTTCCCCCGGTCAACGCCTGGGTGGCGGCGCGCTTCACGCTTCCCGGCGTCGTGGCGCACGAGTCCGCCCTCCGCGGCGGCGAGCGGCTTCCCATTCGCGATTTCGGCGATGCTCCCGAGGCTTTGTAGCTAGCATGATCCAATGACAACTTCGGCAGTGCACACCCCGCGCGGACCGGTGACGCGCAAAGACGTGGCCCGGTACGCCGGGGTGAGCACCGCCGTCGTGAGCTATGTGGTGAACGGCGGCCCCAAGAAGGTGGCGCCGGCAACGGAAGCGAAGGTCCAGGAGGCCATCCGGATCCTGGGGTACCGGCCGAATGCCGCCGCGCGTGCGCTCAAAATGGGGTCCAACCAAACCCTCGGCCTCGTGATTCCCGACTCCAGCAACCCGTTCTGGGCGCTGCTGGGACACGCGGTGGAAGTGGCTGCCGCCGAGCGCGGATATGCCCTGCTGTTGACAAATTCCGACAACAACCTGGACTCCGAACGCCGCCACATTCGCAACCTCGCTGACCGGCAGGTTGATGGAGTGGTCCTGGCCAGCGTCATGTTCGAACCCGATCTATTGGAGCTTTTCGGCACGGAAATCCGATCGGTCCTGCTGAACCATGCCTCGGTGGCCCCTGGTTTCAACAGCGTGGGCGTGGACCTTGAAGCCGGCGCCCGCCTGGCCGTGCAACATTTGATCGGCCACGGACACACCAACATCGGACTCGCCATGGGCATCACGGCCGACAACGAGGCTGACGGGCGCGAGGAGGGTTGGCGGCGGGCACTGGAAGCTGCCGGACTCCCGGTTGGGCCGCTCGCCCGCGGTGGGTTCGACCGCCCCGGGGGCTATGCTGCCGGACAACGCCTCCTGGCCGCGGAAAACCGCCCGACGGCGATCTTCGCCAGCTCCGATATGCAGGCAATCGGACTCCTCCGGGCAATCCGCGAGGCTGGCTTGTCCGTTCCGGACGATATCGCCGTGGCGTCCTTCGACGGTTCGATCGAGGCCGAATACAGCTGGCCGGCCCTGACCACGGTGGAGCAGCCCGTGTGGGAGATGGCAGAGGCCGCAGTGTCCGCGCTGGTGGGCGGGAACCGGAACGAACCTCCGCAGCACAGGGTCTTCCCCACGCAGCTCCGCATCCGGCAATCGTGCGGGTGCCCCTAGCGCGTTCCCAGCCCAACTAGCTCGCATTTGTTGTCGTTCTGAGGGCTCATAACGACAACAAATGCGAGCTAGTTGGGGCGCCCACGCTAGGGTGAGGCGATTCGGAGCTTCCCGACGCCGTCGGCGAGGATGCGCCGGGCATCCTCGCCGAGATGCGAGTCCGTCACGAGCACGTCGGCTTCCTCCAACTGGGCGATCGAGGCGATGCCAACCGTTCCCCACTTGCTGTGGTCCGCCAAGACCACCACGTTGCGGGCCGCACTGATGAAGGCCCTGTTGGTTTCGGCCTCCTGCAGGTTGGGCGTGGTGAATCCCGCGTCGGCATCCATGCCGTGGACGCCCAGGAAAAGGGTGTCCAGGTGCAGTTGCTTCAGCGCGGCAGTGGCGATAGGACCCACCAAGGCGTCCGACGGCGTGCGCTCGCCGCCGGTCACGATGACCGGGAAACCCTGCCGTGAACCTGAGGCGCCGTGGAAGAGATCCGCAATCCTGATGGAGTTCGTCACCACCGTGATCCGCGGCCCCTCCAGGAGTACTTTGGCGAGCTCGTAGGTGGTGGTTCCGGCGCTCAGGCCCACGGCCATGCCCTCATGGACCAGCGTGGCGGCCTCGACGGCGATCGCGTGCTTTTCCTCGATCAGCTGGGTGGACTTGAGTTCGAAGCCGGGCTCGTGGGTCCGGGCATCGCCAGGTATCTTGGCCCCGCCATGGATCCGCTCGACAAGTCCGGACTCCTCGAGCGACTCGATGTCGCGCCGAACGGTCATGGCTGAGACGCCCAGCAGTTGCGCGAGGTCCGAGACACGGACAACGCGTTCACGCTGGACGGCGTCGACTATGGCGGTGTGGCGGGCTGCCTGAAGCATCGGAGCCTTTCTGGAGGACGGCGGGTGGTTAGGCGGGAGTGGCGACGACGGCGACGCCTCCGGCAGTAAGGTTTAGCGTACCTCCGGTGGGTGTCCCGCTCAGGAGCTCGACGCCGTCGAGCGGCACCTCCACACCGTGCGCGCTGTGGTTCATGACGAAGGTCCAGACCTTGGTGCCGTTGCTCCTGCGGACGATTTCCACGTCTTCCGGAGGCCGAACACCCAGGACGGGTTCCACCCCGGCGTCCGAGCAGAGGAGCTGCACCAGTTCGGCGAGCCCCTCGCGGCCCAGACTCGTGGCCACGTAGTAGGCGGCACCGCGTCCGGCGGATCCGGCTCGGCGGGTCACTGCCGGCGAGCCGCCGACGCCGGACCCGACCGTGGCTGCACCGCCGTCGAACGTGGCAAGAACCTCCGCCGCGGTTGCCTTACCCAGCTCGCTCCAGACCGTCCCGGAGCCAAAGCGGCTCAAGCCGACCGCGTCGCCGGATCGCAGGGGGAAGAACTCCTCCATGCTCACGCCGAGAAGTTCGGAGAACGCCCCTGGATAGCCGCCGCCGTTGACAGGGTCCATGCGGATGTGGTCGTTCTGGTCGACGATTCCGGAGAAATAGGTGATCACCAGGGTTCCGCCGGCTTCGACATACTCGTGGAGTTTCGCCGCGCCTTCATCCGTGACCAGGTACAGCATGGGCGCAATCACTAGTTTGTAGCCGGACAGGTCATCGGTGCTTTGCCGGATGTCCGTGGTGACTCCGGCCCGGTAGAGGGCGTCGTGCCAGCGCCGCGTTTCCGGGAGGTTCCGGGCGTCCTCGCTGGGGTGCGAGTCCAGTTCGGTGCCCCAGCGGGCGTCGGTGTCATGGATGATGCAGGCTTCGGCCTGGACCGTTGAGCCGGCCACCTCCGAAATGCTCTCGAGCGCACGGCCCAGCTCCACCACTTCGCGCCACACTTTGCTGTCGCGGCCGGCGTGGGGGACCAGTCCGGAATGGTACTTTTCGGCCCCGGCGCGGGAGGCCCGCCATTGGAAGAACAACACGCCATCGGTTCCGCGGGCCACGTGCTGCAGGGAGTTGCGCAGCATTTCGCCCGGTGCTTTGGCCACATTGCGGGGTTGCCAGTTGACTGCCGAGGTGGAGTGTTCCATCAGGAGCCATGGTTTGCCCTGGGCCCAGCCTCGGGTGAGGTCCGCCGTCATGGCCAGATCCTGGAAGTTCCGTTCGTCGGCGGCGATCAGATAGTGGTCATTGGACACGACGTCCATATGTCCGGACCAGCGCCAATAGTCGACAGGGGCGTTCAGGCCCATGTTGAAGCCCATGAAATTGGTGGTCACCGGGTGCTTCGAATGTGCCCTGATGATGTTTGCCTCTGCGGTGAAGCACTCAAGCAGGGCGTCGGAAGAGAACCTCGCGAAATCCAGTTGCTGCGTTGGGTTCACCCACGTTCCCGAACGGCGCGGCGGCAGGATCTCGGCCCAGTCGTAGTAATGCTGGGACCAGAAGGCCGTTCCCCAGGCGTCGTTGAGCGCGTCAAGGCTCCCATACCTCGCCTGGAGCCATTCCTGGAAGCCACGCTCGGCGTGGGGGCCGAAGTCCGGTTGGTTGTGGCAGCCGTACTCGTTGTGGACATGCCACATCACGACGGCGGGGTGCCCCGCGTAGCGCTCCACGATCGCCGTCGTCAGGGCTGCTGCCGCCCGGCGATAGTCCGGCGAGCACGCCGCGAAGGCCTGCCGCGAACCGTAACTTTGCCGGACGCCGTCGGCATCCACGGGGAGTGAATCGGGGTACTTGCGGCTGAACCACGGCGGGGGAGAAGCACTCGCGTTCGCGAGATCCACGCTGATGCCGTTGCTGTGGAGCAGGTCGAGGATCCTGTCGAGCCAGCCGAATTCGTACCGTCCTTCCTCAGGCTCCAGAAGGGCCCAGCTGAAGATGCCGACACTGACAAGGTTCACCCCGGCTTCCTTCATCAGGGCGACGTCGTGTTTCCAGACCTCTTCGGGCCATTGTTCTGGGTTGTAGTCGCCGCCGAACGCGATCCGGCCGCCCAGCTTGTCCACGATGTAATCCATTGCCATGCGTTTTATCCTTTGCTGGAACCGAGCGTGAGGCCGGCCACGAATTGGCGCTGCAGCACGAGGTAGATGATCAGGGTGGGTATCACGGTGATGGTGGCGCCGGCCGCCAGCAGGTTGTAGTTGCTGAGGAACTCGCCCTGCAGGTTATTGATGGCGGTAGTGATCGGCAGCCGGTTACCGCTTTGGATGAAGAGCAGCGGCCAGAAGAAATCGTTGTAGATGAAGATGACTTCCAGGGTCCCGAGTGCCGCGAGGGCGGGGCGGCACAACGGCAGGATGATATTCCAGTACTGCCGCCAGATCCCGGCACCGTCCACCAGTGCGGCCTCCGTCAGATCGGACGAGAGGGCCTTCATATAGTTGGAGAGCACGAAGGTGCAAAAACCGATCTGGAACGCAGTGTCCACCGCGATCACCGAGATGTAAGTGTTGAGCAGGTTGCCCGAATCGCTGAACGAGTAGGGCAGCGTGACGTGTTTGAACATCTCGAACAACGGGGCTGCCAGGACCTGCGGGGGCAGGAGGTTGCCGGCGGTGAACATGATCAGGAGGGTGACGTTGAACTTCCAGCTCACCCTGGAGACGGCGAATGCCATCATCGAGGCAAAGAACAGGGTCAGGAGCACCGCGGGGACCGTGATGATCACTGAGTTCAGCAGGTACTTCGAGAATCCGCCTTGGGTCCAGGCCGTGATGAAGTTGTCGAAATTAAAAGTGCCGCCAAGGCTGAAGTAGCCGAATTTGTCCGTATCCGCCTTGGGACGCAAAGCCGTGAACAAGGACCAACCGAGCGGAATCAGCCACATGATTGCCATGACGGTCAGGAAGATGTGGGTCCCGTAGTGGCGCTTCCCGGAGGTCCGGGTTTCGCCTGCGGCTGCTGTGCGCGGGATGGGGTTGGCGAGGGTGCTCATGCCTTGCTCTCCTTGCCGAAGGTGCGGATGAGGTAGAAGACGATGGGAATCAGCGAGATGACCAGGAGAATCACCGCGAGGGACGAGCCGACTCCGATCACCTGGCCTTCGCCGATCAGGTTCTGGATCACCAGGGCGCTGATCAATTCAAGGCCGTTGGTCCCTCGGTTGATGACGTACACAATGTCAAAGGCACGCAGCGACTCGATGATCGTGATCACCACGATCACGATGTTCACGGGGCGCATTGCCGGGAAGACGATGCGGAAGAACGTCTGCGCCGCGTTGGCGCCGTCGATCGACGCCGCTTCCTTCAGCGAGGGGTCCACGCCCTTCAGCCCGGCCAAGTACAGGATCATGACGTAGCCCGCGTGTCGCCAGGTAGCTGCAACCATGGCCGCCCAGATGTTGACGTTGGAATTTCCGAACCAGTCCACGGCTTGCGGTGTGCCCGCCGTGCCCAGGAGGTAGTTCAGCAGCCCGCTGTCCCGGTTGTAGAACAGCTGCCAGATGATGCCGATGAGGGCCAGGGACAACATGACGGGTGTGAAGAAGATGCTCTGGTAGATCTTGCTGCCGCGGATCTTCTGGTCCAGGAGCACGGCCAGCAGCAGGCCGAGGGGCGTCGCGATCAGGGCCAGGAAGACGAGCCACAGGACGTTGTGTTGGATGGCCGGCCAGAACGGAGGATAGTCCTGGACCACGTATCGGTAGTTGTCCGCCCCTGCGGCCTTGATGTCCTTCAGGTCCAGGCCGTTCCAGCGGGTGAAGCTCAGCGCAATGGAGAAGAGGGTGGGCAGCCAGACCAGCAGGAGCTGGATCAGGGTGGGCACGCCCACCATGATCGCGAGGATGAATTTGTCGCGGCGGGTGAGGCGGCGGACCCTGCCTGCTTTGCCGGTCCGCCTGCCGGTGCCGGGCTGGCTCTTGCCGGCAATGGTTCGCCCGGCAGCACCGGGCTCGCTGTCCGGTGCTGCCGGTTTCTCGGCGGTAGTACTCATGGGGATTCCTTCAGCTACTGGGCTGCGTAAAGGGTCTTGGCCTGCGCTTCAAGGTTCTTGACGTCCACGGTGCCGTCCTTGATGAAGGACTGGAGCGCGGGGATCATGACGTTGTTGGCCATGGCCGGGAGGGCGTCCCGGTCCAGGAACTGGCTGATGTACTTGGCATTGGCGATGGTGTCCGCGCACTTCTTGTTCAGCGGGGTGAACTTCGAAGTGTCGGCGCCCTTGACGGTGGCGATGTTGGAGCCATCCACGGCTGAGTAGGCATTCTGGCCTTCGGCGGATCCCATGAACGCCAGGAAGTCGTGCGCCGCCTTGTTGTCGCCGCCTTTCTTGGACAAGAGCAGTCCGTCGATGGGGGCTTCGACGGCATCGGTGCCTTCCACTGCGATTTCCGGGAACGGGAAGAAGTCGATGTCCGCCAGTACGGCGGGATCCGTGAATTGCTGGGTCACGAACGAACCCAGCAGGTACATACCGGTCTTCTTGGCTTCGAGGGCCTTGGCCGCGTCCTGCCAGGTCTGGCCGAGGGCATTGGGGTCCTGGAACGGCAGGAGGGCCTTCCAGGTGTCGAAGACATCGCTGACCTTTTTCTGGTCCCAGCTTTCCTTGTGGGCGGTCAGGTCCACGTGGAATTGGTAGCCGTTGAGGCGCATGTTGATGTAGTCGAAGGTGCCCATGGCGGGCCAGCCGTCCTTGTCCGCAAAGCCGATGGGGATGATGCCGTCGGACTTCATTTTGGTGGCCAAGGTCTTCAGCTCATCGAATGTCTTGGGGACTGCGTAGCCTTTCTCGGCCCAGAAGCTCTTCCGGTAGAAGAAGCCCCAAGGGTAGTTGTAGTTGGGGACCAGGTACATCTTGCCGTCCGGCCCGGTGGAGGCCTTCTTCATGGCGTCCGAGAAGTTGCTGCCGATCGTTGCCCACACGTCATCCACGGGAGCCAGGAGGCCCTTGCCCGCGTAGTACTGCATGCGGTAGCCGGCGAACCACGTGAAGGCATCGTCCGGGCTGCCTTGGAGGTAGGAGTTGATCTTGTTCTGGAAGTCGTTGTGCGGGACGACGTTGGTGGCCACCGTGACGCCGGACTTCTTGGTGAAGGCATCGGTGACGGCTTTGTAGGCGGCCTTGGGAACATCGTCCGAAGAGCCCGAGCCGAAGGTCAGGCTGTTCGAAGAGGCCCCGGGAGCCGGTCCGGAGCCACCGGTGCAGGCGGTCAGCAGCGGAATGCCGGCGAGTCCGGCGGCGCCGATACCGAGCGTTTTCAGGATGGTGCGGCGTCCAGGGCCAGCGTTGTGGGCCGACTGGAATGGGTCAAGATTCGCTGCCATGTTCTCTCCCTTGAAAGCGTGGTGCTTGTGAGTTTTCTCACGTAGAACTCGACTATAACCGCTCAAAAGAGAACATGAAAGAACTAAATATAACATTCTTGCGACGGCGGGTTTTAAGACAAAAGCGGCGGTCCTCTTTGCAGAGAACCGCCGCCGTTGCATGGTGGCGTGGAGCCGCGTGGTTTGGGCGTGAGCCTACTTCTTCAGCGACTGCGCGATCTGGGCCATGATGGTGGGGTCGGAGAGGGTGGTGGCGTCGCCGGGTTCGCGGCCTTCGGCGACGTCCTTGAGGAGGCGGCGCATGATCTTGCCCGAGCGTGTCTTGGGGAGTTCGGGGACCACGAGGATGTGCTTGGGTTTGGCGATGGGGCCGATTTCCTTGCCGACGTGGTTGCGCAGTTCGGCGACGGTGGCGTCGCCGTCGTTTACTGCGTCCCCGCGCAGGATCACGAACGCGACGACGGCCTGGCCGGTGGTTTCGTCGGAGGCTCCGACGACGGCGGCCTCCGCGACCCAGGGGTGGGAGACGAGAGCGGATTCGATTTCGGTGGTGGAGAGCCGGTGCCCGGAGATGTTCATGACGTCATCGACCCGGCCCAGGAGCCAGATGTCGCCGTCGTCGTCCTTCTTGGCTCCGTCGCCGGCGAAGTACATGCCCTCGAAGCGGGACCAGTAGGTCTCCTTGAACCGTTCGGGGTCGCCCCAGATGCCGCGCAGCATCGCGGGCCAGGGTTCGCGGACCACGAGGTAGCCGCCGTGCCCGTCGGGGACGGACTGCCCGGCTTCGTCCACGACGTTGATCGCGATGCCCGGCAGCGGGACCTGCGCGGAGCCGGGCTTGGTCGCCGTGACTCCGGGCAGGGGGGCGATCATCTGGGCGCCGGTCTCGGTCTGCCACCAGGTGTCCACGATCGGGGCGGGGTGGGCCTTCTTTTCCCCGTTCTTGCCGGCGTTGGAGCCGATGACGTCCCGGTACCACATCCAGGCCTCGGGGTTGATGGGCTCGCCCACCGAGCCCAGGACCCGGATCGAGGACAGATCAAACTTTGCCGGGATGTCCCGGCCCCATTTCATGAACGTCCGGATCGCCGTGGGGGCGGTGTAGAGGATGGAGACCTTGTACTTTTCCACGATTTCCCACCAGCGGCCCTGGTGCGGGGAGTCCGGGGTGCCTTCGTACATGACCTGGGTGGCGCCGTTGACCAGGGGTGCGTAGGCGACGTAGGAGTGGCCGGTGACCCAGCCGACGTCGGCGGTGCACCAGAACACGTCCGTTTCCGGGTGCAGGTCGAAGACCGCCTTGTGCGTGTAGGCGGTCTGGGTGAGGTAGCCGCCGGTGGTGTGCAGGATGCCCTTGGGCTTGCCCGTGGTCCCGGAGGTGTACAGGATGAACAAAGGGTGTTCGGCATCGTGCCCGACGGCGGTGTGCTCGCCCGAGGCGGCGCCGACGGTGTCCTCCCACCACTGGTCCCGGCCCTCGTGCCAGTCCACGGGCTGGCCGTTGCGCTTGACCACCACGACGTTCCGGACGGTGTGGCCCGCTGCGGAGAGGGCCTGGTCCACGGCCGGTTTGAGCGGGCTGGGCTTGCCGCGCCGGTAGGTGCCGTCCGCGGTGACCACCAGTGTGGCCTGGGCGTCATCGATGCGGGAACGCAGGGCGTCGGCGGAGAACCCGCCGAACACCACCGAGTGCACGGCCCCGATCCGGGCGCAGGCCAGCATCGTGATCACCGCTTCGGGGATCATCGGCAGGTACACGGCCACCCGGTCCCCCTTCGCCACCCCGAGGGACTCGAACGCGTTCGCGCACCTTTTCACCTCGTCGGTGAGCTGGGCGTAGGTGTAGGAGCGGGTATCGCCGGGTTCGCCCTCGAAGTGGATGGCCACCCGGTCCCCGAGCCCGTTCTCCACGTGCCGGTCCAGGGCGTTGTACGCGGCGTTGATTTCCCCGCCGACGAACCACTTCGCGAACGGCGGCTCGGACCAGTCCAGGGCCTGGCTGAAGTCCGTGTCCCAGTCCAGAAGCTCCCGGGCCTGCTTCGCCCAGAACGCGGGACGGTCCGCAGCCGCTTCCGCGTAGACTCCGGCGCCGACTACCGCGTCCGCGGCGAACTCGGCGGTGGGCGCGAACTTCCGGTTCTCATGGAGAAGATTTTCGAGGGCATCGCCGTTGCCTGCCCCGTCGGATCCGGTTGCAGCGGTGGTCGTCGATCCATTGGCGTCCTGGGACATGTGAACCTCATCATTCATCGATCTCTGCCGCGCGGCAGTCCCGCAACGAGGCCGCCCCACCACCAATCGTGCACGGCGTTGGGCTACGGCGCCTCACGGGATTCCGCAAAGAGCTTTTCCGGAACCCACCTTAGCGTTTTGGGCCGACAACAAGTGTCTGCGGTCACAATCCGGACAGCGAGTGGCGGATGATTCGCGCCGAACGGCGCTGAAGGCCTTCGCCTGGCTCCCAACCCGAGGAATATTACGGCGCGGCATCCCTGCCTCCGCGCCCGTGCCAACTAGTGGACTGTCAGACGCGTGGCATAGGCTGAAGAGGTCTCGAGACGCGAAAACTTGCCGCCTGGCCTGGCCCGAAAACGCGGGGTACAGCCTCGGGCGGCAGCGTACCGGGCACCGCCGTACAAAGGAGATTTGCATATGAACCAGACGAGCCAAGGTCCGAAATACGGTGCAATCGCGCCTGGATCGGCCCCCGAAGCAACAGCTGGATCCGGGGCGCCAGAGCCCGGCAGCATGACCTCCCCGAAGTACCAGGCCGTGCTGGGTCCGTTCACTATCCGGGACCTGACCGTTTTCGGCTCCACTCTCCTGATGTTTGTGGGATCCCTCCTGCCGATGTTTGGCGGGCGCTACAACCTGTGGAACCTTGACAATCTATTCTTCCTGGCACTGGGCATCATTCTTCCCCTCGTAGTTGCCGCTTTGTTCGTTGCCCGGCGTCTGCAGCCGGCGAATATCGTGCGAATCGGTTCCCTTTCGACCGACCAGTTCGCTTCCGTCGTGGCGTCGTTCGCCCTGACCCTGTACTTTCTGTCCGCCGCAGGCGCGTTTACCGTTTTCGTGCTCGTCGGACTCATCGGCTCGGTAGGTCTTCTTGCAGCGACGGTCCTGGCTCCCCACTTGCCGCTCCTCCGCGACGATTTCCAGGACCGGGCAGAACAGCCAGCTCACGTTGTGGCTCGGGAATCGGCCATTCCAACCCGAAAGCCGGCCGCGCCGAAGCCCGCCAAGCCTAAGCCAGCACCAGCCACCCCGGCACCCGTAGAAACCCCTGCCGCACCCGTCGCTGCCCCTGAGGCCGTCGCCCCGGAAGCCGCGGCCCCTGAGCCCGCGGCCACCGAGGCGGCCGCCGTCGCGGCAGCCGTGCCCGCCGCCGTCGTACCTGCCGAATCCGCAGAGGCTCCAGTTGCCGACCACGGGCGGGACACGCATGCCCACACCCCTACGCCCGAGGAACCCAAGCACCTGCCAACCGCCACTATGGCTACGCCGATCGTCGCCAGCCCGGATAGGGGAGTCGGGGCAGCCACCCAGCACATCGGCACGGTCGATCAGCCCCGGGTACACGAGCCCATCGGCGCTACGGTTGATCCAGCCACTCGAAAGGACGAGTCCGAGCACGCCTCCGGATACGAGGCATTCTGGTTCGCCGTGGCGCATCCCCGCGTCGTTGTCGACGAGCGCACAGGAATGCCCGCCTTCACCATCGAACCGGGCGCGTGGGTCCTGGCCCTCGAAGACCGCGGCGAAGAATTCCTCGTGCAGGATACTGACGGCAGTGTGGGCATCCTGCGCGATCTCAGCCACATCGAACGCGGCTAACCAGGCCGTCCGTGGACACCGTTGTAGAGACCCCGCTGGCACTGAAGCGGCGCGCGCGCAAAATCAACAAAGCGCTTGCTGAGCTCTATCCCTACGCCCACGCTGAGCTTGATTTCCGGAACCCGTTCGAGCTGGTAGTGGCCACGGTGCTGTCCGCCCAGACCACGGACGTGCTGGTCAACCAAGTCACCAAGATCCTGTTCGCACGGTATCCCGATGCCCGGAGCATGGCCGAGGCTGAGATCGCGGAGCTGGAGGCGATCCTGCAGCCTACGGGCTTCTTCCGTGCCAAGGCGAAGAACGTCCTGGCACTCAGCACGCGCTTGGTGGACGAGTTCGACGGCGAGGTTCCCGGCCGGCTGGAGGATCTCGTGACGCTTCCCGGCGTCGGGCGCAAAACGGCAAATGTGGTGTTGGGCAACGCGTTCGGTGTTCCGGGAATCACTGTTGACACGCATTTCGGCAGGCTGGCGCGCAGGTTCGGCTGGACGAGATCCGAGGATCCGGTGAAGATCGAGTTCGACGTCGCGGAGCTGTTCGAGCCCAGGGACTGGACCATGCTGTCCCACCGCGTGGTTTTCCACGGGCGCAGGGTTTGCCATGCGCGCCGGCCGGCGTGTGGAGCGTGTGCGGTGGCCAACTGGTGCCCAAGTTTCGGCGAAGGCGAAAAGGATCCCGTGAAAGCGGCCAAGTTGCTCAAGTACGAATTGGCGCCGGGCAACGAAGCGCTTCTCGCAAAGCTGCTTGCCGAGACCCATCGCGCGGCTGAGATTCGGATGGAATCGCAAAGGAGACCGGCATGACCGCGCTCGAGGACCTCGTCAGCCTCATCACCAGGATTGATTCCGGCCTGCATCCCGGCCCGGATCCGCGGATTGCCGCTGCAACCGTGGATCCGGACAAGGCGCGAAAAGCGGCCGTACTCATGCTCTTCGGCGTCTTGGACGCCGTTCCCGCCCAATCCGCGAAACCGGTGGCCCCGGCGGATCTGGACGTGCTGCTCCTGGAACGCGCCCACAGCCTGGACGACCATCCGGGACAGGTGGCGTTCCCCGGCGGCAGTATCGACCCCGGGGACGAGTCAGCCGTAGCGGCAGCCCTCAGGGAAGCGGTGGAGGAGACCGGCCTGGACAGTAGCGGCGTGCAGGTGCTCGGCGTCATGCCTGAACTCGGCCTGATCCGCAGCAATTTCGTGGTCACTCCGGTCCTGGCTTGGTGGGCGTCGCCGTCGCCCGTGAGGGTAGTGGACTACGCCGAATCCGCGCAAGTGTTCCGTGTTCCTGTGCGTGACCTCCTGGATCCCGACAACCGATATACCGGGACGCTCACGCGGCTCGGCCGGACCTTCTCGAGCCCGGTCTTCCAAGTCAACGGACTAGTGGTCTGGGGTTTCACCGGGATGGTGCTCAGCGGGCTGTTCGACGCCTTGGGCTGGACTGTTCCGTGGGACACGGAACGCATGCTTGAAATCGAGATCTAGCTGGCACTGTAGGCGTGTCGCCAGCCCCTGCTGAACTGGTCGCCGCTCCCGCTACGCTGCGTGCGGGGTTGTGTTCGAGTGATCCACCACGATGCCCGTGGCGGCATTTTCCCGCACCGCGTTGATGCCGGCCGCCACTGCCTTCAGGTGTTTAAACTGCGGAGACTCCGCAACCAGCGTTCCGTCGGCTGTCACCAGCCGGAATCGGTAGCCGTCTTCGCCGTCTTTGAGAATTTCGAATCGTCCAGCCATCGTTGGTGTTCCCCCTTGGATACTGCCTCGCACAGTTCGCGCGTCCTTGCACTGTGGCGTTCCTCACTTCGGAAGCCATAACTCGAGACTATCGAGAAGAACGGGGACGGCTGAAGTTACTTTGGGGTACATTACTTGCCCGGGTCATGCCCGGTTCGTTTCCGCCTTATGACTCGCTTTCGGCCCGGTTGGGGGCTATGGTTCCGGGCTTCAGAAGATCAGTGCGCGCCTCGGCGCCGGCACCGGATATTCGGCGATCGCCATCCGGAACTCTTCCTCGGCGTTGAGTCTCCGCCGGACTTCCATCGATTCGAGCCTCTGGGCATCTTCCGCGTCAATGGCGGGGTTTTTCGCCAGTTCCTTGATCCATTCGCCGGCCACGACGGCGTCATGTTGTTCGCCCAACAACCGCTGCAGGCCAATCGCCGGCTGGATCACCCCGGAAGCGTGATGGCTGAAGGCATCCGCGACTGCCTCGACCGAGTAGCGGAGGCATTTGACGTCTTTGCGTGCCTGGTGGAGCGCGGCGTTGCGCACCTCCGGGTCACTGCTGCCCGCCTGCTCCGCGAGGCTGTGCTGCAACCGCTCCCACCTTGCCTGGAGGCGCTCCGCGAGGTCCGCCGTCGGGTGCTTGTATTCCCTTGCGGCGGGGACTTCCAAGAGCGCTGCCCTTGCGGCACGTACCGTGCGCTTGCTGCGCTTGTGGCCTCCAAGGGAAGCGGCGAGCCGGGCGCTGGACGCTTCCAGTTCCTCCACGGCCAGGCGCACGGCCTCGGGGCTTTTCCAGGAATTTTTTGTGTCGAGGGATAGACGTATTCTCTGCGCCAGGACATAGGAGTCCCTGGACTCGCCGAGTGAAGTTGCGAGCCAGCTGACTTCCTCGCGGGCAGGCCGGGGGAGTTTCGGGATCATGCCGCGGTAGCAGCTAAGGACTGAACGGAGCCGGCGAAGGGCAAGCCTGGCGTTGTGCACGGCTTCCGGATCGGCCGTTGCGATCAGCGGTAATTGTCCCTCCAACTCGGTCAGTTGGAAGGCGATGTATGCAGCCAGCGGTGCGTGGCCTTTGTGTCCCACGGGCCAATCGTCCTCTGCTGTTGCATCCGGGGCAATAGCCGCGATTACTTCGCTTTGTCGTAAGAATCGACGACGGCGACGCTCACCGGAAATTCCACCGGGACCCGCCCGAACAGCAGCTCCTTCGCGGCGGCCGCGGCCTCTTCGATGGCCTTGATGCAGGCTTCCACCGACTCTGTAGGCGCGTGCACCATGACCTCGTCGTGCAGGAAGAACACGAGTTCCCCGGCAGGCAAGCCGTCGGCACGCGAAGTACGCAGCCGCCGTCGAAGTTCGGCGAGCCAGCACGACGCCCAGTCCGCAGCGGAACCTTGCACCACGAAGTTCCGCGTGAAACGGCCCCGCGAGCGGGCGATGCTGTCCGCGCGCCGCTGTTCTTCCGCCGTCGTGGATTGTTGGCTGCGGATCCAGCGTTCCGACGGCGGCGGGCTGCTGCGGCCCAACCTTGAGGTCACGGTGCGGCCGCCTTCGCCGTCGCGGGCTGCCTGTTCGACGAAGCCGACTGCCCGGGGATAAGTGCGGGTCAGCTGAGGCATGAGTCGTCCGGATTCGCCAGTGGTGGCACCGTAAATCGCGCCGAGCAGGGCGATCTTGGCCTTCGAACGGTCGCCACCGAAGCCCTGCGCGGCGATGCCGGCGTACAAGTCCTTGTCGCGCGCAGCCTCGGCCATCTTCGAGTCCTGCGCCAGTGCCACCAGAACCCGCGGCTCGAGCTGGGAGGCGTCTGCGACGATCAATTTGTGCCCCGGGTCGGCATGCACCGCGCCCCGGATTTGGCGGGGAATCTGCAACGCCCCGCCGCCCCTTGACGCCCAACGGCCGGAAACCACGCCGCCCACCACGTACTCGGGACGGAACCGCCCTTCGCTGACCCACGCGTCCAGCCACGACCAGCCGTTGGCACTGAACAAGCGGGAAAGCTTCTTGTATTCCAAGAGCGGCTCGATGGCCGGATGTTTGGATTCCTTGAGTTCCCACTGGCGGGTGGTCTTTACCTCGATCCCGTTCCGGTGCAGGGCACGCATGAGGTCCTGGGGTGAATCCGGATTCAGTTTCGGAGACTGCAGAATCCCGCGAAGCTCGTTGCAGAGAGCCTCCAGCGTGGCTGGCCGGTGGCCGGCGGGAGGCCGGGGACCGAGGTGGCCTTCCAGGATTTCTTCGTGCAACGCCTCCTGCCACGGCACACCCGTGAACTGCATTTCGGCGGCGATCATCGCGCCGGCGGATTCCGCAGCGAGCAGCAATTTCAGGCGGTGCTGCCGGCCTTCCTCCTTGGAGGCCTGGCCGAGCGCGTGTTGCTGTGCCGCGAACTCGGCCCGGATCTCCTGCAGGCCCGGCTCGGTGCTCCGCGGGACCAGGTCCTCGAACAGCGCGTCCTGATCGGCGGGCGGCGGGGGAGGCTGGAGGACCCGAGGCGGAACCGGCATGTCGTCGTCTTGAGTGAGTTTTTCCGCGCTGCGGGCATAGTCGGTGTGGGCGGTGAATTCGGAATGGACCAGGATGGCGCGGCAGAGTGTGAGGTCATGGCAACGCTCCAGTTCCACCCCGGACTGGAGCATTGCCGGGTACCAATCCTGGGTCCGGTTCCAGACCCAGCGCGGACGGCTCTTCTCCAACGTGCTTACGACGACGGCCAGCTCGGCCTTTCGTACGACGCGCGGCTCCGCCACGGCTACTCCGGCAGCATTGCTTTCCTGAATAGCTGCGCCGTCTGGATGGGCGGCGAGCAGCAGGTACATGCTGACAATTCTGCCTTGTGATTCCGTGGAACCTTGCACTATGCGGACAGCTGCCGTCCGCGATGCCGCTGGCGCTTCCGTCTGGGGTGGTGCCGTCCGTGTCGGTTCCGTCCGCGATACGGGACCCGTCCCCCACAGGGGTTGTTGTCGTTGCTTATCCACATACGCCGATACGGGCCTTCAACGCTCGTGGCGGAACGGAGAGAGTGGCTTCATGAGTGGGCAACATCTCGAGCGGAGCCACAACAGCCTGGGAAACGGGGTCGGGTATCACGGCGTGCGTGGCCCGTCGGCGCTGCAACGTGGCCGCCCGCGGCCCGGAAGATCGGGTCCATCGTCCGGCGCCGAACCGGACCCGGTGTCCTCAGACCCGGTGTCCGGAGAGCCCTGGCTTCCTGCCAATTCCGGAGAAGTCCTTTTGGTGACGGCGAACGTCAGGTTACAAGCCGAAACCGAAAGGATCGCGGCCGCCGTCGGTGTCAGTCTCCGGACAGTCGTCGATTCATCAGCTGCCTTGCCCACGTGGGACACCGCGGGGATGGTGCTTCTTGGCAGCGATGTCCGCGAACTTCCGCCCCGTCGTCGTGCACCTTCCGTCTTGCTGGGCCTCAACGGTGAGGGGGACAGTTTGTGGCAATTGGGAGCGGCGCTGGGGGCCGAACGCGTGGCTGTATTGCCGGAAGCTGCAGCCTGGCTGGCGGAGCACCTCGGCAGGTCCCGTGATCCGGACCCCGGGGGACTCGTGCTCGGGGTGACGGGAGGATGCGGGGGTGCGGGCGCGTCCACGGCTGCCATCTGGCTGGCCCAGGAAGCGGCCGTCCACGGAGTCCGGACGCTGCTGGTTGATGGAGACCCCCGGGGAGGGGGCCTCGAGCTTTACCTGGCCGCTGAAGATGCGCCCGGACTGCGCTGGCCCGATCTTGCAGGTGCCAGCGGCAGCATCGGCACCGGGCAGCTGAGCGACTCACTGCCCATAGCCGGAGGATTCTCCTTCTTATCTTGGCCGGGCAGTCGCGACCGCTCCCCAGACGTGGAGCCCGGAGCCGTCGCGACTGTCCTTGATGCGGCGCGGCGGGGATTTGAACTGGTCATTGTCGACATCGGACGAGGAACAGAGTCGCTTGGCGGCTTCGCCTGGGACTGTGACCGGATCCTTCTCGTGGCACCGGCTCAACTCCGGGCAGCAGTAGCTGCGGCCAGGCTTCTGCGGGAGCTGCCGCCCGTGGACACAGTCCTGGCGGTCCGGGGTGATGGCGGTTCGGCGCTGGACGGACCCCTCATCGCCGAATCGCTGGGACTGCCGCTTCACGGGGTGCTCCCCGAACTCCGTGGTACTGCCGCAGCGGCTGAACTTGGACGCCTTCTGGAATTCGGCAAGCGCAAGGCCGTGCGTCGCTTTGCGGAATCTGTCCTCCAACTGCTCGACGACGGCGCGGCATGAGTACCCCTGCATTCCCAAGCGGGGAGCGCCGACGCAATACCCGGCTCGTAGACGCCGCGCTCCTTGAAACCGTGCGGGAAACCGTCATGGCCGACGCCGGACCGGTCACTCCGTCGCGCGTGGCAGCGGCCGTACACGCCACGGGAAGGCTGCTCGGAACCGCAGGGGCGCTTGCCGCCGTCGAATCGATCAGCGCCGAACTGAGTGGACTTGGACCCCTCCAACAGCTTGCACGCGATGCCTCGGTGACGGACATCTTCGTGAATGGCCCGGACTCGGTGGGGTTCGACCGCGGCAAGGGGCTGGAACGGGCACGGGTGCATTTCGACGGCGAACCTCAGATCCGTGCCTTGGCCTCCCGGCTCGTGGCGGCCGGCGGGCGTCGTTTGGACGACGGTTCGCCGTGCGTCGATGTCCGCCTCGACGGCGGATACCGGGTGCACGCAGTGCTGCCTCCGATTTCCGCCGCTGGAACCTTGTTGTCCGTTCGGATCCGGCGCGAGGAGGTCTTCTCCCTGGACGAGCTGCGTGATGGAGGCATGTTCGGGGCGCCCGTCCAGCAGGTGCTGCAGGCCATCGTAGACCGCAGGTTGAGCTTCCTGATCAGTGGGGCCACCGGTTCCGGGAAGACCACACTACTGTCCACGATGCTCGGCTTGAGCAGCCCGCGTGATCGGCTCGTCCTGATTGAGGACGCTTCGGAGCTGAACCCGGTGCACCCGCACGTCGTCTCCCTCGAGTCCAGGCACGGAAACCTTGAAGGCAGTGGCGCACTCGACCTCGGCGAACTCGTCCGCCAGGCGCTGAGGATGCGGCCGGACCGGTTGATCGTGGGCGAGTGCCGCGGTGCAGAAGTCCGTGAGCTGTTGACGGCACTCAATACCGGCCACACGGGTGGCGGTGGCACAATCCACGCAAACACCGCCTCCGCCGTCCCGGCCAGGCTTGTGGCGTTGGGCGCGCTCGCAGGCTTGAGCCGGGAAGCCGTTCAATTGCAGCTTTCAACGGCATTGGACGCAGTGGTTCATGTCGAGCGGACGCCGGCCGGCAGACGAGTTTCCTGCATTGGATTGTTGGCGGAGGATGCTTCAGGCCAATCGATCGTGCCTGCTGTCGAATTGCGGGCAGGTGCCGCCGTTGCCGGCCCTGCATGGCGTTACCTCGCATCGCGTCTTGAGCTGGATCCCGGGCTCCTGCAGCCTGGGCCCCAGCCCGGGTCAGCAGGACCGATTTCCCGTTCAGATTACCTTGGGGCGCTCGCGTGAGCGGACTCCTGGTCCTTGTCCTGGCGGCCGCTGCGTGGATGGTCCTCCAACCGTCCCGGCGACTTGGCAAACGGGTAGTGCATGCACTGCCGGGTGCTCCCTCGGCTGCGGCAGCGGCGGGGGCCGTGGCCGGGGCTGAGGCGCGCACGCTGCGGAGACGCTCTCGCGCGGACGCATTGCCGCTCACGGTACTCGTACAGCAGATGGCCGCTCTCCTCCGGGGAGGCCGTTCGACGTCGAGGCTCTGGGAGGAACTCTGGATGGTGCATGGAGGCAGGGAACACCGCCTTGGTTCGGGCGACCCGGAGGTCCTCAATGCGCGACGAAAGCTGTCGTCCGGGTCCCTCCAAGTTCTCGCGGCTGCGCGGGCGGCCTCGATGATGGGGACGTCGGTCGCCGGAGCCATCAGGGCGTCGTCAGCGAAGGATCTTCAAGGCGGGAACCCCGTGGAACGCCGAATCTGGGGAGAGCTTGCCGCCTGCTTGGATGTTTCGGAAGCTAGTGGTTGTCCCTTAGCCGAGGTGTTGACCCGGTTCGCCGCCCAGCTTGAGGCCGGGGACGACGCCGGTGATGCGCGGCAAACTGCCTTGGCCGGCCCGAAAGCCACGGTGCGCCTTCTGACGTGGCTGCCGGTGTTCGGCTTGGGGTTGGGCATGATGCTTGGCGTGGACCCGCTGGCGGTCCTGCTGGCCAACGGCGTCGGATTGGCAGCGCTCGCGGCTGGGGGCGTCCTGACCGTCACCGGCAGGATCTGGTCATCCCGATTGGTGCATGCCGCAGCGGGGCGTTGACTGATGGGCTCGACCTTCCCAGCCATCGCGGTGTCCCTGTCGTTGATCTTCGCAGCAATTCTCGGGCTGGGGTATCAGGGAAGAACCTGGCGGCGCACGGCCCTGCAGATGCTTCGCGGCTCACCCGACGGCAACGGCATGCCCGGGAGCAGCGGCCCGCTGAAGAACGCGCGTAGAGGCCAGGCGGTGGGCGCTCACCCGAATCCCGAGAGCCAAGAAGGCTTGCGCAATGTGCCGATGATCCTAGAGTTGGTGGCTGCCATGCTCGACTCAGGGGCGGGGCTCGGACGGGCCCTTGAGTTGATCGCCGGGTGCGCTTACCCGCAGCTTGGCCGCTCCCTGCGGACAGTGGTTGCTGCGCTCGACATCGGAACGGACTGGGAGACGGCATGGCGGAGTCCGGGCCAGCTGTGCGTTGAAGCGCGCAAGCTCAAGGATGCGCTCACCTTCGCTGCCCTGACTGGCGCGCCATCCTCGGCCATCCTTTATGCCCAGGCAGCTCGCCTCCGGCGTGAACAGTTCAGGATGGCGGAAAAGCGCGCTGCCGCGCTCGGAGTGAAACTGGTGATTCCACTGGGTTTGTGTTCCTTGCCTGCCTTCATTTGTCTAGGCGTCGTCCCGGTCCTGCTGGCCATGCTTCCGTCCGGGGGATAGCCGGCAGCCCCACCCGGGTCGGCCTGAGCGTTGCTGCACATGCCAGTTTCCCTCCACAGGAAATGTCAGAAGCGAGTTTTCCACTTAGGAGACTTGGGGCCTTTCGAAGCCCAAATGCCAACGGAAGAGTCGTAGTACGACCGGCAGTCAAGCCGGCGCGAAGAAAGGAACTGAAATGAACGCAACCGTCGATACCGCCACAGCCCCCGTCCAGACTGCCATGGCCCCAGCCCAGGTATCCGTTCCTCGGCCGGAGGCCGAGGTCCTTGAACTGTTCCCAGGCTCGTCGGGAAGGAAGCCCGTTCGGCTGCCAACCCGCCTGCATTCCAACGTTGAAACAGGCCGTGCGGGGCCCTGCGACGATTCTGCCGCTCCGAAACGGTCGAAGATGCGACTCATGGGATCCGAGCTTGGGATGGCAACGGCCGAATATGCCATCGCCACACTTGCCGCAGTGGGCTTCGCCGGACTCTTGGTGGTCATTCTTCGCAGTGAGGAAGTACGTGGCTTCCTCCTCAACCTCATTCGCAGCGCGCTCTCCCTGCCATGACGCACCGGTGGGGTTCAAAGCGCCGTGCTGGGAATCCGATGCGTCAGCGGGCATTGGCTTGGCGGTTCGCCGCGATGCAACCCCGTTCCGCTGAGGGAAGTGTGCGGCAGCGGCCTCCTGCGATCAGGCGACCTCCTCCGGCCGAGAAACCGGATAGCCAGCGGGGGCGCAGCCGGCGAGATGTTTTTCCTGAGAGGAACCACGGTGCCGTCACTGCGGAGTTCGCCGTGGCGCTGCCCGCTGTGCTGCTTCTTTTGGCCTTGTTTCTGGCAGGATCGGCCGCGGGAATTACGCAGCTTCGCTTGGAAGAGGCGGCCAGGGCAGGAGCCAGGGCCCTCGCCCGTGGAGATGGCCACGCGGCCGTTGACGGAATCGTTCGAAGACTGGCGGGCGATGCCGCCTCGGCTGTCGTTGCGGAAGACGGCGAGTGGATCAAGGTCACAGTCTCCGCCCGGGTCGTTGGCCCGTTGGGCTCCCTCATCCCGTGGAGGCTTTCGGCGACGGCATCGGCAAGGGGAGAGGGCCCGCAGTCGTCGGCGGCCACCGTTCCCTTCCTCGCCGCCCGGGACGGCGTTGTGGATTTCAGAGGTGCTGTGCCGCTGCTCGGGCTCGAAGCCGCTGTGGAAGAGGTCGCGGCGTGAGGGCAGGCAGCGCCCGCGCCGGCGATGGCGGGCGTGTTGCGGAATACGGTTCGGGAACCATCCTCGCCGTTGCCCTGGGCCTTGTTGTCATGATCTGCATGGCGGCGGCGTTCATGCTGGCCCAGGCCGTGGCGATGGGGCATCGCGCTGCATCTGCCGCCGATCTCGCGGCCCTCGCAGGAGCCGACGCAGCCCGCGGCCTGACCACGGGAGATCCGTGCGTGGTCGCCAGCGAAACGGCCGCGCGGCAGGGAGCTTCGTTGTTGGCCTGCACGGTGGGCGAAGGCGGGATCGTGGAGATCCGCACTGAGCTGGACCGCGGCGCAGTCTTCGGGACCGCGACCGGCCGCTCTCGCGCCGGGCCGCCGCCCTAGAACAGCCGGGACCGGCGTCTAAGCCGCGTCCCGCAGGAGCACGTTGATCAGCGTGACCGCGGCGTCCTTGTCCAGCGGATTGTTCTTGTTGCCGCATTTGGGCGACTGGACGCAGGAAGGGCAGCCGGTGTCGCACTCGCATGCTTTGATGGCGTCCCTTGTGGCGGTCAACCACACTTTGGCTTTTTCGAAGCCACGCTCGGCAAATCCGGCACCGCCTGGATGGCCGTCGTAGACAAAGATCGTGGGAACTCCGGTGTCGGCGTGGAGCGCTGTTGAGACTCCACCGATATCCCAACGGTCACTCGAAGCGACCAGCGGGAGAAGCCCGATGGCGGCGTGCTCGGCGGCGTGAAGCGCACCCGGGAACTGGGCTTCGACAAGGCCTGCTCCAGTCAGCGAACGGTTGTGAACCACAAACCATACCGCCTTGGTGAAAAGATCCCTGGCCCCGAGTTCCAGCGGTTCTTCCCCCAAAACCTCATTGGAAATCAGTGCCTTGCGCTGGAAGGAGACCACCTGTGTAGTTACCTTCACTTCGCCGAAGTGGACCGCGATATCCCCCCATTCCATGGTCCGGAGAGTCTGTAGGACCTCGATCTGGGTCACGTCCCGCGCTGTGGTGTAGTAGTCCGGGTTGGTTCGACGAACCACTACGCAATGGTCCTCTTCGTTCAGTTCCTCGACCAAGTAACTGTCGCCCTGGTGCACATAGATCGCGCCCGTGTGCGCCTGATAGTGGGTTTGTGGCGAGTCCATGGTGCCCAACAGGGAGCCAGTCTCGGAGTCCACGATGCTTACGGGGCCGCCTCCATCTGCCCGGAGGTTCACCATGGCTGCGGCGCTCTCGGGATGGGTCCAGAACCAGCCCGCGGGCCGTTTCCTCAGGTAACCCTGTTCCACCAGCTGATTCAGCAGGGATTCGGATGTTGGCCCGAACAGCTCAAGTTCGGCCATGCCGATCGGGAGCTCGGCGGCTGCCGCGCACAGGTGGGGCCCGAGCACATAAGGGTTTCCGGGATCGAAGACCGTGGCCTCGACTGACACATCAAAGATCGCCTCCGGATGGTTGACGAGGTACGTGTCCAAGGGATCGTCGCTTGCCACGAAGGCCGCAATGGCGTCTTGGCCTGCACGCCCCGCTCGTCCGATCTGTTGGAACAGGGACGCCCTCGTCCCGGGCCAGCCGGCTACCAGCACTGCGTCGAGTCCGGAAATGTCGATACCCAATTCCAATGCCGACGTGCTGGAGACGCCAAGCAGCTCACCGGAACGCAATGCCTTTTCCAAAGCCCGTCTCTCCTCGGGGAGATAGCCGGAGCGGTACGCCGCAACCCGCTGGGGCAGGCTGGGGTCCACCTCATCGAGGAGCCGTTTGGTGATCGACGAAATTGTTTCCGCGCCGCGCCTGGACTTGATGAAGGCGATGGTACGGACACGGGAGGACACCAGATTGGCCAGCAAGTCCGCGGTCTCGGCCACAGCGGTCCGGCGGGATTTTGCCCCGTTTTCGCCCTTCAACTCGGTCAGGGCAGGTTCCCAAAAAGCCACGGTAGTGGAGCCGTGGGGTGAACAGTCCTCGGAAACTTCGCGGACGGGAGTGCCGATCAGGCGCGCAAAGGATGTGCCGGGGTCCGACGCTGTCGCGGACGCCGCAATGAAGACCGGTTCAGGAAAGGAGGTGCCGGCACCGTAGTAGGCGCAGATTCGCCTGAGCCGCCGCATGAGATTGGCGACATGGGACCCGAACACCCCGCGGTAGCTGTGGGCCTCGTCCACGATGACGTACCGCAACCTACGGAAGAAGCGGGCCCACCACGTGTGGTTGGGCAGGATCCCGAAATGCAGCATGTCGGGGTTGGCGAGGATGAAGTTGGCGTGATCGCGGATCCAGCGGCGCTGGGACTGCTCGGTATCGCCGTCGTACGTTTCCGCCCGGACCGTGGGGAGCTTGAGCGCGCGGATCGCTGCCAGTTGGTCGGCTGCAAGTGCTTTGGTGGGCGAGAGGTACAAGGTGACGGCGCCGTCGTCGTGGATCTTGCCCGGCTCGGACAGCACCCGCAACTCGGAACGATGGATCGCGTCGAGGGCAGGCAGCTGATAGGCAAGCGACTTCCCGGAGGCGGTCCCCGTGGCGATGACGACGTTCTGGCCGGAGTGGGCGAGCTCGGCTGCTTCGATCTGGTGCCGGTACGGTTCGTGGATGCCCAAGGTTCCGTAGGCGGCGACCACATCGGGATGGGTCCAGGCCGGCCATGGCTCATGGATCGCTTGGCGCGCCGGAATAGTGCGGACGTGTCGCAACTGCTCCGGGTCCGGGCTCCTGCCCAGAAGGGAGATCATCGATTCAGTTGCGTTCACTTGAACATTCTGTCACCGCGCCGGAACCGACCGGCGCCGAAGGTCGGCCACGCCTAAGAAAGGTCGGCTACGCCACCGACAGGTCAGTCTCGTCGACCCGCTTGGTGGACATCATGAGCACCTGGCACACGTGCTTCCAGCCAAGGTGCGAATAGAGGTGCTGTCCGTCCAAGGAAGCCAGGAGGAGACCGCTTTCAACGTCGTACTGAAATGCCTGCGCGGCGAGGGCTTTCATGATGAAACTGCCCAGGCCCCGGCGCTGGTAGTTGGGCTCGGTGACGATTTTGTCGAACACTGCCGTCTGCTTGACCACGTATACCTGGCCGCTGGCTGCCACCTCTTCGCCGGCATGGACCACGGCGTAATGGACGCCCTTGCTTTCGGAGGTCGTGAGCTTGAGGTCATCATCCGAGAGCCACGGATCTTCCGCATCCTGTGTCCCCATGTCCACGATCATCATGGTCTGGGAATCGGAGGTGACGTTGAGCCCGTTCTCGCGAGCCAATTGTGTGTAGCGCGCGACGTCGTTCGTGAGGATCGTCAGGATACGAGTGTCCGCCTGGGCGGTCTTGGCAGCCAGCTCGGCGAACTCGGCATCCGACGGGTCATGTGCGAAGAATTCCCAGTCGCCGGTTTTGTCCGCACGCAGGGCTGCCGGGAAGCGGCCTTCCTTTCGCGTTTCGTAGCTCCGGGACCCGGACCAGCCAGCCACCCAGACTTCGAGCAGCTCGGCGATGTCTTCAACCAAGGCGTCGTGACTCATGTAGAGAGACTATGCCAGCGGTCTGGGAATCAACAGGGGCGGTCAGTAACAGCTCCATTAACACTTAGAGCGGCCCAACGACGGCCCGACAGCTTGGTTTGGGGCCACCAAGTACCCTTAAATACGTGGCTTTAAACAGAATTGTGCTCTTCTATGGCTTTACTCCGATCGCGGACCCGGACGCCGTTCGGCTCTGGCAGCGTGCCCTGTGCGAGAAGCTCGGCCTGACCGGGCGCATCCTCATTTCGCGTGACGGCATCAACGCCACAGTTGGCGGGGAGCTGAACAACGTCAAGCAGTACGTGAAGACCACTAAGGAATACAAGGGCTTCCACGGTATCGACTTCAAATGGTCCGAAGGCGGAGCCGACGACTTTCCGAGGCTCAGCGTCAAGGTTCGCGATGAGATCGTGTCCTTCGGCGCCCCCGGCGAACTGAAGGTGGATGAGAACGGCGTTGTCGGCGGCGGCACCCACCTTCAGCCCGAAGAGCTCCACGCGCTCCTTGAGGAAAAGAGGGCGGCCGGGAAGGACGTGAAGTTCTTCGACGGACGCAACGCCTTCGAAGCCCAGATAGGCAAGTTCAAGGACGCGATTGTTCCCGACGTCGCCACGACCCACGACTTCATCAAGGAACTCGACTCGGGAAAATACGACGATCTCAAGGACCAGCCTGTCGTCACCTACTGCACAGGCGGAATCCGTTGCGAAGTCCTTTCCAGCCTCATGGTGAACCGCGGTTTCAAGGAGGTTTACCAACTCGACGGCGGGATTGTCCGCTACGGCGAAACCTATAAGGACCAGGGCCTGTGGGAAGGCTCCTTGTACGTTTTCGACAAGCGCATGCACATGGAATTCAGTGAGGACGCCAAGACCATCGGCCAATGTGTTCGCTGCCAGGCGCCCACCAATAAATTTGAAAATTGCTCCAATCTGAGCTGCCGCAACCTCACACTGTACTGCGCCGAATGTGCCTCGAGCCCGGAAACGTTGCGTTGCCCCGAAGGCTGCGCTGCCTAGCTCCGGTCATCAGATCCGGCTCACCCGGTACGCGAAATTCGCCGGTGCATTGGCGGTCATCGTGATAGCCAGGATGGCGTCCGTCTCCAGCTTCAGGACCTTGACCCGCGTGGTGCCGCACCGCAGCATCACATCGGTGAGGACTTCGCTTCCGTTCCGCACGGTGAATTCGGCGCTGCGGGCACCTCGGCACGCCAGCGTCACTGCGTACGTTCCCCCCGGAAGCTGGGTGGTCTCTTCGTCGCGGGATTCGCCGGCCGACAACACGCCGAAGCTGCTATAGAAGGACAGCCCGTTCACGTCCGGAAGCACGTCCTGCGCCCAAGCCCTCAGCGCGTCGCCCGTGACGGTTTGTCCCAGCCCAGGGTCGCGGGTCAGTACCGGATCCGTGATGGCCGCCGACGGCGGACTGCTTGCCGCCGCACGACCGTCCTCGTAGCTGTATTCGCACGATGCCATCGTGCCGCACGTGAGCACACTGCAAAGCACGACGGCGGGAATCGCCGGCCGCGTCGTCGCTACCTTCAGGGCGCGTGCCCACCCCATAATCCGACTCTACGCCGGGCTGTAGGCCCGAACGAGGGGGCGGGTTACGAAGCCGGTACCAGTTGGTACGCGTAGATCACGGGAGCATCGACGCTGCTTGCGCTGATGCTCAGCGGACCGGTCGAGGGAATCTTGATACGGGACGTTTCGCGGCTGCCATTGCATGCTGCCCCGGCCTCTGTGATCTGCGTACTGCCCGATGAAACGTCGAAGAATGCCTTGCCGCCGCCATCGCAGGCCACGGTCAAGGTGTAGCTACCCGCGGCGACGTTTGCGAAGCTCTTGACCAAGGGGTCGCGGTTCGGGATCTTCCCGGAGTCCTCCAGGACAACCCCGGCCGCCGAGGGCATGGTGGTCGCCTTCCAGGCGGGGACATCGGCGTTGGCGACAGATCCCCCGGAGGAGCACGCCGTCATCGCCAGGGCGGCTGCGCCAATGACCAAAAGTGCGGCGCGACGCCAAGTGGAGGGGTGAAATGCCATGATTCAACGCTACCTGCTCGAACGCCTCCCCGCCGACGCAGGAATCCGGCGAGAGGCGCCCAGCCGCCCCAATAGACTTGAACGGTGACTGATCCCGCAACGCCCGCCATCTTTGGGACCGCCCCCACCACCCTCGACGCTCCGCGCAGCGATCTTCCCGAGCTGCTCACAGCGCTCGCCGACGACCTGCGGAACGTTGGCTACACCGTGGACGGTGTGGCAGGACTTCTGGGAGGGTCCGCTCACGCTGCCCTCGCCCGGGATCAGCTCATCCCTGCACTCATCGTCACCGAACCGGCAGCCTTGACCGGAGACCCGGTGACGGACCGCTCGAAAGCCGCGCTCGCCGTCGTCGTCCGCTTGTGGCTTCTCGCTGTCCCGCAAACCGAAGGCGAGCTCGACGCCGCCCTGCCGCGCGTCCGCACCTCGGGCCTGATGGAGCTTGGCTTGGTGGGGAAGAACGACGGCGGTGCTGTCGCCGCGAAAGTGGATTTGCGGCCGTACGGCTGGGAATGTGACTCCATAGCAGACAACAGCGGGAGCGGCGGTGCCGAGCTGTGGGTTTCCAGCGATCTCGCCGCCCACCAGCAGCCCGGCGTGCTCCGGCATGACCATGTGCTGGGCATCGGGCAGGCCTCCACGACGCTCGTCCAGACCACCATCCGCCGGCACTCGAAACGCGCCCTCGACCTCGGGACGGGCTGCGGGATCCAGACTTTCCACCTCCTGCACCACAGCGAGCACGTCACGGCCACCGACATCTCCGAGAGGGCCCTCGCGTTCACCCGGTTTAACCTGATGCTCAACGCGGAGGCCTTGCACCTTGACCCGGCCGATCTCGAGGCCCGGGTGAGCTTGCGGCTGGGCTCGCTCCTGGAACCCGTCGGGGGTGAGACGTTCGATCTGGTGGTGTCCAATCCGCCTTTCGTCATAACCCCGCGAAGTGCCGGCGAGCACTCTTCGGGTCAGTTCACCTACCGCGACGGCGGCCTGCCCGGCGACGACATCGTCGCCAACCTCGTCCGCACCCTTCCCGATGTCCTCGCGCCCGGCGGCACGGCGCAGATGCTCGGCAACTGGGAGATCCCTGCGGGCAGCGGCTGGAGTGAACGGCCTGCGTCGTGGCTGGCGGGGTCCGGCACGGAGGCCTGGTTCATCCAGCGGGAACAGGTGAGTCCCGAGCTGTACGCGGAGACCTGGTTGCAGGACGCCTCCGAAGGCCGCGACCGTAAGCTCTACCGTGATGCTTACGCGGCCTACCTGGAGGACTTCGCGTCCCGCAACGTGGAGGCAATTGGCTTCGGAATGATCTGGCTCCGGCGACCGCTGGACGAGCGTCCAGGAGCTGCGCCGACCCGTTTCGAAGAAATCACCTACCCCATCGAGCAACCGATCGGCCCACACCTTGCCGCCGCCGTCGAACGCGCTGACTGGCTGGTCACCCACGAGCTCTCCGACGCCCACCTGGTGGTGGCCGAAGACGTGACCGAGGAACGCCACCAGCGGCCCGGCGCCGAACACCCAGGCGTCATCCTGTTGCGCCAAGGCGCGGGACTGCGCCGGACGAATCTACTGAGCACCGAGCTCGCCGGCTTTGTGTCGGCATGTGACGGCGATTTGTCCGTCCGCCAGCTGATCGGTGCCTTGGCCGCACTGCTCGGTGGAGGGGACGACTTCGACGACGACGCATTCCGCGCCGGGCTGCTCTCCGACGTGGAGAACCTTGTCCGCGACGGCTTCCTGCTTCCCGCGGCATAGGACAATTGCGGACGCACCGGCGGATAAACTGTTCCGGTGAATGAAGACAACGGGGTACCCACCGGGCTGGCATCCCCGAAGCGCCGGAAACGGCCCGAGAAGACGGTGGAGATCACCGACCCCAAAGCGATCCGTGCGCTTGCGCATGCCGCCCGGCTTGAGGTGATCTCGGAGCTGTATTCCACGCAGCTGAGCCGCACGGCCACGGAGCTCGCCGCGCAGACAGGGCTCACGCCGAGCGCCATGAGCTACCACCTGCGGGCCCTCCAGAAATGGGGGATTGTGACGGCTGCAGACAACGAGGGCGATGCGCGCGAACGCCGTTGGAAGGCCGCGGGTTCGGACTTCACTATCAAATCCGGCGGCAACGCTCCGAGCCCGGAGATCGCCGTCGTCGAACTCGAACTGGACGCCTTCCGGCGTCGGGCCACCGCGTTTACCCGGGCCCGGGGTGAGCGGCGCCAGCGCGGAGAGGCCGCGAACGAGGCAGCCGCCATGGTGCTGTCCAGCGACCTGCTGTACTTGACTCCGGATCAGCGAACGGATCTCAAGGCCAAATTCCAGAACCTCATCAGGTCATATGAACTCGAAGATCCTACGCGGATTCCCGAAGGAGCGGTGCGAATCGCTACGATGTGGTCGATGATTCCGGACGACCGGACGCCGTCTTCAAGCTAGTCCCCACCGGCTCCCAACCTTCGCAAGCTCAGGTCGGGGCCCTCGCCGGCGTGGGTCCAGAGCACTGTTCCTCCACAGCACTTGTGCACATGGAAACGCACGATTCTGCAAAATATGGTGAACTAGGCCAATATGGGCACGAGCCCAAGCAATTCATTTTTCTGTAGGAGAACCGTGCCCAGCAAGGCAAAAACCGGCAAGAAACTCGTGATCGTGGAGTCTCCGGCCAAGAGCAAGACCATCGCCAAGTACCTGGGCGAAGGCTTCATTGTCGAGGCCTCGATCGGTCACATCCGCGACCTCCCACAGCCCTCGGACCTCCCTGCAGAACTGAAGAAGACCTCGGTTGGCAAGTTCGCCGTCGACATCGAAAACGACTTCAAACCGTATTACGTCGTGTCTCCGGACAAGAAGAAAAAAGTCGCCGAACTTAAGGCCCAGCTGAAAGACGCTGACGCGCTCTATCTCGCAACCGATGGGGACCGCGAGGGCGAGGCCATCGCGTGGCACCTCCTGGAGGTCCTGAAACCCAAGGTTCCCGTCTACCGCATGACCTTCGGTGAAATCACCAAAGAAGCCATCCACCGCGCCATGGACAACCTGCGCGACGTCGACAGCGCCCTCGTGGACGCCCAGGAAACGCGCCGTATCCTGGACCGCCTATACGGTTACGAAATCTCCCCGGTGTTGTGGCGCAAGGTTGCCCGTGGCCTGTCGGCCGGCCGTGTGCAGTCCGTGGTAACCCGCATGGTGGTCGACCGCGAACGCGAACGCATGGCCTTCAAGTCCGCATCCTACTGGGACCTGACAGGCCAGTTCGGTACCGGATCCGCGACGTTCAAAGCGAAGCTTGCTGCCGTCGACGGCGCGAAGGTAGCCAGCGGCCGTGACTTCAACGACGACGGTGTCCTCACCTCCGCGAACGCGGTGCACCTCAACGAGGAACTCGCGACGTCGTTGGTCGCCGGACTCGAGAATGCGGACTTCCGCGTCCGTTCGGTCGACACCAAGCCGTACACCCGCCGTCCCGCGGCGCCGTTCACGACGTCGACCCTTCAGCAGGAGGCCGGCCGCAAGCTGCGCTTCACCTCCAAGAGCACCATGCAGATCGCCCAGCGCCTGTATGAAAACGGCTACATCACTTATATGCGTACGGACTCGTCCGCATTGAGCGACGAAGCCCTTACGGCCGCACGCCGCCAGGCCGCCGAATTGTATGGTCCCGAGTACGTGCCCCAGTCTCCCCGCGTCTACGCCAACAAGGCCGCCAACGCGCAGGAAGCCCACGAAGCCATCCGCCCCGCGGGTGACTCTTTCCGCACCCCGGCCCAGGTGGCCAACCATCTGACCGGCGACGCCTTCCGCCTCTACGAACTCATCTGGAAGCGCACCATTGCCTCCCAGATGGGCGACGCCAAGGGCTCCACCGCCACCATCCGCCTCGGCGCAGTGGCTGGCGATGGTCGCGACGCCGAATTCTCGGCCTCCGGAACGGTCATCACCTTCCCGGGCTTCCTCGCGGCCTACGAAGAAGGCAAGGACGAGAGCCGCGGCGACGACGATTCCGACGAAGCACGGCGCCTGCCCAACGTGGCCAAGGACGATTCCCTCACCGCTTCGGACATCGTTGCCGTTGGCCACGAGACCTCGCCGCCGCCGCGGTACACGGAAGCGTCGCTTACGGCAGAACTGGAAAAGCGCGGCATCGGTCGTCCGTCCACCTACGCGTCCACGATCTCCACCATCCAGGACCGCGGCTACGTCCGGAAGCAAGGGTCTGCGCTGGTTCCCAGCTGGATCGCCTTCTCCGTGATCCGCCTGCTGGAGCAGCATTTCACCGACTACGTGGACTACGAATTCACGGCGGACATGGAAGGCGACCTGGACAAGATCGCCAACGGCCAGGCCGTCGGTGCTGCTTGGCTCAAGCACTTCTACTACGGTGAAGACGCCGATCCCGGTCTCCTGAGCATCGTCAACAACCTCGGTGAAATTGATGCCCGCGAGATCAACTCGGTGCCGATCGCCGAAGGCATTACGCTGCGCGTCGGCAAGTTCGGCCCGTACCTGGAAAGCTCGATCCCCACTATCGATCCCAAGACCGGCGAGGTCGTGGAGTCGGCGCGTGCCAACGTCCCCGAGGACCTCGCACCGGACGAGCTCACTGCGGCCAAGGCCGTGGAGCTCATGGAAACGGCTGCCCCGGAGGAACGTGTCCTGGGTGCAGACCCGCACACCGGGCACACCGTGGTTGCGAAGAATGGCCGCTACGGCGCTTATGTCACCGAGATCATCCCCGAGATGACGGAAGAGCAGCTGGCAAACCAGCCGGTGGAGTACTACAAAAACGGCAAACCCAAGCCGGCGAAGAAGCCCGTCAAGGCCAAGCCCCGTACGGGTTCGCTCTTCAAGTCGATGTCCGTTGACTCGGTGACGCTCGATGAAGCCATTCAGCTCATGAGCCTGCCCCGCGTCCTCGGCGCGGACGCCGAAGGCAACCCCATCACGGTGCAGAACGGCCGCTTTGGGCCATACCTGAAGAAGGGCACGGACTCGCGTTCCATCGGATCCGAGGAAGAGATCTTCACGATCACCCTGGACCAGGCACTGGAGATCTACTCCCAGCCGAAGCAGCGTGGTGCGCGTGCAGCCGTACCGCCCCTGGCCGAGTTCGGTCCGGACCCTGTTTCGGAGAAGAACATCGTGGTGAAGGAAGGCCGTTTCGGCCCGTACATCACCGACGGCGTCACCAACATCACGGTTCCGCGCGCCACGTCCTTGGAGGAGCTGACCAGGGAGCAGGCCATCGAGCTGCTTGCCGAGAAGCGCGCCAAGGGCCCGGTCAAGCGGACCACCACGACGGCCCGCAAGGCGCCTGCGAAGAGGGCTGCTGCCAAGAAGTAGCTGCGGAGCAGCTCCGAACGGGAGCTATCCTCCCCACCGTCTCCCTAGCCTCGCAAGTCCCCACCGGCTCCCAGCCTTCGCAAGCTCAGGCAGGGACCCTCGCCGGTGGGGCCCCACGGCCAGGGAACCCTGACGCTGTGGGCCCATGCGTGATGGTTATGGAATTGCTTCGGGCAGGGGAACCGTGATCGAGTGGAACCATGACAGATCAGCCTGCAGCACCGGAATCCCTGCCCTTGAACGACCTTGAATCCAAGCTCGCAAAGTCCGGGCAACCTGACGCGAACCCGGTGGACGTCATCCTGGCCTTCCTGAACAACGAGGTCTACATCCTGAGCACCGACTCCTTGGATAAGCCTGAGGCCGCCGTGGAGCCGCTTGTCCTCGCCAACTCAGAGGGCCAGCCTGTCCTCGCCGTGTTCAGCCACCCGAGCCGGGTGGAATCCCACTTCCTCGAGGCCGCGCCAAACGTCCTGGGCACCCACGGTTCTGCGATTCTTGACAGCATCGGCGACGAGCTTGGCCTCGTGATCAACCCCGGCAGCGAGCACGGCTTCGAGATGGGCCCGGAAGGCATCGCCAACGTCCGCCGAGACTTCACCCGCGCCGACGAAGCCGACGAGGCCGAAGCCAAAGAAGCCGCCGAAGCCGACGGCCCGTCCGCAGATGCGACCGTAGAAGCACGCACCGACGAGCCCCGGGACTAATTGACTAACCGCGGGCACGAATCGGCAGTCGAACTTGCTTCACACGCTTCGAATCGGGGAATAATGGCAGAATGCGTCTTGGCGTCCTAGACATCGGTTCCAACACCGTCCATTTGCTTTTGGTGGACGCGCATCCAGGCGCACGCCCGGTCGCGTTTGCCTCCCATAAGCGACCACTTTCGCTGGTTCAGTTCCTGGACGCCGACGGTAACATCAACGACGCCGGACAACACGAGTTGATCGAATTCGTCCTCGAAGCATGGGAGTTCGCAGCCCGCCACAAGGCCGAGGACCTCCTGGCTTTTTGTACTTCGGCCATCCGCGAAGCCACCAACGGCGTCGAGGTCCTTGCCCGGGTGAAGCACGAGACCACCGTGACCCTGCAGGAACTGACCGGCAGCGAAGAAGCATCCATGACGTTCTTCGCGGTCCGGCGCTGGTACGGCTGGGGCGCCGGTCCGATCCTGGACCTGGATATCGGCGGCGGCTCTTTCGAAATGGCGTTTGGCCAGGACGAACTGCCCGAGCTCGCGGTGTCAGTGCCGCTTGGCGCCAGCCGTTTGACTAGGGACTGGCTCCACAATGACCCGCCCACGGCCAAGAGCGTCAAAGAGCTGCGAAAGTACATCCGCCAAACCCTCAAGCCGGTCGTGCGTGAGTTCAAGCAATTGGGCCGGGCCAACCTGGTGGCCGGAACGTCCAAGACCTTCCGATCGCTTGCCCGCATCGCGGGTGCGGCACCGAGCGGCGCCGGTCCGTACGTCAAACGCGAACTCCACGCCACGGACCTGGGACTCTGGGCGCAGCGGATCTCGGCCATGACCGTCGAGGACCGGCTGTACCTCCCGGGCGTCTCAGATGCGCGGGCGGCGCAGATCCTTGCGGGTGCGCTCGTCGCTGAGGCCGCATTGGAAATGTTCGAGTTTCCCAGCATGGAGATCTGCCCCTGGGCCCTGCGCGAGGGATTGATCCTGCGTCGGCTCGACCAGCTGATCTTCGACGGCCCGCTGGCCCCGGCCCCGCATGTCGGGCTCGGAGGCGCGGTCCCGGTACCACGCCTGGGCGCCAACACCGGAACGGCCGCGCCCGCGGCAGTATCTTTACCAATCCCCATCGCCGGGAGGCAGGCCAACTAACATGAGCACCGACGTCGAGCATTCCGAAGAAGACACGCCGAGGATCCCGGTGGCGCTATCCAGCGCTTCCGTCTATCCGCTCAGCGTCCATGACGCCTTTGCCGTGGCCCAGGACCTGGGGTACGACGGTGTCGAGGTGATGGTGACCAACAACGCCACCAGCCAGAACCCGGATGCCCTCATCCAGCTAAGCCATCGATACGACCAACAGATCGTCTCCATCCACGCCCCCACCCTGCTCCTGACCCAGCAGGTTTGGGGTCCGGCGTGGAACAAGATCGAGATGTCCTGCCAGATGGCGCGCGAAGTCGGCTGCAACACCGTAGTGGTCCATCCGCCGTTCCGCTGGCAGTCAAACTACGCGGAGAACTTCGCTGCCGGTGTGCGCGAGATCGCGGCGATGTACCAGGTGCACATCGCGGTAGAGAACATGTACCCGTGGCGTGTGCGCGGCAGGGAGGCGCTCGCTTACCTTCCGCACTGGGATCCGATGGGCCAGGATTACGACGACGTCACCTGGGACTTCTCGCACGCGGCCACGGCGGGTGCCAACAGCCTTGAGGCGATCCGGGCGCTCGGGAGCAAGCTGCGCCACGTCCACCTCACGGACGGTTCGGGCTCGGGCAAGGACGAACACTTGATCCCCGGCTACGGGACCCAACAGTGCGCCGAGGCGCTGCAGTATCTCGCATCCAACGGATTCGAGGGCACCGTGGTTGCCGAGATTTCAACGCGCAAGGCCAAAGCCGCCGGTGAACGCGAGGAATGGCTCGCCGAAACGCTGCGCTTTGCGCGCCAGCACCTGGGGGCGCCGCTCGTGGGAGCCTTCGAGATCTAGATTCCTTAAACGAGAAAGCACCGGCGGTCGATACGGGAAAATGGGGGGAAACCCGTTCGACCACCGGTGCTTGTGGCGGACATCCCCATGCCCGCCTCATCACTCGCACCCTCAATGAGGTAATTACTAAGTTACGGAGCGATATTGGGTGCAGCCTGCAATAATCTTGGGAACTAGCTGGGAATCGAGTGCGGCACTGGAAAGCCTTGCACTGTTCTGCGGCGGCGGGGCTGAACTGGCATCATGGAGCCATGAACAACCGAATCGCATTCCTTGGCTGTGGGTCCATGAACGAGGCCATCCTGGGTGGCCTGCTTGCCGCCGGAACGGATCCGTCGGACGTCGTCGCCACCGTACGTCGCGCGGAACGCGCCGCCGAACTGGCTGAGCGCCACCATGTCATGACCATCGCCGGAGCCGAGGAGCCAGACAACAACAAGCTGGCTACGAAGGGCGCTTCGGTTGTCATACTTGGTGTCAAGCCTGTCGGCATTGGCGATCTCGCACGTGAAATCTCGCCCTCGCTGGCTAAGAACACCATTGTGATCAGCGTTGCCGCAGCCGTGTCCATCGCCCAGCTGGAAGCAGCCCTTCCCGCAGGTCAGCCGGTCATCCGCACCATGCCCAACACTCCCGCCAGGCTCGGACGAGGCGTAGTCTCTGTTTCACCCGGGACCAACTGCACTCCCGAGCAGCTCCAGCTGGCCAAGGACATCCTCGCCGCCGCAGGCACCGTGGTGGAGATACCGGAGGAACAGGTGGATGCATTGTCCGCCATCAGCGGCTCGGGCCCTGCGTACGTGTTCTACCTTGCCGAGGCCATGGCGGCCGCCGGCGTCGAACTTGGCCTGGATCCCGAGCTCTCCCTCATGATTTCCCGCGAGACCGTGGCAGGTGCCGGTTTCATGCTCGCCGAGCCCGGAGCGGACCCCACCGCACTACGCATCGCCGTGACCAGCCCCAACGGCACCACGGAACGCGCCATCGCGGCATTCAACGACGGCGGCATACCCGCGATCATCGCCGACGGAGCCCGCGCAGCAGCGGCCCGGGCTGCGGAGATCACACAGCAGCTCGCCTAGTTCCAGGCGGCCGCACCGCGGCTACGGCCGCGCGGCGAACCGTTCCAGCAGGTCCACGTGACCGGACACAATCAGCATGTCGCGGCCGGAAACCTTCGTGTCCGGCCGGGCGTAGGTGAAGTCTTCGCCCGGGGACTTCACGCCGACAATGGTCACGCCGTACTTGGAACGGACCTTGGACTCATCCAGCGTGAAGCCCACGGTTTCCTTGGGCGGGTACATTTTCACGATGGCGAAATCGTCGTCGAACTCGATGAAGTCCAGCATGCGCCCGGAGACCAGGTGTGCCGCACGGACGCCGGCGTCGGCCTCGGGGTAGATGACGTGGTTGGCGCCGATGCGGGTGAGGATCTTGCCGTGCGAGGCCGTGATGGCTTTCACCCAGAGGTGTTCGATGCCCAGATCCACGAGGTTCACCGTGATGAGCACGGAGGACTCGATCGACGTTCCGACGCCCACCACGGCAGAGCTGAATTCCTGCGCGCCGAGCTGGCGGAGGGCATCGATGTTGGTGGCGTCCGCCTCGACGACGTGGGTCAGCACGGAAGCCCAGTTCTGGACGAGCGTGCGGTCCCGCTCGATCGCCAGGACTTCGCGTCCCTGTTTGACGAGCTGCTCGGCGGTGGCTGCACCGAATCGGCCCAAGCCGATCACCAGCACGGGCGCGTTGTGCGCCGGCCGGTTGGGGGCGCCTGTTGAATTAGCCAATGATCGGCCTCTCTTCCGGATAATGGAATAGCTGCCTGCGCTGGCGGAGGGCCAGGGCGGAGGCAAGGGTTATGGTGCCGATGCGGCCGGCGAACATGAGGGCGGCGAGGACGTAGACCCCCGACGGCGGCAGTTCCGCGCTGAGGTTCGTGCTGAGCCCCACGGTTGCAAAAGCTGAAATGGTTTCGAAGAGCACCCGGTCCAGGCTGGCGCCGCTGATGGCCAACAGCAGGAACGCTGATGCGCACACCAAGGTGGCACCGGCGACGATCACCGAGATGGCTACCCGCATGGTGCCTTCGGGGATCGTGCGGCCGTAGACCTTGACGTCGTCGTCGCCCCGGGCCTCAGCGACGATGGCGAGGAACATGACCGCGATGGTGGTCACCTTGATGCCGCCCGCCGTCGACGCCGAACCACCGCCGGCGAACATGAGCGCGTCCGACAGGAGCCTTGTGGTGGAATCCATATGACTCTGGTCAACCAGGTTGAAGCCGCCGGAGCGCGTCATCACCGAGGCGAAAATGGAATGCGTGATCTTGTCCCCAAAGCTCATGTTGGCGATGGTGTTGGTGTTGTCCCATTCCATCAAGGCCCAGAGGACTGCGCCGGCAACGAGGAGAATCAGGGAAACCTGGATGGTGAGCTTGGTGTGGAGGCTCCACTTCTTCCAATTGAGGCCGTGCCGTCGGAGCACCAACATGACCGGGAAGCCGAGGCTGCCAAGGAACACGCCAAGCATGAGCGGCACAAGAATCCACAGATCCGCCTCATACGGCACGATTCCGTCGGAATGGGGTGTGAAACCGGCATTGTTGAAGGAAGAGATCGAATAGAAGACCCCGTGCCAGACGGCCTGCCAGAAGTCCTCTCCGAGTGTCAGGAACCGGGGAATCATCGCGACGGCCAGTACGGCCTCGATGGTCACGGAGGTCGAGATGACGATCCGCAACAACGTACCCACTTCGCCGAGGCGTCCGGCGTTGTTCATGGCCTCCTGGGCAATGAGCTTGCCCCTCACGCCCAGCCGTTTGCTGACCATGAGGGCCAGGAGGGATGCGAGCGTCAGGGTTCCCAATCCACCCACGAAGATGCCTACGAGAATCACGAGCTGGCCGAAGAAGGTCCAGTGCGTCGCCGTCGACACAACCGTCAGGCCAGTCACGCACACGCTGGAAACAGCAGTGAACAAGGCTTGGTGGATCGGCGTGACCGAACCGTCGGCCGATGCCGCCGGCAGGGAAAGCAGCCCGGTGAACAAGAGAATCGCGAAGACGTACGCCGTGAGCGCCAATCGCGCCGGTGAGGAGTTGGCGATGTTGTCGATGAAGTCGCGGATACCCGTGAAAATCCACAGGCCTCCCCGCTCCGGCTGGACGGTTTGCCAGCTGGCCGGGTCTCGGGACCTCGACTGGCTCTGAGTCATGGCAGTACTGTTCGCTTCTGGTCGATTGATTCTGCTTTCCTGAGTAGTAAACCACTAATCGCCCGCCGTAACGGGGCAGGTGCGCTCCCACCGCTCGGGTAGCCTGTCATTGATGACTTCCTGGGCAGGCCTCCGTCCGTCCCCGCTGCCAACGACGGTGGCGTGGGATCCCGCCATGACCGCATACAACTTCGGTCCCTCGCATCCGATGGCCCCCGCCCGGCTGGAGCTGACTGCCAGGCTCGCAGCGGCGCTCGGACTCTTCGACCTGGAGCATGTGTCCGTCCAGGCGCCCGAGGTCGCGTCCGACGTCGAACTCCTGGCCGTGCACAGTGCCGAATATGTCGCCGCGGTGCGGCGTGCAAGCGAAGACCCGACGACGCCGGACCCGGAACGCGGACTCGGCACCGAAGATGATCCCGCTTTTGCCGGGATGCACGAAGCCAGCGCCCGGCTTGCCGGAGGGTCGTTGCTCGCGGCCGAAGCGATCCTCTCCGGGACCGCGGTCCGTGCCGTCAACTTCGGCGGCGGCATGCATCACGCCTCCCGCGAGCGCGCCAGCGGCTTCTGCATCTACAACGACGCCGCTCTCGCCGTGCAGAGGCTGCTCGACGGCGGTGTCCGGCGGGTCGCGTACATCGACGTCGATGCCCACCACGGCGACGGCACCCAAAGCATCTTCTGGAACGACCCCAGGGTCCTGACGATTTCCCTGCACGAAAGCGGCCTCTCGTTGTTCCCTGGAACGGGATTCGCCAACGAGATCGGCGGACAGGACGCCCTGGGCACGGCCGTCAACGTGGCATTGCCTGCGTGGACGGGCGACGCCGGGTGGCTGCGCGCGTTCCACGCCGTGGTGCCTCAACTCGTGCAGGCCTTCGATCCGGAAGTCATCGTGAGCCAGCATGGCTGCGACTCCCACAAACTCGATCCCCTCACGCACCTCAACCTCAGCGTGGACGGCCAACGCGAGGCGGCCACCGCCGTCGCCGGCCTCGCCGCCAGGTTCTGCGAAAACCGTTGGATCGCCACCGGGGGAGGCGGTTACGACATCACGGGGGTGGTACCACGCACGTGGAGCCACTTGATAGGCATCGTGGCCCAACATCCCGTCCAGCTGACAGCTCCGGTCCCGGAGGCTTTCCGGAGCTATGTCAGGGAAAAGTACGGGGAAACGGTTCCGGAACTCATGGGCGACGGCGTGGACACGTGGTGGCGGTCATGGGAGGTCGGGTATGACCCCGCCGACGCCGTGGACCGTACCATCATCGCCACCCGCAAGGAGATCTTCCCGCTCTACGGGCTGGATCCCTGGTTCGACTGATGGTTGTTCCGCTGGTAGGCGCAAAGCCGGGGGAACGGCACGCGCAGAGGCGAAATAGTTGATGCCTTTTGGCGTATATGTCGCTAGGGTGGGAGGCATGGTGACTGACGACGTATTTGCCGTCATTGCTGAGGCAACCCGGCGTGACATTCTGGTTTCCCTCCGCTCTGGGGATAAGGCTGTGGGGGAACTGGTGGAGGAGCTCGCAGCGAGCCAGCCCACCATTTCAAAGCATCTGAAGGTACTCCGCGAGGCGGATCTCGTCAGCATGCGCGCGCAGGGACAGAAACGCTATTACGCGTTGAACCCGAAGCCGCTCGCCGGGGTTGCCAGCTGGCTGGAGACGTTCGACGTCGGTCCCGCGAAGCCCGCGGCCGAGGCCGCCACGCCGGCCCGCAGCCCGCGCCCCCGTACGGTCGGGCATGGTGCAGCGGGCCAGTCGGGTGCCGCGCGGACCCAGCCAGACGGCGAGCCGCTTGCTTCTCCGGCGGGCACCGACGTCGAACAGTTGCCTGAAACCGTTCCCGCCACCGGAGCTGTTGCCCCCGTCGCGGGTATCGACGACACCAGGCCGCAGCAGATCGGCCGTACGGTTGGCCGTGCGGCCACCAAGGCTGCGGACCTCTTGGCGAACCTGCCGAACCTACCCAATCTGCCGAAGTTCGGGCGGAAGAAGTAGCGGCAACCCGGGGTGATCCCGGTCACGCTGCCAGTTGTCCCTGGCGGATGATTTCCTTGAAACTCCGCGCTTTTCGCGGGCCTGTGCCCTGAGTGCTGCTTGGTCGTAATCGGTTCGGATGGAGACTGCCGCGCGTCTGATGCGAGCATGGGCGGGATTGTACGCAGACCCCGCCGTTCGGCGCAGAAGTTGTAGGGAGTCACATGGATTCGAGGCTGGAAGCAGTCCGGGACACCGTCTTGGCGAGGAACCCGGGCGAGCTGGAATTTCACCAGGCCGTCACTGAGGTCTTCGAAAGCCTCGGCCCGGTACATGACAGGCACCCGGAATTCCTCGAAGGCGCCGTCCTTGAGCGCTTGTGCGAACCGGAGCGCCAAATCATCTTCCGCGTGCCGTGGACCGACGACGCCGGACGCGTTCACGTCAACCGCGGTTTCCGCGTCGAGTTCAATTCAGCCTTGGGTCCCTACAAGGGTGGACTGCGCTTCCACCCCTCGGTCTACCTGGGCATCGTCAAGTTCCTTGGTTTCGAACAGATCTTCAAGAATGCCCTGACGGGCATGCCCATCGGTGGCGGCAAGGGCGGCTCGGACTTCGATCCCCGTGGCCGGTCCGACGCCGAAATCATGCGCTTTTGCCAGTCCTTCATGACCGAGCTGTATCGCCACATCGGCGAATACACGGACGTTCCTGCCGGCGACATCGGCGTGGGAGGCCGCGAGATCGGCTACCTGTTCGGCCAATACAAGCGCATCACCAACCGTTATGAGTCGGGCGTGCTGACGGGTAAGGGAATGTCGTGGGGCGGCTCCCTCGTCCGTCCGGAAGCCACTGGTTTCGGCACAGTCATCTTTGCCCAAGAGATGCTCAAGACCCGGGGCCGGTCCTTCGATGGCCAACGTGTAGTGGTCTCCGGATCGGGCAATGTGGCCATCTACGCTATCGCCAAAGCCCAAGCCCTCGGCGCCACCGTGGTGGCCTGCTCCGATTCCGCGGGTTATGTGGTTGACGAGGCCGGCATCGACGTCGCGTTGCTCCGCCAGATCAAGGAGGTCGAACGGGGCCGCCTCACTGAATACGCGGAGCGCCGCCGGGGCACCAATTATGTGGCTGGCGGCTCGGTCTGGGACGTCAACGGCACCGTTGCCCTGCCGTGCGCGACGCAAAACGAGCTCGACGCCGACGCTGCGGCCAAGCTCGTCAGCAACGGCCTGCAGGCAGTCGCCGAAGGTGCCAACATGCCCTCCACCCGTGAAGCCATTGCCGTTTTCCAGGACGCAGGCATTCTGTTTGCCCCGGGCAAGGCAGCCAACGCTGGTGGTGTGGCGACGTCGGCGTTGGAGATGCAGCAGAACGCCAGCCGCGATTCCTGGTCCTTCGAGCACACGGAAGCTCGCCTCACGGAAATCATGGTGGGCATCCACGATCGTTGTGCCGAAACCGCGGAGGAATACGGTGCGCCCGGCAACTACGTCCTGGGTGCCAACATCGGCGGCTTCGTGAAGGTCGCCGACGCGATGCTGGCGCAGGGCCTCATCTAGGCCCAAGGCACGGGGGAGCCGCAGGTTACGCGCCCACCTGCCCATCCTGCCCGCCCCACCCCAACTAACTCGCATTTGTTGTCGTTTTGACGTCCCAAAACGACAACAAATGCGAGCTAGTTGGGCAGCCCGACCTAGTGCTGCAGCAGGCGCACGTGGTCCGGCTTGAGTTCCGAAATCTTCGTGACTCCGAGCAGGGCCATGGTGCGGGCCATATCCTTCTCCAGGATCTGGATGGTGCGGTCCACACCCGCGCGCCCGCCGGCCATGAGCCCGTAGAGGTACGCGCGGCCGATCAATGTGAAGTCGGCACCCAGGGCCAGGGCTGCCACGATGTCGGCGCCACTCATGATGCCGGTGTCCAGGATGATGGCGGCGTCGCTGTTGTCCGCCTTCAGCGCCGCGGAGACCTCCGGAACGAGGTGCAGCGGAATCGGTGCCCGGTCAAGTTGGCGCCCGCCGTGGTTGGAGATCACGACGCCGTCCGCGCCGTGGTCCACCACCTTGCGGGCATCTTCCACCGTCTGGATGCCCTTGACGACCAGCTTTCCCTTCCAGGTATCGCGCAGCCAGTCTAGGTCGTCGAAGGTCAGGGTGGGATCGAACATCGAGTTGATCAGGTCGGCCACGGTTCCCGTGTAGCGGGAGAGCGAGGCGAAAGTCAGCGGCTCGTGCGTGAGGAAGTTGAACCACCATGCGGGCCGGTACGAGGCATCCAGGACGGTCTTCACGGTGAGCGCCGGCGGAATGGTCATGCCGTTGCGGACATCCCGCAGCCGGGCACCCGCGACGGCGGTGTCCACCGTGACCATGAGGGTATCGTTTCCGGCCTTGGCAGCGCGCTCGATCAGTTCCAGGGAGCGGTCGCGATCCGTCCACAGGTACAGCTGGAACCAGTTGCGGCCGTTCGGAGCCGCCGCAGCCACGTCCTCGATGGAAGCCGTGCCCATCGTGGAGAGGGTGTACGGAATACCGGCCGCCTCGGCCGCCTGCGAGCCCGCGTACTCACCCTCCGACTGCATCATGCGCGTGAATCCCGTAGGCGCGATGCCGAACGGAAGCCGGGATTCCTTGCCCAGGATCCCGGTCCTGAGGTCGATACTGGAGACGTCGCGCAGGATCCCCGGGCGGAACTCGATGTCCTGGAAAGCCTGGCGGGCCCGGCGAAGCGTGATCTCCGCTTCCGCTGCACCGTCCGTGTAGTCGAACGGGGCCTGGGGAGTGCGCCGCTTGGCCATGTCCCGCAGTTCCCAAATGGTTGATGCGCGGCGCAGCTTCGCCGCGCTGCTGAACTCGGGCTTCTTGAACTTCATGAGGGGCGCAAGGTCCGAGTATTTGGGAACCCGGCGCTTCAGTGCTGCGGGGCGCCCGACGGCGGTGGGGACGTTCGCTGGCACCTCAAGGGAAGGGGCGTTGCCGGGCTGGACGGTATGCGTCATGATGCTGTCTCCAGTGAGTTCGTGTGGTTAGACCACACTCTATGCCATGTGGTCCAACCACATCAACTACTATTTATCCATGCGAACGCACGAGCTCGTCCTGAGTTGGATCGAAAAGCAATTGTCCGACGGGCATTTGGTGCTTGGTGGGCGGCTTCCCGCCGAGCGGGCGCTGGCCGAACAGCTGGAAGTCTCAAGGACCTCGGTCCGCGAAGCCATCCGGATCCTCGAAGCCATGGGCTTGGTGCGGGCAGGTGTCGGCTCCGGCAAGGACGCCGGGACGGTGGTCATCGCGGAACCGGCTACGGCCCTCGGCGCCGCGCTCCGCCTCCATGTGGCCACGCAGCATTTGCCCGTCGCCGACATCGTGGAAACGCGGGTCCTGCTCGAATCGTGGGCCGTGTCCCGTGCCAAGGCCGACGCCCCCGAATTCGGGGAGGCAGCGAGGCTGCTGGACGAAATGGACGCAAGCCCCGCCGTCGACGACTTCCTCGCGCTGGACGTCGCCTTCCACCTGGCGCTGGCGGAAGCCGCGGGAAATGCCGTGGTGAGCACCATCATGGGCTCGCTCCGCGAAGCGATTGAGGGGTACGCCGCGGCGCTCACGGCGAACCTGCCGGATTGGGAAAGCACCGCCGGTCGCCTGCGGTCCGAGCACCGCGCCATTTTGGCGGCAGTGAACGACGGCGACGGCGGCCGGGCAGCGACGCTGGTTGCCGCGCACATCGAGGGGTACTACCGGGAAGCCGGGCTGGGGCAAGCCCCCGCTGAGCCTAGGCCTTGACGGGTCCGGTGCTGCCCCTGAGCTCAATCCGGGGCGGAAAGTAGTTCGTGGGGGATGCGGCGTCGTTGGTCTGGATCTGCTCCCGCATGCGGCGCCACGCAAGGTCTCCGAGATCGGAGATCGGCACGGCGGCGGTGGTGAGTGGAGGCATGGTGTACCGAGCGAAGGGCATGTCGTCGAAGCCGGTGAGCGACAAGTCTTCCGGCACGCGGATTCCGCGCTGGCTTAGTCCACTCAGGAGGCCCATCGCGGCGACGTCGTTGAAGACGAGGATGCCGGTGGCCCCGCACGAGGCGACGGCATCGCTTGACTCAAATCCGGCGTCGAACGTGTTGCCTCCAGGAATGAACTGCAACTCGACGTTCGGAAATTCTGCGGTGAACTTCTCGAGCCCGCGGAGGCGCTGCACGTTGGACGCACTGCGGTCCGGTCCGGTCAGGTAGGCCAGTTTGCGGTGGCCGAGCTCAACCAGATGGGCGGCAAGTTCCTGGATGCCTTGGCCGTAATCCACCACGAGGCTGGGGGTCGGCACCGACTCGGTGGTCCGGTTGATGAGGACGAGCGGATAGAGCGAGGGGGCGAGTTCTTCCAGATCGGCGTCGCTCATGCGGGGCGCACAAAGAACGACGCCGTCGCATCGCCTCCGGGCTTCCCCGGCGAGGATTGCTTCTTCGCTGGAGACCTCGGACGAGTCGGCGATCAACACCCGGTAACCGTCGCGGGCGGCCGCGATGCTCAGCCCGCGAAGAATGGCCTGGAACGTGGGGTTGGACAAGTCCGGCACCACGATTCCGATGGTGTCCGTCTTTCCCAGGGCCAGGCTGCGGCCCACCGGGTTTGGCTTGTATTTGAGCTCGGAGGCGGCTGCGCGCACGCGAGCGGCAATGTCGGCGTCCACGGTGGTGTTTCCGTTCATGACGCGGGAAACCGTGGCATGCGAAACACCGGCCATGGATGCCACATCTGCGATGCCCACCCGCCGGGTGTTCCTTCTGCCTGGCATGGTTTCCTTCCTGGATCCGGGGCCGCTCTGTTCCAACGCGGCGGCGACATGTGTTCTGAGGTGAAGTTTATATTGCGTGGGGAAACGGTTTCCCTTGATGTCGTTGCATTTCAATTTGCGGGCATCCGGAGCCTGAGGTTATGGTTTGGCTATGACTAAGCGTTGGTATGCGTATTTTTCGTTGGCTCTGGAGGGGCCCGCGTCTAACTGACACGCATCCAACTTTCCTTCAGAGCCAACAGGGCAGAGATGATTCTCTGCCCTTCGCCATTTCCAGGCGGGCTCTGAGCAGGGTCCGCTCCTTTCCGGAACAGGACCCCTTTCATGACCAGCATCGCCGCAGAGCCCACCACACGTAACGTCGACGCCCAGAATTCGCGCGCGCAGTCGACGTCGAACCTGCGAGTCAGCCGCTTCGAGCCGCTCCCCACGCCGCAGGAAATCAGCGCGGAACTGCCGCTCGACGCCAAGTCCGCCGCCGTCGTCGAGCGTGGACGCGACGGAGTCCGCGCCATCATGGACGGCGTGGACGATCGCCTCCTGGTGATCGTGGGCCCGTGCTCCATCCACGATCCGAAGGCCGGCCTGGAATACGCACGCCGGCTGGTCAGCCAGGCGGAGAAGCACAAGGAAGACCTTTTGATCGTCATGCGGGCGTACTTCGAGAAGCCGCGGACCACGGTGGGCTGGAAGGGCCTCATCAACGATCCCCACCTGGACGGCAGCCACGACATCGCGGCCGGACTCCGTGCGGCGCGTGGATTCCTTCAGCAAGTGACGGCCCTCGGCTTGCCGACGGCCACCGAGTTCCTGGAACCCATCAGCCCGCAATACATGGCCGATCTCGTGGCGTGGGGCGCCATCGGTGCGCGGACCACCGAGAGCCAGATCCACCGTCAGCTCGCCTCCGGACTGTCCATGCCGATCGGCTTCAAGAACGGGACCGACGGCGACCTCCAGGTAGCGATCGATGCCTGCGGTGCTTCTGCAGCGCCCCAGGCATTCCTGGGGATCGACGGCGATGGCCGCGCCGCCCTGGTGGCGACTGCGGGCAACCCGGACACGCATGTGATCCTGCGCGGTGGCCGCAAGGGTCCGAACTACGCCGCCGAGCAAGTCGCTGTTGCGTCGGAGAAGCTCTCGGCGAAGGGGCTGAATCCGCGCCTGATCGTTGACGCGAGCCACGCCAACAGCGGCAAGAGCCACCATCGGCAGGCCGAAGTCGCCTTGGAAATCGGTGCGCAGTTGGAAGACGACGTGGCTTCGCCGATCGCCGGCGTCATGCTGGAGAGCTTCCTTGTCGGAGGGGCGCAGAACCTGGATGTGGAGCGGCAGTCTGCTGGCGAACAAGAGCTGGTATACGGCCAGAGCGTCACGGACGCCTGCATGGAATGGGACGTCACCGTGTCCGTCCTGGACCACTTGGCGGCCTCGGCCCGCAAGCGTCGGGTGGCTGCTTCCAACTAAGTGAAACCTAGTCTCCAGTTGGCCGAAAGACTTTCACTTTGGTACCAGCAGCCTCTAGAGTATCTAGCACATGGTTGTTTGATGGCTCAGCATCGGCACACCAGGTAATGAATGCTGGGGTTCGCCGCTAACCGCTGAGAGCAAAGGAATATGGAGAAATGTCCGCAGAGACTAACTTCTCGAACGCGCGTTTCATGACAGTGGCTGAAGTTGCCGAAGTCCTCCGGGTTTCCAAAATGACCGTGTACCGTCTGGTCCACTCGGGAGAATTGCCGGCCGTCCGTTTTGGACGATCATTCCGGGTCCCCGAAGAAGCCGTGAGCCAGTACCTCAAGGGCGCGGTCGTCGACGGACACTCGGAGACGGCTTGAGCCCTGCCTGGTTCCCGAAGGGGCCGGCGGTCATCGGGTGCCCCCGATAAGCGGTACCCTGTTAAGGAACGTTTTACGTCATTGTAAGAATCTGTCAGTTGTAAAGTCTGTTGCTCAGTTCAAGGACCTCACCCAGCAGACAGAATCTCAATCTAGTTTGGTAAGGAACTTACGTGGGTTCAGTTATTAAGAAGCGCCGCAAGCGTATGGCCAAGAAGAAGCACCGCAAACTGCTTCGTAAGACCCGCCACCAGCGTCGCAATAAGAAGTAGAGATACTTCCTACAGCGTGAATGCCCGTTGCCTCTCAAGGCGGCGGGCATTTTTGCGTCCATCCCCCGGAGACGCTCGCTCAGGTATGTGGGTCGTTTCGACGACGCTCGCTCAGGTATGTGGGTCGTTTCGACGACGCTCGCTCAGGTATGTGGGTCGTTTCGACGACGCTCGCTCAGGTGTGTGGCCACATGGCGATTCTTACCTCATATGTGAGCGAGGGTTGCTGGAGAGGCGGCTATATGTGAGCGAGGGTTGCTGGGTTAGGCCCTCGGGCTGCGGAACTTGGAGAAGCCCCGCCACAAACCGTAGACGGCGCCACCGACGGTCGCGGCTTTGAGGCCGAGCGTGGCTGCCCGGCGGCCGGAACGGAAGTCGTAAACGGGCCAGTTGTTCTCCCGCGCATGGCGGCGAAGCCCGGCGTCGGGATTGATGCACACCGGGTGGCCCACCAAAGTGAGCAGCGGGATGTCGTTATGTGAATCGCTGTACGCCCAACAGCGCTTCAAGTCGAGGCCTTCTTCGTCCGCTATGCGCTGCACAGCCACCGCTTTGGCCGGTCCGTGGAGGATCTCGCCCACGAGCCGGCCCGTGTACGCGCCATCTTCGACTTCGCCGACGGTACCCAGGGCCCCGGTCAGGCCGAGCCGCGTGGAAATGACAGTCGCAACTTCGATGGGCGTGGCGGTCACGAGCCAGACCTTCCGGCCAACACGCAGGTGCTGTTCTGCCAGGGCCTTGGTGCCGGGCCAGATCCGCGACTCGATCATCTCGTCGTAGACCTCTTCGCCCAGCTCCTTGATATCGGACACCTTGATACCGGCCGCGAGGATCAGCGCGGAATCCCGGACGGAATGGACGTCCTCCATTTTTTCGCCCCGCATCACGAACTTGAACTGCTTCCAGGCAAAACCCGCGGCTTGGGAGAGTGTGAAGGCCTTGCGTTCATACATCTTCCGGGCGACGTGGAAGAGGCTGGCACCCTTCATGAGGGTGTTGTCGACGTCGAAGAATGCGGCTTCGCCGTGTTGCTGCGTTGCAGCCGGCTCGGTGGCCACAACGGCGTTCTTCTCGACGGGCATGCCTCGAGTCTAGTCAATCGTCCGGCCCCCTGCCGTTCGCCACCGCCGTGCCGACGCTGAAGCGATACCGTTGAACCATGCCAAATCCCGACGTCGTACTCCTCACCAAAGCTGACTGCCACCTATGCGCCGCGGCGCGTGACGCCGTCGAACGCGTGACCTCAAGCCTTGGCCTCACGTGGACGGAAAGGTCGATCGACACTGACCCGGTACTGCGTGAGCGCTACGCGGAGGAGATCCCGGTGGTATTCGTGGACGGAATCCAGCGGGATTTCTGGAAAATCGACGAGGCACGATTGGCGCGGGTCCTGAAGAAGGCCATCGCCGCCTGAACATGCGTGCAGAGCTTTGTTGGCAATAGAGTGGGAAAACAAGCGACGCAATGGAGAAGAACGTGACTGCGCTGGAACCGTCCGCCGAAGCTGTACCCGGGGACAAGGACTCTGCCGCGAAGCAGATACCGCCCGCGGCTGTGGCCCGGATGACGCTTTACCTGCGCGCTCTGAACTCCCTCCTGGGAGAAGGCGTGGAACGGGTTTCCTCCGAGGCTTTGGCTGAGGCGTCGGGAGTCAGTTCGTCTACGTTGCGCAAAGACCTCTCCTACGTCGGCTCCTATGGAACGCGTGGCGTGGGATACGAGGTCCAGTACCTGAGCCGGCACATCGCGGCGGCGCTCGGCCTGACACACGACTGGAAAGTGGCCATTGTGGGCGCCGGAAACCTTGGCAAAGCCTTGGCCAGGTACGGCGGATTCGAGTCGCGTGGGTTCGACGTGGTGGCGATCCTCGATGCCGATCCCATGATCATCGGGAACGAAGTCGGCTGGCTGCGGGTCAGCGACGCCGCCAATCTTGAAACGGTCCTTCAGCGGACCGGCACCAACATGGTTGTCCTGGCCCTTCCCGCAGCGGTGGCGCAGGGTGTCTGCGACCGCGTCATCAGCGCCGGTATCCGCAGCATCCTCAGCTTTGCTCCAGTGCTGCTCCAGGTTCCGCCCTACGTGAATCTGCGGAAGGTGGACATGGCCACTGAGCTTCAGATCCTGGCGTATCACGCACAACGGGCGCAGACCCCGGGCCAAGCCATTTAGGCCGGACCGGGTCTGCGCCCGTTGTTGGTTTTGTTCTTGGCTATAGGCCCTGTGGCCGTTTGCCGTATGGCCTAGCGGCCGTAAGGCGCCTGACCGTAGGGGTTCGCGAACGGCTGGGCTTTCCGGAAGTACGGCGCCGAGGCCGGCAAGTACAGCAGCACGATCGCGGCGATGCCCAGAAGGATGGTGATGGTGCCCATGCCGATCTGGGTCAGGCCCAGCAGGGAAATTGCGGCAAAGACCGTGCCCAGGATGCGGGCCCAGTTCTTCCCCTTGCGGACATTGAATGCAACGAGCGCGTAGAGTCCGGCAAAGATCACCGAGAAAATAACCAGGACGGTGATCAGAATGTTGATAAAGCTGCTGGTGTCTATGCCTGAAGCGCTGGTTCCCTGGGCCGACAGGGCCTGATCCAACATGCTCTTGCCCGCCGGTGAGTTCAGCGTGGCGATTGTGAAAGGAATGCCGATCAAGGTCAGCAAACCTGCGGCAATCATGAGCCAGAAGGAGATGTTGACCAGTTGCGGGACTCCGGACGTCGCAGCGGGCTGCTGGCTCGGCCAGGCGACCGGTCCGCCCTGGCCGTACTGCGGGACGGAAGGCTGGCCGTACTGCGGCTGCTGTGGTGCCTGCTGGCCGTACTGCGGCTGCTGAGGAGCCTGCTGCCCGTACTGAGGCGCGGAAGGCTGGCCGTAAGAGGGCTGCTGACCCTGCTGCGGAGCCTGCTGCCCGTACTGCGGCACGGAAGGCTGGCCGTACTGGGGAGCTTGCTGGCCGTATTGCGGCTGCTGACCCTGCTGAGGTGACTGCTGGCCGTATTTCGGCTCCTCAGGGGTGGGATTCTCGCCGGGAGTGGACGGCGGGTACGGAGGGGTGCTCATGGCATTCCTTTGCGTGTCGACTGCGGATACGGCTGCCGGGTGCAACGTGCCCTGCCCCCAGCTCGGCTTAATTCCACCGTACCCCGACGGCACAGTGCTGTTGATGATTCAGGGGAAGAATTCTCGCCGAACAAGCTGCGGCCGATCCCCCGTGTATGGAGCGAGGACAAACGGAAGGCCGCGGGGTCCTCCCGGGACCGGCCGCGGCCTTCAGCTATGGGCGCTGCGTTGTTGTTATACGAAGTGCTTCCTGGACTCCGGAAGCCACATCAAGACTGCAGCCGCGACGGCTACCGCCGATCCGATGAAGTTGAGGTTAAGGGTAACCACCTGGACCAGAAGGGAAATTACCGCGAACGCTCCGAGGATGGTCAGGACAAGTCGCGCCCAGCGGGAGCCCTCTTTGAGCCGAACGGCAATGAAGATGTAGAGGGCTGCGAACACCAGGCTGAAAATCAGGCCCACAATGCCAGGGCCCACCATCATCTCGCCGAAGAGGCCGCGCATCGTGAAGATGTTCAGGAAGCTGGCAACAATACCCAAGGCGGCAGCCGCGACCCACAACCAGTAGGAGATGGTCAGCTGCTGCGGCACTCCGGTGGTGTCCCGAAAGCGCTGCGCGATGTTGTTGAAGTCGAGTCCAAAAGTGTTCCGCGCCGGGGCCGCGTAGCCGAGTCCTGCCGGCGGGGCGGTGTTCGGACCCGCTGGCATGCCGTAGGCGGGAGCGGGCTGCTGGTATCCGGGAGCGGGCTGCTGGTAGGAGGGGGGCGCTTGGTAAGAAGGAGGTGCTTGGTATCCCTGCGGAGGCTGGTAACCCGCAGGAGGGACATTGCCGGGCTGCGGTGGCTGGGCTCCGGGCTGCTGAGGCTGAGGAGCTTCGTTTGGGTTACTCATGGCATCACTTTAGACCTGAGGTTTAAGGATTCATAGGAAATTCTTGGCTAATTTGCCGCTAAGTATCGGCTTCTCCCCGAACAATAGGCGGGTGACACCGCAAGCAAAAAATGGCGCCTCCGGGGCTGCACACGTGATCGTGTGCGGCCCCGAAGGCGCCATTCAGTCCGAGAATCCGGAGGATCGGGAACCCGCTGGATTAGGCGGCAGGTGCGATGAAAGCCAGTTCGAGGTTGATGACAACCTTGTCGCTGACCAGCACGCCGCCGGCCTCGAGCACTGCGTTCCAGGTCAGGCCGAAGTCCTTGCGGCTGATGGTGGTCTCACCGGAGACGCCTGCGCGGGTGTTGCCGAACGGGTCAACAGCCACGCCGTTGAACTCGGTCTCGATGGTGACCTCTTTGGAGACGCCCTTGATGGTCAGGTCGCCCACGAGGTCGAAGCTGTCGCCGTTGGCCTTGACGTGGCGGGAGACAAAAGTGATTTCCGGGAACTTCTCCACATCGAAGAAGTCCTCACCCTTGACGTGGCCGTCGCGGTTGGCGTCGCCCGAGTCGAAGCTGGCGGTCTGGATGGTTGCTGCGACCTTGGAGTCGCTCAGGCCGCTGCCGAGTTCCAGGGTGGCCTCGGCCTCGGTGAATTGGCCGCGGACCTTGCTGATGCCTGCGTGGCGGACGGTGAAGCCGATCTCGCTGTGGGAGTTGTCGAGGGTCCAGACGCCGGTGGTGACGTTTGCGGGAAGAGTCATGGGGGTTCTCCTTGGGAAGGTGTGATCGTAGCTTCATCGGTCGTTCGGCCGTACTTAGTTGAAGTGTCAACCGAACCTTGTGTCAAGTATAAACATGCAAATGCATCTTTTATTCCACCTTCGGGGAACATTCTGAAGAAACTTTCAGTTCTACGAAACGTAGAAGATTTCAGATCGCCCGCCTTCTTTGAGAAACTGGTAAACATGCCCCAAGCAACTGTCCATCTGCTCCGCCATGGCGAGGTCTACAATCCCGACGGCATTCTGTACGGAAGGCTGCCCGAATTCCACCTCTCCGAACGCGGCCGCGAGATGGCCAAGATGCTCGCGGACCACTTCGCTGCCCGCGTCGCCCAGGGGGCGAACATCGTCTACCTTGTCTCCTCGCCGTTGACCCGCGCACAGGAAACCGCCCTCCCCACTTCCCAGGCGCTGGACCTCCAGATCCACACGGAACCGCGGATCATCGAGGCGGAGAACCATTTCGAAGGGCTCAAGGCCAACATCTCCGAATTCATCAAGCCCAAGCATTGGTTCGAGTACCGCAATCCGCTGCGGCCGTCCTGGGGCGAGTCTTACCAGGACCAGGTTGCCCGTATGCGTGCCGCCGTCGAGGACGCCCGGCTGAAAGCGATCGAACTCGGCGGCAATGGCGCTGAAGCCATCCTCGTCAGCCACCAGCTCCCCATCTACGCCACGCGCCTCAGCGCGGAAGGCCGGCGCCTGTGGCACGATCCGCGCAAGCGCGAGTGCACGCTGACGTCGCTGACTTCCCTGATGTTCGACGACGGGAAGGTCGCGCGGGTGGAGTACAGCGAACCCGCTGCCGTGCTGCTGCCCGGTGCCGCGAAGACGCCGGGAGCATGACAATGAACGGGAACACCACGAGCCGCAGGACCAGCGGCCAGAAGATCAATGCCGCCTTGACGTCACGCCGCAGCTTCCTCGCTGTCGGGGGAGTGGCACTCTCTGCACTGACTATGGGCCTGTCCGCCTGTGCCCAGGAAGACGCCCTGGCCCAGCAAGCGAAAGCCGGCGACAACAAGAACTACGTTGCCGGGGATGGCTCGGTGACTGAATTCGCCAAAGCGGACCGCAAGGCCGCCGTGGGGATCAAGGGCACTTTGTTCGACGGAACTGCCGTGACCCCACAGGACCTGCTTGGCAAGGTAACCGTCCTCAACTTCTGGTTCGCCGCGTGTGCGCCGTGCCGGGTTGAAGCGCCGATCCTTGAGGAACTGCACCAGGAGTTCAAGAGCAAAGGTGTCCAGTTCTACGGTGTGAACCTTCGGGACGAGAAGGCCACGGCCGATGCGTTCGACCAGACGTTCAAGCTCACGTACCCCAGCTTCGACGACAAAGACGGCGCCGTGCTGCTGTCTGTCTCCGGTATTGTGCCTCCCGGTGCGGTGCCCACCACGCTCGTGCTGGACAAAGAAGGCAAGGTTGCTGCCCGCGTCCTGGGCGAGATCGAGAAGAGCACTCTCAAGGCACTCATCACCACTGCGGTTGCCGAGTAGGTGGCCCGGACAGCGTGAACAGCCCTTTCGCCGAGACCATCCTGAGCGGTTCCTTGCTTCTGGCCATCCCCGTGGCTTTGCTGGCCGGACTCGTGTCCTTCCTGTCGCCGTGCGTCCTTCCCCTCGTTCCCGGCTACCTTGGCTACGTGACCGGGCTGACCGGCGTCGACCTCCAGAAGCAAAGGCGCGGGCGCATGCTCGCGGGAATCGGCTTGTTCGTCCTCGGATTCTCCTCGATTTTCGTCCTGCTCGGCGGCGCTTTCGGCCAATTGGGGACCCTCATCACAGGCCCGCAGAACGCGTGGATCACCCAATTGCTGGGCATTCTGGTGATCATCATGGGCGTCGTCTTCCTGGGCGGCTTCGGTTGGTTGCAGCGCGACGCCAAAATCCATGCCAAGCCGCCAGCTGGGCTGTGGGGTGCGCCGTTGCTGGGCATCACGTTCGGCCTCGGTTGGGCGCCCTGTATTGGTCCTACCTATTCCGCCGTCCAGTTGCTGAGCCTTTCCGGGGGGTCGTCCGCCGCGAAGGGGGCCCTCCTGGCGTTTGTCTATAGTCTTGGCCTGGGCATTCCCTTCCTTTTGATAGCACTCGCAGTCCGCCGGGGGATGGGTGTGATGTCCTTCTTCCGCCAGCATCGCCTCGCGATCCAGCGGATGGGCGGGGGCATCCTGATCCTGCTGGGAATCCTGATGGCCACGGGAGTGTGGGGTGCCTGGGTTACCGGGCTGCAGTACTGGTTCCAAACCGATGTGAAGTTGCCGATCTGATGAGCGAGCCCGTGCAAGGTAAAAAGAAGTCCAACAAGTCCGCCAGCAAGCCTGAGGCGGCAGACAAGGCGATCGACAAAGCCAAGGCCGAGGCCGCACTGCCGGTCCTGGGGATCGTAGGCATGCTGCGCTGGGCCTGGACCCAGCTGACCAGCATGCGTACTGCGCTTTTCCTGCTGCTGCTCCTGGCCGTCGCGGCGGTTCCCGGCTCGCTGTTCCCGCAGCGTCCGGCGAACCCTTCGATCGTGACGCAGTACATCAGCGACCACCCGGACTACGGCAAGCTCCTGGACTCCGTGCAGCTCTACGACGTGTATTCCTCTGCCTGGTTCTCGGCGATCTACATTCTTCTGTTCATCTCCCTGATCGGCTGTGTCACGCCACGGGCCATCGCCCACTACAAGGCGATGCGCTCCCAGCCGCCGCGGACCCCGAAGCGTCTCTCCCGCCTCCCCGAGTACGGCACGCTTGTGCTGCCTGCCGACGCCGGGATCCCGGCGTCGAAGGCTATCTCGGACGCCGCTGCGGTACTGAAGAAGCGCGGCTACCGCGTGGAGGTTCGCGACGTCGACGCCGCCATGCCTTCATTGGGTGCCGAGCGGGGATTCCTCAAGGAAGTGGGCAACCTTGTGTTCCACGCTTCGCTGATCGGAGTGTTGGTTTCGGTGGCGGTCGGCGGGCTGTTCGGCTATAGCGGCCAGCGCATCCTGGTGGAAGGCGATACCTTCGTGAACACCTTGGTGGGCTATGACCAATTCAGCCCCGGCACCAACTTCCAGAGCAGCTGGCTGCAGCCGTACTCAATCCAGCTGAACAAGTTCGACGTGCAGTTCGACCGGGAATCGCCGGCGCACTTCGGCCAGCCCATCGACTTCACGGCCGACGTCACCACCAAGGACACCCCGGACGCGCCCGCCAAGAAGCAGGTCCTCAAGGTCAACGATCCCGTGACGCTTGGCGATACCAGCATTTACCTGACAGGCAACGGCTATGCTCCTGTGGTCACGGTCCGGGACGGCGCCGGCAACATCGCCATGCAGGGACCTGTCGTGGCCAAGCTGCAAGGTGACAATTACTACTCCTCGGTGGTCATCAAGGTTCCCGATGCCAAGCCCGATCAGCTCGGCTTCGCAGGGTTCTTCCTTCCCACTGCGATGGTGACGGACAAGGGCCTCGCCTACAGCGGCGATCCCTCACTCATCAACCCGCAGTTGAACCTCAACTCGTACTACGGCGACCTCGGCCTGAACAAGGGCACCCCGCAGAACGTTTTCGAGCTCGACGTCGCCAAGCTGACTCCGCTCAACGGCCGCGGCATGGCGGACAAGGCCATCGCGATCGCCCCCGGAGGCACCTACAAGCTTCCTAACGGCAAGGGCAGCATCACCTTTGACGGCGTCAAGAAGTACGTCGGCGTCGACATCCACCACAATCCGGGCCAGGCCACCGCGCTCGTGTTCGCCCTGCTGGCGGTCGCCGGACTGATTCTCTCCCTCTACCTGAACCGCCGCCGCGTCTGGGTCCGCACCGGAACCCACGACGACGGGCGCACAATGGTGGAGTACGGTCTCCTTGCCCGCGGCGAGGACCACAGGCTGGCCGGCGAAGCTGCCGCGATCCGCGAACTGCTGCAACGAGAATGGCTGCTCCACACAGGGCAGTCCACCGACACCGTTTCTTCCTCAACCTCGAAGGACCAGTAATGTTCCCCATCAACGAAACCATGGGCCAGTACAGCGAGCTTTTCATGCTGCTCGCGGCCGGCACCTACACGGTGGCGTTCATCGCTTTCGCGTGGGACCTCGCCAAGAGCAGCAAAATGCTGAAGGCAGTTGACCTGAAGGCGGCCTCTTCGGGGGCAGCCGAGGTCAAGGTTCCGGTGGCTGCCGGCCGTGCCGGCGGAAACGACGTCGGGGGACCTGCCGGCCGGACTGAGCGCCCGACGTCGGCGATCACCTCCGTCAACGAGACCGCCGGCGGTGACATGAAGTACGCCGCCGAGCGCCGCATTCCCGCCCGCGTGGCAGTGGCGGTCGCGATCATCGGCGTCGCAATCCATGGCGCCGGGGTCATCACCCGTGCGATCGGCGCTGGCCGGGTGCCGTGGGGCAACATGTACGAGTTCCTGACCACCGGTGCTTTCCTGGTGGTTGCGGTCTTCCTGCTCTCGTTGATCCGCCGCGACCTGCGCTTCCTGGGCACCTTCGTGCTGGGCCTCGCCGTGATCATGATGGTGGCCGCGTCCGTGACGTACTGGACCCCGGTGGGCCACTTGGTCCCGGCACTGCAGAGCTACTGGCTGGTCATCCACGTCTCCATCGCAGTGATGTCCGCGTCCCTGTTCACCCTGACGTTCGCCATGTCAGCCCTGCAGTTGCTGCAATCGCACCGGCAGAAGACCCTGGCTGCCGGCGGCGTGGACAAACTGGGCTTCATGCGGCTCGTACCGAACGCGTTGAGCCTGGAAAACCTGTCCTACCGCATCAACACTGTGGGATTCGTGGGCTGGACCTTCACCCTCATGTTCGGCGCCATCTGGGCCGAGAAAGCGTGGGGCCGCTTCTGGGGCTGGGACACCAAGGAAGTCTGGACCTTCGTGATCTGGGTGGTCTATGCCGGCTACCTGCACGCGCGCGCCACCCGCGGCTGGACGGGAACCCGTGCGGCCTGGTTGTCGATTGCAGGCTACCTGTGCGTGATCTTCAACTTCACTGTGGTCAACGTGTTCTTCAATGGCCTGCACTCTTACTCGGGGCTTTCGCAGTAGGACTTCTCCGGCGGGGCGCCTTGGCGTCCTGACCCTTTTTGAATTAACGACGACGGCGACACTCCGCACTTGCGGGAGTGTCGCCGTCGTTCGCGTTTCAAAAGAGGTCAGGAAGGGTGGCCTCTCGGGTATCAGCTGGGCCGTCAGCTGTTGACGTCGCCGCTGTCGTCGGCCTTGGATTCGCCCTTGAGCTTGCGTTCCTTGGCTTCGAGGTCGGCCTTGAGCTTCTTCAGCCGTTCGGCTTCGGCCTGGTTGCGACGGCGGACCTCCAGGTTGCGGAGAAAGTCGGGGTCGTCGTCGGGGGCTGTGGGATGGCTCGCCGGCTGCGGGGTAGGCCGGATGTTGTAGGGACGGCCGATAAGGAACCAGAGAACCGCGCCGAGAACCGGCAGCAGGATCATCACCACAATCCATGCGGGTTTGGAAATTCCCCGGGTAGAGCGGCGGTCGGTGCGGATGACGTCCACCAGCCCATAGACGAACACGAGCAGGACGGCCACAACTGCAACAACGCGGAGCATACCGTCAAGTCTAGTCGCCGTCGGGTCCGGTGATAGCTGTGCGATCAGGGTGCAATCAGGCTGTGAGGCTAAACTTGATCCGTGGCTTTCCTCAAATACTCCCTGATCCGCCTTGCGATCTTCGTACCGCTCTTCGTCATCTTCGCCCTCCTGCAGACGGGTTTGTTCCTGGCGGCGATTTTCGCGGGCCTCATCGCGTTCGCCATCAGCTACCTGTTCTTCCAGAAGCAGCGCGACGCCGCCACTGCCGCCATGCGCGAACGTTTCTCCGGGCGGGCCAAGCCCATCCGCTCTGCCTTGGAGATTGAAGACGCCTCGATCGAGGACAGGCTGGTCGATGAAAACCCCGCGGTAAAGGTCGAGAACGACCGCCGCCCCAAGGAATCCTAGAAGCCCAAAGCCCAGATGTGAGCGGGGGTTTGGGAAAACCGGCGCATAAGTGAGCGAGGGTCTGGGGGTAAGGACGCTAGCTCACATATATGGGACTTCCGGCCGACGCCCGCTCACCTTTAGGGCACTTCCGGCCGACGCTCGCTCACATGATGTGAGCGGGGGTTTGGGGAAACCGGGCAATATGTGAGCGAGGGTTAGAAGCCGTGGCTCAGGATGAGGCCCAGTGAGAACAGCACGCTGTAGCCAAGGTTGATCAGTCCTGTCTGCTTGAGTACCGGGATGAGGCTCTTGCGCTTCCTACCGTTGACCATGAGCCAGGCCGGCATGAGGCACGCGGGGATCAGCAGCAGCACGATCAGCATCAAGGGCTTGGTGGGTGCCAGCACCACAACCAACAGGATCGCGACTGCCAGCATCAGGACGTAGCTCTCGCGGGCGTGGCGGTCGCCGAGTCGCACCGCCAGCGTCCGCTTGCCCGCCGCCGTATCCGTGGGGATATCCCGCACGTTGTTGGCCATCAGCAAGGCACACGCAATTAATCCCGTGCCGATGGCGCCGATGACGGCCGGAAGGCTCACTTGACCGGCCTGCGTGTAGGTGGTGCCGAGCGTTGCCACCAGGCCGAAGAAGACAAACACGAACAAGTCGCCAAAGCCCATGTAGCCGTACGGGTTCTTGCCGCCGGTGTACCCCCACGCAGCGAGGACGCAGCCGATTCCCACCAGGATCAGCCACCAGCTCTGCGTGATGAGCACCAGTACCAGGCCGAAAATCATGGCCAGGCCGAACGCGCCGAAGGCAGCCCACTTGACGTGTACCGGGCGTGCTGCACCGGAACCGACCAGCCGGAGCGGACCCACGCGGTCCTCATCGGTGCCACGGATACCGTCAGAGTAATCGTTGGCGTAGTTGACCCCGATCTGAAGGAGCAGCGCCACGAGTGCGGCGAGGATGGCATTCAAGAGCCGGAAAGATTGCAGCTCGTAGGCGGCCGCTGTGCCGATCAGCACCGGTGCGATCGCCGCCGGCAGGGTGCGCAGGCGGGCGCCTTGAATCCATTGTGCAGCTGTTGCCACGTTCAGTACCTCGTGTTGTTTCGCGTTGGGGAAAGGCAAATGACGGTCAGGGAGGACGTGTCTATTCTCCCTGATGCACGTCGGTGAGAAGCTCGATCATCGCCAGCCGGTCCGGCTTGCCATTGGGGAGCATGATGAGGCCATCCGTGGTCAGCACCGTTTTGGGAGCGAGGGTCCCTAGCGATTCCTGGCAGCGTGCCTTGTAGTCCGCGATGCTTTCCGGGGAGCTGTCCTCGACGGCAACGTAGGCTGCCACCGCCTGGCCCCACTCGCGGGAAGGCACCCCGGCCACGAAAGCCGCCGTGACGCCGTCGAACTTTTCAAGCTCCGCCTGGATGAACGCGGCGGAGGCTTTCACGCCGCCGGTGATGATGACGTCGTCGGCGCGCCCCAGCACCGTGAGGGTCCCGTCGTCGGCGAGCTCGCCGAGATCGTTGGTGCGGTACCAGCGGGTGCCGTCCTCCTCGAAGAACGCCTCGGCGTTCGCCTCGGGCGCGTCCAGGTAACCGGAAGCCACAGTGTCGCCGCCGAGGAGGACCCGGCCGTCGTCGTCGAGCATGACCTGGACGCCCTCAAGCGGCCTTCCGTCGTACACGCAACCGCCGCACGTCTCGGCGGAGCCATAGGTGGTCACGACCTTCAGTCCGGCCTCCCTGGCGGCGTCCAGCAGTGGGACGGGTGCAGGCGCGCCGCCTAGGAGGATGCCGTTGAAACGGCGAAGTACTGCGAGGGTCTGCGGCGATGGTGAGTCCAGGAGCCTCTGCAGCTGCGTCGGCACCAAGGAGGTGAAGCGGATCGTGTCGGTCAGCTCTTCGGCGGCGGCGGTGAAGGCCTCCGGAGTGAAGCCGTTCGAAAGGTCCATTACCCACGGACGCGTGCCTGCGAAGAGCGAGCGGACCAGCACCTGGACCCCGGCAACGTATTGCAGCGGCAGGGCCAGGAGCCATTGGCCCTCGCCCCGGAGCGCGATGGCGGTGGCCATGGAAGAAGCGGCGAGCTCATCGACCGTGAGCACCGTGGCCTTGGGTGTGCCGGTGGAACCGGAAGTGCGGACCACTACCGCGGCGTCCTCGAAACCGGGCGTCTCAACGGGGACCGCCACCGGGGTGCCGTCCTCCGGGACGACGATTTCGACGGCGGGGCCCTCATCGTGGAGGGCGGCGGCCAGGGCTTTGAGAACGGGATCGATGTTCACGGGCGAGTCCTAGAAGTAGTACGGAAAGTTGGACCAGTCCGGATCGCGCTTCTCAAGGAAGGCTTCTTTGCCCTCGACTGCTTCGTCCGTCATGTAGGCCAGGCGCGTGGCTTCCCCGGCGAAGACCTGTTGGCCGGCCAGGCCGTCGTCGGCCAGGTTGAAGGCGAACTTGAGCATGCGGATGGCCTGTGGGGATTGGCGCGCGATATCCGCTGCATACTCCAGGGCGACCTCCTCGAGGCGCTCATGGTCCACGGCTTCGTTGACGGCCCCCATGCGGACCATGTCCTCCGCGGAATACTCGCGGGCCAGGAAGAAGATCTCGCGGGCGGCTTTCTGCCCGATCTGGCGGGCGAGCAGCGCCGAGCCGTAACCGGCGTCGAAACTTCCCACGGTGGCGTCGGTCTGCTTGAACTTGCCGTGCTCGCGCGAGGCGATGGTGAGGTCCGAGACAACGTGCAGCGAATGCCCGCCGCCAGCGGCCCAGCCGTTCACGACGGCGATGACCACCTTGGGCATGGTCCGCATGAGCCGCTGGACTTCCAGGATGTGCAGGCGGCCAGCCCGGGCGGGGTCGATGCTCTCCTGCGTCTCGCCGTCGGCGTATCGGTAGCCATCGCGCCCGCGGATCCGCTGGTCCCCGCCGGAACAGAAGGAATGGCCGCCGTCCTTGGGGGAGGGGCCGTTTCCGGTGAGGAGCACTGTGGCGACATCCGGAGTCATCCGTGCGTGGTCCATGGCACGGTAGAGCTCGTCAACAGTGCCGGGCCGGAAGGCGTTGCGGACCTCCGGGCGGTTGAAGGCAATCCGGACCGTTGGAAGGTCCCTCGCCACTTTTCCGTCTGCGTCCCGCTCGACCTGCCTGTGGTACGTCATGTCCTGGAAATCGTCGAAACCGGACACGTTACGCCAGCGCGACGGGTCAAAGACGTCGGATACCTTGGCAGGGAAGTCGTTGCTCACCCTCAGAGTCTAGTAATCCCCTCAGCTGATGCAGAACTCGTTGCCTTCAGGATCCGCCATGGTGTGCCATTCGTGCGGCCCTTGCTTGGCCGTCCACAGGTATTTTGCGCCCCGGGCTTCGAGGGCGGCGCGGACCTCGTCCTTGTCCTGTCCGTTGAGGCGCACGTCCCAGTGAACCCGGTTCTTGACGGTTTTGTCCTCTGGAACGGTCTGGAACAGGAAGCGGCGGCGGGTGTCTTTGTCCTGGTCTTCTGCCGGGCCAATGGCCGCGCCTTCCTTCCACACGAGCTTGCCGTTGTGCGTGGTGGTTTCAGACTCCGTGGCGAAGCCTTGATCCACCATGGACCGGATGAACGCCTCGTCCTGGGGCTCCACGATCCATTCGAGCGTCTCGGCCCACCAATCGGCCAGGACGTGCGGATTCTTGCAGTCGACTACTACCTGAAAGTTCAGTGCCATGGACTGAACCTACGACGACGGCGCGTGGCCGGGGAAGTGCCTGGCGGTCAGTTCCGGTCCGGGTTTCCCAACTAACTCGCATTTGTTGTCGTTTTGAGGGCTCAAAACGACAACAAATGCGAGCTAGTTGGGTGGGGCGGGTTGGGGCGAGTTAGGTTGGTTAGCCGCCGAGGAGTTGCGGCGGGATCGCGTAGATCAGCACGACGGCCAACAGGTTCTTGGCGGCGTGAACGAAGTAGGAGAACATCACGTTCTTGCCCGTCCAGACGTAGACGGCCACCAGGACAACGCCCATTCCGAGGTACGGCGCCAGGGCGGGAAGCACCAGGCCCTCACGTCCCACCACGTGGATGGCAGCGAAACAAAGCACTGACAGCACGCAACAAAGCCAAATATTGACGCGACGGGACAGCTTGCCGATCAGGAGGTGCCGGAACAGGTACTCCTCCACGAAGGGACCCAACACCACCAGCAAAGGGACCACGAACCAGGCCGGCAGTTGCAGGACCAGGGACTGCAGGCCCAGTTGGTTCTGCGACTCCCTGGCCGAGCCGGTAACTGTCACCAGAATGGCGGTGATCACCAGCATTGCCACGATGGACAGCGGAATCATCGCAAGCGTGAACCACGGACGGGTCGCCAGGATCAGGAGGTCGCGGGCTACGACGCGCCACGCGGCCGCAACCGCGAACAGGCCCACCGAAGCGTAGAAAGCGAGGTTGATGGCGAAGACGGCGGTTGCGGGGTCGGGGAAGACCTGCTGCATGAAAGTCGTCACCGGGGCCGTGGCGAGGCTCAGAACAGCCGCTAATGACACGTAGAGTCCGAAAGCTGCAGCGTCCAAGCCCGTGAAACGGTATAGCCTGCCGGCTGGCGGAATGGTGCCCATATGTCCAGCGTAACGCCCCGGTTTGTTGCCCGCGTCACGCTCCGCCGAAATCACCGGGTAGGATGGTTTTGCCGGATTTACCTTCGATGCTTCCGCGTTTTCGCTACTGATTCGACTCGCCAACAGGTTGAAAGCTCGAATTGTTGGTGCCAATGCGCATGAAGCCAGGACCGGCATATCCTCAACCCACAAGGAACAGCTGTGCCTCAAAACACCACAACCGACCTTCAGCGTGAGCCGGGAACCCTGGCTGCGCCCAGTACCTCGACAACTTCCGAAAACCTCAGCGCCGAGGGCTACCAGAAGACCCTGAGCCGCCGCCACGTCACGATGATCGCGATGGGCGGCGCGATCGGCGTCGGCCTCTTCATGGGTGCGGGTGGACGCCTGGCCTCAACCGGCCCGGCCCTCATTTTCTCCTACGCCATTGCCGGCGTCATTGCCTACCTGCTGATGCGGGCCCTTGGCGAACTGATCATGTACCGCCAGACCTCCGGCTCCTTTGTCAGCTACGCCGGTGAAATGTTCGGCAAAAAGGGCGCCTTCCTCTCCGGTTGGATGTACTTCATCAACTGGGCCATGACGGGCATCGCCGAACTCATTGCCATCGGCCTGTACTTCCAGTTCTTCTTCCCGAACGTTCCCGTTGAGTTGTCCGCCATCGCCGCGCTGGTGCTGCTGGTGGCCGTGAACCTGTTCAGCGTCAAGGCCTTCGGCGAGTTCGAATTCTGGGCTTCCTGCCTTAAGGTCGCCGCAATCCTGATCTTCCTGGCCGTGGGCACCTTCATGGTGGTCACCAACGCACAGGTCGGCACCGGTCACGCTTCTGTGGGGAACCTCTTCGCAGCCGACGGCGGCATGTTCCCTAAGGGCGGCCTGGTGATGATCCTGGTCCTCAACGCCGTGATCTTCGCTTACAACGCCATCGAACTGGTCGGCATTACCGCTGGCGAGATGCAGAACCCGGAACGCGAAGTGCCCAAGGCGATCCGCGCCGTCGTGATCCGCATTGTTGTTTTCTACGTCGGTTCCGTCATGCTGCTGGCGATGCTGCTGCCTTCGGACCAGTATCACGCGGGAACCTCCCCGTTCGTCACGGTCTTCGGCCAGATGGGCTTGCCGTGGATGGGCGACGTCATGAACATGGTGGTCATCACCGCCGCACTGTCCTCATGCAATTCGGGCCTGTACTCGATCGGCCGCATCTTCCGCACCATGGCCAACAACGGACATGCCCCCAAGTGGCTGACCAAGATGTCCACCCGCCACGTGCCGTACGCGGCCATCCTGGCAATCGGCGCCGTCTACCTCGTGGGCATCCTGCTCAACATCTGGTTGGGCGGTTCGCACGCCTTCGACCTCGCGCTGAACACGGCCTCGATCGGCGTCATCTTCACGTGGGGTTCGATCTTCGCCAGCCAGATCGCGCTGCGCAAGAAGAAGGGCAACGTTTCCAGCCTGCCGATGCCCGGTTCCCCGTGGACCAGCTGGGTTGGCCTGGTCGCCCTCTTGGCCATCACCGTGCTGATCGGCATGGACACCATGACGGACAAGGCCACGGGCGAAGTGTTCCTCCTGGGCCTCTGGACCCTGGCCACCATTCCGTTCTTCGCCTTGGTGCTGTGGCTGGGATGGCAGAAGGTCAAGAACAACGAGCCGAAGAGCGAACTGTTTAGCTAGCCTTCAGTAGCCCGACGACGGCGGGCGTCTCCTCTCAAGGGGGCGCCCGCCGGCTCCCAACCGCCCGCCATCCGTTGCTCCGTAACTGCCGTTTTGAGCGCTCAGAACGGCAGTTGCGGAGCAATCGATTTAACCGGCTCAGTCCCTCAGATGCTTCGCGAAGTGGTCCTCGATCCGCCGCCAGGCTTCAGGGGCCGCAGCCGGATCGGGTTTGATGCCCATCACCCGCATCAACGGCCGCAGGGGCCGGGGCCCCACCGGAACGTCGTTCATGAAGGCGTGGCCCGCCGTCGGGAATTCCTTGACGTCGTGCTCGATCCCGAGGTTCGTCAGGGCGGCCTCCAACTTCGCGGCCGCTCCCGGCATCGTCCGGTCCTTGCCTCCGTAGTTGGCCACCACCGGGCATGCCCCCTCCAAAGCCTGCTCCAGATGCCGCGGCAACTGGCCGTAGTTCACGGAGGCGGCGTTGAAGTCGTCGTGGGCCGCTAACAGGGCGAATGCTCCGCCCATGCAGAAACCGATGACCCCCACTATTCCGGTGCACCGGGCATCATTGCGGAGCCAGGTCCGCGCAGTGGACACATCCGTGAATGCCCGGCCCGTGCCCGACATCAGGGAGCGCATGGTCGCCACGAGGCAGCGCCTCGCGCCGCCGTCGCTGTAGAGGTCGACGGCGAGCGTCAAGTAACCGGCCGAGGCGAGCCGGTCTGCGTGCCGCCGCATCACGTCGTCGAGCCCAAAGGCCTCATGGATGAGTACGACGCCGGGAAACGGCCCTTCGCCGTCGGGCTCGGCAAGGTACCCCTTCAGGCTCCGCGAGCCTCCTGCCGCCATGCTGTCCGCGCTCAAGTCGATGTGCACCATGGGTGCAATCCTGCCAGACCCCGCAAGTGTCTTGTCGGCTGTTTTTGTCAGCGGTCGCGGTTAGGCTCGATGCATGGACCACAGCACCACTCTCAGCCAGCACATCAACGCCTCCCGGGAGAAAGTCTGGGCCGTCATCAGCGATATTCCGGGCTCGGCCAAGACGCTCTCGGGCGTCAAAGCCATTCAGATGCTCAGCGAGGGACCCTACGGAGAGGGCACGCGGTGGAAGGAAACCCGCGCCATGATGGGCAGGGAGGAAACCGTCGAAATGAACGTTTCCCAGAGCGATCCGCCGCGCGCCACCACGGTCAAAGCGCGGCAGGGCGGTGCGGACTACACAACGCGCTTCACCCTCGAAGAGCGCGACGGCGGGACCGAACTGGTGTTGTTCTTCGGTGCCGAGGTCCTCAAGCCGACTTTCTTCAGCAAACTCATGATGGCTGCGTTCGGAAAGCTCGGGATGAGTGTCACGCGGAAAGCGCTCGCGAAGGATCTCGCCGAGATCGCGGCGAAAGCGGAGGCCCTCTGATGGCGGCGGTCGCCAAAGTGACGGCGCCCCGCATTTCCCCGATCAGGCTTGACGAACTCCGCGACGATCCCGCCCCTGACTTCCAGCGCGGGGAACGGTACGACGGCGTCCGCCTCACCCGTGCCGTTGCTGACGGAGCAGAGCTGAGCGGAGCGGACTTCATCGAGTGTGAATTCAACGGAGTCTCCTTCAACGAAGCACAGCTGCGCGGCGCGACCTTCCGGGATTGCATCCTGAATGAGCCCTACGCGCCGGTGTTTACCGCTGTGCGCAGCTCGTGGCGGGAAGTGGAGATCAGCAACCCGCGCTGGGGTTCAGCGGAGATGTACGAGGGCGCCTGGCACTCAGTAAAGATCGACGGCGGCAAGCTGGACTTCCTGAACCTGCGTGGATCCAAGCTCACGGACGTGGTGATCACGGGCTGCATCATCAACGAGCTCGACCTCGGGGCTTGTACCGCGACCCGGGTGGTGCTCAAGGATTGCACCATCGGGACACTGGACGTCAGCGGGGCCAAGCTCAAGGACGTGGACCTGCGTGGCTCGGACTTCCGGATGATCAACGGACTTGGTGGACTGTCCGGCGTGGTCATCGATGATTATCAGCTCAGCCTGCTGGCACCCCTTTTGGCGGGACACCTGGGTATCCGGGTGATCTGAGTGAAGGTTGACCGCGGCGCAGCGCCGTGTAATCTTTATAGAACGAACGGTCGGTAAATTATTCGCCGGCCCCGCTCCCTTCGCGAAGGATGTTCTCATGGTCGAGGCTTTTCTTGTTGGCGGTGCCCGCACCCCTGTAGGCCGTTATGGCGGCGCGCTTTCCGCGGTCCGGCCGGATGACCTGGCAGCCCTCGTGGTCCGCGAAGCGGTGGCCCGTGCCGGCGTCGACCCCGACGCGATCGACGAGGTCATCCTGGGCAACGCCAACGGCGCCGGCGAGGAAAACCGCAATGTCGCCCGCATGGCCACCCTTCTCGCGGGACTGCCCCTCCACATCCCGGGCATCACGGTCAACCGCCTGTGCGCCTCGGGGATGAGCGCCATCATCATGGCCAGCCACATGATCAAGGCCGGCGCGGCGGACATCGTGGTGGCCGGCGGCGTCGAATCGATGAGCCGGGCCCCCTGGGTGCAAGAGAAGCCCACCACGGCCTTCGCCAAGCCTGGCCAGATCTTCGACACGTCCATCGGCTGGCGCTTCGCCAACCCCCTCTTCAGCAAGGGCGAGCTGTCCCGCGGCGGGAAGATGACGTATTCCATGCCGGAAACTGCCGAGGAAGTGGCCCGGGTGGACGGCATCTCCCGCGAGGACGCCGATGCCTTCGCCGTCCGCTCGCACGAACGCGCGCTTGCCGCCATCGCCGGCGGTCGCTTCAAGGAAGAGATCGTGCCGGTCACTGTGAAGACCCGCAAGGGCGAAACCGTGGTGGACACCGACGAAGGCCCGCGCGAAGGAACCACCCTGGAGGTCCTCGCCCGGCTCCGTCCGGTGGTCGCCGGTGGCTCGGTTGTCACGGCGGGCAACTCTTCCTCGCTCAACGACGGCGCGTCCGCCATCATCGTTGCGTCCGAGGCTGCCATCGAAAAGTTCGGCCTCACCCCGCGGGCCCGGATTATCGACGGCGGCTCGGCCGGCTGTGAACCCGAAATCATGGGTATCGGCCCGGTTCCGGCCTCCCAGAAGATCCTGGCCCGTTCCGGACTCACGGTCGGCGACCTTGGCGCCGTCGAACTCAATGAGGCCTTCGCGACGCAATCGCTCGCGAGCATGCGGCGTCTGGGCCTGGATCCTGAGATCGTGAACCTCGACGGCGGTGCCATCTCCCTGGGGCACCCGCTCGGTTCCAGCGGCTCGCGTATCGCCATCACCTTGCTGGGTCGCATGGAACGCGAGCTGGGCAGCGCCGACCGTAAGATCGGCCTCGCGACGATGTGCATCGGCGTCGGGCAGGGCGCCGCCATTCTCCTGGAAGGTATGTAATGGCGTTGAACCCCGAGGAATTCGGAACCCTGCTCATCGAGGAACGTGAAGACCGCGTCACCGTGCTCCTGAATCGGCCCGAGGTCCGCAACGCGATCGACCAGCAGATGGTGGACGAACTCCATCAGGTGTGCGATTACCTTGAACGCGAGCCGAAGATCCTGATCATTGCCGGCGTCGAAGGCGTCTTTGCGTCAGGTGCTGATATCGGCCAGTTGAGGGAACGCCGCCGCGACGACGCCTTGCGCGGCATCAACTCCACCATTTTCGTGCGGATCGCAAAGCTGCCCATGCCCGTCATCGCGGCGCTGGACGGCTATTGCCTGGGCGGAGGGGCCGAACTCGCTTATGCAGCGGACTTCCGCATCGGCACGCCCAGCCTGCGCATCGGCAACCCGGAAACCGGACTGGGCATCATGGCCGCAGCCGGTGCCACGTGGCGCCTCAAGGAACTCGTGGGGGAGCCGATCGCCAAGGAAATCCTCCTTGCCGGGGCAGTCCTCCGCGCCGAGGAAGCCCTTCGCATCAATCTGATCACCCAGATCCACGAAGCTCCCGTGCTGATGGAAGCGGCCCACAACCTTGCTGACCGGATCGGCCGGCAGGATCCCCTGGCCGTGCGGATCACCAAGTCCGTGTTTCACGCTCCGGCCGAGGCACACCCCGTGATCGACACCCTGGCCCAAGGCATGCTTTTCGAATCGCAAGCCAAGTTCGACCGCATGAAGGCGTTCCTGGACAAGAAGAGCGCCAAGCAATCCAGCGACAACCCGGACAGGACCTGAAAATGACAGCAACGCCAGCCATCCCGCATGTTGTCGGTGTCCTCGGCGGTGGCCGTATGGGCGCCGGCATCGCCCACGCCTTTTTGATCAAGGGCGCCACCGTGATTGTCGTCGAGCGCGATCACGAGTCCGCCGCCGGCGCGCAGGGTCGCGTTGCTGAGGCTGTGGCCAAGTCCGCTGCCCGAGGCACACTGACGGAGACCGCCGAAGAGGCCTTGTCCCGGTTCAGCACCTCCACCGACTACGACTCTTTCGTCCATTGCGGACTCGTGGTCGAAGCCGTGCCCGAAGATTACGAACTCAAGATTGCGGCCCTCAAAGCGGTGGAGGAGCACCTTTCTGCTGACGCCTTCCTGGCCTCCAACACCTCGTCGCTCTCCGTGACTGGCCTCGCGTCGCAGCTTCGGAGGCCTGCCAATTTCGTGGGCCTGCACTTCTTCAACCCTGTCCCGGCTTCAACGCTCATCGAGGTGGTCCTGGCGAAGGAGACTTCGTCGGAGCTCGCCGCAACGGCGAAAAGCTGGACCGAGGCACTCGGCAAGACCGCCGTCGTCGTCAACGATGCGCCTGGCTTTGCCTCGTCGCGGCTGGGCGTTGCGATCGCACTTGAGGCGATGCGCATGGTGGAAGAAGGCGTAGCTTCCGCAGAGGACATCGACGCGGCCATGGTGCTCGGCTACAAGCACCCCACGGGACCGCTCAAGACCACGGACATTGTGGGCCTGGACGTGCGGCTGGGCATCGCCGAGTACCTGCACTCGACGCTGGGGGAGCGCTTCGCCCCGCCTCAGATCCTGCGCGACAAGGTCGCCCGCGGCGAACTGGGACGCAAGACCGGCAAGGGTTTCTTCGACTGGACTGACTAGCTTTTCCGGGCCACCCAACTAGCTCGCAGTTGTTGTCGTTTTCAGGCCTCATAACGACAACAACTGCGAGCTACTTGGGGGCCCAACTGTTACTTGGGCGTCCAACCTCGGTCCAAAAGCACGGCACGGACTTTCGCGACGGCGGACCGTGCATCGTTTGCCATGTGGCGTTTGGAGATCCTCACCAAGTGCCAGCCCGCACGGGAGAAATCCTCTTCGCGCGCGATGTCCCGGACTATCTGGGCCGGCTCGGAATGCGGCTCGCCGTCGTATTCGACCGCCACACGGTGTTCCGGATAGGCGAGATCCGGTTGACGTTCGACGCCGGAACCTAGCTCAGTGGCTACGTTCAGTTGGGGTTCCGGCAGTCCGCCGTTTTCAAGGGCCAGCCGGAGCCGCGTTTCGGGGGCCGAGTCCGAGCCGATCCGTGCCTGCTCGAGAGCCAAACGTGCCTTCCGGATCCCCGGAGTGCCTTTGTGCCGGTCCAGCATGTCGGCCAATTGTTCCAAAGTTGCGTACGGCTCTGTCCGGCCTTCAAACTCCGGCCGAGGGTTCCGCAACAGGTGGTCAACCACAACGGTCAGTTCATCTACGCTCATCTTCCTGGACACATCGAGCCAGGTCCGGGTGCGCGTGGTGACCAGAAGACCGTCAAGACTGGTGATTTCGTCGTCGAAGAACTGCCCCACGTGCCCTACCACTCCGGTTCGTCGAGGAATGGCCACGGTGTCCGGACGTGAGATGTGGATGCGCGGATCATCGCTACCGGGGAGGAAACCAGGGAATGACCACAGGGCGAAAGCCGTGGCGTGCGACGCAGCCGAGAACTCGGTCACCGCCGTGAAGGGCCGGACGAAACTGACCTCCTTTGTTTGTCCTTGGGCTAAGGCCTGGTCCGGAATCCGGATGCCCCGGCTCGGCGCGGGCAGCGATCGGTGCCGCAACCGCCGGAGGCTCACGCCGGCGTCGACCGCTTCTTGAAAGGTGAACGGGGCGCATGCCAGCAGCGCAGGCAAGGGTTGCGGGGTCTTCATCGCCCTATCGTTGCAAATCCTGGAACGCCATTTTGAGTTATCCACAGGCAGCCGTCCCGGAACCCCAACTAACTCGCAGTTGTTGTCGTTTTCAGCCGCCAAAACGACAACAAATGCGAGCTAGTTGGGTCGGTTAGGCTGGCTTGGTGACTCTCATTGCACCCGTGACCCTGGACGGTCGCTTCGTAACCTTGGAACCACTCAGCCCCGAACACCACGACGGCTTGGTGGATGCCGCTAAAGACGGCGAGTTATGGAAACTCTGGTACACCTCGGTCCCGACGCCGGAGGGCATGGCCGCTGAGATCGACCGCCGGCTCGGGCTGCAGGAGCAAGGATCCATGTTGCCGTTCGTGACCCGGTTGAAGGCGAACGGCAAGTTGATCGGCATGACCACCTACATGAACATCGACGCCGCCACCCCGCGCGTCGAGATCGGCTCTACGTGGAACGCCGCCTCGGCACACAGCAGCGGGAGCAACCCGGACTCCAAGCTGCTGCTCCTGCGCCATGCTTTCGAGACCCTTGGCTGCCCTGCCGTCGAATTCCGCACACACTGGCTCAACCACCAGTCCCGGGAGGCCATCGCCCGTCTGGGCGCCAAGCAGGACGGCGTGCTTCGGAACCACTCGCGGACTTCGGACGGAGTGCTCCGCGACACCGTGGTGTTCTCGATCCTCGAACACGAGTGGCCCGCTGTCCGCACCGGTCTCGAGTTCAGGCTCGCGAAGCGGCCCTGAGCGCGAGCGCCGAACGGGCACACGGCGCCGCGCGTTCGCGCCTGGGGCCAGCTACTTCTTGAGCGCGCTGTTGACAGCAGTGCGGTAGCCCTGGGAGTAGCCGGCGTCGTTGGGGTGGAAGTTGTCCAACGCGACCTCTGGCGGATCCAGGGGCGATGGCTGGGTGTAGTGGATCCACGGATTGTTGGAACCGATGCCGTGCCCGGTGAACCGTTCCGTCACACTTACGTAGCCCACACCTGCTGTGGAGGCGGCGCCGGCGATGGTCGCATTCAATTGGTCAGCCATTCCGTTCAGGGTGGTGGCCAACTGTTTCTGCGCGGGAGGCATTGTTGGGCCGACGGTGAACAAGCGCGGGTAGCCGGTCAGCACAATGTCGGCGTGGGGTGCCTTTTGCCGGATGGACTGGACCATGGCCACGATGTTTCCGGGCAGCGCCGGCAGGGCGTTCGCCACATTCTGCACGGCCGATGCGCAGGCCAGGGCATCGGCACTGGTGCACGCCACCGCCACGGCTCCCGTGCCGACGTCGTTGCCGCCAACAGTCACCGAGACTTCGGTAGCGGACCCCAGTGCGATCGCAACAGGGTCGGCGGGGGACAGATTGTCCAGGCCTGCCTTGACGGCAATCGACGTGGCGCCGAAGCAGCCCAGATTCAGCCCGCCCAAAAGGGCGGCGTAACTGTCCAAGCTCTGATGGCAGCCCGGCAACGAGCCCGGAGCCGGGCTGCTGCCGCCCGTGCCGGCGGCATAGGAATCGCCCAAGGCCACATAGACATCGGCCGGTTTCGCTGTGGTCGGATTCGCCTGGGCCGGTCCCGTTCCGAGTGCTGCCAGGAGTCCGACGACGGCGACGGCGCCCACCAGGCGGCCATACCGGCGTCGCGAATTAGCTGCTTGCATGATTGATATCCCCTCGTGTCGATCTGCAGTGCCGCTTGGCGGCGCGGGCTACCCCAGCCCGGCAGTCTTGCGGCCAGACTACGCGAGCTGCGTGCCCATGACTACGAAAAGAGGCCTGGTTTTTCCATTCGGTGTAGGTGTAGCAGCCCTGCCATGCGCGGCTACACTCTTGAAGGCAGCAAGTGCCGAAGATCCATTCCCCCGGAAGTAGTCCTGATGGTCGAACAACTGATGGCGTTTGCGCTGACCTGCGTCGTCGTGGTCCTCGTTCCCGGCCCTGATTTTGCGCTTGTGCTGAAAAACGCACCGCGCGGACCCGGATCAGCGGCTACGACAGCGATCGGAATCATGGTCGGCAACACGATCCTTGCCCTTCTCGCAGTGCTCGGCGTCACGGCGCTCCTAGGTGCGTCGGAAGTCCTTGGCAACGCCATCAGAATCGCCGGTGCGGTGTACTTTCTCTATCTGGGAGCCCGCGCCCTGCTGGAGGCTTTCGGCCGCCCCCGCACTCAAGCTACGGCAGCACCGGAACCCGGGTTTGGATTCCGAGGGAATTCGCCATTCCTGCAGGGAATGGTGAGCAATCTGCTCAACCCCAAGGTCGCAGTCTTCTATCTGTCCCTTTTCCCTCAATTCAATCTTGCACCGCTTCCCCCTCTGGGCCAGCACGCGTTGATGGCGGGCATCTTCCTCCTCACTGCGCTGGTTTGGTACGTCCTGCTGGTTCATGCGCTCAAGAGAATCTCCTCGGCTCTGGCCCGTCCCCGCGTGAAGCGGATCATCACCGGCGGATCCGGGACTGTCCTGATCGGCGTCGGCGGGACAATCCTGACGAAATCCATGGCCTCCAGCTAACGGGTTGCCTGGCCCCCAGCGCGGCACCCCCAACTGACTCGCATTTGTTGTCGTTATGAGGGCTCAAAACGACAACAAATGCGAGTCAGTTGGGTGGGCTACGGCGGGACTAGTTGGGTTGGTGGGCAGGAAGAGTAAGCGCTCCGCGGACCGAGGTCCAAGACTTGAGGACCTCGAGCACGTCCGGGTCGCGTTCAGTCAGGACGGCCTGTGCGTAGGATTCTTCAAGCAGCGCATCAACGGAAACGCGAGTGCCGGTGGAGGCGCTGAGCATGGCCGCTTCCACCATCGCCAGGCTCATGATGTTCTGGTGGACCTGGCCCATGGGAGTGCTCCCGGTGCGCAGGGCCACCACGAAGTCACGCAGCGAACCGGCGATCTCGTGGCCTGGGTCCTCGCCGCCTGAGCCCGAATCAGCGAGAAACGAGGACACAGGTTCGCTGTCGCCGTCCCACAGGATGGTGCCGCGTTCGCCGCTGATCCGCCATGCCGCGTTCCAGGAAGTCTCCTGGCCCGGGCTGCACCAGCTTCCAGTGAACACGAAGCGTTCCCCGCCGGCCATTTCGAAGATGGCGGTGGCCCCCGCATCGCCGCGATACCAGCTCCAGGACGGGTTGTATTCCTCGCAGAACACCGAGACAGGATCCGCGTCGAGCAGGAACCGGGCCATGTCGAACTGATGGATGGCCATGTCCAGCAGCAGCGGGTGGTCCATGGCATCCCGGAATCCGCCGAAATGCGGCGCCTTGAAGAACTCGGCCGAGACAATGCCCACGCTGCCGAGCTCCGAGGCGAGCCGTTTGGCCTCGAAAAGATGCCTGTTGTACCGGCGCGACTGGCTGACCATGAACAACTGGCCAGCAAGCTCCGACGCCGCGGCCAGCGACAGCCCTTGGACCACGGTGGAAGCCACGGGCTTCTCGCCGAGCACCGGGAGCCCCGCCGCCAGCGCCTCGGAGGTCACCGGATGGTGAGCTACCGGAACGGTGACGTTGATGACCGCTTGGGCGCCGACGTCGGCCGCCAACTGCGCGGTCCCGGTGCCCACCGGCAGATCGGGAATCCTGATAGCCGCCGCGCCGGCGCGGGCGGCGTCCAGGTCCAGGTCGACGATGCCAGCGAGCTCCACGAGCGGCGACTCCTGCACGGTCCTAAGCCACGCACGGCCCATGCCCCCGGCGCCGACGACGACGACGCGAAGGGGAGTGCCGTCGTCGGGAATGGTGGCGAAAGGGGTACTCATGCGTTGGCCCCCTGGTAGCTCTTGCCGTTGAAGAAGTCGTTGGTCTCATAGCGCAGCAGTTCGGGGTAGGCCCGCTCGGGCCGCTCGGTGACTGCCCATTCGACGGCGTTGGAGATGACTCGGCGGACATCCTTGTGGTGGTAGACCGGGTAGTCCTGGTCGCCTGGGCTGAAGAAGAAGATCTTGCCGTGGCCGCGGCGGAAGGTGCATCCGGAGCGGAAGACTTCGCCGCCGCTGAAGGAACTGATGAACACGAGCTCCTCGGGGGTTGGGATGTCGAAGAATTCGCCGTACATCTCCTGCTGATCGATCACGATGGGGTGAGGCACGCCCTTCGCGATGGGGTGGGTGGGGTCCACGGTCCAGACCAGTTCGCGGTCCTGCTCACTGCGCCAGCGCAACGTGCACGAGGTGCCCATGAGCTTGGTGAAGATCTTGGACCAGTGCCCGGAGTGCAGCACGATCAAGCCCATCCCGGACAGGACGTGGCGGTGCACGCGCTCGACGATCTCGTCGTCGACATCACCGTGGGACATGTGCCCCCACCACGTGAGTACGTCCGTGTTGGCAAGGACTTCCTCGGTGAGCCCGTGCTCGGGCTCGTCCAGGGTGGCGGTGCGGACGCTGGCCTTGGCGCCGAGGTTCTCCTCGATACCGGCCTTCACGGCTCCGTGCATGCCCTCGGGGTAGAGGCGGGCCACCAGTTCGTCGCGCTTTTCGTGCCGGTTTTCGCTCCAGACGGTGACGCGGATCGGTTCAGACATGGGTCTCTCCTAGGTGATGAATTTGCTTGAGCGGTTAGGGGTCCTGCTACTTGACCGCGCCGCCGGTCGTACCGGCTGCGATGTACTTCTGCGCCGCGACCAGCAGGATGATGGCGGGAATGGAGGCGAGCACCGCCGTGGCCATGACCGAGCTCCAGTCGTTCACGTAGGCGCCGATGTACTGGAAGATTCCCAGGGTCACGGGCCGCACAGCCTCGGTGGTGGTCAGGGTCAGGGCGAAAAGGAAGTCGCTCCAGGTGAACAGGAAGGTGAAGAGCCCCGCGGTGATGAGCGAGTTCCTGCTCAACGGCACCACGATGGACCAAAAGGCCCGCAAATGCCCGGCGCCGTCCACCCGTGCCGCCTCGATGACCGACGCCGGCATGCCGTTCATGAACGCCCTGATGATGAGGATCGCGAACGGAATGCCATGGGCGGAATCCGCCAGGATCAGGCCCGGGATCGAGTTGAGCAGGCCGAGATCGTTGTAGGCCGTGTACAGCGCGTTGGCCACCACGATCCCCGGGATCATCTGGCTGATCAGGATCGCGAAGAGGACCACGCCGGCGCCCTTGACCTTGAAATAGGCCAAGGCATAGGCCGCCGGCGCCGCGATGGCGAGGCTGAGTACCACGCTGCCGAGCGAGATCACCAGGCTGGTGGCCAGGTTCCCGCCCTGCTCACTGATGGCCGTGGCGTAGCCCGTGAAGTCCGGCTTGAGCGGCAGCCACGAGGTTTCCAACGTGGTGCCGTTGGGCTGCAGCGAAGCGTTGATCATCCAGTAGACGGGGAACAGCATGATCGCCAGGAAGAAGATGGCCAGGACGGTGTAGCCCCACTGTTTGCGCCCGGGGCCGTTAGCGGCGCGCACGGGTCCGGTGCCTTTGCGGACACCCGCTTTGCGGGCGCTCGCTTTGCGCGCGCTCGCCGGAGCCGAACGGCGGGTGGTGATTTTCGTCGTCGTCATGGTTTCCTCACTCATCGACGGACCGCCGGCTGGCACGCAAGTACAGGACCGCGAAGACCAGGGAAATGACCACCAAGACGTTGCCCAGCGCGGCTCCCTCGCCGAATTTGAACTCGTGGAAGGACAGATCGTAGGACTGGGTGGCGATGGTCTGGGTCGAATTCGCGGGGCCGCCGTTGGTCAGGCCCAGGATGATGTCCAGCACCTTGAGGGTGTAGACGACGCCGAGCACCAGGACCACGCTCACCACGGGACGCAGCATCGGCCACGTGATGTGCCGGAACGCCTTCCAACCGGTGGCGCCATCCAAGGAACCGGCCTCGTAGAGCTCATCCGGGATTTCCTGGAGGCCGCCATAGAGGATGGTCAGATTGAACGGGATGCCGATCCAGATGTTCACTCCCACCACGGCGATCAGCGCCAGCGAGGTGCTGGTGAGCCATGGAACGCCTGTGTTCACGATGTGCAATTCGCCGAGGAACCGGTTCAAGGCTCCGCTGTCTTTGTCCAGGATCCATCGCCATACGGCGCTGGACACGATGAGCGGCAGCAACCAAGGGAGCAGGAGCAGCGAACGCAGGATTCCGTTGAGCGGGAACTTGCGCTGGAAGAAGATCGCCAGCGCCAGGCCGATCACGAACTGGCCCAGGATGGATCCCAGGGTGAACAGGGCGGTGTTCACCAAAGACGTTGAAAACAACGACGACGACAGCACCTTCGCGTAGTTCGCCAACCCCACCCAGGGGGCCTCGCCCGTGAAGAACGTGGCTGTGGTGTAGTCCTGGAAGCTCATCACGATGTTTTTGACCACCGGGTAGCCGAAGAACATCGCCATGTAGGTCACGGCAGGAACCAGGAACAGCCATTGGAAGAGGCGCTCGCGGCGTTTGCGGCCGCGCCTGCGGGGTGACGGGCTTGCTTCCCGGGCCAGGGTGCTGTCCGATCCAGGTTTGGCGTGCGACTTGGCCTGCGACAAATCAGTTGTGAGGGACATGTCCAGCTGCTTACTGGCCTTGGGCTTGCTTGAGGGCGTCGGCCGGGGAGGCCTTCCCTGTCAGCGCGGTCTGGATGGCGGTGTAGATCTTGGTCGCTTGTGCAGGCCATCCTTCTCCCAGTTCGCCGGTGCGGGCCCGGGCGGTTTTGATGAGATCGGTGAAAGTGGCGAGCTTCGGGTTGTCGGTGGCGAACTTCGCGGCCAGCGAGGTCTTGGACGGGATGGTGTTGCGCACCTTGGCCATGGCCAGCTGGTTTTCGTCGCTGTTCATGCAGGCCACTACTTCCGCGGCCTTGGCCTGGTGGGCCTTGTTACCTGTCTGCGGAACGGTCCACACTTCGCCACCAAGTGGGGCAACGGCTGTCTGGCTGGCGTCACGGACCGGAATCTTCACGACGCCGTACTGCAGCGTGGTCTTCTTGTCGAGCGCCGGGATCTGCCAGGGGCCATTGACCATCATGGCTGCCTTGCCTGCCATGAACTGGTCCTTGACGTCTGCTTGCGTCCAGTTCAGCGCGGAGGACGACACGGATCCGTCCTTGACGAGGTCGGTCCAGAGCTGGAGGGCCTGGGCGGTCTCGGGGGTGTCGATGTTCTTCTCGTCGCCACCGTTGGACCACATGACAGGAAGGAACTGCCATGTGCCCTCATAGGTGGGGTTGGCATTGAAGGCCAGGCCATACTGCTCGCCCGAGGTGAGCTTGGTGGCCGCAGCCTTCAGCTCGTCCCAGGTGGTGGGCGGGGTGACTCCGGCCTTGGCCAGGATGTCCTTGTTGTAGAAGAGCGCGATCGTGTTCACGGTGGGGGCGAGCCCGTACACCTTGTCCTTGTACGTGCCTGCGCTGAGCACGCCGGGCGCGAAATCGGCGGTGCTGATGTTGAAATCGGACAAAGGAGCCAGCGCTCCGGTAGCCGCAATTTGCTGCAGGTCCGGATTGTCGAGCATGAGCACATCCGGCAGGGTCTTGGAAGAGGACTGCTGGAGCACCTTGGAGATCAACGACTTGCCCGGCACGGTTTCGCGTTTGATCGTTACGCCGGCCTTGGTGCCGCAGGCGGTCAGGGCGTCGCCGATGAAGGACTTGTCCGGCTCGTTGTTGTAGTAGTCCATCACGGAGATTTCCTTCACGGCATCCGTGGAGGAGGCGGACGCAGTGGTACCGCAGCCCGAGATGGCGAGCGGGAGGCCGACGAGAGCTGCCACGGCCAGGGCGAGCGGGCGGCGTGTCCTGATAACTGACTTCATTGTCTATTCCTTTGTTGGTGGGGAAGGGGATGGTGCGATTGTTTGCGGAATCGAATCATCGATGCGTATCGACGATGCTGAAACGACAGGATAAGGAGCTGGAACAAAAAGAGTTGGCGCGGCGAATCAGGGGTGGCGATTCACTGGGGACGGAGCGTGCTCGAACGGTGCGTGATGACCGTGGGCACCAACTCCAAGGATTCGTGTGGTCCGTGGGAGTCGGCTTCGAGGAGTTGGCACATGATTTTGACTGCGCGTCGGGATACTTCTGCGGGCTGCAGATCGATGGTGGAAAGCGGTATGGGTTGGAGCTCGGCAAGGAGGGGGGTGGCGCTTCCGATGACGGAAACGTCCAACCCCAGGGTCAGGCCACGGCTGCCTAAGATGCGGCGCAGAATGTCCTGGATGGTGCGGTCGGGGGCGATGAAGGCTGGCTTGCCGGTGGTGCTGGCGAGGGCCGAGTCCACCGATTTGGAGATGGTGGCGCGGTCGGTCCCGCCGGGAAGATGGAGCACGGTTACGCCGAGGGCTTTGGCCGCGACATCCGTGCCGTGCAGGAACCGGTCGACGTAGTTCACATGCCGGTCCATCACTGCGGGCTGCCAGTCAAGGACGGAAATTACGGAGTGGCCGGCGGCCGCGAGATCCCGGACGCAATGCTCACCGGCCATTTCGAAGTCGGCGTCGATGCAGACCAGGCCCGACGGATCTCGGGGGATGCCGATCAGCACCACAGGGACGTTCAGGCTGCGGGCCACGGGGAGGCGCTCGTCCTCGTCCTCAACCTGCATGAGGATCAGGCCGTCGCAGATCTGCTGACCGACCACGCGGCGCAGTCCGGCGGCGCCTTCATCGTCGGTGACCAAGAGAATGTCGTGGTCGTATTGCCGGGCCGTGCTGGCAATGACCGAGACGAATTCCATGATCGATCCCATTTCCAGCTCCGGGATGAACGGAATGACCAAGCCGATGACCCGGGTTTTGCGGCTTGCCAAAGCTCTGGCGCCCGCATTCGGCTGGTACGTCAACTGGTCAATGGCGGCCTCGACCTTTTTCCGGGTCTTCTCGGAAATGGGCCGCTTGCCGCTGAGCACATAGGAAACCGTGCTTTGTGCTACGCCGGCGGCCTGTGCGACATCCTTGCTCGTGGGCACTTCCAGGCCTCCTTGCCGGGGTCAGTGGTCTTGGGCTGATGCGTGGTTCTGTATTCGTCGATACGCATCGTCGATGCGTATCGAGAAAAAGTATGACATAAGTCACGTTGGACGCGCAAGACCCAACCGTCGCTCACCTATGACCGTCTTTCCGCGGACCCTCGCTCACCTATCTCGTCGTGTGGTTAGCTGTCCGGTATGGATGGGATCTCAACCGCAGCCAAGCAGCGGGGCGTCCATTGGGACGGCGCGGTGAACGCCTGGCATATCGCCGGAGGCGTGTATCGGATGGGCCGACGGGAATGGCTCACCGAGGCTGGTTGGCAGCAAATGTACGACGCCGGCATCCGCACCGTTATCGATCTGCGGACCCTTCGCGAGCAGCAGCCCAGGGAAGTCGATCCCGAGGTTTCAGCGGAGGCGACCGCACGATTCGACATCGTCCATTGCCCCACCGAAGACCCGGAGGACAAAGAGTTCACCGAGCGCTTTGGGCCATACCTGAAAGACCCTGCCCACTACGCCGACTATCTGCGGCTCTTCCCGGGCAGGCTTGCAGCGGTTTTCAAAGCCATCGCCGCGGCACCCGGCGGGGTGGTGGTGCACTGCGCGGCCGGGCGCGACCGCAGCGGGATCATCGCCGTGATGCTGCAGAACCTGGCAGGAGCGAGCGACGAGGAAATCGTGCGGGGTTACCAGCAGGGAATGCGTGGAATCAACGAGCGCCACCGTCACCACCGTGCCCCGCACGCCCATGATCCCTTTCTTGAGGAAGATGCCCTTGAAGCGATGCTGGCATCACGCAGCGTGAGCCTGTTGGAATTCGCGCATTCCTTGGACACGGTTGCCTTCCTGGGAGCGAACGGCGTCTCCGAGGCTGAAGTCGCCGCCGTTCGCGAGAAACTTAACGCGCCGGCGCGGTAGAAGCAGTGCCCAAGAAGCATCTAGTGTGCAGATCGGGGCTCTCATGTATTCTGGGGATATTACCGAACGGCCGGTCAGTAATTTTCGGCCGTTCAATCCATTTCGTGCCCGTGCCTTGGAAGGACCCGTCGACGATGACCAGTACCGCAGTCGCTCCGGAAGCCACAACCGTTGAAACCGTGCCCAGTTTCGTCAAGGGCGAGTGGTGGACCCCCAGCGCCGACGCCTCCGCGGGCGTGCCCGTCCGCGACGCCAGTACAGGCGAGATCCTTGCAACGGTCAACACCGACGGACTGGACCTTGCCGGCGTCGTGAACTACGGCCGCACGGTGGGCCAGCGCGAGCTCGGCAAGCTCACCTTCCACCAGCGCGCCCTCAAGCTCAAGGAACTGGCCCAGTACCTCAACGGCCGCCGGGAAGAGTTCTACACGTCTTCCTTCAAGACCGGCGCCACCAAGATCGACTCAATGGTGGACATCGACGGCGGCATCGGCGTGCTCTTCACCTTCGGTTCCAAGGGCCGCCGCGAACTGCCGAACTCGCAGGTTGTAGTGGACGGTCCCATGGAAATCCTGTCCAAGGACGGCTCCTTCGCCGGCGAGCACATCTACACCCGCATTCCGGGCGTCGCGGCGCAGATCAACGCCTTCAACTTCCCCGTGTGGGGCATGCTCGAGAAGTTCGCTCCTGCATTCCTCGCCGGCGTCCCCACCATCGTCAAGCCCGCCACCCCCACCGGTTACGTTGCCGCCGTCGTGGTCAAGGCGATCGTCGAGTCGGGCATCCTGCCGGAAGGCTCGCTGCAGCTCATCTCGGGATCCGCCCGCACCCTGCTGGACCACCTCGACTACCGCGACCTTCTCGCCTTCACCGGCTCTGCCTCCACCGCCAACTCGCTGAAGTCCCACGTCAACGTGGTCCAGGGCGGCGTCCGGTTCACGTCCGAAACCGACTCGCTCAACGCAGCCATCCTCGGCCCCGACGCGGTGCCCGGCACCCCCGAGTTCGACGCCTTCATCAAGTCGGTCGTCACCGAAATGACGGTCAAGGCCGGCCAGAAGTGCACCTCGATCCGCCGCACCATCGTGCCCCAGGCCCTGGTGTCCGACGTCGTCTCCGCCATCGGCGCGCGCGTGGACGAGCGCGTCGTGGTCGGCGACCCCCGCGCTGAGGGCGTCACGATGGGCGCCCTCGCGTCCCTCGAGCAGCTCGCCGACGTTCGCGCCGCAGTGCAGTCGATGCTCGACGCCGGCGGCGAGCTTGCGTACGGGACGCTCGATTCGCCGTCGGTCACCTCGCTCGACGGCACCGTGGGTGTCGTAGAAGGCGGCGCGTTCATGTCGCCGGTCGTCCTGAGCTGGGCTGACGTGGACTCGGAAGCAGTCCACTCGCTCGAGGCCTTCGGTCCGGTGTCGTCCGTGATCGGCTATGCGGACCTCGACGACGCCGTCCGCCTCGCCGCCCGCGGTGGCGGCTCCCTGGTGGCCTCCGTGTGCACCAACGATCCTGCTGTTGCCCGCGAATTGGTGACCGGAATCGCAGCGCACCATGGACGTGTCCTGATGCTCAACCGCGAGGACGCCCGCTCGTCAACCGGGCATGGTTCGCCAGTGCCGCACTTGGTCCACGGGGGACCGGGCCGCGCCGGCGGTGGCGAGGAACTCGGTGGTATCCGCTCAGTCATGCACCACATGCAGCGCACCGCCATCCAGGGCTCGCCCAACATGCTCACTGCCGTGACCGGCGTCTGGCATACAGGGGCGGACCGCAACTTCACGGTGGAGACGGAAGGAACCCACCCGTTCCGGAAGTCGCTGGCTACTCTGCGGATCGGCGACGCCGTGAGGTCCGAACTGCGGCAGGTCAACCTGGACGACATCACGGCCTTCGCCAATTCCACCGGCGACACCTTCTACGCCCACACCAACCAGGAAGCCGCCGAAGCCAACCCGTTCTTCCCCGGAATCGTGGCGCACGGGTACCTGCTGCTCAGCTGGGCCGCCGGACTGTTCGTGGAACCCGCACCGGGCCCCGTCCTCGCCAACTACGGCCTGGAGAACCTGCGCTTCATCACGCCCGTGGCCGCAGGGGATTCGATCCGGGTCACGCTCACCGCCAAAAAGATCACGCCCCGCGAGACCGACGAATACGGCGAAGTAGCCTGGGACGCCGTGCTGACCAACCAGAACGACGAAATCGTGGCCACCTACGATGTCCTGACCCTCGTGGAGAAGTAACGCCCGCTCACGTATGTGCTCGTTTGGCCGGACGCTCGCTCACGTATGTGGGTGTTTGGCCGGACGCTCGCTCACGTATGTGGGTGTTTGGCCGGACGCTCGCTCACGTATGTGGGTGTTTGGCCGGACGCTCGCTCACGTATGTGGGTGTTTCGAAAGTTGTCAAGCTGTGTGGAGTCACTGGGCTAGTTTTTGGGGTGTTTTGGTCTGGGGGAGGTTGATCCCGGCGTATGTGGCGGGGGCCGGTGTGGTGGGTCGGCGGCGGAATCTTCCCGGGTGTCGTTCGTAGTAGTCCTGGTGGACTTTGTCTCGCTTGGTCCAGAGTTCTTTCCACGACCCGTCGTGGACCTGTGATGGTGAGAACAGTGCGATGCCGGAGTGTTTGTGATCGGTGCTGTACCAGTGCACGTAGCAGGTGAGGTACTCCCTGGCGGCCTCGAGATCGTTAAAGATCCGGGGGTAGCCGGGCCGGTATTTCATCGTGCGAAAGCCTGACTCCGAGAAGGGATTGTCGTTGGAGACGTACGGGCGGTTATGGCTGAGTTCCACGCCGTGGGCGGTGAGGGTGTCACGGAGCAGGGTTGATCTCATGGCCGGGCCTGAATCGGCATGCACGATGCGCGGGGCGCCGTGCCGGGCGATGGCTGTCTTGAACATCTGCGCGGCGAGGTGGTCGGACTCGCGTTCCTCCACCCGCCAGCCGACGATTTCCCGGGAGAAGATGTCCATGATGGAGTACACCTTGAAAACCTTGCCCTGCCACTTGGCATAGATGTCGGTGATGTCCCAGGACCAGACCTGGCAGGGTCCGGTGGCCTTGACCACCGGCTTTTCAGAGGAACCACGCGTGCCCCAACGCTTGCGCGGGATGGTTGGGCGGGCCTGCTGGTCCTCGTAGTCTGCCGCGATCCGCCACCACGAGCGGTTGGAGGCGAGCAGCTCGCCGTTGTCCCAGGCTGTGGCGAAGGCATGGTCAACGGAGTTGCCCTTCTCCCAGCTGGCCAGGATGAGCCCCAGGATCCGGTCCTGATGCGCGGAGCTGATCCGGGATTCGTAGGCCCGGTCGCTCTGGTGGATCGGGTGCTGCACCGCCGGACGGGGATTGGACCGGTAATGCCAGGTCCCGCGCGAGAGGCCCGCCAGCTTGAGCGCTGTCCGCTGGGAGCCGATGATCACATGCAGTTCCAGGACCAGAGTGTTCTCGGCCGCTATGAATCGTTGTGAGCGCTCGTCGGGGTTGTATCGGGCTCTGGCACGCTCAACTCGTGCAAGAGCCCGATAGCTTTTCCCAGCGCGGAATTCGTGTCCTCCAGCTCCTGCACCCGCTTCTGGAGTTTTTCGACTTCGGCACGGTGGGCAGCCATTTCCTTCGCGCGTGCTTTTTCAAACGCGGAGAGTTCACGATTCGTCGGGACCATGCCTCCATGCTCCCGCGGAATCAGGCCACGGTCGATATCGCCCTGGACCATCATCTTGCGCCACCGGCGGAACGTCCATTCCGAAACGGACGTCGAGGCCATCCATTCCTTCCTCGACCCGTGCGGCTGCAAATAGTACTCATGCATGAACTCACGGATCTCTTCACGCGTAAAACCCTTGTTATCAACGGCCATCGCCGGCTCCTTCAATCAACAGGTAATGAATGACTCACAACCAGCTTGACGATGAGGGTTTGGCCGGACGCTCGCTCACGTATGTGCTGCGTACGCGGAACGCTCCCCAGCAATGGGGAGCGTTCGTTGTATGAGGAGTTCTACTGTCCGGGGGCGCGGTATGTCGGGGACTTCGTGGCAGCTTCGTCGAGATCCTCAACCGTCATGAGCGGCTTCAAATGCAGGCGCACTGCGCCTGTCGCATTGATCATGAGTGAGAGAGCGGCGGCGCTAGCCGCATCCGGGATTTCAAAGACCCCGACGACGTCGGTCTCGCCGAAAGCGTAGTAGAAACATTCGAGCGATCCGTCGACGGATTTGAGTGCATCGACCACAGCATCGCGGCGCTTGGTGCCGCCCTCGCGCAACAGCCCCTTGATTCCGTCGCCTACGTAGTTTGCTTCGAACAGATATTTGGTCATTGTCTTCCCGTCCCGTGATGTCCAGGACTCGGGCCTCCTCAGGTGCTCCCATCACCCGTTGAGGGAAGGTCCCGGAGTTGTTCCCCTGCGAGGGGCTGTGCTGCACATGGTAGGCCGAGGTCGTCGCCCTGACAACGGTTTAGGCTAACGCACGCTCACAAGGTCTTTCCGATCCCGCCCGGCGTAAGATTTTTTGCGTAGGAGGTGGCGAAATGAACCTAGCACTCAGAACAGCCACAACCGTCTTGCCCGTCGACGACGTGGACCGAGCCCGCAGCTTCTACGCAGAGAAACTCGGCCTCCCTCATCGCGGCATGACTTGGGATGGTAATGATTTGTTCGGCATCGACGGCGGTCCCATGCTGCAGCTGATGCCCATCAAGGACGGCATGCACTCTTCGCACACTGCCCTTTCCTTTGAAGTCAGCGACATCGAGCGGGCAGTCGACGAAATGGAGGCGAACGGCGTCGAATTCCGGGATTACGACCTCCCGGATCTTAAAACAGAACACCACATTTGTACCACCGACGCCGATCGTTGCGCCTGGTTCATGGACACGGAAAACAACATCCTCTGCGTCCATGAAAGCTTGGGGATCCAAGCCGAATACCAGCTCTGACCGGCTGAAAAACACTCACGAACACTGCGCAGAACGCTCGCTCACTTCTTTAGTGAGCGAGCGTTCTGTCAATGGGCCATATATGTGAGCGGGCGTCGGGGGAAGGTGCCATATATGTGAGCGGGGTCGGGGGAAGGTGCCATATATGTGAGCGGGCGTCGGGGGAAGCGGGCGGCCCTATGCCGAGGCGTGAAGGCCGTCGAACGCCATGGTGATGACGTCGTCGGCCAGGCGCTGCGGGGAGAGTGAGCCGCCCGGCTTGTACCACTCCACGATCGAGTTGATGGTCCCGAACAGGAGCCGGGTCACGGTGCGGGGATCGATGTCCTGGCGCAGCGTGCCCTCTTCGCGGGCAGCTGAGATCAGTGCGGCCACCTTGTGGTCGAAGGCACGACGCCGTTCCAGGGCATCGCGCTCGATGTCCGTGTTGCCGCGAAGCCGTAGGAGCAGCGTGACGAACGGCAGCCGGTCCACCAGCACGGCGATGGTCTGCCGCAGCACGAATTCCAAACGCGCATCCGCCGCGCCGGACATGGCCTCGGGTTGATCCAGGATGGCCTCAAGCCCGCCCAGCGCGTGTTCAAGGGCGAGCTTCAGGAGGTCGCCCTTGGACGGCACGTGGTGGTAAATAGCCGACTTTGAGATCCCGAGGTTTTCGGCCAGAATGCCCATGGACGTGGCGTCGTAACCGTGGCGGTTGAAGACGTCGACGGCGATGAGCAGCACTGATTGCTGGTCGTATCCGGGGCGTCCCCGCTTGGTTGCTGTTTCACTAGGCATGCTGGCCATTTTCTCATGAACGGTCGGTTGATTCGTGCACCCGCCCGGCTAAGTTACCTCTTGGGTCGCATGTCATACACGCGGCGCAGTTTGCCGTTGGAACGCTCGAGCGAACCCGGATCCACGACGTCCACCACGCACGAAGAACCCACGTGGATCTTGATCTGTTCGCGCAAGGCGTGTGCCGCCGTCGTACCCGCCTCGACGGAAACGTTCTCGCGGCGCTCAATCTTGACCGTCAGCGAATCCATGCGCTTGCCCTCGGGGCGGGTGAGTTCGAGCTGGAAGTGGGGGCTGAGCTCGGGAATGCGCAGGGCGATTTCCTCGATCTGCGAGGGGAAGAGGTTCACGCCGCGCAGGATGATCATGTCGTCGCTGCGTCCGGTGATGCGCCCCATGCGGCGGTGCGCGGGGCGTGCGGTGCCCGGCAGGAGACGCGTGAGGTCCTTGGTGCGGTACCGGATGATCGGCAGGGCTTCCTTGGTGAGCGAGGTGAACACGAGTTCGCCCGGTTCGCCGTCGGCCAGCACGGCGCTTACTCCGCGGGACGGGTCGAACGGGTCGATGATCTCGGGGCGGAAGTGGTCCTCCCAGATGTGGCAGCCGTCCTGGGTCTCTACGGCTTCCCCGGCGACACCCGGACCCATGACCTCGGACAGCCCGTAGATGTCGCAGGCTTTGATGTTCATGGTGGTTTCGAGCTCGTGCCGCATTTCCTCGGTCCACGGTTCGGCTCCGAGCACCGCGTACTTCAGCGAGGTCGACGCCGGATCGACACCCATGTGGGCCATGGCGTCGGCGATCGTGAGCAGGTAAGTCGGCGTTGCCAAGATGGCGTCCGGCTTGAAGTCCTGGATCAGCTGGATCTGGCGTTCAGTCTGGCCGCCCGACATCGGGATGACTGTGCAGCCGAGCGCTTCGGCACCCGCGTGGGCGCCAAGGCCGCCGGTGAACAGGCCGTAGCCGTAGGCGTTGTGGACCTTCATGCCGGGGCGGACCCCGGAAGCACGGAGCGAGCGGGCCACCAAGGTTGCCCAGTTGGCGAGGTCGTTTTTGGTGTACCCGACGACGGTCGGCCGGCCTGTGGTGCCGGAGCTCGCGTGGATGCGGGCTATTTCGTCCTGCGGGACGGCGAACATGCCGAAGGGGTATTCCTGGCGGAGGTCTTCCTTGGTGGTGTACGGGAACTTGCCGAGATCGGACAGTTCGCGGAGATCGGAAGGGTGGACGCCGGCGTCGTCGAACTTGCGCTTGTACAGCGGGACGCGATCGTAGGCGTAGGCCACGGTGCGCTGGAGGCGGCTGAGCTGCAGGGCCTCGAGCTCGTCGCGGGAGATGGTTTCTTCGCGATCTAACTGTGCGGTGTTAAGCGGTGCGTCGGGAGCGGCGACGGTGTTCTGTGTCATGGTCTTCCTACTTCTTGGAGATGGTGCGGCTGCGGCCACGGAACTCGGCGATGAGCTCGCCGTAGCTACCCGGTTCCTCGGGCGACCCGACGGCGGAAGGTTCGCTTGCGTCGGCCGCGAAGATTTGGATGTCGTACAGGCCGCTGCGGCCGTTGTTGGCGCGACGGTTCGCGACGGCGGTGATCACCTGGCCTTGATAGGCCGGCTTGAGGAAGTTGATGTCGACGCCGGCGGCGACAGTTATGGTGTCCGCTTCCGACGGCGAGGGGTTGGCAGGGTTGCAGGCAAGGGCAAACGCTGAATCAGCGAAGGCGAAGATCATTCCGCCGTGGGCCATTCCGAAGCCGTTGAGCATTTCCTGCCGAAGCTTCATGCGGACGGTAGCGTGGCCGTCGTCGACCTTGAGCACCTCAAGGCCCATCCACTCAGAGGCGTAGTCGTTCTTGAGGATCTGGTGCTGCGCTGCGCCAGAAAGGGTGGTCTCAACCATGCGTCGTTGCCTCCAGCTTTATTTACCGAATGTTCATTAGGTAATCCCAGTTTGCTTGAACTGTCAAGAGGCGACCGCTCGGCGGGACGGATCCGGACCCCGAAAAACCCCGACGTAGTAGCCTCGTGGCATGCCGCTCATCGAACTCCCCATCAGGACTCCGAGGCTTGTGCTTCGCAGATTCGAGGCCACCGACCTGGAGCGGTTCCACGCCTACCAGTCATTGCCCGAGACTGCGCGATTCCTGCTCAGGCAGGAATTGACCCTCACACAGTCCATGGAAGCGCTGGGCCGCTACGCCAACTTCACCTTCGAGCAAGAGGGCGACTGGGTGTGCCTCGCCATAGAGCGCGCGGACTCGCCGGGGCTGCTTGGCGAAGTAGTACTCAAATGGCTGCCGGGCACGGGACAGGCCGAAATCGGCTGGATCCTGGCTCCGGAAAGCCGAGGCCAGGGCTACGCCGCGGAGGCAGCCGAGGCCGTGCTCCGTCTGGGTTTTGAGACGCTCATGTTCCACCGGATCGACGCCAAGCTGGATGCCCTCAACACGTCGTCGTCGGGATTGTGCGAGCGGCTTGGGATGCGCCGCGAAGCCGAGCTCGTGGACAACTGGCACTACAAGGGCCAATGGTCCACTGAAGTCATCTACGCCATGCTCGACTCCGAGTGGCGCGCCCGGAAAGCGGACTTACGATGACATGCGCGAGAATAGCGGGTACCGCTGGTGTTAAGGTGGGCTGAGCATAAGAGAGATGGGGATCTTGACGTGGGCGCATCGGGCGTAGCGGTAGTAATCGAGGATGACGATGACATCCGTGAGGTGGTCCATGCCGTCCTCGAGGCATCGGGCCTGGAGGTTTACGCTGCCGGGAACGGCGTCGACGGCGTGGATGCGGTCCGCCTTCACAACCCGGACGTGATCACCTTGGACCTCGGCCTGCCCGACATCGACGGGATCGAGGTTACCCGCCGGGTCCGCGAGTTCAGTGACGCCTACATCATCATGCTCACCGCCCGCGCGCGTGAAGTGGACACACTGCAAGGGCTGGCCATCGGCGCTGACGACTTTGTCACCAAGCCCTTCCGTCCCCGCGAACTTCTGGCCCGGGTTGAGACGCTCCTTCGCCGGCCTCGCGGCAGCAAGCTTTTGAACAGTTCAGGAGGGGGCCCGACGGCGGAGCTGCCGCCGGCGCCGACGTCGAACTCGCCAACCGGCCCCACACCCGTGCTTCCGGCGGCCGAGGGACCAGGGCTGGAACACAATGGCCTTTTCCTGGACGTAGCCACGCGGACAACCCGGGTGGGAACCGAAGAGGTGCAATTGACCCGCACCGAGTTCGACCTTCTCCAGGCCCTCATGGAGGCCGGACGCGTTGTCCGAAGCACCACGGGGCTTGCCCGCTGGCTCCATGCCAGGGAGTACGAAACCGGAGGCTATGTCAGCGAATCCGAAGAGCGCGCCATCCAGGTACACATCGCCAATCTGCGGCGGAAGCTCGGCGATTCAGCGCAGTCGCCGCGTTGGGTTGAAACCGTTCGCGGTGTCGGTTACCGCCTCGCTGCAAAGACGTCGGAAAACTGACCCAATCTTAAGGGAACCTTTAACAAGGCTCTTTACGCTGAGAAAGTCAACTTCGGATTTTCACGGCTCAAAGGAGCACTGCATGAAAAAATTCGCCGCAACACTGCTCATGACGGGCCTGCTCGCTCTTGGCGGGTTTGTTACTCCTGCCAATGCCGCCCCGAAGACCACGCACGACACCACGAGCACCATAGTAACGACGGTCAAAACCGTCCCTGTTGTGAACTACGCCTCGATCGGTTGGTGGCCCAACTAGCTCGCATTAGATGCCGTTTAGCCACCTCAAAACGGCATTTACTGCCAGCTACTTGGGTAGACGGGCAAGAAAAAGTTCCAAGCACCGCCCGGGGCCACCGCCCAGGGGCGGTGTTTCTTTTGGGCGGACGCCTTAGCTCTCCGTGTCCAGCGGAAGACGGACTGACACCGTGGTCCCCACGCCGAGGGCGGACTCGACATCGAGCCGGCCGGAATGGCGTTCCACAATGTCGTGGGCTATCGCCAGGCCAAGCCCGCTCCCGGGGATGGCGGCAGTGGAGGCGTTTGATGCGCGGAAGAACCGCGTAAACACTTGCTCGATTTCGGTTTCGGGGATCCCGACGCCGGTGTCCTCCACTCGCACCACAACGCTGGGAACTGCGCCCGGGTCCGAGGTGATCCCGCTGCTCACGGCAACGTGGCCGCCGTCGGGCGTGAACTTGATCGCGTTGCTGATGATGTTGGCGAAGACTTGCTCGAGCTTGGCCTCGTCGGCCTGGACAGTCATGGTTCCGGGCGCATGCATCACGGTAAGGGACAGCGAACGGGAGTCGGCGAGCGGCTGCAACGTTGAGACAACAAGCCTGAGCAAGGTGCCGACATTCACGCGGCTCAATTGGAGGTCGCCGGACGTGTCCTGGTGCGAAACGGTGAGCATGTCTTCGATCAGCCGTCGGAGCCGCTCGGCATTTCGTGAAATGACGTCGACCATCCTCCCGACACCCGCGGGAAGTGGTCCACCGGCGCCTGTGCGGATCATGTCGAGATAGGCAGTGATGGAGGTCAGGGGAGTTCGAAGTTCGTGGTTCACCGTAGTGAGGAAGTCGGTCTTGGCCTGGTCGAGTTCCTGGAGCTTGTACATGACTTGCTGTTGCGCGCCGATCAGGTGGCTCTGCATCAAGCCGTACGCCAAGTTTCCCGAGACGTGCTGAATCAGGCCTATTTCGGCCCGGGTCCACTCCTGTGCCGTGTCCGGGCGGGCGATCCAGATGACCCCGAGTACGAGATCTCCCTCGCCCACCGGCACCACAACTGAGGCCGACGGCGCGCCCGAACCGCCCGGCGCGCCCGAACCGCCGGAGTCACCCGCGGGAGCCCGTTTCGGCAGCGGTTGCACCTCGGCTTCCGCCCACAACTGCTCCGCCAGTTCGAACGTGGCGATCTCGTCGGTGAGTTTGCCTGGCAGGACGCCCGGGACAAGTCCGGGAGCGTTCCACTCGGCACTCACCTGCGGCACCCGCCTGTCCGGGAACGTGGTGAACCAGACGTGTTCGGCGCCCAAGGCCTCGCCGATTCCATCCACCAGATGCCGGGCAATCAGCCCCGGATCAATGGTGGACCGGATCGCCGCGGACACTTTTCGCAGGCTCTCCCTCAGTGACTCGGCCTCCGAACGGCGGCGCGTCCGTTCGGCGGCACGGGCTATCAGTACCAGGGCCCGGTGCACCCGAAATCCGGGAGGCTGGCCCCGGTAGGTGAAATCAGCAATCGTCCACCCTTCCAGGGCAGCAACATCCAGCTCGTCCTCAGGATCCAGCAGGAGCAAAACCGGAACGCTGTTGCGGGGAAGGAACTCCCGGAGGTCGTTGTCCACCACCAGCACGTCGCTTGGTTCGCTTTCCAGCGCGGCCGCAAGGGAACCGGCGTCGTGCGCTGAACGAACCATGAACCCTGCCGCGGCGAGCGCCGCAACCGTCTCTGCGTGACGAACCGGGTCAGGGTCGGCCACCAAAGCCCGGTTTGGCACCGATGCATCGTTAGTCAAGCTGCGCTCCTACTGTTTCGGTTCGGCCCCCTGGGGAGAGCCTACTATCGAGAACGCTACTTGAGCCCTGCACCGGGCAGCAGATCGACGGCGCCGAGCGAGTCCGCAACGAAGGCATAGTCCCAAGCGCGCTCGCGCCATTGCACGTATCGTCCGGATGCTCCGCCGTGTCCGCCCTCCATCTCGATCTTCATCACGATGGGCGCAGTGCCGGTGGTCTCGGAACGCAGCACCTGGACCCACTTGGCTGGCTCGACGTAGAACACGCGGGTGTCGTTGAAAGAGGTCACTGCGGCGATCCGCGGGTACGAAACGGCCCGGATGTTCTCGTAGGGAGTGTAGGACTTCATGTACTCGTAAACCTCGGGATCCGTGATGGGGTTGCCCCATTCTTCCCATTCGAGCGCGGAGAGCGGCAGTTCCGGGTCCAGGATGGTGTTCAGTGCGTCCACGAATGGCACGGCTGCCACAATCGCAGCGTACTTTTCCGGGGCAAGGTTGGCCACAGCACCCATGAGCAGACCGCCCGCGGAGCCACCCATGGCGGCGATCCGCCCAGGCGCCACCCAACCGGAGGACGCGAGCCAGTCCGTTGCGGCGATGAAGTCCGTGAAGGTGTTTTTCTTGTTGAGCTTCTTGCCGTCGTCGTACCAGCGCCGGCCGAGCTCGCCACCGCCGCGGATATGGGCGATCACCATGACGATTCCGCGGTCGAGGAGGGATAGCCGTGCCACGCCGAAGCCGGGATCCATGCTGACTTCGTACGAGCCATAGCCGTAGACCAGGCCCGCGGCGCTTGAGTCCTGCTTAAGGGAGGCATGCCGTAGCACGGACAGCGGCACACGCGTGCCGTCCGCAGCCATCGTCCATTCCCGGGTGGCCACGTAGTCGGACGCGGCGTACCCGCCCAGCACGGGGCTTTCCTTCCGCAGCAACAGTTCGCCTTGCGGCAGCGCGGCGGTGGGCAGCACGAAGTCGTACACCCTCGACGGCGTGAAGAAAGACGTGTATCCGATGCGGATCACCGGGGCTTCGTAGTCCGAACCTGCCACCCCGGCCGTGTACAGCTCCTCGTCGAAGGCGGGCTCCACAGCGGCGCCCTGCGCCTCGGTCCCCAGCCCGGCGAGCGGCAGCGCCTGCACGCGTTCGATCGTGTCCTGCCGTACCGCCACCACCAGATGCGTCGAAGTGACGCCCGCGCCGTTGACGCGGACGGCGTCGGAATGCTCGACGACGGTGCGCCAGTGCTGCTCGGCCAGCGGCTTGGCGAACTCGGCCGGGTCCGCGATGGACACCATCGAGTTGATGGCGTCCTTGTTGTGGGTCAGGAGTATGGTCTCAACTCCATCGAGCAGGAACGGCTCGGCCTCGTAAAGGATGTGTTCGTCGCGGGAAATCACGGTGGAAAGGCCGGCGTCGAAGTCGTCAAAGCGCAGCAGGCGCGTCTCGCTGAATTCCGAGCAGCCGATGCCCAGCACGAGGTATCGCCGGTCGGAGGAGAGCTCGAATCCGAGCCACATGGCGACGTCGTCCTCCTGGTAGATGACCTCGTCCTCGCTGACCGGCGTGCCAAGGACGTGCGACTTCACCTGGTACGGGCGCCAGGAATCGTCCACGACGGTGTAGAAGATCCGGGTGCCGTCGGGGGAGAAAGCCACGCCATAGAAGATGTTCTCGATGACATCGGGCAGCAGCTCGCCCGTGCGCAGGTCTTTGATGCAGAGCGTGAAGCGTTCCTCGCCCGAGTTGTCCACGGCATAGGCGTAAAGGTTGCCGTCCAACGTCACGGCAGTGCCGCCAACGGAGAAGAACGGCTTGCCTTCAGCCTCGGCGTTGCCGTCCAGCAGGATTTCTTCGCCTTGGAGTTCGACGCCGGGTTCCACCGCCGGCGGGGTCCAGTCAGCCACGGGATCGCCGGAGTTCGCGGCCCGGACGCGGCAATGAATGCCATACTCCTTGCCCTCAACGGAGCGGGTGTAGTACCACCAATCGTCCTTGCGGCTGGGGACCGAGAGATCGGTTTCCTGGGTACGGCCCTTGATTTCCTGGAAGATGGCCTCACGCAGCGGTTCCTGGTGTGCGGTAACAGCTTCCTGATAGGCATTTTCAGCCTTCAAATGCTCGACGACCTCGGAGGACTCCTTGTCCCGCAGCCATTCGTAGTTGTCCACGAAAACATCGCCATGGTGCTCGCGGGTGGTGGGCACCTTCTTGGCGACAGGGGGAACTGGAGGGGTGACAGGCTGGCTCATGGGCTAACTCTATAGACGGCCACTGATAAGCGACCACAGATTTCGCTCAGGGCGGCCGCCCGGTCAGCAGCCGATGGTCTTTGTGTAGGGTGAACCCGTCCAGATATTGCTGGTTGAGGGCACATGGTATTGGCCGCGGATTTCGAAGGTGAAGTTTCCGTTTTGCCCGTTGTAGGTGTTGTTTAGTGTGTATTTCCAGTTGTTTGCGGCGTTGAGATCGCCTGTGTATACAACCCGCGAAGTGTTGTCCTTGACGATCAGCTGATGGTAGTTGGCGCCCGGCACGGGCGTCTTGAGGGTAATGACGAGCGTGTTGTTATCACAGGTGGAGGTGACCTGCGAAGCGGTCGGCGTCGTGAGCTTCAGCGTTGACAGGCTGGTTGAACCGCTAGCGGACCCATTGAACGCGGCTTGCGCGATACCGGGAGCGAACACCAGTACCGCAGCCGCAGCCAGGACCGCGGCGACGCGCCCCAACGCAGGGGTCCGCGCGGCGTCGGCGGTGCTCCGGCTTCTACGCAAGGTCAGCGGCTTTCTGTCAGGCCCGGTGGTCCATTCCATTCTTGCCGCTTTCATGCGGTAAAGGCAGCGGACCCGGTTCGGTTCTTTGAAGAGGATTTCATGCAGCGCGCCGGGTGGTGTGACCGCCCAGGGCTTTCTCCAGCTGTGGTTGGTGCTGGCGGACGAGTTCCCCGGCTTGGATCGCCGCAGTGTGATCGGTGGTGACCAAGGCGTGTTCGAGGCGGACGCAGTGCTGTTCCATCCGGAGCGCCCCTACCATCGAGGAGCTGGTTTTCAGGCTGAGCACCGCATCCATCGCGAGGTCACTGTCGCCCGTACTCAGTGCGCGGCTGATCTTGTCCACCCGCTGGGGCAGCATCCTCGCGTAGGCGGCGGCGAACTTCTCGGCGGCCTCCTTGCTCTTCATGTCCCTGGCCAGGCGCTTGAGGGGGCGGCGGTCAAAGGCCGGCACGGCAGCGGCGGACTCCACGGCGTCGTCGTCTTCGGGCTTTTTCCGCCAGATGGAGACGAGCACCATGACCACCAGGGCGGCCGGAGCGCCGTACATCAGGACCTTCAGGACAACGGGATCACGAAGGCCGCGGATCGCGTTGCCGAGGTAGGGGACGGTGAACACCTGGCGGTCAACCTGGCCCGCTGCCAGGGTCGCTGTCCAGGGGTCGGCGCCGTTGTTGGCATCGCCCTTGGTTCGGACAGTGGCCGTGCCTTGGTTGTTCACGGTCAGGTCGATGATCCGGTGGGTCTCCACCCGCTGGTCCTCCACCGGAATGTGGTAGGTGATGATGTCCCCGACCTTCAGGTTCTGGACCGCCACGGGAACGGTGACAACCACGTCTCCCGGGTTGATCAGCGGCGACATCGAGCCGGTGAGCATAGTGCTGGTCTGGTAGCCGAGGACGCGGGGCCCGACGGCGAGGAACAGGAACGCAGCGACCGCGGCGACCATCACCGTGGTCGTGATGACGCTGACCATGGCGCGGGCAAGCTTCGACGCAACGTCCGAGTGCTTATTTGAGCTGGGCTTATCGGAGCCGGGTGTCGCCGTCGTGGTGGCTGTCCGTGAGACCCGCCGGTGGCGGACCAGTGATGCGGTCATGGCTGGGTCTCCGTTCTGGGGGGAGGCCCTCCGCCGTCGTTTTCAGGGGGGCTCGACGGCGGAGGGCTGGCTGGGGTTGGGGGTGTTACTGGGCGGTGGCGGTGCGCTGGGTGCCGGTGAAGGTGAAGGCGATGGTGCTGCTCTGGTTTTGCAGGGAGTTGTCCGCGGTGGAGGGCAGGGTCAGGGTGACGCGGAGGTTGTCGGTGTGTCCGGGTGCGACGGTGGTCAGGTTTGCCAGAGTGAGGTTGGCGCCGATGACGGGGCGGGAGGCCAGGACGGAGGTGGTGGTGCCGCCGCAGGTGTAGGTGTAGGCGGGGGCGGTGCCGGCTTCGGTCCAGGCGACGGAGCAGTCATCGACGGTCATCTGCAGGCCCATGGTGGTGCTGGTGTCCAGCAGGGAGGTCGGGGAGGCCGTGGTGGTCAGGGTGATCGCGGAGAGGTTCTGGTTTCCGGTGGCGTTGCTCAGGGTGGCTACGCGCTGGACGGTATCGCCGGGGACCAGGCCGGAGGCGGCGACGCTGAGGCGGTTCGTGGTGCCGGAGGCGCCGAGGGCGATGTTCACGATGCCGGAGGCGACGGTGTTGCTGGCGGAAGTGCTAGAGGTGAAGGCACCGTAGGTTCCCAGTCCTGCCACACCGGCAGCAGTGCCGACCAGGGCCAGGGATGCGATGACTTTGCCGGTGGTGGTTTTCAGGTTGAGACCCATGATGATTTCCGTTTCTTGAAGCCCGTGAGACCGGGTCTTTGCTGTCCGATGTCCTCTACTTTCCGGCAGGTTTTTTAGGAAGCCGCAAGGATCCCGCAAGCTTTTCTCGAAGATTAGTTAAATATTGGATCAAGTAGTTTTCGAGTGGTGGGAGGCAGGCGTTTGCTGCCTCCCAGTAGTGGAAACGAGTAGCCCGTGGCGGCTCAGTAACCGTGGGCGGCCACATATTCAGGCAGGGTGTCGTCCCGCAGCGCCGCGGCCACTTCTCCGATTCCCGCGTAATCCGGCAGCACGATCGATTGTCCGTCCGGGGAGGTACCCGTGCCCGCGGTGGGCAGGGTGAAGAACACGGAGGCTTTGGGGTCCACGGTGCGGAGTCCGTAGGCCAGGATGGCGACGGCTGCGGGGTCGTATCCCTGGTCCACAGTGAGGTAGTTGGCTGCAAATTGGACGAGTCCCAACACACCGGCAGGAGTCTGGACGCCCCCGGAAAGCTTGGCCAAGAGGGCGCGGAGGAACGTCTGCTGATCGCGGACGCGCTGGTAGTCTCCGTCCACGAACGAGTAGCGCTCGCGGACGAACTCCAGGGCCGCTTCTCCGTCCAAGTGGTTAATGCCGGCAACAAAGGTGTGATGGGTGTCAAAGCTGGCGGTGAAGGGCAGTGTGACATTGACGTCGATCCCGCCGAGGCCGTCGGTCAGGACTTTGAAGCCCTCGAAGTCCAGCATGGCGGTGTGGTCTATGTGCGTGCCCAACAGTGTCTCGATGGTCCGGACCACCAGGGGGATGCCTCCCACTTCAAGGCTGGCGTTGATTTTGGATGCGCCATAGCCCGGGATGTCCACCCAGTTGTCCCGCATGATCGAAATACCGTAGACCTTGTGCCGGTCTGCTGGGACGTGGATCAGCATCAGGCAATCCGAGCGTTGGTCAGATGATTGCCCCGTTGTGACGGTCTGGTTGTTCTGGTCCCTGGCGTTGGCACGGCTGTCGCTGCCAATCACCAGGATGTTCATGGGGGTCGCGGGAAGCTCCGGGATTGTCGGCGGGGCCGGTGCGGGGGCCGGTGCGGCAGCGGTTGGCGCAGGGGACTTGGTGGGGGATGGAGTATGGGTAGCCGTTGCGCCCGCGGAGGCGCTCGAGGGCGACGATCCGGACGAGGTCCTGTTGGATCCGGCGATGACCGCGGCCAGAACCACCACGAAGGCCAGCAGAACTGCCAGTCCCGCAGCAAGCCACAGTCGCCGTCGTCCGTTCATGTCCGGAACGTATCACCCAGGTGAGTTAAAAACGCGCCAGGGAAGGCCTCATTTCGGCCACAATAATCGCCCGTATGCAGTCCCGGAGTCTCGACAAAATAACGTCCAGGTAGCACGATGAGAGATAAATCTCTCGCCTTCACATGGACCGGCTTTGTCGTGTCCTTTCGGTTCCGCAATGGGGGGCTCTTAGCCCACGGAGCTGGACGTTATCCCTGCGAGCAAGGGAGGATCCTGCATGGCCCAACGTCGTGGCACCGCACCGTATGCGGGGGACGGGCGGCAGTTGCGAGCTGAAGTTCATAGGGAATTTAGAAGAAACCGAGTCACCGTCAAACGACGCCATGGTCTCCGGCGCCTCAAAATTTCCAGGCTAATAACAGCCGGTCAGCAAAGATTTTCCTAAGGAATGAGTCTTATGACTGCTCATCCAAAACCCGTTATATTGCCGCGCCTTCGAGCCCTCATGGTTTTGCTCCTTGCCCTCGTGTTGCCCGTGGCCCTGAGCGGCACAGCGGCAGCGGACAGTGGCAAATCCGCAAGGACGTGGACTGTCCAGGTCGGCTCCGAATCATCGGACCAGGCCATCCAGGGAATGTCCTTCCTGCCGAAGAACATTTACATCAATGCCGGTGACAAAGTCACGTGGGAGGCCAACGCGGCCGAAATCCATACGGTCACGTTCCTGGCCGCGGGGCAAACCATCGAGTCCACGCAACCTTTTGATCCTTTCAGCCCCCTGTATATATCCGCGCAGGGAGGCACGTCCTATGACGGGCACTCCTATTACAACTCCGGCGTGATGTCGAACGTCTCGAACAGTGGGTTCGCCGAAGTCAGTTCCTACACCTTGACGTTCCCGGATACAGGCGATTTCACGTATTACTGCCTGGTGCATGGCGCGGCCATGAAGGGCACCGTCCACGTGCGGGCCAAGGGTACGGATTACCCGTACACCCAGGAGCAATACAACAACCGGGTGGAGCGGGCCGAACGGGCCATCCTCCGTGACGGCTACCAGCTATGGAGCGACGCCCGCGACCAGGCGGACGATCACACCGTGATTGCCGGAGCCGACGACGGCGTGGCCAGCGTCATGCGGTTCATCGAACCCAAAGTGGTCATTCACGTTGGTGAGAAAGTGAGCTTCGTCAACAACGGCATGGGCGAGCCGCACACGGTGACCTTCGGTGCCGAGCCGGCCAACCCGTTCCCGCCGCTAGGCGATCCGACGAATTACACGGGCGGACAGCTCAATTCGGGCATTTTGCCGCCGGGCGTGACATTCACGGTGACCTTCAACAAGGCAGGAGTGTACGACTACATCTGCGCACTTCACGATTACTTTGGAATGGTCGGCAAGGTGGTGGTGAAGGACTAGGCCGCTAAATTGAACGCGTACTGGAGCTTGTTTCCCGTACGGTGGTAGTTTCTTGCATATCCGGGGCTGGTTTCCTGCATGGGCGCTTCAAAGACCTGGCTGGGAACCAAGCCCCGGGGTGCGGATGGGGGCGGACGCGACGGCGCGTGCCGCCGTCGTACGCGTTGTATTCTGTACGCTTAGCCGAATTAATAAGCACCCTTAGGAAATGAGTCTTTGCGCCATGTTGGACAGCCCTCATACGTACTCGAGTGCACTGGGCGCCCCCGGCTTTCTGGCCGGAACCTTCCTCTTTGACCCGCTCACAGGGAAAGCGGAATGGTCCGACGGGCTCTTCAATCTCCACGGCTACCAGCGAGGGGAAGTTGTGCCCACGCTCGAGCTACTCATGTCGCACAAGCACCCGGATGACAGGCCGCGGGCCATGGAGATCCTGGCTCAAGTATTCCGCGACGGCGGACACTTCTGCATCTACCACCGGATCATCGACGCGCAGGGACATGTCCGTCGGGTGCTGACCGCGGGTAATGCGAAACTGGACCCATCGGGGACCGCCGCGCTCGAGGGGACCACGGTAGACCTGACGTCCACACTGCGGCGGGAAACCGAGCAGGCGGCGCGCGACGCCGTCGCGGGCGCCAATGCGACCCGGGGCGTCATCAATCAGGCACGCGGCATCCTGATGGGGCGGCTGCTCCTTAGCTCCGACGCAGCCTTCAAACTGCTTGTGAGTTGCAGCAGCATGACGAACGTCAAGGTCGCTGTCCTTGCCTCACACCTTGTTCGCGTGGCTGACACCGACGAGGGGCCGGAAGCAATGGACGGGTTCATCCGAGTTCTCCAGGCTTGCGACCAAGCGGCGGTGAATCGCGCGTTGGACCCGCAGTAAGAAGCCGGCCGGCGCAGCCATCGCCTCTCGCTGGACGGCGTGGCAGTATGTTGTGAGTCAGGCTCGATGAGGGCGTCTCCGCGATAAGGAGCGACGGTCATGACCTACATCTACAACTTCGCCGATGTGCAAGCCGGCGACGTCGCCGTGGCTGGCGGCAAGGGCGTCGGGCTGGGCAACCTGGTTCGCGCCGGGCTTCCGGTCCCGCCCGGGTTCGTGCTGACCACCGCGGCGTATGAGGCCTTCGTGGATGCCAACGGGATTCAGGCGCGCATCCAGGAACTGGCGACGCTCCCGTCGGAGGCCGCGCCCCAGGATTACGAGGATGCCTCGGCCGCAATCCGGGACCTTTTCACCGGCGGCACCATGCCCGCGGCCATCGCCTACGAGCTCGCCGCCGCTTATGAAGGACTCCGCGACGTCGACGGCGGCTCTCGCGAGGGCGGCGGCGGCCGCGACGACGGCGCGCCCGTGGCGGTGCGCTCGTCCGCCACTGCCGAGGACCTCGCCTCGGCCAGCTTCGCCGGGCAACAGGAAACCTACCTCAACGTCCGCGGCGCCGAAGCGTTGGATGCCGCCGTCGTCGATTGCTGGTCTTCCTTATGGACGGCGCGGGCCATGGCCTACCGGAACCGGGAAGGCATCGCACCGGGCGATGTACGCCTCGCGGTAGTGGTCCAGCGGATGGTCGAGGCCGAGTCGGCCGGGGTCATGTTCACGGCCAATCCGGCCAACGGGCGCCGCGACCAGATCGTCATCAGTGCCGCGTGGGGACTGGGGGAGTCCGTGGTCAGCGGAACAGTCACCACGGATGACCTTGTTGTCGAGGCGGGAACCGGCCGCGTGCTTTCGCGCCGGACGGCCGACAAGGAAGTCATGACTGTGTACGAGGACCGCGGCGCGGACGGCGAAACTGCGGACGGCGGGGCCGAGGACCACCCGCCGGACCGCGGCATCCGGGACCAAGGAAGGACTACGGAGCAGCCGGTCCCTGCGGCGCTTCGCAACCAGGCCGTGCTCGACGACGAAGCTGCCGCCACGCTGGCCCGCTATGGAACACGGATTTCGGACTACTTCGGAACTCCGCAGGACATCGAATGGGCGCGGGCCGACGGCACTTTCTTCATGCTGCAGTCCAGGCCCATCACGGCCCTGCCTGAACCCGTAGCTGACACCCCGGACACCTGGCCGTTGCCCTACCCGAAGGGGCTCTACTTCCGGGCGAGCATCGTGGAACAGCTGCCGGACCCGCTCTCGCCGCTGTTCGCCGACCTCATTGACGGCTCGGTGACCCGTTCGCTCAAGGCTCTGATGAACGAAGCCGTCGGGAGTGACGTGGTCAGGGATGGCGACGTCGGACTGCCCACCATCAACGGGTACGCCTATTACTACTACCGCTCCTCGGCAATGTGGCGGGTGATGGGCAAAGCGCCGGGGGCCATGCTCGCCTTGGCTCAGGGCAAGGCGCACATGGGCATGACCGGTTGGCGTGAATTCTCGCATCCGCGCTACAAGGAAGTGCTCAAAGACTGGTCGGCGAAGTCCGCGGCGGAGCTTTCGGGGGAGGAGCTGCTTGAGGGTGTCCGGACGTTGCTCGATGCCGGAACCGTGTACTACACCGCCGTGGAGTCAGTCATTCCGATCGCCGCGACGAGCGAAATCTCCTTCCGGGCGTTCTACGACAAACTCATCCGGCGCGCTGGAGATCCCCCGGCCGAGACATTCCTCCTCGGTTACGACAGCGAACCCATCCGCGCAGAGAAATCGTTGTACGAACTCGCGTCTTGGGCCCGGGAAGTTGAGGGGCTGGCTCCGGCGATCCTCGATCAAGCGACGGCGGCACTGGCCGAGTCGCAGCGAAGCTGGCTCCCGCCGGCCGGCATGGACCCGGCCCTTTGGCAGCAGTGGCATCCACGGTTCCAGGCCCATCTCGATCGCTTCGGTCATGCGGTCTACAACCTGGACTTCCTCAGCCCGGTGCCGGCGGACGATCCTTCGGCGCTGTTGGATACGGTGAAGTTTTACCTCCGGGGCCAAGGCAACGACCCGCATGAGCGCCAGCGGCTCTCGGCCGCCCGGCGGGAGGAGCAAACCGAGCGGGTGCTCGCCCGGCTCGGACAGACCCGTCTCGGGCGGGGTCGCAAGGCGCCGTTCATCCGTCTGCTCCGGTGGGCGCAGAAGTCCGCACCGATGCGCGAAGATGCCCTGGCCGACGTCGGGCTTGCCTGGCCGCTGATCCGGCGGATGCTGCTCGAACTCGGACAACGGCTGGTGTACTCCGGCGTCATCGCCCGCCCCGCCGATGTTTTCTGGCTGCGCCAGCAGGAGCTGCAAAGCGCCGTCGAGTTCGGCCTCGCCGCGCCCCAGCCGCCGGGCACGGCGGAACCGCTTGCACCGGTGGCGGTGGCAATTACGGGGGCTGCGCGCCCCGTCCGTGCCGACGTCGTCGAGGAACGCAAGATGCTTTGGCGGGGCCAGGCCAAGGCGGCCGCGCCGCAACTGCTGCCGGAGACCCGTTGGATGAAGCGCACTTTCGAATCAATGATGCCGGCACGCTCCCAGGACCAGCCGGGCGACGTCATCAAAGGGGTCGGCGCGAGTGCGGGCCGGGTTAGTGCTCCTGCGCGCGTCCTGGGCGGGCCGCAGGATTTCGGCCAGATGGCGCCCGGTGAGGTCCTGGTTGCCCGTATCACCACTCCCGCGTGGACCTCGCTGTTCGCGATGGCGTCCGCCGTGGTCACCGACGTCGGCGGGCCGTTGAGCCACAGTTCGATTGTGGCCCGTGAGTACGGCATCCCCGCTGTGCTCGGCACCGGAGTCGCCACCCAGCGGCTCACGAGCGGCCAACAAATCACCGTCGACGGCGACGCCGGCACCGTGACAGTCGAGCACCCACCCGCCTAGCGTTGCGCCCCCCTCCGACGCTCGCTCACATATGTGGGGTTTTCGGTGCGGTCGTCAAGTTTTTGAGACATTTTCGTTGTTTGTTTTGGTTAGGCGGCCAGGGGTTCCTGGACGCTGGTGTGGTGGTTTGCGTGGGCGGTGGCTGGCGGGATGCCGCCGGCCCGTCGGTTGGGTCGGCGGCGGTTGTACCAGCCCTCGATGTAGTCCATCACGGCGGTCCGTGCGGTGAGCCTGGAACCGAAGCGGTGGTGGTGGTAGAACTCGGTCTTGAGGTGTGAGAAGAAGTTCTCGGCGACCGCGTTGTCCCAGCACACCCCCACCTTGCCCATGGACTGGGTGACCTCGTTCTGGGCGCACCATCGTTGGAATTCCTCCGAGGTGTACTGGGTGCTCCGGTCGGAGTGGAAGACGACTGGGCCGCCGATGAGGTGGCCGTGGTTCCGGGCCATCCGCAGGGCCGCGGTGCACAGGCTGGCGCGCATGTGTTCGGCCATGGCCCAGCCGATGACCATCCCGGAGAACAGGTCGATGACCGTGGCCAGGTAGAGCCAGCCCTCGCCGGTGCGCAGGTAGGTGATGTCCCCGACCAGCCGGGTCCCGGGCACCGCGGAGGTGAAGTCGCGCCTGCCCTGGTCATCGAGCATGTGGTTCTGGATGTGGGCGGTCTTGGCCTGCGGGTCCTGGAGCGTGGTCTTTTTCCAGGCCTGGGTGCGGATGGCCCGCAGGCCGTGCTCGCGCATGATGGCCCCCACGGTCGGGGCGGAGACCTTGGTCCCGGCCGCGTTCAGGAGCCGGGTCAGCTGGTCCCGCCCGGCACGCCCGGACTCCTTCGTGTAGAGCTTGGTGACCGCGGTGACCAGCTCCCCGTGCCGCACGGTGCGCGGTGAAGGGCCGGCAGGTTTGCGCCACCGGTAATAGGAGGCCCGGGAGACGTTCAATTTCCGGCATAGCCACACCACGGGATGGTTGGCCTTCTCCGCTTCGATGAACTCGTAGAAATCCTCTACTTTTGCTTCGCGGCAAAGAAGGCGCTGACTTTTCCCAGGAACTCGACCTCGGCCTTCAACCTGGCGTTTTCGGCCAGCGCTTTCTGGTGTTCATCCCACGCCACCGGCCCCCGGTCCTCGGGCTGGGCAGGGGTGTCCGGTTGCTTGTCCCGGGACTTGTGTACCCAGTTTCCCAGCGTGCTTTCCTTCACCCCGATCTCCTGCGCGATCTGCTTCACCGGCCGGTCCGAAGACAAAACCAGTCGAACCGATTCCTCCCGGAACGCGGCGTCGTATGTCTTTCTGCGGGTGGTCATCTGAAACTGAGGCTCCCATCAAGCTGTCTCACAAAACCATACGGCCGCACGGCGGACGCTCGCTCACATATGTGGGGTTTTCGGCGGACGCTCGCTCATCTGATCTGAGCGTGCGTTACGCCCAAAGTGCGGTCGTCAAGTTTTTGAGACATTTTCGTTGTTTGTTTTGGTTAGGCGGCCAGGGGTTCCTGGACGCTGGTGTGGTGGTTTGCGTGGGCGGTGGCTGGCGGGATGCCGCCGGCCCGTCGGTTGGGTCGGCGGCGGTTGTACCAGCCCTCGATGTAGTCCATCACGGCGGTCCGTGCGGTGAGCCTGGAACCGAAGCGGTGGTGGTGGTAGAACTCGGTCTTGAGGTGTGAGAAGAAGTTCTCGGCGACCGCGTTGTCCCAGCACACCCCCACCTTGCCCATGGACTGGGTGACCTCGTTCTGGGCGCACCATCGTTGGAATTCCTCCGAGGTGTACTGGGTGCCCCGGTCGGAGTGGAAGACGACTGGGCCGCCGATGAGGTGGCCGTGGTTCCGGGCCATCCGCAGGGCCGCGGTGCACAGGCTGGCGCGCATGTGTTCGGCCATGGCCCAGCCGATGACCATCCCGGAGAACAGGTCGATGACCGTGGCCAGGTAGAGCCAGCCCTCGCCGGTGCGCAGGTAGGTGATGTCCCCGACCAGCCGGGTCCCGGGCACCGCGGAGGTGAAGTCGCGCCTGCCCTGGTCATCGAGCATGTGGTTCTGGATGTGGGCGGTCTTGGCCTGCGGGTCCTGGAGCGTGGTCTTTTTCCAGGCCTGGGTGCGGATGGCCCGCAGGCCGTGCTCGCGCATGATGGCCCCCACGGTCGGGGCGGAGACCTTGGTCCCGGCCGCGTTCAGGAGCCGGGTCAGCTGGTCCCGCCCGGCACGCCCGGACTCCTTCGTGTAGAGCTTGGTGACCGCGGTGACCAGCTCCCCGTGCCGCACGGTGCGCGGTGAAGGGCCGGCAGGTTTGCGCCACCGGTAATAGGAGGCCCGGGAGACGTTCAATTTCCGGCATAGCCACACCACGGGATGGTTGGCCTTCTCCGCTTCGATGAACTCGTAGAAATCCTCTACTTTTGCTTCGCGGCAAAGAAGGCGCTGACTTTTCCCAGGAACTCGACCTCGGCCTTCAACCTGGCGTTTTCGGCCAGCGCTTTCTGGTGTTCATCCCACGCCACCGGCCCCCGGTCCTCGGGCTGGGCAGGGGTGTCCGGTTGCTTGTCCCGGGACTTGTGTACCCAGTTTCCCAGCGTGCTTTCCTTCACCCCGATCTCCTGCGCGATCTGCTTCACCGGCCGGTCCGAAGACAAAACCAGTCGAACCGATTCCTCCCGGAACGCGGCGTCATATGTCTTTCTGCGGGTGGTCATCTGAAACTGAGGCTCCCATCAAGCTGTCTCACAAAACCATACGGCCGCAAAGGCAATATATGTGAGCCGGCGTCCTGGGGCGATGTGCCGCGGGCCGGTTCGTTGGGGCCCGACGGCGGCAGTCCCGTTGCACTGTTTTCTGACCTTTTCGAGGGTGCTCACCCCGAACGCTCGCTCACGTGATCTGAGCGAGGGTCTCCGTTATTGGGCATATATGTGAGCCGGCGTCCTGGGATTTGGCCCGATATGTGAGCCGGCGTCCTGGGAGGGCCCGACGGCGGCGGGGGCAGTTGCGCTGTTTTCCCACCTTTGGTCGCTCGCTCGCCAGGATCGCGGAATTTCCTAGGTTTAACCCAAGAAATGCGCAGGATCGCGAGTCTTGGCACAGGTTGTCCCAAGGACTGCTCTCCGGGGTATTTGGCGTTGCTAAGTTGCTAGAGAGCTGGTGCTGGACCAGCCCGTATCTCCCAACTCGCTCAGGAGTTTCACATGTTTGCTTTCTTCTCCAATGCCGCTTCGCGCATCCGTCGCGACGAAAAGGGCGCCACCGCCGTCGAATACGGCATCATGGTCGCCCTCATCGCGGTTGTCATCATCGCCGCCGTCACTCTGCTCGGTGGGACGGTCAAGGACACCTTCTCCCAGGTCCAGTGCTCAGTAGCCGGCAAGACGTGGACTGCCACCACGACCACAACTCCGGGCAAGTGCTCCTAGTACGTTCGCCTTCTCCTCGACCGTTCGTACCAGACAGTAGGGAGTCTCAATGCTTTCCGCTTTCCTAAAGTCCGTGTCGCACGTGCGGCGCGACGAAACGGGTGCCACCGCCGTCGAATACGGCATCATGGTTGCCCTCATTGCAGTTGTCATCATCGTCGCCGTCACCGCGCTGGGCGGCACGGTCAGGGAGACGTTCTCCCAGGTCCAGTGTTCAGTGAGCGGCAAAAGCTGGGCAGCCGCCACCACACAGGGCGGTGCCGGCGTCTGCTCTTAGTAGGCGAGCTGCACCAGTGCTCGGAAGGCAATACCAGCACACCAAGCAAATCCCGAGTGGCGGCGGCATTCAGGCGGCCGCCACTCTGCTTGATTCGAACTACCCGTTCTCTGGGAGGGCAACATCATGCCGAGGCCTTCAGAGCGCGGTGCCGTGGCAGTCGAGTTCGCCATCCTGGCACCGCTCCTGATCATGTTGCTCCTGGGCATCATGGAATTCGGCAGGGCTTACAACGTTCAGGTGTCGCTCTCGAACGCAGCACGCGAAGGTGTCCGGGTCATGGCGATTTCGAATGATCAGACGGCCGCCAAGACAGCAGCGAAGAACGCTGCCGTGGCGTTGAACCCGCAGCTGGCAGACACGAACTTCACGTTCAGCCCGGCCAGCTGCACGTCCGGCGCCCAGATGTCCGTGACCATCAAGTACACCCTCAGCACACTCACGGGAATCGCGGGGCCTTTCCCCATGCAAGGAGTAGGAGTCATGGTATGCGGCGGCTGATGGTCCCCAAAAACGACGACGGCGAACGCGGTGCGATTGCCGTTCTCGTCGCTCTCTTGTTGGTGGTGCTGCTCGGGTTCGCCGCCCTCGCCGTGGATGCAGGAATGCTGTATTCAGAACGGGCGCAAGTGCAGAACGGATCCGACGCCGCCGCCCTCGCGGTGGCGCAGAAATGCGCCGCGAGTACGAGCGATCCGAATTGCTCCACCACGTCCCCAATCGCCAGCGACATCGCAAACAAGAACGCAAACGATGGCCTGAACAACATCAAGTCGATCAATCTGGATCTGACAAACCGGAAGGTCACCGTGACCGCCGGAGCCCAGCAGGCTGGCGGCGCGCCGAATGCCGTTTCACTCCTTTTAGCCCGCGTTCTGGGCATGAACAGCACGAATGTCTTGACCACGTCCAGTGTTCAGTGGGGGAGCGTCGTCGCGGGCACGACCGCGTTTCCGGTCGCATATTCCATTTGCCAGGTGCAAGGATACATCGGCGGTGCCCTCCAGCTTCTTCAGAATCACGGCTCGGGTGCCAATCCCAGCTGCAATTACGGCCCTTCCGGGGCTGTGGTGCCTGGGGGGTTCGGCTGGCTTGCCCAGGATCCCGGGGTGTGTGGCAGCACGATCAACCTGGCGACCAGTGAAACCGGCAGCTCCCAGGGGAACAGTGCGCCAGGTAACTGTTCAGCCACGCTTCAAAAATGGGGCGACGCACTTACCGCCGGACGGGACGTCATCGTTCTGCTCCCTGTCTTCGACGTTGCAACAGGTACAGGAGCCGGGGCTGTTTACCATCTGGTGTCCTTCGCCGCATTCAAAGTGACGGGGTGGAAGTTTAGCGGCCCCAACAACACTCTTCCGGACAGTTTTCGCAATTCGAGTCCCTACGTGTCTTCAGTGCTTTCCTGCACCGGAAATTGCCGCGGAATCATCGGGAGTTTCGTCAAATATGTCTCGCTGGCGGACGGCTACTCGCTGGGGCCCGTTGACGCCTACGGGGCCACCATTGTCCGCCTCACCAACTAGTTTTCATCCGTTCTTTGAACACAGGAGTTGTCAGTGAAGTCACGCTTGTTGGCCGGGTCGGCAGCGGCAGTGTTGGCCCTCGTCGGGGTGATTCTTGTCTTCTCCTACGCTCAAGGCGCGGATCAACGGGCAGTCCAGAATCTGGCGCCTGTTGACGTGTTGGTGGTCAAGACGGCCATCCCGGCCGGCACTTCAGTGGACGCCATGAAGGATTCCCTCGATACCCAGCAGCTGCCGGGATCGGCCGTCCCCAAGACCGCTCTACACACGCTGGGGGACGCGCAAGGCAAGGTCGCCGCCGTCGACCTCGTCCCTGGCGAGACCCTGGTGGCAGAGCGTTTGGTGGCCCCTGATGCACTCAAGACTCCTGGGGACGTCAAGGTGCCGGCAGGGCTCCAGGAAGTCTCCTTTCAACTGGAACCCCAGCGGGTAGTCGGGGGACTGCTGGTTCCTGGTGACCACATTGGAATATTCATCTCCATGACGACGGGCGGAATCGAGGCGAAGCCGGACAAGCAAACTACCGAATTGGCGATACACAAGGTTCTTGTGACAATGGTCCAACGCGCCCCCCAAGCAGCGGCGAGTGCGCAGGCGACGCCGAATCCCACTTCTGGTGCGGCCGGCTCCAAGGACAGCGCACTTCCTACCGGTTCGCTCTTGCTGACCGTCGCCGTGAGCGATGTGGATGCCTCCAAGATTGTCTTCGCCGCAGAGTTCGAAAAAATCTGGCTCAGCAAAGAGCCGTTGGATGCCAAAGACAGTGGCCCCACCGTCGTGCAGCCGAGCGGGGTATACAAGTGAGCCGTTTTGTCCTGATAACTCCCAACACCGACTTTGACCAACGGTTGCGCCAAGCTGTTGCGGGTGGCCTGCCCGGAAGCGTGCAAACCTTCTTCACGAGCATTTTGCCGGCTGATCCGGCAGAACTGTTCGGCGCGCTCAACCAGGAACAACTCGAAGTGCTGATTCTGGGACCCGGCGTGCCCGTGGAAGATGCCCTGCGACTGGCCACCGTCTTCGATGTGCAGTTGCCGGAACTGAGCGTCATCCTTGTCAGTGAACTGGATCCCGCGTTTGTCCTCCAAGCCATGCGGTCAGGTATCCGCGACATCATGAGCCCGGACGCGGACCTGGCCCAGATACGGGTCATGCTTGAGCGCGCGTGCCAGTCTTTCGCTAGCCGGCAGCGCACGGGGGAACCCAAGCAATCCGGCTCCCCGAAGGGCCTGGTGATCGGCGTCTTTTCCCCCAAAGGCGGTGTGGGAAAGACGACCATCGCCACGAACATCGCAGTAGGGTTGGGCAAGATCGCGCCGATGAGCGTGGTGATCGTGGATCTGGACCTGCAATTCGGTGACGTCGCCTCCGGGCTCTACCTCAATCCGGAGCACACCGTAACCGACGCCGTCACGCCGTCGGCCAGTCAGGATTCGCTGGTACTCAAAGCCTTTCTCACCGTCCACCCGGCAAGCATCTACGCTTTGTGCGCGCCGAAGGACCCCGTCGAAGCAGACGAGATCTCGCCGCAACAGGTGGGTCGGCTCCTCGAACAGCTGGCCCAAGAGTTCCAGTACGTGGTGGTGGACACCGCACCCGGACTGCCCGAAATCGGGCTCGCTGCCCTCGAACAATGCTCCGATGCTGTCTGGGTGACGGGCATGGATGTTCCAAGCGTCCGAGGCCTACGTTCCGGCCTGGACATTCTCCGCAGGCTGAACCTCCTGCCGGAAACCCGGCATGTGGTGCTAAACATGGCTGATTCCAAGTCGGGGCTGTCGGTGCAGGACGTCGAGTCCACCGTAGGCGCCCCGGTTGACGTGAGCATCCCTCGATCGAAGGCAGTAGCGTTCTCCACCAACCGCGGCATTCCCGTGCTCCAGGACTCGGTGAAGGATCCGGCCGTCAAGGGACTCAAACAACTTGTCGAGCGCTTCAATCCCGCGTGGCGTGCCACAGCACAGCGCAAACTGCACAGAAGAGTGGTGGTCTAATGAAGCTGTCTGAACGCCTGCATGCAGTCGAGGACAGGGACGAAAGGTCCTCCGGCCGAGGGGTGGATCTTGGTCCGAGCCCTCTCTCTACGCCTAAACCGACATTCGCCGAGTCCGCGCAGCAAGTCATGCCGCATCCCACCGCGAAGTCCGGCAGTCCTGTAAACCCCCACATTTCAGTCAAGCTGAGTGACGTACCGGAGTCGCCGAAGCTGAGGGCCCAGCAGCCGGTGGACGCCTTTGCCGCCCTCAAGCAGCGCGCCGCCACGGCGTTGTTTGAGCGACTGGGGGCGAGGTTCAACGATTCCAGCGTCAGCGAACGTGAGTTGCGGTCGACTGCCCGCGAAGAACTCATCCGGATCATCGACGCCGAACAGGTCCCGCTGTCCGCTGACGAGCGCAGCAGGCTCGTGGCGGACGTAGCGGATGACGTCCTTGGCTATGGGCCGCTCCAACGCTTGCTGGACGATCCAGAGGTCACTGAAATCATGGTCAACCGAATGGACCAGATCTACGTCGAACGAAAAGGCAAGCTGACCCTCACGGACTCCGGATTCAGCTCCGAGGACCATCTCCGGAGGGTCATTGAACGCATCGTTTCAAAGGTGGGGCGCAGGATCGATGAGTCGTCCCCGCTCGTTGACGCGCGACTTGAGGACGGCTCCCGAGTCAATGCGGTGATCCCCCCGCTTGCGGTGGGCGGCTCGTCGCTGACCATCCGAAAATTCAGCAAGATACCGTTGACCATCAGGAACCTGATTGATTTCGGAACGCTCACGCCCGAGATGGCTGAGCTCCTCAATGCTTGCGTCAAGGCGAAGCTGAACATCATTGTTTCCGGGGGTACTGGAACCGGCAAGACGACACTGTTGAATGTCCTCTCGTCGTTCATCCCGGAAGACAACCGCATTGTCACCATTGAGGATGCCGTAGAACTCCAGATCCAGCAGCAACACGTCGTAAGGCTTGAGAGCCGGCCACCGAATACCGAGGGAAAGGGGGCCGTGACCATCAGGGAGTTGCTCAGGAACTCGCTTCGTATGCGCCCGGACAGGATCGTCGTCGGCGAGGTCCGCGGTGGAGAGTCCCTCGACATGCTGCAGGCCATGAACACCGGTCACGACGGCTCCCTTTCCACGGTGCACTCAAATTCTCCTCGCGACGCCGTTGCACGCCTCGAAACCCTGGTGCTCATGGCAGGCATGGACCTGCCATTGCGGGCAATCCGCGAGCAAATAGCGTCCGCCGTGAACCTCATCATCCAGATCTCCCGGTTGCGGGACGGAACTCGCCGCATCACGCACGTGACTGAGGTCCAAGGCATGGAAGGCGACATTGTCACCCTCCAGGATGCATTCGTTTTCGATTATTCGGCAGGCGTCGACGCCCACGGGAGATTTCTTGGAAAGCCCGTCCCAACGGGAATCCGTCCGCGCTTCATCGACCGCTTCGATGACTTGGGTATTCATGTATCTCCTGGGGTCTTTGCCTCTCCCCTGGCAACCGCAGCAGCAAGGACGTGAACGGAACATGATCCTTTTGACCGGAACGGCCTTGATGCTTTCAGCCATCCTGCTCTTCGGGGTCGCAGTGATCTTGCCGAAAACCCCCGAAGTTCCATTCGATCGAAGGCGGCCCTACCACGTAGGCGCGGGCTCGCAGCTGACCCGTTTTGCAGGTTCTGCCGCCGACGTCGTCCATGGGGTCCTGACCAGGCGCAACGTCCGGCTCTTCAACCGGGAACAACTGGAGAATGCCGGGCTGCGAATGAGCCAGGCGGATTTCTTCATCCTCGTGATTGCCGGTGCATTCGTGGGCGCCTTGATCGGGCTGGTCATCGGCGGCCCGTTGGTGGCTTTTCTGTTCTTTATCCCGGCGCCCTTCGTGGCACGGCTCTTTTTGAATTCCCTGGCCGGTAAAAGGCGCGCGAAGTTCGATGGCCAGCTTGGGGACACCCTCCAACTACTGTCTGGCGGCTTGCGGGCCGGACACAGCATACTTCGTGCCATCGATGCTGCGGCCAATGAATCGGCCAGCCCCACGTCGGAGGAAATGCGCCGGGTCATTACCGAGACGAGCCTTGGCCGCGATCTTGAGGAATCGCTTACCGATACGGCGGAGCGAATGCGGAGCGAGGACTTTGTGTGGATAGCGCAGGCCATCCAAATCAACCGCGAGGTGGGCGGAAACCTTGCGGAGGTCTTGGACCAGGTCAACGAGACCATACGCGAACGCAGCGAGATCAAGGGACAAATCAAGTCCTTGGCCGCAGAGGGAAAATTCTCGGGATACATACTGATGGCGCTTCCCTTTGGCATCGTGGCCATGCTCTTGGTCGTCAACCCCGGCTACATGAACGTGATGTTCACTCATCCGCTCGGTTGGGGAATGATTGGGTTGTCGTTCATTCTCATGACCATCGGCGGTCTGTGGATGCGCAAGATCATCGACCTGAAGTTTTGAGGTGACGCGTGAATCCCTCTCTCCTTTTCGCCCTGCTGCTGGTTCCCCTGCCTATCGCCTACCTCGTTTGGTCATTCCTGTCGGTTGACCGGCAAGCCCAACGTGCCGTCCGGGTGCTCTTGACTCGGGGTCAAGACATTGCCGAGACCGGTGCACAAAACCGTGGTGGTGCGCTCGAGCTCATTGGGTACCGCCTGACCCCCGTCAGCTACGTCCAGAAGCTCGATCGGTTGCTCTCGTTGGCCGGCCGTCCGCCGTCGCTCCCTTTGGGGCGCGTCCTCGCAGCCAAACCCCTGCTCGGATTGTTCGGCGCACTTTTCGGATTTTTGATCAGTGCTAACAGCTCGAGCGGATTACTTAAGCTCGTCGGGATATTTGTCGTACTGCTTGGATACTTTATCCCGGATTTAATGCTTTACAGCAAAGGACAAGAGCGTCAAAAGGCTTTGCAATTGGAACTCGCAAATACCATGGACCAAATGCTGATATCGGTCGAGGCGGGGCTCGGTTTTGAAGGAGCCATGGCCCGAGCAGGCGAAAATGGGAAGGGGCCCCTGGCCGAGGAGCTGGTGCGGACTTTGCAAGACATGCAGGTTGGACGGAGCCGTCGCGAGTCCTATCTGGCGTTGGCCGAACGTACGAACGTTCCGGAGCTTCGAAGCTTCGTTCAGGCCGTGATTCAGGCAGACACCTACGGCATTGCCATCAGTCGGGTCCTGAGGGTCCAGGCGAAGGTGATGCGGGTCAAGCGCCGCCAACGCGCGGAAGAGAAGGCGATGAAGCTTCCGGTGATGGTTCTCTTCCCGCTTCTCTTCTTTATCTTCCCCGTGCTGTTCATCGCCATCCTGGGGCCGGCTGTCATCAACGCCATAGCTACCTTCAGCGGAGGCTAAGCGCAATATCGCATTCTCTGAATTGGGTGCGGGCGACGAAACCGGGTAAGTCAAGAAAGGCCTAAGATTTCCTTAAGATAGCCATAAGTTCGGTTTTTCCGGAATTCAGAAAGTAGCATTGGGCTATGTTCAGTTCAGGTTCCAGCGACGTCAACGAGGATTCAGATCCGAGCCATCCGGGCTCGGTCGACGACTCCAATGGGCTGCCCGTCGTCCCGCTTGCCGAACATCCCATACTGGACCTCGCGGAGTTCCAACTCTTGGAAGATCAAGTGGACAATCCGCTTGTCGCACGCACGTTTGCCGGCGACTTCGCAAAACTCTGGGCCAAGCGATACGAAATCCTCGCGACCGCCGTCGAGCGCGGCGACGTGGCCGCCGCCCTGAACGCGGTCCTAAGCCTCAGGACCTCTTCCATTATGGTTGGCGGTGTTCGCCTCGCAGTACTTGCAGCGCAACTGGAGGAACGCATTCGAAAAAGTGAATTGCGTGAGGCCCGGCCCCTGCTCAAGGAACTTGCTGAATGCGGGCACGTGACGGTCCAGGAACTAAAGGACAGTTACGTCCTCCGGAACGATTGACGCCGGCGCGCTTAATCCGATCTTTTCGGCGTCAGCCGATACCCGACGCCCCGGACAGTCTGCAGAAAGCGTGGCGATTGTGGATCCTCGCGGAGCTTTCGGCGTAGGTTGCCGATGTGCGTCTCAACGGCGCGTTCGTCGGCGTCGCTGATGTACGCGTCGTCGTCGTAGTAGTCACCGCGCGCAGCCCGCACGAGATCGGCGCGCGTCCGCACCTCGCCTTTGGCCCGAAGCAGGTCAAAGAGGAGATCGAATTCGCTTCTCGTCAACGTCAGGGCCGAACCTTGAAGCGTCACCGTGCGTGATTTGTAGTTCAGGGCCAAGCCATTGTGCTTGATCACCGCTTGGTCGGCTTCGGCTGAGCGGGCCGCGGCGTAAGCACCCCCGTCAAAACGGCTCTTCGTGGTTGGTGGGGAATTGAGTTCGTGTCGTTGAAGACAAAGGGGCCCGTGGCCCTGCTGGGATGAGTGTGTCTAAGCATTCAACCTGGAACAGGACCACGAGCCTTGAACGAGCCTACCGGGGCAGCAGCCGACGCTGCCACCAGCATCTTCAACCTGCCCGACTACCGTGTCATCTCCACCGGCCTGAGTCCCGACGGCGGCCGCCGGGTCATTGTCGAAACCGACCAGCCACCGGGCTGCCCCACCTGCGGGGTGGTAGCGTCACGGCGGAAGGAACGCCGCTTCCAGCGGATCCGGGACATTCCTGTCGCCGGCCCCGTGGAGGTCCTCTGGTCCAAGTACCGCTGGTACTGCGAAGAACCGGCGTGCGAGAGGCTCTCGTTCTTTGAGTCCACCGCCCAGGTCCCGCGGCGTGCCCGCTCGACCGGCCGGCTCCGTGACCAGCTCGTGGATGCTGTCATCCGTTCGGGCCGGGCCGTCTCCGAGACTGCTGCCGCGTTCGCGGTGTCCTGGTGGATGGTCCGGGCCGCGCTCAACGAAGCGTGCTTCCTCACCCTTCCGGATGTGGACCGGCTGAGCCCGAGAATGCTGGGCATCGATGAGCACCGGTTCCGGTCCGTGCGCTACTTCCAGGACCCCGAATCAAAGGTCTGGACGCGGTTCGAGCCGTGGATGACCACCATTGTCGATCTGGACACCGGTCAGGTGCTGGGCGTCGTGGATGGACGGGACCACAAGGGCGTCGGGGAGTGGCTCTTCGCCCGGCCCCTGGCATGGCGTCTGGCCGTGCAGGTCGTGGCGATCGACCCTTCGGCGGCGTTCCGAAAGGCGTTGCGGATGTGGCTTCCCCGGACCGCTGTCGCCGTCGATCACTTCCACCTGATCTCCCTGGCCAACCAGGCCGTGACCGAGACACGGCAGAACCTCTCCCAACAGGTCAAGGGCCGCCGCGGAAGGACCGTCGACAAGGCCTGGGCGCACCGGATGCTTCTCCTGCGCGCTGGCGATACCCTCACGGAGAAGGCAGCCCACCGGCTAGCAGAAGTGTTCGCCGCCGACGATCCGACCGGCACGCTCCAGGCTGTCTGGAAGGTCAAGGAACAGCTCAGGGTATTGCTGCGCACCGGCTCCCTTCAGGACGCCGCGACGGCGAAGAACGCACTCGAGGAACTGGTCAAGGCAGCCGCACGACCGGAAACGAACAGGCTCTACCGCACCGTCTGCCGGTGGTGGAAAGAGATCGAGGTGCTGATCATTACCGGGGCCACGACAGGCAAGGTCGAAGCCAACAACACCGCCATAAAGAACATCAAACGCACCGCCCGCGGTTACCGCAACCCGGCCAACTACAAATCGGTTATTCTCTTGAGAAGTGCCGTCCGGACGGCGGCATGACACTCATCCCGGGAATCCCTTTCCCCACCAACCACCAAGAGCCGTCAAAACGGGCTGAACCGCCGTCGGGACTCCCGTAACCCCTGGGATCTTCCTCCGGCAACGCAAGCCTGCCTTCCGCGCGTGGCCGCCGCATCATGGCAGTCACCCGGGCCCTCAACTCGCGCGGTAGAAACGGCTTCTTGACGTAGTCGTCCGCGCCGGTGAGGAAAGCCGTCAACGTGTCCGGCTCATCGCGCCTGGCCGTCAGCATCACGACATATGCGTCGCTGAATTGCCGAATCCGACGCAGGACCTCGTGGCCATCCATATCCGGAAGCCCGACGTCGAGCGTCACCACGGACGCATGGTGATCCCGCACCACTTCCACGCCTTCGCGTCCGGTGGCGGCAGAATGCACCACAAATCCAGCTTCTTTGAGGATGGCGTCAACCAGATTTCGTACGTCTTCGTCATCCTCAATGACTACAGCTACCCCAGGCTCGCTCATTGGACATCCTTGAGGGCGCACATCGCCGCACAGCCCAGCGCAATGCGGTAAATGCCACCCAAATACTCACGATACAAGCATTAAAGCCATCTGGCATCTAATATGTGGATTAAGCGTGGCTCCGAACTTCCAGTTTGATCGTCCGGGTCGTCGTATTGTGGTTCCTTGGGGGAATAGTGGACTCCGGGCGGTTCCTTCGGGAATCGCGTGGAGCAGTAAATGCTCGCGAATCTCCAAGGAAGGGTCTCGACTTTGAGTGAGCAGCCATTTTTCCGCGCGGCCGCCCGTTTCTTTAGAAAACTCACGCCTCGCGCCCGGCTGGCTGTCTGTGAATTGCCCCTAACGCTCATCATCGCGGGCTTGGCAATCGCGGCACCTACTGTTTGGCCGGGGTTAACCCAAAATTGGTTGTTCGTTACCGGAGTCCTTCTCCACGGCCTCCTGTTCCTGGGATGCCTGCTGGTCCCTTGGGAGAGATTGGCACCGAACGCAAGCCTTGCGATCCCCATTTTGGATTTTGTTGCCCTCTGGTTCACGCGAAACGGTGCTTTCAGCGCGATACCGGGCCTCATCACATTGGCTATCTTTCCCGTGATCTGGTTGTCTGCCTCGGGCATGCTTTCCAAGACAAGCCTGATCCTCAGCTTTGTTGGTCCTTTCGTCATTGCGTTTCCACCGGTGGTTTCGCACTTGCCCCGTCCCACTGCGTCGGACATTTCTTCGGTGCTGCTTTTGCCCCTCATGATGTTCGCAATGGCAGTCTCCATTCGTCTGGCCGGCTCAAATGCACGTCTCCAGCAGCGGAGGGTAAGCCAGAGGGATCAGGCCCTGCGGCAATTGTTGGCCGCCAGCAGGGAGCGGGAAACACTGCTCAAGACAATCCTGGACACGATCGACGTCGGAATTGTCGCCGTCGATTCGCAGGGCGAGACCCTCCTGATCAACAACCAACAAAAGGCATTCCTAAAGATGGCAATGACCGCGGAAGGCTCGCGGGGACCCGGGGAAGGCTCGCGGGGGCCCGCGGAACATGACTGGCTGGTTTTCGGCCAGGACAGGCGGACGCCGATTCAGCTTGAAAAGGGCCCTGTTCGGAGGGCCGTTCAAGGGGAAACATATTCCGACTATTTGCTTTGGTTCGGCGCCGGTACCGGCCAACGGGCCATCTCAACCGCCGCGCGGGGTATGAAAAGCGAGCTCGACGACGGGTTCGGTGGTGCGGTGATCGTTTTCAAGGATGTGACGGATGTTGTCGATGCGCTTGCCGCCAAGGACGAACTGGTTGCCAACGTTTCGCACGAATTTGGTTCGCCCCTGACATCGATCCTGGGCAACATCGATCTTGTGCTCCGCGGCGACCAGGAACTCCAACCAGCAACAAGGCTTGGTTTGGAAGTTGCGGAGCGGAATGCCGAACGGCTCCGGGCCTTGGTGGAGGACCTGCTCTCGTCGGCCGCGGCGGTGGAGAGCGTGCATCTGCGGCGCACTGATTTGGCGGGGTTGGTCGAAAACAGCCTGGTTTCTGCGCGGGCGCAGGCCGACGCCGCGCACGTGGGCCTCGTCGCCGACGTTCCGGCACCCCTGTGGGCGAACGCCGACCCCTTGAGGCTAGGACAGGCCTTGGACAATCTGGTATCCAACGCGATCAAGTATTCACCCGGTGGCGGACTGGTGACCATAAGGGCCGAGCGGAACGACGGTTGGGTCCAGCTCGAAGTGAAGGACACGGGAATGGGCATGACCACCGACGAGTCGGCCAGGATTTTCACCCGGTTCTTCAGGACAAACGCTGCCCGTCAAGCCGCGATACCCGGCGTCGGCCTCGGGCTGTCCATAACCAAGTCCATCGTGGAACGCCATGGAGGCAGCATCTCCTGCAGCAGCGAGCCCGGCAGTGGAAGCACCTTCACAGTGGCGCTGCCGGCTGGCCAGCCCCAGGAACCGTCGCAGACGGAAGCCCCGGCAGTGTATTAGGCCGGCAGTGTTTTAGACCGGTCGCCGGACCGGGTACCTTGCCGCCGTGCAAGTAGCCGGGCGGGCAAAGTAGAGTACCCACTACTCGTGACCGGCCCTGGAGCCAACGGATTGAATGGAACGCAGTTGGTCTCAATGCAGTTCCTGGTCTCTGGGGGTCATCCGTATGTGTGTTTCCTGCAATCCTGTTGTTTCCTTTCCGCGTCCGATGGCGACGGGGGCAGTCCGTTGAGCGCGGGGATGGAATCCGCTTCCATGTTCGCCGGGTCCCTGCCCGGGCTCATTCTGATGGACTTGGGCCAGGCAATGGTGGTGGTATGCGTGTGTTTCGACATGGTCCGCGCAGTGTCCGTGCCGCGGTCCCATCGGCGTTATGTCGCCAACACCATCTTCAAGACCCTGGCGGTGCCGTCGATTCTTGTCATGGGCGTCAGTGTGCTCGCCAAGGCAATCCAATGGAATTGGGCGGACGTGGCCATGGGCGTTTTCGTGATTGTGATGATCATCTTCCGCTGGCACCAAGACAAGGACGAGGACAGCTGGTGGAAGGGCAAAGGCAAGAAGCTTGCCCGCTGGGCGCGGAAGCAACTGACGCCGCGACCCGCCTTGGTCCCGGTGTCGGCGTCGGCCTGAGTGCCACGCCCCTCCCGACGCTCGCTCACAAACAAGCCCTTCCGGCCCGACGCTCGCTCACATGATCTGAGCGAGCGTTCCGGCATGCGGCCGTATGGTTTTGTGAGACAGCTTGATGGGAGCCTCAGTTTCAGATGACCACCCGCAGAAAGACATACGACGCCGCGTTCCGGGAGGAATCGGTTCGACTGGTTTTGTCTTCGGACCGGCCGGTGAAGCAGATCGCGCAGGAGATCGGGGTGAAGGAAAGCACGCTGGGAAACTGGGTACACAAGTCCCGGGACAAGCAACCGGACACCCCTGCCCAGCCCGAGGACCGGGGGCCGGTGGCGTGGGATGAACACCAGAAAGCGCTGGCCGAAAACGCCAGGTTGAAGGCCGAGGTCGAGTTCCTGGGAAAAGTCAGCGCCTTCTTTGCCGCGAAGCAAAAGTAGAGGATTTCTACGAGTTCATCGAAGCGGAGAAGGCCAACCATCCCGTGGTGTGGCTATGCCGGAAATTGAACGTCTCCCGGGCCTCCTATTACCGGTGGCGCAAACCTGCCGGCCCTTCACCGCGCACCGTGCGGCACGGGGAGCTGGTCACCGCGGTCACCAAGCTCTACACGAAGGAGTCCGGGCGTGCCGGGCGGGACCAGCTGACCCGGCTCCTGAACGCGGCCGGGACCAAGGTCTCCGCCCCGACCGTGGGGGCCATCATGCGCGAGCACGGCCTGCGGGCCATCCGCACCCAGGCCTGGAAAAAGACCACGCTCCAGGACCCGCAGGCCAAGACCGCCCACATCCAGAACCACATGCTCGATGACCAGGGCAGGCGCGACTTCACCTCCGCGGTGCCCGGGACCCGGCTGGTCGGGGACATCACCTACCTGCGCACCGGCGAGGGCTGGCTCTACCTGGCCACGGTCATCGACCTGTTCTCCGGGATGGTCATCGGCTGGGCCATGGCCGAACACATGCGCGCCAGCCTGTGCACCGCGGCCCTGCGGATGGCCCGGAACCACGGCCACCTCATCGGCGGCCCAGTCGTCTTCCACTCCGACCGGGGCACCCAGTACACCTCGGAGGAATTCCAACGATGGTGCGCCCAGAACGAGGTCACCCAGTCCATGGGCAAGGTGGGGGTGTGCTGGGACAACGCGGTCGCCGAGAACTTCTTCTCACACCTCAAGACCGAGTTCTACCACCACCACCGCTTCGGTTCCAGGCTCACCGCACGGACCGCCGTGATGGACTACATCGAGGGCTGGTACAACCGCCGCCGACCCAACCGACGGGCCGGCGGCATCCCGCCAGCCACCGCCCACGCAAACCACCACACCAGCGTCCAGGAACCCCTGGCCGCCTAACCAAAACAAACAACGAAAATGTCTCAAAAACTTGACGACCGCAGCATTTGGCCATATAGGTGAGCGAGCGTTTCGCCGTTAGGCCATATATGTGAGCGCGCGTCGGGGGAGAGCGCCATATATGTGAGCGCGCGTCGGGGGAGAGCGCCTTATATCTGAGCGGGCGTTGTGTAGACCCAGCCTCGCCGACCCGAACGCTTGACGCATCTCGCGCCTTCCGCATATTCTGAACGAACGGTCGGTAAATATTTAGGAGCAACCATGGCATCGCAGAATCTGCAGTCTGTGCCCGCTGAGCTGTCCCCCGAAGAGCTTGAACGGGAACAGGCCGGTCAGGCGTACTTTGACCGCATCATCTCCGAGGATTCGCGCATCGAACCCCGCGACTGGATGCCGGAGGCTTACCGCAAGACCCTGCTCCGCCAGATCTCGCAGCACGCGCATTCGGAGATCATCGGCATGCAGCCGGAAGCCAACTGGATCAGCAGGGCTCCGAGCCTCAAGCGCAAAGCCATCCTCATGGCGAAGGTCCAGGACGAGGCGGGCCACGGCCTGTATCTCTATTCGGCCGCGGAAACGCTCGGCCAAAGCAGGGACAAGATGACCAGTGACTTGATCGCCGGCAAGGCCCGGTACTCGTCCATCTTCAACTACCCCGCGATTTCCTGGGCGGACATGGGCGCGATCGGCTGGCTCGTCGACGGTGCCGCGATCTGCAACCAGGTCCCCCTGTGCCGTGCTTCCTACGGCCCCTACGGACGCGCAATGGTGCGCATCTGCAAGGAAGAGTCGTTCCACCAGCGCCAGGGTTTCGAGATCCTCCTTGAACTGTCCAACGGCACGCCTGCCCAAAAGCAAATGGCCCAGGACGCAGTCAACCGTTGGTACGCGCCGGCGCTGATGATGTTCGGGCCGCCCGACGACGATTCACCCAACTCCAAGCAGTCCATGGCCTGGAACATCAAGCGGTTCAGCAACGATGAGCTCCGCAGCCGCTTCGTCGGCATGATGGTGGAGCAGGTCAAGGTCCTGGGCCTCACGCTCCCGGACAAGGACGTCCGTTTCAACGAAGAAACCAAGAAATGGGAGCACGGCCCCTTGGACTGGAACGAGTTCAAAAACGTCCTCGCCGGAAAGGGTCCCTGCAACGCGCAGCGGCTTGAGCGCCGCCGAGAAGCGCACGACGACGGCGCCTGGGTCCGCGAAGCGGCCGCCGAGTACGCCCGCAAGCAAGCAGAGAAGGAACACGCAGCATGAGCACCCAACCCAACGAACCCCACGAAACTCCCTGGAGCCTCTGGGAAGTCTTCGTCCGCTCCAGCCGCGGCCTATCCCACGTCCACGCAGGATCCTTGCACGCACCCGACGCGGCGATGGCGCTGCGTAACGCCCGTGACCTGTACACCCGCCGCAACGAAGGCGTGTCCATCTGGGTGGTCCCGGCCGATGCGATTTCCTCGAGCGACCCGGATTCCAAGGGTTCCTTCTTCGAATCCCCGCAGGGCAAGGACTACCGCCACGCGACGTATTACACCAAGAGCGAAGGCGTGAAGCACCTGTGACCGCCCCCGAAAACCCCGCAAACGAAAACGAAAACAAGGACTTCGCCATCGAAGGCCACGGCGATATCTCCGTCGGTGTCAAGGGTGCAGGTGCCTCCGGAGACGGTTCGGCAAGCGCCACGCGCATCACCCCCGGGAACGCCCTGCGCCCCGAGGACATCGCGCTCGAAATCCGCAAGGGACAAGTCAAGCCAAGCGAAGACGTCGCGGAATACGCCCTGCGCATCGGCGACGACGGCTTGATCCTCGCCCAGCGCCTGGGCCACTGGATCTCCCGCGCCCCGGAGCTCGAGGAAGACGTCGCCCTCGGCAACATCGCGCTCGACCAGCTCGGCCACGCCCGTTCCTTCCTCACCTACGCCGGCGCGGCGTGGGACAAGTCCGAGGACGATCTGGCGTACTTCCGCCGGGAGCACGAGTTCCGTTCCGCACACTTGTTCGAGCAGCCCAACGGGGACTTCGCCGTCACCATCGCCCGGCAGTTCATCGTGAGCTACTACCAGTTCGAGCTCTACAAGCGGCTGACCGGATCCGCGGATGCCACCATCGCAGCCATCGCGGCGAAGGCCCTCAAAGAGGTCGACTACCACCGCGACCACAGCGCACAGTGGGTCCTCAGGCTTGCCGGCGGCACGGAAGAGTCCCGCCGTCGTATTGTCCAGGCTTTCAAGCTCGTCTGGCCGTACGTCGAAGAACTCTTCGAAGACGACGAGCTCACGGCCCGCCTCGCCGAAAGCGGAGCAGGCGTACAACCCTCCAGCCTCCGCGCGGACTTCGACCAGCTCACGGGCGAAATCCTGAGTGAAGCCGGCCTCGATGAGGATCTGAACCTCGAACGCATCCCGCAATCCTTGGGTGGCGGCCGCCAGGGCAAGCATTCCGAGCACTTGGGTTACCTGCTCGCCGAGATGCAGGTGCTGGCCCGCGAACATCCCGGCGCAAGCTGGTGACCGTGGACATGTTCCTTCAAGAAACACCAACACAGACCAAGCAAACCGCCGAGCAGAAGGCCTGGGGGATTGCGGCCACGGTCTGCGATCCGGAGATTCCCGTCCTTACCATTGAGGATCTGGGGATCCTCAGGAACGTCCTACTGTTCGACGACGGCGGGCTGGTCCCCGCGGTCCAGGTCACCATTACGCCGACCTACTCGGGCTGCCCCGCGATGGACGCCATCCGTGACGACCTCAAGACCGCGTTCCACAAAGAGGGATACCCGAGCGTCTACGTCGAGCTTGTCCTGGCTCCGGCCTGGACCACGGACTGGATGACCGAGCACGGCAAGGCCAAGCTGCAGGAATACGGCATCGCACCTCCAAGTGGCAGGGCAGCCGCCGGCGGCCACGCCGGCAAAGTACGGCTCAACCTCGCCGTGAAATGCCCGCAGTGTTCATCGCTGAACACCAAGGAACTCACCCGCTTTGGTTCCACGTCCTGCAAGGCGCTGTTCGTCTGCCAGGACTGCAAGGAACCGTTCGACTACTTCAAAGTCCTGTAAGGAATCCGACATGCCCGTTGTCCGCCAGACCGCAGCCGAACAAGCGCAGGCCACCGGCCGCCGTCGTACGTCTTTTCATTCCCTCAGTGTTTCGGAAGTCCGCCGCCTGACTGAAGACGCCATCGAGGTCACGTTCGATGTTCCGGCGGAACTCGCCGGCCAGTACGACTACCTTCCCGGCCAGTACGTGGCTCTGCGGACCACGCTTCCTGACGAGAGCGGTGAGCCGCACGAGGTCCGCCGCAGCTACTCCATCTGCGCAGAGCCGCGCAGCTTCGCGGACGGCAGCAGCGAGATCCGCGTGGCCATCAAGAAGGACCTGGGCGGCATCTTCTCGACGTGGGCGAACGCGGAACTCAAGGCCGGCGACACGCTGGACGTCATGAGCCCCATGGGCGCGTTCATTTCCAAGCATGGCAAGGACGGCAAGACCGTCCAGCAGAACGTCATGAACTCCATGAACAATCCGGAGAACATGGCAGGGGAGTTCGGCGACGCCGGTTCCTTCGTGGCCATCGCCGCCGGCTCGGGAATCACCCCGGTGATCGCGATCGCCCGTACGCTGCTGGCCGCGAACCCGGAGACCCGCTTCGACCTGATCTACGCCAACAAGGCAGCCATGGACGTCATGTTCCTCGAGGAGCTGGCGGACCTGAAGGACAAGTACCCCTCGCGCCTGGCGCTGCACCATGTGTTGTCGCGCGAGCAGCGCATTGCGCCGCTCATGACGGGACGTATCGACGCCGAGAAGCTGCAACAGCTGCTGGGCACCGCCATTCACGCGCAGGATGTGGACGAATGGTTCCTGTGCGGGCCGTTCGAGCTTGTCCAGCTGTGCAGGGACACCCTTGCTGCCCGCGGCGTGGAGCCTGAGCACGTCCGCTTTGAGCTCTTCACCACCGGCCGCCCGGACCGCCCCGAAGGCAACGCGGGCCGGCCCGTTGTGGAGGACGAGTCGAAGGACACGTTCAAGATCACCTTCAAGCTCGATGGTTTGACCGGCGACGTCGCCAGCCCCACCCACGCGCGGGAATCGATTCTGAATGCTGCCTTGCGGGTCCGCCCGGACGTTCCGTTCGCGTGCGCCGGTGGTGTGTGCGGCACGTGCCGCGCCAAACTGGTCTCGGGCACGGTCAGCATGGACGAGAACTACGCCTTGGAGCAGGATGAGTTGGACAAGGGATACGTGCTGACGTGCCAGTCCCACCCCACAAGTGAATCCGTCACGGTCGATTTCGACGTCTAAGGAATATACGAATGATCGAGCTCTCCATCTCCAACGGCATCGCCGAAATTGTCCTCAATGCCCCGGAAAAGCTGAACTCGCTCGACGAGGCGGCGCTTGCGGAACTGGATAGAGCGTACGACGACGCCGCTGCCGCCGCCTCCCGCGGAATGGTGCGGGCGCTGCTCATCCGCGGAGAGGGCCGCGCCTTTTGCGCGGGACGCGACATTGCCGGTGTGACCCCGGAGAGCGACGATGCGAAGGCGTACTTGAACGGGCTCGTGGAGCCGCTGCTCAAGAAGATGGCAGCCTTCCCGGCCCCGACTTTCGCGGCAGCGCACGGCGCGTGCCTCGGCGTCGGGCTCGGCCTGTTGCTCGCCACGGACGTGGTGTACGTGGCGGAGAATGCCAAGTTCGGTTCGCCCTTCGCCAAGCTGGGCGCCACCTTGGACTCGGGCGGGCACTGGTACTTCACGGAGCGCCTCGGCATGCACCGGACCCTGGACCTCATCTACACCGCGGACCTGATCAGCGGAGCCGAGGCCGTGGCGCAGGGCATGTTCAGCCGGGTCATGCCTGACGACGCCTTGCTCGAGGCCACGCGGATCATCGTTGAGCGGGTCGCGGCGGGTGCCACCGGTGCGTTCACGGCCAGCAAGGAACTCGTGGCCCATATCCGCGATCAGCGCCTTGGCTTGTGGGCCGCGATGTCCGAAGAGAACGACGAGCAGGCCCGGCTGTGCAAGACCGAGGACTACGCCGAGGGTTTCCGGGCGTTCCAAGAGAAGCGGGCACCGGTCTTCAAGGGGTAGCTGGCTCCGGCTGCAAGCCCGCATTCCAGCCGCGGATAATCCGGGCGTTTGATCTTGTCAGTGCACTTCGTCGTACCTAGACTCTCTAGGTATGGGACGAAGTTCAGTGAACGGACAGCTTGACCTTCTGCTGCTTGGCTCGCTCGGTGCGGGCGAGGCACATGGCTACGCACTCATCGCGCGCGTTCACGAGCGCAGCGGAGCGCGGCTCGAGCTTCAGGAGGGCTCGGTCTACCCCGCGTTGCACAAGCTCGAGGCGGCGGGATGCGTCTCGAGCCGCTGGGCGGACGACGCCGGTGGCCGCCGGCGCGTCTATGCGCTCACCGGGGCCGGGCACGCCGAGCTTGCCCGCATGGTGGAGGAATGGAAAGGCTTCTCGGCGGCGGTTCAGGGCGTTCTTGGGGCGGCGTCGTGAACGCGGGGAGTGGCGCCGGGGCCGAAGAGATGCCCATCGACGCATACCTCGACGAGCTGTTCGTGGCCGCGCGTGACGGCGATCCCGCTGCGGCACGCAGGCTCCTCGCGGAGACCGAGGCGCATCTGCGCGAATGCGCCGCCCGGCTCCGCGGTCAGGGCCTGGACCCGGAGGACGCCGAGCGCGAGGCTGTCCGCCGCTTCGGGCCGGTGGGCACCGTGACGCCGGTCCTGCGTCCGGCCCTTCGCGACGTCGCCCGCCTGCCATTGCGCGTGTTCGTGCGCCCCTTGGTAGGCCTCGCGGCTGTTGGCGCGATCGCCGTCGGCGTGAGCGGGGCCATATCGGAGCTGTTCGGCCGGATCTGGGGCGCGGGCTTCGTGGCCGGTGATCTCCCCGGCGTCGCGTATACGGCCGCCAGGTGCGCGGTCCTGCAGGCCCCCTACGCTGGCCTCGATTGTTCCCGGGCCGCCGCCGAGCACCACTGGGGCGAGGTGGTCGAATACCGTGTGGCCCTCGGGGTGCTGGGCCTTGTTCTCCTGCTCGTATGGCGCCTCCTGCCCCGAGAAGCCGCGCTCCCGGCAGGCCTCGCGCCGTCGCTCGCGGCAGCGGCTTTCCTGCTCGCCGCAGCGGCGACCGGCGTCCAGGCCCTCAACGCTGCCGTCCAAGGCTGGCAAGGCACGGGGGCGTGGCTGAGCGCCCTCGTCGTCGCCTTGCCGCTAGCCGTCGTGTTCGCGGTAGCCGCGCTGCGCAGGATGCGAATGAAGCCCGTGGGTTCATAGGCCGCTCGGCGGCAGTGGGCCCCATCATTCTTGCTTTTAATGATTCAAACGGTCTGGAGTTCCGTGAGATGGGCGTATTTCAGCGCCTTGGCTTGGTGGCGTAGTCGCGACGGATGGTGTCTCGGCCGACGCCGTTACCGTGGTCGGCGTCTTGCTGGTGACCCTTGTCATGCTCGCCGCCGCCACGGCGGTCACCGTCGTCCAAAGGATGGCGGCCGTCCGCGAACAGGCGATGGCAGACGTCGACGGCGGGACGCCCGCTTAAGCGGTGGGATCATCCTGTCGTGTTCAGGCACGTTTCCTGTCGGGCAGGCTTATGTCCGGGTGGGTCGGAAGTGGTGGTTGCGTCGGGGTGTTTGGCGGGGGTCGAGGTGGGGTGGTGGGTTGAACCATGCCGTGCCGGTGTCCAGGGTGATGGTCCAGTGTTCTTTGTGGATGACGTGGTGGTGGTGGCTGCATAGCAGGGTGCCGTTGTCGGTTCCCGTGGTGCCGCCGTTGGACCAGTAGGTGATGTGGTGGGCTTCGCACCAGGGGGCGGGGATGGTGCAGTCGGGGAAGGCGCAGCCTTGGTCGCGGGCGATGATGGCTTTGCGGATGTGGGGCGGGAAGATGCGGGTGGTGCGGCCGATGTCCAGGACGCGGCTATCGCTGCCGAGCAGGACGGGGATGATGTCCGCGTCGCAGGCGATCTTGCGGATGACCGCGGGGTGGACCGGGCCCTGGAACGTGGACGCACCGCTGCTCGGGCGGGGGCTTGGAGCGGCGGGGGATTCGTGTTCGAGGCGTTCGAGCAGGTCGCGGTAGTCGATGGTCACCATCACCTGCGGCCGGAGACCACCGTTGGCAGGCAGCTCGCCGGTGGTCAGGGCCACCCCGCAGGCGCCGACGAGCCCGTCGAGCAGCTTCTGCGGACGCGAGCGTCGATCCAGCGTCGGGCGGGCGACGCCGTCGTGCCCGGAAAGCCCTGCGGGGCCGCCGGTGGTGCCGGTTGGATCCGGATCCGGTGAGTCGTCGGGGTCGTGCTGCAGGCGGGGGTTGGCGGCGGTGTTCATGGCGGTGGCGAGGGTTTCAAATTGTTCCGCGGTGGCGAAGATTTCCAGGTGGTGCAGTCCGCGGCGGGGTTTGCGGATGAACGCTCCTTGGCGGTGGCGGAGTTCTTCCTCGCCGGGTTCGGATCCGTCCTGGTCGATCGCGTCGACCCAGCGTTTGGCCATCCGGGACACGAAATCGGGGTCGCTCTCAACTGCGGTGCGGGTGAGGGAGTGTTCCATCTGGTGGGCGGTGTCCGCGTCGGCGATGTGTCGCACCTGGTCCAGGGCCATGCTGATGATCGTGGCCGATCGGGACGGCACGGCTGCCGTGGAAAGGGCTTCGGCGAGGAGTTCGTGGCGTGCGGGGACGTCCTGTCCGGCGATCCCTGTTTGCGGGAGCACGCCGGAGGCCAGGACAAGCCGGCGCCTGGCCTCGCCGATGCTGATCCGCAGCCTGGCCCGCAGGAATTCGGCCGCGTTCCGGTACCCGTCGTCGACCGCGTCGGCTGCGTCCGTAAGGCTGGCGGCAGAAGCCGGGACCGGGACGTCAGGGACCTCCCGGATTTCCGTGCCGGCCGCGGCCACCAGGACAGGCGCCGTTTCCGCGGGCTCGGTCCAGCCGGTCCGCCATCCCGGCGCCGGGGATGGCCGCCGTGCCGCTTGCGCTTCGCTGCGCGTCCGTTCCACAGCCTGGGCCGCGACGAGCTGCAGAAACTCCACCGTCCGGGAGATCTCTTCGATCTTGCCGGCGAAATCAGCGGCGTGGGGGAAACCGAACGAGCGGGCGTCGGAGACGGCGGCTGAACGCAGCGCATCCATCGCCGCCACCGCCAGATCAAGGCCACCCGCGGGGGACGGCGCGGCGGCGGCCCGGCTTTGCAGCTCGGCATGCCGGGCAGCGACGGGCTTCAGGCGGCGGGAAAGACGTCCCAGCGGCGTGACCCCGCCATCGGGCGGGGCTGCCCGACGTGCCACGAGTTGACCGATGCCTTCCATGACTAAACCCTGTCACGGGGGTCTGACAGTAATGGGCTCAAGAAGCCCCTCCCGTCGAAAATTAGTAAAAACTTTCGGGACAGCTGATGTACGCGTTATGCATCGAACTCCCTCAGCGGGGATCAGCGGTCGATCCTGGGCACCTTGACGGGCCACAGCCTCGCCGGTCTCCAAGGAGCCGCCGTCTCGAATGGTTACCCTGAAGGGGTGACTCGTACTCGTCGGCTGAGCGTCGTCCTGATCTTGAACCTGATGCTGGTGGCCGGGCTGCTTGTTGTGGGAGTCTCGGCGAATTCGTTGGGCGTGCTCGCGGAGGGCGCGGACTACCTGGCCGATGCTGCAGCGGCTGCGGCCGGAGTCGCCGTGGCCGGTATCTACGTGACGAAGGGCCTGTACTGGCTTGATCCTGTCGTCGCGGCGATCATTGCCGTGGTGGTGGGATACCATGCGGTCCACGTGCTCATCGAAATCTTCCAGGCCCTGCGCGCTCATCGGCGCAGTGTGTCGCGACCGTGAGCGTCCCCGGGTCCGGCTCTGCAAGACCGAGGACTACGTCGAAGGGTTTCCGGGCGTTCCGGGAGAAGCGGGCGCCGGTTTTCAACAGGTCGTGCCCTCAGCCTCCCCGCGGAGCCGTAGCGGAAGCCCGTTGATTCCGGGCCTTGTGCAGCCGGTACTCACGCGCGGTGATCCAGACAATGAAGATGTCGAAGGCCGTCAAAAGGACAAGACCCCAGGAGAAGGCGACGACGATCCGGTAGCCCTGGTAAACGATGAAGACCAGCAGGAAGGCGATCATCCACGGGTAGGCCCAGAGCTTGTCCTTCAGGACGGCCCAGACCAAGACGATTTTGACCAGCCCGTGGAGGAGTAGGTAGATCGCGCCGAACAGCGTCGCCGAACCTGAGAGGTTGGAGCTCAGGTGCACCAGGCTGTTCGCCAGGAAATCGTGCGGATCCTGGGCGAGTTCGTGCTGGGTGAGGAACCGGACCAGATCTCCGATTTGTTTCGGCGTGACCACCAAAAGCAGGATGCCGCCGATCAGTTCCAGGACGCCGTCCAGGCCCTTCAAGATGAGGCTCACGCGAAATGTCCGGTCGAGCAGGGTTGTTTCAGCTGGTTTCGTTTCCATCACGCTTCCCTCCGCTACCTCAAGATACATTCTTACTTATGTCCGCCTCCTCTGATCCCGCAGGAGCTTTCGCCATTGAAACACATGGCCTGAGCAAGCACTTTGGCAGGCATTCCGCCGTCGATGGCTTGACAATGCGCGTGCCTGCGGGAGCCATCGCGGGCTTTATCGGTCCCAATGGGGCAGGCAAGACCACCACCCTTCGCCTGCTCCTGGGGCTGGTGCGGCCGGATGCGGGCAGCGCTACGGTACTGGGCCACCCTCTCACTGAATTCGAGCGCTACCTGCCGCGCGTCGGGGCACTCGTGGAAGCGCCGGCGTTCTATCCGGGCCTCTCCGGCCGGACCAATCTGGAGGTGCTCGCCCGCCTCGGAGGCCACCCCGATTCCCGCGTGAACGAATTGCTGGAGGTGGTGGGACTCTCCGATCGGGCGCGTGACCGGGCGGGAACGTATTCGCTGGGCATGAAGCAGCGCCTTGGGGTGGCGATGGCCCTGCTGCCCGATCCGGAGCTGCTCATTCTCGACGAGCCAGCCAATGGCCTTGATCCGCTGGGCATCATCGAGATGCGCGAGATGCTCCGCCGTTTGGCCGGCCAGGGGAAAACCATCCTGCTCAGCAGCCATTTGCTCGGCGAGTTGGAACACCTCACGGACTGGCTGATCATGCTCAATCAGGGGAAGGCCCTGTTCTGCGGGCCGGCCCGGGAGCTGTTGGCTCAACGCGTCGAAGTAGTGGTCGAAGCCCGGAACGCTGTCCAGTTGGATCTGGTGGCCCGGATCGCGGGCGAGGCCAGCTACACGGTTACGAGGGAGGACCAGGTCTTGCGCATCGCCTGTCCTGCCGGTTTTGCCGACACGTTGAACCGGATGGCCAGGGAAGCCGGCGCGCCGGACCTGGCCATCCGAGTAAGGGAGGCCAGCCTCGAGCAGCTCTTCCTGGCACTGCTGAAAGGAGACCCGTCATGATTTCCGTGATCCGTGCGTTTCGCAGCGAACTGCTCAAGTTCCGCCGCTGGAGTGTTCTGGCGGTCGCGGGGGCGATGCTGGTGGTGAGCACCTTTATTGCTTATCTGACGTTCCACCAGATCGCATCCGGAGCCACCGGCCGTGAGATGACCAGCCTCATTGCCGCGTTTCCCACACCTCAGGGATTGGTCTCCATCATTGGCCAGGCCCGTTCCGTGATCATTGCCATCGCGCTGGTGATGGTGACCGCCAATCTCGCCGCGGAATGGTCCCAAGGGACGCTGCGCAACCTGTTGGTCTGTGAGCCGCGCCGCCTGAGGTGGCTGGCGGGCAAAATGCTCGCGCTGATGCTTTTTGTGGTGCTCTCGATGCTGCTGACCCTGCTCATCAGCGGCACATTCATCCTTGTGGTTGCTCAAGGACAGGGGATTCAGACGGATGCCTGGACGTCGCCTGACGGGCTGCAGGTCTTCCTGGCGTTCCTGGGCAATGAGGTGCTGTGCCTCATCGGGGTGGGCGCCCTGGGCATGGTCATCGCCGTGCTCACCCGTTCGGTCGCGGCCGCCGTCGGGATTGCCCTGGCCTACGTCTTGGTGGTTGAAGGCATCATCGCGGTGGTTTTGCCGCAGGTCAGCCAGTGGTTCCCGGGCCGGGTGTTCAACACCATTGTGGGGACCACCGTGCCGTTGGTGGGGCCGACGCCTCTCCAAGGTTATCCGGCGGCCCTGGGAGCAGCACTGCTTTGGATGGTCGGCTTCGTTGTGGTGACCGCCGTCGTATTCCCCCGCCAGGACATCAAGGCGTGACAGAAAGAGCACGCAATGTCCGCTCCGGCGTCGTCGGCAACGAGCGCCTGACCGCATTGACAGGGGCCGTGGTGCTGGCCCCGTCGTGGCCAAGACGGCCAGCACCGGCTGGCGATTCATCCGCTACTACACGCGGGATCCCGCCTACTGCCGCAAGGGTCCGCCCCGGCTGCTTCTGGGCGTGATGGCACCGATACTTGTCGCCTCGACGCTCGCGCTCATCGGCAGCGGCATCGCCTTGGCCGTCACCGGCCCGGCCCCGGAGTTCCTGGTCCGGGTGCACGTTGTCAGCTTCTTGTTCTGGCTCGCCACCATCGCAGTGCACGTCTTCGCGTACGTGAGGCGGGTACCGCAGCTAATCGCCGAGGACTGGCGGCGCCGCACCGACCGGCAGAAGCGCGGGAAACCGGAGCCATTGGGACGTCGGATGCGCGTTGCGGTCAACATTGCGGTCCTCGTGCTGGCCGCGTTCGCTGCGGTGCTGCTTTTGCCGACTGCCGCACCATGGGAGGGGTGGCGTGGTCAGGCCGTGACCGGCCCTGGGGTCCTCGCCGTCGCAGTGTGCATCGGGACCGCGATCGCGGTGCTGCTCATGCGCCGCTAGGGGAAACCACGACGGCGGTGCGGCTCGCCATTGCGGGCGTCCGGCTCGAGTTAGTCAGTGATGTCGGCGTGGTGGTGGCGCGGGGTTCCCTCTAGGGAGTGTTCGGCCTGGAAGATCGCATCGGTAACGAGCTGGCGGACGTGCTCGTTCGCGAGGCGGTAGTACACGCGGGTTCCGGCTTGCCTCGTGGTGACAACGCGCCCGAGGCGCAATTTGGCCAGATGCTGGGATACTGCTGCCTGGGATTTGTGGACCAGTTCCGCCAGCTGGTTGACGGGCATTTCGCCGTCGCGCAGTGCAAGAATGATGCGGACCCGGGTGGCGTCGGCGAGCATCGCAAAGACCTCTACGGCCAGCTCGACGTACTGACTGTCAGGCTCCCGGCCGCACACAGCGTTATCTGCATCCATGCTTATATTGTTTCATACGGATAAAATGAGGTATATATATTGAGCAAGGTGCCGTTCGTTAGCTGAGGCTCCTTCGCGGAAACATGCCAGCGACCCCCAACGTCGAGAGACGCCCCGGGTCAGGACAGGCCGCCCCGGCATTAAGGGGTGGTCCCGATTGGCTCCTGGATACAGTCCGGGTTCACGCCGCGAAGTGCCAAAGGTCTTACGAGGAGGGGCATGCGCAGGCATCTATACCTGCCCTCCCCGCGGCGCATCCAACAGCAGCAGGAGGTGACGGTTCCATCATGAACGATGGTCATAAACCCAGTCTCCCGTCCCGTTTTCCGGACACCGCTTCAGCCTCCTGAAACCTTGCGCTGATTCAGTCCGGCACGCCGGAGCCTGATCCACTCGGCACCTAAGGTGCCCCCTTTAGGCAACAACACTCACGCAAAAACGCCCGCCCATGCCACGTGCCCCGGCGAGGCTTATCCATGACTTTTTTGTGCCCGTTTCCGGGCAGAAGGCCGGTACATCATGACCGAAACCAAGACCCTGCTAGCGCCCTCCGCAGCCCTCGACACAGCCCACATCGGCGACATCAAAGGTGCGTTCGGCACCATCCGCGTCGATGACGAAAAGCCGCGCTCGGGCATCAAAGCACGCCTCAAGACCCTGCTGGCGATCATCGGACCCGGGCTGATCGTCATGGTCGGCGACAACGACGCCGGCGCTTTCGGCACCTACACCGAGGCCGGACAGAACTATGGCACGTCGCTCCTCTGGACTCTGCTGCTGCTGGTCCCGGTGCTGTACGTGAACCAGGAAATGGTGCTGCGCCTGGGCGTCGTCTCCGGCGTGGGACATGCCCGCCTGATCCTTGAGCGCTTCGGCAAATTCTGGGGCGCGTTCAGCGTCATCGACCTGTTCATCCTCAATGCGCTGACGATCGTCACCGAGTTCATCGGCATCAGCCTGGGCCTGGATTACCTGGGCATCCCCAAGATCCCGGGAATTCTCCTGGCCACGGCGGTGATCGTGGGCGCCGCGAGCACCGGCTCCTTCAAGCGCTTCGAGCGCGTCTGCCTGACCCTGGTAGCCGGGTCCCTGCTGCTGGTGCCGATCATCTTCATGGTCCATCCCGACGTCGGACAAGTCGCCCACGACTTTGTCGTGCCCGGGATGCCCAAAGGCGCGGACCTGTCCACGGTGACGTTGCTGATCATCGGCATCGTCGGAACCACCGTGGCGCCATGGCAGCTCTTCTTCCAGCAGTCGTACATCATTGACAAGCGCATCACTCCCCGCTTCCTGAAGTACGAGAAGGCCGATCTCTGGCTGGGAATCACCATCGTCATCGTGGGTGCAGCGGCGATCATTTCCTTTACCGCGGCGACATTTGCCGGCACCCCGCAGTTCGGCAACTTCACCGACGCAGGCGGTGTCGCCGTCGGCCTGGAACAGCACGTCGGAAAGGTTGCTGGGGTCTTGTTTGCGCTGGCACTGATCGATGCCTCGATTATCGGGGCCGCCGCCGTCGGGCTGTCCACCTCCTACGCCCTCGGTGACGTTTTGGGGCTCAAGCACTCCCTGCACCGGAAAGTGTCCGACGCCAAAGGCTTCTATGCAGTGTTCGCTGGAGTCCTGCTCCTCTCGGCCATTGTTGTCCTGATCCCGGGCAGCCCTTTGGGTTTGCTGACGGTCGGGGTCCAGGTGCTGGCCGGGGTCCTGCTTCCCTCGGCCACGGTGTTCCTGCTGCTGCTCTGCAATGACAAGCAAGTGCTGGGACCCTGGGTGAACGGTCGGTTCATGAACTTCTTCACCTCGGCTGTGATCGCGGTCCTGGTCATCCTTTCCTTGGTGCTTACCGCCGGGGTGTTGTTTCCTGACATGGGCTCGGAGGCCATCCTGGGCATCCTCATCGGGGGTGCAGGTCTCTCCGCCGTCGCGGGGGTTGTGTTCCTGGTCTACCGCGGAATCCATCCCGCAGCGCCTAGCCCCGATGCAGTCGACCGGTCACAGCGGTCGACCTGGCGCATGCCCCCGATTGCCCTGCTCACCGCACCCAAACTGTCCACCGGGTACCGGATCGGGCTGACGGTTCTGCGAACGTACCTCCTGATCGCGATGATCCTGGTCATCGTCCGGGTGGTCCAGCTAGCCTTTGGCGCCTGATGGTTTCCGCGTCATCGAGGCCATTACGCGGATGGCCGATTACAATCTGCTTACCCGCTGGTCGCGCCGCGGACCCAGCCACCACGCCAACCGCGGCGGGGACAGGAGAATTTCATGAATGATGGGCACCGCACAAGCTCTCAAGGTCCTCGCCATATGCGCCCCAAGTCCCGGCGCAAGTCCGTCATCCTGATCTCGGCGACGGCGGTCGCCGCAACTTTGGCGCTGGCGGTCGCCGTCGCGCTCACCTATGTGGGCGCGACGGCGGTGGCAGTCAACAACAACGTCCACCGCTCGGATGTCCTCAAGGATCTGAAAACACTTCCCCAAGCTGTGCCGAAGCTGAGCCAGGACACGAACATCCTGATCATGGGCCTGGACACAAGAGTTGATGAGAAGGGCAAGCCTCTTCCTCCGGAGATGTATGACGCCTTGCACGCGGGGGATGAGAATATCGGCGGCTACAACTCAAATGTCCTGATGCTCATCCATATCCCGGCGGACGGTTCCAAAGCCGTGGGGATCTCGATTCCCCGGGATGACTACGTCCAAGTGGACGGCATACCCGGTAGCGGCCCCTTCAAAGCGAAGATCAAGGAGGCGTACGGCTACGGTTTCGCGGCGGAGAAGACCTCCCTGATCAATGCGGGAAGGCCCGACGACGACACGACCTACCAGGCGGCGCGCGACGCCGGGCGCAAAGCCGAAATAGCTACCGTGACCAAGTTCCTGGGCAGCGTCCACATTGACCACTTCCTCGAAGTCACCATGGCCGCGTTCTATCAGACGGCCCAGGCCATCGCGCCCATCACGGTGTGCGTGAACCGGGCCACCCAGGACACCTTCTCGGGGGCCGACTTCAAAGCGGGCATGCAGCAGATCGACGCCAAGCAAGCAATGGCCTTCGTGCGGCAGCGCCGGGACACCACCGATCCGACGTACCTTTTCTCGGACCTGGACCGCGAACGCCGGCAGCAGGCCTTCATCGCCTCGGTCTCCCACCAGCTCAAAGACGCCGGCACCTTCACTGATATCGGGAAAATGCAGGGTGTCCTGGATGCGGTGAGCAAGAACATCGTGGTGGATTCTGAATTGAACCTGATCCAGCTCGCCCAGCAGGCCACGTCGCTGACCGGGGGCAACATCTCCTTTTCCACACTGCCGATCACAGGCTTCGGCTGGTCCCCGGATGGCGCGTCCATCAACACCGTGGACATCAACCAGGTGCAGGCAACCGTGAAGGAACTCCTCACCCCGGTCCCGCCCGCTCCCGCACCGACGACGACGGCGACCCCGACGACGGCGGCCACCTCGCCTGCGGCACCCGCACCCGAAGCGCCACGCGCCTCAGGTGCTGCAGCACCAGCCACTCCGTCGGCACCCGCAAGCAACGTCTACGAGGATTCCACCGGGGCCCTCCAGGGCGGTGCGATCGCCTGCGTGAAATAGCGGGGCGAAATGGCCCAGCGGTCTCCAGGGAGCAGGAAGGTTCCTCCGATAGGCTCGGCGAATGAGCGAAAATACACCGAAACTCGCTGGCTACCTGGACAAGCAACAGCCTGGGCTTTATCAGGCCCTGTCCGACTATGCGGGTCAGGTCACTGCGGAAGCGGACAGGACCGGGATCCCGCGTCGCACCCTAGAGTTGTTGAACTACAGGGCTTCTCAGATCAATGGCTGCGCCTTCTGCTTGGATCTGCATCACCGTAGGGCCGTCGGCTACGGAGAGACTGAGCAGCGGCTTTCCCTGGTGTCCGTGCATGGCGAGGTGGGGCTCTTCGACGAGGCCGAACAGGTGGCGCTTGAACTGGCCGAACAGATCACGCGGATGAGCACCGCCCGTCCGACCCCCGAGCTGTTTTCCCGGGCGCGGAAGGTCTACACCGAAGAGCAGATCAGCGTACTCTGCATGGCATGCATCGGCATCAACGCCTTCAACCGCCTGTCCATCCTGAGCGAGCACCCGGTGCGCAAGGCCCGTTCGTCGTCGTGAAGAGGGTCGCAGGATTCCCCTCAGCCTCGTGGAGGCTCGGTGCCTGAATTCTTCCGCCTAGTGCGCCACCACAGGTAAAGGCCCCAGCATCCGAGGCACAAGAACAGAACTGATGCGACAGGCCGCCACCAGACAAAGGGCTGCCATGAGGCGAACAGGATTGCATAGGCAAAGAACGAAGCGCTTATCCAAGGATTCGGAATCTTGTTGGCCATCGGGCCACCTTTCGGATGTGAGTTCTTGGAAGGAAGCACACTACCAGCCGGCACAACCGGCGAGGGTGAGCCCGATGCTCGACAGCGTACCGGCCAAGGCCCAGCCAACCACCGCCCCACCTGGGGCCAATACAAGGACCATGTTCAGGCCCACACCCGCAGCGCAGGTCCAGGTGAAGCTCGCAGTGCTTGCGCCGATGTTCAGGTTTGCGACCTGCTTGCCTCCGATGTAGACATGAAGGTACCTGGGACAAGTGCTCGGGCGGTTGTTGGTCCAATTGTGGGATACCCCCATACTGATGCAGAAGGAGTAGTACTTTCCTGCCGGTTCTCGCAGCTCCGGTCTGGCGGCTCCTGCTGGTGACTCTGAGATAGATGGTGATGTGACCGGGGGTTCCGCGGCGCTGGCAGGGGCTAGCCCGGCGAACACCAAACCTGCGCTGACTGCCAGGATTAGTGCAATCTTTTTGATTTTTTCAGGGCGCGGAGGGCTTGCCACGCTTCTCGGTGGGGGCGGCCACTAAAAACTTGAGAGCTACCCGCGATCTTCATTTGAGTCATCCTGTTCTTCCGATTTCCACTCACGGGTTCGTAGGAACATAGCCGCCACCAGCATCAGTAGTCCGCCGATCCAGCCGACTATCGCGAACCTTCCTCCGACTGCTGCGAATGCGAAGCACGCAGGAGCCGCCAACATCGGTAACATGAAGGTTCTGTTTGCCGCCATGAATTGACCCCTACTTTCACTCGGCGATTGACCAATGCGCGCGAACACGACCCGCCGAGGGCCATCGATGCTTTGCCTGCCGTAGGATCCAAATGTTCTGGAATAACTGCGACGCGATGAGTTGCACTGTTCCTCTTTGAATTAGGATCGGCGCCGGTCCTGTGCTGATCCTAACCAGCCGTTTCCACCTTTGGTCTGGATTCCGCAGAATTGAGTACCAAATCTGAATAATTGAGTACCAAAGCTGAGCAAATTGAGTGGTTCGCAGACTGCTCTCTGTGAGTCGGCGTGCTTCGCCTGGGAGCATGGGTAAGCAGCTGGCCGACGAGGAACAGATCGGCGTGCTGTGCATGGCGTGCATCGGCATCAACGCCTTCAATCGCCTGTCTATCCTGAGCGAGCACCCGGTGCGCAAGGCCCGTTCATCGTCGTGAAGCATGCGAAATGAAGGCGTGCGAACACGGCTGTCCGCTGTTCCCTTTCAGTTCAGAAAGGTCGCGTCGAAGGAGTCCAGGTCGACCACGACCCCGTTGAGGCTTTGGTTGAATTTCTGCTGGACGCCGATGCGCATCGTGGTTGGCGTATTCCAGCCTCCGTATTGGACCGGGGGCGGGGAGAGGTAGTTGGCCGTCCACCTGTTGTAGTTGATGTTGTGGGTGTTTGTGTCCCAGAGCGGGACGTCCGAGAACGCCGTGGTGTTGTTCATCAGCTGCGGCCACATCCCGGACCCTGAGTAGATCACGGGCCGAACACCCATGCCCTTAACCCCGTCGACCATAGCGCGCGTAATTTGAGGTCCGCCCGTTTCGGCGTCAAGAGCAAAGAACTGGAGCTGGGACGCGTAGGGTCCGGCCGCGTTGATCCCGCCTTGCCAGCAGTTGGGGTCCCGCGTGTATACAGCGATTTTCAGACCAGCGTCGAGGGCCATTTTCAGCTGGGTCTGGGTCCGGGACCAAGTGTTGCAGGTTCCCCATGCGGTGGAGTGCATGACATACAGCCGGAATCCGGCCTGATAGGCCTTCACGAACCAGTTGGGGTCCGTGATGGTGTTTGCAGTATCGAGGACTTTGACCGAGGGGTCCGCCGCATTTGCGGCGGGGGCAAAAGCAAGACTGAGGAGGATCAATAGGGCTGTTACGGCGGCGATGGCGTTTCTGGCAATGGTCCTGATGTTCACGGGGTGCTCCTAGCGCAGGCACGGATGAGTCCGACGCGATGATGTTGCGCAGGTTCCGGCCCCAGCCCCGGGTAGACGACAATGCGTCCTGCATCTGATGTGATGCGAACACCTAGGCTATGCCCGGGTTCCCACGGGCGGCAAGCATCCACGCAGATATTTCGCGCACCGCTTGCGGTCACCCTGGGCTTGTCACCGGCGTCCGAAGGCCATAACAAGGGCTACCAGTGCAGCACTCATTAGCACCGCTGCAACCCAGATCCACTGCTGTCCGTCCAAGTTCCCCCCGATCTCAGGTCTTGGCTCAGTCTCGGGCCGTCCGGCCTTCTGCGTCTCGGCTGGACACTTGTGCGCAAGACTACTCCGGGCGTCCAGCAACTGTCACCGGATTTCCGTAATCGGCTTCGGAATCCGTCGCGAAGGACGTAGGAGCATGACCCAGTGCGCAAGGCCCGCTGCTGACGACTTCCTGACCGGACACGCCGAAATCTTGCATCAGGGATTAGCGTTTTTGAAAATCCATTCGTAGGATTTGCCCTATGTCTATGGGGAAACTAGTTCGAAAAGCAGTTATTCCGGCAGCCGGCTTGGGCACGCGCTTCTTGCCTGCCACCAAGGCGATGCCGAAGGAAATGTTGCCGGTGGTGGATCAACCGGCCATCCAATACGTGGTTGAGGAGGCCGTAAGGGCCGGCCTCACCGACGTGCTGATGATCACCGGCCGCAACAAGCGCGCTCTTGAAGACCACTTCGACCGTGCACCTGATCTCGAACGCACTTTGAAGCTGAAAGGCGACGAAGCTCGCCTGGACGCCGTGCAGCATGCCTCCGGGCTTGGGCCTATCCACTATGTGCGGCAGGGCGAACCGAAGGGCTTGGGCCATGCCGTGCTCTGCGCCAAACAACATGTGGGTGACGAACCTTTCGCAGTCCTGTTGGGCGACGACCTGATCGACGAGAGCGAGGAGCTCCTGTCAACCATGATCGACGTTCAAGCGAAGACCGGCGGCTCGGTGATTGCCCTCATCGAAGTGGAGCCGTCGCAGATCAGCGCGTACGGCTGCGCCGACATTACATCCATCGCGGGGGAGGAATACGTCCGGGTCAACAGCCTTGTGGAGAAGCCTTCTGTTGAGGAGGCGCCGTCAAACTTGGCTGTCATTGGGCGCTACGTCCTGCACCCGGCCGTGTTCGATGTCCTCGAAGAGACGGGGCCTGGGCGCGGCGGCGAGATCCAGCTGACCGACGCCCTCCAGACCCTCGCAAAAGGCGAAGGCGAAGGTTCGGGTGTTTACGGGGTCGTCTTCCGCGGACGTCGCTACGACACCGGAGACAAGCTCAGCTACTTGAAGGCCGTCATCACGCTGGCGTCGGAGCGGGCCGAGTTCGGCGAAGACCTCAAAACCTGGATGAAGGAATTCCTCGGCTAGGAGTGCTGCATGCTTAGCCGGGCATAGCGCAGAATCCTGAGGATGGCCGGAGCCAGCTCGTCTTCCATCCGTAAATATGCCTCTGCACCCTGTTTGTAGGGGTCGGCGACGTCGTTGTCCGAGGAATTTGCCGCCAGGACGAGGTGACGCACGGAGGATGCCCGTGCCGGCAGTTCTCGCCAGAGTTGGGTGTAGTCAGAGCCCGACGGCGATGCGTCGCCTCGTTCTTCAAGGGCCGTCACCATCCGCGCGAACTCGCGGATGGTGAACGTCCGTTTGAGCAGGGAGGCGTCCAGCTGCAGAACTTCCCCGCGGTGGTGGGCCGCCATGGTGAGTACCAGGTCCGATTCCCTCAGGATTTTTGAGGTGAGCTGGCGCGCGGCAAAGTCGTCGGGTGTTCCGCCGTAGGTGCGGATGATGTCCGCTGACAGCGGCTGGATGGGGCTACCCACCATGGCGCGGGTGCCGGCACTGCGGACTGCGAAGCCGCCGGGGAGGACCTGGTCCAGGCCTGCCTGAAGCAATCGTTCGGCTACGGGAGAGCGGCAGATGTTGCCGGTGCAAACGGTCAGTAACCGAATGGGTTGGGGCGATTCCAAAGGTATTGCTCTTTCACTAGCAGGCAGGCGCGCGTGACACCTGTGTTTTACAAGTTAACACGAGAGTCATAATCATGTGTGCCGCATGAGTGCAAAAGCAGCCACACCGAAGGAAACCGCGGTCAGCAGGATCAGAAAAATGATCGGCCAGGCCTGACTCGGAATCGCTGGAATTCGTGGAATCACTGGCAACTCCACCCTGAAGCTCAGCCGCTTGCGGCGTCGCCAATGTCTCCCCATGTTCATAAATTACCGTATGCGCAAACAAGGAGGGGTTGTTTCCGGATCACCGGAAACAACCCCTCCTATTGATTAGCGTTTAGGCTGTTGCTGCGGTTTCGTTCTTTGCGCGGCGGCGGGCCACCACGACGGAGACGGTGCCGGCTGCGAGCGCGCCAGCGCCAACCAAGCCCCACAGAACCAGGCTGGAGTCGACGCCGGTGTTAGCCAGGCCGGTACCACCGGTGTTGGACAGGCCCGCGCCCGAAGCCGCGGCAGCCTTGACTGTCACCACTGCAGTGACCTTGTGCCCGGAGGTAACGCCGGTCGCTGTAAGGGTGAAGGTTCCGGTTGCGTTGAGAGTCAGCGGCAGCGAGAACCTGCCGCTGCTGTTGGCTTTCGTTGCGAATGTCTGCACTGCCAAGGTGATCTTGGCAGGTACTGCTGCGCCGACTCGGCCGGAGACGCCTCCACCGCTTGCCTGAGGTCCGCCCGTCTGCTCAACTTGGACGTTGATGCCTTCATTCGGCTGGAATCCGCCGCCGGAAAAGTTGAACTGTTGGCCGTTTTCAACGTTGCCATTGTCAACCTGTCCCTGCTCGCCCGAGCCCGGTGCCGGGTAATCCACGGCCATGGCTGGTGCCGAAGCGCCAAGAGCGATGGTGCTGGCAAGCGCGAGCACTGCAAGTGATTTCTTCAATTTGTCCCCCTGAGACCTTGATTCGTGCTTGAGAGTTGATACGCAATTCATTGTGATGACGTGATTCCATTCACCACGAGCACGTGAACTGAAATCTGTGACCCACCCCAGACAGAAAGCTACCATCATAAGGCTGCTTACCGCAAAGTAAATCCAAAGCTGTTACAAAGGGTTAACCTGCTGTCTATCCGGCAGCGCCGCAGTTTTCTGACTCCGTGGGAAGAACCACTTTGTCTACGGATTGAATGGTTGGCGTCGCCACTAGTTCCGGCTGGCTGTGCTGCACGATCTTTCCGAATGTGAATTCCACCGTGCTGCTCTGGCCTGGTGCCAGACGCACGGTGAAGCTGCCAACAGGCCTATCGTCGTGCTGCTGCGCGCCGAAGGGGACGATCTTCCCGTCCAAGGTGGCGGTTTCAATACGCGACTGGGAAGGTCCGTAGGCGATCACGTTGCTTTGGGCAGTGCCGGCCGGCACCCCAAAACCTCCGCCGCCGGTGACGTAGGCGGGCAACGAGATGGCTGCATCGGCCGGAGCGGTGTTCGTGCTGGTGATTCGAACCTTGACGGTTCCGTACCCGTCGGCAGCCGTGCACTGCTTGATGAGCTGTACGGTGCGTGTCACGTAGTAGTCCATTTTAGCGCCGGTGCCGTCGTTGAAGTAAGCGCCGAACTGCGCTGCGGGCACGCTCGGGCCCGAAATGGAACCACTCAGCGGGTATTTGCCAAGGACGGACTGCTCGCCAGTGTCCGCCGACCACAGGAGAACTCTGTGCTCGTCCACGCCTTTCGCAACGCCTGCCAGGAGGCTTTTCGCATCGCCCTTGCCGGAGGAAAGGGCGCCGAAGATTTCTTTAGCCACCATTCCAAAGTAGACGTCTTGCGCTGATGGCTGCTGGATTTGGGCGTAGACATCTGAGAGTAGAGTTTTCACCACGTTCTTGCCCGTGAGCTGGTTCGGCAGTTTGCCTGCGGTCAGCGCCAGCACCTGCGGGTCTTGCAGGCTGACCGGTCCTGTTGCGTCCAGGATGTAACCAAGTGCCACGGGGTCGATCGAGATGGCCCCATCTAGCCGTTCGCCTTTTTTCCGCTCCCACATCTTCAACGCGGTGGTGGCGGCGGTGGGGAAGTCCGGAGTGAAGTTGACATCCTGCATGAACATCCCAAGACGTGAACTGTAAATGCGTTGTTGCTCGTCGTCTACGGAAACCGGCGGGTCGAACAAGCCGAGTTCGTTGGCACTTGACTCAGCGGAAAGACTGAGTTTGCCCCTGTCCGCGGTAAGGACCACTAGGGCGCCAGGTATGCCTCCGCTAGCGCGGGCCTCAGCATTGTTCTGGACAAGGAGCAAATAATGCCGTGGCTTGTCGGAACCCAACATGGCTGGGGCCAGTCCCGCGGCATCGGAGGCGGTGTTCAGCTCATCTACGACAGAGCCGAGTTGTTGTTTGGCCTGCGTCAGCGGTCCGGCAACCTGAGGGAGCAGACCGCTAGCGTCGATCCCGTTCAGACGTTCGGCCGAAGCGCGCACAGCGTGCGCAGCGGACGCTATCGCGGGGGCCGACTTGCGGATCGGCTCCAGATCCGTGCCGCTACTGCTTGGCACTAGCTTGTCCCAGTTGAGGGAGCCATAGACCTTCACCAAAGGGGCGACTCCAAGTGTGGCTAGGTCGTCTGCCGAGCGAGCAATTTCGGCGGTCGCGGAGAAGTTCGCCCCCAGCCAGGGAGCCGCTGCGGCCACCGACCACAGAGGATCGGAGGCTGCCTCCCGCGCAGTGGCGGTATGGCGTCGGAGTTCGTCGACAACCGAGGTAGCATCCCCCGGACGGTTTTGGAGGATGCTTTCCTTGAGCTTAGGCACCAGCTGGGTTGAAGCCTCAAGCTCTGTCTTGATAGTGGAGGCTTTTGCATCGAGCCACAGCATCGCAACTCCGGCGATCACAGCGAGGGCGGCAATACATATTCCGGCAGTCAGCAGGCGACGGCGTCGATTGCCTAGGTGGTTTTCCCGGCCGGTTAGGCGCGACTCTGATTCTTGCGGGATGATCTTGGATTGTTGGGTGTGTTTCACGCTTAGGGCCTTCCGAGTCCGCGGTACTGCCAACCGGCGGCACGCCATTTGGCAGCGTCAAGGACGTTTCGTCCGTCCAAGATCCGGAGCCCGGAAACACCGCTGCTTACTTCAAAGGGGTCGAGCTCTTTGTATTGCTGCCATTCGGTGAGCAGGAGTAGTGTGTCCGCTCCGGCCATTGCCGTATCCAGGTCCGCCTCATACCGCAGTTCAGGGAATCGCCTGGCCGCGTTTTCCAAGGCCTTCGGGTCGGTGACTGTCACAACGGCCCCCTGAAGTTGAAGCTGGACGGCGATGCTGAGCGCAGGCGAGTCTCGAACGTCGTCGCTTTCGGGTTTGAATGCGGCACCGAGCACCGTGATGCGGTGTCCCAGCAAGCTTCCCCCGCAAAGTTCGCGGCAGAGCTCCACAACCCGGGTGCGGCGCCGCATATTGATCGAGTCCACTTCCCGCAGGAAAGTCAAGGCTTGATCCGCTCCGAGTTCCCCCGCCCTGGCCATAAATGCCCGGATGTCCTTGGGGAGGCATCCACCGCCAAAACCGATTCCGGCATCGAGGAATTTGCGTCCGATTCTGTCGTCCATTCCGATGGCATCGGCCAGTCGGGTGACGTCTGCACCTGCCGCCTCGCACACCTCGGCCATGGCATTGATGAAGGAGATCTTGGTAGCCAGGAACGAGTTGGCTGCGGCTTTGACCAGTTCGGCAGTCGGATGATCGGTGACCAAACGGGGGGTGCCCGCGGAGAGGGGGGCAGCGTAGACCTCGTCCAAAACCGACACCGCGGTGTGATCCTCCGAACCGTCCGCGACGCCATAGACCAAACGGTCTGGGGAAAGGGTGTCTGTGACGGCGTGGCCTTCGCGCAGGAACTCAGGATTCCATACGAGGTGGGCTTCGGGTTCATGTTGGGCGAGGATTCTGAGCAGACGGGTGGCAGTTCCGACCGGGACGGTGGACTTTCCGACCACTACATCGCCTGGGGCAATGTAGGGAAGGAGCGCATTCATAGCGGCATCCACATGGCTGAGGTCCGCACCATTTTCGCCAACCTTCTGGGGCGTCCCCACGCAAATGAAGTGGACGCTGCTTCCCGCAGACTCGGCCATGTCAAGAGTGAATGACAGTCGGCCTGTTTCTTGGACGTCTTGGAGGAGTTCGTCCAAACCGGGCTCAAAGAACGGGGCACGGGCTGCGGAAAGTGCGATGACCTTCTGCTCGTTCACGTCGATCCCAACCACCTCATGGCCAAGCTTGGCCATGCAGGCAGCATGTACAGCCCCGAGGTAGCCGCAGCCGATTACTGAAATGCGCATTGTGGTGCCTTCCCCCAGAGGGTCGTTCCTGCATCACAGGTGATTAGTAAGCTCCATGGCCGTCGAGGACGGCCCTGGCGGTGCGAAGCAGAATGATGAGATCCCCTGCCAATGACCAATTTTCCACGTAGTAGAGGTCCAAACGGACGGAGTCTTGCCAAGAGAGATTGGATCGTCCGCTGACCTGCCACAGACCGGTCACACCTGGCTTCACCAAAAGCCGCCGCCGTACATCCCGTTCGTAGGCCTCAACCTCCCGGGGCAGGGGAGGCCTCGGGCCTACCAGGCTCATGGAACCAAACAGAACATTGAACAGCTGTGGAAGCTCGTCCAGGCTATACCTGCGAAGGAAACCCCCTGTGCGAGTTACGCGTGGATCGTTCCTGATTTTGAAGAGAACTCCGTTCCCTTCATTCCGGTGAGCAAGCTCAGCGAGCCTTGCCTCTGCGTCAGCCACCATGGTGCGGAATTTGAGCATCTTGAAGGGTGCGCCCTCGAACCCGACGCGTTCTTGCCGGAAGAGGATCGGACCAGGACTGTCGAGCTTCACCATTAGCGCCAGCATTGTCAACAGTGGTGAAGACAGAACAATCAGGCCAGCCGAGACTGCCACATCGAACAACCGTTTCGCGACGCGTTGACCGGCCTCAAGACTAGGCGTGGTGACGTGGATCAGCGGAAGTCCGGCCACCTGTTGTGTGTGGATGCGTGGTCCGGCAACGTCGGTGAGGGCGGGTGCCAGAATGAGCGCGATGTTGCGGTCGGCCAATTCCCAACCAAGCTGGCGTAGTGTTCTCGGATTGAGTTGCATCCCAACTGTGACGGCGACGGCATCAGCCGCGCACCGTTCGATCGCGTTAAGGATCGCGTGGGTCGTGGGCTCATGCCCAAGTACCGGAAGCCCGATGTTGGCAAGCTCTTGAGAGAGGGAGGAGTCGCCTGTGGTGTAAGCGCCGATGGGAGTGTAACCGGCGTGCTTCTCGCGGACCAGGGTCTCAGCGAGGTGGACGACTGCCCCAGGACTGCCCAGTAGCAGAAGTCGCGACATGCGCCGGCCTTTCTGCCTGTGGATGCTGAGGTGCTGCCGAAGTAGCCAACGCGCTAGAAGGAGACCTCCAAGGCCTGCAGGCAGGGCAATCCCGACGTATCCGCGGGCGGTGTCTACCCGGAAGACGTAGGAGAAGATGGCAACGAGACCAAATAGCCAAAGGGAAGCAGCTGCTACCCGCTTGTACTCGTCAGGTCCGGAGCCCAGGATGCGGCTCTGTCTGGTGTTCCAAGCCCCAAGCATGAGCCACCACGTAACGGCCAGGATTATCGACAATGAAACATAATCTTGTCCAGAAATTGAAACGCCCGAGTCCAGTCCGAACCGGATGCTGTAGGCCCCAGCAACAGCCCAGACGATCACCAAGGCGTCAACTATTCGGAGGGTACGCGAAGTCCGCGCCCTCCAGTTTGCCTCTTGACTCAAAGAGTCCCCCATTTCAACTTGAGCGCCGCTTGGACTTCTCAGTTACGGATTTCAGCCAGATTTGACCTGTACCAGTCCACCGTGGCCTTGATTCCATCTTCTAGACCAATGGAAGCAGACCATCCAGCTTTGGAGAGCTTGGAAACGTCCAGTAGTTTTCGTGGCGTGCCGTCAGGCTTTGAAGTGTCCCATTCGATGGCGCCGGAGAAACCGACGGACTTTGCCACAATCTCGGCCAGTTCCTTGATAGTCACGTCGGTCCCGGTTCCGACATTCACCTGTTCAGGGGCGTCGTAATTCTCCAGTAGATGAAGGCAAGCGGCGGCCATGTCGTCAACGTGTAGGAATTCACGCCTTGGCGACCCGGTGCCCCAGTTTGTGACCACGGGGGTATTGAACCTGGCCGCCTCGTCGTAGCGACGAATCAGCGCAGGCAGAACGTGTGAACCTTCAGGCGAGAAATTGTCGCCAGGCCCATAGAGGTTGGTGGGCATAGCTGATATCCATGGGAGTCCATACTGCCGGCGAACCGCCTGCACCTGCATGATGCCTGCGATTTTCGCGATCGCGTAGGCGTCATTGGTCGGTTCAAGGTGGCCCGTGAGTAGGGAATCTTCGCGAATTGGTTGTTCTGCGAATTTCGGATAGATACAGGATGACCCAAGGAAGAGGAGCCGTTCGACGTTGTGCTCGCGGGCCGCGTCCAGAACATTCACCTGGATCCGCAAATTGTCGCTGAGGAAGTCCACCGGATAGGTGTTGTTGGCGAGAATACCGCCCACTTTCGCTGCAGCCAAGATAACGTAGCGGGGCTCGTTCCTCGCAAAGAATTCGAAGACTGCGTCCCGGTCCTTGAGGTCCAGCTCAGCTGACGACTTGCCCACTAGCTGGTTGAAACCTTCGGTTTCCAGCTTGCGCCAAATAGCAGATCCCACCAAGCCGCGATGCCCAGCTACATAGAAGGTCGAGTCACGGTCGAGGTTGCCCGGCGTGAATGAGATGGGCTCGGACATCAGTTCTTCCAACTGTCGAGGTCGACTCCGTCGATCCAATCGTTGCCCGCGTGTTTCAAAGCCTCGATATCGGCGTCCACCATGATTCGAGCCAGTTCTGGGGTGTGGACCTTTGCCTTCCAACCAAGTTTCTCCTGTGCCTTCGAAGCATCACCCACCAGTGCGTCGACTTCGGTTGGGCGCAGATAGCGCTCGTCAAATCGCACGTGGTCTTCCCAATTCAGGCCAACGTGTTCAAATGAGATTTGGAGGAAGTCACGGACGGTGTAGTTACCTCCCGTTGCCAGAACAAAGTCGTCGGGTTCGTCAACTTGGAGCATGCGCCACATTCCCTCCACATACTCGGCTGCGTATCCCCAGTCGCGTACGGCGTCAAGGTTGCCCATGAAGAGGGTATCCTGTTTGCCAGCCTTGATGGCTGCCACAGCCCTGGTGATCTTCCGGGTTACGAAGGTTTCTCCGCGGCGGGGCGATTCGTGGTTGAAAAGAATGCCGTTGACGGCAAACATCCCATAGGCCTCACGGTAGTTCTTTGTCACCCAGTAGCTGTACACTTTTGCCGCGCCGTAAGGGGAACGAGGATAAAACGGAGTCTCTTCGTTCTGCGGAGGGGGCGTGGCGCCGAACATTTCCGAGGAAGACGCCTGGTAGAACTTCGTTTCGATACCAGACATTCGGACCGCCTCGAGCAGGCGAATGGTGCCGATACCGGTCGTGTCTCCAGTGTGTTCAGGCTCGTCGAAGGAGACCCGGACGTGCGACTGCGCAGCGAGGTTATAGACCTCGTCGGGTCGGATTTGGGCAAGCAGGGTCACAAGGCGTGCGCCATCGCTGAGGTCACCATAGTGGAGAAAGAGTTTCGCTTTGGCGTCGTGCGGGTCCACATACAAGTGGTCTATCCGTGCCGTATTGAAGGTTGATGCTCGCCGGATAAGGCCATGTACTTCGTAGCCCTTAGCCAACAAGAGTTCGGCAAGATAAGACCCATCCTGACCTGTTATCCCAGTGATAAGCGCGCGCTTGGTCATAATGCCCCCATGATGTGAAGTTAAGAGTCGTCTGTTGCTGGCTGCCACCGGTGCAGACCGGATTGCGTTGCCAAGCTAGGTTCGACAACATGGTAGCGCTGATATCTATTCGGGGCGGCATTGTTTCACCGTGGGCGTCGTGTCGTCCAGGGGTCTTAGCAGAGGCCTATACTCGGTGGTGCGATTGAGTTGCGGTAGGCCAGTTGTGCTCTGTCAACACGGCATACCTTCGCTGGAGCCGGCCTGAAAGCCGGGGTCCGGTCTTCTTCTCTTTGAATCCACAATCGCGCTTTTGACGGATGGCTCCAAGAGTCAACGAATGGGGATAGTCATGAGTAGGTACAAGCAAGAACACGAAGAGGAACTGAACGGTGAGCGCCGAACTGTCGGCTCCTTGAGCTTCATGGTCATGGGTCCAGCTGAGGCGGCTTTGTTTGTTTCGAAACTTGCGAAATCCGTTCATGGGTTAGGACGCGGATTTCATATCCACTTGGCGAACGCATACACCGTTTCATTAGCGGAAAACGATGCCTACTTCCAGTCCGTTTTGAGTGGAGATGCGATAAATTTTGCTGATGGCAAGCCAATTTCCGTGGTATCCAACGCGTTGGGTCATGACCCTGCCCTTCAACAGGTTCGCGGACCGGATCTATTTGAAAATGTAATGGGCGAGGGGCTGGTATACGGTGTCAAGCATTTTCTACTCGGGTCCACTCCGGCGGTCTTGGAAGCATTGGAAGCTGCCCTAATCGTGCGTTACGGTGGACTCAGCATTGTAGGGAAAGAAAGCCCGCCTTTTCGTGCTTTGTCGCAGGCGGAATATGCGGAGCAGGATCGTCGCGTTCTTGAGTCCGGAGCAGAGATCGTTTGGGTTGGTCTTGGAACTCCCAAGCAGGATTTTGAGGCTAAACGATTAGCTGAGCGAATGCCGGTGGTCGCCGTGGCGATCGGGGCGGCGTTTGATTTCTCGGCGGGAACGCTCGTGGCTGCACCGCAGTGGGTTCGAAAGATGGGGCTGGAATGGCTTCACCGACTCATCAAAGAACCGCGGCGCCTGTGGAAGCGGTATCTTTTTGGTAACGTCAATTTTATCGTTTCCGTAGTACGGAATGCAGTCGGGGGAAAGTCGTGAACAAGATGCCTCGGATCGTTCCCGGCGGGGGTGACCATCTCCTGGTCATTAGTCAGTTACCTCCCCCCGTTCATGGATCTACGGTCATGACCGAGGTTTTCCTGAGGAGCCTTGGCGAACTTGAAATCGAATGGACGCTGGTTGATCGAAGGTTCAGTGCCAGCATAAACGCGGTCGGCAAGTTCACGCCGCGGAAGATCCTTTCGGCATTCGGTTTGGCGAACCGTTTGATAGGAGCCCTGCTTTCTAAGCGCCCCCGAACTGTGGTGTTTTTTTGCACAACGCGATCAATGTCGTTTGTCGTGGACTGGTTCCTTTCTGAAATACTCCGACTCGCGGGCGTCAAGACCGTTAATTACATTCACACCCAGGGCTACAAGGGTCTTGCCGAAAGAAATGTGCTCTTTTCGTGGATGACGCGACGGCTGCTGACCACTGCGTCAAAAACAGTTTGCCTTAGCCAATCTCTATATAATGATATTTCCCCTTGGGTGGCCCAAGATTCGGTGTGGTTTATCGCCAATACGCCAAGAGACGTCCCGGGGTTTCCGATTGTTCGTTCGACAAATCCGCGACATATAACTTTTCTCTCTAACCTTATCTCGGGCAAAGGCATTGACGTTTTCCTTGATATTGCGATAGCTCTGGCATCCAAATACCTTGATGTTGTTTTTGATATCGTGGGAGCTCCATCGGATAATGGTCAAATTCCTCAGTTGGAGAAAATGGTACATGACGCGGGTTTTGCGGATAGATTCAACTTTGCCGGACCAGTTCACGGCCCTGAAAAGTGGAAGTATTTGCAGAACTCGACTCTGCTGATTTTCCCGAGTCAACTTGTCGAGGCCCAGCCGCTGACTATCATTGAGGCCTTCGCCTCCGGGACGCCCGTCGTGGCGTTTGGCATCGGGGGGATTGTTGACTTGATCATAGATGGAAAGACTGGCGCTTTGGTCAAGGTCGGGTCGAATCAGGATATGTTGCGTTCCATTGAGGGACTGTTATCGGCGCCCGAGCTACTCGAAAGTTTGGGTCAGTGTGCACTTGATGAGTTTGATCGGCATTTTTCCGCGGACACCTACACAAAGCGATGGTCTGAGGTTTTGGCATCTTAACACGCTGCAGCTTGTCTGGCGGTCCGCTACGGATCAAGCGGCTGGCCATTGATTGCTTCGATGATAATCTGACCGAAGGATGATCATGATAAATGTGGCATTTGTCCTCAACATGCCAACGCCTTACAAGACCCCAGTATTCCAGCGACTCTCAGAGCGACCGGACATAAATCTCACACTCATCTACTGCAGCCACAGCGAACCTGATCGAGAATGGGTGCAGAGTCCGTCCGGCTTGTCGGAGATCTTCATTGATGAGCGCGTGGTTAATTGGCGTGGGCGGTACATCCATTTTGCGACGGGAGTCTGGAGGGAATTACGTCTCCTCCGACCGGACGTGGTGATCACCGGTGGATACAACCCGACGCACTTATTGGCTTTCCTCTATTGCTTATTGCGTGGCGCGCGACACATTTCCAATACCGACGGCGATTATCAGTCGGAGGCTCGATTGTCTGCTGTACACCGTGCAATACGGTGGGCGGTGAGCGTTCGAACGAAAGCCTACATCGGTCCGAGTGACAGTAGTTTGCGCCTATTCAAATCTTGGGGTGTTGATGGCAATCTGCTATTTAAGGCACCGCTATCGGTCGATAATGATGCTTTTGTCGGCGCCCGCGTGGGAAACCGCGAGTTCGATTTTCTGTTCTGTGGACGGCTTGCTGAAGTGAAGGATCCCCTCTTCGCATTGGCCGTCTCTGCTGGCGTGGCAGAAAAGCTCAATCGGAGAGTGAAAATCTTGGTTCTCGGAAGTGGGCCCCTCGCAGAGGCAGTGGATGCGATGGCTGACGAAACGCCAATGATTGAGGTTACGAGACCAGGCTTTGTTCAAGTGGGCGAGGTCGCACTTTGGTTTCAACGCAGTCGTTTGTTTCTCTTCCCAACGAATTGGGACCCTTGGGGACTCGTCGTGAACGAAGCGTGTGCAGCTGGTCTTCCGGTGCTCGCATCGCCCGAAGCCGGGGCGGCTCGAGAGTTGGTAAAGCATGGCGAAAATGGTTATGTCCTCCCGAAGGATACCCACCTGTGGGTGGAGGCAGCGGCTAGAGTATTGGGCGATGTCCAGCTGTGGAGTGCGATGTCAGAATATAGCAGAGAGATTGTGCGGAACTATACGTACGAGAGCTCCGCAGCTGGATATGAAGCAGCGATACGGTCAGCCATCGGGGTATAATGGCCAGGGCCGTTACCCCGTAAGGTTTCTGGCCCTCTGCAGATGCGCGTGGCTGGCGACCGCTGCGGCGTGGTGCCGCGGGAAAGAAGTCACAGTCTCTTTAATTGGTGGCGTCGATGCAACCAAGCCCAAAGGACGCGCTGAAGTGACGAACTCCATGACATGTTCATACGGTCGGTGGTGTGAGCGCTCAGACGCGCTGCTGAGTGTCGAGGGCATACTCATCCGATCAGTCAGGACGATCAGCGCTCTCTTGTTTTTGCGGGTCGAGCCCGACGGGAGCGCTCTATGCGTATCAGGAGAATAATGGCAGCCCCGAGCGTAGTAATACTCCAAGAATACGTGCCAAGGTATAGAGTTCCGTTCTTCTATCGCCTAATTGAACTGGGCGCCCAAAATGGAGTCGAAATTCGGGTTGCCGCGGGCGGAGCCAACAAAGGGCAGGGCAAGCGGCAGGATGGGGCGCTCGCAAAATTCGTTATCCCTATTTCTCAAAAGGAAATCAGGATTGGAAATTTTAGACTGGTCTTCCGACAAGTGGCTTCGATAATTGACTCGGCTGATCTTGTCATCATGGAACAAGCACGGCGGAACATTGACGCTTACTGGCTTCTTCTTTCGCCATGGCGGCGGCGAAAGATTTGCCTCTGGGGTCACGGCCGAGATTTCGTCACAACCCCATCTTGGTTTAAGAGGCGGGCCATGGCCAGGTTAACCCGCGCCGCAGACTGGTTCTTCGCTTATACGGAAGCCTCCCGAGATTCAGTCGTATCGATCGGCTATCCGCCCGCACGGGTGACCGTAGTCCAGAACTCAATTGATACCACGGACCTCGAGGAGTATGTTGCCCGTGTCTCATCAGCTCAAATCTCGGATTTTCGCGTCGAGAATCAGCTGGGCACCTTGAATGCCATTTTTGTTGGAGGTCTCGACGAGTCCAAAAGACTGCCTTTTCTGTTTGAGGCTTGTCGAAACGCTTATCGAATGAATGACGAGTTTCGTCTCCTCGTCGTGGGCAGCGGCTCCCTAAGCGGGACCGTTGAGAGGCTGGCGGAATCGGAGCCTTGGCTTCGATATTTAGGTCCGCTATTCGGAAAGGAGAAAGCCCTAGCGATGGCGGCTGCAGACGTGATCTACATGCCGGGCCGCGTAGGGCTCGTGGCAGTCGATAGTTTTGCTGCTGGTCGCCCTATTGTCACAACGGCGTGGCCTTGGCACGGCCCAGAGTTTGAATACTTAGAAAATGGCAAGACATGCGTCGTATCCGCTGATGACGCATTATCTTCTGCCGACGCATTGTTGAGCTTGATCACTGACAGGCAACGACTGCAACTGATGCAGGCCGCCTGCAGGTCGGCCAGCGGACGATTTACTACTGAAGAGATGGCGGCACGGTTCTTCAGAGGCATCCAACAGGCGTTGGCTTCCGGGAGTGCAGAGAACGACTCTCGTTGGCCGCATCGGGGAGATATTAGTTAGCGGATGAGGATTACGTGTCTTGATAGCTAAAGGGCTTGTTGCCCTGCCGTGATGGATGATCTCTACGCATTCATCAAGAGTCACCAGCTACGAATCGGGCTTACTTCCCCCGCCCCCATGCTGCCGCCGCTCTCTTCAATCTGCCCGACTACCGTGTCACCCATACCGGCTCTTCGCATTTAGGCATGGTTGGTTTGTTTGATCCGGTAGGGGCGGTGGCCTCCGGCGGCGAGTAGGCATCTGAGTCGGTAGTTGGTGAAGTTGCGGAAGCCGCGGGCGATTCTGCGGGTGGTTTCGATGACGCCGTTGATCGCTTCGGTGGGGCCGTTGGAGGCGCCGTGGGTGTCGAAGTAGGCCAGGATCGCCGTCTTCCATTGTTTGAGTGTCCGGCCCAGTCGTGAGACCTCGGGGATCGGGCAGGACGGGAACGAGGAGATCACCTCGTTGACGAGTTCCCTGCCCCGTTCGGGCCTGGCGTGGTAGATGTTCCGGAGCTTCTGGTAGCACTGCCAGGCCAGGGTGACTTCGTGGTGCGGGTCCCCGAGGGTGAGTTTCGCGTCGAGCCGGGCTGCCTGTTTGTCGGTGAGGTGTTCGGCCCCGATCTGCAGGGTCCGGCGGATCCCGTAGAGCGGGTCGCCCTTGCGGCCGCGGTGCCCGAGGGTTTCCTGCTGCACGCGGCGGCGGACCTCATCGACCATGGCCGATCCCAGTTTCACGACGTGGAACGCGTCCAGGACGGTGATGGCTTCGGGCAGTTCGTCGCGGATCGCGTTCGCGTAGCCGCGGAACGGATCCAGCGCGGCGGTCTTGATGCCGGCGGTGAATTCCTCGCCGCGGGCTTTGAGCCAGTCGGCGTAGGCCTTCCCGGACCGGCCCGGGACGAGGTCCAGCAACCTGGCGTGCACCACACCGTTCGCGTCGCGGGTGTGGTCCACGATTCCCGTGACCATCCCGGATCCGGGCGGGCCGGTATGGGACCAGACATGCTCATCGACTCCGAGCGCGTTCACCCCGGCCAGCCTGCCGGTCGCTGCGATCCGCCGGGCAGCCTCTGCCTTGATGGCGTCCCAGGCCGTGTGCCAGGAGACGCCGAGCTGGTGGGCCAGGGCGGAGACCGAGGTGTCGAAACGCTGCAGGCCGTCGGTCGCCCACGCAACGGCCCTGGCAGTGAGTTTTGCCCGGGGCCCGGCCAACTCATGCTCTTCGGTGAAGGTGGTTCTGGGGCAGTCGGGGTCCGGGCAGCGCCAGACACGTTTGGCCCACAGCAGCCGCACCGGCCGCCCGAAACACGGGGTGTCATGGAGCCGGACCTGCCGGCGGCCGTGCCCGACCGCGACGACACCGCAGTCCGGACAACCGCTAAGAGTTTCGGCTGTCTCTACGTGCAGAACCAGGCCGGTCCCGGCCGCCGTGACAGAGCAGACGTGGATACCGTCGACACCAAGAAGCGCGTCGGCCCGCTCGCACCAGCGACCGCCCGGGCAGGAAGTAGCATTGGGCATATCAGGGTCTCTTTTTTATTTGGAAGCTTGGTCGCTACCAATTCAAAGAGGCCCTGACCTCTCTCCTCCCGCACCACGCCGCAGCGGCATCAGGACACGCTCCTGCCCCCGGCGCCAGACGGCCCCAACCACGCTCATCTGCGAAGGGCCCCCATACCGAGGTCCTCGCGTTCGGACAGCGGCGGGTCCGCGTCGAAGCCACTGCCGAGGTCGGCCGTCTGTCCTGTTGCGTCATCAGCACCCGCGTGCATTCATGCCGGCACCAAAGCGGCTCATCGCATTTGAGGGTGTAATCGCGGTCTGAATCCGCCGGTTTCGAGGAGTGATCGGGCGATGTAGTTGGCAAGGTTCCTGAAGCCGAGGGCGGAGCCGCGGAGGTGTTCGAGCCGGCCGTTGAGTGCTTCCGTGGGGCCGTTGCTGGTGCCGGGCCGGTCGAAGTACGCGAGCACGTCCCCTGCACGGCGTTTCAGCGTGCGGCCCAGCGTAATGACCTCGGTCAGCGCAGCGGGAACGCCGGCGCTGATCGCGCCGATCAGTGCTTGCATGAGCTGTTTGCCTCGGGTGCCGTCAGGGTCGCGGTAGGCGGCGATGACGCGCTGGTAGATGCCCCAGGTCGCTTCGACTTCGGCATGGTTGTCCGCGGCGAACAGGGCCTCCAGCCTGTCCTTCTGCTTGTCGGTGAGCAGATCGTGCCCGGTGTGCAGGGTCCGGCGGGCTGCGTAGAGCGGATCCCCGGACCGTCCGCGGTGACCAATGGTCTGCTGCTGCACGCGCTGGCGGCACCTGTCCAGGGCATCGCCGGCAAGCCGGACGACGTGAAACGGATCCATGACCTCGACCGCGTCCGGGAGCTCCTCGGCGGCTGCGGTCTTGAACCCGGTGAACCCGTCCATCGCGACGACCTCGATCCCGTCCCGCCAAGCCTTGGGCCGCTCGGCGAGCCAGGCCTTGAAGACCTGTTTCGAGCGGCCCTCGACCATGTCCAGCAACCGTGCCGGCCCGGTCCTGTCACGGACCGGGGTGAGGTCGATGATCACGGTGACGTATTTGTCCCCGCGCCGGGTGTGCCGCCAGACATGCTCATCGACGCCGATCACGGCCACCCCGTTGAACCGGGCCGGGTCCTCGATCAACACCCGCTTGCCCTCGGCAAGGATCGCGCTGTTCGCCGTATGCCAGGACACGCCCAGGCCTTCCGCGACGCGGGCGACAGTGAGGTGCTGGCACACGATGCCCTCCAGCGCCCAGCGCAGTCCGCGGCGGGAGATCTTCGCCCTCGGCTGCGCGGCTTTGGAGATGTCCTGCCGCCACACCCGCCCGCACCCGGTGCATTTGTAGCGGCGGACCCGCACCAGCAGCGTCGTCGGCCGCCATCCCAGCGGTTCGTGCGCGAGCGGCCGTGTGACCGTGCCGCGGGCGATGCCCTGGCCCCCACACGAATGGCACCAGTCGTCCGGATCAACGGCACGGCATTCCAACACCGCCCGGCCAGGGGCGAGACACTGCCCGGCGGCTTCGAGCCCAAGCTCATCGAGCCGGCAGAACGTAGTCAGGTCAGGAGGCAGGAAGGTAGCGTGGGACACGTCGAGGTCTTCCGGATGGGCAGTGTAGGAACTTCCATCATCGGAAGACCTCGACCTCTATCCGGCCACCGACGCGCCCACCCCCGCTACACCCTCGAATGCGATGAGCCCGTTAAACACATCAAACGAACAGGCCTGGGATTCACCAACCCGGACAACTACAAACGCGTATCCTGTTGCGCAGTGCCGCTGAAACAGCGACATGAACATGAATCACGGCAGAACAATCACCACGAACCGTCGAGAGCCGATTTGGGACGGATTCTACTCGGATCCGGCGCTGTCCGAAGGACCGAGTTCGGCGCCAATGACCCGGTAGGCGGCAGGTAGAAGATCTTGCGGCAGCATCGGGGCGCGCGGAAGTGGGCCCGATCAAGGCTCGTAGCTCCTGATTCTTGATGAATGCGTAGAGAACATCTGTCACAGAAGAGCTACGAGCCCGTCAGCACTCGCGACACGGAACCCGATTCGCGGACACCCTGTAACCGATAGGTACCCATCTCAGCAGGGGGTCCTAAGGAGACGCGAGCCTGAAAGCGCCGCTTCTTACGCAGCAAGGCCATCGGTTTGTGTGGTGTCCTTCATGTGAAGGGCACCAAGGTGAGAATTGGTGTCCAGGAGGTCAAGGTACTCAACTTGCCCGCAGACCAGCGGAAGTCTTCGCAGCCAATAATCCGATCGAGGATGCGCGATTAGTCCCTATCCCGGAACCGTTGAGGAAAAGTCTGGGGTACTCGCTGCGCTGGATATTCGATGGCATCTTCAAAAAGAATGGTCTCCTGCGAGACTATTGTTTGTGCGTCCCCAATTCGAACGTTACTCTCAACCGTTCCCTTTTTTCGATTTCGGGATGAAGTCGCCACGTCTTCGTTATTCGACGATGCATACCCTTGGTAGGTGTAGGAGTATGCGTCCACGCCCTTCGCGGGCAATCGATTCAAAACCACCCCAAGAATGTTGGCGCCAACCAGCTCGAGGGAGGTCAGGGATTTAAGGAGTATTTGCTGTTTCATCAGCTGGGTGTTGACTACGACCAGCACTCCGCCAACGTGTTGCGACAGCACCGCAGCGTCAGTGACTGGAATTACCGGGGGGGCATCAATAATCACCGTGTCGAAGGCCGATTCGAGTCGAAGAATGAGGTCTTTCATTTCGCCAGATCCCAACAGTTCGCTGGGATTTGGTGGAATTTGCCCAGAGGTCAAGACATAGAGCTGATCTGTACCCCACTGTTGAAGCAGGCTGTTTACATCGGCTTGGCCGATCAATGCCGTCGTCAGCCCGACGCTTCGTTCCAGTCCAAGATATTCGCCAACCATGGGGCGGCGGAGATCTGCATCCACTAGGCAGACTGTTTGCCCTGCTTGGGCCAAGGCGATGGCCAAGTTCGTGGCTGTTGTGGTTTTCCCTTCACCAGGAATCGACGATGTAACAACTACGCTGCTGGCCTTTCCGGAAACGTTGGCGAATTGTAGGTTTGTCCGCAACTGGCGAAATGACTCGGAACGCGGACTTTGCGGGTCAATTTGAGTAAGGAGGGGTTTCTTTGTGACGTCGCCATCAAGGGTGACTCCACCAAGAACGGGCGCGTTCGTTAGGCCACGAAGATCGGCTTCCACTCGAATTCGGTTATCGAGCAATGAGCGCAGAACAGCCGCGCCAATTCCTAAAGCAAGCCCTATGACAAACCCGAGAATGAGGGTTAGGCGGACATTCGGGGCAGACGCCTCCGTTGGCACCTTGGCAGGAGTAATGATCGATAGATTGATCGGGGACGAAGCTCCAGTTTTAGGCTTCTCAAGAGAGTCCACAGCCTTGACGAGGCTATTGGCAATGGCTTGAGCAACAGCCGCGGCCTGTGCCGGAGATTCGTTGGTGACAGAAATGTTAATGAGTACGGTATTTAGGTCTGTTGACGCACGGACTGTTTTTGCCAAATCGTCCACCGACATAGATAGACCTAGGCTATCTATTGCAGGCTGAAGGACAATAGGTGTTGTTACTGTCTTGACATAGGATTGCACCCGCGCCTGGCTAAATGTGTTACCTTGTTGCAGGTCTTGCACGCTTCCAGAGTTCTGCAGGGCTACAAACAACTGCGTGTCCGATGTATACGTCGGCTTGATCAGTATGGTGGCGGTACCTCCCGCCAGCAGTCCGAGAAGCGTCATGGCAGCTATCAGAATCCAACTGCGGCGCAGAATGCGCAAATACTCGTGAATGTCCAAAGCGGGATCCCCCTGGTCGTTTTGATAAATCTCGGCGCAGCGGCAGGCGATCGGAATGGCTGCCTTGGTGCCATCCGGACCATTCTACAGCTGATACGAGTTGAATTAGTCCCAGAAACACGTCCGTGGTGTCAGCACGGGGTGGATCGCATTCTCCTGCCGATCTGGCGCGATTTTGCTGGATCCCTTTTGAGGCTCCGTTCATAAGCCAACCCCCGCAATCCGGCGCCCCGGGGAACGCAGAGACCCCTGCCCTCCTTCGAAGCCAGGGGCGATTCGGTGGCCGTGGCGATTGATTGCCTGCTGATTGCCGGTGGTGTCGCGCCGTAATGTGACCCAAGCGTCCGTCCGCGGATACCCTTCACGTACTGGCACCGAGCTCGTCATTTTCTTCGACAGAGGGTTTTTTGGCTCTTGCCCTCAATGCCGTTCGCAAAGCTGCGAATTGAAAGACTGCCACCGCCACCTCCGAGGAGGTGAGGCCCCAGGCTGCACCAGCGGCACCCCACTGTGATGCCCCCAAAAAGACCGCCGGAACTGCTACAAAAAGTCCGACTATGACGCTTGCCGCAACGGTCTTCGCTCGACCAAGCGCCATAAGCGAAACCAACCCTGAAATCTGGGAAAATATGATTGCAGCTAAGGTGAGGCCGAAAGCCGTTGAGATGGCAAGAGACACGTCAATTTCGCCCGCCGAAAGGAATTTTGCGCCAGCGGGCATCGCAAGAGACAAGACGATGCCTGCGATCAGCGCCCCGACAGCTGACAACTTGGTAGTCAATTTTATGTTCTGGGTGAGGACGGAATTGTCCGGGTTAGGTACCGAGCTCTGGGCCAACTGTGTCATAGGGGACGCGGCCATGACGGCGAACCTCGTGAGTTTGTCTGCCATCGCGTAGACAGAAACGCTGGCCGGGGCCCATCCTGCCAGAACCGTGAGGGGTGCGTTCATGTACATGGATGATGCTGCAGCCGTCAGCACGCCCGGAATTTGCTCCCGGAAACTCATCACCTGTCGTTTTGGTGAAATGGACAGGCGCCAGTCGTGATCTCGGTGCCGCCGAAGGATGTCACTCGCGGCAAGGGATACGGAAATGATTGAACCTGCCAGCTGCGCCGCAGCGAAATAAGTTACCTCTCCTGTCAAACCGAGAAGAAGAGTACCGGCAATGGTACCCCCGCAGCGGGGCACCGTGTCGATGAATAACAGTTTCCAGGCTCTCCCTTCACCAATAAAAAACCAGGAGCCGCCCAAGCCCGCAACCATGAGCGCAAACCCAGCAAGTATATTGGCGGCTTTGTTACCCGGCGCATATACGGCGATAAGATAGACCGCAAGAGGAAGCACGGCAAGAAGCAGCAGCACTCGCAGGACTATGGCGTCCGAATATTGCTGTCCTCGGCTTCCGAACGGCGACGACGCAACCCTCGATGGACCCATGACACCCCATCCGAAAGCAATCAGCACGACAAACATGCTGGCTATCGACTGGGCCACGGCCATGCCGCCCCACGCGACCGGGCCAGCAAAAGCAATGATAAACGGGATCGTGATAAGGCCTACAAGGCCGTTTATCACGGTTGAGCTGCCGAATCCGCCGAGTTTTCCAAGCCCCGACCTCCAAGCTTGCTTCTCCATGGTGCCCTTCCCTAATGCAGATTTCTTCTGCCAAGCAAACGTTGAGAGTCTACTGCTTTACCCATTACGGGTCTTGGACGCTACCTCTATACAAGCGGGCTCCCCCGTGACTGCAAACTGTGACACTGGAGGACCGTTCGAGTCGGTTTGCGAACTGCGCCACGTCCGACGCCGGCCATCTTTCGAATGAACGATAGGCGGACATGCCCGCTGATGTCCTCAGGATAAGTGACCGCACTCCGTTGGCGGCCGTCAGGCCCGGATCGACGCCCGGGAACCGGCCGATAAAGTTTACGGTCTTCGCCACTTCAGTCAAAAGGGGCACTGGCTTTGACCGTAGCCTTGGTGGCGAGGCTCGGCGCCGTATCGTGAGCTGCTGACAACGGTTGGGTGGTTGAGCCCAACTGGCGATACTCTAGCTTCGTCTTCGCCGACCAACCGGAGTTGCGCGAGGTCCCAGCTACCGCGAGGTCTCATTGAAAACCTGCATTATCTATGGGCACGACGGATTTGATGTTGACGTGCTTCGAAATCTCCAAGCGCTATACTCGTCTTTCAACTATCGGATTGCGATTTCGAAACAGCTCATCCCGGCCGATCTCCTCATAATTCAGCGGCCACCCTCAGCCGCTTTGAATCTGACGAGGTATGGCGTGGTTCATCTGTACGACTATGTCGCAAACGATATATCACTGCTCCTGAATTCATGCGGTGATCACCCGGGCCTGCTCATTTTTGCGTCCTCGGCCGCCCGCAGGAACGAGCTCTTAGAACGCTTTCCCGAACTTTCCGAGAAGATTCGTGTTAGTGCTCCGCCCGTATGCTCCCGACTTTGGAAGAGCAACCATTTGGGTGGAAAGCCAAAATACGATCTCGTTCACATCGGCAACTACAAACCTTACTATTCAGAATCGCGGGATGAGTATGCCTCTCGTTTTCTGAAATTAGTGCAACTTGGCCGTGTTCATGTATGGGGCGCGGGATGGGAAGACAGGCTAGACGGAGAATACTGCCACGGGCGGTTGGGGATCAGCAAGGTGTCTGAAATATACGCCAAATCCCGTGTTGCGTTGGGGATGATGTATCCCAACCAGCGAACAGTCTCCCTTTCTGGACGGTTTTGGCATGCACCACTGAACGGATGCCACATCATATCCGAGCCTTCAGTTTTTGCGGACGATCTGCCGGGTGTTCTGTCCAGCGAATACATCGACGCTCCTAATCCTCACGACTTCTCTGAGGCTTCAAGGGTGAGATTGCAAAGCCATGCGGTGAGATATTGGGACGACGCATTCCAAGCACTGAAAACAGTCATTGAAAATCACATGGGAAGCTTCCCCCCGGGGCAAGCTCGACCTACGATTAAATTCTTCGGTGCCTATATTATAACTCTGGCGAAGAAAGTCCGTTGGGCCTTCTCATAATGTGTCTGAGAATATTATTCATGACCGTTGGCCTTCGACCGGCAGGTAGGCAATGATTACAAGCTTCAAAAGTATTCCTAGGATTGCTATTTTTTGTTCCAGCTTAAAGAATCCGTTCATCGAGGCTTGGCTGAAGACTTGGGAAGCGTCGGGCGCCAAGGTTGCCGTCCTTGCAAACGTGCATCCTTCGGATTCATCGGACACTCCGGACTACCTTCATGAGCGCACGGTCTACTTTGATGCCACTGACCCTGGCTCCATGTCGCAGTGGAAGGCCGAGTTGGAATCCAAGGTGGGAGGGCAGCCTAGCGCGATATTCTACTGGTGGGGTCTGGCTTCCTTGTTTGAAAAAGCGCCCGCCAAAGCTTGGCCGAACGCCAAGGTGTCGCTCTGTGTTGACACATACCCAAACGCATCCAGACTCTTGACTGAACTGCGTGAGTTCGCGCGTTCCGCGTTTCCAATTGCAATGGTCGACTCATTTGTTGTTGCCAGCGAGGAAATGGCAGATTTGCTTAAGAGGCGCTTTCCCTGGATTCGGGGAAAGGAAATGTGCACAGTTGTGTCACCCTTCCCCCTTTCGGCACACTCTTCAGCGGTGCGGGATTCCGCCCGGGGTACTCATGCGCGGCCGCGGCTCTGTTTCACGGGGCGAAGTGACTACCTGCACAGTGGAAGTCTGAAGATGGGGAAAGACGATCTTGGGGTGTTCTTTGATAGCCTGATACAGGCTGAAATGGACGTGTTTGTGCAGGCACCAAGAGATAATGAGCATCGACGACTCTTAGCTGGCCTCGGTTATTCCTTTTACAGCGATGTGCCGAGGAGTCATATCATGAATGGTGGTTTCGCTGACATGATTTCCGGATTTGACGGTCATCTTGTCTACTATGAGGTGACAAACTCAACTATTTCCAGGCGAGTTTCGACCAGTCTCTCTACTCGATTTGCAACGGCGATCTGCTCATCGACGCCCCTCATTGTTCCGCCCGAGGCAACTTTCGCCGTAGATTTCTTGTCCAGGAATCCAATCGGGTTTGCGTCAAGGGATCCGCACGTTGTTCGGAGAACCCTCGGGGAGCGGGGGCGGCAGATGCGGGAATATTGGATGAATAACCACCAAGGATGGACTGGGGAGTCGAACGCGTCGGGTCTTCGGCAGCTTTTAGAGTAACGAGACCCAGGTCTCCTTCCTTCGGCTGGATCTCCATGGGGCTGGCAATGCTTGAGGTTCAGGATCTGCTAGAAGCGGGTTGCTACGACCGCGTTGTCACAATGCCGAAGCTCGATCCTCCCGGCCGGCGGTCGGTGTCGACATATTGCAACGGGCAGTCGAAGGATTTTCGGTTGCTATATGGAAGTGGTCTAGTATCATCCCCATGAAGGTCTTGGTAACTGGGGGCGCAGGCTACATCGGATCCCACACAATTCTCTGTCTCCTTGAAGAAGGGCACGAATTGGTTGTCGTTGACAACCTTGCGAATTCGAGTAGCGAATCCCTGTCTCGCGTGCAAGAACTTACCGGCAGGAGCGTCGACTTCCGAGAAGCCGACCTGCTCGACCTCGATGCGATTGCTCATGTTTTCAAGGACGGTGGATTCGATGCAGTCGTTCATTTCGCCGGCCTCAAAGCGGTTGGCGAGTCAGTTGAACAACCACTTCTGTATTATAAGAACAACGTCGTGGGCACCCTCAACTTGCTGGAGGGCATGCAAAAAGCTGGCGTGCGCCGGTTGGTCTTTAGCTCGTCAGCCACGGTCTATGGTGCGTCGGAGGAAGTTCCTCTCATCGAGAAGTCGCCTCTGGATGCCAATAATCCGTACGGCAGGACCAAGGAACAGATCGAGGATATCCTTTCAGACCTAAGCGCCGCGGACCCGCGATGGAGCATTGCCCTGCTTCGCTATTTCAATCCAGTTGGAGCTCATGAGTCCGGGCGCATTGGGGAAGACCCGCGGGGAACGCCGAACAATCTGTTGCCATTCGTGGCCCAGGTTGCGGTTGGTCGCCGCGATAAGGTTAGGGTGTTCGGCAATGACTACCCCACCCAGGATGGGACCGGAGTGCGGGACTACATTCATGTGATGGACCTCGCATCAGGACATCTCGCTGCATTGCATTACTTGGAAAACCGGGTTGGGGCATTCCGTTGGAATTTGGGAACTGGGCGCGGGGCTTCTGTGTTGGATGTCATCAGGGCTTTTGGCGTTGCAGCGGGGACCCCTATTCCGTACGAATTCGCCCCACGACGCCCCGGTGACGCTGCCGTGAGCTATGCAGATCCGTCTGCTGCCTTGGCTGACCTTGGATGGTCTGCTCGCAGGACTCTTCCCCAGATGTGCGAGGATCATTGGCGTTGGCAGAGTGCGAACCCCTTCGGGTACTCGGATCAGGTCTCTTCCTAAGCCGCAAGGTCGGGAACTTCAGTGGCTCATCGCATTCGAGGGTGTAGCGGGGGTGGGCGCGTCGGTGGCCGGATAGAGGTCGAGGTCTTCCGATGATGGAAGTTCCTACACTGCCCATCCGGAAGACCTCGCCGTGTCCCACGCTACCTTCCTGCCTCCTGACCTGACTACGTTCTGCCGGCTCGATGAGCTTGGGCTCGAAGCCGCCGGGCAGTGTCTCGCCCCCGGCCGTGCGGTGCTGGAATGCCGTGCCGTTGATCCGGACGACTGGTGCCATTCGTGTGGGGGCCAGGGCATCGCCCGCGGCACGGTCACACGGCCGCTCGCGCACGAACCGCTGGGATGGCGGCCGACGACGCTGCTGGTGCGGGTCCGCCGCTACAAATGCACCGGGTGCGGGCGGGTGTGGCGGCAGGACATCTCCAAAGCCGCGCAGCCGAGGGCGAAGATCTCCCGCCGCGGACTGCGCTGGGCGCTGGAGGGCATCGTGTGCCAGCACCTCACTGTCGCCCGCGTCGCGGAAGGCCTGGGCGTGTCCTGGCATACGGCGAACAGCGCGATCCTTGCCGAGGGCAAGCGGGTGTTGATCGAGGACCCGGCCCGGTTCAACGGGGTGGCCGTGATCGGCGTCGATGAGCATGTCTGGCGGCACACCCGGCGCGGGGACAAATACGTCACCGTGATCATCGACCTCACCCCGGTCCGTGACAGGACCGGGCCGGCACGGTTGCTGGACATGGTCGAGGGCCGCTCGAAACAGGTCTTCAAGGCCTGGCTCGCCGAGCGGCCCAAGGCTTGGCGGGACGGGATCGAGGTCGTCGCGATGGACGGGTTCACCGGGTTCAAGACCGCAGCCGCCGAGGAGCTCCCGGACGCGGTCGAGGTCATGGATCCGTTTCACGTCGTCCGGCTTGCCGGCGATGCCCTGGACAGGTGCCGCCAGCGCGTGCAGCAGCAGACCATTGGTCACCGCGGACGGTCCGGGGATCCGCTCTACGCAGCCCGCCGGACCCTGCACACCGGGCACGATCTGCTCACCGACAAGCAGAAGGACAGGCTGGAGGCCCTGTTCGCCGCGGACAACCATGCCGAAGTCGAAGCGACCTGGGGCATCTACCAGCGCGTCATCGCCGCCTACCGCGACCCTGACGGCACCCGAGGCAAACAGCTCATGCAAGCACTGATCGGCGCGATCAGCGCCGGCGTTCCCGCTGCGCTGACCGAGGTCATTACGCTGGGCCGCACGCTGAAACGCCGTGCAGGGGACGTGCTCGCGTACTTCGACCGGCCCGGCACCAGCAACGGCCCCACGGAAGCACTCAACGGCCGGCTCGAACACCTCCGCGGCTCCGCCCTCGGCTTCAGGAACCTTGCCAACTACATCGCCCGATCACTCCTCGAAACCGGCGGATTCAGACCGCGATTACACCCTCAAATGCGATGAGCCACTTCAGTCTCGTGGGGGACTTCCCGGTCTTTTCGCGCACTGGTAAGTAGGCGTGGCCGCCAACATAGAGAACGCGGCCAAATCCTCACCGCGTCCTAGCGCGTATCCAGATCCTCAAACACCAGGAACGTCTGCGTATCCTGCACACCTGGCATCGACTGCAACTGGTCGAAAATGACCCTGCGCAGGTGAATATTGTCGGTGGCACGTACCAGCAGGATGACGTCGAAATCGCCACCGACCAGCGCAATGTGCTGCACCTCCGGAATCAGCCGAAGCTCTTCACGGAGCTCGCGCCAGGAATGCTGTTGCACCTTGAGCGTGACGTAGGCCGATGACTTCAAGCCGGCCTTGATGGGGTCCACCAGCGCGGTGAACTTGGTGAGCACGCCTTCGCCCGTCAGCCGTGAAATTCTCGAATACGCGTGCGCCCGGCTGATGTGTACGTTCTCCGCCACCTGGGTCACCGACATCCGGCCGTCCCGCGTCAGCTCGGCAATGATGTCCCTATCCACTTGGTCAAGAGGAACCTCCGCCTGAACCGCTTCGACTTCGGCCATTGCATCTCCAATTCGTCCACAGCGTGGGCCCGTTAGCCAGCTCACATTTGCAATCCGTCTTCCAGAATAAAGGCTTCAGGCAAGCTTTTCCACGATTCCGCCCAGAGCTGGATACGAAACTTCTCCAGGGAACATACTGGTGACAAATAGTGGATACAGAAGGACGGACCAATGACGATCTCCGCGGACCATGAGGCCCAGGGTCTGGCTGACGCTCGGCCGGACGACACCGAAGCAAACGACCAAGCTTCCGAAGTGCGGCGCAAGTTCGGAATCAGCGTCGAAGACTACATGCTGCCTGCCCGCCATCAGATCCAGATGGTCGATCCCTCAGGCGTGCTCAAGCCTGAAGCTGAACAGGGTACGGAGCCCGGCCACGAATATCCCATCCCCGGCGATGCCGAACTCATGGCTGCTTACGAACAACTCGTCGTCGGGCGCCGCGTCAATGACCAGAACTCCGCCCTCGTCCGGCAGGGCCGCATGGCCGTTTACCCGTCCAGCCACGGCCAGGAGGCTTGCCAAGTAGCGGCCGCTCTGTGCCTCCGCGAAGGCGACTGGCTGTTCCCCACCTACCGAGACGCCGTTGCGGTCATGTCCCGTGGCGTCGACCCGGTCGAAACCATGACCATCTTCCGCGGCGACTGGCACGGCGGCTACGACCCCACCAAGCACAAGGTCGGTATCCAGTGCACGCCGCTGACCACCCAGCTTCTCCATGGCGTCGGAGTTGCCCATGCGGCCAAACTCCGCGGCGAAGACACCGTGGTGCTGGCAATGTGCGGCGACGGTGCCACCAGCGAAGGGGACTTCCACGAAGCCCTCAACTTCGCGGCCGTCTTCCACCTGCCAGTCATCTTCTTCGTACAGAACAACAAATACGCCATCTCGGTACCCCTGAGCCAACAATCCGTGGCGCCGTCGCTGGCGCACAAGGCCGTCGGTTACGGCATGGCCGGTGAACGCGTTGACGGTAACGACCTGGTCGCCTTGCTTGCGGTGCTGGACCGCGCCGTGAAACTCGCCCGGGAAGGCTCCGGACCGCTCCTCATCGAGGCCCACACCTACCGCATGCAGGCCCACACCAACGCCGACGACGCCACCCGATACCGCGAGGACAGCGAAGTAGCCGAATGGACCGCCAAGGACCCCATCAGCCGCATGACGTCTTATCTCACGGGCCGTGGACTCCTCGACAACGACGGTTCCACACGAATCGCCGCGAAGGCCGAGGCCGTTGCCTCGCAGCTTCGCGAAGGCCTGGGTGAGGACGTACCGGTAGATCCGCAGAATCTCTTCCGCTACGTCTTCTCCACCCCGACTCCGCAACTGAAGGAGCAGTCCGCCCTGCTCGCCGACGAACTCGCCCGTGAGGCATCCAGCCAGAAGGAGGCAGGCAAATGAGCCCCGCCGTCACCACATCCTCCGAAGCCACCGAGCACGCCGCAACCGGTGACGTCAGCTCCGCCACCGCCAGTGCGGCAGCCAGCGCCGCCGCAGTCGCCGAAGCCTCCGGTCCACAGACCATCACCATGGCCAAAGCGCTCAACACCGCGATGGCGGACGCCATGCAGGCCGACTCTTCCGTTCTGGTATTCGGTGAAGACGTTGGCCGACTGGGTGGCGTTTTCCGGATCACCGATGGCCTCATGGCCACGTTCGGAGAGCAACGATGCTTCGACACCCCGCTTGCTGAATCCGGCATCGTGGGCATGGCCGTGGGTATGGCCATGAATGGAATGCGTCCCGTCATCGAGATGCAGTTCGACGCCTTCGCCTACCCGGCCTTCGAACAGATCGTCAGCCACGTCGCCAAGATGCACAACCGGACCAAGGGTGCAGTGAAGCTTCCGATGGTCATCCGCGTCCCGTATGCCGGCGGGATCGGCGGCGTAGAGCACCACTGCGACTCGTCCGAGTCCTACTACGCCCACACCGCAGGCCTAAAGGTTTTCACCCCGGCGACCGTAGCGGACGGCTACCGCATGCTCCGCGAGGCCATCGATTCCGACGATCCCGTCATGTTCATGGAACCAAAGAAGCTCTACTGGTCCAAAGATCAGGTCGACCTGGGCGCCCTGCGGGCCGAACACGTCACGAACGCTTCGACAGGATCCAGCAGCGAGGGGCGCGCCGCCGTCGCGCGCCCCGGCACTGACGCAACGCTCATCGCGTACGGCCCCTCGGTCCCGACGGCGCTCGCCGCCGCGGCTGCGGCCGCTGAAGAAGGCCGCTCCCTCGAAGTAATCGATGTCCGCTCGATCGTGCCCTTTGACGACGAAACTGTCTGCGCATCGGTGCGCAAGACCGGGCGGGCGGTCGTCATTGCCGAGGCTCACGGATTCGCCTCCGTATCCTCCGAAATCGTGGCCCGGGTGCAGGAACGCTGCTTCCACTACCTGGCCGCGCCCATCCGCCGGGTGACCGGTTTTGATGTTCCGTACCCTGCTCCAAAGCTGGAGCACTACTACTTGCCGAGCGTCGACCGCATCCTCGACGCCGTTGACGACCTTCAATGGGAGAACTGACCATGAGCGCAGAAATGCAGGTGTTCCTGCTTCCGGACCTGGGAGAGGGCCTCACCGAGGCCGAACTCGTCAACTGGCTTGTTGCCGTGGGTGACGAGATCCGCGTGGACCAGCCGATCGCAGAGGTTGAGACCGCCAAGTCCATGGTGGAGGTGCCCTCGCCGTACGCAGGCATTGTCGCAGTGCTGCACGGCGAAGCCGGCCAGACACTCGACGTCGGGAAGCCGCTGATCTCAGTGGCTCCAGTTGGTGCTTCGTTTGCTGCTGAGCCCGAGCCTTTGGAAGAAGGGGCCTCCGAGGCACCCGCGGCCGCCGCTGCCGAGACCTACCGGACCGAAGAGAAAGCCGGATCCGGGAACGTGCTCATTGGCTACGGCACATCCGGGGGTGGCGAGGCTCGCCGCACCCGGCCGCGGAAGGATTCGGCTGGTTCTGCTGTTGCTGTTACCCCGGCCCCCGACTTCTCCGAACTCTCGTTGTCCCGCACGCGGATTCCAGGGAAGCTCTCCGCCGTGATTTCCCCCTTGGTGCGGAAGATGGCGCGGGACCATGGGGTCTCGCTGGATGCAGTGCCTGGTTCGGGGGAGAGCGGGCTCATCCTGCGTCGCGACATTGAGGCCGCCATCGGAGGTGCCATGCGCGAGACCGCGCCCGTTGAGATGCCCGCCGATGTCCAGTCTTCCACCGGGGCCCAGGATGCCCGCACTGGCTTGACGGTGGTTTCGCGAACGACGGTCCGCGGGATACGAAAGGCTGTTGCGGCCAACATGACCCGCAGCCGTTCCGAGATCCCGGAAGCAACTGTCTGGGTGGACGTTGACGCCACCGCGCTCCTTGAGATGCGTGGAGAACTCAAGAAACGCGATCCGCACGGCGCTCCGGGACTGCTCGCGTTCATCGCTCGTTTTGTCACAGCTGGGCTAAAAAAATTCCCCGAGTTGAACACCCGGATCGTCACAGTTGAGGATGTGGCCGGGGGTGAGATGCAGGAGATCATCGCATTCGGCGGCATCAACCTTGGCTTCGCCGCACAGACGGACCGCGGACTCGTGGTTCCCTCAATCCGCAACGCCCACCTGCTGAGTGCCCGCGAACTCGATGCCGAAATCCGCCGGCTGACCGCCGTGGCGCGTGACGGTAAGGCAACACCGACTGAGTTGGCCAGCGGCACCTTTACGCTGAACAACTACGGCGTGTTCGGCGTGGACGGCTCCGCCGCGATCATCAACTACCCCGAGGTCGCAATGCTCGGCGTGGGCCGCATCATCGACAAGCCCTGGGTGGTGGACGGCCAGTTGGCCGTCCGCAAGGTTACCGAGCTGACGCTGGCTTTCGATCACCGGGTTTGCGATGGCGAAACGGCTGCGGGTTTCCTGCGTTACGTTGCTGACGCAATCGAGAATCCGGGGGCGGTGTTGGCGGATTTGTGAGTGCGAGCTAAACCCGCCTTTCAGCAGTCCGGGTGGATCGCAACCTTGACGAAAGCGGCGGTTTGGTAGAGGTACTGGTACGCCCAAGAGGAGGTGGGGCTGCTCAAGGAGACCAGCGGCAAGCTCCGGTGGTGGGCGATCATGTGCAATTCTCCTCCGTAGCAACGGCTGAGGATCACCCGGGCGCGGGTCATATGGAACTGAACTGTGAGGACGTTCGCGCTTTTCCATCCGTAGTGGTCCGACAGGTTTTTCAGTGCGCGTGCTTCGCCTTGTGTGGTGAATGGATCGGGGTTAAAGCAGATAATCTGGTAAGGGCGCTGGGCGGTACATATGCTCGCTTCGAATTTTCCGTCTTTGCCTATTGGGCTTGATACCGCAAGCGTCGGCGAATACCCCTGCTGCATCAGCTGTTCTGCGTACCCGATCCGTTGATCCGGCGGCCCGAGCACGAAGAGCACATCCGCGTGTTGCGGCTCGTCAGCGGGCGGTGCCACGTACAGAAAGATGCCAGCAATGGCCCAGACCATCACTAAGACGCCGATTGCAGCAAAAGACTTGAGGAGCAGTCGCCTCTTCCGCCTGCGTAACGCGGTCCTTGCCTCGGGCTTGCAGATTAAGGTCATACCGTCCTCTAAATAATGCGGGATATGGGCGGCGCCATTGCACTGGCCCAAGACTACCTTCTGGGCCGAGGAGACAGATTAGTGTGTCGTGGATGCACCCCGCTCTTAAGCTTCAGGTGTCTCGGTCAGTGGTCCAGTGCCGCCGCACCTCCGTTGGTGGGCCTGCTTGGCCGTTGCCCGACCTTCGGATGGGTCACGTCGGACTGGTGGCTGCCGTCCTCGCGCCGGTACTTGTCGCTTGCCGCCAGATCACCGACTGGTCCCGTCGCAGTGACACTACGAAACCGACATAGCCGAATAGATCACACCGGCACTGCGGCACTCACTAGTCATGGCTACCGCTCCCTACTCTCACTAATGAGGGGGTCAGTACGAGTGTTTAGCGTGGGAGCGGAAAGGAATTCAAGTGGCACGCACTCGTGTGTTGCGACTGGCGAATTCGTAAACTCAAGGCACCCTGCGCAGAAAAAAACAACTCTTTTATTCATCCCACAGATGGACCTGTCCAGAAGTGAGGGATTGAGAGACTCATCCGTGCTGCGCATTGAGTAAACGGGTCTCACGAGCACCATCTCAGCGGCTGCGTATCACGTCCCGGGTCAGTCGACCCATGCCAAGAACGATGAGCTACCGGGACCTGAGATGTTGTACTCGCAGGAATACCAGCATGGCCGGATAGGCGGAAGCAGCGCCCTATCCCCGAGTGTCACGAAGTCAAGAACCCTCACCAGATACAAGGCATCAATTGTCATGTGGATGCTGGTGGCAGCGGTGATCTTTGCCGCCTTCGTTACGCAGGACTTCACACCAAACGTGTCGCGAGCTGGAATTGGCGCCATGATCGCCCCAAGCGCGGGCTCCACGGCCGCGTTATCGACTCCGGCGAGCCCGATGTCGACCCAGAGCCCTCTTCCGGCCGCGATGCCTACACCCGTCCCAGCCGCTGCCCCTCACCCCGCAGCGGAAGCATCGGCGGCTACGCAAGCACCGTCCGCGGTGGCCGCCCCACCAGCCCCAGCAGCATCTGGGCCGGCGCCGGTGGCAGTTCCACCAGCTCCGGCACCTAACACGAACATCTACACAGTCGTTAGCGGCGACACTGTTGGCTCCATAGCCGCCAGGTTCGGCGTCGACGTCAACGGGATGCTGGCGGCCAATGGGCTCAGCGCCTATTCCGTCATCGTGCCCGGCCAGGTGCTAAAGCTGACAGGGCCGCCGGTTGCCCCGGCCGCTGCACCTGCCCCCGCTCCGGCGCCAGCACCAGCAGCCGCCCCAGCTCCCGCTCCGGCGGTGCGGACCATCTATGTTGCGGGCTCAGGCGGCCAGGCGGCCGTGGACAGTTGCATCGGCCCGATCCATTTCACCCCCACGGACGCCTACTCGCTGTTCATCACCGAACATGATTTCTGCGGCGGGTGGGCGCGTTTCTCTGGCGTCGGCGTCGGCGAGACGGTGAGCATCTCCGGCTACGGCACGTACACGGTGACCGCACGCGGCCAGGTGCCCCAGGGCGGGACCACCAACAACGTCGCAGCGGTGTTCGGCGGCTTCCCGCGCGCGATACTTCAGACCTGCATCCCGGGTACCACCCAGATGCTGGTCATCGCGCTCAATTAGGGACGGACCTATCCGCCAATTCTTCACGGTGCGTTGTTTCGCAAGGCGCCGGCCATCTGATCCCTCAACCTCCCTCGCCTGAACCTGATGAGACCGAAGTTCTTTTCCGGTATTGCCATGGCGAAATACCAGAAAATGCCCATGGGAAGAAGGATAAGGCTGCGTAAGCAGTGTATATAAGGGCGTCAGCAGGAGCCATTTGTTTCGATGCTTCCAGTGAATAGAATAGACCATCACGAAATAAAGAATAGCTCCCACGAGCAGTCACCAACTTGGGTGAATGACGGTCGCCCAGCGCAGAAAGAAGAAAGCGAACAGCACTATCACTGCATAGATCCAGAAGTATGGATGTCAAATGCTGAAGCGAATATTTACAATGTACAGCCGAAATTCAAGGGAAAGCTCGATTCGCTGGACGTCGTCAACGAGCCGTTCGACGTCGACCAAGGGACCAGCTTCCAGCAGAACATCTGGTACCGCGTCTTCGGGCCCGGCTACCCGGCGGTCGTCTCAAAGGCCGTTCACGACGCCGATCCGGACGTCAAGCAGTTCATCAACGAAAACGGTGCCGACGTGCCGGGGCCCCGCCAGGACGCCCTGCTCAAGCTCGCGCTCGACACCAACGCCCTGGGTGGCCACATCTACGGCGTTGGACTCCAGGCCCACGTCTACGACCTCAAGACCGACGCCATTCCGCAGGGGGAACTGTCCAAGACTCTCGCCACGTTCGAGGCGGCCGGTCTCCATGTTCGCATCTCGGAGAACGACGTCACCGACGGCCAGGGGACAGGCGCCCAAGCGGAGCAGTACGCCACGGTGCTGGCGACCTGTCTGCGCTCGCCTGCCTGCGTCTCCTACACGACGTGGGGTGTGGACAACCGCTACGACTGGTTCATCGACAATGACGGCAAGCTGCAGCAGGGCCACGACCTTCTCTTCAACAACGGGCAGCCGACGCCCGCCTACGACGCAATGAGGCGTGCTCTGGGCGGCTGACCACCTAGTTCAGCCGTCCTTCTCATTGTTGTTGAGGAGGTCCGGGATCTGGTTTTGGAGGATGTGGGCCGCGATGCCGAGAGCTATCAGTGATGCGCCGAGTGGGGCAAGCCCGAAGCGTACGACTGAAACGATGAAGCCTGTGAACCACAGGCCGATACCCGCGCCGGCCCCTCCTTGGAGGGAGAAAAGCAGCGAAAGTAGGTTTGTGGCCAACGTTTCGAAGATAACTCCGCCCGCGCAGACAATCACGCCAATAATGAGTAGTCGGTTTCTTACCTGGGCAAAAGTATGTGCTCTTAGCAATTTAAGCTCCTATTCAGATTTAGCCCCGACGGGCTTGAGGGAGCGCCCCACCCAGGGGTGAGACGCCCCCTCCGCGCCATAATTGCGCGTCGTTGATCGAGGGACTAAGAAGGCGGCTCCCGGTAGGCGTGCGCCATCGGATCTGTGCGATCGAGCTCGGCTGCGCGCGCACGTGCAGCCTTCTTCCTCCGGTGAAGAACTACTTCATTGATCACGTAGGAAACCAGGACCACCGATGGCAAGAGGATTCGAAGCCACAGATCCCAATTGGTCATAAAAAGGGGCGCCAGAGAAGCCGTAAAGATCGGCGGGTGCGCGCAACTGTACCATTTCACGATTGCCTTCTCTCAGAGGCCACAGTCTCGGGCCGGCATATCCCGGAGCGGAGCGGACGGTCTAGAAAGATTGATGCCGTAGCACTTTGTGGCAACCAGGCTGGCATTTCTGAACGCGCCACTGATGGTAGCGATGACAGATGCAACTCCGGTAACGCCGCTCAACCCGCAAATCTGGCTCACGACGGTTGCTATCCATCCGCTCAGCTTGTTGAACTTACATCCTGTCCATACTCCGCCCACGAACACCGCGGCCGTGAGGCCGGCCAGTACCTGCAACTCGGCGCCGGTGATAGCGAGGACTGGCCACGGTACCCACTGAACGCTCGGATCGGCCGTTAGGGGAAATGCGTTCGAGGAATTGAAGTCGATGCGCTGAACCAAGGCGCCATCCTCAAACCTGAATGTCGTCGGCACCGGCTTCCCCGCGGCATCGAATGCCCATGGGGCGACAATGGCGCTTGTAACTCTTCCCTCGATGTCTCGAATGAGGACGGAACCGTCAGCTTCCACCTTCGCCGTGGATCCAGCCGAGAGAGCCAGCGGGAATCGGTAATCGCGAGGTGACTTATCCGATTCGACGGTGATCAGCGTCTGCGAGCCGTGCGGAGTGCTGTAGGTGGTCGTTGTCGCGCCGGACAGTGCGGTGGTCAAAAGCGGTGCCCCTTCGCCAATAAAGTGCCCGATCGGGACGCCCTTAAGCTGGGCAGGTCTCGTCTCTGACTTTTTGCCGGGAACGGTAATCCGTACCGCACCCGAGGGGGATTGCGTTTGGACTGCCGCGGTTCCGGGTGCGTTCCCGTCCATCACATTCACGCCGTCGTGCTTCTTGGCGATTTCATGCGGCGGACTGGCACTTGGCCCGGGCGACAACCCCTGATCCCAGGCGACAGGCTGGACTCCGCGACCGGTGTCAGCTCGTATCCGCTGATGTTCCTGTTCCTGGGGTGCCGGGTTCCTTTGAGCAGTACCTGCCTGTGCCGGTGCGGCAATAAGGATGGTCGCAATCAAAGAAAGGCATGCGGTAGCTGAGGCAATAATATTTAGACGCGGCAAGGAAAGCTCCTATTCATATAGGTGCCCCCTGAGACCCACAGCTTGCACGAAATCATACGGCCTTTTTGCCTTTGTTGGAAGGGAATTTCGAGCAAAACTCGTTTTACTTGAGTTCCTAATTTGGCATTTCAAAGGAAGGATTAGCGTAGTTGGCTGTGGTTAGGGTTTCCCGTTCTACGACTCGTTGGTCTCTCGCATTTCCCCGGAGGGACACGGGCTGCGAAGCCTTCCCGGGGCCCGCGCTGGGGACTAGGATGCCGGAATGAAAGTTACCTTGCTCCGTGGGGAGGCCGAGGGCGGCCCTGATTGCCCGCATCAATTCGTTGGTCGCTGCGATGATTGCCGCGACGCCGAACAAAATTCGAGCGGTGAATCCGGTGGGCACGGGCCAGTAGGCCCCAGCGAATAGCCGGCGTGGGGCCTCCGAGCGTTGTCCTTCGTCGATGTTGCCTCGAAATGAATAGGGGGAATCCATGCGGATTACCGTGATTGGACGGGGTCACGTCGGCGGCGCCTTGGCGCGACGCTGGACGGCTGCAGGCCACGACGTGACTGCGCTTGGCCGGGACGGCGGCGATGCCACAGCCGCTGACGTCGTGGTGGTTGCCATTCCGGGAGACTCGATCGCCGTCGGGCTCGCCAATATTGCCGGACTTGACGGGCTCATCGCATTTGAGGGTGTAATCGCGGTCTGAATCCGCCGGTTTCGAGGAGTGATCGGGCGATGTAGTTGGCAAGGTTCCTGAAGCCGAGGGCGGAGCCGCGGAGGTGTTCGAGCCGGCCGTTGAGTGCTTCCGTGGGGCCGTTGCTGGTGCCGGGCCGGTCGAAGTACGCGAGCACGTCCCCTGCACGGCGTTTCAGCGTGCGGCCCAGCGTAATGACCTCGGTCAGCGCAGCGGGAACGCCGGCGCTGATCGCGCCGATCAGTGCTTGCATGAGCTGTTTGCCTCGGGTGCCGTCAGGGTCGCGGTAGGCGGCGATGACGCGCTGGTAGATGCCCCAGGTCGCTTCGACTTCGGCATGGTTGTCCGCGGCGAACAGGGCCTCCAGCCTGTCCTTCTGCTTGTCGGTGAGCAGATCGTGCCCGGTGTGCAGGGTCCGGCGGGCTGCGTAGAGCGGATCCCCGGACCGTCCGCGGTGACCAATGGTCTGCTGCTGCACGCGCTGGCGGCACCTGTCCAGGACATCGCCGGCAAGCCGGACGACGTGAAACGGATCCATGACCTCGACCGCGTCCGGGAGCTCCTCGGCGGCTGCGGTCTTGAACCCGGTGAACCCGTCCATCGCGACGACCTCGATCCCGTCCCGCCAAGCCTTGGGCCGCTCGGCGAGCCAGGCCTTGAAGACCTGTTTCGAGCGGCCCTCGACCATGTCCAGCAACCGTGCCGGCCCGGTCCTGTCACGGACCGGGGTGAGGTCGATGATCACGGTGACGTATTTGTCCCCGCGCCGGGTGTGCCGCCAGACATGCTCATCGACGCCGATCACGGCCACCCCGTTGAACCGGGCCGGGTCCTCGATCAACACCCGCTTGCCCTCGGCAAGGATCGCGCTGTTCGCCGTATGCCAGGACACGCCCAGGCCTTCCGCGACGCGGGCGACAGTGAGGTGCTGGCACACGATGCCCTCCAGCGCCCAGCGCAGTCCGCGGCGGGAGATCTTCGCCCTCGGCTGCGCGGCTTTGGAGATGTCCTGCCGCCACACCCGCCCGCACCCGGTGCATTTGTAGCGGCGGACCCGCACCAGCAGCGTCGTCGGCCGCCATCCCAGCGGTTCGTGCGCGAGCGGCCGTGTGACCGTGCCGCGGGCGATGCCCTGGCCCCCACACGAATGGCACCAGTCGTCCGGATCAACGGCACGGCATTCCAGCACCGCACGGCCGGGGGCGAGACACTGCCCGGCGGCTTCGAGCCCAAGCTCATCGAGCCGGCAGAACGTAGTCAGGTCAGGAGGCAGGAAGGTAGCGTGGGACACGGCGAGGTCTTCCGGATGGGCAGTGTAGGAACTTCCATCATCGGAAGACCTCGACCTCTATCCGGCCACCGACGCGCCCACCCCCGCTACACCCTCGAATGCGATGAGCCACTTGACGGCCAGGTGACAATCGACGCAAGCAATACCTTCGGCGATCGGCCGCCGGGCTACGACTCGATCGCCCAACAGGTCAAAGCGATCATCGGCGGGCCCACCGCAAAGGCGTTCAATACCAACTTCGCTTCGATCTATGACGCCGTCGACGCGGAGCCAATGCCGCCGGGGACCCTTTTCGCGTCCGACGCCGATGCCCGCGAGGCCACCGAGAGCCTCATTCGGGACGCAGGATTCGAGCCGATACACCTGGGCGACCTGGCAAAGGCTCCGCTCCTGGAAAGTCTCATCACTTTGACCTCAACGCTCGACAGGGGAGAACTCGGTCCGTTCTTCTACCGCTTCAACCGCCCCGGCGAGCTGGCGGCGCAGTTAGGCCTTAACCCACGCTGAGCGGTGCGGCGATCACGATTGACCTCCACGGACATCGTCCGGCTTCACGTAGGGTCCGTGCTTGCGTGCCCATGCGAAACAGCCGATGAAAAGGGCCGCTGCAAGGACCGGAATGAGGTACCAGCCGAGTTCGCTCCCCCGGAGCAAAAGTGCAACGTTGAAGGTGATGATGGCGCTGAACACAGGGACCGGTGCCGCCATCGCACTAGACCTGACCGCTTCGCGTTGCCAATGACCGTACAGTGCCGCGGTCGCAAGAAACCCCGCCATGAGGAAACCGCCCAGAACGAGAACGAGCGGAACAGGAGCGAACCCGACCACAATTACCGTCGCGCCGAGCAACGCACTCAAAGTCAACCAGTATCTAGATCGCGCGGTCATTAGTCTCTTGTCCGCCATTTCAACAGCTCATATTGAAGTCGATAATCGCGCCGCCAACTAAAAACGCCGCTGATCGGCGCCGGTCCTTAGCTTCAGAATATGTGCCGGCATCTGCCACTGACTATCCGATGGACGAGAAATGAGTGGCTGAATCCGAAAATTGAGTATTCGAACGGCAAATCTTGTGAGTCTCTACCGGCACACTCAGTAGTCCTCCCCGTTCAATCGCATTGAACGAGGGGAAATATCGAACACTGAACGCCCTACTGCAGTTTGAACAAATTGTGCGTCGCCGGACCCTCCAGCAGCTTTCCCGCGGCCGTGTAGCGGGAGCCGTGCAGCGGGCAGTCCCAGGACTTCTCGGCGTCGTTCCAGTGCAGGATCCCACCCAGGTGTGCGCATTCCGCTGACACCCTGCACACCACGCCATCCACCGTGCAGATGGCCGCGGGTTTCCCGTGGAAAAGCCCCGTGACGCCCGTGCCCTCGGCGGGGTGGGTTTCCTCCGTGATGGCCGGCTTCTCCTTCAGGGCTGCCTTGTCCCGGAAGTTCTGCTGCTGTGTCTCTATGTTCAACGAAATCGTCGACGCTGCCCCGCGAGGACCCGTAACGCGGCGGTGGATGGTGCGGGCCCACTCCAGCTTTTCGCCACGGATATCGGCGGTGATATCAAGCGCCGCCGCAACACCGTTTGTCATGCCCCACTTGTTGTAGCCCGTGCCGAAGAAGATCTTCCCGTGCCCCCGGGGGAACCTGCCGAAGAACGGCATGAGATTGCCGGCCTGGTAGTCCTGGGCGGCCCACGTGTGGGTGACCTCGGCACCCGGATAGTGCTGTTCGGCCCAGCCGAGCAGCTCATTCACGTGAACCTGCGTCGACGGCGCCCGGCCACCTGCATGCCCGAACCCGCCCACCAAAAGCAACGACCCGCCGTCGGGCATTGGGTAGTCCCTCAGCGAGCGGGTGGGCGGCTCCGCCGAAAGGTACATTCCCGGCGGCGGGCTCATGCCTTCCGGCAGCCGCAGCGCGGCGGCGTAGGAGCGATTCGGCCGCAGCTTCGCAAAGTAGAGCCCGCGGTTCAGGATCGGTGTCCCGGTGGCGAGCGCCACGTAACGGGCGCGGACCTCGCCCTTCCTGGTGACCACCGTCAGGGGATCGCCGTTGCTGACGTTCATGACGCGGATACCTTCCACGATGCTGCCGCCGGCAGCCCGAACATCGGCAGCGAGCGCATCCAAGACGTCCATCGGGTTGAACTGCGCCTGCTTCGCAAGCCGCAAGGCGTCGTCGACGTCGAACGGCAGCCCCGTCTCCCGGGTGGACTTGACGTTGAGTCCCGCAGCCCGGGCCACAAAGGCTTCCGCGCGGAGCCGATCCGCGCCGGCCGGGGTGGTGGCGAAGGTGTAGGCATCCCGATACTGGAAAGGCACACCCCGCTCCTCGAGATAGGTGAGCAACCACTTCTGGCCCGCCCTGTTCGCATCAACGTAGGCACGGACCACGTCCACGGGATACTGGTTACGCAGCGCGGACAATGCGGTGCCCTGCAACAGGCTCAACTTGGCCGTGGTGTTGCCGGTGTTGACCGCCCCGATATGCCGGGCCTCGAGGACCAGCACGCTGCTCCCGGTCCGTGCCAGCATGAGCGCCGTCGCCATGCCCGTGATTCCCGCGCCGACCACGACGACGTCGTAACTGTTCCCAGGCGTGAATTCATCGGGGCTCGCGGCTGCGGAAGCCTCGCGCGCGTCTAGCCACAAAGAAGTCATAGCGGTCCCACGTCCCTTCAGCCGGGTGCGGTCCACACCGGAAGTAGCGCGGCGGCGGCCCGGTAGTGTCAGAGAAGCAGAAGGCCATCAGAGAAGCAATAGGGGAGCGCACTGGCACCTTACCCAACGCGGGGTCAGTTACGGCCTATGTTGCTGCCCGACATGGGCCGTAAGTGACCCTGCGTTGGCGCAAAAAGGGCCCGACAGACCGGTCTGTCTTGTAGGGGCGCGAGTAATATTGCTTTCACCATGAGTACGCCAGATGCCTCGGAAGCGCCCGGTTCGTCTTCATTGCCAGCCGGACAAACGACCACCCGTGATGACGCGGTGGATCGGATCTTGGACGCTGGCTACGAACTGTTCTCGCGGCGCGGGATCGGTGCTGTGGGGGTCGATCAGCTCATGGAACGTTCGGGAGTGGCCAAGGCCACCTTTTACCGCCATTTTCCGTCCAAGGACGATCTGGTTCTTGCCTTCCTCGCGCTTCGTGACCAATTCTCGACCGTCGACTTGATCATCTCCGATGCCAAGAGCCGGGGAAACACCGCCGACGAGCAGTTGCTTGCCATGTTCGACGTATTCGGCGACTGGTTTGAGCGCGAGGATTTTGAGGCGTGCTCGTTCATCAACGTCCTGCTTGAAATGGGGCGTGAACATCCGCTAGGGAAAGCGAGCATCGGCTACCTCGCCAGGATCAGGGGACACATCCAGGAGTTGGCTGAAGAAGCCGGGCTGGAGCGCACCGACGAGTTCGCACGCTCCTGGCACATCCTGATGAAGGGCTCCATCATCTCGGCCACGGAGGGAGACGCCCTCGCGTCGAAGCGCGCCCGGCAGATGGCCGCTTGGCTGATAGAACAACATCGAGGCCCGGACCGCCCCGTCACTGCCTGAGGCGCCCGTTCGTCAGCTCCGCGTGGTCCGGCCGCGACTGCCCGGGGAGGCAAGATGCCGTGCACGCCCGCCCCACTTAGCCCATTCGCTGGGCTGGACCGACGGCCGCCCAAGGTGATAGCCCTGTCCGAGGGTTACGCCCAGGCCAGCAAGAGTGGCGAGTTCGTCCGTGGTTTCGATGCGTTGCGCAGTCAAGGCCGCCCCGGTCTCCCGCGCGAACGCCACCTCCGCCTCGACGAGTTCCTGCCGGAGGGAATCCAGCTCGAGGCCTGCAGTCAGATTCCGCTCCAGCTTGATCATCTCCGGCTTCAGCCGAAGAATATGGCTGGCCCCGACGAAGAACGAACCGGTGTTTTCAATGGACAAGCGCACGCCGGCACTGCGCAGCGGGGCCAGCGCCGCATCGAGCGAAGCAGCCTGTTCCTGAGGGAACCTCCCGGAGACTTCAAGGATGACCCGGGCTGGTGCCACCGGACTCTGATCGAAAAGCCCGGGAAGGCGCGGATCCAAGCAGACTTCGTCGGAAAGCTTCAACGCCACGAAAAGGTGGGGCGGCAGCTTCAGCGCGGCCTCGAGCCCGCACTCCAACGCCGCGAATTCAAGATCAGTACGGAGCCCCGAATCCCCGGCTTCCGCGAACCAGTAATCGGCAGGGTCCCCGCTATCGCTGACGAAGCGGGTCAAAGCCTCGGCGCCGACGACAGTGGACGTGGTCAGGTCGAAAACGGGCTGGAAGGCGGTCATCAGCATCCGGTCCCTGAGAACGGCCTCGAGCCGTGGACTGCCAGGGTGCTGGCTGTTTGGGTGCTGGGATTCCGGCTCGCCATGCGGGGCCGGGGCGGGCCGGTCCGGATCGTCCTGCGGGGCCGGCTGTCCCGACCTGAGCGCAGACAAGTGTTCCAGCAAGGCCTCTTCCGGATGCCCGGGGTGGGCGGCAATGTGCTGGCGAAGTTGTTCCCGCACCGCATCCGTTGCCTGCGAAGAGTCCCCCAGGACTTCATCGATGATTTCCAGGACCTGGAGGCGCAGCTCACGCAACTGCTCGATGGGCTGCTCCACAGTCTCCTGACTGGCCTGCATCCCGGCGTCGGTCAATGCAAGTAAAGACCGTTTCCGCGTCGACATGAAATCATTCCTTTGCGTTTAGTTCCGGCTGAGTCCGGGACCTGCAAGCTAAGGGAATACTACAGCCGAACAAACCGGTCGGCCCGGATTGAAATGAAATCTTCATTGGGATGTAACCCGCGGGTGCGCGCCGGATGAAATTACACCCGTTCTTTTTCTGTTTCGGAATCCTTCGCGCCGGACAGAAGTGCGTAATATCCCGGAACCCACTGCGGAAGACCGCTGGAGTTCATCGGGACCACTTCGATGTTAACCGGGCCGTCAGCAATCAACTGCCATTCTGCAGCCGAAAATACGTCGTGCCGTTCCCTGGAGCCGAAATGCCCGGGCCGGGGAAGGTTCTCCAAAGCGCGCCGCAGCTGCAGGGGCATGCTTTGCCGGGTGGCGCCGAGCTCGGTCAGGTAACCGAGGCTATTTCCGCGGAAGTTCGTTTCGGCCAGTAGCACCCGGCCCCTGTCCCCGATGACGGCTCGGAGGTTGGCAGCCATGGCAGCCTGCTTGCCGGGTTTCAAGACGTGGAAGACTCCGCGGACAAAGACATTGGCGGGCCCCAACCGCTCCAACAGGAGCTCCCCAGCACCTGCCCCCGAAGCGTCCAGAACCATGAAGTCGGCATTTTGGACGCCTTCTGCTTCCCTGCTCGCCATCTCTATCGCTCCCTCGGAGACGTCGATTCCGAGAACCCGTGGAAAGAGGCCTGCAAGCCAGCGGGTGTGGGTTCCGTTGCCGCACCCTACGTCAACTACCGGAAGATTAGGATCAAAGTGGGCTGCAATCGCGTCGGTGTACTGCGCGCGCTCGGCCGCGGAGTCCGAGTCCCAAAGCACGTCTCCGGAAGGGCCCGTAGTGCGGATTCCGCGCCAGTATCCTTCCCACGCGGTGTCCGGATTTCTCGGTGCCCGGGAAGCGAGGCGTACGACTGTGGGGACAAGCAACATCTGGTCCCAAAGCTTCGACATGCGCTAACTCTACAGACGCCGTGCGGGCCGGCGGAGCTGATCCGGGATTTCCGCGGCTGGTACCGGATATCCGTAGAAGTAGCCTTGCCCGTAGAGGCAACCCATGGCCTCCAGCTGGGCCGCCTGCTCTGCGGTTTCGATGCCTTCCACGGTCGCGTTGAGCCCCGCAGCGAAAATCAGCTGCAGAATGGCCGCGACGAATTTTTGTTGCCGAGGGTCCGACTCCATGTCCTTAATGAGGGACTGATCGACCTTCACAGTGTCTGCCGGAAGCGACCTGAGGTAGCTGATGGACGAATAGCCGGTACCGAAGTCGTCAATCTGCAGCCCTACACCGAGCTCCCGGAGGCCGCTAAGGACCTGTTCCTGTCCGGTTTCACGCGACATCAATACAGTCTCGGTGATCTCCAGGATCAGACGCCGAGGATCCAGGCAATACCTGGCCAGCGTGTCCCGGATATCGTCAAGCAAGTCGGTTCGAAGCAGTTCGGCGGCAGAGAGATTGATGTGCAGACAATAGTCCGGCAGGTCCGGGTGGGTCTGGCTCCAGCGCCTCATTTGGGCGAGACCTTCATGCAGCACCCAACGTCCCAGCTCAAAGATCAAGCCGGTTTCTTCTGCGATGCCAATGAAGCTGCCCGGCATGATGGTGCCGCGGACAGGGTGATGCCATCGGAGGAGGGCTTCGACGCCGATGACGCGGCTGGAAGCCAATTCGACCACCGGCTGATACACCAGCGCCAGCTCTCCTCCGGCAACAGCGGTACGCAGTTCGGCGGTTATGCGCGACCGTTCCTGAACGGCGTCGAGCATCTCCGGCTGGAAGAGCTGGACATTGTTGCGGCCCCGCGCCTTTGCCTGGTACATGGCAATGTCGGCATCGCGCATCAGCGTTTCAGCCCGGTACCCCGGCGTGCCGATGCAAACGCCGATGCTGGCCATCGCCCAAACCGTCTCCATGCCGATAGACATGCTGTCCTGCAGATACTCCGATGCGCGGTGCGCAATTCGAAGGATCTCCTCTTCGGTAGCGGCGGCAACGAGGATGGCAAACTCATCCCCGCCTAGGCGGGCCACCGTATCCTGTTCCCTGACGGCGGACCGGAGACGTTTGGCAACTTCCACTAGCACGGCGTCACCGGCGCTGTGGCCCAGGATGTCATTGATGGCCTTGAATGAGTCCAGGTCCAGCAGCAACACGGCCGGGGCTTTTCCGCCGTCGGGGCTGGACAGGATCGCTCCCTGGATCCGCTCGGTAAGCAACGTCCTGTTTGCAAGGCCGGTTAGGGCATCTGTCTTGGCCATCTGTTCAAGCTCAACCTGTGTACGCCGCAACATGGCCGTGCGGGCGGCCACCCGCTGTTCCAAATCCGCATGAATGTGGCCCAGTTCTTCTGCGAGGAGGTTGACTCCCGTGATGACGGCATCAATGTCATCCCGATGTTTCGAAGGTTCAATGCGTGCGTCCAGATCGCCGGCAGCCAATCGGACAACCCCGTCAACCAACAGCTGCAGGCGCGGGTCCTCGACGCTCTCCCTCGAGGTCATGTAGTCCCAGTGGGCTGCAGCAGGACGCACCTCCGGGGCTTACGCACCCGCATTAAGCCAGTCCAGCGCATCGCGGCGCGATGTGAAAAAACGGGTCGGGCAAGGCGGGACGTGCACGCCGAGGAAGAAGTTCGCCAGGGCGCGGTCTACAGGCGACGTACCTAACAAAGCGATGCGTGAAGCGCCGCACGGAATGGACCACACACCACGGGCCTCCCGGCTAACGGAAGCGACCGTGGCCATGTCCACAAGCATCGGATGCTGCTCCTGCTGGCAGAGCTCGTCGACTTTCGCCATGGCCGCCCGCGCATCCTCAACCTCAATGGCGACCCCGGGCCGCCAGCGCAGATGGAGAAGACCGTCGACGCCTAAATCGACAGTGGCCTTTTCACCGTCCGCAGTTTCCGGTATCACGATCACTTCCTCCCCAGTCAGGCCGCCGAATAGCAGCAACTAGTTAACAAGTAGCATCGCCAACCCCGATAGCGTAGCTTCCCGCGCATTGCTCCTCAAGCCTTCTTCCTGCGCATTGAGCAATTTCGAACGGCCCGGGTCTCAACTGGGGCTTTTGTCCCGATCCTCCCGGCTCCACGTGGGTAGAATCGAGGCCTGAACACTGCCGGAACGCATCAGACGGAGAAACAATGTCAGCATGGCTCGAAGTCGGCCCTAACAACTACGTGTTGGAGACCGAAGGGTGCCTGCTCAATACGGGCCTCGTAGTAGGCACGGAACGAGCCATGGTGATCGACACCGGTTGCGGCCCCCGCCAAGGCCGGCAGATCCTCGCCGCAGTCCGCGAAAAGACCCAAGTGCCTCTCGTCGTCGTAAATACCCACGCCCACTACGACCACTACTTCGGCAACGCCGTTTTTGCCGACGACGGCGTCACCGAGTTTTGGGGGCACGTTAACTGTGCGGCGACAATCGACGACGACGGCGACCACCAGCGCCGCTTCGTCTCCGCCACCGAACCGGAGATGGCCGCGGGCAAGGGTGACGCCGTCGAACTCGTCATTCCCAACGCGATCGTCAAGGATCAGCCCGTCCTGGTCGACCTCGGCGGCCTCACCGCCACCCTGTTCTACCTGGGCCGCGGCCACACCGACGGCGATCTCCTGGTAGGCACGCCCAGCACCCTTTTCGCCGGTGACCTCGTGGAACAAGGCGCACATCCGTCGTTCGAGGACTCGTACCCGGAAGATTGGGCAGACGTGCTGCGGCACATCTCGGCCCTGCGCCACCGCTACGAGTTCCTCATCCCCGGCCACGGCAAGCCCTGCAGCGACCAGTTCGTGAAGACCATGGCCAACACCATGTCCACAGCGGTAAGGCAAGCGAGGCAGTCGATCCGGGACACGCCGTCGGACGCTACCAAGGCGATCCCGGTGCTTCCCTACGGACCCGAGCAATCACGCTGGTTCATCAAGCGGCTCCAGGAGACGCAAGCACACCACTAAGGGGTGTGCTTGAAGGCGTGGCGGGCCTCCATTGCTGCGTAGTAAATGATGACCACCCCCGCCAGGGGATCGGCCCACCACCACCCGAAAAGGGCATTCAGAACCAGGCCTGCCAGGACCGCGCCGGCCAGGTAGGCGTCCACGAGGGTCACTTTTCCTTCTGCCCGGAGCACCGGATTGCCCAAGGCGCTTCCGGTGCGGATCTTGCCCCACGCGAGGGCGAGCATGACCACGAAGGTCAGGGCCGTCCAGGCGATGCCCGCACCTGAGGTGGCAGGGCGGACTCCGGTGGCAAACACGATGGCCACCTGGATGAGCAGGTAGGAGCCGAGGACGGCGAAGGCTATCCCTATCAGGCGCATTGCGGGGGCTTCGCGTTCCTTGTTGGCACCTTTGAGCTGCCACACCACCACGATCGAAGCGAAGATCTCGATCAGGGAATCCAGGCCGAAACCGGCCAGGGCCGGGGAACCGGCTTGAATGGCGGCGGCTGCCAGAACGCCGAGGCCCACCACGTTCCAGCCCAGGGTTGCGTATTCCAGCCGCAGCCCGCGACGCAACAACCTCCCGGAGTCTGTGGTTGGGGCAGGGGGGGTCATCAATGGGTTCCGGTTTCGTGGATGGCATGGCCGGCGGGTTCGAGCTGGAAGGTGGAGTGTTCGACGTCGAAATGCCCGGTAAGGCAGTTCTGCAGCTGGTCAAGGATGAGCGGGGCATGTCCGTCGTGGAAGCAGCTCTCGTCCAGGACGACGTGCGCGGACAGGGCGGGAAGGTCCGAGGTGACTGTCCAGACGTGCAGGTCATGGACGTCGTGCACGTGCCCGGTTTCGAGGAGGTGTTCCCTGACCTGGTCCAGGTCGACACCTTCCGGTGCGCCTTCCAGGAGGATCCTCCCGGAGTCCCGCAGCAGGCCCCACGCGGCGTGCAGCATCAGGGCCACGACGACGAGCGAAGCTATCGCGTCCGCACGGGTGAAACCGGTGGTCAGGACGACGAGCCCGGCGACCGCCGTCGCAATGAATCCGTAGAGGTCGGTCAGGATGTGCTGGAAGGATCCTTCCACGTTCAGGCTGGACCGGTTTGCTTTGGCCAGCACCCACACGGCCACGAGGTTCACGATGATCCCGAGGATCGCGACCACCAGGACAGGGCCGCCCTCGACAGGTGGCGGATCAAGGAGGCGGTGGATGGCCTCCACGGCCACGAGGGCGCTGATGACCAGCAAGGTGATTCCGTTGGCGGCCGCTGAGAGGATTTCCGCGCGCTTGAATCCGAATGTCCAGATTCCCTGCGCTGGACGGGCCGCGAGGTTGATCGCCCACAGCGACGCGGCGATCGCACCGGCGTCGGTCAGCATGTGCCCGGCGTCGGAGAGCAGCGCCAGCGAGCCGGAAACGACGGCGACAATCACCTCGAGGATCATGAACCCGACAATCAGGGCCAACGCGATAACCAGATAGCGCCGGTCTGCATTCGCTGCTATCGCGTGGCTGTGGCCGTGGGCGTGGTGCTTGGCGGGGTTGCCTGGCGCGGTGCCGGGCGCGTCGTGGTTGTGGGTGCTCATTGGCCTTTGGCCTCCTTGGCCGTGCGCTCGGGGTGGACAGCGACGGTATGTCCCGTGTGGGTCAGACCCAGGTCCAGCAGCATCCGCACGTGCGCATCATCCAGGCGGTAGTACGCCATCCGGCCGCGCCTCGAAACGGAAACCACCCGGTGGGCGCGCAGCAGCCGCAACGCATGGCTGACCGCGCTCTCGCTCATCGCCGTCGTCGCGGCAAGGTCGCAGACGCACAGTTCCCCGCCTTCCAGCAGCGACGTCAACAGCCGCAAGCGCCCAGGATCGCCGAGCAGCGAGAACACGTCCGCCAGCTCGACAATGTCATGATCCGAGGGCAGGGCTGCACGGACGAGTTCGACCCTGTCGGGGTCGACGAGTTTCACGCCGCATTCATCGACAGCTTCACTGGCAACCACGGGACCTCCAACATCTGAACAAGTATTCAGATGTCAGTATAGGGGACACGGTTCTTAGCCAGGGGTTGCCAGCTGGGAACTTCGTAACAGTTATCTTTCTTGTTGCCCGAGCGAAACAATCGCGGCGTACGCTCCCCGTATGGGGAACAAGATGATTGGGCTGTCGGCTCGTGAATCGAAGCGGGAAATTCGAAAGCAGCGCCTTCAGGTGCTTGCATACGTGGGGTTGGCGATCCTCGCTGTGGCGACCGTCGCCGTCGTCGTAATAGCGCTCCGACGCTAAGGGTTTGGGCTGCGGTAGCGGCCTTAGCGCGAACAGGCAGTAAATGCCCTCTGGAAACGATTTTATGGGCATCAGCTGCCAGTTCGCGTCGTTACTCGTTTCCACTACTTGCCCGCTGCGGGCACCCGCCTGCTCAACACTCGAAAACTACTTGATTGAATATTTAACTAATCTTCGAGAAAAGCTTGCGGGAACCTTGCGGCTTCATAAAATTCCTGCCGGAAAGTAGAGGTCATCGGACAGCAAAGTCCCGGTCTCACGGGCTTCAAGAAACGGAAATCATCATGGTTCTCAACCTGAAAACCACCACCGGCAAAGTCGGCGCCAACATCGCCCTGGCAAACCTGACCTCGGTCGCGCCCGGCCACACCGACGACCTCCGCGTCACCCTGACCCTGCCCGCCACCGCGGACAACTCCCTGCAGAACCAGAGCAGCACCATCGCCTTCACCTTCACCGGCACCCAGCGCACCGCCGCCGCCCAGTAACACCCCCAACCCCAGCCAGCCCTCCGCCGTCGAGCCCCCCCTGAAACCGACGGCGGAGGGCCTTCCCCCCATCGCGAACAGGCAGCAGATGCCCGCAAAAAGCAACGGAAAGGGCATCTGCTGCCAATTCGCGCTTAACTTCGCGGGGCGGGTGTGACGGCGGGTGTAACAGGGAGCGGGCGATTTTGCGGGCATCTGCTGCCAGTTCGCGCTTCAGGAAGCCGGCGCGGTGGGGGATGCGGCCAGGATCTGGGCCGTGGTCAATCTTGCCCAGGGGGAGTCAGGGGCGCCTTGGACTGCGGCTTCCGGGCTGTCGCCTTGGGTCCACCACTTGGCCTCGAACGCGGATCCTTCGAACAGAATGCGGTCGCCCTTGTGATAGATGGTCTCCGGAACCCATGCCGGGAAGGTCCCCGCAGGCACCGTTGCCTTGGGGCTTGGCCTGTCTCCGGGCAGCACCGGACCCACGAGTTTCCACGGAGTGGCGCCGCCCTGCAGGACCGGGTTGTCCGGGACGTCAGCGCGGGTCCACCATTTCGCCTCATAGACGCTTCCGTGCCAGACCACCCTGTCCGCAGCCGTATAAGCGGCATAGGTGCTCCATATCGGATAGGGGCTCGTTGCCGGGTCATCGGTGGTGGTGGCGGGTGCGCTACTTGAGGCAGTGACTGTTGGCGATGGAGTAATAGCCGGCGTAGGCAGTGCCACGTCATGGGCGAGCGTGGTCGAGAACAGTTGGGAACCCTGGACCACCCCGCTGCAGCTGTCCGAGACCTTGCTCAAATCCGGGTAGTTGGGGCTGCAGGTCCTGTCCCTGTTCATGGACCACATCGACAACCTGCCGAGGCCCTTGTCCTTGACGAAGCTGTTCATGGTGGCAGCGTCATCGAGGGTGAATATTTCGCCGGCGATATCGTTCTGGCCCACCATGACGGTCAGGCCAAGTTTGCGCCAGATGGTTTCGCTCCCAAAGTCAGTTCCGGCGTTGCTGTAGAGGGCGGCCAGCTGATCGTGGGCGGCATCCGCAGCTGACTCCGAGGCCCGGGACATGCTCCAAGCTGCAGGCTTACTGGCGCCGAAATCCATCGTCATGATGTTTACACCCTCCAGATCGACTCCGCCGGACAGGGTATGCGCCACGATGCCCTGGCCTTGGCTCGTGAGGCCGTCTGGGTCGGCCGCAAGGGTCAGCCAGACGGCGAGGGGCTTGCCACTGGCTTTGCGTTCCTTCTGGAGGGCGGCAATGGCTTGGGCCCGTCGGTCGGCAGCGGCCAGGTCGCCCAGGGCGACGCCTTCGACGTCGAGATCTACCGTCGCGACGTCGTAGCGGTCCACGATCTGCCGGTAGGCGTCGGTCAGGGCCTTCGTGTCTTTGCAGGAAACCGCGAGTTCGTTGTTGTTCAGCCCGCCGAAGGAAACAGCCGTTGCCCCGCCAAGCTGGCGGAGCCGGGCGATTCTCCGGTCCAGATCGAGGTCGGAAGCTGCCTGGTCGGGGCTGTACGCCGCACCCCAGGACGGGGCGCAGTCCTGCTTCGGATCGGCGACGACGAAGGACAGCACCACGGCTTTCGCGCTGGGCACGGCTGGATCTTCGAACGCGAAGCGGGGCGTCGCCGTCACATCCACATAGCCGGAGAACACCGAGGGCATGGATGCGGCGGCACTGACATCCTGGACATTGCGGAGGCCGAGGTAGCCGGCAGTGACCGCCGCAACCACGATGACGCAAAGGATGCCCAAACGCAGGACGGACAGCCGGCGGCCGGGAAAGCGTTTAGACACAGAAATACCCCCAGAGCTTCTGAATAGGACTTCACGGATGTCTGGGAAAGATCTCACTCCCCGGGAAGCGCCGCAGCTTGCGTAGCATTTCCATGAGTTCTGTCGGAACTCCGCGTTGTTCGCCTATCATAGGGGCGCACTGAAGTGCGGTCCGTTACATTACGCCCGCATTGTGCCGTGTGCCCGCTGGGGGTGCACGGACAGCGAATGGGGATTCATGTCGGATCAGATTGTGCTGCTTCGCCCCGATGAACAGGGAACGGCGGACGGGCAGTCTTCAAAGGCCCGAAAGCGTCAGTGGGGAGCGGAAAAGCGCTCCGAACCGCTCTCGATCGTCCACCCGGCACCATCGCGGCGGAAAATTGTCCTCGGCCGCGTCGGCGTCCTCACCACCGTGCTTGCCTGGGTCGGCTATTTGGTCACGACGGTGCTCAAGCAGCTGGTGGACAACCCCGGCGCTGGATTCCGCTTCGGCGCCGAGACCCTCTCCTACTTGGTAGTGGTGTCCTTCCTGACGTTCTCGGCGTTGATGTACCTCACCGCCCGCCAGGGCGCCCTGACCCGCTTTCGGGCCCACCGACGGGTTCCCCGAGGGGAACTGGACCGGCACTTCTTCGACTACTCCGAGGGCATCACCGTGCTGATTCCTTCTTACGCAGAAGAACCGGAAGTAGTGCGCGGCACCATGTGGTCCGCGGTCCTGCAGGAATTCCCGGACCTGAGCGTTGTGCTTCTTCTTGATGACCCACCCTTCCCCAAGGACCCGGACGTGCTCCGGCGCCTGGAAGCCACCCGTGCCCTTGCCGGCCAGATCACCGAAACCCTCGAAGAACCAGCCGCGAGGGTCAACGCCGCCTACGCGAGGTACCGCCGTCGTCGTGATCAAGGACCTGAACCAGACCCCGGCACCGAGGTTGAGCGGCTCATCGCCGAATACCAATACGCTGCCGAATGGCTCGAAGCTATGGCCGAGACCGAGTCCGTCGAGGACCACGTGGATGAGTTCTTCGTCGATCTGGTCCTCATGGGCCTGGCCCGGGAACTACGGCTCGTGATCCTGGCCCTTACGGCCGCCAACGCACAGCGGAAGTCGCCCGGCCCGGAACGCATCGCTGAACTGTATGCGCGGCTGACCTGGATCTTCAACGCACGGGTTTCCACGTTCGAGCGGAAGCGGTTCGCGAGCCTCTCCCACGAGGCCAACAAGGCCATGAACCTGAACGCCTACCTCTCACTCATGGGCGGGACCTGGCACCCGGAACAGACCGCGGACGGGACCGTCTTGCGGCCCGCAGGGGTCGACGACGGCGATGTGCTGTCGGTCCCGGACACCACCTACGTCCTGACTCTGGATGCGGACTCGATGCTGCTGCGCGATTACTGCCTCCGCTTGGTTCATCTCCTCGAATCCCCTGGAAATGAGCAGGTAGCCGTCACCCAGACTCCGTATTCCTCCTTCCGCGGCGCCCCGACCCGGATTGAGCGCATCGCCGGGGCCACCACGGACATCCAGCACATCCAGCACCAGGGCATGACCCAATACGGCGCCACGTTCTGGGTGGGCGCGAACGCCGTGATCCGCAAACGCGCCCTGGAGGACATCGTAGAGATCTCCACCGTGGGCGGCTTCGAGGTCAGAACCTACATCCAGGACCGCACCGTCATTGAAGACACCGAGTCCAGCGTGGACCTCGGTAAGCATGGCTGGACCTTGGCCAACTACCCGGAGCGGCTCAGCTACAGCGCCACCCCGCCGGACTTCGGATCGCTCGTGGTGCAGCGACGGCGCTGGGCCAACGGCGGCCTGCTGATCCTGCCCAAACTCTGGGAACAGATCCGCAAGCGCCGAGGCCAAGCCCGGCCGGTCCTCTTCCGCGAAATCCTGCTGCGCGTCAACTACATGGCCTCCATCACCTGGGCGAGCTTCGGGTTGCTGTTCCTCCTCGCATACCCCTACGACAGCCGTCTCCTCAGCCCCTTGGTCTTCCTTGCGGCCCTGCCCTACTTCCTGGCCATGGGAAGCGACCTGCGGGACTGCGGCCACCGGTTCAGCGACATCTTCCGGATCTACGGATTCAACCTCGTTCTCCTTCCGGTCAATCTCGCAGGCGTCCTGAAATCCCTCCAGCAAGCCCTCACGGGAGACAAGATCCCGTTCGTCCGAACCCCGAAGGTCAAGGACCGTACCGCCGCACCGGCCCTCTACGTCCTCGCTCCGTACTTGATCGTTGCGTTCTCCTTGTTGACCGTCTGGCGCAACTGGGAACTGGGAAACTGGGGCAACGCCGCATTCGCCGCCTTCAACGCCGTCATGGCCGCCGGTGCTATCCGGGCTTACATCGGACTGGCCAACTCCGGAGTGGACATGTACCTTGGCGTGCTGAACTGGCTGTACGTCGAGCCCAAGAAGCCGAAAGCACAGCCGCCGGCCATCATCCCCAAAACCCCGGAACAGGTCGACTGGGAGTCGCTGCTCTACCACGGTGACCGCCGCCTGAACCGCGACCTCCGGGGCAAGAACGACCGCCGGAAACGGGCCGGATCGGCGTAGGGCTACGCTGGCCTTGGGCGCCGGTGTTCCGGCTCCGCAAGGCATCGGAAGGGGCCACAGTGAATCCGCTGGCAGTGGTATTGGGATCCACCGGCTATATCGGGGGACGGCTCGTCCCGCGATTGCTCGACGCCGGCTACGACGTCCGTGTCCTGGTACGCCACACCAACAAGCTCAGCGACGTCCCCTGGGCAGACCGCGTGGACGTGATGATCGGCGACCTCGAGGATGTCGACTCCTTGCGGCAGGCGTTTGCCGGGGCCGGCGTCATTTACTACTTGGTGCACTCGATGGGTCATTCGGGCCACCGGTCTTTTGAAGAGACCGAAAGACTCTGCGCCGGCAACGTAGCGCGTGCGGCGGCCGATGCCGGGGCCGGACGGATCATTTACCTGGGTGGACTGCACCCGGAAGGAACTGAGCTCAGCCGGCACCTCCGGTCCCGCAAGGAAGTGGGCGACATTTTCCTAGCGGAACCGCAGGTGCCTGCGATAGTGCTTCAGGCCGGCGTCGTGATTGGTTCCGGTTCGGCGTCCTTCGAAATGATCCGGCAACTGACCGAGGTGCTGCCCGTCATGGTGGCTCCGCGATGGGTGCGGAACAAAGTCCAGCCGATAGCGATCCGAGACGTGCTGTATTACCTGGTCGCAGCGGCTGGACTCCCTGCTTCGCTCAACCGCACCTTCGACGTCGGCGGCCCGGATGTCCTCCGGTACGACGAGATGATGAACGGCTACGCCGCGGAAGCGGGCCTCCGACGCCGGCCGGTGGTCGCACTGCCCGTCCTGACTCCATGGTTGGCATCCCAGTGGGTCAACCTCGTCACCCCCATACCGCGATCCTTGGCAGTGCCGCTGATCGGATCGCTGCAGCAGAACTGCGTGGTCGGGGAGCGGGACATCCATGAATATGTAGATCCGCCCGAAGCTGGCCTGCTTGGATACCGGGAATCCCTTCGCCTGGCGCTTGCGCGCGAGGCCGCCGGAGAAGTGGAAACCAGTTGGCAGAACTCCTCCGTTCGCGGTGCCCCGAGTGATCCCCTTCCCAGTGACCCGCAATGGGCCGGACACCTGGTGTACCAGGACAACCAGGAGCAGCTCACCACAGCCACCCGGCAACAACTGTGGCAAGTCATAGAAGGCATCGGTGGAGACAACGGCTGGTACTCCTTTCCCTTGGCGTGGTCCGTGCGCGGCTGGATGGACAAGATCGTGGGTGGAGTGGGGCTTCGCCGCGGCCGGCTCAATCCGACCCGGCTGAATACGGGGGACGCGCTGGACTTCTGGCGTGTGGAGCAGATCGACCGCGGCTCCCTGTTGCGCCTCCGCGCGGAAATGAAGGTACCCGGGCGCGCGTGGCTGGAAATGCGGGCGGAGGAAGCCGAAGGCGGGGCGCTCTACCGACAAAGGGCGGTCTTCTTCCCCAAAGGCCTGGGCGGACGGTTGTACTGGCTGGCGGTGTTGCCTTTCCACGGTGTCATCTTCAAGGGAATGGCCAATCGCATCACGGCAGCAGCGGCGTCGATGGCGGACGACGACGATCCGGCGGCCTTGCCTTAGCGGCCTTGCCTTAAATATCGACAAGTGTGAATATTTACATGTGTCTATGTCGCTGGAGTTAACACCCGTCCAGACGGTGGCTTGTTGTTCGCCGCTGTCCAGGGAACCCTTGTCGGAATCCGAAGCGGAAGGGATCGTGCCACTGCTGAAGGCGCTGGGCGATCCGGTGCGGCTGCGGCTGATGTCCCTCGTGGCGTCCCACGAGGGCGGCGAAGCCTGCGTGTGCGACCTCAACGACGCCTTCGAGCTGTCACAGCCGACCATCAGCCACCACCTGAAGGTCCTGCACGAAGCGGGCCTCCTCGAACGCGAAAAGCGCGGCGTCTGGGTTTATTACCGCGCCCGCACCGACGCCCTGTCCGGCCTGGCGGCCCTGATCGGTGGACAGGGCCAGTGAGCGCGCTCAAGCGGCAGGCCGTGGCGGAGTTCGCCGGCACCGCCTTCCTGGTCATGGGCGTGGTGGGCTCAGGGGTCATGGCCTCGCGACTGTCCCCGAACGACGTCGGACTGCAGCTTCTGCAGAACAGCGTCGCCACCGGCGCCGCCCTCGTCGCGTTGATTCTTGCATTGCAGCCGGTTTCGGCATCCTTCAACCCTGTGGTCACTTTGGTGGAACGCGCCCTGGGGATCCTGGATACGCCCACCGCGTTGGCTCTGCTCGCCGCCCAGTTTGCCGGAGGCCTGGCCGGGACAGTCCTCGCGAACCTGATGTTCGGCCTCGACGCCGTGACGCTCTCCACGCATCAACGTGCCGGGGGAGGGCTGTGGCTCGGCGAAGTCGTTGCCACCATCGGGCTTCTCGTGGTCATTTTCGGCACCATCCGCTCCGGCCGGACCGAGCTGGTGGCCTTCGCCGTCGGCGGCTACATCACTGCCGCCTACTGGTTCACCAGCTCCACGAGTTTCGCGAACCCCGCCGTGACCGTGGCCCGGACCATCACAGACACCTTCGCCGGGATCGCCCCCGCATCCGCCCCGGCGTTCATCCTCGCCCAGTTGCTGGGCGGCGCCGCCGGGTTCTTCCTGATCCGCGCCCTGTACCCACGCGTTGCCGCGTTGCCTTTGCCGGCTCCCGCGCCCGGCTCCGAATCCGATCGAAAGGTCCTCTCATGAGCACTGAAACCGCCAAGAAACCCTCCGTCCTCTTCGTCTGCGTACACAACGCGGGCCGTTCCCAGATGGCGGCCGCCTTCCTCACCACCCTGGCCGAAGGCCGGATTGAGGTCCGGTCCGCGGGCTCCCAGCCAGCGGACAAGGTCAACCCGGCCGCAGTCGAAGCCATGGCCGAACTTGGCATTGACATGTCCGCCGAAATCCCCAAGGTCCTCACCACAGAGGCCGTGAAGGAATCGGATGTCGTCATCACCATGGGATGCGGCGACGAATGCCCGTACTTCCCCGGCAAGCGCTACGAGGACTGGGTCCTCGAAGATCCGGCCGGCCAGGGCCTGGACGCCGTCCGCCCCATCCGGGACGAGATCAAAAGCCGCATCGAGGGCCTGATCGAGTCCCTCGCGCCCGCCGCGTGATAGCAGTGTCCGGCACAGCCTGATGCAAGAATCACAGGCATGATGGATCCGGCCCGGGAAGCATGCCTCGCAGGATACAGCCGGGCCCTTCGGGAGTTGATCGGCTGGCTGGACAACGCTCGGAGCTGCAACGCAAGAGCAACGGGACCCGCTGGACCAACGAGGAACTGCTCTTCCACATGGTCTTCGGATACATGATCTTCCGGTCCCTTTTGCCCTTGGTCCGCATCATGAGCCGCCTGCCCCGATCCTGGGGCAGGCGATTTGCCGCCGGATTGAATGCGGCTGCCGGCCCGTTCGACGTCGTGAACTATTGGGGTTCCAGGGTGGCCGCGGCTGTCTCCAACCGGCGCCGAATTCCCCACACGGCTCGTCCTGATGCCTGGGATGCGTGACACATTCTGCTGGATCACCGCCGAGATATCGGCGGAAGATCCGCGGGTTTCCGGCGTATAAGCACCGGGCGAGTCCGGGTGATCCAACAGAATCCGTCGCCCCTGCCACCTCAACCGCCGCCGCCCCAGCCACAAAACCAGGCCCACACGAAGGCCCAAAACCCCTGTCCAAACTGCCCGGCACGGCCCTCATGTCAGGTTTGAGGCCCTCGCCACCTAGACTTGCTGGTTGAAGCAATCTAAACGAGAGCCGCAGCGCAAAACGCTGCGAGTCTTAGGGGACAAGACCATGCCGGATTCTTTGGACAACGAAGCCAGCGCCGCTGCATCGAACGAAGGACAGCCCGACCTTCGTCGACGCCGCGATCGCCGTCGCGCCGAGGGCGACCCCTGGACAGGAACTATGCCGATCATTACGCCGAACGATTCCGACGCACCCGCATCCGCTGCCCCGCTCCAAAGCAGATCCTGGGCCGAAGCTGCAGCCGCCGCCGACGCGTCCGCAGGGACCGTAACGGACCGCGCGGAAACAGACCGCGAAGACTCGACCAGCGGTGACGCGACCCCCGCGGAACCACGCCGTGAGATCCCGACGGCGGCAGCACCGGCGTCGGGCGCTGTTCCCCCGGCTGCCGCACGAGCCGGACGCGCCGCTGCCGCCAACGCTCCAATTTCCGACTTCATCTCGTCGCCGGGTTCCTTCGTGCGGGAGCAGAAGCCGCGCCCCATCGGTGGCTTCCGCGGCATGCTCTACAGGCTGACCGGCGGCGCCTGGAACCTCGGGCCCAGCGCCAAGCAGCGCGAAGAGGACGAGTTGGCGCGGCGCATTTCCCGGCAGCTTCAAGGCAGCTACAACACGGCTGTCCTGAGCCTCAAGGGCGGGATCGGCAAGACCTCCACCACGGTGGGCGTCGGCCTTACCTTGGCGGAATTCCGCGGCGACCCGCCCTGCGCCATCGACGCCAACCCTGATTCCGGCGACCTCGTGGAGCGCGCACTGGGTGAGGGCATCTACCAGAAGGCCACGCCGCGCACCATCACGGACCTGCTCAAAAACGTCGACAACGTCGATTCGCTCACGGCACTCGCCCGGTACATGCACCATGCCGGCCGACTGCACCTGATCGCCGGCGAACAGGACCCGGAAGTTTCGGATTCACTGACCGCCGAGGAATACCTGCGGATCCGCCAGTTGATCTCGGGCTACTACTCCATCGCGCTGACCGACTGCGGGACCGGCGTTACGCACAATGCGATGAGCGGCATCCTGCAATCGGCCGACAACCTCATCATCGCCGCCGGCTATGCCGTGAGCGGCGCCAAGCGTGCCCGCAGCACCCTTCAATGGCTCGCGAGCCACGGCTACGAGGAACTGGCACGCAACGCGATCGTGGTCATCACGGACAAGGACGAGGTGTCCTCCCGCGTGGACAAGGATGCCATCGAGGAACACCTCGCCGGGATCTGCCGCCAGTTGATTGCCGTGCCTCACGACAGGGGAGTGGCCGACGGCGACCTGGTCACCCTTGACGTCCTGCGCCCCGACACCCGCCGTGCGTACAAGGAGATCGCGGCCGCGATCGTGGACGGGTACGTGTAGCGCCTCCGCTTTGGTGGCCCCGCCCAACTAGCTCGCATTAGATGTCGTTTACAAGGCTCATAACGACAACAAGTGCGAGTCAGTTGGGGTGGGGCTACTTAGTTATTGCCTAGCGTGACGCTGTTGACACTCTATTCATTACTTGGTTTTACGCCGGCAAGAGCGGGTTATTACTCGACTACTACGCGGATTGCAAATTGTCGCTTCCGCCGGGATTTCCCTAGAGTTGCACCTGGACGCATTCGCTTTGCGGGGCGACCTCGCCATGACCGGGAACTGGGCCCGGGCATGGTGCACCCAATTCTGTGCCTTTATGACACCCTGCTGCGCCCGTTTCTGAACCCGAGGCCAGCACCCAGGAGCCTCCTTGATTCCCAAAAAACTTGCCTTGATGTTCGCTGCCGTGCTTCTCCTCGGACTGACGGGTGCCACTAGCGCCCGCCCCACCGCCAACACAGCGCCCGACGCCGCTCCCGAACCCATCGCGAACGCCGCACCCGCCGCTGAGGTGGCCCCGCTCGCGACGCCGACTCCAGCACCGCCCGCCGTTCCGCAGCCTGCCGCCGCACCCGCGCCCGCCGTCGTCGTGCCCAAAGCTGCAGTCGTACCCGCCGCCGTACCCCAAGCTGGTCGGGGCGGCTCGGTGAAGGTGCTCGACACCACCGCGGCCATCACCGACCCCAACTGGTTCCGCCACGCCTACGCCGAGGGCTTCGGTCTCTACGTGATGCACTCCACCGCGTGGGGCACGTGCACTCCGTGGCAACAGACCCAAGCCCAATTGAAGATGGCGCTCGACGCCGGCCTCAAGATCGCGGTCTACACGCGTGACGCTTCGTGCTGGGCGAACGGGATCAAAGCCGCAGGCCCGTACATGGCCCAACTGCAGTTCTTCGCCCTGGACATCGAGCCCGGGGGATCCTTGGTAACGCGCGCCATGGTGGATGGTGTGCGGAGCCTGGGCGTGCGGCCCGTGATCTACAGCGGCAGCGGCATGTGGCCAGGCTTGATGGGCAACAGCACCGCATTCTCGGACGTGCCTCTGTGGGATACCGACACGAGCAACCTCAACTACGCCGGCTGGACCGCGGACTACCTGGCACCGGCCCCTGTGCAGTACGGCGGCTGGAACACGGCTGGCACTATGCGCGTGGGGATCCAGCAGAAGCTCGAACACACCCTGAACGGCATCAACGTCGACCTGAACTCGTTCGACGCCGGGTTCCTGAAGTAGGCGCTGCGCTTCTTGCCCTGCGCTGCGCTGAATTCCTGACGCCCCCGGAATTCCGGGGGCGTCAGGAATTCCGGGGGCGTCAGGAAGACACGGGGTCGGAGGGCACGGGACGCGTCGGGATTGTTTCCTTGGAGTTGTCCACATGGGGGAATTCGGTGCTGTCGTGGGCCTCGATCCACGTGGCAGGTTCGTAGGCATGACCCAGTTGCCCCGCCTGATCCTCAGCCGAGATCACCTTTTTCACGGAACGACTCTCAAGGAACTCGCTCGGAGTGCCAAGGCGGGCGCCTTGCATCGCGTCCGCCAAGGAGTGTACGTTGACGGCGCTGCGTGGGACGCACTGAAACCGTGGGAACAATATCGTGTACGGGTCAACGCTGCGGCCGAAACCTCCAGCTCACGAACCATTTTCGCCAGACACTCGGCGGCGTCTGTATGGGGTATCCCCACTATCGGACTGCATCATCCGGTGCAGGCCGTGACCCTGAGGAACGACGGCGGCCGCTCTCGGGCCGGAATATCCCGCCACTACGCGGACCCCGCTAGCCTCAAGGTGTATCGCCGAGAGGGACTTCTGGTGACTGACAGGGTGCGCACGGTGCTGGATCTGGCCGCTTTCACCCCGTTCGTCGAATCCATAGCTCCTTTGGATCACGTCCTCAAAGCCGACCGGAAAAGGAGATTGCCCGCCATCTCGAAAGAGGCACTTCTGGCGGGAGCGGATGGAATTTACACGGCGGCGGCCACCCGGAGAATTCAAGCGGCGATCGATTTCGCAGATCCCCTGTCCGGATCTGCGGGGGAATCCTACAGCCGCGCTTTGATGCATGTCGCCGGATTCGAGGCCCCGGTTCTTCAACGTGAATTCCGCGACGAAGCGGGCCTGGTGGGCTATTCGGACTTCTATTGGAAGGGTGTGCGGTTGGCCGGGGAGTTCGACGGCATCGATAAGTACCTGAAACCGGAATTCCTCAAGGGACGCACCCCCGCTCAAGCCGTCGTCGAGGAGAAGCTGCGCGAGGACCGGATCCGTGCCACGGGGTGCGGCGTCGTCCGTTGGGTGTGGGCAGAACTCATGGCTCCCGGCGTGTTCGAACGGAAGCTGGCAGCGGCAGGGGTGTCCCGGCGTCGTCCGCGTGGATCCCGATGAGGCGCGGAGTGCCTGGCGCTACGCTGAATGCTTGGCGCTACGCTGAATGCCTGGCGCCGCGCTGAATGCCTGACGCTACGCTGACTGCCTGACGCAGCCGGAATTCCCTGTGCGACAGGTATTTGGCGCGTCGCAAAGGAGTGGCGTCCTAGGATGAAGGGGATGACCACCACCAGCACCCTTCAGCCTTTCAATCTCCGCAGCATCGCGTTGCCCGCATTTGGGCCCGCCCTGCTGTTCTGTATCGGCGAAGGCGCGGTCCTTCCGGTGGTGGCGTTGTCCGCCCGCGACCTTGGTGCTTCCGTGGCCGTTTCCGCGTTGGTGGTTACCCTGATCGGACTGGGATCGTGGTTCTTCAACCTGCCCGCTTCGATCATCACCATCAAGTTCGGCGAACGATGGGCCATCGTCGCCGCGGGCGCCGCCGGAGCCTTGGCCTTGTTGGCGGCAGGATTCGCGCCGCTCCTTGCGCACAACGGCATCTGGCTGCTCGCCGCGGCGATGACCGTGGTCGGGATGTCCACGAGCGTCTTCAACCTAGCGCGACAGAAGTACCTCACGGAAGCCGTCCCGGTCATCTACCGGGCACGCGCCCTCTCGACGCTGGGCGGCGTCACCCGGATCGGCGTGTTCATCGGCCCGTTCGTCGGCGCGGCCGTGATGCAGTTCGCCGGCATCAGCGGCGCATATTGGGTTGGCGTGGCGGGCATGGCGGCAGCCGCGGTGCTTTCCCTCACCATTCCGGACCTTGTGTTGCCGGACGACGGCGACGGCGGGCGGAAGGGTCCCGAGCCCACCCTCCGTGGCGTGGCGGTTTCGCACGCGGGGGTGTTCCTGACTGTCGGGACCGGGATCCTGCTGCTCAGCGCGCTGCGGGCCTCACGTCAGGTGGTCATCCCTTTGTGGGCGGACCACTTGGGATTGGACGCCACACACGCGTCTCTGATTTACGGCTTGTCCGGCGCGATCGACATGCTGGTGTTCTATCCGGCCGGCAAGCTCATGGACCGCAAGGGGCGCATGTGGGTAGCTGTACCGTCCACCCTCATCATGGGCGCGGCGTTGTTCCTGATGCCGTCGTCCGCCGAGTTTGTGGGGCTGTTGCTGGCCTCGCTCCTGATCGGCTTCGGCAACGGCATCAGCTCAGGACTCATCATGACTCTCGGCGCCGACTTTTCCCCGGAGAAGGGTCGCGGGCAATTCCTCGGCTTGTGGAGGTTCATTTCCGACGCCGGTGCCACAGGCGGGCCCGTGCTGCTCTCGGCCCTGACGGCTGCAATATCGCTCGCTGCGGGCGTCTGGGCCACCGGCTTCCTTGGCCTGGCCGCCGCGGCGGTGTTCGCCGTCGCGCTCCCGAAACTCAAGCACCGCAGGAACTACTGAGGCCCAACACCTCCCTCGCCGGTGGGTACCCAACTGGCTCGCAATAGATGTCGTTTTGAGGGCTCAGAACGACATTAACTGCGAGTCAGTTGGGAATGCAGCTCCCAGACTCCGGTCAGGTGCATCCGGTATGGTGAATTGGATGTTCTCAGTCATCGCGCCTCCGCATCGTGCCCCCACCGCGAATCCGACCGCTGGGAAACCCGTCACGGACAACCCACCGCCGCTTGGTTCCGGGGCGGATAATCGCCTGCCGAAGAGCGTGGCAAAGCAGTCCCGGCCTGATCTCGCGACGCTGACCGCGCTGCGTTTTTTTGCCGCTCTGTGGGTGGTGTTCTTCCATCTTCAGGCCATGCAGCACACCTTCCTCGCCCCGGTCTATGAGCTGTTCCGGCCCGTCATTGCCAACGGCGACCTGGGCGTGGACGTGTTCTTTGTGCTCAGCGGCTTCATCATCACCTACACGTACCTGGACCGGCTTGGCCCACGTTTCCGCTGGCGAGCTGCAGCGGACTTTGTCTGGGCGCGGTTCGCCCGCATGTGGCCCGCGTTCGCCCTGGTGGTGGGCGTGTTGGGCCTGTGGTTCGTATATGGGACCGCGCAGGAATCCGTGCGGGAATGGTCCCTCCAGACCCAGGCTCCGGACCTGTCGCCGTGGGGGCTGGCCAAGCAGCTGCTGATGATGCATCTCTGGTTCCAACCGGGTACCGACGGCGCCAGCTGGTTCGGCCCGGGATGGACGGTCAGTGCCGAGTGGCTGGCCTACTTGGCGTTTCCGCTGCTCGCGCTGGTCCTGTTCCGGCTGCGCCGGCTGCATCCGCTCGCGGCGCTGGCCGCCTCCGTGCTCGTCCTCCTGCCGACAGCCATCTGGGGTCCGGACCTGCCAATCGCCACGGATGAGGACCAGCCGTACCAATGGCTGCTGCAGATCGCGTGCTGCTTCATTGCGGGGGCTTTCGCTTGCATCGCAGCTCGGAACGCGGACCGTATGAAGTTCAATCCTGCCCTGGCCGGTCCCGGCGCCCTGCTGACCGGAACCGCCGTCGTGATCTTCCTGGCCACGGCCGGAAAACCCGGCCCGGGACGGCTGGCCGTGCTTGCCTTCCCGCTGCTCATTGCGCTCCTTAGCCTGACCCGCGGCTGGCTCCGCTCGGCGTTGTCGGCGCGGTGGCTGCAATATGGCGGCCACAGCTCCTACAGCCTGTACTTGGTCCACATGTTCTTCATCTACCTCTTCTACTGGCTCATCAAGGACTGGCCGCATGGGGCCAGTCCGGTGGCGGAGAACTTGCTCGGGGCGGCGTGCCTGCTCGCGATTGCCTTGGCCACCCATCTGTTGTTCAAGTACGTCGAGGAACCGGCCCGGCTCCGGCTGCGCGCACTGGTCCCGAAGGCGGGGGCCGCGAGGGCGGGTGTGTGATGCCGTCCCAGAACCTCAGTCGAGTGAATTGAGGAACGCGATGGCATCCGCTGCCACTTCGTCCGGGCACTCCCACAAGACCAGGTGCCCTACCCCGGGATAAACCTTCAACGCGGCGCCGGGTATTCGAGCCGCCAAGGCTTCCTGGTGCCTTCGAGGCAGCACGCCATCATGTGCGCCCCACAAGATCAGGGTGGGCGCCAGAATGGTTCCGGACTCCGTGGGCGGAGTCGCCGCACGCAAGCCATCGAGGATGAGCTTCCACGCATGCGCAGGCATCCTGACTCCGTCGCGCACCCGGTCCTCGATATACCAAGCAGGAATCGCATGCAGTAGTGGGAACCATGCAAGGGAATTCCGTACCCAGCTCTCGTCGACGGGGTCCTGAAGAGCGGGCGACTTCGTTGGCGAAAGCAGTCCGACCCCGCAGGCTTAGGGGAGAGCCCACCAGCACGAGCGCTGCCACACGATCGGGGTACCCGATGGCTAGCTGCTGGGCCACATAGCCGCCGCTGGAGGAACCAAGGATGAACGCCCTCTGGACACCGAGCGCATCCAGGATGGCTGCGGCGTCCTCGGCCTGATCAGCCAACGAATAGCCGAGCCCCGGCTTCTCCGCGTCTCCCTGGCCGCGGAGGTCGGGCGCGTAGACCCTGAAGTCCTTCAGCAGAGGTACAAGGCGGTCAAAGCTACGACGGGATTCACCCCAGGCGTGCAACAGCAACAACGGCTTCGCATCGGCGTCGCCCTGGACGAGGCACGGAACCCGTACGCCCGTCGTGAGCCTGAGATCCAGGACTTCGGCGCCCATAGCATCAGGGTACGCCTCGTCGCGCGGCACTAAGGAGAGTCCCGCCGGGCGATCCCGGAATCGTTGACACCTACGAGGCATTGGCGTTCGATGATCGCAGGGGGAACTGTCTCGGCGGGGAGGGAACAGTTCATGCGGGCAATCTGGAATGCGAAACCTGTATCCATCGTGGCGGGCAGCACCCTGGTGCTTGAGGGCTGTGTCGGAATGTGGCTGGCCGCCAGAGCGCCCGCCGGACCGGAGAATGGCAAGATTGTTCTGCTTTCTTTCTTCTATGGCGCCGTCGCCCTGATCTGGGGTGTCGTCATCCTGTCCTGGCGCTTCTGGTCCAAGCTGATGGTCCTGATGCGAAGGCAAGTAGCGGATGTTCTTCCGGCCATCCTGCCTCTGGCCGTGGTTTCGTCGCCCTTGCTGTCGGCGCCTGGATTCTCCGATCCGGCCAACCCGTCCTTGTGGATGGGTGGCCTGCTGCTGGCATCGGCTGCCATTTCAGTAGTGCCTGCGGAGAAGGCGCCGCTTTTGGAGATCCCGCCACTACGCCCGGGACACTTCCTTGATTGGCTTAGATGGCAGAATTTCGGTGCCGGCTCGCTGTGCGCCTTTCCAGCCTGCAGATCAACTGGCTACGGGTCATCCACGTCAGCCGCGGACACGAGGCAGCCGTGAAGGAGCTCCGCACGATGTACCCCAAAATCGGCCCAACGCAGGCCGACATCATCATCGAAAACCTCTATCGGGCAGAAGCGCTCAGCGCACCGGGCCTCTAGACCAGACCGTGCAGGAAGCCGCGCGCGGCACTAAGGTGACTGCCGCCGTCGGGCATTCAGACCGAAAAGCCAGGTGGCAGCGACCGTTGCCAGATAACCGGTGATGACAATCAGGGAGACGCCGGCCCAGAAATAGTTGGTGGTGCTTTCCTGCCCGAAACCGCTCGCGATTCCAATCAGCGAGTACACCGCAACGGCCGCGGCGACGACGCCCGCCAGAGTCGACAGCGAAAGCCACACACGCGACGACGCCCAGTGCTCACCGCGGCCGTCCTGGACATTCCAGCGCTTTCCCGTTCGCAGCACCAACCAGCCAGCCGGCAGCATGACCGCTCCCACCACGAGGAACGCGGCGACGACGTCGGCGGGCCGGTGCCACTGGTTGATCAGCGTGGAAACCCCGGCCGCCACCGCGAAAGTGCCGCCGAGGAACCCCGCCAGGGGCCGCCACCGCGGCGATACCACCAAGAAGACCGCCGCAGCCGCTGAGGCCGCGAGCGTGGTGTGACCGGAGGGCAGCGAGTTCAGTTCAATGGTCTGGACGCCGCGGAACGGCCTGTTCGGGAACCAGTCCTTGAGGAGCTGGGTGGCCAGGTTCGCCGCGACACAAGCGGCCACCGCGATCCCGGCAGACTTCCAGCGGCGGCGCATGATCGTGACGAAAAGAACGACGACGGCGGCGATCGCCACCGAGATGACCGGCAACCAATCGAGGAACTGGGTGGTTGCCCGCTCGGTGGGACCGTTGATGGTCGCGGCTTCCACCAGGGCGGATTCGTCGATGTACTGTCCCGTGGTGGTGCGGACGAAAAAATAGTAGGTGGCAACGAATGCGGCCATGCATGCCAGGGTGGAGAGCACAAAAAGGAAGCCCATCCCAGCGCCGGCCCAGCGCCTGCTGGCAATACCACGTGTGGCCGGCATCCGGCTCGTCTTAGGAAAACTCATTACTTTCAGGGTGTCATATTTGGCTGGGAGGATCACTTTTGCTCGGAGAGGAGTTCCTCATAGAGCGCCAAATGTTCGGCAACCATCCTCTCGGCGCTGAAGTAGTTTTCCGCGGCGCGGCGGCACTCACCGCGGTCCAGCGTCGCGGCGGCAATGACGGCTTCGGCCAGTTCAGGGGGACTGGAACGGAGATAGCCCGTGACGCCATCGGACACGATTTCCGGGGCTGATCCCCGGAAAGTTGCCACCACCGGCGTCCCTGTGGCGAGGGACTCGATCATCGCCATCCCGAAGGGTTCATCCCACTGAAGCGGATTCAAGAGGGCCACGGAGCCGCCCAGGAGGACGAACTTGTCCGCCGCGTTCAGCTCGCCGAGGTATTCGACGTCGGGCCCGAGCAGCGGTGCGATGACCTCGGCGTAGTACTCATGTTCTTCCGCGCTGTACATCTTGGCCGCAATTCGCAGCGGAACCTGGGCCAGCCGGGCGGTCTCAATTGCTTCCGGCAGGCCCTTGCCGGGGTGCATCCGGCCGAGGAAGCAGGCGTAGCCGCCGTCGCCGGCTCCGAGCGGGACGGACTGCGTGTCTATCCCGTGGTGAATGACCTTCCGTATCTTGATGGCGGGGGCAGTGTCCGCTTGATGGTGCGAGATGGCAATGATCGCCGTGTCCGTGGCCATGGCCTGGTAGATGTCATGGTTTTCTGCCGAAAACGGGAGGTGCGCCGTTGCGACGATGGGTGTTCCCTTCGGCCGATGCCTGTACAGCGGTCCCGCCAGGGTGTTGTCGTGGATGAGGTCGACGTCGTCCATGGCCGCGAATGCGTACACGCTGTGGCGGAGTTCGTCCGTCCCGTTCCCTATCCTCGAGCCGTCCGCAAGCGGCGGGCCGGGGACTTTGTCCACTGGACATGTGCTTCCGGACGCGGCCGCCAAAAGCACATCGTGGCCCGCGGCAGACAAGCCTCGGGCCAGGATATCGATGATCGACTCCGTGCCGCCGTATGCAGGCGGCGGTACTGGAATCCAGGGCGGGGCAACCAGTCCGATGCGCACCTAGTGCCCCCGCCGCGGTCCGGCGGTGGCGTGGTGTACATCCAAGAGATCGGACAACGGTTTGCGGGCTTCGAGGTGGAGCGCGACATTCTCGGGCAGGTCCGTGACCCGTGTTTCTCCGTTGACCACCTCCACGGAGATCCGGGAGCCGGCGAGCGGGACGTTCCGCATTTTGATGTCGCCGAAGCCTTTGGGAACCACCGGCGCCAGCCAGAGGCCGCCGTGGGTGAGGCACGGATCGAAGCGGAGAAGGACGCGGAGCAGATGGACCGGTGTGGCAGCTGCCCAGGCCTGTGGCGAGCATGACGAAGGGTAGGGGACGGGCGTCCCGTAGGTCTTCCTGTCCAGTCCGCAGAACAACTCGGGGAGCCGTCCACCGAACGCCTCGGCCGCATCGAGGAGACCCGTGACGAGGCGCTGGGACTCCTCGACGAAGCCGTAGCGCATCAATCCGCCTGCAATGAGGGCATTGTCATGCGGCCATACCGAGCCGTTGTGGTAGCTCGCCGGGTTGTATGCCGCCATGTCCGAGGCCAATGTCCGGACGCCCCAGCCCGAGAACATGGCGTCCGACATCAGCCGCTCCGCGACTAACGGAGCCTTGTCGTCGTCGACGATTCCGCTCCACAGGCAATGGCCCATATTGGACGCACAGGCGTCTACCGGCCGCTTGTCCCGATCGAGGGCGATTGCGTAATAGCCGAGTTCAGGAAGCCAGAATTGCTCGTTGAATTTTCGCTTGAGCTCGGCTGCCCGTGCGCCCCACACCGCGGCCAGCTTCAGGTCTCCGTCTTCTTGGGCCATCAGGGCCCTGCTGAGATAGGCGGTGTAGACATAGCCCTGGACTTCGCACAAGGCGATCGGCGGCTCCGCCAACGTGCCGTCGGCGAAGTTGATGCCGTCCCCTGAGTCCTTCCAGCCTTGATTGAGGAGGCCATGGTCTGTGGCCCGCGAGTACTCAACGAAGCCGTCGCCGTCGGCGTCTCCATAGTCGCGGATCCAGTCCAGGGCGCGGTCCACCGCCGGCAGAAGGGATTCCGAGACATCGGAATGGAACCCCCAGCGGGTGAGCTCCCCGGCGAGCGTGACGAACAACGGGGTGGCGTCCACTGAACCGTAATAGGCACTCCCGCCGCCAAGCGCGAGGCCTGTGGTGGCGCCGAGACGCACCTCGTGCAGGATCCGGCCCGGCTCCTCTTCGCTGAGCGGATTGACGGTACGGCCCTGGTGATCGGCGAGGGTTTTGAGTGTTCCCAGCGCGAGCGAGGGATCCAGTGGAAGGGTCATGAAGGAGGTCAGGAGCGAGTCCCGGCCGAAAAGGGCCATGAACCAAGGCGATCCCGCAGCCACCACCGTGCGTCCGGGATGGTCGGGGTCGAAGATCCTGAGGGAGCCGAGGTCTGCCCTGCTTTGGGCTAACGCTTTATCGAAGGCCTTGTTGGCAAGTTCCGTCGTAGGAACCTTGCCATGCCACTCCTGAAGCCTTTCTTCAGGGACATCGTAGGGGCGTTGGTTCCCCCAAACCTGGGCGTCCGCCTCGGGCCCGACACCGTCGATGCGGGGCGTGGCCGTCACTCCCGTGGACCAATGGCCTTGGGGTTCAAGAGTGATGTGGTAACTGATGACATCCCCGTCAACCAGGCCATGCGGAGCGTCAACGGCGACCAGGACATGCCGGCCCTGCCGCTGGGACTCAAGGACCAACGAACCGTCGCTACCACGCGTCAAATGCACACTCTCGTGGCGTGCCCGGCCCTCCTTCACTTCGAAGATGTCGGCAAAGTCCGCATTGACCGTGAGTGAAACCGTGGCCTGGGTGGGCTTGCTGGAAAAATTCCTGACCGTAATCTCTTCGCGCACTCCGCCGAACAGGCTCCGCCGGCGTTCAATCAGCAGATGGCTGTCCGCCAAGCCATCGGTGCGAGACGCGCGGCCGACGAAATCGGCGCGATAGGGCTCCGGGACAGGAGAACCCAAGGCCTCGATAGGGTGGCCGTTCACCTCCAACGCCCAGTTTGAAACGAACCGCGTGTCACGGAAGAACATCCCGTGCGGGCGCAGTTGGTCCATATCGCCGTTCGCCGCAGAGACGCAAAACGATGTTCCTGCCAACAGTGTTACGGCACCTGCGCCGGCCGAACCTGCGAGGTTCTCGGCATTCCAACCTGTCATCAATGGGCTCCAAAGCTAGGGACGGGGGAATGGGGCAGCTTGTTTCAGCGTATTCGCCACGTCTTCGGAAGTGAACCCTCCTGCAGATATGTGGGCCTTTGGGTGGACGCTCGCTCGGATATGTGGGGTTTTGGGTGGACGCTCGCTCGGATATGTGGGGTTTTGGGTGGACGCTCGCTCGGATATGTGGGGTGGATCCGGGAGTTTGGGGCACATATGTGAGCGAGCGTTCGGAATTTGGGGCACGTATGTGAGCGGGGGTCGGGAGGGGTGAGGGGCGCGTAACACGAATGTGACGCTTGACACGTGTTAGGTGATGGATTTACGCTACCTAACACGTGTTAGGAAGGAATTGGACATGGCAGGAAGCAATGGGAAGCTGCGTGAGATCTCACGCAGGACAGCCCTTGGTGCCTTGGGTGCGGGAATTGTCGGAGCAACGGTGGCGTCGTGGCCGCGGTTGACCGGCATGGACCTCCCGGGCCGCGGCGACAACAGCCTCAGCATCGCCATCTTGGGAACCGCAGCGGACGCAGCCGCCCGCCAGCGGGTCATTGATGCGTTCGCGAAGGTGCACCCGGAAATCAAGGTGAAAGTCCAGGCCATCCAGGCCGCGGACTGGAAGGACTTCTTCACCAAGATCCTCACCATGGTGGCAGCAGGAACGCCACCGGATGTGGTCTATGTGGCAACCGAAGGCGCCCAGCTCTTCGCCGAGAAGCTCGCGCACCCCTTGGACGAGTACCTTCGCCGCGACGCCGCGGACATGAAGGAGTACTTCGCAGACGTCCACCCGAGCCTCGTGGAAGCGTTTATGTACAAGGGCAGCCTGTTCCAGCTTCCCATCGACTGGAACGCCGCCAATATGTACTACAACACCTCGGCCCTGCAGCAAGCCGGACTTGAACGTCCCGCGGACGACTGGACCCAGGTCGATTTTCGCAACACCTTGGCTGCCATGCGGAAAGCAAGGCCGCAGGACTTCACTCCGTACTACTGGACCAACAGGCTCTTCGGCGGCGTGGTGCCCTGGCTCTATGCCAACGACACCAGCTTCCTCAAGGAATCGAAGTCCACTGGCGGCGAGTGGCTCTGGGACAGCTTCTATGCCCAGGATCCTTCCCGCGGACTGCGCTCCGGCGGCTACCAGTGGCTTGAACCCAATGCCGATGACCCGCGCGTGTACGAGTCGTTCGACTACCTCCGGGGCCTCGTCAAAGATGGCTTGGGCGTTCGTCCCGAGGAAGGCGGCGGAAATTCACTCGTGGGGCTGTTCGCTTCCAACAGGATCGGCATGACCCCGGCCGGCGGCTACTGGGTGGAAGGCCTCCACGAAGCAGGAATGAAGGAAGACGGCTTCGACGTCCAGTTCTTCCCGCGCTGGCGCACCCAGCGGCACCAGTTCGGTACCGCCGGCTACGCCATCATGAAGACCGCCAAGGACAAGGACGCGGCCTGGGAGTGGCTCAAGTTCGCTTCCAGCCTGGAAGCCATGCGCTTGGTCTTCCCGACGCCGAACACCACCCCCGCGCGCCGCTCCATGGTCAACGAGCAGCTGTATGCGGGACGCGGACCCAAACACTGGAAAGTCTTCGACGACACCCTCGACAAATTCCCCACCACAGGTCCCATTCCGGCGCCGCCCCAGCAGGCCGCCGTCGAGACCGCATTGATGAAAAACGTATCCCTGGCCGTCAGCGGTGACGAGAACCAGCTCAAGCAGGCCCTCGCCTCCATGCAGCGCGACCTTGAGATCGCCTTGAGGAGGCAGGCATGAGCACGGCAACAACGGGCATGTCCACCAAACGCCGAAACGGCGCGGGGCCCAAACGCCGAAACGGCGCCGCGAAGAGCGAGGCAAGCGGAAGACAGCGTCAGCGCTGGCTGCCGTGGGCGTTCCTGGCCCCGACCATCCTGGGCATGGGCTTGTTCACGCTCGTGCCGATCGTCGCTTCCGTGGTCCTCGCGTTCTTCCGCTGGGACATCATTTCAGCGCCAAGCTTCGTCGGGTTCGACAACTTCGCCGAAGTGGTCCAGGACCCCACGGTGCGCGTCTCGTTCCTGAACACGATCCTGTTCGTGGTGGTCGCCGTCGCGCTTCAGCTCGGCCTCGCGTTAGCACTGGCGATCATGGTGCAGGAGAAGCTCCCGGCCTGGCTCCGCGTCTTCTTCCGCAGCGCTTTCTTCTTCCCGCTGATCCTGTCCGCGGCGTCGGTGTCCATCTTCATGCGCTACCTGTTCAACGAACAATTCGGCGTGGTCAATTGGCTCTTGTCCTTCGTAGGCATCCCCGCTGTCCCGTGGCTGACGACGCCAGCCGGCTCTGCCGCCGTCGTGATCCTCGTGTACGTGTGGCAGAACTTCGGGTTCTCGTTCCTGCTGTTCATCGGCGGGCTGGCGTCCATCCCCACCGAAACGTACGAGGCAGCGTCAATCGACGGCGCCACGGGCTGGCGCAAACACCTCCACGTGACGCTGCCCCTCCTGAGCCCCACCACGCTAGTGGCCTCCGTCATGGCGATCATCAACGCCCTGCAAGTGTTCGACCAGCCCTACGTCCTGACCCGCGGCGGCCCCGGCGACTCCACGCGCACTGCCGTGATGGTGATCTTCGAGTCCGCGTTCCAGCGCCTCGAATTCGGCCAGGCATCGGCGATCGGCGTCATCCTCACGCTGATCATCATGGCCATCACAGCCGCCCAGTTCCGGCTCAGCAAACGATTCGTCTTCTACCAGTAAGGCCCGCCATGACTACAACCTCAACCCAGCGCGCCGTCGTCGATCGCTTGGCTCCCCAGCGGCCCGCGCCCCGCAAGAAGCGGAACTGGAGCATGGCGGGACGAATCGTGCTGCTCCTGATCGCGTCCGTCTTCATCCTCGGTCCGGTGCTGTGGACCCTGTCCACCTCGCTGCGGCCCCCGGCGGAGTCGTTCCAGCTGCCGCCGTCGTTCCTTCCGCTCAACCCCGATTTCTCGTCGTATGACCAGGTCTTCAAGCAGCTCAACATCATGCTTCTGGTCCTCAACAGTGCCCTCGTGACGGGACTGATCGCCGTCGGGCAGATGTTCACGGCGGCGCTCGCCGGCTACGCGTTCGCGAACCTCAAGTTCCGGGGCCGCGGGGCGTTGTTCTCGATTGTGCTGGCCACCATGATGGTCCCGGCGCAGGTGACGATCGTTCCGGTCTTCATGCTGATCCGCGGCATCGGTCTGTCCGACACGCTCCTCGCGCTCATCCTTCCGGCGATCCCGACGGCGTTCGGCACCTTCCTGATGCGCCAGTACTTCCTGGGGCTGCCAAGTGATTTGGGCGAGGCCGCCGCGATCGACGGAGCCTCGCCGTGGCGCACGTTCCGCTCGGTGTATGCGCCGCTGGCGATGCCGGGTATGGCGATCGTGGGCATCCTGGCTTTCAACTACCACTGGAACGAGTTCTTCCGCCCGCTCATCCTCACCATCTCCGAGCAGAACTTCACGCTCCCGCTGGGCCTGGTGTCGCTGCAAGGCAACCTCGGTACGGGCAGCATCTCCGTGGTGCTGGCCGGCGTGATCCTCTCCATGATTCCCGCCCTGGTGGTGTTCATGTTCGGCCAGCGCGCCTTGCGTGACGGACTCACCGCCGGCACCGGCAAATAGCACTCCTACTCTTTCTTGAAAGGACCTCGATGACGGACGTCATATCTTCCGCCCCTGCTCTAGTCGCGGCGGCCGCCCACCCGGACCCGGCTTTCCCGCGCTTCCACCCCCGGCCGGCGCAAGGCTGGATCAACGACCCTAACGGCGTCAGTTTCATCAACGGCCGATACCACGTGTTCTTCCAGTTCAACCCGGAATCGGCCCGGCACCACCGGATCCAGTGGGGCCACGTCAGCTCCCCGGACCTGGTTCATTGGGATGAGCACCCTGTCGCGCTGCGCCCGCAGGACGGCGGGCCGGATGAGTTCGGCTGCTGGACCGGTGTGGTGACCGACGACGGCGGTGTCCCCACCGCCGCGTACTCGGGCGTGCGGGGCGACGGCGGACACTCGCAAGTGGTGATTTCCCGGGGTTCCGCCGACCTGGTTTCTTGGGAACAGGACGGCCACATTGCAGCTTCCATGCCGGACGACGGCCTGGTCACGGCCGTGCGCGACCCCTTCATCTTCCACTTCAACGGGAAGCGCTACGCCATGCAGGGCGCCGGGCTGGCCAATGGACATGCTGCTTTGCTGCTGTACACGGTGGAGGACATGTCCGACTGGAACTACCAAGGCATTTGGCTGACCACCGAAAACCCCGTGGCAGCTATGCACACCCCGGCCGAGATCTGGGAGTGCCCGCAACTGGTTCAGGTGCCTTCCGACGGGGCGCAAACCTGGGTCATGATGTTCTCCCTCTGGCTCTCCGGCGATGATCACGAGCACGCCAACGGGGTGGGCCACCTGATCGGCTCGCTCGCTGAGGAGCCGTCTACGGGGCTGCCCGTGTTCGTCCCGCGTTCCGGCGGCAGGTCCGACCTTGGCCGGGACTTCTATGCCCCGCAGATTGCTCAGCTGGGTTCTGCGTCGGGGCCGGAGCCGCGTGCCCTTCTGTGGGGATGGGCCAACGAAGGCCCCGGCCGTGATGGCCGGCGTGGCCGTTCGCAAGACGAGATCGACGCCGCAGGCTGGGCCGGCGTATTAACCCACCCGCGCTTCCTCTCGGTAGAGGACGGTGCATTGGTGGTTGCTCCTGCGCCGGAGGTCGAGGCGTACCGGGGTGCTGTGCTTGCGAGCGGAGCTTCCGGAACGGTCCCCCTGCCGCCGTTCGCCGAGGCGGCTGTGAAGACCGGGGCTGGCGGTGGAGCCGGTGAGGTTCGGCTGGTCCTGGCCTCGGGCGCGGAACGGCAAGTCGTGTTTGCGGGGCCGCTGTCCGCCAGCGAGGAACTCCGCATCTTCGTGGATGCTTCCTTGGTAGAGGTGTATCGGAAGGGCTCCGTTGCCACAACCCTCCGCGCCTATCCTGCCTTGGGTGAGGAATGGATCCTTGAGCTTCCCGAAGGTGGGGAAGCGGACGTCTGGGAACTGAAGCTGCCGGAATAGGCGGCAGGCCGCCGTCGTAGTTTCCCCACTTTTGACCACATTTGGCCGGCGTCGCAGTCCGGGATCCCCGCATTTCCGGGGATTTCCGGGCGGCGGCCCGGCCAAAAGCGGGGAGATTCAGCGGGCGGGAACAGGCCCAGTGGACTCACGGACCACCAGGCGGCAGGGAACCATGGTTTCCAAGCCGGCCTTGGCCTCCAAACCGGTGCCGTCGCCCGACGTCGGCCGCTGGGCCGGATGCTCAATCTGCCCCAGCAACATGCTCATCGCGGCCGCGCCCATTTCCCGCAGGGGGAGCGCCATGGTGGTGAGCGCGGGGACCATTGTGGAGGCAATGCGTGACTCGTCGTCGTAACCCATGATCGACAGGTCGCGCGGTACCGCCAGGCCGAGCCGCGCCGCAGCCAGGGCGACGCCGATGGCGAGGCGATCATTCGCGCACACGATCGCCGTCGGGCGTTCAGTGGCGGACAGCAGTCCCATGGCGCCATTGAAACCGTCGTTGATGTCCCAACCGGCCATGAACACGCGGTCTTCGCGAACGGGGATGGCGGCCTTGGCCATTGCTTCACGATGCCCCCTGATGCGCAAGGGCACAGCCGGTGAGGTGGCGGCGCCGGCGAGGAACGCGATATCGCGATGGCCCAGCTGAAGCAAGTGCTCAGTGGCTTCGCGACCCCCGGAAACTTCGTCCGGGATCACGTGGTGCAGCCGTGGTGCGGGACTGTTGTCCAAGCAATTGGCGAGCACGGACGGGACACGCAACATGCCCTGGGGCACGTCGAGCGGCTTCAAACCGACCGTGACGTACATCAGCCCGTCCACTTGCCGGTCCAACAGGGTCTCGACGGCGCTCTCGTCACGGGAGGCGTCGCGCTCGGTGTCCATGACCACGGTGACAAAGCCGTGGGCCCGCGCGACGTCGTCGGCGCCCCCGATGATGTTGCCGTCGAACGGGCTCACCACCACCTCGTCCGACACGATGCCGATCACGCGTGTTCGTTGGTTCCGCAGGCTCAGGGCGATGGGGTTGGGGGAGTAGTTGAGGTCCGCGGCGGCCTGCCGGATACGGTCCTGGCTTTCCTTGGCCACGTTGCCGTCTCCACGGCCGTTGAGCACCAGCGACACCGCACTCCGAGAGACGCCCGCGCGTTTGGCGACGTCGAGTGCTGTGGCCTTGCGCTGCATGCGTGCTCCTCCGGCTGTGGTTCCGTTTCTTGCTGCATTCTACCTAACGCGTGTGAGGTGGGGGGGGGTCGGTGTGTCAGCCCGACCCTCGCTCAGATATATGGCCAAAACCGGGATCGCTCGCTCACATCAGGTGAGCGAGCGTTTGCCGAAAACAACCCAAAGGTGAGCGAGCGTTTGCCGAAAACCCCCCCCCAAAGGTGAGCGGGCGTTTGCCGGCCCTGTGTGGCAGCCGAACGCTAAAGCAAAAGACAGGAACGCTCGCTCAGATATACGCCGTTCGAGCCGAACGCTCGCTCAGATATACGCCCTTCGAGCCGAACGCTCGCTCAGATATACGCCCTTCGAGCCGAACCCTCGCTCAGATATACGCCCTTCGAGCCGAACGCCAAGCGGTATCGTTGGGCGTGCCGGGCAGAACCGGTGTTTCAGATCTATGGGGGTGGGTCCGATTTTTTCCTTGCGCCAAATGGCTACGATCGTGCTGGCAGCTGCGGTGGCAGTGAGTCTCAACGCCTGCGTGTTCGATGTAACTACGGCCGGACCCTTGGCCCCAGCCGGGACGTCCCCCGCCCCTCCGAGCTCCAAGCCATCCGCGGCACCAACTGCAAGCAGTGGCACCCAAACGCGGGTCCAATCGTCGAAAGAGCTGCAGGCGTTGCTCGGCAACCTCCGCGCTCCCGACGGCGTGATGTCGCGGCTTATTGATGAGGCAGCAATTCAGGACATGCAGGATTCGATGGCAGTCGGGCCCGCCGATATGACCACAGATCCCGCCAATTGCCGGGACCTCCTGAAAGCAGGAGAGTTGCTCGACTACAGGATCCCGACGGCGGCCGCGGTGCTTGGCCCCCAGTCGAATATGTCCGTCATCATGGCCTCCTCCGACGAATCCGGCTATTTCTGGCAGGGCATGTACAGCATCGGTAAAGTCCTCGGATATTGCACTGAGGTGACTATTAGCTCGGGGAATCAATCCGTGCACTCGTCCCTGACGCGGTTGAATATGGATCTTCATGGCTCGAAGTCGTTCGCCTACGTCACCACCATCACGGGTTCCGGGTCGCCGATCCATGTGCTGCGCATGGTCGCCATGAGCGGAAACCTGTTCGTCACCGGCGTGCACCCGCTGCCGGGTGCTCAGCCCACTGATGCGGTCATCCGGGAGCTCAGCAGCTACGTCAATGCGATCGTCGACCATGCCGGCGATCAACTGCCCACTATTCCTGCCACGAAACAGCCCACCCCGCCGCAAACAGGCAACTCGGCGTAGCACCGCCCCACGTTACAGTGAAACCATGCCTCCATTCCCCACCCTCGACGAGCTCCTTGCCACAGCCAAAGTGGTCAGCCTGCCGATGCGGGTCAGGTTCCGGGGCATCACCGAGCGCGAGATCCTCCTGTTCCGCGGCCCGGCCGGATGGGGCGAGTTTTGTCCGTTCCCCGAGTACGGCGACGCCGAGGCTTCCCGCTGGCTTAGCGCCGCCGTCGAAGCCGCATGGCAAGGTTTTCCGCCGCAGCTAAGGGACATCATCCCCGTCAACGCCACCGTCCCCGCCGTACCTGCCGCCGGAGTGCCAGAGGTCCTGGAGCGCTTTGGCCGCGTGGACGCCGTCAAAGTCAAGGTTGCCGAGCACGGGCAGGAACTGGCCGACGACGTCGCGCGCGTCACCGCAGTCCGGGACGCCCTGCCGGACGCCGCGATCCGCGTGGACGCGAACGCGGGGTGGGACGTGCCGCAGGCGGTCGAGGCACTCGGGCGGCTCTCCGCCGTCGGGCTCGAATACGCAGAGCAGCCCGTGCCGCACATTGAGGGCCTCGCCGAAGTCCGCCGGCGGCTCGCGCAGCAGGGCACGCCCGTACTTATCGCAGCCGACGAATCCGTGCGCAAGGAAGACGATCCCCTCAAGGTGGCCCGCGCGGGAGCCGCTGACCTGATCGTGGTCAAGGTGGCGCCGCTTGGGGGAGTGTGGCGCGCATTGGACATCGTGGCACAAGCCGGGCTGCCCGCCGTCGTAAGCTCGGCGCTGGACACCTCGGTGGGGATCCGCGCGGGGCTCGCGCTCGCCGCCGCGCTGCCGGAGCTGCCGTACGCCTGCGGGCTGGGGACCGTGCGGCTGTTCGGCTCGGACATTACCCAGGATCCGTTAGTGCCCGACGACGGCGCCATCCGCGTTCGCGAAGCCGTCGCCGACGAGGGGCTGCTGGAGCAGTATGCGGCCACCGCTGAACGTCGCGACTGGTGGCTGGACCGGCTCCGGCGCGTGCACGCACTCCTTAAAGCATAGATTGCTGGGAAAAGTCTGGGAATTCACCGGAACTTTACCGGGGTTTCCTCTCGGATTCCGCTGACGCTGTAAGGGTTGGGAAATCACTCAATCCCCGGAGGTATTTCCCATGTCTGAATCAACCAAGCGCAAGTTCGACTTGCTCCCCATGCTCGGCCATACCAAGGGCAAGCGCAGCCCCGTGACGTGCGCCCTGAAGTGCGACAACGCCTGCTCGGGCGAGGTATGCAACACGAGTTCCAACGCCTACTTCCGCGACATCGCTTCCGCGGCTGTGTCCCGCCGCGCTGCCCTGGGCTTCGGCGCCGTCGGCGCGCTCGCCGTCGTGCTGGGCGGAAGCCTGCCTGGCAACGTTCCCGAAGGTGCCGGCCTGTCCGCGGCGGCAAAAACGGGCTTCGACAAGGCCAAGCTCAAGTTCACGCCGATCAAGCCCGTTGACTACACCGTTGACGCCTTCACCGTGCCGGATGGTTTCGCGTGGCAGCCGATCATCCGTTGGGGCGATCCGCTCTTTGCCGACTCCCCGGCCTTCGAGCTGAACGGCCAGACCGCGGCAGCTCAGGCCCGACAGTTCGGTTACAACAATGACTACACGGACATCCTGCCTATCCCGGACTCCAAGGACCGCCGTGCCGTACTCTTCACCAACCACGAGTACACCAACGAGAACATCATGTTCCCGGCCACTTTGGCGGCTGCGGAGGCGCGGGCGATCGGGCGTGCCGCGCACGGTCTCACGGTTGTTGAACTTGAGCGCAAGAACAAGAACAAGCCCTGGAACTACGTGAAGGGCGCTGATCTGAACCGCCGGTTCCTGACCGACTCGACGTATGAGCTCACCGGTCCCGCCGCGGGCACGGACCTCGTCAAGACCATCGACGACCCGACCGGCCGGGCCATCAAGGGCACCTTGGGTAACTGCTCCGGCGGCACGACTCCCTGGGGGACCATCCTCTCCGGCGAGGAGAACTTCAACGGCTACTTCGTAGCTCCCGGCACCTCGGCGGGCGACAAGCGCTACGGCCTCTCGAACAAGCCAACGGCCCGCAAGTGGGAGCTGGATGAACCGCGTTTCAACACCAACAACGCCGGCTACGCCAACGAGGCCAACCGCTTCGGATGGATCGTCGAGGTCGACCCGTTCGACCCCTCCTCCACACCCAAGAAGCACTCCGCGATGGGCCGCTTCAAGCACGAAGGCGCCAACGTGATCCTTGCCGCCTCCGGCCGTGTGGTGGCTTACATGGGCGACGACGAGCGCTTCGACTACCTCTACAAGTTCGTCTCCAAGGGCAATTACATGGCCGGCGACTCGGCCGCAGCCCGCCGGAACAACATGAACCTTCTCTCGGAAGGCGATCTCTACGTCGCCAAGTTCACGGGTGACTCTCCCGCGTCTGAAATCACCGGCAACGGTGCGCTGCCCTCCGATGGCGCGTTCGACGGTTCGGGCGAGTGGCTTCCCTTGGTGGTCGACGGCGTCTCCGCAGTTCCGGGCATGTCCGTCCCCGAGGTGCTGGTCTACACCCGCCTCGCCGCGGACAAGGTTGGCCCCACGAAGATGGACCGTTGTGAAGACGTCGAGCCGAACCTGGCGACGGGCAAGGTCTACGTGGTCTGCACGAACAACTCGGACCGCGGCAAGCCCGGCAAGGAAGGCGCCACCGAGGTCAACCCGCGCACGCTCAACCGGGACGGCCATATCGTCGAAATCACCGAAACCGGCGACCAGACCTCCACGCGCTTCAACTGGACCCTCCTGATGGTTTGTGGAGATCCGGCCAAGAACTCCTCCACATACTTCTCCGGCTTCCCGGCCGACAAGGTCTCGCCCATCTCCTGCCCGGACAACGTCGCTTTCGACTCGGCAGGCCACATGTGGATCGCAACTGACGGCGCGCCGTCGTCGATCGGTTATGCGGACGGCCTCTTCAAGGTCACGCTGGATGGCAGCGAACGGGGCAAGGTTGAGCAGTTCCTCGCCGTCCCGCGTGACGCCGAGACGTGCGGACCGATTGTGCACGACGACGAGCGGACAGTATTCGTCGCCGTGCAGCACCCGGGCGAGGAAGGGACGTTCGACGCCCCGCACTCCTTCTTCCCGGATTACGTGGGCGCCGGAGCTGCCCCGGCCGCCGGCCAGGTCCGCGCCCCGCGTCCGTCGATCGTGCAGGTGTTCCGCAAGGACGGCTAAGGCTCTTCGCCGCCTCCCGACGCTCGCTCACCTATGTCTGCATAGGTGAGCGAGCGTTTCGGTTTTGGGGCCCATAGCTGAGCGAGCGTCGGGAGGGAGGCGCCGCTAATAGACTGGTGCGGTGACTTCGCAAGGCTCCCTGAGCTCCCTCGCCGCTGCCCGGATCGCCGTTAAGGCGTTGCTCGACGGCGGTGTGCGGCACGTGGTGGTCTCTCCCGGTTCGCGCTCGGCACCCATGGCGTACGCACTCGCCGAGGCCGAAGCGGCCGGGAACGTCCGGCTCCTGGTGAGGATCGATGAACGCTCGGCCGGTTTCACGGCCCTGGGCTTGGCCTTGTCGACAGGCGCTCCGGCGGCCGTCCTGACCACCTCGGGCACCGCCGTCGGGAATCTCTTGCCCGCGGTCATGGAGGCCAACCACGCCGCCGTGCCCCTCGTGGTCCTTTCGGCCGATCGCCCCGCCGAGCTCCACGGAACCGGCGCCAACCAAACCACCATCCAACTGGACCTCTTCGGCGAACACGTTCGCTTCGCCGTCGACATCGCCGCGGGCAGCAACCCGCAGAGGGCCGTCGAGACCGCCCTTTACGCGGCAACCGGCGCCCTCGAGGACACCCCTCCAGGCCCGGTTCAGCTCAACCTGGCCTTCCGTGAGCCGCTGGTTCCGGAACCAGGCGAGGCGCTGCCCGCCACCAAGGGCCACGGAGTTTTCCACTACGACTCCGGTCCCCAAACACTGAGCATGACCCCCGCTCCGGCCGAACTAACGGAGCGGCGGACCGTGGTTTTGGCAGGGCACGACGCCGGTCCGGTCGCCGAGGCGTTCGCCCGCGCCCACGGCCTTCCCCTGCTGGCCGAGCCCTCATCCAACGCGCGCTTCGGTCCCAACGCGGTGGGGCCGTATCGCCTCATGTTGGACAACTTCGGGCGTGGCTCTGCACTGCCGATAGAGCGGGTGGTGGTCTTCGGACGGCCGACCCTGTCCCGGCCCGTTGCCTCCTTGCTAGCCCGCGGCGACCTTCGCGCGGCCATTTACGAGCCCGTTCCGGTGGCCTGGTACGAGCACGGCCGGCGCAGCGAGGAACGCTTTGATTCCCTGGCGGAACTGGCCGGTTTCGCGGGCCGCGGTTCGACTGAGTGGCTCGACGCCTGGCTCCTGGCCGGGGCTGCGGCCCAACACGCGCTCGACGGCGTTCTCGAGGCGGAGCCTGCAGCTAACGGGCCCGCCGTGGGAGCCACAGTCTGGAAACACGCCCGCGGGCAGCTGGTTCTGGGCTCGTCCAACGGCATCCGCGACGTCGACCTCGCCGGGCAGCCCAGCCCCGAGCCCCTCGCCACGGTGTTCGCGAACCGCGGCCTCGCTGGCATCGACGGAACCATCTCCACGGCGACGGGAATCGCCCTCGGCGCGGGCCGCGAAACCACCCTCCTCCTGGGCGATGTCACCTTCCTGCACGACGCCGGCGGCCTGTTCCTCGGAGCCGGCGAACCCGGACCGGACTTGCGCATCGTGGTCCTCAACGACGCCGGCGGGGGCATTTTCGGCCTCCTCGAGCACGGCAAGGTGGAGGACGACGGAGGCTACGGCACCGCCGTCGAGCGCCTCTTCGGCACCCCGCACCGTGTGGACATTTCAGCGCTCGCCGCGGCATACGGCGTCGGGCACACTTTGGTGCGCACGACGGCGGAGCTCGCCGCCGTGCTTGCCTCGCCTTTGAAGGGGCGCAGCATCGTGGAAGTACGCACGGACCGGTCCGAGCTGCGTCCGTTGCACGCCCGCATCAAGGCCGCCGTTGCCGCGGCAGTGTCGCAGGTGCTGCTCGGGGCGTAGGCGCTCGGCACTGGCGACACCGGACCTGGCTGGCGACACGGAAATGCCCTGACGACCATGGATTTCCAGGCTCGTCAGGGCATTTGCGCGTCGTAGGCGCAACAGCGGCAGCAGGAACTACAGCACGCGGCTGAGGAATTCCTTGGTGCGGGCATGCTGGGGGTTGGCGATGATTTCGCGGGGGTCACCGGATTCCACCACCACACCTCCGTCCATGAAGGTCAGGCGGTCGCCGACCTCGCGGGCAAAGCCGATCTCGTGGGTCACCACGATCATGGTCATGCCGGACTTGGCCAGGTCCTTCATCACGTTGAGCACATCGCCCACGAGCTCGGGGTCAAGCGCGGACGTCGGCTCATCGAAGAGCATCAGCTCCGGTTCCATGGCCAGGGCCCGGGCGATCGCGACGCGCTGCTGCTGGCCACCGGAGAGCTGTGCCGGGTAGTGGTTGGCTCGGTCGGCCAGGCCCACCCGATCCAACAATTCGAGGGCGGCCTTCTTCGCGACGCCCTTGGATTTGCCTTTGACCTGCACGGGCGCTTCCATGACGTTGTATAGGGCGGTCTTGTGCGGGAACAGGTTGAACCGCTGGAAGACCATGCCGATTTCCCGGCGCTGTGCGGCGATTTCCTTGACCTTCAGGTCGTGGAGGCGCCCGTTGACTTCGCGGTAACCGATGAGCTGGTCGCCGACGGAAATGCGGCCGGCGCTGATGGTTTCCAGTAGGTTCACGCAGCGGAGCATTGTGGACTTGCCGGAACCGGACGGGCCGATGACAACGGACACTTCGCCTTGGTTGACCGTCAGGTCGATGCCGCGGAGCACGTGGTGGGGGCCGAAGTACTTGTGGAGGCCTTCGATCCGCACCAGCGGTTTCTGGGTGGTGATCGTCATTTTGCCTCATCCTCCGGGAAGTCCATCTTCAGGGACGGCTCTGCTTCGGCACTAGGTGCCACTGCTGCGGCAGCCTTGGCGGCTGCGGGGTTGATGACGGCCGGCGCGAGGTTGGTGTCAACGCCCTTGCCGTAGTAGGCCTCGATGTAGTGCTGGCCAACCATGAGCAGGCTGGTGATGACGAGGTACCAGATGGCTGCCACGATCAGCAGCGGCACCGGAAGGTAGATCCGGTTGGCCAGGGCGTTGGTCGCGAAGGTCAGGTCCAAGGTGAACGGGACGGCCAGGACCAAGGAGGTGGTCTTGAGCATGCCGATGGTTTCGTTGCCGGTCGGCGGGACGATGATGCGCATTGCCTGGGGCAGGATGATCCGCCACATGATCTTGCCTTTGCCCATGCCCAGGGCTTCGGCGGCTTCGGTCTGTCCCTTGTCCACGGACTTCAGGCCGGCCCGGAAGATCTCCGCGAGATAGGCCGATTCGTTAAGGCCAAGCCCCAGAATCGCCGCAACAAGAGCCGTAATGACTGTGCTCGTGTCCACGCTGAACAGCTCGGGGCCGAACGGCACCCCTGCGCTGATCTTGGGGTAGAGGACGGCGATCAGGCCCCAGAAGACCAACTGGGTGTAGACCGGGGTGCCGCGGAAGAACCAGACCCATACCCAGGAGGTATAGCGAAGAACCGGGTTATCTGACTGGCGCATTACGGCCAGCAGGATGGCCAGGACAATCGCAATGACCATCGAAGCTACGGTCAGGAGCAATGTCCAGCCGACACCCTGGACGACCTTCACGTCCAGGATGTAGGTGCCCACCACGTCCCAACGGAAGTTGTGGTTCGTGATCACGCTCTGCACCATCAGTGCTAGTACGCCAACAATGATGATGGCGCTGATCCAACGGCCAGGATGCCTGACCGGCACCGCATCGTTCAGCACCGGCGCGGCGTGGCCTGGTTGATGATGATCCATCTGTGCACCTGATTTGTTGTCGGTGGCGGGAATACTCAAGACTTGACCGCCGGGTTGACCTCGGACTTGGTGATGGCGCCTTCGGCGTTGCCCCAGCCAGTGAGGATCTTCTTGTAGGAACCGTCAGACATGAGCTTGGTCAGCGTCTTCTGGATGACATCGGCGAGGGCGGTGTCCGACTTGGCAACAGCGATGCCCTGGGGAGCGGCGTCGTACACATCGCCGAGCTTCTCGAGCTGTCCGTTGGTCTGCGTCAGCGCGTAACCGATGATGGGGGAGTCGGCTGCCATGGCGTCGATGCTGCCGTTGACGAGCCGGGTGGTGACGTCGGTCTGGTTCTTGAGAGTCACGATGTTGATCGGCTGCTTGCCGTCGGCTGCGCACTTCTTGTTGCGGCCCGAGAGGTCCGGGTCTTCCTGGACGGTACCGGTCTGCACGCCGATGGACTTGCCGCATACGTCGTCGAGGGAGAACTTCTTCGGGTTGCCCTTCTGCACGGCCCAAGCGGTGCCGGCGTTGAAGTAGCTGACCATGTTGACGGCGCCGAGACGCTCAGGGTTGATCGTGAAGGACGAGATGCCCAGATCGTACTTGGGGCCGAGGGCGGGGAGGATGCCCGTGAATTCGGCGGTCTGCACCTGGACCTTCAGGCCAAGGGTGGCGCCGATCGCCTTGGCGATGTCGACGTCGTAACCCACCGGGGTCTGGCCGTCGGTTCCGAGGAATTCCGCAGGAGCGTAGGTCGTGTCCGAGCCGACGGTCAGCGTGCCCTTGGACTTGATGGCCGCGGGGACCATTGCCGCCAGGGTGTCGTCCTTGGTGATGGTGCTGGGGTCAAAGCTTGCATTGGCACTGCCGGAAGGCGAAGCGGCGCTCGACGGGCCCGCCTCTGAGGCGTTGGTGCAGGCCGTCAGGGCCAAGGCGCCGATTGCGATGATGGTTGCAGCCTTGAGCGTCGAACTGACCGGGAGCGAACGGAATTTCTGCATTTTCTTACCTTTTTTTGCAGTGGATGCGAAACTAATCGGTTCATAGTGTAGCGCCGAACATGAGATGTGCGTCACAGAAAACTAAGTTTTACTATTGGATAACCTACCAAGCAAAAAATCAAGCCCCCCAACGTGGCTATTGTCTCGCACCCCAGACAGTTGGGAGGGTAGGTTTCGAACGGAATCCTCGGGTTTGGGGGCTTAGTTGCTAATCCCCAGCGACTCGAGCATCGGCCGGAACTTGGCCCAGGTCTCGGCCAGCTCGGCGTCGGGAACCGAGCCTTCAACGATCCCGCAGCCCGCATAGAGGCGCACGGTGGTGGGACTTTCGATGATCGCGCCGCGCAGTGCGATGCCCCACTCGCCGTTGCCTGCGGCGTCGAGCCACCCGACCGGTCCGGCGTAGGGCCCCCGATCCATGTGCTCAAGCTCCCGGATCAGTTCCCCGGCAATCAAAGTAGGCGTGCCGCACACGGCGGCGGTGGGGTGGAGCGCGTTGATCAGGGCCAGGCATGTAGGGACATGTCCCTCAATATCGGCGAGCTCGGCCTTCACGTCCGATGCCAGGTGCCACACATTGGGCAGTTCCAGGATGAACGGTTCGCTGTGGGCGTTCATGGCTTCGGAGAAGGGTGCGAGCTGCGTGGTGAGCGATTGGATGGCGATCTCGTGCTCGTGCCGCTGTTTTTCGGAACCGGCCAGCACGCGTTCGGCGTATTCCATGGGGGAGCCGCCCATTCCTTCGGCGTCGCGACGGTCCAGCGTGCCGGCCAGGACCCGCGCTTGTGCAGTGCGGCCCTCCACCTGGATGAGCATTTCCGGCGTCGCTCCCACCAAGCCGTCGACGCCGTATGTCCAGCATTCGCGGTAACGGCTGGCCAGCTGCCGCAGGACGTTGGCGGCGTTGACGCCGTCGGGCAGTGTCGCCACGACGTCGCGCGCCAGGACCAGCTTCTCCAGCTTTCCGGTCCGGATTTCCGCGACGCCGTCGGCCACGGCCTGCTTCCAGGCGGTTTCGCTCAGCGAGCCGCTCTCGAGTGTCACCTTCCCGTCACCCAACTGGCTCGCATTTGTTGTCGTTTTGGGGCTTCTAAACGACAACAACTGCGAGTTAGTTGGGTGCCCGACGCCGGAGCCTGCCGCCGCCGTGAGCTCACCGGCCGCTGACTCGCGTTCCTCCGACTCGCCGCCGAGCCAGCCCGCCAGGGCGGCCAGGGCGCCCGCCTCGGTGAGTTCGACGTCGTCGAGCGTCAACTGGGTGAGCCATGACTGCCCATCCCGGATCCCGACAACAATTTCCGGAAGGATCAAGCGGGACTCGAAGTCGGACGTCTTGGAGAAAGCAAAGGAGCCAAAGGCGACAGGGCCAGTGCCGGGGAGCTCAAGGGGATCCGTGACGTCGGCCTCGATGACGAGGTGGCGCCACCAGATGTCGCCCTCGAGAAAGCGATCGGGCCCGGAAGCGGTGAATCGCGCGAGTTCGCCAAAGCCCACCAGTCCGTTCTCGCGGCGGGACCAGCACAGGACGTCGTCCCGGACCAGAAATGACGGCAGTCCCCCGGAGGATGAATCAACATCGAGGGGGACTGTCAAGGTGCGGAGCGTACTGGTCATGATGGAACAACATTACTCCCGCGGGCAACGGTAGCCGTGCTGGCCGGAGCGGGAACCCGGGCCGGACCGGCGCCGGACCAGAGCGCCCCGAAAGTTCTTCCCATATTTGTCTGAGACAATTGCAGGGTGAACCGAGCATCCTTGGAAAAGCGTCCGGACGAAGTTGCGACGATGTTTGACGATGTCGCCCCCAAATACGATGTCGTCAACGATGTCCTGTCCATGGGGCAGACCCGGCGTTGGCGCCGCGTCGTCGTGGATGCGATGGATGTTCGGGTAGGCCAAAAGGTCCTGGATCTCGCTGCCGGTACCGGCACATCCAGCGAACCGTACGCCGACGCCGGAGTGGACGTTGTGGCCTGCGACTTCTCGCTCGGGATGCTGAAGGTCGGCAAGCGCCGCCGCCCCGACATCAATTTCGTTGCCGGGGACGCCACCAAGCTGCCCTTCGCGGACAACTCCTTCGACGCGTGCACCATTTCCTTTGGCCTGCGCAACGTCAACGAACCACACAAGGCCCTCGCGGAGATGTTCCGCGTCACCAAGCCGGGCGGACGCCTGGTTATCGCCGAATTCTCGGCCCCCGTGGTCCCCCTCTGGCGGACCATGTACACCGAATACCTCATGCGTGCACTGCCCGCCATCGCCACCAAGGTCTCCTCCAACCCGGACGCCTACGTGTACCTCGCCGAGTCCATCCGCGCCTGGCCGGACCAGGACCACCTGGCCGCGTGGCTGCAGGAAGCCGGTTGGACCGACGTCAACTACCGCAACCTGAGCGGCGGCATCGTCGCGGTGCACCGCGCCCAGAAGCCCGGAGCCGAACACCGGGAAAGCGTTCCCCTGGCCAAGCTGCGCCGCCAGATCAAGCCGCGGCGCCAAGCCGGCGATCAGTCCCGCTAACCGGCCCATTAACAAGGACGCTGTGAACGTACTGATAGTCGGCGCAGGGCCAGCCGGGTCCACCGCCGCGTACTACCTTGCCCAGGCGGGCATTTCCGTGACGGTTCTGGAAAAGACCGCTTTCCCGCGTGAGAAGGTCTGCGGCGACGGCCTCACTCCCCGCGCGGTCCGCGAAATCCAGAAGCTCGGCCTCCCGCACGCCGAGGACGAGGGGTGGCGCCGGAACAAAGGGCTCAGGCTCATCGCCGGCGGCCGCACCATTGAATTGCCGTGGCCCGAGGTCGCCGATTTTCCCACGTACGGACTCATCCGTACGCGCCTCGGGTTCGACGAGGAGCTGGCCAGGCACGCCCAGTCGGCGGGCGCCGTCGTGCTTGAACGCCACAGCGTCACCGAAGCGCTCCGTGACGACGCCGGGCGGGTGATCGGCGCCCGCGCCGCCCTGCTCGACGACTCCGGACGCAAGACGGGCGAAACGCGCGACTTCCATGCCGACGTCGTGCTCGCCGCAGACGGCAACTCCACCCGCACCGCCGTTTCGCTTGGCATGCACAAGCGCGACGACCGCCCGCTCGGCGTCGCCGTCCGCACCTACTTCACCTCGCCGCGCCACGACGACGATTGGATGGAAGGCTGGCTCGAGCTCCCTGGCAAGTCCGGCAAGCCGCTGCCCGGCTACGGTTGGGTTTTCGGCGTCGGCGACGGCACGTCCAACGTTGGCCTCGGGATCCTGAACTCCTCCAAGGAATTCGGCAAGCTCGACTACAAACAGGTCCTGCGCGAATGGACCGCCGGCATGCCGTCCGAGTGGGGCTTCACACCCGAAAACCAAGTTGGCGAGATCCGCGGGGCCGCCCTGCCCATGGGCTTCAACCGTACCCCGCACTACTCGCCGGGGCTCATGCTCCTGGGCGACGCCGGCGGCATGGTTTCCCCGTTCAACGGCGAGGGCATTTCCTACGCCATGGAGTCCGCCCGCTTTGCCGCCGAGTTCATTATCGACGCCAGCTCGCGTTCGCGTTCAGCGGGATGGGGATCCGGGACGGAGGCTTCCAGAGCCGCCGACGCGCACCTTTCGCGGTACGCGGACTACGTGCGGGACCAATGGGGTTCACACTTCACCCTGGGCAGGGTCTTTGCCGCCCTCATCGGTAAGCCCGCCGTCATGAAACTCGCGCTACGGACGGGCATGCCCATTCCGGTGCTGATGCGCTTCGTGGTGCGGATGCTCGCCAACCTCACCGATGCGTCCGCCAAGGGTTTCGAGGACCGCGCCATCCGCGTCCTCGAGATGCTGGTTCCGGCCACGTCCAACACCACATCCACCGCCGCTTCCACCCGCGTCGGCACCGAATCAACGCTTTCCTCCGCGAAAAGTTAGGGTTAACCCGTGACTCACTCTGCCGAACACAGTTGGACGCATGCCGGGCACGGCTTGCCGGACGCTGTCGAACCCGCTCCCACCACTACGGCGATCGCCACTGGCCTGCAGCTTCCTGCCGGTTTTGCGGCTATCGCCAAGGACGTGGAGTTGGGTCCTGCCATCACTACGAACCTTGCCCGCGTGGAAAAGAAGCTCCGCGAAGCAATTGCCAACTCGGATCCCTTGGCTGACGCAACGTCGCGTCACTTGGTGGAAGCCGGCGGCAAGCGCATCCGCCCGTTGTTGACCCTCCTGTGCGCCCACCTCGGCGACGCGTCCCGTCCGGAAGTGGTCCAGGCCGCCGTCGTTGTTGAACTGACCCACCTGGCCACCCTCTATCACGACGACGTGATGGACTCGGCGCCCTACCGCCGCGGAGCCCCCACGGCCCACGAAGTCTGGGGCAACTCGGTGGCCATCCTCACGGGCGACCTGATCTTTGCCCGCGCCTCGATCCTGGTGTCCGAACTCGGGTCGCGTGCCTTGGGAATCCAGGCCCGCACCTTCGAACGTTTGTGCCTCGGGCAGCTGCACGAAACCGTGGGCCCGCGTGAAGGCGAGGACGCCGTGGAGCACTACCTCTCCGTCATCGCCGACAAGACCGGCTCCTTGGTTGCGGCCTCGGGCCAGCTCGGTGCCATCTTCGCCGGTGCTGACGAAGCCTTCGAAGACGTGCTGGTGGAGTACGGCGAGAAGGTTGGCGTGGCCTTCCAACTGGCCGACGACGTCATCGACGTCACGGGCGTCAAGGTCAAGTCCGGCAAGTCCCCGGGGACAGACCTCCGCGAAGGCGTTCCCACTCTGCCGGTACTCCTGCTCCGCAAGGCTGCAGACAACGGCGACCACTCCGCCGTCGAACTCTTGAAGCTGGTCGATGGCGATTTGACCTCGGATGAAGCCCTGGCCCTCGCCGTCGCCGGGCTGCGCGAGCACCCCGTCACTGCCGAATCCTGGGTGATTGCCCGTCAGTGGTCCGCTGAAGCCATCGAAGCCTTGAAGCCGTTGCCCGAAGGCGTGGTCAAGGAGTCGCTCACGAACTTCGCCCACGCCGTTGTGGAGCGCGCCAGCTAGTTTGGTTGCCCCGTAGACCCAACTAGCTCGCAGTTGTTGTCGTTTTGAGCGCTCATAACGACAACAATTGCGAGCTAGTTGGGTGGGGCCGGGCTTAAATGCAATGGCCCCGGTTCCTTGCAACGCTACGAGTCACGCGCTGCAACGAACCGGGACCATAATCTCCGTTCGCATCAGACCCACCGGAGGCATTTAGTGAATCCGGTTACAGCTTATGACAACTTTGTCATGGGTGCAACTTTCCCGGTCAAAGGGTTTTCTGGAGTTTGTTGGGAATTTGGCGTCGTAATCTCCCCACCTTTGCTGGCTTCTCCGACCGTGCCATCCGAACAGCGGTTGCTGGAGGCGAGATCGTGCGGCGACGCTGGGGCGTGCTGGCCTTGCCCGTCGCCCGGGAGGACATCGTCGCAGCCCTCAGCGCAAACGGCCTGCTCGCCTGCGCATCCGGGGCCCGGCACCATGGCATCTGGGTTTTGCATGAGCCCCGGACCAACCTTGATTACCTCCGGGAGAGGGTACCGGGCAAGCGGAACGGGGCGGCCCGAAAGGTGCTCCCACTTGTCGACGATTCGGCAGACTCTCCGATCGAGGTCGTGGCGCGGATACTTTTCCGGCAGGCAGGAATCCACACCGAGACGCAGGTCGAATTGCCCGGAATCGGCATTGTGGACTTCTTGGAGAAAGCTCCGGCTCCCCCCAAAAACCCTCAGTCTTCTTCGTCGCTGAAAGCCCAGTCGAACATGTCGAACACGAACTCGGAGAAGGTGCCTTCTTCGGATTTCCACTGGCCGCGGGCGTTGTTGCGGCGCCACACGATCGGATCGGGGACGCCGAGGTCGCCTACCCGGAAGCCCCAGGTGAACTGCTCTTCTTCGTCCTCGAGGAACATGAGGAAGCCTTCGTCGTCCACTTCGAGCTCTTCGGGGTCCCAGAAGTAGTGGTAGGCCTCCATGAGGTCCTCGCAGCCACCGAGGGCGAGGTAGAACTCGCGCAGCACCATGGGAATGGTGAACGTGTGGGCGGACAGGGCCTCGTCCAGCTCAGCGGCGGACAGCCCATCTTCTTCCTGCCATTCGTCCTCGAGATACTTCGGTACAAGCGCGCGGAACTTCTCGAGGAACATGTCAGTCATGCTCCCATCCTAGCTAATCGCGGCCACGTGATTCGGCGCCCGGGGAGACCCCGGCGCGGTGCCATCCCCGGACCGCCAAAGGCACCCGCCAACCCCAACGCCAAGCCACCACCCGGAAGGCGAAAACCCAGGCGGCAATGACCCCGGCCGTCACACCGTTGAAGGCTCCGATGTTCCAGAGGAGTGCGGTCAGGGCGGCTCCCGTGAAGGCCGGCAGGGCGTACAGGTCCCGGGCATTGAAGAGGGTGGGAATTTCGTTGGCCGTGATGTCGCGAAGCAAGCCGCCGCCCACGGCAGTGGTGACGCCCAGGAGGATTGCAGCCACCGGATTCATCCCGGCGGCCAGTGCTTTGAGTGTCCCGGTGATGCAGAACAAAGCCAGCCCGCCGGCGTCGAACAGGGTCAAGAGGGACGTGAAGCGCTGGATGCTCGAAAACAGGAAGTACACCAACACTGCGGCCAACAGGGGCGGCACGAGATAGACCGGATTGGTGAACGCGGCGGGTGGGCCGGTGTTGATGACGATGTCGCGGATGACACCGCCGCCCAGGGAAACCAGCGAAGCCAATAGCAGCGAGCCGATGATGTCGAACTGTTTCTTGGCCGCGAGTAAGGATCCGGACACGGCGAAAAAGAAGACGCCGGCCAGATCCAGCCATACCAGCGCAAGGTCAAAAGTGAACAAATGCAGCTCCATTCTTCGTTCACAGACGGGCGATCATGCTCGCCCAACGTTACGCTTGCACGCATGAACAGCCCCGTCTTGATCGCGTGCGCCCACGGAACCCGGAACGTCGAAGGGCAAGCCGCTATCCGCCAGGTCATGGCCGAGATTGAGGCGCTCCGGCCCGGCCTGACCGTTGTCGAGGCCTACGTGGACGTCCAGGAGCCCGAGTTGGGCGGCGTGGTGGCCGCACTCCCGGAAGGCACGCCCGCCGTCGTCGTTCCTTTGCTGCTCAGTACCGGCTACCACGTCAAGGTGGACATCCCCAAGGCGATCAAGTCCCGCCCGGAGGTGTCCGCGGCGCCGCCGCTGGGGCCGGATCCGCGGCTCGCAGAGTTGCTTGCCGCACGGTTGCGCGACTCGGGCCTGGGCGACGACGACGGCGTCCTGCTCGCCGCCGCGGGCTCATCGCTACCGGACGGTTCCGTCGATTCGGAAGAGCAGGCGCGCCAGCTCGCCGAGATGCTTCCCAACAAGGTGCGCGTCGCCTATGGCGCCAGTGCCGAACCGAACGTGCCCGACGGCGTCGCGGCCTTGCGCGCCGAAGTCACCGAAGACGGTGGCCGGGTGGTGGTGTCCTCGTATCTGCTGGCCACGGGCTACTTCCACGACCAGCTGTCCAAGGCCGGGGCCGACGTCGTGACGGCACCGCTGCTGCCTTCTCCGGTGCTCGCGAAGATCGCCCTGGAACGCTACGACGCAGTGGTTGCCGCGAGCGCTTAAGCGGGATTTTCGAATGCACAGCGCGGCCAGGTGAACAAGGCCCGACGGCGGTTCGTGACGAAATATTTCCCGAGGTGACTCTTCGTTTCTGCGTCGTTGTTGGAGAAATCTGGCCAGCCCTACAGTCGATGCATGACTGATACAGCTCTAGCCGGAGCGTCTGCGGACGAGGCTGCCTCCAAGCGCCCGGCCCGCACCGCCCGTCCTGCCGCGAAACCCCACGGCCAGTGGAAAGTCGACGGCACCGCGCCGCTCAACGCCAACGAAACCTGGAAGCAGGAAGACAACGGGCTCAACGTCCGCGAGCGTATCGAGTCTGTCTACTCCAAGCACGGCTTCGACTCGATCGACGGCACGGACCTGCACGGTCGCTTCCGCTGGTGGGGCCTGTACACCCAGCGCAAGCCCGGCATCGACGGCGGCAAGACCGCCACCCTTGAGCCGCACGAGCTTGAGGACAAGTACTTCATGCTCCGCGTGAGGATCGACGGCGGTGCGCTCACCACCGAGCAGCTGCGCGTCATCGGCCAGATCTCCGTAGACTTCGCCCGCGGCAGCGCCGACCTGACCGACCGCCAGAACATCCAGCTGCACTGGATCCGCGTGGAGGACGTGCCGGAAATCTGGCGCCGCCTCGAATCCGTGGGCCTGTCCACCACCGAGGCTTGCGGCGACGTCCCGCGTGTCATCCTTGGCTCCCCGGTCGCCGGCATCGCCAAGGACGAGATCATCGACCCCACGCCGCTGATCCACGAACTCGCAGAGCGCTTCATCGGCGACCCCGAGCTCGCCAACCTGCCGCGCAAATACAAGACCGCCATCACCGGCCACCCCTCGCAGGACGTTGTCCACGAGATCAACGACTTCGGCCTGGTCGGCATGGTCCACCCCGAACTCGGCGTCGGCTATGACCTCTGGGTGGGCGGCGCGCTTTCCACCAACCCGATGCTCGCCAAGCGGCTCGGTGCGTTCGTGAAGCCCGAGGAAGCCGCCGAAGTATGGCTCGGCGTCACCAGCATCTTCCGCGACTACGGATACCGCCGCATGCGGACCAAGGCACGCCTGAAGTTCCTCCTTGCGGACTGGGGTCCCGAGAAGTTCCGCCAGATCCTCGAGGACGAATACCTCGGTTTCAAGCTTGCCGACGGCCCCGCAGCGCCCAAGCCTTCAACTCCGGGCGATCACGTCGGCATCCACGAGCAGAAGGACGGCAAGTTCTTCATCGGTGCCACGCCCTTGGCTGGTCGCCTCTCGGGCAGCCAGCTCGTGAAGCTCGCGGACACCCTCGAGGCACGTGGCTCGTTCCGCCTGCGCACCACTCCGCACCAGAAGATTGTTGTGCTCGACGTCGCCAAAGAGCAAGTGGAACCGCTCGTCGCCGATCTGGACACCCTGGGCCTCTCCGCCCGCCCGTCCGTGTTCCGCCGCGGCACCATCGCCTGCACCGGCATCGAATTCTGCAAACTCGCCATCGTGGAAACCAAGGTCACGGCAGCCACCGCCGTCGCTGAACTGGAACGCCGCATGGCCGACCTCGCGGACAGCGGTCAGTTGCCGCAGGCACTGTCCCTGCACATCAACGGCTGCCCCAACTCCTGCGCCCGCATCCAGACTGCGGACATCGGGCTCAAGGGCATGATGCTGCCAACGCCCGACGGCGACCCCACCCCGGGTTTCCAGGTCCACTTGGGCGGCGGGCTGGCTTCGTCCGACCGCGAAGAAGCAGGCCTCGGACGCACCGTGCGCGGCCTCAAGGTTTACGTCGAGGACCTGCCCGATTACGTAGAGCGGGTAGTCCGGAAGTTCGTGGCCGACCGCGCCGAAGGCCAGACCTTCGCCGAATGGGCACACTCCGCAGATGAAGGAGATCTCCAGTGACCGCCACAACCGAGCTCCGCTCCCACGACGAACTCAAAGCGCTCGCCGAAGCCGGTGCCGCAGAGCTCGGCTGGAACGCGCCCGCCCGCGACGTCATCGCCTGGGTGGCCCGCAACTTCGAACTGCCCGCCGTCGCCGTCGCCTGCTCCATGGCCGACGCCGTGCTGCCGGCCCTCGTCGCGGACCAGTTTCCCGGCGTCGACGTCCTCTTCCTGGAGACCGGCTACCACTTCCCGGAAACCCACGCCACGCGGGACGAGGTCGCCGCGAACCTGCGCGTGAACATCGTGGACGTGCTCCCGGAAAACACTGTGGAGCAGCAGGACCGGCTTCTCGGCAAGGATCTGTTTGCCCGCGACGCCGCCCAGTGCTGCGCGCTCCGAAAGGTCCAGCCGCTGCGCCGGACCCTCGCCGGCTACGAAGTCTGGTTCACCGGAGTCCGCCGCGACGAGGCCCCCACCCGGACCAACACCCCGCTGATCACGTGGGACGAGACCAATGGCCTGGTCAAGGTCAACCCGATGGCCGACTGGAGCTTTGACCAGCTGGTCCAGTACTCCGAAGACAACATCCTTCCCGTCAACCCCCTCCTGAGCCAGGGCTACCCGTCCATCGGATGCCAGCCCTGCACCCGCAAAGTGGCCCCGGGAGCGGACCCCCGCTCCGGCCGCTGGGCAGGAACCGACAAGACAGAATGCGGACTACACGTATGAGCATCTACACAACCAACGAGGACCTGGAGTTGTCTGTGCTGGAAACCGACGCTGCTGAGACGCCGACTAGCTTCGAACCCCGCGCACGCTTGTCCAGCCTGGATACGTTGGAGTCCGAGGCAATCCACATCATCCGCGAGGTTGTTGCCGAGTTCGAGAAGCCTGCGCTGCTGTTCTCCGGCGGCAAGGACTCCGTGGTGATGCTGCACCTGGCCACGAAGGCGTTCTGGCCGGGCAAGGTGCCGTTCCCGGTGCTGCACGTGGACACCGGCCACAACTTCCCCGAGGTCATCGATTTCCGTGACCGCACGGTGGAGCGTCTGGGCCTCAAGCTCGTGGTTGGCTCCGTCCAGGAGTTCATCGACCGTGGCGAACTTGCCGAGCGTGCCGACGGTACCCGCAACCCGCTGCAGACCGTGCCGCTGCTGGATGCCATCCAGCGCAACAAGTTCGACGCCGTTTTCGGGGGCGGCCGCCGCGACGAGGACAAGGCCCGTGCCAAAGAACGCATCCTAAGCCTGCGCGACGAATTCGGCCAGTGGGATCCCCGCAACCAGCGCCCCGAATTGTGGAACCTGTACAACGGCCGCCACACAGTGGGCCAGCACGTCCGCGCGTTCCCCATCAGCAACTGGACCGAGCTGGACGTGTGGCGTTACATCGAACGCGAAGGCATTGAGCTGCCCGGCCTGTACTACGCCCACGAGCGCGAGGTTTACGAACGCGACGGCATGTGGCGCGCGGTCGGCGAGGTTTCCATGCCGAAACCGCACGAGGAAGTCATCACGAAGCTCGTCCGCTACCGCACTGTGGGCGACATGTCCTGCACCGGCGCCGTCCTTTCCGACGCCCGCACGGTTGCCGACGTCGTCGTCGAAGTTGCCGCATCCACACTCACCGAACGTGGCGCCACCCGTGCAGATGACCGCATCTCCGAGGCAGCCATGGAAGACCGCAAGAAGGACGGCTACTTCTAATGAGCACGATTTCCACAAGCTCAATCACCGAGTCCAACGCGGGCCCACACCGGCAGGGTTCCCTGGCCGAGCGCAGCGAGGTTAGGGTGCCGGTGGGGACGCTGTTCCGCTTCGCCACGGCTGGATCTGTCGACGACGGCAAGTCCACCCTGGTGGGCCGCCTGCTGCACGATTCCAAGGCGATCCTTGCCGACCAGCTCGACGCCGTCGCCCGCACCTCAGCGGACCGTGGCTTTGGCGGAGCCGGCGCAACAGGCAGCCAAGCGATCGACCTCGCCCTCCTGACCGACGGTCTTCGTGCCGAGCGGGAACAGGGCATCACGATCGATGTCGCCTACCGCTACTTCGCCACCGACCGCCGCAGCTTCATCCTCGCGGACTGCCCCGGCCACGTGCAGTACACCAAGAACACGGTGACGGGCGCGTCCACTGCGGACGCCGTCGTCGTACTCATTGACGCCCGTAAGGGAGTCCTCGAGCAGACCCGCCGCCACCTGTCAGTGCTGCAGTTGCTTCGCGTGGCGCACGTGATCGTCGCTGTGAACAAGATCGACCTCGTGGACTTCAGCGAGTCCGTCTTCCGCGAGATCGAGACGGACGTGCAGAAGGTTGCCCGCGAGCTTGGCTTGGGCAGCGACGGCATTGCCGACGTCGCAGTCATCCCAGTGTCGGCGCTCGACGGCGACAACGTCGTGGACCGCTCGGACCGCACACCTTGGTACAGCGGCCCGGCCCTGCTCGAGGTCCTGGAAACCCTTCCGGCCGCCGACGAGCTTGAAAGCCACCTGGAGAGCTTCCGCTTCCCGGTCCAGCTGGTCATCCGCCCGCAGGGCGCGCTGGCTCCCGACGCCGTCGCCGCAGGGCTCGACGTCGGAGCGTACCGCGACTACCGCGCCTACGCCGGCCAGATCACGGAAGGAACCGTGAAGCTTGGCGACAAGGTAACCGTCCTGAGCCCGGGCCACGAGCCCCGCATCACCACCGTGACGGGGATCGACTTCGCCGGCAGCGAGCTGGCTGAGGCTACTGCTCCGCAGTCGGTGGCGATCCGCCTGGCCGATGAAATCGACATCGCCCGCGGAGACACCATTGCCGCAGCAGGGACGGTGCGCGAGAGCTCGGCCGACCTGTACGCGGCGCTGTGCTGGCTTTCGCCCAAGCCGCTGCGCGAAGGTGCCAAGGTGCTCGTGAAGCACGGGACCCGGACCGTCCAGGCACTCGTCCGCAATGTAACGGGCAAGCTCGACTTGGCCACGTTCAACGTTGAGGCCGCCTCGAGCCTTGAGCTGAACGACATCGGCAACGCCCAGCTTCGACTGGCCGCGCCCTTGCCCTTGGAGAACTATCTGCACCACCGCCGCACGGGCGCGTTCCTGGTGATCGACCCCGTGGACGGCAACACCCTGGCCGCCGGCCTGGTGAAGGACCACCCGGGCGACCACGAGGACGAACGTTACGTCATCTGACGTTCTCGGTGACTGGAACCGCAGCTTGTTTCCCAAACCCCGACTTCAAGGTCCGGGACGGGAAACAAGCTGCGGTTTTTTGCGTTGGGGCCGGCCGAATTATGACGCCGCATGAACGTGCGTGACCCCGGGTTTCCGGGTCATTGAACGGCAAATATGACAGTCCCTATGGTGAATCCATGACCTCTTCGGATTGGTCCTTGCCTGCCCTCCCGGGGCGATGTCGCAGGGCCTGACAAACGCCCAGCCCCTTCACGCACTCCAAGGATCAACATGTCAAACACCCCAGAACCCACGCCGCCCGCCTCGAACCCGGGAACCACGCGCATCGTCGCCGGCGAGAGCAACAAGTCCAAGCGCCGCCGCGCGCTCGAGATCGGCATCGCCGTCGGACTCGTCCTGCTGATCGGTGCCGGCGCCGCCGTCGCATCGGTTGTGGCCAAGAACAACGAAACCCAGCCGGCCGCGGCAACGACGCCCGCCGCCGAACTCCGGCTCGGCTACTTCGGCAACGTCACCCACGCCCCCGCGCTGGTGGGCGTCAGCAAGGGCATCATCGCCAGCAAGCTGGGCAGCACCAAGCTCACCACCCAGATCTTCAACGCCGGGCCGGCCGCGGTCGAGGCCCTGAACGCCGGAGCGATCGACGCCGCATACCTTGGCCCCAACCCGGCCATCAACTCCTTCGTCCAGAGCAAGGGCGCATCCATCAGCATCATCGCCGGCGCGGCTTCCGGCGGAGCCCAGCTGGTGGTCAGGCCCGGCATCAACTCCGCCGCGGACCTCAAGGGCAAGACCCTCGCCTCCCCGCAGCTGGGCGGCACCCAGGACGTGGCGCTGCGCGCCTGGCTGGGCAAGCAGGGCCTGAAGACCAACCCGAACGGCGGGGGCGACGTCGCCATCAACCCGACCGACAACGCCCAGACCCTCAAGCTCTTCCAGGACGGAAAGCTCGACGGCGCGTGGCTGCCCGAGCCTTGGGCCTCACGTCTGGTGGTCCAGGCCGGAGGCAAGGTCCTGGTGGACGAGAAGGACCTCTGGGATAAAGGCGCGTTCCCCACCACGATCCTGATCGTGAGCAAGAAGTTCGCCGCTGAACACCCGCAGACCGTGACCGCCCTGATCCAAGGCCACGAAGCCTCGGTCAACTGGCTCAACACCGCTTCGGCCGCCGACAAGGCCACGGCCATCAACGCCGCCCTGAAGGCGACCGCGGGCAGCACGCTCCCGGCCGACGTCATCGACCGCTCCCTGAAGAACATCACTTTCACCGTGGACCCGCTCGCTGGAACCTACAAGAAGCTGCTCCAGGACGGGGTCGACGCCGGCATCACCAAACCCGCCGACATCAACGGCATCTTCGACCTCCGCGCCCTCAACAGCGTGACCGGGCAGAAGACCTCGGCCGCAGGACTGGGCCAAGACTGAACCGCCAAGGCCCAACTGACTCGCAGTTGTTGTCGTTTTGAAGGCTCATAACGACAACAACTGCCAGTCAGTTGGGAATTCAACAACGAAGCAACGAACGAAGGACGGGACCATGCCAGTCGTACTGGAACACCTGGGTAAACGCTTCGGCGACGGCGCCCCGGTGCTGGACGACGTCAACGCCACCATCGAGCAAGGCGAGTTCGTCGCCCTGCTCGGTGCGTCCGGCTGCGGCAAATCCACCCTGCTGAACATCCTCGCGGGGCTGGACCAGCCGACGTCGGGCGCCCTGGAGGTGCCCAGCGACGGTGCCGCCTTCATGTTCCAGGATTCAGCGCTGTTCCCGTGGCTCACTGCCCGTGGCAACATCGAACTCGCGCTGAAACTCGCCGACAAGTCCGGCAGCCTGAGCAAAGCGTCGCGTGCTGCCCGTGCGGGCGAGCTGTTGGACCTCGTCCATTTGGGTGGCGCGGGGGACAAGCGCCCCCACGAGCTCTCCGGCGGCATGCGGCAACGCGTCGCCCTGGCCCGCGCTTTGGCCCAGGACCGGCAGCTGTTGCTCATGGACGAACCGTTCGCTGCCCTCGACGCCATCACCCGTGACCTTCTGCACGACGAGCTAGAGAGGATCTGGAAAGAAACGGGCCGCACCATCGTGTTCGTGACGCACAACGTGCGCGAAGCCGTCAGGCTCGGCCAGCGGGTCCTCCTGCTGTCCTCCCGTCCGGGACGGGTCGTGGCCGAGTGGAACGTCACCGAGGAACACCGGACCGACGCCGGCCGTGCCGGGGAGCTGACCGGAACCATTACCCGCCGCCTGCGCGAGGAGATCCGCCGCCATGCCAATTGAACAAGAGACCCGGCTTGCCGAAGGGGAAACTGCAGAGCAAGCTCCGCAGTCCCGCCACATCACCTCGCCGTCCCTAAAGGGAAACCCGGACGAACTCCGGGATCTCGAGGCCGGCCTGGACAAGCTGCAGTCGGACGCCCACCGCAAGGCGCACATCGACTGGACCCGGGTCATCCTCCCTATTGCGGCGCTCCTGGTCCTCATCCTGGCATGGCAGTTCTACGTCTCCCTCGGTTTCAAGCGCCGCGACCAGGTTCCCGGGCCGCTTGATGTCCTAGGACAGTTCGGTGCCCTCTGGGCCGAAGGCAAAGCCCAGGAAGCCATCTGGACCTCACTTCAGCGCGGCGTCATCGGCTTCCTCATCAGCGTTGCCGTGGCTACTCCGGTTGGCCTGCTCCTGGCACAGGTGCAGCCGTTGCGCCGTGCCTTCGGCCCGCTCATCTCCGGGCTCCAGGTGCTGCCGTCGGTTGCCTGGGTTCCCGCGGCGATCATCTGGTTCGGGCTCTCGGACGGCACTGTTTACTTCGTCGTCCTCATGGGTGCCATCCCGTCCATCATCAACGGGCTGATTTCCGGCGTGGACCAGATTCCGCCGCAATACCGGAGCGTCGGCAAGGTCCTCGGGGCCTCGCGACTGCAGATGGCCTTGCAGATCGTCCTGCCGGCGGCCCTCCCCGGATACCTGGGCGGCCTCAAGCAGGGCTGGGCGTTCTCTTGGCGTTCGCTCATGGCCGCCGAAATCATCGCAGTGGGCGGCACCATCGGCTTCGGGCTCGGTTCGCTCCTGGACCAGGGCCGCACCTTGTCCGACATGGCCACGGTCATGTCCGCGATCCTCGCGATCCTGTTTGTGGGCATCCTGATCGAACTCGTGGTCTTCGCCCCGATTGAGCGCCGCCTCCTGTTGCGCCGTGGCCTGCTGGCGGGGAGCACGCGCTAAGGAATTCCCGGGCCCACCCCGTGGTTGATGCGGGCATGAAACGAATCGGTTTTCTTTCCTTCGGCCATTGGGGACCCGTCCAAGGCTCGCGCACTCCTTCGGCCGGCGACGCCTTGCTCCAAGGGATCGACCTTGCGGTTGCGGCCGAGGAACTCGGCATCAACGGAGCCTTCTTCCGCGTTCACCACTTTGCGCGCCAGCAGGCCTCGCCGTTCCCCTTGTTGGCGGCCATCGCGGCCCGGACCAACCGGATCGAAATGGGCACGGGCGTGATCGACATGCGTTAGCACATGTCGGGGTTATGACACTTGTCAGAGCCCTGATTTCCTGGATTCGGTCGGGACTGCTGAAGTTTTAGTTGAAGTGTCAATTAAACCTTCAGCCCTCCCGGCAATTGCCCTCTTTCCTAAGAACTGAGGCGGTACAAGCGCGCCGCGTCTTATGGCTACTGGGCTGGCTGTGCTGATATTGTTCATGAGCTCAGGGCGTGGTTGAACGACTGAGGACACGCAAAGATTTGGGGAAAAGCCTTGACGGTGATGGTTGAACATGAAGCTGATTTTGATGTCCAAAAGCCGAAGCGCACTGCCAGCCGTTGGCTTGCAGTCCTTGCAGGGCTTGCAGCAGTCACAGCGCCCGGTGTGTTCATAAAGCTTGGAATGGTACCCGTTGCCGAAGGTGTGCTGATACTGGCTCCGGCGCTGTTTTATACAAGCCTGCTCGCTTCAGCTAGCACAGGGACGACTTGTGCGCGGTGGTGGTACCGAGCTGTCGGCTTCATCATGTGGGTCCCCTACTACTTCTTGTTTGCAAAGGCAATGCCGGATCAGTTTGTATCCATAGTGCTGAGCTTGGTGGGTCTCGCCTATTGCCTCTTGGTGGACGCCTTCACGCCTTCCTGCACCGGCGAGCCGGTAAGTTGGAAGAAAATTCTTAAAGAACCCGATTTCACGTTGATTAAGATGACCGGAACAGTCCCGACGGGTCTGACCGTGAATCAGAAGCCCGGCCATTTGTCGGGCATACCAGCCACTGCAGGGTCTTTCACTCTCAGTATTTGGGACGCGAAAGCAGAGTGCATTCGAGACGTAACTTATAACGTGACCGTGGCCGGCCCCTAGCCCAAGGCGACTACCTCTGCGCAGACGGCTGATTCAGCGAAGTCCGGCAGCAAGTACCTAATCATCAAAGGCTAAATTCGCTTTTGTTGAGAGTAATCGATCCGAGGCTCCCCCAAGGGCTTATTTGCCCTTTTGCGGCCGTGGATGCGGCGTGGGCTTGGTGCCGCTGCCGCTCTTCGAGATGCTGGTTAGCGTGGACGGCAGCTGGATCTTAGGCCGGGGGTCCGGAGGTGGCTTCGGCATGTGAGTCCTCCTAGATCTTCTTGAACTCGTGAAGCGTTGAAATAATCATACTGGCGGTGAGGGCCACGACGAGGAACGAGTAGCCCCACGTGATGGTCCTGCCGAGGAACCTCAGGTGGTCGGCGTCGTCGTCGAGCGACTTGGCGGAGTCCATCACGATGCTGTACCGCACGCTGTAGGCGTCAGCTACCAATCGCTCATTGATGAATTTGGATGCCATGGCGTCCTTGCCCCGCTTGGGCACGAGCGAGAACAGCCCGATGACGGCCGAGGTGGCGCCAAGTAGCACACTGATGTATTGCCATGGGGTTGCCGGCTGACTGGCTTGGACGACGCTCACTACGCCGGAAGCCGTCACCAGGAGGGATCCCCTAGTGTGCATGCTGGCGATGCGCTGGAGCAGCAGTGGCCGCTCGCGGGCGATTTCTTCCTGGATGAGGGTCAGCTGCTCGGTTGGCTCCGCTGGTTCCTCTTTTGCGAACGGGAGTCGCAGTCTGAACGCCATGCCCCGAGACTATCGCGGGGAGGGTGCCGATAGCTGGACCAACGCTGCGCGATCCGCAGCGCAGCAAGGCAGAGCTGAAACATGAGAAGCGACGTAAGGGAGAGTCCAACTCGTTCCAGACCCACTCGAATGATGACACCCAATTTACGTCAGCCAGTACGGCGTTCAATACTGAAGGAACAGTTGGAAGCGGATGGATCGATGCTCTGCCGTGCCACGTCGGAAGGCTATTCCAGCGTCGGAAGCTCCATCCGGGCCAGCCTCGTCACCGCTTCGGGCGTCGGCCGGTCTCGCTGCTCGTCGAGGGCGACCCTCAATTGCGCGGCCCGGATCCCACGGCGCAAATACAGAGCCATCTCACGCCGGGCCTCCGGATCTCTCCGGAGCTTCCCATCCGGCGTTCTCAAGGTATCGAATGGGGACAGCAGTTTCGGCGGTGTACGCTGCGACAGCCGCACGACCGCTTCCGGCGTCTGACGTCCCTGGAGTTCGTCCAAGGTGACCCGAAGTTGGGCCATTCGGATTCCCCTCCGTATCCGCAGGATGGTTTCTTCCCTTGATTCTTGGGCTTCCTCATGAGTAGCAGACATTGGCGCGCCCCTCTCTGCAGGTTGCGTCCATCATTTCAGAGAGGTCCACCACAGCCAAGGCACCAAAGCTCGACGATGGGGCCGCCGCGCCCAGCACGTTTCTACGCTGGCCGGCCAAGGCAACTCCGCACGGACTGCGTGGAGCAAACCGCGGCGCTTTCCGGCCGCCAACGGATGGTCTATCGTCACATAGCAAGGCACATTTTGGCGTGACGGGGAACAGACAATGGCCGCACCTGCAGGACCTTCCGAACAGCACGAGCACGGCGACACAGCGCGCCCGGTCTGCAGGACGATCGCAGCATTGTTCCTCGCCTTGGAGAGCGTGGAGGGCGACGTCTCGCCGCAACTAGCCCGGTCTTTTCTTCGAAGTTGTCGACGCGGACATAGTCACCTTCGAAGATATCGACCGCTTCGAGAACGCGCATATCTTCGCGACGTTGCGGGCACTTAACGCCATCCTGAACGCTCGGAGGAGTCGGTCCCTCCCAGGACTGATCAAGAACCTCCGAGATGCCTTCATCCCAGTCTTGGAGCAGTTGAGGGAGCTTCATGTCGTGCCCGCAAGGTCACGGGCCAACAGAGAGCCGATGGGCCGACGCTATCGTCGTGGTCGAGCTACCGCACCCAGAGGGGGATCGTCGTCTACCGGATACGGGCCAATAGTTGCGGCACGTCGGACCGATGTGAAGCAGCCGGGACTAATCCGCCGCCACCGCCCAGAACCGCTCGATTGCTCCGGCACTTTTCCGGAGACCCGGAGCAATCGAGCGGAAGGGAGCGGATGACTCCCCCGGAAAGACGGGTTTTTCATCGGGGTCATCAGCCCCCGGGCGACCCCTCGATCTCCGGCGCTTATGACCCCGTGGCTGGAGCAGCGCATCGAGACGGCGAAAGATGCCCCAATCTGTATGGGTCGATGCGTCCTTGAAGCGAACGAAGGATGCTAGGAAGTCACCAGCGACCCTGGCAAGATGAGCGTCTCGAAGAAGTCGAGACGGTCGAGCCCGGTGGATAGTGTCAATACAGGCCTCTTCACTATCGCGTCGCGGCAACTGACTGACGTGCTTCGACGACCAGCGTTCCGGCCATTCTGTCGTGCCAGCCCTGACGCCGACCGCTGGAATCAAAGGTGGGCGACAGGAGCACGAGCGCAGCCCCGAGTTGTCCAAGGAAAGGAATGAGGGCGCCGAGACCCGGTGCCAGCCAACGCAGGAACGCATTGCCGAAGTTTGGTTTCATCCCGTCCTCTGCACGGATGATCCGCGCGCCGACGATCATCTTGCCCACCGTACGGCCCCAGAAGGTAACCATGAGTATTTCGTACAGGTAGCCGAGGACCGCAATGAAGGTGAGCGACGCCAACGGACTGAGACCGCTTAGTGAGTAGAATGCCCCCGACCCGCCAGTGGCCACAGCCACCATGATGGATATGTACGCCACGACCGCAATCACCACGAGAACAATATCCAGCACCCGGGCAAGAGCCCGTTGCCCGATCGACGCCAGCTTGACCACGCCAAGGCTGGCGACTTCAACGTATTCGGTCGTCTGGCGCGCTACGGCGGCAACCGGCACGAATCCTCCGTTAGACGTCTTGTCGTACATCGAGTCGGCAGACGCACCAGCAGGGGGGGTTGTGACCCGGTGATGACGGCCCGGGAACCGTGCCGGGCGTCGATGTGGCGACTGATCCATTGGCCAACGTCGCACCGCAGGATGAGCAGAATCTGCCCAGCCCGGCTTCAGCACCGCACTCTGCACAGAATTTTTGGCGTGGCTCCGCCGGTGAAGCCCCAGTCTCGGGCGAGGTAAAACTCATGACACTCTTCTCCGTAGTTGAAACCTGAGTCGGGGAAGCAGCATGCCGGTGGCTAGCCCCGTTACCTTTCTCGTAGCCCGATCCTGTTGCAGGATGAGGGTGTGCTGGCCTGCCGGCCCCGGCATGATTGCCGCCCCCAGTCGTAAATGATCCGGGGGGTGTTGTCACCGGGGTCCGGTAGGTGCCGGAGAGACCGCTAATAGAGGCAGGACAGGTTGGGATCGTCGTGCGTAACGTGGATGCCGGGCTCTGACACCGCGGACAGTCCAGCACAGGTATCAGCCGCTGCGACTGGGAGGTATAGGTGATCGGAAACCACGAAAGCATCGATGTCTTTATCGGCCTGGACGTCGGCAAGGGCGAACACCACGCCGTTGCCTTGGACCGGGCAGGTAAGAAGCTCTTCGACAAGGCCTTGCCCAACGACGAGGTCAGGCTGCGCGAAATCCTCGATTCTTTGAACAAGCACGGCAGCATCCTGCTCGTGGTTGACCAGCCAGCGACGATCGGTGCGTTGCCGGTCGCAGTTGCCCAGGCCGCCGGTGTCACCGTCGGATACCTGCCCGGACTGGCGATGCGCCGGATCGCGGACCTACACCCTGGCGAGGCTAAAACCGACGCCCGGGACGCGTTCATCATCGCCGAAGCGGCCCGGACCATGCCCCACACCCTGCGCTCCATCCAGATCGCCGACGAACAGCTAGCGGAACTGACCATGCTCTGCGGCTTCGACGACGACCTTTCCAAACAGGCCACCGCGACGTCGAACAGGATCCGCGGCCTGATCACCCAGATCCACCCGGCCCTGGAGCGTGTCCTTGGCCCGCGCCTGGACCACCCGGCCGTGCTGGATCTGCTGCGAACCTGGCCGACCCCCGAAGCCCTCCGCCATGCCGGCCGCCGCCGGATCGGTAACAGGCTCAAGAAGCTCGCACCCCGGATGGGCGAACGCCTCGCCGGCGAGATCATCGCCGCCCTGGACCAGCAAACGGTCACAGTCATCGGGACGAACGCGGCCACCATCGTCCTGCCCCAGCTTGCCCGGATGCTCGCCGACATCCGCGAATCACGGGACACCGTCTTCACGCAGGTCGAAGCCCTCGTGGAGGCCCACCCTCTTCACCCGGTCCTGACGTCACTCCCGGCGGTCGGCGTCAGGACCGCAGCACGCATCCTCACCGAGATCGTCGGCAAAGATTTCGCCACCGCAGGGCACATGGCCTCCTACGCAGGCCTCGCTCCGGTGACCTGGAGATCCGGGACATCCATCCGTGGCGACCACCCATCCCGAAAAGGAAACAAGATCCTCAAAAGAGCCCTGTTCCTGTCGGCCTTCGCAGCCTTGAAGGACCCGCCGTCGAGGGCCTACTACGACAGGAAACGCGCCGAAGGCAAACGCCACAACCAGGCCCTCATCGCCCTCGCCCGCCGCCGCTGCGACACGCTCTTCGCCATGCTCAGAGACGGCACGTTCTACGAACCACGAACGCCCTCAGCAACTTGACGAAAACCATAGAGGCACCCCCGACTCAGGAAAACCACCGCTAGAAGCGTCTTTTTCTAATGACCTGAGGGAAACTTAGCAGGAATCAGCAGACATCCTGAGCAAGGAGAGATGATGCAGGAGCGAATTTCGCCCGGACGGCTCTACCCGGCGATCATCTCCATGTGTCGGGCACGAGTGGGATCCGCCATGCCTGCACAAATGGGAACGGGTAGTTCGCATACTGCAGTCACGGCCTCGGAAGCGGGCGGAGTCATTTCGTCCAGGAGAGGGAAGGCCTTAGCATCGGATTCGCGACCCGCGCGGCGCGCGTGAGCTTTGGATGCTTCTATATTCGTCAAGCCCTTCCAACGCGTTGGATGATCGAGGGGTAGTACGTCATTTTCTCCGGGGATAGTAGTAGGGTCGCTTCGTGTGACCGACTCCCAGATTGAAATCACCGCGGACTTGGTCCGTACTCTCCTGCAGGAGCAGCATCCGGACCTCGCTGGCCTGAGCATTCTTGAAGTAGCGGGTGGGTGGGATAACCAGCAGTGGCGTCTTGGGGACGAGTTCGCTGTGCGAATGCCGCGTACAGAACGTGCCCCGGAGCTTCAGCGCAAGGAGTGTCGGTGGCTGCCCGTGCTAGCCCCGCTACTGCCGCTTCCGGTTCCGAACCCGGTACGGATCGGTGAACCGTCTGCGCTCTTCCCTAAGCCCTGGACCATCATGTCGTGGGTTCCCGGCGAGGCACTGGACTGCACCTCGATTAGCCGCGGAGACCACGCGGCGGACGCTTTGGCGGACTTCCTCAGAGCGCTCCATGTGGAGGCACCAATAGAGGCGCCGATCAGTTCTGACCGCGGCGCTCATCCTGTGAGGTACACGGCTGGCTTCGAGCACTTTCTTCAAGCCGTTGACCCCAACGGCGTTGCCGACGATGTCAGGGCGCTCTGGGCTGATGCCGTTGCGGCACCTGAGTGGAAAGGTCCGCCCGTGTGGGTGCACGGAGACCTTCATCCCGCAAATGTTGTCGTTTCGGGCGGGACGCTCTCGGGCGTTATTGACTTCGGTGACCTGTGTGCCGGTGATCCGGCATGGGACCTCGCGGCCGCCTGGGTGGTCCTTCCCGCGGGCGTCGACTCAAGGTTCTTCGACGTTTACGGGCATGCGGACGAAGCAACAATCCGGCGCGCCCGCGGGCTGGCTGTCTTGAAAAGCCTGTTCCTCATGCTGATGGGACAGAACGGTGACCGGGGCCTTCCAGGCGGCAAACCCACATGGGGACCAGCAGGCCGGGCAGCGCTCGATCGCGTCCTTAGTAGTGCCTGAAAGTAGCTACTGAACTCGTTGACCGGGAAGCGCTTTGCAGCGCTATTGCGATTGGCGGGAAGGTCTAGCTATGGTTCCACCTCCAAGGAAATGGAACCGGAAACTGTGCAGCGTTTAGGGCACCTTCACCGGGCAGTTTTGCGGGCGGGTCTTACGGGTATGAGCCAGCCCCTCTCCACCATGGTTCCGGAGTCAGTGCGCACTGGCATCCGGGTGGCCGGTACGGGACCGGCTAACGGGACGATTTTGGGGGCGTCTACCCCGGACCGGAACTCGATTTGGTCAGTACCCTTTTGGTTATAGCTGAGCGGCAATGTGCTGTGGCCATGTCACGAGGTGATGCCGGCAAAAGACTAGAGCCGAAGATGACTCGCGGCCGATACACCTGTCCCCGGGCGTCTCGAAGCACACGGGCGGAGCGCCCAACCGAGGTCGGCTGCGGCATGTCCCCCGCGAGGACCGAGTACTGTGCCTTCGTATGATTGACTCCGAGATTGAGATCACCCCGGACCTGGTTCATGGCCTGCTGCAGGAGCAGCATCCAGACCTTGCAGGGCTGGCCATACGTGAGGTACCGGGCGGGTGGGATAACCAGCAGTGGCGACTGGGGGATGAGCTCGCTGTGCGCATGCCGCGTTCAGAGCGTGCCCCGGACCTCCAGCGTAAGGAGTGCCGATGGCTGCCTGTCCTTGCCCCGCGACTGCCGCTTCCGGTCCCGAATCCTGTCCGGATCGGCGTGCCGTCCGCGCTCTTCCCGAAGCGGTGGTCCGTTATGACGTGGGTTCCTGGTGAGCCACTGGACTATACCCAGATCAGCCGTGCAGACCACTCCGCGGAAACTCTCGCTGGATTCCTTAGAGCGCTCCATGTGGAGGCGCCTGCCGAAGCGCCGGACAGCACCGACCGTGGCGGGCACCCTAAAAGGTGCACGGAGGTGTTCGGCCACTTCTTTGAGGCTGTCGTCCCGTTAGACATTGCCGATGATGTCCGGGCCGTCTGGGCTGACGCCGTTACGGCTCCGGAATGGGAGGGGCCGCGGGTTTGGGTTCACGGTGACCTCCATCCAGCGAACGTCGTAGTTTCGAACGGGACGCTCTCTGGCGTGATCGACTTCGGTGATTTGTTCGCCGGTGATCCGGCATGGGACCTCGCGGCCGCATGGGTAATCCTTCCTGCGGGCGCCGCTTCCCGGTTCTTCGATGTGTACGCCCACGCGGATGAGGCAACAGTCCGGCGCGCGCGTGGGTTGGCCGCCTTGAAGAGCCTGTTCTCATGCAGATGGGACAAAACGGCGATCGCGGCCTTCCGGGAGGAAAACCGGCGTGGGGACCGACCGGACGAGCAGCACTCGATCATGTTCTGGAACACGGACTCTAAACAGAAGTCCTGCTCACGGAGTCGCCGCACCGGCCCCGGCTCCCCCTTCTAGGCGTTCGGTAAAGGATCCCTTAACTGGACGGTGCCGATGTTACCAAGCACGGTTATCCAAGGATTTGGTCAAGGATCTTGCACCGTCCCGTATCCCGGTTTAGGGTCAGGGCAACACAACCTGGGTGCATGATCGGGGCCTTTGAAGCATTTGCCAAGGGCTGGGCCGCTGAAAAGAGCTAGGCGAGATGTGCCCCCCAGTGGTTTCTAGGGACGGGAGCCCCGATGGCTGTTGAAAAGCTTGAGCCGGCGCCTCGCACCTGGATGGAGAAGACCTACGACTTGGCTGGGATCTTCGTGAGTCTGTTGATCGTTGTCATAGTGACACTCCCGTGGCAGGCATTGCGGACGTCTGCGCTGTATCTGTCGGCTCTAGCCCCGGCCACATTCGTGGTCTATCTTCTGATGGGTTTGCTGGTCAGCCCGCTGAAGAAACGGAGAGTCGCCCAAAATGTTGATAAGGGCATCGTTGAATGCAGCCTTCGGCCAGGCCCCAGGTCGCTGCCCTCGGGCTATACCCCACCGGGTCCTGCTGATAAGCGTGGGTGGATTACTGGATGCGCAACGGTGCAGGGCGGCACCCTCATCTTTCAACCTGTGGCAGCCTTCACCGGTTCGCCAGTAGACGAGACCCTGATTCTCCCGAATATCGAACCCTTAACGGGAGGACTGAGGACACCAGCAACGGGACGCTGGTATCTGGGTCAAGGCCGTCGGGACCACACCGTGGTGTACGTCAAGACCGGCACGGGCGTGCTTGAAGTCGCCGGTTCTGCAACAGGACTGAAGGCAGTCGGGATCTATCCAACGGAAGAAACGCAGCGAACCTGACTAGAGGCGCGGCTTGGAAACCCCGGCCGTAACGACAGATGGCCTGCTAGGGTGCGGCGTCCCGTAAAGGATCCCTGAGCGAACGCTCCCGTTCTAGCCGGGTCGTCTTTCCCAGTGGGGCTTCACGTAGAGACTCCGGTGTGAGTCACTATTGCAATGGACTGGGATAAAGCAGGCACTGTAGCGGACCGGAAACTATGGAGAGCAATGTTTTGGGTCGGCGTCATACTGCTTATCGGTGCAGCAGTGAATATTGCTTTCATCCTTTCCGATCCACCGCGACATTGGTGGCTCTACTTGTCACCGGCTTTCAACGTTTTGGTAGGCGTTGCCATGATCATCTATTGCCGTCGCAGGTTTCGGTCCTGATCCAGAACGGGGATCATGCTTCAATGGCGCCCGGTGAAGGATCCTTTACCGAGCACCGCGGTCACTCGGCGCTATGCGTGGAGGTGTCAACAAGACCCGGGGGCGGTCCGCTGGGACGTGTGCCGGTAGGAGACCGTGGCAAACGTGATGCCCACCACAACTCCGGTGATGCCTCCGACTGCCCAGGGATTCTCAGAGAACGGGAAAACGCTGAAGAGTGCAAAAGCCAATGCGCTCGAGCTCATCAGTGCCGCGACTCCTGTGGCAACGGCACGTGTCTTGCGGGTCGCTGACTCGGTCACTAGGAATCTGACCGATAAGACCGCGCCGGCAACCATGATTCCCAGGATGGCCATCACAATCACCTCGAGGACCAGGAAAAACAGACCCCAGACGAGAGCATAAGCATTGACTTGGCGGCCCCATGCATGACTGAGAGATAAGGCCAATGCTCCGGCGGTGCCCAAGACGGCTCCAAGGCAGAGCAGTCTGATCGATACGTTTCCGGTACGCCACCACCCCAAGCCAACGCTGCAGATCTCATTCACTATCGATCAACTCCCCCCGAATCGGGCCGCGACGCGGCACTCCGACTGATCATATGCGCGTCCGATGATTCGAAGGCGTTGAAATAGCCGGTGAGCCGGCCGAGTTGCTGGCCGATGCGCAGACCTGTATCCGAACGAATACCGGCCGCGGCCTTCCGGTTGAGGATCCCTCTGCGGGCGCGCTCGGGCTGCCACCCCGAGGTTCGCCGGCAGGCCCGTTGCGGATCTCAGCCTGTGAACTGGCGTACGCGGCGCCAAGCCGGGTCAGGGGCAGACTCGATGGAAAGATGTCGAGCTCGAACCCAATCGGACAGCCCGGCTGCTACGTTCTGGTCTTCGCCGTCGGTGTAGACGTGGAAGGTGCGACGTCCGGAGGCGGTCTCGTGGCCAATGACCAGACCACGAGGACCAAGCAGCAATTCCAGCTCATCCTCAAGGCTTCGGAGTGAGTCGAGCGCGGCCCCGTCGGCTGGAAGTCCATTGTCCTGGGATGCAAACGAAGCATGGACACCATGGTGAACGTCAAGAGTCGGGTGGTCGATCCAGCGCAGAGATCTTCTAAAGCTCGCGAACGCGGGAGTGCCATTGGCGTCTTCCCATCGGGATAGTGTCCACTTATCAGGGTCGTGGTGTTCGGCGATCGACTCGACAGCGCGGAGGATGCCGTCGCCGTTGGTGGAGTCCACCGAAGGCGCTGTAAGTGCCTCAATCTGGCCCAGCCAGCGCTCGACGTCATCCTCGCCGAGAAGCCAGTCAAGAACGAGGAATGACACTTGCAGTCTCGTGGACTCCGGAAGGTCCCGGAACACCGGGTGGTACACCCCGATATGGACCCTGAGCTCCTCCTCGGCGGTTTCGACGCGGAACTCGGTTTTCGACAGATCGAGCTTACTGCCGGCGATCTCCAACACGGTACCCAGAGCGTTCGGGTCTGCTTCTTGGCTCGAGCGGAACTCCCAGGTCGGATCTGCAGGCGGGGCAGCACGGAGCCATCGCTGGGCCGAGGGCCGCACCTCCGCTGTTCCGTTAGCCGACACAGTGAGCCGGTGTTCGGACTCGCTTCCGGCGCCGAAGTGCCATGTCAGGTCCGGATGGATCGCTGCAACCCTCTGACTCAGCTGTTCAATAGCAGGCGATTGGTTCCGGGGATCGAGCATGTGGCCCTCCCTTACCCACCACTCCCAAAAGGCAGAGATAGGGTGCAGGGGAGCAGACGGTTCTTTCCTACGGAAAAGGCGCATGGCGTAAAGAATTCCACGAAGGCTAATCCCTTACAACCTGCGGTTTTGTAGCTTCATGGGTTTTGCGGTGGGGTGGAGCGACTAACTGGCAGGTATTCCTGCTTTTATAGGCGAAGATTCTTGGTGTGAATGATTTGATCCTTTCTGCCCAGATCCAGCTAACCGCCAGGTTCGGGGCTGTCCCAGCACCACCCTCGTACGGAGTGAAGCTAGGAGTCGCCGAAAACGTGCGATCACGTGATGTTCTCCCACTCAATGGCCTGAGGCATCCCGCCGCTACCGGGACCAGTGGCTGGTTCATCTGGCGCGGCGAAGAGATAGGAACCGTGCACGACTTCTTTGTTCCGTTGCACATCGAGCATCTGGATAGCTTGTGCCCGGAAGTCATTCCCTATCTCGCTTTGCCGCCGGGGTGGCGCTTCCTCTTGGCGCCTGGCTACGAAGACGTCTGGTATGACGATTCATTGCTGGACGTCTGATCAGAGGGCGATGACGCGGGCTCAGGCTCCACCCGCGTTCACCGCCCGGTTGAGGATCCCTGACTGGGACGTTTTCAGTCTGGAAGCGCATGAAGTTAAGCGAGTAGGCCTGCGGCGGACTATCTGTGGCAATGTGAGTGGAATTTGGGCGGCGGTTTACTCGAATTGAGATGTGGCGGGCATGCCGGGCTTCCAGTTCCGGGCCGGCCTCCAACCTACCGACGGTATGTCGAGGGCAACCCCCTGCTTCAAGTTCCGGCGATCGTGAGCCCTTGAACGAAGTAGTGCCGACAGCCGAATGACGGCGATCGTGAGATAGATGACGAGTGTCAGACCCAGGACGCTCATAGGAATGTAGAAGAACGGGCTTGATCCTTTAGGCCGGGTCGATAGTACGGTAGCGCCGATGGCGAGGGCTTCCAGGACGAAAATGGCCTTGAACAGCAAGAAGAAGTTCCCAAACCTGTTCCAGTAATACAGGGAGTCTCTGCCGTATTTCCCCGAAGCTATCAGGCGATCGAAATATGTCAGTGCGGCGGGGTCGACGGATGGTTTTGACGGTTCCAGAGGGACCTCGGCTTGGTTGGGAATGACATTGTTCGGTTGACCGTCACGATACCAAATACTATGAACTACGACTTGGCCAATCGAGCAAGACGATGTCCCAGCGAAGCATTCGGCGCGAGAGAGACCGGAAGCATGATCGGGTGCGGCGTCCCACAGGCCGTCTACATCTTCACGCTCGCCGTGAGGTTGGTCCGATAGGGGATCCCCTTATGTGCTGAAGGATGACAAATAGCGCTGCGAAAAAACCGCCATTTATCGCTGCGAGTCACACAGAGAATCCGGTGCAGTCCCGAAATTTGTAGCGAAACCCAGTACCGTTTTCTATGTACCGGTTCTTCCCCTGGTTGACGGAAGTTGGGCAGCGTGAACAGCAGTGTCGGGCGCATCGCCCTCATCACCATCGGTGTGATCGCTGTGATCATCGGTGGAGTATTCGCCGGGCAGGGAATGAACCTGATCCCGGGAAGTTTCATGACCGGTAACCGAATGTGGCTCTCCATCGGGCTGATCGTCGTGGTCGTCGGCATCATCCTGGTGGTGCTCGGCCTACGTCGACCAAGGACCGGCCGCCCGAGCAAATGAGGCTCCGCTGGGCCGTGCGTCTAGGTTTGCCCCGGCTCTGGTTTCCGGGCAGAAGCCCCGAGGAGAACGGGTCTCATCGGGGCGTTTCAAAAGCGTAGTTTCGATGTCCAGCATGATGTTCTTCGACTCGAGAGGGCGCCCCGTAGCGGAACCTTCTCCGGGACACCTCGCGGTGCCCGGTAGCGGATCCTCCATCGCACGCAGGAAGGCCCTTTAGACCACCGGCTTACGGGCGGCGATAAGGGCGCGTCTGCCTTCGTTTGCAAAACGACGATTCCGTCCTTGCTTCGGCGGGTCCAGGGCTGCTTTAGAGCCGAAGTCGTAGAGTCTTCACATGACTGAGCGTCCGAGCAAATCCAGAGCGCCCGCCCTCCGACTCGTCCTCCTGGCGGCGATGGCGGTGCTGTTCACCGCCCGCTTTTTCATCGGTGCCCGCTCGAGGGGCGCCGAAACCCTGTGGGACCTGCTTCTCGCGTTGGCAATTTTCGGTGTCCTGATGTTCTTCCTGCTGACCGTTCCGGCCAGTAGGGCCAGGAAAGCTGCCGCGGCCCTCCGTGTCGCACGCCCCGATGCGGTGATTGTCGAAACCTACTGGGGCGTCGGATTCACGGACTTCTTTCTTCGTCCCGGCCCGCTCATGAGGCATGCCCGAGGCCGCGGCGGGCGCATCCTCCTCATCGCCGACGGGCGAGGAATCGAGCTGGTCCGGCCTCGGGGGAAGTTTTCCTTCGGGCTAATCCCTTGGAATCTTGTGAAAGAGATTCGGCTGGAGGAGCTCAAATCCCCTCTGGCCTCCCGGCCCAAGCTCGTCTTCGAGATCCATGGAAGCGCCACACCGTTCCAGGACCACTTCGAACTTCTCCCGACAGGCAAGGAGGAACAGGCCCGTGCGGCCCAATCCCTGAATGCGATCCTTGCCAAGCACCCCGCAACGCACCCATAGGGAGCCTGCGAGCCTCAGTTGGCAGTTCGCAGGTTCAAGCTCAGACCCCGCACGATAAAGGATCCCTGCTGGTCCGCCGGGCCGGAAACGTTCTCGATCCGCCAAATTAGTTTTCGCCGGTACAGAGTTTTTCGAAATTCTCGTTACAGTTTGTTGGCTGCCGGACATTAACAGGGCATGAGCTTGCAAACAATGGGGGAACGTGTGGATCTGGAGAGGGAAAAACGGTTCTTAGCCGCTCACGCGGCGGCCCATGACCGTATCTATCGCTATTTTCGGCGCCGGACGGACGGCGCCGCCACCGCGGAGGACCTGTGCGCTGAGGTCTTCAGGATTGTCTGGGAGAAGTCCGGACACGGCGATGACCTCTCGGCAATCGTCCTTTTCGGCGTAGCCAAGAACGTACTCCGAAACCATGACAGGTCCGTATCCCGGTCTGCCGGACTCATCGGCGTTTTACGGTTGGAGCGCGTCTATGGAACACCTACGGAGGGATCCGCCGTCCTGGATGGCATCGACCATTTGGACCCGAAGGAACGGGAGGTGTTACTGCTGACGTACTGGGACGGACTGACCGCCGTCGAAGTGTCCCAGCTCCTCAACACCACGGCGACTGCGGTGCGAATGCGCCTGCACCGGGCCCGCAAGGAACTAGGCCGAATACTTCAGAAACAGACAGTGTCAGAAGGAGCAACAGAATGAGTAAGGACCACTCTGCCGCCGACCTGCTGTCAGCCACCGACCCTGCACTCACGATCACCGAGGACGAACTGGACCGCAGCCGCCAGCGGTCTCTGTCATTCGTAAATTCCGAGGTCACCCACATCGCCGTCGGCGGATCCGTCCACGACTTTCACCGCGCGCCCGGCAAACGTCATCGGGGCCGTTTCGTCACCGCAGGGCTTGCGGCCGCGGCGGTCGCGGCATGCGTACTCGTCGCCTCGAACCTAGTAGAGCGTCCGGACAACACAGCGGCTCCAACCGTTGCAGGGCCCACCGCGATGGCGAAACCATCCAACCAGGGGACGTCTTCCCTGGCCGGGCAGACGGTTGCCGATTCGTTTGGGAACGTGGATTACTACACCACCGTCTCCGGTGACACGTCAGCGGAAGTGGCTGCAACCTTCCACATCACCGAGGAGAAACTCGCTGAATTCAATGGGCTTCAGCCCGGGAGCGCGTTGGCGCCCAACACGAAGCTTCGACTGATCCCGGCTCCAGGTCCGATCACGGGCGCGAAGGGGACGGCTACCGTCAACGAAAACGGCATCCCCACGAGTTACACCATTGAATCCGGTGACACTCTTGGCGGGATCACCTACCGGTTTGGAATCACCGGCGAACAGCTGGCCGAAGCGAACAAAGTCCCGTACGTGTACGAGAAGGGCAACACCTACTTTGTCCGTGCCGGGAACCACATCCAGCTGCAGAAGAATCCCGTCGACAGCCGATCCGGTCGAGGAAGAACCGTCAACAATTCATCCGGCCAAACCATCTTCTACACTACCGTCGACGGCGACTCGTTCGACAGCATCGGCTACAAATTCCGGTGCACCACCGAGCAGTTGCTGCAGTACAACCCGTCCCTGACCGTGGACCGTCCCATCCCCGCGGGGAGCAAGGTGAGCCTCATACCCGGAGAGCTGAAGATCGACGGCGCCCAAGGCACTTTCACCGCCGACGCCGACGGGATCCCCCAGACCTACACCACCGCACCAGGGGACACCGAACGCCAGATCTCCTTCCGTTTCGGAATGCCCGATCTGGAATGGGCGAACCGCCCGCTCACCGGCACTGGCCGCGTCTGGTACACCTTCACCGACCTGCCCTCCGGGGAGTTGGCCCCAGGCCAGACCATCAGCCTCAACCTGACTAAACCCCTCCACCAATGACCCCCGCGAAACCACCGACCGTACCATCGGGAGCCGCCCGGCCGGTGGCACGCGGACTGCCGGCACCATGGAGGTGCAGTGCCCCGCTCGGCCGTCGAATCCGCCCCCGTGAGTCTTTCCAGACTTGCTGTTCGCGGATGACTTCCTCGAAAAATGCAGTTGCGTGCGCGCCACTAATTGTCATTGCAGCATCGTCTCAGACTCTCCTAACCCCATCCTTCACCGTGCGCCGCCAGATCGTGTATCAAGCGATATTGCCTGAGTGGACCTGGCCGGGACTCTTTTCGAGCGCTCGACCATGTGGTGGAACGGGTGGCGATCCGTGCTTATCTCAACGGCGTCCGCGTCTCCCGTGCAGCAACAAATGACTGAGTCTCTCCATTCGTGCTGGACAGGCGGAGACTCGACGGCTCCAGCATCGTAGGAGGGGTCCTCAGCTATCTATATGGCACCCTTGACCGGGCGACAAGAGTGAGCCCGAGCCACGATCATCGCAACCAGGAAATGGCGGAAGCACATGCCACTAGAGTTCATGGACATGCTGGCGAAGCCCACTCTGGGTTTCAGCCAGGCGCTGCTCTCAACGGTGCAGATTTCCGCTGCCTCGGGGCCCAGCAGACCCTTTGCAATCGGCGTGCTGGCTTTTACCTGCGCCGCCTTGGGTCTGCTGCTTGTCATGGCATTTGCCCTCCCACGTAAACCCGGTCGTGAGCGGCGTGAGCGACAAAGGAAGAGGGCGAGACGGTCTCTGCCTTTCGTTACAGCGCTTCTCGTGCTTCAGATCATCCGGGTTATTACCGGCTTGCCGTGAAGTGAATCGAACGGGGATCGACTTCCGGGCAGGATCGAAGGAGCGGTTCGGCTCGCCCAGTACGCTGTGTCCGTGCAGATTCGTGAATCCACCCCGGATGACCTGGGACAAGTGATCTCGGTCTGTGAGGCCAGCGAACGAACACGTTGGACCAGCGAGATGATAGCCCCCAGGAGCGACCGAGTCGTATTGGTGGCTGTCACACAAGGCGAGGTCGTCGGCGTGGCCAAGATGCATCTCCACCTGGGTCCCGATGGCGCCGCACCCGCCGGCCACTATCTCGGGGGCGTGGTTGTCGCTCCGGGGTTCCGCCGGCAAGGAGTCGGTTTTGCCCTCACCCAGGCGAGACTGGAATGGATCTGGTCTCGGGCTTCGATCGCGTGCTACTTCACGAACGAACACAACACGGCATCCATCCGGATGCACGAGACTCTCAACTTCCGGCCGGTCGCCCGATTCATGGAGATTCGCGGCGTGACCGGGGACGACGATCGGTCCGAGCTCATCCTCTTCGAGGCGTCCCGGTGAGGGATCCTCTACCGGACGATTCGCGCAGAGGAACTCGGAGGGGATGACCTTTGCGGCATTCCGGTAGAGAGAATCAGCTCGGCGGGGGAAGGTTTGGGAAACCGGACCAGAACGTGCGCTTCACCCCCATCATGGATTCCGCGATCCCCTGGAGCGGCGCGTATGGCCAGACGTCATCGTCTCGGTGGGCCATGCATGGCGGGCGCTTCACCGGTAAGAACCTACACGTCAACGGTCACGACCTGGGGCTCGACCACCCATTCGAGGCTCGACGAGTTCCGTCACGTTGACTGGCGATGCGGGGTGCGCTGCTTTGTGAATCTGTGAGCATGTCCTCTCGACGGCGTGCGCGAGCTTCGCAGCGACGGGCCGGCAGCGACGTCGGTTCTGCTGGTCGCCTGAAGGGTTTTTTCAAGGGCGTGTCAGGATTCGGCGTCGGCCGGAAATAAAGCCAGTGACATGGGAAGGTAATCCTGAGCAGAGGGGTGATGCGGATGAGTGCCATGAAGACGGCACTGTCCGTGGTGGACGGGGAGGTATCGGTTCCGGAGACGGAGTTCGCTGACTTCTACCGACGCCATTACTGGTTGGTCCTAGCGTTCGCCCAGCGGCGCCTGCGGGACGAGGAGACGGCGCGCGAGGTTGCGGCGGACACGTTCCGCATCGCGTGGTCGAAGATGCACCAGCGCGGAGCCCACGAGCTCGCCTGGCTCTACACGATCGCCCGGAATCTCCTCGGCAACGAGTACCGGCGCCAGTACAGGGAACAGGCCCTGTTGCGCCGTGTCGGAGACGAACTGGCAGCCGGCCCCGTCCGGGCGGAAGGGGACCTGGTGCGGGAGGCACTGCTCGAGCTGGGAGACAAGGACCGGGAAATTCTCTACCTCACATACTGGGAAGAGCTCAGTGCCGCTCGTCTCTCGGCGGTGCTTGGATGTTCCGAAGCCACTGCCTGGAAGCGCCTCAGCCGGGCCCGGAAAGCACTTCAACACATCCTGCAGCGGAAAGGACACACCCATGGAAACTCTTGAAGACCTCATCGGCCGCGCCAACCCCGCACTGGCCGACGCGCATCGGGCGCTCGACGAACGCGCCGAACACGATCTGGCGGCCATTCTTGGACGCACGGCCACCCTCGGAACTCGGGTACCCCGAAGCTTCCGCCGCCGGACTCTCCTCCTCGCCGCTGGCACCGCCGCCGCTGCCGCCGGCGTCGTCCTTGCCACCAGGCCAGCTGGCCCCGGCACGCCGAACGTGCAGAGCACACCGATTCCGGAACCGGTCCTCGCCCCAGCACCAGCAATGCTCGACCCAAAACCCATCGCGAAGGACGCCGGCACAGTGCTTGAGGAGGCCCGCCAGAAGCTCCGCACTCCCGACGGGCCAGGTTACAGTCCTGGCTATTTCACGATCCACCATTGGGAGGCCGGGATCATGCAAAATCCCGACAACTCCCCGGCCATGGACGTCTCCCTCCCGGTCACCGTCGAGACCCGACGGGAGACCGACGGCTCTGGAACTCGGACCTTGACGGTGGGCCAGCCCTTCTCGCCAACCCGCTCGGACGTCAAGTTCCGGGCTCTCGGCTGGCCGATGGACGTCCAACCAGGGCAGACTAAGCGCGAGAGCTACGGGCCAGGGCAGATCCCTGCCCCGGCGCTGCCACAACCGGTCCCAACCGACGACGCAGGCATGGCCGCATACATCGGCGCATTCCAGGCCCGTTCCTCGGCGATGGTCAACGAAGGCCCCCAGGGCGTGTTTCAGACTATTGGGTTCTTCGTTGGGTACTGGGACCTTTCCAACGCCCAAGAACGCGCCGTGCTGGGCGCCGTCGCCAAACTTCCCGGCCTGAGGGTCCTTGGCGAGGTCACCGACCGGCTCGGCCGTCACGGCATCGCACTCAGCGTCGAGACCCGCGACGAACGCTACGGGACCTCAAGCAATATCCTCGTCATCGACCCCGCCACAGGGCGCATTCTCGCCACCGAAGAAGACTACGTGCAGGGCCCCGCTGACGGAAGGAAACCCGATCGGCCCGTCCCAACTGTCATGCGCTACATCGCCATCGAAAACCCCGCCACCAAATAGTGTGGTGAGCGCTATCGGGTGCATTCTGTCGAGGCTTGATGCCTCGTCGTGCCCGTCGAAGGATCCCCGAACGGGGAGTGCTGACAGTATGCTGCGTGTCTGAGGTTTTCTTCAATATAGATCGATTTGGGGTAGGGGTATGCGGTTCTCCGGGGTTCTAGGGGTGGCCGCTGTAGGCGGCATTCTGTTGATTGGGGCTGGTCCTGCGATCGCATCGGGGGACGTCGTGGACGTCGGGGGAACTCCGCTGTGCGTCGTCGTGGACGCTGACGGCACCGCCTATATCGGCGACTATTCCTCCGGAGGAGGGGTAAGCATTCTTCCTGCTGGAGCGAGCAAGCCGTCCCGTACTCTGACGACCGGCTATGGAGCTGCGGGAATGGCTCTTTCAGCCGATGGCACTTTGTACGTCGAGGGATGGGACTTCGCCAAGCGGCAGGAGCAGCTCGGCGTGATCCCGAAGGGCTCTCCGGGCGTCACGCGAACAATTGCCCTCACCCCGGGTGCCCACCTCATCGCTGCGGCCCCGGACGGCACGGTGTTCGTTCCCAACCCCGACCTCGGTACGGTCTCGGTCATCGAACCAGGGGCTGACGCGCCGGATCGCGAGATCGTCGTCGGAGGGAATCCCCGGGAAGTGGCCGTCGCCAAGGACGGTACCGCCTACGTGACCAATCAGAATGACGGGACGGTTTCGGAGATCCCGGCCGGCGCGAGCAGGGTCTCGCGCACCATCGATGTCAGCTCCACGCCCGGGCGGACGAGCGACCCGCACGGGATTGCGGTCGGCCCGGAAGGTACCGTGTACGTCACGAATATCACGGCAAACGACGTCGCCGTGATCAAACCCGGAGGCGCAGCGGTCGCCTACCGGGTGGCGGTGCCCGGGGGGCCGAAGGAAGTCGCGGTCGGTTCAGACGGAGCTGTCTACGTTCTCTACATGGCCAACGGCCTATCCGTCATCCGACCTGGCGGAACGAGCGTTTCGCTCGGCCTGCCCGCAGGCCAGGATCCAGGGCATCTCGCCCTCGAACCCGATGGGTCCCTCCTCATCACCAACACAACTGCCAAATCCGTGACTATCTTCTCGTCGCAGGTACTCCACGCCTTCCAGCCACCCCGGTCCACAGCTCAGGCGGTCCAGCCGCAGGGCGAGAACCCGGGTCCGAAGGCACAGGCACCGTCCGACAACGCGGGGGCCGGTTTCTGGTCCAGCATTCCAGCAGTCCTTGGCGCTGTCGTCGCGGCGGTGCTGATAGGCGCTACCGTACTCCTCCTGACAGCCAGACGAAGCGATCGTTTGAGAGCCCGAGAGGTTCTGGCATCGTCACTGGCACGTGCAGAGAGGCCGGAAGAACTCCGCGTCCTCTCGGATCAAGAACAGAGCTGAGGGCTGTCCCAGCGAACGACGGGATGTCGCGTTGAGGGATCCTCTACTGGGCGCCGAGGAGATCCCCACGGGCAGGGCTAGACGATGGCTCCGTCGTTGAGCTGTAGGCGCCGGGAGCGGCGTGGGAGCCCGTGGGCCCAGAATGCGATCATGAGCCCGGCCGTCGCGGCACCTCCAGCGGCAATCCAGGACGACGACCAAGATCCTTCCGGGGTGGGAACCGCGAAGGCAAGCACGACCACCGCGAGTCCGAGCAGAACCTCCACGGCGGCCTGCAACGGACGGGCGCGGTACTCGGGGTAGGCCAGCCGGACCAGGGGGATGATCGGCAGCAGGAAGAGTCCAGAGGTGAAGATCACGAAGACCATATTGAATGTGAAGATGAGGAGGCCTAGAACCAGCAGGCCCAAGAACTTCAGGACCTGCAGCACGCGGGGCGCGTTTCTCGGCGTCCAACGGCTCAGCAGCAGCCCCCAGGCCGGCAGTCCAAGCAGCCAGCCGCCGACCCAAAACCCCAGGTTCAGCAGCGCCAGGACCACGAGCAGGGCACCGGGCAGCAGGAACGCCGCCGCCTGTTGCAGCGACGGAAGCCTCCCCGGCGGGACGAAGATGCACGCCCCAATCAGGAGATGTGCGACCCCATACCAGGGCAGGAGCTGGATCACCGGCACCTGGGACAATCCAAACACCAGCAGCGTTAGCGAGGCGACCATCACGCACACCGCAGCGAACGACCACGGCCGGCGAGCTAGGTTTGGTACGGCATCCCCCAATATCAGGCCCCGCACTTTACGGGCTTGAACTCCGCCCGGAGGCCTTGCCTCACATGACAACTGGGTTGCATGGACACCCAGCCCGGTAAAGGATCCTTCAATGGTCACGTGGCGACGGGTACTCACCTGCTGGGCTGCAGGGCTACTCCGACCGTGCGGTACATCAGCCCGGAATTCTCGCTGGCACGGCCGAAACCGAGTCGCTGCAAGGCCTGTACCTGTACGTCTGTGGTCGTGAACACTATGGCCGCCCAGCCGGGGCTGAATTCCTGTACGAGGGTACCCATCGCGGCTTAGAGATCGTCGACGGTGGCCTCCGGGCCGTGAACCAGGGCGCTGCTGATCCACAGATGCCTGACTCCATGGCTCCTTTTCCACCTCCGCGCATTCAGCCTGAGACCCCGCGAGCGGTGGAACCTCAGAGACGGCATGATTGCCGCCATCGAGCCGATGATCATCAACTCGAGGGCCACCATCACTCCGAAACTGCTCGAGGCGGGAACGGTCGTGGACACGAGGGTTCCGAGTGCGATGCCGATGGCTACCGCGAGCAGAGCCCTGAACACGGCCAACCCGCGGTACTCGCGCTCCGTGCCTGCTGCTGCAGTGACGGAGCCACGGCTGACAACCATGCCGGCGAGGGAAGCAAGCGTCAGGGAGACGGTGGCGGAAACGACGGTGCTGGCCCTCTGCGCACGGCTCCGGCCTCCCAATGCCGCATAGCGTCGCGCGGCGTTCCACGCCTGCGTCGGGCCGAGCTCGCCCCATTCGGTGGCTGTTGAATTCCCGCCCACGCCCGCCCCCTGTCAGCGCCTACATTTTGTGATCATTCTCCAAAGACTCGATGAGCCCCCTGAAGTGTATATCTCACCCTTGGGTCCCATAGATCTCGGCGCGCGGCTGCTCGAAAGGCCTGCTCTTCCCATGGCTGTAAACCCCAACCGATGGGGGATCCAACTGCGGACGCTGCGAGAGCATGCGGCTATGGGTTCCTCTCGAACCATTCATCCGGCTGCAGAATCCGAGCTTGCGGTAGCCCGACGCGCTCCATCACCGGAGCCCAGGTCTTGTCCGGCACATCCTCAGCGAACCATGTGAACGCCTGCAACGCTGGATGGTCCCTGATCGAATCAGGATCCGCGGGGGCTAGCGTGACGTCCCTTACCAGCACCAATTCTGTGAGTGCTGGAGCTTCGAGAGCGGGAGCGAGGGCGGAAAGTCCCTTCATCGACCCAACTTCGAGACGCCGCAGACGGACCAGAGGCGCAAACGAGGGCAGCTGCCGCACTTTTGGCAGCCCATGAAGACTGAGCAGTCGAAGTGATTTCAGGCTGTTTAGGACGGTCAAATCGCTGAGACCACGAACTTGGTTCACCTGAAGATATGACAGCTTGGTGCACTCGGAGATGTAGTCAATGGAGCTTTCCGAACCTCCCCGAATGTCGAGCCATTCGAGCTGTGGCAAAGAAGCTAGCAGGCCAGCGGGAACATCGACTGCCCAGAGCGTGAGAGATCGAGCGTCGGAGAGCCATTCTGCGTCTGATGTGTCCAAGGCGGCATGGTCAATCCAAACCGATTCTGGCGAGGGCCATCGGGCGGAAGCCCTTGCGCTGCGGCGTCGAGTAACCATTTGGCCATTATCTCGGGGAAATCGTTCGAATCGAGTGCCCGCAAGCCGGTCGATCACCGTGCCGCGAAAGTCCGCTGGCACGTCCCGCGCGGTTGCTGACCCAAGCCGTGTACGTATGACCCGCACGATCAAATGCGCGGTGACGGGGGGACTACTGCAACCATGTTCCTTCTGACTGGAACTCCGTAAGCCGGGTTGCTCGTGCGCCGCGCCACCCTTAACTCCAAGGCCACAACATAACGGTCATTATGTTGCTGATTTATTTTGCATTCTGACCCGGCTTGGGCCGAGCAACCTGGTCGATCCTTGCGGATCCACGCACAACGGCAAAAGCACCATCGCTGCGAGCTCAACCTTGGAAAGATCCAGTTCTTGGACGAGCCTGTACCCGGCTGGCAGGCTGGGCGAACAAGGGGCCGCCCAACCGGGCACCAAGCCTGACCGATAACCGTCGACGTTCCCATACCGGGTCCAGACATAACAGTTGACCGGGCAGCCCCTGGGGAACTCACCCAGCCCTTCCTACTGGCGAAAGGGGATCTCGCTGTACGAGACCTTGACGTCATGTAAGCCGTGGAAGTTAAGCAGCTGCTTCAAGCTGCCGGCGGCCTCGGAACTATACGGAGTCGGACCTATGCGAATTTCCCGTATCGGGAGGCGCCCCGCTTCAATAGCGAAGGGTTCCTCATGCAGGTCTTCGTCGACTCCGCCCCACGAAGTGAGCTTCACATAGGGCACCAGCCCGAAGGCTCCGGGACGGTGGAAGACGAACTTCCAGTCGGGGTTGGGCCATACGATGATCCGCTCTTCCCGTTCGTCGCGAAAGCCTTGGTTTTTGATGAGGTCCAGAGACTCATTCATGTAGTAGGGATACAGCCACCAGTGACGATTACGTCCGACAGTCAATTGCTCTTCGACACCCTTACGGAGGTTTTCGAAGATCTCGGTGATGATCTCCGACTGTTGTGCCGGATCGTAGACCACAGGTTTCCAGTCACCGCCCTCGATAATTACCCAATCTGGATCAAAAATAACCACGGGGCTTCCGTCAGGATTCGTGGCGATCTGCCCATCCTCGTCCTTGTCATAAATGTCGTCGATGTACCCTGCCGGTGGGTTCGGGTGGTTATCATCCGTCAGGCGTGCCAAGGGAACCAAGGGCTGGTTTCGGTCAAGCCCTATTGCAAAGCTGACTTGATCGCGGCCGTAGTAGCGCCACATGGTCAGGCTGTCGCCATCTGAGGAGGCGGAGAGTACAAAGGAGTGCCGTGACCTTTCCCTGACTTCAGGAATGTATTCCTCGAGCCCTTTGATAACGTCCTCCGGCAGTGCTCGCCGCTGATCTTCGAAGTGTTTTCGAAGCTGGATACTGCCGCTCAGCAGTTCATTCGTGTCGTTCATGAATGCCGCCGAACCGGCCCACAACTCGTTCTTCGCAAGAATTTTCATCAAAGCTGCACCATCGGTGTAATGCCAGATTAGATCCGCCTCATTTTCCGTCATGAATTGAGCCTATTCCGTGTCATCGGCGTCGGATGCTCACGCTTCGCGGGAGGCGTCAGCCAACACGAGCCAGCGGGTACAGCTCGGCGTGCGGCTCACCACCTGGTTGGGTCCCTACTATCTTGAAGAAGGTCTCTGCTTGGGCTGCAGTCAGATACTGGAAGCTCTGCGGGGGACGGAGGGAGGCGCCGAGTTCAGTCAGGGGGACGGGCTCAGGGAACCGGGCTGCCGTGTCGACTAGGATCCCCGTTCCGTGCTCCCGCTGGTCGAAGTACTCGAAAAACCTGCTCTTTGAAATACCACCGACGGCACGAAACGCGGACCAGAGCCTCCTTGGCGACATGGTCTGCTGTTCTCGGACGGTAAACCACCCAACGAGTGAGCCAACAGGCATCGTGGCATAAATCAGAACATGGCTGACATCATCCGCGACCGGCCGCTTGCGAAACTCAACAACCTTCCCACCGGAAAGTATCGCGTCCGCAAATTCCGGCCGGATAGACATCAGTGCTACCCGTGCTGGAGCGTTCTTGCCCACTGAAGTCCTTCTTCTGATTTGATTTGTGCGATTGATTGCGGGGACTCTTCCATGACTCCCAGCATTTTGAGGTTTTCGCGGGACACTGGCGCCTCCAGTACTTGGTCTAGCCTGAATTTAATTGCTAGCACTTCCTTTGCGCACATCTTCTGGAGTTCCTCGGCACGGTAGACGGTGCGTGCTCCTGCGAAAGTCAGCACGTCGGCCAGAACGCTGGTGCGCCGTGTTTCCTCAACGACGCCGACAGCGTGCACAGCCCGCCTTTCGTGCGTCCGGAGGAAGAACAGAGTGTCGCCCGGCTCCAACGCCTTGATACCCGAGTGACAGATGTACACCTTACGGATGGCATTTCCATAGGTCGAATCAAAGAAGGATTGCTGTGGTTCGGACGCCGGGAAAAGCATGCTGTGGAATACGGGAATGATAGGAACGAGGAACGCCCTGTTCACGCGTCGTCTTCCAGGGCCATAGCGCCTGTTGTATTCGAGAGGGTCCGCAGGCGGTTCCTGGTCGACGCCAGGCTCCAGGACCTTGCCTAGAACTATCTGACCCGGCGCCCCTGGTTTGGGGCCCAAATCGAAGAAGCCGAATTCCCTCAGCATCGCGAGCAAGGGCTCTTTGTCCAAGGAGGCCTCGATGAAGCACGTGTCGGCCCGCATCGACCGGATCCGGGCTATGACCGCTTCGAGCAGTGTCTCTCCCAGTTTCTTACCCTGGTTGGCTTCAGCAATCTTGAATGTACAGATCTTCACGCTGTTCCCGGTCAATCCTGACACTTCGGGTTTTTGACGATCCAGGACCGCCAGGCCACGGACTTCCTTGCCGCCCCCTATGACCAGACACGTCCGTCTTTGGGCAACGACTTTGTCCCACCAGTTGGAAAAGTCGCCATAATCAGATCGAAGCGAATCAAAGAACGGCTGGACCGGGTCTATGGTGTGAGGCTGAACGTCATCGACGGAATAATGAACCGGCAACTGCCCCGATAGTGCCGTCAGCACCCCTTGGGCATCATCGAGCATCAGCACGCGTTCTTGCAGTCCGGCATCACGAGCATGCGCGTGGAGCTTCCGGTCCTCGGTTATCAACCAGGTGGCGGCGTTACGTTGCAGTGTAAGAAGCAGCGCGGCGTCCACGCCATCATTGCTGCGGGCTCTCAGATCCGGTGCGTAGCGTGCTTCATTCAGGAATTCTGTAGTGAGTTCTACACGTCCCAACCGCGGATATTTCTCCAGCTGGCGGCGCCGGCGGTCCCTTAGCTGGCGATCGTGAATCCGCGAGATGTCGTCAAATTGGTTCTCCACGATGGAGATCTGCCCGCCGGAGTCTAGAACAAGACGACAAACCGTCGATGCAGACTTGTGGTTAACGTGGTCTGCACCTTCGTCGCCCTCGATGGCCAGGACAATGTTTGTGTCCAGGAGGACTCGGAGGTCCCTCATGTGCTCCGTGAAGCTTTCCATTTTGTCCCCCAATTCGAATGCGGCAGACCGTCCGCGTTGCTCCTGCTGGCTACGCTACTGACTTGAGCTCACGCCAGCCCTTTGCCACGGCGGCGGTGCGAAAAATGACTGTAGAAGTCGCCGACAGCACCTGAGCCGCGCCAGCCCCCAAGACAAGACCTATGAACTGACCGAACCGGCCCTCAAGGCATAATCCCCAAGGCTCTGAAGGCAATCGCGTTTCGCGCTGCCTAGCCGCCGGAGGCCGAGTACTACGATGTCTCGTACACCCAGGAGGCAGAGATGGCAGTGTCAACAAGCGAGGCCCCCGGAAGCTTGGCCGTCTCATTGACCGGGTCAACCTCGACCGCACCGAGATCGAGATCGTGTCCAAATGTGGATCCGCGGTCTTGATGGCAAAGGACGAGTTCGACGCACTGGTAGAGACAAGCTACCTGCTAAGCTCCCCCGCCAACGCCAGCCGACTGGTGTCGGCGCTGCAATCGGCCCGTAGGGGCGACAACTTTACGCACGGGCTCTAGCCCTTGGCAGTGGGCTAAGGGCAACTTCGTGACAGCCGCCGATTACTTCCTGCGCTGTTCGTCTTTGCCGGAATTTCGTTATCGCTAAACCCTTTAGCCGCCCGCACCCCGCCGATGGGGGCCGCTACAGCGTAGACGCCACTTAGGCAACCTTGGAACGAGGCCCGCCGATGCGGGTCTTGCGTTTTTACGAGGATGCTCTGGGAGTGGGGGCTTCCGGTCCCTGATCAAGCCGGGTGGGCAAGCCGCTGTCTCGGTCGATCAGTGCGGCGAGGTACTCGCTCAAAGAAAGACCGTGTCGTGCCGCCTGTGTCGTGGCACGGGCGTGCTGGGCGGGGAGGACGCGGCCCCGTAAAGCCACGCGGCGGCCGTCTAGCTTCGGAGATGCGTACGACGGACCTTCGTCCTGCTGCCTCGTGCCGGCAACCCGCCCGGAGAATCTCGCGGCGTCGATCCTCCTCTGCACAGCCTGGTCGAGGATCGTCGTTATTGCCCTGAGCCCTTCAGGATCGAGTCTGCCCAGGGCCTTGGTGGCGAAATCGCGTACCTCATAGAGCCTCTTGATCCGCACCTGCGGAAGCATCACTTCCACTTGCGGGGGAAGCTTTGCGTCCTCTCGCAGCAAGTACTCAGGGTCCACGCCGAGCACTGTGGCGATGGCACAGAGGCACGCGTCAGGGACTACCTGAAGCTGGCCGTTCTTCAGCATCGACCAGCGGGTGCGGGATATGAAGTAGCCGGTCTTTTCAGCGGCGGCCTCGATCGCCGGGTAGTCGTAGGGCCGCCCCCCTTGATCAACGATGGCGTCCAAAAGCAGATTGATCTTCCGGGCAAGTATTTGAGCCCGCCGGAGTTTCTCTCCCTCAGTGAGCTTTCGTTTCACAGCGTGCCGGAGGTTGATGTCGTGCTGTTCTTCATCATGGCTGCCGGACCCCGTCGTGGCGGGTTGCGGAGCTGATCGAGGTCGATGGCGTCGAGGTGCGCTTCTATGATCGGCGTGAGATACGCAATGCCGTTCATGTCAACGAGTTTCAGAATCTGGACGAGCTTTACTGCCCGATCCATATCGAGCTTCACGGTGAATGTATGGCGCTTGCCCTTCGAGGGCCGGCCGGTGCGTGGGTGAATTAGAGATGCCATGAGGCGAGTATGCCGGTGGGAGTTTCACGAAATTGGCCACACCTGCAAGGCGCTAACAAGGCAGACTCGTAAACCAACATAAATTGCTCTAGTAACATTTCGACATCTTCGACGCTACCCAACTCTCTGACACGGCAGGGTGAGGTGCGGCGGCTGCCGGTACCTGATGAAGCTTGCATCAGGTACCGGTCGCCTGCCTTCGTATTCGTTTTTGCTGTCAGCTGTTGTTGGTGCTCCCCATGGAGACTGGGCGTATCACCTCTCGGGACCTTCGTGCTGGCGATGCATGTCGGCAACTTGGCCGGAGAACTTCGCCGCGTCGATCTTCCTCTGCATCTCCATATTCCGGACCTTCCACTGCTCATAGCTGGGGCCGCTGTACCGGCCCAAAGCGTCGCTATCGCGGCGCTGGTGCGCAGCGAACTCCTTGCGTGCGTAACCCTCGGCCCTGTCCATGAGAGTTGTGCCGTCCTTGAGCTTCGTAGTCTTGAGGAACTTCACGAACACGTGTGACTGGGCTCCGAGGATGTCGCGGCGCATGCCGTCGTAACTCGGTGGAGCCGGGTTGTCGTCGAGCTGCTGCTGGATTTGCTTGCGCAGGGCCAGCAGGTCCCGAACAGCGATCCTATGAGCCTGTTCGGCCGCAGTCGCCCGCCGTTCCCGCTCCTGAGCCGCGAGCAGGACATCTGTGACCTCCTGGCGGGCATCTGTCCTCGCCTCGGCCATCGCATCCCGTTTTGCCTTGCCTCTCAGGCGAGGCAGTTCTTCCAGTTCCGCATCGAGATCTTCCCTGTCGGATTGGATGGACTTGGCAATCTCGCTCTGCCGGGCCTTCTCGCCACGGACCTGCTGGCGCTCCTTCCAGAGCTTCTCGGTGTCACGCTTGGCGACAGCGAGAGCGGCTCTTGTCTTGTCCGCCGTGCGGGCGTAATCCGCACTGGAGGTCCGCACGGTCGACCTTGCGGTCGGCGTGCGTTGAGGCTCGTACCCGGCCTTTTCGAGCACGTCGCAGAGCTCCTTGCGTTGCTTCCTGAAATGCGAGGGCCCTTTGAAGAAGTCCTTCTGTGAGAGCCTGCCATCGTCTGTAACCGGCACGATCGCCAGCTGCAGGTGCGGGCTGGTTTCATCCAGGTCGAGGGACCCACCGACGATGTTGCGCTGGCCGAATTCGGCGCAGGCCCATTGGAGCTGGGCGTAAATGAATCGCTGTGCCTCATCGCTGAGCCCGGTAGCACGCCAATCAGGACAGTGCGCGTCGAAATACCTCGGGTCGAGCTGGAGCATGACGCCGCGCATCACGACCGCATCTTTGCGCAGCGGCTTCCTCACCTGCGCGAGTCTGGTTTCTCGGTAGTCGGCAAACTCGGCGCTGGGAGGCCTGTTTCTACCCATCGGGTCCTTTGTAACAACCGGTACGCGGAAGCCGCCGCCGCCGTCGTTGACGAACGAGACGTTCATCGCCGACCGGGCCAGATCGATGTTGGGATTCCGGTGCCCGAAGGCGAAGCCAGCCGCAAGATCCGGACCCCTACCGAGGTGGCGGTCGCGGCCCACCGCGTGGGAGCCGGCGGCCTTGACCTTCGCCTCCGGGGAAGCATCGTAGGTGACAGTCCAGGTCAAAGTGACCACCTCCGCGTAGCTCCGGTGAAGCCTCCGGCGGCGTTCCCGCGGGGATGCCGTTTCTGGAGTCCGTTGCCCCTCCGTTCATGGGACCCTGCACCCATGAACGGAGCCTCTGCACCGCACTTCAGAAACGGCAGAGCCGGAAGTGTAGCCCCATACACCTTTCCGCTGCGCTCCAAGGGTTCCGGGGCCCTCCGGGGGCCGCTGCGCGGGGCATCCTCGGCGCTAGGCGCCTCGATCCACCAATCTGTCAGGGCTCCACTGGAGCCCTGACAGATTGGCCGGTGCTGGCCGTCGAAGGCGCTCATGCCGCAGCCCCTGCGAGCAGTGCCAGCGGCACATCCCGGCTGTGCTCAGCGAGCCCGCCCAGCAACGCGTCGACGGCATCATCCGCGGCATGCTCCACAGAGGATTCCGGCCCGTAGGTCAGCGCTGCGTACGGCGCCTGCCGGTGATAAATGTTCCCCGGGACGCCGCCGTTATGTTGGCCGGCCTCCAGCGTGCATTTATGCCACTCGTACGGCTCGACCTTCCCGATGTGCTGCACGAGGTAGCGCAGGATGTCGTCCTCGCGGAATACCTTCACGACCGACGCCAGGCGGCGGATGAATTGGTCCAAAGCCTCGTCAACGCTGCCCTTTTGGCGGGCGTAGAAGAAGAACTCCACCGGCTCGATGGTCGCGGTGATCACGATCAGCCTCGGGGCAACTTCCCCCTTGTTCTTGTAGCGCGCCTTCGCCGGGGATGCGTTGTACGGATCGAGAAGGAGCAACCAGTCGTTCGCGTCCATGGCCGAGGCCCGCAGATCGTCCAGCAGCAGGACCTCTTCTCCGCGCCAATCATCCAGAGGGTTCGAGGTCGCCGCCCGATAGATCTGCCACCTCTCCCCATGCGCCTCGGCAGCCGTAATCGCAGCCGAGATGAACTCGCTGGCGAACCGGGTCTTGCCAACTCCGGCCACGCCGTAAACGAACACGACCTGCGTCGAGAACTCGCCCGCGCGCAACTTCGCCGCCGCTCGGTATGCGCGGCGCTGGCCATAGGCCGACAGCGCGTCGTCGATCTCCCGTGTGTGCCGAGAGTAGATATCAAAGAGACCATCCGTGAGCATGATCTGATCGCGGGTGATCTCGCCCTGGAGCACCCGCTCGCGCATGTCTTCAAAGTCCTCGGCCACGCGCTTCTTCTTCACGTGAGCGCGCCCCTTCAGCCACGCCCCGCGCCGCTCTGCGTCGACGCCCAAGTAGTCGGGACCGCGCACCGTCACGACCTCCGTGGGGGCGTACTGGTACTTTTCGGGGTACTTCGCGTGCGTCAGGTACGAGAGCATGTTGTCGTAGGCGTACCGCCCAGGGCCCGGCTTCTCGACGTACTGCGGTTCGATGCCGATGACGTCGGCGAGCCGAGGTATCGGCGCACTCTTAGCGCGACTGACGAACTTGATCACTCCGTGGATATGGGTAGGCTTCAGCTCGACGACGAGCGCCTTCTGTACGTCACTCCACACTTCGCGCAAGTCCTTGTCATGGATGATCCCGCAGGCTTCCTCCACCTCGCGGCCGTCTGCCTCGAGGCGCTGCACGACGTACGCGAGGATCGCCTTAGCGCCCCGCTGGAGCAGCGCGGCACCGTTCGCATCGTTTACAGCCCACGACCAGTACGCCGGATCGAGGAATTGCGTTATGGCGATGCTGGTGGGGTTGTTCTCCTCCCTAGCCACGGCTACCACCACCTAGAGCCTGGGCGGTGGTGCCGTCAATAGGAAAGGTGCCGCTAAATGACCCCCTATTGAACCCCAAATGAGCCCCTAAAGGACCCCGCGGATTCACGCGGGGCACCGAAACCAGAAAGCCTGAGATACCAGGCATTTCGTTGCATGGTGCGGCAATCGACAAGCCCTTGCCGCACCCGTAGGGACCAAATAGAAGCAAAAATCCTACGAGACCCTTTCGGGCGGATACATTAGCGGGCAGTTCGCTGCGCTCGTGCCAGGCCAGACCCTCCTGAGCGGGGGGCGGAGTGGTGGAAGCGATGCTGCCGGTGCTGGGCGTCGTGCTCATCGGTGACCACCACCCTTGCCGTAGCGCTTGATGACAGCCTGGTGCGTGACGCCGAGGGCGTCGTCGATCTTGACCCAGGTCACGCCGTCGGCGCGGGCATCGGCGACGGCCATCTCGACAACCTCATTGAGCACGGACCGGAGTACGCCGAGGTCGTAGAGACGGGCCTCGGTGTCGGCAAGGGAGGGATCGCCCTGACGCCAGCGGAAGCCTTCGACGTGGCGGAATGCGGCGGCGTTGGCGCTCATCGAGCACCCCCCATCACGGAAGCCACCACGGCGCGTTGGCGCGGAGTCAGGGGCGTGCGAGCGAGTCGCTCACCGGCCAGGCGACCAGCGGCGCGCGCAGCGGCGATGACGGGATCCAGGCCGTCAACCTTCTGAATGGAGACCGAGCCTTGGTCCTGACCAAGGCGGTCCGGCGCGGATGCACGGGGAGCGTCGATAACGACAGACATCACGAGAGTCCTTACGGGAGGAGCTTTCCGCTCCACTCCCGACAACGAGGGCGGACCGATCCCCGTTGCGTTGGACTACTTTCAGTTCGACCGGTGGTTGCGGTCTCCCTGTACCTCGGTCTGTCGCCACCCGAGATGCCATGAGCGAGGTGGAAACCCGGTGGCGAACCGGGCTGACGCCGACCTCTAGCGATGTCTGCAACGATTCTCTCACAACCGGACTTACCACGACAAAGTCCGGTCGAGTCTTGAGTCAGTTGCGACGCGTCTCTATCCGAATGAGGTCCGGGTCGAATTTCACGTGCCCGGGCCGGATCGGCTCAATGGTCACCGAAACCAGCTCGTCCACGAGCAACCGACGACGGTCCATGTCCAACGCCTCCCACTTCCGCGTGACTGTCTGAAGGCGCTCAGCGGTGCCGACCGGATCGTCGATGCCGACCAGGAGGTCCGCGGACGGCGACAGCGTGCTGTCCAGCAGCTCAGTGTCGATCTCGGTGATGCGCGCCTGGGCCAACCCGAGCCCCTCAGTGATGTTCTTGACCGGCTGACGCACGTCAGCGAGCAGCGGGGTCAGCTCCTCGATGCGCTCAACGAGGGCCTTGCGCTCCGACAGCAGCGCCTCGCGGTCGATGGCCTCGTCTTCCTGTGGTGCGATTAGATCATGAACATCCATCGCCGAGAGCCGCGTGAGCACGGCTTCAACGACCATCGCATCTACGGCATCGCGCTGTCGCGATAGGTGGAAGTGCTCGCCGCACTTATATGTGCCGACCCCACGGCTGTTGTTCCCGGAGACGAGCGTCGCCCCGCACTTCCCGCACAGGCCGACAGACGACAGCAGGTATTTCGGGGCATTGCCTTGCCTCGCTGCCCGCCGTTCATTGTCCTCCAGCTTCGCCACCGCTGACCTCCACATCGCCTCGCTGACGATGGGCGGGAACGCCTCTCCCTGGACCGGGAACAGCTCACCGGTCGAGTACTTCTTGATGAAGCCAGCGTAGAGCGGGTTCGCCAGCAGGTAGCGCACCGCGTCGATGGAGAACTCAGAGCCGCGGGCCGTGCGGTGCCCGGCAGCATTAAGATCTTCCCGAATGCGGCGGATGGACAGCGACGGCATCCCGAGGAAGGCGTCGAAGGCTCCCCGGACCGCCGCCGCCTGCTCGGGGATGATCTCGCCGTCCTTCGTCCAGCCGAATGCGGTCCAAGCCGAGCCAGGAATCCCTTCAGCGCGTCGCCGGGCATTCGACCGCAGCTGACGCTCGGACTTTCTGCGAGTCTCGAATCGGGCCATGATTGTCAGGAACCCTGCGCGCATCTCGCCGTCCGCCGTCGAGAGATCGATCTCTCCGTCCACCGTGGCCACGTTGACGCCTGTGTCCATCAGCGTGTTCATGTCGCGTGTCGAGCGTAGTAGCCGGTCGATGTCCACGGCGACGACCAGTTCGAACCGTCCCGACTCGGCGTCGTGAAGCATCCGTGCCCAATCCGATTTGGGCCCACGAGGCTTCGAAGCCGAAACATCATTATCTTCGTACCACTCCACGATCTTCCAGTCACGGGCGCTGGACAACTCCGCGATCTTGCGGCGCTGAGTCTCGACGCCCCACCGTTCACCCGTGGCGTCCATCGAGATGCGTACGTACGCCGCTACAGTCTTCATGCACCCAACGTTACAACCCCGACATGCGCTACGAAAACCCGCTGTACATGGCCGAGGAAGCCGCGGCCACTGACCTCATCAGCCAAGGCAGGCTCCAGTTGGGCATCAGTCGTGGTTCACCCGAGCCGGCCCTGCACGGCGCCCGGTACTTCGGCTACGCCCCGGCCGAGGGTGAGGACGACGCCGCGATGGCCCGCCGCCACACGGCCGTATTCCGGCACGCCATCGCAGGCCATGGAGTGGCCGAAGCCGATCCTTCCTTCATGGGCGGCGGGCGTGGCCTCCTGCCGATCCAGCCGACGTCGCCCGGGCTGCCGCAGCGCATCTGGTGGGGCGCCGGCACCCGCAAGACCGCGGTCTGGGCTGCGGAACACGGCATGAACCTGATGAGCTCCACCCTGCTCACCGAGGACACGGGGGTTCCCTTCGATCAACTCCAGGCCGAACAGATCAGCATGTTCCGCGAGGCTTGGGCAGCCGCAGGACACGGTTTTGAGCCGCGCGTTTCGGTCAGCCGCAGCATCATTCCCGTGGTTGACGCCGAGGACGAACACTATTTCGGGCTCCGTGCGCAGGTGGATAACCGCGACCAAGTGGGCATGCTCGACGGTGCCTTGTCGCGGTTCGGCAAGAGCTACGTCGGCCCACCCGATGCTTTGGCCGAGGAACTCGCGCAGGACGCCGCGGTACAGGCTGCGGACACGGTGCTGGTCACCGTGCCCAACCAACTAGGGGTGGAATACAACATCAAGCTGCTGGGTAACATCGCCAAATACGTGGCTCCGGCGATCGGCTGGGAGGCGCCCAGCGCTTAGGCGTAATGTGACGCCGGGTTACCTAGCGTGAACTGGTGTTTCCGGACCTTTGAAGCATGTTACGGCCCGGCCCTACAGTTTTTTCATGGCAATACAGGACATCTACCCCACAGCCCTGCGGCTGCTTGGCCGCCCGGTGCTGGTGGTGGGCGGCGGACCCGTGGCCGCGCGACGCGCCAAGGGACTGCTCGACGCCGGCGCCCGGGTGACCGTGGTGGCCCCCGTTGCCTCTGACGCGCTCCGCGAACTCGCCGCCTCCGGCCTGCTCACCTGGGAGCCGCGCACTTACCTTTCCTCCGACGTCGACGGCGTGTGGTTCGTCCAGACGGCCACCGGCGTTGCAGCCGTGGACGCCCAGGTAGCCGCCGACGCCGAGGCGCAGCGCATCTGGTGCGTCAACGCCTCGGACCACGAATCCTCGGCAGCCTGGACCCCCGCCGTCGCCGTTGTGGACGACGTGAAGATCGCCATCAACGCCGGGGGAGACCCCCGCCGAGCCATGGCGTTGCGCGACGCAGTTGCCACCGCGCTTGAGACGGGAGACCTGCCCCTCCGCCGTCGTCGTGCCTCGACCGGAAGCGTCGCCCTCGTGGGTGGCGGCCCCGGTGACTCTGGCCTCATCACCGTTCGCGGCCGCCGCCTGCTGGGCCAGGCCGACGTCGTCGTCGCGGACCGCCTCGGACCGCGCGACTTGCTGCAGGAACACGCTCCGGACGTCCGCGTGATCGAAGTCGGGAAGACTCCCGGCCACCACCCCGTGCCGCAACTGGAGATCAACCGGATCCTGGTGGAGGAAGCCCTGGCCGGCCACCGTGTGGTCCGACTCAAAGGCGGCGACCCCTACGTCCTGGGCCGCGGCGGCGAGGAAGCAGAATTCTGCCGGCAGAACGGCGTCGAGGTTGAAGTGGTTCCCGGTGTCACGTCGGCGATCTCCGTACCGGCGGCAGCCGGCATTCCCGTGACGCACCGCGGACTTGCGAAGGGCTTCAGCGTGGTGACCGGCCACGAGGAACTGTCCGAAGTCCCGGCGCGGCCTGACCACACCGTGATCCTGCTCATGGGCGTCGCCAAACTCCGCGAATCCGCCGCTGCCCTCGCGGAATCCGGAATGCCCTTGGACACGCCAGTAGGTATCGTAGAGAACGGCTACATGCCCGAACAGCGCGTCACGATCGGCACTTTGGCAACCATTGCAGACCAAGCCGAGGCAACCGGCGTCGCAAATCCCGCAGTGATTGTGATCGGCGATGTCGTCCGTGTCAGCCCGTTTGCCCCCGAACATTTCAAGACCGCTGACTACAGCACCCTGACCCCCAACAAGCCCCGCGTCGTTACCCCTTAGCCCCTCACCCAACTAGCTCGCAGTTGTTGTCGTTATGAGCCCTCAAAACGACAACAAATGCGAGCTAGTTGGGAAGCACACTGAAAAGGAACACAGCCGTGTCATCAAGCACCACCGTAGGAACCGCCGCACGTCCGCTGCGCGTCGCCGTCGTCGGCTCCGGCCCGGCCGGCGTCTACGCAGCTGACATCCTGACCAAGAGCGAGGCCGTCAAGAGCGGCGAGCTGACGGTCAGCATCGACCTCTTCGACCGCTACCCGGCCCCCTACGGCCTGATCCGCTACGGCGTTGCCCCGGACCACCCTCGCATCAAGGGCATCGTGAACGCCCTGCACAAGGTCCTGGACCGCGGCGACATCCGGTTCTTCGGCAACGTCGACTACGGCACGGACATCTCCATCGAAGACCTGCGCACCCACTACGACGCCGTGATCTTCGCCACCGGCGCCATCAAGGACGCGGACCTGAACATCCCCGGCATCGAGCTGGAAGGCTCCTTCGGCGGCGCCGACTTCGTCTCCTGGTACGACGGACACCCCGACGTTTCCCGCGAATGGCCGCTCGACGCCACCTCCGTGGCCGTGCTCGGTAACGGCAACGTGGCGCTCGACGTCGCCCGAGTCCTCTCCAAGCACGCCGACGACCTGCTGGTCACCGAAATCCCGGACAACGTCTACGCCGGACTCAAGGCTTCCCCGGTCACGGACGTGCACGTCTTCGGCCGTCGCGGTCCCGCGCAGGTGAAGTTCACCCCGCTGGAGCTCCGCGAACTGTCCCACTCCAAGGACGTGGACATCATCCTCTACGCCGAGGACTTCGAGTTCGACGAAGAGTCGGACCGCCAGATCCAGACGAACAACCAGACCAAGACCATGGTGGGCACCCTCACCAACTGGATCGCCGAGCAGCCCGAGGACCTCTCCGAGCTCAAAGCCTCCCGCCGGCTGCACCTGCACTTCCTGCACAGCCCGGTGGAGATCGTGGACTCCGCAGAGACCCCCGGCAAGGTTGCCGCGATCAAGTTCGAGCGCACCGAACTGGACGGAACCGGCAACGCGCGCGGTACCGGCGAGGTCGTGGACTACCCGGTCCAGGCCGTGTACCGTGCGATCGGCTACTTCGGTTCCGCACTGCCGGACGTAGAGTTCGACCACCGGCGCGGGGTCGTCGCGAACGACGGCGGCCGCGTGCTTGACGCTTCCGGCGAGCACGTTCCTGGCTTGTACGCCACGGGTTGGATCAAACGCGGCCCTGTCGGCCTGATCGGCCACACCAAGGGTGACGCCCTGGAGACGGTCACGTACCTCCTCGAAGACCGCGAAAACCTGCCGGTCGCCGCAGTTCCCGAGGCGGACGCCGTCGTCGAGCTCCTGGACGCCCGCGGCGTGAAGTTCACCAGCTGGGAGGGCTGGCTGGCACTGGACGCCCACGAGCTTGCCCTTGGCGCCGCCGCTTCCGAGGCCGGCACCTCGCACGGCGTCGAGGTCAAGCGCGAACGCATCAAGGTTGTACCGCGTGAAGACATGGTGGACATTTCCCGCGACGGCGTGGCGGCACAGGTCTAGCTCCTACAACGCGAGGTCACTTAGCGCCCATCCGGAGCATCGGAATGGGCGCTAAGTGACCCCGCGTTGCTCTCTATCGGGGTTAGACTCTCCGCATGGACGTCGTCGTCGTCGAAACGACCCAATTGGGGGACCGCAGCTACCTCGTTCACGACGGCACGGTGGCGCTCGTGATCGACCCCCAGCGTGATACCGACCGCGTCGAAATGGCAGCCCGAAACGCCGGCGTGACCATCACGCATGTCGCTGAGACCCACCTTCACAACGACTACCTCACGGGTGGCCTGACCCTTGCCCGGGAACACAACGCCCGCTACCTGGTGAATGCGGCGGACAACGTGGCGTTTGCGCGTGAGCCCGTTGTCCCGGAGGAGACCTTCAAAGTAGGCAGACTTTCCGTCAAAGCCATAGCGACCCCTGGGCACACGCACACCCACCTGGCCTATGTCGTTTCGGACCCTCACGCCGGTGCGGGCGTCCGGCAAGCCGTGTTCTCTGGTGGCAGCCTGCTCTACGGTTCTGTGGGCCGAACTGATTTGATTACCGCGGAGGACACCGCCGGGCTGGCCCATGATCAGTATGCCTCAGTCCGGCGGCTCGTGGCTGAGGCAGCACCGGACGCGATCCTGTACCCCACCCATGGCTTCGGTTCGTTCTGCTCCATCGGTCCCGCGAGCAGGATTCCCGCATCGACGATCGGGGAGCAAGCCGCCACCAACCATGCGCTCACCGACCCGGACGAAGACCACTTTGTCAGGCACCTCCTGGCGAATATCACGGCCTATCCGAGCTACTACGCGCACATGAGTCCACTCAACGCCCTGGGCCCGGGCCCAGCGATGCTCGACGTGCCGGAATCTCTGGAATCCGCGGAACTGGAGCGCAGGCTCGAGGCAGGGGAGTGGGTGGTGGACCTGCGCAACCGGGTCGCCTTCGCGGCGAGCCACCTGCGCGGCAGCGTGGCCTTTGAATACGGGACGGGATCGAGCTTCACAAGCTACCTCGGTTGGGTCCTGCCCTGGAATCAGCCGCTGACCCTGCTGGGCGACCGTGACGACGTCGAAAAGGCCATCCGCGATCTCGCAAGGATCGGATTCGACTCCCCGGATGCCGCCGTCGGCGGGGATATTGGGGCTCTGGCGCCAGGCGCGTCTTTGGTGCAGTACCCGGTCACCGACTGGTTCGGGCTGGTGCGCGACCGAACCCCCGGTGAGACGGTGCTGGACGTGCGCCGAACCGAGGAATTTTCCGCGTCCCACGTCCAAGGCGCGGCGAGCGTTCCACTGCACGAGCTTTTGCTCCGGCTGGACGAACTGCCGGACTCCAGGATCTGGGTGCATTGCACCTCCGGCTACCGGGCCAGCGTCGCCGCAAGCCTGCTGCATCGTGCCGGCCGCGACGTGGTGCTCATCGACGCACTCTTCCGCGAGGCAGCCGATGCCGGCGTTGAGTTGACGCGCGCCGCTCCGGCCTAAGTGAGCGAGGGTCCGGGAAAAGCAGGTCATAAGTGAGCGGGCGTTGCTCAAAACCCGGTCATATGTGAGCGGGCCCCTCATCGTCAAGCTGGTTGTGAGTCATTCATTACCTTTTGATTGAAGGAGCCGGCGATGGCCGTTGATAACAAGGGTTTTACGCGTGAAGAGATCCGTGAGTTCATGCATGAGTACTATTTGCAGCCGCACGGGTCGAGGAAGGAATGGATGGCCTCGACGTCCGTTTCGGAATGGACGTTCCGCCGGTGGCGCAAGATGATGGTCCAGGGCGATATCGACCGTGGCCTGATTCCGCGGGAGCATGGAGGCATGGTCCCGACGAATCGTGAACTCTCCGCGTTTGAAAAAGCACGCGCGAAGGAAATGGCTGCCCACCGTGCCGAAGTCGAAAAACTCCAGAAGCGGGTGCAGGAGCTGGAGGACACGAATTCCGCGCTGGGAAAAGCTATCGGGCTCTTGCACGAGTTGAGCGTGCCAGAGCCCGATACAACCCCGACGAGCGCTCACAACGATTCATAGCGGCCGAGAACACTCTGGTCCTGGAACTGCATGTGATCATCGGCTCCCAGCGGACAGCGCTCAAGCTGGCGGGCCTCTCGCGCGGGACCTGGCATTACCGGTCCAATCCCCGTCCGGCGGTGCAGCACCCGATCCACCAGAGCGACCGGGCCTACGAATCCCGGATCAGCTCCGCGCATCAGGACCGGATCCTGGGGCTCATCCTGGCCAGCTGGGAGAAGGGCAACTCCGTTGACCATGCCTTCGCCACAGCCTGGGACAACGGCGAGCTGCTCGCCTCCAACCGCTCGTGGTGGCGGATCGCGGCAGACTACGAGGACCAGCAGGCCCGCCCAACCATCCCGCGCAAGCGTTGGGGCACGCGTGGTTCCTCTGAAAAGCCGGTGGTCAAGGCCACCGGACCCTGCCAGGTCTGGTCCTGGGACATCACCGACATCTATGCCAAGTGGCAGGGCAAGGTTTTCAAGGTGTACTCCATCATGGACATCTTCTCCCGGGAAATCGTCGGCTGGCGGGTGGAGGAACGCGAGTCCGACCACCTCGCCGCGCAGATGTTCAAGACAGCCATCGCCCGGCACGGCGCCCCGCGCATCGTGCATGCCGATTCAGGCCCGGCCATGAGATCAACCCTGCTCCGTGACACCCTCACCGCCCACGGCGTGGAACTCAGCCATAACCGCCCGTACGTCTCCAACGACAATCCCTTCTCGGAGTCAGGCTTTCGCACGATGAAATACCGGCCCGGCTACCCCCGGATCTTTAACGATCTCGAGGCCGCCAGGGAGTACCTCACCTGCTACGTGCACTGGTACAGCACCGATCACAAACACTCCGGCATCGCACTGTTCTCACCATCACAGGTCCACGACGGGTCGTGGAAAGAACTCTGGACCAAGCGAGACAAAGTCCACCAGGACTACTACGAACGACACCCGGGAAGATTCCGCCGCCGACCCACCACACCGGCCCCCGCCACATACGCCGGGATCAACCTCCCCCAGACCAAAACACCCCAAAAACTAGCCCAGTGACTCCACACAGCTTGACAACTTTCGGGCGTCGCTCAAAACCCGGTCATAGGTGAGCCGGCGTCAGCTGTTGATCCATTCCGCGGAGAAGTCCAGGTTGCGGTAGACGCTCGCGACGGCGGCGGCCTGGTCGCGTGCTTCGATGGCGTCGGCGAGCTCGTCGTGACCTTCGTGCGGGATGCCGTTGAAGCCGGCCTTGCGTTGCTGGCGCAGGAGATCGTCGTGGAAGACCCCGCCGAAGGACACATACAACTGGTGCAGCAACGGGTTGCCCGAAGCCAGCGCCACCCGTTCGTGGAAGTCCCAATCGGCCCGGGCCCAGGCTGGGTAGTCGGCGGCGAGCCACGCGTCGTGGCGTAGTTGGAGAAGGGCCCGCATGGCGGCGATGTCCTCGGCCGTGGCATGCTTCGTGGCCAGCCGGGCGGCCTGGGTGTCGAGCCCCACCCGGACCTCGACTACGTGCTCCTGCGTATGTTCCTTGTACATGCGTTGGGCTGCGCCGGAGATCTCGCTCGTGGCCCTGACATAAGTGCCGTCACCGCGGCGGACCTCCAACATGCCGCTGTGCGCCAAGGCTTTGATGGCTTCGCGGAGTGTTCCGCGCGAGACTCCGAGCGAGGCCATGAGTTCCGGCTCGGCCGGAATCTTCTCCTGCAGCGGCCACTCTCCGGACTGGATCATGCCGCGCAGTTGCCTGGTGACTTCCTCGGCCAAGGCGGGCCGGTGCGAAGGTGTCAGGCTCATGCCACGGGCCTTGGTCCGGCCTTGATCGGCGTGCGTTTGCTGGTCAGCTGGTGGCAGGTGACCATGAGGGCCAGGGCCGCCACGGCAAGGAGCGAGAGGGGGAGGGTCCAAGCTCCGGTGGCACTATGGAGCAGGCCCATGCCGAACGGTCCCAACGCCGCGATCAAGTACCCCACGGACTGTGCGACGGTGGACATGGCGGTGGTCTCCGCCGTCGTACGCCCGCTGCGGCTGATGATCACCAGGACCAACGGGAAGATGCCCAGACCGAAACCGAACATTACGGCGGGAACCGAGGCGAACGACGTCGGGAGCAACAGCATCGCGGGGATCGCCAGAAGGGTGGTCCCACTACCTAGGTACAGAGCCGGCCGCATCATGCCGGGTCGAGAGCCAATGGCCAGGAGGATCATGCCGGCGGCCACCGAAACCAGCTGCATGAGTCCGAACTGCAGGCCGCTCTCGGAGGCGCTCAGTCCTTGGGTTGTCAGGATGTATGCAAACCAACTCATCACGGCATACGCCAGGAGGGCCTGCAACGTGAAGATGGATGTGATGAGGAATCCCAACCGGGTGCGCAGGAGGGGCCACATGGATACGCGCTCCTGGTTGGCCTTCCGTGTAGTGCTATGGGTGTGGAGGACCATCGGGAGGAAACCAAGAAGTGCGGCGACGCCAAGGAGGCCCCACGCCGCCAGTCCCATCGACGGCGAGCCCAGTTGCTGCGCCAAGGGGACGCTGACCGCTGCAGCGAAGGTGGCACCGCCGGACATCGTGAACGTGTAAAGGCCGGTCATCAGGGAGGTCTTGCTTGCATAGTGCTCGCGGATGTAAGAGGGCATGGCCACGTTGCACACCGCCAGGCCGGACATCGCCAGCACTGTTCCGGCGAGGAGGGCGCCGGTCGCGGGGACGCTGCGGACCAGGAGCCCGGCCGCCAGCATTGCCAGCGCCACGAAGATCGACTTCTCAACGCCGATCCGCCGTGAAAGCCACGAAGTGCCCAGTCCTGCAACGGCGAAGCACAGCAAGGGGATGGACGGAAGAATCGACGCGACAAGCGCCCCGTAGCCGAGGAAAGCCTGCAGATCGTGGAACAGCGCCGCCGCGCTCGTAATGCCTGCGCGCAGGTTAAGGCCGATCAAGATGACGGCGATGATCCCGACGACGGCGACCACCCGGGATTTCGGCGCCACCGTACCGCCGCTGGTGGGCACAGTTGTTGCTTCCGTTGCGTGGGGAGTCGGGTGAGTTGAGGCCATGCTTAAAGGTTAGACGTTTGATGTTTGGCGCGGGAAGTTTTGTGGTGGAAATCTCCCGGTTGAAGTCCGGGCGCTGGTAGTCTCGCAACTGTTGCTGGCCAGGAACACGGTTCTGGGCAGGTTATGAACATTTTTTGGGGGAAGAATGCAGAACTGGCCCTTTACTGTCGTGCTCGCTGCCGTCGGAATTTTTACTCTTGGCGCTTGCGGCGCGCCGTCGTCAGCACCACCTCCGAGCGCCGCCGCACCACCTTCCGCGCCCGCGACGACTCCTTCGCAGCCGTCGCCCGCGCCGAGCGTATCCGCGCCGGATTCTCTCGTCACTGATGCGCTGAAGAATGTGCAATGTGCGGCCGACGCTCACGGCATCTGGTCTTTCTCCGGGACGCTGCACAACACCGGAACGGCATCCGCGAAGTACACGATCGCGATCGCCGTGGGAACGACAAGCAGCGTGGCCGGGCACGCGATGATCGAGAAGGAAGTCGCTGCCGGCGCCAGCACGGAAGTCCGCGCAGCAGAAGTCGCCCAGGCGGCACCTGCCGGCTCCACGTGTGATGCGGTGGTCTCAAAGTGACGGGAAACAGCGCCACCGGGGCTATCCGTGTCTTAGCAACGTTTGTCCTGACCGCAGTTGTCGCGGCCGGGCTCGCGCCCACGGCGGCAACCGCCGTCGCTCTCCCAGCAGTGGAGTCTCCGACGCGTTCTCCCGCCGTTTCAACGTCTCCCGCACCTTCCGAGACCGTTGCCCCTCAGCCGAGCAACGGCACGGCCCCGGCTCAGGAACCGACGGGGACGCCGGCGACGACAACTCCGCCTGCGACGGCTCCAACGGCGCCCTCCTCGGTGCCCGCGCCCGCTCCGACCCGGGACGCAGCGCCCGCAGCCCCGCCGAACATCGCTCCGACCGCCGTCGACATCGTTCCTACAGGAGCGATCGCGGCCAAATGGCAGCTATTGGGCGGTGCGGCGGGACCTTTGGGGGCCGCTACAGCGGACGAATCGTGCGACCAGGATCTCCTTTGCGTTCAGTTGTTTGCCGGCGGACGAATCTATTACACGGCGCTCACTGGTGCTCACGCTGTGCTGCTCACGGCAGGAAAGACGGGGCCCCAGTGGCACGCAAGCGGACAGCTTTCCGCGTTCGGCTATCCCCTCGGCGAGGAAAAATGCGATAGCAATGGCTGCTATCAGAAGTTCTCCAGTGGTTTGGATATCACGTGGAGCCCTGCCGGGGGTCCTCAGACTGTCTGGACCAAGGGTGGCATCGGCGACTCCCTGTTCCGCTTGTATGGTGGCTACGCCGAGGCGGGGTACCCCACGAGCCCGGAACTATGCGATCTGGTGAACGCCGGGTGCCAGCAGAGCTTCGGGAATCTGAGAGTTCTGTGGAGCTCGGCGTCGGGAGCGGCCGGAGTGTGGACACCAGGGGCTATTGGCGCAACGTATGCTGCGGCCGGAGCTGAATCTGGCTGGCTGGGGTATCCGACAACCCGCGAGACCTGCGGACTCAAGGCCAGCGGCTGTTACCAGATGTATCAGCACGGAGCCATCATCTGGTCACCGGCCAGCGGGGCGCGGACAAGCCACGGCGGCATTCGCTCTGCATGGGCCAGTGCGGGCTTCGAAAACGGACGGTTTGGCTATCCTGTTTCCGACGAAATCTGCGGCCAGCCAGCATCCGGTTGCCTTCAGCAGTTCCAAAGCGGCGTCATCTACTGGTCGCCGCAGACCGGGGCGAATGGCGTCAACGGCGGCATCCGTTCCCAGTACGACAACATGGGCGGACTGACAGGCGGCTATCTTGGCTATCCCTTGGGGGGCGAGGTGTGCGGCCAGCGCGACGGCGGGTGCTACGAGTGGTTTCAAGGCGGCCTCATCTTCTGGTCGCCGGCCACAGGGGCACAGCCTGTTCGGGGAGCCATCAAAGCCAAGTACGAACAAATGGGCTGGCATCTGAGTTACCTCGGCTATCCGGCGACGCCGGAGACGTGCGTCAACGGTGAATGTGTCCAAGCTTTCCAGGGCGGGTTCCTGACGTGGACGCCGGCCGCTACCCGCGACTACAGGCAAAGTGAGTGCACGGGGTTGAACGACGGCCGAGTGAAATACTCCTCTGGAAACGCCAACCACGTGACCTTGGTATATACCGCCGCCTACGGGCAATCGTTCGCCGGAGTTGCGTACTGCAAGCGGGTGGCAGGAACGTACGTGGCCGAGTGGACCACGAGCGGTTTCGTGGGCGCCAGCGGGTTCAAGCCACCCGGAGTTCCCTCGGGTCCTACCCGCTACAACTACTCGCCCACCGGCTCGTTCTCTGTCACGGAGGCGTTCGGCCTGGGTAATCCGGGGACGGCCCTTCCGTACCGCACGCTGAACCCCGGTTCGCGCTGGGGTGGAAATCCATGGACCGGGAACTACAACACGTACTTCGAATCCAGCTCGTGGGTGGGTTATGACGAGAACATGTGGTATTTCGCTACGCGCCCGCAGCATGATTACCGGCAAGGGGCCGTCATCAACTACAACCGTCCCCCTGATTCTCCAATCGTCCAAGACGCCGGATTTGCCATCTTCCTGCACGAAAACAAAGTGCCTACCGCCGGGTGCATCTCGCTGGACGATTGGGCGGTTGTGGACTTCCTGCAAAAGTCGACCCCTGGGGACAGGATCATCATGGGTGTTGCCGCCGACATCTTCCGCTAGGCCCCGTCGCGGTGGGAGCCCAACTGACTCGCAGTAAATGTCGTTTTCAGCCCTCAAAACGACAACAAATGCGAGTTAGTTGGGCCGGCCGGCCGCGAAGAACCCTCAGCGCGGGTTGCGCGCTCCCAGCCGTTGCACCGCCAGGGCAAGCCACAACTGCACCCGGTCCGGCGTCTGGGCAGGGTCATAGCCGGTGAGGTCCGTGATTTGCGCCAAGCGGTAGCGGACCGTATTGCGGTGCAGGGTCAGGGCTTCTGCGACGGCGGCCACTGAACCATTGTGGTTGAGGTAGCTTTCCAGGGTCGAAACGAGCTCCGAGCCGTGCGCGGCGTCGAACTTGCGCAGGGGAGTGAGGGCTTCGCTGGCCATATCGGCCAACGGCACATCCTCGCTCGCGAGCAACAGCGAGGTCAGGCTGAGCCGCTCCGGTTCGTTGACGGGCAGGCCGTGGGCCACGGCGTCGCGCGCTTCGAAGTAACTCCAGCGCACGCCGTTCGGCTTGGTGTACGCGCCGCCGATCCCGATCACCGCATGGATCCCCGCCTCCAGAAGGTGATCACTGAGGTCCTTCGCGAGCGCGCTCGCGGAACTGCCGTCGTCGGGCACTACCGTCACCAGGTCCTTCCCGACGACGGCGGTCACCCCGCGGTCGAGCGACTGCGGCAGCGAGGTGCTGCCGAGCTGTTTGTGGTGCGCTGCGGAGACCACCAGCAGCACCACGTTCTTGCGTGTGCTGTTGATTCCGACGCCGGCCAGGCGGCGGGCGCCCTCTACCGTGTCCAGCGTTCCGTGGATGACGTCGTCCAGCACCTGGCCCGCCAAGGCCCGCTGGCTCTGGCGCTGCTTGACCATGTTGTTGAGTTCCACGCTGATCAGGTTTTGCGCATAACTGACAATCCCGGTGTCGCCGAAGGGCTGCTTGATCCATAGGGTGCAGGCGTCGCGGCGGCCTGTCGGGATGGGGAAGGACGCCCAGTCGTCAGCCGTCGGTGCGGGGTTGCCGGCCACACTGTTGTAGAGCTGGGCGCTGAACTGCGTGAGGGCGATGTCGGTCCGGAGCATGCTGCCCAACTGCTTGAGCAGCTCGCCGAGTCCGCCACCGGTCAGCAAGGCCCGGGCCAGGATCTGGTGGCCCGCGATGAGTCGCTCCAGCTTCGAGTAGTGGTCAGCGGATTGGGAATCGGCCACGAGTTTGCCGATGGCGATGAAAGGGGTCTCGTACGGGACTTCGACGAGGGGCAGGCCCCAGCGGTTCGCTTCCGCAATGAGGGCAGGGGGCATGGCCTCGTGGGTCAGCCCGGTGCCGAAGCCGATGCCGACGGCTCCCGCGCGCTGGACCTGGCGCACGAAGCGGCGCTGTTCCGCGGCCCCGTTGAGCCTGAGGCCGGTGGTCAGGATCAGCTCGCCGCCGTTGAGGAAGCGTTGGGGATCCTCCTGCTCGGTCACGGCCACCCAACGGATATCTTCGTTCCAGGTGGTTTCCGCGAGGCCGGCTTTACGGAGCCGAAGAGAGGGGACGGCGACGAGCGCGGCGAGTGACATTGCCATGCCAAAAAGGATATCCCGGCACTGGTCATTCGCACTAAGTCGGGGTGGTCGGGGTGTGCACCTGACTATTCCGCGCTGCGGGGTGCTGGCATAGGCTCGGAGCAGCTGCAACCAATGCCTAGACACCGAAAGAGGTTGTACACCGTGGTCCAAACCTTGCAGAACTTCATCAACGGCGAGTTCGTCACGCCGGCAGGCACCGAACTGCTCGACATCGTGAACCCCACCAACGGGGAGATTGTCGCCCAGGCGCCTATTTCCACGGCGGCCGACGTCGATGCGGCCATGAACGCGGCGAAGGAAGCCTTCAAGTCCTGGAAGCACGTCACGCCCGGCCAGCGCCAGCTCATGCTGCTCAAGCTCGCTGATGCCATCGAGGCCAACAGCGACGAGCTCGTTGAGGCACAGCACCGCAACACCGGCCAGGTCCGCGCCCTCATTGCATCCGAGGAAGTTGCCGCTGGCGCAGACCAGCTCCGCTTCTTCGCCGGGGCTGCGCGCATCATGGAAGGCAAGTCCGCAGGCGAGTACTTCGAGGGGCACACCTCGTACGTCCGCCGCGAACCGATTGGCGTCGTGGCCCAGGTTGCACCGTGGAACTACCCGTTCCTCATGGGCATCTGGAAGATCGGCCCCGCCCTCGCAGCAGGCAACACCGTTGTTCTCAAGCCCTCCGATACCACTCCGGAATCCACCTTGGTCCTGGCCCGCCTGGCGGGGGAGATCTTCCCGGCCGGTGTTCTCAACGTGGTCCTCGGCAACGCGGCCACCGGCTCGATGATGGTCGAGCACAAGGTCCCTGGCCTGGTCTCGATCACCGGTTCCGTACGTGCCGGTATTGCCGTCGCGAGCGGGGCGGCCAAGGGACTCAAGCGCGCCCACCTGGAGCTCGGCGGCAAAGCCCCGGCCATCGTCTTCAAGGATGCCGACATCAAGAAGAGCGCAGCGGCCATCGCCGAATTCGCCTTCTTCAACGCCGGCCAGGACTGCACGGCCATCACCCGCGTGCTGATCGAGGACTCCATCCACGACGACATGGTTGCCGCCATGGTGGAGCACACCAAGACGCTGCACACCGGTTCGCAGAACGACGAGGAAAACTACTTCGGCCCGCTCAACAACGTGAACCATTTCAACGCCGTGAACTCGGTAGTGGAGCACCTTCCGGCCAACTGCAAGATCGAAACCGGCGGCCACCGCGCAGGTGACAAGGGCTTCTTCTTCGAGCCCACCATCATCACCGGCGCCAAGCAGACTGACGACGTCGTCCAGAAGGAAACCTTCGGCCCCGTCATCACCGTCCAGAAGTTCACCACCGAAGCCGAGGCACTCGAGCTGGCCAACGACGTCGAATACGCCCTGGCATCCAGCGTCTGGACCACGGACCACGGCACCGCCATGCGGATGAGCCGCGACCTGGACTTCGGTGCGGTCTGGATCAACACCCACATCCTGCTGACCGCTGAGATGCCCCACGGCGGCTTCAAGCAGTCCGGTTACGGCAAGGACCTGTCCATGTACGGCGTCGAGGACTACACGCGCATCAAGCACGTCATGTCCGCCCTTGATGCCTAACTCAGGCATATAACGCCCGACGCCCACACACGGTAAGCATAAGAAAGAAAGAACCATCATGACCGCAACAGCACATGAAATCACCTACCGCCTGGACCAGAGGCGCAGCATCAACGGCGCCTTCCCCGGCCCCAAGTCGCAGGCCCTGAACGAGCGCCGCGCGGCCGTCGTCGCGGCTGGTGTGTCCTCGGGCGTGCCCGTTTACGTTGAGGACGCCGACGGCGGCATCATCCGCGACGTCGACGGCAACTCCTTCATCGACCTCGGCTCAGGCATCGCTGTCACCAGCGTGGGCGCCTCGGATCCCGCCGTCGTCGCCGCCGTCCAGGACGCTGCAGCGCACTTCACCCACACCTGTTTCATGGTCACACCGTACGAGGGCTATGTTGCCGTCGCCGAGCAGCTGAACCGCCTCACCCCGGGCGACCACGAGAAGCGCACCGTGCTGTTCAACTCCGGCGCTGAAGCAGTGGAGAACGCCGTCAAGGTGGCACGCCTGGCAACCGGCCGTGACGCCGTCGTCGCCTTCGACCACGCTTACCACGGCCGCACCAACCTGACCATGGCGCTCACCGCCAAGGCCATGCCGTACAAGACCAACTTCGGCCCGTTCGCGCCCGAGGTCTACCGCATGCCGATGAGCTACCCGTTCCGCGAGGAAAACCCGGAGATCACCGGTGCCGAGGCCGCCAAGCGTGCCATCACCATGATCGAGAAGCAGATCGGCGGCGACCAGGTTGCCGCGATCATCATCGAGCCGATCCAGGGCGAGGGCGGCTTCATTGTTCCCGCTGAGGGCTTCCTGCCGGCACTGTCCGCATGGGCCAAGGACAAGGGCATCGTCTTCATTGCCGACGAGGTCCAGTCCGGTTTCTGCCGCACGGGTGAATGGTTCGCCGTCAACCACGAGGGCGTTGTCCCGGACATCATCACCATGGCCAAGGGCATTGCCGGCGGCCTCCCGCTGTCCGCGATCACCGGCCGCGCAGACCTGCTCGACGCCGTCCACCCGGGCGGCCTCGGCGGCACCTACGGTGGCAACCCGGTTGCTTGTGCTGCAGCTCTTGCGGCGATCGGCACCATGGAACAGCACGACCTCAACGCCCGCGCCCGCCACATCGAGGAAGTCGCACTCGGCCGCTTGCGTGAGCTCGCTGCTGATCCTTCTGCAGGTGGTGTCATTGGCGACGTCCGTGGGCGCGGTGCGATGCTGGCGATCGAACTGGTCCAGGCCGGCTCCAAGGAACCGAACGCGGAACTGACCAAGGCTGTTGCCGCCGCGTGCCTCCAGGAAGGCGTCATCATCCTGACCTGCGGTACCTACGGCAACGTGATCCGTCTGCTGCCGCCGCTGGTCATCAGCGACGAACTGCTCCTGGACGGCCTCGAGGTCCTGGCAGCGGCCATCAAGGCCAACGCTTAGCACTTCGGGGAAAGCTTGGCGTCGCCCTGACCACGACGGAAGAGCCGCGGACTGACCGTCCGCGGCTCTTCCGTCGTCTGGCCATCTTTGAAGAGTCCGTTGACGGCCAAGAGTAGACCACGGGATAATTCGCACGATGATGGAGTCCACGATGATGGAGTCATTGATGCACAGGATCGCCCGATGACCGCCCCGTCAGCTGCGGGAGCCGCTGAACCTCCAGACATGGGAGCTTCGGATTCAGCCACCGCTGAAAGGCCCGCACTTTTTCGGGACCGATATTTCGACTTTCTGCGTGCCATCGCGTTGATCCGGATCGTTACGCTTCACACTTTTGATACGGCGGTCTGGCTTACCGTTGCATTCCCCTCAATGGGAGTGATGTTTGCGCTCGCCGGCTCCTTAATCGCCCGATCGCTCGAGCGCCCTGCTGCATCAGTATTAAAGAGTCGGGCACGGCGTCTCCTGTTCCCGCTATGGGCTTACAGCTTGACGGTCGTGGCTGCTTTGCTCCTTGAAGGATGGCGGCCTGAACCAGGAGATTCCGGCTGGTGGCTTCGCTTGCTACTGTGGGTGTTTCCGATCATCGATCCACCGTTCCCTGGTAGCGCTGTAACGGACGCCGGCTTTGCCGTCTCGGCGTGGCCCTTGGCAGCGGACATCCTGTGGTATGTCCGCGCCTACCTCCTCTTTGTCCTCTTCTCTCCTATGATCCTGGCGGCGTTTAGACGCTGGCCCTTGGGAACCCTTTTCGCGCCGCTCTGCCTAGCGTTCGTATTTGGCACCGGGTTAGTGGAAGTTCAGGGGTTGGCCGCCCCTGCAGTGACCGACTTCGTCGTCTTCGGATCCTGCTGGATCCTTGGGTTCGCGCACTACGGTGGCCTCCTTCGAAAGCTTTCTCCCCGGCTGAAGCTTTCCGGCGGGCTCCTGCTCATGATCGTGGGCCTGCTGTGGGCCGCAACCCACCTTGGCGACGGTGGGTGGGACCTTGGTACGATTCCGTTCGCCCAGGCCACGTGGTCATTCGGTTCCTGCGTCCTTCTGATGGGCTTTTCTCCGTCTTGGAATACCCTCCCAAAACGACTACATAAGTTGGATAGACCACTAATCCTGATCAACAACCGCGCGGTCACCATTTACCTGTGGCACAGTCTGGCACTGATGGCAGCGGTGTATGTGAGCAACCTGCTATGGGACATTCCATTCTTGAGCAATTCAGCAGGTTGGCTTTTGGATAGCCAGATTTCTGAATACCTCGCGGTGTGGATGGTTCTGCTGCTGCTGATACCCCTGGTCGGTTGGATCGAGGATATCGCTGCCAAACGGCGCCCCCGCCTTTGGCCTTCGGGAATAAAAAAAGCGGGTAGATACGCGTGAAAAGCGAGTAAGTGCCCGCGTGCGAACCAAGTGTTCGAGCTGCTTTTCGAGTGGAGGCAGCATAAAACAGGTAGTCCGACTTGCAAGAGCAGCCCTCCAAGGCCTAGTTACGGGTGAGGAGCACTCGCGTCACCACTGACAGCGCCGCCGTAAGTTTGACAACGAGTCTCCCCAAAAGTCGAAGGAGGTCCGTCATGGTCCCGAACATCCTCGCGACCGGAGTCCCGACCGGGATCGCTTCCAGGGGCAATCCATGACGACGCGCTCGACTGTCCCGCAAATACTGCCTCTTGGCTCGGTCAGCTCCGAGCTCGCGGCACCTACCGGACATTTGAAAGTTGCCGAACACAACGGTCTGTTGTCTATTTCGGCCGGGGTAGTCGGCCTGCTGAGCTACGGTTGCAACCTCTTGATGGCGAATGCCCTGGATTCCGGGAGGTACAGCCAATTCGCTGCAGGGCAGATGATGCTTGGCATCGTTGGGATCGTCGCTTCGGCCCTGGTGCCCTTGCCGTTGTCTCATGCAGTCGCGATGCATTCGACCGGATCAGAGCCTCGACGTGACGGCATTGCATTCGCAGCGCAAGTCTCCCTGCTGGCCGGAATTCTTGCCGCCTTGGTTGCAGGTGGGGTGACGCTTGCCTTTGCTCCTCCCACGATGGCCGCGGCAGTGGCTGTCGCAGCCCTGGCGCTGTTCCTGGTCGCGGCGCCGTCCGGATGGCTGCAAGGTGAGCTCCGGTTCATGCGCTACGCCTTAACGTCTATTGGCGAAGTCGTCCTACGCCTCTTGTTCAGCATCCTCGCCATTATTCTGATCTGGGGGCCTGACGGCGCGATTCTAGGCTTCGTCATCGGTGCGCTTGCGCTGCTTGCAGTTCCTTTCTCCTTCTACCGGGACCTGACTTGGCGTCCCCATGTTCTGCGGCAAAAGTGGCGCTGGGTCGAAACCGGCGATATCGCGCTGACGTTGTGCGTTGTTTCGGTGCTCGTGGGAGCAGACGTAGTTGTGATCGCGTTTCTGGACGGAGGTTCCGACGCCTCTTCGGGTTTCCAGGCGCTGGCCACTATCGCCAAGGGGCCCGTATATGTTGCTGCCGGCACCGTATTGGTAGCATTCCCTTTGTTGCGTACCCCGGGGGCCCAACTCAATAATGTTTTGAGCGCTTCATTGCGTTCATTCGGTCAACTCGCCCTCGTGGCGTTTGCCGTGATCGCGACGGTGCCAAGGGGGCTGGCGTCACTGATCTTGCCTGAGCGCTACCATGTGGCGCTTTCGCTATTGCCGTGGCTGGCGGTCTCAGGCCTCAGCTATGCGACACTGACGGTGCTTGCTACGGTTCTGCTTGCTTTGCGTGCCTACCGGCGCTGCCAGCTGGGTCTAGGCGTCGCCTGCATCCTGGTGCCCGGAGGGCTTTTCGCAGGATGGCAACTCAACGGAGTAGACGGCTTGGCAATTGGCTGTGCTCTGGGATCCATGCTGGCCGCAGCCGTGCTGGCGGCAATCTCTTATCCCCTGTTGCCGCCTGGCACCGCGACCGACACGGTTCGAGGAATTGCGGCGGCCGTAGCGCTCATTGTCCTGTTGTCATTGGTCAGTCTTCAACCCGCTCTCTGGCTGCTAGTTGTACTCGGAATTGGCCTAGCTGTCCTGGCTCGCCAGCGAGGGAGGAGGCCCGTCAACTCAAAGTGGATCAGGCGCTTCCGTCGCTTGATGGTGCTTCGTGCATCAGGGTCGGCAGACGTGAAAGCGATGCTACGTAAATTCTGGTTTTCGGGGTCTCGGGATGATACGCAAATACAGCCGGATCCCACCGCCGTCGCGACTGAAAAATCGTCCAAACATCGCGTGAGCGGACGGGTACTTCCCATTACGGCCCATTCAGCGAGGACTCTGGCGGCCTTTGTCTTGATCTCGGGCATGGCGTTAGGTATCCGCTGCGTCGGATTGCTACAGGGGTTCGAGCTTTGGGTTGACGAAATGCTCTATGCCAAACTGGGCCAATCTGTCAGCGCAGGGCAGCTTCCCAATCTTCCGGACGGCCCTTTCTTCCTCCATCCTCCAGGGTTCTTCCTTGTAGAGGGCGGCATCATCAACTTGTTCGGGATTTCAGGTGGCATCGTCGATGTCGTTCTTGACCTCCGGTGGCTTAATGCCGTGATCGGGTCGACATCAGTAGGACTGGCATTCCTCGTGGTCCGAAGGGTCGCAAACAAGCCGGCTGCCTGGGTAGCCGCAGTAGTGCTGTCGTTTGAGCCCTTCGTGTTACGCAATAACAGCCACGTCTTTCTTGAAACTCTCGGGATGGCCGCAGTCCTCGGCGGCCTGATGCTGCTGGTGGCCCAATTGAAGCGGCGGGCGAATAAGCTTGCCGTCCCGCAGCTGGTACTCGCCGGGTTGCTTCTGGGCTATAGCGTGCTCACCAAGGACGTTTTTGCGCTCTGCACGATCGTACCCACGATCGTAGGTACTTTCTGGCGACGTACTCTTCGTATTCGGGACGCGGTCATCGTTGTGGCCGCCACGGCCGCGCCATACATTCTGTACTTGACAGTCATTGCAATCCAAGGACAGTTCCCGGAATGGGTGTGGGCCAAAACCAACGGAGTGCAACGCCTGATCGGCGTCGAGAAATCTACGGGATTCACTGCGGCGGGTTCCCCTGATTTTCTAACCCGGTTGGTCGACCAAGCAGGTCATTTTGGCTCGAGCTATCTTTTGCTGGCGCTTTGTCCGATTGCCGCTTGCCTGGTGTGCTTTAGCCACCGCGCCGATCGACGCATGATCGGGCTTGTCAGCCTGGCATGGGGTGCGTTCGGCTTGTACAGTGCCGTATTTGGGACGTTCGAGGAGCAGTATGGATACGGCGTTGTTCTCGCGGGCGTCTTGAGCGGAACCGTCCTTGCCGCGGAAATCGTGGAAAGACGTCCGCGATTCCGTTGGACAATCATTTCCGGCGCCATTGTCCTGATCGGACTGGCTATGGTGCTCGGAATTCGAACTGAATTCACCGCGGACAACGGATATGTCCAAGTGCGGAATTGGATTCAGGGAAACTTGCCGGCCGATGCACGAGTCAGCGTTACGAACAGTACTGGGCAATTCATGTTCGCGGAGGATCCGCGTTTCGGCGTCTGGCCTTCTGCGCCGTTGATGGAACAGAGCGGAGCCACTTACATCCTCACCCAATCCCTCCCCACAAGTCAGGGATACGGCTATGCGCAGCCGGCGATGATCTCGTGGCTGTCTGCGAAGGGGGTGCCCTTGATCATCGTCCAGGGGCCGACAAACGGATCAACAACGCTGTGGCGTGTCAGTGAGGCGGACCTGGCGGAGGCGGCCGCCGCTGGCGTTGGAACACCAACCCGAACCTACGCCACCGAGCGGTAGCTGCCAGACGGGTGATTCTTCCGATAGTATATTCGGGGTCGGAGGCTTGCTAACCACTGAGCGGCGGCCATTGGCAGGAACCGCGCCTGACAAAACTGACCCTCGCTCAGGACAGTTGTAACCCCGTTATCCAAAAAGGCTGCTCGGCTAGCAGGTGTTTTTCGTGTCGCTTACGTCGTTGCCTTCCCCGGACGTCACTTTGACATCTCCGCTCCGGCAGATTGCGCTGCCCGTGACATGAATGTTCGTCAACTGACCGGTGAAATAAACCGACGGACCCGCGTTGTCCGTGAAGGTATTACCTGAGATCACTATGTCGTGGATGGCCGCACTCCCACCGTAGTAGCCGGTACGGATGCCGTTCGGAGATCCCCAGAAGCGGTTATTGGCCACGGTGATGTTAAACGCTTCGTTGTTTCCCACGGCAATCTGCATCCCGGAACCGTGGGATCCGCCTCGAACGTCGTTGTTTCGATACAGGACGTCGTAAACCGGCGCACCGATTGTCTGGGCCACGAGTCCGTCGTCTCCGTCCGCCCCTTTGCCCTGATCCACGTGGTTGCCCTCAACGACGCCCGAATGTGAATCCGTAATGTGGATGCCATCCAACTGGTTGTATCTTCCGTTCGTTGTCACAGCCGTGGTGTTATTTCTGACGCAAAAGTTACTGCTGTCGACAACTGCTATTGAGTAGGTGAAAGGGTTTGTCGTTGAAACGCCTTCGACAAGCGCATTTGAGGAATGCCGGACATCAACAAGATACTCGTTCAATCGTCCAGCCGTGTCCCCGTTCAGGACGTCGCCGCTCTGGTCGGCAGTCAATTGCGAGATTGTGACGTTAGTCGCTCCGTCTGTGGTGATGAGCGGATGGCCTCCATGGGGGCCCTCGGAATCCAGGAAGTTCGAAGTGGCCTTTAGGACTGTCGATGGTCCGGCGCCCTTCAATTCAACGTTGCTTTTCAATACGAGTGAACGATCGAGATCGAAACGGCCGGCAGGTAACTGCACAACCGCTCCTCCGGCGCGTGCCGCAGCGTCTATCGCCTGCTGGATCGGAAGGGAGTCATCCACTGAATCATCCGGATTGGCTCCGTCTGCATGCCGGATTTGTGTCGCGCTACTGCCATTGGCGCTGCACGATGAGGCGGTTCCGCGGGACGCCTGGACGATACTCCCGCCCAGGACGATTGCTACGGCGACTGCAGAAAGAACAGCTGCCTTCCCCGCTGTAGTTCTCATCCGGTCAGCATATCTCCGTGCCCGGAGGGCCTCAACCGTTTGTTGAAAGTGTCCTGAGCTGTTGCGATCGCAGACCCACTTCAAGGTAGTTGGACCGAAGTGCGTCGACGATCTCAGTACGGCGGCGACGGAGTAGTACGTGTGTCGGCAACCGTTGTGGCGCGGGCGATCCGGCGCGTAGTTAACCCTTGGCAGGAGTAGGGCACAACCGGGGGCAAGTAGGGTCACTCGCCACAAAAGGTAGGAACGGCTTGCTCTTTCGAGTGTTTCGCACTCGTGTCACCCTAACAGGGCTCCCCTAGGGTTTGTGATCAAACCCCCAAGCTAGTAGGAGGCCTGAACGTGATTTCCTTTAGTGAAGTCGTTCCGCAAAACGGGACCTTGGCCCAAAGCCCCACCAGTCTCGCCAATGAGGGATTGCGGCGTTCACCGGTCGAGCTGGAGGTCGTCATTCCGGCTTATAACGAAGCGGACCTGATCGCTCGCACGCTTCGGCAAACTGTCGCATTCCTGGAGTCCCAACGTTGGAGTTCGCGAGTCGTGGTCGTGGACAACGGCAGCGTCGACGACACGGGGCTCCTTGTCCGGCAAGTCGCGCGGGAGTGCGGCGGTGCAGTTCCGGTAGTTCTGTTAGGTTGCTCCTGTCAAGGCAAGGGGGCCGCGGTCCGACGAGGGATGCTCAGCGGTACGTCAAAGTTCACGGGCTTCTTTGACGCAGATCTTGCCACGCCGGTTGAAACGTTAACGGCCGCCATGGAACACCTGGAAGCAGGGGTCGGAGCCGTCATTGCGACACGTCATGCCCCGGGCTCGACTTTCGTCCGTTCACAGCCGCTGGGCCGACGGGTTGGCGGTGGGGCATTCCGCATTCTCACCAAATCCATGGTCCAGGGCATCAGCGACACACAATGCGGATTCAAGTTTTTCGAGCGGGATGTTTTGACTCGGGCAATGGTGCGGTGCCGCACTTCGGGCTTCGCCTTCGACGTCGAACTCCTACAGCGGATCCAGCGCGACGGCGACCGAATCGTAGAGATTCCGGTGGCCTGGACTGATGGACCCGGGTCTACATTCCACCCACTCCGCGACGGCATTTCTAGTTTCGCCGCGGTCCTGCAGATGAATCGGTTGTTGCCATGACATTTTCCAGCGTGAACTCCCTCTTGCACCTCTCCGGCAGGCATTTGCTGGTTTTGAACTGGCGGGACATTCGCCACTCCCAGGCGGGCGGAGCCGAACAATATATGCACGAGATTTCGAGACGTTGGGTCGACGCCGGAGTTAAGGTCACCTGGTTTACGGGGCGGGACGGAGCCCAGACTGAAAAGGACACCATCGACGGTGTCAACATCATCCGGGGAGGGGGCACGCTCGCACTGTATCCCCGGGCAGCGCTCAGGCTCTTAAGCCAACGCGGCGCCTACGACGCCGTAGTTGACTGCCAGAACGGAATTCCTTTTTTCTCCCCTTTGTTCGTACAAAGAGGCGTTCCGGTGGTCCAAGTGGTTCACCACGTCCACCAAGAGCAGTTCCGGACGAGGTTTTCACCCCCCATGGCCGCGCTAGGACGGTATTTGGAAGGCACAGTGGCGAAGGCAGTCTACGGGCCCCGGGCCATCGCCGCGGTTTCGCCATCTACTCGGTTGGAGCTGCGTCGTCTCGGGTTTCAAGGGCCTATTCATGTGGTTCCCAATGGAACTATTGAGGTCCCGGACACCGTTGGCCCTCGTGATCCGGATCCGACCATAACCATTGTGAGTCGTCTAGTGCCGCACAAACGAATTGATACGCTTCTCGGCCAGGTTGCTATAGCCGCAACCGCCGTTCCGCGTCTCCGGCTGGAGATAGTAGGTGATGGTCCGGAGAGGACACGACTGGAGAGTCTCGCCAGGGACCTGGGCCTTGATTCCACCGTTACTTTTCATGGATACGTGCCTGACCATGTGCGAAACACTTTGCTCAACCGCGCTTGGCTCACGATGTGCACCTCTGCCGCCGAGGGGTGGGGGTGTTCCGTTATTGAGGCCGCAGCCTGGGGCGTGCCCTGCCTGGCTCTGCGGGTACCGGGAATTCGCGACTCGGTGGTTGACGGCAGCACCGGTTGGCTCGTTGATTCTCCAAAGGAACTTGGGGCGGCCCTCATCGGCGGGTTGGATGCTTTGTCCGACGCAGGGGCGAGAAGTAGAATTTCCGCTGCCTGCCAGGAGTGGGCGCGCTGTTTCACGTGGGACCGGAGCGCGGCCCTCCTCGCAGGCGTACTCTTTGATGAGGTTGGACGCACGCAGCGTGGGCATAGCGACGCCCGGCGGGCCGTCAATCGCTCCGACATGTCGACACTAGCGAGCTTCGAGCTCCCGGCGGGCACTGACCTGGCCGCCGTTTTGCGGGCGACGGATGAGATTGCTGAACGCGACGGGGTTGTTTCCGCAGTGCTCAAAGGTTGCGATGAGTTTGAGGCGTCGGCGGTCATGAGAAGGCTGGGTGCAACCCATGCGGAGTTGCGTTCAGCCAGCGGCTCTGACCTGCTTGCAGGCCCATCCCGTTTCCGGGCGGTGGATCCAGCCGATGTCCGGTGGTAGCACCCCAAGGGTAGGTCCACAGGAACCGGGGACTTTGCACGTACTCCATCTGGGGTTTGAAGACCCGATGATGCCTGGGGCCGGCGGCGGGTCGGTCCGCACGCACGAGATGAACCGCAGAATGGCGTTCCAAGGTCACGATGTCACCGTCCTCACGACTCGTTATCCCGGTTGGGCGGATCGTATCCAGGATGGAGTCCACTATGTGCCAATCGGCTTCGGACAAGGGAAGTCCCGGCTGACCAGGCTGCTCGGGTACATAGCCCGGCTTCCGTTTGAGGCGCGGAAACGTGGTCAAGCCGCAGATTTGGTGGTCGAGGATTTCTTTGCCCCATTCTCAACGATGGCGGCACCATTGTGGACGAAGCGACCGACGATCGGGCTCGTGCAATGGTTGCATGCACAGGAAAAGTCACGGGAGTATAGGTTGCCGCTCCATCTGATTGAACGGGTAGGTGTGCGCCAACACCGACGGCTGATCGCCGTATCGCAAGACACAGCCGACCGCCTGACCGAGATCAACCCTGATGTGCACGTGGATGTGATTGGCAATGGGGCTGACGCCGAAGCGTTCGAGGTCCGTCCGCAACTTGGCCGCGACATCGTATGCATCGGACGGCTGGAGCTTTTCGGAAAGGGCATCGATCTTCTCCTTGCGGCTTGGGCCGAGGCGTCCCCGCACGTCGACGGTGACCTTGTCATAGCGGGATCGGGCCCGGACGAGGACAAGATACGCCGAGAGATTGACACCCTGGACCTGGCCGGGCGCGTGCATCTTGTGGGCTGGGTCACGGGTCGGGAAAAGTTTCAGTTGCTGAGCTCGGCGAGATTGGCAGTGATGCCGTCGAGGGCGGAGACCTTCGGACTCGTTGCGATAGAGGCCATGGCCGCTGGCACGCCAGTTATCGCTTTTGACATACCTGGTCTGAGGGAAGTGGTGCCAGCAGGGTGCGGCTGGCTCATCCCTCCCTTTGATGTAGCGGCCCTAGCCCGCGAGCTCGTCCAGCGGTACAGTGCCGCCTCCGAGCTGGCCAAAGCCGGTCCGGCAGGCCGGATCTTCGCGTCAACGTTTGACTGGGATCTGCTGGCCGGCCGCCAGATAGATGCATATCGCGCCGCGCTTTCGACCCTGGGGACGCCGTGCCCGCTTCCTCGGTGACAACTGAGGAGCGGGATGAAGACTGAACCCGGCCCTGCGACCCTAGAACAGGAAGCAAGATCATGTCCGTTGCATCGCTGTCCCGCGTCGAGGGCTCTTTGACGACCAATAATCCGTGGCTCTTTCTTTCCCCGCACTTGGACGATGCCGTCCTGTCCTGCGGCGCCCTCATGGAATCTGCGGCGAACAACCGGAAAGTTGTGGTGGCGACGCTCTTCACCGAAGCCGGGCCCGCCCCCTATACACGGGCTGCACGATCTTTCCTGCGGCAGTGTTCAGCTCATGACGCCGGCGATCTCTTTGAAGCCCGCCGAAGGGAAGATGCCGCGGTCTTCAACGACTTGGGAGTTCAGCCCATTCATCTCGGAGCCACGGATGCCTTGTTCCGGAAGCGGGAGGAAAAGATGGTGCGCAGCGGGGTCCTGGGACGCGCGTTGCCGGAACTCGTGCATCGCTACCCCACTTATCGGTTCGACATCGCCCTTGGACGGATTTCGCGTGGTGATGCGTCGCTTATCTCACGGCTCCGTGACAGCGTTGCGGGCTTGATCCAGCAGCACAGTGCTGACTTGGTGTTCTGCCCAGTCGGAGTCGGAAGGCATGTCGACCACCTCATTACCCGGATGGTCGGAGAAGCTTTCACCAACCATGTCGTCTATTACTCCGACTTCCCCTATGACCAGACCTTCCAACCAGATGAGGCCTTTCTCGATCGAAAGGGCCTCGGATCGTGGCTCTGGGAGGACCGGATTCCCGCCAAGCATCGGCTCGTCCGCAAATATGCCACCCAGGCGGACGCACTGTTTCCCGATGGCCGAATACCGGTTGCTCCTGAGACCTACTACGTTCCCGTTTTGAGGACTTGAAGGCCTGCCCCCGGGGGCTAGGCCGCGCTGAGCCGTGCGCTTTTCCTGATGACCGAGTTCTTGCGTGCCGTACGCAGCATGTCGAGGGTCAGGAGCAGCAGCGCCAGCCACACGATTCCGAAGCCCACCCAGCGGTCCGGTGTCATGGTCTCGTGGAGGACCGCCAAAGCCACGACGAACTGGAGGACAGGCGCGAAGTATTGCAGGAGGCCGATGGTGGTCATGGGCAAGCGGCGCGCGGAGGCACCGAAGAACAGGAGCGGCACGGCGGTGATGATGCCCGAAGCCGCCAGCAGCCAGAAGTGGCCCGGGCCGTTGCTGCCCAGAGTCCCGGCACCCGTGAGGCCGAGGACAATCATGGTGGCGCCGGCGATCGGAGCGAGGACCACGGTTTCCACAGTAAGGCTCGTGATGGCGTTGACCTTTGGCCCTACGCGTTTCTTCACGAAGCCGTAGAGTCCAAAGCTGAACGCCAGGACCAAAGCGATCCACGGCAGCTTGCCATAGGAAACCGTCAAAACGCCGACGGCGATGAAGCCGATCACGACGGCGGCCCACTGGAGCGGGCGAAGCGTTTCCTTCAGGACGAACACCCCGAGGAGTACAGACACGAGCGGGTTGATGAAGTAGCCGAGCGAAGCTTCGACCGCGTGCCCGGTGGTGACACCGAAGGTGTAGGTCAGCCAGTTGATGGCGATCAGCCCGGCGGCTATCGCGAGCGGTCCAAGGACGGCCCGGTTCCTGAAGGCATTGCCGAGGAGGCGCCATGTCCGGGTGATGGTGATGAGCAGGGCGCAGAAAATGAGCGACCACACCACTCGGTTGGCGACGATTTCCACGGCTCCGGCGGGTTGCAACACCACGAAGTAGAGCGGGAGCAGCCCCCACAGACCGTACGCCCCGATGCCGAACACGACACCCGCCGTCGTCTCTTTCTTTGCCATAGCAGCGGCGGCGGAAGCTGCAGCCGAAGCATTCGGCGCGGTGTTGGCGGACTGGGCAGGCACGGTTTGCTCGGGCGTAGACACAAAGTCAACAACATCACATTTTGCGAGGGTATTCCTGACCGTACGGCCGGAAAGTTAGTGTGAGCTTCCTCGCCCGGTTGTGTCACCTCCCGCCACGTACTGACACTCCGGCCACAAGTGAGAACTAGAATTGGAAACTGCGCGCCCCACCACGCGGGGCGGATTCCTGTCTCAGAAGGGTTCACGGTGTCCAACTCGGCCGAAACCACCTCCAAACGTCCACTGCGCGTCGCTATTGTCGGCGCAGGACCGGCCGGCGTGTACGCCGCGGATATCCTGACCAAATCGAACGAGGTCAAGGACGGCGACGTCGAGGTCAGCATTGACCTTTTCGAGGCATACCCCGCGCCGTACGGCCTGATCCGCTATGGCGTGGCGCCGGACCACCCCCGCATCAAGGGCATTGTCAACGCGCTCCACAAGGTACTGGACCGCGGAGACATCCGCTTCCTCGGCAACGTGACGTACGGCCGCGACCTCACGCTGCATGACTTCCGCTCCTTCTACGACGCGGTGATCTTCTCTACCGGCGCCATCAAGGACGCGGACCTGAACATCCCAGGCATCGAGCTGGAGGGCTCCTTCGGCGGAGCCGACTTCGTCTCCTGGTACGACGGACACCCCGACGTTCCCCGTGAATGGCCGCTGGATGCCAAGGAAGTAGCGGTCATCGGCAACGGCAACGTCGCGCTCGACGTGGCCCGCATGCTCTCCAAGCACGCAGATGACCTCCTGGTGACCGAAATCCCGGACAACGTCTATGCCGCCCTCAAGGCCTCTCCGGTCACCGACGTCCACGTCTTCGGACGCCGCGGCCCCGCCCAGATCAAGTTCACTCCGCTCGAACTGCGCGAGCTCTCGCACTCCAACGACGTGGACATTGTGCTGTACCCGGAAGACTTCGAGTTTGACGAAGCCTCAGATGAGGCCATCCGCAGCAACAACCAGATCAAGACCATGGTCAACACGCTGACCAACTGGCTCGTCGAGGAACATGCCGAAGCCGAGCAGCCCTCGTCCCGCCGCCTGCACCTGCATTTCCTGCACAGCCCGGTGGAGATCGTTTCCGAGGACGGCTCCGGGAAAGTCTCCAGCATCAAGTTCGAGCGCATGCAGCTGGACGGCACGGGCAACGTCAAGGGCACCGGCGAGTTCGTGGACTATCCGATCCAGGCCGTCTACCGCGCCATCGGTTACCACGGTTCCCCGCTGGACGAACTTGAGTACGACGCCCGCCGCGGCGTCATTCCGAACGACGGCGGACGGGTGCTGGGCGCCGACGGCAAACCGGTACCCGGTATCTACGCCACGGGCTGGATCAAGCGCGGACCTGTCGGCCTGATCGGGCACACCAAGGGCGACGCGCTGGAGACCATCGGCTGCCTCCTGGAGGACCGCCTCACGCTGCCCCCGGCCGAAAACCCGGACCCGCAGGCCATCATTAACCTCCTGGAGGAGCGGGGCATCGAGTACACCACGTGGGAAGGCTGGAACAAGCTCGATGCGCACGAAGTAGCCCTCGGCGCCGAATGGACCGCCGAAAACCCGGACGCCGGCGTCGTACGCGAACGCATCAAGGTGGTTCCGCGCGAGGACATGATCGAGATCTCGCGCGGCTAACGGCTGATGGCTGATGGCTCGGGACAGTGCGCCTAGCGGCTTGTGACCTCCGGTCCTAAAATGAGCCATGGACGAGGGGCTCCGCTGGACTGACGCGGTCGGGCAGGCAGAACTGGTGCGGAGCGGCGCGATTTCGCCGGGCGAACTGCTCGACGCCGGCCGCGACCGTATCCGGGAAATCGATCCGGTCCTCCATTGCATCGTCGCGCACTTGGAACCTGGAGCCGAAGACCCGACCCCCGACGCGCAGTTTCCCGGGGTCCCCTTCCTGGTGAAGGACCTGTCCCTGGAGATCGCCGGAGCGCCCTTCACCGAAGGCTCCCGCTGGTTGAAGGACAACGTCTCAAGCCAGGACCAGGAGCTTGTGAGGCGGTACCGCCGAGCCGGACTTTCCATCCTCGGGAAGACAAACACCCCGGAATTCGGGCTCAGCCCGCATTGCGAGCCGGCCTTGCATGGTGCCACGCGAAACCCTTGGAACCTGGGGCTGTCCACGAGCGGCTCGAGCGGCGGGTCCGCCGCCGCCGTCGCCTCCGGAATGGTCCCCATGGCGCACGGGAACGACCTTGGCGGATCCCTGCGCTACCCGGCTGCATGGTGCGGGGTTTTCGGGTTCAAGCCGACCCGCGGTCGGGTTCCCGTGGGGCCAGAGTATGGCGACGTGGCCGGGGGCTTCGCCGTGGAACACGCGCTGACGCGGAGCGTGCGCGATTCGGCGGCACTCCTCGACGCGACGGCAGGTCCGTCGCCCGGTGATCCATACTGGGCGCCGCCCCAAGCCCGGCCCTTTTTGCTTGAAGCCGGCACTGCTCCTGGAAAGCTCCGCATCGCCGCAACCGCGACTCCCAACTCGGGACAACAGGTGCATCCGGACTACATGAGGGTCTTCGAGGAAACCGTGGAATTGCTCGCCGGGCTGGGCCACACTGTCACAGAAGCGCACCCCGAGAGCCTCGGGCGGGCCGGGCACCGGGCAGTCAGGGCTGTCTACGGAGGCGCGATCGCGTGGATAGAGGCGTACTGGACGCAGCGGATGGGCAGGCCGCCGGAACCCGGTGAGATCGAGCCGTTCACCGCAGCCGATTTCGAGCGCTCGCGGGCCGTGACAGGCGGGCAATACCTGCTTGGCATGGAGGAATTGCAGCGCTTCAGCCGCCGTCTGGCTGGATTCTTCGAGGGATTCGACGTCTGGATGACACCCACCGTCGGCTGGCCACCGTTGCCTCTGGAAACGCTGCAAGGAACCGAGGAAGAACCATTGCGCGGGGAACGCGAAGCCGGCCGCTTCCTCATGTTCGACGGCGAGTACGCGAACATCTCGGGCAATCCGGCCATGTCGGTTCCACTCGGAGTCGACTCGACCGGCCTGCCGGTGGGCATGTCCTTCCTTGGACGCTTCGGGGACGAGGCCACGCTCTTTCGCTTGGCGGGCCAGCTTGAGAAGGCCGCGCCCTGGGCGGACCGCAAACCTGAAGCACTCGCGCGGGCACTGGCGGCACCGCACTGAAGCTGAAGCAAGACAGGAGAGAAGCAATGTTCATGGGCGTCTACCATTTCGACGGGGATCCCGCTCAACTGCTGGAAGGTCACAAGCGCATGGTGGGCCTCCTGCCACCCGGGGCCCTGAAGATCCATGTATGCCTATCCACTGAAGGTGGCATCTCGGTCTACGACACCTGTCCGGACAGGGCGACATTTGACCGCTTCAGCCGTGGCCACAGTTTCGCGGAACTCGTCGCGGAAGTCGGCCTGCCTGAACCCCGGATCGAAGCGTTGGGCGAGGTAGAGTCCTACGAATTCCACCCGGAGTGAGCGGGTACACAAAGCATCGCGTCGCAACTAGACTGGCCTGTACTGTGCTGCGTCCGGTTTTGGGAGTTCGATGAAGAATCCGATCCATCCGGCAGCTTCGGTCAATGATGTCGCCGAGCTGTTGCAGCGCCATGCCCGCGCTGGACATGAGCAAATTGATACGTTGCGCTTTGGGCTTCCCGAGGCCACGGAGCTTCCCGGTTTGCGCCGCCTGATCAAGGAATCCTGGCAGCGATCCGCGCAGCTCAAGGCGAACCCGGACCAGCCCGAGGCTCCCGTGGCCATGGATCTCGACGAGCTTGAGGAATACCGCCGGCAACACCCGCTGGCGACGATCATGCCCGTCATCCAGAAGCTCCTCATCCAGCCCAGCTACGAGAGCGGGCTGTTGGTCGCCGTGGGGGACGAGCTCGGCCGACTGCTGTGGGTGGACGGAAATCCCGCGATGCGGCGTCGCGCGGAAGGCATGATGTTCGTCGCCGGTGCAGACTGGTCCGAAGCCGCGGTCGGTACGAGTGCGCCCGGCACGGCGCTCGCCTTGGGCCGCGGCATCCAGATTTCCGGGGCCGAGCACTACAAACGCTCCGTCCACCCGTGGAGCTGCACGGCGGTGCCCTTCCACGACCCTGACTCCGGTGCCCTCCTTGGGGTCGTCGACATCACCGGCACGGAAGCCGCCGTCGCGCCCCACACGCTTTCCCTCGTGGAAGCAACCGTGGCGGCAGCGCAGGCCCAATTGCGCGTGGAAAGGCTACAGCTCGCGGCGACCAAGCGCTCAACACCAGCCCGACGCCGAAACTCGTCTTCTGCTGGTGGCTCGCCGCAGGGCACGGGCCTGTACCGGAACAGCCTCCAGCTATTGGGCAGAGACCAGGCGCTCTTGAGCATAGGAGGGCGCAGTATTCCGCTTTCCGCAAGACACAGCGAGATCCTGGCGTTGCTGGGTACTCGTCCCGAGGGGCTCAGTGCCGAGGAGCTCGCCTTGGCCCTGTATCCGGGCGATGGATTCACTGTCACCCTTCGGGCCGAAATGGTGCGTCTGCGCAAGGTACTCCACGAGATCGATCCCGCTGCGGTCCCGGAATCCCGCCCCTACCGGCTCCCGATCGACCTCGGCCAGGATGCTGCTCAGGTTCTCTCCTGCCTGCAACGGGGCGCCCACCGCATCGCGCTGGAGATCTACAAAGGCGCCGTCCTTCCGCATTCGGAAGCGCCCGGCATTGTGGAGCTCCGCGAGAAGGTCTCGGCGCTCTTGCGCGAGGCGGTCCTCAACGACGGCAGTGCCGAGGCGCTGCTCAAGTATGCGGGCCTGCCCGAGGCGAAGAACGACGTCGACGTCCGGCTTGCAGCCCTCAAGCTCCTGCCGCCGCGCTCGCCCAAGCGGGCCGCCGTCGTCGCCGAGCTTGAACGCCTGGAAAGCGAACTGTCGGCCTGACGCGGTCCCCTCGTGTGGCACTCGGGAAATACGGAGTTTCGGCCCGTATCGTAGAACCGAGCCAAACGAAAGAAGCTTCCTCCGTGTTGAACAAACGCCTCGCTGTTGCCCTGACCATTTCCGGACTCCTTGCAGGAGCCACAGCCTGCGGGGCACCTGCCCAGACAGCGCCCGCATCGGCAACGCCTTCAGCTTCGGCCGCGACGGCTGCCGCCGCCGGTTGGGAACTTGATCCAGCCGCTGGGGCACAGAGAATCAAGGCCGCAGGCCTGGATATCCTGACCGCCGAAGGCACAGCCGAGCACTATCACGCCCATGTGGACGTCCTTGTTGATGGCAAAGCCGTCACGGTCCCGGCTGAGATCGGCTTCAGTTTCGGGGCGGACGGGCAGCCCAACGGAATCTCGGCGCTTCACACCCACGACACGTCCGGCGTCATCCACATCGAAGCGCCCACGGCCGGCCTGAAGTACACGCTGGGCCAGGTGCTCAGCGAATGGGGAGTTCTCGACGGCAAGGACGCCAGCGGAGCACCGCACGGCGGGACCGGTGGATGGACCGTGTACGTGAACGGAGCAAAGCAGAGTGCGCCGGTGTCTGACGTAGTTCTCAAGGCCCACGACGAGGTAGTGCTCTCCTACGGTGCCGCACCCTCACCGGTTCCCGGTTCCTACGATTTCCCTGCGGGTCTCTAGCTTCCCCTCTACGACAGGTGAGTACCGCCCCGAAGTGATCTGAACCACAGGGTTGCAACCTGCTTGCAACCTCCCCGCTCCTACGCTGATGGCACAGCTAAGCCACCATCATGCGCAGCAAAGGAGCTACAGATGACTGTTTATGCACAGCCGGGTGCCGAGGGTTCGAAGGTCACGTTCAAGGACCGTTATGAGAACTGGATCGGCGGCGAATGGGTTGCCCCCGTCAAGGGGCAGTACTTCGAGAACATCACCCCGGTGACCGGGAAGGCATTCTGCGAAGTGGCCCGGGGCACAGCCGAGGACGTCGAGCTGGCCCTGGACGCAGCACACAAGGTGGCACCGTCGTGGGGCAAGACCTCGGCGACCGAACGCGCCGCGATCCTGAACAAGATCGCCGACCGGATCGACGAGAATACCGAGCTGCTGGCCGTCGCCGAGAGCTGGGACAACGGCAAACCGATCCGGGAAACCCTGAACGCAGACATTCCGTTGGCGGCGGACCATTTCCGCTACTTCGCCTCCGCGATCCGCGCCCAGGAAGGCCACTTGTCGCAGCTCGACGAGGACACCACGGCGTACCATTTCCGCGAGCCGCTCGGCGTCGTGGGCCAAATCATCCCGTGGAACTTCCCGATCCTCATGGCCGTGTGGAAGCTCGCCCCGGCACTGGCCGCGGGCAACGCCGTCGTGCTCAAGCCCGCGGAACAGACCCCGTCCTCGATCCTGGTCCTGATGGAACTGATCTCCGATCTGCTGCCCGCCGGCGTCGTGAACGTCGTCAACGGCTTCGGCGTCGAGGCCGGCAAGCCGCTGGCGTCCAGCCCGCGGATCCGCAAGATCGCCTTCACCGGCGAGACCACCACGGGCCGGCTGATCAGCCAGTACGCGTCCCAGAACCTGATCCCGGTGACCCTGGAGCTGGGCGGCAAGAGCCCGAATATCTTCTTCGACGACGTCGCCGCGCAGAACGATGCGTTCTATGACAAGGCCCAGGAAGGCTTCACGCTCTTCGCCTTCAACCAGGGCGAAGTCTGCACCTGCCCCTCCCGCGCCCTGGTCCAGGAAGGCATCTACGACTCCTTCATGGCCGACGCCGTGGTCCGGACCAACAAGATCATCCAAGGCAACCCGCTGGACACCGACACCCAGCTCGGTGCCCAGGCCTCCAACGACCAGCTGGAGAAGATCCTCTCCTATATCGACATCGGAAAGCAGGAAGGCGCCAAGATCCTCACCGGCGGCGCCCGCGCACAGCTCGACGGCGACCTCGCCGGCGGCTACTACGTCCAGCCGACCATCTTCGAAGGCCACAACCGGATGCGGATCTTCCAGGAGGAGATCTTCGGCCCCGTGGTGTCCGTGACGAAGTTCAGCGACTACGACGACGCCATCGGCATCGCCAACGACACCCTCTACGGACTCGGCGCCGGCGTCTGGTCCCGCAACGGCAACGTCGCTTACCGGGCAGGCCGGGAAATCCAAGCCGGCCGTGTCTGGGTCAACAACTACCACGCCTACCCGGCCGGCGCCGCGTTCGGCGGCTACAAGTCCTCCGGCATCGGACGCGAGAACCACGCCATGATGCTGGACCACTACCAGCAGACCAAGAACCTCCTGGTCAGCTACAACGAGAACAAGCTCGGCTTCTTCTAAGCCGCACTTGATCCGGCAGGGAGTGTTCAGCACAGATCACTCCCTGCCGAACCACACTGGCCACCCCTCAGGAAAGAAGTACCCGCACCGCACATCTAGTTTTAACGACGCAAGGATTTCGCCAATGACGACGACAATGCAAGCAGCCGTAGTAACAGAATTCGGAAAAGACCTCCAGATCCAATCCCTTCCCCTTCCCTCGCCTGGTCGAGGAGAAGCGTTGGTTAAGGTCATCACCAGCGGCGTGTGCCACACGGACCTGCACGCCGCCGAGGGGGACTGGCCGGTCAAGCCCTCGCCGCCGTTCGTGCCCGGCCACGAAGGCGTGGGTGAAGTGGTTGCCCTCGGCGAGGGCGTCACCGACCTCGCCGTCGGAGACCTCGTGGGCAACGCCTGGCTTTGGTCCGCCTGTGGCGACTGCCAGTTCTGCCGGACCGGCTGGGAAACGCTGTGCGAAGCCCAGAAGAACGCCGGTTACAGCGTCGACGGCTCCTTCGGGGAGTACATGCTGGTGGACAGCCGGTTCGCCGCGAGGATTCCGGCAGGTTCGGACCCTGTGGAAGTTGCCCCGGTGCTGTGCGCGGGAGTCACGGTCTACAAGGGATTGAAAATGACGGAGGCCAAGCCCGGCCAGTGGGTCACCATTTCCGGCATCGGCGGCCTGGGCCACATCGCCGTCCAGTACGCGGTGGCCATGGGCCTGCGGGTTGCCGCAGTGGACATCGCCGACGACAAGCTCGCCCTCGCCAAGAAGCACGGCGCCGAGCTCACGGTCAACGCGCTGCACGAAGATCCGGCGGAAGTCATCCAGCGGGAAACCGGAGGCTGCCACGGCGTCCTGGTCACGGCGGTGCACCCTTCAGCGTTCGGGCAGGCGATCGGCATGGCTCGCCGTGGCGGGACCATCGTCTTCAACGGACTCCCGCCGGGAGACTTCCCCGCGCCGATCTTCGAGATTGTGCTCAAGGGCCTGACCGTTCGTGGCTCGATCGTGGGAACGCGCCAGGACCTGGAGGAAGCGCTGGACTTTTACGCGCAGGGCAAGATCCACCCGACCGTGTCCACGAGGGAGCTGTCCGAGGTGAACGCGGTCCTTGACGAAATGAAGCACGCCAAGATCGACGGCCGCGTGGTGCTGAGGTTCTAATGCCCCACAACAGGCTTGACGCCGCAGTGACGCTGCCCGGGGAAGACTTTTCCCGGGTGGCGCTCACCGCCGTTTCCATCGAACTGCTCCGAAAGTTGTGGGAGCAGCACGGTCCGCTCATGTTCCACCAGTCAGGTGGTTGCTGCGACGGTTCCTCACCCATGTGTTACCCCGCCGGCGAATTCATCACCGGCGATTCGGACGTTCTCCTCGGACTTTTCGACATCGGCGAGCCCGAAAGGCCGCAGCCCTTGGAGTTCTGGATGTCCCGGGAGCAGTTCAATTACTGGTCCCACACCCATCTGACGGTGGACGTAGTGGACGGCCGCGGGAGTGGCTTCTCGGTGGAATCGCCCGAGGGGAAACGCTTCCTGATCCGTTCCACGTTGATGGATTGGAACGTCCCCAAGCTCTGAAGATAGGCGGAGCTTGCGTCTCACGATTTGGGACAAATGTGGGGGTCCATTGGCTGGACACTACTCTTGATGAGTCTGTTTCTACCGCCTCATCAAGATTGTGGACTCTTCTATGAACCTCTTCCGGACCAAATCGATCGAGCAGTCCATTGCGGACGCCGATGAGCCCGGACGCAAGCTCAAGCGTTCCCTCAGCACCTGGGATCTGATGATCATGGGCGTTGCCGTTGCAGTCGGCGCCGGGATCTTCTCAGTCGGGGCCAAGGCGGCTGCGAACTTTGCCGGCCCCGCCGTGACGATCTCCTTCGCCGTCGCGGCCGTCACGTGTGCCTTGGCCATCATGTGCTACGCCGAATTCGCTACTGCGATCCCGGTCGCTGGGTCCGCCTACGTCTTCACCTACGCCACCATGGGTGAAGTCCTCGCCTGGATCATTGGTTGGAACCTCATCCTTGAACTGTTTACCGCTGCTGCCGTGATCGCCAAGTACTGGGGCATCTACTTGAGCAAAGTGTTTGCGCTCATGGGCGTGGATATGCCGCCGGCCTTGAACATCGCCGGTGTGGATCTCTATTGGGGCGCTTTCCTGATTGTCGCGATCTTCACGGTGCTCCTGGTGCTCGGCACCAAGCTGTCCGCCCGCGTGGGCAACGTCTTCACGCTGATCAAGATCGCCGTGGTGCTGTTCGTGATTGTTGTCGGCTTCACTTACGTGAAGTTCTCCAACTACACTCCCTTCGTCCCGGCATCGCAGCCCACCGGAGGCGCCGACGGGGCGGATGTCATGAAACAGTCCCTCTTCGGCTTCCTCACTGGTGCGGTCCCGGCGCAATACGGAACGCTGGGCATCTTTGCCGGCGCAGCCTTGGTGTTCTTTGCCTTCATCGGCTTCGACGTTGTCGCCACTTCCGCGGAAGAGGTCAAGAACCCGCAGAAAACCCTGCCCCGGGGAATCTTCGGCGGCCTGGCGGTCGTGACGTTGCTCTACATCCTGGTCTCCCTCGCCCTGACCGGCATGGTGTCCTATACACAGCTGGCGCAAGCGAAGAACCCCACCCTGACCACGGCCTTCGAAGCGGTCGGAAACACCGACGCGGCCAAGGTCATTGCCTTTGGCTCCCTGATCGGTTTGACCACTGTCATCATGGTGCTGCTCATGGGCTTGGCCCGCGTGGTCCTCGCAATGAGCCGCGATGGTCTGCTTCCCCGCGCGCTGTCCAAGACGAGCGACAAGCGTTCGACGCCGGTCCGCCTCCAGATCATCTGCGGCGCGGCCGTGGCAATCGTCGCCGGTCTGACCAACGTGGATCTTCTCGAAGAAATGATCAACATCGGTACCCTCTCGGCCTTCGTCATGGTGAGCCTGGGCATCCTGGTATTGCGCAAGAAGCGCCCGGATCTGAAGCCTGCTTTCCGGGTTCCGTTCGGCAAGGTGCTTCCCGTGGTCTCGGCAGTGCTGTGCGTCTACCTGATGACAAACCTGGCCGTGGAGACCTGGATCTTCTTCGCCATCTGGCTGGTAATCGGACTTGCCATCTACTTTGCCTACGGGCAGCGCCACTCCCGACTGAACGAGAAGTTCGCTTCCGCTAAGGCTGCGGTGTCCGGGAAGGCCGCTGTTTCCGACAAGAGCGGCGACGACGAAGACAGCCTCAGCAGGGTCTAAGCAGCGGTGGATTCACTGCTCCCGACGGACCCAAGGCAACATCCCCAACGATTACGGTGCCGCGTGCTCGTTGACCCACTCCACGAGCGGGCGCAATACCTCCCAACGCTTGGCGATTTCTTCCTTGGCTGAGGGCTGGGACATCCATTCCGGTTCGCCGAGGGTCATCCCGGCAGACAGCGACTTGTGCTTCAGGAGCTCGGCCCGGGGATGGTCTTTGTCGAAACCACGAGGCACGGTCTTGAGCTTCTCGCCTTCCACCGCGAAACCTGCTGCGGCGATGGAATCGACGATTTTCTGCAGTTCCTCCCCGCTGGCCGGCGAATCCGTGGCGGCGCGGAACCGGGCGATCTGCTCTGGGGTGCGCGAATGGCATCCGCCGCCGAGCAACAGGCCGTCTGCACTGAGCTGGAGGTAGAACCCCACACCCTCCTTGTCCGCCGCAAACGCTCCCTGTGCCGTCTTGTAGGGGGACTTGTCCTGGGAGAAGCGGATATCCCGGTTCGGACGGAAAACCTTGCCCGGCCCGAATCGCGGCTCAAGCTCCTCCAGCAACAGCGTCAATGGCTCCTTCACGGCGGAGTCGTAGATGTCTTTGTGCGCCAACCACCATTCGCGGTTGTTGTTCTCTTCAAGTTCGGCATAGAAGGCAATGGCCTCTGCGGGGATCCCGGTGAATGTGCTCATGTAAGGATCCTATGGATCACAATGCCGAGCTAGCCAGAGACATTCTCGGCTATGTGGAAAACCCGCCGCGTAACGGTAATCAGGCCCGCCATCCATGGGCATAAAAAGCAACCCCGCCGCGGAGATTCCGCAGCGGGGTTGCTTCGTTTGTTGACTTTGTTACAGCTTGTTGGCTGCCTCTGAAGCCGACTCGCCTTCGCCTGCGCCGAGGTTGGCGCGCAACTTGGCACCGAGTTCAGCATCGACGTTGGTCCAGTACTGGATGGCGCGTTCCTTGATGCCGGGGCTCTTGACGCCGCCCACAGCGCCCGTGATGGTCTCCAGCAGGCGGGCCTTGGCGCCGTCGTCGTAGACCTCGCGGTACAGGGCGCCAGCCTGGACGAAGTCGCCGTCCTCAGCGTGCAGGGAGTGCGCGGAGAGCGTCAGCTCGCCGTCGTTCTCCCAGCCGCCGGCCGGGTTCTGCGGCTCAACGGCAGCCGGGCCACCCACGGAGTTCGGTGCGTAGACCGGAACCGAAGGAGCGTTGAACAGGTAACGTCCCACGCCGTCCTGGCTGTAGTTGTTGACCTGGTTCTTCGGCTGGTTCACCGGGATCTGGGCGTGGTTGGTGCCCACACGGTAACGGTGTGCGTCAGCGTAGGAGAAGATGCGGGCCTGCAGCATCTTGTCCGGGGAGGCAGCGATACCCGGAACGAAGTTCGACGGCGCGAAGGTGGCCTGCTCGATCTGCGCGAAATAGTTCTCCGGGTTCTTGTTGAGCTCCATGGTGCCGACGTGGATCAGCGGGTAGTCCGAGTGCGGCCACACCTTGGTGAGGTCGAACGGGTTGAAACGGTAGGTCTTGGCGTCCTCGTAAGGCATGACCTGGACGTGCAGTTCCCAGGACGGGAAGTTGCCGGCGGCAATGTTCTCCTGGAGGTCGCGGATGTAGAAGTCCGCGTCCGAACCGGCCAGTTCTTCAGCCTGGTCGCCCGTGATGGTCTTGACGCCCTGGTTGGACTTGAAGTGGTACTTGACCCAGAAGCGCTCGCCTTCGGCGTTGATCCACTGGTACGTGTGCGAGCCGTAGCCCTGCATTTCGCGCCAGGAAGCCGGCAGGCCGCGGTCGCCCATGAGCCAGGTGACCTGGTGTGCGGACTCGGGGGAGAGGGTCCAGAAGTCCCACTGCATGTCGGCGTCGCGCAGGTGGGTGCCCGGAAGGCGCTTCTGGGAGTGGATGAAGTCGGGGAACTTGATGCCGTCGCGGATGAAGAACACCGGGGTGTTGTTGCCGACGAGGTCGTAGTTGCCCTCGGAAGTGTAGAACTTGACGGCGAAGCCGCGGGGGTCGCGCCACGTGTCAGGGGAGCCGTTCTCGCCTGCAACGGAGGAGAAACGGATGAGCATGTCCGTCTCGACACCGTGCTGGAACAGGGCAGCCTTGGTGTACTTGGAAACGTCCGAGGACGTCTTGAAGGTACCGAAAGCGCCGCCACCCTTGGCGTGGACAACACGCTCCGGGACGCGCTCGCGGTTGAACTGGGCGAGCTTTTCCACCAAGTAGTGGTCGGTCAGGATGATGGCACCATCGGCACCAACGGACTGGGAATGCGCGTCCGAGGTGACGGGGGCGCCCGACTGGGTGGTCGAGATGTTCGCGGTCATCGTTCTCCTATTTCGTGGTTACTTGCGTTTGAGTAGGAAGCTGTTGTTTGGCCTGGCAGTCCTGGCAGATGCCTTGGTACAGGACGTCTGCGATCTGGATGGTCATGGGTTTGGAGTGCTCATCCCAGTGCGGGGTGAGGCAGGGGGCATGGCCTACCGCGCAGTCGACATCCTCCACCCGCCCGCAACTGATGCAGACGGCGTGGTGGTGGTTGTCTCCCACCCGCGTCTCGTACAGCGCGGGAGAGTGGGGCGGTTCGAAGCGTCGCAGCATCTTCAGGTCCGTAAGGTCGCTCAGCACCACATAAACAGACTGCGCTGTCAGTTCGGGAAGATCCTTGCGCGCGGCAGCCAGGATGCCTTCGGCCGGGGAATGTGGATTGTGCTGAACAGCCGCGAGGACCGCCAAGCGCTGTTTGGTCACGCGGCGTCCGTGGGAATGCAGGGCGGAAGCCCACGCTTCCTGGTCTGCCGTGTGATCTGCCATACGCCCATTGAAGCACTTATTATGATTACTTCACAATAAGGTGAGGCTAACTTCGGATGAACCCGCCGACGGCGGCCGGGACTCGGGCGCGGGACAGAGCCACGCGGCCCGACGGCGGCCCACACCGCAGCGGCGAACCCCGCCCCACGCAGCGCTCCGGGAGGGCGGACGCGTTGGTGGGTAGGGTTGGACGGTGGCAAAACTCCTGGCTGACATGACCCCGCTTCGCGAAAGCCCCGCATTCCGCCGCCTGTGGCTGGGGTCTTCGGTATCGATGGTCGGATCCCAGCTGACCCTGGTTGCCGTGAGCCTCGAGGTCTACAGCATCACCCAACAGAGCCTCTTCGTGGGCCTGCTCAGCATCTTTGCCCTGGTTCCGCTGGTGATCGCCGGTTTGTTTGGCGGGGCCCTTTCCGATGCCTATGACCGGCGGAAAGTCGCCATTGTTGCGTCCCTCGTTTTATGGGCCTGCAGCGTGGCCTTGGCACTCCAGGCGTGGTTCCAGCTGAACAATGTCTGGATACTGTTCCTCCTCGTCGCGATCCAGAGCGGCGCGCAAGGGATCAACGCGCCGGCACGCAGCGCCATCATTCCCTTGCTGGTCCGCAAGGAACTGCTGCCCGCCGCCAACGCGTTGAGCATGCTCAACATGGGTATTTCGATGACGGCGGGCCCCCTGCTGGCCGGCGTTCTGGTCGCTTCGAGCGGTTTTGGCTGGACCTACACGATCGATGCCCTGAGCTTCGCCTTCGCGCTGTGGAGCCTTTTCAAGCTCCCGGCCCTTCCCGCGGCAGCGAACGCGTCGGCACCCGGCCTGCGCTCCGTCGTCGAGGGCTTCCGTTTCCTGGGCACCCGGCCGAACCTCCGCATGACCTTCATCATCGACCTCATAGCGATGATCTGCGCCCAGCCGCGTGCCCTCATGCCCGCCATCGGAGCCACGATGATCGGAGGCGGCGACACTACTGTTGGGGTGCTGCTCGCCTCGGTGGCTGTCGGCGCGTTCCTGGCGGGGTTGTTCTCCGGACCGTTGGGGAGGGTACGGCGCCAAGGGAGTGCGGTGGTCTGGTCCGTGGCCGGATGGGGCTTTTCGATCGCGGCTTTCGGCCTGGTGGTTGTCCTTGCCGGGGACGTCGGGCGCGACGGGGTCACGCTGTGGATCATCCCGGCGGCGATGTGTTGTGCCCTTGCCGGAATCTCGGACTCGGTCAGCGCGGTCTTCCGCACCACCATCCTGCAATCGGCCACTCCGGACCACATGCGGGGACGGTTGCAAGGTGTGTTCATTGTGGTGGTTTCAGGTGGTCCCCGAGTGGGGGACATGCTCGCCGGTGGCGTCACCAAGGTTCTCAGCGAGGGCTGGGTGCTGCTCCTTGGCGGCGTGCTGTGCGCAGTGCTGGCGTGGCTCGTGGCGCGCGGGCAGCGCGGATTCCTCCAGTACGATTCGCTCCACCCGGTGCCCTAGCCCAGTGTCAGCCCCGCGCCCAAGTAGCTGACAGTTGTTGTCGTTATCACGGCCCAGAACGACAACAAATGCGAGCTAGTTGGGCGGAACGTCTGGGCCGCCGTCGGCGTTAATCGGATCAGAACCAAAAGCCGTACTGCAAGAAAGTAGTGAAGTGCATAATCATCACAATGGCCTGAAGACCACAGCGCTATTCGGTGTGCTCTGGGCGGTGCTGCTGGGACTCGGTGCCTTGATCGGGGCGAGCACGCGCAGCGCCGGACCCATCTGGATCATGGCCCTGATCGGCGTCGCCACAACGGCCTACGGATATTGGAACAGCGACAAGATCGCCATCCGCTCCATGGCCGCGTACCCGGTTTCGGAAGAGCAGGCTCCGCAGCTGTACCAGATCGTCCGGGAACTCTCCGTGCGCGCGAACCAACCCATGCCGCGGATCTACATTTCTCCGACCATGACCCCCAATGCCTTCGCCACGGGACGCAATCCGAAGAACGCCGCCGTGTGCTGCACCGCGGGCATCCTGAACTTGCTCGACGCGCGCGAACTCCGCGGCGTCCTCGGGCATGAACTCATGCACGTCTACAACCGCGACATCCTCACCTCGTCCATCGCGGCCGCCGTCGCCGGCGTCATAACTTCGGTGGGCCAGATGCTGCTGTTCTTCGGCGGCGGGGACCGGCGGAACGCCAACCCGTTTGCCATGATCGCCATGGCGCTACTTGCACCGTTTGCCGCTTCCTTGATCCAGCTCGCCATTTCCCGCACGAGGGAGTACGACGCCGACCACGACGGCGCGGAACTCACCGGCGATCCGCTGGCGCTCGCCTCAGCCCTCCGCAGGATCGAAGCGGGCGTGAAGCAAGTGCCGCTGCCACAGGATCAGCGCCTCGTGAATACTTCGCACCTCATGATTGCCAACCCGTTCCGAGGCGGTGCCATGACCAAGCTGTTCGCCACCCACCCGCCCATGCGTGAGCGCATCGAGCGGCTCGAACGGATGGCCGGACGGCCGCTTTCCTAGCCAGCGGTCCCGTAAGTCACCGAGTGCCGGTGCCGCGTCCGACGACGGGCGGCTTCATGCGAACAAGCCCTCACCAATGAAGCCGCCCGCCTTTATGCCCGGAGGCACTGCGAACAGGCCCGAGCCCGTGTGCTTGAGGTACTCCAGGGCCAGCTTGTCGCTCTTCGCCATGGCCATCTGCATGGGCACGTAATGCGTCCGCGGGTCCCTGACGAAGGCGATGAAGAACAGGCCCGCGTCGAGGTGGCCGAGTCCGTCCGAACCATCGGTGTAGTTGTATCCGCGGCGAAGCATCTTCACACCGTTGTTCTGGTCCGCGTGCGCCAGACGGACGTGGGAATCGATCGGAATCAACGGCTCCCCGTCGCGGCCCTTGATCCCGAAGTCCGGCGCCGTGAATTCCTCTCCTCCGGACAATGGCGCTCCGGCACCCTTCGTGCGGCCGATCAGCCCTTCCTGTTCGCGGAGCGAGGTCCGGTCCCAGATCTCGATATGCATCCGAATCCGCCGGGCCACAAGGTAGCTGCCTCCCGCCATCCACGCTTCACCCGGGTGGGTTCCGGCGGTGGCCCAGACATGCTCGTTGAGGAGTGCAGGTTCTTCGGCCTTCAGGTTGGCTGTGCCGTCCTTGAACCCGAAAAGGTTGCGGGTTGTCGTCTGGGCCCTGGACGTGGAGGAGGTCCGGCCGAAGCCCAGCTGGGACCAACGGACGCGCACCTTGCCGAAGCCGATACGCGCGAGGTTCCGGATCGCATGTACGGCGACCTGGGGATCGTCCGCGCACGCCTGGACCACAATGTCCCCGCCCGTGCGTTCGGGCTGCAAGGCGTCGCCAGGGAAATGCGGCAGGTCGATCAGGGCATCGGGTCTGCGGCCCTCCAGTCCGAAGCGGGGCTTGCCGTCCGTTTCGAAGAGGCCCGGTCCGAAGCCGAACGTCAACGTCAGCTTGCCGGCCGCCAGATCGAGGGCTTCCCCGGTGTCTTCCGGCGGCGCATCGTAGGGGCCGTCGACGGCGCCGGTCGCGCCGGTCGTGCGGCCGGCGGTCATGGCTTCGGCCGCAGCGGTCCAGGCTTTCAGGAGCTGGATTAATGCCGCGCGGTCCTCGATGGTGACGTCGAAGGCGGCCATGTGGAGGCGGTCCTGGGCGGGAGTGATGATGCCGGCTTGGCGTTCGCCATAGAAAGGAACCACGCTGCTCCCGGTACCTGCCGGGGCGGCCACTGCGGCCACGGCGTCATGGCTGAGGTATCCGGCGGCAAGGCCTGCCGCGGCACCGACGCCGCCTACGCCCGCGAGGGAGAACAGTCCCCGACGGGACAGGCCGCGCTGCGGAGGACCGGCAAGCGCACCGGCCCTCCCGCCGTCGGACGCTCGGGTGCCAGAAGCGGTTGCCGGCCCGACGGCGGCAGCCTCCGTCCCGTCGTCGGGCACCTCAATGGGCTCGTGGTTGAAAGGGCAGCCGCTCACAGGACCACGGCTGAGGTGAGCTTGGACAACGGCTCTCCGAGGGCGTCGACCAGCGCGGCGAGCTGCTGGACCTCGGCCGGGCTGAGTTCGTTGTAGTACGCGAAGCCGTCACCCTTGGCGTGCTTCTTGAGCTCGGTCTGCAGGGCAGCGAACTTCTCGTCGAGGCTCGTGGCGAGGGCAGCGTCCTTCTGCGCAAGCGCGGACTTGAGGTTTTCGAACGCGATCCGGGCGCCGTCGACGTTGGCCTGGAAGTCCCAGAGGTCGGTGTGGGACCAGATCTCTTCCTCGCCGGTGACCTTGCCGCGCGCGACCTCGTCCAGGAGTTCCTTGGCCCCGTTGCCGAGCTTGTCCGCGGAGAGCACCACAGTGCGCGTGCGCTTGCCGAGCTCCTCGGTATCGGCGACGAGCTGCGTGGCGATCCTGGCTCGCTCGGCGGCCGTCAGTGCCGTGTAGCCTGCCGGCGGGAACAGGTCCTTCTCCGCGCGATGCCATCCGGTCCATTCCTGGCCGGGCTCAAGGTCGGCTTCGCGGGCATCGAGCTTGGGATCGAGGTCGCCGAAGGATTCCGCGACGGGCTCGATCCGCTCCCAGTGCATGCGGGTCGCGGCGTACAGTTCGCGGGCCTTTGCTGCGTCGCCTGCAGCGTAGGCATCGGCGAAGGCCTTGGTGCCGGTCACGAGCTGCTCGGTCTGGTCCTTGACGTAGGCCGTGTATTGCTGGACGCCGGTGTCCACGAGCTTCTGGAAATCGGCATCGACTCCGGTCTTGCTTCCGGAATCCGTGACTTCGAAGGTCGCACGGATACCGTCGCCCTGCATGCCAGGCTTGCACGCGGTGGTGTACTTGCCGGCAGGGGCTGTGATCACCAGGTTGCGGGTCAGGCCGGGACCGATGTTTTCCACTTCGCCGACGATCCGCAAGCCGTCCTCCGCGAGGAGGTAGAACTCGGTGATTTCCGTGCCTTCGTTTTTGACCGCGAAGCTCAGGTTGCCGCTGGGGACGCTCCCGGTAGAAACCTTGCACTCGGTCTTGGTACTGGTCACCTGTATCGGTCCGGCGGAAGCGCTGGGGCCGGGCGTCTTGGTGTTGTCCGTGCAGCCGGTGAGTACCAGCGGAACAGCGGCGGCCGCGGCGACGATGGAAAAAGCTGTCCGACGGCGGGAGGTCATCTTAGGCAGCGTTATTTTGGGCAGGGGAGTGCCAGGCATGGGGTTTTCCTTCTGTTGTGGAGTGCGAGAAGCGTCTAGGCTGCTTTGGCGGCCTGGGAAGCGGCGGCGTTGCCGGAAGATTTCGCGGGAGTGGAACCGTTGGCGCGGATGTAGAAGTAGAGCACCGGGATCACGTAGAGCAACCAGGCCCCGGCTTCGAGCCAAGTGGTGGCCGGGGACAGGTTGAGGGTGCCCTTCAGCAGGGTGCCGTACCAGGACGACGGCGGGATGGCCGCGGAGACGTCGAACGCGAGGGTGTGGAGCCCTGGCAGGATTCCGGCTTCCTGGAGGTCATGGATGCCATAGGCGAGCACGCCGCCCGCGATCACGATGAGGCCGACTCCGGTCCAGGTGAAGAACCGCGAGAGGTTGACCTTGAGGACGCCGCGATGCAGCAGGTATCCGAGCCCGCCAGCGACGGCCAGGCCGAGCAGCGCGCCTAGCAGCGGCTGCGACGATTCCCCGGCGGCCTGGGCAGCAGCCCAAAGGAACAGCGCGGTCTCGAGTCCTTCGCGGCCCACCGCGAGTGCCGCCACCACCACGAGGCCCCACGCGGCGCCGTCGGCCATCTTGTCCACTTGCGACTTCAGCTCGCCGCCGAGGCTGCGGGCGGTGCGCGCCATCCAGAAGACCATCCAGGTGACGAGCCCGACGGCGGCAACGGACAATCCGCCCCCGATCGCCTCTTGCGCGGCGAAGGTCAGTCCCTGCGGACCGAAGGTGAGCAAGGCGCCGAAGCCGATGGATACGGCCACGGCGATGCCGACGCCGGCCCACAGCCGGGGGAGCAGCGAGCGGCGTCCGGTCTTGACCAGGTAGGCCATGAGCAGGACCACAACGAGGGTGGCTTCAAGGCCCTCGCGCAGGCCGATCAGGAAGTTCGCGGTCATGTGGAATCTTTCGTTAGGGGAGCCACACTTAGGCTCGCCTAAGGAAGTACAGTACCCGCTGGAAGGGATTACGCAAAAGAAGGGTGTCGTAATTATTTTGACTGCTTGTCAGGCGTTGCAGTCTTTTGATTCGCGCGGATCGGTGCCGCCGCGGAATCCCGGCATCTTCGCCGGACCTCGACTCCAAAAAGTTGCGTTGCGTGACGCGCCTGTCTCCGTTAAAGACGACGACGGCGCGTTGCCCGCTCAGGGGGCAACGCGCCGTCGTCGTACTTCCGGATGGCGGCCTGGGCCGCAGCGAAGTCTTAGCTGCGGAAGTTCACGAACTGGAGATCGACCTCTTCGAACTTCTTCAGGATGTTCATGGTCTCCTGGAGGTCATCGCGGGACTTCGAGGTGACGCGGAGTTCGTCGCCCTGGATCTGGGACTTGACGGACTTCGGGGCTTCATCGCGGATGATCTTGTTGATCTTCTTCGCGATGTCCTGGGCAATGCCCTCCTTGATGGAGCATTCCAGGCGGAATTCCTTGCCGGAGGGGTAGGGCTCGCCCTGGTCGAGGGACTTGAGGGAGATGCCGCGCTTGATGAGCTTGGACTGGAAGACGTCCAGGACAGCGAGGATGCGGTCCTCGGAGTTGGCCTTCATGAGGATCTTTTCGCCGCTGAAGTCGATCTCCGCGCCGACGCCCTTGAAGTCGTATCGCTGTGAGATTTCCTTCTGGGACTGGTGGAGCGCGTTGGCGACTTCCTGCTTGTCTACCTTGCTGACGACGTCGAATGTGGATTCGCCTGCCATGACTCTCCTTTGGTTGATGCGTTGCGGCCCGGAAACGGGCGGCTTTGTCTGCCAACCAGCCTAATACGGAAGCGCCCGGCGTGTGCCGGGCGTTCACAGTTCGCTCACAGCACACACATGGCAGGAACTGAGACTGCCCGGACAGAGTTGTAACAGTTTGAAGATCCCATCCTGAAAGGGAGCACCATGAGCAACCAGGCCGTCCGTTACGTCACCAAGTCAGCCGCTGCCGCCGCCGGTTCAATCGGAGCCGCCGCCGCCACCGCCGCAACCGCGGTTGCAGCCGCGGCGCTCGCAGCGTCCGTGGTCCTGAGTCCGGTTCCTGATGCGGCATCGCGGATGGATGGTGTCCACTCGGACTTGTTGCGGGCCGTGCAGCTCAACCAGATCACGCTGGAGCAAGCAGCCAGTTTCGAGGCCAAGTTGGCTGGCCGGATATTTGGTGGGGCCTGAGATTTTCGCCTGTTTTGAGGCTTCGGCGCCTCGATTCGATTCTTCGGCAGAAGTTCTGTAAGGTTGTCTTGCTCGCGCTTACCGGATCGGAAACGAAACGATGATCGGGAGTGACTTCTTTTGAAGTTCGGCAGATTACCCGAGCGGCCAAAGGGGGCTGACTGTAAATCAGCTGGCAACGCCTACGGGGGTTCGAATCCCTCATCTGCCACAAAATTAAATCCCCGGAACCACATGGTTCCGGGGATTTTTTTGTTTGTCCGTGTTTTCTTGGCGGGGCCGTTCGACGCGCGCGGGCCGTTCGACGCGGAAAATTCTCTGCGCGGCGCGGATGGACTCTCGACGCCCGAATTCCGGTGTCGCCAGGGATTTGGCGCGTCGACAGCGGAAGAAGCCCGGTTTAGCTCGCGCTGCCCGGCTCCAGCCAGTATCCGTCCTGATGGTGGACGAGTTGCCGGCCCAGGCCTCCGGACAACTGGATCCAGAGCGTGCTGCGATCCTCGGTCATGCCGTCCAAGGTGCCCACGATCCTGTTGCCGCGGGTGTCCTGCAGCACCAGTTCCTGGTGGAGCGGCAGTTCCGGCCACACCTCTGCGTGTGCCCTGATGGTTTGGGTGGTGCTCACGGGATCTCCTTGGTGCCTTCTGCAATTTGTTTTCAGACATTCTTCCCGTGGCACGTGAACCGGCGGTAAACGACATGCCATGTAGCGACACACAAAACGAAGCTGTCCCGAAATGTTACTGCGGAGTAACATGGCGGTTATGCATTTGCTTCTGCGAACCCTCTTGATCCTGTTCACCTCGTCCAGGCGGAGCAGGCTCAGCGTTTGGGGTACGTCCTCGTTGCCCATGCGCGTACTGCCCACGGACATCGACATTGCAATGCACGTAAACAACGGCATGTACTTCTCGCTGATGGATCTTGGACGCTTCGACCTTATGGTGCGTGCAGGGATCTGGCAGAAGATGCGCCGCCGGGGCTGGAGCCCTGTGGCTGCAGGGGAGACCATCGCATTCCGGAAGTCGTTGCAGCTTTGGCAGCAATACACCATCGAGTCCAAGATCATCGGGCTTGATTCCAAAGCGATCTACTTCGAACAACGCATGGTGGTGGACGGCGAGATCTACGCCCGCGCGCACATCGCCACCCGGCTTGTCGCCAAGGGCCGGCCCGTGAGCCAGGAGGAAATCCTGGCCGAGTTCGGCGAGCCGCCCGCAGACCTCGAGCTTCCCGAATGGATCCACGAGTGGCGCGAGAACAACGCGCTCCCCGGCTCCCGCAAGGCCGCCCCGCACCTCTGGCACTAGCCGAAGGTGCCGGACTGAGCCAACTTGGCCACCCGCCGTCGTGCTTTATTCCCGGTTTGCCGGGTAGCGAACAGAGGCGACTTAGGCGGCGCGGTCGCGTACCGTGGAAGCATGGCTACAGTTGACATCACCGGGGAGCAGTTCGCATCGACCATCGAGGGCAACGACATTGTCCTGGTGGATTTCTGGGCTGCGTGGTGCGGCCCTTGCAGGCAGTTTGCCCCCACATACCAGGCCGCTTCCGAGAAGCACGACGATGTCTTCTTCGCCAAAGTGGACACCGAGGCCGAGCAGCAGCTCGCCGCCGAAGCCGGGATCTCCTCGATCCCCACGCTCATGGCGTTCCGCGAAAAGGTCCTCGTGTTCTCCCAGCCGGGCGCGCTGAACGGACCCCAGCTGGAGCAGGTCATCGAGGCCGTCAAGGGGCTCGATATGGATGAGGTCCACGCGCACATCGCAAAGCAGCGCGCAGAAAACTCCTAGAGGAAACTCCTAGAGGCGCTCGAGCATCACAGGCTCCGCCAGCAGTGCGCTGAGGGATTCGTTGAGGTCCTGGACAGCGATGCCCTTGGAGTGGATGTCGAGGTGTTCCTCGGAGGCCCACTGCTCGGTCAGGACCAGCTTGTCCTCGTTGGCTTCGGTGAGCTCGTAGCGGATGCAGCCGGGCTCGTTCACCACTTCGTCGATCGCGATTTCCAGCGCGAGCTTGACGCGGAAGAATTCGCCGTCGTTGGGAATGAACGTGGCCTGTAGGTCAATGGGTGCACTCATGGGATTCACATTACCGGCTGGCCCGGCAAGGCCCTGAAATATTTTGTAGGACTTCCAAGCAAAAGTCTTCTCTTGGCCCCGCGGAGTTGGTAGCGTGCGTTCATGCTTTCCTACACAGCCGGGGACACTGACGTCCCGCTGCTTGAAGAGACCATCGGCGCCAACTTTGAACGCGTCGCGGCGCGGTTTCCGTTGCGGGATGCGCTCATCGAAGCCGCCGTGGTGCCCGGCGATGAGGCCCGTCGCTGGAGCTACGAAAAACTGAACGACGACGTCGACCGGCTCGCGCGTGCGCTGCTCGCCATGGGCGTCGCCAAGGGCGACAGGGTGGGCATCTGGAGCCCGAACTGCGCCGAATGGACCATCCTGCAATATGCCACAGCGAAGGCCGGCGCGATCCTGGTCAACGTCAATCCGGCGTACCGCAGCCACGAACTCGAATTCGTGGTCCGCCAGAACGGCATGCGGATGCTGGTGGCCGCTCCATCGGACAAGAACAGCGACTATGTGGGCATGGCCCGGGCGGCCTTGGCCAGCTGTCCCGAGCTTCGGGAGCTGGTCTTCCTTCCCGATCTGGGACTGGACATGCTCAACGCGGGCGAACCGCAAACAGACGCTGAGCTGACGTACGCCGAACTGCTCAAGCGGGCGGACGACGTCGCCCCTTCAGCGCTCAAGGCTCGCATGGCGGAACTGGACCCGCACGATCCCATCAATCTGCAATACACCTCGGGGACCACCGGCTTCCCGAAGGGTGCCACGCTGACCCACCACAATATCCTCAACAACGGCAACCAGATTGGCAGGCTGCTCGGATATACGGAACGCGACCGGGTGGTCCTTCCGGTGCCGTTCTACCACTGCTTCGGCATGGTCATCGGGAACCTGAATGCCCTGAGCTACGGTGCGGCCGCCATCATCCCGGGGCGCGGATTCACCCCCGCCGCCGCCTTGGAAGCCGTGCAGGATTTTGGCGGGACCTCCCTGTACGGGGTTCCCACGATGTTCATCGCCGAGTTGGCTTTGCCCGATTTCGCCTCCTACGATCTCTCCACGCTGCGTACCGGCGTCATGGCAGGCTCCCTGTGCCCTATTGAGGTCATGGAGCGTGTCATCTCCGAGATGAACATGCGGGACGTAGCCATTTGCTACGGGATGACCGAGACTTCGCCCGTGTCTACCATGACCCTCGCGGCGGACACCCTGGAGCAGAGGACCACGACGGTAGGGCGCACGATGCCCCGGCTCGAGTCCAAGATCGTGGATCCAGGCACTGGCGAAACCCTGGAACGCGGCGGGATCGGCGAGTTGTGCACGCGGGGTTACGCCGTGATGGCAGGGTACTGGGGCCAGCCCGAGAAGACGGCTGAGGCTATCGACGACGACGGCTGGATGCACACCGGCGACCTCGCCCGGATGGACTCGGACGGCTTCATCGTGATCGAAGGCCGCATGAAGGACATGGTCATCCGCGGCGGCGAGAACGTCTATCCCCGCGAAATCGAGGAGTTCCTGTACAGGCATCCCGCCGTCCAGGATGTCCAGGTCATCGGGGTTCCGGATGCCAAATACGGCGAAGAGCTGATGGCCTGCATCATCCTCAAGCCGGGAGCAGCTTTGGACTTGGCCGGGGTGCAGGAGTTCTGCCGCGGCAAACTGGCCCACTACAAGATCCCGCGCTACGTGGACATCCGGGAGAGCTTCCCCATGACGGTGTCCGGCAAGGTGCGCAAGATCGACATGCGCGAAGAAGCGATCGCCCGCCTCGGACTCTAATGCCAACGCGGGGTCATTTACGGCCCATGTTGCTGCTCGACATGGGCCGTAAGTGACCCCGCGTTGGGGTGGTTGGAAGTCTGCCTGTGGATAACTCCTTGTCGGGGTCGAATTGCGGTCAAACTGGATCCCATGGTCCGCATCATTCCGCTGCCGAAGGAACTCAGTGACCGTCCTTTCACGGTCTATGAATCCCGCGTGCTTGGCGTCGCTCCGAAGCGGCTCCGGGCGAGGGACGTGTCCGACGGCGGCCGCCTGATCTACTTGCCTTCGGGTCGCGAGTTTGAGTTTTCCGAAAGGGCCAGGATCCTTGCCGCGGCAACACCGGGCGCCTGGGTGTCCCATGAGAGTGCCGCGATATTGACCCGCCTCGGCCTTCCTCCGTGGCTCGGCGGCGGCGAGACGGTCCACCTCAGCAAGCCCCATGCTCTTCCCAGGGTCCGACGAACCGGAGTAACGGGGCACCGAGTCCGTGTCCTCCCGGACGAAGTCACGGAAATTGACGGAATTCCTGTGTCCTCTCCATCCCGGACGTGGCTTGACCTGGCGCAGCAGTTGCCGCTGCGGTACGTGATCGCCATGGGAGACCAGTTGATCCGCATGCCCCGGCCGGGCCTCGAAGGAAGAACGGCGCCCTACGCGAACAAGGACGGGTTGCGGCTCCTGATTCGGCAGCATCCGAACATGAAAGGCGTCGAGAAGGCCCGGCTTGCCCTTGAAGACATGCGGGTCGGAGCAGATTCGTTCCCGGAGACATTCCTGCGGCTGGCCATGGTGGATGCGCGGTTGCCTGAACCGGAATTGCAGCTCCGCGTCGATCCGGACGATCCGTGGTCGCCTTCCGCGGACCTGGGGTACCGGCGGTTCCGGATCGCCGTGCAGTATGACGGCGCCCCGCATCTCACGCGGGAACGGCAGACAAGGGACAACCGGAGGGACGAAGCGTTCACCAGTGCCGGGCAGCAACATGGGCCGTAAGTGACCCCGCGTTGCTAGTGTCCTCGGTGGTCCTGAATGGTCATCCGCGGCCCGAACGTCGGTTTGCGGAAGCCGCTGAGCCCCAGCATCCGGACTACCCGCTGCCGGTGACCGCGCCAGGGTTCCAGGAGGGCGATCATTCCGGCGTCGTCCGTTTTCCTGCCCGTGAGCGCGTAACCGATGTACGAGGCCAAATGGTAGTCGCCCACCGCGATCGAATCCGGGCAGCCATGGGTTCGTTGGACGACCTCGGCAGCCGTCCAGATGCCGATGCCAGGAATCGTCTGCATCTTGGCCCCGGCCTCCGCCGCGCTGAGTGAGGCGAGCCGTTCGAGCGCGACGGCGGATCGCAGCGCCCGCATGACTGTTGCAGAACGCTGGGGACCCACACCGGCCTTGTGCCATTCCCAGGAAGGAATGGCCAACCATTGGGCGGCGGTCGGCGCGACGAGCAGGCCCGACGGCAGGCTCGACGTCGAAAGGCGGCCCCCGCTTGGCGCTGCGGTACCGTAACGGTACATCAAGTAGCGATAGCCCCTCCGGGCCTCGATAGTGGTGACCTTTTGCTCAAGAATCGTGGGCACGAGGGAGTCCACCACACGGCCGGTGGTAGGTAAACGGACGGCGAGGTTCCGGCGTCGGGCTTCCCTGACCATCCGCGGAAGAGTCGCATGGAACGCAGCCTCGTCAAAGCCGGACCAGTCGTCCCCGCTCCCCAACAGCGCAGGCACAGAGGCGATTGCCGAATCGGCGCCGGTGCCCCAAGCCTGGGCATCGACATGCGTGTCTTGGCCGGTTCCCGCGGCGGTGAGGCGCAAGGTGACCGGACCGTCCGGCGTAGTGAACGCCATCCACACGCCGTCCTGCCGCGCAGCGAACGACGGATCGCCGTTGCCGCGCATGAGGATACCGAGGGTCTGCAGAAGGTCGAAAGGGCCGCCGGAGTGCCATCGCACCGACGCGTCGGCCGCAGCCGCTGCGGCGGGTGGGGCATCGACGATGGTCATTCATTCATGGTCGCATGCTCGTCCGACAACACTCCAAAAGTGCGGCGTTCAAGCCCCTTACGCCGCGAAACCCACACGACTAGACTCCACGTGTGGCGCGGGGCGTCTGCGCCTTCCATGACAATTTCAGGAGAACGCAATGGCCGGTGTTGTGCATTTTGAAATCCCCGCGGACGACAAGGAGCGGGCCAACACTTTCTACCAGGGTGCCTTCGGCTGGATGCTCAACCCCATGCAGGAGATGGACTACACGATCGCAATCACCACGCCGTCAGACCCGCAGACGGGCATGCCGAGCTCGCCGGGGGCCATCAATGGCGCACTTTTCCCGCGCTCGGAAGAGCTGAAGACTCCCATCATCACGGTCGACGTCGAAGATATCGAGGCATCGCTCGGCCAAATCGAGAGTGCGGGCGGTTCAGTGGTCAAGGGCAAGGATGCTGTTCCGGGAATGGGCTACTACGCCTATTTCAAGGACACTGAAGGCAACATCCTGGGCCTCTGGCAGACCGACTCTTCGGCAGGAGGCACTGCACCGGCTGAGTGAGTCGGTTGCCTATTCTCCGAAGCGCCCGCGGGCCTCCGCCGGAATCAATGGCTTCCCGGCGCGGACCTTGAGTTCCTGCACCGCCCAGGTGTTTCCGTCCGGATCGCTGAAGCCGAAGAACGTGCCGCCGTCGCGCTCGTCGAAGACGGTGATTTCGCTGGCCTCGACTCCGCGGCTGAGTATTTCCTCGCGTGCAGCGCGCGCATCCGCCACCACAAGTTGAAGGCCCCGCATGGAACCCGGCGCCATCTCGCTCTGCGCGGGCAGGTCTCCGACGACGATCGAGCATCCGGAGCCTGGCGGGGTCAGCTGCGCCACGTGCATGTGCTCGTTGGTGGTGTTGTGGTCGAGGTTGAAGCCCACCTTGTCGCGGTAGAACTCGATGGCACGGTCAATGTCACTCACGGGGAGCACAACCACTTCGAGGGTCCAATCCATGGTCCATGTCCTTTCCTTGGAGGGTGTCCCCGCTAGCTTGCCCCGCGAGGCCGTCCTTTGGCTAGACGCGAAGCGGACGCGGACCCGCCACCATCCCGACCCTCCGCTGCACAGGAGCAGTCCCGACCAGGCGGTAACTTGGTACCTATGAAGTACGCCCAGTCCGTCCTGGACCTCATTGGCAATACACCGCTCATCAAGCTCAACCACGTGACCGGGGACATCAAAGCCACCATTCTGGTGAAGCTCGAATATGTGAACCCCGGCGGCTCGATCAAAGACCGCATCGCGGTGAAGATGATCGAGGAGGCAGAGCGGGAAGGGAAGCTCAAGCCGGGCGGAACCATCGTGGAACCCACCTCGGGCAACACCGGCGTGGGACTCGCCCTCGTGGCCCAGCAAAAGGGCTACAGGTGCATCTTCGTTGTCCCGGACAAGGTCGGCGAGGACAAGCGTGCCGTGCTCCAGGCGTACGGCGCCGAAGTTGTGGTCACTCCCACTTCTGTGGCCCCGGACAGCCCGCAAAGCTACTACAGCGTCTCCGACCGGCTCGTGTCGGAAATCCCCGGAGCCTACAAGCCAGACCAGTTCTCCAACCCCGCCGCCCCCGGCAGCCACTACGAAACCACCGGGCCAGAGATCTGGCGTGACACCGACGGGAAGATCACCCATGTGGTGATCGGCGCGGGCACAGGCGGCACCATCACCGGTACCGGACGGTACCTCAAGGATGTGTCCGCCAACCGGCCGGATTCCGACGGCGGCCGCGTCAAGGTCATCGGCGCAGACCCGGCAGGCTCGGTCTACTCGGGCGGCACCGGGCGGCCCTACTTCGTGGAAGGCGTCGGCGAGGACATGTGGCCGGCCAACTACGACAAGACCGTGCCGGACGATGTCATTGCCGTCAGCGACGCCGACTCCTTCGAGATGACCCGGCGACTGGCCCGCGAGGAAGGCCTCCTGGTCGGCGGGTCATCCGGCATGGCAGTGGTTGCCGCGTTGCAGGTGGCCAAAGACCTTGGCGAGGAAGCCGTCGTCGTCGTGATCCTGCCGGACTCCGGGCGCGGCTACCTGGCGAAGATCTTCAACGACAAGTGGATGCGCTCCTACGGTTTCCTCTCCGGCGGGGAGGAAGCCTCGGTTGGCGAGGTTTTGAAGTCCAAGACGGGCGAGATGCCGGACCTTGTCCATATACATCCCAACGAGACCGTGCGCGATGTCATCAACATCATGAACGAATTCGGGGTTTCGCACATCCCGGTCCTCTCGCAGGAACCGCCGGTGGTCATGGGCGAGGTGCTCGGCGCCGTCGATGAGCGCACGCTGACCTCCAAGCTGTTCCGTGGCGAGGCGAAATTGACCGACAAGATCTCCGAGCACATGGGGGAGCGCTTGCCGGTCATCGGCTTCTTGGAAACCATCTCCGCCGCACGCGAGCTGCTTTCCGACGTCGACACCGTCATGGTGACGTTCGTCGGAGCTCCCGTGGGCATCCTGACCCGCCACGACCTTCTCGCCTACCTGAGCAACTGACACTAGGAGTTCATATGTCTGCAAACGAAGCAGGATTCAACACGCGTGCCGTCCACGCCGGCCAGGCCTTCGAACCGCGCACCGGCGCAGTGGTCCCGCCGCTGCACTTCAGCTCGACGTATGCCCAGGACGGCATAGGCGGTTTGCGGGACGGCTACGAATACGGCCGCGGCACCAACCCCACCCGCGATGCCCTGCAGGAACAGCTCGCCGCGCTCGAGGGCGGAACCCGCGCCTACAGCTTCAGCTCGGGCCTCGCCGCCGAGGACTCCTTGATCCGTGCCGTTGCCCGGCCCGGCGACCACATCGTTCTTGGCAACGACGCATACGGCGGAACGTACCGGCTCATCAACCGGGTGCTCGGTGAGTGGGGCATCGGCAACACACCAGTGGACATGTCCAACCTTGACGCCGTTGCGGCGGCCGTCGCGGCGAACAAGACCCGCATCGTCTGGGTGGAGACTCCCTCCAACCCGATGATGAAGATCACCGATATCGAGGCGCTCGCCAAAGTAGCGCACGACGCCGGTGCCCTCCTTGTCGTCGACAACACCTTCGCTTCGCCCTACTTGCAGACCCCGCTCGCCCTGGGTGCCGACGTCGTGGTCCACTCGACCACGAAGTACATCGGCGGCCACTCGGACGTCGTGGGCGGAGCGATCGTGGTCAAGGACGCCGAACTGGCCGAAAAGATCGGTTTTGTGCAGTTCGCTGTCGGCGCCGTGTCCGGACCCATGGATGCGTTCCTGACCACCCGGGGCCTCAAGACACTCGGTGTGCGCATGGACCGCCACAGCGAGAACGCCCAGGCCGTGGCTGAATGGTTGCTTGAGCGCCCCGAGGTTGAAGCCGTGCTGTACCCGGGCCTGCCTTCCCACCCGGGCCACGAGCTCGCGGCCAAGCAGATGAAGAAATTCGGCGGCATGATTTCCGTGCAGTTCAAGGGCGGCGAAGCTGCGGCCCGCAAGGTGGCCGAGTCCACCCAGGTCTTCACGCTGGCAGAATCCCTGGGCGGCATCGAATCCCTCATGAACTACCCCTCGGAGATGACGCACGCTTCGGTCAAGGGCACCGAGCTGGCCGTTCCGGTCAACCTGATCCGGCTTTCCTGCGGCATCGAGGACGTCGAGGACCTGATCGCGGACCTCGAGCAGGCAATCGGCAACATCACTGACTGATAGCCCCTCAACTTCTGACCTTTTTTGATGACCGGATTGGCCGGGACGCGCCATCACAGCGGCGTGTCCCGGCCGATTTGCCGTCAAACATGGTCAGGTTTGGTGTGCCCCTCGCAAAAGTCTGGCTTTCTTTAGAAAAGCCAGCTAATCTCAAACCATGCCCTTACGATCCGATTGGTCCGAGCGGACGTGCAGCCTGGCCCGCGGCCTCGATATCCTGGGCGACCCGTGGGGAAGCCTGGTGCTGCGGGAGGTCTTCTTCGGCAACGGCCGTTTCGATGCCATCAAGACCCGCCTCCACATCGCAGACAACGTCCTCAGCAAAAGACTGGGTTGGCTGGTTGAAGCGGGCCTCCTTGCCCAACGGCCGTATCTGGATGGCGCTCGGACGCGCCAGGAGTACGTCCTCACCCCCAAGGGCGAAGATGCCTTGCCTGTCTTGAACGCCATCATCCTCTGGTCCGAAAAACATCTCGACGCCCCGGCGGACAACGCCCATATGCGCGTGATCCACAATGGTTGCGGACTGCCGACGGCGTCGGCTGATACCTGCTCCCACTGCGGGTCCCGGCTGACCGCCGCCAACACCAGCTGGCATAGCCTGACGCGGTCTGAACACCCGTTGGCTTTGGCCACTGCCCCCGCCAGACGCGACCTCCCGAACGAATCGGAGCCCTCCGCATGACCGCACCCAGTCCCACCAAACTTTCCGCCGGCAAGACACCACGGAAGCGGCGCCTCCACCCCGCTTGGATGGTGGCCGCCGTCGCGTTCCTGGCACTTGTGGGCGCTGCCGGGTTCCGCGCAGCGCCCGGCGTGCTCATGGTGCCGCTCCAGCAGGAATTCGGCTGGTCAACAACCGTCCTGTCGCTCGCCGTCAGCATCAACCTGGTGTTGTTCGGCCTCACGGCGCCCTTCGCTGCCGCGCTCATGGAACGCTTCGGCATCCGCACCGTCACCTCGATTGCCCTCTGCCTGATCGGCCTCGGCTCCGCGCTGACGGTGTTCGTCAGCCAGTCCTGGCAGATCCTGCTGACCTGGGGTGTGCTGATCGGGCTCGGCACCGGATCCATGGCCCTGGTTTTCGCGGCCACCATCGCCAACACGTGGTTCTCCAAGAACCGTGGACTCGTGATCGGCATCCTGACGGCGGGCAGCGCCGCCGGGCAGCTTGTGTTCCTGCCCTTTATCGCCATGCTCGCGCAGAGCCCGGGCTGGCGTGGCGCCTCGCTGCTCATCGCAGCCGGTGCGCTTGCCGTAGTGCCGCTCGTGCTGCGCTGGCTCAAGAACTCGCCCGCGGACGTCGGGGTCCGGCCTTACGGTGCCGAAGAAGAGCAGCCGACGACGGCGGAAGCCGCCCCTGCCGGGGACGCCACCCAAGCTGAAGGCGCCAAGACGCCTAACGCGGCTGTGCGGGCCCTGCAGGTCCTCAAACGCGCCAGCAAGGTGCGCACCTTTTGGGCACTGGTTGCCGGTTTCGCCATCTGCGGCGCTACCACCAACGGACTGATCGGCACCCACTTCATTCCCTCTGCGCACGACCACGGGATGCCGGAAACCACTGCGGCGGGCTTGCTGGCCGTCGTCGGGATCTTCGACATCGTGGGCACCATCGCTTCAGGTTGGTTGACGGACCGTTTCAATCCCAAGGTGCTCCTCGCTGTGTACTACCAGTTCCGCGGAGTCGGGCTGTTGGTGCTGCCCGTGCTTTTGGGCTCGACGGTGCAACCCAGCATGATCCTGTTCGTTGTGGTCTACGGCCTGGACTGGGTAGCCACTGTGCCCCCGACGGCGGCCATCTGCCGGAAGGTGTTCGGGGCGGACGGGTCTGTGGTGTTCGGATGGGTCTTTGCCGCTCACCAGCTCGGGGCCGCGGCTGCCGCGTTGCTCGCGGGCTACATCCGTGACGCCACCGGCCATTACACCTACGCATGGATCGGCGCGGCAGCGATGTGCACGGTGGCCGCGGTCATCAGCGCCACAATCCGGAAGGATGCGGGGAAGAAGGAGCCGGTTGCCGTCGGAGCCTGATCCTCGCACCGGAAGCTAGCGGAAAGCCGGAACCCCCGTGATGTATTGGCCCAGGATCAGCGTGTGTACCTCGTCCGTCCCTTCGTAGGTCCGCACTGATTCCAGGTTGTTGGCATGGCGTAACGGCGGGTAATCCAGCGTGATGCCGTTGCCACCCAGAATGGTGCGGGCTTCACGGGCGATCTTGATTGCCTCGCGCACATTGTTGAGCTTGCCCACCGAGATCTGTTCGGCTCGCAGTTTGCCCGCATCCTTGAGCCGTCCAAGATGTAGCGCGAGCATGGTGCCCTTTTGGATTTCCAGGACCATGTTCACGAGCTTCTCCTGGGTCAACTGGTAGCTGGCCAAGGGTTTGCCGAATTGCATGCGGCTTCCGGCATATTCGAGCGCGGCTTCGTAGGAGTCACGGGCCGCGCCCATGGCACCCCAAGCAATGCCGTATCGCGCCTCGTTGAGGCAGGAAAACGGGCCGCGGAGGCCAACGGCACCCGGGAGGAGGGCTTCCGGACCGAGCCGGACGGCGTCGAACACCACATCGCACTGGATCGAGGCGCGCATGGAAAGCTTCGCGTCGATGGGAGTCGCGGTGACTCCCGGAGTTCCGGCGGGAACCAGGAAGCCCCGGATGCCGTCGTCAGTATTTGCCCACACGATCATGACGTCGGCGATCGATGCCATCCCGATCCAGCGCTTCGAGCCATTCAGCACCCAGCCGGCGTCGTCGCCCGTCCCGTCGCGGCGCGCAAAGCTGGCCATCGACGACGGATCCGAACCCGCCGTCGGCTCTGTCAAGGCAAAACAGCCGATCAGTTCGCCGGCTGCCATGCGCGGGAGCCATTGCTCCTTCTGCTCTTCGCTGCCCCACTTGTGGATCGCCGTCATGGCCAGGGAGCCCTGGACCGATACGAAGGTCCGGATGCCGGAATCGCCGGCCTCGAGTTCCATCGCGGCGAGGCCGTATTCGACGGCGGTGCGGCCCGGGCAGCCGTAGCCCTCCAGGTGCATGCCAAGGACACCGAGTTCGCCGAGTTCCGCCGGCAGTTCCCGCGGGAACACCGCGTCCTCGTACCAGCGGGCGATGTTCGGCCGGATCCGCTGGTCGGTGAAATCGCGTACCTTCTCGCGAAGCTCCAGTTCCTCGGAGCTCAAGAGGGAATCAAGGGCAAGGACATCGGAGGTATTCGTCGTTGAATGGCTCATGCCAGCATCCTAAGGCCGGACATGTTCCCCGCAGCGTCCTGTAGAGACCGTCGACGCGGGCGCGGCACCCGCGTCGTGCCAGAATTGAGCCATGGCCGCCGCGGACGTGAACGCAATAGGGCTGCAGCTTCGGGCAGCCAAGGGGATCGGGCGACGCCGCATCCTGGCGGGACTGGTCTTGGCCCTGCTGCTACCCTCCGCCATCGAAGTCATGGTATCCGTGCTGGAATACCGGAACTTCGCCATGATCATGCTCTTCCAGCTGGCCGTGTCCGCCGCCGTTGCCGCAATCGGGGGATTATGGCCGGCCGTGGTATCCGCCGTCCTCGGCAGTATGCTCTTGAACTACTTCTCGGCCGAACCGGTGGGCTCCCTGTCGATTGCGGATCCCGCCACGCTTCTCACTCTGGTCATCTTCCTTGCTGTGGCGTGCGGAGTGGCGCTCGCCGTCGGTTTGGCGACCCGACGGGCCCAAGAGGCCGCGCACTCCGGCGCCGAAGCAAAAGCCCTCAGCGAATTGGCCCTTCGTATCCTGAGCTCGGACGGCAGCCTCGAGTCTTTCCTGGACAAGATCCGCGTCAACCTCGGCATGGAGTCGATGACGCTGCTCTCCACGTTTGACTCGCCGGATGCCCCCGGGCCGAACTGGCAGGTCCTTGCAAGCTCAGGGCTTCAGCCGCCGGTGACCCATGCGGCAGCCGACCATGCCGCCATCGTCGATCGCAACTACACGCTCCTGCTCCGGGGCGGGCCGCTTTCCGAACAGCATCGGCGCATGCTCGCGGCGTTCGGCGCCTTCGTGGTCGCGTTGCGGGAGCGCCAGCAGCTTGTCAAGAGCAGGCAGGACAACGTGCGCCTGGCCGAAGGCAACAAAATGCGTACCTCCATCCTGCGCGCCGTCTCCCATGATCTCCGTACTCCTCTGGCGGGCATCAAGCTTGCTGTCAGCAGCCTGCGACAGGAAGACGTGACCTTTGCCCCCGAAGACGAGCGCGAACTGTTGGCCACCATCGAGGACTACGCGGACCGCTTGGATCACTTGGTGGACAACTTGCTGGACATGTCCCGGATCACCGCGGATGCCGTGAACCCTTTGCTGCGCGGACTGGGCTGGCACCAGATCATGCCGCAGGCTTTGCGAGGCGTGCCGGGGGAGCGCATCCGCAACGAGCTTCCTGCCAACCTTCCGTACGTTGAGGCCGACGCCGGGATACTGGAACGCGTCGTGGCGAACCTTGTGGAAAACGCAGTGAAATACGCACCTGACTCCGATGTTGTGCTTGTCGCCAGGACCGGAGCGGGCATCACGGTGGACGGACGGCCGGCCAGCGAACTGCGGGTGATGGACCATGGTTTGGGGATCGCGCCCGCTGCAGTCCTGGAGCTCTTCCAGCCTTTCCAGCGACTCGATGACTCTCCATCCAGCCGGGACGGCCGCAGCGGAATCGGCTTGGGACTCGCTGTGGCCAAGGGATTCACGGAGGCCATGGGCGGTACGCTCATGGCTGAGGCGACGCCGGGAGGCGGGCTGACCATGGTGGTCACACTCCCTCTGTGGACAGGAGGGCGGCCTTGAACCTCGTGCTGATCGTGGAAGATGAGGCGCAGATCGCCCGCGCGATGCAAATCAATCTCCATGCCCACGGCTACCACGCCATCAGCGTGGGCAACGGCGCGGATGCGCTTAAGGCGGCGGCCCAGCAGCCCGTGGACATCGTGGTGCTCGACCTTGGGCTTCCGGACATGGATGGCGTGGATGTGATCAAAGGAATCCGCGGCTGGAGCAGCATGCCCATCATCGTGTTGTCCGCCCGGCACGGTTCGGAAGACAAAGTAGAGGCCCTCGACGCCGGAGCCGACGACTACGTGACCAAGCCTTTCGGCCTGGACGAACTGCTGGCCAGGCTCCGTGCCGCCTCGCGGCGGGCAGCGCCCCGGCACGAAGTGCCGACGCTCCAGACCGCCGACTTCCTGGTTGACCTGGCCGGAAAGAAGATCACCAAAGACGGCGCAGAAGTGCGGCTGACACCCACGGAGTGGAACATCCTGGAATTGCTGGTGCGCAACGCCGGCCGGCTGGTCAGCCAGCAGCAGATCCTCACCCAGGTCTGGGGACAGGCCTACGCGAAGGAGACCCAGTACCTGCGTGTCTACATTGCCCAGCTCCGGCGCAAGCTCGAACGCGACCCTGCACAGCCCCGCCATCTCCACACCGAGGCCGGCATGGGATATCGCTTCGATCCGTAGCTGCGTACGTAGACTGTAGTTATGGATACCGCATCGTTGCTTGCTGTTTGCCGGGTATACGAACTCCTGCCCGATCCCGAAGGGTCGGTCGGAGTGACGGCCATTGACAAGCGCCCCGTTGACGGGCCTGTGAAGGTCCACAAGCTGGGAATCCACGGAGACATCCAGGCGAGCCGGATCCACCACGGGGGCGAGGACCAAGCGCTCTATGCGTACTCCCAGGCGGATGCCGATTACTGGGCGGGTGAACTCCAGAGGGACATGCCCGCCGGGATCTTCGGGGAGAACCTCCGCGTTGCCGGGATCGAGACGAGCGGTGCCGTGATCGGCGAACGGTGGAAGATCGGCCTGGACGTCGAAGTCGAGGTCACCTCCCCGCGCGTGCCGTGCGCAACGTTCCAACGCCGCATGAATGAACCGCAGTGGGTCAAGCGGTTCACGGAAGCTGGACGCGTTGGAACCTATATGCGCGTGGTGAAGACGGGTTCCATTTCGGCCGGGGACTACATCCACAAACTGTTTGTGCCGAAACACGGCATCACGGTGGGGCAGTGGTTCAGCAACCCCAACCTCGATGACATGCAGTTGCTCCTCGACGCAGAGGCCGACGGCGAAGTCCTGCTGCAGTCCGACTACCACGACATCTTCGAAAAGCTCATGCGCCGCAACGGGGTGGACGCCTGATCCGGCTTCGAACGGACGTCCTCGAACGGGCGTCCTGAGGGGCTGCCTTGAGGGCACTCGGGGCGGGTTTGTGCGCAAGCTCACCGCCGCCGTCGACAGTTTTGTCGCCAAGGGACCAATCTGTGCCCTACACTTGAAATATCCCCCACTCCGGAAATCCCTTTTTCCTGCCCAATTCTTGAGGCAGGACTGGTAAGTGTTGGGGCCCGCAAAATGTGTGTGGGCAGTTTCATAGGGAGAGCCGGGCGAAGAAAACGCTGTACAGACTGCTGAGATAGCAGCCAAGAGATGCAGCGGGAAGTCCTGCCTTGGGATTGCGACAGCGCCGGACTTCTTGCGAGCAACAGAGCCTTCGGGTTCTTCTGTTCGCAACGTGTACTGCGGCCAAGCCCAACCGGGCCGCGCCGACTGGCCCCCTATGGATGAGGAAACTTTCCCCTATGCCCGAAAACCTGAACGACCCGTTCGTCGCCGAGTCTGCTGAAGAAGCAGAGACCGCCGTCGAGATCGCCGAAACCGCACCCGCCGCTGAATTCATCGAGGCTGCTGCGCCGGTTGAGGCTCCTGCCTTCACTGAGGCACCCGCTGAAGCTGAGGCACCCGCAAAGGCTTCGGCCCCGGCTGAGGCCCCGGCCGAATCACCCGTCGAAGAAGAGGAAGAGGGCGTCCGCTTCGTCGACCTCGGAATCGACCCCCGCGTCCTGGCGGCCCTGCAGGACGTCGGCTACGAGAAGCCGTCTCCGATCCAGGCAGCAACCATTCCGCTGCTGCTCGAAGGCCGCGACGTCGTCGGCCTCGCCCAGACCGGCACCGGTAAGACTGCAGCATTCGCAGTACCGGCACTGTCCCGCCTGGCCGAACTCCACGACCTCAACGGCCCGTCCCGCAAGACCCAGGCCCTGGTTCTCGCCCCGACCCGCGAGCTTGCGCTCCAGGTTGCCGAGGCCTTCACCTCGTACGCCAAGCACATCGATGACTTCACGGTTCTCCCTGTCTATGGTGGCTCCGCCTATGGCCCGCAGCTTGCTGGCCTGCGCCGCGGTGCACAGGTTGTTGTCGGTACCCCGGGCCGCGTCATCGACCACATCTCCAAGGGTTCACTGGACCTTTCCGAGCTGCAGTACCTCGTACTGGACGAAGCCGACGAGATGCTCCGCATGGGCTTCGCCGAGGACGTTGAGCAGATCTTCCAGCAGACCCCGGAAGACCGTCAGGTTGCGCTGTTCTCCGCCACCATGCCGAGCCAGATCCGCCGGATGTCCAAGCAGTACCTGAACAACCCTGCCGAGATCTCGGTCAAGTCCAAGACCACCACCGGCGCCAACACCCGCCAGCGGTACCTGCAGGTCATGGGCCCGCACAAGCTCGACGCACTGACCCGCATCCTCGAGGTGGAAGAGTTCGACGGCGTTATCGCCTTCGTGCGCACCAAGATGGCAACCGAGGACCTGGCTGACAAGCTGAAGTCCCGCGGCTTCCAGGCCGCCGCGATCAACGGTGACATTCCGCAGCAGCAGCGCGAACGAACTGTCGACGCGCTGAAGGAAGGCCGCATTGACATCCTGGTCGCCACCGACGTCGCGGCCCGCGGCCTTGACGTTGAGCGCATCAGCCACGTGGTCAACTACGACATCCCGCACGACACCGAGTCTTACGTCCACCGCATCGGCCGTACCGGCCGTGCAGGCCGTAGCGGCGACGCCATCCTGTTCATGACGCCTCGGGAGAAGTACCTGCTGCGTTCGATCGAGAAGGCCACCCGCCAGCCGGTTGAGCAGATGCACCTGCCCACCGCCGAGACGGTCAACACCTTGCGTCTGGGTAAGTTCGCGGACAAGATCACGGAGACCCTCGAATCCGAGGACGTCGCCGCGTTCCGCGACCTGATCTCCTCCTACGAAGAAGAGCACAACGTTCCGGCTTCGGAAATCGCCGCTGCACTGGCCGTCATGGCACAGGGCGGACAGCCGCTCCTGGTCAAGGAACTGCCGGCCGCGCCGGAATTCCAGAAGCGCGAGCGCTCCAAGGACGGCTTCGGTTCCCGTGGCCCGACCCGCACCCTGACCGAGGGCAACGCCACCTACCGGATCGCCGTCGGACGCCGCCAGCGCGTCATGCCGGGTTCGATCGTTGGCGCCATTGCCAACGAAGGCGGCATCTCCTCGGCACAGATCGGCGGCATCGACATCCGCTCGGACCACTCCTTGGTGGAGCTTCCGGCGGACCTGAGCCCCGAGCAGCTGCGCGCACTGTCCCGCACCCGGATCGGCGGCGAGCTGATTCACCTCGAGCTGGACAACGGTCGCAAGCCGGCCTCTGACCGTGGCGGCGAGCGTGGCGGTTACTCCGGTGGCAGCCGCGGCGGCGACCGTGGTGGCTACTCCGGTGGAGACCGTGGCGGAAACTTCAAGGGCAACGGTGGCTTCAAAAAGGAGTTCCGTAAGACCGAAGGCGACCGTGGTGGTTACTCCGGTGGCGAGCGTTCCTCCGCTGACCGTGGCGGTTACACCGGTGGCGAGCGTTCCTCCGCTGACCGCGGCGGCCGTTCCTACAGCGAGCGCAGCGGCGCCAGCGCCGGCGCCGGAACGGGCAGCTACGCCGACCGGGGCGCACGCAAGCCGCGCACTGGCGGCGACGCAGGCAACCGCGATTTCAACCGCAAGGGTAAGTGGTAAACAGGACTAGTTCCTGGGTTTTTGGCGGAGGCCGGCTTTCGAGCCGGCCTCTGGCTGTTTAACGACGGCCCGCCTTTAACGACGGCCCAGGTCCCGCGCACGCCTGACTGTACCGTTTTCCCCATTTGACGGCCCTGAGTATCAAGAATGACCGACCCGCCGTGTCGTAAACGCTGTCCCAAACCAAACATGGGGAAGACGCGCGGCCCGTGGGTGTGGAAAGGTTGGTTCATGGGTTTCCTTGATGGGTTGAAGAAGAACCTCGGCTTCGACAAGGCCGAACACAAGCCGACTGGACGGGCCTCGGAGGCCCCGCATGAGGCCGCTGAAGCCTCAATGGGGGAGACAGTCCAAAGTGCCGGGCCCGAGCCGTCAGCGGGAGCTCTCGTGGTTCCTGGCACCGCAGTGCCCGACGCCGGCGCTCCCGCCGCCAGCGAGGGGCAGGTCACCGAAGTCGTAGTGGAAGCAGACGATACCCTGAGCGGCATAGCCATGCAGTTCGGCGTTGACTTGGATGCCCTGATCGCAGCGAACGCGGATACCGTGCCCAACCCGGACCACATCTACCCGGGCCAAGTACTCCGCCTGCCCTGATTCGGACGCTTTCCGGCTCAAGAATCCGGTGCGGATGCAAATTGTGTCGGCGCCGTTTTTCCTTGTCCCGCAGCCGATTTGTGGCCTGAGAAATCGTCCGGTAGAGTATTTACTCGTTGCCCCCCTAGCTCAGTGGTAGAGCGCGTTCTTGGTAAGAACGAGGTCACCGGATCGATTCCGGTGGGGGGCTCTGAATGAGGGCCTGTGTCAAGGCGGTTTTTGACCGGCTTGACGCAGGTTTTTCTCATTCGTGGCGGTGTAGCTCAGTTGGTTAGAGCGCACGACTCATAATCGTGAGGTCGGGAGATCGAGCCTCCCCACCGCTACCAAGACAGACCCCCGGAATCCGCGAGATTCCGGGGGTTTCTTCATTTCCGGGACTAGCCGATGAGTGCCAGGGTGTAGCTACTCCTGTAGCTACCCGCTACACGTAGCCACCGAACGACTGGCAGGAACGCCGAGCGTCTGGCGCCCGGGCTGGATTGTGCAGTCCGGGGAGGACTTGCTGTAAGGATTTCGTAAAGATCGTGCCGGAAGGCTGAGGGCGAGCGCGACCTGCCGATAGCTTCAGAGAAGCGCCGCCATCTGAGGTTCCCCCCGATTCTGAGGTGGCGGCGCCTTTCGAAGATTGGCCCAGCCTTAGACTGTTGCGGTGGAAATTACCTGCACCATTAAAGCGCCTGACGGTAGCTTCAGCCATGTCACCGAGACGGCCGCTACCTATGCGGAAGCACCTGCCGCAACACGGGCCAAGGTGCCAGAGGGCAGTCGCATGATTGCGATCCGCACCGACCGCTAGAGGCTCCCCGCACGAAGCGCGGAGCTCCCATTGCTCCTTAGTCGTGAGACAGAGCTTCCTTTCGGGCTTTCAACGTCTTACGCCACTTCCAGGCTCCGGCGGCCACGGGCAAGACGGCGATTAACCAGATGATGTAACCGTGCGGTGCCCCGTGATCAGTCTGGGAAGCTTGGTCGGCACTGATTGGTTTGGCAGGTGCTGAGCTGTCCGGGGCGCCGGCTGTACTGGATGTGGCTATCGAAGGTGTCGGACCTGCGGTCGCCGCAGATGTGCTCGGTGTGGGTGGGGCAGTCGTGGCCGTTACGGGCGCTTCTGACTGGACTGCCGAGCCGCCGCACCGGGGACGGCGTCGGCTGGGACCTCCGCCGTTCCGGCAACCGCGCCTGAGTTTGCGGCCGTGTGACCACTGGCCGGTGCTTGGACGCCGTTAGCCGGACCCGGCGCAGGTTGGCGGTCGGCTTGGGCTGGCGCCGGTGCAGGCGCAGGGACATTTACGGGTGCATTGGGGGCGGGTGGCTGATACCCAGCTGGAGGTCCCGGGACGTAGACCGGCGCTGCAGGCGCATTGACCACCGGGGCGGGAGGTACTGCCCCATATGGCCCTCCGCCACCTCCTCCCAGATCGACACTCGAGTTTCCGCCGGTGCCTCCGCCGCTTGGGTTCGGCGAGCAGAAGCCAGCCCCGCCACCGAGATCGTTCCAATGGAACCCAGTAGGGCGGGTGCCGGCTTGGGCGGCTCCTGCGGCGCTGATGGCAATCAGCGCCGCGAGCGGCAATGCCGCTAGTAGGGCCGTACTTCGAAGCGTGGTCCTAAGTGTTCCCATGATTCCACCATAAAACTGTGGCCGCGCAGAATCGGCGGTGCCCCAAATCCTACTGGATATGAAAGAAACCGCAGGTCAGGAGCCTATTCCGCTTCGATCGTTTGTCTATGGTGCGCGACTGATTGTGGCGGAAGAGTTTTGGAAGCCGGCGAGGCCTTGGGAGCCATTACCGGTACGGCGCCCCAAAGGCAAGGATGACAATTCCCAGCGAGTCAGAGTCTCGTGAAATGTCATTCTGACTGCACCAACCGTCTGCGACATGATGAAGTCATGTGCGGACGCTACGTAGTTTCCAAATCGATTTCCGACCTGATGCACGCATTCGATGTCCACGAGTCTTATGTCGATGAGCTGCCGCCTTCCTACAATGTCGCCCCGACAGACACGGTGCCATTGATCCTGGATCGGAGTTCCGGAGAGGGTGAGCCGGTGACGCGGAAGCTGGTCACTGCGCGCTGGGGCCTCGTGCCGTCGTGGGCGAAGGACACCAAGGGTGGCGCGCGACTGATCAACGCGAGGATGGAAACGGTCACTGAGAAGCCATCCTTCCGGAAGGCCGCCTCGGCGAGGCGCGGATTGCTCGCCGGTGACGGCTACTACGAGTGGGAGAAGAAACCCGGCGGCGGGAAGATCCCCACCTATCTGCATGATGCCGATGACCAGATCTTGGCGTTCGCCGCATTGTTCGAGAACTGGCCGGATCCTGCGTTGCCGGACGGTCACCCCGAAAAGTGGTTGCGGACGGCCACGATCATCACAACGGCTGCCTCAGACGCGCTCGGGCACATCCATGACCGCACGCCGCTAATCGTGCCCACTGACATGTTCTCGGACTGGCTCGACCCTGAGACGACCTCCGAGACCGACGTCCGGGCGCTGCTGGATTCCATGCCTGAACCCCACCTCATGCCTCGCGTGGTCAGCGACAAGGTCAACTACGTGCGGAACAACGGCCCCGAACTCATCCAGCCGGCCGCCTGATCCGCCGTCCACTGTGCCGCCCGGCTGATTTCGGCGTACCGTCAGCGATATTCGCAACCCGCTGGGGATCGATCTGCGCCTGTCTTCCGCGTCCAAACATCACAACAACAGTCACGAGTGGCGCTCCTATGAACACCGCCAGGACCCAGATCCACTGTTGCCCGTCCACGCTTCCCCCAATCTGAGCTCAGCCCTGGCAAAAGCCAGCTTGAGGCTCTCGGTTTGGATTCTGCGCGAAACCCTAGATTGACGCGTAGCCACGGTCGCGAGTAGCCGCTACTCGTCTTCGGAGTCTCTGGCACGTCAAATTCTGCCCGATAGCGGATGCCGTTGTTAACTAAACGGTGTCGGCCCGCGGTGGCAGACACTGGCTGTGGAGGAAAAGAAGTTCTGGCGGCCGCCGCTTTCGTTTCCAGGGCAAGGCTGGGGGGGCGGTCTCAAACGGTGGAGCGCGGCTAAGGCCGACTGGGGATTGACGGCGGCGTGTAGTCAGCGGGGAACCCTGACGAAACGGTCAGAGTGACTACAGTGCCGGTTGTGATCAGCGTCCCAGATGCGGGCGCAAAGGATCTCCAGTCAACCTACAGCCGATGATGACGGCCGTGGCCTGCGCATCTTGGCATTTGTCACCGGCGTCCAAAGGCTATAACAACGGCTACCACGGCCGCGACGACTAGCACCGCCGCAACCCAGATCCACTGCTGTCCGTCCAAGTTCCCAATGTCCAGTTCTCTCTATTGCGGTCCTAGCACATGCTGAGCTGCAATTGCTCCGGTCACGATAAGTTCGCGGCCTTTGGTGGAGAACTCCTCTCTGACGTCCTCCGGCATCGCGTCCAGTGCGTCGAGAAGAGCTTGGGCTTGGCTTGATGTGGTGGCTACATCTACCGTCGTGAGCAGTGCTCTGGTGTCACCGGGAGTCTTGCGGCTTCCGACCAGCAAAGCGATCGCGTCGTCCAAGTGCCTAGGGTGGTTTTCCATGCGTCCTCCATATTTGCCCTGATGATTCGCTCGCGACTGTACCCCAGGCCAAGGAGTCTCGGTAAGGGGTCTGTTAGTTGAGCGGCGTTAGGTTTCGCTACCCTGACGGGCTATCGGGCCTTCAGGTTTGGAGATTCTGATGGCCCGCCGCCTGGTGTCCTCGTTGAGCGTCCGGGAGTGCGGAGCCTTTCGCCTCGTTGAATGACCGCCTTCCCTGTGGTCTGACCTCGTTCATTCATCTCAGGGGGCCATGGTGCAGTTCGAACGTTCAGCCGGAATCTTCAAGGCCGGAATCTTCAAAGCCGGGGTATTCATGGCAATCAGCGGCCCAATTGTAAGTGCCCTGGGAGCCGTTGTGGCGGCCCCGAACTTGGCTGCGCTTTCGACTGGCAATCCGAACCGGGGTGCATTGGTTATCGGCGCGCTCATCGCCATCCTCGGCGCCCTTATGGCGGTTGCTAGCTACATTATGATTCTCGTGGCGGTGTACCGTGCCTTGGTCAAAATCGATGCCCTGCCTGTGCGCCAGCCGTCCCGGTCCGCCGCGACACAATCGACGCCCGTAGCCCGCTATGAGTACTGACCACGCTATCTCCGAACTTGACTGAGTGAACTCAGCGAGTGTCACCTGACGCGAAGTTGGACGGCCCGCGAAGAAGGTCCCATCACTTTTCGGCAAACGCAGGAATAGAAAGTTGGTCGCCCCTAAAATGGACAAAAAATCCGACAACATACCGGAATCCGCCACGGCGGGCGGTTTTCCGCCGGACCAAGCGCTAGCCGCACTTTATGGTGCCTTGAATGATCGTGTTGGGGACCGAGACCAGATGATGTGGCAGGCCCCGGCCATGGCAATGACAGCGCAGGCGTTCCTCCTCGCCATCGCGCTCGGCCACGACACAAGTTGGCTTGCCCAATTTCTCGCCGCGCTACTCGGAGTCGCGGTCACGGTCATGTCTATTCAGCTGATGCTGAAGCATCGGTTCTTCATGGCGACTGATGAGCTACTGATGATCGCACTCGAGCGCAGAATGGGCATGGTATCCAGCGCCGTCGATTGGGACACCAAGGTAGGCACCATCTATCAGTACAACTGGACCGAGGGCCGGACCTGCCGCGTTCCGCGTCGCGAGGGGATGGTGAATTGGAAGAGCGTTACCGTTTGGGTTGCGGGACTTGCCCTGTTCGCGTTAGTCAATATCTTGGTCCTGGTCCTGGCTGGCCAGGCCTTTTGGCTGTTGCCTGTCCGGAGGTGAAAGGCGTCGAACGGGAAGCCTCACTGGTTGCTTGTCTTGTGACGAAATAGCTTAGGGAAAGGCTCGTGGGTCACAATCTGCGGGACGGCCCCCGGGGCGTCCTCGGCGGGTTCCTGGATAGCACGCCGCCCGGTGGGGGTTACCCTTCCGCGAGGCCATGGTAATGGCCAGAGAAGGGCCCCGGTTGTCTGCCCTCGGTGACAGACTCGGGCTGTGGAGGAAAAGAAGTTCTGGCAGCCGCCGCGCGCGCATAGGCCCATGCCTGTTGTGCCGGCGGTCGACCCTGCGGCCGTGGAAGGCTTGACGAGGCCCAAGGAGCCCCTCCCTGTGTTTGTGATGCTCGATTACAACAACGGGCAAAGCCATGAGGTGCCAGCGTTCGCCTACTGGTGGACTCGGGTGAATGTGCTGGTGTCCGTACCCTGGCCAATGGATTACTACGAGGGCCGCAAAGAAGTCTGGGTGGAAGAGCCAAGGGTGCGACGCCGGATAATCGACCCGAGAGTGCGTTGAACGCAAAAACGGCCGCTGACGGGGCGGTGAAGGCCTTTCGCCGCCGGGTTAGGCGACCTGAAAAGGAGGGCGGGCACCTGTACTGAATGGTCCGTTGCCCTATGATTGCGGAGGGGTTGCGTCGAACCGGCGGCTCCAAAGGACGCTGCCTGGGGGCGGGTTTGAAAGATACAGGTGAACGCGGGGCCGCCGCTGTCCTGATCGCACTACTCATGGTGGTGCTGCTGGGTTTCGGAGCCATCGCCATTGACGTCGGCAACCTGTACGCCACGAAGGCGAAACTCCAGAACGGAGCCGATGCCGGCGCCTTGGCAATCGCCCAGGACTGCGCGACTCGCGGCATAAGCCTGTGTACCCCTGCCGCCCCGGGGAAGGCGCTGCAGCTGGCCAGGGCAAACGCCGACGGCGGCCTCGCCAACGCGGCCGCCCCGACCTTTCCCAGCCCCGGCACCGTCGTGGTCGATGTCTCGGCCCAGGACGCAGGCGGGAGCGGAGTCTCCCTGGGCCTGGCAAGGATCTTCGGCGTCAACCGCGCCGACGTCAAAGCCGAGTCCAGAGCGAAATGGGGGTCCCCCTCCGGCGGGACGGTCAACCTGCCGGTCACCTTCTCCGAGTGCCAGTTCGATCTGTCCGGAACGATCCAGGTCCTGCCGATCCACGGAACCACGACGTGCGTCAGTTCCAGCCCATCGGGACACATCATCCCCGGAGGGTTCGGCTGGCTGCAGTCGGACCCGGGAAAGTGCGGGGCAACGATTTCACTGGCCAACCCTCTGGTTCCGTCCAAGCAGGGTGTCAGCGAACCCGGGCAGTGCTCGGCCGTGTTCGATTCCTTGGAAAACCAGGTCATCATCCTGCCCGTCTTCGACGACATCGACAGCACTACGGGCGACTACCACATCAAAGGCTTCGCCGCGTTCCAGGTCCTTGGCTTCAATTTCCCCGGGCACAGCTGGAACAACAACGGCTCACCCAGCTGCAAGGGCAGCTGCAAAGGCCTGATCGGTAAATTCGTGCAGTTCACCAGCCTGAGCAACTTCACCTTGGGCGGCCCCGACCTCGGCACCAAAGTGGTCCGGCTCAGCGGCTAAGAAAGTCATCTGACCGCACCCTCTAACTTGCAGTTCCCGGAGCCTCGCCGAGACACGAAAACAGCCCCTCACCGTTGGGACGGTGAGGGGCTGCGCGCGTGTAGTCGTGGGCTCGGGTACACGGCCCGCTCGGTTGCCGGCTTCCCCAATCCCACAGGGCACCCATCCCGGCACGGCTCCGGGGGGTGGGCCGGAGTGCCACCACCATAAGCGATGGGTGTCGGCAAGATCAAGGATGGTATCGCGCGAAATATCAGGTTGCATTCAGCTAGATTTCAGAATTGAGGCGTAAACGTTTCGCAAAAAACGCATCGATTCGGGAAACAGCCGGGCTACGTTTGGCTACGAATCCCCGCGCAAAACCATCTTCCGGACTGGGGTAGTGATCTGCCCAAGCCTAACGATGAAGGCCTCCACATGTTCACGAAGTTGCCACGGCTATTCAAGCGCGAGAAAACCCGCGTGTTCTGCGGTGGGCCTGTGCCACCCGAAGTAGGGTCAGAATTCTGCTCAGCTGAGTGCAGGGAGAACTGGGAGTATTTTCGGGTCTACTGACGGCACATAACCGGTCTTATCTGACCCCTAAGATTAGGAATCATGGGGGATCAACACATGCGGACAGAGTTGTTCAAAATTTTCCTGGGCGAGATACACCATCAGAGCCTCTTGGTCATAATGGCCACTCAGGATCTCGACTATCACCTAGGCGCTCACTTCGATGACCCGGACCGTCGCACTCCACTCAGCCCGGACCGGGTTTGGTACTCGCTTTCGAGCGCTCTCAATGGAATGATATCTATCGCCAACATCTGCTGGCCAACCAAAGACACCACCTCAAAGGACGGCAAAAAACCTGATTCCCGCCGAATCGCTGCTGAGATTCGGGCCAGCGAGATCCGCCGCACGCTCGTGCTGCCGGAGCACGGCCTCAAAGCCGTTCGGGAAGTACGCAATGCATTGGTGCACTTCGACGAGAAGCTCGATAAATTCGCCAGAGAAGGACCCGCGGCCTTTATCGGCAACCTGCTTGGTCCTGCATGGCTTATCGGGGGCGACAATTTCGTCATCGCACGGCACTACGATCCACAAACAAGTCAGCTCTCAGTATTCGGGAAGGAACTGCACCTTCACGAAGCCTTGTCGCAGACTATCGACCTGCAACGCCGCGTCCTGGATTACCGTGACGAATACGGCAATCCCGTCGTTGGGCGATGAATGCTCTCTGCGCCAGTGATTTATCCGACCCATTTCATCACGCGACTTATGGACCGCTTACACTTGGGCCATAGGGAAACTGACTGCAACGCTCGCCCGCTGGAACACCGACCGAAAGCTGGCCCGTGGCCGCTGCCCAAGCCCCGGCCGAGCACCCGGTGGTCTTGCTCCCGCTTACAGACAGCACGCCAGGCAGGAACCACAAGTTCCCGTTTGGTTCAGGCGCGAAGCGTTCAAGATGACACTTATTCCCACTCCTGTTCCCCAGCCCGGGATGATTCCAGGAATTCCGGATCTGGTGCTAGTACCGCTGATCACCGTGCAGGGGGTTCTGGCCGGCGCGGTCGTTGCTGTGGCGGGACACTTGCTGTTAGCGTATGCCGCGCGCCAGAACCGATCGTGGAAGGCAGTCTGGCCAAAAAACGGAAGCGTACGAAAAGCTGCTGAGTTGGAGTCACAATTCAGTCAAGTTATCACCAGACGAAGTGTGGGGGAGTGCTTTGAATCCAATTTGATCGAAGCCGACAATGTCTTCAACGTGACCATTGTCGGAGGTGCGGAACACTGCCCTACTTGCGGAGGCCCAGCTCAAACCATGCAAGGGACTTTCGATATGGAAAACGGGGCCATCGAGATGCTTTCCGGGCCGGACTGGACGCGCGCGATGCTGGCTAGCATCCGGGACTCCGTAGCTGAAGCTAAGGCGGCCGTCCAGCGAGCCGGGGCCGACACTGTCGGTGACCGTGAGGGGCTGCACGTGTGTAGTCGTGGGCGCGAGTACACGGCCCGCTCGGTTGCCGGTTACCCCAATCCCACAGGGCCGCTTACCGGCGCGGATCCGGAGGGTGGGCCGGAAAAGCCACCATAAGCGATGGGTGTCGGCAACATCAAGGGACGGTATCGACGACTCGCTCCCCGCGCGCGGCCTCGGATTCCGCGGGCCACCCTGACGCGAAATATCAGGCTGCTTTCAGCTAAATATGGAATTGGGGCGTAAAGGTTTCGTAAAAATCGCGTCGATCTGGGGAACAACCGGGCTAGGTTGGCTTCGAATCCCCGCGCAAGACGATCTCCGGCCTGGGGTAGTGATGTTCCCACGCCAAACGATGAAGGCCTTCATGTTCACGAAGTTGCGACGGCTATTCAAGGGCGAGAAAACGTGCCGTTTTTGTGGGAAGTCTATGCCCACCAATGTGACATCAGATTTCTGTTCGGCTGAGTGTCTGGACCGTTGGGACTACATGCAGGTTTACTGACCCCGGGTCAACTCTTGGCTTCACTCGCAGGGCCACGCCCCGGCACAGACCAGCCGTGAGCTCGGATGGTCAAGCGCATTCGGGCCGGGCGCAGATGACAAGTCGGCGTGATTGTCGCTAGCTTCCTTGGGGCTGCCGCGAGTCTCTTCGCGGGACAGCCCACATGGATGGTGCCTGCATTTTGGGCCGTCGGCTTTTGCGTCCTTTGGCTGATAATCGACGGACTATTTATTCGGGGGTACCTCTTGGGCAAGGCACGTAGACTCAAAATGCGGTCGGCAGCGGCGGCAGCGACTCCCTCCCGCTCCATGCTTTCTGAAGCAATCGGGTTGGACGACGTGACAAATGCGACAATCCGCATTGGGAAGTTCAATAGCGCCGGCGGTGTCACCCTCGTTCAGAATTCAGGGGATGTGGATCTTCAATTAGACCAAGTCAACAGACCGGAAAATTACGAGATCCTGGGGGACTGAAGCACCCAGTCCAATGTAAGCCTGAGGCGGATTTCTTCCTGCGATGGGCGGCCGACTGGCCACTCTCGTATGAGGCCTTGGGGGAAGGAAAGTGGTCATGACGTGGCATCGCATGGTGGGCGCGGGCTGGTTGGTAGACTACAGCCTGTGATTCAGCTGGGGGACCATAATCCGGTCGGTAAACGTTATTATCCGCACGAGTGGGCGCTCGCAGTGCTCGGCTTTGTCATGCCGCTGGGAGCGGCAACGCAGCCGGCATTCCTTGCCTCGCCCACGTTCCGCACCTGGGCAGCAGTTTTGGCGGCGTTCCTGCTCTGTTTGTCACTTTTAAAGCTGACAAAAGACCACGCGTTGAGCAGCTCGGCGCGCTATGCCATTCCTCCACTGATTGTCTACATGATCGTTGTGGGCATTGCTACGGCCCGAGGCGACTTGCCGTCGGTGCGGTATCAACTGTTTGCCCTGTTCCCACTTGCTGTTTTCGGCTTCTATGTGTCGGAAAGATTCCGCCCGGGAAGCTGGTTGCGCATCGTCTATGCGGCCAGCGTTGGCCACCTGATAATGGCTGTTGCTACCGGATCCACACGGATGGCATTCGGCGGCGTGTCTAGGCTTGAGGCCGGGACCAGCGCCGTCCTCTTAGGTTTCGAAGCATCCCTGATTGTCGTGCTTTCGCTATGGTTCATCTCACGGCGCCGGTATGTGTTCGTGAACGTTTGCGTCTTCGTTCTCGCCGGGTACTGCCTGTTCGCTGCGTTCAGCAGGGCCGCGTTCGTTTCACTGTTGATCGGAAGCGGGCTGGTGTTTGTGTTCTGGGGGCGGGGGAAGGTCCTGCGGTTCCTTATCGCAGGCATTGCCGGGACGCTGTCATACTCCGTGATCCTGCCAAAACTGATCGACTTTCTTGGTGCCAACGACCTTGAAAGCCTGTACGGAGCCAGCGGCAGATACCGTATTTGGGGCAGCGCCCTGACGTACTTCAACCAGTGGTTCCGTGGTTACGGTTTCACTGCCCTCTATGACAACACCGGTCCGGACGCCGGGCTGAAGCTTGCCACGTTCGACTTGCCGTTGGAGAACTCCCTGCTTGAGGCCCTGTTCATGGCGGGGATCGTTGGCGCAGCCCTGTGGCTCTGGCTGTTCTGGCGGAGCATCCGGGTGCTGTGGCGTGTGAGAGAAGCCAGCGGCGGGCTTAGCCTTGCCATGCTCGCGTGCCTCTCTGTGAGCGCCTTCTACAGTGTGGGGCTAAGCGGCGTTTCCTACGACTGGTGGTGGCTGTTGGCCGCTTTCAGCTTCGCCGGACTGGTACAGGAGACCCCACCCCGGCAGCCCATGTCCGCGGCCGCACCGGTAGCTAGATTCTCACCCGAGTACCGCCTCTTGGCCGCACAGCTCCAGGCGTCCAAGCCGCAACGAGGACCCGCCGGCTTAGTGGCGGCGCGCGAGGATCCGTACGCCGCCACAAAGATTAGCGAGCGAATCTAGGCGGCATCCTCGATCGTCATGGTCATGGCCTCCGCGGCCTGACCCAGCGGGCGCAGTACAGGGTTCCAGCTGCCGTGAGGGCCCATGTGGTCGCCCTAGAACGACAGTGCCTTTTGTGCGGCCCCTTGCCGCACGTGCCCACCTGCACATACGCTGTGACCGATCCAACCAGCGCCGGATCCGTGCCCGGATGCAGACTCCCGTCTAACATGGGTAGCCAGCACACGTTCAGCCCCCCGATGTTCTGTTCTAAATGTGTGCAGACTATGAGGCAACTTCTGCGCATTGCTTTCTACCCGGCAGGGTTGTGCGGCGGAAGTCCACTGAGTCCGGTGCGGTGAGGGAACCTTTCTTGCTTGAGCCTGTCGCGAAGGCGGTCCTTCGCCGGTGTTCCACGAGGATAGGAATGGAGTCGCGAATCGGGTCAGCCAGGGTTTCGTGCTCCTCACGCTCAGCATCTTAAACATGTTTCGGTGACATGGCGGGGGTACCGTGCGCGAGTCGATCAACAACTATTTCGATAGCTAAGCTCGCCTTCCATAGTCATTTCACCAGTCTGGGCGCCCAAGGCTGCATGGACAACTAACCGGAGCCCGGGCAAATATCCGGGACAGGAGAACAGCCCCTCGCTGTCAGAGACAGTGAGGGGCTGCACGCGTGTAGTCGTGGGCACGGGTCACGGCCCGCTCGGTTGCCGGTTACCCGTTACCTTTCTTATAGCCCCTGAACGAGCAAGAATCGGGGTTGCTGGCCTGTCGGCCCCGGCATGATTTAGTCCCCCAGTCGACCATGATCCGGGGGGTGTTGTCACCGGGGTGCGATAGGCGCCAGGGGATCGCTGATGGGGACCAGACCAGCTGCAGACTTTATCGCGGGAGGCCGGCCGTAACGTGGATGCCGAGCTCTGGGGCCGCAGGACATGCCAGCTGTCAGATCGGACGGAATGCTGGAGGTTATGCGTGATCAAGGACCACGAATGCGTTGATGTCTTCATCGGCGTCGACGTCGGCAAAACCAACCACCACGCGGTGGCCTTGGACAGGAACGGCAAGAAACTGCTCGACAAGACCCTGCCCCAGGACGAGGCGAAACTGCGGGCGATCATCGACAGCCTCGCAAAGCACGGGACCCTGCTGCTGGTCGTGGACCAGCCCGCCACCATCGGCGCCCTGCCGGTCGCCGTGGCGCAAGGTGCCGGCATTCTGGTCGGTTACCTGCCGGGCCTGGCGATGCGCCGCATCGCGGACCTGCACCCGGGCGAGGCCAAGACTGATGCCCGAGACGCCTACATAATCGCTGAGGCCGCCCGGACCATGCCGCACACCCTGCGCTCGATCGCCGTCACCGACGAGCAGGCCGCCGAACTGTCGATGCTCTGCGGCTTCGACGATGACCTGGCCAAGCAGGCCACGGCCGCCTCGAACCGGATCCGCGGGCTCCTCACCCAGATCCATCCCGCACTGGAACGGGCCATCGGCCCGCATCTGGACCACCCTGTGATGGCCGAGCTGCTGCAAAAATACCCCACGCCTGAGGCGTTGCGCAGGGCCGGCCGGAGCCGGGTCGCCGCGTTCATGGCCAGGTCCGCTCCGCGGGCCGGTAAAGGCTGGGCCGCGGGGGTCTTCACCGCCCTGTCCGAGCAGACCGTGGTCGGGGTCGGCACCGGTGCCGCCGGCGTCGTGCTGCCCCAGCTGGCGGCGCAGCTTGCCCAGCTGCGCGCCTCCCGGGCAGAGGTCCTGGCACAGGTTGAAAAACTCGTGGAGGCCCACCCTCTTCACCAGCTCCTGACGTCCCTACCGGCGGTCGGCGTCAGGACGGCAGCCCGGGTCATCACCGAGGTTGTCGGCAAGGAATTCAAGACCGCCGGGCACCTGGGCTCCTACTCCGGGCTCGCGCCGGTGACGTGGCGCTCCGGAACCTCAATCCGCGGAGACCACTCCTCCAAGAAGGGCAACAAGATCCTCAAACGGGCGTTCTTCCTCTCCGGCGTTCGCGTCCTTGAAAGACCCGGTCTCCCGGGAGTACTACGACCGCAAACACGCAGAGGGTAAACGGCACAACCAGGCCCTGATCGCCCTGGCACGACGCCGCTGCGACGTCCTCTTCGCGATGCTCCGCGACGGCACGTTCTACGAGGCGCCAAGCCCGAAAACCGCCTAAACACGGAGGGATACCAGCTCGCGGACACGCGCCGCAAGCCGCTTATCCCTGCCCGAAAACGGTCACATCATTTTTCGAAAAAACCTGACCCAGCGCTTGACAAAAAACATAGGGACACCCCCCAATCCCACAGGGCCGCTACCGGCGCGGTACCGGAGGGTCGGCCGGAAATGCCACCATGAGCGATGGGTGCCGGAACATCAAGGGTGGCGTGGATGGCCCGCCGGTCTCGCCGCTTTCGGTTCCAACCCGCAACTACCCGATGCGAAGCGTCAGGTTACTTTCAGCTAAATTTCAGAATTGGGGCGTAAAGGTTTCGTAAAAATCGCGTCCATCCGTGGAACAATCAGGCTACGTTTGGCTTCGAATCCCCGCGCAAGACCATCTCCGACCTGGGGTAGTGATCTGCCCACGCCGAACGATGAAGGCCTCCACATGTTCACGAAGTTGCTCAAGCTATTCACGCGCGAGAAAACCTGCGTGTTCTGCGGGGGGCCCGTGCCACCCGGAGTAAAACCAGAATTCTGCTCAGCTGAGTGCAGGGAGAACTGGGAGTATTTTCGGGCCTACTGACTACATTTAACCGGTCTTGTGAAGCCCTGGCGGATTGTTGCGTTTCTTCACGCATCTCCGCCGCTGCCGGGCCCCCGCCCCGGTCTCCTTACGTTCGGCTATGGCAATCCAACGCTTCAGCGTGGTGACCGAGATTCCGAAATCCTTTGCAATCCGCGCCAGTGGCGCGCGTCGCCCCTGCGGGCCACATCAATAACATCCTGACGGAACTCCGCCCCATAAGCCGCGGGCATGGTCAACATCCTTCCACGAGCACCAGCTCGCTAGGTCAAGAAATCAACGAAACCGGGGCAGTCCCCCCACTGTCAGGGACGGTGACGGGCTGACGGTGTGTAATCGTGGGCGCGGGCACGCGGCCCGCCAGGTTGCCAGCTTCCCCAATGCCACAAGGCCGGCATCCCGGCCGTCGGCCGTCAATGCTAAGGGGCGCTCAACCTGTCGCTCTCGAACCAAGTGGGCAGTCCTTGCGAATCGAGTAGGTGTGAGTGGGGGACCGGGTGTCGCCCCTGAGTCTGGTGTGGCAAAACCAGTGATGATCACTCGTGTTGCCTATAAGTGAAATCCCTAGGCTCAGAATCACACTAACCGGGCTTATAGGCAGGTCTGATCATGAAGCGTTTCGAAGGTGCTTTGCCCGCACTCAAGGGGAATCTCAACCGACGAAGTTTGTTCCGGGTAGGTGCTGTTGCTGCGGCCGGCTCTATCGCTACGGTTACTCTGGCAAGCCAGCCGGCTGCGGCGGCCTGCGCCTGCGGAGTCGTTCATGCGGCCGTCGAAACCATAGCACCGGGCCATACCGCGGCTTCGATGGCCATAAGTCGGGCATCCGTGGTTACCGCAGCGGCACCCCCGAGTATTGATGTGACCCTCGCGCACGCTCCGCGCGGCACACTTGTGAAAATCCCGACCTATGAAGGATCGGGTGTTGCAGTCCATCCGTCTGTCTACTTCAAGGCTGACGGTTGGAATGGGCACAGTTATTGGATGGTATTCACGCCATATCCAAACTCAAATAACCAGCTCGAGAACCCGTCTATTGTCTACTCGGATGATGGGAACACCTGGACGGTTCCTGCCGGATTGACGAACCCCGTCATTCCTGTAGTGAACGACCCAGCTGGCGGCTATAATTCTGACCCGAATCTATTTATTGACCCCTCAGGGCTTATGTATCTGTTCTGGCGCCTCAACACCTACGACGGCTGGGAGTACCACTATGTGGTGACAAGCAAGGACGGCGTTAATTGGGGCGCGAGGACGCTCGTCAGGAAGGACGCGCAGTCCGTTCGCCGCCTTCTCGCACCGTCGTACACGCAGCTCGCCGACGGGAGTTGGGTGGTGTACGCGGTGGACGCAGCCAAGGCCCCCCGCACCTTCGTCACGGCCACCGCGCCAGCCGTGGCCGGACCCTGGACTACACCGCAGATCTGCACCATCACCGGCAACTCTGCAATTCCCTGGCATGTCGACCTGCACCGTGTCGGCGCTGAATGGCAGGCGCTCGTCATGTCTGACGTGTCAGACGGCAGCGCTGGTGATCTTTGGGCGATGGTCTCGCAGGATGGCCTGAACTTCACGGCCGGCCCACCACTAATCGACAAGGGAACGCCCAGCGTCGACTGGGATGCGTCCTATTACAAGTCCGCGTTTGTTCCGGCCGTGCGAAACGGCGTGGCTGGCTGGGATACGTGGTTGGGTGGGGGAAGTTTCCCGGCGTCGGGGCAGATTATCGGGCGGACCTTCGTGTCGTTCAACGCGCCGATTGTTACGCAGTCTGCGCCGACGGGCTCGACCAAGACCGTCGAGGTTCTCGCCGCGAAGAGTGGGTTGCCACCCTGGATCGGGTGCGATTCGTTTGCCCGCGCAAATGCTGCGACTCTTGGCACTTCGGAGGGCGGCCAGGTCTGGGTTTCCTCTGCTGGAGCGTTCACGGTTGCGGGGAAGGGGGCGGTACCGTCGGCGAACGCAAATTCGCGTGCGCACGTGAATGTGGGAGTGGCGGATGTGAAGGCGACAGTGCAGATAACCGGGTCAAACACGGTGGAGCATTGGCTGGTGGCACGCTTTGTTGATGCGGCAAATTATTACCGTCTCGGGATCTCGTGGGATGGGCGGTTGTCCCTTGAGAAGGTGGCAGCTGGTGCTGTCACGACACTGGCTACCGTTCTTCCGTCTGCGCCAGCGACCGGTACGGAAATCTCATTGCAGTTCACTGGACCGACCATTCAGGCTTTTGTTGACGGGGTTCCGACTGTGACGGTCACTGATTCGACGCACACAGGAACGTCATTCGGCATTCAGGCAGCATCCACGTCAGCCAAATTCCGAAACTTCAGGGTCTGCACGAATTGACCCTCCCGGTTGGTAGACCCTGCAAGTGATTCAACTGGGAAAGGCTCATCCGTCCGATAAGTGAGTGGTTCTTTCGAACCTGGGGCGACAGGGGGTGCTCGTTCGCAACTCGGTCCTCTCGCAGCGCCCGGGTTTCAGCGAGTGGCGACCCGACGTGAAACATCAGGTTGCTTTCAGCCAAATATCGGCATACAGGCGTAAAGAATTCGTAAAGATCGGGTCGATTTGGGAAACAGGCAATGTACGTTCAGTGGGACTCACCATGCCGTTTCATGGCATGGGTGCGATTCGCCCAAGCCAAACGATAAAGGTCCCTACATGTTCATGAAGTTGCATTGGCTATTTGGGCGCGGGAACACCTGTCAGTTCTGCGAAGGGCTAGTTGCCGCCGAGATGAAGTCCGATTTCTGTTCAGCCGAGTGCAGGGATGACTGGGAACACATGCAGGTCTACTGACGCGGATTCATCTCTTGGCGTCACTCATGGGGCAACAGCGCGCCGATCTCACCAGATGCCCGGCCGTATGGAATGTTGACCGCGTCAGGGCGGCGTGCCGGGCCAGTGTCTCGTGCCCTCGGTCGTTAGCCGACCCAGCGTCCATGACGAGGGTTTCCGATACCCCGGCTATTCTGTCGGCGCGGAGCGCCGACGCGTCGAGCTTCGGCCTGGTGAGAGTGCAGTTGTCAGCGCGGCACGTGTCGCTCATTTGTTGTCAAGGAATGCAATAACTGCATATCTCGTATCGGGTGCATTGTTCCACGCCGTTGGCGAGATCAAGGCCGTAGGTGACCCACGCCCGCACTTTTGTCGGCGTTAGCCCACATCCGGACCTGAACCGCTCAGACCGTCGGAGTGAAGTCCCTTTCACGTGAAGGCAACCTTTGAGGTTGACGTCGGTGCGCTGCTTAAATCGATGCCGGAACCTCAATGAGTCCCGCGCGTGGTGAGCGACAAAAGCAACCACGTGCGGAACAACGGACCCGAATTCATCCAGCCGGCCGCCTGACCTCCACCTTAGGTGGCGCGGCCCGGGTGGTTCCGGGCTTCCGCTTGCGACGTTGGCCAACCGACTTGCGATCATTTCGCGCCGGTCCGCGCCGTCCCGAGACGAAGACAACAGCTACAAGTGCTGCGCCAACTATCACGGCTATGACCCAGATCCATTGTTGTCCGTCCACGTTCTCCACCAATCTCAGGCTGTCGGCTGTTGGGGCTCGGTCATGGGCGATCCGGCGTTTCCGCCTTGGTGTGGACGCTGTGGGAAACATTATGGCAGAGAGCGACTGTTGTTGCGAGTGGTCTGGTCTCTACTAGTTCTCAAGGCTTCAGCGCGAGAACTTTGCCAGATACAGGGATAACCAATGGTCCGGTATTGAACGACGCGTTAGGCGGTCCACCCCGACTAACGAAAGAGAAATTTTGTATGCCCACGGTGGCGATTTTAGGCCGCAGAGGAAACCAGCTTCTGGAAGCTTCGCTTTCGCTTGCTCCCATGCCTGTGTGGCCCCGGTAGATCCAGAGCCTGGGCGTGGAAGCATGTGTTCGTACCGGCGCCATAGTCGATGGATTACTACGACCCCCCGCCGTCCTGAGATAACGACGGCTGAACGTGCGGGAGCGCGGGTGCGCGGCCCGCCAAGTCGCGGGCTTCCCGGCCAAGACCGCAGGTGACTACATAAGGGATGGTGTCCGCAAAATCAAAAATTGGATCGGCCACACGATATTCTCGCCGGGTATCGGATTCGCCGAGTAGCGACATGGCGTAAAACATCAGGTTGCATTCAGCTAAGTGTCAGAATTGACGCGTAAAGATTTCGTAAAGACGGCGTCGATCTCGGGGACGGGCGAGCTACGTTTACTGTGATTCCGCATGGCGCGCTTCTCATGGTCTGGGGTAACTAATTGCCCACCGATGAGAGGCCCGATATGCTCACGAAGTTGTTGTGGCTATTCAAGCGCGAGAAAACTTGCCGCTACTGCGGGGAGCCCGTACCCCGCAGAGCGAAGTCAGAATTCTGTTCGACTGAGTGCAAGGATGATTGCGACTACCTGCAGATCTACTGACACCGATTTATCCCGTGGCGTAACTCATCAGCATTCTTGATTGAGTGCCACCTTGACGAATGCTGCGGTCTGGTATGCGTACATGTACGCCCATGATGGCGTGGATTTTTTGGTCGATAGCAACGGTAGATCCTTCTGATATGAAACCATGTTGAGTTCCCCTTGGAAACAGCGTTGCACGATGACCCGTGCTCGCGTGACGTGGTATTGGGCGGTGAGCACGTTGGCGCTCTTCCACCCGTTTTCTTGAGCGAGAGTGCGCAGCTCTCTCGCTTCGCCTTGGGTGGTTCCGGGGTCCGGTTTGAAGCAAATGATCCGATAAGGGCGCTGTTCGTCACAGAGAGTAAGGCGAGGGTAGCCGGCCACGCCTTGTGGAACCGATATTACGAGCGTGTGCGCATAGCCTTGGTCCATAAGCTTCTCAGCGTAGTCCACGCGGTCATCAGCGGGCCCGAGTACGAAGAGCACGTCAGCGTGTTTCGGGGCATCAGCTGGGGGCTCTACGTATAGAAACAGGCCCGCGGTTGCCCATAGGAGGACGGGGGAGACGCACAAGACGATGATGCTGATGATGTGCTTGCGTCGTTTCCGGCGTGGCGCTGTTCTTTTCTCCGGGATCATGGTGCTGGTCATGCCGTCCTCTGTCGCTTGGGGATGGAAAGGCACCTTTGCCCGCACAAATGGATTGTATCTGCCATGTCTGCTCCATCCCTCTGGCGCTATTGAAACAAGTAGCGCACACTCTAGCCGGGCTCAGCCCGGCACCGTACGGTTGCTTTCGTCTAGCCAACCACTACGGTCCCGCGACGCTCGCCCCATCCGACCCGGGAGGTGAGACACTGTCGCAGCAGTCCTTGTGAACCGTGCCTGACGTTGACTTGCCGAACGGTCTCCCCATACCAGCAGGGCCGCCCGGCGGTCCTGCTGGTATCGGTGAAGCAAAGTCGTGCCCCGACTGCCGAATGGATACCAAGCGATGAAGACCACAAACCCACTGCGCACGGCCAGCCCCGCGACGCGCCCCACGATCTCAGCACCCCTCCGGTTCCGCACGACCGCGGCGGGCAGCGTCATGCTGCTGGCCGTGGGCATGCTCTGCGGCATCGTTGCAGCGACACCCGCGCATGCCGCGGCCGCCACCATTGTGTCGCTGACGTTCGACGACAATAACGCGGACCAGCTCCCCGCTGAACAGACGATGAAATCCCTAGGACTCACCGGCACCTTTTACACCGTGTCTGGATGGGTCGACCAGCCGGGCTACCTCACCCAAGCCAACCTGGAACAGATAGCAGCCGACGGCAACGAGATCGGCGGCCACACAGTCAGTCACCCCGACCTGGTCAACCTCCCTGCCGACGAAGCGACAAGGCAGATCTGCAACGGCCGGGTAGCCCTGACGAACATGGGCTTCAAAATCACCAGCTTCGCCTATCCATTCGCATCCCAGGATCCCAACACCCAGGCCATCGTGCAGGACTGTGGATTCAACAGCGCCCGCGGGCTCGGTGACCTGCAGAGCAAGGACCCGGCCTCAGCCGGATTCCCCACAGGCGAAAGCATTCCCCCGGCAAATCCTTACGACACCGCGGCCCCCTCCGAAGTGGACAGCACCTGGACCCTGCAGGACCTGCAAAACACCATCACCAACGCTCAAGCCAACGGCGGCGGCTGGGTGCAGCTGACCTTCCACCACATCGCAACCGACACCGACCCCACCCTGACGATCAGCCCCGACCTGTTTAGCCAGTTTGCCCAGTGGTTGGCCGACCAGAAGGCCGGCGGCACCATCGATGTCCAGACCGTGGACCAGGTCATAGGCGGAGCAGTTCAACCCGTCCTGTCCGGACCCGACGTACCCGCACCGGTCCCCGGGGCCAACATGATCCAGAACCCAGGCTTGGAGAACCTTTCAAACGGCATCCCGCAGTGCTGGGCCGCGGGCGGCTACGGCACGAACACGCCCGCGTTCACCGTCATCAACCCGGGCCACAGCGGCACCAATGCCGAACAGCTCACCATCACTAACTACGTAGACGGTGATGCGAAACTCCTGCCGGCCCTGGACCTGGGGGGATGCTCCCCGACAGGGACCGTCGGCCACGCTTACCAGCTCAAGGCCTGGTATACCTCGACTGCCCCCACCCAGTTCGAGCTCTACTACCGCACCGGCACCGGATACTGGCAGTACTGGACCGCGAGCCCTCTGTTCACCGCTTCCACCGATTGGACCCAGTTGACTTGGACCACTCCTGCCCTGCCAGCCGGCGCCTCCGGCATCAGCTGGGGACTGAACATCCAAACCAACGGCACCATCACCACCGACGACTACGAAATGTACGACACTGGTTACAACACGCCATCTCCAACCCCATAATTTCCGCACATCTTAAATACGATGCATCAATTGGATTGGTAAAAGAGATTCTACTTTCTTGCTGCTGGTGATTTGGGTCGAGAGATAGGAAATTCATTCCAGACGAGTGCGCCGTCTACATTATTTCTCTTCGGTGGACGCGCATAAGCTTCTCTGGCCGCGAGAGCCCGCGCATTGCCGCTGCTCCCTCGCTCAGCTGGCTGACTGGTCCATCGCTGAGCGATCCGTACCCGTCATATTTATCCGGAGAATTGACGAATTCGGCAATGTGCTCTGCAAATGCGCGGAGACCGTTTTTCGTGAATTTATCCACCGTGTCCGGGAGGGCTTGACCACGCGCTTGACCGCGCTCTTGACCACTGGGACAGAATGGGTCCATGAGTCGAATCGCAATCATCGGCGGCCACGGCAAGGTGGCCTTGCAACTGTCCCGCATCCTGAGCAACGAAGGTCACTCGGTCACTTCCTTCATCCGCAATCCGGAACACGCGCCCGACGTCGAAGTGACGGGTGCCGCCCCGGTAGTACTCGACGTCGAGAATTCGACGACGGCGGAGATCGCCTCTGCACTTGACGGCCACGACGCGGTGGTGTGGTCCGCCGGGGCAGGCGGGGGCAATCCGCAACGTACGTATGCAGTGGACAGGGACGCCGCCATCCGCTCGATGGATGCAGCGGCGCAAACGGGCGTGGCCCGCTATGTGATGGTGTCCTACTTCGGCGCAGGACCCGGCCATGGGGTTCCCGAGGACAACAGCTTCTTCGCCTACGCGGATGCCAAGGCTGCGGCGGACGAGTACCTGCGTGCGACTGGCCTCGACTGGACGATCCTTGGCCCGGGCGCACTGACCAGCAAGCCTGGGTCTGCGCTCATTGAGGTAAGCCCCGCCGATCCGAGCACCGGGACCGAAACTTCGCGGGCCAATGTTGCCCTGGTGGCTGCCGCCGTCCTGGAACTGCCCGAGACTGTCCGCCGCACCATCGAGTTCAGGGACGGCTCGGTGCCTGTGGTGGAGGCCCTCACCGCGTCCTAGCCACACGCTGCCGGGCCCGGAGCCGGGCCGGGACCGCACGTCGCCGGGATATGTTTGTAGGGCTGGTCCCGAGGCAATGCCCGGGACGCTGCCACTACGACGTCTGGGGAAATCGGGAACATGGACCAGTTGGCACTCATTGTTGGATTGCTGCTTGCAACGGTCGTTGCCGTTGGCTTGGGGGACCGCTTGCGGCTCCCGTACCCGGTGCTGATGCTGTTGCTGGCTGCGGCGATGACCTTCATTCCGGGCTTCCCGGACTTTGAGCTTGCGCCTGAACTGATCCTCCCGATCTTCCTCCCTCCGCTGCTCTTCGCGACCGCCCAGAAAAGTTCCTGGGCGGTCTTCCGGGTCCGTTGGCGGACGCTTCTGCTCATGGCGGTGGCACTCGTGGTCGTTTCGACGGCGGTTATTGCCGGAGCCTCGTGGCTCATGATTCCAGGGATCGGCATTCCTGCGGCGATCGCACTGGGCGCCATGGTGGCTCCGCCGGACCCCGTCGCGGTTGAATCCGTTGCCGGCCGCGTCCACATGCCGCGCAGGCTCATCACCGTGCTGCAGAGCGAAGGTCTGTTCAACGACGCCGCCGCGATCGTGATCTTCCAGGCTGCGGTGGCGGCGACGGTTTCAGGCACCAAGCTGGGGGTCGGCGTCGTGCTCCAATTCGTCATCGGTGCCGCCGTTGCCGTCATTGTCGGCATTGCGATGGGCTGGTTGACGAGGCTGATCACCAAGCTGGTCACCTCCATGGTGGCCCGAAGTGCCGTGACCCTGGTGATTCCCTTCGCTGCATACATCCTGGCTGAAGAGCTGCACGCCTCGGGGGTGATCGCCGTCGTCGTCACGGCCCTCGAGACACAGCGGCACGCGCGGTCGCAGGACGCAGCCGAGCGTGTCACCCGCACCGCCTTCTGGGATGTGGTGGAACTCCTTGCCACGGGCCTGGCATTCGGCCTTGTGGGTTTGGAGATCCGGCATGTGATCCGGGACGAGGGCGCAGCGATTTACGGCATGATTGGCCCGGCCGTGGCGGTCTGCGTGCTCGTGTTCGTTGTCCGTTTCGCCTGGCTCGGGCTTTTGGCAATCTCGGCCCGCAAGCGGAAGAACCTGCTGCAGCCCGCTTCCCCCAAGGAGGTCCTGATCCTGACCTGGTGCGGCATGCGGGGGCTGGCGACGCTCGCGCTCGCCTTGGCCCTTCCGCTGACTATTGCGGACGGCAGTGACTTCCCTGCCCGGCACGAGATCCTGGTCATCGCCTGCGCCGTACTGCTGGCCACCCTGGTGCTGCCGGGGCTGACCCTTCCGTGGCTCATGCGCGTGCTCAAGGCGTCCGAAGACGGTTCACACGAAAAGGATGCCGCGCGGCTCTTGGCCAAACGCGCCCAGACTGCTGCCATCTCTGCGCTCAAGGAACACGATCTGATGAAGGAGCTGCCGGCGGACAAGGTGGCCCTCGTCAAGGAAAAAATGACCCGCCTGCATGCCGAGCTGCTCGACGGGACATTGAAGAATGAGTCGGACGCTGAGAAGCGCCAACGCGGCAGGGAACTGGCGATCGCGGTCCAGACCATCGCCCTCGACGCCGCGCGCCAGGAAGTGGTCGCGGCGCGGAGTGAGCCCGGGATGGATCCCGAGGTTGCGGACCGGGTGCTGCGCCAGCTGGACCTCCGCACTATGGCGATGCCGGATTAGCCGCCGAAGGCCCTACGCGCGCCGCAACACCAGATCCAAAGAGTTCTTCTCCACGTGGTCCAGTGCGTGGCGCACCGCGCCGATGCCCACGATCGCGTCGCCCAAGGGGGACGCTGCCAGCCGTGGGGGAGTGGCGGTGTAGCTAGCCAGCTTCCGGGCGGCCGGCTCTAGGAGGACCGACGCCGAATCTGCCACCGCGCCGCCGATCACCACGAGCTCCGGGTTGAGCAAAATGGCTACTGTGGAGACTACGCGGGCCAGCCGGTCCGAGAGCCGGTCCAGGATGTCCAGCGCAACTTTGTCACCCTGGGCAGCTGCGGCGAAGACGTGTTGGGCGGTCACCTCGCGATCCGGCGGGGCTGCCGTCCGCAGCGTCGTTTTCGACTTTCCCGCCACGGCTTCCGCCGCCCACAGCCTGGCGAGTGCAGCGAGGCCGTCCGCCGATCCGACACCCTCCACCATGTCCAAATAGGCCATTTCACCCGCGCCCCCGGCAGTACCGTGAAGCAGCCTGCCGGATTCCACCAGGCCCGCACCGAAACGCTCACCGGCCAGGAGCACGGCCAGGTCCTGGACGCCGCTGCCGGCGCCGCGCCAACATTCGCCCAATGCGGCCAAGTTGGCATCGTTCTCCAGCATTACCGCCCATCCGTGCAGCTCGTGCAGGGCCTTCTTCAGGCCGACGTCGAACAGGCTCCAGAACGGCTGGCTGACGAGGATATTTCCGTCGCGGCCCACCGGGGCGGCTAGCCCGACCGTCACGGCAAGGACCTTGTCCGGTGCCACTCCGGCGGACTCGAGGGCGAGCAGCGCGGTTTCGCTGATGACCCGGATCCGTTCCTCCGCTTCGATCTCCCTGGCGCGGAATGGCCCACTGGCCCGTCCGACGGTCCTGCCGCGCAGATCGGCCACTACCACTGTGGTCTTGAGGACGCCGACGTCGATACCCAGGACGCAGCCAGCAGTTTCGTCGAGTTCGAAGCGCCGCGCGGGGCGACCCTTCTGGTAGGCGCCGAAATCGCGCTGGTTTTCCAGCTCGCGGATCCAGCCCCGGGCCATAAGGTCTTCGCACACGGAAAGGGCAGTGGCACGGGTCAGGCCGGTGGCGTCCATCAGTTCAGAAACGGTCACGGCGTTGGAAGAACGGATGACTCCGAGCACGGTGGCCGCGTTGAACCGCCGGAGCATCTGCGGAGTGGCAGTCGCGATTTCAGCCATGGCTGTTGACCTCCTGTAGGTATACGTCACATAATACTTGAGGTACTAAATTTAGATTCTAAATAAAAGTCCTATCCATCGAAGCGTCGACACAGAACAGGATTTCCTTTGTCCTCCACCGTCACCATGGCAACCCACTTCGACTCCGAGCGCTCCGAGCGCATGGCCGATCCGAACTGGTGGCGCCAAGCGGCTGTCTACCAGATCTACCCGCGCAGCTTCTCCGATGCGAACGGCGACGGCCTGGGCGACATCAAGGGCATTACCGCCAAGGTTCCGTACCTGAAGTCCCTTGGCATTGACGCCGTCTGGTTGAGCCCGTTCTACCCCTCGGCCCTTGCCGACGGCGGCTACGACGTCGACGACTACCGCAACGTGGACCCCAAGCTGGGCACCCTGGCCGACTTCGATGAGATGGCGGCCGCCCTGCACGCCGCGGGCATCAAGTTGATCGCGGACATCGTCCCGAACCACTCCTCGGACCGGCACGAATGGTTCAAGGAGGCGCTGGCGTCCCCGAAGGGCTCGGCAGCCCGTGAACGCTACATCTTCCGCGACGGCCTGGGCGAAAACGGCGAACTGCCCCCGGCCGACTGGGACTCGATCTTCGGCGGCCCGGCCTGGGAGCGCATCACCGAACCGGATGGCACCCCCGGACAGTGGTACATGCACATCTTCACCAAGGAGCAGCCGGACTTCAACTGGGACAACCCCGAGGTCCGCGAGGACTTCTTGAAGACCCTGCGCTTCTGGTCCGACCGTGGCGTGGACGGCTTCCGCATCGACGTCGCCCACGCCCTCACGAAGGACCTGCCGGAGGTTCTGCCCTCCAAGAACGAACTGCCCAAGGAAGGCGAAAACGCCTTGGGCGAGCACCCGTTCTGGGACCGCGACGAGGTACACGAAATCTACGCCGAGTGGCGCAAGGTCTTCAACGAGTACAACCCTCCCCGCACGGCCGTCGCGGAAGCGTGGGTCCATGCAGACCGCCGCGCCCGCTACGCCAGCCCCGAAGGACTGGGTCAGGCTTTCAACTTCGATCTCCTCCAGGCCGATTTTGACGCCGAACAGTTCCGCACGATCATCACGAAGAACCTCGGTGAGGCCGCGGCATCCGGTGCTTCCTCGACCTGGGTCTTCTCCAACCACGACGTCGTCCGGCACGCCACGCGCTACGGTTTGCCTGCGGGTGGCGGCCGTGACGGCTTGGGCCAGGACGGCAAGCAATGGCTGCTCGACGGCGGTTCGGCCGCCGACGTCGACGCCGAGCTTGGCTTGCGCCGGGCCCGCGCCGCGTCGCTGCTGATGTTCGCCCTGCCGGGTTCCGCGTACCTGTACCAGGGCGAGGAACTTGGGCTGCAGGAAGTCGGCGACATCGTGGCCGGCCAGCGCCAGGACCCGGCGTTCTTCCGCAACCCGGGAGTCGACGTCGGCCGCGACGGCTGCCGTGTCCCGCTGCCGTGGACCGGCAAAGGTTCGTCGTTCGGCTTCGGCGATGGACATGCCCACTTGCCGCAGCCTGAATGGTTTGCCGGCTACGCGGTGGACGCGCAGGAGAACGTTCCCGGCTCCACCCTTGAGCTGTACCGCAAGGCACTTGAACTGCGTTCGGAACTGCGGGCGGCCGAGGACCTTGAATGGATCCCCTCGGGCAATGAGTCCGTGCTGCACTTCGCGCGGCCCAACGGCTGGCAGTCGGTGACCAACTTCGGCACCGAACCCGTGGCACTTCCGGAAGGCACCGTCGTCGTGAGCAGCGCACCGCTCGACGGCGGCAAGCTCCCGGCAAACACCACGGCCTGGATCGTCTAACCTCTGGGCGCTAACCCTCACCCCTTACCCAACTGGCCCGCAGTTAATGTCGTTTTGAAGGCTGTAAACGACAACAACTGCGGGCTAGTTGGGTGTGAAAGAGTTGGAAAATGACTGCAAAGAGTGAAACAGCCGCGGGCCGGCTCATCTATGGCTGCATGGGTCTCGGAGGTCCTTGGGAGGGCAGCGAATACGGGGCTGCCGACGTTGATCAGGCCGCGGCCGCGATCGAAGCCGCCATGGGCATCGGGATCACCCTGTTCGACCACGCCGACATCTACGGCAGCGGCAAGTCCGAGGCAGTTTTCGGCGAGGTCCTGGCCAGGACGCCAGGGTTGCGGGAGAAGATCCAGCTCCAGACCAAGTGCGGAATCCGGCTCGGCCAACCCGGCGTCGACGGACATTACGACCTCAGCAAGGACGCGATCCTGGAACGGGTCAATGGAAGCCTGGAACGGTTGCGGACCGACTACGTCGACGTGCTTCTGCTTCACCGCCCCGACCCCTTGATGGAACCCGCAGAGGTGGCCTCCGCCGTCGGGCAGCTCATAGCGGAAGGCAAAGTGCGGCAATTGGGCGTGTCCAACATGTCCGGCGCGCAGATCGCCTTCCTGCAGGACCAGCTGGAGGTGCCGATCGTGGCCAACCAGCTGGAAATGAGCCTGAACCGGCGAGCCTGGCTTGAGAGCACGGTCCTGGTCAACCACGACGACGCCCTCGGCTACAGTTTCCCGCACGGCACCTTGGAATACTGCGTCGGCCAGGGGATTGAGTTGCAGGCCTACGGTTCCCTCGCCCAGGGCCGGTACACGGGCTCGACGCCGGATGCCCCGACTGCCGCGGACGCTGCGACTGCCGCTCTTGTCGCCGAGCTTGCGGAAGCAAAGGGTGTCACTCCCGAGGCCGTGTTGTTGGGGTGGCTCATGAAGCATCCGGCACGCATTTCCCCGGTGCTCGGCAGTTCCAACCCGGCGCGGATCGCTGCCTGCGCGGACGCTGCCGCCGTCGCCGCAGCCATGACGCGGACCGAGTGGTACGGCCTGTGGGTGGCCGCGCGGGGCAGCAAGCTCCCCTAAGCCCGTTAAGCCCAACTGACTCGCGTTAGATGTCGTTATGAGCCCTGAAAACGACAATAAATGCGAGTCAGTTGGGTTACGACAGCTACAGCGACACATGCGTGCTACTACAGCGGCGCGACGACAGAATACGTTGACGAGTCACCCTGGATCGACTGGCTCGGATTGCCGTCCACGCCCACCGGGATGTCGCCGGCAATCGTCACGCGGTTGAGCTTGCGCGGCTGGCCGTCGTAGTTGTCTGGGGCGTAGTGCTGGGTGATGCGGTTGTCGAAGAGCACCAACTGGTTCGGTTCCCAGTTCACGCGCACCACGTTCTCCGGTCTGGTGACGTAGGCCTGCAACAAGCGGATGATGTCCTTCGACTCCGTATTCGAAAGCCCGACGATCCGAAGGCGCTGCGCGAAGCCCCCAATGAACAATCCGCGCTCGCCGGTCAGGGGATGGACACGCACCACGGGGTGGGCGGTTTCGAATTTGATGCGGGTGAACTCCTTGCGGCGCTCATCGGCGTTCTCATGTTCCAGGTTTTTCGGCACCGAGTAGTCGTAGTCGTTGGAGTGGATCGCCCAGAGCGTGTCCGCGAATTTCCGGAGCTCGTCCGGCAGGTCCGCGTACGCTCCCGCCGAAGAGGCAATCAGGGTTTCGCCTCCATACGTCGGAAGGTCGATACTACGCAGGGTCGAAGCCTGCGGCGGGTTGACCACGAACGTGACGTCAGTGTGCCAGTTGTTCGCGGAACCGTTCTCGCTGTCCACTGGCAGTACATTCTCTTCGCCCTCCACGGAGGCCACGGTCGGATGTGCGGTGGTGAGCGGGCCGAAATGGCTGGCGAATTTCACCTGAGCCTCATCGCTGAGAATGTTGGCTTCCCGGAAAACGAGGGCCTTGTGTTCGTTGAGCGCGGCCCGGATTTGCGCCACGGTTTCCGGGGCGAGATCGCCGCTCAGGTCGAAGCCGCGGATTTCGGCGCCGATGCGGGATCCGAGCTTGGCAAATTCGAGTTTGGTTTCGGTAATGATGGACATTATTTGTTCCTTTTCTGTTGTGACTTGGTTGCGACTAAATGGGTGGATTGACGGTCAGGACCCGGACCCGACGGCGGTCCGCCAGCGGGAGAAATGCCGCTCCAGGGCCACAAGGAGGAAATTCACGGCCAAGCCCAAAAGGGACACCGTGAGGATTCCGGCGTACATGTCCGGGATGAGGAAACTGCTCTGGGCATTCACAATCAGGTAACCGAGCCCGGCCTTCGCCCCCACCATTTCCGCGGCGATCAACACCAGGATCGACGCCGTGCCGGCCATGCGGATTCCCGTGAAAATAGTGGGCACCGCGGAAGGCAGGATCACTTTGCGGAAAGGTGAAAGGCTTGAGAGGCCGAGCGATTTCGCCGCCCGGATGAGCAGCGGGTCCACCGTCTTCACCCCGGCGATCGTGTTCAAGAGGACCGGAAAGAACGCCGCGTAGGCCACGATGCTGATCTTGGACTCCTCGCCGATCCCCAGCAGCAGCGTGAACACAGGCAGCAGGGCAAGCGCGGCTGTGTTCCGGAACAGTTCCAGGAGCGGGTTCAGCACCGAATTGAGCCGTCCGTACCAGGCGATCAGCAAACCGAGGGTAACGCCAGCCACGAGGGCTGCGCCGAATCCCGAGAACGAACGGGTGAGGCTCGCGGCCAAATGCGCCTGGATGGTGCCGGATTCGAACAGCTTCCCCCATGCTGCCAGGACCACGTGCAAGGGCGGCGGGAATACCCGGGTCGAGGGGCTGGCCAGATATGTCGGCCCGAGTTCCCACAGCGCGAGGAATGCGATGATCCCTGCGGACTTCCACAGGCCGGAACCGGCGCGGGCGGCGGCGGTCCGCACAAAGTCGGGTATCGCCGTCGTGCGCCGACGCCCCGCCTCAGCAGGACCGGAGTGCCCGACGGCGGGAGGTTGCTTGGGTGCGGCGCTCGCCGCGGGCTGTTGCGCGAGTGTTGTGGTCATCAGGCTGCGCTCCTTTCGAGAGTTGTTCCCGGGACTTCATCCGGGGCCGTGCCGTCCGGCAGGATCTTGCGATGGCCGGCGTGCTGGGCCAAGCGGACTTCGTCGTGCAACAAGGTCCAGACCTTGTGCCGTTGTTCGACGAAGGCGGGGTGCGAGCGGATGTCGTCCTCGCCGTCGCGGTCCGGGATGTCCACGTCCACGATTTCCTTGAGCCGTCCAGGCCGTGCGCTGAGGACGGCGACGCGCTGCCCCAGGTACACGGCCTCGTCGATGCCGTGGGTGATGAACACGATCGTCTTGCCCGTGGCCCGCCAGATCCGCAGGAGTTCGTCTTGGAGTTGTTCACGCGTCTGGGCGTCCAGAGCGGCGAAGGGTTCGTCCATGAGGAGCACATCAGGCTCATAGGCGAGGCTCCGGGCAATGGCCACCCGCTGCTTCATGCCACCGGACAGCTCATGCGGGAAACGGTCCTCGAAGCCGGCCAGGCCAACCAGTTTGAGGTATTCGCTTGCCTTGGTGGCACGTTCGCGGCGATTGAGCTTGCGCCCGTCCGTGCCCTTGCCTTCAAGCCCGATCGACGTCCACCAATACCTCGCCGGAGGTGGGCGTGGACAGGCCAGCCAGGAGGTCCAGCAAGGTGGCCTTGCCGGAACCGCTGGGCCCCACCAAGGTGAGGAACTCGCCGTCGCGCACGTCGAGGCTCAAAGAGTCGAGGGCGGTGAGCGTAGTGGGCTCTTTCACGCCGATCTTGATGCCGTTGCCGGGCGGGGAGGTCTTGGAGCCCTTGCCGGGGCGGACGGCGAATTGCTTGGTGACATTGCGGAGGCTGATTTTGGCGGTCATCACTATCCCTTCGCGGTACTTGGGGTTGTGGTGCTTGTTGCGAGATCGTTGAATTTGTTGGTGTAGTACTTCGACGGTGCGAGATCGTTCTTGACAATCCCCGAGCTCTTCAGCCATGCAGACCAGCGGCTGAAATCCCCATCCCTGATCACACCGTTGTCGGGTACTCCGGGGCTCTTCCAGTACTGCAGGTTCGCGGTGCTCTCATTGCGTCCGCGGGCGTCGATGATCTTCTTGAAGCGCGCGATCACTTGGTCGCGCGGCGTCTCGGTCTCCCATTTGATGGCCTTGGCCACGCCCGTTGCAAAGGTCCGGGCCGTGTTGGGGTTCTTCTCGATGAAGTCGTTGCGGAGCACGTACTGTCCGCTGGCGAAGGTGCCGAAGAGTTCATAGTCGTTGAAGAGCGAGCGCAGTCCACCGGCGGCAACGGCATGGTCTTGCAAGACCCCGCCCAGGCTTCCGACGTCCACTTGGCCGCGGCGCACGGCTTCTTCAGTGTCGTTGGGCGCGACTACTACCAGTTGTACTTGCTTGATTTCGTCCTGGCTGAGCCCGTTCTTGCTGAGGTAGGCGTTGATGACGGCTTCGGAATGCGCGCCGAGGGTGTTGACTGCGATCTTCTTGCCGATGAGGTCCCTGGCGGTTTTGATGGGGCTGTCCGCCTTGACGTAGAAGCCGTTGAAGGTCTTGGCGTCTTCGCCGTAGTAGTTCACGACGGCGGTCACCGGAGCCCCTGCCTCAATCAGCTTCACGACGGCCCCGGCGAACGCTCCGCCGAAGTCGGTCTGGTTGGTGGCAGCCGATTGGATGTCCTGGGGGCCGCTGATGGTGTTGCCCACCCAATTGAGCTTGATGTCGCCCAGGTAACCGAGGTCAGCAGCCAGTTCCGGGAGCCCGACGTTGTTGGCCGAGCCTTGGTAGCGGAGTACTCTGATTTCCGGTTGACCGGCTGTCTGGCCGGCCGATTGGTCTCCCGCTTGAGCATTGCCGCCGCAGCCGGTCACCGTCAGCGCAAGTACGACGGCGGCCGCGACGCTTAGCAGGGTCTGGTGCAGTTTCATGGGAGCTACTTTCTGGGCGGTGGAATTCGTGGTCCGGGCGTGGTCTGGAGCAGACCGAACTGCCGGTGGGAACGATGTAAGCGCATGTCCACTGCTCAGTGGAAGCCCGCCAGTAACGCCCGGAAACGCCGGGAAACCGGGCGAAATCCGGCGACATGCCCGCGCAACTCCGGGCAATGCAAGGACACAATTCGCTTCGCGTCGCGGGGTTGAGCCGCGTTGAGCTGCGGGCTCCCCACAGCGCGCCAAACCCAACTGACTCGCAGTTGTTGTCGTTTTGACGGCGCATAACGACAACAACTGCGAGCCAGTTGGGGTGGGGGCGGCCTGTCACAATCGTTTTGTTCGTATTGATGCTCACACCGGTGCCAGATTCTTAGCGTTCCTGGCGGCTGGCCGGATACGGTAGATACATGACCTCAAGCACCGCCGCCGAGTCCATTCGGTCAACCCGCAGAATTCCCGCAGACATTGCACGCTCCTGGCTCCTCGTGAACGCCATGAAGACGGAGCTTTTCGACCAGTCGGCCTCATCGCGCGCGGACGCCATCATCCTTGACATCGAAGACGCCGTGGACCCGTCCCAAAAGGACATCGCCCGCGACAACGTCATCAACTGGCTGACCGCCGGCGGCCAGGCCTGGGTCCGCATCAACGACGCCACGAGCCCGTTCTGGGCCGATGACCTCGCCGGACTCCGCGGCACGCCCGGCCTGTTGGGCGTCATGCTGGCCAAGACCGAGTCAGCGGACCAGGTCACCGAGTCCTTCCACCGCATGGACGGCAAGACGCCTGTGGTCGCCCTCGTGGAATCGGCCCTCGGCATCGAGGAAGCCAACCACATCGCCCGCGCCCAGGGCGCCTTCCGCCTGGCCTTCGGTTCGGGCGACTTCCGCCGGGACACCGGCATGGCCGCCACGCCTGAAGCAATGGCCTACCCGCGTGCCAAGCTCGTCGTCGCGAGCCGCGTTGGCAACCTGCCGGGACCGATCGACGGCCCCACCGTCGGCACCAACCACCCGATCCTGCGCGAGCAGACCGGCATCACGGTGACCATGGGCATGACCGGCAAGCTCTGCCTGGCCATCGACCAGACCACGGTCATCAACGAGGTCATCAGCCCGACGCCGTCCGACGTCGCCTGGGCCACCGACTTCATGAACGACTTCGAAGCCAACGGCAGGGTCATCCGCGACGGTTCCGACCTGCCGCGCCTGGGCCGCGCCGAAAAGATCATGAAGCTCGCGGTGGCCTTCGGAGTCCAGCCCTCGCTCTAAGGGCACCCACCGACGCTCGCTCACTTATGTCCGGCTTTTTCACGACGCTCGCTCACTTATGGCGGCAATTCCTGAAACCCTCCTGCAGATGACCTGCGCGAGCGTTCGCCCACAACGGTTGATATGTGAGCGAGGGTTCGCCCACAACCGTTGATATGTGAGCGAGCGTTCGTCGGGTTTCCAGGTCCCCAGGACCCGCTGCTCTGGCAAGTGCCCTAAACTTGGGGGGTGCTGAACGAATTCTGGGCCACGGCCTCTACCGCCTACAAGACGCTGGTTTTCAGCGCGATGGGGCTTATCGCCGTCGGGATCATCCTTACGATCATCGGCAACACCTCCCATAACCAAAGCCTTGCACTGACGTCCTTGTTCGTGATCGGGCTCGGCCTGGTCCTGCATGTCGTGGGCATGGTGGTCCGCGGCCAGCAGGTCCGCAAAGGCTTGAAGAAGTAGCCTGGCGGAGCATGGCGATGGCCAAGCATGCGGTGGTGATCGCCGGAGGAGGCCCTACAGGGCTGATGCTAGCCGGCGAGATGGCGTTGGCCGGCGTCGATGTCGCCATTGTCGAGCGGCGTCCAAACCAGGATCTCGCCGGTTCACGTGCGGGCGGTTTGCACTCACGTACCATTGAGGTCCTCGATCAGCGCGGAATCGCTGATCGGTTCCTGTCCGAGGGGCAGGTGGCCCAGGTCGCGGGGTTCGGCGGCGTCCGTTTTGACATCAGCGACTTTCCCACCCGGCACAACTACGGGCTTGGGCTGTGGCAGAACCACATCGAGCGCATCCTGGCCGGCTGGGTTGCCGAGCTCGCGGTGCCGATCTACTACGGACGAGAGGTAACCGGTTTCGCGCAGGACGAGACCGGCGTCGACGTCGAGCTGTCCGACGGCGGGCCGTTGCGGGCTGAATACCTGGTCGGGTGCGACGGCGGACGCAGCCTGGTCCGTAAAGCAGCCGGAATCGAGTTCCCCGGGTGGGATCCGACCACCAGCGCCCTGATCGCCCAGGTCGAGATGACCGAGAAGCCGCCATTGGGCGTCCACCCCAATGCTTTCGGCATCCACTCCTTCGGCAAGCTGGATTACAAGATTCTCGACGGCAAGGTGGTCTACGCGGATGGCGGGCCGGTGGGGGTCATGGTGACCGAAGAGCACGTAGGCCCCGCGAGCGAACCCACCCTGCATGACCTGAGCGAGGCGCTCATCGCCGTATGCGGGACGGATTACGGGATCCACAGTCCCATCTGGATCTCCAGGTTCACCGATATGACCCGGCAAGCCGCGAGCTACCGCGACAAACGGGTCCTGCTCGCCGGCGACGCCGCACACGTGCATGCCCCCGACGGCGGACAGGGCCTCAACATGGGTGTGCAGGATGCCGTGAACCTTGGATGGAAGCTGGCCCAGGTGGTCAAGCGGACATCGCCGGAGAGCCTCCTCGATAGCTACCACGCGGAGCGCCACCCGGTGGCCGCCCGCGTGCTGCGAAATACGATGGCGAGTGTCGCGCTTCGCCGCCCGGACGAACGCACAAAAGCCGTGGGCGAGGTCATAGCCGAGCTCCTAGGCATGGAGGAACCCCGCAAGCGCTTCGCGGCGATGCAGTCCGGCCTCGATGTACATTACGACGTCGGCGAGGGGCACCCGCTGCTTGGACGCCGCATACCCGATCTCGACCTGGTCACGGCTAACGGCCCGTTGCGCGTCTTCAGCTTGCTGCACGATGCCCGGCCGGTCCTCCTCAACCTTGGATCGTCCGGCGGCATCGACATCACGCCGTGGGCGGACCGCGTCCAGTTGGTCGACGCCGCCTACCTTGGTGCCTGGGAGCTTCCGGCACTCGGGGCCGTCACTCCTCCGGCCGCCGTGTTGATTCGGCCCGACGGATACGTGGTCTGGGTGGGAGACCGAACCCAGGAGGGCCTTGCCGACGCGCTGACCGCATGGTTCGGACCGCGTGCCGCGGAGTAGTGGTACGGCGTCGATGCTCATCCGGAGACACGTCCCGGGCCGATAGGGTTGGACCATGACTATTAACCCGGACTTGCAGGGCCGCAGCTACCCTGCCGCAGAGGTGTACGACGTCGGCCGCGAGAAGATCCGGGAGTTCGCCCGGGCCGTGAAGGCCACCCATCCCGCCCACTTCGACGTCGAAGCCGCCAAAGCCCTTGGCCACAGCGACCTCGTCGCCCCGCCGACCTTCGCCATCATCGTCGCGCAGCGGGCCGATGCCCAGCTGATCGAGGACCCCGATTCCGGGATTGACTTCAGCCGCGTGGTTCACGCCGAGCAGCGCTTCACGCACCACCGCCCGATCGTTGCCGGGGATCAGTTGCGGGCCGAACTGCACGTCGACGGCGTCCGCGCCATGGGCGGCGGGGCAATGATCACCACTCGTTCGGAAATCTTCGCTGTCCGCGAGGACAACCAGCGCGAAAGGGTCGCCACCACCACCTCGTCCATCCTGGTCCGCGGAGAGGGACAGTAACCATGAGCTTGAAACTTGAAGAACTCACCGTCGGGCAGGAAATCGGCACCCGCAGCATCGAGGTCACGCGCCAGGACCTGGTCAAGTACGCCGGCGCGTCCGGCGACTTCAACCCGATCCACTGGAACGAATCCTTCGCCACCGGCGTCGAACTTCCCGGAGTCATCGCCCATGGCATGTTCACCATGGGCTCCGCCGTCCAATTGGTGAGCGACTGGGCCGGCGACCCCGCCGCCGTCATCGACTACCAGACGCGCTTCACCAAACCGGTGCTGGTCACCGACACGACCGGTACCAGCGAGCCCGGCGCCGTGATTGAGGTTGCCGGAGTGGTGGGAGCGCTCGACGCCGAAGCCCGCACCGCGCGCATCGACCTGACTGTCACCTTTGCCGGCCAGAAGGTCCTCATGAAGTCCCAGGCCGTTGTGAAGCTCGCTTGAGCCGGTTGCAACAATCAGCACCTCGCGCCACCGCGGCGGAATTGTCGCGGTGGCGTAATGCTGTGGTGGCCGCGTACGGCGCCAGCGGCCTGGCCTTCTCTTCGTGGGTCTCCCGCTTGCCCGCGATCCGCGATGGCCTGAACCTGACGCCCGGCACGGTAGGGCTCCTGCTGATGTGCATGACCGTGGCATCGTTCCTCTCCGTGTCGGCGTCCGGGGTGATCGTGATCCGGCTCGGATCACGACTGACCACGCGGATCGGCGGCGCCATGGTGGGCCTCGGCCTCGCGGTTGCCGGTTTTGGCACGTCCGTGCTGGCCAGCCCGGTGGTCGTGGCGCTTGGACTCATGGTCATCGGCCTCGGCACGGCCAGCTGGAACACGGCATCGAATGTCGAGGGAGCGTCACTGGAACGCGCCCTCGAACGGCACATCATGCCGCGTCTCCACGGATCCTTCAGCCTCGGCACCGTTGCGGGCGCAGGGCTCGGCGCTTGGGCCGCTGCCGCGGGACTGCCGGTCTTCTGGCATCTGGCCGCGGCCGGCCTGGTGGTCGCGGCCTCGGTGGTGACAACCACTGCCTGGTTCCGTGCGGATATCACCCGCCATTCCATAGCGCGAGGGGCTGCCAAGGCTTTCAAGCCCGAAAGGCCGGACACCTTCGAAGATCCTTCAACCGGCCCCTTGCCGGTCATCCAGCCGGGCGAGCCCGCTCAGCAGGGACCGGCCGAACCCTTGGACAGCAAGCGCATGGTGGCGCGGGCGTGGCGCGAACGCCGGACCCTCCTGCTTGGATTGCTCGTCCTGGGGCTCGCCCTGGCTGAGGGCGCGGCGGGGGACTGGGTGGCCTTGGCGTTGGCCGATGGCCACGGTCAATCCGATGCTGCCGGAGCCATCGGCTACGGAATCTTCGTGACCTTCATGACTGTGGGCCGTTTTGCCGGGACGGTGGTCCTGGACCGTTTCGGCCGGGTGCCCGTCATGCGTTGGTGCTCGGCCACGGCTGTGGTGGGGCTGGCGCTCTTTGTCTTCGCCCCCGTGCCGTGGCTCGCCTTCGCGGCCCTGGCCATCTGGGGTCTTGGCGCCTCTTTGGGGTTCCCGGTGGGCATGTCCGCCGCCGCGGACGATCCAGCCCATGCGGCGGCCCGGGTTTCAGTCGTCTCCACGATCGGCTATGGGGCTTTCCTTTGCGGTCCGCCGCTTTTGGGACTGCTGGCGGAGCACTTCGGCATCCTGCATTCCTTGCTCGCCGTCCTGGTCCTGCTCGTCGCGAGCTTCTTCTTGGCGCCGGTCTCGCGGAAGCGTGCCCCTGAGCCGGCGCACCCCTGAGTAGGCTAGGGCCTGCAATCCCCTGAGTCGGCTAGGGGCTGCAATCCCCGCTAGGCTTGTTTGGTGACCCAGACGATGCTTTCCGAACTGACCACGGCCGCTGTCGGTGGCCCCGCCGGCACCTTCGTGGAGGCCCGCAACGAAGCGGAAATCATCGACGCCGTCCGCTCGGCGGATGCTGCGGGCGACAAACTGCTCATCATCGGCGGGGGATCCAACTTGCTGATCTCCGACGCCGGATACGCGGGCACCGTGCTCAAGATCGCTTCGCAAGGCTTCACCGTCAATTCGGAGGATAGCTGCGGAGGCGTTTCCGTGGTGGTCCAGGCCGGGCACAACTGGGATGCCTTCGTGGAGCACTCGGTGCTGCACGCGTGGTCCGGGCTGGAAGCCCTCTCCGGCATCCCAGGAGCCACAGGCGCCACTCCAGTGCAGAATGTGGGCGCCTACGGTGCCGATGTCTCCCAGACCATCGCCGCGGTCCGTACCTGGGACCGCGAACGCAACGCCGTGCAAACCTTCACCAACTCCGAGCTCAAGTTCGGCTACCGGGACTCCATCCTCAAACAGACCACCACCGAGGGCTCACCGCGATACGTGGTGCTGACAGTTGAATTCCAACTGCCGCTCGGACGGATGAGCGCGCCCATCCGGTACGCAGAGCTGGCCCGGTCACTCGGGGTCGAGGCCGGGAAACGCGCGTATTCCAACGACGTCCGGCGCGAAGTCCTGCGGCTGCGTGCCTCCAAGGGCATGGTCCTCGACGCTTCGGACAGGGACACCTATTCCACGGGCTCCTTCTTCACCAACCCGATTGTCCCGGCAGCAGCGGCCGCGTCACTGCCCGAGGGAGCGCCGCAGTACCCGGCCGGAAACGATGGCCTCGTCAAGCTGTCGGCAGCCTGGCTGATCGACCAGGCCGGCTTCGGAAAGGGCTTCGGACTCGAACCCGCAAGCATCTCCGGCGGCCGCGCCTCGCTGTCCACCAAACACACCCTGGCCATCACCAACCGGGGAGGAGCCAGCGCGGAGGACATGGTGGCGATCGCGCGCGAGGTGCGCCGCGGCGTCGTCGAGCGTTTTGGCATTGAACTGCATCCGGAGCCGCTATTGATCGGGTTGGCCCTGTAGAAAACCGCTTAGGAACCCGCGAGGAAAGCCCTTCAGCGCTTTCCGCTCGGGAGGACCTTGTTCAGGAGCAGGAACGTCAGCCCGCAACTGGCTGCCCCCAAGAGGAAGATCTGGCTGAACGCTATGCTCTGCGGCGACGGACCGCCGGGGGAAATCCAGCCGGCTGCCGCAAAGCCAGCGACGCCCAAGAGCATAACGATGGCGGCAAGCAGGAAACTGCGCACTTGATCGCTCGCGCCTTTCTGGAACCCTGGTTCGGAATCGTCAACGTGCCGCTCGGACGAGGGCTGGCACGCGGCGGCAAGGCCCAGGAGGAGGGCCGCGGCGCCCGTGGCGGCAAGTCCCACCTCTTGGACAGCCTGCATCGACGGGGACAACCGGACCCCCGCACCAACAGCTATTGCCAAGCCGCAGACAAGCCCGACGGCGGCGGCGCACCAACCAGCGGCCGCTAACCGCCGGCTGAGCGGCCGCAGCAGCGGACCTAACTCACCGAACAGCATTCCCCTAGCGTAGGAGGGCCCGCTGGAAGGCCCCTGTGAGCGGCATGGGAGTTCCTTCAGCGGGCTAATGAGGACCGAAGCTGTCCTCCGTGCGTCCTATGATGGGGCCATGGCAGCTTCGACGAAGATCAGCGTCACTCCCAAAGTCATGGGCAGGCTGCGCCTTGCGAGCCAAGGATTGCTTGGCGGATTCAGTAGCCCGGAGGAATGCGTCTCCAGGATGGGCGCCATGCAGGCCCAGGACCTTGCCTCGGCTTTCTGGGCGGTGGGACAGCGGGTCCCCGGTTCCGGCCTCTCGAAGGTGCTGGAAGCGCTGGAGAACGGCACAGTGGTCCGGTCCTGGCCCATGCGGGGCACACTTCACTTGGTTCCGCCGCAGGACTTGCGCTGGATCCTGGCCATCACCACGGATCGGTCCATGCGTTCGGTTGCCGCACGGCATCGGGAGCTTGGGATCGACGACGCAGACATCGCCACGTGCCGGGACCTTGCCCTTGAACGGGTCGCCGGCAGCCCAGGCGCCACGCGCGAGGAACTTTTCAAGATCTTCGAATCCGCAGGCCAAGTGACCACTGCCCAGCGCGGCATCCATTTGCTCTGGATTCTGTGCCAGAACGCGTGGCTGGTCCAAGGCCCTCCGGCCGGCACGGCAGGCAAAGCGCTTGGACAGCAACTATTCGTGGCCTTCGATGAGTGGATTCAGGAATCCAAGGGCTTGGGCCGTGAAGAGGGAATTGCCGAATTCCTGCTCAGGTATATACGCAGCCACGGACCGGCCACGCTCTTGGACTTCGCGTGGTGGACCCAGATTCCCAAAGCCGAGGTCCGGGCAGCCCTCGAGGCTATTCGCAGCCAAATCGTTGAGCTCGTCTTCCGCGGAACGTCCTATTGGCTGTCGCCTGAGACGGCAACACTGCTCGACGACGGCGTCCCCGGCTCCCGGACGGTCCTCGCCTTGCCGGGATTCGATGAATTCCTGCTGGGGTATACGGACCGCAGCCTTGTCCTGCCCCCGGAGCATTTCCAGAAGGTCGTTCCGGGCGGCAACGGGGTCTTCAAGCGGATGATCGTGTCCGGCGGCGAAGTGGTGGGCACCTGGTCCCGCAGCGGCACCGGCCGGACCGCCGTCGTCGTGCCCGAACCGTTCGCCGCTGAAGGCCTGGCTCCGGCGGCCAAACGCTCCTTCGAACTCCAGGCCGCGAAGTACCTGCGGTTCATGGAGAGTTGACCGCGCCCAACTGGCTCGCAGTTGTTGTCGTTATGAGCGCTCAAAACGACAACAACTGCGAGTCAGTTGATGCCAGCAGGACGCCTAGAGCGTGCCGGTAGCGATCTTCAGCATGCGGCGCAGCGGCTCGGCAGCGCCCCACAGGAGCTGGTCGCCCACGGTGAAGGCGCTGATGTATTCAGGGCCCATCTCGAGCTTGCGGATACGGCCCACAGGGATCTCCAAGGTACCGGAGGCAGCCACCGGGGTGAGGTCAGCCATGGATGCTTCCTTCGTGTTGGGCACAACCTTGGCCCACTCGTTGTCAGCGTCCAGGAGCTTCTCGATTTCGGCGACGGACAAGTCCTCGCGCAGCTTGAGCGTCAGTGCCTGGGAGTGGGAGCGCATGGCGCCGATACGGACGCAGAGGCCGTCCATGACCACGTGGTCCTTGCCCGGCTTTCCGTTGCCCGTGCCGAGGATCTTGTTGGTTTCCACCCCGGCCTTCCACTCTTCCTTGGACTGGCCGTTGCCGAGGTCGGCGTCGATCCACGGGATCAGGGAGCCGGCCAGCGGCACGCCGAACTGGGTGGCATCGACGCCGGTGCGTTGGGTCGCAAGGACCTTGCGGTCGATTTCCAGGATCGCGGAGGCGGGATCATCCAGTTCGCTGCTGACTTCGTTGTTGAGGGTGCCGAACTGATTGAGCAGTTCGCGCATGTGGCGGGCACCGCCGCCCGAGGCCGCCTGGTAGGTCATGGAGGTACCCCACTCGACCAGGTTGTTCTTGAACAGACCGCCGAGCCCCATGAGCATGCAGGAAACCGTACAGTTGCCGCCGATGTAGTCCTTCACGCCGCCGGACAGGCCTGCGTCGATGACGTCGCGGTTAACGGGGTCCAGCACGATGATGGAGTCGTCGTTCATGCGCAGCGTGGACGCGGCGTCGATCCACAGACCGTCCCAGCCACGGCCGCGCAGCTCGCCGTGGACCTGCTTCGTGTAGTCGCCGCCCTGGGCGGTGACAATAATCGGCAGCTTGGCAAGAGTCTCAATATCGAACGCGTTCTCGAGCTTGCCTGCGCCGTCGGCAAATGACGGCGCGGCACCTCCAGCGTTCGAGGTGGAGAAAAATACCGGGTTGATGTTGGCGAAGTCGCCTTCTTCCTGCATGCGCTGCATCAGGACGGAGCCGACCATGCCACGCCAACCGACCAGTCCAACGGACGGATTAGCTGCTGTAGTCATTGAACCAGTCTAGACTTTCGCGGCTCCCGGCCGCTGTCGGTTACGTCACGAGGACATCCACGACAAACCCAACTAACTCGCAGTTGTTGTCGTTTTGGGCGCTCAAAACGACAACTAATGCGAGTTACTTGGGTGAGGGGCAGGGCACACAGCCTTACTTGCCGGAGTCGGGCTCTTCCAGCAGGGCCGCCTTGCGGGCGCGCAGGGCGTAGAAGGCGCCAAAAGCGAAGACCTGGGTCACAACTACAAGCACGATGATTCCCAGGATCTTGTTGCCGCCCAGGATCATGGTGAGTCCAACGATCGCGGACAAGAGCGCGAAGAGCGGCAACAACATGTAGCCGAGCACGAACAGGGTCTCAGGTTTCTTCAGCATTCTCAGTCTTCCGTCCGGCGCCACGTGGCGATCCGGTAGTTGGTACCGTTCTCGGACGTCAGCCAGCCTTCAGCCGGCTCCGTCGCCTCAAGATTCCAGGCCTCGCCGAACTCCGGCGCGTAAGTGTCGCCGTCGGTGTCGGTATCGATGACCGTGACGACGGCGACATTCGCGATATCCATGGACTGCCGGTAAATTTCGCCGCCGCCAATGATCCAGACATTCTGGCCGCCCGGTGCGAACTGGGACTCGAGCAGGGCTGCGTCAAGGGATGAAACCACGACGGCGCCACGTGCTTCGGGCGAGTCCGCCCAGCCGTGTTGCCGGGTCACCACGATATTGGTGCGGCCGGGCAAGGGCCGGTACTTTGCGGGAAAAGACTCCCAGGTTTTCCGGCCCATGATGACCGGATGTCCTTTTGTCAGCCGGCTGAAATGCTGCAGATCTTCGGGAACGTGCCAAGGCATGGTCCCGCCCTTGCCGATGACTCCGCTGCCGGTCTGTGCCCAGACCAGGCCGATTCCGTTGAGCGTGTCCGCGGCCTCCCCGGAGGAAGGCGACTCCGCGGCAGGAGTTTCGTGGGTGTTCATACCGCCACGGGCGCTTTGATCGAGGGGTGGTGGCGGTAGCCGACTACTTCGAAGTCCTCGAAGGTGTAGTCGAAGATCGAGTCCGGCTTGCGGGCGAAGCGCAGTTGCGGGTACTCGTAAGGCTCCCGGGAGAGCTGCTCGGTGACTTGCTCCACGTGGTTGTCGTAAACGTGGACGTCCCCGCCGGTCCAGACGAAATCGCCGGGTTCAAGGCCCAGTTGCTGGGCCACCATGCAAGTCAGCAGAGCATAGGAAGCGATGTTGAAAGGAACACCTAGGAACATGTCTGCCGAACGCTGGTACAACTGGCAGGACAGCTTGCCGTCGGCTACGTAGAACTGGAAGAACGCGTGGCACGGCGGCAGGGCCATGTCCTTGATCTCGGACACGTTCCATGCCGAAACGATATGCCGGCGCGAATCCGGGTTGGCGGCCAGGCCCTTCATGAGCTCGGCGATCTGGTCAATGTGCCCGCCGTCGGGGGTCGGCCAGCTGCGCCACTGCACGCCGTACACCGGGCCGAGTTCGCCGTCGGCGTCCGCCCATTCGTCCCAGATGGTGACACCCTGCTCCTGGAGCCACTTCACGTTCGACTCGCCGCGGAGGAACCACAAGAGCTCCAGCGCGAGTGATTTGAAGTGGACCCGCTTAGTGGTTATGAGAGGGAAACCCTGGCTCAAATCGAAGCGCAGCTGGCGGCCAAAAACGCTCCGCGTGCCTGTGCCCGTGCGGTCCGACTTATGCGTGCCGTTGGCCATGACGTCGCGCAGGAGGTCTTCGTATGGGGTTGGGATGCTCACGCACCCAGCTTACTGGAGTCAGTCGTCGAAGGGCTTGATCTGTTCCACGGCCACAACGCGCTGGCCGTTTGCCCGGGCCACGTGGCACACGATCATCTCGCCAGGCGCCAGGTACGGATCCTGGGCAGGCAGCATCTCGTGAAGCTCGGGACCCATACGCTCGCCGAGCGCCTTCAAGACGGTGGGGAGTGCCGGCCTGTGGGTGCACAGCGCAACCCCGCGTTGCTTGTCGAACAAGCCCTCGACGACGGCGGATGCCTTCTTCGGGCTCCGCTGGTGGTTGTGCTCGGTCAGGGCCTCCACAAGTTTCACCTTGGCTCCGGCTGACTTGGCATACGGCGCGATGGTGGATACGCACCTGGCCCACGGACTGCTCACGATCCGCTGCGGCTTCCACACGCCCAGAAGCCGTTCGACGGCCAGCGCCTGCCGCAGTCCCGTCACGGCCAGCGGCCGGCTGCCTTCGGCCTTGGACCAGGAGGATCGCGGCTTGGCCTTGGCATGGCGCACCAGAATCAGGGGCCAGGTCTCCAGCTCACCGTTCAGGTGTGCCTTCGCGAGCGCCTGGAGGGGTCCCACGTCCGTCGGGTTGCTGAGGAAACGCGCCGCTTTGTCCGGCGCGGCCCACATGTAGGCATCCACTTCCTCGCCGTCCGGCTTGATGATGGACCCGTTGACCTGCGTCGCCCAGTAGTGCACCACCTTCAACCCGGCCGCCACATGGTAATGGGTCGGCGGAAGGGGGATCCCGAGGGCAGCGTCGAGGCCGATTTCTTCCCTGATCTCGCGGACGGCGCACTCCGGGATGGTTTCCCCGGAGTCGAGCTTGCCCTTGGGCCAGGACCAGTCGTCGTATTTTGGCCGATGAATCAGTAGGACCTCAAGGGCGCCCTTGGTAATGCGCCAAGGAATAGCGCCGGCCGCCGTGACGGCGATCGGCTCCCCGGGATGGTCCGTCTGGTCTGCAACAGGTGTATCGCTCTTCAACTTTTCGCTGCCTACCGCCGGGCAACTGCACGTTGGCGGGACCGGGAGGCAAGCAGCCAGGACTGGATGTCCAACAGCGGCGTGCCGTCCTCGGTCTGGTGGAACCTGGTCCAGTGGCCTTGGTTGTCGAGGTGCCAGCTCGCCGTGCCTGGGTCCATGTAACGGCGCAGCAGGTCCATGACCTCGGCCGTGTCTTCGCGGTTGGAGAGCTGCACCAAGGCCTCAACCCGGCGGTCGAGGTTGCGGTGCATCATGTCCGCGGAGCCGATGTAGACCACGGGATCGTTGGCATTGGCGAAGGCAAACACGCGGGAGTGTTCCAGGAAGCGGCCAAGGACGGAGCGGACCGTGATGTTCTCGCTCAGTCCAGGCACTCCCGGACGCAGCGAGCAGATGCCACGGACAATGACGTCAACCTTTACCCCGGCCTGTGACGCCCGGTAAAGGGCATCGATGGTGGCCTCGTCAACCATGGAATTGACCTTGATCTGGACTTTGGCGGTAATTCCCGCGCGGGCGTTGCGGATCTCGGTCTCGATCCTGTCGATCAGACCGGACCGCACCGAGCGCGGCGCCACGAGGAGCCGCTTGAAGGTCGACTTGGGGGCATATCCGGAGAGCTGGTTGAAGAGCTTGGACAGGTCCTCGCCCACCTGCTCATTGGAGGTCAACAGGCCAAGGTCCTCGTAGTAGCGGGCCGTCCGCGGGTGGTAGTTGCCCGTGCCGATATGGCAGTACCGGCGGAGGCCATCCACTTCCTGACGGACAACCAGGGACAACTTGCAGTGCGTCTTGAGTCCCACGATGCCGTACACCACGTGCACACCGGCCTGCTCCAGCTTGCGGGCCCAGGAGATGTTGGCCTGCTCATCAAAGCGGGCTTTGATCTCCACGAGGGCCAGGACCTGCTTGCCAGCCTCGGCGGCGTCGATCAGTGCGTCCACGATCGGGGAATCGCCGGACGTGCGGTACAGGGTCTGCTTGATGGCCTGGACCTTGGGGTCGGCGGCGGCCTGCTCCAGGAAGGCCTGGACCGACGTCGAGAACGAGTCGTACGGGTGGTGCAGCAGGATGTCGCGGCGACGCATCGCCGCGAAGACGTTGGCGGCTTTGGAGGTCTCGGATTCGTTCAGGTACCGCGAGGTGTGGGGCACGTGCTTGGGGTAGTGGAGGTCGGCGCGGTCAATTCCGCCGATGACCGACAGGCCCCGGAGGTCCAAGGGAGCCGGAACGGAGTACACCTCGGATTCCTCGACGCCGAGTTCCCGCACCAGGAGCGCACGGATGTTCGGGTTGATGTCGGTGGTGACCTCAAGCCGGACGGGAGGGCCGAAGCGGCGGCGCAGCAGTTCTTTTTCAAGCGCCTGCAGGAGGTTCTCGGCGTCGTCCTCCTCAACTTCCACGTCCTCGTTGCGGGTAACGCGGAAGGAGTGGTGCTCCATGACTTCCATTCCGGGGAACAGCTTGTCCAGATGCACGGCGATGACCTCTTCGAGCGCGATGAATCGTGCCACGCGGCCCGGGACCGCGCCGGCACGCGGTCCGTCGATCGAGACTAGCCGCGGCAACTGGTCCGGAACCTTGACGCGTGCGAACAGTTCCTTGTCGCTCACGGGGTTGCGGACAATCACGGCCAGGTTGAGGGAAAGGCCGGAGATATACGGGAACGGGTGGGCGGGATCGACAGCGAGCGGGGTGAGGATCGGGAAGACCTTCTCGCCGAACATGATGCTCAAGCGGTGCTGGGCCTCGTCGTCGAGTTCGTCCCAGCGCATGAGGTGGATGTGCTCGTAGGCCAAGGCGGGGCGGATCTGCTCGGCAAACACGCGCGCGTGCCGTTCCTGCAGCTTCCGGGCGGCATCGCCGATCTGCTCCAGGACTTCGATCGGGCTCAGCCCGGCGGGGGAGGGGACCGCGAGCCCGGTGGCGATGCGCCGCTTCAAGCCGGCAACCCGCACCATGAAGAATTCATCCAGGTTCGAGGCGAAGATGGAGAGGAAATTGACCCGCTCCAGCAGGAAGAGGTCCGGATCCTCCGCGAGCTCGAGAACCCGGGAGTTGAAGGCGAGCCAGCTCAGCTCGCGGTCCAGGAAGCGGTCCGGAGTGATGTCGCCTTCCGGTTCAAGGGAGGGCGCAAATTCGGGAATGTCGATGCGGTCCTGTGTTGCCCGCGCAGCCGGGACTTCGGAAGATCCGAAGCGGGGAGGCAAGGTTGCGCCCTTGACCTCGGTTTTGGTGGTTCCGACCGGGTCCGGGTTCATCGGGCTCTCCTTCGTTCAGCGCGGGGGTTTGATTCAACCCTACAAGGATTCCACGTGCCGGAATCCTAGATGTCCTAGCCTTTCAGATACGCCTTGGTTCCGGGTTACTTCCGGGTCAACGGCGCATACATGACATCGACGTCCCAGCGGACGAAGCCCAGCTTCTGGTAAAGGGCGACGGCCGCGGTGTTGTCGGCGTCCACATACAACATTACGGAGTGCAGCTCGTGGCTCTGGAGATACCTGATTCCGGCGACCGTGAGCGCCTTGCCAAGCCCCAGCCCTTGGGCCGCGGGGGTCACACCGACGACGTAGACCTCTCCGATGGCCGGATGGGGTCCTTGCCGGGGGTGCACCTTGGTCCAATGGAATCCGAGCAGTTCCCCGGCCTGGTTCACAGCCAGCAGGAAACCGGCGGGATCGAACCAGTCCTCGGCCATACGCGCTTCCAGGTCGGCCCTGGTCAGGGAACCCTGCTCGGGGTGGTGGGCAAATGCCGCCCTGTTGGCGGCCAGCCAGGCGGACTCATCCTGGCCCGGCACGAAGGCGCGCAGCGAGACTCCCTGAGGGAGGCCGGCGTCGGGCAGCTCCGCTGTGGAGGTCATGAGGCGCATCTTCCACAGTTCGCGCGCCGGGCCGTAGCCGTAACGGGCCGCAAGCTCCGCGGCGGCCTCGTGATTCCCATGGGACCAGGCGTTCAGCCCCTCGAGCCCGCGGCTGTCCCGGAGCGAGTCCAACAGCCGGCCTGCGACACCCTGGTTGCGGTAGCTGGGGTGCACCGCCATTTCCAGGACTCCGGTCCCGTCGTCCGCTTCAACCACGACGGCGATTCCCGCCAGATCCTGGCCGCTTGCGGGATCGGACTGCTCGTCCGGGGCGTAGAGGGCCAGCGTGAGCACCGAGTGGTCGCCGGCATCGGCTCCGCGCAGCATGACCAGGGTCTGTTCGGACAGCGGGGGATTGCCGTCCGACTCCTCGGCAGCTGCGGCCAGCGTCTTGATGTCTTTCAACAAGTCGTTGTCCGACGCGCCTTTGACGACGAGGACGGGCCAGTTCTCCGGGTGCGCAGGGCTCATGCTGCAAGGCTATACGTCTCCGGCCGGTTTGGCGGGATGGATTTTGCGGCCACCGTGTTGGCCGTGTAAGGTCTATATCTCATCCGGCTTCGCGAAGCAGGATACGAGGGGGATCCACCAGTGGGGTGGCCTCGATACGTTCGACCCGTATGTCCTCCACTCAAGCAAGGGAAGGCCCGGACTCAGTGAGTCCGGGCCTTCCCTGTGTTTTGAAGGGTGTCGGAAGCCTAGGCCTCCGTGAGCTCGTCTTCCGGTAAGCGGACCAAGGTCAGGCGGTAGCCGACGTTGCGGACCGTGCTGATGAGGTTCTCGTGGTCCACGCCCAGCTTGGCGCGCAGGCGCCGGACGTGAACGTCCACGGTGCGCGTGCCGCCATAGTAGTCGTAGCCCCATACTTCCGTGAGCAGCTGCTGGCGCGTGAACACCCTGCCCGGGTGCTGGGCCAGGTACTTCAGGAGTTCGAACTCCTTGAAGGTCAGGTTGAGCGGCTGCCCGTTCACGCGGGCCGTGTAGCTCGCTTCATCGATCACGACGCCGGCCGCCCGGATTTCGGTGTTGGTTTCCTCTTCGCCGGGGATGGCGCGTGCCACGGCCAGGCGGATCCGGGCTTCGACTTCGGCCGGCCCCGCCGAGTCGAGGACGATGTCATCAACAGACCATGCGGAAGAGACTGCAGCCATGCCGCCTTCGGTGAGGATCAGGATGAGGGGGGCGCTCAAGCCCGTGGCTTTGAGCAACTGGGTCAAGGAGCGGGCCCCCACGAGGTCCTTGCGGGCATCAAGGAAGACGACGTCGGTGGGGTCGGTTTCGAGCAACGCCGTTGGCTCTGCCGGAAGGATGTGGACCCGGTGGTTCAATAGCTCCAAGGCGGGCAGGATGTCTACCGACGAGCCGGTGCTGTTCGTCAGGAGCAGGATGTGCGACATAGTTCCTCCAATGGGCGGTCCGCGCATCATCGGGCGTCTGAACCGGGTTTCCACCGGCCGGTAGCTGCTTATGGGGCGTGGTTCCGTTGTAACGGAAGCGTTGCAACAAGAAGCGCTGTTGACAACCGAGTATACCCAAAGGCCCCTGCAACGTCAGGGATTCGTGTCACCTTCAACCCATGTTTGCGACATATTTGTGCCGTATAAGGCAGGATTGGCAGGAGGTTGCTCGCAGCCTGGAACGAAATGGGGCCCATCGCGGATCCCACGAGGGCGCAACGAGGTTAGGGACACAGTGAGGTCAGGGGCGCAGTGAAGTCTTGGAGCATCGGGGTGGTCGGCCTCGTGGCGCTCGCGGTTTTCGTCGCCAGCTCTTACGGTCCCACGGAAGGGCTGGTCGCCGTCGGAGTTCTGGCGTCGGCCGCGGTTGGCATCGGCTGGCCCCATTTTCTAGCGGTCCCCGCGAAGAAGACGCTCGCCACCGTGATCGGCCTGAGCGGTGCGGGTTCAGCCTTGGCTGCCGGCTTCGTGCCAGCCCCCGGATTTCTCGACGCAACCCCCGCCTTCATCGCCGCAGGCGTGATCGCGGTGTTCGTCGTGCAGCTGATTCGCGGAACCGGTCAGGCCCAACGGCTCGAATCCACCCTTGGCAGCTGCGCCGGCGTCCTGCTAAGCTGCCTTGGCGCGGGCTGGATTGCGGGTGCTAGGTTCAACGGGATCAAGGAAATGGTGCTGGTCGCCGCTCTCAGCGCCGCCGTCGCGCTCCTCGCCGGCTTGTTGCGCTGGCCGGACCGGGTTGTGGCGCCTTTGGGCATCGTGGCGGCCGGGTTGGTGGCTCCGCTGGCAGGCCTGGTGTTCTCCAATATCGCGATCGTGGCCGCCATCGTGGTGGGCGTCGTCATCGGCTCGGTCCTGGTCAGTTTCCGCCGGATGGTGACGCTTCGGCTCGGCCGCCTCAATTTCCCGGCCGTCCTTGGAATGGGTGTCGCTCCCGTCTGGGCGGTTGGCGCCATGTGCTACTTCATCGACAAACTACTCATCTACTAACAGTTAGGATGGCATCATGTCCGTACTTGCATTTGAAATCTTCTTCCTTGTCCTCCTCGGCCTGGCCAGCCTCTCGATGGCGTGGTTCGCTGGTTTTGTCGTTTACCGTCTCTTCAAGGGCCAGAAGTAGAGCTCCCATCGCTTTTGATCAACCTGTACCTTCCGGTCCACTGAGGTAATTGCTGTGCCCATCGAAATCCCTTCCGACCTAACACCCGAATTGGTACCTCTTTCCTGGCTCATTGGTGAGTGGGAAGGCCGGGGACGGCTTGGAACCGGTGAAGAAGACTCGGATCATTTCATCCAGCATGTCTCCTTCACGCACCACGGTCTGCCTTACCTGGAGTACCGCGCGGAAAGCTGGCTCAGCGACGAGGACGGCACCAAGTTGCGGCCCCTCACGGTGGAAACAGGCTTCTGGGCGCTGGAGCGGAAAATGCTCGACGCCGACGGCGGCCCCGGCTTGATTCCCGCGGAAATTGTCCCGGTTTTGAAAACCGCCGACGACGTCGAGGCGCACCGGAATGCGGACGGCGGGTTCGACATCACCGTGACGATCGCCCATCCAGGTGGCATCAGCGAGCTGTACTACGGCCAAATCAAGGGGCCGCAGATCCAGATGAGCACCGATATGGTGATGCGCGGCGGCCACTCCAAGGAATACACTGCGGCCACACGCATCTTCGGCCTCGTGGATGGCAATCTGTTGTGGCGCTGGGATGTGTCCACTCCGGGCAAGTCGCTCGAGGCCCACGCTTCGGCTTTCCTGAACAAGCTTTAGTAGGAGGGTTTGTTCCCTGGCTTCAAGGTCTCACCGAAGAGGTCTCACTGAACGTCCTGTTTCGCAATCCGAACCAAAGGGGAACAGCAAGTGAACGAAGCAACAAAGCCTGCCAGCTATGACGATCTCAAAGCTGTGTTTTTCAACGGGACGCTCAAACCATCCCCGCAAGTGAGCAATACCGACGGACTGATAGCCATCAGCCGGCGCATCATGGAAAAGCAGGGCGTCAGTACGCAGGTGATCCGCACGGTGGACCATGACATTGCCGCCGGAGTGTATCCGGACATGCGCGAACATGGCTGGGCCACGGACGAATGGCCGGAGTTGTACCCGGCCGTGTTGGAGGCCGACATCGTGGTGGTGGCCGGTCCTATCTGGCTTGGTGATAACTCCTCCCAGACCAAGAAACTCATCGAGCGGCTCTACGCCCATTCGGGCCAGCTCAATAGCAAAGGCCAATGGGCCTACTATCCAAAAGTCGGCGGCTGCCTGATCACGGGCAACGAGGATGGCATCAAACACTGCGCCATGAACGTCCTGTACAGCCTCCAGCACGTCGGCTTCACGATTCCGCCGCAGGCCGACGCCGGCTGGATCGGTGCCGTCGGCCCCGGCCCCAGCTACCTCGACGAAGGATCAGGCGGCCCCGAGAGCGACTTCACCAACCGGAACACCACCTTCATGACGTGGAACCTGCTCCACTACGCCCGCATGCTCAAGGACGTCGGCGGCATTCCTGCCTACGGCAACCTCCCGGATGAATGGAAAGCCGGCACACGCTTCGATTTTGAAAACCCGGAATACCGCTGAGCCCCAAGGACTTCTACTACATATGACTTACAAGAGCCCCCTATTGTCGCGCCCCGGAGCTGTAGAAGGCGGCGGCGAGGACTCCGGCGTCGCGGCCCACTACGGCGAACCCCTGCGTGAGCAGCGCGCACTCGCCGCCGGCACCGCCGTCGTCGATCTTTCCTACCGGGGCGTTGTCACCGTCACCGGCCCTGACCGACTGAGCTGGCTCAACACTCTTTCCTCGCAGCAATTGACCAACCTCCAGCCGCGCGTCTCAAGCGAACTGCTGCTTCTCACCATCCAAGGCCGCATCGACTTCGATGCCCGTGTGGTGGACGACGGCGGGACCACCTGGCTGCTGGTCGAAGCCGCCGAGGCTGCCCCGCTGGCGGAGTGGCTCGACAGAATGCGGTTCATGTTGCGCGTCGAGGTGGCCGACGTGTCGGCCGATTGGGCCGTCGTCGGCTCAACCAAGCCCGTTGACGCCTGGTCCGGGCGGCTCGTCTGGGAGGACCCGTGGCCGCACATCGGCGTCGGCGGGTATTCGTACAGCGTGGTGGAGGAAAGCTCCCATCCCGGCCTTGAGCGTCCCTGGTTCGAGTACCTCATTCCCGCGGACGAGTTTGAAGCGGCCGTTGAAGGCATGGCCCTCGCCGGCTCGTTGGCGGCGGAGGCGCTCCGCATTGCCGCGTGGCGTCCCCGGCTCGGCGCGGAGACAGACGAGAAGACCATTCCGCACGAGCTCGATCTCCTGCGGACCTCGGTCCACTTGTCCAAGGGCTGCTACAAGGGCCAGGAGACCATCGCCCGCGTCCACAACTTGGGACACCCACCACGGCGGCTCGTTTTCCTGCAATTGGACGGCTCGCAGCACACCCTTCCGGCGCCGGGCAGCGTCGTATTTGCCGGAGAGCGCAAGGTGGGTACGCTGACATCCGTGGCCCAGCATTTCGAAATGGGGGCAGTAGGACTGGCTCTGATCAAGCGGTCCGTCGACCCGCACGAAGTGCTGACCGTGCTGGACGGTGAGGAGCCTTATCCGGCCGCCCAGGAAGTAATCGTTGCGCCCGATGCCGGACAGGTGGTGGGGCGTCAGACCGGATTCCTGAAGGGACCCCATCGATGAGCGAAACGACGGGCGCCGAAGCCCAAACGGGCGGTGCCGATGACGAGGCCATTGCCTTGGCGCATGCCTTGTTCGATGCCGCCAGGGAAGGCAACTCGCAGATCCTGCGCAGCTACCTCAATGCCGGTGCGCCGGTTGGAATGCGCACTGCCGCGGGTGACTCGCTGCTGATGCTGGCCGCATACCATGGCCACGCTGAAACCGTTCAGCTTCTGCTCTACCACGGTGCCGACGCAAACGGCGCGAACGACCGTGGCCAGACTCCGCTGGCCGGCGCAGTCTTCAAGGGTTACACGGAGGTGGCCCGGGTTCTGATCGACGCCGGCGCCGATCCCGACGCCGGCGCACCCACAGCGCGCGACACCGCCCGGATGTTTGCCCGGACGGAGATTCTCGGACTGCTCGGATAGGCCAAGGCGGGGCCGTCGGGTTTTGCCCATGCGTGACGGCCTCACCGCGCCGGCTGGCTTGCGGCCAAATATTCCATGTGGAATATTTGTTGTGGAATAGTTCGCACGGAGGATGGGGAAATGGCACGAGCCGCACTGACTCCACTGGGCGTCGCTGCATTGGCCCTCCTTGTCGAGGCGCCGATGCATCCTTACGAGATGTACCAGCTCCTGATGGCCCGCCACGAGGATCGTTTGGTCAAAGTCCGGCCGGGTACGCTCTACCACGCGGTCGGTCGCCTGGAAGAGGCGGGTTTGGTCGAGTCCACTGGCATTGACCGTTCCGGCAACCGGCCCGAGCGCACCACCTACCGAATCACGGGAGCCGGCCGGGAGACGCTGACCGAGCGCCTCCAGAACATGCTGGAGGAACCCGTGAATGAGTACCCGGTGTTCCCCCACGCGATCGCCGAGGCGCACAACCTGCCCTCCGGCGTCGTACTCGAACTACTGGACCACCGCGTGGCGAACCTGGAAAACCAGCTCGACTTCCTGGTCCGCGGTGAAGAAGCTGTCGCTGCCAAAGGCGTCGAGCCCAAGTTCTGGATTGACGTCAAGTACCAACAAGCTATGCTGCGGACGGAAATCGACTGGATACGCAGCTTCCAAAATGATCTCCGCAGCGGGCAGTTGCCATGGTGACCGCCCATCCCACGAACCAACTTGCAATAGATTCAGCACAGTCAAAGGAAACCCATGGAAAACGTAGCTAAACCGTGGCCCGCACTGTGGTCCCTCGTGGTCGGGTTCTTCATGATCCTGATCGACACCACCATTGTCTCCGTGGCGAACCCGCGGATCATGGAGGGCCTGCACACGGATATCAACGCCGTAATCTGGGTGACGAGCGCCTACCTCCTCGCCTACGCCGTCCCGTTGCTGATCACCGGACGGCTCGGTGACCGCTTCGGGCCGAAGAACCTCTACCTGATCGGCCTCGTGGTCTTTACCCTGGCTTCGCTGTGGTGCGGCCTCTCGGGCGATATCGGCATGCTGATCGCCGCCCGGGTGGTCCAGGGCATCGGCGCGGCCATGATGACGCCCCAAACCATGGCCGTCATTACCCGGATCTTCCCGCCGGACCGCCGCGGCGCGGCCATGGGCCTCTGGGGAGCGACGGCCGGCATGGCTATCCTCGTCGGCCCGATCCTCGGCGGCGTGTTGGTTGACGGCCTCGGTTGGCAGTGGATCTTCTTCGTCAACGTTCCCATCGGCGTCGTTGCCTTCGTCCTCGTGACCCGGCTCGTACCGAAGCTGACCACGCACAGCCACAAGTTCGACGTCCTGGGTGTGCTGCTGTCCGCAGCGGGTATGTTCCTGCTGGTGTTCGGCATCCAGGAGGGCCAAAGCTACAAGTGGGGCACCGTCAGCGGACCCATTACCGTTTGGGGACTGATCATCACGGGGCTCGTGGTCCTCGCCTTGTTCGTCTTGTGGCAGTGGCTCCTGGAACGCCGCGGCGGCGAACCCCTGCTGCCGTTGGGCCTGTTCAAGGACCGCAACTTCTCCTTGGGAAACACCACCATCATGGCGGTGGGTTTCACCATCACCGCGTTCCCGTTGCCCACCATTTTCTACTACCAGGTAGTCCGCGGTTTGTCCCCGACGCAGTCCGCGTTGCTCATGATCCCCATGGCCGTGATCTCCGGGGCGCTGGCACCTTTCGTTGGCAAGCTGATCGACCGCATCAACCCGCGTTGGTTCGCCGCCTTCGGCCTCGTCTGCCTGTCCGGTGCACTCTTCTGGACGTCGACCCTTCTGAAACCGGACACCCCCATCTGGATGTTCCTGCTGCCCAGCGCCCTCCAGGGTGTGGCCAACGGCTTCATTTGGGGACCGGTCTCGAACGCCACCACCCGAAACCTCCCGCCGCGCTCGGCAGGCGCCGGTTCGGGTGTCTTCAACACGACGCGCCAGATCGGTGCGGTGCTGGGATCGGCCGCGATTGCTGCCCTCATCCAGTCCCGGCTCGCGGCCGAGCTGCCCGCGGCTCCGCCAGGTGCCGCCCCGGCGGGCGAAGGCGGATTCACCGGCAAGTTGCCTGAATTCCTGCATGACGGGTTTTCGACGGCGATGAGCCAGTCGGTCTTGCTGCCGGCCTTTGCGATTCTGCTGGGCGCCGTAGCCGCGTTGTTGTTTGGCAAGCCCAAAGCCGTCCAGGGCTGGGGTTCCCCGACTGCCGCAGAGGCCAAGCCTGAGACTGTTTCGCAAGACGGTTAGTCCGCGCGAACTGGCAGACGATGCCTTCAAAATGCGATTTTGAGGGCATCGTCTGCCAACTCGCGGGCAGTGGAGGGCGCTAGCGGAGCAGCACGGAGGTCTGGATGCCGCCGTCGACGAATCCCAGCTTCCGCGCCAAGGCCATCGAGCCCCGGTTGTCCAGCGCAGTCCGCCATTGCAGCGTCAGGCCGGAGGCCAGCGCCTCGTGGGCGGCGATCGACACAGCCAGGGTTCCGAGCCCTTGCCGGCGCAATTCCGGGGGCACCAGGACGCCCATATCCGCGAGGATCCCCTGCCACTCCGCATAAGCGCCGCAGGCAACCGGTTTGCGGTCCGGTTCGTTGCCATCCATCACCGTGAAATGGTGGTCCATCCTGGAGAGATGGACTTCATTGACGTCGTCCGGAGGGCACCTGCCTTCCAACTCGATCGCCTCCGGATGGCCGTGCGAGACGGTGACTTCGCCGCCCGGCTGGAAGAGGGGAAGGTCATCGGCGAACAGCAGCGCAGACGTCCCGAGCCCGTGGCCACCGTGTTCGCGGCTGATCCGCAACAGTACGGAATGCTCGCTCAGTTGATCATCCGAGAGCTCGACGGCGGCGGCCGCCGCCCATCCCGGGGCCACCAATGCGGAGCGGCCGAAGAGCCTCACGAACGTAATGGATTCGGCGTCCTCATCTTCCCGGACCAACCGCTCGCCGTTGAGGGCAGCAGGTGAGCCGGAGACGAAACTGAAGGCTTCGTCGTCGAACCCTAAATGTCGGGCCCAGGCCAGCAGCACAATTTCCGCCGATCCCGCATCAAGTTCCATGACATCGAGTCTATGCAGTCCCTGGAAAAGGAAGGAGCAGGCAGGCACCTGGTGGTGCCCGCCTGCTCCTTGAAGAACCGGCTCAGCCGAACGGCAGCAGCTCAGCCGAACAGTACCGCGGCCTCGTCATAGCGGTTCTGCGGGACGGTCTTGAGCTTGCCCAGGGCGGCTTCGAAGCCCACGTGCTCGATGTCCGTGCCCTTGAGGGCCACCATGGTTCCCCAGCGGCCTTCCACGACGGAATCGATGGCCGCCATTCCCAGGCGGGTGGCCAGGACGCGGTCGAAAGCCGAGGGGACGCCGCCGCGCTGGATGTGGCCGAGGATCGTGGCGCGGGTCTCGATGCCGGTGCGGGCTTCGATTTCGGGGGCGAGCTGGTCGGCGATGCCGCCCAGTCGGGGCCGGCCGAAGGTATCCAGGCCGCGTTCGGAGTGCGGGGCTTCCATGTGGTCGGGAACAAAACCCTCGGCAACAACAATCAACGGCGCACGGCCACGGTCGTGGGCCTCCTGGACCCATTCGGTGATCTGCTCGATGCTGACTTTCTGCTCGGGGATCAGGATGGCGTGCGCGCCGGCAGCCATGCCCGCGTGCAGGGCGATCCAGCCCACGTGGCGGCCCATGACCTCGGCGATCATGCAGCGGTGGTGGGATTCCCCGGTGGTGCGCAGCCGGTCGATGGCCTCAGTGGCGATCTGGACGGCGGTGTCGAACCCGAAGGTATAGTCGGTGGCGTCGAGATCGTTGTCCACGGTCTTGGGGACGCCCACGATCTTCAACCCGGCGTCGGTCAGGCGCTTCGCGGCGGCAAGGGTACCTTCGCCGCCGATGGCAATGATGGCGTCGATGCCGAGGCGGTCCATGTGGGCCTTGATGACATCCGGGCCGCCGCCGTTCTCGAACGGGTTGGTACGGGACGTGCCGAGGATGGTTCCACCCTGCTTGGCGATACCGCGGACCATGGTGCGGGGAATGTCGATGACGTCGCCCTCCACGACGCCCCGCCAACCGTCCCGGAAACCGACGAATTCCTGGCCGTGAATGGCAATTCCCTTGAGGACGGCGCCGCGGATGACGGCGTTAAGTCCGGGGCAGTCGCCACCGCTGGTAAGGATTCCAATTTTCATGAGGGCTCAAATCCTGGCTAGGAGGTATACGTGCAGAGCGCCACGCTGAGCTCACAATGATTGTAGGGGGCAATGTGGGGTGGGACACAAACCATGACCACCGCCGGGGATGAGACTTTTGAAACAGGGTTGAAACTCGCCGGCAAACCCGGGCTGTGCTACTTCCGGCCCTGCGAACGCTGGGTGAGGAAGGATTCCAGTGCAATGGTGCCGCTTTGGTTGGGAAGCAGCAGCCAAGCCACCACGTAGATCACTACGGCGGGCCCGGGTAGCAGGCAGAAGATCAGGTAGCCAATGCGGACGTAGGCCACGTCCACATTCAGTTTGGCGGCAATGCCACCGCACACCCCTCCGATCAAACGCTGCGGACCGCGCTTCAGGCCGATGCCCCGTACGATGCTGAAGAACTTGTTCATGGCTAGAGCCTTCCCTGTTGTGGCTGCTTTGTCACGTGCTGCTTGCTACCGGTGGTCGGAATCGGTGACGCCGGCCCCGGAGTCCGGGCCTGACCCGCTGCCCTTTCGGGAGCGGGCGGACATTAGGCCTCCGATCACGAGTGCCGCGCCGGCCCCGATCATGAGCCCGATCAACACATAGTTGCCGTTGAGCGCCACGAGGCCGAGCTTGGAAATGATGATCAAAGCAGCGAGTGCGACGACAATCAGCCCCCAGACCACCGTGCCCACCCTGGCCCGGGCGGCTTGCGCCCCGGGCTCGGGTGCCGTTTCAAATGCCCGCGTGGGTTCGTGCGTGCTCATGTCAGTTTCCTTCCTGGACGGTGACGTTGCTGAAAGTGCCGTTGAGTCTGACGACCAGCTTGGCCCCGGGTTTGTTCGTGTTGAAGCTCTCCCTGGTACCACCGTTGCTTTGGGTGACGGCGCTACCGTCCTGCTTGAGGTTCGCGAAGGTCATGTCTGCTTGGACCTCCACCGGCACGGTCGAGGGGATGACGAGTTTGATGTTGCTTGCGGTCACGTCCATCGGAACCACGACGTTGGAGCCCAACGGCGCGCTCAGGTTCAGTTTGGTCAAGTCAACGGTCCCGTTGGCTCCCGTGATGTCGAAGCCTTTGCGGGCATCGTCGATGCTCACGGGATTCCATTGGGCATTCTGGAGGCGGAAGTGGTCCGCGCTCGGGGCGATATTGAATACGGCTCCGATTATCAGCGTCGCTACGGCCAGGAAGCCGAGCAGCCCCGACGAACGGCCCCGGAGTCCGGCGACAAGGATGCCGAGGCCGAGGACTGCGGCGCCCGTGGCCCAGACCACTGCGTTGGCGGCGTCGCCAAGGTGGATGACATTGCCGGTGTCGAGCAGCTTGAGCGTTCCGCCGGCCAACAGGGCCGCCCCGGCTGAGACCGCTACGATGGCCGCGCCCGGTCCTTGCCGCCTCGGCCGCTCTGGCCGCTCTGGGCGGTTGGGTACGCCGGCCGGTGGGTACGGGCCAGCTGGATTGACGGGGCCTGCGGGAGTTGAGGGGCCGCCTGTCCCGTAAGTACCGGAGCCGTAAGGAGCTGCGCTGTAAGGAACCGCACCGTAAGGGCCTGCGGTGTAGGGGCCGGCTGGATAACCTGCCGAGGCAGGGGTGCCCGCCCCGCTGGGGGAGCCGGGAGCGGCCGCGTGGTTGTGAGGGCCCATGGTCTGCCTTCCGTTGCGGGATTTGCTGCGCTGGACCAGGAAGTAGATCAGGTAGATGGTGCCGCCTACCCAGAACAGCGTCCAGAGGATTCCAGGAACGCCGTTCCAGCCCCATCCCCAGAAACCGCGGCCGAGGCCCGGCAATCCGATGATGGTTGTGATGAGGGCGCCGGTCATGCCTGCGGACCAGCGGCCTGCTCCGGCCTCCTGGGCGTGGATGCGGCCATCCGGTTCGGGCAGGAGCGCCCAGGCGACGCCGTAGAGCAGCATGCCGACGCCGGCGAAGAGGGTAAGGACGATGAAGATGCCGCGGACGATCAATGGATCGACACCGAAGCGGTGCGCGATGCCGCTCGCTACGCCGCCCACCCAACGGTCCCGGCCACGGCTGATGCCTTGGCTGCGGATCCAGTTGAAGAAGTTCTGCGGGGGAGCGGGAACGGCGTAGTTCGGCGAGGCGCCGCTGTGGGCAGCGTTTGGCTGGGCCGGTTCTTCCGGCGAGCCTGTCCCGGCCGGCTGGCCGGATTCTTCAGGTTGACCGGGCTCCGCTGCTTGTCCGGAGTCCTCGGGATTCATGCTGTTCGCGTTCATACTTCGATCTTGCCGCCCGGCGACGCCGCCCTCTATTGGGGGATACCCTGAACGTTCCCTGAGTGGCCCCCTGAGATGCCCTGGCTTCGAGCGCCGAAGGCCCTGATACGTGTTTGGATGGAATCATGACAACCGCCATGCAACGCCCGCCGCTGGTCCGGAGCAGCGACCGGATGATTGCCGGCGTGTGCAGTGGCCTGGCGGACCACCTTGGCTGGCCTGTGAAATACATCCGGCTCGGTATGGTCCTTGCCTCGTTCGCCGGCGGCGCGGGCCTGGCCTTCTACGCCTGGCTTTGGGTCATGGTGCCCACTGCCGACGAAAGCGCCCGTCGCAATAGCCGCCGGCCGGCGTCGCCCATTGCTCCCGCAGTGAGCATGCCCCTTTCAGTGAGCATCCCTCTCGAGGTAACAGCGCCCGACGGCGGCGCGCAGCCGCTGCCGCTGTCCACCCCGGCCCCCGTCTTCGCCTCCTGGTTCAGGATTCGTCGCATCCAGTACGGGAAAGAGATCCTCCTGGGAGCCGGCCTGCTCCTGGTGGCCGCCATCCTCATCGCCCGGCAGTTCGGCGTCGAGGTCCCTCTCGGCACGCTGATCCCGGCGGCGGCCATACTCGGCGGAGCGTCGATCGCGTGGATGCAGTTGGACGAGACACGCCGGGCCGGGCTGGTGGACAAGACCAAGGCCGACCAAGCAGGCGGCTGGGTCCGTCTTGCCGCGGGCCTGGCCTTGGTGGTTGCCGGGGTGTTGGTCATGGTGTCCGGTTCCGGCTCGTGGGAGCAGACCTGGCTCGCGCTGCTGGCTTCGATCGCAGTGCTTGGCGGCGTCGCCCTGGTGCTGCTGCCGTGGGGCTTGAAGTTCTGGAAGGACCTTGAAACTGAGCGGGCGGCGCGGGTCCGGGAGACGGAGCGGGCCGAGATTGCCGCCCACTTGCACGACTCGGTACTGCAGACGCTCGCCTTGATCCAGCGCCGGGCAGGTTCCGAGCAGGACGTGGTCCGCCTCGCCCGTGCCCAGGAGCGCGAACTGCGCACCTGGCTGTACCGGGACGCCGCCAAGGATGCGGGACTCCTGGCGGAGCGGATTGCCGCGGCCGCAGCCGAAGTCGAGGACGCCCACGGACACGCCGTCGACGTCGTCAGCGTGGGAGACGCCGCCATGACAGACAGGCACGAAGCGCTCGTCCTGGCGGCCCGGGAGGCCATGCACAATGCCGCCCGGCACGGCGGCGGCGCCGTGTCCGTCTATCTCGAGAGCTCGGACACGGGCAGCGAGGTTTTTGTCAGGGACCGCGGGCCTGGCTTTGACCCCGATACCGTCCCGGAAGACCGGCTCGGAGTCAAGGAATCAATCATCGGACGGATGAAGCGCCACGGCGGAACGGCGGTCATCAGCAGTAGCTCGGAGGGCACCGAAGTACGCCTGAAACTGCCCGTTGAGAACCCCGATAAAGCAGAGAACCGAAACGGAGAAGCCAAAGCATGAACGCCCTATCAGAGCAAGTAGCGCGGAAGGTTCGTGTGGTGATCGTGGACGACCACGCCATTTTCCGGTCCGGGCTGAAGGCCGACCTCGATTCCAGGATCGACGTCGTAGGCGAAGCCGGAACAGTGGAGCAAGCTATCGCCGTGATTGCCGAAGTTCACCCGGAAGTGGTGTTGCTCGACGTCCACCTGCCTGGCGGCCTTGGCGGTGGCGGTCGGGAAGTCATCAGCGCATCCGCGCCGTTGCGTGGGAGCACGAGCTTCCTGGCCTTGAGCGTCTCGGATGCCGCCGAGGACGTCGTGGCCGTCATTCGGGCTGGCGCCCGGGGCTATGTCACCAAGACCATTTCCGGCCCCGAGATCTCTGATGCCGTGATCCGCGTGGCCGACGGTGACGCCGTCTTCTCGCCGAGACTGGCCGGTTTTGTCCTCGACGCGTTTGGAACCTCCCCGGCCGAGATCGCCGACGACGAACTGGACCGGCTTTCCGCGAGGGAACTGGAAGTCATGCGCCTCATCGCCCGCGGCTACAGCTACAAGGAGGTGGCCAAGGAGCTGTTCATTTCCATCAAGACCGTGGAAACCCATGTCTCGGCGGTGCTCCGCAAACTCCAGCTCTCCAGCCGCCACGAACTGACCAGGTGGGCCGCCGAGCGCCGCCTCCTCTGACGCCCGCTCACCTTTAGCGGGTTAAACCCAAACGCCCGCTCACCTTTCGCGGGTTAAACCCAAACGCCCGCTCACCTTTAGCGGGTTAAACCCAAACGCCCGCTCACCTAAACCCAAGGTGAACGGGCGTTTGTGCAGGCGGAAGGCTACTTGGCCTGGCCGAGGAATTCCTGGAGGCGACGAACGCCTTCGGCAAGGTCGTCGTCGCCCAAGGCGTAGGAGAGGCGCACGAAACCGGAGGGGCCGAAGGCCTCGCCCGGAACAATTGCGACCTCAACCTCGTCGAGGATCAGCGAGGCCAGCTCAGCGGACGTTGACGGACGGACAGGACCGTTCGACGTCGGGAATTCCTTGCCCAGCAGACCGCGGACGTCGGCGTACACGTAGAAGGCGCCGGTCGGCGTCGGGCATTCCACACCCTCGATCGCGTTCAGTCCGGCGACAATCGCCTTGCGGCGGCGGTCGAAGGCGACTTTCATTTCGTCGACGGCGGTCAGCGGACCGGACACGGCAGCCAGGGCTGCGATCTGCATGATGTTGGAAACGTTCGACGTCGCGTGCGACTGGAGGTTGGTGGCGGCCTTGATGACGTCAGCCGGGCCGATCATCCATCCAACACGCCATCCGGTCATGGCATAGGTCTTGGCGACACCGTTGAGGATGACCACCTTGTCGCCGAGTTCGGGGGCGGCAGTGGCGATCGAGGTGAAGGGCACGCCGTCGTAGGTCAGGTGCTCATAGATTTCGTCGGTGACAACCCAGAGGCCCTTTGCCGCAGCCCATTTTCCGATCTCAGCCACCTGTTCGGCGCTGTAGACGGCTCCGGTCGGGTTGGACGGCGAAACGAAAAGCAGGATCTTCGTCTTGTCGGTGACCGCGGCTTCGAGCTGCTCCACGGTGACCAGGTAACCCTGCTCGGGGCCGGCGAAGACCTCAACGGGAACGCCTCCGGCCAAGCGAATTGCCTCCGGGTAGGTGGTCCAGAACGGCGTGGGGATGATTACTTCGTCGCCCGGATCAACAAGGGTCGCGAAGGTGTTGTAGACGGCCTGCTTGCCGCCATTGGTAACCATCACCTGGGAAGCGTCTACTTTGTAGCCCGAGTCGCGGAACGTCTTGTCCGCGATGGCCTGCTTCAGCTCCGGCAGGCCGGCGGCAGGGGAGTAGCGGTGGTACTTCGGCTGGCCGGCGGCCTCGACGGCGGCCTTGACGATGTAGTCGGGGGTCGGGAAGTCGGGCTCCCCGGCGCCAAAGCCAATCACGGGGCGACCCGCTGCCTTGAGCGCCTTGGCCTTGGCGTCAACGGCAAGGGTGGCGGATTCGGCGATGGCGGAAATTCGCTGTGAAATGCGGGCGGCTGGTATTCCGGCAGACATTAAAGCACCGTTCTTCGCGGGCAGCTCATGGGCTGGATGGTGGGATTCGACGAAATCTACTTTATGCTGTTCTGCGGAGCTATCGGGCTAACGCCGGGAAAGTGACAGTGAAGGCTGATCAAGCGAGCGCTGATCACACGAGCGGGACGGCCTGAACGCTCCGGAAATGGCCCGGTTCGACTATCGCGACGTTGTTGCGTAGACTGGTTCACCGGTGTTGAAAAACATCACAATGGTTCGCGCCCCAGATAGGCTCCGGAATCTCGTGTTCTTCTGGATTCCTTGGCTTCGATGGAGTGCGGCCGAAATATGGATTCGTTCCATAGGGTAGTGGCGCAATTGGTAGCGCAGCGGTCTCCAAAACCGCAGGTTGCAGGTTCGAGTCCTGTCTGCCCTGCGCAAGCTGTTCCGGGTTTTGCTCGGAACAAGCGCAGCAACCATGACTCTGATCAGAGTCGGGTCAACGACGTTTGCATAGATGAGTGAGGATCAGGTGACCGAAACAGCTGCGAGCAGCTCGAAGGGCCGCCCTGCCAAGAAGTCCGATTCCGGCCTCTTCGCTCGAATTGCGCTTTTTGTTCGCCAGGTAATTGGCGAGCTCAAGAAGGTAGTTGCCCCCACCCGTAAGGAACTGGTCAACTACACAGTCGTGGTGCTGGTGTTCGTGGCCATCATGATGCTGGTCGTCACCATCCTGGACCTGGCTTTCGGTACGGGAATCAAATGGGTTTTCGGCGCTACCGGCACCACGAACCACTAAGCGGATCGCTCCGCAAACCGCGCGGAATCCCCGGAAAATCAAGGGATTTCGTAGGGTTTGCGGAATTGAGCCATTTAAATAGGCATGTTAGGCAATGAGGAAGCAGGAGACCAAGTGTCTGAGCAGGAGCTCGAGGTAACTGAGACTGAGCTGGATGGGCCCGCTGAAAGCACGGCCCACGCCACGGCTGACGCCGTGGAAGGATCCGAGGTCGATTCTGCTGCGCCCGAAACTGCCGACGTCGACGACGCCGATGAGTCCGACGCCGAGGTGTCCGACGACGACGAGTCTGACGACGCCGAGTCCGGCGCCGACGCCTTGGCCGCCGCTGCAGCCGTAGCGCCCGCCGACCCCGCTGAGGAGTTCAAGGCCAAGCTTCGCCGCCAGGAGGGTGACTGGTACGTCATCCACTCCTACGCCGGTTACGAAAACCGCGTCAAGGCCAACCTTGAGACCCGCATCCAGACCCTGGACATGGAAGATTACATCTTCGAGATCCAGGTGCCCATGGAGGAAGTCGTTGAGATCAAGAACGCCCAGCGCAAGATCATCAACCGCGTACGCATCCCGGGTTACGTCCTCGTCCGTATGGACCTGACCGACGCATCCTGGGGCGCCGTCCGCCACACTCCGGGTGTCACTGGCTTCGTGGGCAACGCACACAACCCGGTCCCGCTTCGCCTTGACGAGGTCTTCTCCATGCTGGCTCCAGTCTTCGAAGAGCAGCAGGCCGAAAAGGGCAAGCCGGTCAACAAGCAGCACCAGACGCCCGTCGACATCGACTTCGAGGTCGGAGAGTCCGTCATCGTCAAGGAAGGTCCGTTCGAGACCCTTCCCGCCACGATCTCCGAGATCAAGATGGATTCCCAGACGCTTGTGGTGCTGGTGTCGATCTTCGAACGCGAAACCCCGGTTACGCTCGCATTCAACCAGGTCACCAAGATCTAGTTGATCCAAGAATTTCGCCCCGTGGTTGCCCGCTTAGCAACCACGGAGCGGTCGGTCGCCTTGCCATGGCGGCCACAAACCTGAGGCACGCTCCTGTGTCCTAGGAAGTTATTGAGAGAAGGACCTACATTGGCTCCCAAGAAGAAGGTCACCGGCCTCATCAAGCTGCAGATCCAGGCAGGTGCCGCCAACCCGGCCCCGCCGATCGGTCCTGCGCTTGGCCAGCACGGTGTCAACATCATGGAATTCTGCAAGGCGTACAACGCTGCAACGGAAGCCCAGCGCGGAAACGTTATCCCGGTTGAAATCACGGTCTACGAAGACCGCTCTTTCACCTTCATCACCAAGACCCCGCCGGCTGCAGAGCTCATCAAGAAGGCTGCAGGCGTTGCAAAGGGTTCGGCCACGCCGCACACCGTCAAGGTTGCCAAGCTGACCCAGGCACAGGTTAACGAGATCGCCACCACCAAGATGGAAGACCTCAACGCCACCAGCCTTGAGGGCGCTGCCAAGATCATCGCCGGCACCGCACGCTCCATGGGTATCACCGTCGAGGGTTAATTCCCCTCACCGCTTCATGGCGTCTGTTTTGGGAAACTGACGACGCCGGGTAGCACCGCCGGGAAACCGGCACCACTGAAATATTGAAAATGTTGGAGATCCACGCCGGATTTCCAACTGTGGCAGGGCCCAGCGCGGTCCGCAGACCACAACTGCACAAGGAGAATAAGCAGCATGGCAAAGCGCAGCAAAGCATATGAGGCAGCCGTAGCCAAGATCGAGGCAGACAAGTTCTACGCCCCGTTCGAGGCCATCAAGCTCGCCAAGGACACCAACCCGTCCAAGTTCGACGCCACCGTTGAGGTTGCTTTCCGTTTGGGCGTTGACCCGCGTAAGGCCGACCAGATGGTGCGCGGCACCGTCAACCTGCCGCACGGCACGGGTAAGACTGCCCGCGTCCTGGTTTTCGCAACGGGCGACAAGGCCGAAGCAGCAATCGCTGCAGGCGCCGACTTCGTTGGTTCCGATGACCTGATCGAAAAGATCGCCGCCGGCTGGACCGACTTCGACGCCGCAGTGGCAACCCCGGACCTCATGGGCAAGGTTGGCCGTCTCGGTAAAGTCCTCGGCCCGCGTAACCTCATGCCGAACCCGAAGACCGGTACCGTGACCGCAGACGTCACCAAGGCTGTCAACGACATCAAGGGTGGCAAGATCGACTTCCGCGTCGACAAGCACTCGAACCTGCACTTCATCATCGGCAAGGTTTCCTTCGATGAACTGAAGCTGGCCGAGAACTACGCAGCCGCTCTGGAAGAGGTGCTTCGCCTGAAGCCGTCCGCTTCCAAGGGCCGGTACATCCAGAAGGCTACGGTCGCCACCACGTTCGGCCCGGGCATCTCCGTTGACCCGAACGTCACCAAGGTTCTCACCGAGGCGTAAGCCACCGGGAGCATCGACTCTGAAAGGACCGTCCGGCATTCGCCGGGCGGTCCTTTCGTTGTACGCAAACCGGCACCTATCGCGCGTAGCGACCGCTGATTAGGCTAAGGGCATGACAGACCGGCTTCCGGATTTCAGCATCCATGAGCTCCACCTGCCGGAGTCCCTGGACGGGCCGGACGCCAAGGAATTCCGGGAGCTTTCTTCCGTAATGGATGCCATGGTGCTGGAAACCTGGGGAAACCTGGACCGGGCATCATCGGCGCAGGCCCGGCTCGCCGGATGGCGGGATTCCCCATACGAGGCCTCAAGGAACTTCTTCGCCCGGGTTCACGGAAGCATCGTCGGCTACGCTTCCTGCCAGGTTCCGCTCAAGGACAACGTCCACACCGCTTGGCTCCATGTAGATGTTCTGGAGGGGCACCGCCGGTATGGAATCGGAACCGCACTGCTCCGCACCGTAGAAGAGGTTGCCAGGGCACAGGGGAGGCACGTCCTGCAGGCGCACACCGAACACCCGATCGGTTCCGCAGGGGCCGAAGGAGTACCCGGGGGAGTGCCCGAAGACAGTCCGGGCGTGGCCTTCTGCCTCAAGAATGGATTCACCTTGGAACAGGCCAGCAGATTCAGCAGCCTGGACATGGACCACAGCGGGGAATGGTCAAGGCTGGAGCTTGCGGCCCATTCCAAGGCCGACGCCGCCTACGAGGTCCTTGCCTGGACGAACCGGTGCCCCGCAGAACACGTGGACCACATGGCCGTGCTGATGGGCCGGATGAGCACGGATACCCCGGCGGGCGGTCTTGAGATCGAGGCAGAGGCCTGGGACGCTGCGCGCGTCAGGCAACTCGAGGACACAACGCTTGCCGAGGGCCAGACTGCCCTTGTGGCAGCTGCGCAACATCAGCGGACAGGGGAGCTCGTCGCGTACACCGTGATCTACCTTGATCCAGCGAAGCCCTGGGTGGCCGAGCAGGACGATACTTTGGTGGCAAAGCCGCACCGGGGCCATGGACTGGGAATGCTCGTGAAACTGGCCAATCTGCGCAGACTTCAAGCGGAATATCCAGCCGTCCAGCGCGTCATGACTTTTAACGCCGAGGAAAACGAACATATGCTGTCCATCAACGTACAGCTCGGCTTCAAACCGGCGGGATACGACGGCGAATGGCAAAAGAGGATCAAATGACGAGCACCGTGGAGATCGGCCAACTCTGGATCCCGGATTCCCTTGACGCCGACGACGCAAAGGATTTTCTGGCGGCCGTCGAAGTCAGCCGCAGGGTCCGCATGCAGATCTGGGGCACGGACGATCTCGCCTACACTCCGTTGGAGAAACTGCTCGAACTCGGCGACCCTTACGAACGCCAGGTCATTCTCGTAGCCCGCGTCGACGGCCGTATTGTCGGTACCGTGGACATCGCGCTGCCCCTTGCCGACAACATGGACCTGGCCGAGTTCACCCTCGACATCCTTCCTGAATTCCAGCGCAGGGGCGTCGGCCGGCAGCTTCTGGAAGCTGCCGAACATTTCGCGAAAAGCGAGGGCCGGACGATGATCATGGTGGACACCAACCATCCTGCCGAGTCCTTGCGCGGTGGTGCCGAGGGCCAGCTCGTACCTGGCAGCGGCCTGGGCTTCGTTCCCTTGGCCAGCCGCGAGGTCGACTTTGCCCGTCGTACCGGTTACACCCTCCAGCACATCGAACAGTTCAGTTCCTGTGCGCTCCCGCTGGATTCAAAACTCGTCGCTGAGCTTGAGGCCGAGGCCGAAGCCGCGAACGCCGGCCGCTATCGGGTCCACCACTGGACCGATCGCTGCCCGCAACAGTGGCTCGAAGCAGTGGCCGCGCTGGAGAACGCGGCCGGAGAAGTGGTGTCCGAGAGCAGTGAGACCGCGGAGGCCGAGCAGCAGCAGTTAGTGTTCGACGCCGGTGTGTTGCGCCAGGCGGAAGACGCCGCCGTCGCGCAGGGGCGCCGAACGGTGGTCACCGCCGTCGAGCACGTCGCCAGCGGGCGGATCGTTGGGCTCACCACGATCGGCGTCCTGGCGCAACGCCAGGACGTCGTCTTCCAGGACGACACGATCGTCCTGCAGGAACACCGGGGAAACAAGCTCGGGCTCCTCATCAAGGTCGCCAACATGCAGCGCCTTAGCGAACAGTTCCCCGATGCCCGGGTGATCTACACCTGGAATGCCCCCGAAAACCGGTACCTGCTGACGGTGAACAAGCAATTGGGATTCACGACGGCCGGGGTCACGGGGCTTTGGCAGAAAGAACTGCCGAGCATGGGCCCGAGAGTCACCTCCTCCGAGTGAGGCCGCGCGATTTGGCGATGCACTTGCCAGTCCCGTAAGCTTGAACTACCAAAGACCGTCGGTTGATGGGAATCCACTCCTCCGGGCGCAGCTCAACTCTGCAGCAACGCGCGGAAGAACCAAGTGGATTCCTTGACGAAGGACCCTGACAAAGGGCGGCCGGCGCAGGTGAACGAAGCAAATCTCCGCGATCATTCGATCGTGTTGAGCCAAGCCCCGTGCATCTGCGCGGGGCGTTTTTTAGTTGCAGCTCTTTTGAGCGGGGACCCGGAAAACCGGCTTTATTCCCCGGAAGGAGGGTTATGGCAACGCCTAGCAAGATCTCTGCAGTAGCTGAGATCACCAACGATTTCAAGGAATCGAACGCCGCTGTCCTGACCGAATACCGCGGGCTCTCTGTTGCACAGCTCAAGCAGCTGCGTGTTTCTCTCGGCCTGGACACCAAGTTCTCGGTCGTTAAGAACACCCTGACCGCCATTGCAGCCAAGGAAGCTGGTGTCGAAGCATTCGACGGTCAGCTCGCCGGCCCCACTGCAATTGCATTCATCAAGGGTGACGCGGTTGCTGCCGCCAAGAGCCTGACGGACTTTGCCAAGGTCAACAAGCAGCTGGTCATCAAGACCGGCTACTTCGAAGGCAAGGCACTGAACGCAGCAGAGGTTGCCGCACTGGCAGCCCTCGAGTCCCGTGAGCTGCAGCTCGCCAAGGTTGCAGGCATCCTCAAGGCACCTGCTGCCGCGGCTGCACGCATCATTGACGCTCTGCGCCTCAAGCTTGAAGAAGAGGGCGGCGCTGTAGCACCGGCCGCTGAAGAAGCACCGGCTGCCGAAGAGGCTCCCGCCGAGGCTGCTGCAGAAGAGGCTGCCGCTCCGGCTGAAGCCGCTGAAGCAGCAACCGAAGAGAACTAAGTTCTCCCCATTCAAACTGCGGTGCAGTAACGGACCACGTCCGTGGCAGCACCACCTAAAGGAAGGACGCCAAACATGGCGAAGCTCAGCAACGAAGAGCTCATTGAAGCTTTCAAGGAACTGACCATCATCGAGCTCTCCGAGTTCGTCAAGCTCTTCGAAGAGACCTTCGAAGTCACTGCTGCTGCTGTTGCAGTTGCAGGCCCGGCTGGCGCCGGCGCTGGCGAAGAAGTTGAAGAGAAGACCGAATTTGATGTCATCCTCGAAGCTGCCGGTGAAAAGAAGATCGCAGTGATCAAGGAAGTTCGCGCCATCACCTCCCTCGGCCTCAAGGAAGCCAAGGACCTGGTTGACGGTGCACCGAAGGCTGTTCTCGAAGGCGCCACCAAGGAAGCCGCTGAGAAGGCCAAGGACCAGCTCGAAGCTGCAGGCGCCACGGTTACTGTCAAGTAACTCGCCTTTTCAGAAAGCCCCGTCCGGATTCGTCCGGGCGGGGCTTTCCTGCGTTTAAGGGCAACGCGGGGTCACTTACGGCCCATTGGGTGCTGCTGGATGGGCCGTAAGTGACCCCGCGTTGCTCAGATGGGGTCGCTGATGTCGGCCACGACGGCCTGCAGCGCGGCTGCCAGCTCATCGGCCTTCACGAAAGCGCTGAATCCGTGTTCGCCCGCCCCCATGGAGATCCTCCGTCCGGCGATGCTGGCATCGGCATATACCGGCCAGGGCTTGGAACTTCCGAGCGGCGTGATGGTACCGCGCTCATAGCCGGTTGCCTCGAAGGCGATGTCTGCGGACGGCATGGACAGCTTGTTGACGCCCAGGAGGGCGCGCAGCTTGGGCCAGGAGATCTGCCGGTCACCCGGAACCAGCGCAAACAGGAACGTGCCATCCCGGCGCTTGACCACAAGGGACTTCACGATGTCCGCCGGTCTGATCCCCATGATGCGGGCCGCTTCGTCAAGGCTGCTTGCCGCTGTCCGCTCCACGAGTTGGACGTCGAGTCCGCGGGCGGCCGCGTCGGCCAGGAATCGCTCAGTGCCCCGCATTCATGCCCCTTTTCCAGTCATGGCCGCTCCCGCTGCCGAATACCCCGAATATCTAGTCGCGGTAGAGAAGCAGTGCTTCGCCTTGGCCGCCGCCACCACAAAGGGCGACGGCCGCTTTGCCCTTCCCGCGGCGCTTCAGCTCGTGGGCCGCATGGAGGGCAAGCCGCGCTCCTGAGGCGCCGATCGGGTGTCCAATCGCAATTGCTCCGCCATGGACATTGCACTTCTCCAAGGGATAGTCCAGGTCCTTCAAGGACTGCACCGCAACCGAGCCGAAGGCTTCATTGATCTCGATGAAGTCCAGATCGGCCGTTGTCCACCCCGCGCGGCCCAGCGCGTGCCGTATCGCGTTGGAAGGCTGCGAATGCAGGCTGTTGTCGGGTCCGGCTACTTGGCCGGGTTTGCCGACGACGGCGAGGTAGTCAAGGCCGTTCTCCTCGGCAAAGCGCCGGCTCGTGAGGACGAGTGCGGAGGCGCCGTCGGACAGGGGAGAGGAGTTGCCCGCGGTGATGGTTCCGTCGGTGGCAAAGGCGCCCTTCAAGGGGGCCAGGGTCTCCAGGGTCGTCTGGGGGCGGACGCCTTCGTCGCTCGTCAGCACCAAGGGTTCTCCCTTGCGCTGCTTGACGCTGATGGGTGTGATCTCGCCGTCGAACACGCCTTGCGCGGCGGCCGCGGCGGCCCGCTGGTGCGAAGCGGCGGCCACTTCATCCTGGGACCGTCGGTCGATCCCAAGCGAAAGGTTCTTGATCTCGGTGGACAGGCCCATTGACTGGCCATCAAACGCGTCGGTGAGGCCGTCGTGGGCCGCGACGTCGAGGGCCTGGATCGCTCCGTAGCTCCACCCTTGCCTCGAACCGGGCAACAGGTGGGGAGCGCGGCTCATCGATTCCTGGCCGCCGGCAACCACGACGGCGGCGTCCCCGCTGCGGATCATTCGCGCGGCATCGATCACGGCAGTCAGCCCGGAGAGGCAGACCTTGTTGATGGTGACGGCCGGGATGTTCCAGCCGATTCCGGCGGCGATGGCGCTTTGCCGGGCCGGATTCTGGCCGGCGCCCGCCTGCAGGACCTGTCCCATGATCACCGCGTCCACTTTGTCCGCGGTGAGTCCGCTCGCGGCGATGGCGCCCGAAATGGCGTGAGCGCCGAGCTCGACGGCGGTGAGCCCGGCCAGTTGCCCGTTCAACCGTCCCTGTGGGGTGCGGCTGGCGGAAAGGATGACAACGTCGTTGTTGTTGTCCGTCATGTCTGAGGGGGTGCTCATTTTCTCTCTTCCGATCAAGGGTGGTGAGCCTAGGTTACCGTGGCGTACATCACCACTCCATTCAACAATGGAGCCTGGATCTACATTCCGTCGACGGCAGTATCGGGCAGGGCCGCATAGGTGCCTGCAGCAACTGTGCTTGCATTCGGGCGGGATGTGGGGTAGACAGGTGGGTTGATTTGCCGTATTGTGGATATTTGCGTCTTCCCTGTTAACCTTCAGCCTTCATATAGCGGTGGGCTTTACCTCTCAGCTGCGCCATCGACGTGCCGTTAAGAACGCGCATGGTCTTGGCCAGCGGGGGTCCCGGGTCATATAGCGGAACCGGAAAGGTACACTGCGGATTCAATCTGCAGGGTGCAAGCGGGGGAGATCTGAAAACGCCTGAAGGTCTGTGGAAGGATCCCTCTTGGTCGCCTCGAGCACCTCTAATAACGAAACCGCTAATACGGCAAGCACCGATGGTGCAACTCGCCGGCTCTCATTCGCAAAGATTCACGAACCGCTGGACGTTCCGAATCTGCTCGCACTGCAGACGGACAGCTTTGACTGGCTGGTCGGAAACGAACGCTGGCAGTCGCGGGTAGCGAAGGCCGTCGAGGAAGGCGACCTGAGCGTCGCCACCACCTCGGGACTTGCTGACATCTTCGAAGAGATCTCCCCCATCGAGGACTTCCAGGGCACTATGTCCCTGAGCTTCTCCGAGCCGGAGTTCGCTGATCCGAAGTACACCATGGCCGAATGCAAAGACCGTGACGCCACTTACTCGGCACCGCTGTATGTCAAGGCCGAGTTCATGAACAACAACACGGGTGAAATCAAGCAGCAGACCGTGTTCATGGGCGATTTCCCTCTCATGACCGAGAAGGGAACGTTCGTTGTCAACGGCACCGAGCGTGTCGTCGTCTCCCAGCTGGTCCGTTCGCCGGGCGCCTACTTTGAGCGCACCGCTGACAAGACCAGTGACAAGGACATCTTCACTGCAAAGATCATCCCGTCCCGCGGTGCATGGTTCGAGCTCGAAATCGACAAGCGCGACCAGGTCGGCGTACGCCTCGACCGCAAGCGCAAGCAGTCGGTCACCGTTCTGCTGAAGGCCCTCGGTTGGACCGAAGGCCAGATCCTCGAAGAGTTCGGCCAGTACGACTCGATGCGCGCAACGCTGGAGAAGGACGCCACCGAAACCCGCGAAGACGCCCTGCTGGACATCTACCGCAAGCTGCGTCCGGGCGAGCCGCCCACCGTCGAGGCTGCCCAGTCCCTGCTGGACAACCTGTACTTCAACGCCAAGCGCTACGATCTGGCCAAGGTCGGCCGTTACAAGATCAACCGCAAGCTCGGCATCGACCGCTCCCTTGGCGACAAGGAAGCTTCGGTCCTGCACGTTGAAGACATCGTGGCCATGATCAAGTTCCTCGTCGCGCTTCACGCCGGCGAGAAGACCCTCATGGGCAAGCGCGATGGCGAAGACCACGAGCTCCGCGTCGAGATCGATGACATCGACCACTTCGGCAACCGTCGCATCCGCGCCGTCGGCGAACTGATCGAAAACCAGGTCCGCACCGGCCTGTCCCGCATGGAGCGCGTCGTCCGCGAACGTATGACCACGCAGGACGTCGAAGCGATCACGCCGCAGACCCTGATCAACATCCGCCCTGTTGTGGCAGCTATCAAGGAGTTCTTCGGAACGTCCCAGCTGTCGCAGTTCATGGACCAGAACAACCCGTTGTCGGGTCTGACCCACAAGCGCCGCCTGTCGGCCCTTGGCCCGGGTGGTCTGTCCCGTGACCGCGCAGGCATGGAAGTTCGAGACGTGCACCCGTCCCACTACGGACGTATGTGCCCCATCGAAACTCCTGAAGGCCCGAACATCGGTCTGATCGGTTCGTTGGCTTCCTACGGCCGTATCAACCCGTTCGGTTTCATCGAGACTCCGTACCGACTGGTGTCCGAGGGTGTCGTTTCCGATGAGGTCCAGTACCTCACCGCCGACGACGAAGCAGAAGTCCTGATTGCACAGGCCAACGCACCGCTCGACGCCGACAAGAAGTTCGCGGAAGAAACCGTGCTTGTCCGTGCCCGTGGTGGTGGAGGCGAGCCCGTCCTGGTTCCGGCCGGCGAAGTTCAGTTCATGGACGTTTCCCCGCGCCAGATGGTGTCCGTGGCTACCGCCCTGATTCCGTTCCTTGAGCATGACGATGCAAACCGCGCACTCATGGGTGCCAACATGCAGCGCCAGGCTGTGCCGCTGGTCCGTTCCGAGGCCCCGTTCGTGGGTACCGGCATGGAGCGCGCTGCCGCCGTCGACGCCGGTGACGTTGTCATCGCGAAGAAGGCCGGTGTCGTCAACGAAGTTTCCGCTGACCTCGTCACCATGCTTAACGACGACGGCACGGAAACCAGCTACCGCATCAACAAGTTCGCCCGTTCCAACCAAGGCAACTGCTACAACCACCGTGTCCTGGTCAACGAAGGCCAGCGCCTCGAAGTCGGCGGCATCATCGCTGACGGCCCGGCAACGGACCAAGGTGAACTCGCCCTCGGTAAGAACCTCCTCGTGGCATTCATGTCCTGGGAAGGCCACAACTTCGAGGACGCCATCATCCTGTCGCAGCGCATCGTCGCTGAGGATGTTCTTTCCTCCATCCACATCGAGGAGCACGAGATCGATGCCCGCGACACCAAGCTTGGTGCCGAGGAAATCACCCGTGACATCCCCAACGTGTCCGAGGAAGTCCTCGCAGGACTGGACGAGCGCGGCATCATCCACATCGGTGCCGAGGTTGAAGCCGGCGACATCCTGGTCGGAAAGGTCACCCCGAAGGGTGAAACCGAACTGACTCCGGAAGAGCGCCTCCTCCGTGCGATCTTCGGCGAGAAGTCCCGCGAAGTGCGTGACACCTCCCTGAAGGTTCCCCACGGTGAGTCCGGCACGGTCATCGGCGTGCGCGTCTTCGACCGCGACAACGACGACGAGCTGCCCCCGGGCGTCAACCAGCTGGTCCGCGTCTACGTTGCTGCCAAGCGCAAGATCACCGACGGCGACAAGCTCGCCGGCCGCCACGGTAACAAGGGCGTCATCTCCAAGATCCTCCCGATCGAAGACATGCCGTTCCTTGCCGACGGTACGCCGGTGGACATCGTCCTGAACCCGCTGGGTGTTCCGGGCCGCATGAACGTCGGCCAGGTGCTCGAAACGCACCTCGGTTGGGTTGCGAAGACCGGTTGGAAGATCGAAGGCGAGCCGGAGTGGGTCAAGAACCTCCCGAACCTGCCTCGTGAATCCGGCCAGACCACTGTCGCCACCCCGGTGTTCGACGGTGCACGCGAAGAGGAAATCACAGGTCTGCTGGATTCCACCAACGTGACCCGCGACGGCGACCGCCTGATCGACTCCTCCGGCAAGACCCGTCTGTTCGACGGCCGCTCCGGCGAGCCGTTCCCGGACCCGATCTCCGTGGGCTACATGTACATCCTGAAGCTCCACCACCTGGTGGACGACAAGATCCACGCGCGCTCCACTGGCCCGTACTCCATGATCACGCAGCAGCCGCTGGGTGGTAAGGCACAGTTCGGTGGCCAGCGCTTCGGTGAAATGGAAGTGTGGGCGCTCGAAGCATACGGCGCTGCCTACACCCTCCAGGAACTGCTGACGATCAAGTCGGACGATATCCACGGCCGCGTGAAGGTCTACGAAGCCATCGTCAAGGGCGAGAACATCCCCGAGCCTGGCGTTCCGGAATCCTTCAAGGTCTTGATCAAGGAAATGCAGTCGCTGTGCCTGAACGTGGAAGTTCTTTCCACGGACGGTACGACGATCGAAATGCGTGACTCTGATGACGCAGTCTTTACGGCTGCGGAAGAACTGGGCATTGATCTGTCTCGCGCAGAGCCCAGCTCCGTAGAAGAGGTCTAACAGCCGCTCTGGCTGGCGGTGCAGACCGCCAGCCAAGGCAGCTGCCTCTTTCCGTAAACCCAAGACTTCAGAATTTAGAGAACAAGAGAGAACAGGGACCATATGTCCAGCGAATCCTCCTTCGGCCTCATGCAGATCGGCCTCGCCACCGCGGAAGACATCCGCGGCTGGTCTTACGGTGAGGTCAAGAAGCCGGAAACCATCAACTACCGCACGCTCAAGCCCGAGAAGGACGGCCTCTTCTGCGAGAAGATCTTCGGCCCGTCCCGGGACTGGGAATGCTACTGCGGCAAGTACAAGCGCGTGCGCTTCAAGGGCATCATCTGCGAGCGTTGTGGCGTTGAAGTCACTCGCGCCAAGGTGCGCCGCGAGCGCATGGGCCACATCGAGCTGGCCGCTCCCGTCACGCACATCTGGTACTTCAAGGGTGTTCCCTCCCGCTTGGGCTACCTCCTTGACCTGGCGCCGAAGGACCTTGAAAAGGTCATCTACTTCGCTGCCTACATGATCACGAGCGTCGACACCGAGAGCCGTCACGCGGAACTGCCGAACCTTCAGGTGGAGCACGACCTCGAGAAGAAGCAGCTCGTCGACAACCGCGACAGTGACATCGCCACGATCGCCCGCGACCTTGAGGACGAGCTTGCCCGCCTCGAAGGTGAAGGCGCCAAGGCTGCGGACAAGAAGAAGGCCCGCGACTCCGCGGACCGTCAGATGGCCAACGTCCGCAAGCGCGCGGATGCTGAGATCGAGCGCCTCGAGCAGGTCTGGGACCGCTTCAAGAACCTCAAGGTCGCCGACCTTGAAGGTGACGAAGGCCTGTACCGCGAACTGCGCGACCGCTACGGCATGTACTTCGAAGGCTCCATGGGTGCCGAAGCCATCAAGAAGCGTCTTGAGAACTTCGACATGCAGGCAGAGTCGGAGTCCCTCCGCGACACCATCCAGAACGGCAAGGGCCAGCGCAAGACCCGAGCCCTCAAGCGACTGAAGGTTGTCAACGCATTCCTGACCACCAACAACAGCCCGCTTGGCATGGTTCTTGACGCTGTCCCGGTGATCCCGCCGGAACTGCGCCCGATGGTCCAGCTGGACGGTGGCCGCTTCGCGACCTCCGACCTCAACGACCTCTACCGCCGTGTGATCAACCGCAACAACCGACTCAAGCGACTGCTTGACCTCGGCGCTCCGGAGATCATCGTCAACAACGAGAAGCGCATGCTTCAGGAAGCTGTTGACAGCCTCTTCGACAACGGACGTCGCGGCCGTCCCGTCACGGGTCCGGGCAACCGTCCGCTGAAGTCCCTGAGCGACATGCTCAAGGGCAAGCAGGGTCGTTTCCGCCAGAACCTGCTCGGCAAGCGCGTCGACTACTCCGGCCGTTCGGTCATTGTCGTCGGCCCGCAGCTGAAGCTGCACCAGTGTGGTCTGCCCAAGCAGATGGCCCTGGAGCTCTTCAAGCCGTTCGTGATGAAGCGGCTGGTTGACCTCAACCACGCGCAGAACATCAAGTCGGCAAAGCGCATGGTCGAGCGTTACCGCCCGCAGGTCTGGGACGTGCTGGAAGAGATCATCACCGAACACCCGGTGCTGCTCAACCGTGCACCTACCCTGCACCGCCTCGGCATCCAGGCATTCGAGCCGCAGCTTGTTGAAGGCAAGGCCATCCAGCTTCACCCGCTGGTTTGTGGCGCCTTCAACGCCGACTTCGACGGCGACCAGATGGCAGTCCACCTGCCGCTGAGCCCCGAAGCGCAGGCTGAAGCCCGCATCCTGATGCTGTCCTCCAACAACATCTTGAAGCCGTCTGATGGCCGTCCGGTGACCCTGCCTTCGCAGGACATGATCATCGGTCTGTACCACCTGACCACCAAGCGCGTTGGTTCCGCCGGCGAAGGCCGGATCTTCTCCTCGGTTGCGGAAGCCATCATGGCCTACGATGCCCGCGAGCTGCACCTGAACTCCCAGGTCAAGATCCGCCTTGAGGGCTTTGTCCCTTACGCCGGCTGGGAAGCTCCGGAAGGTTGGGAGCCGGGTCAGGTCGCACTGGTCCAGACCTCCCTCGGCCAGGTTCTCTTCAACGAGACCCTGCCGGAGGACTACCCGTGGGTTGAGGCTGTTGCCGACAAGGGCGAGCTTTCCCGGATCGTCAACGACCTCGCAGAGCGCTACCCGAAGGTTGTCACGGCTGCAACGCTGGACAACCTGAAGGACTCCGGTTTCTACTGGGCAACCCGCTCGGGCGTCACCGTGGCAATCTCCGACATCGAGGTGCCTACCTCCAAGCCGGCCATCCTGGCCCGTTACGAGACCATGGCTGCCAAGATCCAGGGCCAGTACGACAAGGGCCTGATCGACGACGACGAGCGTCGCCAGGAACTGATCGAAATCTGGAACAAGGCCACCAACGAAATCGCCCAGGCGATGCGTGACAGCCTGTCCCCGATGAACACCATCAACCGCATGGTGTCCTCCGGTGCACGTGGTAACTGGATGCAGGTCCGCCAGATCGCGGGTATCCGTGGTCTTGTGGCCAACCCGAAGGGTGAGATCATCCCGCGTCCGATCAAGTCCTCGTACCGTGAGGGCCTGTCGGTGCTGGAATACTTCATCGCCACGCACGGTGCCCGTAAGGGTCTGGCCGACACCGCGCTGCGTACCGCCAACTCGGGTTACCTGACCCGTCGTCTGGTGGACGTTTCGCAGGACGTCATCGTCCGTGAAGAGGACTGTGGCACCGAGCGTGGTCTCATGACCGCAATCGCCGTGCCGGACTCCAACGGTGAGCTGGTCCTTGACGAGAACGTCGAGAACAGCGCCTACGCACGTACCCTCGCCGTCGACGTCGTCGACTCCAAGGGTGCGGTGCTGGCAGCTGCCGGCACCGACTGCGGCGACGTCGTCATTGCCGAGCTGCTCGCAGCCGGCATCACCGAGGTCAAGGTCCGTTCCGTGCTCACGTGTGAGTCCAAGGTCGGCACCTGTGCACTCTGCTACGGCCGTTCGCTGGCTACAGGCAAGACCGTGGACATCGGAGAGGCCGTCGGCATCATCGCCGCACAGTCCATCGGTGAACCCGGTACCCAGCTGACCATGCGTACGTTCCACACCGGTGGTGCTGTTTCCGCCAGCGGTGGCGACGACATCACCCAGGGTCTGCCCCGTATCCAGGAGCTCTTCGAAGCCCGTACTCCGAAGGGTGTTGCACCGATTGCTGAAGCAGCCGGCCGCATCGCCATCGAAGAGTCCGAGCGCCAGATGCGCCTCATCATCACCCCGGACGATGGTTCCGAGGAGATCGCCTACCCGGTGCTGCGCCGTTCCCGCCTCCTCATCGAGGATGGCGAGCACGTCAGCGTCGGCCAGAAGCTGATCAACGGTCCTGTGGACCCGAAGCAGGTTCTGCGCATCATGGGTCCGCGTGCCGCCCAGAAGTTCCTGGTGGACGAGGTCCAGGGCGTTTACCGCAGCCAGGGCATCGGCATCCACGACAAGCACGTGGAAGTCATCGTCCGTCAGATGCTGCGTCGCGTGACCGTCATCGAATCCGGCGACTCCGATCTGCTTCCGGGCGAGCTCGCTGAGCGCAGCCGCTTCGAAGACGAGAACCGTCGCGTGGTGTCCGAAGGCCGTACCCCGGCTTCCGGTCGTCCGGAACTGATGGGTATCACCAAGGCATCTCTGGCAACCGAGTCCTGGCTGTCGGCCGCTTCCTTCCAGGAGACCACCCGCGTTCTGACGCAGGCGGCCATGGAAGGCAAGAGCGACCCGCTGCTTGGCCTCAAGGAGAACGTCATCATCGGTAAGCTCATCCCGGCCGGTACGGGCCTGCCCCGTTATACCGAGGTCACCGTGGAGCCGACTGAAGAAGCAAAGGCAAGCCTGTTCACAGGCCCCAGCGCCTTCACCGACTTCTCGTATGACGCCCTGGGCGGCGACGGAGCTCCCGAGTTCCACGCCATCCCGCTGGATGACTACGATCTCGGCAACGACTTCCGCTAACGGGCGCGGCGGGCCCTTTCGTGTCGCGTTCCGCGCCACGTAGGGACCCTGCCGCCCTGCCCTTAGTCTTCTAGTCAAGGTAAGGACCCCGTACTCAGTGAGTACGGGGTCCTTCCCGTTAAGTGCCCGACGACGGCGGGCGGCACCCGCCGTCGTGGTTCACCCCTTTACACCCGATTAAGGCCTCAGATCAAGCCATGCTAGAATTTTGGTAATTGTTCTGTGTGGCAGTGGATGAAGGCCGCCGCAGCATCATTTCGGTTTTGTTCTCATGATGTTGGGTGGAGCCTGTTTCCGGGTTGCGGGCTACGTGCGCAACGAATGCCGCACTTTTGCACGCCCACCGGTCTTCGGACCAGGGCCGCATGGACAACGCCAAAGCTCTCACGCAAACACAGGCCAACGTCTGGGCGCGGAGCAGAGATCAACCAACGGAGAACACGAAAGTGCCTACGATTAACCAGCTGGTCCGCAAGGGCCGCACGCCGAAGGTCTCCAAGACCAAGGCTCCCGCGCTTAAGGGCAGCCCGATGCGCCGCGGTGTTTGCACCCGCGTTTACACGACCACCCCGAAGAAGCCGAACTCGGCTCTCCGTAAGGTTGCACGTGTGCGCCTCAACGGTGGCGTTGAAGTTACCGCCTACATCCCCGGTGTTGGCCACAACCTCCAGGAGCACTCCATCGTGCTGGTCCGTGGTGGTCGTGTGAAGGACCTTCCGGGTGTCCGTTACAAGATCGTCCGTGGTGCCCTCGATACCCAGGGTGTCAAGAACCGCAAGCAGGCCCGCAGCCGCTACGGCGCAAAGATGGAGAAGAAGTAATATGCCTCGCAAGGGTCCGGCCCCGAAGCGGCCGCTAGTTTCCGATCCCGTTTACGGTTCCCCGTTGGTCACGCAGCTGATCAACAAGGTTCTGATCGACGGCAAGAAGTCCACCGCAGAGCGCATCGTTTACGGCGCACTCGAAGGTGCACGCGCCAAGTCCGGTGGCGACCCCGTCGCCGCCCTCAAGAAGGCCATGGACAACGTCAAGCCTTCCCTCGAGGTCCGCTCCCGCCGTGTCGGTGGCGCAACCTACCAGGTTCCCGTTGAGGTCAAGCCGGGCCGCTCCACCGCCCTCGCTCTCCGTTGGCTGGTTGGCTACTCCAAGGCCCGCCGCGAGAAGACGATGACCGAGCGCCTCCAGAACGAAATCCTGGATGCGTCCAACGGTCTCGGTGCCGCTGTGAAGCGTCGCGAAGACACCCACAAGATGGCCGAGTCGAACAAGGCCTTCGCACACTACCGCTGGTAAAACTTCCCGTACGCCGCCGGCTCCCTGAGCTGGCGGCGAACGTGTAGTCCATCCGAAAGGGAGACACCGTGGCACAGGACGTGCTTACCGACCTTAGCAAGGTCCGCAACATCGGCATCATGGCCCACATCGATGCCGGCAAGACCACCACCACCGAGCGCATCCTGTTCTACACGGGTGTGAACCACAAGATCGGCGAAACGCACGACGGCGCTTCGACGACCGACTGGATGGAACAGGAAAAGGAACGCGGCATCACCATCACGTCTGCCGCCGTGACCTGCTTCTGGGACAAGAACCAGATCAACATCATCGACACCCCGGGCCACGTGGACTTCACGGTTGAGGTCGAGCGCTCGCTGCGCGTCCTCGACGGTGCCGTTGCTGTCTTCGATGGCAAGGAAGGCGTCGAGCCGCAGTCCGAGACTGTTTGGCGCCAGGCCGACAAGTACAACGTGCCGCGTATCTGCTTCGTCAACAAGATGGACAAGCTCGGCGCTGACTTCTACTTCACCGTAGACACCATCATCAGCCGCCTCGGTGCCAAGCCGCTGGTCCTCCAGCTGCCGATCGGTGCAGAGAACGACTTCATCGGCGTTGTGGATCTCCTTGAGATGCGCGCCCTGGTGTGGCCGGGCGATGCCAAGGGTGACGTCACCATGGGTGCCAAGTACGAGGTCCAGGAGATCCCCGCTGATCTCCAGGCCAAGGCTGAGGAGTACCGTGCACAGCTCGTTGAGACTGTTGCCGAGGCTTCCGAAGAACTCATGGAGAAGTACCTCGAAGGTGAAGAACTCACTGTCGAGGAGCTCAAGGCCGGCATCCGCAAGATGACCATCAACTCCGAGCTCTACCCGGTTCTCTGTGGTTCTGCGTTCAAGAACCGCGGCGTACAGCCGATGCTGGATGCTGTTGTCGACTTCCTGCCGAACCCGCTCGACGTCCCGCCCATGGTCGGTCACGACCCGCGCGACGAAGAGAAGGAGCTCACCCGCAAGCCTTCTTCCGAAGAGCCGTTCTCGGCCCTCGCGTTCAAGATTGCCGCGCACCCGTTCTTCGGCCAGCTCACCTTCATCCGCGTGTACTCCGGTCACGTGGAAGCAGGCGCACAGGTGGTCAACTCCACCAAGGGCAAGAAGGAGCGCATCGGCAAGCTGTTCCAGATGCACGCCAACAAGGAAATGCCTGTTGAAGGCGCTACCGCCGGCCACATCTACGCAGCGATCGGTCTGAAGGACACCACCACGGGCGACACCCTGTGCGACGCGAACAACCAGATCGTCCTCGAGTCCATGAGCTTCCCGGAGCCCGTGATCTCGGTTGCCATCGAGCCGAACACCAAGGGTGACCAGGAGAAGCTCTCCACGGCCATCCAGAAGCTCTCTGCTGAGGACCCGACCTTCCAGGTCTCCCTCAACGAGGACACCGGTCAGACCATCATCGCCGGCATGGGCGAGCTCCACCTGGACATCCTGGTGGACCGCATGCGTCGCGAATTCAAGGTCGAGGCGAACGTCGGCAAGCCGCAGGTTGCTTACCGCGAAACCATCAAGCGCGCTGTAGAGCGTCACGACTACACGCACAAGAAGCAGACCGGTGGTTCGGGTCAGTTCGCAAAGATCCAGATCGCCATCGAGCCGATGGACACCGCCGACGGCGAGCTCTACGCGTTCGAGAACAAGGTCACCGGTGGCCGCGTGCCCCGCGAGTACATCCCGTCCGTTGACGCGGGCATCCAGGATGCACTCAACGACGGCGTTCTGGCCGGCTACCCGGTTGTCGGCATCAAGGCCACGCTGATTGACGGCGCGTACCACGATGTTGACTCCTCGGAAATGGCGTTCAAGATCGCCGGCCGTATGGCTTTCAAGGAAGCCGCACGCAAGGCGAACCCGGTTCTGCTCGAACCGCTGATGGATGTTGAGGTCCGCACCCCTGAGGAATACATGGGTGAAGTAATCGGTGACCTGAACTCCCGCCGTGGCCAGATGCAGTCCATGGAAGATGCCGCCGGCGTCAAGGTGATCCGCGCGCACGTTCCGCTGTCCGGCATGTTCGGCTACATCGGTGACCTGCGTTCGAAGACCCAGGGCCGTGCTGTGTACTCCATGACGTTCAACAGCTACGCCGAGGTCCCGAAGGCAGTTGCCGACGAGATCATCCAGAAGAACCGCGGCGAGTAATCACCGACGGATAAACCAGGATGTTGGCCCGTTCCGGGAAAGCATTCAGCGCAGGCGCCGGGCTGTAGCCCAGGCCGCAGTCCGGTCCCTGCGCGAACAGACTCCAGGTGCCGATAATGGTCCCTGAATCTGCAATTTCACCAAATCCAAAGCCCCCAAGTAGACTTGCTGGAGTTTCTGCCGCGAAAAGCGCGGCCGAGGAGCAACTCACTTGAAATCGTTCTAGGAGGAACCTGTGGCAAAGGCAAAGTTCGAGCGGACTAAGCCGCACGTCAACATCGGCACCATTGGTCACGTTGACCACGGTAAGACGACGCTGACTGCCGCCATTTCCAAGGTGCTGTACGACAAGTACCCCACTCTCAACGAGCAGCGCGACTTCGCGTCGATTGACTCTGCTCCGGAAGAGCGCCAGCGTGGTATTACCATCAACATCTCCCACGTTGAGTACCAGACCGAGAAGCGCCACTACGCACACGTAGACGCTCCGGGTCACGCTGACTACATCAAGAACATGATCACCGGTGCTGCACAGATGGACGGTGCGATCCTCGTGGTTGCCGCCACTGACGGTCCGATGGCTCAGACCCGCGAGCACGTCCTGCTCGCCCGCCAGGTTGGTGTTCCCTACCTGCTGGTCGCGCTGAACAAGTCCGACATGGTCGACGACGAAGAGCTTCTCGACCTCGTTGAAATGGAAGTTCGCGAGCTGCTCAGCGCTCAGGGCTTCGATGGCGACGACGCTCCGGTTGTACGCGTTTCCGGCCTCAAGGCACTCGAAGGCGACCCGGTTTGGGTCAAGTCCGTCGAGGACCTCATGGAAGCTGTCGACAACTCGGTTCCGGACCCCGTTCGTGACCGCGACAAGCCGTTCCTGATGCCGATCGAAGACGTCTTCACGATCACCGGTCGTGGCACCGTTGTTACGGGTCGCGCCGAGCGCGGTACCCTCGCGATCAACTCTGAAGTTGAAATCGTTGGTATCCGTCCGGTCCAGAAGACCACCGTTACCGGTATCGAGATGTTCCACAAGCAGCTCGACGAAGCATGGGCCGGCGAGAACTGTGGCCTCCTGCTCCGCGGTCTGAAGCGCGACGACGTCGAGCGTGGCCAGGTTGTCGTCAAGCCGGGTTCCATCACCCCGCACACCGACTTCGAGGCCAACGTCTACATCCTTTCCAAGGACGAAGGCGGACGTCACAACCCGTTCTACTCGAACTACCGCCCGCAGTTCTACTTCCGTACCACGGACGTAACCGGCGTTATCACCCTGCCGGAAGGCACGGAAATGGTTATGCCTGGCGACAACACTGAGATGACCGTTGAGCTCATCCAGCCGATCGCTATGGAAGAGGGCCTCGGCTTCGCAATCCGTGAAGGTGGCCGCACCGTTGGTTCGGGACGTGTCACCAAGATCATCAAGTAGTTTCTACTTGTAGATCGGTGGAGGACCGGGCGCCTGGCGACCGGTAGCAAACCAAATAAGAACCCCGTCACTATCGTGGCGGGGTTCTTCTTTGCTATAGTTTATCGATCGAATGGATTAATGGTGACAGTGGATCCGTGCCTTGCGAATCCACAGCCCGTGTGGCTTCGTCGCCCCTGGACAGGAGAGCAGGAATGTCTGGCTTCTTTGGCACCGTCCTCGTACTGCTTGTCGTCTTCGTCACCGCTTTGGTGGCATACTCCACAGGGAAATCGAAAGGGCGATCGCTTGCCGCAAGGGCCGCCCAACGGCTTGCTGACGATTCTGTCCGGCAGTATCGCTTAGGCTATCTGGCTGGTCACCTGGCAGGATGGCGCGACGCCGAGGCTCACCGCGGGGGGCCTCCCGCGAAGGAAGGGGATTCCCGCCCGCCAGGCGCGGAACGCGGTCAAACGTTCGCACCTGCTTCCGTCCAGACGGTCCCGGTTCGGACTACTCCAGTTCAAGCCACCCCAGCCCAGGCCGCCCCGGTTTGGCCCGTTCCAGTCAAGCCCGGTCCACTCCCCATCCATCCGCAAGCAGCCCGGATCCCGCCGGAGGCGCTGCGGGAGGAGCAAGCGGCCCGGAAGCTGAAACGGGATCGGCAGAACATCAACGTCACGCTGTATGTGGCGAGCCTTCTACTGGTCGCAGCTTCGGCACTGTTCATTGGCACCAGCCTCCCGTCTGTCCTCCGCTTTGCCGGCGTCTGGACCATCACTGCTGCCTTCTACGCGGGGGGTTTCATCCTCCACGCGAGGGCTCCCAGGCTGCGGCCCGCCGCGATCGCCTTTGCGGGAACGGGCCTTGCCTTGATCCCTGTGACGGGTTTGGCGATGTACAACTTCGCGCTGCACAATGGCCCGGCCGCCTGGCTGGTCACGTCCGTCGTTGGGACAGTGGCCTATGTTGTCGCCGCGGTGCGACTCGACAACAGGGTTCTCGCCTTCCTGTCGTTGAGCTTTGTGGTCTCCGCGGCTTGGTCCGGTGTATCCATGCTCGGCGGCGCCCTCGTCTGGTATTTCGCGTCCCTGATCGGGTTCGCCGCGGTCCTGACCCTGATGGCCATGCGGAGACCGCGCTGGCTTCCGCCGGTCTATGTCCGGCCTTTGATGTCCCTCCACCCTTATGTCGTGCCGTTCGTTGCACTTGCCGCCAGCTTCGTGCCCGAGCATCTGGGGAAGGGTGAGTACGCCATGATCATGATGGCGTGTGGACTGTATTTCGCCGTGATGGCAGCCATTCCCCAGAGCGTGTTCCGGCTCCCACAGTTCTACGCGGCGAGGCTCTCATTCACCGTGGCTTTCCTCGTGGCCCTGGCCGACGCAGGGCTTGGGCTGCCGGAAGTGCTGCTCGCCGCGGCCGCTCTCTTTGCACTGCAGGCCCTGTGGTCGGCATTCGACAGCCGCCGGCACGTCCGTTGGTTCCCGGGACCGGGCACATCCCAGGCAATCCGGCGCTGCTGGATTGATGCCGTGGTGTGCTTCGGCCTTCAATTGGCCGCCGCCTTCATGGCGGCCTTCGCCATCCTGGTCCGGCATTCCGAGACGCCCTTGGGGATTCCGTTGTTCGCGACCCTCCTGTGCAGTCTGGTCCTGGCGTGGAAGCTGGGAGGGCCGGCCGAATGGCTCCCTGTGACAGCCATTGCGGTGGCTGCTCCGTTTGCCGATGAGCTGGGCGGGTGGCCGACGGCGGCCCTATTGGCTATCGCCGGCGCGTTCTGGCTGTTGCGGGCAAGCAGGCCAACGGAGCCCAAGCGCAGGGTGTTTGTCTTGGCGGGGCGGATTGCGCTCACTCTCAGCGTCCCGGCAATGACAGCGGGGATATTGCCGGAGAATTCCGACCGCATTGCCGCGGTCGTCCTGGCGTTTCTTGCCGCAACGACGTTCCAGTTGCTGGTGGAAGGCGCGCTGATCCGTTCCGGCGTCAGGACCTTCGCGCCGACCGCCTGCCTCGCAGCCTTTGCCGGTGCCGGCATGGCAGGGATGCCTTTGGTTGTGTTGTTCGAGCAAGCGCCCCGCCAGCCCCTGACAGTATCGGCCGTCGTGATTCATGTCCTCGCCGTCGCGTTGCTTGGCTGGGCGCTGTTCCCGAAAGCCGTAAGAGCTACCTTGCGCGGAAGGGTGGTTGAGTTCCTCGCGCCGGCATCCTTTGCCTGGGCTGGGGCGTTTTCCTTCGGGGCGGTGTCCGTGGCGTTGGGAAACGTTGTGTTGCTCATTGGCGTGGTCTACTTCGCCGTTCAGGCGCTCCGCCTTCCCCGCGCCCTGCACCGCCGCCGCTATTGGTGGGCCGCCCGTGCGCTCGTCACCGTGCTCGCCGGCACAGCCTATCTGCAGTTGCTCCGGGACGGAGGCGGCCTGGTGGTGGCGGGGGAGAGGCTTCAGCTTGCCACCGTGGTCTTCGTGGCATTGGCACTCCAACTGATTCCGCCGCTTGCCGAGGCGTTGCGCGGCCCTGATCGAGGTCTCGCTGCACTCGACGTTGCCGTGGTGCTGCCTTTCATGGCCGGCGCCGCCGCCGTCGTGAGCATTTCCGGGAGCTACTTCGACAGCTCCGCGGCCGGAAGCTGGCAGGCGGTAGCGATCTCAATCATCATGGCGGTGTCGGCTGTGGTGGCGGGGTTCATGATTCGCTCGGAGGGCGCGTCTGCGGTCTTCGCGCCGGCGACGTTGGCGCTCTTGCTGTTGCTTCGCGGTGCACACATTCACGAAGTCGAGGCGTTGCTCGCCATCTTCGCCGTATTCGGCGCGGTCATGGTGGCCGCGGCTCCCGGGCGCACTGCGAAGGGCATTTACTTCATCGCCGCCAGGTTTCTCACGGCCGCCGTTGCCGCGGTTTTTGCCCATGACCTATCGGCGTCCGCCACGGTGGTGTCGCTGACTTTCGCGGCCGTCCTGGTACTCCAGCACATCATCCGTTGGTTCATGCGGAACCGATTGCAGCAGATTCCCTTCCAGCAGGCAGCAGTGTGGGTGACGCTCAGCGCGCAGGCCGTGCTGCCGGCGACGTACCTTTCGTCTGTGGTTCAGCCGGAAGCCCACGACGGCGGCCGCTGGGTCCTGTTGCTTGAGCTGGCCGTGTTGTTGGTTTCCGCCGTTGTCGCGAACCGGATCTTTACCGCCCGAGGCGCTGTGTATTTCACCATTCCGGCGTCGATCGCGGCGGTGGCGGCAGCCGGACCCGAGGCGTCCTTCCCTTCCGGGACGTGGCTTGCCGCACCTCTCCTCAGCCAGTTGGCGGTGCCCCTGGTGCTGCTCGCGATGTCACTCTTGGTGACTGTTGTGAGGCTACTCGTCCAGCCGGTAAACGGCGTCCCTGAACGTTGGTTCTGGTTGGTGGCGGCGCTGGCTTTCACCGGCGCCGGTGGGGCGCTGTCAGTGGACGTGTCGGACACCGCCACGGGAATGGCGGGACTGGTATTGGCTGTAGTGTGCTTCGTGGCCTCGCACGTCGAGGGAATGCCCGGCTTCTATCCTCTTGCCTCCGCCGCGAGCCTCGTCGGGGCTACAGTCTTCGCCTCTTCTGTCTTGGAAAGGGCTCCGATTGTTGGCCAGGCCGGGGCTCACTGGGAGGATTTCCTGCCGTGGCTCCTGGGCTGCGCAGGAACGGCCGCTGTTCTTTACGCTGTCCGGTGGTCCCGGATTCCGGGGGTGGGGTCGCAGCCCGTGCGCAAGTTGTCGCTCGCAGTAGCGGCAGGAGGGGGATTCGCCCTGGCCGGAGCTGCAGGCCTACTGCACGATGACATCGCTCTGGCAGGAACTTGCTTGCTCGGCGCTGCGGTGGCCGTGGCTTTCCTAGAGGCACCCCGGGCCATCAGATTCGCTGTCGCCGAGCTGGGTGCGGTGCTGGTGCTTGCCGCTGCTCAGCGGGCGGTTCTCTTCGTCCATGGAACCAGGCCAGAGCTCTTTTGGGTGGTGCAGTGGTTCACGGTCCTCGGCGCCGTTTTGGCAGGGCTGCGCTACTACGCGGGGAACCAGCTGGAGGGGCGTATCAGGTTGGGCCTCGCCTCAGGCCTATTGTCCCTCGGGGGCCTCCTCTCGATAGTGCCAGGCAGCGTCTTCACGGGCACTGTGCCACAGCAACTGTGGGTCCTCATCGGATACGCGATGCTACTGCTTGCCGGACTGGTCCTCGCCGAGCGCATGTTTGTATGGTGGGGTGCCGCGGGCGTTGTCCTCAGTGTTATGTGGGCCCTTCGTTCCTACGCCTTCGCGATGCTCGCCGTGATCGCCTTGGCGCTGATCGTCCTTGCCGTCTGGCGCCTGAACAGGACCGCGCCCTGATAGCGTTGCCTCAAAGGAGGAATGCGGAATGGGATGGCTCATTTTTCTGGTTGTTGTGGTTGTGGTGGTGGCTGGCGTGATGTGGGGAAGGAAATACTTCCGCCGCGAGATCGAGCGCGCCAAGCGGATCAATCGGGCCAACAGGAAAGATTGATTTAGCACGATCGGTCCACAAAAGGGGCTCGAATCAGCTCCTGCGTGCCTTGCTCAAGGACTGGTACCAGTAGTACGAGTCTTTGGGGGTTCTTTCGAGGGTGTCGAAGTCGACGTGCACCAGCCCGAATCGCTGTGAATACCCGGCGGCCCATTCGAAGTTGTCCAGCAACGTCCAGACGTAGTAGCCCAGAAGTTCGACGTCGTGGGCGATCCCGCCGGAGGACGTGGCCCTCAAGGCCTGGCCAAGGTGCGAAGCAAGGTAGCTGATGCGATCGGCGTCGTGCACCGGACCCGGGGTGTGGTCCGGTTCCGGGAAGCTCGCGCCGCTCTCCGTGATGAACAGGGGAGGCAGCGCTGCCCCGTAGCGGTCTTTCAGCTCCCGCAGCAGGATTCCGAGGTGTTCGGGAGCCACAGGCCACCCAAATCCCGTCGTTTCGTATTCCGGGAAGGCCGCCAGATGGAACGGCAGCTTGGCCATCATGTCCGGGTTGCTGCTGGGTCCGCTTCCGTCGCCGCGGCCCGAGGCCACCTTGATGGGGTAGTAGTAATTCAAGCCGTAGAAATCCAACGGCTGGTGGATGGTCTTGAGATCCTCGTCGCGGACCTTGCCCAAGGCCCGGAACCAGGGCCTTACCTGTAGTGGCGGTTTCGGGTACCGCCCCAAGAGGATGGGATCGGCATAGACCCGGTTGAAGATGAGGTCGAAGGCCTTGGCCATCAGACCGTCTGCAAGCCGCTTGCTTGCGGGCCGGACTGGCGAATGGACGTTGGCTACGCCGACAGTTCCCGCCACGCCGGCAGCGCGCAGGGCCTGGACAGCAAGGCCGTGCCCCAACAACTGGTGGTGGGCGGCCGGCAAGGCATCGAAAAGCAACCGCCTGCCGGGAGCGTGGACACCGAGCGCATAACCTTGCAACGCGACCGAAACGGGTTCGTTCAGGGTGACCCATTGCGCCACGCGGTCACCGAAGCGGTGCGCGGCCGCAGCGGAGTATTCGGCGAACCGTTCCGCCGTCGCCCGGTTCAGCCAGCCGCCGTCGTGCTCTAACGGCAGGGGAGTATCCCAATGGAACAGGGTCACCATGGGCGAGACCCCGGCCTTCAGGAGCTTGTCGATCAGACGGTCGTAGAAGTCCAGGCCTTGTTCGTTGATGGGGCCCTTGCCGCCGGGTTGGATCCGGGGCCAGGAGAGCGAGAACCGGTAGGAATCCACGCCCAGATCCTGCATGAGGGCAATGTCCTCGTCCGTCCGGTTATAGTGGTCGCAGGCTACTGCGGGGGAGTGCCCGTCGACGATCGCGCCTGGTTTCTCGGCAAATGCATCCCAGCTTGACGGTCCGCGCCCGTCCGCTGAGAGCGAGCCCTCGATCTGGAAGGCTGCCGCAGCGACGCCCAAGGTGAAGTCCGGCCGGATGCGGCCTGCAAGATCCCCCACCGTGGCAGAATCTTGGACAGTCATGACCCCATCATCCCGAGCGCGGGAGCCGATGGCAATGGTCCGCGAGGCCCGATTGGCTTATGCCGGGGAATTCCGGCATACTAGGTGAGTTGTTCAAGCGCTTCTTCGCGTCCCGATCCGGATAATGCCGGGTGTCAGGGTCCAAGCTGAAGCCCAAACATAACCCAGATCCCCAAGGAAGTCGGACGCGTTTGCGTGGAAATCGCGACACGCCCGACCGCGGGGGTCGGTTACACCGGCAAGTTGAGGAACCCGGATCCCTCCGGATTCAGCTTGTGCGGCGGGTGGTAGTACTACTTCAAATGCTTCGGCAGCCACATACAACACGTAAGTGAACAGGGCAGCCTTTATTCGAGGGCAGCACAGACTGAAAGAGAGTCAGGCGACATGGCGGGACAAAAAATCCGCATCCGGCTGAAGTCATATGACCACGAGGTCATTGATGTTTCAGCGCGGAAGATCGTTGAGACGGTCACGCGCGCAGGCGCAACGGTAGTGGGCCCCGTGCCGCTGCCGACGGAGAAGAACATCTACTGCGTGATCCGCTCTCCCCACAAGTACAAGGACAGCCGTGAGCACTTTGAAATGCGTACTCACAAGCGTCTGATCGACATCATCGACCCCACGCCGAAGGCTGTTGACTCGCTTATGCGTCTCGACCTGCCGGCCGACGTGAACATCGAAATCAAGCTGTAGGGAGGTGCTGAGAAAACTATGACCGCAACCCGTAATGTAAAGGGCCTGCTGGGCACGAAGCTCGGCATGACCCAGGTCTGGGACGAGAACAACAAGCTCATCCCGGTAACTGTCGTCCAGGCTGACTCCAACGTCATCACTCAGCTGCGCAATGCAGAGACTGATGGCTATGTCGCCGTTCAGATCGGCTACGGCCAGATCGATCCCCGCAAGGTCACCAAGCCGCTGGCTGGTCACTTTGAAAAGGCTGGCGTAACTCCTCGCCGCCACGTCGTCGAACTGCGCACTGCAGACGCCGCGTCTTACGAACTGGGCCAGGAGCTTTCTGTTGAGCTCTTCGAAGCCGGTCAGAAGATCGACGTCGTCGGCACCAGCAAGGGTAAGGGCTTCGCCGGTGTTATGAAGCGTCACGGCTTCCACGGTGTTGGAGCCTCCCACGGTGCGCACAAGAACCACCGCAAGCCCGGTTCCATCGGTGGCGCATCCACCCCGAGCCGCGTCTTCAAGGGTCTGAAAATGGCCGGTCGCATGGGCGCAGAACGTCACACCACGCTGAACCTCACGGTTCACGCTGTTGACGCCGAGAAGTCGCTGCTCCTTATCAAGGGTGCCGTCCCCGGCGCCCGCGGCCAGGTCGTCCTCGTACGCACCGCCGTGAAGGGAGCCTAGTTAAATGACTAGCACTGTCAAGGTAGACCTGCCTGCAGAGATCTTCGACGTCCAGACCAACGTGCCGCTGCTGCACCAGGTCGTCGTCGCACAGCTCGCTGCTGCTCGCCAGGGTACCCACAAGACCAAGACCCGCGCCGAAGTTTCCGGTGCAGGCCGCAAGCCGTTCAAGCAGAAGGGTACCGGCCGCGCCCGTCAGGGTTCCATCCGTGCTCCTCACATGACCGGTGGTGGCGTTGTCCACGGCCCGACTCCGCGTGACTACAGCCAGCGGACCCCCAAGAAGATGAAGGCTGCCGCACTGCGTGGCGCCCTGTCCGACCGCGCCCGTAACGGCCGCATCCACGTCCTTGCTGAACTGGTCGCCGGCCCCAAGCCGTCCTCCAAGGAAGCACTGGCCGCGTTGCGTGCAGTTTCCGAGCGCCGGAACCTGCTCGTTGTTATCGAGCGCGCCAACGATGTTGCTGCACTTTCCGTGCGCAACCTCACGGATGTTCACGTTCTGTACGCAGACCAGCTGAACACCTACGACGTGCTGGTTTCCGACGACGTTGTCTTCACCAAGGCTGCGTTCGAGGCTTTCATCGCTGACAAGGCAAAGAACGAGGAGGATGCCAAGTGAGTGCAGCCACCATCAAAGACCCGCGCGACGTCGTCATTGCACCCGTCGTTTCGGAAAAGAGCTACGGCCTGATCGATGAGGGCAAGTACACCTTCCTGGTGGACCCCCGCTCGAACAAGACCGAGATCAAGCTGGCCGTGGAGAAGATTTTCTCCGTCAAGGTCGAATCGATCAACACCATCAACCGTGCCGGTAAGCGCAAGCGCACCAAATTCGGCTGGGGACAGCGCAAGAGCACCAAGCGTGCAATTGTGACCCTCAAAGAAGGCACAATCGACATCTTCGGCGGTCCGCTCGCGTAGCGGAGACCACTTTAACGAGGAAATGAATTATGGGAATCCGTAAATACAAGCCGACTACCCCGGGCCGTCGCGGCTCGAGCGTAGCCGACTTCTCCGAAATCACGCGATCGACTCCGGAAAAGTCGTTGCTGCGTCCGCTGCACAAGACTGGCGGCCGTAACAACACCGGTAAGATCACTACCCGTCACAAGGGTGGTGGCCACAAGCGCCAGTACCGTCTGATCGACTTCCGTCGCCACGACAAAGACGGCGTCAACGCCCGCGTTGCCGAAATCGAGTACGATCCGAACCGCACGGCTCGCATCGCCCTCCTGCACTACGTTGATGGCACCAAGCGTTACATCATCGCCCCGAACAAGCTGTCCCAGGGTGACTTCGTCGAGGCTGGCCCCGACGCTGACATCAAGCCGGGCAACAACCTGCCGCTGCGCAACATCCCGGTTGGTACCACCATCCACGCAGTTGAACTGCGTCCGGGTGGCGGCGCTAAGATGGCCCGTTCCGCAGGTGCTTCGGTTCAGCTCGTCGCCAAGGAAGGCCGTTTCGCCCAGCTGCGTCTGCCCTCCGGTGAAATCCGCAACGTTGACGTGCGCTGCCGCGCAACCGTCGGCGAGGTCGGCAACGCCGAGCAGTCGAACATCAACTGGGGTAAGGCCGGCCGTATGCGCTGGAAGGGCGTTCGCCCGACCGTCCGTGGTGTCGCCATGAACCCGGTCGATCACCCGCACGGTGGTGGTGAAGGTAAGACTTCCGGTGGACGTCACCCGGTCAACCCGAACGGTAAGCGTGAAGGCCGCACCCGCCGCCCCAACAAAGAGAGCGACAAGCTTATTGTTCGTCGCCGCCGTACTGGCAAGAACAAGCGATAGGAGCCTGGACACATGCCACGCAGCCTGAAAAAAGGTCCTTTCGTAGACCAGCACCTCTTTGTGAAGGTCGCCAGGGAAAACGAAAAGGGCACCAAGAACGTCATCAAGACCTGGTCCCGCCGTTCGATGATCGTCCCGGACATGCTGGGTCACACGATTGCCGTTCACGACGGACGCAAGCACATTCCGGTGTTTGTCACTGAGTCGATGGTCGGGCACAAGCTCGGCGAATTCGCTCCCACGCGGACATTCCGCGGCCATGTCAAGGACGACCGTAAGGGCAAGCGCCGCTAAGGCGCTGGCTCTACGGCTAAGACGAGAGAAGGAAAGCAATGGAAGCCAAGGCTATTGCGCGTCACATCCGCGTAACGCCTATGAAGGCCCGGCGCGTCGTCAACCTTGTTCGTGGTAAGCAAGCGAATGAGGCTCTGGCAATTCTGAAGTTCGCCGAACAGGCAGCTTCGGAGCCGGTATTCAAGGTAGTTCAGTCGGCAATGGCAAACGCACGGGTCCTCGCGGACCGCGACGGCGTTGCCTTTGACGAGGGAGACCTCTACATCAGCGAAGCGTTTGTTGATGAAGGCCCGACCATGAAGCGGTTCCAGCCGCGTGCTCAGGGTCGCGCATTTCAGATCAAGAAGCGCACGAGCCACATCACCGTGGTAGTCGCTACCCCGGAGAAAGAGGAGGCTCGCTAAGTGGGACAGAAAGTTAACCCGCACGGGTTCCGACTCGGCATCACCACCGATCACGTATCGCACTGGTTTGCTGACAGCACCAAGGCTGGCCAGCGGTACAAGGACTTCGTTCGCGAAGACATCCGCATCCGCCAGCTCATGTCCACGGGCATGGAGCGCGCTGGTATCGCCAAGGTCGAAATCGAGCGCACCCGTGACCGTGTCCGCGTGGACATCCACACGGCTCGTCCGGGTATCGTCATCGGCCGCCGCGGCGCAGAAGCAGACCGCATTCGCGGCGAGCTCGAAAAGCTCACCGGCAAGCAGGTCCAGCTGAACATCCTCGAGGTCAAGAACCCCGAGATGGAAGCACAGCTTGTTGCCCAGGGCGTTGCTGAGCAGCTGACTTCCCGCGTGGCTTTCCGCCGTGCGATGAAGAAGGCCATGCAGTCCGCACAGCGTGCGGGTGCCAAGGGTATCCGTATCGCTTGCTCCGGTCGACTGGGTGGCGCAGAAATGTCCCGCTCGGAGTTCTACCGCGAAGGCCGTGTGCCCCTGCACACCCTGCGTGCGAACATCGACTACGGCTTCTACGAGGCCAAGACCACCTTCGGCCGCATCGGTGTGAAGGTCTGGATCTACAAGGGCGACGTCACCGCCAAGGAACTGGCTCAGCAGGCAGCTGCTGCTCCGTCCCGCGGCCGCGGTCCGAGCGACCGTCCGGGCCGCCCGGGTGGCGCAGACCGTGGTGACCGCCGCCGTCGTACCGACCGTCCGGCAGCTGACGCAGCACCTGTTGCTGCAGAGGCTCCGGCAGCTGAAGCTGCTGCTCCCGCAGCAGAAGGAGGACAGGCTTAAATGCTTATCCCACGTCGAGTCAAGCACCGTAAGCAGCACCACCCGGGTCGTTCCGGCGCTGCAACGGGCGGCACCAAGGTCACTTTCGGTGAGTACGGCATCCAGGCGCTGAGCCCGGCCTACGTCACGAACCGTCAGATCGAGTCTGCCCGTATCGCGATGACCCGCCACATCAAGCGTGGCGGCAAGGTCTGGATCAACATTTATCCGGACCGCCCGCTGACGAAGAAGCCGGCCGAAACCCGCATGGGTTCCGGTAAGGGTTCTCCGGAATGGTGGGTCGCAAACGTCAAGCCGGGCCGCGTTCTCTTCGAGCTCGCCGGTGTCAATGAAGAGGTAGCTCGCGAGGCACTGCGCCTGGCAATCCACAAGCTGCCGTTGAAGGCACGCATTGTGCGTCGCGAAGGTGGTGAATAGAAATGGCAGTAGGGTCGAAGGATCTCGCACCCGCACAGCTGGACGGTTTCGACAACGAGCGTCTCGTTGAAGAACTCCGCAAGTCCAAGGAAGAGCTGTTCAACCTGCGTTTCCAGTCCGCCACCGGACAGCTGGAGAACCACGGTCGTCTGCGCGCGGTAAAGAAGGACATCGCACGCATCTACACCGTTCTCCGTGAGCGCGAGCTGGGCATTCGTGCCGAGGTTGCCGCACCGGTTGTGGAAGCCAAGGAAGAAAAGAAGTCCAAGAAGGCAGAAGCCAAGGCTGAAAAGGCCGAAGCCGAGGCTGGAGAGGACGCCAAGTGAGCGAACAGAAGGAAACTGTGACGGAAGCAGCAGCCAGCGCTGAACAGCGCGGTTACCGTAAGACGCGTCGCGGCTACGTTGTCTCTGACAAGATGGAAAAGACCATCGTTGTTCAGGTCGAAGACCGCGTGAAGCACGCTCTGTACGGCAAGGTCATTCGCCGCACCTCGAAGATCAAGGCTCACGACGAGCAGAACACCGCCGGCATCGGCGACCTCGTTCTGATCTCTGAGACCCGCCCGCTGTCCGCTACAAAGCGGTGGCGCCTGGTCGAGATCCTCGAAAAGGCTAAGTAATCCCGCGCCGGACTTTGTCCGGCAGCGATATGGATTGGTGGGAAGGCCCGTATTCCGGAAGGAATGCGGGCCTTTCCGCGTTTCGGTCCTTAGCATAAAACGTGCTAGGATATTGAGTTTGTATGGCGCCACTTGTGCGTCAACAACCACCTCGTAAACAATCGTGCCGCGGCATACTGCCCCGCGCAGTTATTTCCGCAAGGGAAGCTGATGCTGGCGGCACGGGAGTTTAGGCCTGCTCTGGCAAAATCCAGGCAGGTCAAGAGACACCCCGATCAACCGTTCCGCAAGGCTCATTCCGTATGCTCCATTTCGGTCTGAGAACCGGCGCGACGCAAGGAGTAAAAATTGATTCAGCAGGAGTCGCGACTGAAGGTCGCCGACAACACGGGTGCTAAGGAAATCCTTACCATTCGCGTTCTCGGTGGATCCGGCCGTCGCTACGCAGGCATTGGCGACGTCATTGTCGCAACCGTCAAGGACGCTATCCCGGGCGGCAACGTAAAGAAGGGTGACGTCGTCAAGGCTGTCATCGTTCGTACCAAGAAGGAACGCCGCCGTGCGGATGGTTCCTACATCAAGTTTGACGAGAACGCAGCTGTGATTCTGAAGAACGACGGCGACCCCCGCGGTACCCGTATCTTCGGCCCGGTTGGTCGTGAACTCCGTGACAAGAAGTTCATGAAGATCGTTTCGCTGGCTCCGGAGGTGCTGTAACCCATGGGTGCAAAGATCAAGAAGGGTGACCTGGTTCAGGTCATCACCGGCGCCAAGCAGGAACGTGGCGGCGACCGTGGCAAGCAGGGCAAGGTTCTGCGCGTGTTCACCGAGACCAACCGCGTCCTGGTAGAAGGCATCAACCGAGTCACCAAGCACGCCAAGGTCGGTCAGTCGCAGCGCGGCACCAAGACCGGTGGCATCGAGGTCGTAGAGGCCCCGATCCACGTCTCCAACGTTGCTCTTGTTGACCCCTCGACCAAGAAGCCGACCCGCGTTGGTTTCCGTCTCGAGACCGTTGACAAGGACGGCGTCTCCAAGACCGTCCGTGTCCGCGTGTCCAAGGCCTCCGGGAAGGACATCTAATGACTGAGACTCTCGAGACCCCAGCGAAGATCGTTCCGCGTCTGAAGACGAAGTACGCCGATTCCATCAAGCAGACCTTGGTTGAGGAATTCAAGTACGAGAACGTGAACCAGGTTCCCCGCCTGGTGAAGGTTGTTGTGAACATGGGTGTTGGAGATGCCGCCAAGGACTCCAAGCTGATCGACGGCGCTGTCCGCGACCTCACCCTGATCACCGGCCAGAAGCCGCAGGTAACCAAGGCCCGCAAGTCCATCGCACAGTTCAAGCTGCGCGAAGGCATGCCCATCGGTGCACACGCAACTCTGCGTGGGGACCGTATGTGGGAATTCGTGGACCGCCTCGTGACCCTCGCCCTGCCCCGTATCCGCGACTTCCGCGGCCTCAACGGCAAGCAGTTCGACGGCAACGGCAACTACACCTTCGGTCTGACCGAGCAGGTTATGTTCCACGAAATCGACCAGGACTCCATCGACCGCGTTCGCGGTATGGACATCACGGTTGTCACCACTGCAAAGACCGATGACGAAGGCCGTGCGCTGCTCAAGGCACTTGGCTTCCCGTTTAAATCCGAAGACTAATAACTACGTAGTAGGTCCGGCCGCGGCTCCTTTGTAGCCAACGCGGAAACCATTACGAGGAAGGGCAAGAGCCCACAATGACTATGACAGATCCTGTCGCAGACATGCTTACGCGTCTGCGCAACGCCAACTCGGCATACCACGACACTGTGAGCATGCCGTACAGCAAGCTCAAGGCACGCGTTGCCGACATCCTGAAGGCAGAAGGCTACATTGCTGCCTGGAAGGAAGAGGAAGCCGAAGTCGGCAAGAAGCTGACCATCGACCTCAAGTTCGGTCCGAACCGCGAGCGTTCGATTGCTGGTGTCCGCCGCATTTCCAAGCCTGGTCTCCGCGTTTACGCGAAGTCCACCAACCTGCCTCACGTGCTGGGTGGCCTGGGTATCGCAATCCTGTCCACCTCTTCCGGCCTCCTGACTGACAAGCAGGCCGGCAAGAAGGGCGTGGGCGGCGAAGTCCTCGCGTACGTCTGGTAACGGGAAAGGAAGAGAATAATGTCACGTATTGGACGTCTCCCCATCACCGTTCCTGCCGGCGTTGAAGTTAAGGTTGATGGCTCTGTCATCAATGTCAAGGGCACCAAAGGCGAGCTGAGCCACACTGTAGCCAGCCCGATCGAGGTCACCCTGGACGAAAGCACCTTGACTGTCACCCGCCCGAACGACGAGCGCACTTCGCGTTCCCTGCACGGCCTGACCCGCACCCTGATCGCCAACATGATCGAGGGCGTCACCAAGGGCTACGAAAAGAAGCTTGAAATCGTTGGTACCGGTTACCGCGTTCAGGCCAAGGGTTCTGACCTTGAGTTCGCTCTCGGCTTCAGCCACCCGGTGAATGTCGCCGCTCCCGAGGGCATCACCTTCACGGTGGAGGGGCCGACCAAGCTCTCCGTCGCTGGTATCTCCAAGCAGCAGGTCGGCGAGGTTGCTGCCAACATTCGCAAGCTGCGCAAGCCTGACCCCTACAAGGGCAAGGGTGTCCGTTACGCCGGCGAAGTTATCCGCCGCAAGGTCGGAAAGGCTGGTAAGTAAACCATGGCCATCGCAATTAACAAGAAGCGGTCGAACAAGAGCAAGTCTGCTGCACGCAGCCGTCGCCAGCTTCGTATCCGCAAGCGCATCACCGGTACGGCTGCTCGTCCTCGTCTGGTCGTCAACCGCTCCGCACGCCACATCTTCGTCCAGGTTGTCGATGACAGCAAGGGTGTAACCGTGGCTTACGCTTCCACTTTGGAAGCTGACCTTCGTGCATTCGACGGCGACAAGACTGCCAAGGCCAAGCGCGTCGGCGAGCTCGTTGCCGGGCGTGCCAAGGCTGCAGGCATCGAAGCTGTTGTCTTCGACCGCGGTGGTAACAAGTACCACGGCCGGATCGCCGCCGTCGCTGACGGCGCACGTGAAGGTGGGTTGGCACTGTGACCGTTGAGAATAACGATAAGGACATTCAGGTGACTGAAGCTGCAGCTGCTGAGGCAACTGAGACTGCTGCTGCCACCGACGACCGCCGCGGCGGCCGTCGTGGCGAGCGTGGTGACCGTGGCCAGGGCCGCGGCGACCGTGGTGGCCGTGGTGGCCGCGACGGCGGTCGCGAGGCCGAGAAGAGCCAGTTCGTAGAGCGCGTTGTAACCATCAACCGTGTTGCCAAGGTCGTCAAGGGTGGTCGTCGCTTCAGCTTCACCGCCCTCGTCGTCGTCGGTGACGGCAACGGCCTGGTTGGCGTTGGCTACGGCAAGGCCAAGGAAGTTCCGGCAGCTATCGCAAAGGGCGTTGAAGAGGCCAAGAAGTCCTTCTTCCGCGTTCCCCGCGTTGGCAGCACCATCCCGCACCGCGTGCAGGGTGAGGCCGCAGCAGGCGTTGTCATGCTGCGTCCGGCTTCCCCGGGTACCGGTGTTATCGCTGGTGGTCCGGTCCGCGCGGTACTGGAATGCGTCGGTATCCACGACGTTCTCTCCAAGTCGCTCGGTTCCTCGAACGCCATCAACATCGTTCACGCGACTGTTGACGCCCTGAAGCGACTGGAAGAGCCCGCTTCCGTGGCAGCCCGCCGTGGCCTGCCGCTGGACGAGGTTGCTCCTGCAGCTCTGGTGCGCGCACTCCTGAACCAAAAGGCAGGTGTCTAGTCATGGCTAAGAACCTGACTCCCTCCGACGCTCAGTTGGAGATCACCCAGATCAAGGGCGTCATCGGCGCCAAGCAGAACCAGCGTGAGACCCTGCGGTCCCTCGGCCTCAAGCGCATCGGACACACCGTTGTCCGTACCGCTGATGCCGTAACCGTTGGAATGCTCAACACGGTTCCGCACCTCGTGAATGTAGAGGAGGCGAAGTAATGGCTGAGAACAAAACCGCCGCAGAGGCTGCCGACAAGCAGAACACTCTGAAGGTCCACCACCTGCGTCCCGCCCCCGGTGCCAAGACTGCCAAGACCCGTGTTGGTCGTGGTGAAGGCTCCAAGGGTAAGACCGCCGGTCGCGGTACCAAGGGTACGAAGGCCCGCTACCAGGTCAAGGCTGGCTTTGCCGGCGGCCAGTTGCCGCTGCACATGCGCCTGCCGAAGCTTCGCGGCTTCAAGAACCCGTTCCGGGTCGAGTTCCAGGTTGTAAACCTGGACAAGCTCAACGAGCTGTTCCCGGAAGGTGGCGCTGTCACCGTCGAGTCCCTGGTTGAGAAGGGTGCCGTTCGCAAGAACCAGCCCGTCAAGGTGCTGGGCACCGGCGACATCACCGTCAAGGTGGACGTCACCGCCCACGCTTTCTCCTCCAGCGCAGCTGAGAAGATCGCAGCAGCAGGCGGAACCACCACTGCCCTCTAAAGGGCATTGGGGCTATCGCCCGCTGTGAAAAGACTCCCGGTGTGGAGGGCTTCGGCCCCTCGCGCCGGGAGTTTTTTCATATGGCGCACACCCCTCGATTGTTCGCATGGCGCCTCAAACCGTTAGACTCGGGTGTTGGGTTTCAATGACCCCTTTCGACACCCTTGGACTTTTAACTCAGGAGGACGCTTGCTAAGCGCATTCGGCCGGGCATTTCGTACGCCTGATCTGCGACGCAAGTTGTTGTTCACGCTGGGAATCATCACAATCTTCCGCTTGGGAGCTTTTATCCCCTCGCCTGGTGTGAGCTACCAAAATGTTCAGCAATGTTTGTCAAGCAATCAGGACCAGGGCGGCCTCTACCAGCTCGTCAACCTGTTCAGCGGTGGTGCACTGCTGCAGGTTTCGATCTTTGCCCTGGGGATCATGCCGTACATCACGGCCAGCATCATCGTGCAGCTGCTCCGCGTGGTCATTCCGCGGTTCCAGGAGCTGTATGACGAAGGCGCCTCGGGCCAGTCGAAGCTGACGCAGTACACGCGTTATCTGACCATTGCGCTGGGCCTGCTGAACGCCACCACATTGGTGTCCCTGGCACGCTCCGGGCAGCTGCTGCCCAACTGCCAGCTGCCGATCATCCCCGACACGAGCATCATCGCCACGATTCTTGTCGTCATCACCTTGACGGCCGGTACAGGCCTCATCATGTGGATGGGCGAACTCGTTACCGAGAAGGGCGTGGGCAACGGCATGTCGTTGCTCATCTTCACCTCCATCGCAGCCGGCTTCCCGACCTCGCTTGGTGCCATCTGGAACTCCAAGGGACCGGGCACCTTCTTCACCGTGTTGGCGATCGGCCTCGTGACGGTCGCACTCGTAGTCTTCGTGGAGCAGTCCCAGCGGCGCATTCCGGTCCAATACGCCAAGCGTATGATCGGCCGGCGCACCGTGGGCGGCACCAGCACCTACATCCCCATCAAGGTGAACATGGCCGGCGTCGTGCCCGTCATCTTTGCTTCCTCCATGCTCTACCTGCCCGGGCTGATTGCGCAGTTCAACCAGCCGAAGGCCGGAGAGTCGATCGCCCCGTGGGTTGAGTGGATCAACAACAACCTCACCAAGGGCGACCACCCCATCTACATGGCGTTGTACTTCGTCATGATTGTGTTCTTCACCTACTTCTACGTCGCGATCACCTTCAACCCTGAAGAGGTCTCGGACAACATGAAGAAGTACGGCGGGTTCATTCCGGGCATCCGGGCGGGTAAACCGACCGCGGACTACCTGCAGTACGTGCTTTCCAGGATCACCCTCCCCGGCGCCTTTTACCTGGGCTTCGTGGCGTTGATTCCGCTGGTCGCACTCGTCCTGATCGGCGCCAACCAGAACTTCCCGTTCGGTGGCACGTCAATTCTGATCATGGTGGGTGTGGGCCTGGAAACCGTCAAGCAGATTGATGCGCAGCTACAACAACGTCACTACGAAGGGCTTTTGCGATGACGAGAATGCTGATCATTGGACCCCCGGGTTCGGGCAAGGGAACCCAGGCTGAGCGGATTTCCGGGCGCTTGGGCGTAGTCCCCATTTCCACGGGCGACATCTTCCGGGCAAACGTCAAGGGCGAAACCCCGCTGGGTATCGAAGCCAAGAAGTACATGGACGCCGGCGACTTCGTTCCGGACAGCGTGACCAACAAGATGGTCCGTGACCGCCTGAGCGAGAGCGACGTCGAGAACGGCTTCCTGCTTGACGGATACCCGCGCACCACCGCCCAGGTGGAATACCTGGACCAGATCCTCGCCGACACGGAAGAGAAGCTCGACGTCGTGCTTCAGCTGACGGCCGACGACGAGGAACTTGTTTCACGCCTGCTGGGCCGCGCCAAGGAGACCGGGCGCTCGGATGACAACGAAGGTGTCATCCGCCACCGCCTGGACCTCTACCACGAGCAGACCGAGGCCGTCGTGGCCAAGTATGCCGAACGCGGCATCCTGACCCAGGTCGATGGCATTGGCGGCATCGACGAGGTCACGGATCGCGTCCTGTTGGCCATCGAGGCGGCCAAGGCAGTCTAGTCGCCGCACGACTGTCGAAAAGGGTGTGTCCCGCGCTGGAGTGAACCGCTCCCCACGCTGGACACGCCCTTTTCTGTTCCCCCTTCCGGGGGTGCGGGACCCGGGACCGTTTCCGGGCGTTCGCGGCTCCGGTTTCGGGCACTACCGCTGGTGCGGGAAAATAAGAGATCCGAGGGTGATCTGGTTCCGCAGCCCACCACAAGCAGCACACGACAAGAGGAGACCATGGCGTTCGGCCAGCCCCGCATCGAATACAAGACCAATGAGCAAATGCGCAAGATGCAGGAGGCCGGATTGGTCCTCAGCAGAGCGCTCGACGCAGCCGTTGACGCTGCGAAACCCGGCGTTACCACGCGTGAGATCGACGCAGTGTTCGCCGCGGTCCTCATCGACGCTGGAGCGAAGTCGAACTTCCTCGGGTACCACGGCTTCCCGGCCACCATCTGCGCATCCGTCAACGAGGAAGTGGTCCACGGCATCCCCGGCGACCGGGTCCTCCAGGACGGGGACATCATTTCGATTGATGGCGGAGCGATCGTTGACGGTTGGCACTCCGACTCCGCACGCACCGTGATAGTCGGGACGGCGGATCCTGAAGACCAGCGGCTCTCGGATGTCACCCAGGCCGCCATGTGGCGTGGAATCGCTGCTTTGTCGAAGGGCAAGTTCGTGGGCGACATCGGCAACGCCGTGGATGACTACGTCTCCTCCGTACCGGGGAAACCGCTCGGCATCCTGGAGGACTACGTCGGCCACGGCATCGGCTCCGAGATGCATATGGCCCCGGATGTGTTGAACTACCGCACCACGCACCGCGGCCCGAAGATCAGGCCGGGACTGTGCCTTGCGATCGAACCAATGCTCGTCCGCGGCAGCATTGAAACAGCAACCCTCGACGACGACTGGACCGTGGTGACCACTGACGGCAAGCGTTCGTGCCAGTGGGAGCACTCGGTTGCCGTCCACGAAAAGGGCATCTGGGTGCTTTCCGCGCCCGACGGCGGTGCAGAGCAGCTGGCGCCGCTCGGCGTCGTGCCCGTTCCGATTCCCTGACGCCCAAGCCGGGAACCGAAACAGAAAATCCCTGGCGACTCCCGAATTCGGGTGTCGCCAGGGATTCTGCGTATCAGGAAGCTTACCTAGCTCTTGAGCTTGGGCTTCACGTCCTTGGTGTAAATGCCATCGAGGGTTGTCTTGAGGTCCGTCATGGTGGCCTTCACGTCGCCCTGCTGGGTGAGGATCTTCGCGGCCGCCTTGGCCATCTCCTGATCGGCACCAGGCAGGAACACGCGGGCGTTGTCCTGCACCTTGGTCACGGCGAGCTGGTCCATGGCCGTCTTGATCTGGGGAGTCTTGGCGAGGACTGCCGTCATGTCCGCGGAGACGCGCGTGGGCATGTAGCCGGTCGCAGCCGAGAATGCAGCGGTGTTCTCCGGCTCGGTCATGAATTTCAGGAAGGTGGCAGCCGCGAGCTGGACTTCCTTGCTCACACCGCTGGGAATCCCGAGTCCGGCGCCGCCGGTGGGGCAGACGTTGGTCTCGGCCTTGGGGCCGCCCGGCAGGAAGCCGACGCCGACGTTGAACTTGGCGGACTTCAGCACGCCCAGCAGGTCCCCGGTGGAGGAGATCGTGGTGGACGTGATGCCTGCGGAGAAGTCGTCCGCGGCGTTCTTGGAGGAGACGCCGGCCCACTTGTCCTTGTAGATGGAGTCCTGGGCCCACTGCAGGGCCGTGACGGACTCGGTGGAATCGCAGTTGAAGGTCCAGCCGTTGGACCAGCTGCCGCCCCAGCCCCACAGGTTGTTCTGCAGGGTCCAGCCGGCGTATCCGGCAAGGGCCGGGTAGATGTAGGCGTACTTCGCGCCCGAGCTGGCCTGGAGCTTAGGGGCCCACTCGGCGAACTCCTGCCAGGTCTTGGGTGCCCGGTCCGGAAGGCCGGCGGCCTTGAAGTGGTCCTTGTTGTAGTAGAAGAGCGGGGTGGAGCGGCCGTAGGGAAGCGCCCACTGCTTGTTGGCGTATTGGTAGTCCGCTACGAGGGACTTCTGGAAGTCGTCGATTTTGACGTCCAGCTGCTTGATGAGCCCGTCCAACGGAATGATGTTGCCGTTGGTGTAGTAGCGGAACCACCAGACGTCGGAGAGCACGACGAGGCCGGGGAGGGCCGACTTCGCGGCCTGCGAGGTCTGGAACTTCTGCGCGATCTCCTCGTAGTTGGCGCCTGCCGTCACGAGGTTCACCTTGATGTCCGGGAACTTCGCCTGGAACTTGTCGATGATGGATTGCTCGACAGCCTGGGACTGTCCGGGGTGGCTGGTCCAAAAGTCGAACGAGCCGGCCGGCTTGACGCCGGTGAAGTCGATGTCCGAAGGGCTGCTGCTCGCTGCGCTGCCGCTGGTCGACGGACCGCCGCATGCTGCCAGGGCGGCGGCGCCGACTCCAAGTCCGGCGAGCCCCAGGAAGTTTCTACGATCAAGATTCATTGCCATGGTTGGTCCTCTCAAGGATGCAAAGGTGGTGATGGGGTTGTGTGGAAGGTGCGGTGTTACTAGCCAGTGACGCTGCCCTGGGTGAGCCCGGCAACGATGTAGCGTTGCAACGCTGCGAAGACCAGGAGGATGGGGATGATCACCAGGACTGCTCCGGCCATGAGGATCCCCCAGCCGGCGCCGTTTCCTTCAGAGTTCTGAAGCAGGGTCAAGCCGACCGGGAGGGTCATGGTTTCCGGCCGGTCCGTGATGATCAGGGGCCAGATGTAGTCGTTCCATTCGCTGACCACGGTGACGAGGGCGACGGTGGCGATGGAGGGAAGCGACACGGGCGCCACTACTTGCCACAGCCTGCGCCAGTGGCCCGCGCCGTCGATTTCCGCGGCTTCGAGGATGGACCCCGGAAGCGTCTTGAAATGCTGGCGTAGCAGGAAGGTTCCGAAGGCGGTGCCGAGTCCCGGAAGAATGATTCCCCACAGGGTGTTCTTCCCGCCGATTCCCGCGATCAGGATGTAGTTGGGGAGGATCGACACCTGCGGCGGCACCATCAGGGCCACGAGGATCACGACGAATATGACGTTCTTGAACGGGAAACGGACAAAGACCAGGGCGTACGCCGTCAGGATGGCGAGGATCACCTTGACCGTGGAACCTACCACGGTGACGATCAGGCTGTTCAGGAAGAACCGGGCGAACGGCACTGTGGTCATGGCCGTGTGGTAGTTCTCCAGGTTCAGGCCCTGCGGCAGGATCTTGAGATCGGTGGTGACGATCTCGCCGGGCTGCTTGAAGGAACTCAGCAACATCCACAACAACGGCAGGACAACCACCAGCGTGGCCACGATCAGCGGGATGTAGCCTCCAGCCAGTGTCTGGACGAGGTTTGCGCGCGAGAACGGCTTGTCGCGCCGCGCTGGGAGCTCCGGACCGCCGTCGGGAGCTTTCAGGGTCCCGACGCCGGTCGCGGGGTTGGGGCTGACGGGAGAGAGCGTGCTCATGAGTAGTGCACCTTCCGTTCGACGAACCGCAACTGGAGCACGGTGATGATGAGCAGGATGGCGAAGAGGACTACCGAGATGGCGGCCGAGTAGCCGGCACGGTTGTAGGCTCCGAAGGCCTGCAGATAGGCCTCGTAGATCAGCGTGCTGGTGCCGTTGCCGAGCGGCGTCATGATGCGGATCAGGTCAAAGGCCTGCAGCGAGCTGATCATCGTGGTGATCAACAGGAAGAACGTGGTGGGGGAGAGCAGCGGAACGGAGATGCTCATGAAGCGGCGGAAGCCGTTGGCGCCGTCCAGGGAGGCTGCCTCCATGACGTCCTTCGGGAGCGACTGGAGTCCGGCGAGGTACACGACGGCGCAGTAGCCCAGGTTCTTCCAGACGTAGACGATGATGACCATCACGAGGGAGAGCTGCGGATCGTTGATCCACTGGGGACTTTGCTGGCCAATGCCGCGAAGCAGCCAGGACAGCACGCCGTATCCGGGGTCGAAGATGAACAGCCACACGAGGCCGACTCCTACGCCGCTGAGGACATAGGGGGCGAAGACGGCGGAACGCGCAAAGGTAGTGCCGCGGACCTTCGCGTTCAGGGCCAGGGCCACCAAGAGGCCCAGCACCATGGAACCGCCCACGGTGACCGCGGTGAAGATGAGGGTGGTGCCAAGCACTTGCGGGGCGTCGGAGCTCGTGAAGAAGTTGACGTAGTTGTCGAAGCCCACAACGGTGGCCGAGGTGGAGCCCAAGGTCCAGTCAAGGGTCGAGTAATACATGTTGTTGATCAACGGCAGATACGTGAACACCGCGATCAGCGCCAAGTTCGGCAAGGCCAGCGCCAGGAACACAAAGAAGTCGCGTCGGGTTCGGCCGGACCAGCGTCCCCGGCGCTGAGGGGCCGGGACAGCCTGCGCGGTGTGCGCGGGGCTACCTGTCAGTTGTCTTGTCATGGGAGGTCTCTAACGGTTCGCAGATATCGGGGCGCGCCGGACCCGAACTGTTGGGTCAAGGGGGCGGCTAGTTTTACCTCACCACACGGGAGCACCTGTCAAGTCAAAAAAAGGGCTGTTCGCGGGATTGTTGGACAAGCCTTTTGCGCTTGTTCACCCGATGTTCCGTGGCGGATGGGGCCGTGTTTACATTCGAGGCACGACTACCGTTTGTGTTCGGAAGGAGGCCCGGCGTGCTCAGGAAATCCTGAGCATGCCCAAGTAGCTCGCAGTTGTTGTCGTTATCGCGGCTGATAACGACAACAACTGTCAGTCAGTTGGGTGGCGGGGAGCAGAATAGGCACATGACTTCGAAGATCACTGATGTGCCAGGAATCCGGGTGGGACATGTCCAGCGGATCGGCGATGGCTGGCTGAGTGGGGTGACCGTTGTCCTTCCGCCGCGAGGGACCGTGGGATCGGTAGACGTGCGAGGCGGCGGCCCCGGCACGCACGAGACCGACGCCCTCGACCCCACCACCCTCGTGCCCACAGTCGACGCGGTAGTGCTCGCCGGCGGGAGTGCCTTTGGTTTGGTCACGGCCCACGGCGCCCAGCGATGGTGCGAAGAGCAAGGGCGCGGGTTCGCCGTGCCCGGGGGAGTGGTGCCGATCGTTCCGGCCGCCGCGATCTTCGACTTGGGCCGCGGCGGTGACTTCGCCGCCCGCCCCGACGAAGCCATGGGATACGAAGCGGCCGTTGCGGCTGCGGCCTCAAGCGAGCACGCCGACGTCGGACGCGGAAACATCGGCGCCGGTACCGGTGCAGTGATTGGCCGCGGCGCCTTCAAGGGGGGAGTCGGCACCTCGTCGATCACCTTGGATAGCGGCGTGGTGGTGGGCGCGCTCGCGGTGGTCAACGCGTTGGGGATGCCTTTCGGCACATCGTCCCCGCGGATCGAATCCGGCAGTTCAGAACCGGCGGGGCCCCCGGCGCTGAACACCACGCTCGTCGTCGTCGCCACCAACGCGGTCCTCGACCCCGCCGAATGCAAGCGCACCGCGAGTGCGGCACACGCCGGCCTTGCCCGGGCGCTGAGTCCATCCCATACACTCGCCGACGGCGACACCGTGTTCGCGCTGGCGACCGGCGCCGTCGGGCTTGACCGCAGTTCGGAACAAGCAAGGCAGGTTTCGCTCATTACCCTGCAAAGCGCGGCGGCGGACGCCGTCCGCCTGGCTGTCCTTGACGGTGTCGCGGCTGCGGAATCCATCACGACGGCGGCAGGCACCTTCACTGCCTACGGCGAGGTTTAGCGGGATCCAAGGGGGCTCCTCGGTCCACGGAAGGGTGACACCGTGCCGGTGTCTGCGCTAGCATGGGCGGATTTAACTTTCGTGCCATTTTGGCGTAGAGTTGTTTGTTGGTTGTCTCCACAGCCACGCCCATTTAACAGGTCGCGAGTCCTGCTTCGTGGAGTGGCAAGAGCCGGACGGCCAAACAAACAAAAAACGTCCGCAGATTTTCCGGTGCCTAACCGGAGGGCTGCGGCAAACAACAGTTAGCGGAGGATATGGCCAAGAAGGACGGGGTCATTGAGATCGAGGGCGTTGTGACTGAGGCGCTGCCCAACGCGATGTTTCGCGTTGAGCTCACCAACAAGCACATCGTTCTTGCACATATCTCGGGGAAGATGCGACAGCACTACATCAGGATTCTCCCTGAGGACCGCGTAGTGGTGGAGCTAAGCCCTTACGACCTCACACGTGGTCGCATCGTCTACCGCTACAAGTAATTGCTGGGCGGCAGCCTCGGGAAACCGGGGTAGTTGCCGCAACAGCCGACCAACTGCAACACGCAAAGGAACGCCATGAAGGTCAAGCCGAGCGTTAAGCAGATCTGCGACAAGTGCAAAGTGATCCGCCGTAATGGCCGGGTCATGGTGATCTGCGAGAACCCGCGCCACAAGCAGCGCCAGGGCTAATTCCCCGCAGGGGAACTAGCGCCCGCGAGGGCAACCTGGGTTGCTAACCCACGCAAGTAAATAAAGGCAGCACAAGCTGAATCGGGACGTATTAGAGCCTGGCAGCTAACCCCCGGTCGGAGGCTGGGGCCGCACTGAAAGTGCGGGTGTACTGCCTACGACCTCCGGTTTATTCAAGGAGTACTGCCACTATGGCTCGTCTCGCTGGCGTGGACATTCCCCGCGAAAAGCGGTTGGAAATTGCGCTTACTTACATCTACGGCGTGGGCAAGACCCGTGCACACGAAACCCTGGCTGCCACCGGCATCAGCGCTGACGTTCGGGTCAAGGACCTGACTGACGCCGAGCTGGTCCAGCTGCGTGACTACATTGAAGGCAACTACAAGGTTGAGGGTGACCTTCGCCGCGAAGTAGCAGCAGATATCCGCCGCAAGGTTGAAATCGGCAGCTACGAAGGCCTGCGTCACCGCAAGGGCCTGCCCGTACGCGGTCAGCGTACGAAGACCAACGCTCGTACCCGCAAGGGCCCGAAGCGTACCGTCGCCGGCAAGAAGAAAGCCGGCCGCTAGAAATAGCAGCTGACTTTCCCCCGATAACTTTCTGTAGGAGAAATAATGCCCCCGAAGACTCGTGGCGCGGTTCGCAAGCCGCGTAAGAAGGACAAGAAGAATATCGCGCTTGGCCAGGCGCACATCAAGAGCACCTTTAACAACACCATCGTGTCCATCACGGACCCGAATGGTGCTGTAATCTCCTGGGCTTCCGCCGGTGAGGTTGGATTCAAGGGCTCCCGTAAGTCCACCCCGTTCGCCGCCCAGATGGCTGCCGAGGCTGCTGCAAAACGCGCCCAGGAGCACGGCCTGCGCAAGGTTGACGTGTTCGTCAAGGGACCGGGATCCGGACGCGAGACCGCAATCCGTTCGCTGCAGGCCGCTGGCCTCGAGGTTGGCTCCATCCAGGACGTCACCCCCAGCGCCCACAACGGTTGCCGCCCGCCGAAGCGCCGCCGCGTCTAATTGGATTCTTGGCCTTGCCGGCCGGGTCCGCCACGGAACAGCTTGACTGCTCCGTGGCGCCCGGCCGGCAAAGCCGGAACCAAGCCGATTTCCACCACCTGTGTTGCGTCATATAGCGGATGCTCGCCGAAAGGAAACCTAAGTGCTTATTGCACAGCGCCCCACTCTGTCTGAAGAAGTAGTCTCCGAGAACCGCTCGCGTTTCATCATTGAACCGCTGGAACCGGGCTTCGGTTACACCCTCGGAAACTCCCTCCGCCGTACCCTGCTCTCTTCCATCCCCGGTGCTGCTGTAACCAGCATCCGGATCGATGGCGTGCTGCACGAGTTCACGACGGTTCCGGGTGTCAAGGAAGATGTCACTGAGATCATCCTGAACATCAAGAACCTCTCCGTGTCCTCCGAGCACGATGAGCCGGTTGTTGCATACCTGCGCAAGCAGGGCCCCGGAGTCGTCACGGCCGCGGACATCGCTCCGCCGGCCGGCGTCGAATTCCACAACCCGGATCTGCACATTGCCACGCTGAACTCGAAGGGCAAGTTCGAACTCGAACTGACCATCGAACGCGGCCGCGGCTACGTTTCGGCAGCTCAGAACAAGTCCGGCGACTCCGAGATCGGCCGTATTCCGGTCGACTCGATCTACTCGCCGGTCTTGAAGGTTACCTTCCGCGTGGAAGCTACCCGTGTTGAGCAGCGCACTGACTTCGACAAGCTGATTGTCGACGTCGAGACCAAGCAGGCTATCGCCCCGCGCGACGCCGTTGCCTCGGCAGGCACCACCCTGGTGGAACTGTTCGGTCTTGCACGTGAGCTGAACACCGCAGCTGAAGGTATCGAGATTGGCCCGTCGCCGACGGATGCTGCCTTGGCAGCTGACATGGCACTGCCGATCGAGGATCTGGACCTCACCGTCCGTTCCTACAACTGCCTCAAGCGTGAGGGCATCCACACCGTGGGTGAACTCGTTGCCCGCTCCGAGGCTGACCTGATGGACATCCGTAACTTCGGTGCGAAGTCCATCGATGAGGTCAAGGCAAAGCTGGTTGAACTGGGTCTGTCCCTCAAGGACTCGCCTCCCGGTTTCGATCTTGCAGCCCGCGCCGCAGCCATCGAAGAGGACGACGCCGCGTTCAGCGACGACGAGCTCTAACAAGCAGATCTTGGCCACCGAGTCCACGTTCGGACCCGGACGGCCTTCATTACAGGAGAAATTACTATGCCTACCCCCACTAAGGGTCCGCGCCTCGGAGGCGGTCCGGCTCACGAGCGCCTGATGCTCGCGAACCTGGCAGCAGCCTTGTTCGAGCACAAGCGCATCACCACGACGGTCACCAAGGCCAAGCGCCTGAAGCCGTACGCAGAGCGCCTCGTGACCTTCGCCAAGCGCGGCGACCTGTCCTCCCGCCGTCGCGTGCTCGGCCTGATCAGCGACAAGGGCGTTGTCCACGAGCTGTTCACCGACATCGCAGGCGCCGTCGCCAACCGCGATGGTGGCTACACCCGCATCACCAAGATCGGCAACCGCAAGGGCGACAACGCTCCCATGGCTGTCATCGAACTGGTTCTTGAGCCGGTTTCCCCGAAGCAGGCTGTAATTGCCGAGGCAACTGCTGCTGCCAAGAGGGACGCCGAGAAGGCTGCTCCGGCCGCCGAAGAGACCGCTCCGGTTGTCGAGGAAGAGGTCGTTGAGACTGAAGCCGCAGAGACCGAAGCCGAGGCTCCCGAAGCTGAAGCTGCTGAAACCGAAGAGGCTCCGGCCGCTGAGGAAAAGAAGTAATTCACTGAATTCTTCACAGTAGACTTAAGTCTATGAACGAACGAAAACCCGCTGCCCCCGTTTTGGGGGGCGGCGGGTTTTTGCGTGTCCGGATGGATCTTTCGTACGACGGCGGCCCCTTCAGCGGGTGGGCGCTTCAGCCCGGTCTCCGGACCGTGCAGGGATCGTTGGAAGAGGCATTGGCACTGATCGTGCGGCGCCCCGTACGGGTCACCGTGGCGGGACGGACCGATGCCGGTGTCCACGCCCGCGGACAAGTGGCGCACATTGACCTGTCCGAGGCGGAGTGGGGCGTGCTGCCGAGGGGCCACGAGATCGACCCCGCCGCCGCGCTGTTGCGGAGGCTTAGGGGAGCCTTGAGCCGGGTCCTGCAGGATGAAACCGGGGCCATTGAAGTGCACGACGTCGGATTGGCGCCTGACGGTTTCGATGCTCGCTTCTCAGCGTTGTGGCGCCGCTACAGTTACCGGATCGCCGACGGCCCGGAACGCTGGGACCCCGTCCTGCGCAGGCTGACGCTTTGGCACAAGGCCGCCCTGGACGAGGGAGCGATGAACCAGGGAGCAGTGGCGCTGCTTGGGCTTCAGGATTTCCGCGCGTACTGCAAGCCCCGTGAGGGAGCCACCACCATCCGCGAGCTGCAGCGGTTTGAGTTCGTGCGCGGCAGCGACGGTGTGCTGGTGGCCAACGTCCAAGCAGATGCCTTTTGCCACAACATGGTGCGTGCCTTGGTGGGATCCGCATTGCGTGTGGGGGAGGGCTTGGAAAGTCCGGAGTGGCTGCATGAGCGACTGCTCGCTGGTGTGAGGGATGCCAAGTCCGTGTTGGCTGCTCCGCACCCCTTGGTGCTCGAGGAAGTGGCCTATCCTTCCGACGACGAACTGTTTGCGCGGGCCGAGTTGACGCGGGCGCGGCGGGAGTAGGCGGCGCGGTGGTCCGAAGGGGTCCTCCTCGACTCTGGGTGTCGAGGAGGACCGGTCTTTGGGGGAACTGAGAGCCTGTCGCTTGGACGAGCGTTCAGCTCGGGATTTGGATCAGGTGGGAGTTACCGCTGATCGCATTGATCGCCGAGACAAAGATCGGGCCAAGCGCCGTTCCGCTCCCTGCGCAGAAGAAGTAGTCGCCATCAGAATTCTCGGCGGAGATGTCGGCGGCTGTGGTGCAGCTATTTGCTGTGCTCGGATTACCATGCGAGTCCGGCGATGCCGCAGCGGCGAGGACATCGCGCACATACGCTCCGCTACCCCCGCATCGTTCCGTGCTGAGGTTATACCCGACAGTGACGATCAAGATTCCACGCGCCTTGGCATCAGCCGCCACGGCTAAGAGATTGTTGCACGCTGTGACGCCGTTGGAGCTTCCAATATCGCCGGGAGTCGCTACCGATGTGGATCCGGCGACGTCAGGTTCGTTGGGCTGACCATCGGTCTCCAAGATAATCGCATTGCGTGGTGTTCCTGAACGTGTCGGGAGGGTCGCCAGGTTGTTGGTGTCGAAGCCCAGCAGATATCTGGCTGCAGACTTCATCGGCGATGCGAGGCTGGTCCCTGTGCCCGAGTGGGTCAAGCACTGCAGACCCTTGACCAGATTGCTGCTGCTGTTGAGTGCCGGTGGTGTGGCTGAGGTCGTGTAGTCGTTGGAAAAGGGAACCGGGAGCCAGGGGCCGCTTGTTTGCGAGCCGGAGGGGTTGGTGATGCAACCGGAGGTGGAGCTGCTCCGCCCGATGGTGCCCAGAGCCACGTATTGCTGGGTGTTTGTCATGGTCTGCAATGTGCTCTGGATACCTGACTTAAGCGAGGACAGATCAGCGTCGCTCATGCTGCCTGTCCGGTCCGCGACAATCGCAACATTCATGGGGTTGGGACTCTGGGCGCCGCAGGATCCGCGGCATGCATTCGAGGACAGAGATCCGGTATTCCCGGTGTTTATGCCGATCACCGGTGCGAACGCAAAGGGGACATCCGTAGAGGCGGTCACAGTTATCGAGTTGCAGGTGTGGCCGCTTCCCGCTACGCAGGGGATTGCGCAGATCGTCTCGTTGCACTTGGCGCCGGCGACCGTTCCCGGGTCGCAGACACTGGGTACCTGTCCGCTGGCCACAGTCTTGGTGGCTCCCGTGGAGCCGACCACACACCAGAATTTGACGGTGGGGACGGTGCCGGGATCGTTCGAGTTGGCGTACGAGAGCGCGGCACTCTGTGCCGTGGCGGGATCGTTCGGGAGGGAGGTCACACCCGCTAAGGCGGCGGCATCCAAGGCATTACTGAGGTGCTGGCGTTCGAAAAGCAAGTGGCCGAAATCGATGGCCAACGCTACCGAGCCAAAGAGAACGGGAACCAGCAGCGCAAACATGAGAATCGACGCGCCTCGCTCCCGGCTCGTCGGGTCCGGACGCCGAGCGCCGTGAGCAATTCTCAGACGTACCGGTTTCCCGCTCTCACCGACACCGGCTTCGGTATTTCCGTTTCTATCCTTTAGAGAGTGCATGATCCTCCGCTCCAACCCTGTGAACCTGAGGTCACAGCCGCTGCGCCTTCCATTTTCATGACCGCTTTGGCCTCGAAGAAGCCATTGAGTACCCACGAGTAGAAGCCCGACATGGACGATTGGGGGTAGCGCAAGCACACAACCATCACCCCGGGCGTACCCCCAGACGTATCCACGACGAACTTCACCTGGAGTTTGGTGTTATCCATCATTCCCTTCGCCAAGTTCGCGGAGGCAATGACGTCGCCTTGAGTCACACCCTGCCGTGCGCTTTCCCGCGCCGCACCCTGGAGGCTGATGCTTTGCCCAAGAGCCGTGCCGAAGTCGATGACGCCAAGGAGCATGGAGAGGAGTAAGGGGAGGACGAGGGCAAATTCAACCGCCGCCGCACCTCGCTGACGAACATTCCGTTTCGCTGCCCTTCCTGCCCGGGGTCTAGACATTAGTTGCTCCTTCAAAATGTGTTGTGGGGACCCGAAGACTTCCAATGATTTTGTGGTCTTGGAGAGCTAGTACGCTCCAGCCATGCTGTCCATTACTCTGATAATTGCCGGCCCGATGATCACGATGAAGAGCGCCGGAAGGATGCAAAACATCAGCGGGAATAGGACCTTCACGGGCAGCTTCATGGCCTTTTCTTCCGCACGCTGCCGGCGTTTGATTCGCATTTGCTTGGCTTGGGACCGGAGCACATTGGCAATTGCAATGCCGTAGATGTCGGCCTGGACGATTGCCGCGACGAAACTCCGAAGATCCGGCACATCGGCGCGTTCGGCCATGGAGAGGTAGGCGTCCTTGCGGGTTCGTCCCACTTGCATGTCCTGAAGCGTCCGGGCTAGCTCTGCCGCAAGTGGTCCTTTGCCATTTTGACCGGCCCTGGCCATAGCCGTTTCGAAGCCGAGCCCGGCTTCGACGGAGATCAGCATTTGATCCAAGGTGTTTGGAAGTTCAAATTCGATGGCCTTTTGCCGCTCGGCGCCGCGCCCGTGGATCAAGATGTCCGGCACGAAATATGCCAGCGCTGTGAGGACAATTGCCACGAGCACGCCGCTTCCGCTGGGCGACTTCAGCAGGACCAGGATCGCCAGGACCGCGACAATGAGTGACAGGGCTGGTTTGGCCATGAGGAGGCGGTCAAGCTGAAAGCGGGCCGGCCGGCCGGCTTTCGCCAGGAGTTTGTCGAGCCACGCAGCGTAGCCTTTGGGCGTAACGCGAACCCCCAGGGGCGCGGATTGCTTTGCTTCGTTCGTTGTAAGCGCCCCGGCCCCGGTGTTACCAATGAGGTTCCGGCCTCGATTCAAATTGGAACGAACAGCTGCGTATCCCCTCCGATCCACGGATACTACGGACCACACAATGTATGTGATGGGAACGATAATGATTGTCACGATCACCCATGCCATTGCCGTCATGATCTCCCCTAGAACTTGATCTTTATAACTCGACTGAGCCAGAAAGCGCCGGTCATGAGTAGCAATGTCCCGACCACCAGCATGACCCAGCCCAAGAAGGTTGTGTATAGAGTTCCTACGTAGCTGGGATTTGCAACACTCAGCCAAAGAAACACCGCTATAGGCAGGCCCGTGAGGATGTAGGCCGACAGTCGACCCTCCGCACTCAGGGACTTCACTTGACCCTTGATTTGGGATCGTTCCCGAATGGTCTCGCCCACATGGTCCAGGACTTCTGCCAAATCCCCACCCACTTCGCGGTGGATTTCAATCGCTTGACCCGTCCAGTCGAAGTCCTCGCTGCGAAGGCGATGTGCGGCATCCTGGATGGAGTCTCTGAGTTCGCGGCCAAGCCTGGTTTCATTGACGATTCTTGCAAGTTCTTCGGACGTGGGTGCCTCGGTTTCCTTGGCGACGGCATCCACCGAACGGAGAAGACTGTGGCCGGCCCGGAGGCCACCGGCAAGCATTTGCAAGGTATCGCCGAGTTGGTCTTCGAATTTTGCCCGCCGCCGCCCCGTCAGGACCTTCAGGAGAATGATGGCAGCGATCGGGGTGGCCAAAAAGAACAGGATGCCAAATGCTATTCCATTGACAACGAACCCGATAAAACCAGCAGTGATAGCAGCGCATGCCACTAGGAGAATGAAGTCTGCCTGGCTCATCTTAAGACCGGCCCGATCCAGGGACTCTCGACTGCCGAAACTGGCGCTGCGGCCGACGCGGCGTTCGACGAACGAGGTGGCCTGATCGGTGGCCTTGGTGAGCAGAGAGCGGCTATCGGAGACCCCGGGGCGTCTGCGGGACAACGCAATCTGGCCGCGACCAGATCCTAAAGTAGCGATCAGGAAGATGCTCAGCGAGACGAAACACAGCCCTACGCCGATTGCCAGGAACGCTGGGTTGGCGCTGGTCATCTAAACGCGCCCCCCACCGGTGCCGGAGCAAAAACCGACGGAGAGAGGGTGATTCCTAGATCGGCGAAGTGATCCGCGAACCGGGGACGTACCCCCGTCGGAACCGGGCGTCCCAGGAAGCGTCCATTCGCATCGACCCCTGCTGCGTAATCGAACACAAACGCATCCTGGAGCGTGACGATATCGCCCTCCATTCCCTGAACCTCCGTCACGTGCGTGACTCGCCTGGTTCCATCGCGAAGCCTTGAAATGTGGACAATCAGGTTGATTGCGGAAGCGATTTGTTCGCGGATAGCACGGAGAGGCAAATCCATGCCTGCCATGAGCACCAGGGTTTCCAAGCGGGCAATCGCGTCACGTGGGGAGTTGGCGTGCACTGTCGAGATGGACCCATCGTGACCAGTGTTCATCGCCTGGAGCATGTCCAGGGATTCCCCGCCGCGGACTTCACCGATGACGATACGGTCGGGGCGCATACGGAGGGAATTTCGTACGAGGTCCCTGATGCTGATTTCGCCTTTTCCTTCGATATTGCGCGGGCGGCTTTCCAAGCGGACAACGTGCTCCTGCTGCAGCTGGAGCTCCACTGCATCCTCGATGGTGACGATTCTTTCGTCAGCCGGAAGGAAGCTGGAGAGGACATTCAACAATGTGGTCTTGCCGGTGCCCGTACCGCCGGAAACAACAATGTTCAACCGAGCCTGAACACAGGCATGAAGCAATTCGGCCATTTCGGGGGATATTGTGCCGAAGGAGATCAGCTTCTCCACGCTGAGTGGGACGCGGCTAAACTTGCGGATAGTCAGTGCTGAACCGTTGATGGCAAGGGGGGCAATGATGGCGTTGACGCGGGAACCATCGGAAAGCCGCGCGTCCACCAAGGGGGAAGACTCGTCGATTCGCCGGCCGACTTTGGTCACGATGCGTTCGATGATGCGCCGGAGGTGCTCTTCGTCGTTGAATTTGGCAGCGGTAAGATGCAGCCTTCCGCCCCGCTCGACGTAGACTTTTTCTGCTCCGTTGACCATGATCTCTGTGACGGCTTCTTCTTCCAGGAATTTCTGGAGCGGGCCGAGTCCGAGGACGTCGTCGATAATTTCCTGGACCAGGCGCTGGCGTTCAGAGATAGTCAGCGGAATCTCGTCCTGTTCGATAATGACTCGGAGTTCGTCCTTGACGTATTGGTGCAGCTCAGCCTCGTCCATCGACGAGTCGGTGATTCGGCTCCCCATTCGCTCGTACAGTGCGGTACCGACGCGTTCCTTGACGGCGTTGAGCGCTTCATTCGTATCTGATGCTTCCCTTGCACTGGAATGGCTAGGGGACTGCCCTGCGCCTCCGATTGTGGGGGCGCCCCAGGGAACGGACTCGCTAGTGTTTGGAGGTTCCGCGACGGCGGTTTCAATCCCTCGGGCGGCTTGGAGTCGTCTGCTCAGGCTCATTGGACTACTGCCCTTCTGTGAAGTTTCTTATGAGACCGTTCTTCCCAGTCGGGTTTGAATCGCTCAACCAATTGCGCCAGGCCTTTAGCCGCTGGATCTCGGGTTCCGTCTTGAAGTAGCGGTACCCCTTTGTTCGTGGAGTAAGGTACCGTCCGGGACCGTGGAAGCACGACGTCGACGGGACAGCCGATCGTGGCTTCCACGTCTTTGAGTGTGAGCCCGCTGCGACGGTCGGCGAAATTGAGGATGACGTGACGGTGTTCACTCAATAGCCCAAGTTCGTTGAGTATCCCGAAGCCGGTTCGGAGGCCCCGGATGCTGGGGATGTCCATGCCGCACACCCAGACGGAATCAGTGGCGACTTCGAGTGTGGAAAGGACGTGTTCCCCCAGGCCTGGGGCGGTATCAACCACCACAAATTGAAACTCCGTGGAGAGTTGTTGGATCAGATGGGCCACTTGGGCGCCGGAGATCTTGTCGGAATCCACCGGATTCAGGGGGGCGCAGAGTGCATAGATCCCAGCCGGATGCACGGACAGGTAGGATTTCAGAACCATGCTGTCCTGGACGGCAGCTCCTTGTACTGCATCGGCGAGAGTCCGTTCCGGTTCCAGCATGAGTCCTGAAGCGACGTCACCAAACTGCAAGTCGAGATCCAGGACCACGACTCCCATGGGCGAAACTTTGCCAAGGCCCACCGCGAGGTTCGTGGTGACGGTTGTCTTTCCGACTCCTCCCTTGGGCGACATGACGGAGATGATCCTGCCAGCGCCTGGGTGGCTTTCAACGGAATTACTCAGTCCGCGCCGCCGACTGGCTGCTGCCAAGCTCGAGCGCTCCAGCATGGCCCGGATGTCATCAGACTGGGCGTGGGGCGCAAGAAGATCCCGGACGCCTGCGCGCATGGCTGGCAGGGCGACATCCGCTTCTTTCTCCGTGACGACAACAATGCTAATTTCCGGGTATTGGAGGTCGAAGAGACTCGCAATCCGAATTGAGTCCTCCAGCGGGAGGCCAGGACCCAAGAGTATTACTTCAACGGGTTCGCCCGTCAGTATCCGGAGGATATCGTCGGGACTCGGGGGCAGGTAATCGGCGACGATAACATGGATCGCGCCATGGAGTCCCTTCGTAGCTAGCCGGGCGCGGCGTTCAAAGTCTTGGTCTGGCGTGATTACCACGAAACGGCTCATCGGAACACATCTGCCTTCTTGACGACCGTGGGCGCACTTTCAGTAGTGGACGCCGGCTCCTTGGTGAGCCAAATCGTGCCGAACTGTGCGGCCAGGGCTATTTTGGCTGAATCGACGTCGTTGCGGGCAACGGTGACCAGGAGCGACCCGGAAGGAAGCTGTGTGTTGGCCTGCGCTTTGGGGTCTTGAGCCGTCGTAGAAGGTTTGGAATCCGCGCGCTGGACGCTGGTAACCATGACTTTGTGGAAGACCTGTTGGGCTGTTTCCCCAGCTGCACCGTCCGCAAAAAGCACAATGACGCCGACAGTGTCACCGGCTTGTATGCGGCCCCCGATGACCCGCTGGGCCTCCAGCTGGACAGAGATTTCCTGCATTCCAGGTGGAACGGGAACCGATCCCGGGGCTGCCAGGGTGTTCGGATCTACCAGACGGGCCCCAACCAGGGCCTCACCCGGGAGCAAGTCAGTTGCAGCCACTTTGCCCTGCAGGCCGTCGAGGCTCTTCAGTGCCCCGTTGGGAACTGAAGCTTGCGGCAGCGAGACGAGTTTCACAGCAGCTTTGATGCTATCCGCAGTTGCGCCGGATGGTATTTGGCTTTGCACCACCAAAACGTCGACGGGTTGGAGATCCCGTTGGGCCCGAGCTTCGGCCCCCTGAACGTATGAGACCAGTAGCAGTGTGCCAACAACGGCCAGCACAAGAGCAACAATGCCTCCCAGTAGGCGAGTTTTCACTTGTTCCCCTCACGTAAATCTTATTTGGAAAGTTGAATCGTGACTGCCCCTGTATGTTCAACAAGAATAATGAAATGCATCTTTGGGGCGTGGCCGGCGTTGGCGGCGACACAATAGAAATGCCCAGGAGCGGTGACTGCGTGGCGGAATTTTGGCTCCGATCGTCAGCACCGCCCCCGGGCATTGTTTCAGCCTCTGGATTACAAGGCCGTTGAAACAGATGTAAACGCTGTGTTGATCTGACCACCCAGGGTGATCACGATCGCGACAATGACCGCCGCGATCAGTGCAACCAACAAGCCGTACTCGACGGCAGTCGCGCCAGTTTCGGATCTGACCAACTGCTGCGCCCGCCAACTAAGGGGCAGGGCTCGCATTATCAGGTGCCTCATTGGACTTGTTAGAGCTTGCCCGAGATTGTGTTGAAGGCGCTGTTGATTTGCGTACCGAGGGTTGCAACGACGGCGACGATTACCGCCGCGATCAGTGCAACAAGCAAACCGTATTCAACGGCTGTCGCGCCCTTTTCGGAGGAGAACCGGTCTTTTACGCCGGCGATGAATGCGAGGGTGTGGATCATGAGAGTTGACATCGGAAAACCTTCCCAGATAAGTGAATTTGTCTACGAATTCCTGCCGCTCGCATATCCCGTTTAGCGGATCGGATTTCGATAGGACAAGAATTGCTCCTGGAAGGGTTAACAAACAATGCGTAGTGGTACTCGTCTTTCCATCCTGGAACAACGCCTACTACTCGCGGATGCGGGTGCAAGTACTCGGTTTTTTTGGCTAAGTACTACTTAAGCGGCGAGACAGTAGTAGCCCCGCGGGCCTGCACGGAGCCCGTGGGAGAAGCCTCGGCGTCACGCGGAGAGAAGGACTACTCCAATTGCCGCTGCGAACATAGCCGGCCCGTGTGCCACTTCCGATGGCTTGATTCCGCGCTTCAGGCGCAACATCAGCACCGTCATCACCCCGCCAATCACAAATCCCAGCATTCCCCCGTAGAACACTTGGCTCCAGCCCAAGTAGCCCAAGTACATTCCGAGTGGCGCTGCGAGCTTCACATCGCCCATTCCGAGGCCTCCGGGAGAGATCAATCCAAGAATTAAGTACCCGAAGAAGAAAATGACGCCGCCGGCAGCCGCACGCAGGAGCCCCGGCCAGTCCGAAAGCAGCGCAGCAGACGTAGTTAAAAGGACCAAGCCGGCTGCAAGCAACAGCAGGATCAGCGGGTTTGGGAGCAGGTGGTGTGCCACGTCCACGCGTGACAGCTGCACTGCCATCACTGCTAAAAGCAGATAGGCGGGGAGAATCGGTGAGAAACCGAAGCGGAGGGTCAGGAGGCCAAACAGCACAGCGGTGAGCACCGCCGTCGTGAGCCTCATAGCGGGGGATGGGATGCCGCCAAGCCGCGGCAGGGAACGGGCTATCAGAAGCTCCGCGAGAGGGCTTGTGAGGAGCCCCAGGAGCCCGAAGGCGGCCACAAGCAAGGGCTGGGCGGCAGTTGCTGTCATGGCATCTCCTAGGAGCTCAGGAAGGGTCTCGGTGGTTCACGCTGGTTTCCAGCCTATTTTGACCCTGGAGCTCGTTGCCGCTATTGTTGATAGTCGTTGTGCGTGTCCTTTCTCGATGACACATGCCCGCTTGGGGATCCAGTTGCAGGATCGTTAACTCGACAGGCATATCGGGACTTCGGGATAACTGGTACATAGAGCCCTCACCTCTGCTCCGGTAACGCATACCTAGTAGGCACACGCTTCAAGCGTGCCGCCTAAAACATGAACGCCAGAACAAGAACGAGGCAAAACCGTGCGTACGTACACCCCGAAGCCCGGCGATATCAACCGCCAGTGGCACGTCATCGATGCCACCGACGTTGTCCTTGGTCGTCTTGCCAGCCAGACCGCAACACTGCTGCGCGGAAAGCACAAGCCGACCTTTGCGTCCCACATGGACATGGGCGACTTCGTCATCATCATCAACGCTGAAAAGGTCGCCCTGACCGGCGCCAAGCTGGAGCAGAAGCGCGCATACCGCCACTCCGGCTACCCGGGCGGCCTGACCTCCGTCAACTACGCGGAGCTGCTGGAATCCAACCCGGTCCGCGCCGTGGAGAAGGCCATCAAGGGCATGCTCCCGAAGAACTCCCTCGCTGCACAGCAGCTGGGCAAGCTGAAGGTCTACCGCGGTGCAGAGCACCCGCACGCCGCCCAGCAGCCCAAGACTTTCGAAATCACCCAGGTCGCCCAGTAGTCCTGGCCACCAAACAACTTTTAATCAAGGAGAATCGTGGCTCAGAACGAAGAACTGACCACCGAGGCCGTTGTGGCTGAGGAAAACCTGACCAGCTACACCTCGGAGAGCGGTCCTGCGGAAGCAGAAGCGCCGAAGAAGGAGCGCCCGGCACTGACTGTTGCCGGCGCCGCAGTTGGCCGTCGTAAGGAAGCTGTTGCACGCGTTCGCATCGTGCCCGGCACCGGCAAGTGGATCATCAACGGCCGCGAGCTGGCCAACTACTTCCCGAACAAGCTGCACCAGCAGGACGTCAACGAGCCCTTCAAGATCCTTGATCTTGACGGCGCCTACGACGTCTTCGCACGCATCCACGGTGGCGGCATTTCCGGCCAGGCCGGCGCATTGCGTCTCGGCATCGCCCGTTCATTGAACGAGATCGACACCGAGAACAACCGCGCCACCCTGAAGAAGGCCGGCTTCCTGCGTCGTGACGCCCGTGTCATCGAGCGTAAGAAGGCTGGTCTCAAGAAGGCACGCAAGGCTCAGCAGTACTCCAAGCGCTAAAGATGCGCCTACCCCTAGTGTTGCCGCTGGCGCGACATCACTAGGGGGCCCTCGGCGCTTTTTAGCGCTCGGATCCACAAGCGCTAATCCGCTTGCACGAAAGCCCGTCTCGCCATTTGGCGGGGCGGGCTTCGTCGTACTCTGAACTACTGGATAAGGCGATACATGGTTGCCCCGTCGATGATTTCGGGTTGGAAGGTACTTTTGACCCATTGCACAATCCGGGCAGATTCCCCTCTCCCTTCAACTGTCAGCGGTGGAAGGTTCTGGATCAGAAACGTTCCGACGTTGCCGTTGCGGACCATTGCCTGAAATTGCTCCAGCGTCGGGAAGGGATCCGTTCCGTCGAATCCCCCCACTGCAAGAATCGCTTTGGAGCTGGCCAGTTGGTAGTTGGCCGCGGTCTCCGAACCCACAGTGGCAGCCGCCCACCGCACCGACGCGGGTTCCGACTCGATTCTCCCAATGGCTCCTGGCGGCGGCACGTCGCCGAACATGACTGCGGTGAAGGCTATCGGTGTATCGGCCGGCAATTGTTTTCGATCCGGACTATCAGTCCGTACGCCCAGGATGCTTGGCCCGGAGACCACTCCGGCCCCCACATGGGGGCTCAATACCGTGTTTATCGACCAGATCGTAGGGCCAAGGAAGGTCGAGGCGCCGATCAGCAGCATTGCTGCCGTTCGAAATCGCTTTTTGACCGGTGGAAGCAACGCGATGGCGACCGCCAGCCCTCCTGTGACCAGCAGAATCTGGGGCAGCCACGGGAAGTCCAACACGGACCGAGACGCGGAAGCGTAACCGAAAATCAGGCAGAGAGCCAAAACGAACCCAGTTGCAACCCGGACTAGACCGTTTTTTAGGCGGCGCATCATGAAGGTTGCCGCAAACGCAGCCAGGCAACTAAGCGACGGCACAGTCGAGATTGCGTAGTAGGGGTGGACTATGCCTGACATTATGGCCAACACCGATGCCGAACAAATAAGCCACGCTGAGCACAAAACAAGGAACGAACGCTGTTCGGGAGTGCCGAGACGGCGAAAGAGAAACACTACGGTGATGCCGATTCCTGCAAGGGCGACTGGGAGAAACCACCCGAACTGGCCGGAGAACTGCGGTTGCAGGAATCGCGTGATTCCTGGTTCAAGCTTCACGTCCAACGCTGCTGTTGCACCTGACATCGTGCGGCTGGCATCCGCACCGCTCAGCCGATCCAGCCCGTTGTATCCCAGTGTGAGCTCCCAGATGCTGTTGGATCTGGAGCCGCCGATGAAAGGTCGCCGGGCAGGATCAGCCGCCTGTGCGATGATGAACCACCAGCCCGAGGCCACGATCGCTGCAAGCAGCCCGGCACCCAAGTGAAGCAACCTGACATACACAGGGAATCGGGCGAAAAGAACGTACGCCAGTCCGATCGCAGGGAGGACGAGTGCGACCTGAAGTTGTTTCGTCAGGAACCCGGCACCCACCAGGGCTCCCGCGACGAGTAGCCAGCGCAACTTCCCCTGGTCGATTGACTCGAGGGTCGCGTAGGCGGCCCCGATTATCAAAAGTGTCAGCAGCGCATCCGGATTGTTGTATCGGAACATGACAGTGGCCACGGGCGTAACTGCGAAGATTAGCCCCGCCAATAGGCCAGTTGCAGGGTCGGTTCGTTTCGCCACTATCCGGTAGATCAGATAGACGCTGAGTACTCCCATGAGTGCCTGTGGGATGAGGATGCTCCATGAGTTGAGCCCGAAAACGCGCACGGAGAGGGACATGATCCATAGAGACATCGGAGGCTTGTCAACGGTTATCGCATTGCTGGGATCCGAGGACCCGTAGAAGAACGCGGTCCAATCTTCCGATCCGGCCATGGCGGCAGCCGAGTAGTAAGAGTTAGCCCACCCGTTTCGATCGAGCCCCCACATATAGAGGACAGACGCGAAAGCCAGAAGGCTCAGAAGAGACGGACGCTGCCAGGGAAGATCCTGGGCTGGTCCGCGGAACAGGGTCCACCGGAGGTTTCTTGTCCGTGTTCTGACGCCCGTCGACATTTCAACCCCCCAATGTTGTGCGAACCGGGTGATGGTTCATTCCGAAACTGCTTCCCGGTCTGCCAGGCTCAGCGCCCATTGTGAGTCGCGGAATTGCTGTAAGGAGCGTAAGTGTGGGCAGGGCGAATACGGGAGAGACCAGCACCATGGCGGGGGCAATGAGCCAAGGCCAACCTTTTCGGGCGCCAACTGCAGCTACGCCCGCTCCAAGCAGGCATCGTAGGAGGAAGCTAAGACCGCCGTCTTGTGTAGCGTCCCGGTGCTCAACCAGGAAGGTGAACCAGGCCTGCCACTCGGAGGGGCCAAAAAGATATGAAAGACCCGCTATGACCAGACACGCGCTGATGCCTTGGCCGAGTCGACGCCACTCACCACGCACCGCGAAGCAGATGAGCCCTACTCCGCTGGTGATCTTCGTCAGCACCGGGAAAGCCCAGGCGGCAGGCATTTTGGTTCCGATTACTGCCGAAGCGGCAAGCAGGATGAAGATGTTTCCATTGACCAATTCTGGAACACTGAGCAAGAAGAGCGGAATCGCCCACTTGAGCTGTAGTGGTTTGAGGAGCCAGACAAGAACGGCCGACTCCAAACACACCCACACTGCGAAGAAAAACGGCCATTCGAGCATGGCAAGCGGGCGAATGGCCGTGGCAAAGGCTGGAGAGTAAAGATACGCATCGAGTGCTCCGGCAGGTTTGTCATACAAAAGGGGGCCTTGCCCTGCCAGCCAGTACGCATGAGCGTCGAAACCGGGGTTGCTGTTCAGTATGGCGAAGTAAATGCCGTGCGTTGCAAAGTACGGACCGGCTAGCCAAACCAGCACGAATGCGGCTTTTGTAAGAAGAGGAAACTTGCTGGCAAAGGCAGTCCGTGGACTGACCAAGGCATCGGTGATGTTCTCTTCATCCGAATTAATCATGGCAACCCGACCGCGTCCGGCTCGCTTGCAAGGTAATCGTAATTCCCCAACCGGGCAACAATTCCCAGCGTCTATTGTTAGAAAGCCGGCAAATGCTTCTTTCGAGTATGGCGGACTCGTTGAAAACGGGGACAATTATTTCGAGCGCCAAGCCCCCAGAGCTAGGTGTCATGCGGTAATCGTAGATACTTGTTAAGGGCCTTTACTAGAGTGGAGCGCAAGACGCAAGTCAAGTAGTCCCACTCTTGCGCTCGCGCCGCTGAAGAGGTATGGGCGGGGTCGGCGGGCCGCCTTTCCTCGACCCCTGCAACCGTCGTCTAGACTGGGACGCGATGGCTAGATTATTTGGAACAGATGGCGTGCGTGGTCTCGCCAATGGATTGCTCACCGCGGAGCTCGCTCTTCAGTTGGCCCAAGCAGCCGCGGTGGTCCTTGGCCACGAGCGTGCGGCCAACGGAACGCGGCCCCGCGCCGTGGTCGCCCGGGATCCGCGCGCCAGCGGGGAGTTTATCGCCGCAGCGGTGGAGGCCGGGCTTTCGAGCTCCGGTATCGACGTGTACGACGCCGGCGTGCTGCCCACGCCCGCCGCGGCCTACCTCATCGCGGACCTCAATGCCGATTTCGGCGTCATGATCTCGGCCTCGCACAACCCGGCGCCGGACAACGGAATCAAGTTCTTTGCCCGCGGCGGCCAGAAGCTCCCGGACGAGGTGGAGGACGCAATCGAGGCTCAGCTCGGCAAGGAACCCTCACGCCCAGTGGGGGGCGACGTCGGCCGCATCCAGCGTTTCTCGGACGCCGAGGACCGATACATCGTCCACCTGCTCGGCACCCTGCCGCACCGCCTCGAGGGTCTCAAGGTTGTGCTGGACTGCGCACACGGTGCAGCCAGCGGCTGTTCCCCGCAGGTCTTCGCCAGCGCGGGCGCCGAAGTAGTGGTGATCGGCGCGGAACCCGACGGTCTGAACATCAACGACGGCGTCGGTTCCACCCACCTTGGCCAGCTCAAGGAAGCGGTCATCAAGCACGGTGCGGACTTCGGTATAGCGCACGACGGCGACGCCGACCGCTGCTTGGCCGTGGACCACGAAGGCAACGAGGTTGACGGTGACCAGATCATGGCGATCCTGGCCCTCGCGCTGAAGGCGTCCGGAAAACTGAAGGACGACGTCCTGGTAGCCACCGTGATGAGCAACCTCGGGCTCAAGATCGCATTGCGAGACGCTGGAATCACCCTCCGTGAGACCGCGGTGGGGGACCGGTACGTCCTCGAGGCAATGCGCGACGGCGGCTTCAGCCTTGGGGGAGAGCAGTCGGGCCACGTGATCTTCTCCGATTACGCCACCACGGGCGACGGCGTCCTGACCGGTCTGCAGATCGCCGCCCAGGTGGCCGGGACAGGCCGCACCCTCCAAGACCTCGCCCGCGCCATGACCAAGCTGCCGCAACTCATGATCAACGTGAAGGGCGTAGACAAGTCGCGCGCCGCCACGGACGAAGGCGTCGCCGCTGCGGTGGCTGCCGCCGAACTCGAACTTGGTGACACCGGCAGGGTGCTCCTGCGGCCGTCGGGCACCGAAGCGCTGGTGCGCGTGATGGTGGAGGCCGCGGACATGGAAACCGCCACCCGCATCTGCACTGAACTGGCCGGCGTCGTCGAAGACCGCCTCGCTATTCCACGCGAACTGGCTCTCTAGGCGCGAAAGCACCACGCAACTGTGGCCCGTCTCCGTAAGGAGGCGGGCCACAGTTATTTCAACTGCTTACCGTTGGACCAGGTTGTCGCGGATCTCGGTGAGGAGCGTGACCGTGGGATCGGCCGCCGGCTCATCTTCCGAGATTCCCAACTTGGCGTTGCGGCGCTCGATGAGGTGGTTCATCGGTGCTACCACGACGAAATAGATTGCGGCGGCTACCAGGACGAAGTTGACGATCGCGGTCAGCAAAACCCCGAACTGCAGGTCATTTCCGTTGATGGTTACCTTCGCGAAACTGTCAAAGTTGGGGGATCCAACCATGGCAGCGATCAGCGGCATGAGGACGTTCTTGACGAGTGCATCAACCACTGCACCGAAGGCGGCACCCATGACGACGGCTACGGCAAGGTCTACGACGTTGCCCTTCAGAATGAAATTCTTAAATCCACTCAACATGGCACCAAGCTAGTGCATGCTTGTGAATTCGAAGTGAGCAGCCGTTCAATTCCCGAGGAGTGTCGGGAAGTTCCCTGGTTAATCAACCGTTAGGGGTAGCCTGGCGCCGCTTCGAGTCCGAAATACTCCTCAAGGGTGCCGATGCCCCGCTTGGCCATATCCGTTGCGGCCTCAACCCCGATGAATCGCAAATGCCACGGCTCGTAGTAATAGCCGGTGATTTCATTGAGCATCCACGGGTACCTGACGACGAAGCCGTACTTGTATGCATTGGCCTTGGCCCAAACGGCGGCTGGCTGATCAGCGAAGCAGGGCTCGAAGCTGCACGCCCCGCCGCCGTCTCCGATGTCGAACGCCCAACCGGTCTGGTGTTCCGAGAATCCGGGACGGGCGGAAGCCGTGTCCGCGGAGGCCTGGCCGCGGGTGCTCACGTAGCCGTTGTATGTGGCGGTTTGGGTCTGAAAGGAACGATAGCCGGACGCCAGAGTCATGGTCACGCCGTCCGCGTCCGCTGCCGCGAAGAGCTTTTCGGCTGCTCCGGCGGTGGTGCCGTTGAGCAGGGACGCCTCTCCGCTGACTGCGAGTTGCACGCGTGGCTGTACCAAGTCGGCAGGGACAAACTGCAAAGGGGTCAGCGGCCGGCGCTTGTTGACGATGACCCACTGGCTCGCCGGGTCGCTCAGGGAAAACTGCTGGGACAGCACACCCGACGGCGGAGCCTTCGACGGCGGTGCGCTCGACGGCGGCTCGCTCGCCGGTGCGGCGGGAACCGGCGTCGTGGTCGTCGGCGTCGGCGTTGCGGTCTGCGGGCCCGAAGAGGACGGTGCGGATGTGGGCGAAGCGACCCGGGTATCCGGGCTGCAGGCCGCCAAGGCCGCCATTCCCACCCCTGCACCAAGTAGCGTTGCGAAGGACCTTCGGCTGGGACCGCAGGTGTAGCACATCCGTGCTAAACCTTTCGGAGCAGCATGCGGCGGATGGAATGGTCGGCGTCCTTGGTGAGGACGAGTTGCGCACGGCCACGGGTAGGGAGCACGTTTTCCTCAAGGTTGGGTTCGTTGATGCGCTTCCAAATGCCGCGTGCAGTTGCTTCCGCCTCGGCGTCGGAGAGCGTGGCGTAACGGTGGAAGTAGGATTCGGGCTGGGCGAACGCCGTGGTTCGAAGCTTGCGGAAACGGTCCACATACCAGTCTTCGATGTACGAGGTCTTGGCGTCAACGTAAATGGAGAAATCAAAGAAATCGCTCAGGGCCAAGCCTTGCCGGCCGTCCTGCCGGGGACGGGCGGGTGCCAAGACGTTGAGGCCCTCGACAATGAGGACATCAGGCCGTCGGACCACCACTTCCTTGTCCGGGACGATGTCGTAGGTGACGTGCGAATACCAAGGAGCGCGGACCTCTTCGGCACCCCCTTTGATCGCACTCACGAATCGAAGAAGTGCACGGCGGTCGTACGACTCCGGAAAGCCCTTGCGTTCGAGCAAATGCCGGCGCTTCAACTCAGCGAGCGGGTACAGGAACCCGTCGGTGGTGATGAGTTCGACGTTCGGAGTGCCAGGCCAACGGCGGAGCATCTCGCGCAGCACGCGGGCAATAGTGGACTTACCGACCGCCACCGAACCTGCGACGCCGATCACGAAGGGCGTGCGCTGGGTCTGCTCACCGAGGAAGGTGGTTGTGGCTGCATGAAGCTGCTGTGACGCCTGGACATAAAGGTGCAACAAGCGGGAGAGCGGAAGGTAGACCTCGCGGATTTCCTTCATGTCCAGGGGATCGCCGAGGCCGCGAAGCCGGATGATGTCCTCTTCGTTAAGCGGCTGCTCCATCTGTGCACCCAGCCGGGACCACGTCTGCCTGTCCAGCTCCACGAACGGAGAGGAGCTGTCGCCGTTCGCTTCATTGCGTTGCAAAGTCACTATAGAGATTCTGCCCCTCCGTTGGCTGATCCGGAAATACAGCATGAACGGCGGGAAGATTTTGTGTGAGCATGCTCTCCGGAAAAGGTGCGCTATCCCGCATATTCCGCGGCCTGGCCTACGTGCGGGCCCGGATATCCTACGTCCATTTCGAGGGGCACCCGCTACTCTTGTAGGCATGTGTGGAATCGTAGGTTACGTTGGCAATTCATCCCGCCGGGCAGATGCCGGGCACTCGGCTCTCGACGTCGTGCTTGAAGGACTCCGGAGGCTTGAATACAGGGGCTATGATTCAGCCGGAGTTGCCGTGGTGGCTGATGGAACCATCGCAGCCCGGAAGAAGTCGGGAAAACTAAGCAATCTGCTGAACGAGCTCGAGGGAAATCCGCTCCCGGACTCGCTGACCGGCATCGGCCACACCCGCTGGGCCACACATGGTGGACCCACCGACCAGAACGCCCACCCGCATCTGGCGGATGGCGGACGCTTGGCCATGATCCACAACGGAATCATCGAAAACTTCGCCGAGCTCAAGCTGGAGCTCATCGCCAAGGGTGTCACTTTCGAGTCCGAGACGGACACCGAGGTAGCGGCAGCGCTCCTGGGCGATATTTTCCGTAACCAGCTCAACGGTGACTCCTCCAACGGCAAGCTCACCAAAGCGATGCAGCTTGCCTGCCAGCGGCTCGAAGGTGCGTTCACGCTCCTCGCCGTGCACGCCGAGCGGCCGGACGTCGTCGTCGCAGCCCGTCGCAACTCCCCCCTTGTTGTAGGACTGGGGGAAGGCGAGAACTTCCTCGGCTCCGACGTCTCCGGTTTCATCGATCACACGCGCCGCGCCGTCGAGCTGGGCCAGGACCAGATCGTCACCATCACCGCCGAGACCGTGGAGATCACAGACTTCTTCGGGGCCCCCGCCCAGGGCAAGGAATACCACGTTGACTGGGACCCGGCTTCCGCGGAAAAGGGCGGCTTCAGCTCGTTCATGGAGAAGGAAATCCACGACCAGCCTGACGCAGTCACCCAGACCCTCCTCGGCCGCTCGGACATTAACGGCCAGCTGACCTTGAGCGAGCTCCGGATCGACCCTGAGCTGCTGAAGCAGGTCAACAAAATCATCGTCCTGGCTTGTGGCACGGCCGCATACGCCGGGATGGTCGCCAAGTACGCGATCGAGAACTGGTGCCGCATCCCCACCGAGGTGGAGCTCGCGCATGAATTCCGCTACCGCGACCCGATCGTGGACGCCAACACCCTGGTGGTGTCCATCAGCCAGTCCGGCGAGACCATGGACACCCTGATGGCCGTTCGTTACGCCCGCGAACAGGGCGCCAAGACGATCTCCATCTGCAACACCAACGGATCCACCATCCCGCGCGAATCCGATGCTGTTCTCTACACCCACGCCGGTCCGGAGATCGCCGTCGCTTCCACCAAGGCGTTCCTGGCCCAGATCACGGCCGCGTATCTGCTCGGTCTCTACCTCGCCCAGCTGCGCGGAAACATCTTCTCCGGCCAGATCAAGGACGTCCTGGCGGACCTTGGCAAGATACCCGCCCACATCCAGAAGATCCTCGACAACGCGGGTCCCATCCGTGAGCTCGCCCGCAGCATGAAGGACGAGAAGTCGGTGCTGTTCCTGGGCCGCCACGTCGGATTCCCGGTAGCGCTCGAGGGCGCGTTGAAGCTCAAGGAAATCGCGTACATCCATGCTGAAGGGTTCGCAGCCGGTGAGCTCAAGCACGGTCCGATTGCCTTGATCGACGAAGGGCAGCCCGTCTTTGTCGTGGTTCCCTCGCCTCGGGGCCGCGATTCCCTCCACGCGAAGGTCGTCAGCAACATCCAGGAAATCCGCGCCCGCGGTGCGCGTACCCTGGTGATCGCCGAGGAAGGCGACGAAGCCGTGCGGGCTTACGCCGAGCACGTTTTCTACGTCCCTCAGACGCCTACCCTGCTGATGCCGCTTCTCACAACTGTTCCGCTGCAGATTTTTGCTGCAGAGCTGGCCAAGGCCAAGGGATACGACGTGGACCAGCCGCGCAACCTTGCCAAGAGTGTGACCGTAGAATAGCCGCATGATTGTTGGCATAGGCGTAGACGTCGTAGACATAGAGCGCTTCGGGCGCCAACTCGAGCGGACCCCGGGCCTCCGTGACCGTTTGTTCGTTCCCGCGGAACGCGAACTCAACACGCGGTCCTTGGCCGCGCGCTTCGCGGCCAAGGAAGCCGTAGCCAAGGTCTTGGGGGCTCCGGCGGGCATGAACTGGCAGGACTGCTGGATCGGCCTGGACCAAAACGGCCCCACCATCAAGGTTAAGGGCACCGTGCTGGCAGTTGCCGAGTCCATGGGCGTGAAGCGCTGGCACGTGTCCATGAGCCACGACGGCGGAATCGCCACTGCCATGGTCATCGCCGAAGCCTAGCAGCGCAAGCAACCATGATCAGCGCCTTCACCGGAACACAGATCAGGGCAGCGGAACAACCGCTTCTTGATGCCGGCGAAGGCGCTCTTCTCATGCAGCGCGCAGCATACGGACTGGCAAACGCCGTCGTGCGTGAACTGCAGTCGGAAGGCCGCCGCCTTTACGGATCGAGCGTCACCGTGCTGGCGGGCAAGGGCAACAACGGCGGGGACGGTCTTTTCGCCGCGGCAATGCTCGCGAGGCGTGGCATGCGCACGACGGCAGTGCTCACCGCCGGTTCCGCCCATCCTGACGCCCTCGAGGCCGTCCGTGACGCGGGCGGACGCGTCCACGTCTTGGACCGGGACAACGCCGAAGAACTGGCAGTGCTGATTGCCGGCGACGATGCAGTCATCGATGCCATCTTGGGCACCGGTGCCCGTGGCGGCCTCGGGGGTCCGGCCGCGGAATTAATTGCCGCCCTGGAGGAGCTAAGGCCCAGTCTGGTGGTGGCCTGCGATACTCCCAGCGGAGTGGACGCCGACACAGGCGAGGTCCACTGGCCCGTATTGGCAGCGCGGCTGACCGTGGCATTCGGGGGAATCAAAGCCGGGCTGATGGCCGACCCGGGTGAGGGCCGCGCCGGCCGCGTGATCCTCGTGCCCATCGGCATCGAGGAGCATCTTCCGGCACCTGCCCTGCGCCGCTTCTCCGCCCTTGACCTGGCCGCCGTGCTTCCTGAGCCGGGGCGTCGGGCCCAGAAGTACACCAGGGGAGTCCTGGGCATCGTGGCAGGTTCCGAGCGCTACACCGGGGCCGCGGCTCTCTGTGTCGAGGCCGCCTCCGCGGGCGGTGCGGGAATGGTGCGGTACCTCGGTCCGGAAGTCGTGGCGCGGCAGGTCCTGGTACGGACCCCCGAAGCCATCTGGGAGCCGGCCGAGCCCGGCAGGGTCCAGGCGTGGCTGCTCGGTCCTGGCCTGGACGGAGCCGAACAACTCCAGCGAGCCCGCGACGTGCTGGCCGTAGCGGCCAGCGCCGGCCAGCCCGCCGTCGTCGACGCCGGAGCCCTGGAGCTCCTGCCGGAACGCTGCCCGCCGAACTGGATTCTCACCCCGCACGCCGGGGAGCTCGCGGCCCTTCTTGGCCGAGGCGAAGTGCGCGTAACGCGGGAGGACGTGGAATCGCGGACCGTGCACTTCGCCCGGCTTGCGGCCGAGCACACCGGTGCCATCGTCTTGCTCAAAGGTGCCACGACCGTAGTTGCTTCGCCTTCCGGGGCGGTCTTCAGCCAGTCGGATGGATGCGCGTGGATGTCAACGGCAGGCAGCGGGGACGTCCTTGGCGGGATTGTCGGCGCGTTGGCTGCGGCGTACGCGGAATCCGGGCTGGACGACGACGGACCCTTCGCAGCGTTGGGAATCGCCCCTGATGAGCGCTGGGCCGCGGTAGCCGCCGTCGGCGCGGGCATCCACGGAATGGCAGGCAGCGCAGCCTCGGCGGGCGGGCCATTGACCGCTTCCGATATTGCCCGGGCAGTCCCCGATGTCTTCCGATTTCTCGGGGAACATCGCGCCGGATGATCCCGGATGTTCCATGAAAGTCGCATAGTCTCGCTAGGCTGGCAGGAAGTTATCCGGCACATGAAGGAGAACACATGGACGTTTGGCCAGGATCCGCATACCCGTTGGGGGCTACTTTCGATGGGACGGGAACCAACTTCGCGCTGTTCAGCGAGAAGGCGGAAAAGGTGGAATTGTGTCTCTTCGACGACGACGGGGAAGAGATTTCCTACACCGTCAGCGAGGTGGACGGCTACGTTTGGCATTGCTATCTCCCGCACGTCCAGCCCGGACAGAAGTACGGCTACCGCGTGCACGGTCCGTATGACCCGGCTAACGGGCAGCGCTTCAATCCCAACAAGCTCCTCCTGGACCCTTACGCCAAGGCCATCCACCGGCAGATCGACTGGGACCCGGCGCTTTTCTCGTACAACATGGGGGATCCGGACTCCCGCAACGACAAGGACTCCGCGCCCCACATGATGATGGGCGTGGTCATCAACCCGTTCTTCGACTGGGACGGGGACCACCTCCCGCGGATCCCGTACCACCGTTCCGTGATTTACGAGGCGCATGTCAAGGGCCTGACCCAGCTCCACCCCGAGGTTCCTGAGGAGCAGCGCGGCACCTACGCCGGCGTCGCCCACCCGGCGGTGATTTCCCACTTGCAAAAGCTCGGCATCACGGCGATCGAGCTCATGCCGGTGCACCAGTTCACGAACGACGGCATCCTGCAGGACAAGGGGCTGAACAACTACTGGGGCTACAACACCATCGGGTTCTTTGCCCCGCACAACAGCTACAGCTCCAAGGGCGATACCGGCCAGCAGGTCCAGGACTTCAAGGCCATGGTCCGGTCCCTCCACCGGGCCGGCATCGAGGTCATTCTCGACGTCGTGTACAACCACACGGCCGAAGGCAACCACCTGGGCCCCACGCTGTCCTTCAAGGGGATCGACAACTCCGCGTACTACCGTCTGATGGAGGGCGACGAGAAGCACTACATGGACTACACGGGCACCGGCAACTCGCTGAACGTGCGCAGCCCGCATTCCTTGCAGTTGCTCATGGATTCGCTGCGCTACTGGGTCACCGAAATGCACGTGGACGGTTTCCGCTTCGACCTCGCATCCACGCTGGCCCGCGAATTCTATGACGTGGACAAGCTGTCCACGTTCTTCGAACTTATCCAGCAGGATCCGGTGGTTTCGCAGGTCAAGCTGATCGCCGAGCCGTGGGACGTCGGTCCCGGCGGCTACCAGGTGGGCAACTTCCCGCCGCAGTGGACGGAATGGAACGGCCAGTACCGGGACACGGTCCGCGACTTCTGGCGCGGCGAGCCCTCCACCCTCGGTGAGTTCGCCTCCCGGTTGACCGGATCGGCGGACCTTTACGAGCACTCAGGGCGCCGCCCGGTGGCTTCCATCAACTTCGTCACGGCCCACGATGGCTTCACCTTGGCCGACCTGGTGTCCTATAACGAGAAGCACAACGAGGCGAACGGCGAGGGCAACAACGACGGCGAATCCCACAACCGTTCCTGGAACTGCGGCGTCGAGGGGCCCACGGAGGACCCGAAGGTCCTGGGCCTTCGTGCCCGCCAGCAGCGGAACTTCATCGCCTCCATGCTCCTGTCCCAGGGAGTCCCGATGCTGCTGCACGGTGACGAGCTCGGCCGGACGCAACGGGGCAACAACAACGGCTACTGCCAGGACTCCGAGCTGACCTGGATCAACTGGGACAGCGTGGACCAGCCCTTGGTGGAGTTCACGGCCGCGGTCAGTGCTTTGCGCGCCAAGCACCCCACCTTCCGGCGCAGCCGATTCTTCGACGGACGCCCGGTACTGCGAGGCGAGGGCGAGAGGCTTCCGGACATCGTATGGCTCGACGTCGACGGAACCACCATGACGCCGTCGGACTGGGACAGCGGCTTCGGCCGCTCCGTGGGCGTGTTCCTCAACGGCGACGGAATCCGCGGCCGGGACAACCAGGGCCGGCGCATCACGGACGTCAACTTCCTGCTCTACTTCAACGCCCACGACGACGAAGTCGGCTTCAAGGTGCCCTCGGATGAATACGCACCTGCGTGGGACATCATCATCGACACCGCCGGTGGCGGAGCCGACACCGAACCCGTGCAGGCGGAAGCGGTCCTGGGTGTTGGGGCCAAATCGCTCGTCGTGTTGAGGGCACACAGCGTCCCGGACACGGACCCGGACCATTCGGTGGCGGCGTCCCTCGCCGCGTTGTCGCAGACAACCACCACCGAAACGGCTTCCTTGACTTCCCCGGCCACGCCGGCACCCTCCACCCGGACGCTCCAGGCTGTACCGGAAGCAGCCCCTGAACCGAAAAAGCACCATGCTCCGGAGCCGAAGGCTGACCCCGAAACCAAGCCTGCCGCTGCGCCGAAGAAGCCCAGAAAGCCACGCGCCCACAAGAACGGGGGATCATGAGGACACCCGTCTCCACATACAGGCTCCAGATCAGGCCCTCGTTCACGCTCCAGGACGCGGCGGCCCTCACGGGCTATCTGCGCGAGCTCGGGGTGGATTGGGTGTACGTGTCACCCATCCTGACGGCGGAGGAGGGCTCGGACCACGGTTACGACGTCACCGACCCCTCAACCGTTGATGCTTCGCGCGGCGGCGCCGAAGGGCTCGCCGCGCTCTCCAAGGCAGCACGGGAGGCCGGCCTCGGGGTCCTGGTGGACATCGTCCCGAACCACATGGGCGTTGCGTCGCCCCCGCAAAATGCTTGGTGGTGGTCCCTCCTCAAAGAGGGCAAGGCCTCCCGCTATGCGGAAGCGTTCGACGTCGATTGGGACTTCGCCGGCGGAAAGCTCCGGCTCCCGGTCCTCGGAAGCGACGACGACGTCGACAAGCTGGACGTGGTCGACGGCGAATTGCGCTACTTCGACCACCGCTTCCCGCTGGCCGAAGGCAGCTATGCCGCGGGTGAAAACGCCAGGGACGTCCATGCGCGCCAACACTATGAGCTGGTCGGCTGGCGCCGGGCCGACGACGAGCTGAATTACCGCCGGTTCTTCGCAGTCAACACCTTGGCCGGGATCCGCGTCGAGATCCCATGGGTCTACGATGAAGCCCACTCGGAGATCGCCCGATGGTTCCGTGACGGGCTTGTTGACGGGTTGAGGATCGATCACCCCGACGGGCTCGCTGACCCTGCCGGGTACCTGGAGCGCCTCAAGGAAACCACGGCCGGCTCCTATCTGCTCGTCGAGAAGATCCTTGAGCCGGGGGAGGAACTTCCGGAGAACTTCAACTGTGAGGGGACCACAGGCTACGACGCCCTCGCCGACGTCGACCGCCTTTTCGTGGATCCCGACGCCGAGGCGCAGCTTGATGCCTTGGATGCCAGGCTCCGGGGCACGGGCTCGCCCGTTGACTACCAGGCCATGATCCACGGAACCAAGCGGCGAATCACGGACGGCATCCTGCATTCGGAAATCCTCCGGCTCGCGCGGCTCGTCCCGGACGCTCCGGAGACGCCCCGTCCGGAGGTGGCAGACGCCCTGGCCGAGACCATCGCCTCGTTTCATGTCTACCGGAGCTATCTCCCGTACGGCAAAGACACCTTGGTTGAAGCCGTTGAACGGGCTGCCCGCACCAGACCGGAGTTGGAACAGGTCCTCAAGGCGCTGCTTCCGCTGCTGCTCGACGCCGGCAGCGAACTGGGCCGCCGCTTCCAGCAGACCTCCGGCATGGTCATGGCCAAGGGCGTGGAAGACACTGCGTTCTTCCGCTACACGCGCCTTGGGACGCTGACCGAGGTGGGAGCGGATCCCACGGAATTCGCCTTGTCCGGGGCCGGATTCCACGAGCGGATGGTACGTCGCCAGGCACTGCTGCCGCTGTCCATGACCACACTGACCACCCACGACACGAAACGCAGCGAAGACACCCGGGCCAGGATCTCCGCTATCTCCGAGACGGTCGCCGAATGGGAACCATTCGTGGATCGTATGCAGGAAATGGCTCCGATTCCCGACGGGCCACTCGCCGTCCTCGTATGGCAAGCCATCGCGGGTGCCTGGCCGGCCAGTCGTGAACGCCTCCACGGTTATGTGGTCAAGGCTGCACGCGAAGCCGGCAACTCCACCAGCTGGACCGAGCCGAACGAAGAGTTCGAAGCGAAGCTGGCTTCCGCCGTCGACGCCGTCTTCGACGTGCCGGAGGTGACGACCGCCCTGGAAGAGTTCGTTGCCCTCGTGGACCCGTATGGGACGTCGAACTCATTGTCGGCAAAGATTGTCCAGCTGACCATGCCGGGCGTACCGGACGTCTACCAAGGCACGGAGTTCTGGGATCGTTCACTCACCGACCCGGACAACCGGCGCGCGGTCGACTTCGAACGGCGGAGGGCCGCTCTCGCAGCCCTCGACGCCGGTGTCCAGACTGAAGCGAGGGACGAGCTGGCGAAACTGCTGCTGACTTCCCGGGCCCTGCGGTTGCGCCGGGACAGGCCGGAGCTTTTCGCTGGCTACAGTGCTGTCAATCCGGAGGGTCCCGCGGCCGACCATCTCATCGCCTTCGACCGTGGCGCCCTTGCCGCCGGTGGCGGTGCCATCACCTTGGCAACCAGGCTCCCGCGGAAGCTCCAGCGGAACGGCGGGTGGCAGGACACGTTCATTCATCTTCGGAGCGCAGTCCAGGATCAACTGACAGGCAACAGTTACCCTGCGGGCGAGGTTCACGTCGCGAGGCTTCTGCAGAGATACCCGGTGGCCTTGCTTGTGCCCATTGGCTAGCCAGAGCACCAACAACGGCGGGCAAACGAAGCCCGAACGAGACAATTGAGGGGAAGCGATGGCCGAGAAGACCAGCGCGGGGAAACAGTTCGACGTGTGGGCCCCGTTTGCAGAATCTGTCACTTTGCTTGCGGAGGGTCAGCACCACGAAATGCGGTCGGACGACGACGGCGCCGCGGGCTGGTGGACGGCAGACGTACCCCGGCGGGCCGGAACTGACTACGGCTACCTGGTGAACGGGGAGGGGCCCTTTCCCGATCCGAGGTCGCAGCGCCAGCCGGACGGGGTCCATGCCCATTCCCGCACCTTCGACGCCACGTCCTATGCCTGGAACGACTCGGATTGGGCGGGACGCGGGCTCGGCGGCGCTGTCATCTACGAGCTTCACCTCGGTACCTTCACTCCGGAAGGCACGCTGGACGCTGCAGCGGAAAAACTGGACTACATCGTTGAACTTGGAATCGACTTCGTGGAGCTTCTGCCAGTCAATGCCTTCAACGGCCCCCACAACTGGGGGTACGACGGCGTGCTGTGGTTCGCCGTCCACGAGGGCTACGGGGGACCGGAGGCGTATCAGCGATTCGTGGATGCGGCGCATGCTGCCGGACTAGGCGTGATCCAGGATGTGGTCTACAACCATCTGGGGCCTAGCGGTAACTACCTGCCGAAATTCGGCCCCTACCTGAAATCCGGCGAAGGGAACACATGGGGCGACTCGGTGAATCTGGACGGCCCCGGCTCCGACGAAGTCCGTCAATACATCCTGGACAACGCCGCCATGTGGTTGAGCGACTTCCACGTGGACGGGCTGCGCCTTGACGCCGTACACGCCCTGCGCGATGAGCGGGCCGTCCATATCCTGGAAGACCTAGCCAGCCTCGCGGATGGCATCGAAGCGGAAACAGGCGTCCCCAAGACCTTGATTGCGGAATCGGACCTGAACAATCCGCGCCTGATCTACCGCCGGGATACCAATGGCTACGGCCTGGAAGGGCAGTGGAGCGACGACTTCCACCACGCCGTGCATGTGAACCTCACCGGGGAGACAGCTGGCTACTATGCGGATTTCGATTCCTTGGGCGCACTGGCGAAGGTGCTTGAACACGGATTCTTCCACGACGGGAGCTACTCGAGCTTTCGCGGCAGGCATCATGGCCGCCCCATTCGCCCGGGGCTCGTTCATCCTGCCGCGTTGGTGGTCTGCAACCAAAACCACGATCAAATCGGCAACCGCGCGGCCGGTGATCGCCTGAGTTCGAGCCTGTCCTACGGCAGGCTCGCGCTGGCCGCCGTGCTGACTATGACGTCGCCGTTCACTCCGATGCTCTTCATGGGCGAAGAATTCGGTGCGTCCACGCCGTGGCAGTTTTTCACCTCGCATCCTGAGGAATGGCTGGCTGAGGCTACGGCAAAGGGCCGGCTCAAGGAATTCGAACGGATGGGCTGGGACCCTGCGTTGGTGCCCAACCCCCAGGATCCGGAGACGTTTGAACGTTCCAAGCTCAAGTGGGAGGAAGCACACGACGGCGATCACGCCCGATTGCTGGACCTTTACCGGGCGCTGGCGAACCTCAGGCGCTCGACTCCGGAGCTTGCGGGCGGCGGATTCACTGACACACACGTCGACTTCAGCGAAGAGGACAAATGGCTGGTTCTTAGCAGGGGCGCGGTAAGGGTTGCCTGCAACTTCGGGGACCGGACCCTGACGAAGGCGATGGATGGCGAAGTCCTGCTCGCCACGGACTCCACTGCCGCCGTCGGGAACGGAAAGCTGACCCTCCCGGGCGAGAGCGCCGCCGTCGTGCGCCTTAAGTAAGGCGGTGGCCGCCCCGAACGGTGAGCTCCGGCTCCCCGGCACCTCACCACAGGCTCCAAGGGGGATGGCCCGGTAAATGTGTTTGAGGTAGGCTCCGCAACATGCTGCTGCGCGGTCGAAAACAAAACTGGGGATTTCGTAGAATTCCGCGATCTTGCGAACGTTTCTTCCGAAATTTGGTTCAAGCGCTCGACAGGCTGATTACTGCGGAGCGCCTGCGGAACTATCCGATGATTTTCATAGTCCTGGGTGCGCTCATGACGGTCGTTTCGTCCGCGCAGCGCGTCATTGATCCCGGAGCGCAGGGGGCATTTCTCCCTGACTATCTCGCACATTGGACGGGAGGCGGACTCCTTCTATCTGGTGAACGTGACGGGCTGTACGACCCCGCAATCCAGTTGGGGCATCAGGTTACAGCCTTGGGTCCGACCGCCTACTTGGCATGGTTTGTTTCTCCTCCACTCGTCGCGGCCCTGTACGCACCCCTTTCAGTGTTGAACTACAACGTGAGCGCGGCATGCTGGGTAGTCTTGAGCGCTTCGATGTTGATCTGGTGTGTTCATAGCCTTGGCTTCCTCGCCCCGAACCTCATGCGACGACGGCGCAAATATGTGTTCCTGGCAATATTCGCTTCCGCACCGGTTCTTGAATTGATAGGTGGCGGGCAGGATTCTGCATTCGTACTCGCCGTTTGGCTCGTCGGGCTGCGCCTCATGGCAACGCGCCGTCAAGGCCTCGCGGGGGCGGTTATTGGTCTTGGGTTCTTGAAACCCCAGCTGGTAGTTCTAGTCCCATTCGTCCTGCTTTTCACTCGAAAATACAGGGCACTCGCAGCCTTCGTGGCGGTTGTGGCGGGACTGTCTGGGATATCGGTACTACTTGTTGGAATCGACGGAGTCCAACATTGGGTGGCCGCAATCACTAGTTCGGTCTACAACGAACAGGTCCAGCAAGGCCAAGCCTGGAAGATGGTGAGCCTTCCGGCGTTCATCATCGCCATTCTGCCGCCGGGATGGAGTGCTTGGCTCGCCACATACGTGGGGTGGGCATTCATCTCCGTCGGTTTTGTTTTTCTCCTCCAAAGAATCCGGGCAGCCAGTACTACCACTGTGGACACCCAAGCCGTATGGGTGGCCACGCTGGCAACCACCGTCGTATTCTCGCCCCATCTAATGATCTACGACGCTGTCCTCCTCGTCCCCGTCGCGCTCTTTCTCTTGGAACGGCGACCGTCTGCTTTTATCCGTGTGATGTTGGTGGCAGCATTCGTGCTGATGTGGCTGGCTCCGGCGCTGCACGTGCTGTCCTTATCGGTGCCGTGGCCCTTTGCGGCTGTAAGTGCCCCTTGGGCGTCGCTACCCCTAACCGCCCTCTGGGTCGAATCGCTAAAGGAGGTACTGACCCGGCGCAGCCCGTCCCCACAATCAGCGATGGTGAATTTGGACCCTGGTAAGTGACCGCGCCCACATGACGGACATCGCACTTCGAGCCTCGAAGGCGGTGGCAGGATGGTAGGTATGACTTATTCGGCTGCGGAAAACCGCTATGAAACCATGCCCTACCGCCGCGTCGGACGCAGCGGCCTCAAACTTCCCGCGATCTCGCTGGGACTGTGGCACAACTTCGGCGACGACAAGCGTTTCGAAGAGCAGCGCGCCATCCTCCGCCGGGCGTTCGATCTGGGGGTCAACCACTTCGACCTGGCCAACAACTATGGTCCGCCGGATGGATCGGCCGAAACGAACTTCGGCCGCCACCTGAAGGACGACTTCAAGCCGTATCGCGACGAGCTCGTCATTTCGACCAAGGCCGGTTACTACATGTGGCCCGGCCCTTTCGGAGAATGGGGCTCCCGCAAGTACCTGCTCTCCAGCCTCGACCAGTCGCTTCAGCGCATGGGACTGGACTATGTGGACATCTTCTACAGCCACCGTCCCGATCCCGAAACCCCGCTGGAAGAAACCATGGGCGCCCTGGACCACGCAGTCCGTTCTGGCAAGGCCCTCTACGCCGGAATCTCCTCCTACACCCCGGAGCAGACCCTTGAGGCAGCCCGGATTCTCAAGGAGATGGGCACGCCGCTGCTCATCCACCAGCCCAGCTATTCCATGCTCAACCGCTGGACCGAGAACGGTTCGCCCAACCTCTACGAAACGCTGGACCAGGTTGGTGCTGGATCCATCGCCTTCTCCCCGCTGGCACAGGGGATGCTCACCAACCGGTACCTGAACGGAATCCCCGCGGATTCACGCGCTGCCAAGGAACGGTTCCTGTCGGAATCAGCGCTTACTGAGGAAAAGCTGAGCCGGGTGCGTGGTTTGAACGCCATTGCCGACGGACGCGGCCAGACCCTCGCCCAGATGGCCATCGCCTGGATCCTGCGCGATCAGCCCAAGGGTTCGCCTGTGACCTCGGCGCTTGTCGGGGCGTCCAGCGTGGCCCAGCTCGAGGACACCGTGTCCGCGATCAACAACCTCGACTTCACGTCGGAGGAACTGACAGCGATTGACGAGTTCGCCGTCGAATCCGACATCAATCTGTGGGCGCAGAAGTAGATTCGGAAACTTAACACACTTGCGGGGCCGGCTGGGAACAAAGCCGGCCCCGTTTGGGTTGGCTACAATGCTAAGAGCGCCGAATGGCGCTGTGCCTTTAAGACGCCGTCGTACATTCAGGTACTGACGCGCTAGGCACCTGAGGTTAGTTCTCAAAGGAGTTCCGTGTCTTCACATCCGATTCGTGTCGCCATTGTCGGCGTAGGTAACTGCGCCGCTTCGCTGGTCCAAGGTGTCCACTACTATCGCGATGCCGACCCCCAGGCCACGATTCCGGGTCTGATGCATGTTGAGTTCGGCAAGTACCACGTCAACGACGTCCAGTTCGTCGCTGCGTTCGACGTCGACAGCAAGAAGGTCGGCCTCGACCTCGCTGACGCCATCGGCGCCAGCGAGAACAACACCATCAAGATCGCTGACGTGCCTTCCACTGGTGTGACCGTGCAGCGCGGCCACACCCTGGACGGCCTGGGCAAGTACTACCGCGAGACCATCGTCGAGGCCCCGGAAGAGGCAGTGGACATCGTTGCCGCACTGCGCGAAGCCAAGGCCGACGTCATGGTCTGCTACCTGCCCGTTGGTTCCGAGGACGCCGCGCATTTCTACGCCCAGTGCGCCATCGACGCCGGCGTTGCCTTCGTCAACGCCTTGCCCGTCTTCATCGCCGGCACCAAGGAATGGGCCGACAAGTTCACCGTCGCCGGCGTGCCGATCGTCGGCGATGACATCAAGAGCCAGATCGGCGCCACGATCACCCACCGCGTCATGGCCAAGCTCTTCGAGGACCGCGGCGTCACGTTGGACCGCACGTACCAGCTCAACGTCGGCGGCAATATGGACTTCAAGAACATGCTGGAGCGCGACCGTCTGGAATCCAAGAAGATCTCCAAGACCCAGGCCGTGACCTCCAACGTCGAGGCCGTCCTGCACGCCGACGACGTCCACATCGGCCCGTCGGACTACGTCGCCTGGCTCGATGACCGCAAGTGGGCGTTCGTCCGCCTCGAAGGCCGCAACTTCGGCGATGCCCCGGTGTCGCTCGAGTACAAGCTCGAGGTCTGGGACTCCCCGAACTCGGCCGGTGTGATCATCGACGCCATCCGCGCCGCCAAGATCGGCCTGGACCGTGGCATCGGCGGCCCGCTGCTCTCTGCTTCCAGCTACTTCATGAAGTCCCCGCCGGAGCAGTTCAACGACGACCTCGCCCGCGAAAAGGTCGAGGCCTTCATCCGCGGCGACGTCGAGCGCTAACCCCGGCTCACTTATATCGGCTTTTGGCCGGACGCTCGCTCACGTATGCCGGGTTTTGGCCGGACGCTCGCTCAGGTATGCCGGGTTTTGGCCGGACGCTCGCTCACTGATAGGTGAGCGGGCGTCTGTCGTTTAACGCTGGCTCACTACACGGCGCTGGCAAAGCCGGATGCGACGGCGGGATTAACCCACGCCGATCGCAGTGCCTTCTTGATCTTCTTGGTAGCCAGCTCGAAACCATCCGCCAAATCGTCCCTGCGGAATACGAGGACGGTCCATCCGGCCGCTTCGAAGGCTTTGTTCCGGCGTCGATCACTTAGTGTCTGCGCCTCCTCAAGGTGATGGCCGCCGTCGTACTGAATGGCGACCCGCCTTTGACGGAACCCCAAATCGGCCGACGGCGAGAACGGATCGTCACTTCGCAACTTGAGTTGAAGTTCGGGTTCGGGAATTCCAGCGTCCATCATGGCCAAGCGAAGCAGGGACTCTGGCGCCGAATCCGCGCCTACGCGCATCAGTTCGAGAGCCTGCCGGGCACGCACGACGCCCTGCAAATTTGGATGCCGCTCCACCAAGGCGTGCAGTTCTTCAAGGGTTGCGAACGGTGTGTCTCGTCCTTCCAACGCCTGGCGGGGTACGCGAATCAGCTCGTCGCCCATACAGACGAGGTCGTTCAAAGGCAGCAGCCGGGCCATGTCCAGCCAAGTGCGCGGGCGCGTGCTTATGCGTATTCCATCAACGGATTCGACCTCGTCCTCGGCCGTGATCACCCTATGCCCGATCACGCCTTTCCGACGCGCTCCAGGCACCGATCGCGGCTTGCTGAGGTGCAGTTCCGTCGAATCGGCAAGCCACGGCGGAAGGCAGGAACAGCGAAGGCGCGCTGCCGTCACATGGGAGATCCAGGCCCCTGGGGTAGCGGCCGACAGCGCACGGGCGGCGGACTCAAGATCGAAGTCCCAGTCGATCGGACGGTAGAGGCTGCGGCTGACGCGTTCGACGTCGGCGCGAAGCAGGCGGCTGCGCGGGACACCTTGGGCTTGGGCCTGGGTGAGCGTGAACGGACCTGAAAGCAGTTGAGCGGGAAGGGCAAACTCTTTTCGCATACCCGCATTGTGCCGCAAACCGACCGGTGCCCGCAGAAGTTATCCACAGGCCCGGGACTCGGCTGTACGACTTGTCCGCCGCGTGCGACATATGTGAGCGAGCGTTCCGCGAAAGTGCGACATATGTGAGCGAGCGTTCCGCGAAAGTGCGACATATGTGAGCGAGCGTTCCGCGAAAGTGCCACATAAGTGAGCGAGGCCCTCATCGTCAAGCTGGTTGTGAGTCATTCATTACCTTTTGATTGAAGGAGCCGGCGATGGCCGTTGATAACAAGGGTTTTACGCGTGAAGAGATCCGTGAGTTCATGCATGAGTACTATTTGCAGCCGCACGGGTCGAGGAAGGAATGGATGGCCTCGACGTCCGTTTCGGAATGGACGTTCCGCCGGTGGCGCAAGATGATGGTCCAGGGCGATATCGACCGTGGCCTGATTCCGCGGGAGCATGGAGGCATGGTCCCGACGAATCGTGAACTCTCCGCGTTTGAAAAAGCACGCGCGAAGGAAATGGCTGCCCACCGTGCCGAAGTCGAAAAACTCCAGAAGCGGGTGCAGGAGCTGGAGGACACGAATTCCGCGCTGGGAAAAGCTATCGGGCTCTTGCACGAGTTGAGCGTGCCAGAGCCCGATACAACCCCGACGAGCGCTCACAACGATTCATAGCGGCCGAGAACACTCTGGTCCTGGAACTGCATGTGATCATCGGCTCCCAGCGGACAGCGCTCAAGCTGGCGGGCCTCTCGCGCGGGACCTGGCATTACCGGTCCAATCCCCGTCCGGCGGTGCAGCACCCGATCCACCAGAGCGACCGGGCCTACGAATCCCGGATCAGCTCCGCGCATCAGGACCGGATCCTGGGGCTCATCCTGGCCAGCTGGGAGAAGGGCAACTCCGTTGACCATGCCTTCGCCACAGCCTGGGACAACGGCGAGCTGCTCGCCTCCAACCGCTCGTGGTGGCGGATCGCGGCAGACTACGAGGACCAGCAGGCCCGCCCAACCATCCCGCGCAAGCGTTGGGGCACGCGTGGTTCCTCTGAAAAGCCGGTGGTCAAGGCCACCGGACCCTGCCAGGTCTGGTCCTGGGACATCACCGACATCTATGCCAAGTGGCAGGGCAAGGTTTTCAAGGTGTACTCCATCATGGACATCTTCTCCCGGGAAATCGTCGGCTGGCGGGTGGAGGAACGCGAGTCCGACCACCTCGCCGCGCAGATGTTCAAGACAGCCATCGCCCGGCACGGCGCCCCGCGCATCGTGCATGCCGATTCAGGCCCGGCCATGAGATCAACCCTGCTCCGTGACACCCTCACCGCCCACGGCGTGGAACTCAGCCATAACCGCCCGTACGTCTCCAACGACAATCCCTTCTCGGAGTCAGGCTTTCGCACGATGAAATACCGGCCCGGCTACCCCCGGATCTTTAACGATCTCGAGGCCGCCAGGGAGTACCTCACCTGCTACGTGCACTGGTACAGCACCGATCACAAACACTCCGGCATCGCACTGTTCTCACCATCACAGGTCCACGACGGGTCGTGGAAAGAACTCTGGACCAAGCGAGACAAAGTCCACCAGGACTACTACGAACGACACCCGGGAAGATTCCGCCGCCGACCCACCACACCGGCCCCCGCCACATACGCCGGGATCAACCTCCCCCAGACCAAAACACCCCAAAAACTAGCCCAGTGACTCCACACAGCTTGACAACTTTCGAGGGTTTCGTAAAGACGGCACATAGCTGAGCGAGGGTCAGAAGAGGCCCACCGGATTTCCGTGCTCATCGACGTCCATTCGCATCGCGGCGGGCTCCTTGGGCAAACCGGGCATGGTCATGACAGCACCTGTCAGAGCGACAATGAAGCCCGCTCCGGTCTTGGGAATCAGCTCGCGCACGTGCACCGTGAACCCCTTGGGGGCGCCCAACTGGGAGGCATCGTCGGTGAATGAATACTGCGTCTTTGCCATGCAAACGGGCATTCCGCCCCAGCCATTTTTCCGGATGTCCGCCAGGCGCCGGAGCGCAGGAACCGAGAACTCAACGCCGTCGGCGCCGTAGATTTCCTGCACGATCGTGCGGATCTTGTCCTCCACAGACAGGTTCAGAGGGTACAAGTGCCGGAAGTCCGACGGCGCTGCTGCCGCCACCGCCGCGGCGACCTTCGCCGCGAGCTCGTCACCGCCGTCGCCCCCACCACCTCTGCCCCAGACATCCGCCACCGCCGCCTGGACTCCTTCCTGGGCGCACCAAGCCAGCAGCCATTCGAGCTCTTCTGTTGTGTCCGTCGCGAATTTGTTGATTGCAACAACGGGGGTGACGCCAAACTTCTCGACATTGTGCACATGCCGTTTCAAGTTCTCGACGCCGGCAGCGAGCGCTTCGACATCCGGCTCCTTGAGAAGCTCCTTCGGGACGCCGCCCTGCATCTTCAGAGCCCTAATCGTCGCGACCACGACGACGGCCGACGGCGCAACGTCTGCGATGCGCGACTTGATGTCCATGTACTTTTCGGCACCAAGGTCGGCGCCGAATCCGGCCTCCGTGACGACAATGTCGGCGAGCTGTTGGGCCGTTCGCGTGGCGATGAGCGAGTTGCAGCCGTGCGCGATATTGGCGAACGGGCCGCCATGCACAAGGGCCGGGGTTCCTGCGATGGATTGCACGAGATTCGGTTTGATGGCGTCCTTCAGGAGCATGGTCAGCGCACCCTGGACACCAAGATCGGCCACGGTGACCGGCCGCCGGTCATAGCTGTATCCGAAAGTGATGCGGCCGAGGCGCTCGCGGAGATCATCCAAGTCCGTTGCGAGGCAGAAGACGGCCATGATTTCGGAGGCGACGGTGATGTCAAAACCGTCCTGTCGCGGCACGCCTTGAGCGGGGCCGCCCAGGCCGATGATGACCTCGCGCAACGCGCGGTCGTTCATATCGAGGACGCGTTTGAACGTCATACGCCGCGGATCAATGTTGAGCTCGTTGCCTTGGAAGATGTGGTTGTCCACGAGGGCCATCAGGGCATTATTGGCCGAGGTGATCGCGTGGAAGTCGCCGGTGAAATGCAGGTTGATCTCGTCCATGGGAAGAACTTGGGAGTAGCCGCCCCCGGTCGCGCCTCCCTTCATCCCGAGGATCGGTCCAAGGGACGGTTCGCGTAGCGCGATCATCACGCGGTGCCCGGCCCGCGCCAAGGAATCGGCGAGGCCTACCGTGGTTGTGGACTTCCCCTCACCCGCCGGGGTCGGGGACATAGCCGAGACGAGGACTATCTTGCCCGCGCGTTTGGCGTCCGGGAGACGGAGCTTGGCCGGATCGATTTTCGCCTTGAACCGGCCGTACAGTTCCAACGCATCGATGTTGATCCCGGCACGCTCCCCGATCTCCTCGATGGGACGTATCGCTGCATTCTGGGCAATTTCGAGGTCGCTCAAGATCTTGTTTTCAGACATCCTTGTCCTCAACTCTGTGCGGAACACTGTCCGCGACAATCTATCAGTCGTGCCCTCATAGGTGAGCGGGCGTTTGAGGGATTGCCCTCATAGGTGAGCGGGCGTTTGGGGAAAAGCCGTCATAGGTGAGCGGGCGTCGTCGGGATTGCCGTCATAGGTGAGCGGGGGTCTAGCTTGGGCGGACGAGGACAGCGCCGATGGCTGCGTGGTAGCTCTCGAGCGCGATGGCTGCCGTTCTCTGCCAGCCGAAGGCCTCCGCATGAACTGCAGCGGCTCGGCCCATGTCTTCGCGGGTCCGGGGATCGTCGTACAGGGCTTCGATGACGTCGGCCCAGCGGGAAGGATTGTGGCCGTCAACCAAAATGCCCGTCCGCCCGTCGGCAACGGCACGGGACAGGCCGCCCACGTTGGTAGCGACCACCGGAGTGCCGCAGGCCTGCGCCTCCAGGGCAACAAGCCCGAACGATTCGCTGTAGGAAGGCATCACCACGACGTCGGCTGAACGGAACCAGCCCGCCAGCTTCGGCGCCTTGACCGGCGCGCGGTGCGTTACGACGTCGTCGAGCCCAGCGGCAGTGATGAAGGACTGCAGATTGAAGTCCTTTGCGCCGCTCAAGGCGCCCAGGATGGTCAGTTCGAGGTCGATGTCGGGGCGCCGCTTGCGGAGGATGCCGGCAGCCTCGATGAATACTTGCGGTCCCTTGAGCCGCTGGATGCGTCCGGCGAAGAGCAAGTGGAAACTGCCGGGCCGGACTCCAAGCTCGGCGCGGGACCGGGCCCGGAACGCGGGAGTGAACACGGTGAGGTCAACGCCGGGGGGAGCGATGTCGATGTGGTCGAAATCGGCGTCGTAGTGCGATACAAGCTCCTGGGCTTCGGCAGGAGTGTTGGCCACGAGGCGCGTGGCTCCATCGACAATCTTTTGTTCGCCGTCTTCACGCAGGCGCGGCTCCGGCCGCTCGCCGGATTCGAGCACCAGGTTCTTGACCTTCGCCATCGTGTGCATCGTGTGGATCAGCGGCACGTTCCACAATGCCGAGAGTTCGAGGCCGGCCACACCGGACACCCAGTAGTGCGAATGGATGGCGTCGTAACGGCCGTGCGGTTGCCGCTGCCGGATCCTCTCGACTTCGGCAACCATGGCGTGGAGGAGGTCGGGAAGTTCCTCCTTGGGCAGTTTCCTGCGCGGGCCTGCCAGGACGTTGTGGACGCAGACCCCGGGCCCGGGATGTTCGACGGCGGGCTGCCCGGCGGACGTCGAACGCGTGAAGATCTCTACCTCCACGCCGAGATCAGCCAACGCCATGGCCAGCGCCCGGACGTAGACATTCATGCCGCCCGCATCGCCCGAACCTGGCTGCTCCATGGGCGAAGTATGGAGTGACAGGAAGGCCACGCGACGGATCAACGACACCGCTACCTCCTGTATCCAACGCAATTCAACAAACTCCGCAAAGCGATAAATCCTCTGCGTACCAGCGAAAACACTACTCCTGAGCTCCCCGGCATTGCAGCCGGCCCACCAGGGCCGGCATCGTAGGGCGGGCTGATACCGTAACGGACGTGAGCCAATCAATCAGCGAAACAGGAACGGCGGCGGCCGTTAACTACGAGATCCGGCCCGCCCGGGCAAGCGACTGGCCCGGGATCTGGACAGTCCTGGAACCCGTGATCCGTGCAGGGGAGACCTTCACCTGGGACCGCGATACTACAGAAGAAACTGCCCGGGGCAAGTGGTTCAAGGAAGCGCCCGGCCTGACCTTTGTAGCAGTGCGCGACGGCGACGTGCTGGGTACCGGTGAACTGCACGCCAACCAAGGTGGCGGCGGAAGCCACGTGGCCAACGCCGGCTACATGGTCCATGCCGATCACGGCGGGCAAGGAATCGCCCGGGCACTTTGTGCCTATTCCTTGGTTGCCGCCCGGGACGCCGGGTTCAAGGCGATGCAGTTCAACGCCGTCGTCGAAAGCAACGTCCGCGCAGTGGGACTATGGCAGTCCATGGGGTTCCGCATCCTTGCGACCATCCCCGAGGCCTTCCACCATCCGACCCTCGGCTACGTGGGGCTGCAGGTCATGTACCGGGAGCTCTAAAGGCTTTGCACAATCGTGGCCGCGGCGTAGTCTGCCGTGCATGGACGCAACGCCCAGGACAGGATTCGATCCCCTCGCCGCTATCCGCGGGGATGCGCGGGAGGACGGGGCCGCTTCAGGCTGCGATCTCCTGCTGACAGGCACCGTGTTCCAAGACATTATCTTTACCGGACTGGACCGCAGCCCGGAACCGGGGACCGAAGTGTGGAGCCAAGGCATGGGGACCTGCCCCGGCGGCGTGGCCAACCAAGCCATCGCGGCTGCCCGGCTTGGGTTGCGGACCAGCCTCGCCGCGGCCTTCGGGGATGACGGATACGGGGACTTCAACTGGCGGATCCTGGAAAGCCAGGAGCACGTGGACCTCTCCCTGTCCAGGCGGTTCGAGGGCTGGCATTCTCCGGTCACCGTCTCCTTGTGCGTCGATCAGGATCGTTCCATGGTCACTCACGGCCATCCCTCGCCCATGAGCGCCTCGGAACTGATTGGCGAGCCGCCCAATGCGCTCGCCGCCGTCGCGGATCTCGGCGAGGAGCCAGAGCCCTGGATGTTGGCGGCGACGAAAGCCGGCGTCAAACTCTTTGGCGACGCCGGATGGGATCCGACAGGAGAATGGTCTTCAAGGCGGCTGGACCAGCTCAGCAATTTCCACGCCTTTATGCCGAACCAACGGGAAGCAATGGCATTCACCGGCAAAGACAACCCGTGGTCCGCGCTCTACACCCTCGCCGACCGAGTTCCGGTGGCTGTAGTGACGCTGGGAGCGCAAGGAGCCATGGCCGTGGATTCCGAAACCGGCGAGGAGGAGTGGGTGCCGTCCCTCCCCGTGACGGCGTACGACCCCACCGGAGCGGGCGACTGCTTCGGCGCGGCGTTTATTGTGGGCTGCCTGGCCGGATGGCCTTTGGGAGACCGGCTCCGTTTTGCCAACCTTTGCGCCTCGCTGGCGGTGCAGGAAGTGGGCGGATCGCTTGCTGCGCCCGGTTGGGGTGACATTGCCGACTGGTGGCAGCGAGCGAACGCCCGGAGGGAGCGGCAGTCCAGCCAGTGGCTCAAACGGTTCGCTTTCCTTGAGGACATTGTGGCGGATGTCCCGCCCGGGGCCCAACGTCGTGCGACAGCCACGATCGCCCACAACTCGGACGCCTGAGCGGCGTTCACCCCGGTCAGCTCGCTCACCCTCAGTCAACCCGCACGCCGTCGCGGCACTAGAATCGTGAGGGTGACTTACGAAGCAGCTGCCAGTTTCGAGCCCTCGACGGAATCAGGTCCGGCAACGGTCCTCGAACGATCAGCCGTCATTGACTTGGACGCCATCCGGCACAACGTACGCCAGTTCGTGGCGATCGCCTCGCCCGCAAACGTCATGGCCGTCGTCAAGGCCGACGCCTATGGGCACGGCGCGGTGCAGGTAGCTCGGGCAGCCCTCGAAGCCGGCGCCCGATGGCTCGGTGTTGCCCATATTTCGGAGGCCTTGGCGCTGCGCGCCGCTGGAATTGATGCCCCGATGCTGGCCTGGCTGCACACCAGCCAAAGCAACTTCCAGGCGGCAGTCGCGGCCGGCGTCGACGTCGGGATTTCCGGCTGGGAGCTGGACGCAGTGGTTGCCGCGGCACGCGAACAGGAACGCCCGGCCCGCATCCACCTCAAGGTTGACACCGGCCTGGGCCGCAACGGCTCCACCATCGCCCAATGGGACAAATTGGTGGGCCAGGCCATGGAGCACCAGGACGAGGGCCTCCTGCGCGTGGTGGGCATCTTCTCGCACTTGGCTGTGGCCGATGAACCGCACCGTCCCGAGACAGATGAGCAGTTGGCTGCATTCCGGGAAGCGATTGCCGTGGCCGAGGACGCCGGCGTGGACACCGAAGTCCGGCACCTGGCCAACACTCCCGCTACGCTTTCGCGCCCGGATGCCCATTTCGACCTGGTCCGCGTGGGTCTCGGACTCTACGGGCTGTCCCCATTCGAAGGACAAAACTCGGCGGAACTTGGTCTCCGCCCGGCCATGACTGTGCGCACCCTCGTTTCCAATTGCAAGCGGGTGCCCGAGGGCCAGGGGGTGTCATACGGACTCAACTACCGGACGTCCAGCGAGAGTGCCCTGGGCCTGATCCCGCTCGGTTATGCCGACGGCGTGCCGCGCGTCGCCACCGGCGGACCGGTGCGGGTCAACGGAGTCAACTATCCCGTTGTGGGTCGGATCGCCATGGACCAGATGGTCATCGACCTTGGGAACGCGGTGACGGACGAAGCCGGCTGGCTGGGCGCCGAAGCTGTCATGTTTGGTGACGGGGCCGACGGCGGCCCGACGGCGGACGACTGGGCAGCCGCCGCGGGAACCAACAACTATGAGATTGTCACCCGCATCAGCCCACGCGTGCCGCGGATCTACATCAACGAGACCCCGGGGGCGGATGCCCGGTGAGCGGGGCTTCGATGAATAAGACCCCGTTGAGTGATGCGTTGTGGGAACGGACCGTCAAGGTCGCGACGGCGGAGCAGACACACGCTTTGGGCTCGGCGCTCGCCGGGGTCCTTGGGCCCGGTGACCTGCTGGTCCTGACGGGCGAACTCGGTGCAGGCAAGACCACCTTCACGCAGGGACTCGGCGAAGGACTGGGCGTCCGTGCCGGCGTCATCTCGCCCACGTTTGTCCTGGTGCGCATCCACCCCAACCTGCCGGACGGGCCGCGCCCCGGCGGCCCCGATCTGGTCCACGTTGATGCTTACCGGTTGGCATCCGCCGCTGAAATCGACGACATCGACCTCGAAAACACCATGGACAACTCCGTGACGGTGGTCGAATGGGGGCGCGAGCGCGTGGAACACCTTTCGGATAGCCGCCTGGACATCGAGATGCACCGGACGGTGGGCGGCACGGAGAGGGCGGCAACCCGCCATGAAGCAGGCCAGGACGCCGTGCTGGACTTCGACCCGGAGGACGACGACGAACCCCGTACCATCGTTTTCCGCGGCTTCGGCCCTCGTTGGAGCGCCGTGCCCGAAATACTGGAGGAGAACGCCTGATGCTGATCTTGGCCATTGATACTTCAGCCGTGGCGAGTGCGGCACTCATCTCGGACGATGCCATGGAAGGCGTCCTGGAATCTTTCGCCACCGAGGACACCCGCAGCCACGCCGAGGTCCTGGCGCCCGGCATTGAGAAGCTCCTTGCAGACGCCGGTGTAAGCGGCGCGGACATCGACCTCATCGTCACCGGCGTCGGCCCTGGGCCGTTCACGGGCCTCCGCTCAGGGATTGCAACCGCCCGCACTTTGGCATTTGCCTGGAGCAAACCCCTTTTCGGTCTCATGAGCCTGGATGCGATCGCGTTGGAAGTGGCCGAGTCAACGGAGGCGCAGGCCGAGTTCCTGGTGGCCACGGATGCCCGTCGCAAAGAGGTCTACTGGGCGCGCTACACGCTCAACGATGGCCAGCTCCCGCAACTCGTGGACGGTCCGCACGTCGGTTTCGCCTCGGAGTTGCCCGATCTCCCCGTCTTCGGTGCCGGCGGCGGCATCTACGCGGACGTGGTCAACGCGAACGAGGAATTCAGCACCACCCAGCCCGACGCCGCTTCGTTGGGCCAGTTCGCCATGGCCCTCCTGGCAGCCGGGGCGGAACTGCCGGATTCCACCCCGTTGTATTTGCGGGAATCCGACGCTCAAGTGCCAGGCCCTAGGAAGCGTGCCCTGTGAACCCCTCGTACCAGTTCAAGCTCGACGGCGTGACCGTGCGCGACATGACCGCCGACGACGTCACCGCGGTCGAGGTCCTGGAGCGCAGGCTATTTCCGGTGGACGCGTGGCCGATGCAGATGTTCTTCGATGAACTTGCCCAGGTTGATACCCGCCGCTACGTGGTGGCCGAAGCCGGCGGGCAGATTGTGGCCTACGCAGGGCTCATGTGCATCGAGCCGATCGCGGACGTCCAGACGATCGCCGTCGTGCCCGAATTCGAAGGCAGGGGAATAGGCTCCGCCATCCTCACGGAACTGATCGAAGAGGCCCGCCGGCGCGACGCGGTGGAAGTGCTCCTGGAAGTCCGTGCCGACAATCCACGAGCGCAGGCACTCTACGTGCGGTTCGGTTTCGAGCAGATCCACGTCCGTCGGCGCTACTACCGGGACGGCACGGACGCCCTCATCATGAGGCTGACATTGACTGAAGGAACACCGGCATGAACCGCTCCCACACCATCCAGCCGCTCGTGCTGGGGATCGAGTCCTCCTGCGACGAAACCGGCGTCGGGATTGTCCGGGGCACCACGCTGCTGACCAACACGGTGTCCTCTTCGATGGATGAGCATGTCCGTTTTGGCGGCGTCATTCCGGAGATCGCCTCCCGTGCGCACCTGGACGCCTTCGTACCCACGCTGCAGGAGGCCTTGCACGAGGCAGGGGTGACGCTCGACGATATCGACGCCATCGCCGTGACCTCCGGACCTGGCTTGGCCGGCGCGCTCATGGTGGGTGTCTGCGCGGCCAAGGCCCTCTCAGTTGCCACGGGCAAGCCGCTCTACGCGATCAACCACTTGGTGGCGCATGTCTGCGTCGGACTTCTTGATGGAAAAGAGAGCGGCGCCGCCGGCGGCACCGGGAGACCCGGTTCGGGCGGACGGCTGCCGGAAAACCTCGGTGCGTTGCTGGTTTCCGGCGGGCACACGGAAATCCTGCGCATCCGCAGCATCACCGACGACGTCGAGATGCTCGGCTCCACGATCGACGACGCCGCGGGTGAGGCCTACGACAAAGTGGCGAGGCTCCTGGGCCTTGGCTACCCGGGCGGACCGGCCATCGACAAACTCGCCAAGCAGGGCAACGCCAAGGCCATCCGCTTCCCGCGCGGACTTTCGCAACCCAAGTACATGGGAACCGCGGAGGAACCCGGACCCCATCGCTACGATTGGTCCTTCAGCGGCCTGAAGACCGCCGTCGCGCGCTGCGTTGAACAATTCGAAGCCCGGGGCGAGGTCGTTCCCGTTGCCGATATCGCCGCCGCGTTCCAGGAGGCGGTTGTGGACGTCATCACGTCCAAGGCAGTGTTGGCCTGCAAGGAGAACGGCATCACGGATCTCCTGCTGGGCGGCGGGGTTGCAGCCAACTCCCGGCTCCGTGAGCTGACAGGGCAACGCTGCGCCGCTGCGGGGATCACCCTGCATGTTCCGCCGCTGTCACTGTGCACCGACAATGGTGCCATGGTGGCGGCCTTGGGCTCGCAGCTCATCATGACGGGAATCGCTCCCAGCGGCGTCACGTTCGCCCCGGATTCCTCGCTGCCGGTGACCACCGTTTCGGTGTAGCAGCGGGAACCCGGCGGGCGGCTATACGGCCGAAGGCTAGGCGGTCGGAACGGAGCGCATCTGCTCCACGAGATCCTGGACGACCGCGTGAAGATCGCCGTCGTGCTGGGCGGCGACGCGGCGCTGGCGCTGATAGCCTGCTCCACGGGCGATGATCTTTTCGACGTCTGCCAGTTCTGCCGAGCAACCCAGCTTTTCCGCGACAGGCGCCAGGCGCAGCAGCGTTTCCTTGAGGTGCTCAGTGACGAGCTGCTCATTGCCTTCCGCGTCGAGGATGATGATCGCTTCCATGCCGTAGCGGGCGGCGCGCCACTTGTTTTCCTGGATATGCCACGGCGGCATGGTCGGAATGCTGCCCCCGTTGTCCAGGATCGTGGAAAACTCGTCCACGAGGCATTGGGTCAGGGCTGCAACTGCGCCCACTTCCTCAAGGGTGGCCAGGCCGTCGCAAATACGCATCTCGATGGTGCCCAGATTCGGCACAGGCCGGATATCCCAGCGGATTTCAGACAGGGTGTCGATCACTCCGGTAGTGAACATGTCCTGGACATAGGATTCGTATTCGGCCCAGCTGGGGAACTGGAAAGGCAGACCGGCCGTGGGCAGTTGCTGGAACATGAGGGCGCGTTGTGACGCATAGCCGGTGTCCTCGCCGCCCCAGAACGGGCTCGAGGCGGACAACGCCTGGAAATGCGGGAAGTAGTTGACCAGCCCGTCGAGGATGGGGAGCGCCTTGTCCCTGCGGTCCAGTCCGACGTGGACGTGGACTCCATAGATGACCATTTGCCGTCCCCACCATTGGGTGCGGTCGATCAACTTGGCATAGCGTTCTTTGTCCGAGACCGGCTGAAGCTGCGGCGGGCTGAAAGGGTGGCTTCCGGCGCAGAAAAGCTCCACGCCCATGGGGTCCGTGACTTCCCTGACAGCCTGCAGCGAGCGGGCCAGGTCTTCCTTGGCTTCCTTGACGGTGTTGCACACGCCCGTGACAAGTTCCACGGTGTTCAGCAGCAATTCCCGCTTGATGTGCGGATGCTCGTCGTCCTCGTTCAAATCCGGATGCCGCGACGAAACGCCCCGCAGGACCTCATTCGCCACCGAGACCAATTCGCCGGTGCGTGCGTTGACGAGCGCAAGCTCCCATTCCACCCCCAGGGTCGACTGCCTGGATGAAGCGAAATCAATCTGCACGTGGGTCCCCTCGGTATTTGCCAAAAACGCCCTGAGCAATGCCCGCCGTGGGGCCGTCAGCGGTTGGCTCAAGTCTAATGCAGGGGCGGTACCGTACCGCATGATGGGACTGCGAGGTAAAAAAGGAAGCAAAGTCGTTTGCTAATGAGAATGATTTGCATCTAAGATAATGGGTATGCACCTTTCTGTCGTCAGCTCACTGGACAGCCAATGCCGCGAAGCAGCCACCGCCAGGCTTGGGCGGACCCACCGCGATTCGGTGGTGGTCCTGCACGACCTCCTGGACGGCTCCATCGTCTTGCGAAGGATCTTCCGCAACGGCGAACTCGTGGAGCAAGCGCAAACCGCTTTGGAGCACGGGTGCCTCAGCTGCACTGTCCGCCTCGATGTTGTCCCGACGGCGGAACGCCTCGCGTCCTGCGGCCATGACCACATCGTCCTGGGCCTGCCGCCCGGTGTCTCTGTGGACATGGCGGTGGCGGAACTCAAGCGCGGCCTGGGACGGCCCGCCGTCATCGACAACGCCGTGGTGGCGATCGATCCCTCCGGGCTCGAAGACCACATCTGGGACAAGCACACGCTGTATGAATCCGGCTTCACGGCCATGCCCGAGGATGAGCGCACCAGCGGAGAATTCCTCATCGGGGAACTGGGCCACGCGGATACTGTCATGGTCCACGCCGGTCTTGGGGCGGAGCTGGCAGGCTTGCGCCCGGACTCAAGCGAGGCCTGGGCCCAAGGGCTGGAACTGCTCGGGCAGCTTGCTCCGCACGCCGCCGTTTCCGCGAGCGACGACGACTTCCTGCCCGGCTGCTATGACGGTGCCGAGGCCCTCGCGAGGGTTCGTCGTGGTTCCGTGAGGGTGCCGCTCAAGGAAGAGTCGGGGAGTTTCCGGACCGTACTCCACAAAGTGGAGCGTCCCCTCCATCCAGGTCGCTTTCAGGAAGCACTGCCCAGGTTGGCCGAGGGATCCCACTGGATGCGCGGCCGATTGTGGATTGCCTCGGCGGCCAAGGTCCGGATCGCGGTGCAGGGAATCGGGCCGCGCGTCTGGCTCGAGAGCGCAGGCGAGTGGCTCGCGGACGCCGGCACCGGCGCTGTCCTCGACGGCAAGGACCCGCAGCCCGGACAGGGACTCCCCGACGTCGACGCCGTCCTTGACTGGCATCCCCGCTTCGGCGACCGGGGCACGGTGCTGGCCGTGACCGGACGAGGGGAAGACCTCGACGCCGCCGAAATCCGGGCACTCCTGGACGGGTGCGCGCTGAGCGAAGCGGAGATGCGTCTCGGCTTCGCCGGACTCGAGGACCCTTTTGAACTCGAATCCACCCTTTAGCCGGGCTTCGGCCTCGGTGGAACAAAACCGCAATCAAACAAATCAAAACCCCAGAAGGAGAACCCCATGAAAGTCCGGAATTCGCTGCGTGCCCTCAAGAAGGTCCCCGGCGCCCAAGTAGTCCGCCGGCGCGGCCGCACCTTTGTCATCAACAAGCTGAATCCGCGCTTCAAAGCGCGCCAAGGCTAGCTCCCCGTCTAGGCTGGGCAGAGAACCCGCTACGCGAAGGAAGCCCCGTTATGCCGATCCTCAATAAAGACATGACGCTCTGTATTTCTCTCTCTGCCCGGCCGAGCAACAACGGAACGCGTTTCCACAACTTCCTCTACGAGGCGCTCGGCCTGAACTGGATCTACAAGGCCTTCGCTCCCACAGACCTTCCGAACGCCATCGCCGGCGTGCGCGGCCTGGGCATCCGCGGCTGCGCCGTCTCGATGCCCTACAAGGAAGACGTCATCGCCCTTGTCGACCGCATGGACGCTTCGGCCGCCGCTATCGACTCGGTCAACACGATCGTGAACGACGGCGGCGTACTCACGGCCTACAACACGGACTACACGGCGATCGCCCAGTTGATCGAGCGCAACGCGATCGACCCGGCGTCGTCCGTGCTGCTCCGGGGTTCCGGCGGCATGGCCAAGGCCACTGCGGCTGCCTTCCGCGACGCCGGTTTCTCCCGCGTCACGGTGGTTGCCCGGAATGAAAAGCCCGGGCAATCCCTCGCGGGGCTTTATGGCTTCGGCTGGCAGGCAGAAGTAGGGGAGTCGACGGCGGACGTGCTCGTCAACGTCACACCGATCGGCATGGCCGGCGGTCCCGAGTCCGGCTCGCTGTCCTTCCCTGAAGAAGCGGTGTCGGCCGCGCAGGTGGTGTTCGACGTCGTCGCCCTCCCTGCAGAGACTCCGCTCATCAAGGCCGGCCGCGCGGCAGGAAAGACCGTGATCAGCGGCGCCGAGGTAGCCACCATCCAGGCCCTTGAACAGTTCGTGCTCTACACGGGCATCACGCCGACGCCGGAGCAAGTGGCCGCGGCCGAGGAGTTCACGCGCGCCCAATAGGGCGTCCCAAGTCAGGGATCGGCTCAAGCAGCCGCTACCGGCTCCACCACAACAGCCACCTTTTCCTTGCCGATCCTGGTGAGGACCAGGGTGGCTGTTTTGTTGCCGCGGGCTTTAGCCGAGTTCTTTCCGGCCGGCAGCAATTGTTTCCGCAGCTCTTCGGGGGTAACGGAGGTGCCGCGTTTCTTGATGTCCAGGACGCCGACACCGTTGGCCTTCACCCAGGCTTTGAGTGCCTTGACGTTCAGCGGCATGACTTCCAAAACTTTGTATGCGCGGGCGAACGGGGTCTCCGCCAGTTCCGGAGCGCAAATGTAGGCAATGTGTGGGTCCACCAGGTGGCCTCCGAGCCGGAGTGCGACGTCGGCCACCAGGCCCGCGCGGATCACCGCGCCATCCGGTTCGTAGAGGTATCCCTCCACGGGCCCGACGTCGGGCACCGGGCCGCCGTCGAAGTCTTCGCCGCTGGTGATCTCGGCGGCGCCCTGCGGCCCGAGCACCAGGGCAGCGCGGCGGATGCCGGGACGGGCGACGTCGTTGAACCACAGCGTGACTTCCGTGACGTCCCCTCCCACCGAGATCCACTGTGCCTCGCAGCCGGTTGGAACCGATTCGTGCGGCATTCCCGGACCCATCTTGACCCCGACGGACTTGCCGGTGGCGGCCAACGATTCAACGAAGGACAACGGCGGCGAGAACGCCTCGGGGTCCCAGATCCTTTTGGTTCCCGACGACGACGTCGTGCGTCGGGCCGGATCGAGCCACACGCCGTCGACCCCGTCGAGGGGCACCGAGGTTGCGTCGGAGTGCACTACCGTCGCGTGCGGGAAAGGAATGAGGTTGATGGTGGCGCAGGCTGCGGTGGTCTCGTCGAGCTCCACGGCGGTGACCTTGATGTCCATGGAGGCCATGGCCATGGAATCTGCTCCAAGCCCGCAGCCGAGGTCCGCGACGTGCTGCGTGCCGGCGTTGGCGAAGCGTTCGGCATGCCTGGCCGCAACATTGAGCCGGGTGGCCTGCTCCAGGCCGGCTTGTGTGAAGAGCATCTGCCGGGCGAATTCGCCGAACTTGGCCTCGGCCCGGGTGCGGAGCCTGGATTGGGTGAGGACGGCGGCAACGAGCGCAGGGGAGTGGCCGTCTTTGCGCAGGCGGGCATTCAGGGCGAAGGCTTCGTCATCGCGGTACGGTCCCAAGGACGCGAGCAGTTCCCAACCTTCCGTTGTCAGCAAGGGGGCGATCTGTTCCTGCGGTGTGTCAGCCATGGGAACTAGCCTAGTGCTCGCCCGTCATACGGGGTCGGGAGGGATCCGGGAGCGCTCGGGCGGATAGGGTTGATGCCATGGAAGACAACCCAGTACGCCAGCCTGACGACGCCAATGGATCTCCCTCTGCCCCCGATAAACGTCCCTTCGCCGGAAATCTCTCCAGTTATGCCCGTCCTGCGCTCATCGTGGGTGCCTTGATTGCCATTGTCTGCATCGCGCTGTTGATCATTATTTTCTTCCTAGACTCTTTCAACGCGGCCACCTACTCCATGACCGGAAAGAGCGTCCAGGACGCCACGGATGAGGCCCGGGACATCCGTGACACCTACGCCGGTGCCCGCATTGGAGCGATCGTCGGGCTGGTGGTATTCGGCGTCGTCGCACTCGCCAGCGGCGTGGTGCTCTATCTGAACCGCGGAACCGCACGGACGGAAGAGTACGACGACGGCGAGGACGTTGACTTCGACGACCTCGCCGGGCAATAAGCGTGTGAGCCGGAAGCCGCCATTGGACGTTCACCCGTGACGGAATTCTGGCACTCGCCTTGACCGAGTGCTAATGCTTACATAGAGTCTTGATTAGCACTCTCCCTAGGCGGGTGCTAATCATGCCGCCAGGCACTTACCGGCACCGCGACGACGGTAAGCCCGCCACGGCACCCCTGGTTTGATAGTCCATGTACTACCTCACGTAAAGGAGAGATCCGAGTGTCGGTCTCCATTAAGCCTCTCGAGGATCGCATTGTTGTCCGCCCGCTCGAAGCAGAGCAGACCACGGCTTCCGGCCTGGTCATCCCGGACACTGCACAGGAAAAGCCGCAGGAAGGCGAAGTTGTTGCAGTTGGCCCCGGCCGCTTCGATGACAACGGCAACCGCGTGCCCGTCGACGTAACCGTTGGCGACGTCGTCATCTACTCCAAGTACGGCGGAACTGAAGTCAAGACCGGCGGCAACGAATACCTCGTTCTGTCCGCCCGCGACGTTCTGGCGATCGTCGTTAAGTAATTCCCTGGATCCCGCATCGCAGATCAAGTCGGACTTCTTCCGGTCGAATCAGCGGTGCGGGTTTTCCGTCTTGAAAGGACACAACCATGGCAAAGCAGCTTGCGTTTAACGACGCTGCCCGTCGCTCGCTCGAAGCAGGCATTGACAAGCTCGCCAACACCGTCAAGGTCACCCTTGGCCCGCGTGGCCGCAACGTCGTTCTGGACAAGAAGTGGGGAGCTCCCACCATCACCAACGACGGCGTGACGATCGCCCGCGAAGTCGAACTCGACGACCCGTATGAGAACCTTGGTGCGCAGCTGGCCAAGGAAGTCGCCACCAAGACCAATGACGTCGCAGGCGACGGCACCACCACGGCCACCGTACTGGCACAGGCACTCGTCAAGGAAGGCCTGCGCAACGTTGCCGCCGGAGCCGCCCCTGGCGAAATCAAGCGCGGCATCGAGGTTTCGGTCCAGGCCGTGGCCGCCCGCCTTCTTGAGAACGCCCGCGAAGTAGAAGGCACCCAGGTTGCCAGCGTTGCCGCGATCTCCGCCCAGAGCGATGAGGTTGGCGAACTCCTCGCCGAGGCTTTCGGCAAGGTCGGCAAGGATGGTGTCATCACCATCGAAGAGTCCTCCACCACGCAGACCGAACTGGTCCTCACCGAGGGCATGCAGTTCGACAAGGGTTACCTGTCCCCGTACTTCGTCACTGACGCGGAACGCCAGGAAGCTGTTCTGGAAGACGCGCTCATCCTGATCAACCAGGGCAAGATCTCCTCGCTGCAGGAATTCCTGCCGCTCCTCGAGAAGGCCCTGCAGGCTGCCAAGCCGCTCTTCATCATTGCCGAGGACATCGACGGCGAGGCACTGTCCACGCTGATCGTGAACCGTATCCGTGGCACCCTGAACGTCGTTGCCGTCAAGGCTCCGGGCTTCGGTGACCGCCGCAAGGCCATGCTGCAGGACATTGCCACACTGACCGGCGCACAGGTTGTCTCCCCGGAGCTCGGCCTGTCCCTCGACCAGGTTGGCCTGGAGGTCCTCGGCAGCGCCCGCCGGATCACCGTCACCAAGGACAACACCACCATCGTTGACGGCGCCGGCACTCCCGAGGACGTCGCGGCCCGCGTCGCCCAGATCCGTGCAGAGCTGACCCGCACCGACTCCGATTGGGACCGGGAAAAGCTGCAGGAAAGGCTTGCAAAGCTGGCAGGCGGCATCGGCGTGATCAAGGTCGGCGCAGCCACCGAGGTCGAGCTCAAGGAAAAGAAGCACCGTATCGAGGACGCAGTGTCCTCCACGCGTGCTGCCCTTGAAGAAGGCATCGTCTCCGGCGGTGGCTCTGCCCTTATCCACGCCCTCAAGGCACTGGACGAGGACGCTGCCGTCAAGGCACTGGAAGGCGACGCGGCTGCCGCCGTCGGCATCGTCCGCCGCGCCCTGACCCAGCCCCTTCGCTGGATCGCCCAGAACGCCGGCTTCGACGGCTACGTCGTCGTCGCCAAGGTTGCCGAGCTGGAAGACAACCACGGCTTCAACGCGAAGTCCGGTGTGTATGAGGACCTGATCGCCGCCGGCGTGATTGACCCCGTCAAGGTCACCCGCTCCGCGCTTCAGAACGCCGCATCCATCGCAGCCCTGGTTCTCACCACCGAGACCCTGGTTGTCGAGAAGCCGGCCGAGGAAGACGAGCACGCAGGTCACAGCCACTAATCCCCACCGCCTCCCTAGCCTCGCTTCGCTTCGGCCAGGGAACCCGGGCGGTGTGGGCCCACACCGCCTCCCTAGCCTCGCTTCGCTTCGGCCAGGGAACCCGGGCGGTGTGGGCCCACCTGCGTGAAAGAAGGCCCGGTCCCCTTTGGGGGCCGGGCCTCCTGCATTTGGCTCGCCGTTTCGGCGCAGACGGGCCCACAGCTGGTACCGGGCAATCACCCTGTGAGCGCTCAGCTAGGTATGGCTCAATTGAAGGATGGGTGCTCTTCGGATGAATTTTCGATTGGCATTGAACATTACGAATCAGTAAGATTTATGGTTCGATCTAGGTCATTGAGGGGCATTGTGGTGTCAACTGTGCAAACGGCAGCTTCTATCAAGGGGCAGAGTCGTTCCAGTATCACCAGCCGAAAGTCAAAGTTCCGCCCCGAAATTCAAGGCCTGCGCTCGCTTGCCGTGCTCATGGTGGTGTCCTACCATGTGTGGTTCGGCCGCGTTTCCGGTGGCGTCGATGTCTTCCTCTTGGTCTCTGCTTTCTTGATGACACTGCAGTTCACAAGCCGTTATGAGCAGGGCCGCCCCATGGACCTGCTGAGGCACTGGCTTCACCTGTTCCGCAGGCTGCTTCCGGCCACTGTGGTCGTCCTGCTGGGTACATTGGCCGCAATTTTCGTGGTGCTCCCCAAGACCCGATGGGCGGCTTTGGTTGACCAGGTCTGGGCATCGCTTTTCTACGTCCAGAACTGGCTACTTCAGCGGGAGGCCGTCAACTACTACGCCGCTGATCATAGCCAGGCGAGTCCGCTCCAGCATTTCTGGTCGCTCTCGATCCAAGGCCAGGTCTTCATCCTGTGGCCGGTTATTTTCGCGCTCGTCGCCCTGGCTTGTAAAAAGTACCGCCTTCGGTATCGTGTCGCATTGCTGTACGTATTTGGCCTGCTCTTCGCGGTCTCGCTCACGTATTCAGTCATTGCGACCGCAACCGACCAGACGACTGCCTATTTCGACACGTTTGCGAGGCTGTGGGAGTTCGCCATAGGAACGCTGGTTGCCCTCATCCTGCCGGCGTTGAGGTTCTCGAAGCCCGTCCGCGTGATGATGGGCTGGGTGGGCATTCTGGCAATGTTGAGCTGTGGGATCGTGCTCCAGGTCCAGACGGCTTTCCCGGGCTTCGTGGCCCTCTGGCCCACCCTGGCGGCGGCCTGCGTTATTGTTGCCGGCCAGACAGGCAGCCGTTTCGGTGTTGACCGGATCCTGAGCTCCAAGCCTCTCGTACGCCTGGGCGACAACTCCTACGCGTTGTATCTGTGGCATTGGCCGCTGCTGGTCATCTCTCTCATTTGGACCGGCAAAGACCAGGCCGGGTGGCTCTCGGGGACTGTGATCATTGCGGCGGCACTGGTTTTGGCTTTCCTCACCACAAAGTTCGTCGAGAAGCCGTTGCGGGAGTGGAAATGGCCGGAAGCGAACCGGCGGCGTGCCGCCATTGCGGTGGTCGCCTGCTTGGCTGTTGCCGTCGTTCCTTTGCTCGCATTCAATGTGCAGCAGTACGTGAGCGCCAAAATTGCGATGGCCCAGGCGGAAAAGGACAACCCGGGCGCTGCCGCCATGGTGCCCGGCTATGTTAATGAAGTCAGCCCGAAAGCAGCTCTCCTTCCTACCCCGGAAAAATTGCCACAGGACTGGGCGGGCCTGTCCGACCACTGCAGCGGGGATCTGAAGCCTGCCTCGAACATCCTCCAGTCGGGGTGTAACCAAAACAGTCAACCCGCTGGATCGGACCGCACCATCCTGGCACTGGGCGACTCGCATGCGCAGCAGTGGTTGGCGGCATTGGCTCCTTTGGCAGAACAAGAGCAATGGCGCCTGTACAACCTGCTGCTCGGCGGCTGTCCGTTCACGGTGGACACCTCGGGGCTGAGCTCGGAATGCAAGGATTTTGATGACGCCGTTCACCAGCAAATCGACGAGCACCCGCCGAGCGCCGTGTTCCTCGTGGGAACTGCAGCCGTTCCATCGTCACCCGATGAAAAATTGACCGTCGGGTTTGAAGACACCGTGAAGATGCTCACAGACAAAGGCATATCCGTCATTGCCGTTCGTGACAACCCGAGGTTCGACTTCAACATGGCAGACTGCGTCGTGACCAAAGGACAGCACAGCCCCGACTGCAATCCCGGCGAGGCCCAGCTGCTTGCACCGCAAAACCCGCTCGCATCACTTCAAGGCAAGTACGTCGGCTTGTCCATACTGGACATGACCGATCTGATTTGTAACGGCGGCGAATGCCCTGGCGTTGTAGGTAACACCTTCGTCTACTTGGACAACAACCACCTCTCGAAGACCTATGTTGCGAGCATGGCGCCCATGTTCAGGGACCGGTGGCTGGCCGCGACCGCATGGAGCTAGCCGGCCCTAGCTAGGCTGTCGAGCGGCTCGACGGCTGGTGCCGGGTGCTGTTGCTCACATTGCCCTCTCGGAATATGGGGATCGGCGGCGAGGTTCTACTATTTATTCAGAACCTTTCTGCACAGGCCAGTCCCGTAATGACGGGCTGGTCATCAGCTGCAACCCCTACCAGAGCAACCCCCAAGAACCAAGGTAAGAGGCGCACTCATGACCCAGCCCGAACACGATCCCTTTGGCTTTGTTGGCCTGACCTACGACGACGTCCTGTTGCTGCCGGGCCACACGAACGTGATTCCGTCCGAGGCTGACACTTCCTCCCGGATCTCCAAGCGAATTTCGGTCCAGACCCCGTTGCTTTCGGCCGCCATGGACACCGTCACCGAGTCCCGCATGGCAATCGCCATGGCCCGGCAGGGCGGCCTTGGCGTCATCCACCGCAACTTGTCCATCGAAGACCAGGCCGACCACGTCGACCGCGTCAAGCGCTCCGAGTCCGGGATGATCACCAACCCCCTGACCATCCACCCGGAAGCCACCCTTCAGGAACTGGACGAACTGTGTTCGCGTTACCGGGTTTCCGGCCTGCCTGTCATCGACCCCGATGGGCGGCTGCTGGGTATTGTCACTAACCGCGACACACGCTTCGTGCCGGAGTCCGACTTCCCGCTGCGGCTGGTCAGCGATGTCATGACCAAGATGCCGCTCATCACGGGCCACGTGGGCATCAGCCGCGAAGAGGCCTCGCACAAACTGGCCACTAACAAGATCGAGAAACTGCCCCTCGTTGACGAGCAGGGTCGCCTCAAAGGCCTCATCACCACCAAGGACTTCACGAAGGCCGAGCAGTACCCGCTCGCGACGAAGGACGAGGAAGGCCGACTCCGCGTCGGCGCCGCCATCGGGTTCTTCGGCGATGGCTGGGAACGGGCCATGACCCTGATCGACGCCGGCGTCGACGCATTGTTCGTGGACACCGCCAACGGCCACTCGCAGGGTGTCCTGGACCTGATTACGCGCCTGAAGTCGGACCCCGTTGCTGCCCACGTTGACATCATCGGCGGCCAGGCCGCCACCCGTGAAGGCGCGCAGGCACTGATCGACGCCGGTGCCGATGGGATCAAGGTGGGCGTGGGCCCGGGCTCCATTTGCACCACCCGCGTTGTTGCCGGTGTGGGCGTCCCCCAGATCACGGCCATCTACGAGTCCTCGAAGGCGGCCATCCCTGCCGGTGTTCCGCTGATCGCGGACGGCGGCCTGCAGTACTCGGGCGATATCGGCAAGGCCCTCGTGGCCGGCGCCGACACCGTCATGCTCGGCTCTTTGTTGGCTGGCTGCGACGAGTCGCCCGGTGAGCTGATCTTCGTGAACGGCAAGCAGTTCAAGAGCTACCGCGGCATGGGTTCCCTGGGTGCCATGCAGTCCCGTGGCAAGAACACGTCCTACTCGAAGGACCGCTATTTCCAGGCGGACGTTTCCGGTGATGACAAGCTCATCCCGGAAGGCATCGAAGGCCGCGTCGCATATCGCGGGCCGCTCTCCTCGGTGGCATACCAGCTGGTCGGCGGCCTGCGCCAGACCATGTTCTACACGGGTGCTCCGACCATCGCCGAACTCAAAGCACGCGGTAAGTTCGTCCGCATCACAGCCGCCGGGCTCAAGGAGTCCCACCCGCACGACATCCAGATGACCGTCGAGGCTCCGAACTACGGTTCCCGCTAGGCGTATTTCGTGTCCTAGGCAGTCCGAAGCGAGCCCGCCACCTTCCTTACGGAGGTGGCGGGCTCGCTCGATTATGAGTGCAACGCCTGCCGCCATGGTGTGCGTCACCGTGCCGGTAGATCGCGCCGCACTGGGATAACCTAGAGCAGTGACTTACGAGATTGAGATTGGCCGTGGCAAGCGTGGGCGTCGTGCCTACTCCCTGGATGACATCGCGATCGTCCCCAACCGCCGGACGCGCGACCCCAAGGACGTTTCCGTCTCATGGCAGATCGATGCCTACAAGTTTGAGATGCCAGTGATCGCCGCACCCATGGACTCCGCGATGTCGCCTGAAACGGCCATCGCCCTTGGCCGGCTGGGCGGCCTGGGCGTCCTGGACCTTGAGGGTTTGTGGACTCGGTACGAGGATCCCCAGTCCGTGCTGGACGAAATCTCTGCCCTTGCGGATGAAACGGCCAGCCCGACAGTCACACGGCGCATGCAGGAGCTCTACAAAGCGCCCATTCAGCCCGAACTGATCACCACGAGGCTTGCGGAAATCCGAGCATCGGGGGTGACGGTGGCCGGCTCGCTGACACCGCAGCGCACCCAGGAGCACTACAAGACCGTGGTGGCCGCCGGCGTAGACATTTTCGTCATTCGCGGCACCACCGTCTCGGCCGAACACGTCTCCAAGAACCATGAGCCCCTGAACCTCAAGCAGTTCATCTACGAGCTCGACGTCCCTGTGATTGTCGGCGGGGCCGCCGGCTACACCCCTGCCCTGCACCTCATGCGTACCGGAGCGGCCGGCGTCCTGGTGGGCTTCGGCGGCGGCGCAACGACCACTACGCGCCGTGCGCTCGGTATCCATTCGCCGATGGCTTCCGCCATTTCCGACGTCGCTGCTGCCCGCCGCGACTACATGGATGAGTCCGGTGGACGGTACGTGCACGTGATCGCCGACGGCGGCATGGGTTCTTCGGGTGACATCGTCAAAGCCATCGCCATGGGCGCCGACGCCGTGATGCTCGGCAGCGCTTTGGCCCGTGCAGAAGAGGCCCCGGGCAAGGGCTGGCACTGGGGCCAGGAAGCCCACCACCTTGAGCTGCCCCGCGGCGACAGGGTCAATGTCGGCACTGTGGGTCCCCTCGAAGAAGTGCTCTTCGGGCCAGGCCACCACACCAACGGCACCTCCAACCTGATTGGCGCGCTTCGCCGTTCCATGGCGACCACGGGCTATTCGGACCTGAAGGAGTTCCAGCGGGTCGACGTCGTCGTCTCGCCTTACTCCGGCGGGTAGCTCCCGCTCGGGCCGCTGTAGCGCTCGCGCGAAACCCTGCCCAAGCCGCTGGACAAGAAGTAGTGTGGGGAACTACGGGTTTGTGCGATGGGAGGCGTCCAATGAGCAGTGTTGCAGATGGTTCGCAAAGGAATGATGCATCAACGGGTGCATTGAGTCCGCAGGCGCGGGCCAGATCCATCGAAGTTCTCAAGGGCACCACCGAACCCGGCAAGGAACTCGACATCCTGATTGTCGGGGGAGGCGTGGTCGGGGCCGGTGCGGCTTTGGACGCGGTGACCCGCGGTCTGTCCGTGGGTATTGTCGAGGCCCGGGACTGGGCTTCGGGCACGTCGTCGCGGTCCTCGAAGCTGATTCACGGCGGGTTGCGATACCTGGAGATGCTGGACTTTGCGCTCGTCCAGGAAGCCCTCCAGGAGCGCGGATTGCTGATCCAACTGATCGCACCGCACCTCGTCCGGCCTGTTCCGTTCCTGTACCCGCTCACCCGGCGTTTTTGGGAGCGGCCCTATGTTGGTGCCGGGATTTTCCTCTACGACACTCTTGGCCTCACCTCCGGCCACAGCCGCGGTGTGCCCATGCACAAACACCTCTTCCGGCGCGGCACGCTGAGGGCCGCACCCAGCCTCAAGAACGATGCCTTCGTCGGGTCCATCCGCTACTACGATGCACAGGTTGACGATGCCAGGCTGGTGGTCAATGTCGTCCGGACTGCGGCGCATTACGGTGCGCATGCCGTGAACAGGATGCGCGTGGTGTCGTTCGTGCGCGAGGGCGAACGCGTGGTGGGCGCGAAGGTGGAAAACCAGGAAGACGGCAGCGTCATCGAAGTCCGCGCCAAGCAAGTGGTCAATGCCACGGGAGTCTGGACGGACGAGACCCAGGCCATGGTGACGGATCGCGGCCAGCTCAAGGTGCGCGCCTCAAAAGGCATCCACCTTGTGGTCCCGCGCGACCGCTTCCAGTCGACGGTCGGATTGATCCTGAGGACCGAAAAATCCGTGCTGTTCGTCATCCCCTGGGGGCGGCACTGGATCATCGGCACAACGGACACCGACTGGAAGCTCGACAAGGCGCATCCTGCCGCGTCCACGAAGGACATCGACTATGTTCTTGAACACGTCAATCGTGTCTTGAAGCGTCCACTGACCCGTGAGGATGTTGAGGGCGTGTACGCGGGCCTCCGCCCGCTGCTGGCGGGGGAGAGCGACTCCACGGCCAAACTTTCGCGCGAACACGTGGTGGCGCACCCCGTTCCAGGCCTGGTGGTGGTTGCGGGTGGAAAGTTCACCACGTACCGGGTCATGGCGAAGGACGCGGTGGACGAAGCGACGCGGGCCATGGACGAGCGCGTACCCGCGAGCTGCACCGACACCATCCCGCTCCTGGGCGCTGAAGGCTTCAAGGCTGCATGGAACAGGCGGGCGAGAACCGCTGATGAGGCCGGGGTCCACGTCGCAAGGGTGGAACATTTGCTCAACCGCTATGGCTCCATGACCCCGGAAGTCCTGGCGATCATCAAGGACAACCCGGCCATGGCCGAGCCGCTGCCGGGGGCAGACGACTATTTGGCGGCGGAGGTCGTCTATGCCGCGACCCATGAGGGTGCCCGCCATGTCCATGATGTCCTGACCCGACGCACCCGTATCTCGATCGAGTCGTGGGACAGAGGTGTTTCCGCTGTCCCTGTTGTCGCTAAGCTGATGGGAGAAATTCTTGGCTGGAGCGACGCGCAGCGGGAAAGCGAAATCAAGCACTACCTGGCCCGGGTGGAAGCTGAACGGCTTAGCCAACAGCAGCCCGACGACGAATCGGCCGATGCTGCGCGCATGGGTGTCGATGACATCGTTCCCCTCCGCTGAGCGGCCCGGGTTGGCTGGCCACACTGGAGGGATAACGACTTGGCGGAACCACTGGACCCGTATGATGCCGAACTGACAACGCCGGAGACCGTCATCCTGGAGATGGAAGCGGTCGACAAAACAGATGCCGCCGGGCAGCTCGCGGAAAGGCTCTACGCCGCCGGGCGCATCACGGACCTTGAGGGCTTCCTCGAAGTCGTCAACTCGCGCGAACACCAACTTGCCACCGGGCTGCCGGGCGGCATTGGCCTCCCGCATGCCCGCAGCGAGTTTGTTTCCCGGGTCTCCATTGCTGTGGGTGTCACGAAGTTCGGTCACTCATTGGACTTCGGCGCCAGCGACGGACCAGCCACGCTGGTCCTGCTCATCGCTACGCCCGCCAGTTCATTCTCGGACCACTTGGAAGTCCTCGCGACCTTGGCCCGCTCCCTTTCCAAGGAATCATTCAGGGAATCCCTCAGACGCGCCCACGACCCCGAAGTCATCGCCGAACTGATCAACTCCAGCTTGGTGTTCTTCGACCACTGAGATTGGGGCAGGCCCTTTCGTGTCGCGTTCCGCGCCACGTAGGGACCCTGCTGCCCCACTCTAGGAAGGGGCAGGCCCTTTCGTGTCGCGTTCCGCGCCACGTAGGGACCCTGCTGCCCCACTCTAGGAAGGGGCAGGCCCTTTCGTGTCGCGTTCCGCGCCACGTAGGGACCCTGCTGCCCCACTCTAGGAAGGGGCAGGCCCTTTCGTGTCGCGTTCCGCGCCACGTAGGGACCCTGCTGCCCCACTCTAGGAAGGGGCAGGCCGTCCAAGCGGGAAGGGGCATGCCCTCCAAGCGGGAAGGACCTCCCGTTTAGCTGTTCTACAGCTTGGCGAAGTACGGTTAAGGGGTGTTGAAAACCGCTCTGAAGCCCCGCTGGATCGCAGGACTCGTGTTCGCGCTCCTGCTCTCCGGGGTGTTTGTGCTGCTCAGCCAGTGGCAGTTCGGCAGATCCACCCAGAGCGATGTCCCGGTTGACGACCCCGCTGTGGAGCAAGTCAAGCCGCTTACCGGGGAATTGCAGCCCGGAACGTTCTTCCCGGGTTCGGCGTCAGACCAAATGGTCAGCGCCAAGGGTAGTTACGACCCCGCCAAGCAGGTCCTTGTGGAGGGCCGGCTACTCGCCGGGCAAAAAGGGTACTGGGTAGTGACCGCGTTTGCGGTCGACGGCGCCCCTGCACTCCACGGCGTCGGCGCAACCGCGAAAACCTGGATCCCCGTGGCCCGCGGCTGGGTAGCCGATCCCGCCCAAGCCGGGCCGCCGCCGTCGGGCACTATTGAACTGACCGGACGGCTCCTGCCGTCCGAGGCGCCGGTGCCAAACGTCGACGCCGGAGCGGGTCGCGCCTCGGCGGTTTCGGTCGCCGAACTCATCAACACGTGGGAAGTCTCAAGCTATCCCGGCTTCGTCGCGGCGACGTCGGAGGTATCTGCGGGCAAGGCCCTCGCACTTCCGGCGCAGCTGAAGCCCTTGAATATCCCGGCCCAACCACCCAACCAACAGATCAATTGGCTCAACCTCTTCTACTCCGTGGAATGGGTGGTCTTTGCAGGATTCGCCCTCTACATCTGGTGGCGGATGGTGGCCGATGACTACCGGCGCACCCTCGAAGAAGACGAGGACGAGCCCGACGACGAATTCCCGTCAGACGATTTGCCAGCAATTACCAAGCCAGAACAGGTAAAGCCATGATTGAGCCCAAACCGGCCATCCAGCCCGAACAGTCCGGAGAATCCGCCGCGAAGCCAAGCGGGGCCAAGAAACGCCGCTTCGGTGGAACGACGGCCCAGATCCGCTCGGCCCTGAAGTTCTACAAAGTCATGGCCTACCTCACCGGCACCATGCTGCTGCTCCTGTGCGCCGAGCTCGTTGCACGCTATGCGTTCGGCGTGTATCTCTTCGCCGGCGGTACCAACGCGATCACCGGCCAGCCCTTCGGTTTCGGATTCGCCGACCCCGAGTCCAAGGCGGTCCTGGGCGGCGTCAACGTCTCCATAGCCGTGCTGATTGTCCACGGCTGGATGTACGTTCTGTACCTCATCTCGGATTTCCGCTTGTGGTCGCTCATGCGCTGGCCGTTCACGAAGCTCATCCTGCTCGCCTTGGGCGGCGTTGTCCCTCTCATGTCCTTCATCGTGGAAAAGAAGTTCCACTCGGAGGTAGAGATGGAGCTCGCCGCGAATCCGCAGGCGTCCAAGCGCTACTGACGGGACTGGCCCGGCGACATTGTGAGATCGCTAACGTCGGACTGTTTTCGGAGCTGATTCCGCGCTTCACGACCGGTTTCAAGGTGCACCGGGGCATCCCGGCAAAGTAGGCTGTTACGGTGACTACTCCCACCGCACCCTTCAGTTCTGAAGCTCAGACTTCCCAGAAGCCGGTGCTGGTTGTTGACTACGGTGCCCAGTACGCGCAGCTGATTGCCCGCCGCGTCCGTGAAGCGAATGTGTACTCGGAGATTGTTCCGCACACGTTCACCACCGAGCAGCTTCTGGCCAAGAACCCGGCAGCGATCATCCTCTCCGGCGGACCTTCAAGCGTTTATGCCGAGGGTGCCCCGAGGGTTGGCGCGGACCTTTTCGAGGCCGGCGTGCCGGTCTTCGGTATTTGCTACGGCTTCCAGGCCATGGCCAACGCGCTCGGGGGCAAGGTCGCGCAGACCGGATTGCGCGAGTATGGCGCCACCGAGGCCACCACCGTTGGCGAAGCCCGCTCCATCCTTGCGGGCGTTCCGGACTCCCAGAACACCTGGATGAGCCACGGAGACTCCGTTCACGAGGCTCCTGACGGCTTCGAAGTCCTGGCGACCACCGCAGGCGCACCTGTGGCTGCTTTCGCGAACGAAGAGAAGCATCTCTACGGCGTGCAGTGGCACCCGGAGGTAAAGCACTCCGTCCACGGCCAGCAGGTTCTGGAGAACTTCCTGTTCAACGGAGCCGGCCTGAAGCCGAACTGGACCACGGGCAACATCCTCGAAGAGCAAGTGGACCGGATCCGCCGGCAGATCGGCGACTCCAAAGTCATTTGCGGCCTCTCCGGCGGCGTCGACTCGGCCGTAGCCGCAGCGCTCGTGCAGCGCGCCGTGGGCGATCAACTGACTTGTGTATTCGTGGACCACGGCTTGCTGCGCGAAGGCGAAGCCGAACAGGTCGAGCGCGACTTCGTCGCCGCAACCGGCGTCAAACTCTATGTCGCCAACGAGCAGGAGCGATTCCTGTCCGCCCTGGCCGGGGTCAGCGATCCCGAGACCAAGCGCAAGATCATCGGCCGCGAGTTCATTCGTGCGTTCGAGGAAGCAGAGCGGGCCATTATCGCCGAGGCTGCGTCCGAGGGCGAGAGCATCAAGTTCCTTGTTCAGGGCACCCTGTACCCGGACGTCGTCGAATCCGGAGGCGGCGAAGGTGCCGCGAATATCAAGAGCCACCACAACGTGGGCGGCCTTCCCGAGGACCTGCAGTTCGAACTCGTTGAACCGCTCCGCGCCCTGTTCAAGGACGAGGTTCGCGCCGTGGGCGCGCAGCTCGGCTTGCCGCAGGAAATCGTCGGACGCCAGCCGTTCCCCGGACCCGGCCTGGGCATCCGCATCGTGGGCGACGTGACCAAGGAACGGCTCGACCTCCTTCGCAAGGCGGACGCCATCGCGCGGGCCGAACTCACAGCGGCTGGACTCGACAATGATGTCTGGCAAATGCCTGTCGTACTGCTGGCCGACGTCCGCAGCGTTGGCGTGCAGGGCGATGGCCGCACCTACGGACACCCGATTGTGCTGCGTCCTGTTTCCTCCGAGGACGCCATGACTGCCGACTGGTCGAGGCTCCCTTATGACCTCCTCGCCAGGATCTCCAACAGGATCACGAACGAGGTTGACGGCGTCAACCGCGTGGTACTTGATGTCACCAGCAAGCCGCCGGGAACCATCGAGTGGGAATAGCTTTCTGAGTGACCGGTCTCTGTTCCAGAGGCCGGTCACTTTGTATTTCCCCTGAAATCAGGGCTAATTTGCCTTTGCACCAGTGTTGCGGTGCGGACTGCCGGTCGATTCCCGCTACCCTCGAAAGTATGCCGATTTGGTCCAAGTCGTCTCGAGCTATAACAGAAAAGAAGGCAGCGGTGTCAGTAGGTCAAAGCCACGAAGAGAGTTCTGTAGAGCTCCGGAAATGGCTGTCAGGGCTCAAGCCCGTGACTGGCGCGGACACCATGCTGCGCTTCGTCAAGACGCCGGAAGGGTCGATAGACCTCAGCAACGGCCACCCTTCAGGCCTGGCACAGCTCCTCGCCGGACGTCGGACCCGGCTTTCCACCCTGATCCGCGATCGCCAGCAATATCTTGTTGCCGCGCGTGCCGCCAGGAACCTTCGCTCGAAGATCTTCGAACTTGGAAACGACCGGGGGATCGACGCCGGTTATCTGTCCTGCGGCACGGTCGTGTGGACCTCAGCTGTCGGCGGAAAGCCCCAGCGAGTCTCCGCCCCTGTCATGTTGGCCGCAATCTCACTCACGGCGCGGCCGGGCGAAGATGACTACGAGCTGCAACTGACCGAACAAGCGGGCATCAACCCGGCGTTGGTCCGGCACTTGAAGAACGTCCATGGAATCGTCTTTGACGTCAACGCCGTGAGCCGCATGGCCTACAACACCGCGCGCCTTGACCCCCTGCCGGTCCTCGACCGTCTTGCCACACTGGTACAACCGATCCACGGTGCGGAAGTAACGCCCAATCTCCTCATCACGACGTTGGCGGATCTGTCCGGGAACTTGGACGACCCCTGGATCAACGAGAACAGCAGCGTCGTTGCCTCCTTGTTTGAAGCCGCCAACGGCGGCGAAGTGGAACCCGAACCCATCAAATCCGGACGGTTCCCGAACCTCGACGAGCGCGACCCCGCCGAAGAATCGCTCCTCCTGGATGCGGACTCGGATCAGCAATACGTCGTGGATGCCGTCCGGGCAGGGGACTCGCTGGTAGTGAGCACCCCGCCAGGCAGTGGCCAGACACAGACGGCCATCAACGCGATCGGTGCCCTCGTCAACGAGGGGAAATCGGTGCTTGTGGTGGGTGACCGGCGGGCGAGCCTCAACGGCCTGGCGGCTCATTTTGAAGCCCTGGGCCTTGAATCGATGCTGTTCAGGCCGGGCAACGGTGCCACGCCCCAGCAGCTCAAAGGGCAGCTGGTCAGCGCGATCATCCGCAACGAAAAGTCGCTGGAACCGCAACTCGCGAATCTCCACAAGACTCTGACCGAGCACCGCCATGCGCTCATGGACCATGTCGCGTCTTTGCATAACGTGCGCCAGCGTTGGGGATGCTCTCCCTACCAGGCAATGCAGTCCCTCGCGGAACTGACCTCCATCCATCCGGCCCCCGCCACGACGGTGCGCTTGAAGCGCAGCGTGCTGGACAATATCAAAGACCGGGCTGAGCTGGCTGAACGATTGCGACGCGCTGCCGAGCTTGGCAGCTTCAGCCGTGCATCCACGTCTAGCCCCTGGTACGGCGCGCGTCTGGTCACGCGCAAGGAGACCGAGGAAGCCCAGCAACTGGCCAGTAGTGCCGCCGAACAACTTCCCCGGCTGCGGGATCGGATGAACCAGGTTGCGGAGCACTCCGAAATCCGGCTTGGGGCGAACTTCGCCGAATGGGGCGCGCAGCTTGAGCTCCTGATGGCGGTGCGGGAAAGCCTGGACAAATTCACCCCAGATATTTTTGACCGGCCGGTCCACGATCTGATTTCGGCTACCGCTACCTCCGCTTGGCGGCGAGAGCGGGGAGTCGAGATGCCCTCGATGCAGCGCTCCCGCTTGCGTCGCGTGGCGAAGGAATATGTCCGCCCCGGTGTCCACATTGCAGATCTGCACAGCTCCTTGGCGCTCGTTCAGGAACAGCGGGCACTGTGGGCCCAGTACGCGACCAGCCAACGCCATCCGGCAGTGCCCTCCGGACTTGCGGACCTCGGCGCCAGCTACCGTGAACTGGACCGGGATCTGCGCCGTCTGGGCGATTGCCTCAAACACACGGCCGGTGGCGGCGACCTCCACGCGACACGTTACGAAGGTCTCATGGACCGTCTTGAGCGCCTTGTGGCGGACACGGGGACCCTTGAGACGCTCCCGGAGCGCACGCTTCTGGTCGAGAATATGCGCGAGCACGGACTCGCCGAGCTTCTTGCTGACCTGGCTGAACGCGAAGTGCCTGCCGAATCCGTTGCCGCGGAACTTGACCTCGCCTGGTGGCAGTCTGCCCTGGAAGCGATGATCAGCGGTGACGACTATCTCGCGATGTCCGACGGCGATTCCCTCCGCCGTCTCGAAGCGGAGTACCGCCTGGCTGACCACGCGCACATCGCCAGCGGAGCCGCCCGGCTCCGGTGGAAACTCGCCGAAATGTGGCGGGCTGGAATTGCTGAACATCCCCGCCAATCGGAACTCCTCCGGAACCTGATCAAGGATGGCCGCGTTACCCTGTCGGCGCTTAGCGCCCAGGCGCCCGTCCTTGTCTCCCGCTTGGTTCCCGTGTGGTCCATCAGTCCGTACCTGCTGACCAGCCTCTTGCCGGCAGAGCAGAAATTCGATGCGGTGGTGATTCTCGACGCCGAGAGCACATCCTTGCAGGCCGTGCTGCCGGCCATCGCCCGAGCCCAGCAAGTTGTTGCCTTTGGCGACGCGAAGATCGGCAATGCCCGCACTTTCAGCGTTGCGGTGGAGCCACCCATGGCCGGTGCCGCAAGCCAGGACACAGTGGACAGTGCGTTCAGTGCTTTGGCCCGTGTCCTGCCCACGTGGCAGTTGAACTGGGTGTATCGGGCGGTTGACGAGGATCTGGTGCTCCAGTTGAGCAAGAACTACTACAACGGCGGTCTGCGTCGGCTGCCGGACGGGCAATCCGTGACGGGGCTGGACCGCTCGGTAGTAGTTGAATACATCCCGGATGGCACCGGCTTGCCGGGGGCCGATCACGAAGGTGTTGAATCGGTCGCCGCCGAAGTGAACCGCGTTGTTGACCTGGTGTTTCAACATGCCAGCCTTCGGCCGCGGACCTCGCTCGCCGTGGTCACCGCAAGCCTTCGCCATGCGGCAAGGATCGGCGAAGCCATCAGGCTCCAGCTTCCTAACTATCCGCTTTTGTCGGGTTTCTTCAACGCCGGCGCGGAGTCTTTTCGCGTCGTGGATTTGGAGCGCGCACAGGGACTGGTCCGCGACCACATCATCTTCTCCTTGGGCTTCGGGCGCACTCCGCATGGCCGGGCGCTGCACAGTTTCGGGCCCCTCTCCGTCGAGGGCGGGCGAAACAAGTTTGCCTTGGCAATGACCCGTTCCCGGAGATCGTTGCACGTCCTGAGCTGCTTCCGTCCGGAGGACCTCGATCTGGACCGGTTGGCTCACGGCGCCGTTGATTTCCATGAACTCCTTGACCGTGAACTGTCTGGGAATTCGGAACTGGGGACACCTGCCACCAGGGCTGCTGCCAGCGAGCAAGCGCTCGGAGAGGATCCGTTGGTGGCGGATCTGGGCGAGCGACTCCGTGCCCGTGGAGCCCGGGTGTGGCACCACTATGACGGAGCCTTGGACATTGCCGCGGCAGCCGACCCCGTGCACACCATAGGCCGTGATGACACTGAAATGCCCACCCCGGTGGCCATTGAATCGGATGGCACGCAACGATACCGCCGCATGAGCGTCAGGGAGCGCAGCCGGCTGCGGCCCCAATTGCTGGAACGACTTGGCTGGCGTTACATGTCCTTGTGGACCATTGAAGTATTCACTGATCCTTCGTCCTGCGCTGACCGCATCGGGTCCTACTTGGGTCTGGAGAAGCCGGTAGCACCCTCGTACGGTGCAGTCCAGGATGGATTCCTCGACATTGATGTTGAACAATTGGAACTGAACACTCAGGCGGAGCCGGCCGCGGCCGGACCCGGCAGTACGGAAGGCCCTGGCTCGGGACCGGCGATCCCCTAAGGAAGCGCAATGGCGGAAAGCAAAAGCACTCAATCCAAGCACCCTGCGGACGCCAGCGCCGATGCGGTAGGCGCTGACATCGAGTTGGACGAGCTGGAGAAAACAAAAGTGAAGCCCGCGCCCGAGCGGAAGCAGGCAGGAGAAAGCATTCTGCCCAAGAAAGCCTCCGAGGACGATCCGCGTCGCTGGGGTGATGAGCCTGGCTACGACCACGACGCCTGGCTGAAGGAACAAAGGCCCCCGCACTGGGGCTGAATATTTCATGGCCGGTTGTCAGAGGGATTGACCAGGACAAAGAATAGTTTCCCGCGAGTGGAAGCTCCGGCGAGGATTTCGGCCTGTTGCGGATTGGCGGCGACAACCACAAGGCCGTCCGCCTCGTTCGTGCCCAACCATTGGTTCGCTTTGCCTCCTTGCGCGGATGTCCACAAAACCGGGACCGCCGATGCCAAGAGTTCGGATTTCTTGCCGGGCCCTTCAAGTCCATCTGCTGCGGTGAGCACAACGTTGACCAACTGGCCGGGCGAGATGAGCTGAATTGAAGCGGGATCGGCCATGCGAAGTGGAACGGCCGCCGTCGCGGGTGCGGTCCCGGTCAGCAGGCCCGGTCCCAGGAGTTGGGCGTCTGTGGGGATCTGCCCCTTCTGCAGCGGCGAGGCAAGCTGCTTTCCGCCGTATCCGGTTCGCGGGGTGAGTGCCCCGGCTGGAATTCCATCAGGAAGGACATCGAGGGGTTTGAGGTCGGTATCCGTCAAAGTGGACCCGGCGGGAAGATCCCGCGCGGCGGCCAGGACCGTGGCTCGTCGCTCCGAAGCTGGAGTCAGCTGATGGACTGCGATCCCTGCGGCCACGCATAGCAGGAGGGCCACGACGAGGCGGCGGTTGCGGTTTAACCAGCTACCGAAGCTGCGGTGTTTGGATGGTCCCGTGGTAGCGCCCCGATGCCCGCCAGCCCTGGAGGGAAGAGCCTGTAGACGGCGGGTTCGGGCCCTGTTGATCGGTGCGAGCAGTCTATCGCGCGGCAGCGACAATGATCCGGCGGACATGGGGTCCGTGGGTACGTTCGGGGTTGCGGGCATGGTGCCACGCTAACCGGGCACGCAGGCCCGCGGCAGGGCTTTATTGAGCTATGTGGAACGTTGAGCTATGTGGAAAACCGGGAGCAGCTGGAAATCGCAATCAGCTCGCGGCAGCCGCCGGAACCGACGCTGGAGCCGGAGGCGCAGCTGGTGCGGCGGGAGCGGCCGAAACGGTGCTTCCCTTGGAGTCCCGGGAGTCGGTGCGGTAGAAGCCCGATCCCTTGAAGACGACGCCCACGCTGTTGAACTTCTTACGCAACGACCCTTGGCATTCAGGGCAGTCGGACAGGGAGCTGTCCGTGAACGACTGAACGATGTCAAAGGCATGTCCGCAGTCTTTGCAGGCATAGGCATATGTGGGCACTGGTGATCCTCCTCCGGGACGAACTACAGGTCCAGTGCTGCCAAGGCGGATTGTTCCGTCCATTAGCAGTCCCAGGGCCTGAGTGCCAATTCTATCATCCGGAGTCGGGGCCGCCACCACAAAATGTGGCGGAGAAGACAGGTCGGAAGCCCCGATCAATCGGCCGGAACCAGCCGGACGATCCTGTAGGGGGTAAGTGCCTCCGCCACGGGCTTGTCGAACGGTTCTGCCGGGATCGTCCCCGAGGCCAGCACTTCGTGGTCATATACGACGGCGACAGTCGGCGGACGCTGCGCGTCGGCGTCGAGCTTGTCGAGGAGCCGATCGTAGTAACCGCCCCCTTGGCCGATACGGTTTCCGTCTTCATCGACGGCGGTGGCCGGGAGGAAGATTCCAGTGGCATCCCTGATGACGTCGCTGTCGAATCGTTCGCCCACCGGCTCGTCAATCGGTGCGTACTTTGAGCGGACAAAGACCGTATCCGGTGTCCAATAGACCCAGCTCAGACGCCGTTCCGGTTCACAGACGGGAAGAAGGATCCTGTGGCCGGCGGCGTGGAGTGCCGCAAGCAAGGGCATTGTCGGCGGCTCGGCGGCTACTCCGACATAGGCCGCAAAAGTCGACGGTTTTCCCCGGGCAACCGAATCCGCCCATGAGAGGCCACCGAGGGCGATCCCCGTTCCGGCGTCGGCGCGCTGTTGCCGGGTCAATGTCAGCCGGCGCTTGCGGTGGTCCCGCCGGATTTCGTCTTTCAAAGTCATTTTTGCTCCAGTTCACGCTGCTTTGCGGCTCGATGACGGGGAAGAAACAGTGGAGTCCCTACTATCCAAACAGGTTTCTTTTGCCCAATGTCCAGCTCCTTCCGTTAGATTAGTCCGGTGACTTCCAACAACTGCACCGTCCGCAAGGCCGTTATCCCCGTTGCCGGACTCGGCACCAGGTTCCTGCCTGCTACCAAAGCCATGCCCAAAGAGATGCTCCCGGTAGTCGACAAGCCGGCCATCCAATATGTCGTTGAAGAAGCCGTGAGCGTGGGACTCAACGACGTCCTCATGATCACAGGCCGCAACAAACGTGCGTTGGAGGATCACTTCGACCGGGTACCGGCTTTGGAAGCGACCCTCGAGGCCAAGGGTGACACCACCAAGCTGGACTCGGTGCAGGCTACCAGTAACCTCGGCGACATCCACTACGTCCGCCAGGGCGACCCCAAGGGGCTGGGACACGCAGTGTTGCGTGCAAAGCAGCACGTCGGGTACGAACCTTTTGCCGTTCTTCTCGGTGACGACCTTATCGACGCCCGGGACACACTCCTGAGCGACATGATCGAGGTCCAGCACAAAACCGGTGGCTCCGTTGTGGCCCTCATCGAGGTCGAGCCCTCCCAGATCAGCGCCTACGGTTGCGCGGACATTGAAGATATCGGCGAGGACGGCTACGTCCGCATCAAGCAACTTGTGGAAAAGCCTGCTGTTGATGAAGCTCCGTCCAACTTGGCCGTGATCGGGCGCTACGTGCTCCACCCCTCGGTTTTCGACGTTCTCGAGAAAACCGAACCGGGCCGTGGGGGAGAGATCCAGCTGACGGATGCGCTTCAAGTACTCGCTGCGGGAGACGGCGAAGGTAGCGGCGTCTACGGAGTGGTCTTCCGCGGCCGTCGGTACGATACCGGGGATAAGCTCAGCTACCTCAAAGCCTGCGTCCAGCTTGCGTGCGACAGTGAAGACCTCGGGCCTGGCCTGCGTGAGTGGTTGCCTGGCTTTACCGCCGGCCTCAGCAAGTAGCTGCCAGTGTGGGGGTCGGCCATTTGGCCGGTGACGCTGGAGAGCGGCGACCTCATCTTGCGTCCCATTCATTTCCGGGACAAGAAGGAGTGGACCGAGGTCCGCTCACGCAATAGTGAGTGGCTGGCGCCTTGGGAAGCCTCCAACCCGGCCCCTGGCGGTCGCCTGCCGAACTACCGGCAGATGGTGGCTTCCCTTAACGCGCAGGCTCGGCAGGCCAGCGCCCTTCCGTTTGTGATCACGGAGCGGATTCCAGGGTTCCCGGAGCCCAGGATCGTCGGGCAGCTGACGGTCTCTTCGATTATGTGGGGATCGGCGATGACGGCAACCCTTGGCTATTGGGTCGACCAGGCCCGGGCCGGTCGCGGAATAGCGCCCACAGCGGTTGCCATGGCGACCGATCATTGCTTTGAGGCCCTTGGCCTTCACCGGATGGAGATCAACATCCGGCCCGAGAACGGGCCGAGCCTGCGGGTCGTTGAGAAGCTGGGTTTCCGTGACGAGGGCCGCCGTGAGCGTTTCCTTCACATCAACGGCGAATGGGCTGACCATCAAAGCTTTGCATTGACCTCGGAGGAGGTCCCTGGGGGTTTGCTGGCTGCTTGGCTGAGACGCGGGGCCAACTAGTCCGCTGGGGTGTACGAGTCTGTAAATCCATTGATTTGCCGACTCTCCGGCGACACACCGTGGGCAATGCGGTGGCCTCCGCGTATTTGCTTCTACGGTTTTGATTGTGGACTTCCCTCTCAGCAGCTCGGTGATATTGGTCATTGCTGTCGCGCTGTGGATTGTTTGGGTTGCGCCATACATACTGCGGAATCGTCACAACCACGTCCAACTGGCCGGTGACATCCCAGCAGATGTGATCGACGACGACGCTCATGAACTGCAAGCCGGGGTGGTTCTGTCAATCACCCCTCGGCAGGAGAAAGCAATGGAAACCATGCAGAGCACCGCAACCGCATTGCCCGAGGTATCGGCTGGCGCCGGCGAACGGCGTGATGCTGCATCGGATGCAGCGGTCTTCAAAGTCAGATACGGGCGCTGCGCCCTTGCTCTCGCCGGTCTCCTCCTGTTACTCACGGCAGCCGTTTCCGGCGTGCTGCGCATTCTTGGCCTCGTTTCGGGCTGGGTGCCATTGGTATCCATCGTCGGCGTGGTCGGGACCGTCTTCCTGCTTCGGCGGCTGGCCATCAGGGACCGCAGGGCGAAGATGAACAGGGCATTCCGCAACGCAATGGGTCCCGCGGTTGAGAGCCACCGCGTAGGTCGTCCGGCCTCGGACCGCCCGGCTACCAAGATCTTCGACGCCGAAGCCCATGCCCGGGAAGCGACCCGCCTGACCGCCGTCGAACTTCGTCAGGCTGCCCTCAACGTTGCCGTCGCCGCCGGCGACAACACAGTCCGGTTTACGGCGGAATCCAAGGAATCCGAATGGCAGCCGGTGGACGTTCCCAAACCAACATACGTCGATGCAGCCAAGGCACCCCGGCCGGCACCAGAACCCCTCGACTTGCCTGAAGCTCCCAAGCCACTCGGCAAGCCGACGTTGAAGCCGGCCAGCGCGCCGTCCGCGGCCCCGTCGGTCCAAGCGCAGCACGGCAAGCCTCAGAGCGCGCTCAGCAACCTCGACGACGTTTTGCAGCGCCGCCGGGCATAGCCTCCCTTGACTAGTGTCTGCGTCGCAGGTGGCACCGGACAGGTGGGGCGTGAAGTCGTCCGTTTGGCGCTCGACGCCGGACTAGGCGTGACGGTGCTGAGCCGCCGCCCGCCGTCGGGCACGTCATCGGTCCATTACGACGGCGCCCGCTACTTTCAGGCTGACGTCACCACAGGCGCCGGGCTGCCGGAAGCCCTGCACGGGGCCGACGTCGTGATCGATTGCTTGGAAGGGCAGTTCGGGAAGGCCCGCAAGAATTTCGCCGACGGCGGCGCGCGCCTGCTCGCCGCGGCCGCCGGTGCCGGCGTGCGCAAGGCGGTTCTTCTCTCCATCATCAACTGCGAGCAGAGCAACGCGGCGTTTTACGTCTCCAAAGCAGACAAAGAACGTGTCTACGCCAATTCGGCGCTTGAGACGGTTGTTGTGCGGGCCACCCAGTTCCACAGCCTCGTGACGGCGGTTTTCCAGGCCGGGGCGAAAGTCCGCCTCATCCCGGTCTTCAAAGGCGCACGCTTTCAAACGATTTCGCCGGCGGATGTGGCGTTCGAGTTGCTTGCCGAAGCCGTGGGGGAGCCCTCAACAGAGCGGCACCGGACACGAACCATCGGCGGACCGGACATCCGGACCATGCGTGAACTCGCTGAGATCTGGCGAAAAACTACCGGACATGGGCGGATCGTGGAGGTGCCGTTGCCAGGAGCGATGGGCAAATATCTTCGGAGCGGACTGAATTTGGTGCCAAGCCAGCGGACGGGAACAGACACGTTCGAGTCTTGGTTGGCAAAGCGCGAAGATAGTTTGTAGCCTAGGGACACTGGCAACGCACGGTTGACTAGGGGCTATAGCTCAGTTGGTAGAGCGCTTCGTTCGCATCGAAGAGGTCAGGAGTTCGAATCTCCTTAGCTCCACAGTGAAGGCCCTCCCACCTGCGGAAACGTAGGGGTGGAGGAGCCTTAGGTCATCCGCTCAGCAAGGGACACAATGATTCCCTCTGGACCTCGCACGTACGCCATGCGCCAGGCTCCTTCGTACTGGCCGATACCGCCGACCAACCCGTATCCCTCGGCGGCAAGCCGGTCGACGTGGGCCTGAAGATCATCGACTTCGAAGGACAGGCTGCGCAGCCCAAGTTCGTTGGCCATGGCGGCAGGCGATCCCGGCTCGGGGTCCGGCCTGACGAAGCTGGATAGCTCAACCCCTGTTCCTCCGTCAGGTGTCCGCAACATGACGATCTCCGTGCGGGAATCAGGGATCGCTATGACCGTGTCGATGAATTCGCCCTCCACGAAGGTCCGGCCCTCGACCTCGAGCCCCAGTCCAACGAAGAACGCCGCTACCTGGTCGAGGTCCTGAACGGTGACACCGACGTGGTCGAACCGCATGATTCGGGACATGGGAAAAGCCTCCAAGTGTTCGTTTCACGGCCCAGTCGGAGCCTACCGGGGACTTTACGGCGGATTCACGTCGGGAGAAAGACATCGTCCCGACGGCAGCCAGGCGGCGTGCCCAGCAATCCTGCCGGCTGGCTGGTACGGCCCGTGCGTACGCTTGGGGAGTGACCATGCATGAGAACCAGCTCAGCCTAGGCCGGGTTGAAGCCGTGCGCCTGGTGCGGGGCCTGTTTCCTTCGGTCTCAGAACCGGAAGTAACCGCGGTCGAGAGTGCCGGAACGGTCAATTACCTATACCGGGTGGGAACGGGGTGCGCCGCCAGGTTCCCAATACAAGGCGGTGACGCTCGCGAAGTCCGCGAAGTCCTTGTCGCGGAACACGCTGCAATGCGCGAGTTCGCCGCAGTGAGCACCGTGCCGTCCCCTTTGCCTGTTGCGATTGGTGAGCCAAGCGGAGAGTACCCGTTACCCTGGTCTGTCCAAACGTGGATCGACGGCGAGATCGCGACCCCGGGCTCGGTCGCGTCGTCGTTAGCCTTCGCGGTGGACCTTGCGGCGCTCATCGCGAGCCTTCGCCGGGCGGACACAATGGGTCGCTCATTCTCCGGCGAAGGCCGCGGCGGGGAGTTGGCCGCGCACGATGGGTGGATCGCGCAGTGCCTGCAACAGAGCGATGGACTCTTGCCGGTGGATCGGCTCCGCCGGGCCTGGGCATCGCTCAGATCGCTGCCTCGTCACGGCGACGATGTGATGTCCCACAAGGATCTCATTCCCGGAAATGTGATCCTCAGGGACGGTCGCCTCGCGGGTGTCCTCGACACCGGTGGCTTCGGTCCTGCCGATCCCGCGCTCGACCTCGTTGCCGCGTGGCACATGCTCGACTTCGGCCAGCGGGATATTGTCCGCACCAATCTCGGGATCGGGGACCTGGAGTGGAGGCGGGGTGCCGCCTGGGCCTACGAACAAGCGATCGGGCTCGTCTGGTACTACGCCGAGTCGAACCCCACAATGAGCGCACTTGGACGGAGCACACTTGATCGGCTGCTCACGGATCCGCTCTTGGGGTTGTAGAACGGATGCCGCCGGTCATCTTCTGCCATGTCAGACTGGACGCATGTGTCCCGTCCCTATCAAGCCGCGCGCTCTGTCCGACAGCGTTGACGGCGGGAGCCCGACGCCGCCGAGCGGCGCGCGCCGCCACCTCGCCCTGAGGCTCGACGACGGTTGGCTCAGGTTCCAGACCCGTCTCGCGATCCGGCGCGGTCGGGTGGAGACGGTCATCCCTTACACCGGTTACGGCACCACTTCCTGGGTCCGGGTGTTGGCGCGCATTGTCCGCAGTGAACCGCGGGACACGGGGAGCGGTCCTCAGGCAGGTGCGCTCAAACCGCTGAAGGATGGCATGCGCGGCTGGCGCAATTTCACGAGTGCGCCCGTGGCACACGCTGCCGTGCGCGTGACCATCGCCGGCACTGTCCATGATGTCGAAGCCGACCGCGGTGGCGTCGTCGACGCGCGTATCCCCGTAGCCCTCGACGCCGGCTGGCATACACTCACCATTGAATCCGGCGGATCCAGGATCGTGGAAGCCCCGGTGCAAATCATCGCGGACAACACAGACTTCGGCGTCGTCTCCGACATCGACGACACCGTGATGGTCACGGCGCTGCCTCGTCCATTCCTAGCTGCTTGGAACACGTTCGTACTCGATGAGCACGCGAGGACCCCGACGCCGGGCATGGCTGTGCTGTACGAGCGCATCGTAAGGACGGTGCCCTCGGCCCCGGTCGTGTACCTGTCGACGGGCGCTTGGAACGTCGCTCCGACGCTGTCGCGCTTCCTGTCCCGAAATTTGTATCCCGCCGGTCCCAAGCTCCTGACCGACTGGGGTCCCACCCCGGACCGCTGGTTCCGCAGCGGCCAGGAGCACAAGCGGACCTCTCTGGAACGTCTCGCGGCGGAGTTCCCGGGCATCAAATGGCTGCTGGTTGGCGACGACGGACAGCACGACGAGGCCATCTACGCAGAGTTCGCCCAACGCCATCCGCAGAACGTCAGCGCTATCGCGATCCGCCAGCTCTCCGCCAGCGAAGCGGTACTCGCTGGCGGGCGGTCGAAGTCCGCAGCTCAACCCACGCCGGGGATCCCTTGGATCTATTCTCCGGACGGTGCAGGGATGTCGGCCCAGCTGGAGCAGTTGGGCATCATCCGGCGCAGCGTCCGGTCCGCCGCGGTGGGCTGAGTCTGCCCTACCGGTAGCTGATAGCTGTGCCAGCCGCGCCGGACCAGGTGATTCGTCCGCCTTGGTAGTCCTGCGCCACACCGGTGCCGAACGCGAACTCATTGGTCGTCGGGTAGCCAAGGCGGCCGTTCTCCCAGCCCTGGGATGCGTAGGCTGCGCGGATAGCGCCGGCGTTGGAATGGGCCCCTGAACCGGCAGACCAGTAGATGACACCAAACTGGAAGTTCTGGTACACGCCACCGTTCTTGAGCCCGGTGATTTCATCGCTGGTGGGGTATCCGAGGATGCCGTTCTCCCAATTAAGTCCGGCCCAGGCGGCGTCGATGGCGGCCCTGGTGATGTGGGCGCCGGTGGCCGGTGACCAGTGGATGACACCGTGCTGGAAGGTCTGGTAGACGCCTCCGTTGGTGAGGCCGCCGATTTCATTGCTGGTGGGGTATCCGAGAGGGCCGTTCTCCCAGTTTTGAGCGGCCCAGGCGGCGTCGACGGCGCCGCTGGTGATGTGGGCGCCGGTGGCCGGTGACCAGTGGATGGCACCGTGCTGGAAGGTCTGGTAGACGCCTCCGTTGGTGAGGCCGCCGATTTCATTGCTGGTGGGGTATCCGAGAGGGCCGTTCTCCCAGTTTTGAGCGGCCCAAGCGGCGTCGATGGCGCCCTTGGTGATGAAGGCGCCGGTGGTCGCCGTCCAATGGATCACGCCTCCCGTGTAGTACTGATAGCACCCGCCGGCGGTGAGCCCGCACACAACCGCTCCGGTGGCCGTACCGGCGCCCGGAGGAACCGCGGCTGCTGCTGCGATGGCGTCCGCGCCCGGTGTCCCTCCAGACGTTCCTCCAACCTTGATGACGAGATCGTCGATGTACTCGTCTCCCATTTGCGTCAGATGCTCAGCGCCGAGCTGGAGCGCCGACACTGTGGTTGCTGTCGTATTGACTTGGTTGCTTGAAAAGATTGATGTTCCGTCAACCCAGACTTCAACCGTGGACGCGGCGCCGTTTGCTATGACATGCATTCCGACATGCCGCCACGCATTCAGCGCAATGGAGCCCGACACCAGCTTGGTGTAAGTAAAGCCCGTCGAGGACGTTACCCGGAGCCAAATTTGGCCGTTGCTGTTGTAGCGGTAGATGTCCACGAACCTTGTGGTGTCGAAGAAGAACCGGAAGTAGGGGACGTCGTTTCCGGCGACGCCCGCGGTGGTGATATTGAACCAGGCGTCCGCATAAACGTCATTGGAATTTGCAGGGAGCGTGGTCACCAAGTTGGCCAGGGAACCGGGGTCGGTGGTCACATGCAGGTGGGCCGAACATGATCCGGAGTGGGCCTGTGAGTTGTCGATGGTGGCCGTTCCAGTTGTTCCGGTATTGATCGTGAAGCCGTCAAGGGTTCCGGATTCGAAGTTGTTGGCCACAACCGTTGTTCCAGGATAAGTGTTCGTGGGAGCTGGAACTCCGGCTGAACAAGTGGTCGGCGGCGGGGCGGCTGCGCTTGCCGGACCGGACGCAAAGGCCAGTGCCATTACGGGCACAGCAAGTGCGCTGATGAAGCTCAAGCTAAGCAGTCGTTTCACTGATCTGTCCTCCCACTTCGGTCAACGTCCGCCACCACCGTGGTGCCGAAAAGCTGCCGGTAAGTGCGGAGGCTCGTGGCCCAGGCACCCGGCAACGCGGTCGAGAACCTATGGCACCATGGGGGCGGTTACAGGAGCGTTACCAAATCCCCGGGGCGGGTGATGACGGCGGTGGAGTGGAGGCATGACCGGTTGGCCTCCGCAAGCTCAGGGGTGCACGCTGAGGACGTCCGGACCGAAGCTGGGCAGCCCCGGGGCCCCCGCATAGCCCAAGCGGGGGAGGGAGAAGATGTCCTCCATCGTGGCGAGCAGGCTGTAGTGGTTGTACATCTTTGAGCTGCTGGTGCCCGCACTGGTGAACGGGGAGAGCACAAGGGCACCGATAAGGCCGCCAGCTGTTCCGCCTGGCAGACCGGAGGGGCCGGTTGCGTTACCGTCCGCCTCGTCGAAGGTGATGACGAGCAGGCCGTCCTGCCGATACGCCGGTGAGTTGAGGATTGCTGGGACTTGTTCCTTGAGCCAAGTGTCTGCGGTCGCCAGTCCGCCGGGTTGTCCATCGACGCAGGGGCTGTCGTGGCCGTCGTTGCAAAGGTTGGGGCTGATGTAAGCAAGGTTCGGAGTGGTGGCGGCGGACTGCAGGTCCCTCGCGAGGTTGGAGTAGTCCACTACGTTGTCTTGGCAGCCAGGGAGGGAAGTGATGCTGGTGAAATAGACGAAGGGATTGTGGCGCGTGGCGTACTGGTCATTGATTTTGGCGTTCTGGGAGTCGTCCTTTGCACCCGGGTTCGGGTGGCGGCACGGCGTTCCCATATCTTCCATGTATCCCTTCCAGGTTTTCCCGGCGCCGCTAAGTTGCCCGGCGAGAGTCGGGACTGAAGCTGGGTAGACGCAGCCCGATCCGAGCACTTGTCCCGGGTCGGCGGTTCCGGTTTGGATGAACGGAGCGTAGGTCGTGCAGTCGTTGCGCGTCATCGGGTTGGATGCCTGCCCCGAGATCTGGGCCAGATAGTTGGGGTTGGAATGATGGGCGACCCCGTAGTACTGGGTCAGGAGGACGCCCTGACTGCGCAGGGTTTGGGAGAGGTAGGGGGCTGCCGAACCCGGGCCCCAGGTCTTGTTGTAGCTCTGGTTTTCCAGATTGATCACGAAGATGTGCCCGACTTTCCCGGCTGCAGCCGATGGTACGGGACTGCCGGGAGGCGAGGCGGACGTCGGGGACGCGGAGGAACCGGTGATCGTGGTGGGATCAGGAACCGGTGTTCCGCCACCCGAGGGACCTTGGCAAGCCGTGCTGATCACCAAGAGCGCAGCTGCCATGACGACGCGCCGAGTCCGGGGAAGGCGGTATTGCGGACCGTCCTGGCGCGGGACCTTCCTGCCGGATTTCATTCTCGGTTTCATCTGATCCTTACTCCTCAAAATTCCCGCCGACCTCGGGCAGAGGCCCTGGCCAGCATGGCGGCAGGTCTGCGCCGAAGGATCACGCCTCGTTTTGGCGGTAGCAGGTATCGCGGAAGCGTTCCGGTGCGGACACTTTTGCACACTAAGTTCACCAGGGCTATGGTTCCCGGCTTCGGGTTAGCTGTGAATTCGCAGCCGGGGCCGTAGATGCAGCGGCTCCGGGCCTGGACGATGGAGGAATGGGCCGGGCCTTGTTTCGGTGCCTGTTTGCCGCCACACTGGCTCCCATGCACGTGGAGGAACGGCGAAACGGCAAGAGTTTCAAGACTGCCCTGCGCGCGGCTATGACGATCACGCTCGTGGCTTCCTTGGCGCTGGCCTCCTCCGGATGCGTCGACGCGTCGAAGGGACAACAGTCTCCTGAGGCAAGCAGGACGGCTGGAACCCCGCCGACCGGAACTCCGACGGCGGGATTTTCGACGGCGGGAACTGCGACAGTGGGGGCGGGCACAGGGCAGTCCGAGGCGACGGGACCGATGCCCGTGGGTGATTTGCCCGGATGGCGGCGGGTATTCAGCGAAGACTTCAGCGAGGGGGACGTCCCGGTCGGGAGTTTCCCCGGTGCGGCGCACAGCGCAAAATGGAGTGTCAACTACGCTGACGGCACACCGGACACGGCCGGTCAGCAAAGCGGCGGCAGGTCGGGGTACTACCCATCGAAGGTGCTCAGCGTCAAGGACGGGATGCTCGACATGTACCTGCACACCGAGAAGGGTGTCTCGATGGGGGCGGCACCGTCGCCGAAACTCAATCCGGCCAACGGGCGCCCGTACGACAGTCTGTTGTACGGGCGGTATTCGGTACGGTTCAGGTCCGAGGCATTGCAGGGGTTCAAGACGGCATGGCTGCTGTGGCCCGATAGCGGAGTGTGGCCGCGTGACGGAGAGATCGACTACCCCGAGGGTGATCTGTCCAAGTCCTTTTACGGCGCCGTCCACCAGGCCGGGTCGGACAAGGACATTTCCCGCAATATCCAGTCGGGCGCGCGGTTCACGTCCTGGCATACCGCGACGACCGAATGGACGCCAGGGCGCGTTGAGTTCTTCCTCGATGGTGTCTCGATCGGTGTCAGCACTGTGGGCATCCCCGACAAGCCGATGCATTACATCCTCCAGACCGAATCCTGCCTGACCGGCTGCCCCGCACCCGCAACAGCCGGGCACCTGCAGGTGGCCTGGGTGGCAATTTGGGCGAAAGCATAGGTGCATTGCCCGCGACTCGTTACCGCGCCGCTTCTCTTCGCCGGGACCGTCGGTCTACGGCTGCGAGGAGGACGAGAGTGAGCACGGCCAGGAGGGACACAGCCACCGATGGATGCCAGAAACCGGAGTAAAGCATCGCCGTCGAGAGCAGGATTGCCGAGGCAACGCTAAAGCATACCGCTATCGCGACGGCCAACGGGAGCACCTCGAATCCGGTTCCTTTTCGGAGCCGGGCGGGTTTTAGGAACAGGATGAGCGCTGTTCCCGGGCCAGAGAGAAGGAACGGTCCTATGACGGCAAGGCGTAGAGCCTCCGGGCCTGTAAAGGACAGGGGAATCGAAGCCAGCGCAATGGCGGCCACGATGGCGCCGATCATGCCGACGGTTCTTTCCTCAGATGCCATTCGGTGCTCCTTGCAGGTGGTAGATGACTCCGCCTGCGTTGCGGTACTCCACAGTCCACCCTCCTTGGACGGCGCACCTGTCGATGAAGTGCGGCAGGCCTTCGCTCGGCCCCGTGTTGAGAAGGTCGGCTGCGGTGACCTGGCTTGCAGTGACTATCAAATAGGCGCCCGCGGAGGGGACGAGTTGGGTTATCGATGCGCAGCCGGGCTGCGGGTCGCCAGGGCGTGCCGGCTCCGCTTGGAGGACGGTCTGGTACCGGTATCCGGCGTATTGCTCATACCGCCACGCCGTGTCGTGAACCGCCTCGATGAGGACCGAACCATGGGGCGCGGTGGCATAAAGCTGGTTAACCAGGGCGATTTCGTCGGGAGTGAAATTCTCAATTGCGTCATTGCCGTACCTGGTGGTGACTGTGCCCGCGGCGATAACGGAACCTAGCATGAGGAGCGCTGCCAGCTGGCGCAAGCCGGGAGGACTGGGACCAGCGGGAAGCAACGGAAGCACAACGAGGCTCGCGGCGAAGGGCAGGCTGAATAGGTATATCCGGAGCAACAGCTCACCGCCGTACGACTGGAGCGGGAACATGACGAAAGGTGCCACCGTCCCCATTGCAGCGGCCAGCCAGCGCGTCCCCAGGCGTCGTCCCCGGAGGCTACCCAGCCCCGCGAGGCCCCAGACCAAGGCTCCCTCCGCAAGTCGGGAGTAGACAATGAACTGATGGGCAGGGTTACCGCCCACCCTGTTGAGCAATGAGGCAGAAGCCGCGGCGTTGATGTTGCCTATGGATCCGAAGAGGGTGTGCAGGTGGCCAATGAGGAAAGGCGTGGCGGCCAGGACCAGCCAGCAGACCGGAAACAGCAGCGCCAGAACCGGCAGGAACCGCAGCCGGCACCTTCCGCTCAGGGCGAGCAGGGCCAGGATAGGAATCGCGGCGAAAGGTGTGAGTTGATGGGCGACCGTCATTCCGGCCAACAGCACCGCACACACCACGGCCAATATGATGAAGGCTGACCGTGACAGCTCGGCCGGTATCGGCGCCGGTTTCCCGGGTTCGAGCCGGCGCACCAGATTCTTCAGCCGGCTGGCGAGTTTATTCCCCGGCTTCCACGGCCACCCGGGGAATACTGTCAGGACACAGGCAATCAGGGTCAGCAGCAGCAGCAAGGCGCAGGCTTGTGGGGAGAGGTAATCCTGCCCCACCCAGCTGGCAAGGTAGAACATCCATACGCCCGCCCACGCTTGCCTTCGGCTGGAGGTGAGGCGCAGGGCCAGCGCCAGCAGGGCGGGCATGAGCAGGAGGTTGACGCCGACCGGCGCCCACGTAGCAGCCCAGGTCAGATCGTGGACTCCTGTGGTGTTCGAGAGCATCGCCAATAACCCGAAAAACCCGGGCCAGTTGAAATATGCGTCCAGCTTCCGGTCCAGGCCTCCGGACTGGGTGATGTAATCGGTGATGCCCAAGTGGCGGTAGCTGGCTTCCAGGCGGGGCAAACCGTGAATGATCGGGTCCGCCCCGTGCAGAATGACGATCAATACCAGGAGCTGAATGACGAGCAACCACGGGCGAAGAACCTTCAGACGCAGGGAACCGACGAAACCGGCCAGGCTTAGGCCCAGGGCAAAAAAATAGGCGACGGGCAGGACCTGGATCAGGCCGGCGCTGCCGATGTCCTTTACGTTGACCGTTTTGAGCGCCCAAACTCCCAGGATCAGAGCGGTCGCCGCCATGACCGCGAGAGCGCCCATAACCCGCGGGTCACCCCGGTCGGCCCGATGCTGGGCTTGGTGCAGGTGTTTCCTGTCGCTCGTGCGGAAAGGGACCACCCCGACGTCGGATCGGTGCAATCGCGCAGTGGAGACTCGCCACGGGGTTTGTACGGCCATCACGGAGCCGGCACTCCATGTGCCCGTGACCCGGATGTGCGTTCGACTTTGTGTTTGGCCGGCGCAAGGCGATGCTCCTGCGAGAAGCGATGCAGCCGCGCGGCTGCGACCACCGACGTGGCCAGTTGGGAGGCCAGCCAAAGCACGGAAACTCCGACGAGCCCGTAGCGCTGGGCGACCGCCGGGGCCGGCGCCACTGAGACCACGAACGCCGCAATCGCGACCACGGTCGACTCGGCCAAACGTCCGGCGGAACGGCACACGCCGTAATAGACCTGAGTGACGCAGGTGAGCATAAGGGCCGGGACGAGGACAGGCAGCAGCACCCACGCCGATGCGTAGCCGGATCCCAACAGGGGCAGGAGCAGCGAGCCGGCGGCGAGCAGCAGAACCCCGGCGAGGGCGGTGAGGAGGAGACTCATCTTCAAGGCCCGCCGAATCAAGCCCGCACGCGAGGAGAACCGGCTATCGGACGTGTCAGCGGCGATAGCGGTCTGAAGCGAGTAGCCAGCTGATTGCGGCACAAAGAAGATCGCTGACGCAAGCATCCAGACGAGGTACCAGGCCGCGGCTGCTGACGTGTTCAATGCTGCTGCCACAACGAGTGGAAGGACGTATCCGGGTGCGCGGTCGGCCAGCATCAGCGCATGCTGACGGAGTCCCGGGCCCCAGACTTTCGCCGCCTCACGCCAACTGAGCTGTGTCCAGTCCGGAGTCGTTTCGGTGCGTCTAAGCTGGTGCAGGCCCAGGAGTACGCTCGCCAAGGCACCCATGGCTACGGCGACGACGATTGCGGCTGGAGCGCGGTAACCCGCAAACAGGCAAGCCGCCAAGGTAACAAGCTGGCAGACGGCCTGGATCAGGCTGCGCGTCAATGCACGATCTGCCCGGGCCTGCGCGACTGCAATGTGATCGAGCTGGTACGCGACCGAGGCGAGGAGCGCAGCCGCGAAAAAGCCTGCACTCATGACAGGATCCTTCCAGGCGGTGCCGACGCCGGATCCCAGGAAATAGGTCACAACGACTAATCCCGCGCCCGTGAGAAGTGACGAAAAGCTCACCGCCGCGACGCTCGCCGGTATCAGGTTCCGGCCTTGATCTGACTGGGCAGGCAACAAGGTCAGCGTCGCTGGGCCGACCCCCAGCATTCCCAGCTGTACCGTCAGCATCGTTGCGGAGACCACCGCAGAGGCCAATCCCAGGCGATCGGGAGGAATCATGAGCGCGGCAAGCGCCCAGAATACGAGCCCGGCCGCCATTGGCGTGATGCGGGCTGCGGCCAGCCACACGGCGTTCCCGCCGAGGGACAGTCCTTGCTTGGGAAGGCGCAGTAAAGTGCTGCCAAAGGCCCCGTAGTTGTATACGAGGAAGCCCGCCCAGTAGGGCAGGTACCGGGGGGCTGTGGCCAAGGAAAGAAGGACGCCTCGCGCCGTTGCGAGCAAAGGCAGCAGCACCAGCCACCAGGCCCGGCCAGGGTGCTTGCACATTGTGCGTGCCAAGCCTGCCCCGTCCTGCAGCCACTGGTCGCGGGCGTACCCGAAGGAGTCAGCGAACCGGTGCCTTACGAAAGTCGTAGGGGAGACGCCGATGCGGTATCCACCGTCCTCAAGCCGGATCCTGAGCTCGATGTCCTCGCCCGAGCGGAAGCTTTCATCGAACCCGGCCTCGAGCAGAACGCTACGGCGCATGAGCGTGGCACTGACACCAAACCATGAGCGGACTCTGCTGTGGTTATGGTGCCAGGCAAGGGCGGCCCCCCAATAGCCTGCGCCGTCGGGCTCGCTCACAAGTCCAAACTGCAAGCCATCGAAGCCGCCCGCTTTGAACTCTTCCACCAGGTTTGCCAGGACGCCTGCTGGTACGACGACGTCGGCATCGATGAGCGCGACAAGATCGGCGTGCGCGGCCCTGGCCCCGAGCATCCGCGCTGCCGGAAGTCCTCGCCCCTTGTCGGAGATGACCCGCGCCCCGTAGGAGCGGGCGATCTGCACGGTGGAGTCATTTGAACATCCGTCGATGACGATCACCTCGCGGGGGTTCTGGTCAAAGACAGACTTCAGGCATTCGCCGAGCCAGTTGGCAGCGTTGCGGGCCGGGATCACGACAGACACGTCCAGAACGCTGCCAGACCCCGCGTTCCTGCTCACGGCCGGCCGTCCACCATGGAGGTGACGGTGCCTGCGACAAAGTCTGAGGTCCGGTCGGCGGACCAGGCCACGGGAAGGCGCAGCACGAAGCAAGGAACATCACTCAGCGAACGTGTGATGACGGAGGTTTTTGCGGAGAAATGCTCGCCCAATGGCACGAGGCCCGTGGCCCCTAAGGCCTCGATGAGCCGCCGCGACACGAAAGGCAATTCCGAATGAAAGTTGCCCACAATTCGCGCTGCCATCCAGGCTTCTGTCCGGCGCTCCAACCGGGCTTCCGCTTCGTCGAATCGTTCGAGGAAGACGGCGATTCTGGCGGGCGCCTGCGGAACGATCTTCCCTGGGCCGAAAACGTCTGCCGGGTGGACCATTCTGTGCTCGGGTGACCACCGACGCGTGAAGGCGGCCGTCCGTGGATAGCGGACGATGACAGGGTGTACAGCGGTGGCCACGCCGCTGATGGTCGAAGTCAGCCAGCCAGGCGCGAGGGGCTTGCGGATTCCTTGGAACAGTTCCGGATAGATTGGCCGGTGGTGGGGTTTGATGAACATCGGTTTTGCGTAGGACAGAAGGGTCCCGTCCGCAGTGATGAATCCCCAGTCATCGGCCATGAATCCGACCTCCGGCATGGCCAAAAGCTTTGCGACTGTACTTGTTTTACCGACGCCGCCCCATGCGGGCATCAGGATGCCCGCTCCCCGGTAGTTCACCATAGCTGCGTGAACCATCGCTGTATCCTGCCTGATACACAAGTGGTCCAACAGCGGCACGATCGCCGTCAACAGTTCGCCCGCCCCTTCGACCATGAAGCCGTTTTCCGTACGGGTAACCTGAACCCGGTCCTCCGGGAGGAACAGTGAATCATCTGTATACCGGTAGGCGTCTTCGGCGTGGGACTGCGCGGGAACCGGAGTGACGCCGCCGCTGATGTTCAACTGAAGGTTTGAAGCCGACGGGCCGAGGAACGGGGCAAGCATGTCACGTAGCTGTGCCTCACCCGGCGTGCCCTGGGCCACCCTGATTCCGACTCGTCCGTGGACGTCGAAGGCAACTGCGGGTGAGGTAACGATCTGCTGGTTAATCACTGGGCTTGCCTCCGCTGTTGTCGCGAATGAGCCGGTACAAAACGGAGCCGGACGCACGCACGGGGCTCGATGACGACTGCCACAGGCTCTGCAGATAGCCAATGGCAGTGACAGCCAGAACCGCTAGGATCACTCCCGCCCGGGCCAGTCCTCCGATGTCACCGTCTCTCCCGCAGGAACGTAGTCCGGCCAGAACAGCGCGCGGGAGCACTCGGCGGACATATCGGCGTTCCGGTCCAAGGATTTGGCTCCGCCCGAGAAGCCGGGTCACCTGGGCCTTCGAAACACCCTCCGACCAGGCCCTCGACAACATGTAGCGCAGGGTACCGCGCGTCGCAGGCACATGGTGGCGAACCACCGCTGCCGGTTCGTAAACCACGCGGGTGCCGGGGGAGCCCATGGATGCCCTCAGACACAATTCGGTCTCCTCGCATCCAAGCGGACGATCACCTTGCCGGCCAAGGGAAGCGTTGAACCCGCCGACCCGCTCAAAGACATCGGAGCGGAAGGACATGTTCGCGCCGATCACGTTACGCACTTGTGCCGCGACTCTGGGCAAACCTTTATAGGTGCACCCGACAATCCAATCAAGCTCTTCGGGAAAGTGCGCCGGACGACCCGATTCCCACACGGGTTCAACCCTGCCCCCGACCGCCAGCACATCCGGATCGTCATAGAGCAGGATGAGCCGGGCCAGCCAGTCCGGTGCGGCTTCGGCGTCATCGTCGAGGAAGGCCACAATGTCACCGGTTGCCGCCTTCACTCCGGTATTGCGCGCGCCGGAAAGTCCCCGGGGCCCGGAGTTCTCCACTACTTCAACCCCCAGCAGCCCACCCGTTAGTCGCCGGTACAGACCCAATCGCCGGTACAGATCCTCATTGTGGTCAACTACGACAACAAGCTGTTCCGGCCGAAGTGTTTGAGACTGAACCGACGCGAGCCCGCGGAGCAGCAACTCCCATCGGGCTTCGGTGAAGCAACAGATCACGACGCTGACACTGAGCCAGTCGGCCCCGCTGGGCATTAGCCGTCCGCCAGCATCGCAAGGACCGTCTTCGGGTCGGTTGGAACATGGGGAAACCTCATATCCGGATACCGGTACTTCACGCGCCGAAGGGCCTCCGGCCGTACCCCTGCCGTTGGCGCATCCCATCCGACGCACTCGCGGGTCAGCGTTCGCAGGACGCGCCACCCGTCGCGGAAGGTCTGCAGATGTGAGTTGCCTGAAATGCGGGACAACTCGTGGCTTGGCACCTCAGCGATGCGAAGCCCCGCCCGGGCTGCCCGCGACACCAGCTCGGTCTCGATTTCGAAACCATCGGACTTGAGTTCAAGGACCTCCAGGCACTCCCTGCGGAAAGCGATATACCCGTAGCAAAGATCCGAGAAGTTGCAGTGCAGGGCTTTGTTTGCCAGCCCCGTGAGCGCGCGGTTCCCGAGATTACGCAAACGCGTCAAGTCGTCGGACCCGCCGCCGGTGACATATCGGGAGCCCTTGACGAAATCGTGGTCGTGCTGAAGGGGTGAAACAAACCAACCGATCTCCCTCGGGTCCATGCTCCCGTCCGCATCGAGCATGACGATGATGTCCCCGGTTGCCGCGGCGAACCCTGCCCGCATGGCGGCGCCCTTGCCGGCGTGCAGCTCGTTCACTACGACAACGTCGAAGCGAAGCGCGCGCGCCACATCCACGGTGAGGTCTTCGGATCGACCGTCCACGACGATGACTTCGTCAACGTATGACGGCATCCGCCTGAGCACCCACGGCAGATTCAACGCCTCGTTCAGAGTAGGAATCACCACGCTGATCGAAGCCGTCGGGAGCGAAGCCCCGGGAGCTGAAGCGGCAGGGGTCCGGCCGCTGGCAGGCTCCAACTGTCCAATGGACACAGATCTCACCCCCGTCGATCTATCCGCACGAATGCGGAATACCAACTGGGAAGCATCCGGCGCCCTCTTTTGGACGGTCGCCGGAAAAGGGGGCCTCGATGGTTCATGACGGCACCTCCATTTCGCTCGCGATTACATGCACCCGGTCAAGTGGATGTTGGCATGAGCATGGGACCGGGAGCGTTACAGCACCGTTACAAGGAGGCGTGGCTCGTGTTGTGAAGGATTCAGCCGGGGGAGGCCTGCGTGGCCGGCCGAGGGAATTATCGATTACGAGTAAGTAGGGCTTCCTTCGGGGTTCCTTGATTCAAGTAGTGGCCACTCGTGACCGGCCTTGTCAAAACTGACTAGTGTCGGACGACGTAGCGTTTGCCCACGAGGAATCCGACTTTAGATTGGGGTACGAGACGTGGTTTCATCACCAGATCCCCAGTGGTCCCTGACCTTGCTCAACGGTTGGGCCTTGAGCCGGGATGGCGCACGGCAAAAGGTAGCACATCGGCAGCAACGCCTGATCACCGCGCTGGCCCTGCTCGGCGAGCGGCCGCGGACGTTCCTCTCCGGACTTCTCTGGCCTGACTCGTCCGAGGCCCAGGCGGCCGTCGGTCTCAGGGTGAGCATCTGGCACATCAATCACGAGCTCCCCGGCCTACTTGATGCTGACGGAACTACGGATGTCTCCGTCGCCCTTGGTGAGCACGTGCTGGTTGATATCACAGACCTTCAACGCGAGCTTCAAGTCCCGGGAGCTGAGTTGAGCGATTCGTACCCGAGATGGGAACGGCTACGGACTGCGGAGCTTCTTCCCGGATGGTACGAAGACTGGATTCTGGTCGAACAGGAACGGTTCCGGGCTCTTCGTACAGCGGCCCTCGACTCCATCGCGTCATACCACCTCAGTCAGGGAAACACCGAGGAAACCAAGGCTGCGAGCAAACTGGCCATTGCCCTGGAGCCATTCAGGGAGTCCTCGTACCGTTTGCTGATACAGGCCCACCTTGCGACCGGCGACCTTGTCTCAGCCCTTAAAACGTATCGGAGCTTCTCCGCCGACTTGAGACAGGAATTCGGTGTTGGCCCGTCCCCGTCACTCGTCAAGCTCATCGCCGGTGCTGTCGGAGACAGCGGCCGTCAAATGGACAACGGCGGTTTGCCGCCCACCCAGATGCTCCCGTCGCTCCGCCCCGTGACCTCCGAATCGGGGGCCCCCGGCGTAAACCTTGTCAGGGAACTGGCTGCGCAAAAACCGTAGTCCGGCGTCACCTTTCGACGCCGAGGCGTGCGAATCCAAGGCTCTCACCAGTAAGCCTGCCATCACGTACCTTGAACGGATACAGCCGCCCGATATCCAATCCTTTGAGTCCTGCCGCCGGGAAAAGCGCCGAAACCGTATCGCCGAGTAAGAACGTTGCATCAGTTGACCCGTCTACCCGCCCGAACGACCCGCTGAAGCGCGCGGCAGACGATACGCGCAGCAGGTCGAACGATCCCAGGACCCTTCGCCCACGGAACCGAATGCCCAGACATCGCACACTTCCGGCCAAGAAGTCGTCCGCGGTGAAGCCCACCAGGATTTCGCCGTGGCCGCGCAGATGCTCGCCCACGCGAACGGAGAGCATGATCTCCCGGTCGAAGTGGATCAGCAGCAACTGGTTCGGCCCTAGGTTGTTCTGTCCAAATCCTGATGGAATCCGTGAGTCGTTGCGAAAACTCGCTCCGCCCATGGCTCTTCTCCCGCCTGAACACCGAGACATCTTCTTTCCTGCAAACGTACGTCCGGAAAGTTGCGGCAATCTGAACTCCGCGTGAAGACTGGCGAAGTCCAGGCTATCTGCGCACACGGGGCCGACTCAAAGTCGTAAGCGAGGTGCGGAGGGGATTGGCCGAAACCATTGGAAGGCCGTCGTCCGGCTTGGGATTAGACGAAAACCGATAGCAGCAGGGTGAATCCGAATCCCACGACCGAAATTATGGTTTCCATAACCGACCAGGTCTTGATCGTCTGGCCTACTGTCAGTCCGAAGTATTCCTTGACCAGCCAGAAGCCCGCATCGTTGACATGGGAGAAGAACAGCGAGCCGGCACCGATGGCGAGCACTACCAGCGCTAGCTGAGCGGGCGACAAGCCGGTTGCCAGCGGTGCGATGATGCCAGCGGCTGTCACCGTAGCAACAGTCGCCGAGCCAGTGGCGAGGCGAATCAGCACTGCGATGATCCAGCCAAGCACCAGGGCCGACAGACTGGCAGCTACCGCGATCTTGGCGATCGCGGTTCCGGTACCGCCGTCGACGAGTACCTGCTTGAAGCCGCCCCCGGCGCCGACGATAAGCATGACCCCGACAATCGGCAACAGGCTCTCGCCGATCTTCTTCGTCAGGATGGAGGCGGAGAAGCCGACCCGTGTACCGAATGTCACCATTGCCAGAAGCACGGCCACGAGCAGGGCAAAGACCGGATCGCCGATGAAGTCCAGGAAAGGGCGGAGTGCGGCGCTCTTGTCCATCCAGATGTCTGCCCCGGCTTTGATCAGCATGAGCACCAACGGCGACAACAGGGTCACCAAGGTCCAGCCAAAGGACGGGCTGCGCGTTGCTTGCGGATCCTGTGCCTTGCCTACCGGCGCGTCGCCGTGCGAACTGGCGGCTTTCGCGCCGGGGCCTTGTGGCCTGGCCGGTTCAGCGTGCTCGCCGGATCCGACGGTGACTGCCAAGCCTGCGCCAGCGGCTCCGATCGGCACGATCCTTGCCGCGAGACGGCCAAAGAGGGGACCTGCGATGATGACCGTTGGAATGGCGATCAGCAGGCCAAAAGCAAGAGTCACACCGACATTGGCGTGCAGGATGCCGATCGCCGCCAACGGGCCCGGGTGCGGCGGGATGAACCCGTGGAGCACCGACAAGCCGGCCAGGGCCGGAATGCCAAGGCGCATGGCCGGACCCTTGGAACGGTGCACAGCCAGCATCACTACGGGAATGAGTAGCACGAGCCCGATCTCGAAGAACATGGGGATGCCGATGATGCCGGCGATGAGAGCCATCTTCCAAGGCAGCGTTGCGGGCCGACCATGGAGAAGCGTGTCGACGATCTTGTCCGCGCCGCCGGAATCAGCCAACAGCTTGCCCAGCATGGCTCCCAGCGCGATGAGCACACCAACGTAGCCCAGCACGCCGCCGACGCCGTTTTCGTAGGACGTGGTGACCTTGTCCAAGGCGATACCCGAGGCAATGCCGACGAAGAGGGCGCCGATGCTCAAAGCCAGGAAAGCATGCATCTTTGCCCAGACGATCAGTAAGACGACTATCGCGATGCCGATGGCCGCCACCACAAGTACTTGGGTGTCGTGGCCGGTCCACGGTTGATGCATCGCGTCCGTGGTTGCATCGGTGGCGACCCCGGCGAGGGGCCTGTTGAGGATGGAGATTCCGTTCATGGTTCTCGTCCTGTTCCGCTCGGCCGCAGGCCGAACTTGTCCATGATTTGTTGGGCAATCACTCCTGGAGCCGGACCAACGTCTATCCGGATTCCGGGCTCACCCGGGGACAGTTCCTCAAGGTCCGCAAACTGGCTCCCCAACATACTGGCGGGCATGAAATGGCCGTGGCGTTCGGCGAGCCGTGCGCTGATGGTCTCGGGCGTCCCGGACAGAAAAACGAAGACGACACCTGAACCTCGGCGATTGATGATGTTTCTGTAAGTCCGTTTGAGCGCCGAACAAGTAATGACGCCGTTTTCCCCGTGATCCAGCCTCCGGTCGACCCACTCGGCAACCTTCTCAAGCCAGGGATATCTGTCCTCATCCGTGAGCGGATGTCCCGCAGCCATCTTGTCGATGTTTGTTTGGGGATGCAAGGCATCGCCTTCCTCGAAGGCCCAGCCAAGTCGACCCGCCAGGAGCGCGGCAACCGTGGACTTGCCGGAGCCCGAAACGCCCATGACAACCAGCACAACCGGTTCGGCCAGAGGGGGTGTCTCCATGTCAAGAGGGTCCATGGAGCCCATCTTGGCAGCACGTGGGCCTCTGTGCCATAGCGAATCGCAGCTGCTCGCTCGGCGCCCAGCGCCGGAAATGCTTCCGTCAACGGCATATACAAAGCATACTGATGATCTACTCAAGGAGGAGGGCCATGTCAGCAGTGAGAGGTGCAACAAGCGACGTCATCGAAACGAACATCCCCGGCCGAATGGATCGCCTCCCTTGGTCCAGATGGCATTGGATGATCGTCATCGGTCTCGGCACCGTCTGGATCCTGGACGGACTCGAGGTCACCATCGTTGGGGCGATTGGCGACAGCCTCACGCAGCCGAATGGCGGTCTCGGCATGTCCACTGCGGACATTGGCGTGGCTGCCGCGGTCTATGTATCCGGCGCCTGCGCCGGAGCCCTCGTTTTTGGCCATCTCACGGACAGGTTCGGGCGGAAGAAGCTCTTCCTCCTCACCCTCGGGCTGTATCTGCTTGCCACCGTGGCCACTGCGTTCTCCCTGAACCCGATGTGGTTCTTCATTTGCCGCTTCTTCACCGGAGCGGGCATTGGCGGGGAGTACGCGGCGATCAATTCGGCGATAGACGAGCTCATCCCCGCCGCCCGTCGCGGCGTCGTGGATTTGGCCATCAACGGCTCTTTCTGGCTTGGGACGGCCTTCGGTGCGTCGCTCTCCGTGCTGTTGCTCAACCCAGTCTTCTTCGCGCCCGGCATCGGCTGGCGTCTCGCATTCGGCCTGGGGGCGTTTCTTGGCCTGCTGATCCTGCTCGTGCGGCGCAACGTGCCTGAGTCTCCGCGTTGGATGTTCATCCACGGCCGCGACAAAGAGGCGGATCAGCTCGTACGCAAGATCGAGGACGACGTCGAGGAGGCCGCGGGGGAGAAGCTGTCCGAGGTCCACGAGACGCTCAAAGTCCGTCAGCGCAAGTCAATTGGCTTCGGCGTCATCATCAAGACGGCGGTCCAGCGCTACCCGAAGCGGGTCGTCCTGGGTCTGTCGCTCTTCATTGGCCAGGCGTTTCTCTACAACGCGGTGTTCTTCACCTATGCGCTCGTGCTGACAAAATTGCTGAACGTCCCGAGCGACCTTGCCCCATGGACGCTGGTCCCGATCGCTGTCGGCAATTTCCTTGGCCCGCTCGTCCTGGGCCGCTTCTTCGATAGCGTCGGGCGCCGCACGATGATTTCCGGTACCTACATCGCGTCAGGTGTCCTACTTGCCATCACGGCGTTCGTCTTCTCCAGCGGAGCGCTTGATGCTTTCTGGCTCACCGCCTGCTGGATGGTGATCTTCTTCTTCGCTTCAGCGGGCGCCAGTTCCGCGTATCTGACGGTGAGCGAAATCTTCCCAATGGAGACTCGGGCCATGGCCATCGCGTTCTTCTACGCCGTGGGCACCGGTATTGGCGGCATCACTGGCCCTATCCTGTTCGGTCGGTTCGTTGAACAGGGAATCGGAGCAGTGGCCTTCGGTTATGTCATAGGCGCGGTGCTGATGGTTGCAGCCGGCGTCGTCGAGATCGTATTCGGGGTTGAGGCTGCGAGGCGGTCGTTGGAGGACATCGCTGCCCCGATCACTGCCCAGACGGGGGGAGCGCCAGCCTGACGACGGCTCATTCGGGGCACTTTTCGATCTCGGACAGGAGCGGCAATTCTCGAACGGCAGGGGAGGAAGCAATCGAGGGCTGCGCCTATCGGATCGATACCCCACGTGAGGACCCTGCCGGCGGAAGGGAATCTCCGGACGGCAGAAAGTTGCCAATATTTGGCAAGCGGTTGTCAACCGGGTGCGTAGCTGACTAGACTCGAGGTGAACGCATGCCCGCGAACTAGCACTTGGCGCCATACGCCGCCATGCGGGCGAACGGATCCAAAGGAGATTTCCGTGACTGAAACCAATGCCGTGTGGAGCCTGTCTGGTTTCGGCGACGAAGTAGATCCCGATCCCGCTGTCCAGGCCGCCGTCTTGCTGGCCCTCGGTGCCGGCCATATTGAAGTGCGCAGCGCATGGGGCACCAATGTTTCAGAACTTACGCCCGAAGCGGTCGAGCGGCTCAAGGCCATCCTGGACGAGAAGGGCCTGAAGGTTTCCGCAGTCGCGAGCCCCATCGGCAAGATCGACGTCAGTGTTCCCGTGGAGCATGAGCTCGCCCGGCTGCGCCAGATCATTTCAGTGGCCAAGGGCCTCGACGCCAAGTACATTCGCATCTTCTCCTTCTACCGGGCCGAAGGGCAGAGCCATGAGGACATCCGCGACTCAGTCATGGAGCGCCTGACTGCACTCACGAACGAGGCGGCCGCGTCCGGCGTCGTCCTCCTGCACGAAAACGAAAAGGGCATCTACGGCGACACCCCCGAGCGAGTCCTGGACATCATGGAGACCGTCGCTTCGCCGGCACTGCGCGTTGCCTGGGACAGCGCCAACTTTGTCCAGGTGGGGATCAAGCCGTACACGGAGGCTTATGCCGTACTGCGCCCCTACCTGGAGTACTTCCAGATCAAGGATGCAGTCGCCGGTACCGGTGAAGTAGTGCCTGCCGGCGAAGGCGACGGCGAACTGGACGCCACCATCGCCGCGCTCCAGGCCGATGGCTTTTCCGGCTTCTGTTCCCTCGAACCTCACCTTGCAAGCGCCCACGAGCTGGGCGGATTCTCCGGACCTGTAGCCTTCGGCGCTGCGGCGCGCGCCTTTGCGGCACTCGCAGCCAAGAACGGTGTTGCCCTCGCCTGAGGGCCTGTAGGTTCAAAGGAAAACATCTTTCGAGGGAGAAGAATGCCTACAGCAGCAGTCATCGGTTGCGGCGATGTGTCGAGCGTGCACTTCGGAGCAATCGCCAAGATGCACGACGTTGAACTCGTGGCGGTCTGCGACACCGACGCCGGACGCCTCCAGGCGGCAATCGCCGCCTACGGCGCGGCCGGGTACGCGGACCACCTGGAGATGCTCGATGCGGTGAGGCCCGACGTCGTGCATATCTGCACGCCGCACCACCTGCATGCCTCACTGGCTGTGGACTGCCTTGAGCGCGGGGTGAGCGTGATTGTCGAGAAGCCGCTCGCCCACACTCTCGAAGAGGGTCGGCGGCTGGTCGAGGCGGCGGAACGGAGCACGGCGAAGATCGCCGTGTGTTTCCAGAACCGCTACAACGCGACGTCGCAGGCCATGCGGAGACTGCTCGACGACGGCGGACTGGGCCAGGTTCTCGGCGCCTCGGCAACCGTGATGTGGCACCGGACGGCCGAGTATTACCGTGACAGGCCGTGGCGCGGGACCTGGGCTGAAGGAGGCGGCGGCCTCATGATGAACCAGGCCATCCACACGGTAGACCTGCTCCAGTGGTTGGTAGGTGACGTAACCACAGTGGAGGGTCACGCCTCCACCCGCTCCCTGGGCGGCGTGATCGAGGTGGAGGACACGGCGGAATTCATTGCCGGGCACTCCAACGGTGCTACGAGCGTCTTCTACGCCACCCTGGCCAACGCCACCAATGCGCCTGTGACGCTGGACATCGTGACCGAAAGGGCCACCCTCAGCCTCAGGGGCGACCTTGTTGTCAGCTATGCCGACGGCACCGTGGAAACCACCCCGGAACGGGCCTTGGAATCGGGTGGGCGCGCGTATTGGGGCGTATCGCACGAGCTCCTGATCAAGGACTTCTACGCCAAGCTCGGGGATCCTGCGCCGTTCTGGATCAGCCCAGCGGAAGCCGAAAAGTCACTCAGGATCGTCAAGGACATCTATGCCCAAAGCTACCCGGAGATTTCCGGGCAAGTGGACTAACCACGCGGCCCATGAGGGCACCGAACTAACGGAGGACAAAGTGGCAAAAATCGGCGTACAGGCAATGATGCTGAAGGGCAGTTTTGCCGAAGCCGGGGCGTTTGAAACGCTTCGCAAGGTCAGCGCGATAGGGTACAACGCCGTCGAAATCTCGCAGATCCCGATGACACCGGAAAACGTTGCCGATCTGGACCGCTCCCGCAGCGAACTGGGCATGGACATCGCGGCGCTTTCGGTCGCCATGGAGACGCCCAAAGGCATGCCGGGGGACTCCCTCAAGGACCACTTCGACAAGATCGTTGACGACGCAAAGCGACTTGACACGCACCTTCTACGGATCGGCATGATGCCGTTCCCGGCCATGAAGTCGATCGACGCGGCGGTGGACTTCGCGAAGCAAGCCAACGAATACGCCGAACGGCTCCGGGAATACGGCGTCGGCTTGTACTACCACAACCATCACATCGAGTTCGCCAAGTTCGAAGGCAAATACATGCTGGACATCATTGCCGAAAACTCCCCGGCCATGGGCATGGAAATCGACGTGCACTGGGTGCAGCGCGGCGGCCTGGACCCTGTCCGGACCCTCGCCAAATACGCCGGACGTACTGCCATGGTGCACCTGAAGGACTATAGGATCGGCGAGTTGCCGGAGCAGGCCTTCGGGCTCCTGGAAACGGGGGACATCGCGGGTTTCATGGCCGAGTTCAAGAACGTGGTCCAGTTCGCCGAAGTGGGGGAAGGCAACCTTGACTTCCCGTCCATCATTCCAGCGGCCCAGGCTGCCGGCGCCGAGTACCTGCTCGTGGAGCAGGACGAGCTCTACGGCCGCACGGTGTGGGAAGCACTACAGACTTCCTACGACAACCTGGTGGCCATGGGCCACGCCGACCTCTTCTAATCACACAACAACGGAGATCCACTCATGAGCAAGAAAGTACGCCTTGGCATCATCGGCCTGGGCCAGCAGGGCGGCACGTACGCCAAGTTCATCACCGACGGAATGGTCCCGAACATGGTGATCGGCGCTATCTGCGACACCGATCCCGCAAAGAAGGAATTGGCAGGCTCCCGGTACCCCGATGCGCCTTTCTATGACGACTACATCGCCATGCTTGAAAGCGGCGACGTCGATGCGATCGTCACGTGCGTGCCGCATTACCTGCACCCGGAAATGGGCATCGAATCGCTCAAGCGCAACGTTCACGCCCTCGTGGAGAAGCCTGCAGGTGTCTACACCAAGCAGGTCAAGGAGCTCAATGAGTTCGCGGCCTCCAAACCCGAGCTTTCCTTCGGGATCATGTTCAACCAGCGCAACAACCCGCTCCACAAGAAGCTCAAGGAGATCGTCGACAACGGCGAGATCGGTGCCATCCGACGCACCAACTGGATCATCACAAACTGGTGGCGTCCGCAGGGCTACTACAATTCCAGCGAATGGCGCGCCACGTGGGGCGGCGAAGGCGGCGGCGTCCTGGTCAACCAGGCACCCCACCAGCTCGACCTGTGGCAGTGGATCTGCGGCGTGCCGAAGTCCGTCTACTCCAAGGTGGCGTACGGATTCCGCCGGGACATCGCCGTTGAAGACGAGGTCACCGCCGTGGTGGACTACGGCAACGGCGCCACCGGCGTTTTCGTGACGGCCACGCATGACCTCGTGGGCACGGACCGCTTCGAGATCCTGGGCGACCAGGGCAAGATCGTGGTGGAAAACAGCAAGACCGCCACGGTCACCCGCCTGGTCAAGCCCGAGCGCGAACTGAGCGACGGCATGGACATGGACGATGTCCGCAAGCTCTTCATGGGCGAGTTGAAGGCCGAAGACTACTACACCACCGAGGTCATCGAGTTCGAGTCTGCATGGGGCGGACAGCACGCGGGCGTCCTGGAGAACTTCGCGGCCAACATCCTGGACGGCACTCCTTTGTTGGCGCCCGGCTCGGACGGCATCAAGGGCGTCCGCCTGGCCAACGCCATCCACCTGTCGAGTTGGACCGGCAGGGAAGTCCCCCTGGACTTCGATGAGGACGAGTACATGCGCGAGCTCAACAAGCGCATCAGCGAAGAAGGCAAGTTCGCCGAGCGGTCCTAGATACAGGGCATTTATGCATGGCATTTAAGCAGGGCGGTCGCCGGCCGAATGGTTTTGGCAACCGTCCTGCTTTTGTTGCCAAGCCAGATTACGATGGAGCCGTGACTGAAGCGACGAATTCCGGAGCAGCAACTTTCCCCGCCAAGCGTGGCCGCGGGGAGAAATCCTCGCCCACCATCTACGACATCGCGAGGCTCGCGGGAGTCAACCCTTCCACGGTTTCGCGCGCGTTGAGCAAACCGGGCAGGGTCAGTGCCAAGACCCAGAAGATCATCGAGGATGCCGCCGAGCAGCTGAACTACCAGGTGAACCCTTTCGCCCGGGCACTTCCCACCGGCCGTACCCAGACGATCGGACTGATCGTCGCGGATATCACCAACCCGACGTTCTTCGACATTATCCGCGGTGCGGAAACCACGGGGTCCGCCCGGGACTACACCCTGGTGCTGGCCGAGTCTGCAGAGTCGCCTGAAACCGAACTCATTGCGGCCCGCAGGATGTTGAGCACGGTGGACGGCCTCATTTTGGCGAGTCCGCGCATGGACGACGAAAAGATCCGTGCCCTGGCCGCGGACAAACCGGTGGTAGTGATCAACCGTGAAATAGAGGGAGTGCCATGCGTGGTCCCGGACGTCAACAAGGGGATTAGCCAGGCCGTGCGGAGCCTCGCCGCCAACGGCCACCAGCAGCTCGCTTATGTTGCGGGGCCGCCGCAGTCCTGGATGTCGCGCCGCCGCTGGGAAGGCGTCCAAGCTGCCTGCGATTGGTACAAATTGGGGGCGGTCCGCTTGGAATCGTCCAAGCCAACCGTCGACGGCGGCCGCCAAGTAGCGCGTGACGTCCTGGCGAGTGGCGCGACGGCGGTGATCACCTACAACGATCTCCTCGCCATAGGCCTCATGCAGGAGCTTCAGGCCGCCGGCATACACGTCCCGGATCAGATCAGCATTGTGGGTTTCGACGACATCTTCGGGGCAGACTTCACGACGCCGGCGCTCACCACCGTGAGGTCGCCGTTGGGGGAGTGCGGTTCCCGCGCTGCCGCCCTCCTGCTGGACATGTTGCTCGGCCAAGATGGGCCCGCGGGAGCAGTTCGCGTGGACACGGAGCTGGTGGTGCGCGGCTCCAGCGGACGGCTCATCGCGTAGCTTCAAGCGATCCCCGGGAGTAGTTGCAACGACATGGCAATAGTTGGCAACCGGTTGACAGATTGATTCTTCCGACTGAAAATTGACCTATGTCACAGTCGATCGCAGCCAATCCTGACCGGCTCCTGCCCGCGGATCCAGGGACGCGCAGCATTGCGCGCTCCCTTCTGGAGCGCGTCCAGGACCTGCCCATCATCTCTCCGCACGGCCACGTTGACGCCGCCGTCATCGAGCACAACACGCCGTTCCCTGATCCGGCCGCGCTCCTGGTCAGCCCGGACCACTACGTCACCAGGCTGATCCACGCCAGCGGAGTCCCCCTGGGTAAGCTGCTCTCGGGAGGCGCCAACCCCTCCGAATCGCGGGAGATCTGGCGGACTTTCGTCCAGGCCTGGCCCCTCTTCGAAGGCACTGCCTCCGGGTACTGGCTGCGTACGCAGTTCGACAGCGTGTTCAAGCTCGGCGCGGACCTTGGCGAGATGACTGCCGACGCCAGCTACGACGCCATTGCCGCCAAGCTCGTCGAGCCTGATTTCCGTCCCCGCCAGCTCTTCAAGGACTTCAACATCGAAGTCCTCGCCACTACAGACGATCCCCTGGACAGCCTGGCCAGCCACAAAGCCATCGCCGAGGACCCCTCCTTCAACGGCCGCGTGCTGCCGACCTTCCGTCCTGATGCCTACCTGAACATCGCCCACCCGGCGTGGAGCGCCAACGTTGAGCGGCTTGTCGATTCCGCCGGCGACGGCGCAACCGGTTATACCGGCTACCTCAATGCCCTGGAAAACCGCCGTCGTTATTTCGTGGACCATGGCGCGGTCTCCGCGGACCACGGCGTCCTCACCCCGGCGACGCTCAAGCTGGACCGGAGCGACGCCGAGCGGATCTTCGAGCTTGCGCGCGCCGGCAAGGCCACGGCCGAGGACCGCAACACCTTCGAAGCCCACATGATGTACCAGATGGCCAGGATGTCCGTCGAAGACGGCCTGGTCATGACGATCCACCCGGGTTCCTTCCGCAACCACCACCAGCCCACCTTCGAAGCCTACGGTGCGGACACCGGCCACGACATCCCGTTTGCCACCAACTACACCGATGCCATCCGGCCACTGCTCCAAGACTTCGGGACGGCCAAGGATTTCCACCTGGTGCTGTTCACCCTGGACGAGACGGTGTTCTCCCGCGAACTGGCGCCGCTGGCTGGGTTCTACCCCTCCGTGTACCTCGGCGCTCCGTGGTGGTTCCTCGATGCACCGGATGCCATGCTCCGCTTCCGCTCCGCCGTTACCGAGACAACCGGCTTCTCCCGGTCCTCGGGCTTCATCGACGACACCCGCGCGTTTTGCTCCATCCCGGCCCGGCACGACGCCTCCCGCCGGATCGAAGCGTCCTTCCTCGCCCGCCTCGTGGCCGAGCACCGTGTCAGCGAAGACCGGGCCCATGAAATCATCGTCGACGTCGTCGACTCCTCGCCCCGAAGGGTCTTCAAGCTGTGAGCAACGAACCCGAGCAAACTGCGGATCTTCCCCGCTTGAGCCGTGCCATCAAGCCAATCGGCAAAGCCCCGGTGCGCATTGTGCACATGGGACTAGGCGCCTTTCACCGATCACACCAGGCCTGGTACACCCAGCATGCAGGCGACGCGGCTGAGTGGGGCATCGCCTCTTTCACCGGCCGGCGCCCGGATGCGGCAGAGGTCCTGGCCGCGCAGGATGGCCTGTACACCGTGGTGGAGCGATCCGACGCCGGTGATTCATTCGAAGTCATCGGCAGCATTGTCGAGGCCGTCGACGGCGCCGACGTCGAGCGTTTTGTCGCACTTGTCGCCGCGCCGCTGACTTCGCTCATCACGCTCACCATTACCGAGGCCGCCTACCGGCTTGGTGCCGACGGCAAGTTGGACAACCAGGCGCCCGACGTCGTCGCGGACCTCGCCGTACTCTCTGGCGGCTCTGCTTCCGGCAAGCCGACGACGCCGCTCGGCCGCTTGGTGCTCGGTCTCTCCGCGCGCCGCGACGCAGACGCCGGTCCACTCGCCGTCGTCTGCTGCGACAACCTCTCCAACAACGGGACCGTTGCCAGAAGCGCGGTGATGGGGATGGCCAAGGCGTTCGACGCCGGACTCGCCGCCTGGATCGACGCCAACGTCAGTTTCGTCAGCACTTCCGTTGACCGGATCACGCCGCGTACGACGGACGCCGATATCGACGCTGTCGCTGCAGCCTGCGGATACCGCGACGAATCGCCCGTGGTCGCCGAGCCCTTCAGTAACTGGGTCCTCAGCGGGGACTTCCCAGCGGGACGCCCGCACTGGGAAGACGCGGGCGCCGTTTTCGTGGACGAGATCGAGCCGTACGAGAACCGCAAGCTGTGGCTCCTCAACGGCGCACACTCCCTCCTCGCTTATGCCGGCCAACTGCGCGGACACAAGACCGTGGCCGAAGCCCTCGCCGACGATACCTGCCGACGAATGGTGGAAGACTTCTGGGACGAGGCCGCCTCCAGCCTGCATGGCGAGGATTTGCGCATCCCCGAATACCGGGCTGCCCTCCTGGAACGCTTCGGGAATTCCCGAATCGCACACCATCTGGCCCAGATAGCGATGGATGGCAGTGCCAAGCTGCGCGTGCGGGCGCTGCCGGTGCTCCGCGCCGAGCGCGCCGCGGGCCGCAGTGGCCGAGCGGCCGCTCGGATGATCGCGGCCTGGACTGCCTACACCGCCACGGCAACGGGTCTCCAGGACCCGCAGGCGGCAGGGATCGCCGCCGCGAACCTCGGCCCGGCCCGTCCCCGGCTCGAAGCTCTGCTAGGGCTCGTGGATCCGGACCTGGTTGCCGACGCGGCGATCGTGGACCTCGTTGAGGGTTTGGCCGAGACCTTCGCGGTCGCTGGAAACCTCAGCTAATCCGACAGGCACTTTCGACGGCGCCCGTTGCCTTTCTTGTGAAGGGGCAACGGGCGCCGTCGTTTTGCCGGACACCCGCCATAGGTGAGCGGGCGTTTGCCGGAAACCCGCCATAGGTGAGCGGGCGTTAGGCAGGACCGACGCTCGCTCATATATGGTGCCTTTTCCCCCGACGCTCGCTCACTTCTTCTGAGCGGGCATTGAGACTGCACTGACGTTGAAAGTTTCTATGGAAACACTTGGCAACCGCTTGCCGAATGGTTGCCAGGGTGATTAGGATTACATCAAGCTTCAACAATTTCAGGCCTGGTTCGGCCGAAGCTTTTCCATCATCGCAAGCCGGAACATGGGGTACCGGCAAGGGTAAAGGAGCCCGCAATGAACAAGCTCAGCAAACTCAGCATCCTCGGCTATGGGGCTGGCGACGCCGCCAACAACCTTGCCTTCACTACTGCCACCATGTTCCTCCTGGTCTACTACACCGACGTCGCGGGCATATCCGCGGCGGCCGCCGGCACCCTGTTGCTTACCGTGAGGATCTTCGACGCTTTCGCCGATGTCTTCGCCGGACGACTGGTTGACCGCGCCTACAGTAAGCGTTTCGGAAAATTCCGCCCGTTCATCATGTTCGGCTCGATCCCATTGCTGCTTCTGAGCGTCGCGGCCTTCTCCATTCCGCAAGTCGGCGAAACAGGGATGTTGCTCTACGCCTACGTGACATACGCGGCCCTGGGCCTGGCTTACTCGCTGGTGAACATCCCTTACGGTTCGCTGGCCGGCGCGATGACACAAGAACCGGGGGAGCGGGCCAAGCTGGGCTCAGCCCGAATGGTCGGCGCTCTTTTGGTCAGTTCTGCGTTGGGCATCTTCGTTGCTCCGCTCATCAAGCCCGGCGCAAACCTGCAGTCCACGTTCACCATCATCACTCTGGTCTTCGTCGTGATCGGCGCAGCGCTGTACTTCTTCACGTTCCTGACCGCCAAGGAGCGCGTCCACCGTGCGGTGCCCAAGGTTTCCTTCCAGCAAAGCATGGCGACACTCAAGACAAACCGTCCCCTGCTCATGCTTTGCCTGAGCTCCTTCCTCTTCCTGACCGGCTACATGGCACTGTCTTCGGTGCAGCTGTATTACTTGCGCGACGTCCTCGGGCGGCTGGATCTCTACGCTGTCCTCTCCATCGTCCAGCTTGTTGTGACCTTTGCCCTCGCTCCGCTCATGCCGAGGCTGGTCCGAAACTTCGGCAAGAAGACCATCTACGTAGCTGCCGGTTTCCTCGCCATCATCGGTGGCGCAATCGTCTTCTTTGCTCCGGCCCCCATGGTCGGGGTTGGATTCTCCGGTCTGCTCTTGAGCATGCTTGGCGTCATGGCCGTCAACATCGTGGTGTGGGCCCTGGAGGCAGATACCGTGGAATACGGCGAATGGAAGACCGGTGTCCGGACTGAGGGCATCACCTACGCGCTGTTCTCCTTCACCCGCAAGACCGGCCAAGCCGTCGGCGGCGCCCTTGCCGCATACGCACTCGCGGCCGGCGGCTACAAGTCCGGCACTACGCACAGCGCCGAATCCCTGCAGGCCATCCAGTTTGCCGCAGGCGCGCTGCCTGCCATCATGACCATCCTCGCGATTGTCGTCATGGCCAAGTACAAGTTGACCGACGCGTTCCACGCCCAGATCCTGGGCGAGATCAAGGCGCGCCGCTCCCTGGAAGCGTCCGGCGAGGAGCCGTTTAGCGCGGAGGGCGCAGCCGCAACCCGGGTCGGGCGGGCCGCCGCGGAAGCCGCCGGGCCAGAAAAAATCTCGACGAAATAATACTGCAACCGGTTGCCAATAATTGTCATCCATCCTAAGATCGTCTTTACCCGCCCTGTGGTGCACGTCGCATCCGCGCCAGGCCAGCCCTCGATCAGCAACCCTGAAAGGACCAGCTGTGAAAATCATTGCTGCTGAAGTCTTCGTGACCAGCCCTACCCGGAACTTCGTGACCTTGCGGATCACCACCGAGGACGGCGTGACCGGCATCGGCGACGCGACCCTGAACGGCCGTGAACTCGCGGTGGCCGCGTACTTGAAGGAACACGTTGCGCAGCTGCTGATCGGCAAGGACCCGCACCGCATCGAGGACACCTGGCAGTTCCTGTACCGCAGCTCGTACTGGCGCCGCGGCCCGGTCACCATGGCCGCCATCGCCGCCGTCGACATGGCCCTGTGGGACATCAAGGGCAAGGTCGCCGGACTGCCGGTTTACCAGCTCCTGGGCGGCGCCTCCCGTAACGGGCTCCGCGCGTACGGCCACGCCTCGGGCGCGGACATCCCGTCCTTGTTCGACTCGGTCCGGGAGCACCTGGAGCTCGGTTACAAGTCGATCCGCATCCAGACCGCCATCCCGGGCATCAAGGCCGTCTATGGCGTGGCCGCCCAGGCGCAGGCCTCGGGTGAGCGCTACGACTACGAGCCAGCCGGCCGCGGTGCGTTCCCGCAGGAAGAGGACTGGGACACCCGCGCCTACCTGCGCCACCTGCCCACCGTCTTCGAAGCGGTGCGCAACGAATTCGGCCCGGAAATCCCGCTGCTGCACGACGGCCACCACCGCATGACCCCAATCCAGGCAGCCAAGCTCGGCAAAGCGCTGGAACCGTACGACCTGTTCTGGCTTGAAGACTGCACCCCGGCCGAAAACCAGGAAGGGCTCCGCCTTGTGCGCCAGCACACCACCACACCGCTCGCCATCGGCGAAATCTTCAACACGGTGTATGACTTCCAGACGCTCATCAAGGAACAGCTGATCGACTACGTCCGGGCCGCGTCCACGCACTTCGGCGGGATCTCGCCTCTGAAGAAGGTCATGGACTTCGCCGCCCAGTATCAGATCAAGTCCGGTTTCCACGGCCCGACCGATATTTCCCCTGTCGGTTTCGCCGCGCAGCTGCACGTTGGCCTGGCCATCCACAACTACGGCATCCAGGAGTACATGCAGCACTCGGACAAGACCAACACGGTCTTCGAACAGTCGATGACCTTCACCGACGGCTACCTGCACCCGGGCGACAAGCCGGGCCTCGGCGTCGAATTCAACGAGGAAGCCGCCAACTCCTTCCCGTATCAGCAGGCCTACCTGCCCTACAACCGCCTCGTGGACGGCACCGTCCATGACTGGTAGGAACGTGGGCGTGGCGGGCGAGCCAACCGCCGCCGCGGAAAAGCCGCGGCGCATTGTGGTGATGGGCGTCTCCGGCTGCGGCAAGACAACCATCGGGGATCTCGTGGCCCGGGCGTTGGGGGTTCCGTTCCTCGACGGCGATTCACTCCACCCCGTGGAAAACGTCGCCAAGATGGCCGCCGGAACCCCGCTGACTGACGAAGACCGCTGGCCGTGGCTCGCGACGGTCGGCACCGAACTCGCCAACGCTGGAGACGGCGGGCTGGTTCTCGCATGCTCCGCCCTCCGGCGCAGCTACCGTGACGCCATTCGTGAGAAAGCCCCGGACACCGTCTTCCTGCACCTGCACGGCAGCAAAGAGGTGCTTAGGGAAAGGACAGAAGGGCGTTCCGGCCACTTCATGCCGCCTGCCCTGCTGGATTCGCAGCTCGCCACCTTGGAACCGCTCGACGCCGACGAGGCCGGGTTCGTCGTGGACATCGCTGTCCCGGTCAGCGAGGTGGTCGCCGAAGCGCTGGCCGGAATTGCCGCCGTCGCGGGTTCCAAAGCTCAGGCGGGCATCAGCCCCGCCGGTGCCGCGGGCACGCAGGCGCGGCAGTTCGACGTCGACCTCCAGGCGGCGCCGTTCACTCTCGACGACGACGCCGTTGCGTGGGTGGAGTCCACCATCCTCGGCATGAGCCTGGAGGAAAAAATCGGGCAGCTCTTCATCAATCACAACAACGATTACTCCCCGGAGTACCTCGACGGTGTGCTGGAGAACTATCACGTTGGTGGGATGCGGTACCGGCCGGGCCCGTCTGCCGCTGTCCAGGAACACATCCGCTATGCCCAGTCCAAGACACGCATCCCGCTCCTGGTCGCCTCCAACCCGGAAATGGGAGGAGCCGGAAGCTGCGACGACGGAACCTTCGTGTCGACCCACCTCCAGGCCGGTTCCCATCCGGACAAGTCCATCGCCCGGAAAATGGGCCAGGTGGCCGGTGTGGAAACCGCGGCTTTGGGCTGTAACTGGGCCTTTGCGCCGATCGTGGATATCCACTACAACTGGCGCAACACGGTTATCTCCACCCGGGCGTTCGGCAACACCCCGGAAATTGTGGTGGAGCGAGCCAAGGAGTACTTCGACGGCATCAGCGAATCGCCCACTGTCTGCGCCATCAAGCATTTCCCGGGCGACGGCGTGGACGAACGCGACCAGCACGTCGTCACTTCGTACAACACGCTCGGGTACGCGGAATGGAATTCCAGCTACGGGCATGTGTACCGGGAAATGATCGGCCACGGGGTCCAGTCGATTATGGCCGGACACATCGGGGCGCCTGAGCTCACACGGCATTTCCGTCCGGGGACGGAGGACAGGGACATCCTGCCCGCCACCCTCGCTCCGGAGCTTCTCCAGGACCTGCTTCGTGGCGAGCTCGGCTTCAACGGGCTTATTCTCACTGATGCATCCCAAATGGTCGGCCTCACCCAGGCCAAGAAGCGCAAGGACCTCGTGCCGGCCACCATCGCCGCCGGCTGCGATATGTTCCTGTTCTTCCGCAACCCGGCCGAGGACTTCCAGTACATGTTGGACGGCTACAAATCAGGCGTGATCAGCGATCAGCGCCTGCATGACGCGCTGCGCCGGATTCTGGGGCTGAAGGCCAGCCTGGGGCTGCACAAGAAACTGCCGGAAGAATTGACGCCGTCCCCTGAGGCCCTGCGGCTGATCGGCAGCGCGGCCCACCTCGCCGTCGCCGCCGAAATCGCCGACAAGACCGTCGCTCTGATCAAGGACACCGCCGGGAACCTGCCCATCACGCCGGAAACGCACAAGCGGATTCGCCTGTACGGCATCTCCGGTGGTTCCGATTTCACCCGGGCGGACCCGCTGGCCTACTTGGATACCGTCAAGGAGGAACTCGAAACCGCCGGTTTCGAGGTCTACCTCTTCAAGACGGCGGAGCAACGTGAGGCTGCGGGGGAGCCGGGCGTGAACTTCATGAGCGTCATCTCGGACGAAGCCACCGGCGATTATGCGGAAAAGTACGATGCCGCGTTCGTCTTCGCTTGCGTGTTGGGCTTTGCCCAAGAGGCGGCCATCCGGATCAAGTGGTCCAGCCCGATGGCGGCGGAAATCCCGTGGTACGTCACGGAAGTCCCCACGGTGTTCGTCTCGCTGAACCAGCCGAACCACTTGATCGATGTACCGATGGTCAAGACGGCCATCAATGCCCACGCTGGGACCCGCGAGGCCATTCGGGCTACCATCCAGAAAATCCAGGGCAAGTCCGAGTTCCAAGGAACGTTCAACGAGAACGTGTTCTGCGACTCCTTCGACACCCGGCTTTAGCGCGGCTTTAGCCAGCGGCGGCCATTTCCCAGCTGCATGGGGGAATGGCCGTCGCATGCCCGGTGGCCGGAATGATGGAGCTATGGAGTTCGAATCTCCTGACCTCCATATTGTCGATGCCTCGCAGTAGTATTCGGGCATGCCTGACCAGCCCGAATACCCCGCGCCGTTGAATTCAGTCGGCGCCCCGCCTCCGCGGCAAACAGAACCTTTATCGACCGTTTCAAGGGTGCCTGTAATCGCCAAGCTCGTTTGGCCGAAATACCTTCAATATGTTCCGGCCATGGTCACCCGGACGTCGGAGGGCAAGGTCCTGGTCCAGTGGTGGCCGAATCCCTTCGGATCGGCCACGAGAATGACGTGGCTAAAGGATACGGACGTGAGGGCCGAGCTGCGCTACGAGCGTTGAGTCAGGCAGCCGGGTTCGCGACGTCCACCAACCTGGTGTTGTCTTCGACGAGTTCCACGGGCCTCATTGTCCACGCCGACGACAAGCCGTACGCCTCGCCCAGCACGGCGTCCAACAAGGCCTGGCCCCTGGTTTCCTTGGGGTCGATCCAATCGTCGATCATGTCCGCAGAGATCGGAACCGGAATCCGGTCATGCAAATTGTGGAGCCGCTCGTGAACGCCCTCAGGAGGGGAATCCATGGTCAGGATCGAGCAGGACAAACGCCATGCGCCGGGCGCGGACTTGTCCTCGATGCTCTCGTCTCGCCATGGTGCAAACAATCCCGCGAAGGTAATCAGCTCATCCTTCGGTTCGACGATGTAGCGCTGCTTGGGATCCTTGCGGCCGGGACCCGATTTCTTCCACTCATAGTAGGCAGAGGCCGGAACGACCGCCCGCCACTTGGGCAGGGACGCCCTGAACACGGGGATTGACCCGGCGGTTTCCGAGCGCGCATTCCAGGTGGGTACCTTCGAATCGAAGGACTTGGAGAATGTCGGAACCAATCCCCACCGGCCGGCGGCGAGCTCGCGGCCGACCGAACCGTCCCCCGCCCGTCCCCGCAGAAAGACCACGGGGTCAGTCGGGTTGATCTGGAGCGTTGGGGAGGGGTAGTCGGTATCACCGCGCAGCACTGCACCGAGCTTCCTCGAGAGATAGTCTGCTTCGAAACCGACGCTGAACCGACCGCACATATCGACATTCTCGCTTAGCGCTTGGGACAATGCCAGTCGTCGAAGCCCATACTGGAGCAAGACGGAAGAACCTGCATCCTGACAACCCGGACATTTGGAGGGCCCCATGAGCAACCCTCGCAGCGAGGACCCGCGGCCGCCCGAGGGCAGCCCGGCCCGCATGACCGGTCCCGTGCTGGCAGGGGTGCTTCCGCACCAGCCCGTCGCGGTGATCGAGAAAGCCGCGGAAGTAGCGCTCAGCGCCGGGTTGGAACTGGTCCTGGCCTTCGCTGATGTCACGAGTTTCCCGGCGGCAGGGGACCGGGACGGGCATCTGGCGGCCCAGCCCATCGATCCCGACGGAATCGACGACGACGCCGCGGCCATCTCGGAGGCGCTCCGATCCCGGATCGCGGATCAACTCGACGGAGCGGGTTTGCCGTGGACTTTCGTGACCCTCGCCGGCGAACCTGCCCGGTCTCTAGGCCGATATGCGGCGAGCATCAACGCTTCCATGATCGTCGTGGGGACCAAGGAACACGGCCTCGGCCCGAAGTTTGAAGGACTGGTCACTGGATCGGTAGCCTTGCATTTGGCACATCGCCAAAACTGCCCCGTGCTCATGGTTCCCTTGGGCCGTCACGACCCAAGCAGGGATCAATGAAGGAAAGCAGCACCGCACCGCCGGGAGCCAAAGCCGAGACGGCACCACCGGACCGGAACCCGCACCGCCCGCTCCACTTGCACGGGCGGTTCGTTCTGCTCGTCGCCGCCGGCGGAATCCTGGGCGCTTTGAGCCGCTACGGGTTCGGCATGGCTCTTCCTGCGCCAAACGCGTGGCCGCTGCCCACCCTGCTTATCAATCTATCCGGCGCGCTGGCGCTTGGCTGGCTCCTCGAGTCGCTCGCACGGAGCGGGCCCGACGCCGGTCTCCGCCGGATTGCCCGCTTGGGCATCGGAAGTGGTTTCCTTGGGGCCTACACCACCTACAGCACCCTGGCGCTGGACTCGGTGCACCTCTTCGGAGCAGGACGCGGGGTGGACGCCATGTGGTACCTGGTGGCCAGCCTGTTAGGCGGTGTCGCGGCCACAACCCTGGGTATCTGGCTTGGGGCGCTCCGGCACAAGTCTGCCCAACGGACGCCAAAGGCCCGGACATGACCTTCCTTCTCATAGCGCTCGCGGGCGGCGCAGGTGCGGCCGCCCGTTTCGTGGTGGATGGGGTGGTCCGTTCCTGGGCCCGGACTGCGTTGCCGCTGGGCACGATCTTCATCAACCTCTCCGGTTCGCTGCTCATGGGGATCCTGGCAGGGCTGGTCATGGCACATCAGGCTCCAGAATCTCTCCAGTTGATTCTCGGCACAGGGTTCCTTGGCGGATACACGACGTTCAGTACGGCAAGCTTGGAGACCGTCCGGCTTGTCCAGGCCGGCCGGACCGGTCTGGCCGTTCTCAACGGAGTGGGCACTATGGCGGCATGCGTCGGAGCCGCGGCAGCCGGCGTCGGGCTGGTCTTGTTGTTCTGAGCCGTACACGTCCGAGAAACCACCAACACCCAGTGGCAACCAAACACTGGAAAAACCTTTGGAGAGACTATGTTTGAAACGGTCGTGCGAGACGGAGTCGTCTTGAAGCCTCTCGAGACATGGCATGCCGGCGAGTTCGCCGAGCACATGAGCAGGGCACGAGACCACATCCGGCCGTGGGTCGGACCGACCTTTGTCACCGACACCGTCGAGGGTGCCCGCGCTACCCTTCAGCGTTACGCCACGGCCACCGCGAATGATGGAGCGCGTATCTACGGCCTCTGGGACCACGGCAAGATCGTTGGAGGCGTGATGTTTGTCACGTTTGACCCCGTCTGGGGCATTTGCGAGATTGGCTGCTGGCTCGAACCCGATGCTGTCGGAGGCGGCCTCATCACCCGGTCAGTTGAACTGCTCATGGAGTGGGCGTTCGTAGAGCGGGGAATGTCCCGAGTTGAATGGCGGTGCCGCACCGACAACGACCGCAGCGTTGCTGTCGCGCAGCGGCTGCGCATGCGTTCGGACGGTGTTCTTCGCAGTAGCTGGGTCTACGACGACAGGCGTTACGACAAGGAGGTATTTTCAATACTTCGGGCCGAATGGATGGACACGCGACCTGGTGTCGCGCAATGACAGACGCGGTCCAGACGCCATAGCGCTCTTCAGAACGCTCACTCTGCACGTACAACTCATGCCGGCCACGGGAGCGCCGTCAGCGTGTGCCATTCCGTCCTCCGGCGTCTGGTCTTGTCCTGGTCACTGCTTTGGGATGGTCTTCTCGCGGATGAGGGGTGCCGCGAGTCCGGCGAGGAGGATGCTGATGCCCTGGTCCAGTTCGGCCGCGCCGTCATAGTCCGCAAGAACCGGGCCAAGCGCGCGAAGGCGGGGAAATTCTTTCGCCGGCAGGCGGTGGAGACCAAGGCGGAGTAGTGCTTCGTTTTCGTCCGGATCCACGATGAATTCCTGCAGCTCATTGAGGATGTGGCCGTAGAGGAACCCATAGTAAGCCCGGTAGACGTGCAGCGCGTCCGCCGGGGCGAACCCTGCGTCGATCAGCAACGAGAGGATCTGCTCAAGCGGGCGCAGCGTTCCCAGGGGGCGCAGGCCCAAAGGCGTCGACAGCGGGCGGGTCACGAGCAATGGCACGACGTTCGGGTGCCGCAGCGCCAACAGGCGCAGGTCATGGGCAATCTGCCGGAGCTGTGCCTGCCAATCCGGGCGGTCCGGGAAGATGGAAAGCTCCTTCAGGACCAACTCGGTCACTCCGTCCAGGAGCGCAGCACGATTGGCGGCGTACCGGTAGAGGCTCATCGGATCCCGGCCCAGTTCCTGCCCGAGACGGCGCATGGTGAGCGCGTCGAGTCCTTCCGCGTCCACGAGTGCGAGCGCAGTGGACAGTACGAGGTCGCGGCTCAGCTTGGGTTTCTCCCCGGTGGCCTTCTCGCCGGCAGTTGAAGAATTGATCGGACTCTTTGGGGGCGGCACGGGTTTCCATCCTGATCTGATCGCGTCCTCGCTGGTTCCTGCGGAAAAAGCTTGCTTACTTTGTAGTCTACGCGTAAAGTCTACATCGTAGACAAGTTCCTACACAGGTTTCCCGAAACGGATTTCAGCGCACGGCCACGGCCCTGCGTACTGCTTCAGAAGCCCGTGACTGCGCACAACGCACAGACCGCCCGAGCCGCAGAGTTCCACAGAACCGGGTGACCGCTCCAGTGCCATGTGCACGCATTGGGGCTCCGCTGCTATAGCCACTTGGCAGCACACAACGCACCTGCAAAAAGGGCCCCATGGCTAATACGGCTAGTATCCAGTTCGACCAATTCCTTGAAGAAGCCACCATCATCACCAACGACCGGTCCGATTCTCCTCTCGGGCGGGATCGCTTTTACGGCCTGTATACGAGCTGGTGTTTGCTCCAACAGTCCGTGCCGCAGCCCGAGAGCGCTTTTTTGGCGGCGATGAGGACCAAGGGCATCCATCCTGCCGGCAATGGGCTCCGAATGACGGGCCCGGCCGCTGCCGACTACATTCTGGCAAGCTGCCCGGCCCTGGCCTGATCCGATGAGCGCCATCTCGAGCACCTACCTCCCGTTGGACGCCCACCAGCCCCGGGGCAAGCAGCCCTGGTGCGCGACCTGCGACACCGATCTGCACCTCGTCGTGGACTCCAGCACCATCATGGACCGCCGACGCGAAACCCTCGCCGTTGCCTTCAACTGTGCTAAATGCGGCGGGGCCCGCGTCCTGTCCACAACAGCGGGTTTCGTCGCCGCAGTCCTGGCCAGGTGCGGCTTCCAAATGGAAAAACCGCACTGATCCACGCACTTACCCTCATTGGTAAGTATACTTAGTAACGAATGCCCTAGGCCGCCGGCCTGGGTACGCGAACAAACGAAGGAGACACACTTGTTGCTTTGGATAGCCATCATTATCGCCGTTCTCTGGCTTCTCGGCTTTATCGGCGGCATCGGCGGCGGGCTCATTCACCTGCTTTTGGTTGTTGCCGTCGTCGTTCTGATTTTCCACTTCATCCGCGGCAGGTCACGCGTATAACAATGAACTTTTGCTCCGACGCCGGGACTCCTTATGTGATAAGGGGTCCCGGCGTTGTCGTTCGGCGTCATCACAGCCCTGGTTGGCCAGCCCGGCTCTCGCCGTAGGTCGTACGTGAGGCAAAGTGCCTGGAGGCTGGGAGTCTCTCAGCGTGCGGCAGGGCTTGAGTCCAGGAGCAGAGCCGGGCCGCCCATGATGCCGCACGAATAAGTCGTGGTATCCGTCTTGACCAGGATCGAAGCACCATTGCCCGAAGAGCAGGGCGGCGCTCAATGCCCAGATTGCAATTCGTTTCCCCACGTCATGTCGAAATCACTCGTCGGCTCCGGTGGGAAGTCACGGCCACCGTCTGGGCGAAGGTCATTTCGCAATCTTACGGCCGGGCGCCTAGAGAGAAGTCCGGAACCGAGGCGACGATTGGCCTCGCCCAGTGTCGGCGGGGAAGACATGCTTAGCTGCCCCCGGCCTCGACTTCTTCAAAAGGCGTCGAGTCTTCCACCCGGCCCAGGAGGGACAGGCGGCTCGCAATTCTGGCCAGATCAACGGGCTGGGTGCTGGTCCGGTGGGCGGGATCCTGGGCCAGGTCCCAGTCCAAGGGGCCGTGGCCCACCAGGAAGAGCGTGATGTCCTGGTCGTGCAGGACATCGACGACATTGCTGAACCGTTGCCAGGCCGGTGCGGACCCGGCAGTCGACTCAAGCGTTGGCGAGGGTACTCCGTCGATCACCCACGTTCCGTAGTCCTCCGCCAACGCCAGGTAGTCCGCCGTCGACATGAGGCCGCCGCACAATTCCGTGAAACTGACCCAGAGAACATCGTCAGCAGCTTTGACGGCGAGCCGTTCCGTCGTGGGGGTGAGGATCCGCTCTTGTGACTTCGCCGGCGCGAACAAACCAAAGACCCCCAGTTGCGCCGGCGTTCCGGGAGTAATGATCTTGCCCCTGCTGAAGCCCTCCTGTCCACGAGCCACTAGAGCCAGTTCTTCCGCTTGAAGATCACATACATGACAAAGCCCGCGGCAACCATCATGCCGAGCGCCATCGGATAGCCGAACGGCCAATGGAGTTCAGGCATGATGTCGAAATTCATGCCGTAGAGCCCGGTGACGAATGCCGGTGCGAAGAAGATCGCCGCCCACGAGGAGATCTTCTTGGTTTGTTCGTTTTGTGCCGCACTCGCCTCGTTTTGCCGGTTCGCAGTCAAGGTCCCGTCGAGGGTCAGGGCATTTTGAAGCAGGTCCCGGAAGCCATTGGCGCGGGATATGACTTGTTCGACGTGGTCCTCCACATCGCGGAGTTTGCGCTGCAGTTCGATGTCGACTCCGTATTTCTCGAACCCCCGCTTCAGGGAGGCCATCATTTCCGGCAGCGGATTGATTGCGCGCTGGAACTGGATGACCTCGCGGGCGAGTTCATAAATGCGCCGCGAAACCAGGGGATCGCCGCCGAAGAGCTGGTCCTCGATCTCGTCGATGTCGTTTTCCAGACCCGAGATCACGGGGCCATAGTCGTCCACCACTCGGTCCAACAGTGCGTACAGGACGGCTTCGGGACCATGGCGCAGAAGCTCCGGTTGTTGTTCCAGATCGCGACGGACTTTGGCCACTCCAGGCGTTTCCGCGTGCCGGACCGTGACCACGAAGTTCCTCCCCGTGAAGATGTGAAGCTCACCGAACTCCACGGTCTCTGTAGCGTCTACGTACCGCGCAGGCCGGAGGACGGTGAAGAGGTTGTTGTCGTAGCGTTCCAGCTTGGGCCGCTGGTGGGCGTTGACCGCGTCTTCGACGGCGAGCAGGTGGAGGCCGAACTCGGCAGCCACCGCCGCCATTTCCGTCTCGTCCGGCCGGTACAGTCCAATCCACACCATTCCGCCATGGGCGGCGAGTGTTTCGACGCTTTGCTCAAGGCTTTCCGGAGTCGCGGTCCGGATGCCGTTCACATAGACGGCATTGTCAATGATGGTCACGAGGTTATTCTCCTCTTGTTACTGCAACGCCCCGATGATTGACCCGGCGACAGTCATGGCCACGATGTCATGGCCGGAGTCGATGAGAGTCACGGCGGACGGCCTGCCTGCGAAACCGTTGTGGATGACGTGGCCGCCGACGCGGAAGACCACCGCAATCACTAGCGCAAAGAAACCGGCGTGCAAGCTTCCCTGCACGTCCAGCTTTCCGATGAGGACGGCCAACAGGATGCTTGTGAACGCTGCGGCCACCATCATGGGGATCCAGATTCCTGCGCCGCCGTCGATCTTCTTGAGGTCTTCCTCGGTCTTGCCGATAGCCTGCATCCACCGTCTGCCGAGGACCGCCGGCATGTACCAGACAAATCCGATGACCATGCTGGAAATGAAGGCCAGGAGTATGGCCAGCCAGTTGAGGTGCTGAAGAGAAGAGAGCCAATCCATTCTGGAATCCTAGTCGGCTTCCCTGACCGGCGAATCGGTGGAAACCTGCGTTTTGACCCGTTTCGCGGCGCCGGACGTTTCAGCGGCGTCCACGAGCCGGCCGATCAGCGGCTCTGTCCGGTAGGGGATATGGGTGTGCAGGGCAAGGACCGTTTCCGTGCGGATGACGCCCTTGGTTCTGAGGATGGAGCGAAGCGCCGTTTGCAGGTTGTGAGTGTCGGTGGCCACAACGCGGCATAAGAGATCGCCGCGCCCGGAAATTTCATGCACCTCAAGGACCTGGGGGATGCGGCGGAGGGCTCCGATCACGCCGTCGAGTTCCCGGTGGGTCACCTCCAGCGTCACGAAGCCGACGACGTCGTACCCCACCTTTTCGAGGTCGACCTCGCGGCCGCCGTCGTTCAGTACGCCCGAGCGGACCAAGCGGCGCATCCTCGATTGGGCGGTGTTGCGCGCAATCCCGAGGGACTCGCTCAGTTCGGCGATCTGAATCCTGGGATCACGGATCAACTCGAGCAGGATCTTCAGATCCGTTGGATCGAGGGTGTTCAAATCATCACTCCGGCTCATTTTTGGTCATTGGTGGATCTCAATTTTGACTGTTCTGATCAATTCTTTCATGGACATCTGATCTATTCGGCAGGCTTGCGACATCCTATTGCCATCAATATTTTGGGCCGTCCAGTCCCGGCCCACAAGGCCAGGTTCCGTGACGGCCGCTGAGGCGAAGGCACGGAAATGACTGTCTTTAGCGAACTGCGCATGCGCCAGGCCACCGCCGCGCGCTCGGGCTGGGATGCTTCCACCACGGCACGGCTGGTCCTGGCCGGCGCCGTCATGTTCACACTGCTGGTCGGTGCCAACTTGGCGAGCCCGCTGTATCCGCTGCTTCAGGCGGAACTCGGAATCACTTCATTGGGCGTGACCATTGCCTTTGCGAGCTACGTCCTGGCACTCGTGGCTGTGCTGATGCTCGCCGGCCACTGGTCGGACCATATCGGCAGGCGTGCAGCGCTGGTGCTGGCGGTCCTGGTGGGCTTGGCGGGCGGCCTGGTTTTCGCAAACGCTGACAACCTCTTGATGCTCTCGGCCGGCCGGATGCTCCAGGGCGTTGCCGTGGGCCTCGCTACCGGAGCGAGCTCGGCTGCGTTGCGTGAATTGCTTCCGTCCCGGCCCGAGTGGGCCTCCCGCTTCACCCTGTTGTCTTCCTCCGGCGGGGTGGCGGCCGGTCCCGCCATCGGCGGACTGCTTTCGCTGCTCCCGGGTGCCACGTCAACGCCGTTCTTCATCCACGCGGCCGTCCTGCTCCTCTTGCTGGTCCCGCTGTGGCTTCTCAAGGCGCGCCCCGCGATTCGGCCTGCAGAAGGCCCGCGTCCCTACACCGTGTTGGCCCCGCGGCGGCCCTCGGTATCGCGGGAAGCGAGGGGAGCGTTTTGGCTGGCCTCGAGCGTCGGCTTCCTCAGCTTTGCCGTGTTCGGATTCTGCCTTTCGCTCGCGCCCGGCTACTTCGCCGTCGTAGTGCACGCCGATTCCCGCCCCATGACCGGCCTGCTCGCCGGACTGACGCTCGGAGCGTCGGCGCTCAGCCAATTGCTGAAGGTCCGTGGCCGTTTCGCCGTGCCCGCTGGGCTGGCGGTCCTGGGGGTTTCCATTATGCTTGTCGGCGTTGCGGCCTCCCTTTCCAGTCCAGTGCTGCTGGTGGCAGCTAGCCTGTCCGCCGGGGTTGGGCAGGGGATCGCCTTCCGGCTCGTGTTCAACGACGTTGCCGGCAAAGTCGAAGCGTCCCGGCATGCCCAAATCATCAGCACTGTCTACGTCATCACCTACCTTGGCAGCGCTGTGCCGGTCATCGGGCTGGGCCTGGCCGCTTCGTTCATCGGACTGGGCGCCGCTGCCAGCTGTTTCACCGTGGTGTGCGGGCTTGCAGCGACGGTGCTCGCTGTCGTCTCCCTCCGCAGGGTTCTCCGCAAGGGCTGACTGACGGTCCATCCTGGAAGTCCAAGTTCGCAAAGATTGATTTGCAAAGAAAGTCTTGCAAAGGTTTCTTTGCAAGAGTAGCGTTTCCGGCATGGACAAGGTTCAAGAGCCGGAATTCCCCGTCCGCAAGGTCGATACGGCGTCCCTCAAAGCGCTCGCGCACCCCCTGCGCGTTCAGATCCTCGAGATGCTGTCGCGTTATGGGCCGCAGACCGCCTGCAGCCTGGCCGAACTCCTCGATGAATCCAGTGGCGCTACGAGCTACCACTTGAGGCAGCTCGCCAAGTTCGACTTCGTCCACGAAGTCCAAGGCAAGGGGACTGCGCGGGAGCGGTGGTGGGAGCGGCCCAGGGGAGCCATCCAGATCACGTCCCCCGAGTTGGCACATTCGCCGGCGACGCAGGAGGCATCTCGGCTGGTAACCCGCGAGTTCGAACGAAGCAGGCAGGCTGTCCTCGCCGACTTCATGGCACACGGCATGGATTCCTTGGACGAAGACTGGCTCGACGCGGCCATCGTCAACACCGCCAACGCCCGGATGTCAGCCGAACAACTCGGCCGCTACGCCCGGTCCATGGAAGCGTTCGCCCGCAACCTTCTGGAAGAAATCCGCAACGAACCCGAGGCGGACGATGCCCGCCCCGTGCAGATCCATTTGAACGCATTCCCGATCCTCGGAGTCCCGGCGTGGGCCGGAGACAAGAAATCCCGCGACGCGAAGTCGCACGCAGCAGCCACCGAAGGGAAAGAGTCATGAGCACTGCCACCGCATCATGCGGCACCTACCGCCGGCCCTCCATGCTGGAATCGGCAGCCGCCGGAATCGGAACCGGCCTGGTTGCGTGGGCCGAACGGAGGCGCTACATTCCTCCGGTCGACCTGGCCATGCAGCGAGCGGCGCTCACGCGCCGGCAGGATCTAGGTGATCTTCGCCAGGACGCGATGGGGGCCGCACACTCGGGCCTCGAACCACGTCACTGAACTGAACCGGGCGGCAGCAGAATCACCCGCTAAGTCAACGCTATTCCGGCAGCGGCCCGTGGTTGCCCTGGATGTGGGCGAAGACCAGAGTGGTCTCGGTGTGTCCCACCACGGGGTCCGTGGCGAGGTTGTCCAGGACCCAGTCGCGGAGGTCGTCGGTGTTGGCGACCGCGATATGCAGCAAGTAGTCCACGGAGCCCGAGGTGTGGAACGTGGAGATCACTGCAGGGAGAGCGGGAACCCGGGCCGTGAAGCGGTCGATCTGGTCGCGGTCATGGGCGCGCAGGCGCACGGCGATCAGGGCCTGGACCGATCGGCCGATTGCCGGGAGGCTCAGCACGGCTTCGAAACCCTCGATGATGCCGCGTTCGGAAAGTGACCGCGTGCGCATGAGCGCCGTCGACGGAGCAATTCCGACGAGTTCGGCCAGTTGCTTGTTGGAGATCCGGGCATCGTCAACCAAAGCCGCGAGGATGCGTTCGTCGATCGCATCCAAAGGCTCACTGATGCCGACGGGCCGAACGTTCTTCGGGGTGGTGGTCACGGATCCTCCTGAAAGTGCTGTGTATTCATCATAGGTGCCAGTTTCCGCTCAATGCATTCATTTGCACTGTCAATTTCCGAATTATTGCCAGATACTGACCGAATTCAACGGTGAATAATTCAAGGAGAGCAGTGACAGCCATCGACACACTCGCAGTCCACGCGGGCCGGACAGGACTCACGGAGCAGGGCGTGCATTCCGTTCCCATCGACCTCTCAACCACTGCGCCTTTGCCTTCCGTTCACGACGGCGGCCTCGCCTACGAGCAGATGGCCACGGGCGGGCTGCCCCTCGACGGTCAGAGCACGGTGTACCAGCGTCTCTGGAATCCTACGGTAGCCAGGTTCGAAGACGGCGTAGCGGCGCTTGAGGGTGCAGCGCAAGCTGTCGGTTTTGCCTCGGGGATGGCTGCGTTCAGCGCAGTGCTGCTCGCCTCCCAATCAGAAGGCAAGACGCACGTGGTTGCGGTGCGGCCACTCTATGGCGGCACTGACCACGTCCTGGCCAGCGGACTGCTTGGCAACCAGGTCACCTTCGTCAAGGCCGACGGCGTCCGCGATGCCCTCCGCCCGGACACCGGGCTGGTGGTAGTGGAAACCCCCGCGAACCCGAGCCTGGACCTCGTCGACCTTAACCGCCTGGTTGCCGACGCCGGAGACGTTCCGGTTCTCGTGGACAACACTTTCGCAACGCCGATCCTCCAGCAGCCACTCAAACATGGCGTCGCGATGGTGCTCCACAGCGCAACGAAATTCCTGGGCGGCCACGGCGATGCCATGGGCGGAGTGGTGGCAACAAGTCCGGAGTGGGCCACGCGGCTGCGTCGGGTCCGTGCCGTGACCGGGGGCATCCTGACCCCGTGGCCCGCCTACCTGTTGCACCGGGGCCTGGCCACCCTTCCCATCCGGGTGCGTGCCCAGCAGGACCACGCCCACAAGATCGCGGCGGCGCTCGCAAGTCACGAACTCGTCGCAAAGGTGTACTACCCGGGGCTTCCCGAGTGCGATCCTCTGCATCTGGTCGGTACGCAAATGGGCGGTCCGGGCTCGTTGATCTCGTTCGACCTTGAATCAGCCGAGCATGCGGAGCGCATTCCCGGCGCGGTCCGCCTCATCACGCACGCAGTGTCGCTGGGCGGCATCGATACGTTGATCCAACACCCCGCCGGATTGACCCACCGCCCGGTTGCCCCGGAGGCCAAGCCCCAGGCGCGCATGCTCAGGCTTTCCATCGGCTTGGAAGATCCGGCCGACATCATCGATGACCTGGTCCAGGCAATCGAGTCGACCCGCTAGCGGCTGCTACTTTCCCTGTCCGGCCGGTTCCAAGGAGCCGACGACGGCGAGCTGCGACGCCGGGGACCGGTGCACGACGGCGGTGATCACCGACGTCGTGCACCCCAGTGCGATGACCGCCCAGGCGAGTGCGGTCCAGCCGAACGCCTGGAAGGCGAGTCCGCCGGCCCAGCCGATAATGCTGGAACCCAGATAGTAGGAGAGGTTATACAGCGACGCGGCTTGCGCGCGGCCGCTCGTCGCGATGGTCCCGGTCCAGCCTGCGCCGATGCTGTGCGCGGCGAAGAAGCCGCCGGTGAAGACCACCAAGCCCGCCAAAACCGCGGCGATGTTGTCCCACAGAGTGAGTCCAAGGCCGGCCGTCATTGTCGCTATCCCGGCGAGCATGACCGTGCGGCGGCCGAAGCGCATGGACAATCCGGCACCCCAGCGGGAGCTCACGGTACCGGACAAATACGCCAGGAAAATCAGGCTGACCACGGTGGCCGGCAATCCGAAGGGCGCTGCATGGAGGCGGAATCCGAGGTAGTTGTACACGGCGACGAAGCCGCCCATCAAGAGGAACGCTTGAATATACAGAGCCAGCAGCGGCGGATTGGATGAATGGTCCGCCAGCGTCTTCATGGCCCCACGGAAACCTCCGGCGGAACTTGGAGTGAAGCGGCGCGGCTTCGGGACCAGCAGCAGGAAGAGGGCGGCCGATGCTGTCGCAAGGATGGAAACCGCGAAGGCGGCGGCCCGCCAACCCCACAATTCACCGATGGGTCCGGCGAGCAAACGCCCGGCAAGTCCGCCGAGGGTGGTCCCGGCTACGTAGCTGCCGGCGGCCAGCGCGGCGTGGACTTTGTTGACCTCTTCGTTCAAGTAAGCGATGGCGATCGCTGGAATACCGCCAAGGGCCATGCCCTCGAGCGCCCTCAAAGCGAGGACAAGCGAAAAGGTGGGGGCCAGGGGGACGAGCAGGCCCAGGACGGTGGCCGCCGCGATTCCGATGGCCATCGCACGTACCCGGCCGATCTTGTCGGCGACGAAGGACCAAGGCAACACCGTTGCCGCGAGGCCTACCGTGGCCAAGGAAATGGTGAGTGCTGCCTCCGCTGCCGTGATGTGCAGTTCGTTCGCCATGAGCGGCAGGACGGCTTGGGTGGAGTACAGCTGCGCGAAAGTGGCCACTCCGGCGAGGGCCAGACCGGCGAGGATCCGCCGGTACGCAATGGAGCCCTTCAGGTGTCCTTCCCAATCGGACTCGGCGGGGCTCGGGGATGCTGCGCTTGTACTCACCTTTCCACAGTAGGGCGAGCAGAAGTGATGATTCCAATGCATGATTCACTTAAGATTGATAGCGGTTTTGGATAATTTTGCGGATAGCCGATCTGAGGATGGACGGGTATGGACATCGAACACAAGCAACTGGTCCAACTGCTGCCGTTGCTCCCACTGCTGGCTGAGCTTGGCCGGACAGAACATGTCACCGAGACGGCCGAGCTGCTCGGAGTACCCCAATCGACGGTGAGCCGGGCGCTTGCCCGGGCTAGCGCCGTCGTCGGGACCGAACTCCTTATCCGTGAAGGCCGCGGCGTCCGCCTGACCCCGGCTGCGAAAACGCTGCTTCCCTACATCGAAGCGGCGCTGGCGGAATTCCAGGCGGGACTGGATGTGGTCCGGCACGAATCCGATGTTGTCCGCGGCCGAATCGCGGTGACCTTCCAGCACACTTTCGGCGAGGCCACGTTGCCGCTGCTCATGAGCGCATTCCGCAGCCGGCACCCCTCCACGGCCTTCGAGCTCAGCCAAGGAGCGCGTGCCGCGTGCCTTGAATCGCTCGTTGCCGGTGACGCTGACTTCGCCTTGACGGCACCCGTGGCGGCTCCGGGCAGGGGCCTTGGCTCGGCTGCGCTGTACCGCGAGCCGTTGCGGCTGGTGGTCCATCATCGCCATCCAGTGGCCCGGCGCGCCAGCGTGCGGCTTGCAGAGCTCAGACACGAGCCGTTCGTTTCCATGGGGCCAGGCTTCGGCCTGCGTTCGCTGACCGACGCGATCTTCCGGGATGCGGGCTTTCGCCCAAGGGTTGCTTTCGAGAGCCAGGACTCGCATACCATCCGCGGGCTCGTGTCGGCCGGATTGGGCTACAGCATCCTGCCGCCGGGAGGACTTGGGCCGGGACCCCAAGGGGTCCTGGATTCCACGGACCTGGGGTGGGTGGAGGTATCGCTTGACTCGGAGCTCGCATACCGCGAGATAGGGATTGCCTGGCGTGAACGGCGCAAGGAACCCGACCCCGTCAGGCTTTTCCGCGAAATGGTGCTTTCCGAAGGGCCGGGGCTGCTCGCAGGCCTTGTCAAAGCGCGATCCGCGACCCAATAGATCCACCCGGTGCGCCCACGCTAGGCTTTTGGACGTGGAGACTGCAGAAAACACGACCCCCCGGCCCGACGCAACGGTCATCGGGCTCGACATCGGCGGCACGAAGACCCGCGGTGTCCGTTTCGAGGACGGCAAGCCGGTCCGCGACGAAAGCACCGGCAGCTCCAACGTCCAGAACGTGAGCCGGGAGACGGCGGCCAGGAATCTCGCCGAGCTCTTCGCCATGATCGGTGGGGGCGACGTGGACCGCGTCCTCGCCGGGGCGGGCGGAATCGATACCGACGCCGATGCCCGCGCCCTCGCCGAGCTGATCGAACCCCATGTTCCGGGCGCGCAGGTCACGGTGGTCCACGATTCCCGCCTGCTGCTGGCGGCAGGCAGGGCCAGTACGGGAGTGGCTGTCATCGCGGGGACCGGATCCGCGGCCTGGGGAAAGAATGCCGAAGGTGAAGAAGCCCGTGCCGGCGGCTGGGGCTTTCTCCTGGGCGATGAGGGAAGCGGTTACTGGCTGGGCCGGGAGGCAGTGCGTCACAGCCTCCGGCGCATGAACAAAGGACTGGAGCCCGATGGTCTCACAGTGGCCCTCTTGGAGTCCTGCGGGTTAGACGATCCCAACAAACTCATCGCACTGTTCCATTCGGAGGACACCGACCGGCGGTACTGGGCCCAGCGCGCAACTGCGGTGGTGCAGACCGCCCGCGACGGGCTCGAGATCAGCCGCCAACTGCTGGAGCAGGCAGGACGGGATCTCGCGGAGCTGGCGGCGCAGGCCGTTCGCCAGCTTGGCCTCCCCGGACCGGTGATTCTTGGCGGCGGGCTCGGAATGAACGTCGAGCCCTTGCAGTCAGCTTTCCGGGCAGGACTGGCCGCGCACGGGATCACCGATGTGCGGGTCCTGGACCAGGAACCGGTTTTCGGTGTGCTGCGGATTGTCGCGGAACTGCCTTAGCGGGGGCCGTTAGTCGGTGGCCCTGTTCCTGGACCTCGGCTTGAGCTGGACCCCCGGCATGGGCGGTGCGGGGATGCGCCCGGCTTCGGCTCCGGCGTCGGGCCCGTGGCCATGGATCCAGCCGAATCGCGCGGCGCGGGTGTCTTCGTCGCTCAGGAGCGCCTGGGCTTCCCAGTCTTCGCGGGCCCGCTCCACTTCCTCGTGAGTGCGGCCCACGAAGTTCCACCACATCAGGATGTCTTCTTCGAAGGGTTCGCCGCCCAGGAGCATGAAGCGCGTTCCAGGAGCCGCGTCGAGCCGGAGGGCTTCCCTGCCCATGCCGAGGAAGGCCAAGGGGCCGGGGTCGACTTCCTGGCCGTCGATCACGGCTGAGCCGTCCAGGACCAGGACGGCATGCTCGAATTCAGGGTTCAGCGGCAGTTCGATCGGGCCGGAGGCTGAGATTTCGACACCGACAATCGGGCTGTACATGATCGCGGGGGAGCGCTGCCCGGCGAAGTCGCCCACGAGCACCGTGGCCTTGAATCCGTCCGCGGCGACCACCGGCAGGTCGACGATCTGCTGGAACGACGGCGCGCGGTGCCTCACGGCGTCGGGCAAAGCAACCCACAACTGAAGGCCCCGGGACAGCGGCAGGAGGGCGCCGCCGTCGGGCGCGTCCGGGTGAAGTCCGGGCGGGAGGACGCCGAACTCGGAATGCGAAATGCCGCGGCCGGCCGTCATGATGTTCAACTGCCCGGGGCGGACCACGACGTCGCTGCCTACGCTGTCGCGGTGCCGCACCTCACCCTGGAGGGGCCACGTGACCGTCTGCAGTCCCATGTGCGGGTGGGGAAGAACGCTCATCGCGACGCGGTCCGGACCGAAGCTGTCCAGGAAGCACCAGGCTCCAACCGTCGGCATTCCGCGCTGCGGGAGGGTTCGGGAAACATTCATGGCCCGGACGCCGCCCAAGGGCACTTCGCGGGCCGGCCAAAGCTGTACAAAAGGTCCCTGTCCGGGATGTCCGGCCGGGCAGACTTCCTGGGCCGGGGCCGTTTCCAAGTTGGTCACGATACAACTCCATGTGCTGAACAGTGTTCCTCCCAGCTTAGGCCTAGGCTGGCTCCATGAGCATGCAGTTCGACACCCGCCCGGCCGCGTACGGAGTGGTCATCCGCGACGGAGCAATCCTCCTCGCCTATTGGAAGCAAGACGGCAAGGAAGGCTGGACCCTTCCCGGGGGAGGCCTGGACCTGGGGGAGCATCCCGTGGACGGCTGCCGCCGCGAAATCCAGGAGGAAACCGGGTACGACGCCGATATCGGAGCGATGCTCGGTATCGACGTCGGCCACTGGCCGGGCGAGGAGCGGCTGGACGGATCAGACCGTGATTTCCAGGCAATCCGGCTGGTCTACGAGGCAAGCATCACGGGCGGCGAGTTGACCCACGAGATAGACGGCAGCACTACCCACGCCGCCTGGGTGCCGCTGGGCAAGGTTCCGGGACTAAACCGGGTGTCCCTGGTGGACATCGGCCTCCGCCTGCACAGTGAGCGGCCCCTCAACGGAAAACTGCCGACGCCCTGAGCATTGCCGATTCATTACGGTCTTCGCGCCTGCGCTGACATCGTCGGTGGTGCTGGTTAGGCTGTAGAACATCAGTTCACTGCTGATTGATTTCCATCGTTGATATTTGCGGCCCAAAAAGTTAGGTAAGCCCCGGAATGGCTGAAGCCATGATTGAGTTCCAGAGCGTCACCAAGCAGTATCAGGGCGGGCAACCCGCTGTTGATGGATTGAGCATGTCCATCGACAAGGGTGCCATCACCGTGTTCGTCGGACCCTCGGGCTGCGGAAAGACCACGTCCCTGCGGATGATCAACCGCATGGTGGAGCCGACATCGGGCACCATCACCGTGGCCGGCAAGGATGTTTCGAACGAACCGGCCGCCCAGTTGCGACGCTCCATGGGTTACGTCATGCAGTCCTCGGGACTCATGCCGCACCGTTCTGTGCTGGACAACATTGCCACCGTTCCGCGGCTCAACGGCGTTTCCAGGGCGGCAGCCCGCAAACGCGCGGAAGAGCTGCTCGACGTCGTCGGGCTGGCTTCGGGGCTCGGCAAGCGATACCCGTCCCAATTGTCCGGCGGCCAGCAGCAGCGCGTCGGAGTAGCCCGAGCGCTCGCAGCGGACCCGCCCGTGCTGCTCATGGATGAGCCCTTCAGCGCGGTGGACCCGGTGGTCCGCGACGAACTCCAGCAGGAACTCCTCCGGCTCCAGCGCGAACTGGCCAAGACTATTGTCTTCGTCACCCACGACATCGATGAGGCCACCGTGCTCGGCGACAAAGTGGCCGTCTTCGCCGTCGGGGGCAAACTTGCGCAATACGCGGCGCCCGAGGAGATCCTCCGGGCACCTGCCAATGACTTCGTGGCCTCTTTCGTGGGCCGTGACAGGGGCTTCCGGCACCTTGCCTTCAATGGCGCCGATGCTGTTCCGGTGCATCCGGTCAAGACGGTGGAAGCCCCGCAAGTTGCCGCGGGCAGCAGCGAATGGGCCTTGGTGCTCGACGGCGACTCCCGGCCTATGGGGTGGGCCTCGCCGCGCGACGGCGCCGGGCTGATTCCCGGAGGTTCCTTGTTCCGGCGCGGGGATACGCTCCGCCGGGCCCTGGATGCCGCGCTGTCCTCACCTTCGGGCCTTGGCGTGGTGGTGGACGACGATGGCAGGCTCGCCGGCGTCCTCAAAGCCGATGAAGTGCTGACGCTCATCGAACAGACCCGGCACAACAGGGAGGACGCCCCCTGATGGAATGGTTCCTGGCGAACAGCGGCATGGTCTTTGAGCGGGCCGGCGAGCACCTTATCCTGGCTCTGATCCCCATGGTTTTGGGTCTGCTCATCGCGGTGCCCTTGGGGCAATTGGCCCGGCGCAACCGTACCCTCAGGACCGTGGTCACCACTGCAAGTTCCCTGTTATATACCATTCCTTCCCTGGCACTTTTCATCATCCTGCCGCCGATCCTGGGAACCCGGATCCTGGATCCGCTCAACGTGGTGGTTGCCCTCACCATGTATGCGGTCGCCTTGCTGGTGCGGGCTGCCATGGACGCCTTCGATTCCGTCGACGACGACCTCCGGATGGCGGCCGTGTCCATGGGATTCAAGCCGACCGCGCGGTTCCTGCAAATCGACCTGCCGCTTTCCTTGCCCGTGCTTTTTGCGGGCCTGCGCGTGGTGTCCGTCAGCAATATCTCCCTTGTGAGCGTCGCCGCGCTCCTGGGGGTCGGGAACCTGGGGATGTTGTTCACCGACGGGCTGCAGCGGGCGTTCGTCACCGAGGTGGTGGTCGGCATCATTGCGATCCTCTTGCTGGCCCTCGTCATGGACACATTCTTGGTGCTCCTTGAGAAGCTGCTGACGCCCTGGACTCGGGCCGGTGCCGTCACGGCCAAGCAAGAGGCCAAAGCAGGGGAGTTCATCGCAGATGCCAGGATGCACGCGGAGGCAAGTCGATGAGCAATATCTTCGTTGACACCCTCGCTTGGCTCACGGACCCGGCTCACTGGTCAGGAAGCGGCGGAATCGCTACGAGGCTCCTGGAACACCTGCAGTATTCCGGGCTGGTCCTGGTGATTGCCGCGGCCATCGCCATGCCCCTGGGTCTCTTCATCGGGCACACAGGACACGGGCGCGTGGTTGCCGTGGCGTTCGCCGGCGCCCTGCGGGCCCTCCCGACCCTCGGACTGCTTGTCCTCTTCGCCCTGTTGGCCGGAAGCGGCCTCATGCCTCCCGTCTGGGCCCTCGTCATCCTGACAGTGCCGCCCCTCCTGGCCGGGACCTACGCCGGGATTTCCAGCGTTGATCCAACGGTGGTTGACGGAGCCCGCGCCATGGGCATGACAGAACTGCAGATCCTGTTCCGCGTAGAGCTGCCCAACGGACTTCAGGTCATGTTCGGCGGCATCCGCACGGCGGTCCTCCAGGTCATCGCGACGGTTTCCGTGGTGGCGTATCTTCCGCTGGGAGGCCTGGGGCGTTATCTTTTTGACGGATTGGTCCTTCAGGACTTCCCCCGCATGCTCGGCGGGTCACTGCTCATCGCGGCGTTGGCAATCGTCGTCGACCTCATTCTGGCCATGGCGCAGAGGATCCTCCTCCCGCCCGGACTTTCCATCGATTCCAACGGCGGCCACAAGGTCGCCGGAGATCTCGCAGCCGCCGCACCAGCGGGGACTGCCGTTCAAGGAGGTACCGCATGAAGCAACCCGTCACCCTGACCCGCCGCGGGCTCGGCGGCCTGGCGGCCGGAGTCGGCATTGCGCTCGCACTGAGCGCATGTGGCGGCAGCCCGCTGTCCAGCCCGTCCACCAACGCTCCTTCGGGGGCCGGTGGCTCGCTCACCGTAGGCTCGGCAGATTTCCCCGAAAGCCAGGTCATCGCCGAAATCTACGCCGGAGCACTGAACGCCGCCGGCGTCACCGCAACGACGAAGCCCAATATCGGATCCCGCGAAATCTACTTCAAGGCCGTGCAAGACGGTTCGATCGACCTCGCCCCTGACTACTCCGGCAACTTGCTGTCCTACCTGGACACCAACGCCTCGCAGGTGTCGGCCGACGATGTCTTCAAGGCGCTGCCCGGGAAGCTTCCAAAGGGCCTCGGAGTGCTCGACCCCGCCAAGGCTGAAGACAAGGACGCCATGGTTGTCACGAAGGCCACGGCGGAGAAGTACAAGCTAAAGTCCATCGAAGACCTCGCAAAGAATTGCGGCGACTTCACGATTGCGGCACCGGCAACCTTTGAGACCCGCGCCTACGGGCTCCCGGGCCTCAAGTCCAACTACAACTGCGTGCTCAAGGGCCTGAAGCCGTTCAGCGACGGAGGCGGCAACCTCACGCTCCAGGCTCTGTTGTCGAACGACGTCCAGGTTGCCGACATCTACACCACCACGCCGTCCATCCCGGACAACGCCCTGGTGGTGCTGGATGATCCTAAGAACAACTTCAAGGCCCAGCAGGTCCTCCCGCTGTACAACATGGCCAAGATGACGGACAAGGCGAAGGATGCGCTCAACAACGTCTCCAAGATCCTCACCACGGACGATCTCATCAGCCTTAACCGCGCAGTCAGCGGCAACCAAAAGCAGAATCCCAAGGACGCTGCAGCCGCTTGGCTCAAGGACAAGGGGATCGTGAAGTAAGTCCCCACCGCCTCCCTCGCCTCGCTCCGCTCGTCCAGGGAAGCCTCCCCGCTACCTCCCCAATCTCGCAAGCTCTATTGGGGCCCCTCGGTAGCGGGGGCCCAGGCGGCGGAGGCCCCTGCCAAGGAATGCCCGACGGCGGTGAGGAACCCTTTTTGGGGGCCTCGCCGCCGTCGTCGTTAATGTGAGTGATGTCTCAACGGAAGTACATCCCCGATATGGCATATTTGATGAATGGCAGAATTCAAGCAGTCCACCAAGCTTCATAATGTCCTTTACGACATCCGTGGACCGATTCTTCAGGCCGCCCAGCAGATGGAGGCAGAGGGTCACCGCATCCTCAAACTGAATATCGGAAACCCGGCACCGTTCGGATTCGAAGCGCCGGACGCGATCTTGGTGGACATGATCCGCCACCTGCCCCATGCCCAGGGATACAGCGATTCGCGCGGAATCTTCTCGGCCCGCACCGCCGTCTCGCAGTACTACCAGACCCGCGGCATCCAAAACATCCACGTTGACGACATCTACCTTGGCAACGGCGTCAGCGAACTCATCACCATGTCGCTCATGGCTTTGCTGGAAGTGGGAGACGAGATTCTCATCCCCACTCCGGACTACCCGCTGTGGACCGCCTCGGTGGCTCTGGCCGGGGGCCGTCCGGTCCACTATCTGTGTGACGAAGAATCGGGCTGGCAGCCGGACCTTGAGGACATGGAATCCAAGATCACGCCTCAAACCAAGGGCATCGTGGTCATCAACCCCAACAACCCCACTGGTGCCGTGTACCCGGAGGAGACCCTCAAGAAGATCGTGGCCCTCGCCGAAAAGCATGGCCTTGTGGTCTTCGCCGATGAGATCTACGAGAAGATCCTTTACGAAGACGCCGTCCACGTGAATCTTGCCGGGCTCACCGGCGACGACGTGCTCTGCCTGACGTTCAGCGGATTGTCCAAGGCCTACCGGGTGTGTGGCTACCGCGCCGGTTGGATGGCCATCTCCGGTCCCAAGAAAGACGCCGCAGACTACCTCGAGGGCATCAACCTGCTGGCCAACATGCGTCTGTGCGCCAACGTGCCGGCACAGCATGCCATCCAGACCGCGCTCGGTGGACACCAAAGCATCAACGATCTCATCCTGCCCGGCGGCAGGCTCCTTGAACAGCGGAACAAGGCCTACGATCTGCTCAACGCCATCCCCGGCGTCAGCACACAACAGGCCCGGGGTGCGCTCTATCTGTTCCCGAAGTTGGACCCCGAGGTCTATCACATTCGCGACGACGAGAAGTTCGTCCTCGACCTTCTCAAGGAACAAAAGATCCTCGTCTCACATGGACGGGCCTTCAACTGGGTGCGTCCTGACCACTTCCGCATGGTGACCCTGCCGAACGTCAAGGATATTGAAGAAGCGATTGGCCGCATGGCGGACTTCCTCGGGCGGTACCAAGGCAACTAGCCTGTTGTGCAAGCTGCGACGAATGCGGCCGGACCAGAGGGGACGTCGAAATGGCCGGGACCAAGGAATTCACCAAGCAGGTATCCACGATCTTGAAGGCCGGGCCGGGATTCTCGCTGGACGCAGTAGACCCCGGATCGACGCCCGGCTACAAGGGAAAGAAGTCTGACGGCGTAGCTTTGCTGGCAGCGCAGGATGGTCGATTGGACGTGCTGCAGGAGATGCTCTTTGCCGAGGGAAAATTCGGCAGCTCCAAACGGGTGCTTTTGATCCTGCAAGCCATGGACACCGCAGGCAAAGGCGGGATCGTTGAGCATGTCGTCGGATCAATGGATCCCCAAGGTGTCAAGGTTGCCCCGTTCAAGGCGCCGACTGATGAGGAGAAAGCCCACGATTTCCTCTGGCGGATCGAGAGAGCCTTGCCTGACGCCGGGTTCGTCGGGGTTTTTGACCGATCCCACTATGAGGACGTGCTGATACACCGAGTCCACGGTTGGGCGAATGAAGCTGAACTGGAACGGCGCTATGCGGCCATCAACGAGTTCGAGGCACGCCTCGCCGAACAAGGTACGGCGATCGTCAAGGTCATGCTCAACATCAGCCGCGATGAACAAAAAGCGCGGCTGCTGGCACGATTGGATGACCCGTCCAAGCACTGGAAATACAGCACGGGTGATCTCAAGGAACGCGCGTTTTGGGATTCCTATATGGACGCCTATCAGCGGGTCTTCGAGAAGACTTCAACCGAGGTGGCGCCCTGGTATGTGGTTCCGGCGAACAAGAAGTGGTTTGCGAGGATCGCTGTCCAGGAGCTTCTGCTCGAGGCCCTCGGCAAGCTGGACCTGAGCTGGCCGAAAGCAGACTTTGACGTGCCGGCGGAGCGGGCTCTGGCCGTCCAATCCTAGCTGGCTGCCGCGCCGTCCTCGCCGTTGCTTCGGGCCGCCGCCAGCCTCCTGCGGGCACCCTCCAGCCACTCTTCGCAGCGCTTCGCCAAAGCCTCGCCGCGTTCCCAGAGCGCGAGGGATTCCTCAAGGCTTGCTCCGCCGGCTTCAAGGCGGCCAACCACGGCCATGAGCTGCTCGCGGGCTTCCTCATAGCTGAGACTGTCCAGGTCCTCAGGGGATCCCTTAGCCGCGGGGGATGTGTTTTCTGCTGTCATTTCATAGTCCTCATTGCTGGTGCTTGCTGGGCTGTCCGGCTGCAGCGGGCGCTCCGGAAGATACGGCGGCAAGGCGGCCTTCCGCCAACCGGAGGGTCAGCTCCGTGCCATCAGGGGCCTGGTCAGGGCTCCGGACGACGTCGTGGCCGACCCCATCCGCTCCCGCGACCTGGACGACGGCGTACCCGCGGTCCAACGTTTTTTGGGGCGACAATGCCCTTACCTGGGCGCGGAGATGGTGCACCTGATCAAGTGCGCGGATAACAGCGGAGCTCACCGCGGTGTGGGCATGTTTCCGGAGCCGTTCGACATCGTCCTGCCGTATCTTGACCATTACTTCCGGGGACGCCAGCACAGGACGCGATCTTAGGGCGTGGAGTCGATCCGTTTCGCGGTCCACCAGTCGTCCAACGCCGCGACGTAGCTGCTCGCGGGCCTGCCGTACCCTCGCCAATTCCTCGACGACATCAGGGACGATCCTCTTTGCGGCGTCGGTGGGTGTGGATGCGCGAAGGTCAGCGACATCGTCCAGGATGGGATGGTCGGCTTCATGGCCGATCGCGCTGACCACAGGGGTGGCCGCTACGGATACCGCACGGACCAGATCTTCGTTGCTGAACGGAAGCAGATCTTCCAGCGCTCCGCCACCACGGGCGATCACGATCACATCCACGTGCGGATCGGCGTCGAGTTCCTTGAGCGCTGCCAGGATCTGGCTCACCGCGGTAACTCCTTGGACTGCGACCTCCCGGACGGCGAATTCGACGGCGGGCCAGCGAAGCGCAGCGTTGCGCAGTACGTCTTTCTTGGCGTCGGAATCGCGGCCGGTGATGAGCCCGATCCGGTGGGGGAGCAGGGGCAGCCGTTTCTTCCGCGAGTCTGAAAACAGCCCTTCGGCGCCAAGGGCCTGGCGCAAGCGCTCGATTCTTGCGAGGAGATCGCCGAGGCCGACCGGGCGGATGTCCTTGATCGACATGTTGAGCCGACCGGTCTTGAGCCAGAATTCGGGTTTCACCAAGGCCACGACGCGTGAGCCACGCTCAAGTGGCATCTTCTGGCGGTCCAGGACGTTGGACCACAGCGATGCGGGCAAGGAGATTTCGGCGTCGGTGTCCCGCAGCGTCACGAATGCGCTGCCGCCTCGACGGTTGAGTTCGATGACCTGGCCTTCGATCCACGCAGCCGGGGCACGTTCTATGTGGGTCTTGAGCTTGCGGGATAGCAGCTGCAGCGGCCAAGGGTTGTCGGGACTTGTCTCCGACGCCGTCGCGGGCAGGGTTGACTCTGCCTTCGTGGATTCTTCTCCGGAGGACCCTTCGCCCGGGGCTCCCGGGTTCGGGAGTCCTGAAATCGGCAACGCCTGTGGCGCGCCGCCGGGTACGGCATCATAGGACACGCGGATAGCCTCCTGTTGGTGGCTGGTGCATGGTTCCGTCCTCGCTGGTACGTTGCTAAGTGGCAGGCTTCCAACTCTATCCATACCTTGTAGCATGCATGACCGACATTTACTCGTCGTCGCCCCGACCGGAACTGCTGCAGTCCAAACTTGAGGAATCCATTGCGTACGTTCGTCTCTGCAATCGCAGTGATCTTTGCCCTTCTGCTCACAGGAATCGCCGTCCCGATGGCATGGACGGACGCCAACGTCGTCCGGGAAGACGGGTTTGTGCCTCTCACCTCTCCGATCGGGAAGGACCAGGCGTTCCAGGCGCGGCTGGCGGCTACCGCCGTCGCAAGCCTTGAATCCAAAATCAATCTACCGGCGCCCGTGGAACAACTTGGCGCTTCGTTCCTCAAGGACGCCGCCACCGCGATGTCAACGTGGCCTGAATACCCGCAAGCGTGGGATGAAACCGTACGCCGGAGCCACCAACTGAATTTCGCAGGCACTGCCGGCCCCGGGAACTCGACCGCGGGGACGTCCTTGGTGCTCGACGTCGGGCCTCTGGTCAAGCTCGCCGCTGACCGGCTGCACGCGGCAACCGGCCTCCCCATTGCGACGCCGGAATCCACCCTGATCAACGTCGGCGGCCCCGCTCAGCGCCAGCAGGTGGATGCCATCGCCGCGTATGCGCCGATGTGGTGGATTCCCGGCCTCGGCGCCGTCCTGCTGTTTGCCCTGGGCTTGCTTTCCGCGAAGCGCAGGGGAGTGCTTCTCTTGTTCACCGGACTGGGCTTGGCCGCAGTCGCCGCGCTGTGGCAAGTGGCCACGACGGTGCTCAAGGGCGCAGGCGATGCAGGACTGGGCGGAACCGCCACGGGCGGCCTCTTTGCGCGGGAGTTGGTGGCAGCTTCCGTCGACAATTTCACCGGTTGGATCACCATCGCCTGGATTGCCGCGGGAGTGTTTGCACTTCTCGGCCTGCTCGGTGCGATCTTCTCACGCAAAGCCAGGCCGAGCGTGCGGGCGAACGCTGCCGGTAGCATGGAGGGATGACCAGCTCAGCAGTTTCCATTCCGATGCCCTCTATCCCGCGTAGGCGTCGGACGCCGGAAGAGGTGCTGGCCGCCGCTCCGGTCTCCGGCCCCAAACGAGTCTTGCTCGCGGCCCCCCGCGGATATTGCGCAGGCGTCGACCGCGCAGTCATCGCAGTGGAGAAGGCACTGGAACACTACGGTCCGCCGGTATACGTGCGTAAGCAGATCGTACATAACGTGCACGTGGTCACCTCGCTGGAGGAGAAGGGTGCCATCTTCGTCGAAGAGACGGACGAGGTACCCGAAGGCGCCCTGGTCATCTTCTCAGCCCATGGCGTGTCCCCGGCTGTCGTGCAGTCGGCCGAAGACCGCGGCCTACGCACCATCGATGCCACCTGCCCCCTCGTCACGAAGGTGCACCGCGAAGCCGTCCGCTTCGCCAAGGAAGATTACGACATTCTCCTCATCGGCCATGACGGTCACGAGGAAGTGGAAGGAACGGCGGGCGAAGCCCCGGACCACATCCAGATCATCAATGGTCCGCACGAAGTGGACAAGGTCAAGGTGCGCAATCCGGAGAAGACGATCTGGCTTTCGCAGACCACCCTGAGCGTCGACGAGACCATGGAGACCGTCCGGATGCTCAAGGAGCGGTTCCCCACGTTGCAGGATCCGCCCAGCGACGACATTTGCTATGCCACCACCAACCGCCAAGTGGCCATTAAGAAGATTGCCCCGCAGGCTGACCTCGTAATCGTGGTGGGATCTGCGAATTCTTCAAACTCCGTACGGCTCGTCGAAGTGGCGCTCGAGTATGGCGCCAAGGCCTCCTACCGGGTCGATTTCGCGAACGAGGTCGACGAGAGCTGGTTCGAAGGCGTCGCCACCGTGGGCGTCACCTCCGGCGCTTCCGTTCCCGAAGTCCTGGTCCAGGACGTTCTCCGTTTACTGGCCGACTACGGCTACGGTGCGGTTGAAGAAGTGGTGACGGCGGAGGAAGACCTGCTGTTCTCGTTGCCGAAGGAACTGCGAGCCACCCTCAAAGAGGCCGGAGACGTCACACGCGCCTTGGGCGGACGCGGGAACCGGCAGACTTCGTAGTCCGGCCCCGGCCCGTTTTGCCGGGCCCGGACCACTACGGGGCGGGTCCTAGGCCGCCGACTCTCCTTCGATCAGTTCGGGTGCGGCAAGGGTCCGCGGCACTGCTTCCACTGCGGACGGTGACACCAGGCCGTCTGTGTCCATGGAGTTGAGCTTCCGCGCCGTCGGCAAAACACGTGCTTCGAGAGTTCCGACGAGCGCGTTGTAGCGATCCACCGAGGTCTTCAACGACGAACCCAGCTTGCCCACGTTGTCACCGAGGGTTCCCATGCGTTCGTACAGCTGCCGGGCGAGCTCGAAGAGCTCCCGGGCGTTGTCCGTCAGGACGTCCTGGCGCCAGGTGAAGGCGACGGACTTGAGTACTGCCAACAATGTGCCGGGGGACGCGAGAACTACGTTCCGGGACAAGGCGTGATCCAAGAGCGCGGGGTCCGCTTCGAGCGCAGCGGCCAGGATGGATTCCGCTGGCAGGAAGCAGATCACCAGCTCGGGCGAGTTGCCTGGGATGTCCCAGTACTTTTTCGACCCCAGGGCATCAACGTGGGATTTGAGGGCTTTCGCATGTGCGAGGAGCAAAGCATCCGCGCCATTGCCCACAGACTGAAGGCCGTTGACCCTCTGGGTAGAGCTGCCCTGTTCCTGGGCGGCGAGGTAGGACGCCAACGGAACCTTTGCGTCCACCACGAGCTGCTTTCCACCCGGCAACTGGACCACAAGATCCGGCCGGATGGCGTTGTCGACTGAAGCGGAATGCACCTGCTCGTGAAAATCGACGTGACGCAGCATCCCGGCCGCTTCCACTACCCGGCGCAGCTGGACTTCTCCCCACTGGCCCCTGGCACTGTTGGACCGAAGGGCAGACGCCAGGGCATGGGTGGAGCGCAGGAGTTGTTCATCGGACAGCCGGGCTTCCTGGAGCTGCTGGGCGAGCTGACCGTACTGCTCCAAACGATCCCGCTCCAGAAGTGAGACCTGTTGTTGTACGGCCGTCAGCTTCTCGGCAACCGGGGCGAGCGCGCGCAACACGCTGCCGTCCTGGTTCCTGGAATCGTTCAGTTCACGGTTCTGTGATAACAGAAGCCGCCGTTCGGCGTCGGCGGCGGCATACTGGGCGTTCACCGCGGCAAGCCGGGCGGAGACGCCGTCGAAATCTTCTTCAAGCGCGGCAGCGCGGCGCCGAAACAGGAGGAAGCCAGCCACCACCCCGGCGGCCGCTCCCAGAAGAAGCATGAACAAAGCGAGTATTACTGCAAAACCATCCATGTCTCCAACCTTGGCATAGGGGTCCGACAATTTAGCGAAGCCGGCTCACGGCACCGGGGCGTCCGGTCCTGGGTTCTCCTCTCAAAGCGGAGAAGTGCCCTCAGCGGGTAGAATCAATGCTCGTGGCTCTTACTATTGGCATCGTCGGACTGCCCAACGTCGGCAAATCAACTCTTTTCAACGCACTGACCCGCAACCAGGTGCTGGCCGCGAACTACCCGTTCGCCACCATCGAGCCAAACGTCGGCGTCGTCAACCTCCCGGACCCGCGCCTGCAGAAGTTGGCGGACGTCTTCGGATCGCAGCGCCTCCTGCCCGCCGTCGTCTCGTTCGTTGACATCGCGGGAATCGTCAAAGGCGCCTCTGAAGGCGAAGGCCTGGGCAACAAGTTCCTTGCGAACATCCGCGAAGCAGAAGCCATCGCCCAGGTCATCCGCGTCTTCGACGACCCCGACGTTGTCCACGTCGACGGCAAAGTCGATCCGCGCTCGGACATCGAGACGATCAACACCGAGCTGATTCTGGCCGATCTCCAGACGATCGAAAAGGCCATTCCCCGGATCGAAAAAGAAGTCAAGATCAAGAAGCGGGAAGCCGCGGAACTCGCAGCAATCCTGGCTGCCCAGGCCGTGCTGGAACGCGGCGACACGATCTTCTCCTCGGTCAAGAGCGACAAGCTCGAGATGGAGCACCTCAAAGAGCTCAGCCTCCTCACGGCCAAGCCCTTCATCTACGTCTTCAACTCGGACGAGGGCATCCTGGGCAACCCGGAAAAGCAAGAGGAACTGCGCGCAATGGTGGCGCCGGCGGATTGCATTTTCCTTGACGCCAAGCTGGAATCGGATCTCGTCGAACTCGACGAGGAAGAAGCCCGCGAGATGCTCGAGATGAACGGCCAGGACGAATCCGGCCTCGACCAGCTGGCACGCGTAGGTTTCCACACGCTCGGACTGCAGACCTACCTCACGGCCGGTCCCAAGGAAGCCCGCGCCTGGACCATCCACCGAGGCGACACCGCGCCCCAGGCCGCAGGAGTCATCCACACGGATTTCCAGCGCGGATTCATCAAGGCCGAAGTTGTCTCCTTCGATGACCTCATCGCCGCCGGATCCATGGCCGAGGCCAAGTCCCGCGGGAAGGTCCGCATTGAAGGCAAGGAATACGTCATGGCCGACGGCGACGTGGTTGAATTTAGATTCAATGTGTAACCCGTCGCTGGCTGAGACCAAATCCCTACCGGCTTGAGCGCCAGAATTCCGGCCGCCACCAGTACAAGGTCGTGAGGTCGTCGGGCCACTTTGCGTCTTGCTCATCTTCGGCCTCGAACGAGTCTCGTTCCGGGTCGATGGGCCGCCAGCCGTTGTCTAGGGGTTCCTGTGCGCTAGCCGGGCGGACCAGTTCGACGAACCGGGACTCCATGGCTCCGTCCTTCGCGTACGCGCGTTGCGACTCGATCAGGCTTGGATGGTTGGCTCCTCCTTCAAAGGTCGGCCACCGGAGCTGGACGGCGTCGTCCTCCCAGAAGCACACAGAGCAGATCTCGTAAGATCCTGGCGGCTCACCGAAAATGAGATGGCCGCAGCACGGGCATGGGTACTTGACGAGCATGAAACTTAGTCTGGCATCGCGCGTGCTGGTTTGGCGAGCGGCGATGCGCACATGGCTGCACCAGATGTGCGTCCGTGCCGGAAAGCGGTGGAATTTAGATTCGCGCTCTAACGTCTGGTAAATCCCCGGCTCCGCCTTCAGCGGTCAAGAGGCTGACTGTCCGATTTCGAGAGGGATCTCCCTAAAGGTCTTTGCGGGGAACTCCAGCTGTGTTGCCGCAACTGCCCTGACCGATGCCAGGGCGGCAACCCCGGGGCTTTTCCGTTTCTCCTTACCAAAAGCCATGCACGGCAGATAGTTCTTAGAGACGCTTAAGCTCGTCATCGAAGCAGAACCGAATCCGCAAACTTGATTTTGTGGCCCGGGATTGTCGGTGGCCGCCATGGAGTCTCACCTTTTCCGTTTTCCGGGACCTCATGTCGTCAACAGGAGAATCAATGAAAATTCGCAGCATCGCAGGGCCGCTACTCTTGCCTCTCGTCACTTTCGGCATTCACGCCCTGGTCTGGAGCGTCAAGACGAAGAACGAATGAACAAATCCGGGGCGGCTATTCCCACGGCGTGGCTGCTGATCATTCCGATCGCCAACATCGTGTGGCCGTGGAAGTATTCGGTCGATGTCGAGTCGTTCACACGTATGCGCTTTGGCCGTCATGCCGCTTTCTGGCTAATGCTCCTTCTGGGCGGCATTGGCTCTGCCATAATGCAGAACCAGTTCAACAAGGCTCTTGAGTCTGCCCCGACACGGGCGCAAGTAGCTTCCTGACTTCCCTGCAGAGCGTTGTCGGGGCCATCTCCGGTCACAAAAATAACCGCGGGCACGAAGTCAGACCGCTCCTATTTTTGTTCTGGCACTCTCCGGGCTGCAGTCCACCACCGTCTCCTGGACAACGCTCCATGTTCGACCTGATGACTTACACCGCCGACACAGCTGATGGGACAGTGAGAAACCGATGACGCCGATGGCTCAAGCCCTCAACAAACCAGATACTCGATCCACCTCAACGCGCGTAGCAGCACATGTCGCAGGAATCTTGGCCATCCTCGTTTCCCTGTTCGTTCTAAGTGAACCTCGACTTCCTGTCGGTGACGCCTTCCTGGGAATAGCTCTCGTCGTCCTGTGGCTTTTCGTCTTGGGATTCAGGATCAAATACGAGCCAACCCGCAGACCACAGTGGCGGCGCTACCTTTGGCCCCTAGCGCTACCACTGGCAGGCCTAGCCATCGAACTCCGCCCTGGTGGTGGCGGCTTCAACCCGACGGTGTGGATTGTCATAGGCATCTACTCGCTGGCTGTCCTCATCATTACTTTCCACGTGTGGAAGCTCATGCGGGTCGCGAAGGAAAACAACTACACTTTCTCCGGCCAGGACTACCGCCGTGCACTTCGGACTGCCCGGGCTTTCTCGTGGATCGTACCGGTATTCGGTGTATTGGTGTTTGCGTCCGACTGGGCGTTTGGATCAGACGGAGACTTGGCCAATAAGAGCCTGGATGCTTTGCGGAACCAGCTCTACGGGGTAATCGGCGCTAGCGCGCTGATTGCCGCTCTTACAGCCGTCCCTGCTGAAACGAGAAGTATCGTCGAATCCACTCTCTACGAATCTCGGCTGGCCAGCCTACTGACAGAGTTGCAATCCCTTTCATCCCGAATCGACGCGCTTGGGGTGAATGATATTGATCGTTCGGAGGCAACGCACCAGGGACATCGCCTACGCCAGGCCATAATAGCGGCGTGCGGCAAGCTGCGCCGGAGCATGTTCACATGACCCCTGGAGCTTAGATTTTCGGCCCAACGTCTGGGGCCAGCGAGTCTGTGAATCCTTGAGGTATTCCAGATCACGAGGATGGGATGATCCGGCCATTGGGGCGTAAAGGCGCTGAGATGTCGGAATGAACCAATGTTGCCGTACGGCTGAATCGTTGAGGAGGCGAACTCACTCGTCGGGTTGCCTCGCGTCGCTGGGCACCCGCGGAAGATCCACAACAGGTCTGTTGGATCCGTACCAACGGACCTCGCCGGAATTGAAGGTCGCCTGGCCGATCAGGCGAGCGCCGAAGTGCCACTCAGTGAGCTCGGGCCCGTTACATCCCTCCTCGGGTTTGAACCCCCTGGGAATGCTCTCTTCGCGGCGCACATCCGGCGCAGAGAAATGGGGCGGCAGCGGGTAATCTCCGCTGACAGCGCACAGGGATCCCCGTACGTACTCGATGTAGTTCAACAAGTCGTTGGCGTCGCGCCGTCGCGGGTCCTCCGAACGTTAACGATGTTCAGACTGGCTGAAACGGACTATCATGTCAGCGCATCCCATGGCTCGCGCAGGTCTGTCAGGAGAGCGCGTGCGTGGCTGGACCCGTTTGCAGCAGCGTGGATGCCCGAACTTCCCGTTCTCGATGAACGTCAACTCTTGCCGGGACTCGCACGAATGACTCCCATCGCTCCCGGTCGTCTCGGTTGACCGTGGTGAAGTCCGCAAGTACTGCAATCAACTGATCGGCTGCGAAGGATCGCCGCCGACCCGCATCGACGCGCTGTGTTTTCCGCCGCTCTGCCGCCGCCAAGTCGGTATCGTGCTTCAAGACTTTGGCGTTTTGCCGGGAGCCCTCCCAAGCGGACAGGACACCGCCAACGATAGCGCCCAGAAGCGCCGCCAGCAGTTTAGTCATGCTAAGCAATATAGCTTCCGGCGCCGACAGCGGGACTGGCGGCCAAGATAACGGATGCGGCCATCGTTTTTATGGGGTTGAGGCATTCCGGTCTTCCTCTTGTAGCGAGCGCAGGCACGACCCGACGGACTTCGCCGTGTGTGGCATTCGCCGGTAGTACCTTCCCAGTCGAAGCCGAAGTTTTGGTGCTGCACGGTCGTCATGTCGACTCTGCTGGCCTAAGGCGTCCCGGCTGCCGGAGATCACCCCTTATGGATGAGGTCGATGCCCTAGGTTGTTGCATGTCGACACGGGGCGACGGCGGCCGCCCGCGTGCTTCATCGCCTGTAGCCTGATAGAGGCTTCGGCGCACTGCAAAGATGCCTCGCCGGCCGGCGCCGACAATTACGAGGAGTCTTCCGATGCAAGTGCAGACCATGACCGAGCAGCTGCTGTTCACCACGGTGCGCATAACGACCACTGGTGCCGGACAGATCGGGAGCGGCACTGGATTCTTGCTCGCATAGGAGCGCCCCGAGGGCGGGACCGCAATACTTCTCGTTACCAACAAGCACGTCATTGCGGGAGCTGATCAGGTTGGCTTGCACCTAATTGCAGCCGGCCCCGCCGATACCCCAACTCTCGGAAGCGGGCTGACGCTTACGTGTTTTCCGAATCAGTTCATCGGTCACCCTGATCCTGAAATTGACATTGCGATGATCGGTGTCGGGGGATCCTTGCAACAGCTTGCCGACGCTGGTACCCCTGCATTCATCCGGACCGTGTCGCCTTCCATGTGCGCAACGACGGCAACGCTCGAAGAATACGAACCGATTGAACCGGTGACCTTCATCGGATACCCGAGCGGCCTGTATGACTCGGCTTCCCTCCTCCCGATAGTGAGGCAGGGCTTTGCAGCGACCGCGATGAACATCGATTACGAGGCCAAGCCGGTGTTCCTAATCGATGCGTCCGTCTTTCCGGGCTCGAGCGGGAGCCCTGTGTTCCTTGTGCCGAGGCCGTCGGTGCCGGACAAGCGTGGGAACATCACCATTGGAGGTCCCGCGAAGCCTCCCGTTTTGCTCGGCATTGTGGCGGCCGTGCACCAGCGCCAGGTGCCAGTGATTCTGGCAGCTGCGAACCAAGGTGTTCCTATCGTCAACGAACTCATCGACCTGGGCATCGTCTACAAAGCGAGCGCCATCCATGAGCTAGCCAGACAGGTCCTCTCCGCTGGCGCACAGACGGGCCGTGAGTCGTGATGCGGCAGCACGGATTGCGGATCGTGCTGGCAGTAAAGGAGCATGGCTGACTAAGTCGGGGAACTCGCCGGGGGCTCATGGACTTCCTCATCACAACGCAACATCTTTTGCCAGGGAGGTCTCGGTGATGGGACCCCTGTGCCACCCCGGACTCGCACTGTGAGGTTCAGAGGTTATTCCCCGACGGAACGTGGTGGAGTTTAGATTTAATGTCTAGTTTCTGATCTCCCTGAAACATTTTGCGACAGCCGCTAAGAACACGTGTTCTTAGCGGCTGTCCGCTTTAATGACCGCCCGCCTGGTCGAAAATGATGCCACCTCTGACTTGGGTCCCTGTCACGGTGCGGGGTACTGGCGGCGGGCCCGGTGCCGTTGCGGCCCATCAGGTGCCCGCGCTCGTCAGATCGGTCCGGTTCCGTCCGGATGGACCTCATCCCCGAAAACCCATCAAGGACGTGTCTACCTCCGTCGACTGCCTCGCGCAGGATATCCTCCCCTAAGTGCCACCCGACAGAGGGGCGCATCAGGGGGAGGATCACGCGTGCGCGCTATTCGGTTCAACAATCGGAGGACGGCCCGTATCCTCCTGTCTGCGTTAACCGGCTCATCGCATTCGAGGGTGTAGCGGGGGTGGGCGCGTCGGTGGCCGGATAGAGGTCGAGGTCTTCCGATGATGGAAGTTCCTACACTGCCCATCCGGAAGACCTCGCCGTGTCCCACGCTACCTTCCTGCCTCCTGACCTGACTACGTTCTGCCGGCTCGATGAGCTTGGGCTCGAAGCCGCCGGGCAGTGTCTCGCCCCCGGCCGTGCGGTGCTGGAATGCCGTGCCGTTGATCCGGACGACTGGTGCCATTCGTGTGGGGGCCAGGGCATCGCCCGCGGCACGGTCACACGGCCGCTCGCGCACGAACCGCTGGGATGGCGGCCGACGACGCTGCTGGTGCGGGTCCGCCGCTACAAATGCACCGGGTGCGGGCGGGTGTGGCGGCAGGACATCTCCAAAGCCGCGCAGCCGAGGGCGAAGATCTCCCGCCGCGGACTGCGCTGGGCGCTGGAGGGCATCGTGTGCCAGCACCTCACTGTCGCCCGCGTCGCGGAAGGCCTGGGCGTGTCCTGGCATACGGCGAACAGCGCGATCCTTGCCGAGGGCAAGCGGGTGTTGATCGAGGACCCGGCCCGGTTCAACGGGGTGGCCGTGATCGGCGTCGATGAGCATGTCTGGCGGCACACCCGGCGCGGGGACAAATACGTCACCGTGATCATCGACCTCACCCCGGTCCGTGACAGGACCGGGCCGGCACGGTTGCTGGACATGGTCGAGGGCCGCTCGAAACAGGTCTTCAAGGCCTGGCTCGCCGAGCGGCCCAAGGCCTGGCGGGACGGGATCGAGGTCGTCGCGATGGACGGGTTCACCGGGTTCAAGACCGCAGCCGCCGAGGAGCTCCCGGACGCGGTCGAGGTCATGGATCCGTTTCACGTCGTCCGGCTTGCCGGCGATGCCCTGGACAGGTGCCGCCAGCGCGTGCAGCAGCAGACCATTGGTCACCGCGGACGGTCCGGGGATCCGCTCTACGCAGCCCGCCGGACCCTGCACACCGGGCACGATCTGCTCACCGACAAGCAGAAGGACAGGCTGGAGGCCCTGTTCGTCGCGGACAACCATGCCGAAGTCGAAGCGACCTGGGGCATCTACCAGCGCGTCATCGCCGCCTACCGCGACCCTGACGGCACCCGAGGCAAACAGCTCATGCAAGCACTGATCGGCGCGATCAGCGCCGGCGTTCCCGCTGCGCTGACCGAGGTCATTACGCTGGGCCGCACGCTGAAACGCCGTGCAGGGGACGTGCTCGCGTACTTCGACCGGCCCGGCACCAGCAACGGCCCCACGGAAGCACTCAACGGCCGGCTCGAACACCTCCGCGGCTCCGCCCTCGGCTTCAGGAACCTTGCCAACTACATCGCCCGATCACTCCTCGAAACCGGCGGATTCAGACCGCGATTACACCCTCAAATGCGATGAGCCCGTTAACCGCTAGTGCGGTCATCTGGGGTGGCGTGACGCCCCCTGCGGTCGCCGCGTCGTCGCCCCCAACGACAACGTCACCGACACAATCGCCGGCCGCAACCATGCCGCCGGCCCCACCCGTGAGCCCTGCGTCTTCTCCGGCCTCTGCTGGAACCACGACGCCCACATCCACCCCTCCCCAGTCGACGACGTCCGCCGCTTCAGCGCCGGACATAACAGCGACGACTTCCGCGCCGGCTGGGTTCGTGGTCGGCAGCGCGTTCTGGACGTGGTACTCGACTTCAGCCGCCGCGGGCTACGGTCAGCCAATCACGGACCAAGTCTGCCCGGCGGTCGATTTCTGCTCGCAGGAATTCCAGAACGGGACCGCGTATTGGAAGCCGCGCTTCGGACCTCACGGAGTCCTTAAATCGTCTCCCGTCGGTTTGAAATATTTCGCCGACGGCGGGTATGCAACTTACGGGATGCCAGACCGTGACAACACCCACTTTTATGGCGCTTCCTCCATCGGCATTCCGGAGTCGGACCAGCAAGGCTTCGAGAACGCGATCATCGTCGTGCCTAACGGCGCGGCCGCATTCACCCTGTATCGCCCCAAGGAGATTGTTATGCTCCTGGACCCTCTGGGCGGTTCCCCGGCCCCTCAATGGGTCTCGCCGATCACGTGCGGCCTGCCCCCCAAAGGAGGCTGCGCAGCACAAACTCTGGCCGTATCAAGCGACCCCTCGGCACTCGTCGTCCGGCGTAACTACGAATACCCTGCCATGAACCTCAGCTACATCGACCTCCCCGGCCAGGTCTGGAAGCACTGGAACGACCTCGGAGCCGAAAACAGCTGGCTCGGTGTCCCGCAGGGCGTCGGATGTTCCGGGCTACTGCCAGCCGGTTATTGCGAGACGTCGTTCCAGAACGGGGTCATCCTCGCGAACGCGTCGAGCGCCGTCACCATGAAAGGTGCAATCCTCCAGTGGTGGAACACGTCAAACGGCCCCAACAACCTCGGCATACCGCTCGGCGACGAGAGGTGCGGGCTCGCGCAAAGCGGGTGCCGACAGGATTTCGCCGGCAGCAGTCTGACGTGGACCGCCGGCCTCGGAGTCCAGACCGTCAAGGGGGCGATACGGGACAAGTGGCTGTATATGGGAGCGGAGGCGAGTCGTCTCGGCTACCCGGCGGGACCCGAGACATGCTTCGGGTGGATCGTCAACAACGTCGACAAATCGGGCTGTTACCAGTGGTTCCAAGGTGGGATAATCTGGTGGTCCGCGGCCTCCGGAACTCACGTCGTACGGGGCGCGATCATGCGCGCCTACGAGCGCGCCGGCTGGGTGTGGCCTGACTACAACTCGTCCGGCTACCCCATGCAGATGATCGGCTACCCCATCAGCGACGAAAATTGCACAGGGCCCGGAGGCGGGTGTTACCAGTGGTTTGAGAATGGCATCATCTGGTGGTCTCCCACCACGGGCGCCCAGCGTCTCATGAATGGCGACAAGAGGGTGTTTGAGTCCCTCAACTGGGCTTGGGGGCCGCTCGGGTACCCGACGACCGAAGAGCGCTGGTGGAACGATTACGCTGCTTACCCGAAGTACTACTCCGGCACCCGCCAGTACTTCGAGCACGGCTACCTCACCTGGACGGACGGCTATGGCATAACGGTCACGTACTACTGAGGTCTTCTCATCGGGTTCCTCGTTCTGCCGGTGAGCGCCGAACGCCCCGTGTCGGTGAAGCGAAGGAGACGTTTACAGGCGGGCCTAAATGTAGGTGACCCACCATCCCGTCGGCGTCCAGTGGATCACGCCGCCCTCGTAGTTCTGGGCTACAGCACCACCCGGGCCGGTCGCGTACTCATTGCTCGTCGGGTACCCGAGCCTGCCGTTCTCGAAACCGGTGGAGCCCCAGATGGCGCGGGTCCCGCCGGAGGAGACGAAGCCACCAGTCGCGGGGGACCAGATGATGGCCCCGTTCTGGTAGTTCTGGTACACGCCGCCGTTCCGAAGCCCGGCGATCTCGTCGGTGACCGGGTAGCCCAGGCGTCCGTCCTGAAACCCGGTCGCGGCCCACACTGTGCGGATGCCGCCGAATGAGATGTGGGCACCCGTGGCCGGGGACCAGAGAATGGCTCCGCTCTGGTACTCCTGGTATATTCCGCCGTTCCGGAGTCCCGGCACCTCGTCGGTGACCGGGTAGCCCAGGGGCCCGTTCTCGAATCCGGTTTCAGCCCATTTGCTGCGGATGGCACCCATGGTCAGGTGCGCCCCGGAAGCTGGGGAGTACAGGATGCAGCCGACCTGGTAGCACTGGAAGGAGCCGCCGTACTTGAGCCCGGAAACCTCCGGGCTGGTCGCGGTCCCGATCGAACCGTTGTACGAGGCAGCCTTGGCCCCGATCGGGGACTTCGACCCCGGCGCGGCAGGAGGGTTGGTCATCGGGTAGGCAGCCATGTTGGAGACTACTAAGTGCCAGCCCTGGTACGGTCCGGAGGTGGGGACGACGTAGCCGAGGCCGCCGTCGGTAAGCCGTGGATCCAGCATGGCGGCCTTGTGGCTAGGAGAGTTGATCCACCAGTTGACGATCTGTTCCGGCGTGAAATTGAAGCCGATGATCTCCCGATACATGCTGGCATCCGCGGGGATGAGCGAGCCGCCGGCGTCCGCCCGGTGGATGGTGGCGAAGTTGAAGGCGGGGTCCATCGTGGCGACGCCAAGATGGTTCGCCCAGTCCTGCGAAACGTCGGCGATCCGCTGGTTCCACACCAGGGGCCTGGCGCCGACCTTGGCGCGCTCTGCATTCATCAGGTCCAAAGTCTTCTTAGCGAAGGCGTCAGAGTAGGTGGAGGCCGGCACGGCCGCGGGAACCGGAGCGGCGGTAGAGGTGGTGGCGCCGATAAGGCCGCCGGACAGCGAGAGCAGCAGGCCGAGGGTCACCGCGGACATGCGGGTAGGACGTGATTTCATGGGTCCCTAGATTGAGTGCCGGGTGGGAATGCCGGGAGACGGTATAAGTCTGCCCGAACATCAACGGCTGAATGCACGATTTACGGTGATGTGGGGAAAACCTTGGTAAATCCTGCGGAACAAATACCACACATCGGCGAATCGACCCCCGCCCCAAGCCGAACGCTCCATGCCGGCCCAATTCCCTTAGAACAGGGGCCAGGGCACCGCTGACATCTCACCGCTTGGAGCCGGAAACCGCCCTGCCAGGCGCAACCGGGCGCAGCGCGCGGCTAGGGATGCGATTTCTTCGGCGCTGAGCAATTCCGCCAGGTTTCGGCCCAGCCTGCCGTGGAGTCCTTCACTGACACGATCGATGCCGTCGCATTCCTCGGGGGCCAGGGGGTCTCCCAGCCATCCCCACAGCACCGTGCGCAGCTTGTGGTCACGGTGAAAGGTGAGCCCATGGTCCACGCCGTGCCGGTGTCCGTCCGTCATGGCAAGAATGTGGTCCCCCTTGCGGTCGGCGTTGTTGACGACGACGTCGAACACCGCTATGCGTCTGAGCGCTGGCGAGTCTTCGTGAACGAGGGTGACCATCCGTCCGTTCTCATCTCGTCCCTCGAGAACGTGTTTCCAGCCTGTCTCCGGCACATGGTCCGTCGCGACCAGGTTCACGGCGTTTTGGGCGGGGTCTTGCTCCTGCCAGAGCTGCACCATTCCTTCGCCCATCGGACCATTGCGCAGCCAGGTGTGAGGCACGATGTTCCAGCCGAAGACCTGCGAGACCAAGTAGGCGGCCACCTCCCGGTGAGCCAGGGTGCCGTGGGGAAAATCCCACAGCGGAGTTTCGCCTGCTATCGGCTTATAGACGACCATCACGTCGCCGATGCGGCCCAGAAATGTAGCGTTTGAAGCCGTCGTGATGCGGCCGGTGAGCGTCAGCTCGGCGGTCACAAGGTCCGGCTTTGGCATCAGACTTCGGGAAGGGTGCAGATGTGCCCGTCGGCGTCTATGGGGTATCCGCAGAGCGGGCATGTCGGACGCCCGGCGCCCACGATCTCACGGGTGCGCTTGGCGAATGCGCGGGCGGTGCCGACCGGCATCCGCACCAGCAGCATTTCAGGCTCGTTAGCGCCGTCCTCATCAAGCGACGCGTCGTTGTCATCAGCATCGACATCGGTGATGGGGTAGGCCTCCAGCACAACCTGGGCCGTCGTCGGGTCCCAAGCTAAGGTCATGGCGCCGGTGCGGAACTGCTCCTCAACGGCCTCGAGCTGGTCATTGTCAACAAGTTCAATGGGAGTACTCGTGGGAACGCTGAAGGGGTTGCCCTCGACGGTGATGAGCTGGTCGAGAATTTCGTCGATCTTCTCTGCGAGCAGAGCCGACTGCTGCTTCTCCAGGGCAATACTCACGATCTGCGTCCCTGCGCGCACCTGCAGGTAGAACGTGCGCGCCCCGGGAAGGCCGATGGTGCCGACGACGACCCGATCAGGCCAGGCAAACTCGTGAACGCGTGTAGGCATGTCAGTATTCTAGGCACATGAGGTTCACGGCGCCGGTTGCCCTGCACCGCCGCCCACCGGCGCATCGCCAGCATGGATGCCGTTCGACAGCCACGACAGATCACCCGCGTCGGTGTTGGTCGCGTAGACGCTCGGCCGACTAGCGCCGTAGCGCACGATCGATACGGAGCCGGGCCCCACGGTAATACGCTGGAACAGGTCAAGGTGCATGCCCAGCGCGTCGGCGAGTATTGACTTGATGATGTCACCGTGACTCACCGCCACCCACACGGCTCCTTGCCCGTACTCGGCCTCGAAGGCTGCATCGTGGCGTCGAACCGTTGCAACCGACCGAGCCTGCATCGCGGCCATGGATTCACCGCCGGGAAAGACGACGGCGGACGGTTGGGACTGCACAACCGGCCACAGTTCCTCGGTCGCGAGATCACTGAGCGTGCGGCCCTGCCACTGGCCGTAATCGCACTCGGTGAGATCGGGATCGACCGGCGCGTACGGCGTGCCAGCCTGGCGATCGATGATGAGCTGGGCGGTCTGCTGACAACGCTCAAGAGGGCTCGACACCACCGCGACCAAGGGCACGGCCGCGAGCCGGTCTCCGGTCAGAGCCGCCTGATCGCGCCCGATCTGGTCCAGGCTGACGCCGACCGCCCGCCCGGCTAGCAGCCCAGTAGCATTGGCTGTGGTCCGGCCGTGCCGCACGAGGATAACTGTTGCCATCCACCCAGCCTAACCACCCGCTCGCTGCGGTGGAGCCGATATTTTTCAGCCGGCGGGGAATCGGGGGCTCGGACGGTCCACAGCGAACCGCTCCTCCTCCGGATCCTGCGCGCAGCCCAACGTCGTGGCGATCTCCGCGTTCCGCCGGGAACCGGCTCGAAGCACTGAAAGGTGACCGGGCCGGTCAATACAGCATCAGGATCAACGACCAGTGGCGGATCTGCTTCAGGTGGACAGACGCTGGACCCGACGCGGCACTACGTCTCGGCAAGTATTTTGGAACGTCGGCTCAGTTCTGCCTCAACCTGCAGACGCATTACGATCTCGACGTTGCCGAAGATCGTGCGGCTGGGCAGATCGCGGCCATGACGCCTCTCAAGGTCGCGTGAACAAATCGGTGCGGCTGGTCATCGACATGCCGGTACAGTTCATCTCGCGAGTTATCCACATAACGCAACTCACCCGTCCTGCGCAGCTTGCATTTGGCAATACTTGGTGAATGGGAATCAGATATTACGCATATGCATTCGACGGCGACCTCACTGAACAGGTGCTTTCCGACCCGATGACCTTCGTGTCGGTCGATCCGCTTGCTGATGCTTGGGGCCTTGACCCTGGTGTCGGGACCAGTGGTACCACCTTCGAGCAATTGATATCTGAGCGCGACATGCTCTATCTGGACAAGGCATGGCGGCATCTGCAGGTTCTCACGGCCCCATTGGGGGCCGCCATGGCGGCGCGACCCGCTTTTCGTATGTTTGAAGGCAACGTGACCATGCATGGCGAAGGTTGGGATCCGTGGGTAAGGGCCTTGACTCCGTCCGAGGTTTTGGCGATTGCCCAGGACCTGGACGATATCCCTGATGCGGAGGTGAGGCTGCGGTTGCCGGATTCGCCATGTGTCGATCGGGACCTTGACGTCGAGTATGCCGTTGGCTATCTTCGCCGGGCTCGGGTCTTCGCCACCAATCTTGCCGAGGAGGGGCGTGGCATGGTCTACCTGATCGGGTAACGATCATCCCGTCCTAACCCCAACCGGCGACATCCTGGCTCAGAATATTGGGCCAAGTTTCGACATCTCCCGGGGTGCGGGCCACCGTCAGTGTTGCTTGGGGGAGCAGTGCGGCAAGGGATTCCGCCGTTGACAGCGGGTGGCCCGGATCATCGACCCACGCCAGGATTGTCGTCGGTACGTCGATTCGCGCGACGACCCCAGGGGCAGGAAGATCGCTGAGTGCCGCGCCTCGAAACACTGAAGGCAATAGCGTGTCGTCGACGTCGGGCACCGTCTCCGGCGCACCAATGGTCGCCGGCGGCGGAGGTGCTCCGCGGGTGCTGGCGAGGAACGCCTCGACACCAACGGATTCGATAAGCGCCGCAGCAACCCGGTAGTTTGCAGCCTGTGCAGCTCGGGTTTCCCACGCGGTGGGTGGCACCATGAGCGTGAGCCCGGTAAACCGGTCTGGCTCGCGGGAAGCGGCGTGCAAAAGTGTGCCTGTACCCATGGAGGGACCGACTCCGTGGACGCGTTCGCCCGGAAACCAGTGGTCGAGCAGTCGCAGGAGGTCGTCGGCGAGGTTTTGCCATTGATAATCCGCTGGGACCTTCCGCCCGGTCGACCTGCCATGGCCACGTGCGTCATACCGCAGCAGTCGAGTTCCGCTAAGCCCTCGTCCGAGGTCGAGATTGAGTACCCGGTCGTGCGCCCGGCTTGAGGTGAGGCCATGCAGTTGGACAACCGGGTGTCCGCCTTCGTCGCTCAACGCAACCGCAAGCTCGGCTCCGGGAACCTCGAAAGTGGGCATCAGGCTCCTCGTTTCGTGACTGACCGCGTCCTGTCGAGCAGTCGCGTTGAACATTCAGGCTATCTGGGGCGATAGGATACTGCCATGCGGCTGACCAACGTCACGCACCTGCGCCTACCATTCGGACGACTTTGGGGCTACGACGTCAGTGTGTCGGCGCTCGACCGACGTCTTCCAGTGTCCTTTGCCCAGCGGCTCCATGTGGGAGCGGGCTCCCGGCCCGGCTCCTGGATGGCGATGTCCTTTCGGCTGCCTAGGCCAACTCGTCGTGAGTCAATTGCCGAAGCCTGGCTGGCTGTCATCGCCCGTCACGGCACACTGCGAACCGCCTTCGTGCCCGGTGTGGATGGTGATCCGGAGCTTCACGAAATTGATATTGCTCCTGGAACCTGGGTGGAGCATCAGGTGTCTCCTGGCCAGGCGGTCAATGACGCGGTGCGGGACATTCTCGATGCCGCATGTTCGCCATACCAACAGCCGTCACACCGGCTGTGCGTATTGGAGACTGCTGCTGGACTCACGGTTGTGATTGCAGCCGACCACGCCCACGTCGATATGTGGTCGATGCTGGTGATCGCGCGGGACCTGCTGTCGGCGCTCGATGCTGGGAGCGCAGGCCGTGAACCATTGCCCGGGCAAGTGCCGGCTTTTGTCGAACACACCCAAGCACTGCTGGATCGGAATACCGCGCCGGACCACGTGCGTCACCGATGGGAAGACATCATCGGGGACAGCGGCGGCGTCATGCCGCAATTCCCCCTGCCCCTGGGTGCGTCCGATCCGCAGCGCGAGCGGGTAGAGGTCCGCGATGTGTTCGATCTCGACGACGGTGCCGCCTTTGCCGCACAGGCCCGCAACGACGGTGTCTCGACGCTAGCGCTCGCTGTCGTTGCGATGACAGCGGTGACCCGCGAGTTGGCGGGAACCCCGCTGCGAGCCGTTTTTCCCGTGCACAGCCGCTTCGACGATAACTGGCATGACTCAGTCGGCTGGTTCATTACCAACTCGGTACTTGAGTCCGGGGTCGCCGAGCCGCGCGCCGCAGCTGCGGCGGTAAAAGAGGCTGTGCAGCTTGGCTCGTGGCCGCTCGCGGACGTGCTGGCTCCATGGGGCGGCATGCCCGTAGCTCCTGGTATGTTTGCGATCTCCTGGCTGGACCTGCGCAGACTACCGGTGCGAATCGACTCCGTGGGACTCGACGCCCAGTATGTGAGCGCGACAATCGACACCGACGGCGTGATGCTTTGGTTCATCCTGGACGAGTCCGGTCTGCACTTGAGATGCCGTTATCCCGACACTGTTGAGGCTCGAGCCAACGTCGGCGGATGGCTTGATCTGCTGGTCGCTCGGTTGCAGGCAGATGCGCGATCCTCGGTTCGAGGACTGCTGCGTGTGGCGGGCCGGACCTTCAGGCTGGAACGGGCGAGTCGCGATGATGTTGAGGCCATCGCCACCCTGCTGTCGGATGATCAGTTCGGTCCCGATCGTGAGTGCGTCGAGCTCGAACGATACGAAGCGGCCTATAACCTGGTTGTTCGCGACAACTCCAACTATCTGGGGGTTGTCCGCGATGATTCCGATTGCATCGTTGCCACGATGCAATTGACCGTCATTCCAGGTCTTTCCCGGGGTGGTTCTTCCCGGCTTCAGATCGAGGGGCTGCGAGTTGCGGCCGCCGAGCGTTCACATGGATTGGGCACCGCGATGCTTGAGTGGGCACACGATTTTGGGCGTGCGCGTGGCGCGCAACTGGCACAGGTAACCACCGACGAAGCACGGGAACGGGCTCGCGCTTTCTACACACGCCTCGGATATCGGACCGCCCACGTAGGGCTGAAACGGCGCCTGTAGGCACCTTCTCGGCGCCTCCGCCTCGTCGGTGAGTTTCGAGTAGGCATGGGTCCAGCCCTACGACTGACGGCAGCGTCTTTAGACATTCCAGTGATAGTGGCCGTTTTTGTCGGCGCCTTTGCCTCCGCAGACGTAAGTCCGGCCGTTTGCGGCAACCCCTTGCATGCCGACGTCGGCATTCGGGCAAAAGGCTCCAGGGATGATTCCTTGGATGGTGGTCGGCGCTGGGGGTTGCGGGGCAGCGGGGACAGGGTCCGCTGGTGCGGCTGGTACAACCGGCTCCGGCGCCTGTACTGCGGGTGCCGGTGCCGCCGGGGCTGGTGCGGCGGGAGCTGGTACGACGGCGACCGGCGCCGCCGACGGCGGAGCAGCGGCCGCCGTCGTGGGGGCCTGAGCAGAAGGCGACGGCGAAGAAAAAGTCGGACTGGCGCTGAAGCTTGGCGACGCGGTGGACGTAATCACCGCTGTTTGGCTTGGTAAGTTTCGTACTTCTGAGGCCGGTGCGCCGCACGCGGCAAGCGCCAAGCCGACGGCTACCCCGATAAAGGCACGCCGAATGAAGCGGGTTGAGACCATGATTCCCCCAAATAGACCAGTGAATTGATGAAAGACTAAGCCTGCGTGCGGGGGAAAGCGAGACTAACCGGGTTAGTCGGTTTTCGGGTACCAGACGACGGTCGCGGGCTCGCCGTCGTCGGACTCAATAGCAGGTTCGTCGGTTGGCGGTTGGCCGTGCGCCAAACCAGACCATTGGTACTCTCCGCCGGGGTGAATCTCCGGGAAGTCCGATACCTCGCCCTCGCTGCGTTCTTTGTCGCGGGGACCGCCCTCATACGTGAATTTTTCGCCCATAAACCCAACGTAGACCCCAAGCTGATGTGTGGATACCCCGTGGCGGGTCAAACCGGGCCACCAGGGCAACTTTGGAATATGGTTCTCCAAGAATGGCTTGACGCGAGCAATCGTGCCGCCATTTTGCAGGCTGCGCGACGAAGCTCGAGCCGGCCGGAATGATCCGAAAAATCAAATAGGGGGACAACTTCATGAAGCTGAAATCGACATTAATCGCTGCGGCAGTCACGTTAGCGCTGGCGCTCGTCGGGACGGAAGCGCAGGCAGCGCCTCCGCAATCCGTCGAAGCGTCACGGAATGCCCAGGTTGCCGCATCTATCTACGGCCCGAGCGGCGCCATTGGGGACTACTGGAACACGAACTCGGGCTGGTACTGGTACGGTCAGCCGACAAATTCCGAGTACGGCGCCTGGGACGGAAGCGGCTGGAGCGCCCAGGACTTCGAGCAGGGCACGATCGTCTGGAGCCCGCGGTTCGGGACGTACGGCGTGCGGGGAGCCATTTACCAGGAGTGGAACGGGGATGGAGGCGCCTACTTTGCGCACGTAGGCCTGCCGAAGACCGAGGAGCACGACGTTCCTGGTGGCCGCGTCCAGGACTTCACCAGTGGCTGGATCCTTTGGTCGCCATGGTCGGGCGCCCACCCGGTCCGCGGTGGCATCGCCGGTTCATGGTGGAATGCGGGCGGTCCATCGTCAGCCCTCGGCTATCCCCTGGAAGCAGAAGGCTACGCATACCGCAACGGCGCGAGCCAGAAGTTCCAGCGGGGGTACTACTACTGGTCTGCCGGAACAGGAACACATTCAGTGCGCGGTGGCATCCTCGGACGCTGGGACGCCATGGGTGGCGTCTACCAGTATGGATATCCGCGGACCGAAGAAATCTGGGCACCCGGTGGCACCTACCAGCTCTTCGAGGCCGGCACCGTCGTGTGGAACGGTGCGGTGGGCAACTCGTTCGGTGTTGACGGTGGCATCGGCTCTGCATGGTGGAACAACGGCGGGCCTAACGGACGGTTGGGACTGCCTCGAACGGGCGAATATTATTCCGGATTCGGAGTCTGGGCCCAATCTTTTGACCATGGGACCGTTTATTGGTCCTCAACCCGAGGGACCTGGATCGGCTAGCGCAGCAGGCGGCCCCGGGCCAGAGCTCGCGCCAAACACGCTTCAGTGATGGGGAATTAACTGACAAGAGCCCCGATTCGCCGTGAATCGGGGCTCTTGTCATGTCGCCGTGAATCGCGGAACCACTTGGACGTCCTTCAATGATTGCATCTCGATAACAAACTTTACCGACGGGAAACTTTAGACCCAAACATCCGTTCCGGGCGCTAGGCTACTGCTCATGTGAGACGAGCCACAAGCCTGCTGAGGGGGTTGTGGCAGTCTGCCGGAGTCAACAGCGCCGGCTTTTTCCACTCAAAAAAATAGGAGGCGGAATGCGTTTCGGACGTACTTCCAAAGCAGTGGGAATTGCGGCAATCGCCGCGATCGCACTGAGCGCCTGTGCCGGCAATTCCGGTGGCAATACCCCGTCCACCGGAGCAGCCAAGACGGGTGGCACGGCCACTGTGGTCGAGGTCAACGCTTTCAACACGTTCAACCCCAACACAGCCGACGGCAACACTGACATTAACTCCAAGGTCAGCTACGCAACGCACTCGGGCTTCTACTACATCGACAACAAGCTGAACGTCGTTCACAACGACAAGTTCGGCAAGATGGAGAAGGTCTCGGACAACCCCCTGACCGTCAAGTACACCATCAACGATGGTGTGAAGTGGTCTGACGGCACCCCGGTCTCGGCAGCTGACCTCCTCCTGCAGTGGGCGGCCTTCTCCGGTTACTACGACGACGCCGACCCCAAGGCAAAGACGGGTACGTCCTATTTCTCCTACGCTGGTGATAACACGGGCCTCAGCCTGACGGACTTCCCGGAGATCAGCAACAACAACAAGACCCTCACGCTCAAGTACTCCAAGCCGTTCGCTGACTGGGAGATCGTGCTTGGTGGTCCCGGCATTGACGTTCCGGCCCACGTCCTCGCGCAGAAGGCCGGCCTGAAGGACACTCAGGCCTTGATTGACTTCTTCAAGAGCAAGCCGCGCGGCGACTCCAAGGCACCGCTTCCCGCCGACGCGAAGCTGAAGGCAATGTCGGACATGTGGAACACCGGCTTCGACACGAAGACGCTTCCCGCTGACCCGACCCTGTTCCTCTCAAACGGTCCTTACATCGTCAAGAGCATGAACCAGGACCAGTCCCTCACGATGGTCCGCAACAAGGACTACAACTGGGGACCGACTCCAAACCTTGACGAAATCACCGTCCGGTACATCGGTTCGGCACCGGCCCAGGTGCAGGCCCTCAAGAACGGCGAGGCGGACATCATTGCCCCGCAGGCTTCCGCGGACACTCTCGAACAGTTGAAGGCACTCTCCAGCCAGGGCGTCACTGTTGATCAGGGTAACCAGTTGGCCTTCGACCACTTGGACCTGAACTTCTCGGGTCCGCTGGCCGACCAGAACGTACGTACCGCCTTCATGAAGACTGTGCCCCGCAAGGACATTGTCAGCAAGATCATCGGCAAGCTTGATCCGAACGCAAAGCCGCTGGACTCGCAGATCTTCGTTCCCCAGCAGGCTGCGTACGCTGATTCCGCCAAGAACAATGGCTCCTCGGCCTTCCAGGACGTGGACATTGATGGCGCCAAGAAGCTCCTGAACGGCGCTACTCCGGAAATCCGCATCATGTACAACAAGGACAACCCCAACCGTGTTGACGCTTTCTCGCTGATCCGCGAATCCGCCACCAAGGCGGGCTTCAAGATCGTCGACGGCGGCCTGGGCAAGTCCGACTGGGGCAAGGCCTTGGGCAAGGGCGGCTACGATGCCACCATCTTCGGTTGGATCAACCCGGGCGTCGGTGTCTCCGGCGTTCCGCAGATCTTCAAGACCGCTGGTGGCAACAACTTCAACCAGTTCAGCAACACTGACGCTGACAAGTTGATGGAAGAGCTCGTGGTCACCACCGACCGCAGCAAGCAGGACGATCTGCAGAAGCAGATCGACAAGAAGATCTGGGACAGCTCTTACGGTGTGCCGCTCTTCCAGTCCGTGAACGTGGACGCCTACAGCGACCGCATCACCGGTGTGAAACTCATGCCGAACCAGACTGGCGTTTGGTGGAACTTCTGGGAGTGGGCTCAGAAGTAAGGCCCAACTAGCGCGCAATATCGCCAGCCGAGGCGCCGGGACCGACGTAACATGGTCCCGGCGCCTTCGGGTTGGCGAACCGGCACATTGTCTGCTTCCCCACCGACCTCAAGCAGGGAAGGGGCACGATTCTGCGATAGGCGCCGGAGACCCCGGGCCTGGATTTCGAGGTTCTTCACCATGGTGACCTATATCGTCCGGCGGCTCGTAACCGCCGCATTCATACTCCTTGGAGCATCCTTCCTGGTGTATCTCCTGACGGCGTTGTCCGGAGACCCCTTGGAAGAGCTCCGCACCAGCAGCGCGCCGAACCGGCAAGCACTGATGGATGCGCGAATCAATCTGCTAGATCTCGACACGCCGGCGCCGCTGCGCTATTTCAAGTGGTTGGGGGGCGCCGCCCAGTGTCTGGTTCCCTTCGGCAATGCGTGCAATCTCGGTAAGAACATCGCTGGGCAGCCAATCACGGAGGCGCTCGGCTTCGCGCTGGTCCAAACCCTGACGCTCGTTACCGGTGCGACAATTCTTGCGATCCTCATTGGCATTTCGCTCGGCATCGTGACGGCACTCCGCCAGTACAGCGCGTTGGACTACGGCGTAACCTTCATGGCGTTCCTGTTCTTCTCCTTGCCGATCTTCTGGGTAGCCGTTCTCCTGAAGGAATTCGGTGCCATCGGCTTTAATGACTTCCTGCGAAATCCGGAAATACCGCCGGTCGTGGCTCTTGGAATCGGGGCCGTCCTGGGCGTCATCGGGGCCGTCGTCGTCGGCGGTGCGGTGAAGCGTCGACTGATCGTCGGAGGCTCGGTCTTTGCGGCCGTTTCGCTTATTCTCTTCTACTTCTCGCTGACCCAATGGTTCCGCAATCCGGGCCTGGGGCCGGTCATCATCGCCATCATGGGTGTGGGAATCGCCTTCGGAATCACGATATTGGTTTCCGGACTCAAAAACCGCAAGGCCCTCCAATCGAGCCTGATCGTGGTGGGCATCGGCGTGGTTGCCTACTTCGCTGTGCAACCGCTGCTCAATGACGCGACCGGGCTCATGATCTTCCTCCTGGCAATCGCCACCATCTTGGTTGGCGTCGCGGTGGGGTACTTTATGGGCGGTTACGACCGCGGCCAGTCCATGCGCGCGGCAGGACTGACCGCCTTCCTGGTCGGGTTCCTGGTGGTCGTGGACAAATTCATGCAGGCTTGGCCGTCCTACTTCAACAACAGCCGGGTGCGCGGGCGTCCGATCGCCACAATCGGGGCCGGAACCCCGAACATCCAGGGCGATTTCTGGATCATGTCGACAGACACCTTGACCCACCTCATCTTGCCGACGATTGCCCTCATCCTTGTGTCGTTGGCCAGCTACACCCGGTTCACACGCTCGTCGATGCTCGAAATCATGAACATGGACTACATCCGGACTGCGCGGGCAAAGGGCCTGAGCGAACGTTCCGTGATCATGGGCCACGCCTTCCGGAACGCCTTGATCCCGATTGCAACGATCGTCGCCTTTGACATCGGCGCGTTGATCGGTGGTGCCGTGATCACGGAAACGGTCTTCTCCGTTCGGGGCATGGGATTCCTGTTCATCGACGGATTGCTGCACACTGACCCGAACCCGGTGATGGGCGTGTTCCTTTGTGTTGCAATCACCGCCATGGTCTTCAACCTGATAGCGGACCTCGCGTACTCCGCGCTCGACCCACGCGTAAGGATCAAAGCATGAGCCAGCCAACCCAAGAGGAAGAACTCCTCGCGCAACAGGCGCTTGCCGAAGCTGCAGCCACCCACGCAAGCAGCGAAGTTACCAGCGGCCTGAGCCAGGGCCAGATTGTCCGCAAGCGGTTTTTCGGCCACACCGGCGCCCTGATCGGGCTCGCGGTTTTTGCAGTGATCTTCCTGCTTGCTTTCACCTCGGTGGGCGCATTCGGGATTCCCGGATGGTGGAAGTACAACCATGTGGATGTTTCGCCTTTGGTCAATGACGGCGTCCCCACCTCCTCGTTTTGGCCACTCGCTTGGGGAGAACACCCCTTTGGCCAGGACCGAATTGGACGCGATCTGTTTGCCATGACCATGCGCGGTGCGCAACAGTCCATTACGGTCATGGTCCTGATCGGCGGCATCGCCGGCGCGGTCGGCGCAATCGTCGGGGGACTCGCCGGCTATTTCCGCGGCTGGGTCGAAGCCATCCTCATGCGTCTCACCGATGTCATCATCATCATTCCGTTGCTGCTCCTCGCGGCCGTTGTTGGCCAGATAGCCAACCGCAGGGATGAGGGAAGCTGGCTGACCGGATTTGCCGCCAACAACGGCGTCGTCGTCCTCGGCATCTTTCTCGGCTTTGTGAGCTGGGTGGGCCTCGCCCGCCTGGTCCGCGGTGAATTCCTGACCCTGCGCGAACGGGAGTTCGTAGACGCAGCCAGGATCTCCGGAGCGTCCAACGCAAGGATCATCTTCAAGCACATCCTCCCCAACGCCGTCGGTGTGCTGATCGTCAACGTGACGCTGACCATGTCCGCGGCGATCCTGCTCGAGACGGCCCTCAGTTACCTGGGCCTCGGCGTGAAGGCTCCCGACACCTCGCTCGGCCTGCTGGTTGCCCAGAACCAAGAAGCGTTTGCCACGAGGCCGTGGCTGTTCTGGTTCCCAGGCCTATTCATCATCCTCATCTGCTTGAGCATCAACTTCATCGGAGACGGCCTGCGGGACGCCTTCGATCCGCGGCAGAAGAAGTTCAAAGCCAAGACCGCCGTCGAAACCACGCGCCACTCGAGCACGACGGCGCCGCTTGCCGACGCCTCGAAAGGCAGCTGAGTGCTACCCGTCCAGGGAAACCTCCTAAAGGAAGACCGCCCAGTAACTGGCCGCGGCCAGGACTGCCGTGGCTGCTATCCGGAACCATCCGATGGCAACGGTCACCGAAGCGTCTTCAGCCCGGCCGGGTTCCACACGCCCGGCCTCTACGAGGTCCTGCCAACGGGTGCGCACGAGGATCGCCGCGGCGCCGGAATCGGTGTTCTTGAGATCTCCGGGGCGAACCGAGCTGTTGGGGCCGTAGGTGGTGCCCGGGAGTCCTTTGAGGTGCTCTGGGCGGGCATTGCGCCCACCCCAGATTCCCGGCGCGGGAGCAGCCCACGCCGGATACTTCTTGCGGGGTGTCACCAGCGTGAGGGCGTAGCGGGTATCAACCTGCACGAGGGCATCCCACGGAACATCGATGGTCCGGAAGGGATTCTCCAGCGCGACGCCGGAATCGCGGACCACCACAACCGGGCGCCAGAAGAGCAACCAGCCAAGAAACGCCACGAAGAGCAGGGGAGTGGCTCCGGGAAGGGCTCGCGGTCCGGCTGCCACGAGCGTAACGACCACTCCGAAAACGGCAACTGCCCAGCAGATCCAAGCGAATATCTTGCTGGTGCGGGCCTTGAAAATTTCGACATTTCCGGCATACGGCGCTCTGCTCATGCCCCTAATAATTCAGGATTCCGGGCCACTTCACTAATCACCCCTTGGAGGGTGGCCCGGTCGGAAGGGAAGACCCAACATGACTGACAACGCCAGCCCCGAACCGGAGGCCACCCACCTCGAGACCGAGTCGGATAAGAGCACGCGCGGGGCCATGGTCCTGGAAGTACGCGATCTCAGCGTCGACTTCGGTGTGGACAAGAAATGGGTCCCTGCCGCCATTGGACTGAACTACGAGGTCAGGGCCGGCGAGGTCCTCGCGATCGTCGGTGAGTCCGGTTCCGGCAAGAGCGCAAGCTCCATGGCACTGCTCGGCTTGCTGCCCAGCAACAGCCGTGTCCGGGGGAGCGTCAAGCTCTCGGGCAAGGAGCTGCTAGGTGAGAAGTCAGGCAACATCCGGGAAGTCCGGGGCAAGGATGTTGCGGTCATCTTCCAGGAGCCCATGACCGCGCTCAACCCCGTTTACACCGTGGGTACACAGATAGTGGAGACGATCAGGCTGCACAACTCGATCTCCCCCGATGAAGCGAGGCAGCGGGCCTTGCGCATGCTCGAGCTGGTGGAGCTGCCGGACCCGGAGAAGGCCTTCAAATCGTATCCGCACCAGCTCTCCGGCGGCCAGCGGCAGCGAGCCATGATCGCGCAGTCGTTGTCCTGCGATCCCAAACTACTAATCGCAGACGAACCCACCACTGCCTTGGATGTGACTGTCCAGGCTGAAATCCTGGATCTGATGCGGAACCTGCGCAACAAACTGGACAGCGCTATCGTCCTCATCACACACGACATGGGCGTTGTGGCCGACCTCGCCGATCGAATTGCCGTAATGCGCCAGGGCGTCATCGTGGAGAGCGGCACTGCCCAGCAGATCTTCAGTAACCCGCAGCACGAATACACGCAAGCTCTTCTCGCTGCTGTTCCCCACTTGGGACAGGGTGCTGACAGCGCCGACGTCGACGTCACCGCGGCATTGGCTGCCGCTACCCACGCTGAGCTGGAATCGGTCGACCACGATGAGCTGGTCCGCCGGGAACTCGAGAACCAGGCTGCTTTGAAGGCAGCGGCGGAAGAAGCAGCCAAGCCCAAGGGCGAGCCCGTGCTTGAACTGATCGACGTGGCCATCGAGTACCCCAAACAGGGCCGGGTTCCCGCGTTCCGAGCCGTCGAGGGGGCCAACCTCGTGATCTACCCCGGCCAGGTGGTAGGCCTTGTCGGCGAGTCCGGGTCGGGCAAAACGACCATTGGACGCGCCGCCGTCGGGCTCTTGCCTGTAGCCGCGGGCAGCATGCGTGTGGTGGGGCAGGACATTTCCGCCGCGAAGCGGAACGGAAAGCAACTGCACGAAGTGCGGCGGGACATCGGCATGGTGTTCCAGGATCCGTCGTCGTCGTTGAACCCGCGGCTGCCCATCGGCGAAAGCATCGGCGAACCGATGTATCTCGCCGGGGTCGCCAAGGGCGTCGATCTGCAGAAACGGATTGAGACTCTCCTGGACCAGGTGGAACTGCCGCGTGGCTACCGCAACCGATATCCGCATGAATTGTCAGGTGGCCAGAAGCAGCGCGTCGGCATTGCCCGGGCGCTGTCCCTTCAGCCCAAGCTCATGGTTGCGGATGAGCCGACGTCGGCGCTCGACGTTTCGGTGCAGGCAAAGGTCCTGGAACTTTTCCAGAACCTGCAGAGGGAGCTGGGATTCGCGTGCCTGTTCGTCACGCACGACCTTGCCGTGGTTGATGTGCTCGCAGACCGGATCTGCGTGATGCAGCGGGGCCGGATCGTGGAACAGGGCACCCGGGAGCAGATCCTTCGCAATCCGCAGGAGCCGTACACGCAGAGGCTGCTGGCAGCGGTGCCGCTTCCGGACCCTGAGAAGCAGCGTGAGCGTCGGGAACTGCGCGCCCAGCTCATGGCCGCCGGGATCGAGTAGCAACCCGGAGCAGTTCGCGGCTGCTGCCGCAACCGCAAAAGAGTCCCTGTGGCCATTGGCCGGCAGGGGCTCTTTTTCGTGGTTGTTTTCGTGGTTGTTTGAGGCGCCGGGTGTGTCTGTTGTACCTCTTTGGGTGCCAGAAATAGCCCTACATTCCGGGGAAAGATAAGGGACAGGCATGTCGAGTTTAGCAAGGGAACACCTATTGCGTGAAATGACTGCTTCATTTACTTGAAATGACTGCTTCATTACTGAAACTGTCAAGTGCACACTTCACTGTTCATGCCAATGGGATTCCATATTTCGGACAAGGTGTGGTTAGGATTACACATCCATGTAGGCCGCGTCACAGGATAATTCTGTGTCCGGCCCCGGGGGCAGCTATGAGTTGCCCCGACCCATCCCCCTGAATCCATAGGAGGCGGAATGCGTTTTTCGCGCACTTCCAAAGCTCTTGGCTTGCTGGCAGTCGCCGCACTTGCCCTCACCGGATGCGGCAGCTCTGGCTCCGGAAGCAGTGGCCCGACCGCTGCCGGCGATCCGAACAAAATCATCACCGCATACAGCAATGAACCCCAGCACCCCCTGATCCCTTCCAACACCAACGAGGTGTACGGTGGCCGCGTTGTCGACCTCCTGTTCGAAGGCCTGACCAGCTACGACGCCCATGGCAAGTCCGTGAACGCACTCGCGGAATCCATTGACACGAGCGACGGCCAGAACTACACCATCAAGGTCAAGAAGGGCGCCAAGTTCACCAACGGCGAGGCAGTCACCGCCAAGAGCTTCGTTGATGCTTGGAACTTCGCCGCACTGAGCACGAACGCCCAGTCCAGCAGCAGCTTCTTCGAATCCATCGAAGGCTACGACGCAGTCAGCGCCGTTACGAAGACCAAGGGCGCGGACGGAAAGTCAACGTCGACTCCCGCACCGACCGCCCAGACCATGTCCGGCCTGGTGCTGAAGGACGACTCGACCATCACGGTCAAGCTGGCCCAGCCGGAGGCCGACTGGCCGCAGCGCCTCGGCTACTCCGCCTTCATGCCGCTTCCGGCCGACGCCCTCAAGGACCCGAAGGCCTTCGGCGAAAACCCGATCGGCAACGGCCCGTACAAGATGGCCGCCAAGGGTGCCTGGCAGCACGACAGCCAGATCGCCCTCGTCAAGAACCCGGACTACCAGGGCACGCGTATGGCCAAGAACGGCGGCGTGACCTTCAAGTTCTACACCGACCCGGCTCCGGCTTACACGGACGTCCAGGCCAACAACCTTGACGTTACCGACGTCCTGCCGACGAACGCGCTGAAGACCTACACCACGGACTTCCCGGACCACAGCCTCAACAAGGCCTACGCCGGCAACGCAACCCTGAACATCCCGAACTACCTGCCTGAGTTCCAGGGACCCGCCGGCCAGCTGCGCCGCCAGGCCATCTCCATGGCGATCAACCGCGATGAGATCACCAAGGTTGTCTTCAACGGCACCCGCATTCCTGCGAAGGACTTCACGTCCCCGTCCATCGATGGCTACAACGCCAACGTGACCGGCTCCGACGTTCTGAAGTTCGACGCCGCGAAGGCCAAGGACCTCTGGACCAAGGCAAACGCCATGAGCCCGTGGCCCGCCGACAAGGTTCTTCAGCTCGCGTACAACACCGATGGTGGCAACAAGGAATGGATTGACGCCGTTGCCAACAACCTGAAGAACAACCTCGGCATCAAGGCCGAAGGCCAGCCGTTCGCCAAGTTCGCCGAGATCCTGAACCTCCGCACGGCCAAGACCCTTCCGGGCTTCACCCGCGCCGGTTGGCAGGCAGACTACCCGTCGCTGTTCAACTTCCTCGGCCCGCTGCTGAAGACCGGAGCCAGCGCCAACTACGAGGGTTACAGCAACCCTGAGTTCGACAAGCTGCTGACCGAGGGCCTGGCTTCCAAGTCCACGGACGACGCCAACAAGAAGTTCACCCAGGCGCAGGAAATCCTCTTCAAGGACCTTCCGAACCTGCCCCTGTGGTACCAGGCACGCCAGGCCGTATGGAGCCAGAACGTTAGCAACGTTGACTCCGGCTGGAACGGCGTCCTGCTGTACTACAACATCACTGCAAAGTAGTCCTACTGGACTTGTTCCAAGCTCGTTAGCGTATGGGGGTCCGGCCAAAAACCGGGCCCCCATGCCTTGATTCGGCACGAAAGCTGTCCCTAATGAATCCCCACATTTTCAAGAGCGCTAAGGAACCGTTGCTGTGACCCAGTACATCCTCCGGCGTCTGCTGCAGGTCATTCCCGTGTTCCTGGGAACCACCCTGCTCGTGTACTTCATGGTCTTTGCCCTCCCGGGCGACCCCATCCGCGCCCTGTTCGGCGACCGACCGCCGAGCGAGTCCGTCATTGCCGCGCTGCGCCAGCAATACAACCTCGACCAGCCGTTCTGGGTCCAGTACGGCCTGTTCCTCAAGAACCTCTTCACGTTCAACCTCGGGGTGGACTTCACCGGCCAGCCAATCGCCGCCACCCTTGGCCGCGTTTTCCCGGTCACAGCCATGCTCGCCGTCGAGGCCCTGGCCATCCAGGCTGTCTTCGGTGTGGCCTTCGGCCTGATTGCCGGCCTGCGCAAGGGGAAGATCTTCGACTCCACCGTGCTGGTCGCGTCCCTCGTGGTCATTGCCGTACCGACGTTCGTCCTAGGCTTCGTCCTTCAGCTCGTCGTTGGCGTACAGCTCGGCTGGGCGAAACCGACCGTTGGATCCAACGCGGATTGGGGCACCCTGATCCTTCCGGCCACGGTCCTGGGCCTCGTGTCCTTTGCCTACGTGCTGCGCCTGACCCGCGCCTCGGTCATTGAAAACATGAACGCCGACTACGTCCGGACCGCAACCGCAAAAGGCCTCTCGCGCCCCCGCGTGGTCCTGGCCCACATCCTGCGAAACTCCATGATTCCCGTGGTCACCTACCTGGGCGCGAACCTGGGTGGCTTGATGGGCGGCGCGATCGTCACCGAAGGCATTTTCAACGTGCCCGGCGTCGGCCAGAAGCTCTACCAAGCAGTGATCCGCAGCGAAGGCCCCACCGTCGTCGCCATTGTGAGCGTGCTGGTACTGGTCTTCGTTGCCGCCAACCTGTTGGTGGATCTCCTTTACGCCTGGCTTGACCCGAGGATCCGTTATGAAAAGTAACCGTCAGATCGAGCACTTTGTTGCCCCCATCGACGAGACACCGCTGCTGGCGACCGATACCCTCAAGGTCGACGCAGCACCCCTGAGCCTGTGGGCGGATGCTTGGCGGAAGCTCCGCCGTCGGCCGCTCTTCATCATCTCGGCGCTCATGATTCTGCTGCTCCTCGTGGTCGCGTTCTTCCCTGGCCTGTTCACGCAGACAGCACCGAACGACAACTGCCAGCTGGGCGACTCCCTCGCGGGTCCCTCTGCCGGCCACCCCTTGGGATTCACCTTCCAGGGCTGTGACATCTACTCGCGCGTCATCCACGGCACGCAGGCATCCTTGACTGTCGGCGTTGTCTCCGTCATCTTCGTCCTGATCATCGGGGTCACCCTCGGTGCGCTGGCAGGCTTCTTCGGCGGCTGGGTTGACACCATCATTGCCCGCATTGGCGACATCTTTTTCGCGTTGCCTTTGGTCCTCGGTGCGCTGGTTGTTACCCAGCTTCCCTTCTTCCGCGAGAACAAGAGCGTGTTCACGGTGGTCATGGTCATCGTGATGCTCGGCTGGCCGCAGATGGCCCGCATCACCCGCGGTGCCGTGATCGAGGTCCGCAACGCGGATTTCGTCACCGCCGCACGCTCGCTCGGCGTCTCCAAGATCGGCACGCTGGTCCGGCACGTGGTTCCGAACGCGCTTGCGCCGATCATCGTCCTGGCCACCATGGAGCTTGGCGTCTTCATCGTGACGGAAGCAACGCTGTCCTTCCTTGGCATCGGGCTGCCCGGCAGCATCATGTCCTGGGGTAACGACATTTCCGCAGCGAAAGACACGTTGCGCACCAACCCCGAGGTGCTGATGTTCCCCGCAACAGCACTGTCCATCACGGTCCTGAGCTTCATCATGCTTGGCGACGCGCTGCGTGACGCCCTTGATCCCAAGAGCCGCAAGCGATGAAGGAGGCAATCATGACAACGTCCAACATCACCATCGACGAAGCAGGATCCGAAGAGCGTCCGCTCCTGGAAATCCGCGACCTCGCCATCTCCTTCCAGACTGCGAGCGGCGAATTCCAGGCCGTCAAGAACGCGCACCTGACCATCATGCCCGGCGAGACTGTCGCCATTGTTGGTGAGTCCGGTTCGGGAAAGTCGACGACGGCGCTTGCCGCCATTGGTCTCCTCCCGGAGAACGGCAGGGTTTCCGGCGGCCAGATCCTGCTCGACGGCGAGGACATCTCGCATGCTCCGGAACGGCGCATGATCGAGCTCCGCGGCAACACGATCGGCATGGTTCCGCAGGATCCGATGTCCAACCTCAACCCGGTCTGGAAGATCGGCTACCAGGTCCGCGAGACACTGCGCGCCAACGGCAAGCCCAGCGGTCCTGCCGACGTCGCCCGCGTCCTCGGGGAAGCCGGCCTGCCGGACTCCGCACGCCGCGCCAAGCAGTACCCGCACGAATTCTCCGGCGGCATGCGCCAGCGGGCCCTGATCGCCATCGGCCTGTCTTGCCAGCCGCGGCTCTTGATCGCCGACGAGCCGACGTCGGCCCTGGACGTCACGGTGCAGCGGCAGATCCTGGACCACCTCGAAACCATGACGGCGGAGCTCGGCACGGCGGTCCTGCTCATCACCCACGATCTTGGCCTGGCTGCCGAGCGTGCGGACAAAGTGGTGGTCATGTACCGCGGCAACGTGGTGGAGGCCGGACCTTCGCTCGAATTGCTCCGTAACCCTCAGCACCCGTACACCCAGCGGTTGGTCGCCTCGGCGCCATCCCTCGCTTCCCGGAGGATCCAGGCCGCCAAGGCTGAAGGAATCCAGACGGAAGAACTCCTGGCGCCCACTGAAGCTGTCGTCGAAAAGGCATTGGCCGACGACGTTCTGAAGGTCGAGAGCCTCAGCAAGGTCTTCAAGCTGCGCTCTGGAATCGGCAAGGCAACGGACTTCAAAGCGGTGGACAACGTCTCGTTCAACGTCAAACGCGGGACGACGACGGCGATCGTGGGGGAGTCGGGTTCCGGCAAGTCCACAGTGGCCCAGATGGTCCTCAACCTGCTCGCGCCGACGTCGGGGCGGATCGTGTTCGACGGTGTCGACACCTCGACCCTGAACAGCCGGGAGATCTTCAAGTTCCGGCGCCGCGTCCAGCCGATCTTCCAGGACCCGTACGGTTCGCTTGACCCGATGTACAACATCTTCAGGACCATCGAGGAACCGCTCCGGACCCACAAGATCGGTGACAAGGCCAGCCGCGAGAAGAAGGTCCGGGAACTACTGGACCAGGTGGCGCTGCCGCAGTCCACCATGCAGCGGTACCCGAACGAGCTCTCCGGCGGGCAGAGGCAGCGCGTCGCGATCGCGCGGGCCCTGGCCCTCGACCCCGAAGTGATCATCTGCGACGAGGCGGTTTCCGCCCTGGACGTTTTGGTGCAGGCCCAGGTGCTGAACCTCCTGGCCGACCTCCAGTCCAATCTTGGACTGACGTACTTGTTCATCACGCACGACCTCGCCGTCGTGCGGCAGATCGCCGACCATGTCTGCGTGATGCAGAAGGGCAAGCTCGTGGAAACGGGCAGCACTGATGACGTGTTCGATTCGCCGCAGCAGGACTACACCGAGGCCCTGCTTCACGCGATCCCGGGTGCCAGCCTGATGCTGCCGCCTGTGGTGGCTTGACGGGCTTGACGCCCGTCCGCTGAGTGCCAGCTTGGCGCGCAGAAGAGCCGGTACCACTTCCGTGGGGGGAAGTGGTCCCGGCTCTTTTGCTGTTTCCGGCTCGTCCGGGAGTTCGCTGCCGATTGTGATGAAGGGCACAATTCGGCGGCTAGAGGGTGATTTTTAGGCCAATAAATACCACAGCGCTTAGACTCTAGGAAGGTGCCCTGTGTCAAAGGGGCTAATCCGTCGTGCGTTCCGGTTGGAAATGTCGCGATACAACAGCTGACTTCACCACTGAATCGAGCCATTACGCATGTCTGAAACCACCACCAACACCGCCGCGGCCACTGCATCGCGCAGTGATCTGCGCAACGTCGCGATTGTGGCCCACGTTGACCACGGCAAGACCACCCTGGTCGACGCCATGCTCAAGCAGACCAACTCCTTCGCCGAGCACAACCACCTGGAAGACCGCGTCATGGACTCCGGTGACTTGGAGCGCGAAAAGGGCATCACCATCCTCGCCAAGAACACCACGGTTGCCTACAACGGCCCGTCGTCCAACGGCGAAACCATCACCATCAACGTGATCGACACCCCCGGCCACGCCGACTTCGGTGGCGAGGTGGAGCGAGGCCTGTCCATGGTTGACGGCGTGGTCCTCCTCGTCGACGCTTCCGAAGGTCCGCTGCCGCAGACCCGCTTCGTGCTCCGCAAGGCCCTTGCCGCACACCTGCCCGTCATCCTGCTGGTCAACAAGACCGACCGCCCTGACGCCCGCATCGAAGAAGTTGTCCACGAGTCCATGGACCTGCTCCTGGGCCTGGCCTCCGACCTCGCGGACGAAGTTCCGGACCTGGACCTGGACAAGATCCTGGAAGTTCCCGTGGTCTACGCCGCAGCCAAGGTAGGGCGTGCGTCCCTGGACCAGCCGGCTGATGGCTCGGCACCGGACAACGAAGATCTCGAACCTCTCTTCAAGACGATCATCGAGCACATCCCTGCGCCGACCTACAACCCGAACGGTGTCCTGCAGGCGCACGTCACCAACCTGGACGCTTCCCCGTTCCTCGGCCGCCTCGCCCTCCTGCGCATCTACAACGGCACCCTCCGCAAGGGCCAGACCGTCGCTTGGGCGCGCGCCAACGGCGAACTGAAGAACGTGAAGATCACCGAGCTCCTCGCCACCAAGGCCCTCGACCGAGTTCCGACCGACTCGGCCGGCCCGGGCGAGATCGTTGCTGTTGCCGGCATCGAGGAAATCACCATTGGTGAGACCCTGACCGACGCCGAGAACCCGCAGCCGCTGCCCCTCATCACGGTGGATGACCCCGCGATCTCCATGACCATCGGTATCAACACCTCGCCGCTGGCCGGCAAGGTCAAGGGCGCCAAGGTCACGGCCCGCCAGGTGAAGGACCGCCTGGACAAGGAACTGATCGGTAACGTCTCCATCAAGGTTCTGCCCACCGAGCGTCCGGATGCCTGGGAAGTCCAGGGCCGTGGCGAGCTCGCCCTGGCCATCCTCGTGGAGCAGATGCGACGCGAAGGCTTCGAACTGACGGTCGGCAAGCCGCAGGTTGTCACTCGGACCATCGACGGCAAGATCCACGAGCCGATGGAACACATGACCATCGACGTGCCCGAAGAATACCTCGGTGCGGTCACGCAGCTCATGGCCGCCCGCAAGGGCCGCATGACCAACATGGCCAACCACGGTACGGGCTGGTGCCGCATGGAATTCATCGTTCCGGCACGTGGCCTCATCGGCTTCCGCACCAAGTTCCTCACGGACACCCGTGGCGCCGGCATCGCTTCCTCGATCTCCGAAGGCTACGAGCCGTGGGCCGGCCCCATCGAATACCGCACCAACGGTTCGATGGTTGCCGACCGCGCCGGCGTCGTCACCCCCTTCGCCATGATCAACCTGCAGGAACGCGGCTCCTTCTTCGTGAAGCCCACGTCCGAGGTCTACGAAGGCATGATCGTCGGCGAGAACTCGCGCGCCGACGACATGGACGTCAACATCACGAAGGAAAAGAAGCTCACCAACATGCGTGCCGCTTCCTCCGACACCTTCGAGAACCTGACGCCGCCGCGCGACCTGACCCTCGAAGAGTCCCTCGAATTCGCTCGCGAAGACGAGTGCGTTGAGGTGACCCCGGAGTCCATCCGTATCCGCAAGCTGATCCTGGACGCCAACGAGCGCGCCAAGGCTACCCGCGCACGCGCCAAAGTCTGATCCTGCGCTGATCGCGTACTGACGCGCTGAACGGACAACGCATTGAATAAGGGAGCCACCGGAACAGCACGCGGCATTGCCGTGGCTGTTCCGGTGGCTCTTTTTGCTGCCCTTGCGGGCACCGCACTGCACCGGCAGGCGCTCCTCACTGCCGGCGTCGACGTCTATTGGGGCACCGCGGCGGCATTGCTCCTGCTCGCATCGCTCCAGCTCCTGCTGGGTGCGTGGTCGCGGTCTTTGATCCCGACGGCGGTACTGGGCATTGTTTGTTACGCCACCATAGGCCTGCTCTCGACGGGCGGAACGGGCAAGCAGCTGATCGTCGCGGATCTGGCCGGAAATGTCTGGATCTACGGGAGTGCGGGCATTACCTTCGTGATGCTCTTGTGGTGCCGGCGCTACGGGCGTCCACCGCGCGGCTAGCTAGTCTGCGCTCGGGTCCCGGTGGTGGGCGATCAAGAGCGAGGTGGCCTCGCCGTCGTCGTCTGCCGGAAGGCGCATATATTCTTCGACGACCGCCCGCAGCTTGCCCATCATTTCCTGCTGCCGTGCAGCATTGAACTTCACGCCAAGCCGCCAGACGTCGATGTCCTCGGGCGCGAGCCCGCGGGTTTCCTGGACGAATGTTTCGATCAGGACCGGGGAAATATCGTCGACGGGAGTGCTCCACGAGGTGCGGGTGGCGATGTATGGTACCTCCTTGGCGCCTCTCTTTCCCTTCCGGCCTTCCTGCGGCACGAGAAAACCGGTGCGCACCAGCGTCCTGACATGGTGCAGGCTCGACGCCGGGTTGATGCCCAACAGCCCGGCAATCTCTTTGTTGGTGCGCGCGTGGTGCAGGCAGAGCCGGAGAATCCTCAGGCGCAGGGGTGAGCTCAAGGCGCGGCCCTTGGCCACCAGGTCACTGTCCTCCCGCTCGTGTTCCGTCATGGTGGCCAGTGTAGCCATCCTTCAGTGATTGACATATACCAATCACTGAAGGGAAACTGGGCGGGTGAATGCCGGGACCACTGACAATGCTCAGCAGGTTGAGCCAACCCAGCAATCGGGCTCGCTGTGGCGGGACCGGAACTTCATCACCTTCTGGTCGGGCCAGGCCGTCAGCCAGCTCGGGGCGCAGCTGGGGCAATTGGCGTTTCCTGTCCTCGCGGTGACTTTGCTGGGCGCCAGCGAGTTCGAAGTCGGGGCACTCAATGCCGCAGGCCTTGCTGCCTTCCTGCTGATCGGTCTGCCGGCGGGAGCGTGGGTTGACCGCTGGCTCAAGCGCCGCACCATGATTGTGGCGGACCTGGTCCGGACCGCGGCGATGGCTACCGTGCCAATCCTCTGGTGGTCCGGCATCCTGCAGATCTGGCACCTTTACGCCGTGTCCGCCGTCGTCGGGGCCGCAACGGTCTTCTTCGACGTTTCCTATCAGAGCTACGTGCCTGTTCTCGTGGATGCGCCGAAAGTGCCGCAGGCCAACTCCAAGCTGGAAGCCACCTCCCAGATCGCTAGGATCGGGGGTCCTGCCGCGGGCGGTGGGTTGCTCACTGTTGTGTCGGCCCCGGTGCTTTTCGTCGGGGAAGCGATCGGGTACCTGCTGTCGGCCCTTTTCCTGCTCAGGACACGCGATGCGGAACGGCCCGTGCCGGTGAAGGATCGGCAGCCGCTGGCAAGCGAAATCAAGGAAGGCCTGGTCTTCGTGGTGAGGCATCCGTTGATCAGCAGGATTGTGGCGTGCACGGGCGGGGTCAACTTCTTCACCACGCTTGCCTTTACTCTGATGCCGGTGTTGGTGCTCCGTGAATTGCAACTCGGTCCAGAGGGCATGGGCCTCATCATGGCGGTCGGTGCGGTCGGCGGACTGATCGGAGCGATTGCCGCGCCCAGGTTCGCGGCCTGGATCGGCGAGGGGACTGTCATTCCCGTGGCGTCGATGATCAGCTCGCTTTTCCTCCTCCTGGTTCCGTTGTGCGTGCTCGCCCCGGAACGATGGATGTCCCTCGTGATGCTCATCGTCTCCGAGTTCGGGTTCGCTTTCGGAGTACTGGTGTACAACATCATGCAGTTGAGCATGAGGCAGCGCGTGTGTCCGCCCCGGCTCCTGGGGCGCATGAATGCGTCCATTCGCTTCGTGGTGTGGGGAGTCATGCCGATCGCAGCCCTTGCCTCGGGTCTCCTAGCCGAGAACTTTGGCCTCGTCCCGACACTCTGGATCGGCCTGGGCGGAAGCATTGTTTTTGTTGCGCCTGTGCTCTTCTCCCCGCTGTGGGGAATGCGCAGGCTACCGGACGGGTTGCACGGCGCCTGACCCTCCCTGGACATGAGGCGGCTACTCACCGGTTGCGCGCGCACCCCGGCGCGGCGGCGGAGGGGGGACCTCCTTTGCCGCCACTACAAGGGCCAGAGGGATCTCGACGTCGGACTGTCGGGTGCGGATGGTGCACGAACCGTCGCCGACGGAGAGCAGGTAGCCGAGGGCATCGGTGAAGCCGTCGTCCAAGCGGTATCGGACAACTACCCGTGTTCCGGATACGGTATTGAGCAGGAAATCCTGGGGTCGGGGCAGCTTCACCAGTTCATAGTAAGACGCCCGGCTAGGTTGCTGAGTTCCGGCTGGTGGATAATAGGCTCAGAATTCGATGTACCGGCCACAGGGCCGGTGGTAATACCCGGAAATTGTCCGGGACAACTGTGGAGAGGCAAGGGACGTGACCTACGTAATCGCGCAGCCGTGTGTGGACGTCAAGGACAAGGCATGTATTGAAGAATGCCCTGTTGACTGCATCTACGAAGGCGAACGTTCCCTTTATATCCACCCGGATGAGTGCGTGGACTGCGGAGCTTGCGAACCCGTGTGCCCGGTGGAAGCGATCTACTACGAGGACGACACCCCGGAGGAATGGGCCGACTACTACAAGGCCAACGTCGAGTTCTTCGATGACCTTGGTTCCCCGGGCGGAGCTGCCAAGATCGGCAACACCGGCAAGGACCACCCGTTCATCGCCGCGCTGCCTCCACAGAACCAAGACCACTAAGAACGGTTGCTTCCTTTGATTTCTGCGGCCCCCGCTTTCGGCCTCAACCTGCCCGACTACCCGTGGGAAGCTATGGCGCCGTACGTGGCCAAGGCTTCGGAACACCCGGGCGGGGCAGTCAACCTCTCCATCGGAACCCCTGTGGATCCTACGCCGCAGCTGATCCGTGAGGCGCTCGCCGGGGCAGCGGACGCCCACGGTTACCCAACGGTCCACGGCACGGAAGCTCTTCGCGAGGCCGTATCCAACTGGTTCGCCAGCCGCCGCGGGGTCCCGGGGATCGATCCAAGGGATGTCGTGCCGACGGTCGGCTCGAAGGAACTAGTGGCCTGGTTGCCGTTCCTGCTGGGACTGGGCACAGGGGACGTCGTGGTTCGCCCCACCGTGGCCTATCCGACCTACGACATCGGCGCCATGCTCGCCGGGGCAACTGCTATCGCCGCGGATAGCCTGGACGAACTGGATTCCGCAACCCGTTCCAGGGTCCGGCTCATCTGGATCAATTCGCCGGGCAACCCCACGGGAAGCGTCCGTGACGTCGAGTCCCTTAGGCAGATAGTGGCCCAGGCGCGCGAGATCGGCGCAGTCGTGGCGTCGGACGAATGCTACGCCGAACTCGGCTGGGGCGAATGGGATGCCCAGGGTGGCGGCGAGCCAGTGCCGAGCGTCCTTGACCCTCGTGTCACGGGAGGGTCCACGGATGGCTTGTTGTGCGTCTACTCCCTCAGCAAGCAGTCGAACCTCGCCGGCTACCGTGCTGCCTTCGTGGCGGGCGACTCGTCGATCGTTGCGAATCTGGTCAACAGCCGCAAGCACGCCGGCATGATCGTGCCCTACCCGGTCCAGGAGGCCATGCGGGTCGCGCTGGGCGATGCCGGCCATGTGCTCGCCCAGAAGGATCTCTACCGCGGCCGCCGTGAGCGCCTCCTGCCGGCACTGCAGAACTTCGGCCTGGAGATCCAGGAGTCCAAAGCAGGCCTGTACTTATGGTCTACCGCAGGGGAGGCGACGTGGGACACTGTCCAGCGTTTCGCTGACCTGGGGATCGTCGTCGGGCCCGGAGTGTTCTATGGAGACGCCGGCAATGGTTTCATCCGGGTGGCGCTTACGGGCACGGACGAACGCATCGATGCAGCCGTGGAACGCTTGAACACCGCTCGGTAACAATCCTGTGACTTGCCGCACAGGGTGCGTCATTCCGCCAGTAACCGTAGCTTGTGGATTAGTTTGTCCCGCTTACTGGCGGTAGCTTTTAACTGACTATCAATGGTGGCTTTCTCCACGAAGGCAGTTCGGCCGATGGTGTCTGCACCTGCAGACTCCTGGCTGGAGTCACCAGATGTTGGTTGGATCAAGCTTTCGACCGAGGCCAAGAGCCTCATGAAGGGGACTCCATGACTGAGACCACCAGTGCTACCCTGCGCCATGCCGGCGGAGAGCTCGAGCTCCCGCGGATAAAGGTTGTAGAAGGGAACGAAGGATACGACGTTTCCAAGCTGCTGAAGCAGACGGGCGCCGTCGCCTATGACCCCGGCTTCATGAACACCGCCGCCACCACATCGGCGATCACTTACATCGATGGCGACGCCGGTATCCTGCGGTACCGCGGCTACCCGATCGAGCAGCTTGCCCAGCACTCAAGCTTCCTGGAAGTTTCCTACCTGCTGATCTACGGCAACCTTCCCACGCCCACCGAGCTGGACGCGTTTGACCAGCGGATCCGCCACCACACGTTGCTCCACGAAGAGCTCAAGGGCTTCTTCGGCGGTTTCCCGCGCGACGCGCACCCGATGCCGGTGCTTTCCTCGGCTGTCTCCGCGCTGTCCACGTTCTACCAGGACTCCTTGGACCCCTTCAACCCGGAGCACGTGGAAGTTTCCACTATCCGCCTCATGGCGAAGCTCCCGGTCATCGCGGCCTACGCCCACAAGAAGTCCATCGGCCAGCCCATGCTGTACCCGGACAACTCCATGAACCTCGTGGAGAACTTCCTTCGCCTGAGCTTCGGCCTGCCGGCAGAGCAGTACGAGCTGGACCCTGTCGTCGTCAAGGCGTTGGACCTCCTGCTCATCCTGCACGCCGACCACGAGCAGAACTGCTCGACGTCGACCGTCCGCCTTGTGGGCTCCTCGAACGCGAACCTGTTCGCTTCCGTTTCCGCAGGCATCAACGCCCTCTTCGGTCCTGCCCACGGTGGCGCCAACGAAGCCGTGCTGAAGATGCTGCGCCAGATCCAGGCCGACGGCATCAAGCCCGAGGAATACATGGAGAAGGTCAAGAACAAGGAGGACGGCGTCCGCCTCATGGGCTTCGGGCACCGGGTCTACAAGAACTACGACCCCCGCGCGAAGATCATCAAGGCGACGGCACACGAGATCCTGGGCAAACTCGGCGGCAACGACGAGCTCCTGGACATCGCGATGCGCCTCGAAGAGAAGGCCCTGGCTGACGACTACTTCATCCAGCGCAAGCTCTACCCGAACGTCGACTTCTACACCGGTCTGATCTACAAGGCCATGGGTTTCCCCGAGAAGATGTTCACCGTGCTGTTTGCGATCGGCCGACTCCCCGGCTGGATCGCCCAGTGGCGCGAAATGATCAACGATCCCCAGACGAAGATCGGCCGCCCGCGGCAGCTCTACACAGGAGAGCCGGAGCGCGACTACCCGGCCGTCTAACCAACCAACGCGGGGTCACTTACGGTCCGTCCCAAGGGACATCATGGGCCGTAAGTGACCCCGCGTTGCTTTAAGAGCTGTAGCCGAGCGGGTTGTTTTTCTGCCAGCGCCAGTGGTCTTCACACATCTGGTCCACGGTCTTCGTGGTGGACCAGCTCAGGTCAGCCAGGGCGGAGGAGGCATCGGCCCAGAACGCGGGCAGGTCTCCGGCGCGGCGTCCCGTGATCTCGTATGGCAGCGGGTGGCCCACGGCTTGTTCGAAGGCGTGGAGCATCTCCAGCACGGACGTGCCCTTTCCGGAGCCAAGGTTCCAGCGGTGCACGCCGGGGCGCTCGGCAACGTAGTCCAGGGCGGCGACGTGGCCATCGGCGAGGTCGACGACGTGGATGTAGTCCCGCAGGCAGGTGCCGTCCGGGGTGTCGTAGTCTCCACCGAAGACCATGAGCTTTTCGCGGCGGCCGACGGCAACCTGGGCGATGTACGGAACCAGGTTGTTGGGGATGCCCTGTGGGTCCTCGCCGATCCTGCCGGAGGGGTGTGCGCCCACCGGGTTGAAGTAGCGCAACAAGGCGATGTGCCAGCGCTCGTCGGCGGCTCCCAGGTCCGTGAGGATGTCCTCGATCTGTTCCTTGGTGCGGCCGTAAGGGTTGTTCGCCCCGATCTCCATCTTCTCGATGTACGGGATGGGATTGTGCTCGCCGTATACCGTTGCGGAGGAACTGAAAACGATCGAGCGGACTCCGTGCTTGTCCATGGCCCGCAGCAGGTTCAACGTGCCCACGATGTTGTTGTAGTAGTAGTTCAAGGGTTCCTGGACGGATTCCCCAACCGCCTTGAGCCCGGCGAAATGGATGACTGCGTCGATGCTGTGCTGGTCGAACACGGCCTCGAGCGCGGCCTCGTCCACCAAGTCCACCTGATGGAACGCTGCGGTCTTTCCCGCCAATTCACCAACGCGGCGCAGGGATTCTTCGCTTGAATTCACGAGGTTGTCCACCACGACCACTTCGTGTCCGGTTTCCAACAGGGACAGGACGGTGTGCGATCCGATGTAGCCGGTGCCACCCGTGACAAGAATTCTCATGCAAGCAACGCTATCCGAACTTGGTCCCTGCCCGCTCAGTGTTGCGTACGCCACAGTCCCGTGGTTCCCGTGCGCCGGACGGAACGGTTCAAGCACGTTTGTGCTAAAAAGACATGTGCCCAAGATTGTTGATGCCGAAGCCCGGCGCCAGGAAGTGGTCGAAGCCGTCTTCAGGATCATCGCCTCGGATGGACTGGAACGCGCCTCCTTGCGGGAGGTGGCCGACGAAGCCGCTCTCGCCGTTGGCTCGGTCCGCCACTACTTTGCCAGTAGCGACGAACTGCTGGTCCATTCCTTTGCGGTGGTCATCGACAGGATCGCCGGGCGGCTTGAGGAAGCGTTCGCCACCGTCGAATCCTTGGATCCGGACTCTGCGGAACACCACGCAGCCGTGTTAACCCTGCTGGGCCAATTCCTGCCGCTCGACGAGGAACTGGCCGTTGACGCCTGCGTGTGGATGGCCTTCCGGCACGCGGCCCGGATCAGGCCCGTGCTCGAACAAGAAGCCGCACGCAGCCACCGGGCCGTGGCCGCCGTCGTCGGCCGCCTGGTGATGCGGCTGATGCCCGACGGCGGATCCGGCCAGGAGCGTCTGGTGACCGAAGCCGAGCGCCTCCTGGCGACCCTCGACGGGCTGTGCATGCATGCCCTCCTGCAGCCCGAGTGGATGACGGCCGAGGTCTGCCGCGACGTTCTGACCGCGCATCTGGATACTCTTGTTGCGCTCCCGTCCAGCCGTTAACGTCAAGGCTCATCGGGAATAGACTGGAACCCTGAGTGGGCACCTGCCAAGGGAGGCAATCGGATGCATGACACAGGCGGTCAGGGGTGGCGGATCACAATGGACACCTCCGGACCGATGCTCATTGCCTTGTATCTGAGAGACGTTGCTGGATTGGACGGAGCCGGTACGCCGACGTTGTCCCACGCCACACCCAAAGTCAGACAGGCGGACCACACGCACCTCACCGCCGAGGTAGGCGGGGTGCCGGCCCTCAAGACAGAGTGGGAGGCATGGTGGGAGCAGCTGTTGAGGGCATATCCGGATTCCGCTCCGGAGCTTTCACCCCCGGGATTCAATGCCTTCGGCAACTCGCCTGCCCTCCGGCGGGTACTCCAGGCCCACTTCGGGGCCGCCCTCACGTGGGCCCGTGAACGCCTCGAAGAGTACGAAAAACTGGAGGCTGAACGCGAAGCGAGCGGCGCCACGTTGCTTCTGGGGGACATGGTGGAGGACCGGCTATTGGAAGTCGGACGGAGCTCCCGGGACTTCCAGCTGAGCATCATCGAATTGCCCCTCAACGAGCCACGAGCCTGGTACCTCGAGCCGGACAAGATGATCATGAGCCACAGGCTCTTGTCCGAGCCGGAGATATTCCGCAGCTACGTCCAGCCGGTGGTTGAACTACTGGTCTGACGCACGCGGTATGCGGCCCGCAGGCTGACGCCGCAGGTCTGAACCCCAGCCAGGGACTACGTCTTCGGAGCCGAAACAGTAATGGTCACGGTTCCCGATGCCGCCGCTGAATCCTGCCAGCCCTTGTGGTCCTGCCGGTTCCAGGTGGCGCCGGCCACGTCGACCTGCGTCACGGAGAGGTCCTTGGCATTCGCCACGGCCCACTGGGCTACAGCCCACGCCTGCGCACCCGTCGTGTTCAACTGGACCGCGCGTCCCTGCGCCGCGGCCGGCAGGGACCCGAACGCCGTCGTCATGGCCGCTACAACGGCGTTCGGGTCACCGGCAGTGTCCGCGGCCCGGAGCGTGCACTCGAGTGCCCGTTCGGAATGTCCCGTCAGCGCCGAGGCATACGCCCGGCCCATGGGTTCCTGCTGCGCGTATGCCTGCGGGTATGCGGAATGCTGGACCGCTTGCGCCGCATCAGTGATCGCCATGGTTTCGTAGCCGGGTATTTTCACCAGGTGGTCATAGAAAGCGTTTGTCGCGTAGACGGGATCCATGACCTCGGCTTCGGTGCCCCAGCCCTGGGAGGGACGCTGCTGGAACAGTCCCCTCGAATCGGGGCCGACTTCGTCACCGTGGCCGATATTGCGAAGCTTGGATTCCTGCATGGCGGTGGCCACAGCGATCGTGGCCGCGCGCGGAGGCAGCCCCCGCTGTACCGCAATGGCGGTGATGAGGGCGGCGTTCGTGGCCTGGTCCGTCGCCAGCTCGTAGGAGTCGGAGCCGACGACGGCGACGCAGCGCTCCGTAACCAAGGTTTCGGAGCGCTGCAGTACAGTCACCACGGCGTAGATTGCGCCGCCCACCAAGGCAAGCGCCAGCAACAAGATGATGGTGCGTCGGAGACGGCGCATCCAGGTATCAGCTAGTTGGCGTGGAGGGCTTCGTTGAGTTCCACCGTCTGGCCCTTGCGGGGGAGGACCTCGACTTCACCAGTGGTGGAGTTGCGGCGGAACAGCAGGTTCGGCACGCCGGAGAGTTCAACAGCCTTGATGATGCTGCTGGTGTCCTCGCCGTTGTTGTCCTTCGGGCCCGGGATGCGCACGCGGGTTCCAGCCGTGACATAGAGACCTGCTTCAACCACGGAGTCGTCGCCGATGCTGATGCCCACGCCGGAGTTGGCGCCAAGGAGCACGCGCTCACCGAGGGCGATCTTTTCCTTGCCGCCACCGGAGAGGGTCCCCATGATGGAGGCGCCGCCACCGACGTCGGTGCCGTCACCGGCAACGACCCCGGCCGAGATGCGGCCTTCCACCATGGAGGTGCCGAGCGTGCCGGCGTTGAAGTTCACGAAGCCCTCGTGCATGACCGTGGTGCCTTCGGACAGGTAGGCGCCCAGGCGGACCCGGTCGGCGTCGGCGATCCTGACGCCGGTGGGGACGACGTAGTCCACCATGCGCGGGAACTTGTCCACTCCGTAGACCGTGACGGCGCCGCGCTTGCGCAGGCGGGCACGGGTCAATTCGAAGCCGTCCACTGCGGCGGGGCCGAAGTTCGTCCACACAACGTTGGGGAGCTTGCCGAAGATGCCGTCCAGGTTGATGCTGTTGGGCTTGACCAGCCGGTGCGAGAGCAAGTGCAGGCGCAGGTAGGCGTCCACGGTGTCCGCGGGGGCCTCGTCCAGGTTGATCTGGGCAAAGACCACCTTCTGCTCGGTCCGGCGGTCGGCGTCGTGGCTGTCTGCGGCGAGGGCGGTCAGCGACTCGTCGGCGTGCTCCACGGCCCGCAGGGATGCGGCCCTTTCGCCCAGCGCCGGCGCCGGAAACCATACGTCCAGCACTGTCGCTTCTCCGGCGTCGGAGGTGGCGATGGTGGCCAGGCCAAAGCCATAGGCGGAGCGATCGTTGTCAGAAGCGCTATCGAGAGCGGCAGAGGCAGCGGTTTCAGTCATGGCGCAAGTCTATCGAGAGCCACTGCTTCCCTTGAAACCGTGTGTGGACCGAGGGGTCGCAATTCGCTCGGGATACAGTGGAGAGGTGACCGTTGAAACTACTCCAATCCTTCTTGACATCAGGCAAGACGTTGCGCTGCTGACCGCCGCGCTGATGGACATCAACAGCGTGTCCGGCAACGAAGCCGCGCTTGCAGACGCCGTTGAATCCGCCCTTCGCACGATCCCGGGCCTGCACTTTGTGCGGGACGGGGACGCCATCATTGCCCGGACCGAGCTGGGACGCCCGGAGCGGGTGATCCTGGCCGGCCACCTCGACACCGTGCCGTTGCCCACTGGGGAAGGTTCACTCGGCACCGTGCCGTCCACATGGGAGTCCGGCGTCCCCGGGACGGGAAACCTCTTCGGACGCGGAGCCACGGACATGAAGGGTGGGGTCGCGGTTCAGCTTGCGCTCGCCGCGACAATGTTCGACGGCGGCGCCGAGCCGGGCAAAGACGTCACCTTCGTCTTCTACGACCACGAGGAAGTTGAAGCGGTCAAGAGCGGCCTCGGCCGATTGGTCCGGAACCATGGACATCTCCTGGAGGGGGACTTCGCGATCCTGCTCGAACCCACCGACGGTACGGTGGAAGGCGGGTGCAACGGCACGAGCCGCTTCGAGGCCACAACCACCGGTGAAGCGGCGCACTCCGCCCGGGCATGGATGGGCAGCAACGCCATTCACGCAGCCGCACCCATCCTGGGTCGCTTGGCAGCCTACGAACCGCGCACAGTCAACGTGGACGGGCTGGACTACAGGGAAAGCCTCAATGCCGTGAAGATCAACGGCGGCACCGCGGGCAACGTGATCCCGGACCGCTGCGTCGTGGAGATCAACTACCGCTTCGCGCCGGACAAGACCCCGGACCAGGCCGAAGCCCATGTCCGCGAACTGTTGGACGGCTTCGACGTCGTCCGCACCGATGCTGCCGCAGGAGCGCGGCCAGGCCTCAATCACCCGGCTGCGGCGTCCTTCGTTGCCGCCGTCGGTGCTGAGCCCAAACCCAAATACGGTTGGACCGACGTCGCGCGCTTCAGCGAGCTGGGTGTTCCCGCGGTCAACTTCGGGCCGGGCGATCCGCTTCTGGCGCACAAAGACAACGAACACGTCGACGCCGACGCCATCCGTGAGTGCCTCCGTGCGCTGCGGTCGTGGCTGGCTGACTAGGTGGAGTGACCTTATTTTTGCTTGAGAACATGGGTGTGGCCCGTGGGCTTGGTTCCAGAACCAAGCCCACGGGCCACACCCGCGTTTCCGGCGTTCTTGCGACTAGCCCTCGATTGCCACAATTTCCGACTTGACAACCTTTGCCACTTTGACGCTGCGGCGCATCCGGCTTTCAAGCCATTTGGCGATTCCAGCCAGAATCAGGCACATTCCGACGTACAGGACACCGGCGATGATCGCGGAAGGAATGATGGGCGAACCGTACTGGGCCTGGCTTCCGAAGTACTTCGCCTGGAAGAGGATCTCGTTGTAGGTCACGATGAAGCCCAACGCCGTGTCCTTGAGGATGACCACGAGCTGGGAAATGATCACCGGGAGCATCGAGCGGACCGCCTGCGGAAGCAGGATGTTCGTCATGACCGCACTCTTCGGCAAGCCGATCGCATAACCGGCCTCGCTCTGGCCACGGGGAAGCGATTCGATGCCGGCACGGAAGACTTCCGCGAGCACGGATCCGTTGTAGAGCACCAGGCCCGCAACGACTGCCGTGAAGGGCGTGATCCCCTGGACACCGAGCGGAGGAAGCCCGTAGTAGAAGATCATCATGAGGATCAGCAAAGGAATGGCACGGAAGAGTTCCGTGAATCCATAGCAGGGCAAGCTGATCCACTTACGGTCGGAGAGCCTGCCGAAGGCCAGGAAGACACCCAGCACCAGGCTGAACACGGCTGCCGTCGCAAAAGCTGAAAGCGTGGCACCCACCGATTGGACGATGGTCTGCTGGACCAGCGGGAACGTGAACAAGTGCCACTTCTTCTCATCGAACTGCCCGCTTTGGGCGAAGCGAAGGACGATGAATCCGACGATGGCGATAATGACCAGGGCAGTCACGACGCCGAGAATCCGGTAGCGCGCGCGGGCCTTCGGGCCCGCAGCGTCAAAAAGGACCGAGCTCATCGGGCCACCTTCCATTTCTTTTCAAGCTTCCGCTGGACAAAGGAAAGAATGAAAACGAGCAGAACGAAGATCAGTGCGATCCAGAGCAGCCCGGCCATGGCCGGCTCGCCGCGCTCGGAAAGATTCGATCTGATCGCTCCGGCTTCGGCGACCGAGAAGCCTGCAGCCACTGTGGTGTTCTTGAGCAATGCAATGAACACGCTGAACATGGGCGGGATGACAGCGCGGAATGCCTGGGGGAGGATCACCAGCGTCAGGGTTTGCGTGAACGGCAGCCCGATGGCCCGCGCGGCCTCGGCCTGACCGACAGGCACTGTGTTGATGCCGGAGCGCACGGCTTCCGCCACATAAGTAGCGGTGTACAGGCTGAGGCCGACGGTTGCGGCGGTCATGAAATCAATTTCCACGAGGCCGAGCTTCGGGTAGCCCAAAGCAAAAAAGAACAGGACCAACGTCAACGGGGTGTTGCGCACAACGTTGATATACAACGTCGCGGCGGCGCGCATCGCAGGGATCGGGGAGACACGGAGTGTCGCCACGATGGTGCCCAGGATCAGCGCAAAGATGCCGGCAACAACGAAAAGTATGAGGGTGTTCCGGAACCCTGTGATGAACAGGTCCGAATTATTCAGCAGCGTATTCACAGAATGGTCGCTTTCAGCCGATATCCGAGGGGGCGGCCAATGGCCGCCCCCTCAACATGGGTTTAGTAGTTGTCCACTGCGGGCTGGGTGACCTTGGTGCCGGACTGTCCCAGCGTGGAGTCGTAGATCTTCTGCCACACGGAGCCGCCGTCGGTGAACATCTTGTTCACGAACTTGCGGAAGGCGGTGTCGCCCTTCTTCAAGCCCACACCGTACTTCTCAGTGGTAAACGGCTGGCCGACCACCTTGAGGTTGTCGGTGTCCTGGGACGCGTAGCCGATCAGGATTGCCTGGTCGGTAGTCACTGCATCGACCTGGCCGCTCTTGAGGGCCTCGACACACTGTGAGTACGTGTCGAACTCAGTGGTCTTGGTGCCGGGGAAGTTTGCCTTGATGTTCTGGATGGGGGTTGAACCCGTGGCTGAACAGACGTTCTTCCCGCTCAGGTCCTTCTCGCTGTTGATGGTCTTGTTGTCCTTCTTGACCAGCAGGCCTTGACCCGTCACGAAGTAGGGGCCGGCGAAATCAATCAGCTGCTTGCGCTTGTCGGTAATGGAGTAGGTCCCGACGTAATAGTCGATGTCGCCATTGGTAATGGCAGACTCGCGGTTGGCCGAAGGAATGGGCTTGTACTCGATCTTGTCCTTGGAGTAACCGAGGGAAGCCGCAATCCATTGGGCAACCTGGATGTCGAAACCGCTGTACTCGCCGGTCGCGGCGTCCTTGAAGCCCAGGCCAGGCTGGTCCTGCTTGACGCCGATCCTGATCTTTCCATTCGATTTGATCGTGTCGAACGTGGGGCTGCCCGTAATGGACACGTTCTGGGCCACCGTGAACGGCGCCGACTCGGTGCTTGGCGCGGTTGTGGAACCCCCGCCGCCACCGCATGCGCTCAGCGAAAGGGCGAGCGCCGCGCTTGCAGCGACCAGGAGGGATTTCCTCCGGGTGATAAAAGTCTTCATAATATTCCTTTCATTGTGCGGCCACCCCCGCGGCCAGGGTGCGGTGAGTGTCAGTGAGTCAGGAGTTTAGAGAGGAAATCCTTGGCGCGGTTGCTCTTGGGGTTGGTGAAGAATTCCTCCGGCTTGGCGTCTTCCACGATCTGGCCGTCGGCCATGAAGACAACGCGGTCGGCAGCTTTGCGCGCAAAGCCCATCTCATGGGTGACCACGATCATGGTCATGCCTTCCTTGGCCAGCTGGACCATGACATCCAGGACCTCGTTGATCATTTCCGGATCGAGTGCCGAGGTCGGCTCATCGAACAGCATGACCTTCGGCTTCATCGCGAGCGCCCGGGCAATTGCCACACGCTGTTGTTGGCCACCGGACAGCTGTGCAGGCATCTTGGGTGCCTGTTGCCCGACGCCGACCCGCTCCAACAACGCCATGGCGTCCTTGTCCGCGGTTGCTTTGTCCTGCTTCTTCACCTTGATCGGTCCCAGCGTGACGTTTTCGAGGATCGTCTTGTGGGCGAACAAGTTGAAGGATTGGAAGACCATACCGACGTCGGCCCGGAGGAGTGCAAGTTCCTTGCCTTCCTCGGGCAGTTTCTTGCCATCGATCGAGATCTCGCCCGTATCGATGGTCTCCAAGCGGTTGATGGCGCGGCACAGCGTGGACTTGCCCGAGCCCGACGGCCCAATGACAACCACGACTTCACCCTTTTTCACTTGGAGGTTGATGTCCTTCAGGACATGCAGTTGACCAAAGTGCTTATTGACGCCATTCAGGGAGACGAGGGCATCGCTGGCGGCTTGAATAGTCATGAGACGAATCTATCGAACAAATGATTCAAGTTGAGCCAGGTCACAGTTACTTCCGTGGATCGTGATTCAACAGATACCTGCCTTGCAGCTATCTGACAGCAAATGGTGGGCGGGGAACCCAACACCGCAAACAACAGAGCCACGCTGGAACGGCTGCAGCCGCCATCCGCGCTAGCCTAGGTCAATGAGTACCAGCCAGCCCCAAGTTCCAAGTCCAGACGCCAATGGCAAGGCGATGAGCAACGGATCGGCAGCGTCAGCTCCGGCCGTAGCCGCGGAGCCGCCAGCCAAGCACAAAGGACCCTTGGAGCTTCGGCGCAAACAGGCCGCCATGCCGATGTCGGACCAGCGGCTCCTGGACACCAGGGGAGCCGACCACTTCATTCACACCGATCCTTGGCGGGTCCTGCGGATCCAGAGTGAATTCGTTGAAGGATTCGGTGCGCTTGCCGAGCTCGGCCCCGCCGTCAGTGTCTTTGGCTCCGCCCGCACCAAGCCGGGCACCGGCTACTACGATATGGGCGTGCAAGTCGGCCGACACCTCGCGGAAGCCGGCGTCGCCGTCATCACCGGCGGTGGGCCGGGATCCATGGAAGCCGCCAACCGGGGGGCCGTTGAAGGCAACGGCGTTTCCGTGGGACTGGGAATCGAGCTGCCCTTCGAACAAGGCCTCAACCGCTGGGTGGACCTTGGCATCAACTTCAGGTACTTCTTCGCCCGCAAGACCATGTTCGTCAAGTACGCGCAAGGGTTCATCGTCCTTCCGGGCGGCCTGGGAACCCTTGACGAACTGTTTGAAGCCATGGTCCTGGTGCAGACCCGCAAGGTGACATCGTTCCCCATCGTTCTTCTGGGGGTCGATTTCTGGAGCCCGATGATCGAATGGATCAAGGGGACCCTCGTGGCCGAAGGAATGGTCTCCGCCAAGGACCTGGACCTCATCCAGCTTGTGGACGATCCTGCGGACGCCGTTCACCGCGTCCTGCACGGAATCCCGCGGCCACCCTCGACCAACGGAGACCAGCGCCCGGAGTAGCCTTGCCGGAACTGAGCTCTCAGCTGAGTCTGGCACGATGGTTGTTGTGAGCTTTTTTCTGGTCTTTCTCGCCATTGTCATTATCGGTGCCGTGTTGTTCCTCGGCGCCGGAATGGCGAAATCCAGCCGCGACCCCGGCGCCGGGTTGGATGAACCCGTTCCGAACCTGCCGCCCGTTCTGTTACCGGCCGGAGCCAAGGCGTCCGACGTCGACCGCGTGCGCTTTGCCCTCGGGCTGCGGGGCTACCGGATGGACCAAGTGGATGAGGTCCTCGATGAGCTGAGGGACCAGCTCACCTGGCAGGAGAGGGAAATCGAACGGCTGAAACTGGCCCTTGAAGCAGCCGGGACCCAGGAAGCACCAAAAGAGTGACCCCGTCAGTCGAATCGCGGTCCTCGACAGGAATCCTGGCCCGAAGACTGAGCCGCGCCGGAGCCCACGCAGCGAGCTGGCCGTGGTGGATCCAGGTCGCCCTCATCTACATCGCCTCGAGGCTCGTCAGCGCTTGCATTTTCATGGCTGCCGCATTGCAGCAAGGTGTCAATCCGTGGTTTCCGCCAGCACCCGACTACTGGAACTTCATCACGATCTGGGATGGGCGCTGGTACTCCGAAGCCGCAAACAACGGTTACCCGTCTGTTTTGCCGGTCAATGCGGACGGCGGCGTCGCGGAAAATTCCTGGGCGTTCTATCCACTGTTTCCGTACCTTTCCCGCGCCCTCGGTGCACTCACCGGATTGGCGACGCTGCCGGCCCTGACGGTCGTCGCCATGGCTGCCGGGCTTGGGGCGGCCCTGGTGGTCTACAAACTGTTCCGGGAATTCGCCGGGCGAACAACAGCGCTGTGGGCGCTGACCTTCTTTTCGATGTTCCCCGTCTCGGCCATCCTGCAGGTCCCCTATGCGGAATCCCTCAATACCCTTCTCTTGGCGGGTTCGCTCCTGCTTGTGGTGCGACGCAAGTATCTTGGCGCGATGCCCGTGGTCTTGCTCATGTGCCTATCACGGCCCACCGGAGTGCCCTTCGCGGCCATGGCGGGCCTGTTGCTGCTCCACCACCTGTGGAAGAGGTTCGGACGCCGCTCGGGCGCCGGGTCCATTCCGGTTTCCGTGCCAACAGCCGCCGTGCCAACAGCCGCCGTACTGACGCTCCGGGAACTCATATCGCTGGCCGCGCTCGTGGTCGTCAGCGTGGCAGGGGCTTTCGCGTGGCCGGCCATTGCCTGGGCGGTCACGGGGGATCCGCTGGCCTACACCAAGACCGAAACTGTTTGGCGCGGCGCTGACCTCGTTCCGTTCAAGCCGTGGTTCGAGACCGGTCAAATGCTCTTCGGACCGGTACTCGGTATTCTGGCGCCGTTTGTCTTCGTGGCGCTCTTTGCCCTGCTGATGTTGAGCAAACCGGTCCGGGCACTGGGCACCGAACTGAGGCTGTGGTGCGCCTGCTACGTGGGCTACCTCCTGGTCTTCCTGCACCCCCAGACGAGCACGTTCCGGATGCTCTTGCCCTTGTTCCCCTTGGCGCTCAGTGCAGCCTGGTTGTCCCGCTCGAAGGCCTACCGCGGCACCGTGGTGGTCATGTTCTTCCTCCTCCAGATCGTATGGATCGTCTGGCTGTGGGCGTGGGCGCAGTTGCCGGGCGGCGGCGACTACCCTCCGTGACGCTACGCGTCGTTTCGCCTGTTCAAGCGCGATCACGGCCGGCCGGGAAAAGTCCATCAATTAGCTACGGGCGGGTAATTACGAGATAATGGACACAAGCAAGGACAAAGGCACTCTCGGGTGCCCGGCGACGACGACTGAACTGCCATGACTGTCGACGCCGTATATTCCACGCGGAGCCAACCCGGCCGGGTTGGCGGGATTTGGGACAACTGGAGGGGATTTTCCTAATGGCGGCTATGAAACCACGTACTGGCGACGGCCCTATGGAAGTAACCAAAGAGGGCCGCAGCCTGATCATGCGTGTGCCGCTCGAAGGCGGAGGACGGCTGGTGGTCGAGCTCAACGCAGCAGAGGCGGCGAACCTCAAGGAATGCCTCGTAGGCGTTACCGAATAGATTCACTGGGCAGGGCCCGGCAGAAGAGCCGGCGCCCTGCTTTCATGTTTAAGGCTGAAAGCGAAGGCTGGCCGGTTACTTCTTGACCGCTACGAGCAAGCCGTCGCCGGTGGGAAGCATCGCCGAAGAGAGTCGCTCGTCGTCGCGGATGGCTTTGCCGATCTGGCGCAACACCACGGTGGTGCTGTCCCTGGCAGCCGGGTTGGAAACCTTGTCCTTGTCCAGGGCGTCATTGATGACCAGTGTTCCGCCCGACTTGAGCAGCCTGATGGCCTGCTCGACGTAACGGGGGAAGTTGGGCTTGTCTGCGTCGATGAACACGAGGTCGTAAGCGGAGTCGGTGAGCCGCGGCAAGACGTCGGCTGCACGGCCGGAGATGGTCCGGGTCCGGTTCGCGGGGCTGCCGGATTCCAGGAAGGCCTCACGGGCGGCCTTGAGGTGCTCGACGTCGACGTCGATAGTGGTCAGCACAGCCTGCGGGCTGAGGCCGCGCAGCAGGCAAACGCCGGAGACGCCAGCTCCGGATCCGACCTCTACAACCGTCTGGGCCTTCGATGCCGCGGCGAGGACTGTCAGGACAGCTCCAACGCCTGGGCTCACGGGAGTAACGCCCAGCTCGAACGAGCGTTCACGGGCGCGAAGCAACACGTCGTCCTCGGCAGGCAGATCTTCTGCGTAGGACCAGCTGGTTGACTTGTCGGCACTCATGGGGGTTCGCTTTCCAGGCAGAGGGGTATTGCTTCCAGACTACTGGCTACGGGGCGTCCGGCCCGGACGCCCGCGGCCCGCAATTCTGTGTCTTTCCGGGTGTCCTCCCGCGTGTCCTCCGGACAATGTTCGCTCTGCGGGAAAAGCCTGCCTGTGATCAGCAAAATCTCAGGCAAGACTGGGATGATGTATATCCAGCCATCCAAGCGAGGGCCGGCAACGAACTCCTGAGTGACCGGCAGGATGACAAACAGTTTGAGGGGAGCGGACGATGCGGGCATCAAGTGCTGCGCCAGTCCAGACAACGGCAGCAGTCCTGGGTTCCACCGACACGGCCCCTCCGGCCGAAGAGTGGGTCAGGCCAAGTTGGGAAGAAGTGGTGGAGAACCACTCCGCCAAGGTCTTCCGCCTTGCCTACCGGCTCACTGGAAACAAGTTCGACGCCGAAGACCTCACCCAGGAAGTCTTCGTCAGGGTCTTCCGTTCGCTCGAAAACTTCAAGCCAGGCACACTCGACGGCTGGCTGCACCGCATCACCACCAACCTCTTCCTTGATACGGCGCGTCGGAAGAGCCGCATACGCTTCGATGCCTTGGCCGAAGACGCCGAATCCCGGTTGCCGGGGCATGAACCCGGGCCCGAGCAGAGCTTCGAGCTGAACAACCTCGATCTCGACGTCCAGCGCGCCCTGGAAGAACTCCCCCCGGACTTCCGCGCCGCCGTCGTGCTTTGCGATCTGGAAGGCCTTTCGTACGACGAAGTTGCCGAAGCACTTGACGTGAAGCTCGGAACCGTCAGGTCCCGCATCCACCGCGGACGGACAATGCTTCGTGAAAAGCTGGCGCATAGGGATCCGCGGCCCGTCCAAGCCCGTAAGCCGCGGCTCAAGATGCCGCGCATCGCCGGTCTCCTTTAGTCGCCGATGGGTCTGCTGAAAGGACGACGCGGTGGTTTGCCCCGGGGAAGTATCCGGCACAGCCGCGCCCCGGGGCACCTGCAGGAATGCTCTGAATGCCACGCCGCGGTCCTGCGGGAGCGCCAGTACCTGGAACGGCTTCGCCGTGCCGCGGTTCCGGAGGCGAGCCAGGATTTCACCAACAGGCTGATCGAACACACCCAGCGGTTGGCGCAATCCGATTTTCCTGCGCGCCCTGTGCCCCAGCGAAGCGTGTGGCACGGTATCCGGCTTGCCAGCGCCGCGGCCGGCGGACTCGCCGTGAGCGCCGGAATCCTGGCGGTTGCAGCCTACGCGGTCGGCGGTGAAGTTACGCCGCAGGCCTCCAACCGCGGAGAGCAGGAAGTCCGGACGCTGGTCAGTTCAACCGTGCCCGCAAACGTCGGAGAGCAGCTTCCCGTGACTGGTGCGCAGTTGAGTCTGCCCGCGAGCGTGGCCGGGACGGTGAGCCTGAGCGAGCAGCAGTTGTCCGAACTGCGGCGAGACGGCTGGGCATGTCCCGAAATGGCGAGCATGGGATACCACGTGGTTTCCGCCCGGGCCTTGATGCAGGACGGGCATCCCGCCGTCGAGCTGCACCTCAGCGACGGTGACCACCAGGCCACCCTCGTGGAGCAGCACTTGGAGGGCACCGGCACTTCAGGAACCCAACTGTCCATCACCCAAGGGGCCCCGTGGCAGGCCGTCTATTCCTCGCCGGTGGCCGTGCTGCGATATTCCTCCGACATGCCTGCCAATCAGGCTGCGGGAGCCGTTCCTGAGCTCGTGAAGGCGGGCGATTCGCTGGTGGTGGCCCGGCCCGCCGAGAACAGCGCCGAGACCTGGAACGAACGGCTGCAACGGGGACTCCATGCCCTGGCGGGCCTCGCAGGTTTCTGAGCGGACCAACGGACAAGGTAATCTTCGATACGTGTTTGGAATCAATGGCTCGGAGTTTCTCATCCTGCTGATCATCGGCGTCATCGTGATCGGCCCCAGCCGTTTGCCTGAATACACGCGGAAGCTGACGAACCTGGTCAAGGAGCTGCGGCGCATGGCGTCCGGTGCCCGCGAGCAGATCAAGGAAGAAGTCGGCATCGACATCGATGAAGTCGACTGGAAGAAGTATGACCCGCGCCAGTACGATCCGCGCCGGATCATCAAGGAAGCACTGCTCGACGACGACACGAAGCCTGTCAGCGACGGTGCGCCTGTCGCCGTGGCCGCCGTGGACACCCCCACGAAGGTTCCCGAGCGCGTTGTTGAACGGCTTTCCATTGGTGAAAAGGCGCCCTTCGACGCCGAGGCCACCTAAAAAGCTATTTCGGCTGGATCCCGAGGGACATTCCGGCGAGGCCGCGCGGCTTGGCGTTGAGCTTTCCGGCGATGCCCTGAAGTGCCTGTGCGGCGGCCGTCTCCGGAGCCGTCAACACCAAGGGACGGCCCGCGTCTCCGCCTTCGCGCAGACGGATGTCCAAGGGGATCTGTCCCAACAGCGGAACGTCGGTCCCGACGGCGGCGCTCAACCGCTCAGCCAGCACCCGCCCGCCGCCGCTTCCGAACAATTCCATCCTGCCGCCGTCGGGCATTTCGAGGAAGGACATGTTCTCGACGACTCCGGCAAGCTTCTGGCCGGTCTGCGTTGCGATGGTTCCGGCTCTCTCGGCAACATCCGCCGCTGCGGCCTGCGGGGTGGTCACCACGAGGATTTCCGCGTTGGGAAGCAACTGTGCCACCGAGATGGCGATATCGCCCGTGCCTGGCGGAAGATCCAGGAACAGGGCATCCAGATCGCCGAAATAGACATCCGTGAGGAATTGCTCCAGGGCACGGTGCAGCATGGGTCCCCGCCAGGCCACCGCCTTGTTCCCGGAAACAAACATGCCAATGGAGATCACTTTAACGCCGAAGGCCACGGGCGGGAGGATCATGTCGTCCACCCGTGTGGGCTGCTGCGTGATTCCCATGAGCGCCGGGACGGAGAAGCCGTGGACGTCGGCGTCGACGATTCCCACGCGCAGCCCCTGTGCCGCAAGGGCGCACGCAAGGTTGACCGTCACCGAGGACTTTCCCACACCGCCCTTGCCGCTGGCCACGGCAAAGACTTTCGTCAGGGAGCCCGGTTCGTTGAAGGGGATTCCGCGTTGCCCCCCTGCGCCTCTCAACTGTTCCTTGAGTGCGTCGCGCTGCGCTTGTGTCATGACCTTGAGCTCGACTTCGACGCCCGTCACGCCCGGAACCCTCTTAAGGGCAGCCGTGGCGTCCGCCGTGATCGTCTCACGCAGGGGGCAGCCGGCGATGGTCAGCAGCACCACAACCCGGACGGTTCCGTCCGGACTGGCCTCTACCGAATCCAGCATCCCCAACTCAGTGATGGGCCGGCGGAGTTCGGGATCGATGACGGTTGCCAAGGCAGCGTTGAGAGCCTCGACGGATGGTGTGCTCATGGGGTGGATGTTCAGCTTTCGGGCTGGGCGGGAGGACCTGAGTGTGGCGCCGGCGAGCCGACGGCCGAGAGGTCGGGGGCAGGTTGGTCAGCGCTGGAATGCGCCGGATGGACCTTGGGGATTTGTTGCGTGGGGGGATTGCGCTGTTTATTGCGCTTGTCCTTGATCTTGTCTTTGGCTTTCTCGCCGTTGCTGGAGCCGCCGGAATTGTTCGGACCCAATTCCTCCTGCGCTTCGAGAAGATCCGACAGCAGCGAGCGGAGTTCTGCACGCACGTAGTCCCTGGTAGCGACCTCGCGCAAGGCGATGCGAAGAGCCGCGACCTCGCGGGTCAGGTATTCGGTGTCGGCCAGATTGCGCTCGTCTCGGGCGCGGTCCTGCTCGATTGTCACGCGGTCCCTGTCGTCCTGGCGGTTCTGGGCCAACAGGATCAGGGGTGCGGCGTAGGAGGCCTGCGTGGAGAAGAAAAGATTCAGGAGGATGAACGGGTACGGATCCCACTGGAAGCCGAACAAGCCAATAACGTTGAACGCAATCCAGACGATCACGAAGATCGTCATATAAAACAGGAAATTCGCCGTACCCATGTAGCGGGCGAAGCGCTCGGCAAATCGGCCGAAGGCATCGGGATCGCTGCCGAAGTTCGGCAGCATGCGGGAACGTAGCTCGAGCGGGGTGTCAAGTCCTCCGCTGGTGGGCTTCTCAGCCAATTCGGCCTCCTAGTTTCCTGATCGGGGCTCCGTCTTCGTGGGTTCGCCAGTCGTCCGGGAGCAAATGGTCCAAGAGGTCGTCAACAGTCACCGCCCCTACGAGGCGACCGGCGCTATTCACGACCGGGAGGGAGTTTAGGTTGTAGGAGGCCATGGTGTGGCTGACCTCGCTGACGCTGGCGTGATCGGAAACCGGCTCCAGGTTCTTGTCCACGATGCTGCCCAGTTGTTCAGGCGGGGCGCTGCGGAGCAATTGCTGGATATGCACGACGCCGAGGAAGCGTCCCGTGGGGGTCTCCAGCGGCGGGCGGCAGATAAAGATGGCAGAGGCCAGGGCGGGGGAGAGTTCCTCGCTGCGCACGTGGGCCAGAGCCTCAGCGACGGTGGCTTCGGGGGGAAGGATGACGGGAACCGGGGTCATGAGGCCGCCGGCAGTGTCTTCGTCATACTGCAGGAGCCGGCGCACGTCGTCGGCCTCGTCGGGCTCCATCAGGAGCAGCAGTTCCTCGGCCTTCGCGGAAGGAAGGTCTGCCAACAGGTCTGCCGCGTCGTCCGGGTCCATCTCTTCCAGTACGTCGGCTGCGCGTTCGTTGTCCAGGGCGGACAGGAGCGTCACTTGGTCCTCTTCCGGCAATTCCTGGAGCACGTCGGCGAGGCGTTCGTCCTGGAGCTCGCTGGCCACTTCGATCCGTCGCTTGTCCGACATCTCCTGGAGTGCGTCGGCAAAATCGGCCGGTTTGAGGTCCTCGTGGGTGGCAACGAAATGGCTGGCACCCTGGGGATCGTTCTCGGAACCCTGCAGCGTGTCCGCCCAGTCCACCAGGAGGGTGTGACCGCGGCGCAGCCCCCGGAGCCTGGAGGTAGACGTGCCGCGTCGAATGAAAAGCTTGGATACCAGCCAGTCACCGTTGCGCTGCTGGTCCATAGCGATGTCTTCGATAATGGCGTCGCCGCTGCCGTCCTTGAGGGTCACCTTGCGGTCAAACAGCTCGCCGACCACCAGCTGCTCGGCACCGCGTTGCTGGAATCGGCGCAGATTTACCAGTCCGGTGCAGATGATCTGGCTCTGGTCCATGGACGTCAGCCTGGTCATGGGAACGAAGACGCGCTTCTTGCCGGGGACTTCGACGACGATACCCACTGCATGCGGGGCCCCGCGCAGGCCGCGCGAGAGCACCACGACGTCACGCAGCCGGCCCAGGCGATCGCCGAGGGGGTCGAAAACGTCGAGGCCGAGCAAGCGCGCAACAAAGATGCGTGAAGGATTTGTGCTCACCCTTACAGGCTACCGAGTCTGCTCTCTTTTAGCTGAATTTCAGCCGGTTCACATGTGTATGGGACAGAATGGGGGTATGGCGAACATTTTCGGTGCCCCTAAGGCCACGGAGGAATCCCGCAGCGTCCCCAAGGGCGACACCGTGGGCTCTTACACTTCCTATCTCGATGCCCAGAAGGCGGTGGATTATCTTGCCGACCAGCAGTTCCCCGTCCAGCATGTCTCCATTGTCGGAAACGACCTCAAAATGGTGGAGCGGGTAACGGGACGGCTCAGCTACCCGCGGGTCGCTTTGTCCGGGGCCCTGAGCGGTATGTGGTTCGGCCTGTTCGTGGGCGTCATGCTTTCGTTCTTTACCCCTGCCGGGGGACCCTTCTCGATTGTGACCTCGGTCCTCATGGGTGCGGCATTCTTCATGCTCTTCGGGATCGTCACCTACGCTGCTCAGCGCGGGAAGCGGGACTTCACCTCCACCAGCCAGGTAGTGGCGACCAACTATGACGTGATTGTCGCGCTTGAGGCAGCCAACGAAGCCCGCCGTCTCCTCCACCAGTTGCCGATGAACCCTTCAGAGGCAGCCTTCGGCCGGCCGCCGCAGGCATACACGCCGCAGGACTACCGGAACCCGCCGGTCCATCCAGGTGCACCCCAAGGCCCGGGCCCGGAACGTCCGGCGTCGTGGCAGGACCCCTATGGCCAGCGCGGACCCGAAGGCGGACAGGGCACGGCCGGCGAGCCCGCCCAACCTGTTGCGGATGCCCCGGCCCCAGCCGCGGCCGCGCGCCCGACCGCCGGCGTCCGCTACCCGGATCTTCCCGACGGCCGTCCGCAGTACGGTGTGCGGGTGAATGAACCCGGAACCGGCGAGCAAGCCGCCAACGGTGAGGATCCGGCCAAGCAGTAGCTATTGTTGGGCCGCACACCTGCAATCTGGAAGGCCTGCGAGCTTTCGGACGCGCCAGTCCAAGGTGAATAGGTCGAGTTCCCGCACCTGCCCGGACAGCGCAAGCGGCAACCCGAGCAGGATCCGCGTGGCCTCCCACGCCGTCAGATTCGCCACCAATCCCGAAATCGCCGCGATGCTTCCCCCGCTCCTCGTTCTACCCTTGAGCGGAAGGAAGTCGGAGCGTTTGTGATCGTTCATGGTCTGTGAACGGATGCATTGCCAGCACACTGTCTGTCCAGGGATGATGCTGGTGCCTGGCACGCCTAGGTTTCCGCCGTACGCGCCACCAATGATGTGGGGAACGCACGCTTCCGTCGCGGCTTCAGCGATGAAATCCGAGATGACGACGACGTCCGGCTCATCCGCGCATCCGATCACGAGGCTCGCGTCTTTCAACGCCGATTTGAGGTCAGCCGCGGCAACTACTCGAAAACGGTTCGTGATGACTTGAATGTTCTCGTTGATCGACTTGAACCGTAGGGCCGCGGCATCCACCTTAGCCAGGCCTAGATCGCCGGGCTGGTATAGGACCTGTCGATTCAGGTTTGTGAGTTCTACAATGTCCGGATCGAAAATCTCAATTCTGCCGATACCTGCCGCGACGAGGGATTGCAAAAGCACTGTCCCGGTCCCGCCGACTCCCACGACCACCACTTTTGAAGTATTGAGTTTCTCCTGCAACTCAAATGGCGAGTCGGCAAGCCCAAACGTAGATGCGAACTCCTGAAACAGCCTCTCTTGACGTTCGAACCTGTTTGCGCTCGAATGCTCCGGCTGCGGGTATGCATCAAAAAGGCGCTCGGTGTCCATGATGGCCAGGACGTTCTCAAGCGATTTCCGACTGAACCCGGCACTTCCTTCGAGGACCGATTCGATCCTTTCGACGGAATTCGACCCGTCAAGCAAGGGGATCAAGTCGATCACAAACGGGGATACGTCGAATTCAAGGACCCTGAGTTCCATGGTGCAAATGAACTGCATTCGACAATCGCGGTTGAATATCAGCACGCTGTCCCGCAATCTCAAGGGACGAAAACCCATCTTCGCTCCTGTTCCATCGGCCATTACTCAGCCCTCAGGGCAGCCAACGGCTCTATTCGATCCGCCCTGCGGCTTGGTCCTATCGCCGCAAGGCATAACGCCGTCAAGGTGACAATTGCGATTCCACTGAATGCCAGGACGGTAAAAGTAGGGCTCAGCGTTACGCCGAGTGCTCCGGCGACAAGCTGGGTCAGGACCCACCCAGCCAACTGGCCAACGAGAAGACCGCCTGCAAGGGCTGCAATTCCGAGCAAAATCGCGTCAGCAGCGACTAGCCTCGTTATGTCGCCGCGGGTGGCACCAATCGCGCGCAGCATCCCGAACTCTTTCTCGCGACGAGCGACGCAGACTGAGAACAGGCCGGCGGCGCCGACCGCACCGAGGCTGAGTGCAAGCACCACGATGCCGAAGGCAGCTCCGGCGTATGAGCCGAGCTCTGATTCTGCGCGCTCCTTCATTTTGGCGGCTGTGATCACCGAGACCCCAGGGATGTCGGCAACTGAATAGGCGATCTGGTCCCGGAGCGCTGTGACGTCGACACCCGGCTTCGCTTCTACATTCCAGCCGTTGGATCCAGTGATTCCGAGCTCGGCAGCCGTGTCACGACTCATCACCACTTGGTTCCCTGTTGCCAACGACGCAAACGTCCCGACAACGCGAAGTGAGAGGGTCTTGCCAGCCCGGTCTAATCTGACGGTATCGCCCAAGGAAATATCGCGGCTCACGGCGAGAGCTTCAGGAACGATGATCGCGCCTCCCTTTTCCAGGGCAAGTGGCGCGGTCCCGTCACTTCCCTGGCGCCATGGAAGCTGGGCTGTGGCAAAATAGCTGTTTGGATCTACAGCAAGGATTGCAACCTGGCTTGAGGTCCCTTGGAACTGCAATGCTGCGCGGTCCCAAACAGTGTCCGAAACCCTGTTGATCATTTGAATTGACCCCAGGCGTTCGTCTAATTTCCCAGTGATTGGCGTTGTGGACGATATTTGAATGTCGGCCCCGAATTGACGAGCAATTTGCTCCACCATGGCGCTCCTCACAGATCCGACTCCGATCACGAGGGCCGCACCCAGGCAGACGACAATGCCCATGATGGCCGTCGTAGTGTCGAGCGATGCGTGTTTGCGGAGACGCTGGGCCGCGGCCTTGCCTGTCCACCCTTTGAAGATCTGTAGCCTGCTGGTGGCTTCGAGAATTAACGGAGCAAGGAATCCCACGGCGGCCAGCGATACGACGAATCCGGCGAGCTTCACGACGACGGAGTCAAGCCAGTAGCTGCCGGCTCCGAATACGAGGAGCATGCTGCCGACAGCGGCACGGAGTCTCTGCCCAGACCTGCGCTCCGCGACTTCAGGTGAGATGGCCGTAAGAGGGGCCTGGCGTAGCACTTTCACGATGGCCCGGGCGGCCCCGGCGCATCCCGCAGCGACCCCGCTCAGGATGGCAAGCAGAACTTGCCAAAGTTCGACCGCCACGGTTGCCGGAGGTATGTTGCCGATCGATGAAAGGACTTGGTTGAGGATCCAGCTGACGCCAAACCCAAGCCCCAACCCGACCACCGAGCACGCGAACGCGAGCATCAGTGCCTCACACAAGACGGCGCTTGCCAGCCAGGATCCGCGGGCGCCGACAGTGCGCATGACGCCATAAGTCAGCCGGCGGGAATTCACGACGGACTGGAAGGCCGTCGCTGATAGGAGGAACGAGATGCCCAGTACGGTGCCGGAGGCGATCATCAAGATGAGTGAAACAACCGCGATGAGGGGACCGAGGGTCGAATTGAGGGCAGAAGTGTCCTGTACTTTGAACTGAGGAGGCAGGCTGGACGAATAGTCGCTCTGCCAGCGTTCAGCGGAGTTCCCGGCCGCCAGCTGGATGTCAACCCTTGATAGTTGGCCCTGCTGGTTGAATATCATCTGGGCGTAGGACAAGTCGACAAAAATGTTGTCGTACGCCAACGGACCAAGAACCTTGCCATTGAACACGCCTACGACGCGCAGTTGCGTGGTAGCGTCGCTCGACGCGACCACGAGCGAATCGCCTATGTCCACGCCCAAGCGCAAAGCCACGTCGGACGGAACCAGTGCCTCAGGCTTGTTTACCGTAGGGAGCCCGCCCCGTAGCTCAAGCCTCATAAGTTGAAGCTCAGTGTTGAACGTAGCGGGGTAGCCCGTAACCGTCAGCGGGCGGCCTGTTCCGATGGTTCCTGCAGGCCGGACGCTTGAATTTCGTGCCAGAGTCGGGATCGCCGTCGCAACGCCAGGGAGATCCGCCACGCCCTTTACTGCGCTCTCCGGGACTGTGGTTCCGGGAATGGCAGGCACGACCGCGACGTCGCCTATGCCTGACAGCGAGCCGGCTCCTTCCGACAGCTGGTCGTTGATGCTCTTCGATGTGAGCAGAGTGCCGAAAATGAGTGCAACGCCGAACACCAGCGCAACCGCTGCGACTCCATATCGGGGAAAATCAAAGCGAAGTTGCCGCAAACCACGAGCGAACGCGCTCATCATGGTGAGAATCTCCCTCCCGGTGTGGCCCGTTGAGGGTCAGGTCAAGTTGATCAATGATCTTTCCGTCCTGCAGCGCGATGATCCGGTCGGCATAACTCGCAGCATATGGATCATGGGTGACCATCAGTCCGCTGGTACGACGATCGTCGCCAATCGCGTCGCGAATCAGACGGAGAACAATATCTCTGTTCCTCGAGTCGAGGCTTCCCGTCGGTTCATCGGCGAGGACGACGCTGGGACCCCCGAAGAGCGCTCGAGCTACGGCGACCCGCTGACGTTGCCCGCCTGACAACTGATCGGGAAATCTATCAGCATATTCAAACAGTCCCAGCTGATCGAGAAGAACCAGAGCATCTGCTCGCCAACAAGAGCCTCTTTGACCGGAAACAATCGATGACAACGCGACGTTCTCCACCACCGTCATGCTCGGAACAAGATGAAATGCCTGGAAAATGAATCCAATATTCTCCCGCCGGAAGATTGTCCTCTGTTTTTCGTCCATCCCGGAGACCTCGAGTCCTGCTACGTCGATACTCCCCGCAGTCGGCGAATCGATTCCACCGACCAGTTGGAGCAGAGTTGACTTGCCGGATCCGGATGGGCCAATGACGGCAACAAGTTCACCTGGTCGGATCTCTAGTTCAGCGATATCTAGTGCAGCCTTCTCTTGTCCGGCACCGTCGCGATAGTGGCGACGAACGCTTTTGAGGGAAATGGCGGGAAGTTGGACAACGGTCATGTCTCGACGGTCCAGACCTGGGGGAGCATCCGGTCAAATTCGAACCACATTTCCCATTCTCCAAGGTCTCCGGCGAGAAGCTCCGACTCAATGACATCCCAAACGGCCAGCACGGAGCGGCGACGGTCATCTGGAGATGCCGGCGGTGGTATTGCAGGATGGTATTTGAGGCGAAAGCGGCCGTCGCCGATACCCCTGAGCGTAAGTGGGACCATAGGGGCACCGGAAGCATAGCTCAGAAGTATCGGACCTGTCGGAACCATGATGGTCGTCCCCAAGAATGGAATTCGGGCATGGTGCTCATCTACTCCACGAGGGTCCAGTTCAGGGAACATGGAAAAGATCCTGCCCTCGCTCAAGGCCTCCATGGCGGAGCGTATCGCCGATGTACTCCCGAGCCGGATCCCGCGGAAGTCCAAGTCAGGAAAGGACGCTGCGCGGATCTCGTCAAAATTCATTCGATTGTAGAGAGTCGTCGTCGGCATTTCATAAGCGAGCATGGGAATGGCAACGTATGAGGGTCCCAAATGCAGCGGGAGCGCGATTACCCCTCGACCTCTGGATGCCGCCTCGTGAAGGTGCTCGCGTCCATCGACGTCCACAACATCCCGAAACAGGGTCTCAGGGTCTTTCATCCACAGATTGATGAAAGTCGATTCAAACTGCAGCTTCGGTCCGTACTCAGCAAAGCTCGTGGCGTGCAATTCCAGGTCAAAGCCATCAAGCCCAGGGACCGCATTCATGAAATCCAGGGCTCGGGCCTTCAAGACCTCGAAATTGTCTAAGTCTGGTTGGTTTGCCCGGTAGATGGGCCGGTCGAGGGCGTCTAGCTTTTTCATAAGGTTCCACGCGCCAGCTGGCCCCGCAGCATGGATCGCCTCATAGAAATGCTTGTGCTTCGGAAAGTCGAAAATATTGAACAGTGGCAAGCGCACGCTGTTCCCCCAAATCAGTGTTGTTCGTATCCTTGGTATCTCACTTGGTTCGTTGGTGGCGATACGCAAGCCTCGCCACCAACGAACCGAGCGCTAGATCAGGTGCACAGGCACCCGCTGTTACAGGCCAGGGTGGCTCCCGCCTCCAGCACATCTTCTGAGATCATCTCCATGTGTGTTCACCTCCTCGCTTTGGCCGATTCGAAGATGGAGAAAATGCCATCTCAAGCATGGCAACAGCACCAAACGGGGGATCGACTATCGGTGCTGCGCCTAGGAGGAGGGTACAAGTGCCGAGGGGCGTCTCCGTGTGGATTTCGCCAATCTCAGTGGTCAAAAGGGCAAATCTCAGTGTAAAAAACCCGAAATTAAGTGGACGGAAGCCGGCGTCTCCGTGTTTTAACAAAAGAGGAGGGCCACCGGATCATCAAGATCCGGCAGCCCTCCTCGTGCGTTCTGCCTCAGTGGTTACGCGTCGGCGTCCTGGTAGATCCCCGCCATCCAGGACTCGACGTCGTCGGCCTTGCGGGGGAGGGCGGCGCTGAGGTTGACGGGACCGTCAGCCGTCATCAGGATGTCGTCCTCGATCCGGACGCCGATTCCGCGGTATTCCTCCGGAATAGCAAGGTCCTCGTCCTTGAAGTAGAGCCCGGGTTCGATGGTGAACACCATGCCCTCGGTGAGTACGCCGTCCAGGTAGAGATCACGCTTGGCCTGGGCACAGTCGTGGACGTCCAGGCCAAGGTGGTGGCTGGTGCCGTGCGGCATCCAGCGGCGGTGCTGCTGGCCTTCGGCGCTGACCGCTTCTTCCACGGAAACCGGCAGCAGGCCCCATTCGGCAAGGCGTTCGGCGAGGACCGTGGTGGCGGCGGTGTGGATGTCGCGGAACTTCACGCCCGGCTGCGCTGCGGCGAATCCGGCGTCGGCGGCGTCAAGGACGGCTTCATAGACCTTGCGCTGGATGTCCGAGAACTTTCCGTTGGCCGGAATGGTACGCGTGACGTCGGCCGTGTAGAGGGAATCTGCCTCCACACCGGCGTCGAGCAGCACGAGTTCCCCGGCGTTGACCTTGCCGGTGTTCCGGGTCCAGTGCAGTACCGTGGCGTTGTTTCCGGCGGCAGCGATGGTGTCGTAGCCGAGCTCGTTCCCTTCCTCACGGGCACGCGCGAAGAAGGCGCCTTCGATGACGCGTTCGCCGCGGTGGTGGGTCATGGCGCGGGGGAGGGCGCGGACCACCTCTGCGAAACCCTCGACGGTGGCCGCTAAAGCGGTCTTCATCTGCTCGATTTCCCAGTTGTCCTTGAGCAAGCGCAACTCGGAGAGCGCCTCGCTGAGCAGTTCGTCCAAGGCATCGAGCTCGCCGAGGTCCAGGTTCTCCGGATCCTTGGCTGTGTTGTAGCGGGCCGTATCCACGAGGGCATCGATGTTCTCGTCGACTTTGCGGACCAGGCGGATGGAGATGCCGCCGATTTCCGGGGCACCCACGTTCTTGGTGATGGCCATCTCTAGTTCGTCGAGATGCGCCGTCCTGAGCCCGAGGCGCGCTTCGAATTCGGCGAGCGTCGGACGCGCGCCGATCCAGAACTCGCCGGAACGCGAGTCGGCGTAGAACTGTTCAGTGTCCCGGCCGGCGAGCGGACGGAAGTAGAGCGTCGCGAGGTGGTGGCCGCCGTCGTCGCCGGTTCCCTCCTCCACAGGTTCCAGGACCAGCACGGCATCGGGCTCGTGGTCCAGGCCCAAGCCTGTGAGGTGGGCAAAGCCGGAGTGGGGGCGGAAGCGGTAGTCGCAATCGTTCGAGCGGACCTTGAGCGGGCCGGCCGGTACGACGAGGCGCAGGCCTGCGAACTTGTCGGAGATGGCCCGACGACGCGTGGCGGCATGGTCGGCGACGGCGTCACGCGCAGGGGTCACCTGCGGCGCTGGTGCCCAATTGCTGGCCATGAATGCCTTGAAGGCATCGGACGTGGGCCGCTGGGAGCGGTTGTTGACGCGCTCCTCCAGGGGCTGGGAGGCTGTGGTTTCACCGTTTTGGGTGTTTTCTGCATCGTTCACCGTCCCATCGTCCCATCAAGGCCGACACTAGGCCAACGCAGAATCGGTCCAAGCCGTCCCGAATCAAATACGCTTGGAAAGTGAAGATCGACCTGCACGCGCACTCCAATGTTTCCGACGGGACCGAGGCTCCCGCGGGAGTGATCGCTTCCGCATCTGCTGCGGGTCTGGATGTTGTGGCCTTGACCGACCACGATTCCACTGACGGATGGGAGCAGGCCTCCGTCGCGGCCCTCGAATTCGGAGTGGCTTTCGTGCCCGGGATAGAGATCTCGTGCCGCACCCGCGAGGGGATCAGCGTCCATCTGCTCAGCTATCTCCACGATCCCGCACATCCCGGCCTGCTCGAGGAAATCACCAAGGCGAAAGACGCGAGGCTCACCCGCGCTAAACGGATGGTCACGCTCCTGGCCGAGGACTACCCCTTGAGCTGGGACGATGTCATCCATCATGTGGCTCCGGGTGCCACTGTGGGCCGGCCCCACATCGCCGACGCCCTCGTGGCGGCCGGTGCGGTGGCGAGCCGCTCCGAGGCGTTCACGGCGATCCTGACTTCGCACTCGCGCTATTTCGTGCAGCACTACGCACCGGATCCGGCGCTCGCCGTCGAGCTCGTCCGGTCGGCGGGCGGTGTCCCCGTTTTCGCGCATCCGGTGGCCTCGGCCCGCGGCCGGGTGGTCGGGGAGCGGACTTACCGGGAAATGATCGACGCCGGCCTTCTGGGGCTGGAAGTGGAGCACCGCGACAATCCCGAGGAAGGCCGCGTGTTCCTGCGGCGCATGGCTGCCGAACACGGGTTGTTCATGACCGGATCGTCCGACTACCACGGAACCGGCAAGCCCAATCTGCTCGGGGAGAACCTGACGTCACCCGATGTGCTGGCCCGCATCGAGGAGCTGGGCACCGGAAGTTCAGTGGTCCGCTGACGGAAGCCCCGCGTGGCCCAACTGACTCGCAGTTGTTGTCGTTTACAGGCGTCAAAACGACAACAACTGCGAGTCAGTTGGGGTAGAAGGTGGCCTTGCCGTCTAGTCGCTTGCGCATCACGTCGATGGCCGGGGCGTTCTGGTCCACGCACACGAACCTGCGCTCGAGCTTCGCCGCGACTGAACCAAGGGTTCCTGAGCCCGCGAAGAAGTCGAGGCACCAGTCTCCTGGCCGGCTCGATGCCGTGACGATGCGCCGGACCAGGCCTTCCGGCTTTTGCGTCGGGTAGCCGGTCTTTTCCTTGCCTGTCGGGGAAACGATGGTGTGCCACCAGACGTCCGTGGGAAGCTTCCCAAGTTCGCGTTTGGCCGGCGTTACAAGGCCCGGCGCCATGTACGGCTCACGGTCGACCTCGGCGTTGTCGAAGTGGTACTTTGCAGGATTTTTGACGTACACGAGGATGTTGTCGTGCTTGGTGGGCCAGCGGTTCTTGGCGCGTGCGCCGTAGTCGTAGGCCCAGATGATCTCGTTCAGGAAGCACTCGCGGCCGAAGATCGAGTCCAGCATGACTTTGGCGTAGTGCACTTCGCGGTAGTCGAGATGCAGGTACAGGGTGCCGTCGTCGGCGAGCAGGCGCCAGGCCTCCACGAGCCGGGGTTCCAGGAAGGACCAGTAGTCGCTGAACGCGTCGTCGTAGCGGTGCAGGGCGCCCTTGATGGTGTCATAGGAGCGTCCCTTGAAGCCGACGCGGTCGCCGTCGCCGTCGGCGTTGCGGACCATGCGCGTTTCCTGGCGGCTCTGGACCCGGCCCGTATTGAAGGGCGGGTCCACGTAAATCAGTGTGAAGGCGCCGTCCGGCAGCGTCGGGAGGAAATCCGCGTTGTCCGCGTGAACCACCAAATTGCTGCCGTCCGGCGCCCAAACAATGTCAGTCATTGAGGCCGTTAAGCCTCGGTGCTCTCGCCGGACGCACCCGAAGCCGAGACCACTTCGCCGTTGCGGCGGCGGGTGCGGGAACGGCGTGCGCGGGAAGGCTTGTCCGAGCCCTCGCCGGACTGCGGCTCGGCAGACTGGGCCGTTGCCTCAACGGGGGCTGCTTCGCCTTCGGACGTACGACGGCGGCGGGTGCGGTTGCGTCCGCCCTCACCGTCTCCTTCGCGGGACGGAGCATCGCTGGACTTGGTACCGCGGCGTGCACCTTCACGGCCACCATCACGCCCGGCGTCGCGTCCCGTGCGTCCACGCCCGGAATCGCCGCCTGAACGGGAGTTCTTCTTGCCGGTCTCGCCCAGGTCTTCCAGAACCTCAGCGTCGACGCCGGCGAGGGTGCGCTTGTCGCGGGGCAGGCGGCCCTTGGTGCCCGCGGGGATGTCCAGTTCCTCGAAAAGGTGCGGCGACGACGAGTAGGTTTCCACGGGTTCCGGGTAGCTCAGGCCCAGCGCCTTGTTGATCAGGCCCCAGCGCGGCATGTCGTCCCAATCGACGAACGTCACGGCCGTGCCCTTGTTGCCTGCGCGGCCGGTGCGGCCAACGCGGTGCAAGTAGATCTTTTCGTCTTCGACGCATTGGTAGTTGATCACGTGCGTGACGTCATCGACGTCGATGCCGCGGGCGGCGACGTCGGTGGCCACGAGGACGTCCACCTTGTTGTTGCGGAAGGCGCGGAGAGCCTGCTCGCGGGCGCCCTGGCCCAGGTCACCGTGGATGGCGGCGGCTGCGAAGCCGCGGTCCACGAGTTCCTCGGCAACCTTGGCTGCGGTGCGCTTGGTCTTGGTGAAGATGATGGTCCGGCCGCGGCCGCGGGCCTGCAGAATGCGGGCGACGACCTCGACCTTGTCCATGCTGTGGGCACGGTAGATGAGCTGGCGGATGTCGCGCTTGGTCAGGCCTTCGTCGTCCGGGTCGGCGGCACGGATGTGCGTGGGCTGCGTCATGTAGCGGCGCGCCATGGCGATGACCGGGCCAGGCATGGTGGCCGAGAAGAGCAGGGTCTGGCGGACGGCGGGTGTGCCGGCAATCAGGGTCTCGACGTCCGGAAGGAAGCCGAGGTCAAGCATCTCGTCTGCTTCGTCGAGAATCACCATGCGAACGTTCTTGAGGTTCAGGTGCTTCTGCTTGTAGAGGTCGATCAGACGGCCGGGAGTGCCGACAACAACCTCGACGCCCTTTTGCAGGGCTTCGATCTGGGGCTCATATGCGCGGCCGCCATAGATGGTGGCGATGCGGGCGTTGCGCTTCCGGGACGCCGTCTGGAGATCGTTGGCCACCTGAACGGCGAGTTCGCGAGTAGGAACAATCACGAGGGCCTGGGGTGCACCCGGGACAGCGAGCTTGTCGTGCCCGGCGTCGTCCGGTCCGACGACCCGCTGCAGTGCCGGAATGCCGAATCCGAGAGTCTTTCCAGTACCGGTCTTAGCCTGGCCGATGATGTCGTGACCGCCTAGGGCGACCGGGAGCGTCATGGACTGGATGGGGAACGGGTGGGTGATTCCGGCGTCGGCGAGGGACTCAACGATGTCGGCGCGGACGTTGTAGTCGGCGAAGGTCTTTTCTGCGATCTCGTGGGGTGTTTCGTCCGAGGAAATGGTTTCCTCGGGTTCGATTGTTTCGGTTCCGTCGGTCAGAACTTCATGGGTGTGCAATTCACTCACAGTGGAGTTTTCCTTATTCATTTGGGCTGCGCTGCGTGCTCAACGGTTGTGGCAGGGCCGTTCCGGAGCACGGATGGGCGCAAGCAAATCCAGTGGAAGCCGATCGCGGGCTATCTAAATACTGGCACTGGGGACCAGTTGGTGTATCTCAAGATCGCGTAGGGGCGGGCTTGTTGATGTCAAAAAATTAACTGAATCAACGACCGGGCATCCATTACTACTCACTCAGTCTAACGTCTGGGCGCGATAATCCCCGGATCCCGGTCCCGGGCCTGCGAACGGAGTGCGCTACGGGATCAGTTCGAAGGTGATTTGGCGGGTTGCAATGTCCGCGTCCAGCAGTTTCACACGGACCTTAGTGCCCGACTCCATTTCGCCGTCGCAACGAGCGGTGACTGCCGGCTCGGCGATCTGGACGATGCCGTAGGGGCCGTGCGGGGCTCCGTTCCCATTGCCATTACCGTTGTTGCCATTGGCGCTGTTCCCGTTACCGTTTCCGTTGTTCTTGGCGGGCTTCGATCCGGAAATCACTACGGCGTCGAATTCCTGTCCGATGTGGTTCACCAGGAGCGCTGCCTCCACCGTGTCCAAGGCCAGGCGTTCCATTTTGGCGGCAAGCTGGTCGGAAGACGCCATGATCACCGGCAGGGTCGGCAAAGCATTCCGGGCCCATGCAGGGATCTCTGTTCCATTACTCAGAGCTTCGCAGATGACCAGCACAAAACGATCGACAAGCCGGCGCAACGGCGCGGTGGTGTGGGCATAGGGTGCCCCGATGGCTGACTGCATGACGCTGCCCGGTACCTCGCCGTCGAAGGGTGTGTAGCCGGCACCACGGAAAAGCAGCCCTGCTGAATGGAGGATGGCCAGTTGCCGGGGGTCCTTGGCATCGAGGGTCCGCAGGTACGCTCCATAGCTCGTCCCCTCGGTCCAGGGCTTGCCGAGCGCCCCCGTTTGCCGTTTGAAATGGAGCAGCGAGCGCTCATCGGGGGCCGGCATGGTGCGCAAAATCCCCACTTTGCCATCGAGCATCAGCTGGGCGGCGGCCATCCCGGTCATGAGCGAAATCTGGGCGTTCCAGTCCTCAACCGGCAGCGAGGGGGCTGCGACGATCCTGTACCCCCCGCCGTCGGGCAGTTGGACGATTTCCTGTTCAGGCATGTTCAGGCTTGCGCCGCCGCGGCGGCGTTCGAGTTCCACCCGCTTGAGCCCGACCTCCTTGAGCAGCTGCAGGATGGGATCAGCCCTTCCGGAATCGATCTCCGCCTGCACACCCTTGTAGCTGAGTTTGGCGCGGCTGCGTACGCTTGCCCGACGCACGGAGACGGTGCGGAACTCTGCCTCGGCATCGAGTTCGAAGTCCCACACGAACGCGCCGCACGTCTGGCCGGCCAACAGGCTTCCGGCATGCTCGCTGATGATCTCGGGGTGCAGCGGTATGCGGCCGTCCGGGGCATAGTACGTTTGCCCGCGGTGGCGGGTCTCGGCGTCGAGCGCTCCTCCCGGGGGTACAAAGGAGGGCACATCGGAGATGGCGTAGAAAACCCTGTAACCATCGCCGGACCTGTCTATAAAGAGGGCCTGGTCGAGATCCGTGGAAGAAGCCGGGTCGATCGTGATGAATGGAACATCCGTGAAGTCCTGCGCCGGCAGGGCGTGTCCGGAAACCGCGGCTTCAGCGTCGCGCAGCGCTTCAGCGGGATAACCTGCGGGCAGCTCGAGTTCAGTCCGCAGCGCCGCCAGCGCTTCCGCAAGCTGGTTCGACGTTTCGCTGACATTCGGGGCTATCCGCTGGTGTGACACGAAAGTCAGGGTAACTCCAAAATCTCGCGGCGTCTCGCTAGGCCGCCGCTGCGTCCAGGGCAGCCAGGAGCGCCTGGGCAGCTGCCGTCGGATCCTGCGCTTCGGTGATTGCCCGCACCACCACGATGCGGCTGGCGCCGGCCCTAACTACCTCTTCCACGTTGCCGAGATCGATCCCGCCGATCGCAAACCAGGGGAGCACGACGCCCCCGACGGTCTCTTCGTCTGCCTGCTTCACCGCGTTGGCAGCGTACTTCACCAGATCGAGCCCGACGGCGGAGCGTCCCGGCTTCGTGGGGGTGGCCCACACCGGCCCGACGCAGAAGTAGTCCAGGCCGCTGCGGCCAGGCGACGCGGCGATGGCGGCGTCAATCTGTTCCGGCGTGTGCGTGGAGAGGCCGATGATGGTGGGGTCGTGGAGCAATTTCCGGGCAGAGCGCAGCGGAATGTCCTTTTGGCCGATATGGAACACCGGCGCGCCGGAGAGGGATGCTACGTCCGCGCGGTCGTTGACTGCCCAGAGACGGCCGTGACGATGGGCCACGGATTGCAGGATCTCCAGGAGTTCGAGTTCTTCCGCCGCTTCAATCGTCTTGTCGCGCAGCTGGATGATGTCCACGCCGCCTTCGAATGCGGCATCGACAAACTGCTCAAAATCACCCTGTGGTTTGCGGGCGTCGGTGCAGAGGTACAGGCGGGCGGTGGTGTGGACATCGTGCTGGGTCATGGAAACAGAGTAGTTCCTCTAAACTGGGCAGGTACCGCGGGAGCCGCGGCGGCAGTCACAATCGCCGCGCGGCTGAGAGGGCTTCAGCGCCGACCGCTTGACCTGATCCGGCTAATACCGGCGTAGGGAAGGACTCCATGGACGAAGTGAACAGCCAGCACGAACCCCTGCGCGCGGATGTCGCGGTGATCGGGGGCGGTGTCATTGGCCTCGGCATCGCGTGGGAAGCCCGCAGATCCGGCCGTTCGGTTGCCCTCATCGATCCCGCACCAGCCAGCGGCGCTACGTTCGCGGCGGCGGGAATGCTGGCGCCGGTCAGCGAATTGCACTACCAGGAAGAGGACCTCCTGGAGCTAATGCTCGAATCGTCGGTATTGTGGCCGGACTTCGAACGCAATGTGACCGGCTCGAGCATCGGCCGCAGCACGGGTTACCGTACGACGCCGACCCTCGCCGTCGGCGCGGACGCTGCGGACCGCCGGGCGCTCGCCGATCTCCGGGATGTCCAGCTGGCCAATGGCCTGGTGGTGGAATCCGTGCGGTTGCGCGAGGCGCGGGAGCGTGAGCCGCTGCTGAGCCCGCAGATTTCCTGCGCCTTCGACATCCCGGGCGACCACCAAGTGGATCCACGCCGGCTTTCGGCCGCGATTCTGGGCGCGCTGGCAGACCACCAGCCCGGCGATTCCAGCTGGATTCCGGGGGCCGATGACGGTTTTGCGATCCACGACACTGCGGCGGGCCTCCTGTGGGAGGACGGGCGCGTCGTCGGGGCCGTGCTCGGCTCAGGAATCGAAGTGCTCGCCACGGAAACAGTGGTAGCCAACGGACTGGATGCCGCCCGCTTGAACGGCCTGCCGGAGGGATTGTCACTCCCGCTGCGTCCGGTCTATGGCGACATACTGCGGTTGCGCGTCCCGGAGCACCTGCAACCCCTGGTCACCGCCACGGTCCGGGGAATGGTGCGCGGAGTGCCCGTCTATATCGTGCCCCGCGACGACGGGACGGTGGTGATCGGCGCGACGCAACGTGAAGACGGCTTGTCGGCGTCCGGGGGATCGGCCAACCCGGTGTCAGCCGGTGGTGTGTACCAATTGCTCCGCGACGCCCAGGTACTTGTCCCGGCTGTGGCCGAACTGGAACTTCTGGAAGCAACTGCCCGAGTGCGCCCGGGCACTCCGGACAATGCACCGCTGCTGGGCCGCGTGGAAGGTCGCGAAAGAACCGTGCCCGGCCTCATCGTGGCCAGCGGCTTCTTCCGCCACGGCGTACTCCTCACTCCGGCAGCGGCGAAGATCTGCGTCGGGCTCATGGACGGCACCGCGGATCCCCGGTGGAACAAATTCCGCCCGGACCGCTTCTCCCACCAGCTTTCAGCGGCACGGGCCTCAACAGACGGCCCATCGGCCGGTACCTCAAATCCCCTTCCGAAGGACCACGCATGAACATCAAATTGAACGGCGCAGACCACACACTGAGCGACGACGCGTCTGTCACCACCCTCGTCAGCCACGTCACCGGACGTGTTGTGGACTCCAGCGGCCAGGCGGCTGACGGACGCAAGATCGGCGTCGCCGTCGCACGCAATTCCGAAGTGGTCCCGCGCAGCCAGTGGGCTGCCACCGCGCTCGCAGAGGGCGACGAACTCGAAATCGTTACCGCAGTACAGGGAGGCTGAACCATGACGACAGCAAGCACACACGAAGCAAGCACCCGAACCGACGCCCTGGTGATCGACGGTGTCGAGTTCGGCTCTCGCCTCATCATGGGCACCGGCGGAGCCCCGAGCCTGGACGGCCTGGGGGCGGCGTTGCTGGCCTCGGGCACCGAACTCACCACCGTTGCCATGCGGAGATACTCGCCGACCGAAACAGGTTCGCTCTTCCAGTTGCTCGTGGACCATGGCATCCGTGTCCTGCCCAACACGGCCGGCTGTTTTACCGCCAAGGATGCTGTCATGACAGCCGAGCTTGCACGGGAGGCGCTGGAAACGGATTGGGTGAAGCTCGAGGTCATCGCCGACGAACAGACGCTGCTGCCTGACGCAGTGGAGCTCGTGGACGCAACGGAGAAGCTGGTGGACCGCGGCTTCAAGGTCTTCGCCTACACCAACGACGACCCCGTGCTGGCGCTTCGATTGGAAAACCTCGGAGCCACAGCGGTGATGCCCTTGGGCGCGCCTATCGGCACCGGACTGGGCATCCTGAATCCCCACAACATCGAACTCATTGTGTCCCGGGCTTCTGTGCCGGTAGTACTCGACGCCGGCATCGGAACCGCGTCCGACGCCGCACTCGCCATGGAGCTCGGTTGCGACGCCGTGCTGCTGGCAACCGCGGTGACCCGTGCGCAGAACCCGGTGCAGATGGGCGAAGCCTTCAAACACGCTGTCATCGCCGGTAGGCTGGCGAAGCAGGCCGGCCGCATCCCGCGCCGGGAACACGCCCTGGCGTCCTCGGCGATGGAAGGCCGGGCCGAGTTCCTCTAGAGGCCTACGCTGGCCGCTCCGGGGATTCCTGCGAATTCCACGTCAGCGAAGGAGCCCCGGATGGCCGGCAAAGATGACATCCTCAGCAAGTCCGCGATCGACGACGCCCTGGCGGAACTGCCGGACTGGCGGTACCGCCTGGGCGGACTCGCCACCGTCTACAAATGCCCGACGTCGGCTGCCGCACTCGAGCTGATTGCCGCCGTCGGGCGCATCGCCGAACAGCAGAACCATCACCCGGACCTGGACTGGCGGTACAACCGGGTGTTCATCCGCTACACCTCCCATGACGCCGGGAGCGAGGTGACCCAACGCGACATCCGGGCGGCCACGAGCGCCAGCGAAGCAGCCGCGGAAGTGGGGGCAGTGGCCAAACCGGAAGCAACCCCTTGAGCCGGATCTGGAGCTAGAGTCGCAGCGCCAGCTAGAGTCGCAGCGCCGCGGTCAGCTGGGTGGTGTCGTGCCGGGTCCGATGACGGCCCAGGAAGTAGGAGGCCACCGCGGCCGCCACGGTTCCAAGAATGACCGGCAGGACCCACGGGATCCACGTCACGCCAGGCTGGTAGCCAAAGCCAAGTTGGATGAAAATCATCCAACTCAGCATGGCGACGGCAACGGAAACACCAGCGGGCAGGGTGATTCCGTACGTGCCACGGTGTTTGTCAGTTCCCCAGACGATGAAGCCTGAGGCGATGGTGGCTAGCGCCACGATGACAAGTGAGAGCATGCGGACTCCTGGCTCGCTGGTGTTCTTGCGTATCGCTTAGAGGGCGCCGAAGCCGACCCGGCGCACTTCCTCGGCGCCGATCTCCACGTATCCGAGGACATTGCCGGGAACGATGACCTGGCGGCCCTTTTCGTCGGTCAGGCGCAGGTCCGTGCCGTTGGCAATGGCCTCGCTTACGATCTTGGCAACAGCCTCGGCGTCGAGAGCGGACTCAAGCGCGATCTCACGGCCAACATTCTGAATGCCGATCTTTACTTCCACAGCGGGGCCTCCCAGCCAATCAAAAATTACTCAGTCCTCTATTTGTAGTCTAGGACTCTTTCGGGAAGCGACTGATTCCGCGCCAAGCTAAACGGTAGATCAGATCGCTGGCGACATCGAGGTCCAGATCGCCGTCGGTTTCGAGCCAATACCGGGCGCTGACCTGCGCCATTCCGGCCAAGCCCCGGCCGAGCAGCTGGGCCTCCAGCGGGGGCAGCTTGGTGTCTTCGGCGATGACCTTGGCGACGGCGTCGGCGAAGGTGCGGTTGAAAGTCTCCAGTCGCGAGCTGACATCCGGGTCATTGATGAGATCGGATTCGAAGACGAGCCGGTGGGCTTGGTCATCGCCCGCGATGAAACGGTAGTAGGCGCGCATGACGGCCTGGACGCGTTCCTTGTTGTCCGACGTCGAATTCAGCGCCGTGAGCATCTGGTCCGTGAGCATGGCCAGGTGGCTGTCGAGGAGGGCCATGTAAAGCTCCCGCTTTGACGGGAAGTGCTGGTACAGCACCGGCTTGCTGACATGGGCGGTCTCGGCGATTTCGTCCATCGCTGCACCATGGAAGCCGTTGGCAACGAAGACTTCCAAGGCGGCGTTCAAGAGCTGGGCCCGGCGCTCATCGCGTGGCAGCCTCGCCGAGCGTGGGGAACCGGTCCGATCTTGTCTGACCTGTGCCTCCTGTTTGATACGTGCACTCTCAGCCACTTGTCTGCCGCCTTTCCTTTGCAGTTATGACCACAATACTGCGCAGTAATATGACCGGGCGGCAGCGGCAGGCATACTTTGGAGTATGGCCACTATTCTTGCTGCCCAAACATTGCCGTCTTCGCTGCCGCCACTTGTGGAACCGGCCGCGGAGCTGACCACCGAAGAGGTCGAACGGTACTCGCGCCACCTCATTATTCCCGAAATCGGAGCGGCCGGTCAGCGCCGGCTCAAGAACGCAAAAGTACTCGTGATCGGTGCAGGCGGACTGGGCTCTCCGGCGTTGCTGTACCTGGCCGCCGCCGGCGTGGGGACGCTCGGAATCGTGGACGACGACGACGTCGACCTCAGCAACCTGCAACGCCAGATCATCCACGGCGTGGGCGATGTGGGTCGGCCGAAGATCGAATCGGCACGTGACGCCATCAAGGAACTCAATCCGCTGGTCAACGTGCAGCTTCACAACGTGCGCCTGGACTCCTCCAACGCTTTGGAGATTTTCTCCGGCTACGACCTCATCCTGGATGGCGCAGACAATTTCGCCACCCGATACCTGGTCAACGATGCTGCCGCGATCCTCGGCAAACCATACGTCTGGGGATCCATTTTCCGCTTCGACGGCCAGGTCAGCGTGTTCTGGGAGAAGCATGGACCCAGCTACCGCGATCTCTATCCCGAGGCCCCTCCTGCAGGCTCCGTCCCGTCCTGCGGCGAAGGCGGCGTGTTCGGCATGCTGTGCGCTGCTGTCGGCTCGCTCATGGTGACGGAGGCAGTCAAGCTGATCACCGGCGTCGGGCGCTCCATGCTGGGACGCGTAGCGCTCTTCGACGCCCTCGGCGGCAGCTGGCGCGAAATCAAGGTTTCGAAAGACCCGGAGGCCGAGCCGATCACCGAATTGACCGACTACGAAGCTTTCTGCGGCATCACCCCGGCGCCCGCAGGCGACTCGGTTCGGACTGTCACGGCCACCGAACTTTCCGGGATGCTCGAGGCCCGCGCGGCGGGGGAAAGCGACTTTGAACTGGTGGATGTCCGCGAGATCGGTGAACACGAGATTGTGAACATCGACGGTTCGGTGCTTATCCCGCAGGGACGCATCCTGGCGGGAGAGGCCTGGACGGAACTGCCGCAAGACAAAGAGATCGTGTTCCACTGCAAGGGCGGTACCCGTTCCGCTGCGGTGCTCGCGGCCGCACAGCGCGCTGGCTACACGCGCGTGAGCCACCTCGACGGCGGGATCCTTGCGTGGGTGCGCGACGTCGAGCCGGGCAAACCGGTTTACTGAACCCAGACGCTGGTGAACACGAAAGGTCCGATATGAGCGAGGAATCCATGACCACACCGCAACACCCCATCGGATCGGGATTCGGCCACGGCTCCAAGGCATCGGAGGTTGTGGCGGGAGTGGACCTCCGCGGCAAGACGGCAATCGTCACGGGAGGCTATTCCGGGCTCGGTCTGGAAACGGTGCGGGCCTTGTCCTTCGCTGGCGCCACGGTCACGGTTCCGGCCCGCCGTCCGGAACACGCCAGGGAAGTCCTCGCCGCGGCCGGCCTGGCCCGGGAGCAAGTGACCGTGGAAGCCTTGGATCTGGCCGATCAGCAGGCCGTGAAGGATTTCGCGGCACGCTTCCTGGCGTCGAACCCAACCCTGGACATCCTGATCAACAACGCCGCCATCATGGCGAGCCCGGAACAACGCGTGGGCCCCGGCTGGGAATCCCAATTCGCCACCAACCACTTGGGCCACTTCACCCTTCTCAACACTTTGTGGCCAGCGCTGGCGGCTGCCGGTTCGGCACGTGTGGTCTCCTTGTCCTCCACGGGACACAAACTCTCGCCGATCCGTTTTGAGGACATCAATTTCGAGACCGGTTACGACAAATGGAAGGCCTACGGCCAGGCAAAGACCGCAAATGCGCTATTCGCCGTGGAGCTGGACCGCCTGGGTAAATCCGCCGGGGTGCGGGCCTTCGCGGTCCATCCCGGCGGCATCATGACCGAGCTCCAGCGCTACCTTCCGCGTGAAGAGATGGTCGCGGCGGGTTGGATGGACGACGCAGGCAACGTCCGGGAGGGTTTCAAGACTCCGGAGCAGGGGGCTGCCACGTCCACGTGGGCAGCCACGTCCTCGGCCCTGGCGGGCATGGGCGGGGTGTATTGCGAAGACTGCGACATCGCCAAGCCCACGGACCCGGCCTCGCCGCTCGCGCGTTACCAAGGAGTGGATGCGCACGCAGTGGATCCGGAAGCCGCAACAAGGCTGTGGGCTGTGTCTGCAGAAATGACGGGCGTCAACGCCTTCGCATAGGACCCGGGCGGGGGCTAGGCGCTTTCAGCCTGCTGGGATGCCTGTTCGTGGTCTACGGGGCATTCAGCTGCTGGAGCCGCGGCAATCGGCTGCTCCACCTGGATGCCATATAAGGCCTCAAGGGCTGCGACATAATCGTCTTGCTGCCCGTTGGCGGCAAGTTCACGCGCGCGGACCGTGGGGATGTGGAGCAGTTGCTTGACCATGCGGCGGAGCGCGAACTCGACTTCTTCAGCCGCAGCGGTGCAGCCGTGCCGGGCCCGGACTTTTTCCATCTCGGCGTCGAGCACGTTCATGGTGTGGCGGCGCAGTGCCACAATGGCCGAGTCGACTGACCGCGCTTCGCGCTCCTGCTCGAAGGCGTCTGCCGCACCGGAAACAATGGTGCTCGCTTGCGCCAGCGACTCCGCTTGTTCCTGGGGCGCCGCGAGCCGCACGGATTCGAGCGTCAGGAGCTCGACGCCGTCGAGCTCGCCCACCGCGGGGTCGAAGTCGTGAGTGAGCGCGAGGTCGATCGCGATGAGCGTCTGGGTAGAAAGTGCACGGACCTTGGCGAGCTCTTCGGCCTCAACGCGGGTGTCCGATCCGCTGCAACCGATCATGACATCGGCGGCAGCGACGGCGGCAGGAAGGGTTTCGGCGTCGAGCGCGGTTCCGCCGCGGGTCGCCACGAAAGCCTCGGCCCGGCCGGAAGACGAGTAAACGGAGACGTCGGTGCAGCCGCGATCGCGAAGCAGCGACATAGTGGCCCCTGCGTAGGCCCCGGTCCCGAAGACAACTACCTTCTTGGTGCTCCAGTCGGCGTTCTCTGAGAGGTCCGTAGCGAGGTCCAGGGCAACTGAAACTATGGACAAGCCCCGCGAACCGAGGGCGGTCTGGGCCCCGACGTCCTTTGCCGTCTTGGAGGCAGCCTGGAACAAGCGGACCAGCCCGGAACTCGCGGTTCCTTCGTGCTGGGCAGTGATGAGGGCGCGGCGCACTTGGCCGGCGATTTCGCGTTCGCCGACGACGGCGGAGTCCAGTCCGGCGCTGACGGCGAAGAGGTGCCTGCTGACCTCAGGGCCGGTGCGGGTGCTGAAGGCGCGCGAGACGAGCTGCTCGTTGAGTCCGCTCAAGCCACTGATCTGCGTGACGAGCGCCGAGCGGGCAGCCTCAAGGTTCTCGACATGCGGCGTTTCGCCGTAGATTTCGTAGCGGTTGCAGGTGGCCAGGACCACGGCGCCGGAGACAAGTTGGGAATCGGCCAAAGCGGACGAGGCAACCTCGGATGAACCGTTGCTCAACTGAGCGACGGTTTCAAGATCGATGTCGGCGTGTGTAGCCACCAATGAGAAAAGAACCACAGCAAAGCAATCATAGCTTTTTCGGCGCCATGTAGAACAACGCTCGCGAGTGGTTCTCCGCACTGTCCGGAGTGACGCCCGTCACCTCGCAATGTGCGGGACAGGCTGTCGTTATCTTTTGATCCCGATCTTCGGCACAATCGAAGGCATGACTTCCAGTTCCGCACTGCCTCATTCTGTGTCGGCCAACGGCGTTTCCGGCACCGCCGCCTCGAGCCTTGATGCAAGCCACCCGCTCATGGATGGCCGCACCGCAGACTCCCCGCTGATCCAGGCATACCGTGGAGGCAAGCCGTCCCGCCGTCCCGTGTGGTTCATGCGACAGGCCGGCCGCTCGTTGCCGGAGTACCTCAAAGTCCGTGAAGGGGTGGCGATGCTGGACTCCTGCCTGCGTCCCGAGCTCGCCTCCGAGATCACTTTGCAGCCGGTCCGCCGCCATGATGTTGATGCAGCCATCTTCTTCTCGGATATCGTCATTCCCCTCAAGCTGGCGGGCGTCGGCGTGGACATCGTTCCCGGCGTCGGTCCTGTCCTGGACAAGCCCGTCCGCACGGTCGCTGACGTGGCCGCCTTGCCGCAGCTGACGTGGGAAGCCCTCGAGCCGATCCGCGAGGCCGTGCGCCTGACGGTGGCGGAGCTCGGCACCACACCCCTGATCGGCTTCGCCGGTGCGCCGTTCACGCTCGCCGCGTACATGGTGGAAGGCAAGCCTTCCCGTGACCACCTCGGTCCGCGCACCATGATGCACGCCGATCCGGAAACCTGGACCGCGCTGGCCAACTGGGCAGCCGACGCTTCCGGCATGTTCCTGCGGGCCCAACTGGAAGCGGGCGCCTCTGCGGGGCAACTGTTCGACTCCTGGGCCGGTTCCCTTGGCCTGGCCGACTACGCCAAGTACGTTGCTCCCGCCTCCACACGCGCCCTTGACCATGTCCGCCACCTCGGTGCGCCGCTGGTCCACTTCGGTACGGGAACGTCCGAGTTGCTCGTCGCGATGCGCGACGTCGGCGTGGACGTCGTAGGGGTGGACTACCGGCTGCCGCTTGACGAGGCAAACCGGCGCCTAGGTGGAACCGTGCCCCTGCAGGGCAACATTGACCCCGCGCTGCTTTCGGCGCCGTGGGAAGTCCTGGAAGCCCACGTCCGCGAGGTAATCGCCGCCGGTTCCGCAGCCCCAGGCCACGTCCTCAACCTCGGCCACGGTGTGCCTCCGGAGACGGACCCCGCGGTCCTGACCCGGGTAGTGGAACTCATCCACTCGATCCCGGCAGGGTAGCCGGCATGCGCGGCGGTCACCCACAGCCCGAACACACCAGGCCCGAACACGCGCTTCCCGGCGGTTCAGCAGCTGGCTTGACGGCCGTCGTCGTGGGCGGCGGCATTTCCGGCCTGCTCGCCGCCCGTGTACTGGCCAAGGCGGGCATCGCTGTCACCGTGCTCGAAGCGGGCGACTCGTGGGGCGGCTGCGTGGGAAGCCACGAGGTTGGCGGCCTTGAGCTGGACAGTGGAGCGGAGTCCTTCGCCACGCGCTCCACTGCCGTGGCCGATCTCGCCCGCGATCTCGGGCTTGGCGACAACATCGTGGCGCCCCATCCGGGAGGGGCCTGGGTGCAGTTGCCCGACGGTCCGCAGGAACTGCCCAAGACCGGAGTGCTCGGAATTCCGGCGAACCCCTGGGACCCCGAAGTCCGGCGTTCCTTGGGCTTCGCAGGCTCCTTGCGGGCCTCGCTCGACCGCTACCTGCCCGCATCAATAGGCACCTCCGACGAGGTCACCAGCGTCTCCTCGTTGGTCCGGGCACGGATGGGCAAACGGGTGCTCGATCGGCTCGTGGCACCCGTCGTCGGGGGAGTGCACTCCGCGGATCCCGCACTGCTCGACGTCGACATGGTGGCCCCGGGACTACGCGCGGCACTGCGCGAGCACCGTTCGTTGGCCGCTGCGGTGGCCAGCCAGCGCGCAGCCGGTTCAAAGCGAAACGGGAGCGGAGCGGCGAAGGCCGGATCCGCCGTCGGCGGCTTGAAAGGCGGAATGAGCACCTTGGTTTCCGCCCTCGGGGCGGAGCTGCGTTCGGAGGGAGTCGCCCTCGTCTCCGGCGCCCGGGTGGATTCAATCACCCGCACTGAAAGCGGTTGGCAGGCCACCGCGGCGGGCACAACGTACGACGCCGGGCGGCTCGTGGTGGCGCTCGACGGTCCGGCCGCCGTCGGGCTGCTGGAGGAGGCGCTTCCGGAGCTGTCCGCGCTGCGTCCGGCCGCGGGCCCCTTGGTGAGCCTCGTGACCTTGGTGGTCGACGTGCCTGAACTGGACCGCCGTCCCCGCGGCACCGGCATTCTCGTCGCTCCGCAAACCGAGGGGATCGAGGCGAAAGCGCTCACGCATGCCACGGCAAAGTGGGACTGGCTGGCGGAAGAAGCCGGCCCCGGCACGCACGTGCTGCGCCTGTCCTATGGGCGGGGCGAGGGAGCGGACCCCCCTGGATCGGCGGCCGCGCTGGATGACGATGCCCTGTTTGAGGCTGCGCTCCGCGACGCCTCGGCCTTGCTGACGGTGCCCATTGTCCGCGAAGACGTGCTCGATTGGGACATTGTCCGCTGGGCCGGTGCCTTGCCGTTCGCCGCCGTCGGTCATAAACAGCGCGTTGCCGAGGTGCGGCGCATCTGCGCCGAAGCAGAGGGTCTGTCGGTTGTGGGCGGCTGGCTTGCCGGAAACGGCCTGGCTGCCGTGGTATCCGACACCTCCGCGCAAATCGACGCAATTTTGTGAAATGCACCACTTCTACGCATTGTAGAAGTGGTGCATTTCGACTTAGTGGCATCCACGGGGCAGACTTGTACCATGAGCCACACTTCTGCCGAATCTGTCACTAAAACTGCCGAATCCGAAGAGCAGTTCTTTACGCTGTGGACCGTCTTCAAGCGGTCGGACGATGTCCTGCGCAGCGCCGATGCTGTCCAGGATTTCGAGCAGCTGGCTGCCAAGCTCGCCGAGGACGGCGTTGTCCTCCGCGGAAGCTACGACGTATCCGCCATGCGTTCCGACGCCGACATCATGGTGTGGCTCCACGGAGCCAAGCCCGAGGCCCTGCAACAGGCCGTCCGTGACATCCGCCGCAGCGCGCTGTTCGCCGGCACAGAGATCGTCTGGTCCGCCATGGGCGTCCACCGCGAAGCCGAATTCGCCAAAAACCACGTTCCTGCCTATGCCCGCGGCGTCGAGCCCAGCACCTGGCTCTGCGTCTACCCGTTCGTGCGCTCCTACGAGTGGTACATCCTGCCGGCCGAAGAGCGTGGAAAGATGCTGCGCGACCACGGCATGCTGGGCCGCGACTTCCCCCAGGTCATCTCCAACACCGTGTCCTCGTTCGCCTTGGGCGACTGGGAGTGGATCCTTGGCCTGGAAGCACCCGAACTCGTTGACCTGGTCGACCTCATGCGCCACCTGCGGGCCACAGACGCCCGCAACCACGTCCGCGAGGAAATCCCGTTCTACACCGGTCGCCGCATCACCGCCGCGGAGATCGCCGAGGTCCTCGCGTGAGCGGCCGCCACTCCGCCGGTCCGGCCAGCCTCACCGAGGTCAATGACGTCACCGAGGCCGGACGCATGGCCCCCAAAGAGTACGACGCCGTCCTCCTCGCCTCGTTCGGCGGGCCCGAAGGCCAGGACGACGTCATTCCCTTCCTGCGCAATGTGACCCGTGGCCGCGGCATCCCGGATGAGCGTCTGGAAGAGGTGTCCCACCACTACCGCGCCTTTGGCGGGATCAGCCCCATCAACCAGCAAAACAGGAACCTCAAGGCCGCCCTCGAGGCAGAGCTTGCGGCACGCGGCATCAGCCTGCCTGTGCTGTGGGGCAACCGCAACTGGGATCCCTACATCCCGCAAACGCTCCAGGAAGCCTACGACGCCGGCCACCGCAAGCTGTTGATGGTCACCACCAGTGCTTACTCCTGTTACTCCAGCTGCCGCCAATACCGCGAGGACATCGGCATTGCGCTGACGGAGACCGGCCTTGACGGCAAACTCGAGGTGGACAAGGTCCGCCAGTACTTCGACCACCCTGGCTTCGTCGAACCATTCGTGGAAGGAACGGCTGCCGGACTTGCCGAGGTCAAGGAGAAATTGGCCGCGGCCGGTCTCCAGGACGCTCCGGTCCACATCCTGTTTGCAACGCACTCCATTCCTACCCGCGACGCCGAGGCCGCCGGGCGTTCGGACGCCGAGCCCCGCGAGTTCGAGCAGGACTCGGCTTATGTGGCCCAACACCTGGCCGCCGGCGCCGAGGTTGTTCGGCGGGTTGAAGCCGAATCCGGACTCACCGCGCCATGGTCCTTGGTGTACCAGTCCCGTTCGGGCGCGCCGAGTGTTCCATGGCTTGAGCCGGACATCAACGATGCCATCGAGGAACTGGCCGGCCAAGGGATCAAGGGCGTCGTGATCGTTCCGCTCGGTTTCGTCTCCGACCACATGGAAGTGGCCTGGGACCTGGACACCGAGGCCTTGGAAACGTGCAAGAACCTCGGGCTCACCGCGACCCGCGTCCCCACGCCGGGAACCCACCGCAAGTTCGTTTCCGGCTTGGTGGACCTCATTTGCGAGCGGACCGCAGCCAACAACATCGCCGATCGCCCTGCCATGACCGGGCTGGGACCGTGGTACGACATCTGCCGTCCCGGCTGCTGCGCCAACTTCCGTGGAGAGAAGCCCACGATTGCGGGTGCGGACACCACAGTAGGCACCGGACATGATGCCTACCCCATAGGAGAAAGCGCGAAATGACCGTACGGATCGGCACCCGCGCGAGCAAGCTCGCGCTCACCCAGAGCCAGCAGGCCGCGGACCAGCTGGCCGCCGTCGGTGGCTTTCCCGTTGAACTGGTGCGCATCAAGACCGAAGGCGATGTCCGGACGGGCTCGCTGTCCCAGATGGGCGGCACCGGAGTATTCGTCGCAGCCCTTCGCGAAGCGCTGTTGGAGAACGCGTGCGACGTCGCGGTGCACTCCCTGAAGGATCTCCCCACGGGTGCGGCACCGGGACTCACGATTGCCGCAACGCCCAAGCGCGTCGACGTCCGGGACGCCTTGTGCGCCCGTGACGGTCTCAAGTTGGCGGATCTTCCGGCCGGCGCACGGGTCGGTACCGGCTCGCCGCGCCGCGCTGCGCAGCTGCGCGCCGCCCGCCCGGATCTCGACGTCGTGGACATCCGCGGCAACGTGGACACCCGGCTGGGCCGCGTTCCGGGGCTCGCCGGCAATGCGGAAGATTCACCCGGCGATCTCGACGCCGTCGTCCTCGCCGCGGCGGGACTGGAACGGATCAGCAGGCTCGACGTCGTGACGGAGTTCTTTGAGACCGACGTCATGCTTCCCGCCCCCGGACAGGGCTCACTTGCGATCGAGTGCCGCACCGTCGACGCTCCAGGACAATCCGGCTCCGCCGAAAGTTCCCAGGGCGCCCTAGCCCAGGCCCTGGCCGCACTCAATGATGAAGACACCCGGCTGGCCGTCACCGCGGAGCGGGCCGTCCTGGCCCGCCTCGAAGCCGGCTGTGCTGCGCCCGTAGGCGCATACGCTTACCGCAAGGGCAGCATGCTGTACCTTGAAGCCATTGTCTGCGCCGTGGACGGGAGCAAATCGGTGCGCGAGAAAAAGGCCACCGACGGACTCACTGAGGTGGGCGCCACGTTGCTGGGCATCGAAGTCGCCGAGCTCCTGCTTGCCGCAGGTGCTGCGGACATCGCAGATCTTGCAGCGTCCCGATAACCGGAGCCAACAGGAGACCATGGGGCGGCACAGCGCGGTGAAGTCGGGGGAGGCCCGGGTCCTTGAAGGCGCCCGGGTTCTTGTGACGCGCAGCCCTGATCGTGCCGCCCCGCTCGTCAGCGCCCTGCGGGAAGCCGGCGCCGAGCCGCTCTTGTTGCCCTTGATCGACTTTGAGCGTGCCCGCGACCAGCATTCCCTCGAGGTCGCCTTGGACGCCCTCCTCGCGGGAGCGTACGGCTGGCTGGTGGTCAGCAGCATCACCACGGTGCGCGCCCTGAAGGAAAAAGCGGCCGAGCGTCGCTTGGAGTTGAAGGACCTGATTCCGGCTTCCGTCCGGATCGCGACGATTGGTCCGTCGAGCCGGCGGGTCCTCGAAGCGGAGGGCATTCCCGTGGACCTCGCGCCGGAAGCCGTCCAGTCTGCCGCGGGACTCGTGGCCGTCTGGCCTACAGGCCCGGCCAGTGTGCTGTTGCCCCAAGCGGACATCGCCGACGCGATGTTGGCGGAGGGGATCGTAGCCAAGGGAGCCGCGGTCCAGTCAGTGACGGCATACCACACCGTGGACTACCCGGCGGCCCCCGAACGCAGGCTGACTGCTGCCTTGGTAGCGGCGAACGGCTGGAAAACAGGGGCGGGATCCGGGGCGCCGGAGCTCACCCCCGAAGCCGCCAAGGCCGAACTTTCCGGAGGCCGGCTCCACGCCGTCGTCGCAGCTTCACCCAGTGCGGCACGCCGCATCCACGCCTCGCTGGGGCCTCTGCAGGATTGCCGCTTTATTGCGATCGGGCGCTCGACGGCGGCAGAGGCCGCCGCTCTCGGCATCCCGGTCGCGGCAACCGCCAAGGAACCCACACCCGACGGCATCGTGACCGCCCTACGCACCGTATTCGCCACCGAAGGGAACGAAAGTTGAGCTTTCCAAACCACCGGCCCCGCCGGCTCCGCACCACCCCAGCCATGCGCCGGATGACCGCAGAACACCGTCTGGCCCCCGCCGACCTCATCCTGCCGGCCTTCATTCGTGAAGGGCTCAGCGAACCGGCTCCGATCAGCTCCATGCCCGGTGTTGTGCAGCACACCACCGACTCGCTCAAGCGCGCCGCTGCGGAAGCCGTGGAACTCGGTGTCAGCGGCATCATGCTGTTCGGTGTCCCGGCCGTCCGAGATGCCCGGGGAACTGCCTCCCTGGATCCGGACGGCGTGCTGAACAAAGCCATCCGCGACGTCCGGGCGGAAGTTGGCGATGACCTGGTTGTCATGGGCGACGTGTGCCTCGACGAATTCACCGACCACGGCCACTGCGGCGTTCTGGACGCCAACGGCTACGTTGACAACGACGCCACCCTCGAAATCTACGCTCAAATGGCCGTAGCCCAGGCCGACGCCGGTGCCCACGTCCTGGGGCCGTCCGGGATGATGGATGGCCAGATCGCCGTGATTCGCCAGGCCCTTGAAGAGGCCGGACACCAGAACACCGCGCTTCTGGCCTACGCGGCGAAGTACGCCTCCGCCTTCTACGGCCCATTCCGCGAAGCCGTGGACTCGCAGCTCAAGGGTGACCGTCGGACGTACCAGATGGATGCCGCCAACCGCCGCGAAGCCATCATCGAGGTGGAACTCGACCTCGAAGAGGGCGCCGACATGGTGATGGTCAAGCCGGCCATGAGCTACCTCGACATCCTCGCCGACGTCGCCGCCATGAGCCCGGTTCCCGTGGCGGCCTACCAAATCTCCGGCGAGTACGCCATGATCGAAGCGGCTGCCGCGAACGGCTGGATCGATCGCCGCGGCGCCATCACAGAATCCGTGCTCGGCATCAAGCGGGCCGGCGCCGACATGGTGCTGACGTACTGGGCCTCCGAGCTTGCCGGCTGGCTTAAGGAGTCCTGATGACAGATAACGCTTCCACTCCCACGGCCCCTGTTGGAGCTACGGAGATCCTCCTCGGACTGAATACTTTCGGTGACGCCGGGGTGGACGCCGGCGGCAACCCGAAACCGCATGCACAGGTTTTGCGGGAGCTGCTGGCGGAAGCGGATCTGGCGGACGCCGTGGGGCTTCATGCATTCGGGGTTGGGGAGCACCATCGCCGCGACTTCGCTGTCTCGGCGCCCGAAGTGTTCCTGGCGGCCGCCGCCGCCCGGACATCGCAGATCAAACTCGGTTCGGCGGTCACCGTGCTCAGCTCAGACGACCCCATCAGGGTCTTCCAGCGCTTCTCGACCGTTGACGCGATCTCAAACGGTCGTGCGGAGGTGATGCTGGGCCGCGGCTCCTTCGTGGAATCGTTCCCCCTATTCGGGCTGGACCTGGCGGACTACGAAGTCCTGTTCGAGGAGAAGCTGGAACTCTTCGACAAGGTCCGGGCGCAGAAGCCCGTGTATTGGGAAGGCCGTACCCGGCCGAACGTGAACGGAATGAGCGTTTTTCCGCCGCTGGAACACCACTTGCTGCCAACGTGGATCGGTGTGGGTGGAACCCCCGAGTCGGTGCTGCGCTGCGCCCAATACGGCTATCCGATTATCTTCGCCATCATCGGCGGGGAGCCGCGCCGTTTTGCCCCCTTGGTGGACCTGTACCGCGAGGCAATGGAAAAATATGGGCACCCCATGCAGCAGATTGCCACCCACTCGCCCGGCTACGTCGCTCCCACCGACGAGCAGGCCCGGGAGGAACTGTTCCCGCATTGGCTGGCCCAGCGCAACCGCATCGGCGCGGAACGCGGCTGGGGACCGGCGAGCAGGGGCGAGTTCGACGCCATGTGCGGACCTGAGGGAGCACTTTACGTGGGTTCCCCGGAAACGGTCGCCCGGAAGATCGTTTTGCTGAAGCGGAACCTCGGCGTCGACCGTTTCGACCTCAAATACAGCAACGGAACCCTGCCCCACGAATCCATGATGCGCTGCATAGAACTCTTCGGCACCGTGGTGGCCCCACTGGTGGCCAAGGAGCTTGCCGACGCCTGAACGCGGCTGAACCGTCTTTGCCGGCGCCTGAGCCGTCCCGAATCCCTGAAAGAATGGACACCATGACTTCAAACACCCCTGTCTCCGACCAGCTGTTCGACCGCGCCCGTTCCCTGATGCCTGGCGGCGTCAACTCTCCGGTGCGCGCCTTCGGTTCCGTCGGCGGGACCCCGAAGTTCATGGTTTCGGCGCAGGGTCCGTACCTGACCGACGCGGATGGCCGCGAATACGTAGACCTCGTCTGCTCATGGGGCCCTGCGCTGCTGGGTCACGCGCACCCGGCCGTCCTCGAAGCCGTCCACGCCGCCGTCGACCGCGGCTTGTCCTTCGGCGCCTCTACGCCCGATGAGGCAAACCTCGCCGCGATCGTCAAGGAACGCGTCTCCGCCGTCGAACGCATCCGCATGGTGTCCACGGGCACCGAGGCCACCATGACCGCCGTACGCTTGGCTCGCGGGTTCACTGGCCGCAACCTGATCGTGAAGTTCGCCGGCTGCTACCACGGCCACCTCGATGGACTGCTCGCCGCCGCTGGCTCGGGCCTTGCGACCATGGCACTGCCCGGTTCGGCCGGTGTCACCGAAGCTGCCGCCGCTGAAACCCTCGTCCTGCCGTACAACGACCTCGGCGCGGTGGAAGCCGCTTTCGCTGCGCACGGCAACAACATCGCTGCCGTCATCACCGAAGCCGCTCCCGCCAACATGGGCGTCGTCACCCCGGACGAAGGGTTCAACGCAGGGCTGTCCCGCATCACCCGCGAACACGGCGCCCTGTTGATCCTGGACGAGGTGCTCACCGGCTTCCGCACGGGCTACGCGGGCTACTGGGGCCTCACCGGCCGCCAGGAAGGCTGGATGCCGGACCTGCTGACCTTCGGCAAGGTCATCGGCGGCGGCATGCCGACGGCGGCCCTCGGCGGGCGTGCCGACGTCATGGATTACCTTGCGCCCCTTGGTCCGGTGTATCAGGCAGGAACCTTGTCCGGGAACCCGGTGGCAATGGCCGCAGGCGTCGCCACCCTGACGCTCGCGACCCCGGAGGTCTACAGCTTCGTGGATGCCCGCTCGCTGGAACTTTCGGCGGCACTCTCGTCGGCGCTGGACACTGCCGGCGTGGACCACTCGATCCAGCGCGCAGGGAACCTCTTCTCCGTGGCCTTCGGCACTTCGGCCAACGGCGTCCACAACTACGCCGACGCCCAGGCCCAAGATGTCTTCCGCTACGCACCGTTCTTCCACTCCATGCTGGACTCCGGCGTCTACCTGCCGCCCTCGGTCTTTGAGGCATGGTTCCTGTCCGCTGCCCACGACGACGTCGCCATGAACCGGATCTTTGACGCGCTCCCTGCAGCAGCCAAAGCGGCCGCGGAGGCCACCGCCCTGTAACGCCACTTTTCCCGATGCTGCGCAGCCTGCTCCTTGCACGCCCCGCCGGGCCGGGAGCAGGCTGTGGGCAACGATCGAATCTACAAGGCGATGATTCTTGTGCTCAAGCCGTCCAGAATTTCAGTGCTCATCCTCTTCGCCCTGATGGTCGGGGCATTTGCCGGCATTGCCCATGCCGACGCCCCTGACCGCGGGTTCCCGGCCGTCGGAGACCCGCCCCCGCCGCCGGGCACCCCCCAGGCCGCCCCAACGCCTCGGTTTTCCAGCTCTCCGTCGACGGGATCGCCGAGCGTTTCTGCAACGCCGGCCGGTCCTACTGAGCTGCCGCCGCCACCGCACCCGACGCCGGAACAGCGGCTCGCGGGCCTGACCCTGGAACAAAGGGTAGGGCAATTGTTCATGGTGGCGGCCAAGGCCGACGGAAGCGATTCAGGCGCAGTTGCCGATCTCCTGAACAACCACGTCGGCAATATCTATTTGGCCGGACGCAGCCAGGCCGGCGTCGCGGCGACGGCATCAGTTGTGGAAAAGCTGAGGGCGGCGATTTCGCCGGCCTCAAGCCGTGGCTTGCCTCTGTCCGTCGCGACGGACCAGGAGGGCGGCTCCGTCCAAGTCCTCCGGGGACCTGGATTCCTGCCTATTCCCGCAGCCTTGGACCAAGGCAACTCGAGCCCTGAACAACTACGTGCCGACGCCCGGAACTGGGGGGCCGAACTCTTGCAGGCCGGGGTGAATGTTGACTTGGCGCCGGTACTTGATACGGTTCCCAGCCCCGAATTTGCGCCCTCGAACAAGCCCATTGGGGCGTTCAAGCGTGAATACGGCTTCACCCCGGCCGCGGTGTCCGAGCACGGGAACGCGATGGCGGCCGGACTGCGGGACGCGGGGGTGGCCCCCGTGGTCAAGCATTTCCCAGGAATGGGGCGCGTCAGCCTTAACACTGACGTCAGCGCGAACGTCCACGACGCCGAAACCACCCGGACGGATCCGTACCTGATGCCGTTCAAAGCCGCGATCGACAGCGGACTCCGGTGGGTCATGATTTCGAACGCCTACTACGACAAGATCGATCCCGACCATGTGGCCCCGTTTTCGTCGGTGATCATGCGCACCATGTTGCGGACGGACGCGGGGTTCACCGGCATCATTGTGTCCGATGACCTTTGCAACGCCGTGCAGCTGTCGCCGTGGAGCATGGGGGATAGGGCAACGAACTTCATCGGGGCGGGCGGCACCATGGTTCTGTGCGCAGACACGGCTTCAGTTCCGGCGATGTACGCCCAGGTCCTGCAACGTGCGCAGGCCGATCCTGAATTCCGCAAATCAGTCGATGCCGCTGCTTTGACTGTTCTTCAAGTCAAGGCAGGGCAGTAGCCCCGGTTACGGGCCGGGGCGGACGTGAAAAATCCCCGGTTTCCGGACGATTCACCACGATGGTGGTTCGTCCGGAAACCGGGGATCTTCGTTGCTAAGGCCTAGAGCACGTCCGAAAGGAAGCCCTTCAGGCGATCGGTCCGCGGCTCGGTGAAGAGTTGTTCCGGCGATCCGGTCTCTACGACGACGCCTGCGTCCATGAACGTCACGGTGTCGGACACGTTCCTTGAGAAGCCCATTTCGTGGGTTACCACCACCATGGTCATGCCGCCCTTGGCCAGATCGGTCATGAGCGCGAGAACGCCCTTGACCAATTCAGGGTCCAGGGCCGATGTTGCTTCGTCGAAGAACATCACCTCGGGCTTCATGGCGAGCGCCCGGGCAATGGCCACTCGCTGCTGTTGCCCGCCGGAGAGGTTGGCTGGCCGGGCGTCGGCCTTGTGCTTGAGTCCTACGAGGTCCAGTTGGGCCAGGGCATCCTCCCGTGCCTGCTCCTTGGACATGCCACGGAGCTTCCGCAGTGCGAGGGAGACATTTTCCGCCACGGTCTTGTGCGGGAACAGGTTGAACTGTTGGAAAACCATGCCGATCCGCCGGCGCAGTTCATCCGGGTTGTCCTTGAGCACCGAACGGCCATCGAGCAAAATGTCACCCTGCTCGGGTTCGATGAGCCGGTTCATGACCCGCAGGAGCGTGGATTTCCCCGAGCCGGAAGGACCGATCACGGAAGCCGTGGTGCCCTTCTCGACGTGCAGGTCGATGCCGCGCAGGACATGGTTGGAACCGAAGGACAAATGGATGTTTTTAGCCGTCAGTGTTCCTGAAGCGAACTCGCTCATGCCTGGGCTCCCTTCCCGACGACTGCAGCCGCCTCGTCCGGTTCTTTCTTTTCCGGTCGCCCCGAACGCAGGCGGCGGTCCAGCCAGTTCACGAAATGCGTGAGCGGAATCGTCATGACCAGGTAGAACAGGCCCGCCGCCACGTAGGGGGACAGATTGCCGCTCGTAGACGCAAAGTCCTTGCCGATCTGGAAGACTTCCCGTTCAGAGGCGAGGAGACCCAGGACGAACACGAGGGAGGACTCCTTGATCAGCGCAATGAACTGGTTCACGAGCGCGGGCAGCACGCGGCGTACACCCTGGGGAACCACCACAAGCCGCATGGCAGGGCCGTAGCCGAACCCCAGTGCTCGTGTTGCCTCGAGCTGCCCCCTGTCGACGCTCTGGATGCCCGAGCGGAAGATCTCGCCGATGTACGCCGCCGACATCAGGGACAGAGCCGCGACAGCCAACGGGTACGGGCTTGTTGAGCCCGTCAAATGCCGGATGATGGGTCCGAAACCGAGGCCGATCACGAGGATCGTGAGCACTGCCGGGAGCCCGCGGAGGACATCCGTGTAAATCCTGGCAATCCACCGGGCGACAGGATTCCGGGAGATCCCCATGAGGGCGAGCAACATCCCGAGCAGCGTTCCGATGATGCCGGAGGTGACGGCGAGGACAAGCGTGTTCGGCAAGCCGACCGCGAACATCTTGGGGATGACTTCGCCCATCGCCTTCCAGTCGAGGAAGGTCTCGCCGAGCTGTTTGAGGATTTCCTGGAGATCCATGGAATGCCTGGGTTACTTGGCCGGGATCTGGACGGCCTTGCTGCCCGGCTTCCAGCCCTGCGGGGTCTGCTCCGCCGTCGTCGGGCGGTCCTTGTACCACTCGGCCGTCAGCTTGGTCCAGGTACCGTCTGCGATCACGGCGTCAAGGCCGGAGTTGAGGGCATCGAGCAGAGGCTGGTTGTCCTTGTTCACGGCCCAGGCGGTGAAGTTCTGGGTGTTGACGACCTTTTCGGCGATCTTGGTGTTGTCGCCGTCCTTGACCTGGCCGGTTGCCTGCTGCGACGGGGCGACCCAGGCATCAACCTGGCCGCTCTTCACGTTGGCGTAAACCGTGTTGTAGTCCGGGAAGCGGACGGGCTCAAGCTTGAGCGTGTTGGTGACGTAGTCGTCCTGGACGGTGCCTTGAACGACGCCGATGCGGACGTCGGACTTGAGGTCCGCGAAGCCCTTGATCTTGGAGTCGGACTTGGTCACGACAGCCATGTAGCCGAAGTCGTAGCCATTCGTGAACCCGACCGACTCGCGGCGCTTGTCCGTGGTGGAGATCGAGGAGGATCCGACGTCGAACTGCTTGTTCTTGACCTGGGAGAGCAGTGCGGAGAAGTCAGTGGAGGCGAACTCGACCTTGAGGCCCAGCTTGGCTCCAACTGCGCGCAGCAGCTCGTTGTCATAGCCGGTGAACTTGCCCGAGGGATCGATGAAGATGTTCGGCGGGGCGTCCGAGAGGGTGCCGACGCGCAGGGTGCCGTCGGTGATGAGGCCCAGCTTGGACTTGTCGATCTTGTCCAGCGGGGTGACGTCCTTGGTGGTGTACTTGTCCAGAGTCTTCTGGTCGCTGCCTTGGAGGGCATCGGTCGGCGAGGCGCTGCTGGTGCTGCCCGCTCCGCCACCGCACGCGGCCAGGGAGACGGCCAGGATTGCAGCCACGGGGACAGCAGAGAACCACTTCAGGGCTTTGATTTTCATCAAGCAAATCACTTTCATCGGGGAACACGCGTTCGTATCGAGACGGGCGGGGAACGCAGCCAAAGCAGGTTTGGGCCGCAATATCAGGACTCGACCCGCCAAACTTAATTATGTCATCCGCCCATTCAGCGATAAATTGACGGCGATAAGACGTGGGATTCCCGGAAACTCCGAATTAAATTCAAGATCGAATGGAAATTGTGCTTGAAGTGCCGCGCCCCTCAGGCCTCGAGAGGAATTCGTGACTGACGTCCAGCTGGCTTTCAGGCAGTAAGGGCCATGTGACGTGCGTCCCATCATGCGGACTCTGGAAAAGCGTCCGGTACGTGGACGGCCGCTATGGAAGTCCGGCCGCTTTAGAAGTCTCCCCGGCTGGCATCTTCCGGAGGAAGGACCGGCCAATTGCCTTCGATGACGGCTGTCGGTTTGGTCTTGCGCAGGTAGCTCTGGAAATCGGCGGCCTGTGCGGCCGCCCAATCGACCTGGAGGTGATGCAGCTTGGAAGCGGGCATTTGCAGTTTCGGGAACTTGCCGGCCATGGCATCGAGGACGCGCAGCGTGGCGAGGGCGTCCGCAGCGGAGGTGTGGGCGTTATCGAGGTTCACACCGTACTCCTCGCACAAAGCGGTCAGGGTCCGCTTGCCCTTGCGGTACCGGTCGACCTGCTTGTTCATGACGTAGGGGTCAAGCACGGGGAAACGGCTAAGTTGCGGCACACCGTAGCGGGCGGATTCGGCCGCCAGGACCGTGAAGTCATAGCTGGCGTTGAATGCAATGACCGGCACGCCGTCGTCGAATAGTTCCTGGAGCGCTGCCGCGAGTTCTCGCGTCACTTCTGCCGCCGGACGGCCCTCGGCCCTCGCCTTTTCCGTCGTGATGCCGTGGATCTCGCTGGCCTCCAGGGGGATCTCCACTCCAGGGTCCGCCAACCATTCGAGTTCCTTGACGATGCCGCCGTCGTCGTCCACTACCGTGACGGAAGCGGTGACGATCCTCGCGGAACGGGAGTTCCGTCCCGTGGTCTCAAGGTCGAACGCGGCGCGGGGGAGGGTGTTCCAGGAGTTCATGCTTCAACGCTACCGGCGCCCTACGACAAGAACCGGAGCGACACTCCTTCTGCTCCGATCCGGCGGCGCATGCCGATAGGCTGGTGGCATGCGGATGGAGTTTGTGACGGCGGTACTGGCCGTCGTGGATCTCATGCCGCCCGGCGTTGCCGTGTCGTATGGGGATGTTGCCGAGCTTCTGGGCTCAGGCGGTCCCCGGCAGATCGGATCGGTCATGAGCCACCATGGGAGCACAGTGGCTTGGTGGCGCGTACTGCGTGCAAGCGGGGAAGCGCCCCCGGGACTTGAGTCGGAAGCGCTACATCACTACTTGGATGAGGGAACGCCGCTGCACGGCGCCTACGCGGAGTATCTGCGGACCGGCGAGGGCCGCTGGCGGGTTGACCTGTCCCTGGCCCGGTGGGCTCCGACGGACCAGGATTTCGACAGTATCGATGCGATCTCAGGCCAACTCGAGCGTCAGCTCCATAAATTGTCGGTACCCGATGATGAAATGACCGTGTGAGTCCAACACGAACACCTCAAGCAACAACGCAGGAAGCAACACGGGCACAACCGCGGCAGATACAGTCGCGGCAAGCGCCCGCCCGGTTGCGCCTGCTTCCCCCGCGCGAGGTCCACTACGCAGCGCCGGAGTTGTCGGCCGACCAGGCCGCCGTCGTGGGGCTCCCGCACGGATCCGGGCCGGTCCTGATACCGGGGGCGCCGGGCACCGGAAAATCCACTGTACTGGTGGAAACCGCCGTCCGCCGGGTTCAGCGTGACGGCGTGGATCCGGAACGGATCCTGATTCTCGCACCCGGCCGGCATGCGGCGTCGGCGTTGCGGGACACCTTTACAGGGCGGCTGGACCGCAGCTTGAGTACGACGCCGGCGCGCACCTGGGCGTCATACGCTTTCGATCTGATCCGCCGAGCCAAGGCCGAGGGCGTGCTGCCGCTGCAGCGGCCGCCCAAATTGCTCTCGGGGCCGGAACAGGACCTCATCATCAAGGAACTGCTGGAGGGGCACGCCCGGCCGGGCTTCGAACTTCCCTGGCCGCAGGACTTGTCGGCCGCGTTGCCAACCCGGGGTTTCCGCCAGGAGATCCGGCAACTCTTCGACCGGATCATCGAATCCGGCCGGACTGCGGATGACCTCACGTCGCTTGCCTATGAATGCGGCAGACCGGACTGGATCGCTGCCGCAGACCTCTATTCGGAGTACCGGGATGTCCTGGACCTGCGCATGCCGGAGGCCTTTGACCCGGCAGGAATCATTACCGCCGCGCGCCAAATCTTCCAGGACTCGCCCGGATTCCTGGCGGCAGAGCGCGAGCGGCTGCAGTTGATCCTGGTGGACGACGTCCAAGAGGCAAACCCCGCCGTGTTTGAACTGCTCGCGGACATCGCGGAAGGAAAGGACGTTTTGGTGGCGTCCTCCCCGGACACCGTCGTCCAGGGGTTCCGCGGCGCACGACCGGACCTTGTTTCAGAACTGCCGCGGCTTCTCGGAGGCCTTGCGGGTATCGTGCGGGAGCTTCCGCTATGGCACACTCACCGGCACCTCCCCGACGTCGCAAAAGCGTGGACGGGGGTAGCTGCGCGCATCTCGCAGCGTGCGGGAGGCCAGTTGGCCCGGCGTCTGGACCCACTTCCTGCTTCGGCAGAGGAGACTCGTTCCGGAGGTAGCCAGGCCATGGGCCGGGTGGAAGCACATGTGCTTCCGTCCACAGTCCACGAATTGCGCTACGTGGCACAACGCATCCTTGAAGCACAGCTGCGCGAAAACCACGAGTTCGGCGACATCGCAGTGATTGTGCGCAACGGTGGGCAATTGGCGCAGCTCCAGCGCTATCTGAGCGGTCAGGGAATCCCGGTCCGCGTCCCCGTCGCGGACTCGGCTGTCCGCGACGAAGTGGCTGTCCGTCCCCTGCTTGAGGTGTACGGCGTGGTGCTGGATGCTGCCAAGCTGACGCCTGAGTCTGCCGTCTCGCTTCTCACGTCGAGGATCGGCGGGGCTACCGCCATCGAGTTGCGCCGCCTGCGGCAATCCCTGCGCCGGGAGGAACTGTTGGGCGGTGGTGGACGGTCCAGCGATGCGTTGCTGGTTGAAACGTTGCTGGAGCCTGGGGCACTGGGTTCTTTGGGCATCGAGGGTAGTTCGGCCCGGCGCCTGGCCCGCATGATCGCGGCGGGACGTTCGGCGGCCGCCGAACCCGGAGCTAACGCGGAGACGGTGTTGTGGGCGTTGTGGCAAGCCACCGGCCTGGCTTCGCGCTGGACGGAAATGGCGCTCGACGGCGGCGCGGCCGGCGCCCGGGCGGACCGGGACCTTGACGCGATGATGGCACTGTTCCACACCGCCGAGCGCTATGTCGACCAACTCCCCGGCTCCGGTCCCGAACAGTTCCTCGAGTATCTGCTCAGCCAGGAACTCCCCATGGACACCCTTGCCGCCAGGGCACAGTTGGAGGAAGCAGTGGAGCTCATGACGCCGGCCAGCGCGGCCGGGCGGGAGTGGGCCGTGGTCATCATGGCGGGTCTGCAGGAGGGCGTCTGGCCCAATACAAGGCTCCGTGGTGAACTCCTTGGGAGTACTTTGTTCGCCGATGCCGTGGAGCATGGAGTCGAACATGCCTTGCAACGCGGGCCCCTCAGCAGGCTGCGGGATATCCGCTACGACGAACTGCGCAGCTTCTCCACAGCCGTTTCGCGGGCCCGGGAAGTCCTCATCTGCACCGCGGTTTCTTCCGAAGACGAGCAGCAGTCTGCCTTTCTCGACTATGTAGCCCCTTTGGAACCGGGACAGTACCAACGTGAGTACACACCGGTTGGCCGGCCCATGACGCTGCGTGCCTTGGTGGCAGAGCTGAGGCAGCGCGTTCAGCCGGACGACGCCGCGCTCGCCCGCCCGGGCGTGGCAGAGGACGCCGCGGAAGCTGCTCGCGTGCTGGCACACCTTGCCACCGCAGAGCCCGCATTGCCGGGCGCGCATCCGGATTCCTGGTGGGGACTGGCACCGCTCAGCAGCGAGGCGCCGGTAGTACCGGGGGAAGGCACGGTGTTCGTTTCTCCCTCGAAGGTGGAAACTGTGCACAAATCGCCGTTGGATTGGTTTGTCCAGGCGGCCGGGGGCGAAGCCGCTACCGACTTTGCCCGCAGCCTGGGCACCTTGGTCCATACGATTGCCCAGGAGTTGCCCGATGCTTCCGGCGCTGAATATGTCGCGGAGCTCGTGCGTCGCTGGCCGACCCTGGGCATGAAGGACAACTGGGAGGGCAGGCTGGACTTCCAACGGGCAGAGCAGATGGTCCGGAAACTCGCCCAATACGTCCTTGTCATGCGGAGCGAAGGCCGAAGCCTGGCCGGGGTCGAAGTGGACTTCGAGGTTCCCCTTCCGGAGGTGCGTCTGGGCCACGTTGCCGAAGATTCCGATGTTGTCCGGAACGCCGTGCTCCGGGGGCAAGTGGATCGTTTGGAAATAGATGCTGAGGGCAGGTTGGTGATTGTCGACCTTAAGACGGGCAAACGTCAGCCTGGCAAAGCCGAACTCGCCAGGCACCCCCAGCTCGGTGCGTATCAGGCGGCGGTACTGCACGGGGCATTCCAGGATCTGCCTGTTCCGGGGCTTGTTCCCGGCGGTGCCGTGCTGGCACAGCTGGGGACCAAGACAAAAACGCCTGCGGTCCAAGTGCAGGAGCCCCTGGACCCGGGAGATAACTGGGCACAGGACCTTGTCAGCGAGGCTGCCGTGCTCATGGCCGGAGCAAGCTTCGAAGCACGTCACGATCCCTCGAAAGGCAGCCATGGAGGCCACGGCTGCCGACTGCCCGATATTTGCCCGTTGTGCGCCAGGGGAAAGCAGGTCACGGAATGACCGTCCAGACACTCGCGGGAATTGAGGCCGGAGACGCCGCCGAAGATGCCGCGGTCCTGCCGGAACCTCGATTTTCGCCCGGCGAATTGGCCGATATCCTCGGCGAACGGAACCGTCCCACGGACGAACAATCCGCGATTATTGCGTCACCGTTGACCCCCCGGCTGGTCATCGCCGGCGCCGGATCGGGGAAAACCGCAACCATGGCGGACCGTGTGGTGTGGCTCGTCGCGAACGGATGGGTTCGCCCAGAAGAGGTCCTTGGCGTCACCTTCACCCGTAAAGCCGCAGGGGAGCTGGCCAGCCGTATCCGTGCGAAATTGGCCACCCTGCAGCGCATCGCGTCCTCGGACAACGGGCAGTACGGCTTCCCGGAGGGCGTTGCAGGCTCCGATGAGCTTGAACCCAAAGTGTCCACGTACCATTCCTACGCCAGCGGGATCGTGTCGGACTACGGCCTGCGCCTGGGCATCGAGCGCGATGTGGTGCTGCTCGGCGGCGCCCAGGCCTGGCAGCTCGCGAGTGAAGTGGTCGAAGCGTACGACGGCGACTATGAGCACTTCACCGCTGCCAAGTCCACGCTGGTCAACGCCGTGATGCAGTTGGCCGGCGAGTGCGCCGAACACTTGCGAGAACCAGCCGAGGTTCAGCGCTGGTTGATGGACCGGGTGTCCGAATTCGCGCAATTGCCCTATGTGTCCGCGGCGAAAAAGAACCCGAGCCAAGCTGCCGGTGATCTCGGCGCCATGTTGCGCACCAGGGCCAGCGTCGCGGACATGGTGGGACGCTACCAAGAGGCCAAAAGGAATCGCGGCGTCCTCGACTTCGGCGACCTCGTTGCGCTCGCCGCGAAGATCGCCCAGGACATACCCTTGGCGGCTGCCACCGAACGGGCCCGCTACAGGGTGGTGCTGTTGGATGAATTCCAGGACACCTCGCACGCGCAACTGGTCCTGTTCTCCCGCCTGTTCGGGGGAGGGCACGCTGTGACGGCGGTAGGGGATCCGAACCAGTCCATCTACGGGTTCAGGGGTGCTTCCGCCGGCCAACTGTTCCACTTTGTCCAGGAATTTCCCGTCCGGGTGGAAGACGGTTTTGGAACGGCATCCCTGACAACTGCACCCACCTCGTACCTGACCACTGCGTGGCGGAACGGGCGCAGCATCCTGGCCGCCGCCAACGTCATTTCCGCCCCTCTGAACAAGGCCGCCGCGAATGACGGAGCCCCGGGCTCCAGGGCCGACGACGGTTCCGTCGCAGTGCCTGCGCTGCAGCCGAGCCCGGCAGCCGTGGAGGGTAACGTCGTTCTCGGACGATTTGCCACCGACGAAGACGAAGCCGCAGCGATTGGGCGGGACGTCCGGCGCTACCGGCGCACAGTCTTTGAAACCGCGGCCGACGGTACGCCGGTTTCTCCCACTATTGCGGTGCTATGCCGCCGCCGGGCACAGATGGAGTGCTTGCGGCGGGAATTCGAGGTCCAGGGGATCCCGTACGAAATAGTCGGCCTCGGCGGGCTCCTCGACACCCCTGAAGTAGTGGACCTCGTTGCCGCGCTCCGGGTCCTCGCCGATCCCGGCCGTTCCGATGCCCTGATGCGTTTGCTGGCAGGCGCCCGGTGGAGGATCGGAACTGCTGATCTGATGGCATTCCGCGACTGGTCCCAGTTCCTCGCCAGGCGGCGATCCCACGGCGGTGCGGGGGACCGCGGCGCCGCAGGCGATGCGTCAATCGCGGACGAAAGCCCGATGGAGACGGTCGTAGAGAGCGACATTACCGATGCGGCCAGTCTCGTGGAAGCGCTGGACTTCCTGCCACGCCCGGGGTGGACTTCCGGCCACGGACGCTCGCTCAGCGCGGAGGCTTTGGACCGTCTTGGCCGGCTGTCTGCGGAACTTCGGAACCTGCGGGGGTTCATCGGAGACGATCTGACCACGCTGATCGGCGAGGTGGAACGTGCCATGCTGCTGGACATTGAGGTTGCTGCCAAGCCCGGGATGAGCATCCACCAGGCCCGGCGGAACCTGGACGCATTCCATGATGCCGCGGCGGGTTTCCTGCAGACTTCGCAGCGCGTGGACCTCCTGGCTTTCCTGGGCTGGCTCGAAGCGGCCGCATCGGAAGAAGGCGGACTGGACATGGCCGACGCCGAGGTGAACCACGAAGCCGTGCAATTGCTGACAGTCCACGCCTCCAAAGGATTGGAATGGGACGTTGTTTTCGTCCCCGGTCTCAACGCCGGAGCCTTTCCGAGCAACCGGGACTCCCGGTGGAGCAGCGGTACCGCTGCCTTGCCATGGCCCCTTCGTGGCGACCGGGCGGATCTCCCTCAATGGGATCTGGACCAGCCGGACCAAAAGGGCTGGTTGGACGCCGAAAAGGACTTCAAATCGGAAGTCCAGCACCACGGCGAAGCCGAAGAGCGGCGACTCGCCTACGTTGCCTATACCCGCGCAAAGTTCGTCCTTTGGGCATCGAGCGCCGCGTGGAATGGTTCCCGGGCAGGCATTGCCGAAACGTCACCTTTCCTTGCAGAGCTGGCCGGCCTTGCCGGTGAGGCAGGAGACAACGGGGGCGGAGCATCGGCTGCCATTCACCCGCAGTCCCTCAGCGAAGACGCTCTGCCCGCTGAGAGTCCCTTGACAGTCGGCACCGAGGTGGCGATCTTCCCCTATGATCCGCTGGAAGGTCCCAGCGACCCTCGCACAGGGGAACGGCTCCGCTTGGTACCGGGGCGGCGGACCGCCATGGAGGCGGCAGCAACCCGGGTCAGGGAGGCCATCGAGGGACTGCGGACGGATTCGCCGCTGGTCGTCGATGCCTCGCGGACCTCCCTCCGCGGTGCCGCAGCGGGCTGGGCCGCCGAAGCGGAGTTGTTGTTGGAACGGCAGTTGCGGCGGAAGCCCGTCCAGGACGTCTATTTGCCCGGACACATCTCGGCATCGATGTTCGTTGACCTGGGAGACGACCCCAGCGCGGTCCTGGCCCAGCTCCGGCGCCCGGTGCCCCGGCAACCCGGGATCTCGGCACGCAAAGGCACCGCTTTCCATTCCTGGGTGGAGGAATACTACGGAACCACCGGCATGCTGGATATCGACGAAGCCCCCGGCTCTGACTCCCACATTGACGAAGCCTATGGACTTGACGACATGGTGGCGACGTTCAGCAATTCAGAATGGGCACACCGGTCCCCGGCCTTTGTTGAAGTTCCCGTGGAAACAAGGATCGGGGACGTCGTGGTTCGCGGACGGATTGACGCAGTTTTCCGCGGCGCGGACGGTGTATGGGAACTGGTGGACTGGAAAACGGGCAAGCGCCCGGCCGGCAGTCAACTCAAGACGCGTGCGGTGCAACTGGCCGTCTACCGGCTGGCATGGGCGCGCCTCAAGGGTGTGCCCTTGGAGCAGGTCAGTGCAGCGTTCTACTACGTTGCCGATGACGCTGTCGTGAGGCCACATGACCTGGGCACGGCCGCGGAACTGGAGAGGATCATCGCTTCCGCGCTGGGTAGCCGAAACCGATAGGTAGCCAAGCCGGGAAGGACTAGTGGTCCTTGGCGTCCTGGAGCGGCGCGGGCTCCACTATCTGGAGGGCCGTCGTCGAGGTGTCGTCAGCTTCGGACGGCGCCTCCGGCGTCGGGTCGGTCCCGTCTGCTGAATCTCCCGAAGGCTCCGGGATAGCTGTAACGCTCACCGTGGGCTTCGCGGAGTCGCCCTCCGGGGCCTTCTCTTCCGAAGCCATAACGACTGCCGGTGCTGCCGGCCCTTCCGCGGCGGCCCGTTCCGCAGCTGCAAGTTCCGCCGCGGCATCTGCCTCCTCGGCTGCCAAGGCGTTCTGCTCCTCGATGTCGTCGGCGAGGGATTTGAGCATCGCCTCGGCCTCTGCCGTCATCTCGCTGTGACCGGCTGCCAAGGCCTTGACGAGATACTGGGCCAGGGCGAATTCGGCGAGAAGTGCCGAGCGTCGCAGCAAGTGGCCATCCGGCGTGTCCCGCCGGGCTTCCGTGTAGTGCCGCAATACGGACTCCACGAAGCGCTGTTCGTTTGAGGCCACGAGCCAGGCGAAGTCATCGGCGGGATCGCCGATGCGCAGATCGGTCCACCCCGTCACGGCCGTCACGCTGTCGCCGTCGACCAGCAGATTGTCTTCATGGAGATCGCCGTGCACGACGCACGGGTTGAAGCGCCACAGCGCCACGTCCTCGAGTGCGTGCTCCCAGCGACGCAACAGCGCGGGCGGAATCTTGCCCGTGGTGGCGGCCTGGTCCAGCTCGTTCAACTTGCGCTGGCGGAATTCGTTGGCCGTGTAGCTGGGAAGATCGGCGTTGTTGACGAGCGATTGGGGGAGATCGTGGACGGCGGCCAGTGCCACACCGATCTCCTTGGCCAAGGCATCACTGCAGGTCGACAACTCTTCGATGCTGCGCGTGGCACCAGCCAAGTGGGCGTACACAAATGTGCTCAGCGCACCTTGGCGGACGGTTCCGGCCACAGTGGGCATCAGAAAGGGCAGCTCGGCCCGGATCGCCGGAGCGAAAGCCCGCAGAATCATGAATTCGGTTTCAAGCCGGGTGCTGGCTTCCGGATGGCGCGGCGAACGGACACGCCACCGTTTGCCCTCGGAGTCCAGCAGAAGCGCCGAATCGAAATCGGCAGCATCATCCGGGGCGGTGGCGGCAGCCATCGGCGTCAGGCCGGGCACCGCCGCAGTAGCTACAGCGGCCAGTTCGAACGGTGTTCTTCTCACGCCTTCCACGGTAGATTGACAAGCGCTTCTGGCAGCGATGCAGTGCGGCGAGTCTTGAGATCCGCTGGAAAACAGCTTCCGGGGGCCTGGATCGCTGAAAGATCCAAATGTCAATTGTCGGTGCGAGTCAGTACGGTAGGTACATGAGTTTCACCGAGTTCCAGGCGCCGGCAAACCACCTTATCGATACCGTTCTTCCAGTGCGCCCTGCCATGGTTGACCGCGGATCTGCCGAGCGCCTGAGGCCAGGCATGCTTGACGAAGTGATCTCCTCAGGATCGGCCAAGGCCGTGGTGGTGTCGCAGCGTCAGGCCCTCGTGGTGGGTGACAAGCTGTGGCTGGGCGACGCCGCGCCGCTCTTCGAAAACCTTAAATCCGCCGGCGGACCGCTCACTGCCATTTATCTCGGCCGGACGCTCGCTGCTTCCCCTGTCCCGGAGCAAACACCAATCGTCCTCTTTGTGCCCACCGAGCCGGTTTCGCCTGGGGCCGCGGGCCTTCCGGCCGACGGCTCCTGGGCGGGATTCCGGGAGGTCGCCGCGCGCCTCGGTGCCATGGACACAGCCTTGTTCGTTGAGGCCAGCGCCATTTCCAATTGGCATGCCACCCATACACACTGCCCGCAGTGTGGAACTCCCACGGAAATCGAAGCCGGCGGCTGGGTTCGCAGGTGCCCGCGGGACAAATCGGAACACTATCCGAGGACCGATCCGGCCATCATCGTCACCGTGGTCGGTTCCGACGGCAGGCTGCTCCTCGGCGGAGGAGGGCCGCTTGACGCCAAGAACTACTCCACGCTGGCCGGCTTCGTTGAGCCGGGGGAATCGCTTGAACAGGCAGTGGTTCGCGAAATCGGGGAAGAAGTGGGGGTGCGGGTCACGGCCTGCCAGTACCTTGGCTCGCAGTCGTGGCCGTTTCCGGCCTCGCTGATGCTCGGGTTCACCGCAACAACGGACGACGTCGAGGCCCGGCCCGACGGCGTCGAAGTCACCCGGGCGCGCTGGTTCAGCCGTGCGGAACTCCAGGCAGCCGTGCTCAGCGGCGAGATCACGATCTCCACGAGGCTTTCGATAGCGCGTTCCCTGATCGAGCACTGGTACGGCGGCGTCATCGAGGACCTCCAGCAGTGACAGAGGGTATTTTCAGCGACACCGTTTCACTCGAGGACCGGGTTCTCGGCGGCCTTGACGCCGAGCAACGGGAAGTCGCCAGCAACCTTACTGGTCCCATGTGCGTCCTCGCAGGAGCGGGTACGGGAAAAACCCGGGCCATTACGCACCGCATCGCCTATGGTGTCCACTCCGGCGTTTACAGCCCTCAGCGCCTCCTGGCCGTCACCTTCACCTCCCGGGCCGCCGCCGAGATGCGCAGCCGGCTGCGGGATCTTGGCGTCGGCAACGTCCAAGCCCGCACCTTCCACGCCGCTGCACTCAGGCAATTGCAGTTCTTCTGGCCGCAGGCGGTCGGTGGCGTCCTGCCAAACTTGCTGGACCACAAGGCGAACATGATCGCCGAAGCCGCGCGGCGGCTCCGGCTGGGTACGGATCGAGCTTCAATCCGCGACCTTGCGGCGGAGATCGAGTGGGCCAAGGTTTCCATGCTGACGCCGGCCAACTACCTTGAGAACGCGCACGGCCGCGGCACTCCGGGAGGTTTCGACCTCACCGCCGTCGCGCGGGTTTTCCAGTCGTACGAGGACGTGAAGACGGACCGCAACGTGATCGACTTCGAGGACGTCTTGTTGATCACGGTGGGCATCCTTCAGGAGGACCCGAAAGTGGCAGCCACGGTCCGCGAGCAGTACCGGCACTTTGTGGTGGACGAATACCAGGACGTTTCCCCGCTGCAGCAGAGGCTTCTTGAGCTGTGGCTTGGCGGCCGCGACGAACTCTGCGTGGTGGGCGACTCCAGCCAGACCATCTACTCCTTCACGGGAGCCTCTCCCAAGCACCTCCTTGGATTCAAGGGCCATTACCCTTCAGCGACGGTCGTCAAACTCGTTCGCGACTACCGTTCCACGCCTCAAGTGGTGAAGCTCGCCAACGACCTCCTTGGATCGCGCCGCAGTGGTGGAACGGTTGCCGACGCAGCCTGGGCCAAACCCCTGCAGTTGGTAGCCCAGCGCCCGGCCGGACCGGAGCCGCGGTTCATGGAATGCCCCGACGACGAGGCCGAGGCGGCGGTGGTCGCAGGCAGGATCCGGGAATTGATCGACGCCGGCACCAAGGCGAGCGAGATTGCCGTGCTGTTCCGCACCAACGGCCAATCGGAAGCGTACGAACAAGCCCTTGCTTCGGCGGGTATCGGCTATCAGCTGCGGGGCGGTGAGCGGTTCTTCGCGCGCAAGGAAGTCCGGGACGCCATCCTGCAGTTGCGCGCCGCCACGCGGGCGGTAGCCGAGGATTCCGCCAAGGAGCCTCTCGGCCAACTGGTCCGGGACATCGTGGCTTCGCTCGGCTACACCGATGCAGCCCCGCATAGCGGCGGCGCACTCCGTGAACGCTGGGAGTCGCTGGCCGCCCTGGTGGCCCTCGCGGACGAACTCGCCGTTAGCCGCGGGCCGGAATTCACCTTGATGGAATTCGTCAACGAACTCCAGGAACGCTCCGTGGCCCAGCACGCCCCGACGGTCCAGGGCGTGACGCTCGCATCGCTGCACGCAGCGAAGGGCCTGGAATGGGACGCCGTGTTCCTGGTGGGCTTGAGCGAGGGACTTATGCCCATTTCCTTCGCCGACACCCCCGAGAGCGTGGACGAGGAACGCCGCCTCCTCTACGTCGGGATCACGCGGGCACGCGAGCACTTGAACCTGTCCTGGTCCACGGCCCGCACGCCGGGTGGCCGTGCCAACCGCAAGCCTTCGCGCTTCCTCGACGGGCTCCGCCCCGACTCGGTGCTCGGAGCCAGCGCGCGCAGCCGCCCCACGCCACGGCGCAAGGCGGCAGCACCGGCGTCGTGCAGGGTCTGTGGCACGATGCTCGCCACTGGCGCCGAACGCAAAGTGGGGCGCTGTAGCCAGTGCCCGCCCACCTACGAGGACCAGACCTTTGAGGCTTTGCGGCAATGGCGCAAGGAGGAGGCCCTGAGCAACGAAGTTCCCGCTTATGTGGTCTTCACCGACGCGACATTGACGGCCATCGCCGAGGCCCGGCCGGAGTCCCTTGAGGAACTGGCGAAACTCGCCGGCGTCGGACCTTCCAAACTGGAAAAGTACGGCGAAGCCGTGCTGGCAGTTCTGGTCGAGAACGGGTCTGCCTAGTGCGCCGGGTAGCAGGCCAGCCCGATCTGCCGCTGACCACCGATGACGGCATACCCGTCGTCGTTCGCCGCTCTGCCCGCCGGCGTCGTACCGTGGCGGCTTTCTGGGAGGACGGGAACGCCGTTGTGGCGATCCCTGCCCACTTCACGAAGGCGCAAGAAGGCGAATGGGTCCGGCGGATGCTGGACAAGCTCAAGCGCCAAGGGCAGAGAGGCGCCCAGGGCGCCGGCAGGCGGAAACCCGCGAGCGATGCAGCCCTTGCCGGTCATGCCGCGGAACTGTCTTCAAAGTTTCTGGGCGGGCGAGCCATCCCGACGTCGGTCCGCTGGGTCAGCAACCAGAAGTCGCGGTGGGGCTCGGCAACTCCGGCGGACGGGACTATCCGGCTTTCCGACAAGCTCCAGTCGATGCCGCAATGGGTGATCGACTACGTGTTGCTCCACGAACTCGCGCATTTGCTGGTGGCCGGGCACAACGCCGCGTTTTGGCGCTTGCTGGAGGCTTACCCCGAAACACAGCGGGCGAAGGCCTTCCTGGAGGGCGTCGCCTTTGCGACGTCCCGTGGGCTTGGACCGGATGAAGAAGGCGCCGGCGCTCCAGCCGGAAGCTGGGACGCCGACGCCGACTAGGCGTTCAAGGAGCGGCTAAGCTTTCGGTTCGCCCGGCTCCGTGTTGTCAGGGGAGTCTCCGTCTTCAGGCTTCGGAGCCTCCGGGCTCCCCTCTGTGTTCTCCTCATCCTTCGGAGCGTCGTAGCCACCTTCAAGGAGCTTCTGCAGGGCATCGTCCACTTCGGTGTCGCTGGCTTCGGCCAGGCGGCGCCGTTCGGTGAAGCCCGCCGGGTCGTCGAGGTCATGCGCCGTGGGGAGCAAATCGGGGTGCTGCCAGATGGCATCGCGCCCGGCGATTCCCCGCTCGTCCTTCAGGGCAGCCCACAGCGTGGCGGCTTCGCGCAGGCGTCGCGGACGCAGCTCGAGTCCCACCAGCGACGAGAACGCGTGTTCAGCGGGTCCTCCCGTGGCGCGGCGCCTCCGCACCGTCTCACGGAGTGCGACGGCGGATGGCAGCACGTTCTCGGTGGCCGCAGCCGTGAGTTCGTCCACCCAGCCCTCAACCAGCGCCAGTGCGGTTTCGAGTTTCTCCAATGCAGCCGATTGTTCAGGAGTGCGCTCAGGCGTGAACACCCCTTGGGAGAGGGCTTCTTGAATGCCCTCGGGGTTGCCGGGATCCAGGTCCCGGGCGAGGTCCTCGACGCGGGACAGGTCGATGTGGATGCCTCGGGCATAAGCTTCGATCGCGCCGAGGAGATGGCCGCGCAGCCATGGAACCTGCACGAAGAGGCGGGAATGCGCGGCTTCGCGGACGGCGAGGAACAACCGGACGTCATTCTCAGGGACGCTCAGGCCTTCGCCGAATTTCGCCACATTGGCCGGGAGCAATGCCATCTCGAGATCAGCTAGTGGAACGCCGATGTCGGTGGAGCTGACCACCTCGGCTGACAGGGCGCCGATCGCCTGGCCCAGCTGCATACCGAAGATGGCTCCGCCCATGTTCTGCAACATGGACGAGGTGCCACCCATCATGGCCTTCATTTCTTCCGGCATTTGCTGGGTCAGGGCGTCCGACAGGGCGTTGGCGATGCTGTTGGCCACCGGCTCCGTGAGCCGTTTCCACGTAGCGAGGGTAGCTTCCACCCATTCAGCGCGGGACCACGCGCGGCCGATGAGGCCCGTTGCCTGAAGATCGGTGACTGGATCCAACCAGAGTTCCGCGAGCCGGAGCGCCTCGTCGACTTCGCGTGTCTGCACGGCATTCACCGACGGATCCGTGCCGGCAGCGGCAACCCGGCGTGCATTCTCGTGGGCGAGCTGCCAATTGACGGGACCATCCGAAGTGGAGCTCATCATGGCCTGCACCTGGGCGAACATTTGCTGCAGCATGTTGGGGTCGTTCGGCAGCCCTGCGGCCTTTGCCAATTCGGCGGGGTCGATATTGCCCATGCCTTGCCCGCCCATGAGGTTCTTCAGCATTTCTGCCAAGGGATCCACGGGTGAATCGTCTCCGTTGGGAGGGGTATTTGGGTTGGAGGTCATGGTGCCGCCGATCGTCGGTGTGACTGGTGATCACTTTCAAGGTACCGCGATGCCCCGGGGCTGTCTGCCTCAGGAACGCGTCGTTCGCTCTAGGCAAAGCACCTCAGGCGGGCACAGCAAAGTAGGGTGGATCGTTGGTATGTTTACTGGCCTCCACCATGAGGGGGTCGAAACGGTAGTGCCGGGCACGCGGTTCCCGGCGCGGAGAGGTCTTCCATTGACTAGTTTGCCGAGCCCCGGAGCTGCCGGGGAACCCGGACAGCCTCTCGACCCCTCCAACTCGCCGGACATCCCGACGTCGCAAGGCCATTCCCCGGAGCCGGAGCCTGCACAAACGCAGGAGCCAAGCCAGGACCCGGGGGAGGAACCGCCCAATGCACCCCAACCGGCACGGCGCCGTGACGGCCGGTACGTCGCGATGCTCGTCTCCGGCGCACTGACCATTGTGTTGGGAATCGCCGCGGCTGTCCTCCCTGTTCCATATGTCGTGGAATCTCCCGGACCGACGTTCAACACCTTGGGCACGGACCACGACAAGCCGGTCATTAGTATCTCCGGGCACGCGACCTATCCTGCCAAAGGAAATCTGGACCTGACCACCGTCTACATCAACGGCGGCCCCAACGGACCCGTCAACATTTTCGAGGCCTTCCAAGCATGGCTGGATGGTTCCAAGGCCGTATACCCCGAAGAACTTCTCTATCCCAAGGGCGTCACCAAGCAGCAATCCGAACAGGAAAGCGCGCTCGCCATGACTACCTCCCAAGAGAACGCAGTTGCCTCGGCACTCAGGGAAGAGAACATTCCGTACGGGCAGAAACTTGCAGTCGCAGGGTTGTCCGATGGCTCGGCCTCGGCAGGAAAGCTCCAAACAGGGGATGTCTTCACGTCGATCAACGGCAAGGCGGTCACGTCCCTGAACGTCGTCCAAACCGCACTGGCCGACGGCGCGGGCGCGCCCGCCGCCGTCGTCGTCGATCGGAATGGCAAGCCTGTGACGGTGAGCATCACTCCGGGCAAGGGCTCGAACGGCAAGTACATCCTGGGCGTACTGCTTCAGTACAAGTTCACCTTCCCGTTCGACGTCAAGATCTCCCTGGATCAGGTGGGCGGACCGAGCGCCGGCATGATGTTCGCGCTGGGCATCATCGACAGCATCACCCCCGGCGACCTCACGGGGGGCAAGCATGTGGCCGGCACCGGCACCATTTCGCCGGACGGCACCGTGGGACCCATTGGTGGAATCGCCCAGAAAATGCGCGGAGCCCGCAACGGCGGCGCCACGCTTTTCCTCGCGCCTGCCGCCAATTGCGACGAGGTCGTGGGGCACGTTCCGGACGGGCTGCAGGTAGTCAAAGTGGACACTCTGGCGGACGCAAAATCAGCTGTCGAGCGACTCGCCTCGGGCCAGAATGTGTCCCGCCTCCCGACATGCTCCAACAACTAGACTGATGATGGAACTTAGCTCCACTGCCACTCGTGGCACTAATGACGGCCTCCGCCATTAGCACCCGGCACCGGGGCCGACGAACACACGCACTGATGACCGTTTACTGACGACCAGCGATGAGGTATCGAGTTTGTCCCGTCCAGCCAGCACCAGCCCGCCCGGAAGACCGCAGCGGAGACGGGGTGCACTCACTCCAACTCTGATCATCGTCGCCGTCGCCGTGGTGGGATTCATTTTCTTCGCCAATGTGTGGACAGACGTCCTCTGGTATCAGCAGTTGGGCTTCTTCGAAGTGTATTTCAGGGAGAACCTGGCCCGGATCCTGATCTTCCTCGCGGGCTTCGTCCTGATGTTCGTGCCGGTCTTCTATGCAATCCGCGTCGCGTACCACGCACGGCCCGTTTACGCTCCGGACTCCGAGGTCAGGGACAATCTGAACCGGTACCAGGCCCAACTCGAACCCGTGCGACGCGTGGTCATGATCGGCATCCCCGTGCTGTTCGGCCTCTTTGCAGGCAGCGCGGCCGCGAGCCAGTGGCAATCGGTGCTTTTGTTCTTCAACCAGGTACCCTTCGGCCAGACCGATCCCCAGTTTGGCCTGGACATCAGCTTCTATCTCATGACTTTGCCGTTCCTTGGCTTTGTCACGGGTTTCCTCATGAGCGTTGTGGTGATTGCCGGAATCGCGGGAATCCTCACCCACTACCTCTATGGCAGCATCCGGCTCATGGAACGCGGCATCTTCACCAGCCGTGCCGCCCAAATCCACTTGGCCGTGACCGGGGCCGTTTTCCTGCTGCTGCTCGGTGCCAACTTCTGGCTTGACGTCTACAGCACCGTCCAGAACAACGGGGGCCACTGGGCAGGTGCCCTCTACACGGACGTCAACGCCGTGATCCCGACGAAGACCATCCTGGCCGTTGCCGCAGGTCTGGTGGCCATCCTCTTCATTGTGGCCGCCGTGATTGGCCGTTGGCGCTTGCCCGTGATCGGCACGGCCATGCTGATCATCACGTCCATCCTTGCGGGCGGTGTCTATCCCTGGGTCATTCAGCAGTTCCAAGTCCGCCCCTCGGAGCAGACGCTGGAAAACAAGTACATTGACCGCAACATTGCCATGACCCGGTCCGCCTACGGTTTGGACAAGATCAAGGTTTCTCCCTACAACGCCACCACGGACGCCAAGACCGGGGCGCTTGCCAAGGATGCGCAGACTGCCGCCAACATCCGGCTGCTGGACCCGAACCTGGTTTCCTCGGCGTTCTCCCAACTGGAGCAGTACCGTCCGTATTACCAGTTCCCCAAGGCTCTGAACGTCGACCGTTACACAGTGAACGGCAAGACCCAGGACACCGTGATCGCTGTCCGTGAGTTGAACCAGGACGGCCTGAACGCCAGCCAGCAGACCTGGGTCAACCGGCATATCGTCTACACCCACGGTTACGGCGTCGTGGCCGCCAAGGGCAATACCTTCACGGTTGATGGCAAGCCGGACTTCCTGCTGTCCGGAATTCCATCCATGGGTACCCTTGGCAGCGATGCGAGCTACCAACCCCGCATCTACTTCGGTGAAGATTCACCGGACTACTCGGTGGTCGGCGCCCCGGACGGCGCCGCGCACCGCGAGCAGGACCGTCCCGCCGGCAAGGACACTTCCACCGAAACGCAGTACACCTTTACCGGCAACGGCGGCCCCAACGTGGGCAACTGGTTCAACCGCCTCTTGTACTCGATCAAGTTCCAGTCCTCGGACCTGCTTCTGTCCGACGGCGTCAACGAGAAGTCCCAGATCCTTTACGACCGCACTCCGCGTGAGCGGGTGCAAAAGGTTGCTCCCTACCTGACGGTGGACGGAAGCGCCTATCCCGCAGTGGTAGACGGCCGGGTGAAGTGGATCGTGGACGGTTACACCACCAGCCAGTACTTCCCCTACTCCCAGCAGCAGCAACTGGGAAACGCTACGGCCGATTCGCAAACGACCTCCGGGCGCACGGCGGCCCTGCCGAACAGCGCGGTCAACTACATCAGGAACTCGGTCAAGGCCACTGTTGACGCCTATGACGGCTCGGTCACGCTGTACGCCTGGGATGACCAGGACCCCATCCTCAAGGCGTGGGAGAAGATTTTCCCGACCACGGTCAAGCCGTACTCGGAGATGTCGGGACAGCTCATGAGCCACGTCCGCTACCCGGAGGACCTGTTCAAGGTCCAGCGTGAGTTGCTTGGGCGTTACCACGTGACCAATGCGGACAACTTCTACCAGAACAACGACGCGTGGAGCGTTCCGAACGACCCTACGGTCACGGATCCCGTCCGGCAGCCTCCGTTCTACATGTCCCTGCAGATGCCCGACCAGACCAAGCCGGCCTTCCAGCTGACGTCTTCCTTCATTCCACAGGTGGTCAACGGCGCTGCCCGGAACATCCTGTACGGGTTCCTCGCAGCCGATTCCGACGCCGGTAGCCAGAAGGGGGTGAAGGCGGACACGTACGGCCAGTTGCGATTACTCCAATTGCCAACGGATACCCAGGTTCCAGGACCCGGCCAGGCCCAGAACAAGTTCAACTCCGATCCTGAAGTGTCGCGGGAACTCAACCTGCTCAGGCAGGGAGCATCCGATGTGCTCAATGGCAACCTTTTGACCTTGCCGGTGGGCGGAGGCCTGCTCTATGTCCAACCGGTCTATCTGAAGTCGACTGGTGAGACGTCTTATCCGACGCTTCAGCGCGTGCTCGTGGCCTTTGGCGACAAGGTGGGCTTTGCGCCCACGCTTGATGGTGCGTTGAAGATCCTCTTCGGGGGCGACTCGGGGGCCTCGGCGGGAGACTCGGCAAATAACGGCCAGACCCCCACTCCGCCGGGGACTACTACGCCACCGGCCTCTGCAGATGCACAGGCCCAGCTGAAGGCTGCGCTGGACCAGGCCAACAAGGCCATCCAGGATGGCCAGGCTGCGCTGGCCAAGGGCGACTTCGCGGGGTACGGTGCCCAGCAGAGCCTCCTGTCCGCGGCAATACAGAAAGCGCTCGACGCCGAGTCCCGGCTTGGTGTCACCCCGGCTCCGTCGGCAAGTGCCAGCCCCTCGGCGAGCCCGTCAGCCTCGCCGTCGCCTTCGCCAAGCAAATAGCTGACTCTGGCTGGCCGATTCCGGCTTAGCTGGGGGTTTTGCACGACCGGGCCAGCCCTGACCAGGGCTGGCCCGGTCTTCCTTTTGATCTGGCGGCCCGAATGGGTGGCCGCGGGGCAGGGGAGACGGAGGTCACGTCGTTTCGATTTGGCCTGACATTCACCTGCAGGTAAAGTAGTTCTTGCGACGCGGGGTGGAGCAGTTCGGTAGCTCGCTGGGCTCATAACCCAGAGGTCACAGGTTCAAATCCTGTCCCCGCAACCAAATAAACGAAAGAGTCCGCCCGTCAGGGCGGACTCTTTCGTTTAACCCCCTATTTTGCGGCCTTGTCGGGGTTATAGGACAAAACGTGTGTAAATCCCGGGCGCGTCATGTCCGGCCCGGGGTCGTCTTCGCTCGGATGTCGGATTCGAACGGACAAATTGCGGGCCCGCGGAATCCCGGGACCGGCAACTTAGGCGAAGAGAATGATCCAGCAGAATCCGACGGTGCCTTCGTTTAACGGCTCATCGCATTTGAGGGTGTAGCCGGGGTCTGAATCCGCCGGTCTCGAGGAGTGATCGGGCGATGTAGTTGGCAAGGTTCCGGAAGCCGAGGGCGGAGCCGCGGAGGTGTTCGAGCCTGCCATTGAGTGCTTCCGTGGGGCCGTTGCTGGTGCCGGGCCGGTCGAAGTACGCGAGCACGTCCCCTGCGCGGCGTTTCAGCGTCCGGCCCAGCGTAATGACCTCGGTCAGCGCAGCGGGAACGCCGGCACTGATCGCGCCGATCAGTGCTTGCATGAGCTCTTTGCCTCGGGTGCCGTCAGGTTCGCGGTACGCGGCGATGACGCGCTGGTAGATGCCCCAGGTCGCTTCGACTTCGGCATGGTTGTCCGCGGCGAACAGGGCCTCCAACCTGTCCTTCTGCTTCTCGGTGAGCAGATCGTGCCCGGTGTGCAGGGTCCGGGCGGGCGGCGTAGAGCGGATCCCCGGACCGTCCACGGTGACCAATGGTCTGCTGCTGGACACGCTGGCGGCACCTGTCCAGGGCATCGCCGGCAAGCCGGACGACATGAAACGGGTCCATGACCTCGACCGCGTCCGGGAGCTCCTCGGCGGCTGCGGTCTTGAACCCGGTGAACCCGTCCATCGCAACGACCTCGATCCCGTCCCGCCACGCTTTCGGCCGCTCGGCAAGCCAGGCCTTGAAGACCTGTTTCGAGCGGCCCTCGACCATGTCCAGCAACCGTGCCGGCCCGGTCCTGTCACGGACCGGGGTGAGGTCGATAATCACGGTGACGTACTTGTCCCCGCGCCGGGTGTGCCGCCAGACATGCTCATCGACGCCGATCACGGCCACCCCGTTGAACCGGGCCGGGTCCTCGATCAACACCCGCTTGCCCTCGGCAAGGATCGCGCTGTTCGCCGTATGCCAGGACACGCCCAGGCCTTCCGCGACGCGGGCGACGGTGAGGTGCTGGCACACGATGCCCTCCAGCACCCAGCGCAGCCCGCGACGGGAGATCTTCGCCCTCGGCTGCGCGGCTTTGGAGATGTCCTGCCGCCACACCCGACCGCACCCGGTGCACTTGTAGCGGCGGACCCGCACCAGCAGCGTCGTCGGCCGCCATCCCAATGGTTCGTGCGCGAGCGGCCGTGTGACCGTGCCGCGGGCGATGCCCTGGCCCCCACACGAACGGCACCAGTCGTCCGGATCAACGGCACGGCATTCCAACACCGCCCGGCCAGGGGCGAGACGCTGCCCGGCAGCTTCGAGCCCAAGCTCATCGAGCCGGCAGAACGTAGTCAGGTCAGGAGGCAGGAAGGTAGCGTGGGACACGTCGAGGTCTTCCGGATGGGCAGTGTAGGAACTTCCATCATCGGAAGACCTCGACCTCTATCCGGCCACCGACGCGCCCACCCCTGCTACACCCTCAAATGCGATGAGCCGCTTTACGGCACGCGTCCTCGCGGATTAGCCGATGAGGTGGGTGTCGTGCGCCTAGGCAAGTTTGGCGACGTTTGCCGGAGCGATTCCGGCATCGTGTGCCATTGTAGTTACTGCCTGATTCGCTTCAAGCAGCCCCGTGAAGAGGTCGCCAGTGCTGGCATCCCCGCGCGATGGCTACACGCAGCGCTCGAACCAGAACTGCCTTGAGCCTTGGGACCAGGCCGGATCTGGCCTATCAATGGGGCAACAGCAGTCGAGCCTGCTGGCGGATCGCGAAATCACCCATCCTCCACAGGGCCCGCCCAACTGAGTACTGGGAAGGTCAAGGCCTCATCCACTTACGCCCTGCAGGGGATCGCTTTCAAACGGCCTAGCGAACCTCCGTATGCGAGGCCCGCACGTACGGTGGTGTGAGAGGTGGGTCAGGAAACCCGACCCACCTACTCGATTTTGCCACCGATTTGCGGGTGGGGGAGCGGGCAAGGGTTAGACGTGTGCCCGGTGCGGCCGTGTTCGCTCCGCCCTGACCTTCTTTGAGCCGTCTCGACACCCAAAATAACGCGACTCGCCGTGTCGCAAGCGCTTTCCCAAATCAAAGAAGTTCAGGACGGCGCCGGGTCCCGGCGAGAACAGGCCCGCCTCTGAGGTGCTGTTGCGCCGGCCCGAAGGCTCCCTTTGGATCCTGAGTTCCCCATCGTGCCGCAGCGCACACCTGAATGGTCAGGGGCGCCCCTGAATGTGCGGTAGAGTTGATTCTGCGACGCGGGGTGGAGCAGTTCGGTAGCTCGCTGGGCTCATAACCCAGAGGTCACAGGTTCAAATCCTGTCCCCGCAACCAAATAAACGAAAGAGTCCGCCCGTCTGGGCGGACTCTTTCGTTTAACCCCCTATAACCCCCCCTTGTCGAGGGTTATGGGCGACCTGTCGACGCGCAAATTACCCGGGGATGCGCTAGATCCCTATCGACACCTGACTACGGGTGTCGACGTGGATTTGGCGTGTCGCCCAGCTTTTGCTGTAGCGCTCGGCCCTGGGCTTGGTCATGTCCGTCCCGGGATCGCCTCCGCTGGGATGTCGGATTCTGCTCAATCATTCGAATAGACAAATTCCGGGCCCGCGGAATCACGAGACCGGCAACGTTGGCAAAGAGAATGATCCAGCAGAATCCGACGGTGGCTTCGTTTGATCCGCTATTTGCAGCCTTGTCGATCGTGAAGTAGGCGCAGTGGAGACATCCGCTCCCACTGCCCCAATGACGTCCTGGACGCGGTCTTGGTCGGCTATGCGGGCCGATCCGGCTGAATCGTTTTTCCACACGTAGAAGCGCCGAGATCCACACTGAGATTGCCCAAAAACACACTGATTTTTGGCAAATCTGTACGGATTTTGACCACTTCGACCCCTGAGAGGCGAAATATCGGGCTAGTTTCTTGGGCGGGGGGACAAAGCTTCATCACTGGATTTCCCCCGCAGCGCGCGTTGGCCGGCTCGAGGAGGGACCCCAATGAAAAAGACGTCGAGAATAGTTGGCGCTGCCCTGGACGGCGTGGTCGGTGGATTGGCTCTGGCGTTCATTCTGTGCGTGGCAACGAGCGTGATCGCCATTTCGACAGACTCCCCGGCGACCCTGCCGGGTCTTTTCACCGCGACCGCCGGAACCGAAAACGGGGCACTGGTCTTGGAATTCAAGCCCAACTTCGCCGGAATCGTCGTGGTCATAGCGATGTCGGTACTTGTCAGCGTGGTGATGGCCGTGCGGCGCAGCAACGCTGAAGCTCCCGATCCTCGTTGACAGTCCAGCTCCTGGAGGAAGACACTGGGCCGAACGGCCCGTTCATCCCGACGGAACGGGCCGCCCTGAGGAGGTCCTAGATGATCAGTGCAACGATGGTCGTGGCGACAATTCCGGTCACGGATCTGGAGCGCGCGAAGGAATTCTACGGCGGCATCCTGGGGTTGACCTTCCTCTGGGAAACTCCGGTCGGCGTCCGGTACCGTTGCGGATCCGTCAGCGAGATCTCAGTCTTCAAGCGTCCGCCTACCGCTACAGAGCACACCCTTGCCCACTTCGAAGTGGACGACATCGAGGCTGTCGTCGGCGACTTGGCCGCCAAGGGCGTGGAGTTCCTCGACTACACAGAGGGTCCCCTTGCCACAACAGGGCACATTGCCCAGCTCGGCCCCGCCCGTGGCGCATGGTTCCGTGATCCCGACGGGAACACCCTCGGCCTTCGCCAGGGCTAGATCGATCGCTTCGAAAGAAGGCCTGCAAGCTGCCGCCGGACCGAATCCCCATGCCCGGCGCGAAAAATCCAGGCAGAATCGATAGGAGTTCCAATCATTCCTTCCTTCGCTCCATGGTAAATACTAGGAGTTCCTAGTATTCTCGATTCCAAGCGTCAGCCATTTGCATCGAGGGAGCTGTTGAATGAAGATCGTCGTGCTCGTCAAACAAGTGCCGGATACGGCCGAGGAACGGAAGCTCGACCTGGCAACGGGCCAGCTCGACCGGGAGGCTGCCGACTCCGTGGTCGATGAAATCAACGAGCGCGCCCTCGAAGCCGCGTTGCGCATCAAGGATGCCAACAAAGGCACCGAAGTAGTGGCAATGACCATGGGTCCTGATGACGCCACCCAGTCCTTGCGCAAGGCCCTCTCTATGGGCGCCGATTCAGGGGTTCACATTGTGGATGATTCCCTGGCGGGCGCCGACACCGGGCGAACGGCCGCAACGCTCGCGGCTGCACTGAGGTCTACCGGGTTCGACGTGGTGATGGCCGGCAACGAATCGACGGATGGCCGCGCCGGCGTCGTGCCCGCCATGGTTGCCGAACATCTCCAGTTGCCACTGTTGGGTTCATTGATCTCCGCGGAAATCGCCGACGACGGCGTGAGCGGCGTTCGCCAGGGCGAGGACGGAACCCTCAATGTCCGTGCCGGACTGCCCGCCATCATCACTGTGACCGAGCGTTTCCCGGAGGCCCGGTTTCCCAACTTCAAGGGCATCTTGACGGCGAAGCGCAAACCCGTCACCACGTTGTCCGCCGCCGAGCTTGGCGTCCCGACGGGCGCCAGCCGCACCGTAGTGGTCTCCACCGTTGAGCGGCCGCCGCGTGCGGCCGGACGAAAACTCATCGATGACGGGACCGCGGCCGACGAGCTCGCCGAGTTCCTCGTTGCGAACCGCCTGGTCTGAGGAGGAAAAGAAATGTCGAACGTCTTGGTGCTCATTGAAATTTCCCACCGCGGCGGGATTGCCGCATCCGCCCGCGGGCTGCTGGCTGCCGCAGCCACGCTGGGCTCGCCAGTCGCCGTCGTCGTGTCCTCGGCACCGCTGGCGGACGACGACGTTGCGCGCCTGGGTGGACTCGGCGCGGCCAGGATCTACTCGGCTGTTACAGCTGCCGCCGGCACTGTTCTGGTGGCACCCGCCGTGGATGCCCTGAGCGGGGCCGTCGATGCCTACGGACCGGCTGCCGTCCTCACCGCGAATTCGGTGGACGGCCGCGAAGCTGCCGCCCGGCTTGCGGTGCGGGTCGGCGGGAGCGTGCTCGCCGACGTCGTGCAGGTGCGCAGCGACAACGGAACCGTTGTTGCACAGCATTCGGTGTTTGGCGGGGCCTACACCGTCGAGTCCGTGGTGGAAGGCGGGCTGCCCATCCTCACCATCCGGCAGGGGGCGATCGAAGGCCAGGCTCCGGCAGCCACGGCAGACCTGCAGACGGTGTCCCTCGATGCCGGAACAGAAGGCGCCGCCATCATTGACCGGTTCAACGACGATGCCGCCGTCTCGGCCCGGCCCGAGCTTCGGACTGCGTCGACGGTGGTTTCCGGGGGACGGGGTTTGGGCTCGTCCGAGAACTTCGTGCTGGTGGAACAACTCGCCGACACCTTGGGCGCGGCGATCGGTGCGTCACGCGCAGCCGTCGACGCCGGGTACATCGCCCAGACGGCCCAGGTGGGCCAAACCGGTGTGAGCGTGTCCCCGCAGCTGTACATCGCATTGGGAATCTCCGGAGCCATCCAGCACCGCGCAGGCATGCAGACCGCCAAGACCATTGTGGCCATCAACAAAGACGAGGACGCGCCCATTTTCGAGGTGGCCGACTTCGGAATCGTGGGCGATATTTTCACGGTCGTTCCGAAACTCATCGAGGCCGTCAAGGCCCGTTCAAACTGACGGCGTAACAGGCGTTGGCCGCTTCGGTCCAAAGCCTGTTAGCTTGATGCGTCCCTGATTGCAAAGTTCTTCCGAGAGGTGCCTGAGAAGATGTCCACCCCCGCCAAAAAGTCGACAGCAGCCAAAAGCAAATGGTCCCAACCCCTCTGGGTGGTTCCAGGCGTGCTGCTCGTACTTTTGCTCATCGTCTTGTTTGCCAAATGGTTGACGGGCCTGTCGGGTGTGCAGTCGTTCTTGCACGAGTTCCCAGGCGCGTCCAGCCTCCCGGCGAACGCTCCTGTGGGTTTCCCCGCATGGCTCGGATGGCAGCACTTCCTGAACGTCTTCTTCATGGTGCTCATCGTTCGATCCGGTTGGCAGGTCCGCACAGCCAAGAGGCCTCCGGCCCAATGGACCCGAAACAACAAAGGATTCATCCGGACCAGGAACGCGCCAACCAAGATCAGCCTGGACCTGTGGTTCCACCTGACCCTGGATGCCCTATGGGTGTTGAACGGCATCGTCTTCATCATCGTGATCTTTGCCACCGGGCAATGGATGCGGATCATCCCCACCAGCTGGGATGTATTCCCGAACGCCCTCTCCGCCGCCCTACAGTACGCATCGTTGAACTGGCCCACTGAGGACGGCTGGGTGAACTACAACGCCCTTCAATTGCTGACCTACTTCGTCACGGTATTCATCGCCGCCCCGCTTGCCATCATCACCGGCCTACGGACGTCCTCTGCATGGCCGAAGAAGGCCGGCACGGTGAACAAGATCTATCCCATCGAACTGGCCCGGGCGGTGCATTTCCCGGTGATGGTGTACTTCGTGCTCTTCACCATCGTGCATGTCACCCTGGTCCTTGCCACCGGGGCGCTGCGCAACCTGAACCACATGTATGGCGGCAGCGACGATATCAACTGGGTTGGTTTCGGCATTTTCGCCGTATCCCTCCTGGTGATTGTGGGCGCGTGGTTCCTCGCGAGGCCGCTGTTCCTTCGCCCTGTCGCTTCGCTGATGGGCAAAGTCAGCAAGTAAACGCACCGAATAGCCAGAAATACCGGACAACCCGGAGAACTGGGAAGAACTGCAAAGGAGTGCCAATGTTTGAGCTCACAGAGGACCAGCAAGCGGTGGTGGAGATGGTGCGCGACTTCGCCACAACGGCCATTGCGCCGCACGCCGCGGAATGGGACGAGACCAAGCATTTCCCTGTGGATGTCCTGCGCGAAGCGGGCACCCTCGGCATGGGAGGCATCTATGTCCGGGAAGAGTTCGGCGGCTCGGGGCTTTCCCGCACGGATGCTGCGCTGATCTTTGAGGAGCTTTCCAAGGCGGACCCCACCATCGCGGCCTATATCTCGATCCACAACATGGTGGTGTGGATGATCGATGCTTTCGGCAACGATGAGCAGCGGGCCCAATGGGTGCCGCAGCTTGCGTCCATGGAAGCACTGGGCAGCTATTGCCTCACGGAGCCTGGAGCAGGCTCGGACGCCGCTGCCCTGAGCACCAAAGCAGTGCTCGACGGCGACAGTTACGTTCTTAACGGCACCAAACAGTTCATTTCGGGCGCAGGAGTTTCCAGCGTCTATGTGGTCATGGCACGGACTGCCGACACGGGGAGCCAGGGCATCACCGCGATCGTTGTGCCCTCGGACGCGCCGGGCCTGTCCTTCGGCCCGAATGAAAAGAAAATGGGATGGAATGCCCAGCCCACCCGTCAGGTCATCTTCGAGGACGTGCGGGTTCCGGTAGCGAACCGGCTTGGCGAGGAAGGCAGCGGATTCGGCATCGCGATGAAGGGCCTCAACGGAGGCCGGGTCAATATGGGCGCTTGTTCCCTGGGAGGCGGCCAGGCGGCCCTGGAGAAGTCCATCGCCTACCTCAAGTCACGCTCGGCTTTCGGTGGCCCGCTCATCAACCAGCAGTCCCTGCTGTTTGACATCGCCGACATGGATACTGAACTCGAAACCGCCAGGACCTTGATCCTCCGTGCCGCAGACGCCTTGGACCGCGGCGCCCCGGACACCGTGAGGTTGTGCGCAATGGCGAAGCGCGTCGCCACGGACGCCGGGTTCAATGTCGCAAACAAGGCCATCCAACTGCACGGCGGTTACGGATACCTGTCGGAATACGGCCTCGAGAAGATTGCCAGGGACCTGCGCGTCCACCAGATCCTGGAAGGCAGCAACGAAATCATGAGACTCATCGTTGGACGGCTCGCTGTAGGGGCATAAGCACGCAGCAAGCACGAAGGGCCGGACCCCGCGAGGTCCGGCGCTTCGTTTGGTGGGACTAGAGCTTGTCGAAGTCGGCTTCGTCCACTGTGTCATCTGCCGGAGCGGTGGCGCCGGCTCCGATCGCAGCCTTCGAACCGCCCGACTTCAACGCCGCCAGGCGGGCCTCGATTTCCGTCTGCTCTCCGAGGTCCTCAAGCTGGTTGAACTGTGCGTCCAGGCTGGAGGCCGCAAGTTCCTGCTGGCCCAGGACTTTGGCCTCTTCGCGGCGGATCTTCTCTTCGAAGCGGCCCACCTCGCTGGTGGGGTCCATGATGTCGATGCTCTTGAGGGCGTCGTGTACCTGGGTCTGGGCAGCAACCGTCTTGGAGCGGGCAATCAGTTCATTGCGCTTGCTGGTGAGCTCGTTGAGCTTGCCCTTCATCTGGTCGAGACCGCTCTTGAGCTTGTCCACGACCTCCGACTGGGACGAGATGTTGGGCTCGGCGGCCTTGGCCTCGTTCTCGGCCGACATCTGGCGCTGGATGGCCACCTTGGCAAGGTTGTCGAACTTCACGGCGTCGGCGGCGTTGCCGGCCGCGCGGTACTCGTCCGCCTTACGCGAGGCTGCGAGGGCCTTGTTGCCCCAGTCCTGGGCGTTCTTGATGTCCTCGTTGTAGTCGGCCTGCAGCATGCGGAGGTTGCCGATGGTCTGCGCCACCGCGGACTCGGCCTCGGCGATGTTGTTCGAGTAGTCGCGGACCATCTGGTCCAGCATCTTCTGCGGGTCCTCAGCCTGGTCAAGCAAGGCATTGATATTCGCCTTGGCGAGCTGTGCGATCCGCCCGAAAATGGACTGCTTAACCATGGTGTTGCCTTTCGTCCTGCTCAGTGGTGCCCACTGAATCCAGTGATCAGTTTTTGTACCGCTCTACGTGGGGGACCGGCCCCCCACCTAGTCTTTGGGAGCTAGAAGCTGCCGGAGTCGCCGCCGCCGAAGTCGCCTCCGCCGCCGCCGAAGTCGCCTCCACCTCCGCCGTCGCCGCCGAAGAAGCCTCCGCCCCCACCGCCGTCGCCGCCGAAGAAGCCTCCGCCTCCGCCGTCGTTGTTTCCACCGCCCCAGCCGCCTCCGCCGCCGTGGAGGATGGAGTTGATGAGGATGCCGCCGAGGATCGCTCCGCCGAGGCCACCACCGTTGCCGCCTCCGCCGAACATGCCGCCGCGGCCGTAGCCTTGGTTGGCGAAGCCGCCGAACTGATCGACGTCGGACTGGGCCAGTTGCGCGGCTTGTGCAGCGAGCGACTGGGCCTGCTGGGCGTACGTCAGTGCGGTGACCGGGTCGTTGTGGGAAATGGACAGGGCGTAGTCGAGATTCCGTTGGGCTTCGGCCAGGCGGGTACGGGCCTCGGTGCCCACGCCGCCGCGTCGCGCCGCGATGTAGTCCGAGGTGGCGCTGATCTGGGACTGGGCAGCCATGATGGTCTGCTGGAGCGCGGCCTGTGCACGCCTTGCCTGTTCCTGCTGGTCGCGGATGCCTGAGAGGGACTGGTCCAAGGCCTGATGGGCCTTCTCCACGCGGTCCAGAGTGGCGATGGGGTCGATTTTTCCGCCCTGGATTTCGATTTTGACCTGCGCCAGTGCGGCTTCGACACCGGCAACCGGGCCAGCCAGTTCAGGGTGTTCGCCGGACTGGATCATCGCTTTGGCCTGTGCCAGGTCCTGGCTGGTCTCCACGACGGCGCCCTCCAGCGAGTTCCGGGCTTCGTCGAGGCTGCCCGCTACCTTGGAGATCGCGTCGATCAGCACGTTGGTTTGGTGCAGGCCCTCTTCCGCAGCGCGGACTGCTACTGCGGCAAGGCTGCTCTCACCGGCGGCGAGCTTTTCCTGCGCCGTTGTTGTCGCGTTGTGGACGAAGGCGAGCCGGTCCTTGGCCTGGGTGATGTTGTCGCTCACGTGGCCAAGTGCGCTGTCTGCGTACTTCTCGCGCAGTCCGTTGAGCGATTCCTCCGCGCTGCTGATTTTTGCCTCGGCTTCGTTGGCGCCTGCGGCAACAGTGGCCAAAGCCTGCGGCGCGTTCTTCTCGAGTTCGCGCAGGGAGTCGAAATCGGCCTTCTGTTCGCGCAACGACTCGAGGGCAGCCTCCGAGCGTCGGATGATTTCGCCGAGCCAACTGCGCTGCTGCTCTTCGGTGTCCGGGATGTGGTCATCGAGCTGTTGCTGCAGCTTGAAGGATTCGGTCATGTGGTTCTTGGCTTCCAGCAATGCCTTGGTGAAGTTCCCGACGGCGGCATCGCCATATTGCGCCTGGGCGAAGCCGAGTTCCTGTTCGCTGGATTTGATGGTGTCATCCGCTTCGATGAGCAGGGAGCCGGCTTTTCGCCGCAAGTCCGGGATGCTCAAGGAGGCCAGGGGATCGAGCTGTTCTCCTTGCGGGCCGTAGCTCGTTCCGGATGCCTGGCCCTTCTTGCGGCGGTTACGGAAGTACAAGTACGTGCCCACACCGCCCGCCGCAACAACACCCGCGCCGATCAATACGGCTGCACCCGAGTTGCCGCTCGGAACCGTGCCGCTGCCCCCACCGGCGGCGTCGCCGACGGCGGCTGCGGTGTCGATGGCTGCCTGGGCAAAGTCCCGCTTGCCTGCGCCCAGGTTGGCCGCGATGGCATTGGACGAAATGGTTGACCTCTTGGAATAGATCGCACTTGCAGAGTTGGGTGCGAAATAGTACTGACCGGCCGTGGAGATGGCCAGAATGACGTCAGACTTGCCCATACCCTTCTTGGTGGCCACTGCCGCGGCCCAGTCTGCGGGCGATGAGGGGTTGTCGAAGGAATTCACAGTGACCACGTACAAGTTGTATTTGTGGTCCTTCAGGAGCTTCTGGATGGCGTCCTGGACCTCGCCCTTGCGGTTGCCCAGAACATTCGCGTTGTCCACGATGTTCTGGCCGGAGGGGATTGTCACTGGACCCTCTGCCCAGGCTGCGGTTGCCGGGAGGACCAGCATTCCAGCCAGGCCGATGATGGCGAGTACACGTTTCAACATTGACCGCATGTGCAACCCTTCAGCACGTCTGCGATTGGTCCGGGCCGGAGCAATCGAAACAGAATGCGTCAGCGCCCCCACGCATGGTTGTCAAGCGGCAGGTCGCTGTGGCAATTCCACTTGATACTATGGTGCACCTTTTGGAGCGTCCACAGCGGCAAATATGCCGCCAGCGAAACGGGGAGAGATCCTTCCTTCTCCAACGTTGAGGGGCTAGTCGGCGCCATTCGAGTGCACAGGGCCATTCCGATGACGGCGTTCAGCAAGCTCCCAGCGAACGTCGACTCTTGATCCAGCAAGAGCGACGATAGTTAAGGGGACGAGGAAGAAAGGAAGTCCCATGACGGAGAACCCAGCACAGGGCGCCGCGCCTGAGAACAATGGCCCCGAGAACCATGGTCCTGAGGGCGCCGGCCAGGCGGAGGCGGACAAGCAAGCCAATTCCCAGCCTACGGCCCCGCTGCCGGCATACCAGCCGGGTCAGGATTTCACTGCGAAGCCCGAATACCCCGCGCAGCCCGAATACCCCGCGCAGCCCGAACACACAGCGCAGACTCCGGTAGCTCCGGCACCCTGGGCCCAGGGGCCGGCCGAAAACGCCACCGAGCAGATCCAGGCTCAGAACGGAGCGCTCCAACACGGAGCGCCCCAACACGAAGCGCCACAGCACAGCGCGGGACCGCAGCACCCGTACCCGCAGCACCAGCCTTTCTATGGCGGACCGAACCCAGCGCAGCACTATCCCACGCAGCAGTTCCCGGTCCACCCCGGCGGTCCGGCGGCTAGCCCGAAACGGAAGCCGGTCTTCGGCGTCGGGACCTTGGTGGCCTGCATCCTGGCAGCCGGTCTCGTGGGCGGAGGCGTGGTGGCCGCCAGTGATCAATTGCTAAGCAGCCGGACGCCGGCGGCGGCCACTAGCGGCCAGACGGGAACCGTGATAGTCAACAACACGGACAACGTCAACGCCATCACCGCAGCGGCGGCCAAGGCTTCACCGAGCGTCGTGACCATCATGGCTTCGAGCGGAAGCACGGGCGGCACCGGTTCGGGCATCATCCTCGACGACCAGGGCCATATCCTGACGAACACCCACGTGGTGACCCTTGACGGCGCCAGCGCCAACGCCGCCATTGAAGTGCGGCTGAGCGATGGACGCGTGCTGAAGGCGACGGTAGTGGGTACGGACCCGCTTTCGGACCTCGCCATCATCAAGGTGGACAACGCCTCCGGCCTTGTGCCGGCTACCCTGGGTGATTCCAGCAAGATCAACGTCGGAGACAACGCCATCGCCATCGGCGCTCCGCTCGGCCTGCCCGGCACGGTCACCGACGGCATCGTGTCCACGCTCAACCGCACCATCAGCGTGGCGTCCTCGGCTGTTCCCAACGGTGGCTCGGACAATTCGCAAAACGGCGGCCAGGGCGGATTCCAATTCGCCCCTCCAGGCGGTGGCCAGAGCCAGAGCAGTGCGGGCCAGGGCACCGTTTCGCTCAACGTGATCCAGACCGACGCGCCGATCAACCCGGGCAACTCCGGTGGAGCGCTCGTCAACACCAAGGGTGAGATCATCGGCGTCAACGTGGCGATCGCTTCTGCCGGCAGCAGCAGTTCTTCGTCTTCGTCCAGCGGCAACATTGGTGTGGGCTTCAGCATCCCGATCAACAACGCGAAGCGTATTGCGCAGGAACTCATCAAGAACGGCAAAGCCACCCACGGTCAGTTCGGCGTGAGCGTGCAGCCTAAGTCGGCAACAGGCAGCAGCTCCGGGTTCTCGGTCGGCGCGCAGGTTGCGGCTGTTACCAAGGGCTCGGCAGCTGAGAAGGCCGGACTCAAGGTGGGCGACGTCGTGACAAAGTTCGCCGGTATAGACATCACCGATCCAGAGCAGCTCACTGCGGCCGTCCGGGAGCAGCCGGCAGGCGCAACGGTCAAGGTGACCGTCCAGCGCAGCGGCCAGTCCCAGGAGCTCGACGTGACACTGGATGCTGCACCGTAACAGCTGCGCTGTAGCAGCGGATTCCAGCACGGAAACCAACAATCAGTCGACGACGGCGGGCGGCACCACAAGCGGTGCGGCCCGCCGTCCTGGTGTGCGCTTGCCGCCGTAGGCGGGGCCATCCACGAAACAGGAGTTAACGCGGCGCCGTTGTCCGACTTGTTCCGCAATATGCTTAGCTAGGACGAGCCCGTACGCCGGGCACTCTTGGCCATGCGCCTAGTTGCGGGCCATCCCCGAGTATGGAAGGCTGCCTCGAACACAGTGGGAGATACATTGAAGATTGTTGTTCTGGTCAAGCACGTCCCGGACGCGCAGTTCGACCGACACCTCACCGGCCCAGGCAACACCACGGACCGCGACGAGAGCATTCTGTCCGAACTGGACGAATATGCGCTTGAAGCCGCGCTGCAGCTGAGCGAAGCGCGCGGAGGCGCCAAGGCCGGCAACGAGGTGATCGCCTTGAGCATGGGTCCCGCCGGTGCCGTGAACGCCGTCAAGAAGTCCTTGCAGATCGGTGCCTCCTCGGGAGCGCATTTGAGCGATGACGCGTTGGCCGGTTCCGATGCCGCCGCCACCTCGCTGGCTCTCGCCGCGGCGATCCGGTATCTCGGCGCCGATTCGCCCGTGGACCTCGTCCTGACGGGCATGGCCTCTACCGACGGCGAAACGTCCTTGGTTCCGGCCCAGCTCGCTGAGCGGCTCGGACTCCCGCAGGTCACTTTCGCTTCCTCCCTGGAGGTCAACGGCGAACGCATCGTAGCGCGCCGTGACGGTGACGCCCACGCGGACACCGTGGAGGCAAGCTTGCCCGCACTGGTGTCCGTGACGGACCAGATCAACGAGCCGCGATACCCCAACTTCAAGGGCATCCTTGCAGCGAAGAAGAAGAAAATCACCGCACTCACGCTGGCCGATATCGGCGTCGATGCAGCGCAGGTGGGCGCCGCGGGTTCACTGACCGCCGTCGAGACCGCTGAGGCGCGGCCGCCGCGCACTGCCGGCACCATCATCACCGACGAAGGCGACGCCGGCATCAAGCTGGTTGAGTTCCTGGCCGCCCAGAAGCTGCTCTAAGAGGATTCCGACACATGGCAAAAGCACTTGTATTCATTGACAACCCGGGCGCGGCGCTCAAGAAGAGCAGCCTGGAACTCCTAACGATCGCGCGTTCCCTTGGGGAAACTGTGGTGGCCGTCAACGGGGAACTGCACGACGACGTCGCGGCCGCCCTGGGTGCTCAAGGAGCCTCGGCTCTCTACCGCCCGTCCGCCACGGACCTGGACGATTACCTGGTTGCGCCGAAAGCCGCATATCTTGCCGCAGTCGTTGCGGCCTCCGGGGCCGGGACCGTCCTGCTCGAGAACACCGCCGATGGCAAGGAGATCGCGGCCCGTCTCGGGGTGAAGCTCAACGCCGGGGTCATCACCGACGTTGTGGGCGTCGACGCCGACGGCACGGCCCACAAGTCGGTCCTGGCAGGCTCGTACACCACCACGGCCAAGGCGCGCACTGCCGTCGCGGTGCTCACAGTCAAGCCGAACAGCGTCGACGTCGGGGTCCCGGCCGCGGCAAGCACGCCCGAAACCGTCACTATCGACGTCCCGGCCGATGCCACCGCGAATGCCGCACGGGTCACCGGGCGTGCAGAAAAGCCCGTCAGCGGCCGTCCCGAGCTCACCGAAGCACGGATCGTTGTTGCCGGCGGACGCGGCGTCGACGGCGACTTCGGTCCTTTGGAAGAACTGGCCGACGCGCTGGGCGGCGCACTCGGGGCTTCCCGCGCCGCCACGGATGCAGGCTGGATCGGCCATGACTACCAGGTTGGCCAGACGGGCAAGACCGTGTCCCCGCAGCTCTACATTTCGGCGGGCATCTCCGGAGCGATCCAGCAGAAGGCCGGGATGCAGACCTCCAAGGTCATCGTCGCGATCAACAAGGATGCTGAATCGCCGATCTTCGAAATCGCGGACTTCGGCATCATCGGTGACCTCTTCAAGGTTGTTCCGCAGGCCACCGAAGAGATCAAAAAGCGGAAAGGCTGATCCCTTGTCTTCTGACGCCACGTCAGCAAAGAGCCCGTTCGACGCCTCCACGGAGCGCGTCGAGCGGGTGCTTTGTTTTACCGCCCATCCGGACGACATTGACTTCGGCGCGGCCGGCACCATCGCTGCCTGGACCGCTGCCGGCGTCGAGGTCAGCTACTGCGTCATGACCGACGGCGATGCCGGAGGCTTCGATCCTGCCCACCGCGAAGAGATCATCTCCATGCGCGCAGAGGAACAGAGACAAGCCGCTGCCCTCGTCGGCGTGACGGATGTGCACTACCTCCATGAGCGCGATGGCTACCTGGAACCCACGCATGGGGTCATCAAGCAAGTGGTGAAGCTCATCCGCGAAATCCGCCCCGACGTGGTCCTTGCCATGCACCCGGAACGCAATTGGGACAGGATCCAGAAGAGCCATCCCGACCACCTCGCCGTGGGAGAGATCGTGACGCGGGCGGTGTACCCCGCGGTGGAGAACCCCTTCGCCTACCCGGAGCTGGCGGAAGCCGGCCTCGAGGCCTTCAAACTGCCATGGCTGTGGCTCTTCGCCGGTCCCGAATCCCGTGAGAACTATTTCGTGGATGTCACCGACCACATCGACGCGAAACTGGCGGCGATCCGGATCCACGCGAGCCAGCACCCCGATCTGGAGGGCATGGAACTGGGTGTCCGGGGCATGCTCCGGCACAATGCCTCGCGCGCCGGAATGGCCGGCGGGCGCAGCGCCGAGGCGTTCCATGTGGTGGAAGTCAACGGGTCCCAAACCATCGCCGGTTTCTGAAATTGCTGATGTGTAACCTGTGTCATATGCTTAGTCTCGTTTAAATCATATTTAATTGAGAGAGGCAGACTTTGATGGCGAAGACTGCACAACAGCCGGTATTGGTGATCATGGGCGTCTCCGGTTCCGGTAAATCGACAGTGGCAGGCGTATTGGCCGGCCGGCTGGGGTGGGACCTCGCCGAAGGCGACGACCTGCACCCGGAAGCGAACGTGGCAAAGATGCAGGCGGGGCACGCACTCAGCGATGAGGACCGTTGGCCTTGGCTGGGCATCATTGCCGATTGGATCAAGGAACGTACGGCAGCAGGAAAGCCGGGCATCATTACGTGCTCGGCCTTGAAGAAGCAGTACCGGGATGTCCTGCGCGGCGAGGGCGTCGTGTTCGTTTTCCTCCAAGGGAGCAAGGACAGGATTTCCGACAGGCTGGCTTCGCGCCACGGGCACTTCATGCCTGCCTCTCTGCTGGAATCCCAGTTCGAAGCACTGGAAGCTCCGACCGAGGACGAGAACCACATCTCGCTTTGCGTCTCGGCTTCTCCGGCTGAAGAAGCCGACGAAATCATCGAACGGCTCGGCCTTTCGGCTCAGCCGGCACACACAACTGGAGACGCAGCGTGAACTGGACCGGGCACGATACCCAACTTCTCGTGGTCGCGGCGATCGGCATTGCGCTGATTGTCCTGCTGATCGCCAAATTCAAGGTCCACCCCTTCTTGTCCCTCGTGCTGGGTTCGGCCTTCGTCGGCCTGGCATCGGGAGTCGGCCTCGACAAGGTGGTCAGCAACTTCGAAGACGGCGTGGGCGGCGTCCTTAAGGAGGTCGGCCTCCTGATTGCCCTCGGCGCCATGCTGGGCAAGCTCCTCGCGGACTCCGGCGGCGCAAACCGCGTGGTGGACACCTTGCTGGAGAAAGCCAGCGGGAACAAGGTGGTCTGGATGATCACCTTGGTTGCTGTCATCATCGGCCTCCCGATGTTCTTCGAGATTGGCCTCGTCCTGCTCCTTCCGGTGATCGTCCTGGTCACCCAGCGCTCGCAGATGAAGCTCATGCGCATTGCCATTCCTGCGCTCGCCGGTTTGTCCGTGTTGCACGGCCTTGTCCCGCCCCACCCCGGCCCACTCATCGCCATCAGCGCGGTGAAGGCTGAACTGGGAACCACCCTGGCTCTCGGGCTCCTGGTGGCCGTCCCCACGGTGATCATTTGTGGACCGTTGTTTTCCCGATTGGCCGCGCGCTGGGTTCCCGTGGATGCTCCCGCGGTGGCGGGCGGTATCGACACCAAGCACGCCGTCGATCTCAGCGACGTCAAGCGCCAGCCGACTTTCCTTGTTACTTTGCTGACGATCATTTTCCCGGTGGTGCTCATGCTCCTGAAGGCCGTTGCGGACATTGTCTGGCCCGACGCCGCCCATGCCCCGATGATCCGCACCGTCCTTGACTTCATTGGCCAGCCCCTCGTGGCGATGACCCTGGCTGTGCTCGCCGCCATGGTGACCTTCGGCTACGCCGTCGGCTTCAACGGAAGCAAGATCACAACCAAGCTCGGCAACAGCCTCGGACCCATTGCCGCGATCCTGCTGATCGTGGGCGCAGGCGGCGGTTTCAAGCAGACCCTCATCGGTGCCGGCGTCGGTGACGCGGTCAAGAAATGGGCCGAAGGCGCCAACATGTCCGTGCTGGTCCTGGGCTTCCTCGTGGCTGTGGCGCTTCGCCTGGCAACGGGCTCGGCGACAGTTGCCACCGTGACGGCTGCAGGCATCGTGGCTCCTTTGGCAAGCAGCCTGAGTCCGACGCATGCCGCGCTCCTTGCCTTGGCCATCGGTGCAGGCTCGCTCTTCCTGTCCCACGTCAACGACGCAGGGTTCTGGCTCGTGAAGGAACTCTTCGGCCTGACGGTCGGGCAGACGTTCAAGACGTGGTCGGTGATGGAGACGCTCATCTCGGTGGTCGGCTTCGGCTTCATCATGGTGCTCTCGCTGATCATTTAACGGGGCTGCTTGGCAGCCAGTACGACGGCGGCCCGTCCCCTGTGTTTCCAAGGGAGACGGGCCGCCGTCGTGCTTTTCTTGAGGAATGCCCTAACTGAGCATTTCTGCCGCGTAGACCTTGATGCCTTCCAGTAGATAGGGTGCCAGGCCGACCCGGACCTTGTCGTAATTGGCGGTGAACCGGGGGTCGTCCACATACATCTGTCCCAGGCCTACATAGGATTCCGCGTTGGGGGTCCAACTCTCGCAGATCCATTTGTAGTGCCGGCCGACGGCTGCCTGGACGTCCGGGTGATCCGCCGGAAGGGCGGCGTCGAAACAGCGGGCGAGATCCTGGTTCAGCGCCGCGTACGCCTCCATGAAGGCCTGTTTCTGGGCCGTTGTCATTGCCGAGTGCCGGGCCTTGCTCGCGTCGACGGCGCGATCGCCCCAGCGCTCGCGCGCCTCGGCTTCGTAGGGGTTGTTGTCGAAATCCTTGAAGATGTTCTCCGCGGTCATGGTTTCTCCTTGACGTAGTGCTGCGATAGTGGCGTCGACCGTCCGGGACATCCGGTCCAGCCGGTCACGCTCGGCCAGCAGCCAGTTCCTGTGCACGGCAAGTGCCTCCACGGGATCGGCCTGGCCATCCAGAACTTCGCCGATGGTCTCGAGCCCAAGGCCAAGTTCACGAAGCAGGAGGATCCGCTGCAGTCGTAACAGCTCAGGCTGGCCGTAGTACCGGTAGCCGTTGTGTCCCGTGTGGGCAGGTTCCAATAGTCCGAGTTGGTCATAGTGGCGCAGGGTCCGCGAGGAAACTTTGCTGGCCTTGGCCAGTTCGGAAATGGTCCAGGTACCTGCCTTGTCCTGCTTCATGTGTCCAGCGTAGAAGTTGACGCTACGTCAAGGTCAAGCCCCGCCGTTAAGAGCCCACGGCGGGGCAGGGCCCCTCGCTTTAGGTGAGGGGCGCTGCTGCGACCGTCGGGAGTGTCGGCTTCTTGGAGCCGCCCACGGGCTCAACTGTGATGCCGATGGACGCCGCGCTGGCAATGCCCGAGACAACCGCCGGATGGCTCAAGGCTTGGGCGTCCATCAGTCCCTGGGAGACAGGGTCGGAGCCATCCTTGGGAATAAGCCACATCTGATAAACCTTGCCGGCCGGGGGAGCGGGAACTCCGTTCATCCGGACCACCACGGCGTTCTTCGAGCTGGAGATGGACACGGTCGCCGTGCCGCCGCCGTTGACGTCGACCGTGGCTTGACGGACGTCGCCGGCCCGCAGTACTTGGTTCACGGGATCGTTCTGCCCGGCCACGTAGACGCCAACGCCGATACCGCCAAGCGCAATAACCGCGGCCGCCACAGCGGCTGCAACCCAACCACGGACGCCGCCGAAGCGTCGGCGATCACGCCGGACCCGGGCGGCGGCGAGGTCGACGACGTCGGGGGAAACGTGCGCTGCGGGGCCAGCCGGCACTTCGGGAACCGACGACGGCGCGGAAGCTGTGCCGGTTTGTGCAGTGCGTGGTTGTTGCGGGAGCTGCCGCAGAATGTCCTCCAAGAGCCCGGGCCGGGGTTCGGCCTCGTCCGCGAAAGAGGCCGCGAGGGTTTCGCGTGACTGCCGGACGCGCTCTAGGAACGCTGAGCGAACAGGGGCTGTGGCAATGTAGTTGTCGATTTCCGCCCGCTCGGCGTCGCTCAAGGCGTCGAGGGCATAGATCTCGGCAAGCTCCAGGACTCGGCCTTCGGCAAGATCAGTGGCTATATCGCTGGCGAACATCCTGCGGAGGCCTTCTTTCCCGTCATTCTGATTGTTGTCATCGTGTTCGGTCATGTCAGCTCACCCCCAGGCAAGTCTTGAGTCGGAGAAGTCCATCGCGGATGCGGGACTTGATGGTCGGAATCGCGGCACCGAGTTGTTCAGCGACCTCCCGGTACGTGAGCCCGCCATAGTAGGCGAGCCGCACGGATTCCAATTGCGTTTCCGTCAGGGTGCCGAGGCAACGGGTGACGGCCTCGGCTTCAAGCCGGCTGCTCGCTTCTTCCTCCACTGAATCGTGGTCAAGGAGTTGGCTCGCGGCACCATATTTCGCTTCGCGGTCCGTGGCGGACTGGGCCGAGCGGACACGGTCGATGGCGCGCCGGTGTGTGATGGTCATGAGCCACGCGAGGGGACTGCCTGCCTCGGGATTGAACTTGCCCGCGTTCTGCCAGACCTGGATGAAGACTTCCTGGGTTGTATCTTCGCTCAGGCCCGCATCCACCAAGACGCGCTTGGCCATGCCGAAGACCCTCCGCGCAGTAAGGCGGTAGAACTCGCTGAAGGCGGCCCGGTCGCCGTCGGCCATCAACCCCAGCAATTCCGCAAGCTGCGCATTCGAGCCGGCAATCACGCTGGGGGCCTCGGGGCCTCGCACATTCGGTGTATCCATCACCGTCCAGCATAGATTGCTCGTGGCCCTGGCAGTACCGGAAGCACTGCGGGTCTTGAGGGTAGTCACCTGCGCCCCTTCCGCGGCCGTCGCTTCACCGGCACCTTGCCACGCAGGCCAGCTGCCTGCCCAGGCTGTTGGTGCCTGCACAGGGTATTCGGCGCAGGGGGAGCTTTGGATGGGTGACCCGCCGACGCGACTTTGCGATTGTCCGGGCGGCCAGGCCGGCAGGCTAGAGTTTCGCCCCCGCAAAACCGTGTTGGCGCCAGGCCTCGTACACCGCGATGGAGGCGGCATTGGCAAGGTTCAGGGAGCGGAGGGACGGCAGCATGGGGAGCCGGACGCGGGCCGTGACGTGCGGGTCCTGCTTAAGCCAGTCCGGAAGCCCGACGGACTCGGGGCCGAACATCAGCACATCGCCCTCCTGGTAGGCAACGTCCGTATAGGAGGATTCGCCGTCGGAGGTGAAAGCGAAGACGCGCTCGGGCTGCAAAGCCGCCCATGCAGCCTCGATGTCCTTGTGGACCGTGACCACCGCGAGGTCGTGGTAGTCCAGTCCCGCGCGGCGCAGCTTGGCGTCGGAGAAGTCGAAGCCCAGCGGCTCCACGAGGTGGAGCTCAGCGCCGGTGATCGCGGCGAGCCGGATGGCGTTTCCCGTGTTGCCCGGGATTTCAGGGGTATGGAAGAGGATGCGGAACACGTATCAATCCTAGCTAGCGAAAATACGGGGTTGTTCCTGCAGGCTCAGTGCATGCCGCGCAGCAGCCGGGCCAGGACCGGGACAACCACCGTGTTTGGCAACGGACCAGAACTAAGGAACTGCTTGAGGCCGCGGGCCAGCCCGGAAGCGTTGACGATTTGCACCGACCCGAAGTCTCCGTCCGTACGCCGGTAGTGGTCGATGACCGGTTCGTGCGGGTTGCCGTCCGGGCTGTGGACGACTACCCAACCGGTCACATTCAGTTCCGGGAAGATCTCCTGCATGTGGCGAACGATCAGCTCGAGCTGCGGCGGAGGCACCGAACGCCCGCCGTGCTTGAGCGCAACCCCGTCCCAGGCATAGGCGCCTTTGGGCAGCAGCATGGAACCGATGAGCGCCAGGCGGTAGCCGGCAAGCAGGGCATGATCGATGTGGCTGTCGTCCGAGGGGGAGCGGAGCCCGTTGACGAGCCGTGCTGACGGGATGGCAGGCAGAATCTGGCGGCTGATGAGCTGGACTGTCCGCATTTCGCGCTGAATGCGGGCTTCGGCGCCGAAGATTCCACGCTTCCGGGGAATCCCGTGGATCTGCAGGGCGGCCTCGCCCTTGGAGAGCAGGGGCACCTCGTGGGGATCATCGAAGGGCGGGACGTAGACGGGGGCGTCACCGGCTGTGTTCCGCGGCGCATTCGGCCGGTGGACACCGGCGGTGGTGCGGGGTTCCGGTCCGGGAGCGCCGTAGTCCGGCCTTTCCGTCGGGAAGGGGCTCGCCCTGCCCGAAGTGCCGCTCGCGTAGCGGCGGTCGTACTCCGCGCGTCGTTTGGGGTCAATCAGGGTCTCGTATGCGAGCGTGACCTGTCGAAAGACCTCAGGATCCCCGCCATGGTCCGGGTGGGCGTTCCTCGCGGCCTTCCGGTAGGCCACTTTGATCTCCTTGTCCGTCGCCGTGACGGGAACCCGGAGGATCTGATAGTGGGAACTGCTGCCCTGAGCCAACCACGGGCCTTTCTCTGGGATTCTGAAGGTTCCCGCCGTCCCGGTGCGGAGCGGCGATCTTGGCAAGTCTAGCCAGCCCACCATGAGAACGACGGCGGCCCGGGCTTTAGTTCCCCGGATCCCGCCCCTGCCGGTGGCATGATTCATGCTGTGAACTCCCCGGCCGGCCCCGATCATCCCATTGACCAACCAAGTGCCGGCACGGATGGGATTAACGGGTCTGCCCGCCGAAGGATCGTGCTGGCGGTCAATCCAACCGCAGCGTTTGGACGGCATGCCCCTGCCGGGGACGGCGCCGCCCGCTGCCTCCGCGCGGCGGGTCTCGACGTCGTCATGCTTCGGCGCGACAGCATGGACGCCCTGCGGGAAGCTGTAGGCGAAGCGCTTCGCGAAGGCGCCGAAGCCTTGGTAGTGGTGGGCGGCGACGGCATGGTCCATTTGGGCGTCAACTCACTGAGCGGGACCGGGGTGCCGCTCGGGATTGTTCCCGTGGGTACGGGAAACGACGTTGCCCGGATGCTGGGGCTGCCTTTGCAGGATGTCGAGGGCTCCTGTGCCCGCGTGATTTCGGCGCTCGCCGACGGTGGCCGGGTGCTCGATGCAGGCCGCATCACCACTGGCGGGCGGACCATTTGGTTTGCCGGAGCCGTATCTGCGGGGTTCGACGCCGCTGTCAATGAACGGGCCAACTCCTGGAGATGGCCCCGCGGCGCCCTCCGCTACACCCTTGCGATGCTCCGGGAGCTCGGATCGTTCCGGGCCATCAACTACACCGTGACTGCCGATGGCGTGGCATCGCACGATGGCGCCATGCTGATCTCCGTGGCAAACGCCCAGTCGATCGGCGGCGGCATGCGCATCGTCCCGGATGCCGCGCCCGACGACGGATTGCTGGATCTGTTTATCGTCAGGCCCCTGTCCCGGCTGGCCCTCCTTGCGGTCTTCCCGAAGGTCTTCTCCGGACGGCACACCTCGCACCCGGCCGTGGAAATCCGCCGGGTGCGCTCGGTGCGCCTTGCCGCCGAGGACGTGGTGGCCTACGCCGACGGCGAGCGGATCGGTCTCCTTCCACTGGACATCGAGGTGGTTCCGGGCGCCCTGCGGGTATTGGCCTAACCTGGCCGCTCAGCGACGCGAGGCGACGGCCAAGCGGTTGAGCGCGAGTGCGCCCACGAGCAGTCCGAAGTCGCGGAGGGCGACGTCGAAGAAGTTGCCGAGCACCAGCAGGTTCACGATGATGCCCAGGAGCCACACGGCCACCAGGAGCGAGCCAAAGCGCGGACGGGCCGCCACCGCGATGCCGGCCACGATCTCCACAACGCCCACGATGTACATGAAGGTCTGGGCCGGGATCGGAATCACCGAGGTGGCCACGGGCGCCAAATACATCGTCCAGTGGGTGAGCAGGTTGGTGAACTTGTCCAGACCGAAAAGGATCGGCGCCACGGTGAACACGGTCCGAAGGAGCAGGAAAGCCTGCCGTTGCGGATCCATGGACATCAGCGATCGGGTTTTCGCCTGGGCTGGGGATGATGCGGTGTTCATGATGCCTTCTTTCTAAAAATGGATAATTTGATTTTAGAAAAATCCGAAGGATTAAGCAATGAGTGTTGATTTTAGAGTTAAGCTGGATCCATGACCGGACTTCCGTGGCTGCGTCGGCTCTCCGCTTTGGCATCCCTCGACGACGGCAACCGTCGTCGCTTGTACGAGCACGTCTGCAGCGCAAGTGATGCAGTCAGTCGCGACGACGCCGCGATGGCCCTGGGGCTTCCCCGCAGCACGGCCTCCTTCCACCTCGACCGGCTGGTCCGTGACGGGCTCCTTAGTGTTGAGTTCCGCAAACTCGGCGGCAAGGTCGGCCCGGGTTCCGGACGGCCTGCGAAGCTGTACACGCCCGTCATTGAAGAGATCGGCGTCTCGGTTCCGGAGCGCCACTATGACCTCGCCGGGGAAGTGATGGCCTCTGCCATCCAGGACCTGATGGCGAAGGGTGGTTCCCCCCGCGAAGCTCTCCTCGAAACCGCCTACGCCCGGGGCCTCGAGGCCGGCAGCGCGGAGCCCCGTTTCGAGGATGTCTTGGCGAACTACGGTTACAGGCCGGAAGTTGACGACGACGGCGGGTACTCGCTGGTCAATTGCCCGTTCCACCGGCTGGCCGAAAGCCACACGAGCGTCGTCTGCGCCATGAACGGCGCCTTCCTGAGCGGAGCGGCGGCCGCCTGCGGAATTGCCGAGGCCCGGATCGCTGACGACAACCGCGAAGGCCATTGCTGCGCAAGGATCCTCCCCGCGGATTAGGGAAGCGGCACTGAAGGCACCCTCCGTCGGCGAAGCCCGGATCCGCCTGCCTCGATAGACTTGGGTGGTGCCTGTTTACCTGGACCATGCCGCCACCACGCCCCTTGCCGCCGTCGCCCTCACCGCCATGACCCGCGAGCTGGCACGGACCGGCAATCCGTCATCGTTGCACGCTTCCGGACGGCGTGCCCGGCGATCCGTGGAAGACGCGCGGGAAGCGATTGCGGCAGCGGCCGGGGCGCATCCCTCAGAGCTCATCTTCACATCGGGAGGCACCGAAGCAGACAACCTCGCCGTCAAGGGGATGTACTGGGCCCGCCACGACGAAGATGGCCGCCGCAAGCGGATCCTTTGCTCCGCCGTCGAGCACCACGCGGTGCAGGACACGGTCGAATGGCTAGAACGGCACGAAGGGGCGGAAGCGGTGTGGCTCCCCGTCGATTCCCGGGGCGTCGTGCGGATGGAAGCTGTACGGGCAGAGATCGAGCGTGATCCGGGATCGGTAGCCCTGGTCACCGTCATGTGGGCAAATAACGAGGTGGGCAGCATCCAGCCGGTCAAGGAGATCGTGGAAATCGCCGCCACCCACGGCATCCCGGTGCACTCGGACGCAGTCCAGGCTTTCGGCTCGATTCCCCTGAGCTTCCGCGACTCAGGGCTCGCCGCAATGTCGGTCTCCAGCCACAAAATCGGAGGGCCCGTGGGCGTGGGTGCCCTCTTCCTGGGGCGGTCCACCAAGGTCACTCCAGTCCAGCACGGGGGAGGGCAGGAACGCGACGTCCGCTCGGGAACCCTGGACACGGCGTCGATCGCGGCATTCGCCGCCGCGGCGGAGTCTGTGGCTCAAAACCTGGCAGCAGAGCGCGAGCGGATCAGCGCCTTGCGGGACCGGATCATCGACGGTGTCCGGGCTGCAATTCCCGAGGCGGTCTTGCGTGGAGCGCCCGGAGACGCCCGGCTCCCCGGCAACGCGCATTTCACGTTCCCTGGCTGTGAAGGCGATTCCTTGCTGTTCCTCCTGGACCTCGCGGGCATCGAATCATCCACCGGATCCGCCTGCACCGCGGGAGTCCCCAGGCCCTCGCACGTCTTGCTTGCCATGGGTTTGGACGAGGACACCGCCCGCGGGGCACAACGGTTCAGCTTGGGCCACTCTTCAAACGACGCCGACGTCGACGCCCTGCTCAAGGCCCTTCCGGACGCGTATGCCCGGGCGAAGCTTGCCGGAATGGCAGGGCATGAGTCCAGCATCCAGACTGCAGCCACTGTGGCCCGGGGCTACGACAGCGGCTCTGCCGGCGGTTCGGGGGGCCATCAGGTTCCGGGCAACAACTGATCAAGCGGAACGACCGGATCAGTCAGGCGGTCCACGTCTACCGGAATGCGCCCCGAAATGAGTGCCTTGACCGGCTTCTGTACCCGTTGCTGGTTGACACTCATGGCCGCCACGACGGCGCCACCCTTTAGCCAGAAGGCGAGGAAGCTGTTGTCCTCAAACGCGCCGCGGATGACAGGTGCGGAACCCGCCGCGAGCGTGGGATATCCCCAGTACTCCATCGAGACGTCGAACTGGTCAGTATAGAAATACGGGACCACGTCCAGCATCGAGTCCTGTCCCAGCATCGCTTTGGCCGCGACCTTCCCGCCGTTGAGGGCGTTGGACCAGTGCTCGCTGCGGTGATGATCGCCGGTGAAAGGGTGGAGGGCATTGGCAACGTCTCCGGCCGCGAACACGTCCGGACTGCTGGACCGGAGCGAAGAATCCACCAGGATCCCGTTGCGGATATCAAGCCCTGCGGCTTCGGCCAGGCCCGTGTCCGGAACGACGCCGACGGCCACCACCACGAGGTCAGCGGGAAGGACTTCGGCGGAGTTGGTGACGACGGCGATCGCTTTGCCCCCGGTGCCCATGATTTCCGCCGCGCTCGCGGGGAGCCGGAACTGTACGCCGTGCTTTTCGTGGAGGCTGCGGAAGAAACCGCCCAGTTCCGGGCCGATGGCCATGCTGAGCGGCACGTCTTCCAGTCCCAGCAGGGTTACTGTGTTCCCGTAGCTGCTCGCCGCGGCGGCAAGCTCCATGCCGATCCAACCGGAGCCGATCATCACCACATTCCGGCCTCCGCCGGCCAGCTCTTCCTTGAGCCGGCGCGAATCATTGAACGTCCGGAACGTCATGACACCGGCAAGATCGGAACCGGGGAGCGGAATCCGGCGCGGCTGCGCCCCTGTGGCGATCAGGAGCTTGCTGAACCGAAGCTCGGTTCCTGATTCCAGTTGTACTGTGTGGGCGGCAGGATCGGCAGCCGCAACAGGGTCGCCAAGGAGGAGTTCGACGTCGTTTTCCCCGTACCAGCCGGCTGCCAGCACCGGAACGGCATCCTCGCCCGCTTTGCCCAGGAGGAACTCCTTGGAGAGGGGAGGCCGCAAGTAGGGCTGTTCATTCTCGGCGCAGACCACGGTGATGCGGCCCTCGAAGCCTTCGGACCGGAGGGTCTTGGCCGCCGTGGCGCCGGCCAGCCCGCCGCCTGCAATAACGATGTGTTCAGTGTCCATGGTGACTCGATTCGCGGGGCGTGGGCGGTTAGCGTGGGCAGCCCGGGTGCGCGTGAACGCGCGAACAGCCTCATCTAAAACTGCTAGTTTTGACTTTAGAATCGTCCGCGACGGTGGTCAAGGCATTTTTGGGGCGGATTCCCGCGGGCGCTAGAATAGTTGGGCGCGCTTCCTCTCTTTGGCGCAATTCTTCTCCCCACACATCAACAGAAAGCCAGCATGCGAGTTCTTGCAGCCATGAGCGGCGGAGTCGACTCCGCCGTTGCCGCCGCCCGCGCCGTCGAGGCGGGGCACGACGTCGTCGGCGTCCACTTGGCGCTGTCCCGCATGCCCGGAACACTGCGCACGGGCAGCCGCGGCTGCTGCACCATTGAAGACTCCCGCGACGCCTGGCGCGCCTGCGACGTACTGGGGATTCCCTATTATGTTTGGGATTTCTCGGAGCGCTTCAAGGAAGACGTTGTCCAGGACTTCATCGATGAATACGCCGCGGGCCGAACTCCTAATCCCTGCATGCGCTGCAACGAGCGGATCAAGTTCGCCGCCTTGCTGGAGAAGGCAATCGCCCTGGGCTTCGACGCGGTCTGCACTGGACACTACGCCAAGGTCATCCAGGACGCCGACGGCAATCCCGAACTCCACCGTGCCGCCGATTGGGCCAAGGACCAAAGCTACGTACTCGGCGTCCTGACCCACGAACAGCTCAAGCACTCCATGTTCCCGCTGGCGGAGACTCCTTCCAAGGCCGAGGTCCGCGCAGAGGCCGAACGCCGCGGCCTCTCCGTGGCGAACAAGCCGGACAGCCATGACATCTGCTTCATCCCGGACGGCGATACTGCCGGCTGGCTCGCCGAGAAGATCGAGATGACCACCGGCGACATCGTGGACGAAGCCGGAACCAAGGTGGGGGAGCACCCCGGAGCCAACGCCTTCACCGTAGGCCAGCGCCGCGGCCTCAAGCTGGGCACCCCCGCCGCTGACGGCAAGCCGCGCTTCGTGCTGGAAATCCGGCCCAAGGAAAACAAGGTGGTCGTTGGGCCCGAAGCCCTGTTGGCGATCGACGAGATCCGTGGGATCAAGGTGTCCTGGGCGGGCCTGCCCATCGCCGAGGTGGCTACCGGCGCCGAGTTCGACTGCTATGCCCAGGTCCGCGCCCATGGCGATCCGGTTCCTGCGAAGGCCTCTGTCGAGCGGCATGTCGACGACGCCGGCATCGAGCGCGAAGGCCTCGTGGTGACTCTCGTCGATCCCCTCCGAGGGGTGGCCCCCGGTCAGACCATCGTGCTGTACCAAGGCACCCGCGTCCTGGGCCAGGCAACCATCGACGCCGCCCGGTCCCTTCAGCGCGCGGAGCTCTAGACCTCGTAACGCCCTGCAGTGGGAAATGCGCCGACAATATTGTGAGCGCTAACCATTGGTACTTCCAATATCAGGAGCGGCATGTGGCGGTCCGCCTAGCCGACTTCGCGCCAAAAGAAAAGTAAATTTTGTGTCTCAACTCACAAAATCAAACGTTTCACCAGAAAAGCTTCTGATTGAATCGTGGAGTCAGGAGTATGCGCTCCTAAGAAATTACCGACGGCGGTTCGCCGTATCCATCGAACAGAAAGTTCACTGATGGCATTGAACAAAAAAGCCTTGCGAAGCGCTATCGCGTTCGCGGGCATCTCCGTATTCGCTTTGACGGCCTGCACGGGCCCGGCGGGCGGCGGCGGTTCAGCTTCCTCAGCTGCCAGCGGTCCGATCGCTTATGGCACCACCGATAAGGTGACCGCACTCGATCCCGCAGGCTCGTACGACAACGGTTCCTTCATGGTGATGAACCAGGTCTATTCCTTCCTCCTCAACTCGAAGCCAGGAAGCGCCGACCCCGTTCCGGACCTGGCAGCGTCGGCGTCGTTCACGTCGCCCACCGAGTACACCGTCAAGCTGAAGCCCGGACTCAAGTGGGCCAACGGCCACACGCTGGACTCCACGGACGTCAAGTTTTCGTTTGACCGGCAGCTCAAGATCAACGACCCCGCTGGTCCCGCAAGCCTGCTCGAAAACCTGGACAGCGTCACCACCCCGGACGCCAACACCGCCGTTTTCAAGCTGAAGCTCGCGAACGACCAGACCTTCCCGCAGATCCTCAGCAGCCCGGCCGCGCCGATTGTGGACCACCAGGTCTTCCCGGCCGACAAACTTCTTTCGGATGACGACATCATCAAGGCCAAGGCGTTCTATGGCCAGTACACGATCGACAGCTACAAGAAGAACGAGCTCATCAGCCTCAAGGCCTACCCTGACTACCAGGGTGTCCTGGGCAAGCCGGCCAACGACGCCGCCACGATCAAGTACTACGCCGAGCCGACCAACATGAAGCTGGACATCCAGCAGGGCAACATCGACGTTGCGAACCGAAGCCTCAGCGCCACCGACGTCGACGACCTCAAGAAGGATTCCAAGGTCAAGGTCAACGTTGGTCCCGGCGGCGAGATCCGCTACATCACGTTCAACTTCAACACCATGCCGTTCGGAGCCAAGGCAGCCGGAGCCGACCCGGCCAAGGCACTTGCCGTCCGCCAGGCGATCGCCAACCTCGTTGACCGCCAGGCAGTCGCGGACCAGGTCTACAAGGGCACATACCTGCCGCTGTACTCCAACGTCCCCAGCGGTTTCCTCGGCGCCAACGAGTCGTTCAAGGATGCCTATGGCGACAACGGAAAGCCGAGCCTGGACAAAGCCAAGAAGGTTCTTTCCGATGCCGGTGTCAAGGACGTCGTCACGCTGAACCTCCAGTACAACCCGGACCACTACGGCAAGTCCTCGGGCGACGAGTACGCCATGATCAAGGACCAGCTTGAGAAGTCGGGCCTCTTCAAGGTGAACCTGCAGTCCACCGAATGGGTGACCTACAGCAAGGCCAGCCGCGCCGACGAGTACCCGCTGTTCCAGTTCGGCTGGTTCCCTGACTTCAGCGACCCCGACAACTACCTGACCCCGTTCTTCCCGAACGGTGGCTTCCTGAAGAACCACTTCAACGACCAGGCCGTGACCGACCTGATCAACAAGCAGCTGACCACCACGGACAAGTCGGCTCGCGAATCCACCATCAAGGACGCCCAGAACGCTCTGGCAAAGGACATTTCCACTTTGCCGCTGCTCCAGGGTGCCCAGGTTGCCATCTCGGCGAAGGGCGTGAACGGCGTCGACAAGACGCTTGACGCTTCCTTCAAGTTCCGATTGGGAACTATTTCAAAGTAAGCAGCCGGTAGGGGGAGGCGGGTGCCAACAGGTGCTTTGCCTCCCCTTATTGCTGATTGCCTCACATTTTGAGCAAAACCCCGCGCGATCCGCGGGCAATGAACTTTAGGTAGCAATGACAACACTTATAGAGGTGCCCGACGTCGAACCGGACGCGGTCGCTCCCAAGAGTAAATCAGCGGGCGGGGGTCTCGGCAGGTACATCGTGGTCAGGTTCTTCCTGATCATTCCCACGATCTTCATCCTCGTGACGCTGGTTTTCTTCCTCATGCGGGTCATCGGAGACCCCATCACCGCAGCGCAGGGCGGCCGGCTTCCCCCGGATGTCCTCGCACAGCGAATCCACGACGCCGGTTACGACCGGCCGATCATCATCCAGTACTTCGAATACCTGGGCCAGTTGGTCACCGGGAACTTCGGCACCACCATTACGGACCGGCGCCCCGTCGTCGAAATGCTGTCGACGTTCGGTGCGGCCACCCTTGAGCTGACGATCAACGCACTGATCGTGGCGCTCGCGGTCGGCATCCCGCTGGGCATGATCGCCGCGCAACGGCGCGACAAGGCCACTGACGCCTTCCTTCGCTGCTTTGCCATCCTCTGCTACGCCACTCCGGTCTTCTTCTCCGGACTCCTGCTCAAGCTGACGTTCTCCGTTTGGCTCGGCTGGCTCCCAGTGGCCGGTCGAGTGTCCACCCGCACTGAGCTGACCATGGGCCAACTTGCCGCTCCCACCGGCATTTACTGGCTCGACGCCCTGCGCAGCGGCAATCTCACCGCACTCGGCGACGTCGTGTCCCACGCAGTGCTGCCTGCCATCGCCCTGGGCCTCCTGACCGCCGGTGTCTTCCTGCGACTCGTCCGGACCAACGTCATCGGAACGCTGGGCAAGGATTACGTCGAGGCCGGCCGTTCCCGCGGCGTCAGCGAGTTCCGTCTCGTGACGAAACACGCCTACAAGCCGGCGCTCATCCCCATCATCACCGTCATGGGTCTGCAGATCGCCCTGATGCTTGGCGGAGCCGTGCTCACCGAGACCACCTTCGAATGGAAGGGCCTTGGCTACCAGCTGGTCCAATACCTGAACGCCAGGGACTTCGTGGCGGTCCAGGGCATCGTGGTGCTGCTGGCCGTCATCGTCGCATTCACCAACTTCGTCGTGGACGTCGTCGCCGCGCTGATCGACCCGCGAGTGAGGTACTGACATGAGCACTGCAACAATTTCAGGACGGAAGAAGTCCTTCCTTTCCGGGCTTCCTGTCATTTCCCACGTCAACAAGAGCGTTGGCCTCCAGCGGGGCATGCTCATCACCGGGCTTGTGCTGACCGGAATATTCCTGCTCTCGACCGTTCTCGCGCCGTTCATCGCGCCATACGGCTATTCCCAGCTGAGTGATGCTTCCGGTTCGTTCCCCACCCAGGAAGCCCCCGGCAGCAAGCACCTGCTCGGCACCACAGTCGGCGGCTATGACGTTCTCTCCCGCGTCCTGTGGGGTTCACAGACCGCTGTGACCGTGATCGTCGTCGCCGTGGTGATGTCCATCTTCCTCGGCGTGGCGCTGGGCCTGCTCAGCGGCTACTTCGGTGGCTGGCTGGACCGGGTGCTGGTAGTCATCGCCGATGCCATTTATGCCTTTCCTTCCCTGCTCTTGGCGATCGTCATGTCGATCGTCATCAGCCGTGGCCAGTCGAGCTTCTGGGGCGGCATCCTCGCCTGCTCCTTCTCGATCACCGTGGTGTTCGTTCCGCAGTACTTCCGCGTGATCCGGGCCGAAACCATCAGGCTCAAGGCTGAACCGTTCGTGGAATCGGCCATGGTCCTGGGTGCGTCCAGCCTTCGGATCATCACCCGGCACATCTTCAAGAACGCCACTAGGACGCTTCCGCTGATGTTCACCCTGAACGCCTCCGAAGCGATCCTGACCCTTGCCGGCCTTGGTTTCCTGGGTTTCGGCATTGAACCGTCCTCGGCCGCAGAGTGGGGTTTCGACCTCAACAAGGCCATGGCGGACGCTTCCTCCGGCATTTGGTGGACCGGCGTCTTCCCCGGTATCGCGATCGTCCTCACAGTGCTGGGGCTGACCTTGGTCGGCGAAAGCATCAACGATCTCAACGATCCCCGCCTACGCGGCCGCAAGCGTGCTGGAGGCAAGGCCTCCCGCTCCAAGGCCGCGGCAGGAACCGACGGCACGAACACAGGGGCCACAACTGCTCCTGAACCAGAAGCAGGTAAGGCATGACCACCAATATCGGAAACATCTCGGACCAGCCGCTGCCATCCGGGCGGCCCGTCCTGGACATCGAACGGCTCAAAGTCACGTTTGCCACCGACAGCGGCGACGTCTACGCGGTCAAGGACGTCAGCCTCGAGGTCAAAGCCGGCGAAGTGCTGGCGATCGTCGGGGAGTCAGGTTCCGGCAAGACCGTCACGGCCAAGACCATCCTCGGCCTGCTCCCTGAAACGGCCATCAGCTCGGGAGCCGTGCTGATCAACGGCAACAACGTCATCAGCGTCAGTGCGGCCAAACTGCGCAAGATCCGCGGCCGCGACGTGGCCATGGTCTTCCAGGAACCGTCAACGGCCCTGAACCCGGTGTTCACGGTCGGCTGGCAGATCGCCGAAGGCATCCGGGCCCACGCCTCGGACGGACACCGCATCTCGGCCAAGGAGGCCAAGAAGCGGGCCACCGAAGCCCTGCGGAAGGTCGGCATACCCGATCCTGAAAACCGCGTCAACTACTATCCCCACCAGCTTTCCGGTGGCCAGAAGCAACGCGTCGTCATTGCGGCTGCGCTCGCCCTGAACCCGGGTTTGATCGTGGCGGACGAGCCGACGACGGCCCTGGACGTCACTGTCCAGGCCGAGATCCTTCAGTTGCTCCGGGACTTGCGGGACAAGTACGGCACCTCGATTGTGCTCATTACGCACAATATGGGTGTCGTGGCCGACCTGGCCGACCGCGTCGTGGTCATGTACCAAGGCGACGTCGTCGAAGAGGCCACCGCCAGGGTCCTTTTCGCCGAGCCGAAGCAGGACTACACCAAGAAGCTGCTGGCCGCCGTGCCGCACCTCGGCCGCAACTCAGCGTCCGAAGGGGCCACCGAACGGTTGCACCAAACCGGAAAGATCCTGGTTGAGGCAAAGAACCTCACCATCGAGTATCCGGGCCGCCTCGGCAAGCCAGGGTTCAAAGCCGTGGACAACGTCAGCTTCACGGTCTCCGAGAACGAGGTCTTTGGCCTGGTTGGCGAGTCCGGTTCGGGCAAGTCCACCATCGGTCGCGCCATCGCAGGTCTGAACAGGGCAACCGGCGGCAGCCTCAAGGTCCTTGGCTACGAAATGCTGGGCTTCAAGGAGCACACGTTCAAGCCGCTGCGCAAGGACATCGGCTTCGTCTTCCAGGACCCGGCCGCTTCGTTCAACCCTCACCTGACCATCGGTGAGTGCGTGGCGGAACCGCTGCTCATCCATACCCACCCGAGCCCGGCTCAAGCACGCCTGCGCGTGGCGCAGTTGCTCGAATCGGTGCAGCTGCCGGCGTCGTACGCTGAACGCTTCCCGCACGAGCTCTCCGGCGGGCAGCGCCAGCGAGCTTCGCTGGCGCGTTCACTCGCGCTCAACCCGCGCCTCCTGATCGCCGACGAGCCGACCTCGGCCCTCGACGTATCCGTGCAGGCAAAGGTCCTGGAACTGTTCAAGGACATCCAGGAAGAGTTCGGTTTCGCCGCGCTGTTCATCAGCCACGACCTCGCCGTCGTGGACATTCTCTCCCACTGGGTGGGCGTGTTGTACAAGGGCGAGCTCGTAGAGCAGGGGATCGGCAGCCAGATCATGGGCAATCCCCAGCACGACTACACCCGCAAGCTCATCGCCTCGCTGCCGGTGCCGGATCCTGACGAACAGGCCCGACGCCGGGAGGAGAACCGCGCGCTGCTGGGCATCTAGCCCGCCATCCAAGCACGATCCACAAGCACGGACATGCCCGCCCTTCTCCGCGAAGGGCGGGCATGTCCCTTTGGCTGCGGCTATTCGGACACGATGCTGATGTTGAAGAGCTTGTCCTTCGGCTGGCGCATGAAGATCCGGAGCCATAGCGGCATCCACATTTCGAGGCCGCGGGCGACGTCGAGCCCGCCCAGGTCGTGGATGTGTTCCGGGAGCCAGCCGAACTCCTGCAGGAGCGCGACGACGGTGGCTTTCGCGTCGTCGTCGTTACCGGCCACGAAGACATCGTGGGCGCCATCGGCGAGCCTGAGTGGGTCAACCATCAGCGGAGCCTCCAAGGTGTTGAGGGCCTTGACCACGCGGGCCTTGGGGAAGGAACGCTGGATGGTTTCGGCAATGCTGTCGGTATTGCAGACGGAGAGCGACGGCGGGAAGCCGGCGGAAAAGTCCAGCGGGTTGGACACATCCACCAGGACCTTGCCCGCCAGGTTCGCAGCCCCGGCTTCACTCAACGCGGCCAGGGACACCATCCCGGGGGTTGCGTTGACCACGATCTCGGCCATGGCTGCGGCCTGCGCGAAGGAACCGGAGCTTGCTCCCGGACCTGCCTGCGCCGCCCACTCCATCCCCTTGGGATTGCCGGCCTCCCGCGAACCCATCATGACCTCGTGGCCTATCGCCACCAATTTTCCGGCCAGAGTGTGCCCTACCATTCCGGTGCCAAGAACTGCGATTTTCATGCGTGCTCTCCTTATCATCGGCGCGGACATGCCCATTCTGCCCCTCAAGGCCCGGCCGGCACACCCTAGACTGGAGGAATGACCGAGCAGAACCACGCCCTCCCTGACGCCGACTCCTTCGATCCTTCCGCCAGCTCCCTCGCCGGCCGCGTGGACCAGGCCGTCATGGACGAGTTGCTCTCCATCCGCTCCAGCATCGACAACATCGACGCCACCCTCGTCTTCCTCCTCGCGGAACGATTCAAGGCCACCCAGAAAGTGGGCGTCCTCAAGGCGACGCACAAGCTTCCCGCCGGGGACCCCGGACGTGAGTCCGCCCAGATTGCGCGGCTCCGCCGGCTCGCCGAAGAGGCGCACCTCGATCCTGCCTTCGCCGAGAAGTTCCTGAATTTCATCATCAGTGAGGTCATCCGGCACCACGAGGCAATCGCCGAAGGCCACCAGGCTTCCATCGCGCAGGCCTGAACACGTGGCCGCCGAAACCGCGCAGAACCAGGTCACCGCCACAGCATTGGGTCCTTGGCCCGGAACGGATCCTGCTGAGGCCGCCCGGATCATCCGAGGCGAGCTGGGCAGCCCGCACCTGCCGTTCCTGGCCGAGCTTCCGGACCGTGGGGTCGGCTCGGACGCCCTCGGCCGGACGGCATCCCTTCTGGTTGAGTTGGCCATCGATGTGCAGCCGCACGGCTGGCGCCTGGTAGACCGGCCGGGTAAAGACCTCCGGCGTGCGAAGTCCGCCCTTGCTATGGACATCAACGTCCTGGCCGACGTCGCCGGCTCGGAAGAATCCTCCGCCGAGGAACTGAAGATCCAGTTGCGCGGACCGCTGAGCCTTGCGGCGGGCCTTTACTTGCACAACGGGGAACGTGCTCTTCTTGATTATGGTGCCCGGAGGGACATTGCGGAGTCCTTGGCCGCCGGCGTCGCTGAGCACATATCCCGCGTCCGTGCTGCGGTGCCGGGCGCCGGGATAGTGGTCCAGCTTGACGAACCGGACATCTCCTCCGTGTTGGCCGGCACAATTCCCACGGCGAGCGGCTACCGCACCCTGCGCTCCATCCCGGGCGAGGAAGTCACGGGAGCCTGGCGGTTGGTAATCGACTCGCTGCGGGCCGCAGGAGTGGCGGAGACCGTGGTTTCCGTTCCGGAAATCGAAGCCCCGATCCAGCAGATCCTCTCCGCCGGAGCCGACGGCATCGCCCTGCCGCTCAAAGCGCTCACCACGCGCCAATGGGAACAGATAGCCACCGCGGTGGAAGCCGGCAAACGCCTATGGGCCGGCGCTTTGCCCGTAGACATTCCGCGGGCAACCCTGCCACGTACCGCTGAACTTGTGGACACCGTATGGCGGCCTTGGCGCCAACTCGGCCTACCGGCGTCGAGCCTGGGGGCCGTGCGTGTCACGCCCTCGGACGGGCTGGCCGGATTCTCGCCGTCGGGAGCCAAAGAGGTTCTGAACCGCTTGACCCAGATTGCGGACGGGCTGAACCAGCTCGCGCTCGGCTAGCCTGCTGCGGGCCTTCTAGACGCGCCGTTCCCAACGGTCCGGCTCGGCATAGCGGGGGAGCCCGACGGCGGCAGTGGCGGTCAGCGCGGGCGCGGCACCATCCGTCGCGGGCAGTGAAGGTGCCAAACGATAGTCGAAGGAACCGGCGTAGACCAGGACCAAGCCGACTTGTGGCTGAAGCACCTTCACCTGGATCCGATGCTTGCCTTCTGCCGGATCCCACCACTGCTCCGCGTAGGCCTTCGCATCAACGGAAGCCGGCAAGCTGAGCCTCAGCGGACCCAGGAACAAACGCGAGGCTCCCGAGACGCCGCGAAGACGCCCTTCCGCTGTGACATCCAAATCCAATGCCGTGGCCAGCCTGCGGTACCGGCCCAAATAGTCGACCAGACGGGTGCCGCCGTCGTTGGCGGCCTCCGCAACAGTGGTGTCATGGAAGAGTCGGGTGTGCCCGGGAAAGAAAATTTCACGCCGGGCCGTGAGGCTGGACCGTCCGAAGGGATCAAGGTGCGCATGATTTTCGATGCGGAACGGGATCCGCTCGCCGTACTCGGGGAAGAAGGCCTCTTCTCCTGCAACCGTGGCAAGGAGGGGGCGGAGCCATTTCTGCCGGCAACCGACCACGTCGAAGACGCCCTCGCCGATTCCGTAGGATCCGGAGCCTGGGGCAAGGGAGAAATAGTCCTGGAGTTCAGGCTGCAACCGCCGGAACTTGCTGCCCAGCGCCAACTCGTAAATGGGTGTGCTCATGTGCTTTCCTCGGATTCGGGGTTGTTGATATCTGGACTCGGCTCCTCGCCAGGCTGCTACAAGCGGCCCGCTGCCTTCAGTCGAATGTACGCATCCGCCAGGAGCGGCGGCAGTTCCAACGGCTCGGCGTCGACTACCTCCGCGCCAAGCTGGCGCAATTGGGTGCTGACGGCCTCACGGTCCAGCAGGGCACGTTCGGCGGCCGAGGCACGGAAGACCTGGCTCGCCGTCGTGCGTTCTTCCTTCATTCGGCCCAGCAAAGGGTCCCGGACCGATCCAAGCAGCACCACGTGCTGCCGCACCAGTTGCGCCACCAAGGGAATGAGCCCTTCCTCGGGGGCACCCCCGTCGAGCGAGGTCAACAGGACCACGAGGGAGCGGTGCGCGGAAATGGCCCGTATTTGCGCGGGGACCTGGGCCCAGTCCATCTCGATCAGTTCCGCCTCAAGCGGAGCCATGGTCTGGACCAAGGAGCCAAGGAGATTGCCTTTGGCCGCGGAATCGACACGCCCACGGACGCGCCTGTCGAAGGCGAAGAAGTCCACGCGGTCTCCGCCTCGCTCCGCCAACACTGCCAGCAGGAGAGCCGCTTCCATCCCGGTGTCCAGGCGGGGTTCGTCCTCGATTCGGGCTGCCGCCGTGCGCGATGTGTCGAGCATGATCACGACGCGGCGGTCCCGTTCGGGTCGCCAGGTCCGGACGACGACGGCGGTGCGCCGGGCGGTTGCCCGCCAGTCGATGGAGCGCACGTCGTCGCCGCGCACGTAGTCGCGGAGGGAATCGAATTCCGTGCCGGCCCCGCGGATCTGCACGGCCGCTTTGCCGTCGAGCTCCCGAAGTTTGCGCAGCTTGGACGGCAAATGCCGCTTGGAACGGAACGGCGGCAGGACTCGAAGACGGCCGGGGAGGGCCACAGTGCGTTGCCTGGCGGCCAGGCCAAGCGGGCCGAAGGACCGCAGCGTTATGTGCGGTGCCGTCAGGTCGCCGCGCCGAGTGGGTCTCAGCTGCACTGACATCCGCCGTCGCTCACCAGCCGGGATCTCGATGCGTTGGACGGGGGCGACGGTCCCCGCGGAGGGCTGCCAGGCGTCACGCACCATTCCGCGGAAGGTCCGCCGGTTGCCGTTTTCCAACGTCAGAACGGATTCCGTCTCCGCGTGCAGGGTGACATTGCCGGGATCCTTCCGCTGCAGGGCGATTTTGGCCGGGGACGCGGCCAGCAGAACGTCGGACAACACCAGGGCCAGCAGCACGGCGCTGGTGAGAAGGACTGTCGCCCACGCGGGAAATAGCAGCAAGGGGGCCAACGCGGCGAAAACCAACAGCACGAAGCGGCCTGTGATCGCCATTCAGTACCGCCTGAAGTAGAAAGTCCTGAGGTGGATAGTCATGAGGCGAGGCCAATCAGCGCGGCACGGGAACAGAGGCCAGGATGCTGCCAAGGACATCATCGACGTTCACACCGTCCATTTGGGCTTCGGGTCGAAGACCTACACGGTGCCTCAAACACGGCAGAGAGAGTGCTTTGACGTCGTCGGGGGTGACGAAGTTGCGTCCGGACAACCATGCCCAGGCACGCGAGGTGTTGAGCAGCGCTGTGGCGCCACGCGGGGAGACTCCCAGCTGGAACGACGGCGCCGCCCGCGTCGCTCGCACGACATCCACAATGTAGCCGAGGATCTCGGGGGCCACTGTCACTTCGGCCACCGCGTCACGGGCATTCTGGAGTTCGGCGACGCCCGCTACTGGCCGGACTCCCGCAGCCAGCAAATTCCGCGGATCAAAACCTTCCGAATGCCTGCGGACCACTTCGATCTCTTCGGCACGTCCGGGCAGCGGCATGGAGAGTTTGAGCAGGAAGCGGTCCAGCTGCGCCTCGGGCAGGGGATAGGTGCCCTCATACTCGACAGGGTTCTGCGTGGCGGCAACAATGAACGGCGACGGCAAGGGCCGGGAGACTCCGTCCACCGATACCTGGCGCTCCTCCATGGCTTCCAGCAACGACGCCTGGGTCTTGGGCGGCGTTCGGTTGATCTCGTCCGCCAGCATGATGTTGGTGAATACCGGTCCTTCGCGGAAGGTGAATTCCGAGGTGTGCGAGTCGTAGACCAGGGAGCCGGTGACGTCACCCGGCATGAGGTCCGGAGTGAACTGGATGCGCTTCGTATCCAGGCTCAACGCAGTGGACAAAGCCCGTACCAGCAGGGTTTTGGCGACGCCCGGAACACCCTCAAGCAGTACGTGGCCCCCGCAGAGCAGCGCGATGAGCATGCCGGTCACCGTTGCATCCTGCCCGACGACGGCCTTGCCCACTTCGTGACGGACGTCCAACAAGGCTTTGCGGGCAGGGTCGGACCGCGTAGCTGCCTGGGCTGGCTGCACCTGCGACGCCGGGCCCCCCGAGTAGCCATAGCTGCCGTCGGTGTAGCTGTCTGCTTGATTGCTCATTGCCTGATTGCTCCGTGCTTGATTGCTCATGGGGCTGTTGCCTCCTGCTCGAGTTTTTCGATGCTTTGTGCCCATTGGACAAGCTCTGGTTCGGTGCGTGGCCGGTGGTCCAGCAGTAGCGTCCGCAGTTCCTGTGCCGGCCGTTTCATCTTTCGGGACAAGGCATCGAGGATGGCATCTGCGCCGGCCTCGGGGCCGAGCCGGAAATGCTTGGCAAGCCTGCTCAAAGTGCCGGCCCGGAGATTGTCGGCCGCCTGGCCGACAGCGCGTGAATCCTGGTAGAGACGGGCGCGGCCTTCGGCGGTCTCTACAGCCTTGACCACTACTGGCAGCGGCTCGAACACGAGTGGCCCAAGCCGCCTGCCCCGCCACAGCACAGCGAGCAACGCGACCACCGCCAACCACAATCCCAGGAAACCAACCCACGGTGGCGCCAATTCATCCAGCGTCGGCGGTGTGCCATTATTCGTTACGTCACCGAGGCCCGGGAGATACCAGACGAGATCCGATGTTGGCCCGAGGGTCCGGAGGGCCAATGCGGCGTTGCCCTCCACCTGCAGGAGATCGTTGCTGAGAAGGGCTGTGCTGCCGAGAACCACCAGCCGACCGTCCGCGCTGGCAGCGTACATGCCGCCGTCGTTGCTGCTGGGCCGGTAGCACGTCACCTCGGCTCCTGTGTAGAGCAACGCGTCCTTGCCGGAGACACGCCCCGCAACAAGTGGATCCGCTTGCCTGCACCCCGGTTCCAACGTCGACGTCCCGTTGGGAACCACCCCGGCGTTATGGATCCCGCGGCCCAGCCCGGTCAGGGTTCGGAAGCCGGGAGCCACGACCACCACGCGCGTGGCCGATTGCTGCAGGCTGTGCAACTGGGCGGAATCGAGATAGCCATTGCGGTCATACAACAAGACGGTGGCGCGTGGTTTCCCGGCCAGCAACGAGGTTGTCGTCGCGAACGAATCGGACTCCGTGACCGCGACTCCGTGCCGCCGGAGGATTTCGGCCGCGGCCATGCCGCCATCCGGAGCGGCATTGCGGGCAGAGAGGGGTGCCGTGTCCGTGTTCGTGGGGGACTTGACCAGGGTGACAGAGCCGAGTACCACCACGATGGCCCCGATGATGATCCAGGCCATATGGCGGTGCAACCAACCCAGCAACTGCGCGGACCACCGGACTGTTTGAGTGTCCGCCGTCACCGCGGCACCGCCAAACCGCTGGCTGACTGCCCGGCGAAATCAGGTCTCGTGGCCAATAGTTCGTTGTCCAATACGAGCACGGCAGCATGGTCGGAAGCGGTGGCGGCGGCCTTCCCGTATTTCACGCCATCGAACATCCTGGCCGCTTCCTCTAGCCGCGAGCTGGCTGCCCCGAACGCGCGCCCCAACTGAGCAGCCGCCTCGTCCGCCGTCCGGCCGGCCTGGATATCAATGACTGCCCGGTCCTCCGCAGAGCGAACCACGGCGCGGAACTGTTCGACGACAGCCGTTTGCCAGTCCTCGCGGCTTGCCGCGGCAGATGCCCGGGCGCGGAACGCGTCGGCATCAACTGTCGGCTCGCCGTCGAAAACCTTCGCTGACGTCTTCTTCCGTGCGTTGAGCCTCGGCCTGACAACTATCACGGCAACCACAATGAGGACAACGGCCAGGGCACCGATCAGCGGCACTCCGATATTTGCTCCGCTGATGGAATCGCCGTTCAGGGAGCGGAGCCAGTCGACAAACTGATTCCAGATCTCATCGATCCAACTGGGTTTGGCCGATGCGTACTGCGGCTTGGACAGTTCCTCGGCCGCCCACCGCTGGGCCTCGCCGCGGTCCGGATCAACCGGAGGCTCGAAGGCAGGGAGGAGAAGAGCGAGGGACGCGGAGACCGGGATCATCCTGTGGGGGAACCCTGTGTGGTGTTCGGCGGCCATGGTTGGGCACCGGCTTGACGTGCTCTGCGCCGGCCAGGAACGCCATCGGGATCCTCTCCGGTCTCCAGAAGCCGCAGGAGCTCCACGTCCAGTCCGTCACGCCGCATCCGCAGGTCCAAGTAGATCAGGGATGCTACGGAGGTTTGGAAGGCGAAGCCAACTGCACTGACGAGGACCCCTACCACCAGCGAAACCACCGCCAGGACAATCGCCGTCGTCGTCACTTGCGAGGCGCCGGCATGGGGTGCGAACACAGAGGTGATTCCGCCGGCGGCCAAACCCAGGGGAATCTGGATGACCTGTCCGATGACACCTATTATGAATGACACAAAAAGCGTGATTCCGAAGATCCGCCACCAATTCCGGCTCGTCAGGGTCCACGAGCGTCGAAGACCGGCGAAGAGGCCGAGTTCTTCTATGGTGATGGCGGCAGGGGCCACCAGAAGCTTCGTGTAAATCCAGGCATATACGGCGACGCCACCGAGTCCCAGCGGGAAAAGCAAAAGTACTCCCATCGGTCCCAACCCGGTCAGAATGAGGGCAGCCAGCAGGAACAGGACCGCAAAGAACAGCAAAGATCCGGCGATGAGGAGGAAGGCAAAGCCCACAAGGGGCCAGAGACGTGAGCGGGCCAGGGACCACATTTGCTTGAACCCGGTGGGCCGGTTCAACGCGGACCTGGCGACGGGGATGGCCATGACGCCCTGCAGGATGGACGCGAGAGCCAAGGCGAGCAAGGAAACTCCCATAATCCCTGCAAGGGCGCCAACGACCGGGCTAAGATACCGCATCGCCTCGGCTTGGCTCGTGAATCCTCCCACGGGAGGTTGGGCCATGCCGAGCATGCCCAGTGCGGCCACCTCGCTCAATGCGCCGCTGATGGCCTGGACAATGAGGGCGGACCCGAACATGGTTTTGGTGTTCCGGCGGATGGTCTGGAAGGCGCCGTCCATGATTTCACCGAAGAAGAGCGGCCGGAGGGGCACGATTCCGGGTTTCGGGGGAGCCACATAGCGGGGCTGCCCATAGGGCGGCGGACCGCCTGCCTGCCAGCGCGGATCGACCGGCGCGCCCCACGATTGCCCCGGATACTGTGGCGCGCCCCATTGCGGCTGGCTGCCCCATTGTGGCTGGGAGCCGGGTTGCGGTGCGCCCCATGGTGGCCGCGGTCCTTGTTCAGGCCGGTAACCCGGATCGGGTTGTGACACGTTTTCCTCCCCAAAAGATACGTCCGCGGCAATGCACGGACCCCAAAAGGGGCCGTTCGCACCAGCCTATAGTTCCGCCGTCGTGCCTCATAGCCCATTTGCTTGCCGGCTGCAGCGCGCCATGCCGTGATTGGGCTCAACGGGACAAAGGCTTGGGGATAAGGGAATATATAACTATGAAGGCACGCATCCTGGTGGTAGACGACGACGAAGCGCTGGCCGAAATGATCGGCATCGTGCTGCGGAACGACGGCTTCGACCCGGTTTTTTGCGCGGACGGCGGGCAAGCGCTGGAGGTCTTCCGGTCCTCAAAGCCAGATCTGGTACTGCTTGACGTGATGCTGCCCGGATCGGACGGCATCGAAGTGTGCCGCCAGATCCGCGGGGAGTCGGACGTCCCCATCGTCATGCTTACCGCCAAATCCGATACCTCCGACGTCGTACGCGGCCTTGAATCCGGTGCCGACGACTACGTGCCCAAGCCTTTCAAGCCGGCCGAGCTCGTTGCGCGGGTCCGCGCCCGGCTGCGCCCGGGAGACCAGAAGGCGCCCGAGACCCTGCGGATCGCCGACGTCACTATCGACGTGGCGGGCCACCTGGTGACCCGTGGCGGAGAGCGGATTTCATTGACGCCGCTGGAATTCGATCTCTTGGTCGCGCTGGCGCGAAAGCCCTGGCAGGTCTTCACCCGCGAACTGCTCCTTGAGCAGGTATGGGGCTACCGCCACGCTGCCGACACCCGGCTGGTCAATGTCCATGTCCAGCGCCTGCGGTCCAAGATCGAGCGTGACCCGGAAGCTCCCGAAGTTGTATTGACGGTTCGTGGTGTCGGATATAAAGCAGGCGCCTGAGTCTTCCACCGGCGAGCCCGGCACTGACCAAGAGGCCCCGGCCCAAGAGGCCCCGGCGGCCAAGGTCAAACATCCCGTCTCAGGACATCCTGTCCCGGAACACACGGACGCCCGGGCATTGAACCTCCCATGGATCCTGGAGCGTGCCCGCATCTGGACGCGCCGCGCCCTGATCCTGGCACTGCGTGTCTCCCGCCTTGTGGTGACCGGACTTCGCCACATCCGGCCGGGAATCCGGTACTTGTGGCGCGCACTGCTGCGCCGTTGGCGGCGCTCGCTCGAATTCAGGACCGTCGCGGTGACGATTGTGCTGTCGATGGTGTCATTTGCGGTGGTCGGCGCGTACCTCTCGAACCAAATCGCGAACAACTTGTTCCAGGAGCGTTTGAAGCAAGCCGAATCCGAGAGCCGCTACTACGTCAAGCAAGTCCAGGACACCTTCGACGGTTCACAGGCCAACGACCAGTCAAGCGTCATCACCCTCGTCTACGACACGCTCAAAGCGGTGGAGGGCAACGGCTCGGTCATCCAGCGGCGATACGTCTTCGAAGCGATGCCCGAACAAACCAAGCCGCGCAACCGCTGGGTGGAATCGCGCGCCTCGGATCAGTTGACGGTCCGCGTCATTCCTCCGGCACTCCGCAAGTCGGTGCAGGAATCCGGCAAGGACCAGTACTGGGCTTCAACTGAGTTTCCCGTCGGCAACCAGGACCACCCCGGCATCGCCGTCGGAAACAAGGTCACGTTCAACGGCACGGTCTACGAGCTCTATCTCCTCTATGACCTGGATACCGCCCAACAAACCCTGGACGAAATCCAGAACGTGCTGTGGGCGGGCGGTGCCGCACTCATCCTGATGATCGGCGGTATTGCCTGGTATGTGACCAGGAATGTCGTGAGTCCGGTGAGCCACGCCGCCGTCGTCTCCGAAAAGCTGGCCGCAGGCCAGTTGCAGGAGCGGATGGTGGTCAAGGGCGAAGACGAGGTGGCCAGGCTGGGCGCCTCCTTCAACCACATGGCCGCGAGCCTGCAGGAACAGATTACCCAGCTCGCCACGTTGTCCCAGATGCAGCAGCGGTTCGTCTCCGATGTGTCACATGAACTGCGGACACCGCTCACGACCGTTCGGATGGCAGCCGAAGTGTTGTTCGATGCCCGCGATGACTTCGACCCCATCAACAAGCGTTCCGCCGAACTGCTTTACAACCAGGTGGAACGTTTCCAATCGTTGCTTTCGGACCTGCTGGAGATTTCGCGCTTCGACGCCGGGGCCGCGGTGTTGGACTCGGAACCGACGGACATCTTCCAGGTGGTTTCGCATGTCATCGACGGCGCCTCGCCCGTTGCCGCCGAGTATGGCTCCGAAGTGCGCCTTGCCTCACGCCACAAGCGCATCATCGTGGAAATGGACGCCCGCAGGATCGACCGCATCCTGCGAAACCTGCTGCTCAACGCCGTCGAACACGGCGAAGGGAAACCTGTCCACGTTTCCGTTGCTGCCAACCAGGAGGCAGTCGCCATCTCTGTGCGTGACTTCGGCATAGGGATGACCGCGGCAGAAACCGCGCGGGTCTTTGATCGTTTCTGGCGCGCCGATCCCGCGCGTGCGCGGACCACGGGCGGCAGCGGACTGGGACTTTCCATCGCCGCGGAGGACACCAAGCTCCACAACGGTTGGTTGCAGGCTTGGGGGCGCAAGGGATCCGGTTCCAACTTCCGGCTGACGCTGCCTCTCAAGAAGGGGGGCACCATCGTGAAGTCGCCGTTGCAGCTTGAACCCGCAGACATCCATCTACCGGGCGCAGCTCCTGAGCGCCAGATGCTCGTTTTGGATGCGGGCGAGCCGCAACTCGAGCGCGATTCGGCTGAGGACCCGAGGCCTGAAGGCGCTCCGGCACTGCCTCCGGCGCACCCGCCTGCACTGCCTCCCGTGCTGCCCGCCGTACTGCCTTCAGCCGGAAACGACGACGCCGACAAAACCCAAGGGGGGACGGCACCTTGAGTTCCCAACGCCCGTACCTGTCCCGGCGCCGCAACCTGTTAAGGGCAGTGATCGCCGTTCTTGCCGTCCTCATGGTGGTCCTGAGTTCCTGCGCGCAGATCCCGAGGTCCGGTCCGGTGGGAAAGAGCAAGGACGAAAGCGCGGGCAACCCGAACGCTCCCGTCTTCTTCCCTCCGCCGCCACACTCCGGCGCCACCCCGGAGTCCATCATCGAAGACTTCTATGGTGCAGGCAGCGGTTACGAGGGCGACTACGCCGTGGCCCGGCAGTACCTCACTCAGGCGCTGTCCGTCAGCTGGAAGTCCGACAAACGCACGCTCGTTTTCCGGAAGGCGACCGTCGTCAAGACCGGTGTGGAAAACGAGTTCAAGTACCAGCTGGACCTCGCCTACTCGGTCGACGCCGACGGCGTTGCGACGCAGTTCCCGGAAGGAACCACCGAGACAATTCCGGTGACCCTGGAACAGGTTGACGGCGAATGGCGGATCTCGGCCGTCCCGGACGGCACCGCGATCCCGGAAGAGACGTTCAAAGTCATTTACGCGGCCCAGCCCATCTATTTCTATGACCCCTCGTTCGCGTATGCGGTTCCGGATGTCCGGTGGTTCATCAAGAAGAACACTGTCAAAGCGATGACAAGCGCGTTGCTTGACGGTCCTGCGCCCTACCTCCAGGGTGCGGTCGTCAGTGCTTTTCCTTCGGGCATGAAGCTGGCCCGGGAGTCGGTGCCGGTAGTGTCAGGAGCAGCCCAAGTGGACCTTTCCGCGAAGGAGCTCGTGGATGCTTCTGCCGAGGACCGGCAGCGCATGCAAAACCAACTGACCCTGACCTTCAGAAGCCAGCCGGACGTGGTGAACGTCCAGTTGCGGGCTGACCAGGATCTTGTCCGGGTGGAGGACAACGGTTCGGTCCTGCCGCCCGTGCTTGAAAAGAATGCTCCTGCGCGCCAAATCGCCGTCAGCAACGAAGAACTCGTGCGCTACGAGAACAACAGGGTCTCGGCCCTCCCGGACATGCAGCCGGTAGCCGGACTGAACCCGAGCGCTCCCGCGGAGTCCCCGACGTCCCAGGCCGTGGCTTTCCTCAACGGCGCCGGAACTACCCTGTATTCGATGATTCCGGGCCAACCCGCCCGCCAACTGACAACCCGGACCACGCTGAGCCATCCCTCCTTCAGCCCGCAGGACTGGGTCTGGACCGCAGGTCCGGGAGCCAACGGCGCCACCGAGGTCGCGGCGTTCAAACCGTCAAACGTTCCTCAAGGCCAGCCCGTCCCCACGGTGACGATGACGCCGCCGTGGTTGGCAGGGCGGGTGGTGAGGGACTTCCGGATATCCCGTGAAGGGACGCGCGCGCTGGTGATTTCCGAGATGAACGGCAAGTCATCGGTGCAGGTGACCGGTATTGTCCGCAATCCTGACGGCACCCCCAAGGATCTGACTGCACCGATAACCTTGTTCGCTTCCGCTCCTGTTGATCAAGGGGTTTGGGTCAATTCCACGACAGTCGCGGTGATGAAAGCCTCGTCAACCGAGAATGTGGTTCCCGAGCTGTTGTCCTTGACCTCAAGCCAGCCGCAGCTGTTGCCTGCATGGCCGAACCTGACCACTATCAGCGCGGGCAATGGGCCGGAGCAGATTTTCGGACAGTCGGGCGCAGGCGTGTTCCAACGAGTGGGCAACGGCTGGGAATTGCAACTCAAGGGCCCGGTGGACCCTTCCTTTCCGGGCTAGTCCCCACCGCCTCCCTAACCTCGCTTCGCTCGGCCAGGGAACCCTGGAGGCGGTGGGCCCACCCACCGCCTCCCTAACCTCGCTTCGCTCGGCCAGGGAACCCTGGCGGCGTGGGCCCACCGCCTCCCAGCCTTCGCAAGCTCAGGCCGGGGCCCTCGCCGCCGTGGGCCCAAGTTCCGACAACGTCGCCATTTGTTCTCCACATAGCGCGGTTGGGAGTGTTGGCCGCAGGCGAGGAGCCGGATGCTTGAAGTATGGGTACTGAGAGCCGTCGCGGCATGCGTGACCCTGACCTGGCTGTCCTCCCCGGTGACGGCGCGCGCCATCGGGGAGTCCATCCTGCCCGGCTGGCGAGGCTCGCGCAGGGCGCTGGCGAGGCCTTCGTCGAGTTGCTGGCCGTTCTGGCCCCGGTGGAATGTGTCTGCTGTGGTTCCGAGGATTCGGCGCTCTGCGGCACCTGTGCACGGCGCCTACGCCTGCTGTGCAACAGTCCATTCCGTGCTGAAGGACAGGCGCCAGCCTTGCTCACGGTGCAAGGGGACGTGATACTGCCCGTCGTCGCGGGAGGACACTATCGGGACGAGCTGGCCCAAGCCCTGCTTTCTTTCAAGCACCTAGGCCAGGGACGGCTGGCCTCGGTGCTCGCGCCTGCACTGGGCAGGGCCATCCGGTCTGCCGTAGGAGACAGGGCAGACATCTGCCTCGTACCCGTTCCCAGCAGCAACGCGGCCTTCCGGCGCCGCGGCTTCAGTCCGGTCCATCTCTTGCTCGGCCGACTGCGGGGCCTGGACGCCTTGCCTGGTCTGCACATGACGGATGCGTTGAAGAAGGCGCCCGGGTTTGGAATCCGAGGCTCCGGAAACCGGGGTCCGGGAAACGGGCAAAAGGGCTTGGGCCGCGGAGAGCGTGCGCGCCGTGTCCGCGACTCTATGACCGTCCGCCTCTTACACAAAGGTTCTTTGGAGGGTAAAGCATGCGTCATCGTCGACGACGTCCTCACTACGGGTGCAACCCTCGCCGAAGCCGCCCGGGCAGTAGCGGCGGCCGGAGGCGTGGTGTGTGGCGCGGTGGTCCTTGCGGCCACCCGGCCGCCGGCCGGTAGCGATCTTCCTGAGGACGGGCCGGACGCGCCGCCAGCACCGACTCAAACAAAAAATAAGTTACGAAAGGATGAATTACCAGTGGCGATGAACTAACGTCGGTTATGGGTACCAAGAACAGATGTACCTGTCGATAGCGGCTCGGAAAGGGGCTCGACTGTCCGTCAGACCAGCCCCGAGAAGCGCCCTTATCGTGTCACCTGAGTTGTTTGGAGGGCACCATGGAGTTCATGATCAGCGGCCGTAATCTGACCGTTTCGGATCGCTTCCGCGAGTATGCCGGCGAGAAGATATCAAAGATTGAATCGCTTGGGGACAAGGTCCAGAGGGTTGACGCGAAGGTTTCAAAGGAAACCAACCCGCGCCAGACACCGGGCCAGCTCACGGTGGAAGTGACAGTTCTGGGCCGGGGCCCTGTGATCCGGGCCGAAGCGAGCGCCGCTGACAAGTTTGCCGCCTTTGATCTCGCCTATAGCAAGCTGCTGGAGCGGCTCCGCAGGGCCAAGGACCGCAAGAAGGTCCACCACGGCCGCCACACCCCCAAAGCCGTTCGTGAGGCTACTGCGACGCTTGAGCCTGCCAGCGCGAGCGAACCCATTTACGTAGAGGCCAGCAACCACCAGGAGCCAACGACGCCACCGGTTGAGACCTCGCCCTACGACGTCGACAACGACATTCCGGCCGGTGATTCCCCGGTCCTGATTCGTCGCAAGGTTTTCCCCGCCGCTTCGCTCACCCTTGATGATGCGGTGGACAACATGGAATTGGTGGGCCACAATTTCTACCTGTTCGTGGACAAGGAAACCAACACGCCGTCGGTCGTCTACCGCCGCCGTGGCTGGACATATGGAGTAATCACTCTGGACTCCACATGCGAACCAGGAGACGAACCCGTGGAGGAAAAGATCCACGCTTACCGTTCGAATGACCAAGCCGCCACAGCATAGGCCGCATTCGTCATCCCCATGAAAGGACTGGCATGGCCGCTTCGCTGAGCCTGTTGCAGGCACGGCGGATTGCATTGGCAGCCCAAGGACTGGACAAGGAACGGCCCACCGGCCCCGTGACTTCACGGACGGTGGGCCGTACCTTTGCCCGCCTACAGGTGGTGCAGATCGACTCCGTCAATGTCCTCTCACGCAGTCATTACCTTCCATTCTTCTCAAGGCTTGGCAACTACGACCGAAGCATCCTTCATGCGATGGCCGGGCGGAGTCCGCGGCGCATGATGGAATACTGGGCGCACGAGGCGAGCTTCATCCGCCCGGAACACTTCCAGGATCTGCTGCTGTGGCAAAACCGTGCGTGGGTAGGCGCGGCCCACTTGGAACGCGGAATCCGGGAGGACATGGCTCACCGGATCCTCGACGCCCTCGCAACCGGGCGGCCCATGACTGCCGCGCAATTGACGGCGCACCTGGGGCACCAGGAGGACCGGCAGCACGATAACTGGGGCTGGAACTGGAACCTGGTCAAAAGGGTTTTGGAGCACTTGTTTGAAGAGGGGCTAGTGACGGCCGCGTCGCGGACAGAGCAGTTCGAGCGCCGGTATACGCTGACATCGCGGCTTCTGCCGCCGGGATCGCCTGCGGTGATCGCTCGCTCAGGAGCACTCCCGGATGGCGGCTCCGAGGAGTCGATCGCGGCCATGGACCGGCTGATCGACGCGGCAGCCCAGGCTCATGGCATCGGAACAATCCGATGCTTCGCCGATTACTTTCGGACTCCAGTGAAGGCCGCTGCGGCATCGATCGACAGGCTCGTTGCCGCCGGCCGCCTGGAACCGGTCACGGTGCGTGGATGGGACCGGGCTTTGTACCGGCATGAGGACGCCCGGCTTCCCCGGTCCGCCACGGGCCGCGCGCTGCTCAGCCCGTTTGATTCACTGGTCTTCGAGCGTAGAAGGCTTGAGGAGTTGTTCGGCTTCCATTACCGGATCGAAATCTACACGCCCGCGCAGAAGCGCAAGTTCGGCTACTACGTGCTGCCTTTCCTCCTCCGGGACGCCGTGGTCGCGCGCGTGGATCTCAAGGCCGACCGCTCGGCCAAGCAGCTTCTGGTGCGTGCCGCCCACGCCGAGCCGGACGCCCCGGCCGACACCGCCGTCGAGCTTTCCGCAGAGCTGCGGCTTATGGCCGAGTGGCTGGGGCTCGACGACGTCGTCGTGTCACCGATGGGCGATCTCTCGTCGGCGCTTGCCGCGGCAGTGGCCCGCAGCTGAGGTCCAGCGGCCTCAGGCAGCGGCCCGCAGGCGCCGGCGCTCCGCTCTCAGGGAAACGGGGCCGCGTGGCGTTGGTCTCTCCCGTAGACTGAAACCGCCAGAATTCGGCAGCTTGAGACTGGGAGCAACTTTACGTGGCATCACTTATCGAAAAACTTCTCCGCACGGGTGACAAAAAAACCCTGAGGCAACTGCGGACCTACGCCGATTCCATCAACGCCCTCGAAGACTCCTTCAAGACCTTCTCCGACGCAGAATTGCGCGAGGAGACGGACAGGCTGCGCGCCCGTCACGAGGACGGCGAGAAGCTGGACGATCTCTTGCCGGAGGCATTCGCAGCCGTGCGTGAAGCTTCCTCCCGCACCTTGGGGATGCGCCACTTCGATGTCCAGCTCATGGGTGGGGCCGCTCTTCACCTCGGCAATATCGCCGAAATGAAGACCGGTGAAGGAAAGACCCTTGTGGCCACCGCTCCGGCCTTCCTCAACGCACTGACCGGCAAAGGCGTGCACGTCGTTACAGTCAACGACTACCTCGCCGAATACCAGTCCGAACTCATGGGCCGCGTCTATCGCTTCCTTGGCCTGAGCAGCGGTTGCATCCTTTCGAACCAGGATCCCGAAGTGCGCCGTCAGATGTACGCGGCAGACATCACCTATGGCACCAACAACGAATTCGGCTTCGATTACTTGCGCGACAACATGGCGTGGGACAAATCCGAGCTCGTGCAGCGCGGCCACAACTACGCGATTGTCGACGAAGTGGACTCCATCCTCATCGACGAAGCCCGTACCCCGCTCATTATTTCCGGTCCGGCCCAGGGCGACACCAACCGCTGGTACAGCGAATTCGCCAAGGTCGTGCAGCGTCTCCAGACTGAAATCGACTACGAAGTCGACGAAAAGAAGCGGACGGTCGGTGTTCTCGAAGCCGGTATCGAGAAGGTCGAGGACTACCTCGGCATCCAGAACCTGTATGAATCTGCCAACACCCCGCTTATCGGCTTCTTGAACAACGCCATCAAAGCCAAAGAGCTCTTCAAGCGGGACAAGGACTACGTCATCCTGGACGGCGAAGTCCTCATCGTTGACGAACACACCGGCCGTATCCTTGCCGGACGGCGTTACAACGAAGGCATGCACCAGGCGATCGAGGCCAAGGAAAACGTCGAGATCAAGGCTGAGAACCAGACTCTCGCCACTGTCACCCTGCAGAACTACTTCCGCATGTACTCCAAGCTCTCGGGCATGACCGGTACCGCTGAAACTGAAGCAGCTGAGTTCATGAGCACCTACAAGCTTGGCGTGGTGCCCATTCCCACCAACCGGGACATGCAGCGCATCGACCAGTCGGACCTCGTGTACAAAAACGAAATCGTGAAGTTCGAAGCCGTCGTGAAAGACATCGCGGAACGGCACGAAAAAGGGCAACCCGTGCTCGTCGGTACCACCAGCGTGGAGAAGAGCGAATACTTGGCCAAGCTGCTTGCCAAGGAAGGCATTCGGCACGAGGTCCTGAACGCAAAAAACCACGCACGTGAGGCCGCCATTGTCGCGCAAGCCGGACGCAAGGGCGCCGTCACGGTTGCTACCAACATGGCCGGCCGTGGTACTGACATCATGCTGGGCGGAAACGCCGAGTTCACGGCCATCGCCGATCTGGCAAAACGGGGCCTGGACCCTGAAGAAAACTCCGAGGAGTACGAGTCCGCGTGGCCGGAAGCACTCGAAGCCGCCAAGCAGGCAGTCAAGGACGAGCATGAGGAAGTGCTTGAACTTGGCGGGCTTTACGTACTGGGCACGGAACGCCACGAATCCCGTCGAATCGACAACCAGCTCCGTGGCCGCTCGGGCCGCCAGGGCGACCCGGGCGAGTCCCGCTTCTACCTGTCGCTGACCGATGACCTCATGAGGCTCTTCAACTCCGGTGCCGCCGAGCGCCTGATGAACAGCTCCGTGCCGGACGACATTGCCCTCGAATCCAAGCTCGTGTCCCGTGCTATCGCTTCGGCCCAGGGCCAGGTCGAAGGGCGGAACGCTGAGCAGCGCAAGAACGTCCTCAAGTACGACGACGTCCTGAACCGCCAGCGTGAAGCCATCTATGGCGACCGTCGCAGGATCCTTGAAGGCGACGATCTGCACGAAAAGGTCCAGTTCTTCCTGGAAGACACCATCAACGCCCTGATCGACGCCGCGACGGCGGAGGGAACCGGCGATGATTGGGACTTCCACCAACTGTGGACCAACCTCAAGACGCTCTACCCGGTAACCGTCACAGCCCAGGACATCATTGACGAAGCCGGCGGCAAGGCCCGCGTGTCCGTTGAATTCCTCAAAAACGAGATCCTTTCGGACGCGCAGCTCGTATACAAGGAGCGGGAAGAAGCCATTGGCGCCGAGAACATGCGCGAGCTTGAGCGCAGGGTTGTCCTCTCGGTCCTTGGCCGCAAGTGGCAGGAACACCTCTATGAGATGGACTACCTCAAAGAGGGCATTGGCCTGCGCGCCATGGCCCAAAGGGATCCCCTGGTCGAGTACCAGCGTGAAGGATTCACGATGTTCCAGAGCATGATGGAAGCCATCCGCGAGGAGAGCGTTGGCTTCCTCTACAACCTGGAAGTGGAAGTAACGCCAGCCGAAGACGTGGTGGTGGTGGACGGCAGCCCTGAAGGCGGTCACGTGGAACATCACGATCCACAGATCCGCGCGGCCGGGCTCGAAGCCCCGGAAAAGCCTGTTCAGCTGCAGTACACGGCGCCGGGTGAAGACGGAGCGAGCCAGACCCGCGTTGAGGGTCGGGCCTCGGGTCGCTCAGGCAAACCCGCCAAGGCCGCCGCCGATGACAAGCAGCGCGGATCCAACAAGAAGAAACGCCGCTGACATCGCGATTGCCTGACGCATGTAGCTGACGCCGCAACCGCCGGACATGTCAAACGAACGGATGCCTGCAGCGAAAACGGAGAGGGACCAGAACACCAGTTCTGGTCCCTCTCCGTTTTGCTGCTTTTGAACCCCGCCGTCAGCCGATTTCGAGGGCGGTGACTTTCCACGCGCCGTTGCTCTCTTCAAGCCTCATGGCTACTGCCCGGGAGCGGAGTTCTTCCGAGACAACCAAGCTGGCCTCGTACACTCCGTCGTTTACAGCGCAGACACGCACGGAGCGGACCATCGGACTTCGGTGAACGCGGGATTGCCCGCCTTGGGACTTGGCAGCATGGGCTCGCGTCAGTGCTGCCCGGTGTTGCAGCGCGACGAGGCATCCGGGATCCAGAGTTCGTGAGAGCTGTTGCGCCGGCCGGGTGCCGGCAAGGACTTCGACCGCGGCTTGGGCGATGCTGCGTGCCAGTGCGCGGATTTCGCCGTCGAGGCTGCGGATCTGGGCCGCTTTGCGGGCAGAAGACGGCCCCCTTCCGGACGGCCCGTCCGTTCGGGATTTGGCCGGGGGTGAAGCCACGATTGAACGTGAGGCAATCGACGAAGTCGCCTGGACGACTGCATTGGGCAGGCTTTGGACGGCTGGTGATGCGCTCATGTGCTTCCTCGGTGACGAATCGCTGGTGGGCGGCGGGTGGTGGTGGTTCGGATGGTGGAGGCTCGAGTGCTAGTTGGGCGGTGGTTGCAGGATCTGACCCGGGACAAGGAAACCCGGGTCGTTTCCGATCACATGCCTATTTGCGGCATACCACTTCGGCCAGTGGAGGGCGACGTCGACATCGCTGGCCATAGGGCCTAGCTGCCGGGCGGCAATCGACCATAGTGAATCTCCCCGCTTCACCACCACTTCGCCTTGATTTGGCGACGCAGACTGTTCCGCGGCGCGCTGTGGCCCTGTACCCAGAAGCCCCGGCTCGGCGACAAATGCGCGGGGTTGCCAACGGGGGTCGATCTCCGACGAACCTGACTCAAGCGAGGGCATGACTGGGAGATGGGGAGAACGGCTCGAGGCGGGTGTCCATTGGACAGATATGTCGCTCGACAAGAGTGCGCCGTTTGCCGGGCTCCACGCTGGTTCAAGCTGTGCCGGTGACGCATTCGCCAGGGGGATTCCCACGAGATTCACGCCCAGAATCGCAACGGCCAGCCGGCACATGAAGGCAGGGCTGAGTTTGGCGGTGGCACTCGCGCAGCGGTCCTTTCCCGCTTGCCGAAGAAGCGCGGCCGCCATTGCCAGGAGGAACGTCGCGATCCACCAGGCTCCGATCCCCAGACCGGCGGCGGTTGCGATGAATCCCAGGAGGTCTTCGAACGTGGGTTCCTGGAGTCGTCCTGCTGCGGAGTGCCATCGGTCGATCAAGATCAGTCCAGCGACAGCGAGCAAGAGAGCGAGCACAAGGATGGTCGCCGCCATCGCAACATCGTTCCGAACGGGTCTGTTCGTCTGTTCCATGGGTTCCCCTTACCCAGTTGATGCCATTTGATGCTGTTTGACAACGATTGATCTATTTTGACCACAAACAGTGGCATTTGTCTAGCAGTCTGGTGCCGATGAAGAAAGATTGACCATCGAGGGGTGCCCGCTTACGCTGACGCAATGCGTTGGGATGCTCTGTTTGAAGACATGGAGGCACAACTGGCCTCTGAACGATTGCTGGGACTTGAATCCGAAATTTCAGAGCGAGCCCGGGTGGAGCTGGCCGGAATCGAGGTCTCCGACAGGCTGCGTGGAGCAATCGGCCAGAAGATTGATGTGACGCTCCGGTCCGGCACGCGGGTGTCCGGGACGCTCAGCCATGTCGGCGGCGAATCGTTGGTCCTTGACGAAGGTCGCCACCAGTGGTTGGTGCCTGTCACGGCCGCATTGGCGTATCAGGGCCTGGGCCGGCACGTGCGGCAAGGTCAATCGAAGGCGTCACTGCGGCTCGGCTTGGCCAGTGCTCTCCGAATGCTGGCCCGCGACAGGGCAGAACTGGCGGTTCATCTGCTTGAGTCGGCGCGGGAGGAACGGACCATGAGCGGCGTCATTGATCGCGTGGGCAAGGACCACTTTGATCTCGCCGTCATGTTGCCGGGGGAAGTCCGCAGGTCGCGAAACGTCGTGTCTGTGGCGACAATTCCGTTCCAGGCCCTAGCAGCGCTGCGCTCATTGCGGGGCCAGGACTTCTAGCCCGGCCAACCTCCCCGCCGGCGCAGCCTGGGGCGGTGGGCAAAGATCAGGAGGACTTGGACTTGGCCTCTTGGATGATCCTGCTCGCCTCGGCGTAGCGTTCCTCGATGTACTGCTCCAGCATCTTCTCTTCGACGCGCCACTGGCCCCTGCCACCCACTTGGATCGCCTTGAGCTCTCCGCTTCGCACGAGAGCGTATGCCTGCGGCGAGTTGATCTGAAGCTGTTCGGCGACATCAGCGAGGGTGAGGAATCGGGGCATGCATCCATTTTGCCACTGTTCGACCCACTTGCCGGTGTTATCCACAGCTTGACGCAATTTGGGCATTTAGCTTTCGGAAGGGACGCCCTTCCGGTCAGAATAAAGGCCACCGAACGTCGACGCGGACAAACTATGCAAACGGGGGAGCAAGGATGGGTGCAACTACCGCGGCCGCTGCAGCGCGGCTCAGGAAACCGTCATGGAGGGATCCGCGACTATTGGTGGGGATTCTCCTCGTCTTGGCATCGCTGGCCGGAGTCATCGCCCTCGTTGGAACCGCGGACCGTACCACTCAGGTCTATGCGGCGCGCGAGTCGATTGCCGTGGGCCAGAGAGTCAGCAAGGACGATCTTGCGGTCGTCAAAGTCCGGCTCGACGACGTTGAGTCCAGTTACGTGACTCTGGCTGACGGTCTGCCCGAAGGAAAAGTCGCCGTTCAGAGAATCGCCAAGAACCAACTCGTCCCCCGGGAGAGCCTGGGGGCCGCCGATTCCCTGGACCGTAAACCGGTGGCGATCGCGATCCAGGAATCACTGCCTTCGCAGGCTGTGGCAGGATCCCGGGTTGACGTCTGGGTAGCACCCCCCGACGCGCGCAACGGTTTCGGCACGCCGCAGCTATTGTTGCCGGGTGCGGAGATCGCCCAGGTCACGGAGGGCGCCTCCACCCTCGGAGCGTCCAAGGAGAAGGTGGTTCTTGTCCTGGTGACCGATGAGCAGATGCCGAAACTTCTCGGAGCGCAGGCGAACAAAGCGAAGATTGCTGTGGTTTGGAACCCGGGCGGTGCGGGCAAGTGAGTATCCCGGTTGTCACGGTCGGGCAGTCCCGGGAGGATTTGGTCGGGGGACTCGAGCGGCTCCACGGACCGGTGACTGTGGTGCGTCGGTGTGGCGAACTCGCGGAACTCCTGGCCGCTTGCCAAAGCGGTCTCGCGCGCGCGGCGGTCATCGCCGAAGGCGCTCAGGAACTGACGGCGTCGCTGGTCGACCGGCTGGCGGCTGTCGGAGTCTCCGTTGTTGCACTGAGCGACGACCCCGAGGTGTCGGGCCGCCTGTGGAGCATCGGCGTCGTGACCGCGTCGCTGGATGTAGATTCGGCAACGCTGGCTTCCAGAATCTCCGATGCAGTAGGCCAGATGCCCGGACATGGACGGCGACGCTCGGAGTCCCGGGATTCCGGGTTTGCGGACACTGCCGCAGAACTCCGTCCCACCGATGCGCCGGAAGAACCGGAGCAGGCCCCGGCCGGGGCTGGCCGGATCATCGCAGTCTGGGGGCCCACCGGGGCGCCGGGCAGGACTCTTGTGGCTGTCAACATTGCCGCAGAGCTGGCGGCCGAAGGCAAATCAGTGATCCTTCTCGATGCAGACAGCTACGGAGCCAGCGTCGCAGCATCGCTTGGTTTGCTGGACGAATCCGCCGGACTGGCGCAATCTTGTCGATTGGCGGACCAGGGATTGCTGGATGCTGAATCCCTCAAGCGGATCGCCGCGCCGGTCTTCGCCAAAGCCACGAGTTTCAGGGTTCTTACCGGCATTACCCGCGCGGACCGGTGGCCGGAGCTCCGGGCCGCCGCGCTTTCGTCGGTACTTGAACTCTCCAAGGCGATCGCGGACGTCGTCGTGGTTGATGCAGGTTTCTGCCTTGAAGCGGACGAGGAACTCAGCTTCGACACCATGGCCCCTCGACGCAATGCAGCAACGCTCCGCAGCATCGAACTGGCGGACACCGTTTACGCCGTCGGCGCGGCCGATGCCGTCGGGGTTCCGCGCCTCGTACGGGGCCTCGCTGAGCTTGAACGGGCAGTCCCGCATGCGGCTCCCCGCGTGGTCTTGAACAAGGTCCGGGCAGCATCGGCTGGCCGCTCACCCGAACGTGAACTCCGCGAGGCATGGGAGCGGTACGGCCCCGGTCATGGCATCGAGGTATTCCTTCCATCCGATCCTGAAGCTTGCGACGCTGCCTTGTTGTCCGGCGCTGTCCTCTTCGAAGCTGCGCCCGAGTCTGCGTTGCGGCTCGCAATCGCAAAAATGGTCTGTGCACCCGTCCAGCAAAATGACAAATCCTCTGTCATTTATTCCAGAGCAAGGCATCGTCTAAAGCGTTAGGCTCGCCATGTGGGCTGCAAGGACGCAGCAATTGAGATGTGATGGAGGCGTTTGTCGATGTCGTCAGGATCCAGCGTGGAGGATCGTTCTAAACCTGCAGTAGTCCGGGAAGGGTTCTTCGGGGACTACTACGAGCATCTCGCAGAGGAGGACGCCCGCGGATACGCTGCCGAGCAATTGACCTCCAGGGCAGCGGCACACCGCGAAGCGGGGCAGAGCCGCAAGCCGGGCACTGCCAATGTCAGGATTGCCAACGAGGGTGATCGCAGCGTTCTGTACATCGTCACGGATGACATGCCGTTCCTCGTGGACTCGGTGAACGCCGAACTCGTTCGTCAGAACTGCGCTATCCGGCTCGTCATGCACCCGCTCTTCGTGGTTTCGCGTGATCACGTCACCGGCGATCTGTCCGGCATTGCCCGGGTGCCGTCGAACATCGGCATCTCAAGCGGTGACACCGCGGCGATGCCGAATATCGCCCATCTGATCTCGCAAGGTGACAACGTCTCCCACATGGAGTCGTGGATCGCCGTCGAAGTTGACAGGGTGGCCGACGACTTCCAGAAGGAGCTCGTTGACGGAATCCACCGCGTCCTGAACGACGTCCGGGCCGCCGTCGAAGACTGGCCCAAAATGCGCACGAAGGCGCTCGAGCTGGCATCGTCCCTGGACAAGGTGGCCCACCCGGAAGACATCGCGGAGCTCAAGCAAGCGCAGGACCTCCTGCGCTGGTTGGACAACGGCAACTTCACGTTCCTCGGTTACAGGGAATACGACCTCATCACCGAGAACGGTGAAGACGTCCTTGAGTTGCGCGAAGCGAGCGGTCTGGGACTCTTGAGGGCGGGGGACCACCCCCACCAAATCCAGCACCTTACCGACGCCGGACGCCGTAAGGCTCGCGAGAAGCGTGCCCTGGTGATCACCAAAGCCAACTCACGGTCCACCGTGCACCGCCCCGCGTATCTGGACTACATCGGTGTCAAGAGCTTCGATGTTGCGGGCAACGTCAACGGTGAGCGCCGCTTCATCGGCCTGTTCGCCACGAGCGCGTACACCGGTTCCGTAAGGAACATCCCCATCGTTCGGGAAAAGGTCGACGCCGTGCTCCGCTCGGCCGGGTTCCCGCAGGACTCCCACTCCGGCAAGGACCTCGTCGGTATTCTCGAGACCTACCCGCGTGACGAACTCTTCCAGATCGAGACCGAGGACCTGGCAGCGACGGCTTTGGGCATCCAGCGTCTGCAGGAGCGGCGCCGCACGAAGCTCTTCCTGCGCCCGGACATCTACGGACGGTTCATGTCGGCACTGGTCTACCTGCCCCGTGACCGCTACACCACCAACGTCCGGCAACGAATTGAGCAGGAACTCCGCGAGACCTTCGAAGCCGAGAGCATTGACTACGAGGCCCGGATCACGGAGTCCGCACTCTCAAGGGTGTTCTTCCGGATCCGGCTGCCGCGCGAAGCTGAGCTCCGCGACGTCGACGCCGGTGAACTCGAAAAGCGGCTTGTCCGGGCCTCGCGGTCATGGGCTGAAGGTATTGCGGAGGTGCTCCGCGAGAACACCAGCGGTTTGGATGCCGAGCGATTGTCAGCCCTGTGGGCGGATGCGTTCCCCGCCGGCTACCGAGTCGACTACGAAGTCGAGGACGCCCTCAAGGACATTGAGCGTTTTGAGAAGTATGCCGCCACAACCGACCGCGACGCCGTCGCAGTCCAGACGGTCCCCGGAGTGCATGTCTACTTGCCCAACGGCGCCGGTGAGCTGCTCGAAGAGGATGCCCGCGTCAAGCTCTACCTTTTGGAACCGAAGAGCCTGAGCCAGATCCTGCCCTACTTCCACAATCTTGGCCTTGAGGTTCTCGATGAGCGGCCTTTCGAAATTGAAACTGCCGACCACCGGGACTTCTTCCTCTACGACCTTGGCCTGAAATACCCCACCGGTGTCGATCCCGTGGCTACCGGCCAGCTCTTGGCGGACTCCTTCAGCGCCGCGGTGACCGGTGCGGTGGAATCCGACAGTTTCGACCGGCTCGTGCTCCGGGAAGGTATCCACTGGCGGCAGGTTGTCATGCTCCGCGCCTATGCGAAGTACATGCGCCAGATGGGGAACACCAACTCCTTCGAGTTCATTGCGGACACTCTTCTCGCCAACCCTGAGGTTGCCCGCGGCCTGATTGACCTCTTTGGGGCCCGTTTCGATCCTTCTTCGCCTGATGCCGCCCGTCCGGGCCGCCAGGAGGACGCGCGCGCCACACTGGCCGAAGCAATCGACCAGGTGGCCACGCTCGACGCCGACCGGGTACTGCGGACTTTCGTTAACCTCATTGAGTCGACGCTGCGCACTAACTACTTCCAAGGCAAGTCGTATGTGAGCTTCAAGCTCGATCCGACGACGATCGACGGACTGCCCTTCCCGCGGCCAAAGTACGAGATCTGGGTGTACTCGCCTCGCGTTGAAGGCGTGCACTTGCGCTTCGGCAAGGTGGCCCGTGGCGGTTTGCGGTGGTCCGACCGCCGCGAAGATTTCCGGACCGAGATTCTCGGGCTCGTCAAGGCACAGACGGTGAAGAACGCCGTGATTGTGCCGACCGGTGCAAAGGGCGGATTCTTCGCGAAGCAGCTTCCGGATCCGGCACTTGACCGTGCCGCTTGGATGGCCGAAGGCATCGAAAGCTACAAGACCTTCATCCGCGGACTGCTCGACCTCACCGACAACCTCGTGACCACGGCAGACGGCGAGAAGATTGTGCCGCCGTCGGACGTTGTCCGTCAGGACGACGACGATTCGTACCTGGTGGTGGCCGCGGACAAGGGCACGGCAACTTTCTCGGACACCGCGAACGGCCTGGCAGCCGAGTATGGATTCTGGCTGGGGGACGCATTCGCTTCCGGTGGCTCGGTAGGATACGACCACAAGGCCATGGCCATTACGGCCCGCGGTGCATGGGAGTCGGTCAAGCGCCACTTCAGTGAGCTGGACCTTGACACCCAGACTGAGGAATTCACCGTGGTCGGCGTCGGCGACATGTCCGGCGACGTGTTCGGCAACGGAATGCTGCTTTCCCGGCACATCCGCCTGCTTGCCGCCTTCGATCACCGCCACATCTTCCTGGACCCGACGCCGGATGCGGCTTCGTCCTTCGGCGAGCGGCAGCGTCTCTTCGAGCTTCCCCGCTCCTCCTGGGACGACTACGACCGCTCGCTCATCAGCGCAGGTGGCGGGGTCTACCCCCGCCAGGCCAAGGTCATCCCGATCTCGCCGGAAGTCCGCCGTGCCCTCGGCCTGCCGGACGGAACGGTTCAGCTGAGTCCTCCTGAACTCCTGCGTGCAATACTCCTGGCTCCGGCCGATCTCCTTTACAACGGCGGGATCGGAACGTACGTCAAGGCCAGCACCGAGTCCCACGCCGAGGTGGGAGACAAGGCGAACGACGTCATCCGCGTGAACGGACGGGAGCTCCGTGTCAAGGTCGTTGGCGAAGGTGGAAACCTCGGAATGACGCAGCGCGGACGCATCGAAGCTGCCCTGCAGGGCGTCATCCTGAATACCGATGCAATCGACAACTCTGCCGGCGTCGATTGCTCCGACCATGAAGTCAACATCAAGATCTTCGTCGACCGGATGGTTGCCGCAGGAAAACTGGATGCTTCCGAGCGCACATCCTTCCTCGCCGACATGACCGACGAGGTTGGACGCCTCGTGCTCGAAGACAATATCGATCAGAACATCCTGTTGCTCAACGACCGCACACGCGTCGCCGAATGGAGCCCGAGCTACGAGCGCCTGATGGACTGGCTCGAGAAGTCCGCCGACCTCAAACGGGACCTCGAAGCGCTGCCGACCACCGAGACGCTTCGCGAGCGGCTGGAGCAGGGCCAGGGCCTGACGTCACCGGAACTGTCCGTCCTCGCCGCTTACGCCAAGATCGAATTGGGCTCGGCCTTGCGGGACAGCGATCTGGCTGACGATCCTTGGTTCCGTAAGACGATTCGCTCCTACTTCCCGAAGCAGCTCCGAGAACGGTTCGACGCCGAACTTGACACGCATCCCTTGCGTCGCGAGATCATCGCGACCGTGGTGGCCAACGACATGATCAACCTGGGTGGCATCACCTTCGCTTTCCGCACCATGGAGGAGACTTCGGCTACCGAGGTCGCCGTCGCGAAGGCGTTCGTAGCCCTCCGTGAGATCTACGAACTCGATTCGATGGTGCGGGAGCTCAACGCCCTGCCTGCTTCGTTCCCCACGGAACACTGGAGCACCGTCCACCTCGACATCCGAAGGCTTCTTGACCGTGCCGTTCGCTGGTTGCTCAGCCAGGGCAACGCCTCGAAGCCGATCTCGGAGATCGTCGCGGAATTCAAGCCGATGATGGATCCGATGCGGGCCAGGGTGCTCGACTACTTGCGCGGCAGCGACAAAGAGCGGGTTACCGGCTGGCTTGAAAAGGCGCGCTCGTGGGGCCTTCCCGACACGCTCGCCCATCGCTGGGCCGAGCTATTCGAGAGCTTCGTGCTCTTGGACATCGCCAAGATCACTCACAGCCGCGACGCCCGTGTGGAAGAGGTCAGCCACGTCTACTACACGGTATTCGACCGCTTCCACGTCGATTCGTTGCTGGAGCGGATCACGGCACTCCCGCGCGATGACCGCTGGCAGGCGCTTGCCCGGGCGGCCCTGCGCGACGACCTCTACTCGACCGTAGCGGACATGACGACGTCGGTGCTCGAATCGACCGACGCCGGCCTCGACGCCGAGGCCCGTTTGCGGGCCTGGGAAGGCCTCAATGCCGAGCAATTGGGCCGCGCGAAGAGCATGTTCGACGAGGTCAACGCGCTGGAGGCCGACGACATGGCTTCTCTGTCGGTAGCATTGAGGCTCTTGAGGTCAATCGTTCGACGCTAGGGACAAGCCCGGGCGTTATATGGAGGTGCAGTGGCAATCTTTACAGACCCCATCAGGGAGCACGCTGATTTCGGGCCTGGAGATGCCGAATGGCTGCACCTCCTGGTCGGCGACTGGCAGATGGTCGCCGACCTGGCGTTCGCGGACTTGGCCCTGTGGTTTCCGCATCCTGAATTCGGTTACATCGCGCTTGCTCACGTGAGGCCGTCGACGAGCCACACGGTGTTTCATGCGGACTTCGTCGGGGAAGGCATCCGCTCGGATCTGCGACCGATAGTCGACAAAGCGTGGTCCAGCCGTTCCATCGAACGCTCCAGCGAAACGAGCTGGAGCAGCGAGATGGCCCTGCGGGTTGAAGCGGTGCCCATGGTCAGGAACGGACGGACCCTTGCCGTCGTCACGTCGCATATGGACCTTTCCAGTTCACGGATGCCTTCCCGCCTGGAGCTTACGTACAGGCAATGCGCCTACGATCTGCTCCGGATGGGAACGCTGGGCCTCTGGCCGGACTTCGCTTCACCGACGGGTTCGCGCCGTGGCGCTCCCCGCGTGGGTGACGGCCTGATCAGGCTCGACGCCGACGGCATCGTGCAGTACGCGAGTCCGAACGGCGTCTCCGCATTCCGCCGCCTCGGCGAGGTGGAAACCTTGGAAGGACGGTCCCTCGCGGAAGTAACCGCAGGACTCCTTAAGGACCGGCGGATGGTGGACGAGACGCTGCCGCTGGTCGTTACCGGTCGGATGCCGTGGCGGAGCGAGATCGAGTCCCGTGGTGTCAGCTTGTCGTTGCGCGCGATTCCATTGCGCGACGAGAAGCATCGCTTCGGAGCCTTGGTTCTGTGCCGCGACGTGTCAGAACTGCGACGCCGCGAGCTCGAGCTGGTGACCAAGGACGCGACGATTCGTGAAATCCACCACCGGGTCAAAAACAACCTGCAGACGGTGGCTGCTTTGCTGCGCATGCAGTCGCGACGGATGGTCAGCGACGAGGCGAAACAAGGCCTGGAACAGGCAATGCGGCGGGTGGCGACGATTGCGTTGGTACACGAGACGCTTTCACAAGGGCTCACGCAGAGCGTCGATTTCGATGAACTCATTGGACGTCAGTTCCGGCTCTCGGCAGAAGTAGCGTCCCCTTCGCAACACGTCCGGACTGAGCGCGCCGGCCTGTTCGGCGAATTGCCGAGCGACTTTGCCACGCCCCTTGCGCTGGTCATCAATGAGCTCGTGACAAATGCCGTGGAACACGGCCTTGAAGGACGGGCCGGAACGGTCTGGCTGATGGCGGATCGTTCCACAGGGGAGCGCGGCGATGAACTCCTCACGGTGACGATCGCCGATGATGGCGTCGGACTGCCCGAGGGGTCGTATACCGAGGGTCTAGGCCTTCAGATTGTGCGGACTCTTGTCACGAGCGAGTTGGGTGGCAGCATCCAGTGGCGGCCGCGCGACGGCGGTGGCACCGCCGTCGAGATCGTCCTCAACTTGGTGCGGAGCTGACGCCGGCCGCTGGCGGCGCGCTCTATCTGTGACCGCGGTCAGAAATGCGAAGATGGCCCGGACCTATCGGTCCGGGCCATCTTCGTGTGTTCTCTTTGCCTCAGGCTCTGTGCTTCGCGGGCCCGGTCACTTAGGAAGCGCGGCGGGCGCGGGCGGCGCGTCGCTTGAGTGCGCGTCGCTCGTCCTCGCTCATGCCGCCCCAGACGCCAGCGTCCTGGCCCGATTCAAGGGCCCACTGAAGGCATGTGTCCACTACGGGACAGCGACGGCAGACACTCTTCGCTTCCTCGATCTGGAGAAGCGCAGGGCCGGTGTTGCCTACGGGGAAGAAAAGCTCCGGGTCCTTGTCAAGGCAGGCTGCGCGGTTACGCCAATCCATGCTGATCAGTCACTCCATTCGTGAGTACTAGTTAAGCCTTTTGTGAAAATATTCACGAGAGGCTTCATAGGAAAGGGGACCCATTGGGCCCCCTTGGTCGTCTGAGTCAAGCGTGTCATGTTAACGCCATGTAAACAAGGGGTTTTAGCGTTTGAAACCGTGAGCGATGCATCACATTGGCCACCGGTCTACTCACAGGTACTCGACTATGTCCGGTATTGTGCCAATGTGTCAAGACCCCCTCTGAACCCTAACCATGACCCAGCAACGCCCGGCGACGACGGCCAGAGGACCGGCAACGACAACATTGGCAGGTCATCCGGCGAAGGGCCGCGCCCTGTCGGAATCGTTATTATTTCCATTGTGGTTGTGCTGGAAGCCCTCGCACTGTTGACCGCCGGAGCCCTGTATGTATACGAGCTGGTGACCGGGGCTCCGGTGGCCTCATTCTGGGGAGCCGTGTTTACCCTTGGCCTTTTGCTGGCTTTTTCTGCATTGTTGTTTGCCGTAGGGCACTTCCTGTTCCGTGGCTACCGTTGGACCCGGGCACCCGCGTTGGTTGCGCAGCTGTTCGCCCTGACGATCGGGTTTCCCACCATGACCGGCGGACTGGTTCCTGCCGGCCTGGCCATGGTGGTGCCTGCTTTGGCCGGAATTGTCTTTTTGTTCGACAAGCGGGTCATTGCCTTTGCCTCCCGAGCGGGCGGATCCCGCGCCGCCCTTTGACTCTTTCATTTGGGTACGGCTTCTAGCCCGGAGCGGCGATCTGGACAGTGCGTGTTCGTCCATTCTCGATGAGGACAGCACGACCCGGAGGCGGCGCCTGATCGATGTCGGCGCGCACGCCAAAGAAATCTCCGGCCGCCGGCGGCCCATTGCCCAGGAGAATTCCGCTTCCGTGGTTTCGGGCCAGGGAAGCAAGGGGCGTCCGTTGCAGTAGGGCAGGACTGCCCGCAGTTGCCACCACCGGGAAACCGATACCAGGAAGTTCAGCCAGGAGGACGGCGGTTTCGCTGGCGAGGTGTTCGACGTCGTCCACGAGGGGGATGACTTCTGCTCCGACGAGCCTGCGGCTTGCTTCCCGGTGGAATTCGGCCCAGAAAGCGTCATGATCGGCCCCTTTGGGTGGTGTCCACCATTGATGGCCTGGATTGAGCATGGCCAAAGCAGCCAGAAACGACGACTTGCCGGAACCGGGGGTGCCGAGGGCGAGGAGGACGCCTGCGCGCGGCAGCGTGATCCAAGCAGGTTCTTGTTCATCCCCTCCAACTCCAAGGAGCACCGACCCGGGGACCCGGGCACGGGAAAGGGCAGTAGCATCGCTTCGGCCATCCGCAATGAGATCCGAAGCCCGGATGAATTGCGGCAAGGGATCCACCCGGATTGGGCGCCGTGCAGGCTCGGGGGGCACGCAGTACGGCCAAGCCGAGGTTGGCGGCGGCTCGACAAGCTGCGCAACTGCAGTGTCAACCCCGAGCAAGTTGCCACTTACGACCGCCCGACCCTTCAGGGGCTTCATTGCCGCAAAACGGGGCCACGCCAACCGCCCTTCTTCTGTGGTCCCGGTGGGAAAGTATGCGCGGTTGGGGATTGACGCGAACATGCGCGAGGCAGTCAGTTCGCGGTCGCCCGTGACAAGAAGAGCCAGTCCTGCCTTCTGTCCGTCGCGGACGATGGCGTGGACAACGTCTTCGGCCCAGGCCAGGGGTCCGGCGCGTAACTCGGAGACCCACGAACCCCAGTTCGAAATGACCAGCAAAAGCGGGACTTGCCCGGCGGCGGTTCCCCGGGATTGCCGCGCCGACATCTCAGCTACGAGCCTCTCCAGGATGCGAACGCCCCTTCTGATGTCGTTGGGGGAGGCAACGGCCCCCACGCGTCCCTGGGCGGCCACATCGGCCAATGAACCGTCACCGTCGAGGACATAGAGATGGAGCTCTTCGGCACTTCCAACAAGCTGCGCAGCCGCTGCCCGACACGTATCTTCAACTCCGCTTCCAGGAGGGCCAATGAGTCCAAGATTCCCGTGGACGAAAGGAGTCCAGCACAGGCCGGCACCCCGTTGTTGCGAGGGCAAATCTGCCAAGCCAAGGTAGGCAGTCGGGCCTGCCGGCGTACCGTTTGCCGCGTGCCTGCCGATCATTGCTGTGATGCCAAGGGATTCGGGAAGCGGGACGGACTCTGGAAGCGGATGCGCAACAGGTCTCCTAAGCGGTGTACTCGCCTGTATGTCCCAAACCCGCTTGATTGCCTTGATAATGGGGCAGGCGGCTTCTGCTGGCGTTGCAGTCGCACCTTGAGTCTCCGCCAACGCGGTTTCAGACGAACCGCTGAAGCGGAGCGACCCCGCTGCCGGCAACGAAATGGCCTTTGCGTGCGGCTGGGCCTTTTCGCTGCCCGAGAGGGTTGCTGACTGAAAGGGCTCGGCATCTTCCACTCCGCGAACCATAAAGGCGCGACCCGGCAGGGACACCGGAATCGAGGCCGCTGCCGGCGAGTTGATGACGTCCCGGGATTCCATTTCCGATTGGACGCGAAGTGCAATGCTGGTGGTGACGTTGGCCCGGATGTCCGCACTGAGTGCACCCTGCGGACGTTGTGTCGCCATGATCAGGTGGATGCCCAGAGACCGGCCCACGGTGGCGATCCGCATCAATTCGGCCAAGGCATCCGGGGCGTCTTCAATGAGCATCCTGAATTCGTCGATGACGAGTACCAGACGGGGCAGTACCGGAAGGTGGCTTCTCCGACCCGCCGCGCCCCCGCCCCTGGTTCCTGCGGCTTTGGCCCAATACGCGGGCAAATCGGGGACACCGGCCTTCGCAAGGCTCCCTTCCCGCATCCGAACCTCGGCACGGAGGGAGGAGAGGGTACGTTCAAGCTCGTGTTCACTGAGGTCCGTAAGCATCCCGACGCAGTGCGGAAGGTCTGCCAACGGCCCGAGCCCCGAACCTCCCTTGAAATCAACAAACAGGAAGTTGACCTTGTCCGGGCTGTGGGTCAGCGAGGTCGCGGCCACGATCGTGCGCAGAAGCTCCGACTTTCCTGATCCCGTAGTTCCGGCAACGAGGAGGTGCGGGCCGTCCGAAACCAGGTCCAGCGACCGGGGCCCGTCGGCTCCTCGCCCGATAACCGCGGATAGCCCTCCGCGTGCTGAAGAAGCGCTCCAGCGGGCCGCGATGCTCGAGGGCTCAGCGGGAAGCAATTCGGGAAGTTGGCAGGTAGAGGGGACAAGCGGCGCCCTTTCTTTCGGTAGACGGGGCAATCTTGCCAATGAGCGGCAGTAGCGGTCGAAGACCGGGTGCGGCACAAGGTCAGGGTCAAATTCCGTCTCTGAATGACACGAACGAAGGATTGCGCGCTTGTTCCAGAGCTCGACGGCGGAACCGCTTTCGTCGCCCCTCGCGGTGCCTTGGAAGATTCTCCAGCCGGACTCGATCGCCGCCAGCCGGAGTGGGTCGACGGCGGGATCACGTTCGGGTCCCACCAGAAGCAGTGCTCCCGGTTTATCCGCGAGCGCGGAAAGAGCAGCCGCGGCTGAAGAGGCGTCCGTGGTCAACGTGATGCCGGGGAGGAACCGGGCGCTTGACGGCAAGTGGGCTAGCGGTCCGTGTATGAGGACGGGAGCGTTGCTTGCGCCGGGAAAAGCTGCCAGCTGCATGAGCAGAAATCTGAACATTCCTTGCACCTTGGCTTCCGGTCCCGTGAGGGAAACGGCCTGGGTGGAGGGATCCAGAACTACCGGAACGGGGCCCAGCTGCGGTGGCTGAAAGCCCGGGTCTGCGGGATCGAGGGCAACCCTGGCGTTCTGCTGACAGGTGCCGAGCCGGAGCCACACATCGCGGCAACCCGCCGTTCCTTTGGTTGCGCCCGAGGCTTGCACCGTGCTGGCTCCTTGAGCTGTGCCGGATCCTTGCGTCGTGGTGGTTCTTGGCAGCGCCAGCCGCATTCGCCCGTGTTCCTTTGAGGGTAAAGCTGCCGAGTTGACGGCGAAGGCGAGCTCAGCGGCGGACGGTGAACACCGCCGTCGTCGGGCCCGGTCTTGTTCGACTGCCGCCGCGATCGCGGCAGCCAGAATGCGGCGCCCGCGTCTCCCCGAAATTGCAGGTGCGAAGACCGCGATCGCAGAAATTGCCGTGAATCCGAGGAACATCCACATGCCAGTGGCCAGAGCCATTCCAACTCCCAGCAGTAAGGGGAGCCCGGCCGTGAGGAGAAGTTGCGTGCGGCTGCCCGCATCGTGGCGCCGCGGGACCAGGATCGGCTCGGCGACGTCCTGGCCGGCTGCCCCCAGCGACTCCGCTCCGTATTCTTCGTCACCGAAGACAATTGACATGACCGAGCCACCACATCGGATCCTGGAGGCGGTCGAGACATGGGCGGAGCGGACTTTGCGTCCATCCACCACCGTTCCGTTCGCGCTCCCGTTGTCCCTTATGGTGACCGCTGTCTCGGAGATCGTCAGGACTGCGTGATCCCGCGAAACATCAGGATCCGGGAGGCAGACATCGGCATTGCTCCGGCCGATCCTGTATTTGCCCCTTTCCAGCGGTATGACCAGGCCCGCGGCCGGACCTGCGTGCACCAGCAACGACAACGCCGCGGGATTGCGATAGCGATCACGGGTGTCTTGCGCCTCCGAATCGGCCCCGCACACCAACACAGCCCCCGACATGAGCGGCGCCGAGCCAACGGTGAGACCGCCGAGCGGCAGTCCCTCGACTGCAAGTTTTCCAGATCCGAACTCCGCCGCGACGGCGGCCTCGACGACGGCGCCAGGGGTGCCGTTGCCCGCGGCTATGGTCAGTTCGATGGGTCCGCCTTGCCGTAACGCCAACGGGCCCCAGACGAGGGTGCAATGGAATGCCACTGTGTCCGCTCCTTCGGTTAGCGAGGCTTCTGTTCGTCCACGATATTTGTGATGACTACCCCGTGTTCCACGCCAGTTGACGTATGTGGAAAACGCTGCACCTGTCAGGGCTGGCAGGGACCGGCCCGAAAATCGGCGCGCCATCTCGGGTAGGCTTGACCTGCAGCCAATGCACATCATTGGGCTGCCCGCATTCGAACCAGGAGTATTTGTGACCGCTGACCTCGTCATCGTCGGGTCGGGCTTTTTTGGCCTGACAATCGCAGAACAGGCCGCCACTGAGCTGGGCTTGAAGGTTGTTGTCATTGACCGCCGGCATCACATCGGCGGCAACGCCTACAGCGAAACGGAAGAGAAGACCGGAATCGAGGTGCACCGTTATGGTGCGCACCTTTTCCACACCTCGAACGAGCGGGTGTGGGAGTACGTCAACCGGTTCACGACCTTCACGAACTACGTGCACAAGGTGTACGGCGTGCACAAGGGTGAGGTGTATTCCCTCCCCATCAACCTGGCGACGATCAACCAGTTCTTCCGGGCCAACTTGACTCCTAGCCAGGCGCAGGACCTGATCAAGGAGCAAGCTGGTGAACTCGCGGGAACCGATCCGCAGAATCTCAATGACAAGGGCATCCAGCTGATCGGTCGCCCCCTGTACGAGGCATTCATCAAGCACTACACCGGCAAGCAGTGGCAGACCGACCCCAAGGACCTCCCAGCGGAAATCATTTCTCGCCTTCCTGTCAGGTACAACTACGACAACCGATACTTCAACGACAAGTACGAAGGCCTGCCGACCAACGGGTATACGGCGTGGATCGAGAAGATGGCCGAGCACCCGAACATCGAGGTACGCCTGAACACGGACTTCTTTGACGAGTCGCACGAGTATTCAAAAAACAAGGTTGTCGGCAAGATTCCCGTCGTCTACACAGGACCCGTGGACCGCTACTTCGACTTTGTCGCCGGAGATCTGTCCTGGCGCACCATCGACTTCGAAGAGGAAGTCCTGGACACGGGAGACTTCCAGGGAACGTCCGTTGTCAATTACAACGACGACGACGTCCCGTTCACCAGGATCATCGAACCGCGCCACTTCCACCCGGAGCGTGGCTACCAGACGGAGAAGACCGTCATCATGCGCGAGTTTTCCCGGTTCGCCGAAAGCGGCGATGAGCCGTACTATCCGATCAACACCCCGGATGACCGCGAAAAGCTGCTGAAATACCGCGATCTCGCAGCCGCTGAAAAAGACGTGCTGTTCGGCGGTCGCCTTGGCACCTACAAGTATCTCGACATGCACATGGCCATCGGTTCGGCTCTCTCCATGTTTGATAACAAGGTCCGTCCGCATTTCGAAAACGGCGCGGAAATTGAAAGCGGAGGAGTGGACGCGTGAGTCCCACGACGACTGCCGAGCTTCAAAGGGTCGTCTTCCCTTCCCCGGGTGAGCTGGACGCCGTTGAACTCTATGTCGACGCCGGAAGCTCGGTTGGCACCCAACTCGTCGAGGACGACGGACTCTACCGACAGCCCAAGCTTCCGGAAAACAAGCTGCATCTAGTTGGTTCGAGCCCGCTGGAGGCTCATCATGAGGACTTCCTCTCGCGCACTTCCGCGAAGGTACGCGCCGGACAGCACGTATCATTCGGTACGTATTTCAATGCATTTCCTGCCAGCTACTGGCGTCGATGGACAGCTGTCCGCTCGGTTCAGCTGCACGTCCGCACCGAGGGCTCGGGAACTGTGCTGGTCTACCGCTCGAACGCGCGCGGGATGCCTCAGCGTCTGAACTCAATCCACGTCGAAGGGTATAACGAGCTCGAGCTCGAGCTGTCCCTGGAGACGTTCGGCGACGGCGGCTGGTACTGGTTTGAGTTGGTTGCCGGCGCGTCGGAATTGACCTTGCTCGGCGCTGAATGGGCAACGCGGGAGTCTCCGCGGATTCCTGCGGGAGAAGTCGCAACAGTCCAAATCACCACCATGAACAAGCCGGACTTCTGCATCGCGAACGCCCGTATTCTTGGCGGAAGCTCCAAGGCGCTCGAGAGCGTCAAGGAAGTGTTGATTGTGGACCAGGGCACGAACAAGGTCTCGGCAGCCGAAGGATTCAATGACGTCAAGGATGTGTTGGGTCGCAAACTACGGATCGTGGAGCAAGCCAACCTTGGCGGTGCGGGAGGCTTCTCGCGGGGGATGGCGGAGGCTGTCCAGAACGACAGCAGCTTCGTCGTACTTCTCGATGACGACGTCGTGGTGGAACCTGACAGCATTGAACGGCTCATCACTTTTGCGCGCTTCAGCAAGAAGCCGACAATCGTTGGCGGTCACATGTTCGATCTTTACAGTCGGACGACGTTGCACACCTTCGGTGAAGTGGTCGACCCCTACAGGCTGAGCTGGGTAAGCCCGGATGACGCCCTTGAGTATCGCCACGACTTCAGACACCGTAATTTGCGGCAAACCCCTTGGATGCACCGTCGTGTCGATGTTGATTTCAATGGCTGGTGGATGTGCCTGATACCGACTGACATCATCCGGGAGATAGGCCTTTCACTGCCTGTCTTCATCAAATGGGATGACGCCGAATATAGCTTGAGGGCGAAGCAGGCCGGGTACGCGACCGTCTCCCTGCCTGGCGCCGCCCTGTGGCATGTGTCGTGGATCGACAAGGATGACTCTCTGGGATGGCAGGCCTACTTCCATGAACGCAACCGATTGATCGCGGCCCTTCTTCACAGCCCTTTCCCCAAAGGGGGGCGGGTATTGCGGGAGTCGTTCCAGAACAACGTCAAACATCTGATCTCCATGCAGTACTTCGCTCAGGAAGCACGCATCATGGCGATGCGGGACGTCCTGCGCGGACCGGGGAGCCTCCACGCTGAATTGGCAAGCAAGTTGGCCGAAGTCAATGAGCTGCGTTCCCGCCACACAGAGGCGCAAATTAAATCCGACGTGGACGAGTTTCCGGCTGTGGGCCTCAATGGGGGAGGCCGAGGAGGCGCCGCGGGGATGCCGCCCAAAAAGGACCTCGTGAAGTGGGCAGCGAAGACGGTCCTTCGCCAGATATTCAAGAAGCCGGATCCTTCATCGCTGGAGCGGCCCCAGGCCCATTTGGCGCACAGGGAAAATCGTTGGTGGAGGCTGTCCTCATTCGACAGCGTCCTTGTCTCCAACGCCGAAGGGACTGGAGTGTCCTGGTACCGCCGGGACCCCAAGCGGTTGCGGAGCCAGATGCTGGAAGCGGCCAAGCTCCAGAGCGAACTGTACCGTCGATGGGATCAACTCTCCGCCGAGTACAAGGCGGCCTTGCCGGAGATCACTTCCTTGGAGTCCTGGAAGGCCACTTTCGATGTCAGCGGGTAGGAATCCCAATAGCGTGTCGACTCAACTCATAAAACCAGGCCATGGCCGTGGACTATTTGACGTTTATTCCAACCGGTTTCTATTGAAGCTGCTGGTCCGAAAAGAGATCAAAGTACGATACCGGGGTTCGGTATTGGGACTGCTTTGGTCTTATGTCAAACCACTGATGCAGTTTCTTATCTACTTTGTAGCGTTGGGGATTTTCCTCAATCTCCAGCATGGTACGCCGAACTACTCGATCTATCTGTTTGCAGGAATCGTCTTCGTGAACTTTTTCACGGAGTCTTTGGGAAATGCGACCCGTTCCATTCTTGACAATAGGGACTTGATTCGGAAGATATATCTGCCGAGGGAATTGTTTCCCGTAGCGACGGTCCTGGTGTCGGCAGCGCATTTCCTTCCTCAATTGGCAGTCCTCGTTGGTGCCTGCTTGCTCGCAGGTTGGCAGCCATCCCTGATCCAGCTGCTGATGGTGATTGTTGCGTTCATTATGGTTGCAATTCTTGCAACTGGACTCGGTCTCCTCTTCGGAGCGGCAAATGTGTACTTCCGTGATTCCGAGAACATTGTCGACATGATCCTGATGGTTGTGACGTGGGCCTCGCCGGTTCTCTACATCTGGACGATGGTGCAACGAGTCATGGGGCCCTGGTACTGGGTCTACCAGATGAATCCACTGACTGTCGGCGTCGAGATCTTCCACTGGGCGTTTTGGTATCCGACTTTGACGGCGGACCAGATTGGGCTTGCGCCTTTGCCGCCGGATCTCCTCGGATTCTGGCTGCCGGTTGCAATTGCAATTTCCGTTGCCATCCTGTTCCTGGGCCAGTCTGTATTCCGCAAGCTCTCCATCCATTTCGCACAGGAGCTCTAGATTGTTTCAAACTGACGAGTTGGCAATTACGTGTGTAGGTATCCGTAAGCAATTCGTGCTCCGTCACACGCGTTCCCTGAAGGAAGCCCTCGTCTGGTTCATTCGTGGACGCAAGGGTGACCTATCGAGAAAATTTGATGCCTTGAAAGACGTCTCCCTTGACGTTCGTCATGGGGAGACCGTTGCTCTTCTCGGGCTCAATGGGTCCGGAAAATCAACGCTGCTCAAGCTGATTTCCGGAGTCCTCCAACCGGATGGCGGGACTGTCCTCACCCGCGGGCGCGTAGCCGGCCTGATTGAGGTTGGGGCTGGCTTCCATCACGATCTCAGCGGGCGCGACAACGTGTATCTCAATGGCGCAATTCTTGGAATGACCGAGCGAGAGATCGACGAAAAGTTCGCCTCGATCGTGGAGTTCTCCGAAATTGGCGAGTTCATCGACACCGAGGTGAAGTTCTATTCGTCGGGCATGTATCTTCGGCTCGCTTTCTCTATTGCCGTGCATACAGATCCCGAAGTGTTCCTCATCGACGAAATCCTCGCTGTCGGAGACGAACCATTCCAGCGGAAGTGCATCGCCAAGATCAAAGAGTTGGCCGGCAAGGGCAAGACCCTCTTTGTGGTCAGCCACGACCTTGACCTTGTGGCGACCATTTGCGAACGGGGCGTCCTTTTGGAACACGGCCACGTCGTCATGGACGGTGAAGTCCATGAGGTTGTCGCTGAACTCAGGCAGCGGTCCAAAGCCGCTTGAGTCATTGAAGCGGAGACCCCGCTCGCACGAGACTATTGACAAATTGCCCTCGGGGCTAAAGCACGGGCCTCACGGCCGAACGGGAAGGGACCACATGAAGCAACCAAATGGAGGCTCGGGCGACCATCTGGGTCGTCGTGGGTTCTTGGCGGCCGTCGCCGTGTCGCCGCTCCTGCTCTCAGGTTGTTTCGGTGGAGCGGCGTCGCAGGGATCGGCTGACACAGGCAATTTCCCCGTCACGATTCCGCATTTGTTCGGCGAGACTACTGTGAGCAAGGTACCGACCAGAATTGCGACGCTTGGTTTCGCGAGCCAGGATGTCTGCGTCGAACTAGGAGTCGTGCCGGTCGGCGTTCCGGCCTATGAAGCGCGTGGCTTCGGCACCAGTCTGTGGTTCGGCAAGGCGATTACTTCAATGAACGCGGTCATGCCGACTCAATATCGGGAAATGGACGGGCCACCATATGACTCGCTCAAGTCGCTGAAACCTGACCTCATCCTGGCCGTCAACTCGGGCATCACACGGGACGAGTATGACACTCTGAGTGAAATTGCCCCGGTTATCGCTTACCCCGGGACTCCCTTTGGAACTGACTGGCGGACTACGACACTCACCGTGGGCAAGGCCATCGGCCGCTCCCAGGCTGCCAAGGAACTGGTAGCGAATATTGAAAAGGAAATTGCGAAGGCGAAGTCCAGCTACTCGGACCTTGCGGGCAGCAGCTTCCTCTACCTTGGTGCCAGCTCCGTGCCCGGCGCGGACTTTGAAGTCTATGACGAGAACTCGAATCCAGTTCGGATTCTTGAGGACTTTGGAGTTGTTCCTTCACCGTCACTGGACAAAGTCAAAGCCCAGGGAAAGCGGCAGATCGTGCGTTACGGTGTGAGCCCGCTGTTGTGGGAATCCAGGCGCGGGGGCGAATTGCAAGCCGACATAGACGTAGTCGCCGTGAACATGTCCGAACGGGCGGACATCGCCAAGAACGGGGTGCTTGACGTCCTGCCGGCGGCCAAGCGGAATTCACTGGCGGTCGTTCAGAATTCCGACGACGCATTGGCTCTGCTGGAAGCTTCGCCCCTGGGCGTCAAGTGGGTTCTCTGGACCGTCATGCCCGAACTGGCCCGGGCGGCCTACCAAGCGAAGCACGGCAGCGGGGCTGCTGGTTCCTGATACTCGACCTTGGCCGGCCAACACGGCGGTCAACAGGAGTCGAAACTGGCCTGAGCCCGGACAACCGGGCTCTTCGTGGTTGGTGGGGAAATGAGTTCGTGTCGTTGAAGACAAGGGGGCCCGTGGCCCTGCTGGGATGAGTGTGTCTAAGCATTCAACCTGGAACAGGACCACGAGCCTTGAACGAGCCTACCGGGGTCGCAGCTGAGGCTGCCACCAACATCTTCAACCTGCCCGATTACCGTGTCATTTCCACCGGAGTGAGCCCCGATGGCGGCCGGAGGGTCATTGTCGAAACCGACCAGCCGCCGGGCTGCCCCACGTGCGGGGTGGTTGCGTCGCGGCGGAAGGAACGACGCTTCCAGCGGATCCGGGACATTCCTGTCGCCGGCCCGGTGGAGGTCCTCTGGTCCAAGTACCGCTGGTATTGCGAAGAACCGGCGTGCGAGAGGCTCTCGTTCTTTGAGTCCACCGCCCAGGTCCCGCGGCGTGCCCGCTCTACCGGCCGGCTCCGGGACCAGCTCGTGGGTGCGGTCATCCGTTCGGGCCGGGCCGTCTCGGAGACTGCTGCCGCGTTCGCGGTGTCTTGGTGGATGGTCCGTGTCGCGCTCAATGAAGCCTGCTTTCTCACCCTTCCGGATGTGGATCAGCTGAGTCCAAGAATGCTGGGTATCGATGAGCACCGGTTCCGGTCCGTGCGCTACTTCCAGGACCCCGAATCCAAGGCCTGGACACGGTTCGAGCCGTGGATGACCACGATCGTGGATCTGGACAGCGGCCAGGTGCTGGGCGTCCTGGACGGCCGGGACCACAGGGGCGTCGGGGAGTGGCTCTTCGCCCGGCCTCTGGCATGGCGTCTGGCCGTGCAGGTCGTGGCGATCGACCCCTCGGCCGCGTTCCGAAAGGCGCTGCGGATGTGGCTTCCCCGGACCGCTGTCGCGGTCGATCACTTCCACCTGATCTCCCTGGCCAACCAGGCCGTGACCGAGACACGGCAGAACCTGTCCCAACAGGTCAAGGGCCGCCGCGGAAGGGCCGTCGACAAGGCCTGGGCGCACCGGATGCTTCTCCTGCGCGCTGGCAATACCCTCACGGAGAAGGCCGCCCACCGGCTAGCAGAAGTGTTCGCTGCCGACGATCCGACCGGCACGCTCCAGGCGGTCTGGAAGGTCAAGGAACAGCTGCGGGTCTTGCTGCGCACCGGCTCCCTGGAGGACGCCGCGACGGCGAAGAACGAACTTGAGGAACTGGTCAAGGCAGCCGGACGACCGGAGACGAACAGGCTCTACCGCACCGTCTGCCGGTGGTGGAAAGAGATCGAGGTGCTGATCATTACCGGTGCCACGACGGGCAAGGTTGAAGCCAACAACACCGCCATAAAGAACATCAAACGCACCGCCCGCGGTTACCGCAACCCGGCCAATTACAAGTCGGTTATTCTCTTGAGAAGTGCCGTTCGGACGGCGGCATGACGCTCATCCCAGGGATCCATTTCCCCACGAACCGTGAAGAGCCGACAACCGGGCGCAGGCCAGTTTCATGTGTTGGGGTCCGCGGATTGCGGGTTCGGTACCAAAATCCCAAGGTTGGGTCAATGAGCGGTCGTCTGGCGTGTTACGAAGCCGATGGCCCGGTCACTTGTCGCAGGCTGTTGTACGCACCAGGCGTACCTTTCCAGATGTCGCGAGCACCTGGATATCCGGTGCCGATCCGCTCGTCAGGTCAGCAAGACCGGGGAACGGATCCTCGGTAGGAATTACCGTCTTGGTGCCGAAATCGAGTGCCCAGTAAGCGTTGAGTTCTTTGATGACGGGGCAGACGTCCTTATTGAAGGCGGCCTCGTCCCAATGATCCAGCAACAGCTGCTCTTTCTCGGTCCGTTCGCCGAAAATGTGTGGTGCGAGCGGCTGTCGATCGGCCAAAGCGTAAACCAACGAGGCGCCGGTGAGGGGGTTGCCGACGACGACTCCATCCTTGGGGACTATGGCATCGACTTGCTTCAACAACGCCAATTTGTCGCTATCCACGAGATCAGAGGTGGCCGACACCCGGAAGGCGTCGCCAAGCCGTTGCTGGACAGGCGCCAACGTTCCGCCTTGGGAGGCAACTCCCAGCACTCCAAGGGCGACCCAAATCACTGCAACATAGCGGCGGCCAAGTTGGACCCGGCCGCGACCGGCGTCGGCCATTGCCCCGTCAACGGATGGTTCCTTGCGGATCCGGCGTTTCGAGAAAAGTTCCAGGAGGGCCCTGAAGCGCCACAGCAGCCATTCCGCACCAAAGACAATAATCGGAAAGCTCGCCACCGGGAGCAATGCGGCCAAGCGGAAGCTGTCGTTGTACCACACACCTGTGAGCAGTGTCCTGAAGGTGCCGGGCGGCCAGCTGGAGACCACCATGTAGAGGACAGCAGCCACCAGATACACACCCAGGACCCACCATGTCCGGCGGAGGTTGCGTGCGATGACATACAAGCCTATGACGGTCAATATGGCGAGTATCCAGGCCGCCGTGGTGCCCATGGGCGCGCTACTCAGGATTTCGCCAAGTGCCCGGGAGTTGGACTGGAAGGGGGTCCAGGGCGCTGCACCAAGGCCCGGCCGCAGAATCATCCATGTCACGACGGCTGCTCCAAAGTATGCGACGCTCAGAAGAGCCCAGACGATCACCGCGCGTCTGGATCCGGCGCCTTCCCGCCATTCAAGGAAGAGTTTCACAAGACGTCCAAGCACTACTGGAGCGGTGAATCCAATAAGGGCGACCATCGCACTCGGATGGGTCAGAACCATGCCTGGGAACGTAGCGCACAAAGCCAGCAGCGGAGGCCAGATTGAAGTTGCCGGCATCCTCGAGAGACCAAACAACTCGATCACCAACCCGAATACCGCCGGTAGCAGTGCGATCGCTGCGTTGTTGGGATACAGCACGCCGAATCCAACCAGCAGGTAGGGGAAGGCGCTGAATCCTGCGGCCAGGACTCCCGTGGCGATCAACGGCACAGGCCGGTAACCCACGATCCGCGACACAAGGAACATGCAGCCGAGCGGCCAAACCAAGGCCCCGATGACGATCGTCCCGACGTTGACACTGGCGGGGACAGAAGCGCCGGTCAGCATCTGGAGGAGCGCCATCATGTCATGCATGCCGGCGGGGTAAAAGTAACGTGAGGCTTCCGTGAGGTTGCCGAGGGTGAGGGACGAACCGTTTTGCGTCTGAACGATGTGGTGGACGGCGTTGAGGTGATAGACGTTGTCAAAGGTCTGGGAGAAGTTTTCGGGACTTCCAAAGCCGGTGATGAACCGACCTGCAATCACAACTGCCCCGAACGCAACGCCCAGTGGCACCGCGAGGATTGCGGTCCAGCGGCCAAGGTCGTGGGCGTTCAGGGGCCCATTGTTGGCTAGATTCCCCCAGGTTTTGCCCCGCCGGGTCCACCAATACCGGGCGGCGAGAACCAGGAGGGCGAGAACCACGCTAACCGTGAAGTAGACGGCCGGCGTGTAGGGAAGGTGCAGGAAAGGTGCGACGACGGCGGTGCACGACGCGATCGTCGTGGATACCGGCGCGGCAAGCGCCGCCAGGTTCAGGCGCCGGATTCCTGCAGCCCCGAGTACCAACAACCCGGGAAGAACGTAGATCAATGCTGCCATGGCGAAAATCGGAATGGTCTGCCACCAAGTCATCGATCAAAGCTCCTTATCGGGTATAGCCAACCAAACAATTATGCAGGGTGGGGAATGGACGCGCGTCCAGCAGCGGCCTGCACGCAAGTCCTCGCGGGCAAGATCCATGGATCCTGGAAGCGGCAGGCCGGTTCGGTGAGGAGGTACTCCTGTAGCCCGAAACCTTCTCCCTTTGGCGACCGCTGGCTGCCGGGAACATCGCCCGCGGGGATTGTGCGCCTGTCAGAAGCCGGGAGGATGAAGGTGCCGACCATGTGGAATAGGTATACTTGACCATCATGGCAACTACAACGCACTCAGACGCGCTGATTATCATGCCTTCCTGGAATGAAGCTGAAGCAATTGGTGCGACTATTCGGCAGGTGCGTGAGGCGGTACCCCATCACGACATCCTCGTAGTCGACGATGGATCCAAGGACGAAACTGCACGCATCGCGGCAGAGGCCGGGGCCGCCGTCGTCATTCTGCCCTTTAATCTGGGGGTTGGCGGCGCGATGCGGGCCGGCTTCAACTATGCGCTGCGCCACGGATACACGCGCGCCATTCAGGTTGACGCCGACGGACAGCACGACCCGCACGATATCGACAGAGTGCTGGCGGGCCTTGAGCATGCCGATATTTCGATCGGTGCCCGGTTCGCTGGACGCGGCAACTACAGTGCCAAGGGGCCGCGTCGATGGGCGATGAACGCCTTGGCCAAAGTAATCTCCGGAGTGGCTAAAACCACGCTGACTGATGTCACCAGCGGATTCCGTGCCGCCAATCTGCGTGCCCTTCACCAATACATGGAACATTTTCCGGCAGAGTATCTCGGCGACACGATCGACTCACTGGTCGTAGCTATAAAGTCCGGCTGCAAGGTGACCCAGGTTCCAGTGGAAATGAAGGTCCGCCAAGCCGGAACGCCGAGCCACAGCCCTTGGAAGGCAACCATCTACCTAGCTAGGTCGGGCCTTGTGCTGTGCTTCGCGCTGGCCAGGCCTCGGACCAAACTGAGCCAGGAATTCCCTGCACCGGAAGTCCTCCAGGAAGCCGCTGAGGGATCGGCGCAGAGAGGAACGGCCACATGAGCGTGGCGTTTTCGATTGTCATCTCGATTGGCATGGTCCTTGCCGTGCTCATCATGCTGCGGGCGGGAAAGCTTCGCGAGAAGTATGCCATCCTCTGGCTCGTCGTCGGTGGACTTACGATCGTCCTCGGGTTCTTTCCGAGCCTGCTTGATTGGGCCGCCGGACTAGCCGGCGTCCGGGTTCCTGCCAACCTGCTTTTTGCCTTGTCCATCGTGTTGCTGGTGGGTGTGGGCCTGCACGTCTCGCGCGAATTGACCATCCTCGAGGATGAAACACGCACGTTGGCGGAAGAGCTGGCGATACTGCGCAACGCAGTAGAGCGGCTTGAGTCTTCGCGGCAAGAGAACGTGCCCTTTGAACAAACTGAAAATGTGAACGACTATCAGGCCAAAGGCCTCAAAACCCCGAAGAGGTAGACCTTGACCATTGACGTGATGTTCCCGTACTACGGCGATGTGGCCATGATGAAAGCCGCCGTTTCGTCCATTCTGGCGCAAGAGGACCGGGATTTCCGCCTCACCATCGTGGATGACGGATATCCCGACGAATCTCTTCCCGCGTACTTCCAGGGACTTATCGATAGCGACGACCGGGTGCGGTACTACCGCAATGACACGAATCTCGGAGCGAACGGCAACTACAAGAAGTGCCTCTCGCTCGTAGAGCACGACGTCGTCGTGGTCATGGGCGCCGACGACATTATGCTTCCTAACTACATCGGAACCATCCGCAAGGCGTTTGATAATCCGGAAGTGTCAATTGTCCAGCCCGGCGTCGAGGTCATCGACGAAAACGGGACCGTCTACCTTCCACTCGGTGACAAGGTCAAGGATCGCCTGCGCCGCATGGTGGTCGGTGGCTCTGAGCTGGCCATTTTGTCGGGCGAACCGATTGCCGAAAGCTTGATCACAGGTGACTGGCTCTATTTCCCCTCTGTGGCTTGGCGGGCGAAGGCAATCCTCAAGCACGACTTCCGCGAGCAGTACAACGTGGTCCAGGACATCGCGCTTGCGATGGATATCATCATGGACGGCGGCAAGATGCTCGTCACTGACACCGTTTGTTTCCAGTACCGTCGCCATCGCGAATCGGACTCGTCCGTGCGTGCGCTGGATGGTCGCCGTTTCGTCGAGGAACGCGCATTTTTTGATGAGTGTGCCCGTGACTTCGCGGCGCTTGGGTGGACAAAAGCTGCCCGTGCGGCCCGTCTGCACGTCACGTCCCGCTTGAATGCCCTGGTATTGACTCCCAAGGTTGTTCAGAAGCGGATGTGGCCCGGGCTGAAGAAGCTCTTGGCTCATTCCGTGCGTCCTTAGTAGCCAGTACAGCGCTACGGGCCTGTTCGCGGAAACAGAGTTGCGCCCGGCCGGTTAATCCGGCCGGGCGCAACTGTTTAAGCGAATCGGCGTCCTACGTAACGTCGGACTGTTGCTTCTCCTCCGCGCCAAGGGCGGATTGACGACGCTTGAGGAACAGGAAAGCCGCCGCCCCGGCCATAAGAAGCGCCGCTAGGCCAAATGTCACAAGGCCCGTCACGAAGTCAGTGGGCAGTAAAAGCATGATCGCCGTAATGCCCGCAGTCGCCGCAAGCCCAATGAGCAGGGGGCGAGCATGGACCAGCCCTTTCCCATATCGCCGGGCTACCAGCAGATAGATAGCACCAAGGGCGGCGAAGCAGGAAACTTTGACCAGGCCGACAAGGAACAAGGACTCGGAGGACGCAGGCCAAGACATGGCCAGAAGGGCGACTCCAGCGGTGAGAGGCGTGATCACGGCGAGTAGCCTCGTCTTGCCAACCGCCACCATCTGGGTTGTGGACATGAGGAAAACCACATAACCCATGGCAATCGACGGCAGAAGCCTGGCCAACTGAAACTGTTCGACGGTTGGTGACTTGACCAGGATGTTCGTCGCAAAGACGGCCGCGGAGCTGCCGGCGAGGGCCAATGCCACACCCACCACGGCACCTTCTCGTTGCGTTCTTTTGACGATTCCATGCGGGTCCTTGCCATGTTGTGAAAGAACCTGCGTGTCCCACACATTTGACAGAGCCAGAACAACGGCAAGCGGCCCGAGTGCCATCGGAAGGACGGCGCCGTATTTTCCGTAGAGGGCCGGTCCATGCATGGTCGTAAGAAGGAACGATTCGCCCTGCAGCATGAGCACCAGGGCGATACTGTGCGGCAGGACCGGCATCGAGGTCTTGAGCGCGCTTTTGATCACACGGGGGAACTGGAAAGGAGCACCTGGTCGGACCGCAACCGCGCTCCAAAGGGCCGTGATCAGCACAACGATGGAAAATGCCCCGAGATAGCCGGCCGCCGTCTGAGAAAAAAATGTGACGGCACCAAGCCCTGCGAGGTGGCCGAGGGTCTGCGCCCCGATCGTAATTCCGACGAAAAGCGAGGCGCGATGTTCTGCCCGGAGAACGGCGAGGCACATCTGGATGCACCCCAACAGTCCGACGGATAGCAGCGCGAGCAGGACAGACAGTTGATCCGTGAACTGCCCCGAGACAAGGGCGACTGCGCCTGCACATCCGACGGCTAGTACACCGAGTCCAGCGCTCTGCAGGATGCCGAATCCCGCGAGGGAGCGCGCGTGCTTTGGCCCGATCCCGGCCTCAAAATAGGTCCGGGTGATAATGAGCGGTAATCCCGCAAGAATCACGATGAGGCCTACGGATATCAGAGATATCGCGAACGACACCCGGCCCCACTGCTCCGGACTCAGAATTCGTTGAACGAAGGGTTGGGTAAGCAAAGGGCCGGCAGCCTGTGCGACGGCCGCCAACAAATAGAGGAACCGATGGTGGCCCGGGGGAGTCAAGCTGCTGCTAGCCACGTAGACAGGTGCAGCCATCCTAGGCTCCCAGCTCATAGGTACGGGCGACGTAGCGCCGATATAGCCATGCGTAAGTCCGAGGCGCCACGCGGGCCACCAGGGCTGAAATACCGATCAGGGGGGCCGTTCGGACTACATCGGGCAGGTCCGTCATTTTGACATTGCGGCGCAGGACTCTTCGCAGCTCGCGCAGAACGGCGGGTTCCGCATCACCGGCTATCGCATTGGACAAGACAACGACCGCCAGGGTTGCCCTCATAGTCCTCCAAGATTTTCCACTGACTTGCGGGGCAACATCGGGATTCAGGCCCTCGCGAATGTATGCCTCGGTGTCATGTACAAAATCGGCCGTCAGCCGCTGAGTCCACGTTGTTGACTGTCCATTGATGGAATAGACGTGCACCGGTTCGGGGCTGAGAACCACCTGCTTGCTATAGGAGAAGGCGCAGGCATTGAAAATGATGTCCTCGTAGCGGCGGATGTCTTCCCTGAAGCTGACCGATTGAAGCAACTGGCGGCTGTAGATCTTACCGTGCGTGTAGTTCCAGATCCGTTCCTGCAAGAGTCCTTGGACAGCTTCCACCCCCGTCATCGACCCGGTTTGGGAGTCAGGACGGGGAGAGAGCCGGCCGCTGTCTGTGCGAGCAATGTGAGCCCCTCCCACAATGTTGACTGGCCCCCCGGCGGCTAGTCCGAGGAGGTGGGTCAGCGCACCCGGAAGCAGTTCGTCATCGCAATCAAGAAACATGATGAATTGTCCGCAGGCCATCCGGACGCCGTCATTCCGGACGGCGCTGGGTCCACGGTTTTCCGCCTGGACGACCAGAGTGATCCGGTGGTCCGCCGTGCGGGAGATGTAGTCTCGGACGATCTCCGGGCCCGCGTCGCTTGAGCAATCGTCAACGACGAACAGCTCCCAGTCGGCATGCGTCTGTGCCCGCACACTGTCAAGGGCGCGCTCGATTCGGTCCGCGCCATTGTAAAGAGGCACCACGATGCTGACTTGCGGGCTAAGGGGTGAGGGGGGCATTCATTCTCCAGGGTAATCTGCGCAACAGCCTGGCCCCGTGAAACGAAGCCCGGTACCCCTCAGACTACCGTCGCTCAGCGATAGGCAACGCTCGCGCCGGTATCTGAGCGCCAGGAAATCCGACCCCCTTGGAAATCCTGGAAGCACGAGGCGCTGGTGGCACATGTCTCTTCGGACGTCGGATACCCGAGGGCTCCGCGTTCGAAGCCCAGGGAGCCCCACATAGAACGGATTCCCCCATACAGGCTCGTGTGTGCCCCAGTGGCAGGAGACCAGTTGATGGCTCCGCCTTGGAACATTTGGAAGCAGCCACCGTCTTTTTGACCGCAGATTTCGGACGACGTCGGATAACCGAGCCGTCCATTCTCGTATCCTAGGGAGCCCCACAAATTCCTGATGGCACCCCATGTGCTCAGTTGGCCACCAGTCGCCGGGGACCAGTTGATGGCTCCGCCTTGGAACATTTGGAAGCAGCCACCGTCTTTTTGGCCGCAGAACTGTTCGCTGGTGGGGTATCCCAATCGCCCGTTTTCGAAGCCGGTTGATCCCCAAGTGTTGCGGATGGGGCCGAAGAGGGAGGTGTGGGCGCCTGTTCCGGGGGACCAGTTGATGGCTCCGCCTTGGAACATTTGGTAGCAGCCGCCGTCTTTCTGGCCGCAGATCTGTTCGCTGGTGGGGTATCCGAGTGGTCCGTTTTCGAAGCCGGTGGATCCCCAGGTGCCGCGGATGGGTCCGAAGAGGGAGGTGTGGGCGCCTGTTCCGGGGGACCAGTTGATGGCTCCGCCTTGGAACATTTGGTAGCAGCCGCCGTCTTTCTGGCCGCAGATCTGTTCGCTGGTGGGGTATCCGAGTGGTCCGTTTTCGAAGCCGGTGGATCCCCAGGTGCCGCGGATGGCGCCGTAGAGGGAGGTGTGGGCGCCTGTTCCGGGGGACCAGTTCATGGCTCCGCCTTGGAACATTTGGTAGCAGCCGCCGTCTTTCTGGCCGCAGATCTGTTCGCTGGTGGGATATCCGAGTGGTCCGTTTTCGAAGCCGGTTGAAGCCCAAGCGTTGCGGATGGCGCCGTAGAGGGACGTGTGGGCGCCTGTTCCGGGGGACCAGTTCATGGCTCCGCCCTGGAACATCTGGTAGCAGCCGCCGTTGCTCAAACCACAAGCGATGCCGCTCGTCTGGTTGCCGAGCTTGCCGCCGTAACTGGAGTAGGCCGCGCCGAAGGAATAACTTGGATCGGAATCCCCGTACGTCGCGAACCTCTGGAGGGACGCATAGTCACCATTCCAAATGTTGGAATCACCTTGGAATGGACCGGTGCTGCTGTACTGCCACAGGCTGAACTGGCCCCAACTGGCGGGAAGCGTCCCGGGCGAGTCGCTTGCAGCCGAGGGATAGGAAGCGATCCACAGCGGATAGGCGCTGAAACTTGCCGAATTTCCGGTGCACGTGCGCCACCAGTCAGTGGTCGAATAGATGACTGGATATCTTCCGACCAAAGCCTTGACGGTGTTTCCGAAGTCCGCGATCCAGCTAACCATTTGCGACGCCGACATGCCGTAGCAGACGTTGCCGAAATAGAAACCGCCGATTGTCTGTCCCTCGTAGGGGTTGTACTCGATATCCAGGACAGGCGGAAGCGTGTAGCCGTCCGGGCCCCATGATCCGCCGTTCGCAACGAAGTACCTCGCTTGGTCGGCGCCCGAGGACCAGTTGGGAATGGCGAAGTGATAAGCCCCGCGGGTCATGCCGACATTGCGCGAGCCGTTGTATTGCTGAGAGAAGTTCTCGTTTTGGTAGTAGTTGCCTTCGGACGCCTTCACATAGGCGAACCGTGAGCCTTGGTTCCACTGGGACGTCCAGTCGACGTTGCCCTGATATGCGGACACGTCTTGCCCGGCCACTCCGAACGAGGGTGTCCAGTGTCCGGTGTCCGGTGCCATCGGGAGCGCGCCGGCAACTGCCTGGGACTTCGCCGGGGCGGCCCTGGCCACTGAAACTTTGTTGGCCAGCACTCGCGGCGAGCGTTGGCCCATTTCGGCTCCGCCGGCGGGAATTGCCTGGAGCATGGCGCGTTTCATCAGGTCGCCAGAAAGGGGATTGCCGCCGGGCATCGCCTGCGTGGAGACCTGCGCCTGAGGATCTATGGCCGGAGAGGGCGCGGGGCTAGGCGCAGCCGATGGCGCTGTACTAGCAGGGACGGCTGGGATCCCGCTTGGTGTTGGCGCAGCCTTGGGGGCCGTTGCCCCGGCCGGGGCCTGCACCGGGCCGGTAGGCACTACAGCATTCTCAGAGTGGGCGGCTCCGGCCACAGAGAGCATCAGCGCGAGCACAACGGTCAGTACGACGCCAGCTCGCGCGATGGACACTCTGGGGGCCTCTTCAGGCGTGGTTCGATTCATTATTCAATTCCGGCAGGGTGCCGCTCCGCTGAGGGCACATGGTGATAGCTTCGACTGCAGCTCCAACAATGAACGCCTCTGCAGTGCACCATTAAGCCAGCTCCTAACCGGGACACCATAGCATTTGGTGGCAGGAGTGAACAGAGTTGCATGTGATGCCTGTGTGACTAGTGGGTGAACAGTTATCCACAACCGCCCAAAAATGACTTGGCCCTGCAGTGCGACCTCCCCTAGCCTTAAGCCTGTTGAAGGTTTCCGCAGCGCCTGGGCGCATGCTGCATTGGGGGGAACATGGAGGCTTTGCGCATCGTCGAGGACGAAGTCCGGGAGCTGATTCGTCGGCGTGGGCTGGATCCTTTGAGCCAAGCCGTCGAAGTTCACCGGCTCGTCGAGGCCGCCGTGAATGACTACGATGAGCGGGCGCTCCTGGGCCCCTTGCCTCCTTTGGGGCACTTGGACACTGCCCGCAAGTACGTGTTCGACGCCGTTGCCGGCTTCGGGCCGCTCCAGCCACTCTTGGATGACCCCACCATCGAAGAGGTCTGGCTCAACGCACCCAATGAGGTTTACGTTGCCCGGAATGGCGAGTCCGAACTTACCTCGATCAGCCTCACCGAGCAGCAGGTTCGCGACCTTGTTGAGCGGATGCTTAAGAGTTCCGGGCGCAGGCTGGACCTCTCCTCACCCTTCGTGGACGCGGCCCTGCCCGACGGCTCTCGGCTCCACGTCGTCATTCCCGACGTCACCCGCCGCCATTGGGCTGTGAATATCCGCAAATTCGTGGTCAAGGCGACCCGGCTCGAACATCTAGTGGAGCTGGGTACGTTGACGCCCGAGTCAGCCCGATTCCTGGGGGCCGCGGTGGCCAGTGGACTGAACATTCTCGTCTCGGGAGCCACCCAGGCAGGAAAGACCACAATGCTCAACTGCCTGGCAGCCAACATCGGCTCCCGGGAGCGGGTCATCACCGTCGAAGAGATCTTTGAACTCCACTTCCCGCTGCGAGACGTCGTGGGACTCCAGTGCCGCCAGCCAAACCTTGAGGGTCAAGGCGAAATTCCCTTGCGCCGGCTCGTCAAAGAGGCTCTTCGCATGCGGCCGGACCGCCTCGTGGTGGGCGAAGTCCGGGAAGCCGAAAGCCTGGACATGCTTATTGCGTTGAATTCGGGCTTGCCGGGCATGTGTACCGTCCATGCCAACTCCGCCCATGACGCCGTGACCAAGATCTGCACCCTGCCGCTGCTGGCCGGAGGGAACATCTCGAGTGCGTTCGTCGTACCGACCGTGGCATCCTGCATCGACCTCGTGGTCCATTGCAGCCGCCAGCCGGACGGTCGCCGGCAAGTCACTGAGATCCTTTCGCTGGGGCGACGTGTGGAGAACGGCATCATTGAGTCGTCCAAGGTATTCGCGATGCAGGACGGCAGGCTCCAAGCCATTTCGAATTCCATGCCCGCCGTCGAGAAATTCGCCCGGGCAGGTTTTGACGTCGCCGCGCTCCTGGAACAGTTCTGATGGCGCCGCTGCTGGGCGTTCTCTGCGGCCTGGGTGTCTTTCTTGTCTGGTGGTCTGCATGGGAACAAGACCCCCTTGCCGCCAAGGAGCCCAAACCGAAACGCCTTGAGTCTTTGTTGCTCACTGCCGGGATCGAACAGGTGAGCGGCGCGGGATTCATCGCATCGTGCCTAGGATTGGGTCTTTTCACCACACTGGTGATCTACGTCATGACAGCGTCCTTTTCGATTGCAGCGTGTTTCGGCTTGTTCGGCGCGTGGCTTCCCTTGGCCGTTGTCAGCTGGCGGGCGCGCAAGCGGACCGCCATGCTCCGGGAGCTCTGGCCCGATGTAGTCGACCATTTGCGCTCGGCAATCCGCGCAGGACTTTCGCTGCCCGAGGCGCTTATCCAACTTGGCGACAAGGGCCCCGAAGAGTTGCGGGCCCTCTTCCGCGAGTTTGCTGCGGATTACCGTTCCGGCGGCCATTTCGATGTGGCGTTGGGCAAGCTAAAGGAGCGTTTGGCCGATCCCGTTGCCGACCGGATCATTGAGGCGCTCAGGCTGACGCGCGACGTGGGCGGATCCGATCTAGGTCGCCTTTTGGGAACTCTCGCCGAATTCCTTCGCGAGAGCGCGAGGACCCGCCGTGAACTCGAGGCACGGCAATCATGGACCATCAATGGGGCGCGCCTGGCCGTTGCCGCCCCGTGGATCGTCCTGATGCTGCTGGCCAGCAGGCCGGAAGCCGTCGCCGCATACAACTCGGCCGCGGGAGTCAGCGTTCTTGGAGGCGGATTGTTGGTCTCGGGCTTCTGTTACTGGGCAATGCTGCGCATTGCCGCCCTTCCTGAAGATGAAAGGGTGCTTCGATGACTGCGTTGACTGCGTTGACTGCCCTGGCCGTATTCTGCGGACTTCTTTTGGGAGCCGGGTTGTGGCTCATCCTTGTTCGCATGCCATTCATGCGGCCCACTCCCTTCGCGGAGCGCATCGAGCCGCAGCTCAGGTCCCAGAACCTCGAATCGCGCCTGCTGTCCACAACCCCGGACATCGCGCCGTTCGGCCCCTTGGAGCGCATTCTGCGGCCAGCGATCCGGGACGCCCTCCGCTACCTGACGAAGTTCAACCTCGGTACCACGTCCCTCAACAAGAGGCTGGCAAAGTCCGGTTCCGGCAAGTCCGCGCTGGACTTCCGCGCGGAGCAGCTGCTCTGGGCGGCGGCCGGCTTTGCCACGGCGGTTGTTGTGGTGGTCGTGAGTGCCACCCGGGGACGGTTCAATCCGGGGCTTGCGGTTGCCTCGGTCCTGCTTTGTGCACTGGGTGGCTTTCTTTTCCGCGACTACATGCTGGGGGTGCGGATCAAACGAAGGAACAGGCGGATGCTGGCGGAATTCCCCAGCCTTGCAGAATTGATGGCCCTGGCGGTAGGTGCGGGGGAGAGCGCTAGCGGTGCACTCGATCGAGTGTGTCGGACAGCCCGCGGCGAGCTGGCGAAGGAGTTTGCCCTGGTAGTGGCCGCCACGCGGGCCGGCACTCCGCTGGTTGACGCCCTGCACGAGTTTTCGGGACGAACCGAGCTCGGCCCGCTTATTCGGTTCGTGGATGGGATTGTCGTTGCCGTCGAACGTGGTACCCCTTTGGCTGATGTTTTGCGGGCCCAAGCTGCGGATGTCCGCGATTCAGCCAAACGGGAGCTGATGGAAGCGGCGGGTCGCAAGGAAATCGCCATGATGGTGCCGCTCGTCAATCGTTAGTAGTACTCTGAAAACATGAGCGGATCGGCGGTTTACGTAAGGCAGTCAGAAGATAAGACCGGCCACGCGGCGGCAGTGCAGCGGCAGGAAGCTGACTGCCGCCTTATAGCCCAGGCCAAGGGCTGGGAGAGTCCCGCGCTGTACGCGGACAACTCCATCAGCGCCACGTCCGGCAAGACGCGTCCGGACTTTGAACGGCTCATTGCCGACGTGGAGCGCGGAACCATTACACGGATTGTTGTTTGGCACTTGGACAGGCTCACGCGGTCTATGAAAGACCTAACCCGGCTCATTGAAGCAGGGCAAAAGCACCGGGTAAACATCGCTTGCGTCCAAGGGACATCGCTGGATCTGGGCGACCCTACAGGCGTTGCCGTAGCCCAGATTCTTACGGCGATTGCGGCAATGGAAGTCAAGCACAAGGGCGAACGCCAGCGGTCGGCCAATGAGCAGCGAGCCAACAAAGGAGAGGCATTCTGGACTCGCCGCCCGTTCGGATATGACCGGACGGACGGGAACGTGTTCGTTGTCGAGGCGGAAGCGGAGGCCATTCGGAGCGGCGCTCAGGCTGTGCTTTCGGGGGCGACTCTCTCATCTGTCGCCGCCGCGTGGAACGCCCTTGGACTGGTGACCACGTACTCCAAGAGGGAGGACAAGGACGCGGGGGAGGCTGCAAAGGGCGGGCTGCCATGGAACGTTACCTCCGTTCGGCGCGTTTTCCTCAATCCCCGCTATTCGGGCCAGCGTCTCTACAACGGGCAAGCGGCGGCGACGGGAAATTGGGGAGCGATCCTGGATGAAGAGACCTCGCGCCGTCTAGAGGAAATGCTGACGGACCCACGACGGCGGACCGCACCCGATGATCTGAACTCCAAGTACCTGCTTTCGGGTATCGCCGTCTGCGGGAAATGCGGTGCGAAGATGTTCGCGGCTCCGGTCCCAGCGAAGGGGGGCGGCAAGCGCATGGTTTACCGATGCTTCGGCGGGTACTGCATGCAGCGGAGCTTGGTTGAGATCGACGAATATGTGCACGGCGTTGTTGTCGGCATCCTGTCCCGTCCGGATGCGGCGAAGCTGTTTGCACGCGGCGGGAACACCGCTGAGTTGCGGAAGAAAGCCACGGATCTGCGGGACCGGCGCGACGCGCTGGCGTCCATGCTTGCGGATGGTCTGATGTCGCCCGCCGCTGTCCGGGAACAGGCCGGAAAGCTGACGAAGGAACTTAGCGAAGTGGAGGCCGCTATAAGCGCTTCTGAGGGCCTGAATCCGGCAGCGGCTGTAGTTGGTGCAGCCGATGTCGCGAACGCGTGGAGCGGGCAGCCGCTAGGCAATCAGCGGCAAATTATCCGGACGCTTATGGACATAACCGTTCTGCCCGCTGGTAAGGGCCGCAGTTTCGCCGTTGACCAGATTCATCTAAAGCCCAAGGACTTGTCCTAATTGTGGTCCTTGCCCAAGGGAATTGGCCGTACGTTGTCAATTGGAAGATCTAGGAAATTGTGATCACGAGCACACCAAAATAGCTCACCAACCGCGCACACTTAACGCGTGACGCCGCTAGCATTGTGGATATGGAAGAGTCCTGCTAGCGAATTACTGGCACGAACGGGGACGTACTTCCTTTCATGGAAGGTGTCCAAAATGGGCATTTCATCCCCGCGTAGCAGGTCCCTTCGTGCCACGCTTGCCAATGAAACACGGTTCCACCCGGACGTTGACCACACGGAATTGAAGCGCGAACTCGGCTATCAAAAGCTTGAGGATTCAGTCCGTGACTTAGTGGCAAACTGGCCCCCACTCACGTCCGGACAAATCGACCGTATAAGCGGTCTGCTACGTGCTGGCGGCGATTCAGCATGAACTCAAAAGAAAGGCCCGGTGGACTAAACCGGGCCAATCAACGAGGAACAAAAACAACCGACAAGACCGAGTATATCAATTCGGTTCAGAATATAGACCCTGCCCAGCATGCCGCGAGCATGCCCGCTGCCGCCGTCGTTGCCGAGCTTCAAAAGTACGCCGCTGCCATGGGACTGACTCTCACTGCGCGCTGTCGACGCTGCGGTGCCCCGCTTTGGGCGTCAGAGTCGCTTCACGCGAAGCTTGGCCCCGTATGCCGTAAGCGGGTGGCGTGATGTTCATGAATCGCGAGCAGCGACGCGCGTATGCCCGAATGATCAACAGCAGGACTGATCTTTCGTTGGGAGCAAAGCGCTTGGCCATAACCGCGCTCAGATACGCAGACAAAGACGGCAGGTTCACCGAAGAAGATCTTGAGTCGATGTCCCGCGAATTGGATTTGGGCGCGGAGCAGTCATGACTAGTCGAGATTTCACTCAGGTGCCCAATGCTCTATTCGCCGCCGAGGTTTCAGCTAATGCGAGATGGGCTTACGTCGCGCTCCTGTCGTTTCACCGTCCCGGCAAAGACACATATCCGGGAGTGCTGGCCTTGGCCGAACGCGCTGGCATGTCCAAGCGGACATTGGAGCGGGCCGTATCCGAATTGCGGGACGCAGGAATGATTACGATCACAAAAATGACGTATCGGCGGGCATCGTTGAGCAACCCTCACAAGTTCGTCAAGGTCACCCGGAACGTCTACGCCTTCCCTGAGCTATCCGCCATATTGGCGCACGGCTTTTACCAATCTGGCGGACGGCTTCATACAAATGTGGCGGACGGCTTTGACAAATCTGGCGGACGCTTAAGAGAACAAGAAGATGACATAGAAGAAGATGAATTAGAAGAAGAGAGTCCCCGACGTGCTAGCGCACATCGACTCACTCCACTCCCGGCTGATTTTTCCTTGACTACAGAGGAACAGAAAGAACTCCACGAACAGTTCCCAAAGCTGGACGTAGCCAATGAGTTAGCAAAGTTCCGAGATTGGGCCAAGTCCAAAGACGCAAGGTTCAAGGATTGGGCTGCGGCGTTTAGAACTTGGTTGCGCCGCGCTGACGAATACGTGTCAACCAGTCCGGGGACGATAACAGCGGCTGCCGCTGCGGCCAAGCGAGCGAAAGAGGACGCCGAAGGACGCCGGATAGCGAAGGAATTCTATGAGTCGGAAGGCATCGAATACCCGTGAACGCACATCGAAGGAAACGACAATGACACCGTCTGAAACCAAGACATTCCTGTTGCAGATCCAACGCGACGCTTTCGCTTTGCTCACCCAGGATCTCAACGGCATGGACACCCGCCACGCGATAGGCCGGTTGCTTACAGAACAGCCCGCCGAACTCAGGGCCACGTATGCGGCAACCCTCGTGCACGAACTGACAACAGGATTCGGAAGCGCCCTCGTGCTGTTGCACGGAAGCCGCGAGCAAGCTTTAGCGGCGACCCAAGCAACAGCATTGAGATTCGAAAAGATAGCCCCGGATCTCCGAGCGGAAGATATCTAGCATGCGCACCGTGCACGAAGCGCCGTATGAATCGCACGCCCGTAATTCCATGGCTGGCATTCCCGGAACCGGGGCACCCGTAGACCAGCGGCACCGTACATGGGCAAACACCCGCGCGACGCATGCCAATCGCTCTACGGGGCACACAGCCCCGCACGCCGAGCCAGGGACACACCGACACGCGGCACGACGACGGCAGACACGCGCACACGCCAGTGACCAAGGCAGCAAGGCAGAGAGCGAGAGCCAGACGCGCACGGCACAAGGCACAGCCGATGAACGCGGGAAGATCCACCAACAGGAGCGGCCCCGCCATGGGGGACCAGCCAGCGAAGCGGACGGGGCCGGACGGAGACCGAGTTTTTTTAGACAGGCAGAACGCGGACGACCGCCAGTCTTTCGCAAAATTCCCACTCCGTGGGTGCAGGAAAATCCGTGGGTGCAATCAGTAGTACAAACGCTACGAAGGTAGGTACGAAGAATGGCTTTCAAGCATGGTGCGAATGGCTACCGGCGTCACGGTTGCCGGTGCGAGGTCTGCAAAGACGATCACGCCGCCGAGCGCCGTCGTGAGCGTGCGAAGGTCAACGGCGGGCCGGGGCTGTCGGTTGTCCATGGAGCCTTCCCGGCGTTTCCGGCTGCGGCTGATGATCCGGTTGAGCGCGGCCCGGCTGCGGACAGCACTGAGGCCGCTGTGGCGGCTCAAGTCGAGGCCTTGGCTGATGCTGGCCGATTGTGGACACCTGAATGTGCGCGGTTGGATAACCAAATGATGACCGCTGCGCGCACCATAGATAAAGTCATCGCTGACGGGCGCGTGCATTTAGCGCCTCCGTATTTCCGGATCATCACCCAATCCATGGCTGAATTGAAAGAGATCCTGGCCCCTGTTCGGATTGCTGGCACCCGGACGGCTGAGGATGATATCGCTGCCGCTCAAGCGGAGATTGAAGCTGAATTCGGCGGGCCGCTCGGCATTCCCGTTCAAACCGATCCTGTGCCGTATACGTGGAGGAATGGCAATGGCGACCGCGAGTGACAAAACCCGGAAAGTATCCTCAACTGAAACCCGGCAGGTTTTACCTGTCTTGACAACGTACGGCCAATAAAGGAGAAAATTATCATGGAAACCATGGAACAACTCATTTCCCGCGAGAAAGAGCAGCTAGCCGCCAAAAAGGCACGCCGCGAGGCGCTCAAAGATGCCCTTACGGATCTGGGCCGCATGTCCAAGACTGACGCATTTGATCGGGCGCTCAAGGTCCGGACGGATCTCAACCTCATTGACGCCGACATTACGAAAAGTGAGGCTCGCCTAGGACTCTTGAAGAGAGAACAGGCTCTAGACGAGCGTGTTGAGGCATTGGCTGAGCAAACCATCATTATGCCTAGCCCCGATTCCCCCGAATATCAGGCTTATCGGCAACGATTGGCCGAGGCCGATACCCGCCGCGAGGCCATTGATGCGGAATACGAGGATATCGGGCTCATCGCATTTGAGGGTGTAATCGCGGTCTGAATCCGCCGGTTTCGAGGAGTGATCGGGCGATGTAGTTGGCAAGGTTCCTGAAGCCGAGGGCGGAGCCGCGGAGGTGTTCGAGCCGGCCGTTGAGTGCTTCCGTGGGGCCGTTGCTGGTGCCGGGCCGGTCGAAGTACGCGAGCACGTCCCCTGCACGGCGTTTCAGCGTGCGGCCCAGCGTAATGACCTCGGTCAGCGCAGCGGGAACGCCGGCGCTGATCGCGCCGATCAGTGCTTGCATGAGCTGTTTGCCTCGGGTGCCGTCAGGGTCGCGGTAGGCGGCGATGACGCGCTGGTAGATGCCCCAGGTCGCTTCGACTTCGGCATGGTTGTCCGCGGCGAACAGGGCCTCCAGCCTGTCCTTCTGCTTGTCGGTGAGCAGATCGTGCCCGGTGTGCAGGGTCCGGCGGGCTGCGTAGAGCGGATCCCCGGACCGTCCGCGGTGACCAATGGTCTGCTGCTGCACGCGCTGGCGGCACCTGTCCAGGGCATCGCCGGCAAGCCGGACGACGTGAAACGGATCCATGACCTCGACCGCGTCCGGGAGCTCCTCGGCGGCTGCGGTCTTGAACCCGGTGAACCCGTCCATCGCGACGACCTCGATCCCGTCCCGCCAAGCCTTGGGCCGCTCGGCGAGCCAGGCCTTGAAGACCTGTTTCGAGCGGCCCTCGACCATGTCCAGCAACCGTGCCGGCCCGGTCCTGTCACGGACCGGGGTGAGGTCGATGATCACGGTGACGTATTTGTCCCCGCGCCGGGTGTGCCGCCAGACATGCTCATCGACGCCGATCACGGCCACCCCGTTGAACCGGGCCGGGTCCTCGATCAACACCCGCTTGCCCTCGGCAAGGATCGCGCTGTTCGCCGTATGCCAGGACACGCCCAGGCCTTCCGCGACGCGGGCGACAGTGAGGTGCTGGCACACGATGCCCTCCAGCGCCCAGCGCAGTCCGCGGCGGGAGATCTTCGCCCTCGGCTGCGCGGCTTTGGAGATGTCCTGCCGCCACACCCGCCCGCACCCGGTGCATTTGTAGCGGCGGACCCGCACCAGCAGCGTCGTCGGCCGCCATCCCAGCGGTTCGTGCGCGAGCGGCCGTGTGACCGTGCCGCGGGCGATGCCCTGGCCCCCACACGAATGGCACCAGTCGTCCGGATCAACGGCACGGCATTCCAACACCGCCCGGCCAGGGGCGAGACACTGCCCGGCGGCTTCGAGCCCAAGCTCATCGAGCCGGCAGAACGTAGTCAGGTCAGGAGGCAGGAAGGTAGCGTGGGACACGTCGAGGTCTTCCGGATGGGCAGTGTAGGAACTTCCATCATCGGAAGACCTCGACCTCTATCCGGCCACCGACGCGCCCACCCCCGCTACACCCTCGAATGCGATGAGCCGGATATCGCGCGGGAATGGTTGGAAGTCCGGTAGAATGATTCATAGGTCCTCGCGGAGAATCTGGGCAACCACACTCCGCGACAGCCTATGAGTAGGGCCACCGGACTACGCCTTCGGTTGGAAAAGTAAGACGCCGCCTTATCAGGCCGCGCCATTCCATTCCGGGCAGTATGGCCCGCATAGGCTTTAGGAGCCGACAATGAACATCCAAGACATGATTGACCAGAAAATCACCCGGCGTAATGCCATTGTCGCCAAGTTCACTCAATACCGCCAAGGGGACATCGACGTTAGCGCCGAACAGATCACGGCCATGCGTGCCGAAAAGGCCACCCTTGACACCGAAATTGATGCGCTCGTAGCTGCGGGCACTCGTGGCAACAGCGGCAGCGGTAGCGACGGCGACTATTCCGCGAATGGCCGGGCAGGTTCCGTTAGCGGGAACCGTGGCGCTGATTCGGGCCGGGCGCTTCCCGGTGACAAGTTTGTCCGTGAGGACGGCTCCGCTGCGGCGGTGCGCCGGGGCGAATCGTTCGGCTCCCATCCCCTCGTCGCCGCTGCCCGCGGGAAAGATCAGGCACGCGAGGAAATGGCAACCGCTCAATTCGGCGGCGTCGCGCAAATGGTCCGTTCGCTTTCAACTTCGGGCACGTCCGCTATCGTTCCGGTCGTTTGGGCGACGGAAATCATCGACCTGGCCCGCAACTACAGTGCGGTTCTGAAAGCCGGTGCAAACGTCGTCCCGATGGACGCCCTGACCGTCAATATCGGACGGTTGACCGGTGACGCAACTGCGGCTTTCCGCTCCGAAGGTAGCGCCATTACGGCGAGCGACACGACGTTCGATCAGGTCCAGTTGACCGCCAAGTCATTGAATGCGTTGGTTATCGGTTCGATGGAATTCTTCGCTGACGCGCCCAATGCGGACTCGTTGGTTGCCAACTCGATTGCGAAGGCCATTGCACTCAAGATCGACCTCGTTGCCCTGTACGGCGGCATTACGTCCGGCGCTGGCTCAATCAACCTTGCAACGCCGCCGAACCCTCGTGGAATTCTCGCGGCGCTTAATGCCAACCTCCCGGCGAACGTCCTTGGCGGCGGCGCAACGAACGGTACGGCCCTGACTCAGTACAGCCAACTTTTGGATCTCTACTGGCAGGTTGCCAACGGGAACGAAAACCCGAACGCCATTATCTGGCCCCCGAAATTGGCTCAGGCGTACTCGAAACTTCTGGACACCACGAACCAGCAATTGCGCGTTCCGGCCCCGCTTGGTCCGGGCGCAATGATGGTCGCCCAAGACACGTTCCCCGGCGACCCGGATGCCGGTCTGCCGTTCTACGTTTCCAAACAAGCCCAGCAAGCCATGACGCAAGGCACGCTGACAACTGCGGCGGACGTATTCCTTGGCGATTTCACGGAATTGCTCGTGGGGCAGCGGCTTGATCTTTCGGTGCAGGTATTGCAGGAAAGGTACGCCGAACTCGGCCAAATCGGCATCGTTGCAACGTGGCGCGGCGATATCCAGCCCGCGCGTTCCAGCGCTTTTGCGGTTTACCGTTACCTTGCCGGGGCTGCATAGGCCATGGCACTCAGCGAAGGCATTATTGGGCCGGTTGCAACATCCCGGCCCAATGTGCCGACGATTTACTGGGTCAACCCGGATACCTTCCCGTTCTGGGAAGGTGCCGAGGATTTGCGGCTCCCGACGAACGTTCCATTCGTACCGACGCCGCGCACGGACTGCATCCAAAACTTCATGACTCTCACGAGTCCGATAACCGGATTGCAGGTCACTTTTCTAAAAGGGGAAACCCTTCCGGCATGGGCATTGCCCTTCCGCTGATAGGAGTTTGAAATGGCACTAAGTAACAACCGTCGCGCGACTCCGCTCACTTTTGCCGAGTCGCCATATTCGCCAAGCCCCGTATTTGAGGACTACTTCTACGCGGTGCACCCTGAGTCCGGTTTGGACGTGGTTTATGTTCCGGGCGAAGCGAAACCCCAATTCGTGCTTGAGCAGGAGCGGGAGCAGGGCCGGGCAGTCGCGGAAAAGCAAGCGGAGCCTGTAGCGAAGCGGCAAGGCAACAAAGCCGTCAAGGCGTCACAGGACGAAGGTTTGGCGTAAAGGCCACTGCTTCGGGCTTCTAATAAGTTGAGCCTGAGCAGCCCATGGCGGACGAGGCACCTTACCTTATCTGGGGCCGATGAACCCGCCAGCGCCAATACAGAGAGACCCGTACCGAATCCATTCCCGGTGCGGGTCTCTTCTTACATTTGCCCTCTAGGATCAGGGCATGGAATTTATGAAATTGAAGCCGGGGTTCACGGACCCCATCACTGAGCTTGCCCCCGACGAGCAGTTCACGGCCTCCGCGATTTTCACGGCCTCCAACGCTATGCCCATTCCCATGTGGGGAACTGTGACAGCGGAGAGTGAAATCATGTACCGGTTTGAAATAGAGATGGACGGCATCGTGCGGACTCTCTGGGCGATGCGAGCCATGACCCAAAAGGGGCCAAAGCCAGAGCGGACCTTTTAACGCCAGTTGCTTAGCGCCGTCGTCGTCCGCCGAACCGGAAGGACAGGCCGGGCAGCTAGTCCTTCACGCCGAGGTCGCGGCGGACGTCTGCTAGAAATTTGTCGTAGTTCTCTGCGAGTAGGCCGTGTGCGTCTTGGGCGCGCTTTAGCCTGGTGTCTGAGGGTGCCTCGTGGAGTATTTCGAGGGTCTCATGCATCTGGGACATCACGGCTTTCATCGATTTCTTCACCCTGCGGGGGCCAAGGACGATGATCGGCGTGATGAAAGAGTTATCCCCTGACACTTCACTTGTCGGCTTCTCTTGAACTAGGTCCGCCAAAGTGGAAGTCATCTCGCCCATCTTGTCGACGGCGGCGATGTACTCCTTTTGTTTTTCGTTTCGAAGCCACTGCCAATGCTCGGTATTCTTTCCTAGTTTGCTGCCCCACCAGCTACCGAAAAGCGCGAACACTCCCGTGAGTACTGGTACGGATACCAGCCACCACCATTGGCCTTGCTTGATCAGTTCATCCATGCCCAAAACATACAAGACCCGGCCCTGTCCCGGGGAGCAAGGGGGACCGGTAGACTCTTCTCAAATTCAGATAGATAGGTAGTGGGGGATGCTGCGCAGAGCCGAAAATGTGAGTCTCACTCACCGGCCCGGATTCTGGACGGGCAAGGGACCAGTTTTTCTGACGGTCGGCAGGAAGTCCTACCAACTTAAGAAGCTCACAAAGCAGGAGTTTAGCGAGCGTCAGGAAGGTCAGCGCCGGTATCCGAGTCCCGTAGTTACGGTGCAAGGCAGAAAATACTGGCAATTTGAGAACAAGTTCTATTGGGAAAACGACGGTCTTAGGGCCGCAGAAGTTCACGCCCTGATAGTGACGAAGCAGCAACGAGACAGGCAACACATCGAGCGCGCCCAAGCAACAGTCGCAATTGGATCGACGCCGCGAAACTCCCCAGGGCGACGCCGGATACCTGATGATGTGAAGCTTTTTGTCTGGACTCGGGACGAAGGCCGGTGCCGAAACTGCGGTTCGGATACCGAACTTCAATACGATCACGTCATTCCCGTATCAATGGGCGGCAGCAATAGCCCTGAGAACCTGCAAATTCTTTGCGGTCCTTGCAACCGGTTCAAGTCCGCAGGGATCACCATGAACCGCTAGTCGCCCGGCGTCTGCCGACGCGGACGCCGCTGGCCCGGCGCGGATCTCTGCTAACTCCAAGGCGAAAAATAACCGCTGAAACCTTGCGGGAGCAATACAGTTGGGCCTGTCAGCGTTGAACTATCAGATGGGGAAACATGAGCGGCGAAGTCATTTTGAATGGGTTTGGTTCACTTGCGGAAGGGCCAGCGGAGCGGGAGCGTCCAACTTCCGTGCTTCCTGACCCGGATATTGATGCTGAATTGGACTGGGTAGTTGTGCAGATCGCGGTTAGCGCCGATGGTGGGCTGACTGCCCTCCAGGAACTTCGCGGATGGTGGGACGGCAACAGGTATGTCAACGTCCCTCAGGAGCGGCGATGCAGGACACGCGTCGTCAGCATGGGCATGGAAAGACTGCTCGTGGAGCATGATTCCTCGATAGTCTGAGTGATCGTTCCAACCGAATCCCCCGTCAGTCACCGTGGCTGGCGGGGGATTCTCGCGTCCAGAAGAAAACCAAGCGTTGCACTAGCGTGGTGCCGCTGGTTTTCGGCGTCCTGCCCCTCACCGTGATCTTCGCCGTCTATCCGGGCCTGGCCGCGCTGGAACTTGGTTTCTGATGGCCGTCTCCGACAAGCCTTTTCACCTCCATCACATGGGCGTCCGCCTAAATGCCAAAACATGAAACAGCACGGATCACAACGATTCCTGCACAGCGAAATGGGGAAAAATGAACTGGGGAAGAATGAATAAGCCCGGACGCCGAAGCCTGCCGGCTCCAGGACTTTTGCTGTGCCAGTTGTGGACGCTCCCGCCGTCCAGACCATCGCTGAGAACCGCCCCGAATGAAAGTTCGGTCCCGGACGATGGTCATCCCGAGCGGGGAGATGTCCCCGGTTGGGTCATGATCACCTTGATGTCCGCGGCACTCGTCGCGGGCCTGCTGGCGCTGGCCGGCCCGGCTCTTGAGGGACTCTTCAACCAGGCCATGAACAAGGTTGGAAAGTAAGTCCGTGCCGTTCCGCAGCCGGGGAAGAGGACGTGGCGGCCGCGCCAGTGCCAGCAGCGGCGATGAACAGGGCTCCGCCGTCGTGGATTTTGTGCTGGTCGGGGGTCTGTTGACGGTGTTCTTCCTCGCCGTCGTTCAACTGACCCTCGCGTTGCACGTGCGCAATACACTCATCGATGCGGCCTCGTCCGGTGCCCGTTACGGCGCTCTCGCCGACCGGACGCCAGCCGATGCACGTGAGCGCACCGCAGACCTGATCGGAATGGCGCTGAACGCGGATTTTGCGCGGGACATCTCGACGTCGGAGGCCAGCTTCCAGGGAATCCGCACCTTGGTAGTGACAGTCCGGGCACCCTTGCCCGTTATCGGGCTGATCGGACCTCGAGCGGCGCTGGAGGTGAGGGGGCATGCTGCGACTCCCGGTTGACCTTGGCAGTGCAGCGACTTCCCGCTTCCGGGAGGTGGTCTGCCGGCCACTGGCCGAGGGCCAGGAATCTACCGTTCCTCCATGTGCCTCCGAGTGGGGAAGCGCGGTGGCCGAGTTCATCCTCCTGTCCCTTCTGCTTATGGTTCCCGTGGTCTACTTCATCGTCACTATCGGACAGATCCAGGGCGGTTCCTTCGCCGTCGTGGGGGCAGCGGACCAAGCCGCCAAGGTCTATGTCACGCAGGAGGACGCCTCCCAAGGCCGTGCCGCCGCTGAACGGACGGCCATTCTGACCCTTGCCGACTATGGCCATCCCGCGGAGCGGGCACTTGTCGACGTCGTGTGCGACCGCGGCGATTGCCTGTCGGCCGGTGCTGCGGTCACGGTGACGGTGAAGCTTACGGTGCCGTTGCCCATGCTGCCGTTTGGAGACACCTTGAACCTTGACGCCGCGAATCTGAGCGCGTCGGCCACGCAAATCGTCGGGCGGTTCCGGTGAAGGACCTTCCTATGAAGGCGGATATGCCGCGGTCGCGAAAATCAGAGGGGGAAGACGGCCATTTGATGGTCTTGACCATCGGCTATGTGGTGATCGCGCTGTTGCTGGCAACGGTCGTTGCTGCGGCTTCCGCCATCTACATCGAACATAAGAAGCTCCTCTCCGTGGCGGACGGAGCTTCGGTGGCAGCCGCTGACAGCTATGCCCTCGGCCAAGTAGACAATAGTGCTGGAACGCCCTCGGCGGTCCTCAACAGTGAGCGGGTTCGGAGCGCTACCGTGTCGTACCTCGGGCAAAACGGCGCCCATTCACGGTTCGATCAACTTGCCGTCGCGCCGGGTACTGGAAGTCCGGACAGGACCACGGCGGAAGTTGTGCTGAGCGCGGTTGCCTATCCGCCCGTGGTCAGCTTTCTGCTCCCCGACGGTGTTCCGATCGAAGCCCGTTCCACTGCGCGTTCCCGGCTGACCCGCTGAGTTCCCAGCGTCATACGTTCAGTGCCCGTGCCAAGGCCACCAATGGATGGCGTACTCTGGAACAACCATGGCTCAGATTGACTTTCCCGCAGAAATCCGCGCGCTTCGCTCCACCTACCGCTCCATCGAACAGGTTTCCGATGTCGAGAAGCTCAAGGAAGAGATCGCAGAACTGAGCGAGCGAGCGGGTGAACCGAACCTTTGGGACGATCCAGCTGCCGCGCAGGTAATTACGTCGAAGTTGTCCCACCGGCAGTCCGAACTTGAACGGTTGAACAGGCTGGCGGGCCGTATCGACGATCTTGAGGTTCTTGTCGAACTCGGCCAGGACGAGGACGACGACGCTTCCATGGTCGAAGCCGCCACGGAACTCGATTCAATTCGCAAGGCCCTCAAGGAACTTGAGGTGGTAACCCTGCTCTCGGGCGAGTACGACGAACGCGAAGCCGTCGTCACGATTCGTGCGGGCGCCGGCGGTGTTGATGCGGCGGACTTCGCCGAAATGCTCATGCGCATGTACCTTCGCTGGGCGGAACGCCACGGCTACCCTACTACCGTCATGGATACTTCGTACGCCGAAGAGGCTGGCCTCAAATCAGCCACTTTCGAGGTCAAAGCGCCGTACGCTTTCGGTACCCTCAGTGTCGAAGCCGGGACGCACCGCCTTGTCCGCATCAGCCCCTTCGACAACCAGGGCCGCCGGCAAACCTCCTTTGCCGCCGTCGAAGTCATCCCGCTTATTGAGCAGACCGACTCGATCGACATTCCCGACAATGAGATCCGCGTCGATGTCTTCCGCTCTTCCGGCCCCGGGGGCCAGTCCGTCAACACGACGGACTCAGCAGTGCGTTTGACCCATATCCCTTCAGGGATTGTCGTCTCCATGCAGAACGAGAAATCCCAGCTGCAGAACCGCGCAGCCGCAATGCGCGTGCTCCAATCGCGGCTCCTTCTCTTGAAAAAGGAGCAGGAAGATGCTGAGAAGAAGGCATTCGCAGGAGACGTCAAGGCATCGTGGGGGGACCAGATGCGTTCGTATGTCCTCAATCCGTACCAGATGGTCAAGGATTTGCGGACTGAACACGAAGTCGGCAACACGTCAGCGGTGTTCGACGGCGACATCGACGACTTCATCGACGCCGGCATTCGCTGGCGCACTGGCAACCGCAACGCCGAAGGGTAGGCGGCACCGGCCCGATGGGTCATGCCCTCTTAACTGAGGCATGCCACTACCGCATCTGGATTGCCCGGGCCGCATCACTGGCAGGTAATCATGGCTACGCTGATTCGGCCAGTTCGACTCACGACGCCGCATACGTCATCCTTTAACGGGGCACTCATCGACGGCAGGCAAGGCGGAATGCAGAAAACTAGGGCGACCAAAACCGTACTTCGCAAGGATATCCAGGGTCTTAGGGCCGTGGCCGTAGCGGCGGTAGTACTTGATCACCTGCTCCACTGGCCCCGCGGCGGCTTTGTGGGGGTCGATATCTTCTTCGTAATCTCCGGATTCCTCATCACCGGGCTCCTCATCCGTGAATGGCGGCGCGCGGGGCGGATCTCGTTTGTGGACTTCTACAGGCGTCGCGTCAAGCGGATCCTCCCAGCTTCGCTGCTGGTCATCGCGGTGACCGTCATCGCGGCCCGGTTCCTTTTTGCTGCCCAGCGGTGGCACGCAACTGTGTGGGACGCTGTCTTCTCGGCCCTTTTTTCGGCGAACTGGCGGTTCATGGTCATTGGAAGTGACTATTTTCAGGCTGACGGGCCGGTTTCGCCCCTGCGCCACTATTGGTCGCTTGCCGTGGAGGAGCAGTACTACTTCATCTGGCCCTGGGTAATGCTCGCAGTCCTGCTGCTCACCAGGAAGCTATCCGCGAAGGCAACGACGTCGATGAAGCCGGTCGTGCTGACCATCACCGGCATCACCGTGGCATCTTTCGCCTGGGCTTTGTTCGCAACGTCTACGAACCCGGGCGCCGCCTACTACGACACCTTTTCACGCGTATGGGAACTCGGGATCGGGGCAATACTCGCATTCGCTGTCCCGTGGCTGGAGAAGCTGCCGCATCGGCTGCGTCCCGTTGCCGCGAACTTAGGCCTGCTAGGAATCCTCGCGTCCGTTTTCCTGGTTTCTCCCGATTCCGGATTTCCCGCGCCCGTTGGATTGATACCTGTACTGGCAACGGCATTGGTGATCGCGGCCGGATGCGGTGGAGAGCAAAAGTTCCTGAAGCCCTTGACCAACAGAGCGAGCCAACATCTCGGCGACATCTCGTTCAGCCTCTACCTCTGGCATTTCCCGGTGGTGATATTCCTGGGCGCCTTCCTTGAAGCGGACCTGTTCTACTACGTGTTGGCTGGCTTGCTCATGCTGGTTCTGGCGCACTATTCGTTCCGGCTTGTGGAAGATCCCATCCGGAATAGCCGGTGGCTTTCCAAGGCAGAGAAGCGGCCGCATACGGAACGGCGACGATCAACGCGGACCTTTGTCCGTTCCGCTCTGGGATTGGCGATGTGCCTAACCGTTCTGGTCGGCGCTACGGGGGCGCGCATGGCAATCTTCCCGATGGCCTCGCCGTCAGGCGGTTCGACGATCGAATCCAGCAGTGCCGGGAAGGGTTTTCCCGTGGACGGGCCCGAATCCAGGAAGATTCAAGCAGAACTGCAGGCCGCGGTGGGGGCCACTGAATGGCCTACCTTCTCGCCGTCCCTGGAAGAGATCATCGCCAAGGACCCCTACCCGGATGGCGTCCACGCTTGTGGCGATGCCGGTGAACACCCGGCCGATCAATGCACATGGGGGCCCAAAGACGCCAAAAAGCACGCCGTTCTTGTCGGCGACTCCATCTCCATGCGATGGGCGACTCCTTTGATCAAACTCTATTCCGAGAACGGTTGGAATATCCGGGTTCTGGGACGCTATGGATGTCCGTTCAATCTTTATCCGATCGCCAAGCCCGCTGAAGAGGGGAAGGCTTGCGATGACCGGAAGGCTGAGGCCGTCCGAGTCATCCAGGAGATGTCTCCGGACATTGTTTTCATTGGCAACACACACTTCCCGGAGCGCATGTCAACGACAGGCAAAGTTGCTACAGCCGAAGACTGGGGTGCTGGAATGACGGCGATCCTGTCTAAGATTCCGAACGCGAAGAAGAAAGTCCTGCTGAGCCCGCCGCCGATAGATAAAGACCCGCGCCAGTGTTACAGCCCTGTACAAGGACCCCAGGCGTGCTTGGGCGGCGTCAGTCAGCTCTGGGTCGACATCTCGGCGGCCGATCGCAAATCGGTTGAGGCAGTCCCCGGCGGTGTTTACGTAGACACAAGGGAGCTGTATTGCACGCAGGACGGGATGTGCCCTGAGTTTGTGGGCAACATACCGATTAAGCAGGACGGCACACACATGACGATGTACTACGGCTACCACATTCAACCCGCGCTTAAGGAGATGCTGGCCAAACGCGGCCTGGGTTAGGACCGGGAACGTCCGTCCCTGCCGCCTGTTTGGGCGACACACCGCACCAAGCCCGCGATTCCGCCGCGGAGCGTGCGTATAGTCGAAGAGCCGGCGCTCAACCTCCCCCAACGAAAGCCCGTGCGCTGGCGGTTGGACTGGTCGAACGTGGCATGTCCGGCGGGGTTCTGAAGAGTCATGATCCGATTTGAGAATGTCACCAAGGTCTACGACCCCAATGCCCGTCCGGCGCTGGATGCTGTCAACCTTGAGATTGACCGTGGAGAATTCACCTTCCTGGTCGGGGCCTCGGGCTCCGGCAAGTCGACGTTCCTGCGACTCATTCTGAAGGAAGACCGGGCAACATCCGGTTCGGTCTACGTCGCAGGCCAGAACGTAGCCAACATTTCAAGCTGGCGGGTCCCCAAGCTGCGCCGCGGAATCGGCGTCGTTTTCCAGGACTTCCGCTTGTTGCCGCAGAAGAATGTCTTCGCCAACGTGGCCTTCGCCATGCAGGTGATCGGCAAAAGCCGCAGCATCATCCGCGAGACTGTTCCGGAAGTGCTGAAGACTGTTGGCCTTGAAGGCAAGGAACGCCGCATGCCCCATGAGCTGTCCGGTGGCGAGCAACAGCGCGTGGCCATAGCCCGCGCCGTCGTCAACCGCCCCGGCATCCTGTTGGCGGACGAACCCACCGGAAACCTGGACCCCATCACCTCGATGGGCATCATGGGTGTGCTCGACAAGATCAACCAGAACGGCACCACTGTGGTCATGGCAACGCACGACGACGACATTGTGAACGAGATGCGAAAGCGCGTGGTGGAGCTTCGGAACGGAGTGGTGGTCCGTGATGAGGCAAGGGCCTTGTACACCTCGATGATTCCGGTGGTGGGAGAGTCCCGGCGAATGAAGGACGCGAGCGATGCTGAAATCGACCGCGCACAGGGGGTCCAGCAGTGAGGCTCGCTTTTATCCTGGGCGAGATCGGCAGTGGCCTGCGCCGGAACCTGTCCATGGTGATTTCCGTTGTCCTGGTGACGTTTGTCTCCCTCACCTTTGTCGGCGCGGCCGGCATGCTGCAGATGCAGATCAACCAGATGAAGGGTTACTGGTACGACAAAGTCCAGGTTGCCATCTTCCTCTGCAACGACTCCTCGACTTCGACGGGATGCGCGTCGGGCGCGGTCACCAAAGAGCAGCAGGCCAACCTGGCCAAGATGCTCGATTCGCCGACAGTCAAGCAGTACATCACCGACTACCAGTTCGAATCACAGGCCGATGCGTTCAAGCACTTCAAGGAACAGTTCTCCAACTCTCCGATCGTTGACTCGGTAACACAGGACCAGCTTCCTTCGTCTTTCCGAATCAATATGAAGGACCCCCAGAAGTATCAGATCATCAGCGAGACCTTCTCCTCCCAGGCCGGGGTGGAGACCGTCAGCGATCAGCGCCAGGTCCTTGAACGGATCTTTGAGTGGATGAACGGCGCCTCTGTGGCGGCAATGGTGGTCGCCGGAGTCATGATCTTCTGCGCAGTCCTGCTCATCACCACCACCATCAGGTTGTCCGCGTTCAGCAGGCGGCGGGAGACAGGCATCATGCGCCTCGTTGGAGCGTCGAAGACCATTATCCAACTGCCGTTCATCCTTGAAGGCGTCATCGCCGCGGTCGTGGGTGCAGTCCTGGCTTCCGGCACGCTGTGGCTGGTTGCCCAGTTCTGGCTTAATGGTGACTTGTCGCGGCAGTTCCTGAATACTCCGTTTATTTCCTCGGCCCAGGTACTCGTGATTGCTCCGGTCCTGATAGCGTTGGGCGGCGGCCTGGCTGGAATATCTTCGCTTCTGACCCTCCGTCGATATCTCAAGGTCTAGCCATGAAGAGCACTGATCCCGGGCGAACAGGACAGCCGATGACACGGAAGCACCAGGCTGCGTTGCGGCTGCGAAAAGTTAGTGGCCGTGCGAAGGTTGCTGGCTCTGTGCTGGCCATTGCACTCGCGGCGAGCCTTGGCACTGCCCCCATGGCACACGCTGACAACCTCGATGACCAACAGGCCGCCCTCAACGCAGAATCTGCGCGGGTCCAGCAGTCCCTGGAATTCGTTGATGCCAACATTGCGAAGGCAGCCGGCGACCTTGTGGTCTATCAAGGACAGCTCCCGGGAGCTCAACAGGCACTTCTCGAAGCCCAGGGCAAGGTTGCCACTGCGGTAAAGGAGGCGGACGCCCTGGCGGCCCGCGTGGACCTGGCGCAGCAGAGCAAAGCCCAGATCACCCAGCAGCTGGAAAACGACAAGCAAAAGATCACCGACACCAAGAAGCTCATCGGCCAGATCGCGGCTCAGGCATATAAATCCGGTGGCGTTCCCACGAACGTTGCGTTGATGTTCGGAGCGAACGACGGCGGCAACCTTACGGACACCATGGACCTCGCCAACCAGGCGATGCGCAGCCAGAACGCCACGATGACGAAGTTGACGCAGCAGAGCGCCACGAACGTTAACTCCCAAGCCCGGCTCACCGCCGTCGAACAGGAAATCCGCGACCTCAAGGCGAAAGCGGACGCGGCGCTTGAGCGCGAAAAGGCAGCCCGCGATGATGCCGCTGCCAAGAAGGCGGCGGTGGACAAGCTCATCTCCGACACCACCCGTCTTAACAGCCAGCTTCAAGCGGCCAAGCCCGGGATCCAGGCCCAGCTCCAACAAGTGAAGGCGAATCAGGACGCAGTCGCTGCGGAAATCTCGGAACGCGACCGCAAACTGCGCGAAGCATGGTTGGCCGAACAGCAGCGACTGGCCGCAGCCGCTGCGGCAGCTGCCCAGGCGCAAAACCAGGCACCCCCGCAAGCTTTCGTCCCGCCAGCGAGCAACCCGCGCTCCAACTTTGGCCTGATCCACCCGGTACCTGCGAACATCCCGATCACCTCGGGCTTCGGTTGGCGTGCGACGCCGCCTGGAACCATCGATTTTTACGGCCAGGGGGGCTACATGCACACGGGCATCGACTTCGGCGCCCCCTGTGGAACCCCGGTATACGCCGCCGCTGCCGGCACGGTATTTTCAGCCGGCTGGGGTAACGACGGCGGTGGCAACCGTGTCAAGATATCGCACGGAGTCATCAATGGTGATTCCCTGACCACGGTTTACTACCACAACACCAGCGTGGTGGTTTCTTCCGGTCAGCAGGTGAGCCAAGGTCAGCTCATTGCATATTCAGGGACCACGGGTAACTCCACTGGTTGCCACGTGCATTTTGAGACCTGGGTGAACGGGCAGGCCGTTGACCCGATGAACCTTTTGTAGCCCACACGACAAGGTCCTGCTGGCGTAGACTAGTGTGATTCTTCGACAACCAAGGAGTTCTACCGTGCCCAAGGAAAGTGGCCGTAAGGTAGTGGCCACCAATCGCAAGGCTCGGCATGACTACCACATATTGGATACCTATGAGGCCGGCATTGCCCTCATGGGAACCGAAGTAAAGTCCCTGCGTGAGGGCCATGCCTCCATGGTGGATGGCTTCTGTACTTTCTACAATGACGAGTTGTGGATGGAGGGCATCCATATCCCTGAGTACAACCAGGGGAGCTGGACCAACCACGCCGCGCGCCGCCGTCGGAAGCTGTTGCTTCACCGCGAGGAACTCAACAAAATCTCCGGCAAGATCCGCGAGACAGGGCTGACGGTCGTGCCGCTCCAGCTGTACTTCCTGGATGGACGCGCCAAGGTCGAGATTGCGTTGGCTCGAGGCAAGAAGGATTACGACAAGCGGCAGACCTTGCGCGAGCAGCAGGACAAGCGTGAATCGCTGCGTGAACTGCGCGAGCGCAACCGCCGCTGACTTGTCCGCAAAACGCTGCCAGTGCGTCGCCAGCCAAAGCGTGTCCCGGAATGTTCAGGTGCCGCGATGCGTTATGCTGATTAACCCGGCAGGTTTTCATGGTGGTAGCTTTCGAGCGATCATCGTGCTGCGGGGATTGATAACAAAATACGGGGATGATCGGTTTCGACGATGTTAGTCGCGACAGGTGAAGCGGGCCGAGGATGCAGAATTATCTCGTAAACGCTGTCTGCAAACCAATAAGTGCCAATTCAAAGCGCACTGACTTCGCTCTTGCTGCCTAAGCAGTAAGACAGTCCGTCAGCCCGAGGTTGCTATTGCCCCGGATCCTGGCGTCATTTAGATAGCCACTGCTGTTTGCCTTCGTCATCGAGGCAAGCGGGACTCTTAGATGACTGGGCCCGGATCAGCTACTTGTTCGCACGATAGCTGGGGCCGAGAAAGTCCGACGCGAACTGCGCCCGGAGAAGCCCTGACAACACGACATCGGACGGGGGTTCAATTCCCCCCATCTCCACTTTTTGTGATGAGTCGAGACATCCTTCATGGATGAGTCGGGTCATCGGTAACACCCCGGTCTTCGGACCGGGGTGTTTTTCTTTGTGCGGGTGCGGAGCAACAGACCTCCGGAGCCAACCGTTGCCCGGGTTCGCTCAACGGCACCAGCTCGGCAGGAAACCGGGAACGCTTTTGAGGACAGTACCCGATTTCAGGTCCACGAGGTCGGTCCGCATGGGGGAAGGTTCGGGGAGCACGGGGTATTGGTCCCCGACGTATTTCGGGGCCGCTGTCTCAACGGCGAGGTAGTCGCGGGACGGAGACACGCACATGTCCAGGATGCGGGACCATTCGGCGGCCGGCTGGTAGAGCACGCGCGAGCCGTTCTTGTCGGCGAGGTTGATGACGGAGGCCTCATTTCCGGCGTCGTACTTTCTCACGACTTGCGCATATAGGCCAGAAGCGTCGAGGACCATGGGCTGGCTCGCGTAGGTGCCGACCCCGGTCGCAGCATCGCGCGCGAAAGTGTCGGTAAGGGTCAGCGTCGTGAGTGTGCCGGTGGTGAGGTTGATGGTCGAGTACCGCGGCGGGTCTACGCCCTTTTTCAGCCCTGCGTCGGCGACGGCGAGTTCGTCGGTGCCGGGGACGAATCCGAGGATCCCGGCATGCGCGCCCAGAGGCGACACTTTTCCGGTTTCCAGCGCATCAATGATGAACATGGACTGGTCGTCGGTTTGCGCCACCAAGGTGGCCCCGCCCGGGACAAAGCGCCAGTCCGCGGCCGAGACCGGACCGTTGATCCCCTGGATGGCCCGCGGGCCCGAGGACGGATTGTCGACGTCGTACACGAAGAGTGATTTCCAGTACTGGCCGGTGCCCGAAGAAGCGGTGAAGGTGAAACCAATGAGGTGCTTGGATCCTGCCGCGTGAAGGTTCGCCACTGTCCCCAGGCCCGGCAATGGAACGAGTGTGGGCGGGCCGCCGGTGAGGGGGACGATCTCAAGCGAGCTGGTGTTGTCATCGTTGAGGGTTACGACGGCAAGGGCGGAGGGAAGGGCCGCATATTCCTGGATGCGGGGAGCGCTGGCAATGACCGTGCCCTGGTCACTGGCGGTGAGGCTTGTGGCGAGGATGGTGTCCGGCTTCTTTCGCCCTGTGTTGTCTTTGCCGGTGTCCCTCTGCAGCGTGTAGAGGCCGGATTCCGCGGGTGCGGAGGAGTTGGCCAAGACCGAGGTGTTGGGGTGCGGAAGTTTCGAAAGATTCGCCGCGGTCAGTGCGCCGGCAAGCAGGGCGAGGATCGCGATAGTGCCGTAGAGGCGCCGGGCAAAACGGCGGCCGGCCAGGAACTCTGCCGCGGACGCAATCGCTGCAGCCCGCTTGGCCGAGACGGGACGGCGCTTAGTAGACATAGGGCTGTGCCGGCTGTGTGGTGGGCTTGATGGAGTCCGGTATCAGGACGATTGCCTCGCGACTGGCCGTGTTGGGGTTGGCACGAAAGCTGCTGGTGACCGTGACCCAGCTGTCGGCTTTGTATTCGTTTTGCCACCCGGGGTGATAAACGGGAACGCCAATCGGCTGGGCATCAACGGCGCAGCAGGTCACGACAAAACGGGTCACGAAAAAGACGTTTGGATCTGTCTTGTCCGCACTGACGAACCCGGTCACGGTGGCAGTCTTGTCGGCGAAAAAGTCCTGCCCAGCGCCGGACCGAAGCAATGATGCCCAGTCCCTCACCGTGAACGCGGAGTAGTCTCCCTTGCCCGGCAGCGCGGGTGCTTTCAGGGTGAGGGCGGATGCTGAGCCGTTGAGGTCCCGCTGTGCGACAGTGGCAGTAGTAAGGGTCGACGGCGGCAGGATCAGCAACGCGACGACGGCGGCGCTGATGGTCAGCACACTCCCGACCGGCCACAGCCAGCCCCATCGCGACCCGGCCTCATCGCCGTGCTCGTTGTCGTGCGCGTGCCCGTCGTGGGTAATGGGAGCAAAGGCGAAGGCCGCCAGGGCAAGCACTCCTGCGATCACGGCCATGATGACCGTGAACACGAAATACCGTGGATGGATGTACAAGGCAAGCTGTCCTGACAAGCCCAGCCAGACCGTCGCGATGAGGCCGATCAGGCTGAGGACCACGCCCTGCCAGCGGCCCACGAGCCGCCTAATGACCATAGTTGACCGCCAATCCGAGGACCGCGGCGCAAAGCGCCACCAGCAAGCTGAGCTGAAGCAGGGTCTTCGCAGTGAACGTGGTGCGCATCAGGGCGAGCATTTTCACGTCGATCATGGGCCCGAAGACGAGGAAAGCCACGATGCCTCCCGGCATGAAGGTTGCTCCGAACGACAGGATAAAGAAGGCATCCACGTTTGAGCAGATCGCAACGACGAAGGCCAGCAACATCAACGCCAGGACAGACCAGACCGGGTTGCTGCCCAGGGCCACCAGCACTTCTCGGGAAACGGCAACCTGGATCAGCCCCGCCATGCCTGCACCAATAAAGAGGGCAGGCATCATTGCGCGCGTCTCCTGCGAGAACATCTGCACGCTGCGCCTGATCCTCCCGGCAGAGCCGGCGTGGTGGACTGCCACTGAACACGTTTCCTGGAACCGGGCGGTCAGCAGTTCCCCGGGCCGCGGATGCCGGCTGTAGATCCAACCGACAAGGTTGGCGATGAAAAAACCGCCCAGGACGCGGGAGGCCAGGATGCCGTTGTCCCACCCAAACGCCTGCGCGGTGGTGACGATGGTGACAGGGTTCAGGATGGGTGCCGCGAACAGGAAGGTCATCGATTCCGCAACCGTGAGGCCGTTGACCACCAGACCACGCGCCAGCGGAACATTGCCGCACTCGCAAACAGGCAGCAGCATTCCCAGGAGCGAGAGGACCAGCCTCCGCAACACCAGGCTCCGGGGCAGGCGGCGGAGCAGCAGGCCCTCCGGCAGCCAGACCTGGACGGCGATCGAGAGGACAATCCCGAGGAAAACGAACGGCAGGGACTCGATGACAACGCTGATCGACAGCGTGGCAAAGTCGCGGGCGGCGTTGGGAAGCGCAAGGACCTCCGGCGTGGATGGTGCCAGCACCCGCACAACCGCTAACAGTGCAACGAGGGCTAGCCCGACGATCAGACCGGCGGCAGACTTCGACGTGAAAGCACCGGACGGGCTTTCACGCTCGCCTTCCGGCTGTTCGCGTTTGTCGACCGCAGGCAGCGTCACAGTCACTCCTTACTCCTCGGACCCGGTCGGGGACGCCGGAAGGGGTCGCGAAAACCGACTGTACACGTCGGTCACCTTCGCGACTAGCCTGTCACCCCAACCGGTTTCCGCGCAGGGAATCCCTCCGCTACTCGCTGAGCGGGACACCCGGAAGGAATCGAGTGCCCGGTCCAAAAGACAGGTAGCGGACACTCAAGCAGCTGTGTGGGAACGACACTATTTTGGTGAGGGTCGACCACCTGTGGGTGTGGGTGGCGGGCACCGGGGCCGTCCTAGTGGTGCGGACTCCGGGCCGCAGGCTCGTCATCCGAGCGGTCGACGTTGTCCGTGGGACTCCCGGGTTCCCGGTCGCGATGTTTTGCGACGCGTTTGCTATCAACCAGCCGGCGCCGCTGGTGGCCAAAGACCATCACGCCGGCTACCAATGCCGCTCCGACAAGGACCATTACGACCCATATCCATTGTTGCCCGTCCACGTTCTCCCCAATCTCAGCCCGTCGGCTGGGTCCGGCATTGTGCTGCGAAAGGCCCTCGCCCCGTCTGCCTAGGCTGGGAGGGCGGGCCCGGTAAGGAGTCGGTCCTTCTCCTGATCGTTTGCGTAGGCGATGCACCGACCCCGGTTCTTGAAAAGCGGGTAGTCCATTCAGCAAGCCCCCTTGCTTCTTTGGCTGCGGCCCCTCGCCAGTCCGGGCCCAGTCGTTGCAATCCGCCCATCTCTTGTGGCATGGACGCTGTCCGACACGCTAGGACTGCGGGCGATTGCTGTCTTGAGTAGTCCCTACTTGTTTTCGGGGATCCCTACGTGACCGCTGTTCCGGTCCGTCGAGTGGGGTTGTTAACCAGCTCAAAGAAGGTCACGACGGCGGCATTCACAGTCGCCGTCGACGGTTCCGTTAGTCGATCAGAAAGATCCGCACGACCACCTGGTCGGGATGGCGTTCGCCGGTTCCGATAGCCAGACGGTTGTTGAGCCAAGCGAGTTCGGGCGCAGAAGTGGTCAGGCGCGGCCAGCAGCGAAAGTAGATGCGGTCGGGGGCGACATGCTCGCCGCGGTTCAGTCGCTCGATGTCCTCTTCCGTGCCGTGGCGGAGCGCCGTGTTGTGGACGTAGATGCGTTGTCCGGTGTCCGTTTCCAGGGCATAGCGGGCATCCAGTTCGGTGAGCTCCCGGCTGCGCAGTATCTGGTAGTCGGCACCGCCGGGGAGGACCCTGCCGGTGACATGGGAGCCGTGGAAAGTTCCTCCGGTGATCGGCACGATCCGGCGGTGCCCCTCCGGCGTGGTCCCGACGTCGACCGGCGGCCCGACATCGACAGAGACTTCGGCGAAGAATGACAGTCCGGGCGACGCCGTCCGGTCGGTGGTCACAGTATGCCCGCGATCAGGCGGCTCGGGTGGAGCTCGCCGAAGTGGATGCTTTGCCGCGCAACGATGGTCTCGTCGGAGTCGTAGGCGCGCTTGTCGGTGTTCAGGTTCCTGTCCCAGCGCGGATGGCAGCTGGAGGTGACTTGCACCCGGAGTCGCTCGCCGGGTGCGAAAGTGTACGCGGTCTGCCACAGGCTCACCGTGTATTCGTGGATGCTGCCCGGCTCTACGAGGGAAGGCACGTGGCCAGGAGAGTAGCGTCCAGTCTCCGCATAGCTGTCCCGCCAGGAGGCCCGGACGATTCCGTCCGCCAGCGAAATGGATGTTCCGTCGGCAGCTACCCGGCAAAGACGCACCACGAAATCCGTGTCGACGGCGGAAGTGGAGGCGAAAAAACTGGCCCGCACTTCCCCGAACAGGGTCACGGTCTCGGTGAAGGCTTCGCTGGTGAAGACGAGGACATCTTCACGCTCTTCGACGGTTTCCTGCCGGGCGGGTCCTGCAGGGAAGGTGCCGTGGATCATCGTGGCTCCTCCCACCGTGGGCACAGGGTGGAGGGGATCGTAGTCGTATTCGGCAATGCCGTCTGCTTCGGGCTCGGGGGAGAGGGAGCCGTCACGTCCGAAGTACCATGATCGTTCGCTGGCTGGAACCGGGAGTTCCTCGAAGCCGCGCCACTGGTTCTCGCCCATGAAGTAGAGCAACACCGGGGGAACGCGTCGCAGGCGCTCCGGCCGGTTCTTGAGGACGGCGTCGAACCAGTCGGTGTGGATCCGCGACAAGTCCCCCAAACCGTTCATCATCCCTGACGCCGCGGCGATCCCGAAGTTGATGTCCGGGTAGGCGCCGGTGAAGTTCGTGTGGGTCCAAGGGCCGACGATGAGGCGGGGCACGGGGGAGCCTTGGACCCGGCTCAGCTCGAGCTGCTTTCCGTACTGTTCGAGGGTGTTGGGCGCGAAGATGTCGAACCAGCCGCCGATGTGCAGGGTCGGCAGCGGGACGGGCACCGCCGATGCGGCGTCCCACAGTTTGGTGAAGCGGCTGCCCGGATCCTCACCTGCGGACGGCAGCACATGGGAAATCATGAAACTTCCGAATTTCGGGGAGAGCCTGCGCAGCGGAAGTGTGTCGAAGAGCCATCCATCGGCGAAGCCGCGGTCAAGATCGAGCCAGGATTCGAGTTCCTTTTCTAGTCGCTCGGGGTCGTCGTCGAACTCGCGGAGCAGTTCGTTGACGGAGATTGAGGCGTGGCCCCAGCCGAGCCGGCTCCCGAGCTCGTGGGCTCCACCCCGGTATAGGGCACCGTTGTTGGCGTTTCCCCCGGCCGAAACGCCGAGGGCCAGGGCACGCAGGGCGCCCGGGGACAACGATGCGGCGCGCCATTGGGTCTCGGCAAAATAGGAACGGCCCCACATTCCGACGCTGCCGTCGGACCACGGCAGCCCGGCGGCCCAGGCAACGGTATCCGCGCCGTCGGAGGCTTCGTTGATTGAGGGAGTGAAGACACCGTCCGAGCCGAACCGGCCACGGCAGTCCTGGAGAATCACTCCATAACCCTGGGCCGCTACGGTTGCGGGGTTGAAATAGGCGGAATTCACCGCGAGGTCCCTGCCGTAAGGAGTTCTGGTGAGCAGGACCGGAAACCGTCCGCCGCCGTCGTCCGCGGGGCGGTAAACGGTTGACCGCAGGACTGTGCCATCGGTCATGCGGGTTTCGACGTCGGTCTCGATGAGTACGGGAAGCGGGCTCACGTAGGCGGTCCTTTAGGTTGAGGGAGTTCGGTCCGCGGAGGAGGCACGAAGCCGTACCTCCTCCGCGGATGCTTAAGACGGACTGGAGGTCTTCGTGCCCAGCGCTTCGGTAGGTACTTTGTAGGTCTCTTTGACCCAAATTGCCGTCACTGCGGCGGAGACGAGGCAGCAGCCCGCGGTGAAAGCAGCGACGGGCACCCAGCCGTTGGGGCCGGGTTGCACAATTGCCGCTGCGATGGTCGGCGCGAATCCGGTGACAATCAACCCGAGCTGCGAGGCTGTTGCTGCACCCGTGTATCGGATCCGGGTTTCGAACATCTCGGCCGTCATCGAGGGGCCGAGCGGATTGACCAAGCCATAACCAACCGTCATGAACATGATGGCCGTGACGAAGATCAGCGCGATCGAGCCGGCGCTGATTGACCAGAAGAATGCGAAGGCCGATGCGGCGCAGATGATGTTGCCGGCAATAAACACGGGCTTGCGGCCGATTCTGTCGGCGAGGATGCCTGCGTACGGCTGGACGACGATCCCGAGGGCCGCAGTCACGATGGTGACGGTGAGCATGAGGGCGGCGGGGATCCCGAACTTTCCAGAGTAGGCAAGCGCGAAGGCCGCGAAGATCGAGGAGACGACGCTCCATAGACCAAAGAAGATGACCTTGATGATAGTGGTCCAGTGGTCCCGCAGGACGACTTTCAGCGGAAGTTCCTTGGAGCTCTCGGATTCCTTTGCCGATTCGAACACCTCGGACTCGGGAAGGCGAAGCCGGATGTACAGGCCCACGGCCACGACAATGATGCTCGCAAGGAATGGCAAGCGCCAGCCCCAGCTCAGCAATTCAGCTTGCGGAAGGAGGGACACCGCGAGGAAGGCGAGGGAGGCGAGCATGATTCCGGCGACGGCGCCGGTGTTGACCCAACTCCCGTAGAACGCCCGCTTGTTGCTGGGTGCGTGCTCCAGCGTCATGGTGACCGCGCCAACCGATTCTCCGGCGGCGGAAGCGCCCTGTAGGGCACGCAGCAGAACCAGGAGGACAGGGGCTGCAGCGCCGATGGCTGCAGTGGGCGGCAGGCACCCGATGAGGAAGGTGGCAACCCCCATCATGACCAAGGTGAGCACCAGCATCTGGCGGCGGCCGATGCGGTCGCCGAAGTGTCCGATGACACTCGCGGCCAGCGGACGGACGAAATATCCGATTCCGATGGTCGCCATGGAAAGAAGGGTGCCCAGTGCCGGGTCGATTCCGGGGAAGAAGATCTTGTTGAAGATCAGGGCTGACGCCGAGCCGTAGATGAAGAAATCGTAGTACTCGAGCGTGCTGCCGATGAAGCTCGCGACGGCAGCACGGCGGGCATGTCCGGTGCCGGCGTGGGTTGTTGAAGGGGCGATGTCAGCGGACGGCGTCAGTGCTGTCGGCGGAACGGTGGGACCAGCGGTCATTGCGGATCTCCTGAGTGTGAAAGGGGCTTGGGGCTCGCAGTGCGGCAGGGCTGAGTTCCGCTGAGAATTGTGGTCTGCATCACTCGTACAAAAATAGTATGCGACATAATCCACGTCCGTCAATGCAAGTGCATAATAAAGGGTGGCGGTGCGAGGACTGACAGAATGGATGGGTGACGCCAGCGACTGCTTCCTCAGCTCCCGGGTTGGTCCCCGAGGCCCCCGTGGATTTTCCGCGCCCCTTGAAGGGTTCCTCTACCCAGCATCTGCTCACCACGATGCTCGGCGATTTCTGGCAAAACACGGACGAATGGATTCCCGCCAAATTGATCGCGGCCCTGGCGGCCCCGCTTGGTGTATCGCCCTCCGCCTGCGCGACGGGCCTCAGCCGCTTGGCAAGCAGGGGAGTGTTGGAACAGTCCAGCGCTGGAAGGACGTCGCGGTATCGGTTCACCCAGCGGGCCCGGACGCGGCTGCGCATCGGATTTGAACAAGTGCGCTTGTTCGGTAGCCAAAGCAACGCTTGGGACGGTGCCTGGACGGTGATCGCTTTCTCTGTTCCCGAGTCCTCCAGGGAAATCCGCGATATGTTCCGATCGCGGCTTCGGTGGCGGGGATTCGCCCCCGTTTACGGGGCACTGTGGGTATCGCCGCGGGACCATGCCGAGGAACTGGAAGAAAACTGCGCGTCCTTTGGCGTCGAGGACTACGTCATCTTCCGGACAGCGGACCAGACCCTGCGCGGAAAAAACCTCATCACCGCCTGGTCTCCCGAGGAGCTGGCGGAGCAGTACGCGCCCTTCATCGAGAGCTACAGTCCATGGGTGGAGAAGGTGGAGGCCGGCCTTGTGACCGCGGCAGAGGCCTTCCGCGTCCGCACGATGGCCATGGACGCTTGGCGCGCCTTTCCTTGGAACGACCCCGACCTGCCCGCGGAACTCCTCCCCGAGAATTGGCCATTGGCCGAAGCCCGCAAGATCTTCGTACTGGTGTACGACGGCCTTGCGGCTTCGGCACTGGTCCACGTCGATGCGATCCTTGCCGACGCCGCACCATCCCTCGGTGGATCCGCGTCATGCATCCCGATCGAAACCGGACGCTGACCCGCCAGCAATGCTGAGGTGTCACGCACCTTGGAAGCGAACTCCTCAGGAAACGGTGCTCCGGCGGAGCTCGCTTTTGCGGATCTTTCCACTGGCCGTTCGCGGCATGTCGTCCACGAACACCACAGTCTTCGGGATTTTGTAGCGGGCCAGCCTGCCGGCCAGGTGCTCCTTGAGTCCGTCCTCGGTCAAAAAGGCTCCCTCGCGCAGAACCACCACGGCGCGTGGCACCTCTCCCCACTTCTCGTCGGGCACGCCGATGACTGCAACGCTGCCCACGGCGTCCAGCTCACTGATCGCTTGTTCCACCTCGGCCGGGTAGATATTCTCGCCGCCTGAGATAATCATGTCCTTGAGCCTGTCCGAGACGAAGACGAATCCTTCTTCGTCCTTGTAGCCCATGTCTCCGGACTTGAACCAGCCGCGGTCTTCATACGATTCAGCCGTGGCATCGGGCCGATTCCAGTATTCGTGGATGACGTTGGGGCCTTGGATCTGGATTTCGCCCACCAGGCCCTGCTCGGCAAGGCCGCCCGCGACGTCGGCGATCCGGACATCGCTGAAGAAGTGCGGGAGCCCGGAAGAGCCCGCCTTGTCGCGGGATCTGGCAGCGGGCAGCGTGGTGGCGCCAGGCGCCGTCTCGGTCATTCCGTAGCCGTTGGAGAAATGCAGTCCGCGCGCCTCGTATGCTTCGAGGACGCGCATGGGAACTGCCGATCCGCCGCAGGTCAGCTTGTTGAGGGAGCCAAGGTCCGACGTCGGCCAGGCCGGATGCTCGCAGAGCATCTGGTAGGTGGTGGGCACCCCGCTAATGGTGGTGGCTCCGTGCTGTTCGATGAGCTCAAGGGTGCGTTGGGGATCGAACCTCGACTCCAGGACCACGGTCCCGCCCTTGAGAAGCGTCGGCAACACTCCCATGTCGAGCGACGCAACGTGGAACATCGGCGAGATCATGAGTGCCACATCCGTGGAAGAGAAATCGAAGTCGACAATTACGTTGATGCAGTTCCAGGTGATGTTGCCGTGGGTCAGCAACGCACCCTTGGGGCGTCCAGTGGTTCCGGACGTGTAGAGGATCATGGCCCCGTCGTCGAGCCCGATTTCTTCGTCCAGATGCCGGGGCGCTCCCGAGGCGACGACGTCCTCATAGTTCTCCGCCGACGTAGGGGTTTCGCTTCCGGAAGCGGCGCTCCTGTCGCCCGGGAGGGAATCGCCGACGACGACGCGCCGGCTCACGCGGGTGCCTTCCGCGCCGCTGGCCGCAAGGCCGTTGAGGCTCGCTGAGTGGATCAGGGCAACGGCACCGCAGTCCCCAAGCTGGAAATTGATCTCCGGCGGCGCCAACCGGGTGTTGAGGGGCACGAAGATCGCGCCGAGCTGCCCACAAGCAAAAAGCGTTTCCAGGAAAGCGGGATGGTTTTCCCCGAGATAGGCCACTCTGTCGCCCTTGGCAACGCCCCCGGCTTTGAGGGCGTTGGCGAGCCTGTCCGATCGTTCCGCAAATTCCTCATAGCTGAGTCGGCGGTCTCCGGAGATCAACGCAACCTTGCTTCCGGACTTCGGGCGGCGGCGCTGCAGCCATGAACCGATGCCAAAATTCTCCATGACGGTCCTTTCTGGTTCCCAAGCTAGACCCTTAACGGCTTCAAGGCCGGACGGTCTGCAAATCGTTGTTCTTCGGTTCCCGGGTCAACAGGATGAAGATGATGGAGGTGACGGACATCGCGGCCAGATAGAAGACCACCGAGCCGGTGTCCTTGCCCGAGTCCTTGAAGATCTGGGCCACGATCCCCGGCGTGAAGCCCGCACCGAGGAGCGTCGCGAGCTGATAACCGAGCGAGGCGCCCGTGTAGCGGGAGGTGGTGCCGAACTGCTCGGACACGAAGGCGGCCAATGGCCCGAAGAGCGTTGAGTGGATCATCAGGCCGACGGTGAAGGCGACGAAGACCAGGAGGATGTTGTTCGAGGACAACAGCTGGAACATCGGGATCAGATAGGCGATGAAGAGTATGAGTCCGCCGATCATCACGGGCCTCCGGCCCAATTTGTCGGAGAGCCTGCCGCCAAGGATCACGAAGGCGATGGAAATGAAGGAAGCAGCCGCGAAGGCGTAAAGCACGCCCTGGCGGTCGGCGCCCTTGGACACCGCGAAGGTGACCGCGAACGTTGCCAGGACCACCTGGAGGGCAAAGCCCGCGGCCCCGGCGAGCATGGTGAATATCAGGGTCTTGGGCCGGCGCAGCACCTGAAGGAGCGGGATGACGGGCTTCGTGGCGGCGCGATTGTCCGGGTTCCGGGCCACTCTTTCCTGCTCTGCCATCCTTTCCTGTTCGATGGCGGCTTTGAAGACGGGGCTCTCCGATACTTTCAGCCGGACGAACATGCCCACTGCAAGCAAGACAAACGAGAGCAGGAAGGGAACCCGCCAGCCCCAAGCGAGGAACTGGGAGTTTGGCAGGGCCGAGAAAGCGCCCATGATGAGGGTGCCCAGCACGGCGCCCGAGGGCGCTCCGGCATTGACGAACGAGGCAGCGAAGCCGCGCTTCCCCGATTCCGAATGCTCCAGCGCCATCAAGGCGGCTCCACCCCACTCGCCGCCCACAGCGATGCCCTGGAAGACGCGGAGTACAACAAGCATCACGGCGCCCCACGGACCGGCCACGGAGGCGTCCGGGACCAATCCGATCAGCGCGGAAGCCAGGCCCATGACCAACATGGAGACGATGAGCATTCCCTTGCGTCCCAGCTTGTCGCCGAAGTGCCCGAAGATGACTCCACCCAGCGGACGGGCCACATATCCTGCGGCGAATGTTCCGTAAGCGGCCACGACACCCACCCAGTCGTCCATTCCCGAGAAGAAGACCTTGGGGAAGACCACGGCTGCGGCTGTGGCGTAGAGCAGGAAGTCGTAGTACTCGATGGTGCTGCCCAGGTAGCTGGAAGCAATGACGGTGCGTGCTTCCTTGCGCCTGGTAGCCACGTCCATGGATTGAAGCTGCGATATTTGGGACATCGTTGTTCCTTAAAGCAGGGGTGGGGGAGAGGGCCTAGCGGCCGCTATTTGTAGAAACGGGCGAGGAATTCGGCCACGACTGCCGGGCGTTCCTGGCCTTCGATTTCGATGGTGTTGGACACCTTGATCTGGGCTCCGCCCTTGACCTCGGTGACCTCGGCGATGGTGGCTTGCATGCGGATTCGCGCGCCCACCTTGACCGGGGAAGTGAAACGGACCTTGTCCAGGCCGTAGTTCACTTTCGTGGTGACGCCTTCGACGTCGAATAGCTCGCCCCAGAACGGGATGATGAGCGAGAGCGTGAGGAAGCCGTGGGCGATCGGGGCGCCGAACGGGCCCTCCTTGGCGCGTTCCGGATCGACGTGGATCCACTGGTCGTCTCCGGTGGCGTCAGCGAACTTGTTGATTTGTTCTTGGGTGATTTCGCGGTATTCGGTGACGCCGAGATCGGTTCCGGCGAGGGTGAGCAATTTGTCGAAGTCGACAACGAGATTGGGCACTTTGGCTCCTGGTGGTTGTGATGGATGAAGAGTGTGGGTTAGCGGGTAAAGGCGCTCTCGCCGGTCAGTGCGCGCCCGACGATCAGGGCGTTGATCTCGTGAGTTCCTTCGTAGGAATAGACGGCTTCAGCGTCGGCTTGGAACCGGGCAACATCACTCTCCAGCGTGATGCCGTTGCCGCCTGCCAGCTCGCGGGCCAGGGCGACTGTTTCCCGCATGGCCAGGCAGCTTTGCATCTTGGCGAGCGCGGAGTCCTGGTCGCGGTAGACCCCGCGGGCCTGTTGTTCGGTCAACCTGACCACGAGGGACAAGCTTGCGGTGAGGTTGCCAAGCATCCGGGCCAGCTTTTCCTGGACCAGCTGGAAGGAACCCAGCGGGCGGCCGAACTGGTGGCGCTCGCGGACGTAACGGAGGGCTGCTTCGAACGCGCCGGCCTGGATGCCGGTCGCGATCCAGGCGACGTCCGAGCGCATGGCCTTCAGCATCGCGGCGACGTCTTTGAAGGAGTTCACGTTGTGCAGGCGCATAGATTCCGGGACCCGGACTCCGTCGAGGGTGATGTGTGCGTTTTGCATCATCCGCAGCGCGGTCTTGCCGTGGATCTTCTCCAGCCTCACCCCGGCTGCCTGGCGGTCCACGAGGAAAGCTTTGACCTGCCCGTCGGTGACGTCGCGGGCGAACACGGCCAGGACGTCGGCGGTGGCGGCGCCGCCGATCCAGCGTTTGGCGCCGTCCAGAACCCAGGTGCCGCCGTCGGGGTCTGGTTCGAAGCGGGCGGTGGTGGAGAGCCCGCCCGCGATGTCCGAACCGTGTTCGGGTTCGGTCAGGGAGAAGACGCCTTTGAGGGAGAAGTCGATGACCTTGGGCATCCATCGGGCCTGCTGTTCGGCGGAGGCGCCGACGCGGATGGCGGTGCGGAACAGGCCAGCCTGGGCGGTGTACCAGGTGGCCAGGGACGCGTCCGTGCGCGCGAGTTCGAAGACCCTGAAGCCCTGATAGATCCCGCGGGCGGGCGTGGCCCCGGTGCCGGTCAGTTCCGCCGGTTCCATCAGGTCCAGGTCGATGAGCGGCCGGGCCAACCGCGTAGGGAACTCGCCGCGCTCCCAGTAGTCGGCCAACAGCGGCTTCGCTTCGCGGTCCAGGAAATCCCGCAGTCGGCCCAGCACCCGGCGCTCGTCCTCGGTGAGCAGGGACTCGGCATCGTAGTAGTCGCAGACGTCGTAGAGGCGTTCTGTAACCGCGGTCTCCACATGGGTTTCCAGGCTCATGTCAGCCGTCCAATCCGAGCAGCCGCACGGCATTGTCCTTGAGGATCTTGGGCCGGACGTCGTCCTTGAGTGGGAGGTCCGCGAAGGCGCCCAGCCATTTCTGCGGCGTGATGAGCGGGAAGTCCGTGCCGAAAAGGACTTTGTCCTGCAGCACCGAGTTGGACATGCGCACCAGCGACTCGGGGAAATATTTGGGGGACCAGCCGGAGAGATCGATGAACACGTTGGATTTGTGCGTGGCGATGGAGTTGGCCTCATCCTGCCAGGGCACCGAGGGGTGGGCCATGATGATCTGCAGCCCGGGGAAGTCGGCGGCCACGGCGTCGAGAAGGAGCGGGTTGGAGTAGGCCAGCTTGATGCCGTAGCCTCCAGGCAGGCCCGCGCCCATGCCGTTTTGGCCGGTGTGGAAAATGGCGGGGAGGCCCAGTTCCTGCAGGGTCTCCCAGAGCGGGTAGAACTGTTCGTTGGAGGGATCGAAGCCCTGCAGGCTCGGATGGAACTTGAAGCCGCGGGCCCCCAAGTCGATCGCTTGGTGCTTGGCGCCCTGGATGGCCTCGGTGCCGGTACGGGGATCCACGCTGCCGAACGGGATCAGCACGTCGTTGTTCCTTGCGGCTCCCGCGATCAGTTCCGGGATGCTGTTGGGCTCGTGCTTGAGCTGGGTGCGGGCGTCCACGGTGAAGACGACGGCGGCCATGTTCAGTTCGCGGTAGACCTCGGCGATCCGGTCCAGCGAGGGCGTGCGGTCCTCGGACTTGAAGTACTTGGCGGAAGCTTCCGTCAGCGACTGGGGCAACGATTCGTGGCCATGGCCGTCCACTTCGAGATGGACGTGCATGTCGATCGCGTCGAGTTTTGCGGCGTCGATGCCCGGCTCGTAACGCTGTGCGTCCATGTCAGCGGACCTGTGCGGCGGCGGCTTCGGGCTGCAGTTCCGCCGGGAGCGGCAGGAATTCCTCGCCGACGCTTTGCAGCTTGTCGCCGAACAACGCGCCGAAGTTCTCCACGAGTTCCTGGTATCCCCAACCGCCCTCGCGGTATTCGGTGGCGGCGGCTTCGGGGTGGGTCCAGAGCTGGAGGCGGTCACCGCCGGCGCCGATGGCTTGGCCGGTAATCCCGGCCGCTTCGTCGGAGGCGAGGAAGGCAATGAGTCCGGAGACGTCGTCGGCCGTTCCAAAGCCGAGCTCGTGGCGGAAGAAATGCGGCATGGCTTCGCCGCGTTCGTCGGCCTCCACCGCTTTGCGGAAGTACGGGATGGTCTTGGTCATTGCCGTCGCGGCCACGGGGATGACGGCGTTGGCAGTGACGCCGGCTTTCTTCATTTCCAGGGCCCAGGTACGGACCATGCCGACGATTCCGGCCTTCGCGGCGGCGTAGTTGGTCTGGCCGAAGTTGCCGCGCTGCCCGGTGGGGGAGCCGATGGCGATGATGCGGCCCGCAATCCCGTTCTCCTTGAAATAGCCGAAGGCTTCGCGGGCGCACGTGAAGGTGCCGCGAAGGTGGACGTTGATGACCAGGTCGAAGTCTTCGTCCGTCATCTTCAGCAGGCTCTTGTCCCGCAGGATGCCTGCGTTGGTGACGAGGATGTCCAGGCGGCCGAATTCCGTGACGGCTGCCTCCACCAGCTGCTGCGCTGCCTCTGTGCTGCCCACAGGAGCGACGACCGCCACTGCCCGGCCGCCGTCGGCTTCGATGGACCGGACCGCTTCGCCGGCCACGTCGGCGTCGACGTCGTTGATGACTACCGCCGCGCCCTGACGGGCGAGTTCCCGGGCGTAAGCGAGCCCCAGTCCCCGGCCGCTTCCGGTGACAATCGCTACTTTTCCTGACAGGCTCATCGCTGCTCCTTTGCTCGATACCCGTGCATCCAAGCCCTCGGCGTGGGATGCTTTTCTGTATCCATGAAAATACGTATAGTTAAAAATGTCAACGATTGATTTTGAAGATTATTGGAGTTTGTTATGACGATCGAGGCGCAGGACGAGCAACAGGCTGCCACGAAGGACCGGCTGGTCGCCGCGCCTATCAGCCAGGACGTGGGTTTCCTGTTGGCCAAGCTCCATGCAGGCGGATCGATCGTGAACAACCGGGCGCTTGCTGAGTTTGACCTCAAGGAGCGTTCGTACTCGGTGCTGATCCTGGCCAACAGCGGACTGGAGCCCACCCAGCGGGAATTGGCGGACTTCCTCAGCCTCGACCCCAGCCAAATCGTCGCTTTGGTGGACGAACTTGAAAAGCGGAAGCTCGTGGCCAGGGCACCAGGCAAGCAGGATCGCCGGGCCAAGACGGTGACTGCGACGGCGAAGGGGAGCCAGTTGCTCGGCCAAGCAGCCGTTGCGGCCCGCCACGCGGAATCCGAAGTGTTGGCCGCGCTGGACGAGGGGGAAGCCGCCCAGCTCAAGGCGCTGCTGCGAAAAGCGTTGTGGGGTTAGCTTCCCAATCATCTACCGCGTGGCAGAGTTCACCCACGGCGTAGGCCGGAACGGACTAACCGCAGCAGTGTATTCGTTGATATAGACACCACCGGTTACAGGAGGTGCACGATGAGTACGTTGCCGGAACAAGTTTTTCCCGAGGACATCCCTGACGCCCCGTCAGATGACGAAGCCTTGGACGCCTACTCGCGGACAGTGATGCACGTTGCAGAGACCGTCACGCCGCATGTCGCAGCTTTGGAGATGAGCAGCGCCCGCAGAAACGGCCAGGTCAGGATCGGAAGTGGATCCGCTGTCGTATTCACGGGTGACGGCTATATGCTGACCAACGCCCACGTGGTCTCCGGCCTGCGCTCCGGGCGGGCAATCTTCGCCGACGGAACCCATTCCGACGTCGAACTCGTCGGTGCGGATCCCTTGTCCGATCTCGCCATTGTCCGCGGGCACCACACGCCGCTGCCCGCTATCCTGGGCAACGCGGAGTCACTGCACGTCGGCCAATTGGTGATCGCTGTGGGTAACCCGCTGGGACTGGCAGGATCAGTGACCGCGGGCGTCGTCAGCGGCCTCGGGCGTTCCATCCCCGTCAGGTCCGGCCGGCACAGCAGGGTCATCGAGGACGTCATCCAGACCGACGCAGCGTTGAACCCCGGCAATTCCGGGGGAGCCCTTGCCGACACCAAAGGGCGGATTGTGGGAATCAACACCGCCGTGGCCGGTTTGGGCCTCGGACTCGCGGTGCCCATCAACACCACCACCCAACGGATCATCGCCGCCCTGCTGAAGGACGGCCGGGTCCGCCGGGCATACCTTGGCTTGGTGAGCACCCCTATTCCGTTGGACGCGAGTGCGGTGATCCGGACAGGCCAGAAGGAAGCGCTGCGGGTTGTGGAAGTCATCGCCGGATCTCCGGCGGAGCGGGCAGGACTGCTCGCCGGCGACCTGGTCCTCAGTGCTCAGTCGCGGGCCGTATCCAGTGCAGAGAGCCTTCAAAAACTCTTGTTTTCGCAGGCCATAGGAGAGCCTTTCCTCCTGACGGTCCTGCGCGACGGCAAAATCCACGCGGTTGTCGCCGTACCCAGCGAAATGACTGACGCGGATTCATGAGGAGCAGGTGCACGACGGAACCGGTCCGCTAAAAAGCCGGGGCCAAGATGGCTCCGGCTTTTTGCTACTTCTTCCGCATCCTCAAATGGGCCACCGGATCCACCGCGGCGTCGGATTCGTGCTTGGCACGCTTCACTGCCCGTTTCTCCTTGATGGTCTTGATACTCTTTTTCGTCTCGTGCTGGTGCGGCGCTTTGTCAGGCATGTCATGCTCCCTAACTACGGATCTTCCGTGAAGATCCAGCAAAGAGGGTCCTGAAAGGCCCTCTCCTTGTAAACTACGCCTGTTTCAGGCGAAAGCAACCGGCGGCCGAACGCCCGAATAACTAGGCTTCGGAAGCCGGGACATCCACAATGCCCACGAACCGCGAGCCGATTCCTTCGTATTCGCTGCGGACCTCTCCGGGAAGGATTCCCGGAACCTCGCTGTTCCGGTGGTGGCCACAGAAAACGTAGGTGAACTCCGGCCACCATTTCTTGGGACGCGCAGCCTCGGTGTACCCGCAGACGACGCAGCTCAAGTGCACCCACACAGGACGCTTCCCGGTGCGGTTGGCGCGGGATTGGACGAGCCACTGCGGTGGATTGTCTTGCAGCTCGCTCAGCTCGGCTTGTGAAAGCCTGGAGGGGATGCCGTGGCGTTGGGCCATTTCCATCGAAATATCAAGGGCCAGTGCGGCGTCACGTCTGCTAATCACCATTCAACGATACGGGACTTTCGCCGCGGCAGGATCGGGCAGGAATCCGGACGGGAGCGGACAAGCAGGCGTAGGCTGTGCTCATGACCGACGCAGCGGCCCTGCTGCCAAGCACCCCGCTTCAAAAGCGGGTCCTTGTTGTGGCAATTGTGGCTTCCTTCATCGCCATTTTGGATGGCTTCGTGGTGAACCTCGCGCTCCCGGCGATCGGCCGTGAACTGGGTGGTGGCCTCGTCATCCAGCAATGGGTGGTGGATGCCTACCTTTTGACCCTCGGCGCGCTGATCCTGGTCGCCGGATCCCTCTCGGACCATTTCGGCCGCGCTCGCATCCTGGAGTGGGGACTCGCCGGCTTCACCCTCACCTCCGTCACGTGCGGTCTCGCCTGGAACGGGGAAGTGCTCGTGGTGTCGCGGGCCCTGCAGGGGATCGCCGGGGCACTGCTTGTCCCGAGTTCGCTCGCCATGATCGTCACCTTCTTCTCCGGGCCGGCGCAGTCCAAGGCAATCGGCCAATGGTCCGGTTGGACGAGCGCGGCCGCTATTGTCGCCCCGTTGATCGGCGGCGTATCGGTCGACCTGCTGTCCTGGCGCGTCATCTTCTTTATCAATGTGGTTCCGGCCGTTGCCGTCTGGCCGATCCTCGCGGGGCTGCGGAAGTCCGATGCCGCAACGGACACAAGCAAGAAGATCGACTACCTCGGCGCATTCCTGGCCATGGTGGGACTCGGTGGCCCGGTCTACGCTTTCATCGAACAAGGGCGCATGGGCTGGAGCAACATGGTGGTCTGGATGCCGCTCGCCGTCGGAGCCGTTGGCCTGGTCCTCTTCCTGATCCACGAAGCCAGGACCCCGGAACCAATGCTGCCCCTGCGGCTCTTCGGAATCCGTAATTTCGGTTGGGGAAACATCGCCACGCTGGCCATCTACGGCGCCCTGTCCCTCGGCTTCTTCGCCGTAGGCATCTACTTGCAGCAAGTGGGAGGGATGAAAGCAACCACTGCGGGTATCGCGTTGCTTCCCGCGACGGTCCTCCTGATGCTCACGGCTTCATTCTTCGGCGGACTGGCAGGCAAGTACGGCCCACGGTGGTTCATGACAGCCGGTCCGTTCATCTGCGGTGTCGGTTTTCTCATGACGTTGGCCGTCCAGGAGCCCTTGAACTACTGGACCCAAGTGCTGCCCGGGCAGATCGTCTTCGGGATCGGCCTCAGCACCTTGGTTGCGCCCCTCACCGCGGCCATCCTCGGCGCGGTACCCACCGAAGAGGCAGGGATCGGTTCCGCAGTGAACAACGCGGTTGCCCGTATCGCAGGCCTGATCTGCATCGCGTTTGCCGGGCTCATCATCGGCCCGGTCTTCACCCGCCAAGGTCTCATGAACGCCCTGGTGGTCACCGCTGTGCTGTTCTTCCTCGGGGCGGCGGCATCCGCCGTCGGGATCCGGAACCCGGTCTTGGGTGCTGCAGTGATGGACTCTCCGGAAGGTCCAGCCGCCGACGACGGCGGGACGGCCGCCCAGCGCGCCTGAACAGTGCTTTCCAGGACACGCTTTCTAAGACACAGGCTTTTCAGTACACAGCTTAGTCAGCGTTCCGCGAGGACGCAGCCTTCGTGGACGGCGTCCGTGGCCACCCAGAGCGCCGAGGCGACCTCATCGGCGAGATCGTAGTCGCGGCTGCCCGGACCTTTTCCGATCCGCACCACCAGCGCACCGCCGAACGGTTTGCGGCCAATCACCTCGATGCTGGCATCGAGGTCGATTTCCTCGGCAGACAGGTACCTCAGCAGCTCCGGGTTTTCGTCGCTGATCCGGGTGATCTTTCCTGAATGGCCGTCGTCGAGCTCGATCATCCGGTGCGCATGCGGCAGGCTCACCGAACCGTCCGCGGCGGGGATGGGGTCACCATGGGGATCGCGTCCGGGGTTGCCCAGCTTGGCGGCCATGCGATCGATGAAGGTGTCCGAGACGGCGTGCTCGAGCATCTCGGCCTCGTCGTGGACTTCATCCCAGCTGTAGCCCAACTCCCTCACGAGGTAGGTCTCGATCAGGCGGTGCCGGCGGACCATGCCCAGGGCAAGCTGCATTCCCTGGGGTGTCAAAGTAATGGCGCTGTAGGGCTGGTGGTCAACCAGGCCTTGGTCCTTGAGCTTGCGGACCATCTCCGAGACGGAGGAATTGGCGACACCGAGCCGCTGCGCGAGCTGTGAGGACGTGATGGGTTTGTCCTGCCACTCCGTAAAGGAGTAGATGACCTTGACGTAGTCCTCGATCGAGGAGGAGGGCGCACTGGTCTTCACGGTTCCAAGCCTATCGCGTACCGGCCGAATCAGACTTTCCGCGCCCGCCAGCTCTGCGTGAGATAAGGCAACGGGATGACCTCGCCCTCGGCATGGCCCAGATGTTCGAAGAGGTACCACTGAAGGTTGCCCATGACTTTGGCCCGGTTGGCGTCATTCGCCCTCAGGTAGTAGCTGCGCGACTTCACAAGTTCGAGGATGTCGGCCGGAGTCACGGGATCCTCCCAATGTGTCACGTGACTTTCGAGACCCGCGAACTCCGGGCCCACCACAGGCCGGAAGTCCGGTTTGTGGACATCGCCGGCATGCATGATGCGGGTCAATCGATGGACCCAGGGCACCGAAGTGTCCATTTGGTTCCAGATCAAGCCGATAGTGCCCTGGGGTCGAAGGATCCGGGCGATCTCGGTGCTCGCGGCGAGGGGATCGCACCAGTGCCAGGCCTGGGCAACGCTGACGACGTCGAATGCTGAGTCCGCCAGTCCAGTTGCCTCGGCAGTGCCCTCCAGGGTGATCACTTGTGGATACGTTTTGCGGAGCTGGGTGAGCATGTCCATCGAGGGGTCCACTGCGGACACCGCGAGCCCGCGCTCGACGAAGAGCGCGGTGAACTTTCCGGTGCCGGCGCCGATGTCTGCCGCGTCCCGGGCGCCTTCCGGCAGCAGCCAGTCGGCCGAATCCGCAGGGTAGCCGGGCCGGACACGATCATAGTGTTCTCCGCCGTCCTGGAAACTCCGGCCGAGTTCAAGGCGCCGTTCCTCATAGAGCTTGGGGCCGGCTGATGTGCCTTTGGGTCGCGGGGCCACGCAGGAACTCCTTCGTAGGACAGGAAAAATACCCTACGAATCTACCGCAATCAGTCAGTGCTGCAGGGAGCGGCTCCCGCGGTCCCGGGAGTGTTGGGAGCCCACTCCGGGTAGCTGCGGTGGTCGTTCGCCGGCACCCAGCGGCCGGCATCCACTACGTAGTCCCAGCCGAGGCCGTTGCTCTTGAGCGCGTGGATGCCCGCAATGAGCCGGGTGGCGTCTTCCAAGCGCGAGCCCACGCCGAAACTGGCTCGAAGTGATCCGGAGGGCAGGCCGAGGCGCTTGAGCAGCGGGTGGGCGCAAAAGCGTCCGTCGCGCAGGCCAATGCCGTGCTCGGCCGCAAGATAGGCAGCCACAAGTCCGGCGTCGTAGCCCTGGAGCGAGAAGTTCACGACGCCGATGGTGTCCTGGGGATCCGTGTCGCTGAAGATCTGGTGCACGGTCACGCCGTCGATTTGCTTGAGGCCCTCGACCAGATGCGAGCGGATGGCTGCCTCGTGGGCGTGCCATTCATCGTGGTCGAGGCTGGCGATGACCTGTGTGGCCCGGGCGAGTGTGGCCGCGCCGAGTACGTTCGGCGAGCCGCCTTCGTGCCTGGCCGGTCCTGTGGCCCAGCTGACGGAATCGAGGCGCGCTTCTCGGACGGCGCCGCCTCCGGCCAGGTGCGGTGTACCGGCGTCGAGCCAGTCGGGACGGCCCACCAGGACACCTGCGCCGAACGGCGCATAAAGCTTATGCCCCGAGAAAACCAAGTAGTCGACATCCGCGGCGGCGATGTCGATTCTGCGGTGCGGGGCGAGTTGCGCCGCGTCCACCACAATCCGCGCCCCGAATTCGTGGGCCAAGGCAGCGAGTTCCTTGATGGGCAGGATTTCGCCGGTCACGTTTGACGCGCCGGTGACAGCCAGGAGGCTGACGCCGCCGTGGGAGAGCGCTGTGCGGACGTTGGCGACGGTCTCGGACAACGTTCCCGCGGCAACGATGCTGCGGTGGGGGACACTTTGCCACGGGAGGAGATTGGCGTGGTGCTCGATGTCCAGGTAAAGGACTTCGCCAATGTGTCGACCGTCCTCAACTGGCAGGCAGCCGGCCAGTAGATTGAGGGAATCAGTGGTGTTGCGCGTGAAAATGACCGAATCGTCCGGCCGGCCGCCAACGAAGTCACGGACGATGTTGCGGGCGTTTTCATAGACCGAGGTGCTGATTTGGGAGGCATAGCCTGCGCCGCGGTGGACGCTCGCGTAGTACGGCAGGATCTCGTTGAGGTACGCGGAAACCACCGTCAGGGCAGGTGCGGAAGCGCCGTAGTCAAGATTGGCGTAGCGGATGTGGCCGCCCTGGATCAAGGGTGCCTGCAACTCCGCGCCGGTGACCGCAGCGAGTGGGCGCGATGCCCGGGGGAGGGTTTCACCGCGGTGCTGTGCAGATTCGTTGTTCAGCGAAAGAGCCTGGGAAGTAAATGTGGCTGTGCTCATGGGACCTCACTCAAGAGGGACCCCTGCGTGCAGGGGGTCCGCGCTTGCCGCATCCGTTCCGGACCGGCCGGGTCGTCACCCGGGGCACCCCGCCGCGATGGAGGGTTGCCGGCCAGCAAACCGGGGTTTCGCGCTGGCACTCGTGACCTGTAAAGAGCGTAGGACACCGGCAAGGCTCATTCCAATGTGACCGGCGATTGTTAAGCGGATTATTACACCGCCGGAAAAATGTGCCTCCTGCCGAAGAAAAAGCGGCGGACGCCCCCAAAAGTGGGCGTCCGCCGTCGTTTATTCAGTGGAGAGAGTGGACTAGAGGAGGTCGTCGAGCTCGGGGTTGAGCCTCTTGAGGACCTCGGAGTGCAGGATCGAGTTAGTGGCCACGGCGTTTCCGCCGAAGGGACCATCCGCACCGTCCAGGGACGTGAAGCGCCCGCCGGCTTCCGTCACGATCGGCACCAAAGCCGCCATGTCGTAGACCTGGAGTTCCGGCTCGGCAGCGATGTCCACGGCGCCCTCGGCCACGAGGCAGTAGGACCAGAAATCGCCATACGCACGGCTGCGCCAGACATCGTTCTCGAGGCCCAGGAAGTTGTCCAGCTTATCGTGCTGCTTCCACTCGGAAAGCTCGGAGTAGGAAAGCGAGGCGTCTTCGAGCCGCGACACGTTGGAAACCTTCAACCGGGTGGCTGCGGCCAGCGACCGGCCCATGTAGGCGCCCGAGCCCTTGGCCGCCCACCAACGCTTGCCGAGCGCCGGAGCGCTCACGAGCCCCACTACTACCTCGCCCTCGTCCACGAGGGCGATCAGCGTAGCCCAGACGGGTACGCCACGCACGAAGTTCTTGGTCCCGTCAATGGGGTCGATGATCCAACGCCTCGAGCCGTGGCCCGTGCTGCCGAATTCTTCCCCGAGGACGGCGTCGCGGGGGCGGGAACGGGAGAGCTGCCCACGGATTGCTTCCTCTGCTGCTTTGTCGGCATCGGTGACGGGGCTCAGGTCGGGTTTGGTCTCGACCTGGAGGTCCAGTGCCTTGAACCGCTCCATTGTCAGGGAATCGACGGAGTCGGCCAGGACGTGTGCCAGCCGCAGGTCGTCGTTGTAGCTCGAATCGGGTTGGGTCATGGTTCCAAACTACCGTCTGTTCGCCGGTGAGCCGGGGAGGTAGGACGGCAGGCGCGCAGTTAGTTGACCGTACCCAATTCCTTGGTCTCCTGGGCTTCCATGCGCGGGTCCGCGCCGAGGAGCCGGCGCAACGACGCCAAGCGGGCCGGACCTGCCTCGCCGGCGTGGCCGTCGGCGACCCAGGAATCCAGTCCGCATCGAACCGCGGAGGCATCGTGCTTGCAGCCTCGCTCGCACATCTCCGTTCCGGGTTCCAGATCCGGGAAGGCATGCAGGATGCGGTCCGGGTTCACGTGGGCGAGGCCGAAGGAGCGGATGCCGGGCGTATCGATGATCCAGCTGCCCCCGGGGGCATCGCTGAGCTTCAGTGCGAGGGCAGAGGACGAAGTGTGCCGTCCCCGACCCGTCACGGCGTTGACCCCGCCCGTGGCGCGCTCGGCGCCGGTGAGGGCATTCACCATCGTGGACTTCCCGACGCCGGAATGGCCCAGGAGCACAGTGACCTTGCCGTCGAGGTAGTCCCGCAATTGGCCGACGGCGTCGCCATCAAGGCGGGCGGAGAGGCCGTCGTCTGAACGGGCATCGATGCCGGAGGCGCCGGCGTCGGCCGTGCGGCTGATGATGATGGGGAAACCAAGGCTCACATAGTTGGCGAGCAATTCCGTCGGATCCTTGACGTCCGCTTTGGTGACGAGCAGCAACGGCTCGATTCCGGCGTCGTACGCTGCCACCAAGGCGCGGTCGATGAATCCGGTGCGCGGCTCCGGATTGGCGGCCGCAACCACCACCACGAGCTGATCGGCGTTGGCGACGACGGCCCGTTCGATCGGATCCGTGTCGTCGGCGCTTCGTCGCAGGAGGGTCTTTCGCTCCTGGACGCGCACGAGGCGAGCGAGGGTGTCCGGGGCTCCGGACACATCGCCGACGAGGGCCACGAAGTCTCCGGGAACCACGGGGGAGCGCCTCAGTTCCCGGGCGCGTGCGGCAATCACAATGCGTTCGTTGTCCGAGCTTTCGCCCACGATCGCGGTGTAACGGCCGCGGTCGACTGTGATGATGCGCCCGATCACGGCGTCGTCGTGGCTCGGGCGGTCTTTCGTGCGGGGGCGTGTGCCCTTCTTGTTGGGGCGGATCCGGACATCGGACTCATCCCAGGAGCTTGCGTCGCGGGCCATCGTTAGTTGCTTGTCTCCGTTGAAACGGTGTCCGCGCCCGCTGGGCCGGAACTGAGCATCGATGCCCAGATTTGCGGAAATTCGGGCATGGTCTTGGAAGTCGTCGCGATGTCTTCGACCTGGACACCCTCGATGGCGAGCCCAAGGATGGCGCCCGCGGTAGCCATGCGGTGGTCGGCATAGCTGCGCACGACGCCGGCGTGCAGCGCCGCGGGCCGGATCACCAAGCCGTCGCTGGTTTCCTCGGCGTCGCCGCCAAGCCGGTTGATTTCGGCGACCAAAGCAGCCAGCCTGTCCGTTTCGTGGCCCCGCAAATGAGCGATGCCGGTGAGCCGGGAAGGGCTGGTTGCCAGGGCGCACAATGCCGCAACGGTAGGGGCGAGTTCGCTGGTTTCGTCGAAGTCCGCGCCAAGGATCTCCGGTCCGCCGGTGACTGTCAGCGTGCCGTTGTCCAGCGTGACAGTGGCACCCATGGCGGCGAGGATGTCCCGCCAGAGGTCCCCGACTTGCGTGGTGTTGGCCGGCCAGTTGGGAATCCGGACAGTTCCCTTCGTGGCCAACGCCGCGGCGAGGAAGGGACCCGCGTTGGAGAGATCCTGCTCGATCCTCTCGTCGAACGCCTGGATGGTACCGGGGGCGACGCGCCAATGGTTCGGCACGGAGTCATCCACCTGCACTCCGACGCCGCGCAGGACCGAGACGGTCATGTTGATGTGGTCAAGGCTCGGTACGGGTTTGCCGACATGTTCCAGGTGAAGGCCCTCATCGAACCGGGCACCGACCAGCAACAGGGCGGAGACGAACTGCGACGAGGCGCTCGCATCGATCACCAGGTGGCCACCGCGGACAGAGCCCGTGCCGGATACTTTGAACGGCAGGGAGCTCGCCGCGTGCCCGTCCAGTGCGCTGACTTCCAGCCCGAGTGTCCGGAGGGCCTCGATAATGGTGCCCATGGGACGTTGGCGTGCGTGGGGATCGCCGTCGAACACCGAAGCGCCGTTGCGCAGGGCCGCGAGCGGCGGCACGAAACGCATGACCGTGCCGGCCAGGCCACAGTCGATGGCGGTCTCCGACGCGACGGCCACGGGGTCGATCGGAGTGACTTCAAGGTCCGGGCCGTAGTGTCCATCGCCGGGAACCTCGGTAATGGTGGCGCCAAGCCGGCGGAGGGCCTCGACCATGAGTGCCGAATCCCGTGAATGCAAGGGTGCCCGCAGCCTGCTTGGGCCGTTGGCCAATGCCGCCAGGACCAGATAGCGGTTGGTCAGCGACTTCGAACCAGGAACCGTGACCGTGGCATCCACGGGGTGGCTGGCGAAGGGTGCCGGCCACAGGGGGAGTGCGGAGGCTGTGGTGCTCCCTGAATCGTCTGTCTGCGTCGAGGGGGTTCCTGGCATGCTTCCTTATGCTCCAACTGCGTTGTCTACGGCCTTGCGGACGGCCCGGTCTGTCTTCTTGAACTGCTTGCCCGTGGCCTTCTTGGCGTCCATGGCAAGGTGTTCGGCGCGCCATGCGAGGCTCGGTTTGCCCGCGGTGTCGACGGCGGCAAGGAATACGCCACCTGTCAGCGAAATGTTCTTGAGCAACTGGGCGCGGCGGGCGAGCCGGCCTTCCTTGGTGCTGATGTCGGCAGAACGCCATTCGACAAAGGTATTCAGGACCGAAATGCCGGCAAGCAGGCTTGCCGAGAACCGGGAACATTTGCCGAGGGCCAGCAAGGCGCCGGCGCCCACTTGCGCGCCGCCGATGACCCGCGCCAGCACTTTCTCGTCCGCCGGGAAAGGCAGCGACTCGGAAGCGCGGCGGAGCAGCGGAGAGAGCTGTTTGGCAGTGTCATCCGCGTTCTTGAGCTTGTCCAGCCCTGCGACGACAAAACTGGAAGCCAACATTGGCCTGGCGAGAAAACGGACGAGGGACATGTTTTGCCTCCTGGATGGCTTGCCACAGTGTTCAAGTGGTGTTGCGTTCAAGTGGTGCGGTGTTCACGGGGTGCAGTCGGATCTAGTCTTGCATCTTTGCGGAATATTTGCCCGAAGCCTGCCGTTGTCAAGAGAAGGTGCGGTATGGGCTGGACCTTGGATTGTGGCGCGTGCATTGTGCCGCGCGGTCATGTCGTTTGAGTGGAGATGGTTTTTTGGCCTTGGTTAAAGACCGCGAGGAACACTTGGCGCTTGGGCGGGAGCTGCCAAGGGACTCCCGGAGGGTGACAGTAGACTTGGATGCAATGAGCACCATGGATCCGGCCGCAGCGGCCATGTACAAAGCAGCGACCGACGTCACGGACGCAACGTCCGACGGCGACGCCACTGTTGAGGCCGACGTCGAGATTGCAGTGGACTTCGCAACCGAGACCCCCGAGCAACGGAGGGCGCGCTTCGAACGCGACGCCATGCAGTATGTCGACCAGCTCTATTCGGCTGCCATGCGCATGGCCAGGAATCCGTCCGACGCCGAGGACCTGGTCCAGGAGGCCTACACCAAGGCCTTCTCAGCCTTCCACCAGTACAAGCCGGGCACCAACCTCAAGGCGTGGCTGTATCGCATCCTGACCAACACGTACATCAACCTCTACCGGAAGCGGCAGCGCGAACCGTTGCAGTCGAATTCGGACACCATCGAGGACTGGCAGCTGGCGCGGGCGGAATCCCATACGTCCGCGGGGCTGCGCTCTGCGGAGGCGGAGGCACTGGACCATTTGCCGGACTCGGACGTAAAGAGCGCCTTGCAGTCCATTCCGGAGGAATTCCGGCTCGCGGTGTACTTCGCTGATGTCGAAGGATTCGCATACAAGGAAATATCAGACATCATGAATATCCCGATCGGGACGGTCATGTCCCGGCTTCATCGCGGCAGGAAAATGTTGCGCGATCTGCTGGCGGACTATGCCGCAGAGCGGGGAATCCGCGCCGGCGCGGAAGAAAAGGCCTTGGCCGTGGGCGCGGCCACAAGCAAAAAACAGGAGAAAAGGAAATGAGCTGCCAAGGATTGGGCGACTGCGACGATGCTCGGATGCAGCGTATCTACGAATACCTCGATGGTGCGTTGACCCGCGAGGACATCGCGGAGATCAAAGTGCATCTGGAAGACTGCCCGGAGTGCACCGAGCAATACGACCTTGAGTGCGTCATCCGCACCGTGGTAAAGCGCTCCTGTACGGAAGCGGCTCCTGAGAATCTCAAGAACTCGATCCTGGACAGGATCCACGCTATGAAGTCCGTGGACGTCTAAGAGGCTTGAACGGCAAGGGCCCCGGAAACCTGATGGTTTCCGGGGCCCTCCGCATTAAGTCTTACGCTAAGCCGCTGGCTTAGGTGTTGGGACGCTTGCCGTGGTTTGCGCCGCCGCGCTTACGGTCACGACGCTTACGTGCACGCTTGCTCATAGCTGGCCTCCTTAGATTCTTGATACTCAATAAAGCTGCCCTCCAGTCTCCCACATCACGGGGCCGCCCCGCGAACCGTGCCGGCCAGGCCGGCGGGAATCCGGACTCAGCCGCGCAGGGAATTCCGGATGGAGATCCTGGCCTGGTCCAGGACGGTGCGCACGGTTTCGAGGGCAATCGGAGTCAGGGCCTTGGAGCCGGCGTGCTGCCGTAGCTCCACGCGTATGTCATCGCGGAAGGACTGGACCATCATTTCGGCTTCCTTCAGGATGCGGTGTCCCTCCGGAGAGTAGCTTCCGGCCCATGACTGGAATTCCGCGGACTTCGCATTGGCTCGCGCGGCTTCGGCAGTCGCGGCCAGGTCTGCACGCAAGCCGCGCATGTTGCTGCGGATATCGTCGCGAAGATTGTCGGCCAACCGCCGCACCGAGGCGGAAATGTTGTCCTCGACGTCGGCCAGTTCCTGCCGCCGGCTGTTGAGCTCCGCCAGTCCGGCCGCGGTGATCGAATAGTTGGTGCGGCGCCCGTCGCTGCTGGTGGCTACAAGGCCCTCCTCCTCGAGTTTGCCAAGGCGCGGGTAGATGGTTCCTGCACTGGGGGAGTAGGTCCCGCCGAAGCGTTCGCCGAGGGCCTTGATGAGCTCGTAGCCGTGCTTGGGACCAGATTCCAGGAGTGCTAGCAGGTAGAGCCTAAGTGCTCCGTGGGCAAAGACGGGCGGCATCAGGCTTCCTCTTCTCCGGGGACTGAGTGCGTTGTTCCAGGTGTTGGCGCACTGCCATGGATGATGGAGGTCTTTCCAGACACGGAATTGGTACGTGCCACCATGAGCCGCTCGTCGGGGCCAACGATGGTCTGGACCCTTCCGCCTGACTGCGCGTAGAGCTGGTCATCGATCATCACAGTGCCACCGGCCGTTTTGGCCACGATGTCCACGCCCACATCATGAGGCAGGCGGATGGTGAGGTCGCCGGAAACGGAATTGGCTCCGAAGTCCTGGGTGTAGCCGTGAAGGTCGAAGCTGAGGTCGCCGCTGACGGTATTGGCCCGGATATTCTTGAAGCGGCCCGAAGCCGTGACTTCGCCCGAGACGCTCTTGGCGGTCATGACGCCGTCGTGGTTCCGGGCGATGACTTCACCGCTGACGGTGTTGACGTGGAGCTCGCCCCGCGTGCCGTCCGCGAGGACTGACCCGGAAACTGTATTGAGTCGGATATGACCGCTGACGCCCGACACCATGCCGTCGCCGCCCACGGTTCCTGCTTCGACGTCGACGCCGGCTGGCAGCGCGATGCTGATGACGATCGTGTTGGTGCTGGTGTTGTTGACGGTCCCCATCAGGTTGCGGAACCAGCCCTGGGGGCCGTGCAACTGGTGGCGGACTTCGAGCCGGCCGTCAATGAGGCTGACGCTCAGTGGATCGCCGGCGATCTCCGAGACTTCGATCCTGGTGATTGCTTCGTCGTGGGTGACGACGTCGAAGCGGCCCTTGACGATCCCCAGCTTGAGTGAGCGGACGCCGTCGACGTCGATGGTCTGCGGACCGGTAACGGTCCAGTTTTCTTCTGACATGACCCCTCCATTGCTGCACTGTGGACATTGCGATATATCGCGTTTATGTAAACACGATATATCGCGATATCGAAGTTGGCAATGGGCGCTGCGCGAGAGGGGCTGTCTAAGGCCCCGGCTATTCCGGCTGGGCGATCCTCAGCCACTGGAACCAACCGCGGTGCAACACGAGCCAGGCCATGAGTCCATAGCCCGCCTGGCCGGGGGTGCCGCCATTCGCGGCGAGGTCCGTGCGCCATTGTTCGTGGTTGAGCAAGGGCGAGAACGTGTCGACGTAGTGATGGTTGCGGCGGGTGGTGACGTCCGCAAATGCCGCGTTGAGATCCGCGATCCGACGGTTTTTGGCCGGGTCCAGCGTGGGCGGCGGACCGACGACGAATACTTCGATGTTGCTTTGGGACGCCCCGTCCAGGATATTGGCCAGATTGAGGCGGCTGCGTGCTGTGGAGACACCGAATTCGATGTCGCGGCCGGACAGGCCGATGACCAAGCGGTTTTCGTGGACGTTGCTGAAGCGTCTCCCGGCTTCGTCGAGCCAGCGCGCCGCAAGGCCTTCTGTGCCCTCCATGGGGCAGGGAAGAGAGTAGCTTTCCACAAGGACGGAGTCCTGTGGAGTCCGTGCAAGAACCCGTCCGAGCCAGCCCAAGGCCCTGGGATCACCGAGCCCGGCGAGTAGTTCATCACCAACAGCTGCGATGCGCAGCTTCCTGTCTTCCACAGTTACCTCTTCACCAAACGTTGCGGTCCTTGCACTGTGCCCGGCCGGGCGGCTGTATCACCGGACACTTGTTCCATTAAACAGAACTGCCCGGCTGGAAGCGGGTATTGAACCTCCAGCCGGGCAGCTGCCGTCTTACTTGCGTTCGAATGCCTGCTTCAGCAACGTGGCCTGTTCGGCGCTGTGGCGCTTCATGGAACCGGCTGCCGTGGAGGCCGATGCCGGACGCGAAACGAGCCGGACCTTGCGGTCCAGTGCCTGCGGCAGGTTCAAGCCGATGAACGGCCATGGACCTTGGTTGGCGGGTTCGTCCTGCGCCCAGACGATGTCGGCGTTCGGGTACTTGGCCAGTTCCGCCTCGATCTGGGCCTGGGGCAGCGGGTACAGCTGCTCCAGGCGGATGATTGCCGTCGAGGTGTCGCCGGTCTTCTGGCGGTTCGACAGGAGATCGTAATAGAGACGGCCGGAAACCAGGATCACGCGGTCAACGTTCTGTGCCTGAAGGGGCTCATGTTCGCCGATAACCGGCTTGAAGCCGCCCGTGGTGAAGTCCTCCACCGCAGAAGCCGCACCCTTGAGGCGCAAAAGCTGCTTCGGGGTGAAGATGATGAGCGGCTTGCGCGGACGACTGTAGGCCTGCCGGCGCAACAAGTGGAAGTGCGAGGCGGCAGTGGTGGGGTTCGCCACGATCATGTTGTCCTCAGCACAAAGCTGCAGGAAGCGCTCGATGCGCGCGGACGAGTGGTCCGGCCCCTGGCCTTCGTAGCCGTGAGGCAGCATGAGCACGAGCGAGGAACGCTGGCCCCACTTCTGCTCGGCCGAGGAGATGAATTCGTCGATGATGGTCTGTGCACCGTTGACGAAGTCACCGAACTGGGCTTCCCACAACACCAATGCGTCTGGGCGTTCCACGGAGTAGCCGTATTCGAAGCCCATGGCTGCGTATTCGGACAACAAGGAGTCGTAGATCCACAGCTTGGCCTGCTCGTCGCTCAGGTTGCCCAGCGGCATCCATTCGCGCCCGTTGGCGCGGTCGTGGAAGACGGCGTGACGCTGCACGAACGTGCCACGGCGGGAGTCCTGGCCGGCAAGGCGGACGGGTACGCCTTCCATGACAAGCGAACCAAAAGCCGCGATCTCGCCGAAGCCCCAGTCGATGCCGCCTTCGCGGGACATCTGCTCGCGCTTCTCAAGCAGTTGCTTGAGCTTGGAGTGGACCGTGAAGCCGTCCGGAATGTCGAGGTGCGCCTGGCCGATCCTCTGCAGCATTTCGGCTGAAATGGCGGTGGTGGCCGGCGCGTTGGTGCCGAAGTCCGCCTGCTGGGCGATGGGACGCTCGATGTCCGAAACCGCTGCGGAATCCGCCGTGATGATCGGGATAGGCGAAGTCTGCGCCGCGTGGGTCTCCGCGAAGACGCGTTCGAGGCGTTCCTGGTAGTCGCGCAGCAACTGTTCGGCTTCGTCCTCGGTGATGTCGCCACGGCCGATGAGGGATTCCGTGTAGAGCTTGCGGACGGAGCGCTTGGCTTCGATGAGGTTGTACATGAGCGGCTGCGTCATCGAGGGGTCGTCGCCCTCGTTGTGTCCACGGCGGCGGTAGCACACCATGTCCACAATGACGTCCTTGTGGAAGCGCTGGCGGAACTCGTAGGCCAACTGCGCGATGCGCACGACGGCCTCGGGGTCGTCACCGTTCACATGGAAGACCGGAGCCTGGATCATCTTGGCCACGTCGGTGGAGTACGTCGAGGATCGCGACGACGACGGTGCGGTGGTGAAGCCCACCTGGTTATTCACGATGATGTGGATGGTTCCACCGGTACGGTAACCACGCAGTTGGGACAAGTTGAGGGTTTCCGCCACAACGCCCTGGCCGGCAAAGGCGGCATCGCCGTGGACCATGATCGGCAACACGGGGAACGCTTCGCCAAGGTCCAGCCGGTCTTGCTTGGCCCGGACAATGCCTTCAAGCACAGAGTCAACCGCTTCAAGGTGGGACGGGTTGGCGGCGAGGTAGACCTTGGTCTCATTGCCGTTGTCCGAAGTGAACGTTCCTTCCGTGCCCAGGTGGTACTTGACGTCGCCCGAGCCCTGCACGGAGCGGGGGTCCTGGGTGCCTTCGAACTCGCGGAACACCTGGGCGTACGTCTTGCCCGCGATGTTGGTGAGCACGTTGAGGCGGCCACGGTGGGCCATGCCGATCGCTACTTCGTCGAGTCCGTCGTCGGCGGCGTCGGAAATGATGGTGTCCAGCAGCGGAATCAGCGATTCGCCGCCTTCGAGGGAGAACCGCTTCTGGCCCACGAACTTGGTCTGCAGGAAGGTCTCGAAGGCCTCTGCTGCGTTGAGCTTGGAGACGATGCGAAGCTGCTCTTCGCGGCTCGGCTTGGAGTACGGGTGCTCCACCTGGTCCTGGAACCACTTGCGTTCTTCAGGCTCCTGGATGTGCATGTACTCAATGCCCGTAGTGCGGCAATAAGCGTCGCGGAGGACGCCGAGGATGTCGCGGAACTTGAGCATGGGCTTGCCGCCGAATCCGCCGGTAGGCCACTCGCGGTCCAGGTCCCACAGGGTGAGGCCATACGTCAGCACGTCGAGGTCCGGGTGCTTGCGCTGGACGTATTCGAGCGGGTTCGTGTCGGCCATGAGGTGGCCGCGGACCCGGTAGGAGTGGATCAACTGCTGGATGCGGGCAACCTTGTTGATCTCGTCGGCGGGGTCGACTTGGAGGTCGGGGCTCCAACGGACGGGCTCGTAGGGGATGCGGAGTGCTTCGAAGATCTCGTCGTAGAAGTTCTGGGCACCGAGGAGGAGCTGGTGGACGAGCTTGAGGAACTCGCCGCTTCCGGCGCCTTGGATGACGCGGTGGTCGTACGTGGACGTCAGCGTGAGGATCTTGCTGATGGCGTTCTGGGCGATGATCTTCTCGCTGGCGCCCTGCCACTCAGCCGGGTAGTCGAGGGCTCCGACGCCGATGATGGCCGCCTGGCCCTTGGAGAGCCGGGGCACGGAGTGCACGGTACCGATGCCACCCGGGTTTGTCAGGGATACTGTGGTCCCCGCGTGGTCGTCCGCCGTGAGCTTGCCGTTGCGCGCACGCTTGATGAGGTCTTCGTAGGTGTGCCAGAACTCCGCGAAGTTCATGGTTTCGGCCTTCTTGATGTTGGGAACCATCAGGAGGCGCGTGCCATCGGGCTTGGGCATGTCGATGGCGATGCCGAAGTTGACGTGTGCGGGCTGCACGGCAACGGGCTTGCCATCTACTTCGTCGTAGTACACGTTCATCGACGGGAACTGGGACAGGGCGCGGACCACTGCGTAGCCGATGAGGTGGGTGAAGGAGACCTTGCCGCCACGGGCGCGGGCGAGGTTGGAATTGATGACGACGCGGTTGTCGATCAGGAGTTTGGCTGGAACGGCCCTGACGCTCGTGGCAGTAGGAACCTCAAGGCTCAAGACCATGTTGGACGCAATGGCCTTGGCCGGACCGCGGAGGACGGAGACGACGTCCTCTTCCGGGGGAGTGGGAGCCTTGGTGCTCTTGGGGAGCTGCGCCGGGATCGGCTGGGACTGGCTGCCGTCGGATGGCTTCTGCGCGCCGTCCTTGGCGACAGTGGCCGGAGCCTTCTTGACCGGTGCTGCGGGAGCAACCGGAGCAGGTGCGGGGGCTGCCGGGGCAACCACAGGCGCGGCCGGCGTCATTGCCGTTGCGGCGGCCTGTGCCACGACAGGAATTTCACGAGTGGGAGGGTTTGCAGGGGCTGCGGAGGTTCCGTTGGAGGAAGTGCCGTCAGCGGTGTCGAAGGACTCGAAAAGCGGCCACCATTTGGCGTCGACCGAATTCTTGTCCTGCTGGTACCGCTCGTACAGTTCGTCAACGAGCCACTCGTTTCCGCCAAATTCCTCGGGTAGACGGTGGCTTGGCTGCTCTGGCACTTGAAATACGCCTCTTCCATGAGTGTTGATTTCCAGCTGGCCCGGGAACTGCAGGAGGTGCAAAGGCGAGCCAGGGTCTGGGTCCCGCGAACTCAGACCCTAGCCAGTCTAGTGACGAGCGACGGCTATCTGCCAATAGTGGTGATCTAAATCATGCCGATGGCGATATGCCCCGGCTTCCATGCCCCGAGGTGCATCTTCTTTCCCGGGTTTTTCCTGCCGTTTTAGCGCCGCAGATCTCGAACCCGGCCGGTGAAGTCGCGTGAAGCCGCGCCGCGGCCGGACTGTAGACTTGAATTCTTATGGACAGTAATTCTAGGTGCCGGCCTGGGAGCTGCAGGGGAAGCCGTTCGGCTATCTCCGAGCAACGCGCCCACAGAGCCGGCAATGCCCGTACACATGCCCATCGCACCCCGGAGCTCCAGGCCGGCAGGCCGGCGGATAGTTCTTCCGCAGCGTCCGACCAACCTCCGCCGGGTCAACCAGCCATTAGTCTTCCTGGCGCCCTGCTCCAGCCGCTTGCACCATCCGGCGGCCTCTGATGGAGTGGCTTTTCCTTCTGGCCGGCGTGCTCCTTATTCTGGGTACCGGCTTCTTTGTCGCGGTCGAATTTTCGCTCGTGGCGCTGGACCAGTCAACGGTCCAAAGAGCGGTCGACGGCGGCGACCATGCCGCCGCGGCGTTGCTCAAATGCCTGAAATCCCTCTCCACCCAGCTCTCTAGCTGCCAATTGGGGATCACCCTCACCACCTTGTTGACCGGCTTCGTCATGGAGCCATCCGTCGGCTCCCTCCTGCACGGACCGCTGCTTTGGGCCGGGCTGCCTGAGGCCGCTGCGCAGTCCTTGTCACTCATCCTGGCCATGACCTTCGCCACCGTTTTGTCGATGCTGATCGGCGAACTCGTCCCGAAGAACATGGCCCTGGCCTTGGCATTCCCGCTGGGCCGGGCGTTGGCCCGCCCGCAACTGATGTTCACAGCCGTGTTCAAGCCCGCAATCGTTGTGCTTAATGGTTTCTCGAACAAGGTGCTCAACCTCGTGGGACTCGAGGCCAAAGAAGAGATCTCGGGTGCCCGCTCGCCTTCTGAACTGGCCTCCCTCGTGCGCCGTTCAGCAGAGCTGGGAACCCTCGACGCCGGCACGGCCAACTTTGTTGCCCGGACCCTGAACTTCTCGGCACGTACGGCGGCGGACGTCATGACGCCCCGCATCCGCATGGAAACCATCGACGCCGACCAGCCGGTATCGGACATCATCGAAGCGGCGCGGCGGACCGGATATTCGCGCTTCCCGGTCATCGGCGAATCGGCCGATGACATCCGGGGCGTGGTGCACATCAAGAAAGCCGTGTCCGTCCCGTCGGAACGCAGGAGCCGGCTGGAAGCCGGAGCAATCATGTCCGAGGTCCTCAGCGTTCCCGAGACCATCCACCTTGACGCTCTGCTTTTGGAACTTCGCGAGGGCAACCTGCAACTCGCGGTCGTGCTTGACGAGTACGGCGGAACCGCGGGGATCGCGACCCTTGAGGACCTGGTGGAGGAAATCGTCGGCGAAGTTGCGGATGAGCACGACAAAGTCCGTCCTGGACTGCTGCAGAGCGCCTCGGGGGACTGGTATTTCCCTGGACTCTTGCGCCCGGACGAGGTCAGCGAGCAGATCCCGGGCCTCACGGTTCCCGACGACCCCGCCTACGAGACCGTGGGTGGTTACGTCATGAGCCAACTTGGACGGATCGCGTTGGTAGGCGACGTCGTGGAGGCCGGAGGCGGCACCTTGGCCGTCACCCGTATGGACGGTCGCCGGATCGACCGCATTTGCTTCCACCCCACGGCGCCCGACACCGACGATGACGGCGACGACGATAAAGGCGCTACCCAAAGCGATTCGAGCGGATGGCAAAGCAGGAAGCAGGCGGGCAAACGGTTGAGTAAGGGCTCCGGCGGTTCGGCAGGCGATACCGTTGGCAACCCCATGGCCAAAACCAGTCGCAAAGGACGTGCCGCATGAGCGACTGGGTAGGAATCCTGTGGCTCGTGGTGCTGTTGATCGGCAACGCCTTCTTTGTCGGCGCGGAGTTTGCCGTGATGTCCGCACGCCGCAGCCAGATTGAGCCTTTGGCCCAACGCGGTTCCAAACGCGCGCAGACGACTCTGTACGCGATGGAACACGTCTCGCTGATGTTGGCGTGTGCCCAGCTCGGCATCACCGTGTGTTCCTTGCTGATTCTCCTCGTGGCCGAGCCTGCCATCCACCATTTGCTGGGGGCGCCGCTGGAGTCCGTAGGTGTCCCTGTTGAGTTGGCAGACGTTATCGCTTTTGCGGTTGCCTTGCTTGCGGTCACCTTCCTGCATGTGACCTTTGGCGAGATGGTACCCAAGAACATCTCTGTTTCGGTCGCAGACAAGGCCGCGTTGCTGCTGGCGCCGCCATTGGTCCACGTGGCCCGTTTCGTGAAGCCCGTCATCTGGACTCTGAACTGGCTGGCAAACCGCATCCTTCGACTGATGAAAATCGAGCCCAAGGACGAGGTGACCTCCTCCTTCACGCTCGAAGAAGTGCAGTCGATCGTGCAGGAATCGACCCGCCACGGGCTCGTTGACGACGACGCCGGCTTGCTGAGCGGCGCTTTGGAATTTTCCGAGCACACCGCGGCGCACATCATGGTGCCGCTGGACAAACTGGTAACGCTCAAGCCCGGCTCTACGCCGCGGCAACTCGAGAAGGCGGTCAGCCGCACCGGTTTCTCCCGCTTCCCCGTGTTGGACGACGACGGCGAGTTGACCGGTTACCTGCACATCAAGGATGTGCTGTCCATCCCCGAGGAAGGACGCCGCTATCCGATCGCGGAAAGCCGGATCCGGTCCCTCGTGAACCTCGCACCCGAGGACGAAATTGAAGATGCCATGGCAGTGATGCAGCGGACCGGCTCGCACTTGGGCCGTGTCGTGGGGACCGGCGGCGCGACCCTGGGAGTGTTGTTCCTGGAGGACGTTATCGAGCAGCTTGTGGGCGAGATCCGTGACGCCACCCAGGCCAGGGGAATCCGGCGGCTGGGCGGACCCGAGTCAGCGTAGCCTCCTGCCGGCCCCAAGGGGCCGGCAGGACCCGGCTGGAATTCTAAATAGGAATCATTCCCATTTGTGGGTACACTCATTTGAGTCCCCCTGTTGTGCTTGATTCGGTAGATCCGAGGTTTCCCGTGCGCCGTACCGCCGCCCGTCTTTCCCTTGCCGCAGTGCCTGCTGCGTGCGCGGCCGTTGCCGTCCTGCTTGCCGCATGCTCGGCACCCGCCGCGACGGCGCCGTCGTCGTCCTCCGGAGTGATCGACGTCGTCGCCTCCACCAGCGTGTACGGCGACATCGCCAAGAGCGTCGGCGGTGACAAGGTGTCTGTCACGTCCATCATCAACAAGACCAGCCAGGATCCGCACTCCTACGAGGCAAGCACCCAGGACAAACTGGCCGTCTCCAAAGCCCAATTGGTGATCGACAACGGCGCGGGCTACGACGACTTCTTCAGCAAGCTGGCCGATGACAGCAAGGTGGCTGCGGACAAGACGATCACTGCGGTCAACGTTTCGGGGCTCCTTCCCGCGGCGACGAGCAGCACATCCGCCTCAGCGGTGCCGGAAGGGTTCAACGAGCACGTCTGGTATAATTTCGACGCCATGGCGAAAGTGGCCGACGCCGTCGCTGCGAAGCTTGGAAGCCTGAATGCGGCCGATGCCAGGACCTTTACTGCCAACGCCGACAAGTTCAAGTCCTCGCTGACCGGACTCAGCGCAAAAGTCGCTGAAATCAAGTCATCCAAGGGTTCCGCTCCGGTCGCCATCACGGAGCCTGTTCCCGGGTATTTGCTTGAAGCTGCAGGCTTGGAGAACAAGACGCCGGAGGAATTCAGCCACGCCATTGAGGTCGGCTCGGACGTTCCCCCGGCAGCAGTCAAAGAAACGAGCGATCTGATTTCGTCGAAGTCCGTTCGCTTCGTGGCGTACAACGAACAGACTGCAAGCGCCGAGACGGAAAAGCTGAAGGCCGCCGCAACCGCCGCCGGTGTTCCGGTGATCGGTTTCACCGAGACACTTCCCGAGGGCAAGGACTACATCGCCTGGATGACGGACAATGTGGGCAACGTTGCCGCTGCCCTGAACAAGTAAACGGCGCCGGAAAATAAGAACAGACCGGCCCCGCAATCGTCCTAAGATATACAGGGCGGCTGCGGGGCCCTCTCTATTCATCCAAGAGCAGGCCACCAGCACCATCGCTTCGCGAACCCCATGGATCGAGGAATCTTTTTGACACCGGTAGTGAGCCTTCGCGGCGCGGGCCTCCAGTTTGGCCAACGGGCCCTCTGGAAGGACCTCGACGTGGACATCCAGGCGGGTGAGTTCTTCGCTGTGCTCGGCCCCAACGGCAGCGGCAAGACCAGCTTCCTCAAAGTCCTCCTCGGTTTGCAGCAGCTTCACTCGGGGACGGTGACCGTGGCCGGACGTCCCGTGGAACGTGGCAGCCGGAAGATCGGCTACATTCCGCAGCAGAAGTCCTTTGCTCCGGATACGCCCTTGCGTGCCAGGGACCTGGTTGCCCTCGGCGTCGACGGCCACCGCTGGGGCCTGCGGATCAAGGCCAAAGCCGTCAATGAACGCGTCGACTCGCTCCTGGACTTGGTGGGGGCGAGCGACTACGCCCGCGTGCCGCTTGGCCAATTGTCCGGCGGCGAGCAACAGCGGCTCCGTGTTGCGCAAGCCCTTGCCGCGGCGCCTGAACTCCTGCTCTGTGACGAACCGCTGCTGTCCTTGGACCTGCACCACCAGCAGGCCGTGAGTGCCCTCATCAACCAGCAATGCCACGAGCGGAACAGCGCCGTCGTGTTCGTGACCCACGAGATCAACCCGGTCATCGACTACGTCGACCGGGTTCTCTACCTTGCAGGCGGCAGGTTCCGGGTCGGAACACCGGAGGAGGTCATGACCACCGAGGTCCTGTCCGAGCTGTACAACAGCCGCGTTGAGGTCATCCGCGCGAACGGCAGGATCGTCGTCGTCGGGCTTCCGGACGCGACGACCCACTACCACGATGACGCCCACGCGGGTGTGGAGGAAGGTCACTAAATGGATCTCGGAAGCATCCTGCACACCATCTTCAACTTTGAAAACTATGGCGAACTGCTGGCGCTCGTCCAGAATTCCATCTGGGCCGGTGCAGTCCTAGGCCTGCTCGGCGGGCTCATCGGCACTTTCGTCATGAAGCGGGACCTCGCCTTCGCGGTGCACGGCATTTCGGAGTTGTCCTTCGCCGGTGCCTCCTTCGCCCTGCTCATCGGGGCGGACATCATTTTAGGTTCGCTCGCGGGATCCGTCGCGGCTGCGCTGCTTCTGGGACTCATGGGCGTCCGGGCGCGGGACAAGAACTCGATCATTGGCGTCATCATGCCGTTCGGGCTGGGCCTTGGCATCTTGTTCCTGGCCCTCTACCAGGGCCGGGCTGCCAACAAGTTCGGGCTACTGACCGGCCAGATCGTTTCGGTGGATACTGTCCAGCTCCAGGTCCTGGCAGGCACGGCTGTGGTGGTCATGCTCGCACTGGCCGCAATTTGGCGCCCGCTCAGCTTCGCGAGCGTGGACCCCGAGATGGCGGAAGCCAGGGGAGTGCCTGTCCGTGGCTTGGCGATTGCCTTCATGGTGTTGCTCGGCGTCAGCGTTGCCCTGTCCATCCAGATAGTCGGCGCGCTTCTGGTCCTGGCATTGTTGATCACGCCCGCGGCTGCTGCCCTGCGGGTGACTACTTCGCCGCGGCTCGTGGTCTTGTTGAGCGTGGTTTTTGCGATTACCGCCACAGTGGGTGGAATTCTCCTGGCGCTCGGCAGCCGGATTCCGATCAGCCCGTATGTCACCACTTTGTCGTTCCTGATCTATGTGGTGTGCCGGATCATCGGCAACGTACGGGCCAAACGGGGAATCAACGGCAGGATCGTCCGTCCCCACGCCGCCGTGGGCCAGGCCGTCCAGGACCAGGCGGTAGCCGGCTAGAGCAGGCCCGCAGCCTTCTTAGCAGTGCACTCAGGGCAGAGACCGAAAATCTCCACCGTGTGCGCCACTTCGGTGTAGCCGTTCTCGGCAGCCACCCGGGCCGCCCACGTCTCGACGGCTGGAGCTTCCACTTCGACGGCCTTGCCGCAATTGCGGCACAGCAGGTGGTGGTGGTGGCCCGTGACGGCACAGCGGCGGTAGACGGCTTCGCCATCGGCATTTCTCAGCACATCGATAAGGCCGTCGTCGGCAAGCGACTGCAGAATGCGGTACGCCGTTGCCAGCGACACCGAAACGCCCTGGTTCTGGAGCAGCCGGTACAGTTCCTGCGTGCTCACGAAGTCGTCAAGTTCGTCCAGGGCGGCGCTGACCGCAAGGCGTTGCTTGGTGACGCGCTGCTCCTTGACGGCGGGATCCTTCGCATCCGGAAGCGACCGGGCTGCGGGCCCGGACGTGGCGGCATGGGCGCCCTGTGACATTCGTGGACTCATTTCGATGTGGATGTTCGCAAATACCAACGTTACCAGCAGGCCACGCTCCGACGTCGGTTCGTGGACACCATTGGAGGCCCGCCCTAGGCTGGCTGCATGAAGCTCACCAAGTTCACCCACGCTTGTGTCCGCCTGCAAAAGGACAGCCAGGTCCTCGTGATCGACCCCGGGACTTTTTCCGAGTCCGAGGAAGCCCTCGCCGGCGCCCACGCGGTGCTGATCACCCATGAGCACGCTGACCACGTTGACGCGGACGCCGTCGTCGGGGCCCTCAAGGGAAACCCCGGACTGCAGGTGCACGCACCCTCGGGAGTCGCTTCCCAGCTGGCCGTGAAGGCGGGCGACGGCGGCGATCGGGTACACGCCGTCGAACCCGGGACGTCCTTTGAAGCGGGGGGCTTCGCGATTCGTTCCTTCGGAGGCCAACATGCCCTCATCCACCCGCAGATTCCGGTCGTGGCCAACATCGGCTACCTCGTGGACGAAAACGTCTTCCACCCGGGGGACTCGTTCGTTGTCCCTGATGGCATCGCCGTACAAACCCTGCTGGTGCCAATCCATGCGCCGTGGTCAAAAGTGGGCGAGGTGGTTGACTTCGTGATCGCGGTCCGCGCGCCCAAGGCCTATCCGGTCCACGATGGCCTGCTCAACGAACTGGGACGCGGATTGGTGGAGGCCCATGTGACCAGGATCGGCGCGAAGTACGGTACCAGCTATGCCAGGTTGTCGCCGCGGGAATCGGTGGAGGTCTAGCTCAGTCCGCCGCGGGCGCCTACATCCTGGGCGGCCAGATGCCTGTCTCGAAGAAGTCAGCCAGCACGGCCTCGTACGGGGCCGGATCCAGTCCACGCTCGGCTAGCCAGTCCGGGTTGTAGTAGCTCCCCGCGTAGCGATCGCCGGCGTCGCACATGAGCGACACAATGCTGCCGCGCTTTCCCTGGGCCACCATCTCGGCAATCAGTTGGCAAACGCCCCACAGGTTGGTTCCCGTGGAAGGCCCGGCGTGCAGCCCGGCCAGCCTGCGGAGGTGCCGCATAGCGGCCACCGAGGCCGCATCGGGAACCTGGATCATGGTGTCGATGACGGCCGGGACGAAGCTGGGCTCCATGCGCGGCCGTCCGATGCCTTCGATCCTGGAGGGCATGCCCGTCGAGTAGTCCGGGACGCCGTCGCGCCATCCGGGATAGAACGCGGAATTTTCGGGATCGACCACTGCCAGCCGGGTCGAGTGGCAGTGGTACCGCAAGTACCGGCCGATGGTGGCGCTGGTTCCGCCGGTGCCGGCGCCCACCACGATCCACTCGGGCACCGGATGCTCTTCGAGGGCCAGCTGCTCGAAGATCGATTCCGCGATGTTGTTGTTGCCCCGCCAGTCGGTGGCGCGCTCAGCAAAAGTGAATTGGTCCATGTAGTAACCGCCGGAAGTCCGGGCAACCTCCTCGGCCATCGCATAGACCTCCGAGGCGTGGTCCACGAGGAGGCAGGCGCCACCGAACTCTTCGATGAGGGCGATCTTTTCGGGGCTGGTAGTGCGGGTCATCACGGCGATGAACGGAAGCCCGATCAGCCTGGCGAAGTACGCCTCGGACACAGCGGTACTCCCGCTGGAAGCCTCAACAATGGTGGTCCCTTCCGTGATCCAGCCGTTGACCAGGCCGTAGAGGAAGAGCGAGCGGGCCAAGCGATGCTTGAGGCTGCCCGAACGGTGCGTGGACTCGTCCTTGAGGTAGAGCTGGACACCCCAGTGTTCCGGGAGTGGCACCGCGTAGAGGTGCGTGTCCGCCGAGCGGTTATTCTCGGCTTCGATGCGTCGGATTGCCTCGCTGGCCCATGCCCGGTCCTGGTTGCGTAGAGTGCTCACCGATCCAGCCTACCGGCGGCGACGGCCGCCCAAGGATAGGCTGGTAGCCGGTTGGCAGCTGCACGGCGGCAGCTTCCACGTCGTTTGGTAGACACAGCGAAACGAAGGAGATTTGATGGCCACGATCATTGACGTAGCCTCGCTCAAGGACCGCATGGACGCGGGTAAGCGGACTGTTTTGCTCGACGTTCGGTGGGTGTTGGGCGATCCGCACGGCCATTCGCACTTCCGCCAGGCCCACATTCCCGGCGCGGTCTATGTGGACCTGCACAACGAACTCGCCGATCCATCGGCCGAGGGCCGGGGCAGGCACCCGTTGCCGCCCACCGCTGCGCTGCAGCGGAGCGCCCGGGCCTGGGGCATCAACGACGGCGATACCGTGGTTGCGTACGACGACAGCGGCAGCACCGCCGCGGCGCGGTTGTGGTGGCTGCTTCGGGACGCCGGTTTCCACTCCGTCTTCCTGCTCGACGGCGGATTGGGGGCCTGGCGCGCGGCCGGCCACCCGTTGGCGCAGGACGAGCAGCCGCCGGTTCCTGGCGATGTGGTGCTGGGACACGGCCACATGGATGCGATCACCATGGACGAGGCAGCGGAGTGGCACAACCACGGAATTCTTCTCGATGCCCGGGCCGGGGAGCGCTACCGCGGCGAAATCGAACCCATTGATCCCCGCGCGGGACACATTCCCGGCGCGCTGAGCGCCCCCACAGCCGGAAACCTCGGACCGGACGGCACGTTCCTCCGCGCAGCCCAGCTCCGCAATAGATTTGCGGCCCTGGGCATCGACGAGGGCAGCAAGGTAGCGGTTTACTGCGGCTCCGGCGTAACGGCAGCCCACGAGATCGCTGCCCTGGAAATCGCCGGATTCAGGGCGGCACTCTTCCCGGGCTCCTTTTCGCAGTGGTCCTCGCTCGACTCCAACCAGGTGCTCACTGGAGCAGCGCCGCTGGGATCTGCGGGTCAGTGAACCATGGCCGAAGCGAAGCCGGAGGGCGTGGCAGCGCAGAGTGGCAATAAATCAGCCCGCAGGGGTAGCGTCGAGGCATGACTCCCGGACGCCCCGTTCCTCCACCCCTTGGCAAGCCGCTCGTCGTGGCTGACGAGACAGCGGAGGCCGCCTCATCAACACCCGGCGCGCCATCAACACCCGGTGCGCACGGCACGCCGACACTGGCGGCCGCATACGGCGCCACTTCTGCGGACAGCGGTCTTGTCCCGCTGACCGTGGCCCGCCGCGTTCCCAAGGAAGACGACGTCGAGATCGAGATCGATTTCTGCGGCCTCTGCCACTCCGATGTCCACGCGACACGGGGCGAATGGGGGGCCCAGGACTATCCGCTGGTCCCCGGCCACGAAATCGTGGGCCGGGTCCGCAGCGTTGGCTCCGCCGTCGACGACTTCGCGCCGGGAGACCTGGTGGGCGTCGGCTGCATGGTGGACTCCTGCCGCGAGTGCGGCAGCTGCCTCGAAGGCCTGGAGCAGTATTGCGAACGCGGAAACGTCGGCACCTATGGGGTGAAGGACGCGCGGAACGGCAACTCCATCACCCAGGGCGGGTACTCCACCTCGGTGGTGGTTGACCGCCGCTTCGTGCTCCGGGTGCCAGAGGGCCTTGACCCTGCAGCGGCGGCGCCGTTGCTCTGCGCGGGTATCACGACCTACTCGCCGCTGCGCTACTTCGACGTCGAGGAGGGTGACGTCGTAGGCGTCGTCGGACTCGGCGGGCTGGGCCACATGGCGGTCAAGATTGCGAAGGCCATGGGGGCGCACGTAGTGGTCTTCACCACCTCGGAGGCCAAGTTCGAGGCGGCAATAGAACTTGGCGCCGACGACGTGATCCTCTCGAAGGATCCCGAGGCAATGGAAGGCGCCAACCGCACCATCGACGTCATTATCGACACTGTGGCGGCCCCCCATGACCTCAACCCGTACTTTCGCACCTTGCGGCTGAACGGGGCCCTCTTCCAATTGGGGCTCCCTCCCACGGACATGCCCCCCGTCAGCCCCGGCGCGCTGATCCGGCGCCGCCTCTCCTATGCAGGCTCGTTGATCGGCGGTATTGCCGAGACCCAGGAAATGCTGGACTTCTGTGCCGAGCACGGCGTAGTAAGCGACGTCGAAGTCGTTACTGCCCGGCAACTCAACGAAGCCTACGACCGCATGGTTGCCGGCGACGTCAAATACCGTTTCGTCCTCGATACCAAGACCCTTCAGCCCGCTTCGGAAAAGGCAGACGTATGAGCACCCTGTTTACCAAGATCATCAACGGCGAGATTCCCGGACGTTTTGTCTGGAAGGACGACGACGTCGTCGGCTTCCTGACCATCGCCCCGCTTACAGACGGCCACACGCTCGTGGTGCCGCGCCAAGAGGTGGACCGCTGGACCGACGTCCCCCCTGAGCTCCTCAACAAAGTCATGTCCGTCGCGCAGACAATCGGCAAGGCACAAGTGGAGGCGTTTGGCGCACCACGGGCAGGCCTCTCCGTAGTGGGATTCGAAGTGGAGCACTTCCACGTGCACGTCTTCCCGGCAACCTCCCTGGCCGATTTCGACTTCGGAACCGTAGAGCACAACCCGGACCCTGCGCGGCTCGACGCGAACGCGGCGAAACTCCGCGCCGGCCTCGTCGCCGCCGGGCACCGAGAGTTCGTTCCGGCGGATTGAGGCCCGGAGAAGCCGCCGAAGTGGCAGCACCCTTGCGGTCCGGCGACCCGGTTCCGGGGTGACGCTCGCTCACCTATGTGGTGTTTTTCTCAAACGCTCGCTCACCTATGTGGTGTTTTTCTCAAACGCTCGCTCACCTCTGGCAGGAATGCGGCCGTATGGTTTTGTGAGACAGCTTGATGGGAGCCTCAGTTTCAGATGACCACCCGCAGAAAGACATACGACGCCGCGTTCCGGGAGGAATCGGTTCGACTGGTTTTGTCTTCGGACCGGCCGGTGAAGCAGATCGCGCAGGAGATCGGGGTGAAGGAAAGCACGCTGGGAAACTGGGTACACAAGTCCCGGGACAAGCAACCGGACACCCCTGCCCAGCCCGAGGACCGGGGGCCGGTGGCGTGGGATGAACACCAGAAAGCGCTGGCCGAAAACGCCAGGTTGAAGGCCGAGGTCGAGTTCCTGGGAAAAGTCAGCGCCTTCTTTGCCGCGAAGCAAAAGTAGAGGATTTCTACGAGTTCATCGAAGCGGAGAAGGCCAACCATCCCGTGGTGTGGCTATGCCGGAAATTGAACGTCTCCCGGGCCTCCTATTACCGGTGGCGCAAACCTGCCGGCCCTTCACCGCGCACCGTGCGGCACGGGGAGCTGGTCACCGCGGTCACCAAGCTCTACACGAAGGAGTCCGGGCGTGCCGGGCGGGACCAGCTGACCCGGCTCCTGAACGCGGCCGGGACCAAGGTCTCCGCCCCGACCGTGGGGGCCATCATGCGCGAGCACGGCCTGCGGGCCATCCGCACCCAGGCCTGGAAAAAGACCACGCTCCAGGACCCGCAGGCCAAGACCGCCCACATCCAGAACCACATGCTCGATGACCAGGGCAGGCGCGACTTCACCTCCGCGGTGCCCGGGACCCGGCTGGTCGGGGACATCACCTACCTGCGCACCGGCGAGGGCTGGCTCTACCTGGCCACGGTCATCGACCTGTTCTCCGGGATGGTCATCGGCTGGGCCATGGCCGAACACATGCGCGCCAGCCTGTGCACCGCGGCCCTGCGGATGGCCCGGAACCACGGCCACCTCATCGGCGGCCCAGTCGTCTTCCACTCCGACCGGGGCACCCAGTACACCTCGGAGGAATTCCAACGATGGTGCGCCCAGAACGAGGTCACCCAGTCCATGGGCAAGGTGGGGGTGTGCTGGGACAACGCGGTCGCCGAGAACTTCTTCTCACACCTCAAGACCGAGTTCTACCACCACCACCGCTTCGGTTCCAGGCTCACCGCACGGACCGCCGTGATGGACTACATCGAGGGCTGGTACAACCGCCGCCGACCCAACCGACGGGCCGGCGGCATCCCGCCAGCCACCGCCCACGCAAACCACCACACCAGCGTCCAGGAACCCCTGGCCGCCTAACCAAAACAAACAACGAAAATGTCTCAAAAACTTGACGACCGCAGAATGCGGCGGTATAGGTGAGCGAGCGTCGGGGGAAGGCGTGTATAGGTGAGCGAGCGTCGGGGGGAAGGCGTGTATAGGTGAGCGAGCGTCGGCGCCCCGGTTACGCGGGTGCCAGCGCCTGGTTGAGAACCGTCCGGATGCGCTTTTCCGAGACGGAGTAGGCCGTGCCGAGCTCGACGGCGAAAAGGCTCACGCGCAGCTCCTCGATCATCCAGCGCACCCGTGTTAACTCAGCTCCTGCCCGTCGGCCCGGCAGCAGCGCGGAGACGGCGTCGTCGTAGTCGTCTTCCAACGCCTGAACTACCGACATGTTCAGCCCGTCGCGCTGGACATTGTTCGGGAGCTTTTCGAGGCGCTTCTCGATTCCGGCCAGATACCGGGGCAGCTGGCTCAATTGGGCGTAGCCCGTCCGTGCCACAAAACCGGGGAACACGAGCTGCTCCAGCTGGCTCTTCATGTCGTTGAGCGCGCTGATCAAGGCGAGGCTCGTGCTGCCCTTGAGTTGCTTCTCTATCCGCCGGGTGCTCCCCAAAATGCGTTCGACGACGGCGGTCACCGTGAAGACGGTGTCGATCAGTTCCGCGCGGACCAGTTCGTACAGGGCATCGAACGCCGCCTTGTCCCAAGGAAGTTCGGCCGGAGTCAGCTTGTCGACGGCCGCCAGGACGCAGTCCGCGATCAAGGCGCTCACCGAGCCGTGAGGGTTCTGGCTGAACGTCAACTTCTCCGTGTTGTTCAGATGTTCCAGGACGTAGCGGTCCGGGGCGGGAACGCGCAGGGCGAGCAGCCGGATAACGCCGCCGCGCATTGCCGGTTCCTGCTCCGCCCGGGTCTGGAACACGCGCAACGCAACGGATTTTCCCTCATCCACGAGAGCGGGAAAGCCCGTGACATCGTGCCCCTTCACCGTGCGCGTCACTTGGCGTTCGATAGCTCCGAAAGTCCACTCGGTCAGCCCGGTTTGCTCGGACAGGAAACCGGCGGACTGCTGGGTCGTCCCGCCGCGGCCGTTTCCGCCGCTTGATCCGGTACCGCCGGCATTTGGGGCGCCCTTCGGACCGTTGGCGCGTGCCGTCGTCGCCGGTGTTGCCCCGAGGGATTCGGCGATGGCCCGGCGGGTAGCCGGGGCAAGCTGTTCCTGGAGTGCGGCGAGGTCCTTGCCTTCGTCGAGCACCTTGCCGCGGCTGTCCACTACCTTGAAGCTGACGCGGAGGTGCGCCGGCACAGCGTCCCAATTCCACGATCCCGGAGGAATGATGTGTCCCCGGATACGGCGCAGCACCAGCTCGAGCGAGGTTTCAAGATCGTCCGTGGCGGGATCGAAGTCGGTTTCCAAGGCAGCAGCCGCTCGCCGGGCCACGTCCGGGGCCGGCACGAAGTTCTTGCGGATCTGTTTGGGCAGCGACTTGATCAAGGCGGTAACGAGCTCCACCCGCTGGCCGGGTATCTGCCATCGGAAGGCGGCGTCGTCGAGCTGGTTGAGGAACAGCACGGGAACCTCGGCTGTGACGCCGTCCGAGGGATTGGGCGGGGAACCGGGAGCTACCGGATGGAACTCGTAGCTCAGGGGCAGCTCAAAGCCCTTGTGCAGCCAGGTTTTCGGGTAGGCGGAATCGTCCAGCGCTTCGGCGTCCTCGCTGATGAGCAGCGATTGGTCGAAGTCCAACAAGGTGGGGTCCTGCTGGCGGGCTTCCTTCCACCATTTGTCGAAGTGGCGTTCGGAAACCACGTCCTTGCCGATCCTGGCGTCGTAGAACTCGAACAACGTGTGGTCATCCACCAGGATGTCCCGGCGGCGCATCCGCGTCTCGAGTTCCTCGATCTCGTGGAGCAAGGCGCGGTTGCGGTGGAAGAATTTGTGGTGGGTCTTCCAGTCGCCTTCTACCAGGGCATGCCGGATGAAGAGTTCGCGGCAGAGCTCGGGGTCGATCCTGCCGTAGTTGATGCGGCGGTTCGGGATGATGGGAACTCCGTAGAGCATCACCTTCTCGTGCGCCATGACCAAGCCCGTCCGGGTGGACCAGTGGGGTTCGCTGTAGGAGCGCTTCACGAGATCGGGTGCAACTTGCTCGGCCCACAAGGGATCGAATTTCGCCGCGACCCGGGCCCAGAGCCGGCTTGTTTCAACCAATTCCGCGGCCATCACGAAAGCGGGCGACTTCTTGAACAGCGCCGAGCCCGGGAAGATGGCGAATCGGCTGCCTCGTGCTCCGGCGTATTCGCGCTTGCGTTCATCCAGCATGCCGATGTGGCTCAGTAGCCCCGAGAGCAGGCTGATGTGGATTCCCTCGTTGTTGCCTACGGGGTCGGCCTCGCGCTTGTTGTCGATGGTGATTCCCAGCGGCTTGGCGAGCTGGCGCAATTGTTGGAAGAGATCCTGCCATTCGCGGACGCGCAGGTAGTTGATGAACTCGTTCCTGCACAGCCGGCGGAACTGCGTGGAGGAGAGCTCCTGTTGCTTTTCCTGGATGTAGTTCCACAGATTCAGGAATCCGGTGAAGTCCGAGTTCTCGTCCCGGAAGCGCGCGTGCTTCTCGGCGGCAAGCTGTTGCTTATCGCTCGGGCGCTCGCGCGGATCCTGGATGGTCAAGGCAGCTGCCAGGATCATGACTTCCTTGACGCAGCCGCGCTTTCCGGCTTCCACAATCATCCTGCCGAGCCGGGGGTCGACCGGGAGTTGGGCCAATTTCTGCCCGACGGCGGTCAGGCCGCCCCGGTTTTCTGCGCCGCCCCCCGTGCGCGCGTTGCCGCCGTCGATGGCCGGGGGAGCGCCGCCGTCGCCCGTGCGCGCGGCGCTGAGGGCGCCGAGTTCGCGCAGCAGCGTGACGCCGTCGTTGATGGCACGGGAGTCCGGCGGCTCAACAAAGGGGAAGTTCTCGACGTCCTTGGGGCCGCGGGCAACGCCCATGGCGGTCATCTGCAGGATGACCGCGGCAAGGTTGGTCCTCAGGATCTCCGGATCAGTGAACGGTGGGCGGGACTCGAAGTCTTCCTCGGAATAGAGCCGGATGGCGATACCCTCGGACACGCGACCGCAGCGGCCGGAACGCTGGCTTGCCGATGCCTGCGAAACACGTTCGATCGGCAGCCGTTGCACTTTGGTGCGGTGCGAGTAACGCGAGATGCGGGCCGTGCCGGTGTCGATGACGTATTTGATGCCCGGCACCGTCAGGGAAGTTTCCGCGACGTTGGTGGCAAGGATGATCCGCCGTTTGCCGCCCGGGTTGAAGACCCTGTGCTGCTCCTGCAGGCTCAAACGGGCAAACAACGGGAGGACCTCCGTGCCCGCCAGCCTGCGGTTGGCTTGGATCCGGCCGTTCAGGGCTTCCGCCGCGTCGCGGATTTCGCGCTCGCCGGAGAAGAACACCAGGATGTCTCCCGGAGCCTCAAGGGCGAGCTCGTCGACGGCGTCGCACACGGCGTCGAGGGGATCGCGGTCCTCCTCAAGCTCGTCGTCGGAAGCGTCCTCATCTTCGCCGGAGGCACTGCCGCCGGCTGGTTGGGACAGCGGACGGTAGCGGATTTCCACCGGGTAGGTCCTGCCCGAGACCTCGATGATAGGCGCAGGTTCGTCTTCGCTGCCGAAATGCTTCGCGAAACGCTGGGGATCGATGGTGGCCGAGGTGATGATGACCTTCAGGTCCGGCCTTTGCGGCAGGATCCGCTTGAGGTAGCCCAGGATGAAGTCGATGTTGAGGCTGCGCTCGTGTGCCTCGTCGATGATGATGGCGCTGTACTTGCGCAGGAGCTTGTCCCGCTGGATCTCGGCCAACAGGATGCCGTCGGTCATCAGCTTGATTTTGGTAGCCCTGCTGACTTCGCCGGTGAAACGGACCTGGAAGCCCACTTCCTGGCCTATCTCCACGCCCATTTCGAAGGCGATGCGTTCGGCAACGGTACGCGCGGCAAGGCGGCGCGGCTGGGTGTGGCCGATCAAGCCCTTGTCCCCGAGGCCGAGTTCCAGGCACATTTTGGGGATCTGGGTTGTCTTGCCGGAACCGGTTTCGCCGGCGATGATGGTCACTTGGTTTGCGGCGATGGCCGCCATCAAGTCCTCGCGGCGCTCGGAGACGGGCAGCTCTGCGGGGTAGGAAATTTGAAGTGTCATGGCTGCTGACAGTCTACTGTGGCGGCGCGTCGCCTTGCAGTGCGTGCTTCCCGGCGGCTTTTTCCAATCGCCCGGCCATGGTGCGGGCGTACTCCTTGAATTCCTCCGGGGAGATGATCTCAAAGTCCATGTCCAGCGCTGCGAGGTGCGCCGCCGGCTGCGCCAGGCTGTCCCAGCCGGCACGGAGCAGGGTGGCGTTCCCGCCGTCGTCGCTCAAGCTCGCGAGCTGCGGACCGACGACGGCGGCCACCTCGCCGATGGGGGCGTGGAGGCGCACGACGACGTCGTAACGGTACGGCGAGCGGGTCACGGAGCGCTGGACGTAGTCCGCGAGGTCCTTGGCCGGCAGGGGGCGCGGCACATACTTCTTCCGTTCCGCCGGAAGCGTGGCGATGCGGTCGGCACGGAACGTGCGCCAGTCTTCCCGGTCCACATCCCACGCGACGAGGTACCAGCGCCGCCCGGTGTCCACCAGCCGGTATGGCTCCACTAGACGCCGGCCAGCGTCGCCGTCAGCCTTGACATAGTCGAAACTGAGTTGTCGCTTGTCCGCGATCGCCGCAGAGACCACGGTGAGTTGCTGGGGGTCTACCGACGCCGCGTTGCTGGGCAACGTGGTGACCGCGGCCTTGAGCATCGCGAACTTCGGGCGGAGACGCGCGGGCAGCACCTGCTCGAGCTTGGCCAAGGCTCGAACCGACGCTTCGCCGATACCGGCGACCGGACCCGCCGCCACGGAGTTGAGCCCCAGAGCGACGGCGAGTGCTTCATTGTCGTCGAGCAGCAACGGCGGGAGCTGCGCCCCGGCGCCCAGCTGGTAGCCGCCGGCTATGCCCGGCGAAGCGTGGATGGGGTAGCCGAGGTTCCGGAGCTTGTCGATGTCCCGGCGGACGGTGCGCTCGGTGACACCCATCCGCTTGGCCAATGCCGGGCCGGTCCATTCACGCCGGACCTGCAGCAAGGACAGCAATTGCAGCAGCCTGGCGGACGTCTGGATCATGGCATTGAATCTAGCCCAAGATGCGGACAAAAGTCGTCCGTGTTCAGGGGCACACCGTGCTTAGAACGCGCGCAGTGTCCAGCATGAGTTGTTAGGCGGATCCCTCGCCGTCCAGGGCTCGGAACGGTCGGGAAGCCGGCCGCGGCCGTCCCTAAGGACAGCGGAGATGGAAGCGGCGGCGGTGATGATGAGGATGATGAAGAGCAAGACTCCGATGAATTCCATGACTCCATCGTGGTCCTGGTGCACCTCAAGAAACAGTGGCAGAAACGACCCAGTTAGGCAATTTTCTGCCACACTGGATCTATGTTGAAAACGGTGGCAATCATTGTTGTTCCCAACTTCTCGATCTTCGAATTCGGGACCGCCTGCGAGGTCTTTGGCATTGACCGCGCGGACCGTGGGAGCGGCGTTCCCGGCTTTGACTTCAGGGTCTGCACTCCGGTCCCCGGAGACGTGAAGATGAAGTCCGGGCTGTCGATGCACGTCGGCCGGGGCCTGGAAGCCACGGCCGATGCCGACCTGGTCATCATGGCTCCGTACGGACGGGATGAGGACGTGCCGGAGTCTGTATTGGCTGCGCTACGGGCGGCGCACGCGCGCGGGGCGTGGGTCATGTCAATTTGTTCCGGGGCGTACGCGCTTGCCCGCGCAGGCCTCCTTGACGGGCGCCGCTGCACCACGCACTGGCATTATTCACAGGACCTCGCCAGCAGGTACCCGCAGATTCACGTGGACGAAAATGTGCTCTACGTCCAGGACGGAACGATCATCACAAGTGCCGGCACGGCCGCCGGCATTGACGCCTGCCTGCATCTGATTCGCGTGGAGCTTGGCGCCCACGTTGCTGCTGCCATTGCCCGCGACATGGTGGTTCCGCCGCACCGCGACGGCGGACAGGCCCAGTTCATCGACCGGCCCATGCCCACGTGCGGCTCCGCGCCAATGGAGGCATTGTTGCGCTGGATGGTGGAGAACCTCGATCGGGACCACAGCGTCAACGAACTGGCCGCCCGGCTGCACATGTCCGCCCGGACCTTCGCGCGCCGGTTCCGGGCCGAAACAGGTGCCACACCGGCGGCGTGGCTCAACTCGCAGCGCGTGCTCCGGGCACAGGAACTCCTGGAAACCACGGAGCTGAACATCGACGAGGTTGCGCGCGAAGCCGGGTTCGGACATTCCGTGCTGCTGCGGCACCACTTCGCCAAGGTCCTGGACACGAGCCCGCAGTCGTACCGCAGGGCTTTCCGTGGCCAGTTGGCGGAGGTCGGCTAGCGGCGGAGGGTCTCGTGTCCCTCTACCTTGGCGTTCTCCACGAGGGTGTGCCATGGCCCGGTGACATCGGTTTCCGGAAGCGTGGCCCGGCGTTGTCCGGCGCGGATCGAATACATGAACCGGTCGGCCTGCCCGGCCGCTCTCCCGGCTGCCTGCGCGGCCGCTAGTGCGCGGGATGGCACCTGGTCCCAAGGGCAGGCCTCCACGATCGGCATCCAGCGTCTCTTGTCTTCGGAAGTGGCGGCATCCACGGTCCAGACGCGTGTGATCGCGGCGACGCCACCGCTGCGCTGGACAGTGATTTTCATGTTCTGCGGCTTCCACTGCTCCGGAGGGTGCTGCTAGAGCTTTACCTTCACAGTTTCCCACGCCTCGCGGACTGCGTCATGCTCGTTCGAACCGGCCCCGAAGAGCTCCTCTGCAGACGCCACTGTGGCTTTTGCGAAGCGTCCGAAGGTGCACGTCGCAGGCAGTGAGCCGCTGCTCAGCGTGTTGTACCAGATCTGTCCCGGCGCCTCCCAGGCATTACCGCCCAGCTCCTGGGCAACAAGGGAGAACGCCCGGTTGGGGATGCCTGAGTTGATGTGGACCCCGCCGTTGTCCGCGGTGGTGCGGACGTACTTGTCCATGGAGTCCGGTTGCGGATCCTTCCCGAGCACGTCGTCGTCATACGCGGTCCCTGGTGCTTTCATGGATCGGAGGGCGGCGCCTTGGACGGCGTCGGTGAACAAACCCTCGCCGATCAGCCAGCTGGCCTCGGCTGCAGACTGCTTTTTGGCATACTGCTCCACCAGTGCCCCGAAAACATCCGACATGGACTCGTTGAGGGCTCCGGCCTGGTTCCGGTAGGCGAGGGCTGCCGTGTACTGGGTGACACCGTGGGCGAGCTCGTGCCCTATCACGCTGAGCGACTTCGTGAACCTCTGGAAGATCTCGCCGTCGCCATCACCGAAGACCATTTGGCTGCCGTTCCAGAAGGCGTTGTCGTACAGTTCGCCGTAGTGGACAGTGGCATCGAGTTTCAGCCCGGCGCCGTCGATCGAATTCCGGCTGAACGCCTCGGCATAAAGCGCGTGGGTTTCGCCCAGTCCGTCGTAGGCTTCATCGGCGGCAGCGTCGCCCGTCGCCGGACCTTTCTCCTTGCGGACAAGCTTCCCCGGCAAAGCCTCGGTGGAGCCGGCGTCGTAGATGGTCCGCTTGGGCGGGCCGGGCTTCGCCTGGCGCGCCGTGGGCACAGGGACCGGCACCGGAAGCGCCCGGACCGCCTGGAGGTTCTTGATGTGCAGCAGGGATTCCTTGGCCGCGCGCGCAATCACGCGCAGGCGGGGCTCGTGCTGGGCCGCCAGCCTTCGCAGCATATAGGGAGGAATGATGGAACAAATCACGGCGAACCCTTTCGTACCTGTTGGACGGGTACGAACAGCTTAGGAGCGGCCACCGACTTTTTAGCGGGCCCGGTGCGGCATGTCCCCGGCAACGCGGACAGGCAAGGAAAAACCCCGCCGGTTCCTTGAACTGGCGGGGTTTTCTCTTGTGCCCTCGATAGGATTCGAACCTACGGCCTTCTGCTCCGGAGGCAGACGCTCTATCCCCTGAGCTACGAGGGCATCCGGGGCTCCCGTCCGTTGCCGGAGGGACGTCCATGAGCTTAGCAGGTCACCGCGCCGCAATGGAAAACGGGCGGGGGCGAGCCGTCAGTAGCCCGCGAAAGCGTCCACGTGGATTCGTCGGGCTCCGGCATGGCGGGCGGCGGAGCGAAGGGTGTCCACGTTCGCCGGGGACCCGGAGACGTACACGTCCCGCTTGGCGACATCGGGGATGAGCTTCCGCAGGGTGTCGCCGTCGATGCGGCTCCGCCCGGCTTCGTGCATGAACGACGGCGGTGGGGAACCGTCCGAAAGACGGGCGATGACCCGTGCGCCCGAGGCCTCCAGGACATCGCTCCCGGCAAGTTCGGCGACGCTGGGGGCGAGATACAGCACGACGATGTCCCGTCGTGCGGAGTCGCTGGACGCCAGTTGGGAAAGGAAAGGTGCAATCCCGATTCCCGCCGCGATGAGCAGCACGGGTTTGCCGGCGTCGGGGGGTAACACAAAGTCGCCGCCCACCGCTGTTCCACTGATGCACTCTCCAGGCTCAAGCGCGAGCAACGCGCGCTTGGCGGCGGAGACTGGTTCCGCCGTGCCGACGCCGAATGTCATTTCGGGCGAGTCCGGCGGGCTGGTGATGCTGAAGACCCGTCGCCGTCCCTTCCCGTCCGAGCGCGAGTGCGGAAGGTTGAGTTCCATGAACTGCCCCGGGAGGAAACGGACGGGCCGTCGTGGCTCAAAACGGAATTCGGTGGTGAAGGGCGTCAGCGGACGCGAACCCCTGTACGTCAGCATGATTCCGCCGCGCTGTCCCACGAGGAAGGCGAGGAGGTTCCCGATGAGCAGCGCGAGCTCGGGCGAGTTGGCGACGACGCCCGCCAGGTTGTAGGGCACCGCAAACAACAGGGCCACGACGGCGGCCAGTGCCACTTGCTGCCATCGGCGGGGAGGCAGGGTGAGGGGCTCGGTGAGCATGAAGCCGACGAAAAAGAGAAGCGGCTGCTGCGCGATCGGTTGCCACACAGCGGAGCCGAAGGTCATGCCGCCCCGGAGGAGTATGGCGCAAACCACCGACAGCGCAACCACGACGAAAACGCAGGCCATGAGCACCTTCAGCGTCCGGTAGAGCACCAGCAGCACGCCGGGGACCAGGAGCCACAGCATGGCCGGGGTTGCTGCCCACCAAGTGGCGATGTTCAAACCGGTGAGCCCGGCGATGAAGGCGCCCGCCGCGGCGGGATTGAAAATGTGCCGGCCGCGGAAGGCTAGGACATATTTGGATGCCGAGGCCAGGACGCATGCCACGGCGACCCCCGCGAGATCGAGGATCTGCACCGAGGGAATCAGCTCGGTGGGCCAGAACAGGAAGTACAGCAGAAAGCCCGTGATGAGCGAGGACTCCGAATGCGGCTGGACCTTGAAGAGCCTCGCCACGAGCCGGTTGGATGCGTACGTCAGACCCAGGCACAGCACGAGGTGGACCAGCATTTCAGGCAGCCCGAAGCTTAGCCAGCCCAAGGCGTCCAACACCAGGCTGTACCGCCGCGAGCGCGGCAAGGACCCAGAGGATCAGCCGGTACATCGTGAAACGCCCGAGCCAGGCATCCACGCGCGCTTTGATGGCAATCATGAGAACAGTGTCCCTTCGAAGCCGGCCGAATAGGCGGCATGTCCGTCCGAATAAACCTGGAGCCAGGAGAAATCGAATTCTCCCTCAAGCAGCGTCGGATCCACCATGAAAAGCGCGGTCGCCAGGGCATCGGCTTCCATTGCGGTAACAGCCATGGTCCACGTGGCCACTACCGTCTCTATCGGGCGACCGGTCGCCCCGTCGAGGACATGGTGCAGTCCGTCGCCCCACGCCCGGCGGTTGGCTGCGGAAGCGCACAGCGCGCCGTCGTGGAGTTCGACGACGCCGATCGCCTGGGTGGGGTCCTAGGGGTGTTCGAGGGCCACGCCCAAGGGTTCCGCCCCGGAATGGAGCATGTCGCCGCTGGCATCGACAAGGAACTCCGTAATTTCCGCTGAGCGCAGGACCGCAGCCGCAAGGTCCACCAGCTGGCCTTTCCCGGCAGCGCCGATGTCAAGGACCACGGGAACGGAAACGGAGATCTCTGTACCGTTCCACTCGAGGACGTCTTCCCAACGCGGCGCTGGCACCGGGTGGCCGAGGGGCCGCAAGGCATAGCCCGCACCGTAGCCCAGGCGCTCGAGGCTGCCGCCGATGAGCGGCGTCATGGCGCCGTTGCTGAGGCGGTACAGTTTTTTGAATAGCTGTTCCAGCTCTCCTGCCCCGGCCGGGAGGGTGACAGTGCCGGCTTCACGGGCGAGCGCTGCAACCAGGGAGTCGTCCCGGAAACGCGAATAGCTTCGGTCGTAGTCCTCCACGACCCCGAGCAGGCTGGCGCGCACCGCGTCCGGGAGTTCCTCCGGCGTCGAGATTTCCCATCTGGTCCCGATACCGTCGAAGCTGAAAACGCTCCAGCCCGTGTGCGTCATGCGCCTACTTGGCCTCGGACTTGATGGTTTCCACGGCCTTGTTGAACCCTTCGCTCGTCAGCGAGGAGCCGGCGACCTTTGAGACGTTGATCTCGTCCAGTTTCTTGCCGACCACCTGCGCGGCGATGCCGTTCTTGAACTGCCCCTGGAATTCCTTGGTGTTCGTGTTGTTGGCATGGACGGTGATGTCCACCGCGGAAATGGTGTTACCGGCCAAGGTCAGCTTGACGCCCACGGTTTCACCGCCGTTGGGTGAAATGTAGTCACCGTCCGCGCTGTAGGTACCGTCCTTGTACGGGCCGGAGATCGTGGAGGTCTTTTGCGGGGTGCTGCCTTGGGCCGAGGGGGCGCAAGCTGCCACCGAACTGGCCAGGGAGAGGCCGGCGGCGCCCACCAGGAGGCCCTTGCGGAGTGGCGTGGTCATGGTTCTGCTCGTTTCAACTGGACTCGAAAAGGGTCAATGCACATTGCTCCGGGCCGTGGGCCGATCACACCATTGACGTTGATTTCAGCCTATCGGTTCAGTCTGGGAGCTCTACTGGCCGAAGCTGGGCGTCGGCTGGGTGCGCGCTGGTGCCCGCGTGTGCGCATTGCTAAGCATAAGAATTCCACCACTTGCAAGCCCCACCGGTAGGCTAGACAGGTGACTCCCGAAGAACTCTCAGCCGCCATATCCGCCTGCCTGAAAGACGCTGTCGCCGCCGGCGAGCTTGCGCTTTCCGAATCTGCCCTCCCCGAGGATGTGCGCGTGGAGCGACCGAAGAACCGGGAGCACGGCGACTGGGCCACGAACATTGCCTTGCAGCTTGCCAAGCATGCCGGGACCAACCCGCGTGAGTTCGCGACGATCCTGGGCAAGCGACTGGAAGCGATCGACGGCGTCACAGCCGTGGACATCGCGGGCCCGGGCTTCCTCAACATCACCGTGGATGCAGCCGCCGCCGGCGCGCTGGCCAAGGTCATCGTCGAGGCGGGAAGCTCCTACGGAACCAACCAGGCGCTCGCAGGCCATGTGGTCAACATGGAATTCGTCTCGGCCAACCCGACGGGACCGCTGCACATCGGCCACACGCGTTGGGCCGCCCTGGGCGATTCCATTGCCCGCGTCCTCCGCGCCTCCGGTGCGGACGTCACCGCGGAGTACTACATCAACGACGCCGGCTCGCAGATGAACGTTTTTGCGAACTCGGTGCTGTCCCGCCTGCACGGACGCGGTGTTCCTGAGGGCGGCTACCCGGGTGAGTACATCCGGGAACTCGGCGACGAGGTCCTCACGGCCCATCCGGCAATCCGCGAGCTGACCGACGAGGCAGCACTGCCCGTGATCCGTTCCGCCGCCTACAAGGCCCAGATGAAGGACATCAAGGACACCTTGGCCGGGTTCGGCGTGGCTTTCGATGTCTTCTTCTCCGAGCAGGAACTGCACGACGGCGGTGCGATCGAATCCGCCGTTGCCCGCCTCCGGGAGCAGGGCCACGTGTTCGACGACGGCGGGGCAGTCTGGCTGCGCACCACGGACTTCGGCGATGACAAGGACCGCGTGATGATCCGCGCCAACGGCGAACCCACGTATTTCGCCGCCGACGCCGCGTACTACCTGTCGAAGAAGGACCGCGGCTTCACGGAGAAGATCTACCTGCTCGGGGCCGACCACCACGGCTACATCAACCGGCTCAAGGCCATCGCCGCGTGTGCGGGCGACGACCCCGAGGTCAACATCGAGGTCCTGATCGGCCAGCTGGTCTCCGTCAACGGCGCCAAGCTGTCCAAGCGTGCCGGCAACATCATCGAGCTCAAGGACCTTATCGAGTGGCTCGGGAAGGACGCCGTGCGTTACTCGCTCGCGCGCTTCCCCGCCGATTCGCCACTGACGCTGGATCCGGAACTGCTGAAGAAGAACAGCAACGAAAACCCTGTGTTCTACGTCCAGTACGCGCACGCCCGCTCCCGCGGCACGGCACGCAACGCGATCGAGGCCGGCGTCGACCACAGCGCCTTCGACGCGTCCCTGTTGGACCACGCCACCGAGAACGAGCTGCTGTCCTACCTCGGCAGCTACCCGTCCATCGTTGCCAAGGCTGCGGAGCTCCGCGAACCGCATCGTGTGGCCCGCCACCTCGAGGTCATCGCCGGTGCCTACCACCGCTGGTACGACGCCTGCCGCGTCTCACCGCTCGGCGACGAGCCGGTCCAGGACGTCAACCGCACACGGCTGTGGCTCAACGACGCCACGAGCCAGGTACTTGCCAACGGACTTGAACTCCTCGGCGTTTCAGCCCCGGAACGGATGTGATCCCCGTGAGCGAGCCCAATACCGTGCAGCAGAGCCCCAACAATGCCGCAGCCTCGCCCCTTGCCCCCGAATGGCTCACAATGCCGGAGGACGTGAACGCGCTTCACTCGCCGATGTGGGCCGAAGGCGTCCGGCGGAACAACGACGGCGAACTCACCATTGACGGCGTTCCCGTCAGTGAGCTCAAGGCGCAGTTCGGAACCCCGCTGTTCGTCATGAGCGAGGGCGATTTCCGTGCCCGCGCCCGCTCCTTCAAGGATGCCTTTGATGCAGCCTTTGAGGACATCTGCGGGGGAGTGGACGTCTACTACGCCGGAAAGTCCTTCTTGTGCACTGCCGTGGCCAGCTGGGTGGCGGAGGAAGGCCTGCGCCTGGACACGTGCTCCGGCGGCGAACTCGCCGTCGCGGCCCGCGCCGGCATCGACGGCGCCAACTTGGGGCTGCACGGCAACAACAAGTCCGATGCCGAGATCAACCGGGCGCTGGACATGAAGCTCGGACGCATCGTGGTGGACAGCCTCGATGAGCTTGAGCGGGTTGCCAAGATTGCCTCCGGCCGCGGCGAGACGGCGAAGGTCATGCTGCGGCTGACTCCCGGCGTCCACGCCCACACCCACGAATTCATCGCCACGGCCCACGAGGACCAAAAATTCGGTCTTTCCATGGCCGGGGATACCACGGAGTCAGCAGGCCTCTCGGCCGCCGAGGAAGCCGTCGCTGCCGCCACCTCGTACTCGAATGTGGAACTCCTGGGCCTGCATTGCCACATCGGTTCCCAGATCTTCGAGCCTGACGGCTTCGCCCTGGCAGCCGTGAAGCTGTTGGAATTCCTCGCCGCGATGCAAGCGAAGTACTCCATCGTCTTGCCGGAACTGGACCTGGGTGGCGGCTACGGCATCGCCTACACGCCCGTGGACACCCCCCGTCCGCCGGCCGAAATCGCTCAGGCGATGGCCGCCGTCGTACGCTCCAAGTGCGCTGAGCTGGGCATCACCTCGCCGCGCATTTCGATCGAACCGGGCCGCGCAATCGTGGGCACCAGCACCTTCACCTTGTACGAGGTCGGGACCCTGAAAACCGTCCGCGTGGACGCGCCTGCCGGTGCCGAAGGCAAGGAAAACGTTACGTTCCCGCGCCGCTATGTGTCGGTGGACGGCGGTATGAGCGACAACGCCCGTCCGGTGCTGTACGACGCGGATTATTCGGCCATTCTCGCCTCCCGGACCTCGGACGCCGCCCCGCAACTGTCCCGAGTAGTGGGCAAACATTGCGAGAGCGGCGACATAGTTGTTAGAGATGTATATCTGCCCGAAGACGTGGCAGCCGGTGATCTGCTCGCTGTACCGGGAACCGGCGCTTACTGCTGGGCCCTCTCAAGCAACTACAACTATCTGGCCAGGCCTGGCGTTGTCGCTGTGCGCAATGGATCCGCCCGGCTGATCGTCCGCGGGGAAACCGAAGAAGATCTCTTGAACCGCGACATGGGAGTGGCGAATGTCTGAAGTGCGAACCCTGAAGGTGGCCCTGCTGGGCTGTGGCAACGTGGGAGCCCAGGTAGCGCGGATTCTCCTGGACGACGCCGACGCCCTTGCTGCCCGCACTGGCGCACGCTTGCAGCTGTCCGGCATCGCCGTGCGAAACATTGATTCAGAGCGCGACGTCGAATTGCCGCGCGATCTGTTCACCACCGACGCCGACACCTTGGTCAAGGACGCCGACCTGGTGATCGAACTCATGGGCGGCATCGAGCCCGCCCGCTCGCTCATCCTGACCGCCATGCAGAACGGCGCTTGCGTCGTGACCGGCAACAAGGCGCTCCTGGCACAGGATGGCCCCACGCTCTACGAAGAGGCCGACAAGGCCGGCGTCCAGCTCTCCTATGAGGCCGCCGTCGCCGGAGCCATTCCGATCCTTCGCCCCATCCGCGACAGCCTCTCCGGCGACCGCATCACCCGGGTCCTGGGCATCGTGAACGGCACCACCAACTTCATCCTCGACCAGATGGACAGCACCGGTGCGCAGTTCGCTGACGCGCTGGCCGAGGCCCAACGGCTCGGATACGCGGAAGCCGATCCGACTGCCGACGTCGAAGGCCATGACGCTGCGGCCAAGGCCGCCATCCTCGCGTCGTTGTCCTTCCACACGCGCTTCGCCCTCGAAGACGTCTACTGCGAAGGCATCACGAAGGTCAGCGCAGCCGACATTGCAGCCGCGAAGGAAGCAGGCTTCGTCATCAAGCTGCTGGCCATCGCCGAGAAGATCACCAATACAAACGGCGACGGCGGCATTTCAGTCCGCGTCCACCCCACCCTCCTGCCTCGCGAACACCCGCTTGCAGCCGTTCGCGGTGCGTTCAACGCCGTCTTCATCGAGGCCGAGAACGCCGGCGAACTGATGTTCTATGGCCAGGGCGCCGGCGGAACCCCGACGGCGTCTGCCGTCCTGGGCGATCTCGTCTCCGCGGCGCGCCGGGTGGTGCTTGGCGGTCCCGGTCGTACCGAGACAACCACCGGCTACGTGCCTGCGCTGCCGATCGATGCGTCGACCACGAGTTACTACATCGGCCTCGACGTTGCCGACCAGGCCGGCGTGCTGGCCCGGATCACCCACATCTTTGCCGAGCACGGCGTATCGATTGAAATCATGCGCCAGACGATCCACCGCGACGCCGCCTCGAAGGTTGAGTCGGCCGAGCTGAAGATTGTCACCCACCGCGCATCCGAAGCCGCACTCGCGGCAACCGTCGAGGCCGTCAAGGGCCTGGACGTCATCAATTCTGTGACATCCGTCCTGCGGGTAGAAGGGGTCTAAGTGGCTCACCAATGGCGCGGAGTAATCCGCGAATACGCTGATCGTTTGCCTGTAACGGAAGCCACGAAGGTCATTACCCTCGGCGAGGGCGGAACTCCCCTCGTTCACGCACAGAAGCTCTCCGAACTCACCGGGTCCACTGTGTACCTGAAGGTGGAGGGCATGAACCCCACCGGTTCCTTCAAGGACCGCGGCATGACGATGGCCATGACGGCGGCTGTCGAAGCAGGCGCCAAAGCCGTTGTCTGCGCCTCCACGGGCAACACCTCGGCCTCGGCCGCAGCCTACGCCACGGCCGCCGGGCTGAAGTGTGCCGTTTTGGTCCCCGAAGGCAAGATCTCCATGGGCAAGCTCAGCCAGGCGATCGCGCACGGCGCCACGCTCCTGCAGGTGGACGGCAACTTCGACAACTGCCTGGACATCGCCCGCAAGCTCGGCGAGTCCTACCCGGTGTTCCTCGTGAACTCCGTCAACCCGGCGCGCATCCAAGGCCAGAAGACCGGCGCCTTCGAAATCGTCGACGCCCTCGGAGACGCTCCGGACATCCACGTCCTCCCGGTGGGCAACGCGGGCAACATCAGCGCGTACTGGAAGGGTTACAAGGAGTACTCCGCGCCCTTCGAGTCCGCAACTGCCGGCACCCTTCCGGCCGTCTCCACCAAGACGCCGGCCATGTGGGGATTCCAGGCAGCAGGCGCGGCACCGTTCGTGGCAGGCCATCCCATCACCGAACCGGACACGATCGCCACGGCCATCCGCATCGGAAACCCGGCATCCTGGGACACGGCCATCGCGGCACGCGATGAATCCGGCGGCTTCATCGACGCCGTGACCGACGAGCAAATCCTCGATGCCCACCGCTGGCTCTCCGCCAAGGAAGGCGTCTTCGTCGAACCCGGTTCCGCGGCAGGCGTAGCCGGCCTCATCAAGAAGCACGCCGCAGGCGAGGTTCCCACCGGCAAGACGATCGTCATCACCGTCACCGGACACGGACTCAAAGACCCGCAGTGGGCTCTCCGCACGGAGGACGGCAGCGAGGTCCAGCCGGTCAAGGTGCCGAACGACGTCGTGACCGTGGCATCCGAACTGGGACTGGAAGAAAACTAAGAGTGGAAACCACGCAGCCCACCGCGACTGGTCTCAAGCTTGTCGCGGCAGGCCAGCAGCTGACCGTCAGGGTCCCGGGTACCAGCGCAAACCTGGGCCCCGGCTATGACAGCCTCGGCCTGGCATTGTCGATCTACGACACCCTGACTGTCGAAACACTCACCACCGGAGAGCTCGAGTTCGAGCTCTCCGGTGAGGGAGCCGACACTCTCCCTCGCGATGCCAGCCACCTGGTCGTGCGGGCCCTCAACACCGCCTTGGAACGACTCGGTTTCCGGCACAGCGGTCTCAAGATCACCGCGGACAACGTCAACCCGCACGGCCGCGGACTTGGCTCGTCGGCGTCTGCAGTAGTTGCCGCTGTTACCGCAGCCAACGCCTTGGTGCCCGAATCCGCCCAGCGTGACCGCGGGTGGGTCCTGCAGCTCACGAGCGAGATGGAAGGGCACCCGGACAACGTCGCACCCGCGATTTTCGGCGGACTGGCCTTGTCATGGCAGGACAGCGAGCAGTACAGCAGCACCCGTGCAGAAGTGGTCCGGTCCGTCATTCCCATCGTGGCCGTGCCTGACTACGAACTGTCAACCGAAACCGCCAGAGGGTTGCTGCCTGCTTCCATCGGCCACCACGCAGCAGCGATGAACTCAGGACGCGCGGCCCTCCTGATCCACGCGTTGACGGCAGACCCCCGTTTCCTGCTTCCCGGAACCGAGGACTACCTGCACCAGAGCTACCGTGCAGAGGCAATGCGGCCAAGCGCGGCGCTGATCACGGCATTGCGCTCGGCGGGCCATGCAGCTGTCGTTTCAGGAGCGGGGCCCACGGTTCTGACATTGGCCAACGGCGCGGACGAAGCCGGGGCGATTGCCGAATTGATTAACTCGTTCACCGCGGACAACACTCCGGACGTTGCTTGGCGCGTGATGACACTGGCAGTGGACGTTGAAGGTGCTAGAGTGGACTTGCACCGGCGGTAGAACCGCGGGCAGTTCCCTGACATTGGATCCCGGCTAAATGCCGTTCCCGTCTCCTACTGTGTCGAAGTCTGCCGGTGTCGTCTCCTTATCGGCCTGTCGCAGGTGCCACAGAACCCTTTCTGTTACCCGAACCGTCAGCCCGCGCCCCGCCCGCCGGAGCATCGAAGACGTATTAGTATCCGGCCCTGCTGAAACTAAACCGGCAAGACCGAAATCACGGCTGCAGATCTGAACTGCAGTCCAGAACAAATCATCGCGTCCAGCTCTAGGTCTGGACGCCGTCGAGGGGGAAGGATCCTTCGTGACAGAAACCACTGAGCTGGCTTCAGCTGTGGACACAACATCTTCTGCAGCTGAATCAACGGCCGCAACCGCTAAGAGCAGCGGCCTTGCAGGCCTCAAGCTCGCGCAGCTCCAGGCTCTCGCCAGTCAGCTGGGCATTTCGGGCGGATCCCGGATGCGCAAGGGGGACTTGGTCTCGGCTATTTCGGCCCACCGTGCCGGTGCAACCACCAGCAAGGCTCCCACCGCGGCCAAGGCCGTGGCGGCAAAAGCCGCGCCTGCAGCCCCGGAAGCTGAGACCTCTGCCGCACCTGCCGCAGTATCCACCGAAGCTCCTGCGCAAGACGGCACCCGGGCACGTGGCCGTGGCCGAAGCCGTCGCGCCACTAGCGATGGTGTTGTTGCCGCTCCTGCCGCCGCGGAAACCGCGGAGGCTCCCGCCGTCGAGGCTCCTGCCGCTCCCGTCGCCGAAGCAAGCGAGGCCGCCGGCGAACGCCGTCAGCCGCGTACGCGGAACCGTCGTCGTGGCGAGGCCGCTCCTGCGGAGGCCGGTGAAGCCGGTGAGACCCGCGCTGCCGAGCAGCCCCAGGCCGAACAGCGTCAGCCCGAGCAGCGTCAGACGGAACAGCGCCAGGCCGAGCAGCGTCAGCCCGAGCAGCGCCAGCCCGAGCAGCGTCAGACGGAACAGCGCCAGGCCGAACAGCGCCAGCCGGAGCAGCGTCAGGCGCAGCCGCGCCAGGGCGAGCAGGCTTCGGTCGAAGCCGGCGAACCCGGCCAGCGCGAACGCCGTGACAACACACGTACACGTCGCGAAGACACGAACGACGGCGATGACACCGGCAACCGCCGCAATCGTCGCAACCGCCGCGACCGCAACGATCGTCCGGGTCCGCAAGACAACCGTGACAACCGCGACGGAAACACCCGCAGCGACCGCTTCCGCGACCGCAACGAACGCCGCCGCGGCCGCGGACAGGGCCCGGACGTCGACGACGTCGAGGTCACCGAGGACGACGTCCTGCTGCCGGTTGCCGGCATCCTGGATGTCCTCGAGAACTACGCGTTCATCCGCACTTCCGGTTACCTGCCGGGTGCCAACGACGTGTACGTGTCCCTCGCCCAGGTCAAGAAGTACAACCTGCGCAAGGGTGACGCCGTCGTCGGCGCAATCCGCGCCCCGCGTGACGGCGAGGACCGCAGCCAGCAGACTGCGCGCCAGAAGTTCAACGCGCTCGTCCGCGTCACGTCGGTCAACGGCAAATTGCCCGAAGAGCTCAAGGACCGCGTTGAATTCGCCAAGCTCGTCCCGCTGTACCCGTCCGAGCGCCTGCGCCTCGAAACGGATCCCAAGAAGATCGGCCCGCGCGTCATCGACCTCGTGGCCCCGATCGGCAAGGGCCAGCGCGGCCTGATCGTCTCCCCGCCCAAGGCCGGCAAGACGCTCATCCTGCAGTCCATCGCGAACGCGATCACCACCAACAACCCTGAGGTCCACCTCATGATGGTGCTGGTGGACGAACGTCCCGAAGAAGTCACGGACATGCAGCGCACCGTCAAGGGTGAGGTCATTGCCTCTACCTTCGACCGTCCCGCCGATGACCACACCACGGTTGCCGAGCTTTCCATCGAACGCGCCAAGCGCCTCGTGGAAATGGGTATGGACGTGGTGGTCCTCCTGGATTCCATGACCCGACTGGGCCGCGCCTACAACCTGGCAGCACCGGCCTCCGGCCGTATCCTGTCCGGTGGTGTCGATTCCGCTGCGCTCTACCCGCCGAAGCGCTTCTTCGGTGCTGCGCGCAACATCGAAAACGGCGGCTCGCTCACAATCCTGGCTACCGCGCTCGTCGAGACCGGTTCCAAGATGGACGAAGTCATCTTCGAAGAGTTCAAGGGCACGGGCAACATGGAGCTCCGTCTGTCCCGCCAGCTGGCGGACAAGCGCATCTTCCCGGCCGTGGACGTCAACGCTTCGGGTACCCGTCGCGAAGAGAACCTGCTTTCGGCTGAAGAAGTCAAGATCATGTGGAAGCTGCGCCGCGTCCTGTCCGGACTCGAGACCCAGCAGAGCCTTGAACTCTTGACCAACAAGATCCGGGAGACCGGGAGCAACGTCGAGTTCCTCATGCAGGTTCAGAAGACGACTCTTGGAGCCAAGTCGGATAACGACAAATAGCTGTTTTAGGGGCGGGTGCTGGTTCGTTCGTGCGGTTGATTCCGCGCGGATGTTCCGCTCCCGCCCCTTCCCGTTGCGTTGCGGGGTCACTTACGGCCCATGCCGGAGGCCCGGATGGGCCGTAAGTGACCCCGCGTTGCAGTTATTAGACTTGTAGAAGTCGAAAGAGGTTTTGAAATGTTTGAGTCCGTACAGGGATTGCTTGATGAGCATGCTGCTATCCAGGCGCAGTTGAGTGATCCTGCCGTTTATGCCGACCAGGCTTTGGCCCGCAAGTTGGGGCGGCGCTCTGCCCAGCTGCAGGGCATCGTTGAGGCGTACAACCGTTGGCGCGGGCTCATGGACGATCTCGAAGCAGCCAAGGAAATGGCTTCCGAGGACGCCGAATTTGCCGCCGAGGTAGACGAAATCGAGGCGAAGCTTCCGGCCGCGCAGGAGAAATTGCGGCGATTGCTGATCCCTCGCGATCCCGACGACGCCCGCAACGTCATTCTTGAGGTCAAAGGCGGCGAGGGCGGCGACGAAGCTGCGCTCTTCGCCGGAGACCTGCTGCGCATGTACATGCGTTACGCGGAGTCCCGCGGCTGGAAGACCGAACTCATCTCGGCCACCGAATCGGATCTGGGCGGCTACAAGGACGTCCAGATGGCCGTCAAGGGCAACTCGAACGATCCCGCTGAGGGCGTCTACGCACGCTTGAAGTTCGAAGGCGGCGTGCACCGCGTCCAGCGTGTCCCTGTCACCGAGTCGCAAGGCCGCATCCACACTTCCGCGGCCGGCGTCCTCGTGCTCCCCGAAGTGGATGAGCCCGAAGAACTCGAAATCAACCAGAACGACCTCAAGATCGACGTCTACAGGTCCTCGGGTCCCGGCGGCCAGTCCGTCAACACCACGGACTCGGCAGTCCGCATCACCCACTTGCCTACGGGGATCGTGGTGGCCATGCAGAACGAAAAGTCCCAGCTCCAGAACCGCGAAGCCGGCATGCGCGTCCTCCGTGCCCGTATCCTCGCCCACCAGCAGGAGCAGATCGACGCCGAGAACTCGGCCCAGCGCAAGTCGCAGATCCGCACCATGGACCGTTCGGAGCGCATCCGTACGTATAACTTCCCGGAAAACCGGATTGCCGACCACCGTACCGGCTACAAGGCGTACAATCTCGACGCCGTCATGAATGGTGACCTGGAACCGGTCATCCAATCGGCCATCGAGATGGATGAACAGTCGCGCCTGGATGCCCTGGGCGAGTAACAGACTGCAAGGAACTTCATGACGCTCTTTCCGGGCCAAAGCCTCGCGGACGCCGTCCGCGAGGCAACAACCATCCTGTCCGACGCCGGAGTCCCCACTCCGCGCGTGGACGCGGAACTCCTCGCCGAACATCTCCTGGGTGTCGGCCTCGGCCGCTTGCGCGCCATGCTGCTTGGCGATTCCGCCGCCCCGGAAGGCTACGCGGACTTGGTGGCCGAGCGCGCCCAGCGCGTTCCACTCCAGCACATCACCGGCGTCGCGCACTTCCGCTACCTCACGCTCGCCGTGGGCCCGGGCGTGTTCATTCCGCGGCCGGAAACGGAATCCGTCGTCCAGCTCGTCATCGACCACCTCCAGGGACTCGGGCACCCCAAAGTGGTTGATCTTGGCACCGGCTCCGGCGCCATCGCAGCCTCGATCGCCCACGAAGTGCCCGGGGCCGAGGTCCACGCCGTCGAATTCAGCACGTTCGCCCATGCCTGGGCCGCGAAGAACCTGAAGCCCCTCGGGGTGAAGCTCGTTCAAGGCGACCTCAGGAATGCCTTGCCCGAACACGACGGAACTTTCGACGTCGTCGTTTCCAATCCGCCCTACATCCCGGCTGAAGCAATTCCGAACGAACCTGAAGTGGCACTGCACGATCCGCCGGAAGCGCTTTACGGCGGGGGAGCGGACGGAATGGATCTTCCGACGGCGGCTGCCGCCTCGGCTGCGCGGCTCCTCAAGAGCGGTGGCTTCTTCGTGATGGAGCATGCGGAGGTACAGGCACGGTGGATTTCCGCGCATCTAAAGGCCGCCGGCTGCTGGACGCAGGTCACCACCCACCTCGATCTCAACGGCAAGGAACGTGCCACGAGCGCAGTATTGGCAATCGACGCCTCGCGGGAATGAAAGAATAGCGCTGTGACCACAAGCTACAACTGCACGTCAGAGGAACAACGCGCCGAAGGCCTGGAGCATGCGCAGCGCGCCATCAGCGAGAAAAAGTGTGTCGTCATGCCGACGGACACCGTCTACGGCATTGCCGCCGACGCCTTCTCGCCGCAAGCCGTGACCATGCTGCTGGTCTCGAAAGGCCGTGGCCGCCATATGCCGCCCCCGGTGCTGATCCCGCGGCTCAACGCGCTGGACGGGCTGGCGACCGACGTATCGGAAGAAGCCCGCAAACTGGCAGAAGCCTTCTGGCCCGGCGGCCTGACGCTGATCTTCCACGCCCAGCCGTCCCTGGATTGGGACCTGGGGGAGACCCGCGGAACCGTCGCCCTGCGCATGCCTGACGACGAAATTGCGCTCGAACTGCTCAACCGCACCGGTCCGCTGGCGGTGTCCTCGGCAAACCGCACCGGTCAGCCGGCAGCGCAGACAGCCTCCGAGGCGAGGACCCAGCTCGCTGAATCGGTCGAGGTATACCTTGAGGGCGGCTTCCGGCCTGTCGAGGGAACCGAGTCCGTGGCGTCCACGATTGTCGACGCAACCACTCTGCCGCTCCGTGTGGTCCGCGATGGTGCCATTTCCCTGGAACGCCTCCGCGAGATAGTTCCCGGAGTGCTGGCCCTTGGAGAAACCACGCCTGAAACTGAACCGGCGGCTGAAGCCGCGCCGGAAACTGCAGCGGCGTCTGAAACCGCCCCTGAAACCGAACCGGCGACTGAGACCGAAACGGCCCCGGGGGAACAAGCTGGGACTGTTGTCCACACGGAGACCAGGGCCGAATGAGCCTGGTTCGGGATCGTGTTCCCCTTCTGGACGTAGACGTCACCGCACTATGCGCCGACGAACTTATCGAGGCCATCAGCGGGTACGTTTCGGACGGCACCACCAAGGTAGTCCTTGGACACAATCTGCACAGTGTCACGCTGTTCCATTCGAGCCCGGATTTCCGCCGCCTCTATGAGCGCAGCGATGTGGTGCTCATGGATGGTGCGCCTGTCGCCATGCTCTGGGGACTAGGTCGCCGCACAGGCTCAAGAGACGATGGCGCGGGGTTGATGGAATACCGTTTGGGATCCACTGACTGGGTACCGGCCCTCGGCGGAGTCGAGGGGCTACGCCGGATCGCCGTCGTGGGCGCCGGCCCCGAGGCCAACAGCAAGACGGTGGAGCGCCTCCGCAAAATCGTGCCCGGCGCCGAGGTCTCCGGGCGGCCTGGTGAGAATTGGAACGATGCCAGCGAAGAGGCCGCCGTCGCCTGGCTCGCGGAATTCCGTCCGCAGCTCGTGCTTCTTGGCCTTGGAATGCCATTGCAGGAATCGGTCTTGCACCGCCGTTTGGACGAGCTTCCGCCTGCGGTCTACTGCACGGTCGGCGGCGCCATCGAGCAGCTGGCGGGCCTCCAGAAGCTCGCTCCACGCTGGCTGGGCCGTCTCGGGCTCGAGTGGGCCTGGCGGCTCGTCCTGCATCCGGGACGCGTCGCTTACCGGGTCTTCGGCGAGCCGTGGGTGCTCCTCGGCCTGCTGGTCCGCCGTCGGCTTTCCCGCAGGAACAGGACGCAGCGCCCGGTGGGCCGTTAGAACTTCTGGTCCTCCAGCGGGCCGAAGCCCTTTTCCCGCAAACCGGCGGAGAATGCCCTGAACCATTCGGCGAGCCCGCGGAAGTCACCGCGGGGGAGGAAGTAGCCCAAGTAGCCGCCGACGTCGGCTACCATCGACTTGCCGCGGCGGTAGCGGCGGATCAAGTAGCCTCGGTTGCGGTAGTAGAAGTAGCGCTTGAAGGCAGAATCCGGCACGATCACGTGCCAGCGCGCGCCGAAGACGTGCTTTGTTTCGGAGAACGCGTGCGGGTGGGTGATCCACGCCGTCGCGACCGTACCGAAGCGTATCCCGGCTTTCCTGAGGCGGATCATGAAGTCCACCTCATCGCCCCGGATGAACAGCCGGATATCCGGCACTCCGACTTTGAAGAAGACGCTGGAACGGATGAGCGCACCGTTGAAGAAGTGCCCGACGTCGGGCAGGAACCCCGCCTTCTCGACTTCGGCGCGCTCGTGGGTCACCTTGCCGTCAATCCGGAAGAAGAAGGAAAGCTTGTCCGGGTGGCCGGGGGCGACGACAAGCGGAACGACTGCATCAAGTCCACGGGCCTCCGCTTCGCGAACCAGGGTTTCGAGACAGGCGGGATCGCCGGGTTCGGCGTCATCGTCCATGATCCAGACCCATTCGGCACCGCTGGCCACCGCCTTGAGGATCGCAAGGGCGAAGCCGCCCGCGCCGCCCAGGTTCGCCTCCGAGCGGACGTAATCCACCTTTGGATGGCTTGACGCAAGCTCCCGCGAAGGAACGGTTCCGCTGTCCACGAGGCAAATCGTGTCCACGGGCATGGACTGCTTGTTGATGGCGTCGAGCAGGACTGCTAGCTCTCCGGGGCGGTCAAAGGTCACAGCCGCAACGGCAACGGAGACTGGCATGTAGGGTTCCTTCCGGGCAGTTGCGGGGAGGGTCCTCCCGGCTCGCCCTAGGGGCGCGTGAAACGGAGCAAAGCCGCCGTAGCCGCTAGTATCTTGACAGAGTCCAACTGTAGTACAGCAATATTCGGCGGTGCGCAGAGGTGTTGCAGGTGTTGTGCCGGCAGCTAGTCGCCAGGGACAGAATCCACCGCCACCGCCAACAGGAGCCGCCACGTGATCATGTATTCGCTCATGATGCTCACGGCTGCCGTCGTGTCGTACCTCGCTACGTGGGTAGCCCGCCAGATGGGCAACAAACTTCGGCTTTTCGCCCCCATCCGCAGCCGGGATATGCACTCGGTGCCGATTTCCCGACTCGGTGGCCTGGGACTCTTCGCAGGCTTTGCCGTGGCCCTCGTGGTAGCCAGCAATTCGTTCTTCGTGAAGGACATATTCCACGGGAACGGTGCGCCGTGGGGAATCCTGGCAGGTGCCCTTGTGATCGTGGCGGTGGGTGTCGCCGATGACGTGATGGACATCCGCTGGTGGGTCAAACTGATCGGCCAATGCACGGCCGCTACGATCGTTGCGGTCTGGGGAGTGCAGATGTCCGTGATTCCGTTTGTTCCGGAACCCATACGGATTGAGGCGGAGCCGTTGCGGATCGTCCTGACCGCGCTCCTCATCGTGACCACCATGAACGCAGTCAATTTCATCGACGGCCTCGATGGCCTGGCGGCCGGCGTCGCCGCAATCGGCGGGGTTGCGTTCTTCCTGACGGCGTATTGGGTCCACCGCAATGCAACGCTCACGGACCGCTCGGATCTGGCGGCGCTGCTGATGGCGATCATCGTGGGTTGTTGCATCGGATTCCTGCCGCATAACTGGTTCCCGGCCAAAATCTTCATGGGCGATTCCGGCGCCATGCTTCTGGGCCTCGTGATGGCTTCGGCCGGTGTGGTGTCAACGGGCCAGATCAGTTCAGGACTGTACGACCGCGCCAATGGTATTCCGACCATCGTGCCAATCCTTCTGCCGTTCGCCATCCTGTCGCTACCGTTGCTGGACCTAGGACTGGCGGTGTTGCGACGGACCGCTCGCGGCCAATCGCCCTGGTCGGCTGACCGCGGTCACTTGCACCACAAGCTCATCGAGCTCGGCCACACCCACCGCACGGCGGTGCTGATGATGTACGTCTGGACCTGCATTCTGGCGTTCGGAGGCCTCGCGTTTGCCATTTTCCCGTGGCAGATGGTCCTCACGGTCGACATCGTGGCCGCGCTGATCATGGCCGGAGTAACAGCCTGGCCATACTTCGTCCGAAAAGGGCGCGCCGTCCAGTAGACGGTGTGTGACGAAGGCGTTAACATCACAGTTCTATCTCATGTAGAATTCTAGGGCGGACAGTCACTCGCCCGCGCACCCACCCTTTTTGAGACTTTGGCATTTTTGCCACGACGATTGGCATCCCCATGACCACCAACGCCGGCGGACAGCAGTCCGACTCGAGCGGCGTTGCTGCCCCCCGCTCCACCTCTTCGCTGTGGCTGCGGCTTCTTTTCCTCAGCTCGACGACGGCGGTGGCGGCTCTCGCTGCGACGGCGGCTGTTGCGGCGGTCATGAACGGTGGCGTAGGAGTGCTTTCTGCCGCATTCGGCGGTGCGATCGTGATGGCTTTTTTTGCCATCAGCCTCTTGATCGGCCATTTTGTCGGCAGGGATAACCCCTCCGGCGCGGTTGGCCTTTTCGTTGCCAGCTATTTTGTCAAGGTCGTCGGCTTCGCGGTGGTGCTGTTCGTGTTGGGAGCCCCCGCATGGCTGCACGGACGCTGGTTCGTGATCGGCGCCGTCGTCACGGTTGTCTCATGGCAAGCCGCCGAGATCTACGGCTTCAGCAAGGCCCGGCTCCAGATCTACAACGACCCCGCAGCAGGCAAAGGGGGCGACGATGTTCACTCCTAGGAACAAGCGACGCTCCGCTACGCCCAATGCCCCAAAACCCGGCGATTCCACTGAGCAAGTGAGCGACGGAAGCGACGGCGGATACAACGCCGGCATCGCCGTCTTCAGCTATATTGTTGGCGGAATCATAGTCTGGAGTTTGATAGGCTGGGGTCTGGATAATCTGTGGGGGACTCGCTGGATTGTGCTCCTTGGCGCTCTGCTTGGAGCCGCAGGAGGGTTCTATCTTTCCCATATGCACGGCCTCACAAGTCATCGCTCGTCTTCCGGTGGAAGCAAAGCAGACAGTGGTCCGTCCCAGGACGGGGACAGTAATGCCAAATAATTTCACACGGGAAATGGCTGCAAGAAACGCGGCCGGATCCTCAACAACGCCCAATGATGGACACTGCAGAGAGGAAACGCGTTGATCGCGCTTGCGCTCCCGGCCCAGGATTCAGGGACCTTCACTCCTCCCGGAATCGACCAAATGCACCTGCCGGCTATCCTGCCGTGGGGTGCGAGCGATGGCTTCTCCAAGCAGATGTTGCTGGTGATCCTGTCGGTCGTCCTTATCGCTACATTCTTCATCCTTGCTGCGCGCAAGCAGCAGCTGGTTCCCGGCAAGCTGCAGTTCGCGGGCGAGATGGCCTACGGCTTCGTCCGCAACAGCATCGCCAAGGACATTATCGGCGGACGCGACTTCATGAAGTTCGTGCCCCTTCTGTTCTCGCTGTTCTTCTTCATCCTGGTGAACAACATCTACGGCGCCATTCCCGTGATCCAGCTTCCGAGCTTCTCGCACGTCGGCGGGGCCTATGTGCTGGCCGCAGTTGTGTACGTCACCTGGATCGGCATCGGCATCAAGAAGAACGGCCTGAAGTACTTCAAGCTGGCCACTGTTCCTTCCGGTGTTCCGTGGTACATCCTGCCGATCGTCGTGCCGATCGAGATCATCTCCAACTTCATGGTCCGGCCGGTCACCCACAGCCTTCGTCTCTTCGCCACCATGATGGCAGGTCACCTCATCGTGATGATCGCCGGCTCCGGCATTGAGTTCCTCGTCATGCAGGAAAACGTCCTTCTCAAGGGCGCGTCCGTGCTGGTGCTCGTTGGCGCAGTCGCCATGTACATGCTCGAAGCCCTGATCATGGTGCTGCAGGCGTATGTCTTCACGCTTCTGACTGCGATCTACATTGAAGGCGCGCTCCACGCCGACAGCCACTAGGCACAACCCCTCAATCTTCCCCTCCGGGGGTTGAAGCAAACCAAACAACCTGCCGCGACTGCGGCATCTTGAAAGGAAAACAATGAACGGCGATATCAACGGCTCCCTTAACCTCATTGGCTACGGTCTCTCCGCAATCGGCGGTGGTATCGGTGTGGGTCTCGTATTTGCTGCTTACATCAACGGTGTTGCACGTCAGCCGGAAGCCCAGCGCGTGCTCCAGCCGATCGCGTTCCTTGGTCTGGCTCTGACGGAAGCCCTCGCCATCCTCGGCCTGGTCTTCGCTTTCGTTCTCAAGTAAACCGCTAAGAACCAAGCGAACATTCAGAACCGAGTAGATAAGGACGGGTGAAATATGAATCAGCAGATCATCTCAGCCGCCGCTCAAGGTGCCGCCGAGTCGGCTAATCCGCTCGTTCCCAACGTCTGGGAAATGGGCGTCGTCCTCGCTGGCTTTGCGGTCCTCTTTTACATCGTGGTCAAGTTTGTTGTCCCGATGTTCGAGAAGACTTTCGCCGAGCGCGCAGAGGCGATTGAGGGCGGCATTGCCAAGGCTGAAAAGGCCCAGGCAGAAGCTTCTGCAGCTCTCGAAGAGTACAAGCAGCAGCTCCACGATGCCCGCGCCGAAGCCAACCGCATCCGCGAAGAAGCTCGAGCCGAAGGTGCCCAGATCCTTGCGGAGCTGAAGACCAAGGCAGCAGCCGAGTCGGCTCGCATCACCGAGCAGGCGTACGCCCAGATCGAATCAGAGCGCCAGGCAGCTGTTGTCTCCCTGCGTTCCGAGGTGGGTACCCTGGCCACGACATTGGCAGAGCGCATCGTTGGCGAATCGCTCAGCGATGACGAGCGTGCCGCCCGCGTGGTGGACCGCTTCCTCGCAGATCTGGAGACCCAGAGCGCAGGTGCAGCTAAGTAATGGCAGGTGTATCGAGCGAATCGCTGACCAAGGCGCTGGAGCAGTTGGAAGCCACGCTTCCGACGGCCTCGCTGCAGTTGGCTAAGGACCTCTTCGGAATCCTGGGAACGGTGGACAGCTCGGCTGGCTTGCGCCGCGCCCTGACTGACCCCTCCCGCAGCGGAGAAGAAAAGTCGGCGCTGGTCAAGCAGCTGGTTGGCGGAAAAGTCTCCGCTGATGCTGCGGAAATCGCGAGTGGATTGGCCAGCTTGCGCTGGGCATCGGCACGCGATATCGGCGATGCACTCGAGACTCTTGCCGCCACGGTGGTCATTGCCGTGGCTGAAAACAAGTCGGCCGTTTCTGCCTCCGGAATCACGGGGCTGGAAGAGCTGGAAAACGATCTGTTTGCTTTCAACCAGACCGTTGCTTCCAGCCACGAGGTACAACGTGCTCTGGGAGAGTCGCAGGCAAGTGCTGCGGCCAAGATCAGTCTGGCGGAGAAGCTGCTTCCTGGTGCAAGCCCGGAAGCCCAGCTCCTCATCGGCCAGGCCGTGTCGCAGCCGCGCGGCGTCAAGCCGAGCAAGCTCATCGACAATTTCGCCAAGCTTGCAGCCAAGCGCCAGCAGCGCTGGATCGCAACTGTCCGCGTTACCCGTCCGTTGACGGATGCGCAGGCCAGCCGTCTGCAGGCCGGGCTTGATGCCCTCTACGGCCGCGAGCTGAAGGTCAACATCAGCGTTGATCCGACGCTGATCGGTGGAATCCGGGTCCAGGTGGGAGACGAAGTACTTGATGCTTCCGTCGTAGCCCGCCTGTCCGAGCTCCGCCGGCAACTCGCTGGCTAGCCAGAAAAGCACAACTTAACTGATACAAACACCGGTCATCGTGAGCAACGATGATCACGAAAACAGGAGAGCAGGGACTGCAGATGGCCGAATTGACCATCAACGCCGACGACGTCCGTAATGCGTTGAACGAGTTCGCGGCGTCCTACGAACCCGGAAACGCAGAGCGCGTAGAGGTCGGCCGCGTGACCGCCGCAAGTGACGGCATCGCCCGTGTTGAGGGCCTTCCCTCGGTCATGGCGAACGAGCTGCTTCGCTTCGAAGACGGCACCCTGGGCTTGGCCCAGAACCTCGACGTCCGCGAAATCGGCGTCATCATCCTCGGTGACTTCACCGGCATCGAAGAAGGCCAGGAAGTCCACCGCACCGGTGAAATCCTGTCCGTCCCGGTAGGCGACGCCTTCCTGGGCCGCGTAGTCGACCCACTGGGCATGCCGATCGACGACCTCGGCGAGATCAAAGCCGAGACCACCCGTGCACTGGAACTCCAGGCTCCGGGCGTTACCCAGCGTAAGTCGGTCCACGAGCCCATGCAGACCGGTCTCAAGGCTATCGACGCCATGATTCCGATCGGCCGCGGCCAGCGCCAGCTGATCATCGGTGACCGCCAGACCGGCAAGACTGCCATCGCCGTGGACACCATCATCAACCAGAAGGCCAACTGGGCTTCGGGCGATGTCACCAAGCAGGTGCGCTGCGTTTACGTCGGTGTCGGCCAGAAGGCTTCCACCATTGCCGCTGTCCGCCAGACCCTGGAAGACCACGGCGCGCTGGAATACACCACCATCGTGGCTTCCCCGGCATCCGACCCCGCCGGCTTCAAGTACTTGGCTCCGTACGCCGGCTCGGCCATCGGCCAGCACTGGATGTACGGCGGCAAGCACGTACTGGTGATCTTCGATGATCTGTCGAAGCAGGCCGAAGCCTACCGCGCAGTGTCGCTGCTGCTCCGCCGTCCGCCGGGACGCGAAGCGTACCCGGGTGACGTTTTCTACTTGCACTCCCGCCTGCTGGAGCGTTGTGCCAAGCTCTCCGACGAGCTGGGCGCAGGCTCGATGACCGGTCTTCCGATCGTCGAAACCAAGGCGAACGACGTTTCGGCTTACATCCCGACCAACGTCATCTCCATCACCGACGGCCAGATCTTCCTGCAGTCGGACCTCTTCAACGCCAACCAGCGCCCCGCTGTTGACGTCGGTGTGTCCGTGTCCCGTGTTGGTGGTGCGGCACAGGTCAAGTCCATGAAGAAGGTCTCCGGTACCTTGAAGCTGGACCTGGCGCAGTACCGCGACATGCAGGCGTTCGCGATGTTCGCGTCCGACCTCGACGCGGCTTCACGCCAGCAGCTGACCCGTGGCGCCCGCCTGATGGAACTGCTCAAGCAGGGCCAGTACTCGCCGTTCCCGGTCGAGGACCAGGTTGTATCCATCTGGGCCGGTACGAAGGGCTACTTGGACGATGTTCCGGTTGAGGATGTCAGCCGTTTCGAGTCCGAGTTCCTGGAGCACCTCAAGCACAAGTCCTCCATCCTGACCACGCTGGCGCAGACCAACGTCCTGGACGACGACACCGCTGAAGCGCTGAAGTCCTCGATCATCGACTTCAAGAAGGGCTTCTTCGGAGAAGGCGACAACCGCTTGGTTGGTGCCGGCCACGAAGAGCACGAAGCGATTTCCGGCGGCGAAGTCGACCAGGAAAAGATCGTCAAGCAGAAGCGCTAGAGCATTGGTTCCCGGGCCTGCGGAATCCGCAGGCCCGGGGCCTTCGCCAAAGCCTTAGCCGCTGATCCATCGGGATCTTAGGAAAGGAAATGTATGGGAGCCCAGATCCGGGTCTACCGCCAGAAGATCAGCTCGACGACGTCGATGCGCAAGATCTTCAAGGCGATGGAACTGATCGCTACCTCGCGCATCGGTAAGGCCCGCGCCCGCGTTGCAGCTTCGACGCCCTACGCAAACGCGATTACCCGTGCTGTTTCTGCTGTCGCAAGCCAGAGCGAAATCGATCACCCGCTAGTCACCGAGCCCGAGCAGATCCGCCGTGCCGCAGTCCTGGTTATCACCTCGGACCGTGGCCTGGCTGGTTCTTACTCCGCAAGCGTGCTCAAGAAGGCCGAAGGTCTCAACGAGCTTCTCCGGGCAGAGGGCAAGGAAGTCAAGACCTACCTGGTTGGCCGCAAGGCCCAGGCATACTTCGACTTCCGCAGCCGTTCGTACTCCCGCGTGTGGACCGGCGGAACGGACGCACCGGAATTCGAGACTGCCAAGGAAGTCGGCGCCGCTCTTCTCGAAGAGTTCGCCAACGACTTCGCTGAGGGTGGCGTGGATGAAATCCACGTTGTTTACACCCGCTTCAAGTCGATGGTGACGCAGGAGCCCACAGTTGTCCGTCTGCTGCCTCTCGAAGTTGAAGAGCAAGCGGTCACTGAGTCCGAGCTTTTGCCGCTGTACGAGTTCGAACCGGAATCGGAGCAGGTGCTTGACGCACTGCTTCCGCGTTACATCGAGTCCCGCATCTTCGCAGCAATGCTGCAGGCAGCAGCTTCCGAGCTCGCCGCCCGCCAGCGCGCCATGAAGTCGGCAGGCGACAACGCGACCGAACTGATCAAGAAGTACACGCGTCTGCGCAACACGGCCCGCCAGGCTGAGATCACGCAGGAGCTTTCCGAAATCGTGGCCGGCGCCGACGCCCTGAGCGCGTAGTTGCCGGTGCATGGTTCGGCGCAAGCTACACCTGCACCAAATAGATAAACTTAACCCCACGCCATCTACTGAGTGAAGTGAGAGAGATGACTGCCACCGCTACCGAGCACGCAGCTGCAACGGCCGGCGCAACCGGCCGCATTGCCCGTGTCATTGGCCCGGTTGTCGACGTCGAATTCCCGGCTGACGCAATCCCGTCGATCTACCATGCGCTTACCACCGAGGTAACCCTCAACGGTGAGACCAAGACCATCACGTTCGAGACCTCCCAGCACCTGGGTGACAACCTCGTCCGCGCTATCTCCCTGCAGGCCACCGACGGACTCGTCCGCGGCACCTCCGTGCAGGACACCGGCGCCCCGATCTCCGTGCCTGTCGGCGACGGCGTCAAGGGCCACATCTTCAACGTTCTCGGCAAGCCGCTGGACGTTGACGAGTCCGAGATCAACGCGGACGCTTACTGGCCGATCCACCGCAAGGCTCCGGCCTTCGCGTCCCTCGAGGGCTCCACGGAGATGCTCGAGACCGGCATCAAGGTCATCGACCTTCTCACCCCGTACATCAAGGGTGGAAAGATCGGTCTGTTCGGTGGCGCCGGTGTCGGCAAGACTGTTCTGATCCAGGAAATGATCACTCGTGTCGCCCGCAACTTCGGTGGTACCTCGGTGTTCGCCGGTGTCGGCGAGCGTACTCGTGAAGGCAACGACCTCTGGGTTGAAATGGAAGAGGCGGGCGTCCTCAAGGACACCGCCCTTGTATTCGGCCAGATGGACGAACCGCCGGGAACGCGCTTGAGGGTCGCCCTGTCTGCGCTCACTATGGCGGAGTACTTCCGCGATGTGCAGAACCAGGACGTGTTGCTCTTCATCGACAACATTTTCCGCTTCACCCAGGCCGGTTCCGAGGTCTCCACCCTGCTCGGCCGCATGCCGTCCGCAGTTGGTTACCAGCCGAACCTCGCCGACGAGATGGGCCTCCTTCAGGAGCGCATCACCTCGACCAAGGGCCACTCGATCACGTCGATGCAGGCCATCTACGTGCCTGCTGATGACTACACCGACCCGGCTCCGGCAACGACCTTCGCACACCTCGACGCGACCACGGAACTTTCCCGTGAAATCGCCTCTCGTGGTCTGTACCCGGCCGTTGACCCGCTGACGTCGACGTCCCGAATCCTGGACCCGCAGTACATCGGCAAGGACCACTACAACACGGCTGTCCGTGTGAAGCAGATCCTGCAGAAGAACAAGGAACTCCAGGACATCATCGCCATCCTCGGCGTTGACGAACTGTCCGAAGAAGACAAGATCGTCGTGTCGCGTGCACGCCGCATCCAGCAGTTCCTGTCCCAGAACACCTACACCGCCAAGCAGTTCACCGGCGTCGAGGGCTCCACCGTGTCCATCAAGGACACCGTGGAAGGCTTCACGGCGATTTGCGACGGCGAGCTGGACCATATCGCAGAGCAGGCGTTCTTCAACGTCGGCGGCCTGGATGACGTCGAGCGCCAGTGGGCCAAGATCCAGGAACAGACCAAGTAGTATGGCTGAGCTCGAGGTTGAGATTGTCGCAGCGGACCACTTTGTGTGGTCCGGTGCGGCCAAGATGGTCAAGGCCCGCACCAGCGATGGTGAAATCGGGATCCTGCCGGGCCACTCGCCGCTCCTCGCCATTCTGGCCGCGGGCGAGCTGGCCATCGAGCCGGTTACCGGAGACCGCCTTGCAGTAGTTGTGGACGGCGGATTCTTCTCCGTCGACAACAACCGCGTGGTGATCGTCGCTGACAACGCCCAGCTGGGCGATTCAGCTACTGCGGGGATCCGATAGCAAGACCTTGATGGACGATTCTGCTATTCCGTTCATCGCCTTGGCAACGGCGTTTGCGTTGCTGATTTTTACACTGTGCCTCGTCGGGGTGCGCCGCTTCAATTTGCGGCGCGCCCTGGGCACAGTCGACGCCTCCATTTGCACGGCTGGAAACAGCTGGCGGATGGGGGTTTGTCGTTATCAGGACTCGGAGCTCGAGTGGTTTCGCCTGCTCTCGCTTAGCTTCCGTCCGAAACACAGCTTCCGCCGCAGCTCCTTGGAGCTCTTGGGCCGTCGGAAGCCCACGGAGGAAGAACGGACGAGGCTTCAGCCCGACGTCGTGGTAGTCGAACTCCAGCATGAAGGCCAATCGTTCATGCTGGCAATGAGATTTGATGCCTACGCCGGGTTGTCGTCCTGGCTGGAGGCCGGCCCTGTGGTGGGCGTCGGCACCTGGCGCTGAGGACAGTGGAATTCCTGTACAACCTAAGCCTTGTTGATGGTCCGTTCTATTGGACCATCCTTGGCACTGGAATTGCGGGGAGCGCATTCCTCCTGCTCCTGCGACGAGACCGGCGCTGGTTGCTTTCCATAGTTGTGTCGCTTGTCGTGGCAAGTGGAGTTGTCTCGGTCATCCATTGGCTGCTCGTCAACGTCCTGACCGTATTCCCGGAGGATCTCCCCTTCGACGTCCTCGCTTGGTCGACGGTTGCCTTCTCCGCACTGGCCCTCTTCCTTTTTCGGCTTCCTCGTTCGTCGTGGCGCGGCAGGAGCGCCGCAGGGGTCTCGTTCGTCGCCGTGCTGCTCCTCGCCGCCCTGCAGATCAACAGCTACTTCGGGCTCAATCACACGGCGGCTGATCTCTTGGGCCACAATGTGGGACGGATCCCCCAGCTTGAGGAAGGGCTCAAAAGGGGTTTTTCCCGGACCCTGCCCGTCTCACTGCCTGACGGGGGAATAGTCCGCAGGGCATCGATTCCCGGAATCGAATCCGGCTTCAAGGCCCAGGACGCTTTCCTCTACCTGCCACCGGCATATCAAGCCGCTGATCGCAGCCAACTTCCCGTGCTCGTCCTGTTTGCCGGCCAGCCCGGACGTCCCGCCGATTGGCTGACCGGAGGCCTGCTTGAACAGGCAATGAATTCCTTCGCCGCCCGGCACGGAGGCGTGGCGCCCGTCGTCGTCGTGGTCGATCCAAACGGGTCGGATACCGCAAACACCATGTGCATGGATAGCCGGATCGGGCGTGCCGACACCTACCTCGCGATCGACGTTCCGCGCTGGATCAACTCGACGCTCGAGGTTTCCGCCGACCCAAGGAAGTGGGCGGTCGGCGGGTTCTCCTTCGGTGCAACTTGTGCCGTTCAGATGACCACGCTGCATCCGGAAATCTACCCTTCCTTCATCGCCTTCTCTGGAGAGCGGGAGCCTTCGCTTGGCCCTGATCGCCAGCGGACCATCCAGACCGCATTTGGCGGGGACTCTGCCGCCTTCGACGCCCTCACGCCGTTGAACCTGATGAAACAGCGGCGCTACGACGGCCATGCAGGCTTCTTCGCCGTCGGGGCCGCGGACGGCGAATTCGTCCGCTACGCCGCCGAGCTGGCGGCAGCCGCCACTACTTCCGGGTTCGATATCAGGCATGCTCCAGTTTCCGGAGCGGGCCATTCGTGGGCCGTGGCCGTGCAGGAGCTTCCTTCGGCAATGGAATTCCTGGCGCCCCGGTGGGGACTCGTCCAGTGAGTACCCAGGAAGCCCAATTGTCCAAGGACCAGGCTGACCCCGAAGATGCCAGGCCGGCCCGGAAGATGGTGGCAGCCCTTGCCCGGGCCATCCTGGGCAACGTGGCTGCCCATATTGGCGCGATCCCCTTCACGGTGATTGTGCTCGCGCTTTACCTTCTCACTCCGGCGATCTTCGACTCCGATCTCGGGTACGGCCCTGACGTGTTGCGGCATCTTTCGAGCGTGAGCGGCGGAGGATTGAAGTCGGGGGACTGGTGGTCCATCTGGACCTCGATGTTTTTTGCCGCCAACCCTCTCGACTACGTCATGAGCTCATTGTTGTTGGTCGTGTTGTTGGGTTCTTCAGAGCGCAAGCTGGGGTGGTTCCGCACAGCGGCGGGCTTCTTTGGCGGGCAGTTTGCCACGGTCACGGCCTTTTTGCTGGTGGTCCAGTTGGCAGCCTATGCCGACGACGGCTGGCTGGGACGGATGATGGATGCCAGGACCTCCGGGCCCCTTCCGGCGACCCTCTTCGTCTCGATGGCAGCCAGTGGCCTTCTACCGACTCTGTGGCGTCGGCGCCTGAGGGCGACTGTCGTGTCCGTGGCGCTTCTCTTGGTCCTGTACGTTGGCGACCCCTCGGCTGTGATGGCCCTGACCGGTGCGGTGCTCGGTCTGGGGGCCGGACTGTGGCTCCAGCTCGACCACGGCATTCAACCGAGCCACTGGGCGACCAGGCGTGAAACGCGAAACCTGCTGTCCCTCATGGTGGCGATTTTCGGCGTCGGGCCCTTAGTGGCGGGTGCGGTGAGGAGCCCCGCGGGGCCGCTGGCGTTGCTGCGCGAAATGGTCCTGAACCCTGTTCCCACGCTCAACCAATTGCAGGCGAACTGCGGTGGAACCGTGGACATCAACTGCCTTCAACTTGGACGCCAGGGCTATCCCGGGCCCGCCGGCGTCGCCCTCGCGGTGGTACCCGCCTTGCTTCTCCTGATCTGCGCGGTGGGCATGCGCCAAGGAAGGCGCTTGGCCCTGAAAATCGCCATCGGCGTGCAACTTGGCGTGGTGGCGCTGTCCCTTGCCTACCTGGTGCTGTTTGCCAGCATTCCGCATTTTCCAGGACGGGGCCGTACCGTCGTCATCGGCTCCGCGGTGTTCCACATCCTGACCCTCGCCCTGGTTCCTCTGGTCCTGGCGGTTCTGCTTTTCCTGTTCAGGGGCAACTTTGTGGTGGGATCGAGGGCGCCGCTCCGCCGGAAGATGGCCTGGCTGGTTGGTGGTACGTGGCTCATTTTGGCGAGTGGCTACACCGGGGCGTGGCTCGGCTCGGGCGGTTTGGCGCACGACGGCGGCATCCTGGGCCTCATCGCCGAACTCGCCCGACAGTATCTTCCCTTGCCCATTCCCACGGCTTTCGGCCGCGTGTTCGCAGAGCGAAGCGCTGCCGAGTCGATATTGTTCGCGTGGTCGGGGATCATCTTCTGGCTTGTGGCCATGGGCGCAGTGTGGACGCTCCTTCTCAAACGGCAGCACGGCCCCGGCGGTGACGATCCGGCTCGCTTGGCGGCCAGGAATTTGGTCAAGCGCGGCGGGGAGTCCCTGTCCTGGATGGCGTTATGGGAGCCGAACAAGTTCTGGTTCACTCCCGGAATGGATGCCGGTGTTGCCTACCAGCAGCACGGAAACGTCGCATTGACCCTTGCCGGTCCGTTCGGTGATCCCGCGCAAGCCACTGCCGCGACCGAGGGATTCCTGGACTACTGCGCACACCATGCATTGGTGCCGTGCCTCTATTCCTGCACTGAGGAATTGTGGCCGATGCTGCAATCCACGGGATTTCGCCGAATTGCGGTTGCCCAGGAAACCCGGCTATCCATCCGCGACCTTGAGTTCACCGGCAAAGCGTGGCAAAACGTCCGTACAGCCAGGAACCGCGCACTGAAGGCCGGGATTGAAGCCCGGTGGGGGCGCTATTCGGAGTTCCCGCAACACATCCGCTCCCAACTCGGCGAAGTGTCGGAAGAGTGGGCCGCCAGGAAAAAGGTTCCTGAAATGGGCTTTACCTTGGGTTCCCTCGACGAGCTGATGGACGGTGAAGTGCTTTGCTGCATAGCTGTCGACAGCAAAGGGTTTGTCTACGGTGTCACCAGCTGGCTTCCGGTGTTCCGTGACGGCCAAGTGATCAGTTGGACACTGGACTTCATGCGCCGGCGCAGCGACGCCTTCCCCGGCATCATGGAATTCATGATTGCCTCGGCGGTCTACGAGTTGAGACAGGGAGTGGAGGTCATTTCTCTCTCGGGCTCGCCTTTGGCCGGGGAGACCGAGGAATTCTCCGGCGGGGAAGCCGGCTTGGAGGGCATTCTCGACCTCGTTGGCAGGACCTTGGAGCCTGTTTACGGATTCCGCTCTTTGGCCCGCTTCAAATCGAAGTTCCAGCCGGAGTACAGGACTTTGTATATGTATTACCAAGACAGCCTGGAGATTCCCGCGATCGGCGCCGCGCTAAGCAGGGCGTACTTGCCGGGGCTGTCCGTCCGGCAAACAGCGAGGCTTCTCCGCACCCTCGTTGCCTGAAACCCCAACTGACTCGCATTTGTTGTCGTTTTGAGACGCCATAACGACAACAACTGCGAGTTAGTTGGGAACGGAAAAGGGGTCCCGCAACCTGTGCGGAACCCCTCCCCTGAATCTGCCAGGCAGAATTCAAGCAGTCAAACTAGACGGCGGTTACGCCGGTGGCCTGCGGGCCCTTTGCGCCCTGACCGATCTCGAACTGAACACGCTGGTTCTCGTCGAGGGTGCGGAATCCGCCGGTCTGGATCTCGGAGTAGTGGACAAAGACGTCGCCTTCAGCGTCGTCCGGAGTAATGAAGCCGAAGCCCTTTTCAGCGTTGAACCACTTGACGGTGCCCAGTGCCATTTTTGTTTCTCCTCATTGTGGAACTATTAAGTCCGGCACACCGCGTGCCGGCCTTGGTTACTCCGCGAGAAGACCTGGTTGTCCGTCCAAGCAAGGCTTGGTTGGCTTCGCAGGAGCTTCACGCTCGCAACACGTCTTGCGAGCATGAATCACACCTACACAAAGACTGCTACAACACTTTCATGGCGGAAACTGGAGGTCAACGGTCTGCTGGGGAATTCCGACAAATTTTAAGTAAAAAGAAGGTAACGGAAGAAAGCGCGCCCGCCACTGGATGCGCCATTGGGAGCCTGCAAATTCGGCCAATCCCCCTACGCCAGCCAATCCCCATTGCGCAATACACCCGCGAGTTGAAGCTCTTTGTCGACGACGACGAGATCGGCCCGCAGGCCCCGGCGGAGGCCGCCGAGTTCATCGGAGAGCCCCAGGACCGCGGCGGGAACCGCCGTCGCCGAGGCAACCGCGTCGGCGAGCCCGACACCGGCCGCAACGGTGCGCCTGACGACGTCGAGCATGGTGGCAGTGCCACCGGCGATCGATCCCGTCGCATCCAAAGTAGCGACGCCGTCCGTCACGGTCACTGGCGAGGGGCCCAGCATGTAGTTTCCGTCGGAGAGTCCCGCCGCCGCCATTGAATCGGTCACAAGGACGACGTTTGCGGCGCCTACCAGCTGAAAAACGGTTGCGACGGTGCTCGGGTCAAGGTGGGTGCCGTCCGCTATCAGTTCCACCACGGCCTTGCCCTCCTGGGCCGTGCGAAGGGAGGCCGCCACGGGGCCGGGGGAGCGGTGGTGCATAGGAGGCATGCCATTGAACAAGTGAGTGACAGTCGGCAAGGAGCTGACGCCGTCGAAACCAGCGGATTCCAAGCCCTCCCGCGCCGCAGTGAGGGAGGCGGCCGCCGTCGCGTCATCGCAATCCGTGTGGCCGAGAGAAGGCGTCACTCCGTGGAACGTCATCAAGTCCACGAGTGCCGCGGCGCCGGGAAGCTCGGGGGCGTAGGTCATGGTGGCCAGCTTGCCGGCAGCGGCTTCAACCAGCTCGGTCATGAGGTCCAGGTCCGGATCCAGCAGATAGGCAGGGTTCTGCGCGCCGCAGCGGGCATGGGAGAGGAAAGGCCCCTCAAGGTGGATTCCCGCGACGAGTCCTTCATCGGCCAAACGTACGAACAGCTCGATGCCGCGGAGCAGGTCCTCCCGGGGTGCGGTGACCATGCTGGCGAGGAGGGTGGTGGTCCCGGAGCGGTGCAGGAAATCGATGGCCTTGCGTGCCGAGGATTCATCGGCTCCGGGGAAATCGCCTCCGTTGCCTCCATGGCAGTGCACATCCACGAATCCGGGAACGATGTACCGCTCAGCAGGGAAATCGGTCCGGGGAGTTTCCTCGAACCCTTCGAAGGCTGCTTCGTGGAATTCGGCGGCCGGCCCGGCGAAGGCGATGCGGTCGTCCTCCACCGCCACCAGGCCATCTTCGATCACCACGCCGTCGCTGACGATGGTTCCGGTAATCAAGTGGCGCACAGGCGCAGAAAAAGTTACAGGCCGGTCTGGGACAGTCATGTTTTGATTCTAGTTGCCGGGGCGCGCGCCTGACCCGGTTTATCCGGGATGACGGCCAGGACCGCTAGAACAAGCGCGACTCGCTGTCGTCTACGCCGCGCATCGCGTCATAGTCCAGGGTGATGCAGTCGATTCCGCGGTCGTTGGCAAGGACCTTCGCCTGCGGCTTGATCTGCTGCGCGGCGAAAATGCCCCGCACCGGGGCCAGCAGTGGATCGCGGTTGAGTAGTTCAAGGTAGCGCGTGAGCTGCTCGACGCCGTCGATGTCGCCGCGCCGTTTGAGTTCGACGGCGACTGTCCTGCCGTGGCCGTCGCGGGCGAGGATGTCCACCGGACCGATGGCAGTGAAGTACTCGCGCCGGATGAGCGAATAGCCTGCTCCAAGGGTTTCGATCTGCTCGGCTAGCAGTCGCTGCAGATCGGCTTCGACGCCGTCCTTGATGAGCCCCGGGTCAGTTCCGAGGTCGTGGGACGTGTCATGGAGGTGCTCGTAGATGTTGATGATGAGCCGGTCATCGGTCTTTGCCGACTGCACTGTCCACTGCTCCACCACGCCTTCTTCGACCTCGGTTTCCTCCGGCGTGGTCACCCGCAAGGTAGCGGGCGGGCTCATCCAGTTGAGCGGCTTGTAGGAGCCGCCGTCGGAGTGGACCAGCACGGAACCATCGGATTTGACGAGCAAAAGCCGGGTGGCAAGCGGGAGGTGGGCCTTGAGGCGGCCAACGTAATCTACGGAACAACGGGCTATGACGAGTCGCACCCGCTCCACTTTACTTCCTCTGCCGCCACCCCTGCCGCGCGCAACTAGCGACTGGGGCAGAATGGAGTCATGCCCCGCTCCAACCGCCCCCGACGCACCGAATCAGCCAAGGCAAGCTGGAAACGGACAGGCGAGTCGCCGGAACTGGATCTGGAACGTGCCCGTTCGGGCATTGCCCGCAGGGAAAGTGCCCCCGACGGCGACTGGATGGTCCGGACCATGACCGCACGGAATGCCGAGAAGACCTATATATGTCCTGGTTGTTCGATGGCCATCGTGCCCGGAATCGCCCATTTGGTGGTGTGGTCCGAGACGCACCTCTTCGGTGATGCCGCAGGGTTGGCGGAACGGCGCCACTGGCACAACAACTGCTGGACGGGCCGAACGTACCGGTACCGCTAACCACTTAAGCTTGGACACATGAGTTTCGATCCCGCTTCCCTCGTTTTCAGCCAGCCGGAGTCTGCCACGGACATCAGGGCATCCACGGTTTTGCCGGCGCACCGCGAAAACGTGGAGTTCCGCACCGAAGACGGCAAGTTGCTTGTGGGTGAGCTGGCACTGCCGGAATCGGGCGAGATCTCGGCGACCCTTATTACGCTGCACCCCCTGCCTACGCACGGTGGCTTCATGGATTCGCACGTCTACCGGAAGGCGTCCTATCGGCTTCCGGCACTCGCCGGCATCGCGGTGCTGCGCTTCAACACGCGCGGAACGCATTCGCCCCGGGGTACCAGCCAGGGGCAGTTCGACGAAGGAATCGGTGAGCGGTACGACGTCGAGGCCGCTGTTCGCTTCGCGGTGGAACGCGGTCTTCCTAATCGCTGGCTGGTGGGCTGGTCTTTCGGCACCGAGCTGGCCTTGATGTACGGTGCCGTGGAGCCTGTGGCTTCCCACGTGGAGGGTGCCGTCCTCCTGTCCCCGCCGCTCCACCGTGCCACGGATGTGCACTTGAAGGAATGGGCTGCTTCGGGGAAGCCGCTGACGGTCCTGGTTCCGGAACACGACGACTATCTTCAGCCGGCCGAGGCCGCCGCGCGATTCAGCCTGGTGCCTCAGGCCCGGGTCTTGGGGATCGACGGCGCGAAGCACCTGTGGGTCGGTGAGAAGTACGCGGCCCGGGTCTTGGACCAGATCGTGGACGACGTGACGGAAGCCGGTGCAGGACCCGACGGCCTTCCGCGCCAATGGACAGGCCCAGTGGCCACTGCCTAAATGGTTACGGCTTAACAGTCACCGCCTGACAGTCACCGCTCAGTGGCGGTCCTGCCGGACGATGAAGACTTCCTTGATCAGCAGCATGATGGCTGCCGCCGTCGGGATGGCGATCAAGGCGCCGAGTACGCCCAGTAGGCTGCCGCCCGCGATCACCGAGATCACGGCAACAGCACCCGGAACGGCAACGGCCTTCTGCATGATGCGCGGCGAGATGAAGTAGGCCTCGAACTGCAGATAAGCGAAGTAGCAGATGGCGTAGATCACGGCGGTCTGCCAACCGGCGGTCAGGGCTACCAGGATGACCACCACAGCGGCAATCAAGCCTCCCACCAAGGGGATGAACGCAAGCAGGGCAACCACGAAAGCCAGCAGGACGCTGAACGGAATGCCCAGGATGCTCATGACGATGAACGCGAACAACGCGTTGAGCAAGGCGACACAAACCTGGCCGATCACATAATTGCCCACCGAGCGTGTGATCTCCTCGGACAGCGCTTCCACCCGGGGCCTGCGTGACCGTGGTGCGAGCCGGTATCCCCATCTCTTCATGGCAGGCAGGGCGCCGAGGAAGTAGAGGCTGAGGACCAGGACGATCAGCGTTCCGAAGACCCCGTTGGCCACCGTGGATCCGAAACCGACGACGCCGCCGAAGATACCGCCCATGGCGTCGGGGTTCTTGACGAACTTGTCGAGCTCCTGGCTGATCTTGTCGCGGACGCCGAATTGGCTGTCGAGGGAGCGGAAGAAATCCGAATCCACGAAACCCCGGATCCAGTCCGGAGCCTGCCGCACAATCTGCGAGACCTGTTCGACGATGGTGGGGATCAGGGTGGCGAAAAACGCCGCTACTCCAGCAACGAGGACCCCGACGGCGATGACGACGCCGGCAGGGCGCGGCACCTTGCGCTCCTCAAGCCCACGGACCACGGGGTCAAGTCCCAAGGCAATGAACAGGGCCGTAACGATCCACAACAACAGTTGGACGGTACTGGTGCCGATGTAATACAGCATGAGGGCGACGCCGACGCCGGCCGTGCCCATGAAGCCGACGTACAGGGGGTGTTGCGCGGACATCCTGGGGCCGGGGGAACCGAAGCGCGCACCGTCGGATTCATCCTGGGCGGGCTCGGTTGTTGCATCGTGCTCAAGTTCGGGAGGCATTTCGAAACGGACCCGCGGTTGGGCTCCGGGAATGGGCTGGCGGAGGCGGCGCACGAAGGAGGCCATCAGTCCCTCACCATGATCTTTGCCGTCCCGGGCAGACCCATCACCCAAGCCATCCGGGCTGGTCCCCGGTTCTTGTCCGGCGGGAGTGGGATCCATGCGCTCTTTCACGTTCTTCAGCTGCCTTTTCGTTCCGCGGTCAGGCTCCAGGATCGCCCGATGTCATGTTGTTCGCCACACTATCAGCAGGCCGGAATCGGCGAATTCTAGAGGGTGAGCCATGCGGCGGGAAGCCCTTCGGGAGGGCCCCGAACTGACTCCTTGGTAACAAAACCGTTACCCTTGAAGTTCAACGACCGCTGATGATTGGTATTCCTGTGCGCTTGAAGACTGCAGTTTCGCTGGTGCTGCTTGGCCTGCTGACACTGTTGGCCGGCATTGGCCAGCTGACCTTTTGGGCCCCGGCCGAGACCGTAACCGCGTCCGCCCCCGGCGACTCCAAAGCCGCTCCGCTGACCGTGATAACCCAAGATGTGTTGACCCACAAGGGCGGTCCCAGACAAATCAGCATCAAGGGCGATGGCAAGTTCGTGTTGGCTGTCGGACGTCCGGATGACGTCGATGCGTGGGTAGGCAAGACCGCGCACAACAGCATCACCGGTGTCTCCGAGGACGGCAAGTCCCTCCAGGTTGCCGGCACCGACGGCGAAGCAAGCTCTCCGTCGCCTGCCGGATCGGACCTGTGGGTGCAAACGGAGAACGCCAACGGACAGCTGGACTACACCTTTACCCCTCCCGCGAGTGGCAACTGGTCCCTCCTCCTGGCTAGCGACGGAACCAAGCCGGCGCCGTCGTCGGTCTCCATAACTTTCGCCAACGATGCCACTATGCCGTGGGCGGTCCCGCTTATCGTCATTGGCGCGATCCTCATCGTCGCGGGTGCGGCGTTGCCGTTCGTCAGCAAGTTCACCAGGGGTCGGGGCTCCCGCCCGAACGGTCCGCGGGGCGGTGGGAACACGGAAACTGTTCCGGAGACCGCCGGCGAAGACACCGCCAGGGAAACCGGCAAGGAAATCATCGGCGAGGACGCACCTGCCGAGGAGACCAACAAAGGCACAAGCGGTGGTCCCGCACTTCGTATTTCACTTGTAGCTGCAGCTGTTGTGACCGCCCTCGTCGGTGGCACCGCGGCAAGCGCCCAGGCGGCCGAGACTCCGTCTCCCTCCGGATCCGCGGCACCGTCCGGATCCGCGACGGCGAGCCCCGCGGGGACCGCCGGTGCGCAGAACGTCCCCGTCTTGGTGGACGCTCAGCTCAAGCGCATCCTGGACCAGGTCGCCGGCGCCGTGGCTGCCGGGGATGCCGCTCGTGATGCCTCCAAACTCGCTCCCAGGGTTGACGGCACGGAGCTGCAGGTGCGCACACAGAACTATAAGATCCGGTCCCAGGTCGCCACGCACGAGGCGCGGATGCCCGTCCGGTCCAGCAAACTGCTGGGCAGCGTCATCTCCACCCAGCGAACCTGGCCGCGCACAGTGATCGCCCTGACCCAGGGCGATGGCAACGTGGTTCCCCAGGTCCTGACCCTCGTGCAGGCCTCGCCGCGGGAGAACTACAAGCTGAAGAGCACTTCCCCGCTTCAGCCGGGAACGTCCTTCCCGGCGATTCCCTTGGGCGGAACCGCGCAGTTGGCGGCCGGAGACAAGCCCGGGCTGCAGTACAGCGGGACCGAGGCGATGGCAGCCCTGGGCGATCGCTTGACGAAGGCCGATTCGGCGTTCAAGGACAAGCTCGTGGAAGGCACCAACTCGCCCTACATTGCCGATGTCCTTGACTACCAGGCGAGCACCGTCAAGTCCGGCACCAACGGCAATTTCACCTTCACGCACACGCCCTCTCCGACGGATACGGCTGTGTTCCGGACGTCCGACGGCGGCGCCGTGGTCGTGGGAAAGCTGAACTTCGATTTCACCAGCAAGCCCAAGTCGGATGGCGACACCCTGACCGTGGACAAAGCCGCGGCAGTGCTCGCGGGCGGGGATTCCACGAAAGTCGGCCTCGTGCAGACCTTCTCGGAGTCGGTAGCCATTTACGTTCCACCGGCAGGCTCGACTGCTCCCATGAAGCTCGTTGCCGCGGTCCGCGGTCTGGTGGGGGCCAGCTTCCAGTAGGCAAATGCTGTTGGCGCAGCGGCTAGAGTGGACGGTATGAGTTCGCCAGGATCCCGTCCCGTCTCTCCAGCCGCTGCCAGCCAGCTCAACCTGCGCGGCGCCGTCGACCTCTCTGCATTGCGGCGCCCTGCGCCGGCGGCACCGAGTGGTGCCCCGGCGGCGTCCGGCGGGAGCCCCGGAGGCAGCCAGCCCCTTCGCGTAGATGCCAGCGAGGCCAACTTCCAGGATCTCGTCCAGCTGTCCGCGAAGATTCCCGTCCTTTTCCTTTTGTGGTCCAACCGGTCCCTGGAGGCTTCGACCCTCCTCCACAGCCTCGAAGCTGTCGTCGAAGGTTACGCCGGCAAAGTCGTGCTGGCTGCGGCGGATGTTGACGCGTTCCCGCAGCTTGCGCAGGCATTCCAGGTCCAGGCCATCCCCACCGCCGTCGCGGTCTTGAAGGGCCAGCCCGTGCCGCTCTTCGAGGGGCCCGCGTCGGACCAGGAAATCCGTGCCCTCATCGACGAACTCCTCAAGGTGGCCGAAGCCAACGGAGTGACAGGCAGCATCGGCGCGGGCGCCGCGGGTGCGGAAGCCCGTCCTTTGCCTCCGCTGCACCAGGCAGCCTTCGATGCCATTGAAGCCGGAGATTACGCCGCTGCGGCCACCGCCTACCGCCAGGCGCTCGCTGAGAAACCGGCTGATGCCGAGGCGAAGGCCGGACTCGCCCAAGTGGAACTGATGGGCAGGCTCGAGCTCCTGACGGCAACGGAAGCCGGAGCCATGCGTCAGCGGGCGGCGGAGGAGCCGGACAACATCGAAGTACAGCTCACGGTGGCCGACCTCGACATCTCGGGTGGACACATCGAGGACGCGTTCAACCGCATCATCGCGTTCATTGGCCGCAACTTCGGTCCCGAGCGTGAGGCGGCGCGTGTGCGCCTGCTGGAACTGTTCGACGTCGTCGGCATTTCGGACCAGCGTGTCGCCAAGGCCCGGCAAGGTCTGGCGCGGGTCCTCTTCTAATGACGCAACCGGCGTTGTTCAGCCCGCTTCAATTGCGCTCCTTGACGGTCCCGCATCGTGGCTGGGTTTCCCCGATGTGCCAGTACAGCTGCTCGCCCGACGGCGGGGGCGGCGTACCCAACGATTGGCACCTGGTGCATCTTGGCGCGTTTGCCACGGGCGGCGCCGCGCTCATCCTCACCGAAGCGGCGGCCGTCAGCCCCGAGGGGCGGATCAGTCCGCGCGACGCTGGACTGTACACGGACGAGCAGGCGGCCGCCTGGGAGCGGATTGTGGACTTCGTCCACCGCAACAGTGCCGTGGGCGGCAAGATCGGCGTCCAACTGGCGCACGCCGGCCGCAAGGCTTCCACCTACTGGCCGTTCGCCGAAGAGAGCGGATCCGTCGCGGAGTCCGACGGCGGGTGGGTGGCCCGGGGGCCGGGTAACGAGGCGTTTGCCGGCCTTGCAAGTCCGCTTGCAATGAGCGATGAGGACATTTATGCCGTGATTTCGGATTTCGCGGCGGCAGCCTCACGGGCCGTCGACGCCGGGTTCGACACGGTGGAGATCCACGGCGCGCATGGCTACCTCCTGCACGAATTCCAAAGTCCCTTGATCAACAAGCGCGACGATTCCTGGGGAGGCAGCGAGGCCGCACGAAACCGCTTGATGCTTGAGGTCATCGACGCCGTCCGTGCGGTCATCCCCGATTCGATGCCGTTGCTGCTGCGGATATCCGCCAGTGATTGGGCCGAGGGTGGCGTAGACATTGACGCCTCCGTGCGCCTTGCGCGGGCGGCGGCCGAGCACGGCGTGGACTTGGTGGACGTCTCCAGCGGAGGCGCAGTGGCCCACCAGCGGATCAAGGCGGGTCCTGGATACCAGACGGGATTCTCGGAACAGATCCGGCGCGAAGCAGGGGTTCCCACCGGTGCAGTCGGCTTCCTGACATCCTCAGGACAGGCCGAACACACGGTGGCCACGGGCCAAGCCGATGGCGTATTCATGGCACGGGCAGCCCTCCGCGATCCGCACTGGTGGCTTCGCGCGGCTTTTGAACTCGGCTTTCCCTTGGATTGGGCTCCGCAGTATCAGCGCGCAGTTCCACGGCACAGCTTCTAAGAGCTAGTCCTTTGGGATGAGGCTGCTCCGGAAAAGGGGCCCCGTAGTTCCCCCTCCGGGACGACTCCTGGAACCGTCACCGGGGCTAGGCTGGCTGCATGACTGTCCAGCTTCCCGGTTCCCCTCCTATCTTCCCGGTGCCGGCCTTGGCCCTGCGCGGACTGGCAAAACGCTTCGGCGGCAAAATCGCCGTCGACGGCATCAGCCTCGATGTCCCCGCCGGCTCCTTCTACGGCGTCGTTGGTCCCAACGGGGCGGGCAAGACGACCACGTTGTCCATGGCCACCGGGCTCTTGCGGCCGGATTTCGGGACGGCCTTCATCCACGGCGTGGATGTGTGGACTAAGCCGCTCGAAGCCAAGAAACTGATGGGGATACTGCCCGACGGCGTCCGTCTCTTCGACCGCTTGACGGGTGAACAGCTGGTCACCTACGCCGGCTTGCTCCGTGGCATGGACCGGGACGTCGTTGCCCAAAGGGTGGGAGAGTTGATGGCCGCGCTGGATCTCAGCGGCGACGCCGGCACCCTCGTGGTTGACTACTCCGCCGGCATGACAAAGAAGATTGCCCTCGCGTCGGCGCTCATCCATGCGCCCAGGCTGCTCGTGCTGGACGAGCCCTTTGAGTCCGTGGATCCCGTGTCGGCAGCCAACATCAGGGGAATTCTTGACAACTATGTGGCCTCGGGAGGGACGGTCATCGTCTCGAGCCACGTCATGGACCTTGTGCAGCGCATGTGCGACCACGTAGCCGTCGTGGCTGCCGGCAGGGTCCTCGCCGCCGGAACCGTCGACGAGGTCCGTGACGGTGTCACGCTCGAGGACCGGTTTGTGCAGCTCGTGGGCGGCGGAAACCAGACAGGGGGCCTGGAATGGTTGCGCACCTTCTGAGCCTGAAGTGGCGGCTCCTGCGGAACGGCTTCCGGCGCAGCCCGGGCCAGCTTGTGGGCATCGCGATCGGCGGGCTCTATGCGCTGGGAGTCGTCGCGACCCTCGTGGTGACGCTCGTCGCCCTGCGCTGGGCCGACGCCGAGACGGCCCACACCGCCGTCGTCCTCGGTGGCGCCGCCGCGATCCTGGCCTGGGCGATCGTGCCCCTGATGGCCTCGGCCGCTGACATGACGCTTGACCCTTCCCGCTTCACGACGTCGGCGATCCCGATGCGCCAGCTGCTGACCGGGCTTGCCCTCGCCGGATTCATCGGATTGCCGGGCTTGTCCACGACGATTGTGGCATTATTCACCGCGGCGACATGGTGGCGCAGCGTGCCGGCGGTGCTCGGCGCCCTTCTGGGTGCCGTGCTGGGCGTGCTGAGCTGCGTGGTCTTGTCGAAAGTCATCACGACGGCGACTGCAAGCCTCGCTGCCTCCCGCCGTTTCAAAGATGCGAGCAGCATTGTGGTCTTTGTGCCACTCGTGCTGATGGGACCGATCGTGGCCGGCGTCTTCAGGGGAGTGTCCGGTTCCACGGGCTACCTCCCGGAACTTGCCCGGACGGTCTCCTGGACTCCACTCGGAGCTTCCTGGTCGCTTGGCGGGGATCTGGCGTCCGGAGATTTTGCCGCCGCCGGCCTGAAGGCATTGATCGCCCTCGCCACTCTCCTCGTGTTGTTTGCCGCCTGGAATGCCTTGCTCAAGCGGGCACTGGTCACTCCGCCATATTCCGGTGGATCAAGGAAACGCGGCGGGAAGCTTGGCTTGTTCGGACTGCTGCCGGCAACTCCCACCGGTGCCGTTGCCGCACGCTCCCTCAGCTACTGGATCCGTGATCCGCGCTACGCAGCCTCGCTGATGGTGGTCCCGTTGTTGCCCGTGATTTTCCTGTTCCAGTCCGGGCAGTCCGGAAGCTACTCCATGCTGGTGATTCTGGGACCAATGTCTGCCTTTGTCCTCGCATGGTCCATCGCCGCGGATGTCTCCTACGACAACACCGCATTTGCCTTGCATCTGGCCACCGGGGTCCGCGGCATTCATGACCGGCTCGGCCGGGCCTTGGCCTGCCTGGCATTCGCCCTCCCGGTGGTGTTGATCTTCGCCGTCGGGCCCTTTTTCCTGACCCGCGAGTGGGGCTGGTTGCCAGGTGTCCTGGGGCTTTCCCTGGGCGTGCTGTTCACGGGCCTGGGCTTGGCCTCCGTCGTGTCGGCGCGGTACACGTCCACTGTGCCGTTGCCCGGGGACAGTCCGTTCAAGAAGCCGCCGGGAAACGTTGCCCAGACACTGGCGGTCCAGTTCGGGGGAATGGCGGTGCTGTTCCTCCTGGTCCTTCCGGAACTTGTCCTCGTGATTGTCCAGTCGGTCACGGGCGATCCGCTGTGGGGATGGATCAATCTGGCAATTGGTACGGTTCTTGGGGTGGCATTGTTCGTGTCGGGAGTCCGGATCGGCGGACGTTGGCTTGACCGGCGCGGGCCCGAGCTCTTCGCACAATTGAGCGTCAACCGTTGATTCCATGACCAACAATGACAAGTTATGGGACATGGGATAACCTCGAGTTTGAATCAGTTCATCCGGGAAACACAGCTAGAAAGGTCGTGGACGATGGAAGTTGTCATCCTTCCGGGAAGCAAACAGATCGGGGCGCTTGCCGCGGATGCCATCGAGGCACTGCTCCGCCGAAAGCCGAACGCCGTCCTGGGCCTGGCCACAGGGTCCTCTCCGCTCCCTGTCTATGACGAACTGGCGCGCCGCCACCAGGAAAAGGGTCTCGACTTCAGCCAGGCACACGCCTTCGCCCTTGATGAATACGTCGGGCTCGAACCCGGGCATCCGGAGTCGTACCGTGAAGTCATCCGCCGTGAATTCACGGACCGGGTCAATATCGACCCCGCCAACGTGCACAGCCCGGACGGTACTGCGGCCGACCTTCCCGCAGCCTGCGAGGCGTACGAGGACTCCATGCGGGCACTCGGTGGCGTTGACCTGCAGATCCTTGGCGTGGGCACGGACGGCCATATTGGATTCAATGAGCCCGGTTCCTCGCTCGCTTCGCGGACCCGGATCAAGACGCTGATCGAGCAGACCCGCAAGGACAACGCGCGCTTCTTCAAGAGTATCGACGACGTTCCCCACCACGTGGTCACGCAGGGCTTGGGAACCATCATGGACGCCCGGCACGTTGTCCTGATTGCCACGGGGGCGCAGAAAGCCCAGACCGTCAGGGACTTTGTCGAGGGGCCGGTGGCGGCCATCTGCGCGGCATCGGTGTTGCAAATGCACCAGCACGCTACCATCCTGATCGATGAGGCTGCGGCTTCCTCGCTCAAGCTCGCCGATTACTATCGCCACACCTATGACAACAAGCCGAAATGGCAGAGCATCTGACACAGTGCATCTGATCGCGAAGCATCAGCGGCTAAGATGGATGGCATGACGACGCTGCCTCCGGACCCATTCGAAAACGATCCCATGCGCGAGCTTTCCGGAGCCGGAACTTCCACTGCAACCATTGAGCGCGAGGAAGTGCGCCAGGAAGTGGAACCCGGTGACCGGGAGCGTTTCTCGCACTATGTCCGCAAGGAAAAGATCATGGAGTCCGCCCTGACAGGCGAACCCGTGATTGCCCTGTGCGGCAAAGTGTGGACCCCTGGCCGGGACCCGCAGAAGTTCCCGGTCTGCCCCGAGTGCAAAGAAATCTATGAAGGACTTCGCCCCGGTAACGACGGCGGAGACAAAGGCGGCCCGGGCGGCTCCGAGTAGCGAGTAAGCCCAAGTAGTCGGGTATTTCCTGGTAGTAGGCGGGGGAGCGCTTCCTCCTGCCTGTTTGCTGCCCTGCGTGATTCGGCGCGTCCGGAACAGATTGGTGTTTTTTGTGGTTATTTGGGTTTCGCTGGCCGCAGCGGACTTGCTTGGAATCGTTGCTGGTCGGGGGGAATCCGCGTGACTGAAACACTCTTCGGCGGCCCCGCGCTGCCTCCGGCATATCCGGAACGCGCAGCCTGGGGAACCGCCCCGAAGCTGCGCGCCTGGCAGCAGGAAGCGCTGGACTTGTACCTCAACGCGAGCCCGCGCGATTTTCTCGCCGTGGCAACGCCGGGAGCAGGTAAGACAACCTTCGCCCTGCGGATTGCCTCAATACTCCTTGAGAGTGGAACCGTGAACCGCGTGACGATCGTCGCTCCCACTGACCACCTGAAACGGCAGTGGGCGGACGCCGCGGCCAAGGTGGGCATTGCTATCGATCCGAACTTCAAGAATTCCGACGGCCAGCACGGCAGGGGCTTCGTCGGCGTCGCGGTCACCTATGCGCAGGTGGCGAGCAAGCCCATGCTCCACAGGGCCAAGACCGAGGCCGCCCGCACGCTGGTCATCCTCGATGAAATCCACCACGGTGGCGAAGCGTTGTCCTGGGGCGACGGATTGCGCGAGGCCTTCGATCCTGCCGCGCGACGCTTGGCGCTCACAGGCACGCCTTTCCGTTCCGATACCTCACCCATCCCTTTCGTGGAATACGCCGAAGACCGCGATGGCATCCGCCGCTCGAAGGCGGATTACACCTATGGTTACGGCAATGCCTTGAGGGACCACGTTGTCCGTCCCGTGCTGTTCATGGCGTATTCGGGCCAGATGCGTTGGCGTACCAGCGGGGGAGATGAAATGGCGGCATCGCTCGGCGAGGCCGCCGTCACCAAGGACATCACCTCCCAGGCATGGCGGACCGCGCTGAACCCCGGCGGCGAATGGATCCCCGCGGTTCTTGCTGCCGCCGACAAGCGCCTCGGCGAGGTGCGCCGTACCGTGCCCGACGCCGGCGGCCTCGTCATTGCCACGGATCACGACGACGCCCGCGCCTATGCAGGTCAGCTCAAGAAAATCACAGGTCAGTCGCCCACGGTGATCCTGTCCGATGATTCCAAGGCTTCGCACAAGATCGAGGAGTTCACCGCCAGCGACAAGCGCTGGATGGTGGCTGTCCGGATGGTGTCTGAGGGCGTCGACGTCCCCAGGCTTTCGGTCGGCGTCTACGCGACGTCCACCTCGACGCCCCTGTTCTTCGCCCAAGCTGTGGGCCGCTTCGTCCGTGCCCGCAAACGCGGGGAAACGGCCTCGGTCTTCCTGCCGTCGGTTCCGCCCCTCATGGCCTTGGCCAACTCCATGGAAGCCGAGCGGGACCACGCCCTGGACCGGCCCGAGAAGGAAGATCCGGACGGCCTCTTCAACCCCGAAGAGAACCTGATGGCCGAGGCCAACCGCGAAGAGAAGGCCTCGGACTCCCTCGAGAAGGGCAAATTCGAGGCCCTCGATTCGCAGGCATCCTTTGACAGGGTGCTGTTCGACGGCGGCGAGTTCGGCACGGGAGCCGATATCGGCTCCGAGGATGAACTTGATTTCCTCGGGATCCCCGGGCTGCTCGACGCTGAACAAGTGGGAACGTTGCTCCGGCAGCGGCAGCATGATCAGCAGTCGAGGAAGAAGCGCCAATCTCCGTTGGCTGCCGCCGCGTCACCCGCGGTTCCGGACCACCGGATGTTGATGGACCTGCGCAATGAGCTCGCAAAAAACGTCGCGGCCTGGTCGGCCCGCACCGGTACCCCGCACGGCGTCGTCCACAACAAGTTGCGCGAGGTGTGCGGCGGACCGGCAGTCGCGCAGGCGAACGAGGAGCAGTTGCAGTCACGGCTGCGCAAGCTCCAGGATTGGTTCATCGGACGGAAGTAGGACTGCTTGGCCGGGCCCTACCCCTTAGCGCTGCCCCAGTTCGACGCCGTTTTCTTCCAGTTCCGCGTAGGTTTCGTCGAGATCCTCGGCGATTCCGGCGGTGAGTTCACCGATCACTGTCACGGAGTAGCCCGCCTGCACGGCGTCCAGTGCCGTGGCCCTGACGCAGTAGTCCGTGGCGATACCTACCACGACCACTTCCTCCACTCCGTGGCTCTGCAGCCAGTCATCGAGCCCGAGGGCGTCCTCGTCCAGCTCGACGGAGGGGTCGGCGCCGGGCGCTAGTTCGCCCATGGGCACTTCGTCTTCGGGAGCGAGGACTCCTTCGAAGCCTGAGTAGGCCGCGGTGTATTGTCCCTTGCGGAAGTAAGCTTGGATGTACTCGGCGTCGAGATCCGGGTGGAGTTCGGCGCCCTTGCTCCCTGCGCGGCAATGCGGGGGCCAAGTGTCCACAAGGTCCGGTGTTTCCGAGAAATGGCTGCCCGGGTCTACGTGCCAGTCCTGCGTGGCCACGACGTGGTCGAAGTGCTGGTGGTTCTCGTCAAGGTATTCGCTGATGGCGGCAGCCGTGGCGGCGCCACCTTCCACCGCGAGGGACCCGCCCTCGCAGAAATCGTTCTGGACGTCCACGATAATCAGGGCACGGGACATTCAGTCCTCCTCATAGACGGTGGGGATTGCCGGCTCGCCGCGCTGCAGCCGCCGGACTACCGGGGGGAGTTCGGCCATGCTGGCAGCGTGGCGTTCCTGTGCCCGGACGACGCCCTCGTGTCCCGTCCATCCCGGGAGCAGTTCGCCGTTCTTGATGAACTGCTGGAGCAGCGGGCGGTCGTTGCCGTCGTCCTCCGGCCGGTGTCCGATGCCCACGATCTCCTGGGTGGCGATGCCGAGTTCGTTGAGTTTGCGCAGGGCGTATTTGCGGCCGCCCACGCTGGCCTTGTTTTTGGCTACCTTGGCCACCGGAACGAATTCCCCGGCATCGTTGGTCCGGCTGACGAGCTTGTAGACCATGCTGGCCGTCGGGGCTCCCGATCCTGTGACCAGGGAGGTGCCTACGCCGTAGACATCCACGGGCGCCGATTGCAGTGCCGCGATGGCATATTCATCGAGATCCGAGGTGACGACGATCCGGGTGTTGGTGTTGCCAAGGTTGTCCAGCAGCTCTCGAACCCACTGGGCCTGGGCCACGAGGTCTCCGGAGTCGAGGCGGACTGCCCCGAGCTTGTCACCCGCGAGTTCCACCGCGGTGCGTACCCCGGCCTCGACGTCGTACGTGTCCACCAGCAGCGTCGTGCCCGGCCCGAAGGCGGCGATCTGGGCTTCGAAGGCCTCGCGCTCGGTATCGTGCAGGAGCGTGAACGAGTGGGCGGCCGTGCCCACGGTCTTGATGCCATAGCGCCGGCCGGCCTCAAGGTTGGACGTGCTGCCGAAACCGGCGATGACCGCGGCACGGGCTGCCGCCGTCGCGGATTCCTCCTGGGTGCGCCGGGAGCCCATCTCGATGCACGGCCGGTTGCCGGCCGCGCTGGTCATCCGGGAGGCAGCCGAAGCGATCGCGGTGTCATGGTTGAGCACGGACAAGATGTATGTTTCCAGGATGCATGCTTCCGCGAACGTGGATTCGACGATCAAGATGGGGGAGCCGGGGAAGTAGGCCTCGCCCTCCGGATAGCCCCAGATGTCGCCGGAAAACCTGTAGTCGGCGAGGAAGTCCAGTGTCTGCCTGTCAACTACTTTGTGTTGATCGAGAAACGCGAGCTCGGCGTCTCCGAATCGGAAGTCCTTGATTCCCTCAAGCAGCCGGCCGGTGCCGGCGACGATTCCGTAGCGGCGGCCGTCGGGCAGGCGGCGCGCGAAGGCCTCGAAGACGGAGCGCCGGTGCGCCGCGCCCGAATGGAGGGCAGCTTCCAGCATGGTCAGCTCATAGTGATCGGTGTACAACGACGTGCGGGGGTGGTCCCAGGCGACGGATCTACTCACGAAATTCACTCTAGTCCCCAGCGGCTCCCAGGTCTCGCCGCTGTGGGTGCTTCGCTCAACCGCCATTAGTTCGCCCATCCATCACCATTAGAATGGACAGATGACCACTACCGTCGGCCCCGGCACAGCCCCCGGCACCTATACAGCCACCTGCACAGTGACAGACGCAGGCTTAAAGGGGAAAGAACGGACGGACCTCTCGGAGCAGTCGTCCACCGACGTCCTCAGCGCTGCCGACATCCCTTGGAACCTGGTGGTGTGGAACGATCCCGTCAACCTGATGAGCTATGTGAGTTACGTGTTCCAGAGCTATTTCGGCTATTCCGAGGCCAAATCCAACAAACTCATGCTCGAGGTCCACAAGAAGGGCCGTTCCATCGTGGCGCACGGAGGCAAGGAACAAGTGGAGCAGCACGCGGTTGCCATGCACGGCTATGGTTTGTGGGCAACGGTTGAAAAGGCAAGCAGCAGCGGCGACGGCCGGGGACGGAAGGGTGGCGCACGTGGCTAAGGCTTTCAAGTACGGACTCAAGGGCATCACCGGCTACCTTGAGCCCGCCGAGCGCGAACTCCTGCGCGGACTCCTGGATGATGTCATTTCAATGCTCGAACCGGAGCTGTCCAGCAACGAAGATCCCCTGACGGCCATGATCGGCCTGGACATGAACGTCAAGGAACCGTCCGATCGCGCCCTTTTGCGGCTCTTGCCGAACGTCATGAAGAACGACGACGCCGCGTCCCTCGAGTTCCGTCAGCTCACCGAGCGCTCGCTGCGGGAAGGAAAAATCGGCGCCCTTCGGGCCGCCGCGATGGGCCTGGACCGCAACGAGCTCGTCCTCACCCCGGAGGAGGCGAAGCTCTGGTCCATGGCCCTCAACGATGTTCGTTTGGTGCTGGCCGAGCGCCTCGATATCCGCGACGAGGCGGATGCCGACCATGTCCACGCCATGCAGGACTGGTCCCAGGCCGAAGACGTAGAGAGCTACCTGGCGCTCGTCTACAACTTCACCACCTGGCTCCAGGAATCGTTGGTCCAGGCCATGATGGCCTCGATGGACCGGAAGCCCTGAAGGGGCTTGTGGCCGGCCGTGTGACAAAACAGACACGAGGCCCCCGCCACATGTCGTGGCTGCAGCACATGCCTTGGCTTATTCTCTAAGAATCATGAACTCAGCATCGGACGCGGTATCGGATGGGGAGAGCGCCGCAGCGGCGTTGGAGTCCCAGCGCAAGCCGGAAACACTGAACAGCACAGCACCCAACCCGTTGCTGGGATCACGCCCCATCGGTGTCTTCGATTCCGGAGTCGGCGGACTCACCGTCGCACGGTCCATCATCGACCAGTTGCCCCATGAATCGATCATCTACGTGGGAGACACTGCCAACGGACCTTACGGGCCGCTGCCCATCGCCGAAGTCCGGGCCAATGCCCTCGGCGTCATGGACGAGCTCGTGGACTCCGGCGTCAAGCTCTTGACCATCGCCTGCAACTCAGCTTCGGCCGCGGTCTTGCGCGATGCCCGTGAACGCTACACGGCCCGCTACGGGATTCCCGTCATCGAGGTCATCCAACCCGCAGTCCGGCGCGCGGTGTCCGCGACGAGGTCCGGCCGGATCGGCGTGATCGGGACGTCAGCCACGGTGGGTTCCCGCGCTTACGAGGACACCTTCGCCGCTGCCCCGGACCTGAGCATCACCTCGGTGGCCTGTCCGGAATTCGTGAGTTTCGTGGAAGCCGGCATCACCACCGGTCCCGAGCTGCTGGCCGCGGCCCACGAATACCTGGAACCGCTCAGGGATGCCGGTGTGGACACTGTGGTCCTGGGTTGCACGCACTATCCCTTGCTCACCGGCGTGATTTCCTTCGTCATGGGGGAAGACGTCACCCTTGTGTCGAGCGCCGAGGAAACCGCCAAAGACGTTTACCGCGCCTTGGCCACCCACGGGATCCAGCGGACCGATCCCGGCTTGCCGCGGCACGACTTCATGGCCACCGGCGACGCTGTCCAGTTCGAAACCCTGGCGCGCCGTTTCCTCGGCCCGGAGGTCCTGTCCGTAAGGCACGTGGACCATGTGGCCGCCCAATACCCGACCGGAAGCCTCGCCCGCATCACCCCGGAAATGTTGGAGGCCGCCCGCGCCGGCGGACATCATGCGAGGACGTCCAATTTCGTCGACCCTGCAGCGTTCAGCGTGAACGAATTCGGCGCGGCCCGCGGGGGCCGCATCCAGTGAAACTGACCATCGTTGGCTGCACGGGTTCCTTCCCCGGTCCCGGCTCTCCGGCGTCGTGCTATCTGCTGACCGCGCACGACGGTGAACGCCAGTGGAAGATCGTCATGGACCTCGGCAGCGGTGCCCTCGGGGCCATCCAGCGCTACACGGACCTCGAAGATATCGACGCCATCTTCCTGACCCACCTGCACCCGGACCATTGCATGGACCTCTGCGGACTGCACGTGGCCGTCCGATGGAAGCCGGGCGGCTGGGGACGGGACAGGATCCCCGTCTGGGGTCCCGCCGCGACAGCCGACCGGATGGCCACCGCCTACGGGCTTGAGCTGGACCCCGGAATGCACGAGGAATTCGACTTCAGCAACTGGAGCGAACGCCAATCCGTGCAGCTAGGACCGTTCACCGTGACACCGTATGCCGTGAACCACCCGGTGGAAGAGGCCTACGCCTTGCGCGTCGAGGTCACCGAGCCGGGCAAGGACGGCAAGGCTGTGAGCAGGGTCCTCACGTACTCGGGAGACACCGACTCGTGCCAGGGCCTTGAGGATGCCGCCCGCGACGCCGATCTCTTCCTGTGCGAGGCTGCCTTCGAAGAAGGGCGCGACGACGACATCAAGGATGTGCACTTGACCGGCAAGCGCGCGGGGCAGGCAGCGACAGCCGCCGGAGCCCGACGCCTCCTGCTGACGCACATCCCGGTCTGGACATCGCAGACTAAAGTCATGGCCGAGGCGCGGCCCGAGTTCGCCGGCGATGTCGCCGTCGCGGTGGCCGGAGTCCACTACACCGTCTGACCCCGGAGTCCGGCTGCCCAGACCGACCGTGCAGTCCAGCGGAGGCCGGGAGATCGCTAAGCTTGCAGTATGACTTCCGAAGCCACATCTGCCCCCGTCATCCGTGCCGACGGCCGTACGCCCGATCAACTCCGTCCCATCAGCATCACCCGCGGCTGGTCCAAGCAGGCCGAAGGTTCGGCCCTGATCGAATTCGGCAACACCCGGGTGCTGTGCACGGCTTCCCTGACCGAGGGCGTCCCGCGCTGGCTCAAAGGCGAAGGCCGCGGCTGGGTCACGGCCGAGTACGCGATGCTGCCGCGGGCCACGAACACCCGTTCCGACCGTGAGTCCGTCAAAGGCAGGATCGGCGGACGCACCCACGAAATTTCGCGCCTGATCGGCCGCTCATTGCGTTCCATCATTGACACCAAGGCCCTGGGCGAGAACACGATCGTGCTGGACTGCGATGTCCTGCAGGCCGACGGCGGCACCCGCACCGCCGCCATCACCGGCGCCTACGTGGCACTCGCCGAAGCGATCCGCTTCGCCCGCGAGAACAAGATGATCGCAAAGAATGCGCAGCCGCTGATCGACACGATTGCTGCCGTTTCCGTGGGAATCATCGACGGTATCCCGATGCTGGACCTGCCCTACGTCGAGGACGTGCGCGCCGAAACCGACATGAACGTCGTGGTCACGGGCTCCGGCAAGTTCGTGGAAGTCCAGGGCACCGCCGAGGGAGCCCCCTTCGACCGCGATGAACTGAATGCCTTGCTGGATCTTGCCCTCATCGGCACGGGGGAGTTGGCAGCAATCCAGCGCGAGACCCTGGCCGAGGCCCCGTGAGCATCGACACCACGCCGCGGCTAGTCCTCGCCACCCACAACAAGGGAAAACTGCGCGAACTCAGGGAACTGCTCAGGGGGCAAGTGCCAGGACTCGACGTCGATACCCAGGTGATTGACGCGGCCGCGGCCGGCGCTCCCGATGTTGCCGAGACCGGCGTGACGTTTGCAGAGAACTCCCTGCTCAAAGCACGGGCCGTGGCTGAAGCCACGGGAATGGTGGCGATTGCCGATGACTCCGGCCTGGCCGTGGACGTCCTGGGTGGAGCTCCGGGCATCTTCTCGGCCCGCTGGTCCGGGCGGCACGGTGACGACGCCGCTAACCTCCAGCTCTTGCTGGCGCAACTCTCGGACGTTCCCGACGCACACCGGGGAGCCGCGTTTGTCTGCGCGGCAGCACTCGCTGTACCGGCCGCCGTCGACGGCGGGGCACGCGAGGTGGTCGAGTACGGCCAGCTGGAAGGCACTCTCTTGCGTGTACCCCGCGGCGCCGGTGGATTCGGGTACGATCCCGTGCTCCAGCCGCAGGGGCTGGACCGCAGTTGCGCGGAGCTGAGTGCCGAGGAGAAGAACGCCATCAGCCACCGCGGCAAGGCGTTCCGGGCGCTGCTACCGGCCATTGTGGACGCCCTGCGCTAAGACTCCGGGCAAGCATTAACGCCAGAGGCACCCCGCAAACGAACTGCGGGGTGCCTCTTTCTTTAAGCCAGTGCGCTTAGCGCTCGCCGTGCTTTCCGGCTTCGCTTCGGTCCCCGAATTCTTCGGCGGGTTCCGCTCCGCGGGCAGTGGCCTTGCGCTTGGCGAGCAAGCCGCGGATGACCTCGATGGCCACGGGAACCACGGAGAGCAGCACGATGACCACGAAGATGATGTCGAGGTTGTCCCGGACCCACGGAACCTTGTCGCCGAGAAGGTAGCCGAGCAGCGTGACGCCACCGCCCCAGAGCACCGCCCCGATGACGTTGAAAATGAAGAACTTGCGCTTGTCCATCTGCGCGACGCCGACAATCACCGGGACGAAAGTGCGGATGATCGGAACGAAGCGGGCCAGGATCAGGGCCTTGCCGCCGTGCTTTTCGAAGAAGGCGTGCGCGCTCTCGACGTTCTCCCGCTTGAACAGCTTGGAATCAGGTTTGTTGAAGATGGCGGGTCCGGCTTTGGAACCGATGAGGTAGCCGCTCTGGTTGCCGATGATCGCTGACACGACGATGAGGGCGGCGAGTGCCCAGATATTGAACTTGATGGTGTCCGTGGCGACGAGGAGCCCCGCGGTGAAGAGCATCGAGTCACCCGGCAGGAAGAAGCCCACCAGGAGTCCCGTCTCGGCGAACACGATGCCGCACACGAGCAGGACTACCCATGGCGCCAAGGCGGGGTCGGCCAGGAAGATCTGGGGGTTCAACCAGTCGGGGAGGAGCGCGGACATATGCGGCTGCACCGGTCCTGCACCCACCAAAGCGGATACGGCAAAGTCGTTCATCGCAGAAAGGGTCACCCTTCAAGGGTACGGGACAACCGCCGTCGGGCCCTTGGGACCTCCGTTGGGGGTGTCTGGTAGACCCTGCCTCCAGTCGCCCGACGTGCGTAGCGTGGTGGAGGTGGGCAGAAGACATGAAGACTTCTGCATGCGCAGCTAACTGCACGTGAATGACGAGGAAGAACTTTTGAAGCGAGATGTAGCCATATCCAGGACACCGGCGACGGTCGCTGCTGGGTCAGCCCCGGTGTTCCCGTGGGGAAGCCTTTTGATCCTCGCCGCAGCAGGCTTCACTGCCGTCACCACCGAGCTCCTGCCGTCCGGACTGCTGCCCCAGATCAGCCGGGACCTGGGAGTGGACGAATCGGCCGTAGGTTCCCTGACTGCCGCCTATGCGGCCGTCATCGTCTTCACAGCGCTTCCCTTGTCCAGACTGCTCGGCGGACGAGTTCCCCGAAAGGCGTTGTTGATCGGCACCGTGCTCGCGTTCGCACTCAGCAACGTACTGTTGGCGTCCAGCCCGAGCCTGGGATTGGCAGTTGCGGCGAGGCTCCTCGGGGGCGTCGCCCACGGGATGCTGTGGTCAAGCATGGCCCCTTACGTTGCCAGGATCGTCCCCGCGCACTCTGTCGGAAAAGCCATGGCCATGGTCTTCAGCGGTAACAGCATCGCGCTGGCGGTCGGCGCTCCGATCGGCACACTCATGGGCTCGGTGCTCACTTGGCGCGGTTCCTTCCTTATCCTGGCCGGAGTCGGTGCGGTTCTCGCCTTGTTCGCCGTTTGGGTGCTCCCCGCAGCCCCCGACGAGGACGGCCATACGACGCCGACCCTCCGTGGAGCCCTGAAGCTGCCCGGCGTGATCGCCGTGGCCACAGCCTGGCCGCTCTTGCTTTTGGGCCATTTCACCCTGTTCACCTACATCGCGCCGTTCCTCCACGTCTCCGGACTGCCGGATGCCTTCACGAGCATTTCGCTGTCCGTCGTGGGGGCGGCTAGCCTCGTGGGGATCTGGATCGCCGGTCTCACCGCCGATTCCCATCCGCGGCGTTCCCTGCTTTGCGCGGTCGCCCTGCTCGTGGTGGCCTTCGGCCTCTTGCCGCTACTTGGTGGCACATGGGTGGGCGAACTCGTCCTGGTCACCATGTGGGGAAGCGCCTTTGGGGCCATCGGCATCTACAACCAGGCAGCAATCCTCCGCGCCGGCGGAGAGCACAGGGACGCCGCGAACGGCTTGACCGTGGTGACCATTCAACTCGGCATCGCCGTCGGCGCCGGTTATGGCGCCCTGGCCTTGACTACTGTCGGCGCACTGTGGGTGCCACTGGCTGCAGCCGTCCCGACGGCGGCAGCGCTCGCAATCATCCTGGCCAGCCGCCGCGGCGGTTACCCTGCCGGTCCCCGGGAGACGAAACCCAAGGGGACTCGGTAGGTCCCACCCGTGCTGCGCCAGACATTGCGGGCGCGACCCTCGTCGGGAAGAGAAGATAAGCCTGCTGATAATCTAGGGCGCAGGCGGCTGGCACTGGACCACAGGGCCAGCCACAATCGGAGGAGCGAGATGAACATCTTGATCAAACTACTTGGCCTGGTCGTGGGCATGGGCGCCGGAGTTGCGGCGAACAAGGCCCTGGAGGCCATCTGGAGTAAGTCCACCGGGAAGCCCGCACCAAAGGATGCGACCAATCTGGAGGACTCCTTGCCGGGCGTAGTGCTGTTCGCCTTCGCCGGGGGTGCGGTAGGGGCGGTCATCCATGTCCTGACCCAAAGGACAACCAAGAAGGCGCTGACCAAGCTGCAGGAGACCGCGGACGAGGTCTGAACGACGATTCGTAGCAAGTGGCGGCCATCACCACCGCTATAGGAAGCCATATCCACCTGTAACCTTGACCAGTGGCATTGGACTTTACGGCGATCGACTTTGAAACTGCGAATGGCTTCAGGGGTTCTCCGTGCTCGGTCGGGCTGAGCAAGGTCCGCGGCGGAGTCGTGGTGGAGGAAGCCTCCTGGCTCATGCGGCCGCCGGAAAACCACGACCACTTCGAGTACCACAACACCCGGATCCACGGCATTCGCGCCGAGGACGTCGCCGGTGCTCCACGCTTTGGCGAACTCTTCCCTGAAATAGGGGCGTTCATCGGCGGAGATATCCTTGCCGCCCACAATGCTGCGTTCGATCTGGGGGTGATCCGCTCCGGACTCGAAGTTTCCGGCCTGCCCGGCCCCGGCTACGAGTACGTCTGCACGGTGATGATGTCCCGGCGCTGCTACTCCTTGGTATCCAATTCCTTGCCCTACGCCGCGGAGGAGGCTGGCGTGCCCCTCGTGAACCATCACGACGCCGCGGAGGACGCACGGGCGTGCGCCGGAATTTTGGTGGACATCGCACACCGGAACAACGCCAACAGCATCGCCGAGCTCTACTTGTCCCTTGGCCTGGCCATACCCAAACAGCAGGCCTTCCAGCCCGGAGACGGACTGTCCAAGCAAACGATGGCCGCGCTCGCGGGCGTCGGAGGAGGGGGCAGTGCTGTCGCCGGGCGAACCGGCGTCGGGAATGGCGCCGGCCAGCTTGGACGCGCCTGGAGTAATTGGCCGGAAGAGGGCACCAACCCGGCCCCCAACCCTGCGGCCGAACCGGGCCACCCCCTGTTCGGGCAGACTGTCGTCTTCACCGGTGAGCTTGCCATTGCCCGGCCGGAAGCGAAACAGCGGACGGCCGAGTTGGGCGCGCGTCCAGAGAGCCGCGTGACCGGAAGGACCACGGTCCTGGTGGTGGGCGACGGCTTCGTTGCCGGCGATCTCCGGAACGGCCGCCTCACCGGCAAGGCCAAGCGGGTCTTGGAGTTGCACAGCCGCGGCCAGCAGATCGAGGTCCTGTCCGAAGGGGAGTTCCTGCAGATGGTCGGCGGACGCTAGCGGGGGCAACGTTCACACGGAGCAACAAAGCTTCCCGTTGTGTCGCGGCGCTCCTAGCCTTGAGCCATGACTCAGGGAAAACAGGCAGCCACTGCACGGCTCACCGCAGGAACGCCGGCTCCGTCAGCCACTGGATGGCGCGCCGTCTTCGCTTTCCCCAACCCCGTCAATGAGTACGCCGCGAGGATCACGGCCGGCCTGGTGGTTCTTGCGGCAGTGGCCACCCTCGTGAGCGGCCTCGGCTGGGGACTCGTGCTGATCGCCGTCGGCTTCTGGCTGCGGGTGTTGTTCGGGCCGAGGATCTCGCCGTTCGCCTTGCTGTCTGTCAAGGTCCTGGCACCCAGGGTGGGTCCCGCCAAACTTGTCCCGGGCCCGCCCAAGCGTTTCGCACAGGGAATCGGCGCGGCGCTCAGCACGGCGGCCGCGGTCCTGTTCTTCGCCGGTTTCGCCGTAGGTGCCTGGATCCTGCTCGCCTTGCTGATCGTCGCTGCGTCCCTCGAATCGTTTGTCGGATTCTGCCTTGGCTGCGCCATTTTCGGGTTCCTGCAGAGGCACGGACTCATCCCTGAGGACGTGTGCGAAGCGTGCAACAACATCGAGCTTCGCAGGCTTTGAACCTGCTGCTTCCTAGCCGACCGTGACTGCGATCAGCCGCTGCGCCATCCCGCGGATGACGTCGGGAGCTTCGAGGGCCTCAAGCCACTCCGGGGGCAGGGCCTCTTCCCCATGGAGGGCCCCGAGGATATTGCCCGCGATCGAAGCGGTGGAGTCACTGTCACCGCTGTGGTTCAGCGCCACCGCAATGGCCTGGCGGAAATGGTCGGACGGATCACGCTGTCTCTTCGCTGCCGCGGTGGTTGCCAGCACGGCATAGAGCCCGACGGCGAGTGCCTCCTCCGCGACCCAGCCTTCGCCCAGTTGCGCCGTGAGTTCTTCCGGGCTGAGCAGCGTGCCGGAGAAAGAAAGTTCCAGCGCCTGGCGGAGGCGCTCCAGGAGCTCGGGAGCTGGATCCGGCAGCGCTGACACCACGCTCAAGGCGTGCTCGGCCGCAGTCCGTACATCCGAGCCCGCGGTCAGTTGGTGCACCAGCACGCTGAAGGCACCCGCGCTTTGCCGCGCCGAAGGGTGCCCGTGGGTCAAACACGCGGCATCGGTGCTCAGTTTGTAGACCGTGGCTTCGGAAATATGCGGGACCAAGCCAAAGGGAGCGGACCGCATCACCGTGCCGCATCCCTTCGATTCCGGATTGACGGGCCGGAACTTGGTCCCCATCTGGCCCGTGGCGAGTCCGCTCAGGCACGCCTTGCCCGGATGCCTGCGGTGCCGGAGCACCTCCTGGCTGTCGATCCAACGCGGTTGGGGAACGGGGGCCGACGACGGCAACGCGACGCCCTGGGTCGCGAGCCATCGCAGGTAAGCCAGCCAGAGACATGCTGTTTCATCCGCCGCTACGCCGTCGTTGGCCCACTCGAGGGCTTCCACGAGTCCGTCGACGGTGTACAGCGTCATCTGGGTGTCGTCTGAGAAGTGGCTGCCGCCGTCGAGCTGGCCGAAAGAGCTGAGGCCCGCGGGGCCGAAGCGGGATCGGATGGTGGCTACGTCGTCGAACTCGACGGCGTAGCCGAGCGAATCGCCCAAGGCACCGCCCAGCAGGCAGCCGTGGACCCGCGATTCGAAGGATGGCACGGCGGAGGGGGACGGTTCAGCACTCATAGTGGTAATTTACCGTGGCTGCTTCGTCGGTCTTCACATCGCCGCTGATACGGTGGCTCGTGAACCAGGAGGCAGTGATGCGTGAACCCGCGTGGCGGAAAACCGGGAAGACCCCGGACTACAGATTCTCCCTCGCAAATGAGCGGACTTTCCTTGCATGGATCCGTACCTCGTTGGCCCTGCTGGCGGGTGCCGTCGCCATCGACCAGCTTGCTCCGAACATTGCGCCCCAGCCCGTGCGCATCGTTTTGTGCGTCGTGCTATCCATGATCGGCGCGGGCCTCGCGACGCTTGCCTACCGCCGGTGGGCGCAGATGGAGGCCGCCATGCGTAACGAGCAGGCCTTGCCGTTCTCCCGGGTCATGCTGCTCATGACCATCGTGGTTGCCGTGGCAGCCTTCACCTTTGCCGTGTTGATCCTGGTGGCGCGTTGACGATTGACGCCAGGGATCCGGGGCTGCAACCCGAGCGCACCACGCTCGCTTGGCGCCGGACCCTGATTTCGCTTCTTGTGGTGGATCTCTTTATCTGGCGAAGGTGGTTGACGGCCAAGTCCGGCGCGGGGCAACTTCCCACCGGGATACCGGGACTCGACTACCAAGGAATCTGCGCCTTGACGGCCGCGGCTGCCACGATCGTCCTGGGCTGCGTTGTCTGGGTCAGGTCCCACCAGTTGCACCACGGCGCAGAGGAAGCGTCGGCTGCGTTGATGCTTGCAAGCGCAGTGTCCATCATCGCGCTCGCCTGTGCTGCGGTCGCAGCAATCGCGTTGGGCGGCTAGGCTCGGATTCAGGAAGCGTCCAGACTCGGCTGACAGGATGCTGCGGGGCAGGAATGCGGTCCGCCGCGTGGCTTGTTGCCCTGGCTTGAGCATTCGCCTCCGCACAAGACCACCCGATCTTCGAACTAAGGAATCCCTCGACATGACCACGACTGTGTCCATTCCCTCCTCCCGCGGCCCCCGGCTCCTTGCCCGGGCGTTCGCTGAAGCTCTGGGGACGCTGTTCCTTGTGGTTATTGGCCTGGGCGTGTTGATCTTCATCAATCCCCAAGCGGTTCCGATGCCGGCCTCGCTAGCCAGCGGGCTGACCGTCACAGCGGCCATGCTTGCCTTCGGTTACCTGTCAGGCGGGCACTTCAACCCCGCCATCACGGTTGGTCACCTGGTTGCCGGCCGGATGAAGCTCGTAGATGGGGCTGCGTACGTGGGGGCCCAGATCGTGGGTGGCTTGCTGGGCGCGCTGGCGATTTTCGCTGTCGTGCGAACCGTTCCCGGGATCACTGACAGCCGGACTGTCTTTGACACGGCAACCTCCGGCTTTGGTACCCATTCCAGCTTCCAGGTGCCCGTGACCGGCGTGATGCTCATCGAGGTCCTCGGCGCCGCTCTCCTCGTGGGAGTCTTCCTAGGCGTCACCGCTCGACGAAATCCCAGCAAGCTCGCAGCACCGTTTGCCGTCGGCCTGACGGTTGCAGTCCTGCTGCAGCTGGGTCAGTCCACGGGCAACCTTGCCTTCAACCCGGCCCGTGCCACTGCATCCGCCATCTTCAGTTCCAGCTGGGCAGCGGAGCAGCTCTGGCTCTTCTGGGTGGCACCGTTGGTCGGAGCGGCGATCGCAGGCCTCATCTTCCGCGGTTTCGGCGAGACCACCCCGGTTGCCGTGGCTGAGATCGAGGAGCCTTTGCCGGCCGACGGCCTGGAAGAAAAGTCCGACGACGACGCTGAAGCGGTTGTCCCGGAAAGTGCGGCTGAGGTTTCCACACCGGCTGATGCGCCCGCTGAGGCTCCCGCTGTGGCTCCCACTGAAGTGAAGCCCGACGTCGACCCGGCCCGTGATTTCTTCGACGGCAAGCGGGGCTGACGCGGGAATTCAGCTGCCTGGAAGGCCTTGTTACGGACGGTGCCGCCGCGCCGCGCCAATAATGTCCGGGCCTCCAGTTAGCTTGAAAACATGAGGCTTTTGCACACTTCGGATTGGCACCTGGGACGCTCGTTCCATGGCGTCGGGATGCTTGACGCCCAGCGCGACTTCATTGAGCAATTGCTCGCAGTCATCCGGGAGCAGTCGGTAGACGTCGTCCTGATTGCAGGCGACGTCTACGACCGTGCCCTTCCGGGCCTTGACGTCGTGAAGCTCCTCGACGACGCCCTCGTGCGGATTACGGACGCCGGCGCAAAGGTGGTGCTGACCAGCGGCAACCACGATTCCGCGATCCGCCTTGGTTTCGCTTCACGCCTGCTGGAGCGCGGGGGAGTCCATCTGCGGACCCGGGTAGAGGATCTCGATTCCCCTATCCTGTTTCCACTGGACAGCAAGCACCGGCCAGCTCAGGCAGGCGCCCCGGTACTTGCCGTCTACGGTATTCCTTACCTTGAACCGAGGCTTGTCGCCGAACGGCTCGGTACACAAACCGCGAGTCATTTTGACGTCACGCAGGCCGCAGTGCAGCTTATCCGCGCGGACGTTGCCCGGAGAAGTGAGGCAGGACCGGTGCACTCCGTTGTGCTGGCACATACTTTCGCGAGCGGCGGCATCACTTCGGACAGCGAACGCGATTTGAGCATCGGAGGTCTCGGGGCAGTGCCCCTGGATCTCTTCGACGGCTTCGGCTACACGGCCCTTGGACATCTGCACGGGCGACAGGAACTTTCGGAGCACGTCCGGTATTCCGGTTCGCCGCTGGCGTACTCGTTCTCCGAGGCCAAGCATCGCAAGGGTGCATGGTTGATTGACGTCGGCGTCGACGGTGTGGAGAGCGTCGAGGAAATTCTGTGGAAAGCGCCACGGGAGCTGGCGATTCTCCGGGGGAAGCTTGCCGAGCTGTTGGAATCTGAGGAATACTCCTGGGCCGAGACTGCGTATTGCCAAGTCACCCTCACGGACTCCGCGCGGCCGGCGCAGGCCATGGAACAGTTGCGAGCCCGGTTCCCTGACACACTAGTGCTGGGCTTTGACCCTGAAGACGCTGCGGGAAAGGTCAAGGCCAGCTACAGCAGCAGGCTTGCAGAGGCCGAGGACGATCTTGGCGTTTGTTGCGGCTTCCTTGACCATGTGCGCGGAAGGCCGGCAGACGACGCTGAACTTTCCGCCCTTCGAGAAGCCTTGGAAGCGGTCCGGCTGGAAGGGGCGGAGCTGTGAGAATCCACCGCCTTGAAATTGAGGCTTTCGGGCCGTTTGCCGGGCTTCAGTCGATTGATTTCGATCAGCTGGGAGCCCAGGGCCTGTTCCTCTTGAACGGCGCCACCGGTGCGGGAAAGACCAGTGTGCTCGACGCTATCTGCTTTGCGCTGTATGGCTCGGTACCGGGCGCACGCCAGGACGGCAAACGCTTGCGGAGCGACCACGCGGAACCGACTGCGGAGCCGCGGGTTGTCTGCGAATTTTCGGCGCGCGGCAGGCGCTTTGAGGTCACTCGTTCCCCGGCGTGGGGCAGGCCAAGTGCCCGCGGGCGCAAGGGCTTTACCACCCAGCAGGCCAAAACGCTTCTGCGCGAACGGGTCAATGGATCGTGGGAAGAAAAGACCTCACGCAACGACGAAGCCGGCATGGAAATCGGCGACGTCCTGGGGATGGACCGGGAACAATTCACCCGCGTGGTCATGCTTCCTCAGGGAGACTTCGCGGCTTTCCTGCGTTCCAAGGCGTCCGACCGGCTGGATCTCCTGCAGAAGCTCTTCGGAACCCAGCGTTTTGAAGCGATCGAGCAGCAGCTGGCCCTCCAAGCCAACGCCGCGCGCGCAAAAGTGCAGGACAACCAGAACGGACTTCAGTTGCTCGTGCAGCGGGCGGAGTCAGAGTACGCGCAACTGGGTATTGAAGAGGGCGCTGACCCGGATCTTGATGACTCCGGATCCGGTGAGCATACGCCTGAACTCCGTCTCGGGAACCTCGAGGCCCGGGCCCGGAGCGAATCTTTGGAGCGGCATCAAGCTGCTGGCTCTGCCGATGCCTTCCGGCGTCAGCTGGCAGACAAGCTCAACTCCGCCCGGGAACGGGTTCAGCGGCACGCAAAGCTCGACGCCGCCACGCGCCGGCACGAAGCCCTCTCCGCACGCGCGGCTGAAGTGCAGGAATTCCGGGAGCGACTTGGACGCCACCGCAAAGCCGCCGTCCTCGGCGGACAGCTCGACGCCGTCGACCGTGGCTCTAAGGCCCTCGACCTGGCGGCCTCGAAGGCGGAATCGGCGACGGCGAAGCTACTCGCCGCTTCTCTTGACACGAAGGACCCCGGCACCTCGCTCGCCAGGATCCAAGAGACGATGGCTGTCGTCGAGGCCAGGGTCGGGGACGAACAAAAGCTCGAGGACATCACTGCAAGGCTTGAAGCCCTCGACCTCGCTGCACGGCAGCGGGAATCGGCCGATGCGGCGCGGTCCCTTGCGTTGACCGGGCTTCGCTCGGAGGCGGTAGCTTTGGAACGCGCGCTGGGCCAGCTGGATGCGGCCGCCTCGGAGCTGCCCCTCCGGGAAAGCGAAGCTGCAGCAGCGCAGAACACCGTCAAGACCGTAGCCCGCTACGCAGGCGCCCTTGATTCCCAGTCCGCGGCGGTGAAGCGCCACGCGTTTGCCCGGGCGCTTTCCCAAGACCTCCGACAACTCTGGCTGGATCTCCGTGAATCCCGCTTGACCAATGCGGCAGCGGAACTCGCCGCCAAGCTGCATGACGGCGAAGCATGCCCTGTCTGCGGAAGCGCCGAGCACCCTTCGCTTGCGCCAGCCGGGCTAACCGCACTGGCCCTTGCCGAGGAAGAGCAGTCCGCCCACGAACGCTATGACGCTAGTGAGCACGAACTTCTCCAGGCGGCAGGCGAGCTGGCGTCCGCCGAGCAGGAAGTTGCCGTGCTCGCCGCCCAGGGCGGAGACATCGATCCTCAGGAAGCCGCTTCGGCGGAGGCCTTGGCCAAAGACGCCCTGGCCTCGGCTCGTTCCGCCGTTGACGGGCTCAAACGGGGACAGGCAGACCTCGCCCGCATGACGGAGCGCATTGCCGGCTTGGAGGAAGAGCAACTCCGGGAGGACACAGCTGCGGCGCAGGCCGGGTCCACCATGGTCCTGCTGGGGGAACAACGCGAGTCCCTGGACACCTTGCTTCGCGGGCTTCGTGATGGCTTCGACACGCTGCGCGAGCGGATTGAGGCCCTGGCCAGGCACCGCGAGCTACTGCATTCCGCTGTGGCTGCAGGCGTGCAGTTGGAACGTGCCCGGGAGGCTTTTGGCGATGCATCCACTGCCTTGGAAAGCGCCCTTTCCGCGAACGGATTCGACACCGCCGAAGCCGCGCGGCTTGAAATCCTCGAGGAGCAGCACGCCGCGAGGCTTGACGAAACCATCAGGGCAGCCGATACCGAAAGCGCCCGGCTCGCGGAGCTCTTCGAGTCCGAGGAACTTGTGCTCGCTGCCAAGGAAGTGCAGATCGGAGAGGCGCCCCTGACCGCCGTCGAGCTCGCCGCCCTCGAACAGGAGGCCGTACAGGCTGGAGAAACGGCCCGCCGCCTGGATCTTGCTGCGGGACTCGCTGTCCGAACCGTGACGAGCCTGGCTGCGATCCGCTCGCAGTACGAAGGAGCCGCGGCCTCCGGGCGCGGCCCCCGTGAACGCGCCCGGGTACTCAACGAGCTTGCCGAAACCGCCAGGGGTGCAGGCGATAACGGCTACAAAATGAGCCTCAACAGCTATGTGCTGGCCGCTCGCCTAGAACAAGTCGCCGCAGCGGCGTCAGAGCGGCTGATCGCCATGAGCGATGGCCGTTACACCCTGCAGCACACCGACGCGAAGGCAGCCCGTGGCGCGAAATCCGGGCTGGGCCTGGAAGTCGTGGATGAGTGGACTGGCCAGCGGCGGGACACCGCCACGCTGTCCGGAGGGGAGTCGTTCATGGCTTCGCTCGCGTTGGCCCTGGGGCTCGCGGATGTAGTCCAGCAAGAGGCCGGCGGTGTGGACATCGAAACCTTGTTCGTGGATGAGGGCTTCGGAAGCCTCGACGAGCAATCCCTTGAACAGGTCATGGATGCGCTGGAGGGACTGCGCGACGGGGGCAGGGTAGTGGGGCTGGTCAGCCACGTTGCGGAGATGAAGCAGAGAATCAGCAGCCAGCTGCAAGTGATTAAGAACCGGAACGGCTCCACCGTGCGAATCGTCGACGCCGCGGCAGCCTAAAAACGGCGGACGCCCCGACACAACGGCCTGCGTTGGGCCGTCCGGTAGACTTGGAGGGTTACACCGGGTCGCGCGCATCGGGAGGAGGGACGATGCGCACCATTCAGCGAACCCGGAATCATGAACTCCTACCCACAGAACTCCGCGGCGAACACCGCACTCCAGGCCGCCCCTTCATTTCCTTCTGCGCCCCCTTTGGCCGAGTCCCCATCGGCCGCGCCCCGCCGCTCGCGCCTGCCTGGGCGCTTCGCCCGCTTGCCCGAACTCGCAGGCCGCAACTTCCTGCCGCTGGGACTCTTCGCGAGGCTGCCCCTCGCCATGCTGACAGTCGGCACCCTCACCCTTGTAACGGCCGTCAGCCATTCTTACGCCATCGGCGGCCTGGCTGCCGGAGCCGTCGGCATCGGATCGGCCTTGGGCGCGCCGATACTCGGCTCGCTCGCTGACCGCTCAGGCCAGCGCCCTGTCCTTCTCGTAGCCGCGGCTGTCAACGCCGTCACCGTCATCGCCTTGCTCGTTGCCGCGTACTTGACGCCCGATTTCAACGCCCCCACGGACGCGATTGCCATTTTGGTGACGGCTTTCCTCGCCGGGGCAAGTTGCCCGCAGGTGGGGCCCATGGCCCGTGTGCGTTGGATGGCCCTGACTACCCGAAACCTGAACACCCGGAATTCGGTCCCCGGGGCCGGGGCCAATGCCACCGGTCCCGGAAGCGTGGCGTCCAGTCGTGCAGACCTGGACACCGCCTTGTCCTACGAGGGAACCGCGGACGAGGTCACTTTCGTCCTGGGTCCCGCGCTGGTCGGTATTCTCGCGAGCCTCGTAGCGCCTTGGCTTCCCCTCGCACTGGCGGCAGTCCTTACTGCCACGCTCGTGCCGGCTTTCGCGGTGCATCCTTCACAATTGGCTGTGGTGCCGGCAAAGCGCAAGGGAAGCACCGGCGTCGGGAGTGTTCCTACGGAGCAGCAGTCAAGTGTCCGTTCCTTGGCCTGGCTGAAGGTCGCGGTGCCGGTGCTGGCCATGGTCTGCATGGGAACATTCTTTGGTGCGACGCAGAATGCGTTGAGCGCTTTCTCCGCCCAGTTCGCCACGGCGGAAATTGCGGGGCTGATGTATTCCGTGATGGGCCTGAGCTCCGCCGTCGCTGCGCTGTCCGTTGCCTATTGGCCGCGGCGCTTCGGGCTGGCGATCCGTTGGGCGCTCGCCGCTGCCGCGATGACGGCGTTCTCTCTTCTCTTGTTCCTTCCAGTCGGGATCTGGCCGATGGTCATTGTTCTTTTGGTGCTCGGAATTCCCGTGGGACCCGTTATGGTGACGGTCTTCAGCATCGGGGGAGTCGTGGCCCCGGCCGGCCGTATGGCAACCGTCATGACCGCGCTGGCGAGCGGCATCGTGGCGGGTACGGCGTTGGGCGCCTACCTTGCCGGCCAGTTGGCCCAAACCCAAGGTCCTGGCGCCGCTTTTGTGGTGTCCACGGCCGCTTCGGGCGCACTTCTGGTGCTCGGCATCGTTGCCGGACTCGTCCTCCGGCGCCGGCCAAGCACGCAGCAATAACAACGCTCGCTCACTTATGGGCCGCTTTTTGGCAACCCTCGCTCACATCATCTGCACATGGGTGCCCGGTTTTGGCCTTGTAAGGGAGCGAGCGTTGGAAAACAAGAGGCATCAAACGGCGACGTGCGGGATCCCTACGCCAGCTGGGACTCTATGCGGGCCGCGCTCGCTGCCAGTGCTTCGCCGACGGCGGCCTGGTCCTGTTCGCGGCGGATGTAGACGACGGCGATCGCCGCGGGCCGGCCGCCCGGCACCTGGACGGGGGCGGCCAAGGAAGACAACCCGGCAATGACTTCGTCGTGGCTTGCCGCATAGCCGAGCCGGCGCGCTTCTGCCGCTTCCGGTCGATACGGCAGGCCCGGAGCGCGGGCGGACCATTCTTCTTCGCTCATGGTGGACTGGATCGCGATTCCAGGTGCCCCGGTGTTCACGGGGTGGCGCGTGCCGGGATGTTGAGCCAGGGTCGCGGCCGAGTGGCGAGGCTCGACCGTGACCAGTGTGACGCAATCCTGATGGTCCCAGACCGCTACGAAGGCCGTCATGTTCAGGGTGTTGGCAAGCTGGGTCAGCTCCGGCAGGGCGGCCGTCTGGAGGTCGCGGGAGACGCCCCTGGCCAGCACCGCAAGGCCCGGACCTGGCTGGACGCGTCCGGCGGCGTCGCGCACCAGCAGGGAGTGATCCTCCAACGTGCGGAGGATCCGGTAGGCCACTGAACGATGGACGCCCAAGGCGCCGGCGAGTTCTGCGATGGTCAGGGGGCGCTCGGCAGCCGCGAGGATTTCCAAGGCTTGGATTCCGCGGGAGAGGGTCTGCGACGGCGAGACCGTCGCCGTCGTTTCCTGCAGACTCTTCGCGGCGCTGGGAGACATCATGCGCTCCATCCTATGTTGGGGCCTGACGCGGCCGGCCCGCCGTCTTGTGCTGTAGCACGCAAAAGACTATGGTTCTGTATGAGAATTTGTTGTTCAAATATAGAACAAATTCACATACAGAACAATCTCCAACCAGGAATCTACGATGATTGCCAAGTCCAGCCAGAACGCGGAGCCCGGACCCCTGGGCCGCACTTCTCGGCCGCGGGCACATCACTTCCGCGGCAGCCTGGGCCGCTTTGCCACAGGCGTTGCCATCGTGACGTTCGACGGCGCCACCAAGCGGCATGGCATCACCGTCAATTCCTTCACCTCTGTGTCCATGGAACCGCCTCTGGTCCTGGTCAGCATCGCCCGCAACACCAAAGCGCACGACGAACTCGCCGGGCGCCCCTTCAGCGTCAATATCCTGGGCGCCGAACAGAAGCAGCTCGCCCTGCATTTCGCGGGCCGACCCGGGCCCGAGCCCCGCTGGGTCGAAGGCGGGACCGCGCCGCGGCTATCCAACGTCCTCGCCTATTTCGAATGCACTCCATGGGCGGCCTACGACGGCGGCGACCACACCCTCTACCTGGGTGAAGTGGTGGACTTCAACTACCGCAGCGGCGATGCGCTTGCCTTCGCCAACAGCTCCTTCACCACCGTCCCGGAAAGCCAATTGGGAATGGAGGATCTTCTGTAGTTGCCGGCGCCCGTCGACGCCGCATCCATATGCCGTTTCAGCTCAACCATCATTGGAGACAACCATGGGAATCCGGACCGGACAGCAGTACCTGGACAAGCTCAACTCGATGAACCCCCACGTCCTGATCGACGGCGAAATGGTCACCGAGAAGATCGCCGACCACCCGTCCTTCAGGAACGTGGCCCGCACGTACGCGAAGCTCTTCGACATGCAACATGACCCGAAGTATGCCGACGCGCTCACCTACGAATCCCCGACGACGGGTGACCGGGTGAATGCCTCCTTCCTGGTGCCGCGCAGCAAAGAAGACCTCGAACACAGGCATGCGGCCATCCGCACCTGGGCTGAGTACTCCCTTGGGTTCCTGGGCCGGACGGGTGACTACATGAACGGCGCCCTCACGGCGCTCGCGGCCGCAGAAAAATGGTTTGCCCAGGCCGATCCGATGTTCGGCGAAAACATCCGCAAATACTACGAGCATTGCCGCGAGAACGATCTCCTGGCCACGCACACGCTGATCCCGCCACAGGTCAACCGTTCGGTGTCAGGTTCCGAGCAGCTCGGAGGGCAGCTCTCGGCGAGGGTCGTGGAAGAACGCGAAGACGGAATCGTGGTCCACGGCGCGCGTATGCTCGCGACGATCGCGCCGATCGCCGACGAGCTTCTCGTGTTCCCTTCGACGCTCCTGCGCTCGACGCCGGAAGATGCTCCGTATTCTTACGCGTTCGCCCTCCCGAACGATGCGCCGGGCATGCGCTATCTGTGCCGGACCTCGCTCTACAACGGCGGAGGCACCCACGACGAGCCGCTCGCCAGCCGCTTCGAGGAGATGGACGCCGTCGTCGTTTTCGACCATGTATTCGTTCCCAACGAGCGCATCTTCATGCTCGGCCATCCCGAACTGTGCAATGCCTTTTACTCCGAGACCGGCGCCGGTGCCCTCATGACCCATCAGGTGGTCACGCGGACCATCGCGAAGAGCGAGTTCTTCCTTGGCCTTGCCTCGGAGATCGCGGCATCGATCGGGGTTGACGGTTTCCAGCACATCCAGGAGGACCTGGCGGAGCTGATCGAAACCGTCGAAATCGGCAAGGCCCTCATGGTTGCCGCTGAAGCCCAGGCGGCTCCAAGCCCGGATGGCGTGTTCTTGCCGCATTGGCCCACCCTGAATGCGGCACGCAACTGGTACCCCAAGGTTGCCCAGCGTTTCCCCGCCATCATCCGGAAGTTCTCGGCCTCCGGCCTCATGGCCCTGCCGGGCGAAGCGGACGTGGCGAGTGAGGCGTTGCCGGACATCGAACTGTACCTGCAGGCGAAGACGCTGACCGGCCCGGAGCGCGTGCGCCTCTTCAAGCTCGCTTTCGATGCCAGCATTTCAGCGTTCGCCGGGCGCCAGGCCCTGTATGAGTACTTCTTCTTCGGTGACCCTGTCCGCATGGCAGCCGCCCTCGTGAACAGCTACGACCGCGAGCCGGCCCGCGCCCGCGTGCGGGAGTTCCTCGAGCGGAAGGACTGAACCCGCCGCGGCATGTACGACGACGGCGGCGAGCTATCGCCGACGACGTCGCTTTGTGCTGTCCCTCCCCTTCGCAGTCAGACGCTCGCTCACGTATGACGCGAAATTCTCCAACGCTCGCTCACGTATGACGCGGAAACCGGCAACGCTCCTGCGGCTCACTAACTACCCCGCCTGCTCTAAAAGCCGCACCGCGTCGTCGTCGGTCAGTTGTTCGAAGTGCTCGTAGAACGCGCCAACGGCGTGGAACTTGCCGGGCGTGTGCAGGCACATCATGAAATCGCACACGCGGCTGATGGACGCTTGGGCTTCGAGGGATGACACGGGGACGGCGGCCACCACAGTCGCCGCCCCGCCTGCGCGGACGGCCTCGACGGCGGCGCGCATCGTTGCGCCCGTGGCGAGTCCGTCGTCGACAAGAACCACGGTCTTGCCCGTGAGGTCAAAGATGATGCCAGGGTAGGTCTTCACACGCCGCAGGAGTTCTCCCCGCTCGCGTACCTCCACCGCTTCAAGGGAAGCCTGGGTGATTCCGTGCCGCAGCATGCGTTCGCCGAGGGGCCGGTTGAGTATGCGGACGATCCTGCCGTTGGACCAGGCCAAGGCGCCGAACGCTGTTTCTTCACGCCCCGGAATGCCGAGTTTACGTACCAGAATGGCGCCGTATGGCTGGTGGAGTTCGACGGCGGCAGCGGCCGCCACGGGGACCCCACCGCGGGCGAGGCCCAGCAAGATGGTGTCCGGCCGTTGCCGGAGCTGCGGAAGCCCTGCTGCCACACGGCGTCCGGCGTCCGCACGGTCCTTGAAGCGCATGCCCATTCGTCTCACTTCCACGTCATCCAGCGCTGAATCAAGCCTACCTTTGTTGCTGGGACCGCTCTGCGCTGCCACGATGGGCCATGTGAACAAGCCGATCGGTTACTGGACCAAACGCCTGGACGCCGCATTGGAGGCGCACCTGGACAGCACCTTGGCGAGGTTGAAACTCAGCCGGAGGCAGTGGCAGACCCTCAATGTCCTCGCTGAGACACCCCTTGGCCCCGAGGATCTTGACGGAATACTCAACCCGTTTTGGGGCGGAGACACGCGACGTCGCGAAAGCGAACTCGCCGCGCTCGTAGGCCGCGGCATGATCATCATGGTGGACGATCGCCTCAGCCTCAGCGAACTGGGCCACGCAAAACACACTGAAGCCCTGCGGCTCGTTGAAGACTCCCGCCGGGACCTCTCGATGGGGATCGGTATCGACGAATACGCCATGGCAGTCAGCGTGCTGGAGCGTATGACGCTCAATGCGGAGCGGCTGGCCGGCTAACCCCGCCGTTCCGCCAGCACTCTAGACGCCGAGGAACGCCACCGCTGCATCCTTGAAAACCCGGCTGGTCACGGCGTTGCTGTGGTTCCGCCCCGGGACCAAAAGCTGTTCAACCATGCCGCCGGCGTGGGCCGCGATCGAAGCGAGCTCCGGCATCGTGACGGCGCGCTCGTCCTTTTCGCCGGCCACCAGGAGCATCGGCATATGGGGCACGGCTTCGGCAGGATCGAATGGTTCCCCCTTGATGGCCTCGATGAGGGACAAGAGCGCAAAGAGATCGTTGCTCGGCAAGAGCTGTGCCATCTTGAGCAACCCTGCGGTGGACTCGTCTTCAATCGGCGTGCCGTCCGCGAGGTAGCGCTGGGCTGCCGGGAGATCGAAGGACGCCAGCGGGTCTTCCTTGTTCGGGCCGCCCAACACCAGCCGGTGCACCAGTTCGGGCTGGGTTGCCCCGAATTCCCAGGCGAGCCGGGAGCCCAAAGAATAGCCGATGACGTCGAGCCCGCTGGTAGGGTCACCGGCGCGCACGGGGCGCGCACCGGCGTCGGCGACTATCTGGAGAAGGTCCGCGCGGATCCGGCTCGGGGAGTAGGAGTCCAGGTCCTCGGGTGAACTGCTCTGGCCATGCCCTGGAAGGTCCACCGTGATGACACGCCGGCCGGCGGCTTTGAGGGTGGAAATCCAGCCGGTGTCGCCCCAATTGAGTTTGGTGGACGAGGAGAAACCGTGCAGCAGCAGGACAGGGCGCAACCCGGCGTCGGTGCCTTCGGCGGGCTCATGGACTTCCACGAACAGATGCGGGTCTGTGCCCTCCACCGTGTGGATGTGCGCTTCCGTGTGCCTGCCGCTCATGGTGTCAGTCCTCATCAAGTACAGCGCTCAGGCGGACCCGGCGCTTCGGTGCGTCATCTTTGGGAACGGTGCCCACGATGCCGGCTGTATTGTCCGGCACCTCGAACACCACCAGCGGCTCACCGACATTGATGGTCTCGCCCGGCGCGCCGTGGATACGGATCACTTTACCCGCCTGCGGGCTCGGCAACTCGAGGGCGGATTTACTCGTTTCCAGTTCCACGAGCGGCTGGTTCCGTTCCACCTGGTCGCCCGGAGAGACGAGCCAGTCCAGGACGGTCGCCTCGATGAGGCCTTCGCCAAGATCGGGCAGGGGGAAGCTGATTTCAGCCACGTCGATACTCCAGTACTCGTTGGATCCCCAGGAGGATGCGGTCAATGTTCGGAATGTATTCGTCCTCGAGGTCGCCGGAGGGATACGGCACGTCGAAGCCCGTGACCCGTTCGACGGGCGCCTTGAGCGTGTCGAAGCAGCTTTGCGTGATGAGTTGGGCCACTTCGGCCCCCAGCCCGGAGGTCAGCGGAGCTTCATGCACAACGACGGCGCGCCGCGTCTTTCCGACGGAAGTCGCCAGCGCTTCGGCGTCGATCGGCTTGAGCCAGCGCAGATCAAGGACCTCGACGTCGATTCCGTCTTCCGCTGCGAGTTCGGCAACCTGCAGGCACCGGGCCACCATGGCACCCCAGGCCACGAGGGTCAGGTGGCGACCAGGCCGGACAATGCGGGCGCCGGTGAGGGTACCGCCGTCGGCTGTGTCGACGTCGCCCTTTTGCCAGTACCGGGACTTCGGTTCCATGAAGATCACCGGGTCAGGCCGCGAAGCCGCGTACTTGAGCAGGTGGTAGGCATCGTGCGGGTCCGACGGTGAGACAACCTTGAGCCCTGGAACGTGCGCGAAGAGGGCCTCGAGGCTTTCGCCATGGTGTTCGGGGGCGCGGATCCCGCCGAAGCTGGGGACCCGGAGCGTGATCGGCATCGGCAAAGTGCCTCGGCTGCGGTAGTTCATCCGGGCAATCTGGCACACGATTTGGTTGATGGCGGGATACGCGAAGCCATCGAACTGTACTTCCGGAATCGGGTGGAAGCCGGCCATGGCCAGCCCTACGGACATGCCCAGGATGCCCGATTCTGCGAGCGGCGTGTCAAAGACCCGGGATTCTCCGTGCTTGGCCTGCAGTCCGTCGGTGATACGGAAGACTCCGCCCAATTGGCCGCAGTCCTCGCCGAAGACCACCGTTTTTGGATCGGTGGAGAGGGTCTCGTCCAACGCGCGGTTGAGTGCCTGCTGCATGGAAAGCTTTACGGACTGGGTCCGGGCCGCTGCCTCGGCTTCAAGGATGGCGGTGGTGCTCTCAGACATGTTCGGACTCCTCGCGCCAACGGGCGGCCTGGTTTTCAAGTGCGGGGGTGGTTTCCTGGAAGACGAAATCGAACATTTCGTTGCCGGGCCGGGGGCCGAGGGCTTCGATTCCGGTGCAGATCGCTTCTTCTTCCGCCCGGGCTGCTTGGTTGGCGGCGGTGAAGAATGCCTCGTCGGCTACGCCTTCGGCCAGCAAACGCTTGCGGAGGCGTTCCAGCGGGTCCTCGCCGGCGTCGATGCGCTCGTCGTCGAGGCTCCTGTAGCGACCGGGATCGTCGGCGGTGGAATGCGGCCCGCGGCGGTAGGTCATGGCCTCGACCACGACCGGACCGTTTCCTGCGCGGCAGTGGGCGAAGGCGTTGCGGGTGGCCTCGTAGACGGCGACCACATCGTTGCCGTCAACCTGAATGCCCGGGATTCCGTAGCCCGCGGCGCGTGCAGCTACCGAGCCGCCGGCCACCTGCCGTTCGGTGGGCACAGAAATCGCCCAGCCGTTGTTCTGGATGAAAAAGACAACAGGTGCATTCATCACGGCGGCGAAGTTCATGGCTTCGTGGACGTCGCCTTGGGAGGAAGCACCGTCGCCGAAGTAGCTGAGGGCCACTCCGTGTTCGCCGCTCAGCGTCTGGCCGTGGGCCCAGCCGACGGCGTGAAGCACCGAGCCTGCCACCACGGCCTGGATGGGCGCGAGGCGGCTTGCCAGTGGATCGTACATTCCGCCGTGCCACGTTGCCTTGTGGGTGGACATGTATGCCACCATGTCCACACCCATGGTCCTCGCGACGCCCATTTCGCGGTACGTCGGGAAAGCGAAGTCGCGGGCAGTGTCGAGGGCGTAGGCGCTGCCGACCTGGGCGGCTTCCTGGCCGAGTTCCGGAGCGTAGCCGGGGATGATTCCCTGGCGCTGCCAGGCGACGGCCGAGGTATCGAGGTACCGAACGGCAGCCATCAGGGAATACAGCTCCCTGAGCTGTCCGGGAGACAGGGGCGCGGCGTCGGCTGCGGCCACGACGGGAAGAAATGAGTCCATGGACGTGACCGTAGTCACTGTTTGGATCGTAGGCAATCCGCCTATTCGGCGCTAGTCAAACTGCCATGGACTGCCAGCTTTCCCGTGGGAACACATAGCAGTTTGTGCACCGCTCTGCCCACCCAACTGACTCGCAGTTAATGTCGTTATGAGGGCTCAAAACGACAACAACTGCGAGCTAGTTGGGTTTGTTTAGGCGCTTCGTGCGGACTTGACCTTGGCGCCGATCCTGCAGGCCACGGCGATGCACGCGATCAACAGGAACGTGCCGCTGAGCTGGCCCGCGCTCTCGGCATTCGAGAAGCCCACCACGAAGATCAGGGCGAGCAGCACCAGGCCGAATACCGTGAGGAACGGGAATCCCTTCATGCGAAGCGGCAGTTCAGTTCCTTCGCGGTCGGCGCGGCGGCGCAGGATGAACTGTGACACGAGCGCCGTTCCCCAGACCACGAGGCAAGTGGAGCCTACGAGGTTGAGCAAAGCCGGGAGCACATGGTCGGGGAAGAGGAGTTCCAAGACAGTGGCGATGAAGCCGAAAGCAACGGAAACCCCGACGGCGGCCATGGGCACCTGGGCGCCGCGCAGCCGCGACAGGAAGGCCGGTGCTTCGCCGCGCTCAGACAGGGAGAAGACCATGCGCGAGGCGCCGTAGAGGTTGGCGTTGAGCGCGGAAAGCAGGGCCACGACGGCAACGAGGGTGATGGCCGTGCCGGCTCCCGGGATGCCGGCAAGGTTCAGGACACCGGCGAACGGGGACTTCAATCCTTCGGAGTCGGAGGGCAGCACTGCTGCAATGACGAAGACGGAACCGATGTAGAAAACCAGGATGCGCCACACCACTGTGCGGATGGCTTTGCCCACGCTGTGTGCAGGGTTCTGCGTCTCCGCAGCGGCCACGCTCACGATTTCGGTGCCGCCGAAGGCAAAAATGACGACGAAAAGCGCCGCTGCAATTCCAGACCAGCCGGACGGTGCAAAGTTGCCGGTCAGGTTTCCGAGGCCAGGGGAAGCCACTCCGGGCAACCAGCCGAACAGCAAGGCCGCCCCGATGACGAGGAAGGCGACAATGGCTGCAACCTTCAGGATGGCGAACCAGAATTCGAACTCACCGAAGTTCCGGACCCCGGCGAGGTTGATCGCCGTAAAGGCCACCATGAACACCAGCGCCAGCGCCCACACCGGGATGACCGGCCAGACGGAGAACAGCAGCCCTGCTGCGCCGAGTGCCTCCGCGGCGATGACCACTACCAGCTGCAACCACCACAGCCAGCCGACCGTGGATCCGGCCGTCTTGCCCATGGCCTTTTCCGCGTAGACCGAGAAGGCGCCGCTGTTGGGGTTGGCGGCTGCCATCTCGCCGAGCGCCCACATCACCACGATGATCAGGGTGCCTGCCACAAGGTAGGAGATGAGTACTGCGGGGCCGGCCGCGTGGATTCCGGCACCCGATCCCAGGAAGAGTCCCGCTCCGATCGCGCTGCCCAGTCCCATCATGGTGAGCTGGCGCGGCTTCATCGAATGGCCGAGGCCTTGCGAAGGAATGGCGGGTCGAACAGCGGTGGACTTCGTTGTCATTCGTGTTTGCCTTCTTGTGGATGGTTTGTCAGCTGGTCCTCGTAGGACTTATCGAATTTACCGCTTCCGAGGGAAAGTGGCGAAAAACACTCGTGAGAGGATGGTTACAAGCTGGTATGACATCTCGGCATCGAGTACCGATTTGTACAGCTCCTGGGCGGAAGTAGGAAAAACTGATGGTTGTGGACGAGTTGGATGCCAAGATTGTCCGATTTTTCACCGACTCCCCGCGGGCCTCTGTTCTCGAGGCATCCAGGGTCCTGAAGGTCGCCCGCGCCACGGTCCAGTCGCGGCTGGACCGGATGGCCGAGCGCGGGGTTGTGGCTCCCTGGGTTCCGCAGCCCGATCCTGCTGGCTTCGGCTATCCTGTGGTCGCCTTCTGCTCCCTGACCATCAACCAGGACCTGGGTCACGACGCCGTCGTCGAAGCCCTGGCCGCCATTCCCGAGCTCATTGAGGTTCACACCGTTTCCGGCAGTTCGGATCTCATGGTGCGGGTGGTGGGCAAATCGAACTCTGACCTGCAGCGCGTGCTGGACAAGCTCATCGGCACCAAGACCGTGCTTCGTTCGTCCTCGGTGATCGTGCTGAATACGCATTTCCAAGGCCGCACTTTGCCCCTCCTGGAAGCTGCGGCCAAGGAGAGCGCGGGCTGAAACATTTGGACACTGCGCGCTGACAGTCGTACCATTAGTTCTAGTCATTTTGACTATAACTAACTTTCTCGTCCCTACGGCAAAGAAGCGGGGTGAATACCGTGTACGCCACCTCCGCCAATGTCGCAGAGCGCAGGCTCGCGCCGCCGTCGTTGGCCATATCCACGGTGATCTTCGCCCTCCGCCCGAGTGAAAGCTCCGGCCGCCCCACGCTGTGGTTGCCGCTCGTGCGCCGCATCCGCGAACCTTTCAAGGGCATGTGGGCACTGCCCGGCGGCCCGCTGCAGCACGACGAATCCCTCCAGGACGCCGCATCCCGGAACCTCCGCGAGACCACGGGGCTGGCTCCCCAATACCTCGAGCAGCTCTATGCCTTCGGCGGCCTGCACCGCTCGCCTGCCCAGCGGGTTGTCTCGATTGTCTACTGGGCGTTGGTGCAGCCCACGGAAGCCGCCTTGGCCGATGAATCCGAGAATGTCCGTTGGTTTCGGGCAGACCGGCTCGCGGAATTGGCCTTCGACCACAACGCGATTGTGGACTACGCCTTGTGGCGGCTGCGCAACAAGATGGCTTACGGATCCATCGCCTATCACCTGCTGGGAGAGTTCTTCACCCTGGCACAGGTCCGCGAAGTCTACGAAGCTGTCCTGGACCGTCAGCTGGATCCGGCGAACTTCCGCCGGCAAATCAAGGGAACACCGGAAATCGAGGAAACCGGTGAATACCTCCAGGGCGGAAAACACCGCCCGCCCCGCCTCTACCGCTTCACCGGCACGCCCGGACTCGGGCCAGACAACAGGAGTACACCATGAGCAGCGTCAACACGGCTATCCAGCTGATCACGCGGGAAGAAGCCGAAAGCGGCCGTTCCGCGGCCGGCTCAACGTGCAGTCCCGCTCTGGCCAAGGGCCCGTGGGAGTACGACCTTGCTGAAGCCCTCGCCGGCATACCGGCTTACGGTCCCGGCGCGTCCAGCTCCGACGACGCCCCCAAGGCGACCCCCCGCCAAGGCCAGTTGCCCGAAGAGTACAAGTTGGCCAGCGACGCCGAGCTCGACGCCCGGATCCGCGCCGCCAAGGAGACGCTGGGGGACCGGGCCGTCATCCTGGGCCACTTCTACCAGCGCGACGAGGTTGTCCAGTACGCGGATTTCGTCGGTGACTCCTTCCAGCTCGCCAACGCTGCCCTGACCAAGCCCGACGCCGAGGCCATCATCTTCTGCGGCGTGCACTTCATGGCAGAGACTGCCGACATCCTGTCCAGCGAGGGCCAGGCCGTGATCCTGCCGAACCTCGCCGCCGGCTGCTCCATGGCGGACATGGCGGACGAGGACTCGGTGGAGGAATGCTGGGAGCAGCTCGAAGAGCTCTTCGGGACCGCCCCCGATTCTGAAGGCCGCGCCCCGGTGATCCCGGTGACCTACATGAATTCCTCGGCGGCACTAAAGGCCTTCTGCGGACGCAACGGCGGCATCGTCTGCACGTCCTCCAACGCCAAGACGGTGCTCGAGTGGGCCTTCGAACGTGGCCAGCGGGTTCTCTTCTTCCCTGACCAGCACCTGGGCCGCAACACAGCCAAGGCCCTCGGCGTGCCGCTGGAGCAGATGCCCATGTGGAACCCGCGCAAGGAACTCGGCGGAAGCGACGAACAGACCCTGCTGGATTCCCGCGTCATCCTCTGGCACGGCTTCTGCTCCGTGCACAAGCGCTTCAACGTAGGCCAGATCGAGAAGGCGCGCGCCGAATTCCCTGGCGTGAACGTCATCGTGCACCCCGAGTGCCCCATGGAAGTCGTTGACGCGGCGGACGGCGCGGGTTCCACCGACTTCATCAAGAAGGCCATCGCCGCCGCAACCGAGCCCACCACTTTCGCGATCGGCACCGAGATCAACATGGTCAACCGCTTGGCCGCCGAGAACCCTCAGCACACCATCTTCTGCCTCGACCCGGTGATCTGCCCTTGCTCCACGATGTACCGCATCCACCCCGGCTACCTCGCCTGGGTACTCGAGGAACTGGTGGAAGGCCGCGTGGTCAACCGCATCACGGTGGACGACTCGGTCAAGGACAACGCCAAGATCGCCCTCGAACGCATGCTCGCAGCACGGCCGCTCTAGGCCACACCCTGTACCAACCAGTCGAATCGAGCCTCACATGACTGCAGAACGCATTCCCGGTGCTCCGGCGCGGCGGCGGCTCGTCGTCGTCGGAAGCGGCATCGCCGGCCTCTACTCCGCGCTTCTGGCCGCCGATGCCGGTGCGGAGGTCGTCATGCTCAGCAAAGGCGCGCTGGCGGACAGCAACACCTTCTTCGCCCAGGGCGGGATTTCGGCAGTGCTGGACGAGCCCGCCCCCGGGGATACCGTCGCCGCGCACATCGCGGACACCCTCAACGCCGGCGCGGGCCACTGCAATGTGGAGGCCGTGCGGGTGCTGTGCACCGAAGCGCGCCTCGACATCATGGGGCTCGAGCGTTTTGGCGTCCGGTTCGACGCGGACGACGACGGCGATCCCGCCTTGGGGCTCGAAGCCGCCCACTCCGCGCCAAGGATCCTGCACACCGGCGGAGACGCCACCGGTGCCGGGGTCGCGAACGCGCTCATCCTGGCCGTCCTTGACGCGCAGGATGCCGGGAAGATCCAGGTGCTGGGACATGCCCAGGCGACTTCCCTGCTCCAGTCCGAGGGGCGTGTGACAGGCGTTGAATTCCTGCGCAACGGCCGCCTTGAGAACGTAATCGGCGATGCCGTACTGCTGGCCACCGGTGGGGCTGGGCAACTGTTTGCCCAGACCACCAATCCTTCGGTGGCAACGGCTGACGGGCTCGCGCTCGCATGGCGGGCAGGCGCCGAGCTCGCAGACCTGGAGTTCTTCCAATTCCACCCCACGAGCATGGTCCTCGCAGCTGCCGATGGACCAGCTCCCCTCGGCGCCGATCCGCTCCTCATTTCCGAAGCGGTCCGCGGCGAAGGCGCCATCCTGCTGGACACGAATGGCCAGCGATTCATGCCGGGCTACCACCCGGACGCCGAACTGGCGCCGCGCGACGTCGTCTCCCGCAGCATCGCCCTCCACCTGGCTTCGCTTGGTGATCCGAATGGCCACGTCTTCCTTGACGCCCGGGTCGTGGAAGCGAACAAGGGGGACGGCTTCCTTGAGAAGCGCTTCCCCACGCTTAGCGCCCGGACCCGCGAAGCCGGCATCGACTGGACCATCGAACCCGTTCCGGTTGCCCCTGCGGCCCACTACTGGATGGGTGGCGTAGTCACAGACCTGTTCGGCCGTACTTCCGTTCCCGGGTTGCTCGCGGCGGGCGAAGTAGCGTGTACCGGAGTCCAGGGCGCGAACCGTTTGGCCAGCAACTCCTTGCTCGAAGGGCTGGTGTTCGGGCGGCGGGCTGTTGAAGGGTTCCTTGGCGAGGTGTTCCCTGGGTGGGCGCCGCCGAACGGCACCCCTCCGCGTGCTCCCCACGATCTCCCTAACTTCGCAAGCTCGGCCAGGGAACCCGGATCGCGTGGGCCCGCGGCCGCGGGCGGCCTCGCTTTTACGCACGCTTCCGGGATACCGCACGACGGCGCTCGGCGCACCAACGCTGCCGGGACACCGTCAGACGAAAGTCGCCTCACCGCGTGGCAGCCTGAGCTGGTCCCCGAGCCCTTCTCCCGTGCCGCCCTTCGGCGGTTGATGACTGCCAAGGCGGGGGTGCTTCGGACCGGGGGGTTGCTGCGGGAGGCCGCAGAGTCGCTCGACGCTTGGGCCGACGTCGTGCTTCCTGAGAATGTGCCGGATTCTGCGGATCCGAGCGTGCACGAGGATGCTAATTTGCTCCTTGCCGCGCAGTTGTTGGTGCAGGCGGCGGGGGCGCGGCGGGGGTCCCTCGGGGCGCATTATCGGAGTGACGCCGCCGAAACCCATCGCGACGAAATTGTTCAGAGATACACGATCGGCCGGAAAGCGAGCCTCGTCAATGACTAGCCTGACCCTCCCCGCAGCACCCGTCCGGGACATTTTGGAGCGGGCTTTCGCGGAGGACGCGCCGAGTGGCGACATCACCTCGCAGTTGCTCATTCCCGCAGAAGCCCGGGCCACTGCCGTGCTCAATGCCCGGGTTCCGGGGGTCTTCAGCGGCGGCACGGTGTTCCGCGACGCCATGCTGCTCGTCGACCCGGACACCGAAGTGGAGCTGCTGCTCGCGGACGGTGAAGCATTCGACGCCGGAACCCACCTAGCGCGGGTCAGCGGCCGCGCCCGCTCGGTGCTGCTCGCCGAACGCGTCGGGCTCAACCTTGCCCAGCGCATGAGTGCCATTGCCACCAAGACCGCCGAGTTCGTCAAGCTGGTCGACGGCACCAAAGCCCGTATTACAGACACGAGGAAGACAACCCCCGGGCTGCGGGTATTGGAACGCTACGCCGTACGCTGCGGCGGGGGAGCCAACCACCGCTACAGTCTGTCCGATGCCGTTCTGGCCAAGGACAACCACCTGGCCGTGATGACCGGTGGGGACTCCGCCAAGCTCACCGCGCTGCTCAAGGCCGCCAAAGCCCAGCTGGGCCACACCACGCACTTCGAAGTGGAAGTGGACAATGCCGAGCAGATCGAACCTGTGCTAGCGGCCGGTGTCGACACGATCATGCTGGACAACTTTTCCCTTGAGGAGCTCCGTGCCGGTGTGAAGCAGGTGGCCGGCCGCGCCGTCGTCGAGGCGAGCGGCAACGTCAACGTGAACACTGTGGCGGACATCGCCGCCGCGGGAGTCGATGTCATTTCCATCGGCGGACTCACGCACAGCGTCAACGCGCTGGACCTCGGCCTGGACGTGACGCTCGACGTGACACCGGACCCATCCCTGGCTTTCGGCTGAGGCCATGATCTTCCTCGACGCCGCGGCGACCACACCCGTCCGCAGGGAAGTCCTCGAAGCGATGTGGCCGTACCTGACGGGGGAGTTCGGCAATCCCTCAAGCCATCACAGCCTCGGCGAAGCTGCTGCGAACGCGTTGTCGGGTGCACGGGCGTCGGTAGCGAAAGCCTTGGGTTGCCGGCCCGGCGAGATCACCTTCACTTCCGGCGGCACCGAGGCGGACAACCTGGCAGTGAAAGGAATCGCCCTCGCGAGACGTGCGGCGGACGCTGCGCTGAACCGCGTTGTCATCAGCGCCATCGAGCACCCCGCCGTCGAAGAATCCGCGCTCTACCTGCAACGCGTCCATGGGTTCGAGGTGGACGTGGTCCCCGTGGACCGGCACGGCGTGGTGACGCCCGAGGCGCTCCGGGCTGTGCTGGGTCCGGAGACAGCCCTCGTCAGCATCATGTATGCGAATAACGAGATCGGGACAGTGCAGCCCGTGCGGCAACTCGCGGAGGTGGCTGCGGAACATGGCGTGCCGTTCCACACGGACGCCGTCCAGGCTGCCGGCTGGCTACCGATTGGCGTCAAGGAACTGGGAGTAGACGCGCTGAGTATCTCGGGCCACAAGCTTGGCGCGCCGAAGGGCAGCGGCGTGCTCTACGCCAAGGGAAGGCTGCGCATTGAACCGCTGGTCCATGGCGGCGGCCAGGAGCGCGGCAGGCGCTCCGGGACCGAAAACGTTGCGGGTGCCGTTGCGCTAGCCACGGCACTGACTCTTGCCCATGCAGGGCAGTCGGAACTGGCGGGGCGTGTCTCGGAATTGCGGGATGCCTTCATCCGCGCTGTCCTTGACGCCGTGCCCGTTGCTGTGCTGACCGGCCACCCCTCGCAGCGCTTGCCATCTGTCGCGTCCTTCTGCTTCCCGGGGACGAGCGGCGAGTCGGTCTTGCTTGAGCTTGAGCGGCTTGGCGTGGTGTGCTCGAGCGGATCGGCCTGCGCTGCGGGATCCGACGCTCCCTCGCCGGTCCTGCTGGCCTTGGGAATCGAGGCCGAGGTGGCCCACACTGCTGTCCGTTTCAGCTTCGACTCCACGGTGACGCCAGCGGAACTGGAGCAAGCCGCGGAAGCAGTGGCCGCCGCCGTCGGGAGCGTTCAGGGGCTCGGTCGCCGCTGACGTCCCCGACCCAACTGACTCGCATTTAATGTCGTTTTGAGGGCTCAAAACGACATCTACTGCTAGCCAGTTGGGAATCCGACAGGGAATCAAACGTGGCGGGCCCGGCGGAAAATCCAGTGCCGCAGCATCGTGAACCGCACCGCCGTCGCGACGAATCCGGACAGCGTGGTGGTCCAGAGGTCCTCCTCGAGGGTGGCTTCGGGCCGCAACGCGTGCAGCACGCCCAGGCTCCCGCCGGTGATGACCAGTGCCACAGCGATCACGATCAGCCCGTTGAGGTGGTCCTGGGCTCTCTTCCGGTTGCCGCTGATCTTGAAGGTCAGCCGCCGGTTCAGGGCCGTGTTCATGAGCGAGGTGATGATCAGCGCTGCGGCGTTGGCAGGTTGGGGTCCCATCCACGGCCGGAACAGAGCGTACAGCGCCAGCGACGTGACGGTGCAGATGATCCCGACGCCGGTGAAACGGATGAGTTGCCTGACCGCCGGATAGCGCAGCACGCCTTTGCGGCGCTTGCTTGTATTTGGCCTGGAAGGGGACGTCTGCCGCGTCTCAATTGCCGGCACGGCAGGAGGCTCCATGGCTCAAGCCTTTCATATCTAGCTGGGAAATTTCTCCCAAGATGCTGCGACGACGGGGTTGCTGAGCTCTCCAATGCCCTCAACCCGGCAGGTCACAAGGTCTCCGGGCTCGATCCTGGCGCACTCAGCCGGGAAGCCTGTGAGGACCAGGTCTCCGGGGTGCAATGTCATGAACGAAGTGAGGTAGACGAGGATCTCGTCCACTTTCCATCCGAGGTCGGCCGTGCTGGCCGTCCGCAATTCCTTGCCGTTGTGCACGATACCGATTGAAAGGTCGCCCTCAGCGAGGTCGGTGACGATCCACGGTCCCGCAGGAGTGAAGGTGTCCTGGCTTTTCGCGCTGATCCATAGTTCGTCGGTCTTTTGCAGGTCCCGCGCCGAGACGTCGTTGCCGATCGTGAAACCGAGGATCGCGTCGCGCGCATTGTCGAGCGTGAGCCCGCGGACCTTTCGCCCGACGACGACGGTCAGTTCCGCTTCGGGGTCCACGTAACCGACATCCGAGGCCAGTTCGATGGCGTCGCCCGGTCCGATGACACTTGTGGCGGCTTTGTGGAACGCCTGCGCGGGCAGATCCCGGCCCGGCTGCCCGGTGTTGTGTGCCATACCGAACACATTGGCGGGCACAGACGGCGCAAGGAACGTGAACGCTTCCTCGGAAACCTCGGTGCCCCTCATCCATCCCGGTCGCCCGGCACTGCTGCTGTTTGCCGACGAGCCGGGGAACGGGCTGTCCACTACAGTCCAGTTCCGGCCTTGTGCGGAGGCGAAGTCGTCGGCGTCGTTCGCGACGAAGAAGTGTTCGTCCGGCGAGGCGGGGGAGAGCGGGCGGACCCGGGCGATCCGGTGAGCACGTGTGGAAGTCATGAAGACATCCTACGTCCTTCGGCCTCATTAGACGGGAAGGTAGAGTTCCCCCACGGGGATGTCCGCGGCCAGGCGATTCGCCGGACCGGCCAAGGGGCAGGCCCAGGCCTCGTTGTATGCGCAGGACGGGTTGTAGGCGAAATTGAAGTCGAGCACGAACTCTTGTTGCCCGGATCCGCGAAGACCGTGGAAGGCTCCCTTGATGGTGTCCAGCAAGTAGCGGCCGGCGCCGTAACTTCCTCCGGGTTTGCCGGCCGTGGCGTCGCGGAAGGGCACGAAGATGCCGCCGCCGTAGCTGCGCAGGCGCCACACGGCCAGCGAGCCGAGCTCGTCGAGGTCGAAGGTGCCGAGGCGGACAAACGGCACCACGCCGTCGGTTCCGGTCTGGACGTTCATCTCCTGGCCCGCGCCTTCCGGAGAAAGGGAAGCGTAACGGCGAAACCGGGAATCGTAGTCCGCCGTGCGCAGGCCCGAGAAAGACCGCTTGCTGGCGGGAGTCAGTGCCGAGGCCGGGTGGGTTCCGAACATGCGGTCCCGTTCCTGGCGCCAGTAGACATGGGCTTGGAAGGGGTCGTCCATCGCGATTTTACGCACGTCGTCATACAGGGCAAACGTCCGCAAACGCCAGTCCGCGATGTCCATCGCGGAGATGTCCGCCACATTGTTTTCGTCCTCATCAAGCTGATCGGGGGCCATGCGTCCAGCCTAGCCCTACGATGCGGGCCGAAGCGGCGCCGCAAGTGCATCGGTTGGGTTTCACGTGCGAAACGCCGATCGAGACAGGCAGGCGGTGGCTCGGCGCCGCTAGGCTGGTGCGCATGAGAGCAAAGCGGATCCCGTTGAAGTTTTCAGTCGCCGTCCTCGGTGCCCTCATCGTGGTCGCCACGGCTGGCTGTAGTTCCGAGGGCAAGGGCGGGCCTGTATGGACGGCCGGGTCCAACAGTGCGGCACCAGGGAGCGCGACGCCGTCGGGCTCGGGTACGGCACCGCCGTCGGGCAGTTCCACTGGGAGCCCCTCTGCCGCCAGTACCGCGACGGCGGGGGCGACCGCCTCGGCGTGGAAGACATACTCGGATCCGGCCAAGAAGGTCAGCTTTGATCTTCCGAGTGACTGGATTGCGCAATCGGTGACGCCCGACGCCGGTTCCATGCCGGGCGCACTGAAGATCGAGGTCAAAGACGCCAAGGGCGGCTATCTTGCGACCCTGCACACGGGACTGCCCTCGGCGAGTCCGGCAGACTGCAATCCGGCCGCCAAGCGCCCCTACACGGTGGTCAGCAGCGTGCCCATAGACCTGCCCCATGCCGACGGTGATTCCATGATCCCCCCGCACGTGGTGTTCCGGGTCATCCAAGGCTACAAATTCTTCGGCTCATACGGAATCACCAACTTGGTGGCCGGCACTGATGGCCAGGCCTGCCAGTTGCGGAACCTTGTGGTGGGACCCGCCGGAAAGGGCAACTACTACTTCGGGGACATGCAAGCCGTGCATGCCTTCGCCACGGACGAAGTTGTTGCTCCCGCGAAGTCCTTTGACACCTTGGACCAAGCGGCCAAGTACGTCGACCAGAGTTCGGAATTCGCCAACGTCCAGCGGATGCTATTGTCTCTGAAGGTCAATCTGTAGAACCCGGGATTGACAGAAACTCGTCGGCGCCAACCCTGCATAATTTGTGGGTTGTCCAGCCGCAACACTCCGGAGATCCATGGAACGCAACGTTGCTGCCCAGCTCGTTTTCAAGACCGTAGCCAACACCAAGGTGGCCATGGCAATAGCCGTGGCCAGCAATCCTGGCTATGAATCGTTGACCGAAGAGCTGTCAGTCACGGTGGAAGGCGAAGCTGTTCCGCTCACCGAGCTGACGGACCATCACGGTGGACGTTTCCAGTACATGGAGTTCGAGGAACCCAGCGAGGTAACTGTTGATTACCGCGCCTCGGTGGAGGGCTTGGGTGTCCCCGATGAGTCCTCCCGGATGGAGCTCATCCGCTATGTCCGTCCCAGCCGCTATGCCGAGTCCGATCGGCTTCTTCCGACGTCGTACGCCGAGTTCGGCGGGCTGCACGGCGAGGAGCTGTTGCAGGCAGTCCGGAACTGGGTCCACAACGAGCTCCGTTACGTCAGTGGTTCCTCGCGGGGGACGGACGGCGCAGTGGAAACGCTCCTGCACCGCAAAGGTGTTTGCCGGGACTTCGCCCACCTTGCCATTGCCCTCCTGCGCTCCAAGGACATCCCCGCCCGTCTCGCCGCGGTGTATGCGCCCGGGTTGAGCCCCATGGACTTCCATGCCGTGGCTGAGGCCCACATCGACGGAACCTGGTACGTGATCGATCCCACCGGCCTGGCTCCGCGCGAGTCCATGCTGCGTATTACGGCCGGACGCGATTCCTCGGACACGGCGTTCCTGTCCACGGTGGGCGGCAGCTTGTCGTTGAAGAGCTTGAAGGTCACCGCGATAGTGGCCGACGCTTTGCCGGATGAGGATCCGGCAAAGCTGGTCGTCCTCCGCTAGTTTTCGCTAGCCTTCGCGCGGCTGCTTGTGTGCGACGAACACTTGCAGCTTTTCCGTCAGGCGAAGCAGCTCACGCTGCTCTTCGGCTGTCAGGGCCGGGGCCACAAGTTCGGCGATGTCGCGGATGTGCTCGCGGCCGATCTCCTTCTGTAGTTCCTGCCCGGCCGCCGTAAGCCCCAGCAGGATCCCGCGTCCGTCGTCGGGAGCGATGCTGCGCTCCACGAGACCGCGCTTCTCCAACCTGTCAACCAGCCTGCTCAGGCTGGATTGGCTGAGCAGGACGTGATCGTTGATCTCGTTCAGCCGCAGCTTGCCCGTGGGGCAACGGGAAAGAGTGAACAGGACGTCATACTCCTTGATGGGCAGCTTCTTGAACGCCTGCCCGGCCTGGAGCCGGCGCATCACCGCCACCTGGGAGCGGAACAAGGACTCCCAGGTTTCGGCGGCGAGGCGCACGGCGGACGAGGTGGGTGCTGCGGTGGTCATGGGGTCCGCCCGGCGGAATTGGAAACCGCCTCGCTGGCCGAGGCGATCACGGACGCTGCCACCCGGGATGCATGGGTGGGTGCATCAGGTACGTGGGCCGGCTTGCGGTCCTCGAATTCCTTGCGCAGGACCGGCAGGACTTCTTCGCCAAAGAGGTCCAGTTGCTCCAGGACGGTCTTGAGCGGTAGGCCCGCGTGGTCCACAAGGAACAGTTGGCGCTGGTAGTCGCCAAAGTATTCGCGGAAAGTCAGGGTCTTTTCGATGACTTCCTGCGGACTGCCAACGGTCAGGGGCGTCTGGGACGTGAAGTCCTCGAGCGAGGGTCCGTGGCCGTACACCGGTGCATTGTCGAAGTAGGGGCGGAATTCCTTCACGGCGTCCTGGGAGTTCTTGCGCATGAAGAACTGCCCGCCGAGTCCCACAATGGCTTGGTCAGCGTTGCCGTGCCCGTAGTGCTCATAGCGTTCGCGGTAGAGTCCGATCAGCTGCTGGTAGTGCTCTTTGGGCCAGAAGATGTTATTGGCGAAGAAGCCGTCGCCGTAGTACGCGGCGAGTTCCGCGATCTGCGGGCTGCGGATGGAGCCGTGCCAGACGAAGGGCGCGACGCCGTCAAGCGGGCGGGGCGTGGAGGTGAAGTTCTGCAGCGGCGTGCGGTACTTGCCGCTCCAATTGACGGTGTCCTCATCCCAGAGCCGGCGGAGCAGGGAATAGTTCTCCACAGCGAGTTCGATCCCGTCCTGGATGTTCTTGCCGAACCAGGGGTAGACGGGGGCGGTGTTGCCGCGGCCCATGATGAGGTCCACGCGGCCATCCGCGAGGTGCTGGAGCATCGCGAAATCTTCGGCGATCTTGACGGGATCGTTCGTGGTGATCAGCGTGGTGGACGTTGACAGCGTGATGCGTTCAGTCTGCGCTGCGATGTACGCCAGTGTGGTGGTGGGGGAGGAAGAGAAGAAGGGGCGGTTGTGGTGCTCGCCGATCGCATAGACGTCCATGCCGATCTCTTCGACCTTCTTTGCGATCGCCACGGCGGCCTTGATGCGTTCGTTCTCCGTGGGGGTGTGGCCCGTGGTGGGGTCAGTGGTGATGTCGCTGACGCTGAATACGCCGATCTCCATGATGTGCCTTTCTGCCTGCCCGATTGGTGTGCGGGCTCTGCCAACAGTCTATCCCAAAATAGATGCATTTGCATGTATCACTGCCTGCAACAGGGTACGGCATCATTTTGTTCCCGGTGTATCGCCCTACTCGGCGGGACTGGAGGCAGACCGGCGGCCGGTGAGTTTCGGAATCATTCCGGTAGTCCAGTCCGCGTGTTCGTCCTCGCCGTGTCCGGCGATACCGTCCTTCGCGACGTCGGGGCGTTGCATGAGTGCCTTGAGCAGCGCCTTCTTCTCCCGCCGGCCTTCGACCAGTTTGTAGAGGACGGGCACAAGGACGAGCGTCAAAGCCGTGGACGAAACAAGGCCGCCGATAACCACGATCGCGAGCGGCCGGGAAATGAACCCGCCGCCTCCCGTGAGGCCCAAAGCCATGGGCGTCAGGGCGAATACTGTAGCAAGCGCCGTCATGAGGATAGGACGTAGCCGCTGCCTGGCGCCGTGCGTGATGGCATCCGCCACGGTCATTCCGGGGCTGCCATCGTGTGGTTTGCGGTACTGGTTGATGAGGTCGATCAGCACGATCGCATTGGTCACGACGATTCCCACCAACATCAGCATGCCGATCAGGGAAGGCAGTCCGAGAGGAACACCCGTGACCAGGAGCAAAGCGATGGCGCCGGTCGCCGCGAAAGGCACGGAGACCAACAGGATGAGGGGCTGGATGAGGGACTTGAACGCGGCCACCATGATGACATAGACAATGGCGACGGCGGCCAGGAGCGCGAGGCCGAGCTGGCGGAAGGAGTCCGCCTGCTGAGTCGTGGCGCCGCCGATGGTGGCGGTAACGCCCGCAGGCAGCTGCACCGAGGCCAGCCGGTCGCTGACGGCCGTGCTGACGGCGCCAAGATTGGAGCCCGACGGCGTCACGGTCACCTTCGCGCTCCGCTGGCCGTTGCTGCTGGTGATGGAGACCGGAGTGTCCACTTGGTCTACGGACGCGATGCTCGAGAGCGGAACCGGCCCCGCCGGCGTCGGGAGATTGATGGCCCTGACATCGGCGATGCTGCTGAAGTGCGTGCCTTCGCCGATCTGTACCGGGAAGTCCGTGGTGTCGATACGGACAGTGCCTGCGGGGACGGGACTGACGGTGGACGCCAGGACGCCGGCAACTTGTTCTTCGTTCAGCCCGGCGGCGACGGCCTTGGCGCGATCAACCTTCACCTGCACTACCGACTGGCTGGCATCCAGGTTTGTGGCTACCTCGGCACTCCCGGGCACGCCGTCCATGGCCTTGGCCACCGCGTCGCTTGCCGTCTTGAGATCCGCCGAGTTGGCAGCGTTGATGGTGATGTCGACGCTGGAGGACGTGCCGAGGCCGCCTTGCTGCGCACCAACAGTGACCTTCCCGGGAGCCGAGGCGCTGGCGAGGCGGGACCGGACTGTGTCCTGCAGTTTCTGCTGGTCAGCCTTATCGTCCGTCACCACCGTGAAAGTCGAGTTGGAAGCGCCACTTGAGGTGAGGGCGGCGAATCCCGTTTGGGCGTTGCCCGAGGTGACCTGGACGTCCTTGATTCCGTCGATCCCGCGGAGGACCGATTCCAGCTGCGCGGCGGCGGCGCCGGTCTGCTCCAGGCTGGTGCCGGCAGGAAGGACCTGGCGCACGGTCATGCTGTTCTGGCCGGAGTTGCCGAGCAGGTCCGTGGCGAGCAGAGGGGACATGGCAGCTGTTCCACCCAATACCAGGACCGCGGCGACGATCGTCATGACCGGGTGCTTCTGGGTCTTGGACAGGATGGGCAAATAGCCGCGCTGCAGCCGGCTGCGTTGCTCTGCCTCGTGCGCCTTGGTTCGGGCATCCTCCGCGGCACGGACGTCCTCCGCGGCCGTGGCCGGCGACGGCGATTTGAGGAACCAGTACGCCAGCACCGGAACGATGGTGAGGGACACGAGCAACGAGGACAACAGGGCGATGGTCACCGTCAGGGCGAACGGCCGGAATAGTTCGCCCGCCAGGTTGCCCACAAAGGCGATCGGCAGGAAGACGGCAACCGTGGTGAGGGTGGACGCCGTGATGGCGCCGGCGACTTCCCGGATCGAATTGAGGATGGCCGCGAGCTTGTGCTCGCCGTAGCTGAGGTGCCGTTTGATGTTCTCGATCACCACGATCGAGTCGTCCACAACACGGCCGATTGCGATGGTCAGTGCGCCAAGCGTGAGGATGTTGAGCGAGTAGTGGGTTGCCGATATGCCGATGAACGTGATTAGGAGCGACAGCGGAATGGATACCGCCGTCACGAGCGTGGAGCGTACGGACATCAGGAACACGAGGATGATTGCCACCGCGAAGCTAAGTCCAAGAAGGCCTTCCGTGGTGAGGTCCTTGATGGACTTTTCGATGTACGGGGCCTGGTCGAACACTGGCGTGAAGTGCGCATTGGAGCCGAGTTCGGCTTCCATCTGGGGAATGGAATCCTTGACAGCGTGCGAAATGGCGACGGTATCGCCGTCGGGCTTCTTCGTGATGGACAGGGCCAGCGTGGGTTTCCCGTTAGTCCGGGTAATCGAGGTTGCGGCGTCGTCCTTGATGCCAACGTCGGCAACCGAGCCGATCGTGGTTCCGGCCTTCGCTCCGGTGAGCGGCAAGCCCTTGATGACGTCGAGGGAGTCCACCGGGCTGCCGATCTGCAGGGAGAGGGTCTTGCCCTGATCCTCGATGGTTCCGGCCGGGACGAGAGTCCCGTTGTTCTTGAGGGCGTTCGTAAGGGACTGAACCGTGGCGCCGCTGGCGGCCATGGCCTGGGCTTTGGGTTGGATCAGGATGTGCTGGGTAGCCCCGCCCGTCACGTCGGCGCTCCGGACCCCGTCCAGTTTCTGGAGCCGGGGGACGCTCAAGCGCTGCAGGTCCGTGTTCAGCTCGCTGAGGGACTTGTCCGAAGAGACCGCCAGGTACACGATCGGGAAGTCGCTGATGCTGCCGGCAAAAGACCGGGGCTCGACGTCGGCAGGCAGAACGCGCTTGGCGTTGGAGATGGCGCGATCGATCTGGTTGCGTGCGCGGTCCAGGTTCGAACCGTAGGTAAACACCATGGAGATCTGCGAAACACCGTTCCGCGACGTCGACGTGGTCGATTCCAGGCCCTCGACGCTGTTCAGTGCCGCTTCGAGGGGACGGCTGAGTTGCTTGTCGACAACTTCCGGGGACGCGCCCGGCATCGCCGTGATCACCGAGATCTGCGGGAACTCGATCGAGGGGATGAGCTCCTGCTTGAGGGAAGACATGGTGATCACGCCGAACACCGCCGCGAAGACGGTGATCAGCGCAATCAATGCCCTGTTCGCCAGTGAAAGCTTTGCCAGACGGAACATTGCACTGTCTCCTGGGATCTACGGTCTGTTTCTTGTCTCGAACCGGCCGCAGCCCGGACGGTTGCTAGTGCTGAACGGCGTCGGCGGGCTCAAGCTGGAGCGAACGGGCAGTGCTCGATTCCAGCTCGGCGGCAAGGTCCGGATTGTCGTTCAGTTTGACGCCGTAGCCTGGCATCATTTCCTTGAGCTTGGACTGCCAGCCCTTGAAGTTCTTCGGGAAGGACCGCTGGAGCATCTCGATCATGATCGGGACCGCGGTTGAGGCTCCGGGGGAGGCGCCGAGCAGTGCCCCGATGGAGCCGTCACGAGCCGTGATGACTTCGGTGCCGAACTGCAGCACGCCGCCCTTCTTGGAGTCCTTCTTGATGATCTGCACCCGCTGGCCCGCGGTGATGAGCTCCCAATTGCCGCCGTCGGCCTGGGGGTAGTACTCGCGGAGGGACTCCACCTTGGCGTCGTGGCGCTTGGCGACTTCCTTGATGAGGTACGCAGTCAGGTCCATGTTGTCCTTGGCCACGGCCAGCATCGGGATGATGTTGCTCGGGCGGATGGACAGCGGCAGGTCAAGGTAGCTGCTCGTCTTGAGGAAGTTGGTGGAGAAGCCGGCGTACGGGCCGAAAAGCAGGGAACGCTTGCCGCCAACGTAGCGAGTATCCAGGTGCGGCACGGACATGGGCGGGGCACCCACGGAGGCCTGGCCGTATACCTTGGCGCTGTGCTGGCCGGCGATAGCCTCGTCAGTGCAGCGGAAGAACTGCCCGGAAACCGGGAAACCGCCGTAGCCCTTGCTTTCCGGGATGCCTGATGCCTGGAGCAAGTGGAGCGCTCCGCCGCCGGCGCCGACAAAGACGAACTTGGCGTGGATCTGGCCGTGTTCGCCGGAAGCGGGGTGCTTGAGCGAAAGGTCCCAGCCGCCGTCGGAGGCTTTGCTCACATTGGTGACGTCGTGGCCGTAGTTGACTTCAACGCCGTTGGCAGCGAGGTAGCCGGTCAGTTCGCGGGTCAAGGCGCCGAAGTCGACGTCGGTGCCTTCCGCCGCGCGGGTGGCGGCAACGCGCTGCTTGGCGTCGCGGCCCCTGACGATGAGCGGAGCCCACTTGGCGATCTGTGCCTGGTCTTCCGTGTATTCCATGCTGCGGAAGAGCGTGTTGGGCTTGAGTGCCTCGTAGCGGGTCTTGAGGAAGTCTGCGTGCTTGTCTCCGATGACGAAGCTCATATGCGGGACGGTGTTGATGAAGCCCTTGGGGGAGCCGATCAACTTGTTGTCCACGAGGTGGGACCAGAACTGCCGGGAGAGCTGGAATTGCTCGTTGATGTGGAGGGCCTTGGACGGGTCAACGGAGCCGTCCTTCGCTGCAGGTGAGTAATTAAGCTCACACAGCGCTGCGTGCCCGGTTCCCGCGTTGTTCCACGGTCCGGAGCTTTCCAGGCCGGCTTCGTCGAGTCGCTCAAAGAGGGAGATGGTCCAGCTGGGTTCGAGTTGCTTGATGAACGCACCCAAGGTTGCGCTCATGATCCCGCCCCCAATAAGGACGACGTCAGCGTGGTTTGTCTTGGAAATGAAGGTCACGATCAATCTCCGATAGCGGCGGCACTGGCTGTCACAGAATATCCCCGCGTAGGCGCATAACTGAAATTGCGGCGGGACGTCAAGACTTCAGGCGAACGTTTGTAAAAACTTCGTTTAAGACAGGCGACGCCGGGTACTTCTCGACGCGGTCGGAAAGGGCCAACGCCGAGATCGGGAAGGCGATGGGTACCGCAGGGACCGTGGCAGCGATCTGGGCATTGATGGTCTGGTACTGGGAGTTGCGGTCAGCGCCGTCGGGCAGACCCCGGGCCCGGTCGATCTTTGAGAACACCTGTGGATCGCTGTAGCCGAACTCGCCGTTGTTTTCGCCGAACAGCGTGCCCACGAAGTTGTCCGGGTCTGAGTAGGCGCCATTCCAGCCGAGCAAATGGAGCGCATGGTCACCGGGGGACTGGACCTTCTGGAGGTAGCCGTCGTCCCAGTTCACGGGTACCGGCTTGATGTTCAGCCCGATGGCGGTGAGCTCCGCACTGATCTCCGCGTAGATCTTCTCCGGAGTGGGAAGGTAGGCGCGCGTGACATTGAGCGGGTAGTAGAACTTGAGTTCCTCGCCTTTGTAGCCGGACTTGGCGAGCAGTTGCTTGGCTTTGTCCGGGTCGTATCCCAGGGACGGTGCGTTGTTGTTGAAGCCGCTCAGCTTGGGGGGAACGAACTGGGTCGCCGGCGAGGTGTTGTCGATGAAGAACTTGTGGATGAGGGTGTCTTTGTCGATGGCCATCTCGATTGCCTGGCGCACGCCAAGGTTCTGGAGGGGCGCCACGGACTCGTTCATCCCCAGGTACATCACGGAAAACGGATCCCGTTGGACGATTTGCATGCCCTTCTTGACCAATTGGTCGAAGGTGCCGGCGGTGACAAGGTCATATCCGTCGATGGTTCCTGCGAGCAAGGCCGAGAGCCGGGCCTGCGGATAGTCAAACGGAATGAAGTTGACTGTGGCTATCTCTCCGCGGTCGCCCCAGTAGCCCTTGTAGCTGTTGAGCGTGATGCGGTTCTGGGTCCATGAGGAGAAAACGTACGGGCCCGTGCCCACGGGGTGGGAGGCGTAGGCCGATGCCGGCTGACCGGACAGTTTCTTGTCCAGGGCGTCGGCCTTGCCGTCCGTCATCGCTTTCGGGGACGACATCGCGAACGCCGGCAGCGTCAAGGCCTGAAGGAAGCCCGTGAAAGGCTTGGCCAGATTGATTTGGACGTGGTCGGGAGAGACAACCTTGCAGTTCTTGAAGAGCGAAAGGGAAGGTTCGTCCGAGAAGGATTTGAAGACGCTCTTGAATGCGATGCCCGGTGCCTGCTGACGCACGGCCACCGGGAAGTTGAACCAACGGTTGAAATTGCTGCAGACGGCTGCGGCGTCAAAGACGGTTCCATCGTGGAAGGTCACCTTTGACCGCAACTTGAAGTCGTAGCTAAGTCCGTCATTCCCTTGCGACCAAGAGGTGGCCAGCAGGGGAGTTGGCTGGCCGGTGGACGCGTCGACCCCTACGAGGCCTTCCATCACTTGCCGGGTGACGCGATACGACTCGGAGTCGTTCGTCACGGCGGGATCGAGCCCAAGCGGCATCGACGGGGTGCCAAAGTTGAAGGTCTTGCTCGGCTCTGCCGAGGCGCCGCCCGCGGCCGATGTCGACGGTGCCGGTCCGGGACTTACAGTGCACGAGGTCAAGGCCACGGCCAGAAGGCCTGCGCCGATTTGTAGCGTGACTCGGCGAAGCTTGCTGCTTACCACTCTTGTCCCCTCAAGGCAGTTGGACGGGCTGAGGCCCGCGGCAGCCGGACCGCAGTCCAGTCTAGTTCAGGGCCCTGAGTCCCGGCTGGAAACCGGAAGTGCCCCGGCCAAGGACCGGGGCACTTCCTGAATGTGCGCAAGGGGGGACTTGAACCCCCACGCCCGAAGGCACAGGAACCTAAATCCTGCGTGTCTGCCAATTTCACCACTCGCGCTGGTGTTGGTATCCGGACCGGGATCCAGGGATTCCCGCTCCGGTCATATACCGGCCTCCATTGTACCCGCGGTTTCGCGCCACCTATTCCAGCCGCGCCTATGCGGCGATGCCGTGGCTACTTGTCGAGTTTGAGGTCCCTGCGGAGTTTGGCGACATGGCCGGTGGCCCGCACGTTGTACTGTGCCACGGCCACCTTGCCGTCGGGGTCCACCACGATCGTCGAGCGGATGAGCCCTTGGTAGGTGCGCCCGTAGTTCTTCTTTTCGCCCCAAGTCGCATAGGCCTCAGCCACGTGGTGCCCTTCGTCGGACAGCAGGGGGAAAGTCAGTGCTTCTTCGGCCACAAACTTTTCCAGGTCCTTCACCGTGTCCGGAGAGATGCCAAGGACCTCGTAACCGGCAGCCTGAAGGGTTGCGAGGGAATCGCGGAAGTCGCAGGCTTGCTTGGCACATGCCGGCGTGGAAGCCGCGGGGTAGAAATAAATAACGGTATTGCGGCCGCGGTACGAGGCCAGGCTGACCTCGCGACCCGTGTGATCCTTGAGGGTGAAGTCCGGGGCAGTGCCGCCTGGAATGAGTCGTTCGGCCATTTGTGCTCCTTGCTAGCGTTCGCGATCACTTAGCTTAGTGACGGGCTGGCCGCTTCACGAATTGAACGTCGGTCCTGATCTGCGCGCTGCGGTCTATATACTGGCCCTTATGCCTGATATGGAACGGTGGCCCACCGGGCGCCTGCTCTCCACGGCCGCGCGACTCGTGGAGCATGCCTGGAACGAGAAACTGCGCGGTATGGACCTGACCCATGCCGGGGTCATTGTCATGGAAGTACTTGCCGTCAACGGACCGACCACGCAGTTGACGCTCGCACAGATCGTCCGGGTTCAGGCTCAGACAATGGGGAAGACGCTCACCAGGCTGGAAGCCCACGGCCACGTCAGCCGCGCGCGCAGCGTGTCCGACCGCCGGAGCCAAGTAGTCAGTTTGACCGAGGCGGGGGAGCACACCCTCGGGCTCGCCACGCAATTGGAACGCGAAGTGCTTGCACCTGTGCCCGTGGACACTGCCAAACTGCGGCGGGAGCTCCAGTCGCTGGTACGCGAACTGGCGAACAATCATTCCTCGGCAGTCGTAAACGACATTGTGGCCGCAGCGGATTCAGGCGCGGCGCCGGGCGAAGCCTCCAACTAAGCTTCTGGGGCCTGGTCCGGTGAAGCTGGTCCGGTAAAGTCCGGCCCGCGGCGGAGCCGGCGGAAAAGCAAAAAGATCCCTGGACGGCCATTCAGCCATCCAGGGATCTTCCCTTTGGTGCACCCCCCGGGACTTGAACCCGGAACCCATTGATTAAGAGTCAATTGCTCTGCCAATTGAGCTAGAGGTGCAATTGTTTGTTGCTCGCAACGCAAAGAAATAACCCTTGAGCGGCTGCTGCCGCTCAAGGGTCCTTCCCTTTGGTGCACCCCCCGGGACTTGAACCCGGAACCCATTGATTAAGAGTCAATTGCTCTGCCAATTGAGCTAGAGGTGCATTTGTCGATTTCGATCAACGGAGGGCTTTTCTTCCCTCGTTGATCTCCGCAACGACATGTAACTCTACACGACAGTTGCCGAAGTGTGAAATCGGCCCGGCCCTCCTGCGCGTCACTGGCGGGAAGGCTTCAGGACCAGCGCAAAGTCAGGGTTTTGGTTGTTGCTAAGGACCCAAAGCGTGCCGTCCGGCGCAAGCGAAATGTCCCTGAGTCGCCCGTAGTCCGCAGTGAGGTATGCCACGGGATTCCCCGCCGTTTCTCCGTTGAGCGGTACCGTCCACAAACGCTGCCCGCGCAGCGCGCACGTGAACGCCGTTCCGTTCACGATCTCCAGCCCGCTCGGCGAGGCATCCGCCGTCGACGGCCAGACCACTTTGGCGTCGATGTAGCCGGCGCGGCCGGGCGCCCCGGTCACTACCGGCCAGCCGTAGTTGCCGCCCGCCTCGATGAGGTTGAGTTCGTCGTTGACGTCAGGGCCGAATTCGCTCGCCCACAGCCTGCCGGAGCTGTCCCAGGCGAGCCCTTGCACATTGCGGTGCCCGTAGCTGTAAACGGGGTTGCCAAACGGGTTGCCCGGCGCGGCTTTGCCCTCGGGGGTAAGCCGCAGGATCTTCCCGCCGAGCGCATTGCGGTCCTGCGCCCGCTCGGGGTGCTGCGCATCTCCCGTGCCGACGTAGAGGAACCCGTCGGGGCCGAAGCGGATGCGGCCGCCGTTGTGGGTCGAGGCTTTGGGGATGCCTGAGAAGATGACTTCCGGTGTGCCGAGGCTCAGCCGCCCGTCCGCGGCCTGCTCCAGGCGGGTGCGCGAAATTCTGTTGTCCGATTCGGCGGTGAAATAGGCGTAAAGCAGGCGGTCGCTGGCGAACGCGGGGGATAGGGCCAGCCCCAGCAGTCCGCCTTCGCCGCCGGGTACGACGCCGGGAAACTCGCCAACCGTCGTGGACCGGTCGTTCCGGACCGATTTGATCAGCTTGCTGTCGCGTTCGGAGATGATGGCAGTTCCGTCGCTGAGGAAAACGATGGACCACGGGAGTGTCAGATTCAGGTCAAGCTTCCGAAGCAGCTCCGGTCCGTTGCCTTGGGTGGGCACCGGACCGGGAGTACTCCCTGTGCAGGCGCCTACCAGCAAAGCCACGAGGCAGGCCACCGCTATCAGGGCCCGGGCAAGCGCAAGGCGGGACCGGAAAACGCTCCCCGATCCCGCCTTTGCGTGGTTCATTGCTCGTCCTGGTTGCAGGGCCCCTTGCCGCCGTGGATCCTCAGGTCCGTGGGGCCCTCAGCGGCGGTTCCTGCGAGGCGGACGGAAACCGGCTGCCTCGGCGTGGGCGCTCGAAATAAACCAGACCTCGGCCTTGACCTCGTCGTACGACGGGCTGTCTTCATCGTGGTAGGTCATGGTGTCCGCGTTGCCTTTGACCGTGTAGCCAGCGGGGCCGCTCCCGTCGGCGCCGGCCGCAGCCGATCCTTCACCGTAAGGCTGGTCAGCGGCAAGATGCCCGCCAAGCGGCGGCGCGCCGGTGGAATCCCCGGCCTGGGTGGTTGACTCAAAAGGCGCCGGAGCCGCGTCGGGAGCCTCGGCCCGGTCTTCTTGCATTTCCGCAGCAGGGTCGACTGCCTCCGCCGCGGCGGATTCCGCACCGGGAAGCGTCGGTGCGTGGGCGTCCGTGTATTCGCGGTGGTGGATCGGAGCGGGGGTTACGGGTGCGCCGCCTTCGCTCCAGGTAGCTTCCCACTCGGCGCTGTCGGCCAATTGTTCGGGGGTTGCTGGTTCCGTAGTCGACGAGGCCGGAACGCCGGCAGCCGCGGGAACGGAGGGTCCGGCGTCGGCCGCCGTAACGTCGTCGGCCGTCACGCCCTCTTCAAATTCGGGCTCGGCAGCAACCGGCCCGGTGGCCTCTGAAAGCGCATCCTCTGAAAGCGCATCCGCGGACAGTACGGGTTCTGAGAGCGTGGGCTCCTCGAACATGGGCTCCTGCGCCGAGGTTCCGGCCGAGGGCGGCTCTTCCGGGGCGGCCATTCCGGTGTCGAGGGGAGGGGAAGGTCGCTCCCAATCGTCGACGTCGAGGCCCCCCGCCTCAGGTTCCGTTTCCGGCTCCGGCTCGGCTTCGGGTGCGGCCGCCTGCGACCCGGCCACGTCTTGATGGGCGGTCGCAGTTGCGGCGACCAAAGGGGCGGAGCCTGTCAGGGCGGCGGCTGTGACGTCCATCTGTGGGGACGAGGCGGTCGGCGACGGTGATGCCGGGGCCATGGCGCCCGGGGAAGACTTCGCGCTATTGCGGCTCAGGAGCCACCAAACAATCGCGACGATCAACACGATGACGATGACAGCGATCAACCATTCCATGGGAGGAGCCCTTCTGTCTGTTCAAGTGGCGCAGGTCTGTTCGAGTGGCGCAGTGGTCGTGATTTGACGTTACGTCCGTGTCACCGGGCTGTCTAGGTTAGTCAATCGATTCGCGCCCTTCAGCGCTCCCGTGGTCCTGTCGGATGGAACTGCGGTCGACGATGAGACTGATGTCTCACATATCGAGACGACTGTCCATTATTTGAATGAAATATTGAATGAAATAGCGCTAAATTCGCCTTAACCCGCCAAACATGTTCGTTGGCCACAGCCCAAAAGTCATAGACTCGTGCCCATGAGTGACCACACCCCAATTGCGACAGACAACCAGCCGGACATCAAGCCACGCAGCCGGGTCGTAACGGACGGCATCCATGCCGCCCCCGCGCGAGGCATGTTCCGGGCCGTAGGCATGGGCGATGACGACTTCGCCAAGCCCCAAATCGGCGTCGCGAGCTCGTGGAACGAAATTACGCCGTGCAACCTTTCGCTGAACCGACTCGCCCAGGGTGCCAAGGAAGGCGTTCACGCCGGCGGTGGTTTCCCCATGCAGTTCGGCACCATTTCCGTTTCGGACGGTATTTCCATGGGCCACGAGGGCATGCACTTTTCGCTTGTTTCGCGCGAAGTCATTGCAGACTCCGTTGAAACCGTCATGCAGGCCGAGCGCATTGACGGCTCCGTCTTGCTGGCCGGTTGCGACAAGTCCCTCCCGGGCATGCTGATGGCGGCCGCCCGCCTGGATCTCGCCAGCGTCTTCCTTTACGCCGGCTCCATCATGCCGGGCTGGGTCAAGCTCGAAGATGGCTCGGAGAAGGAAGTCACCCTCATTGACGCCTTCGAAGCCGTGGGCGCGTGTGCTGCCGGAAAGATGAGCAGGGGCGACCTGGACCGCATCGAACGTGCGATCTGTCCCGGTGAAGGTGCCTGCGGCGGTATGTACACGGCCAACACCATGGCCTGCATCGGCGAAGCCCTCGGCATGTCCCTGCCGGGCTCGGCTGCCCCTCCCTCGGCAGACCGCCGTCGTGATGACTTTGCCCGCAAGTCCGGCGAGGCAGTGGTCAACCTGCTGCGCCTCGGCATCACCGCCCGGGACATCATGACCAAGAAGGCGTTCGAGAACGCCATCGCCGTCACCATGGCGTTCGGCGGTTCCACCAACGCCGTCCTGCACCTGCTCGCAATCGCCCGGGAAGCCGAGGTCGAACTGACCCTGGACGACTTCAACCGCATCGGCGACAAGATTCCGCACCTGGGCGACCTCAAGCCCTTCGGCCGCTACGTCATGACCGACGTCGACAAGATCGGCGGCGTGCCGGTCATCATGAAGGCGCTGCTCGACGCCGGCCTGCTGCACGGCGACTGCCTGACGGTCACGGGCAAGACCCTTGCCGAGAACCTGGCTTCCATCAACCCGCCGGACCTCGACGGCAAGATCCTGCGTGCCCTGGACAACCCGATCCACAAGACCGGCGGCATCACCATCCTGCACGGTTCGATGGCCCCGGAAGGTGCCGTCGTGAAGAGCGCCGGCTTCGATGCCGATGTCTTCGAAGGAACCGCCCGCGTGTTCGAACGCGAGCAGGGTGCCCTTGACGCCTTGGACAAGGGCGAGATCAAGGCCGGGGACGTCGTCGTGATCCGTTACGAAGGACCCAAGGGCGGCCCGGGCATGCGTGAGATGCTCGCCATCACCGGCGCCATCAAGGGCGCGGGCCTCGGCAAGGACGTGCTCCTGCTGACCGACGGCCGCTTCTCGGGCGGAACCACGGGTCTCTGCATCGGGCACGTTGCGCCTGAAGCCGTCGACGGCGGTCCTATCGCCTTCGTCAAGGACGGCGACAAGATCCGCGTGGATATTGCTGCCCGTTCGTTCGACCTCCTGGTGGAAGAAGCCGAACTCGAGTCCCGCAAGGTCGGCTGGGAGCCCCTCCCGGCCAAGTTCACCAAGGGCGTCCTCGCGAAGTACGCCAAGCTGGTGCACAGCGCCTCCACGGGAGCCTACTGCGGCTAGTTCCCGGTTCCGGCCCAACTGACTCGCAGTTGTTGTCGTTTTGACGCCTCATAACGACAACAACTGCTAGTCAGTTGGGTGGCCGGGGTAGGACCAACCCGTGGACAATGGGGTCCACATAGTGAGATGACATCTTTATCGTTTGACACCTATCTCACTAAGAGGGAACACTGAACGCATGATCGCATTCGTTACTGTCGGCGCCACCGTGGGCACTGTCGTACTTACCAAGCGCGTGGCCTCCTAGCCCGACTGGTAACGAACCGTCACGCGCAACCCCTCGAAGAGCCGCAAGGCTGAGGGGTTTTTTTATTTCCCGCAGGGGACGGCGCATTGAGCAAGAACCCGCATGAACGCAGTACCCAAGTAGTAACTTTCACTAATTGAAGATCCCCAAAGGAAGAGTCCGATGAGCAAAGGATCGCCGATCAGCCCCTCGCTGATGGCTGCAAAGTCCGCTGGAGCCCCCAAGGCTCCGGAAAAGGTCGACCGTACGGCTGACGCCGTCGTCGACAATGCTGCAACTCTCTCTCCTGTACTCGGGCCGAACAACGTTGTACCCCCAACGGTGATGACCGGCTCGGAAGCTATTGTCCGCTCGCTCGAAGAACTCGGCGTGGACGATATTTTTGGTTTGCCCGGTGGCGCGATCCTCCCCACCTACGACCCTTTGATGGCCTCCAAGATGAATCACGTCCTGGTCCGTCACGAACAGGGAGCCGGCCACGCAGCGCAAGGCTACGCCATGGTTACCGGACGGGTTGGCGTCTGCATCGCCACCTCGGGCCCCGGTGCCACCAACCTCGTTACCGCCATCATGGATGCCCATATGGACTCCGTGCCCCTCGTTGCGATTACCGGCCAGGTATCGGCTTCTGTCATCGGCACTGATGCCTTCCAGGAAGCAGACATCGTCGGCATCACGATGCCGATCACCAAGCATTCCTTCCTGGTGACGGATCCCAACGACATTCCGCATGTCATGGCCGAGGCTTTCTACCTTGCGAGCACGGGGCGTCCCGGTCCCGTATTGGTGGACATCGCCAAGAACGCCCAGCAGGGCACCATGACCTTCTCCTGGCCGCCCAAGATCGATTTGCCGGGCTATCGTCCGGTGGTCCGCGGCCACAACAAGCAGGTGCGCGAGGCTGCCCGGCTGATCGCTGCGGCGAGCAAGCCCGTCCTGTATGTCGGCGGCGGTGTGGTCAAGGCCCACGCATCGGCCGAACTGCGCGAGCTCGCGGAACTCACCGGCGCTCCCGTGGTGACCACACTCATGGCCCGTGGCGCATTCCCGGATTCCCACCCCCAGCACGTCGGCATGCCCGGCATGCACGGCACGGTTTCTGCGGTTACCGCACTGCAGCAGTCCGATCTGTTGATCACCCTCGGTGCGCGCTTCGATGACCGCGTGACGGGTGTCCTCAGCACCTTCGCTCCGCACGCAAAGATCATCCACGCGGACATCGACCCCGCGGAGATCTCCAAGAACCGCACGGCCGACGTTCCGATCGTGGGCTCCGTCAAGGAGATCATTCCGGAACTGAGCGAGGCTGTCCGCAACGCGTTCGAGCAATCCGGCACTCCGGACCTCGACGGATGGTGGGCGTTCCTCAACAACCTCCGCGATACCTACCCTCTGGGTTGGACCGAGCCGGAAGACGGACTCAGTGCCCCCCAGCGGGTCATCGAACGCATTGGTGCGCTCACGGGCCCGGAAGGCATCTACGTTGCAGGCGTTGGCCAGCACCAGATGTGGGCCGCGCAGTTCATCAAGTACGAGCGTCCCCACGCCTGGCTGAACTCCGGCGGTGCCGGCACCATGGGTTATGCCGTGCCGGCAGCCATGGGCGCCAAGGTCGGCGAACCCGACCGCGTGGTCTGGGCGATCGACGGCGACGGCTGCTTCCAGATGACCAACCAGGAACTGGCCACCTGCGCCATCAACAAGATTCCCATCAAGGTGGCCATCATCAACAACTCCTCGCTGGGCATGGTGCGCCAGTGGCAGACCCTCTTCTATGAAGGCCGCTACTCCAACACGGACCTGAACACCGGCCACGACACCGTCCGTATTCCCGACTTCGTCAAGCTGGCAGACGCCTACGGCTGCGCAGCCTTCCGCTGCGAGCGGGACGAGGATATCGACGCAACCATCCAGAAGGCCCTGGAAATCAATGACCGTCCCGTGGTCATCAACTTCGTGGTCAGCCCGAACTCCATGGTGTGGCCGATGGTCCCCTCCGGAGTCTCGAATGACCAGATCCAGGTTGCCCGCAACATGACCCCGGAATGGGAAGAGGAGGACTAGCCATGAGCCGCCACACACTGTCCGTTCTGGTCGAAGACAAGCCCGGTGTGCTGACCCGCGTGGCCAGCCTCTTCGCCCGGCGGGCCTTCAACATCAACTCCCTGGCCGTCGGCCCCACCGAGGTCTCCGGGATTTCCCGGATGACCGTCGTCGTCGACGCCGATGGCGACCTCATCGAGCAGGTCACCAAACAGCTCAACAAACTGATCAACGTGATCAAGATTGTCGAGCTGACTCCAGAATCTTCCGTGCAGCGTGACCACATCCTGGTCAAGGTACGTGCGGATGCCGCGACACGCCTGCAGGTCACCCAAGCTGCAGACTTGTTCCGTGCCTCAGTGGTTGACGTTTCCACAGACTCGGTGGTCATTGAGGCAACCGGTACCCCGGAAAAGCTCGCAGCGCTGCTTTCAGTGCTCGAGCCGTTCGGCATCCGCGAAATAGTGCAGTCCGGCACCTTGGCCGTTGGGCGGGGATCCCGCTCCATGAGTGACAGGGCGTTGCGCAGCGCTTAGGCATTGTCCTATGTACTGCGTAGTAGCCCGATACCGAACCACAGACAATATCTACAAAACCACTCAAGAGGAGTTACGCAAGTGACTGAAATGTTCTACGACGACGACGCAGACCTGTCGATCATCCAGGGTCGCAAGGTTGCCATTGTCGGCTACGGTTCCCAGGGCCACGCCCACGCGCTGAACCTGCGCGACTCGGGCGTCGAGGTTGTCATCGCGCTCAAGGAAGGCTCGAAGTCGATCGCCAAGGCCGAAGACGCGGGCTTCACGGTCAAGAACGTTGCCGACGCCGCCGAATGGGCCGACGTCATCATGATCCTGGCACCGGACCAGCACCAGCGCGCGATCTACAACGACTCCATCAAGGACAAGCTGACCGCCGGCAAGGCCCTTGCCTTCGCCCACGGCTTCAACATCCGCTTCGGATACATCGAGGCGCCCGAGGGCGTTGACGTTATCCTGATCGCCCCGAAGGCTCCCGGACACACCGTCCGCCGCGAGTTCGAAGCCGGCCGCGGTATCCCGGACATCATCGCCGTCGAGCAGGACGCTTCCGGTTCCGCTTGGGAACTGGCCAAGTCCTACGCGAAGGCAATCGGCGGCACGCGCGCCGGCGTCATCAAGACCACCTTCACCGAAGAGACCGAAACCGACCTCTTCGGCGAGCAGGCTGTCCTGTGCGGCGGTGTCTCCCAGCTGATCCAGTACGGCTTCGAGACCCTGACCGAAGCCGGCTACCAGCCGCAGATCGCCTACTTCGAGGTTCTTCACGAGCTCAAGCTCATCGTTGACCTCATGTGGGAGGGCGGCATCGCCAAGCAGCGCTGGAGCGTTTCCGACACCGCAGAGTACGGCGACTACGTCTCCGGCCCGCGCGTCATCGACCCCCGGGTCAAGGAAAACATGGCCGGCGTCCTCGCCGACATCCAGTCCGGTGCCTTTGCCAAGCGTTTCATCGACGACCAGGACAACGGCGCCGTCGAGTTCAAGGAACTGCGTGCCAAGGCTGAGCAGCACCCCATCGAGGGTGTCGGCCGCGAGCTGCGTTCCCTGTTCTCCTGGCAGCAGCAGGACGAGGACTACGTCGAAGGCTCCGCAGCCCGCTAGTCAAGGCACACGTTGAAGCCGCGGCAGGAGCCGTAGCAATTCAACACAGAACGCCGTTCGGGATAGGCTCGAAATGAAGCCGCCCGGCATGGAGGCCGGACCCGGTATACCGGGTCCGGCCTTCGTCGTCAAAGAATCGTTTCACCAAAACCCCACCTGAAAAAGAGAGCTAAAGAGGTCACCGGTGACTAGCACCAAGCCAGTAGTACTCCTCGCTGAGGAACTTTCGCCCGCCACGATCGAGGCCCTTGGTCCGGACTTCGAGATCCGCCAAACCGACGGCGCGGACCGCTCCCAGCTGCTCTCCGCAATCGTCGACGTCGACGCCATCCTCGTGCGTTCAGCCACCCAGGTGGACGCCGAGGCAATTGCCGCAGCCAAGAACCTCAAGATCATCGCGCGTGCCGGTGTCGGCCTGGACAACGTGGACATCAAGGCCGCCACCCAGGCAGGCGTCATGGTCGTCAACGCCCCGACGTCGAACATTGTGTCCGCTGCCGAGCTGACGGTCGGCCACATCCTCAGCCTCGCCCGCCACATCCCGCAGGCCAGCTCCGCCTTGAAGGGCGGCGAGTGGAAGCGCTCCAAGTACACAGGCATCGAACTCTTCGAGAAGAAGATCGGCATCATCGGCCTCGGACGCATCGGAGCGCTCGTCGCTGCCCGGCTGCAAGGCTTCGAGACCGAGATCCTCGCCTACGACCCCTACATCACCTCGGCCCGTGCGGCCCAGCTCGGTGTCAAGCTCGTCACCCTCGACGAGCTGCTCGAGAAGTCGGACTTCATCACCATCCACATGCCCAAAACCCCGGAAACAGTGGGCATGCTGGGCGCCGACGCCTTCAAGAAGATGAAGGAAACGGCCTACGTTGTCAATGTCGCCCGTGGCGGCCTGATCGACGAAGAGGCCCTCCACGAGGCCTTGGAAGACGGACAGATCGCGGGCGCAGGCATCGACGTCTTCGTCAAGGAGCCGAGCACCGACCTTCCCTTCTTCGGCATGGACAACGTCATCGTGACGCCCCACTTGGGTGCCTCCACTGACGAAGCCCAGGAAAAGGCCGGCGTGTCCGTGGCGAAGTCCGTGCGCCTCGCCCTCGCCGGCGAACTCGTGCCGGATGCCGTCAACGTTGCTGGTGGCGTGATCGCTTCCGACGTCCGCCCCGGAATCCCGCTGATCGAAAAGCTCGGCCGGATCTTCACGGCCCTGACCCACGCATCCCTGACGCAGATCGACGTCGAGGTCGCGGGCGAAATCGCGAGCCTGGACGTGAAGGTCCTCGAACTGGCGGCGCTCAAGGGCGTGTTCGCCGACGTCGTGACCGAGCAGGTCTCCTACGTCAACGCGCCCGTCATCGCAGAGCAGCGCGGCATCAACACTCGCCTGATCACGACGCCGGAAGCCGAGGACTATCGCAACGTCCTGACCATCCGCGGGGCACTCAGTGACGGCTCACAGATTTCCGTGGCCGGCACGCTCACCGGACCCAAGCAGGTCCAGAAGCTCGTGGGCGTCAATGGCTACGACGTCGAAATCCCGATCAGCGAACACTTGGTGGTTGTTTCCTACGCGGACCGTCCCGGTGTCATCGGCACCATCGGCCACATCCTGGGCATGAACAACATCAATATCGGTGGCATGCAGGTGGCACGCCAGAGCGAAGGCGGCCAGGTCTTGGCGCTGCTGACGATCGACACTTCGGTGCCGCAGCAGGTCCTTGAAGCAATCAAGGCCGGCATCGGCGCCGACATGGTTCGCGAAGTGGATCTGGAGGACTAGCATCCTCACCGTTTGAGCTAGAATAGTGTGCCGCACTTCACATCGGCCACATATCATTGGCCGGTCTGCCTACAATGGCTTGGTCCGAAATTCGGAACCGGCGGCAGGCCGGCCAATAACTTTTGCACGCACCCGGTGGATTCCTATTGCCTCGGCATGGTTCCAGGGACAGCAGTGTGCACACCCGCAATCCAGGACTCAGGGAGCCCTATGAACGCCGTCCAGAGGTTCATCAGAAGCCGTGTGCTTCTGTTGACCGCGGCCATTTTGATCGTCGCCATGTGTTTGTCCGTATTCATCCAGAGCCAGTCGCAGGCCGCGCTGAACCGGACAGTGGATGAGAACTCACGCGGCCTGTACGACATCCTGGTCCAGGCCAAGTCCGCGAATACCAAGGACGGCGGGGCACTCCTCCAGCCGGACATCGCGAACGGCCAGGGCGGCATCAGCTTCCCGCAACTCGAGAAGATCCGCGGGCTGAGCGGTGCGTCGGTAGCGGCACCCATCAGCCTCGTGTCCCGGGTGACGCAGAACCTGGAAACTCCGCGGCTTGATGCTATGGATTACCTTGGCTACAACGCGGGGCTGGCTGGTGGAGCCACCGCGGGAGATCCAACCGGAACGGACTCCAAGAGCTGGCCCGCGCCGGAGTCCGTCCTCCCCGCGCAGCCGAAGAAGTACCGCCTCACCGCCACTGCCGTGAGCTCCGACGGAGTGTCCCAGCAAACCCTCTTCCAGACCAGCGCTGAAGGCACGCTCGGCAAGGGGCAGGTCAAGGAGCAGCAGACTGCCGGAGGCAAGAGCATCCGCATCGCCGGTCCCGCGGGAGAGACCGGCATCAAGTTCCCCGCTCCTGCCGGTGGCTCGGAGCACAACCTCTTCAACCTGTCGGTGGCGCTGCCCATGGCTCCACAGGTCACCGAGTCTGTCGTCGCCGTCGATCCGACAGCTGAACGCGCCCTCCTGGGCTCGGCCGGAGACTTCCTCGCCCCGCTGCAAAAGGCGCCCCCGGCCGACACCCGCAACGCGGGAGCCATCGGCCGCTACTTCGAACAACTCTTCGCCAAGAGCCCCACGCAGCAGGAACTCGAACAGGGCCCGGATTTCATGGGCGTCAAGCTCAAATACTGGGCGCCCCTCATGACCCAGTACCAGCAGGCAAAACTGTCCGGCCAGATCACAGATGCCTCGCAGGCCATTCCTTTGATCGTCCGGCAGGGAACCTCGCTGGACCTGAAGTACTCGGTCAAAATCCAGGAAATCGATGATTCGGGCAAGGTCGTCAACGACGTCGGCACTGTCTCACGTTCCTTGGACAAGGACTACCTGCCGTTCGTGTCAAAGTCGCCGTTCGCCCTGTCATGGCCCGGGTCCACCGACCACAGTCAGTTGCTCGGTAACATGGGCAACTTCAGCCAAGGCCTGTACCAGCCGGCCCAGTGGAGCACGGACTTCGCAGCCGCACCCAAGTACAAGGACGGCGAAACCTCTGCGAATGGAGCCGTCGCCAAGTCCGCCACACCGGGGGACTGGGTTACCGTCAACAAGCTGCCTGAGAAGTCGGCCTTCGGCGCGATCGTGGACCAGAGCCAACGCAAGCCGGTCGACGAGCGCTCCTACCGGGAGAACCTTGCCACGGGATCGAAGCCCGCTACCCCGCTGCCGATGGTCTACGGGACGTTTGATCCTGCCCAGATCCAGAAAGCGGCCGGCGACGTCAACAAGCTGCCCTTGGGTGGCTACGACCCGGCCCCGATGACGCTCCAGAAGGACGCTTCGGGCAATGACACCGCCGCCAAGGGCCTCAAACCCTCGCTGAGCGATACTGGCCTCGTCAGCCAGTCTGCCGGTGCCATTACCGACTACTACGGCCTTGCCGCAGCGCGCGGTTACGATTCCAACGCCAACGTTATCGATGCCGTCCGGGTCCGCGCCAGCGCACCGGGCAACTGGAAGCAGGCCCAACCGGAGGTCGACAAGCTCGCAGCCCAGATCCGCGACATGGGTCTACAAGCCACAGTGGTGGCCGGCTCCGCGCGTGAAGACGCCAACATCTTCGTCCCGGGGTATTCCAAGGACGACGCCGGCAAGGAATCCGCCCTGGGCACCGTCCAGCAATCGTGGGTTCGGCAGGATGCCGCCGACGCCGTGTCCGGTTCCCTGACGGGCACCAACATCACCCTTCTCTTCCTGACGCTGTGCGGGGCCACTCTCCTGACCGGCGCTTCCACAGTCAGCTATATCCGCCAGCGACGCAGCGAGGCGGGGATCCTCCGCGCCATGGGCTGGACCCAGAGGAAAATCCGAAGTTGGGTCCTCGAGGAGTTCGGCATCGGTGCGGGGATCGTCGCTGTGGCAGGCATTGCGCTCAGCCTTCTGAGCTGGAACCTGGCCACGGTCATTGTTTCCGCGTCCGTGTTGCTCATTTACTGCGCCGCCGCATACATCGCGGCCCAGCAATTGCGGCACCGCGACATCGTTGACCAGGAACCCCAACACGATGAACGCCTGATCCCGGTGGATTCGCCGCTGACGTTTGCGTACCGCCAACTGGTCACACACCGCTTCAGCTCAGTAGCGCTGGCTGTGGCTGTGGGAGTGTTCGGGGCGGCCGTCGGTGCCCTGATCGCCTTGCTCATTGACATCCCGCGCGCAGCTGGAGCCAGCGCCCTCAGCGGGCTCGCCTCAGCTACCGTAGCCCTGCCGAGCGTCATCCTGGCAGTCTGCGGAGTGCTCGTGGGCCTCGTACTGACCTTGGTCACGGGTCGGTTCGAACTCCAGGCCAGGCGGGAGCAGCTCGGCACTCTCCGGGCCATGGGCTGGAACCCGGACATGCTGGGGCAGGTCCGGTTCTTCGAAAATGCCTTGGTCGGAGCAGTGGCACTGATCCTGGGCGTCGTGGGGGCGCTGGGTCTGGGCCTGTTGCTCGCTCCTTATGCCGCACTTTGGGCCGCTTTGGCCGGAGTGGTGGCCGTAATTTGCTGGATTCCCATTGCAACGAAAGTGGTCAAATGACTGACAACCTCGAACCCGATCTGACCGCGACCACGGAATCCACCGACGAGTCGTTCCAGACCCGCGCCAACACCATCGTGCGGGCCGCTGACCATGGTATGCCGCTGCAGTTGAGCAACATCACCATCCGCTACGGCGGTGACAAGGGTGGCGCGGAGCCAGTCACCGTCGTCGAGGACTTCAACCTGACGCTGCACGCCGGTGAGATGCACTGCGTCGCCGGGCGAAGCGGCTCAGGCAAGACCAGCATCCTGACGGTGGGAGCGGGACTCACGCTTCCGACGTCGGGCCGTGTCCTCTGGGAGGGCGATTCCCTCGAGAAGATGGGCGACGACGAAATCGCCGACCGTCGCCGCGCCCTGATCGGGTACGTGGATCAGGGCGGCGCCTTGATCGACGGCATGAGTGCTTTGGAGAACGTGCTGTTGCCGGCCGTTCCCGACGGCGAAGTGGAGCAGCGCACCGAAATGGCCAAGGACCTGCTGGACCTGGTGGGGCTGGGCCGGCGCATGCGCCACCGTCCGGCGCAGCTGTCTGGCGGTGAGCGCCAGCGTGTCGCGATTGCGCGGGCCCTGATCCTGGGAACCCGTGTCCTGGTGGTGGACGAGCCAACGGCCAGCCTGGACCGCACTTCGGCAAACCGCATCATCAGCATCCTGAAGGACACCACCAGCGACGGCATCGCCGTGCTGGTGGCGTCGCACGACCACGAGCTTGTCAGGCTCAGCGATACGCTGACTGAATTGAACTAGTCCCCACCGCCACCCTCGCCTCGCAAGTCCCCAGCCGCCCCCTAGCTTCGCAAGCTCAGCCAGGGAACCCGGCGGCTGTGGGCCCACGGCCAGGGAACCCTGGCGGCGTGGGCCCCCCGGTGCTTCCGGACCGGCCGTCACATGCCGCCGGTCCGGTCTTTCCATCTCCAAGAGAAGGTAACTTCGTAGAGTGACGTCTCCACATAAACCCCCGTTCTACATCACCACCGCCATTACGTACCCGAACGGCGAGCCGCATATCGGGCATGCCTACGAGTACATTGCCACCGATGCGATGGCCCGGTTCAAGCGCCTCGACGGCTATGACGTGATGTTCCTGACCGGTACGGACGAGCACGGCATGAAGATTGCCCAGGCGGCGGAGAAGGAAGGCATCTCGCCCAAGGAACTCGTGGACCGGAATGCCGAAATCTACAAGGCCGCCCACGCTGCCTTGGGCATCTCCTACGACCGCTTCATCCGCACGACGGACGCCGATCACTACGCCGCTTCGCAAGCCATCTGGAAGAAGATGGAAGCCAAGGGGGACATTTACCTGTCCAAGTACGAGGGCTGGTACTCCGTCCGCGACGAGGCTTACTACACCGAGGACGAGACCGTCCTGAAGGACGACGGCGTCCGCTACTCGCGCGGTACTGACACCGAAGTGACGTGGACCGCGGAGGAGAGCTACTTCTTCCGCTTGTCCTCCTACCAGGACAAGTTGCTGGCCTTGTACGAGGGGCAACCGGAATTCGGCGCTCCCCAGTACCGCTTCAACGAGGTCATCAGCTTCGTCAAGCAGGGCCTTCAGGACTTGTCCATCAGCCGCACGACTTTCGACTGGGGCGTCCCGGTCCCGGGGAACGACAAACACGTCATGTACGTGTGGGTCGATGCCCTGACCAATTACTTGACGGGGGTCGGCTACCCGGACGCCGAATCGGAGGCGTTCCGGAAGTTCTGGCCCGCGGACGTCCACGTCATCGGCAAGGACATCTCACGGTTCCATGCGATCTTCTGGCCGGCCTTCCTGATGAGCGCCGGCCTGGAACTGCCGAAGCGCGTCATGATCCATGGCTTCCTGACCAACAATGGCGTCAAGATGTCCAAGTCCCTCGGCAACGTGGTGGCCCCTAAGGACTTCGTGGAGCAGTACGGCCTGGACCAGGTGCGCTTCTTCTTCCTCCGCGAAGTGCCCTTCGGTGCCGACGGCAGCTACAACCACGAGGCGATCGTGGGCCGCATGAACGCAGACCTCGCCAACAACTTCGGCAACCTGGCACAGCGTTCGCTGTCCATGGTGGCGAAGAACTGCGAAGGCAAGGTTCCGGTTCCGGGCGATTTCTCGGCGGAGGACACCGCGCTGCTGGCCCAGGCCACCGGACTGCTGGACGTGGCCCGCACCGCTTTCGAGAAGCAAGAGTTCAGCCGTGCCCTCGAGGCAATCTGGGCCGTGCTGGGTGACACCAACGCGTACTTCGCCGAGCAGGCCCCGTGGGTTCTGCGCAAGACCGACGTCGAGCGCATGAACACCGTCCTGTACGTCACCCTGGAGGTTGTCCGCATCGTGGCGATCCTCGTCCAGCCGGTCATGCCGACGTCGGCGGCCAAGCTGCTTGAGGTCCTGGGACAGCCGGAAGGGGAGGCCCGCCAGTTCGCGGCCATCGCGACGCCGATCGTCCCCGGCACGGAACTCCCGGCCCCGGCCCCGGTGTTCCCGCGTTACGAGGAGCCCGCCGAGTCATAGACGCCCGCTCACATATATGGTGCGGGACGCAAACGCTCCTTTAGATCTGACCCGTCAGCCGGGCAGATCTAAAGGAGCGATTGTTTTGCCCGCTCATATGTGAGCGGGGATCGACGAAAATGCCATATATGTGAGCGAGCGTCGGAGGGGAGAGCGTTCAAATGGTGAGACGATTTTGACCAATATGTGGATGCGTTGGCAGTCTGAAAACATGAGCGCAACGCAACCCGCCGCAACGATCAACCTGGCTGTCATTCCCGGCGACGGCATTGGCCCCGAAGTTATTGCCGAAGCCCTCAAGGTCCTGGAAAAAGTCGTCGCCGAAGAAGGCGTCACCTTGGAACAGACTGAATACAAGCTCGGAGCCCAGCACTGGCTTGAGACCGGCGAAACGCTCCCGGATGAGGTCCTGGCCGATCTGCGCACCCGCGATGCCATCCTCTTCGGCGCTGTCGGTGCGGCCCCGGGGGACACCCGCATTCCTTCCGGGATCATTGAACGCGAGATGCTGCTGAAGCTCCGCTTCAGTCTGGACCACTTTGTGAACCTGCGCCCCTCGCGGCTCTACGGCACGGTGGGCAGCCCGCTGGCCAACCCTGGCAACATCGATTTCATCGTTGTCCGCGAAGGCACCGAGGGTCCGTACGTCGGCAACGGCGGTACGTTGCGCGGTGGCACCCCCCACGAGGTTGCCACCGAAGTGTCGCTCAACACGGCCCACGGCGTCGAGCGCGTCGTCCGGGACGCCTTCCGCCGCGCCAGTGAGCGTCCCCGCAAGCACGTCACCCTCGTGCACAAGCACAATGTCCTGGTCTTCGCAGGCCACTTGTGGAAGCGCACCGTCGAGGCCGTGGCCAAGGAATTCCCCGAGGTCACCCACGACTACCTGCACATCGACGCCGCGACGATCTTCATGGTCACCGACCCCTCTCGTTTCGACGTGATCGTCACCGACAACCTCTTCGGCGACATCATCACTGACCTCGCCGCGGCCATCACCGGCGGCATCGGTCTGGCAGCCTCGGGCAACATCAACATGGACCGCACCGCGCCCTCCATGTTCGAACCCGTCCACGGCTCCGCGCCGGATATCGCCGGACAGCAAAAAGCGGATCCGACCGCCGCCATCTTGTCCGCGGCCCTGTTGCTGGACCACCTCGGCTACACGACCGCCGCCCGCAGGATCGAGGCCGCCGTCGTCGCTGACATCGAAAGCCGCAATGGCGAGAGCCGCAGTACCGCGGCCATCGGCGACGCCATCACCGCCGCACTTTAGGGTCTGTACTGGCACTTTAGGGTCTGTACCCGGGCGTAAGCTTTACTTGAATTATTTACTGCTGCCGTGGTCCGTCGCTGAACCATATCCTCCAAGAGATGGTTCGCTCTGCCTGGTAGCCGACTGGAGGAAACATGACTCAGACTGCCCACGGCGTCGAATTCAGCCAGCAGCTCTCGGAGACCCCGAAGTCTGCTGAGGAGCGTGCAGCTATCCTGGCAAACCCGGGATTTGGCGACTACTTCACCGACAACACCGTCATTGTCGACTACAGCGTTGACACCGAGGGCAAGGGCGGCTGGCACAGTGCCCGCGTCGAGGCCTACGGACCGATTTCGCTTGATCCTTCGGCGGCAGTGCTGCACTACGGCCAGGAGATCTTTGAAGGGCTGAAGGCATACCGCCATGCAGACGGTTCCGTTTGGACGTTCCGTCCCGAGGCCAATGCCGCCCGGTTGAACAAGTCGGCCCGTCGCTTGGCCCTCCCGGAACTGCCCGAGGAATACTTCCTCGGTGCCATCCGCGAACTCGTGCAAGCGGACAAGGAATGGGTTCCGTCCGGCGACGGCGAAGCCCTGTACTTGCGCCCGTTCATGATCGCGACGGAAGCGTTCCTCGGTGTCCGCGCCGCCCGCGAGGTGTCCTTCCGGGTCATCGCGTCTCCGGCCGGCAACTACTTCGGCGGCGAGCTCAAGCCGGTATCCATCTGGATCTCCCGTGAATACGCGCGTGCCGGCCGTGGCGGAACCGGTGCAGCCAAGTGTGGTGGAAACTACGCCGCATCCCTGATTGCCCAGATGGAAGCCGAGGAGAACGGCTGCAAGCAGGTCCTCTTCCTGGACCACTTCAACGACGACGCCGTCGAGGAACTCGGGGGCATGAACGTCTTCTTCGTCATGAAGGACGGCTCACTCGTCACCCCGGCACTCACCGGAACCATCCTCGAAGGTGTGACCCGTTCTTCCGTCATCCAGGTGGCGAAGGACATGGGCCGCGAGGTTTCCGAGCGCAAGATCACCCTCGCTGAATGGCGCGACGGTGTGGCCTCCGGCGAAATCGCCGAGGTCTTCGCTTGCGGAACCGCGGCCGTCATCACGCCCATCGGCGTGCTCAAGGACAAGACCGAGTTCATCGGCTCCGAGGATGCCAAGGCGGGCGAAACCACCATGGCCATCCGCGAGCAGTTGCTCGGCATTCAGACCGGAACGGTCGAGGACAAGCACGGCTGGCTCACCCGCCTGGCCTAAGTCCCCACCGGCTCCCAAGCCTCGCAAGCTCGGCTCGGGTCCCTCGCCGGCGTGGGCCCTACCGGCTCCCAAGCCTCCCAAGCTCGGCTCGGGTCCCTCGCCGGCGTGGGCCCTGTCTTGGAAAATGCCCGACGGCGGCCTCCCACTTTGGTGGGCGGGTCGCCGTCGCCGTTTAACCAGCGACCGGGGTGCTCCCGGGGCTGGCTTGCTGGATCCTCGGTCCGATGAGCGCTTCCATTTTGGCCTGCAGATACTGCTGGCCGGCCACGGACGGGTGATCGCCGTCGGGACCAATGAGGTCCGAGGCATCGTCCATGATCCAGCCGAGGTCGATCGGATCGATGAAATCGGCCCCGGCTTTCAGGGCAGCGGCTTTGTCCTGGTCGCGGATGTCGAGCCTTTCCGCCTCGGGGGTGCGCGTATACGAAGGCGGCCCTATCACCAGGATGTCGGCTTGCGGAGCGCGGGCCTTGACTGAGGCGAACGCCCGTGCAGCCGCAGCCTCGGTTTCTCCGGGGGAGGTGCCCATGTCATTTTCGGACCCAAAGAACAGCACCACGCGGGTCCCGTCGGTTACCGCCGCGTCCACTTGGGAACCGAAGGTCGATCCGTCTTCGCCAACGCTGACATAGCCGCTGCCATCATGCGCGGCATTGACGATGGTCGCCTGGAACCGTTGGAAACCGGGATCGTTCCTCACCAGGTTGGGCCAGGCCTCGTCAGGGGAAGTGCCGCGACCCGTGCTGAGGGAGTCTCCGATGATCACTATGGTGGGCGGGCCCACGGCGGATCGGGGTCCGGTGGCGGAGAAACAGGCGCTGAGGACCGCGAGGACGGAGAGGCAGACGGCGGCGATCGCCATCGTCGTCAAGAGAGGATTTCGTCGGGTGTGATTCCGCAACAAACCGACTCCTCCTCCGCAACTGTCCACATGTATCCGTCCCGGTTCCTTGGCACCATGCTACGTCGTGTGCCGTTCCTGCCTCTTGGAACCGGGTTTCCCGTTGCCGGGTCCGGCTCATTGGCGTGTGCCAAGATGGAGAAGTGAATCCGGTCAATGACGCCACTTTCCAGAACAGCAGTCCCCTCACCCGATCGTTGCTCGCTCCCAATCCGGGTCCGATGAGCCTCGACGGCACCAACTCGTACGTCATTGCCGCGCCGGACGCTCCCGGAGTCGTCGTCGTCGATCCCGGGCCGCTCGACGAATCGCACCTCGCGGCCCTGGCCGCCGCGGGATCCGTGGAGCTCGTTCTCATCACCCATCGCCACAAGGACCATACCGAGGCCTCTGCGCGCTTCCACGAAATCACCGGCGCACCTGTCCGCGCGGCGGATCCGGCGCACTGCCACGGAGGCGAACCGTTGCGGGGTGGCGAGGTCATCGAGGCTGCAGGTGTCGAGATCCGCGTGCTTGCCACGCCGGGCCATACTTCGGACTCAGTCTGCTTCCACCTTCCCGGCGACGGACCCGATGGCTCTGTGCTCACGGGCGACACCATCCTGGGACGCGGAACCACGGTCCTGGACTATCCCGATGGACGGCTGGGGGATTACCTCCCCAGCCTCGACATACTCGAAAGCCTCGGCCCCGCAACACTGTTGCCCGCTCACGGTCCCGTGCTGCCGGCCGTCGACGTCGTATGCCGCGAGTACCGGGCTCACAGGGAGATGCGACTGGACCAGATCCGCGAAGCACTCGCGCGGCTCGGGCCCCAAGCCGGGGTCCAGGCCGTCACCGACGCGGTGTATCCCGACGTCGATCCTTCCGTGCGGTGGGCCGCTGAAACGTCGGTGGCGGCGCAACTGGACTATCTGCGAGGCTAGCGGGCGTCCACCACAGTGCGCGCGTGGTGGCCGCCGGCGGGCGGTACGCTAGAAACCATGCGTATCGCCCGGTTTGTTGTTGATTCTGATCCCGTCTACGGCGTCGTCGAAGGTGAGCCCGGCAGTGAAGTCATCACTGTCATCCACGGCGACCCCTTCTTCAACGGCGTTGAGCGGACCTCGGTCCGCCACAAGCTGGAGGACGTGCGCCTGCTGGCACCGATCATTCCGCGCAGCAAGGTCATTGGCGTCGGACGGAACTTCGCAGAGCACGCCCGGGAACTCGGTAACGAAGTTCCGCAGCACCCCTTGTTGTTCCTGAAGCCGAATACCGCCGTCGTTGGCCCTAACGATCCGATCGTGTTGCCTGAGTTCTCGGAGGAAGTCTCCTTTGAGGCTGAACTCTGCGTTGTCATCGGCCGCATCTGCAAGGATGTGCCCGAAGATCGCGTGGACGATGTCATTTTCGGTTACACCTGCGGAAACGACCTCACGGCCCGCGACGTCCAGAAGACGGACCTGCAGTGGGCGCGTGCCAAGGGCTTTGATACCTCCGCGCCGCTCGGCCCGTGGATCGAGACGGAACTCGACCCCGAGGACCTGGCCATCAAGGGGTGGCTCAATGGTGAGCTCCGCCAGGACGGCAGCACGAACCAGATGATTCGCAGCGTTCGGGAGCTGGTGTCCATCGTTTCGCAGGCTTTCACCCTGCTTCCGGGTGATGTCATCATGACCGGGACTCCGGCCGGCGTCGGCCTGGTCCAGGAGGGCGACCGCTATGAGATCGAGATCGAAGGCATAGGCCGCTTGTCCAATCCGGTGGTCCGCCGGTAGAGGTTTGGCGGTCCGCCGCGTCAACCGCTTTGCACCCACGGGCACTGGGCTTTCCGTCCTGCGGCACGGGGTAAAGTTGGAACCATTATGACTACTGTTGCTGCGTCGAACTCTGCCGCCATTCCTGCCGTGAACGCTGAAACCCCGGTCCGCGTCCGGTTCTGCCCCTCACCCACGGGAACTCCGCACGTTGGGTTGATCCGTACGGCCCTCTTCAACTGGGCCTACGCACGGCACACCGGTGGCAAACTGGTTTTCCGGATCGAGGACACGGACTCGGCCCGCGACAGCGAGGAGAGCTACCACCAACTGCTTGACGCGTTGAAGTGGCTCGGCATCGACTGGGACGAGGGCGTCGAGGTTGGCGGCCCGCACGAACCGTACCGGCAGTCGCAGCGCAGCGACATGTACCAGGACGTCATCGCCAAGCTCAAAGCCGGCGGTCACATCTATGAGTCGTACTCCACTCCCGAGGAGATCGAGGCACGGCACCGGGCTGCGGGCCGGGATCCGAAGCTCGGGTACGACGGCTTTGACCGCCACGTCACCGAGGAACAGCTCGCCCAGTACAAGGCCGAGGGCCGCAATGCTGTGTTGCGCCTGCGCATGCCGGACGAAGACCTGACCTTCAACGACCTTGTGCGCGGGGAGATCACGTTCAAGGCCGGATCCGTGCCCGACTTCGCCGTGGTGCGCGCCAACGGCGCCCCGCTGTACACGCTCGTGAACCCCGTTGACGACGCACTCATGGGTATCACGCACGTCCTCCGCGGCGAAGACCTGCTCAGCTCCACTCCGCGGCAGATCGCCCTCTACCGGGCCCTCTACGCCATCGGTGTGGCCGAGTACATGCCCGAGTTCGGCCACCTTCCCTACGTCATGGGCCAGGGCAACAAGAAGCTTTCCAAACGCGATCCGGAATCCAGCCTCTTCCTGCACCGTGAACGTGGCTTCATCCGCGAAGGACTGCTCAACTACTTGTCCCTCCTGGGCTGGTCCTTGAGCGCCGACGAGGATATCTTCACCGTGGAGCAGCTCGTGGCCAACTTCGACATCCACGACGTCCTTGGCAACCCGGCGCGCTTCGACATCAAGAAGGCCGAAGCCATCAACGGAACGCACGTGCGCATGCTCACTCCGGAGGACTTCCGTCAGCGGCTCGTTCCGTACCTGCGTGCCGCAGGCTTCGTGGGGGAGATCCTGACTCCGCGCCAGGAAGAGATTCTTGCCGAGTCCGCGCCGCTGATCCAGGAGCGGATCACCCTGCTGGGCGAGGCTCCCGAGATGCTTGCCTTCCTGTTCAAGAACGACGACGCGATCGACGTCGCCGACGACGCCCGCAAGGGACTCCCCGAGAACCTGGGCGAGGTGCTCGACGCCGCGTTGGCTGCGCTCGAACCCCTCGCCGACTGGACAGCAGAAAGCATCCAGGCAGCACTCAAGCAAGCCTTGGTGGAGGATCTTGGGATCAAGCCGCGCCTCGCGTTCGGCCCGGTGCGCACGGCAATCTCCGGCCGCCGCATCTCGCCGCCGCTGTTCGAATCGATGGTCATCCTGGGCAAGGATTCCTCGCTCACCCGCTTGCGCGCGTTCCGCGGCTAGTTCAGGCACTCCGTGATCAGCGCACTTCATGAGTCATTCGGCACGGTCCGGGGTGTCCTGTTCGACATCGACGACACCTTGGTGGACCTTGAGTACGCCATGACCACGGCCCTACGTGACGTGAGCGAACACCTCCTGCCCGGCCTGGACCAGGCCGGGTGGGAGAAGTTCGGACGGATCTTCACGCACGAAACCACGCACTTCTATGACCGGTACCTCGCCGGCGAGTTGACGTTCAACGAGCAGCGCCTCCTGCGGGGCCGTGCGGCCCTGGGGCATTTCGGGGTGGAACTCGGCGGCGAGGACTCCCATACGTGGCTCAATGACTATTCCCGCCTGCAGCCCAGTTATGTCAGGGCCTTCAGCGATGTCCTGCCCGTCCTCGACGCCCTCGACGCCGCGGGCATCCCCTATGGCGCCGTGAGCAACAACGTCCACGACTACCAGCGGGTCAAGCTCGACAGTGCGGGGCTTGCCCGGGTCTCGGTCCTTGTCGGAACGGACACCGTAGGTGTGCCCAAGCCGGACCCCGCCATTTACCTGGAAGGGGTCCGGCGCTTGGGCACCAACCCGGGTGAGACCCTCTTTGTGGGCGACAACCGCCTTCTCGACGCCGAAGGCGCCACTTCCGCCGGATTGCTGGGCATCTGGTTGAACCGCACAGGTGAGCTCGCGTCCGACTTTTCCGGCCGGGAAATAGACGCCTTGACGCGACTGCTCGCCTGAGGCTTCTGCAGCTACGCGCCCAGCCGGAACTTCCGCAGGAAAACGAACGTTCCGACGGAACCCGCCCCCAGGACGCCCACAAGTCCGAGCGCGGTGCCGGTATCCGACTTTTCGGACATGCTCGACGGCGATACCGCCGCAGCTCCCTGATGCAGTTCCGCTGTGCCCGCCGCGATTCGCGCATTTCCGTCCGCGAGTTTTTCGGCACCGGTGGACAACTGGGCTGAGCCCGCGGCCAGTTTGGCATTTCCATCGGACAACTTGGAGGCGCCGGCCGCCAATGCGGTGGAACCGTCCAGGAGACCGGGGGAGGAGGGATCTGCAGGGCTGCCCTTGATGCCCGTCATCAACGAGTCCGTGCCTGCAGCCAAGCGGGATGTTCCGTCCGTCATGCTGGCGGTGGCCTTGAGGAGTCCCGGGTGCTCAGGGTCTCCAGGTACGCCGTCCATGCCCACGCGGATCTTTGCGGTTCCATCGGCGAGCATCTGGGTTCCCAGAACCACGCCGGGGGACGCGGGATCCTGGCTGTTGAGCTTCTGGGCGAGCGTGGCGAAACCGGCCGTCAGCTTTCCGGTCCCTGCCGCGAGCTTCCCGGTGCCGTCTGCGAGCCGTCCGGTGCCATCGTGCAGTTGCGCCGCCCCAGCCGAAAGCTGTCCCGCTCCGGCCTGCAATTGCGAGGCTCCGGCATCGAGGCGATGCGCGCCGTCGTTGAGCGCGTTGATCTGCGCCTTCAGCGTTGCCAGGGGCACCACGCCCTGGATGCCGTTGGCCGCATCGGCGAGCTGCTGGAGTCCTTGGGCCAACGCAGCGGAGCCCGTTCCCTTGGTGGGATCGTCTCCTGCCCCCGGGTAACCTTTGAGCTGATCGGTGCCCGCCGCGAGCCTCGAAGCGCCCGCGTCGAGTTGGGCAGCACCGGCGTTGAGCTGGGCGGCTCCGTTGTTGAGCTGGTTCGCGCCGGTGTTTAGTTGAGTGGCGCCGTCGCCGAGATTGTTTTCAGCGTTGCCGCCCGGCGTCGGGGTCAGCGCCGCGGAAAGCTGTACGGCACCGGCCGCGAGCTGCTGTGCGCCGTCGTCCACCTTGTAGACTCCCGGTGCAAGCTTGGCGTTGACGTCATTCTGGATCTTCACGGCCCCCGTGGCGAGTTTGTCGGCTCCATCCTTCAACTGCTGGGCTCCCGGAGCCAGCTTGGCCTGGATTCCGTTCTGGACTTTCGACGCGCCATCCGCCAGCTTGGCCGCACCTGTCCCGGCTTCCGCAGCTCCACCCGCGAGCCTTGCGGCGCCGTCCTTCAGTTGGCCGGCACCGGCAGACGCCTGGCCGGCGCCGTCATTGAGCTGCGCCGACCCGGCCGCGATCTTCCCAATGACCAAGGTATAGAAGCCAAGGAGCGCGATGAGCAGGAGTGCGAGCACGGCAATAGCGATTATCTGGGCACGGCTTCGTGTTCTGGTGGCAATCGCAGGGTTCGGTGTCATGGGCAATTCCTCTCGATGACTTCCCGACAGCGGCGCTGCTGCCGAGGATCCCCCCATGTGACGCAGCTAACAGGAGATTCGGCCTGCAGCTGCGCCACGAAACAAGTGCGTGGCGTAGGTTACCGATTGGTAACCTACCGAGAGTAAACCTAAGCTCCCCTCGATTGCAAGGGTTTTTTCATGCCGGCATCCACATCGGCGGATCGCTGAGGTGTGCACCAACGTGGACACGGGCGCATGTTCTCGATTTGTGCCCATCGAAAGTCTCGGGTAAAGTAATTACTCGTGCTGAGGGGCACGGAGCGAAGGTTTACGCCTTCGAATCCGGCCTAAAAGCACCAATGGGATATGGTGTAATTGGCAACACTACGGTTTCTGGTACCGTCATTCTAGGTTCGAGTCCTGGTATCCCAGCTCCGAATAATCCACACATTAGTGCGGAAATTCGGGCTTTCGAAACGGTTCGCCGATTTGAAACAAAGTTGAATGTATGAAATACTCATTCAGCTTGAATGCCGGAAACGGCGTTCAAAATGCTGTAATTAGAGTGCAAGGCCCCATCGTATAGCGGCCTAGTACGCTGCCCTCTCACGGCGGTAACGCGGGTTCGAATCCCGCTGGGGTCACAAATCGAGTCCCCCGGAACCAACAGGTTCCGGGGGATTTTTCTTTGCCTCAAGGAAGACCCCAGAACCTTCGTGCGCCGTACCTTTCTCCCCTTGTTCGAGGAGCGAAAGCCCGGGAATGATGCAACTCGCCGCGTCGGAAGCGCTTTCCTATTTCAAAACAGGGGAGAACGCTACTCGTGGCAGCTCATTCTTACTTCTGGAGGGCCTTTGCGGCGTCCCTGACCTTGATGAGCGTGCGCAGGTTCCGGGTGGTGGTGCTCGCCTTGTAGCGGGCCTTTGCCGAGAGCTTGCTGAAGGGGCTGTCCAAGGTCCCTCCCGCCGGGGCAAGCCAAGCCGAGGCTTCGGGACCCAGCCGGACTTGATCGACGCCGCCCTCCCCGGCAGCGCCGAGGGCTGTACCGGCGTCGAATAGTTCGTCCAACATTGCCGCGTCGGAAGCGAGGGTGATGTAGCTGTGCGTCGTTTTGTCGTCGGCCGGATAGGGGCAGGTTTCCACCAGTTCGGCAACCCGCTCGGCGGTCAGGACCACTACCCAGGCGTCATAGCCAAATGCTTCCCTCAAGCACTTTTCAAACTCATCCTTGACTCCCGAGGCGTCGAGCTCGCTCTGGAGCACCACGTTGCCACTGGCCAGCAGGGTCTTGACGTCGGCGAAGGGGTACGCCTTGAGGGCTGCTTTGAGGTCGGCCATCTTGATGTTGATCCCGCCCACGTTGATTCCACGCAGGAACACGGCAAAGCTGTTCATGCGCCTACCCTACCTTCGCCCGTCTCCAGGGAGGCCCCGACGGCAAAACGGGAAGCGCCTAGTCGCTGTTCTTACGCAGGGCTTCAGTCAATACCCGGGCGGCGTTGCAGACGACTTCGGCATGCAGACGTCCCGGCTGGCGGGTCAGGCGCTCGATGGGGCCGGAGATGGACACCGCGGCAATGACGCGGCCGGAAGGGCCGCGCACGGGTGCGGAGACCGAGGCGACTCCAGGCTCGCGTTCGCCGAGGCTCTGGGCCCAGCCCCGGCGTCGTACTCCTGCCAGGACGGTCGGCGTGAACCGGGCGTTCTGAAGTCCGTCCAGGAGGCGGTCGTGGTCTTCCCACGCCAGCAGGATCTGGGCGGCGGAGCCGGCCTTCATGGAGAGTTGGGTGCCCACGGGAATAGTGTCCCGCAGGCCGATGGGACGTTCGGCAGAGGCAACGCAGACGCGCCAGTCGCCCTGGCGTCGGAAGATCTGGGCGCTCTCTCCCGTGGCGTCGCGCAACTGGATCAAGACCGGGCCCGCAGAAGCGATGAGCCGGTCTTCGCCGGCCGCCGAAGCAAGCTCAACAAGGCGGCTGCCGAGGACGAAGCGGCCTTGGATATCACGGCTCACGAGGCGGTGGTGGACGAGCGCCAGCGCGAGCCGGTGCACCGTGGGGCGGGCCAAGCCTGTTGCTGCCACAAGTTGAGCCAAGGTGGTTGGCCCCGCCTCAAGTGCGTCGAGCACCTGGGCCGCTTTATCGATGACGCCGACTCCACTAGAATTGTCCATGTAATGATATTGCCGTCTCAATATCTGAGATGCAAGTTGTTTCACTGGCGCAGTTCGGATCGCTGATGTTCAGTGGAAGTAGTCAAGCCAACCGCAGTGAAGGGAGCAGGCCGTGGGAAAGACACTGGCCGAGAAAGTTTGGGATGCGCACGTGGTGCGCAAGGGCGAAGGCGAAGGTGCCAACGCCCAGCCCGATCTTCTGTTCATCGACCTGCACCTCGTGCATGAGGTGACCTCCCCGCAGGCCTTCGAGGGTTTGCGGCTGGCCGGGCGCCCCTTGCGCCGCCCCGACCTCACCATCGCCACGGAAGACCACAACACGCCGACCCTGGACATCGACAAGCCGATCGCCGATCTGACCAGCCGTACGCAGATCCAGACTCTGCGCAACAACTGCAAGGAGTTCGGAGTCCGCCTGCACTCGCTCGGCGACGCCGAACAAGGCATTGTGCACGTCGTCGGCCCGCAGCTGGGCCTCACCCAGCCCGGCATGACGGTAGTCTGCGGCGATTCGCACACCTCGACCCACGGCGCTTTCGGAGCGCTCGCCATGGGTATCGGCACCTCCGAGGTGGAACACGTCATGGCCACCCAGACGCTGTCCCTCAAGCCGTTCAAGACCATGGCCATCAACGTTGAAGGCACCCTGCGCCCGGGCGTTTCAGCGAAGGACATCATCCTGGCCGTCATCGCCAAGATCGGTACCGGCGGCGGCCAGGGCTACGTCCTGGAATACCGTGGATCGGCCATCCGGGCGCTCTCCATGGATGCCCGCATGACTATCTGCAACATGTCAATCGAAGCCGGTGCCCGCGCCGGCCTCGTGGCTCCGGACCAGACGACCTACGACTACATGTACGGCCGGCCGCACGCCCCGCAGGGGGAAGAGTGGGATGCCGCCGTCGAATACTGGAACACGCTGCACACCGACGACGACGCTGCTTTCGACGTCGAGGTGGACCTCGACGCCGATACCTTGGAGCCGTTCGTGACCTGGGGGACCAACCCGGGACAGGGTATTTCGCTCAATGAAGCGGTACCGTTCCCCGAAGATTTCGGTGACGAGAACGCCAAACTGGCGGCCGAGCGCGCGCTGCAGTACATGGGCCTCGAAGCCGGCACGCCCATGAAGGACATTCGGGTGGACACTGTCTTCCTCGGATCCTGCACCAACTCCCGCATCGAGGATCTCCGTGCCGCCGCCGATGTCATCCGCGGTCGGGAAAAGGACCCGAAGGTTCGGATGCTGGTGGTTCCCGGCTCGGCACGCGTCCGCCTCGAGGCCGAAGCAGAGGGCCTGGACAAGGTGTTCAAGGAATTCGGCGCTGAATGGCGCTTTGCCGGCTGCTCCATGTGCCTGGGCATGAATCCGGACCAGCTGGAACCGGGGGAGCGCTGCGCATCCACCTCGAACCGCAACTTCGAAGGACGCCAGGGCAAGGGCGGCCGCACCCACTTGGTTTCGCCGGTCGTCGCCGCAGCCACCGCAGTACGCGGAACGCTGAGCTCGCCTTCGGACCTGGAGCCCGCCTCTGTTTCCGCATCCACCACCACCGACGCCGCCTAGGAGGACCCCATGGAAAAGTTCACCACCCACACCGGCATCGGTGTCCCGCTGCGCCAGAGCAATGTGGACACGGACCAGATCATTCCAGCGGTCTACCTGAAGCGGATCACGCGTACCGGTTTCGAAGACGCGCTGTTCTCAGCATGGCGCAAGGACCCGTCCTTCATCCTGAACCAGGAACCGTTCAACGCCGGCTCCGTGCTTGTGGCTGGACCCGATTTCGGTACCGGCTCATCCCGCGAGCACGCAGTCTGGGCACTGAAGGACTACGGGTTCAAAGCCGTGCTGTCCTCGCGGTTCGCGGATATTTTCCGCGGCAACTCGGGAAAGCAAGGCCTCCTGGCGGCGGAGCTCGCCCAGGACGACATCGAGCTCATCTGGAAAGTCCTCGAAAACGCGCCCGGCACCGAAGTCAAGGTGGACCTCGTGTCCAAGACCGTTGAGTGCGGAAACGTCGTGGCACCCTTCGAGATCGATGACTACACTCGTTGGCGACTCCTGGAAGGCCTGGATGACATCGGACTGACGCTCCAGCACGAGGAAGACATCACGGCCTACGAGGCCACAAGGCCTTCCTTCAAGCCGAAAACCCTCCCCGCGCGAATCCAGTAGATCAGCCGAAGAGGACCTGAGGCTGCCTGAGTAGCTTTTGCACCCTGAAAGGACCGGCGCACCCGAATGAACGGGTGCGCCGGTCCTTTTCGTGTGCGTGGCACCGCATCTGGTGGCCAGCCCGTGGTCGTCGTTCGGGTTGGAATGGGGAGTTATCCATGGATCGGGCACGAACGCGGGGTCACTTACGGCCCATGCCGGGCGGCAACATGGGCCGTAAGTGACCCCGCGTCGCTGAAATCCAGCCTTGGGGGCACAAGCAGCACCAGCAAACCCGCCTTCGCCACGCCCCTCCATTTCGAATCGGTAACGTCAGCTTTTATGCTTAGCTGGAGCCTTCGTAAGTGTGGGGGCATCAACTCGTGAGGAAACCGGTATAGATGAGTAGTGTTCTGACAATCCGCGGCGGCGTCCCTTTGACCGGCCGCGTCACCGTCAGAGGTGCCAAGAACCTTGTTCCCAAGGCCATGGTGGCTTCCCTCCTCGGCAACGAACCCTCGGTGCTGCGGAACGTCCCGGAAATCAAGGACGTAGAGGTAGTCACCAGCCTGTTGCAGCTCCATGGCGTGACTGTTCAGAAGGATCCCGTCACCGGTGATCTCACCCTGGATCCCAAGAACGCGAAGACCGCGTCCAGCACGGCGATCGACGCCCACGCCGGGGACTCCCGTATCCCGATCCTGCTGTGCGGTCCGTTGATCCACGCCATCGGCGAAGCGTTCATTCCCGATCTCGGCGGTTGCAAGATCGGCGACCGGCCGATCGATTACCACTTGAACGTCCTCCGCCAGTTTGGCGCCGTCGTCGAAAAGCGCCCGGGCGGCATCCACATCTCCGCTCCCAAGGGACTCCACGGCGCCAAGATCTCACTCCCGTACCCGTCGGTGGGAGCCACGGAGCAAGTCCTTCTGAGTGCCACACGGGCCGAGGGCATCACCGAACTGAGCGGTGCCGCTACCGAACCGGAAATCATCGACCTTATCGCCGTGCTGCAGAAGATGGGTGCCATCATCAGCGTCCAGACCGATCGCACCATCAGGATCGAGGGTGTTCGGGACCTGGGTGGCTACGACCACCGCGCACTGGCAGACCGCAATGAATCAGCGTCGTGGGCTTCGGCTGCCCTGGTGACCCGCGGAGACATCTTCGTGGAAGGTGCTTCCCAGCGGGACATGATGACTTTCCTCAACACCTACCGCAAGGTGGGCGGCGGCATGGATATCCGTGAGGACGGCATCCGTTTCTACCACCCCGGCGGAAAGCTGAGCCCGCTCGTCCTTGAAACCGATGTGCACCCGGGCTTCATGACCGATTGGCAACAGCCACTGGTGGTCGCCTTGACCCAGGCTGAGGGCGTGTCGATTGTCCACGAAACCGTGTACGAAAACCGCTTCGGCTTCACCGATGCACTGACCCGCATGGGCGCAACCATCCAGGTCCACCGCGAATGCCTTGGGAGCGTGCCATGCCGCTTCGGCCAGCGCAATTTCCTGCATTCCGCCGTCGTCTCGGGACCCACTCCGCTGAGGGGCACCGACATCGACATCCCTGATCTCCGTGGCGGATTCAGCCACCTTATTGCGGCGCTCGCCGCGAACGGCACGTCCAGGGTGACCGGGATCGACATCATCAACCGCGGCTACGAGCGCTTCACTGAAAAGCTCGCCGGGCTGGGCGCCGATTTCGACCTCACCGAATCCAAGTAACGGGGGACACCTTGAAGGAATCGGCCCAGAGCCGTGCCATGTTCGCTGTTCTTGCGGGAATTGCGCGACCGATCATGAACATCCTCATGGCGAAGAAGTGGGAGGGGACCGAAAAGCTCCCCGCGGGTGGCTTCATCGCTGCGCCGAACCACTGCACCGAGATCGACCCCATTGTCGTGGGGCACATGCTCTACAACATGAAGCGTCCACCGCATTTCCTCGCGAAAGCGGGCCTCTTCAAGGCCCCCGTCCTGGGTAGCCTGTTGCGCGCCGCGAACCAGATTCCTGTAGAGCGTTCGACGACGGGGGCGAACCGCTCGTTGCAAGCCGCCCAGGAAGTGGTGGATGCCGGTGGCGCGATCATCATCTATCCGGAGGGCACCCTGACCCGCGATCCGGATTTGTGGCCGATGAAGGGGCACACGGGAGCGGCGCGCCTGGCACTCCAGACCGGTGCTCCCGTGGTTCCCATTGCCCATTGGGGTGCCCAAGAGGTGTTCCCCCGGTACGCCAAGCGCCTGCATGTCTTCCCGCGGAAGACTTCCCGCATCTTGGTCGGCGATCCCGTGGATCTCAGTGCTTTCCAAGGCCGGCCGCTGGACCGAGCCACCCTGGTTGAGGCTACGGACGTCATCATGGACGCCATCACGGAGCTCCTTGCAACCTTGCGCGGGGAAGAACCGCCCAAGGAACGCTGGGACCCTGCCGCCCACAACCAGTCGAAGCACGGTCGCTTCCAAGCGACTGAAGGAACCACGGGCGCCGACGGCACGGACGGACAGAAGTGACCTCAGGGGTAGAACTAACAGGCGACAAAGGTGTTGTCGCCGTGCTTGGCGCCGGATCCTGGGGTACGACGTTCGCAAAGGTCCTGGCGGATGCCGCAATTGCCACCGGCGCGGAGCGCAGTATCCGCATTTGGGGCCGGCGGGATGAAGTGGTTGCGCAAATCAATGTGGAGCACCGCAACGTCCAGTACTTGAAGGACATAGAGCTGCCTGGTTCCATCACGGCGTCTACAGATGTGGCAGAGGTCCTCGCGGGTGCCGGAATCGTGATTTTGGCCGTGCCGGCGCCGTCGCTGCGGCTTCAACTGCGCAAATGGAAACCACTCGTTGCCCCGGGCGCCGTGGTCGTTTCCCTCATGAAGGGCCTCGAACTCGGTACGGATTCCCGCATGAGCCAGGTCATTTCCGAGGAACTCGACATTCCGCAGGAGCGGGTGGCCGTTGTTTCGGGGCCAAACCTGGCAATGGAGATCGCTCGCCAAGAACCGACGGCTTCCGTCGTGGCCTGCAGCGACGAAGCTACGGCTGCATCGTTCGCGCTGTATTGCACCGCACCGTACTTCCGCCCTTACACGAGCAATGACGTGGTCGGTGTCGAAATCGGGGGGATCGTGAAGAACGTGATCGCCTTGGCCGTCGGTATCTGCGAAGGCAAGCAAATGGGCGACAACACCAAGGCCTCAGTGATCACGCGGGGCCTCGCGGAGACCTCCCGACTGGCCCTTGCCTTGGGCGGCGAGGCCCGCACTATGGCAGGCCTTGCCGGGCTGGGTGACCTCGTGGCTACCTGCTCTTCGCCACTGTCCCGGAACCACACGGCGGGACGGTTGCTCGGCGAAGGTTTGACCCTGGACCAGGTCACCGAGCGTATGACGCAGACGGCGGAAGGCATTAAATCCGGGTACGCTGTCTACGAACTAGCCGGAAAACTCGGCGTCGACATGCCGATCACCGCGGCCGTGGTAGCCGTCCTCGAAGGCAAACTGTCCGTTGATGAACTTGGGCCCAGACTCCTGGCCCGCTCCCTGAAGTCCGAAGGCGATTACTGACTGTGACCGAAGAATCCCTGTCCGCCGGAACTGCCGCTCCTGCTGGAGCTGCCGAGTCCGCGAAGCCGGCCGAACACAGGCGGCCTCGCGTCGCCGTACTCTTTGGCGGCCGATCCAGCGAGCACGCCGTCAGTTGCGTGACGGCGGCCGGGGTCATGGGCGCTATCGACAAGAACAAGTACGACGTCGTCCCCATCGGGATAGCCAAGTCGGGGCAGTGGGTGATCCCTTCCGCTGACATCAGCCAGTGGTCGCTGAGCGCGTCGGCCCTGCCTGAGGTGCTGCCCTCCGGGAGGACCGTAACCCTCGCTGAGGTAGGTGGGGCCCACCAATTGATCGTCACGGCACCGAATGCGGTGCCTGAGGAACTGGGCTCCGTGGATGTCGTGTTTCCGCTCCTGCACGGCCCTTGGGGCGAGGATGGCACCATCCAGGGCCTCTTGGAGCTGTCCGACACCCGTTACGTGGGAGCCGGAGTCCTCGCATCCGCCGTCGGCATGGACAAGCATTTCATGAAGGTCGTTTTCGAAGCCGCCGGACTGACGGTGGGACCGTATGTCGCCGTCACTGACCGTGAATGGATCAACGACGCCGAAGCCGTGCGCAAGCGCGTGGACCGCCTCGGGTTCCCGGTTTTCGTGAAGCCCGCCCGCGCCGGTTCCTCGATGGGAATTTCCAAAGTCGACTCTATGGATGAGCTGGACGCAGCTATTGAAGAAGCACGGCGGCACGACCTCAAGCTGGTGATCGAGGCCGGCATTGTCGGCCGTGAGATCGAGTGCGCCGTCCTTGAAGGACGTGGCACGGCGGCTCCTCGAACCTCCATGCCGGGGGAAATCGCCGTCGCTCCCGGCGAACACGAATTCTACGACTTCAACGCCAAATATGTGGAGGACGGCGCCGCGGCCCTTAGCTGTCCCGCCGATATTCCGGACGAGGCCATTGCGCGCGTCCGCGAGCTCGCGGCGGCTGCGTTCGACGCTGTGGGTGCGGAAGGCCTGAGCCGCGTGGACTTCTTCTACACTCCGGACGGCGAACTCATCATCAACGAGATCAACACGATGCCCGGTTTCACACCGAAGAGCATGTATCCGCAAATGTGGGCGGCTTCCGGCCTGGGCTACGCCGAGTTGATCGACGAACTCATCTACCTGGCACTCAACCGGAAAACCGGCCTGCGCTGATAGCCGGCCCGGCTAATAACAGGCCTGCGCTAATAGCTGGCAGGGCGGCGCCGGCTACTTGCCAGGAGTAGTCGTGGGCAGGTTCTGCAGCAGCTCCGGCTGGCCGACGCACTTGCGGACGGCCTTGATTTTCGCCGCGGCGGGTGCCAGATCGGCAAGGACCGTGGCGGAGCTGATCTTGTTGGGGTCCATGAGGATTTCAGTTGCGGGCTCGCGCCCGTAGGTAGTCAGGGTCCATACCGGGTCGCCTTCCTTGATGACCCAGTCAACGTCGTTGACGGTGACGCAACGGTCCGTCGTGGGGCCGGGCACATTGACGCCGCACCGCAGAATCAACACAGACGGGTCGCCCCATGCCGCCGTAGCCTGGCTGTTGGTCTTCCGCAGGGCGGCGTCGCCGATGGTGTCCGGGAGCGACACCATCATGGGTGCGCAGGCAGCATTCGCGGCATCAGCGGCAGGCTTCACGTCGGCGACGGGAGAGCAGGCTGCAAGCGTAAGGACCGAAACCGCCGCGGCTGTCAAAGCACAGAAGGCGCGGACGTACACAGCGGCTTTCGTTTGTTGCATTGATCAAGCCTATCGCGGCTGCGGCAAACCGAGGATCGGGGCAACGGACGCGAAGGGACAGCCCATTGTTGTCGGCGGTTCGCGATAGCGTAGAGCTGTGTCCATAGAACAACAGACTGTCGGCGAGCTGTCCGAAGGCGAGCTCCTCGCGCGCATCTTTCCGCGCCTGAACCCCAGCAGCAGCGTGCTGCTCGGGCCGGGGGACGATGCCGCCATCGTCGCCGCGCCGGATGGCCGGACCCTCATTTCCATCGACACCCAGACCCAGGACCAGGACTTCCGCCTGGAATGGAACAACGGATACCGGACCACGGGGTATGACGTCGGCTGGAAATCGGCAGCGCAGAATCTCAGCGACATCAACGCGATGGGCGGTACCGCGGTGTCCCTCGTCGTCAGCTTGACCATGCCGCCCGACACTAGCGTCCAGTGGGTCGAGGACTTCGCGGACGGCCTGACGGCCGGCATTGTCGGCTTGGGGGCTGCCGACTGCTCGGTTGCCGGGGGAGACCTGGGCCGTGGCCGCGAAATAGCGGTGACGGTCGCCGTCGTCGGGACAATGCACGGGCTCCCTGCGGTCCTGCGCTCCGGGGCAAGTCCGGGAGACACCGTGGCCCTTGCCGGAACTGTTGGACGCGCCGCAGCCGGCCTGGCCCTGCTCGAAAGCACCATACCCGTAGGCGAGCTGAACGCTGCCCAGCGCGGACTCATGGATAGCCAGTGCCGGCCGCTGCCGCCTCTTACCGCAGGACCGCTGGGGGCGAAGGCAGGAGCCACGGCCATGATGGATGTCTCGGACGGGCTTTTGCGCGACGGCGCCCGTCTCGCCGAAGCCAGTGGCGTGGCACTCGACCTCGACCCCATCGCACTCAAGGCCCTCGCCACTGCCTTGGAAGCTGCATCGGCTCCTCTTGGCCGCGATCCCATGGACTGGATCCTGGGGGGCGGAGAGGACCACGGCCTGTTGGCGACATTTCCAGCGAATGTTCAGCTACCTTCCGGCTTCACTGCGATAGGCTCGATCCAGGCCGTTGCCGAAGGACAGCACAGCGGCGTCCGGATAGCGGGAATCCCCGCTGACACCGTGGGATGGGATCACTTTGCAGACTAAGATTGCCGCCAATACGCACGCCATGAAGCGGTGGCTGGGCAAAGCGGAGACGACGCTCGGGAACCACAGCGACCGGCTCAACGCCATCAACATCTTCCCGGTGGCAGATGGCGACACGGGCACCAACCTCTACCTCACAGTCCGCGCTGCTGCCGCGGCATTCGCCGATCGGTCCACCGCGGACGAACCGGTGAACGACGTCGGAGCCGTTCTGGCCACGGCAGGACGCGCGGCCATGGAGCAGGCCAGGGGTAACTCAGGAACACTCTTCGCTGTCTTCTTGTGCGCAATGGCCGAGCCGCTGGCCGGGCACACGCGCCTCAGCGCGCCCCTGCTCGCCGCCGCACTGAACCGGGCCCAGATCCGGGCTTGGTCTGCCTTGAGCGAGCCGGTACCGGGTACCATGCTCTCCGTTCTCGAAGCTGCCGCCAGGGCAGCGGGCGAATGCGATAGTGCCCACAACGGCGACGACAGCAACCAGGCGTTGGGCCTGGCCCTCGATGCCGCCGTCAATGCAGCGCTGGACGCAGTAGTGCTAACCGAGGACCAACTGGCCCCGCTGCATGCGGCCCATGTAGTGGACGCGGGTGGGGTGGGCATGTTGTTGATCCTGGATTGCCTCCGCTCGGCTGTGCTCGGCGAAGAACTCCAGGATGAACTCCTGGACGGGCTGCACGGCTATGACCTGCAGGATCCGCACATCCATGCGGGAATGCCCGACGACGACGGCGTCGAGGTCATGTGCACCATCAGCCTTTCACCGCTAGCCGCCGCCACGCTCCGTCAGCGGTTGGACGAACTCGGCGACTCCGTCATCATGAGCCAGGTGGGCAGCGCGAACCCGGTGGGCAGCCCGTCTGGACCGAATGATTCCGGGGACGACGACGATGACGATGAGGACTCGGCGGAAGCCAGCTACCGGTGGCGCGTGCATGTCCACGTTCCGGACGCTGAACCAGCTGTGGCAGTCATCCGCGCACTCGGCGAGCCCACCGACATCTCCATCAGCCAGCTCTCGATGCCGCGCGACCCAGGCCTTCCGGCAGGCCAGCACGGGCATGAATACTGAGCTTCACCTTCCCCTCGAGCGGAGGATCGGCAAACGGTCGGCGTCCGTCATCGAGAAGCACCTTGGCCTGGACACTGTCGGGGAGCTGCTTAACTACTTTCCCCGCCGCTACCTGAGCCGCGGGGAACTCACGCCCATCAGTAAACTGCCGCTGGATGAAGAGGCCACCCTCATTGCCAGGGTCCTGTCCAATTCCACCCGGCAAATGCGGGCAAGGCGCGGATCGTTGACGGACGTCGTGGTCACGGACGAGGCCAGCGGCGAGCAGATTCCCGGAACCTTGAAAATCAGTTTCTTCAACGGTTTCCGCGCCCGCAGTGAGCTTCAGCCGGGCCGCCGCGTGATGTTCTCCGGCAAGGTCAGCCGCTACGGTGGATCCTTGGGCATGACCAATCCGGACTTCATGCTGCTCGACGAGGACCCGGAGCTGGCCGGTTCCGTCGATCCGGAAAAGCTGGCGGCCATGCCCATTCCCGTGTATCCGGCCACCGCGAAGCTCACCAGTTGGTCCATCCACAAGGTCATCACCACGCTGCTGGACACGATCGACGTGGACAGCATCGAGGACCCGCTGCCTGCCGAAATTGCGTCCCGGGAGAAATTCCTGGGGGTAGGGGAAGCGTACCGGCTGATCCATTCGCCGGTAACGGCGGCGGATTGGCAGCGCGCCCGTGACCGGTTCCGCTACCAGGAAGCACTGGTTCTGCAGACTGCCCTGGCGCGGCGCCGGGCCCAGCTGGCTGCAGAAGAGGCCACCGCTCGTCGGCCCGTGCCTGAAGGGCTCCTTGCCGCCTTCGACCGGCGGCTGCCGTTCACGCTGACTGCCGGCCAGGCTGCCGTCGGAAAGACGCTATCCCACGAGCTGGCACAGGACTCGCCGATGAACCGCTTGCTGCAGGGCGAGGTTGGTTCCGGAAAAACGATCGTGGCCTTGAGGGCCATGCTGCAAGTGGTGGATGCCGGCGGGCAGGCCGCACTTCTCGCCCCCACGGAGGTCCTCGCGGCACAGCATTTCGATTCCATCCGGAGGACCCTGGGCCCGCTGGCCCGGGACGGTTTGTTCGGAGGCGCCGGGATGCTGGGCGGGGCCGGATTGTTGGGCACCGACCCCGGGAATGGCCCCGGGTCGGTCCAGGTCGCCTTGCTGACAGGCTCCATGCCGACGGCTGCCCGCAAGCAAGCCATGCTGGACGCGGCCTCGGGCAATGCCGGCATCGTGATCGGCACCCATGCGCTGCTGAGTGACAAAACCTCGTTCCAGGACCTCGGGCTGATCGTGGTGGACGAGCAGCACCGCTTTGGGGTGGAGCAGCGTGACGCCCTGCGTGCCAAGGCCAACCGGCCGCCCCACCTGCTGGTGATGACCGCTACTCCGATTCCACGCACTGTTGCCATGACCGTCTTCGGCGACCTCGAAACGTCCGTGCTGGACGAACTCCCTGCAGGCCGCGCGCCCATCTCCACCCACGTTGTCGGGCTCGCGGAAAACCCGGGGTGGGCGGCCAGGATCTGGAAACGCTCGCGGGAAGAGATCGACGCCGGCCACCAGGTGTACGTCGTGTGTCCCAAGATCGGAGACGACGACGACGGCGACTTCAGCCCGGGCGAAGCGGAACCAAGCGACGCCGAACTTTCGGAGGAGGGCCCCGCCCGCGAGCTCGCTTCGGTGAACGCCGTCGTCGAAACGCTCAGCCAGGAGCCTGCCCTGCGCGGTGTCCGGGTGGAGCCTCTCCACGGACGGCAGGATCCGGCACTCAAGTCCGAAACCATGGCCTCGTTCACCGCCAACCAGACCCAGCTGCTGGTGTCCACGACCGTGATCGAGGTGGGGGTGGATGTCCATAACGCCACGCTGATGGTGATCCTTGATGCTGACCGTTTCGGCATTTCGCAACTCCACCAGCTACGCGGGAGGGTGGGCCGAGGCGGCCTTCCAGGCACGTGCCTGCTGGTCACGACGCTCGAGCCCGGCCATCCGAGCCGCAGGCGCCTTGATGCCGTTGCGTCGACTACCGACGGCTTCGAACTTTCCCAGGAAGACCTCAAGCTGCGCCGCGAAGGCGATATCCTTGGCGCCTCGCAATCCGGTGGGCGCTCCACCCTGAAGCTGTTGCGCGTCCTGGAGCATGAGGACGTGATCGCCCGCGCCCGCACCGATGCCCAGCGGCTCGTCGCGGACGATCCCGGGCTGGACGGCCAACAGGCCCTGGCAGCCGCGATTGACGAATATCTGAACCCCGAAAAGGAGGCGTTCCTTGAACGCGGCTAAGGAATCCACGCTTGAACGCACGCCTGTGTGCTCCGTCCCGGGAATTGGCCTGTGAGCCGGATCATTGCCGGCGTGGTCGGCGGCAATCCGCTGGTCAGCGTCCCTGGAAACGCCACCAGGCCGACGACGGACCGCGTCAAGGAGGCGTTGTTCTCGCGGCTCGAGGCACTAGACGCCATCGACGATGCCCGGGTGCTGGATCTTTATGCGGGTTCTGGGTCCCTCGGCATCGAAAGTGCCAGCCGGGGCGCGCGCTCGGCCGAACTCGTGGAATCCGATGCACGCGCCTCCGAGGTCTGCCAGCGAAACGCCGACATGGCCAACCAGGTGCTGGGACGGAGGATTGTCTCCGTCACTCGTTCCAAAGTGGAGTCCTTCCTCGAACGCGCGGCGGATGACGTTCTCTGGGACCTTGTGTTCCTGGATCCGCCCTATCCCTTGGATGAGCCTTCCCTGAAGTCTGTCCTCGCCAAGCTCGCCTTCCACCTCGATGAAGGCGCCGTGGTCGTCGTCGAGCGTTCCTCACGGTCCCCGGAACCGGACTGGCCGGACACCCTCGAACGGTTTGCGGACAAGAAGTATGGCGAAACCAAGCTCTGGTTCGCCGAACCCGTCTAGCGCGAGCCCGAAAGGCGGGGCTAGCCCGATAGCCGGTCCAACTCCACTCCGCTCAGCACCGCCGCGGGGTGCGGCCCACGGGCCAGGAGTTCGGCCGTCCACTCGGCCGGCCACGGCCGGCGCGTCCCCACCAGGATGATGTTGCCGGGGTACCGGCCGGCGAACATGCCGCTCTCGGCGAAGGCCGCGACGTCGGGCATCGCCCGTCGCATCGCGGCGGCCTGGCTGCGCACCAAGGTCAGGGCCGCTTCGTCCCCGACATTGACGATGAGCACCCCATCGGGCCGGAGCCGCGCCGCGGCCTCTTCATAGAACTCCCGGCAGGCGATATGTGCCGGAGCCTCGGGACCGGAGAAGATGTCCAGGATCACGACGTCGAACTTGAGTTCCGTGGGCAGTTCGGCGAGGGTTTCGCGTGCGTCGCCGATATGCGTCTCCAAGCGGGTGCCGTCCGGCATGGGCAACTTCTGCAGCACGAAGTCGAGCAATTCACGTTCGAGTTCGACGGCGTGTTGTTCCGAACCGGGCCTCGTCGCCCCGATGTAGCGGGCCAGGGTCAAGGCCCCCGCGCCGAGATGGAGGGCAGTAATGGCTTGCCCTCCTGGCGCGAGCAGATCCACTACATGGCCGATCCTGCGCAGGTACTCGTAGAAGATTTCCGTGGGCTCCGCGAGATTGACATGGGATTGCTCTGCGTCGCCGATGCGCAGGATGTAGGCTCCGTCAATCAGTGTGTCGGCCTCGATCGCGGCATGTTGGCCGGTGGCTCGCAGGAAGCGCCGTCCCTCGTGGTTTTGGCCGGCTGACACAGTCAGAGCTTGTCCCGCAGGGTGGCCAGCCTGGCGGCCGCTTCTTCCAGTACTTCGGTCTTCTTGCAGAACGCGAACCGGAGAAGGCTGCGCGTCCTTTCCGCCCCTTCCGGGTGGCAAAACACGGGGACGGGGATGGCCGCCACTCCTACGAGCTCCGGCAGTCGTCGGGCCAAGTCCACGGAGTCGTTGATGCCGAGGGGCGCAGTGTCGACGTTGATGAAGTATGTTCCCTGCGGCGTGTAGACGCCGAAGCCGGCGGCCCGCAGTCCCTCGGCCAGGGTGTCCCGCTTGTGCTGGAGAATGGACGCGATGCCGGTGTAGAACTCATCGGGAAGGGCAAGGCCTACCGCGATCGCACTTTGGAACGGGGTCCCGGAACTGTAGCTGAGGAATTGTTTGACCGTGCGGATCGCCGCCACAAGGTGCGCCGGTCCGCTGAGCCAGCCGATCTTCCAGCCGGTGAACGAGAACGTCTTGCCGGCCGAGGAAATCGTGACAGTTCGTTCGGCCGCTCCCGGGATGCCGGCGACCGGAAGGTGCTGCACACCGAAGGTGAGGTGCTCGTAGACTTCATCGCTGAGGATCAAGGCATCGTATTTCCGCGCGAGCTCGACGACTCGTTCCAGCACCTCGCGAGGGAAAACCGCGCCCGTGGGATTGTGCGGATTGTTGAGGAGCACAACCTTCGTGCGCTCGCTGAATGCCGATTCCATCGCGTCCACGTCCGGAAGGAAGTCCGGCGCCAGCAAGGGAGCGGTCACATGCCTGGCCCCGGCGAGTCCGATGATGGCGCCATAGGAGTCGTAGAAGGGCTCGAAGGTCAGGACCTCGTCGCCGGGTTCGATGAATGCGAGCAATGCGGCGGCGATGGCTTCAGTGGCCCCGGTGGTCACAATGACCTCGGTCTGCGGGTCCGGGGTCAGTCCGTAGAAGCGTTCCTGATGTGCGGCGATGGCCTCGCGAAGTTCGGGGATCCCTTTGCCTGGCGCGTACTGGTTGGCTCCCGCCGTGATGGCTGCCTGCGCTGCTGCCTTGATTTCCGCCGGCCCGTCCTCGTCAGGGAATCCTTGGCCCAGGTTGATGGCTCCGGTGGACATTGCCAGGGTGGTCATCTCTTCGAAGATGGTCACTCCGAGGCTGCCGTCGGCCGCGAGCAGGTTGGCGCCGCTTGCGGCACGTTGCCAAGGTGCGGCGGACGTGTTCTGGCTGGGAGAGGCCGGGCTCGTCACTGTGGGGATGCCTTCCTGGGTGCTGGCTTCCGGCTCGTCCGGCCCGCCGTTTCAGCCATGGTATCGCCATAGTGCCTGCGGCCCCGGATGCGGTAGGTTCGAACCATGAGACGCGCTGTGTGCCCTGGCTCCTTCGACCCCATCCACAACGGACATCTGGAAGTCATTGCGAGGGCCGCCGGCCTGTTCGATGAAGTCGTCGTCGCCGTGTCCACCAACTATGCGAAGAAGTACCGCTTCAGCCTGGAAGAACGCATGGACATGGCTAGGCAGACACTTGCTTCCTTGCGGGGCATCATCGTGGAGCCCATGGGCGAGGGATTGCTGGCCGAATACTGCAGGCACCGGGGAATTTCAGCGATCGTCAAGGGCCTGCGCTCGTCCTCGGATTTCGACTACGAACTTCCCATGGCCACCATGAACCGCCAATTGTCCGGCGTCGAGACTGTCTTTCTGCCGGCTGAGGCCCACTACCTCCATTTATCCTCCACGCTCATCAAGGAAATCTCCCTCTTGGGCGGCGATGTGTCCGATTTCGTGCCTAAATCGGTGCTCAAGCGGCTCCTCGCTGGCGGGTCGGCAGCGGAGTAGCTCCGCAACGGGTAAGCTGGATCGGTACCTCGGGCAGAACGCGTTGTAATTGACCCGGTTTGAGTCCGCTCACGCGTTCAGGCTAAGATGGTACGTCGGTCATATGTTCTACAGGAGTTCTCATTAAGCGAGATGCAAGTTCGCCCTTGACGCTGGACGTCAAGGACCTCGGACGTAGTCCAGGAAGCATGCGGACGCTCACGGAACATGTACCCGCGCCAAGTGACCTTGGCGTGGCACTCATTGGCGTTCAGGAAGGCTCGGATATCGAGCTCGACCTGAGGCTTGAGGCCGTACACGAAGGAATTCTGGTATCTGGAACCGTATTCGCTGAAGTCAAGGGCGAATGCGGACGATGCCTGGATCCCCTTGCGTATGACCTTGAGGTCAATGTGCAAGAACTTTTCTTCTATGAGGGCGTCGAGCTTTCGGACGAAGAAGACGATGAAGAGCAACGTCGAGTCGAGCACGATCTAATCGATCTTGAACCGGTGTTGCGGGACGCGGTTGTAACCATGCTGCCGTTCCAGCCGGTGTGCCGGGAAGACTGCCAGGGCCTCTGCTCAATATGCGGAGTGCGTCTGGAAGACGAGCCGGGGCACCACCACGAGGACCTGGATCCTCGCTGGGCTGCCCTAGCTGAACTGGCTAAGACCGACCGGCAAACTGATTAGTAAGTGCTGACTAAAAGAGAAATGAGATAGCCGTGGCTGTTCCCAAGCGGAAAATGTCTCGCGCAAATACACGCGCCCGCCGTGCCCAGTGGAAGGCAACTGCCCCCAACTTGGTCAAGACCATCGAAAACGGCCAGGTTGTTTACAGCCTGCCGCACCAGGCAAAGGTCGTAACCGACTCTGCCGGGACCGCGCTGTTCCTTGAATACAAGGGCCGCAAGGTCGCTGACGTCTAAATCCGCCAAAAGGCTGACAAAGGATGTCTTCAACTGAAGAGCTTCTGAAGCGTCTCGGTGTCTCCATTGACGCCGAGACGCTTCGTCTTGCTCTGACACATCGTTCATACGCGTATGAAAATGGCGGGATTCCCACCAATGAGCGCCTCGAGTTCCTGGGCGACTCCATCCTGGGCTTCTCCGTGACCGATTCGCTGTACCGCGACAACCCGGCGCTGCCGGAAGGCGACCTAGCGAAGCGACGCTCCGCCGTCGTGAGCACCCGCGCGTTGGCGGGTATCGGCCGGGACCTTGGCATCGGCGAATTCATCTACCTCGGGCAGGGCGAAAGGCTCACCGACGGTAAGAACAAGTCTTCTATCCTTGCGGACACCATGGAAGCGCTCATCGGCGCAACCTATCTTTCCAACGACATTGAGACTGCCCGGCAGCTCGTCATGCGGCTCGTTGGGCCCTTGCTCAAGGACGCCGCAGCCCTCGGTGCCGGCACCGACTGGAAGACCAGCATGCAGGAGCTTGCCGCCAGCCGTCAGCTCGGGTCCATCTACTATGCAGTCGAAGGCTCCGGCCCGGACCACGCGCGCAGCTTTGAGGCAGTGCTCCAGATCGGCGGCACCGCCTACGGCAAAGGCACGGGACACTCCAAAAAGGAAGCCGAACAGGAAGCAGCCGCAGATGCGTGGCGCACCCTCAACAGCAAGGTCACGCTGAACAGCAAAGCCGACTCTCCGGCTGATCCTGCGCACAGCGACTGACTCCACATGCCGGAACTGCCCGAAGTCGAAGTGGTCCGCCGCGGCCTGGCACGTTGGGTGCGCGGCCGGACCATCACGGCCGTGGAGGTCCTGGATCCCCGTTCCATCCGCCGCCACGCTTTGGGCACGGAGGACTTTATCGGCAACCTTGAGAACACCACGGTTTTGGATGTCGTCCGCCGCGGTAAGTTCCTGTGGATGCCCCTGCGAACCGAGGAACCCCGCAGTGCGGGCAACGCCGCCGAACTGCCAGGCGGGGCCGCGTCCGTCGAAACAATGCCCGGCGTCGCGCTGATGGCGCACCTTGGTATGAGCGGGCAGCTCCTCATGCAGGACCCTGCGGTCCCCGATGAGAAGCACCTCAAAGTACGTCTCCGTCTTAGCAGCTCCGACGGCATGCCCGAGGAGTTGCGGTTTGTGGACCAGCGGATCTTCGGCGGACTGTTTATCACTTCCCTTGTACCGACGTCCGACGGCGGCCCCGGCGGCCAGGGTGAGACCCCCCTTCCTGAAATTGCCGAAGAAGCCTCGCACATCGCCCGCGATCCGCTGGACCCGCACTTTTCCTTTGACGCGTTCTACCGCAAGGTCAAAGCCCGCAAGACCGGTCTCAAGCGTGCCCTGTTGGATCAGGGTGTCATCTCCGGGATAGGCAACATCTACGCCGATGAAGCCCTCTGGCGGGCCAGGCTCCACTATGCCAAGCCGACAGACACCCTCAAGCGGGCCGATGCCGTGAGGCTCGTCGACGCGGCGAAGGAAGTCATGAGCGACGCCCTCGCCGCCGGTGGGACGAGCTTTGATTCGCTCTATGTCAATGTCAACGGAGCTTCGGGATACTTCGCGCGGTCCTTGGATGCCTACGGCCGGGAGGGCGAGCCGTGCAGGCGTTGTTCCGCCGTTGGACTTCCCGGTGTGATTAAACGGGAGCAATTCATGAACCGCTCCTCGTACACTTGCCCGATCTGCCAGCCGAAGCCGCGCAACGGCCGCTGGTAGCACGGATTCGCCGGTTTGCCCCGCAAATCCGGGCATTTCCGCCGTCGGGCAGTAGATTGAGAACGGGAATTCAGCCACTCAGGAGATCCGAAACACCTTGCATCTGAAAAGTTTGACTGTCCGGGGATTCAAGTCGTTCGCGTCGGCCACGACGTTCGACTTCGAGCCGGGCGTCACCGCCGTTGTCGGCCCCAACGGTTCGGGCAAGTCCAATGTGGTTGACGCGTTGGCCTGGGTCATGGGCGAACAAGGTGCCAAGACCCTGCGCGGCGGCAAAATGGAAGACGTCATCTTCGCCGGCACATCGGGGCGGCCGCCCCTGGGCCGAGCGCACGTTGCCCTGACGATCGACAATTCCGATGGCGCCCTGCCGATCGAATACAGCGAAGTCACCATTTCCCGCACATTGTTCCGGACGGGAGGATCCGAGTACGCCATCAACGGCTCGCCATGCCGTCTCCTGGACATCCAGGAGCTGCTCTCGGATTCAGGTCTTGGTCGGGAGATGCACGTGATCGTGGGGCAGGGGCAGTTGGACCGGGTCCTGCACGCCACCCCCGAGGACCGCAGGGGATTCATTGAAGAAGCCGCAGGCATCCTCAAGCACCGGCGTCGCAAGGAAAAGACCGTCCGCAAGCTGGAAGCCATGCAGGCGAACCTGCAACGCCTTGGTGACCTCACGGCGGAAATCCGCCGTCAACTTACGCCGCTCGGCAAACAGGCCGAAGTCGCCCGCCGTGCCCAAACCGTGCAGTTCGACGTCCGCGACGCCAAGTCCAGGCTCCTGGCCGATGATCTCGTCCAGCTCACCCGGACGTTGGAGAAGGACGTCGCCGACGAGGCCGCGTTGAAGGAGCGCCGTGAGGTAGTCGAAGCGGAGCTTGGGGCAGGCCGTCAACGCCAGATCCGCCTTGAGCAACTCGCGGCTGAGGCCACGCCCAGACTCAATGCGGCCAGGGACAACTGGTACCAGTTGTCGGCAACCAGGGACCGGCTCCGCGCCCTGGGATCGCTTGCAACCGAGCGCCGCCGCCTCCTCGGTGCCTCCGATGCTGCCCCGGATTCGGGCCGCGACCCGGACCACCTGGACCGCCAGGCCGCCCGGGTCCGGCAGGAACAGTCGGAGCTGGAGCACGACATCTTGGCGAAGCAAGCAGGCCTTCTCGAGGCCACGGCGGCCAAACAGGAAGCCGAGAACCTGGCCGCGGCCGAGGACAAACGCCTGACGGCCGTGTTGCGGGCAGCAGCTGATCGCCGTGAAGGCCTCGCGAAGCTCGTAGGCCAATTGGCTGCCGCACGCTCCCGGGCCGAGGCGGCCGAGGCTGAGCGGGGCAGGCTCAGGGACTCGCTGGCAGCCGGTGAGGAACGGCGTCGGCACGCGCAAAGCGAGTTCACGGCCCTCGAGTCGCAGGTGGCCGGTGTCGAAGACGGCGAAGAAAGCCTCGACGCCGAATACGAGGACGCCAGCGCCCTTCTTGACGAGATCAACGCCGAGATCGAAGCGTTGAAAACTGCCGAACGCGAAGAAGTCCGCGAACGCGATGCCCTCACCGCCCGCCGCGATGCTTTGCAGCTTGGACTCAACCGCAAGGATGGTTCTTCACGGCTTCTGTCCTCGGACCACCCTGGAGTCCTGGGTTCGCTTGCTTCCCTCCTGACGGTGGAGCCCGGGTATGAGACGGCCGTGGCCGCAGCACTTGGCACTGCTTCCGACGCCGTCGTGGTGGCAGACAGCGCGGGGGCCGTCGCCGCGCTGCAACTATTGAAGGACGCCGACGCCGGACGCGCCTCGCTTTTGGTGGCAGGCGCTGCACCCTCAGCGGATCCCGAGCCTGGCCTGCGGGAATTGCCGGTACTGCCTGACGGTGCGCGCTGGGCCGCCGGGTTGGTGGCGACTGACGCCCCCGAAGCGAGTGGCGCAAGGACCATTCTCGCGTCCACCGCCGTCGTCGACGACTTGCACGCGGCGGCAAGCCTCATTGCCGGCAACCCGGAGCTTACCGCGGTGACCCTCGAAGGCGACTTCTTCAGTGCCTTGACGGTGGACGGCGGCTCGGCGACGGCGCCGTCGCTTCTTGAGGTCCAAGCCGCAGTGGACGACGCCGACGCCCGGCTCCTGGAGCTCACCACGCGTCTCGAGCGGGGAAAGTTCGCCCTTGCTGGAGCCGAAGCGCGCCGGGCCGATGCCCGGGAACGTGCGAACGCCGCGCTGGACAATCTCCACGACTCGGATGCCCGCCTGGCCGCCGTCGCGGAACGGCTTGGCCACCTGAATTCCCAGTTGCGCAGCGCGGTCGCGGAACGCGATCGAATGGCGGAGTCCCTGGCCAAAGCCGAACTGAACATCGCCGTGGCAGAGGAATCCCTTGAGCTTGCGGCGGAACGGCTGGCCGCGGCAGAAGAAGCCCCCCAGGAGGAAGAGCCTTCCACGGAGCACCGCGATGCCTTGGCCAGGGCTGCCAGCGACGCCCGGTCCCGTGAGATGGAGGTCAGGCTGGGCTTGCGAAGTGCCGAGGAACAGCTCGCCGCGACCAGCAACCGGGCCGCTTCCCTGGAACGGGCCGCCGCGAGCGAACGGCGGGCACGTGAGGAAGCCGCGCGCCGGGCTTTGCGACGCAAAGCCCAAGCCGAGCGGGCCTCGGCCGTTGCTTCCGCCGTCGAACAGACTGTACGTTTCGTTGACGTATCAGTGGACCTCGCCGCCCGCGACCGCGATGTCGCCGAGGCAGTCCGGGAGCAGCGCGAAAAGGAACTCGCTGATGTCCGGAGCAGCAACGAGAAGTTGGCGCAGGAGCTGGCGGGACTGACGGATTCCGTGCACCGCGACGAACTCGCCCGGGCCCAGCAAAGGCTCAGGATCGAAGCGTTGGAAACCCGCGCCATCGAGGAGCTGGGCCTGTCGGCGGAGCAACTCGTGGCCGACTTCGGTCCGGAGCAGCTCGTTCCCGTGCCCGCCGCGACCGTGGACAAATGGGCCGAACTCCGCGCACCCGTGGACGAAGACGGAAACGCCATCGTCGAGGGTGTTCCCTTCGTCCGCGCCGAGCAGGAGAAACGGCTCCGCAAGGCTGAGCGGGACCTCGCCGCCCTTGGCAAAGTGAACCCCTTGGCGCTTGAGGAATTTGCCGCACTTGAGGAACGCCACCAATTCCTGAGCACGCAGTTGGAAGACCTCAAGTCCAGTCGCAAAGACCTTTTGGACATCATCAAGGAAGTGGACAACCGCGTCCAGCAGGTCTTTGCTGAAGCCTTCGCCGATACTTCCAAGCAGTTCGACCACGTCTTCGCGCGGCTCTTCCCGGGCGGGGAAGGCAAATTGGTGCTGACGGATCCCGATGACATGCTGACCACCGGCATCGAGGTGGAGGCAAGGCCTGCCGGCAAGAAGATCAAGCGGTTGTCCTTGCTTTCCGGTGGCGAACGATCGCTGACGGCTGTCGCGTTGCTCGTGGCGATTTTCAAGGCGCGGCCTTCGCCGTTCTATGTCATGGACGAAGTGGAAGCCGCGCTGGACGATACGAACCTTGGCAGGCTCATCACGATTTTCGAAGAGCTGCGCGAGTCCAGCCAGTTGATTGTCATTACGCACCAGAAGCGGACCATGGAAGTCGCGGACGCCCTCTACGGAGTGACAATGCGGGGCGATGGCGTGTCCACCGTCATCAGCCAGAGGCTCGGTGCCGAGGTCTAGCTTTGTGAGAAGCTAGGGGAGTGAACGATCTCCTCCCCATTATTTTGTCCATTGTCGCTGCCATCGTGGTGGTCGGAGGGCTGATTCCTGTCCTGCTCAAGGCGCGGAAGTCCTCCTCGACTTACGCTGGAACGCGCGACGCCAACGACCCCGCTGACAAGGCGCGGGCAGGCGGCGGAACGATCGTCGACGACGCCCCCGGGAACGCGCCGGATCGCACGGCGCCGGGACCCGTCGTCGAACCCGCCGACCTCGCTGTGCCGGAGACCGACGTTCCGGATGACGCCGCGGGCCTGGAACTCATCCAGGTGGAGACCCCTGCGCCTGTCGAGGGCCGCCTCAACCGGCTTCGGGCGCGACTGGTCAAATCCAACAGCATCCTCGGCAAGGGGCTCCTGGCCCTGCTTTCGAGCGACAAGATCGACGAAAACGTCTGGGACGAAGTCGAAGAAACGCTGCTCCTTGCCGACCTCGGCACCGAGCCCACCATGCAGCTGGTCGATGCCCTGCGTGCACGGGTAAAAGTGCAAGGCACCCGCAGTCCAGAGGACGTCAAGGCACTCCTGCGCGAGGAACTCATCAAGCTCGTGGACCCGACGATGGACCGCAGCCTGAACGTGGAACGCAAGGGAGCCCACCCGGCCATCATGATCGTCGTCGGCGTCAACGGGGTCGGTAAGACCACCACCGTCGGCAAGCTCGCGCGCGTTCTCGTCGCCGAAGACAAGGACGTCCTGCTGGGCGCGGCCGACACCTTCCGTGCGGCGGCTGCGGAGCAGCTCGCCACGTGGGGCCAGCGTGTCGGCGTCGCAACCGTCAGGTCGCACGTCGTCGGCGCGGACCCCGCCTCTGTCGCCTATGAAGCAGTCAAGGCCGGCATTGAGCAGGAAGTGGATGTCGTCATGATCGACACTGCCGGTCGCCTGCAAAACAAGGTGGGCCTCATGGACGAGCTCAGCAAGGTCAAGCGCGTGATCGAGAAGCTGGCCGAAGTGGACGAAGTCCTTCTGGTACTGGACGCGACCACAGGCCAAAACGGCCTGAACCAGGCAAAGGTCTTCTCCGAAGTAGTCAACATCACGGGAATCGTCCTCACGAAGCTGGACGGCACCGCGAAGGGCGGGATCGTCGTCGCCATCCAAAAGGCCCTTGGCGTGCCGGTCAAGCTCGTCGGCCTCGGCGAAGGACCCGACGACCTCGCGCCATTCGAGGCCGAAGCCTTCGTCGACGCCCTGCTCAACTAGCCGCGTCCAGCCCAACTAGCTCGCAGTTGTTGTCGTTATGAGCCTTCAAAACGACAACAACTGCGAGCTAGTTGGGCTAGTCGACGCTTTCGGGGACGCGCTGCATCGGCTCGCGTGCCGCGGACCAGCCGACGGCGGCGAGCAGGAGGATTCCGCCCGTTGCGCCGAAGGCCCAACCGTAGCCAAGCCCATCGGCCAGGAGGCCGACCAGGACCGGACCCACGATGGCTCCGGCATCGGAGGCCATCTGGAAGACCGCCAGCACCTTGCCGCCGGAGCGGCCACGACCGATGATGTCCCCGACGGCGGCCTGCTGGGCCGGGTTCAGCAAGCCGGAGCCGAAGCCGGCCGCGGCAGACGCCGCGAAAAACGCCGGTAGATTGCCGGTCAACCCGATGGTGGCGGTGGCCAGGCCAGTGACGACCAAGCCCAGCAGCATCATGGGCTTGCGGCCGAAACTGTCAGCCATGCGGCCGGAGAAGGTCAGCGCCAGCGCGTTTCCCCCTGCAAACACCGCCAGCGCCCACCCCGCCGAGGCCGATCCTCCGGCCAGCACGACCACCGCGAAAAGTGGCACAGTGGCCATGCGCACGCCGAAGGTCGCCCAGCCGTTGCTGAAACTGGAGAACAGGGCGGCCCGGTAGGCAGAATCGCCCAGGGCCTCCTTCATGCGCATCGCCGGCCCCGCCGCGCCGCCTTGCTTCGCTGCACCTGAACTGCCCGTCAGCTGCGTGCGTACCACCAGGGCCGCAAGGACCAGGGCCGCCGCGTAGGCGAGGAACGGGACGCGCAGGCCGAAGCCGGCCAGCAAACCGCCAACCACGGGCCCCAGGACGCTGCCGATCAGGAAGGCGGAGGCGTACGCGCCGGAGACCCGTCCACGGCTTTCCGGAGGGGCGAGCCTGATCAACAGGCCCATCGCCGCAACGGTGAACATCACGGACCCGGCTCCGCCAAGGCCCCGGAAGACCAGCAGCTGCCAATAGTTCTGGGCGAAGGCGCAGGCCGCCGTCGAAGCCGCCACAATCAGCAGCCCTGCAATGTACACCGGACGTTCGCCGAAGCGGCCCATCAGGGCACCCCCGGCCGGAGCAAACACCAAGCGCATGAAGGCAAAAATACTCACGATCACCGCGGCTGCCGTCGCCCCGACGTCGAAAGTCGTGGCGAACTGGGGGAGCACGGGCGCCACGAGGCCAAAACCCAGTGCGATCAGGAACGCTGCCGCCAACATCACCTTGATGTCCCGCGGCATTGCAGCCTTTGGGGCCCTCGCTCCTTGATTGGCGGGGGACTTCGGGCTTGCGGTCATGGTGTCGGAGTCCTCTGGGTAGTGGGAACGCGGGGGAAGTGGAACTGACGAAACATATCGGTAACACGAGTGATATGCACCATTTACGTTCGAGAAGTTCTTGTAACAGCCCCGCAATCTAAAACCTTCGCAGGTGAAACACGGCCCCGCAAAACTCTTACATAGAACGCAAATGCGTTGGGACAGGCGGCTCAGCCCGCATCTAAAAGCAGAGAGGACGCAGACATGGACTTCACCGCCGGTCTCGTTTGGCTCCTGGTCGCATCAGCCTTCGTGCTGTTCATGACCCCGGGCCTGGCATTCTTCTATGGCGGCATGACCCGTGCCAAGGCCGCCTTGAACATGATGATGATGAGCTTCATCGCCATCGGCACAGTGACCCTTGTATGGGTTCTATGGGGCGCCTCGATGTCCACGAGCAACACGGACAACTTCTTCGAGCTCTTTGCGAACCCGTTCAGCCACTTCGGCTTGCACAACTTCACGGATCCGGCAGACCTCCTCCACGTCGGATACGCCGCTACCTTCGCGATCATCACCGTCGCCCTCATCTCCGGTGCCATCGCGGACCGCGCCAAGTTCTCGGCATGGACGCTGTTCACCCCGATCTGGGCCACCCTCGTCTACGCGCCCTTGGCCTACATGGTCTGGGGCGGCGGCCTCTTCTCGGCAACCGGCTGGTTCGGCCAGACCTTCGCTCCCGTCATCGACTTCGCCGGCGGCACCGTGGTGCACATCAACGCCGGTGTGGCAGGCCTGATCCTCGTCCTGATCATCGGCAACCGCAAAGGCTTCGGCAAGGACCCGAACCACCGCCCGCACAACGTGCCCTTGGTCATGCTCGGTGCAGCCATCCTCTGGTTCGGTTGGTTCGGGTTCAACGCCGGTGCTGCGGCAAACGTGCAGCAGGCCGGCCTGATCTGGATCAACACTCTCGTCGCCCCGGCAGCCGCCATGCTCGGCTGGCTTATCGTGGAACGCATCCGTGACGGCCACCCCACCTCGCTCGGTGCGGCATCGGGCGTCGTCGCCGGCCTGGTTGCCATCACCCCGGCTTGTGCCAACGTTTCCCCGCTCGGCGCCATCGCCCTCGGTGTTGCCGCCGGCGTTGCCTCGGCCCTCGCGGTCGGCCTCAAGTTCAAGCTCGGCTACGACGATTCGCTCGATGTCGTCGGCGTCCACCTCGTGTCCGGCATCATCGGCACCGTGGCTATCGGCTTCCTCGCCACTCCGACCCAGGGTCCCGCAGGCCTGTTCTACGGCGGAGGTACCACACAGCTGGTCGCACAGTCGCTGGCGGCACTCTGCTCGATCGTCTTCACCGGCGTCATGACCTTCATCATCGCCTACCCGATCCACAAGCTCATGGGCTTCCGCATCTCCGAACGCCAGGAGATCGCCGGTGCAGACCTCAGCCTGCACGCCGAAACGGCATACGAGTTCGGCGTCGGAGGCCATGGCGGAAGCTTCCAGCCCCTTCACGACCTCATCACCGGCAAGGTATCGTCCGAAGCAACCGACGAAGCATCCGTATCAGGCAAGGAGAGTGTCCAGGCATGAAACTCATCACGGCGATCGTCCGCCCGGAGAAGCTCGACGCCATCCGCGAGGGGCTCGAAGCCTACGGGGTACAGGGACTGACGGTCAGCGCGGCCAGCGGCTACGGCCGGCAGCGGGGTTACACCGAGGTGTACCGCGGGGCTGAGTACAACGTGGATCTGCTTCCCAAGATACGCGTGGAGGTCCTGGCCACGGATGAGCAGGCAGACGACATCCTCGATGTCCTGATTGCTTCCTCCAACACCGGCCGTGCCGGTGACGGCAAAGTCTGGACCGTAGACGTCTACGAAGCTGTCCGTGTCCGCACGGGCGAGCGAGGCGCAGCAGCCATCTAAGGCACCAACGCAAAGAGGGGCCGGATACCTGGAAAGGTACCCGGCCCCTCTTTGCGTGTGCGCTTTCGAAGGAGCGTGGCCGCCTGGTTAGTCCCCGACGGCGGTTGGCCAGTCCACGGGACCGGGCCCGCCGGCGTCGTATTTTTCGAGCGGGACGGAATCCTTGGCCCAGGCCTTGATCACGGGCTCGATGATCCGCCAGCAGTCAACGGCGGTGTCGCCGCGGACTGAAAGCAGGGGATCTCCGGTGATGACGCCCTCCAGCACTTCTCCGTAGGGCAGCAGATCGGACGCATTCAATTCCGCGTTGAGAGTCACGCGATCCAGCGTGAAGATGTTTCCGGGACCATTGACTTCGACATCGAGCTCCAGGGTGTCGGGGCCGAAGCCGATGCGCAGCCGGTTAGGAGAGCCCACGCCCTCGAATCCGGTCGGCAGGTGCGGGACAGGACGGAAGGTGACGATCGCCTCCTTCCGCGCGGCACCCAACGCCTTTCCAGACCGCAGGATGAAGGGGACACCTTTCCAGCGCCACGTGTCTATTCCCACTTCGACTTCTGCGAGCGTCTCGGTTTCCCGGGCCGGATCCACGCCCGCTTCCGCGGCATAGTCCGGCACGTCCCGGTCGCCGATCCGGCCGGCGGTGTAGCGCGCCCGACGGGTGGACTTCTTGTACGGTGCGGTGATGCTGCTCGCACGCAGCACCGTTGAAATCGCGTCGCGGAGATCGCGCTCGCCGATGCTTGAAGGGGCATCGATGGCAAGCAATGCCATGATGTGGAGCAAATGGCTCTGGATCATGTCCTTGAGGGCGCCGGCTCCGTCGTAATAGCGGGCCCGTCCTTCGAGTGCGAGGTCTTCGTCGAAGATGATCTCCACCTTCTCGATGTGGTCCCGGTTCCACACAGGCTCCAAGAACCTGTTGGCGAAGCGCAAGCCCAGGATGTTGAACACGGTGGCCTTGCCAAGGAAGTGGTCCACGCGGTGAATGTGGTCCTCCGGGACCAAAGCGGCCAGCGTCTTGTTGAGGTCCCGGGCGGATTCGGAGCTGGATCCGAAGGGTTTCTCCAGCACCAAGCTTGTCTCGGGAGGAAGTTCCTTGGCGGTGAGGACCTCGCAGGCCTTCTGGCTGATGTGCGGGGGCAAAGCGAAATAGACGGCGATTGGTGCTTCAAGCCCGGCCAGGAGTGTCGCGAGCTGGCCGTCGGCCGTGACATCCAGTTGATGGTAATCAGTGCTTTTCTCCAGGGCCGCGATTGCTTTCTTGCCCGCGGCGCCTGCGCCGCTGGCGGCCTCCTCGAACGCAGCACTGACGCGTTGGCTCCATTGCTGGGGCGTCCACGGATCGGAGCCGGCTCCGACAAGCTTCAGCCCGTCTGCGAGGCCGCCGGCCACGAGCCTGGCCAGGCCCGGCAACAGCAATCGGCCCGTCAGATCTCCGGAGGCACCTAGGATGAGCAACGTATTTACTCTTGTTTTGCTGGTCACTGTGCCAGCATGCCATCTTGCAGGCGCGTCTTGGTACCCTAGATAGTCGAGTCCCTCAGTTGAGTCAGATTTGTTTGGGGCAGGAATCGTCAAGATATTGGTGCGTCGGAACGGCCGCCATTCGTAGACCATTGAAAGAAGTGCACGGCGCGTGTTCAATTCACTCTCTGACCGGTTGACAGCAACCTTCAAGAATCTCCGTGGCAAGGGCCGCCTCACCGAGGCCGACGTCGACGCCACCGTCCGGGAGATCCGGCGTGCCCTGTTGGACGCCGACGTTGCCGTTCCCGTGGTCCGCGAGTTCACAGCCCGCATCCGTGAACGCGCCCTGGGCGCCGAGGTTTCCGCGGCCCTGAACCCGAGCCAGCAGATCGTCAAGATCGTCAACGAGGAGCTCCAGGAGATCCTGGGCGGCGAGACCCGCCGTATCCGAATGGCGAAGACCGGCCCCACAATCATCATGCTCGCCGGTTTGCAGGGTGCGGGTAAGACCACCCTCGCGGGCAAGCTTGCCAAGTGGCTCAAGGCCCAAGGCCACAGCCCCGTGCTGGTTGCCGCCGACCTCCAGCGTCCCAACGCCGTGACCCAGCTCCAGATTGTCGGTGAACGCGCCGGAGTTCCCGTCTTCGCGCCGCACCCGGGGACCACCTCGGATCTGGATGTTCCCACCGGCGACCCGGTCGCCGTCGCGCGCTCCGGCGTCGACGAGGCCCGCCAGAAGCTGCACGATGTCGTGATTGTCGACACCGCGGGACGCCTCGGCGTCGACGCCGAAATGATGGACCAGGCGCGCCGCATCCGCCAGGCGATCATCCCGAACGAAGTGCTGTTCGTGATCGACTCCATGATCGGCCAGGACGCCGTCAACACGGCGGTTGCCTTCGATGAAGGCGTCAACTTCACGGGTGTCGTGCTGTCAAAGCTCGACGGCGACGCGCGCGGTGGTGCCGCCCTCTCGGTTGCGTCGGTCACCGGAAAGCCGGTCATGTTCGCGTCCACCGGCGAAGGCCTCGACGACTTCGAACTGTTCCACCCGGACCGCATGGCTTCCCGCATCCTCGATATGGGTGACGTTCTCACCCTGATCGAGCAGGCCGAGAAGAACTGGGACAAGGATGAAGCGGCCCGGATGGCGAAGAAGTTCGCCGACCAGGAAGACTTCACCCTGGACGACTTCCTCGCCCAGATGCAGCAGATCCGCAACATGGGTTCCATGAAGAAGATGCTCATGATGATGCCGGGTGCGCAAAACATCCGCCAGCAGCTGGAGCAGTTCGACGAGCGTGAAATCGATCGCGTGGAGGCAATTGTCCGCTCCATGACCCCGCATGAGCGTTTGGCTCCGAAGATCATCAACGGTTCCCGTCGTGCCCGCATCGCCCGTGGTTCCGGTGTCCACGTCTCCGAGGTCAACGGCCTCCTGGAGCGTTTCGCGCAAGCCCAGAAGATGATGAAGAAGCTGGCCCAAGGCGGCGGAATGCCCGGGATGCCTGGCATGCCCGGACTCGGTGGTGGTTCCCGCAAGGCGAGCAAGAACGCACCCAAGAAGAAGGCCCGTTCCGGAAACCCCGCCAAGGCGGCCCAGGAATTGCGCGACGCCGAGAACAAGCGGGCGAACGCCGTTCGCACCGGCGCGGCTTTCGGCCAGGGTACCGGCGACTTCGACCCCTCCCAGCTGAACCTGCCCAAGGGCTTCGACAAGTTCCTCGGTAAGTAGCTATCCCACCCAACTAGCTAGCAGTAGGTGTCGTTTTGACGGCTCAGAACGGCATCAACTGCTAGTGAGTTGGGTTGTCAGCCCCGTGCCATAGGCTGGGGGAATGCAAAAGCAGCGCGTTGTGTTCGTCCATGGAGCAGGCACATTCGGCGCTGCCGCGTGGCCGAAACAGCACGGCATGGCGTTGGCGTACGATGCACTGTTCCTGAAACGCCACGGCTTTGATGCGCAGGCCGAGCCTCTGGAATCCGATGTTGCCGCCGACGTGGACATTATCCTGGAGTGCCTCGGAGGGCGGGAGGCCGCGTCAGGTTCCGGCCCCGCACGTGGAGGCCATATCGTAGCGCACTCCCAAGGCGCGATTTCAGCCATGTTGGCCGCGGTGGAGCGGCCCGACCTAGTCCGGTCCCTCGTGCTGGTGGAACCGGCTTGTCTTTCATTGACGGCTGAGTTGCCCGCTACCGCGGCTTACCGGGCACTCATGGAGCCGTTGTTCCGGATCCGGCACGAACTCAGCGATGACGATTACCAACGCGAATTCGTCCGGAGGGCGTTTTCCTCCGAGGCGGCCGTTCTCAGTACCCCGGAGGCCCGTCGTACCGCCCGACGCCTGCGGCTCCAGGCCCCGCCTTGGGAAGCGCCCCTGCATATCGTGCCCGGTGTCCCCACACTTGTCCTGACCGGTGGTTGGGAACCCCTTTACGAAGAGATCGCCGGCTACTTGCAGGAAACCGGTGCCCTCCACCGCGTTGCGGCTGGAGGACACCGGCCTCATGATTCAGTTGAAGGAGACCGGATGATCCGGTCCTTCATCGCGGATGTCAGCCGCGCCGGATCAGTGCAAGCTTCCTGATTAGTTCAGGCTTTCCGACGTCGCTCAACGTTTTCCTGCGGGAACCTCGAGCTCGGGCAAGTAGACCTTGCCGCCGGATGCCAGGAATTCCTCGCTCTTTTCGCGCATCCCGCTGTACATTTCCGCGATGGCCGCCTGGGAATCCGCCGAGCCGTATTCGTCGCGGATGTCCTGGCTGATGCGCATGGAGCAGAATTTCGGTCCGCACATGGAGCAGAAATGCGCCGTCTTGGCCGGTTCCGCCGGGAGCGTCTCGTCGTGGAACGCTTCGGCCGTGACCGGATCCAACGACAGCGCAAACTGGTCACGCCAGCGGAACTCGAAGCGGGCCTTGGACAGGGCATCGTCGCGTTCGTGGGCGCCGGGGTGTCCCTTCGCAAGGTCGGCTGCGTGGGCGGCGATTTTGTAGGTGATCACGCCCGTCTTGACGTCGTCCTTGTTGGGCAGGCCCAAGTGTTCCTTCGGGGTGACGTAGCAGAGCATCGCGGTTCCGTAGCGCGCGATCTCCGTGGCGCCGATAGCCGAAGTGATGTGGTCGTAGCCCGGTGCAACGTCGGTCACGAGCGGGCCGAGGGTGTAGAACGGTGCGCCGTCGCACAACTCCTGCTGCCGCTCGACGTTCTCGCGGACGAGGTGGAACGGGATGTGCCCGGGGCCCTCCACCATGACCTGCACGTCGTACTTCCACGCCCGCTTCGTGAGCTCCCCGAGCGTGTCGAGCTCGGCGAACTGCGCGGCGTCGTTGGCGTCCGCCGTCGCTCCCGGACGCAAGCCGTCACCCAGCGAGAACGCGACGTCGTACTTGGCGAATATTTCGCAGAGTTCGTCGAAGTGCGTGTAGAGGAAGTTTTCCTCGTGGTGGGCCAGGCACCAGCCGGCCATGATGGAGCCGCCGCGGGAAACGATGCCCGTCACGCGGTTGGCTGTCAGCGGAACGTAGCGCAGCAACACGCCGGCGTGGATGGTCATGTAGTCCACGCCCTGCTCGCACTGTTCAATGACGGTGTCGCGGAAGATCTCCCACGTGAGCTTGTTGGCTTCGCCGTTGACCTTCTCGAGGGCCTGGTAGATGGGCACGGTGCCGATCGGCACGGGGGAGTTGCGGATGATCCATTCGCGGGTGGTGTGGATGTCGTCGCCCGTGGACAGGTCCATCACTGTGTCGGCGCCCCATTGCGTGGCCCACTGCAACTTGTCCACTTCTTCGGCGATGGAGCTGGTGACAGCCGAGTTGCCGATATTGGCATTGATCTTCACCAAGAAGGCCTTGCCGATGATCATCGGTTCGGATTCGGGGTGGTTGATGTTGTTGGGGATGATGGCCCGGCCGGCGGCGACTTCGCTGCGGACGAGTTCCACATCGCAGTTTTCGCGAAGTGCAACGAACTGCATTTCGGGCGTCACGATGCCCTGCTTGGCGTAGTGCATCTGTGTCACGGTCTTGCCGTCGACGGCGCGGCGGGGCACCGGTTGTGCGCCCTTCCACTCTGCGGAGGCGGCGCCGCGGCGCACGGCCGACTTGCCGTCGTCGAGCAGGTTCCGTTCGCGGCCGCTGTAGGCCTCGGTGTCACCGCGGGCTTCGATCCACTCGCTCCGGAACGGCTCGAGGCCGACCACAGGATCACTCCCGGGCCCTGCAGTCCGGTACACCTGGAAAGGCGTGTTGGCCTCGCCGTTGGGGGACGGCTCCAGGGCGATTTCAGTCACCGGAACCCGGATTCCCGTCTCGGCATCCTCCAGGAACGCGAGGGAATGCGACTTGAGGGATTGTGTCACCTCTTGCGGCGATCCGTTTTGGATAGGGCTCAGCTGTGATTCTTTGGTGCTCAAAGGATTACTCACTTCCTTCGCCGGCATTACCCGGACAGGTTCAACGGTCGCAGGCTGCGTCAGCCTGATCTCAGCCCTTGCAAGGGCCCCCGTGTGGTCGTAGACGAAGCTACCACAGCAGAGAGCTCCTGAGACAGATGTGACCAGGACAGCTGTGACGGGGCCGGCGACGGCGTCGGAGTCTAGGGTGGAATCATGGCGGAAATCATCGAATTCAGCGGCACCGTCCTCACCGGGCCGGAGGAGGAACGTCGCGGCCTCTGGTCGGTCAACGGACGGTTGACCTTTCTGCGGCCTGCTGCCGCACCGGACGTCGTCCTGGCCGGATGGGTGCTGCCCGGCCTTGTCGATGCGCACTGCCATGTTGGCTTGGGCAAGGGCGGGGCCGTCGACGACGAGACTGCGCGCCTGCAGGCGACGGCGGACCGGGACGCCGGGACGCTCTTGATCCGCGACGCCGGATCCGCAAGCGACACGCGGTGGCTGCAGCGCCGCACGGACATGCCGAGAATCATCCGCGCGGGCAGGCATATCGCGAGGCAACGCCGTTATATCCCCGGGCTGGCCGAAGAAGTCGAGCCGGAGGATCTGGCGGAGGCGGTGCGCAAGCAGGCGCAGTCCGGAGACGGCTGGGTCAAGATCGTCGGGGACTGGATCGACCGCTCCGCCGGGGATCTCGGCCCGTCCTTTCCGGCCGCCATCGTCAAGGACGCCGTCGCCGCGGCACACGACGAGGGAGCCAGGGTAACTGCCCATTGCTTCGCCGAAGGGACTATCGACGACATGCTCGACGCCGGCATCGACTGCATCGAGCACGCCACCGGCCTCCTGCCGCACCATATTCCCCGGCTGTTGGACCAGGATGTGCCGATTGTCCCCACCCTCATCAACATTGCGACCTTTCCGGACATCTCGAAGCAGGCGGAAGCGAAGTTCCCGCGATACGCCGCCCACATGACCATGCTGTGGGAGCGCAGGCATGAACGCGTCGCCGAGGCATTCGACGCCGGAGTGCGGGTGTACGCCGGGACAGATGCCGGCAGCGTCATCAAGCACGGCCGGATCGGTGAGGAAATCCTGGAATTGCATCGCGCGGGCCTTCCGGCGGCCGCCGCCCTCGATGCCGCCTGCTGGTCCGCACGCGAGTGGCTGGGGGCCGACGCCATCAGCGAAGGTGCCAGTGCCGACGTCGTGCTCTACGCAAACGATCCCCGCGCGTCCCTTGAGGTGGTGCTGAATCCGCGATGCACCGTGCTGAGGGGACATATTTCAGGGAACGCCGGGCATTAGGAATAAATTGAAGCTTCAAGTAATTTAGATAGATAGAGGTAGCCGAAGGGCGGCGCCACAAAAAGCCGGGAGTTTAACATGACCATCGCATCCAGCCAGGATCTCCTTCCTGCCGAACTCACCATGGGTACTGTCATGCTCAAAGTGGGGGACATGAAGCTCATGGGCGACTACTACCAGCGGGCGCTGGGGCTGGACGTGGTCGCCGAACAGGATGGCGGGCTCTATTTCGGCAGGCTCGGCAAGCCGTTGGTGCACCTCGCGCCGGCGTCCGGGCTCCAGATTCCGGGTCGCGGGGAGGCCGGACTGTTCCACACGGCTCTGCTGTTCGAAGACCAATCCTCGCTCGCCGCGACTGTTGCCTCCGCCGCGCAATACGAGCCCCACGCTTTCGTCGGCAGTGCGGACCACCTGGTCAGCGAGGCCTTCTACTTCACCGACCCTGAGGGCAACGGCATTGAGCTCTACTACGACAAACCCCGCGAAGGCTGGGAGTGGAACGGCAGTTCGGTCGTCATGGACAGCCTGCCGCTCCCGCCGCAGCGCTACCTCCAGCAATACCTGAGCGAAGCCGCGGTCGCGGGCCAGCACGAGGCCGGCGCCGGCGTCGGGCATGTCCACCTCCAGGTGGGCGACGTGCGGACCGCCCATGATTTCTACGTCGACACCCTGGGCTTCGAGCAGACCGCCGGCTGGCACGGTCAGGCCTTGTTTGTCTCCGCGGGCGGCTACCACCACCACATGGCCATGAATGTCTGGAACAGCCGCGGTGCAGGTCCGCGCAAGGACACACTCGGCCTCGGCGAGGTGGTCATCGAGGTTCCGTCAGGAGACGACGTCGGCGCGCTCGCCGACCGCCTCAAGGTTGCCGGTATCGCGTCCCACCACACGGGCCAGGAGTTGCGCTTCGAGGACCCGTGGCGCAACCGGCTGCGGGTCGCCGTCCGCTACGCTTGATCCGACGACGTGGCGCATTTCGGCCGCCGCGCCGCAGCTCCGTTGGCACGAACGAATGAGAGTACTTTCCATGGGCTTTGCTGAAATCTTTGTTGCCACCCACGATGAAGCACTCAAGAGGGCCGCTGCCCTGGAGAAGGGCAGCGACGTATCCGGCGCCGCAGTACGGATCCCGGGAATCAGCGATTTCGAAGTAGAACAGCTCGGCGACCTCGCCGGGACCGCCGTGCATGCAAGCGGGGCCGACTATGAGCTTTCTTTGGTGGACGTCACCAGCGACGCCTTGCTGGGCGTCCCCGAAGCCATGGTGCGCGCCCTGTCCGAGCTCCTCAGCTACGAGACCGAAGGGGAGGGAAACGTCCTCGACGACGTCGCCGAAAGCTGGGCGGCCCAAGAGGACATGCCCTTTGATGCCCAACAGTCCCGTCTGTACGTCCAGCAGTTGGCGGCCCTCGCGAGCGACGTCGAAAAGGCGGAGCGGGCCGGTCTTTACGTCTGGTCCGCAGGCGAGTAACCCCGCAGTAAACCGGCCGCACGGACTGCGCGTTCGAAATACTGTCCGCCATCTGGCACAATGGACAGGTACTCGATCCGCACGGCCCCTCTCTCCGTGTGTGCATCTTGTCCTTGGAACCCTCAAGTATGGCCCGCCCCACGGGTGCAGAACGACGGGCTCAACCCCGTTTCAGAAACAGGAGTGACCACAAAAGTGGCCGTAAAGATTCGCCTTAAGCGCTTCGGTAAGATGCGCGCACCGTACTACCGCATCGTCGTCATGGACTCCCGCGCCAAGCGCGATGGCCGTGCGATTGAAGAAATCGGCAAGTACCACCCCACCGAAGAGCCCTCGTACATCGAGGTCGTCTCCGAGCGTGCACAGTACTGGCTGTCCGTCGGCGCCCAGCCGACCGAGCAGGTTGCCGCGATCCTCAAGATCACCGGTGACTGGCAGAAGTTCAAGGGTCTCCCGGGCCAGGAAGGCACGCTGAAGACCAAGGTCGCCAAGCCTGCTTTCGTTGCACCGGAGAAGGGTTCCGTCATCATCCCGGAAGCCATCACCAAGAAGGCCAAGCAGTCGGAAGCAACTGAAGCTCCCGCTGACGCTGAAGCAGAGACCACCGAGGCTGAGTAAATTGCTGGCAGAAGCGCTCGAGCACTTGGTCCGTGGGATCGTTGACAGCCCTGAGGACGTCAAGGTCAGTGCCAAGAACAACCGCCGCGGGGAATCCCTCGAGGTGCGTGTTCACCAGGACGACCTCGGACGGGTGATCGGCCGCCAAGGTCGCACCGCACGCGCTTTGCGCACTGTGATTGCGGCATTGGCGGGTGGCGAGCAGGTCCGGGTCGACGTCGTCGACACCGACCGTCGCCGGTAACGCGCTCAGCAATACTTGTCTTAAATCCGGCCCCTTCACCAGATTATGGTGGAGGGGCCGGATTGTTTTACGAGCAAACCCCCAGCCTTGGTCCCTAAGCCGGCCCAGCGAAGAAATCAGAGGAACCCCATGCAGCTCCAGGTTGCCCGAATCGGCAAGCCCCACGGAATCCGCGGCGAAGTCACCGTCCAGGTGCTCACCGATGCCCCCGGCGATCGTTTCGTCCCGGGAACCGAATTTGTGGTGGAGCCCGCAAAGGCCGGTCCCTTGACCATCACCAGCGCGCGGTGGAACAAGGACATCCTGTTGCTCGGTTTCGAAGAGATCTCCACGCGCAACCAGGCGGAGGAAATCCGCGGCGCGAAGCTGTTCATCGAGACCGAAGAGCTGGAAGAGAACGACGACGAAGGCTGGTACGAGCACGAGCTTGTCGGTCTTGAGGTCCGTGTCGGCTCGCAGGTCGTAGGTAAAGTGACTGCACTCAACACTATGCCCGTCCAGGATCTGCTGGTCATTGAAGACGCTGACGGCAAGGAAGTCCTGGTGCCTTTCGTCGAAGAGATCGTGCCCGAGGTCAACGTCGAGGACGGCTACGTTCTGCTCACCCCTCCGCCGGGCCTCTTCGAACTGAACACCGATGCTTCCGGCTCTGACTCTGAAGAGGACGACGCTGAAACCAAGGATGACGCCTAAAATGCGCATCGACGTCGTCAGCATCTTTCCGGAGTACCTGGCGCCACTCGAGCTTTCCCTCATAGGCAAGGCCCGTCAGGATGGGCTCCTGGAGCTGAATGTCCATGACTTGAGGACCTTCACCATGGACAAGCACCGCACCGTGGACGATACTCCGTATGGCGGCGGTGCTGGCATGGTCATGAAACCCGAGCCCTGGGCCCAGGCCCTGGAATCAATTGCCTCCGAAGCAAGTGCCGAAGCCGGACGTCCCGAAGCCGAGGGCTCATCGGAGGGCCCGACGACGAAGCCGGTCCTGATCGTCCCGTCGCCTGCGGGGGAGCGCTTCAACCAGGCCCTTGCGTATGAGCTCGCCGAGGAAGATCGGCTCGTTTTCGCCTGCGGCCGCTATGAAGGCATCGACGAGCGCGTCATGGAATGGGCGGCAGGCCACTTCACCGTCCGCCCGGTCAGTCTGGGCGACTACGTCCTCAACGGCGGCGAGGTTGCAGTCCTGGCCATGGTCGAAGCCATTGGGCGATTGCTTCCAGGCGTCGTCGGCAATCCGGAATCGTTGGTGGAGGAATCCCATTCGGACGGCTTGCTGGAGTACCCGGTCTACACGAAGCCGTCGTCATGGCGCGATCGTGACGTGCCCGCCGTCCTTTTAAGCGGCAACCACGGCAAGATCGCCCAGTGGCGCCGCCACGAACAGTTCCGACGCACGGCCGAACGCCGCCCGGACCTTCTCGCAGAGTTCGACGCCGGCCGCCTGACACGTGCGGACCGCACCGTTTTCGGGGACCTCGGGTACGACGTCGTCGACGGCCGGTTGCGGCGCCGCCCGGACGCCGACCTCCCGGACTGAGCCCGTCGTCGTCGGGCGGTTTGTCCACCGCCCGAGCGCAACAACCGGCCCGCATCCGCGGGATTGGCCGGAACTCCCGGGGTGTGGCAGAATTAACCCTTGTGTCTACTGGGTTCGCGCCTGCCACAGGGGGAGCGTCACCAACAGCCTGACAACCCGGAACCGCCAATCAGTGGCGGTACCGGACTTGAAAATCTTCGGCGGTGATTTCCGGACGGCCTTGCGCCCCGGGCTTGCCCGCCGTGACCCAAAGTGGATGACCTGTGGCGTTCACCAGGAGTGGATTAATGCATATCCTCGATAACGTAGATGCAGCTTCGCTGCGTAACGATGTTCCCGAGTTCCGCGCGGGTGACACCATCAAGGTTCACGTGAACATCATCGAAGGCAAGAACTCCCGTGTCCAGGTTTTCCAGGGCTTCGTCCTGGGCCGCCAGGGTGACGGCGTTCGCGAAACCTTCACGGTCCGCAAGGTCTCCTTCGGTGTCGGCGTAGAGCGTACCTTCCCGGTGCACTCCCCGATCATCGACAAGATCGAGGTCGTCACCAAGGGTGACGTCCGCCGCGCCAAGCTCTACTACATGCGCGCACTGCGCGGCAAGGCTGCGAAGATCAAGGAAAAGCGCGACTTCGCCACCGGCAAGTAGGTCTTTCGACCAACAGCGGGTCCTGGATTCGTGTCCGGCCTGCGCCGGAGAAATCCGCAACGCAACAGGAAACGAATCATGGACCACGCAAAACGCCAGCCCCGGAAACAGGGCTGGCGTTTTGTTTTGCTCGCACTTGTCCTGGCCGTGGCTATCAGTGGGCTTGTCCGGTCGTTGTGGCTCGACGTCTACTTCATCCCCTCTGAGTCCATGGAACCGATCCTGGGCACCGGAGACCGCATCCTTGTGTCCCGGACTGATTTCGCCGCAGGACCTATTCGCCGTGGAGACATCGTGGTCTTCGACGGCAGGGGAACCTTTGCTCCGCTGAACAGCGGCAAAGGGCCGTTTGCCGACGCAGTGGCCGCCGCCGGCCACTGGCTGGGCCTGACTGGAAGTGACACGACATACGTCAAACGCGTCATCGGGCTTCCCGGCGACCACGTCGTTTGTTGTGGCACCGATGGCAAACTCACAGTCAACGGTCAGCCGCTTGAGGAACCCTATCTGTATCCCGGCGACACGCCGAGCGAGCAGAGGTTCGACGTCATCGTTCCGAGCGACCGATTGTGGCTCATGGGGGACCACCGTTCACGATCGGCCGATTCGCGCAGCCTTCTGGGTGCACCCGGCGGAGGAATGGTGCCGCTGGAGCGTGTCATCGGGCGTCCGGTCCGGATTATCTGGCCGCTTGATAGATTTGCAGAACTGCCTCGCCCTGCGCAGGCCGGTACAACCTCGAAGAACGGACAATAGATGCCCGAGACAACTCCCGGGAAGCCGGAACGGCACGACGGTGACGCCAGGCCCCTGGACGGACCGTCTGCTCCCGCCACGGAACTTTCAGCGGACGAGGCCGATCCGGCACCGGGGAGCGCGACCGGCTCGACGGCGGTCCAGCCCGCGGAACAGGAGTCTCCGCGCCGCGCTGCACGGCGGAATTCGAGGCTGGAACCGGGCGAAAGCGATCGGTCCGAAACTGCTGCCAAAACCCACGGCAGTCCGTTCCTCGGCTGGCTCAGGGAGATCGGCACCGTGGTGGTCATCGCGATCGTCTTGTCCTTCCTGATCAAGACCTTCCTGTTCCGTGCTTTCTTCATTCCCTCGGAGTCCATGGTCAACACCCTTGACGTCGACGACAGGATCTTCGTCAATCTGCTGGTGCCGCAACCCTTCGCGTTGGAGCGCGGTGACGTCGTGGTCTTCAAGGACGCACAAGGATGGCTGCCGCCCACGCAGAAGGCGACGCCCGGGCCCTTCAAATGGTTCCAGGACGGTCTCGTCTTCGTCGGACTGCTTCCGGACGAGACCAATCAGCACCTCGTCAAGCGCGTGATCGGCCTGCCGGGGGACAGGGTTTCCTGCTGCGACAGCTCAGCGCGGGTCAGCGTCAATGGAACGGTCCTCAACGAGAGCTATATCAATCCTGCCCAAGTTCCCATGGCCAAGTCTTTCGATGTGGTGGTCCCTGCGGGCAAAATTTGGGTTATGGGCGACAACCGTAACAACTCCGCCGACTCCCGTGAACACCAGTCCGTCAATGGTGGTTTTATCGACATCTCCGACGTCGAGGGCAAAGCCACGGTTATTGCCTGGCCGATCAACCGTTGGCAGATCCTTGACAACCACTCCGAGGTCTTCCGCAACGTTCCTTCGCCGTCGCCCCAGAACACGGCTTCACCTACGGCCCCAGCGAGCAAGTGATGGTTCCGGGCGGGACAGGAGCGGAAACTCCGGTTCGGACGCAGCGGAAACCCGCCGCGAGGACCAAGCACGCTCCTGATTTTCCGACCCTGGAGGTCGAACGGGGGTTCCTGTCTCCGGGGGTCACGCTTCTGGCCGGTGTCGACGAAGTGGGCCGCGGAGCCCTCGCCGGACCGGTGTCGGTGGGGATCGCCGTTGTCGATCTCCGTGACCACGGCCTGCTCGCCGATGTCCGCGACAGCAAGCTTCTCAAGCCCGAGGACCGCGAGCGGTTGGAACCGCTGGTACGCGAATGGGCGGTTGGCTCCGCAGTGGGCCACGCAAGTTCAGCGGAGATCGATGCGCTGGGCATTGTGGGGGCCCTGCGCCTTGCCGGAACACGCGCCTGGTTCGAGATTCTCGCCTCGGGCGTGCATCCGGACCTCGTCTTGCTGGATGGGAGCCACAACTGGCTCTCGCCCCAGACCCAGGGTTCCTTGTTCGACGTCGAGCCATCTGGTCCTGCTTGTGAGGCGCCGGTGCACACCCGGGTGAAGGCGGACATGAGCTGCCTCAGCGTGGCGGCCGCCAGCGTGTTGGCCAAGGTTGCCAGGGATCGCATCATGATTGAGCTGCACGAGGAATATCCAGCTTTCGGCTGGAACGAGAACAAGGGATACGCGACCTCTTTCCACCGCGATGCCATCAGGTCGTTGGGTCCCACGCCGTACCACCGGACCAGCTGGAACCTGGTCTAGCCTCTGCTTTTCCTTGACTTGGCTGCCGTCCGCCCAGCCGTGGCGGCGTGCGCGGCCTCTATGGTGCAAGATGGATCTATGAGTGCCGAGGATCTTGAGAACTACGAAACCGACATGGAGCTCCAGCTCTACCGCGAATACCGCGACGTCGTTGGTTTGTTCAGCTACGTTGTCGAGACCGAACGCCGGTTCTATCTTGCAAACCACGTTGACCTGCAGGCGCGCAGTGCCGACGGCGAGGTCTATTTCGACCTCACCCTCCAGGATGCCTGGGTTTGGGACGTCTACCGTTCGGCGCGTTTCGTGAAGAATGTCCGGGTCATTACCTTCAAGGACGTCAACGTCGAAGAACTGCCTCGTAACGAGGAACTTTCCCTGCCCAAGGACGGCGACCTAGGCGATCTGGGCAACCTGGGCAACTAGGAAAGCCCGCCAACTTCTCCTCCACACCGTCTGGCTGACGGAGTTTCCCACATAGCCAAACTGCCCCCTGTCTTCGGATTCTCCGCTCCTCCAGGCTGGAAGCGGAGGTGGTCATGAAAGCCAAAGACTTGCTGGGCCGGCACGGTGAAACGTTGGCCGTAGCCTTCCTTGAAACGCAGGGAATGCGGATTGTGGACCGCAATTGGAGATGTTCCGAGGGCGAGATCGACATCGTTGCGCTCGACGGCGACACCTTGGTGATTGCCGAGGTCAAGACCCGGAAGAACCTGGCCTACGGGCACCCATTCGAAGCGGTCGGCGCCGCGAAACTTGCCCGGCTCCATCGGCTGGCCCTTTCCTGGTGCCGCGATCACGAGCTTCGCGCGCTGCGCCGCCGGGTGGACGTGGTGGGAATCATCGACGACGGGGTGGGGGAGCCGCAGCTCGAACACCTCAGGGGTGTGGGCTAGATGGGAGTCGGCCGGAGCTACTCGGTGGCGCTGTTGGGCCTGAACGGCTACATCGTGGAGGTCGAGGCGGATATCGGCCAAACCCTCCCAAGTTTCGTGATCCTTGGGCTGCCGGATGCTTCCCTGAACGAAGCCAAGGAGCGCATCCGCTCCGCCGCACAGAATTCCGGCATCCCGCTGAGTCGTCGGAAGATCACCGCAAACCTGATTCCGGCCTCGCTGCCGAAGCGTGGCTCGGGTTTCGACCTCGCGATCACCATGGCTGTGTTGCGCGCTGCTGGTGATATCCGTTCCACCGAAGGCACGGTCTTCATCTCCGAGTTGGGACTGGATGGCCGGTTGAGGCCGGTGCGCGGCATCTTGCCGGCGGTCATGGCGGCTGTTCAGGCAGGCCACCCCGAGATTGTTGTGGCCCAGGCCAACGTCGCCGAGGCAGAGTTGGTTCCCGGGGCGGTGGTTCGTGGCTACAAGACCCTGGCCCGACTTGCGTTTGATTTCGGGGCCGATCCGCAGGACCTGGCCCTGGATTATGACCCGGCCGACGGTGACGTTCCGGGGGATCAGGACGTCGGAGCCGCGGTTGTTCCGGATCTTTGTGATGTCTCGGGGCAGGGGGATGCCCGGCGCGCCTTGGAGGTTGCGGCGGCCGGGGCGCATCATGTGCTGCTTTGCGGTCCGCCCGGTGCGGGCAAGACGATGCTTGCCGAGCGGCTCCCGGGGCTCTTGCCGGATTTAGGGGACCGGGAAGCCATGGAGGTCACCGCGATCCATTCGCTTTCGGCTGTCCATGTCGACTCGGTACAGCTCTTGCGCCGGCCGCCTTTTGAGAATCCCCATCACAGCGCGACCGCCGCGGCAATCATCGGCGGTGGATCCGGCCTGCCGCGGCCCGGGGCGGCATCACGGGCGCACCGTGGCGTTTTGTTCCTGGACGAGGCACCCGAGTACGAACGCCGGGTCCTGGACGCCCTGCGGCAACCTCTGGAAAGCGGAGAACTCGTCATCCATCGCTCCGCAGGCACGGCCGCATATCCGGCCCGTTTCCAGCTGGTCCTCGCGGCGAATCCTTGCCCGTGCGGGAAGGCCACCGGCAAGGGAGTCGATTGCACCTGCACCCCGGTGATGCGTCGCCGCTACTTCGGGCGCATGTCCGGGCCGTTGCTGGACAGGGTAGACATCCAGCTCCAGGTGGAACGTGTTTCCCTCGCGGACTTTGGGCAATCCGGTGCGGAGGAGGACACAGCTACTGTCGCCGGGAGGGTCCATGCCGCCCGGTCGCGGCAACGCGAACGCTTGGGGAGTTTAGGGATGGAGACCAACTCGCAGGTTCCCGGGCGTGTACTGCGCGGCGAACTGCGACTCCCTTCCGCGACCACGAAGATTCTGGATACTTCCCTGGAACGTGGAATCCTCACGGCCAGAGGCTATGACCGCGTCTTGCGTCTCGCCTGGACCCTTGCTGATCTGGGCCACAGGGACCAACCTCACAGCGACGACATAGGACAGGCCCTCGGCTTGCGGCAGGCGGTTGCGGCCGCATGAAAGGACACGCCATGACTGAACTCGGCCAGCAGCTCACCTCTGATGTTCCAGACCGGAGCAGGGAGCGATTTGCCCGGGCAGCGCTATCGCGGCTGATGGAACCGCAGGATGCCGCCGGACTCGCGCTGGTGCAGGCCGCCGGGGCCGTTGATGGCCTCAGAATCGCGATCGGCGAGCTCGCTCCCGGACCCGGGCTTGAGCAGGAAGTGGCTTCCTTGTTGGTGGACAGCGGGGTTTCTTCCGCCGGGGCCGGATTGGCCGCTGCGTTGCTCCGGTGGGCGCCCCGGATCCCGGACCTTGCCCCGGAACGCGATCTTGCCACGATGCAACGCCTCGGTGGCCGCATGATCATCCCTGGGGACCCGCTGTGGCCCGCGCAGTTGGCAGACCTGGGCCTTCATGAACCGCTGTGCTTGTGGTGGCGGGGACACGAATTGGAGTTCCCACCCGTACGTCGGGTCGTGGCGCTTGTCGGCTCGCGGGACAGTACGAGCTACGGGGCCTCCGTCACGGGTGATTTCGCCTATGGGCTGGGTCAGCGTGGCTGCACGGTCGTGTCCGGAGGGGCCTACGGGATCGACGCCCACGCACACCGCGGGGCCTTGGCCGGGGGCACAAACGACATGCCGACCATCGCGGTGATGGCCGGGGGAGTGGACCGATACTATCCATCCGGAAATGAGGATCTGTTGCGTGCCGTGGCAAACCAAGGTGCGGTCATCGCCGAGGTTCCTCCGGGCTCGGCACCCACCCGTTACAGGTTCCTCCAGCGGAACAGGATTATCGCGGCCTTGGCATCCGTGACAGTGGTAGTGGAAGCGCGATGGCGTTCGGGTGCACTGAATACGGCCCATCATGCTGAATCCATCGGCAGGTCGGTCGCCGCGGTCCCGGGGTCCATCCACAGCGCCAACTCTGCCGGCTGCCATCGGCTCCTCCGGGATGGCGGGGCTGTTTGCGTCACGGACGTCGGGGAGATCGCTGAACTGGCGGGGTCGAGCGGTGAGGGGCTCGTCGGGGACAAGGAAACGGCAGCCTCGGACCACGACGGGCTCACCCTCGAGGACCTGATCCTGCTCGACGCGTTGCCCGTCCGCTCGACGAGCTCGGTGGAGAAGCTCGCGATCGTTGCGGGACTCAGCCCCGAGTCTGTCAGGGCAGGTCTTGGGCGCCTCAGTTTGTTGGGCTTGGCGGTATCAGTGAGCGGCGCCTGGAAGAGGGCGGGGAAACAGGAATAAACTATAGATAGTCGACTATCAGTTAGCGCAGGTTGACGTAGCTTCGATGAGGATGATGTGGACATGATGAAGTCAATGGCGCAACCCGCGAAGTTCGTGATTGGACAGCAAATCGGGCTCTTGCTGATCGTGGGAGCAGTCTTGTTCGTCCAAGGCGGCCGTGGTCCGGTGTGGCTTTGGGTTCTTTTCGCCGTCTGGCAGGGGTTGCTCCTGTGGCAGTACTACAGGATGTACAGGTCCATCGCTCATAGGTGAACGTGGCCGACGTGGCAATGCCAGCCACCGGGCCCCGCGGCTGGCACAGTGGAAGTGTGCAAGAGAATCCGCTCCCCGAAGCACTCGCCGGGTCCGTTCGGGACTTCCGGCGTTACCTCGAAAGTGAACGGGCCAGGTCCGCCCACACGGTGCGGGCGTACATCGCAGACGTCGAGAGCCTGCTGCGCTTCGCTGTGGCGGAGGGCGTAGGGCAGCTCGCAGAACTGGAACTCGGCACCCTCCGGCGCTGGCTGGGGGCGCAAAGCGAATCCGGCAAGTCCAGGGCAACACTCGCCCGGCATGCCGCGACGGCCCGCGCATTCACCTCCTGGGCCCTGCGCGAAGAACTCATCGCCTCAGACCCTGCTCTTCGCCTTCAGGCCCCCAAGCGGGACCACACGCTCCCTGGAGTCCTTCACCAGCAGCAGGTCGCCAGGATCTTCGAAAACCTGTCAGAGTCAGCCGCGGACGGCTTTCCGATGCCGTTGAGAAACCGCGCCCTCGTCGAACTGCTCTACGCCACGGGGATCCGCGTCGGCGAGCTCGCCGGCCTGGACATCGACGATCTCGATGCGGACCGCCGGACTCTCCGCGTCCTCGGCAAGGGCAACAAGGAACGGACGGTGCCCTATGGGGTCCCGGCCGCCCTCGCCGTCGACGACTGGCTCCGTCGCGGCCGTCCACGGCTCGCAACAGAGCGTAGCGGACCGGCACTCTTCCTCAGTTCCAGGGGTAACCGCATCGATCAGCGCCAGGCCCGCAGCGTCGTCAACGACCTCCTGGCGGCCCTCGGGGATACCGCGGCAACCGGACCCCACGCCCTTCGTCACACTGCCGCAACCCATTTGCTCGACGGCGGGGCGGACCTGCGTGCCGTGCAGGAAATTCTGGGACACAGCAGCCTCGCAACAACCCAGATCTACACCCATGTGTCAGTGGACCGGCTTCGCAAGAGCTATCAGCAGGCCCATCCCCGCGCTTAGAGACCTGGAAACCGTGCAACACTTCGAGGAGTCCCAAGGAAGGAAATCCGTCTGTCCGGGAATCGCACTGGCGTAATTCCGGTCTGTACGGCAAAATGAAAGCACTGTGGGGAAACTTTCAACCAAAACTTGAATGTTCTTCCGTTGCGGAAAAAATCATAGATAGGTAGGGAAACCAGAACAGCGCGGCACCCGCGCAGCAAAATTTCATCCAGGCAGAGGTCGTTGGGGAAGACGTACCTACAGCTATGGAGGATGGAATGTCTGTTGCAATAACCCGCGGTGTCTTGTTTGTGCATTCGGCCCCTACCGCGTTGTGCCCTCACGTTGAGTGGGCCATCGGATCGGTCGTTGACAAGCGGACCGATCTTGAGTGGACCCCTCAACCTGCCGCGCCCGGAATGTTCCGCGCTGAGCTCTCCTGGGCGGGAGTCCCTGGAACGGGCGCGCAGCTGGCTTCGGCTCTGCGTGGGTGGGCGCACCTTCGTTACGAAGTGACCGAGGAGCCGAGCCAGGGCGTGGACGGCGCGCGTTGGTCGCACACACCGGAGCTGGGAATTTTCCATGCCGTCACGGATGTCCATGGCAACATCATGGTGACAGAGGACCGAATCCGCTACGCCTACGAGTCGGGTGCTGGAGATCCTGCCGCCGTCTACCACGAACTATCCTTGGCGCTCGGTGAAGCCTGGGACGAAGAGCTCGAGCCGTTCCGCCACGCCGCTGAAGGCGCCCCTGTGCGCTGGCTCCACCAGGTCGGTTAGGCAACACCATCTCGGACAGGGAACAAAGTACCGAGACTGTTTTCCATAGCAAAGAGGAGGGCCCCACCACGGTGGGGCCCTCCTCTTGTGCCTCGAACCTGCAGCGACTGTCAGACGTTGCGGATGGCGATGACGGCGTTGTGGCCGCCGAAACCGAAGGAGTTGCTCAAAGCGACGATGTCGCCGGCAGGCAAAGTGCGTGCCGAAGTGACGACGTCGAGCGGGATCTCCGGATCCTGGTTCTCAAGGTTGATGGTCAACGGAGCCTGGCGTTCGTAGACGGCAAGAACAGTCAGCACTGCTTCTACGGCCCCTGAAGCGCCCAACAGGTGGCCCATCTGCGACTTCGTGGCGGAGACCGCCACATTGTCGACGTGGGCACCCAGTGCGGCACGGAGCGCCGTGTACTCGGGCTTGTCACCGACAGGCGTCGAGGTGGCGTGGGCATTGACGTGCACAACGTCCTCGGCCTGGATGCGGCCATCGAACATGGCAGCCTTCAAAGCGCGGGTAGCGCCCAGGCCTTCCGGGTCCGGTGCCGTGATGTGGTAGGCGTCGGCTGTGACCGAAGTACCGGCGAGCTCAGCATAGATGCGCGCACCGCGGGCGATCGCGTGCTCTTCGGCTTCCAGGACCAGGGCGCCGGCGCCTTCACCCATGACGAAGCCGTCTCGGTCGCGGTCATACGGCCGCGAAGCGTGCTCGGGATCGTCATTGCGGCGGGAGAGGGCCTGCATCGAGGAAAACGCGGCGAGGGGCATCGGGTGGATGGCGGCTTCGGCACCACCGCACACGACGACGTCGGCCTTGCCCGAGCGGATGAGATCCAGGCCGAGGTGCATCGCTTCGGTGCCGGAAGCGCAAGCAGAAACCGGAGTGTGTGCACCGGCGCGGGCGCCGAGGTCAAGGCTGACCGCGGCGGCGACGCCGTTCGGCATGAGCATCGGGACCGTCATGGGAAGAACCCGACGGGGGCCCTTTTCCCTCAGCGTGTCCCAAGCGTCCAAGAGCGTCCAGACGCCACCTATGCCCGTGGCGAAAGCCACCGCAAGGCGGTCGTGGTCGATTTCGGTGATACCGGAATCCGCCCAGGCCTCGCGGGCGGCGATGACACCGAACTGCGTGGACGGGTCCATGCGCTTGGCTTCAACGCGGCTCAGAACCTCGAGGGCCGGCGTCGAGCACCGGGCGGCAAAGTGGACCGGAAGGTCATACTTGGCAACCCACTCGTCCTCGAGTGTGTGGGCACCGGAGACCCCTTTGAGCGCGTTCTTCCACATCGTGGGGACGTCGCCGCCGATGGGCGTTGTGGCGCCCAGACCGGTTATGACTACTTTGCGTGCCATGAGATCACTCTCTGTCGGATCAGCCAACCCACGTGCTGTTCTCACTGGGGAGGCAGGAAAAAACTCTGGGAGATATAGCAGCTGTGCCGGGCTTCGGATGCAACAGGGCGCACCCGAAGTCCGGCACAGTTGAGGCCAGGCTAGGCCTGTGCGTTCGAGATGAAGTTGACGGCGTCGCCGACGGTCTTGAGGTTCTTGACCTCTTCGTCCGGGATGCGCACGCCGAACTTCTCTTCAGCGTTGACGACGATGGTCATCATGGAGATGGAGTCGATGTCCAGGTCCTCGGTGAAGGACTTGTCCAGCTCCACGGCTTCGGTGGCGAGGCCGGTCTCTTCGTTCACGATTTCAGCCAGGCCGGCCAGGATTTCTTCGTTGCTAGCCATTGTTGGCTCCTTTTCTTGTTGTGCCGGCTATTGCCGGAAATGGGGGCAAACCGCGGTTACGGCTTGGGTTTCAAAGCACTATTCAATTGGAAGGTAGGCGCGGTCCGAAACTACGGAAGAACGATTACCTGGGCACCAAACACAAGACCGGCACCGAAGCCGATCTGCAAGGAGAGGCCACCGCTGAGCGCAGGGTTCTCCTTGAGGAGCCGGTGCGTGGCCAGCGGAATAGAGGCGGCAGAAGTGTTTCCCGCATCAGCGATGTCCCGGGCAACCACCACGGTTTCGGGAAGCTTGAGCTTCTTGACCATTTCATCGATGATCCGCATGTTTGCCTGGTGGGGGACAAATGCCGCCAGATCCGAGGCTTCGATCCCTGCGGCGTCGAGAGCTTGCTGGGCAACCTTCGCCATTTCCCAGACGGCCCAGCGGAACACCGTCTGGCCGTCCTGGCGGAGCGTCGGCCAGACATCCTGCGCTGCGGAAATAATGGCCTGATCGTCGGATTCGTCCGAATGGCGGGCAGACTCGCCCAGGTTGCGGACTTCGTCGAGGGAATGCGTCATGCCAATTGCGTTCCACTTGCTGCCATCGGATCCCCAGACGGACGGGGCAATGCCGGGAGTATCGGACGGGCCGATGACCACGGCGCCGGCACCGTCGCCGAGAAGGAAGGAGATGGTTCGCTCATGGTTGTCGATGACGTCCGAGAGCTTCTCGGCCCCGATCACCAGGACGTATTCAGCCGCGCCCGATCGGACCAAGGCATCGCCCTGGGCAATGCCGTAGCAGTAGCCCGCACAAGCCGCGGAGATGTCGAAGGCCGGTGCCGGGGTGGCGCCCAAACGGTCGGTGAGGGCGGCAGCCGCGGATGGCGTGGCATACGGGTGCGTAACGGTGGAGACGATGACGGCACCCAGCTGGGAAGCCTCAATGCCGGCCTGTTTGAGTGCCTCGCGGGCTGCTCCCTCGGCCATGTCGATGACGCTCACATCGGCCGCGGCGCGGTGGCGGGTCACGATGCCCGTGCGCTGGCGGATCCATTCGTCCGAGGAATCGATCCACTGGCAAACGTCGTCATTCGTGACGACGATGTCAGGGCGGTATGCTCCGATGCCGATAACGCGCGAGTATGCGTTCGTCGGTGCCTGCTTGAGTACGGGGGCGCTCATGCGTCTCCCTCCAATTCCGCGAAGAGTGCAAGTGCGGCGGACAAATCATCCGGGGTCTTGACGGCAACGGTCTTCACACCCGGCATGCCGCGTTTGGCGAGGCCTGCCAGGGTACCCGCCGGTGCCAGCTCGATGAGTCCAGTGACTCCGCGCTTTACCAGGTTCTCCATGCACAGGTCCCAGCGGACCGGGCGGGAGACCTGGGCGATCAGGCTTTCGACGGCGGCACCGCCGTCCGTGACCTCCTGGCCGTCAAAGTTCGAGAGCAAGGGAACCGTGGGAGCCTGCGGCTTGAGGGACGGCCGCAGCGCTTCAAGCGCGCTCACAGCCGGAGCCATGTGGGAAGTGTGGAACGCTCCGGCGACCTTCAGCGGAATGACCCTGGCTTTGGCCGGAGGGTTGTCAGCCAGTGCCTGGAGCTGTTCGAACGTTCCTGCGGCTACGGTCTGGCCCGCGCCGTTGACATTCGCGGGAGTTGCGCCGGCGGCCTCGATAGCGGACAGCACCTCGGCCGGATCGCCGCCGACGACGGCACTCATTCCGGTGGGGGTGACCGCCGCGGCGGCAGCCATGTTGTTGGCACGCTCACGGACAAACGTCATAGCTTCTTCTTCGCTCAGGACACCGGCAAGCGCCGAGGCCGTGATCTCGCCGACCGAGTGGCCGGCAAGGACGATCGGAAGGGTACTGAGTTCGACGTCGAACAGCGATTTCGCTGCCACGAGCCCTGCGGCAACAATCAAGGGCTGCGCGACGGCGGTGTCCTTGATGGTTTCTTCATCGGAGGTGGTGCCGTGGGCCTTGAGGTCGATGCCTGCGATTTCGCTCAGGGAGGCCAAATGGCCTTCTACGGAAGGGAGCTCCAGCCAAGGGGCCAAAAATCCAGGGGTCTGGGAGCCCTGTCCAGGGCAGACGATTGCAAGCACGTAACCAGCTTTCCAAATTGCCGCGTGAACTACTGGTGTTTGCGTACACCAAGCTCACTGGGTCAGTTTGTAGGAAGTCTACAACGGTTCAACCCGCGGATCGGGTACCGTGACGCTCCGACGTCGCCTTTGGCTGGGCCGAAAGCCTGCCCACAACCAACGCAGTTTGAAGCACGAAAGCCTCGCGAGGGAGGAGCGGGTCCCACCCTGTGACGTCGCAGACGCGCTTGAGACGATACCGTACGGTGTTCGCGTGGACGAACAGCTCGCGGGCAGTCGCTTCGAGGGAATGGCCGAGTTCCAGATAAGTGCCGAGGGTTTCGACAAGGCCGTTCGAAGCGGCTAGGAGCGGCCGGTAAATGTTCTTGATGAGGGAACGGCGGGCGGCGTCGTCACCTGAGACCACCCGTTCCGGGAGGAGGTCGTCCGCGGCTACCGGTCGCGGAGCCGAAGGCCAAGCCTTGGCAGCGGTGAGCCCTGCAAAGGCTGCCTGGGCAGAGCTGCTTGCCTCCAACAGGGAACTGGCCTCGGGCCCGTAGACCACCGCGCCCGGGGCGAAAAGTTCGCTGAGTTTCAGGTACGCGGTGTCGCGGTCTTGCACGCCACCCAGAATCAGGATCAGGCGGTCGCCCTGGATTCCCACCAGGGCGTCTTCCGAATAGCGTCCGGCGGTCCGGCGCAACTCGCTCACATAGCTTGCGCTTGGTTCCGACGGCGAGTTTCCCACCATCACCGTGAATCGCTCCTGGGCCTTCCAGCCGAGGGCCGCGATGCGGGAACGAAGGGCATCGGTATTCTCGCCACGGAGGATGGCGTCCACAATTAGGGCTTCGAGCCTCGTGTCCCAGGAACCGCGGGACTCGGCGGCGCGGGCATAGACATCCGCGGCGGCGAATGCCACTTCCCGCGAATACCGCAGGACTGCTTCGCGCAAGGAGGGTTGGTCGGCTTCCGGTGCGATCACAGGGACCTGGTCCTCCACCACCTCGACGACAATCCGGATCAGCTGGAGGGCCTTTTGCAGGCTGATGGAGCGGGTCAGCTCGGTGGGAGCGTTCCCGAAGACGTCCGTCAGGATCCAGGACGGAGAGCTCGGCCGTTCGTACCACGTCACGAAGGCCGCGATTCCGTTTTGGGCAACCAGGCCCAAGGCTGAGCGTTCGTCGGAGCTCAGCCGGCTGTACCAAGGCAGTGATTTCTCGAGCTTCCGCATGGTGGTGGTGGACAGTTGCCCCACATTGGCGCGGAGCCGCTTGAGAGTCTCCGCCTTTTCCGGTGTTACTGTCCGCGCGGCCGCTTTGCGTTTCGCGGGGGTTTGAATCGGCTCTGCCATTCCTTGAGCATACGGCGCATCATCCACAAGCTCCATTTGTGCGAAGGCTACAACTGCGTTTGGTGCGCGTCACGCGCTTGCTGCGCTAATTGATGCTGTGGGTCGATCGTTGAAGACCCGATCTTAAAGCCCGACGGCGGCCCGCACCTTTCGGTGTGGACCGCCGTCGAGATGTTGCTGGCTTCGTTTTGCTTCGCTGGAGGCTTAGCTTTCGCCGCCTGCCCCGCCGGTGGTGCCGGCGTTGACATCGAGGAGACTGTACTTCTCGATTGCCTGGGCAGCCGCTTGTGCGTCGACTTCGCCTCGGCGGGCGAGTAGTTGCAGGGTCTTCACGACGATGGAGTGGGTGTCGTTTTTGAAGAAGCGTCGTGCGGCTTGGCGGGTGTCGGAGAATCCGAATCCGTCGGCGCCGAGGGAGGCGAATTCGTTGGGGATGAATTGGCGGATCTGGTCCGGGACGGCCTTCATGTAGTCGGTGACGGCGATGACCGGTCCGGTGGCGCCGGCGAGTTGCTGGGCGACGAACGGGGTGCGGGGTTCTTCGCCGGGGTTCAGGAAGGCGTGTTCTTCGGCGGCGAGTCCGTCGCGTCGGAGCTCGTTCCAGGAGGTCACGGACCAGACGTCGGCGGAGACTCCCCAGTCCTGGGCGAGGACTTTCTGGGCTTCCAGGGCCCAGGGGACCGAGACGCCGGAGGCCAGGATCTGCGCGCGGGGCCCGTCGGTTTTCGCCGGGGCGAGCAGGTAGATGCCCTTCAGGAGGCCTTCGGTGTCGAGGTTTTCCGGTTCCGCGGGCTGGCTGATCGGTTCGTTGTACACGGTGAGGTAGTACATCAGGTTCCGGTCCGCGGAGTTCTCCCCGTACATGCGTTCGAGTCCGTCGCGGATGATGTGGCCGATTTCGTAGCCGTAGGCGGGGTCGTAGGTGAGGACGGCGGGGTTGGTGGAGGCCAGGATGGGGGAGTGTCCGTCGGCGTGTTGGAGTCCTTCGCCGGTGAGGGTGGTCCGTCCTGCGGTGGCGCCGATGATGAAGCCGCGGGTCATTTGGTCCGCGGCGGCCCAGAAGGCGTCGCCGGTGCGTTGGAAGCCGAACATGGAGTAGAACACGTAGATCGGCACGAGGGGTTCGCCGTGGGTGGCGTAGGCGGTGCCGGCGGCGGTGAAGGCCGCGACGGCGCCGGCTTCGTTGATGCCGGGGTGGATGAGCTGGCCCATGGGGGATTCCTTGTAGGCCAGGACGAGGTCCCGGTCCACGGAGAGGTAGTTCTGGCCCTTGGGGTTGTAGATCTTCGCGGTCGGGAAGAACGCGTCCATGCCGAAGGTCCGCGACTCGTCCGGGACGACCGGGACGAAGCGTTTGCCGAAGTTCTTGTCCCGCATGAGGTCCTTCAGGAGCCTCACGAAGGCCATGGTGGTGGCTGCCTGCTGCTTGCCGGAGCCGCGCTTGGCGACCTCGTAGGACTTCGCTTCCGGCAACACCACGGGGGTGTGGGTGGAGCGGCGTTCGGGCACGGACCCGCCCAGGGCTGCGCGACGGTCCATCATGTACTGGATTTCCGGGGCGTCCATGCCGGGGTGGTAGTACGGGGGACGGTACAGGTCGGTGTCGAGCTGCTCGTCGGTGATGGGGATGCGCAGGTGGTCGCGGAAGGCCTTGAGGTCTTCCATGGTGAGTTTCTTCATTTGGTGGGTCGCGTTGCGGCCCTCGAAGTGGGGTCCGAGTCCGTAGCCCTTGACGGTCTTGGCCAGGATCACGGTGGGTTTGCCCTTGAACTCGACCGCGGCCTTGTACGCGGCGTAGACCTTGCGGTAGTCGTGCCCGCCGCGTTTGAGGTTCCAGATCTGCTCGTCGTCCAGGTCCGCGACCATGTCCTTGGTGGCCGGGGTCTTCCCGAAGAAGTGTTCCCGGACGAACCCGCCGGATTCGGCCTTGTAGGTCTGGTAGTCCCCGTCGACGGTTTCGTTCATGATCTTCACCAGGGACCCGTCGGTGTCCTTGGCCAGGAGGTCATCCCATTCCCGGCCCCAGACGACCTTGATGACGTTCCAGCCCGCGCCGCGGAAGAACGCCTCCAGTTCCTGCATGATCTTCCCGTTGCCGCGGACGGGTCCGTCCAGGCGCTGGAGGTTGCAGTTGATCACGAAGTTCAGGTTGTCCAGGTTCTCGTTCGCGGCGAGCTGGAGCAGGCCGCGGGACTCGGGCTCGTCCATTTCCCCGTCGCCCAGGAACGCCCAGACCTGCTGGTCACTGGTGTCTTTGAGGCCGCGGTCGTGCAGGTAGCGGTTGGACTGGGCCTGGTAGATCGCGTTCATCGGGCCGATGCCCATGGACACGGTCGGGAATTCCCAGAACGAGGGCATCAGGCGCGGGTGCGGGTAGGAGGAGAGGGCGTGGCCTTGTTTGGACTTTTCCTGCCGGAACCCGTCCAGGTCCTCCTCCGAGAGCCGGCCTTCCATGAACGCCCTGGCGTACATGCCCGGGGACGCGTGTCCCTGGAAGAAGACCTGGTCCCCGCCCGAGGCGTGGTCCTTGCCGCGGAAGAAATGGTTGAAGCCGACCTCGTACAAGGTCGCGGCCCCGGCATAGGTGGAGATGTGCCCGCCCACCCCGATGTCGGACCGCTGGGCCCGGTGCACCATCACGGCCGCGTTCCAGCGCATGTACGCCCGGTACCGGCGCTCGAACTCCTCGTTGCCCGGGAACGGTGCTTCCTGGTCCGCCGGGATCGTGTTCACGTAATCGGTGGTCGTCACCATCGGCACCCCCACCGACTGGGACCCTGCCCGCTGAAGCAGGCTGCGCATGATGAACTGCGCCCGCTCCGTGCCCTGCTCCCTGATCAACGCATCCAAAGACTCAACCCACTCGGCAGTCTCTTCCGGATCACGATCAGGCAGCTGGGAAGTCAACCCGCTAAGGATGTGTGAGGTCTCTTCTCCTGCAGCCACGTCCAACCTCTCTTTTGGCGCATTCATCGTCGCCTCAGGTCCGGCAGGGTAACTGCCCGTCATGAACGCGGCGTGTGCGACATATCGGTTACAACAGCCCGGTCATGTGCGCCGGACAGGTTCTCTTGAGCTCAAGCTGCGCTATTCGCGGCGGGCGGTTGCCCTGCAGCCAAAGTCTTCACTGGCCACTGTAGCTTTGTACGAGCCGCGATGCGTAGCCGCGCGGTCGTGAAGGCGTTGTATGTCACACTCAAGCTGTTACATCGTAGGCAGTTGTAGCTGCAGTCCTGGCGATGGCCCCGAATGTAGCCATGCTTTAGCCGTGGCTGGGGCGCGGATTATGGTGGAACGCGGGACAATGGCTTGAAGCACACGCCCAAAGGGTGTTGGCTTGTAGTAATCGAAATCACTTCAAGAGGAGGAAACGTGAGCGAGGCCGACGCCGCCACATCGGTAAATGTGGCGGAAAGATTGGGTTTCAAAGATGGGGATCTAATTCAGGAACTCGGTTACGACGATGATGTCGATTTCGATTTGCGTGATGACATTGAGGAACTCACAGGTTCCGAGCTGCTTGACGAAGACGATCACGAGGTAGTGGATGCGGTCATTTTCTGGTGGCGCGATGGTGATGGAGACCTTGTCGACGCACTAGTTGATTCACTGACCACCTTGGGTGAAGGCGGCGTGGTCTGGGTGCTGACCCCCAAATCGGGTCGCGACAACTACGTCTCGCCGTCGGATATTCAGGACGCCGCTCCCACCGCTGGCCTGCATTGCACTACCTCCGCAGGCGTCTCCAAGGACTGGAGCGCCACGCGGCTTGTAGCGCGCAAGAAGAACAAGTGACACACACGAGGTTGACCCCTCCCGGGCTGCGTCCGGGAGTTCCCATTGTGGGCCAGGAAGCACCGGATTTTGAGCTCGTGAACCAGTTCGGGGAGCCAGTGCGCTTGTCCGAGCTTCGCGGCCGGAACGTGGTGGTGGTCTTCTATCCGTTCGCCTTCTCTGGAATCTGCACCGGGGAGCTGTGCGAGATCCGCGACAATCTGGGTATTTTCGAACATGCCAACGCCACAGTCCTCGGGGTGTCGGTAGACAGCAAGTTTGCTTTGCGGGCTTACGCGGAGAAGGAAGGCTACGAGTTCGATCTCCTGGCGGACTTCTGGCCGCACGGGGAAGTAGCCGAGAAGTATGGCGTGTTTGACGCAGCTACCGGCATGTCCTTGCGAGGCACTTTCATCATCGATGCGACGGGCATCATCCGCTATGTCGTCGTCAATCCGCGCGGCCAGGCCCGCGACCTGGCGGAATACCGCGAGGCGTTGTCCGCACTGGGCCAGGCCTAGCGCAGATGAGTGCCCAACGGCCCGGCGTGGGAATGACCGGCTTCGCCATACTTCCGCCGGCTCCCGCAGTTGAGTTGGATGCAGGCGAGTTGGACTTTCTGCGCCGCGCCGCCAGGATTCTCGGCGGCAAGCGGTTTGCTGTCTTGACGGGGGCCGGCCTCAGCACTGATTCCGGAATCCCTGACTACCGCGGCCCGGGAGCCGCGCCGCGGAATCCGATGACTTTCCAGGAGTTCATCGGAAGCGCCGCCAACCGGCGCCGGTACTGGGCGAGGAACCACCTTGGATGGTCGCACCTCCGGCATGCGGACCCCAATACGGGGCACGCCGCCGTCGCACTCCTCGAGAGCCGCGGGCTGATCACGGGGCTCATTACGCAGAACGTCGACCGGCTGCACGAGGACGCGGGCAGCAACAACGTGGTGGACCTGCACGGCCGCTACGATCGCGTGATCTGCCTTGACCAGGGACACGTCTTTACCCGGCGGCTCGTGGCGTCGATTCTTGAGGAGATCAATCCCGGCTTCCTCGAAGCCGCGCAGGCTTCCGGCGTCGTGGAAATGGCGCCTGACGCCGACGCCTCAGTGGAGGATCCGGAGCTCATCCGATCGTTCGTCGTCGCTGTTTGTCCCGTGTGCGGGGGAACGCTCAAGCCCGACTTCGTGTATTTCGGAGAAAACGTGCCCAGGGACCGGGTGCAGCGCGCCTATTCCATGGTGGACGAAGCGGGGGCGTTGCTGGTCGCAGGTTCTTCGTTGACGGTAATGAGCGGGCTGAGGTTCGTGCGGCACGCAGCCAAATTCGGCAAGCCGGTAGTGATCATCAACCGTGGGCCGACCCGCGGCGACGGGTTCGCTGACCTCAAAGTGGAAGCCGGGGTCAGCGGCGCGCTGGCCTGGCTTGCCGCCGAGCTTCCCGATTTGCCGCCTCCAGGTCGGTCGATTGGTGTTCCAGGCGAATGATCCGGTAGAGTACATGTTCGTTGGTTGAAGCGCCGAAGGCGCTGAAATCAGTGATTGGGTCTTTAGCTCAGCTGGTAGAGCGCCACGTTTACACCGTGGATGTCATCGGTTCGATCCCGGTAGGACCCACCAGGCTAAAAGAGCCCCTGAACTGCGAAAACGCAGCTCAGGGGCTCTTTTCTTTTTCGCGCAGACGTCCCGGACTCCCTGGGGGTCTTCTTCGCCGATCGCGATGCTAAGATGCGTCGCGGAATGGTTTCGGAAATGGACGCAGGTGACGGGTTGAGGGTGGCTGCCGAGCGTCCGAACGCCCGTGCCACAATGAAAGACGTCGCTCGGGTCGCCGGAGTCGGTGTCGGCACGGTCTCCCGTGTCGTCAACGGCAAGTCGAACGTGAGCGAGGAGAGCGTCGCTGCGGTCAACGCTGCGATCGACAGGCTCGGATTCCGCCGCAACGACAGTGCCAGGATGCTCAGAACCGGAGCGACGGCAAGCATTGGGCTGCTGGTCGAGGATGTCGCGGACCCGTTCTTCTCCCTGCTTAACCGCTCGGTGGAGGAGGAGGTCCTGCGCCGCGATTCAGTGCTCCTGACCGCCTCCTCGGACAAAGACCCGGAGCGCGCCCGCAAGATGATCCTCACGTTCTGCGCCCGCCGGGTCGACGGCCTGGTGATTACTCTCCCCGAAGGCGGCGAGGAGGAATACCTGCGTGCGGAGCTCGACGCCGGTACGAGCATGGTCTTCGTCGACCGCCCGCCGCGGGAGCTGGATGTCGACGCCGTGATCGTGGACAACCGCGGCGGCGCGCGCACCGGCGTCGCGCATCTCATCGGCTACGGGCATAGGCGGATCGCTTGCTTCACTGATCGGCCGGACCTTTATACCGCAAGCGAGCGCATCGCCGGCTACCGGGCCGCACTCGAGGAAGCGGGCATCCCTTTCGACCCCGAACTCGTCTACTCCAGCGCGACGACCCGCGACCCGGTGGACGAGCCCCTCGGGCGGATGCTGGCGTCGGATGACCCTCCAACCGCGGTTTTCGCCGGAAACAACCGAACGAGCATCAACGTGATCGGCGCCTTGCGCATTCACAACACCTCGCTGGCCATCGTGGGTTTCGACGATTTCGAACTTGCCGACGTCGTCGTGCCCGGGATCACAGTAGTGGCGCAGGACCCGAAGGCGATGGGACAGATCGCGATGAGGATGCTCTACAAGCGTCTGGATGGCGATGTCTCGCCCTCGCAGACCGTCACGCTGAACACCCGTCTCATCGTGCGGGGCTCGGGAGAGCTGAGCCGCGACGCGGTGCTCGCCGCCCGCTGACGCCAGTTCGGACGCCCCTATAAATCCCCTGGACCGGGCATTCTTCTCGGTCGCTATTTACTTCTCCGGCGTTGACTCGGTCGAGGTGTGCTGAGTAGACTCGGCCGCGTGGAAACGTTTCCACGAGCTGTTGCCCCGTCAGCTCTTGGCGGCGGACAGCAGCGACGAGCGCTGAAGCTCGATGCCCGTGAGTCAGGTCAAGGAGGACACCCCACGATGTCAAGCCCACACGACAGTCCGGCTGTACGCCCACGGATCCTGAGAAGGCCTCGGCGAACGCGGCTCGCGCCGGCCATGGCGGTTGCGGCCGCGCTCGCAATCGGAACTCCGGTCGAAGCATCCGCGGCTCCGACCGTCACCGACCTTTCCAACGAGGTCAACCCGTTCGTTGGAACCGAGAGCGAGGGCAACGCCTATCCGGGGGCGACGCTCCCGTTCGGAATGGTGCAGCTCAGCCCTGACAACACCAACAGCTACGATTCCACGTCGTACAGCAACAACGCCGGTCGCGTGTGGGGATTCAGCCACCGGCACGTCAACAGTGCGGGTTGTCCGGCCGCCGGTGAACTCCTGGTCTCGCCCAGCACCACCGCCACGCCCACCACCTCGAGACGGTTCACCAGCATCCAGTCCGGAAGTGAATCCGCCACAGCCGGTTACTACGGTGTGACTCTCGACAACGCCGTCAAGGTCGATCTCTCGGCCACCACCAGAGTGGGCGCACACCGGTACACCTTCCCGGCTGGCAAGACCTCCAATCTTTCGTTCAACACGGGTCAGACGCTGCGCACTGCCGGCGCGAGTTCGGTCTCCTGGGTCGATGGCACCACCCTCGAGGGCTGGATCGACAACGGTGGGTTCTGTAGCGGAAACGAGAAAAAGTCCCGCTACTACTTCAGTGCCACTTTTGACCGCGCTCCGCTGTCGACCGGCACCTGGGGCAACAACGCCCAGTTCGTCGTCGGCCGGAATTCCAGTGAGGTCACCGACGGCAACAACGGTTTCGTCGCCACTTTCGATACGACGACCGACCGCGATGTCGAGGTGAGCGTCGGGGTCTCGTACGTGAGCGTCGAAGGCGCCCGCGGCAACCGGATCGCCGAGGCGACCGCCGACGGCACGCGGTTGCCGTTTGATCAGATCCGCGCGAAAGCCCGCGACGCCTGGAACGCCGAACTTGGCCGGTTCGACATCACGGCATCCGCCGAGCAGCGCAAGATCTTCTACACCCAGCTATATAAGACCCTGCTGTCGCCGACCATCGGAAGCGACGTCGACGGCCGGTACACAGGAATGGACGCCAAGACGCACACCGCCAATGGCTGGAACTACTACCAGACGTTCTCGCTGTGGGACACATACCGCACGCAGTCGACTTTCCATGCGCTGTTCGCTAAGAACCGCGCCGCCGACATCGTGCGCTCGATGTACCAGGCCCGGGTCGAGGGCGGCTGGTTCCCGCGCTGGTCGCTCGGCTCAGTCGAGACGAACATTATGGCCGGCGACCCGGTCTCGCCCTGGATCGCCGAGAACTTCACGCTCGGGACCGTGCCAGCCGACATCGCCGGCCGGATGTGGGACTACCTCGTCGAGAACGCCACTACGGCGCCACCCGCCGGCGTCGCGTCCGTCGGCCGGCAGAGCGCCGCGTTCTACCTGGCCAACGGCCACATCCCCTATTACCCGGAGTGGGGCGGCGGCCTCGGCGGCCAGTACGAAGAGTACCGTCACGGCGGCTCGGCCACGATGGAGTTCGCCGCGGCGGACGCCAGCATCGGAGCCGCTGCGCAACGGCTTGGGAAGACAGGCCAAGCGGCAGAGTTCCTGGCCCGCGGCACCAACTGGACGAAGCTCTGGAACCCGGAAGTCACACTCAGCGGCGGTTTCAAGGGCATCGTCAACGCCGTCAACCCCGAGGGCCAGTTCGTCTCGGTTCCGGAACGCACGGATGTGACGAGGTCCGGTTTCCACGAGGGAACCCCGTGGCACTACCAGTGGATGGCGACGCAGGACGTGGTCGGTCTGCAGCAGAAGATGGGCGGTCGCGAGGAGTTCGTCAAGCGACTCGACTACTACTTCAACCAGCCGGCCCTCCAGTCCGCTCCGGGGGTCTCTCCGAGCAGCTGGGCTGCGGGTGGCAGCACGTACTACACGAGCATAGGGTACAACCCGGGCAACGAACCGATGATGATGAACCCCTGGCTGTACGGCTCCGTCGGTGAACCGGCCAAGACCAACGACGTGCTCGCGGCCAATCTCAACCGCTTCCCGAACACCCCCGGCGGCGGGGTCGGCAATGATGACCTCGGCACTCTCGCCGCTTGGTATGTGATGGCCTCGCTCGGGATCCAGCCGGTGATGCCCGGCTCGGGGATCATGGCTCTCAACGCCCCCAAGGTTCAGGCCGCCACGATTACCCTCGAGAGCGGTGAAAAACTGCTGATCACTGCTGCAGGCGCGAAAGAGAAGCTTCCGAGTTACATTGCTGGTGTGACCGTGAGCGACAAAGTGCACACGGCTGCCTGGGTCGATGTGGACGAGCTCCGGAACGGCGGCCGACTCGACTTCGCACTGTCCGGCACTAAGGCAGGCCTCGACTGGGCGACGGCCCAGAAGGACTGGATCCCGAGTGTTTCCGCGCCGCGCAAGGCCACTCCTGTGATAGTTCCGGGTGCGGACCTGACCGTGATCGCGGGCCGGGAGAAGACCATCGAAGTCGCGCGGGTCACCTTCGCCGGCCCTGCTGCTGAGCCCATCACGGCAACGGTCTCGTGGGCAGGGGGAGACCCGGTCGCGGCAACAGTTACGGAGAAGAACGGCGCGTGGGTGATCAGTTCCACATCGACGTTCGCAGCGGCCGGAACCGTGAGCGGCGTGGTGACTATCGCCAGCGCCACGAACACGCCGCGGTTCTCGCCTGCGCTGTTCGAGCCGAACTCGGCCAACCTCACGCTCGAGGTCACTGCGGCGCCGGTCGATCCACCGGTCGATCCGCCCGTCAATCCGCCCGTCAATCCGCCCGTCGACTCGGGCGTTACCGTGCTTCCGGTGGTCCCCCCGACCACCGGAAGCACCGGCACCACCGTTAAGGCGGCGAGCGGACTGGCCGACACTGGCATGGCCCCAACCGTTTTCTCACTGATGTTCGCGGCTCTCGCCGCCATTGCACTCGGCTCGGCCTTGGTGATTCGCCGCAAGCGAGCGAACGGCTAGGAGGAGCCCCTGAACTGCGGAAACGCAGCTCAGGGGCTCTTTTCCTTTATTCCGGGTTCGTTCGCCTCCAGTGGTTGTGGCCAATCGTTTGGCGGCTCAGAATGGCAGCATGAAAGCATCCGGAGATGCAGCACGTGAGAAGAGGTTGGCGGAAATCGGAACGGCGGTGTTCGCCGCAGCCCCGGCAACCGTCGCCGGTCTGTTGCCATGGGTGGTGACCCGCTGGAAAGTGAAACAGCCCGTGCCGGGCGGACTGGCGGCCCAGTGCGCAGGTGTTCTCCTGATCGGCGTCGGCACGGCGGTGATCACCAATTCTTTTGCGCGGTTCGCCCTTGAAGGATTAGGCACGCCGGCGCCCTTTGCTCCGCCGAAGAACCTTGTTGTCAGCGGTTTCTACAGGTTCGTAAGGAACCCCATCTACGTGGGCATTGGCGCCGCGATCACCGGACAGGGCCTCCTGCTGGGACAGCCGAAGCTGTTCGTCCTGGCGGCTTTGGGCGCAGTTCCCGTGGTGGCCTTCGTCAGGTTATATGAGGAGCCGACGCTGGCACGCAAGTTCGGCGCCGAGTATGAGGACTACCGTGTCAACGTCCCGCGCTGGCTGCCACGGCTCACTCCTTGGCAGCAGAGCTACCGTCGAGCCTGATCCGCTGCCGGAAATTGGAAGAGCTCTCCACCGCGACTATTGGGGGATGCCGCGGTGGAGAGCTCATAGATGAATATACAGAGAATTTTTGGATATGGAAAGGAAGCCGTTCTCCGTTCGGCGCGTCCCATCCCAGAACCAAGCCACTATGATGGTGGTTGTTCAGTGGATTGAACAAGCGTGATTGCCTCGGATCGAAGTTCCGCTGCCCCCGGGTAGCGTTTCTGCCTGGCACGCGCCCACTCTGCGCCAGACGCACGATTGCGAAGGAGAATCATGGCCGATTCCCGCACCCCCCGTTCCGCCGAAGGACTGGGGAGCTCCTCGCCGGCGCCTGCCGTGACCCGCGCGGCCGCGGTCCTGGATGCCTTGGCCGAGGCACCTTCGGGCCGCCTGACACTCAGCGATCTTGCGAGGGAGCTCGGGATTCCGAAGTCTTCCACGTCAAACCTGCTGATGGCTCTTGAAGAAGCCCGGCTTATTACCCGCGAAGGTGCCGACTTTTCACTTGGCCGGAAGCTGGTCGAACTTGGCGCCGCCTATCTCAGCCGGCTCGATGAAGTCCAGGAGTTCTACAAGTTCTGCGAGCAGGCACCAACGCTCTCAGGCGAAACAGTGCGGATTGCGATGATCGACGGCGATCACATCATTTACCTGGCGCGCTACGAAGGGCACCCGGCTGTCCGGCTTACGTCGAACATCGGCGACAAAATGCCGCTTTCCCTGAGCGCCGTCGGGAAGGTTCTCCTGGCCCAGCTTCACGACCATGACATTGAGGCGATGTTCCCGGACGACGTGGAGCTCCCTGTCATGACCCCGAAGTCCCTCCGGAGTGCTGCTGAGCTCAAGGCCCAGGTGGCCGCGATCCGCAAGCAGGGCTATGCCTTGGAGGACGAGGAATCCACGCTCGGCGTGGTGTGCCTTGCCGTGCCCGTCCCTACCCACGGAGCACATGGCCCCAGCCTCGGTCTCTCGGTGACTGCCCTGAAGGCCACTTTTTCCGAGGAACAGGCTGCCCTCATGGTGAAGGAACTCAAGGAGCTCGCCCACTCACTGGGCAACCCGATGGGCTAACTGATGTGCCGCCCGGGCGGGGTCATAATTAAATCTGATTACACCACTTGAAACTTGTACAACGTGCTGTACTCTGTTCACTATAGTGATTCACGCCATGGCGGCTGACACTATCTCGCCAGGCCAACGGGGGTCTGGAGTGTTCTTGAGGGAGTGCTTGTGACAACTCGTACTAAGACAAAGCTTGCTGATATGGACGGCGCGGTAGTTGAGCCGGAACAGCTGCGAAGGGCAACTCTTGCCAGCTCCGTAGGATCCGCCCTGGAGTACTACGACTTCTACATTTATGGCCTGGCTTCGGCTCTGATCTTCGGACCGCTGTTCTTCAAGCCTTTGGGTGAAAGCGGCGCATTGATCGCGTCGTTCGCCACCTATGGCGTTGGATTCGCGGCGCGGCCCTTCGGCGGTATCTTCTTTGGATTCATCGGAGACCGCTTCGGCCGCAAGATGGTCCTCCTGATGACCATCGGCATGATGGGCCTTGCCAGCTTCGCGATCGGCTTGCTGCCGACGTTCGACCAGGCGGGCATGCTCGGGGCTGTCCTGTTGGTGACGCTCCGTATTGTCCAGGGCCTGGGCGCTGGAGCAGAACAGGCAGGCGCAACGACGCTGATCTCCGAAGTCGCTCCGCCCAAGCGCCGCGGCTACTTCGCTTCGCTGCCGTTCGTAGGCATCCAGCTTGGAACCCTCCTCGGCGCCGGCACCTTTGCGCTCATCGGCATGGCCAACAAAAGCGTTCTCGAAGGCTGGCTGTGGCGTGTGCCTTTCCTCGCCAGCATCATTTTGATCGTCGTGGCAGTCTTCATCCGTCTGAAGCTGAAGGAAACCCCGGTGTTCCAGGAGCTTGAGAAGCACAAGAACGTGGTGAAGAACCCCGTCGGCGAGCTCTGGAAGCACTCCAAAAAGAACGTGCTCGTGGGCATCGGTCTCCGCATGGGTGAGAACGGCAACTCCTCGATCTACTCGGCATTGCTCATCTCCTTCATGTCCGTCAAGGAAGGGGTCTTTCCGGGCGACAAGTTCATCGGCCCGGTCGGTCTGCTGATCGCTGCCGGATTTGCCGCCGTCATGGTGGTCACCTTCGGCGCCTTGTCTGACCGTATTGGTCGAGTCAAGGTCTACCGCTACGGGGCCCTGTTCCAAGCGATCTTCGCGATTCCCGCCTTCTACCTGGTGACCCTCGGCAACGTGACCCTTGTCTGGGCCGTCATGGTTGTCGGCATCGCCCTTGGCGTACAGTCCATGCTTGGCCCGCAGTGCCCGCTGCTGCCCGAGCTCTTCGGCTCGCAGTACCGGTTCACCGGTGTGGCATTGAGCCGCGAACTGTCTGCCGTCCTGGCCGGCGGACTCGTGCCCCTGGTTGGCGTCGCACTCCTTGCTGCTACGGGCAACTCCTGGGTGGTCCTGGCGGTCTACTCGCTAGTGCTGGCGCTCATTTCATACATCACCACGTTCTTTACCCCGGAAACAGCCGGCCGCGACCTCCGTTCCTTGGAAGACGCGAAGTAGGCAGTCCCGTACCACGACGTACGCAAGCAGCGGCGGCCCCTTCCGAAATTCGGACGGGGCCGTCGCCTTTTCGTGCCCCCGCCCTGGCGCAACAAACCGGCCACGCACAGCAAAGCGGCCCCTCCGGAAACCGGAGGGGCCGCTTGGATGGCGCTGGGTTGTTGGCCGTTTAGTAGAAGTGCACCGTGTCCACGAGGTGGGGGAGTTCCCCGCCGTCGAGGAAGGTGCGCAGGTTGCTGGCGAAGCGCTCGGCGATGAGGCGGTTCTCGGCCGCGCTCAGTGCCGAGGTGTGCGGAGAGACCATGACCTTGGGATGGTTCCACAACGGGCTGCGCTGGGGGAGCGGCTCGACGGCGAAGACGTCCAGGCAGGCGTAGGAAACCTGGCCGTTGTCCAGGGCTTCGAGGAGCGCCTCCTCGTCAACAACGGTTCCGCGGCCGACGTTGACGAAAACCGTGCCGGGCTTCATTGCCGAGAAGACTTCATGGTTGAAGAGTCTCTCCGTGTACGGCGTGCCGGGGAGGGTGTTGACGACGGCGTCTGCCGTCGCCAGGAGTCCTGCCAGGCCATCGTTGTCCGCGACCTGGTCGATCCCTTCGATCGCTTCGACGTTCCGCTTGGTTCCGCTGACCTTCATGCCGAGTGCGCGGGCGATGCGGGCGGTCTCGAGGCCGATTTCGCCGAGACCCGTGACGACCAGCTTGGAGCCGTTCACCAGCTTGGTGGGGGTCCGCAGCTCGGGCCAGACCTTGGCTGCTTGGTCCTGTGCAAGTTCCGCGCTGCGCTTGAAGCCGTTGAGGATGCCCAGGGCAGCGAACTCTGCCAGGGGAAGAGCATGCACGCCTGCCGACGTGGTGACCTTGAACTTCTGCAAGGTCTCGTTGTCGAGGCCGGAGGCCTTCACGGCGCCACCGGCACCTGCGGCCATGGCGTGGATCCACTGCAGGTGCGGGTTGCTCTGGGCGATGCGGGCCAGGCCGGCCGGATTCTCGTTGGGGAAACCGTAAAGGATCTGGGCCTTGTTCAGCATGGACCAGTAGCGTTCCTCTTGTTCGGGAGTCCGCTTGAAGTCGGGATCCCCGGAGTGGTCGGCCGGGAAGCGTTCCGGAGGAAGAAGCTCGGGTTCGTAGAGCACCGTAATGCTCGGATCTACAGCGCGGATACGCTCCACATGCTCAGCTTCGAGCGGGACTGCGATCGCGATGGTGAGTTCATCAGTCGTCATGGTGTTCATCATACTGAATTGAGGCTAGGATATTGAACAGTTTTTGAAAGATGAACCACAAAGAAGTGAGGTGTATGCGAAAGATGACCGCCAAGACCGCAGGTTTCGTGGGACTCGGGCTTATGGGCTTCCCCATGGCAGCCAATCTGCTCGGCAAGGGCTGGGAGGTGACTGCATGGAACCGTTCCGCAGAAGCGCTCGCCGAGCTGGAGAAGCTCGGCGGAAAACGTTCGGAGTCGGTTGCCGGACTCCGGGACCAACCCGTCATCATTTTCATGCTTCCGGATCTCTCCTACATCAAGGATGCAGCCGCGCCGCTCTTCGACTCATGGCGCTCGGACGCGCCGCTTCAGGGAACCCTGGTCGTCATCATGAGCAGCGTGTCCCCGACCGCCGTCCAGGAATTCGGCCGGACGGTCCACAGCGCGAGTGGCGGGAACGCCGTCGTCGTCGATGCCCCGGTGAGCGGGGGCACCAAGGGTGCCCAGGACGGCACCCTGGCCATCATGGTGGGCGCCAGCGAAGAAGACTTCCAACGCTCGCTTCCCGTGCTCCAATCCATGGGCACCACAGTTCGCCGCATGGGCAACCTGGGTTCCGGTTCACTGGCCAAGGCCTGCAACCAGCTGATCGTCGGGACCACGACGGCGGCGCTCGCGGAGGCCGCCGAACTCGCCGAGCGCTCGGGCATGGACGTCGAAACCCTGTTCGAGGTGCTTTCCGGCGGGCTCGCCGGAAGCCGGGTCCTGGAGATTGTCGGCCCACGACTGGCAGCCAAGGATTACGCGCCCACAGGTCCCGCGAAGTTCATGCTCAAGGACCTCAAGTTCGTGCTCGAAAGCGCCGAAGTGGCCGGTGCCGCCGTCCCGATGGCGACTGCCGGCGCCGAACTCTACCGTGAACTGATTGATCAGGGCCTGGGCGACCGGGACCTCGCAGTTGTCCGCCAGGCCATCGCCAACCTCAGCGACTCGTCCCTAAGCCCTTTGAACTAAGTAAGGAACCAACCATGAGTGGACTCTTTGATCTCACCGGGCGCGTTGCGCTCGTGACCGGATCCAGCCGCGGCATCGGCAACGCGCTGGCCCGCGGATTGGCCGACGCCGGTGCCACCGTTGTCCTCAACGGCATCAATACGGAACGGCTCAAGGGTGCGGAAGCCGCCATGGCGGCGGACTTCGGGCCCGGCCGCATCCACAGCTGCGCGTTCGACGTCACGAGCGATGCAGAAGCGGCCCGCGGCGTTGCCTGGGTCGAGGAGAACGTTGGCCCCCTGGACATCCTCGTCAACAATGCGGGCATCCAGCACCGCGTCCCGATGCTGGACCTGGATGTGAAGGACTGGGAGCGGGTCATCACCACCGACCTGACGAGCGCCTTCCTCGTAGGACGTGAAGCCGCCCGCCACATGATTCCGCGGGGCCGCGGCAAGATCATCAACATCTGCTCCGTGCAGACGGACCTGGCACGCCCCACGATCGCCCCCTATGTCGCAGCCAAAGGTGGACTGCGCAACCTGACGCGCGCCATGACCGCCGAATGGGCGGCCTCCGGCCTTCAGATTAACGGCATCGCCCCGGGGTACATCCATACCGAGATGACCCAGAACCTCGTGGACGATCCCGACTTCAACTCCTGGATTCTAGGCCGGACGCCCGCCCACCGATGGGGCACCGTAGCGGATCTCGCCGGTCCGGCGGTCTGGCTTGCCTCCGAGGCTTCGAACTTCGTCAACGGCCAGACGATCTTCGTCGACGGCGGAATGACGGTGGTCGTCTAATGAGCGGCTTTCAGCTTCCCCAGTCTTCACCCGCGGTTGTGGCCCACGCCGCCGGCGACCTTCGCATCGAGGACATAGCCCTCGTGGTTCCCACCCCTGACCAGGCCGTCGTCGAGATCGCCTACGGTGGCATTTGTGGCTCGGACCTGCACTATTGGCTCCACGGCGCGGCGGGGGAATCGATCCTCAAGGCTCCCATGGTGCTCGGCCACGAAATCGTCGGCACCGTTGTCCAGCAGGCCGCCGATGGCAGCGGCCCGGCAGCCGGAACCGCCGTCGCGGTCCACCCGGCAACCCCGGCCCCGGGTGCCGCCAAGTATCCGGAAGACCGGCCCAACCTCTCCCCGGGCTGCACCTACCTCGGCAGTGCGGCAAGGTACCCGCACACCGACGGCGCCTTCAGCCGCTACGCGACCCTGCCGTCCCGCATGCTCCGGGCCCTTCCGGCCACGCTGGACTTGCGCACGGCGGCGCTTGTGGAGCCGGCCAGCGTTGCATGGCATGCCGTCGCGCGAGCAGGGGACGTGGCCGGAAAGACAGCGCTGGTAATCGGTAGCGGTCCGATCGGCGCACTGGCAATTGCTGTCCTCAAGCGCGCGGGGGCAACCCGGATCGTGGCCGTCGACATGCACGACAAGCCTCTCGAGATCGCGGGTGCAGTGGGCGCCGATGAGGTTCTCAAGGGCGATGACGCCGAGGCAATCGCCGCAGTGGAAGCCGACGTCGTCATCGAGTCCTCGGGCAGCCACTTCGGACTGGCATCGGCCATCAAAGGCGCGGTGCGCGGCGGGAAGGTGGTCATGGTCGGGCTGCTGCCCTCGGGACCGCAGCCGGTCTTCATTTCGCTGGCCATCACCCGCGAGCTCGAATTGCTCGGTTCCTTCCGTTTCAACAACGAGATCGACGAGGTCATTGCGGCGCTCGCGGACGGTTCGCTCTACGTGGACCCTGTAGTGACGCACGAATTCACGCTGGATCGCGGCCTGGAGGCCTTCGAGGTGGCAAGGAACTCTGCCGAATCGGGGAAGGTCCTGCTGAACTTCCAGCCTGTGGCGTAGCCTCCCAGCCCGATCAGCCGATCAGGCGATCAGTCGGGCGGCGCCGGCTCTCGGCCGTCAGCGCCGCTCGACTGGAACAAATACCCGTGGCTGGCCCTCCCAGCCCGGTGACAGGTCCGCGATGGTCTCCCGCATGATGTTGGAGGAGGCCTCGCGGGCCTTGTCGCCGTCTCCGTCCCTGATGCCCTGGGCTACATCCAAATGCCATTGCAGGGCCGCTTCCTTCGGATGTTCCGGCATGAGGCCATGAACTGTCCGGCCGGTGAGTGTCTCCGTGACCTGCCCGATCAGGTTCGCGAACATTTCATTGCCGGAACCGGAAAGCACCAGGGCGTGAAAGCGGATGTCGAGATCCAGGAAGGTGGGCATGTCGCCCGCACGGCCAGCTTCACGCATGGCGAGGGAGATCTCCACCAGTTCGCTGCGCAGGGACTCCGGGGCGTTTTCCGCGGCCAGTTCTGCCGCTACGGGCTCGACGGCGGAGCGGAGTTCGGCGAGGGACCGCAACTGAGCGCCGCGGCCTTCTCCGGCCAGCCGCCAGCGGATGACCAGCGGATCGAAGGGATTCCAGCGGTGCGCGGGAAGGACCCTGATGCCAACTCGCTTGATGGTTTCCACCAGTCCCAGGGACTGCAGTACCCTGACGGCCTCACGTACCACCGACCGGGACACTTTGAGTTCCTCCTCAAGGTGCTCAGCCAACATGACGTGACCGGTGGGGAGCTTACCGCCGACGATCCGGGTACCCAGGTGCTCGACAGCGCGGTAGTGGAGACTGGTTGACATAGTCGTAAGCATAGTGGCGTTGACCGCTCCGCCACCGGAAGCCCCGGGCGTCGGCGAACTCCCCACAGTACGGGCTCGCAACATAGACTCTTTTGTGACGCGGACGTTTCCAAAACGTGGGCGCAACTTTCCCAGACGTGGTCCGAATACGTATGGTTTATTCCAGCTACTGCTCTAGAAAGCGTTTCCTCGCTCCTAGCAGGACTCGATGCACAAGAATGAATTGGAGTTTTGATGTCAGCACACATCGGTGTCACCGGCCTCGCGGTGATGGGCGCCAATCTGGCCCGCAACCTGGCCCGCAACGGCTTCACCGTTGCCCTCCACAACCGCTCCGTCGAAAAGACCGACGCCCTGCTGGCCAAGCACGGCACGGACGGCGACTTCATCCGCACGGAAACCCTCCAGGAACTCGTGGACTCCCTCGAGAAGCCCCGCCGTGTCCTGATCATGGTGAAGGCCGGCAAGCCGGTTGACGCCGTCATCGACCAGCTCGTTCCCTTGCTGGAGCCCGGCGACATCGTGATCGACGCCGGTAACTCGCACTACGAGGACACCCGCCGTCGCGAATCGGCGCTGGCCGAGAAGGACCTGCACTTCGTGGGCGTCGGTGTTTCCGGCGGCGAAGAGGGCGCCCTCAACGGCCCTTCCATCATGCCCGGTGGTTCCAAGGAGTCCTACGACGCCTTGGGTCCGCTGCTCGAGAAGATCTCAGCCAAGGTTGACGGCAAGCCCTGCTGCGCCTGGATCGGCACCGACGGCGCCGGACACTTCGTCAAGATGGTCCACAACGGCATCGAATACGCCGACATGCAGGTCATCGGTGAAGCCTTCGATCTCCTGCGCTCCGGCGCCGGCATCGAGCCGGCCGAGCAGTCCAAGATCTTCGCCGAATGGAACAAGGGCGAACTCGCTTCCTTCCTGATCGAAATCTCCGCAGAGGTCCTTGGGCACGTTGACGCCAAGACGGGCAAGCCGTTCGTCGACGTCGTCGTCGACGCTGCCGGCCAGAAGGGCACCGGCCGCTGGACAGTCATCTCCGCCCTCGAGCTGGGCTCCCCGGTTTCGGGCATCGCAGAGTCCGTCTTCGCGCGGGCCCTGTCTTCCCAGGCAGAACAGCGCAAGCTTGGCCAGGAACTGCTCGCCGGCGAGGAAATCGCCGTCGAGGTCCCCGAGAACTTCGTCGAGGACGTCCGCCAGGCGCTTTACGCTTCCAAGCTGGTTTCGTACGCACAGGGCCTGGACATGCTGACTTCCGCCGCGAAGGAATACGGCTGGGACCTCAAGCTCGATGAAATCGCTTCGCTGTGGCGCGGCGGCTGCATCATCCGCGCCGAGCTGCTCAAGGAAATCACCAACGCCTACGCAGCCGAGGAGAAGCCGGCCAACCTGCTGTTCGCCCCGGCCTTCACCAAGGCGATCGCCGGTGCGCTGCCGGCATGGCGCCGCGTGGTGGCAACGGCTGTCCAGCTGGGCATCCCGGTTCCCGTGTTCTCCTCGTCGCTGGCCTACTACGACGGACTTCGCCGCAAGCGCCTCGCTGCGGCAGTCATCCAGGGCCAGCGTGACCTCTTCGGTGCGCACACCTACGGCCGCGTCGACGCCGAGGGCACTTTCCACACCCTGTGGGGCGAAGACAAGTCCGAGATCTCGGCAGTCGACACGCACTAAGATTGGGGCAGGCCCTTTCGTGTCGACTCCAAGCCACGTAGGTAAGGACTGACCCTGCTGCCCCACAGATTGGGGCAGGCCCTTTCGTGTCGACTCCGTCGCCACGTAGGGACCCTGCTGCCCCACTCTTGCCTGCTCCACTCTGTTCAAGTCAAAGGCCGGTGCTTCCGCGTTACTGTGGAGGCGCCGGCCTTTGCCGTAGGTACGGCCTGAAGGAAAACACCACCCGTCACACGAGGAGCAGTCCATGCCGCAACGCGTCGCATTTGTCACAGGTGCGTCAACCGGAATCGGTTTCGAAGCCGCCATCAAGCTCAGCAAGGCAGGAATGGTCGTGTACGCGGGGGCGCGGCGGGTCGAAAAGATGGAGCCGCTCAAAGCCCACGGAATCAAGGTGTGGTCACTGGACGTCACCGAGGACGACTCGATGAAGGCCGCCGTGGACCTTGTCCTGGCCGAGCAGGGGCGGATCGACATACTGGTCAACAACGCCGGATACGGGTCCTACGGTTCCTTGGAAGAGGTTCCGCTGGATGAGGGCCGGCGCCAGTTCGAGGTCAACGTCTTCGGTCTCGCCCGGATGGCCCAGCTGGTGATTCCCGTAATGCGTGCGGCGGCTTCCGGCAGGATCATCAACGTGTCCTCGATAGGCGGCAAAATGTATGAGCCCTTGGGCGCTTGGTACCACGCGACAAAATTCGCCGTCGAGGGCCTCAGTGACTCCCTCCGCCTGGAACTGAAGCCCCATGGCATCGATGTGGCAATCATCGAGCCCGCGGGCACGGACACGGAATGGGGAACCATCGCGGGGGAGAGCCTGCTGACGGTCTCAGGACATGGACCGTATCGCGAGCAGGCCGGGATCGTGGCGGCCGCCCTGGCATCGACGTCGGGAACCGCTCTTTCGACGCACCCCCGTACCGTGGCGCGCGCCATAGTCCATGCGGCGACCTCGCGAAGGCCCAGGACCCGATACCCGGTGGGCAGGGGAGCCTGGACCATTCTGGCCATGCGGAGGGTGCTTCCCGACCGGGTCTTCGACACAGTTTTCTGGAACGCCTACAAACGCTTTTCCGGCTAGATCCGGTACTCGATGTAGTACTCGGCGGGATCGACAGCGGGTTTCGTTTCGCTCTTGGCATCACGGTGCCGCCACGTTGCCGGAACGCCGGTGATGATCGACTCAGGCGGTGCGTCCTTGACCACGACGGCGTTCGCGCCTATTGCGCTGTCGGCGCCTATGGTGATGGGACCAAGGACCTTGGCCCCGGCTCCGATGGTGACCCGATCTCCGATGGTGGGGTGGCGCTTGACCTTTGCCAAGGAACGGCCGCCCAACGTCACGCCGTGGTAGATCATCACGTCCTCGCCGATCTCGGCTGTCTCACCGATGACCACACCCATGCCGTGGTCAATGAAGAACCTGCGGCCGATGGTCGCGCCGGGGTGGATCTCGATGCCGGTCAGGAAGCGGGCAAGCTGCGAAATGAGCCGTGCGGGGAACCGCAGCTCGGGGTTTTGCCACAATTTGTGCGTCAGGCGATGCGCCCAGATGGCATGCAGGCCGGAGTAGGCAAAAAAGTTCTCAAAGGAGCCTCGGGCCGCCGGGTCGTGTGACCGGGCGGCCTCGAGGTCCTCCATAAGTCTTGCGAAGAAGCTCACAAAGACCTTTCTACAGGAAATGAAAGAAAGCGGTTGCGCGGGGTCCGCAATCAGCCGCGAATGTCGTCAAAAAGCACCGTGGAGATGTAACGTTCGCCGAAGTCGGGAACGATTGCCACGATGAGCTTGTCCTTGTTCTCCGGACGCTTCGCGAGCTCCAGCGCACCCCAGACGGCCGCGCCGGCCGAGATGCCGCCCAGGATGCCTTCCTTGGTGCCGAGGGCGCGTGCGGTGGCAACGGAGTCCTCGAGGGTTGCGTCGAGAACCTCGTCGTAGACGTTGGTGTCCAGGATTTCCGGGATGAAGTTCGCGCCAAGGCCCTGGATCTTGTGCGGGCCGGGGGCGCCGCCGTTCAGGATGGGGGAGTCCTTGGGCTCAACGGCCACGATCTGGATTTCGGGCTTGCGCTCCTTCAGGACCTGCCCAACGCCGGTGATGGTGCCGCCCGTGCCGACGCCGCCGACGAAGATGTCCACGCCACCGTCGGTGTCTGCCCAGATTTCCTCGGCCGTGGTGGTGCGGTGGATCTCCGGGTTTGCCTCGTTGGCGAACTGCTGGGCCCAGACAGAGTTCTCCGTGTTGGCCACGATTTCCTGGGCCTTCTCGACGGCGCCCCGCATGCCTTCCGAGCCGGGGGTCAGGACAATCTCAGCACCGTAGGCGCGCAGCATAACACGGCGCTCGGTGGACATGGTTTCCGGCATGGTCAGAATGACTTTGTAACCACGCGCTGCGCCGACCAAAGCCAGCGCGATGCCGGTGTTGCCGGAGGTTCCCTCGACGATGGTGCCGCCCGGCTTCAGCGCACCGGACTTCTCGGCGGCGTCGACGATCGCGACGCCGATACGGTCCTTGACGCTATTGGCGGGGTTGTAGAACTCGAGCTTCACGGCAACCGTGGCGTCCAAGCCTTCGGTGAGCCTGTTCAAGCGGACCAGGGGGGTTCCGCCGATCAGCTGGGTGACGTCGTCGTAGATCCGTGCCATGTAATCATGCCTATTCTCTGAATTCGCTGAAATAGCTACTGCTGAGGTCAGCCTAACGAGCGGTGCTACACGCTGCTACGCGCGGAGCCACGAAGAGTAATATTTCCGGGCCTTGGCGAGCTTCGGGTTAATGATCACCTGGCAATAGCCTTGTTCCGGGAACTTGGCGTAGTAGTCCTGGTGGATGGACTCCGCTTCGTAGAATTCCGGCAGCCTGCTGACCTCGGTCACAATCGGTTTGGACCACAGTTCCTGGTTCCGCAGGATGGCTTCCTCGAAGAGGATCTTTTCTTCCGTGGTGGTGTAGAACATCGAGGAACGGTACTGGGTTCCGACGTCGTAGCCCTGGCGGTTGAGCGTGGTGGGATCATGCAGAGCAAAGAACATGTCAAGGATGATGTCCGCCGGGACGATGTCCTCGTCGAAAGTCACGGCGACGACCTCCGCGTGGCCCGTCATTCCGGAGCAGACATCGTAATAGTCAGGGTTGCGGATGTGCCCGCCCGTGTAGCCGGAAACCACGGAACTGACGCCCTTGGTCTTCTGATAGACGGCGTCGAGGCACCAGAAGCAGCCTCCACCAAGTACAAAAGTTTTCATGATCTCTTCAATGGCTGGGAGTCCCGGATGATTCCCGCACAACCTTACGGGACTGTGACGGCGCAGACCCGGCCAGTGGCAACAATCTCGAACAGCCCGGTACCCGCAGGCGCGACTTGGCCGCCGGATGCGCAAGAATGTAATGCATGGAAGCTGTGAACACCGCGGTTGCAGATACAGGATCCGGCGAAGAACCGGAGAATGGTGCAGCCGGAACTCCAAGAGCCAGCACCCCTACGCTCGGTCAGGTCCTCTTGGCAGTGGAGGAGCTCTGGCCGGAATCGCTCGCCGAGGAATGGGACGAGGTAGGGCTCGTAGTCGGACGGCCCACCGCCACCGTCACCAAGGTCATGTTCGCTGTGGATCCGACCCTCGCCGCCATTGAAGAAGCCATCGAATGGGGCGCCGAGCTCCTCGTCACGCATCATCCTTTGCTGCTCAAGGGCGTCACCTCCGTTGCTGCAACCACCGCCAAAGGCCTCGCTGTCCACCGGCTCATTGAGTCAGGTACCGGGCTGCTGACCGTACACACGAACGGGGACTCCGCCGTCGGAGGCGTTTCCGATGTCCTGGCCGACGCGTTCGGGCTGGACAACGTTGTCCCGCTGGCTCCTGCGGCACACGGCTTGCCTGAAGAGGGGATCGGCCGGGTCGGCGACCTGCCCGAACTCATGACCTTGGGAGACTTCGCCGCGCGGGTATTCGAGATCCTGCCCTCAGTGGCTGGCGGCGTGCGGGTCGCCGGAGACAAGGATGGACTCGTGCGGCGTGTGGCCGTTTGCGGCGGAGCCGGAGACAGTCTCTTCGACGCCGTCCGCGCCAGCCAGGCGGACATCTACGTCACCGCGGATATGCGGCACCACCCTGCATCCGAGGCCCGCGAAGCTGCCGTTGATGGCAGGCCGTACCTCGTTGACGTGTCGCACTTCGCGAGCGAGTGGCTGTGGCTGCCCGCCGCGGCCGAAGCGCTCGGCAACGTGCTCGCGGACCAGGGTCACGACGTCGAGATCCGGGTGGCTTCCACCAACAGCGATCCGTGGGACTTCATTCTGACTCCCGGCTAAGCCTGGCGTGCAAGGGAGCGTAGCGAGGCAGGCGAGCACGCTAGGCGATAGAGTCGAGACAAACAGGCCCAAGGCCTGGCTTGGGCTGAATATCATCCCCGGCACGATCAAGCGGAGGTAAGCGTGGCCAAGGCAGCACCGGCGGAACAGTTGAAATTGCTCGAACTGCAGGGGTTGGATGCGAAGCTCAAATCCTTGGCGAACCGCCGTCGCACTTTGGAGACCGACCCCCGCATCACCGATCTCCAGGACGCCCTCAGCGTGGCCAACGGTGCGCTCGGAACCGCGAAACTTGCTGTCCACGACGCCGAAACAGAGCTACGCAGGTCAGAGGCAGACGTCGAGCAAGTGGCTAGCCGCATTGAGCGGGACGAAGCCAGGTTGAACAGCGGCACCGGACTTTCCAAGGATCTCGTTGCGCTGCAGAGCGATATCGCCTCGCTTAACAAGCGACGTTCGGACCTTGAAGACGTTGAGCTGGAAATCCTGGAACGCCTGGACGGACTCAGGGAGCGTCAAGCCGCGCAACAGCAGATCGTCGATGATATCCAGGGTTCCTTCTCCGGGATCCGTGCCGAGCTGGACACCGCGATCGCCGAGATTGTTGCCGAAGAGACGGATGTGCGCGCCCAGCGGGCCGGCTTCGCCGAAGGTCTCGACGCCGGGATGCTGGCTATCTACGAAAAGACCCTTGCCAAGCGCGGGGTGGGAGCCGCCAGGCTTTTCCACGGGAAGTCCGAAGGCTCGGGAATGACGCTCAGCCCCGGCGACCTTGCCGAGGTCAAAGCCGCGGCCGAAGACGAGATCGTGTTCTGCCCCGATTCCGGCTGCATCCTGGTGCGCTCCGCCGAGTGGAACTAACCATCTGTTCCCCACCCAACTGACTAGCAATTGTTGTCGTTTTCGCGGCTGAAAACGACAACAACTGCGAGTTAGTTGGGGAGGATGATGCTGAGGGTGTGCGGCTTGCGCTCCGTGGCTTCCGTCAACTCCGCAGTCCACAATTCCGAGGCTGCCTTGAGCAGCTGTTCGGGCGTGCCGGGCGCCTTGCCTCGACGGCTCAGCAGGTGCCGGGCCAATTCGCCGCGGGTGTGCTTGGCGAAGTGGCTGACGACGGTGCGTTTGCCATTGGACTCGGAAAAGACGTTGACGGCGACAGTCTGCGCCGGGGGCGGTGCCCAAGCCGCGGCGTAGGTGCTGGAGCGGCAGTCCACGAGCAGCTGGCCCTCCACCCGCGCGGCGAGGGCCTGCGTAAGCTGCGGCTTCCAGAACGACGCGAGGCGCCCGACGTCGGGCAGTGCCGTTCCCATGGACAAGCGGTAGGCCGGCACTTGGTCGCCGAAGCCGATGGCGCCCCACAGGGCGGACACCACGAGGACCGACTCCACCGCCTTGCGGCGCTGCGCCGGTGTGAGGGTCTTGAAGCCAAGCGCGTCGTAGAGAACACCGGAATACACCTGGTGGGCCGGGGCTGCGGGTTCTGCGTGGAGCCGCGTATTGCGTTCGACGTCGTCCTTCAAGGATGCGCCCACCCCCAGGAGTGCGAGGGCGTCCTCGTGCGCGCTGACCAGGCCGAGCGCGTCGAGCACTTTGGCCCGGTAGCTGTTGAGTTCCGGAAAGCTCAGGGACTCCCATTCGACGGCGGAGCCTTCGGCAGCGGGGGTCTTGCCTTCGGAAGGTGGCAACAGAATCAGCACCTGTCGATATTAGCGGTATTGCCGTCGCTGGTTGTCCAGGCAGATCGATTCGGCAGTGCTGTCTGAAAATGCGGGGGGCCCGACGCCGGTAGACTATAGGGCGGATGGGTTGACTAGGCGGCCGCGCGCCACGTGAGTGGCTCGAGGAACGTCCGGGCTCCACAGGGCAGGGTGGTGGGTAACGCCCACTCGGGGTAACCCGCAGGCCAGTGCCACAGAGAACAGACCGCCTGCGTCTGCTTGTGCCAGCACAGGCAGGCAGCAGGTAAGGGTGAAACGGTGGTGTAAGAGACCACCAGCTCCTTGGGTGACCAGGGAGGCTAGGTAAACCCCACCCGGAGCAAGGCCAGACAGGGCACGATCGAGGGCTGCTCGCCCGAGTGTCCGGGTAGGCCGCTGGAGGGCGTCGGCAACGGCGTTCGTAGATGGATGGTCGCCACTCCTTCGCCGGCAACGGCGGGGGAGGACAGAACCCGGCGTATCGGTCAACCCATCCCACAGCCTTGTGTGAGTGATTTCACGCATTCCGGGGGCCAAGGCGCCCCGTGCCAGACCTTAGAATGGACAGCGAACGTAGAAGTTCCACCGCCGGTTCTGCGTTCGCAGCCGGCGGTTTTTCTTTGCAACGTTCGAGGTGTCCGGGCAGACCGAAGTCCCGCCGATGCCAGTGCCGCAGGATTACTCCGGGCGGCCACCATCTACGTACGAGGACGTATGTAGCTGACCCTAGGAAGGTAGTTCTGTGAGCCAGTCATCAGATTCTTGTCTTGATACGTGGATGGGCCGCGAAGCGCTGGCCGAGGCCATGATTCCGGTGATCGGCCGGCTGTACCGTGAGAACAACGTGGTGACCAGCATCCACGGGCGCAGCCTCATCAACAAGTCGTCGATGAACATCCTGAAAGCCCACCGTTTTGCGCGCCGGATGAGCAAGGACGAACTCCTGCTCGAAGAAACCGCGCCGCTACTGAACACACTGGCCGAACTTGAACTCGGGGCCGCTGCGATCGACATCGCCCGCCTGAACGAGAAGTACAAGGCCGAAGCCCCCGGAACGCCCCTGGAAGACTTCCTCCGCGCCGAGCTTGCCGAGGTTGTCGGGCGCCGCGGCGCGGACGACCGGACCAGCACCGACGTCGTGCTCTACGGTTTCGGCCGCATCGGCCGCCTGCTGGCGCGCCTCCTGATCGAAAAGGCCGGCGGGGGCCACGGCCTGCGCCTGCGCGCGATCGTGGTCCGCAAGGGTGCCGAGAACGACCTTGTCAAGCGCGCAAGCCTGCTGCGGCGTGACTCGGTGCATGGTTCCTTCGAGGGCACCATCCGCGTGGACGAGGCCGCCAACACAATTACGGCCAACGGTGTCCAGGTCCAGGTCATCTACTCGGACAACCCCTCCACCGTGGACTACACGGCCTACGGGATCAAGGATGCCCTGGTGGTCGACAACACGGGCCGCTGGCGCGACGCCGAGGGCCTGTCCCAGCACCTGCAGAGCAAGGGTGTCGCGCGGGTGCTGCTCACGGCTCCGGGCAAGGGTGATCTGAAGAACATCGTCCACGGCATCAACCACTCCTCCATCGAGGACACGGACAAGATCGTAACCGCGGCTTCGTGCACCACGAACGCCATCACCCCGGTGCTCAAGGCACTCAACGACAAGTTCGGCGTCATCCACGGGCACGTGGAAACCGTGCACTCGTTCACGAACGACCAGAACCTGATCGACAACTTCCACAAGGGTGACCGCCGCGGCCGCTCGGCTGCCCTGAACATGGTCATCACCGAAACAGGTGCGGCCAAGGCCGTGGCGAAGGCTCTTCCGGAACTGCAGGGCAAGCTGACCGGCAACGCGATCCGCGTTCCCACCCCGGACGTGTCGATGGCCATCCTGAACCTGAACCTTGAAAAGGGAACCACGAAGGAGGAAGTCAACAACTACCTTCGCGAAATGTCCCTGCACTCGGAGCTGCGGAAGCAGATCGACTTCATCGACTCACCCGAGGTCGTCTCCACGGACTTCGTCGGCTCCCGCCGTGCGGGCATCGTGGACGGCCTGGCCACCATCGCCACCGACAAGCACCTCGTGGTCTACGTCTGGTACGACAACGAATTCGGTTACTCCTGCCAGGTAGTGCGCGTCATGGAAGAAATGGCCGGTGTGAACCCGCCATCGTTCCCGGCACGCGGCGTCGCTGTGAACCTTGAACCTAAGGCAACCTTGGAGCCAGCCGGCGTCTAGCCGGCTCCGGCCAACGCGAGGAAAGACACAGGGTATTCCCGGCTGATGCGCTGGTATCAGCCGGGAAACCTGACCAGAATGGACGCATGGAAAGCGAAAAGATTCTGGATCACGAAACAACCCTTGAACACGCACTGGACGTAGCGCGGGCCAACCTCAAGGAAGCCCAACGGCTGCTCGACGAAGCCAAGGCCGCACACGCGGCGGGGGATATCTCCGAGGACAGGGTCATCCAATTGGGGTCCCTTCTCGAGCTGGCGGCCGAAGACCTGAAACGCGTCACCAAGGAGCAGTAGGCCGCCCCTGCACCATGCGCTGTGATTGTTCCGACATTCTGACCTGTCCTCCACACTGTGGATATCAGCGTCGGCGAACAGCGCCTCGACTAGTCTCAAGGGACGTATTCCTGCCCGAAAGGACGCAATCCCTTGAGCGCCACCTGGGCCGCCTATCGACGCGCCCGCCGCCAGTCCCGGCAGGCCTGGGTGCTGCTGATTCTCATCCTCACCGGTGGACTCACGGGCATCGGGTGGTTCTTCACCAACGGCCAGTTCGCAGTTGGCCAGGACCCGATCAATGGACCAACGGAAGCTCCTGTCTTCGACGCGAACTGGATGAAGCCGGTGGAAGCTGTTCAGCCGGTACCGGCTGGTTCGGCCGCTGATGCCTTGGAGGCGCTTCCTGTGAAGGGGCGCGCAGCCAAGGACAACTACGACCGCAACGAATTCGGACAGGCCTGGCTCGACGTCGACCGGAACGGCTGCGATACCAGGAACGACATCCTGAGGCGGGATCTCTCGGCGGCGGAGTTCACGGCAGGCTCCAAATGCAGGATCGCGTCCGGGGAGCTGCGCGAGCCGTACACCGGCCAGGACATCCATTTCCGCAGGGGCTCCGAAAGCAGCTCGGCCGTCCAAATCGATCATGTGGTGGCTCTCGGGGATGCCTGGCAGAAGGGTGCCCCGCAGCTCACTGCCAAACAGCGCCAAAGCCTCGCCAACGACCCCCTCAACCTCATTGCCGTTGACGGTCCGGCCAACGTGAAGAAAGGCGCGGGCGACGCCGCGAGTTGGCTCCCTGCCAACAAGGGCTTTCGCTGCCATTACGTAGCCCGGCAGGTTTCGGTCAAAGCCGCGTACCGGCTCTGGGTCACGCAGGCGGAGAAAGACGCCATGAGGCGCGTCCTGGACTCGTGCCCCGGTCAGCGGACCATCAGGGCGTTGTAGCCGCCTGAGGGCGCGGGAGGCCGCGTCAGGCGTGGTTGCTCCCGGCCGGGGGAAGCACTAGGTGGCCGTGGCCGAGTTGCCAGGCCCCGCCGTCGTCGATCCTTTCCAACACCACCCGCTGAAGCGACGTCTCGCGGGGGAGCCGATCAAGGTTTTCCATGCCCCGCTGCCGGAAGGTGAAGTAGACAGCGTCGTCCGGAGCGTCTGAGCAGTGGTCAAGGGTGAATCGGCGGGCAAAAGCGGCGATGTTGCTGTGCGGCAGCTTCCGGACCAAGTAGGGATCCAGCATCCAGGAGTCGCAGCTCGCCACGGAGACCGCCTTGTCCGGGAAGTATCGGTCAAAGAACTCGCTGGCCTGGCTGAAGCTCGCGTCCACGAGGGTGGGTGAGAGGCCGCCATCCTCGGGGATGTGCACGCCCAGCACCCAGGAGTCGCCAGCGGCGGAAGGGCCTCCCGCATCACTGCGCACAAGGTGAAATTGCAAGCGGCCGATCCGGAAGATGTTTCCGGCCATGTGGAGGGTCAGCCATGCCCACGTGTCCAGGCCGAAGCGACCGTGGACCCGTCGGTTGATCCGAAGGTTCAGTCCTACATCGGCCAGGATCGCGGCGGAGGATTCCGGCGGGATGCCAAGGGAAAGATGATGGCGGTGGACTACCGGCGCGAAACGCAGGAGCGCCTCGATCCAGTCCGTTTCCGTGCAGTCATCCATGGTGGCAGATTTGCTTGGGAAGACCCCCAGACGGGCGTCAAGGCTGGCAAGGGCCCGTCGAGTGCCGTCTCCAGGAGGTGACTCCAGCAGCGAGGCACACCCAAAAGCGTCCTCGCCGTGGATGTCGAGAAGCTTGAACAATTCGTCTTGCGCTATGCCGGTCATCGGTCAGTGTCCGAAGGGATCCGGGTCAACACCCGGCATCCAACTCAGACCGGGAACTCCCCAGCCGTTCTTTTTAGCCTGCTTCATGGCCTTCTTGGCGTAGCGGTCAGCCAGCCGGTCCACATAGAGCTTGCCGTCGAGGTGGTCGAATTCGTGCTGCATGACCCTCGCGAACCAGCCCGTCGCCACGAAATCCACCGGGTTGCCGTAGCCGTCGAAGCCCTGGACACGGGCCCATTCGGCCCTCTGCAGGGGGTAGTGCTCCCCGGGGAATGACAGGCAGCCTTCGACGTCTTCCTCGGGATCGGGAAGGGCGCCGGGGATCTTGGAGAGGGTGAGGACAGGGTTCACCAGGACGCCCTCGTCCGGGGCGTCGTCCTCGTTCGCGTATTTGAAGATGAAGATCCGTTTGCCGACCCCCACCTGGGGTGCGGCCAGCCCGACGCCGTTGGCGGCTTCGTTGGTCTCGAACATGTCGGCAATCAAGGTGCGCAGCTCGTCATCGAACTTTTCCACCTCGCTCGCCCGGCGATGAAGCACGGGCTCGCCCCAGATGGTGACTGGCAGGACGGTCATGTCAGATGTTCCTCTGGTTCTCGGGCCTGGAATGGCCGAAATCGGCCGGGACAAAGCAAAGGCCGCACTGGATAACCAGTACGGCCTTTGGCTGCGATCGATAGACAACTACCGATCCCTTGAGGGTGAGCGACGGGGGTTGAACCCGCGACCTCCTGGACCACAACCAGGCGCTCTGCCAACTGAGCTACGCCCACCATGCGCCTTTTATGCTTTCGGAATGACCCGTTAGCTGCGAAGGCAACGACAAAAACTATACCCCGTCTTAGGGGGTGGTTTTGCCACTTTTGACCGTTTGGCTGAAATTTCCCGAAAAGGTGCCCCAGATCACGTGCTTGCCGGGGTCTCGGGTCCGGCGGCGATCTGCTTGGAAATCTTCTGCGCAGTGGCTGTATCGGGACCGGGAGCCGGAACGAACACGGCCTCGCGGTAGTAGCGCAGTTCGTCGATGGAGTCCTTGATGTCTCCGAGCGCGCGGTGGCCGCCATGTTTGGCGGGCGACTGGAAATACGCGCGGGGGAACCATCGGCGCGAGAGCTCCTTGATGGTGCTCACGTCGATGACCCGGTAGTGGAGGTGTTCAACGATGTTGGGCATGTCCCGGGCGAGGAACATCCGGTCGGTTCCGACTGAGTTGCCGCCCAGCGGTGCCTTTTTCGGATCGGGTACCCACTTCTCGATGTACTCCAGAACGATCGCTTCGGCTTCGTCCATGGTCTTGCCGTGCGGGAGCTCGTCCAGGAGTTTGGAGCGCGTATGCATGTCGCGGACGAAGTCATTCATCTGTTCAAGCGCGGCGTCTTCGGGTTTGATAACGACGTCGACGCCATCGCCCAGGATGTTCAGCTCCGAATCGGTGACCAAGGCCGCGACCTCGATCAGGGCGTCGTTTACCAGGTCGAGACCGGTCATCTCACAGTCGATCCAGACGATGCGTTCATTAGTAATAGGCACCCGTCCAGCCTACCGTTCGGTCGCGTGGGAAGGGTGGCGGGGCGCTTCATTCCGCTCCTAGGGCTTACCGTGGCTGGTAAACTGGGCCGTTGTCGAGCGGTTGTTGCCTGCATCGATGAGCTGGACCAATGTACGTAGGGACTGGAATATCATGACGGCAGGCGGAACGGGCGTGGGCACCTCAAATAGCCGGGATGAGGCAAAGGAACCCGCCGCGCCGTCGGAGAAGGCCGCCGCGAGTCTCTATTCCCCGGATGCCGCGCACATCGGCGCCGGCACCCCCGGCCAGATCAAGGCCTATGTGGCAATCTGGCAAGGGTTTTTTGGATCCCTGATGATCTTCGTCGGGTCGATCGGTGCCGGCTGGATCGCCAACGGATCGCCCATGTTCAGGCACCCTCTTGTCATCGCCCTGCGCACGGAGGGCTGGGGCGTGACGACCTCCACCATCTTGCTGACGGCAGGGGCCATGCTTTTGGTCAGGTCATGGTTGAGGCTCGGGCAAAGGCTCAAGGACTGGGGCCCCGGATCGCTCAGATCCGTGGTTGTCGCTGTTGCGGCGTGGGCGGCGCCCCTGATGTTTGCCGTTCCCATCTATTCGCGCGACGTGTACGCCTACACCGGCCAGGGCAGGCTGGTGCTGGAAGGCCAGAACCCCTACACTGCAGGCATTTCCTCGCTCAGCAACTGGTTTTCCCTGGGCGCCGATCCTGCCTGGGCTGAAGCCAAGACGCCGTACGGGCCCTATTTCCTGTGGCTTGCCAGATGGGTTGTGGGCATCACCGACGCCCAGCCCGATTTTTCCGTGTTGCTCTTCCGCGTGCTTGCGACAGTGGGAGTGCTGCTCTGCGTGGTGTATGTTCCCAGGCTCGCCGAACTGCACGGGATCAATCCCGGCCGAGCACTGTGGATCGCCGTCGCCAACCCCCTCTTTCTCATCAGCTTCGTCGCCAGCGCCCACAACGATGCCCTCATGGTGGGCCTGGCGGTCGCCGGAATGTACTTTGCGGCCACCGGGCGCCACATCACCGGGCTTCTGCTGGTCACGGCTTCCATCGGCATCAAGCCGATCACAGTACTTCTCTTGCCTTTCATAGGCCTCATGTGGGCGGGTCCGGCAGCGAGTTGGGCCCGCAAGTTCCTGTTCTGGGGCGCGACGGCGGGTATCAGCTTTGCCGTCCTGGCGGTGAGCGGAATTCCTTACAACCTTGGCTTTGGATGGGTCTGGGCTATCCTCGATCCGACGCCCGGCTACACGGGATACTCGCCTTCGGGCTTCCTGGGCCAGCAGGTCGAGGTGATCGCCAATCTCCTTGGCATGCCCGGATCCACGGTTGCCACGGGGCTCCGGACCCTCATGAAGTGGGCCGGAATCGGGCTGGTGGTGGTGCTGATGTTCCGCGGTGACTATTCACGGCTGGTGCGACGCGCGGCCCTGGCGTTTGCCGCCGTCGTCATGCTTTCTCCGATTATCCAGCCGTGGTACATCCTGTGGTTCATCCCGCTGCTCGCGGTCACGGGCATCAGGGACGACTGGCAGATCAAGTCGCTCTATGTCGCCGTCACGTTCTTCGTGGCCTTCGGCGCGCAGGACCAGATTTCGGTCCTGTCCTTCGTGGAACTGAACGTCAAGGTGTCCTCCCTCGCCTTCTTGGTGGCCGTGGGATTCACCGTCTACCTGATGGTGTTGGACGTTCACACGCGCAAACTGCTGATCCGCTCCAGCCCTGCGCAACTGCTCCGCAGGCTTGAGCAGCGGCTCAGGCGCTCCGGATAGCGGTTCTTGCGCCGGACTTGCGGCCCAGTTCCAAGGTCCGCTGCACGGACCACCAAAGCAGGACAACTAGAAGCACGTTCCGCGTGGTCAGCACTGTTGCCATCACGGGGTTGGCATGGATCAGCGGCGTGTAGAACAACGGGTAAATCACAAAAGTCGTCATGGCGATCCCCATCAGGAGGGCTGCAGGAACCCGCCAACGATTCCAATGGTGGGTCAGCCCGGCGATAATCACCGGCGCAAGCCAAATGATGAACTGCGGCGAACCCACCTTGTTGAACACGATGAACGCGGTGGTCATCATGAGGGCGCCCTCGAGAAACAACTCTTCAGGCTCGGCACCCCGCCGAAGCGCCCAAAGCAAAAGGGCAGAGCCTGCGACGGCGGCAAGAACCAAGAGCGGCTGCATCATGAACGCCGCCACATTGGCACCCGGTCCGTACACCTCGGTGGAATTGATGGCAACGTTGTCGGCGATTTTGGAACCGCCGACGTTGAGCACGCTCAACCAGACCCAAGGGGTTGAGAACGTGGCTTCGAGTTGCATGCCGCGCTCACCCTGGTTTGTCAGGAAGTCGAGGATATGCGGGAGGCCGCCCGAAAGATAGGCGCCCAGTGCGACGGCGGCAGTTACTACGGCGCCGCATGCGATGATCCGCAGCCTGCGGTGGCTCGCGATGATGATCGGTACCAAAACGGCGGCCGGCCAGACTTTGATCCACGTGGCGATGCTGAGGAGGATGCCCGCCGCCACGGGCCGCGTGGCGGCGTACAGCAACGCGACCAACACGATGGGTGCCGTGATGCCTTCCACGCGGGCAAAGCTGAGGTAGCCCATGAAAGCGGTGAAAAACAGCCACCACCAGGCAGGGGCAATCCCCGTTGTCCTGCGCGGGCCGCGGGTCAAGATGAACAAGCCGGCGGCATTGAGCGCAGTGATGATCAACGTCCACACCAGCAGGTAAGGACCCGGGCCCGCGATGTTGGCCAGGAAGATCGGAATCTGGGCGAGCACCGGGTAGACCCACGGGCTGATGGCTCCATGGAGATCCGCAGGGTTGTAGCCGGCCGTCGCCCACTGGCGGTACTGCTCAGTGTCGCTGAACGTGTTTCCGGACAGGAAGAAACTTGCCATCCAGCCGAGGAAGTACACATGTACGGCGGCGAAACCCCACCAAACGCTGGACGGACGGCCGAACCAGGCGACGGCGGCAGGCGGCAGGACGGCGTCGCGCACGCGGGCGAGCCGGTCAAAGAATCGAACGGAAATCTCAAGACTCCTTGGCAGCGGCGGCCGGTTCGTCGGCCGGGATCTTCTTGCCCAAAAGGTACAGGCGGCGTACAGACCAGCAGAGCAGAATCACCAGCAGGACATTGCGCAAGGTCAACACCAGTGCCATCCAAGGGTTGTTGTGGCTCAGTGCGTCATAGAAGAGGGGGTAGATGAAGTACGTGGCCACCCCAATGGCGATGAGCATCGCCGCGGGCACCCGCCATTCCTTCCAGCTGTGGGCAAGCCCGACGGCGACGGCAGGCGCGAGCCACACCATGAACTGGGGCGACCCGACCTTGTTGAACACGACGAAAGCAGTGGCCATGGTCAGGGAGCCAGCCAACAACAGTTCGGTGCGGTCCGCCCCGCCGGTTCGCTTGCCGTTGTGGAGTGCCCAGAAGGTCAGGGCAGCCACCAGGATCGCGGCCAGGGCGAGAAGGGGCTGCATAAGGAATGACATGAAGGCCGTGCCCGGTCCATCCACCTGCATCGAATTGATGTCGGCGTTCATGTACATCCTCGAGTCGCCAACATGGAGGACCGAGAGCCACAACCAAGGAGTAGTGAAGGTGGCTTCCAGCTGCATGCCGCGATCGCCTTGCTGGGTCAGGAAGTTGAGGAGCTTCGGCAGTTGACCTACGGCGGCCGTGAGGGCGATGACCAATACGCTGGTGAGAATTCCGGCGGCCACCACTTTGGTTCTCTGCTTGACCACAGTGAACAACGACAGCATGACAGCGGCGGGCCAAACCTTCATCCAGGTGGCAACGCTCAGGAGGGTCGAGGCAATGAAAGGGTGTGACACCCCGTACGCCAAGGCGATCAGCACGATCGGCGCGGTCAACCCATCCACGCGGGCGAATCCCAGGCAACCCATGATGAGGACGAAGACCAGCCACCACCATGCTGCCGGGATGGCTTCGCGGCGACGACCCCACGCTGTGAGCTTGCCGACAGCCAGGCCGTCGAGCACGGTGATCATGAGTACCCACAAAAAGAAGAATGGACCGGGACCTGCGATGCCTGCGATGGCCATTGGCACCAAGGCGAGAACGGGGTAGACCCAAGGACTTGGGCCGCCGCTGAGGTTCTCATCCCGGAACCCAGCAGACGTCCAGTCCCGGTAGATGAAAGTGTCACTGTAGGCCTCGCCGCGCAGGGAAATGACCAGCGCGAACACGAGGAAGATCAAGTGCACAACCCCGAAGAGCGCCAGCAGACCCTTGGGCGAGTTGAGCTTCGCTTCCCATGAAGAGGGAAGAACGCTAAGCCGGTACCGTGTGAGCGCGCTGAAGAATGAGTCCGTGGAAATGGGAGGATCCTTGTCAGGTAGTTATCGTCACAGGGTGCCGTAGGCCGCAGCGGCCGGAGCCGCCATACAATATTGGTTCCATTGAATTTCATGCGGAACCAGCGTGGCTGTGGTCTTCGGCATCAAACCAGAGCCCCGCCCATCTTATCTCAGGCCACTTTCTCGGGCAGACCCACGGTCTGCTTGGCCCCGGGAAGCCAAGGGCGGCGATGCTACAGTTGCAATAATCCATGGCAGCCGGCAGTGCCACTTTGGCCCGGATGCGGCAGGGAACCGGACAGGATTTTGTTGATGGTGACGTCGAAGTTTCGTGAGCGTGAGGTGGGGAGTTCGTTGGCTCATCCAGAGGCGCTTGGCGATTCCAACGCCCCGGTACACGGCACCCGGATAGCCAAAGCGGCGAGGACGGCGATCCTCCAAGGGTTCATCGGTTCGTTGCTCATGGTGGCAGGCTCGATCGGTGTCGGCTGGATGGCGACAACCAGCGGCTCCCTTATCCGTACGCCCCTCTTCATCATGGCCAGGACATCTCCGGTTGGAGTGATCTTCTGCACCGTGATGCTCTGCCTCGGCGCACTCCTGCTCCTGCGTTCTTGGCTGCGCATTGCCCAGCGGATCGGCGGATGGAACCCGTCCTCGCGTCCTGTGCTCCGGCGCGCATTGTGGATGTGGGCCATCCCGATGATGTTCAGTTTGCCGTTGTTCAGCAGGGACGCCTATGCCTACATCGGCCAGGGCCGGCTCATGGAGCAGGGACTGAACCCATATACCAACGGCATCTCGGCCCTGAGCAACTACTTTTCACTCGGACCAGACAAATTGTGGACGGAAGCGCCTACGCCTTACGGCCCGCTATGGCTCTGGATCGAACAGGGTGCCGTGTGGGTGAGCGCCGGTGTCCCCGAGCTTGCGCTGATTCCCTTCCGCCTGGCTGCCCTCGCCGGGGTGGTCCTGCTCGCTGTCTACGTTCCCCGTTTGGCTGCGCTCCACGGCGTGAACCCGGACCGGGCGCTCTGGCTTGGGGTCCTCAACCCGGTTCTCTTGATCAACTTCATCGCCAGCGCGCACAACGACTCGTTGATGTTGGGACTGGTTGTTGCCGGACTGTACTTCGCCTCGGTCAAACGACCCGTGCTTGGAATCGTGCTGATCACGGCCTCGATCGCCATCAAGCCGATTACTTTGATTGCCTTGCCTTTTGCGGGGCTGCTGTGGGCGGGTGCCCGTGCCGGCTGGGGCCGCAGAATGCTCTGCTGGACGGCGACCTTGGGCTTGTCCTTAGTCCTACTGGCCGCCGCAGGACTGGTGAACGGCCTGGGATTTGGCTGGCTCGGCGCCCTCCAGACTCCCGGCGCCGTCTGGATCTGGTATGCGCCAGTGGGTTTGCTGGCACATACGGCGGGATTCGTCGTCGGACTGTTCGGGGGGCCGGGCGTTCCCGTGACGGATATCATCCAAACCGTCGGAACGGCGGTCTCGGCGCTTGCTATCGTCTGGCTCGCCGTACGGACGCCCGGCCGCGGGATCGGTATGCCTGCGCCGATCGACGCCGAACCCGAGTTCAACAAGACCGTGCTTCGCCGGATGGCCTGGGCTTTCGCCGCCGTCGTCGTCTTGGCGCCCGTCATCCAGCCTTGGTACATGGTGTGGCTGCTCGTGTTCTTCACCGTGACGGGGATCGCGGACGGCGCCCAGCTCCGCACGGTCTTCTATTTGACGGCGTTCTTCACCCTTATCGCCCTGACAGACCAATTGAGCGTCTTCCAGTGGATCCCCATCGAGGTGGTGCGCGGAGTGGCCATCGCCATCGCGGTCTCCTTCATCGCCTACTTGGTGTTCTTTGACAAGAAGACCCACGTGCTGTTCCGCCCGCGTCGCGGGATTTTGAAGCTCAAGCTCAAACCGAAGTCCTGAGCCTTTCACCCAAGGTGTTTCATCGCTTCACGCAGGGATAACCGGCTCAGCATGGGCCGTCGGGTTTCCACGTAGCTCAGTACCCACTCAGGATCGGTCTTGGCGTACTCCCGCAGGGTCCAGCCGATTGCTTTCCTGATGAAGAACTCCTTGTCAGCCAGATTGGCGTCAAGCACCGTGGCGAGAAGCTCTTGGTCCGTGGCCGTCTTTGCCTTGAGCTGGGAGGTGATGGCTGCGCGGCGGATCCAGAAGTCCGGGTCGCTTGCCCATGTCCTCAAGAGCGGAGTCAGCGTGCTCCGGTGGTGTTGTAGAAGGGCGCAAATGCGGTCGGAAACGCCGTCAACGAAGTCCCACCATGCGCCGGTCCGGATGATTTCTTCATATAGGGGCAACATCTCCAGATCCGTGGCCACGGACTTGAGCGAGGTCAGATCGATGGCCGCGTAGCGTTCTTCCCGCCATGTAGCTTCCCGCCACATCAGCCGGACATCGTCACGAAGTTCGGCGGGGGACTCGAAGGGGAGTTCTTTCGCGGTCGCGAGGACGATCCGGCGGACTGCGGGGACCTTGACCCCGAGCGAAGGCATGGATGATTTCATGTACGACTGTGCCGCTTTCGCACGGTCCGGGTCTGCCTCTGCCTGGAGGCGTTCACGAATGATGGCGAGTCTTCGGTGTTCCATATCGCGACTTTAGGACACTCGTGGGCGGGTTCGGACACGCCTCCCCGGTTGACTGCGATGAAGAGGCCCCTAGAGTGGGTTGAAGAGTTCGTCCGGCGGCCGGTCCGGCCCCCTGTTCTTGATGCTTGGAGGCCTCTGATGTCCATGGTGAAGACGCCAGAAGAGATTGCGCTCATGCGCGAAGCCGGAAGGGTGGTTGCCAACACGCTTTCGGCAGTTCGCTCGCACGCCGGGGTTGGTGTGTCGCTCAAGGAACTGGACGAGGTTGCGGCCGCTTTCATGGAGGCCGCCGGAGCCAAGCCGGCGTTCCTGAATTACCGCCCGCGGTGGGCGTCCACGCCTTTTTCAGGGGTCATCTGCACGAGCGTCAACGATGCCGTGGTGCATGGCATCCCGGACGGATATGTGTTGCAGGACGGGGATCTGTTGAGCGTCGATTGCGGGGCATTCGTGGAGGGTTGGTGCGGGGACGCGGCAGTCAGCTTCATCGTGGGCACCGCGGATCCGGTGGACCAGGAGTTGATCGATGCCACGGACGCCGCCCTCGCCCGCGGAATCGACGCCGCCCGGATTGGAAACAAGATGGGCGACCTTGCGTACGCCATCGGCGGAGAAGCCAAGCGCAGCGGCTACGGGATCCTTGCCGATCACGGTGGGCACGGCATTGGCCGGACCATGCACGCCGAGCCGAGTGTGCCGAACATCGGACGGCCGGGCCGCGGGGTGAAGCTCGTGGAGGGCTTGGTGATTGCCATCGAGCCGATGTTGATCCTCGGTGGTAGTGACGACTACTACCACGACGACGACCAGTGGACCCTGCGCTCCGCCACCGGCCGCCGTGCGGCGCATAGCGAACACACCGTGGCGATCACCGCTGATGGACCGCTTGTCTTGACACTGCCTTAGCCGGGTTGCTTCTGAATGCGGAACCCCGGAAATCAGCGCCGCAGGCGCATGACCGCCCTACCGGGGACCGCCGTGGAAACTGTAGAGAAGCCAGCCGCACCGAACAACTTCACAGTTCCCTGGTAGAGATCGGCCGAACCGGCCTTGGGCCGTAGCAAGGGATCCACGGGGTATCCTTCGATGATTTCGGCACCATGCGCGAAGGCATGCCCGACGGCGGCGTCCAGCAATGCGGCCGCCACCCCGCTCCGGCGGTGGCCGGGAGAAACCACGAAACAACTCACCGACCAAACTCCCGGGCCTTCAGCGGCACTTGCTCCCGCGGCCTTGAGGATCTGGGATCGCTCGATGCGCGGATAGCACTGGCGCGGTTCCACGGCGCACCAGCCCACTGCTTCGCCGCCCCGGAACGCCAGGACGCCTGGTTCGGGGCCGTTGTCGAATTTGGCTTTAAGCTGTTCCTTCCGAACCTCGGGTGGAGTGGTCTTCCAATCCTGCCCGGGGAGGGCGAACCACCGGCACCAACAGCGCGAAGGCTCGCCGCGGACGCCGAATAGCCTTTCAACATCGGGCCAGCTTGCAGGGCCCGTCGTGATGGCTGCGGAGCCGGCGAGGTTCAGGACCATAGGAACAGCGTAGAACGCTGCGAGGGCGGACGACCCAGGCTGTCTTGGCCTCTGGCCGCGGGTCTTCACGGCTGACGAAAACCAAGAGCGGCTCTGAACTACGTTTCCGCAGCTCAGAGCCGCTCTTTGCGTGCCCCGGGAGGGAATCGAACCCCCGACCAAGAGATTAGAAGGCTCCTGCTCTATCCTCTGAGCTACCGAGGCAGGCGACGCACGCACAGCACGTGGCTGAGGCGCCATCAAGAGTTTACATTGCGGCGGCTGCCTGTGAAGTCGGCTCGGTTTCGACCGTGACTCTTCCCCCACAGGTGGCCGTTGCGTCGGGCTATCCACATACGTGAACTAGGTACTGCCGCGGAAGTTCGCCGCACGTGAAGCTGAAGGAGCCAGGCAGGCAGCTCAACTCACGTTAGGACAAGACCATGAATGACATCATCACAGTCCGGGGATTCGTTGCCACGGAACCCAAGAGTTCGACGACACCCGGCGGGACGGGGACGGCTTCGTTCCGGCTGGGCTCCACGGCGCGCAGGTTCGACCGCGCGAACGATGTCTGGGTGGATGGCAACACCAATTGGTTCAGCGTCCAGGCGTTCAGGCATCTCGCGGGAAACATCGGATGCAGCGTCAAGAAGGGCCAGCGGGTCATCGTGGTCGGAAAACTCAAGTTGAGGCAATGGGAACACGACGGCAAGATCTACCACGTTGCCGAAATCGTCGCCGAAACGGTGGGGCATGACCTCATGTGGGGCTCGGCGAACTTCATCCGGACCAGCGGTGGCACCGGCCCGCAAAGCACGCCCGCGGCCGCTGAGGCGGAGGCGGAGAACCCATGGCCCTCGGCTGATGAAGAGGGTGAAGACGGCCCGCATGACGACGAGGACGGTAGTGCCGCAACCGAGCGGGAAGTTATCTTTTCGGCCAGAGAAGGCGATGAGTCGGTTCTCGTTGATACTCACACGGGAGAACTTGTCGACGCCCGGGCTTGAAATGACGTGGCGCTTGAAATGACGTGGCGCCTGAAATGACGCGAGGCCTGAGATGACGCGGCGCCTGAAACAGTGGATGCCGCGGACGTCTGCGATGCCATGCGGCGCGGCGGGTAGTACGCCGCATGGCAGAATAGCCGGGTGATGAGCAGGGGAATGCCGCAAAAACCATTAGGACGCCGCCACGCGGCCGGAAGCCCGGGTTTGCTGCTTGCGGTGCCGTTACTCGTGGCCTGGCTGGTGGCCGGCTGCACGGCGCCTGCTCCAGTGGTGTCAGGAAACACGGCGGTTTCATCGCCTGCTTCGTCGCCTTCCCCATCCAGCACGGCCAGTGCCGGTCCCGCTGTCACACCCGGTGCCGGAAGCCCGTCGGCATCGGCTTCGCTCAGCCCTGGCACTGCCTCCCTGAAGCAGACCATGGAGTCCGTACTCAAAACCATTGCCGCCGCAACCCCCAAACCGGCACAAGATGCATTGCGATCGCAACTCGTTTCGGCCGGGATCTCCGCGTCTGCTGTGGAGGTATCCGCGAGCAAGACACCGACGGGACTGGACGTCGACGCTATCGAGGCCGCCGCCAGGCTGGATAAGGACTGCGTCATGGGCGAGATCAGGGACGGCCAGGTTTCGGTGTCGGTCCTACCCGTGTTGGCCAGCGGCAAATGCTTCGTCGGGGATTCCCGCTAGCAGGGCCGAATGTGAGTTATGCCGTGCCACCCATTAGATTTAACGGCATGGCGGAATTCATTTATACGATGACCAAGGCTCGCAAGGCCGTTGGCGAAAAACTAATCCTGGACGATGTCAGCATGTCGTTCTTCCCTGGCGCGAAGATCGGCGTCGTTGGCCCGAACGGAGCCGGCAAATCCACGATCCTGAAGATCATGGCTGGTATCGACACCCCGTCGAACGGCGAAGCCCGCCTCAGCCCCGGCTACTCCGTGGGCATCCTCCTGCAGGAGCCGCCCCTGAACGAGGAAAAGACGGTCCTGGGCAACGTCCAGGAAGGCGTGGGCGAGATCTACTCGAAGATCCAGCGCTTTAACGCGATCTCCGAGGAAATGGCCAACCCGGACGCCGACTACGACACCCTGCTGGAGGAAATGGGCCACCTTCAGGAAGCCATAGACGCTGCGGATGCCTGGGACATCGATTCCCAGCTCGAGCAGGCCATGGACGCACTCCGCTGCCCGCCGGGCGACTCCGACGTGACGGTCCTGTCCGGTGGTGAGCGCCGCCGTGTAGCGCTCTGCAAGCTCCTGCTGCAGAAGCCCGACCTCCTGCTCCTTGACGAACCCACCAACCACCTGGACGCCGAAAGCGTCCTGTGGCTGGAGCAGCACCTCTCTTCCTACCCTGGTGCCGTCCTCGCCATCACTCACGACCGCTACTTCCTGGACCACGTCGCCGAGTGGATCTGTGAAGTGGACCGTGGGCGCCTTTACCCCTATGAAGGCAACTACTCCACGTACTTGGAGAAGAAGCGCGCCCGCCTCGAAATCCAGGGCAAGAAGGACGCCAAGCAGGCTAAGCGACTCACCGAGGAACTTGAATGGGTCCGCTCCAACGCCAAGGGCCGCCAGACCAAGTCGAAGGCTCGTTTGGCCCGGTACGAGGAAATGGCGGCCGAGGCTGACCGCACCAGGAAGCTCGACTTCGAGGAAATCCAGATTCCGCCGGGACCGCGTCTGGGTGGCCTGGTCCTGGAAGCCAAGAACCTGCAGAAGGGCTTCGAGGACCGGACCCTGATCGACGGGCTTTCGTTCACGCTGCCCCGTAACGGCATCGTCGGAGTCATCGGTCCTAACGGTGTCGGCAAGACCACGCTGTTCAAGACCATCGTCGGGCTGGAGCCGCTCGACGGCGGCGACCTCAAGATCGGCGACTCGGTCAAGATTTCTTACGCCGACCAGAGCCGTGGCGGCATCGACCCCAACAAGACCCTGTGGGAGGTCGTCTCAGACGGCCTGGACTTCATCCAGGTCGGCCATGTCGAAATGCCGTCCCGCGCCTACGTCGCCGCCTTCGGCTTCAAGGGACCGGACCAGCAGAAGAAGGCCGGGGTGCTCTCCGGTGGTGAGCGAAACCGCCTGAACCTGGCACTGACCCTCAAGCAGGGTGGAAACCTTCTCCTTCTTGACGAACCCACCAACGACCTCGACGTCGAAACCCTCAGCAGCCTTGAGAACGCCTTGCTTGAGTTCCCCGGCTGCGCCGTGGTGGTCTCGCACGACCGGTGGTTCCTCGACAGGGTTGCCACCCACATCCTCGCGTACGAAGGCGACGAGGAGAACCCGTCGAAGTGGTACTGGTTCGAGGGTAACTTCGAGTCCTACGAGGAGAACAAGGTGGAGCGCCTCGGTCCGGACGCTGCCAAGCCGCACCGTGTCACCCACCGCAAGCTGACCCGCGACTAAGCGAATTGCGCCACAGAAGGCCGGCACCCTGGACATTTCTCCCGGGGCGCCGGCCTTTTTTGCTTCGACGATCCTGGCGGCGTTGTGGCAGCGACGCGGGTAGCTACGACGGGATCCGCAGCATCCCCTCTTGCGCCACTGTGGCGACATGCTCGCCGTCGCGGCTGAAGATCTTGCCGGTGGCAAGTCCGCGGGCGCCTTGGGCGCTGGGGGACTCCTGCACGTAGAGCAGCCACTCGTCCACGCGCACGGGGCGATGCCACCACATGGCGTGGTCAAGGCTCGCGACGCTCATGCCGGGCGTCATCCAACTCAATCCGTTCTTGCGCAGCACTGATTCCAGGATGGTGTAGTCGCTTGCGTAGGCCAGGGCGGCCAGATGAAGGTTGGGATCGTCCGGCATTGGGCCAAAGGTCTTCATCCAGACGGCATTGCTGGCGACCCGGTCCATCGGTGCTTCCACATAGATTGCGGGGTCGACGTGGCGGACGTCGAAGGGGCGCTCGAATGACATGTGGCGGGCGAGAGGATGGTCGTACTTCTGCAGGAGGTCCGCGGTGCTCGGCAGGGTTTCGGGATCCGGGATACCGACCGGCATGGAGGACCGGTGTTCCACGCCCTCCGCTTCCGTCTGGAAGGAAGCGATCATCGACAGGATCGGTTTACCTTCCTGGTAGGCGTGCACCCGACGAGCGGAGAACGAGCGTCCGTCGCGAAGCCGTTCAACGCTGAAAGTAATGGGCTGGTTGGCGTCCCCGGGACGAAGAAAGTAGCCATGCATGGAATGGACGGTTCGGTCCTCTTCCACCGTTCGCATACCGGCGACGAGCGACTGGGCGAGCACCTGCCCGCCGAACACCCGGTGGCGCGGCTGCTTCTGGGAGGGCCCAAGGAAGATGTCCTCGGCTGTCCTCGCGCCGTCGAAGTCGGCCAGGGACAACAGTTCGATGAGGGTGGATGTGGGGTCCTCCAGGGCAACCTGGTGTTCCAGGCCGGCGTGCGCGTCAGTCATGGTTCGACTCTAGACGCCCCCCTGACCCCTCTCAACCGCGGACATGCCGGTAGAGTCAATGATGTGTCCGATGTACTGACCCAGTCCTTCCATTTCGTCGATCCCCGTGATCTGGCGGATCTCCGCACTTATGTCACGCGTGCCAAGAGCATCGACGATGGCGCCATCCGGCTGCAGGCCTCCGGACGCGTCCTGGCTGCATATGTGTGCGTCCTGAGGCCGCGCCTCCTGGGCGAGTCGACGCCGACCATTCTCGGCCTCCGGACCATCGCCCTCGCCGATGACGCGCATGCGGACATCACCGTGACCCTGTCTTCGATCCTGGACCGCTTGGCGCGTTCTGGTGCCGACGACGTCGAGCTTCCGATCCCGCCGTCGACGGTTTCCGAATCGTGGGCGGGAGTCGGGGCACCCCGCAGTGGCTGGGAGCCTCTGGGGTCAGTGCCCGACGCCGAACTCAGGTCAGTCGCGAATGCCGGAATTGCCGAGGTGGCCGGGATTGTTCCCGATCAGCCCGGCGCATTGATCGTCAACAACGCCAGGGCCGCGGTGTGGGGCCGGGAGATTCCGGGACTCGACGGCGTGCCCGCCGGCGCGGCGTTCGCGGCCCTTGCGCTCGGTTTCCTTGGCGACGGCGAACACCGGCTCTTCCGCAACGGCCGTTGGTTCCGGCTCAGCGGCAGCCGGGGCCACATCCTCGCACGATCCGGATCAGGCCTGGGCTTCCAAGCCCGCTGAACCCGAGCCAGGCCCGGCCCAATCCCGAGCCAGGCCCGGCCCAATCCCGGGCCAATCCCATGGCTACGCAGCCCGCTCGCCTAGAAGCTCAGGGCTGCTGGACCGACGGGCTGTTGACCATCGTGAGCGCTGCCCGCTCCATGTAGTCCCACAGGGTACCTTCGTGAAGCGGCGACAAATCGAGCGAATCCACTGCCGCGCGCATGTGGAAGAGCCAGCGGTCCTTGGCTTCGGGTGTCACCTGGAACGGCATGTGCCGCATCCGCAGCCTGGGGTGCCCTCGTTCCTCGCTGTAGGTGCCCGGGCCGCCCCAATACTGCTCGAGAAACATGAGGAACCGCCGCTTTGCCGGGGCGAGGTCTTGTTCCGGGTACATAGGCCTGAGCAAAGGATCTCCGGCGACGCCGTCGTAGAAGACGTCGATGAGTTTCACGAAGGTCTCGTGGCCACCGATGGCCTCATAGAAGCTGTCGGTGTAGGCAGGCTGGCTGAACGGATCGTTTTGCATCAACTGCCGCCGTTCGGCTGGCTGCGGCGTTGCTGATTCCGGCTGGCTGGCCATGTCACTCGCCTGCTTTCTGCTCTTGAATCTTGAGGGATTCCTTTGAAGATTGAGGCGCACCGGATGCCGCGGTTTCGGCAGGCGCAGTGCCCGGGGGTGCCGGCGGAACGTCCGGCGCGGCTGGTTCTTCCGGTACGTAGTCGCCTTGCGAGCGGTTGCCCACCCGCAGGATTTCTCCGTTGCGCAGATACCAGATGGCGCCGTCTTCAGCCTTGAGGCGGGTGATCCGGAGGCCTACCGATTCAACGGTGCCAATCACTTCGGTGGTCACAATCACATCGCCGATCCCGAACTGGTCCTCGATGGTGATGAAGATGCCGGACAGGAAATCGCGGATGAGCTGCTGGGCGCCGAAGCCGATGGCCACACCCAGAATACCGACGCTCGTGAGCAGCGGTGCGATATCCACATTCAGGTATTTGAGGACGTAGATGATGACGATGACCACCACCACCACGCTCAGCACGCTTGTCAGCAGCGAGCCGATGGTGTGGGCGCGTTGGGCGCGCCGTTCATGGTCGAGTGCCCGGAAGGCCGGCTGGACCCACCTGAAATGCGGTTTCTTGAAGAAGCTGCTGCCCTCTGCCACTCGGCGGGTAATGCGCAGAATGATGAACCGGGCCACAACCCAGACCACCAGCCCAATGCCCAGCGTCACGAAGATGGACGCGTAATCGATCTTGGCTGCATCGGCCACGATGTTGTCGGTCGACGAGGCGACGTTCATATGCGGGAATGCTCCTCACGGGATCCAATTGTTCGCCGGGCCCTTGATTGCCGGGCGCTGAACACTTTGTCCACGGTCAACCCTATCGCCGTAGCGTGGCCGGATCCGCATCGTGATTCTTGGCGGAACAGCTTTCTTGTCATCTGGCTAGACCGTGGCCGCCATCGTGCTCGGCTCATGCTGAACGGGAAAATTGACGCTCCGGGCGATGAAGCACACCTGGTTGGCCTCATGGTGCAACTCGTCCACGAGGGAAATATGCGCAGGGTCGGCAACCGTGACCTGCGGCTTCAAAGTGACGTTCTCGAACTGGCCGCTGCCATCGCGATTGAGTCTCATCAAGCCCTCGGCGTGGTCCACGTAATCGGTGACCACCACCCCGTGCTTGACCGCGACATGCAGGAAAGACAGCATGTGGCACTGGGAGAGGGCGGTGAGGAGCAGTTGTTCGGGGTTGTACCGGCTCCGGTCGCCATGGAAGGTGGGGTCCGAGGATCCTTTCAGGACGGGCAGGCCGGGGATCTCAACGTCGTGGTCCCTCGTGTAGCCGCGGTAGGTGGAAGTCCCGGTGCCCAGATTTCCGGTCCAGCGCACGGTCAGGGAGTAGCGGTGTTCGTCCAGGCTCATGCGGAAAGTCTAGCGGCGGTGCTTTCGCGGGCGGGACACTGAACGGCCCCGGTTCCATTGAAGCGGAACCGGGGCCGGACGGTGATTTATCCGACGGCTTTAGATGTCTGCCGCGCGGGCTTTCAGGGCCCGGGCAACGCCGTCGCGGTTTTCCAGCATCATCCGCCGCAGGGCGTTGCTGTCCGCTGGCAGCTCAGCGAGGAACTTGTCCGTGCGGTCAACCGTGGCCTGCGTGGTCAGTTGCGAGGGGTAGAGCCCGACGACGATTTGCTGGGCCAGCGCAAAGGTGCGGTTGGCGTCAATGCCAGGTACGGCCTCAAAGTACTCCTCGGCGTACGGCTCCAACAGGGAGGTGTCCGGAACCCGCATGAAGCCCGTGACGGCGGAGCTTTGAATGGCGTTGGAGAGCTCGCCCGTGACCACGATCTTCTTCCAGGCGGCGGCCTTGGCCTCGGGAGTGGGAAGGGCCGCCGTCGCCAAGGCGGCGGCGTTCTGGCCACTGGCCGTGTTGTCGCGCCCAAGTTCGGCGTCGATCCGGTCCTGGTCTTCGCGCCCGCCCACCACCAGCGCGGTGAGGAGTTCCCAGCGCAAATCCTGGTCAACCGTCAGGCCATCCAGGACGGTGCTGCCGTCCAGGACCGCCTGGACTGTGTCCAGTTGGGAGCTGCTCGCGGCAAGCAGCGCGAAGGACTTCACGAATTGGAGCTGGGCGTCCGATCCGGCGGCCGCGGTACTCGAGAGCTCCCACAGTGTGTCAGCGGCGGCCTCCGTGGCCGCATCCTTGTGCTCCGCTGCGACGTAGTACGTCAGGGTGGTGGCCAGCTGGCGGAGCTGGGTCAGGATCACAGAGGAATCGGTCTCGGATGCGATGTTCGCCAGGATCAGCTCGACGTAGCCGCGGGCCGGGGTTTCGCCGTCGCGGGCTGCATCCCAGGCCGAGCCCCATACGAGGGTGCGCGGCAGGCTGCCGGCGAAGTCCTTCAGGTGGGCCTTCGCAGTGGCCAAGGACGCGGGGTCGAGGCGGACCTTGGCGTATGCGAGGTCGTCGTCATTGAGCAGGACCAGGTCCGGACGCGCCATTCCGGCAAGGGCGGGAATATGGGTCCGGGGTCCGTCGACATCGAGCTCCTCCCTGTGGGTCCGCTCAAGTTTGCCTTCGGCGGAGAGGTCATAGAACCCGACGGCGAGGCGGTGCGGCCGCAGCGTGGGCTGCTCGTCGATAGCCGTCTGCACGATCGCAAAGGACGTGATGGTGCCGTCCGCGTCGACCTCGAGCTCGGGGGAGAGGGTGTTGACGCCGGCGGTCTCGAGCCAGAGCTTGCCCCACTGGTCCAAGTCGCGGCCGCTGGCAGCTTCGAGTTCTTTCATGAGGTCCACCAGTTCGGTGTTCTGCCAGGCGTGCTTTTGGAAGTATTCGCGGACGCCGGCCATGAAATGTTCCGGACCCACCCAGGCAACCAACTGCCTGAGCACGGAAGCTCCCTTGGCATAGGTGATGCCATCGAAGTTGACCTCGACGTCCTGGAGATCGTTGATCTCGGCGAAAATCGGGTGCGTCGTGGGCAACTGGTCCTGCCGGTACGCCCAGGATTTCTCCACCGAGGCAAAGGTGGTCCAGGCCCGGTCGAATTCGGTGTTTTCGACGGCGGCCAGGTGTGACATGTACTCGGCGAAGGATTCGTTGAGCCACAGGTCGTTCCACCAGCGCATCGTGACGAGGTCCCCGAACCACATGTGGGCAAGTTCATGCAGCACGGTGATGGCGCGGCGCTCGATCTGGGCGTCGGTGACCTTGCCGCGGAAGACGTAGCCCTCAAGGATGGTCACCGCGCCGGCGTTTTCCATGGCGCCGGCATTGAACTCGGGAACGAACAACTGATCGTACTTCTCGAAGGGATAAGGGAAGCCGAACTGGGCCTCGAAGAACTCAAAACCCTGGCGGGTCAGTTCGAAGATGTTGTCGGCGTCCAGGTACTGCATGAGGGACTTGCGGGCGAACACCCCGAGCGGGATGACTCGGCCATCCGAGCTGGTGACCTTGCTGCGTACCGATTGGTACGGTCCGGCGATCAAGGCGGTGACGTACGAAGAGATGCGTGGAGTGGGGGCGAATTGCCAGATGGCGCGCGCGCCGCCGTCGTCACCGGGAGTGGTTTCCACCGGTACCGGAGTGGGTGAGTTGGAGATCAGGTCCCAGTGCGAGGGCGCAGTGACTGTGAACGTGAACGCGGCCTTCAGGTCCGGCTGCTCGAACACAGCGAACATGCGGCGGGAATCGGGCACCTCGAACTGCGTGTACAGGTAGGCCTCGCTGTCCACGGGGTCCACGAAACGGTGCAGGCCCTCACCAGTGTTCATGTAGGGGGCATCGGCGACTACCCTGAGTTCGTTCTCCGCGGCGAGCCCGGGCAACTGGATGCGCACGCCGTCGGACACCACAGCCGGATCGAGTTCGGTGCCGTTCAACGTCACGCTGTGCACGGTCTCCGTGATCGCGTCGATAAAGCTCGAGGAGCCCTCGACGGCGGAGAACTTCACCACCGTGGTGGAGCCGAAGACCGTGGCGCCCTTCGTCAAGTCGAGGGTGACGTCGTACGAGGTCACGGTGAGCAATTCTGCGCGCTGTCCGGCTTCGGCGCGCGTCAGGTTCAGGCCTGGCAAGGGTTGCCTCCAAGAATGGTTTCGAGAAGCCGGTTGGTTTCAGCCAGCGCCGGCGCTGTGAAGTCATTCTTTCACTTGATTCCGGCATGGCAAGGAAGCTCGATCACAGTGTCGCCGGCGCGGGGTAGCGTTGGAATATGGGAAAGATGCGCGACTCGTTGGACCTCCGGGCACTCCGCTTTGCGGTGGCATTTCCATTGCTGCTGGCCGGCGCGTTTGCTGTGTGCGCACTCATGTTGCGCAACAACCTTCCCGATCCTGTCGCCATCGCGTGGAACGCCGACGGCGGCATCAGCTTCGCGCCGTTCCTCGCCTACGTTTTCGGCGGAGGAGGATTCCTGGTCGTCGCGGGTTGGCTGGTGTTCATCCAGGCTGTTCCCCTTGCCCGGCCCGTGATCATGCGCCGGGTCATGATGGGCATGGGCCTGATGGTGACCCTCTTCATCACCTCCGTGCTGGCCGCGGGGCTCGTGGGGCAAACGGGCCTCGCCGACGCCCGCAGCTCGCACGTTGATGCCACGGTCCTCGCGCTGGGCGCGGGTGCGGCTCTGCCCCTTGGCGTGGTCATGATGATGGCTTTCAAGCCCGACCCGCATTGGACGCCCGAAGACGATGCCGCCCTCGAAGCCGAAAGGATCCGGACGGAAGACCCGGGCCTGGCGGAGGATTCCATGTTGCTGTGGGTCCACGCACGGAGTTCGGTGTTCGTGATGATCTGCGTGGCCACCTTGTTCCCCGCGATGTTGATCGCGATCGCGCTCCCTTGGTTGGGCGCATTGTTGGCGGCGGTCGCCGTCATCGGAGCGTGTTTCCTCTTCGTCCGCGTCCGGGCGGACCGGGGTGGAGTCCAGGTCTTTGTGGCGGGCATCCTGAGGGTCCTCACAGTGCCCGCTGTCGATATCGCAGGCGCGGCCGCGCAGGAAGTCAGGGCCGCCGACTTTGGCGGCTGGGGACTCCGGCGCCACGGAGGAGCCACGGCCATGCTCGTAAGCAGCGGTCCCGCCGTCGTCGTCCGCCAGGTCAGCGGCCGCAGGGTGGCGTTCAGCGCAGGGACATCGGCCACGGCGGACCGGCTCGCAGGAATCCTTAACCGCGTCGCGGCGCGCGCCCAGCGCGGCGAGCAGCCTCCGGCTCCCTGAGCGCCGGAACGCGCCCGGCCTGTTGGCTTCGTCTTAAGAGGTGAGCCGGGGCCCGATCCTAGTAACCTAGGAACCGCATCCCTCACCGCCGCGCCCGGCTTTGCCGCGTTCGCGCGCCAGACTGAATGGACTTCCTGTGACCACACCCCGCGTCCACATTGCCACGGACCACGCCGGCATGGAGCTCAGCGCCCACCTGGTAAGCCACCTGACGGCCAAAGGCTACGACGTCGTAGACCACGGCCCCAAGGTGTACGACGCCCTCGACGACTACCCCTCGTTCTGCATCAACGCGGCCGCTGCGGTAGTCGCCGACCAAGAGGCCGGCGTTCACGCATTGGGCATCGTCCTGGGCGGATCCGGCAACGGTGAACAGATTGCCGCGAACAAGGTCAGGGGTGTCCGCGCCGCACTCGCCTGGAACCTCTCTACGGCGAAACTGGCCCGCGAGCACAACGACGCCAACGTGGTTGCCGTAGGCGGCCGCCAGCACACCGTCGAGGAAGCCACCGAGCTGATCGAGGCCTTCCTGGAAGAACCGTTCAGCAACGACGAACGCCACGTGCGCCGCATCGGAAAAATCGCCACCTATGAGAACACCGGCGAAATCGTTGCATAGTGCCTGAAGGGCATTCCATCCATCGCCTGGCACGCCAGTTCCAGGATGTTTTCGCCGGCCACGTGCTGGAGGTCTCCAGCCCCCAAGGCCGTTTCACCGCGGGCGCAGCGCTTTTGGACCGCCATGAACTGCTCGAAGCGACCGCGCACGGCAAACAACTTTTCCTCCGTTTTGACCATGGGGTGCTCCTGCACGTCCATCTGGGTCTCTACGGTGCGTGGAGTTTCGGTGGCGATGAGTCCTTCGCGGGTGCCTCGAGCATCGGGGCGCCGCGGCGGATCGGCGAACGCGAGACCTTCCCACAAGACGGCAGCGCAGGGAGCCCCGGAAGCAGCTACGCGGGTCCGCCCGAGCCCGTGGGTGCCGTGCGCGTGCGCCTTGTTTCAGCGAACGGCTGGGCGGACCTGAGGGGCGCTACCACCTGCGCGGCGATCACCGAGGCGGAGGCCGCGGCCGTCCTGGCGCGCCTGGGTCCCGATCCCCTCCACAACCGCCCCGGCGACCGCGAGGAGTTCATCCGCCGCTTGCTGCGGCGCAAGACCGCCGTCGGGCTCCTCCTCATGGACCAGTCGGTCGTGGCCGGGATCGGCAACATCTATCGCGCGGAGGTGCTGTTCCGCCAGCGCGTCGGTCCGTGGACTCCTGGCAGCTCGCTGAACGTCGAAACCGCCGGACGATTGTGGGATGACACCGTGGCGGCGATGTCCGACGGCGTCCGCGACGGGCGGATTGTTACGACCCCATCGGCTTTGTGGAGCGGCGGGAACGCCGGACCGCTCGACGGCGAGGCGCACTTTGTCTACAAGCGGCAAGGACAGCCGTGCCGGCGATGCGGCGACGTAGTGGGGATGGCCGAGATCGGTGCGCGCAAGCTCTATTGGTGCCCCGGCTGCCAGAACTAGAGTCCGGCGCCAGCAGGTGAAAACCGGTGAAAACACGAAGGGCCCCTCGATGAGGGGCCCTTCGTTCCATGGAGGGGACGACGGGAATCGAACCCGCGTAATCAGTTTGGAAGACTGAGGCTTTACCATTAAGCTACGTCCCCGGGCAAGACTGCATGGATCTCTATGAACCTTTCAGAGTGTTCCGCGCATCTTTCCGGCGGCTGTTGAAGCCGGATATAACTAAACCTAATTCAGGGGCCAAGTGTCAAATGTGCATTCTCCGCCGAGATGCCCGTAGACTGTCCTGTGCATTCACGGGGTGTAGCTCAGCTTGGCTAGAGCGCCTGCTTTGGGAGCAGGAAGTCGCAGGTTCAAATCCTGTCACCCCGACTCTGTGTGCCTGTTCCGATCCGGAACGCGGCAGAACCCCATCCCACAAAACCAGGAGTACTTAGACTGTGAAGAGCGCTGTCGAGAACCTCACCGCCACGCGGGTCAAGCTCAACGTTGAGGTTCCCTTTGAGGAACTGAAGCCGAGCATCGATGCCGCTTACAAGACCGTTGCTTCGCAGATCCAGGTTCCCGGGTTCCGCAAGGGCAAGGTTCCCTCCAAGCTGGTTGACCAGCGCGTTGGCCGCGGCTACGTCCTGGAGACCGCCATCAACGATGGCCTCAACGGCTGGTACCAGGCTGCCGTCCAGGAAGCCGGCCTCCGCCCGCTGAGCCGTCCCGAGGTTGAGATCACCGAAGTTCCGGACCCGTCCTCGACCGACGGCGAACTGAAGTTCCAGGTTGAGATCGACGTCCGTCCCGAGGTTGAGCTCCCCGACTACGCCGGCATCAAGGTAGAGGTTGCTGCAGCCGATTCCTCAGACGCCGACGTCGACAAGGCCCTGGACGAGCTCCGCGGCCGCTTCGGCACGCTGAAGTCCATTGACCGCCCGGCCGCCGATGGTGACTTCCTGACCATCGACATCACCGCCACGATCGACGGGGCTGAAATCGACTCCGCCACCGGCCTGTCCTACCAGGTTGGCGCAGGCACCATGCTTGAGGGCCTCGACGAGGCCGTCACCGGCCTTTCTGCCGAAGAAGAAGCAATCTTCGACACCACGCTGGTTGGCGGCGAGCACGCCGGCGAAGCAGCCCAGGTCAAGGTAGTTGTCAAGACCGTCAAGGAGCGCGAGCTTCCTGAGGCCAACGACGACTTCGCCCAGTTGGCGTCCGAGTTCGACACCCTCGCCGAACTTCGTGAAGACCTTGCCAAGCAGGCCGCTGAGTCCAAGGTCGTCGGCCAGGGCGTCGAAGCGCGCGACAAGGTCCTGGACAAGCTCGTTGAGCTCATCGAGGTTCCGGTTCCGGACTCGGTGGTCGAAGAGCAGCTCGAAGCACACTTCAACGCCGAGAACGCCCACGGTGAAGGCGAGCACGACACCGAGGAACACCGCGCGGAGGTCAAGGCCAACACCGCCCGCGCCTTCCAGAACGAGATCATCCTTGACGCCATCGCCGACAAGGAAGAAGTGAGCGTCAGCCAGAACGAGCTGATCGACTACATCGTCAGCACGGCAAGCCAGTACGGCATGGACCCGAACCAGTTCGCCCAGATCATCGATCAGAGCGGCCAGGTTCCCATGATGGTTTCCGAGGTCCGTCGCCGTAAGGCCCTCGCAGTTGTCCTCGGCCAGGCCGAGGTTGTCGACTCCGAAGGCAACAAGGTGGACCTCAGCGACTTCGTGCGCCCCGCCGGCGAAGAGCTCCCTGCAGGGGAAGGCGCTGTCGAGGAAGCCGAAGAAGCAGCTGTTGTTCCGAGCGACGACCCCGCTGCAGTGAAGTTCTAGTTTCACCTCCCGCCGCCCCCGGATCTTAGATCCGGGGGCGGCTTGGTTTAAGCCCCTGGAGCGTGGAAAGTGCCCCCTTCCGCAATCGTGCGCCGTCAGCGAACAGCGCGATTTGGGAGAACAAATCGCCGTGGAAAACGGTTAGTGTCCAAGTAGTGAAGATCAGGGATGGCAAGTTCAGCAATGGCCCTGTCACCAGCGAGAGGTAAGTACTTATGTCACAGCACGCAGAGGCCCCCAGGATGGCAACCGTCGATCCAGCGGCCCAGGACAACTACATCTACAACCGCCTGCTGAAAGAGCGCATCATCTGGCTCGGATCCGAAGTCCGTGACGAAAACGCCAACGCGATCTGCTCCCAGCTCCTCCTCCTCTCGGCTGAAGACCCGGAGAAGGACATCTACCTGTACATCAACTCTCCTGGCGGCTCCGTGACCGCCGGCATGGCCATTTACGACACCATGCAGTTCATCCCGAACGACGTCGTGACGGTTGCCACCGGGCTCGCGGCCTCCATGGGCCAGTTCCTCCTCTCCTCGGGCACCAAGGGCAAGCGCTACGCCACGCCTAACGCCCGCATCCTGATGCACCAGCCTTCCGGCGGCATCGGTGGCACGGCGTCGGACATCAAGATCCAGGCGGAGCTGATCCTTCACATGAAGAAGGTCATGGCCGAGCTGACTGCCGAACAGACCGGACAGACCGTGGAGACCATCCTCAAGGACAACGACCGCGACAAGTGGTTCACCGCCCCCGAAGCGCTCGAGTACGGCTTCTTCGACAAGATCTCCGCCCACGCAGGCTCTGTGGCCGGTGGCGGCGGCACGGCAAACTCGTCGTCGAATTCCGAGAAGTAACCGGCAGCAAGAAACATTCAGATCAGGAGCAATAAAAATGAACTACAACTTTGGATGGTCTGCCGGTAATCTCCCGTCCAGCCGCTACGTCCTCCCGCAATTCGAGGAGCGCACGCCTTACGGCTTCAAGCGCCAGGACCCGTACACGAAGCTCTTCGAGGACCGCATCATCTTCCTCGGTGTGCAGGTTGACGACGCTTCCGCCGACGACATCATGGCCCAGCTGCTGGTGCTCGAGTCCACGGACCCGGACCGCGACATCACGTTGTACATCAACTCCCCGGGCGGCTCGTTCACGGCCATGACGGCGATCTACGACACGATGACGTACATCCGTCCGGAGATCCAGACCGTTTGCCTGGGCCAGGCGGCCAGCGCCGCGGCCGTGCTGCTCGCGGCGGGTACGGCGGGCAAGCGCCTCGCCCTGCCCAACGCCCGGGTCCTGATCCACCAGCCGTCGCTGTCCGGCGGCCAAGGGGGCCAGGCCTCCGACCTCGAGATCCAGGCCGCAGAAGTCATGCGCATGCGCTCATGGCTTGAGGACACGCTGGCCAAGCACTCCGGGCGGACGCCGGAACAGGTCAACAACGATATCGAGCGCGACAAGATCCTTACCGCCGCCGAGGCAATGAACTACGGATTGATCGACCAGGTGCTCGATTCCCGCAAGATCAAGCCCCAGGCGATCGCCAGGTAACTGGCCAAAACTCGACGCCGGTGCGGTTCAGGAAATATGGACCGCATCGGCGTTCTGTTTCAACCCAAGCAGCCCATTGTGTCCTACAGTGGAAGTTGTCATGGTGGCGCCCCCGCTGCGATCGGCGCGAAATCGCGGATAGGTACGGGGCTGCACCACCCGCATGAAACGAAGGGAATCCCACATGGCTCGGATTGGCGAGAGCACGGATCTGCTGAAGTGTTCTTTCTGCGGAAAGAGCCAGAAGCAGGTTCGGAAGCTGATTGCCGGGCCCGGCGTGTACATCTGCGACGAGTGCATCGAACTCTGCAACGAGATCATCGAAGAGGAACTCGCAGAAGTATCGGATCTTGGCAGCTTCGAGTTGCCCAAGCCGCGGGAAATCTTCGACTTCCTCCAGGAATACGTCATTGGCCAGGAGCCCGCGAAACGCTCCCTCGCCGTCGCGGTCTACAACCACTACAAGCGCATCCAGGCCGGCCACGCGCCGAAGACCGGCCTCGGTGAGGGCGGACACCATGAAGACGTGGAGATCGCCAAGTCCAACATCCTGTTGATCGGCCCCACTGGCTGCGGCAAGACCTACCTGGCACAGACCCTGGCCCGTCGCCTGAACGTACCCTTCGCCGTCGCCGACGCCACGGCCCTGACAGAGGCCGGATACGTCGGCGAAGACGTCGAAAACATCCTGCTCAAGCTCATCCAGGCCGCAGACTACGACGTCAAGAAGGCCGAACAGGGCATCATCTACATCGACGAGATCGACAAGATTTCACGCAAGAGCGAGAACCCGTCCATCACGCGCGACGTGTCCGGCGAAGGCGTGCAGCAGGCGCTCCTGAAGATCCTCGAAGGCACCGTGGCCTCGGTTCCGCCGCAGGGCGGACGTAAACACCCGCACCAGGAATTCATCCAGATCGATACCACCAACGTGCTGTTCATTGTGGCCGGTGCCTTCGCCGGGCTCGATGACATCATCGGATCGCGGTCCGGCCGGAAGGGCATCGGCTTCGGGGCCCCGCTCAACGAGGTCAAGGACAACGCGGACAGCTACGGCGAGGTGATGCCGGAGGATTTGCTCAAGTTCGGGCTCATTCCCGAATTCATCGGACGCCTTCCTGTGATCACCACCGTGTCCAACCTTGACCGCTCCGCGCTCATCCAGATCCTTTCCAAGCCCAAGAACGCCCTGATCAAGCAGTACCAGAAGATGTTCCAGCTGGACGGCGTGGAGCTTTTGTTCGACGACGACGCCCTTGACTCGATTGCCGACCAAGCCCTTGAACGTGGCACGGGAGCCCGCGGCCTGCGTGCCATCATGGAGGAAGTGCTGCTGCCGGTCATGTTCGACCTGCCCAGCAGGGACGACATCGCCAGCGTAGTCATCACTGCCGACGCCGTGAACAAGAAGGGCCAGCCCACCATGATCGCGCACGAGGTCATTGCGAAGCGTCGGAATAAGTCCGCCTAGCCCGAGGTTGGAATCATTGGTGCCGGACACCGTTTCGTCCGGCGAGCCGCGCCCCCTTACGCCTATCGAAGGAGTTCCCTGTGCCCGAGCAGACCGCCAACAAGGTTGATTTCTGGTTCGATCCCATGTGCCCATTTGCCTGGGTGACATCCCGCTGGATCGGTGAAGTGGAAGACGTTCGGGGGATCGAGACCAACTGGAACGTCATGAGTCTCTCTGTCCTCAACGAAGGCCGCGAGCTGCCTGCCGAATACACCGAGAAGATGAAGCTGGGCTGGGGACCTGTCCGCGTCATCATTGCCGCCCGCGAGCTGCACGGAGACGAGTACATCAAGCCGCTGTACGACGCGATGGGTTCCCTCATCCATCACGAAGGCATCAAGGATTTCGCCGAGGTCATCTCCAAGGCACTCGCTGAAACCGGCCTGCCGGCCGAGTTGGCCCGCTTCGCCGATTCCGAGGAATACGACGTCCAGTTGCGTGCCAGCCACGAATCGGGGATCTCCCTGGTGGGCCAGGACGTCGGCACCCCCGTGGTCGCCGTCAACGGCACGGCCTTCTTCGGCCCTGTCCTGACCCGCATCCCCCGTGGCGAGGAAGCCGGCCGGATCTGGGACGCGACCGTCACCTTGGCCGGTTACCCGCACTTCTTCGAGCTCAAGCGCAGCCGCTCGGAAAGCCCGGAATTCAACTAGCCTGAATTCAACCGGCCGGAATCCAACGAGCCCGGGCCGCGGCGGTCGTTTGAGCCGCAGGCGCGGCTATTTCAGGAAACGCGACGTTCTACGGTCCGCCAGGATCTTTCCGTTTGTCTGGCAGCCAGGGCAATACTGCAACGCAGTGTCGGCAAAGGACACCTCGCGGATGGTGGTCCCGCACACGGGGCAAGGCTGACCCGCCCTGCCGTGGACGCGCATCGTGTTCCGCTTCGTGTCTTTAAGTTCACTTGAGGCTTTCCCGACGGCGGCGGCCACAGCCGCACCCAGGACGCATTCGATGGACTCATAGAGGACATGGGTGGTTTGCTTGTCCAGCGACTTGGCGATCGCGAACGGTGAAATCCTGGCTGCGTGAAGGATCTCGTCACTGTAGGCGTTCCCGATTCCTGCGATGACACTTTGGCTCCGAAGGAGTCCCTTGATCTGATGCGCGCTTGTGGAAAGGATTCCGGCCAGGGTTTCTTCGGTGAACGCAGGGCTCAGGGGGTCCGGACCGAGTGTCGCGATCCCGGGAACATCCACGGGGTTGCGCACCACGTACACAGCCAGGCTCTTTTTGGTTCCGGCCTCCGTGAGGTCCACTCCGACGTGGGTTGAGCCGTCGCTCTTGGTGAAGCCGAGCCTCGCGGCAATGTTGCTCCCGCCCATCCGTAGCTGGGTCTGCGATGGCTGCTCCGTGTAGCGGAGCCATCCGGCCTTGGCGAGGTGGAAGATGAAATGGATGCCCTCGGCGTCGAGACTGACGAACTTTCCGAAGCGTTCCACCCTGACGATTTTGCGACCCTCGAGGGCCGAGTAAGGGGGATCGGCTGTCTTCAGTACGGCAAAAGAGGTGATCTGGATCTTCGTCAATTCGGCACCGAGAAGATTCCTGCCCAGGAAGGCAGTCAGCCCGGCCACTTCGGGAAGTTCTGGCATAGCAACACTGTGCCACAAAGCACCCAGCCCCAGAACCCCGGGGGCCCACCACGGGGCGCCCGAATTACATGCCAGTAGTTCCTGAAGGGGGCTTGTGCTGGCTGGGGAGCGGGTCAAGAATAGAACTTACCCACTTCGAAAGAAGAGGGACACGGAAACCAGAGATTCAGTGATATGCATCTGACGCAGCCTTCGGCAAAGTTGGATGCAAGCTACCAGTGACGAGGTAGGAAGACCTGAAAGTCCGAGGATTCCGCCAGACTGCCAAGACGTCACCGGGCAGCCGAAAAGTCGAAGCCCCACCAACGGCTAAACGCTGATGGGGCTTCCCCTTTGCCCGGAAACTCCCCGGCTCTCTTACCCGGAACTACGCTTGAGCGGGCTCCTCGGCAGGTGCCAGGACCACGTCGCTCACCGTGAGTTCGCCGTCGCCGGATACCAGTGAGATCTCCTGCGCGTTGGCCGCGGCCTTCAGGTCTCCCAGTCCGGCTTCCAGCTGTGCAACGAACGATTCGGTAGCGGTGATGGTGGCCGAGAGGACTTCGGTACGCTGCTTGACCTTGGCTTCGGACTTGGCTTTGCGGATGCCGCTCAGCGCGATGCCGACGGTGCCCAGCATGGTGGTGTCGCCGTCGACGATTTCCACGGCTGCCGGCCACGCCGCGCGGTGGACTGAACCCGTGCGCCACCAGCTCCAGACCTCTTCGGTGGCGAAGGGCAGGAACGGCGCGAACAGGCGCAACAGCGAATCCAGCGTGGTGGCAAGGGCAGCAAGGACGGATGCCTGCTCAGTCTCGCCGGCAGCACCGTAGGCGCGGTCCTTGATGAGCTCCACGTAGTCGTCCGTGAACTGCCAGAAGAACGATTCGGTGATCTGCAGGGCGCGGGCGTAGTCGTAGTTGTCGAACGCCTTGGTGGACTGGGCCACGACGTCGGCAAGCTGCGCGAGCAAAGCGCGGTCCAAGGGGTTGGTCAGGGGTCCCCACGCGGGGGTTTTTTCCGCGTGGGGGAGACCAACCCCGGGGTTGGTCAGGACGGACAGGTCCGCGCCGACAACCGAGTTCTCCGTAGCGCCCAGGTTCAAGACGAACTTCGAAGCGTTGAGCAGCTTGATGGCCAGGCGGCGGCCGATCTTCATCTGGGCGATCTCATAGGCGGTGTCAGCACCGAGCTTGGCCGAGGCGGCCCAGTAACGGACGGCGTCGGAGCCGAATTCGTTCAGGACGTCGGTGGGAACAACCACGTTGCCCTTGGACTTGGACATCTTCTTGCGGTCCGGGTCCAGGATCCAGCCCGAGATGGCGGCGTGCTTCCACGGCGCGCTGTTCTGTAGGGCATCTGCCCGGACAGCCGAGGAGAAGAGCCACGTGCGGATGATGTCGTGGCCCTGCGGGCGGAGGTCGAAGGGGTAGACCTTGCCGAACAGATCCTCGTCACGGCTCCAGCCGCCCACGATCTGCGGGGTCAGCGACGACGTGGCCCAGGTATCCAGGACATCCGCGTCACCGATGAAGCCGTTGGGCTGCTCGCGCTGGGACTCGTCGAAGCCGGGGGCCGCGTCCGCCGCAGGGTCCACGGGCAGGGACTCGTCGGACGGCAGGATGGGGTTTTCGTAGTCCGGGTTGCCCTGGCCGTCGAGCGGGTACCAGACGGGGATCGGCACGCCGAAGAAGCGCTGGCGCGAAACGAGCCAGTCGCCGTTCAGCCCGGAGATCCAGTTCTCGTAGCGGGAGCGCATGAAGGACGGGTGGAACTCGATCTCGTGTCCGCGCGCGATCAGCCGTTCGCGGCGGTCCTCGTCCCGCCCGCCATTGCGGATGTACCACTGGCGCGACGTGACAACTTCGAGGGGCTTGTCCCCCTTCTCGAAGAAGTTCACGGGGTGCGTGATCTTCTTGGGCTCGCCGTCCAGCAGCTCGGCGGCAACGAGAAGCTCAACCACCGTCTCCTTGGCAGAGAACGCGGTCTTGCCGGCGATTGCCGCGTAGGCTTCCTTGCCGGCGTCGGTGGTGATCCACTCAGGTGTCTCGGCGATGATGCGGCCGTCGCGGCCCATGATGGCACGGGTGGGCAACTGCAGCTCGCGCCACCAAGTCACGTCAGTGAGGTCGCCGAAGGTACAGACCATGGCGATGCCGGAGCCCTTGTCCGCCTTGGCGAGCGGGTGGGCTTTGACCTCGAGCTCGACGTCGAACAGGGGCGACCTGACGGTCTTGCCGAACAGCGGCTGGTAGCGCTCGTCGTCGGGGTTTGCCACCAATGCTGCGCACGCGGCGAGCAGTTCCGGACGCGTTGTTTCGATGTAGATCTTCTCGCCGTCGGCGGTGAAGAAGGGGTAGCGGTAGTACGCGCCGGCAACTTCGCGGTCCTCCAGCTCGGCCTGCGCGACGGCAGTGCGGAACGTCACGTCCCACAGGGTGGGGGCCTCGGCCATGTAGGCGTCCCCGGCGTTCAGGTTGGCGAGGAAGGCGCGCTGGGACACCGCACGGGAGGTGTCGTCGATCGTTCGGTACGTCAGGTCCCAGTCAACGGACAGGCCAAGGGTCTGGAACAGGTTCTCGAAGACCTTCTCGTCCTCGACGGCGAGTTCTTCGCAGAGTTCGATGAAGTTCTGGCGCGAGACGACGTCGAAGTCGCGCTGGTTCTTCGCCGGCTGTGCCGGCGGGCGGTAGTCGGCGTTGTAGGGGATGGCGGGATCGCAGCGGACGCCGTAGTAGTTCTGGACGCGGCGCTCGGTGGGCAGCCCGTTGTCGTCCCAACCCATCGGGTAGAAGACGTTCTTGCCGGTCATGCGCATGTAGCGGGCCTGGACATCCGTGTGCGTGAACGAGAACATGTGGCCCACGTGGAGCGAACCGGATGCGGTAGGCGGGGGAGTGTCGATCGAGTAGACCTGCTCCCGGGTGGTGTCCGGGTTGAACTTGTAGGTTCCTTCGTCCAGCCAGCGCTGCGTCAGCGCATCCTCAAGGCCTTCAAGGGCCGGCTTGTCGGGAACGTTGATGGGGGCGGTGGCGGGCGTGTCTGTACCCTGCGTTGATTCAGCCATGGGCCAATTGTTTCATGGCGCCCTTTGTTCCGTGGCACGCGGACGTGCAGTAGCATGCGGGCCATGACCGAACTCAAGGATGTTTTGGCTATCAAGCGCATCTATGACGAAGCAGCCGACGACGACGGCTACCGGGTTCTGGTGGACCGGCTCTGGCCGCGAGGGGTATCCAAAGAACGCGCGCGGCTGGATCTCTGGCTCAAGGAGATCGCGCCCTCGCCGCCGCTGCGCACGGAGTTTGCCCATATGCAGGAGCGATTCGAGGACTTCCGCCGCTCTTACGAGGCCGAACTGGAGCAGAATCCTGCGGTGGAGCAGATGCTGGAGCTGGCCGCCGGGAAGAAGCGTGTGACGCTGCTCTACGGCGCCAGGGATCCTGAAGTAAACCATGCCCGCGTGCTGCTGGAGTTCCTGCTGGGAGCCGGGGTGGCGGACAAATGACGACGCCGCAGCATCCGCGCTTTGCGCGGGCCTACGCCCGGGCCGTTCCGGCCATAAACCTCCGCGGCGGAACTGAACACCGGCGCAGCTTGCTGGCCGGCCTGCGGGGCCACATCATCGAGGTCGGCGCCGGCGAGGGCTCGTCGTTCGGCCTGTACCCGGCCTCCGTCGAAAGCGTCCTCGCGGTTGAACCTGATGACCATCTCAGGGAGCTTGCTGGAGCCAAGGCACAGGCTGCTCCGGTGCCGGTCACGGTTGTTTCCGGAACCGCCGAAAACATTCCAGCAGCCGACGGCGGGGCGGACGCCGTCGTGGTCAGTCTTGTCCTCTGCAGCGTCGCCGACCAGGCGGCGGCGTTGGCGGAAATCCGCCGCGTGCTGCGTCCCGGCGGAACCCTGGCCTTCTACGAGCACGTGCGCTCGGACAAGCGGTTTCTCGCAGCAGTCGAAGATCTGCTCACTCCGGCCTGGCAGCACATAGCTGGAGGCTGCCATCCCAACCGCAACACGCTCCAGGCGATCGGCGCCGCAGGCTTCCAGGTGGTGCACAACGAGCGGTTCGGCTTCTCTGCCGGCCCGCTGTCCCCGCCGATCGCCCACATCCTTGGCCGTGCCATTTCTCCAGCTGAACCGCGTTAGGGTGGTGCCATGACTGAGGAAGCACAGACGAAGACTGCAGTAGTGACGGGTGCCAGCACGGGAATCGGCGAAGCCACAGTGCGGGCCCTCACCGCCGATGGATGGAAAGTATTCGCCGTCGCCCGCCGTGCGGAGCGGCTCGAAGCACTCGGCGCCGAAAGCGGCGCAGTGCCGTTCGCAGCGGATATCACCAACGATGACGACGTCGCGGCCTTGCTCTCCGCCGTCACCGAGGCAGGGGGAGCGGACACGCTCATCAACATTGCCGGCGGCGCACGGGGCGCGGACACCCTTGCCAATGCGCAGACCGAAGACTGGGACTGGATGTACCAAGTCAACGTTCTCGGCACCCTGAAGCTGACCCGGGCCTTCCTCCCCATGCTGCGGGCCAACGGCGAGGGTACAGTTTTGAACCTCACGTCGACTGCGGGATTCACGGCCTATGAGGGCGGCGGCGGGTACAACGCGGCCAAGTTCGCCCAGCACGCCATGACCGGCGCCCTGCGCCTCGAGGAAGCCGAGAACAACATCCGCGTCATTGAGGTGGCGCCGGGCCTCGTCCACACTGAGGAATTCGCGCTCAACCGCCTCGGCGACGCAACTGCGGCAGCCAAGGTGTACGCCGGCGTCGAGAAGCCGCTCACGCCCGAGGACGTCGCCGACGTCGTCAAGTACGCGGTCTCAGTGCCGCACCACATCAACCTGGACGAGATCATCGTCCGCCCGGTGGCGCAGGCCGCTACCCACAAGTTGATCCGCAAGGGCTAAGTTTCCGGCGGCGCGCGCCCCATGCCCTCAAGTGGAGCTCGCGGCGCCGCTGCCGCTAGACTTGTGGCACAAGCTTTGACCCGGATATCACCGGTGAGCTTCCGGAAGAACGCCCCCGCCACCATGGGGGTCAGTAGAACCGGACGGGTAAGCCCGTCACAGCAGCAATGAGCGGCCGACGCCGGAACAGCTCCTCTTCGCAAGGGGCAGTGCCAGCGGCGGTAAGTGAGGTGGTACCGCGGTACCGGCGCTGTTGGAAACAACGCAGCTGGCGCCGTCCTCGCATCCTGAATGAAACTTTGTGTTCACCGGCTCAACCCAGGATGAAGAGATGACGTATTACCCCAAGGCCTCCGCGGCACTTTCAGGCACGGCTCCGTCCGGCACTTCCACAGGGGTGTCCCCCTCCGTGAAGTTCCCTGAGATCGAAGAGCGCATCCTCAAATACTGGGATGAAGACGGCACCTTCCAAGCCAGCATCGACCAGCGCGACGCTGATCTGCCCGGTGGGCACCCCGGCAGCAACGAGTTCGTCTTCTACGACGGTCCTCCCTTCGCCAACGGACTGCCCCACTACGGCCACCTCCTGACCGGCTATGCCAAGGACCTCGTAGGCCGCTACCAGACCCAGCGCGGCAAGCGCGTCGAACGGCGCTTCGGCTGGGATACCCACGGCCTGCCCGCCGAACTCGAAGCCATGAAGCAACTGGGCATGACGGACAAGACCCAGATCGAAGCGATGGGCATCGACAAGTTCAACGACGCCTGCCGTGCCTCGGTCATGAAGTACGCGGACGAATGGAAGAGCTACGTCACGCGCCAGGCACGCTGGGTGGACTTCGACAACGACTACAAGACCCTCAACGTCGAGTACATGGAGTCTGTTCTTTGGGCCTTCAAGCAGCTCCACGAGAAGGGCCTCACCTACAACGGGTACCGCGTCCTGCCGTACTGCTGGAAGGACGAGACGCCGCTGTCCAACCATGAGCTGCGCATGGATGACGATGTCTACAAGAACCGCCAGGACCAGACCGTCACGGTGACCTTCCCCATCAAAGCGGGGGAGTCGGAACTCTCGAAGGCCCTTGAAGGTGTGCAGGCGCTCGCCTGGACCACGACCCCCTGGACGCTGCCCACCAACCTGGCGCTCGCCGTCGGGCCTGATATCTCCTATGCGGTGGTTCCGGCCGGTCCCAACGGCATCAAGGCAGCCTCCGCGGTGGCTCCGGTAACGGGCAGCTTCCTGCTGGCCGCCGATCTGCTCGGCACCTACGCGAAGGATCTTGGGTACGGTGATGGTGCCGATGGCGCAGCTGCCGCCACCGCCGCCGTCACGGCCAGTTTCACCGGCACCGAATTGGCCGGCCTGGAGTACGAGCCCCTGTGGGACTACTTCTCCGACACCGAGAAATACGGCACGCAGAACGGCTGGCGTTTCCTCGTCGCGGACTATGTCACCACCACCGACGGTACGGGCATCGTCCACCAGGCTCCGGCCTACGGTGAAGACGACCAGAAAGTCTGCGAGGACGCGGGTATCCCCGTGGTCCTTTCGGTCGACGAAGGCGCCAAGTTCCTCCACCTGTTCGCGCACGGACCCCTCGCTGAAATCTCAGGGCTGCAGGTGTTCGATGCCAACAAGCCGATCACGCAGGCACTGCGTTCCGGCGGTCGTTTGGTACGCCAGGCGAGCTACGAACACAGCTACCCGCACTGCTGGCGCTGCCGCAACCCCTTGATCTACCGTGCCGTGTCCTCTTGGTATGTGGAGGTCACCAAGTTCAAGGACCGGATGTCCGAACTGAACCAGGAGATCAACTGGATCCCGGGCAACGTGAAGGACGGACAGTTCGGCAAGTGGCTGGCCAACGCCCGCGACTGGTCCATCAGCCGTAACCGCTACTGGGGCTCACCCATCCCGGTGTGGCAGTCCGATGACCCCGAGTACCCGCGCACGGACGTTTACGGCTCCCTCGCCGAAATGCAGGCCGATTTCGGCCGCCTTCCGGTGAACAACGACGGCCAGGTTGACCTGCACCGCCCGTTCATCGATGAACTCACCCGGCCCAACCCGGACGACCCACGCTCCCCTGAAGAGGGCCAGTCCACCATGCGCCGAGTCGAGGACGTCCTGGACGTCTGGTTCGACTCGGGCTCCATGCCCTACGGCCAGGTGCACTATCCGTTCCAGAACGAGGAATGGTTCGACACCCACAACCCTGCCGACTTCATCGTCGAGTATATCGGGCAGACCCGCGGCTGGTTCTACATGCTGCACATCCTGTCCACGGCCCTCTTCGACCGGCCCGCCTTCCGCAATGTGATCAGCCATGGCATCGTCCTGGGCTCCGACGGGCAGAAGATGTCCAAGAGCCTGCGCAACTATCCGGATGTCTCCGAGGTCCTGGACCGCGACGGCTCCGACGCCATGCGCTGGTTCCTGATGTCCAGTCCGATCCTGCGCGGCGGCAACCTCGTGGTCACCGAACAGGGAATCCGCGACGGCGTCCGCCAAGTCATCCTGCCGCTGTGGAACGTCTACAGCTTCTTCACGCTGTACACGAACGCTTCCCACACAGTGGATGGGACAGCCGCCGGCTATGACGCCAAGCTGCGCTATGACGGCTACACGGACACCCTGGACCAGTACTTGCTGGCAAACACCGGCGACCTGGTCCGCAACATCACCGCCAGCTTGGACGAGTACGACATTTCCGGAGCCTGCGATGAACTACGCAGCTACCTGGACATGCTCACCAACTGGTACGTGCGCCGCAGCCGGCAGCGGTTCTTCGACGAGAACACCGACGCCTTCGACGCCCTTTACACGGCGCTCGAAGCGGTCTGCCGAGTCTCGGCGTCGCTGCTTCCCCTCGTTTCCGAGGAGATCTGGCGCGGCCTGACCGGCGGGCGCTCGGTGCACCTGGCCGACTGGCCGGAGGCCTCGCTGTTCCCGGCAAATCCGGCACTCGTCGAGGCGATGGACCGGGTCCAGCAGATCTGCTCCACGGGTTCCAGCCTTCGCAAGGCCGCCAACCTTCGCGTCCGCCTGCCGCTGCAGGAGCTCACGGTAGTGGCACCCGGCGCGGATGCGCTGGAAGGCTTCGCCGCCGTCGTCGCGGATGAATTGAACCTGCGGTCCGTCCGACTCCTCGACGCCGCCACGGCGTCGCCGGAGGAATTCGGCATCGAGCAGAAACTCGTGGTCAACGCCCGCGCGGCAGGTCCACGACTGGGCAAGAACGTCCAGCAGGCCATCAAGGGTTCCAAGTCCGGCGACTGGTCGGTTTCCGACGCAGGAGTGGTCACGGCTGGCGGCCTCGAGCTTGAACCGCAGGAGTACACCCTCGAGACCGTCGTCGCTGAATCGGCTGACGGTTCGTCCGCGGCCGTCGCTGTCCTTCCGGGCGGTGGCTTTGTTGTCCTGAACACCGAAGTCACTCCGGAACTGGCCGCCGAAGGCCTGGCGCGCGACATGGTCCGCGCCATCCAGCAGGCCCGCAAGGACGCCGGACTCAACGTGAGCGACCGCATCCACACCACGGTCCTGGCTGTCCCCGACGTTGTTGACGCCTTGCGCGCCAATGAAGAGCTGGTCAAGACCGAAACCCTGTCCCTCAAGCTCGACCCCGTCGTTTCCGGCGACGCGGCCGAGCCGCAGATCACCGTTACCAAGATCGAGGCCTAGTACATGAGCGACGAATTCTCCGTAGAAAGCGTCTACGCCGAACTCCTGGGCCGCGCCCCGGAAAACAAAATGGAGCCGCGGCTGGCGCCCCTGTACCGGGCGATGGATGTGCTGGGCGAGCCCAACAAGGCATTCCCGATCATCCACATCACGGGCACCAACGGCAAAACATCCACTGCGCGCATGATCGAGGCGGGGCTTCGCGCCCACGGCTTGAGCACGGGCCGTTACACGAGTCCGCACTTGTCAAAGGTCACCGAGCGCATCAGCATCGACGGCGAGCCAGTGTCGGATGAGACTTTTGTCCGGATCTGGGACGAGATCCGTCCGTACCTCGAGATGGTGGACAAGGAACTCGAGGCCGATGGCCAGCCCAGGCTCACGTACTTTGAGTGCCTGACCATTCTTGGCTTCGCGATCTTCGCGGACCAGCCTGTCAACGTTGCCGTGATTGAGGTGGGGCTCGGCGGCATTACCGATGCCACGAATGTGGGCGACGGGCAGGTGTCCGTGGTGACGCCGATTTCGCTGGACCACACGGATCTCCTGGGCGACACCACCGAGGACATCGCCCGCGAGAAGGCCGGAATCATCAAGCCCGGCGGCTTCCTGGTCAGCGCGGCCCAGCCCGTGGACGCCGCGCAGGTGCTCCTGGAGAAGGCTCGCGAGGTGGGTGTGCCATTCCGCTTCGAAGGTGTCGAATTCGGCGTCGAGTCCCGCAGCGTTGCCGTCGGGGGCCAAGTGCTGACCATCCAGGGGCTCGCGGGACGCTATGAGGACCTGCTTCTGCCCTTGCACGGCGCCCATCAGGCCGAGAACGCGGCAGTCGCTGTCGCCGCTCTGGAGGCGTTCTTCGGTGGCGGAGAGAAGGAGCTTGACGGCGAACTCCTGCGCGAGGCTTTCGGCAACGTCACGTCGCCTGGCCGCCTTGAAGTGGTGCGCACTGCTCCCACGATCATCGTGGACGCCGCCCACAACCCTGATGGCATCCGCGTCTCGGCTGAGGCAATCGAAGAGGCCTTCAGCTTCAGCAAGCTGGTGGTGGTCCTGGGGGTCCTGAAGGAAAAGGACGCGGAAGAAATCCTGCGGCAGCTCAAGGAATCCCTTGGCGGACAGGCCGAGGAGTTCTGCTTCACGCAATCCAGCTCGCCGCGGGCCATCCCGGCCGCGCAATTGGCCGATCTCGCCGTCGACCTTGGCTTCGGTGCGGACAACGTCCACATTGCCGAGAAGCTGGACGACGCGATCGAGTGGGCCGTGGAACGTGCCGAAGCCAACGATGACCTGGCAGGCGGGGTACTCGTCACGGGTTCCATCACCGTGGTGGCCGAAGCCCGCATGCTCCTCGGGAAGGTTGGTTCCTGAGCATGGCCAAACTGACCAAAGCCCAGCGCGAATGGCGGCCTGGGATGCCAAAGAAGCGCCGCTCCACCAAGGTGATGTTCGCATCGACCGTGCTGCTTCTGGAGGCCTTCGTCGCGTTCTTCGCCACCTTGGCTGTCTTCGGACTGAAGCGTGGAGAAGTGCAGCCGGCGCTGATCCTGACATTCGGCATCGCCCTGAGCCTTGTGCTGATCCTGGCCTGTGCCGTGCTCAGCAAGCCGTGGGGCATCGGTGTCGGCTGGGTATTGCAGCTGGTCCTGATTTCCTCCGGCTTCGTCGAGCCCACGATGTTCGTGGTGGGAGTCCTCTTCGCGGCCTGCTGGTGGTACGGCATCCGTGCCGGCATTCGGATCGACCGCGAGAACGCCCAGCGTGATCGTGAGCAGGCTCAATGGAACGCTTCGCACGGGGAAGATTCCGCCGGGCAGTCCGCCTGAGCGAAACCCCGTAAACTGGCTGGGAAACCCACACACTCAACATTGGAGCAACCGTGAGCATTGAGCGCACCCTTGTACTGATCAAGCCCGACGGCGTCGCCCGCAACTTGAGCGGCAGCATCCTCGCCCGCATCGAGTCCAAGGGATACTCCTTGGTCGAATTGAAGAAGGTCAACGCCACCCGCGATCTGCTCGAGCAGCACTACGAAGAGCACCTGGGCAAGCCGTTCTACGAGCCGCTGGTTGAGTTCATGCTCAGCGGCCCGGTTGTCGCTGCCATCTTCGAGGGCCACCGCGTGATCGAAGGCTTCCGTTGCCTTGCGGGAACCACGGACCCGACGACGGCGGCGCCCGGCACCATCCGCGGTGACTTCGGCCGTGACTGGGGCCTGGCTGTGCAGCAGAACCTGGTCCACGGTTCCGACTCGGTGGATTCCGCCGAGCGCGAGATCAAGATCTGGTTCGGCGCGTAGCTTCCCGCCAAGACCAACATGGAAGGGCCCTTGTTCAAGTGAACAAGGGCCCTTCCGCTGTTAATGGGATAAGTACTTCAGTAACCGGACGTACCGATGAAGACATTGATGAAGGCAAAGAAAATGCTCGCGATCACGCCAACGTAGAGCAGCGCGGAAATGATCCAACCGGATTCGCTCAGGATCTTGGCCAGGCCTGCGGGGGCTGGAATGACCCCCTGCGCCACGTTCCGGATGGTGACGAAAACGAAGAGCGGGATCATGCATGCCCACACCACCATGCAGAACGGGCACAGGATGTGAATGACATACAGTGCCTGGGACCATAGCCAAACGATGAAGATGAAGCCGAGTGTGACGCCCGTCTGCAGCCCGATCCAGTACCAGCGGGCGAACTTGGCCCCGGCAAAGATAGCCATGGCGGTGGTGATGATCACGGCGAAGGCGACAATGCCGATGAACATGTTGGGGAAACCGAAAACCGAACTCTGCGGTGTCTTCATGACGCTGCCACAGGAGACCCACGGATTGAGGTCGCAGGCCGTGATGTGGTTGGGGTCCTGGAGAACCTGCAGCTTTTCCAGCACAAGAGCCCCGGATGCCAGCCACGCAATGGCGCCGGTGGCGAGGAGAAGCCATGCAAAGGGGCGGTCGCGGACCATGCGTGGCATGGCCCCGTCGGGGCTCCTCCCGGTTATCTCGTGCCGGAGGGAGCGGGCATCGTTATTGGCCAGGTTCGGGCTGGCGGGGCTCGGCATGGTTGGCTGTCCTTTTCTGGATGGCCCGGCGCGGGACCGGGGACTGCTCTTGGGAGGATTCTAGCCGCGGAGGCTGGAGGACGCGTCCAGCGAACGCGGCGGCACGGAAGCTTTCAGGGCGTGCTTCCTGCCGGGAGTGCGGGCGTGTGAGAGAATGAACATGGCCGGAAGCCGATCCACATGCGGAATCCGGTCCGGTATCTTGTTCCCAAGACCGCCAGCCATATGCAGGGCATGCCCAGGATCCAATGATCCCCGGTAGCGCCGCAGTGACAATGGACGGCACCTGGTTGTGGCATTAGAACAACGGGTTTGGAGCGAAGCCGGCTTTCCGTGGATGCCGCACCCCCATGCTGGTGCGAACCGGAAAGACTACTACTGACTTCTGTCAACGCCTGCGGGTTTTGACAATATTGCCTCTCTGGGCACCGGATGTGGCGGTTGCGCAAGGGCAGGAGTGTTGCCACATATGGATAACGAGCAAGTTGTAGCCGCCGCCGAAGATGCGGCGTCCACCGAGACCACTGAAGCACCCAAAAAGGTCACCCGCACCCGCCGCAAGGCTGCACCGAAGACGGTTACCGCGGATGAAGCCCCCGACGCCGGAGCTGCCGCAGCCGCCGCTGAGCCGCTCACCGAAGCGACGGACGCCGAAGCGCCCAAGGCTCCCGTCCGGCGCACAAGGGCTCGAAAGAAGGTCGAAACTTCCGAGCCGCTGCCAGGTTTCGCCGAAGAAGCTTCCACGGAAGGTGGCGAGGCTCCGAAGGCTGCCGCCGCCGTCGAGCCTGAAGTAGCGGCAGAAGCCGAAGCTGCCTCCGAGAAGCCGGTCCGCCGCCGTCGTGCGACGAGGGCGAAGAGCCCCGAACCCGTCGCCGAGGAAGCCCCGGTTGAATCACCGCCTGCCGAGGTTGCGCCGGGCGAAGAAAACGCTGTGGTCGCGGAAATCGCGCTCGAGGAAACCACCGGGGAACCGTCCGTCGAGGCGGAAGCCGCAAGCCCGATCGCTTCGTTGTTCATGGAACCTGGCTCCGTCACGTCCATGATCTTCCAGGCGCCGGACTTGAGCGCCGTTGCCCGGCCGGCCGTCGTCGAAGAGGAACCGCAGGCTGACGCCGAAGAAGTTTCCGAGGACAACGAACTGGACGAAGCCGGCAGCCGCCGTCGCCGTCGCAGCCGTGGGCGTCGTGGACGCCGGGGCAACGAGCGCGATGAAGCCACGGGAGAAGAAACGTCCGCGGAATCCGAGGACGAGACAGAAGCCGGCACCGAGGAAATCCTCGAAGAGGGCGTAACCTCCCGCCGGCGTCGGCGCCGTCGTCGTGGCGATCAGGACCTGGAGCTGACGGGTGGCGGAGACGACGATCCCCCCAACACTGTCACGCGTGTCCGTGCCCCCCGCGCACACGTTGAGTCCACCAGCAGCTCCGACCGCGTCACGAGCGTCAAGGGCTCCACTCGCCTTGAAGCCAAGAAGCAGCGCCGCCGCGAGTCCCGCGAGACCGGCCGCCGCCGCCAGGTCATCACCGAGGCCGAATTCCTGGCCCGCCGTGAGTCCGTCGACCGCCAGATGATCGTTCGGCAGCGCGACGACAGGATCCAGATCGGTGTCCTGGAAGACGGCGTGCTCGCAGAGCACTTCGTGTCCAAGACACAGCAGGATTCCCTGATCGGCAACGTCTACCTGGGCAAGGTCCAGAACGTGCTGCCGTCGATGGAAGCCGCGTTCGTCGACATTGGACGCGGCCGCAATGCCGTGCTGTACGCCGGTGAAGTCAACTGGGATGCCGTCACCTTGGAAGGCAAGCCGCGCCGGATCGAAAACGCCCTGAAATCAGGCGATTCCGTGTTGGTCCAGGTCACCAAGGACCCCGTGGGTCACAAGGGCGCACGCCTGACGAGCCAGATTTCGCTCCCAGGCCGCTACCTTGTGTACGTACCGGGCGGGTCAATGACCGGTATCTCCCGCAAGCTGCCCGACGTCGAGCGCAACCGCCTGAAGAAGATCCTCAAGGACCGCCTCCCGGAGAACGCGGGCGTCATTGTTCGCACCGCCGCGGAGGGTGCTTCCGAGGAAGAGCTGACGCACGACATCAACCGCCTGCGGGCCCAGTGGGAAGGCATCGAAAGCCAGTCCACGTCCACCAAGATCTTGGCGCCGGAACTGCTGTACGGCGAACCGGACCTGACCATCAAGGTGGTCCGCGACGTCTTCAACGAGGACTTCTCCAAGCTCATCGTCTCCGGCGACGAAGCCTGGGACACCATCGAAGCCTACGTCACCTACGTGGCGCCGGACCTGGTGGGACGCCTCGAAAAGTGGACCTCGGATCAGGACATCTTCTCGGCATGGCGCGTTGACGAACAGATCCACAAGGCATTGGAGCGCAAGGTCTTCCTGCCCTCCGGTGGTTCGCTCGTCATCGACCGCACCGAGGCCATGACGGTTGTTGACGTCAACACCGGGAAGTTCACCGGCAGCGGTGGCAACCTCGAGGAAACCGTCACCAAGAACAACCTTGAGGCTGCCGAGGAAGTGGTCCGTCAGCTGCGCTTGCGCGACATCGGCGGAATCATCGTCATCGACTTCATCGACATGGTCCTGGAATCCAACCGCGATCTCGTATTGCGCCGCTTGGTCGAGTGCCTCGGCCGGGACCGCACCAAGCACCAGGTCGCCGAAGTGACGTCCCTTGGCTTGGTCCAGATGACGCGCAAGCGCATGGGCACGGGCCTGCTGGAAGTCTTCGGCGAGCAGTGCGAAACCTGCGCCGGTCGGGGAATCGTCACGCACGACGAGCCTGTGGAGCACCGTCGGGCCAACGTGGTGGCAGCTGAACACCACCACCCACGCACGGAGTCACAGCCGACCGTCCGCCCCGAGCAGCGCAAGCGTCGCCGCGGCAGGGGCACCGGTCAGGGAACTGCCGAACTCCCGATCACCCCACCTGTGCCGGTCCACAGCGTGGAATCCACCGATCCGAACCGCCAGGCGGCCACCCGCGCAGCCCTTGCCACCATCGCGGCGGCAGCCCACGCAGCCCACCTGCACGACGACGAGCTCCACCACACGGCGGAATTGCTCGCCGACGGGCACGTAGCAGAAGCAACCCCGGTCCAGGCACCCCCGGCCCAGGCTCCTGCTGCTGCTTCGAGTAGCGAGGAACGTTCGAAGCCTGTGCTGCGATTCGGCGGCGAGGAAGTTGCGTTGCCCTTCGTCCACCACGAAGAGGAGCCAGCGAGTGGTGCACCTGCCATGAGCCTGGACCTCTTGGCACAGGCATTCGCGGGCCTCGGAGAAGCTCCCGACACTGCGACGACGGCAACTGAGGCCGAGGAAGCGCCCGCGGGGACCCCCGCGGCCGTTGCAAGCGGAGAATCCCCGGAAGCGGGTTCGCGCGGACGCCGAGGCCGTCGCAACCGCAGCGCCAGCCGGGCCCAGGGTGCCGCCAACGCCACCAACGTTGAGCACCACGAGGTTGCCGCGGCCGCCTCCGGTGGGGCAGCGCACGAGGCCAAGGCGACGGACGCTGCTCCAGCCAAGTCGACGGCGGCAGCGGAACCGATCATCCTCGGGGTCGGCGTGCCCAAGTCCGAACTCTAACCGCAGTTTCCTGCCCGAAGCCCCGGCCGTTTCCGCTCCTGTGGAAACCACCGGGGCTTCGGCGTTGCCGGCCAATTCACCGGACTCCGAGAATCCGGTTGCAAAGGGCGATTTCAGCGGGCGAGGCGTGATCCGGGTTAAGCTAGGGGACTGACACGGGGTGCCGCGCACCAAGCCGGCTGAGACCAGACCCGTTGAACCTGTCCGGTTAGCACCGGCGAAGGGATGTCTTGCATGACTGTTTCAGCGCAATCAGCCGTCTACCCGCTCAAGGCCATCCAGCGAGCTATCCCGAGGGTCCTCAGCATTGCCGGCTCGGATCCTTCGGGTGGTGCCGGGATCCAGGCAGACCTCAAGAGCATTGCGGCCAACGGAGGCTATGGCATGGCCGTGATCACGGCGCTCACGGTACAAAATACGCAGGGCGTCACGGCCGTCCATGTGCCTCCCGTGGAATTCCTGCGCCAGCAATTGGATGCGATTAGCGACGACATCACCGTCGATGCGGTCAAAATCGGCATGCTCGGGGACGCGGCCGTCATCCACGAAGTCCGTCGCTGGCTCGGCGAGGCGCGCCCCGCCGTCGTCGTGCTGGATCCGGTGATGATCGCGACCAGTGGCGACCGGCTCCTGGCGGAGTCCGCTGAAACCGCGCTGCGGGAACTTCTGCCCCTCGCTGACCTGGTGACCCCCAACCTTCCTGAATTGGCCATGCTGCTTGGCGAGCCTGTTGCCATTGACTGGGCATCAGCGTTGGAGCAAGGCAAACGCCTGGCTGCAGCCTGCGGAAACACCGTCCTGGTGAAGGGCGGCCATCTGCAGGGAGAGGGCTGCCCCGACGCCCTGGTCAACACCGAAGGAGTCCTGAGCCAGGACGTGGTGGAATTCGCCGGTCAACGCGTGGAGACCCGCAACAGCCATGGCACGGGATGTTCCCTGTCGTCGGCCATGGCGACGGCCAAGGCACGGCTCGGCGATTGGGAGTCTGCCTTGCGCGTAGTCAAGCCCTGGCTTCAGGGGGCGCTGACCCAGTCCGAGGTGCTGGAAGTGGGGAAGGGCAATGGGCCGATCCATCATTTCCACGCGCTCCAGCAGGACCTTCATCCGGGGGACTTTGCCGTCCGGATGTGGGACGCCGCCCAAACGGAACTCGCGGCCATTTATGGCCTGGACTTCATCCGGCATTTGCAAACCGGCGGCCTCAGCGAAGCGCAGTTCAGCTATTACCTCTCGCAGGATGCGATCTACCTCAACGGCTATTCCCGGGTCCTGGCGCGGGCAAGCGCCCTCGCGCCCAGCGAAACCGAACAGCTGTTCTGGGCCCGCGGTTCGCAGATGTGCCTTGAAGTCGAGTCCGAGCTGCACCGGAATTGGCTCAGCGGACGCCAGGTAAGCGGAGAACTGGGTCCAGTCACCAAGGCCTACGTGGACCACTTGCTGGCCGCGTCGGCGTCGGGCAGCTATGCAGTCCTGCTGGCCGCCGTGCTTCCCTGCTACTGGTTGTACGCCGAAGTGGGACAGCAGCTCCACCTTGGCTATATTCAGGCGGGAGCGTCGGACGAGCACCCTTACGCGGACTGGCTGCGCACGTACGCCGACGAAGCATTCGCCGAGGCCACCCGCAAGGCGATCGACATCACGGATGCCGCTGCGCAGGCCGCGTCGCCAGGGGAGCGCACGGCAATGATGGAGGCTTTCACCCAATCCTGCCGGTATGAAACGGCGTTCTTCGATGCTCCAAGGTTGCACGGCTGATCCCGGTTCCTGGCGCGGAAGCGCCGGATGAAGCGCCTGTTCCGGCGGGCGCTGCTGCGTGTCGGCGTCAGGATCCGAGCTTTTCCCCGCAGGCAGGGTAAGGTGGACGGGCACGGTACCGGATGGCGACATAGCCAGTCTGTGGCAGCCATCACGTGGCAGCCTCCGGACCTGGCCTCATTTGCAGCCGAAGGCGAAACTAGCGTAATCTAGATCTTCGGTGCTTACGCCAACACTTGGGTTATGCCCCTAGAAACCGTTCATTTGGAACTTACCTTCCATTTGGAACTATTCGAGGGATGACTCATGGATTCCGTACCGGAGTCCACGGCGTTGAGGCACAGCGTGAACCAGGCCCGTTTTCGGATCGGGGTTCCGCACGCAAATTTAGTAATAAACGTCGAGAGAAGTGAGTGCCCAAGTGGTGTACGCGATTGTCCGCGCAGGCGGCCGCCAAGAAAAGGTTTCCGTTGGAGACTACGTAACCCTGAACCGCGTCCCCGGTGGAGCCGGCAGCACCCTTGAGCTGCCCGCACTGCTCCTGGTGGACGGTGACAAGGTCACCTCCGCTGCTGCGGATCTGGCCAAGGTCAAGGTTACGGCTGAGATCCTCGAAGACCTCCGTGGTCCGAAGATCGTCATCCAGAAGTTCAAGAACAAGACCGGCTACAAGAAGCGCCAGGGTCACCGTCAAGAACTCACCAAGATCAAGATCACCGGTATCAAGTAACCACTGGTTGCTGTTCAGGTTTTCAACAGATTCCCCAGAATTTAAAGGCAGGCATTTCAAATGGCACATAAAAAAGGCGCGAGCTCCACTCGCAACGGTCGTGACTCCAACGCCCAGTACCTCGGCGTAAAGCGCTTCGGTGGCCAGGTCGTTTCCGCAGGCGAGATCATCGTCCGCCAGCGCGGCACCCACTTCCACCCGGGCGCCGGTGTCGGCCGCGGTGGCGACGACACCCTGTTCGCCCTGCAGGCAGGTGCGGTTGAGTTCGGAACTCGCCGCGGCCGTCGCGTAGTGAACATCGTTGCTGCTGCAGCTGCAGAGTAATAACACGTTCTGAACGGGTGGAGCGGGCCGTATGGCCCGCTCCACCTGTCTTTTTAACCGCACTAGAATTTACTAGTGCGGGCGGCGGCGCGTCAGCCCGCAACACGCACTTCAAGCAGTAATTTCCAGTTAGAGGAGAAACACGTGGCGACCTTCGTAGACCGGGTAGTACTTCACGTATCCGGCGGAACAGGCGGCCACGGCTGTGTCTCTGTTAAGCGCGAGAAGTTCAAGCCCCTGGGCGGACCCGACGGCGGCAACGGCGGTAACGGCGGCGACGTCATCTTGCGCGTTGATGCCCAGACCACCACTTTGCTTGATTACCACCACGCACCGCACCGCCACGCAACCAACGGTGGCCCCGGCATGGGTGACTGGCGCGGCGGCAAGAACGGTGAAACCCTCGTGCTTCCCGTCCCGGACGGCACTGTGGTCAAGACCAAGGACGGCGTTGTCCTTGCTGACCTTGTAGGTGAAGGCACCGAGTTCATCGCCGCTGCAGGTGGCCTGGGCGGCCTTGGTAATTCTTCGTTGTCTTCGCAGAAGCGCAGGGCTCCCGGTTTTGCCCTCCTCGGCACTGAAGGCGACTCCAGCGACATCGTCCTGGAATTGAAGTCCATCGCGGACATCGCGCTGGTTGGCTTCCCCTCTGCGGGCAAGTCCAGCCTTGTCGCGGCGATGTCAGCTGCGCGGCCCAAGATCGCCGACTACCCGTTCACTACCCTGATCCCCAACCTTGGCGTGGTCCAGGCCGGTGAGGTCCGGTTCACCATTGCAGACGTTCCCGGATTGATCGAAGGGGCGAGCGAGGGCAAGGGCCTGGGCCACAACTTCCTGCGCCACGTGGAGCGTTGTGCCGCGCTGGTGCACGTCCTGGACTGCGGAACCTTGGAAGCGGACCGGGACCCGCTCTCGGATCTTGCGATCATCGAGCAAGAGCTGGACAAGTACGCGGTGGACATGAGCTACGCCGGCGTTGACGGCGAAGTTGTCCCCCTGAACGAACGCCCCAAACTTGTTGTCCTGAACAAGGTCGACCTGCCAGACGGTCGGGACATGGCCGAGTTCGTCCGTCCCGAACTGGAACAGCGCGGCTACCGCGTCTTCGAAGTCTCCGCTACGAGCCACGAAGGCCTGCGCCAACTGAGCTTCGCCATGGGCGAGATCGTCATGGCCGCGCGCAAAGCCGTTGCCACCGCGCCTCCCAAGGTCGCGGCGCCCGTCCTGCGCCCCCGCGCCGTCAACGAGTCCGGCTTCAAGATCCGCCGCGAGGAAAAGAACCTCGAGCCGCTCTTCCGCGTGCTGGGGGAGAAGCCGGTCCGTTGGGTCAAGCAGACCGACTTCACCAACGAGGAAGCCATTGGCTACCTGGCCGATCGCCTGGCCAAGCTCGGCATCGAAAACGAGTTGTTCAAGATGGGTGCCGTTCCGGGTGACACCGTGGTGATCGGCGAAGAGGACGGCGTCGTCTTCGACTGGGAGCCCACCATGATGGCGGGCGCCGAACTCCTGGCGACGCCTCGAGGCACGGACATCCGTGTTGCCGACATCGGCGACCGCCCCACCCGTTCGCAGAAGCGCGACGAGCAGCTCGAACGACGCGAAGCCAAGGCTGCAGCACGCGCCGAGCTCGAAGCCGAGCGGAAGGCGGGCATCTGGACTGAGTCCGTCAGCGGACGTCGTCTACCCAAGCCCCTGAAGGAAAGCGGCCTGGTAGCCGAAAATGACGACTAGCACGGCCCGCATCGCTGAAGTCACCGAAGGCGACGACTCCGCCGAACGCCAGGCACTGGCCGGCGCCAAGCGGATCGTCGTCAAAGTGGGTTCGTCTTCGCTGACCAGCATCAAAGGCGGCATCTCGGAGAAAGCGCTGACGGCACTCGTCCACGCCCTGGCTGAGAAGCGCAATTCCGGGACGGAGATCATCCTGGTCTCTTCCGGTGCCATCGCGGCGGGTCTCGCGCCGCTCGGCCTCGCCAAGCGTCCCAAGGACCTCGCCACACAGCAGGCTGCGGCCAGTGTCGGCCAAGGGCTCTTGATGGCGCGCTATTCGCAGGCTTTTGCCGCTCACGGGGTCACCGTCAGCCAGGTCCTCTTGACGGCGGATGACTTGATGCGGCGCACCCAGCACAGCAACGCATACCGGGCGCTGGACCGTTTGCTGAACCTCGGCGTCGTGCCCGTCGTGAACGAAAACGACACCGTGGCAACGCACGAAATCCGTTTTGGCGACAACGATCGTCTGGCCGCTTTGGTGGCCCACCTTGTCCGGGCGGATGCACTGGTCCTGCTTTCCGACGTCGACGCTTTGTACGATGGTCCGCCGTCATTGGGTGCCAAGCGCATTCCGCTCGTCACCGGTCCCGCTGACCTCGTCGACGTGACCATCGGTAAGGCCGGTAAAGCCGGCGTCGGAACCGGAGGCATGACCACCAAGGTGGAGGCTGCGTCGATCGCCGCAGGCTCCGGCATCCACGCCCTCGTCACCTCCACGGCCAATGCCGCCGCCGCACTGGCAGGCGAGGACGTCGGCACGTGGTTCGCCATCAACGGCAACCGCAAACCCGTCCGGCTGCTCTGGCTGGCCCACCTCGCTTCGGTCCGGGGCCGTTTGGTGCTCGACGACGGCGCCGTCAAGGCCGTGCGCGACCGCCACACCTCGCTGTTGCCCGCCGGAATATCGTCGGTGCAGGGAGACTTCGAGCCTGGCGATCCCGTGGAGATGGTTTCTGTCGAAGGGACTGTGATTGCCAGGGGATTGGTGAACTACTCCGCGGAAGAGCTTCCCCGCATGCTTGGCCGTTCCACCAAGGAACTCGCCAAGGACCTTGGACGCGGATATGACCGCGTAGTTGTTCATGTTGACGACCTCGTGCTGGTCCAGCAGGCCCGCTCCACTAAACTTGGAGAATGACTGAGGCCCTTACCCCTGATTCTCCTGTGATGACTGACGCACTGGCTGCCGGCAATGCCGCCCAGGTGCCGGAAACTCCGGAGACGGGAAACGCGCCGCTCACCCCCGAGCAAGTGGAGGCGGCCGTGCATTCGATCGCGGACCGCTCACGGCAGGCCGCGCGGCACATGGCCCAGGCGAACCGCGCCTGGAAGGACCGCGCCCTGCACGCTATTGGCGCAGCGCTCCGGGAAAAGCAGGGGTCCATCCTCGCGGCCAACGCGAAGGATGTTGAGTCCGGCCGCAACAACGGAACCTCCGCTGCCATGCTGGACCGCCTGACCCTGACACCTCCCCGCATCGACGGCCTTGTGGCGGCCCTTGAAAACCTGGCGGGCCTGCCGGATCCCGTGGGAAACGTCGTCCGGGGCCAGACCCTCCCCAACGGACTGCGCTTGCGCCAAGTCAATGTGCCCATGGGAGTCGTCGCAGCGATCTATGAGGCCCGCCCCAACGTCACGGTCGATATCGCCGGACTTGGCTTGAAGAGCGGCAATGCAGTGATCCTGCGCGGTGGATCTGCCGCTGCCCACACCAACGCAGCCTTGGTGACCATCCTCCGCGATGCGCTGGAATCCGTCGGGCTGCCGGCCGACGCCGTCCAGAGCGTGGACCAATTCGGCCGCGAAGGCGCGAACGTCCTGATGCGTGCGCGCGGCCGGGTGGACGTGCTGATTCCCCGCGGTGGACGCGACCTGATTCAGACTGTGGTGAACAACTCATCCGTGCCGGTCATTGAGACCGGCGAAGGCAATGTGCACATCTTCATCGACGAGTCCGCCAGCGAAGAGATGGCTGTCGATATTCTGCTCAACGCCAAGACCCAGCGCCCCAGCGTTTGCAATACCGTGGAGACTCTCCTGGTGCACTCGAAGTCCACAGTGCTGCCCGCCGTCGCCGCTGCCTTGCGCTCGGCCGGGGTCACGCTGCACGTCGACTCCCGGATTCAAGCGGCGCTGTCCGGCTCCGTGGACACAGTCCCCGCCGACGACGTCGATTGGGCCACGGAATACATGGACCTCGACCTCGCAGTTGCCATGGTGGACAACCTCGACGAGGCAGTCGCGCACATCCGCAAATGGTCGACCGGCCACACTGAGGCCATCCTGACGAACAATCTGGCGAACGCGGAGAAGTTCATTGCGGACATCGATTCTGCGGCGGTCATCGTGAACGCTTCCACGCGTTTCACCGACGGGGGCGAGCTCGGCCTTGGTGCCGAGGTGGGAATTTCCACCCAGAAGCTGCACGCACGCGGTCCCATGGGCCTCACTGAGCTGACCACCACGAAGTGGATTGTCCAGGGTGAAGGCCAGGTCCGCGGCTAGCGACGCTGTAACATAGAACAGAAGTCTTGAACGGTGGGAGGATCCGCCGTCGAAATCCTTTGAACCGCTAGGGGAGAAAATGCAGTTTCAGCAGATCGCCATTTCCATTCTCGCTCAAGGGGGCGAGAGCGAGGCGCCGGCGCCGTTGTGGGCTCCTCCTATCGTCTTCGGCATCACCATCTTCTCCATCCTCCTGGTCCTGATGTTCGTGGCGGTCTCCTACACGAACCTTGGCAACCGTCACGACGCCGTCGAAGAGCACTCGGATCCGCACCGCCAGCACCCGGCCAAGCACCCAGGGCTGGGTCACTAACATTTCCGCCGCAAAACCCTTCGAGGAAACGGGGCGCCGACTTCGCTTGGGCGTGATGGGTGGAACCTTCGATCCCATTCACCACGGCCACTTGGTTGCTGCCAGTGAGGTTGCCGCCAAGTTCCGCTTGGACGAGGTGGTATTCGTGCCCACCGGCGAGCCGTGGCAGAAATCGCACAAGCAGGTCAGTCAAGCCGAGCACCGATACTTGATGACGGTCATTGCCACGGCTTCCAACCCCAATTTCACGGTGAGCCGCGTGGATGTGGACCGCCCCGGTCCCACGTTCACCATCGATACCCTGCGGGATCTCCGGACCCAGCGGCCGGACGCGGACTTGTTCTTCATCACGGGCGCTGACGCCCTCGCGCAGATCCTGTCCTGGAAAGATGTCGACGAGCTTTGGACCCTGGCGCACTTTGTCGGTGTCACCCGGCCCGGTCATGTTCTTGACGGCATGGGCAGGGAGGACGTCAGTCTGTTGGAAGTGCCTGCCATGGCGATTTCCTCGACGGACTGCCGCGCCCGCGTGGGTGCAGGCAATCCGGTCTGGTACCTCGTGCCTGATGGAGTAGTGCAGTACATCGCCAAATACAAGCTGTACTCGGGCAAACCCGGCATGGGGGAGCCCCTGCATGCTATGACCGGATCAGACCACCAAGCCCGTACCGAGTGAGTTTTGAATGAGCCAGGAACAGCCCCCCATCCCTAGCCGGCGCGAGCTTCGACGAGCCCGGGACGCACGCGTGGAAGAAACCGGCGCACGTCCCGCGGTAGCCGAGGCCGTTACCTCCGACGACGCCGACCACGCGTCCGGTGGCGCTTCGGTCAATCGGGTGCGCCGGGTGGCCGATGCTCCGCTGGACGCCAAACCCGCCTCGGAACGTTCTTCGCAGGCCCGTGCACGCGACCGCGCCGCACTCCGCGCCATCAAGGAACTCGCGGATAAGGAGCAGCAGCTTTCCCGCGGCGGTCCGCCCACGCGCCGCCAGTTGCGCCTGCAGCAATTGCAGGAAGAAGTTGCCCCGGGCACCTCGGCGATCCCCGTTGTTCCTGCACCCGGATCCGGGCCGAGGACGTCCAGTGTCCCCGTCCAGGCTCCCGGCAGGCAGCAGTCCGGCCCTGATCGCCCGGGCGTATCGCCTGGCGGCGGTGTCCGGGTCACGGCAGGCCCACCCCCCGGTGCGCCCGAGATGACCGTGGAGCAGGCCTTGATGGCCCGCGAGCTCTTGGCCGCCCAAGCGAACAATCAGTCCAACAAGCTTGAGCACATCGCGGCAATGGAATCAGCGGTGCAGAAAGTCCCGGCCGCTGAACCCGGGGTTCCCGGTACCGACGTCGATCCAGCGGACCCAGAGGCGCTGGCCGAACAAATCGCCCAGGCTGAACGCGAGGCTATCCTCAACAAGAGGGCCATGGCGAAGCAGAAACTTGCCGAGCAGAACAGCCGTCCTTCAGGTCCGGTCCGCGTTGAACCTTCCGTGGCCAGCAACCTGGCCATGGTGACGCCCCTGGAATTCGTGAAGGTTCCGGGACTCGAGCGTCCCGTCATGAAGCCGCCCGGCACCACCTTTGTTCCTCTCGTGACCTCACCTGCGCCGAAACTGAAGCCCGGGCAGTCGGCGTCGGCCAAGTCCCGCAGCATGCGCGGCCGCGCAGGAGTGCTGGCGCGGGCGGAGGCCGCTGCGAAAGCGGCGGGTCGACGCCCGGCGTCGGACTCAGCATCGGATGGCGAGGCATTTGCGGAAGCGGCCGAACATCCGCCCATTTCAGCAAGTTCGGCTTACGGACTTGAACCGCTCGACGCCGCGACGGCGGGACTCGGGCGCGCCCAGCGTACCCGGCTACTGGTCCTCGGACTCGTCGGCATCGGAGTCATCGCCCTGATTGCGGGCATCATCATGATCACCAGCGGACTTTCCCGCTGACAACAACGGCTTTTGCCACCAAACAGGCTTCGTTCATTCTTGAAGCCGCATACAAGGAGTCCCGTGACTGCACATGAACAATCCGTCCTCTTGGCCCGCCACGCCGCCCGCGCGGCAGCGGACAAGCTGGCCGAGGACATCATCGCCTTGGACGTCAGCGAACGTCTGGCCCTGACCGACGTCTTCCTGATCGCCTCGGCTCCAACCGAGCGCCAGGTCAACGCCATCGTGGACGGCATCGAGGAGGAGCTGCTCAAGCAGGATCTGCGCCCGGTCCGCCGCGAAGGACGTTCCGAAGGCCGCTGGGTCCTGTTGGACTACGCCGACATCGTGGTGCACGTCCAGCACTCCGAGGACAGGGTCTTCTACGCCCTGGAACGCCTGTGGAAAGACTGCCCGGTAGTGGATCTGGAACTCGGTGACGACGCCTCGGCGAAGGCTCCCGCCGTCGAGGAATCCTAGGCGTTAAGGCACCAACCAACTGAATATGCCCGATTTGGAATTTTCGGAAATGCTGTTCTAAGATATTTGAGTTGCTTCGGAGGAATCCGAAAACTGGAGGAGATTTCCAGCCAGTTCACGGCTCGTGAAGCAGCAAGGATATGGGGCTGTGGCGCAGCTGGTAGCGCACCTGCATGGCATGCAGGGGGTCAGGGGTTCGAGTCCCCTCAGCTCCACCATGGAGGCCTTGCTTGGAACGTGGACTAGGTTCATGTTCCGGGCAGGGCCTCATTTTTGTGAGAAGGGGTCCACCCAGCGGGTGATTCCCCTTTTTGTGGTGTGAGGCATCCCCTTGCCGCACCCTCGCTTAGCTGGTGAGTGTATGAAACAGTGGGCTCAGCATGCCTTCACCACTTTGCCAACCGATTACGGTTTACTATGAGGCATTACCGTCCGGCGGATTGCGGTCAATCGCGATCCCACCGCCGAGCAGCCACCGACAATGCAGGGGGATACTCCTTGGTAACTATGGCCGATGTTGCGCGGGTAGCCGGCGTTTCCAGGAGCACTGTGTCCTATGCGCTCAGTGGTGTCCGGCCGATTGCGCCCGAAACGCGGGAGCGCATCCTGCAGGCCATGTCCGACCTTGGCTATACGCCGAACCTGCTCGCCCAGGGTTTGGCCGGCAAACGGACCGGCATCGTCTCCTTGATTTTTCCGGTCGGGGAGCAAGGCATGAACACCACGGAATTCGAGTACGTCCAAGGTGCCGCGGAGCAAGCGCGCGCTGACGGATACCATCTCCTTCTGTGGCCAATGGACCCCGACGACCTGGGCGAGATGCAGCGGATCGTGGCCCAAGGCCTCGTAGATGGAATCCTCCTCATGGAAGTCAGGTCATTCGACGAACGGATTCCAGTCCTTTTGGAAACGGGTGTTCCATTCGTCACGATCGGACGGCCAACGGATGCTGATGGCCTGACGTTCGTGGACGCAGATTTCGAAGCCATGGGGGAGCTGGCAGTGTCGCACCTCGTCAGCTTGGGGCACAGGGAAATCGGCCTTGTCACGCACTCGCGTGAGTCCCTGGACACCGGATACGGCCCGATGGTCCGGTCCTGGGACGCCGTGGCAGCTGCCGCGTCGCGGCACGGGATCACTGCGCGGCTTTTCCCAACCGCGAGCTCGCTTGCCGGTGGTCGCGAGGTGTTCGGTCAGATCCTGGAAGAATCTCCGGAAACAACCGGACTCGTGATGATCAATGAAGCGGCTACCGCAGGGCTTCTGGGTGCCGCTGCGGCCCACGGTTGGCAAGTCCCGGAGTACCTCTCCGTTGTCGCGATCAACACCAGTGCCGGCTCAGCGGAGCGCTTCATGCCGGCCCTTACGACGGCGTCCGCCGAACCGAGCGTCATGGGTCGTGAGGCAGCACAATTCCTTACCCGGCGCCTCAAGAGTGACGGCGCGGATGCCGTGCAGTGGCTCGCTGAACCGGTGCTGACGCTGCGCGGAAGCACCGCTGTGGCACGGACCACCCAGCCGTAGAATCGCCTCGCCGTTCTGGTGCAGTCCGTCAATTCGAGGCATTCATTACGCGCTCCTATCGCACGTGATTGTGACATTTGACACACCGTCGCGCCGCCAACTACTGTCGAGCCATCGACCCGCGTCGACAAGGCGCGTCGACGAACGGCGATGAAATTCCTCCGGATACAACTTGGGGGATGGTCACCGATCAGTGTTCCCGGAGACTAAGGAAGTAAGTCGTGCTTGGAATCATTCGGTACCAATCCTCCGAATTGACGATGCGGTCGATGTCACGCAAACCGGAACGGGAATTCGCCGGCTTCCTGCGCGGATCCACGAGTAGCCGCGTCGACTTGTTCCCGGATCGTAAAGCCCCGGGAATAGTGCATGGACGGAACCTGGAGACCGCTGCCTGCTTCTGAGTTCCGGGACCGGGCGCAGGAGGGGCCAATGATGCCCGTCCCAAGCATGTAAGCGCTTGCCCTGTGCCGGTTGTGCCCGCAAAGGCCTCCCCACCTGGCCCCGCGGTGGTCCCACCCCTAGCCAACATCTCCCCAATCATCACAACAACCTCTTGGAGGTACACCGCATGAAAACGTCGACCAAACCGGCGCTGTCCGCGTTCGAAGGTGGCCGGAAGTGAAAGCGATTCGACGGTTCACGGTACGAACGGTTCTGCCGGAAGCTATAGCCCCGCTCGCCCGATTGGCGAAGAACTTGCGTTGGTCATGGCATTTGCCGACGCGTGAACTGTTCTCCGCGCTGAACGCCGAAGCCTGGGAACAAAGCGAGCATGACCCTATGACTTTCCTGGGCCTGGTCAGCCGCGAGGAACTGCAGGACCTTGCCGCGGATGGCGCCGTCGTCGAGCGCGTGCAGCAGGCGGCGGTGGATCTGGACCGGTATCTGAGTGAGCCGCGCTGGTACCAGGGCCTGGGTCCGGATGCTCCGGCGTGCATCGCGTATTTCTCGCCCGAGTTCGGGATCACCGAGGTGCTTCCGCAGTATTCCGGCGGCCTGGGGATCCTGGCCGGGGACCACCTGAAGGCCGCTTCGGACCTGGGCGTGCCGCTGATCGGCGTCGGGCTGCTGTATCAGGCGGGCTACTTCAAGCAGTCCCTCTCCCGGGACGCCTGGCAGCAGGAGACCTACCCGGTCCTGGACCCGGACGGGCTGCCCCTGACACTGCTGCGTGAGGAAGACGGTTCGCCGGCTCTGGTCACGCTTCCGCTGCCGGGTGACCGGACGCTGCGGGCGCACATCTGGCGTGCCGACGTCGGGCGGGTTCCGCTGCTGCTGCTGGACTCGAACGTCCCGGCCAACGACGATGCCGCGCGCGGGATCACGGACCGGCTCTACGGCGGCGGCGGTGACCACCGCCTGCAGCAGGAACTGCTGCTGGGCATGGGCGGGGTGAAGGCCCTGCGCGTCTACCAGCGCCTCACCGGCACCCCGGCCCCGGAAGTGTTCCACACCAACGAAGGCCACGCCGGGTTCCTGGGCATCGAACGCATCCAGGAACTCATGTCCGCCGAAGCCCCGCTGAGCTGGTCCGAGGCCCTCGCCGCCGGACGCGCGTCCACGGTGTTCACCACCCACACCCCCGTCCCGGCCGGCATCGACCGTTTCGAGGCCGTGCAGATCAGGCACTTCTTCGACGCCGGCCTGGCCCCGGACGTCCCGGTGGAGAAAGTCCTGGACCTGGGCCGGGAAAACTACGACGGCGGCAACCCCGCGGTCTTCAACATGGCCGTCATGGGCCTGCGCCTGGCGCAGCGGGCCAACGGCGTGGCCAAACTCCACGGCGTGGTCTCCCGCGAGATGTTCTCCGGGCTCTGGCCGGGCTTCGACCACTCCGAAATCCCCATCACCTCCGTCACCAACGGCGTCCACGTACCCACCTGGATCGATCCCAAGATGAGCCGGCTCGCCGCAAAGTACTTCGGCAGCACCGACGTGGATGCCACGGGCTGGGACAAGATCTACGACGTAAGCGATGCCGAGCTTTGGGCCCTGCGAGGCGAGTTGCGTTCCGCCTTGGTTGATGACGTGCGCAAGCGCCTGCGATCTTCATGGAAGAAGCGCGGGGCGGCCGATGCGGAGCTGGGCTGGACGGACACCGTGCTGGACCCGGACGTGCTCACGATCGGTTTCGCCCGGCGCGTGCCCACCTACAAGCGCCTGACCCTCATGCTCCGGGACCCGGCCCGCCTCAAGGCGCTGCTGCTGCACCCGAAGCACCCCATCCAGCTGGTCATCGCCGGCAAGTCCCACCCGGCCGATGACGCCGGCAAGAAGATGATCCAGGACCTGGTGAAGTTCACCGACGACCCCGCCGTGAGGCACCGGATCGTGTTCCTGCCCAACTACGACATCGCCATGGCCCGGACCCTGTTCCCGGGCTGCGACGTGTGGCTGAACAACCCGCTGCGGCCCCTGGAGGCCTGCGGCACGTCCGGGATGAAGGCGGCGATCAACGGCTCCCTGAACCTCTCGGTGCTGGACGGCTGGTGGGATGAGATGTACGACGGCGAGAACGGCTGGGCGATCCCGACCGCGAACAACGACGCGTCACCGACCGAACGCGATGACATCGAAGCCGCCGCGCTCTACGAGCTCCTGGAGACCCAGGTGGCGCCGCGCTTCTACGGCTCCACGGTCTCCGCGGACGCCGGCGCGGCCGGGCCCTCGCAGTCGGGCCCGGAAGCCGTGCCGACGCACTGGGTGTCCATGATCAAGCACACCCTGGCCCACCTCGGCCCGGCAGTCTCGGCGGACCGGATGCTGCAGGACTACGTCAACACCCTCTACCGCCCGGCAGCTGTGGCCGGCAGGCAAGCGGGAACGGCGTCGTTCAAGGAAGCGAAGGAACTCGCGGCGTGGACCACCAAGGTCCGCAACGCCTGGCCGCAGCTGATCGTGGAACACGTCGATTCCATCGGCGTCTCCGAAGAACCCCAGATCGGCGACACCCTCCAGGTCAACGCCTACATCGCCCTCCACGAACTCACGCCCGAGGACGTGTCGGTTGAAGTGGCGTATGGCAGGGCTCAGGACGGGGACGAGCTGGAGGATGTTGCTCTGGTCGAGCTGACCGAAACGGAGGACCTCGGCAACGGGCGCCACCTGTTCACCGGGTCCATCCTGATCAACCGCTCCGGATCGTTCGGCTACACCGTCCGGGTCTTCCCGAAGCACCCCTCCCTGGCCTCGAAGGCCGAACTGGGACTGATCGCGAACGCCTAAGAAATGCGCCCCCGCTGCGGTTCGAGCAGCGGGGGCGCGTTCCGTTAAAGGGGGCGTCGCCCAGCGGCAACGTTGCTTTCGTAGTTCAGCCGCAGCCGCAGCTTTCCCGCACTACAAGCTCCACGGGTAGCTCTTTGGACACCGGCTCGGATCCGGGATTGGCGATCTGGTGGATGAGGATGCTGGCGGCGGCACGCCCCAGGGCGATCATGGGCTGTCGGACGGTGGTGAGCGTGGGGCGATTGACCCGGCCCGCCGCCAATCCATCGAAACCCGTGACCGCAATCTGTCCCGGCACTTCCACTCCGGCCCGTTCCAGGGCATCCAGATACAGGAGTGCCTCGGCATCGACGGAACAGACAAGTGCTTCAGGAAGTGCGGCGCCCGATAACAGCCCATGGATAGTCGCGTCCGAGTCCGCAGCCAGGTCCACCCCGGCGCCCAACGTGCCGTTCGCGTCCCGCCCCGGTGCCGGCAGCGTTTGGGTGTCCAACCCCGCCTCTGCCATGGCCAGGAGGTATCCGGCGAAGCGCTGTTCACGGTCCGGAGAGCCGGACGGGCCCACAAAAGTGATGGCGCGGTGTCCGTGGTGCTGGATCAAATGGTTCGTGAGGACCCGCATGCCTTCGGTGTTCTCCACCGAGACGCGGTTCAGCCCGGTCTCCTCCGGTGGATCGGCAAGCTCCACTACCGGAATCCGTTCCGCGATCCGCCGCAGGACCTCGACCGGAAAAGTATTGGGGAACACCGCAAGGCCGTCCACACGGCCGGCAATGTCGTTGATGTCCGCCTCGGATCTGCCGCCACCACCCTCTCCGACCATGAGAACGAAGCCCCGCCTGCGGCATTCCATTTCGACGCCCCGCTGCACCTCGTCGTGATACAGCGGGAAGAGCCGAAACTCCCCGTTGGCGTCGTCGGAGAACAGATCACGGGGCAGGAGAGCGTCCGCATCGCCGGGGACGCGGGCCGCGCCAGCGCCGGACCGGTTGAAGTAGTCGTAGGAGAAAAGGCCGATTGCTCCCGTTTTCCCCGGGCCAGGCCCCTCGCGCTGGCACTTGGAAGGTAACCGAGTTCGTGCGCAGCCTCCATCACCAATGTCCTGGTGGATTCGCGCACCCGGTGCGGCTGGGTGAAGGAGAGCGATACCGTTGCAATCGAGACGGCGGCGCGCTCGGCGACGTCGTAGATTGTCGGTTTCTTGGCCATGGCGACTCCTTTTCCGCCCCTCAGTCTAGGCGCATGCCCAGCCATGGAGGCTCGTAGCATGCCCCAATCCGGAAACGGCGAAAAGTCGAAGCGCTTAACTGATTGACGCTGTTCGGAGGCCCATGAAAGCGTATTTATTGGCCCCAACCCGGAATACGCGAAAAGACAGGAATACCGTGGGCATTCAGCAACAAGCAACGTCAGCACGCCTCAAAGTGGGCGTTGTGGGCATCGGATGGGCTGGCCAACAGCACCTTAAGGCTTACAGCGCCATCGAAGGCGTGGATATCGTCGCCGTCGCCGGGATGGAAGAAGACCTCCTAGCCCAGATGAAGCAGGAATACGGCATTCCGCATGCTTTCGCACGCTGGGAAGACATGATCGGGCTGGAAGGTTTGGATGCGATCAGCGTGGCCGTTCCGACCTTCCTGCACGCTCCGATTTCCATAGCGGCCCTGGAGCGTGGACTGCACGTACTGAGCGAAAAGCCACTGGCACGCAACGGCGACGAAGGACGCGCCATGGTCGAGGCGGCCCGGAAGGCCGGCCGGGTCCTGGACGTTGCGTTCAACCACCGCCGCCGTGGCGACATTCAAAAACTCAAGAGCATCATCGACGACGGCGGACTCGGACGTCCGTACTACGCCAAGGGCTCCTGGCTGCGCCGCGCCGGCATCCCGACCCTGGGCAGCTGGTTCACCAATCCGGAACTGGCCGGCGGCGGTCCACTGGCTGACATCGGAGTCCACGTGTTGGACTACTCGCTCCACCTTTTGGGCGAGCCCAAGGTCCTGTCCGTCTCGGCGCAGACCCACTCGGAGCTAGGGCCGCGGGGCCGCGGCGGCAACTCCCGGTACACCGCAGGGCCCGCGAGCCACAAGTTCGAAGTAGAGGACTTCGCCACTGCCTTCATCCGGCTCGAAGGCGGCGGTACCCTGATCCTCGAAGCGGGTTGGGCGAGCTACCGCGAGGTGGACGACCTGCTCGACTTCACGGTCTACGGGACCGACGGCGGTGCCGAACTACGCGCCGCCGGGGCGCCGCTGCAGCCCGTCGGCAGCTTGAAGATCTTCACGGAGAAGGACGGCGAGAACGCCGACTACGAGCCCGAAGCGATTCCAGGCCTTGCCCATCAGGCCGTCGTCGACGACTTCATCGCCGCCGTCCGCGGCGGGGAGACCGTCTGGGGACAACACGACGGATCGCTCGCCCTGAGCCGCGCCCTCATCCTTGATGCCTGCTACAAGTCCGCCCTCGAACAACGCGAAGTGGTGCTCTGATGACCGACAAGAAACTGAAGATCGTCGTCTGGAACGAAGCCGTCCACGAGGCCCGCAACCAACCGGACTCCATGGCGGAAATGTACCCGGACGGCATCCACGGTGCCATCGCGGCGGGTCTGCGGGGCTACTACCCGGATGCTGAAATCACGACGGCGACCCTCGCCGATCCCGAACACGGGCTGGACGAGGAAACCCTTGCCGCCACCGACGTCCTGCTCTGGTGGGGGCACATCGCCCACAACGAGGTCAGCGATGAGGCAGTGGAACGCGTCCAGCGGCATGTCCTGGGCGGGATGGGACTCGTGGTGCTGCACTCAGGGCATTTCGCGAAGATCTTCACCCGGCTGTTGGGCACCACGTGTTCGCTCAAGTGGCGCAACGACGGCGAACGCGAGCTCGTGTGGACGGTCAAGCCATCGCATCCGATCGCGGCCGGCGTCGAGAGCCCCATCCTGATCCCCAAGCAGGAGATGTACGGCGAACTCTTCGACATTCCGGAGCCGGACGACCTGATCTTCATCAGCTCCTTCGAAGGCGGCGAGGTGTTCCGCTCCGGCGTGACGTTCTCCCGCGGCAAGGGGCGGATCTTCTACTTCAGCCCCGGCGACCAGGAGTACCCCGTTTACCACCAGCCGCAGATCCAGAGGGTCATCGCGAACGGCGTGGGCTGGGCAGCGCAGCCCGAACAGTTCCGGGATGCTCCGGGAGTGACCAACCCCGCCCGGGCCTGGTTTTTGGCTACCTGAAATCGCGGGAGTTGGACTTCACTGTCAGGACCAGGGGTTCGAGCTTGTCCGCCACGAGATTGGTGACTCCTTCCGGCGATCGTTCAAGGAACCCCCTGACGATCAGCGCGGATGATTCCCGGGCGACGCGGCGATGCCTCTTCCAGAGGCCAACGCTGCAGATGACGTTGAGGATGCCGCTCTCGTCCTCCAGATTGACGAAGGTGATCCCTTGCGCGGTCTGGGGGCGTTGGCGGTGGGTCACGACGCCGGCCACTTCAACACGCGTGCCGGACTCGACCTGGGAGAGCCGGTCCACCCGCAGCACCCCTCTGGAATCCAGGGCTCCGCGGGCATGGCGCATCGGATGGTCATCGGTACTGATTCCTGTGGCCCACATGTCGTAGGCAACATTTTCCAGGGGGGAGAGCTCGGGCAGCAGCGGCGGCTGGACGGCGACGCGGGTCCCCGGCAATTGTCCTTCCCGCTCGAGCGCGGCATCTCCGGCCTGCCACAACGCTTCGCGGCGGTTCATCCCCAGCGAATCCAGTGCGCCGGCTGAAGCGAGTGCCTCCAGCTGGTCCGCGCTGAGATTCGCACGGCGGGACAAATCCGCCATATCCCCGTAGGCACCATGCTCCTCACGCTCGGTGACGATCCGCTTCGCCACCTCGGCACCGATGGACGTCACGCCGTCGAGCCCCAACCGCACAGCGTGCGAGCCATCCCGCCGGTGCAGGTGGTCCTCACGTGGTCGATCCTGCTGGAAGAGGCCGATCTCCGGCTGGTGGAAGTCCAGGCAGGAAGCCATGCCGCCTGCCTGGCCCGCTTCGGTACTTGTAGCCTCGTCGAGCACTTCGAGGGTCGCCTCGGCAAGGGAATGCAGTACATCAGGACGCAACACCTGGACCCCGTGCCTGCGGGCATCCGCCACGAGGGTTTGCGGGGAGTAGAAGCCCATGGGTTGTGCCCGGAGCAGGGACGCGAGGAACGCGCCGGGGTAGTGCAGCTTCAGCCACGAGCTTGCGTAGACCAACACCGCGAAGCTCAAGGAGTGGGATTCCGCGAAACCGAAGTTGGCAAAGGCCTGGATCTTGCCGTAGATGGCGTCGGCGTCGTCCTTGCTGATTCCGTTGGCCGCCATCCCCGCATAGAGCTTGGCCTCGAGGGACTCGATCTTCTCCCGGCCCCGCTTGGAGCCCATCGCGCGGCGGAGCAGGTCCGCATCCTCGGCAGTGCAGCCACCCACGGCAACTGCCATCTGCATCAGCTGCTCCTGGAACAAGGGCACACCCAAGGTCCGCTTCAGCACGGGCTCCAGCAATGGATGAAGATACGTGACTTTTTCCGTGCCTGCACGGCGTCGGATGTACGGGTGGACGGCGCCGCCTTGGACGGGACCCGGGCGGATCAGCGCGATTTCGACCACCAGATCGTAGAATTCCCTCGGTTTCAGCCGGGGCAGAGTGCTGATCTGGGCCCGTGATTCCACTTGGAAGACCCCGATCGAGTCGGCCCGGCAGAGCATGTCGTAGACGGCCGGTTCTTCCCGCGGGATGGTCTCGATTGTCCAACGCTCCCCGAAATGCTTGTCGATCAAATCGAAGGAGTACTGCAGTGCGGCGAGCATGCCCAGGCCGAGAAGGTCGAACTTGACCAGGCCCATCCATTCGCAATCGTCCTTGTCCCATTGCAGGACCGTGCGGTTTTCCATCCGGGCACGTTCGATGGGTACCACCTCGCCGACAGGCCGTTCGGTGAGGACCATACCGCCGGAGTGGATGCCCAGGTGCCGGGGGAAGCCCAGTATCTGGTCAGCAAGTTCCAGGACCGGGGCCGGGATGTTGTTGGTCTTGCCTTCGCTGAGATCGCCCCAGTGATCGAGCCGCTTGGACCACGCGTCCTGCTGGCCCTGGCTGTAGCCGAGCGCCTTGGCGATGTCCCTGACGGCGTTCTTCGGCCTGTAACTGATGACATTCGCTACTTGGGCCGCGTTGAACCGTCCGTATTTGCGGTAGACGTACTGGATGACTTCTTCCCGCCGGTCCGAGTCGAAATCGACGTCGATGTCCGGTTCTTCCTCGCGGAGGCTGGAGAGGAAACGCTCGAACGGAAGGTTGTAGAAGATACTGTCGACGGCGGTGATCCCCAGCGCGTAGCAGACAGCCGAGTTCGCCGCGGAACCCCGGCCTTGGCAGAGGATGCCGCTGGAACGCGCGAACTGCACGATGTCGTGCACAATCAGGAAATAGCCGGGGAAGTTCTTCGCCTCGATCACTGCGAGTTCCTGCTCGATCCGGCTATGGACCCGTTCGTCGGCATACGGGTATTTGTCCCTGACACCTTCTTCAACAAGTTGCCGGAGCCAGGTGATAAGACTGTGCCCGGCAGGAACATCAAGCTTGGGGAGCTTCGGGCGGGCTGCCCGTAACTGGAACGCAAGCTCGTCGGCGATTTCGACAGTCCGCTCGACCGCGCCGGGGTAGCGGGCGAACCGTGCTGCCATCTCGGAACCGCTCCGCAGATGGGCGCCGCTGTTTGCGGGCAGCCACCCGTCGAGTTCCTCCAGGCTGCGGCGTGCCCGGACAGCCGCCATGGCCGTTGCCAGCGGGTATCCCTCGGGGGACGCATAATGTACGGCGTTGCTGGCGATGAAAGGTATCCCCGCCCGCTCGGCAATACGGACAAGGGCGTCGTTGTGGCTGCTGTCGAGGGGATTCCCGTGATCGAACAGCTCCACCACCACGTTTTCCCGCCCGAATCTCTCGATCAACGCATCCACCTCAAAGGCAGCGGCTTGCTCGCCGTCGCTCATGAGGGCCCTCCGGACTGAGCCTTTACGGCATCCGGTCAGCACCAGGCAGTGGTCCCTCAGGGTATGCGCCAGCTCATCGAGGTCGTAGATGGGATGGCCCTTCTCCGCATCGGCTGCCAGATGGGCGGACGTCATCGCCCCTGCCAATCGGTGGTAGCCCTCTTCCTTCCGGGCGAGGACGAGCAAATGGTCACCTTCGGGGTCGGCTTCCCCTTGCTGGGGTTTGCTGAGCCCGAGCGACAGCTCAGCGCCGAACACGGTCTTTAGCTCATAGGCTTCTGCGGCCTCCGCCATTCGCACGATCCCGTAGAAGCCGTCGTGATCGGTCAGTGCGAGGGCATGGATACCCAGCCGGACCGCCTCCTCAACCAGTTTCTCGGGTGAGGAGGCGCCGTCCAGGAAGCTGTAGTGCGAATGCGCGTGCAGTTCGGCATAAGGCACGACGGCGGCATCCGCCCTCGATGCGACCCCTGCGGGATCGAGGGGGACAGGACGGTAAGGCCCGCGTTTCCTCGACCAGGCCGGGCTGTCACCGCCGTCTCCTTTGGCCTTGCCGATCTCCGGCACTCGCCGGTCCGAGAGGGTGCGTTCGAACTCCGACCATGGGATTGACGGGTTGTTCCAAGCCATCTTTGTCTTCCTGACTAGAGTTCAGCGTCTGGTGTTCAGTCGTAGCGGGCCTCTGCCCACCAGTTCTGCTCGTCCAGGAGAAGGAGCCAGGCCTCTCCATTCCCGTCCACAAGCTGGAACCGGTCCGCTTCAAGGCGATGGTCGGCGTCCCACCATCTCTGCCGCAGCGGCCAAGGGCCGGCCCACTGAGCTACCAGTCGTCGTCGTGCGGGGTCTCCGCCGGGACAGAACCACATAGGCGGGGCAATCAACCCGCCACGGTGGTCTGTACGGACTTTTTCCTTGTTCGCATCAAGCAGCAGGACAGGGATAAGGGAGGCGAACACCGTGGCGGGCTGCGGGTCTGGAATCCTTCCGGGCCACGGCCTGCTGGCCAGGGCTGCCGATCCCGCGGGCAAGGCATCTCCCCAAGGAACCAAACGGCGCCGCTCGGCCAGCAAGCGGCCTCCGGAGACCGCAGGCACGACCACAGCTTCATGCCCCAACATGCTTTGGATCCGGCTGAGTCCATGATGAATCTGTTCCTCGGCTCCGTCTCCAAAGAGCGCCCGCCCATGATGGGCGATGGAGTCCACCCGGACGGGGACGAACTCGACCCGCGTGACCGGCGACGACAGTCCGCCGCGAGCCATGCCGCCGTCGTGCATTCCGCCGTCGACTGTTTTATCGGTGGCGCGGGCGGGGGGCTGTGACTGAAGCTGCCAGCGCACCCTGTCCACGACGTCGCTGGCCGTGAAATGGCGGGGGTGGCCCCACGTCCGCTCCGAGCGGCTCCCTGCATCGTCAGTGATCAGAACCCTTAGCTCGGTGCAGACCAAGCCTTCAGTCTGCACCTCGGCTACGAAGGCGTCTGCCGTGGCGCGGAGCTGAAAGGCGAGTTGGTCAACCCGGTCCAGGCCGGGTTCGAAGTCCGCCCGTTGTTCAAGTTTCCGCGGGGGAGTCCGGGGGATCACCTTGCGGGGATCCTGGCCGCTCGCCAGGGCGTGCGCAGTGACTCCGGCCGCCCCGAAACGGGCGCGGATATCGGCAGCGGGAAGATTGGCGAAATTCCCCAAAGTGAGGATGCCAAGGCGTTTGAGCAAGGAAGCTAGTTTCGGTTGCCCTAGTACTTCCACTGGAAATGGAGCCAGGAAATCCCGGGAAGAACCCGCCGGGAGCACAAGAACGGCAGAGAGTTCGCTGGTGCTCCGGGCTGCTTGCTCGGCGGCAAACACGGAATCCGCAATCCCCACACGGGCCTCCACACCAAGGCTGTCCGCCGATTCAAGCACAGCACCTGCGGCCGCTTCCTCTCCGCCGTAATATCGGGTGGCACCCTTGGCCCGGATAGCGCATAGTCCGGGGCGAAGCACTTCCACGCCAGGAGTCCGTTCCTCGAGTGACGAGACCACGGGCTCGAATTCCCTCGCATCCCGCACCGGATCAACAGCACACACCACTAACTCAGGGCAGCGGGTCTGCGCTTCCCTTAGCCGCAAGCCCCGGACTACTCCCTCTGCCCGGGCTTCCGCGGAGCAGGCAGCTATGACACCTTTGGCTACGACTGCCGCGGGTACATCAGGCGGCAGGGCATCTGCCAAGCGGGCGGCGACAAGGGGCCAATCCGGGAACCATGTCACCAACGCGCGCACCGGGGTTTCAAGTTGAAACAGCATCATGCTCCCATCCGGTGGCGGGACAGATCTACCGGGCCACTGTCCGCAAGATCCACGGAGGCCCTGCGGGAACTGCCCCTCAAAGCGACTTGGAGCTCGAGCTCCTGCTTGGCGAGATGTCCGTGGCCCTGTCCGAGCCCCGCCCACTCATATCCATTCACTTGTAAGACGGCTTCACTCTGCGGCCAGGGTCCCATGACAAGGAGGACGGAACTCCGTTCCCGGAGCCTGGCTCCCAAGCGTGCAGCCTCGGCTGGTGCGACTCTTTCCGGAGCGCGTGCAAGGACCACCGAGAGCACGTCCGCCATGGCAGCGATCACCTGCGTCCAGCTGGTCCCGGGGTCAGGCACCAGCACCAGCCGGTCGAGCGCAATGCCGAAACCTGCTGCCGCCTCGACCCCGAAGTCAGGCAGCCCAGCTACCCCGCACCAGGAGCCATTGAGGGACGGTCCGGCCAACAATGCCATGGCCAGGGACATGGATCCCTGTATGGAGTACGCCGCTCCCGGGCGCAGTCCCCCCGGAAGGAGCCTGCTGAGTGAGGGGAGCACTGGAAGCGAACGTTCGCTTCCGCGCTTGCCCTGCATGAGGTGGATCTGCGCCTGCAAGTCATCGCGCAGCGAAGCCGGCGAAGCGGAAGACAGGCGGGATGACATACTTCAATTTTCGAACATATATTCGAATGAGTCAATTGGAGGCCGGAGCCCCCTGCGAGCGCGACCACGTCACGCTCGACAGCGAAACGGCCAGGATCGAAGCGAGGATCAACGCCGAGGCCGGGGCGGCAACGGCCCAAGGGGCACGCTCCACGTAGTTGATACCCTCGGCGAGGATCAGGCCCCACTCGGGCGACGGCTGGTGGGGGCCGAGGCCGAGGAATCCCAAAGCAGCCAAGGCGAGCGCGATTCCCGGTACCCGGAGCATCGAATGCCTGAACACCGGGCCAAGGATGGCCGGGAGGATATAGCGCCAGAGGATGCGGACCCGCCCCACACCCAGGACCGGAAGGATCTTCACGTGGGGCTGGGCCCTGGCCTCCTGCGCCAAGGCCGCTGTGTGGGCGGCGAGGGGTGCCCAACTGACCAGGGTGACGGCTATCGCCGCACCTTCGGCAGACGGCCCGGTCACCACGGCAACGATCAGGCCGGCCAGGATGGGCGGAGCGGCGTTGGCTACTTCAAGGGGACCAGTCGCCGCGAGCGGGAAGAGCCCGACGACGATCCCGATCACAAGGCAAGCCAGCACCACGAGCAGAGCCGTTCCCAGCGTGGACACGGCACCGTGCCCCACCCTGGCAAGGAGGTCCCGTCCGCTCGCGTCGGCCCCGAAGGGCAGCTCGAAGCCCGGGCCGGCAAGCCGCGCATGGCTCGAGGTGAATGGGTCGCGAAGCAATCCCGCGACGACGATGAGCAGCAACGCTCCTGCCGCAACGAGCGGAACCGCGGCATCCCGCCGTCGTGATCTTCCCGGCGAGTCCGGGACCGGAACTGTCCCAGAGCGCAGCGCCGCTCCCATGAGAAGGTATCGGGCCGCGGCGCTGAGGGAACCGGCTGCGATGGCCAGCATGAGAAGGGCCAGTACTCCGGCCTGCAACGCGGGTATGTCCTGGGCGCTCGCCGCGCCCAGGACCGCGCGGCCCAAACCGGGAATCGCGAAGACCTTCTCCACGGCAACCGCCCCGCCGGTGAGGCCAATCAGGACAAGCCCGATCTGGCTCATCACCGATGGCAGGGCCCGGCGGAGTACCGCACCGGTGAGCCTCGCGCGGCTGGCTCCGGCCATGGCCCACGTGGCCACCCATTTTTCGGCGAACGCCAGGCTGATGGCGTCGGAAAGCAACCGCCCGATGAGCCCGCCGGCGGGCAGACCGAGGGCGAGGGCCGGCAACACCGCGTGGTCCAGGCCCTGCCAGCCATACGGCGGGAACCAGCCCAGCCACACCGCACCGACGACAAGGAGCATCGCCGCGAGGAGGAACTCGGGGAGGGCGGTCATGGCTGCCGCCACGACGCCGGAACCTCGGCCCGGGTTCCCGGCCAGTCCGCGAATCACGGAAGGAACGCACAGTGTGGTGGCCACCACCGTCGCAACGGCCACCGCGCAGGCCATCAGCGTAACGGAGACTCCGAGAGTTTCCAGGGTGCCGGGACCAACAGGGGTGTTGGTGATCCAGGAATTCCCCATGTCCCCGCGCAAAAGGCCCCCGGCCCAGTCGAGGAAGATGCGCACCGGTCCTCGATCGAGTCCGAGCTCCGCGCGGATCATGCCCAGCGTTTCATCAATCGCTTCCCGGTCGGCGTAACGGGCCCTCAGGATGGTGTATTCCGGGCTTTGTCCCGATAGCCACGGCAAGATCCCGATCAGCACAACTATGGCGAAGAGTGCCACGGCCCGGGAAGCCGCGGTTTTGATGAACGCCGGGCTCCGCATCAGCCGGCGATTCCTGTCTTGCTCGTGATCAGGGCGCGCTCGCGGGGATCACGTTCGACGTTGTGGATCCTGGCTGATTCGCCTTGGATGACGCGTTCGTGCAGCAGCGGCACGGCCGCATCCTTCGCGAGGATCAGTGCTTCGGCGGCGGCAATTGCCGCCCGGCGCTCCGGGCCTGCCGGGATGGCGGCGGCCTTGCTCAGTGCTGCGTCCACCTCCGGATCGCAGAACTGGGAGATGTTGAAGGAGCCTTTGCAGGAGAAGTCGCTGAACATGTAGGCGACGGGGTCGCCGGAGTCGAGGACCGTGGCCCGGGACAGGATGAAGGCATCGAACTTGCCGGCCAGGGCGTCTGCCTCGATGTGCTGGTACTCGCGGACTTCCTGCTCCACGATGAAGCCGGCGGCTTCGAGCTGCTGCTCAAGCTGCACGGCGACCTCGGGCAGTTCGGCCCGATCGGTGAACGTGCCGAGTTTGATGTGGCGGCCATTGGCGGGTGCCGCTTCCCCCCGCTTCTTCAGGGTTTCAATGTATGTGGTGTTTTGCCGCTCCTTGGCCGCCCAGGGGAGAGCTGGGCCCAAGAGGCCTTCGGCGATGTCCGCACGTCCTTCGTAGACCCGGTCAACAATGGTGGCCCGTTGGACCGAGGTGCGTGCCGCTGCCCGGACCGACGGATCCGCGAAGGGACCCGCCTTGGTGTTCAAGTAGAGGGTATTGGTGCGGGGCATGGGGACTTCGTGAACCAAGTCCGCCTTGATCTGGGCGACCTGGCCTACGGGAATGGCCTCCACGACGTCGGCAGTTCCAGTCCTCAGCGCGGCCGCGCGCGCCGTGCCGTCGGGAACGTATTGGACGTCGACCCCGCTGCTTGCCGCTTTTTCGCCCCAGTAGTCGGCGAAGCGGTTGAGTGTTGCCGAGCTGGTGCCGTCCGCGGAAGCAAGGACGTAGGGGCCGGTTCCTGCGTTGATGGGGCTGACGACCCCGACGGGCTTGTAGGCGGACGCGGCGAGGATGGAAAGCTGCGGGCTGGAAAGCCGCTGCGGAACCAGCGGGTCGTCCGTTTGGGTGGTGACGACGACGGCGTTCCCGCCGTCCGTCCGGACGCTCAGCTGGACGCCGTCGAGGATCCGTGGCTTGGGCTTTGCGTTGGCCGCCGCCGTCAGCGATGCCGTCACTTGCTCGGCCGTCAGAGGCGTTCCGTCATGGAATTTCACGCCTGCGCGGAGTTCGAAGCGCCAGTTCCTGCTGTCCAGTTGCTTCCAGGCTGTTGAAAGCGATGGCTGGGCGTCGCCAAGGGCATCCAGGACAACCAGCGTCTCGGCGGTCTTCCACCGTGAGAGTTTGAAGGCATCGTCGCTCAGTGGGGTGAGCCCTGAACGGGGTGGCTGCAACATGGCTACTTTGATTCGGGAGTCGTTGCTGGTGACCGATGATGTGTTGCCTTGGGCGAAGCAAGCACTGAGTGCTGCGGCCATTGCGAAGGAGAGGAGTATCGCGGCAACTGCTTTTGGACGTGGAATAGCCATGGATGGATGCCTTCTTTCGTGGGTGCGAGTGGATTTAGGCGGGGCGGACTTGTTGCGGGTACGGCCCGGGGAGGGCGGCCGGAAGGCAACGGTGCATGAGTGCCGCGGAGGTTACGAGCTCCTTGGCCTCCCGGGTCTGTGGATTGGCATACACGGCTGCGGTCGGCCCGCGCTCCACGATGCGTCCCCCGGAGAGAACCAGGGTCTCGGAGCACAGGCGGGCGATCGCGGACAGGTCGTGCGAGACGAAAAGGAGCCCCAGTCCGTCCCCCTGGACCAGCTGTTCCATGAGGTCCAAGACCGTGTTCCTGAGGGGAAGATCGAGCCCGCTGACCGGCTCGTCTGCCAGGAGGATGCTCGGCGCGGGGACCAGGGCCCGTGCAATGGCCACGCGCTGGTTTTGGCCGCCGGAGAGTTCCCGGGGCAGTCGGTTGAGCATGCCCGGATCGAGATCTACCCGTTGCAGGGCATTCAGGATCATCCCCCGGTGGTCGCCGTCAATGCGCAGTTGCCTCAGAGGTTCCAGGAGAAGGCGCTCCACGTTCATGCCCGGGTCGAGGCTCGCCGCGGGATTCTGCGGGATGTATTGCACTGCACGGCGATACCACCTCAAGGACGAAGCCGGGCCCGGCGCAACCGGGGTGTCATTGAACGTCACGGTTCCGGCATTCGGCTTGTCCAAAGCGAGCAAGATCCGCAGGAGCGTCGATTTTCCTGCGCCCGAGCCGCCAACCAGGCCGATGCTGCCGCCGGCGGCAATGCTGAGGGAAACGTCCTGCAGAGCCGGCCGGGATGACCGTTTCTTCAGGAGCCCCCTGCCGGGGTAGGTGAGGCCCAGATTGTCGGCGCTCAATACCGCATTCATGCTGAGGCCTCCCGGCGAAGGGAATCGAAACCGACATGCGCGGCTTCCACCAGCTGCTTCGTGTACCGGTGCTTGGGCCGCTCCACTAGCGACTCCATCGATCCCTCCTCGACGATCCGGCCGGAACTTAAGACAAGGCCCTGGTGGCAAAAGGCCGCAGCCACAGCAAGGTCATGAGTGATGAACAACATCGCTCCGGTGGACGTGGAATGCGCAGACGCGGAATGCGCGGATTCGGAATGGGTCGATTCCGAATACAAGGACAAGGCATCGAGGACATTGGCCTGGCTGACCATGTCCAGTGCGGTAGTCGGTTCATCCGCCACCAGGACGGCGCTACGGCAGGCCAGGGCGAGGGCGATGCAGACCCGTTGCAGCTGACCGCCCGACAATTCGCCGCTGAAACTCTCCATGGTCCGTTCGGCTTCTTCTATCCCCACCGACGCGAGCAGCTCAAGTGCCTGTTGCCGTGCGATGGAGGCCGAATGGCCGGCATGCAGTAGCGGGATCTCCAGCTGTCTGCCCAGGCGTACCAAGGGATTGAGCGCTGACATAGGGTCCTGATGGATTGCGGTGATCCCGGCGCGGCGCCTTCGCCTGTTGGACAACGGCACGTCCACTCCGTTGATCTGCAACCGTCCTGAAGCACTCATCGCAGCTGGAAGCTGTCCGAGGAGGGCTGCCGCGGTCAGTGACTTGCCCGAACCCGAGGCTCCGAGAAGTGCCAGTCTTTGACCCGGGTCAATAGCGAAGCTGACTCCGTCAATCAGGGCGCGTCCCCGGAGGGACACCCTCAAATCTCGAACCAGGAGGGCAGGGTGCATGGGGGACTTTCATGTTAGAAGCGATGAGAGTACTGATGCTATCAATACTCATTCTCATTAGGTGAAAATGTTAAGGCGCTTTGAGTTCCCCACGCTCTTGCCAAGTAGCAACAGCCGGCGGCTAGGGTGGGGGCGTGGACTTTGAACATGGCTACGCGCACAACGGCTCCCTGCGGATGTATTACGAGGTTCATGGCCTACCTCGGCCGGACCGGGCTCCCCTGGTATTGATCCATGGCGGCGGATCCACGATCGAGTCGAACTTCCGGGAGCTCATCCCGCTGCTGATCGGGACGCGGCAAGTCATCGCCGTCGAAGAAGAAGGTCACGGCCACACGGCGCCGATCGATCGACCCCTCACTGCCGAAAACTCAGCCGCGGACGTCGCGGCGGTTCTTCGTCAGCTGGACGTTCCGCTGGCGGATGTGCTCGGCTTCAGTGCCGGCGGCCACACCGCGCTCGCCTTGGCCATGGAACATCCTGCGGTGGTGCGCAAGTTGATCATCGCGTCGTCCATGGCCGCGCGCGATGCCATGGTGGAAGGATTCTGGGACGGACTCCAGAACGCCACTTCCGCTGACATGCCCGAGGTCTACCGGGAGGCAGACCTCAAGCTCAATCCGGACCCGCAGCACCTTGAGAAACTCTTTATCCTGGACAGCCAACGAATGCTGACATTTCCGGGATGGACCGACGAACAATTGGGCTCCATCACGGCTTCGACTCTCGTATTGCTTGGCGACCGTGATGTGATCAAGCCCGAGCACGGGGTGCAGGTGGTCCGGGCTATCCCGGGGAGCCGCCTGATGATCGTGCCGGGGAACCATGGAGACTACCTTGGGGAGAAAGCAGCCAGCGACGGCGATCTCCGGACCATGCGCGCGACGCTTCCTTTTCTCCTACGCCATCTCGACGAAGAATTCTAAGCGCCGGTCACGTTATCGCGGCGTGGAGAACTCCGGCGTTTTCGGCCAGCCACGCTTGGCGGCGAAGGATCTTGTCGCCGACGCCCCCATCCCACATCCTCTTCCAGCCGCCGCCTATGGTGAGGGCCCTGCGCCTCATCAAATGCAAGGAGCGGTCGGCGCCGTTCCTGGCCACATCAACTACCTCGGCGCGATCAACTGGACCCAGGCCATAGGCGTCCACGAGCAAAGCAGCCCGGGAGCCGGCATCGACGTCGCGCATGACGGGATCACGGTCCGTGACGGGCATCCAGGCGCCCCACCAGAGGAGCAAGTTCGCAACTTCTTCCGCGCGTGTTGCGGGGCGCACTAAATCGAAGTCGATCAGGGCTACGGCGGTACCGTCCTGGAAGACGACATTCTCCGGGGTGATGTCCATGTGGGCGAGGAATGTTGCCGGTCCCGCGATCGAGCTAGGGCACCCCTGCGGATCGTCATCGTCGCCCGCGCGTGCCCAAGTGGGTACGCCCAGCGGCTGCACGGCGTCATCGTAGCTCCGGACCAGGCGCGCGACGCTGATTGCGCTCGATTCGTCGGCGACCCAGCGTGGCCAGGGGCGGCCGGCGGTGTCCCCGGGAACGAAACTCAGGGTGTCCCTGCCGCCTTCGTCGATGCCCAGAAAGCGGGGCGCTCCCTGGAATCCGGCCGATTGCAGGAAATCCAGGAGACGGCGGACCCGCTGCGAAGCGTCGCTTACAGGCCGCCGCACTGTGTCGCCGACCCGGACGAGCCCCTCCGTCACGTCTCCGCCGAGTAGCGGAACGGCAAGGTCCGGCTGCTCGGGCTCGACGTACGGACGGGTATCTGCAGTCATCGTCCGATGCTGCCATGGCCCGGTCGCTGGCGCCAGCCGGTGTGGTCCGGGCAAGCTCGAGTCTCCAAGCGGTAGTGTCATCAACGATGGAAGATCTGGGCGGCACCGTACTGACAGCGGCCGGAGCCTTTGCGGCGACAAATCTTGATGACCTTCTGGTCTTGTCCGTTCTTTTCTTGTCAGCCAGGACGCGCCCGGTGCCAAGACTCTGGCGAATTTGGGTAGGCCAATACATCGGCATCGGAATACTGACCGGGGTTGCGGCCGCAGCGGCATTGGCGCTCAACCCCGTCCCGGTGGAGTGGGTGGGTTTCCTCGGTCTGGTCCCGCTTGCTTTGGGCTGTTACGCCTTGCTCAGGATTGCCCGCGCGTCCGGAGATCCACCGAAGCCCCGGTCGCTGACCGTGCCCGTGGTTGTCGCCGTGACAGTCGCCAACGGTGGAGACAACATTTCCGTCTACATTCCGCTGTTCCGCTCGCTGGCACCGGCTGCTTCGGTGGCGACGGGTCTGACTTTTGGGGTGATGGTGGCAGTGTGGTGCGCCGCCGGCTACTGGCTGACAGCGCACCCGACCGTAGCTGCGCTCTGCCGCCGGGCTGGAAACTGGGTAATTCCTGTGGTCTACGTCGCGCTAGGGGCCACCATCATTGTCCGCTCCGGCGTCATTGCCCAGTTGTTCCAGCGCTGATCTGCGCAGCATGCAGGGTTCTCCCATCCGGAACTGATATGACTGCGGGTGGGTTTCATCCGGAAGCGCTCAGGAGGATTGGCAGGATATGTTCCGAGGTTCGTTTGTTGTAGGCGCTCTGGTGCTGCTGTTCGGGGCAGCGGCCGTGTTGGGGTTCGGAGCCATCTTCCGGGCCAAGAGTGTCACGGCCCGGATTGACGCCGCCGCAGCCGGGATATTGGCCGCCGCAATGGCGGCGGTAGGGCTCGGATGGGCTCCGCTCGGTGTGGTCCCGCTAGGCGCGGCGATTGGCCTTGTCTTCCTCTTGTCCGTCGTGAGGATCGTGTACAAAAGCCCGGGGACAGCCGGGACAGCGCGATGGTCGGCGATCTATGGCGCAGCGGTGGCGGCCCTTTCAGGCTGGGTGCTGCTCTCCGCGTCGAGTGGAGCTGGATCGGTGTGGGATCATCCAGGACACCAACTGGGCATCATCCTTGCCGACATCATGAGCGCGATCCTCATGCTCTTCGCCGCCACGGGTTGGCTGTTGGGCACGTTCGCGATGCCAGCCGAGAGCAAATCGCACGCCGTGCCCCGATTGAAGGGTGTCCGCGAGGCGCTGATGGCAGCTGGACTTGCCGTAGCGTTGTACGCGATCTCCTAAGCCCGGTGCCGTCCGGAGCGACCGGGTGGTGGATTTAGAATGGAGCCATGATCGATATTTCGATCGAGAAGGTAGTCCTTCTCCTGATTATTGCCGTTTTGGTCCTTGGACCGACCAAGCTTCCGGAGTATGCGAGGAAGCTGGGGCGGCTTATCCGCGAACTGCGGCGCATGGCCTCCGGCGCGCAGGAAAAGCTTCGCCAGGAGCTCGGCCCGGAATTCGAGGACATCGATTGGCAGAAAATGGACCCACGCCAATACGATCCTCGCCGCATTATCCGCGAAGCCCTCCTGGAGGACGAGCCGCTCACTGAGCCGGTCGTCCCAACCCAGGCGCAGCCTCCTGTCCAGCCTCCTGCCCGCCCGGTTGTGCGGTTGGCGGCCGGGCAGAAGGCCCCTTTCGACGACGAGTCCACCTGATTCGTTAGTCGAGGCGCGGTGTGCGCGGGGGAGCGGTGCGGCGCTCGCCTGTTGCTTCAAAGGCCGCGGCCAGTGCGAGCAGTGCGGTGTCGTCGTAGGCGCGGCCGGCGAATGTGAGTCCGACGGGCATGCCGATATCGCCCATGGTTCCCATCGGTACGGTGACCGTCGGGATCCCCAGGTGCCGGGGGACGAGGTTGCCGTTGGCTACCCAGACGCCGTTGCGCCAGCCGAGGTCGGCTGAGGATTCGTTGACGTCCATGTCGGCTGGTCCGACGTCGGCGGCGGCGGGGAAGATGACCGCATCCAGGCCGAGTTCGTCCATCCATTCCTCAAGGTCCACCCGCCGGGTCGCTTCGAGTCCGTGCAGGCCTTCTTCGAGGTGCGGGATGTCGGTGAGGGAGGCAACCGCGTGTGCACGGATGTGCGCCGGGTAGTCGGCGATGTGGTCGTCGAACCCGTCATAGCGGTCCGGGAGGGTGCCTTCCGGGTGCGGGAAGATCGCCGTGCCGTCGACGTCGGCCAGGCTGTTGAGCGCCGGATCCCCGTTGGCTGCGAGGAAGTCGTCCCAGGCCCAGGCGGAGAGATCGACGATTTCCCGTTTCAGGAACTCCGGGCTGACCAGTCCGCGGGTGGAGATGGTGGGCGCGCCCGGGCGGTCGCCTTCGTAGTTGGAGACCACGGGGAAATCCACCAAGACGACGTCGCCTCCGGCGGCTTCGAGGTCGCGCCGGGCAGCTTCCCACAGTTCGATCACGGAATCGCGGGTCTGGATTCGTTGACCCGTGGGTCCGCCGACGCCGGGAGTTTCGCTGGTGCCGGCGTCGGGGTCCGCGTTGATGTACATGCGCGGTATCCCGAAGCGTTTGCCCTTCAAAGCCGAGCGCGCGCCGTCGACGTCGGATGGTGCGAGCGCCGGGTAGCAAGCAGGACGCACCCGGGACGCGGCCGGGATCCGGACCCACGGCTGCGCGCGCCAGAAGTCGCCGCGGGTTTCGGCGTCGTCGGCAACGATGACATCGAGCAGTTCCAAGAGGTCTGCCATGGACCGGGTGTGGGGCACCACGACGTCCATGGTGGGTACCAGCGGCCAGTTGCCGCGCACAGAGATGACCCCGCGCGACGGTGTGTACGCGCACAGGGCATTGTTCGACGCCGGTGCGCGGCCACTGGACCAGGTCTCCTCGCCCAGGCCGAAGGCTCCGAAGCTCGCCGCGGTCGCGGTTCCCGAGCCGTTCGAGGATCCGGAACCGAAAGCCGCAGTGAGGAAATCGGCGTTGTAGGGGCTTTCGGCGCGTCCATAGACGCCGCGTTGCATGCCGCCGTTGGCCATGGGCGGCATATTGGTCAGGCCGATGAGCACGGCGCCTGCCGCGCGGAGGCGTTCGATGGTGAAGGCGTCGCGTTGGGCGATGAGGTTTTCGAACGCGGGGGAGCCCGCGGCGGCCGTGAGCCCTTTGGCCAGGTAGCTGTCCTTGGCGGTGTACGGAATGCCGTCGAGGGGCCCGAAGGTGGTGCCGTGTGCCCGGCGCTCGTCGGAGGCCCGGGCATCTGCGAGCGCTTCGGGGTTCATCACCACCATCGCGTTCAGCATGATGCCGGTGCGGTCGTAGGCGTCGATGCGGTCCAGGTACACCTGGGTGAGTTCCTCGCTGGTCACTTCGCCGGACTCCAGCGCCGCCCGCAACTGCGCGATGGAGGCCTCGACGACGTCGAAGCGGCTCATCGTGCGGCCTGGCTGGTGAGTTTGGGCTGCTGCTGCGTGATGCAGTGGATTCCTCCGCCCCGGGCGAGGATCGGCCGGGCATCCACGGTCACGACGCGGCGGCCCGGGTAGGCCTCCGCCAGGATTTCCGCGGCCAAGGCGTCGGCCCGCTCCTCGCCATAGCCGCACGCAATCACGCCGCCGTTGACCACGAGGTGGTTGACGTAGCTCCAATCGACGAAGCCTTCCGCGTCCCGCAGGGTCTCGGGTGCGGGAAGCAGGGTGATTTCGAACGGTTTGCCTGCAGCGTCCTGCTGGGTTTCGAAGAACCGTTGAAGGGTGCGGCTGACCTCGAAATCGGGGTGCTCGGGATTTGTCTGCGAGTGCAGCAGGACCCGGCCGGGGGAGGGAAGGGTGGCCACCATGTCGATGTGGCCGCGCGTGCCGAGGTCCTCGTAGTCACGAGTGAGGCCTCTGGGTACCCACACGGTGTGAGTAGTGCCCAGCGTGCGCGACAGTTCCGCTTCGACGCGTGCCTTGTCTGCGTGCGGGTTTCGGCCTGGATCCAGCTGGACGGTTTCGGTGACAAGGACTGTGCCTTCACCATCGACGTGGATGGCGCCGCCTTCGTTGACCAGCAGCGAAGTGACCAGTTCCGCGCCGGACTCTTCGGCGACAAAGCGGGCCATGCCGGCGCTCTTCTGCCATTCGGACCAGGCCGGCGCGCCCCAGCCGTTGAAGATCCAGTCGACTGCGCCGAGCACGCCGGGACGCTCGTCGTCGACGACGAAGGTGGGTCCGACGTCGCGCATCCAGAATTCGTCGAGGGGAGCCTCAAGCTGTTCGATTCCGGCGCCGAGCATGCGGCTGGCCCGGTCCCGTTCGCTGGGGTCGACCACCATAGTGACGGGCTCGAATTCGGATACTGCATGCGCGACGGCGGTCCAGGCCAAGTACGCTTCTTCCGCCGAAGCGGCGTCGTCGCCCAAGGTCAGGCCAGGGCGGGGGAACGCCATCCAGGTGCGCTCGTGGGGTGCGGTTTCGGCTGGCATTCTCCAGGCCATGGAAGTCTCCTCTGTGTTGTGAGGTGAAATTTCTTATTGATCGCATGATCAACAACAAGAAAACTACTTTAGACTGTTACGTGATGTCAAGCACGATACAGAAACGCGCTGCGCGGAAGACGCCGGCCGAACGCGCGGCCGAAATAGCCGAGGCTGCCAAGGAAATAGCGCTTGAGCAGGGGCTTTCCGCCGTTACGCTGCGCAACGTGGCAGCGCGGGTAGGAGTGGCCTCAGGCCTCGTCGCGCATTACCAGCCCAATGCGGAGGCCTTGGTGGCGGGCATCTTTTCGACCATCGTCGCGGCGGAGACCGAGGAGGTTGCGGGCCTTCTGGAGAAGCAGCCGACTCCCTTGGAACAGCTCGGGATGCTCCTCGAAACGCTCATGGACGTCAGCCGGCTCGATGTCACTGCAATCTGGGTGGAGGCGTGGACCCTGGGGCGTCGGAACGAGGCGCTCGCAGCCTGCGTCCGTGAGCAGATGGATGCATGGCAGGCCGTGGTGCAGCGCGTGGTCGAAGCGGGGATCGACGCGGGTGAGTTCGATACCTTCGATGCTCCGTCTGTCGCCTGGCAGATCCTGGGCATGGTGGACGGACTGAATGCCCAGGCTCTGGTGCGCTGGGACGGCGTCAGCGACCGCGGTACGCACCTCGCCCGCGCCGTGGAAGGCATGGTAGGTGCAGCCCGCGGTTCGCTGGTGCCGGGCGGTATCCAGCACCTCGGGCGGATCTCAAGCTCGGATTCTTAGATCCCCAGGTAGTGTTCCAGCCGCTCGAACTCCGGTTGGGAAAGCTCGCTCGCGACGGCGGCGGCCCCCACCGCGCAGGCGGCCGCGAGGCTGCTTTCCTCATCCAGGCCCGACGCGAGTGCCAACACGAGCGCCGCACAGAAGGCGTCACCGGCCCCCACGCTGTTGACGACGCTCGTCTTGGCTGCGGGGGCATGGGCGGTCCTGACGCCTTGCGTGTACATCGACGCTCCGCCTGCGCCGTATGTGACGGCCACGCGTTCGGCGCTCCGGAGCTCGGGGATGAGCTCGTACTCGGACTCGTTGACGATCACCAGGTCACAGCGTTCCAGAAGCTCGGCCGGGAGTGCCTGTGCCGGGGCGGCGTTGAGGGCGAAGAACCCGATGGTGCGGCGCGCGGCTTCCAGGACGGCGTCTACGGCGATTTCAAGCTGCGCGAGCACCGGCCCGCCATCGGCGAAATCGGCACGTTCCAGCGAAACCGCGGCATTGGCTCCAGGAGCCACGGCGATTTGGTTTTCGCCCTCGCTGTCGATCACGATCAACGCCGTCCCCGTCGGCGCGGGAACCTGCTCCACTGCCGAAGTATCAACCCCTGCCCGGTCCAGGGCCTCCATCAGAAGCCGCCCATCCGGATCCGCGCCGACGGCGCCCACCATCCGGGCGGCCCCGGCCAGCCGCGCAGCAGCCGCGGCCTGGTTGCCTCCCTTTCCGCCGGGCTGACGGGTAAGGGTGCCGCCGCCGATGGTTTCGCCGGGGGAGGGCAGGCGGTGGACGCGGCACGTGAGATCGACGTTGAGGCTGCCGACAACAGTGAGCGTGCTGGGGATGGGCATGAGCTGTCCTTTTGGTGGTGCTGGATTGCGGTGTCGGGTTTCCGGACTAGTGCCAGAAGCCAAGATGGACCTCTGTTGCCTCGGGAAGCGGAACGGGACCCGTCACGGAGACGCTACTCCCGCCATGGGCAAGGACTTCGCGGCAGGGCAGGTCAAGAGTGGGCACGCCGGACTGCTCGGTGACAATCGAGGCAAGGTCCTTTTCGGACAAGGCATAGACCACGCGTCCGATTCCCGCCCAATAGATCGCCCCGGTGCACATGGCACACGGTTCGGTGCTTGTGTACAGCGTGCTGGCGGCCAATGTGCCGGCGTCGAGCTTCCTGGCGCTCAGGCGGACCAGATTGGTCTCGGCATGACCGGTGGGATCGTGTTCCGTGTTGACGGTGTTCACGGCTTCCACGATTGTTCCGTCCGGTGCCAATAGAAGTGCGCCGAACGGGTGGTCGCCGCGGTCCCGGGCCGCCCTCGCGAGGGAAATGGCGCGGTTCAGCATCTCGAGGTCGGCCTGGCTGGCCTCGGTGGGTGAAGAAGTGTTCATCAAAAGCCCCTTCAGTTCGCCGCAGGCAAAGACAGGATCCGCTCCAGGAGGTGCGCCGCGGCGTCGCCCTTGACGGACAGCACAACCCGGGACGCCCGACCCGGCATCGGGCCAGCGTAGGCGGCTCCGGCGTCGATCCGCTCACAGCGGGTCTTGCCGTGAGTCTCACCCGTACTCGTGTCCACGGAAATTCCAACGTACGGGGCGTCGTCGAGCTCGAGGGCACCCACGGCGATGGCTGCCGCCAGCGGATCGTGGAGGGCGGCGCAATGCTCACCGAAAATCGTGTTGTAAAACGCGAAGTACTGGACGAGCATCCCGGAGAGCGCACTGGCCACCGGGTGTCCGGCTGTCGTAAGCGCGGAACGATGGGTCTCATCGAAGCGGTGGTTCATCGTCACGTCCAAGGGAACCATCGTGACCGGCCAATCGGCTTCCATCACCACGGCGGCTGCTTCGGCGTCATTGAAAATGTTGGCCTCTGCGACTGGGCTGATGTTACCGGGCACAAACGCGGCTCCGCCCATGACCGTGACATCGCGGACGAGCGACGGGAGCTTCGGGTCCAGTTGCAGCGCGAGGGCCAGATTGGTGAGCGGGCCGACGGCGATGACGCGCAATTCACCCGGGTGCTCGTTGGCGAGCCGCACCAGCATCTCCGCGGCCGTCTCTGATTCCGACGTCAGTCCCGAGTCTTCCAAGGCGACCCCGCCGATGCCGTTCTCGCCGTGAACGTGCGGCGCCCCGCCGTCGAACGTGCCCACGAGGGGATCGTGGGCGCCCACGGCCACGGGGATCCCGGACCTGCCGGCGGCATGGAGCAGGTTTAATGTGTTGACGGCCCCGGTTGCTGCACTGACGTTGCCGCTGACGGTTCCGATCCCGGCCAGCTCCACCTCGGGGCTCGCCAGGAGATAGGCGATTGCCAGGGAATCGTCGATGCCGGTATCGCAATCGAGGTAGAACGGCTGCGGTGTGGTGGTGGTCATGGTGCTCCTTCGTAGGTTTGGTGACTCTGGTTCGGGCTTAGGCATGGGCGACGACGACGGCGGGCGCCGCAGATGCGCTCGCAGCGACAGGGCGCAGGATCAGGGAAGCGGCAAAGGCCGCGAGGGCGAAGCCCGCCGAGATCCACAAGGCAGTTTGGTAGCCGGCGATGGTTCCGGCGGCGACGGCGGGTGCGACGACGGCGATTCCCACACTGGCTCCGATTCCAAAGCATGCTCCATTCAGGCCGGGCACGGAACCCGGCGCCGATTTGGGTGAGTTCAGCACCGCGATGCCGCTCACCGTGCTCTGGAACTGGCCGAGATACAGGACTCCCATAATGATCAGCAAGGCGAACACCATCCAACGGTCCGCGGCAAAGATCGCGACCGCAACCGCAGCGACAACGATCAGGCCGCTGCTGATCCTCAGGGCCTTGAACCAGCCGATGCGCTGCGCGAACCAGCCGGAGAACACCGCCGTGAGTACACCCACGAACGCCGTGGGCGTCAGGTACAGGAGGGCTGACATGGAAGCGGATAGCCCGTATCCGGCTTTTGCGTCCTGGCTCAGGAGGATCACTGTGAAGTTCAATGCCGAGAAGATGCCGGCAAGCGTCAGCACCGTGCTCGCCAAAACCGGCCACACCTGGCGGGACCGCAATTGCTCGATGGCGATCAGCGGACGGGCAACACGCTTTTCCACGGCGACGAACGCCAGCCCGGCAACCACTGCGCCGGCGAGATACCCAAGGGTCCAGGCGTCGCCCCATCCGGACGTGGAAGCCTGTCCGATCAGGTTGCTCAAGAGAACCAGGAACGTGCCCAAGGTGCCTGCGCCCCACCAGTCCATGCGTCCCTCGCGTGTCCGGCCGGGCCTCTTCGGGACCACGACGGCGACCAGCACGATCGCCAGCACGCCCACGCCGAGGACCAGGACAAAGAGGAACTGCCAGCCGATGGTGTCGGTGATGAAACCGCCCAGGAAGCCGTCGAGCCCGCCAATGCCGCCATTGACCGCCGAAATAACGCCCACGGAGATGCCGAAGAGGCGTTTGCTGAAACGCTCGGACAGGAGCAGGAAGGAAATGGTGAACGTGGCGCTCGTTGCACTTTGCAGGACCCGGCCCACGAGTAGGGCGGTCAGGTTCGGAGCCAGCAGGCACAGGACCGTGCCGCCCAACATCATGGAGAGGACGATCAGCAGGGTGCGGCGGCGTCCCAGGAAGTCGCTCCATCGGGAAAATGCCATACCCAGGACCGCGCCGGTCAGGAAGAAAAGCGATTGGACTTTGGCCACGTTTTCCGTGGATTCCTGGAAATGGGCGGCCATGGCGGGCAGTGCCGCCGAGAACAGGCTGGCGTTGAGCTGGTAGCTAAGGATCGAAAGGATGAGCGTGGCAATGAGGACGGGCACTCGGGCTGCTTTTCGCCGTAGGGGGAGCCCTGCGGTGCTGGTGGCTTGGGTAGTCATGGACAAACTTCCTTGTTTGAGACAAAACGGCTTCGGGGGCGGCTCGATGCATGTGTGGCGCAGAGCACAAGATGGCTTATATGTGCATCATACACGCTTGTTATACAAGCTCGGAATACCCATCGCGTAAACTCTCAATATCGACGAAGGGAGCCATTTTGGACCGCAGTGCTGAGGCCGTTCTTTCGGAGCCGTTGGATGCCACCGCCAACATCCCGCTCCGGGTTGCCGTGTACTCGCGCATCATGAATGCGATCCGGGCGGGGCACTTCCCCGTTTCGTCGCTGTTGCCCTCGGAGACGGACCTTGGTTCGGCAATGAAGGTCAGCCGGACGGTGGTCCGCGAGGCTCTCATGCTCCTCGAGGAAGACGGATACGTACGCTCGCGTCGAGGGATTGGGCGCTTTGTGGCCACCCGCCTGCCGCGGGTTGGCCTCGAACGGATCAGGCCCATGGAGGAGATCCTGGCCGAGGCCGGATCCGCCATCCAGGTCAGCCGGACACAGCATCTGCTGCACCCGTCGTCGTCGGTGTTCACTGCAGAGCCGCTCGGAATCCGCGAGGAGGAGCCCTCCTGGTTCTTCGAGAGCGTCCTCAAACGGGACGGCTCACCCATTGCCCTGATCCAGGAACACGTGGCAAGTAAGGGGGGTCTCATTGATCGTGACCCTGAAGCGGCACGCGCCATTGTGGACGACGTCGAGAGAGGGGCCACGCTGCTGGCTAACCTAATTGCGGCTGTCGGCCCGGCCTTTGGTCCCGGCGAGACCGATATCGCGGCAGGCACACCGGGCGTCGCGCGCGGCGAGCTGCTTGAGCTGGACGCCAAGGACCCTGTACTGATCCTGACCCAGACCGTGGAGCATTCCGGCCAGGTCGTCTATTTGGCCAAGACGCTGGTCAACACGGGAGTGGTCCAGATCGGAATCATCCAGGGAACCTAACGGGCGGGCACCGAACTGACTCGCAGTAGGTGTCGTTTTGGGCGCCCAAAACGACACCTACTGCTGGGCCCACGCCGCCGGGGTTCCCTGGCCGAGCTTGCGAGGCGAGGGTGGCGGCGGGGATTAGTTGGCAGGGCGCACGGCCCGTCCCGCGGCCGCGATCACCAGCTTCTCCGGAAGCAGCTTCACCGCCACCCGGGCAACAAAGGAGTTGAGACGGCCATCGACGACGCTCGGCTTGTTCCCGCGGATCGCGGACATAGCGGTGTCCACCACCTGCTCCGGGGTCCGCATCGATCCGGCGGCTGCAGCCTCGCCGGCGATTTCAAAGAATGGCGTGTCCGTAGCGCCCGGGCAAACTGCAAGGACTTTCACGCCTGTGCCTTGTGTCTCGGCCCATAGCGCCTGGGTGAACGAGAGTACGAAGGACTTTGTCGCGCCGTAGACGGCCATGTGGGGTATCGGCTGGAATGCGGCCGTACTCGCGATGTTGATGATGGCCCCCGAGCCGCGCTCAACCATGCCGGGCAGGTATCGCGTGCTGGTGCCGACCAAGGTGGAGCAGTTCAATTGGATCTGTTCGACATAGCGATCGGCGTCTGCGTGGAGAACTTGTCCATGTGTTCCGAATCCCGCGTTGTTGACCAGGATGTCCACTGTGAGTCCCAGGGATTCGGTGGCGAGGTGGAGCTCCTTTGCGGAGTCCGGCAGGCTCAAGTCCATTGCGAGGACAGTCACTTCGGTGCCCTGCTCGCGGAGTTCACCCGCAAGCGCTTCCAGCTTGCCCTGGCTGCGGGCAACCAGAATCAAGCGTGCGCCCTCGGCAGCGAGCCTTCGGGCAAAGACCGAACCAATGCCGGTGGACGCTCCAGTGATGAGGGCTGTTTTGGCTGAAATATTCATTTCTACTCCTAGTAAACTTAGTGCTAATAAACTGACTGTGCGGTTTGTTTTTTGGCCAGTGTTGAAGTCTTTGACTCGAGGGTTGCTGCGTTACTGGCTGGAGATGAACTGCTGTTCGAGGAGTTGCAACAGTAGCGTCGCGCGTCGTTCGAAGGCATCGAGATCTTTGGGGTCAAGGGCGTCGGTGACCGACTTCAGGCCATCGAATGCGGCCACAATAACCGTTGCCGCGTCGCCGGGATCCCCTGGAAACGTCAAGTCGCCGCTTGCGCGGCCCCGCTGAAGGATGCCGGACACGAGGTCCACCCATGCGGCCAGTGGAGAGGAGCCGCCGGGGTGCTCATTCGCAGAGGCGAGCTGATTGGCCAAGTGCACGACGCCCCACGCGGAAGAGTCGCTCAGGACTGTCCTGACCATGAACTCTCCGAGACTGCGCAACTCCTCAAGCGGATTGTTCTTGCTGAGAATTTCCTCTTGCACGCGACGCAGCCAACGTGCCTTTTGCTCGTCGACGACGGCCTGGGCCAATGTTGCTTTCGAGGAGAAATGGAAGTAGATGGCGCCTTTCGTGAGCCCGACTTCCCGGATGATGTCGTCCATTCGGGTCTGCTCGAAACCCTTGCGTGCAAAAACGTCCGCGGCAACCCGAAGGATCTCATTCCGTGTGGCCGCACCCTTGGGCGTACTGCCTGTGTCGCCAAATTCCATATCGTTAAACTACAAACCGACCAGTAGGTATGTCAATCCGGACAGTTCGCCGACCTCGATATCCGATGGGCACAGCTTGCCGATAAGATTTGGTCGTTTAATGGGGACGCAACAGCAGCGCTGGCTGGTGTGGCAGATCCTGGGAGGAGTGGGGGACCCAATGCGCGATGAAGCGCTCTTCGAGGCTTCCGTCAAGCGGGAGCTCGTCCATAAGCGCTCGGTTTCGGAAGTCTTCTTGACTGGCTTCGTTCAATCAGGTTCCAGGCGGTTCATTGCGGGAGCGCAATGGCCGCGATGGCACGTTTTTTATGGGTCGCCGGACGGTTCGCCGGATTCGGCGATCATGGCTGAGACGTTGCGGCAGGCGGTGATCTTCTTGTCCCATTTGTGCGGAGTGCCCTTGACCCATAAATTCCTCATGCCGCATATGAGCATCTCGGTAGAAGCCGCAATCTTGGATCCGCTGGTACCCGCGCAAGTGGCGGTCGAACTCGATGTCAAGGACATGAAGCTCAGTGGAGGGCACTTGTCGGCACTGGCTGTGTCTGCGAGGTTCGTTGTCGACGGTGCCCCCGTAGGGGAAGGGGTGGCGGCGGCCCGCATTGTGAATCCGGCGACGTACGAGCGATTGCGTGGGGCGGTCCCTGCCGGGTTGCCCGCCGCCGGCGAAGACTTACTGGCGTGTGCCGACGTCGGGCATGCCACCCAGCGGAACGTGATGCTCGGGCAAAGTTCACGCCGGTTCGTCTGGCCGCTGAGGGTTGATCCAACCCACCCGATCTTCTTTGATCATCCCCTTGACCACGTACCGGGAATGCTTTTGGTGGAGGCTGCGAGGCAGGCTGTGCGCGCAGCGTGTTCCCGACCGGATGCAGATTTTGCCTTGTTTGAGGCGGAATTCATGAAGTTGGTCGAGTTCAGTTATCACGTGGACGTTGCTGTGACGCAACTCGATTCACATAGCCCCCACGGTGTGATGAGGGTCCGGTTGCTGCACGAAGAAGAGACCCTGATGTCCTTGTTGGCTCGGGTCAAAACGCCGCGTTGATTCAGGGAGTCCCTGGGCCTTGCGGGTGAATCGGCGCGATGGCCGGCATCATGAAACCCCACATGTCGTCAATCCGTTTGAGAACGTCGCGCCGCTCGGTCAGCACGTTGGAAACCATCTGGACGCCCGTGAATGACGCAACTAGATAGCGTGCGAAGTCTGCGGCATCGACTTCGGGCCGCACGTCACCCTCCAGTTGAGCTTGGCGCGTCAGCATCTCCATGGTCGTGACCCAGTCCTGGTAGGGACCCTTGACGTCTCCGTTGAACGCCGAAGCTTCAAATGTCAGCCGGATGCCGGCCCTGACGATTGGCTCGTCAAGTAGCTGTTGCCCGAATGTCCGGCACATGGCGATCATGGTCTCCAGCGCGGGCAGTCCGGCGGCGGCGATCTTCTCCCCGGCAACACGCACAATGTTGTGCTGTTCGGCGATGACCGCCAGCGCCAGGTCTTCCTTCGACTTGAAATGGAAATAGAGCGCGCCTTTAGTGACCGAAGCGCGGTCAGTGACGTCGCTTAGGCTTGCATTCCCATAGCCGACCTCTTCAAAGATCGACGCTGCACCCTCAATGACTGCCGTCCGGGTGGCTTTGGCACGTTGCTGCATGATCCGCGTGGAGACCTCTCCGGTTTCTGCGTCCGGGATACTTGAGTACATGAAGCCTACGGACCCGAGGATCGGCGGGGGCCATGTCGACATGTGTTGACCATGTGCCCCGGGTCCTGGTCCTGGGTTCGTCAGGTTTCATTGGAAGCCGGGTTGTAGCCTCGCTCGCCGGATCCGGAGGGGCGCACGTTGTGGCACTCTCACGAAAACCGCCTGCAAGACTACGAAACAATAACGCTACCATTGCGACCGCCGACATTTCCGTCCCGGGGAGCCTGATTCCCTTCCTGGCCGGTACGGATGTTGTCATCCACGCCGCATCCTATGTGGGCTCCGAGCCTCGCCTTGCCCAAGAGATCAACGAGGCGGGCACCGGTCACGTCGTTGAGCAATGCCGGCAGGCCGGAGTTGCCCGGCTGATCTATGTCAGTACTTGCAGTGTTTATGGGAGCGGCCCTCACCGCGGCATCCTTGAATCCGAAGCCGGCTATCACCCGGCCTCGGTGGCCAGCGCCAGCCGCGCCGTCGCCGAACAATTGATTCTCGGCTACGGCGGCGAAGTTGTTCGTCCCAACCTCGTGTTCGGCGCGGGAGACCGCTGGTTTGTACCGGGCCTGCTCAAATTGATGAAAGTGGCTGGAGGGTGGCCGGGTGATGGTTCGGCGCTGCTTTCGCTTATCGGGGTGGAGGCCCTGGGAGGGCTGCTTTCCGGGCTTGCGCTGGCGCCCGGACAACCCGGGCACGCTTTCCATGCCGCATACCCGGAACCTGTCCGGGTGTCATTCCTTTTGCAGAGCGTTGCCCGGGCATTCGGTGTGGAGTACCCGAAGTTCCTGGGAGATGACGAACGTGCAGGCCCGGCCTTGCGCGCAGCAGGATTCAGTGGCCATCAGATTGACTTGGTGACGAAGGATCACTGGTATTCCTCTGAAGGCCTTTGGCGGGTTTCCGGGCGCGAACCGGAGAGGTTCAACAATGCTCTTGGTGAATTTTCTTCTGCCTACCAGGTTCCGTGGGAGTCCGCCCGGTCATAAACCGGTTGAACGGTTTGTTTAATGCCCGGTCAGTCTCTACACTTCAGTGCAGTGGCTCGTTGTGTTTTTGCGGCAACAGCTGAAGGGCAGTAATGGGGGGAGGTGCGGCCGAGCAATCGACCGCACCTCATCTGTCCTGAAGCCAGCAGCGTCCGATTTCCTATCTCACATTGTTGTGGTTTAGTATTGACGAGTTGCTCCGGCGGGGATGTAAGTCCCTGCGGGCAAAGTTCGGGGCTGTGGCGCAGCTGGTAGCGCACCTGCATGGCATGCAGGGGGTCAGGGGTTCGAGTCCCCTCAGCTCCACCAAGGAAAGGGAACCACCCGCGCGGGTGGTTCCCTTTTTCGTCTCTCCGTGGGACGCGCTGGATGCACCCAACTGACTCACAGTTAATGTCGTTTACAGGCTTCTAAACGACATTAACTGCGAGCTAGTTGGGTAGGTGCTACTCGGGCTTGACTCCATATTCTGCCGCGCTGACAAACTCGATGGCCGAGTAGGTCTCGTCGCCCACGACCCAGGCGTTGTGTCCCGGCGGAATGGTGTATGAATCTCCTTTGGAGATGCTGATTTTCTTGCCGTCGCTGGTCTCGACTTCCAGTGCACCGGCAATGCAGTAACCCACGTGGTTGAGCTGGCAGGAATCCGTTTGGACCACCGGTTTGATGCAATCTGCCCAACTCCAGCCCGGCTCGAAACTGAGGCGGCCGATGGTGTAGTCACCGACGGTGACGTTTTCCACCACGGTCTTCTCCGGGCGCCGGATTTCATCCGGGGAATTGTGCGACTTTACTTCAAGCTGAGTGACGAGGTTGACAGTCATGGTCTGCTCACAAGGGGGAGTGGGAGCCTGGTCTTCCAGGTCCGCAACGTGGCTCGCCCTTCGCAGCGGACCCTGATGTCCGGGCTGCTTGCGGCGCGTGCCGTAAGCAGCGGTCAGACGGTCGATAACTTGCAATCTCTACCTTCCTCCGCCACCCCCATGTTGTCGAGGGTTCCCGAGGGGGATAGATTGGTGCACCGTGACCTTGACCGAGCTGGATGCAAACCTTGAGACGCTGTTCGGCACCCTCCGCCGCTTCCCCGACGTCGAGGCGGAGAACCTGCAGGCGCACGACGCCACTGACCGGCTCCTCCTTGAGACCGCTGCAGGCTACATCGTTAGTCCGGAGACCCGTGTTGCGGTGGTCGGTGACCGCTACGGAGCCCTGACCCTGGGCGCTTTGGCGGCCCTCGGCGTCGGGCACGTCCGCGTGACCCAAGACCTCTACGTCAGCAGGCTCGCGCTGCAACGGAACGCCGACGCGTCCGGGTTTGCCGGCCGCTTTGATCAGTTCGAGCTGGGCGCCGGGCTGCTCGACGGCGCCGAACTGGTGATCATGCAACTCCCCAAGGCCCTCGCGGAACTGGAAGAAATCGTCGACGCCGTTGCGCGCTTTGCGGCGCCGGGAGCCGTCCTGCTGGCCGGAGGACGCGTCAAGCATATGACCCTGGGGATGAACGCCGTCCTTGAACGCAGCTTCGAATCGGTGCAGCCGCAGCTTGCGCAGCGGAAGTCGCGGATCCTGCTTGCCACCGCTCCCAAACAGCCGGGCAACCCCGAGCCCTTCCCGGTCTCAGAGCAGAACACCGAGCTGGGGATCACGGTCTGCGCCCACGGGGGTGCGTTTTCAGGCACGAAGCTGGATATCGGCACGCGCTTCCTCTTGGGCTTCCTGGAGAGGATCCCCGAAGCCCGCCACGCCGTGGACCTTGGCTGCGGGACCGGGATCCTCGCCTCGATGTACGCCCGGAACCGTCCCAAGGCCCGGGTTACCGCGACGGACCAATCGGCCGCAGCAGTGGCGTCGGCCCGGGAAACCGCGGCAGCCAACGGACTGTCAGATCGAATCACGGTTGTCCAGGACGATGCCATGTCCACCTTCGAACCTGGCAGCGCCGACCTCATCCTGCTGAACCCGCCGTTCCACCTCGGCGCGAGCGTCCATGCCGGCGCGGCCATGAAGATGTTTGATGCGGCGGCACGCGTCCTGGCTTCCGGCGGCGAACTCTGGACTGTCTACAACAGCCACTTGCAGTATCGCGCGGCGCTTGAAAGGCTGATCGGCCCCACCACCGAAATCGGCCGGAACCCGAAATTCACGGTGACACGCAGCATTAGGCGTTAAGGGTCAGCGCTCCAACAGCACCTGCTCCACCCCGAAATGCCCGATTCCACCCATCCCGGGATTGTCATCCGAGAAACTGACCATCGCTGTCGCGAGGACCACTGCCCAGCCCATGGCCCGGGCCCACGTAGCAGCGTCCACGGCGCGTCCGAAAGCCGCCATGAAACGGTGCCGCGCGCCGTCGTCGAACATCAACCACGCGACGGCGAGGTCGACGGCGGGGTCCCCGGCCCCGAGGTCTCCGAAGTCGACGACGGCGGCGAGACGGCCGTCGGGCCGCAGGAGGACGTTCGCCGGGTGCAGATCGCCATGCAGCCACAACCCGGGTCCGTCCCACGGCGGGGCCAGGCAAGCCTCGGACCAGATCATCCGCAACTGCGCCGCCTGGGGATAACGGCCGGAATCGTCGAGCCGGTCCATGACCGCGTCAGACCTCGCTTCCAAAGGCACCCCGCGGACGGGATTGACGGGCGCGCCCGGCGCGGCAGGAACATGGATGGCGAGGAGGAAGGCGGCAAGGTCCTCGGCCGCCGCGTTCCGTGATTCCTGGGACGCCAGCACCGCGGAGAGTCCCTCCAGCCAGGGAGTCACGCTCCACGGCCATGGATAGTCGGCGGATGGCCGGCCCGAGTGGAGGGGGCTGGGGAGGGGCACTGGGGAACGCCTGGCATACCCGGCGAGATATTGCTGTTCATGCAGGATCAACTGCGCTGCTGCTTCCCGCCGGGGCAAGCGGACAGCCCACTCCTTGCCAAGCCGGTACATGACGTTGTCCCAGCCGTTTGCCACCAGCTCCAATGGAAGGTGGGAGAGCCCCGGTAGTTGTTCTTCGAGCAGATTCCTCACCAACCCCGCGGTGACGTCCAGCTCGGCCTGCGGCATGAGTGCCATTTTCCAATGCCTCCCATCAGGAATATCCGGGACCGTTACACCCGGGCAGCGTGTGGGCATACCGGGACAAGCACACGTGCCGTACGATGCAAATGCAACAGCATTATTCGAATGATTTTAGGGGTATCCGTGACTGAGATCCGCCAGCCGACTCCGAGGCGCGGAACCAATCTGCCCCGCATGGGGGACTTCAACCTGACTGTCATCCTCGACGCGATCAGGCGCTCGTCGGGCGGACTGAGCCGGGTGGAACTCGCCCAAATCGTCGGCCTTTCACCGCAGACTATTTCGAACATCTCCCGCCGCCTCCTGGACCAACAGCTCATTATCGAGGCAGGCAAGGAAGGCAGCGGTCCAGGTAAGCCCCGCACCATCCTGCGCCTGAACCCTTCCGGAATGTACGCGCTTGGCGTACACCTTGACCCCGCGGTCATCACCACAGTGGTCCTTGACCTGGTGGGCGACGTTGTGAGGCACTCAAGGATTCCCACGCCCACCGGAAGCGATCCACAGCGCGTCATTGCCGCCATAGCGGAGGAAATCAAGGCGCTGATCGAAGATTCCGGTGTTGATACGGGAAAGATCGCGGGACTTGGCGTCGCGGCGCCGGGGCCAATTGACCTTGACGAGGGTACGGTCGTGGATCCGCCCCTCATGACGGGTTGGGACCGGGTGCACCTGAGGGACGCCCTCGCCGAAGCTACCGGGCTCGAGACCCTTGTCGACAAGGACGTCACCAGCGCGGCCGTCGCCGAAACCTGGGCCGGCGGGGCGAGTGGCACCGGAAGTTTCATCTTCATGTATATGGGTACCGGCATCGGTTGCGGCATCGTGTTGAACGACGAAGTTGTCCGCGGAACATCCGGCAACGCCGGTGAAATCGGCCACATCATTGTCGATCCGGACGGGCCCCCATGCGATTGCGGCCTGCGCGGTTGCGTCAAGTCTTCCTGCATCCCGCAGGTCCTCGTGGCAGAAGCCGAAGAGCAAGGTGTCCTGAACGGTGGCCGCAAAGGCACCGAAGGCCCGGAGGTCCAGGAAGGCTTCGCCCGGCTCTGCGATGCCGCGGACGCGGGTGACGAACGCGCCATCGCGATCATAGACAAGTCAGCGGTACTGGTTGCGCGGGCGGTTGCGGTGGTGACCAACACCCTCGACGTCGAACGCGTCGTCTTCGGCGGTCCGTTCTGGGGCCGCATGTCCGAACGTTACCTGGATCGCATTCCTCCCCTGCTCGCTGCCAACAGTGCCGCCAACAGCATCCATGGCATCGAGGTTGTGGGGACCGGAGTGGGCGAGGATGTCGGCGCCATCGGGGCGGCCTGCCTGGTGCTGGAACATACGCTTGCGCCGCGCGCCCAGCGGCTCCTGTTGGAAGGCTGAGGCCTTCACCACGTCCTGCGTCGCAGGGCTGCATTATCAATATCGGCAACAGGCTGGGCCAGCTGAAGTGTGGGGGCTGCAGCCGCTTGAAGATCGGAGCGTCATGCGTCGCCCAGTCCGGATCGGAGCAGCACTGCTCGGCGTCGTAGGCCTTTTGGCCTCGGCCGCCTGCTCTGCCCAACCGCAAGCTGTTAACAAACAAACCATCAAGATCGTCTATCAAAAGACGGACTCCTTCACCGCCCTGGACAAGGTCTTCCAGGACGCGAAGCAGGAATTCGAGGCGGCAAACGCCGGCGTCACCGTGGATTTGGAGCCCATCCAAGCCAACGACGACGACTATGGCACCAAGCTCGCTCTCGCCCAGCGTTCCCCGGACACGGCTCCGGACGTCTTCTACGAGGACACCTTCAAGGTCCGCGCGGACGTCGACGCCGGGTACCTGCTGAAACTCGATTCGCAACTGGCCACGTGGGACGAGTGGTCCAAGTTCAACGAGGGTGCCAAGGCCGCGGGACGCGGTGACGACGGCAGTGTCTATGCCGTCCCGCTCGGCACCGACACGAGGGCCATCTGGTACAACAAGACAGTCCTCCAGAAAGCCGGCATCCCGGTGCCCTGGCAGCCGAAAACCTGGGACGACATCCTGGCTGCGGCCCGCAAGATGAAGGCCGCGGATCCGAGCGTGATTCCCTTCAGCATGTACGCCGGTAAAGGCACTGGTGAGGGTACGGTCATGCAGAGCTTCTATGAATTGCTCTATGGAACGGGAAGCTCCCTGTATTCGGAAAGCGACAAGAAGTGGGTGGTGGGATCCAAGGGATTCACCGATTCACTCCAGTTCCTGAAGACCCTCTACGATGAGAAACTTTCCGTGACCCCCGCGGACGCCCTCGATTCGAACGTGTGGAAGAAAGTCTTTGGACAGTGGCTGCCGCAAGGCAAAATGGGCGCCACCGTGGAAGGCTCCTACGCGCCGTCGTTCTGGCAGAAAGGCGGTTCGTACGAATGGGCCGGCTACGCGCAGGATATGGGAGTAGCCAAGTTCCCCACCCAGCTCGGACAGGATCCCGGCGGCGTGAGCATGTCCGGTGGCTGGACCCTCGCCGTTGGGGCGAAGACCAAAAGCCCGGACCTGGCCTTCAAGTTCCTGACCACTGCCGTGAACAAGAAGAACGCCTTGGCCTTCGACGTCAACAATTCCCAGATCGCCGTCCGCACGGATGTCGCTTCCGATCCCGGTTACCAAGCGGCCAACCCGTTCGTGAAGGATGTTTCCGATCTGGTGGGCGTCACGCACTATCGCCCGGCAACCGCCGACTACCCGAAGATTTCCCTCGCCGTCCAACAGGCCACGGAGGCGGTCATCACTGGCAAACAAAGCCCAGCGGAGGCCGCGGCCGAATACGACGCGTCGGTCAAGAAACTCGTCGGCGACACCAAGGTCATGCAGAAATGACGCATGGCAGTCCCTGATTCCCTCAGCCGCGGTTCCCTGCGGCGCAGACCCCCGATCGGAAGGTCTCTGCGTCGCGGGCTCCGCTTGCTGCCGGTAGTGCCGTCAATCCTGCTATTGGCCCTCTTCATGTTGGCGCCCGTGGCGTGGTCCTTCTACTCCTCCTTCACCAACGCCGCATTGTCCGGCAAGGCTGCGCTGAACCCCGAATGGGTCGGCCTGGACAACTATGCCCGGATGCTGACGGATTCCGTCTTCCCGCTCTCGGCATGGCTGACGGTTGTCTTCGTGGCCGTCTCGGCGATCCTCGGACAGAACGCCCTCGGCTTGGTCATTGCCTTGTTGATGACCAGGTCCGGGGGAGCGACGGCGTCGCTGGTGGGCACGGTGGTGGTCGCCTCGTGGATACTGCCGGAGATCGTCGCGGCCTTCGCGGCCTACGCGTACTTCAGCCAGGACGGCACGCTCAACCAGCTCTTGGGAATGTTCGGTGTCCAGGGCACCAACTGGCTCTATGCCTTTCCGATGGCCGCCATCATCCTGGCAAATGTCTGGCGCGGCACCGCGTTCTCGATGCTGGTCTACAGGGCGGCGCTCTCCCAGGTCCCGCGCGACGTTTCCGAAGCCGCCCTCATGGACGGGGCAAGGGGTTGGCAACGTCTGGCCTTGATCACCCTTCCGATCATCCGCGGTAGCATCGCCACCAACCTCATGCTGATCACCCTCCAGACGCTCGCGGTATTCACCCTGATCTGGGTGATGACGGCGGGTGGTCCCTCGAACGAGAGCACCACCTTGCCCGTGCTCGCGTACCAGGAAGCCTTCAAGCTCGGAGACATCGGCTACGGCACCGCGATCGCTTCAGTATTGATCCTGATCGGCATGGTCTTCGGTGCCGTGTACGTCAGGTTGATCCGCGGAGCGAAAACGTGACCTCCCTGCCCCGTGCGCCTTTGCTCGCCGGGAAGCGCCCGACGGCGGTGGCCGGGGGACGGCTCCGGATCCGCCTGGCTGCCAATGCGGCTTTGGCCGTGATCGGGCTGTGTTTTGTGCTACCCCTTGCGTGGTTGCTTCTTGCTTCCGTTGATCCGCACGCCGGCTACGAGACGCGGTGGCCGCAATCGGCGTCGCTCGCTAATTTTGCAGCCGTACTGACGCCAGGGCTGCTCTTCCAGCCACTCATGAACAGCTTCGTGCTCTCCGCCGGAACCGCCGTCGTGAATCTGGCGGTCGCAGTGCTCGCTGCCTATCCGCTGTCCCGCTACCAATCGCGATTCAACAAGCCGTTCCTGTACGCGATCCTGTTCGGCACGTCGCTCCCGGTCACGGCGATCATGGTGCCGGTCTATGGTCTGTTCGTGCAGCTGCAATTGCTGGACTCGATGCCGGCAACCATCTTCTTCATGGCAACCACCACGTTGCCCATGGCCATTTGGATGACAAAGAACTTCATGGACTCCGTCCCGCTTGAGCTCGAGGAAGCTGCCTGGATGGACGGCGCCTCGGGACTGGCCACACTGCGGAGAATCGTGGTGCCCCTGATGAGGCAAGGGCTGGGCGTGGTGTTCATCTTCGTCTTCATCCAGGCATGGGGGAACTTCTTCGTCCCGTTCATCCTGTTGTTGTCTACCTCAAAGCAGCCAGCCGCGGTGTCCGTCTTCAGCTTCTTTGGCCAGCACGGAGCCATTGCTTACGGAGAACTTGCGGCGTTCTCCATCTTGTATTCGGTCCCGGTGCTTATCCTCTACACCCTGGTTGCCAGGGGCTCCGGCAGCGCGTTTGCGCTTTCCGGCGCGATGAAGGGCTGATCAGCCGACGGCCGGCACTCAGCAGCCGGGACTCAGTCGATGTCCTCCACGATGGTGCCGTACGGGATGGAATCATCCAGATGCGCTTGATGGCCTGTAAGGCCACGGTTGTAAAGTACGCGCACACCGTGAAGCTTGTCCGCGGCCGATTGCATCAAGATGGGGCGGACGGTTTGGATGAACCGCTCGTCCTTGCCGTCGAGGTATTCCTGATAACTGGCTGGAAGCTGGATCATGGCAAAAGAATAGTCCTGCAGGACCGTCATGGGGAGGGCTCGCGACGGGGTTCTCCGTGGCGTACTGTTTGCGGCTCAACCCTGCCAGATGCGAAAACGAACAATCTTCAGAAATCAGTCGAAACGTAGCGTAAAAGTGCGTCTTAATTCGGTGGGGGATTTGTGGCGCCCGGGGCCTCGATCTAGAGTCGTATTCAAGTTACCGCGGTAACGTGTCAGCGATCCTCCGCCGGATCTGCCTCTTGAAGGCAGGCAGGAGGGTGTGGGTGCCCCCATGTGGGCCTGACATTTGCACACGGACAACTTCATTCCAGGCGTAACAGTCGCGGCTGCGCCCTGCTGGAGTTCGTTGCGTGTATCCCCAAACTCAATTCACCGATTCTGCAGTCCACGGACCTGGTTTTCAAGTCCGTGAACGCAGGCCCGCTGACACACAGCCAAGGACGCAAATGTCACCACCAAGCCTCATCGACACTCATCCGAACTTGACCGGCGCGGCTCCCGTTGCCCTGTCCTACGAACTTTTCCCTCCCCGCTCTCCAGCGGCCGCGGAGTCCCTCTGGACGACCATCGGCGAGCTCGAGGCCACTGACCCCGACTTCGTCTCCGTGACCTACGGCGCCAGTGGATCCAACCGGGACACCGCCGTCGAGCTCATCAACCGGCTCCTGCTCGAAACGACCCTGCGGCCATTGGCCCACCTGACCTGCGTCGGAAACACCCCGGAGGAATTGGCCGAGATCATCGGCGAGCTTCTGGACAACGGCGTGCGCGGCATCCTTGCGCTGCGTGGCGACCTCCCTAAGGACAGCGGACAGCCGGTCAACGGTTCGCTGCGCTACGCCCAGGACCTGATCGAACTGATCCGCCGCGTGGAACAGCGACGTTCGGCCCTCCTGTGCGCTGGCAAGATCGCCGTCGGCGTGGCCGCCTATCCCACCCGCCACCCTGAGTCCCCGAGCGTGGAGCACGACGTCGAGGTGCTGCTCGCGAAGCAGCGCTCGGGCGCCGACTTCGCCATCACACAGGTCTTCTTCCACACCGAGCAATATGCGGACCTGATCTCCCGTGCCCGACGTGCGGGCGTCACGATCCCGATTATTCCGGGCGTCATGCCGCTGACGAGCCTTCGCCGGCTCAAGCGACTCGGCGAGCTCACCGGCGTCGAACCGGCACCGGAGCTGATCGACCGCCTTGCCGCGGCGGACAGCGACGCCGAACGGCGCAAGATCGGAGTCCGCGCCACCGTGGATCTGGCCAATGCCGCCCTCCAAGCCGGTGCTCCGGGCATCCACCTGTACACCTTCAACGAGCACGCCTGCGCCCTGGACGTGCTGGACAAGCTTGCCTTGCCCCGGCCGGCCCGGCCTGCCAGCAGGCTCAGCGCCATTGCCCGCCGGCAAGAACTCGTCAGCTGATCAGCCAACGCTGCTCCGCAAACCCCTAGACACATCGATTTGCACCTACTGCCCCAAGGAAATCCCATGACTGAACAGAACACCACCCAGTTCCCCGCAGCATCCCTGCTCGGCTACCCGCGCATCGGCCGCCGTCGCGAACTCAAGAAGGCCGTCGAAGCCTACTGGGCCGGCAAGATCGACGCCGCCGCCCTTGACGCCGCCGCCAAGGACATCCAGCTGACCACCGCGAAGCGGCTCCAGGAACTCGGCCTCAACGAAGCCGCCGCCGTTCCGGGCACCTTCTCCTTCTACGACCAGGTACTTGACGCAACGGCTCACTTGGGCGCCGTCCCGGCCCGTTTCGGCCAGCTGCTCAACGCCGAAGGCCAGCTCGACATCGATGGCTACTTCACCTTGGCGCGCGGCAACAAGGAACAGCAGCCGCTGGAAATGACCAAGTGGTTCGACACCAACTACCACTACCTCGTGCCGGAAATCGGCCCGGAGACCGACTTCAAGCTCGCCTCCAACCGCATCGTCGAGGAATTCGAGTTCGCCTTGGCCAACGGCATCGAGACCCGCCCGTACATCGTCGGACCGGTCACCTACTTGCTGCTTTCCAAGGCTTCCGACGACGCCCCTGCGGGCTTCGCTCCGCTGTCCCGCCTCGAGGACATCCTCCCGGTCTACGTCGAACTTCTCGGCAAGCTCGCCGCTGCAGGCGCCAGCTGGATCCAGTTGGACGAGCCCGCCCTCGTTGTCGACCAGGACACCCCGGCCGCGGAAATCCAGGCCGCCACCGCCCGTGCGTACGAAGTGCTCGCAGGTGCCTCAGCGCGCCCGCAGCTCTTCGTCTCCACCCCGTACGGTTCACTCGACGGCCAGCTCGGCACCCTTGCCGCGACCAACATCGACGCCCTGCACGTCGACGTCTTCAAGGGCGCGGTTCCGTCTGCAGCGGCCCTGGCGGGCCTGGGCAACAAGACCCTTGTTGCCGGCGTCGTCGACGGCCACAACATCTGGCGCAACGACCTCGCCGTCTCGGCCGCCAAGCTGGACGAATTGAAGGCCGCTGCCGGCAAGCTTGCCGTCAGCACCTCCACTTCCACCCAGCACGTTCCGCACGACACTGCCGAGGAGACCCAGCTCTCCGCGCAGCTCCGCAGCTGGCTCGCATTCGCTGACCAGAAGGCCGTCGAGGTAAAGGTCCTCGCGGACTACCTGGCCAACCCGGCTTCCGCGAAGGCCGCCATCGACGAAGCTTCCGCTGTGATCGCCTCCCGCGCCACCGCCGAAGGCGTCCAGCGCGCCGACGTGCGTGCCCGCACCGCTGCCCTCACCGAGGCCGACTTCAACCGCTCCGAATACTCGGTCCGCGAAGCCGCCCAGGAAGCAGCGCTGCACCTGCCGCCGCTGCCCACCACCACCATCGGTTCCTTCCCGCAGACCTCGGAAATCCGCTCCGCCCGCGCCCGCAACAACAAGGGCGAGCTGAGCAACGAGCAGTACGAGCAGCTCATGAAGGACGAGATCAAGCGCGTCGTCGAGCTGCAGGAAGAGCTCGGCTACGACGTCCTGGTGCACGGCGAGCCCGAGCGCAACGATATGGTCCAGTACTTCGCCGAGAACCTCGAAGGCTTCGACGTGACGGTTCACGGCTGGGTCCAGTCTTACGGCTCCCGCTGCACCCGTCCGTCCATCCTCTGGGGCGATGTCACCCGTTCGGCTCCCATCACGGTTGCGTGGGCCGAATACGCGCAGTCCCTCACCAGCAAGCCGATGAAGGGCATGCTCACCGGTCCGGTCACCATCCTGGCCTGGTCCTTCGTCCGCGACGACCAGCCGCTCGGCGAGACCGCCAACCAGGTCGGACTGGCGCTGCGTGACGAAATCGCCGATCTCGAAGCTGCCGGCATCAAGGTCATCCAGGTGGACGAGCCCGCACTGCGCGAACTCCTGCCGCTGCGCAAGGCTGACCACGCCGCTTACTTGAAGTGGTCGGTTGACTCCTTCCGCCTGGCTACCGCCGGTGCCGCCGATGCCACCCAGATCCACACCCACCTCTGCTACTCGGAGTTCGGTGTGATCATTGACGCGATCGACGGCCTCGACGCCGACGTCACGTCCATCGAAGCAGCACGTTCACGCATGGAGGTTGTCCACGACCTCGAGGCGCACCACTTCGGCCGTGGCGTTGGTCCTGGCGTTTACGACATCCACTCGCCGCGTGTTCCGGGCGAGGCAGAAGTCACCGAGCTCCTGTCCACCGCCGTCAAGCACGTTCCGTCCCGCCAGCTCTGGGTCAACCCGGACTGCGGCCTGAAGACCCGTGGCTACGCCGAGACCGAAGAGTCCCTGCGCAACCTGGTCAAGGCCACCAAGACGGTCCGCGCCGGACTGCTGGAAGCAGCCAAGTAGGCATCACGTAGTACAAAGGGCGTCGGCCGGTCACCTCGAAAGGTGACCGGCCGACGTCGTTTTAACTCTGCGTCAGGACTCCCAGAGGATCTCGTCGTCCACAACGCCGTCCTCATCTGCCGCGACCACCAGGAGCTCGTCGGTGAAGTGCGAGCCCAAGGTGAAGTCAAGCACGAAATAGCGCTCCGGCTGGCCGGGGTAGATCGCTACATGACCTAGTTTGAGGGCCCTGAGGAAGACGTCCTTGGTGAGCTGCGTCTTGTCGCGGACGCCGAACACCGCCTCCAGTTGCTCTTCCTTGAGCTGGTTGGAGTGGAAGTGGAGGAACTGCTGGGAGTTGGTGCCGTCCTGGTCCAGCTCCTCGGCGATCATGTCCCGGACCTGGTCCACCAACTCGGGGAGGTAGCCCAGGCGGTAGTCCACCTTGTGGAGTGCCTTCTCGTCGAAGTGGTCATGCGCCGTGACGTTCAGGTCCAGTTCGAGGGGATTTCCGGCGAGCTCGTGCGAAGCCACGTAACAGTGCTCCCGCCCGTGGTTGAGCTCGATCTCCCCAAAATGTTTGCTCGCTACCTTGCTCATGTCTTCAAGATAGTCCCAAACAAGCGGCCTGTTCCAGCATCCTGGAAGATTTCAGGTACGGGGTTTAGGCGTTGACTTTTGAGTCGTTTTGGGCATCGTCGCGGCGCTGCGCGCCCGGACCGTTGCGGTGCTCCCGCGAAGCGTGTCGGCCAGCAATTCCGTGAACAGCTGCACCTGCGCCGTGCGCTTCTCGTTGAGGAGCAGTGCGAACACGTTGCGGGCGAGCCGGATGTCCGGAACATCGAGAACCACGACGCCGGGCGGCCGGTGCCGCAGCGCGAGTTCCGGCACCAGCGCGGCGCCGAGCCCCGCTGCCGCCATCTCGAGGCTGGCGTGGAAGTCATCGCTGTAGGCCACGACGCGCGGGTGCAGATTGCAACTGGCGAAGAGGCGCTCGATCACCACGGCGTCGCTGGTGCCCGGATGGTGCATGATCCAAGGCATGTCCGAGAGTTGCGATGCCTGCATTTCGGCGTCCTCCCGGATGCCCCACGACCCGGGGAGCACCACCCTGAAATCGTCGTCGCCGATCCATTGCCGGTCCAAGGTGTGGGGCCACGCGAGCCCGGACTGGCCCACTTGGTACACCAGCGCCAGGTCCAGTTCGCCGCCGGTGCGCAGCCCCTGGATGGTCTGCGAAGGTTCGGCCACCCATACGCGGAGTTCAATGCCAAGATTCTTCCAGCGCGGGTTCCGGAGGATGTCCGGGAGGATGTAGGTTGCCAGGCTGGGGAAAATGCCAAGCCGAAGTTCCTGGACGGGGGAGTCCGTGCTCCGTGAGGCGGCCGCCAGGAGGGTCTCGACGTCGGTGAGCACCTTGGAGGCATGGCGCACCATGGTGAGGGCGGCTTCGGTGGGAACCACGCTTCGGGCGGAACGGTGGAAGAGTTCGACGCCGGTGTCCCGCTCCAGCGCTGCCATCTGTTGGGAGACGGCTGATGCGGTGTAGCCGAGCCGCGCGGCGGCTGACGCGAAGGAACCGAGCCGCGTGACTTCAAGCAGCGTCCGCAGGTGGAGAAGGTTGACCATCAGTGATCCTTAGGCTCGGTGCCGGCCGAAAGACCGTGGAAGCAAGCATAGCTGTGTGAATTCGGTCTCCGCTGTTGCTGTTGCTGGGTCGGCCCGGCGCCACGAAACCGTGTTTGCAGGATGCCGCGACACGCCGGGATCCAAGCGACACGCTGGCGATTAAATGTGGCTAAGTAGTCCACAGGGTGTGGATTACGTCTCCGGATTTGGCGGATTCCCGGACATTTTTAGCTCCCTTGCCTGTGGACTACCGGTGCGTAAAATGACATACTTGTAATACATCATCTTGGGGTTCCGCCGAGGCGCTTGCACTACATGTAGTATCGATTTACGGATTGAGCGGGAAACCAGCACAAGACATGAATGCAAGACGTGAATAGGATAGTTTGGCCGCCCAGGCGGCCAGCGGGCCAGTATCGGAGTCGGAATCAGTTCCGGTCGGGGCCTGCCGAACGAAGAGCAAAGACTTCAACAAAGGGGACAGGGACCATGACTGTTACGGTTTACACGAAGCCGGCCTGTGTTCAGTGCAACGCAACGTACCGTGCACTCGACAAAAAGGGCATCGCCTACCAGAGCGTTGACATCTCACAGGATGCCGAGGCCCTTGAGCGCCTGAAGGCCCTTGGATACATGCAGGCCCCCGTCGTGGTGACCGAGCAGGACCACTGGTCAGGATTCCGTCCGGACAAGATCGAAGAGCTGGCACTGGCTGCCGCTTCGGTGGCCTAGTTTTCAAGACTCCGCCACAACAACAAAGTATTCCAATGTAGTCGAGGTGACTCCCATGGCAGCGCTGGCAACAGCTCCTGCTCAAGAAATGGCTGAAGCTGTCAGCACGCGGAGTCACCTCATCTACTTTTCCTCCACATCTGAGAACACCAAGCGCTTCGTCCAGAAGCTCGGCGTCGACGCGGCACGCATTCCGCTCCATGCCAAGGACGCGCCGCTGCTCGCGCTGGAACCCTTCGTCCTGGTGTTGCCCACGTATGGCGGCACGAATGGCGAAGGATCGGTGCCCAAGCAAGTCATCAGGTTTCTGAACAACCCGCAGAACAGGGAACTGATCCGCGGCGTCATCGGAGCAGGAAACACCAACTTCGCGGAAAACTACTGCATGGCGGCAGACATTATCGCCGCCAAGTGCAAGGTCCCGCATCTCTACAAATTTGAACTCATGGGGACGCCTGAAGACGTCCAAAGGGTCAACGAAGGGCTGGAAAAGTTTTGGACACGACTGTCGCAGATACAGAAGTAACCAAGGGCGCTATGGACACCGCCAAGGTCAAGAAGCCATTGCCGGAGGCCTACAAGGGCCTTGGCTACCATGAGCTCAACGCGATGTTGAACCTCTATGGTCCGAACGGAGAGATCCAGTTCGAAGCCGACCGCGAGGCCGCGCACCAGTACTTCCTGCAGCACGTGAACAACAACACCGTCTTCTTCCACGACCTGGAAGAGAAGCTGGACTACCTGGTCAAGAACCAGTACTACGAGCGCGAAACCCTAGATCAGTACACGATGAACTTCATCCGTGAACTCTTCAACCGCGCCTATAAGAAGAAGTTCCGCTTCGAGACCTTCCTCGGCGCCTTCAAGTTCTACACCTCGTACACGCTCAAGACGTTCGACGGCAAGCGCTTCCTGGAGCGCTACGAAGACCGTGTCTGCATGGTTGCCCTGCACCTTGCCCGCGGCAACGAAGAACTGGCAAGCCGCCTCGTCGACGAGATCATCGACGGCCGCTTCCAGCCCGCCACCCCCACGTTCCTCAATGCCGGCAAGGCCCAGCGCGGCGAGCTGGTCTCCTGCTTCCTGTTGCGCATCGAAGACAACATGGAATCGATCGCCCGCGGCATCAACTCGGCGCTGCAGCTGTCCAAGCGCGGCGGTGGCGTGGCCCTCTCGCTGACCAACATCCGCGAGCACGGCGCCCCGATCAAGCAGATCGAGAACCAGTCCTCCGGTGTCATCCCGGTCATGAAGCTCCTCGAAGACAGCTTCTCCTACGCCAACCAGCTCGGTGCCCGCCAGGGTGCGGGGGCCGTGTACCTGCACGCCCACCACCCGGACATCTACCGCTTCCTGGACACCAAGCGTGAAAACGCCGACGAGAAGATCCGCATCAAGACGCTGTCCCTCGGCGTCGTGGTCCCGGACATCACGTTCGAACTGGCCAGGAAGAACGAGGACATGTACCTCTTCTCCCCGTACGACGTCGAACGCGTCTACGGCGTCCCCTTCTCCGACATCTCGGTCACCGAGAAGTACTACGAGATGGTGGACGACTCCCGGATCAAGAAGACCAAGATCAGCGCCCGCGAGTTCTTCCAGACACTCGCGGAGATCCAGTTCGAGTCCGGCTACCCGTACATCATGTTCGAGGACACCGTAAACCGGGCCAACCCGATCGCGGGCAAGATCACCATGAGCAACCTGTGCTCGGAGATCCTGCAGGTTTCCACGCCTTCCATCTACGCCGAGGACCTCAGCTACGAGACGGTGGGCAAGGACATCTCCTGCAACCTTGGTTCGATGAACATCGCCAAGACCATGGACTCCCCGGACTTCGGCCTGTCGATCGAGACGTCCATCCGCGCCCTCAGCGCGGTGTCGGACATGTCCTACATCAACTCGGTGCCGTCCATCGCACAGGGCAACGCCCAGAGCCACGCCATCGGCCTTGGCCAGATGAACCTGCACGGCTACCTTGCCCGTGAGCACGTCCACTACGGTTCCGAAGAGGGCCTGGACTTCACCAACATCTACTTCTACACGGTGCTGTTCCACGCTCTCCGCGCTTCGAACAAGCTGGCCATCGAGACCGGTCAGCCCTTCGCCGGCTTCGAGAACTCCACGTACGCGAGCGGCGAGTTCTTCAACAAGTACACCGAGCAGGAATGGACCCCGGAGACTGAGCGCGTCAGCGAGCTCTTCGCCGGCATCCACATTCCGACGCAGGACGACTGGCGCGAGCTGAAGGCTTCCGTTATGGAGCACGGCATCTACAACCAGAACCTGCAGGCCGTGCCGCCCACCGGTTCCATCAGCTACATCAACAACTCGACGTCGTCGATCCACCCGGTGGCCGCCAAGATCGAAATCCGCAAGGAAGGCAAGATCGGCCGCGTCTACTACCCGGCTCCCTACCTCGACAACGACAACCTGGAGTACTACCAGGACGCGTACGAGATCGGCTACGAGAAGATCATCGACACCTACGCTGCCGCCACGCAGCACGTGGACCAGGGCCTGTCCCTGACGCTGTTCTTCAAGGACACCGCCACCACGCGTGACATCAACAAGGCGCAGATCTACGCATGGCGCAAGGGCATCAAGACGCTCTACTACATTCGCCTCCGCCAGCTCGCGCTGGAAGGGACCGAAGTTGAGGGCTGCGTTTCCTGCATGCTGTAACCGATAACGGTTGTTTATTTGCGGCAGCCGCCGCGCCTTAAAACTGAAGAGCACGACGCCGGGTGAGCGCCCGGCGTCGTACGCTTACCTTAAAGAACACATACGTTAAGGGGACGAAATGACCGAAAAGGTCAAGCTGCTTAGCCACGTCGAAGCGATCAACTGGAACCGCATCCAGGATGACAAGGACGTGGAGGTCTGGAACCGCCTGGTCAACAACTTCTGGCTGCCGGAGAAGGTGCCGCTGTCCAACGACGTCCAGTCCTGGCACACCCTGACGCCGGACGAGCAGCAACTCACCATGCGCGTATTCACGGGCCTGACCCTGCTGGACACCATCCAGGGCACGGTTGGCGCTGTTTCCCTGATCCCGGACGCGATCACCCCGCACGAAGAGGCCGTCTACACGAACATCGCCTTCATGGAGTCTGTGCACGCGAAGTCGTATTCGTCGATTTTCTCGACCCTGTGCTCCACCAAGGAGATCGACGACGCCTTCCGCTGGTCCCTCGAGAACGAGAACCTGCAGAAGAAGGCGCAAATCGTCATGGACTACTACCAGGGCGACGATCCCCTCAAGCGCAAGGTCGCTTCCACGCTGCTGGAATCGTTCCTGTTCTACTCCGGCTTCTACCTTCCGATGTACTGGTCTTCCCGTGCCAAGCTCACGAACACGGCAGACCTCATCCGCTTGATCATCCGCGACGAAGCCGTCCACGGCTACTACATCGGCTACAAGTTCCAGAAGGGCCTGGAGAAGGTCTCCGAGGAGAAGCGCCAGGAAATCAAGGACTACACCTTCGAGCTGCTCTTCGAGCTGTACGAAAACGAAGTCCAGTACACGCACGACCTCTACGACGGCGTGGGCCTGGCCGAAGACGTCAAGAAGTTCCTGCACTACAACGCCAACAAGGCCCTCATGAACCTGGGCTACGAGGCCATGTTCCCGGCCTCTGTCACCGACGTGAACCCGGCCATCCTGTCGGCGCTGTCTCCTAACGCTGACGAGAACCACGACTTCTTCTCTGGATCCGGGTCGTCTTACGTCATTGGCAAGGCTGTTAATACCGAGGATGAGGACTGGGAGTTCTAGTTTTTGTGTGAGCTGTCACTTCCATTAAAAGAAGCGCACCAGCCAGTTGGTGGAAGTCTTCCAACTGGCTGCAACTAAGCGGCCCTGCACGGCAAATCGTGCAGGGCCGCTTCGTGCGTTGTGGCTGAGATCGGAAGCTAGCCCGCGGTCGGGCCATTACGATGCGAATGTGACCGGGAATTGGCGGCGACCGCGTTAACAGATGGTGAGTAGGCCGAGTGTTTCGTCCGGGGCCGGCGCGATCTCTGATCGGATAACCGGCTAGTACTGCAGGAAGCCGCTCTGGACGGTCTGCAAATCAGTGGCCAAGGCCACCATTCCCGGGGTGGGTGGCTCCGGTTCGCCATCGATATTCCCGAAACTGTCGCCGAACCATTTGTGCCAGACTGTGGCTACGACCGCCGGGGTGATAGGCGTGCCGGCGGTTATCAGCGCCGCAAAGTCTTCCATCTCTGGGTCGTACTGGGTCTCCGGCGCTCCGCGGTCCATGACTCCGAGTAGGTCGTGGGCGCTCAGGCATTCGGTGATGGCGCTGCGCAGGCGGCCGTACTCGGGGATTGTCGTGTCCATGGTGTCAGTCTAGGAGTATGCCGAGCCACGTCACGGCTAGCGGCGGGCGTTGTTTCTCGAATCACCGAGGTTGACACGGCTTAGGCGGCCCTAATCGACCTCGACCGGCGGTCCTGAAGCATGTTGTGTCTCGACCGGGGTGTCGAGGCTAAGACCCCATTCGGCCCAGGATCCGTCGTAGACCCGGGCTCCCTCCCGTCCGAGAATTTCGGTGAGAACGTACCACGCGGTGGCCGCGCGGCCCCCGACGGTGCAGTAGGTGATCAGCTCGTCGTTTTCCTCAAGTTCGGTCACGTGCATCGCCTGGCGTAGCTCGTCGACCGGGAGGAAGGCGCCTTTCTGGTCGTAGAGATCGCCGAGGGGCCGGTGGACCGCCGTCGGGATGTGTCCGGCGCGCCCTCCCGGTTCCATTCCACCGGAGGGCCAGAACCGCTCACCGGCGTACTCGGGCTCGGAACGGACATCCAGAATCGTTGTTCCAGGGCGCCCGATGGCCTGCCGCACCGCCGGCATGTCGGCGAACAGCCTCTGGTTCCGTTCGGTGAGCTGGTATGGAGACTCTTCCACGCGGATCGGCGACGTGCCGTAGGGATGTCCTTCGAAGCGCCAGGCGTCGCAGGAGCAGTTGAGGATGCGGACATCGGCGTGTCCGTACAGCTTGAGCAGCCAGTAGCCGAGCGCCGGGGCGTAGCCGTAGCACACGACCGTCGTGGCCGGGCCTATGCCGGATCGGGCCAACAGCCGTTCGAAGGTTTCTCTGCCGACCGGGCGATACCGGCCGTCTTTGAGGTCGGTATAGATGTTCCACAGCACGGCGCCGTCGATGTGCCATTGGTTGTAGGCGGTCGCGGAAACATCCACTTCGACGACGCGGACCGCAGGATCGTAGAGGTGATTTTCCAGCCAGATGGGTTCGATGAGCATGTCCACACTCTGCGCGTTCCCGACGCGTGGATTGACCTCGAAGCTGCCGTGGAGGCAATACACCGAGCCGAGTCTGCCGTGGCTCAGCAGGACTGGGCCCGCGCCTGGGGTCCGGTTCTGGTCGCCTTGTTCGTCGCCGAACGCGGATTCCTGCCTGGTGAGGATGCCGATTGGATCGACCAGACCGGCAATCAGCTCGCTGAGGTCCGGCTGCGGGCACTGGAATGCTACGCCGCCGCCGAGCTTGGCATCGGTGGCGCCGAACTCGCCGGTGCGCTCCGGGCCGCCCGCCGGCACGTCGCACTGGACCTTCTGCGCGACCAGCTAGGTGTCTCGCCCGGCCCGAGGACCCGCGCGCTCTACCAGCAGCTTCTCGGCCGGACCTGATCTTCGGGAAGACACTCGTCCTCGGGACAGGCGTTCACCGAGATATGGTCGGCGGCATGGATACCGTCCGGGGGAGCACGCCGACGGAATAGCCATCCAAGGCGACAACTACCTCGACTGGACCATCTACTCTTTCCAGCCGGAGGTGGTGCTTCTTTCACTCGAGGAACTCGGCTATGAGTGCCCTGCGGAAGTCCGCTGATTCCCTGTTGGAAGAACTTCCAATGGACCTACATTTCGCAATTTTTGTGGGAACGGAGGCTAGTCGGCGACGCGTCGGATGGTTGGCCAAATAGGCAGACGCACCTGGCGCCCGGATCCGCCGGTTACGAGATAGTCGCCCTAGAAAGCGGCTCGGATCACAGAAGAGCGCGCGCTGCTCCGCACGAGGGAATCTTCTGCCCGGTTCAGGATGCAGTCTTTGAGTTTGAGAGACCCCTTGACGTGAGCTACATCATAGTTCTAATCTTCATTTAGTCATAAATAAAGGAGAATACAATGGTTCGGCCGAGCGGCAACGCTGACGTTACGCGGTCTGCGATCCTAGCATTTCTTGGCACCTCCGGAGGCGCTTCCCGGGCTGACTTGGCAAGGGCACTTGGCGTCTCCCCGGCTTTGATGACCCAGCTCATCAAAGAGCTCATCGCGGATGGCCTCGTGAGGGAGCTGTCAATGTCTCCCTCAAACGGCGGGCGTCCTGCCCGGATGCTGGGCCTGGCCACCGCCGCCGGGCGCGTGGTGGGCATGAAGATCTCGAAAGACCACGTCGCCTTCGTTGAAACGGAACTTAGCGGGCATGTAGTCCGGTCAGACAACAGGGCATACGACGCTTCCTCGATCACCTCGCTTTCCGACGTCGTCTCACTCGTCCATTCATTCGTGGGCGAAGACCGTGTCACCCCTCTTCTGGGAATAGGTGTCGGTGTTCCCGGATCGGTGGACGCACAGGGTAGTGGTGTTGTTGATTCAAGCCTCCTCGGGTGGCGGCAGGTACCGCTTGGAGCGGTTCTGAGCCGGGAACTCCATGTTCCGGTCCTGGTGGAAAACAATGTCAACGCCCTCGCTGTGGCCGAACGGCTCTATGGGTCAGGCCGCGAGCATGCCGAGTTTCTGGTGGTGACGATCGGCGAAGGCGTCGGTGCGGGATTTGTCACCGGCGGCGCCGTCGTGCGCGGCAGCAGGGGCGGTGCCGGCGAAATCGGTCACATACCGGCAGTGGCGGATGGACCTCTTTGCACCTGCGGCAACCACGGATGCATTGAGGCTCTGATCGGGGAAAAGACACTCGTCGCGCAGGCACGGCAATCCGGAATCATTTCGTCGTCCGCCACCATGGCGGATCTGCAAGAGCGCGCAAACGACGGCGACCCCCTCGCCCAAGATATCTTCCGGGAAGCCGGTCAGCCTCTGGGTCGAATCGTCGCTGGTCTCGTGCAGATCCTGGATCCGGAGATTGTCATTGTCAGCGGGGAAGGAACCCGCGCATGGCGCCACTGGGCAGCAGAATTCGAGCGATCTTTCCGGGGTGCCCTGACGGCGGACCGCCGGAGCATCCCCGTGATCGTCGAGTCCTGGGACGACGAGGCCTGGGCGCGCGGAGCAGCCGCGCTCGTCGCGTCTGCGCCCTTCTACAGCGAAGAAAGCTCAGGTGAGCAGGGGAGACAGGTTCGTGCCCGGCTCACCCACGTACCGGCGGAGGTCGGAGGATTGTGACCGCACTACAAGACTCGAGGTCCGGCAATCCCGGACCCACGGCAACTACGAAGCGCTACCGGGGACCCGGGATTCGGCGCAAAGCCACCGGCCCGCGTCTCAAATACGGGCTGACTGTCGCAGCGTTCCTCATCCCCAGCGCGTTGCCACTCTTGTTCTTCACCATCATTCCCATGTTTTCCGCGTTTTGGATCAGCCTGAACCAATGGAATCTAGTCGGCCCGATGAAATGGGTAGGCCTCGGGAACTACGGCAAGCTCATCGGCGACCCGGGCACGCAGGGCGCCTTCCTGCACACCATCTACTACATCGTCGGATACCTGCCGCTTGTGTACATCGGGGGGCTGGCCATAGCGCTTGCGCTCAATTCCAGGATCAAGGGACGCAGCATGATGCGCGGCCTTTACTTCCTCCCCGTGGTGACCAGCTGGATAGTCGTTGCACTGGTCTGGCGTTGGCTACTGAATCCCAGCACGGGAATCGTCAACTGGCTGCTTGGACTCATCGGGGTGACAGGGCCGGGGTGGTGGACAGATCCGGCATGGTCCATGCCTTCGATCATTGTGGCTTCGGCGTGGAAGGACCTTGGCTTTGTCATGGTGATTCTGCTGGCTGGCCTCCAGGCCATTCCGGAGGACTTGTATGAGGCCGCGACCGTCGACGGCGCCGGCCGGTGGAGGCGGCTGTTCAGTATTACGCTTCCCATGCTTTCCCCCTCGACCTTCTTTGTCATTGTGTTGTCGCTGATCAACGGATTCCAGGTCTTTGACCAGGTCTATGCCATGACCGGAGGCGGTCCCAACAACTCTTCGCAGGTGGTGGTCGAGCAGATTTACGACCTCACGTTCCGCTACGGCAGGGCCGGCGAAGCATCGGCCCTGTCATGGCTGCTGTTCCTTTTCATCCTGGTCATCACTCTGATTCAGGTGCGCGGTCAAAAGAAATGGGTCCACTATGCGTAAGCAGCGTCCCTCGATCACCCTGAACATCCTCGTCCTCGTTGGCGCACTCATGATGGTCTTCCCTTTTCTTTGGGCGTTCGTAACGTCCATCAGCCCCGGCGCAGGCCTCTCCGCGACGCCTCAACTTATCCCGGAGAATCCTTCACTGTCCGCCTACGCTCAGTTGCTCCAACGGCTCCCGTTTGCGCAGATCGTGCTCAACAGCCTGATCCTTGCCATCCTCACGACGGTGTTCCAGCTTGTCACCAGCTCACTGGCTGCCTATGTCTTTTCCAGGATGCCGTTCAAGGTGCGCAATGCAGTATTCGCGGTGTATCTGGCCACCATGATGATCCCGATGCAGGTGCTGGTCGTCCCGTTGTTTGTGGAGATGAAAAGTCTGGGCCTTATCGATACCTATCTAGGCGTGCTGTTGCCGGGGATCGCCAGCGCCTTCGGGGTGTTCCTGCTACGGCAGGCAATGAATTCCGTGCCGCAGGACCTGGACCAGGCCGCGACATTGGATGGGGCTGGCCACTTCCGGATCTTCGGCCTCATTGTTCTGCCCTTGGTTCGTCCGGCGCTGGCCACATTGACGGTGTTCGCGTTCCTTAACAGCTGGAACAGCTTCCTTTGGCCGCTGATTATCCTGCGCACTCCCGCAATGAAAACCCTTCCCGTGGCGTTGGCAGGACTGCAAGGCCAGTACACCACCCAGTGGGACATCGTGATGGCCGGATCAGTGGTCAGCGTCCTGCCAATGCTCGCCCTCTATATCTTCACCCAGAAGTACATCATCCAAGGGGTTGCGGGCACCGGACTCAAATAGACCGGATCGGCCAGTTTCCTCACCTATCAATGGAGATACACATGAACAAGAAGCCCCTGGCATCGCTGGGTCTAGCTCTCACCGCAATCCTGGCCATGTCAGGCTGTGGAACGGCGGCAAGCTCAAATGTTGCAAGCACCGAAAAAGTAACCATCAAATACTCAAACTTCACCTCGAACGGAGGCAATGAAAAGAACCTGGACACCATCGTTCAGGCCTTCGAGAAGGCCAACCCGAACATCACAGTCCAAGTCACTACGTTGCCCTACAAGGACTACGCCACGGCGCTCCAGACAGACCTGGCCGCCGGGACCCAAGCCGATACTTTCGACATTGAGTACGCGAACCTTCGTTCCTACGTGGCCAATGGGGCCGTCGCACCTCTGGAGGGAGTTGACGGTTCCAAATACAAGCAGTCCTTGCTGCAGTCCTACCAGTCAGACGGCAAGCAGTACGCACTGCCCAGTTCCTTCTCCGACGTGGTCCTCTACTACAACAAGGGACTCTTCGACTCCGCCAAGGTCGCCTACCCGACTTCCAGCTGGACCTGGGCTGATGAAACGGCCGCCGCGAAGAAGATCACTGACAGCGCCGCGGGTGTCTATGGAGACTTCCAGAACGTGAGCTTCTACGAGTTCTACAAGGCACTGGCCCAAACCGGCGGCAAATTCCTCAATGACGACGGCAAATCGGTCGCCTTCAACTCGCCCCAAGGCATCAAAGCGGCCGAATGGCTGGCAGGGAAGAGCGGAACCACCATGCCCACACCCGCCCAAGGCGCCGGGACCCCGGACGTCGACACGAAACTGTTCAAGGACGGCAAACTTGGCATGCTCCACAGCGGCATCTGGGTGGCCAGCAGCTTCGCCGATTCACCCAAAAGCTGGGATATCGCCGTCGAACCCGGAGACACGCAGAAGGCAAGTGCGGAGTTCTCCAATGCCATTGGTGTTTCTGCCAACTCGAAGAACAAGGCCGCAGCCCAGAAATGGGCCGAATACATGACCAGCTCAGACGTCATGGCACAGACCCGCATCAGCGCAGGATGGGAACTTCCCGCCACCTCCGATGACTCAGTCCTGAAGCCGTATCTCGCAAAAGACAAGCCGGCAAACCGCAAGGCCATTTTCGACGCCCTTGACAACGTCGCCCTCCCGCCGGTCATCGGCGACAACCAGCAGAAAATGGTCGACATCATCACCAATGCTCTTGGCGAAGTCGAAGCGAAGCGCTCCAGCGCGGCCGATGCCCTGAAGGGCGCCGCGGACCGAATCAACGCTCTGCTGAAATAACCGGGCATCGCCCGAACAAGGCCGGTGAGCGGGCCGCGGTAACACCGTGAGCTGCTGGCGGCACGGCGACCCGCTCACCATCTGAAAGAGAAGCCAATGATCGACAAATCAAAGCAAGGTTCAACGGTAATGCGCAACGGAGATCCCGCGGTCCGTTCGATAGTCCAGGCCGGCATCCGGCTCATCCTGGAACAGCAGACCCCTGGTGGCGCCTACCCCGCAAGCCCGTCGTTTTCCGCCTACGCCGGGTACTGCTGGTTCCGCGACGGCTCATATATCGCTGACGCCATGTCCGCCGCCGGGCACATCGAATCCGCCGAACGGTTCTTCGACTGGTGCTCGAACGCCTTGACTTCCCGTACGGGAAGGATCCGCCGTATCGTGGCTGAAAGCCTTGCCGGCAGGCCGGTTGCCGGCGACCAAATGCTTCCCACGCGTTTCACTCTCGACGGGGCCGAAGGAAGCGATGACTGGTGGGATTTCCAGCTCGACGGATACGGTACATGGCTTTGGGCCTTGGCTGAGCATAGCGCCCGCCATGACCGGCCACTCGCACGCTGGGCTGAGGCCATTGACCTCACAGTCGACTATCTTTCTGTCTCCTGGCAACGGCCCTGCTATGACTGGTGGGAAGAGTCGGCCCAGCACGTGCACGTGAGCACTTTGGGTTGCATCGCCTCCGGATTGGCCAGCATCGCCCAAAGCGGGCTGATCGAGGAGTCACTCTCAGAACGGGCCGCCTCGACCGCGCACCAGATCCGCCGTCGCGTCCAAGACGAAGGTGTCCAGGACGCCCATCTCACGAAATGGCTGGGAACAGACACGGTAGACGCTAGTCTCGTCTCGCTGATTGCTCCGATGAACTTCCTGTCCCCGCATGGTCCCTTGAGCGCAGGGACCATCGCGGTCATCGAGGAGCAGCTCACCGTCGACAACGGAGTTCACCGGTATCTTGCTGACACCTACTACGGCGGTGGCCAATGGCCGTTGCTTAGTTGCTTCCTAGGCCTGGCCCATGCCGCTTCCGGAAACAGGACCCGAGCCCATGAGCTCCTGGAATGGGCCGCGTCGACCGCCGGCGCAAACGACGAACTTCCCGAACAGGTCGACCATCACCTTCTTGACCCCGATCATCTTCAACCTTGGAACGAGCGCTGGGGTTCCTCGGCAAGTCCGCTGCTGTGGAGCCACGCCATGTTCATCCGTCTCGCCATCGCCCTCGGCCTCCCGTACGACACCGCCGATCTGACTCCGGCTCCAACAGCGAAAGAGAGCGCTAAATGATCCGCCACAAGCCATTCGGTTCCGGCCACCCGTATGTGGACGACACCGATCAGCGCAGCCCGTCCCATCCTGCAGCGGGGGAGCCCGTCACCTTGGGCGTGCGAACCTCCCCGGAACTGACCGACGTTATCTGCGAACTCGAAGTCACCGGTCGCGACGGCGCTGTCACGAAATTGATCCAAACCCTCGAACGAGTACCGGCAGCATCCCGCGGACAGGTGATCGACGGCGGCCACCTGGCATCCGCCCAAGCCAAACTCGCACGTTCGGCCAGCGGCTGGCAGGTAACCCTCGCGCCGGCGGAGCCCCAGACAACATACAAGTACCGATTCACGGCGCAGACCCGAAGTGGGGGAACTCAAAAGACGCACTGGTTTAGCTATAGTGCCGCCACCTGGGCGGCCGCCAGCCAGGCAGTTAACGTCATTGGGGGTGACCGCGTGATCGCCGACTCCGTCGAGGTGTTGCATGACGGTGTCCGGCCTTTGCGTGTTCGTTTCGCACTCCCGTTGGCCTTGAACGAGCGTGTCACCGGCTTTGGAGAACGTTTTGATGCCCTCGACCACCGGGGGTCCAAGCTGGACGCGGTCGTTTTCGAGCAATACAAGAGCCAAGGAGCGAAGCGGAGAACTTACTTACCCATGCCTTTCGCCCATGTAGTAGGCGGAGGCGGCTGGGGATTTCACGTCGAAACTTCCAGGCGGACCTGGTACGACATCGGCGCCTCCGACGAAAACCGCCTCGTCATTGAAGCCGAAGTCGGCCCCGAACCCCTGAACGGGGACACTCTTCTGAACGTGAGGTTCTTCGAAGGAACTCCGACGGCGGTCCTGAAGTCCTTCCTGTCTGTCGCCGGCAGCGCCAAGGAGCTTCCGGACTGGGTGTTCAAGCTCTGGGCGAGCGGAAACGAGTGGAATACCCAGGCAGAAGTCATGCGACAGATGGATCGGCACCGGGACACCGGGATTCCGGTCGGGTCCGTCGTCGTCGAGGCGTGGAGCGACGAGTCTACGTTCACGGCATTCCGCGACGCTGAATACGAACCGAATCCCGATGGTTCACCGCACCGTCTCAGCGACTTCACCTTCCCGGAGCATAGTGCCTGGCCGGATCCGAAGGCCATGGTCGATGACCTTCATGCCCGGGACATCCGGGTGGTTCTGTGGCAGATTCCGCTGATCAAAATGCGACCACACCCACAAGGACAGGCCCGATTCGACGCGGAGGCGGCGATTCGTGACGGTCGGCTCATCCGTGAGGAGGCCCCGGACGGCAGCCTGCGTCCATACCGTAACCGAGGGTGGTGGTTCCCGCTCAGCCTGATGCCGGACCTGACCGATCCGGAAGCCGCCCGCTGGTGGACGGAGAAGCGACGCTATCTCGTCGAAGAAATCGGCATCGACGGATTCAAGACCGACGGCGGGGAACACGCCTGGGGCGAAGAACTCCAGTACCTGAACGGAATGCGTGGAGACGAAGGAAACAATCTCTTCCCGGTGGCCTATTCAAGGGCTTATGGCGAATTGCTTGAATCCGCAGGCAAGGCCCCGGTCACCTTCAGCCGCGCCGGATTCACCGGTTCCCAGGGACACGGGGCATTCTGGGCCGGGGACGAGAATTCCACATGGGATGCATTCCGTTGGTCCTTGTTTGCCGGACTATCCGCATCAGCATGCGGAGTCTTGTACTGGGGCTGGGACTTCGCCGGCTTCTCCGGCGACGTCCCGAGCGCGGAACTATACCTGCGGTCAGCCGCCGCAGCAGTATTCGTGCCCATCATGCAGTATCACTCCGAGTTCAACCACCACCGGAAGCCATCGAGGGATCGCACTCCCTGGAACATTCAGGAAAGAACCGGAGATCAGACTGTCATCCCGGTCTTCCGTGAACTCGTCGAACTGCGCGAACGCCTCGTTCCTTACCTGGCTGAGCAAGCGCGGAAGGCTATCGATACCGGAGCCCCCCTCATGCGCCCGCTGTACTTTGACCACATCAAAGACGAAGAGGTATGGAAGCACCCCTTGCAATGGATGCTCGGTGAGGACCTACTTGTTGTTCCCGTCACCGATGAGGCGGTCCGCACCTGGACGGCGTACCTTCCAGACGGCAACTGGGTCGACGCCTGGACGGGGGAAAAATACGCAGGCCAGCGAACGGTCGAGGTATCCGCGCCGCTGAACCGCGTTCCTGTCTTCGTCAGGGCGGAAGCCTGGAACGAGATGAAGGACGTCTTCTTTCCAACCGCGTAATCAAGAACTGAACGGGACCAACAACCACGAAGGAAATCCTTGGAATACAGAAAACTTGGCCGGAGCGGCATGTATGTCAGCGAGATCGCCTACGGCAACTGGCTAACGCACGGATCGCAAATCGAGGACGACGCCGCAGCGCAGTGCGTGCATGCTGCGCTCGACGCAGGTATCAGCACCTTCGACACCGCCGATGCCTACGCCGAGACGCGTGCAGAAGCCGCCCTCGGTTTGGCGCTTTCCGGGGTCCGGCGTGAAAGCGTGGAGATCTTTACCAAGGTGTATTTCCCCACCGGGCCCGGAAAGAACGATCGTGGACTCTCTCGAAAGCACATCATGGAGGCTGTCCATGGAAGTCTCCGCAGGCTCAAAACCGACTACGTAGACCTGTACCAGGCCCACCGGTTCGATTATGAAACACCCCTTGAAGAAACGATGCAGGCTTTTGCTGACATCGTGCGCGCGGGGAAGGCCCACTACATCGGCGTCTCCGAATGGACGGTGGATGAGATCCGGTCAGCAGCCGCCTTGGCCAAGGAACTCAACATCGAGCTGGTCTCCAACCAACCCCAGTACAACATGCTGTGGAGGGTTGTTGAACCAGAAATCATCCCGGCCTGCGAAGAGCTCGGGATAAGCCAGATCGTTTGGTCCCCGCTTGCCCAAGGAGTGCTGACCGGCAAATATTCACCAGGGAAGGGCGCACCTGCCGGTTCCCGCGCCACCGACCAAAACGGAGGCAAAGACACGATGGCTAGGTGGCTGGGCGATGACGTTCTCACAACGGTCCAACGCCTTCAGCCCCTGGCAGCAAGCGCAGGAATTCCGCTGGGAACCCTCGCTTTGGCATGGGTGCTTCAAAACCCGAACGTATCCACAGCCGTCGTCGGAGCCTCCAAACCAGAGCAGATCAAGGAAAACGCGAAGGCCGCAGGGCTGACGCTGGAGGAGGCACTCCTGAAGGAGATCGATGAAATCCTCGAACCTGTCATTGAACGTGACCCTCGCAAAGTCGATAGCTGCCACAGCAGGCCTTGAGCACCGCTAGCGGTAGTAGCGATAACAAGCTGCCGCCCTCTAACAGATCAAAGAATCGGACCAATATGCCTGTAAACATGACAAGAGCGGGCCATTTCATTGGCGTTGACATCGGTGGCACCGGCGTCAAGGGCGGGATCGTCAACCTCGAAAGGGGCGAGATTCTGGGAAGCTGCGTTCGTTTGGCCACGCCCCAACCAGCGGATCCAGAGTCCGTCGGAGATGTTGTTCGGCAGCTCGTGGAGGAACTCACCGCAGGAAGCGAAGCGGGACTTGATTCAACTGTTGGCGTCACCTTTCCGGGCATCGTCCAGCACGGCACGTCCCGATCTGCGGCAAATATGGACAGGACCTTCATCGATTTCGACATCGGCACCCATTTCTCCGACCGCATTCGGCGGCCCGTTGCCGTCCTGAACGACGCCGACGCTGCAGGACTCGCGGAAGCCCGCTACGGCGCCGGCCGGGGAACTCGCGGCACCGTTTTGGTCATTACCCTGGGCACAGGGATCGGATCAGCCCTGATTTTCGACGGAAACGTCTTGCCCAATGTAGAGCTCGGTCACATTTCCATCGATGGCTACGACGCTGAAACCAGAGCATCCGCCGTCGCCCGTGAACGCGACGGATTGGGTTGGCCGGAATACAGTGTTCACCTGAACCGCTACCTTTCTGAGCTTGAGTTCATGTTCTCGCCCGAACTCATCATTGTTGGCGGAGGCATCTCCCAAAGAACCGATGACTACCTGCCTCTCCTCACGCTGAGGACTCCGGTCGTCCCGGCGAAGCTCAGGAACGATGCTGGCATCGTAGGCGCCAGCATTCAGGCGGCATCAACCGCGTTGGGCCGAGCTGCAACGATGGGCTGAGGATAGTTAAAAATTCCTACATAGCGTGCTGTCGGCGCACCATCTCAGTGATCCAAATGGGCGCGAACGGAGAGGTGCAGTTCGGGGGAGTCGGGTAATCCTTGAGCACACCCAAGCGCTCACCGATGTCGATAGCGCGGGCGCGGTGCTCGGCATGTTCGATTCCGATCTGGGCCAGGCAGTGATTCATGGCCCATTGAAGACGATCCGGGGCGTCTTTCATCTCCGCCTCGATGACGTCGAGCAGTCCCGCGAGGTCGAGGCCCTCGGGATTCTTGACCGCGCGTTCAGTGGTCAGTGCCCATCCGGCACTCGCGACCACTGGATCCGGATCGGGGAACCAGGCAAGGCGCAGCTCCTCGCAGTGCGGGTTCTTCTTCACCACGTAGTTCACGAGCCAGTCGTGAACCTTCGGCGTGCGGGCCTGGCGCAACATGGCGTCCAGCTCATCGTGCTCGAACGCCTTCGGGCGGCAGATCAGGATCGCGAGCAGTCTAGCCGCCGTGTCTTCCGTCGCCCAGAGCTGGTGTGCGACTTCCTGCTGCGTCTTCAACCGCTTCGCGAGCGCGCGCAGTTTGCCAAGGTTCACTCCGTGATCGTCACCGTGTTTCTCGTTCACTTCGCGGGCTCTCGGGTCCTCGAGCGCGGCAAGCTCGGCCACCAGTTCGTCCACTGTCGTCTCGGTCACCATGGCCTCCTGTTGATCACACTTGTGGGGTCGAGCCTACTAGGAGGCGTGACTGCGCTGCGCCGTTTACGAGGGTGTTCAGGCGCGGCCGCTTCTGTTGCCGGCGTGTAGTTCTGGTCGATCAGGTGCCTTCGAATGCGGCGTATTCGGGGAAGGAGTCGTCCAGGGGCACGGTCCAGCCCGGATCGCCTGACTCGGCCGGGTCGTCCATGGCGTTGACGTCCATGTCGTCGGGGTCGGGCCAGGGGTGTGCGGCAGTGAAGGAGTGCCAGTCGGGGAAGGGATCCGTGGGCAGGTCTTGGTCCGGTGGAGTGTCGGTGTCCGTCTTGGTGATCGGGAGGTGGGGTGGCCAGTGGGGTGGTTCCCAGTCCTGGTGTTCGGCGGGGTAGTGCCGTTTGGATGGTGAGGTCCAGCCCGGTGGATGGTTCTTGCTGGCCGGGGTGGGGGTCCATGCGGTGCGGTGTTTGAGGCGGTGGTGTTTGGGGCAGGGTTGGGCGAGGTTGGTGATGCCGGTGGTGCCTCCGTGGGCCCAGGCCAGGAGGTGGTCTGCGTCGTTGTCCAGGGAGTGGTTGTTGCAGCCGGGGAAGGGGCATTTGCCGTCGCGGAGCCGCAGCCATTGGCGCTGGGCTTTGGTGAGGCGGTAGCTGGTGCGTCCGATTTCCAGCGGGGCCCCGTCGCGGGGGTCGGTCAGGACGCGGTGGAAGGACTCTGCGCCGTCGGCGATCAGGCGGCGTGCGATGGAGGGCGGGATCGGCCCGTATCCGTCGAGCATGGCTGGTTCCTCGGTGGCGCCGATGAGGGACAGGACCGGGACGGTGACCAGGACCTGCGCCCGCGGGGACGGTACCCGCCCCGGTTCCATTCCGCCGTCCGGCGTGCCGCCGTCGGGCGTGTCACCGTTGTGGTTGGTGAGGAGCCAGGTGGCGGTGATGTCGGCGCGGAGCTGGGCGAGGGTCCGGGTTTCGTGGGGGCCTTGGAGGGCGCGGGCGGCGGCGGTGGTCCGTTCCCAGATCCCGGCCGCGGTGTCGGCGGGGAGGTGGGCGGAGAGCCAGGCCATGCCGTCGCGGTCCGGGAGGTATTCGACGCGCCGGTCCTGGGCGCTTTGGGTGTGGCGGTTTTCGATGCTGACGGGGTGGTGGCGTTCGCGCCAGGTGCGGGCTTTGGTCCGGAACCGGGACGGGACGAGGTCCCCGGCCGGGCAGCCGCGGGCGGGGTTGGGTGCGTCGGGGTCCAGGAAGTGGGCTTCCAGGCCGGCCGCTGCGGCCGGTCCCAGGCCGTCGGTTTCGTCGATGATGATCCGGGCGTGCTGCCAGGAGATCGTCCCGGACTGCAGCGCGGCCAGGGTCAGGGGCAGGCCCGTGGTCAGGGACCGGGATGCGGAGAGGAAGGCGGCGGCGGTGCGTTCGCTGACGGTCAGGACGCAGGCGAGTTCGGCGAGCAGGGCGAGCTCGTGGGCGGTGGATTCCTGCGGTGAGGGCGCCGGCGGCGCGAGGGCCCTGGCGGCCTGGACGTAGTCCGCGGCGAGCCTCGCTTTCAGGGCGGCGGTCCGGGCTTCCAGCCGGGCGATTTCGGCGAGGCCGTGCAGGCAACCTTCGGCCAGGCTCCTTAGCGGATCGGCGCTTTCGGGTGAATCCGCGTCCCGGGTGACGGCGGCAAGCACGGCAACGGAGCCGGCGACGGCCTCCACGGCCGCCCTGCTCTCCGCACTCCAGGCTGTCCTTCGATCCATACCCACAGCATCGCAGGAGGCACCGACAATTTAACGTTGGCGCCGCTGGGGGCGTGCGCGGGGCAGACACACTCGGCTAACCAGGTTCCTGCGCTCGGGAAGGAACCATCCGCCTGAATCCCCGGAAAAGGAAGGTGAGTCCCCTCCGTGAAGCTCCGCTCGGGGTAGTCGCTGCTTTTGCGAAGCGGAGGTAGAGCGAGGGGACAATGAACAAATTGAGCAGGGTGGACGTGACGAGTCCGCCAAGGATGACCACGGCCATGGGGTGTTCGATTTCGTGGCCCGGGATATTTCCCATGACCACCAAGGGCACCAGGGCAAGTCCGGTAGCCAAGGTGGTCATGAGGATCGGGGAAAGCCGTTCCGCAGCTCCGCGCATCACGAGGGCGCGGCCGAAGGCTTCGTCCTCGTTCCTTTCCAGGTGCTGGCAGTGGCTGATGAGCAGGATCCCGTTGCGGGCTGCGATACCCATCACCGTGAGGAACCCGACGAGTGAGCCAAGCGAGAGGACCCCGCCGGTCACGTAGGCAGCGAAGACCCCGCCGACCAGGGCGATGGGGAGCGTCAGCAGCGCGAGGAGGGCCAGCCGCCAGCTCCGGAACGACGCTTGCAGGAACAGGAGGATCAGGGCCAGGGCCGCCACGGCGAAGATCGCCAGGCGTTCGGTGGCTGCCTGGCGTTCCGTGTACTCGCCGAGGAGTTGGACGCTGTAACCCGGCGGCAGCTTCATCTCTTCGAGGCGTTCCTGTAGCGTGCGGACAACGGTCCCGAGGTCCGCCCCCTGATCGATAAAGGAACCGACCTCCACGCGGCGGGATCCGTTGGTGCGGTCAATGAGGTTGGGTGTCGATTGCACACTGACAGCGGCGACGTCGGCCAGCCGGACACGCTGTCCGCTGGGGGTATCGAGCGGCAGTTCCTCGATGCTGGTGACGCTGGCACGGGTCTCCGGTGTGCTCCAGACTTGGACGTCATACGCGCGTCCGTCCCGGAAGACGTCGCCTACCTCTTCCCCGGCCACGAGTGTCGCGGCTGCCCGCCTGACGTCGCCGGGTTTCAGTCCGTACTTTTGCGCCGCGGCAAGATCCACCTTGACCGTGATCTGCGGCACCTCGACTTCCAGGGAAATGTGGGGTTCATTGGTGCCCTGGATGTGGTCAAGGATGGATTTGATCTTCTGGGCCTGATCCCGAAGCACGTTGAGGTCATCCCCGTAGACCCGGACCAGGATTGGTTCGCTGGAGCCGGTCAGGACCTCTTCGATTCTCTCTTTCAGGTAGGTCTGGACGTCGCGGTGCAGGCCCGGATAGCCGTCGACAACCTCCTGGACAGCTGCCACCGTTTTATCGTAGTCAGCGTGGCGGTCGATGCTGATCCAGTTTTCCCCGGCGTTGACGCCGACAATCTCGTCTGCGGTGAATGCTTGGCCTATGTGGGTACCGCAGTTCAGGACTCCGGGCACCTTGAGGAGCTCCTCGCAGCCCCTCTGTGAGATGCGGTATTCCTCAGCTGCCGAAGTGCCGGGCTCTGAGACCCAGTGCATGAGGAAATCCCGTTCCTTGAAGGTGGGGAACAAGGACTGGCCCAGCAGGGGAGCGATCACCAGGCCCGCCAAGGCGACGGCACCGAAACCCGCGTAGCCGTAGCGGGGCCGGTTCATGGTCCGGGACAAGGCGGCGTGATATCCGCGTTTGAGCACCCGGACCAGGGGAGGGTCACGCTGCTCCAGTTTCGCCTTGCCGAGCAGAATCAGTGCCAGCGCCGGTGTCACGGTCAGCGCGACCAGCATAGAGGCGAGGACGGCCAGGGTATAGGAGACAGCCAGCGGCCGGAAAAAGACACCAGTCAGTCCGTCGAGGAAGAAAATAGGAACGGCCGCGACGACGATGATCAGGGTCGCGTAGACAATGGGACTTCGCATTTCCAAGGAGGCCCTGAGCACCACCGAGGCCGTTGGTTCTTCGCTGCCCAGGGCCCTATGTTGTCTGAGCCGGCGCATGATGTTTTCGACGTCGATGATCGCGTCGTCGACGACGACACCGACTGCGATGACCAGCCCCGCCAGGACCATGGTGTTGATGGAGCTCGCTGTGTAGTACAGCACGAGCGCTGCCGTCAGGAGGGAGAGCGGAATGGCCACGAGACTGATCAGCGCTGTGCGCCACTGGAAGAGGAAGGCGCCGAGGATCATGACCACCAGCAGGCACCCAAGGAGCAGTGCGAGGCTCAGGTTGGAAATCGCCTCCTCGATGAAGCTCGCCGGACGGAAAATCGTGGTGTCAAAGGTGATTCCACTCAACCCTGGCTGGAGCTGGCGGAGGGCGTCCTCAACTCCTTTGGTCACATCGAGGGTGTTTCCCCAAGGAAGCTTTTCGACGATAAGCATGAGCCCGTGACCATTGTTGATGACCGCGTCGCCGATGAGCGGCTGGTGGTCCTCCACGACTTTGGCCACGTCGCCCAGATGAAGCGCAACGCCGTCCTTTTCCCTGATGGTGACCTGTGCCAGGTCCTCGGGGCTGGAAACCGCCTGGACATGCTGGACGCCCATTCTCTGGTTCGGACTGTCAATGAAGCCCCCCGTGCCGATGAACCGGCCGGGGGAATACTTCAGCAGTCCGGCGTCGACGGCTCCGGCGGTGACTTCCATGACCTGGTTGAGCGAAACGTTTTCAGCCTTGAGCCGGTCCGGCTGCACCTGGACCTGCAGCATCTGGAGCCTTTCACCCCAGATGGCGACATTGGCCACCCCGGGCACCCGGAGCAACCGGGCGCGGATCGTCCAGTAAGAGAGCATGGACATCTCGATGAGGGACCGGTTGGAGGAGGTCATGCCGATCTTCATCACGCGGCTCGTCGACGACAACGGCTGAAGCATGACCGGCGGAGCCGCCCAGGTGGGCAGGGCGGAGGTCACTGCCGCCATCCGTTCAGAGACCACCTGACGGGCATTCAGCAGATCGGTACCCTGCTTGAAGACGAGCACGATCGAGGACAGCTGGGGCACGGACTTGGAGCGCAGCTCATCCAGGCCGGGCATGCCGCTCAGGGAAGCCTCGATGGGGACGCTGACCAGCTCTTCCACTTCCTGCGCGGTCAGGCCCAGGCAGGCCGTCTGGATTTCCACGCGCGGGGGTGCGAATTCCGGAAAGACATCGATGGACGCTGAGCTCAACTGTACGGAGCCCAACAGCATCACCGCGCAGGCCAGTGCAACAACCACCGTCCTGAATTTGAGGCTGATGCCTATGATCCAACGCATCTCAGTGGGCCGTATCGAATTCCTCGCCGAACAGCTCCTCGGCCCCCAACGTCACCACAACCGTGCCGACCGGCGGACCGTCCTTCAGCAAGGCGGCTTCGCCGGCGATTCGCTCGACGCTTACGGCCTGGCGGACATACACGCGTACGTCCGGATTTGTGTAGACCCAGGTCCTGCCTTGGCTGTCGTACAGGATCGCCCCGTACGGGACGGTCAGCTTCCCCTGCGGACCCGACGCCGCCATCCCGGTCTTCAGCCCAAGGCGTTCGACGGCGCGTTCCGTCAGGGTGATGCGGTGCAGGTCCGTCCCCGGGACTTCTTCCAGGGTGGCAGGGGTGTCTGCGGCAGGCACGGCCTCGGCTTGCGGCTGGGAACAGGCGGGCAGCGACAGCGTCAGGAACGCGGCCACCACCAGGGCGGCCAGGACCTTGGTGATGTGGCCCCGTCGGGAAGCTAACTTTTTCATGGTGCGTCCTCGCTCTGTGCCCGGAGCAGCGAATCGTTCCGGGGCGCGGTGCTGGGCGCCCGTTCCGGTCCGAATCGAAGCAGCAGTGCGGGCAAGACAAATAGCAGGAAAAGAGTCGTGGTGAGCAGCCCGCCCCAGATGATAACGGCGAGCGGTTGGATGATTTCCGTTCCGACCACGCCACCGATGAGCACGAGCGGCAGCAGGCCAAGAGCCGTCATCAGGGCCGACATCAGCACGGGCATCAACCGGTCCCGCGCGCTTCGGATCACGAGCGCGGGTCCATAGGCCGCGCTGTGCTCGGACGTCAATCTTCGGACGTGCCGTATCAGCAGAATGGAACCACGCACGGCGATGCCCAGGACGGCAGAGAAAGCAGGAAGCGAGATCAAGGAGTTGATTCCGCCCGTCATCCCTGCCGCGAGCACCCCGCCCGAGAGTGCCGCAACCAGGCCCAGGAAGACCGTCGCACCTAGCCGCCAGCTTCCCAGCGCGGTCTGGAGGAGCACGAGGATGCCAGCCGCAGCGACCGCCGCCAGGAGCCACAGCCACCGGGCGCTATTCTGCTGCTCTGCGTACTGGGTGAGGATTTCCGCATGGTAGGAGAGCGGGAACTGAAGCTGTTGGAGGCCCTTCTCGATGTCCTGCTGCACCTCGTTGAGAGCGCGCCCCTGAATTTCAGCCTTCACGTCGACCCGGCGCGAGGTGTCATCGTGCAGGATGACCGCCTCGTTCCCGACGATGTTGACCTGGGCAACGTCGCCGAGGCGTACGTGCCCGCCGCCGGGGGTGTCGATCAGCAGCTCGCGGACGCTGGTGAGGCTGTTCCTGGTGGACGGGGTTCCTTTGACAATCACCGAGAAGACTTTTTGTTGCTGGTAGATGTTGCCGACTTCGATCCCCTGCAGCAGGGCGGCGGCCGCGCGCCTGACGTCGCCGGGGATGACACCCGCCTTCTGGGCCGCGGCCAGGTCAACCTGGACCTCCACGATTGGTTGTTTCGCGGGCGCGTCGACATGGGGATTGACGACGCCGCCGGTCCGGGCCAGGATCTGCCGCACTTCCTCAGCCTTCTGGCGGAGCGTGGCCATATCCAGGCCGTAAACCCGGACGGTGAATCCGGGGTCGGCGGCCTGATGGATCTGGTCGATCTTCTGCTGCGGATACGTGGATACTTTGCTGGTCAACCCCGGATACCCATTCACCACGTGCTGGACTGCGGCAGCTGTATCGCGGTAGGAGGCCTCCGCGGAAACTGTCACCCACAGCTCCCCGGCGCTGATGTCACCCACCTGGTCCGAGGTGATGGCTCGCCCGACGTGTCCCCCCACATTGGCGACGCCGGGAAGTGCCCGGAGCTCTTGGGCGGCCGCATCAGTGATCCGGCTCATTTCCTGGTCTGATGTGCCAGCAATCGCATTCCACTGCACAACGAGAGTCCTGTCCGGCAGGACGGGCACGGTCGGCTGGCCGGTGGCCAGCTGGGGCGCGAGGGCAAGTCCGGCGACGGCGATGGCCGCGGCGCCCGCGAATACCCACCGGGCCTTTCCCGCCACCCTGCCCAAAGCACGGCCGTATCCGCTGTGTACCCGGCCCAAGGTGCGTCCTTCCCTTGCGGTGGTCCGGCTGACGGGCAGGACGAAGACCAGCGCCGCGGTGACAGTCAGCGCCACGATCATCGCGACAGCCAGCGTGAGCAGGTAGGAAAGGAGCAGCGGGCCGAAGAGCGCTCCGTCCTCGCCCGGTACGAAGAACACGGGCAGCACCGACAACGCCATGATCAGGAAGGAGTAGAGAATCGGCGTCCGCACTGCCCGCAGGGACCCCGTCACCAAGGTGCCGCTCGACTCCGCGACGCCGGATCCGGCGCCGGCCCTGCCAGCGCGGACAGCGCCATTGAGGTCTTCGGCGACGTCTCCGACGATGACGGCCAAGGCCAGGAGCATGCCCGCGAGGACCATGGTGTTCATCCCGTTGCCCGTCAGATACAGCACCAAGGCCGCCGCCGTCAGTGAGACCGGAATCGTGACCAGGCTGATGGCCGCGGTTCGCCAGGATCGGAAGAACGCGCCAAACATGGTGACTATCAGCAGCAGCGAGGCAATCAGTGCGACACCAAGCGTGCCGACCTCTTCCTGAATGAACGCTGCTTGTCGGTAGACGGTGGTATCGATCGTGACGCCGGACAGCCCGGGCTGGAGGGAATGGAGCGCATCATCGATGCCCCGGGTCACATCCCTCGTGTTCGTCTCCGGGAACTTCTCGATGACCAGGAGCAATTCGGCATCCTTGCCGGAAAGTGCATCCCCGATCAGCGGCTGGTGATCGGTCACGACGTGGGCGACATCGCCCAACACCAGTTTTCCGGCCGGCCCCTCCAAGCTGACTTGGCCCAGATCCTCGGGCGTGGTGATCGGCAGGACGTGCTGAACTCCGAGCCGCTGGTGGCCGGTCTCCAAAAAACCGCCGGTGCCGGGTGTGGACGCCTCAAGGTAACTCAAAGGCGACACCCACACGGCATTGCCCGTGGTGGTAATGACCTCGTCCAGCGTCACGCCCTTGGCCTCAAGTTCCCCAGGATCGACCAGGACCTGCAGTTGCTGGTCGCGGAGGCCCCAAATAGCCACGTTCGCGACGCCGGGCACCGCCAAGAGGCCGGGCTTCATGGTCCAGCGGGCCAGAACAGACAGGTCAATGGCGGACAACTCTTTGGAGGTCAGCCGAATCATCATGACCCTGCTCGTCGATGAGAGCGGCTGCATCAGGACGGGCGCGGCAGATACGTTCGGCAACGCGCGTGCCTGGGTCAGACGTTCAGACACAAGCTGGCGGGCCCGAAAAAGGTCGGTCCCAGGCTTGAACACCATCTGGATCGATGAAAGGCCCGGGACGGATCTGGAATGAATGGCTTCCACCCAGGCCACGCCGTTCAACAGGTCCGCCTCCATAGGGGAAGTGATCAGCTGTTCAACTTCCGCGGCGGATAGCCCCAGGGCCTCAGTCTGGATTTCAACCTGTGGAGGGGCGAATTCCGGGAAAGCATCCACTGCCATGCCCGGCAGGCTCGCGAAGCCGAAACCCAGGATTCCCACTGCCAAAGCCAGGACCAGAAACCGGAACTGGAGTACCCACCGGAGGATCGTGCTCATCATGGCCGGACACCCGGTTCCTGGGGTGGGACGGTGGAGAAACCGTAGCGGGGAGGAGACACCCCGGAATCGACTTCCGGTGAGTGCCTGCTGAAAAAGTTAGATCCCCGGTACCTGCCCACCACGCCGCTCCCTGGAACAGTGCCAAAGCGCCCCCAGACGTGTACGTCAATAATGAGCCTGGGGCAAACCCCGGGTCAACGCTCAATGCGAGGATTCTCAGGATAATGACAGGGAATTTTCCGTCTTTTCACAAGTGATAGTGGTATCGGCGCACTAGCCGCCGGGGCCCGGCGTCGCAACCTCGGCGCGGGGCGTCGTCGCGTAAACACTTGCACTGACCTGGTAGGCGTGCCCGTCCAATTCCAGTGCCTGCCGATTGATCTCACTCAGCGCGGAGTCTGCGAGCGACTCCGCTTTGACGAGGTCCAACGACTCCTGGTCCACACCGCCAACCGCTGTCACTTTCACCAGCCCCGTGCCCGCTGAATAGAGCTTTTGCTGGTGGCCCACAGATGGTTCCAGCGGATTGTATTCATCAACAATCAACACATCGTCGTAGCACGCGGTGGGGACGCATACCCGCTCGTGCTGTTTGAAGACAGTTCCACAATCCAGGAAGCCCACGTCGGGTGCATGGGCCTGCACGTACCCCGGGGTACCGGTCACCGGCTGATCCTGCATGGCGATCCCTGCCTGGGCCTTGGAAATGCCGCTAATGAAAGTGCGGGGGGCGCCGGTGAAAGTGCCGTTCTCGTACTCTTCCGGGTACTCCCCGAAGAGCCAGACCGCGCCCTTTTCCGTCTGGGCGAAGAAGGCCAGTTCGGATTCCACGAGCTGCCCGTCGAAGTAGTCCCGGTCCCACATCACGAGGGTCTTCACGCCGTCTATAACCTTTGTCAGTCCGGTCACGGAGTGGACCACTGTGCGCTCCGAGGTGCCATCGGCACTCTTCACCGTGCCCTTCGTCGTGTACTGCATGCCGGGCTTCAGCGGAAACCACTTGTTGTCAATCCTGGGCGTCAACTGGAAGGCGGAGCGGTCATAGTGGATGGCGGACCCTGCCCCGCAGAACGCCGCGGTGTCCGACGTCACTGTCGCGGTCGCCGTCGGCGAGGCAGATCCCGACGTCGGCCCTGTCGGCGTCCCGCTCGACGTGGCCGTGGAAGGCGTGCCGCTTGGCCCGGAACACGACGCCACCGCGGACATCGCCAGAACCAACACGAATGCGGATCCCAACGCTGTTAGTCGTTTGCTTGGCTGGAACATCTCGGCGTCCTTTCACAACAGGCTGATGAAAGGAGGACCGGAACAGCGCGAGAGAGTTTTCATGCCGCACCGTCCACGGTCCAACATTTCTCAATTGTGCTCCGGCAGGCGCAGAAAAAGAACAGACGGCGCACAAACCTGATGAGGCGAGCTTGGTTCCTGTGGGCAACCCCGGGGGGCCGGCGGCGTCTGGGGTAGAGAGCCCCGAGCCCCGGGCTCCAAGGGCACTCCCGCCGTCGGCCCCGTCCAACGCCGGTCCAGGAGGGCCGGCTGGTCTGTCTCAAGCCGCGGATGTATTCCTGTGTTAATTCAACATCTTTCCGGGCCCTGAAGCACGAGTGCCGCCTACTCGTTTTCCAAGGTACGCGCGGCCACACACGCGCAGAGCCCTACGTAAGCAGGGCTCTGCGCTTCCGCGGTCATTGCGTCCTAGATCCCTCCCGCTGGGGAACCCACCGGTTCAGGGCCGCATCTAGGGCAGCCAGATCGACCGGTTTGCTGAGGTAATCATCCATGCCGGCTGCCAGGCAGCGCTCGCGGTCTTCGTTCTGGGCTCCGGCGGTCATGGCGATGATGGGCAAGCGCACGCTGCCGTTTTCCCTCGCTCGAATGCTCCTGGTGGCCTCGAAACCGTCCATGACGGGCATGTGGCAATCCATGAGCACAGCCGCATAGGAGCGGGCGGCGATGGCGGTGACTGCCTCGGCGCCATCGGCGGCCAGCTCGGCTTCGTAGCCCAGTTTGGCAACCATTTCACGGGCGACGAGCTGGTTCACCTCGTTGTCCTCCACTACAAGGATCCTTCCTTTGGAAGGCCTGGCCGGCCTCGGGGCCTGTGCACGTGCGAACGCCGGCCTGGTCGCTGGCTTGCCAGTTACCAGCCGGATCAGGCGGTCGTAGAGTTCGGAGCCGCGTACAGGTTTCGTGAGCCATTCCCGGATTCCCGCATCAGTCATATCGGTCTTGGATACCTGGGGCGCGGACGTCAGCATCATGAGCCGGAGGCCCCGAAGGCCGGGATCGCTCGAGAGCTCGTAAGCAAGCTCAAGGCCATCCATGTCCGGCATGCACATGTCGAGCATGGCGACGTCGAAGGGTTTCCCCGCGGCGGCCGCCGCCCGTAACCGGTCGAGTGCCGTGCGCGCGTCGGCAACCGCGTCCGGCCGCAGCCCCCATGTGTTCAATTGCGATTCCAACACGAACCTGTTGGTGGCATTATCGTCGACCACCAACACGCGCAGACCCGCCAGCAGGCTCGGGACCGGACGCTCCGGAATCGGCCCAGGTTCCGTAGCCAGCGGCAATCGGAGAGAGAACCAGAACGTGCTTCCCTCACCAGGGGTACTGGTCAAACCGATGTCCCCGCCCATCACTTCAGTCAGACGCCGGCAGATGGCCAGCCCCAGCCCTGTTCCACCGTACCGACGCGTGGTGGAGGCATCCGCTTGGGAGAACGAATCGAACAAGCGCAAATGATCAGCAGCGTCGATACCAATACCGGTATCGCTGACCTCGAATCGCACAAGTGCGGTTCTTGCGTCCTGGTCCTCGACGTTCACCCGGATGGCGACTTCACCGGACGCGGTGAACTTCACGGCGTTCGAAGCCAGGTTCAACAGTATCTGCCGGATCCGGCCGGCATCACCAGCCAGCTGTGCGGGAACATCGGGGTGGCAGTACGCGATGAGTTCCAGCCCCTTGCTCTGAGCTGCTTCGGCCAGGAGCGAGGCGACTTCCTCCATGAGGTACTGCGGATCGAAGGAAGTGATGTCCAGGTCGATCTTCCCCGCTTCCAACTTCGAGAAATCCAGGATGTCGTTAATCAGGGTCAACAAAGCTCCGGCGGCAGTCTGAACCCCTTCGGCGAATTTGCGTTGTGTTTCATCCAGCGGCGTGTCCAACAAAAGCGTTGTCAGGCCTACCACTCCGTTCATGGGGGTACGGATCTCATGGCTCATCGTCGCGAGGAACTCGGACTTCAACCTGCTCGATTCCAGGGCCTCCTCCCGGGCGGCCAGCAGGTCAGCATCTGCGGCACGCCGGGCGGTTATGTCCTGGCCGATGGTCGCAATCCCGATGACTCCGTGTTCGCCTCGGATCGGGGAGACCGTCAGGGACACGGGCACTATGGACCCGTCCTTGCGCATCCGGTCTGTCTCGAAGCTGTGGGCCTGTCCGCCATGCTGGACGGCGGCCAGCACCTCGTCCTCGGCCTGGAGGTAGTCCGGAATGAGGAGCCTGACGTTCTGCCCGGTCGCTTCAGCGGCAGTGTATCCGTACAGCTTCTCCGCCCCGGGGTTCCAGCTGGTGATGAGGCCCGCGGGCGTCATACCGATGATCGCGTCAGCCGAAGACTCAACGATGGCGGCCAGGCCCTCCACTTGGGCGAGCGCCTCCCGCGCCTGGTCCTGTGCGCGCTGACGTGAAGTGACGTCACGGAAACTCCAGACCCGTCCCACGATCTCATCACCGACCTGTTGGGGCCGGGAATACCGTTCAAACGTCCGCCCGTCACGGAATTCCAACATGTCCAGGCTCTCCGCCCCCGGATCGGCGTACAGTTCCTGGACCTTGCCTATGAAGCCATCAGGATCAGTGAGCTGGTCGAGGACGAAAGCCAACAGCCGGCCGTCGTCGTGGGACTCCAGGAGATCCGCGGGGATGCCCCACAACTCGGCAAAGCGCTCGTTCGCCCCCGCGATAGTCCCGTCCGCCGCGACGACCAGAATGCCGTCGGCCGTGGACTCAAGGGTGGCACTGAGAAGGGAGAGGGCATCGCGGAGTTCGGCGTCAACGCGGACGCGGTCACTTACTTCCCGGATGGAGGCGACGAGTTGCATGGCCGGGGGGTCGCCTAGGGGAGCGAAGCTGACCTCAACGGGAAACTCTGTGCTGTCACGGTGGCGGCCGAACAGTTTCAGGTCAGTCCCGGCCCTGCGTACTCCAGGATCACGGGCAAAGAGATCCCGGATGGCTCCACCCTGGCCCCTGAACCGCGCCGGAAGCAGCATCTCATAGTGCTTGCCCAGCAGTTCGCTGCGCGAAACCGAAGAGCTGTTCTGAATAGGCGTTGCCGAACGTGATCTGACCGACCGCGTCGATCACGAGCAAAGCATCCGGCACGGCCTCGACCAGGCCCCTGAAAGAGCCGACGTGATCCGGCGGCCGAATTTCGTTTGTCATTTCGGCCCCCAGAGCTGAATAGATGACAAGCCCGCCCACATCGGCGGACGCGTGGGTGTGCCGGTGTGGCCCTCCCCACGGACAGATTATCCGGGAACCTACCTGAAAGCATCACAAAATTGCCAGGTACTTCGAGTCCGCTACAACCACCGCTGCCGCTTCGGGAAGGGAACCCGGTCCAGGTCGTTCGCGGCCATGACGGCAGCCGCGCCCGACCTCGCCCGGGCTTGCTCCGCCAGCAATCCGACGTCGGGATAGCGCGACGAGAAATGGGTGAGGATGAGCATGCCCGCTTCGGCAGTTGCAGCCAACGCCCCCGCCTGCCCGGCGGTGAGGTGGCGGTATTGCGTGGCGAGGGCGTCGTCGTCGTCGCTGAAAGTGGACTCAGCCACGAGAAGGTCAACGCCCTCGGCGAGTTCCTCAGCACCGTCACATGGCGCCGTGTCCATGACGAAGGCGAAGCTCTGTGCGGGCCTCGGCACGCTCACGTCTTCCAATCGCACGCCGCCCAGGCTCCCGTCCCGCTGCAGGAGGCTGATATCCGATCCGCTGATCCCCGCCGCCGCAAGCCGCTCCGGCAGGAGGCTGCGGCCCTCGGGCTCGACAACCCTGTAGCCGTAGGTCTCGATTCGATGGAGCAGCGGGCGCACCTCCACTCCTGCGGCGATAGGACCGGGTCCGCCGTGCGGATGAAGCCGAAGGTCGATGCCGGGGGACGCAACAGCCACGAGGGCGCGGATCATGTCCTCGCCGGACGCGGGATAGTGCAAGTGGATTGGATGCTCCACCCGGTCCAGCGCCATGCGCGAAAGTACGCCCGGCAGCCCGAAACAATGGTCGCCGTGGACATGGGTAATACAGATGCGCGTGATCTGGCTGGCCGAGACACCCGCTTGGAGCATCTGCCGCTGGGTGCCTTCTCCAGGATCGAAGAGCAGGCCCTCGCCATCCCAATGGAGCACGTATCCGTTGTGGTTGCGGGTCCTGGTCGGGACCTGGGAGGCGGTGCCGAGAACCACGAATTCACGCATGGAACCGAGTGTCTCATTACTTGGCGCCTACACCCACCATCCTGGCACCCTTGCCCGGTGACGGTCTTCGGAGGAGGATATGCGGCACACTCAGGAGGCCTGCCATGATCCAGCTCGGGAAATTTGAAAAGTACCTGGTCGAGGAATTCTTCGACGACTACCGCTCGGGCGACATGTCGCAGCGGGCGTTCATTCGCCGGTTCGCATTTATCACCGGGAGCATGGCCGCCGTCTCCTCGACGATGCTGCAGCTCGGATGCACTCCGGATGAGGTCCCGCGAAGCACCGATCCCATGCCGAGCCCCGAAGCTTCATCCGCCCGACCCGCGGCGACGGCGACTGCCGGGCCGGTACCGGGGGCGAAGAGTCCACTTTCCGTACCTGAGGGAGCCGCTGGCCTTGTGACCGCCACCGTCCGGTTCCCCGCCGGCGGAACCGGCATCAGTGCCTACCTTGCCAGGCCTGAGGGGGCAGATGCGGGACCGGCGGTCCTCGTCTGCCATGAGAATCGCGGACTTACCCCGCACATCCGGGACGTGGCCCGCCGGTTTGCCAAGGCCGGGTACGTTGCCTTGGCACCGGATCTCCTGAGTCGGGAGGGAGGCACACCGAGCGTGGATGCCGACGCCGTGCCCGGAGCGCTGACAAGGGCAGGGGCCGAGCGCCATGTTTCCGATTTTTCCGCGGCCTTCGATTACCTCCGGTCACTGGATTTCGTGGACGGGGAGCGGATCGCGATGAACGGCTATTGTTTTGGCGGCGGCATCACTTGGCAATCCGCGACCGAGATACCCGGCCTGAAAGCCACAGCGGCCTTCTATGGCCCCGCACCCGAGCTGGACAAGGTTCCATCCATCAAACCGGCCGTCTTTGGCGTCTATGCCGAACTCGACCAGCGCATCACCGGCGCAATGCCGGCACTTCGGGATGCGCTCGAAGCCAACGACGTCCGCCACAAGCTCACAGTCTATCCCGGCGTCGACCATGCCTTCCACAACGACACCAGCGAGCGGTACGACGAAACCCAGGCGAGAGCCGCCTGGCAAGACATGCTGGCCTGGTTTGGCGAGCACGTCTGAGTCCACGCCCTGTTGCTTCCCTATTTCACTGCTTCAATTTGCGATGATGGTTGCGCCACGGGTTGGCGACCACGTGATCAAGCCTCCTTGGTAATTCTGGGTGATGGAACCACCCGCTGAGGCGTACTCCTCGCTTGTCGGGTAGCCCAGGCGGCCGTTTTCCCAGCCTTGGGAGGCCCAGGCGGCGTCGATGGCTGCCCTGGTGATGTGTGCGCCGGTGGCCGGTGACCAGTGGATCTGTCCGCCTTGGAATGCTTGGTAGGCGCCGCCGTTCTTGAGTCCGGTGATTTCATTCGTCATGGGGTAGCCCAAGTAGCCGTTTTCCCAGCCTTGGGAGGCCCAGGCGGCGTCGATGGCTGCCCTGGTGATGTGTGCGCCGGTGGCGGGTGACCAGTGGATCTGTCCGCCTTGGAATGCTTGGTAGGCGCCGCCGTTCTTGAGTCCGGTGATCTCATTCGTTATGGGGTAGCCCAGGTAGCCGTTTTCCCAGCCTTGGGAGGCCCAGGCGGCGTCGTTGGCTGCCCTGGTGATGTGTGCGCCGGTGGCGGGTGACCAGTGGATCTGTCCGCCTTGGAATGCTTGGTAGGCGCCGCCGTTCTTGAGTCCGGTGATCTCATCGGTGACAGGCAAGCCCAAGGGGCCGTTTTGCGATCCCTGTGCTGTCCACGCGGCGCCAATCGCTCCGCCCGTGGTGTGCCCGCCCGCTGGTGGCGGTGGCGGTGGTGGCGGCGTCGCCGACTGCCCCAAGGCTTGGGCGACGGTCCGGACCGAGGTGGTTCCGTTGGCAGTCCGCGCAGCCAGCCAAGTGACGAACGTGTCAAAGAGCGTTGGGCTAATGGTCAGCGTGGGATCAGTTCCGACCGCGATGTGGTGGAAAGTCAACTCCATCCATCCGCCGGTGCTTTCGGCGTTGGTGACAAGGTCCTCCAGATTCTGGAGGGTCCATGTGCTGTCGACTTCGTCCGGGGCCTTGGTGACCAGGGGATTTGCCGGGGGAAGGGTCTCAGCGAACGGGCAGCTCGGGCAGCTGGCCGGCGAACGGATGTCGCCCAGCCCTCGTCCGCTGGCAAATCCACAGTTCTTTACCTCAGCTTGGACGGACGCATTTTCGGCGGCAAAAGGATAGGCGAAGTTGTTCACCTGGAATCCCCAGCTTTCCAGCGTCGACTTGCCGTTGCAGATTTCAGCGCTTGCGGCTGCGGCGGTGAGCGTGGTCAGATCCGGGTGAGTAACCGTGTGGCCCCCGATCTCGTTGCCGTCGCCCGCGATGGTGTGCAGATTCGCCTGCGTGAGATAACCCGGGGTGCCGATCCAACTGGTGGTAATGAAGAAGGTTCCCACCAGCCCGTGGGATTTCAACACCTGTTCGGCGGCAAGCTGGTTGCCGTTGCCGTCGTCGAAGGTCAAACTCACGATGGTGGGGGCTGCTGCCCTCGCCGGAACGGCGACTCCGCTGAGGGCTCCCGCGGTGAGCAGCAGGGCACCCAAGACGGCGACGATCCGCTTGTACTTTTTCGGGTTGCTTATCCGACGAAACCCGGCCGCTCGTGGGCCTTGCTTCCTGAAACGCTGATCCAAGCTGAGCATGGCTCCTCCACGAGACGAGGGCCCCCAGGCGGCGTATGAATGTAGGGTACGCCTTCAATCGCGCAGGTTGAACCTAAAAAACGGGCAGCGGCCGAATTCACAGCTTGCGTTCAGGTTCTACGGCAGGGCACGCCTTGCGGCCGCGACGTTTGCCGGTTCGTCAGCCAGTTCGGCCTCGAGGAGTTCGATGCTTGGCAGGCTTGAGGCGAGTTCCTCCGGCAGCGATTCGATGATTTTGCTTTGCCACTCCGACACGCCGATCGGCAGGTTGATTCCCCGCAACGCGTATTCGGCCACCACGTTGTTCTTCTCCTTGCAGAGCAGGAGCCCGATCGTTGGCTTGTCATCGGGATGCGCCAGCAGATCGTCCACGGCTGACATGTACATGCCTAGCTGGCCGACAAATCCAGGCTCGAACTTCACCGCCTTGAGCTCGATCACAACATAGCAGCGGAGCTTCAAGTGATAGAAGAGGAGATCGGCGAAGAACTCATCGCCGTTGATTTCCAACCTGACCTGCTCGCCGACAAAAGCGAACCCTTGGCCCAGTTCCAGGAGGAACTTCTCCACATGCTGGACGAGCTGAAGCTCCAGCTCCCGCTCGTTGCGGCGGTCAGTCATGGCGACGAAGTCGAACACATACGGGTCCCTGGTGGCTTGTTGGGCAAGGTCCGAGTCCGCCGGCATCATGGTGGTCTTGAAATTGGTAATCGCTTGCCCGGAGCGCTCGTGGAGGCGCGTTTCGATCTGATGGGCAAGAACGTTGCGCGACCATCCGTGTTCGACGGCGGCCGCTGCGTACCAGAGGCGGGTCGCGGCGTCGTCGAGCTTCTCAAGCAGCGCGATCTGGTGGTACCAGGGCAATGTTGCAAGCGGCGCTTGCAACATTGGGAACTCAGGCCAAGCCTGGGCGAAAGTCTTCATGTACCGGAGGTTGCGTGGCGAGAATCCCTTCGAACCAGGAAACCGGGCCTGTACGTCCGCCGATAGGCGGGTGACGACTTTGGAGCCCCAGCCTTGCTCAGATTCCCGCTGTGCCAGGTGCCGGCCGATGGACCAATAGGAGGCAAGCAGAGCCTTGTTCGCTGCGGAAATGGCCCGTGAACGTCCTGCGCCGACCTCCTTTGAGACACTGGCAAGCAGTTCGGGGTACCAGTCCGGCATGGAGGTGCGCGCGGGAGGAGCCGTGAACGACGCCGCTGCTGCCGCCGTCGTGGCCTGTTCCGTTTTCAGTTCTTGACTTGGCACTGGCTGCCCTCTTCTGTAGCGACTATGTACGGCGACGCGGTTTGTCAGCCATGTCGTCAAACGTAGGGGAGGGGACTGACACTTTAGGCGCTGCGACGTGCCACTGCCCGGCCAATTGGATGGGCCACCTGCGGCCTGTTCCCACGACGGCCCAACACTCGTAATCTGAATGCTGGGAGGTGGTTCCTGTGGAAGCAGCCCAGGGAGATCGGATCATCATTCATGGCAGGACGGTCGGGGCGGCCGACCGGCACGGCGAGATCATCGAAGTCCGCGGTGCAAACGGTGCTCCGCCGTATTTCGTGCGTTTTGATGATGGCCACGAGACCATCCTGTATCCGGGTGGTGATTTCACGATCGACCGCGCAGTCGGGAGTTCGTAACTCGCGGACCGGCCGCCGCGTTCAGCTAAGGTAAGACTTGGCTGCGGAGACGACCGGGGAGGGACGCGTGGACCAGATCCTGGACCTGCCCTTTGAAGTGGCGCTTGTGGCACTCTTCGCCATCGTGATGGTCCGGGTCAACACGACGTACTGGATCGGCCGCGGCGCGGCGGCTGGACTCGAACGCACGCGTTTCGCACGCGCCTTGCATCGCCCCAAAGCCGGCAAAGCACAGGCCTTGATTCAGCGCTTTGGCCCCTACGCCGTCGTGCTGACCTTCCTGACAATCGGACTCCAAACCGCTGTCAACCTGGCTGCAGGTGCTGCGAGAATGCCGCTCAGCCGGTATCTCCCTGCGGCAATCGTTGGCTCGGGCATCTGGGCCTTCGTCTACGCGACCATCGGCCTGGCGGCGATAGATGCCTGGCTCGCTGTTATGGCGGCCTCCCCTTTGGGTGCCGCTCTCCTGGCCCTCGCAATAGCCGGACTGGCAGTCTGGCTGGTCATGCGGCGTCGACGTCGGACGGCTGTGGCGCCAGAAGATACAGTGGTCTGAGTTCCATTACCGGACCGGCGAAAGGGCAGACGTTGAGTATTGAGCTTCCGGACCTTGCGGAAGGCGACTTCTACTACGAATCCCTCGGGAATGGGCGGTTCCGCTCAACCATCCACGCCCAGGGCGCATGGAATCCGCACGAGCAGCATATGGCGCCCGCATCGGGCATTATGGCTGATGCCCTGCTCCGCCATGAGCCGCGCGACGACGTCCGGATGGCCCGCCTCAGCTACGAAATCCTTGGATTGATCCCGGGCGGCGAATTCAACATCACCACAGCCACGGTCCGCCCCGGCAAAACCATCGAACTGATCCAGGCGGAACTCTCTGCGGCAGGACGCGTGGCTATCCGGGCCACCGCCTGGCGCATGGCAACCAGCGACACGAGTGCCGTCGCCGCCATTGAAGACGTTGAAATGCCGGCCCCGAACGAATGTAAGCCGTGGGACGGTGCGAGCGTGTGGCCGGGTGGCTACATCCGGTCCTTGGAAATGCGGATAGCGGAAGGACACCGGGCAGGCTCGGGCAAAGTCTGGATCCGTACGGAGCATCCCCTCACCGATGCGGCGGACAGCCGCGATGTCGCGAGGCTCGTTGGACTCGTGGACACAGCCAACGGTATTGCCGCGCGCGTTTCGCCGGGCAAGAACAGCTACATCTTTCCCAACCTTGACCTGCAGATCCACATGTACCGTGAACCTGCGGGCGAATGGCTCGGCCTGGACAACATGGTCTCCTTCGGCAATGACGGCATCGGCCTGACGTCCACGGTGCTTCACGACATCAGCGGCCCCTTCGGCCGCGCGGAGCAGATCCTCACGTTGAGGAAAAGCTGATGGTCGAGGACCTCGCCCGGGCACAGCGCACGCTCACGGTGGTGCGCCAGGAAGAGTCGCTCGGCGTCGCTGATGACCTGGACTTCGGGATCGAGCTCCTCAACCGTGCCCGCAGGGGGCTTCTGGCGCCGACGCTGCGGTTGTACCGGCCCCGCCCGACCGTGGCGTTCGGGCAACGCGATGCCAAGCTGCGGGGATTCCAGGCCGCGTCCGAGGCTTGCCGGGACTTCGGGTTCGAACCGTTGATCCGCAAGGCCGGAGGCCGGGCAGCGGCCTACCACCGGGGCACCTTGGTGATCGACCACGTGGAGCCGCACGCCGACGCGATTGCCGGGGCGAAGGCCCGTTTCTCCCTCTTTGGCGAGCTCCTCGCGGGCGCGCTCCGCAGCGTCGGCGTTCAGGCCGCCGTCGGGGAGATCCCCGGCGAGTACTGCCCGGGTGAGTTCAGCGTCCACGGCCTGGATCCGGATTTTCCAACACACCAGATCAAGCTGGTCGGCACCGCCCAGAGGGTGGTCTCCGGGGGATGGCTGTTCAGTTCGGTGATCGTCGTCGAGAACTCGGCACCCATCCGTGAAGTCCTCACTGCCAGCTATGGCGCCCTCGGACTGGAGTGGGATCCGGCCACAGCCGGGGCGGCCAATGACCTTTTGCCGCAGCTGGACGTACCCACAGTGGAGGACGCCGTCGTCGCGGCTTACGCAGAATACGCCGAACTCATCGACGGCGATTTCCAGAGCCTGCTCCCTGTGACGAGCACCAGTACGCCGTTGTAGACGAATACCGCCGGGACTACGCTTGAGGCCACAAACAAGTGGACCGAGGTAGAACAATGGACAAGAAGCCATCCGTTGTCCACGATTCCGACGCGGACCTCACCGTCGGACCGCCGAAGCGATCCGCCGCGGGTTTGCCCAGCCTGGTGGACTCCTTACCCCATGCGTTGAGCCAGATGGGACCGTCCCGCACCTGGAAGTCCCTGCTGGCCATGAACCAGAAGGACGGCTTCGACTGCATGAGCTGCGCCTGGCCGGATCCCCCGGAGCGGAAGCTGGCCGAGTTCTGTGAGAACGGCGCGAAGGCCGTCGGGTGGGAGGCTGATCCGCTCAAGGTTCCGTCCGGTTTCTGGGACGAGAACGACGTCGATTCCCTCGCCGGGCGCTCGGAATACTGGCTGGGCCAGCAGGGCAGGCTCGTGGAGCCCGTCTACAAACCTGCCGGTTCGAGCCATTACCGTCCCATCAGTTGGGACAATGCGTTCCGGATTGTTGCCCGTGAACTGAATGCCCTGGAATCGCCCGACGAGGCCACTTTCTACACGAGCGGCCGGACGAGCAACGAAGCTGCGTTCGTCTACCAGCTCTTCGTCCGGGCCTTCGGGACCAACAACCTGCCCGATTGCTCGAATATGTGCCATGAGTCCACGGGGCTGGCCCTCGGCGAGACAATCGGCGTGGGCAAGTCCGCCGTCAGCTACACGGACTTCGCCAAGGCTGAATTGATCATCATCATGGGCCAGAACCCAGGGACCTGCCATCCCCGGATGCTCACCGCCTTGGAAGAGGCAAAACTCGCCGGTGCCAGCATTGTCGCGGTGAACCCTCTTCCGGAAGCCGGGCTCATCAACTTCAAGAACCCTCAGCGGCCCCGTGGGCTGGTGGGCAAAGGAACGGACCTGGCGGACCAGTTCCTTCAGATCCGCCTCGCAGGGGACATGGCGTTGCTTCAAGCCGTCTCCAAGCGGGTCCTGGAAGCAGAGACGGCGGCACCGGGGGCAGTACTTGACCATGCGTTCATCGAGGAGCACTGCCAAGGACTCGAAGAGTTCCAAGCCCACATCGAAGAGCTTGATGAGCAGGACGTCCTCGCCGCAACGGGCTTGAAGGCGGAGGAAATCGATGAGCTCGCCTCCCGCTACCTGCGCGCGGAGAAGGTCATCATTACCTGGGCCATGGGCCTGACCCAGCACAAGAAGGCCGTGGCGACCATCAAGGAGATCGTCAATCTGCTCTTGCTCCGCGGGAACATCGGCAAACCCGGCGCCGGCCCTTCACCGATCCGCGGGCACAGCAACGTCCAGGGCGATCGGACGATGGGTATTTGGGAGAAGATGCCCGAACCGTTCCTCAACGCCCTGCAGCAGGAATTCGGCTTCGACCCGCCCCGGCACCCAGGCGTCGACTCCGTGGACAGCATCCGCGGCATGCGGGACGGCCGGATCAAGGTGCTCGTCGCGCTCGGTGGAAACCTCGTGCATGCGATGTCGGACACAACTGCGGCCGAGGCAGCCGTCCGCAAGACCCGCTTGTCCGTCCAGATCTCCACGAAGCTCAACCGTTCCCATGCCGTGGTGGGGGAACAAGCGATGATCCTGCCGACGATGGGCCGAACGGAAATAGACCGCCAGGCGAGCGGCGAGCAGTTCGTCACCGTCGAAGACACCGTCTGCGCGGTACACCGTTCGGCGGGAAGGCTGGAGCCGATCTCCGACAAAGTCTTGTCCGAAGTGGCGATCGTGTCCCGGATGGCCGCGACGGTACTCGGCCACAAGGTCCCAGTTGACTGGGCAGGCTTCGAGGCAAACTACGACTCAGTTCGAGAGCACATTTCCCACGTGGTGCCGGGCTTTGAGGACTTCAACCAAAAAGCCCGGAGCCGTGACGGTTTCGTCCTGCCCCATGGCCCCCGGGACGAGCGGAAGTTTCCCACCATCACGGGGAAGGCAATGTTCACGGTCAACGACCTTGAGACTATCCGGGTCCCGGAAGGGCGCCTGTTGCTCCAGACTGTGCGCTCCCACGATCAATTCAACACGACCACGTACAGCATGAACGACCGCTACCGGGGCGTGAAGAAGGGCCGCATGGTGCTTTTTGCGCACCGCGACGACCTGGCTGACTTGGGCCTTGCCGACGGCGGCTATGTGGACGTCCACAGCGAAGCCGACGACGGCGTGGACCGGGTCCTGCGTCAGTTGCGGTTGATCGCCTACCCCACAGCCCGCGGTTGCGTGACTGCGTATTACCCGGAAGCAAACGTCCTTGTACCGCTGGATTCGACCGCCGAAGGCAGCAATACTCCCGCGTCTAAATCCGTGGTGGTGCGCCTGGAACCAGCCGCACCACCTGGATAACTCAGGCTGCGGGGGTTCAGGCGGCGAGGCGCGCTTCGACCTCGGCTGCGGAAGGGTTGGTGGCAGCAGTGCCGTCCGGGAAAAGGACCGTAGGGACGGTTTGGTTGCCGCCGTTCAGCTTCTCCACGAGTTCGGCGGTGCCCTCAACCTCTTCGATGTTGACCTCGTTGTAGCCGATGCCCTTGGCGTCAAGCTGCTTCTTCAGTCGGTTGCAATAACCGCACCAAGTGGTCGAGAACATAGTGATGGTGCCGGATTCGGGGGTGAAGTCCACGGATTCTCCTGCCGTCGTTGTTTTGAACTACTCGCGTCAACGGTAACCCGGCAGGGGCTATTCCTTCGCGCGCATGTGTCACATGACACGCAACGGCGAATCGGGCATGGATTTGGCCGCCCGGCTAGAGCGACTCCTCGACGGCGACGCCGGACTGGAACTCGCGGCCGTCGGCTTCACTGAAGGCCGTCATGACGTGTCCCTTGCCAAGGCCGTTGATCGCCGAGAGGGGGAAATGGCCGGTAATGACGTTCCCCGAGTGTTCAACACCCTTGAGGTCGTAATTTTCTTCGGCGCTTTGGTCATGGTTGAACGAGAAGAAGGCAATCGCCTCCCCGTTCATGAACTCGATGCCCAGTCTTCGTTGAGAGGAATAGTCCGGAGTCGCCGCGACCAGACCCACGACAAAGGCGCCGGAACCAGGGATGTTGCCCTCGATCTCGAACTTCGCCACGAGCGTGGCTTCCGTGGCGGTAATGCTGGCCTGCTTCAGAAGTGCCTCATGGATGCTCATGGCTCAATCCTGCTCTGTGCGACCTCCGCAGTCCACCCCTGATTCGGGTTTTGTCAGAGCTCGTCGGTTGGCCGGATCCAGTCGGGCCGACGTCCAAAATCAGCCCTGACCAGCCGGAAGACCTGCTGATACAGGTACCGGCAGGGCCTCCCTCGCGGCCCGGAAGGCTTCTAGGGTGGAGGGCGTGGATAAACGGAATGGAAGCATGAAGCGTTTGCTCGTCCCCTCTGCGGCGCTGTTGTGGGGGCTCCAGTTCGCATTCCTCAACCCTGCCTTGGCGCTCCTGCTGGTGGCCCTCTTCAACGCCACCCCGGCCGAGGTGGGATGGGTCCTTGCCGTCTACAATGCCAGCGGCTTCGTCGCATCCCTTCTCGTGCCGGCTTATGCAGACCGCGCAAACGACTACCTGCGCCCCATGCTGGCCTGCGGCGTCCTGACCTTGGCGCTCTCCGCACTCCTCGCCGTGAGCACCTCGCTGCCGCTCGCCGTCGTGGGCTTGATCGTCCTGGGCGGCCCGGCGGGGGTCGGCAGCTCGCTGCTGTTCGCCCACCTCAGGCACTCAGGTGCCGGAGCGACCGATGTGGTGAACACGCGCGCAATTGTCTCGTTCGCCTGGGTGGCCGGGCCACCCCTCGCGACCTTCATCATGGGCGCCCTGGGCAATCGGGCCATCCTGCTCGCCCTCGGTGCGGTCGCCGTCCTCAATGTCGCCACCACTGCTGCCATGATTTCCCGGGGGCGTGCTGCCGCCGTCGAGGACCGGCCCAGGGCTCATGGCGAAGAGGATGGGCACCCGTTCTCGAAAACGGGGGTCGCCGCCGTCGTCCTCGGCTTTATCGCCCTGCAGGCAACTAACAGCGCCGCTGTGTCCATCATGGGGCTTTTCCTGACCCAGGGGCTCGGCGTGGACATCATCTGGGCGGGCATCGCGCTCGGCGTGTCTGCCGCGCTCGAGATCCCGGCGCTCTTCCTGATCGGGCGGCTGGCGCGCCGCTACTCGAGCCGGGCGCTCATTGCGTCGGGATGCGTGGCCGGGATCGCCTACTACGCGGCCATGGCGTTTGTCTCCAATCCGGCCACCCTGATTGCGCTCCAGGTCCTGAACGCCTGGTTCTTCGGGATCGTGGCGGGTGTGGGGCTGACCTTGTTCCAGCGGCTGATTCCGCGTCCGGGACTGGCCTCGGGCCTCTACACCAACACGAGGCGCGTCGGCGCGATCGTTTCGGGCCCGATCATCGCTTTTGGATCGACGACGGCGTTCGGCTACCAAGGCGTCTTCGCGACTTGCGCGGCTCTCACGGTCCTGGCCCTGCTTATCATTGGGTTGGCCGGGCGGCCCTCGCGGCGGATGCCGCCTAAGGAACAGCCTGCTGCCTCCGCGCCCGCGCATGACGCTATCGCTTGAGCCTGACCACGCGCAGGATGATGCCGGCCGCGAACATGAGCACGCCCAGGCCTGCCGATAGCGGCGGAAGCGTGGCCACGAGGACTACGCAAGCCAGTGCGCCGAACACTTGGAGCGCTTTGGGATATCGGCGGTCTTCGGCCGGCTGGGTGAACGCCGCAATATTGGCGACCAGGTAGTAGATGAGCACACCGAAAGAAGAGAAGCCGATCGCGCCGCGCAGGTCGGCGACCGCGACGATCACGCAGATCACAACGGCGAGAGTGACTTCGGCGCGGTGCGGGACACGGTAGCGGGGATGGACTGCGGCGAGCCAGTGCGGCAGGTCGTGGTGCCTGGCCATTGCCAGGGTGGTCCGGCCCAAGCCGGCGATGAGCGCCAGCAGGGCCCCGAGGGAGGCGACGGCGGCTCCCACGCGGACCACCGGAACGGCCCAGGAAAAAGTCCCGGCTCCGACCGCGGCAGCGAGCGGCGTTGAGGTTCCCGCCACACGGTCCGGGCCGAGAGTGGCGAGAAGGGTCACCGCGATGATCGCGTAGAGGACGACGGCGATGCCCAGCGCGATCCCTATGGCACGTGGAATGGCGTGCCGGGCGTCGCGGACTTCCTCTCCCATGGTCGCGATCCTCGCGTAGCCGGCGAAGGCGAAGAACAGCAACCCGCCGGATTGGAGGATCCCGTACCAGCCGTGTGCAAGCAGTCCATCGCCGGGGATGTTGGCCGGGGACGGAGCTGAACCGCCCCAGCAGGCTGCGACGCCAATGGCGAGGGCCGCCAGTACCGCGAGAACCAGGATGCGCGTGAGGCCGGCTGTGCGGGTCACCCCGTGATAGTTCACGGCGGCGAGGACGACGACGGCGGCGATCGCCACGGGACGTTCCCACCCCGGAGGGGCCGCATAGGCGGCGAAGGTCATGGCCATGGCCGCCGCGCTGGCGGTCTTCCCGATGACGAATCCCCAACCGGCCAGATATCCGGACCACGGTCCCAGCCGTTCACGACCGTAAATGTACGTACCGCCCGACGTCGGGTATGCGGCGGCGAGCTGGGCGGAGGACGTCGCGTTGCAGAATGCCACAGCAGCCGCGACGACGAGTCCAAGCAGCAATCCTGATCCCGCGGCGGCAGCGGCCGGAGTGAAGGCCGCGAACACGCCGGCGCCGATCATGGAGCCCAACCCGATCACGACCGCGTCAAAGGTACCCAGCCGACGGGCCAGGGCCTGGGGGTTGCTCATGGACCTAGGACTTCCCTGTGACGGTCAAGACGATGAGGACACAGTTGAGGCCCACAATCAGTGCGGCGCTGGTCCACCCGGCAATCTTCAATGCCGTGGAATCCGTGTGGATGCCCATGACCTCGCGCTTGCCGGTGAGCCGGATGAGCGGAATCAAGGCGAAAGGAATGCCGAAGCTCAGCAGGACTTGGCTCAACACGAGCGCCAGGGTGGGTTCGATGCCCGCGCCGAGAATGACGAGGGCAGGGACCAGCGTGACTACCCGGCGGAGCAGCAAGGGCACCCGGATCTTGAGGAGTCCGCCCATGACCGTTGCGCCGGCGTAGCATCCGACGGAGGTCGAAGCGAGGCCCGAGGCTAGCAAGCCGACGCCGAAAGCCACGCCGATGACTGGACCAAGGGCAGATGTCACGGCGGCATGGGCCCCGGCAATCGTGTCGGTTCCTTCGACTCCCCGCAGGCTGGACGCCGCCAAAAGGAGCATGGCGATGTTCACGACTCCGGCCAGCATCAAAGCGGCCGCGACGTCAACGCGGGTGGTCCTGATGAGCCTTGTCCGTACGGCGGGATCTTCCGAGAAACCATGCCGGTCACGGGCCAGGGCCGAATGCAGGTAGATGGCATGCGGCATGACGGTGGCGCCGAGCATGCTCGCAGCGAGGAGGACAGTGTCCGTGCCTTCGAACCGCGGCACCAAACCAGCCAATACTCCACCGGTCTCGGGGGGATTCACGAAGAGCCCCGAAACGAAACCGACGGCGATGACCGCCAGGAGCATCATGATGGCGTACTCAAAGGACTTCTGGCCCCGTGACGACTGGAGCGCCAGGAGCAACATGGATGCCACGCCGATGATGATTCCACCCATGAGGAGCGGCAGTCCGAAGAGAAGGTTGAGGGCTACGGCTCCGCCGATGACTTCGGCCATGTCGGTAGCCCCGGCAACTACCTCTGCCTGGACCCAGAACAGTCTGCGGCGGTGGGTTCCCAAGCGTTTGCCCAGGAGTTCCGGAAGGCTTTGTCCGGTGGCCAAGCCAAGTTTTGCGGACTGGTACTGCACCAGGACCGCCATGATGTTTGCCGCTACCAGGACCCACACGAGCAGGTAGCCGTAGTTGGCGCCGGCAGTAAGGTTTGCCGCGACGTTTCCCGGATCCACATATGCGATCGCAGCCACGAAAGCCGGACCCAATAAAAGCAGCCGGGACTTCCACCGGGTCTTGCTCGCCGGTCGCTCCGCGATAGTCGCAGCCATGGCTTCCTCAACATCGGGGATACGGACATGATGAGGATACCGTTAAGTTAGGCATGCCGAAAAGTGGGTTTTAGGTGCAGCTTGATAAGCGCGGCTCGCCCAACTGACTCGCAGTTGTTGTCGCTTTGAGCCCTCAAAACGACAACTAATGCGAGTCAGTTGGGTGGGTTCAAGCGTGGGTGGGTTCTTCCACAAGCGCCGTGGCGATGCTGTCCGCGTCGTCGAGCGCGGCGAGGTACCGCTCGGCATCCAGCGCCGCTGCGCAACCCGTGCCGGCGGCGGTGATGGCCTGGCGGTAACGGTGGTCCACCGCGTCACCGCAAGCGAAGACTCCGGAGAGATTGGTCACCGTGGTGGGGGAGTCCACTTTGATGTAGCCCTCGGCGTCGAGCTCCACTTGTCCCGCAACAAGGTCCGTTCGAGGGACATGTCCGATGGCCACGAATATGCCCGTAGCCGCATGTTCACGCGATTCGCCGGAACGTGTGTCGGCCAGGGTCACCCCGGTGACTTTGGTGTCGCCATGGATGGCGGTGATGGCGGAATTCCATGCGAAGCGGATTTTCGGGTTGTCCTTGGCCCGCTGGGCCATGATCCGGGAGGCCCGAAGCTCTTCCCTGCGGACGACGACAGTCACGGTCTTTGCGAACCGGGTCAGGAACATCGCTTCTTCCATCGCGGAATCACCGCCGCCCACCACGATGATTTCCTGCTCGCGGAAGAAGAAGCCGTCGCACGTGGCGCACCACGAAACGCCGTGACCGCTCAGTCTCTTCTCTTCGGGCAAACCGAGTTCCTTGTAGGCGGAACCGGTCGCAAGGATGACAGCCGGTGCCTCGTGGGTGTCGCCCGAGCCGGTGACCACACGTTTGAGGTGGCCACGCAGCTGGACTTCAGTGACGTCGTCGAACACTATCTTGGCGCCGAAGCGCTCGGCCTGCTCCTGGAGCCCATCCATGAGCTCGGGGCCATGGATTCCGGCGGGGAAGCCGGGGAAGTTCTCCACCTCCGTGGTGTTCATCAACGCGCCGCCGGCGGTGACCGATCCGGCAAGGACGATGGGGCTCAGGCCCGCCCGGGCGGCATAGATTGCCGCGGTGTAGCCGGCAGGGCCGGATCCGATGATGATCAGCTGTTCTTTGCTCATGGGACAAGTGCAACAAGGTCGAGGACTTCAATCAAGGGCTCGTCAATCCATGTGCATAATGGGTGGATGTCCAGCGAAGCCGGAGCCGTCCTGATCCGGCCCATGAGTCCCGATGATTGGTCCGAGGTCCGTGCGATTTTCACGGAGGGTATCGAGACCGGGCAAGCAACCTTTGAGGCGGCAGCTCCTGACTGGGAACAATTCGACGCGAGCCGCCTTCCTGATCACCGATTCGTGGCGGTTGCGTCCGGCCACGTGGTGGGATGGACGGCCGTTTCCATGGTGTCTGCGCGCCCGGCTTATGCCGGCGTCGTCGAACACTCCGTCTATGTCGCCGGTTCTGCCCGCGGTCGGGGTGTCGGAAGCTTGCTGCTGAAAGCGCTGGCCGCGTCGACCGAAGAGCATGGCATCTGGACCATCCAGTCGAGCATTTTCCCCGAAAACCAAGCCAGCATCCGCCTTCACCAGGCCAATGGCTTCACCATCGTTGGCCGCCGTGAACGCATCGCACGGATGAGCGCGGGCCCCCTCGCCGGCCAATGGCGGGATACGCTCCTGCTTGAACGGCGCTCACGCCGGGTCTGAAGTGCTTCGGCGAGCCGGGGATCGGACGCTTCGGCGGCTCATGGTACGTGGAAGAGGCTGTTGAGTGCTGCCCATTGGAGGAGCATGATCGACTTCCCGTCAACGATCCGGCCGTCGTCGATCATGGCGAGGGCATCGGCGAAGGGAATCTCGAGGGTTTCGATGTCCTCGCCCTCCGCGGCTACTCCGCCGCCGGGGCCTGTCTGGTCCGCCGGGGTGTAGGGCGCGACGTAGAAGTGCAGCCGTTCGGTGACCGATCCGGGGCTCATGTATGCCTCGAAGACGTGCCGCAGGGCTCCGACAACGACGCCGAGCTCCTCGCTTGCCTCACGACGGATGGCCGTTTCGGGATCATCGTCGTCCAGCAACCCGGCAGCAGTTTCGATCAGCATCCCGTCCGGATGATCGTTGACATAGGCAGGAAAGCGGAACTGCCGCGTGAGTAGAACCGTGCCCCTGCCGGCGTCGTACAACAAAATCGTCGCGCCATTCCCTCGATCGTAAGTTTCGCGTTGCTCCGTGACCCATCGGCCATCGCGGCGGCGGTAGTCGAACGTGGTGCGACGCAGCACGTGCCAACCCTCGGAAGTCACCTCGACGTCGCGCACCACCACGGCCGGATTGCGGTCAAGTCCTCGGCCGGCGTGGTCGAGACCGGTGCGGCCACGGTGGTCGGGCACATCAATTCCGGGACGCAACGTCGCGGGAGGGGCATCGTTTCTGGGAGTCATCCCGCTAGAATAGTGCATAAACGTGTAACTTCAGGAAGAAACGTGCATGCTTGCTGCCGAACGACTCGAGTATCTCCTCAAGCGCCTAGCGGCCGACGGCAAAGTGATCGCCAAGGACATCGCCCACGAACTTGGACTGTCCGAAGACAGCGTGCGCCGCGATCTGCGCGAGCTTGCCGCGGCCGGGCTGTGCCAGCGTGTGTATGGCGGTGCGCTGCCGGTTTCTCCCGCCATCGCCGACTACGCAACCCGCGTTACCGTTGAACCCGAGAGCAAGGGCCGCATTGCTGCCCTCGCCGCTTCGATGGTCCGGCCGGGTTCCGCCGTGATCCTCGACGGCGGCACCAGCACCCTCGCGGTGGTTCGCGCGCTGCCTGCTGAGCTCGACTGCACTGTGATTACCCACAGCCCGACCATCGCCTCGGCGCTTATCGACCACCCACTCATCGAAGTGTTCCTCCTCGGTGGTCGCTTGTTCAAACACTCCGCCGTGACGTGCGGGGCTGCCGCCGTCGAGGCGACCCAAGCCATATCCGCCGAGCTGTTCTTCCTGGGCGTCACGGGAGTCCATTCCGTCCACGGACTGACAACCGCCGACGCCGACGAAGCCGCCATGAAACGCGCCCTGGCGGCCCGGGCGGCCGATACGTACGTCCTCGCCAGTACCGAGAAGATCGGGGCCGCTTCGCGCTATGCGGTATTGCCCTTTGCCACCGTCGCCGGGATCATCACCGACGCGCCAGCCAAAGATCCGACCATAAGGGAGCTATCGCGCCTTGGCGTCCCCGTCCTTGGCGCTGGTTGATCCGGTGGTCCGGGGGGCCCCGCTACTCCGCTCGCTCCTGGTGCGCGCGGATGACAAAGTGTTCCACGCGGCGGTCCGGAATCAGCCAGATCAATGCCACGACGGTGTACGCGGCGACGGCGAGCAAAGGATGCAGAAGACAGAGGCCAAGGCCGGCCAGATAGATGAGCGGCGACGTCTTCCCCTTCCAGTCCCGGCCAATCGCCTGGGAGAGCGCGCCCTGCCGTCCCTGATGCCGGATCAACGATTGCTGCAGGACGAAGTAGGCAATGGCGGCGCAGAGCAGGTTGAACCCGTAAGCCAGCACAGGTACCTCGGCGAAGCCTGAGTCATCCATCCATCGCGTGCTGAACGGGAAGAGGGATATCCAGAACAACAGGTGCAGGTTCGCCCACAGTATCCGGCCGTTGACCCGATCCGCCAGATGGATCATGTGGTGGTGGTTGTTCCAGTAGATCCCCACGTAGACGAAACTGAGCAAGTAGCTGAGGAACGTGGGAAAGACGCTCAGCAAGGCATGCCAGCTCGGTTCCGGCGGAACCCGCAGCTCAAGCACCATGATGGTGATGACAATGGCGAGGACGCCGTCACTGAATGCCTCGAGTCGGTTCTTGTTCATCTTCCGTAGTCCCTGATTGCGTCGATGAGCGTTTTGACGAGTTTCCTGCTGTCCACTTGAGTCAGAACGTTGATTGATCGGGCGCTACTTGTATCAACGCCCACCGTGGGGCGTAAATTGCCGCGTACCCAACGAATACACCTTCCGCGGGTTAGCGCACCACTCAATTCGACGTCAACCATGTACTCCTTGCTGCGCGCGATGGATCGGTCAAGCAAGATTGCGACGGCCAAGGGGTCGTGGAGCCAGCAGCCGGGGATGCTGCGTGTTTCCGAAGAGTATTTCAGCCAGGCGCGGGTCCAAGGAAGAACACACCGGGCGAGGTCGTTGTCGACGTTCTCCAGCTCCGTCAAATCGTCGAGGGTGAGCATCGTCTGTTCCGAAGCGTCGAGGGGTACCAAGGTGATGGGAGCCCCGCTCCTGAGAACGATGCGGGCAGCCTCGGGGTCGACTCCGAAGTTGGTGTCTTTCAGCGTGCCCTCGGTGTTGAATGAGCCTCCCATGACAATGATCTCCGCCACTGCGCTTGCAAGTTGCGGGTAGAGGAGCATTGCCTGGGCGACGTTGGTAAGCGGTCCAATGGCAACGATGGTCACATTGCCCGGGTCTGCGAGGACGAGCTGGGCAATCTGAATCGCCGCGGGGGCCGTTAGTTCTTGTTCGAAGTCCCGAACTCGTGGCACGCCGTCCCAGAGACCGGCAAGCGAAGGGGCGTCGATGGGGGCGTCGAGGTAAGACCTCCACGGGCCGTCCGGTTCTTGAAGTGCGCGTTCGGCGCCGCAATAGATCGGAATCTGGAGTCCGAGGTCCTCCATCATGGTACGAGCCACCGAGTATCCGATGCGGCTCGGGGTATTTCCTGAAACCGTGGTGATGGCCGCGAGCTCTATCCGCTCTTCGGCGGCGATTGCGAGAGCAAGCGCGAGGCCGTCGTCGACGTTTGCGCCGGGGACGCCATTCCCTGGATCACAATCCACGATGATGCGCGTTCGTTTGCTATTGGTCTCTGTCAAAAGTGTTTCTTTCGTAGTCGCATCCGCAGGACGCTCGCCTCCGCAGATGGAAGTCGCATTCGATGGATTCGACGATGAAAGGACCGGAATCCAGAAGTAGTTTTATGGAGGCTTTGGCGATGGCTTTGGGGGGTTGTTCGACGGCCGTCAGTGTAGGGGTACTAAATGCGGAGTTGATCGTGCCGTTAAAGCAGACTACGGCCAGGTCCTGGGGGATGCGTACACCGATTTCGGCCGCTGCGGCAAGCAAACCGATGGCCTGCAGTTCGTTCGAAACGAAAACGGCGTCGGGTTGGACTGATCCGGAAAACATTGCCTTTGCGGCGACATATCCGCCGCCCCTGGTGTAGTCCGCTTCGAAGCTGAGACAGTCACTTGCGCAGAGGTTGTATAGTTCCAACGCTTGCTTCCAGCCACTAATACGGTCTTGGGAGTTTAGGTTCTTCTGTGGCCCTGAAATGATGCCAACAGATGTCCTGCCGTGATCCAGCAAATGTTTAGTGGCTTCGAAGGCTGCCTCTGTCTCATTGATGAAGACCGAGGCAGCCCCCGAGCCGGCTGGTGTTTTGTCGAGGACAACGACAGGGACGCCCGCTGCATGAGCTTCCCGCAGATCTATATCCCTGTCGACGCCATACCAGATAATGCCGTCTACCCGGCGCTCGATGAAGGTCCGCAAGATTTCACTTTCGCGTTCCTTGTTGTCATCGGAATCACCAAGCAGCAACATCCTGCCAGTGGAGAACATTTCCTTCTGTAAAGCGTGGGCTAGAGCCGCCAGGAAGGGGTTGCGGATGTTCGGGACGATCAAGCCATAAGTCTTAGTCGAACCTGCAGCCAGGGACCGCGCGATGGTGTTAGGCCGGTAGCCCGTTTCCGCGATGGCGTCCAGGACCTTCTGCCTCGTCGAGCTGGAAACCGGACGGGGGCCGTTATTGACCACATAGCTCACAACGGCTTCAGATGTTCCGGCTGCAAGCGCAACTTCCCTTCGGGTTACCTTGCCGATATCTCGTCGCATGGTGCCTATCTGTTTGATGTTCCTCCGGCGGTTACTCTAGCAATTGCTCAGACGGCATCCTCGAATTCATTGAGGTTACGGCCTTTGGTCTCAGGGGCATAAAAGGTTGTGACCAAGCCGATTCCGGCCATGAGGATGAAATACGCGGCAATCGGCCACCAGTGGCCGAACCCTGCCAGCAACGCGGCGGCCACCAAAGGGGCTGTACCGCCCGAGACGATAGAGCCGAGTTCCTTGGCCAAGGCCATCTGGGAGTAGCGGTGGTTGACCCCGAACAGTTCGACGCCGTACGCGGCCTGGACGCCGAAGATTCCCAACGATGCCAGGCACATGCCCACGATGATGACACACATGACGATTGCCGGGTCGCGCGTGTCCAGCAACGCGAAGGCAGGCACGGCGTACAGAACCAGCAGGAGGCAGAATACGCGGTAGCTGAGCCGGCGGCCGAAACGGTCCGAAAGGAATCCGGCTAGCGGGATCACGCCGAAACCGAGGATGGACGCAATGAGAACGGCCGACGTCGGGACGGACTTGTCGACAAGCAGGACCTTGGCGACGTACCCGATGACAAAGCTCTGAGCGAGGTAGGAGGGTCCGTTCTCGCCGATTCGGAGTCCAACCATGATGAAGAAGGCTTTGTGCCTGGACCAGAAGGAACCGGCCGGTTTGCTCGCCTGCTCCTCCGTCGAATTGTCCAAGAGATCCTGTTGCTTGAGGAACACAGGGCTCTCAGACATTGAGCGGCGGATAAGTAGCGCCGCTGCAGTGATGATGAAACTGCCGATGAAAGGGATGCGCCAGCCCCAAGACAGCAACTCCTGCTGGGGAAGCTGGATGATCATTAGCCAGATGGCCGAGGCGAGGAGCGTTCCGCTATTCGAGCCGAGCGCCACAATCGATGCCACCAGGCCACGGCGCTTTGCTGGTGCATATTCGGCGAGCATGACGGCACCGCCGGACAATTCCGCGCCGGCGCCGAACCCTTGGGCGAGACGGAGCAGGACAAGCAAGGCCGGGGCGGCGACACCGATCTGGTCATAACCAGGGATAAGGCCTATTAGGGTGGTGGAAACTCCCATGAGCGCCACCGTCGCGACAAGTACGAACTTCCGTCCGCGCTTGTCTCCGAGCCGGCCGAAATAGATGGCTCCGAGGGGCCTCGCAAGAAACCCAACGGCATACGTGGCGAAGCCGGACAAGAGGGCGATAACGGGTGAGCTTCCCGGGAAGAAAACGTTGCCGAAGATCAGGCCTGCGGCCAGGCCGTACAAGGCGAAATCCACGTACTCCATGGTTGTTCCTAGCCAGGTGGAGATGATTGCTGTTCTGAATCGGGCGCGGCCTTCGGGGGTTTGAAAGTGCAGGTCGGGTTCCGAGGGCTTTTTGAGATCGACAGTATTCATGGCACGTTCGGGTCCTTTGATGAGGTGACGGGGTGCGAGGTCTACGCGCGTAGAACACCTAGGACGGTAGTTGGCCACTGTAACCAAATGGGTACTGGCCGGTGAACGCTTACCAAAGGACAGCAAAAAGTCCCTGCGCGGCACGAGCGGGCGGCCGAAGCCACTTGCTCGTGCCCCGCAGGGACTTTACGGGGAGGGACGGGCCCCGCGCACTGACGTTACGCTTGCCCGTCCCGCCTAGCCCAATGTGGACGCGTCAATGACGAAGCGGTACCGAACATCTGAGGCGAGGACCCGCTCGTAGGCATCGTTGATCTTGTCGGCCGGGATGACCTCGATCTCGGCGCCGAGTCCATGTTCGGCGCAGAAGTCGAGCATTTCCTGGGTCTCGCGGATGCCGCCGATTGCGGATCCGGCGAAGGAGCGCCGTCCCGTGATGAGTGAGAACACGTTGACGGGCAGGGGTTCCGCCGGCGCGCCCACGTTCACCAGCGCGCCATCGAGCGCCAGCAACTGAAGGTAGGAGCTGATGTCGATCGGGGCGCTGACGGTGTTGATGATCAGGTCGAAGGTCCCTGCAAGCTCTTCAAAGGTGGCCGGCTCGCTCGTCGCGAAGTACTGGTCGGCGCCCAGCCGCAAGCCGTCTTCCATCTTCTTCAGCGATTGGGAGAGTACCGTGACGTCGGCGCCCATGGCGTGCGCGAGCTTGACGGCCATGTGCCCCAGCCCGCCGAGTCCGACGACGCCGACCTTCTTGCCCGGGCCGGCACCCCAATGCCGGAGCGGCGAATACGTGGTGATGCCTGCGCACAGCAGGGGAGCTGCGGCGTCGAGCTCTATTCCTTCGGGGATATGCACCACGAAGTCCTCAGTCACGACGACGTGGGTGGAGTAGCCGCCCTGGGTGATGGTCCCGTCGCGGTCGACTGCGCCGTAGGTCCCGGTCATGCCTTTGAGGCAGTACTGCTCCTCGCCCTTGCGGCAGTTCTCGCATTCGCGGCAGGAGTTGACCATGCAGCCGACACCGACGCGGTCGCCGATCTTGTGGCGGGTCACGTCGGAGCCGATTTCCGTGACAACTCCGGCGATTTCGTGTCCGGGCGCGAGTGGATAGGATTGCGGGCCCCAGTCGCCGCGGACGGTGTGGATGTCTGAATGGCAGATGCCTGCGTACTTGATCTCGATCAGCACGTCGTGGGCGCCGACGTCGCGGCGCTCAATAGTGGTAGGAACGAGGGCTTCGCTCGCGGACGGGGCGGCGTAAGCATTGACGGTCAGCATTTTTCTCCTGTTTGTGGACGGAGGATTGGCACTATCCATCCAACAGGAGAATTCCAAGGCGAGGGAGTCCCTGCTGGTAGGGGTACTGGCAGGGACTCCCTCACTGGATCGGACTGTTGTGGACTAGCTGGCGCCCAGGAAGATCGGGTTGGTCAGCGCTGCCATGGGACCGAGCGGGATGGCCGTTCCCATTTCCGTGCCGCTGCCGGACGTTCCGTCGATCTTCGGGTGCCGCACCTCTACGCGCACGTACGCCGCGAGCTGCGGGGTGGTAACCCAGGTGCTGGTTCCCTGGCCCGATGCGGGAAGCGTCACCTGCTGGGTCTGTCCTTCGTCCGTGATGAAGCGTACGACGCCGTTCGGCACGCCGGCGATTTTCGCCGTCACCGTGACCGGGGCGTCTCCCGCGACCTTGAGCCGGTCGCCCACGGTTGCGCTCTTGCCGCCCGAGGTGACCTGAAAGTCCACCGAGACGTCAGCCGACTCGGCGATCCAGTTCCGGCCATTGCGGATGCCGTCAAGCAGGGCATCGCGGGACAACGCTGCTGCGTTGACCACGTTGTGGGGGAACCCGATGACCTGCGGGACGCTGTGGGCGTCGCTGTTGCCCATCGCGGGGAGCCACCGGCCCCCGGTGCGAACGGAGTGGGCGAGCATTGAGTCCCACGTGTTGACGGAGGACTCATCGTCAATGGTCCACGGGCCCGTCCATACCTCTACTGCGTCGGCGTCGTCGTAACCGAACTTCCAGCGGCAGGCGACATACGGGCAGTACGGGTGGGCCGGAACAACAATGCCCCCCGAGGAGTGGATCCGCTGGGCTTCCTGCTCGAACCCCTTGTCGCGGGCCCGGTAGCGCCAGTCGATCCATTCGCCCGGCTCCAGGCCGAGCGCGAGGTAGTGACCGTTTCGCGTGGTGACTTCCTCGCCCGTGAGGATGAGGAGGTCGTTGCCGGCGAGCGGTCCCCAGACGCCGTGCGATGCCGGAGTGTTGTGGTCCGTGGAGATCATGAAGTCGAGACGCGCGGCGCGGGCACCGGCTGCGACTTCCTCGGGGGTGCGCTTTCCGTCCGAGTAGACGGTGTGCAGGTGCGCGTCGCCGCGGTACCAGGCTGCGCCGCGGCCGGCGATTTGCTGCGGCGGGTACTGGGGCTTGAAAGGAGCGACGTCGGGTCCGTACTCAAGGGTGACGTTCACGGTGTAGTCAAGGCCCTGCTCGGCTACCTGGTAGGGGCCGAGCACGACGTTCCAGGTGCCCTTTCCAATGGGTCCCGGCAAGTAGCCCGGCGTCGTTTCGCCGGCGCTGATGCTGAATTCGGTCCGGAAACCGCCGGACCAGCCGCGGAAACCCTTTCCGGCGAGGTCGGTGCCCTTCTCATCGAAGATTCCGATGTCGCAGGCGTTCCCGAGGAGGCCTGAGGCCACCTGGGGCTTGTTGTAGGTGTACGAAACGCTGATCTTGTTGACGCCAGCCGGGACCTCGATCGGCAAATAGACGAAATCTGCGGCGCCCGGATCCAGATGGCCGGTGATCGTCTTGGTCTTGCTGGTTCCGGTAGCGGCTGCCGCGAACGAAACCGGGGCCAGGGTCAAGGCCGCGCCGGTCAGTGCAGCCGCCAGGAAGCCGCGCCGGGTAGAGGAGAAGGAGACATTTTCGCCCGAATGGGCTTTGCATGGTGAAGTCACTCCCTCGATGTTGCCTACCGTTACTGAACAGTAGGCAACGGAACCAAGAACGCAGCATGAAACCAGGGGCGCAGGCAAGCGGCGTCCATTTAGTGGGCTGGTCATGTTTGGACCCTTGCCATGAGCGACGCCCGGCCTTACTGTTCTTGGCATGCACCAAGGGCTGGGGCGACGGCGCAAACCATTCCCATGTACCGAACGGACGGTGTTTTTAGATGTGCGATATTCCGGGATTGATCAGTCGCCTTGAGGCCGAAGACCTCGCACGATTGCGCGAGGCAGGCAAAGAAAAGCCCTTGGCGCCGGGGATGATCGCCGCGATAGATGCCGCGGCCGGCGGGCCAGGCGAAGGCCGCGGTTACTACGTTGTCAGTGGTTCCCTGTATCCGGTCGACGCCAGGGAATACCACCTCAGGGAAGATGTGGCGGAAGCGCTGCTCGCGGCGGAAGATACCTCCGTAGGCGTCACGATATAGGCCCGGAAGACGCCCTCGTCCAGGCCACCGGCACCGGCCCACACTGGAAAACCAGGTGGGCCGGTGCTTTGGGATACAGGGTGTTTTGGGATACAGGGCGCTTCGGGCTACAGAGCGCCCAATAGCGCCTGCATTTCCTTGATCTCGGCCTCCTGGGCCGTCACAATGTCCTTGCCGAGTTTGAGGGCATCGGCGTTCTTACCATCCGTGCCTTCCTTCTGTGCCATGGCCACGGCCCCTTGGTGGTGGGCGATCATGTGGGTCAGGAACAGCCTGGCTGCTTCATGGCCTTGGGCGGCCTCGAGTTTCTTCAAGTCCTCGTCGCCCACCATGCCGTTCATGCTGTGGGCACCCGACATCCCGGCCGGCTCGTTCCAGTCCTTGAGCCAGCCCGTCATCTTCTCGATCTCCGGGCCTTGGGCTGCCTTGATCCTGCCGGCTAGCGCAGTCACTTGGGCAGGGAGTCCGGTCTTGGCGAGCGCGAGGTCGCTCATCTGCACGGCCTGGGCATGGTGGGGGATCATCATCCGGGCAAACTGTGCGTCCGCCGCGTTGTGGCCTCCAGCAGCGGGCGAACCGACGCTCTCCGTGGCTGAGCCAGACGGGGAGGCACTTCCGTGGTCCATTCCCGGCATGCTGCTGCCGCCGGTTCCGGCCGAGCAACCGGCAAGCGAGATGGCCGTGGCAACGGCAAGAGTGGTCAGGGTCAGGTTTTTTCTCATGGTTCTGGGGTCCTTCAATCAGTCAGCCTGCAAGAGGTACGGCTGCGTGGGACGCGCACAGCAAGCCCACCGCATGGGCGGCGCGTCAGGGTGGAGTCTTGTGCAGCGGGCCGGCAGCCCGGTGCGGCAATGGAATCTACGTGCGGCTGATGCAGAGATCGCCCGGGGAAGGACTTCCCGGGCGGTGCGAATAGCCGGGGACTTGGGCGCCAGCCTCGGCCGTGACCGCATTGGCATAGGGCGGGACGCCGGGTAGGGGTGCTGTCAGCGTGTTATGGCCCGGCGCAGGCACGCAGACGGCGTGCAGGGAAGACATCTCCGTGCAGGTGCCCGAGCTTGTGCAAGACGGTGCGGGTGGCGAAGCCGCGAGTTGAACTGCGGCTCCGTCCGGCATCGACGCACGTTCAGCGAATGTGTGGACCCCATGCGAAGGGCTCACGACGGCGGCCTGGCTCGCACCGGCGGTGGCGTGCATGCTGTGCCCACCCGCCATGACATGCATCCCGAGGATTCCGGCGATGATCGACAGCAGTCCTGCCAACAGGCCGATGCGGAGGAGGAAGGCGGTGGCGCGGCCCCGCAGGGGGTCGGTCATGGTCTTCCTCCTTCTGTGGCTTGTACGCTCGGTTCTCAGGCTATACGACGCGTTCAACGAGCGTAGACACGGTTCAGTTTCACCCTGCCGCCTTCACCCTGCCGCCATAGTCCGTCCCGTCATGGTCCTCGGGGGTTGCGCGGCTTTCGCGGCGGCCGCTTCGCGGGCAAGGAAAGCTCCGAGCTCGCCGATGGTGCTCATCAAGGGCGCCGGGAAGACGACTGTGGTGTTCTTGTCCACGCCGATCTCCACCATGGACTGCAGGTTGCGCAGCTGCAGGGCCAAGGGGTGGGCCATCATGGTGTCGGAAGCCATGCCCAGAGCAGCGGCGGCCAAAGACTCGCCTTCGGCGGCGATGATCTTGGCGCGCTTCTCACGCTCGGCCTCGGCCTGGCGGGCCATGGCGCGCTTCATGCTGTCCGGCAGCTGGATGTCCTTGAGTTCCACGAGGGTCACTTCGACGCCCCATTCCAAGGTCAGTCCATCGAGGATCTGGCGGATGTTGGCATTGATGACATCCGTCTCTGCGAGCGTCTCGTCGAGGGTGTGCTGGCCCACTACTTTGCGCAGCGTGGTTTGCGCGATCTGGTCGATTGCCGCGTAGACGTTTTCGATGGCGAGGACGGACTTGATGGCGTCCACCACCCGGAAATACGCGACGGCGGAAATGTCCAGGCTGACGTTGTCCCGGGTGATGATGCCTTGGGACTGGATAGGCATGGTGACGATCCGCAGGGAGACTTTCCTTAGCCGGTCGACGAACGGAATGATGATCACAAGCCCCGGCGTCCGGAGGCCCTGGACTCTCCCAAGCCTCAACAGGACACCGCGCTCATACTGCGTGACAATATGGACGGCCATCGCGAACCAGATGACCAGCAGGACAATCAAGACAATGAGCCAGGTGATGGCGTCCGCTGTCATGGCCGCCCACCGGCTTCGTCGCTAAGTGCTGACGCGTTCATGGCGGAGATCCTTCGGTGGCAGTGGAGGGAAAAGGGAGCCCAATTTCCGCAGCGAGGCAGGCGAACCCGCTCACGTTGTATCTCCAGTAAATACCTTGGATTCGCCGAGTTGTAGGGCCACAAATTGAAGGGAACGCCCCTCCGGGACGTTCCCTTCAATTTCGTGGCTTAGACCCTTTCGCGGGTCCGGTCGATAACCGGCTCCGGATCGTTCGTGAACTCACGGTGGCGGCGTGGGAAGGCCCAGAACATGAAGTCCTTCGCGTCCACCTTGGGCTCAGGGCGTTCCTCGGGTTCCTGTGAGGCATCTTTCCTGGTGTCCCGCCGGAAATCCTTGTTGTAGCCGTAGCACATCACAGACCTCCTTCTAGCAACTGCCCTTTAATCGTCCTCCCGATTCGGCAAGCAGTCCACCATTCAGGAGCGGATCAGCATATAGGCACAATGGAGGGGTGAAATCTCCACTCGTTCCCCGGAACGCCGCGCTCGCGTACCGCCCTTTCGACCTGGACACGATCGGCGTGGGACTCGTCTTCGGAGAATCGCTGGGGGAACTCGCGAACGCCCTCGGTGCGGGAGGAACGGCAGGAACCGCCGTCGTGCAAGCGCCTCCGGGGACCGGCAAGACGACGCTCGTGCCGCCTTTGCTTGCCAATATCGCGCTCGCCGACATCGCGGCCGGCGCCGTCATAGGGAAGGAGCGCCCCCGGGTGATCGTGACCCAACCACGACGGGTCGCAGCGCGCTCAGCCGCTCGCCGCCTCGCCGCCCTCGACGGCAGCCGCCTCGGCGAGCGCGTCGGTTACACGGTCCGCGGTGAAAGCCAGACTGTGCCGGGGACCGTCATCGAGTTCGTCACTCCGGGAATCCTGCTGCGCCGCCTGCTTGCAGATCCGGGGCTTGAGACCGCCAGCGCTGTGATCCTGGACGAGGTTCACGAACGCGGCCTGGAGACAGACCTGTTGCTCGGAATGCTCATCGAGGTCCGCCAGCTGCGGGACGACCTCACCCTCGTCGCGATGTCGGCAACCCTCGACGCGCCACGGTTTGCCGCGCTGATTGGAGGCGTCGGAGAAGGCGCAGACGGAAAGCACGACGGCGGCGGGCCGGCACCCGTCGTCGACTGTCCGTCCGCGCTGCATCCCTTGACCGTGGACTGGGCGCCCGCGGCAGGTCCACGGTTGGACGGACGCGGCGTGACCCGCCCCTTCCTGGACCATGTGGCGGAGACTGCCGCGGCGTCGTACACGGACACGCTCGCAGCCGATCCGGACGTCGACGCCCTGGTCTTCGTCCCGGGTGCGTGGGAAGTCTCATATGTCGCCTCCCGGCTGCGCGCCGGCCTCGCTGCCAGGGTACCGGGCGCGGAGGTATTGGAGCTTCACGGCCAGGCAAGCCCGGCGGAACAAGACCGGGCGGTCTCCGGCCGCGAGCCGGGCGGATCTCCCCGGATTATCGTGACGACTGCCCTGGCCGAATCCTCCCTGACAGTTCCCGGAGTGCGGCTGGTCATCGACTCGGGCCTGTCCCGTGAACTGCGGCGTGACGCCAACCGCGGCATGTCCGGCTTGGTCACCGTCTCGTGCTCCCGTGCCTCCGCCGAACAACGCGCCGGACGCGCTGCACGCCAAGGACCAGGACGAGTGGTCCGCTGCTACGAGCAAAAAGCATACGGAGCCGCACCGGCCCACCCCACACCGGAAATTGCGGCCGCCGACCTGACGGGCGCCGCGCTCGTCCTGGCCTGTTGGGGATCGCCGGGTGGCCGGGGGCTCGCACTTCCGGACGCACCGCCGCAAGGCGCGATGGACGATGCAATGGAAGTGCTGCGGGAACTTGGTGCGATCGACCCGGACGGGCTTGCCACGGACGTGGGAAAGACGCTGGCCAGGATTCCCGCCGATCCACGGCTGGCCAGGGCACTGCTGGATGGTGCCGCCACAGTCGGGCACCGTGCGGCCGCCGAAGCCGTGGCTCTCGTGGCCGGCGATCAACGGGCTCAGGGAGCCGACCTGACGCGCCTCCTGGCCACGCTCCGGACAGGCAAGGATCCAGGAGCCCGGCGTTGGGCCGAGGACGTCCGTCGGATGGAGGGGATCGCGCGCCAGGAGGGATCCGGCGTCGGGCCTTCCCTGACCCCACCAGCGAGCCTGTCTTCTCCGGCGAGCGCGGCCGAGGCCTTGGGGTTCGTCGTCGCGCTCGCGTTCCCGGACCGTGTGGCGCGCCGCGTTCCAGGCACCGGTCCTGAACGCTACCTGCTGACGTCCGGGACACGGGCCGGGCTGCCGGCCGGGAGCGCGCTCACCGGCCACGAATGGCTCGCCGTCGCCGAAGTGTCCCGCGCGGAGGGCCGGGACGCGGCAGGGACCGGCGCCGTCATCCGTTCCGCTGCGCCCTTGGCAGCGGATGCGGCGGAAGCTGCCGCCAGCCACCTCCTGGGCGACACGGTGGAAGCCGAATTCAAGCAGGGCCGCGTCACCGCCAGGCGGGCGCGGCGACTGGGGGCGATCGTTCTTTCGTCGACGCCCGTGCGGCCTTCCATCGACGACGGGCGCACTGCCGTAGCCCGTGCCTTGGCGAATGAGGGGTTGGGGACCATTGGATGGTCGCCGGCTGCCGATGCGTTGCGCCGGCGATTGGCTTTGCTGCACAGGGAACTCGGCGATCCATGGCCGGACGTCTCCGAACCCGCGTTGCTGTCCCGCCTGGAGAAATGGCTGGCGCCCGAACTCGAAGCGCTCGCAGGCGGCGCCTCGACGAGCGGGATCGACTTGGCCGAGCCATTGCGGCGGCTCTTGCCGTGGCCGGAGGCAGCCCGTCTCGGTGAGCTGGTGCCGGAATGGCTTGAGGTGCCGAGCGGTTCGCGGGTGCGGATCGATTATCCGGACGCGGCGGACGACGACGGCCGGCCGGTAGTGGCCGTGAAGTTGCAGGAGTGCTTCGGCTGGGCAGAGACGCCCCGCTTGGTCGGCGGACGGGTGCCGGTGCTGTTCCACCTTCTTTCTCCAGCCAGGCGGCCCCTGGCTGTAACCGACGACTTGTCCTCCTTTTGGTCCGGCCCGTATGCGCAGGTCCGTGCGGAAATGCGCGGCCGCTATCCGAAGCATCCCTGGCCCGAAGATCCGTGGACCGCGCCCGCCACGGCCAAGACCAAACGGAAGATGTGACCTCGGCTCGCAGGCGGTTCCAGCGGCCTGGGAGGCATTCACAGGCTCTTTCCTTAGGATGCGACGGTGATGAACATGGAATTGCGTCCCGCTGACCTGGCCAACGACTGGTGGCAGGCTGTGCTGCGGGGATTCACCACGGCAGAGGTCACGAACCTGGCGACCCCGGTTGTGCTGGGCATCCTCGCTGCGGCCGTCGTACTGAGCATCCCGCGGGCCACCTGGCGTTGGTTTGGCCTCTACGTGACCTTCGTGCATGAATTGGGCCACGCGTTCGCCGCCCTCATGACGGGGCGGGTTGTCCACGGGCTCAAGATCGGGCTGGACCACTCCGGACAGCTCCTGAGCAGCGGGCGCGGTAAGTTCGGCGCAGCCTGGTCCGGTTTCTGGGGATATCCGAGTCCCGCGGTGGTAGGTGTGGCGCTCATCTGGTCCGTGTCTGAAGGGCGGTCGGGAGCGGCCATGTCCATCGGCGCGCTGGTATTGCTGCTCGCCCTGATCTTTCTGCGGAACTTCACGGGAATCTTCGTGGCGCTCCTGAGCGCGGCGATTGCCCAACTCCTTGTCATGTCCGCCAACGCCTCCACGGTCAGCCATGTGGTGCTCGGACTCGGCATAGCCCTTGAGGTGGGCGCCGTGCGGGATTGGTTCAAGGTGGCTTCGGTCCACACCAGTCGACGGGACCGGCTCGCGTCGTCGGATGCCTACATCCTGGCCCGTACCACGGGGGTACCGTCCTTGCTCTGGCTGGTGGCTTTCGCTGTTGTCATTGCGGCAAGCGCCGCCTTTTCAGTTCGCCTGGTATGGGGCATGCTCTCCTAAGACTGGGGTTTCGGCTCAGACGGATTCGATTGCTCTTGCCGTGGGCCGGTCCAGGGTGTGGAATCGGTTAGCAAAGGACGCGGGGGATCCGGCTTCTATTGCAGGAGGTGCTCATGTCGGTGAAAGGACCAGGCAGTGCGACGAAGGGGTCGAACCGGACCAACCCTGATCTTCGACGGGCGGACCCTTCCTCGACGCCGGCCGATCGGCCCGAAAACATCCGCAACGTCGTCCTGATTGGCCGTTCCGGCGCGGGAAAGACGATGCTGCTCGAATCACTCCTTTACGCTGCCGGCGTCGTGACCCGCATGGGTTCGATCCTAGATGGCACCACCGTGAGCGACTCCGAAGCGACGGCTATCCACCAGCAGCGATCCATCGGACTCTCTGCGGCGCCCTTGGTCTTCGACGACGTCAAAGTGAACCTTCTCGACACTCCGGGCTACGCCGATTTCATGGGCGAGCTGCGCGCGGGGCTGCGTGCTGCGGATGCGGCTTTGTTCGTGGTGTCGGCGGTTGACGGAGTCGACGCCGGAACCACCGCCCTCTGGGGTGAATGCGAGCGGGTTGGCATGCCCCGGGCGGTCGTCATCAGCCGGCTTGACCATCCGCGCGCGAACTACGACGCTGTCCTGGCCGAATGCCGGACCGCCTTCGGCGATTCCGTCCTGCCCCTTTACTTGCCGGTCCGAAACGCTGACGCTGTTTCGGGAGTGCTCGGGCTGCTTTCGGGCTCGGTGTCGGAGTACACCCCCGGGGAACCACGACCTGCGGTCCGGGCTGCGACAGCGGCGGAACTGGCCGGCGCGGAGGGTGTCCGCGGTGAACTCATCGAGGGCATCATCTCCGAGAGCGAGGATGAGACCTTGATGGACCGGTACCTCGGCGGCGAGGAGGTCCCCATCGATACCCTCGTGGAGGATTTGGAAACCGCGATCGTCCGGGGGACGTTCTTTCCGGTACTGGCAAGCTCCTCCGTGACCGGAGTCGGCACGGCCGAACTGATGGAGGTGCTGACCCGGGCGTTTCCGTCTCCGACCGAGAGAAGCCTCCCGACGGTGACGGACCTGGGCGGGACGCCCATGGAACCCCTGGCTTGCGATCCGGACGGTCCGCTCCTTGGCGAAGTGGTGCGGACTACGGTTGACCCGTTCCTGGGACGCGTGTGCCTCGTCCGGGTCTTCTCAGGGACGCTTCGCGAGGACTCTGCCGTGCATGTCGGCGGGCATGGCCTGGCCGGGCGCGGCCACCCCGACCACGACAGTGACGAGCGGATCACGCACCTCTACTCTCCGTTGGGGTCCAGCCTTCGGCCGGTCCAGTTCGCCGTGGCCGGGGATATTTGCGCGCTGGCAAAGGTGGCGAGTGCCGAGACGGGAGACACGGTTTCCGCACGCGAGGCTCCGTTGCTCGTGGAAACCTGGGACATGCCCGAGCCGCTGATGCCTGTGGCGATCGAAGCGGCCTCGCACGGCGACGAGGACGCGCTCTCCAAGAGCCTGGCGAAGGTAGCCGCAGGAGATCCGACCCTGAGGGTTGAGCGCAACTCCGAGACGCACCAGCTGGTCTTGTGGTGCATGGGCGAGGCCCACTCGGAGGCAGTTCTCGACCGCTTGCGGGAGCAGGGGGTGAAGCTTCAGACCGTGGACGTCATCACGCCCCTCCGGGAGACCTTCGCTGCCCAGGCCGCCGGCCACGGGCGCTATGTCAAGCAATCCGGCGGCCACGGTCAGTACGCGATTTGCGATATCGAAGTGGAACCCCTGGAACGCGGGGGAGGCTTCGAGTTCGTTGACAGGATTGTTGGCGGGGTCATCCCGGGAACGTATGTTGTGTCGGTCGAGAAGGGCGTCAGGGCCCAGATGAGCAAGGGGGTGCGCGCGGGTTTCCCCGTGGTCGACATCAGGGTGATCCTGGTAGGCGGCAAGACCCACAGCGTCGATTCGTCGGACGCGGCTTTCCAGGCCGCGGGCGCGTTGGCCTTGCGGGAGGCCGCGGCGGCGGGCAGTATTCAACTCCTTGAACCGATTTCGGCCGTGACGGTACTTGTGGCCGACGAGCATGTGGGTGCGGTCATGAGCGATCTGTCCTCCCGCCGCGGACGCGTCACCGGCACAACATCCGTGGGCGGAGAGCGTACTGAGATCAGCGCCGAAGTTCCGGAACAGGAACTGCTGCGGTACGCGATCGTGCTGCGGGGACTGACGGCGGGCAGCGGACGATTCCGCCGGGAGTACTTGCGGCACGAGCCGCTGCCGCCCGGCATAGCCGTTGCCTCGGCGAAAGCCTGAGGCTCAGCGTCTGCATCCAGCTCAGCGGTTCTTACGAAGGAACGCTGACAACGGAGCCGCGAGAGACGCGCCGATGTCAGCTGCACTCGTCTTGACTCCTGCGCGTTCAAAGGAATGGTTGCCGCCGTCCCACCATTCGATGGTTGCGGTGGGTCCGATCCGGGCCACCACGTTTTCGAGCAGTTCGGGCGTCGCGAAGGTGTCCCGTGTGCCTTGCAGGAAGAGCATGGGCAGCGTGAGCCCGTAGAGGTGCTCATCGCGGAGCTTCTCCGGTTTTCCAGGCGGGTGCAGCGGGTAGCCGAGATAGACGAGTCCCGCGGCGGGCATGCCTTCGGCGACTGCCATCGACGCCATGCGACCGCCGAAGGACTTGCCGGCTGCCCACAACGGTTCGCCCTCTGAACGGGACGCCGCTTCCGCCATGACGGTCCGCCACGTCGCGATCGCGGCAGGCGGCCGGTCGGGGAACCTCTTGCCGGCTTCCCGGTAAGGGAAGTTGAAGCGCAAAGTCGCAACGCCGTCGTCATTTAACGCGTGCGCGAGGCCGCCCAGAAACGGATGCTCCATGCCCGCACCGGCTCCGTGGGCAAGAACGAGGGTGGCGACCGGTTTGTCCGGCCGGGCGTAGATACCCGAGATCGCCGTACCGTCGACGTCGATCGTGACATGGGATTCGGCGATGCCCATGCTCACTCGAATCGGGAGGGATCGCCGGTGCCGCGCCTGACCACTTCCGCCGTGCCGCTCGAGAAGTCCACCACGGTGGTGGGCTCTGCGCCGGTGTCTCCGGAATCGATCACCGCTTCGACCAGATTGTCCAGGCGTTCCTTGATTTCCCAGCCTTGGGTCAAGGGTTCTTCTTCGTCGGGGAGCAGCAAGGTGCTGGAAAGAAGTGGTTCGCCCAGTTCGGCCAGCAGGGCCTGGACAAAAATGTGGTCCGGAATCCGCACGCCTACCGTCTTCTTTTTGGGATGCAGGAGACGGCGTGGCACTTCCTTCGTGGCCGGCAAGATGAACGTGTAGCTTCCCGGCGTGACGGCCTTGATGCTTCGGAAGACATCGTTGTCGATCATGACGAACTGCCCGAGCTGTGCGAAATCCTTGCAGACCAAGGTGAAATGGTGCTTGCTGTCGAGCTGCCGGATCGAGCGGATCCGATCGAGGGCCTCCCTATTGCCGATTTGCGCGCCGAGAGCGTAGCAGGAATCGGTGGGGTAGGCGATGAGCCCGCCGGACTGGAGGATATTGACCACCTGGGCAATTGCGCGTGGTTGGGGGTCCTGCGGGTGAACATCGAAGAATCTTGCCATGCCACGAGCTTACGGGCAGGCCCTACTTCAGGACAGGACATCCTTGCTCGTGAATTTGCCAAAAGCCAGCGCACCGGCCGCCACGATGTAGCCCGCCTGCAGCAAGGCATTGTCGCCGAAGCTCGTCCACGAGATGGGTTGACGCAAAAGATCGGCGAAACCCAACCAGTAATGGCTGAACAGCCACGGGTGCAGCCACTCCAGTTGCGGCAGGTTGTCGGCCACTTGCGACACGACGGACAACACGATGGTTGCAGCCATCGCCCCGACCGGCACGTCCGTAAAAGTGGAAATCGCCAGCCCGATGGCGGACAGACCCAACAAGGACACTGCGATGTATGCAGCAATCAGCAGGGAACGCACTACTGATTCGCCGACGCCGATAGTGTCGCCGGAGAGCAGGGTGACGGGACCCACCGGGAAGAGTGCGACGCCGGCCAGCGCCCCGGCGGTGGCCACCGTAAGGGTCGCTGCCAGGCAGAACGCCGCGGCAGACGCGTATTTGATCAACAAGAGGCGGACGCGTCCCGCCGGGGCGACGAGCAAGTACCTGAGCGTGCCAAGATTCGCTTCTCCGGCAATCGTGTCGCCGGCCACCACTCCGATCGTGAGCGGAAGGAATAAAGGCACGGAGACGATCATTGCCGTGACGCCGACGAAAAGCCCGTTCTGGGTGATCCGATCCAGGAACGGCGGACCGCGCCCAGGGGCCACGGGATGCGAGCTCAGCTTGACCGCGGCGGCGATGAGGAGGGGAATCCCGGCGAGCGCAAGGAGCATGGCCCACGTCCGCAGCCGGCGGAACAGTACCGAAAGCTCGGAGGCCATGAGTGACCACGAGCTTGATGGCCGGGCGTTTGACGCCGGGCCGCCCGGCGCGGCGGTCATAGGTCTGGTTTCATGTTCAGCCGGCAATGTCGAAACCCTCTCCGGTAAGGGAGACGAAACGCTCCTCCAGGCTGGCGTTCTCTACGCCAAAGCCCCGGACCCGGACGCCGTCGGACACGAGGGCAGCCACGATCGCCTCGGGAGCGACTTCGTGCCCCGGCGGACCGGTGCTGACGAGGCTCTGGCCATCGGCGCCGTACGAGCCGGGCGGCGGAACAGACAGTTCCGATTGCAGGCCCAGCCTGGAAAGGACACGGACGGCGGCTTCGATATCGGGCGTGTGGAGCCGGATGGTTGTCTTTCCCGCGGCGCGCAGTTCGTGGAGGGTTCCTTGCGCCACGAGCTTGCCCACGCTCATGACTCCCACATGGGTGCACATCTGTTCCACTTCCGCGAGGAGATGGCTTGAAACGAACACTGTGGTGCCCCCGGCGGCCAGCGAGCGGACCAGGCTGCGCACCTCCCGGGTCCCTTGCGGATCCAAGCCGTTGGTGGGTTCATCGAGGACAAGCAGTTCCCTCGGACGCAGCAGGGCATGCGCAATCCCCAGCCGCTGCTTCATCCCGAGGGAATAGGCGCGGACCTTCTTAGCTGCAGCATGGGACAACCCCACCCTCTCGAGCGCGTCATCCACCCGCGCGGCCCGGGTCTGCGGGGAGGCATGAAGATCGGCGCTGTCCAAGCGCCGAAGGTTCGCCGCCCCCGACAGGAAAGGGTAGAAGGCCGGCCCTTCCACCAGCGAGCCCACATTGGGCAGCACCGTTGCAAGTTGGCGCGGCATCTCGCCGCCAAGTACCCGGATGTGGCCGTTCGTGGCGGACGCCAAGCCAAGCAGCAACCGGATGGTGGTGGTCTTGCCGGAGCCGTTTGGGCCAAGGAAGCCAAAGACCGAACCGCGGGGCACTGCAAGGTCAACGCCGTCGACGGCGGCCCGGTGCCCGAATCGCTTGCTCAGGCCTTGGGTCTCGATCGCCAGTTTAGCTGGCGCGGCCGCCTCCGTCATTTCGTGGCGGCTGCGGACTGCAACCGCTCGAGTGGCACCATTCCCGCGAAGACGCGGCCGTCGTCGAGCACCAAGACAGTTACCAAGCTGGTCGTCAGCGCACGGCCACCCGCGACCGGCTGGGTGAGCTGGGCCAACATCGGAGCCGAGCGGACATCCGTGGGGACCGCGCCCGAAGGCAAGGCGATCACTGTGTCCCAACCGGTGCCTGTAGTCGTTGGCCGGCCGGCTGTTGCCTTTGCCTCCGGTGCCTGCCCGGTCTTCCCGGGGAGGGCGCGCAGCTGCGGAGTTGCTTTCTCTTCAACCGCGGCACCGCGCGGCGGGGTGAAGCTGAACAGGGCGGCGTCGGGCGCCGACAAGTTCAGCTCGGTGAATGCGAGCGAAAAGGCCGCTGCGGCTTGGCCGCGTGCCCGCACGTCGACGCCGAGCGGCAGGCCCGAGGCTGAGTCAACGGCGATTGTCACGGAATCGACGAGCGTCGCGGTACTGCGTGGCTTGATCACCAGTTGGTAGGCCGTGTGGCCGGCCACCGTGGTTCCGTCGCCCACTGTCACGTCCGTGGTGGGCCCGACGGCGGCGAGGAAGTGCTGCGCGACGACGTCAGGAGTGGTTACCCCCGGAGTCGGGGTCGCGTGCGGGGCCGCATCGCGTGCCGGCCCGGCGGGCATCGTCATGTGCGCCGCACTGTTGTCGGCCGAGTTGTAGAGCCAGAGATCGTTTCCATTGCGGACGACGTCGCGCTCGGCGAGCATGTCCATCACCTGGAACCTGGCCTTGGCGGGGCCGTCCAGGTAGACCCGGGCCGTGTGTGAACCGCTCAAAAGCTCGATGACCGAAGCCGGACCTTGGGTTGCAGTTGGCCCGACGGAGGGGAGCTGGGGGAGTCCCATTTCGGAACTCTGCTGGAGGGTTCCGGACAAGGCCTGGACATCGGCGCGGCCGATCATCGCGATAATTTCCTCTGCCGTTTTGTGCGGCAGGTTCGTCGCGGCCCCTGCCTGGTAGGAACCAGCCAGGGCAGCCGCAGCAAGCGCTACCGGAACCAGCGCAGCGGGCAGCCAACGCAACCAAGGGCGGGTCATGACAACCTCGCGAACCATCCACCATCGGCGAAGTTCATGCTTCCAGAGTACGCCTGGTGTCCGGAGTGATCACGTGCCTCGTTGAGGAAGGAATATTTTCACTTCGGGCCGCGTCCCCGACTTTTACCGAAGAATCCAAAGTTCAACCAAGGATCACCGCAGTTTCCTCATTGAGGGGTTTGCGCGAACTAAGCTTGGTCCAGCTAGCTCCTGGTTTGAGCGTCCGGCCCGACACCTGAAGGAAGTCCAAAATTCGTTCCGCGTCCGTTTCCCGTCATGTCCTGTCGCTGCTGCTGGCCATCCTCGCTGTGGCCTTTTCCGGAGTCTCCGCAGGAGCCGCCTCGCAGATCCCATCAAACCTGGCAAGCAGTGCGAAGGATGATGGACATTCCCGCTACATCGTGAAGTATGCGGCTGGAACGGATGCCGCGGCGGGGGAGCAATCCTTGCGTTCCAGCAACGTCACGGTCGCAAGGACTTTTACGAATGCGATGCAGGGGGCCGTCGTGACCGCTACGCCGGCCCAAGCGGATGAGCTGAAGCGTTCCGGACAGGTTGCCGCCGTCGAGGTTGACGCACCGCTCAAGGTGTCGGCTACCCAGCAAGGCGCGCCGTGGGGATTGGACAGGATCGACCAGCGCACCCTGCCGTTATCCGGCACCTATACCCCCGTTGCTTCGGGTGCCGGGGTGGTCGCATACATGATCGATAGTGGTGTGCTTGCAAGCCACACCGAGTTCGGTGGCAGGGTGGCAAACGGCTGGACTGCGATAGCCGACGGCCAGGGAACAAACGACTGCGATGGCCACGGCACCCACGTCGCCGGAATTGTCGCGGGCCAGACGTACGGAGTTGCCAAAAGTGCCACGATTGTGCCCGTGCGCGTCGTCGACTGTACGGGCAGCGGGTACACCTCCGACTTGATTGCCGGACTCGATTGGGTTGCGGCAAACCACGTTGCCGGTACACCGGCCGTGGCCAATATGAGTATCGGCGGCCCTCCCAGCCCCATGGTCGACGCCGCGGTGCAGGGTCTCATCTCCAAGGGCATCACTGCGGTCGTCGCGGCGGGCAATGCCACGACCGACGCTTGTAATACTTCCCCCGCACGGGTCCTGGACGCCCTCACCGTCGCCGCGAGCGACTCCTTGGACCGGCAGGCGTCCTTTTCCAACTTCGGCAACTGCGTCGACCTTTATGCTCCAGGAGTGGGCATCACGTCAGCTGGGATCGCATCGAACACCGCCACGGCCGTCATGAGCGGAACGTCTATGGCGGCTCCGCACGTCACGGGTGCAGTGGCGGCCCTGTTGTCCTTGTACCCGCGGTTGTCTCCGTCCGCCGTCGGGACGCTCCTGCTTTCCGAAGCCTCGTCCGGCGTCGTTTCCGGCTCCAGCCCGGGAACTCCGAACCGCCTGCTGTTTTCGGGGGCACCCACACCTGCCTCTGTTGACGCTGCGACGGCGATCACGACGGCGGCTGCCGCATCCCCAAGTGTCGGTGCAGCGGCCTCTGTGATGGTCTGCGGATTGCGCAACGATGGTTGCTACGAGATGTATCAGGGTGGTGCGATTGTCTGGTCTCCTGCGACCGGGGCGCACGTGAGTGTCGGGGGAATCCGTGCGGCTTGGGCGGCAACAGGTTATGAGAACGGCCAGCTCGGCTACCCGACGACGAATGAAGTGTGCGGGCTGCGGGACGGCGGTTGTTACCAGATGTATCAGGGTGGTGCGATTGTCTGGTCTCCTGCGACCGGGGCGCACGTGAGTGTCGGGGGAATCCGTGCGGCTTGGGCGGCAAGCGGTTACGAGAACGGCCAGCTCGGCTACCCGACGACGAATGAAGCGTGCGGGCTGCGGGACGGCGGTTGTTACCAGATGTATCAAGGTGGTGCGATTGTCTGGTCTCCTGCGACCGGGGCGCACGTGAGTGTCGGGGGAATCCGTGCGGCTTGGGCGTCAACAGGTTACGAGAACGGCCCGCTCGGCTACCCGACGACGAACGAATACCCAGCCCGAAACGGCGGGGTGGTGCAGAACTACCAAGGCGGGCGCATCGCATGGTCCCCCGCAGCGGGAACGACTGTGACCTACGGCTGAGGAAGAACTGGACCCGCTACCCTTCCAGCATCCTCCGTACGAAGTCCGCGCTCGGCCGTGAGTAAGCTGACCCGAGGCGCTCGAAGAGCGCGATTCCAGCCATGCCGGGCCAATCCTCGGGAAGGAAATCCGCCGGCAGTCCCGGATCCAAGTACGGAATGATCCGCCAGCGGTCAATGCATCGGACATAACGCGCGAAGCTTTCGGCCGAGGCCGGGCCGTCGTTGGAACCTTTAGCCGGGCCGCAGTCGTCGGCCGCGGAACCATGATGCCGGATGAAGTCGCGATGCAGTTCTGCCACCGCCGCCAGGTCCCACCATGCGGATGCGGCATCGCGGAGGCTCCCGCCGACCAGGGGAGTGTCCGTGACGAACAGCGTGGCCATGCCGCGCAGCTCCAGGTCTTCCAGGATCTCCTCCACTTCCTCCCGAAGCGAATCCGGGCAGATCCACAGCCCGGCTGCAACCGTGCCGCAGCCGATCCAGTGCAGTCGCCGCCGCAATTGGTGCCGCTTTTCCCGTTCCGTCTCCGGAATGGAAAAGGACACGAGGCACCAGCGGTCCGCGGAGGACATGTGGCGTGGGTTGAATATCCGCCTGTCGCCGCGGGCAAGCATCGATGCGGCGCCCTCGGTGACGGCGAAGCCGGGAACACCATGACGCAGCTGAGGAACGACGATTTCCTTCTTCTTCAACCGTGACAATGCCGTCCGGGAAACAGCCGCGGTTACATCAAGAGCCTCCATGAGGGTGATGATGTGCCTCGTGGACATCCATCCGCCGGCATCGCGCAGGTACAGGCCGATGACTGTGCGAAGCAACGACGTGGTACTCCCGGGCCGGGAGTCCATGTCGTCGAGGACAGCGCTCACAGGAGTTCGGTGAGGGCGTCCCGGATGGCGGTCACTCCCAGCTCAACCTCCGCGTAGCTGGTGCTGAGCGGTGACAGGCCGATCCGCAGTCCGTGCGGGGGACGGAAATCGGGAATGACACCGCGTTCCCAGAGTGTCTGGGTCACCTCGGCGAACAAGGGATGGTCCACCGTGATGTGCGAGCCACGCTCTGCGGTGTTGCGCGGGCTGACAATTTCGACGCCGAGGGGGACCAGTATGTCCTCAGCCAAGGCGATTGCGTACTCCGTCAGCTTGATGGACTTCTCCCGCACGGCATCCATGCCCACTGATGCGATCAGCTCAACCATGTCCTTGAGCGGTTGCATGGCCAGCACCGGCGGAGTGCCGGTGATGAAGCTTCGGATCCCTTGTGCCGGTTTGTAGCTTTCCGTCATGCCGAAGGGGTTGTCGGCGCCCATCCAGCCCCAGATCGGCTGTTGCAGGCGGTCCTGCTGCGAAGCGTTGACGTAGGCGAACGCGGGGGAGCCCGGGCCGCCATTGAGGTATTTGTAGGTGCAACCTACGGCAAGGTCCACACCCCAGGCGTCGAGTTCGAGGGGCACCGAGCCTACGGAGTGGCACAGGTCCCAGAGCATGAGCGCACCGGCTTCCTTGACCATCGCGGTGATCGCCGCGGCATCCGCCAGGAAACCGGAACGGTAAGCGACGTGGCTGAGTACGACGACGGCGGTCCGCTCGCTGAGCAGTCCCTCGAGGTCTGCGGTCCGGACGCCGCTGGCCGGATTTGAAGCGACCCACTTGATGGTGGCGCCCTTCTCCGCGGCGATGCCCTCGATGATGAAACGGTCCGTGGGGAAGTTGTCCCGGTCCACGACGATCTCATCACGACCCGGTTGGGCGTCGACCGCTGCCCGGATGAGCTTGTAGAGCATCACGGAAGTGGAATCTCCCACGGTGACCTGGCCGGCGGCCGCCCCCAGGGTGACGACGCCGATCCGGTCGCCCACCGTGGTGGGCTCGTCCATCCACTGTTCGTCCCAACCACGGATGAGGCGGCTGCCCCACGCCTCTTCGACGAAGGACGCGAGCTTCGCTGACGTCGCTTTGAGCGGCCTGCCGAGCGAGTTCCCGTCGAGGTATGCGGTGAGCTGACCGTCCGCCGGGGCGTAAAAGGCCTCACGCTGCCCGGCGAGGGGATCCGCGGCGTCGAGCTCTCCCGACGTCGGCCGTTGCGTTTGCTGCGCGCTGTTCATGTCTCTCCTGAAGAAAACTTTGGGGGTTGCTGGAGCGGGGTTGCTGTTCAGTTGCCGATCTCGGTGCGGACGGCGTAGAGCTCCGGGAAGAAGGTGAGGTCAAGGGCCCGCTTGAGGAAGTCGACGCCTGACGAGCCTCCCGTCCCCACTTTGAATCCGATGGTCCGCTGCACCGTACGCAAATGGCGGAAGCGCCAGGCGTGGAAGTTGTCCTCGATGTCTACGAGGTCTTCGCAAGCTTCGTAGAAACCCCAGGGCGTAGCTTCTGATTCGTAGATCTCCTGGAAGACCGGGACGAGGTCTTTCCGGAACGTCCACGGTTCGCTGGTGTCACGTTCCAGGATTTCGGCGGGAACGGCATAGCCGGCCCGCGCCAGCACTGCGAGGAAGGCGTCGTAAAGCGTCGGCTCCTCCAGGAGCGTGCTGAGCTGGCTGTGCGCCGCCGGATCGCTCTCGAAGACCCGGAGCATGCCGCGGTTCTTGTTGCCCAATAGGAATTCGACGGCCCGGTACTGGTGGGACTGAAAGCCTGACGAGCTGCCCAGGAAGCGCCGGAATTCGGAGTACTCGCGGGGAGTCAGTGTGCCCAGGACAGACCACTGTTCGGTCATGGTGCGCTGGATCGCCTTGACGCGTGCGATGCATTTGAGGGCTTTGGCCAGGTTGTCCGCATCAAGGAGCCGGCGGGCTTCGAGGAGTTCATGCAGGACGAGCTTGAGCCACAGTTCGCTGGTCTGGTGCTGGATGATGAACAGCAATTCGTCATGGTGTTCCGGCGTGCTCAACGGGTGCTGGGCAGTGAGGAGGCGGTCCAGGTCCAGATACCCGCCGTAGGACATGGCCTGGCTGAAGTCGGTGCGGACCGAATCCTCGATGGGCCTGATGTTTTGGTCCCTGATGCTCTCTTCGGAGTGGCCGGTGCTGTTATCCATGCATTGAGATTATCACTATTGTGACGAACGTCAAGATAGTGAATTTCCGCGAAGCGCTGGCTCCCGGCGGCGTTCCAAAGGTTGGTTTTTGTTGCCTAGGTGAACCTCCCGCGAGGTATATACGTTGTAAGATCGGCAAGGGGGTATGCGGGCTCCAGGAGGCTCCATGTACCAGCAGACAGTCAGCATCCGGGACATACCAGCAGACAGTCAGCATCCGGAGGTGGACGGACCAGAACGCTTCCCCGGTCTCGAACAGACGGCGCTACGCACGCGTACCAAGCTTCGGGCCCGGGACCTCATAGTGCAGAAATACGGAGGCTCCTCCGTAGCCGATGCAGCAGCCATCAAACGAGTGGCCCGGCGGATCGCGGAGACCCGGGAGGCCGGCCATCCGCTGGTGGTGGTGGTTTCGGCCATGGGCGACACCACCGACGAACTGCTTGACCTGGCCGTATCCCTCAGCCCCAGCCCTCCCGCCGGTGAGCTTGACACGTTGCTGACAACGGGTGAACGGATCTCGGTGACGCTCCTGGCGATCGCATTGGCTGATCTGGGCGTTCCTTCCCGGACCTTCAGCGGAAAAAAGGCCGGACTGATAACCGATGGCATCCACGGCAAAGCACACATTGTCAACGTTGACCCGCACCATATCCGCGCTTGCCTGAAGCGCGAAGAAGTTGCCATCGTCGCTGGTTTCCAGGGCAAGGGCCTCAAGAAAAAGGAGGTCACCACCCTCGGCCGGGGTGGTTCGGACATCACGGCCGTCGCCTTGGCCGCCGCGCTGGGCGCCGGCATGTGCGAAATCTATACCGACGTCGATGGCGTCTACACCGCCGACCCGCGGGTTGTTCCCCGTGCGCGGAAAATCGACACTATTTCAAACGAGGAAATGCTGGAGCTGGCTGCGTCCGGTTCCAAAGTCGTACATGCCAGATGCCTTGAGTATGCCCTCCGGTTTGGAGTCCCCATCCACGTGCGCTCCTCCTTCAACAGGAGCACTGGAACCATGATTCTGCCGGGCCGGGACCAGGAAGCGGAATGGGACCACAAGCCGGTCTGGGAGCGGGCTCCGGCCGTTGAGCAGCCCGTGGTCTCTGCAGTTCTCTGTGACGACGCCGTAGCGAAGCTGACGTTAATGGGCGTCGCGGACGGCGTGGGAAAGTCCGCAGAGATCTTCGGGCTTCTTGCCGATGAGCGCGCCCAGGTTGAGATGGCCGTTCAAAACACCTCGTCCGCGCGCGCCGGCGGGAGGGACATTTCGCTCGCGGTTCCCGGCCTGGACGGATTCCGTGTCCGTGCAGCCCTCTCCGCTGCCCAGACGGCCATTGGTTTCGTGGAGCTCCGCTACGACGGCCAGATCGGCAGGCTGTCGCTGATCGGGCTCGGTATGCGCACTGACGCGCAGATCTTTTCGCGGCTCTTCAAAGCCCTTTCGGATGCGGGTGCCGAGATCGAGTTGATCTCGGCGTCGGACATGCGCATCGACGTTGCTGTTCGCGCGGATGTGCTGGACGACGCACAGCGCGCCGTGTGCTTGGCCTTCGGACTGGACCATGCAGGATTGGACCATGCAGGACTGGATCACGCAGGACTGAACCAGGCAGGGGAGGAGGCCTCCAAAGCGCCGTAGTGGGGCCGCAGCATCGGCACCCCATCCTCCCCGCCTCGCCAAGGCACGGCAGCGGGAAGCGCTCAATCACTGATCCGCTTCCGCGGATCCCCGGGATAAGGACCCGATCGCCATGAACACTTTTCCGCAGCAGGCTACCTTGACCTCGGCACATGTAACCGGGCCCCTCCCAGGACCCGGATCTGCCGAGTTGTTGGCGCACCAGGAACTCAACGAATCCAATGCCCGCACCTATCCGCGGCATCTTCCCATCGCGATTGCCGAGGGCTCCGGAGCCTTTGTGCGGGACGTCGATGACAATGTCTTCATTGATTTCCTTGCCGGAGCCGGGGTTTTGTCCCTCGGGCACAGCCATCCGGAGCTGGTGGAGGTCGTCGCCGCCCAGCTGCGGAGATTGAGCCACGGACTTGATTTCCCGACGCCGGCGAAGGACGCCTTCATGACGGCGCAGCTGTCCATGCTTCCCTGGGGACTCGCCGATCGGATGAAGATCCACTTCTGCGGACCGACCGGTGCAAATGCCGTGGATGCCGCCGTCAAATTGTGCAAGACGGCCACCGGGCGCGCGGACATCGTGTGCTTCCAAGGAGCATTCCACGGCAGCAGTACAGTGGGGATGGCGTTGACCGGACTAGTTGAACAGAAGCAGCCGGTGGCGAACGGGATGCCCGGAGTGCACTTCTTCCCGTACTCCTACTGTGCCCAGTGTCCTCTAGGCCTCCACCCGGAGACCTGTTCGACCAACTGCGTCCTGTTCCTCGAGCATTCCCTCAAAGACCCGCTCGGAGGAATTCCGCTTCCCGCGGCCGTCATCATGGAAATGGTCCAAGGCGAGGGGGGAGTTGTACCGGCCACGGCAGAATTCGCGCGAACCGTGCGCAGGGTGACCCGTGAGCTGGGCATCCCGTTGATTATCGACGAGATCCAGACCGGGTGCGGGCGCACGGGAACCTGGTTCGCATTCGAGCAATACGGGATCGAGCCCGATGTCATCGTCGCATCCAAGGCGCTCAGCGGAATCGGCCTCCCTGTTGCCCTGATCATCTACAACAAGGACCTCGACCGCTGGCTCCCCGGCGCCCACACGGGGACATTCCGAGGAAACCAGCTGGCCTTCGCCGCGGGGGCCGCAGCCGTGGAGATCATCCGGCGCGACGACGTTCTCGGCAACGTCCGGAGCCGCGGCGCGCAGATTGCCTTGCTTCTCGCGCCCTTGGCCGGCAATGCCTGGGTGCGCGAGGTGCGGGGCAGAGGCCTGATGTGGGGAATCGAGTTCGCCGATCCGGAAACAGGCCGTCCTGCCGGAGAGCTGGCCCGCGCAGTGCAGCGAAATGCCTTGGATCTGGGCCTGATACTCGAATGCGGTGGCCGCGACGACTGCGTGGTCAGGCTCCTGCCTCCGCTGAACATCACGGAAGAAATTGTCCACACCGCCTGCGGGCTTCTCCTGGCTGCGATCGCAGAACAAAGTTCCATTGCCGACCAGCGTGCCATTGCCGGACACAGGACCACGACAGGCGCGGCCAGATAAGGCCGGGCACAAGTCCAGGGCAAGGAGGCGAAATATGGGGAGGCATGTGGACCCGGGCCGGACCTCCGGCGGAGCGGCCACAAGCGCCCGGTCCCTGATCCAGTTCAGGGACGGTGTCCCCGTTCTGGTCGGCGCTGCACCGGCCAATACGGCGCTGGACAACCCGACGCAGGGCACCGCTATCCGGTGGAGCCCCGGCGAGCGGCTTGAGGAGCTCTTCGAGAACCGGTGCGACCGCCAGCGGCTCGAAGGCCGCAGCAGTCATCCTGCCGTGGAAACAGCGGATGGTTCGCTGAGCTACCAAGAGCTCGACGCCCGGGCCAACCGGCTCGCCCGCTACCTTCTTGCCCGCGGGGTACGCCTGGGCGACAGAATCGCGCTGCTGTTCGATGACCCGGTACGGTCCTATGTCAGCATGCTTGCGGTCCTCAAGGCCCATGCCGTCTATGTGCCCCTCGACCCGGCGTTCCCTTCCGAGAGAATCGCCTACATCGCCGAAGACGCCGACGTCACCATGCTCCTGACGGTCTCCCGCCTCGCGGACAGCCTCCTGCCCGGGACTGCGGACCTTGCGGTTCGCGTGGACTTGGAGGATCGCCGGATTGCCGCGTTTGAATCTTCACGCTTGGCTTGGGCGGAGCGGGGGTCCCCGGCCAACGGACTGGCCTACATCATCTACACTTCGGGATCCACCGGACGGCCCAAGGGAGTGGCCATAGAGCACGCCAGCATCTGCCACTTTGTGCGGATTGCCGCCGAAACTTACGGCTACGATCCCCGCGACCGGGTCTACCAGGGCATGACCACGGCTTTCGATTTCTCCGTGGAGGAGATCTGGGTGCCTTGGATGGTGGGGGCCACTTTGGTGCCCCGGCCGCCCGGGAACAACCTCCTCGGGCCGGATCTTGCCGAGTTCATCCAGGCCCGGAACATCACTGCCCTTTGCTGCGTACCGACCCTGCTCGCCACGCTCGACGACGACGTGCCAGGGCTGCGGTTCCTGCTTGTCTCCGGTGAAGCCTGCCCGGAGGACCTTGTGGAGCGTTGGCACCGCCCCGGCCGGCGCTTCTTGAATGTCTACGGGCCGACCGAAGCGACGGTGACAGCAACCTGGGGTACGGCGGAGCCCGGCAAACCCGTGACCCTGGGCAAACCGTTGCCCGGCTATTCGGCGGTCATCCTGGATCCCGTCCGGGACCGTGCCCTGCCTCACGGCGAGCTGGGCGAAATCGGCTTGGCGGGCGTGGGGCTCGCCAAGGGTTACATCAACCGGCCTGAGCTAACAGAAAGGGCATTCATTCCCGATTTCCTCGGCCTGGAGGACAACCCGTCCCATCGCATTTACCGCACGGGTGACCTTGGCCGGTTCAACGATCACGACGAAATCGAGTACCACGGCCGCACCGACACGCAGGTGAAGGTCCGGGGCTATCGGATTGAGCTGAGCGAAATCGAAAACGTCCTTCTGCAGATGCCCGGGATAGCGATGGCTGTTGTGAAGACATGGGAGCCCGGGCCGGGAATCACGGAACTTGCCGCCTACTACACGCTGCACCAGAACGTACCCAAGGTGGAAGGAGGCGACATCCGCGCCTGGCTGCGCGAGCGGCTCCCGGCCTACATGGTGCCCGGTTACTTCGAGCCCCTCCAGGGCATGCCGATGATGATCAGTGGGAAAGTCGACCGCAGCAGGCTTCCACATCCCTCCGGCCCGCGCGCGGTCAGTACAGACTTCGCCGACACCAGGCCGGTGACGCCTACGGAATGGATCCTCGCCCCGGCTTTGGCTGCGGCCCTCCAGCTCACGTCAGTCTCCACCACCGCCAATTTCTTCAACGACCTCGGGGCAAACTCCCTGTTGTTGGCGCATTTCTGCGCCAACGTCCGCAAGGTAGCCAACTCACCCTCAGTCTCGATGCGCGAAATATATGCACATCCGACCATCGCCGCCTTGGCGGCCGCCATGGATGCCGCGAACGACGAGTCACTCGCGGGGTCCGCCGAGGGAACGGAAACCGCGACGGCGGAACCCTTCCTGCGCGTCGGGACCGGCCAGTACCTGCTGTGCGGGGCTCTGCAGGCGATGGCCGCCCTGGCCTACGCGTACGTGGCGTTGCTCATCCCGGTGGCTGGCGAGCAATGGGTAGCCACATCCCGCCAACCAGCCGACTTCGTGGTGCGCTCCGTCGTCGTCGGCACTATAACCTTCATTGCCTTGTCAGCCATGCCACTTGTGCTCAAATGGACGCTCGTCGGCCGGTGGGAGGCCGGGGAGTTCCCTCTCTGGTCCCTAGAGTACGTCCGCTTCTGGTTCGTCAAGACCTTGGTCACCACAAGCCCCATCCGAATGTTCGTCGGGACACCGGTCTTCCCGCTATATCTCCGCGCACTGGGCGCCAGGATCGGCCCCCGGGTAACCATCCTCTCCTCGAGGATTCCCGCTTGCCCCGACCTGCTGACGGTAGGGGCGGACACGGTGATCCGAAAGGACTCCACGTTCTACTGCTACCGTGCCCACGCGGGCCGGATCCAGACAGGGCCCGTCACCCTCGGCCGCAACGTCCTGATCGGTGAGCAGACCACGCTGGACATAGACACCGCCATGGGTGACGATGCCCAACTGGGGCACAGCTCCTCCTTGCACCGTTTCCAGAGTGTTCCTCCGGGCTCCGCCTGGAATGGCTCACCGGCCCAACCCGCCCACACCAACTACTACCGGCTGGCCGGACAGGCCAGCAGCGGTACGCGCAGCCGGGTCAGCTTTGGTTTCTGGACCGTCGTGATCCATGTGGTGGTGGTGTCATCCATCGGAATCGGCGCCATCGACATCCTGCTCGCCTCACTTCCCACCGGCGACACAAACCCTGCCCAGCCCGGATTCTGGGGCGCACTTCTGCTGGTCTCGTTCGTCCTTCTCTTCGGCAGTATCGTGGCCGCTTTCGCCCTCGTAGCCATCCTTCCCAGGGTGCTGGCATTGTTCCTGATCCCTGGTAAGGACTATCCGCTCTATGGTCCGCGGTTCGGACTCCTGCGGACCATTCAGCGGCTGACGAACCTCAAGGCACTCCTCCAACTCGCAGGGGACAGTTCCCTCATCGTGTACTACTTGAACGTCCTCGGCTACCACCAGCCGGATATGGTGCAGACCGGATCCAACTTCGGCGTCGGGCTGAAGCACGACAGCCCCACGCTGGCCACGGTCGGCAGTGGCACCATGGTCTCCGACGGTCTATCGATCATCAATGCCGACTATTCAACTACCGCGTTCCGCCTTTCGCCTGCCGTCATTGGGGCCAGGAGCTTCTTCGGTAACAACATCGCCTATCCCGCCGGGGCCAGAGTGGGGGACAACTGCCTCCTGGGCACCAAAACCATGGTGCCCCTGGAGGGTCCGCTCCGCCATGGGGTGGGCCTCCTGGGGTCGCCGCCTTTTGAAATCCCGCGCACAGTGGACCGCGATAGTGCCTTCGACCGGTTCAGGACGCCGGAGGAATTGCGGCGACGGCTCCCCGCAAAGAACCGGCACAACTCTGTGACGCTGCTCCTCTACCTGCTGGGCCGCTGGGTCGAGCTCTACGTGATTCTCCTCGCGGCCTGGGGATCGCAGGCCCTTCTACCCGCGGCCGGCGGACTCGGAGCCCTCGCCGGGGTGGGAACAATGGTCATCACCACCAACGCCCTGGCTGTCCTCGTTGAGCGGGCGTCCCTCGGCTTTGGCAGACTTTCGCCGCGCTTCTGCTCAATCTACGAAGTGCCGTTCTGGCGCCACGAGCGCTTCTGGAAGCTCAGCGCCGGGGGTATCGTGCAAATGTTCAACGGCACGCCCTTCAAACCCGTGATCTGGCGCATGTTGGGGATCCGGATGGGCAAGAAGGTCTTCGATGACGGTTGCGGGATCCCCGAAAGGACCCTCGTCACCATCGGGGACTATTGCACCCTCAATGCCCACTCCGGCGTCCAATGCCACTCCATGGAGGATGGCGCGTTCAAACTCGATGCCATCACCCTTGGCGCCGGCTGCACACTGGGAGTGGGCGCATTCGTCCACTATGGGACCACCATGCACGAAAGTTCCCAGCTCGAAGCCGACTCGTTCCTGATGAAAGGCGAGGACGTCCCGGCCCACAGCATCTTCGGCGGCAATCCGGCACGCGAACTCAACCGGCAAGCCGGCCCCGGACTGCGCTGACAGCAACGCTTGCCTTACGCTGGCCTTGTTGGCACGTCGGGGAAGGGGCTGCATGACCACCGTGTCGCTGTATCTGGACGTCGACGGCGTGGTGAACCCCTTCGGTCCCATGGGCTTCACTGACTGGGGTACTGAATGGAAAATCGCCGACGCCGGAATCCTGGACGTCGTCTACGCCTCCGAACTGGTTGACGAGCTCAATGAGCTGGCCGCGCATCCCTCTGCGAGGTTTGTTTGGCTGACCACGTGGCAGCGGCTCGCGCCCGAGTTCCTGTGCCCGGCCATCGGCCTCCACGGCGAGCATTGGCCCGTCCTGACCAGCGACGGCTGGGACCAGACCGCCGATTGGTGGAAGCTGGACGTTTTGCAAAGGGACGTCCACGAGTCCGGAGCCGAACGCATCGTGTGGATGGATGATCAGCTGAACCATGAGGCCGCGGCCCGGTCCTGGGCCGAGTTCCTCGGCAGCCGTGTGCTTTGGATCTCACCGGACCCGCGGCGCGGCCTGTCACGGAGCGATATCGCGGCTGTTCGGCAATTCCTTGGATGATGCTGGGCCTACGTTTTGCCCTGCCGCCATTGGCACGTAGGATTCTTAGGGTTTCACGCCCGCCATGGTTAATTCCGCCAGTACGTTCAGATGAACGCCTGCTGAACTGTTTGTTTCAGGCAGGACCGGGGAAGTGAAACTGCGCATCGTCGACTCTGCAGATTGGGCACCAGGTGGGAATCACCTTCATGGTCGCGCTTGTCATAGCGCTGGCCTTATTTTTTGACTTCACCAACGGGTTCCACGACACTGCCAACGCCATGGCGACTCCGATCGCCACGGGTGCCATCAAGCCCAAGACGGCTGTTGCTTTGGCTGCGGTGCTCAACCTCGTAGGTGCGTTCCTGTCGACCGAAGTGGCAAAGACCATTTCGGGAGGCCTTATCCGCGAGGGCACGGACGGTATCCACATCACGCCGGAGATTATCTTCGCCGGGCTGATGGGGGCCGTCCTGTGGAACATGTTCACGTGGCTCAAAGGGCTGCCCTCCAGTTCTTCGCACGCGCTTTTCGGCGGCCTCATCGGTGCGGCCATCGTCGGCATCGGCTTCCACTCCGTCAACTTCGACACCGTGCTCCAGAAGGTCATTCTTCCTGCCATCTTCTCGCCCCTGCTCGCAGGTGCCGTGGCCTATCTATGCACCAAGCTTGCCTACGCCCTGACGTCCCGGCATGACCCCGAAACCGGCGACAAGCTGACCCAGAAGCGCGGCGGATTCCGTACCGGCCAGATCTTCACCTCGAGCCTTGTCGCGTTGGCGCACGGTACCAACGACGCGCAAAAGACCATGGGCATCATCACCCTCGTCCTGATCGCCGCCGGAACCCAGCCTGCCGGAAGCGGCCCGCAGCTCTGGGTCATCGGGGCCTGCGCACTCGCCATCGCGATCGGAACCTATGCCGGCGGCTGGCGCATCATCCGGACCATGGGCTCCGGGCTGACCGATGTCAAGCCGGCGCAGGGCTTCTCGGCGGAAGCCAGCACCGCTTCGGCCATCCTCGCTTCCTCCCACCTCGGCTTCGCGCTGTCCACCACTCAGGTGGCCTCAGGTTCGGTCATCGGCTCGGGACTCGGACGCAAGGGCACCACGGTGCGCTGGGGTACGGTGGGGCGCATCGCCACCGGCTGGCTCTTCACCCTCCCTGCCGCTGCCATCGTGGGCGCCTTGACCGCGTTCCTCATCGGCACCGGCACCGTCGGCGTGGTTATCGCCGCAGTTGTGGGCACCGCCGTCGTCGTCTACATGTTCATTTACTCGAGGAAGTCGCACGTGGGCCACCACAACGCCGTCGAAGTCGAGGAAGCCGGCACCGCGGTCCGCTTCCGCAATAAGAACGCAAAGAGACAGAGTCTGAGCAACAGCATGAGTAAGGACACCCTGGCATGAAGTGGTTGGATCTGGTGCAGGTAGCCGGCGCGACCCTTGTGGCGGCATTGGTCCTGGTAGTGCTCTATTCGCTCGGTGTCCGTCTCACTGCCATCGCGGGCGACGCACGGCAGAAGTCACCGGTCATGGTCCGGTCCCTTGCCTATCTGTGTTTCGCGGCCTGCGGAATCGCCGTGCTTTTCGGGATCTACCTGATCGTTCCTTACTTCTCGAAGTAGCTGTGAACGGCGCAGCCTCATGGGTAGGGTGGGGCCATGGCGGATTTCCAGTACTACGTGGCATCCTCGCTTGACGGGTTCATCGCCACGAAAGAAGACGATCTCGGCTGGCTGATCCAGTTTGAAGAGGCCGAGGGCGTCACCGAAAGCTACGAAGACTTCATGGCGGGGATCGGCTGCATCGTCATGGGCGGCCAGACCTATCGCTGGCTCATGGAACACGAACCGGGCAAATGGCCCTATCCGGGAGTTCCATGCTGGATCTTCACCCACCGCGAATACGCCGCGCCGCCCGGTGCCGATGTCACGTTCGTGCGTGGCGAGGTTGAGGAATTCGCGCCGGACCTGATTGCGGACGCCGGCGACAAGAACGTGTGGCTGGTAGGCGGTGGAAACTTGGTGGCCCAGTTCGCCAAGGCCGGGCTGCTCGACGAGATGATTGTCACCCTGATCCCCGTCGCCTTGGGCTCCGGTAAGCGCTTGCTGCCCGTCGAGAGCCCGACGGCGCCGCTCGAGTTGAGCTCGACCCGCACCCTTGGTGGCGCCGCAGTCGAGCTGCGCTACAGATTCCCCGCGCGTGCCGGGTCAGCGGGCCCTGTTCTCCCGGAGCATGTTGGTAATCCGGGCAGTTGACAACCGTCGGCCGTGTTCGTCGGTCATGACGATTTCGTGGGTGGCGAGCGTGCCGCCCAAGTGAATGGCTGTGCATGTGCCGGTGACCAGGCCGCTTGCTACGGAGCGATGGTGGGTCGCGCCCACCTCGATTCCCACCACGTGGCGTCCGGCTCCCGCATGCAGGGCCGCCGCGAAGGAGCCCAAGGTTTCGGCGAGGACAACATGGGCTCCGCCGTGGAGGATGCCGGCAACCTGGGTATTGCCCTCCACCGGCATTGTGGCGACGGTCCGTTCGGGGCCCAGTTCAAGGAACTTGATGCCCATCTTGGCCACGAGCGAGCCCACGCCATAGCGGGAAAGCCAACCGTGCAACTCCTGCGGAACGCCGGCCGCATTGAGTTCGTCAGTGAACGGGCCCGGCGTGAAATTGTCCATCATGGCAACTAGGCTGGCACCTGTGAGCGAAACAACCAAACCGGACTCAGTTCCAACGGCAACGTCAACGCCAACGGCAAGCGCAGTTTCAACTGCCACCGCAACGGCACCAGACCCTTCAACTACCATTGCGGGCACGGCGGCAGGTGGCCGACCGCGGCTCTTGGTCCTTGATGGCCACTCCATGGCGTTCCGGGCATTCTATGCTCTGCCGGCAGAGAACTTCGCCACATCCTCGGGCCAGCACACCAACGCCGTGCATGGCTTCACCTCGATGTTGATAAACCTCATCAAGGACCAGAAGCCCACCCACGTTGCAGTGGCCTTCGATGTCTCGGACGACACGACGTTCCGCAAGGCGGAGTACAGCGAATACAAGGGTGGCCGCAACGAGACTCCACCGGAATTCCGCGGGCAGATCGATCTCATCGATCAAGTCATGGAAGCGTGGGGCATCAAGACCATCAAGATGCCAGGGTACGAGGCTGACGACATCCTCGCCACCCTCGCCGCGCAGGGGGATGCCGCGGGCTTCGAAGTCCTCTTGGTATCGGGCGACCGTGACGCTTTCCAGCTCATCACGGACAACGTGTTCGTTCTCTACCCGAAACAGGGCGTTTCGAACATCCCGCGCATGGATGCGGCGGCCATCGAAGAGAAGTACTTCGTTCCACCGTCCCGCTACTCCGATCTCGCCGCTCTGGTGGGTGAGTCCGCCGACAACCTCGCCGGCGTTCCCGGCGTCGGCCCCAAGACCGCAGCCAAGTGGATCAACCTTTACGGCGGCCTGGAAGGGATCCTGGAGAACCTGGATTCCATCGGCGGCAAGGTAGGCGGAGCCCTCCGGGAAAACATCGACGCCGTGAAGCGCAACCGCCGCCTCAACCGACTCCTGCACGACCTCCAACTCCCCGTGACACTCGCCGACCTCGAGGAACCGCGCCCGAACCGCCAGGAGGTCGAGACTCTGTTCGACACCCTCGAATTCAGGACGCTCCGTACCCGGCTGTTCGCACTCTACGGCGACGACACCGCCGGCGCGGCTCCCGAAACCATCGACGCGCCCGACTACAAGATCCTGGACAACGCCGCCGCCCTGGAGGAGTTCTTCGCCGCCGGCGCGGGGAGCCGTGCCGCGGTCGCCGTGCAGTTGGTCCCGGGTCGGATCGGCGACGACGCCGATGCCCTCGCGATCGTGCGCGCCAATGGGGCTGCCTACATCGAACTGTCGTCCTTGGACGCCGCGGCCGATGCCGTCTTGGCCAAGTGGCTTCAAGACCCCGAAGAGGCCAAGGTCATGCACGAGTTCAAGGATGCCTTGAAGGCCTTGAACCACCGTGGGCTTGGCCTGGAAGGCGTAGTGGACGACACTGCCATTTCGGGCTACCTGATCCAGCCGGACCGCCGCAGCTACGAGCTCGCCGAGCTTGCCCAGCACCACTTGCGGATCACTGTCACGGCTGCGGTGGCGCCAACCGGCCAGCTGGAACTCGAACTCGGCGATGGCCCTGACGGTGCCGCGGCCAGCGCGCTCGTCCAGCAGGCCGCCGTCGTGCACGCACTGAGTAAGCACTTCGAAAGCGAGCTCGCCGAGCGCAAGGCCGAGGCGCTCCTGACCACCTTGGAGCTGCCGGTCGCACGGGTCCTGGCCCAGATGGAACTTTCGGGCATTGCCATCTCCATGGAGCTCCTGAACGAACAGCTCGCGGACCTTGCCAAGGTGATCGACAACGCCCAGGAGCAGGCATTTGCCGCCATTGGCCACGAGGTCAATCTCGGATCTCCCAAGCAGCTGCAAACGGTCCTCTTCGAAGAGCTTGGCCTGCCCAAAACCAAGAAGATCAAATCCGGCTACACAACGGACGCCGCCTCGCTGAAGGCCCTCCTGGAGAAGACCGGCCACGAGTTCCTGGTGCAGCTCATGGCCCACCGCGAATCCTCCAAGCTGGCCCAAATGCTGGAGACCCTCAAGAAATCTGTGGCCGAGGATGGCCGCATCCACACCACGTACGCGCAGAACGTTGCGGCAACTGGGCGTATTTCCTCGAACAATCCCAATCTGCAGAACATCCCGGTGCGCAGTGAGGAAGGCCGGCGCGTCCGCGGGATCTTCGTCGTCAGTGAGGGCTACGAGTGCCTGCTGTCTGCCGACTACTCGCAGATCGAAATGCGTATCATGGCGCATCTGTCCGGCGATGAGGGACTCATCCAGGCGTACAAGGAAGGTGAGGACCTGCACCGCTATGTCGGCTCGCACATCTTCAACGTCGCGCCGGAAGAGGTCACCAGTGCCATGCGCTCAAAGGTCAAGGCCATGTCTTATGGATTGGCCTACGGACTGACCTCGTTCGGCCTGTCCAAGCAACTGGAAATCTCGGTCGACGAAGCCAGGACCCTCATGAAGGACTACTTCGACCGCTTCGGCGCCGTGCGCGACTATCTGCGCGGAGTGGTGGAGCAGGCCCGGATCGACGGCTACACCTCCACGATCGAAGGCCGCCGCCGCTATCTTCCGGACCTCACCAGCACGGACCGCCAGCATCGGGAGATCGCCGAACGCATTGCGCTGAACTCGCCGATCCAGGGTTCGGCGGCGGACCTCATGAAGCGGGCCATGCTCGGCGTTTCGGCCGAGCTGACCAGCCAGGGGCTGAAGTCCCGCATGCTGCTGCAGGTGCATGACGAACTCGTGCTCGAGGTTGCCCACGGCGAACGCGAAGCTGTCGAAAAGCTCGTCACCGAACAAATGGGGACGGCTGCCCAGCTCACGGTGCCGCTGGACGTGCAGCTCGGAGTCGGCTCCAGCTGGTATGACGCCGGGCACTAGGAAGCGCGCTGTGTAGACGCAAGCACGGGGCACGCCGCCTATATGGTGGCGTGCCCCATGCTGTCTGGCTAGGCTCGGGACGTGGCTGATCCCAAGGAAACAAACGAAAAATACAACGTCAAGCGCTTTCGTTCCGTCGACAAGGGGAACCCGGACTACGGACAAGCACGTGATTGGCTCCGGGCCGTTGGCTTCGGATTCCATGACGAGCAACGGAGCGATGAGCTCATCGACAAGATTCTCGCGATGTACCAAGCGGACAACCGTGAGCTGACGGGCGTTTACGTCAACGATGAACCACCGTTGCATGCGCTCAACCCGGAATTTCCGGTGGCGACCTTTGGAACGCTGGAAAACAAGCTGAATGTTGGCTTCGGCCAGGAACTGCGGACGCGCCAGATCACGGCTGTCACCGTCCGCGGAACGCACCGGCGGCATGGAATCCTGCGTGGGATGATGACCGCCGATCTCGCCGATGCGAAGGACGATGGCTTCGCCATGGCCGCCCTGACCGCGTCCGAGGCATCCATCTACGGCCGCTTTGGTTTCGGCGTCGCAACCTTCGAGCGGAGCATCAAGGTGGACACTGGTCCGAAATTCCGCATCCGGCACGAGCCCATTGGCAGGGTGGAAATCGCAGATCCAAGAGTCCTTCTCGAACTCGCGCCCGAGGTATTCGAACGGCTTCACCACCGTACGCCGGGTTCCATCGTGAGGCAGGACTCCTACCGCCATCACGTGTCCGGGGCCATGAAGCGCGACGGCACTGAAGACAAAACCATCAAATGTGCGCTCCATTACGGACCGGACGGCACTATTGACGGCTACGTGTCCTACAAGTTCGCCGGCTGGGACACGAAGCCATACACGGTGGAAATCGTGGACCTTGTCGCCGCGACGGACTCCGCGTACCTGGAACTGTGGCAATTCCTGGGCAGCATCGATCTCGTCGAACAGGTCTCCTGGCCTGAAGCTCCCGTTGAAGACCCCCTTGCATGGGCGCTCGAGGACGGACGCTGCGTCACGTCTTCGGACTATCGCGACATGTTGTGGCTGCGTGTCCTGGACGTCCCTGCAGCCTTGTCAGCCCGCCGCTACGGCGCCGACGGACGGTTGGCGCTCGAAGTCCGGGACGCGCTCGGTTTTGCCGACGGTACGTGGGAATTGACGTCCGACGGCGGCGCCGTCACGGTCAAGGAGGCCGATGGCGGGAGCCCGGACCTGAGCATGGATGTCACCGATTTGGGGTCTGTCTATTTGGGTGCCGTCAATCCTGTAATCTTGGCTTCGGCTGGCCGGATCCTCGAGCACACGCCAGGGGCGGCATCGGCCGCCCAGCACATGTTCGCCGTCGAACGTCCAGCCCATTGCCTGACGCACTTCTAGGCGCATCTCCACACGCACGCACGACCTACAACAGAAGAGGATTCCATGGGGGAATTCCAGCCGGGGGGCCACTCCTCCGGCCCATCAGGGCTGCCGGGCCGGCGGTCCTTGCTGGTGGCCGCCGCCGGACTCGCGATAACCGGCCTGGCCGCCTGTGCCCAACAACCGGCAACCGCCCCCGCGCCACGCCCCGTATCGGTTTCAACGCCGCTCGCGGAAGAGGTGGGCCAGCATCCGGTCGTGCCCGAGACCCGTCCGGCTCCGCCGTCGAGGTCCCAGGTTGTGGCGGAATTCTCCGGGCGCAAGCCCGTCGAATGGGGGCTTGCAGTCGCTGGCGTGGTATCGAAAACCGCGTCCACGCATGCGGTCTTGACGTTTGATGCTTGCGGTGGCCCCCAAGGCTCGGACTGCGATCAACGCTTGCTCAAGACCTTGCGCAAGCTGAACGTTCCGGCCACTTTGTTCGTCAATGGCCGTTGGATCAAGGCCAACCCCGGGCTGGCCGCCGAGCTCGCGGCCGATCCCTTGTTCGAGCTCGGCAACCACGGTTACCGGCACCAGCCCCTATCGGTCAACGGGCGCTCGGCGTACGGCATCCCGGGCACCGCCAACGCCGGCGAAGTGTATGACGAAATCATGGGCAACCAAGAGGTCATGGAGCGGCTCTGCGGCAAAACCCCCCGCTTTTTCAGGTCGGGAACCGCCTACTATGACGACGTCGCGGCGACAATCACCAATGCACTCGGACTTGTCCCCGTGAGCTTCACCGTGAACGGCGACGGCGGCGCGACCTTCCCGGCCCCGACCGTCGCGGGCGAAGTGGGGAAAATTGCTGCAGGACACGGCGCCGGCCAGATTGTGATCTCGCACTTCAACCAGCCCTCCGGTGGCACTGCAGAGGGATATGCCCGCGCCCTTCCAGGCTTGCTGGACCGTGGCGTGACGTTCGCGCGGCTTGGTGACACGCTGCCGCTTTGACCCTCATTGAGGCAAACGACTAGAATGAACGGGCGCATACTACGTGCGCGCAAATTTACAATCCACAATTCAGGATGACCCGGCATTTTGCCGTGTCCTGCCGACCGGCGACGGAAAGCGGGCGGTTTGCCTGACCGATACTCTATCCACAACGGAGCCCCTACTACATGACCATCACCTCCACCGAGAAGCCCGGTACCCCCGTAGTCGCGATCAACGACATCGGTACCGCTGAGGACTTCCTCGCAGCTGTCGACGCGACCATCAAGTACTTCAACGACGGAGACCTCGTCGAAGGTATCGTCGTCAAGGTTGACCGCGACGAAGTTCTGCTCGACATCGGTTACAAGACCGAAGGTGTCATCCCTTCCCGCGAGCTTTCCATCAAGCACGACGTTGACCCCGGGGACGTCGTCTCCGTTGGCGATCAGGTCGAAGCCCTGGTGCTCACCAAGGAAGACAAAGAAGGCCGACTGATCCTCTCCAAGAAGCGTGCTCAGTACGAGCGTGCCTGGGGCGACATCGAGAAGGTCAAGGAAGAAGACGGTGTCGTCACCGGTACCGTCATCGAGGTTGTCAAGGGTGGTCTTATCCTCGACATCGGTCTGCGCGGCTTCCTGCCCGCATCCCTCGTCGAGATGCGCCGCGTCCGCGACCTCGCTCCGTACATCGGTCAGCAGATCGAAGCCAAGATCATCGAGCTGGACAAGAACCGCAACAACGTTGTTCTTTCCCGCCGTGCATGGCTCGAGCAGACCCAGTCCGAGGTTCGCTCCACGTTCCTCAACAAGCTGGAAAAGGGCCAGGTTCGTCCCGGCGTCGTTTCCTCCATCGTCAACTTCGGTGCATTCGTGGACCTTGGCGGCGTAGATGGTCTGGTTCACGTTTCCGAGCTGTCCTGGAAGCACATCGACCACCCGTCCGAGGTCGTCGAGGTTGGCCAGGAAGTCACCGTCGAGGTTCTCGAAGTGGATCTGGACCGCGAGCGCGTGTCCCTGTCCCTCAAGGCCACTCAGGAAGACCCGTGGCAGACCTTCGCCCGCACCCACGCCCTCGGCCAGGTTGTTCCGGGTAAGGTCACCAAGCTGGTTCCGTTCGGTGCGTTCGTTCGCGTCGAAGACGGCATCGAAGGCCTCGTTCACATCTCCGAGCTGGCTGTTCGCCACGTTGAGCTTGCTGAGCAGGTCGTCTCCGTTGGCGACGAGCTCTTCGTCAAGGTCATCGACATCGACCTCGAGCGCCGCCGCATCTCCCTCTCCCTCAAGCAGGCTAACGAGGGCGTTGACGCCGACAGCACCGAGTTCGACCCGGCTCTGTACGGTATGGCCGCTGAGTACGACGAAGAGGGCAACTACAAGTACCCCGAGGGCTTCGACCCCGAGTCGAACGAATGGCTCGAGGGCTACGAGACGCAGCGCGCCGCTTGGGAGCAGCAGTACGCTGACGCCCAGGCACGTTGGGAAGCTCACAAGAAGCAGGTTTCCCAGCACGCTGCTGACGACGCCGCTGCTGCCGCTTCCGGCGAGAGCGACTCCGGCACCACCAGCTACTCCTCCGAGCCGGCTGTCACCGAGTCCAACGCGGGCACCCTGGCATCCGACGAGGCCCTCGCGGCTCTGCGCGAGAAGCTGACCGGCAACTAATTGCCACTGGCCTGGATTTTCAGGCCGGGATAAAAGCGGCTCCTGCGGTTCATTTACGAATCGCAGGAGCCGCTTTTGTTTAACCTAGTTCTACCGTTGCCCAGGTTGCTCAAGACCGGGATCCCCACTGGACATGCCCCTGGTTCGCAGCAAGGACTGGACATACGCCCACTATGTCCAGTGGTGGTGATCGGAGGAGGGCATGTCCCTTCGGGTGCGGAAGCTCAGGCCAGGACGTCGACCCATTCCGTTCCCCGCAATTGGAGTCCCGAGGCGCCGCCGGTCATCGACGCCAGCCGCTCACCGGCGTCGGCGATTGCGTTTGCATCATCGGGCAGGGCCACGCGCAGGATCGTCTCCGTGGGCTCATAGCTTGTTTCGGCCATGACGTATCCCGCGGAGCGCAGATCGTTTTCAAGCCTTCCGGCGGCGTAGTGGGGCACGGGGATGTCGCAAATCCGCAAGCGCCGTCGCTGAACCAGGGGAGCGGAGTCCAGTGCGGCCGAAATTGATTCGGAGTACGCACGGACCAGTCCGCCGGCGCCCAGGAGGATCCCGCCGAAATAGCGCACGACGACGGCACTTACGTCGCTGAGGGCAGTCACCCCGGGCAGTGTCTCGCGTTTGATGAGCGCCTCAAGCATGGGGATGCCCGCTGTTCCGGAGGGCTCGCCGTCGTCGCTGGAACGCTGGATGGCTCGATCGGGACCGAGGACGAATGCCGAGCAGTGGTGGCGGGCGTCATGGAATTCCTTGCGCAATTCCGCTACCAAGGCGCGCGCAGCATCTTCGTCGGGGGCGCGGCGTAGCACGGTGATGAAGCGCGAACGCCTGATCTCGAGTTCGTGGCGGAAATCGTCCCCAAGCGCCAACGTTGTGTACGCGGTCGCCCGGCTTTCTTCCTGTTCTGCCACCGACCCAGTCTAGTGTGGAGGGGTGCTGAAGATTGGACTTACCGGCGGGATCGCCTCCGGCAAATCGCTCGTGTCCGCCCGGCTAAGGAAGCTTGGCGCTGTCTTGATCGACGCCGATGCGCTGGCCCGCGAGGTCGTGGAACCGGGCACGCCAGGCTTGGCGGACGTCGTGTCCGAGTTCGGTCAAGGCATCGTCGACGCCGAAGGGCGCCTTGACCGGGCACGCCTCGGCGCGATTGTGTTCGCTGAGCCGGATCGCCGGGAGGCGCTCAACGCGATCATCCATCCACGCGTCCGGGAGAGGGCTGCCGCGATGCTCGCGACCGCGAAACCCGGAGACATCGTGGTCCAGGATATTCCGCTGCTGGTCGAAACCGGGCAGGGCAGCAGCTTCCACTTGGTGGTGGTGGTCGATGCGACGGACGAGGAACGGATCCGGCGCATGACGGAGATCCGTGGCATGACAGTTGAGGACGCGGTGTCCCGCATGGCAGCACAAGCCGGACGGGATGAACGGTTGGCGGCAGCCGACATCGTGTTGGACAACTCCGGAACCGTTGAGGATGTCACTGAGCTCGTGGAGACCCTCTGGGAAGAACGATTGGCACCGTTTGCCCGCAATCTTGCAGCCGGCCGCCCGGCACCGCGGGCCGGCGGACCCGTCTTGTCCCCGCCAAACCCCGACTGGCCGGTCCAGGCTGAAAGACTGCTTGCCAGGATCCTGCGGGCGTCTCCGGAGGTCTTGGGCGCAGACCACATCGGTTCGACGGCGGTACCCGGTCTTCGCGCCAGAGACGTCATCGACCTGCAGGTAAATGTGTCCTCCCTGGAAGCCGCAGACCGGATAGCCCGGGCCTTGGGTGAGGCCGGTTTCCCGTTACAGGCCTCCGCCCGTGACACACCCAAGCCGCCGGACCTCGATCCATCGGCATGGCAAAAGCGCTTCCATTGCAACGCGGACCCCGGGCGGCCCGCGAATGTCCATGTCCGGGTGCTTGGAAGTCCGGGCTGGCGTTATGCGTTGTTGTTCAGGGATTGGCTCCGCGCCAACTCCGACGCCGTCCGTATGTATGCGGACATGAAACAAGAGCTTGCCGCGCTCCACGGCGGCGACCACCGGACCTTGGAGTACGCGGAGGCCAAGGAGCCCTGGTTCGCCGAAGTGGCCTGGCCGCTCATGGATGCCTGGGCCAGGAGCAGCGGGTGGCAGCCGCCGTCGTACCCCATGGCGCAAGGCTAGGCCGGCAAGCATGGCCGGGAAACGGAGAATCACGCCCCATCTTGAGGGGCAGCGGCTCGGTGCCGTTCGCGCCCTGGTGTGGGCCGGCGTCGTGCTCATGGCCGGAGCCGCGCTGCTGTGGTTCCTGGCCGGCGGCCGCGAGGAGTTCGTCGCCGGAACGCAACCGCCGACGTGGCGCGTTCTCGTACCGGGCGCAGCCTTCTGGCTCGCGTGGACCGTCTGGCTTGTGTCCGGAGTGTGGTTCGCCGTCAAGATGTTCCGTTCCATCATGGGGCGGCTGGACGACAGCTGGACCAGGCCCGGCGGAGGTGACGGTTCCACCGGAAAACGCGGACAGTAACTGTCCGCGGGCGGGGGTACATTGGATTCATGAGTCTTGCCCAGGAGATCAATCGAGTCGTCGCGCCGTTTGAGGTCATTAGCGAATTCAAGCCGGCAGGCGACCAGCCGGCCGCTATCGCGGAGCTGACCGAACGGATCAACAACGGCGAGAAAGACGTCGTGCTGCTCGGCGCCACTGGTACAGGCAAGAGTGCCACCACCGCCTGGTTGATCGAACAGGTCCAGAGGCCCACTTTGGTGATGGTCCAGAACAAAACCCTGGCCGCGCAGCTCGCCAACGAGTTCCGGCAACTGCTGCCCAACAACGCGGTGGAGTACTTCGTTTCGTACTACGACTACTACCAGCCCGAAGCCTACGTTCCCCAGACGGATACCTTCATCGAGAAGGACTCCTCCGTGAATGAGGAAGTCGAGCGGCTGCGACACTCGGCCACCAACGCGCTGCTCACCCGCCGGGATGTCATCGTGGTGGCTACCGTGTCCTGCATCTACGGCCTAGGCACCCCGGAGGAATACATCGCCGGAATGGTCACGCTCACCAAGGGCGCCGAAATGAACCGGGACGATCTCCTGCGCAAGTTTGTCGGCATGCAGTACACCCGCAATGACATGGACTTCCACCGCGGCACGTTCCGCGTCCGCGGAGACACCGTGGAAATCATCCCCATGTACGAAGAGCTGGCCCTGCGCATCGAGTTCTTCGGTGACGAGATCGAGAACATTTACACGCTGCATCCGGTTACGGGCGACGTCATCCGCGAGGAAACCGAGATGTACATCTTCCCGGCCTCGCACTATGTCGCTGGTCCGGAACGCATGTCACGCGCCATCACAGCCATCGAGGGAGAGCTCGCGGAGCGGCTCAAGGTCCTCGAAGGCCAGAACAAACTGGTGGAGGCCCAGCGGCTGCGCATGCGCACCACCTACGACCTCGAGATGATGCAGCAAATGGGTTTCTGCAACGGCATCGAGAACTATTCACGCCACATCGATGGCCGCGGGTCCGGCACGGCACCGCACTGCCTCATCGACTACTTCCCGGACGACTTCCTTCTGGTCATCGACGAATCCCACGTCACGGTTCCACAGATCGGCGCGATGTACGAGGGTGACATGTCGCGCAAGCGCACCCTCGTGGACCACGGCTTCCGGCTACCTTCCGCCATGGACAACCGGCCGCTCAAGTGGGACGAATTCCTGGAACGGGTGGGCCAGACCGTCTATCTTTCCGCGACCCCCGGCAAGTACGAGCTCGGCAAGGCCGACGGGACCGTCCAGCAGATCATCCGCCCGACCGGCCTGATCGATCCCGAAGTCATCGTGAAGCCGACCAAGGGCCAGATCGACGACCTGCTTGGCGAAATCCGGTCGCGCGTGGAGCGCGACGAACGCGTGCTGGTCACTACGTTGACCAAGCGCATGGCCGAGGACTTGACCGACTACCTGCTGGGCCACGGGGTCAAGGTCCAATACCTGCACTCCGACGTCGACACACTCCGTCGCGTGGAGCTGCTCCGTGAACTCCGCATGGGCAGCTTCGACGTCCTGGTGGGCATCAACCTGCTCCGTGAGGGCCTCGACCTGCCCGAAGTGTCACTTGTCAGCATCCTCGACGCCGACAAGGAAGGCTTCCTGCGCTCGGCCACCTCCCTCATCCAGACCATCGGGCGCGCCGCCCGAAACGTCTCGGGCCAGGTCCACATGTACGCCGACCGGATCACGGACTCCATGGCCAAGGCCATCGAGGAAACCAACCGCCGCCGGGAAATCCAGGTCAAGTACAACTCGGACAATGGTGTCGATCCGCAACCGTTGCGCAAGAAGATCGCGGATATCACTGATCAGCTTGCCCGTGAAGACGCCGACACCCGCGAGTTGCTGGCCGCGGCCGGCAAGGGGGGCCGGACCGGCAAGGGCAAGGGCGCTACGAAGGTCCGGCAAGATGGCCTGGCCGCGGCGCCGGCCGAAGACCTGGTGGGATTGATCGAACAGCTGACCGAACAGATGCATGCGGCCGCCGCCGAACTCCAGTTCGAGATCGCTGCGAGGATCCGTGACGAGGTAGGAGACCTCAAGCGCGAACTGCGCCAAATGCAGTCCGCCGGGCACGCCTAGGGTAAAGTTGGGCGTACGTAGGGGAGTATCCCAAGCGCTAGGTCCGTCAACACGCAAGGCACAGACGCCTCGCCGGGCCTAGCGGATCGCCGTTTGAGCGCTGTTGCCTTTTGGCTTGGAGACGCAGGCAGGTCGGAGAGACTTACGCCGTTTTGGCGTACCTGCGAAAGGCATTTTAAATGCAACTCCCCGCCTGGTTTGAGATCGGCTCTTTTGTCGTTCTCGGAATCATCCTGCTTGTCGACCTTCTCCTGGTGGTCAAGCGTCCTCACGAACCCTCCATGAAGGAAGCAGGCCTCTGGGTCGCCTTCTACGTCACCCTTGCCTTGGTGTTCGCCGGAGCGATGTTCGTTTTTGCCGGCCCGGAGCATGGCAGCCAGTTCATCGCCGGTTGGGTGACCGAATACAGCCTGAGTATCGACAACCTCTTTGTCTTCATCATCATCATGGCGCGGTTCTCGGTGCCCCGTAAGTACCAGCAGGAAGTACTCATGGTGGGCATCATCATCGCCCTCGTCCTGCGTGGCATCTTCATTGCCCTGGGTGCCGTGGTGATTGAGCAGTTCAGTTGGGTCTTCTACATCTTCGGCGCGTTCCTCCTGTGGACAGCGTGGAAGCAGGCCACGGACAACGGCGAAGACGAGGAAGACGGCGCCGAAAACCCTTTGATTGCACGCATCCGCAAAGTTGTCCCGATGTCGGAAAAGTTCGACGGCGGCAAGCTTCGCACCACGGTCAACGGCAAGAAGCTGTTTACGCCGATGCTCATCGTCTTCGTGACCATCGGCATGACGGACCTCTTGTTCGCCGTGGACTCCATTCCGGCCATCTTCGGACTGACGCAGAGCGCCTTCATCGTCTTCACTGCCAACATCTTCGCCCTCATGGGCCTGCGCCAGCTGTACTTCCTGCTTGGCGGCCTCATGGGCAGGCTGATCTACCTCAAGCACGCATTGTCGGTCATCCTCGCGTTCATCGGCGTCAAGCTGGTCCTGCACGCCATGCACGTCAACGAACTGCCCTTCATCAACGGCGGCCACCATATTGAATGGGCTCCGGAGATTCCAACCTATGTGTCCCTCGCGGTCATCATCGGCACCATCGTTGTGGCGGTTTTCGCGAGCCTCCTGACGCCGGCCGCCAGCAAGTCCAAACTGGACGCACGGCTCGAGGAAGATTCCCGCAAGAGCATGAACAAGGTCCGTGGCCACTAAGGACTGCGGAGCCATTAACAACAGGGGAGCGTTTTGGAGCCCCGGTCATTGCCATGGCCGGGGCTCAGTTCTTACCGCGGGCCATCCCCAGGAGCCGGTTGAAGATTCCTTCGCCGTCTTCGCCGATGCCATCGTGATGAAAGTCGCCCGTGGTCCAGGGCTGCAGTCCGCGGACGGCGGCTGCGGTTTCCATGGAGAGCTGGAAGTCCACATAGATATCGTCGCGGTACACGGCAGCCGCGACGGGCACGGTGTTCGAGTTCAGCCGGGTCACATCGTAGAGGGGTTTCCAGTCTTGCTTGGCGGCCAACAGCTCGGCTACCTCCTGCAGGGGTACGAGCGCCGGATCCTGTTCGAAGTACCAGGGGTAGACCATTTCGCCCGTCAGGAGCGGCTCCGCGACGTCGGGCTGGAACTCGGGGAATTCCGCGCGCACCCGCCACGCCGCCCAGTCGGTGGCCTGCCCTTGGCCGTAGATGGACTCGTGCAGGACCGCGTACAGGGGATTCGATGCGCGGGAAACGAGCCCGTGGACCTGTTCCAGAAACGCGTCTGCGAGGCGTTCTCCCTCCCGAGAGGGCACGAAGGCATCCTCCAGGAGGGTGTGCAGGGCATCCACGCGGGCGTTCCCGCCCAGGAACGATCCCACCATTTGGAAGCGTTCCGTGGTGAGGCGTTCTCCGCTGGGCAGCCGCTCCTCCGTGGATTCCAGATGCCGCGCAATCCGGGTAACCAGCTTGCGGTCCTCCGGATACCACGCGAAGTATTCCGCGTTCCGTTCCGCAACCCGTTGGAAGGTGGCCCGGTAGACGCGCTCGGCCGGACCTTCCAACGGGGCCAGCCCTCCCGTGATGAGTACTTCGCTCAACCCTTCCGGCGCGAAGGACAGGTATGTCAGCGCACAGAAACCGCCGAAGCTCTGACCCAGGACTGTCCACGGCTCCGAGCCCAAGGTCATCCGGATGAGTTCGGCGTCGGCCACGATCGAATCTGCCCGGAAATGCGTGAGGTAGTCCGCCTGCGCCGCGGCATCGCCGCGGAGCGGCAAGGTATTGCGGTCCGCCGGAGTGGACAGTCCCGTGCCCCGTTGATCCAGCATCAGGATACGGAAACTCCTCGCGGCAGCCTTCATCCAACCGGATAAGGACGTGGTCCGGGTTCCGCGTCCGCCGGGCCCGCCCTGGAGGTAGAGCAACCACGGCAGCCGCGACGCGTCCTGCTCCGAGTGCTCCGCGGAGACGAACTCGCGGGCGAAGACGGTGATCGTCTCCGCGTTGCCTGGAGCTTCCTCACCGGACGCCCAATGGTCGAGGGGAACCGTGAAGAAGTGCTCCGTGGTGCGGACACCACGGAATTCGTGGCGTGCCCGGACGGTGTGGGCCCCTTGCTGGACCGCATGTTCAGCCACGCGCTCAGCCACGAGCCATCACCTTGGCATCGCTGCCGAAGGCACCCAGCGCCTCGCCGGTCAACCGGAAGGTCGACCAGCCGTCCATCGGAACGGCACCGAGGCCGCGGTAGAAGTTGATGGACGGTTCATTCCAATCCAGGACGCTCCATTCCACCCGCGCGTAACCGCGTTCGACGGCGGTGGCGGCCAGATGCTGCAGGAGCGCCTTCCCGTGGCCCTCGCCGCGCGCATCGGGCGTGACGTAGAGGTCCTCGAGGTAGATGCCGTGGACGCCTTCCCACGTGGAGTAGTTCAGGAACCACAAAGCGAATCCCTGCACGTCTCCTGCCCCGTTTTCCGCCATGTGCGCATACACCCGCGGATTTGCGCCGAACAAAGCCTCGGTGAGCATTTCCGGCGTGTTCTTCACGGCGTCGGGCTCTTTTTCATAGACCGCAAGCTCGTGGATCATCTGCAGGATCGCAGGGACATCGGACACTGTGGCAGGGCGGATAACACTCATGGTTCGAGCTTACTAGGCGCCTAGAGGCGGTTGACCGCGGTCACCTTGACCACGGCGGTGCCGCTCTCGTCGGAGGCCGCCAGATCCACTTCGGCGGAAACGCCCCAGTCATGGTTGCGGGCCGGGTCATCGAAAATCTGCCGCACCCGCCAGATGCCGGGTTCCTCAGTGATCATAAGGAGTCCCGGGCCCCGGGCGTCGGGGCCGGTTCCAATGTCGTCGTGTTCGTCGAAGTAGTCGTCCAAAGCGTCTTCCCAGCGCTCCGCATCCCAGCCGCTGCCGGCGTCGAGCTCGCCCAACGCGGCCGCGTCCTCGTCCGCGAACAACTCGACCCGCCGGAACATTTCGTTGCGGACCATGACCCTGAAGGCGCGGATGTTGGACGTGAGCGACGGCGGGGGAGGCGGCGGAGCGTCGTGCGGGGTCGGAGCCACTCCGGAGGTGAGCTCTTCCCACTCGTCGAGCAGGCTGGAGTCGACTTGGCGGACCAGTTCACCCAGCCAGGCGATGAGGTCCTCGAGGTCTTCGCGGAGCGAGTCCTGCGGGACCGTCTGGCGCAGCGCCTTGAAGCCATCGGCCAGATACCGCAGCACGATCCCCTCGGAGCGGGCCAGACCGTAGAACTGGACGAACTCGCCGAAATTCATGGCGCGCTCGTACATGTCCCGGACCACCGACTTGGGAGCCAGTTCGAAGTCGCCCACCCACGGTGCGGCCTTGCGGTACACCTCGAATGCTTCGCCCAGGATCTCCGCCAAAGGCTGCGGGTAGCTGACTTCTTCAAGCATCGCCATGCGTTGGTCGTAGTCAATGCCGTCGGCCTTCATCGCGGCGACCGCTTCGCCGCGGGCCTTCTTCTGCTGCGCAGAGAGAATCTGCCGGGGTTTCTCGAGGGTTGCTTCGATCACGGACACTACGTCCAAGGCGTACGACGGCGACTCCGGATCCAGCAGCTCGAGCGCGGCAAGGGCAAACGGTGAGAGCGGCTGGTTCAAGGCGAAGTTGGCTTGCAGGTGAACGGTCAGCCGGACGGAACGGCCTTCTTTCTCCTGCTCGGCCTCGGGAATGCGCTCAACCACTCCGGCTGCCAACAGCTCGCGGTAGATACTGAGGGCCTTCTTCATGAGCTGCAGTTGCGCGGGCCGTGTCTCGTGGTTTTCGGTGAGCAGACGGCGGGCAGCGGCGAAGGGGTCGCCGGGGCGCTCCATCAAGTTGAGCAGCATTGCATGCGTCACGGTGAAACTCGAGGTCAACGGGTCCGGCACGGACTCCACCAAACGGGTGAAGGTGGGCTTCCCCCAGGAGACGAAGCCTTCCGGCGGCTTCTTCCGCACGACTTGCCGCAGTTTCTTCTGGTCGTCGCCGAACTTCGCGGTGGCCTTCGCCATCGCCTTCGCGTTCTCCACGACGTGTTCGGGAGCCTGCACAACGACTGTTCCGGCAGTGTCATAGCCCGCGCGGCCGGCGCGGCCGGCGATTTGGTGGAATTCCCGGGAGTTCAGCACCCGGGTGCGGACGCCGTCGTATTTGCTGAGAGCCGTCAGGAGGACCGTGCGGATGGGAACGTTGATCCCGACCCCGAGCGTGTCGGTGCCGCAAATGACCTTCAAGAGTCCTGCCTGTGCCAGTTGCTCCACGAGGCGGCGGTACTTGGGCAGCATGCCGGCGTGGTGGACGCCGATGCCGTGGCGGACCAGCCGGTTCAGGGTCTTGCCGAAGCCGGCGGCGAACCTGAAACCGGCGATCAGCTCGGCAATCTTGTCCTTCTCCTCGCGGGTGCACATGTTGACGCTCATGAGGTTCTGGGCCCGCTCGATGGCTTCGACCTGGCTGAAATGCACTACATACACGGGAACCTGCTTGGTGCTCAGCAGTTCCTCAAGGGTTTCGTGGACCGGCGTTTCCTGGAAGTAGTAGTGGAGCGGGATGGGGCGTTCGGCCGAACTGACGGTGGTGGTGGGCCGTCCGGTGAGTTCCCCCAGGCCGGTTTCGAAGCGGCTGACGTCTCCCAGGGTGGCCGACATCAGCAGGAATTGCGCCTGGGGGAGTTCCAGTAGCGGCACTTGCCACGCCCAACCGCGCTGGGGATCGGAGTAGAAGTGGAATTCGTCCATGACCACCGTGCCAAGCTCGGCTTCCTTGCCTTCGCGCAAAGCGATATTGGCGAGGATTTCGGCGGTGCAGCAGATGATCGGGGCATCCTGGTTGACTCCCGAATCGCCCGTGATCATGCCAACGTTCTCGGCTCCGAAAATGTCGCAGAGGGCGAAGAACTTCTCGGAGACCAAGGCCTTGATGGGGGCGGTGTAGTAGCTGCGCATACCGCGGGACATCGCTTCGAAGTGCGCGGCGATCGCCACAAGGGACTTCCCGGAACCGGTGGGGGTTGCCAGGATGACATTGGAGCCAGACGCGAGTTCCATGATGGCCTCGTCCTGGGCGGGGTACAGCTGAAGCCCGCGGCTCTCCGCCCATTCGACGAAGCGTGTGTAGATTTCGTCCGGGTCAACGCGTCCGCTGTCGGGGAGCTGCTCAAGAAGTTTCATTGCCTTCCAGCTTAGTGTGAGTGGAGCGGACGACGGAGACCGACAATGGAGGATGCAGTGAAGTGGGATCCAGCCAAGTACGTCGAGTTCGGCAATTACCGCGACCGGCCGTTTTTTGACCTGACCTCGAGGATCCTGGCGGAGGACCCCCGGCACGTCGTGGATCTGGGCTGCGGACCGGGGAACTTGACGGCGACCCTCGCGTCGCGGTGGCCGGATGCCGCCGTCGTCGGGCTGGACTCCTCCGAGGAAATGCTGGCCAAAGCCCGGGTCCTCGCTGCCGCGCAACCGGGGCTTTCGTTCGCGCCGGCCGACATTGCCGAGTGGACACCGGAAGCGGACACCGACGTCGTGGTCAGCAATGCAGCGCTGCAGTGGGTGCCGGGGCACCTGGCGATGCTCGCCACCTGGCTCGAAGCGCTGAAACCGGGCGCATGGTTTGCGCTCCAAGTCCCCGGAAACTTCGGTGCGCCTTCCCACGTGCTCATGCGCGAACTGGCCGCCTCACCGAAGTGGTCCGGAAGGCTGTGCGGTGTGCTGCGCCATGACGACGCGGTGGGGGAACCGGCCGACTACCTGCGGATCATGCTCGACGCCGGATGCGGCGCCGACGCCTGGGAAACCATTTACCAGCAACTTCTGCCGGGAGCCGATCCTGTCCTCGAGTGGGTGCGCGGGACCGGCCTGCGGCCAGTGCTAGCGGCACTTCGCGAAGACGAGGCACGCGACTTCGAAAACGAATACGCGGCCGCGCTCCGCGAGGCATATCCACGGGGCCGGCACGGGACCGTGTTTGCCTTCCGCAGGGTTTTTGCGGTGGCACAAAAGCTAGGCTGAGCGGTCCCACGTCCAAAGGACGCCGGAAGTGCCGCAATTGCAAGGTTTCGCACTGTGTTCTGAACTACAATGGCAACGCGATCTCGGGGTGGCATCGTGCGGAATCCGCTACTCCGGAGGCCAACGATTGGAGGCAGTGTGCTGGCATCTTTGCTGTTGCAGCGCCTCGCCCCCTATAAGGCCCACGTGCTGGCCATCGTTCTCCTCCAGCTTGTCCAGACCGGTGCCACACTCCTCCTGCCCACCTTCAATGCCAAGATCGTCGACGACGGCCTGGTCGCCGGTAACAGCGAGGTGATTCTGCGCCTGGGCGCCTGGATGCTGGTTCTTACGGTGATCCAGGTGCTTGCCGCAGTGCTCGCAGGCTACCTTGGAGCGATTGTCGCCATGAAGGTTGGCCGCGGGCTGCGGCGGGAACTCTTCGACAAAATTCATTCCCTGCCCGATCAAGACGTCGCAGCCTTCGGACCGGCCAGCCTCGTGGTCAGGACCACCAATGACGTCCTGCAGCTGCAGAACATCACGGTGCTCGTTTTCGGCATGCTCGTGGCAGCGCCCGTCATGGGCATCGGAGGCGTGATCCTGGCAGTCGAACAGGACGTTGCCCTGTCCTGGATTGTTTTCGCCATCGTTCCCGTGCTGCTGATCATCATGCTGTTGATTGTCCGCAAGCTCGTCCCGCTGTATCGCGAGGGCCAAGGACTGGTGGATCGGATCAATGGCGTGCTCCGCGAACAGATCCTGGGGACCGCGGTCATCCGTGCCTTTGTCCGCCAGCCGTTTGAGATGAAACGGTTCGAGGCCGCCAACGACGCCCTGACAAAGAACAATCTCCGTTCTGCCCGGATCGTCGCGGCCATGCTTCCGCTCGTCATGACCGTGGTCAACCTTTCTTCCGCGGGCGTGGTCTGGCTTGGCGGGCACCGCATCATCGCCGGCGACATGCAGCTGGGTGCGCTCACTGCATTTATCGCTTACATCATGCAGATCCTCCTCGCGATCATGATGGCAATGTATGTATTAAGCACGGCGCCCCGGGCGGCTGTCAGCGCTGAACGCGTCACCGAAGTGCTCAATACGGAATCCGAAATTGTCCTGCCGGGAAACAGCGCCGGTGGGATGGTGGCTCGCCCCTCGCGGTCGGAAGGCCTGCGTTTCGACAGCGTGGTTTTCGCCTACCCGGGAGCCGAAACGCCCGTATTGGACAGCATTACCTTCCGCGCGGCTCCGGGGACTACGACGGCGGTCATCGGCTCCACGGGAAGCGGCAAGTCGACCATCGTCAGCCTTGTGCCGAGACTCCTCGAAGTGAGCAGTGGAAGCATCACGCTCGACGGCCGGGACATCGCGACCTTTCCGCTCGGGGCTTTGCGTGACCAGCTCGGCGTCGTGCCCCAGGAGAGCTGGCTGTTCCGCGGCACCATCGCCGAGAACCTTCGGATTTCACTACCGTCGGCGACGGATTCGCAATTGTGGCATGCCCTTGAGACGGCCCAAGCCGCGGATTTCGTGAACGAGTTGCCTCAAGGACTGGAAACCACGTTGTCCCAGGGCGGCGCCGGTCTGTCCGGCGGTCAGCGACAGCGCTTATGCATAGCTCGTGCAATTCTGCGCCGCGCATCCGTCTACCTGTTTGACGATAGCTTCTCGGCGCTGGACACAGTGACGGAAGCAAAGCTCCGTGCCGCGCTTGAACCGGAACTCCGCGGGGCGACCGTCATCCTTGTCGCCCAGCGCGTCAATACCGTGGTGTCGGCGGACCAGATACTGCTCATCGACGAGGGCCGCCTGGTGGCACAAGGAACTCACGACGAACTTCTTGAGTCCTCGGTGACCTACCGGGAAATCGTAGCGTCCCAGCTGGAAACGGAAGAAGCCGCGTGAGCAGCGAAGGCGAGCACCTCGCCGTCACAGCGAAACCGTCGCGTTCGCTCCTCCGCCTGGTGGGCTTGATGAAGCCCTCCCGGGGAATCATGACAACGGCGATCCTGTGCATCTGCGGCTTTGTCACGCTCAATGTCGCCGCCCCCAAGATACTCGGTGACGCCACCGACGTCATCGCGGCAGCGGTGTTCGGCGCGCAGTTCGACGCCGGGCGCTTCGTCTTCCTGTTGCTCCTGGCTGCAGGCATGTATTGCGTCACCTCGTTGCTCAGCTGGGCGCAGGGCCGCCTCAACGCCCTCGCCGTGCAGCGGCTTGCATACGACCTCCGCGAAGCCGTGGAAGCGAAACTGCACCGGCTTCCCGTGGCCTATTACGACGGCCGCTCCCGGGGCGACGTCTTGAGCCGCGCCACGAACGACCTCGACAACGTGTCGCAGACGCTCAACCAGCTCCTTTCCCAGCTCCTGACCTCAACGCTGATGGTCATAGGTTCCCTCGGGATGATGCTGCTGCTTTCGCCGCTTCTCGCCCTCGTGTCCCTGCTGGCCGTTCCGGTTTCGGCGCTGGCGTCGATTGTCGTGACCCGACGCTCGCAGAAATACTTCGTCCGGCAGTGGGAAGCCACGGGGGACGTGAACTCCCTCGTGGAGGAGACAGCCACAGGTCATGAGACCATCAAGCTTTTCAACGCCCAGTCGTCGATGGCCGTCCGCTTCGCTGACCACAACGACGGCCTGTACGCCGCCAGTTCCAAGGCGCAGTTCGCTTCGGGGTTGCTGGTACCCCTCATGGCCTTCGTGTCGAACGCCAGCTACGTGGGGGTTGCCATTGTTGGTGCACTCCAGTTCCTCGCCGGGGCGATGAGCATCGGCGGCATTCAAGCGTTCATCCAATTCAACCGGCTCTTCAGCCAGCCGCTGGGCCAGATCGGCGGAATGGCCCAGGTCCTGCAATCGTGCGCAGTTTCCGCCAGCAGGGTCTTCGAGCTGTTGGACGCCGCTGAACTAACACGGGAACCGGAGGAACCGGACGACGGTGCGCGCGCCGTCGCCGGTTCGGCCTTCGATTCCCGGTTTGATGCCCCTTCGGGGCGGGTTGCCTTTGAACGTATCTCCTTCCGCTACAGGCCGGACGCGCCCCTGATCGAGGACCTGTCCTTCCACGTGGAACCGGGACAGACGGTGGCAATCGTCGGGCACACCGGAGCGGGGAAGACCACGCTGATCAGCCTCCTCATGCGTTTCCACGAACTCGGCTCCGGAAGGATCACCATCGACGGCGTGGACATCGCCGGCATGGGACGTGATGCGCTCCGCCGGAATTTCGGCGTCGTTCTCCAGGATCCGTGGATTTTCACCGGCACCATCCGGGAGAACATTGAGTATGGACTTCCGGGCGCCAGCGAGGCAGAGATCGTGGCCGCAGCCGAGGCGAGCCATGTTGACCACTTTGTCCGCTCGCTGCCCAACGGTTACTCAACCATGCTCAGCAACGGAGGCGATCCCCTCAGCCAGGGCCAGAGGCAATTGCTCAGCATCGCGCGCGCACGGCTCTCGGGCCGCCCCATTCTGATCCTGGACGAGGCGACAAGTTCGGTCGATACCCGCACGGAAGTCCTTATCCGCCAAGCGCTGCACAGACTGCGGAGCAACAAGACGTCATTCGTCATTGCGCACCGCTTGTCCACCATCCGCGACGCTGATCTAATTCTCGTCATGGACCACGGACGGATCGTTGAACACGGCACCCATCATTCGCTATTGGAGCTTGGCGGGCACTACACCCACTTGCACGAAGCTCAGTATGCCGCCGGTGGCGGCGAACTCGCCGCGATGCCGGTGAAGTCCGCGAAGCATCGCGCCGGCCAGGGGGAGAGGGAAGCCTCATGAGTCCGCTTGAGTTTCCCGGTTCGTGGCGTCCCAGTCAGTCCAGCACGGTCGCCCTGTATGAACAGCTTCGGCTCCGCATCATCGAGTTGGCCGACGGCGGTACCTTGGCTGTCGGTACCAAACTTCCCGCGGTGCGCAGCCTGGCCGAACGGTTGGATGTCGCCCCCCACACGGTGGCCCGGGCCTACAAGGAACTTGAAGCTGCCGGGGTAGTCGCCACTCGTGGCCGCAATGGAACCGTGGTGTGCGCCCGGGATGACCGCTGGAGCGCATTGGCAGGCGTGGCTGCGAGCTACTCGGCGGCGGCCAAAGCGCAGGGCGCCAGTTTCGCGGAGGCTGTGCAGCTTCTGGCGGCCGCCTACGACGCCGATTGATACCTGCCGGTAGGCTGCGGGAAGCCACATGGAAATTCGAAGAAGTTTTCGATTAGCATTAGTGGGTGCCTAAAGCCGTAGCTGAAGTCCCCGCCGTCGAATCCTTCGCAAGCGTTACCGCGCATCAACCTGCCGCGCCGGTAAGACATGACCTGTCCCGGCTCGTGGTCAAGGGAGCGCGGGAACACAACCTGCGCAACGTCGATCTTGACCTTCCCCGTGACGCCATGATCGTTTTCACGGGCTTGTCAGGATCAGGCAAGTCGTCCTTGGCCTTCGACACCATCTTCGCCGAGGGCCAGCGCCGGTACGTGGAGTCATTGTCGGCTTATGCCCGCCAGTTCCTGGGCCAAGTGGACAAACCGGACGTGGATTTCATCGAGGGCCTTTCCCCGGCGGTCTCGATCGACCAGAAGTCGACGAGCAAGAACCCGCGTTCCACCGTGGGCACCATCACCGAGATCTACGACTACATGCGCCTTCTCTGGGCACGAGTCGGCCGGCCGCATTGCCCGGTGTGCCACGAACCGATCACGCGCCAGACGCCGCAGCAGATCGTCGACCAGCTCCTGGAACTCGAATCCGGCACCCGCTTCCAGATCCTTGCTCCCGTTGTCCGCGGACGCAAGGGTGAATTCGTCGAACTCTTCAAAGAGCTCACCGCCAAGGGATACTCGCGTGCCCGGGTGGACGGAGATCTCGTCCAGCTGAGCGATCCGCCCAAGCTCGGCAAGCAATTCAAGCACTCCATTGAAGTGGTGGTGGACCGGCTGGTGGTCAAGGAAGGGATCAGCCAACGGCTGACCGACTCGATCGAAACCGCGCTCGGACTTGCGGAAGGCCGGGTGCTGGTCGAGTTCGTGGATCTCGACGCCGAGGACCCCGCACGGATCCGGGCCTTCTCCGAAAACCTTGCGTGCCCCAATGAGCACCCGCTGGCCATCGACGAAATCGAGCCCCGGTCCTTCTCGTTCAACAACCCCTTCGGCGCATGTGCCGCCTGCAGCGGCATCGGCACCAAGCTTGAAGTCGATGAAGAATTGGTAGTCCCCAACCCGGAACTTTCCTTGAACCAGGGGGCCATCGCGCCTTGGTCGCTGGGTACTGCCACCACGGAGTACTGGAACCGGCTCCTGGAGGGCCTGGCCTTGGAGCTCGACTTCTCCATGGACACCCCGTGGGAAAAGCTGTCGCAGGAAGTCCGGCAGACGGTGCTGCATGGCAAGGACCACAAGGTAGTTGTCCAGTACCGCAACAGGTTCGGCCGGGAGCGCAAGTACAGCACCGGCTTCGAAGGCGCCATCCAGTACGTCCATCGCAAGCACGGCGAAACGGATTCCGACTGGGCGCGCGACCGCTACGAAGAGTACATGCGGCAGGTTCCCTGCCCTGCCTGCAACGGTGCCCGGCTTAATCCGGCGTCGTTGTCCGTTACGATCAACGGCAAGTCCATCGCCGAAGTTGCAGCCCTTCCGATGCGGGACTGCGCGGACTTCCTCGGCAGCCTCACTCTCACCGACCGCGAAGCCCAGATTGCCCACCAGGTTCTCAAGGAGATCCAGGCACGCCTGACGTTCCTGCTCGATGTGGGGCTCGAATACCTGAATCTCGAACGGCCGTCCGGGACCTTGTCCGGCGGTGAGGCCCAGCGCATCCGGCTTGCCACGCAGATCGGCTCCGGCTTGGTCGGCGTCCTGTATGTCCTGGACGAGCCGTCCATCGGGCTGCACCAGAAGGACAACCGCCGCCTCATCGAAACGCTCACCCGGTTGCGTGATCTCGGCAACACGCTGATCGTCGTCGAACACGACGAAGACACCATCCAGGAGGCCGACTGGGTAGTGGACATCGGACCTGGCGCCGGCGAGCACGGTGGCCAAGTGGTGCACTCCGGTTCTTACAAGGAACTCCTGGAAAATACGAACTCGCTGACCGGCGACTATTTGTCCGGACGGCGCAAGATCGACATTCCGGCAAAGCGGCGCAAATATGACAAGAAGCGCGAGCTCAAAGTCATCGGCGCACGCGAAAACAACCTGAACAACATTGACGCCACCTTCCCGCTGGGTCTCTTCACGGCCGTCACTGGCGTCAGTGGTTCAGGGAAGTCCACCCTGGTGAACGAGATCCTGTACAAGGTTCTCGCCAACAAGCTCAACGGTGCAAAGCAAGTCGCCGGCCGGCATCGTTCCGTGGCAGGCCTTGAGCACCTCGACAAGGTGGTCCACGTGGACCAGAGCCCTATCGGGCGGACCCCACGTTCCAACCCCGCCACCTACACCGGCGTCTTCGACAACATCCGGAAGCTTTTCGCGGAAACCACCGAAGCCAAGGTCCGCGGATACCAGCCTGGCCGCTTCTCCTTCAACGTCAAGGGCGGCCGCTGTGAAGCATGCTCCGGCGACGGCACCCTGAAGATCGAGATGAACTTCCTGCCGGACGTGTATGTTCCGTGCGAGGTGTGCCATGGCGCCCGGTACAACCGGGAAACCCTCGAAGTCCATTACAAGGGCAAGACCATCGCGGACGTCCTCAACATGCCCATCGAGGAGGGTGCCGAGTTCTTTGCCGCTTTCACCCCCATCGCGCGGCATTTGAACACCCTCGTCGACGTCGGTCTCGGCTATGTGCGGCTCGGTCAGCCCGCTACTACGCTTTCCGGTGGCGAGGCGCAACGCGTGAAGCTGGCCTCGGAACTGCAGAAGCGTTCGAACGGCCGGAGCGTCTACGTTTTGGATGAGCCCACTACAGGCCTCCACTTCGAGGACATCCGCAAGCTGCTCATGGTGCTGCAGGGGCTGGTGGACAAGGGCAACACGGTCATCACCATCGAACACAACCTTGACGTCATCAAGTCCGCCGACTGGATCGTGGACCTTGGCCCCAATGGCGGTTCAGGCGGCGGGCGCGTCGTGGCAACGGGCACGCCGGAACAGGTTGCCAAGTCCACGGAAAGCCATACCGCTACCTTCCTCGCGGAGATTCTCGGCTAGTCCTGTGTGAACGGCCGGGGAATATTCCGGGGACGATCGAAGTATTCCTTGGCCGGCATGTGAGTTTCAGGCATGCCTCAACTCGTGAGAAACTAACCCGGTGACTCAAACAATGGTGCCCGTAATCTTTGATCTGGACGGCACCCTTGTCGATCCTGCAGGTGGCATAACAGGCGGCATCGCCGCGGCCCTGGGCGAAATGGGCCTCCGTGTGCCGGATCAAGCGGTGCTGGACTCCATGGTTGGACCCAAGCTCAGCGATTCCCTGGAGCACATTGCCGGGGTTCCCACAGGAAAAGTCGACGAAGTCATTGGGCTGTACCGCAGCTATTACCGTTCCGTCGGAATCGCTCAAAGCCGGCTCTATCCTGGTATCCGGGAGCTCCTGCAGTTCTTCGCAGAGTCGCGGCGGCCGGTTGCCGTGGCCACCCAGAAACCACAAGGCTTGGCGCACATCGTGTTGGAGCACCACGGCATTGCCGGCTTCTTTGCCTCGATCTGCGGTGCGCCGGACGACGAGTCAATGGCCGCCAATACAGCTCCGGGTAAGGTGGCAATTGTTGGTGCTGCGCTGGCCACGTTGCGTTCCCAGCCTGCGGTGATGGTCGGAGACCGCCACCAGGATGTTGCCGGTGCCATGGCCAATGGCCTTGACTGCATCGGGGTCAGTTGGGGATTTGCGCCCGACGGCGAACTTCAGGAGGCAGGCGCCGTCGCCGTTGTGGACACGGCGGCACAGCTGCTGAAGAAGATCGAAGAACTTGACGCTGTCCGCGCGGCGGCCCTGAGCGAGGTGCAGAACGATGGAAGCCTTTGATGTCATCCGCTGGACCACGCGCGGACTGATTTCCAGCACTTGCCGGCCCACGGTCATCGGGCTGGAAAACGTGCCCAAGGAAGGGCCCTTCATTGTGGCCCCGAACCATTTGTCTTTTCTGGACAGTGTGATCGTCCAGGCCTTGATGCCGCGCCCGGTGGGCTTCTTTGCCAAGGCCGAGTACTTCACCACCAAGGGCTTCAAAGGCCGCGCGATGAAGGCGTTCTTCCAGGCAGTTGGATCGATTCCGGTGGAACGCGGAGAGCAAGCAGCCAGTGTGCAGGCCCTCAAGACCCTCCTGGACATCCTGGAGAACGGCCGGGGCATCGGTATCTATCCCGAGGGGACCCGCTCCCGGGACGGCTTGCTCTACCGCGGGCGTACCGGGGTCGGCTGGCTTGCCCTGACCACGGGGGCGCCTGTGGTGCCGGTCGGCCTCATCGGCACGGACAAGCTGCAGCCCGTGGACCGCAACACCGTCCGTCCGCAGCATTTCACCATGAAGGTCGGCGAGCCGCTGTACTTCGAGAAGACCGGTCCGGACCATTCGCTGCCGGCCAGGCGCGAAGTAACTGACAAGATCATGGATGCCATTGCGGTGTTGAGCGGCCAGGAACGTTCCACCAGTTACAACCAGAGCAAGTCCGCGGAGTAGCTTCGGGCGGGCTGGCCGGCCCGTACGGGGGAGTGCGATTCCCTTACTAGACTGGATCTGTGGCAGATCCAGCGAGTTATCGACCCCAGACGGGAGAAATCCCCACCACCCCCGGCGTCTATCGGTTCCGGGATCCGCACGGCCGTGTCATCTACGTTGGCAAGGCGAAGAACCTCCGCTCCCGGCTGAACTCGTACTTCGCCAACCCTGCGGGCTTGCTGCCGAAGACGCATGCGATGGTGCACGCGGCCAGCAGCGTCGAATGGACGATGGTGGGCAGCGAGCTTGAGTCGCTTCAGCTCGAATACACCTGGATCAAGGAATTCAAGCCGCGCTTCAACGTCGTCTTCCGCGATGACAAGACCTATCCGTACCTCGCCGTGAGCATGGCGGAGAAGCTCCCGCGGGTCCAGGTCATGCGCGGGGAGCGCCGCAAGGGCACCCGCTACTTCGGGCCGTACACGGCCGGTGCAATCCGCGAAACCATGGACACCTTGTTGCGGGTCTTTCCGGTCCGCAGCTGCAGTCCGGGCGTGTTGAAGCGCGCCCAGGCCAGCGGCCGGCCATGCTTGCTGGGCTACATCGACAAATGCTCGGCCCCGTGTGTCGGCCGTGTCACCGCCGAGGAGCACCGGGCCATCGCGGAAGACTTCTGCTCGTTCATGGGTGGCGAAGCCAAACGCTTCATCACCCGCCTCGAAAAGGACATGGGCGCTGCCGTCGCCGAGCTGGACTACGAACGGGCAGCCCGGCTCCGGGACGACATCATCGCCCTCCGCAAAGTGTTCGAGCGCAACGCCGTCGTGCTCTCCGAAGACACCGACGCGGATGTCTTCGCCCTGCACGATGACGACCTTGAGGCTTCCGTGCAGGTATTCCACGTCAGGGGTGGCCGGGTGCGCGGCCAGCGGGGCTGGGTCGTGGAAAAAGTCGAGGACGCCACCACCCCGGAGCTCATCGAGCACCTGTTGCAGCAGGTCTACGGAGAGGACAGCGACAACCAAGGCCGTATTCCGCGCGAAGTCCTCGTGCCGGAGATTCCGAGCAACCACCACGAACTGCTTGAATGGCTCGGCGGCCTCAGGGGCGCCAAGGTGGATATCCGGGTGCCGCAGCGCGGGGACAAGGCTGCCCTCATGTCCACCGTCCGCGAAAACGCCGAGCAGGCGCTGAAGCTCCACAAAGTCCGGCGGGCGGGCGATATCACCGTGCGCTCCCTGGCACTCCAGGAACTGCAGGAAGCGCTCGATCTTCCCGTGCCCCTGCTCCGGATCGAGTGCTACGACATTTCCCATGTGCAGGGCACCAACGTGGTTGCGTCCATGGTGGTGGTGGAGGACGGCCTCCCCAAGAAATCCGACTACAGGAAGTTCTCCATCACGGGTGCGGCGGCAAGCGACGATACCGCTGCGATGCACGACGTCCTGACCAGGCGCTTCAGGCATTACCTGCAGGATAAGTCCGCCCAGCTCCCCAAGAGTGGGGAGGTTCCGAACCCTGGCGCCGGGGAACCGTCGTCGCCGGATGATGCTGCCCTCACGGGAGCCAAAGCGAAATTCGCCTATCCGCCCAACCTCGTCGTCGTCGACGGCGGGCAGCCCCAGGTGAATGCCGCCGCGCGGGCACTCGCGGAGCTGGGGATCGACGACGTCTACGTCGTGGGCCTGGCCAAGCGCCTCGAAGAAGTCTGGTTGCCGGACAGCGACTTCCCGGTGATTCTGCCCCGCACATCGCAGGGGCTCTACTTGCTCCAGCGCATCCGCGACGAAGCCCACCGTTTCGCCATCACCTTCCACCGGCAGAAGCGTGGAAAGGCGATGACTGTGTCCGCGCTCGACGGCGTTCCGGGCCTCGGCGAGGCCAAACGGAAGGCGCTCGTGGCGCATTTCGGTTCGCTCAAGAAGATCAAGGCGGCAACGGCCCTTGAGCTCACTGCCGCGAAGGGGATCGGCCCGGCATTGGCGGAAGCGGTCGTCAGCCATCTGGCGGCAGCCAGCGCCTCCGGAGAAGCCGCTCCCGCAGTAAACATGACCACCGGCGAAATCCTTGAAATTTAGCTAGGGTAATAAGCGGACCCCTCCTCAAGGGGTCCGCTTATGGACCATCCCACAAACTTTGGACCATCTCAGAAACGGGGAAACTTGATGTCAGAGTCAACAGCAGGATCCGGCGCGGAGCAGGACGGTCTCATCCCCGTCAAGCCTGTCGAAGCGGAACTGCTGGTGGTGACTGGCATGTCCGGAGCAGGCCGCAGCACCGCCTCGGACGCCCTGGAAGACCACGGCTGGTACGTCGTCGAAAACCTCCCGCCGCAGATGCTGGGGACGCTTGCCGAAATCGTCTCGCACGCGCCGCAGTCCATTCCCAAACTCGCCGTCGTCGTGGACGTGCGCAGCAAAGGACTCTTCACCGATATCAGGACGGCGCTCGGCGCCCTCAGCGCAAGCGGAATCACCTTCCGTGTCCTCTTCCTTGATGCCAGCGACAACGTCCTGGTGCGGCGCTTCGAGCAGGGCCGCCGCCCGCATCCGCTCCAAGGCGGTGGCCGGATCCTGGACGGCATCGCGGCGGAACGCGACGTCCTGAAGGAACTCCGGGAATCGGCCGACGTGGTCCTGGACACGAGTACGTACAACGTCCACGGCCTGGCAACCGCCATCACCGAACTCTTCACCGACACAGGCCCTGTGGCGTTGCGCTTGAACGTCATGAGCTTCGGCTTCAAATACGGGCTGCCCGTGGACGCCAACTTCGTGGCGGATGCACGCTTCATCCCCAACCCGCACTGGGTTCCGAAATTGCGTCCGCACACGGGACTCGACGCCGATGTCAGCGACTACGTCTTGGGGGCCGCGGGCGTGAAGGACTTCGTTGACCGCTATGTCCTTGCCTTGGAGCCCGTCCTGGACGGCTATCGGACAGAAAACAAGCACTACGCCACCATCGCTGTTGGTTGCACGGGCGGCAAGCACCGTTCGGTCGCGGTCGCCGTCGAACTTTCGAAGCGGCTCGCGCAATATCCCCGGGTCACCGTCACCACAAGCCACCGCGATCTGGGTCGCGAATAATGGGGGTGCTGACCGGACCCCTGCCGCTGGTTCCACCGAAGGGTACCCCTGGCAGCCAGCCGGCCAAGGGCCCATCGGTTGTGGCACTCGGCGGCGGACACGGGCTTTCCGCGTCGTTGTCGGCATTGCGCCTCCTGACCTCCGAGCTCACCGCGATTGTCACCGTTGCCGACGACGGCGGATCCTCCGGGCGGTTGCGCCAGGAGTACGGCGTCCTTCCGCCCGGCGACCTTCGAATGGCGCTGAGCGCCCTTTGTGACGACACCGATTGGGGACGCACCTGGCGGGACGTCATGCAGCATCGCTTCAAGACTCCGAGCGGACGCCAGGGCTCCTTGGACGATCACGCCATGGGGAACCTGCTCATCGTCACCCTTTGGGAGCTTCTGGGCGACGCAGTGGCGGGATTGAAATGGGCAGGCGCCCTTCTGGGTGCCCGTGGCCAGGTCCTCCCGATGTCCACCCAGCCGCTGAACATCGAGGGCGACGTCCGCGTGCCCTTGCCGGGGGGCGGGTACGAGTTCCAGGTCGTCAAAGGCCAGGCCAAGTGCGCCGTTGCCGGATCGCTCGAAAACGTGAGGCTCCTCCCGGAGGACGCGCGCGCGTGCATCGAAGCGCTGACTGCAATCGAGCTTGCGGACTGGATCATTCTGGGTCCCGGCTCCTGGTACACGTCCGTGTTGCCGCATTTGCTGTTGCCCGAAATGCGCCAGGCTTTGTGCGACACTCCCGCCAAACGCTGCCTCACCATGAACCTCGCCATGGACACCAAGGAAACCTCCGGGATGTCCGCCGCGGATCATCTGGATGCCTTGCGCCACTACGCGCCGGAGTTCAGCGTGGACGTCGTCCTGGCCGATCCGACCTCGATATCGGACCTCAAGGACTTCGAACGCGCTGTCGGGATGATTGGTGCGGAGGTGGTCTTGGGTAAAGTGGGGGCGTCGAGCCGCCGTCCAGTCCACGACCCGCTGCGTCTGGCATCGGCGTACCACGATATCTTCGGGAATAGTTAGGAACATGCGATGGCACTGACCGCATCGGTCAAGGAAGAACTTTCCCGGCTGGACATCAAGAAGTCGTCCGTCCGCAAGGCCGAAGTCTCGGCCATGCTGCGTTTTGCCGGCGGACTGCACATCATTTCTGGGCGCATCGTGATCGAGGCTGAGGTTGACCTCGCCTCCACGGCGCGGCGGCTGCGCGCCGCGATCGCGGAAGTCTACGGGCACCAGAGCGAGATCATCGTCGTCTCCGGCGGGGGACTCCGCCGCGGCAGCCGCTACGTTGTCCGCGTAGTGCGCGACGGCGAAGCCCTGGCCCGCCAGACCGGCCTCCTGGACGGACGTGGACGGCCTGTGCGTGGCTTGCCGTCCGCCGTCGTCAACGGTTCGGCGTCGGACGCGGAGGCTGTGTGGCGCGGGGCGTTCCTGGCCCACGGATCCCTTACCGAACCCGGCCGGTCCTCCTCGCTCGAGGTCACGTGTCCCGGCCCGGAGTCGGCGCTTGCCCTGGTGGGGGCCGCCCGTCGCCTCGGTATCCAGGCCAAGGCGCGGGAAGTGCGCGGCGTGGATCGCGTCGTCATCCGTGACGGCGACACCATCGCCGCGCTGCTCACCCGGATGGGCGCCCATGACGCCCTCATGGTGTGGGAGGAGCGCCGCATGCGGAAGGAAGTCCGGGCCACGGCCAACCGCCTCGCGAACTTCGACGACGCAAACCTGCGCCGCTCTGCCCAGGCCGCCGTCGCGGCCGGCGCCCGCGTGGACAGGGCTTTGGAAATCCTGGGCGACGACGTTCCGGACCACCTCAAATACGCCGGTGAACTCCGGGTGGCCCACAAGCAGGCCAGCCTGGATGAATTGGGCCGGCTTGCCGATCCGCCCATGACCAAGGACGCCATCGCGGGGAGGATCCGCCGGCTCCTGGCCATGGCGGACAAGCGGGCCGGGGACCTGGGAATCCCGGGTACCGAGGCAAATGTGACCCCCGAAATGATGGACGAATAAAGCACCCGCCCTAGAATCGTCAGGGTGTAGATTTCCGGCCGGTTCGCCGGTCGGATGAACAAAACGAGAGTTACCAACCGGACCCCGGTCCACTACATTGGAGGATTTCGTGACAGAGTACGTACTGCCCGAGCTCGGCTACGACTATGCAGCACTTGAGCCGCACATTTCGGCGAAGATCATGGAGCTGCACCACAGCAAGCACCACGCTGCCTATGTAGCAGGCGCCAACAATGCTTTGGCCCAGTTGGCCGAGGCCCGCGACAAGGGCGACTTCGCCAACATCAACCGCCTCTCCAAGGACCTCGCGTTCCACACCGGCGGCCACATCAACCACTCCGTGTTCTGGAACAACATCTCCCCGGACGGCGGCGACAAGCCCGAGGGCGAGCTGGCTGCAGCCATTGACGACGCCTTCGGTTCCTTCGATGCATTCCGGGCCCAGTTCTCGGCAGCCGCGCTCGGCCTGCAGGGATCCGGCTGGGGCTTCCTCGCCTACGAGCCCATCGGCGGCAACCTCCTCATCGAGCAGCTCTACGACCAGCAGGGCAATGTCGCAGTCGGCACCACCCCCCTGCTCATGCTGGACATGTGGGAGCACGCCTTCTACCTGGATTACGTCAACGTCAAGGCAGACTACGTCAAGGCCTTCTGGAACATCGTCAACTGGGCCGACGTCGCGAAGCGCTTCGAAGCAGCCCGCGCGAACGCCACCGGTCTGATCGTTCTTTAGGGAACTCCGCCCGAACCGGTGAGTGACGCGGAATACACAGGGATGTAACAAACTTCACATTCAGGTGAATTTCGCCCAAATACCGGATTGTCTGCCCCCGCAGTTGCGGGGGCAGACGTAGTTAAACGTAAGATGGGTCACGGAAGGCGGTTAGCCTTCAGCAATGTGGCTGGTCGCCCTCCGATCTGATAATCACTTCTGCCCAATGATGTGCGGGAATTGTTAGTTGGAATCAAGATCCGACTCACTAGGTGTGCTTGCAAGAGCACCAAGGAGACTGAAATAGTGACCACCCGTATTGGTATCAACGGCTTTGGCCGCATCGGCCGCAACTACTTCCGCGCAGCACTCGCCCAGGGTGCAGACCTCGAAATTGTTGCGGTCAACGACCTCACGAGTCCCGAGGCACTTGCCCACCTTTTGAAGTACGACTCCGTCGGCGGTCGCCTGACCCAGACTGTTGAAGTCAAAGAGGGCAACCTCATTGTCGACGGCAGCATCATCAAGGTCCTTGCAGAGCGCGATCCTGCGAACCTCCCCTGGGGTGAACTGGGCGTCGACATCGTCATCGAGTCCACCGGCTTCTTCACCAAGGCTGCGGCCGCACAGAAGCACATCGATGCAGGTGCCAAGAAGGTCCTGATCTCCGCTCCCGCTTCGGACGAAGACATCACCATCGTCATGGGCGTCAACCACGAGCTCTACGACCCCGCTGCACACCACATCATTTCCAACGCTTCCTGCACCACCAACTGCCTCGGCCCCCTGGCCAAGGTCGTCAACGACGCCTTCGGCATCGAGCGCGGCCTCATGACCACGGTGCACGCCTACACGGCGGACCAGAACCTGCAGGACGGCCCGCACAGCGACCTCCGCCGTGCGCGCGCCGCAGCGATCAACATGGTTCCCACCTCCACCGGTGCTGCCAAGGCGATCGGCCTGGTTCTTCCGGAGCTCAAGGGCAAGCTTGACGGCTACGCCATCCGCGTCCCGGTCCCGACCGGTTCCGCCACGGACCTGACCGTCACGGTTTCCCGCGAAGTGACCGTTGAGGAAGTCAACGCGGCTCTCAAGGCTGCTTCGGAGACCGAGCAGTTCAAGGGCATCCTTAGCTACACGGCAGATCCGATCGTCTCTTCGGACATCGTCGGCGACCCCTCGTCTTCGATCTTCGACTCCGGCCTCACCAAGGTCATCGGCAACCAGGTCAAGGTTGTTTCCTGGTATGACAACGAATGGGGCTACTCCAACCGCCTCGTTGACCTCACGGAGCTCGTCGCATCCAAGCTGGGCTAGGGTAGACACATGACATCTCACACCCTCAACGAACTGATCGCTGAAGGTGTCCGCGGGCGGTACATTCTTGTCAGAAGTGACCTGAATGTGCCGCTCGACGGCTCTACGGTGACCGACGACGGCCGCATCAAGGCCTCCCTCCCGGTCATCGAAAAGCTCTCGGACGCCGGTGCCCGCGTACTCGTCGCGGCCCACCTGGGACGCCCCAAGGGCTCTCCCGAGGCCAAGTATTCGCTCAAGCCTGCTGTTGCACGGCTTGCGGAGCTCGCGCCATTCAAGGTCCAGCTCGCGGAAGACACTGTTGGTGAGTCCGCCAAGGAGCTGGCCGGGTCCCTGGACGACGGGGACGTCCTCGTCCTGGAGAACGTCCGCTTCGACGCCCGCGAAACCAGCAAGGACGACGCGGAGCGCGGCGCCTTCGCCGATGAACTCGTGGCGCTGACCGGTGAGAACGGCGCCTTCGTGGATGACGCCTTCGGTGCCGTCCACCGCAAGCACGCCAGCGTGTACGACGTCGCCACGAAACTTCCCTCCTACCAGGGTGACCTCGTGCACACCGAGGTGGAGGTTCTTCGCAAACTCACCACGGATACCCAGCGCCCGTACGTCGTCGTCCTCGGCGGCTCCAAGGTCTCGGACAAGCTCGCGGTGATCGACAACCTCCTGGGCAAGGCCGACACCATCCTCGTCGGTGGCGGAATGCTCTTCACCTTCCTCGCAGCGGTTGGTCACAAGGTCGCGGGCAGCTTGCTTGAAGCTGACCAGATTCCCGTGGTCCAGGACTACCTCAAGCGGGCTTCCGACGCCGGAACCGCTTTTGTCATCCCGACTGACGTCGTGGTCGCAAGCCGCTTCGCCGCTGACGCCGAGCACGAAGTGGTCGCCGCGGACGCGATCGAGGACAGCGCGTTCGGCGCCTCAGGTATTGGCCTGGACATCGGACCGGTATCAGCGGCGGCTTTCGCCGAGCAGATCAAGGCCGCCAAGACCGTGTTCTGGAACGGCCCCATGGGCGTCTTTGAATTCGAGGCCTTCTCGGGCGGCACCCGTGCCATTGCCCAGGCTTTGACCGAGACGCCGGCATTCACCGTGGTGGGCGGCGGCGACTCCGCCGCAGCGGTCCGGACCCTCGGCTTTGAGGACTCCCAGTTCGGACACATTTCCACCGGCGGCGGCGCCAGCCTGGAATACCTTGAAGGCAAGGATCTTCCCGGCCTGAGCGTTCTGGACCGCTAAGGCTACAAAGCCGGCGGGGCGCCCTTCCTGGAAGGGAAGCGTCCCGCCGGCTTCCCTATCTCAACGCATCTTTGGAGCACACGTGACAACTTCTGCCAACGGAAACTTCATCCGCAAGCCCTTCATTGCCGGTAACTGGAAGATGAACATGGACCACGTCCAGGGCATCACCTTGCTGCAGAAGCTGGCATGGACCCTCTCCGACGCCAAGCACGACTACAGCCGGGTAGAGGTTTCGGTCTTCCCGCCCTTCACCGACCTGCGCGGTGTGCAGACCCTCGTCCAGGGCGACGAACTGGACGTCGTCTACGGCGGACAAGACCTTTCGCAGTTCGACTCCGGAGCCTACACCGGCGATATCTCCGGCCAGTTCCTCAACAAGCTCGGTTGCGCCTACGTCCTGGTGGGCCACAGCGAACGCCGCACCATCCACAACGAGGATGACCAGGTCCTCAACGCGAAGGTCAAAGCAGCCTTCCGCCACGACGTCACGCCGGTCTTGTGTGTCGGCGAGGGCCTTGAGATCCGCCAGGCCGGCACCCATGTGGAGCACACGCTGGCCCAGTTGCGCGCCGGAGTCGACGGCCTCGCCGCAGATCAGGCAGCCGAGCTGGTTGTCGCGTACGAGCCTGTCTGGGCCATCGGGACGGGCGAAGTCGCCGGTCCCGAAGACGCACAGGAGATGTGCGCCGCGATCCGTTCGGAGCTCGCATCCTTGTTCGACGATGCCGTGGCCGCCAAGACCCGCCTCCTCTACGGCGGTTCGGTCAAGGCCAGCAACGCGGCAGCGATCATGGCCGAAAGCGACGTCGACGGTCTGCTGGTGGGTGGCGCGAGCCTGGACCCCGCCGAGTTTGCTAACATTGTCAGGTTCGAGAGCCACCTCAACGCGGCTTAGTCCGTTTTAGGTTCCGCTCCCGTTTTCCGTTCTTCTGAAAGGCCGTCGTGGACGTTCTTCAAGTCATTCTGCAGATCCTGCTGGGCATTACCAGTCTTCTGCTGACGCTGCTCATCCTCCTCCACAAGGGGCGTGGCGGCGGGTTGTCCGATATGTTTGGCGGTGGCATGAGCTCAGGATTGAGTTCTTCAGGTGTCGCAGAGCGAAACCTCAACCGCTTCACCATCGTCTTGGGCTGCACTTGGGGCGTCGTGATCATCGGGCTTGGCCTCATCATGCGTTTCACCACGGGCGGAGACTCCTAGCACTGCCGCCGTCGGATCCTCGCACTCGAGGTGTCCTCTCATTAGACTAGGCTGCATGGCCTTCAGCGCCATGCAGCCGAACTCTCAAGGGGATCGACGATGGTTCATGGTACTTCTGGATTCCGGGGCACACGGGCCGGCGTAACAGCTGGTTCGGCCCCAAGGAACCAACCCGACTCCGTAGTCGGCGAAAGCTTGCCGCGTATTCGTGTTCCCTATTGGTGCGCCAAGGGACATGAAACGCGGCTTGTTTTCGTTAAGCTCCCCGAAGATCAAATCCCGATCCGATGGGACTGCCCGAAATGTGGCCTGGTTGCCGTCCGCGAACAGGGCGAAGCCACGATGGAACGTGCGGACGACGAAGTCTTCAAGAGCCACCTGGATTACGTTAAAGAAAGACGCTCCAGCCAGGACGCGGAGATTGTCCTGGCCGGAGCGCTCAAGCGGCTACGCGCCCGCGGGGTCCTTGCGGACGAGCTGATGGGGGACACGTGAGGCTGCATTCTCATCGATGAGCCACAGGGTCCTCGAGCGGCCGCTGGGACCTGAGGCGGGAACCTGGACCGGGTTGGCCCCGGCCAGGGCCAGTCCCACGGCTCCGGCCTTGTCCTCGCCTGCCACAACCATCCAGATTTCCTGGGCGGAGTTGATGGCGGGCAAGGTCAGCGAAATCCTCGACGGCGGCGGCTTGGGGGAGTTCTCGACCCCCACGACCGTACGGTCCTTCACCCGGATACCCGCTTGCTCAGGGAAGAGCGATGCAATGTGTGCATCCGGACCGACACCGAGCAGCAGGATGTCGAAACGGGGCAACTCGCCGGCCTCCTCGGGACGGTCGTCCGAAGTGTCCGCGGCGTGCTCGGCTTCCGCGGCAGCCTTGAGCCGGGCCGCGTAGTCCGCTGCGGCCTCGTCCGCGGTGGCGAACTCATCCGATGAGCCCGGTTCGTGCACGCGGGCCGGGTCCACCGGCAGGCTGGAGAGCAATGCCTGATGCGCTTGGACGGTGTTGCGGTCCGTGCTGTCCTTGCCGACGAAGCGCTCGTCACCCCACCAGAAGTTCACCCGGGACCAGTCAACCGCGGGCGCAGCGGGTGAGTCGGCCACTGCTTTCAGGGTGCCGATGCCCACGGTTCCGCCGGTGAGGACCACAGTGGCTTCCCCGTGCTTGTCCTGGACGTCCACCAGCTTGGTGATGAGCCGTGCTGCGATCGCGGCCATAAGGACAGTGGAGTCGGGATGGATGCTTACTCTTGGGTCGGCGCTCACTGGGACGGTCACTCCTTGCTATTGGTTCGGGGCAGTCCCATAGTAATCACTTCTCCGAAGACATCGTCCGGATCAAGGCGGCGCAGTTCTTCGGCGAGGCAGTCCCGCAGGCTGCGGCGCGGCAGTGAAATCCGCTGGGCCGGCTGGCCCGGCTGGGTCAGTTCCGCGATGGTGAGGCCGGGACGGACCAGCTGGACGTCGCCGGTGGCGCGGCTCAGCCGCACCCGGCGGATGCCCGTTCCCGCCGGGTCGGCGACGATCTGGACCGGAGCGTCGAGGAACAGCGTGAGCCAGGCGGCCAGCAGCAGGGTGCTGGGTGAGTCAGAAGCACCCTCGACGGCGATGGCAGTGACGGGGGAATCGTCTACCTGGTCCAGCGCCGCGGCGAGCTGGAGGCGCCAGTTGGTCAGCCGGGTCCAGGCGAGGTCGGTGTCGCCTGCCCGGTACGTCTTCCGGATCCGGGCCAGCGCTGCTGCGGGGTCGGCCTCGTTGGCGGAGTCCGTGATGCGGCGGTGCGCGATGCGCCCGATGGAGGTCTCGCAGGCGTTCTCGGGTGCGCCGTGCGGCCACCAGGCCACGATCGGCGCGTCGGGCAGGAGCAATGCCGCGACGAGGGATTCGCTCTCCTTGGCGAGCTCGCCGTAGCCGCGCAGGACAATGACCTCTGAAGCTCCGGCGTCCCCGCCCACCCGGATCTGGGCGTCGAGGCGGTTGGGCGCTTCGTTGCCGGCGTCCGCGAGGACGATGATGCGGCAGGGGTGTTCGCGGCTGGCCTCGTTGGCTGCCTCGATGGCTTCTTCCTCGAGACCGGACTTCGTGACGACCACGAGGGTCAGGACGCGTCCCAGGGCGATCACGCCTCCCTGCTCGCGCAGGGAGGTGATCTTCTTGGAGATCTTGGAGGTGGTGGTGTCGGGAAGATCTACGATCATGGCCTTCTCCAGGTTCGTCCGTCGCGGGCAAGCAGCTCATCGGCCGAGGCCGGCCCCCAGCTGCCGGGAGCGTAAGGTTCGGGCTGTTCGTCGAGTCCGGCCCAGTATTCCTCGAAGGGGTCCAGGATCTTCCAGGACTCCTCGACTTCCTGGTGCCGAGGGAAGAGCGGCGGCTCGCCCAGCAGCACGTCCAGGATGAGGCGTTCGTAGGCTTCGGGGCTGGACTCGGTGAACGAGTGTCCGTAGCCGAAGTCCATGGTGACGTCCCGGACTTCCATCTGCGTGCCGGGAACCTTGGACCCGAAGCGGATGGTGGCGCCCTCGTCGGGCTGGACCCGGATGACGACGGCGTTCTGGCCGAAGTCGTCCTCGCCGTGGCCGCGGAAGAGCAGGTTGGGTGCCCGCTTGAACACGACCGCGATCTCCGTGACGCGCCGGCCCAGGCGTTTGCCGGCCCTCAGGTAGAACGGCGCGCCGGCCCAGCGCCGGGTGTTGATGTCCAGGCGGATGGCCGCGTAGGTTTCCGTCTTGGAATCGGCCGGAATGCCGTCTTCCTCAAGGTACCCCTGGACGAGTTCGCCGCCCTGCCAGCCGCCGGTGAACTGACCGCGGGCAGAGTGGGTGGACAGGTCCTCGGGGAGCCTGACCGCGGCCAGGACCTTTTCCTTCTCGGCACGCAGGTCATCGGCGTTGAAGGAGATGGGCTCCTCCATGGCCGTCAGGGCCAGCAGCTGCAGCAGGTGGTTCTGGATGACATCGCGGGCCGCCCCGACGCCGTCGTAGTATCCCGCCCGGCCGCCGGTGCCGATATCCTCGGCCATGGTGATCTGGACGTGGTCCACGTAGTTGGCATTCCACAAAGGCTCGAACAGCTGGTTGGCGAAGCGCAGGGCCAGGATGTTCTGGACCGTCTCCTTGCCCAGGTAGTGGTCGATGCGGAAAACCGCGTCCGGCGGGAAGACGGACTCCACGATGTCGTTGAGCTTGCGCGCGGACTCCAGGTCGTGGCCGAAAGGCTTCTCGATGACCACCCGACGCCACTGGCCGTCCCCGGCCTGCGCCAGCCCGTGCTTGGAGAGCTGTTGGCAGACCTGCTCGAAGGCCTTGGGCGGGATGGAGAGGTAGAAACCGTGATTGCCGCGCGTGCCGCGGGTCTCGTCCAATTCATCAAGGGTGGCGCCGAGGCGCTTGAACGCCTGGTCGTCGTCGAACTCTCCCTGGACGAAGCGGATGCCCTCGGAGAGCTGGTTCCAGACGGCGTCGTCGAACGGGGTGCGGGAGTGCGCCTTGACGTTCTCCTTGACCTCGTCCGCGAAGTCCTCGTTGCTCCAGTCCCGCCGGCCGAAGCCGACGAGCGCGAAGCTCGGCGGCAACAGCCCGCGGTTGGCGAGGTCGTAGACCGCCGGCATGAGTTTCTTGCGGGCAAGGTCACCGGTGACTCCGAAGAACACCAATGACGAAGGCCCTGCGATGCGGTTCAGGCGCCGGTCCCGGGGATCCCGGAGGGGATTGCGGTGGCTTGCCTTTCCGGTGGACCTGTAACCGATTTGTGTTTCTGGCATGTTTGGGTTTGTGCCTTAGCTTTCGAGCGCGCTGGCCTGGCCGGCCAATGCGGCGACGATTTCCTGGAGCTGGGCTACGCCGGCTCCACGATCCGTGAGGTGCAGCCGCAGGACCGGACGGCCGTGGTTCTCGAGAACCTGCGCGTCGCCGGCCGCCTGGGCTGCAATCAGTTGACCGAAAGTGAACGGGCGTTCCGGGATGGCGATGTCGCCTGTCGCGGAAGCCGTAACCTGCAGGAACGAGCCGATGGCCGGTCCGCCCTTGTGGAATTGTCCGGTGGAGTGCAGGAAGCGCGGGCCCCAGCCGAAAGTGACCGGCCGGCCGCTGACTCCGGCGAGTTCGTCGCGGATGCCTTCTAGTTGAGCGAACGCGATCCGGTCGAAATATGCCTGGACGCTCAGGTAGCCGTCCGTGCCGAGTTCACCGAGGAGCGCCTTGACGGCATCTGCGGCCGTAGCCGCGTCGCCGAGCCACGCACCCCCGCGGACCTCGATCGCGCCGTCCACGAAGTTCGCCGGCGTCGGCTCGGGACGTGCGTCCAGCAGGCCGCGAGCGGCAATCTTGGCTGCCTCGACGTCGGGCTGGTCAAAGGGGTTGATGCCAAGCAGGCGACCTGCCACCGAGGTGGCGAATTCCCAGACGAACATCTGGGTGGCCAGGCCACCGGCAATGGCGGCTTCGTTTTCGCCGAGTTCGACGTCGGACTCCGCGCCGACGAGGCGGATCACCAGGACGTCGTCCGCGCCGCCGCTGACCTCCGGCGCGGAAGGACCTGCCACAACCGGCAGAACACCCGTGCCGAGCTTGCCGGTGGACTCGGCGATGAGCTGTTCGGCCCAATCGGCAAAGCCGACAATGCCGGAACCGTCTTCGACGATGACGATCTTGTTGCGCAGAGGGGTGGTTCCGCCCAGTGCGGCACCGAGCCGGAGCCCGATGTTTTCGGGGGAGTCCTCGTTGAGGATTTCCGCTGCTTCCTCGGCCTCATCCAGGAACGCCTGGATGTCTACTCCGGCGAGGCCACTGGGGACCAAGCCGAAAGCCGTCAGGGCCGAAAAGCGACCGCCGACGTTCGGATCCGCGTTGAAGACGGCACGGTAGCCGGCTTCACGGGAGGCCTTGTCCAGCGGGGACCCGGGATCGGTCACGATGACGATGCGGCTCTTGGCATCGATGCCGGCCTCGGTGAAGGCCTGCTCGAATACCCGTCGCTGGGAGTCGGTTTCCACGGTGGAGCCTGACTTGGAAGAGACCACGATGGCGGTCTCGGCCAGGCGGTCCGCGAGGGCAGCACCGACCTGTTCGGGGTCTGTGCTGTCCAACACGGTCAGCTCGACGCCAGCGGTGCCGGCAATGACCTCGGGGGCAAGCGAAGAGCCGCCCATGCCACACAGGACAATGCGGGAGACGCCTTCGGCCCGGAGGGCATCCCGGAGTTCCAGGATCCCTTCGACCAAGGGCTGGGAAACGGTTGCCGCTTCCACCCATCCGAGCCGGATGGCGGATTCGGATTCGGCATCCGGACCCCACAAAGTGTGGTCCTTGGCGAAAATCCTCGTGGCAATCCGGTCTTCGACAAGTGCCGGGATGTGCTGCTCGATGGCCTGCTGCGCAGCACCGCTGGCGTCGTAGCTGAGAGTGCTCATGTGGGTTAGGAAGCCTTCCGTGCAGAGGCGAGGGCACCTTCGACGTCGGCCAGAAGTTCCTTCCAGCTGGCGACGAACTTGTCCAGGCCCTCGGATTCGAGGATTGCGACGACGTCGTTGTAGGAGATGCCCAGGCCCTCCAGTGCGTTGAGGACGTTGTTCGCTTCCTCGTACGTGCCGGAGACGGTGTCACCCGTGACCACGCCGTGGTCGAACGTGGCGTCGAGGGTCTTTTCCGGCATGGTGTTGACGACGCCGGCGGCGACCAGTTCGGTCACGTACAGGGTGTCCGGGTAGGCCGGGTCCTTGACGCCGGTGGAAGCCCAGAGCGGGCGCTGGGGGAGCGCGCCGGCCTCAGCCAGGACTGCCCAACGCTCGGTGGAGAACAGCTCTTCGTAGACCTGGTACGCCAGGCGGGCGTTGGCAACGCCGGCCTTGCCCTTGAGGGCCTTGGCTTCATCGGTGCCGAGGGCATTGAGTCGCTTGTCGATCTCGGAGTCCACGCGGGACACAAAGAAGGATGCCACCGAGTGGATCTTGGAGAGGTCGTGGCCGTTTTCCTTGGCCAGCTCCAGGCCGGACTGGAAAGCGTTGATGACCGCGCGGTAGCGCTCCAGGGAGAAGATCAGGGTCACGTTGACGCTGATGCCCTCGGCCAGGGTCGCCGTGATGGCGGCGAGGCCCTCAAGGGTTGCCGGGATCTTGATGTGGACGTTGTCCTTGTTGACCTTCTTGTACAGGTGCTTGGCCTCGGCGATGGTGCCTTCCGTGTCCCACGCCAGGCGGGGGTCCACCTCGATGGAGACACGGCCGTCGACGCCGTTGCTCGCTGCCGCGACCGGTGCGAAGAGGTCGCAGGCGTCGGCGACGTCGGTGGTGGTGATCTCGAAGACAGTCTCTTCGACGGAAGCGCCCTTGGCGGCCTCTTCGGCGATCACGGCGTCGTAGTCGCTGCCGGCGGTGATGGCGGCGTGGAAGATAGACGGGTTGGTGGTGACACCAACGACATTCTTCTCTTCGATGAGCTTCTGCAGGCTGCCGCTGGAAAGGCGTTCCCGGGAAAGGTCGTCAAGCCAGATGGACACACCGGCGTCGGAAAGCTGCTGGGTGGGAGTCGTAGTCATTTCTTTAATCTCCTTGGAAATCTGTTCGTTGCTGTCGGATTCGTCTCAGAAGCGTTTTCAGCTACTGAGACCCGCGAGGGAGTCCCTGGCGGCGGCGGCGACTGCTTCTGCCGTGATGCCGAACTCCTTGAAGAGGCGCTTGTAGTCTGCCGAGGCGCCGAAGTGCTCGAGGCTGATGGAGCGCCCGGCGTCGCCGACGAATTCCTTCCAGCCCAGTGCCAGGCCGGCCTCGACCGAGACGCGGGCCTTGACGGCGGCCGGGAGCACGGAATCGCGGTACGCAGAGTCCTGCTTGTTGAACCACTCGACGCACGGCATGGAGACGACGCGGGTGGCGATGCCTTCGGCCTGGAGCGCTTCGCGGGCGTTCACCGCGAGCTGGACCTCGGAACCGGTGCCGATCAGGATGACCTGGGCCGGGACCGTGGCGCCGTCCTTCGAAGCCTCTGCCAGGACGTAGCCGCCCTTGGCGACGCCGGCGGTGGAGCCGAAGGTGTCACCCTCGGCAAGGCCTTCGCCGCGTGCGTAGGTCGGGATGTTCTGGCGGGTCAGCACGATGCCTGCCGGGTTCTCGTGGTTCTCCAGCATGGTCTTCCATGCTGCGGCAACCTCGTTGGCGTCGCCGGGACGGACAACGTCCAGGCCCGGGATGGCGCGGAGGGTCGACAGCTGTTCCACTGGCTGGTGGGTGGGGCCGTCTTCGCCAAGGCCGATCGAGTCGTGGGTCCAGACGTACAGCGACGGGACACCCATGAGGGCGCCGAGGCGGATCGCGGGACGCTGGTAGTCGCTGAAGATCAGGAACGTGCCGGAGAACGCCCGGGTCCGGCCGTGCAGCGAGATGCCGTTCACGATCGACGCGGCCGCGTGCTCGCGGATACCAAAGTGCAGCACCCTGCCGTAAGGGTTGCCCTTCCATGCACCGGTCGAGCGCGAGGCCGGGATGAACGACGGCGAACCCTCGATGGTGGTGTTGTTGGACTCGGCGAGGTCGGCGGAACCGCCCCACAGTTCCGGAAGGACCGGGCCGATCGCGTTCAGGACCTTGCCGGAAGCGGCGCGGGTGGAAACTTCCTTGCCTGCTTCGAATACCGGCAGCGCGGCGTCGAGCTCGACGGGAAGCTTCTTGGCCTCGATGCGCTCAAGCAGCGCCGCGCCCTCGGGGTTGGCGGTCTGCCACGCCTCGAAGGATGCCTGCCATTCGCTGCGCTCGGCTGCGCCGCGTTCGACGACGGCACGGGCATGTGCGAGGACGTCCTCGTCAACCTGGAAGGAACGCTCGGGGTCGAAGCCCAGGACTTCCTTCAGTGCTGCGACTTCTTCGGCACCGAGGGCGGAACCGTGGATCTTGCCGGTGTTCTGCTTCTTGGGTGCCGGGTAGCCGATGATGGTGCGCAGCGAGATGATGGACGGCTTGGACGTCTCGGCCTTCGCGGCGAGCAGGGCGCCGTAGAGTTCCTGGACGTCTTCGACGTATTCGCCGGTCTTGGTCCAGTCCACGCGCTGGGTGTGCCAGCCATAGGCCTCGTAGCGCTTGAGGACGTCTTCGGTGAAGGCCACGTCGGTGTCGTCTTCGATGGAGATGTGGTTCTCGTCGTAGATCACCACAAGGTTGCCCAGTTCCTGGTGCCCGGCCAGGGAAGAAGCTTCCGAGGTGACGCCTTCCTGGAGGTCGCCGTCGGAGGCGATAACCCAGATGGTGTGGTCGAACGGGCTCTCGCCGGCCGGAGCATCGGCGTCGAACAGGCCGCGCATCCGGCGCTGCGAGTACGCGAAGCCGACCGACGAGGCCAGGCCCTGGCCCAGAGGGCCGGTGGTGATCTCGACGCCGGCGGTGTGCTTGTACTCGGGGTGGCCGGGGGTCAGCGATCCCCAGGTGCGCAGGGCCTCGAGGTCCTTCAGCTCCAGGCCGTAGCCGGAAAGGAACAGCTGGATGTACAGGGTCAGCGATGTGTGTCCGGGGGACAGGATGAACCGGTCACGGCCGATCCAGTCCGGGTGCTTCGGGTCGTGGCGCATCAGCTTCTGGAACAGCAGGTAGGCGGCCGGTGCAAGGCTCATGGCCGTGCCGGGGTGACCGTTGCCGACCTTCTCGACGGCGTCAGCGGCCAAAACGCGGACGGTGTCCACGGCGCGCTGGTCCAGGCTTGTCCAAGTCAGTTCTTGCTCTTCCAAATGTGGCACGTAAACCGAGCCCCTCTCTGTGCTGACGGCTGGTGACGGCACATGGCAAGCCTCGGGCACAGGATGGCGCCCGCTGCGAAGTTCCTACCAGCCGTTCACCATTGAAACGTTGATCTATCATCCAGACATACAAGTCTGAGAATACGCTTTCTCAGAACCTTGCGTGAGCTGATCTGCAGACAGCTTAGCCCGGTTCGCCGCCCCGAATGGTGGGAATCTCAAAAAATGGACGCATATTCCGTTTTATGAATCACGGCGGCGGCAAAGTGCCGGTGAACTTTCGGAAACAAGGGAAAGTTCCGGGTGCCGTGGCGTCGGAGAGGCCACGGTATGATATCTGGAGGCCGAACCGGGGTGCCGCCACCGCGGGAAACCCGCCTTGACAACACCAGCAAAGAACAGAGTGACTGCCAACGTGAGCACAACAGATACGCCCCTCAATGCTTCCCCGGCTGTGGGGAAGCGCGGAATGTCCCGTAAGTTCAAGGCGTATCTGGCACTGACCAAACCCCGCGTGATCGAATTGCTGCTGGTCAGCACCCTGCCCACCATGATCTTCGCGCAACGGGGCTTCCCCTCCATCGGCTTGATCCTGGCCACGTTGGTGGGCGGCGCCTTCGCCGCCGGCAGCGCAGGGGTCTTCAACTGCTACATCGACCGCGACATCGACAAGTTGATGCACCGCACTGAAAAGCGGCCCCTCGTGACGGGCGAAGTCACCCCCCGCGAAGCACTCGTCTTCGCGTGGATCCTGGGAGCGGCCTCCATCGCCATCCTGTGGTTCGGGGCCAACCCGCTGTCGGCGTGGCTCGGTCTTGGTGCGATTGTTTTCTACGTTGTCATCTACACGATGATCCTCAAGCGCCGCACGGCACAGAACATCGTATGGGGCGGTGCGGCCGGCTGCTTCCCTGTGCTGATCGCCTGGGCGGCGGTGACGAACACTGTCGAGTGGCCCGCCGTCGTGCTCTTCATGGTGATTTTCCTGTGGACTCCTCCGCACTACTGGCCGTTGTCCATGCGGTACGGCGAGGACTACCGCAACGCCAACGTCCCCATGCTGGGCGCCATCGCCGGTGCCAAGGTGGTTTCCGTCCAGGTTGTCCTGTACGCCTGGGCCATGGTGGTGTGCTCGCTGCTTTTGGTGCCGGTGGGCCGCGCGGGCTGGGTGTACACCATCGCCGCAGTCCTCGCGGGTGCTTGGTTCCTCTATGAATCCCACGCCCTCTACAACCGGGCGCAAGGCGGCGACGTCTCGAACAAGGGAGCCATGAAGGTCTTCCATGGTTCCATCAGCTACCTGACGCTTCTCTTCATTGCCCTCGCGGTGGACCCGTTCATCGGTTCCCCGATCATCGGCGGCTGACGCCCGCGTCACCGCAGGACGCCCGCTCACCTGCAGGACGCCCGCTCACCTGTAGGGCCGTTTTCCCAAACGCCCGCTCACTTATAGGGGTAAAACAGAAGACCCTCCCTCACGTCCCATGACGTGAGGGAGGGTCTTCCCTTTGGATTACGCAGAGGCCATTAGCCGCCAGGGGCTAGAGCTTCGGGCTGAACCTTGCCACATCCGCCGCGTTCGTGGCGGCACTCATGAGCAGGGCGGCACCCAACATGTGGGCGCCAACAAGGAGGGCAGGGATCCCGTTGTAGTACTGGGCAAAGCCAATGACGGCCTGCAGGACCGTCACGCCTAGCAGCAGAAGCGCCGCGGTGCGGAACGCGCCGCTGATTCCCCTTCGCAGGACGAAGTAGACGGCGAAGACGGCTCCCGCCGTGATGAGGTACGCCGGTACTGCGTGGATGTGCGAGAAGAGATCCCAGTCGAGATCGTTCCGCGGCGCGTTGGCGTCCCCGGCGTGGGGTCCGGCGCCAGTCACCACGACGCCGAGGCACACCGCAACTGCCGAGAAAAACGCGACGGCGGTCATGACAGGGCTCATGGCGCCCGGAATCGCTGCCAACGGCCGTTTCATGAAGCGGCCGGTCCGGCCATAGGCGCGGTTGACCAGGAGCGTGGAGAAGACGACTAGGGCCATGGAAACCAGGAAGTGCAGTCCGACAACCCAGGGGTTCAGATTGGACAGCACGGTGATGCCGCCGATGATGGCTTGTGCCGGAATGCTGGCGAGCAGGCCCACCGCCAGGAGGAAAAGGTCCCGGCGTTCCTTGCGGAGGTTCCACAAATACACCAGCATCAGGACGGCGACGGCGGCCAAGGCGAATGTAAGCATGCGGTTGCCGAATTCGATGAAGCCGTGGATGCCCATCTCCGGCGTGTTCACCAGGGAGCCGCTGGTGCAGCGTGGCCATGTCGGGCAGCCGAGCCCCGAGGATGTCAGCCGGACCGCGCCGCCGGTGACCACCAGGACCACCTGGCCGATCAGGGACAACATGGCCAGCCTGAGGATGGTGCTATTGACCTCCGTGGGGAGCTTGGCGGTCAACTGCTGGATGGACTTCGGGAGGCGGGAAGCCGTGCTCACGGTTTTCTCAATTCTCGGTACTCAATTCACGCTGACGGTTCGGTTCCACAACGGGACGCTCAGTTCCATTTGAACCAGCGGACGGCGGCAGCGCCAGGGACAATCGTCCACAGGAGCAGCACAAGAACGTAGGGCGGGGACACGCTGCCATGGAGGAAAGCGTCCCTGAGCGACTGCCCCAGGGCCCCCGAGGGCAGGAAGTGCACGATGTTCTGTGCCAGGTCCGGCAAGCGCTCGGCAGGAACGACGATTCCGCCGAGGGCGCCCAGCAGGATCCAGAGCAGGTTGGTGATGGCGAGGGTTGCCTCCGGCCGCACGGTGCCGGCAACCAGGAGCCCGAGCGCGGTGAAAGCGGCAGCACCGAGAACCAAAAGCCCCAGGCCGGGAAGCCAGCCTTCGGGGCGCGGATGCCAGCCCAGCAACGCGGCTACGGCACCGATCACCAGGACCTGGAGAACCAGGACGGCCAAGACGGCGATGATCTTGCCTGCGATGAGGCCGGTCCGGCCCAAGGGAGTGGTCGAGAGGAAGCGGAGCACGCCGTAGCGGCGATCGAAGCCCGTGGCGATACCCTGGCCGGTGAATGCCGTGGACATGGCACACAGAGCGAGAACGCCCGGCGTCGCGATGTCCACTCGACTGGCGCCCAGGCCATCGAGCAGCGGTGTGACGGTGAGTCCCACCAAAGCCAGCAAGGGCATGATCACCGCGAGGATCAGCTGCTCACCGTTCCGGATCATGGTCAAGGTTTCGTAGCGGCCCTGCAGCAGGATCCTGCGCATCAACGGCGCGGGCCCGGCGTGGGGTGTGCTGACGGCGGGGGTTGCGCTGGTCATCGGATGTCCCTTCCGGAAATGTCCAGGAAAACGTCTTCCAAGCTGCGCGCCTCCAAGCGGAGGGACGCCGGCATGATTCCCTTCTCGGCCCACCAGGCCGTGAGCTTCGCCAGATGCTGCGGCGTCAGTGTGCCTGCGATTGCGTAGCTGCCTGCCCGGCTTTCGGTGATAGTTAGTTCGTCGCCGATGGCCGCGGCAATGTCGAGGCCGGCCGGGGCATCAAAGAACAAGGTGCGTTCGGTCACCCCGTCCATGGCCTCGTGGCCGTGGCTCAACAAGTCGGCGACGGTGCCCTCTGCGACGTTGTGACCGGCGTCGATGATGTAAACGTAGTCCGCGAGCCTCTGGGCATCATCCATGAGGTGCGTGGTGAGGATGATACCCATGCCGGCGTCCCGTAGTTCGGCGATGAGCTCAAAGACGATTTGGCGGGACTGGGGATCGAGTCCCGCGCTCGGCTCGTCCAGGAACAGGACTTCGGGGTTGCCGATCAGGGCAGCCGCAAGCGAGAGCCGTTGCTTTTGGCCGCCGGACAAGCGCCGGACGCCGGTGCGGCTGAACGCGTCGATGCCCAGGCGCTCAACGAGTCCGTCCAAGGGAAGCGGGTTTTGGTACATGCCGGCGATGTGCCGAAGCAACGGGATGGGACGGGCCGACGGCGGGAGGCCGCCGTCCTGCAGCATCACGCCGACGCGTGAACGAAGGTTCGCGCCGGCCGTGTCAGGGTCTTCGCCGAGGAGTTCGATGCGGCCGCCTGTACGCTTTTGAAGGCCCTGCGCGCATTCGAGCGTTGTTGTCTTGCCCGCGCCGTTGGCACCCAGCAAGGCAGTGATCTGGCCGCGTTCTGCGAACATGGACAAGCCGCTGACTACCCGGAGCATCTTGCCGTCAAGGGAAGCCAGCGGGCCTACGTCCTTGATGAGTCCATCGATGGTGAGGACAGGGGATTCGGGGGATCGCACCAAAGTATTCTACGTGAAGTAGTAGGGGTGCGGCGGGCGTGGTCCCGCAGGCCAGCCTTGCCTTACTGGATGCGCGGACTAAATTACGACATGATTGTGTTGTGTATTCCATGAGGAGTTCTGTTTCCGTGCCCGCAGGGCACAGCGCGGTCTTGCCTGTGCCCGGTGGCGCAGCCGTTGGCGTGGCTGACGCGGAAGACCGCACACGGGACCGTGTTCTCAACGCGGTGTTGGAGCACGGCCCTGTCAGCGCCGCGGAACTTGGCGACATGCTGGGCTTCACCCCCGCAGCTGTCCGCCGGCACCTGGATCACCTTCAGCGCGCCGGGGTCATCGAGGTAAAACGCGTCGCGAAGGCGGGTGCCGGTGCAGGCCGGCCGGCCCGTCGCTATGTCCTCAGCTCCCAGGGGCAGTCGAAGCTCGGGGATGACTACCTGAACATTGCCAGTTCCGCGTTGCGGCGGCTCCGCGACCTCGCAGGCGAAGGAGCCGTGAGGGACTACGCGGTAGAGCGCTTCGCCGAGATGGAACAGCGCTACGCGCCCGAAGTCGACCTGGCGGGCTCCGACATTGCGGCTCGCGCTGTGGCGCTGTCCAAGGCGCTGAGCAGGGACGGATACGTTGCGTCGGCTGCGTCGATCGAGACCAAGGCGCCTTTGCCCGCTTCCCTCTCGAGTGTCCAGCTGTGCCAGGGCCATTGCCCCATCCAGCAGCTCGCCGCGGAATTTCCCGTTTTTTGCGACACTGAGACCGAACTGTTTTCCCGTTTGGTCGGCGTCGATGTCCGCAGGCTCTCCACCCTCGCGCAGGGCGGGCATGTCTGCACAACCCACATTCCTACAGGCAGGCCAGCCGCCAAGGAGGCCCTCGGGTTTCCGAAGCTGCCGGCCGCGCCCCATGTCGAATCCAACAATCAGTAAGAAAGGCCGTGATGACGGGTCAATTAGCTGAAGGAACAGCAGAGAAAGCGCTAGCTGACGGTGCTGTGATCTCGGAGATTCTGGAGAAGAATCCCGAGCTGCACGGTATTGGCACCTACGAGTACGGATGGGCTGACAAGAACGACGTCGGCGCCAACGCACGCCGTGGGCTCAACGAAGAGGTAGTCCGCGACATTTCGGCGAAGAAGAGCGAGCCGCAGTGGATGCTGGACCTCCGCCTGAAGGGCTTGAAGTACTTCGACCGCAAGCCCATGCCCACCTGGGGTGCAGACCTCTCAGGCATTGACTTCGACAACATCAAGTACTTCGTGCGCTCCACGGAGAAGCAGGCTGCCACGTGGGAAGACCTCCCGGAGGACATCCGCAACACCTACGAGAAGCTGGGTATCCCGGAAGCCGAGCGCAGCCGCCTCGTGTCCGGCGTGGCCGCGCAGTACGAGTCCGAGGTCGTGTACCACCAGATCCGCGAGGACCTGGAAGCCCAGGGCGTGATCTTCCTGGACACCGACACCGCGCTCCGCGAGCACCCGGAGATCTTCCAGGAGTATTTCGGCACCATCATTCCGGTGGGCGACAACAAGTTCGCGTCGCTGAACACGGCCGTGTGGTCCGGCGGTTCCTTCGTGTACGTCCCCAAGGGCGTCCACGTTGACATCCCGCTGCAGGCCTACTTCCGCATCAACACCGAGAACATGGGCCAGTTCGAGCGCACCCTGATCATCGCGGACGAGGACTCCTACGTCCACTACATCGAAGGCTGCACCGCTCCGATCTACACTTCGGACTCCCTGCACTCCGCCGTGGTGGAAATCATCGTGAAGAAGGGCGCCCGCGTCCGTTACACGACCATCCAGAACTGGTCCACCAACGTGTACAACCTGGTTACCAAGCGCGCCATCTGCGAAGAAGGCGCCACCATGGAATGGATCGATGGCAACATCGGCTCCAAGGTGACCATGAAGTACCCGGCCGTCTACCTCGTCGGCGAGCACGCCAAGGGTGAGACCTTGTCCATCGCCTTCGCCGGCGAAGGCCAGCACCAGGACACCGGCTCGAAGATGGTCCACATCGCGCCGAACACCAAGAGCTCGATCATTTCCAAGTCCGTGGCCCGCGGCGGCGGTCGTGCAGCCTACCGCGGCCTGGTCCAGGTCCGCGAAGGCGCCAAGCACTCCGCCAACACCGTGCGTTGCGATGCTTTGTTGGTAGACACCATTTCCCGTTCCGACACCTATCCCTACATCGACATCCGCGAGGATGACGTGGTGATGGGTCACGAGGCCACCGTTTCCCGAGTCAGTGAGGAGCAGCTCTTCTATCTGATGTCTCGCGGTATGCCCGAGGACGAGGCCATGGCCATGATCGTGCGCGGCTTTATTGAGCCGATTGCCCGTGAGTTGCCAATGGAATACGCCCTTGAACTCAACCGCCTGATTGAACTGCAGATGGAAGGATCCGTCGGTTAGCAATGACTGAAATCACTACTGAAAAGGCCCGCATCGGCGCGCCATCAGCCAAGCCGTTTATCGACGGATTCACCGAAGAGGGCGAGAACCTCTCACCGGTCAACACCGGTACCAACACGTCTTCCACCTCGGAAAAGACGTCGGAACAGGCGCCTTCGGCCGGACCGCTCGCGGGCGCCTCGGCCAAGAGCCACTCCCACGGCGGCGGCGTCGGAATTCCGGACAGTTCGCGCGCAGGTCGTCTGACCTCGTACAAGCTGGCTGACTTCAAGCCCCTCACCGGGTTGGAAGAAGACTGGCGCTTCACCCCGCTCAAGCGGCTTCGCGGCCTTCACAACGAGGTCCTCTCCGGTTCGGCACCGTCCGTCGCCGTTACCGCCCCGGAGGGCGTCGTCGTCGAGACCGTGGGGCGGGACGACAAGCGCATCGGCTCGGCAGCCATTCCGGAGGACCGCGTGTCCGCGAATGCCTGGGAGAACTTCACCGAGGCCACCGTCATCACGGTGCCCGCCGAGCTCCAGCTCGACGGCGAAGTGTCCGTCCTGCTGACCGGCACCTCCGCTGAAGCTTCCGCCCAGCACATCGTGATCGTGGCAGGCCGCTTCTCCAAGTCCCGGATCGTCCTGGACCACCAGGGCAGTGCGATCGTTTCGGAGAACGTCGAAATCCTCGTCGAAGACGGCGCGGACCTGACGGTCATCTCGCTCCAGGAGTGGAACGACGACGCCGTTCACGCCTCTTCGCAGCAAGCCAAGCTGGGCCGTGACGCCAAGTTCAAGCACATCGTAGTCAGCCTCGGCGGCGACGTCGTGCGCATGACTCCGTCCACGCGCTTCACCGGGCCGGGCGCGGAAGCCGAGATGTTCGGCTTGTACTTCGCCGACGCCGGCCAGCACCTCGAGCAGCGGCTTTTCGTGGACCACGCCGTGGCCAACTGCAAGTCCCGCGTGCTGTACAAGGGTGCCCTGCAGGGCCGCAACGCACACACCGTGTGGGTGGGCGACGTCCTGATCCGCAAGGAAGCAGAAGGCACCGACTCTTACGAGGCCAACCGCAACCTGGTCCTCACCGACGGTGCACGCGCGGACTCCGTGCCGAACCTCGAAATCGAAACCGGCCTGATCGAGGGTGCCGGCCACGCCAGCGCCACCGGCCGCTTCGATGACGAGCACTTGTTCTACCTCATGGCACGCGGCATCCCGGAGGACGTCGCCCGCCGTTTGGTGGTCCGTGGCTTCCTCAACGAGATCATCCAGCAGATCAAGGTACCGGCACTCGAAGAGCGCCTCACCGAAGCTGTTGAGCGCGAGCTTGCCGCGAGCGACAACTAATTCAAGCCAAGCAGGGAAAACAGACTATGAGCGAACAGCCACAAGGCGAACTGGTATGCAACGCCAACGAGATCCAGGTCAAGCAGGCGCTGCGCATCCTGATCGATGACTACCCCGTAGCCATCGTCAAGGACTCGATGGGACAGATCCACGCCATCGGCGACACCTGCTCGCATGCGGACATTTCTCTCGCCGAGGGTGAAATCGAAGGCTGCGCGATCGAATGCTGGGGCCACGGCTCCCAGTTCGATCTCCGCACCGGACAGCCCTTGCAGCTCCCTGCCTATGACCCCGTCCCGGTCTTCGCCGTCACCCTCGACGGTGATGACGTCTACGTGGACGTGACCAACGTTGTGAACGGCGCCTCAGTACAGAACTACTGAGCGCCAAGTGCCTAAAGACTTACGAAAGAAAGAAGAGCATGTCTACTCTTGAGATCAAGGACCTGCACGTCAGCATCGAGACGGAGCAGGGCACCAAAGAGATCCTGAAGGGCGTCAGCCTGACCATCAAGACCGGCGAGACCCACGCAATCATGGGCCCCAACGGTTCGGGCAAGTCTACCTTGGCGTCCACCATCGCCGGCCACCCGCGCTACAACGTCACGAGGGGCACCATTACTCTCGACGGCGAAGACGTATTGGCCATGAGCGTTGACCAGCGTGCCCGTGCAGGCGTCTTCCTGGCCATGCAGTACCCCGTAGAGGTTCCGGGTGTCACCATGACCAACTTCCTGCGCACCGCCAAAACGGCAATCGATGGCGTAGCACCTGCCCTCCGCACCTGGACCAAGGACGTCAAGGCGGCCATGCAGCTCCTCCGCATCGACGCCGACTTCGCACAGCGTAATGTCAACGAGGGCTTCTCCGGCGGCGAGAAGAAGCGCGTGGAGATCCTCCAGCTCGAACTCTTCAAGCCGAAGTTCGCCGTGCTTGACGAGACCGACTCCGGCCTGGACGTCGACGCGCTCAAGGTCGTCTCCGAGGGCGTCAACCGCGCCCACGCCACGGGCAACATGGGTACCTTGCTCATCACGCACTACACCCGTATCCTGCGCTACATCAAGCCGGACTTCGTCCACGTGTTTGTTGATGGCCAGGTCGTCGAAGAGGGCGGCCCTGAATTGGCCGACCGCCTCGAAGAAGAAGGCTACGACCGTTACGCCACGGGCGCCGGCGCAGCCACCATTGCTGCTGCCGCAGCAGCACAGGCCTAGTTAGGACTCCCGCCATGACCGAAATCAACGCGGCTCGCACCAGCCTCGAGGACGTCGAGGAGGCGCTCAAGGATGTCATTGACCCGGAACTCGGTGTCAACGTGGTGGACCTTGGGCTGCTCTACGGTCTGAAGTACTCGGAAGACGACGGGGCTCTGCTCATCGACATGACGTTGACGACCGCGGCCTGTCCGCTGACGGATGTCCTCGAAGAGCAGGTCGGCCAGTCGCTCGACGGCATCGTCGACGACTGGCGCCTCAACTGGGTATGGATGCCGCCATGGGGTCCCGAGCGGATCACGGACGACGGCAAGGACCAGATGCGGGCCCTCGGCTTCAACATCTAGGATTCCCCACCGCCTCCCTAGCCTCGCTTCGCTTCGGCCAGGGAACCCTCGGCGGCGGAGGCCCCTACTTACGACGGCCGGTCACCTTCCAGCGAAGGTGGCCGGCCGTCGTCGTACGCTGAGATATTGCCGATTTGGCGCCCCGAAAATGCACTATCGGAGAGATAGGCGTCACAGAAGGTGCTGGGCGTGCGGTGCGCGCTAAAATTCGATGATGCCTTTTCTGGACAAACTTCAGCTCTGGGCCGATGAACGCCCCGACGACACGGCCGTCGTCGTTGGCGGCAAGCGGCTCAACTGGGCTGACCTTCGGGACGCCGCAACCTTGAGCCTGGGGGAGACGGCCGCGACGACGGTACTTGCCGAGCCCAATTCCCTGGACTTCGTGGTGGCGTACACGGCCGCCGTGGCCGGCGAGCGGCGCTGCGCCGTGCTCGACCCGTTGTGGCCGCAAGCCATGATCGATGAGGTCACCCAGAGGATCGGAGAAGCCGGGCCCGCCACCGGCCTCCTGCCCGCCATAGGCGACGAGCTGGCCGACGGCCATGGGGACACCACGTTCCTGATCGGCCTGACGTCCGGAACCACGTCCGTTCCCAAGGCCTTCACCCGTTCACGGCGTTCGTGGCAGGTTTCGTTTGACGCCTCGATCGAATTCTTCGGTCTGACACCGGAGGACAGAACCCTCGCGCCCGGGCCGCTGGCCGCGAGCCTGAACCTATACGCCCTGTCAGAATGCCTGTACGCCGGGGCGGCCTTCCACACCATGGAGACCTTCGACGTCGGAGATGTCCACGCAGCCATCAGTTACGACGGCGTCACTCGCCTGGTCCTCGTGCCCACCATGCTGCGCCTGTTGAGCGAGCGCGGACTGGCGGGAGGCGTGGACGCATCGGGGGTGCGAAGCATCATCTGCGCAGGTTCGAAGCTGGACGCCCGGACCCTTGAGGCCGCCAGACGGTGGGCGCCCAATGCGGCCATTTTCGAGTATTACGGTGCGTCCGAGCTGAGCTTCGTTTCCGGAACGCGCCTTGCCGCCGGTGAACCGCTCGACGTCGGCGGCACGGGAATCGGCGGACCGTTTCCCGGCGTCGAACTCAAGATACTGGACGACGACGGCGCGGAGCGGCCCGAAGGGGCCGACGGGAACATCTGTGTCCGCTCCGGCATGGTCAGCAACGGGTATTTGTGGGGCGACGACGGCCAGGCGCTGCGGTGCTTTGACGGTTGGTACACCGTGGGGGACCAGGGCTATGTGGACTCCGGTGTCTTGCATATCCTCGGCCGTCGGTCCGACATGATCATCACTTCCGGGAGGAACGTCTATCCTCACGAAGTGGAGCTCGCCTTGGCATCGGTCCCCGGGGTCTCCGCTGCCCTTGCGGCCGGAATGCCCGACGAAGTCCGCGGCCAGAAAGTTGTCGCAGGAATCGTGCCCGCCTACGGTTCGGTGACGGCAACCCAAGTGAAGACCGGCCTGGACGGTTTGCTCGCGCGGGACAAGCGACCCCAGCGGTATTTCACGCTGTCCGAATTGCCCGTGACCGACCGAGGGAAGGTCAGCCGCCAGATGTTGCTCGACTGGATTGAGAACAACGATCCGCGGGTGAAACCCCTTGCCTAGCCGCGAGCCGGGCATCGGGTTGGACCCTTCGCGCCAACCGGTGATCATTGCCGCCCTGCGGACTCCTATTTGCCGCGCCAACGGACAATTGCAGTCGCTTCGCGCCGAAGAACTCCTCTCTCCTGTCCTCCGTTCACTCCTGACAGCCACGGGTGTTGCCGGTTCCGACGTCAGCGACGTCGTGATCGGCAATGCGGTGGGCGGAGGCGGAAACCTGGCCCGGTATGCCGCACTGCACGCGGGACTGCCCGTGGGGGTCCCCGGACTGACCGTGGACCGGCAGTGCGGTTCCGGACTCGACGCCATTGCCCTGGCGTCCCGGCTCGTGGCCGCGGGCGGCAATGGCATCTACCTGGCCGGAGGAGTGGAGAGTATCAGCACTGCCCCGCTGCGTGCCAGGCGAAATCCAGACTCCGACGGCGAGCCGGACTTCTACACCCGGGCCACCTTTGTACCGCCCGAGTTCGGGGACCCGGACATGGGCGTGGCCGCCGAGAACGTGGCACTCGAGTGCGGCATCAGCCGCGAACAGCAGGACGAGTTCGCCCTGCGCAGTCACCAGCGGGCGGTCGCAGCCACTGCCGCGGGCGCGTTCGCCCCGGAAATTGTTCCCCTGGAAGCCGGGGGCGCCGTGCTACAGGCGGATGACGGACCCCGGGCATCCCTGAAGGCCGGACTCATGGCCCGCTTCCCGCCCGCATTCGTAACGGGCGGAACTGTGACAGCCGGAAACTCGTGCTTCGACGCTGACGCGGCCTCCGCCGTCGTGATCACCTCGCTGGAGCGGGCACGGGAACTTGGTGCCGCCGACGGATTGCTCGTCCTGGGCTGCGACACAGCAGGCGTGGACCCGGAACTGCTGGGCATCGGAGCTTCAGTGGCGGCGAAACGGTTGCTGGCCGAGCTTGATCTGGAGCCCGGGGAACTGGACCTCGTGGAATTCAACGAGGCATTCGCTTCGCAGACCCTTGCTTGCCTTGACGCGTTGGGTGTGGAACCGGCACGGGCGAACCTCGACGGCGGAGCGCTGGCCTTGGGACACGCCTACGGTGCGTCGGGGGCTGTCCTGGTGACGCGGCTGCTGGCCCAGGCCCGCAGGATGGCCGAAGAGCAGCCGGGCCGGGAGAGCCTGGCGCTGGCGATGATCAGCATCGCAGGTGGAATGGGCACGGCGGCAATGTTCCGGTACTCGCAGCTGCAGGAGGCTTGACCCGGACTAGTCGCCGGGCTCGCCAAGGCCGCGCGCGGCCAGGGCGTCGCCGGTCTGCCGCGCATAGGCAACCGTGGTGATGAAAACCGGCAAGACCAAGGCTCGGGGATTGCGTTCCAGGCCACGCGCCCGGGCCGAGTCACGGACATCCGAGAATGCGCCGGCAATGAATGGAAGGCTGCGCAGCATGATGGCGATGGTCAGCGCGAAGCGCTCAGGGTCCGCCCCGAAACGCTGGAAGGGCCTGGACAGGGCAACCACCCCGTCCAGCAGTGCCTGCACCGGAGTCGTGACCGTCAGTACCGACGCCGCGACCACGCAGACCAGCACATTGAGCACGATCCGCGCGGCAACGGGGCCGCCCAGCTGCCACCATTGGAAGGCGCCGATCGCAACGAGGATGGGCGTCACGAGCCACACGGAACGCGCGAGGCGTTTGAGTCCCGCGCCGCTCAGCAGGAAAAGTCCGCACATCACGGCAAGGACCGCGGCCGAGAGAAGCCAATCGACAATCAGGAACGATGCCAGGCCGCAGCCGGCAACGAGAAGGAACTTGAGCCACAGCGGCGTGCGGTGCACAATCGAGTTGCCCCGCACATAGTTGGGGATCAGGACCCCGCGGCCCCTCACGTCGCCTGCACCTTGGCTTGAGTGGATTCAGCGGCGCAAAGCGCGCGGTAGCGTTCGACCGCGACGGCTGCTCCGCCGTCGAACACTATCCGGCCGCCGTCCACCACCAAGGCGCGGTCCGCTTCGAGGGCGAGATCGAGATCGTGGGTGGACATGATGATCTGCTGCTCGAGGCCCGCAAGCGTCCGCCTGAGCAGCTCCCGGTTGCGCAGGTCCAGCAACGTTGAAGGCTCGTCGAGGACCAGCACGGCGGGATCCACCGCGAGGACGACCGCGAGGGCGAGCAACTGGCGTTCACCGCCCGAAAGCTCGTAAATACTCTGATCCGCGAGGTCCAGGATCCCGAACCGTTGCAGGACAGCTTCTGCCCGGGCGGCACGCTCTTTGGAATTCTTGATGGAACGGCGCAAGGAGAGTTCAACGTCTTCCCGCCCCGTTGGCATGACCAGCTGCGACAGGGGATCGGTGAAGACGAAACCCACCTGGCTGCGGACCTTGCGAACGTCCCGCGAGCTGTCGGCGCCGTTGACGCTGACGGTACCTTCGCTGGGAGCCACCAAGCCGTTGAGCAAGCGCAGCAGGGTGGACTTTCCAGACCCGTTGGCCCCGATGACCGCAATGCGTTGCTCTGTGAGTTCCAACGAGATGCCTTGCAGCAAAGTCTTGGGCTCCGCGCTGCCATCGACGGCTACGCGCACTGAGACGTCGCTCAGAATGATGGTGTTCATGAACTGATTGTTCCCGCTCTATTTGACGCGGCGGACCAGGATGTCCGGGAAGGCCTTGTGGAGCGAGACGGCGATGATCGCAGCAAGAACGTTCTTGATAGTGTCCCCGGGGTAGTAGGGAAGGTCGGCCAGGAACGCCTTGGCGAAGTCGAACTTGCCATTGACCATGAAGCCAAGCACTCCGAGGCCGTGAATGAGGACGATGGTGCTGATCATGGCTGCGGCAAAAAGGAAGACGGCGCGGTACTTGACGGTCTTGCGGATCACGATCGCCGCCAACCAGCCGGTGAGGGCCGCCGCCAAGGGAAAAGCGATGATGTAGCCGGCCGACGGTGTTGCCAGGATACCGAGCCCGCTCCGGCCCCCGCTGAAGATCGGCAGTCCCGCGAAACCGAGCAGGGTGTAAAGCCCGACGGCGGCAAAAGCCCGCCCGCCGCCTAGCACGAGGCCGGTTAGGACGACGGTGAGGGTCTGCAGGGTGATCGGTACGCCCAAGGCGCCGACCGGAATGCCTGGAATCAGCGTTGAGGCGGCCACGAGGGCCGCGAAGACGGCGATGAGGCCGATGTCCGTGGACGTCCATCGGGCGCGGGGAGAGGTTCGTCGCGTGGATGCGGTTTCGGTGCTGCTCATGGTGGGTCCTGTCTGTGCCTGGGGCGGAATGAATCCCCTGAGTCCGACACTACAGAGCAGCCTGACCCGGAATTTTGTAGGGTGTCCACGAGCAGCACGGCAAGGCCTTAGGGCCAAGGTACAAAGAGCGGCGCTGTTGGCGGCCGGAGCCGCCTTGCCTAAGCCTCGACGTCCTCTGCTGGTGGGGTGAAGCCCGCACGGTCCACCCTGCGGTGGTAATGCATGCCGGCCAGTCCGCCCAATGCCGCGGCGATGAGGGTCACTGCTGCCACTACGAGGGCGGCGATGATGCCGATGGTGCTCATCTGTCCCTCATTCACCGGAATCCTCGGGAAACTGTTCACGGTGGCGAGGATATTGAACCGCGGTCCGGCGAACAAGCCCAGCAACGCCACCAGCACGGCGACGATAATTGCCCAAAACCAGACCATGAACCCCTGCCTGATGCCGTTGAACCGGGCCATGCGTCCGGCAACGTAGCCGCCGCAATAGTAGGAGAGGAACAGGATCACCAAGAGCGCGATAATCCCAGCAACGCCGACGGGCTGTGATGATGCCAGGTTCGCTGCGTCACTGACATTCGCGTTGTTCGCGAGTCCGACAGCGATCCCAGCCGCCGCCACGAGGGCGACCAGCAGCACGGCCATACCCGTGGCGGTCAGCCAGCCGAAGAAGGCCGAGCCGATCTTGATTCCGCCGAACTGCTCCTTTTCGCGGGCGATGACGGTCTCACGGGTGGCGGCGTTTGGGTCTGAAGCGGGGGAAACCACGGGATAGCTGCTCGTGTTGCCGACGTAGCTGTCATCAGCGTAGGCGGGGCCATTTCCATGTACATCGTCCACCCGGTCCCGCCGTGGTTCGGCGGCGTACGGGATTTCATCCTGGCCCCCGTCAGCCCGGACGTGTTTACCATCGGATCCTGTTGCACTGCTCATTGAGAGTCTCCCTTGCAATCGTCCTACCTTCACCTAACCACGCGCCGAAAATAGTAGCAAGCGTACTTACTATTCCGGGACCATCCACGGGCACCCTGGCGCTGGCGAACGAGCGAGCTGGTGGGCGGTAGAATTGTAAAGGCCGTTTGTTCGGCCCCTCCACTTCAGCCGCGCCTTGACTTCCGGTGCTGCGGGTGTTCCCCATTGAAAGGCATCCCCCGAATTGATTACCGTCCAGGAACTCGAACTGCGCGCCGGCGCCCGCCTGCTCATGGACCAGGTGAGCTTCCGCGTGGACAAGGGGGACAAAATCGGGCTGGTGGGCCGGAACGGTGCAGGCAAGACGACCCTCACACGCGTCCTTGCCGGTGAGGGACTGCCCGCGGCCGGCAAAGTTGCCCGCAGTGGTGAGATCGGCTACTTGCCCCAGGATCCGCGGACCCCGGACATGGAGCAGCTGGCACGCGACCGCATCCTTTCCGCCCGCGGCCTGGACGTCGTGGTGGGCAAGTTGAAGCAGGCCCAAACAGACATGTCCAGCGAAGACGCCACGGTCCAGCGCAAAGCCATGAACCGCTACGACCGCCTGGAAACCGAGTTCCTCGCAGGAGGCGGCTATGCCGCCGAGGCCGAAGCCGCAGCCATTTCCTCCAACCTGGCCCTTCCCGAGCGGCTCCTGAACCAACCGCTCAAGACGCTCTCCGGTGGGCAGCGCCGCCGCGTGGAGCTGGCACGGATCCTCTACTCGGACGCCGAGACCCTCCTCCTGGACGAACCCACCAACCACCTCGATGCGGACTCGATCACCTGGCTCCGCGACTTCCTGAAGAGCCACCAAGGCGGGCTGATTGTGATCAGCCACGACGTGGAACTCCTCGAAGCCACGGTCAACAAGGTTTACCACCTGGACGCCAACAGAGCGCAGATCGACTTCTACAACATGGGTTGGAAGCGCTACTTGCAACAGCGCGAAACCGACGAGCGCGCCCGCAAGCGCGAACGCGCCAATGCCGAAAAGAAGGCCCAGGTCCTCATGGACCAGGCAAACAAGATGCGTGCCAAGGCCACCAAGGCCGTCGCTGCCCAGAACATGGCGAAGCGTGCCGAACGCCTGCTTGGCGGCCTGGAAGCCGTCCGCGAGAATGACCGCGTGGCAGCCTTGCGGTTCCCGGATCCCGCTCCCTGCGGCAAGACTCCGCTCACGGCAGAGGGTTTGAGCAAGTCCTACGGCTCACTGGAAATCTTCACCGACGTGGACCTGGCAATCGACCGTGGCTCCAAGGTGGTCATCCTGGGCCTCAACGGTGCAGGCAAGACCACCCTCCTGCGGATGCTCGCCGGCGTGGACAAGCCGGACACCGGCGACATCGTGCCTGGCCACGGGCTCAAAGTGGGCTACTACGCGCAGGAACACGAAACCCTGGACCACGACCGCACCGTCCTGGAGAATATGCGTTCATCCGCTCCGGACATGAAAGACGCAGAGGTCCGCGGGATCCTGGGGTCGTTCCTGTTCTCGGGTGACGACGTCGATAAGCCGGCGGGTGTGCTTTCCGGTGGTGAGAAGACGCGACTGGCCCTCGCCACGATCGTGGCCTCGAGCGCCAACGTGCTGCTCCTGGACGAACCTACCAACAACCTAGACCCCGCCAGTCGTGCCGAGATCCTTGGCGCACTGCGAAACTATTCCGGCGCCGTCGTGCTCGTCAGCCACGATGAAGGCGCCGTGCAGGCGCTGAACCCGGAACGCGTGGTCCTGCTCCCGGACGGCGTCGAGGACCACTGGAACGAAGACTACCTGGACCTCATCACCCTCGCTTAGGGCTGAGGGTCCGGGCATGTCGACGCCGTCAGGATATTTCCCACCCGGTCAAGGCATTTCCCACGGCACAGAGGCAAGTGGACGGCCTAGTTCTATGTAGCTTTTCAGATTGGACATGACCGCAGACCAGCCGCGGCCTGCAATCGCCAATTGTTCATCGTCGGCGATGTTCCTGTGATGGACCGTCAGCCTCGCGATTCCGTCATGTGACTCGATGGTGAAGGTGACCACGTCGGGCTTCACCACTGCTGGAACCGCGGGATCCTCCCACGTGTTCACGAGGCGCGACGGCGGCGTTGCTTCCAGGATGGTCCCCACGACGTCCGCGGTTCCGGAGCCGTCCGTGCGCTGGTGTTCCCAGCGCGAACCTGCCTTCCAGTCCGAGACATTCGCGTGGCCCCAGTACTCGGCGCTTTGGGCTGCGTCCGTCAGTGCCGTCCAAATCTGGTCCGGGGTGCCTTCGATGTACGTGACGTAGGTGTATTCAGCCATGCTCACCAGCCTAGCCCCAGGCCGGATCAATGACCCGGTGGACCACCGATTCAGCGGACCTTGAGGGGCTGGGCGGCCGTAATCCGCTGGAGTTCGCTGTAACTGATGGAGAACATCGAGTTATGGTCACCCGCGCCTGCCCAAAGCAGAGGATGCTCCTGGAGCGAAATGTCGAGGATCGTTCTTATGGGCTGCGGGTGTCCGAGGGGAGCTACGCCACCTACGGCCTGACCGGTGTGTTCCAAGACGAAGTCCGGGCTGGCTCTGCGGATCCTGGCTGTCCCCAAGGACGCCGCTACCAAGGCGGTGTCCACCTTCGCGGCCCCGCTCGCGAGAATCAACAGGGGAGCACCGTTGAGTTCGAAGACCAGGCTGTTGGCGATGGCCGCAATATCGCAACCCAGCAAGGAAGCAGCCGCAGCGGCGGTGGGGACATTGTCGTCGAAGGTGCGCACGGTGTCTTGCGCACCGGCCGCGGTCAGGGCTGACTTAACATTCAGCACGGGGGCCGGGATCGTTTCAGTAGCCTTGTGCATCCAGGATGGCGTCTTCCTCTTCTTCGGCCGTTGGCCGCTTTGATTTCCGTGGCGCGGGTGCCTTGCGACGAGGCATCGCGCTGATTTCTTCTTCCTCGTCCTCGGCATCAATCCGGGCATTGCGGGCCTGCTGCCTGGCTGCGTAGCCGAAACCGACGAACATCAGCACGCCGAAGGCGAACCACTGCAAAGAGTAGGAGAGGTGCGTGCCCTCGTCCGTTGCCGGCTTGGCGAACGGCGCGGGCATCGCCTGGACGGCGGGCGACTCAGTGGCGAGCTGCCCGTAGGCGCCGGTCATGATGGGATAACCAAGCTCCGTGGCAAAGGAAGGAAGATCGATGGATGCCAGCTGGCCGTCCACGGCGCCGCGGCCCAGATCCGGTTCAGAGGCCTTCAGGCGGGCGACGACGGTCACCTCGCCGGCCGGCGGGGCCGGGATGCTGTCGGGGTGGCCGGGAGTCTTGTTTCCGATGGGCAACCATCCGCGGTCAATCACTACCGCTTCGCCGCTCGACAATCGGAACGGGACCACTACTTCGTACCCCGGCTGGCCGTTGAGGGGGCGGTTACGGACGACGCGTTGACCCGAAATGTCATACCTGCCGTGAAGCTCGACTTGTGCCCATTCCCGTTCGGGGTCCAGGGACTGGAACTCCGCCTTGGCGGCGGAGAAGGGAAGGGGAGTGGCCGAGTAGTTGGTGACAACGCGGTTGATCTCGGCCAGCGTTTCGGCCCTGCGGTCCATTTGCCAGCGGCCCAGTAAAACGCAGCCGGTGGCGAAGATCAGGGCCAGGACGAAATAGCCCAGCCACTTGCTGGAAAAAAGAAAGCGGTACATTCAGCGGGCCTCGCCTGATTCAGTGGTCTTCGCGAACGGTATGGTCTCTTTCCAAAGATCGCGGGTCTGCAGGTAGTCTTCCAACCATGCCCGGTGCTCCTCGCAGGACAGCCACACCTTGCGGCGCTCGGGAGGGTGGATGCGCGGATTGTTCCACAAGAGCTGCCACGTAGCTTCGGCGCGGCATGCCTTGCGTGAGCAGACAGCCGGAGGCGTCTCGCCCTGGCCGGCATGCTGCTCATTCTCCAGCCCAAGGCCGCCCATAGTGAAGATATTCATGACGCCGCCTGCTCTTCCCCGTCGAGTGGATATTGGCGCTTGCTGGCGCCGGTGTTGTCATCTGGTTCCGGGCGGGAGGCGTCCTGATGCGTGGAGTCGTTGTCGTCGATGAGTTCGCCTTCCAACACGGTGGCGGGCGCCTCGGCGGGCTCCCCTTCTGCAGCTGGTGACGCTTCCAGCTCGACGGCCGGGACGTAGTCCAGCAAGGCGTCGCTATGGACTTCGGCCTTGTCGCTGCCATTGGCGATCACTACGGCAATCCAAGGCAGGAACACGGCCCCTGCTACCGCGATGATCTTGAACCAGCCATCCACCACGAAAATGAGCAACAGGCACACCAAGCGGATACCCATCGCCAAGGCGTACTTGATCATTCGTTCGCGCATGTCGTCCGAGTGGGCGGCAGCGGCGTCGGTAATGCTGTGCACCACGGGGTCACCTGAAACGGCGTCCGGGTCCCCGGGCGCCTGCAGGGGACTGTTATCTCTTGTCACGGCTGATTCATCACGCTCCAACGGCTTCCCTCAATTCTCTCACTCCGGAACGGGCCTCCCAAACCGCGCCGGGCGCAGCTGCCCGCGGCCAGGGGCACCCGGCGGCTAAGATCGATGCAGGAAATCACCCACTTTCAAGCGGCACAGTCCTGTCGCGGAACTCTGGAGAGCAGCATGTCTGAAGCAGTATCAACCGCCCGCAGTGTCCTCATCACGGGCGGAAACCGGGGCATCGGCCTGGCGATCGCAGAGTCATTCCTCGCCAACGGCGACAAGGTCGCCGTGACGTACCGCAGCGAAACGCCCCTCCCTGAGGGCATCCTTGGGGTCAAGGCCGATGTGACGGACGAGGCCTCGCTTGACGCGGCGTTCAAGGAAGTCGAGGCTGCCCACGGGCCCGTGGAGGTTTTGGTAGCCAACGCCGGCATCACCAAGGACACGCTCCTTTTGCGCATGAGCGAGGACGACTTCACTTCCGTCATCGACACCAACCTCACAGGTGCCTTCCGGGTCATCAAACGGGCCTCGAAAGGCATGATCCGCATGCGCAAGGGCCGGGTTGTGCTGATCTCCTCCGTGTCGGGCCTCTACGGCGCCCCGGGACAGATCAACTACTCGGCCTCGAAGGCGGGCATGGTGGGCATCGCCCGTTCCCTCACACGGGAACTTGGCAGCCGTGGCATCACGGCCAACGTGGTCGCACCGGGTTTCATCAACACGGACATGACCGCCGAGCTTCCCGAAGACACCCAGAAGGCGTATTTGGCGAGCGTTCCGGCGGGCCGCTTTGCCGAGGCTTCCGAGGTCGCTAACGTGGTCCGCTGGATTGCCAGTGACGAAGCCGCATACATTTCCGGTGCCGTCATCCCCGTGGACGGCGGCCTGGGCATGGGCCACTAGGTCAGGGTTCCCGCTGGCATGATTGACTCGGGACTAATAGAACTTGGATGTTTTGAACAAGTTGGACGCTTTGAATAAAGGAGCACGAATGGGACTGCTGGACAACAAGACGGCAATCGTCACCGGTTCTTCACGCGGCATCGGCGCTGAAGTAGCCAAGATGCTGGCTGGCGAGGGCGCCGCCGTCGTCGTCAACTACCGCCAAAAGGCCCCCCGGGCCAACAAAGTAGTGGGCGAGATCCAGGCAGCCGGCGGCCGTGCAGTAGCCGTCGGCGCTGACCTGACGACGCAGGAAGGCGTCCAGGCGCTGGCGAGTGCGGCCATGGAGGAATTCGGTTCGCTGAACGTCCTCGTGCTCAACGCTTCGGGCGGGATGGAATCCGGCATGGAGGAGGACTACGCCCTCAAGCTGAACCGTGATGCCCAGATCAACATGCTCAATGCCGCTGTTCCGCTGATGCCGGAAGGCTCCCGCGTGGTCTTCGTCACGAGCCACCAGGCGCACTTCGTCGAGACTGTTCCCACGATGCCTGAGTACGAGCCCGTTGCCCGCAGCAAGCGCGCCGGCGAAGTCGCGTTGCGCGAACTGCTCCCGAACCTGGCCGAGAAGGGCATCTCGCTCGTAGTGGTTTCCGGCGACATGATTGAGGGCACCGTGACGGCGACCCTGCTGGACCGCTCCAACCCGGGAGCCATTGAAGCCCGCCGGGCCGAGGCCGGCAAGCTGTACTCGGTGGAGGAATTCGCCGCCGAAGTGGCAAAGATGGTCACTGCCGACGTGGAGAGCGGCCACACCGAGTACGTCGGCGGCGCCGACTACTTCGGCAAGAGCGCTTTTTAGATTGCAAACACGAAAAAGCGGCCGGGGCAATGCCCCGGCCGCTTTTTCGTTGCGCGTGAATTCCCGCCTAAACGCCGGCGATATGCCGGACCGCGTCCAGGTACGGCATGTTGATGGCGGCATCAGCTACCGCCCTGACGGCAGGCTTGGCGTTGAACGCGACACCGATGCCCGCTGCGCCCAGCATGTCGAGGTCGTTCGCGCCGTCGCCCACTGCGATGGTGTGCTCAAGGTCGATTCCCTCGGCGGCTGCCCACTCACGAAGGTACTTCTCCTTGGCGGCGCGGTCGATCACGTCGCCAAGGACCTTGCCTGTGAGGAAGCCATCAACGATTTCAAGTTCGTTTGCGATCCAGTAGTCCAGCCCGAGTTCCTTCGCGATGGGCCGCAGGATCTGGTTGAAGCCGCCGGACACCACCGCCACCGCATGGCCGGCGGCCTTGAAAGCAGCCACGAGTTCCGCCGCGCCCTCGCTCAGGCGCACCTCGGCACGGACGGCGTCGACGACGGTGGCCGGCAGGCCTGCGAGGACCGCCACCCGGGCGTGGAGGCTTTGCGCGAAGTCCAGTTCGCCGCGCATCGCGGCCTCAGTCACGGCCGCGACTTCCTCGCGTTTGCCGGCGTGCGCGGCCAGCAGTTCGATGACTTCCTGCTGGATCAGGGTGGAGTCCACATCCATGATCAGCAGCTTCCGTGAAGCGTCACGCAGCGCGTCGGCGACGATAGCCGTGTCCATGCCTGGCGCCGCGGCGTCGGCGACCCTGCGCCGGAGGCCCGACAAGTCGGCGACGGTAGCGCCGTCAACGGCCAGGCCAATGGTGTAGACCCCAAAGCGATCGTCCCCCGAGCGCGACTCCGACGTTAAGGAAGCCCCCGAGCCGGACAGCACCTTTCGCAGGTGTTCAAGCTCCGAAAGGGACAAATTCACGCCATAGCTGACCGCGGTCAAGTTCGAACTCATGGCTGCAATCTTAGCGAGCGCGGAACAGCCGCCCGAACTCGTGTTTCATTCAAGGCGCCCCGCAAACAGTGTGACCGGAGTTCCGGTTATCTATCGCCCCTATTTTTGTCCTAGTGTCTACTCCTATGAGTGATGTTCTTGAATTGGCTTCCGTCAGCGTTGTCCGAGGTACCAAGACCCTGCTGGACAAGGTTGACTGGCAGGTCAATGAAGGCGAACGCTGGGTCATTCTCGGTCCCAACGGTGCCGGCAAGACCACTCTGCTCCAGATCGCCGCCGCCCGCATGCATCCCACGAGCGGGAAAGCCGGGATCCTTGACGAAACGCTGGGCCGGGTGGACGTCTTTGAGCTCCGTCCGCGCATCGGCCTTTCCTCCGCGGCCCTGGCCACCCAGATCCCGGAGCAGGAAAACGTGCTGAACGTCGTGGTCACCGCTGCCTACGGCGTGACCGGCCGCTGGCGTGAGGGATACGAGCGCGACGACGAGCGCCGGGCCTTCGGCCTCCTCAACGAATGGGGCATGGGTCCTCTGCTGAACCGCTCCTTCTCCTCGCTTTCCGAAGGTGAGCGCAAGCGCGTGCAGATCGCCCGGGCGCTCATGACCGATCCTGAGCTGCTCCTGCTCGACGAGCCGGCTGCCGGCCTCGACCTCGGCGGACGGGAAGAGCTCGTCCACAAACTGGGTGAGCTCGCCCGCGACGAGGATGCTCCCGCCATGGTTCTCGTGACGCACCACCTTGAGGAAGTTCCTCCGGGGTTCACCCACGCCATGCTGCTTCGCGACGGCGGGGTGGTTGCCGCGGGACCCATCGAAGAAGTCCTCACGGCAGAACACCTCAGCAACACCTTCGGCCTTCCCCTGGACGTGACCGAAAACTCCGGCCGCTACACGGCCACCGCCCGCCGCTAGGCCGGGGCAGCGAGAAGCAGTGGAGATCCTTAGCGGCATCCTGATCTTTTTCGCGGGCTTGTGGGCCGGAACCATCAACAGTGTGGTCGGCTCGGGAACGCTGGTGACGTTCCCGGTCCTCATCGCCCTAGGCTATGCGCCTGTCACGGCGACCATCAGCAACGCCATGGGGCTCGTGGCAGGCAACGTAACTGGGGCCTGGGGCTATCGTCACGAACTCCGGGGCAGGGGACGGCAGTTGCTCAGGCTCTTGCCGGCGTCGCTGCTTGGTGGCATCACGGGTGCGTGGCTGCTGCTGCATCTCCCGGAGAAGGTCTTCTACTACGCCGCTCCCATCCTGATCGTGGTCGCGCTGCTCATGGTGCTCTTCCAGCCCAAGCTCCAACGGTGGGTCCAGGACAGGGCCGGCAACCCGGAGCACGCCATCCACGACAAGCGGCACACCGTAATCCTCGTGGTGTTGGTGTACCTCGCCGGGGTCTATGGCGGCTATTTCGTGGCGGCCCAAGGTATCCTGCTCGTCGGCATTCTGGGTGTTTTCATGACGGGCACCATCCAGAACGCCAACGCCATGAAGAACATCCTGGTGCTGGCCGTCAACGTGGTGGCAGCATGCTCCTACCTCCTGTTTGCCTTTGGCCGGATCGAATGGCCGGTGGTGGCAGTCATCGCGGTCAGTTCATTGATCGGCGGACTGGTGGGCTCCAAAGTGGGACGGCGCTTGAAGCCCCTTGCGCTGCGAATCGTGATCTTCGCGCTCGGCATCGTGGCGCTCGGCTTCATGATCGCCAACTTGTTGAAATAGGAACCCGTGACTTTCCACTACCTTGAGTCCGCCGACGACCCGCGCGTTGCCGACTACACACAACTGACGGATGTCCACCTCCGCAAGCTCCGCGAGCCTGCGGAGGGCATGTACATCGCCGAATCGTCCAGGGTCCTGCGACGCGCCCTCGCGGCCGGCCATCAGCCCCGATCCTTCTTCCTGGCGGAGAAATGGCTGGAAAACCTCGACGACGTTTTCCAACAGTTCCCGGAGGTTCCGGTCTACATCGGCAAGGCTTCCTTGCTTGAGGAAATCACGGGATTCCATTTGCACCGGGGTGCCATGGCGGCTATGCATCGGCCCGCGCCCGTGCCTCTCGAGGAACTTCTCGCCGATTGCGTTCGTGCGCGAAGGCGATCAAGGATCGCAGTGCTTGAGGACCTTACCGATCATACGAATGTAGGAGCCGTGTTTAGGTCAGCCGCAGCGATCGGCGTCGACGCCGTGCTGGTGTCGCCTCAGTGTGCCGATCCGTTGTACCGGCGCTCGATCAGGGTCAGTATGGGCACAGTTTTTCAGGTGCCGTGGACGAGGATCGACCCGTGGCCAGCTAGCATCGAACAGCTGAAAGAGGCGGGCTACTTCGTGGCAGGCATGTCCCTGGGCGAGGGAGCCATCACTTTGGATGAGCTGGTGGCCCAGGATCATCAAAACCTGGTGCTGGTTTTCGGAACCGAAGGCGACGGGCTGAAGCCCGAGACAGATCAATTACTTGATGCCCGAGTGACGATTCCGATGATGAACGGCGTCGACTCGCTGAACGTTGCTGCGTCGTCGGCCGTCGCGTTCTACGCGACGAGGTAACCAATGGCCGGCAGGATAATCTGAGACGGGTCAGCACGCACTGACTGTACAGTGCATGCTGACCTGTTGTGGTGCCCTTCGATCAGTCGGCTGCGTAGAAGTTCCGGTCCCACCGGTGGGCGCGCAGCTTCCCTACCTGGTCTGCCGGGAGGCCGCGACCGTCGGCGACCTTGGCATTCCGGCACGTCGGCGTCGCTGTCACAGATCGGGCGCGGGCGGTGTCTTCATGTCATAGGACCCAGAACCGACCCGCAGGAGGAGTCATGACCAGCAGGATCCCGGCCGCAGAGATCACCGGTTTCTACGGCGTACTCATCAAGAAGTTCAGCGCGAAGATGTTGGGCAAAGTCCCGGAATCGTTGGGCGTCATGTGGCACAACCAGCCCGTTCTCAAGGCATCCATGGGCTTCGGACAGAAGCTGCAGAAAGCTGTGACGAGTCGCTGAAGTCCTACGCGCACATGGCCGTGGCCTCACTCATCGGTTGCACGTGGTGCCTGGACTACAACTACTTCATGGCCCACAACCACGGCCTCGACCTGGAAAAGGCACAGCAGATCCCGCGCTGGCGTGATTCCGGGGTCTTCACGCCCCTGGAGCGGGACGTGCTGGACTATGCCGAAGCGATGAGCACGACCCCCGTAACGGTCACTGACGAGCTCGCTGCCCGGCTGCTGGAGCAGCTCGGCTCACCGGGCCTGGTTGAGCTGACCAGCGTTATCGGCTTTGCCAACCTCACGACCCGCGGCAACGTCGCCCTCGGCATTGAGTCCGAGGGTTTCGCGGATGCCTGTGGCTTGAAGCCGCTCGCGGCACGAAGCGGCGCGCGGTAGCGTGGCGGGCATGAGCAGCTCCGGCGCCACCGACAGCTTGGACCTTTTCGTCACTCATCGCAGCCTGCTCTTCACCGTCGCCTACGAAATGCTCGGCTCCGCCGCCGATGCCGAGGACGTGGTGCAGGAGGCCTGGCTGCGATGGTCTGACCTGGGCACCGGAGCCCGCGCGGAGGTGCGTCACCCTCGGGCCTATTTCGCCCGTATCGTCACCCGCCAGGCGCTCAACCGCCTCCGCGCACTGTCACGACGGCGGGAGGATTACGTCGGGGAATGGCTGCCCGAGCCCCTGCTCACCGTGCCGGATGTCGCCGAGGACGTGGAACTGGCCGAAAGCGTCTCGATCGCCATGCTCACGGTTCTCGAATCCCTCACCCCTGTGGAGCGGGCGGTCTTCGTACTACGGGAGGTTTTCGACGTGCCCTACGAGGAGATTGCCGAGGCCGTGGGCAAGTCAGCGGCCGCGGTGCGCCAGATCGTCAGCCGTGCGCGCTCTCATGTGGCCGCCCGCCGCCCCCGCATGCGTGTGGACCGCAGCGAGCAGCAGGAAGTCGTCGAACGGTTCCTGGCGGCGGTCACCACCGGGGATGTGCAGGGCTTAATGGATGTGTTGGCGCCTGACGTCGTACTCATCGCCGACGGCGGCGGCGTCGCGCAGGCGGTTCGGGTGCCGGTGTACGGTGCGAAGAAGGTAACAAATCTGCTGCGGTCCTTCCCAGAGGCCGCGCTCAACCCGAGAATCGCTCTGCTCTGGCTCAACGCCGGCCTCGGCATACGGATCGACGACGAAGCAGGCGGTCCGTCACTCATCAGCCTGGTGGTGGAGGACGGCAGGATCGCACGAATCTTCGCCATGCGAAACCCGGACAAGCTCGGCCACTTGGAAGAGGAGACCCAGCTGGTGCGCTAGCCGCTCAGACCCTCCATTGCGATCTCGGCGCAAGTCGGCGTGGCCTCGTACAGCTAAAGTGGGATCCACCGCTCCATATGCGGACTTCTGCGACAAAGTGCAGCATGATTCTTTGGCTGGGGTCTGCTGTCTCTTCGCCAACTCGAGCCCGCGGTTCCCACCCGTCGAACACTAGACGGGCGAGCCAAGCAACAGCCGGGGCTCTGCCCCGGTCGGGCACGCCCGCGACTGCGCATAACGCACCAGGAGAAACATGCTTGTCTTCCGGTACGTCTACAGTGCTGTATTCGTCTTCGCAGTGTTCTGGGCGATCTTCCTCGAAGACCTCCCTGTCTTCGGGCGGCTCGTCTTCCCGCTCTTTGTGCTCATTCCTCTGATCCTCAACGAAATACAGATCCAGAAGACGCGGAAGCCGAAAGCAGAACTCCGCTCACACGAGGCAAAGTCCCTGACGGACGACGTCCACCACGACTACAGGGAAGCAAACTAGCCAGGACACTTGCAGGCACTCCTGACAGGCGCGGCCAATGAGGAGACCGCCCCCGCGGCTGACCTCGGTTCGTATGGCCCCGCCGCTTCCGCTATGATTGGTTGTTGGCCCGACCGCTGAAATTTGCAAATGGAAGCAACGGACCACCTCCATTCATACCTGGCAGCTGGCAAAATCCAGTTGCGTGAACAAAAGGTCCCATTATGAAGTCTGATATCCACCCGAAGTACGAAGCTGTTGTTTTCAACGACCTGGCTTCCGGCGTCAAGTTCCTGACCAAGTCCACCGTGTCTTCTTCCAAGACCATCGAGTGGGAAGACGGCAACACCTACCCGGTCATCGACGTCGAAATCTCCTCGGAGTCCCACCCGTTCTACACGGGCAAGCAGCGCATCATGGACTCTGCAGGCCGCGTCGAGCGCTTCAACGCTCGCTTCAAGGGCTTCGGCGGCAAGAAGTAATCAACTTCACCTCCAAGCTTCTGTGAAAGCCCGCACCCGCCGAATCATCGGTGGCTGCGGGCTTTTGCGTTTTCCGGCAGGATGGAAACCATGACTTCCAGCATGGCATTCCAACATGGCGAACCCCGGCTCCATGGCGAATACAAGGTCCCCGGCGGAAAACTCGTAGTTGTAGACCTCGACGTCGTGGACGGGCGGTTCTCGAACGTCTCGCTGAGCGGCGACTTCTTCCTCGAACCGGACGAGGCCCTGCTGGACATCAACCGGGCGCTCACGGGCCTTGCGGAAGGTTCGACGCCGGCCGAGATGTCCGCGGCAGTCACCGCCGCGCTGCCTGCCGACTCGGTCCTGTTCGGCTTTTCCGCCGACGCCGTCGCCGTTGCTGTCCGCAGGGCGCTGTCTAAGGCCAGCGGGTGGGCGGACCACCAGTGGGAGGTCATCCCGCCGTCGGTCCTTCCCACGCATCTCAACGTGGCGCTGGACGAGGTCCTCACGGAACAGGTCGGGGCCGGGCTCCGCAACCCCACTTTGCGCTTCTGGGACTGGGAGGAGCCGTCAGTGGTGATCGGCAGCTTCCAGTCTTTCCGCAACGAGGTGGATCCCGACGGCGTCGCGCGCCACGGGATCACGGTGGTCCGCCGCATCAGCGGCGGGGGAGCGATGTTCATGGAGGCCGGAAACTGCATCACCTATTCGCTCTATGTGCCACAGAGCCTCGTGGATGGCATCAGCTTTGCCGACTCCTACGCGTTCCTGGACGCGTGGGTCATGGCTGCCCTGGAAAAACTGGGCATTACTGCGTTCTACGTCCCGCTCAATGACATCGCCACCGAGCAGGGCAAGATCGGCGGTGCCGCGCAAAAGCGACTCGCCAACGGCGGCATGCTGCACCACGTCACCATGAGCTACGACATCGACGCCGACAAGATGGTCGAGGTCCTGCGCATTGGCAAGGAAAAGCTTTCCGACAAAGGCACCCGCAGCGCAAAGAAGCGCGTGGATCCACTCCGCCGGCAAACGGGCTTGGCGCGGACGGAAATCATCAAAGCCATGCAGGAGGTCTTCACCGAGCGCTACGGCGCCGCGGAATCCCGCATCACCGACGCCGAACTGGGAACAGCCCGGGAACGGGTGCAGTCAAAGTTCGGTACCGAAGAATGGCTGCACCGTGTTCCCTAGTTACTCCGCCCGATACGCATCCACTGCCTGTTCCAGGACCGGACCGTAGAGCGGCCATGAATCGTCGGGAGCCGCCACGATGAGGACGCTGCTGCCCTTGCTGCCCGCTACGAGGCAAGCTATTTCACGGTAGCGGTTGTTGCCGACGTGGGTCACATAGCGGTCCTCCACGCAGGAACCCGTGCCTCCGCGGAAAGCCATTCCCGTTCGCTCGGCGATTTTGCCGGGTGACGAGGAGTTCTCGTCCGCCAGGTGATCGAGCCTGAAGGTGTTCCAATTGTCCAGCGACTCGCTGCCCTGCCGGGGCGCGGCGTTGAGGTATATCCGCAGCTCTCCCGTTGACGACGAGACATTCGCGGACACACTGCCGGGATCGCTTTCCGCAGGCTTGGCATCGGGTGGGACTGAAAGGACCCCCGTGCCGTCCGGAAGTTCCATGGTTTTCCACCCAGCCGGGGCCGGTGCTGGCTTGAACCACGCAAACGGTGCTTCCGCGGAGTGAACGGTGCGGGAACCAGGGCTTTGAACAGCCGAACTGCAAGCCGCCACCGTCATCATCGCAACCACCCCCAGGGAGAGCCCGGCGAACCGCCTTATTCTGTCGCGTGGCGGCGTGCTACCGGTTTCCATCGCCGTCGTCCGGTCCGCCGTTATCGTCGCCGTCGCGGTCGCCGCCATTGGGGTGCCGCGGGGGCGGCGGAACCATGTGGGGTGGCGCCGGCGCCGGGGGTGGGACGACAGCTGGCGGCGCCGGGGGAGGCGGAACGACGGCGGGCGGAACCGTTGCTGGCGGGGCCGGGGACGAAACCGCCGGCGGCGGGGTTGGCGTCGCCGTCGGGCTCGTCGACGGTGTTGCGGGAGTCGGGGTGGTGGTGCTCAGTGAAGGTGACGGCGTGCTTGGGGCGGGCGTGGTGCTCGCCGGTGGGCTGGCCGGCACCGGAGCGGCCGGCTGTCCGCCGAAGCAGCCCCCGAGCAAAAGGGTGGTGCCAAGCGCTGCTGCGGCAAGCACGGGGCGAGGAAACTTCATGGTGACCGTCCTCAAGAAAGGCCCATGCGGAGCGCCGGGCTTGCATCTAAAGACGACGCCGGCGATCCCGTTGGTTCAAGGCCAGCTCGTCAACCCCGGATCGCCGGATACTGAGTCGGCCCGGCTACGGCGCTACGGTTTCTTGTTGCGACGCGCTGGCGGCTTGGGCCGCCAGGGCGCGGAACAAATGGCTGCGCTGCTCAATCACGATGCGCCGGAGCGCCCGCGGAGCTTCCGTGTGGGCGCCAAGCCAATCGTCCGTGCGCCGAAGCACCGGATGATCTGCCGGAGCCATCCCGGCCTGCAGATCCTGGGCTGCGGGGAACAGGCCCCGGACAATCCGGCCCCCGATCTCGATGCTCCGGGATTGCCAGACATCCTCCAGGCAGTCGAAGTACGGTTCGGTGAAGCCGTCCAGGAGCCCGGACGGGGCGAGAGAGAAACCTGCGATTGTCGCGCTCAGAATCTCGTTGGAGAGCCCGGTGTCGTTAACTGCGGCATTCCATGCGGCCGTCTTGACGGCGGCATCCGGACGGGCAGCTGCGGCCACCGCATGGCCTTCGCGTCCCGCCGCGGTGTGGTCCAGGGCGAGTTCGGCATCCAGTTCCGATAGCGTGGCCGCTCCGTTGGCTGCCAGTGCTTGCCACAGGCTCCACCGGAGATCCGCATCCACCGTCAGGCCATCCACTATCACGCTTCCGGAGAGAATACCGCGGAAGAACTCGACATACGCGCCGTCATGGCGCGACAAATCCGCCAGGGTCCTTGCCCAAGCAAGCTGCTGGTCGGAACCCCGTTCGGCAGTCCGCAGCTGCATCGCGCTGGCCGCCATCAGGCTCTCCCGGACCTCCTTCCGTTGCGGAGCGGGGACGTAGCGCTCGACGGCGGTCACCGCGTTGCCCAGAACGTTCAGGAGGACGCCGATTCCTGACTCGGCAGGGGCGAAGCGTTCGACGGCGGCGACGTACAGCGCCGCGGGGGTAACGGCGTCGCGCGCTGAATCCCACAGGGCTGTCCAGCACAACGCCCGGGCCATCGGATCGCTGAGCCGGTCCAAGGAGGAACGTACCGTTGCCTCCGACTCCGCATCCAGGCGCACCTTGGCATAGCTGAGGTCGTCGTCGTTGACGAGAAGGAGGGCCGGGCGCGGCTTGCCCGCGAGTTCCTCCACCGCGGTGTCGGCGCCTTCGACGTCCAGCTCGATGCCGTCGGTGCGGAGCAATTGGCCGCCGTCGTGAAAGTTATAGAGACCGATCCTGAGCCTGTGCGGGCGGTGTTCCTGCTTGCCCGTAATGGGGTCCACGGAGTCCTGGCGCAGGGAGACTGCCTCCATGGCATCGCCGTTCCCGGAGATTTCGGCCGCAATGGTGGAGATCCCCGAGGTCTGCAGCCACTGCCGGGCCCACGTGCCAAGGTCCCGGCCCGATGCCGTGCCCAGGGCTTCGAGGAGGTCGGTCAGTGAGGTGTTGCCGTACTCGTGATCCTTGAAGTAGCGTCGCGAGCCGGCAATGAACGCCTCGAACCCGACGTAGGCCACTAACTGTTTGAGGACGGAAGCGCCCTTTGCGTAGGTAATGCCGTCGAAGTTCTGCTTGGCGGCTTCCAGGTCGGGAATGTCCGCCACGATGGGGTGGGTCGTGGGCAACTGGTCCTGCACGTAGGCCCAGGACTTGCGCTTGTTCGCGAAATTCACCCAGGCGCTGTCCCAGTCCGTGGCCTTGTCCACGCCTAGGGTGCCCATGTAGTCGGCGAAGGATTCCTTGAGCCAGAGATCGTCCCACCAGGTCATGGTCACGAGGTCTCCGAACCACATGTGGGCCATCTCGTGCATGAGGGTGTTGGCGCGGGCCTGGTACTGGGCATCGGTGGCCCGCGAGGTGAAGACGTATTTCTCGGTGAAGGTGACCAGGCCGGGATTCTCCATCGCACCAAGGTTGTACTCCGGCACGAACGCCTGATCGTACTTGCCCCACGGGTACGGATAGTCGAAGAGATCGTTGAAGAAGTCCAGGCCGTTCTTCGTCAGGCGGAAAAGCTCCGCGGCGTCGAAGGACTCTTGCATGGATGCGCGGCAATAGAGCGCCAGCGGAACCTCAAGGCGGGTTCCGTCGTCGAGCGTCTTGCTCCAGTGGTCAGTAGCGCGGAAATAGGGACCGGCGAGGACCGTGGTGATGTAGGTGGACATCCGCTTGGTGGTGGCGAAGTCCCAACGGCTCGTGGCCGGATCGCTCGTCAGTTGCGTCCGGTCGAGCTCGGCGCCGTTGGATGCCACCTGCCAGGCGGAAGGCGCCATGATGTGGAAGGTGAATTCGGCCTTCAGGTCCGGCTGTTCGAAGTTCGCGAAGACGCGGCGGGCGTCCGCCGGTTCGTATTGCGTGTAGAGGTAGCACTGCCCGTCGGCGGGATCGACGAAGCGGTGCATGCCCTCTCCGGACCGGCTGTAAAGCGCGGTTCCGGTGACCGTCACCTGGTTTTCGGCCTGGAGATTGTTGAGGTGGATCCTGTCGCCGTCCACAACCTCGGCGACGTCTAGCCCTTTTCCATTGAGGAAGACGCTATGTACGCCACCGTGGATGAAATCCAGGAACGTGGAGGAACCAGGCTGTGCGGAAAAGTTGATGACGCTGCGGCTTGTGTACCCTGGCACGCCCGCATCGGCGGCTTGGCGGACGTCAAGGGAGACATCGTAGCTGTGGGTGCTGATCAGGGCTGAACGGGTGGCGGCTTCAGCGCGCGCCAAGTTGTGATTCGACACCCAGCTATCTAATCATGAGCAAGACGGCGCCCAAGCCCAACAGTGCGATCAGGAACCAGGAGCCAAGCGCAACGAGCGCACGGCCACCATCGCGATGAACCTGTGCACGACGGCGGCAATCAGGACGAGCGCAAACCAGCCAAGGTCGAGGACATCGACCACGCTGACCTTCAAGCCCAGCAGCACGATGCCCGCCCGCATGTGGTGCTTGCCGGCGAAGTCCAGCCCCGGGCGGGCGCGTCCGGCAGCCCATGCCGCCGTGCCCGGTATATTTGCTGCTAACAAACCCAGCGCTACAGCGGCTGTCATGGCAGGGATGGGGGAAAGCAGGGCGTGGACAATGAAGGCAAGTCCAATGGCTGCCACTGCATGCAAGCGCTGAAATGCGAACCGGGTTCACACTTGGTTTCGCAACATGCAGAACGCGAAATGCGTTCGTAATCGAAAAGGTGATTGTCTGAATCCCATGTCAGAGCTATTCCGGGATTACTCCGAGGCCGCCGCCCGTTCCGGCGCCTACGACGAAATGTTCGCCCCAGGCACCATTGCCCGAAAGTCCTATGGCCAGGTAGACGGCGCACTTCGCGAGCTTTCGCTTGCCGATGTGAGCGCCCGTGCCGAGTCGATGGCGCGGACCTTCTTGGACCGGGGTGTGACCTTCGATTATGCGGGGGAGGAGAGACCCTTCCCGCTGGATATCGTGCCGAGGGTGATTCCGGCTGACGAATGGGATGTGCTTGAGCGTGGGGTCAAGCAGCGCGTCCGCGCCTTGGAGGCGTTCCTGGACGATGTCTACGGTCGGATGGCGGTGGTCGCTGACGGCGTAGTGCCGCGGGCACTGGTGACCACGAGCGCGCATTTCCACCGTGCCGTGCATGGTTTCGAGCCCGCCGGCGGCGTGCGCGTTCATGTGTCCGGTATTGACGTCGTCCGCGATGCCGCGGGCACGTTCCGGGTCCTGGAGGACAACGTCCGGGTGCCTTCGGGGGTGTCCTACGTGTTGGAGAACCGGCGGGCGATGGCGAAGGGCTTGCCGGAGGCGTTCGGGCAGCAGCCCATCCGTCCGGTCGAGGAATACCCGCGTCGTCTGCTGTCGGCGTTGCGCAAGACCGCGCCGTCGGGGGTGGACGACCCCACAGTGGTGGTGTTGACCCCTGGAGTCTTCAACAGCGCCTACTTCGAACACACGCTGTTGGCCGGGTTGATGGGTGTTGAGCTGGTCGAGGGCAGGGACCTGATCTGCCGCGGAAACCGGGTCTACATGCGCACTACCGCCGGCGAGCAGCGGGTGGACGTCATTTACAAGCGGATCGACGACGAATTCCTGGATCCGCTGCAGTTCCGCTCCGATTCCATGCTCGGCTGTCCGGGACTGGTGAACGCGGCCAGGGCAGGCGGGGTGACAATCGCGAACGCGGTGGGCAACGGTGTGGCCGATGACAAGCTGGTCTATTCCTACGTGCCGGACCTGATTCGTTACTACCTGCACGAAGAGCCGGTGATCGCCAACGTGGAGACTTTCCGGCTGGAAGAGAAGGAAGCCCGTGAGCAGGTCCTTGACCGGCTCGAGGAACTCGTGGTCAAGCCAGTGGATGGTTCGGGAGGAAAGGGCCTGGTGATCGGTCCGGATGCTTCACGGGACGAGCTGGACGCTTTGCGGAAGCGGGTGTTGGCGGATCCGCGCGGCTGGATCGCCCAGCCCGTGTTGCAGCTCTCCACCGTTCCGACCCTTTCGGGAGACCGCTTCGGCCCCCGGCACGTGGACCTGCGTCCGTTCGCGGTCAACGACGGCGACGACGTCTGGGTGCTGCCCGGCGGACTGACCCGGGTTGCGCTGAAGGAAGGCTCGCTGATCGTGAACTCTTCCCAGGGTGGCGGTTCCAAGGACACCTGGGTACTCTCGGACTCCCCGCAATTGCCCGCCGTCGAACTGCCCCGTTCCTCCATCACGGTCCGCGAACAGGTCTCGGTGTGGCCCGTCGAAAGCAACTGGCGGGACCGCCAATCGGACCAGCAGCAGTGATCCGGCACGTCATGGTGCCGGAGCAGGATACATTCATCGTCACAACGCAGGACCCGAAGGAGGCACAGCCCCATGCTGAGCCGTATTGCTGAATCCCTTTTCTGGATCGGCCGTTATGTGGAGCGGGCCGACGGAACGGCCAGGATCCTGGACGTCCATCTTGAACGCCTGAACCACCTTCCGCTCGAGGAACAACGCAGCGTGGCGCGGGAACTCCTGGCTGTCATGGGAGCGCGGCCGCAGAGTGAAGAATTCGGCTTGCCGGAGCTCCTTCACGCCCTCGCCTACGACAAGACGAGTGCCACGTCCATCGCCGGTTCGCTAGGGGCTGCGCGCGAGAATGCGCGGCGGGCACGCGAGACCGTGTCCTCCTCATTGTGGGAGAGCCTCAATACGACCTACTACGGGCTCAACCAGCACCGTAAGGACGTCGTGGGTACGTACCGCTTCTGCAACTGGGTACTGGAGCGCACCGCCATGGTCAGGGGTCTCGCAGACACCACGGTGAGCCACGACGAAAGCTGGCTTTTCCTTGTCCTCGGCCGCTCACTCGAACGAGCAGACATGACCGCGCGGATGCTGTCCACCAGGGACGTCCTCTCCGCGGGAATGTCCTGGGTGAACATGTTGCGTTGCGCCGGAGCGTACGAGTCATTCCTTCGGACCCGCCGTGCGGCCTTCGGAGACCAGCACGCCGCCGAGTTCCTCCTGCTCGACCGTTTGTTCCCGCGCTCCATTGTCTTCGCCTTGCGCGACGCCGACGAGTGCCTCGCCAAGCTGGATCCCTCCGCACAGCGGGTGGGCTTCATCAACGACGCCCGTCGGATCGTCGGCCAGGCCCGTACCTTCCTCGAGTTCCATCGCACGGACGATCTCATGTCCGAGCTGCCCGAGCATATGGACCGAGTCCAGAAGGCCGTCACGCAGGCCTCCGACGCGATTTCCCGTAAGTACTTCAATCAGGCGGATGAACTGGCCTGGGTGGGAGAAGTTTCATGACCCGGCTGAGCATCGTCCACAAGACGGCCTACAAATACAACCGCCGCGTGACCCTGTCGTACAACGAGGCACGCATGACTCCGTTGACCGATCCGCAACAGGTGGTCCTCGAATCCTCGCTGAAGATCACGCCGTCGCAGGCTGCCGTGAGCACCTACCGCGATTATTGGGGCACCCGCGTTACCGCCTTTGACATGCAGATGCCGCACGAGCGCCTCGAAGTGGTGGCCACCACCACCGTTGAGGTCCACCGGGCAGAGCGTGTGGCCCTGGACGAAGAAATTGTGGGCTGGGACGTCATTGCTTCCGACGGGATCCGGGACCAGTTCAGCGACTGGTTGCCGCAGTCGCAGCTCAGCGGTCCGGGGGAGGAAGTCCTCGGCATCATCCCCGCCGTCGTGGCCGGCAAGAACCCGCACGAGACAGCCATGGCCATTTTCGACTGGATGCGCGGCGAAATGAGCTACGTCAAAGGCACTACGGGCGTCACCACCAACGCCGAGGAAGCCTGGAACCAGCGTCAGGGAGTCTGCCAGGACCTGGCGCACCTGGCCATCGGCTCGCTCCGCAGTTGCGGCATCCCGGCGCGGTACGTGTCCGGTTACATCCATCCGCGGCCCACGGCTGAGATCGGTGAAACAGTCGCAGGCCAATCCCACGCGTGGCTCGAGTGGTGGGACGGCGAATGGCGCAGCTGGGACCCCACCAACCACAAGCCTGCCGGAGATCTCCACGTCACTGTGGCGCGGGGCCGGGACTACCGGGATGTCCCTCCTTTGAAGGGCATCCTGTCCGGCGGCGGCGGCTCGGGCCTCACCGTGACGGTCGAGATCACGCGGCTCACATAGCAGGCCCGCGGCCCTCCGCCTGGATTTTTACCAGGGGGAGGGCTTGTAGTCCTTCAGGAAGACGCCGTACTGGTCTTCGCCGTTTTCGCCCATGACGATGGGATCATAGACACGCGCCGCCCCGTCCACGAGGTCGAGGGGTGCGTGGAAGCCTTCCTCCATGAGCCGGACTTTGGTGTAATGCGGGCGTTCGTCCGTGATCCATCCGGTGTCGACGGCGGTCATCAGGATCCCGTCGCTGTCCAGCATTTCTTGTGCGCTGGTCCGCGTCATCATGTTCAACGCGGCCTTTGCCATGTTGGTATGCGGGTGCCCGGGGCCTTTGTAGGCGCGGGAGAACTGCCCCTCCATGGCTGAGACATTCACGATGTACTTCCTGCGGGCGGTGGAACGCTTCATCGCACCACGGAGCCGGCTCACCAACAGGAATGGCGCCGTGACATTGCAGAGTTGAACCTCGAGCATCTCGAGGGGATCGACTTCGTCCACCACTTGGGTCCAGCTGTTGATGGCCGCAAGGTCGGGAACCAGACCGCCGGCGTCGATCGCGGTGCCCGTAGCGATCCGCGCCAACGACGCGGAGCCCGTGGACAACGCGAGGGAGGTAATCGCATCACCGGCAAGCACCGGATGATCGGTGACGCTTTGGGTGATGGCCAACGGGTGCTTGTCGTGGGCATGGCCGAACGTGACCAGCTCCGGACCGCCGTTGGCTGCCTGAAGGGCCTCGGGCAGTGGCTCATCCTCGGCATCCACCAGGGGCTTGTACGCATTCCCCGAACGGCGGACTGTCTGGGCGGCGTTGTTGATGATGATGTCGAGCGCGCCGGCTTCGTTGAGGGAGTCCGTGAGCGCCATGACCTGTGAGGGATCCCGGAGGTCGATGCCCACAATCCTGAGCCGGTGCAACCAGTCCGCGCTGTCTTCCATGGCGGCGAAACGTCGTGCCGCGTCCTTGGGGAAGCGGGTGGTGATGGTGGTGTGCGCGCCGTCGCGGAGCAAGCGGAGGGCGATGTACATGCCGATCTTGGCGCGCCCGCCCGTGAGGAGGGCACGGCGTCCGCTGAGGTCCGTGCGGGCATCGCGCTTACTGTGGCTGAAGGCCGCACATTCCGGGCACAACTGGTGGTAGAACGCGTCTACTTGCGTGTAGTGCTGCTTGCAGATGTAGCAGGGCCTGGACCGGATGAGGTGGCCCGCGATTTCGCCCGTGGCCGAGGTAGCCAGCTTGTTCCCGCGGGTCTCGTCGTCGATCCTGTCCGGGGCTGCGGTCGCAGTCAACGCAATGACAGCACGATCGGCTTCCGCGATCTCGTCCCGCTTGGTGACCCGGCGGTGGCGCTTGACGGCCTTGAACATCTTTCCCGTGGCACGACGGATGGCGACGTAGTCCGGGTGCTCCTCGTCGTAGGCGTGGATGGTGTTCAAGACCTTGAGGCAGGCCTGGATCTCTTCAGGCGTCAAATCGGCGGGGCTCATTGGGTCAATTTTACAGGGTCGGGCACAGCAAAGCCTCCCGGGCGGCAGAGGCGGGAGGCCTGCTGTCGCCCGGGAGGCCGGGGGCTGTCCTAATTCCGGGGTTCCGGGTCAGACCTCTACCGAGGCAGCCTGGATTTTCGTGACCTGCTCAGCGGAGTCCCTGATGTCGGGGAACTTTTCGGTGGCGGCTTTGATCGCCTCCGGCACCGAGCGGCGGTGCTCGGCGGCCAGGGCGAGCTCGGAAGCGTCAGGTTCCGGTACCAGCTGGCCCTTGGCGAGTACGGTGATTCCGGATTCGGTGACCTTGAAGCCGCGGGCGCGGTCGAGGTCGGCATCCAGGCCAATGGCAGCCCCGGCAGGGACTTTCACGTTCTTGTCGATGATGGCCCGCTTGATCACTGCGCCTTCACCGACGCGCACCTTGTCCATCAGTACCGAGTCCTGGATCCTGCTGGCCGGTCCAACGTAAACATCGTTGGAGAGGACGGACCCTTCCACGATTCCTCCGGAGATCACCGAGCCGCTGGCCACGATGGAGTCCAAAGCGGTGCCGACTGTGTTGTTGTCGCCCCGGACAAACTTGGCCGGCGGCGAGATGCTCTGCCGCGTGTAGATGGGCCATTCCGAGTTGTACAGATTGAACACGGGGACCGGGGAAATCAGGTCCATGTGGGCGTCATAGAACGAATCGATGGTTCCAACGTCGCGCCAGTAGGTGCGGTCGCGGTCGGTGGAACCGGGAATGTCGTTGAGCGTGAAGTCGTAGACGCCTGCCTCACCCTGGGACACGAAGTAGGGGATGATGTCGCCGCCCATGTCGTGCTTGGTGTCCAGGCGCTCCGCATCGATGCGAAGTGCTTCCACCAGGGCGTCGGCGTCGAAGACATAGTTGCCCATGGAGGCAAGGAACTGCGAGGGATCGGCGGCGAGGCCTTCCGTTTCGGCAGGCTTTTCCACGAACGCCGAAATCTTCTGCGGATCGTTCTTGTCGACCTCGATCACGCCGAACTGGTTGGCCATGTTCAGCGGCTGGCGGACGGCCGCAACTGTGGCCTTGGCGCCGCTGGCCACGTGCTGTTGGACCATCTGCTGGAAGTCCATGCGGTAAACGTGGTCCGCGCCGACAACGACAACAATGTCGGGGTTGGCGTCGTGAATCAGGTTCAGGGACTGGTAGATGGCATTCGCGCTGCCAAGGAACCAGCTCTTGCCCACGCGCTGCTGGGCGGGAACCGAGGCCACATATCTTCCCAGCTGGGTGGACATCCGCCAGGTCTCGGAGATGTGGCGGTCAAGACTGTGCGATTTGTACTGGGTCAACACCACGATCTGGAGGTACCCGGAATTGACCAGATTCGAGAGAGCGAAATCGATCAATCGATACCCCCCCGCGAACGGCACCGCAGGTTTTGCCCTGTCTGCCGTCAATGGCATAAGGCGGTTTCCTTCGCCGCCAGCCAACACGATTGACAATACTTTCTTCAACGCCATGGTGTTTGCTCTCCCTGTACGTCTTTGTAGCCCCCGAAAAAAGCCCGGGTTGCCGGACCCTTTCACACTAGAACACATACTCCGGAAGGACTACGTTAGGTAGCGTGCGCGTAGACATTGTGACTAAAGAGTTTCCACCCGAAATCTATGGCGGGGCCGGTGTGCATGTTGCCGAGCTCAGCCGCGTCTTGGCGAAGCACGTGGATCTGCAGGTGCGTGCCTTCGGCGCGCCCCGTGATGCGGACTTCCACGGTGCAACGGTGACGTCGTATTCCACTCCGGATGATCTGGGGGCGGCAAATGCCGCCGTCCAGACCCTCGGGGTGGATTTGCGCATCGTGCCGGACATCGCCGGAGCGGACCTGGTCCATTCCCATACCTGGTACGCCAACATGGCCGGCCACCTGGCGTCGCTGTTGCATGGGATACCCCATGTGCTCAGCGCCCATAGCCTGGAGCCGTTGCGGCCGTGGAAAGCGGAGCAGCTGGGTGGTGGCTACGCGTTGTCCTCATGGGTTGAAAAGACCGCCTATGAGGCTGCCGCGGCTATCATCGCCGTCTCGGACGGCATGCGGAAGGACATCCTGCGCAGCTATCCGAACGTGGATCCCGCCAAGGTCCGGGTGGTCCACAACGGCATCGACGTCGACATGTGGCAGCCGGACGAAGGCGAAGACGCAATTCGTGCCCTCGGCATCGATCCCGCCAAGCCCAGTGTGGTCTTTGTTGGGCGCAACACCCGCCAAAAGGGCGTGCCCTACCTCCTGAAGGCTGCGGCCAGCCTGCCGGAAGATGTCCAGCTTGTGCTTTGCCTGGGCGCGGCGGACACCCCGGAACTCGCAGCGGAAACGGCCCGGCTCATCGAGGACCTGCAGGGCAAGCGCGAAGGTGTCCTGGTCATTGAACGCATGCTGCCGAGGCACGAGCTCATCCAGGTCCTCAGCCATGCCACGGCCTTCGCTTGCCCGTCGATCTACGAGCCTCTCGGCATCGTCAACCTCGAGGCCATGGCATGTGGCGCGGCCGTCGTGGCAAGTGCCACTGGCGGCATCCCCGAAGTGGTCCAGCACGGCGAAACGGGACTGCTGGTGGAGCTCGAGCAGGTCACGGACGGTACCGGAACCCCGCTGGATCCCGAAAAGTTCGTCGCAGATTTCGCCGCTGCCCTCAACGAGGTTGTGTCCGATCCTGCGCGGGCCAAGGTCATGGGTGCCGCGGGCCGCGTCCGGGCCGAGGAGCACTTCTCCTGGGAGTCGATCACCGAGACAACCCTCGAGGTCTATCGTTCAGTCCTCGCCCCCTGACCTTCCAACCTTGGATCCCAACTGACTCGCAGTTGTTGTCGTTTTGAGGGCTCATAACGACAACAAATGCGAGTCAGTTGGGAAAGAACGACGACGGCGCCGCACCCCCCAGCGGGAGTGCGGCGCCGTCGTCGTTAAAGGATTCGGCAACTGTTCACCGGCCGGTTACGGAACGATGCTAACTGGATTTCCTCCCTTTCAAAGCGAGGAGGCTCTTCTCTTCTGCGGGGGCCTGGCCGCTTGCCCGCTGCGCCCGGAAGTGGCCGCGGGCTTCGTCTTGGCGTTCCTTTTCGGCCCCCGAAGCGATGGCCGCGCGCAAGTGCTCCGGACCGTAGCCGAAGGAATCAACCAGGTCCAAGGCGTGGGGACGGATCTTGACGAGCAGCCTGTTGATGTAAGCCCCCACGGTGCGTCCGCGCTGCATGGAAAGACGGCCGTTCATGAGGTACCAGGACAGGTGCTTTTCGATGAGCGAGAGGCCAAACAGGTCCCGGAGCCATGTCAGCACCTTCAAGGTACCCGGGTCGCCGACCTTGCCGAGGGCTTCCGTGAACGCTTCCCATTGCAGGAGTTCGGCGTGGGCTTGGGCGGCTTCAATCAAATCGTCCTGATGCTGGTTGAACAAGGCGGCGCCCTGATGCTGCGGAAGCTTGTTGGCGCCCTTGAGTGCAGCGCCCACCTCCGCCACCATGGACTGCACCCGGTCCGTCAGAAGTGTGCGCTGGCCTTCTTCGTCCCGCAGGGCGAGCGCGGCTTTCTGGACTGATCCCGTGTCCGCCACGAATTGCGCTACTTGCCGCAGGCCGGTGCGGTTGATGGCGACGTCCGCGGCCTGGGCGGCCACGAAGCGGGCAAGCACGCCGAAGTCGACGTTCCGGAACTCTTTGGCGTAGTCGGCCAGGAGGCGCTTGGCGACGAGCTGGAGCAGCACGGTGTTGTCACCCTCGAAAGTGGCGTAGACGTCCAGGTCCGCGCGGAGCGAGGCGAAACGGTTCTCGATGAGGAATCCTGAGCCGCCGCAGGCCTCGCGGCACTCTTGCAGCGTGTCGAGGGCGTGCCAGGTACTCATGGGCTTGAGGGCCGCGGCGAGGGTCTCGAGGTCCTGGCGGTCGGCGTCGGTGTCGTGCCGGCCGGAAAAGACGTCGTCGAACTTCTCAAGCAACTGCTCGTGTGCGAAGCTCGCCGCAAAGGTGGTGGCAAGCCGGGTGAACAAGCGGCGCTGGTGCCGTTGGTAGTCCAGCAGGACTTCCTCGTCCGTGGGGGATGAGGCGTTGAACTGGCGCCGTTCGGCGGCGTACCGGATGGCGGTCGTCAAGGCCACCTTGCTCGCGGCGACTGCGGCGCCGTCGAGGGAGACGCGGCCCTGCACCAAGGTGCCGAGCATCGTGAAGAATCGCCGACCCGGGCTCGCGATGGGCGAGGTGTATTCGCCTTCGGGGGAGACGTTGCCGTAGCGGTTGAGCAGGTTGGTGCGGGGGACACGGACATCGGTGAAATGCAGGCGCCCGTTGTCGATGCCGTTGAGCCCGCCCTTGATGCCGTCGTCCTCGCCGCCGATTCCGGGCAAGAACTCTTTGGTGTCCGGGTCCCTTAGCTCGACATAGAACGCGTGAACGCCGTGGTTCACGTTGCGGGTCGCCAGTTGGGCGAATACGACGGCGGCGAGGCCGTCCTCGGCGGCGTTGCCGATGTAGTCCTTCCACGCGGCACGGAACGGAGTGTTGATGACGAACTCCTGGCTGGACTCGTCGTACGTGGCCGTGGTGGCAATGCTCGCAACGTCGGAGCCGTGTCCGGTTTCCGTCATGGCGAAGCAGCCGGGGATCTCCAGGCTCATGATCCCGGGCAGCCATTTGTTCTGGTGCTCGTCAGTGCCCAGGTGCATCACCGCTGAACCGAAGAGGCCCCACTGGACCCCGGCCTTGATCTGCAGTGATGGATCGGCAGTGACGAGTTCCTCGAATCCGGCGATGTTGCCGCCGTGATCGTCTGAACCGCCGAGGCTGGCGGGGAAAGCCCGGTGCACGGCGTTGTTGTCCACGAGGTACTTGAGCTGCCCGAATACACGCTTGCGGTGCTCGGTATGCGTCAAGCCTTCGATCTTGTGTACCTCGGGGCGGCCCGCGAGGTCACGTGCCGTGTGCCGGATGTGGGCCCACTTGCCGAGCAGCATTTCGCCAAGAGCCGCTACATCCACCGCAGGGGCGGGCGCAACAGGCTGCGTGGTGGCAGCCGTTCCCGCGGCCGCCCGGTTGCTGGAGGAGGTGCGGTCCACTACTTCAGTCATGGTGATTCCTTCTTTGGTTCCGAACAACGTGGGGTCATTGCTGATATTCAGGGGAGTTGATCTTGAGTTCCGGGGCGATTCCCACGCACAGCCAATCCGTGATTTGGGCCGCCATGGTTTCCTGGTCGGGCTTTGCCGCGGAGGCGGGACTACCGAGCCACCTCTCGCCGGCGTTGCGGACCAGTCCGATAGCCGCGGTGGGCCAGTAGTCGATCAATGCTTCCTTTTCCGCCCCAAGGTGTTCCCGCATGGGCCGGGCGATCATGGCACTGATCGACTCGAAGAAGTGGCCAAGGGCTCCCGAGGCGGCGATGGCGTCTTGTGCAGAGGGTTCGCCTTGCGAGAGCCGCGTGATGAACGCGTAGACGGCGGGGCTGGACTCGGCCATCTGCAGGTACGCGGAAACCATGGCGAACAGGCCTTCGCGTGGAGTCTGCGCGCTTTCTGCCGCTTCCTTCATTCGCCGTTGCATTTGTCCCAGCACTACTTCGCCCATTGCCTGCTGCAGGCCGGCTTTGTCCCCGAAATAGCGGTAGTACACCGACTTCGATGTACTGGCGGCCGTCGCGATGTCCTCCATGGAGGCCTCGCTGCCCAGCGAGTGGACAGCCTTGCGGGCGGCCTTGATGAGATCGCGCCGGCGCTCTTCGCGGTGGACCTGCCAGCGGGCGGCGCGGCCGTCGACGGCGGGAGCGTCGCTGTCCGCGGGGGGCGGGGTCCCGGCGTCGTGTTCGGCAGGAAGTCCTGGGCTGGGGATGTTCACGATACTCAGCGTATCAGGTACGCTGGGTATCAGTAACCCGATGTGATCATAAGGAGCAACGCATGCCTGCAGCAGCACATTCCGCGAACGCGCCACATGAATCCCCCGTAGCCCAGGGCGCACTCCGCAAAGCCGTGGTGGTCGGCGGGAACAGGATCCCCTTCGCACGGACCGGCGGCGCCTATACCAAATCATCGAACCAGGACATGCTGACCGCTGCACTGGACGGGCTGATCGCACGCTTCGGCCTGCAAGAAGAGCGGATCGGTGAGGTCGCCGCCGGTGCCGTGCTGAAGCACTCCCGCGACTTCAACTTGACACGCGAAGCCGTGCTTGGCTCGGCCCTTTCCCCTGAGACGCCCGCCTACGATCTCCAGCAGGCGTGCGCCACCGGCCTTGAGACGGTCCTGGGCCTGGCCAACAAGATCAAGCTGGGCCAGATCGACTCGGCCATCGCCGGCGGAGTCGACTCTGCCTCGGATGCCCCTATTGCGGTGAGCGAGGGCCTCCGCGAAATCCTGCTGGACCTCAATCGCGCCAAGTCCCTGCCCGATCGGCTCAAGGTTCTCGCAAGGCTGCGTCCGAAGGACCTCGCCCCGGATGCTCCGAACACCGGGGAACCGCGCACTGGCCTCTCGATGGGAGAACACCAGGCACTGACCACGGCCCAATGGAAGATCAGCCGCGAAGCGCAGGACGAGATCGCGTTCAATAGCCACCACAACCTCGCCGCGGCCTACGAACGTGGCTTCTTCGATGACCTCGTGACTCCCTACCGCGGACTGAGCCGTGATTCGAACCTCCGGCCCGATACATCCATGGAGAAGTTGGCCACCCTCAAGCCTGTCTTCGGAAAGAGCCTTGGGCCTGAAGCCACGATGACGGCCGGCAACTCCACGCCGCTCACGGACGGCGCCTCCACGGTTCTCCTCGGCACTGAGGAATGGGCGGACGCCCGGGGATTGCCCAAGCTGGCCGTCGTCGTCGACGGCGAGGCGGCCGCCGTCGATTTCGTCCACGGGAAGGACGGACTCCTCATGGCCCCTGCCTTTGCAGTGCCGCGGCTCCTGGCCCGCAACGGCCTGTCCTTCGAAGACATCGACTTCTTCGAAATCCACGAAGCCTTCGCGGGCACTGTCCTGAGCACGCTCGCCGCGTGGGAAGACGAGGAATTCGGCCGTACCCGGCTGGGATTGGATGGTGCCTTCGGCAAGATCGACCGAGCCAAGCTCAACGTCAACGGTTCGTCCCTCGCCGCAGGACATCCCTTTGCCGCCACCGGCGGACGGATCGTCGCCTCGCTTGCGAAGATGCTCCACGAGAACGGCCCGGTGGACGGCCGGCCGGCCCGTGGACTCATCTCCGTCTGCGCAGCCGGAGGGCAGGGCGTCGTCGCGATCCTTGAGGCCTACTCCGCTCCGGAAGGGCGGTAGCCGGCATGACGGACAAATACACACAGTTCGTCAGCCACGGGATCGGCAAGGACCTGGCTAAAAGGCTCGGCCTGCCCCAACCTGCCGTGCTCCGGAGGTACAAAGCGGGAGAACCGCTGGTTCCAGGTCCCGTCCTTGTGCTCGGGAGCGGCAACGGGAAAACTGCGGGCGCCGACGACTTGGCTGCCGCCCTGGTGGGCTGGGGCCTCGACGTCCGGCGTTCGGCCTTGCCCAAGGAAAAGCTGGGGGCGATCATCCTGGTGCTTGACGCCGTCGAGCATCCGGAAGAGCTTGCCGGACCGGTTCTCACTGCGGCCCCGTCGCTCCGTGATCTGGCCGCCGGCGCGCGGGTGGTGACGATCTCCCGGACGTCCGCCTCTGCCGCCAGCCCGGCTGTTGCCGCGGGCCGTCAAGGCGTCGACGGCCTGCTGCGTTCCCTCGCCAAGGAACTCCGGGCGGGTGCCACGGCCAACGGCATTCTCCTCGGGGACAGTACCGGCACCACGAGCCCAAGCGCGCTCGGTGCGCTGCGCTTCTTCCTGTCCGGACGGTCCGCGTTCGTGGATGGTCAGTTCCTGACTGTCACTTCGGGCTCCGGCGAGCTTGCCGCCGACGCCGACAAGCCCTTGGCCGGGAAGGTCGCCGTCGTCACGGGAGCTGCCCGGGGCATCGGAGCGGCGATCGCGAGGACCCTGCACCGGGACGGCGCCCGGCTGGTGGTGGTGGATATTCCCGCTGCGGGCGACCACCTCGCCGAAGTCGCCAACGAGGTCCATGGCACTGCCCTGCAATTGGACATCACGGCCGAGGACGCCGGGAGGCGGATCATCGACCACGCCGTGGAACGCCATGGCGGCCTCGATATCGTCATCCACAACGCCGGCATCACCCGGGACAAGCTCCTGGCCAACATGGATGAGGGCCGCTGGAATTCCGTCATCGGAGTGAACATCGCCTCGCAGTTGAGAATCAACGAGGCACTCCTGGGCTCGGACCAGCTCAACAAAACCCCACGGATCGTGTCGGTGGCCTCCACCAGCGGCATCGCAGGCAACCGCGGGCAGACAAACTACGCTGCTTCCAAAGGGGGAGTGATCGGCATGGTCAGAGCTACGGCGCCCTTGCTGGCGGAGCGCGGCGGCTCCATCAACGCGGTCGCGCCCGGCTTCATCGAAACCGACATGACGGCCCGGATCCCCTTTGCCACCCGGGAGGTTGCCCGCAGGCTGAACTCGCTGCAGCAGGGCGGCCTGCCGGGGGACGTGGCAGAGGCAATTGCGTTCCTGGCATCGGACGCCGCCGCTGGAATCACGGGTGAAGTGCTCAGGGTCTGCGGACAGAACCTGGTGGGTGCATGACTACGGAACAACCGCTCATCCTGGGGGAGCTGCCGTCCCTCTCGAAGCTGTACGTGAATGCGGCAGCGACCGCGGCACGGCGGCGGGTGATGGGTTTCCAGGCAGCCACCGCGCTGCCCCAAGGGAGCCATGAGGTCCGCGGGGTGCGGGCCGACGTCGCGAACCTCACCGCCTACCAGCACCTGATCGGCGAGACTGCGAGTGACGCACTGCCGGCCGGCTTCATCCATGCCCTCGCATTCCCGGTTTCCATGAGCGTGCTGAACCGGGATGACTTCCCGCTTCCCCTGCTGGGGATGATCCATTTGAAGAACCACGTGGAGCAGTTGCGGGCAGTCCAGTTCACTGAGTCGCTCGACGTCCGGTCCTGGGCCGAGGACATGCGCGGACACAGGGCCGGAACCCAGGTGGACGTCGTCGCCGAAGTCCGATCGAGCAACGACGGGGCCTTGCTATGGCGGGGCGTCTCGACGTATTTGGCCAAGGGGGTCTTCCTGCCTGGAGTCGACAAGGCCGCTACGGCCGCCGCTCCAAATGAGTTCACGGCACCCGCACCAACAGCCATCTGGCAGCTAGGCGTGGATACCGGACGCCTTTACGCCACCGTATCCGGAGACTTCAACCCGATCCACTTGAGCCTCCTCTCGGCCAAAGCGCTCGGCCTGCCAAGGTCGATCGCGCACGGCATGTACCTTGCATCCCGGGCCTTGGCCGACGTTGGCTCGGTGAAATCGGAAGCGTTCCGATGGCACGTGAATTTCGAGGCACCGGTGTTCCTCCCGGCGCGGGTGGCCCTGGAAATCGGTACCGCCCACTCCGCGTCAGGCTCGTGGGAGCGTTCGGACTACGTGGCCTGGAACCCGCGCAGCGGCAGGAGGCACTTCAGCGGCTCGGTGACGGCGCTGTAGGGCGCCGGTTTCGGACTGAAGGTTTCTCAAGGTTCAATACGGTTACGACGACGGCGGTCACCCACATGGGCGGCCGCCGTCGCCGTGCCTGGCGGAGCCAGATTCGGAGCCAGATTCAGGGCCAGGTCGGGAGTCAAGTTCACTGCCGTGGGCGAATTCCAGGTAATGCAATTCAATAAATGTGATGAACGCCGCATTAGTGTCTGAAAACGCAAATTCAAGTTAAACAAACAAGGCCTGGAATTATCATAATTCCAGGCCTTGCAATTGTGCGCGGAGGGGGACTTGAACCCCCACCCCCTTTCGAGGACTAGCACCTCAAGCTAGCGCGTCTGCCATTCCGCCACCCGCGCAGGTGGTGTTCGGAGCCTTCGTTCTGCGCCTCTCGGCGCTTCTCTTTCCTCCGAAGCAGCGAGAAAAACTCTAACACGGTTTCTGGGAAATAAAAAAACCGGAGCCGGAGAGGGTGCCGGGAACGGCAATTGGACCCTGCCAATCCGCGCCAAAACGCAGGAAAGTACGCGGCCAAACGAGCGTGCGGTGGGTAGGCTGAGGGAAGCGCGCGGGAGCGTACGCACGAACTGCCTACCCGCCGGAGTATGTCCATCCCAGCCAGCAAGGAGAGTTCCATGACTGATATCCGACCCGAGGACGAAGTAGTCCGGATCTGCCAGGAACTCATCCGCATAGACACCTCGAACTTCGGTGACGATTCCGGTCCCGGGGAACGCGTCGCGGCTGAATACACGGCGGCGCTTATCAATGAAGTGGGATTGGACGCCGAAATCTTCGAGTCGGCTCCGGGCCGGGCCAATGTCGTCACCCGGCTGGCGGGGGAGGACCCCTCGGCCGGTGCCCTCGTGGTGCACGGCCACCTCGACGTCGTCCCGGCGCTCAAGGACCAATGGTCCGTGGATCCCTTCAGCGGCGAACTCAAGGACGGACTCATCTGGGGACGCGGCGCCGTGGACATGAAGGACATGGACGCCATGATCCTCTCGGTCATGCGCGACTTCGCCCGCACGGGACGCAAGCCCAAGCGGGACATCATCTTCGCGTTCTTCGCCGACGAGGAAGCCGGAGGCAACCACGGCGCACGCTACGCCGTCGAGCACCGCAGGGAACTCTTCGACGGTGCCACGGAAGCGATCTCCGAAGTGGGTGGCTTCTCGGCCACCATCGGGGGCCAGCGGACCTACTTGCTACAGACCGCGGAAAAGGGCCTTTCCTGGCTGCGCCTCGTGGCCCACGGCCGGGCCGGACACGGTTCGCAAATCAACACGGACAACGCGATCACCCGCCTGGCCGGGGCAGTCACCAGAATCGGCGAATATCGCTGGCCGATCGAGCTGACCCCCACAACGCGGCAATTCCTTGACGGCGTGACGGAACTGACCGGCGTCGAGTTCGATCCGGACAAACCCGAGACCCTCCTGAAGGAACTCGGCACCGTCGCGCGCTTCGTGGGGGCCACCCTCCAAAACACCTCGAACCCTACGCTGCTGAGTTCCGGTTACAAGCACAATGTCATCCCCGAATCGGCGGAAGCGCTCGTGGACTGCCGCACGCTCCCGGGCCAGCAGGAACTGGTCTTCGAAACCGTCAAGAAACTTGCCGGCGACGGCGTGGACGTCAGCTACGTCAACAAGGACGTGTCCCTGGAAGTGCCGTTTGCCGGCAATCTGGTGGACGCCATGATCGACGCGCTGCACACGGAGGACCCCGGCGCCAAGGTGTTGCCGTACACCTTGTCCGGCGGCACCGACAACAAGTCGCTCAGCAAGATCGGCATCACAGGCTACGGGTTCGCCCCGCTGATGCTCCCGGACGAACTCGACTTCACCGGGATGTTCCACGGGGTTGACGAGCGCGTCCCGGCTGATTCGCTCAAGTTCGGATCCAGGGTGCTCAACACCCTGCTGAGTACCTACTAGGGAGAAGCCTTGACCCCTGAAGAGATCCTGCCGGACGAGCTGCTCCACCGCATCCGGGGCCGCGCCGCGGGCTACGACCAGAACAACTCGTTCTTCCACGAGGACCTTGAGGAGCTCGCCGCGGCGGGCTACCTGAAGATCTTCGTCCCGGAGTCCGACGGCGGACTGGGGCTCGGGCTCGAAGCCGCGGCGGCGCTTCAGCGCCGGTTGGCCACGGCTGCCCCGGCCACGGCGCTGGCCGTCAACATGCACCTTGTCTGGACCGGCGTCGCGCACGTCCTTGCGGCCCGCGGCGACAACTCCCTTGACTATGTCCTCAAGGAGTCAGGACGGGGCGAGGTCTTTGGATTCGGGATTTCCGAGGCGGGAAATGACTCCATGCTCTTCGACTCAGGGACCACGGCGGAACCGCAGCTGGACGGCGGTTACAGCTTCACCGGGCGGAAGATCTTCACGAGCCTGTCGCCGGCATGGACCCGCCTCGGCATCTTCGGCAAGGACAGCGGCGGACGGGAGGGGAACGGGGAGCTGGTGTTCGGCTTCATCCACCGGGACGCCCCGGGGCACGAGACACTGAGTGACTGGGACACCCTGGGCATGCGGGCCAGCCAATCGAACACCACGCTCCTGCAGGGCGCCAGGGTGCCGCCGGAACGGATCTTCCGGAAGCTGCCGGTGGGCCCAAACCAGGATCCATTGATCTTCGCGATCTTCGCGTGCTTCGAAACGCTGCTTGCCGCGGTCTACACGGGCATCGGGGAGCGGGCATTCACCCTGGCGGTTGAGGCCGTCAAGCGCCGGACCTCGGCCAAGTACGGCGGCCGCAGCTTCTCGCAGGACCCGGACATCCGCCGGAAGATCGCCGACGCCGCCATGTCAATGGATTCCATCCAGCCGCAGTTGGCCTCAGTTGCCCGTGACGTGGATGCGCTGGTTGATCACGGGGCGCAATGGTTCCCCAAGTTCGTCGGGCTCAAGGTGCGGGCCACGGAGAACGCCCGGACCATGGTGGATGTGGCAATCCGGGTTTCCGGAGGCTCAAGCTACTTCCGGGGCTCCGAACTCGAACGGCTGTACCGCGATGTGCTGGCCGGGATCTTCCATCCCTCCAACGAAGAATCCGCACACACCACAGTAGCCAACGCGTGGCTTGGCCCGCTCGAAAGCTGAAACGCTCGGAAGCTGAAGCGGGGAACCCGAAAAAACGGCCGTGCCGCTACACGGTGCGTTGTACGTTGAGTACTCTGCGTCGCAGCCAGAACCGGCGACCGCCGCCGATATAAAGGATGCTCCGCTCCAGTTCCCACTTGCCATATTCGGAGTGTTCCACGAGCCGACGTCGCGCCTCGGGCAAGGAATCGTCAGGACTAACGGTCAGTACGAGATACTCGTACTGCCTTGCGTAGTCCCGCTGACGCTCCACTGAACTGCTCAGAAATTGTTCTCTCATCCCTCTCCATTTTCGTCTTTTTCGGGCTAACGTGAAGTCATGAGCATCGATCCGCGTGTCGCGCTTCAGTCATTGACAGCCGCCTTAGAAGAGCACCTGATTGCCGCTTCCGCCCGCCGGGGCGAAGGAGATCCCGCTGTGGAGGCAGCGTTTTTCGCCGTAGCAGATGCCTTTGAGGTATATGAGGACTCACTATACGAGGCCTACTCGGAAGTCACACCACTTCAGGTGTTCGACGACGATGAAGAGGATGACGACGAGGAGAACAATGAGCTCCTCGATGAAGACGAGCTGGAGATCCTCGATCAGTAGGGCCGCGGTTTCAGCGGGGTCAGATTGCTGAGACGTCTTCCAGCGCCCGCGAAATTTCAGCCGGAAGAGGCGTCAGCTGCGCATCGAGCAACTCCTTGAGCTGGACCGCATTGCGTGCGCCCACTATGGCCGTGGATACGCCCGGGCGGGAGAGCAACCAGCTCAGTGAAACGTCGACGGCGGAGCGTCCCAATCCGCGCGCGGCCATTGCCACCGCTTCGACGATCCGTGCGCCCCGCGCGTCGAGGTACTTTTCGACGTAGCCGCTAAGGCGGCCCTCCGCCGCACGTGATTCCGAGGGAATCTGGCCACGGTATTTGCCGCTGAGCACCCCGCGGCCGAGGGGTGCCCACGCCATGAGGCCGAGGCCGGCATCCTCGACGGCGGGCACTAGTTCGTCTTCAGGCTTCCTGTGCAGGAGTGAGTATTCGGATTGGTTGGCCACCACGGTGAATCCCGCGACGGCCGCAGCCTTGGCGGTCTGCCAACCGTTGTAGTTGGAGATGCCGACGTACCGTGCGCGTCCCGAACGCAGCGCAAGGTCAAGCGCGGAGAGCGTTTCGTCCAGCGGAACGTTGCCGTCCCAAGCGTGCGCGAACCAGATGTCCACGTAGTCGGTTCCCAAGCGGGCAAGGCTGGCGTCGAGTGCGGACAGCATCGAACCGCGGGAGGCATCGACACTGCTCCGGCCGTCCGACGTCGAGACGCCCGCTTTCGTGGAGAGGACAATCTCCGAACGCGCCACGACGTTGCCCAGCATGGAGCCCAGAAGAGCCTCGGCTTGTCCTCCTGCGTAGGAGGCCGCGGTATCGATCATGATGCCGCCGGCGGCGATGAATGTATGGAGCAGCTCCCGTGCATCCTGTTCGTCCGTTTCTTCCGCCCAGGACATGGTGCCCAGGGAAAGGGTGGACACCCGAAACCCACTGTTGCCGACGTAACGCTGCTGCATAGCTGATAGCTTACGGGGAGATCGGGTAGATCATGACGTAGGGTCTATTCACGTGAACTGGATAGAAGCAGCCTTCCTTGGCCTCGTGCAGGGCCTGACAGAATTCCTTCCGATTTCTTCAAGCGCACACCTGCGGATTGTCGGCTCGTTCCTGCCTAATGCGGCGGATCCCGGAGCTGCTTTCACGGCCATTACCCAGCTGGGCACCGAGACGGCCGTCATTGTCTTCTTTTGGCGCGACATCGTCAGGATTGTGCGCGCCTGGTTCGGATCGCTGCGCGGCAAGGTGGCCAGGGACGATCCCGACGCCCGGATGGGCTGGTTGGTCATCCTCGGCAGCCTGCCCATCATCGTGCTCGGCCTGCTCTTCCAGAACCAGATCGAATCCGTGCTGCGCAGCCTCTGGATCGTCGCCACCATGCTTATCGTCTTCGGCATGATCCTCGCGGTGGCCGACGCCGTTGGCAAGCAGGAACGGGAGCTGAGCCAATTGACCTTCAAGCACGGCATCCTTTATGGTCTGGCCCAGGCCATGGCGCTCATCCCTGGCGTCTCCCGCTCCGGCGGTACCATCACAGCGGGCCTCTTGATGGGGTATACGCGTGAAGCTGCCGCACGGTATTCGTTCCTGCTCGCCATTCCCGCTGTCTTCGGCAGCGGCCTCTACCAGCTGTACAAGGTGGTGTCCAAGGAAGGAATCACCGGACCCTTCGGTCTTCCGGAAACGGCACTGGCCACGGTCATTGCCTTCGTTGTGGGTTTCATCATCATTGGCTGGTTCCTCAAATTCATTTCAACCCACAGCTACCGTGTCTTCGTGTGGTACCGCATTCTCCTGGGACTCGCCCTCTATGTATTGCTCGGTTTCAATGTCATCAGCGCCTAGCACTATGGTTGAGGCTGTGAAATCGTGGATCTCCCGCCCTGTGCCTGAACTACCCGGCAGCATGCCTCCGTTGAGGCTGTTCGATACCGCCCTCGGGGCCCTCGTGGAGGTCGAGCCACGCGCGGAGCAATCCATGTACGTCTGCGGCATCACACCCTACGACGCCACCCACATGGGCCACGCCGCCAGCTACGTAGCTTTCGACCTGCTTAACCGGGCATGGCGGGACAGCGGCCAGCGGGTTGCGTACGTCCAGAACGTCACCGACGTCGACGATCCCCTCCTGGAGCGCGCCACCGCCACCGGTGTTGACTGGCGGGAGCTGGCGGCGAGCCAGATTGAGCTCTTTCAGACCGACATGGACGCCCTCAATGTGCTGGCGCCGAGCCACTACATCGGAGCCGTCGAGGCGATCCCGATGATTGTCCCGGCCATCGAGAAATTGATCGCGGACGAGCTCGCCTACCGCGTGCACGGCACCGGCGGCGAACCCGACGGTGACGTCTATTACGACGTCGAGGCGGCCGGCAAGGCCTCGGATAGCCCGGACGCATGGACCCTTGGTGACATCTCGGGGCTCGGCGAAGTGGAAATGTTGGAGCTCTTCGCAGAACGCGGCGGCGATCCCGGCCGTTCCGGCAAGCGGAATCCCCTTGATCCTTTGCTTTGGCGCGTTGCCCGCGACGGCGAGCCTAGCTGGCCCGGTGCAAGCCTCGGTGACGGACGTCCCGGCTGGCATATTGAATGTACGGTCATCGCCCAGAAGTACCTTCCGGCTCCATTCACGGTGCAGGGCGGCGGATCGGACCTCGTCTTCCCGCACCACGAAATGGGCGCCGGACACGCGTATTCACTCAGCGGCGTTCCCTTGGCACGCCACTATGCCCACGCTGGAATGGTGGGCCTGGACGGCGAAAAGATGAGCAAGTCCAAGGGCAACCTGGTCCTGGTGTCCAAGCTCCGTGCCTCGGGCGAAGAACCTGCAGCAATCCGCCTGGCGATCCTGGCCCACCACTACCGTTCGGATTGGTCCTGGACCGATGAAGGTTTCGCCCAGGCCAAGGAACGGCTCAACACGTGGCGTGCCGCCCGGGACATTGCTCCCGAGGGGACAGCGGCGGAACTGCTGACGCGGATGCGTGCCGAGCTGGCCAACGACCTCAATGCTCCCGGCGCGGTCGCCGCCGTCGACGCCTGGGCCGCGGCGGCACTCGCCGACTCGCAGCGAGCCAATCCTGAGGGGGCCCAGCCCAGCGCGATGGACAGCGCCTTGGTGAGCGACGCGATCAACGGATTGCTCGGCGTCGAGCTCTAATATCTAAACAACGCGGGGTCACTTACGGCCCATAATGTCCCCTTGGACGGGCCGTAAGTGACCCCGCGTTGGGTCAGGGCTTGTCCTTGCCCCTGCGCTTGAGGTAGCGCTCGAACTCGCGCGCGATGGATTCGCCGCTGGCCTCCGGTAGGTCAGCCGTGTCCTTGGCCTCTTCGAGTTGCCGCACGTAGGCTGCGATTTCGGGGTCTTCAATGGCCAGTTCGTCCACACCGCGCTCCCAGGCCTCGGATTCCTCGTTGAGGGCGTGGGTGTCCAGCGGCACCTGGAGCAGATCCTCGATCCTGTTCAGGATGGCCAGTTGTGCCTTGGGGGAGGGCGGCTGGGCGACGTAGTGCGGCACGGCCGCCCACAGCGACACCGTGGGCAAGCCCGCGAGCAAGGCGAATTCCGCCAGCACGCCCACAATGCCTACCGGGCCCTCGTACTGCGAAGCCTCCAGGTTCAAGCGCTTTCGCAATCCGCTGTCGTCCGAGGTGGTGCTGACGGGGATCGGGCGGCTGTGCGGGACATCGGCCAGAAGGGCGCCGATCAGCACAACGTAGTCGACCTTGAGCGTTTCGGCGTGGACCAGAAGCTCGGCCGTGTAGGCCCTCCAGCGGTAGGAAGGTTCGGTGCCGAGTACGAACACGACATCGACGTTGCTGTCCGGGACGCTGGCCTTGTACAGGCGCGTGGAAGGCCATTTCACCTTGCGGGTTCCGGTTGCGGTGCGCCGCACCGTCGGCCGGGTGAACTGGAAGTCGTAATAGTCGTCGGCATCAACGGATGCCACTTTCTTTCCTTGCCACAACTTGTTCAAGTAGTGCAGGGAATCGCTGGCCGCCTCGCCGGCGTCGTTCCAACCTTCGAAAGCCGCGAGCATCACGGTGATGCGCTGGCCTTCGGCTACAGGCTGGAGAAGGCGCTCAGGCTCCGGTGAAGTGGCCTGTCCGTCAGGGGCTCCGTCCAAACTGTTCATTCACTCACCCTACGTCCAACACCGCCACCGATGCATGGCGTAAGGGGACCGGCGTGGCCATACTTCGCCCCGGGCGTAGAGCGGCAATTGCCGTGCCTCCTTCCACGTAGACTTTAGGCATGCTTGCTTCAGCCACCCAGCCCTTTGTAAAAGCCGAGCTCAAAGCCGCGCTATGGGACATGGATGGCACCCTGGTGGACACCGAGCCGTACTGGATTGCTGCAGAGCGAACCCTCGTGGAGTCCCACGGCGGCGCCTGGAGCCACGAACAAGCCATGCAGCTTGTAGGGCAGTCATTGATGCACTCGGCCGGCATCCTCCAAAGGGCTGGAGTGAACCTGGAAAAGCGGGAGATTGTTGACTCCTTGAGCGCCCAGGTCATCGACCGTCTCCGCATCGAGGTGCCGTGGCGGCCTGGAGCCAAGGAATTGCTTGACGAGCTGTATCAATCCGGCGTCCGCTGCGCCCTCGTGACGATGTCCGAAGGCCCGATGGCGCGGGAAGTCGTCGCCAACCTCCCCAAGCCCTACTTCGAGTTCCTTATCACGGGGGACACCGTCAGCCAGGGAAAGCCCCACCCGGAGGCTTACCTCGCCGCCGTCGAGCGGCTCCAGAACACGGACCCCGCCTTGACCGTGGATCACTGCGTCGCTCTCGAGGATTCCGTCCCGGGCGTTGCGTCTGCGATAGCCTCCGGCGTGGTCACGGTGGGAATTCCACACCAGATGCCATTGCCCGAGGACCCCCGCCGCGCAACCTGGGACACCCTCGAGGGACGCAAGGTCGCCGACCTTGAAGCACTTGTTGCCGAGCGGGCCCTTGGCAATGTGCCGGCCGCGGCTTTCCATGGACAGGCAAACTAAATGAGCACTCCCCGGAACGGTGGCCACAGCACCCGCAGCGGCAGGAAGGACGGGATTCCACTCGGTCGCATCGCGGGAATCCCCGTGTACCTCGCCTACTCCTGGTTCATCATCGCTGCGTTCACGGTGATCGTCTATGGACCTGCGCTGCTGATTCGAAACCACTCCTTGGGAATCGGCGCCTACTTTGTTGCCTTCGCTTATGCGGTCCTCCTTGCCCTTTCCGTGCTGGTCCACGAGCTCGCCCACGCCTTGAGCGCCAAGGCCTTCAAATGGCCCACGGAGAAGATCGTTTTGAATCTCTGGGGCGGGCACACCCAGTTCGAGAGCTTCATCGCCTCGCCGGGCCGCTCTGTGCTTGTCGCCTTGGCGGGACCCGCGGCCAACTTTGTCCTCGCGGGCGGGGCTTGGCTGTTGCTGCAGGCTGGTGTCTTCACCGGGGTAGGGGACACGCTGACGAACATCCTTATGTGGGCAAATCTGCTGATCGGCGTCTTCAATGTCCTGCCCGGCCTGCCGCTTGACGGGGGTCGTTTGGTGGAGTCCGCGGTGTGGAAAGTGACGGGCAGCCAGGAAAAGGGGACGGTGGCGGCTGGCTGGGCCGGACGGGTCATCGTGATCGTCCTGGTTGTTTGGTTCGTCCTGTTGCCCGTGCTGAGTGGCAATGCGCCTGATCTCAGCCTGATGCTCATCACCTTCCTTGTCTGCAGCTTCCTCTGGATGGGCGCTTCGGGCGCGATCAAGCAGGCGACGCTCCGTGGACGCCTCCCCTCGGTGAGTGCCGCCGCCTTGGCCGAACCCGCCGTCGGAATTCCGAACTCGGCCACGGTCGCCGACGTGCTGCGCGTGGCACCCCACGGTACGCCCGCCGTCGTCATCTGCGGACCGGATGGCCGGCCGCAGGGTCTGGTCGATCCGGCTGCGACTGCAGCCGTGCCGGCCTCCGAGGTATCCACAACCTTCGTGACCGCGGTTTCCACCCCGCTCGCCGACGGGGCCTACGTGCCCTGGACGTCCAGCGGCCAGGAACTGATCCAGTATTTGGCGCAGCTCAGCGGCGCCGAATATGCGGTCGTGGATGAAGCCGGCACAGTCATGGGCCTGCTGCGGCAGCAGGCCGTAGTGACAGCCATTACAGGTAAAGTAGCCCGACGGAGCGGACGCCCGTAGGACCTTCCCGGTAGAGTTACCTGCCGGCCGTGAAATAACCCGGCGGGCAGCGCGCATCACTAAGCAGTAACTGTGGCAACAAATGACGGCCCAGCCGTACAGGAGCGAGGAAACACCCATGAGCAGCGAAACCGCCGCCAACTACACGGCCACCGGCGCCGCCAACACCGCCATCCAGCCAACTGGTGCGGCACGACGCCGAGGGCCGTTCCGTGTGGGCGAGCGGGTTCAACTCACGGACGAACGCGGCCGCATGAACACCATCACCTTGGAGGAAGGCGGCGCCTTCCATACGCACCGCGGCTTCCTGAACCACGACGAAATCATTGGCCAGGTTGACGGTTCCGTGGTCGCCAACAACATCGGCCAGCAGTACCAGACGCTGCGCCCGTTGCTCTCGGACTTCGTGCTGTCCATGCCCCGCGGTGCAGCAGTGGTCTACCCCAAGGATGCGGGCCAGATCGTCACCATGGCCGATATCTTCCCGGGTGCCCGCGTTGTGGAAGCCGGCGTTGGTTCCGGCGCCCTTTCGATCTCCCTGCTTCGTGCAGTGGGCGACAACGGTTACCTGCACTCCTTCGAGCGTCGGGAAGAATTCGCCGACATCGCCCGCGGCAACGTGGAAACCATTTTCGGCGGTCCGCACCCGGCCTGGAAGATCTCGCTCGGTGACTTCCAGGAAGAGGTTGTCCGCAGCGAAGAGCCCGGATCCGTGGACCGCGTGGTGCTGGACATGCTCGCTCCCTGGGAATGCCTCGACGCCGTAGCCACCGTTTTGGCGCCTGGCGGCGTGTGGATCAACTACGTGGCCACCGTGACCCAGCTCTCCCGCACCGCTGAAGCCATCCGCGCCGACGGCCGTTTCACGGAACCGGACGCCTGGGAGTCCATGGTCCGCGGCTGGCACCTCGAGGGCCTCGCCGTCCGCCCCGACCACCGCATGGTGGCCCACACCGGCTTCCTCCTGGTAACCCGTCGCCTCGCCGACGGCGTGACCGGAATCTCCGTCAAGCGGCGTCCTTCCAAGACGGAGTTCAGCGAAGAGGACCTGAATGCCTGGACACCGGGAGCCGTCGGAGAGCGTGCGGTTTCCGACAAGAAACTGCGGCGCGCGGCACGGGATGCGATTGCCGGCACCAACGTCAAGGACGACCCCACGCCCGCTCCCTGAGGAAACATCACAAACTGGTCCGCATTCCGGATGTCACAGGTTACCCAACGCTTTTGAGGGCTAAGGTCTATTTATAGAAAGCGGGAAGGAGCTGATGCTTCGTGGATACGTCGAACAATGACTTCGGGCGAACAACGCCGGAGGAGCCATCAAACAAGGCTGTGGCTGAAGGAAAATCGGGACACGGGGGTGGGGCAATCCAACCGGTGGACGACTCCGCGGAACTCACTGTCGCGGAACGCCAGATAAACATCCTTCGAGACAAACTGCGCCACATCGACCGTCAGCTTGCCGCCGCCACCCAGAACAACACCAAGCTCGTGACCATGTTGGAAACGGCGAAGGCCGAAATCCTGCGGCTCAAAGGCGCCCTCGAGCAGGACGGCCAACCGCCGTACAGCTTCGGGACCATCTTGCAGATCAATCCGAGGCGCCAGCCAACGGCAGGCAGCACGGGCCAGGCGGCCACCGAGGAATCGGTTGATATCTTCAATGCCGGCCGCAAGATGCGCGTGGGCGTCAGCCCGCTCGTGAACATCAACCAGCTTGCCGTTGGACAGGAAGTCCTTCTCAACGAGGCCCTGCTTGTGGTGACCGGCCTGGGCTATGAGCGGGCAGGCGAACTCGTCACGCTCAAGGAAATGCTTGGCACGGACCGCGCCCTCGTAGTGGGCAGGGCCGATGAAGAGCGGGTAGTCAGGCTTTCAGGGGCCTTGCAGAAGGTGCACTTGCGCGTCGGTGATGCTTTGTCGCTCGATTCCCGCACGGGCTATGCCCTGGAGAAAGTGCCCCGGGCAGAGGTCGAAAACCTTGTCCTCGAGGAAGTCCCGGATATTACCTACGAAGACATCGGCGGCTTGGGCCCGCAAATCGAACAGATCCGCGACGCAGTGGAACTCCCGTTCCTGCACCCGGACCTGTACCGCGAACACGGGCTCAAAGCACCAAAGGGCATCCTGCTTTACGGCCCTCCGGGTTGCGGCAAGACGCTGATCGCGAAGGCGGTTGCCAACTCGCTTGCCGCCCGCGCCTCCGAACGGGCCGGAAACGTGGACCTGAAGAGCTACTTCCTGAACATCAAGGGACCTGAACTCCTTGACAAGTACGTCGGCGAAACAGAGCGTCATATCCGCCTGATTTTTGCGCGCGCCCGGGAGAAGGCCTCGGATGGCAGCCCGGTGGTGGTGTTCTTCGACGAGATGGACTCGCTGTTCCGCACCCGCGGCACCGGGGTTTCCTCCGACGTCGAAACAACCATCGTCCCGCAGCTCTTGAGCGAGATCGACGGTGTCGAACGGCTCGACAACGTCATCGTGATCGGCGCCTCGAACCGTGAGGACATGATCGATCCGGCTATTCTTCGTCCCGGCCGGCTTGACGTGAAGGTCAAGATCCAGCGTCCCGACGCCGAAGCGGCCGCCGACATTTTCGCCAAGTACATCACCACCGACCTGCCTTTCCACGCGACGGATCTGGCGGAGCACGGCGGCGACGTCCAGGCCACAGTGGACGCCATCATCCAGCGCACTGTTGAAGCGATGTATTCGACCGAGAAGTCCAACGAGTATCTCGAAGTCACCTACGCCAACGGCGATACCGAGATGCTCTACTTCAAGGACTTCAACTCCGGCGCGGTGGTCCAGAACGTCGTGGACCGGGCCAAGAAGTACGCCATCAAGGATCTCCTGCTGACCCAGCAGAAGGGCCTTCGGATCGACCACTTCCTGCGCGCCGTCGTTGACGAATTCCGCGAACACGAGGACATGCCCAACACCACCAATCCGGATGACTGGGCACGCATCTCGGGCAAGAAGGGCGAACGCATCACCTACATCCGTACCATCGTCCAGGGCAAGGCCGGCCAGGAGCCCGGGAAGTCGATCGAAACGACTCCCAACACCGGCCAGTACCTGTGACGGCCCGGCCGGAAGGCCTGCCTTCGGACAAGCTTCCCGCGGGCGGGGCCATGCGGGTCATGGGTTCGGAAACTGAGTACGGTATCCACGCGCCCTCCGCGCCGGGGGCAAACGCCACGATGATGTCCGCACGGATCATCCAGGCCTACGCGAACCTGACGCGGCAGCGGGCCGCCGGGGGCGCTGAAACCCGCTGGGACTACACGGATGAAGAGCCCCTGCATGATGCCCGCGGCTGGACAGTCGAGCGCAGTGCAGCAGATCCGAGCCAGCTGACTGACAGGCCTCCCGTGCTCGACGCCGAGGCCGTTGCCTTGGCGTACGGGCGGCAGGAGCTGGAAGCCGACGGCGGCGACGAGTCAGGATCGTTGCTGATGAACATGGTCCTCGGCAACGGGGCCCGCCTGTACGTGGACCATGCCCATCCGGAATATTCCAGTCCCGAGGTCACGAATCCCCGGGACATCGTCGCGTGGGACGCGGCCGGCGACCTCGTTGCCCTGGCCACGGTTCGGAAGGTGGCAGCCGACCCTGATCTGCCCGCCATCAACCTGTACAAGAACAACACCGACAACAAATCGGTGTCCTACGGTTCCCACGAGAACTACCTCATGCCGCGCTCGGTGCCGTTCGGGGATATTGTCCGAGGCCTGACGCCGTTCTTCGTCACGCGTCAGGTCATCTGCGGTGCCGGTCGGCTCGGCAAGGGCCAGGACGGTTCGACGTCCGGATTCCAGATCAGCCAGCGCGCGGATTTCTTCGAAGCCGAGGTAGGGCTGGAAACCACCATCAGGCGTCCGATCATCAATACCCGGGATGAACCGCATGCCACCGCCGACAAGTACCGGCGTCTGCATGTCATCATCGGGGACGCCAACCTGAGCCAGGTCTCGAACTACTTGAAGTTCGGTACGACGGCGTTGGTCTTGAGCCTTATCGAAGCCGGCCAGGCTCCGAAGATCGAAGTTCATGAGCCCGTGGCAGGCCTGCAGGCAATCAGCCACGACACTTCCCTGACTGCCACGGTCAGGCTTCTCGACGGACGGCGCGTAACAGCCCTGGATATCCAGTGGATGTACTACGAGGCGGCGGCCAAACTTGGCCAGGAAACCGGGGTCTCGGATTCCTTCAGCGGAGACGGCCACACCCGCGATGTCCTGGAACGGTGGGAGTCGACGCTGGGACTCTTGGGGAGCAACCCCGCAGGTGCCGCGTCTTCGGTCGAATGGCTGGCCAAAATGTCCCTGCTTGATGGCTACCGGAACCGTGACGGCCTCGAATGGAACGACGCCCGCCTGGGTCTTGTCGATTTGCAGTGGTCCGATGTGAGGCCCGAAAAGGGCCTGTACTACCGGATGCTTTCCCGCGACCGCATGCAGACGATCGTCGACGACGCCACGATCAGCCGTGCTGTCGTCGAACCGCCGTCGGACACCCGCGCATTTTTCCGCGGGAAGTGCGTTTCCAGCTTTGGCAAGGACGTGGTCGGCGCGAGCTGGGATTCGGTCATCTTCGACGTTCCGGGCATCGGGAAACTGCAGCGGGTGCCCACCCGGGAACCGCTCCGCGGCACGGAAGCACTCACCGGACGGCTGTTCCGGAAACACGACACAGCGGGCGCATTCCTCCGTGAATTACTCGGCCTGGACCCGGCCCCGCCCGCCTGATCGGGCAGCCGGCCGGAGGCCGCCAAACGGGCCCTTAAAACCGCAGCGTCGCGGCCCGCCCCGTGGCAGTATGGCATTACAGGAAGTCCCCGTGACGGGGATGGACAGAATGGAGAAGGAAATGGCAGCTCAGGAGCAGCAGCAACCGCAGTCGCGGGACGTCGAGGCAGAAGCCGACGCCCCCGAGGCACCGCCCGCGGCGCCAGAGGCACAGGCCTCGGTCGCCACGCAGGGCGTGGACGATCTCCTCGACGAGATCGACGGCGTGCTTGAATCGAACGCCGAAGAGTTCGTCAGGGCATTTGTGCAAAAGGGCGGCCAGTAGCCAGCCGCCAGCTAAGCCAAGGGCCCGGCCGGCGCGAGGCCGCCGGGCATCGGATGTCAGAGTCGAAGGAGCGCAGCAATGCAGGATCCATCAGCCGGCCACCTGGCCACCCAAGCAACGTCGTCGTTCATAGAGCATCTGCAACGCTCCAGGCCTGAACTCCTTCCCTTTAGTCAAGCCCTGCCCGCAGGACAGATTCCCCCGGTGCCCCACGCCACGACGATCGTCGCCCTCAGTTACCCGGGCGGCGTCCTGATGGCTGGAGATCGGCGTGCCACCATGGGCAATGTGATCGCCAGCAGGCACATCGAGAAGGTCTTTCCGGCCGACGAATACTCCGTCCTGGGAATTGCCGGAACAGCAGGCCTTGCGATCGACATCACGCGGTTGTTCCAGGTGGAACTGGAACACTACGAAAAGATCGAAGGCACGCTGCTCAGCTTGGACGGCAAGGCCAACCGGCTTGGAGCCATGATCCGGGGAAACCTGCCGATGGCCATGCAGGGTCTCGCGGTGATCCCGCTCTTCGCGGGCTTCGACCAGGCAGCCGGCGTGGGGCGGCTTTTCTCCTACGATGTCACCGGCGGACGGTACGAGGAACTGGAGCACCATTCGGTCGGCTCGGGGTCCGTCTTCGCACGTGGCGCCTTGAAGAAGCTGTGGCGGCCGAACCTCACCGAAGACGAGGCTGTCGCCGTCGCGGTTGAAGCCCTCTATGACGCCGCCGACGACGACTCCGCCACCGGCGGTCCGGACCCGGTCCGGCAGCTCTGGCCGGTGATATACACCGTCAACCGCGCCGGTGCCCGGCGGGTGCCGGAACGGGAGCTGGCGGCGATCGCTGGCGCCATTGTTGAATCGCGAACAGTAGCCGGACGGGAGGCCTGAGATGACCCAGCAGTTTTACGTTTCACCCGAACAACTGATGAAGGACCGCGCGGATTTCGCGCGGAAGGGCATCGCCCGCGGCCGTTCGGTCGTCGTGATCAGTTGCGCTGACGGCATCGCGCTCGTGGCGGAAAATCCGTCGCCGTCGCTCCACAAGATTGGTGAGATCTACGACAAGATCGCGTTCGCCGCCGTGGGGAAATACAACGAGTTCGAGAGCCTTCGGCAAGCGGGTGTCCGCTACGCTGACGTCCGCGGTTATTCATATGATCGCGAGGACGTCACTGCCCGCGGTCTGGCCAGCGTCTACGCCCAGAGCCTTGGCGCCGTCTTCACGGCGGAACAAAAGCCGTTCGAAGTTGAACTTGCGGTTGCAGAGGTCGGGCACACGCAGGCCGAGGACCATCTTTATCGGCTGACTTTCGACGGTTCGATTGCCGACGAGCACGGTTTCGTGGTGATGGGCGGCTTGGCCGAGCAAGTAGCCGAGACCGTGGCCCGCGGTTGGAAGGCTGACCTTGACCTGGCCGGTGCACTGCGGCTGGCCGTCAAGGCGCTGGCCACGGACAAGGAAGTGGACGCCCTGCCCGGCACCGCGGTCGAGGCCGCCGTGTTGGACCGAAGTCCGGAAAGCGGGCGCGGATCCCGGCGGGCCTTCCGGCGGCTCAGGGCAGAAGAAATCACGCAGCTGCTGGCAGGGGAGGCCTGAGATGGACAAAAGAATATTCGGGATCGAAACGGAGTTCGGTATTTCGTACTCGAGCCCCGACTCGCGGCCATTGGCTCCAGAGGAAGTCGCCAGATACCTCTTCCGCAAAGTAGTGAGCTGGGGTCGGTCCTCCAACGTCTTCCTCACGAATGGCTCGCGCCTGTACCTGGATGTCGGCTCGCACCCCGAGTACGCCACCGCGGAATGCGACGACCTCGCGCAGCTGATCGCCCATGACCGGGCCGGGGAGCTCATTCTCGATGACCTCGTTGATGAAGCACAGGCTCGGCTTGCGGCGGAGGGATTCAACGGAACGGTCTACCTGTTCAAGAACAACACCGATTCAGCCGGCAATTCCTACGGCAGCCACGAAAACTATCTGATTCCGCGGCGCGGCGAGTTCTCGCGCCTCGCCGAGATCCTCATTCCCTTCCTCGTCACACGGCAGCTGATTGCCGGTGCGGGCAAGGTCCTGAAGACACCCCACGGGGCCACTTTCGCGTTCTCCCAGCGTGCCGACCACATTTGGGAAGGCGTGTCCTCCGCGACGACGAGGTCCCGCCCCATCATCAACACCCGTGACGAGCCGCACGCCGATGCCGAGTTCTTCCGCCGGCTGCACGTGATCGTCGGCGATTCCAACATGTCCGAGACCACCGCCCTGTTGAAGGTGGGGACGGTGGACCTGCTCTTGCGCATGATTGAGGCCGGAGTGATCATGCGGGACATGCGCATGGAGAACCCCATCCGCAGCATCCGCGAAATCTCGCATGATCTCAGCGGCAAAGCCTTGGTGCGCCTGGCCAACGGCAGACAACTGACCGCACTGGACATCCAGCGTGAGTACCTTGCAAAGGTCACCGCCTTTGTAGCCTCGAATGGAGCCCACAATCCGCATGTGCCGCTCATCCTGGATCTTTGGGAGCGGACGCTGGACGCGATCGATAGCGGAGACACCAGCGGAATAGACACGGAAGTGGACTGGGCCATCAAGAAGAAGCTGATGGATGGGTACATTCGTCGCCATGGAATCGGCCTCGATTCCTCGCGGATCGCGCAATTGGACCTGACTTATCACGATATCTCGCGCAAGCGGGGGCTCTTCTTCCTCCTCCAATCCCGCGGCGCGGCGCGGCGCCTCGTGGCCGACACCGACATCAAGGATGCCGTGGATGCGCCGCCGCAGACCACCCGGGCAAAACTCCGCGGCGACTTCGTCCGGCGCGCACAGGAACTCGGCCGCGACTACACCGTGGATTGGGTCCATCTGAAGTTGAACGACCGCGCGCACCAGACGATTTTGTGCAAGGATCCCTTCCGCAGCGTCGATGAAAGAGTGGATGCCCTCCTGGACTCGATGAGCTGACTCCCAGTTTCACCAGCTACTCTGGAGGTTGGCCTTTTACAGGCCTCTACGCGCATGGCCGAGCCTGGCCCGTCCATGCCCTCCTTTTGCCCCGACGAAAGTTCAATTTGTGCGACGTCTACTAGCAATTCTTATCCCCGGCCTCTTGCTGATTACCGCCTGCGGCGGAAGTCCGGCAACAACAGCAACTCCGGAGCCCACCAGTCAGTCCGCCGGCGAAGTCGCCAAGCTGGATTCCCTCAAGGTCTCCGACAATGGAGACAAGAAGGCACCCGGCCTGGAATTCAACAAGCCTTTGGACGTGACGCAGCCGACCATCAAGATGGTCAGCGACGGCACCGGCGACAAGGTGAAGGCCGGACAGGTGGCGCAGATCACCTACATTGCCGTCGACGGCAAGGACGGCAAGACCCTCGAAGACACCTTCCCGACAGGGTCCCAGCCCGTCGAACTGAACGACCAGCTCAAGACCGGCAGCGCTGTGCTTTACAACGCGCTCGTGGGTGCGAAGGTGGGCGCTGACATCGCTTTCGCCGTTCCGGGGACTCCGGCGTCGGCTGAAGCAGCTGCAACGTCATCCCAGCTGGTGGTCTTCAAGGTCACCGGCGTCAAGGACGCAGTCAAGCCCCTGGCCAAGCCCGAGGGCGATACCGTTACTCCGCCCGCCGGCCTCCCCACGGTCAAGGTTGATGACAAGGGAATTCCGCAGATTTCCGTCGACGGCGCGAAGGCTCCGGAGGCCCTCGTCTCGCAGGACCTCATCAAGGGCAAGGGCGCAGTCGTCAAGGAGACAGACACCCTGACGGTCAACTACGTCGGCGTCACCTTGGCTGATGGCAAGAAGTTCGACTCCAGCTACGACAAGGGCCAGACCGCCAGCTTCGCGCTCAACGGCGTCATCAAGGGCTGGACGCAAGGACTTGCGGGCAAGACGGTCGGTTCTCGTGTCCTCCTGGTCATCCCCAAGAGCCTCGCGTATGGCGATGCCGCCGCAGGACAGGGCCAGCCCACGGGCGATCTCGTCTTCGTCGTCGACATCCTGGGCGCCCAGTAGCCTTCCGAAAAATTCCGCAACACCGTCCCTATCACATTGAGGAGTACCTATGTCATTTGGTCAGCGCGATTACGACCGCACCAAGCCGGAGATCGACTTCCCGGAGGGCGACGTCCCCACGGAACTGGTTATCAAGGACATCGTCGTTGGTGACGGCGCCGAGGCCAAGGCCGGCGACACCGTTTCGACCCACTACGTTGGCGTCGCTTGGTCCACCGGCGAGGAATTCGACGCATCATGGGGCCGTGGCGCACCGCTGGACTTCCGCGTGGGAGTCGGCCAGGTCATCCAGGGTTGGGATCAGGGACTCCTTGGCATGAAGGTCGGCGGCCGCCGTCGCCTCGAAATCCCCTCCGAGCTTGCCTACGGTTCCCGTGGCGCCGGCGGGGCCATCAAACCCAACGAAGCCCTGATCTTCGTGGTGGACCTCGTGGCCGTCCGCTAGGTTTCGCCACAAAGGAAGGCGCGTCTGCAGCCGGAGAAATCCGGCCGCAGACGCGCCTTCCGCCTTTATCGGAGGAATTTAGTAACGTAGCAAGCGTGTCCGCATCACGAACCGAACGACTCCTGAACCTCCTGATCGCCCTCCTGAACACGAAATACGGGCTGTCCCGGGCCGTTCTCAGGCAGAAGGTCTATCACGACGCCGGCGACAGCGACGTCGCGTTCGGACGCATGTTTGAACGGGACAAGTCAGAACTGAAGCGGTTTGGCTTCGACATCGAAACCCTCCTCGACCACGGGTTCGGCTCGGACGATCCCGCTTCGACCCGCTACCGCATCGGCAAGGAATCCAATCGCCTGCCGTATGTGCACCTGACCCCGGCCGAGGGCACGGTATTGCTGCTGGCTGCGCAGCTATGGGAACGCGCGGCGCTCGGCTCAGCCGCTGCAAGCGCGCTACGGAAGCTGCAGGCTTCCGGCGACCTTGCCGACGTCGAACTCCCCGCCGGCGTCCAGCCGCGCATCAAGCCCGCCGGCCAGGCCTTTGACGACATCATCGTGGCCATGAACGGCCAGCACCCCGTGAGTTTCGGCTACCGTGCCGCGAGCACCGGCAAAGACGAACGCCGCATGGTAGAGCCTTGGGGCCTCGGGAGCCGGTTCGGCCAGTGGTACCTGGTGGGCTTCGACCGCGGCCGGAACGCGAAACGCTTTTTCCGGCTGTCCCGGATGACGAGCGACGTTCATGTTGAGACCGGGCATCACTGTGAGATACCCCCGGGATTTGATACCCGCGCCGAACTGGACAGCCTCAGCGAACTTCCCCTCCAAGAAGCCCACCTCGACGTCGCCGAAGGCCGTTTGCTGGGTCTTCGAAAGCGCGCGGCGAGTGTCACCGGGGCCACCGGCGCCAGCGGCTTCCAGCCGGGCAGGGACCGCCTCTGCGTGCCGTTCCGGGACAGTGAGTTGCTCGCCGAAGAACTGGCCTCCTATGGTCCCCATGTGCTTGTGGCCGGACCTGCCGAACTGCGCGACGCCGTGATCCGGCGCCTTGAAGCTGCCGCCGCGTTCGGCTCGAGCCCCGCCGTCGAGATCCGCTTCTCCGGCGCCGGACCGGCGCCGCGGGCGCGCAAGCGGACCTCGGAAGACCAACTCAACCGCATGCTCCAGCTGGTCCCGTTCCTCGTCCACAACCAGGGCCTGCCCATCCAGGAGGTGGCAGACCGTTTCGGAGTCACCCGTGAGGAACTGGTCGACGACCTGAAGATCCTGATTTGCTCCGGCCGCCCCGAAGGCTATCCGGATGACTTGTTCGACATCGATTGGGAAAACGAGCACGTCTACATCCGCGAGCACCTCGAACTCAACCGGCCCATCGGCTTCAGTGTCGATGAGGCTTGCGCCCTGCTGACGGGCTTGGCGACCCTGGGCGGACTTCCCGCCCAGGCCGGAATGTCGGAGGACGAGCAAAGCGGAGCCCTGGAGTCCGTGACCCTGAAGCTCACCGGCGCGGCGGGGGAGGCCGGCCGTCTGGCGGCGGCCGTCGCCGGCCCACCCGTGACCCCGGCCGAGGCCGGACCGTTCGACACGATCACCCGGGCGATCCAGTCGGGTCATCAATTGCGGCTTCGCTACCTGTCACAGCAACGCGACTCGGTTTCCGAACGGGACGTCGACCCTTTCCGGCTCTATTCCTTGGACAACACCTGGTACTTCGAGGCGTACTGCCACAGCAAAGCCGGTCTGCGGAACTTCCGCCTCGACCGTATCGAGGAGATCGCGCCCAACGGCCGTCCGGTTTCCAAGAGTGCGGGCGCGGAGGAAGGCGTCCCGGTGAAGCTGTACACGCCGAACGACGACGACGTCGTCGTTGTCCTCCAATTGACCCGGCAGGGCGTCGGGCTGGCGGATGACTATTATGCGGATCGGACGGCAGTGCTTCCTGACGGCGGCTTGCTCGCCGAGGTACGGTTCGGAAACGCGGACTGGTTGCCGATGTTCGTTGCGCAGCATGGCGGTGCTGCCCGTATTTTGCAGCCCGCAGAGCTTGCCGACGCCTCTGCAGCCTGGGTGGCTGCCGCACTTGCCCAATACAAGCAATGAAGGCTGGTTAGACTACTCAAATGCCTTGGTGGTCCTGGATCCTTTTATGGCTCGCGCTGATTGCGGTGTCGCTGCTTTGCTATGTCCTGCTGGGCGTCCGGCTTTTCCGGAAGTTCATGGCCACGGTGCACGAATTGAGTGCCGCAGGGGAGCGACTAGGTCACCGCCCGCACCTTTCCGATCGCGCCGACGACGACGGCGAGGCGTCGGTGAAAGTGTTCGGCGCAGCCGTTTTTGCCTCACCGGAACAGATGCGTCATGATTACGTGACGGCCAAGGCCTCCCGCCAGGAAGTGCGTCGCCAAAAGCGCGTTAAGCGCAAAGCGGAACGGGGCCAACCCCAGTCTCTGCACGACATCGATTTCAGTTAGACGTAGGATGTATTCCAACGAAAGGACTTCCCGTGGGACGACTATTTGATGGCCCTTGGCCAATTGTCATTATCATCATCGTGGCCCTGTTGCTGTTCGCGGCACCCAAGCTGCCTGCCATGGCCCGCAGCCTCGGCCAGTCGATGCGCATCATCAGATCCGAAGTCAAGGAAATGAAGAACGACGGCAAGCCGGCGGCCAAGGACGACACGGACCCCGTTGAAGGCAAAGTGGTCAACCACCCCGAAGCGAACAAGAGCGGCAACGACACTGACGTTCCGCCTGCAACCCGTAGCTAAGCAGTAGTGGCAACGAAGACGGGCCGCAAAGCCAACCCCGAAGGGCGGATGGCGCTCCTAGACCACCTGAAGGAGCTTAAGAATCGGCTGATCAAGTCTGCTATCGGCGTTCTCCTAGGCGCCGTGGCAGGGTGGTTCCTCTATGAGCCCGTAGTCAACAGCCTGTCGGATCCGTTGATCAAGATCGCCGAGGAAACCAAGCGAACCGCGGTGCTGAACTTCGCGAGCGTAGGGGATCCTTTCGACTTCAAGCTACGCATTGCCATTCAGATCGGTTTGGTGCTCTCGAGCCCCATCTGGATCTACCAGGTCTGGGCCTTCATTACTCCCGGCCTGACCAAGAAAGAGCGCCGCTACACGCTCGGGTACATGGCCGCGGCGGTGCCGTTGTTCCTGGCTGGCGTGTATGTCGCATGGACGGTCATCCCGAACGTGGTGCGCGCACTGCTGCAGTTCACGCCACAAAACGGCGCCAACAACATCGACGCATCCCAGTACCTGACATTCGCCACGCACATGCTTCTTTTCCTCGGCATCGCCTTCCTGGTGCCGGTGGTGTTGGTGGGCGTCAACATGGCGGGCATCTTGAGCGGCAGGACCATCCTCAAGGCCTGGCGCATCACGGTCTTCCTTGTGTTTGTCCTCGCAGCCGTTGCCGCGCCCGGTGCGGACGCGCTGTCAATGTTCATGCTCGCCGGTCCGCTCTTGGTGCTCTTCTTCGCCGCGATCGGACTCTGCATGCTGAACGACAAACGTCGCGCGCGCCAGCAGTCGAAGATTGCCGCCGAGACGGAAGCCACAGCCGACGTCGCCACACCTGCCTCCGATCTGGAGAATCTGTAGTCTCACGGCCATTAGGCTTGAAGCATGTCCTCCAATTCAGGGGCCCTTTCGCCCTCAGAAGCCTTTCAAGCCGCAGCGCAACGGAGTGCTGAGTCGAAAACCTATCTGGGCACTTTTGCCCAGTCACTGGAGTTCGAGCTTGACGACTTCCAGCGCGACGCGTGCCGTTCGCTCCAGGAAGGCAAGGGAGTGCTCGTGGCGGCGCCCACGGGGGCCGGGAAGACAATCGTCGGCGAGTTCGCCATCTACCTGGCGCTCGAACGCGGGCTCAAGGCGTTTTATACAACGCCCATCAAAGCACTAAGCAACCAGAAGTTCTCCGAGCTCTCGGCGAAGTACGGTGCCTCAAACGTGGGACTGCTGACCGGCGACACCACCATCAACGGCGAGGCGCCGATCGTGGTGATGACCACCGAGGTCCTGAGGAACATGTTGTACGCCGACTCGGACACGCTTGGGGACCTAGGCTACGTCGTGATGGACGAAGTGCACTACCTGGCAGACCGCTTCCGCGGTGCAGTCTGGGAAGAGGTGATCATCCACCTGCCCAGCGAAGTGCAAGTGGTTTCCCTCAGCGCCACGGTGTCCAACGCGGAAGAGTTTGGTGCGTGGCTGGACACAGTGCGCGGAGACACCGATGTGATTGTCTCCGAACACCGTCCCGTCCCTTTATGGCAGCACGTCATGGTGGGGCGTGAGATCGTCGATCTCTTCGCCGGTGATACCAGCTTCGACGAGATCGCTCCCGAGGCGCCGGACGGCGAAGCACCGGTGCCGGAGGCAGTACGGGAGCCGGAGCGGAACCCCCTGCAGAGGGAATTCGAGGTCAACCCGGAGCTATTGTCGATGGCCCGGGCGGAGAGCCAGATGAACTTCCGTGGCCGCTTCGGCCACGGCGGACGCAGCCGCCGCCGGCAGGACCGTCAGCGTGACAACACTGCCAGCGAGCAGCGAAGCCCTGTGCGCAAGGCCAGCCGGCCCCAGATCATTGCAAGCCTGGACCGCCAAGGGCTGCTTCCGGCCATTACCTTCATTTTTTCCCGCGCCGGCTGCGACGGGGCGGTGGCGCAGTGTGCCGCGGCCGGGCTGTGGCTGACCACAGAGCGGGAACAACAGATCATCGCGTCCCGGGTGGATGAGGCGAGCCGCGAGATTCCCGCAGACGACCTCGATGTCCTCGGTTTTTGGAGCTGGCGCGACGGCCTGCTTCGCGGGCTCGCGGCGCACCATGCCGGGTTGTTGCCGACCTTCAAGGAAGTCGTCGAGAAACTCTTCGCCGATGGCTTGGTGAAGGCCGTCTTCGCCACGGAGACCCTCGCCCTGGGCGTCAACATGCCGGCCCGCTGCGTTGTCCTGGAGAAGCTCGACAAGTTCAACGGCGAAGCGCACGTCAACATCACCGCGGGGGAGTACACCCAGTTGACCGGCCGTGCGGGAAGGCGTGGAATCGACGTCGAAGGCCACGCCGTGGTCCTCTGGCAGCCGGGTACTGATCCTGCCGCCGTCGCCGGCCTCGCTTCGCGGCGCACCTACCCGCTCAATTCAAGCTTCCGCCCTACCTACAACATGAGCATCAACCTGATTGCCCAGTTCGGTAGGCCGCGGGCACGGCAAATCCTCGAATCGTCGTTCGCCCAGTTCCAGGCGGACCGTTCCGTCGTGGGGCTGGCCCGGCAGGTTCGAAGCCGCGAAGAGTCGCTGGCCGGTTACGCCGAGTCCATGAAGTGCCACCTGGGCGATTTCACCGAGTACGCCAAGCTTCGGCGCGATCTCAGCGACGCCGAGCAATTTGCCTCAAGGAGCACCTCGCGGGCCCGCAAGTCCCTGACCGTGGACTCCCTTTCCCGGCTTATGCCCGGCGACATCGTCAAAGTTCCGGGCGGACGCACGCCGGGTTACGCCGTCGTGCTCAACGCCGATCCCGACTCGCGTGAACCGCGCCCCGCGGTCCTCACGGAAGACAACCAGCTCCACAGGATCGGTGCCCACGAAGTCGAAGGTCCGGTGGCGCCCGTGTCCTGGATCCGGATTCCGAAGTCGTTCAACGCGAAGCTGCCCAAATCGCGTCGTGATCTGGCATCGGCCATGCGGAATGCCGTGCGGGAGGGGCGTCCGCCGGCCCGCGGCACGAACCGGAGCGAGGACTTCGGCCGTGCCCGGTACATGCCGGACCAGGAAAAGAAGATCGCAGACCTCCGCCGGGCATTGCGCGCGCATCCTTGCCACGGTTGCAGCGAACGCGAGGACCATGCCCGCTGGGCCGAGCGTTGGTGGAAGCTTCGCCATGAGACCGACGGGCTCGTCCGGCAGATCCAGGGCCGCACCAACACGATCGCTAAGACATTCGACCGTGTGTGCGATGTCCTCGCCGCCTACGGTTACCTCCAGACCTCCGACGCCGGCCATGTCACCATCAGCGCGGACGGCCAGCGCCTGCGCCGCATTTACGGCGAAAAGGACCTGCTGATCTCCCAATCCATCCGCCAAGGGGCCATCAAGGACCTCGATGGCGCCGAGCTGGCTGCGCTGGCGAGCACAATGGTCTACCAAGCCAAGCGCGAAGATCGCGGCCTGCGGCCCAAAATGCCGTCGGTATCGCTCGAAACATCCGTGGACATCGTGGTGCGTGAATGGTCTGCGCTCGAGGACGTCGAGGACAAGAACAGGCTGCCCTTGACCGCAGAGCCGGAGCTGGGCCTCGTCTGGCCCATCTTCAAATGGGCGAAGGGCCGCCATCTCCAAGAGGTCCTCAGCGGCACCGACCTCGCCGCAGGTGACTTTGTGCGCTGGGCGAAGCAGGTCATCGACCTGCTGGACCAGATGGCCAAGATTCCAGGTCTTGAACGACGCCAAACCAAGATGTGCCGCGAAGCGATCGATCTGGTCCGCCGCGGCGTCGTCGCGTACTCCAACGTCTCCTGACACACCACACAGATTCCCAGCAAGGAGCATATCCATGACCCATTCAGGCGCGCCCGCCGAAACCCGGCCCCGCAAGGTCACGATGTACCGGAACGGCTCCGTCTACACAGCCGCCGATCCCTTCGCGAGCGCAATGCTTGTTGACGGAGACACTGTTGCCTGGGTTGGTTCGGAGCAGGCGGCCACGTCGATCGCCGATTCTTCCATGGAAATCATCGATCTCCGGGGAGCGTTGCTGGCGCCCGGTTTCGTCGATTCCCACATGCACCTCACGGAGACCGGAATCGCTTCCGATTCCCTCCAGCTCGCCGGGGTACGCTCGGCACGGGAACTGCTCGACGCCGTCGGCCTTGCCGCCAAGGCTCTTGGCACTTCCGGCGCCGTGCTCGGCCACGGTTGGGACGAGTCGGCGTGGCACGAAAAGACGCTGCCCACGCCGGAGGAGCTCGACCGCGCCGCGGGCGGGCGCAAGGTGTACCTGGCGCGCGTGGATGCGCACTCTGCCCTTGCCTCATCCTCCCTGGCGTCAGCGGCGGGACTGGACGGCCTTGATGGCTACGATGGTTCCGCGCACGTCCTGAGGGCCGCACACACCGCTGCGCGTCTGGTCGCCAGGCAGTTCCCCGACGCCGAACGCCGCCGTTACCAGGAGCTGGCCCTTCGCGAGGCTGCGGCCAACGGCTATGTCGCCTTGGCCGAAATGGCGGCCCCGCACATTTGCAGTGCAGACGACCTTCGGATGTCTTCGTCGTGGAACTCCGCGTTGTGGAACGAGGGCAGCGTGGGCGTCCCCGGAATCCTTCCCTATTGGGGCGAACTCGCCACATCGGCCGAGCATGCCTCTGGCATCCTGGAAGGCTTGGGGGTGCCCGTTCTTGGCCTGGCCGGTGATTTGAACATCGATGGTTCCATCGGTTCGCGAACGGCTGCCCTCAGCGCCGACTACGCCGACGCTCCGGGCCACCGCGGAAGCCTCTACATCCCGGTCGACGAAGCTGCCGCCCACATTGCGGCCTGTTCGGCGCTCGGTATCCAGGCAGGCTTCCACGTCATTGGCGACGCGGGACTGAAGACGGCACTGGATGCCTTTGACCTTGCCGCGTCGGAGGTAGGGGAGCAGCGGGTCCGTGCCGCCGCGCACCGCCTCGAGCATGTGGAAATGGCGGACGCCGGCGATCTCGCCCGGCTTGCGAAGTATTCGATTACAGTGAGCGCACAGCCGGCCTTCGATGCCGCCTGGGGCGGCGCAGGGAAAATGTACGATCAACGTCTGGGGGCGCGAAGCGTGGCCATGAACCCTTTCGCTTCGTACTACTCCACCGGCGTGCCGGTGTGCTTCGGAAGCGATAGTCCGGTCACCCCCTTGCGCCCATGGTCCAGCGTCAGGGCATGCCTGGAACACAGCAATCCGGATCAACGCATTTCGGCACGGGCAGCTTTCCTCGGGCACACCCGTGCCGGTTGGCGGGCCGGCCAGGAGCGCAATCCGCTGATGGGGCAATTAGTTCCCGGCGCCCCTGCAAGTTTTGCGGTGTGGGAAGTTGAAGAGCTGATGGTGCAAGTGGCCGATGACCGCGTCCAGTCGTGGTCCACCGATCCACGCGCACGGACGCCCCTCCTCCCCGCGCTGGACAGTGGTAGCGATCCCGCTTGCCTGCAGACTGTGCGGGAAGGCCAGGAGATCTTCGCGAGCGAAAAATTGCGGTCATAGTTGCAGATGGCTTTGCTGGTACTGAAGGCCCCTGACCTGCGTGGATGGACAAAACCCCAGCTCAGGCGGCGCTTGACAGGATCTGTGAAGTCCGTAGCATTTAGCCTCAACAGGCTTCCACAGGGAATACCTGGTTGCCTGGCCGCGGTGGGGTCCGCTGCCAAAAACAGCTATCGGACCCGTTTTCCAAGACCGTGGCACTCGTAGTGGGCAGGTCCACTGTGCCGCAGAAAACGGTTCGGCCTCGAGTTCAACACACCGGGCCGGCACTGGACCTGGGCGAGTGGACCTGCCCGCGACCAAGCCCGATCCGTGTGGCGGACGCCACAGGTGGCCCCAGGTGCGGCAAGTTGTCGTTCTATAATGGAGAGTTGCGCCTGAATGCCAGCCACGCTGCTGCTCCGGCCGACTGACCGCTCCATCAAGGAAAGGCCTCTTCTTGCGTGTCCTGACGATCATCCCCACGTACAACGAGCTGGAATCGCTACCCAAGACCCTCGGACGGCTGCGCGCGGCTGTGCCCGCGTCCGACGTCCTGGTTGTCGACGACAACAGCCCTGACGGCACGGGACAGCTCGCCGACAGCATCGCAGCCGAGGATAGCCAGGTCCATGTCCTGCACCGCAAGGGCAAGGAAGGCCTTGGAGCCGCGTACATTGCCGGATTCAAATGGGGCCTGGCGGCCGGCTACGACGTCCTCGTCGAGATGGACGCCGATGGTTCGCACCAGCCCGAGCAACTTCCGTTGCTGCTGGATGCAATCAACGACGGCGCCGACCTCGCCATGGGTTCACGCTGGGTTCCGGGTGGCGGCACGGTGAACTGGCCGCTCTACCGTCAAGCGATTTCGCGCACGGGAAGCACCTATGCCCGGCTCATGCTTGGCTTGAAGATCAAAGACATCACCGGCGGCTACCGTGCGTTCCGGCGCAGCACCCTGGAGGCGCTCAAGCTGGACCAGGTGGAATCGGTTGGCTACGGCTTCCAGGTGGACCTGGCGTGGCGGGTCGCCAAGCTTGGCTTGAAGATCGTCGAACGCCCGATCACGTTCGTTGAGCGCGAGCTCGGGGCCTCCAAGATGAGCGGCAACATTGTTGTTGAGGCCATGATCAACGTCACCAAGTGGGGGCTCGCCTCGCGCTGGGCCGCCTTGACCGGGAAGAAGACCCCGGTCTCAAAGTAGGTCCAACAGAAAAGGCCGGGTCCGCGCTCTGTGAAGAGTGCGGACCCGGCCTTCGTCGTGAAACTGTTCCCTTGGGAACGGTTCCGCTATGCCGAGCGGCGTTCCCCGCGACGTTCGCGCAGGATGTTCAGGCGGTCTTCGAGGATCTGCTCGAGCTCGGGAAGGCTGCGGCGTTCCAGCAGCATATCCCAGTGGGTGCGGACGGCCTTTTCGTTGGTGTCAACGGGGCGTTCGCCATCAACCAGGAGCGCTTCCTTGCCGGTCTTGGAAACCCAGACGGGAGGGATCTCGGCTTCGGAGGAGAAGGTAACGAAGACCTGCTCTCCGTCCGCGCAGCGGTATTCAACCCGCTGACGCGGCGCCGGCTCCACACCGGATTCGGTTTCCATGCTCTGGGCGCCAAGACGCATGCCCCGCAGGCTGCGATCGCTCATGATTACTCCCTCTGTCTGTTCGCGGAACCATGCTCCGCGCTAGCCGGGCGCCGCAAAGGCGCCGCCCGGACTACTGTCTGCACACGTTGCATCACTAGATGAAACGCCTGACCAAGCGTTAATGTTCCGTTCGGATTGAACCGGCCGGACAAATACACCATTATACGCGGATCGAAGCTGACAGGACAAAGCGAAGGGGACCGGCCAGGGAATTTGGCCGGTCCCCCTCCAAACTATCCGCGGTTACGCCGACGGTTCTTGTGTGGAATCGCTGAACAGGTCAGCCACGCCTGATCCGCCGTTGGCGCCACCCAGCGCACCGCCGATGCCTTTGAGGGCCTCACCCACCTCGCTGGGGATGATCCACAGCTTGTTGGATGATCCCTCCGCAATCTTCGGCAGGATCTGAAGGTACTGGTAGGCCAGAAGCTTTTGGTCCGGGTTGCCCTTGTGGATGGCGTCGAAGACCTTCTGAATGGCCTGGGCTTCACCATCGGCGCGGAGGATGGCTGCCTTGGCGTCACCCTCTGCGGCCAGGATTGCAGCTTGCCGTTGCCCCTCGGCCGTCAGGATCTGCGATTGCTTGGTGCCTTCGGCGGTCAGAATCGCGGCGCGACGGTCGCGCTCGGCCCGCATCTGCTTTTCCATTGAGTCCTGGATGGAGTGCGGCGGGTCGATTGCCTTGAGTTCGACGCGCGAAACGCGGATTCCCCAGCGTCCGGTGGCTTCGTCGAGGACCCCCCGGAGCTGGCCGTTGATCTGGTCGCGGGAGGTGAGCGCTTCTTCAAGATTCAAGCCGCCCACGACGTTGCGGAGCGTCGTGGTGGTCAGCTGTTCAACAGCCTGGATGTAGTTGGCGATCTCGTAGGTCGCGGCCCGGGGATCCGTGACCTGGAAGTAGACCACGGTGTCGATCGAGACAACCAGGTTGTCCTCGGTGATCACCGGCTGCGGCGGGAAGGAAACCACTTGTTCACGAAGATCCAACAGCGGCAGCAGGCGGTCGACAAACGGGATCAGGATGGTGAGCCCGGGGTTGAGCGTGCGCTGGTACTTACCGAGGCGTTCTACGACGCCGGCGCGCGCTTGCGGGATGATCCTGATCGAGCGGACCAAAACGATAATCACGAATATGACGAGAACTAGCAGCACGATCGCGGCTGCAGTTCCTCCCCAAGCTGTCCATACATCTCCTTCATTCCCCAGTTACGTATTTGATGCGGTTATGTGCGGTGATAGGCCGAACGCTCGTCGTCGAACGCAGCGGCTTGTGCCATGGCGGGACGCTGCTCAGTGCGGGCTGTCTTCCGCTGTGGAGGCGACTACCGCCGTCGCGCCGTCAATCCTGGTGACCTGCACGGTCTGGCCGGCGTCGATGATTCCAGCTGCGCTGCGGGCGCTCCACACGTCGCCGCCGATCTTGACCAGTCCTGCGGTCGCGGTGACCGGCTCCATGACGAGCGCTGATTGGCCGATCAGGCGGTCCACATTGGTACGTTGCTCGGCGGGCCCCTTGTGCAAATGCTTGAGTGCGATAGGGCGGACGAACGCGATCATCAGCAGGGACACGATGCAAAAGACGACGATCTGCAACCAGAGATCGGCCCCGGCAAAGTCAGCGACGAGGGCAGCCAGCGCGCCGGCCCCGAGCATGATGAAGAAGAAGCTGAGCGTCAGCATCTCCACTACGGCGAAAGCCAGAAACACCGTGAGCCAGAGGGCCCACCAGTTGCTGCCAAGCCATTCAAACATCGTTCCCCCTGTTTCCGGACCTGCGGCAGCAGCCGGCCTGATCCGGACTGCAGCGTCGGCAAGATCACAGTCGCTGTTTTTCCATCCTAGCCCGGCGCGAAGGTTACCGTTAGGAGCCGTCCTCCGGCGCTGTGAAAACGCTGAGGGTGAACTTCGCAGTGGCGTGGACGGACGTTTCCGTGGCCGTCGACGCCAGGAGGGCGGAGCGTTCAAGGTGATGGCCTGCCGGTCCCATGAAGGCGACATCGGCGAGGTCCCGGCCGTCCAGCGTGAGGTCCACGTCGAGTTGAATGGTGTCCGCAGGGGTGAAGAACTCCTGCATGGACTCCGCAAGGCGCTCGTCTTTGCCCGGCTCAATGGCCAGCATTCCGGTCCGTTCGGCAATCTCCCCAAGGTGTCCATTGCGCGGAGTCACCACGATCACCCGGCCGCCTGGACGCAGCACCCGGGCAAATTCCCGGGGATTCCGCGGTGCGAAGACCACGATGATGGCATCTACGGCATGGTCGGCGATCGGCAGGGGACGCCAAATATCCCACACGAGATTGATGGCGCCGGGATTCAACCGTGCTGCCCGGCGGAGGGCGAACTTCGAGATGTCGATGCCGATTGCCGCTGTAGGAGTGCGGTCCAGCACTGTGCGCAGGTAGTGGCCGGTGCCGGTCCCTGAATCCAGGATGAGGGATCCCGGCGCGGACAGTACCGGGGACGCCAGCTCCGCGATCGCCTCAGCGAGGGGAGCGTAATGGCCCGCGCCCAGGAAGTCGTTGCGGGCTCCGACCATCTCTGCCGTGTCGGCCTCGAAGACCGTGCCCTTGCCGCTGAGCAGGTTGAAGTAGCCCTGTTTGGCGGCGTCGAAACTGTGGCCGGCGACGCAACGCAACGAAAATGGCGCTGCCCCGCCCAGGCCGAACGGACCCTGGCATACCGGGCAGCGCAGGGCAGGGACGGCGTCGGAAAGCATACGGACAATCCTACGGCGGCCGGAGTGGCACATATCGTCATGCCATGACGGCCGCTAGGCTCACCAGCGTGAAAGCCGAACAACTCCCGCTGCTGAATTCCGTCTCCGCCCCCGCCGCCCATCCCGACGGCACCCGCACCGTCGTGTCCGTGACGCGGCCCGACTTCGACGCCGATGCGTACGTCGGGCAACTGTGGAGTGTTCCCTTTGACCCCGCGATACCGCCCCGTCGGATCACCCGTGGCTTCCGGGACACCGCACCTGCGTTTTCGCCCGACGGCAGCGCGTTGGCATTCCTCCGGGCGACGCCGGACGGCAAGCCGCAACTGCATGTGGTCGAGGCCGACGGCGGGGAGCCGCAAGCGATCACGGAACAGAAGTTGGGAGTCTCGGAGTTTTCCTGGGCGCCCGATTCGCGCAGGATTGTGTTTTCCTCACGGGTTCCAGAAGAAGGCCGTTACGGAACGGTTGACGGGGTCGGCGCAGGCAGCGAAGACGCACGGTTGATCACCGACAACCAGTACAGGCTCAATGGACTGGGCTACACCGCGGACAAGCCCGCCCAACTGTTCGTCGTCGACGTCCCCGAGATCGGAGCGGAACCTCCTGTGGTTCCTGCGGGGAGGGCCGCCAAAGCCCGCGGGGCGGAGGCGGCGGCACTGTTGCCGCCTGCGGTGCAGTTGACGTTCGGCGAAGCCGACCACACTTCGCCGTCCTTCAGCCGCAACGGCGAGAGCATCTACTTTGTCGCCTCACTCCATGAAGGGCACGACGCCGATATCGCCTCGGGTATCCATAGCGTCCCCGCCGCGGGCGGCGAGGCGACAGCGCTGCGTCCAGGCGCTGCGCCGCAGTCCGTCCAGGAAGCCTGCGAATCCGCGAACGGTGAATGGCTGTTCTTTACGGCGCAGGACCTCGGCGACGACGGCCTGGACTTCGTCGCGAGGAACACGGCCCTGTACGTCATGCCGGTCCGGGGCGGCCAGGCAACGATGCTAAGCGACGTCGAAAACCAGGACATCGGCGGCCGCATCGAAGCTTTTGGAGTGGATGGGGTGCTCGCACTCAACACGAGCCGTGGAAGCGTGCAGCTGATCCAATGGACGGCCGACGGCGAGAGCGAGGTCCTCGTCAAGGAGCCCCTGGTAGTGATTGGCGCTTCCGCGGTGGGCGAGCTGGTGTATGTCTCTTACGGTGACGCCTTCAGAAATGGTGAGCTCGGCGTTCTGGAGAAGGGTGGACTCCGAGTCCTCACCGATTTCACCAAGGCGCTCCGGGACGAAGCAACCATCCTTGAACCGCATGAGTTCACTGCCGCCGGCAGTGATGGCTATCCAGTCCATGGCTGGGCGGTCCTGCCGGAGGGGCCCGGCCCCCACCCCGTGCTGCTCACGATCCACGGCGGCCCTTTCGCCCAGTACACGGGGGCCTTCTTTGACGAAGCCCAGGTGTACGCCGAAGCGGGATACGCCGTGTTGATGTGCAACCCGCGTGGTTCCGCCGGGTACGGCCAGGCGCACGGCGGCGCCATCAAGGAAAAGATGGGCACCGTGGACATGTCGGATGTACTCACCTTCATGGAGGGGGCACTGGAAGCCTTCCCGGCGATGGACAGGGAATCGATCGGCATCATGGGCGGGTCCTACGGCGGGTATCTGACTGCCTGGGTTATCGGCCACGAACACCGCTTCAAGGCAGCAATTGTGGAGCGCGGATTCCTTGATCCTGTGAGCTTTACAGGTTCCTCGGATATCGGATGGTTCTTCGGCGGTCAATACACGGGCGGCTCGCCCGAGCAGATGGCGGCCCAAAGCCCCATGGCCGTGGTGACTGCAGTCCGCACGCCCACCCTGGTGATCCACAGCGAAAACGATCTCCGATGCCCGGTTGAACAGGGCCAGCGCTACTTTGCCGCGCTCAAGGCGCAGGGCGTGGAGACGGCGTTGCTCCTCTTCCCCGGTGAAGACCACGAACTATCGCGGTCGGGCACGCCACACCACAGGCGACAGCGCTTCGAGCAGATCCTCGCATGGTGGGCAAAGCACCTGCCTTCCGCAGCGAACCCGCCGCGCGAAGACGGTTCAGCTACGGCTTGAGGAAGCCCAACCCGCGTCTTGCCTCCTCGATTCCGGGGTACGCCCAATGGGCAGAGTATTCTGCATCGTTTGCCAACGACCGGAGCTCGGCGCGGTCCAAATAGAGCCCGCCGTGCAGGTGGTCGGTCTCGTGCTGGACTATCCGGGCCTGCCATCCGGAGAATCCGGCCGAGGCCGCACTGCCGTCCGGACGCTGGTAGTGCAGGCGAACATCGCGGTGCCTTGTGACCACGGCCTGGAATCCGCGCATCGACAGGCAGCCCTCATAGAACGACGCCGTGGCAGTCCCCTCGGCCTCGTAGCTGGGATTCAGTATCGCGAAGAAGCCCAGCGGCGTCCTTTGCCGGAGTTCCGAGGCAACAGGATCAACATCGAAATGGTCTTCGAGCACAGCCAGCTGCAAGGGGATGCCGAGCTGCGGCGCCGCGAGACCCACGCCGGGAGCGGCATGCATGACATCACGCATCCGTTCGATCAGCTGCGCCAATTCGGTGTCCCCAAGCTGGCCGTCATAGGGAGCGGCTCGCTGGCGCAGCACGGGGTGGCCGACCTGCACGATGGGCGGGAGGCCATCGAGACCGAGCAAGTCCTGAACTGCGCTGCGGATTTCCGAGGCAGTAAACGTCGTGTCCGGGCCGGAAGGCAGGGGGCGGGTCTCAAAGTCCATGGATTGAGCTTAGTGTCAGTGCATCGTGAATCTCCGGGCAACAAGCTCCGAGAACATCGGCAAGGTGATTGCCCGGCCGATCAAGGCGTTCCTTGCGCTGAGGACCTTCGGCGGCAAGGGTCGGCCCAGCGCCATGTTCAGGCTGGCCTGCCGGATGGCTTTCTTCGCCGCGCGCTGCCGGTCGCGTTCGAAGCCCGCGAGTTTTTCGCCAGCAGGGCCTCCCTCCGATGTTCGCAACGCTTCCCCGACAATCGGCGCGAGGGCGACGGCGTCCAACCAGCCCAGGTTCATGCCTTGACCACCGATCGGGCTGATCTCGTGGGCGGCGTCTCCAATCAGGGCGACCCGTCCATGGACCATCCGGGAGACCAGCCTCGAGGTGACGCCGAAGGCGCTGATCATCGTATTGCTTGCGGAGTCCACCGCGCTGCCGGTCCGCTTTTTGATGAGGGCGGCGAGCGCGTGGGGAGTGGGTTCCTGGCACGGGGCGCCAAGCCGGACAACCCAACGGCGGATGCCGCCAGGCAAGGGAAAGGACTCCACGATTCCGCCCGGCTCAAGGAAAAGGACCGCGTTGTTGCCGTACATCGATTCATCCCGGAAATCGCCCATGACGTAGTAGTCGGGATAGGTGCGCAAGCGAGGCTCCAGTCCCAGTCCTGCGCGCACTGCTGAATGGACGCCGTCGGCAGCCACGACGAAGCGGCCCAGAAACTCCCTCGGAGCCCCCTCTTGCTGTCCCCGCAGACGCAAGCGCCCGCCGTCGTCGACGACTTCCTCAACCTGCACGCCGCGGTGGAGCGCGTTCGGATCGAGGTCGATCACCCTGGACTCGAGGGCGTTTGTGGTGAGATATTGCGGAACGGAGAGGATGAAGGGGTACTCGGACGAGGGACGGGCAAAGTCCATGTCGGCAACTTTCCTGCCGCCGCTGTACGCGGCGCCGTGGGTGATCCGGACGCCTGAAGAGACCAGCGGATGTGCGGCGCCTACTGCGTCCAAAGCTGCGAGGGCGGGAGGATGGATTCCGATGGCGCGGGTCTGGCGGCTCGACGTCGCGCGCCGTTCCAGAACTGCTACGCGGTGTCCGTCTTGCAGCAGCAGGGCTGCCATATATAGCCCGACCGGTCCGGCTCCAACCACCACGACGTCAAACATCGGGGACCCCTCCGGGCCGGTAGACCAGCAGGTTGTGCCATAAGCCGCTCGGTTCTACCGTCCACTCCGGGGGAGTGGCGGCACGGAGTTCCGCTGCGGTGTAGCTCCGTCTGATGGATGTGAGGCCGTCTCCATGGATATAGGATCCAATGCCAAGTGGCCAGGATCCGGCCCAGAAAAGTGCGTACGCCACGCGGCTACGCTTGAGGTCGTTGTGCAGGGCGATCCGGCCGCAAAGCTGTTCGGAGTCGTGGAGGAACGAGGCGAGTTCCGGGGTAGTCAAGTGGTGCAGGACATGGTTGGAAATAACGACGTCGAACGTGCGCCCCTCTGACACGAGCTCTGAGCTGAGGGCTTTTCTGTAGTTGACGCCTTCCACGGGCGGGGCAGAGTTCGCGAACATGAAGGCTCGTTCGTCCGGGTCGATTCCGGTAACTTCCAGGCGGTAGCCGTCTGCCGCGGCCCGGCGCGCGAGGCTGCGGGCGACGTCTCCTCCGCCGCAGCCGACGTCAAGGACCGTGGTGGGGGCCGCCGTCGTGAGCAATGGCTTGATCCGTGAGCTGTAGGTGTCCCGCCAGCCGGACACCACAGCGTTGACGATCGGAAACCGCGCGTAACTCCGGTTGAGCCGGTCAAGCGCGCAATCGGGACGGTCCATGTCTTCAACGGCGGTCACGTCCCGTGCGCCGAGAAAGCCGCCTGGGCGGCGGAGGGCAGGCATCACAGAACCGGCATCACAGAGCCGGAGAGACCCGGGTGAATAGTCCAGTCTCCACCGTGAGGCCGGGCCCGAATGCCATGGAACAGATGCGTTCCTCCCGCTGCGCCGGAGTTTGTCCGAGGATGTGCTTCAAGACGAAGAGAACGGTGGCACTGCTCATGTTGCCGTAGTCGCGAAGGACTTCGCGCGCGGGAATCATTTGTTCTTCGGTGAGTTCAAGTTTCGACTCGACTTTGTCGAGGATGCTGCGGCCGCCGGGATGGATGGCCCAATGCGTAATGTCCCGGTAGGGGAGTCCCGCCAGGGACGGGTCCCGGGCAAGCAGCGGCTCGAGCGCGCCGGTGATGTGTTCCTCGATGATGTGCGGCACGTACGTGCCGAGGACCATTTCGAAGCCTTCGTCGCCAATGTTCCAGGCCATCGCTTCTTCGCCGACCGGCGTCAGGACAGTCTCGAAGTGATCCAGCCTGATCACCGGGTCCGGCCCCTCAGGTTCACGGGACGTCACGACGGCGGCCGCCGCGCCATCCGCAAAGATCGCCGATCCCATGATGGTGTCCGGATCATTCGAGGTCCGGACATGAAGTGAGCAAAGCTCTACGCAGATAACAAGGACGACCGCAGAGGGATCGGCCTGGCAAAACTGCCGGGCTGCGCGGAGGGCGGGGAACGCGGCGTAGCAACCCATGAAGCCAAGGTGATAGCGCTGCACGGCGGGGCTGAGTCCGAGGGCCCGGACTACTTTGTAGTCGGGGCCAGGATTGAAAAATCCAGTGCAGGAAACAGTAATGACGTGGGTTATGTCAAGTAAATCGATATCGGGACATTTCCCGACGGCGGCCTTGGCGGCTTCAATGAACAATTTGGTAGCTTCGACGGCAAATATTTCGTTTCGGACCTTGGTGCTCGGGCTAAGTACACGGCCGGTGGCGGGGTCGAAGAATGAGGGATTCTCGGAGTGGTTGTCCAGGGACAATTCGGCGACGGCGGTGAATCGGGTATCGATCGCTGCTGAGTCAAAGCATGTTCGCACGAGCCTGGATCCGAGCCGTGTCAGCCCGGGTTGGGATGCAAAAACGTCGCGCGCCTGTGGTTGCACAAGCACTGTGGGCGGTACGGCAGTTTCCAGAGACCTCACGTAGACCGGCATGCTTCATTGTTGGCGACGAAGATGCCGTTGACAATGGCAAAGCGTGGAAATGTGGAGGTTTTGAGGGGTCCCGGCTGTTTTCCGGAGACCCGCGGACTCAACCGCACTCAGGGCTTCCAAAGCTTCTGCGACACAAATTGAAGCGACGGGCCACTAGTTCTAATAGCAGCCCATTTGTCCGTTTTGCCGAGTTCGCCGAGCGGCCGGACGGCAACAGGGCGGTCCTTAGTGCATTTGGGGAGGTGCGCAGGTATGCAGGGGGATCTGGATGTCGGGGATGCGCTTGTCAAGGTGAAGCGGTTGCGCCTGCGTCTGGCTGAGCTGGACCGCCAAGTGGGCGTGGTTGACCGGTTGCTCGGCCAGGTCGTGAGGCTTGCTTTGGAGCTGTACCAAGCGAGGGCGTGGAAGGGCTTTGGCCTGGGCACGTGGGCTGAGTTGGTGGAGGCTGAGCGGCTGGTCCTTCCGAGCCTGGGAGGCAGCGCCCGGGTGAGTGTCGCCATGGAGTTGGCGGCCGGAAATTTGTCGCTCCGTGCCATCGCCCCGGTCCTGGGCGTATCCCATGAGACCGTGAAGACCCTCCTCGCAAAGGGCGTTGCAGAGGGTGGAACGCTGCCATCCGTGAGATTGTCACTGGACGGCAAAATGCGCCGCATCGCACCCGCAGTACCAAAGAATGTGATCGCGGGCGAACTGGCTCACTCGGATTCCAACTCCGGCTCCAACTCTGATTCCAACGAGGGAATCTTCGATGTGGAGGGGTTCTTGGCGGACGTCGGCGCCTTGGGAGTGGATCACGGTCCTTCCGACGCGGCCGTGCTGGCGGAAATCCAGGTGCGGGAGTTGATGGATTCCATCCGGAATATGGGAACCTCTGAGCTTGTCGTCCAGCGGTTGCCCGAGGCGCATCCCGCACGACGACGCCGGCTGGCCGCCCAGTTCCACGCGGCGGCGGAACTGATGAGCGATGTTGCGAGGCAGTGGGGTGTCGCCGCGTGAGTCCCGGAACCCATGGCCGGTTGTCGACGTCGGCCGAACGCGACGCCCTCCTGCGGGACCTCGTAGCAAGATGGCAGCGGGAAGGCCGGAACGGTCCATCGGCCCGGCTGCTGTTCGGTTCGTTTCTTCCGGCGCTATTGTCCCGTTTCCAGCACGAGTTCTCCTCGATTGCCCCCGAAGATGCACTGTTCTACGCCACGGAAGTTCTTTGCGACCGGGGGATCCCCATGGACGTCCCGGCTTGCGCGTGGCTGCTGACGGTTGTCCGCAACGGGCTGCGAACCTGGACAGTCAGCCAACGCCACTGGATCTCAGAGCGAGATGTTCGGGATGGCGTGTGGGCAGACGTGAAGAAGAACCACGCCCTGGGGGAGGGGGCGCCGCTGGTGTCGGTGTATGGACATGAATGCGAATGGCCTCAGCTTCCGTTGGCCATTTCGCCCATGCCCGCCGGTTCATCGCCTCTCTGGGATGAACTAAAGGCGTTGTTGATCAGGGCTGGATGGGATCGCGACGTCGCAGAGCAGGGTCTGCAGGTGATCGAACATCGAGCATCCAGGCAAATGGAGGAGATCTGCTTCAGATCAGCGCCGGGAACCGCGCTCTCCCGTTTGGAAACGAACAGGGCGTTGAGCTGCGTGCCCAAGGGGCACAAGAGGGCGCTCGTGGACTTCGTGTGCAGCGAACGCGGATATCTCTGGGGCCGTCTCCAAGGAATTTCCCCTGCCAACGCTCTTTCCCTGCCCGGGGTCCAGGAGGCGCTGGCTTCGCTGGTCTGGAGCAAGGCGAGACCCAAGAACGCCCGAACCGGGAGCTACGCGTCACTTGGAGTTCATTCGCGAGAGGACATCCCTGCCTGACGGAGCCAACCCGCTCTGGACCGGTGCGGTGAGTCATGGCCAGGGGATTGCGGTGGCCACAGTGTTGTTGGCGAACTGGGCATGCCCGGCAATCGTCACGAAGGGACTGGCAAGATCACAGGTAACGACCCGAAGTAGGTGTGGGCCCTCGTCAAAGTTGTCTGCCGGCAGGGACGTCTTGCCCAATGATTCCAAACCGATGATCTTGTATCTGCAGGTATCGCCGGCGTTGTCGGATACGTAGAGGGGCATGCCCTTGGTCACCCGGACGAGGGAAGCCATCGGCGCGAGCGACCCATCCGGGAAGTTCACGTGCCCGGCCAGCAGGGTCGATCCCTCCGCGGCACACACAGCCGCCGACTCTCTGTAGCGGGCAGCTTTGGAGGCATCCGGGACCACCAGGTAGCCGGAACCGTCATGGCCTTGGTCCACGAGCCCTACTTTGAGGTCCACGCCCGGGATGGAAAGCGTGTTAGGCGGAAGGTTGCGGATCGCGGCCGGGCCGGTGAACGTGTCCGGTCCTGCGGCTGTAAACGGCGCCGGCACAGGTGCCTGCGGAGCCGCTGGGGGAGCGGGTGGTGAGGTGAAGGCCAAGACGCTTGCGGTGGCTCCGGCCACGCTACAGGTGACGACCGTTGTCAGTGCAACGTTGGTCCACCGGGCGCGGGGATAGCTGCGGGTTTTGATCATTTGTCTTTTCCTTGGGTGTGGGGCGGGGCACCCGGTGATCAGCGTGGGTGGCTGGATCCGGATGCCCCGCGTCAACCTGACAGCTAGGTGCTTCTAGTCAGCATGTTCGTCCGCTTGGATGTTGTCCGTTTCAACTCCGCGGTTGTCGAAGCGTTTGCGGTACAACAGCCCTGCTCCTCCGAGGAGAGCCAGTGCGAAGGCGGTGCCGCCCGCGATCAGCAGCGGCATGTTCGGCCCGGCTTCCCGTGCGGTGCCGGTGGTGGGCGCGAATCCGGTGTTGACCATCAGGGCCGGCTTGTTTGGGGTAACAGTGACGGCTTCGGGGAAGGCGATGACAGTTTCGTTCTTCTCGCCGCAGTTGCCTTTATGCAACTCCGTGGTGAACGGTTCCTTGCCCTCGCCCTTATCGATCGTCAGCTTAAGTTCCTCGACGTATCCGTAGGTGCCTTTGTGGGCGATGGTGTGGCCCGGGTAGGTGATTTCACCGGCACCGGTGACTTCCTGGTCCGGGGAGGACCAAGACGGGTTGGCGCAGACGGCCTGGGCGGACCCGTCGGTCGAGTCGTCAAACTTGTACTGGTTCACTTTGGTGGTGACTTTGATGCCGGTGCCGGACGGGATGGTGCCCGAGACTATTCCGATGTCGTGGGCCACGAGCGGCACGGTGCCGTTCTCGGAGGCTTTGGTGATGATCGAAGGCTTCTTGACCGGGACGGTTTCGTTCGGCAGCAGTTCCTTGCCGTCCCACGCCTTGGTGGACTCGGTACCGTCGATCTTCTCGGAGAAGTACAGATTGGCATTCAGGCCTTTGGACCATTTCTCGGCGACGATTTTCTCCCATGGAACCTCGACGGCCGCGGTCTTGAATTCGCCGTTCCCGGTGACCTTCGTGGTGACGGTTCCGATGACGTCGGCATCAGCAGGAACGGTGTCGGTGCCGCCGGTAATCGGGGCAGCGGAGGTCAGAACCAGATCCGTGGTCACGGAGAGTTCCTTGCCGGGCTCGTTGCCGGTCACGGTGATGACGTCGTAGATCTTCCCGTTTTCAATGGCCGATGCCTTGGTCGCCACCGCCGGCTGGTACTTCTGGATGGTCTCCTCATGAGGATCATTGAAGCCAGCGGTCCAGTCAGCACGGAAGTACTGCTGCAGCCCGGCGGGCTGGGCCCCCTTTGAGAAGCGGGCCACAGGGTAGTAATAGCCGGCCCTGTCCGCGTTCTTGTCAGCGGTCACCTTCACGTCACCCGGTCCCGTTGCGGTGCCAGTTCCGGAGGCAACCTTCACGACCGCAGCCGGGATCTGGGCGGTCGGGGCGAGTCTGACCGGGCTGTAATACCAGTCGACGTCGAAGCGGGCCGGCACGTTGCCGCCGTTCACGAAAGCCCAGTCATTGGTGTTCCCCGTGGACGTGTTCACGTGCAGGACGTCCACCAGGGGCTGGCCGCCCTCCACAAACCGACCGGCGGTCGAGGTCGCTTCGGGTTGGAAATCGAAGATCACCTTGGCGTCGGCTGACGTTCCCGCGACGGGTTGAGCCCCGCCGGCAACGAGAAGGTTCTGGAAGCCGGGCACCGAATACGTGGTAGCCGACGACCCGGGTGCGTCGATCGTCAGCGTCACGGACACCGTTCCGTTTCCGGTAGCCGCGAAGCCGAGCTGATCTCCGGTATGGAGGTTGACGGCCTGGGAGTTCGTTCCTGCCCACACAGCGGGGCCGTTCAAGATGGCGCGGGCCGAGAACCCGCCCAGCTTGTTCCCGGCTGCGGAAACCAGTTCCGTCGAGGTGACCGTGCCGCCGCGACCGTTCGCGTCCATCGAGAGCTTAGGCTGCGTGGAATACGGACCGGAATTGGCTTGGGCGTCGGCGAGTATCGCCGCCGCCTGGGCGCGGACACCGGGCAGTTGCGGATCCGATGAGTCCCGGAGGTTAGGGTAAGGAGCCCCGTTGCCGTTCCACGGCACGTTGAACCTCGGATCCGCGAGCTCGTGTACCAAGTACGCCAAGGCTGCGTGGTTAGCAGGGTCACCCTGGTACTTCTGGATCGCGTAATTAAGCTGCGGGTTTCCTAGGGAGCCCACCGCCCCGGATCCGGCCGGTCCGGCCGGGATCCCGACGTCGAAGCAGAAAGCCGTGGGACCACCGGCGGCACCGTTCAGGTTCAGGGATCCCAGCCACATCGACCAATCGCCAAACGCCCGGGGCGGCGGAGCCTGGACGCTGATGCCCGATCGATGCATGCCCGGCAGGTCAGTTGCGGCGTGCGCCGCAGGCGCCGCAAGGATGCCACCGGTCCCGATAGCGGAGAGGGCCAGGGCGCCGGCGGCTGTCAAGGCACCGGTCTTGGCGAACGCCGACCAGCCCTTAGTCTGTCCCGGCGGGTTGCCCGCGTCCCGTTCGAATCTTCCGTGAGTCACTTATGTCCCTTTCTCTTCAACCGCGCCCATACACGCGATGACCACACTTCGGGTGGTCCTGTGTGTAGAGAGCCGGACAAAACGCAATCCGAGAGAAGGGTGTAGCTTTCGACTGTCGGGGCTTGAAAGGGGCCTTCTCAGTGGCTTCAACTGTCAAAAATTTGCCAGTTGAATCGCTCGCTTTGCGACGAACATCTTTCATTGCCCGGGCGGTCCGAAAGGCGTGGAAGCGATCACCATCACGATGTATCGCAAGTTGCCAGTCGTGAGTCGTATCCTGACGAGGCGGTGCCAAACGATGTGTCCTTGGAATCGGGTTGGTCAAGCCGGGTTCCCAAGCCCTCCGCAGGCGGAACCGGGAATCTGGCCCCAGGTCGCAACTCGGCCGGCAAGTGAACGTGGCATGAAGGTTCGGTCAATAGGTTTTGCGAAACCCGAAAACCGGCACTGGTGACCGTCTGGTCTTTATACGGTGGACGTATGAAAGCCTCCCTCAAACGTCGCAGTGCCGTCACTGGGGGGCTCGTTCTGGCCGTCTTTTCAGCGCTCCTCAGCCCCGTGGGCCCCACCCATGCGGACGATGTCCGGACAGTTGGCAAGAGCACTGATCAGGGTGCCCACCTCAACCTTGGCGCCGCTGACCTTCCCGAGAAACGGACGGTGACAACCCTTGCGCCCGGCGTCACACTCACCAAAATCAGCCGGGGTGGAGCTGACTCCTCGCTCTTCTGGACGGCCGAAGTAGCCATCCCCTCTGACTCGCCGGATCCGGATGCTCCGGCGTCGGCGCTCTCAAGCCAGGCTACTGCGCAGCGCACAGCCGACAAGCTGAAGGCCGCCGGCGTCGATGCCCGCGTTGAACATGTCCAGTCGCCGCAGCTTGCCGACGCCGGCGGCGACTTGGGCTACCGGGTCCGCGCCGGCCATTTTGCCGCTCACGCGGACGGCGCCTCAGTCGTCGCGAAGATCAAAGCCGCCGGTTTCGCGTCCTCAGTGATCTACACCGGTTGGGACGGCGACTCCGAAACCAGCACGACGACGCGCGGACCGTGGAATCTTGACGTCATCACGATCGACCCTGGGACTTACCAGGGCCAGCTCGCCGCCTCCTTCGGCCCGGACCTGGAGAAGCGGGAGACGACCAGCCAGCTGGCATCGGACGCCCACGCCCTCGCCGCTGTGAATGCAGGCTTCTTCGTCTTCGACCCGAAGGCCGGTGCTGAAGGCGACCCCGCCGGCGTTGGTGTGTACGGAGGCAAGATTCTCAGCGAAGCCGTGGCGGACCGCCCGGCCCTCGTCATTGACGGAAAGAAGAACGCCAGCAATATCCAGCGGCTCACCTGGTCAGGGAAAATCTCGGCCCCTTCCGGAGAAGCGACTTTGGACGGTATCGACCGGGTGCCGGGCCTGATCCGTAACTGCGGCGGCGCCAATGACTTGCCTACCTCGGGCCCGCTCCAGGACGTCACTTGCACGAACTCCAACGAGCTCGTCACCTTCACTCCGGAATTCGGGCCGACCACGCCCACGGGCCCGGGCCTTGAAGTGATGGTGGACAGCCACGACACCGTCACATCCATCGCCGAAACCCGTGGCGGGGCCGTCCCTGCGGGCGGACACACCATCCAGGCCACTGGAACCGACGTCGCACGGCTCCGTGCACTCGCTCCCGTGGGCGCGAAGCTGAAGATCGACGTCGGATTGCTCGGCCAGGACGGGAAGCCCCTGCACACCAACAAGGCCACGAGCGTCGTCAACGGCGGACCCTTGCTCGTCAAAGACGGCAGCGTGGACGTCACTGCCGGGCATGACGGCATGGTGCATCACAACGATGGAAACAGCTTCTACTACGGCTGGGTCCACAAGCGGAACCCCCGGACCTTCGCCGGGACCGATGCCCAGGGCAGGACCATGCTTGTCACCGCGGACGGACGCTCAACTTCCTCGCTGGGGCTGAGCCTAAAGGAAGAGGCTGACGTCGCGGTGTCACTCGGCATGGTCCAGGCCATGAATCTCGACGGGGGCGGGTCAACAACAGCCGTTGCCGATGGGAAAGTCCAGAACAGCCCGTCGGGCGGATCGGAACGCGCGGTCGGGGACGCGCTCTTGGTACTTCCTTCCCGAAAGGCCGATCAGTAGGACAGCGGACCTCCAAGGGGAACCAGCTAGATCCAGTCCCGCTTCTTGAAGGCGAGGTACAGGAAGATTGAACCGCCGGCCATGAGCGCGCAGGACAGCCAGAGGCCGTAATCGCTCTGGAAGCCGAAAAATGGCACATTCTGCCCGAAGAAGCCGGTCACGGCAGTGGGGACGGCGATGATTGCGGCCCAGCTGGTGACCTTCTTCATGACCAGGTTCATCTGGTTCCCCTGGATGCTGATGTGGGTTTCCAGGATAGTGGTGACCAGGTCGCGGAGCGATTCCGTCCATTCGGAGGCACGCAGCACATGGTCGTAGACGTCCTGCAGGAAGGGCTGCATCGCCGGGCTGCAGCCGACCAGGTCTTCCCGCCGGAGGAGGGTATTGAGGACTTCACGCATGGGCAGGACGACGCGGCGGAGCCGGACGAGGTTCTTGCGGAGTTCGAAGGTCTTCCGCTGCAGGTCGTGGTCGGGGGAGTGGTCGTCGAAAAGCGACTCTTCGAGGGCATCGATGTAGCCATCGAGTTCCTGGACGGCGTCGAAGTGCCCGTCGACGATCATGTCCAGCAGGCCCCAGAAGAGGAACGGCACTCCGTGTTGGGCCAGGTCGGTTTCCGAGTCCCAGTGCGCCGTCAGTTCGTCGGTGTCGAACTCGGGCCCGTGCACCGTCACCAGGGCGTTATGGGTTACGAATGCCGAGATTTCGACGACGGCAAGTTCGCCGGCGCCAGGCTTTAGCGCCGCCTGGTAAGCCGAAAGGAACAGGTGGTTCGGGTATCGGTCCAGTTTGGGCCGCTGAAAATCGTGGACGGCGTCCTCGACGGCGAGTCGGTGAAGCCCGTACACGGTTTCCACGCCGAGCAGGTCATCCGCCGTCGGGTTCGTGTAGTCGATCCACAGCACCACGTCATCCTGGCGGGCCAGGGCTTCGATCTCGTGGGCCCTGACATCGTCACGTTCGAGTTTGCCTTCGCGGTATAGCCGTATGAACACCATCCGCCCCATGGTACGGGACGCGTATCCATGCTTCCTGAGCGGCAAGGCTTCACCTCGGGACCTGCCTTTGCCCTCGTTCCGTACCTACAATTTAAGTGCGGCCTCGCGGTGTCCCGCCGCGGGCCGCCGACTAAGGAGAGCCATTATGGGTTGGGGTGAGAGGTTCCATCACGCTGCCGGGAAACTCCACGGCAAGGCCACGGAAGCGGCCGGCGAGGCCACCGGCAATGACCGGCTGAAGGCTGAGGGCAAGTCCCGTCAGGTCAGGGCCGATCTGAAGCTGGCAGGCGAAAAGATCAAGGGCGCCTTCAGGAAGCACTAGTCCGCAGACGCCGATAGCAGGGCGCGGGCCATGCGGCCCGCGCCCGCGTGGTGTCCTGATACTTTTTTGCAGCACTGGACGGCGTCGGTGCGGCCAGCCATGATGAAGGAGGCGCGGGGGCTGGATCGTCAACCCCAGTTTGCGAGTGGCACCCGCAGTGGAGGCGCGCTGACATGACACGCGAATCGGTGCCGGCGGGGGAGGCGAAATCACCGGGTTCCCGTGAGCCCAGCGAAACTTTCCTGGCCGAATACTACGCCCAGGTGCCCCCGGAGGATCTGCGGAGCCATAGTCCTGAGACGCTCCGGGCGCGGGCGGGGCACCATCTGAAAGTGGCGTCGTCGCGCGCGCCCGGGCAGGCCGCCGTCGGGATCCTGACCGAACTGGATGCCAGCGTTGTCGCAGTGGTGACGGACGACATCGGGATGCCGAGTGACCTCGGGCGGCGCGCCTCCGATTTGCCATCGCCGACATGTACCACACGGTCATTCACTGGATCGGCGTAGGAACGCTGTTGCTGCGCATCACTGACCTGCCGCGTCAAAGCCGGTGGGAAGCCTTGGCCCGCGCAGCCCTGCGTGACGACGCCTATTCCGCCGTCGTCGACATCACCATTTCCGTCATGCAGGCGACCCGGGCGAGCGGTGCCTCCGGTACCTCTGCCGTGGAACGGATTGTGGAGTGGGAGAGCGGACGCCAGGAGCAACTGGGAAGGATCAAGGAGACGTTCGTGGAGGTCACCAAACCCGGGCAGGTGGACCTCGCTTCGATCTCCGTGGCCCTGAAACTCCTGCGAACGCTCGCGAAGCGCTAGCCGTTTTGAACATTGAACCCGGAGGATCGTCGAATATGAAGCTTTTGGGCTACGGGATGCGAATCCTCATCCTCTTGCTGGTTGCTTTCATGTGCGGTCCCAACGTTGCCGCGCCATTCCTCCCTTTCCCGGCCGCGCCGGCGCCCACAGCGTCCCCGGCCGCTCCGGCAGCCCGTAATCTTCCGTCATCCCCATCGACACCGGCTTCCAACGCGGACGGGCTCCCAACTGCCGAAGGGCGATTACCGCTGGTGCTATGGCACGCTTCAAGCCATGTGGAAGCACCGCGGCGCGGTCGTGCAGGGCGGCCAGGCCGGTAAACTCGGCCGGCGTGGTCTCGGCTACCTCCTGGTCCTTCAGGTGCTGCTTCCCTTGTTCGCGCCCATCGTTGATGTCTTCGCGATCTACGGCCTGGTTTTTCTTGATCCGGTCCGGATCGGGGAGCTCTGGCTTGTTTTCCTCCTGGTTCAATTCCTCATGGCGGCCTATGCGTTCAGGCTCGACAATGAGTCGCTGCGCCCACTGTGGACACTTCCGCTTCAGCAGTTCGTCTATCGTCAGCTCATGTACCTCGTGGTCATCCAGTCGGTAGTGACGGCCTTGGCCGGGGTCCACCTGCGGTGGCACCGCATGGAGCGGTATGGAAGCCTGCGCGTCCCGCCGGTTTCGCCGGGCCAAGCGTAGCCAGGGACATTGCCAGGGAGTCGACACGCATTCCTAGGCCCTCGCGCGCAGCTCCCGCCGGAGGATCTTTCCCGACGCCGACTTGGGAATCACATCGACGAACTCCACCGATCGCACTCGCTTGAACGGCGCCACCCGCCCGGCGACGAACTCCATGACATCGCCGTCCCCGAGCTCGGCCCCCGACTGCCGGACGACGAACGCCTTCGGTACCTCTTCGCCGTCGTCCGCATGGATGCCGATGACCGCGGCATCCGCGATCAGGGGGTGGGTGAGCAGAAGGGCTTCGAGCTCGGCCGGCGCGATCTGATAGCCCTTGTACTTGATCAGCTCTTTGAGCCGGTCGACGATCGTCACGACGCCGTCGGCAGTGACGGTTGCGATGTCACCGGTACGGAGGAAGCCATCCGGATCAATCGTCGCGGCGGTTGCGTCGGGCCGGTTCAGGTAGCCGAGCATGACTTGCGGGCCGCGGACAAGGAGCTGCCCGGGAGCACTAGGTCCTTCGGCCGGGACTTCGATCTCTTCGTCCGTTGCCGGGTCGAGGAGCTTGCACTCCGTGTTCGGCACGGTGTAGCCCACAGAGTCGAGCGGGACGCGCTCGGCGCCGTCACGCGGAATGGCGTGGGACACGGGACTCAGCTCGGTCATTCCGTAGCCCTGGAGCATCGTGCACCCGAGCCGCTTCGCAACAGCGTGCCCCAGCTCGCCGTCGAGGGGCGCCGCACCCGAAAGCACGGCGCGCACGGACGAAAGGTCGAATTGGTCCACCAAAGGATGCTTCGCGAGCGCGACGGCGATGGGCGGCGCGATGAAGAGGTAGGTGCAGCGGTGGTCCTGCGTGATCCGGAGGAACTCGGCGAGGTCGAACTTCGGCATCGTGACGAGCCGGGCCCGCTCGCCGAGGGCGAGATTGAGCAGCACTGTCAGGCCGTAGGCGTGGAAGAAGGGCAGGACGGCGAGCAGCACGTCGTCGGGAGTCACACGGAAGAAGGCACGCGACTGTGCGACGTTCGCCACGAGGTTGTACTGGCTCAACAGAACACCCTTAGGCGTGCCGCTCGTGCCGGAGGAATAGGGCACGACGGCGGCGGCGTGCGGATCGACACTGAGAGTCGGTGCGGGAAGACCGGCTTCGAGCACGTCCGTTAGCGACGGATGCCCCGCGGCGGGAGCGAGCTCGCCGCCGTCGAGCACCACGAGGCGTTCCGCCGGGATCCCGGCAAGCAGCGCCGCGGCCTCCGCCCGCTCAAGGAAGGGCGAGATGGTGAAGAGCCAGGAGGCGCCAGCATCGCTCAGCTGGCTTCCGACTTCATCGGCGGTAAACAGCGCGTTGACCGTGGTGACGGCGGCACCCGCGCGGAGGACCCCGTGGAACACGACGGCGAAGGCCGGCACGTTGGGGCAGAAAAGGCCCAAGGTAGTCCCCGGGCCTGCCCCGCGGCCAGCGAGCCAGCCTGCGGTGGCGTCGACTCGGCTGACGAGTTGCCGGTAGGTCATTTCCGCGCCCGAGGTGCCGTCCACGAGCGCGATCCTGTCAAGGTCCTCGACGCCCAGCCCACCGAACAGATACTCATAAATCGTGACTTCGGGGATCTCGACATCAGCGTACGGGCTGGTGAACATTGCGGCTCCTTCGGCGCACGACGGCGGGAGTCGCCGTCGTGCGTCCATTACACCCGGCGGCGCGGGGCCGGGACAAGGGCCGCCGCGGTCGGATGTCGTCCAACTTTAGGGCTACGCCTCAACTAAACCGGTGCAGGATGGTCGACCAGGGCCGGAGTATGCCAGGGCCGGGTGCGATCTCTTTGGGGGAGGGGACCATGGTGCCGCGGCGGGGCCGGAAGCGGCGGCATCGCGGAAGGACTGGTTTGCCTCACAACGGGAGCCGGTGGCGTGGGCGCTGGTCCGCGAAGTGGGACTTCGGGGCAGAGATCGGTTATCAGGCCCATTCCTGCATATTCGCGGACGTCACTGATGCCGCACACCGCAGCACGCTTGTCAGGAAAGGACTTGGAGACGGCTACCACTGTTCCGTCCGGTGCTTTGAGCCTGAATCTGAAGCTCGTGTCCTCGTCGATGAAGAGTTCAAACATCCCGGTCATGCGCATCCTCCTGAACAGCGGGCGGCGCGTGACGCCCGGTAGGTTTCGCCGGTCTGGGGCGCGACGTTGCGCCCCAGTGATTTCTCGTCCGGCAAATGGATCATCTGACTCACAGTGTGTGTGGTGCTCGCCACACGGTGTAGTTAACCAAAATACGGGGAAGAACCTTGGCTGGCTAGTGCAAAGGGCGGCCCTTTGGTCACCGCTGCTCAAGGATTCGGTGTGCGGCGTCCTGGGCCGCCAATGCCCTGTCGTCCACGATTTGGCCGGGCAAATGCCCGGCGGCGGCGATGGCCCGGCGCAGTTCCGCCACTGTGCGAGGGGTGCCCACGCCCCTGTGTGCCATGGCGTGGCAGTTCGCACACAGCGGCACAAGGTCCGTTGTGGGATCGAGCCGGTAGTCGCTGCCAAGCTGTGAAACGGGAACCACGTGGTGGATGTGGATGAAGTCCTTGCCGATGTCCCCGTAGCTTACTTCGAAGGAGAAAGTGCACGCGGCACACGACGTCCCGTGGAAAGCCAGGCAGATCCGGCGGGCTTCAGGATCCCGCTCGTAGCGGTTCGTTTCAATCCTGCTGACGGCTCCTTCAGGGTAGGTCCCTGGAATAATCTGGCACGGCTCAGAGACCGCTGGCCCGTGCTCCCGCCACACGTGCTGAAGGAGAGGTTCTGATTCCGGCGGAATGAACCGTCCAGAACCACGGAAGGTATTCCAGGCCACGTCCGGCACTTCTCTGGAGAGGACACTCGACGGGATCTGGCCGCCGAAGGGGAGCAGGGCATCGAAGGCCACGCTTACGTACCGCGCCATACTCTGGGGTTCGGTGCGTTGTGGCGCTTCATAGCTTTCGGACATGACCACGCCGTGTCCGATCAGCCCCCGTCCGTGAGGGCCCCCGCCTTGCAGGAGCAGCCATGCCAGGTTGCCTGGCTGGATCTTCCGGTGTTGCCCGACGTTCCACCGCTCCAGGAACTGACCTGTTTCCGCGACCTGCTCGATTACAGCCTCGTAGTTCCAGTCGTTCCCAAGCCGTGGATTCCATCCCAGGATGATGGCGGCCATGGCTGCTCCTCCCTGCGTGCCGGTGAAGCTATGCGAGTCGGGTCCGGACGATTTCGCTGACCGCCTTGCCGTCAAAGCGGCCGGCGACCTTTGCTGTGACGGGCTTCATCACGGCGCCCATCTGCCTGATAGTAAGCTCCTGACCACTGGCCTTCAACACGGCGATTGCCTCGTCGACGATGTCTTCGACTTCCGCGGGCGTCAACATTTTGGGCAGGTACGCCTCAATGACTTCCGCTTCGGCTATTTCCGCCGCAGCGCGCTCGGCCTCGCCGGCATCCGTGTAAATGCGGGCCGTGTCCCTGCGCTTGGCGGCTTCCTTTTGCAGCAGCGCCGTCACCTGCGTGTCGTCCAGCTCGATAGGTGTCTTGCCGGACTTTTCACGCGTCTCTATTTCGCCCAGGACGTTGCGGACCGTCGTGAGCGCGGTCTTGTTGTGGTCCTTCATGTGGACTACGACGTCGGCATGCAGGCGTTGCTTCAGGGTGCTCATGTTAATTCCCTCTACTCGGTGGTTGTTCTCATTCTTCACGGTCTGGACCGTCTGTGGAGAAGAGCCGTGCGGCCGGCCTGCCCGGTATCTAAAATTCTGTCTCCGGCGATCCCCCAAGAAGGCCCTCAGCGACGTAGCATCAAGGTAGGCGGCTGCCAGGAGTGTGGCGAAATGTTTGAGAGATTTACGGACCGTGCCCGTCGCGTTGTTGTGCTTGCCCAAGAAGAGGCACGCATGCTCAACCACAACTACATCGGTACCGAGCACATCCTTTTGGGTCTGATCCAGGAGGGTGAGGGGGTAGCCGCCAAGGCGCTGGAGTCGATGAGCATTTCGCTCGATGGCGTCCGGGAACAGGTGCAGGAGATCATCGGCCAGGGGCGGCAAGCCCCGTCCGGCCACATCCCGTTCACCCCGCGCGCCAAGAAGGTGCTTGAGCTCGCCCTCCGTGAAGCCCTTCAGCTCGGCCACAACTACATCGGTACAGAGCACATCCTGCTTGGCCTCATCCGCGAGGGTGAAGGCGTTGCCGCGCAGGTCCTCGTCAAGCTTGGCGCCGACCTTGGCCGGGTCCGCCAGCAAGTCATTCACTTGCTCTCCGGCTATGAGGGCAAGGATCCCAGTGGAATGGTCGCCGGACCAAGCCAAGCCGAGGTTGCTCCGGCCGGTTCGGTGGTGCTGGACCAGTTCGGCCGCAACCTTACGCAAGCAGCGCGGGAAAACAAGCTTGATCCCGTGATCGGCCGCGAGCTGGAGATGGAACGCGTCATGCAGGTCCTCTCCCGCCGGACCAAGAACAACCCCGTGCTGATCGGTGAGCCCGGCGTCGGCAAGACTGCCGTCGTCGAGGGCCTTGCCCAGGCGATCGTCCGGGGCAACGTGCCGGAGAGCCTGAAGGACAAACAGCTCTACACGCTCGATTTGGGCTCCGTAGTGGCCGGTTCCCGTTACCGCGGTGACTTTGAAGAGCGCTTGAAGAAGGTCCTCAAGGAAATCCGGACCCGCGGGGACATCATCCTCTTCATCGACGAGATCCACACGCTCGTGGGTGCCGGCGCTGCGGAAGGTGCCATCGATGCCGCGTCCATCCTCAAGCCGTTGCTGGCCCGTGGTGAACTCCAGACCATTGGTGCCACCACCTTGGATGAGTACCGCAAGCACATTGAGAAGGACGCCGCCTTGGAGCGCCGCTTCCAGCCGATCCAGGTCCAGGAACCGTCGGTGGCCGACACTGTAGAGATTCTCAAGGGCCTGCGTGACCGCTACGAGGCGCACCACCGGGTGACCATCACCGACGGCGCACTGGCGGCCGCGGCGAGCCTCTCGGAGCGGTACGTTTCGGACCGCTTCCTGCCGGACAAAGCGATCGACCTGATCGACGAAGCCGGTGCACGGCTTCGCATCCGCCGCATGACCCGGCCACCGGAGCTGAAAGCGATGGACGCACGCATCGCAGAGGTGAAGATGGAGAAGGAATCCGCCATCGATGCCCAGGACTTCGAGGGCGCCGCGTCGCTGCGTATTAAGGAGCAGAAACTTGTCGCCGAGCGCAGGGAAAGGGAGCTCAGATGGAAGGCCGGCGGTACGGACGGCAACGCCGAGGTGGACGAGGAGCTGATTGCCGAAGTTCTCGCGAATTCCACCGGTATCCCGGTCTTCAAACTCACCGAGGAAGAATCCAGCCGCCTGCTCAAGATGGAGGAGGAGCTGCACAAGCGCGTTATTGGGCAGAATGAGGCGATCAATTCAGTGTCGCGTGCGATCCGCCGCACTCGTGCAGGCCTGAAGGATCCCAAGCGTCCGGGTGGCTCGTTCATCTTCGCCGGCCCCACGGGGGTCGGCAAGACCGAGCTCGCCAAGGCCCTGGCGGAATTCCTCTTTGCCGATGAGGATGCCCTCATCACGCTGGACATGTCCGAATACTCCGAGAAGCACACCGTGTCCCGTCTCTTCGGTGCTCCTCCGGGCTACGTCGGCTACGACGAGGGTGGCCAGTTGACGGAGAAGGTCCGGCGTCGTCCGTTCTCCGTGGTGCTGTTCGACGAAGTGGAGAAGGCCCACGCCGATCTCTTCAACTCGCTGCTGCAGATCATGGAAGACGGCCGCTTGACGGATAGCCATGGCCGCGTGGTGGACTTCAAGAACACGGTGATCATCATGACCACCAACCTGGGCACCCGCGACATATCCAAGAGCGTGGCCACCGGCTTCCAGTCCGGCACGGACACCACCACCGGCTACAACCGGATGCGGGCGCGGGTCACCGAGGAGCTCAAGCAGCAATTCCGTCCCGAGTTCCTCAACCGCGTTGACGACGTCATCGTCTTCCCGCAACTCACGCAGGACGAGATCATCGAGATCGTGGACCTGATGATCCGTCGCTTGGAACAGCATCTGGCAGACAAGGACATGGGCATCGAGCTTACGGACGCAGCCAAGGTCCTCTTGGCCACGCGCGGCTACAACCCGGCCATGGGCGCCCGGCCGCTGCGCCGCACCATCCAGCGCGAGATCGAGGACCAGCTCTCCGAGAAGATCCTCTTCGGCGAGCTGCACCCGGGTGACATCGTGGTGGTCGATGTGGACGGCGAAGGCGACGACGCCAAATTCACCTTCGCCGGCAACGCTAAGCCGCGCATCCCCGACGCGCTTCCCGCCGTGAGCTAACGCGGGTCACACGCTGCCCCGTGCGGCCGCCGTCGGGCTGGCTCAGTGAAGCTTGTGCCCGAGGCTCGTGAGCAGGCGCCCGACGGCGTCCTCCGCGGTTGGCGGTGGGCCGAAGACTTCGCGTTGCCGTGAGGTATCGGCGACGTAGCGGCCGGTCCCGAACCAGTCGATCATCGCCCCGAGGTCCTTCGCCATCGGATTGAGCGGGTTCATCTGGGTGAGGACGAGCTCAATCTGCCGCCCAAGCATCCGGGCAGAGATATCGGCGATGTCCTGAATGCTTACCGGCCGGTCCCAACCGATGTCGATGCGCTGACCTTCGACGCCCCTCGCGTCGACTGCCGCCGCGAGGTACCCGGCCAGGTCACTGGCAAGAACGTAGGTCAGGGGAACGCTCGAAGACCCGAACCACGTAAGCCGCCCTTCGATGAAAGGGTCGCCGAAGCGGGCGATCTGCTCAAGGAAGGCGCCCGGACGCAGGGCCACGAACGGGACCCCCAGTTCTTCCAGGCGATCCTCGGTCAGTTTCTTGTGCCAGAAGTGCGGAACCTCCGGGGTTTGATCGCACGTGAGGATACTGGTGAGGACGAATCTGCGAATACTGGCGCGGCTGGCGGCATCGACGAGGTTGGTGTTGCCTACGGTGTCGATGACGGGGCTGTCGCCGTCCCGATGGTGGGTGTATCCCGCAGCTGAGGTGATCACAGCGTCCACGCCGTCCATGGCCTCCACCAGCGACTCCGGGTCCATCATGTCGCCTCGGGCGATCGTGGCCCCTAACTGCTCGAGGCGGCTCGCGTCCGATTCCGGCCGCACCAAGGCACGGACTTGTTTTCCACCTGCCAGCAGCCTCGACACGACCTGGCTGCCCAGCATCCCGGTGCCCCCGACCACAAGCACTGGTCCTGAGTCCGTCATTTACTCCTCCACCTCACCGCGCCATCCTCCGGTTTCGTTTCCGCGCGACTCTATGAACTCCTTGAATTTCTTCAAGTCCGCCTTCACCTGCATCTCGTCAATTTGGAGTGCCGCTCCGGCCTTCTCCATGACGGTTTCGGGCTCCCATTCGAAATGGACTTTGACGTGCGTGTGGTTCGCGTCCAGCGGGGAAAACCTAATGATGCCGGCGTGCGACTTGCCGTCAATACTGCGCCAGGCAATCCGGTCGTCGGGTTCTTGGTCGACTATCTCCGTATCGAATGCCAGTTCCACACCCCCTACCTTCGTGACCCAGTGGTTGGTCGTGTCGCTCAACTGGGTTACGGATTCCACCCCGGACATGAATCGGGGAAAGGACTCAAACTGCGTCCATTGGTTGTAAGCCGTACGGACAGGGACGGCCACGTCAATCGTTTCTTCAACCTTCCGCATCTTTCCTCCTCGCTCGGACCTGCGTGACCTGGCCGAAGGGATTGCCCCTGGGACCGTCCGTCCGGGAAGCCAGTCACTCTTGAACGTTAAGCCTGCTGATTATCCAAGTCCAGACGGGCCAGGTAGCTGCTTCCGTGCCCGCCCATTCCAAAAGCCGGTTACGTCCGGGAGCGCCCGCGGCGCGCGACTGCGTCGATCGTCACGGCCGCGACGAGAACCAGTGCCGTGACGACGTACTTTGCCGGTGCGCTGTAGCCCTGCAAGCCCATTCCGTTATCGATTGTGGCGATCACGAGTCCGCCCAGGACGCCGTGCAGCACCTTGCCGCGACCGCCGAACAAGCTGGTCCCGCCGATGACCGCTGCCGCCACGGCATAAAGCACCAGCGTGCCGCCGTCGTACGACGTCGAGACGGAACGGAGCCGCGACGCGTAGACGATTCCGCCGATTCCTGCGGTGAAGGAAGCGAGGATGAAGGCGAGGGTGCGAATGCGGGCAAGGTTCACGCCTCCCCGCCGCGCGGCCTCGGCGTTGCCGCCAATGGCGTAGACGTAACGGCCGAACCGGGTTCGCCCAAGCAGCAGTGTCCATGCGGCGAGGACTCCGAGCACCACGAGAAGGACCCACGGAACGCCACTGATTTCGACCAGGATGCCGCGGTCCGTATTGCAGAGCCACACGATGGCAACCCCGGCGGCGAGCACGGCCGCGATCTTCAGGGCGCTCACGCTGGCGGGCGGCGCGACGAGCCCGGTGTTGCGCCGGCGGGCGTCGCGCAGCCACGTCCACGCGCTGAACGCTCCGACGACGACGAGCATGAGGATCCAGCTCGTGACGGGGCTGAGGTTGCCGCTCGCGATGTTGTTGATGACGTTGTCGTTGATGGGCACTACGCCGCCGCTGCCGAGGATGATGAGCATGACGCCAAGCCAGCCGAGCTGGCCGCCAAGGGTCACGACGAACGACGGCAATCCGAGGCGGGTGATGATCGTGCCATGAAGCAGCCCGATCCCCGCGCAGCCAAGCAGGCCGACGGCGATCGCCGCCCACCACGGCCAGCCGGTGGACTCCTGGACGAGTTCGGCCATGATGACGCCGCCCACACCACCGACGTACCCGATGGACAAGTCGATTTCGCCGAGTAGGAGGACGAAGACCTGGCCCATCGCCAACAGCATGAAGACCGAACCCTGGATGAGCAGGTTCACCATGTTCCCGGCAGTCAGGAAGTTCGGGTTCAACGATTGGAACAACACCGAGATCAGCAACAGGCCCGCAAGAACCGGCAGCACTCCGCTCTCGCCGCCCCGGACCCGCGCGAACGCCGCGCGGAAGTATTCGGGGAGCGACGTCGCGGTGATGTCCGGGTTCAACGCCAATGCGGCCTTCCGCTTGGCGGCTGCCGTGGTCGGCTCGTCCTGGAGCACGGCTGCCGCGGAAGGGAGCGGACCCTTTGCGGCGGTGAGCTGACGGTCCGACGGCGGTGGCGACGCGAGTTCCGGCCGTGCCCGATCGGAGAACCCCGTGGTCATCAGGTCGACCACGATCTGCCGGTCCATTTCCGTGACAGGCCGGATGGCCACAAGCTGCCCGAGCCTGAGCACGGCGATGCGGTCTGCGACCTCGAACACGTCGTTCATGTTGTGCGAGACGACGATGACGGCGACGCCCCGGTCGGCGAGCTGGCGGATCAGGTGGAGGACCACCTCCGTCTGGGCGACGCCGAGGGCCGCGGTCGGCTCGTCCATGATGACGAGCTTCGAGTTCCACAGCACCGACTTCGCGATGGCCACGGACTGGCGTTGCCCTCCGGACAGCGACGCGACGGGTTGCCGGATCGATCGCACTGTTGTCACGGCCAGGCTCGCGAGTGTCTCCCGGGCCGCGATCTCCATGTTCTCTTCGTCGAGGAGAAAGTGGCGCAGGCGTTCGCGGCCGAGGAACAGGTTCTGCACGATATCGAGGTTGTCGCACAGCGCAAGGTCCTGGTAGACAGTCTCGATTCCGAGCGCCGCCGCTTCGTGCGGCGAGTTCAACCGTACGGGCTGGTTCTCCCAAAACAGCTGCCCGTCGTCGGGCGTGTGAATGCCGGCGACGCATTTGATCAATACCGATTTGCCCGCGCCGTTGTCGCCGGCAAGCGCAGTCACCTTGCCGATCGGTACCTCAAGCGTAATGTCGACCAGTGCCTGCACCGGCCCGAAGTTCTTGTCGATGCCCTCCAGCCGAAGCAGGGGCCCGACGTCGGCGGGGTCCGGGGTTGCCAACTCACTCATGGTTTGGACTACTGGATACCTGCCGCGGTGCACGCGTCCTTCACTTGCGAGATGCACAGCGAAGAGCTCGTTACGGCGCCGTCCTTGACGACGGTGTCCGCCATGTTCTTCGTGGTCACCCACAGCGGGGTCAGCAGGACCGATCCGACGTCGGACTTCGCGGTGTCGTCCGTGGTCTTGCCGTTGACAAGGGTTGACGGAACGGTCACGCCCGCCCGCAGGTAGAGGGCTGCCGCGGCGGCCGCCTGGGCCTCAAAGTAGATCGGCTTGTACACCGTTCCGCACTGGTATCCCTTCAGGATGTTCTGCAGGCCGGACAATGACGCATCCTGTCCCGTGGTCGGGAAGGTCTTGGCGGGAATTTGCTTGCTCTGCAGGTAGGCGATCACAGCGTTGGCGTTGTCGTCGTTAGGCGTGACCACAGCGTTGATGTTCGGGTGGGCGGTGTATTGCTGGGCGAACGTCGTCTGTGCCACGGAGGGTGTCCAGGTGCCGGCGGGTTCTCCGACGTTGACGTACTCGCCGTTGTCGAAGTGCGGCTTGAGTACCCCGTTATATCCTTCGGCGAACAGCTTCGCGTTGTTGTCGGTCGGATCGCCATCCATGACCAGGATGTTCGGCTTGGTGACTTTCCAATCTGCGATGCACGTGATCTCGCCCTGGCCGATCAGCTGGCCAACCTTGACGTTGTCGAAGCTGACGTAGGTGCGATCCTTCGCCCCGCCTTTGACGAGCCGGTCATAGTCGATCACTTTGACGCCGCGCGCGTTGGCGGCCGCCTCGATGGCCGCGCCGGAGCCGGAGTCGAGGGCGTCGACAAGGAGCACTGACGCGCCGGCTGTGATGTCAGCCTCGGCCTGCGTCTGCATTGTGCTTGCGCTGCCCTGCGCATTGTCGATCTTGAACTTTGAGGAGTCGAGTCCAGCGGCTTCGAAGGCCTTCTTCAGGTAGGGGGCATCGAAGGTGACGTACCGCGCGGAAGTGGTGGTGTCCGGCAGCAGCACGCCGACCATCCCTTTGCCTTGTGATGCGAGGGAGGTGAGCTGTTTCATTGCCGAGAAATCGGCCGTGAACGCATCCGCGGAGATCTGCGGTACCGCTCCTCCGGGACTCGTGGTGCTCGACGTCGTCGATGTGCTCGTGCTCGAGCAGGCGGCGAGCGCCGTGATAGCGAGAGTTGCAATGAAGGCGGTTCCGGCGCTTCGTGCCGGGACCTTCATGGTTGACATTTCTTTCCTTCCATTGGTTTCGACTGCAAGCGACCTGGCGGGGTCGGGCCGGAACCTGGGCGTTGGCGCCGGACGCAGGTCCACGCCGGAGGCCACGGCGGTTCTCACCAACGGACGTCGATAAGTCAGCACTGGGCTGACTGCGACTTTATGACCAGCGACTCGATATCACGGGGTCCTCTCTGGACGGACGTGCCGGCGACGGCGGGCATGTTCGTCAATGTTGCTCTATGACTACGTTGTAGACCGGAAGTCCGCTGTTAGCAAGGCTTCGTGAGCGGCAGGATTCGACGACGGCGGACTAATCCCGTACGCGTTCGTCGGGAAGTAGCTGCATACGGATTTTGTTACATCAATACCGGAGTACATGCTCCGTACCCCGGGATGCAGTCCACATCACAGAGGTGGGTTCAATGAAGAAATGGACGCGATGGCAGGATTGGGTCACGGTTATCGCCGGTCTCTATGCTGCTCTGTCGGTCATCTGGACCACGGCGGCCGGCTCGTCCGCTGCCCTGATGGTCGTGTTCGGCGTTTTGCTGATCGTTAGCGGTGTCATCAATCTGGCCATGCCCGGAACGCCGGTCATGGAGTGGGTGCAGGCAGCATTCGGTGCCTTGCTGTTCCTTTCTCCGTGGCTAGGCTCCTACTCCATGCAAGCCGGAGTCGCCTGGACATCCTGGATCGCTGGCCTGGTGGCGCTCGTCGTCACCGCGATGGCGATCAAGCCCAGCACCGAGGAACACCGGCATCACATGGTCAGCCCTTCGCACTGAAGTGCTGAACCGTGAGGTGCTGAAACACTGAACAGCGGGAATACCGACCGGCGGGCCGTCATAGGACCCGCCGATCGCCGTCTCTTGCTTCAGTATTCCGACCCTACACAGGTCATACGCAGTTCAGGCTTTCAGGACGGCAGCCCCGGTAATGCGGCCGCCGGCCAAATCCCGTAACGCCCTATCGGCCTCAGACAATGGATACGCGGTCGTGGTAGGAGCCAGCCGAATTTCCGCGGCCAGGGACCAGAACTCCTCTCCGTCCGCCCGCGTATTGGCGCTGACACTGCGAAGCCTGCGCTCGTAGAAGAGATCAGAGGAGTAGTTCAGGGGCGGTATGTCGCTGAGGTGGATGCCTGCAATGGCGAGGGTCCCGCCCCGGTCCAACGCCTTGAGTGCCACAGGAACTAGGTCCCCGACGGGAGCAAAGAGTATCGCCGAGTCGAGTGGGTCCGGCGGGGAATCGTACGCGTCGCCCGCAAACACGGCGCCCAGTTCACGCGCCAGTTCGCGGGCAGGCTCCGAACGGGTCATCACGTAGACCTGCGCTCCTTGGTGGCGCGCCATTTGTGCCGTGAGATGGGCAGAGCCTCCGAAGCCATAGATGCCCAGTCGGCCGCCCGGCGGAAGCTCTGCCAGTTTGAGGGCCCGGTACCCGATGATGCCGGAGCACAAGAGAGGGGCCGCCTGCTCGTCCGAAAACTGAGGCGGGATGGCATAGGCGAAATCCTCGGAAATCGTGAGTTGTTCGGCGTAGCCGCCGTCCCTGTCCCATCCGGTGAAGACAGGGGAGAGGCAGAGATTCTCGTCGCCACGGCGGCAATACGCGCAGGTCCCGCACGTTCCGCCGAGCCAGGCCACTCCGACCCTGTCGCCGCGCCGGAACCTCACGCACCCTTCGCCCGCCTCGCTGACCATTCCTACCGCTTCGTGGCCGGGTACGACGTTCGGCATCCGCGGCGCAAGGTCACCCTCTGCGAGGTGCAGATCCGTGCGGCAGACACCACACGTTCGGACGCGGACGAGGAGCTCCCGCCGCCCGGGGTGCGGATCGGGCCGTTCGCCCCAAATAAGCGGCCGGGATTCAATCGGACCCGGTTCCCGGACCCACCATGCACGCATCGGGCCCTGCCCCGCCGCTAGATCTGCTTCTCCGCGGTGGAGCCGGCGTTCGCGGCCCGCCGCTCGGCTTTCAGCAGACGCAGGCCGCTGGCCAGTACTCCCACATGGCTGAACGCCTGCGGGAAGTTCCCGAGGAATTCGCCGGTATCCGGGTGGATCTGCTCGGGAAGCAGGCCCAGTGGATTCGCTCGGCTGCAGAGGGACTCGTAGAGTTCGTGGGCCTCATCCACGCGCCCTTGTCCGGCCAGGTTGTCCACCAACCAGAAGCTGCAGAGGAGGAACGCCCCTTCGCTCCCCGGCAGGCCATCGGGAGAAACCTCTGGCAGGTAGCGGAACAAAAGTCCGTTGCCGGCGTCGAGCTCTGCGGCGATGGCTTGAGTAGTGGACACCATCCGCGGATCGTCGAAATCAATGACGTTGCGGACAGGAAGGGTCAACAAGGACGCGTCCAGTCCGCCATGGCCGCCCAGATTCTCGGTAAACGTGCGCCGCCGTGGATCCCAGGATTGCGTCAGGGCAGCCTGCCGGATTCGCCGGGCCGTGGCCTCCCACCGGCGCTTGGGATAGGGAAGCCCGTCCCTCCGCGCGATCTGAATGGCGCGGTCGATCGCGACGTAACATAGCGCCGCCGAGTAGGTGAAGGGCCTGCTTTTGTCCCGGATTTCCCAAGGCCCCGAGTCCGGAGCCCTCCAGTTCCTGATGGCCATTTCCACGATCGGGATCAGTGCGGCCCAGAGCCGCTCATCGACTCGCTTCCCGCTGCCCGACCACTGGTATGCGATATCGACGATTTCACCGTACACATCGTGCTGAAGTTGGTGGCGGGCGCCGTTTCCCCACCTGACCGGGGCCGAGCCGCGGTATCCCCTCAACTGTGGATCCTGCACCTCTTCGGGCGGCTGGGAACCGTCCAAGGCGTACATGACGTGCGGGACACCGTCCCGCTCAACGTTGGTCAGGACCCAGGCGAGGAAGACGTCCGCATCACTGGGGTCGCCAATGCGCCTGAACACATAGTTGGAGAAGGACGCGTCGCGGACCCACGTGTACCTGTAGTCCCAGTTCCGCGACGTCCCTGGCCACTCAGGCAGGGATGAGGTGGCGGCCGCCAGGATGGCCCCCGTTTCGGCGTGATCCAACATTTTCAGCGTCAGGGCCGAACGCTTCATCAACTCCGCTTGGGAGCCTTCGCAGTCCAGGCTCGACGCCCACCGGCGCCAGGCGTACACGGTCTGGTCGATGAGCTTCTTGCTCTCGGGATGCTGACGAAGCCGGAACCGTCCCGACCAGTGCAGGACCATGGTCAGGGTCTCTCCGGCGCGAAGCGTCAATTCGGCGGACAAGCCACGGCCGTCAGGGATCAGTTCAACGGAGGACCACAGGTAAACTTCCTGCACTCCGTCCTGCCGCCAATCAAACCTCCAGCCGGTGGCCAGGGCGTCAAAGGTGACACCAGCCTTCGGTATCAGGCTGATGCGCAGCGGGACGTCGCCGCCCACGGCTCGCGCGTGCCGCAGGAGTTCGGAACGGCCGGCCGGCACCGGCTCCGACAAGTCGGCGCCGGCACGCAGCGTAAGTCCGTCCGTCACCTGCAGCACGCCGCGATCCGACACGAGGGACGTGACCAGCACGCAGGAATCCTCGGTGTAGCGCTGGGAGGATGCCAGAGTGCGAAGAGGGGCTATTTCAAAACGGCCGCCTGAATCCGCGTCAAGGATCCCCGCCAGGAACGGGGGACTGTCGAATTCCGGCAGGCAAAGCCAGGTAATTGCGCCGTCCCGTCCCACCAAAGCGCACGTGGACCCATCGCCGATAAGTCCGTGATCCTCGATGGGCAAATACCCGTCCTGGTTAGCCACCGGACGCGCTTGGGCACCAGTGATCATTCCGTTCACTCCCTTGGGTTCAGGCGAGGCTTCCTATATGGATTCTCCCGCCGTTCCCGCGCGCACGCCACAGTCCCCCCATCCCGCCCGGGGCTTGCGGGTCCATGCCCTCAGGGAGTGAGCAGGACCTTGATGGAGCGCCGTTCGTCCATGGCGCGGTAGGCCTCGGGGGCGTCCTCGAGCGGCATCACGGTGTCGAAGACCCGTCCCGGATTGATCTTTCCCTCGAGTACGTCGGCGAGCAGTTCCGGGATATAGGTGCGAGCCGGAGCCATGCCGCCGGCAATCGAAATGTTCGTGTCGAACAAGTAGCGCAGCGGGGCTTCGGCTCCGCCCGTCGGGACACCGACAAAGCCGAGGGCGCCGCCCGGGCGGACGCTGTGCAGTGCCTGTTCCATGGATTCCTTGGTCCCGACGCACTCCAGGACGGAGTCGGCCAAAACGCCTCCCAGCAACTCACGGACCTTGGCCACTCCGTCGTCGCCACGCTCGGCGACGATGTCCGTGGCCCCGAACTCGAGGGCAATCGCCTGGCGGTCCGCGTGGCGGGACATCGCGATGATCCTCTCGGCTCCAAGCCGCTTCGCTGCGAGCACGCCGCAGAGCCCTACCGCGCCGTCGCCGACGACGACGACCGTCCTGCCGGGGCCGACCTTTGCCGCGAGGGCGGCGTGGTGGCCGGTCGCCATCACGTCGGAAAGCGTCAGCAAGCTCGCGCGGAGGGCGTCGTCGGGTTCCGTGACGCCGGGAACCTTGACGAGGGTCGACTCGGCGAGCGGTACGCGCACGGCCTGGCCCTGGCCGCCGTCGATCGCGTGCCCGCTGTCATCTTTGCCGCCCCAACCTGCCAAATGATCGCAGGCAACGGTGACGCCGTTCAAGCATTGCGGGCAGGCGCCGCAGCTGACCAGGAAGGGAGCGATGACGAAGTCGCCGACCGCCAAGCCCGTGATGTCGTCGCCGATGCTTTCCACCGTGCCGATGAATTCGTGTCCAATGGCCGAAGGCTGGTGGGTGGGCTTGACCCCGCGGTACGGCCACAGATCCGATCCGCAGACGCAGGAGGCGGTGACTTTGACAACGACGTCGGTGGGCAGCTGGATCGTGGGGAAGTTACGGTCTTCAACACGGATGTCGCCGGGACCGTGGATGATGGTGGCGCGCATGGGGCTCCTCAAATGGTGGTTGGTGGGCTTGAATCGAGTCTATCCCCGCCGCGCCTATGGTCCTGTACTGGCCGGTAGCTCAGCCCGGACTCGCAACGGCCACGTTCGCTGCTTGGCGTCCAAGTCGCGCAGAATAGCTCCATGACAAAAAGCAGCGGGCGCTTGCCACGGCTTGAGGATGTGGCGGAACGGGCGGGAGTCTCGCACCAGACCGTGTCCCGGGTGATCAACGACCACCCCAACGTCAGCAAGGGCACTCGTGAGCGTGTCGAGGCGGCGATCGCCGAACTGGGTTACCGGCGCAACACTGCTGCACGGAGCCTCGTGACCCGTCGCTCCCAGACCATCGGTGTCCTGGCCAGTGAGCTGGCGCAATACGGTCCGGCGAACACCTTGCTGGGCGTCGAACAGGCGGCGAGGGATGCCGGCTATTTCGTCAGCATCGCAGCTTTGAGGACGGTCAATCGTGAGGCGATTCTTGATGCAGTCCGGCATTTCCTGGACCAGTCCGTGGAGGGGATCGTCGTCATCGTGCCGCATTCGGAGACCCTGCTGGCGTTGGCGGAAGTGAATGCCGGGGTTCCCGTGGTGGCCGTCGGATCGATGGGCGACGCCTTCGTCAGCGGAGCGATGGTAGACCAGCAGCGCGGCGCGGAACTGGCCGTGAGGCATCTGCTTGATCAAGGACATCGCAGGATCGGACACGTGGCCGGCCCGCAGGATTGGATCGACGGCGTGGCCAGGGCCGAAGGGTGGAGCGCGGCGTTGCGGGCCGCGGGCCTTGAGGATGATCTGCTGGTGGTGGGGGACTGGAGTGCCGGCAGCGGCTACGACATCGGCAGGAAACTCGCCGCTGAAAGGACGGCCACCGCGCTTTTCGTGGGAAATGACCAGATGGCCCTGGGCCTGTTGCGGGCCTTCAGCGAGGCGGGCGTCCGCGTGCCCGAGGACGTTTCGGTGGTGGGTTTCGATGACCAACCCGAATCCGGCTACTTCACGCCGCCGCTGACCACGGTGCGCCAGGACTTCGAAGAACTCGGGCGGCGCTGCATGGACCTCATGCTGGGCGGCATCGAGGACGGGCAAAGCGTCGGCACCACCGTGGTGGAGCCGGAGTTGGTGGTGCGCCAAAGTACTTCCGCCCCCGACTGATCGCCTTTTGTTTCAAGTGGGCGGTGGGCCCTTGACGCTGCTGCCTTGACACTGTTGTCTTGACGTGCGAATTGTTAGCGCTCACAATTGGACGAGTCCGCAAGGCTGCGGACTGGCTATTGGAGGATTTTCATGGGCGTCACAGCGGACGGCAAGGAACATTACGTCATCGGCGTGGACTACGGCACGCTTTCCGGCAGGGCGGTCGTGGTGCGGGTCAGGGACGGCAAGGAACTGGGAAGCGGCGTGTTCGACTACCCGCACGCGGTCATCACCGAGGCTTTGCCCGGCGATCTGGCGGATGGACCTGATGGCACAGGCGTCCGGCTTCCGGGGGAATGGGCGCTTCAGGTGCCGGAGGACTACCGCGAGGTGTTGCGTCATGCGGTTCCCGCCGCGGTGCGCGACGCCGGGATCGATCCGGCCGCCGTCGTCGGGATCGCCACCGACTTCACGGCGTGCACCATGGTGCCGGTGAAGGCCGACGGCACTCCGCTCAGCGAACTTCCCGGCTTCGCCAACCGGCCGCATGCGTATGTGAAGTTGTGGCGGCACCACGCTGCCCAGGGGCAGGCGGACCGCATCAACGCCTTGGCAGCCGAGCTCGGCGAAGCCTGGCTGCCGCGCTATGGTGGGCTCATTTCTTCTGAATGGGAGTTCGCCAAAGGCCTCCAGTTGCTGGAGGAGGACCCGGGCGCGTACGCGGAGATGGACCACTGGGTCGAAGCCGCGGACTGGATCGTCTGGCAGCTGTGCGGGAACTATGTGCGTAATGCCTGCACCGCCGGGTACAAGGGCATCTACCAGGACGGCAAATACCCGGCTGAAGACTTCCTTGCGGCGCTGAACCCGGACTTCAAGGACTTCGTGTCCACCAAGCTGGCCCACACGATCGGCCGGCTCGGCGATGCCGCCGGCTACCTGACGGCCGAGGCCGCCGCCTGGACCGGCCTGCGCGAGGGCATCGCCGTCGCGGTCGGGAATGTCGACGCGCACGTCACCGCGCCGGCTGCCCGGGCCGTGGAGCCCGGGCAGCTTGTCGCGATCATGGGCACCTCCACGTGCCATGTCATGAACGCGGATGTCCTGCGCGAGGTGCCGGGCATGTGCGGAGTAGTCGACGGCGGGATCGTGGACGGCCTCTGGGGTTACGAAGCAGGCCAGTCCGGGGTGGGAGACATCTTCGGCTGGTTCACCAAGTACGGCGTGCCGCCCGAATACCACGAAGCCGCCGGTGAACTCGGCCTGGGGATCCACGAGTACCTCACCGAACTCGCCGCCCGCCAAGAAATCGGTGAACACGGACTCATCGCCCTGGACTGGCACTCGGGCAACCGGTCGGTCCTGGTGGATCACGAGCTGTCCGGAGTGATCGTCGGCCAGACCTTGGCGACCCGCCCGGAAGATATCTATCGGGCGCTGCTGGAGGCCACGGCCTTCGGCACCCGCACTATCGTTGACGCCTTCCGCGACGCGGGGGTGCCGGTGAAGGAATTCATCGTCGCCGGAGGGCTCCTGAAGAACACGCTGCTGATGCAGATCTACGCCGATATCACCGGGCTGCCGCTCTCCACGATCGGTTCCGCCCAGGGTCCTGCGTTGGGTTCTGCCATCCACGCCGCGGTCGCCGCGGGGGAGTACCCGGACATCCGGGCGGCCGCGGCCGCCATGGGATCCGAACCCGGAGCCGTCTACACGCCGATCCCGGAAAGGGTCGCCGCCTACGAAGAACTGTTCGCCGAGTACCAGACCCTCCACGACTACTTCGGCAGGGGAGCGAACGAGGTCATGCACCGGCTCAAGAAGATGCAACGCTCGGCACACCAAACCGCGCCAATGGATCCCGTTCTGGAAGGAAGCAACGCATGAGCGCCCTGCTGGAGACGATTGCCAGGATCCGGGCCGAGGTCTGCGCCCTGCACACCGAACTGACCCGCTACGAGCTCGTGGTGTGGACCGCGGGCAATGTCTCTGCCCGCGTACCCGGCCAGGACCTGATGGTGATCAAACCGTCCGGGGTTTCTTATGAGCAGCTTACTCCCGAGTCCATGGTGGTCACCGACCTCCATGGGGTTCCCGTTGCGGGCGATCGCGAGGGTGAGTGGGGCAACCCGGAACTGTCGCCGTCGTCGGACACCGCCGCGCACGCCTACGTCTACCGGAACATGCCCGACGTCGGGGGCGTGGTGCATACGCACTCGACCTACGCGACGGCCTGGGCCGCGCGCGGTGAGGCGATCCCGTGCGTGTTGACCATGATGGGGGACGAATTCGGCGGCACCATCCCGGTGGGCCCGTTCGCGTTGATCGGGGACGACTCGATCGGCCGCGGCATCGTGGAAACACTCAGGGCCTCCCATTCGCCGGCGGTCCTGATGCAGAACCACGGCCCGTTCACCATCGGCAAGGACGCCCGCTCCGCCGTCAAGGCCGCCGTCATGTGCGAGGAAGTGGCCCGCACGGTCCACATTTCCCGGCAGCTCGGCGATCCGCTGCCCATCGACGCGGGCCAGATCGAGTCCCTCTACGACCGGTACCAGAACGTCTATGGCCGCTGACGCGGCCTGCCGCCAGGCCTTCCAACCCACGAACTTTTCAAGGAGAAACCCATGCCCACCGCCCACAACACGTCTCTCGATCACTACGAAGTCTGGTTCCTCACGGGCAGCCAGCACCTTTACGGCGAGGACGTCCTCAAGCAGGTCGCCGCGCAGTCCCAGGAGATCGCCGCAGCGCTGAACGGGTCCTCCGCTGTTCCGGTGAAGCTGGTCTGGAAGCCCGTGCTGACGGATGCGGACTCGATCCGGCGCACCGCGCTGGAAGCGAACTCGGACGACGCCGTGATCGGCGTGACGGCTTGGATGCACACCTTCAGCCCGGCCAAGATGTGGATCCAGGGACTGGATCTGCTCCGCAAGCCGCTCCTGCACCTGCACACGCAGGCGAACGTGGCCCTGCCGTGGGCGGACATCGACTTCGATTTCATGAACCTGAACCAGGCGGCCCACGGTGACCGCGAATTCGGCTACATCCAGTCCCGCCTCGGCGTGCCGCGGAAGACCGTCGTCGGGCACGTCTCCAACCCCGAGGTGACGCGCCAGGTGGGTGCCTGGCAGCGCGCCGCGGCCGGCTGGGCCGCCGTGCGCACCCTGAAGCTGACCCGTTTCGGGGACAACATGCGCAACGTTGCCGTCACCGAAGGAGACAAGACCGAAGCCGAGCTGCGCTTCGGCGTCTCGGTCAACACCTGGCCCGTCAACGAACTCGCCGACGCCGTCCACGGAGCGCCGGAGTCCGACGTCGACGCCCTCGTCGCGGAGTACGAACGCCTCTACGAAGTGGCGCCGGAACTGCGTGCCGGCGGTGCCCGGCACGACTCGCTGCGCTACAGCGCCCGGATCGAACTCGGCCTCCGCTCCTTCCTGGAGGCCAACGGCTCGGCCGCGTTCACGACGTCGTTCGAGGACCTGGGCGCGCTGCGCCAGCTTCCCGGAATGGCCGTGCAGCGGCTCATGGCCGACGGCTACGGCTTCGGCGCCGAAGGCGACTGGAAGACCGCGATCCTGGTCCGGGCCGCCAAGGTCATGGGCGCCGGGCTCCCCGGCGGTGCCTCGCTCATGGAGGACTACACCTACCACCTGACCCCGGGGCAGGAGAAGATCCTCGGCGCGCACATGCTCGAGGTCTGCCCCTCCCTGACCGCCACCAGGCCCCGCGTGGAGATCCACCCGCTGGGCATCGGCGGCAAGGAAGACCCCGTCCGGATGGTGTTCGACACCGACGCCGGGCCCGGCGTCGTCGTCGCGCTCTCGGACATGCGCGACCGGTTCCGCCTCGTGGCGAACGCCGTCGACGTCGTCGACCTCGACGAACCGCTGCCCAACCTCCCGGTCGCCCGGGCACTCTGGTCGCCCAAGCCTGACTTCGCGACCTCCGCCGCCGCCTGGCTCACCGCAGGCGCCGCGCACCACACCGTGCTCTCCACCCAGGTGGGCATGGACGTGTTCGAAGACTTCGCCGAAATCGCCCGGACCGAACTGCTCACCATCGACGACGGCACCACCATCCGGCAGTTCAAGAAGGAACTCGCCTGGAACGCCGCCTACTACAAACTCGCCGGCGGGCTGTGAACGGAGAGGCATTCCGGCTGGTCTGCGGGGATCATCGCCGCGCCTTCACGCCTGAGTATCTAGTTGACAAGGGCAACTGACGCCCTTAAATTTCTGTGTATTCAGGTAGGTTCCTTGTTTTGGATCACATTGTTAGCTGTAGCTATGGAAACGCAGCCGGTGAGCTGCCAAGGCGCAGGGGGCAACGATGGCGAAAGTACCGCTGGATAATTTCCTCAATGAGTGCGTCTCCCGGAGTTCCGGAGAGGACGGCCTCAGCTTCGAAGAACTGTATGGTCTGTACATCAGCTGGTGCGGACTTAAGGCTTCGGAACCTGTGAGAGCCAGGACGTTCAGGGCGAGCCTTCGGGCGGCCGGCATCGCTCCCGGACACCGCGGAGAACTATGCGAGGATCTGGTGATGATAGGCCCGGCGGCGTGCGACTACATTGTCCACAGCGTGCTCCCGCTCGCTGCGTTGGACGCGCGATCGGGCGGCTGGCCTCGGCTCAAGTCTTCGCCCGCGGATCGTCTGGAGCTACCAGTCACCAGGGGGGCACCCGGCGAAGACCTCGACTCGGCTCCGGCTGCCTAAGCGGGTCTTTTATTCGTGGAACTTCTCCCGAGCCTTGCGCTGTTGCCGCTCAAGCTTGGCTTCCGCCTCGGTCCGCCGCTGACCGATGATGCGCATCTGGTGCGTGGTCGGGTGTTCGTATTCCTCCACGAAAGTTCCCTTTTCCCTGGGAAGGCTCTGGCCGGCAGCCTGGGACACGAGCTTTTGGTTGTCGTTTTCGCTCATGTCAAAATCGTCCCACCGGGCGGCTGTCTCCAAAAGAGGTTCAATCCGCGGTGCTGCAAAATAGGAGCGACATCCCGGTCTTCGGACCGGGATGTCGCTTGGCACTTGACCGATCCAGCAAAGTCAGCCGAGGTTCAGCGCCGTCCAGGAGACGGGAGGCAGGGTGATTTCGACGACGCCGTTGCGCACGACGGCGCTCTTGTTCGGCTGCAAGCCCACGCGGTCCCGATCCTCTAGCGTGTTCTTGGCGTAGACGTCCGCGTCCGAAAGGGTGTGGGCACCCATGACGATTACGCCGTCAAGCGCCGTCAGGTCGATGGTGACCGTTGCTTCTTCAGTCCGTGATCGGTTGACTAGGAAGACCGACGTCGCAGCTGCGTCCGCCTCGTAGGTCGCGACGGCGTCGATGAGCGGGACGGTGCCGTAGGCCTCCGTGCTGTAGCTGTCCGCTTCCAGCTTCACATCCAGGGCGACTCCCTTGGCCAGTTTGGATGTCAACGCGAACGGGAAGAAGGTGGTCTGCTTCCACGCCGGCCCCCCGGGTTCGGTCATGATGGGAGCGATCACGTTGACCAGCTGCGCGAGGGAGGCGGAGGTGACACGGTCGGCGTGCTTGAGCAATGAGATCAGCAGGTTGCCGAAGACGACGGCGTCGGCCACGGAATACGCGTCCTCGAGCAACCGCGGCGCCTTGGGCCAGTTGTCCAGCCCTTCGATTTTGTCGACCTTATGGAACCGCTCGAGGTACCACACATTCCATTCGTCGAAGGAAATGTTGATGGTTTTCGTGCTTCCGTTGACGGCCTTGACGTGGTCCGCTGTTGCCACAACGGATTCAATGAAGTGGTCCATGTCGGTAGCGGAGGCAAGGAACGAGTCCAGGTCGCCGCTCTTTTCCTCGTAGTAAGCGTGGCACGAAATGTAGTCGACGTCCTCGTAGGAGTGGGTGAGTACTACGCGCTCCCATTCTCCGAACGTGGGCATATGGGCGCTGGACGAGCCACAGACCACGAGTTCAACTGAAGGATCCAGTTGACGCATTGCCTTCGCGGTCTGCGATGCGATTTTGCCGTAGTCGTCAGCGGAGCGATGGCCCAACTGCCACGGGCCGTCCATTTCATTGCCGAGGCACCACATTTTGACGCCGAAAGGCTCCGCCCGGCCATGAGCGGCGCGGCGGTCCGACAGCTCCGTCCCGGAGCGGATGTTGGAGTACTCCAACAGGTCCAAAGCTTCCAGCGTGCCCCGGGTGCCGAGGTTGACGGCCAGCATGAGTTCGCTGCCCACCTTCTCCAGCCATGTGCTGAACTCGTGCATGCCGATCTCGTTGGTTTCGGTGGAGTGCCAAGCGAGGTCGAGGCGGCGGGGGCGGTGTTCCTTGGGTCCAACACTGTCCTCCCAGCGGAACCCGGAGACGAAGTTGCCGCCCGGGTAGCGGATGGTGGAGACACCGAGTTCCTTGACGAGCTCAATCACGTCAGTGCGGAAACCGTCGGCGTCGGCGTTGGGGTGAGCGGGTTCGTAGATGCCGTCGTAGACACAGCGTCCGAGGTGTTCAACAAACGAACCGAAGAGGCGGGGATTGACTGCGCCCACTGCGAATTGTGGGTCGATCGTAAGGCGTGCGGAAACCATTGTCTGCTTTCAGTGAGAGGTAGCGGGAAGAGAAAGGGTGCTTTGAATGCCTATTTGAGGCTGCCGAGAGACAGGCCACCCTGCCAGTACTTCTGCAGGGTGAGGAATGCCACCACGAGGGGAATGATGGAAATGAACGAACCGACCACAATCAGGCTCCAGAGCGAGTGGCCACCGCCGTTGTTGGATGAGGCCAGCTGCTCCCAGAGGCCTATGCCCACCGTGAGTGGATAGAGCCTCTCCGTGGACAACATGGCCAAGGGCAGGAAGTAGTTGTTCCAGGTCCCGACGACGGAAAGCAGGAGGACAGTCACGAGCGCCGGCCGAAGCAAGGGCAAGGAGACTTGGAAAAAGGTCCGCAGTTCGCCGGCTCCGTCCACCCTGGCCGCGTCGAGCAACTCATCAGGCACGGCTTCTGCGGTGTAAACCCGCATCAGGTAGACGCCGAAGGGGCTTAGGAGGGACGGCAGGATGACCGCCCACACGGTATCTGTGAGCTTGAGGTTGGACATCAGGATGAATGTCGGGATGACCAGCGCCGTCATGGGGACCATTACGGCACCGAGCAGCAACGCGAACGTAAGGTTCCGGCCCCGGAACTTGTACTTGGCGAAGCCGTAACCGGCCAGGACCGAGATTGCCGTCGCTCCCAAGCCGCCGCTGACAGCGTAGAGCAGCGAATTACCGAGCCACTGCACATACTCCCCGCCGTTGTAGGCGAAAAGCTCCTGGATGTTTGCGATCAGGTTGAAATTCTTGTCGAACCACATAGCGCCGGAAGAGCCGGCAAAAAGCCCTTGTGCATCCTTCGTGCTGGCAACGAACAGCCACCAAATGGGAGCCAGGAAATACAAGACCAGGACGCCCAGAAAGACATGAGCCACAACGTTGCGGCGACGGGGCCGCGACAACCGGGTTGTAGCCGGGAGATGTGTTGTCGGTGTGCTCATGAGAGATTGCTCCCTTTCTTGCGGGTCGCGAACATGAAGATATACACCGCGATGAAGACGACGATGCCAAGGGAGAAGGAGATGGCCGAGGCGTAGTTGAACTGGGCATATCCGAAGGCCAAGTTGAACGCGTAGATGTTCGGGGTGAAATCCGGGGTGATGCTGCCGTTCGCTACCGGCCCGAGGATTTGCGGCTCGGAGAAGAACTGCAGCGTCCCGATCAGCGCAAAGATAAGAATGAGCACCAGCGCCGAAGAAACGAGGGGTATTTTGATGCGAAAAGCAACTTGCCTTTCGGACGCGCCATCAATCTTGGCGGCCTCGTACAGCGTCGGATCAATTCCCTGCAATGCCGCGTAAATGATGATCATGTAATAGCCGGCCCACTGCCACGTCACAACGTTGAGCAGGCCGTAGAAGACGTTGTCCTGGCTGAGCAGGAAAGGCGCCGGCGCGTGGAACAAGGAGAAAAGCTGCTCAAGCGGGCCGAATGTCGGACTGTAGAGAAACCCCCACATCAGGGCGCCGATGACCGCGGGCACTGCGTACGGCAGGAAGATCATCAGCCGGGAGAACCTGGCGAGCCGGGAGGTGAGGTGATCGAGCACGAGCGCGGCCGCCAGGGAGACGGCCATCTGGACCGGGATAAGGACCAAGGAGAAGCGAACCACGAACCAGACGCCCTTGAGGAACTGTGGATCCGAGAAGGCGTGGAGATAGTTCTCCAAACCGCTGAACCGCGTACCTGTCGCCAGGCCCTTGGTGAACAGGCTGAGGTAGAGGGCGTAAGCAAGCGGAGCCAGAAGGAACGCTACGAAAACCACGCCGAACGGTGCGATGAAGAGCCAGCCGGTCCGGGCGCGCCGTGCATTCATCTTGTCGCTGCGGGTTCTGCGTTCGGGAGTGGGCGGGGGATTCACCGTGTCCGGTGCGGAAGTATGCGGCAACGACGTCACCGTTGACCCGTGAACTGCCATGAGCTGTCCTGCAACTTTCTATCGATCGATTCCGTCCCGTTCCGCCCGGCCGCGGGGCCGGGCGGAACGGGAGGAGTGGTCAGTTGACAGTGAACCCTTGGCTCTTCGCGTAGTTCACCATGATGCCTTGCAGCTCAGTGGCTGCTTCGTCCCCGCTGACTTTGCCGGCGTTGATCTTGACCGTCTCGGCCTGCAGTTGTGCGTAGTAGTAGACACTGAACGGGCTGTAACTGAATCCCTTGTAGGCATTTTCGGCCGGGATGTAAATGTCCTTGTTTGCAGTCTGCCCGCCAAAGAAATCGACCGCGTTGTTGGTGAACGCATCCGACTTCAGCACATTTTGGTTGAGCGGGAAGATTGTCTGGGTCTTCCAGCCATCCGTGAGGGAGGCGTCGTCGGCGTAGAGGCCCTTGGCGACTTCGGCGGCGAGCTTCTGGTCACCCGCCTGCGAGGTGACGGCAAAGGTGGATCCTCCCCAGTTCACGGAGACGGGGTTGCTTGGATCCCATTGGGGGAGCGGCGCAGCGGCGAATGTTCCTTTCTCGGTGCCCTTACCCACTCCGGATCCGGTGAGGTAGCCGGGAGCCCAAGCCGCGGAGATGTACGTGGCGTACTTGCCGCCGATCATTCCTGAGATGTAGTCGGTGGTGAACTGGTCTTGGGTGGCCACCAGACCCTTCTTCACGAGCGCGGCCCAGTAGTTCAGCACGTCCTTGGCCGGCTGGCTGTCGAGGTGAATGGAGATGTTCTTCTGGTCCGCCAGGTCATAAGTGAAGGGAACGGCGCCCTTTTGGGCCATGAGGGCGGTCAGGGCGGCAGGAACATTGCTGCCAAGATCTCCGAATGCGGGGCCGCCGGCGTCCTTGACCTTTTGCGCGGCCGTTTCGTACTCCGCCCAGGTCGTCGGCGGCTTGATGCCGTACTTGTCCAGCACATCCTTGCGGTAGATCATGCCCATGGGCCCGCCGTCGACCGGAATCCCGTAGACCGAATCGCCTTGCGAGACGTCCTTCCAGGAGCCGGCGCTGAAGTTCTTCTTGACGTCTCCGGCGCCGTACTTGCTCAGGTCGACAAGTGCGTTCTGCAATTCAAAACCCGTCAGCTGGTCGGCCTCGAGCATGATCACGTCAGGGGCTCCCTTGCCGGCCTGGATAGCGGTTTGGAACTTCGCATACTCCGGGGCGCCTTGGCCGGCCACGGTCCAGCAGACCTGGACATCGGCGTGGGAGTTGTTGAAGTTGTCCACGACCGTGGCCATGTTCGGGTACCACGCCCACACGGAGACCTTCGGAGCGTCGGCATGGACGATCTTGTTGGTGCAATTGGTCGTGTTGGAGCCCGCGCTTGCGGCATCCGCGCCGCCACTGCACCCTGCCATTGTGGCGGCCAAGGCAGCGGCTGATACTGCTGCTGCGATTGCTTTCTTGTTCACGTAGTTTCCCTTCGGTCGTGCATGGACGTCGTCGTCGGAGGTGGAGCAGTGAGGGTAGGCCGTCCTCCAGCCAATGGATGCTGGTGGGGGCCGGACGGACTCGGAAGTTGGGGCGAGAGGACAATCCCAAGCTTTTACATCGATGTAAGTAATCGTTGTAAATCCATGACGATGTGACCCGACTTACATGTCAAGAAAAAATTAGGCGGAGTCTTCGGCGGACTTGATCGCCGTGGACTGCCGGCTGATGACCTTGAAATCCGCTTCAAACTCGCGGGCGGGCGTTGCTTCGGCCGCGCCGTCGATCCGTTCCAGGAGCATCGCGACGGCGGTCTCGGCGATCTCCCGCCGGCCCGGATCTATGGTCGACAACGTTGGTAACGAATACCGGGTCTCGTCGATGTCGTCGAATCCGATGATCGCGACATCCTCGGGGATTCTCAGTCCAGCGTCCTGCATGACACGCATGGCACCCAGGGCGATGGAGTCGTTGAATGCCACGACGCCATCGAACTCGAGCCCGGACTCCAAGACCTGCCGCATGGCTTGGGCGCCGTCGGACCGGTGCCACGACTGGACGTCGATAGCCAGTTCGTCCCGGTAATCCAGCCCCGCGTTCCGCAAGGCGCGGCGGTAACCTTCCAGGCGGAGCCCGGCTGAGCCGATGACTTCATTTCGATGGGCGCCAAAGGCGAGTAGTTTCGTTCGTCCGCGCTGCAGGAGGTGTTCCGTAGCTGCTTGTGAAGCCTCAATGTTTTGCATGGTCACGTGGTCCGTGGGGCCATGAAAAATCCGCTCGCCCAGGAGGACCATGGGCGTCGGAATATCAATGAGGCCCACGTCCTCCTGGCCCAGGCCAAGCACGCTGTACAAGACGCCATCGACCATTCGCATTCGGGGGCCATGGAGGATCTCCAGCTCGCGTGTCCGCGAGCCCCCGCTTTGTTCGATGATCACGACCTTCCCGCGCTTTGAGGCGGCCGTCATCACGGCGTCGGCAAGTTCGGCAAAGTATGCGTTCTTCAAATCCGGGATGATGAGGCTGATGACGTCCGTGCGGCCTGACCTCAACCCACGGGCAGAGAGATTGGGCTGATAGCCAAGTTTCTCGATGGCCAGCAATACCCGCTCGCGCGTCTCGGATTTGATGTTCGGATGGTCATTGATGACGTTCGACACCGTCTTGATTGACACATCGGCCGCCTGGGCCACATCCCGCATGGTAACTGCCACTTTTCCTTCTTCCGCACGCAAGTCAGCTTCGGCTTTACAAGCAGATTACATCGTTGGAAAGAATGGAAGGGGAGAATCGTCGCTACATCAGCCACTGGACTGAGACGTTCATGGCGAACAAGGCATTTGTCAGGGGCGCGAGGATCGACTCGTCTGCCTCCATACGGCGCAACGTCTCGACGAATTCATCTATCTGAATGGTGGTGAACCCACCGTCCCGGAGTTGCTGGATGGCAAGCTCGGTATTCTGTTTCCGGGTGTTGCTGAATCGCGGGTTTACCTCTGGCTGTACCGGTTCCGAATCCATTGCCTTTACTTGTCCCCAACTTCCCTGTCCGCAGGACGCCCATTGCAGGGGTATTCATGCATTACAAATGCTACTATCTCAGGCCTTGTCAGGTGCATTCCGGGTACCTGTATGAACAGCCTCTCTTCGTCGCCAGGAGCCACTAGCGCTTAGCCAGCCAATAGCATGGGTCAATGATGGATAAGTCGTCGGCTTCTGGCGCGCTGACACACGAGGTGGCCCGTGACCCCCGACGCGTGCACTGGATGGAACTGTTCTTCGACCTCGTCTTCGTCGCCTTTGTCGGCCAGCTTGCCCGCGGGATCCACGGTGATCCTGGATGGGCTGAATTCGGTACGTTCGTCCTGCTTTTCTTTCCGGCGTGGTGGGCCTGGGTGAACATTGTTTCAGTCGTCAACCTCCTGCCTGGTTTGTCGTCCCGGGCGCTGGGCATAGCGATGCTCGCTGCCATGGCAGCGGCGAGCGTCATGGCCGCCGCGGCGCCCGGGGCCTTTGGCGAACGGGCCTGGGCCTTTTCGCTGGCCAATGCTGCCATTCGCGTGGTCCTGCTGATCTTGTGGCTGTACCAGCACCGCGGGAATTCGTCCGAAACTCCGTGGCGCATCTGGATCTACAACGGCGGCACCGCAGTCCTCTGGCTCATCTCAGCCTCTTTGCCGCTCCACATCGCTGTCATTCTGTGGGCTGCCGCGATCGTTGTCGAGGTTGGAATGATGACGCTTAGCGCCCGACTTTGGCCTGACCGGGGTATCGGCGGGATCAACATCGAGCACGCATCTGAGCGGCTTGGCTTGTTCGTCATCATTGTCCTCGGCGAGTCCATTTTCACGATCGTCACTGAGGTGTCCGAAGACTGGGGCCCCGGCGCAGGTTCTGGGGCCTCAAAACGACAACAACTGCGAGCCAGTTGGGTCAGCCGTTGATGATTTGCGGGACGCCGAGGGCTTTGAGGCCTTCGACGCCGAATTCGAGGCCGTAGCCGGATTGCTTGGCGCCGCCGAAGGGGATGCGGGGGTCGACGTTGCCGTGCTTGTTGATCCAGACCGTGCCGGCTTCGAGGCGTACCGCGACCTCGCGGGCGGCTTCCAGATCCGAGGACCAGACGGAGGCGCCGAGTCCGACGTCGAGCGCGTTCGCCTTGGCGACGGCCTCGTCCACGGTGCTGTAGCGGATGATGGGCAGGGCGGGGCCGAACTGTTCCTCGGCGACGAGGGGGTTGTCGTTGTCGATGTCGGCCACGAGGGTGGTGGGGTAGAAGTAGCCGGGCTGGCCGTCGTCGGGGTTGCCGCCGAGCAGGATGCGGGCGCCGGAATCGCGGGCGGCGTCCACGAGTTTCGCGACGATGTCGTATTGCTGCCGGTTCTGTAGCGGTCCCAGCACGTTCGCCTCGTCCCACCCGTTCCCCATGGGCATCGCGGCGGCAACGGCGGCGAGTTCGGTGCACACCGCCTCATACAGCGAGTCGTGGACGTAGAGGCGCTTGAGTGCGGCGCAGGTCTGGCCGGTGTTGATGAAGGCGCCCCAGAAGAGTCCTTCGGCGATGGCTTTGGGGTCGGCGTCGGGCAGGACGATGCCGGCGTCGTTGCCGCCGAGTTCGAGAGTGAGGCGCTTTACCGTGTCCGCGCTCGAGCGGATGATCGCTTTGCCGGTGGCGGTGGAGCCGGTGAACATGACTTTGCCGATGGAGGGGTGTTCGGCGAGCCGGGCGCCGACGTCGCGGCCGCCGGAGACCACGGTGAGGAGGCCCTCGGGAAGCTCTTCGTTGATCACGGCGGCCAGGGCGAGCACGGACAGGGGCGTGTATTCGGAGGGCTTGACGACGACGGCGTTGCCCATGCGCAGGGCGGGGGCGATCTGCCAGATCGTGATCATCATGGGCCAGTTCCAGGGGCCGATCGCGCCGACGACGCCGATGGGCCGGTAGTGCAGCTCGGCGCGGGTTTCGCCGTCGTCCACCACGGTTTCCGGGTCCAGCGGGGTGCCGGCGGTGGCGCGCAGCCAGGCGGCGCAGGCGCCGACTTCGAAGCGGGCGTTGGGGCCGTTCAGCGGTTTGCCCTGCTCGCGGGAGAGCAGGCGGGCAAGTTCCTCTGCGGAGCGCTCGACGGTGTCGGCGGCCCTGAGCAGCGCGGCGGACCGGGCGTCGTGTCCCAGCGCAGCCCACGCGGGTTGGGCCGCCCGGGCGGCGGTGATGGCGCGTTCGAGGTCCTCGACGGTGTGAACGGGAGCCTCGCCGACGGCGGTGCCGGTGGCGGGGTCGAGGATGGTCCGGGTTTCGCCGGTGGTCGGGGTGATTGAAGCCAGGAGGGCGTCGTAGCTTTCCAAGGGTTTACTCCACTCTGAGTTGGTATTGGTTTCGAAGGACAACGTTCCAGGGGTCAAACGGCCATCAGGATCATGGCGCCCAACGCACCCGCTGAAGAGATGGCCTCAAGGGATGCAGAGGCCTGTCGACGGTGTCTACGGCCGTTTAGTCGCAGCGTTCGGGCCGCCAGGACGACTGAATAGGCGATGACCGCTGCCGCGAGGACAACTGCGAGGGCGGGGTTCGCTCCACCAGGTCCCGAATGCGCATGTGTTGGGTGTATCGAACCGGATGGGGCGGAGGGAAGGGTTGTGACGAAGATGGCGAACATGGCCACGATGGACAGGGAGCGGTGTATTTCCATGCCGCCGCGGCGATGCTTTGGCAGGAGAACCAGCGGAAGAGGGGACGTGAGGAGAAGCAGCAGGCCCCACACGACGCCCGGAACAATGCCCGGCCCGAAGGTTGTGTCCGCCATCGCCACGAGCATGAGTGCCATCGGCCCCCACTGGCTGAGGTTCCTGAACAGGCCTTCCCGCATCGGGCTCCAGATCCCCAAGGCGCAGCAGGCCAGCATGACCAACGAAAGGATTGTGTGCATGTCGTTTACCGATCGTCAGTCCAGGCGCTACAAGTCTTCTTCGTCCCCGAGGTGCACGGCCGCCGGCCCCTCTTCGCCGTGCCCGATGCGCCGATACACGGCGGGATTGCTTCGGCGGAGGCGGAATGCCCAAGCGACCCCCACCAATCCAGGTACGATGATCGTCGCCGGCAGGATGAACGTCAGGGCATTCGTCTCGTTTTGGCCCAGCAGGACGTTGAAGTTGACTACGATCAGAACGAAAATCACGGCCAAGAGCACGAACCCCAAGGCAGGGGCGATCACGCGGGTCCAGATTCCAGCGTCATGCCTGTTCTTGCGGAAGAATCCAATGACGGCCAGCGAAACAACGGTCATCAAGAGGACGAGTCCCATCGCGCCGTCGTTCGTCAGCCACGTGAACATGGTCAGGACAGGGTAGAGATCACCCAGCGACGATCCGGTCCCCGCGATGGCGAATGCCACCGTGACCACGACGGCGATCACCGTCTGGGCGATCGACCCGGCGTAGGGGGCGCCGCTGTGCCGCCGGACTGCGCCCAGCTTTCGGGGAAGGACTCGCTCCCTGCCCAAGGAGAAGAAGTAGCGCGCCGCGGCATTGTGGAAGCTGACGAGTGCCGCGAAGAGGCTCGTGACGAAGAGCAGGCGGGCCAGGTCGGCGAGAAGAACACCGGCGTGGTCGCTGAGGAAACCGAACATCAGGTCCGGTCCTTGTTTCGCTGAGGCGTCCACCACGGCTGACGGTCCGGTGCCGACCGCCATCGCCCAGGAGGAAACAGCGTAGAAGAGCGCAATGATGGCGACGGCAGTGTAGGTGGCACGGGCGACGGTGTGTTTGGGGTCCTTGCTTTCCTCGCCGTAGATCGCTGCCGATTCGAATCCCATGAATGCCGCGATGCCGAAGGAGAGGACCGCCCCGACGCCCGGTACAAAGAGGCTCTGCGGGCTGAGCGGTGCTCCGCTGATTCCTTCGGGTGCCACGGCAAAGGAGACGACGTCGTAGACAATCACCACGAGGAACTCCAGGCCGACAAGCACCCCGAGGACCTTCGCTGACAGGTCCACCCGGTTCACCCCGAGGAAAGCGACGACGGCGATGCAGACCAGCACCGGAATCCACCAGGGGACAGTGACGCCGAAGCGTTCGTTGATCAGGCTTGAGACGGTGAAGCCGAAGAGGCCGTAGATGCCGACTTGCATCAGGTTGTAGGCCATCAGGGCCACCATCGAAACCCCGACGCCGACCGGCCGGGAGATGCCCTGGGCTACGTAGGAATAGAAGGCGCCGGCGTTGACGACGTACCGGCTCATGGCCGCGTAGCCGACGGCGAACACGGCGAGGGTTCCGCCGAGCAGCAGGAAGGAGAGCGGCACGCCGGTGACCCCGGTGACGGCAAACGTCGTCGTCACCCCGCCGGCGAGGACGGTGAGCGGAGCCGAGGCGGCGATGATCATGAAAGTCACCGCCGGGACGCCGAGACGGCGTCGATGGTGATGCGGGTGGCCCACCTCGGTGGTCTCTTTCCCTGTTGTTAAACTCATTTCTGGGCCTCCATGTGGCAGTGGCCGCCTTCGGCGGGCTTCGACGCGGGGACATCGAGGACGGGGCTCCGATCGAAGAAGCCTTCGGGACGTAGTTTGAAGCCCACAGTGTCGACGGGCATGATCGGCCAGTCCTCGGGTCGGGGGAAGTGGGTCAGCCCGAAGGTGTGCCACACGACGATGTCTTGACCGTCGATGTCCCTGTTGCGGGCAATGTAGGACGGCAATCCGGCTCCTCCGCAGTGCTGGTTGACGAAGTCGCCGCTGGGGTAGCGCTCATTCTCGTCGTAGCGGGTCACCCACAGGTCCTTCGTAGCGAAGGCCGCACGCCGGGCGATGGACGATTGGGGGTCGGCCAGGAGCATGGGATGCCCTTGTCCGTGGAGCTTGTACCCCACAGGGTCGCCCAGGCGGTTGAGTGATTCGGGATTGGAAATGATCCAGGCGCGCCCGGCCGCCATGTCGGACTCGCGCACTGCCTCCGATTCGCTCTTGAGCACCGTCCGACGGCGCGCGAAGGCGTTGCCGCGCTCGTTGCCTTCTCCCATGGGTACGCGGACAGCGTCCTCTTCCTCGACCCTGTTGCTCAGGCCGTCGATGGCGAAGTCCAGGCGGGCACTGAAAAGGTGCTGATGGAAGGGAGCACCCAGGCCCGGGGCGAGCTCCGAGGCGTACGGGTAGCCTTTCCCGGGGTGGGCGCTTGTGAAGACGACGCCGGTGGCCTTGGCTTCGAACTCGATGGTGCCGTCGAGGTAGAGGTACCAGTAGAAGCCGTAGTCGTAGTTGCCGATGGTGGTGAAGAAGCTGATGACGAGCCTCCGGTTCCGGCGGGTGTAGTTCACACCGCTCCAGAGGTCGCTGTGCTTGGCGAGGATGCTCCAATCCTCTTCGTGCATGCAGATGCCGTTGCGGATCTCCCGTGGCCGGCCGAACGAGTCGCTCACTACCGGGCTGAGGTAGGTGATTTCGCCAAGGCAATCGCAGCCGAGCTCGAGCGAGTTGGCGTATTGGCCCACGAGGTATTCGCCGGTATCGAAGTAGTTCTGCCAGGAGCGCACGGGAGAGGGATCGCCGTACGGGACCACCATTTCGGCGATCGAGGCGCGCTTGAGGATGCTGCGGCGGCGAGCGGCGTCGTCGAAGGCGACATTGTGGAGGACTACGCCTTCCCGGACATCGAAGCCGATGTCCAGGCTCCACTTCTCCCACTCGACGTGGTTCCCATTGTGGACGGTGAAGCTCGGACCTTCCGGCTGGGTGATGTGGATCGGTTTCTGGGTGGTGCGCATCGGCCCGGTCAGCTCAGGGTCCGTAAAGTTGCCGTGTTCTTCCGGAACCGGGACCGGCCCGAAATCCAGGACTTGGTCGACGGTCTTGCTCACGACGTCGACGTAGGCGACCAGCCCGTCCACAGGGTGGGCCCAGGCGCTGTCGCCGGGGAACTCCTGGACGAAAGCCAAGCCGCGCAGGATCCGGCGGCCTTTCTCTTCGGGGTATTCGAAGACCCCGGCTGACAGGGGAGCGACCCTGACTTTGCTGACATCGAGATTCCGGTCAGCCAAGGCATTGAGCCATCGCTCGTCCTGGGCGAGGATCTCTTCGACCACCTCGAATTCTTCTTCGATGACCGGAAGCTCGCCCGTTACCGACGTATCGAGTTCGACTTTCGAGACGACTTCCTGGTGTGTCACAGAAACGACGACGTCCTGTGCGGCACCGGATGAAACGTTATGTAGGAACGCCCTGAACCTGCGGTCCGGAGTCCCCGATACGTGCGCTCCTGAATCGCGAGGGGGATCAAGCAGGCCAAGGTAGGCGATCCGGATGGATTCGTCGAAGAGTCCGGCGTCGGCCAAAATGCCCCTGACGGCCGTGATGTCTTCGGCGCTGGTCAAGGCATAGGGAGACGGTCCGGCAAACTCAGCCATGTCGGCGATTTCTGGAGAGGAAGTTGTGCTCATGGAAGGCCTTTGTGAGTGGCGGTTTATTTTCTATGTGTGTAGAGAATAGCATCGTGTAATCTGAGTCACAACGGTTGTAGAAAAAAAGATTTGGGGAAAGCGTGCCGAAGATCGTAGACCACGACAAGCGCCGGGTGGAGCTGGTCGAAGCCACGTGGCGGATCATCGCCAGCAGGGGGATCGAGGGTGCCACCATGCGCGAGATAGCAACGGAAGCAGGCTTTGCCAACGGCGCGCTCAAGCCGTATTTCCCCACGAAGGACGATCTCTTGACGTTCGCTTTCGCCCACGTCTTCAACCAGACGAATACCCGCATGAGCGACTCCACCGCCGGCCTGCGGGGCCTGTCCGCTTTGCGCAGCTATTGCCATGAAATTTTGCCGCTCGACGCCGAGAGGCTTAACGAGGCGCGAATCGCGATCGCTTTCTGGCAGCGCGCACTGACGGACCCGGCGAAGGCCGCCCTGCATGATTCCTCAATGGAGCAATGGCGTGAAGCCCTGTTCGACAAGCTCCGTGAAGCCAGGGAACTTGGCGAACTGAAGGAGGGGCTGAACGACGACGACATCGTCGGCGGGATCATGACATTCGCGCTCGGTGCCCAAATCACGGCCACGCTGACGCCGGAACACCACTCGGCGGATCAGCTACGGTCCCAACTGGAGACCTATGTATCGCTCATTTCCTCCGAAAAGGACGCTTTCGTGCCAACGGCCGGCTCGAAGTAAGTCTTGAACGCGCCGAAAGAGCGCCCTTCGCTGGGCGGGCGGCCGTCGTCTAACGGCCGCATCATTGACGGCGGATCCGTGGACTCCCTCCTCAGTCAGCTAAGGGTGGACGCCCGGACCACCAGCTGAGGAGGAAAAACTACTTGAGTGGGTTCAAATCCTGTCTCCGAGTTAGCTTCCTGGAGCAGCAATTCCAGAGCCGTGGACCCAATCAGTGCGCTTGGCTGCCGGATGGAAGACAGAGGGACCACGGCAGCGGCCGCAAACTCGATATCGTCGTAGCCGATCAGTGCTATCTCCTTTGGCACCTGCACTCCGCCCATTAACATCAGGCCCTGCAGAACCCCCACAGCAAGCAGATCGTTGGCCGCGAAGATCGCATCCGGACGTTCGGCTGCGGGCCGGTGGCGGATGGCCTCACCTGCGGCCCTACCCGAGAGGACGGTGAGGGAATCTGTCTCGACGACTTCCAGGGTTGCATTGGCTGCCGCCTGAATTGCCTTGCGCGCCCCCGAGAGACGGTCTGTCACCTGACGAATGCTCGCCGGGCCGCCGACAAACGCGATCCGCCGACGGCCCAGGGATAGCAAGTGGGCAACAGCCATTTCGCCACCGGCAAGGTCGTCCACCGCGACGGAGGAAAAGCTCAAGTTGTCCGTCTGCCGGTCCACGAGAACCGTGGGGATGCCCCGCCGGCGCAACTGTTCCAGCCGTGGGATCACATTGCCGACCGGGGAAAGGAGCACCCCGCGGACGCGTTGCTGTTCAAAGAGATCCAAGTAAGCCGCCTCCCGCTCTGCGTCCTCGTTGCTGTTGCCCACCAGGACAGTAAAGTGCTCCGTGGCGGCTCGGTCCTCGGCGCCCCTGGCCAAATCGGTGAAAAAGGGGTTCGCGGCATCCAGGACCACCAATCCGATGCTGTGACTCATGCCTGCGCGGAGCTGGCGTGCGGCGTCGTTGCGGACAAAGCCGAGTTGGTCGATCGCGGCCTGTACCCGAGCCATGACGTCCGTAGACACTTTTTCCGGCCGATTTAACACGTTGGAAACCGTCCCCACGGAGACCCGAGCCAACGCTGCGACATCCTTGACGCTGGCTGAAACCATTTCTTGAGCTCCTGAGTGCGGACGTCGCTGCCGTTTGGAGGGGCAAGCGTTGGTAAGCAAGTTAGTGTCCTCAGGATACCCGTCCGGAGCCCGATTTGAACCCTTTCAATGAAACGAATCAAAAGGGAACCTAAAACCTCTTGACGACTGCATCGCGATGCCCATATGATTCAAAACACAGCAGCTCTGAAACGATTCATTTCGCAGTTCACGAAGCCCCAAAGGTGCGGTCAATTTTATGCAGCAGACAAACAGTTCCCGGTCCGGTCCCGCAGAGGAATCGTCAGGGCTGGCCCTCTCCCTCGCCCACGCCGCCAAGACCTTTGGCCCGGTGGTCGCCCTGGCCGACGGAACCATCGAGATCCAGGCTGGCGAAATCCACGCACTGGTCGGCGAGAACGGCGCCGGGAAGTCGACCCTGGTCAAGATCCTCGCAGGCCTGCACCACCCGGATTCGGGCGACTTCAAGGTGGGTGGCGAAAGCGTCCAGTTCCGCAATGTCGGCGAGAGTAAAGCCGCCGGAATCTCTGTGATCTATCAGGAGCCCACGCTCTTTCCTGACCTGAGCGTCGCTGAAAACATCTTCATTGGCCGCCAGCCCAAGGGCCGGTTCGGACTGATCAGCAAGGCAACCATGGTCAGGGAAGCCCACCAGCTTTTCGACCGGCTTGGGGTCCCCATCGATCCGACGCGCATCGCCGAGGGCCTCTCCATTGCGGACCAGCAGATCATCGAAATCGCCAAGGCCATCTCGCTGGACGCCAAGATTCTGGTCATGGATGAGCCTACGGCCGCCCTTAGCGGTGTCGAAGTGGAACGGCTGTTCGCCGTAGCCCGCAGCCTCCGGGACAAGGGGACCGGAATTCTCTTCATTTCGCATCGCTTCGACGAGGTCTTTGACTTGTGCGACCGGATCACTGTGATGCGAGACGGCCGGTACATCTCCACCCACCGGACCGCAGAAGTGACGGTGGAGCAGATAGTCCGCGAGATGGTCGGCCGCGACATCGAAGCACTGTTCCCCAAGACAGCTGCGGAGATCGGGGATGTGGTCCTGAAAGTGGAAGGGCTCAGCCGCCCCGGGGTCTTCAGAGATATCAGCTTCGAGGTCCGAGCGGGGGAGATCGTCGCGCTGGCCGGACTCGTAGGTGCCGGCCGTACCGAGGTGGCGCGCGCCGTGTTCGGCATCGATCCCTACGATGCCGGTGAAATCAGCTTCGAGGGCCGCAAACTCAAGGCGCGGGATCCACAGGCTGCCATCACCGCGGGCATGGGCTTTGTTCCCGAGGACCGCCGTAAGCAGGGCCTGGTCATGAGCCTGTCCGTGGCCCGGAACGTCACTCTCACGCTGCGCCACAAATTTGCGACGGCAGGCTTGATTAACCGTGCCGCCGAACGTCGTGCAGCCCAGGACTGGAGCAAGCGGCTCCAGGTCAAGAGCGGCTCGCAGGAACATGCCGTCTCCACGCTCTCCGGGGGAAATCAGCAAAAGGTAGTGCTTGCCAAGTGGCTGGCCACCGACCCGCGGTTGCTCATCATTGACGAACCTACCCGCGGCATCGACGTCGGGACGAAAAGCGAGGTCCATCGGCTCATTTCCGACCTCGCCGGCCGGGGCATCGCCGTTTTGATGATCTCGTCCGAGCTGCCGGAGGTCCTCGGCATGGCGGACCGGGTCTTGGTCATGCGTGAAGGCCGGATCACCGCAGAATTTGACCGCGCCGACGCGAATCCCGAATCGGTCATGCACGCAGCCACGTCTTCCGTAGGAGGTACCCCATGAGCTCAGCTCTGGACCACAGGAAAGCAATGACGACGCCCGCCCCAGGCGCGCGGGGCGCCGTGGCCTCGTTGTTGCGGCTGCGCGAGTTGCCTGTGTTGATCGCGCTGGCTCTTCTGGTGATCGTCACCTACCTGATCAACCCACTGTTTCTCACTCCCCAGGGCGTAAAGGACCTACTCCTGAACGCCACGATCATCATCATCCTGGCGGCGGGGCAGACCCTCCTGATCATCACCCGGAACATTGACCTCTCCGTCGGCTCCATGCTGGGACTGGTTGCCTTCGGCACAGGCTCCGTCTTCTCCGCGATGCCCGAACTTCCGATCATCGCGGTCTTCGCGATCGGGATGGCCTTTGGGGCACTTTTGGGCGCCTTCAACGGACTCCTGGTGACGGTGGCGAAAGTGCCCGCCCTGGTCATTACGCTCGGGACTCTCTATGTCTTCCGAGGGCTGAACAACGCCTGGGCAGGCGGTAAGCAGTTCTTCGCCGGTGACCGGCCCGACGCCTTCGGCGCCCTGTCCGTGAACACCGTGGTGGGGTTCCCCATGATTACTTTGCTTGCCATCGTCGTCGTCATCGCCGTTGCTGTCTACATGTCCGGCACCCGTCCGGGCAGGGACCTGTACGCCATCGGCTCGGACCCGGATGCGGCCACGGCCTTTGGCATTAAGGTGTCCAAGCGGGTGTTCCTGGCCTTCCTGGCCAACGGGGCCTTGGCAGGCCTTGCCGGTGTCCTCTACGCCAGCCGCTTCAACTCCGTGGGAGCCACCACGGGTACCGGCATGGAACTGACAGTAGTTGCCGCCGCCGTCGTCGGGGGCGTGGCCATCTTTGGCGGCAGCGGGTCCGTGGCGGGGGCCGCCCTCGGTGCCCTTCTCCTGACTACCATCACCAGCTCCCTGACCGCACTGCGGGTCGACAAGTTCTGGCAACAGGCCATAGTCGGAGTGCTAATCCTCACCGCCATCATCATCGACCGCGTGGCAAGCCTGCGCACAGCCAAGAAACTGCGGATAAGCGAGGCTCGCAATGTCTGAAAGCACTTCGACCACCAGCGCGGCCCCGGCTCCCGTTGCCGATAGCACCAAACCGCTCGCCAGCGAACCTAAGGGCAGGACCGGCGCCGCGCGAATCCTGACGGGTCGTGACGCCATCACCATCTACGGCCTGGCCGCCTTCCTAATCTATGCAGCCATTGCCATCCCGCGCTTCGCTTCACCGGTCACTACCGGGTTCCTGCTCCTGGACGTGATCCCGGTCCTGCTTATCGCGATGCCGATGACGCTGATTATCATCACGGGCGAAATCGACCTCTCCGTCGCCAGCACGGCGGGCCTGACCAGTGCCTTGATGGGAGTCCTCTGGGCCGGCGGCATGGATATCTGGATGGTCCTCGCGATCAGCCTGCTGAGCGGAATAGCGGCCGGAATGTTCAACGGATTCCTGATCGCCGTGCTGGGACTGCCCTCGCTCGCGGTCACGATCGGCACCCTGGCATTGTTCCGCGGCCTTGCCCTCGTGATCATCGGAGACAATGCCGTGGCCAACTTCCCAAAGGCTCTCACAGCATTCTTCACCTCCAAACTCGGCGGCACTGGCATTCCGAGCGTCATGATCGGCGCCGTCCTCGTGATGATCTTCTTCGGGATCCTGCTCCATTTCACGCCGTTCGGACGCGGGCTCTTCGCGATGGGATACAGCAAGGAAGCCGCCGGATTTGTGGGCATCAAAGTGGCCCGCAGCAAATTCTGGCTCTATGTAGGATCCGGCGCCGTTTCAGCACTCGCTGGTATCTACTGGACGCTGCGATATACCAGCGCCCGCAGCGACAACGCCTCCGGCCTGGAACTGGCAGTCATCGCCGCCGTACTTCTGGGCGGAGTGTCGATCTTCGGCGGCAAAGGGTCGATCCCCGGAGTCGTTGCCGGAGTGCTGCTGATCGGGACGCTCAACTACGCCCTGCGACTGGCACGCGTATCCGATGTCGTCCTCATCACCGTGACCGGACTGCTGCTCATTCTCTCCGTTGTGGCACCGAGCATCGGCTCGGCCATCAAGCAATGGCGGCATACCCGGCGCGTCCGCCGAAGCTTCACCCGTAAGACCACCTGAAAACCGGCACACAAACACCGCAGCAACCGTGCCCACCTGGGACCGGATGTACCTACAGTACGAGGAAAAGGGAAGAACAATGATGTTGAACCGCAGAAACAAAGGCCAAGCCGGCCGTTTAGCGACCATGGTGGCCATTACAGCCGTGGCCGCGCTGGCGCTGACAGCCTGCAACAGCGGCTCGGGATCTGCCGGTGGGAGCAGCCGCGCAGCGGGAGGGGATCTGAAAATCACCTTCATCCCCAAGCAGCTGAACAACCCGTACACGGACGTTGTCTTGGGCGGCGGCAAGAAGGGTGCCGCGGAAGCAGGCTTCGCTTCTTCCCAGGTCGTCGGCCCGCTGGAGGCCTCCGCCTCCAGCCAGGTTTCCTTCATCAACGCCGAGACACAGGCCGGCACCAATGTCATTGTGATCGCGGCCAACGACCCCGACGCCGTGTGCACGGCCCTGGGAGAGGCGCGGTCTGCCGGCGCCAAGATCGTCGCGTTCGACTCGGACACCAAGCCCGACTGCCGCGACGTGTTCATCAGCCAGGTGGTGGCCAAGGACGTAGCCCTGATCCAGACCAAGCTGATCTCCGAGCAGATCGGCGGCAGCGGCGAAATCGCCATCCTGTCGGCCACCGCCAACGCCACGAACCAGAACGAGTGGATCAAGTACATGGAGGAGGAACTCGCCTCCAACCCGGCGTACAAGGACATCAAACTCGTGGCCAAGGTCTACGGTGATGACAATGACACCAAGTCCTTCCAGGAAGCGCAGGGCCTCATGCAGGCCCACCCGAACCTGAAGGGCATCATTTCCCCGACCACCGTCGGCATCGCAGCCACCGCCCGGTACCTCTCAACGTCCGCATACAAGGGCAAAGTTGCCCTCACCGGGCTGGGTCTGCCCAATGAAATGCGCCCCTTCGTCAAGGACGGAACCGTCAAGGAGTTCGCCCTCTGGGATCCGGCGCAACTTGGCTACGTCGCCGCGTACGCCGGGAAGGCCCTCAAAGACGGCAAGATGACCGGCGCCGAAGGAGACACGTTCACGGCCGGAGAACTCGGCGAACGCAAAGTCGGGAAGGGCGGCGTCGTGATCGTTGGGCCCCCGACGGTCTTCAACACCGCGAACATCGACAAGTACAACTTCTGACCCATACCAGGCAGCCGGGCGGGCAACAGACGGTCCGCCCGGCGCGTCCTCTTTTCCGCCCCACCGTTACGGAGCCCCAGAGTTCCCTCTTTCATTCCGGAAGGCCCCCAAAATGAACCAGAAACAATCGGCCGCGCGGCTGCTGCGGCTGCACCGGCGTCGCTCCACCCGCATCGGATTGGTCTCCGGTGGGCTGGGCGCCTACTGGCCCCAGTTTCCGGAACTGCTGCCGCAGCTGCAGGAGTCCGTCCGTTACGTCACCGGTCGTTTCCAGGGACTCGACGCCGAAGTCATCGACACCGGCTTCATCTCCGACGCTCAGGAAGCGGCTGCGGCCGGCGAGAAGCTGCGTAGGGCTGACTGCGATCTGATCGTCATCTTCCTGACCACCTACCTGACATCGTCCATGGTGCTGCCGATAGCCCAACGGGCCAAGACCCCCGTACTGGTGATCGACCTGCAGCCCACCGAGGCGATGGACCACGCGAACTTCGATACGGGCAAGTGGCTGGCCTACTGCGGCCAATGCCCGGTGCCCGAGGTCGCCAACGTCTTCCGGCGCGCCGGAATCGACTTCCGCTCCGTTTCCGGGCACCTTAAGCAGGAATCCGCCTGGGAGCGGATCACCCAGTGGGTCCACGCCGCCGGCGTGCGCGCCCGGCTGCGTAACGCCCGCCACGGACTCATGGGCCACCTCTACCCGGGAATGCTGGACGTCGCCACCGATCTGACCACCGTCTCGACCACTTTCGGCTCCCATGTGGAGGTGCTTGAATTCGATGACCTGCGTGAACGCGTGAACGCGGTGACAGAGTCAGAAGTAGCGGAACGGCTCGAATTGGCCCGCGAGCTATTTGTGCTGGACGACTCCGTGAACGACGACGACTTTGCGTGGGGCGCCAAAGTCTCGGTGGGCCTGGACCGTCTGGTGCAGGACTTCGATCTTGACTCCGTGGCGTACTACCACCGCGGACTTGCCGGAGAACAGCACGAACGGCTGGGGGCCGGAATGATTCTGGGCTCCTCCATCCTCACGGCCCGGGGGATCCCGATGGCAGGAGAATTCGAGCTGCGGACGTCCATCGCCATGCTGGCCGCGCAGGCGATCGGCGCAGGCGGGTCCTTCACCGAGATCCAGGCACTGAACTTCTTCGATAACGTTGTCGAAATGGGCCACGACGGGCCGGCGCACCTGGCTGTCTCGGCGCGGGACCCGTTGCTGCGCGGACTGGGCGTCTACCACGGCAAACGCGGCTGGGGCGTCTCGGTTGAATTCGATGTGCGGCACGGACCGGTCACTACGTTCGGCCTCGGTCAGGACCCCGATGGCAGCTTCGTGTTCATCACCTCCGAAGGCGAAGTAGTGCCCGGACCGCTACTGGCGATCGGCAACACGACCTCCCGCGTGGACTTCGGCGGAGACCCAGGAGTCTGGGTCGACGAGTGGAGCCAAACAGGCATCGGCCACCACTGGGCCCTCTGCGTCGGACACCGCGCTGCGGACATCAAGGCAGCAGCGTCCCTGCTGGGCATCGCACACCGGCAGGTCGTGCTGCCATGAGCACCCAGCGTGTCTGCTTCCAGCTCCAGCTCAAACCCGGACTCATCCCGGAATACACGCGCCGCCACGCCGCGGTCTGGCCGGAGATGCTCCAGGCACTGAAGTCCTCCGGCTGGGACAATTACTCGCTCTTCCTCCGCGCTGACGGGCTGCTGATCGGCTACTTCGAAACCGACAACCTGCCGGAAGCCCAATCCAGGATGGCAGTCAGGGACGTCAACTCCCGCTGGCAGGCCGAAATGTCCCGCTTCTTCGAAGACCTCGACGGGGCACCGGATCAGGGATTCGTCCAACTCACCGAAATCTTCAATCTCGAGGACCAATTGTCCGCGGCCAGCGCCTCAGAGGACAACCATCAACCGCAGAAGGAACAATCATGAACACCACGGAAACGGCCCTGGGCCGCCTCGGGGAACTGGCCATCGAGGTTCCCTCGTGGGCCTACGGCAACTCGGGCACGCGATTCAAGGTGTTCGGCACGCCCGGCACCCCGCGGACCATCCAGGAGAAGCTGGCCGACGCCGCGAAAGTCCACGAGCTGACGGGCCTTGCGCCGACCGTGGCACTGCATATCCCGTGGGACAAGGTGGATGATTATTCCGCGCTCCGCGAGTACGCGGCGGACCTCGGCGTCGGGCTGGGGACCATCAACTCCAATACGTTCCAGGACGACGAATACAAATACGGTTCCCTGACGTCCTCCGACGCAGCCGTGCGCCGGCGGGCGATCGATCATCACCTGGAGTGCATCGAGATCATGCATGCCACGGGCTCCCGGGACCTGAAGGTCTGGCTGGCGGACGGCACCAACTATCCGGGACAGGACGACCTGCGCGGCCGGCAGGACCGTTTGGCGGAATCGTTGCAGGAAATCTACGCGGGCCTCGGCGAAGGCCAGCGCCTGGTCCTGGAGTACAAGTTCTTCGAGCCTGCTTTTTACCACACCGACGTTCCGGACTGGGGTACCTCCTACGCCCAGACGCTGGCCCTGGGGGAGAAGGCCTTCGTGTGCCTGGACACGGGCCACCATGCCCCGGGCACGAACATCGAGTTCATCGTCATGCAGTTGTTGCGCCTGGGCAAGCTCGGATCCTTCGACTTCAACTCGCGCTTCTATGCCGACGACGACCTGATCGTCGGCGCCGCGGATCCTTTCCAGTTGTTCCGCATCATGCATGAGGTCATCCGCGGCGGCGGCTTCGGAAAGGATTCGGGCGTCGCCCTGATGTTGGACCAGTGCCACAACCTGGAGGAGAAGATCCCGGGCCAGATCCGCTCGGTGCTCAACGTTCAGGAAATGACGGCCCGTGCCCTGCTCATCGACATGGACGCGCTGGCCGAGGCGCAGCGCGAAGGCGATGTCCTGGCCGCAAACGGCATCTTCAACGATGCCTTCTACACGGATGTCCGGCCGGTCCTGGCCGAGTGGCGCGAATCGCGCGGCCTGCCTGCTGATCCGATGACGGCGTTCAGGGCAAGCGGCTACCAGAAGAAGATCAACGAGGACCGCGTGGGCGGCCAGCAAGCCGGATGGGGCGCTTAGGAACATGAGCAACAACAAGACTGTTGAAGAATTGATCGGCCGTTCCAACCGCCTGGGCGCGGACAAGCGGAACACCAACTTCGCCGGCGGAAACACGTCCGCGAAGGGCACGGAAAAGGACCCCGTCACCGGCGAGGACGTCGAGCTGTTGTGGGTCAAGGGTTCCGGCGGCGATCTGGGCACGCTGAAGGCAGAAAACCTGGCCGTGCTGCGGCTGGACCGGCTGCAGGCACTCAAGGCCGTTTACCCCGGCGTCGCGCGCGAAGATGACATGGTGGCCGCCTTCGATTACTGCCTGCACGGCAAGGGCGGCGCCGCGCCGTCGATCGATACCGCGATGCACGGGCTCGTGGACGCCGCGCACGTGGACCACCTGCACCCGGACTCCGGCATCGCGATCGCGACGGCAGTGGACGGCGAAGCGCTGACCTCCAAGGTCTTCGGCGAGAAGGTCGTGTGGGTTCCCTGGCGCCGCCCGGGCTTCCAGCTGGGACTGGACATTGCCGCGGTCAAGGAAGCCAACCCGCAGGCCATCGGCACCATCCTGGGCGGCCATGGCATCACCGCCTGGGGCGCTACGAGCGGGGAAGCCGAGGCCAACTCCCTCTGGATCATCGAGCAGGCCGAACGCTACATCGCGGAGAACGGCAAGGCCGAGCCGTTCGGCGGCAAGCTCCCCGGCTACGCCGCGCTTCCGGAAGCCGAGCGACGGGCCAAAGCGGCCGCGTTGGCTCCCGTCATCCGCGGCCTCGCCTCGGCCGACAAGCCGCAGGTGGGCCACTTCAGCGACGATCCGCGTGTCCTGGAGTTCCTCGAAGGCGACGGGCACCCGCGCCTCGGGGCGCTGGGCACGTCCTGCCCGGACCACTTCCTGCGCACCAAGGTCAAGCCCCTCGTCCTGGACCTGCCCGCCGGCGCCGGCATCCAGGAGAGCACCGCGCGCCTCAAGGAACTGCATGCCGCGTACCGGGAGGATTACCAGGCCTACTACGACCGCCACGCCGACGCCGATTCGCCGGCCCTGCGCGGCGCGGATCCGGCCATCGTCCTGGTCCCCGGCGTGGGCATGTTCTCCTACGGCAAGGACAAGCAGACTGCACGGGTCGCCGGGGAGTTCTACCTGAACGCGATCAACGTGATGCGCGGCGCCGAGGCCATCTCCTCCTACGCCCCGATTGAGGAATCCGAGAAGTTCCGGATCGAATACTGGGCCCTTGAGGAAGCCAAGCTCGCCCGGATGCCCAAGCCCAAGTCGCACGCCACGCGCATCGCGCTCGTGACTGGGGCGGCGTCGGGCATCGGCAAGGCGATCGCGACGCGCCTCGCCGCGGAAGGCGCCTGCGTGGTCATCGCGGACCTCAACCTGGACAACGCGCAGGCCGTCGCGGCCGAACTCGGCGGTCCGGACGTCGCCCTCGGCGTGCAGGCAGACGTCACCGACGAAACCCAGATCGCCGCGGCCGTCCAGGAAGCCGTCCTGGCCTTCGGCGGCCTGGACCTGGTGGTGAACAACGCAGGCCTGTCGATCTCCAAGCCCCTGCTGGAAACCACGGAGAAGGATTGGGACCTGCAGCACAACGTCATGGCCAAGGGCTCGTTCCTGGTCTCGAAGGCCGCGGCGAAGGTCATGATCGACCAGGGCATGGGCGGGGACATCGTCTACATTTCTTCGAAGAACTCGGTGTTCGCCGGCCCGAACAACATCGCCTACTCCGCCACCAAGGCAGACCAAGCCCACCAGGTACGCCTGCTGGCCGCTGAACTGGGCGAGTACGGCATCCGCGTCAACGGCATCAACCCCGACGGCGTGGTCCGCGGCTCCGGGATCTTCGCCGGAGGCTGGGGCGCCAAGCGCGCCGCCGTCTACGGCGTCGACGAGCAGGAACTGGGCAAGTACTACGCCCAGCGCACCCTGCTCAAGCGCGAAGTCCTGCCCGAGCACGTGGCCAACGCGGCCGCCGTCCTCACCAGCAACGAACTCTCCCACACCACCGGCCTGCACATCCCGGTGGACGCGGGCGTCGCAGCAGCCTTCCTCCGATGAGCGGACAATCCAGTGCCCGCGGCGTTTTCGCCGCGGTCGATATCGGAGCGTCCTCGGGCCGCGTCATGCTCGGCCGGGTCACCGGCGGGCGGGCTGCGTCCGGAAAATCAGTCTCGCTCGAAACAGTGCACCGTTTCCCCAACGGCGTCGTAGAGCTCGACGGCGGACTCCACTGGGACTTCCACGCCCTGTTCGATGAGGTGCTCACGGGACTTGCGGCGGCCGCGGAAACGGCCGCCGCGAGCGGGGAGCGGATTGCCAGCATCGGCATCGACACGTGGGCAGTGGACTACGGACTCGTGGATGCCTCCGGTGCCCTGCGGACCCAGCCGTTCAGCTACCGCGACGAGCGCGCCCGAACGGCCGTTGCGGACGTCCACAAGGTACTGGACCCGGCGCGGCTCTATGCCACCACCGGGCTGCAGTTCCTGCAGTTCAATACGCTCTACCAGCTCGCCACCGAACGTGAACTGCACGGCGTCCAGGCGTTGCTTATCCCGGACTTGATCGCGTTCAAGCTCACAGGGCAACGCCGTACCGAGGCCACGAATGCTTCCACCACCGGGCTTTTTGACGCCGTCACGGGGGAGTGGGCCACAGAATTCTTCAAGGCACTCGGCCTGCCAAAGAACCTGTTCCCGGCCATCATCCAGCCGGGCGAGACCATAGGCACGCTGCTGCCGGACGTCGCAGCCCGGACGGGCCTCGGAGCGGAGACGGCCGTGGTTGCCGTGGGATCGCACGACACCGCCTCGGCAGTGGCAGCCGTTCCCGCGCAGCAAGAAGACTTCGCCTACATTTCCTCCGGCACCTGGTCCCTCGTGGGCGTTGAGCTGGACAGCCCGGTCCTGAATGAAACAAGCCGATTGGCCAACTTCACCAACGAGCGGGGCGTCGACGGCACCATCAGGTATCTGCGCAACGTGGGCGGCCTGTGGTTGCTCAGCGAATGCCAACGCACCTGGGCCGCCGAAGGGCACCGGCAGGAGCTAGCCGCGCTCCTGGAGTCCGCGGCGGCACTTCCCGGCGGCGGCCCGCAGATCAATGCCGACGATCCTGCGTTCATCGCCCCGGACAACATGCCCGAACGCATCAGATCCGCGGTCCGCGCCGGCGGTGCCGTCCTCCCGGACCGGCCGGCCGCCGTCGTGCGCTGCATCCTGGACAGCCTCGCGGCCGCCTACGCCAGGACCCTGGCACGGGCCGAAGGACTGTCCGGCAAGCAGACGTCCGTGGTCCACATCGTGGGTGGGGGCTCGCAGAACAGGCTGCTCTGCCAGCTCACCGCAGATGCCGCCGGCAAGACGGTTGTGGCCGGTCCCGTGGAAGCCACGGCGCTCGGAAACGTACTGGTCCAGGCGCGGGCGGCCGGAGTGGTTACGGGAGGCCTGTCCGAACTCCGGGCACTTGTAAGGGCCAGCGTCCAGCTTGAAAGCTACGAGCCGAAACTGGTACTTCAGAGTCCGTAGGGCTGACGCCCTGTTGCCCCGCAAAGCCCGTCGATAAACTTAAGGGGCGCCGAAGAGACGCAAGGTTCGTTGCGGGAAAGGCAAGATCATGACCGACAGCAGCGGCGTCGAAGAACCCACTGAAGAGGAGAAAGGCGGGGAGGAAAACGGACTTCCCGAGGAACCGGACCTCCGGGGCCGGTACGTCGAGGGAGACTACGGCAAGAGCGGAACGGAGCCCGGTCGGCAGTCCGAGGACGAAGAAGGCCAATACAGCGAAGGCGACTACGGCGCAGCCGGCAGTCAAGGCGGCTTGCCCGAACCGTTGGGTAAGAAAGCCAAGGAATCCGGGCGCTACGCAAAAGCAGACCTCGGAGAGGCGGGAGCCGTTCCAGGGCGCACAGCGGAATCGGAAATCGGCCAGTACGCCGAAGGCGACTACGGCGCGGACGGAGCAGTGGGACCACTACGTGAGGCAGCCAGTCCACCGGACCCAGCGGATGAGGACGGCGAGGACTGACGCGCTCGACTGCCCAGGCATCGATTACGTCGGCCGGACCGTATTTTCTTCAGCTTTGGCCAGTATGAATTTCAGATCCTCAGGGGAGAGGCTGACCTGGCTGTGCCGGTCGGCATCCGGGGTGATCCCGGTTTCCTGGTGGATTATTTCCGCGATGGTTCGCGGCAGGACCACGCATCCGGGGTTGTCGGTTAGCCAATGTCGTGTTTCGGGGCTGAGCATGTCCCAGTGGTCCCTGATGTTCATCTCCATGGATGGCGCCTAACTGAGTGGGTGCAGGGATAAATGATGGATGCAGAGAAGAATGCCGGCCAAAGCCGGTGCCGGAAACGTAATTAGGATACGCCGGGGCATAGGGGAAAGACAGGGCCGGACATGGCAACTCAAAGTGACGGGGTCGGCTTCCGTTCCAAACGGGGCCCGATACTCATAGCCCTGATGCTCTCGAGCGGCCTTGTCGCGATCGATGCAACCATCGTGGCGACCGCTGTGCCTTCGATCGTTCATGAAATCGGCGGGTTCGCCTCGTTCCCTTGGCTCTTCTCCGCCTACCTGCTCGCGCAGGCCGTCTCGGTCCCGGTCTACGCGAAACTCTCCGATATGGCGGGTCGGAAGCCAATCATTCTCACTGGCATCGGACTCTTCCTTCTCGGATCCATCCTTTGCGGGCTTGCGTGGAGCATGCCTGCGCTCATCGCCTTCCGCGTGGTGCAGGGACTGGGTGCCGGCGCGGTCCTGCCTGTGGCCATTACCATCGCCGGCGATATCTACACCCTCGCCGAGCGCGCGAAGGTGCAAGGCTACCTCGCCAGCGTGTGGGCAACGTCGTCTGTTGTGGGCCCAACTCTGGGCGGGGTGTTCTCGTCGCTTGGAGTTTGGCGCGGAATCTTCCTCGTCAACATTCCGCTGTGCATCGTGGCTGCGTGGATGCTGGTTCAAAGGTTCCAGGAGAACATCGAGCGGGTAAAGCACCGCGTCGATTATCTTGGAGCCGCCCTTCTCACGGTCACGTTGACCTTGGGCATCCTCGGTGCCTTGGAAGGCGGCCAGGCCTGGGCCTGGGACTCTCCGATCAGCATCGCAGTATTCGCCATTGGCGCAGTTTTGCTTGTTGCCTTCGTCCTGGTCGAGCGACGGGCAGCTGAACCTGTCCTTCCGCCGTGGGTCGTTTCGAGGCGTCTTCTCGGCACGACCGCACTGATCTCCTTTGGAGCCGGGGCAGTCGTACTTGGCCTCACCTCGTACGTTCCGACCTTCCTTCAAGGGGCGCTTTCGGTGTCGCCATTGGCTGCGGGCCTGTCCCTGGCGGCCCTGACGATCGGCTGGCCGATCAGCGCTTCGCAGTCGGGCCGCTTTTACCTTCGGATCGGCTTTCGGGCAACAGCCCTGATCGGAATCACCGTTACCCTTATCGGCTCGGCGGCCCTCGCCGTGACGGCCTACACACCGAACATCCTGCTCGTCGCAGGGAGTTGCTTCGTTGCCGGGCTCGGACTTGGGCTTCTGGCAACCCCGAGCCTGATCGCGGCCCAGTCCAGTGTCGAATGGCACGAACGAGGAGTGGTGACGGGCACCAACCTCTTCGCGCGATCCATTGGCAGTTCGCTTGGAGTAGCCGTTTTCGGCGCCGTGGCAAATGCGATCTACGCCGGCAGCCCCGGTGGCGCTAAGAATCCGCAATCGGTGGTATTCGCTTCTGCGGCGGTATTTCTCGCGGTGCTCGTGAGCGCCGCGCTCACCGTCGTCGCTGTCCTCGCGATGCCCGTCACGCCCCTTGAGGCTACTGCTCCGCAGGGCAAGCGGCCAGCCCCGCGGCTCCAAAAAGTGCGGCGCCCAAACGGAGGGGGCCCTTAGGCTCGCGTCCTCGGTCGGGCTAGTTGCCCGGGTCCTCCGGAGACTGATTGGCCTCTCGACCACCCGTTCGGACCACCCGGATTTTCGTGGTCTGCGGCTCTGACTGTTCGGGGAGCTGGAGACGGATTTCGAGGACGCCGTCCTCGTACGTGGCGACGATGCCGTCCTGGCTCACTCCGCGGGGCAGCGGAATGCTGCGGGTCCGTTCGCCGTAGCGGAGCTCGGTGCGGTAGCCCTTCTTGTCAACGTGTTCGGCATCCTCCTCGCGCCGCGCCTCGATATGCAGGGTGTCGTCGGCAATGCTGATGTCGACGTCGGTCTCGGGGTCGATTCCCGGCAGATCCACTCTGACGACCAGCGTGTCCCCCTCTTGGTATTGCTCGATGCGGAGCGAAGGGTCGGATTCGCCTTGAAGGAAGCGTCGGAGCGGCTCCGGTACTCCGAGTCCGCCGCGTCCGAATAGGTTGTCCATGATGACCTCCTGGTAGGTACCGGCTGCGGGCCAAGTTAGGCGTGCCGGGATGAGAAGAAAGCTACGCCTAGCATGGTCCCGTGGATAGCCCTTGGTCTCAGAGGAGTCGGGTAGCCACTACCGAATATCGCACTCTTGACGTCAGTTACGCCGGGCCGGAGACTGAGCGTAGGAGGCGTGCCGTGGGCAATTTACCGTGGATATTGGTGCTGCTCATCCCGGCACTGGGCTTCTTCCTATTTCTGATCTACGCAAATATTCGCTTGTCAGCCAGGCGGAAAGCGCTTGGGTTGCCCCCGCTGGGACTGACTCCACGTCGTACCAAGACCCGGCATCGGAAGCATCACAGGTACGTGATCATTCGTCGTGTCAAACACTGAGATCGGTTCCTCTCAGCTTTGATGGAAGTCCGGAGCCTTTGGGGCGTCGAGCATTCCCTCGATCTTCTCTTCCAAGGCCGCGATGGTCGCGTCGGGCAGGACAATCAGCCCATCCAATTCGCGTCGGGCACGCTTATAGGCCGTCTGCCTCTCTGCCGGCGTCGCTGCACTGTCAGAAGCGATCCTGAGCAGCTTCCTGGCGGTCGCCAGCCGCTGGCGCTCGGGTTCAGTGAAGTTGCCGTCCTTGATGCGCTTGGCTTCCCGCTCTGCCACATCGAACGCCAGCTCGAAGCTCCGGACGGCCGCGCGATACTCGGCCAGCCGGGCCGCCGTCGTGATTTCTCCCGGAGTTGCCGGACGCAGACCGTCAGCCTCCCGCTTGGCCCGAAGAAACGCCACCGTGAGCGGTTCGCGGACATCCGACATGACCGGAAAATCGATGAGTTTTCCGACGTCGAGTTCGTATTCGAGCCATCGCCGGTTCACGGCGTCGTGGGCCTCTTGCAGCCGCACCACCTCTGCCTGGCTAGCGTGCTCCGATTCCGCCGCGCGGTTCTTGAGCTGATAGAGCTCCACCCGACGGCGGTGCCGCCGCTCACTGGCCCTGGACCAGGACCGCGCCCAACCGCCGGCCAATCCGCTCAGCGGGAAGACCAGCCACCAGTAGTGGCCGACAAATTCGAGGAAGGGATTCACGGCTTCATCGTCCCACCGGCCCGGACGTGTCTCAAGAGCCTCGTCAAAGCAAGCAGGCCTAGCCGACCTTCCGGAGCCAGTCCGTCAGGATGGGCAAGACGACGGAGCTATGCATCGCTCCGATGTGGTCGAGGCCAGCGAGCACCCGGACATCCCAACCGGCGTCAATGAGGGCTTGTTGGTGTGTCGTCAGGGGCTCGCCGATCTTTACGTGAACGTTGCCCCATGCAGGGCCGTAGTCGATCCGGTCTTCCGCCCCCGCGAAGGCGAGGCGAGGCAAGCCCGGCGGGACTTCGGCGGAGGAATCGTCGAAGCCTTGAAGGGCCTCGTAGAGGGTCACGAATTGACGGGTCTGGGCTTCGTTCGTTTGAACGGGCACCGAATCCCAGTCTCCAGGCTCAACGTCAGTGGTCGGCGAAGGAACCAGGTCGGCGGATTGTCCGGACATCGAATGTGCTGCCCGGGTCACCGCCAACATGCTCGCGTAGGGCCCATCCAGGGGTGGGAATCCGCCCATCACCAATGCCCAAAGCCGGTCAGTGCGGATTGCGAGTTGCAGGCCGCAGAGTGCTAGCCAGGAGTAGCCGTAGTAGGCGAAGCTGCCGGCCTCAGCGGCGTCGGCGATGGCAAGGAGATCAGCCGTGACATTCCCTGGAGTAAGGGTGTCCGGTGCAGGGTGTGCCATCCGGTGGTTTTCATAATCGGCGACGACGACGCGGTGGGATCGCGCGAGTCCGTTCACCAGCTTGGAGCCCAGGTCCGGATCAGCGCCCCAGCGGCGCATCGTTGCTGCTTCCTCCGGCGGATAGGGGGCGAAGCGGGCCGGGAGCAGAAGGGCGCGTCCGCTTCCGTGCAAGGTTATGGGGATCGTCGTGCCGTCGTGAAGAACGGCTTCAGCGGTCTCAATCACGGCTTTACCCTCTTTATCGCTGCGGCCCTTTGTGGTCCAGCTTGCCACTGAATTGCCGTTGTCGGTCCATCGCGTGGCACCCGAATCCAAGGCTTTCCCCATCGACAGGCACCCTGCCCGGGAATAGCCTTAAGCCGTCCCATTGACCGACGAGGATGACGGAGAGGTATGCGACATGGGAGCTACAGAAAACGCTGAATTGGTCCGGCGTGGATACGAGGCCTTTAACACGGGTGATTTGGCGGCACTCAGCGAGTTGTTCGCGGAGGACGCAGTCTGGTACGCAGCTGGAAATGGCGTACTCTCCGGCACGAAGCAAGGAAGAGACGCCATCCTGGCCTATTTCGGCGAACTGGGAGCGCGTTCCCAAGGTACCTTCCAAGCGGCGGTCCAAGACATCGTGGGTGGAGAAAACCACACCATCGGGCTCCAGCAAAGCCGCGCCGAAAGCGACGGAAAGACCCTGGACATCGCAACCGCCATCTCCTTCGTTCTCCGCGACGGAAAGGTTGTAGAGGGCCGGGAATTCTTCGAGGACACAGCCAAGGCAGACGAATTCTGGACCTGAATATCGGTTTCGGATCCCGGCCCTGAAAACCCATTGACATCCTGGGTAGCGGGGTCTATTGCTTGGCATGTCCATACCCGTCCACACCAGCAAGGAGCAGAGATGGAAGCCGCACCCTATGGAGTTGTGCACTTCTTCCCAGGAGGCACGAAGGACCAATACGAGGCGTCAATTGCCGCTGTCCACCCAGGAGAGGGGCTGCTGCCCGACGGTCAGACTTTCCATGCCGCAGGCCCCTCGGCCGGCGGTTGGACGATCATGGCCGTCCACGAATCGAAGGAAAGTTGGGAGAACTTCCGCGACGGCATTCTCATGCCCCGCATGCAGGCGGGCATCGAGGGCGGATTCGAGTCGCCCCCGGAAGAGACCGTCGTCGATCTGTACAAGGTCATGCCCTAACTATTCGAAAAGGCCGCCCCCAGGTCTCGCGGGCGGCCTCCGTCCATTCGCGGCGGAAGTGGAAAGGAAACAGTCGTGGCCTCGATAGTGAACTACTTCGAAGTCGGTTCTCCCGATCCCGAGAGCGCGCGGGCCTTCTACAGCTCGCTTTTCGACTGGACTTTCGGTGCGTCCTCGCCTGCCAGCTACCAGATGGTGAATGGCGACAAGGGCGGGCTGTGGGACACGTCATCGCTCGAGGAAACGTCGTGGGCGATCTTCTACGTGCAAGTCGACGATGTGAAGGCCGCGATCGCCAGGGCCGAGTCACTCGGTGCGAGCGTAGCCATCCCGTTCGTCGACAACGGCGCGATAGAGTTCGCGCACCTCCTGGACCCGCACGGCAACCGTTTCGGTGTGTGGCATCCCAAACGGGAGGGCTGAGGCGACGGGGATCATCCGCACACTTGCACCACTCGATGAAAAGGACAAGTGCATTGACACTCGATACATTGCCCGTAATCGACTTCTCCCGTCTGGATGCAGGGCCGGAGGAGGCCTCCCGATTCCGTGACGAACTGCGCGATGCCATGCATGAGGTTGGCTTCCTGTATCTGGCCGGCCACGGCATCCCGAAGGAGTTGACGGACGCCATTCTCGACGTGTCGCGCCGCTTTTTCGAGCTGCCCGAGGAGGAAAAACTCGCGATCGAGAACGTCCGCAGCCCCCAGTTCCGCGGCTACACCCGCGTTGGCGGCGAGCTCACGGACGGCGGGATCGACTGGCGCGAGCAGATCGACATCGGCGTCGAACGTGACACTGTTGAGCCGGGTCCCGGTGTCGCGGAATATTGGCGCCTCGAGGGGCCCAACCTGTGGCCCGATGCGCTGCCGGAAATGCGGGAGATTGTCTCGGAATGGACCGAACGGCTAAGTACTATCTCGCTGACCCTGTTGCGGGCCCTGGCAGTTTCCCTCGGAGCGCCCGAGGACACTTTTGATGCGGCATTCGCCGCACGGGCTTTCCCTGTCCTCAAGATCGTGAGATATCCGGGGGAGTCGAACCCGGAACCCAAGCAGGGCGTGGGGTCCCACCGTGATGGAGGTGTGCTGACACTCCTCTTGGTTGAGCCAGGAAAGGGCGGTCTCCAGGTCGAGTATCAAGGGAAGTGGATCGACGCGCCCCAAGTGCCGGGGACTTTCGTGGTCAATATCGGCGAAATGCTGGAACTGGCCACCAACGGCTACCTCAAGGCGACCCTGCACCGGGTCATCTCACCGCTTCGAGGCACGGACCGGATTTCCCTTCCGTTCTTCTACAATCCTGCACTTGACGCGACCATGCCGCAGCTTGCCGTAAGCCCGGAGTTCCAGGCAAAAGCCCGCGGCTTGTCGGTTGACCCGACGAACAGTCCGATTTTGGAAACCTACGGGGACAACGCCCTCCGCTACCGGCTTCGGGCCCACCCGAACGTCGTCGCAGAGCATCATGCCGACCTGCTGTGAGCCTGACAGTACGGTGCCGGATAATGGGGTCATGGATTTCGAATTGCTCACCATACAGGACTGTCCCCATGGCACCGCGGCCCGGGAACTGTTCTCCCGGGCCGTTGAACTGGAAGGGAAGGACCCGGCCTTGATTGCGGCCAGGGAGATCACAAGCGACGAAGAGGCCGAAGCATCCGGATTCCACGGATCCCCGACATTCACGGTGGACGGAATTGACCTCTTCCCCTCTGCGACAGAGCCGGCCATGACGTGTCGCGTCTACCGTAGGGCTGGTGGCCTCTCCGGCCTGCCCAGCCTGGAATCGCTTCGACAGGCGATCCAGGCCACGCTGGCCGCTTAACATCAGCCCGCGACTCGTGCCGCTGCAACCACGGGGTGGTCCCGGCCGAGGTTCCCCAGTGCCGATCCTCCTTGTGGGGATCCGAGTTCCTCGAAGAACTCGACGTTGGCCCGGACATAATCTGCCCACTCATCCGGAACGTCGTCCGAGAAGTAGATCGCCTCGACCGGGCACACGGGATCGCAGGCGCCGCAGTCCACACATTCGGACGGGTGGATGTAGAGCGAGCGTTCGCCTTCGTAGATGCAGTCCACCGGGCATTCATCGATGCAGGCTTTGTCCTTGACGTCCACGCAGGGCTGCGCGATCACGTAGGTCATGACGCGCTATACACCCGTGTAAACGGTCTTGCCCCAAGTGAAGAAGTCCAGTGCGGACTTGCCCTGCTCCCGGAAGGTGTTCGTGGAGGAGTCCTTCACGCCACCGAACGGCACGTTCAAATCCAGACCCGCCGTGGGACGGTTCACCTTGATCACTCCGGCCTGCGCCCGCGCGGCGAAGTCCGTGGCCAAGGCCAAGGAATCGGTGCAGATGCCTGCGGTGAGGCCGTAGCGGGAGCCGTTGATCGCGGCGAGGCCGGCCTCGTAATCGGGCACCCCCAGGACTGCGACCACCGGACCGAAGATTTCCTCCGTCACGGCGGCATCGTCAAAGGCAATGTCAGTGAGGACAGCGGCTGGGAAGAGCAGAGCGCCGGAGGGGTCGCCGTCGTACTCTCCGTGAAGGAGGGTGGCGCCGCGTTCGACGGCGGTGCGCACCGCTGCTTGGTCCTGTTCGAACTGCTGGCTGCTCACCACAGCGCCCATCTTGGCGCCGTCGAGCCCGTCACCGGCGGTGTAGCCCGCGGCCTCCACAACAAGGGCTTCGAGGAACGCGTCCCGGATGCCCGGGGTGACGTAGACCCGGGACGTTGCCGTGCACGCCTGGCCCGTGAGCCCGAACGCGCCGGCTGCGACTACCGCGGAGGCCTTCTGCGGATCGGCGTCGTCGAGCACCAGGACGCCGTTCTTGCCGCCCATTTCGAGCTGGACGCGGGCGCGGCGGGCATTCAGGATTTCCTGGAGTCCGAGCCCCACTTTGGTGGATCCGGTGAAGGACAGCCCTGCGATGCGGGTATCACGTGCCAAAGCGTCTCCGACCACGCGGCCCTTGCCGTGGACCACGTTGAATACTCCGGCGGGAAGCCCGGCGTCCTGCAGGGCGCGGGCAAGGTGCGTCGCGGAGAGCGGGGTGAGTTCGGCCGGCTTGATGACGACGGCGTTGCCGCTGATGAGTGCGGGGGCGGCCTTCCATGCCGGGATGGCGATGGGGAAGTTCCAGGGGGTGATGAGCCCGACGACGCCGAGCGGCTCGCGCCGGGTGGTGATGGTGGTGTCCGGGAGGCCGCTGGGAAGTACTTCGCCGGTGGCGGCCCAGCCGAGGGAGCCGAAGAAGCGCAGGACGTCCGAGGCGCGCTTGACCTCTCCCTTGGCTTCGACGAGGGTTTTGCCTTCCTCGCGGACAAGGTCCTCGGCGATCGCGCTTTGGCGCTCGAGGAGGAGGTTGCCGGCGGTCATGAGGATGGCGCCGCGGGCAGGGGCGGGCAGGGCTGCCCAAGCCGGCTGGGCGGCGGCAGCGGCGGTGATGGCCGCGTCGACGTCATCGGCGGTGCCTCGCGGGGAGAGGGCAGCGAGTTCCTCCGGGCGGGCCGGGTTGATCCGCTGGATTTCTGGGTCTCCGATCCATTCGCCGTTAATCAGGTGCTGCGCTGCGGCAACATCCTTGCGGGTGGAGGTTGCGGATTCGGTAGCGGTGGAAGTCATGGTAATCCTTTGGCTTAGCGGTTGGGATTGGGCATTAGGGCTGTTCGGGCGGAGATCGGCGCCTAGAGGCTCCGGATCAGGCCTCCGTCACAGCGAAGCGCGACGCCGGTGATGTAGGAAGCCGGGGCACTGCAGAGGAACGCGCCGGCGGCACCGAACTCCTCCGGTTCGCCGTACCGTCGGGCTGGAATGGTCTTGCGGGATTCGAGTTGGATCTCCTCAGGCGTGGTGCCGCGGCGTTTGGCCGCCGCCCGGTCCAGTTCGGCGACGCGATCGGTGGCGATGCGTCCGGGCAAGATCATGTTGACTGTGACGGCGTCGAGGGCCACTTCCGCCGCAAGCGTCTTGAGGTACCCGGCCAATGCTGCGCGGCCTGTGTTGGAGACGGCGAGGTTGGGCAGGGGTGCCACAATTCCGCTGGATCCGATGGCCAGGATCCGTCCCCAGCGCCGCTCCCGCATCCCCGGAAGGATCCTCGAGACAAGGGCGTGGTGCGGCTTCACGAGCAACTCGAACGCCGCCGCGATGTCGTCGGCGCCAAGGCTCGCGGCTGCCCCGGGCTTGGGGCCGGGGCCGTTGAGGACGAGGATGTCGATGGGACCGAGAAGTTCCACGGCGCGTTCGACGGCGGCGGTCACTCCGTCCGCGGTACTGAGGTCCGCTTCAACAGCCACGGCGCTGTGGCCGTCTGCCTCCAGCTCCGCCGCGATCTTCTCGGCCAGCTCGCCCCGGCGGCCGGTGATGGCAACCCGGACGCCTTCGGCCGCGAGGCCGCGGGCGACAGCCAGTCCCAGCCCTCCCGTGGAGGCGGCGACGAATGCGGTCTTTCCACTGATTCCGAAGTCCATCAGAGCCTTCCTGCTGTGTGGGCGGTGGGGGCGAGCGAGAGATCCAAAGCGCGGGCTGCTTCTGCCAGATGCGTCAGCATTCCGTTCCTGAGGACCTCCGGGAAAGGAGCCGCGGGCGGGCGGACGCCGGAGTCCTTGATGAGGCCCCGTTCACGGAAGCACTCCTTCCGGACCGCCAGGGCGATCCGGGCCTGCTGCTCGAAGTTGATGAGTGGCATGTACGGGAGCAATGCGTCCCGGGCGGCGTCGTAGCCACCCGACTGCCAGGCGCGGACGCAGGCCACGAGGGCTTCCGGGTAGGAGAACCCCGTCATGGCGCCGGCAGCGCCGGCCACCAGCTCGTCGAGGAGCCCCTGACCGCCCAGCCCACCGAACACGGAGACCTCGACGGCGGCCGCCAGTTGGGCGATGGCCACACTGGTGGGCGGGGCCTCAGCCTTGACTGCGATAACGAACTTGCACGCCTGGACCACGTAAATGAGCGCTTCCGTGCTGATGCTGACACCGCTGGCCACCGGGTAGTCCTGCAGGACAACTTTGGCGCCGGTGGATTGGTGGATGGCGTTCAGGTGCGCGATCACCACTTCCGGGCGTGCCGAATTTGCCTGCACCATGACTGCCGCGATCCGGTTTCCCGCCACGGCCTGGGCAGCGCGGATTTCTTCGACAGCCGTGCCCGTGAAGAGCGAGGTCACACCGACCACGAGGGGCAATCGGGTTTCTTCGACGACAACTTCCAGCGCCAGGCTGCGCTCCGCTGCGGTCAGGGCGGCGGCCTCGCCGAAGACACCCAGGACAGTCAGCCCTGTGGCGCCGATGGATTCATAGTGCTCCACCAACTGGGCCAGGCTGTCGGTGTCCAGATCGAGGGTGCTGGCCTGGAATGGCGTGGCGACGACGCCCCACACTCCGGGTGGTAGTGCTTCCCGCATTGGATTGTCCTTCCTTACGTGCTGAAGTTCGGGGTCTTGCATCTGTTCGTGCTGCATTCAGCGGCCCGGCCACACAGGCGGGCGCTTTTCCTGGAAAGCGCGTACGCCTTCGGCGGAGTCTTCGCTGTCGAGGGCGGCCATGAGGGCCGGCAGCCTGAGGCCGCGGGCTTCCGCGGCGCTCAAGTGGCTCGTCCTGCTGACCATTTGTTTGACGGCCCGGACGGAGCTCGGCGCGCAGGCGAGGATCTGGTCGACCCAGCGCTGCACCGCGGCGTCGAGCTCCCCAGCCGGAACAACTTCGTTGACGAGGCCCATCGACTGCATCTCTGCAGCATCGGCCTTCCGGCCGGTGAGGAGCAGGCCCATCGCTTGCGTATAGGGGACGCGGCGCACCAGCTGATGGATGCCGCCGTCGAGCGCCAGGCGCCCGACCCGCGGTTCGGTGAGGCCGAAGCGGGCCGTGTCCGCGGCAACGACGATGTCGGCGCCGAGCACGATCTCCATGCCGCCGCCCAGCGCATAGCCGTTCACCCGGGCAATGACCGGAATGTCCAGGCTCGTCCGCAGGCTCAGTCCGCCGAAACCGTTGGGGTCAAGCTCCGCCCAGTACTGCAGGCCGGTCTTGTCCACGGCGGAGGCGGACATGTCCGCGCCGACGCAGAACGCCCGCGTGCCGGCACCGGTGATGACGACGGCGCGCACGGCAGGATCAGCTTCGATCTGGTTCCAGATGTCATTGAGCCTGGCCTGGGCAGTCCCGTCCACCGCGTTGAGCACGTGCTGGCGGTCGATCACCACTGTGGCCACGTGGTTCTCGATGGCCAGCGTGACCTGGTCCACGATTGCCTTCTCTTCTATCGAAGCAGTCACCGGAGAACTCCCAATTTCTGCAGGCGCTCGATGGTTTCAGCGTCGAAGCCGTTCTCCAGGAGGACCTCAACGTTGTGCTCGCCGAGCCGCGGCGCCACGCGCCGGATGGAAGGCGGGGTAGCAGACAAGCGAATGGGGGCGTTGAGCATCTTCACGGTGCCGACGCCCGGGTGCTCGGCCTCGACGATCATGCCGTTGGCCTCGGTCTGCGCATCGGCCAAGGCCTGTTCCAGGGTGTGGACGGGGGCGTTGAGCAGGCCTTGGCTTTCCAACTGGTTGGTCCAGTACTCGGTGGTGTTCGTGGCGATGCGCTCCCGGAAAATCGCCTGCAGGGCCGGCTTGTGCTTGAACTGCTGCTCAAGGTTGGCGAACTCCGGCCGCTGGGTGAGGTCTTCATCCAGTCCCAGCGCTTCGGAAATCCGCGCGAGCGGGTCGGGGGTGAAACCGCCTACCATGCAGACGGCGCCGTCGGTGGTTTCAAAGACGCCGCTCAGCGGCATGGCGCCCCAATTGACTTCGTAGCCGCGGTTGAGCTGCATGCATGCCTCCTGCATCTGCAAGTGCAGCATGGAGTCGTACATGGTCACCTCGACCTTTTGCCCGACGCCGGACGTCTCCCGGGTGCGCAACGCCAGCAGGATGCCCTGCATGAGGTGCATGCCGGTGATGTAGTCGCACAGCGTGGTGGGGTAGATGGCCGGCTTCATGTCGTCGGACTCGCGCCGCCACATCACGCCCGAGTACGCCTGTGCGATCGCATCCTGGCCCCCCTTGTGGGAGTACGGCCCAACCGGGCCGAAGCCCGTGCCGGAGGCCCAGATGATGCCCGGGTTCGCGGCTTTCAGTTCCTCATAGCCGAAGCCCATCCGCTCCATCACGCCGGAACGGAAGTTGCTGACGACGACGTCGGCGTCGGCCATGACCCGGCGGAGGACGGCCTTGCCCTCGTCGGTGCGGGTGTCCACGGAAACGCTTCGCTTGTTCCGGTTGATGGACAGGAAAATGGGGTTGTCCTGGCCGTCCTTGTCCGGGAACGAGTTGCGCGAGATGTCGCCGGCGCCCGGACGTTCCACCTTGATGATGTCCGCGCCGTAGTCGCCCAGCAGCTGGGTGCAGGACGGTCCCATGAACACTTGGGTGAAGTCCACGATCTTGGTGCCGTCGAGGGGGAGCGGGATGCCGTTGGGCTTGGCAGCGGCGCCAGGCGCCGCCGTCGTGGTTTCCTCAAACTCATCGAGAAGGGTGTCGGTGCTCATGCCCCCACCGCCACTTCGCTGTCAAGGGTAGCGTTCGACGACGGGACGTCGCCCGGGTCTGCACCGTGCCGGCGCATGCCCTGCTGGATGTCCAGCGCGGAAACCTCGCGGACAAGGGTACCGTTCTCGACCGCCAGAGCCGCGGCGACGCCGACTGCCTGGCCCATGGCCATGCAGGGCGGGATCTCGCGGGACATCTTCTGTGCTTCCGGGGTGGCCGAGTAGTGGCGCCCGGCGACGAGCAGTTGGTCTACTTCCTTGGGAAGCAGCGAGCGGTACGGGTAGTAGTAATCGCGGCCGCGGGCCACGGTGTCCGCGAAGTGGCGGCGGGAGGTGACGTCGTCCTTCGTCATGACGTATTCGCCCTCGAGCAGGCGGGTTTGCCTTACGCCCATTTGGGAGGCGACGTCCAGCATGTAGCAGTTCTCAAAGCCCGGCAGGTGGGCGCGGACGTACTCAACGGCCTCGGTGATCCGGTCCCGTGCGGCGAACTCGGCGGCGGTCATGTCCGCTGGGTCCACGCCGTCGTATCCGGTCATGTGGGGAGCGTTGCACCAGACGACGCCGTCGATGGGTGTCTTGAGCCACCACAGTTCCCAGGCGCCGCCGAGGAGGCGCTTGATGGTGCGGTTGATGGCGCGGGCTTCCTTCGGGTTGGCCTGCTCGAAAGCCTCGGCGGCAGCGGTGTCAACGTTGCCCAGGCGGAAAACGAGCGTGGTGAGGTAGCTGTCCTTGATGTGGCTGGCGCCGGCACGGGAGGCGACGTCGATGTCTCCGGTCGTGTCGATGACGATGTCCGCCATGAACGCCTGCGGGCCGGACTTGGTCTCGCAAATGACACCCTTGATGACGCCGTTGTCCACGATCGGGCGGGAGAACCAGGAGTGCAGGCGGAGGTTGACTCCGGCTTCGCGGACGAGGTCGTTGGAGACCCGCTTCCAGCCGTCGGGGTCGAAGGCAGCGGCGTAGCAAATCGGCTTGGGGTTCGTGTGTGAGTGGAAGTCGAAGGTGCCGTAGCGGCCCCACTTGTTCCAGAGTTCCTCGGAGGTCTTGCGGTCATCGGCGGGCGGGACAACCGCAAGGCCGAGCTTCTGCAGCCGTTCGACGTACTCCGAAACGATGCCAGTGACCGTGATTTCCTGGCCGTTGATCATGTCGTCGAGCACCAGGACCATGCCTCCGGAGGCGAGTCCGCCGAGCGAGGAGTAGCGCTCCAGGAGCGTGACGGATGCGCCGGAACGTGCTGCGGTGACCGCGGCGGCCACGCCGGCGGGCCCACCGCCGACCACGAGGACGGCGGAGCGGGAGATGACGGGCGCGGTGAGATCCGCCGTCGTCGTACTGAGTTCCAGTGACGATGTGCTGGCAAAGGAGTTCATGGAGGAGGATCCTTACTTCCCGGCGGGCATGCCGTTGGAACGGTTGCCGGGGTGTAGACGAGGTGCCCGGGAGGAGTTCGCGGCGATGCACGCAGCGAACCAGGCCCGGGCGGAGGGCATGACGAGTAGAGGTCCCGCGGGACCTGGACACGGAAATAGAGATTTTTGCGAACGGACGTCCAAGGGTCCGTGCGTGTATGGGAGCAGGCGGCGGCTAGCGCCGGGTGATCACCACACGTGAGGGGCGTTGACCCATATTGCTACGCATACCTCTTCGTAGCTGTTTTTGTACCAGTGAGGCGTATCCGACGAGAAAGTGATCGAATCGCCCGCCTCAAGCGTGTAGCACTGGCCGTCCAGGAAGATGTCTTTCCTTCCCGAGAGGATGATCCCGAATTCCTCGCCGCTGTGGCGGAAAGGAGTGGCGCTGGTGTCGTGGCCTGGCGGGCTCACGATCCATTGGGCCTCCAAGGCGCCGTTGAGGTCCGGGGTCAGGAGCTCGTAAACGGCCTCGCCCACGGACTTCTTGGTGACGCCTTTGAGGTTTCGCCGTTCGGCCTTGCGGACAACCGGCGATCTGGTCTCTTCCTGACCGATGAAGAATTTCCCGACGGGAATGTCCAGGCCGTGGGCCAGCTGTGCCAAAGTGGTGAATGATGGATTGGCCAGCCCACGTTCGATCTGGCTGACGATCGCCGGGCTGAGACCGGTGATTTCCGAGAGTTTGGACAGGGTCATCCCCTTGTCCTTGCGCATCGTGCGGACCTTGTTGCCGACAGTTGCCAGAAGCGCGCTCGTGCCGGCCGGTGAGGATGCCGTGATGATCTCGTTGGTCATGATCCAGCTTTCTCTCGGTGAGCTGACTCACATAACTATAGTGAAAAATTTTAGCGAATCAATGGTTTGGTGAAATTTTCTTCTCCGCCCGAACTGAGCGGCGTCCTGCGGCGGCGGACTCCTCACTGCTCGCGGCGCGGCGAGGGCTATTTATCAAAAAGCATTGACCTGGTGAATATCTTCAATATAGTTAAGTGAGTCGCATCACGTGGGGAAGTTTGCAACACGATCGACAGACGCGGGCGCTTCAGCCTTCTGGCGGAAGGCCCAGCCCAGCCCCACGTCCACCCTCGTGTTTCCCTACTGATCCTGCGGCATCCAAGCAAGCCATCCACGCTCCCCTTACCGGACTGGATGTCCCCGTTTGCTTCAAAGCGCTACGAAGAGGCACGCGTAGCTATCTGGGCTAACTCGCTTCCCATGAGGTGAGCTGGTTCGGCCCCGCCGGACCAAGCCAAAATGATAGTTTCGATCACCGTCCATACCCCCTGGGTGGCAACGGTGATCCGTACCCTCACGCACCGCGAAGGTGCGGAGGAAGGAAAGAATCATGACTGACACTGTCGTCAAGAATGGCCCGGAGAGCGCCCGGAAATCCCGGCTCTCTCCGGAAATCCGCCGCGGGCTGCTGGGCCTCGGACTCGGGAACACCCTTGAATGGTACGACTGGATGGTCTTCGGACTCCTGTCGGCCTTCATCGGGCCAAAGTTCTTCCCCTCGCAGGACCCCACCGCCGCAACCCTTAACGCCTTGGCGGTCTTCGCCGTCGGCTTCGCGTTCCGTCCGCTCGGTGGCGTCCTGCTCGGTACCTTCGCCGACAGAATCGGCCGTCGAAAAGTGATGCTCTGGTCCATCATGATGATGGCAGTCACCACGCTGATCATCGCCCTATGCCCGACCTACCAGCAGATCGGTGGCGCTGCCGGCGTCATCCTCCTGATCTGCCGCATCGTGCAGGGCATCTCCACCGGTGTTGAAGCTCCGCTTTCCACCGCACACGCCGTCGAACTGGTTCCCGCGGGGCGCGAAGGGTTCGTCGCAGGCATCATTTCCTTCTTCGTCAACTCGGGCATCCTCCTCGCCTCGCTGGTCAGCTACCTGTGCAGCCTGATGCTGAGCGGGACCGTCATGGCCGACTGGGGTTGGCGCGTTCCCTTCATCGTGGGGGCAATCTTCGGCTTTGTCGTGGTCTACCTTCGCCGGACCCTTCCGGAAACCATGCGGCCCGAGGAGCTTGCGGAGAACTCCTCGAAAGCTGTTTGGGGCGGGGTGCGCAAGCATTGGCTGAGCGTGCTGGCCATCACCTTCGTCGTTGGGGCGGCGCAAGCCTACAACTACGCCTGGAATACGGGACTGCCCACCGCGGCTCGCAGCGGCTTTAAGGAAGACGCCACGGCTGTCTTCGCCCTCACCACCATTCTTGGCGTCGTGCTGGTAGTCGGCAGCCTGGTGGTCGGCAAGTTCGCCGATGGCAAGTCCATTTCCAAGTGGTTCCTGATCACCCGCGCGCTGTCCATTCCTTCGGTCTTCCTGATGCTCATGTACGTCCGTCCGGGCATCGGCGGATTCGCCGCGGTCCTCCTCGGCGGCTCGGTTGTTCTGGTCCTGAACATGACCCTTTACAACGTCGTCACGAGTTCCCTGATGCCCAAGGCCTGCCGCGGCGCCGGAACTTCCCTCGGTTACGGAATCGGCGTCGCCATCTTCGGCGGCACGGCCTCCTACCTCCTGGTCTGGCTCCAGTCCATGAATGCATCGTGGATCTTCCCGGTTTATGTCGCCGTGCTGTCCGTGTTGAGCATTGTGTTCTACGTGCTCGCCCGGCGGAAGAACGGAATTTTCATTGGGAGCTAGGAATATGATCTCGTTTGACCTCAGCGAGTCCGATGTGGAGCTCTACACCGCGGCCCGTCAGCTGCTTCTCACGGCTCACCACGGCGAGAACCACCGGGTGGCCGCGGCCATGCGGGGCGAGTCAGGGACGATCTACCTGGGCCTTCACATCGGCTCGAAACGAATCAACGTGTGCGCCGAATCCAGTGCCCTCGCGAATGCCCGCATCGCGCAGGAAGCCTCGATCCGGTCGTCCGTCGCAGTGAGCATGGACCCACACGGCGAACCCCAGGTCACCAATCCTTGCGGCGTTTGCCGGGAACTGCTGCGGAACTATGGGCCCGAGGCAACTGTCCTGGTTGATGCCGGGGGAGAGGTTGGAAGCGTCGGCTTGGAGGAACTCCTGCCGTATCCCTGGATGCGGGCCACCGAGACCGAATGGACCACCCAACCGCCGGAAGCCATGACGTCCTACTGAATGCAATGGAAATGGCCGGGACTCATGAGTCCCGGCCATTTCTTCAGTTCGGTGCTATTCGACCGGTACTATTCGACCCGGTCAAGCCATCTCTTGGACGTCAGTGCTTTGTGGCCGCGCTTGCGAACGATAGACGTTCGGCCAAGCCAATTCCGGCCCCGGGGAGGCCCGGCCTCGGCCAAGGCAGGGGAGGAGGCTTCCGGTGCCGCCCCTGATGCGGCCGGCTGGCTCGGACACAGGTCCGTGATCAGTCCCATTCCCGCACTTCGCGGATTCCCACAACTGCGGCGCGTTTGGTCTCAAAATCCTTCGAGACCGCCATGACGGTCCCGTCTGCTGCCTTCAGCCGGAACCTGTAGCGTTCCCGGGCATCGACAAACAGTTCAAACTTCCCAGCCATTGGCTGACCTCCCCAATAGAGACATATCGTCCTTCATTGACCGTACCCGGCGGCCACCAAAAAGCAAAGCACCCTTAGTGTTTTAGCCGATATGCCGCTCGGATGCCGCGATCCGAGCGGAATGTGGTTGCCGGATGCAGTGCTGACGTGTAGCTTTGGCGATGCAAAGTAACCTTAGTAATACCCGCCACCGCCGGGTCCGCGGTTCAGCAGGAGGTACAGCAGTGGGTATCGGATCATCCATCTTCCTTATCGCGATAGGCGCCATTCTGGCCTTCGCCATCCCCGGAGATGTCGTGTCTTTCATCGACCTCCATATGGTCGGCTACATCCTGATGGTCGTTGGCGTCATCGGCTTGATCGTTTCCCTTTTCGTGTTCGGCCCGCGCCGGACCCGCCGAATCAGCGAAAGCCGCGCCACAGTTGACCCGGTCACGGGGGACCGCATCGTGACCCGGGACACCCGCGACGGCGGAATCTAGCAACAGCAGGAACAAAGGGGAGGGTCGGCGTGCCGGCCCTCCCCTTTTCGATGCACCCGGACGGCTTGTGGCAGCTCAGGCCAGGAACAGGCGCCGGTTCCTAACCGCCACTTCCCTTGCCGTTGCTCTTGTGATGTCCCGGTGCCGGTGCCACCGGAACAGGCGCAGCCGGCGTGGATGGCTCAATGCTCGGTGAGGGCGTCGGCGTAGGGGTGTTGGGCGTGGGCGTTGCCGAGACGGACGGGTCCGGGGCCGCGGGAGCAGGCGACTGGAAGGCGCTCACGCCAACGATCACCAGGGCGGCGGCCAGAAGTGCGGCGGCGACAGCTAACGCCGATCTGCGCGCGCGGCTTACGGGCTTCCCTCGCCTCGCCGTTGCCTCGGGCTGCACCCGCATCTGGATGGTTGCCTTGGCGGTGCGGGGCGGGCGGTCGGGCATGCGGGGAAGAGCCTGCGTGGCTCCGTTGGCGCCAGCGGGTATCGCCGCTGGGACGCCGGAACCGAAGGCACTCCGAAGTGCTTGCTCAACCTCTAGTGCGCCAGGCCGCGCAGAAGGTTCAGTCAATGTCATGGCGGTGAGGAGGTCAACCCAGCGCGCCCCCAGGGCCTCCGGTACACGGGGTGGGCGGTGGAGCCTCGCGACGGCCGACTCCACGCTGGTTCCCGGGTATTCGAGCTTTCCGGTCAGGCATTCGAGGAGGAGGAGTCCGAGGGAGTAGATATCGCTTGACGGTCCGAGGACAGAGCCGGTGGCCTGTTCCGGGCTCAGGTATGCTGCGGTTCCCACCATCGTGCCTGTTGCGGTCAGGCGCGTTCCCTCCATGATGCGGGCGATCCCGAAGTCTGTGAGCTTGGGCCGGATGGGGGATCCTACAGGGGTATCAGGCAGGAGGACATTCGCGGGTTTGATATCGCGGTGGATGATCCCGCGCCCATGGACGTAGTCCAGGGCCGAAGCCAGATCCGCTCCTATATGGGCTACGTCCCGGGGCGACAGCGGTCGGCCCCGCAATCCGGCATACAGGTCCGGACCGTGAATCAGTTCCATGGCGAGGAATGTCCGGGCATGCTCTGGGTCCCGATCGTCGGTACCGGCGTCGAAGAGAGTGACGAGTGAGGGATGATTGAAAGTCGCCAGGAGCCGCATCTCGTTTTCATGCCGGGCAAGCTCGTCCGGCCCGCCGAGCAGGGGAGAAAAGAGCTTCAGCGCCACGTCGCGGCCTAGCCTCTCATCTTGCGCCCGGTACACCGACGCGGTGGCGCCGCGGCCGATCAAGGTTCCCAACCGGTACCGACCAGCTACAAGGGCATCGCTGTCTCCAGCAATAAGGCCATCAGGCACGGTTTCACCTCGCTTTCTTCGAACCGACGGAGCCCGTACAGTCTAGGCCCCCTTGCCGGGCCATGGACATTCGTCCCCTCTGGGGTAATCGTCCGGCCCTAGGGGAAGGTTACTGTTCGGCAGCGCGGGCCAGATCGAGCGTTTTCGAGATGACTGCCACGCGCTGCTCCACTGTTGCGTGCGGAGGGGCGGCAACTTTGATTCCCCGAAAATCCTTGCCGGACGCCGGACCCGCCGCGCGCAGGCATTCCTCAATGCGGTTAGCCGTCAAGAGGGACCCCGACTCGAGGACATCCAGGTCCCCAGGCGATTCGACGTCCGGACGGGCGGGCAGCGAGGTTGGAGGCGCAGGAGGTACGTGCACATCGGCCCAGGCCGCACCGTACCGGGTATCAACCGCTGCGCAGCCTGAGAGCACAAACCCTCCGAGCAGGTCATTCCCGCGAAGGAAGTCGATGTGCTCCAGAGCGGCATCCGGGTTGCGTTGCTCAATCACGGACCGCCCCCAGTTGACGGCAATGCCCATGGATCGGCCGCTTGACTCGTTTACCCCGTGCACTGTTTCCGCTTCAACGTGGAGCGGGAGAAATCCTTTGGAAGGCACTTGCCCAGGGACAAATGCATCACAGTGCTCAAGCACAATCCGCGCACCGTTCCACTGCCAGTCAGAAATTTCCTTCAGCGAGTCGGCCAAGGCGGCCGCAGAAGCCGCCTGTCCATCTGCCCAAGGCGCTGAATGGATCTCAACGGCAACAACCGCGGCTCGGGCAAGGCTCTCGTTGAGCCTTCCGGCGGCGTTCAGCGCCTCTCGAATGAAGTCGATTGCCGCCTTGCGCCCGGCATTGGAAGTTGAGGCCAGGCCGAAGCCGGGGTCTGAGCCAAGGCGGGCCATGGTCCCGGGAATGGTGGTCACGATGAAGTCTGCTTGCTCTGGCAGCTGCCGCAATAACCAGGATTCGTCGTCCTTGTGCAGCTTCCCCGCGAAGGGGACTTCGAGGCCGGCAACGCCGTCCAGTTCCAAGACAGATTTGAGGAACTTGCCTTCAGCCGACGGATCCCAACCGTTCAAGCTTGGTGCTGCCGCATAGGCCCCTATGAAGAATTTGCTCATCGACTGACCGGTTCATGGTTCCCGAGGAGCGGCAGTTCATCGCGCCGGGGGAGCCCCTCCCAGTCGCCGGGGACGAGGCACACAAAAGCACCTGTGCTGACGGCTGTCTGAAGACGCTCCTCAGCCTCCAAGCCTCCGACGAATTCGGCCAGGTAGCCCGCGACGAACGCGTCTCCGGCACCCACGGTATCGAGGGCATCGATGACCAGTGCGCCCTGTCTGAAGACCTTGCCGTCGACGAATGCCAAGGCGCCGTCTGCGCCCAACTTGATAAGCACTTGGCTGGGCCCCATGGCCGCGATGCGTCTGGCGGCCTCCTCGGCGTCGCGGACTGTCCCGACTGCGAGTTCGGCCTCTTCGAGACCGGCGAAAACGATGTCGACGTCCGGGATAATTTCGCGGTAGGCGCTTCCGGCGGCCTCGGTGCTCCAGAGCTTACTACGGTAATTCAGGTCGAAAGAGACCGGAACACCGGATGATTTGGCCGCGGCGATAGCGTACTGAAGGGTGGAAGCGGCTTGCGGAGAAAGCGCCGGGGTGATTCCGCTGACGTGGAGCAGGGCGGCCCCGGCAATCAGCCGTTCGTCGACGTCGTCGGGGACAATCCGTGAGCCTGCACTGCCGGAACGGTAATACGCAACTTTCTGGGCTGTGGGGGTCCGACGTTCCTTGATCATCAGACCCGTGGGCGCGTCGTCGTCGACTATGGCGCGGACATCCACGCCCTCAGCGCGGATCTCCCGTGCTACAAGCTGGCCGAGGGAATCCGCGCCGATCCGGCCGCACCAGACGGCCTGGACACCCAAACGTTGCAGGCCGATGGCAACATTGGACTCAGAGCCTCCGATGCCGAGGCTCATGGTGGACGCATGGGCAAGCGGGCCGGCCTTGTCCGAAGCCATGAGCGCCATGGTTTCCCCAAGGGTGACGACATATGTTCCGTGACTCATAGGGATTCACGTGCCTCATCAACGAAGTTTCGGACCCGTCGGGCCCGTGCGGTCAGTTCAGCCAGGCTCCCGCCTTTGAAGGCGTCGCCGAGGAGCGGTCCTCCGAGACTGACTGCCAATGCTCCTGCACGAATCCATGCCGGCACGTCTTCGATATTGACACCGCCGGAAGGGACCACCTGAATGTCGGGGAAGGGGCCGCGGAGTTGCGATATGTAGCCGGGCCCGACCGTGGAGGCGGGGAAGACCTTGACGGCTGTGGCGCCCAGCTTCCAACCGGTGTGGAGCTCGGTGGGGGTGAGCCCGCCAGGAAAGACGGGCACCCCGCGTCGGGTGCAGGCGGTGATGACGTCCGGTTCGGTGACGGGCGTAACGACGTACGCGGCGCCCAGGTCGAGTGCCGTTTCCGCCTCGGCAGCCGTCGTCACCGTGCCGACGCCGATTTCCACGGATTCGCCGAACCGCTCCCGGAGCAGGGGAAGTTCCTCGAATACTCCCGGCGTGCTCAGGGTCAGCTCGATACTGAACACACCGCCTTCCCGGAGGGCCTCGATGACGGGGGCGTAGTCCTTCGCGTGCCGGGCCCTCAGCACTGCAACGACCCTGGAGTCGCGGAGTATGGCGGACGGGGCTGCGCGGGAGTCGGTGCCCGGGGTTTCGGGACGGAACATAGATGTCCTTCGTACGGTGGTTGGTTGGCGGGGGCTCCCGACGGCGGCACTCGCGGCCGTCGGGAGCCCTTCGGGTGCTACTGGACGTGCTGCGCTTCGGAGGTCACCGTGACAACCCCGCTTTTGCCGTGTGCTGCATCCTCAGGGTCGGTCAAATCGCGGTTGAGGGTTTCCGGTGACATGCGGGTCGCGATGAAGCTGATGAGCATGGTCAGGGACATGTAGATCGCCACGGGGATCCACGAGTTGCTGAACATCCCCAGCAGCGCCGCGCAGATCATGGGAGCGATGCCTCCGCCGATGATGGACGAGAACTCGCGCCCCAAGGTGACACCTGCGTAGCGGTAACGGCTGCCGAAGATTTCAGGGAAATAGCTCATGTGCACGCCCACAACGCCTTGGCATGCCAGGACGAATCCGACCACGATCACCAATACGATGGCTACCGGCGAGCCCGTGGTCAGCAGCAGGAACGCGGGGGCAGGGAAGAGGATGAGTGCCCCGGTGATGAGTGAGACCACGCGTCGGCGTCCAATCTTGTCGGAAAGGATTCCGAAGGACACCGCCGCGACTCCGCCACAGAGCGAACCGATAAGGAGCACGGGAGGAATGAACTTCGGGTCCGTTCCGATCACGGTAATGAGGTACGAGGCCATGAACACCTGGATGGTGTAGGACTGGGTGCTGACGCCGAGGTTCATCAGGATGACGCGCAGGACGTTGGCCTTGCCGTATTTGGCAACTTCCCGCAGGGGTGCCGGAGGTTCCGTGCGGGCCTGCTTGATCTCTTCGAAGACCGGCGATTCGTCCAGCTTGCGTCGGATGACCAGCGCGGCGATGGTGACGAAGATGCTGGAGAAGAAGACGAGCCTCCAGCCCCACGTGAGCATGTCGTTGGGTGCCAGCGACTGGGCTGCGATCCACACGAGTGCTCCGAGCGCCGTTCCGGCGGCGGCGCCGACCATGATGAGGGACGCCAGCTTGCCTCGGGTTCCAGGCGCGGCGGATTCGGTGAGCAGCGTTGCGCCGCCCGATTGCTCCGCTCCGGCGCCGAAGCCCTGGGCAGCGCGGCAGACACACAGCAGGATCGGGGCAAGGAGACCTACCTGGCCGAAGGTCGGCAGGAGCCCGATTGCCAGCGTCGCTCCTCCCATGAGCAGCAGGGTGACTACCAGGACCCACTTGCGGCCGAGTCGATCGCCGAAATGGGAGAAGAAGATCCCGCCGAGGGGCCTGAACAGGAATCCGACGGCGAAGGTGCTGAAACTGGCCAGCAGCGCCGCCGCGGGCGAAATGTTGGGGAAGAAGAGCTTGCTGAAGACGAGTGCCGACGCTGTGCCGTAGATGACGAAATCGTACAGTTCAAGCGTGGTGCCGATGAGTCCGGCGATGGCTGCCTTCCGGACTTTGCTTTGGTCCACCGGCGTGGGCGGGAGGTTTGCTGCTGTGGTCATTTCCATACTCCTTTGAATGGATGTCCGCTGGCCCGTACTTGGGCCGAGTCAGTAGGTGATGAGGACCTTGAGGTTGGTGGGGTCTGTCACGGGGGCCGTGAGTGCGGCCGCCGCGTTGGCGAGGGGAAATGTTGCGGTGATGATTGACCGGAGGTCCACTACCCCTGAGGAGGCGAGCTGGATCGCCGTCGGGAAGGCGTTGGCGTACCGGAACGCGGTCACCAGGTCGATTTCAAAGCGTTGCAGGAAACCGAGCGGGATCCCGTCGACGGTGGGGCGGGCCTGGCCGACGACGGTTGCCCGGGCGGCCGGGGCGAGTGTCAGGATGCCGTCGGCCAGTGCGCGGGTGTTGCCTGAGCATTCGATCAGGCAATCCATGTCTTTCAGATCCAAGGGCGACACCGAGGTGTTGATGGTCCGGGTGGCGCCGAACCGGGCGGCAACAGCCAGGCGGTCGTCGTTGACGTCGGTCACGACGATCTCTGACGCGCCGCGGGAGGCCGCCACTTGCGCCACGAGCAGGCCGATCGGCCCTGCGCCCGTGATCAGCACCCGGTGTCCGGCCTGCACGTGGGCGCGTTCAACCGCCCAGACGGCGACGGCAAGCGGTTCGATCGCTGCCCCGACCTCGGCAGGGATGCCGTCCGGAAGAACGTGAAGCGCCGCTTCGGGCACCACCACGTGGCGGGCGAACAGCCCGTCGGTGGGCGGGGATCCGAAGCACGTCCCCGTCGGGCAGAGGTTGTAGCGTCCGGAGAGGCACGTGGGGCAGTTCCGGCACGGCAGCGCGGGTTCCATCACGACGGCGGTGCCCGCGGCGATGCTGGCCGCCTCACCGCGGGCGATGACGACGCCCGCACCTTCATGGCCGAGAACCGTGGGGTGGCGAAGGACGTTGGTGCCGTTGCGGCCGTCGGCGAAATAGTGCATGTCCGAGCCGCAGATGCCGCCCGAGCGCATCTCGACGAGGACATCGTTCGGTCCGAGGGTCTTCAGGGGTTTGTGTTCGATGCGGATGTCGCCCGCTCCGTGGAGGACGGCCGCTTCAGTGGTCAGCGGCACGGAGGATCCGTCGGCGCGGCGGATTGCTTGGGTGGTCATCGGATGCTCCGGGTCTGTGCGGGAAGAAGTGAGGTTGACTCGGCGGCCGCGCTTGCGGCGGCGAGCGGGCCGTGCCGGTGGATGATGTCGATCAGCTCACCAGTGCGGCGGATGAAGTCTTCACGAGTCGCGAGTTCGTCGCCGAGAAGATGGTGTTCGCCGAGTACCTTGGCTGCGAGGTCCCTTCCGGACGTGGATCCCGTTGCGAGCTCCTGGAGTGTTTCCCGGGCGGGATCTTGCATCTCGTTGGCGTGGTTGCCGGGGTCGAATCCCTGAAGGGGCGCGATGCACGACAGGTACGCGGCGACGGTGAGCGCGAGGTAGTGGGGCATCGCACCGGTGTCGAGCATTTCCAAGGCAGGAGTCGGGATCCGCTGGCGGAGTTTGACGGAGCCATCGCTGCCCACCTGGCTGGTCCGGTGCCCTAGTGCCGAGTTGCGCCAACGCGAGAAGAGTTGCTCCTCGTAAGCGTCGACGTCGACGGCGGCGGGCACCGTCACGCTCGGCAGGTACTCATCACGGAGTACGCGGCGCGCGGCGGTTTCAATGTAGGCCATGTCCGTGGCGGCCGGAATGGTGGCTGCACCGGACAGGGCTCCGAGGTAGGCGATCAGCGAGTGGGTGCCGTTCAGGAGCCGGACCTTGAGCTGCTCATACGCCGCGACGTCGTCAGTAAAGATAGCCCCCGCAGCCTCCCAGGCCGGGCGGCCCGCTATGAAGTTGTCCTCCAGGATCCACATTGTGAAGGGCTCGGCTGGCACGGGGATCTGGTCAGCGTAGCCGAGTTGCTCGGCGACGAGGCTGCGGTAGTGGTCCGTCGTGGCGGGTACGATCCGGTCCACCATGGACGAGGGGAAGGTGACGTTGGCATCGATCCACTGGACCGTCTCGGCGGCCTCGCCGGCCGGGAGCAGTGATGCGAATTCGCGTACCAGGCGTTGGGTGTGGTGCCCGTTGTCCGCGAGGTTGTCGCAGCTGAGGACCGTCACTGCTTTGCCATGGGTGCGCGCCCGCTGCTGGAGTCCGCGGACGATCTGCCCGATCGGCGTCCGGGGGACTGAGCTGTTCGCGAGGTCGTGCCGGACGTCAGGATCGGCAACGTTCAAGGAGCCAGTCGCGGGGCTGTAGGTGTAGCCGTTTTCGGTGACCGTCAGGGATACGATGCGCGTGGTCTCGGCGCCAATGGCGGCCACGACGCGTTGTGGTTCCTGTGCCGCGACAAAGGCGTCCGTATGCACGCGCGGGGTCGAGAACTTGGATCCGTCGGGCGAGATTTCGACGACGGTGTAGAGCATGTCCTGGGCGTGCATGGCATCGGTGATGGTTGAGGAACGGCTGGAAATCCCAATGATTCCCCAGTCGCCGCCCTGCGCCGCGACGGCGGCATCCGTATAGACCGCTTGGTGCGCGCGATGGAAGTTTCCGAAGCCGAGGTGCACGATGCCGGGTGCGGGTGCGGGGGCGACGGTTCGGCGCAGGACTCCGGGTGTTTCGGCGTTCAGCTGGGGGAGGCGTGGCGTGGCCATGGGTCACCAGTCCTTCATGGAGCCGTCGAGCTCCCGGGCGATGGGCAGATAGGCCTGCTTGTACGGGAAGCGCGCTGCGGCATCTTCGTCTACCTGGACGCCCAGACCGGGCTCTTCGCCAGGGTGCAGGTAACCGTCTTCGAAACGGAAACTGGATTGGAAGACCTCGGACACCTTGGGGTCGTAGCCCATGTATTCCTGGATGGCGAAGTTGCTCGTGGCCAGGCCGAGGTGCAGCGATGCGGACAGGTTGATGGGGGAGACATCGGACGGGCCGTGGGGTGCGCCCTTGATTTGGTACACCTCAGCGAAGGCCAGGATCTTCCGGACGTGGGAGATGCCTCCGGCATGTACGACGGCGGTGCGGATGTAGTCGATGAGCCGTTCAGTGATGAGCAACTCGGCATCCCAGACGGTGTTGAAGACTTCGCCGATGGCCAAAGGAATGGTGGACTGCTGGCGCAGCGTGCGGAGCAAACGCTGGTTCTCCGCGGGGGTGACGTCTTCGAGCCAGAAGAGGTCCACGTCTTCCAAGGAGCGGGCCAGACGGGCTGCCTCGGTGGGGTTGAGGCGGTGGTGGACGTCGTGGAGGAGCTTGAGCTCGGGGCCGACGTGCTCACGGACTGCGCTGAGGATCTTTGGTGCGTGGCGCAGGTAGGCGCCGGTGTCCCAGTCTTCTTCGACAGGTCCGGCACCGCGACCGGCGGGTTCGTAGCTCGCGGCACCCTTGGTGACGCCGTAAACCTTGTCGAGCCCGGGGACGCCGGACTGGGCGCGGACGGCGCGGAAGCCTTGTTCACGGCGCTGGTCAATCGAGTCCAACAGTTCGGGCAGGTCCCAGCCGGTGGCGTGCGTGTACGTGAGGATCTTGTCGCGGGCTGCGCCGCCCAGGAGCTGGTAGACGGGAACACCGAGGGCCTTGCCTTTGATGTCCCAGAGGGCGAGGTCGATGGCGCCGATCGCGGCCATGGTCACCGGCCCGCGCCGCCAGTACGCGCCTTTATAAGAGTATTGCCAGGTGTCTTCGATGCGGTCCGCGTCCCTGCCGAGCAGGGCCGGGCCGAGGTGATCGCGGAGGTAGCTCGCGACGGAGAGTTCGCGGCCGTTCAGTGTGGCGTCACCCCAACCGACGATGCCGTCGTCGGTGGTGATCTTGAGGGTGACGAAGTTGCGGCTCGGGCTGGTTACCAGGACGTCGACGTCGACGATTTTTCGGGTCATCGGGAAATCACTACATTCTTAAGCGGCTGGTTTGTGGAAAGACGGGTGATGTTTTCGGCGATCTCGAGTGCGCGGCTGCGGAAAGTCTCTGCGGTGACGCCGGAGGAGTGCGGGGTCATGATGATGTTGTCCAGCCGGCCGAACGGGAGGGTGGACGGTTCGCCGCGGCCGTCAGTTCCCGGGTATTGGTACCAGACGTCGATCGCGGCCCCCGCGATCCGCCGGTCTTTCAGGGCTTCGTAGAGTGCGGCTTCGTCGACGACGGGTCCGCGGGCAATGTTGACGAGCAAGCCGTCCGGCCCGAGGTCGTCGAGTTCTGCCGCGCCGATGATGCCGGTGGTTTGCTCCGAGAGCGGGATGCTGACCACCAGGATGTCCGATTCACTGAGCGCCTCGCCGAGGCGTTCGGTGGTGCCTGCCCAGCGCAGGGAGTTGGCCTTTGCGTCCACGCTGCCGCTGCGGGTGATAGCGATACCTTCGGCGCCGAAGGCCTTGAGGAGCGACCATGCGGCGCCGCCGATGTGCCCGAATCCGAGGAATGTGACCACGGCACCGCGGAGTGTTTCCGGCTGGCGGATCCCTGAGGAATAGACAGACGAAGACCAGACGCCGCTCCGAAGTGCCGCGTCCTGGCCAAGCAAGTTGCGGCGGAGCGCCACCAAAACGGTGGCGATATGTTCGGCAATGGAACTTTCGTGGTGGAAGGTGTTCGCGCAGACCGCACCGACGGGCAAAGCGGAGGCGTCGATGCCGTCGTAGCCGGCACCGCCAACGTGCACAAGCCGCAGATTGCCGGCGGCCGCGCCCATGGCCTCGGTGAAGCGTGGCCCGACGTAGACGTCGGCATCTTTGAGGTCGGTGAGTACTGCATGCTCGCTCCAGCTGTCGTGCCAGGAGGTAAGGGCGCCCTCGGGGAGCGCGGCCTCGAAAGTGGAGCGGTGGGGCATCAGGTTGGGGTCTGCGATGACGATTCTCATGGTTACTTTCCCTGGAGGGCTTGCTCTGCGGTGCGCGCAGCAAAGGTGGAGCCACGCACGATGAGTTGTGAACTGAGGTGGACGGCTTCCGTTGCTGTGGGCTTTCCGGCCATCTGCTCGAGGAGGAGCTCAAGGCTGAGGGCGCCGCTTCGGTCAATGGGTACCCGGACAGAGGTGAGTCCGGGTTCTGCCGCGGCGGCAATGTCGAGGTCGTCGATACCGACAACGCTGATGTCCTCCGGGCAGTGGTAGCCGAGGGTCCGGGCGCCGGCGAGCATGCCGATGGCGACCAGATCGTTGTATGCAATCACTGCGGTGGCGCCGCTGGCGACCACCGACGCTGCTGCGGCCAGTCCGCCGTCGACGGTTGCATTCTGGTTCCCCACGGTGACGAGTTCGATGCCCCAGTCGGCGCAGAAGCGGGTGATCGCTGCACGGCGTTGGCCGTTGGCCCATGACGACGCGGGCCCGGGAATGTAGGCGAGCTTGCGGTGGCCGAGGGCGTAGAGATGCTCGACGGCTTGGCGGATTCCCTCGCCGGCCTCCATGAGCACCCGTGCGGCGTGCTCCGCCTCTCCATTGATGACTACGAGCGGCGCGCTACCCGCGAGATGGTGAATCTGCTCGGAAGGCAGGCGGGGCGAGCAGAGGATAATGCCGTCCACGCCCGTGGCGAAGGATTCGAGGTGTGCCTGTTCCCGTGAGGACGATTCGGAGGTGTCGGCGAGGACCATCCGGTGGCGGCCGTGCCAGGCCTGGTCCTGGATGGCCTTGATGAGGGCGGCGAACACCGCATTAGAAATGTCCGGGACGATGACGCCGAACGTCCGGCTGCCAGTTACTCCGGGCACGTCGTAACCCAATTGTTCGGCCGCGGCCATGACCTTCTGCCGCGTTTCGGCTGCCAGGCGGCCGGGGTCTCCGAATGCCCGCGACGCCGTTGCCAGGGACACCCCTGCCAGCTTTGCGACATCCGTGAGTTTTGCCGACATCTGTCCTCCAGTTGCTTCGTTGAAACCTTGTCCTGCAAGTATGGAAAGACTTGTACAAGTTTGTCAATGATTTGCACGAGGTTGTTGGGGCTGCCGGGTTTGCTGGACCCGTTGAGCCTCGCGTAGCCGCGGAGTAGGGTGGCCCCACCCATCTCGCACCACCATTTGAGGAGCGACCATGTCACATCGCAGACTTCGACTGGCCACCATGACGGCAGTACTCGCGCTGAGCGTGACGAGCGGCGCCGTCGCCAACCCCGCCTTTGCCGATCCGCGCCAGACTGAAAAGACCGCCACCGCCACCGGATACGGCGGCGCGGTCAGCACCGTAGACCCTGAAGCATCCGCTGCCGCCATCGAGGTTCTCCGCAAGGGCGGCAACGCAGCAGACGCCGCCGTCGCCGCCGCCGCGACGCTGGGCGTGACCGAACCGTACAGTGCCGGGATCGGCGGTGGCGGATACTTCGTGTTCTACGACGCGAAGACCGGAAAGATCGGCACCATCGACGGGCGCGAGACCGCCCCGGCGGCGATGCCGCATGACGCGTTCATCGATCCCGCCACAGGGAAGCCGTACAACTTCACCCCCGAAGTCGTCACCAGCGGGGTCTCTGTAGGCGTCCCCGGCACGGCGGCCACCTGGGAGCGCGCACTCGAACGCTGGGGGACGTTGAGTCTTGGCGACGCCCTCCAGCCTGCCATCAAGGTCGCGACCCGCGGCTTCGTCGTCGACCCGACTTTCCGCCAACAGACACTAGACAACAAGCTCCGCTTCGCGGCGTTCAGCTCCACCAGCAATCTGTACCTACCGGGAGGGGACGCCCCCGCCGTCGGCAGCATCTTCCAGAACCACGACCTCGCCGCGACCTACCGGCTCCTCGCGAAGCAGGGCACACAGGCCTTTTACAGCGGTCCGCTCGCAGCCGAGATCGCAGCAACCGTCCAAGCCCCGCCCAAGACCGCGACCACCACGCTGCCCATCCCCGTGGGGCACATGACCACAGCCGACCTCGCGGCATACGAGCCCCTGGACCAAGCGCCCACCCACGTCGACTACCGCGGCCTCGACGTCTACGGCATGGCGCCGTCGAGCAGCGGGGGTACCACGGTAGGCGAGGCGCTAAACATCCTGGACACCGTCAACCTTTCTGAGATGTCCAAGCCAGCTGCTCTTCACCACTACCTCGAGGCGAGCGCGCTCGCCTTCGCCGACCGTGGAAAGTACGTGGGCGACCCTGCGTTCGTCGATGTTCCCACCGCCGCGCTCACTGACCCGCTGTTCGGCAAGGAGCGCGCCTGCAAGATCGACCCACTGCACGCGGTCATGAAGCCCGTCGCGCCGGGAGATGTCTCCACGTTCGACGGCGTGTGCCCGGCTTCCGCGGCCGCACCCGCCAACGAGAAGGACACCGAAAACATCTCGACGACCAACATGACAGTCGCCGACCGGTGGGGGAACGTGGTCGAATACACGCTCACGATCGAGCAGACCGGCGGCTCAGGCATCGTGGTGCCGGGACGCGGGTTCCTGCTGAACAACGAGATGACCGATTTCTCGGCCGTATACAGCGCGAGCGACCCCAACCGAATCGATCCCGGCAAGCGCCCACGCTCTTCGATGTCCCCGACCATCATCCTCAAGGAGGGCAAGCCGTTCCTCGCTCTCGGCTCGCCCGGCGGATCGACGATCATCACCACGGTGCTGCAGACCATCTTGAACCGGGTGGACCTGGGCATGAGCATCTCCGACGCGATCGCTGCCCCGCGCGCCTCTCAACGTAACACCGCCAAAGTGACGGCCGAACCGGAGTTCATCACGGCGTACGGGAACCAACTCACGCCATATGGCCACCAGTTCACGCCATCCGGCGACGCTTTCACTTCGGCGGCGGAGATCGGTGCCGCAACCGCGATCGAATTCAGGCCGGGCGGGCTCATGATCGCTGCCGCAGAGCCAGTGCGGCGCGGAGGAGGGTCGGCGATGGTTCTCAAACCGTCGCGATGACCGATGAATGCGGAATCCATTCAGGCTGCTGACACCGAGGGTAGGGCCGGGGTAGCTTGTCCCCATGGCTACCGAAGCAACCACCCTCACCGTTGATGGGCCGAACGGTTCCCGGGAAATGCGGATCTCCAGTCCGAGCCGGGTTCTCTGGCCGGAATTGGGCCTCACCAAGCTGGATCTCGCGCGCTATATCGTTGATGTCGGGGAAGCATTCATAGCCGCGAACGGTGACCGGCCGGTCTCGCTGCAGCGCTTTTCGGACAGCATCGACGGAGAACAGTTCTTCTCCAAGAATCCGCCGAAAGGAACCCCGGACTTTATCCGGTCGGTAAGGGTGATCTATCCGAGTGCGCGCTCGCATCCCCAATTGGTCCTCGACGAGCCAGCCGCGGCAGTGTGGGCCGTCCAGATGAACACGGTGGTCTTTCATCCTTGGCCGTCACGAGCCGAAAACACCGACAACCCCGACCAGTTGCGGATCGACCTGGACCCGCAGCCCGGAACAGATTTCGATGACGCGATTCCCGCGGCCCTTGAGCTGAAAGGCGTACTCGCGGAGGCGGGATTGACCACTTTTATCAAGACCTCCGGAAACCGCGGGCTCCACGTCTATGCCCCGATCGAGCCTTCGCATGAGTTCTTGGACGTACGGCATGCCGTGATTGCAGCCGCCCGGGAGCTCGAGCGCCGAATGCCGGACAAGGTCACCACTGCCTGGTGGAAGGAAGAACGGGGTGAACGGGTATTCGTCGATTTCAACCAAGCCAACCGCGACCGCACCATAGCCGGCGCGTATAGCCCGAGGGCGCTTGCCCATGCCCCGGTCTCTTGTCCGATCACGTGGGACGAACTGGAAACTGCTGACCCGAAAAAGTTCACCATCCTTAGCGTGCCAGGCAGGCTGAAATCCGTAGGAGACCCTTGGGATGACATGAACTCCAAAGCAGGCAAAATTGACGTCCTGCTTCAATGGTGGGAACGCGACGTCGGAGCCGGGCTCGGGGAGCTGCCGTTCCCGCCCGACTACCCGAAGATGCCTGGAGAACCACCGCGTGTACAGCCAAGTCGAGCACGCAAGCAGGACTGACTGATAGGCCGGGAAGGTGGCCTCGACAGACAATGAGTGGAAGAATGAGGGCTGGACCAAAACGGCCGGCGGCGCATCTTGCCTGCTGAGACCCAGGTGAGTCCCCCAGTGCGCCGTCGGTCCTGACGTTGTCGAGGTTTTACGCCGCGCCGGTCCATCTGGGCGCGGTTGCCGCACGCCGGAGTTCTTTGGCGCGGGTGCGGAATCCGTCGGATGCCTGGCGAGGTTCGTCACATGGCTGGGAACCCACATTGTGAGGGATAGCGCTCGGGCGAACGGTCGCGGCCCGTTCGCGTACGCCCGCCGCCGGGCACAGGTCGGTGACCAATCCCATGCCCGCGCACTCCCGTGCAGCGGCGATTCCGGCGACAACCGCGGGCTTGTCCTCGAACGGCGTCGAAACAGCGATGACCGTTCCGTCAGGTGATTTGAGGCGGAACCTGAAAAAGGACTCCCCGTCAACAAACACTTCGAATATGCCGGCCACTGCTACCTCCCGGTCTGCGGATCCCGCTCAGTAGCGACTTCACTACCGCCCGGGACGGAGCATCACTGCATTCCTCGTCCGCTGCTCTGGTTGAACAACCACCGTGAATCGTTTTTCACGTGATATTCAGTCTGTGATGACTGTGTTGAGGCTAACAAGACCGCGTGGGTAAACCCTGTGTAAAACGTGTGCAACCGCGGGGTGGGTCAGTTGCCACTCGCCCGGTTCATCAAGTGCTCGAGCAGCGCTAGCTCCGGGAATCCCGGGTGCCGGGCAATGCTGGACCTGAGCTTTGCCCGTAGGTGCTCACCGCTCGGTTCGGTTCCGCCGAGGACTTCGTCGATGATCTCCTGCGCTTGCCCACGCAGGGCGGCCAGGGTGTCCCTGTCGTCCCCGGGAACCAGAACCGGTTCCGGCTCGACGAGCGGGTCTTCAGACTCCAAAGGTTCCGACAATGCCAGCTCCTGATATTTCATCCCGGCAACTCCCAGCTAGGTCCGGAATTCGCCCCCATCCACTAGATAGTAATGAGGGCGCCCGGGTTGTTCACCGCTAAATGCTCAGAACGACGAATATGGCTTGGAAACGACAGATTGTGACGCAAACCCCAAGGCGGCGCCGTCGCGCCGTTGCGGCCTCAGTCCATGACCAAGTCACGGGCGGCGGCAGCGATGTGGCGTGCGGAAATACCTGCGGCGTTGAGCAAGTCCTTGGGTTCGCCCGAGCCAGGAAGTTCCCTTACCGCAAGCAGCGCCAAATGGAGTTTGGGCGTGTTGGCACTCGCGAGCGCTTCGAGCACGGCCGAGCCGATCCCGCCTTGTGCGTAGTGGTCTTCTGCGACAACAATCCGGCCGTCGGTTTCGAGGCACGTCCGGCGCAGGGTGTCGACGTCGACCGGCTTGATGGAGTAGAGGTCGATGACGCGGGCTTTGATTCCCGACTGGGCCAGTTCCTCGGCGGCAGCGAGGCATTCGTGGAGCGTGACGCCGGCGCCGATGAGGGCAACCTGGTCGTCGGGGCCGGCGCCGTGGACCTTGCTTCCGCCAAGGGGGAAGTGTTCGTCCGGACCGTAAATCACGGGATAAGCTCCCCGGGTGGCGCGCAGATAGGAGATTCCGGGCGTGTCCGCCATGGTGCTCACGAGCTGCGCCGTCGAAGGGGCGTCGGCCGGATAGAGCACCGTGGAACTGTGCACTGCCCTCATGGCTGCTATGTCCTCCAGGGCCATTTGCGAAGGACCATCTTGCCCGATTTCAACGCCGGCGTGCGTGCCGACGAGCCGGATGTCCACTTCTGAGACTCCGGCCATGCGGATAAAGTCGAATGGCCGCGAAATCAGGAAAGCCGCGAAACTTGAGGCGAAGGCCACGTAGCCACGGACCGAGAGGCCGATGGTTGCGGCGACGAGTTGCTGCTCGGCAATGAAGATTTCGAAATACCGCTCAGGAGCCACCTCCTTGAAGTCTCCGGCGTGGGTCGAATTCCCCACTTCGCCGTCAAGGACCACCACTTCGGGGCGGACCGCAAGCGCGGATACGGCGGCGCCAAAGGCGGCCCTGGTCGCCACTTTGTCGCCAACCTTCCAATCCGGAAGTGTTACGGCGGCGTGAGTTTCCGGCGTGATTGCTGGAGTGCCGGGCTCCGGAGGTCTGGTGGTCACGTGGACGCTGCTCGGTCCACCAAGGGATGCTATGGCTTTCTCGGCCATGTCCGCCGGGAGCGCTTTGCCGTGCCAGCCGTTCTGGTCTTCGATCTCAGCTACCCCTTTGCCCTTGATCGTCTTGGCCAGGATCACCGTCGGCTGATCGTGGTCGCTGCGGGCCCGGCTCAGCGCGTCGTCTATCTGGCTGAGGTCATGGCCGTCGATGATGAGGGCCCGGGCCCCGAAGGCTTCTACCCGCCTGGCGTAGGCGTCCATGTCCCACTGCAGTTCGGTCGGGCCGTCCTGACCGAGCCGGTTGACGTCGACGACGGCGGTGAGGTTGCAGAGCTTGTAGTAGGCCGCCTTGTCGAGGGCCTCCCAGATGGACCCTTCAGCCAGCTCGCTGTCTCCGCACAACACCCAGGTGTGGAAGGGAAGTTTGTCCAGGTACCGTCCCGCGAGGCTCACCCCGACGGCGACCGGCAGCCCTTGTCCCAGCGAGCCGGTCGCCACATCCACCCAAGGCAGCACCGGCGTCGGGTGGCCCTGAAGACGGGCACCGAACTGACGATAGGTGTTCAGCAGTTCCTCTTCCTCCACCACGCCCACGGCCCGATACATGGAGTACAGAAGCGGTGAAGCATGTCCCTTGGAGAAGATCAGGTGGTCGTTGTTCGGCAAAGCCGGGTGTTCCCAGTCGTAGCGAAGGTGCCTGGTGAGGAGGACCGCCATGAGATCCGCGGCCGACAACGACGACGTGGGATGACCCGAGCCGGCGTTGGTGCTGCACCTGATGGAGTCCACACGCAATTGCGTCGCCAGAGCCCGGATGGAGTCCGCTTCTTCGGCTTGCATCAGTGCAGGCCGCATTTCTGGATCGTTCGACATCTCAGTTGCCTTTCATACGCTCTGAGCGGGCGGCCTGCACTTCATGTCGGGCCTACAAGATCGTGAGTGGCGGCTCTCCCAAGGGGCGCGAAGGCGGAGAGGGAAAGTCCGGGCCAGGGGTCGGCACAGGTGTCGGCCCTGGCTCCGGCAACGGTGCCGGCTCCGGCGTCGGGCTTGGACCAGGCTCTCGGGTGGGGTCAGCGCTAGGGTCTCGCGTCGGGTCGGGAGGGAACTCGCTCATTGTCTGCTCCTCGAATAGTCGATGAAGTCTGGGCGGACGTCCGTGGGGCCGGCCTGTTCGTGGCCGGCCCCACGGGGCTCAGCGGTCCGACGGACGCGGACGTGTTTCGGTTTCCTCCGTGGTGTAGTCGCCTTCGATCCGCTCTGCGGGGAGATCCGTGACGCGCTCCGTGCCGTAGTCGCCCTCGGTGTACTGGCCGACGCGAGCCGCGTCGCCGCCGTCGGCCGCTTCCGTAGCGGCAGGGGCCGTCAAGTCAGGATCGACGGCGGGCAGTTCCGAAGTGGTAGCGGCACGGAATACTGCCCCGGAGTCGTCGACATCCCCGGCGGCCACGGAGCCTCGCCAGCCGCCAGTCTCATAGCCGCGCTCTTCGATGAATTTCTTGAACTTGTCGAGGTCGGCTGAGACCCGCATGTCATCGATGCCCACCAGCGAGCCGGCCTTCTCGGCAAGGCTCTCTGGCTCCCATTCGATCTCCACATTTACTCGGGTACGGTCCGCTCCAAGTGGTTCGAAGCTAACCGTCCCCGCGTTCCTTGGTCCGTCAATGCTGGCCCAGCTGACTAGCGAATCCGGCACCTGCTCAAGGATTTGGGCGTTGAAGTCGCGCTTGACGCCGCCCACGTTGGTGGAAAAATGCAGGGCAGTCTCGTCGATTTGTTCCACCGCTTCGACGCCCTTCATGAATTCCGGGAAAGACTCGAACTGGGTCCATTGGTTGTATGCCACTGAAACGGGAACTTCCACGTCGATTGTTCGGTTAACCGTAGCCATGTTTGTGCTCCTTGCTTGCGCTTGTTCCTGCGGAGGTTGGTGGTCGTCTGGCGGTCTAGCCAGCGTCGAAAGTTTCGCCGTCGTCGTCTTTCGGGGACTTATCCTCGGGCAGCCCAGTCGCATCGCCCTTCGGTTCGGACGAGAAAGAACTCCCTGGCTTGCTTCCCTCGGAGTTCGACTCATCCAGCTCGGCATCGGCCGATGGCACCGCGGTTGATCCGTTCTGCCCGCCCTGATTCGCCTGCTGGCCCGCGCGTCCTGCTGTTTCTTGTTCCGGCGTCGGAGTTCCGTAGCCTCCGGCTTCCTCTTCCTCGGCTGCGTGCTGCTTGTCCATGTCCATACCGTCCATTCCGTGCTGGTTGAACCTGTTGGTGGAAAATCAAGAACCTGATACTTAAGACGCCGTCCGTAGTGACCGCGAGGCTGGCCCCGGACGAGAAGGCCTCTGGCCTTCTGTCGACGCCCTTTCAAGCCTGTTACCACATCGAAACTAGTAGGCTGGGCGGTTACTTGTCCATGGATTCGGGAAAATTGATCAGCAAACTTACTATGTCGATCGAGACGGCCTAGACTAGGCCGTCGTCAGACCTCGAATCAGGGTTCCGGCTCGGCCTTCCGGCGAGCGGGAGACCAGGAAAGCAGCGGGTACACGAGCACGATCGCCGCGAGGGCGACAAGAATGCCGCCCCCGGCGGCCAGGCCAGCTTCGGGCCCCACGGCAACGCTGAAGATCAGTCCGGCACATCCTGCGATCAGCAGGGATACACATGCGACGACGGCCTTGACGACCATGTCCCCTGCAGCCACCAACCGGTCCTTGACGTGATGCTGGAAGAGCCGCCGGTGCAGGCTGACCGGCACCAGCATGAGGCCGGTGGTCATGGTCGCCAGAACGACCAGAAGGAGAAACCACCACTTCTGCAGCTCGGTCAGGGTGCCGAATCTCTGCTGGAACGGAAGGGTGAGCAGGAAGCCACCGATAATTTGCACGCCTGTCTGGAGGACGCGCATCTCCTGGAGCAGCTCATTCCAGTTGCGGTCCATGCGCTGGTCCTCGGACTCATGCCTGGTGTCGGCTGCCGGCCCGGTGAGTGGAGGATCTTCCGGTCCGCTCACGACGGACGCGGCAGTTCGCAACCTGCCACAGGGTTCAGTCCCATGTAGTTCAGGGGGCCGGCAACAATATTCAGGCTGATTGTTGCCAACTGGGAACACTGCGCGGGAACTGCGCTGAAGTAGCCACGTTGTCCAGCGGCTACCGCTCCAATGATGAGCCAGATCACCACGATCAGCCCGAAAATCGACCCGAATCGCATGGCCCTCGACCAACCTCTCTTCAATCCCGGATATCATCAGCTTACTTATTTAGGGACGTCGACCATAGGCTGGGCACATGGGAACCCACGTTGGAACGTCGGGGTGGAGTTACGACCACTGGGAGCACGTGCTCTATCCCGCTGGCACTCCCTCCCGTAACCGGCTCGGTTACTACGTGCAGCAATTCGAGACCGTCGAACTCAACGCGAGTTTCTATCGGTGGCCGCGTGATCCATCGTTTGCCAGCTGGCGACGCCGGCTGCCTGAAGGCTTCGCCTTTTCGGTCAAAGCGCCCCGCGGGCTCACCCACGCAAAGCGCCTTTATGCCCCTGAAGCCTGGATTGGCAGGATCACCTCGGCGTGGCATGAGCTCGGGGCCAGGCGTGGAGTCATGCTGGTCCAGCTGCCGCCGGGAATGGAGCGCGACGACGGCCGGCTGGCGTATTTCCTTGACCTCCTTCCCGAGTGGATGAAAGTCGCCGTCGAATTCCGCCATCACAGCTGGCACGACGAGGCTGTCTACGAACTGCTTGAAAGGCACCAAACGGCCTACTGCATCATGAGCGGAGCGGAGCTCCCTTGCGTCCTGAGGGCCACGGCGCCGTTTGTCTACATCAGGATGCACGGGCCGGATCACCATCACCTTTCCGGAGGTTCATACTCCGATCAGGACCTGCGCTGGTGGGCAGAACGAATTGCGGAATGGGAGGCCGCGGGCAAGGAGGTCTTCGTCTATTTCAATAACGACGGCGGCGGCAACGCGGTCCGTAACGCCCTCACCCTCCGTTCGTTCCTCGGCAGCCACTAGGCGTGGTCTCCACCGTTGGTGGGTACCGTAGCTTCCATGGTTGAAACCAAGAAGGTCAAGATGCCGTCTTCATCCCTCATGACCGTGATCTTGGCCTTTGCCGCAAATCTTTTGGTCGCCGCGGCAAAAACCGTCGCGGCCATACTTACCGGTTCCGCTTCGATGATCGCCGAGTCCGCCCACTCCTGGGCGGACACCGGTAACCAGATATTCCTGCTGGTGGCTGAGAGGAGATCCTCGAAACAGCGGGACGTGGCCCATCCGATGGGCTACGGCAGGGAAGCTTACGTGTGGTCGATGTTTGCCGCCTTCGGCTTGTTCACAGCAGGGGCCGTTGTGTCCGTGATGCACGGTGTCCAACAGCTTTTCGCACCGGATCCAGGGGGTGATTTCGAGGTCGCCTATGTTGTCCTCGCGATATCCTTCGTGCTCGAAGGGGCCTCGTTCATCCAAGCGTTCCGGCAGGCCCGCACGTCGGCAAGGGAACTTGAACGTCGCACCTTGGAACAAGTGCTCAAAAGCTCGGACCCCACCATGCGCGCCGTCTTCGCGGAGGACAGTGCCGCGCTGATAGGCCTGCTCATTGCCTTCTTGGGGATCTTTCTGCACCAGCTCACTGGATCGCCGCTCCCAGATGCCCTCGGATCCATATTTGTCGGCATCCTTCTCGGTGTCATCGCGGTGGTGCTGATAGATCGCAATCGTCGCTTCCTCGTCGGTCAGGGCGTTACACCGGAACTCGAGAAGTCGATGGCGATCAGGGTCATGGAACACCCGGAAATCGATCGCCTAACGTATCTGCACCTGGAGTTTGTTGGGCCGCGCAAGCTGTACCTCGTCGCGGCGGTGGATATCACGGGCGACCTTCGGGAGCATGAGGTAGCCATCGCATTGCGCCGTGTGGAACGGGAACTGGAAGATGAGGAGACCGTCGAGGAGGCGGTGCTGACCCTCGCTACGCCCGACGAACCCTCGCTGTCCTTTGGCGTTCGGCCACAGTCGCCTGCCGTTGAGTAAACCAGCATCGGCAATCCGCTGGAACCTCTGGGGAAAACAAGTACAGGCTACTCGTGCCATGTTTCACGCAAAGTTGTTGACTCAAGGGACCAGCATCCGCGCGCTGTCCGGGGACGCCGATCCGAGCTGCCGACGGCACGGTCGGCCGAACCATCGAGCTTGCGCACCGGAAGCACAGTCAATTTTCGAGGGGAGCTGCAATGGACGGGCAAGCATGGATTTGGATCGTGGTGGCGATTGTGATCATCGCCGTGATCGTCGCCGTCGTCGCTTATGGGCGCCGAGCGAAGGACGCAGCTAACCGCAAGCGCGCTGCGGACCTCCGCGAGAAAGCCCGTGCCGACGCCCTCGGAGCTCATGAGCGCAGCGCTGAGGCCGCTCGAGCGGCAGCTGACGCCGCCCGCGCCGAGAGCGAAGCGGAACGCTTGCATCAGGAGGCCACTGACAAGCAGAAGGCAGCCGAACGGGCCAACGAAGCCTCGCAGGACAGGCTGCGGCGGGCGGAAGAGTTGGACCCCGATGCGGGCAACCGCTCGGACACGAATGGTGAGGTACGCCGTCGGGACAGGGACGACGCCGGAGACCGACGGGAGCGAGACGACGAGCGAGGCGACGAAGAGGGGCGCCTGGGGCCAACGCGGTAAGTCAGGGCAACGTTTAGTCTGGGCACAGGGTCCGACCGGCCTCTACCAGCCGAAACGGTTACATGTAACAATTGTCGTATGGGAACGGTGAAGGATCGAGTTAGCGAGTATCGGCGCCGGATGCGGGAGCAGGGCTTCCGGCCCATTCAGGTGTGGGTGCCGGACACTCGTGCCAAGACGTTCGCCGAGGAAGCGAGGCGGCAAAGTGCCATCGTGGCCGAAGCGGACCGGCATTCCGATGATCAGGACTTCGTCGACGCCGTGTCCGTACTCTGGGACGACGAGGAGTGATCCGCGGCGAGATCTGGACGGTTGCTGGCGGCGTCTTCGCCTCGAATCCACGTCCGGCGCTAGTCATTCAGGACGATCGCTTCAGCGATTCGGAGTCCCTAACCGTGGTGCCCATGACCTCAACTCTTCGGGACGCGCGTTTGTTGCGGATCCCGGTGACACCTTCTGACCTGTCAGGGCTGGTCCGCGAAAGTCACGTAATGATCGACAAAGTCACCACAGTGCGCCGGTCCAACGTCCAGTCCCGGGTAGGGCGCCTTACCGCCGCCCAGCTTGTGGAAGTGGAACGGGCGCTTTTGGTTTTCCTCGGGATCGCGTAGGGAATAGCAGCCCTAGGCCGTCACACTCCGCCTGCAGTGGGTGCGGCTTGGGGTTGATCTGCCATTTCCTGCGTGGCGGCCCAGCTCGCGAGGAGGCGCAGGGCGTCTGCCGAGGGGGAGCCAGGTTCCGCAGGATAGATGAACAGGGAGAGGCCGGTGTCCGCTGACAATTCCATTGCCTCGAACAGCAACCGGAGTTCGCCCACCACTGGGTGATGGAAATGCTTGAAGCCGCTGTAGTGGCGGCGCACGTTGTGGGCTGCCCAGCGAGTGCGGAATTCATCGCTTCGGGTGGAAAGTTCGCCTACAAGATCGCTCAATCCGCGGTCGAAGGGGTCGCGGCCGGCCTCTGTGCGCAGGATGGCCACCATGTTGTTGGCAGCGAGTTCCCAATCCGGGAAGAACCTCCGGGCCCGCTCCTCATCCAGGAAAATGAAGCGCGCGTAGTTGGGCGGCCGGACCGGGTTGACGTACATCTCGGAATGCAAAGCAAGGCCAAGTTTGTTGGCGGCGAGGATATCCATGCGCGCGTTGCGGACAAATGCCGGCGCGTCAGTGATGGCGTCGAGGACAAAGTGGACACTCGGCCGGACTTGTTGTGGAGCCGACCGACGCAGCCGCTTGCTCGTCCCGGCTGTGCGCGCCAGATCGAACAGGTGTGCGCTCTCAGCGTCGTCGAGTTGGAGAGCCCTGGCCAATGCTTCCAGGACGCTCTCGGATACTCCGGCAAGGTTTCCGCGTTCCAGCCGCGTGTAATACTCGACGCTTACCCCGGCCAGGATTGCGACTTCTCCGCGACGGAGACCGGCTACGCGCCGGTTCCCGCCCGACGTCGGTAGCCCCGCCTGTTCGGGGGTGATCTTCGCACGCCGGGAAGCAAGGAAATCGCGGGCGTCGTTCCGGTTGTCCATGCGATCAACGATAGTGACGTTTGAGCGCCTTGAGGGAGTCCCTGCCAGTACCTCTATCAGCCGGAGTTCCCCCAGCGCCGGTGCTAGAAAATGCGGAAATCGCCGGCGTCGGCGTTCGCGGACGGGTACACCACTGGTTCCCGTCCCAGCTCCAGCAGGACGTCATTGATGCTCATTTGCCCGTCGAGTTGGACGGCCGGGACGAAGGCGGTTTCGGATTCGACTTCAGCGGTCATGGATCGATCTTATGCGCGGCGGGGCGCGCGGACACGATGAACACGCGGCCATAAGCCCAAGACGCCGGACGCTGTTTTGTGTTCGAGGATCACGGCTTCTGGGATGCTGCCGCGGAGGGGGAGAGGTCCGATAGCGTGAGCGGATGTGTCGGAGCCTCCGGGAAGGGGTGGCTGATGGTCACATCGAGATCCGGACCGATGTGGACCAACGCACCGCCCGGCAGTGCTCTCCATTCCGGGTTGTCATCCATCGGTTCGGTGGCGATGAGGACGTGTCCGGAATGGGCCAAATCCTTGCTGTGGGCGCGGATGCTGGAGCTCCGCGCGTCCAGGGGAGCCGCCTCCTCGGCGCGGGCAGGCAACCGTTCCAGAATGTGCAGTTCATGCGTGTCCGGATACCTGACCGACCAAACGTCGCTCGCCGTCGTCAGGATCAGGTTCAAGCTGAACACTGGGAGCTCCTTCGCGATCCAGCTGATCGCTTGGGTGATACCTTCGCCGACGTCGCCATTTGCGCGCCTGCTCTCCGCGGTGAGCAATGCGAAGAGGCGTTCACTGTCTGTCTGGCCCTTTACCAGATCCGAAACCCCGAACTCGGCCAGCCGCTGATCGAGCCGTTCAAGATCGCCGAAGGCGCCGTTGTGGGCGAACAACCTCCCGTCCTGCTCGAACGGGTGCGTGTTGACCATGGTGTGCGCGCCGGTACTGGCATACCGCACATGGGCCAGGAACGTCGTGCTCTTCAGGACCCGCGCCTCGCGCGCAAAGGCGTGGTCCTCCCATGCAGCGAGAGGCTGTTTGGCGACATGGGCCTTACCTTCACTGTCGAACGTGCCTATGCCGGCGCCGTCGGGCTCGCGCCGGCTCTGGTCAGCGAGGCTGTCCGGCGCGTCCAGGAGCCAAAAAGTGGCGCGGACTGCTTGTGAACCGGCATGCAAGCCGAACAATCGGCACATGGCACACGTCCTTCCTTGGAGCGGTCGGTGGTGAAGCTGCTAGTGGTGGAACGCCTGGGTTTGCCCATCGGCGGGCATCGGTGACGTGAGGCCGTCCAAGTAGGCGACTTCCTTCTTGAGGTCGGCCAGGAAACTCGATGCGAGGTCTCGTGTGAAACCGTTGCGGACAACGATCCGTTGGACTGTGATCTCGCTCAATCCGTCCGGCATGGGGTAGGCAGGGACGAGCCATCCATTCATCCGCAGCCGCTCGGACAAGTGGTGAAGGTTCCAGTTCTTCGTGTATCCGTCGGTGAGCTGCCAGGCAAAGACCGGAATGTCCGATCCGTCGCTCCACAAGGTAAACGGCTCCATCGCCCCTATTTCACTCGATAGATAGAGCGCCACGTCCCGGGAGGTTGCCTGAACGGATTTGTATCCCTCGTATCCGAGCCGGAGGAACAGGTAGTACTGAAGCAGCACCTGGGCGCCGGGCCGCGAGAAGTTCAGTGCGAAGCTCGGCATGTTCCCGCCGAGGTAGCTGACATGGAAGATCAGGTCTTCGGGGAGCGCTTGCTCGTCCCGCCAAATGATCCAGCCAAGACCGGGATAGACCAAGCCGTACTTGTGGCCGGACGTGTTGATCGAGGCGACCCTCGGCAGACGGAAGTCCCAGACAGTCTCCCTCTGCAGGAAGGGCGCAACCATCGCTCCGGAGGCGCCGTCGACGTGGATCGGAATATCAAGGCCGTGCTTTTCCTGGATTTCGTCCAGCGCCGCCGAGATTTTCTCCACGGGTTCATAGACTCCCGTGTAGGTCACGCCCATGATGGCCACAACGCCAATGGTGTTCTCGTCCACGTACTTGTCCAGCTCGTAGCCGTCCAGCATTTGGTGTTCCTTCGACACCGGAACGTACCGGGCCTCCACATCCCAGTAGTTGCAGAACTTCTCCCAGCACACCTGCACTGCCGAGCTGAGGACCAGGTTGGGTTTGTCTGTGGAAAGGCCGGCCGCCCGCCGCGCGTGCTGCCAGCGACGTTTCAAGGCCAAGCCGCCCAGCATGCATGCCTCGGAGGAACCGATCGTGGAGGTCCCAACGGACTTGGCCGGATCGGGGGCGTTCCACAAGTCGGCGAGCATCCGCCAGCAGCGGGTCTCAATCAACGCCGTCTGGGGGTATTCGTCCTTGTCGATCATGTTCTTGTCGAACGTTTCGGCATACAGCTTCGACGCCTCGGGTTCCATCCAGGTTCCGACGAACGTGGCGAGGTTCAGGCGGGAGTTGCCGTCCAACATGGCTTCGTCGTGGACTACCTGATAAGCAGTCGAAGGAAGGGACTCACCGTCCGGAATGGTGAACCGTGGAAAAATACTGGATTCTCCCGGCCGGCTGAACACCGGGTTCAATTCAACTGCGGTGTCGGGTTCATGGGCTGATGTTCGGTGTGACCTATTGATGGTTCGCTCCTTTGACTCGCCGCTGTGCCGGCCATTGCTGTGGCTTGGGCCGCCAAGGCCCCACGCTACCGTGGGCGGCCGCCGTGCCCAAGCCCTTCGGAAGCCGCGCCAGCCGAGTCGGCGCCAGTGACCATTTCTGTTCCACGCCATGGTGCCAAAACGGCTCCGGGTGCATAATCGCAGGGGACGAAGCTCTCTCACAGCGAGCGTAGGAGGCACCAATGTCGATGCAGGACACTCCAGAAGACCGACAGCCTACGGAAACGCAAAGCGTTCCGCTGCCCGGATCAGACAGGGCTCCGGCTCCGGGGGTCCGGGACGTTCTCGGTCCCGTCGATCCTTCGCGTCGGATCGAGGCGACGGTCATCCTGAGGCGCCAGGAAGAGATGCCCGAAATTCCGTCCGCTCCGCTTTCGCGGGACGAACTGGCCTCCCGGTACGGCGCGTCGGCAGCAGACCTTGATCTCGCTGGACGCACTTTCACCGACCTCGGTCTCGACGTTGTGGAATCGGACGCGGCCAGCCGCAGGATTCGGCTGGCTGGAACGGTGGAGCGGTTAGGCGCCGTCTTCGGGACGTCACTGGACGAGCTGACGAGCCGCGGCCCGGACGGCGCTGCTGTCACCCACCGGCACCGCACCGGAGGCCTGCAAGTGCCTGCAGCCCTCGACGGCGTCGTCGTCGCCGTCCTCGGCCTGGACGACCGGCCGCAGGCCCGGGCCCAATTCCACGCCATTCCCCTGGCCGCGGCCGGTACCAGCTACACCCCGCCCCAGCTGGGCAAGATCTACAACTTTCCTGAGGGAACGGACGGAACGGGCCAAACCGTTGCCATCCTTGAACTGGGCGGCGGCTACGGACAGCAAGACCTTGACACCTACTTCCAGGGCCTGGGGATCGTCACGCCCAGCGTCACAGCGGTGGGAGTCGACGGCGGGGCGAACCATCCCGGGCAGGATCCGGCCGGCGCCGATGGGGAAGTCCTGCTCGACGTCGAAGTGGTCGGCGCCTTGGCGCCGAAGGCCACCATTGTGGTCTATTTCGCTCCCAACACTGACGCCGGATTCCTGGACGCGATTGTCGCAGCCTCCCATGCAAATCCGGTGCCGGCCGCGATCAGCATCAGTTGGGGTCAGAGCGAAGACGCCTGGACCGCCCAAGCCCGGACGGCTTTCGACCAGGCACTGGCCGACGCCGCGGCTCTCGGAGTGACGGTGACAGCCGCGGCCGGGGACAACGGCAGTGCGGACGGCGCAACGGACAACAAGGATCACGCCGATTTCCCGGCGTCGAGCCCGCATGTGCTGGCCTGCGGCGGAACCCGCCTTCAAGCAGACGGCGCGACAGGCGTCATCAGCGCGGAAACGGTCTGGAACGACGGCCCCAACTCGGCTACTGGCGGAGGTTACAGCGACGTCTTTCCGGTTCCATCCTGGCAGTCTGGCATCTCGGGGCACGCCAAGCACAAAAAGGCCGGAAGGGGCGTCCCGGATGTCAGCGGTGTCGCCGACCCGCAGACGGGTTACAAGGTGCGCGTCGACGGGAAAGACATGGTGATCGGCGGAACCAGTGCGGTCGCACCGCTCTGGGCGGCCCTCGTTGCCCGCCTCGCGCAGGCCACTAACAGGCGCTTTGGGCTCATCCAACCGCTGCTCTACCAAAACGGCACCCAACCGGCGTCGGGCTTCCATGACATCACCACTGGTTCCAACGGAAGCTACCATGCCGGGACCGGCTGGGATCCCTGCACAGGCCTGGGCAGTCCGGACGGCAGCGCCCTTCTTGCATTGCTGCAAACCAAGCCTTGATCCTCACTCCGCGACAAGATTCATTAGGGCCGGACTCAAAGGGCCGCCACCGCTTAAGCGTTGGTCTGGAGCCCACGAAACGGCGCGCCCGCGCCTGCTTTGGCTGCCCCAGCCGGAGCGGATACGATGGACGATGGCTGGCTGTGGTCCCCGTACGCCACAAGCTATGAAGCCTTATCAATGAATAGGAGACACCCGTGTCAGATGCCCAGCAGATCACCCTCATCGTCGATGGCGAAGAGACCAAGGTGACGGAAGGGACCACCGGCGCGGAACTCTTCTTTGAGCGCCGCGACGTCGTAGTGGCCCGTGTCGATGGCGAACTCAAAGACCTCGACCAGGTGCTGCCCGAGGGTGCCCAGGTTGATGGCATCACCATCGACTCGCCGGACGGACTTAACGTCCTGCGTCACTCAACCGCGCACGTCATGGCCCAGGCTGTGCAGCAGCTTCGTCCGGACGCCAAACTCGGAATCGGCCCATACATCACAGACGGCTTCTACTTCGACTTCGATGTTGCCGAGCCCTTCACTCCTGAAGACTTGCGCCAGCTTGAGAAGATGATGCAAAAGATCATCAACCAGAACCAGAAGTTCGTGCGCCGCGTCGTCACCGAAGACGAAGCCCGCGAAGCCATGAAGGGCGAGCCCTACAAGCTTGAACTGCTGGGCAAGAAGAATGACGCCGCCGACGCCGGCGAGGGCGTCAACGTCGAGGTGGGCGCCGGGGACATCACCATCTACGACAACGTGGACCGCAAGAGCGGTGACAGCGTCTGGTGCGATCTTTGCCGCGGCCCGCACTTGCCCAACACCAAGCTGATCTCCAACGCCTTCGCGCTGACCCGCTCCTCGGCGGCATACTGGCTGGGCAACCAGAACAACCAGCAGCTGCAGCGCATCTACGGCACAGCCTGGCCCACCAAGGACGCGCTGAAGGCATACCAGGAGCGCATCGCCGAGGCCGAGCGCCGCGATCACCGCAAGCTCGGCGCGGAGCTGGACCTGTTTTCCTTCCCGGATGAGCTGGGCTCCGGCCTGCCGGTGTTCCACCCCAAGGGCGGCATCATCCGCAAGGCGATGGAGGACTATTCGCGCCAGCGTCACGTCGACGCCGGGTACGAGTTCGTCTACACCCCGCACATCACCAAGGGACACCTCTACGAAGTCTCCGGCCACCTTGACTGGTACAAGGAAGGCATGTTCCCGGCGATGCACATCGACGCGGAACTGAACGACGACGGCACCGTACGCAAGCCCGGCCAGGACTACTACCTGAAGCCGATGAACTGCCCCATGCACAACCTGATCTTCCGGTCACGCGGCCGCTCCTACCGGGAACTGCCCCTTCGGCTCTTCGAATTCGGCTCTGTATACCGCTACGAGAAGTCCGGTGTTGTCCACGGCCTGACCCGCGTGCGCGGCATGACACAGGACGACGCCCACATCTACTGCACCCGCGAGCAGATGAAGGACGAGCTGACCACAACCTTGAACTTCGTCCTCGGCCTGCTCAAAGACTACGGCCTGGACGACTTCTACCTTGAACTGTCCACCAAGAACGAAGACAAGTTCGTTGGAGAGGACGCCGCATGGGAGGAAGCCACCCGGACCTTGGCCGAAGTAGCCGAGGCCTCGGGGCTGGAGCTGGTCCCGGATCCGGGCGGAGCCGCGTTCTACGGTCCCAAGATCTCCGTGCAGGCGAAGGATGCTTTGGGCCGCACCTGGCAGATGTCCACCATCCAGCTGGACTTCAACTTGCCTGAGAGGTTCGAGCTGGAGTTCCAGGCCGCCGACGGTACCCGCCAGCGTCCGGTCATGATCCACCGTGCCTTGTTCGGCTCGGTTGAGCGTTTCATGGGCGTACTGACCGAACACTACGCGGGGGCTTTCCCCGCTTGGCTCTCGCCCGTGCAGGTGGTCGGCATTCCGGTGGCGGAGGCGTTCAACGACTACATGTTCGACGTCGTCGGCCAGCTCAAGGCCGCTGGCATCCGTGCCGAGGTAGACATTTCCTCAGACCGTTTCCCGAAGAAGATCCGCACTGCGAGCAAGGACAAGATTCCCTTCGTCCTCATCGCAGGGGGAGAGGACGCAGAGGCCGGCGCGGTGTCGTTCCGCTTCCGCGACGGCAGCCAGGACAACGGTGTGCCCGTTGCCGAGGCCGTCCGAAGAATTGTGGACGCCGTCAAGAACCGCGAGAGCTGACGAGTCGGACACGCGGGGGGCAGGAAATAGTGCAGGAGAACACGGGCGTGACAGCTGAGTATCCGGGCGATGCCGAAGTGACTGACGACTTCGGCCTGGCAGGTGTTCCTGATGCCTTCCAGCGCCTGTGGACTCCGCACCGCCTTGCCTACATCAAGGGCGGGCAGAACCAGTTCAAAAATCAGGACGACTGCCCGTTCTGTGTAGCTCCGAGCCGCACGGACGAGGAATCCCTCATCGTGCGGCGCGGCAAGACGTGCTACGTTGTGCTCAATTTGTTCCCTTACAACCCTGGTCATTTGCTGGTGTGTCCTTACCGGCACGTTCCGGACTACACGGACATCACAGTGCAGGAAACGGCGGAAATGGCAGAGCTCACGCAGACCGCTATGCGGGTGCTGCGAAAGGTGGCCAACCCGAGCGGCTTCAACCTGGGCATGAACCAAGGCGTGGCAGGCGGGGCGGGAATCGCCGCACACCTGCATCAGCACGTGGTTCCTCGCTGGGGTGGGGACGGGAACTTCTTCCCGATCATCGCTCAGACGAAGGCCATCACTCAGACCCTTGACGAGGTTCGCCAGCAGGTGGCCGACGCCTGGCCGGAAGAGTCGGATCTCTCCGGGGAGACGGATGCTTAATCGGCACGCCCGCGGGTTTTTCACCGGGCTGTTCTCGCCCGTTGCCCGGTTCCTGCTCAGGGTTGGGGTCTCGCCCGACGCCGTCACCGTCGTCGGGACCGCCGGCGTAGTTCTCGGTGCCCTGATTCTCTACCCCCTGGGCCAGCTCTGGTGGGGTTCGCTGCTGATCGCCGTTTTCGCGCTGTCCGACGTCGTGGACGGAATCATGGCGAGGGAACAGGGGCGCAGCGGCCCCTGGGGAAACTTCCTCGACTCCACGCTGGACCGGCTGGCAGACGGCGCCATTTTCGCCGGCGTCGCAATCTGGTTCTTCACGGGCGGCGGGAACAGTGCGATCGCTATCGCTTCCCTGGCCTGCTTGGTGCTCGGGATGGTGGTTTCGTACGCCCGCGCCAAGGCTGAATCATTAGGCTTCTACGCCAATGTGGGCATAGCCGAGCGCGCGGAACGGCTCATCTCTGTGCTCCTCGTCACCGGCTTGACCGGGCTCGGGTTGCCTCCCGTCGTCTTGCTGGTGACCCTTGTCATGCTCGCCGCCGCTACGGCCGTCACCGTCGTCCAAAGGATGGCGGCCGTCCGCGAACAGGCGATGGCAGACGTCGACGGCGGGACGCCCGCTTAAGCGGTGGGATCATCCTGTCGTGTTCAGGCACGTTTCCTGTCGGGCAGGCTTATGTCCGGGTGGGTCGGAAGTGGTGGTTGCGTCGGGGTGTTTGGCGGGGGTCGAGGTGGGGTGGTGGTTTGAACCATGCCGTGCCGGTGTCCAGGGTGATGGTCCAGTGTTCTTTGTGGATGACGTGGTGGTGGTGGCTGCATAGCAGGGTGCCGTTGTCGGTTCCCGTGGTGCCGCCGTTGGACCAGTAGGTGATGTGGTGGGCTTCGCACCAGGGGGCGGGGATGGTGCAGTCGGGGAAGGCGCAGCCTTGGTCGCGGGCGATGATGGCTTTGCGGATGTGGGGCGGGAAGATGCGGGTGGTGCGGCCGATGTCCAGGACGCGGCTATCGCTGCCGAGCAGGACGGGGATGATGTCCGCGTCGCAGGCGATCTTGCGGATGACCGCGGGGTGGACCGGGCCCTGGAACGTGGACGCACCGCTGCTCGGGCGGGGGCTTGGAGCGGCGGGGGATTCGTGTTCGAGGCGTTCGAGGAGGTCCCGGTAGTCGATGGTCACCATCAGCTGGGGCCGGAGGCCGCCGTTGGCGGGCAGTTCGCCGGTGGCCAGGGCCACTGCGCAGGCGCCGGTGAGCCCGTCGAGGAGTTTCTGTGCCCGGGAGCGGCGGTCCAGGTCGGGGCCGGTGGCGGGGCCGGTGCCTGTGCCGGTGCCTGTGCCGGCGGCGTTGGGCTGCAGGCGGGGGTTGGCGGCGGTGTTCATGGCGGTGGCGAGGGTTTCAAATTGTTCCGCGGTGGCGAAGATTTCCAGGTGGTGCAGTCCGCGGCGGGGTTTGCGGATGAACGCTCCTTGGCGATGGCGTAGTTCTTCCTCGCCGGGTTCGGATCCGTCCTGGTCGATCGCGTCGACCCAGCGTTTGGCCATCCGGGACACGAAATCGGGGTCGCTCTCAACTGCGGTGCGGGTGAGGGAGTGTTCCATCTGGTGGGCGGTGTCCGCGTCGGCGATGTGTCGCACCTGGTCCAGCGCCATGCTGATGATCGTGGCCGATCGTGGCCGATCGGGACGGCACGGCTGCCGTGGAAAGGGCTTCGGCGAGGAGTTCGTGGCGTGCGGGGACGTCCTGTCCGGCGATCCCTGTTTGCGGGAGCACGCCGGAGGCCAGGACAAGCCGGCGCCTGGCCTCGCCGATGCTGATCCGCAGCCTGGCCCGCAGGAATTCGGCCGCGTTCCGGTACCCGTCGTCGACCGCGTCGGCTGCTCCCGCGACCGGTGCGGCTGCGGTGTCGGCTTCAGTTCCCGCGACCGGTGCGGCTGCGGTGTCGGCTGCGGTGGGTTCGGTCCAGCCGGTCCGCCACCCCGGCGCCGGGGATGCCTGCCATGCCGCCTGGGCTTCGCGCCGGGTCCGTTCCACGGCCTGGGCTGCGACGAGCTGCAGAAACTCGACCGTCCGGGAGATCTCCTCGACCTTGCCGGCGAAATCGGCGGCTTCGGAGAAAGCCAGCACGCGGGCGTCGGCGAGAGCGGTTGAGCGCAGCGCATCCATCGCCGCCACCGCCAGATCAAGGCCACTCGCGGGGGACAGCGCGGCTCGCGGGGACAGCGCGGCCGGGTTTTGCTGCCCGGCATGCCAGGCAGGGACGGGCTTCAGGCGGCGGGACAGCCGTCCCGGCGCCGCGATCCCGCCATCGGGCGGGGCTGCCCGACGTGCCACGAGTTGACCGATGCCTTCCATGAATAAACCCTGTCACGGGGGTCTGACTTTTTTAGCCCCTGCGCTGCCAATCGACGTCGCGCAAAGCGAAACAAGGAAAACAGGTCCCAAAAATCAGGTGTTGAGGTCCCAATGAACCCGGATCGCCTCAGCGACCGGGCCGGTGACGCACTCACCATTGCCGAAGACGGATTCCCGCGCCTTCGCCACGGCGACGAATCTGATGCCGTAAATGGGTACCTGAAGTATCGCGACGCGCGGAAGTCATGACAGCGGGTGAGCGACGCCCGCCGGTGCCGGCAGGACCGGGTGGCCAAGGCCGGTAATCAAGTACGACGGGCACAGCGCAGGGGACTAGTATTGAAGTTACTTGGTCAATGTGACCTGGAAATCCGGCGCGCTGTGTGTGGCCCCTGTCCGCCTGCGCCCCGGCCAAGGTCTTCTATCTACCCATAGGGGTTTTTGTGTCTACACCTGATGTAAGCAACGAAGCCGGTTCGTCCGCAGCCAGCGTTACGGGCAGCAACCGCGTCAAGCGCGGTATGGCCGAGATGCTCAAGGGCGGCGTCATCATGGACGTCGTCAACGTCGAGCAGGCCCGCATCGCCGAAGATGCCGGTGCCGTGGCTGTCATGGCGCTCGAGCGCGTTCCCGCCGACATCCGCGCCCAGGGCGGCGTGTCCCGCATGTCGGATCCGGACATGATCGATGCGATCATCGCCGCCGTCTCCATCCCCGTCATGGCCAAGGCCCGCATCGGCCACTTCGTCGAGGCACAGGTCCTGCAGTCCCTCGGCGTGGACTACATCGACGAGTCCGAGGTCCTGACCCCGGCCGACTACACCCACCACATCGACAAGTGGAACTTCACGGTTCCCTTCGTCTGCGGTGCCACCAACCTCGGCGAGGCGCTGCGCCGCATCAACGAGGGCGCGGCCATGATCCGCTCCAAGGGCGAGGCCGGCACAGGCGACGTCTCCAACGCCACCACCCACATGCGCCAGATCCGCGCCGAGATCCTCCGCCTCTCAACGCTTCCCGAGGACGAGCTCTACGTCGCCGCCAAGGAACTGCAGGCCCCGTACGAACTCGTCAAGGAAGTCGCCGCGACCGGCAAGCTTCCCGTTGTCCTGTTCACCGCCGGCGGTATCGCCACCCCGGCCGACGCTGCCATGATGATGCAGCTCGGCGCGGACGGCGTGTTCGTCGGTTCGGGCATCTTCAAGTCCGGCAACCCGGCCCAGCGTGCCGCCGCCGTCGTAAAGGCCACCACCTTCTTCGACGACCCCGACGTCATCGCCAAGGTCTCCCGAGGCCTGGGCGAAGCCATGGTCGGCATCAACGTCGAGGAAATCCCCGAGCCGCACCGCCTTGCCGAGCGCGGCTGGTAGTAGGTCTTAAGCCGGCGCGCTATGTTGGTGCGCCGGACGGCGCTGATCCTCGGCGTGCTAAGAGAGACTGCAGAGGCTCCATGGAGGAGGCGCCTCGGCGCCGAGTTTGTGGAGCAGCAGTCGAACGCGCTGCCGGATCACACCGTCCGGTGCTCTGAGTCCATGAGCCTTCCGCTCTGGCTAACTACGACGGCGGCCGGTCACCTTTCGTGGTGACCGGCCGCCGTCGCGCGTTAACCCAAGTAACTAGCAGTTGTTGTCGTTATGAGGCTCCATAACGACAACAACTGCGAGCTAGTTGGGTCTGCCCGCTGGTTATTCGAGCCCGCGGCGCTTCAGGAGGGGCTCGAGGGACGCTTCGCGGCCCCGGAGGGTGCGGAAGGATTCCAGCGGATCCCGGCTGTTTCCGCGGGAGAGCAGTTCGGAACGGAATCGTTCGCCGTTCTCGCGCAGGAGCCCGCCGTTTTCCGTGAACCAGTCCACCGTTTCCGCGTCGAGCACTTCACTCCAGATGTAGGAGTAGTACCCGGCTGCGTAGTAATCCCCGGCGAAGATGTGCTGGAAGTACCCCGTGCGGTACCGGGGAGGTATGAGGGAGTGGGCCACGCCTGCCGCGGCCAGTGCCTTGGCCTCGAAATCCTGGGCATCCTGAGGGACTCCGTCTACGTCCAGCACGTGCCAGGCCAGGTCCAACAGGGCGGCTCCGAGGTATTCCGTGGTGGCGAAACCTTCGCCCCAGAGCTTGGACTCGTTGAGGCGATCGATGATGTCCTGTGGGAGTGGCTCGCCGGTGGCGTAGTGGCGCGCGTAGTTGCCGATGATCTCGGGCCACATGATCCACATCTCGTTGACCTGCGACGGATACTCCACGAAGTCCCGTGGGACCGAGGTTCCGGAGAATCGTGGATACGTGACGTTGGAGAAGAGTCCGTGCAAGGCATGGCCGAACTCGTGGAACATGGTCCTGACTTCGTCCAGGGTGAGCAAGGTGGGTTCTCCGGCCGGCGGTTTGGAGATGTTCAGGTTGTTGATCACCACCGCCTTGGTACCCAGGAGCGCTGATTGTTCGACGAGCGAATTCATCCAGGCGCCGCCGCGTTTGGAGTCCCGCGCGTAGTAGTCGCCCAGGAAAAGGGCAAGCTCGGAGCCGTCCTCGTTCCGCACCTCCCAGACGCGGACATCGGGGTGGTACCCCTCAAGGTCCTTCCGCTCGTGGAAAGTAATACCGAAGAGGCTCGTGGCTGCGAAAAACACGCCGTCCACCAGCACTCGGTCCAATTCGAAATAGGGCCGTAGCTGCTGTTCGTCCACCTCGTAGCGCTCCCGGCGGACGTTCGAGGAGTAGTACGCCCAGTCCCAGGCTTCCAGCGGGTGCCCCGCGCTCTCCGCCAAGGCGCCCGCTTCGGCGTCGGCGTTGCGGATGGCGGCAGGAGCAAGCCGGTTCAGCATCGCCTGCACGGCCGCGAAATCGGGGGCGGTCTGGCGGTCCATGACCAGTTCGGCGTAGTTGCCGAACCCGAGAAGTGTCGCCTTCTCGGCCCTCAAACGCACCATCGCCTTCGCCAGCTCCATGACGTCCAGGCTGCCGCCGTCGCTACCCCTCGCAATGGATGCCTCATAGAGGCGGCGCCGGAGCTCACGGTTCTGCAAAGAAGCCAAAGCAGGTTGGTTGCTTGGTTGAATGAGGGTCAGGAGGTATTTCCCTTCGTGTCCGGCAGAGCGTGCTGCCTCGGCGGCGCTGGCGATGTCGTCCGCCGGCAGGCCGGCAAGCTCCGTGGCGTCATCCACCACGAGGGCAGCGGCCTTCATGGCTTCCTTGACGCGTTGCCCGTACTCCGTTCCCAAACGGGAGAGTTCCGCATTGAGGCTCTTGAGCTTTTCCTGGTCAGCCGGATCAAGCTGGATCCCCGACTGTCGGAATTCCCGGAGGTATTCCTCCACCAGCCGGATGGATTCATTGTCAAGTCCTGAGGTGTCTACGGCTGCGAATCGCTCGTACAGTCCACGGTTGAGGTAGACCGCGTCCTGATGGCTCGCGAAACGGGGAGACAGTTCGGTTTCGAGTTCGCGGATGGCCTCCGAGGCATCGGCAGAAACCAGTGTGAAGAAGGAGGCCGCTGCCCGCTCCAGCTGTCGTCCGGAGCGCTCCATTGCAACTGCCGTGTTTTCGAAGGAAGCAGGCTCCGGATTGTCCAGGATGGCCTGTATCTCGGCCAGGTGCTCAGAGAGTCCCGCGTCCACGGCTTCGGCGTAGTGGCTGTCCTGGATCGTTGCGAAGGGCGGCAATCCGAAGGGAAGGGTACTCGGCTCCAAGAGAGGGTTCGTCATGAAGCAACCCTTTCATGCAGGGCCTCCGCCCACAACGCTTTCCCGCGGGTTAGCGCGGCCGCCGCGCCGCATTCTCGCGCGCGAGGCGCGCATAGCCGTCGTCGGGCGTTCCGGGGACGAAGGTACCGTACTTGCGTTCGACGGCGGTCCGGATCAGGAAGTCGGCGATGGCCGGATTCTTGGGCAACAAGGAACCGTGCAGATAGCTGGCAACCACATTCCGGTGCCTGGCGCCTTCGTGGTTGTCTTTGCTGTTGTTGCCGGCACCCTTGGACACGGTGCCGAGGGGCTCGACGCCGGGACCCAGGGAAGTCTGTCCGCTGTGGTTTTCATAGCCCAGGATTTCGCCGAATTCCGGTGAGGTCAGGGTGACGTTTCCGATGAGGCGTTCATCGGTGCCGACCGTCTCGACGTCAAGGATGCCGATACCGGGGATAACAGGGCCGCTCTTCGTCTTGAAGAACTTGCCGAAAAGCTGGTAAAGCCCGCAAATAACCAGCATCGGCGTTCCGTCCTCGGCCATCTCGCGGAGTTGTTCGCCTCGTGACTGGAGATCGTCCTGGATGACTACCTGGCCGCTGTCCTGGCCACCTCCGCCCACAATGAGATCGACATCTTCGGGGAAGTCGTCGCCCACGTTGTATTCAAGGAGCTCAGGCGTGTATCCGTGCCAGAGCAAGCGCTGCCGCAGGACGAGGGCATTGCCCCAGTCGCCGTAGATGTTCATGTCACGGGGATACAGCTGGAGGACCCGGACGGTGCCCTTGCTGGCGTGGAGGGCGGTGTCTTCGGCCGGGGTCATGAGACCACCTCTACTGTGGTGATTTTGGAGAGTTCGCGCCGGATGGCCAACATCGCGGTGTAGGTGCAGAACACGCGTTTAGGCTTGCCCGCCGACCCTCGGATGAATTCAGCCAACGCCGCAGGGATGTCCGTGTCCACTGAACCGAAACGGACCTCGTCGTACTGGAGGCGCAGCGCCATGTCGTAGGCACGGACACCGGTCAGGACCTCGACGCCGTCCTCGCGCAGGGAATCGAATTCAACGTCCCAGAGCCAGGACATGTCGCGGCCGTCGGCATAGTTGTCGTTGATGGCGATCATGGACGCGTAGCCCTTCGCCGGGAATGACTTCAGGCCCAGGCGGAAACCGCTCGGGTTCTTCACCAGGACCAACTCGAGGGGCTGGCCATCCACCGTCAGGCTCTCCCCGCGGCCAAAGGCCGGAGCCACCTCCGAGAGTGCCTTGACCAGCTTGGCGGCATCGCCAGGCCTTCCGCTTGCTCCGGTGATGCTCCTGGCGAGCACCAATGCGGCGGCGGCATTGAAGATGTTGTAGACGCCGCGGAGTTTCATGTGGGTCGCCACTCGGGTTCCGTCGAACTCGAAGTCGGCGTCGTCGGTACCGACGCGGCGGAGCACGACGTCGGCCGCCGGGGAGTCGGGAACGTCACCGACGGGGCTGGTTCCCGGAGCCGCGGCCCGCATGTCGTCGTCGTTCGGGAAGGTGCTTCGGAGCGATTCGTCCAATCCGAAGTAGAGCACCTCGGGGCCGCTCACGGCCCCTGCAATGCGGGCGACCCGGGGGTCCTCGCGGTTCAGGACCACGGTGCCGGTGGTGCGCTCGGCGATGCGCTGGAGAAGCATCGCGGTGGCGTCGATTTCGCCGAAACGGTCCAGCTGGTCGCGCAGGACGTTGAGGAGGAGGCAGTAGCGCGGCGGCACTTTGTTCACGAAGTGCACGGCATGTGCTTCGTCGAGTTCCAAGACCGCGACGTCGGCGTCCAGCCTTCCGCGCCAGTCCACTTCACCGAGGAGCGCAGCTGCGACGCCGCGGGTGAAGTTGCTGCCTGTCCGGTTGGTGAAGACCTTCAGGCCCTGGCTTTCCAAGAGCTCCACCACCATTTTGGTGGTGGTGGTCTTGCCGTTGGTTCCGCTCACAACCGCCACGCCGTGGGGGAGCGAGGACAGCGTCCTTTGCATGAAGCCTGGGTCGATTTTCTCGACCACGAGGCCGGGCAAAGCCGAACCCCCGCCGCGCAGCCGGGACACAGCACGGACCAGCTTGCCGAGTGGAACGGTGAACGAAAACATGCTCTGTAATATATCCCAGTTGGTGCATAAACCACGTGCCGTAAGCCTGCCATCGGATTCCCGGGGCGAGCCCGGCAGTGGCAGCGCATTATGATGGTCGAATGACCAATCCCCCTTCCGAGGCGTCATCAAGCGTGGGCTCGGGCCTGCGCATCGGCGTCCTCGCACTACAAGGCGATTTTCGTGAGCACATCCACGCCGTCGAAGCGGCCGGTGCCACCGGCGTCGGCATCCGGCGTCCGGCGGAACTCGACGACATTGACGGCCTCATCATTCCCGGCGGCGAGTCGACCACCATCGACAAGCTGGCGCGCATCTTTGAACTCGCCGATCCCATCCGCAAGCAGATTGCGTCCGGCCTGCCGGTCTATGGATCCTGCGCCGGCATGATCCTGCTAGCGGACGACATCGCCGATCCCGCCACGGACCTCGCCGGGAATCCGCAGCAGACTTTCGGTGGATTGGACATCACGGTCCGTCGCAACGCCTTCGGCCGTCAGCGCGAGTCTTTCGAAACCGACCTTGACTTCAAAGGCCTTGAGTTCAGCGCCGGCGAATCCGGCGTCGACCCCGTCCACGCCGTGTTCATCCGTGGACCGTGGGTGGAACGCGTTGGTCCCGGCGTCGAAATCCTTGCCCAGGTGGAACCGGGAAAAGCCACCCACACGGACACTTTGCACGGGTTGGCTAGAATTGTTGCAGTGCGCTCAGGTCGGTTGCTGGCCACCTCCTTCCACCCGGAAGTGACTGGGGAGAAGCGCGTGCATGAATTGTTTATTCGAATGATCAGAGGGGAAGTTTAAAGCATGTCAGGCCACTCCAAATGGGCGACGACCAAGCACAAGAAGGCCATCCTCGATAGCCGCAGGGCCAAGTCGTTCGCCAAACTGATCAAGAACATCGAAGTCGCGGCCCGCATGGGCGGACCGGACCTTGCCGGCAACCCCAGCCTGGAACTGGCTGTCACCAAAGCGAAGAAGACGTCGGTCCCCGCCGACAACATCGACCGCGCCATCAAGCGCGGAGCCGGCCTGACCGGCGAAGTGGTCGACTACACGGAAATCATGTACGAAGCCCGGGGCCCGCAGGGTTCCGCCCTCCTGATCGAGTGCCTCACGGACAACAAGAACCGTGCCGCCTCCGAGGTCCGGCTGGCGATCTCCCGCAACGGGGGCACCATTGCCGACCCCGGCTCGGTGAGCTACCTCTTCACCCGCAAGGGCGTCGTCAACCTGCCCAAGAACGGGCTCAGCGAAGACGACATCCTGATGGCCGTACTCGACGCCGGCGCCGAAGAAGTCAAGGACAACGGCGAGAACTGGGAAATCCACTCGGAGCCCACTGATCTCCAGGCCATCCGCGAAGCCCTCAAGGATGCCGGCATCGAATACGAGACGGACGAAGCTGAGTTCGTCCCGTCCATGCAGGTGCCGTTGGACCTCGACGGTGCCAAGAAGTTCATGAAGCTCGTCGACGCCCTTGAGGATCTCGACGACGTCCAGAACGTGTACACCAACGCGGACATGAGCGAGGAAGTCCAGGCTGCGCTCGAAGCCGAGTAGCGCCCACTTGCAACACAGCTTCATAACAAACAGGGAGGCCCGGACTTGACTCTTCGCGTATTGGGAGTCGATCCGGGCCTCACCCGTTGCGGCATCGGAGTGGTCGACGTCGAACGGAACCGGCGCGCCACCATGGTCGCCGTCTGCGTCGTGGGAACCTCCCCGGAACAATCATTGGACCAGCGATTGCTGGTCATCGCCAAGGCCATCGACGAATGGCTGGACCTGTACAAACCCGACGTTCTCGCGGTCGAACGGGTCTTCTCCCAGTTGAACGTCAGTACCGTCATGGGCGTCGCCCAGGCGTCCGGCGTGGTCATTGCGGCCGCTGCGCGGCGGGGCATCCCGGTGGCGCTCCACACGCCGTCGGAGGTCAAAGCTGCCGTCACGGGTAGCGGCACCTCCAACAAAGAAGCGGTGACAAAACTCATCACCAAGATCCTTCGTCTTGACGCCCCGCCGCGCCCGGCCGACGCCGCGGACGCGTTGGCCCTCGCCGTCACGCACGCGTGGCGGGCCGGCAGCGGTGCCGCGGTTGCCACCACCGGACCGGGGAGCAGTGCATTGACACCCGCCCAGCGGGCCTGGGCTGAAGCCGAAGCGAAAGCGCGCCGCGGCCGGTAAATGTCGGTGGCCCTTGCTAGGGTATTCGTAGATATGTTCGGATAGCCCGCAGCGCAGCATGCACGGGGCAGTACTTCAGGAGCCGGGTCTTGATCAGTTTTCTCCGCGGAACCGTGGCACACGTCAGTCTCTCCACGGCCGTCATCGATCTCAACGGTGCCGGTATGAGCGTCTACGCCACGCCCCAAACCCTCAGCCACCTGCATGTCGGCGAGGAAGCGAAGCTGTTCACTTCATTGATCGTCCGGGAGGACTCCCTGACGCTCTTTGGATTCTCGAACGATGACGAGCGCGAAGTATTCGATGTCCTTCTCAGCGTGAGCGGGGTGGGGCCGCGCCTGGCCCTCGCGGTCCTGGCCGTCCATGAGCCCGAAGCGATCCGGGTGGCCGCCCATTCCGGTGACACAAAGTCATTCACCAAGGTCCCCGGCATCGGGCCGAAGGTGGCCGGCAGGATCGTCCTGGAGCTTGCGGGCAAACTCGTTCCTCACGGCACCGCTCCGGGGGCTGCACCCGCGGTCGCGGCCGAGTCGGTCTGGAAGCCGCAGGTGGTGGCCGCAATGACCAGCCTCGGCTGGTCGGAGAAGGACGCCGCCGGCAGTATCGACAAGGCAATGGCCGATTCCCCGGAACTTGCCGACGCCGGCAACGTGGCCCAGATCCTGCGGGCAACACTTCGCTGGCTGGGGCAGGACGGCGCACGCGCTGGAAACCGGGTAGGCAGCCGTGGCTGAGCAGTCCCTCGTTACCGGGGGAGAGGAACCCGAAGAGCGCATCATCGAGGCCGCACTGCGCCCGAAGAACCTCCACGACTTCGTAGGCCAGCACCGCGTCCGCAAGCAACTCTCGCTCGTGCTGGAGGCCTCAAGGATGCGTGGCCGCAGCGCGGACCACGTCCTGCTTTCGGGCCCCCCGGGACTGGGGAAGACCACGCTCTCCATGATCATCGCCGCCGAGATGAACGCTCCCTTGCGCATCAGCAGCGGGCCGGCAATCCAGCACGCCGGAGACCTCGCGGCCATCCTCTCCTCGCTTTCGGAGGGCGAAGTGCTCTTCCTCGACGAAATCCACCGGATGTCCCGGCCCGCCGAGGAAATGCTGTACATGGCGATGGAAGACTTCCGGGTGGACATCGTGGTGGGCAAGGGCGCGGGCGCCACGGCCATTCCGCTTGAGCTGCCGCCATTCACCCTCGTTGGCGCCACCACGCGGGCCGGGCTTTTGCCTGGTCCGCTGCGTGACCGCTTTGGTTTCACCGGGCACTTGGAGTTCTATTCCGTAGCGGAGCTTGAATTGGTTCTGCGTCGCTCGGCCGGATTGCTTGACCTGAAGGTCAACTCGGCCGGGTTCAGCGAGATCGCGGGCCGTTCCCGTGGAACTCCTCGTATCGCCAACCGGCTGCTGCGCCGTGTCCGGGACTGGGCTTTGGTCCACGGCATCGAGCAGATCGATGCCCGTGCCGCCTCCGCTGCGCTGGACATGTATGAGGTAGATGAGCGTGGCTTGGATCGCCTGGACCGTGCCGTATTGGAGGCGCTGATCCTCAAGTTCAACGGTGGCCCCGTGGGGCTGTCCACCCTCGCGATCGCCGTCGGGGAGGAACCCGAGACCGTCGAGACTGTCGCTGAGCCGTACCTGGTGCGCGAAGGCCTTCTGGGACGGACGCCGCGCGGCAGGATTGCCATGGCGTCCGCCTGGACCCACCTTGGTTATGCGGTTCCGCCAGGAGTGTTCGGGCAGGACCCGCTGGCGTTGTTCGAAGACAGCGAAAACGGGGCGGAAAGCATCGACACCGGCCGATAGCACGATCCATTCAGCTTAACCCTCTAGACTGGTATGACACTCGGCACGTTCGAGTCCTTGGTTCTGTGCCCGCCCGTCGGAGCATTGTGCGGCCAGGTGGGCGAAAGCTCCACGGCTGCCGGATCCACCGGGCAGACATGGCCGTGAAACCAAAAACGTAAGTAAAGAACGGAACTTCCCTGTGGATCCAATGACAATCCTGCTGTTCGCCATGCTCGGCGTCTTCATCTTCATGATGTTCCGCCGCAACAAGAAGACGCAGCAACAGCAGGCCAAGCTGCAGTCCCAGTTTGCCCCCGGCGTTGACGTCATGACCAGTTTCGGACTGTTCGGCCGAATCGTTTCGATGGATGACGCTGAGAACAAGGTTGTCCTTGAACTGTCTCCGGGCAACCTCGCCACCGTGCACCGCCAGGCCGTTACCAAGATCGTTGAGCCCGTCGAGGAGGCCGCAGTGGACGTGCCGGACGACGCGTCGTCGCTGACGGCCGCGGACGCCGATGCATCGGCATCCGCGGAGACCCCGGACGAAACCCTCAAGCGCCTCAACGACGAGGGCAAGAAGGACAACTAGCCCGTACCCGCTCAACAGGCGGGAATAGTTCTACGGCAATGAATCGCCGCCGGCCTGCGCTCCCGTGCAGGTCGGCGGCTGTTCCGTCATCAACAGGAAGATCGAACATGGCACGAACCGGCCACAAAAATGCAGCCCGCAGGGTGCTGATCTGGCTTGTCGCAATATTCGCTGTACTGACAGCAGTCCTCGGTGGCGGCGTCATCACAGGTCACGCCAGCTGGGCCCCAAAGCTCGCGCTTGACCTTGAGGGCGGCACGCAAATGATTCTCGCACCCAAGGTCGAAGGATCAACCGGCATCAACGAAGAACAGTTGAACCAGGCCGTCGCGATTATCCGCCAACGCGTTGACAGCTCCGGTGTCGCCGAAGCGGAAATCACCACGCAGTCCGGCCGTAACGTCGTGGTGAGCCTTCCTGGGACGCCAAGTTCGGAAACCCGCGCCCTGATCCAGGCATCTGCCGACATGAACTTCCGCCCGGTGATCACGGCCGGAGACCCTGCGGCCGTTCCGGTGGCATCGCGCACGCCTGATGCGAGCCTGCCCAAGCCCACGGCTGCGCCGGCCAACGCCAGCGACAACAACTGGGTGACAGCGGACGTCTACAAGGCCTTCGAAGCCCTGGATTGCGTCAATCCGGCCCAGGACAAGCAGCCGCGGTCGGATCCGGCCAAGCCGCTGGTGACCTGCGAGCCGGCAACGGCCAAGACTCCTGCCGTTAAGTACATCCTTGGCCCGGTCGAGGTGAAGGGCCAGGACATCGTTTCGTCCTCCTTCGATCCCGTCCAGGGCGCACAGGGCTCGGTTACCAATGCGTGGGGTGTGACGATCACGTTCGATGCCAACGCCACCAAGACCTTCAAGGACGTTACCCAGAGGCTCAACCAGTTCTACGTGGCATCCCAGGCACAGGGCGGCAACGACCCCAAGGCCCAGTTCGCCATCGTCCTGGATGACCAGGTCATTTCCGCGCCGCGTTCCCTCGCCGTCATCACCGATGGCAAGCCGCAGATCACCGGTAACTTCACGCAAGCCTCCGCGCGGGCCTTGTCGGACCAGCTCCGCTACGGCGCTTTGCCCATCAGCTTCGATATCCAGTCCGAGGAACAGATTTCCGCCACCCTCGGTGGCGAGCAGCTTCGTCTGGGCCTGATGGCCGGTGTGATCGGGCTCCTGCTCGTGGTGGTCTATTCCCTCTTCCAGTACCGGGCCCTGGGCTTCGTCACCATCCTCTCCCTCGTGGTGGCCGGCGGACTCACGTACCTCGCCATCGCGATCCTTGGCTGGACTGAAAACTACCGGCTGTCCCTGGCCGGCGTGGCCGGTCTCATCGTGGCCATTGGTCAAACAGCCGACTCCTTTATCGTGTACTTCGAACGCATCCGCGACGAACTTCGTGAGGGCAAGGGCCTCGTGTCCGCCGTCGCAAATGGTTGGAAGCGCGCCAAGCGAACGGTGCTTGCGTCCAAGGCCGTCAACCTGCTCGCTGCCTTGGTGTTGTACTTCGTCGCTGTTGGAAACGTCCGCGGCTTCGCCTTCACCCTTGGCCTCACCGCGTTGGCCGACCTCCTGGTCGTGTTCATGTTCACGCACCCCACGCTCCAGGTGCTGTCCCGGACCAAGTTCTTCGGGGAAGGTCACCGCTTCTCGGGCCTCGACCCTGAGCGCCTGGGCGCCGTGCCGCTGTACCGCGGTGCCGGCAGGCTCCGCACGCCAACTGAGAAGCCCGCCGTCGTGCGCGCCCGTAACACCGGTGCAGCCGCTGAAGCCGAGCGCCGCATGACCATCGCCGAACGCCGGCTTGCCGAGAAGCAAGCTCAGCTCACTGGTTCTTCCAACGGCACCCAGGAGGAGAAGTAATGACCACGAGCTTCGCAAAGTTCGGTAACGAGCTCTACACGGGCAAGCGCTCTTACAACTTCGTATCCAGCAAGAAGATCTGGTTCATCATCGCCGCAGTGGCGGTGGCGATCTCCATCCTCCTTCCGGTCGTCAAAGGCGGCTACAACCTTGGAATCGACTTCAGGGGCGGTTCCGAGTTCACGGTGTCCAACGTGAAGACCACCGATTCCGCGGTAGGCGAAAAGGCAGTCCACGACGTCGTTTCCGGTGCCGTTCCGCGGGTTGCCAACGTCGCCGGCAGCACCATGCGTATCCAGACCGACAAACTCAGCGATGACCAGACCATCAAGATCAAAACGGATCTTGCAAAGGCCTACGGCGTCACCGAAAACCAGGTCACCTCTACCTTCATCGGCCCCACCTGGGGGCAGGATGTCACCAAGCAGGCGCTGATCGGCCTCGCGGTGTTCGTAGGCCTGGCAGCTCTTTTGATGGCTTTGTACTTCCGTACCTGGAAGATGTCGGTCTCTGCCCTTGCGGGCATGCTGGTCACGATGTTCTGCACGGCCGGTATCTACTCCTTGAGCGACTTCGAGGTGACCCCGTCGGCCATCATCGGCTTCCTGACGGTTCTCAGCTACTCGCTTTACGACACCGTGGTGGTTTTCGACAAAATCCGTGAAAACACCTCGGACATCACCACCTCCAGCCGGCGCACTTTCGCCGAAGAGGTCAACCTTGCCGTCAACCAGACCCTGGTGCGCTCCATCAACACCATGATGGTGGCAGTCTTGCCCGTCGCCGCGATTCTCTTCATCGGTGCTGGATTGTTGGGCGCCGGCACGCTGCGCGACCTGTCCCTCGCGTTGTTCGTCGGCATCCTGATCGGTACCGCGGCCACGATCTTCATCGCGGCTCCGCTCTACGCCTGGCTGCGCCAGAGCGAACCCGAGTTGCAGAAGCAGGCCAAGAAGGTAGCTACTCGACGCGCGGCAGCTGCCAGCACGAACTCGGAAGCCGCCGCTGTTTAGCCTGGTTTCCTCCTGAAGGGCCGGCCACCGCTGAAAGGCGGTGGCCGGCCCTTTCCGTTCCCGGCTCCGTCATCTGGGTACCGGTTCTTGGACAGGTCACCGGCGGGAATAGACTGGGAGAATTAAGTCAGTCGTGAGAGGTGCTTTTGTGGAGGAACGTACGACGTCGGCGCTGCCGGCGGGCGGAGAGGACGGCCTGAGCCGCGTGCCCGGCACCGCAACTGCAGCTACGGGAAGCACCGTGGATGGTGTGCCCGTGGACAGCCCGGGCGTGCGCCCGACGTTCCCCGGACGGCGCGAGCGGACGCGCTCCAGGCTGGCGAAACTGACTGGACGAGGCACGAGCACCTATTCGCCCATCCTCGAGCCGCTCCTTCGGACCGTCAGGGCAAACAACCCCAAGGAAGACCTCGATCTCATCCAGCGGGCCTTCACCGTGGCCGAGCGAAGCCATCAGGGGCAGAAGCGGAAGAGCGGCGATCCGTACATCACCCACCCCGTGGCAGTGGCCACGATCCTGGCTGAATTGGGGCTCACCGGCACAACCCTGGCAGCTGCGCTCCTGCACGACACCGTGGAGGACACTCCCTACACGCTCGCTGACCTGACGCGCGATTTCGGCCCGGAGGTCGCGATGCTCGTGGACGGCGTCACCAAGCTGGACAAGGTCCAATTCGGTGAGGCCGCACAGTCCGAGACTGTCCGCAAGATGGTTGTGGCCATGGCCAAGGACATCCGGGTGCTCATGATCAAGCTTGCGGACCGGCTGCACAATGCCCGTACGTGGCGGTTTGTTTCCGCCGAATCATCCGCACGCAAAGCACGCGAAACGCTTGAGATCTTTGCGCCGCTGGCCCACCGCCTCGGCATGAACACCATCAAATGGGAACTCGAGGATCTCTCCTTCGCCGCCTTGTACCCGAAGGTGTATGAAGAGATCGTCCGGATGGTGGGAGACCGCACTCCGGAGCGGGAGAAGAGCCTGAGCGTCATCCGCAACCAGATTGCCGAAGACCTGCGCGTCGCCCGCATCAAGGCCACCATCACGGGACGCCCCAAGCATTACTACTCGATCTACCAGAAGATGATCGTCCGGGACAAGGACTTCGACGACATCAACGACCTCATGGGCGTGCGCGTCCTCGTGGACTCCGTCCGAGACTGTTACGCGGCCCTTGGCACCTTGCATTCGCGCTGGAACCCCCTGCCGGGGCGGTTCAAGGACTACATCGCCATGCCGAAGTTCAACATGTACCAGTCCTTGCACACCACCGTCATCGGGCCCGGGGGCAAGCCGGTCGAGATCCAGATCCGTACCCACGAAATGCACCGCAGGGCCGAGTATGGCGTGGCTGCGCACTGGAAGTACAAGGACCAGCCCAACCGGACCGCCGTAGGCCCGGGGAGTCCCAAGGACGGCGACATGGGATGGTTGCGTTCCTTGGTTGACTGGCAGCAGGAAACGTCGGATCCGGGCGAATTCCTGGACTCGCTGCGTTTTGAGATCAATGCCCGGGAAGTGTTCGTCTTCACCCCCAAGGGCGAGGTCATGGCCCTTCCCGCAGGATCGACGCCGGTGGACTTCGCTTACGCGGTGCACACCGAAGTAGGTCACCGGACCATCGGTGCGCGCGTCAACGGCAAGCTGGTTCCGCTCAACAGCGAGCTCAACCACGGCGACTGGGTGGAGATCTTCACCTCCAAGGCCGAGGGCGCTGGACCGAGCCAGGACTGGCAGCACTTCGTCAAGAGCGCCCGGGCACGCAACAAGATCCGGCAATGGTTCAGCAAGGAACGCCGCGAAGAGGCCATCGAGCGCGGCAAGGACCAGCTGACACGGGCCATGCGTAAGCAGAACCTGCCCCTGCAACGGCTCATGACGCATGACGCCCTGTCCACGGTGGCGGAGGAGTTCCACTACGTCGACATTTCCGGCCTGTATGCCGGTGTGGGCGATGGCCATACTTCGGCTCAGTCCGTCATGGAAAAGCTCATGGAGCACCTTGGCGGCCATGAAACGCCCGATGAGGACCTGGACGAAGTCAGTATTCCCTCGCAACTCCAGAAGACCCGGTACTCGGACTCCGGCGTCATTGTCCGGGGTGTAGGGGACGTCTGGGTGAAGCTGGCCCGCTGCTGCACGCCTGTACCGCCCGATCCGATCCTCGGATTCGTGACGCGGGGCTCGGGCGTGTCGGTACACCGCACGGACTGTACGAATGTCTCGGATCTCCGTGACCAGCCCGATCGCATCGTCGAGGTTGAATGGGCTCCAACCCAGTCCAGCGTCTTCCTGGTTGAGATCCAGGTGGAAGCACTGGACCGGAAGTCGTTGCTCTCAGATGTCACCCGCGTGCTGTCGGAAAACCACGTCAACATCCTGGCTGCTTCCGTGCACACGTCCAGCGACCGGGTAGCCATCTCCCGCTTCGCTTTCGAAATGGGCGATCCGAAGTACCTGCACCACGTGCTCAGTGCCGTGCGCAGGATCGACGGCGTCTTCGATGTCTACAGGACCACGGGCAACCGCAGGAGGAGCTGAGCCGAAGCAACTCAGGCCGCCGCCTCCGGTGGGAATGCACTGGTCGTTCGCGCGTCGGCGGTCGGACCCAGGGCGGCGAGCTTGCGCAAGGCAGCCTTCTTGTGGGGCACCCTCGCGGACGCCTCCACCGCGAGGGTCAAGAGCCGCAACCGCACACCCAACTCGTCCTGGGAGAGCATCATTCGCAGCGCGGGCACGGCCCTGCTGGCTTCGACGTGCAGGGCCACATCCACGGCCGTCCGCAGGGGACTGGTCACGAGCAGCCCGCCGATACTGACCACGTCCAGTTGGCCCAAGCGGACTTCGTGCAGAATGCAGCCGCGGGCCGAGCGCAGGCTCGAAATGCGGTGTTTGGCGTCCACCAGGAGCGAAAGCCTCTCAGGGGCATCCGCGCAACCGTAGATCCATGCCGCCGTCATGCGGCCCGCAATGACCTTCCTGCGAATACGATCCGGAACCACCAGGGCCGCCGCGCGGGCGCGGAGTCTCGGCGTGACATCCAGCCCGGGAGGAGTGAAGCTCTTCTCGTACAGCGGGGTGAGCACCCCGTCCGCGGCCATCGATTGAAGCTCAGCCCACGTGAACATCGGGCTAGGCGCGTACAGCTCCTGGGAAAGGAAGTCCTGTTGTTGCGGGGGCGGGAGTCCTGGGGCCATTCAGCAATCATCGCGTGGCCGCCGCAACGGGAACAGGCCCCGGCCTGGTTATGTGGATAACCGGGACGGGGCCTGTCAGCTCAGTTAGGACAGTCAGCCCTTACTGCTAGGCGAGATCGCTGGCCGAGCGCTGGATCTGGTCAAGCCAAGCCTCACGGGCCTCGAGGGCCTCACGTGCATTCTTGATGCGGCGCTGGTCTCCGGCCTTTTCTGCCTTTTCCAGGTCTTCCCTCAGGCCGGCGATGGCAGCCTCAAGCTGCGACAGGGCGCTGTTGGTACGGGCCTTGGTCTCCGGATTGCTCCGGCGCCACTTATCCTCTTCGGCTTCGCGGACGGCATCCTCAACCTTGCGCAGGCCGGCTTCGATCCTGCCCATGTCGGCGCGGGGGACCTTTCCGGCTTCTTCCCAGCGGTCGCGGATGGACTGCAGGGCCTTCTTGGCAGCATTGAGGTCCGTGATCGGCAGGAGGGCCTGGGCCTCGACAACGAGTTCTTCCTTGACGGAAAGGTTCGCTGTGTACTGCTGGTCGATCTCGTCGTTGGCAGCCTGGCGGTTGCTGAAGAAGACATCCTGCGCGGCACGGAACCGGAGCCAGAGGGCGTCGTCGTCCTTGCGGCTGGCGCGGGGCGTAGCCTTCCACTGGTCCATGAGCCGGCGGTATTCGCCCGCCGCGAAACCCCAGTCCGTGGAACTGGAGAGTGCTTCGGCCTCGACGATCAGCTGTTCCTTGGCGACCTTGGCGGCCGAGTTGGTGCTGTCCAATTGGGAGAAGTAGGCGCGGCGATGGCGGTCAAAAACGGTACGAGCCGAGCGGAATCGCTTCCACAATGCGTCCTCGTTGCTTCGTCCAAGCCGGATGCCGTTCTTCTGGGCTGTTTTCCAGCTCTCGAAGAGTTCGTTCATGCGGGCGCTGGACGTCTTCCACTGGACCTGGGACGGATCCTGGGACGCGATGGATTCTGCTTCGGCAACGATCGCCTCGCGTGCCGCGAGTTCCGCGGAGCGTGCGGCGTCGTGCGCAGCCTTCTCGGACTTTTCCAGTTCGGAAATCTGTCCGGCGAGGGCATCCAGGCGGGCTTCCGCAGTGCGGATGTCTCCCACCATGTTGCGCTCGGCCAGCTGCTCGCGCAGGTGCTCGACCGTCTTCTGCATGTCCGTGGCCGGGGCCTTGGACTCGACGCGGTGTTCCATCAAAACGATCTGCGCAACCACGTCGTCGTACTTCCGGGCGAAGTACGCCAGCGCCTCGTCGGTGCTCACTCCCGGGTACTGTCCCACCGGCTGCTCTTCGCCGTCGATGGTCAGGAAGACATGGCCGTCACCCTCGGCGCGCCCCCACTTGGCGGCTTCCGCCAGGGACACCGCCGTAGGCTGGGCTGCCGGCGCCGCCGGAATCACGCTGGTTGAAGCTTTCGGGCGGGCAGCAAACGCCGCGGGAGAAGGCGCATGCGAGAGGGCCGGTCGTGGCGCCGGAGAAGCAGGCCTGGCGGCGGGCTCTGCCGGGGCGGCGGGTTCGGCAGCGTCGGCTACCGGGGCAGCGGGCTCTTCCTGGGCAGCTACGGGCTCCGCGGCGTCGGCTACCGGGGCGGCGGGCTCTGCCGGGGCAGCTGGATCGCCGCCGGTTTGCTCAGCTACCGGAGCCTGGGTTTCTTCGTCGTTGGCCACTACTGCAGTTTCGTCGGATTTCTGACTGTCTGTCACCGCTAAAAGTCTTTCGCTTGGAGGGATTACTAAGGTAATGCGCCGTGGACCGTGGCCCGGGCTGGTTACTTCAGAGAAAACGAGTCTATCGTGACAGGTGCCACAGGGGCGCCGTCGGTGGCGCTGCTACCCGGATTAATACCTGCCTGGGCGATCTTCGTCACGATATCCATGCCGCTCGTCACCTTGCCGACGATCGTGTACCCGCCGGCGGAATCCGGGGGAATGACCGTGTCCTTGTACACGATGAAGAATTGGTGCCCGTTGCCGTAGGCGTTGTTGCCGGTCCGGGCGACCGCGATGGTTCCAGCCGGGTAGGTGTTGTTTGAGGGGGTGTTCTCCAGTGGTCCCCAGTGGAAGTTGGGGTCGTCGGTGGTGTCAGTTCCCTTGGCGCCGCACTGCAGCACCGAGAAGTTGTCCGCGGTGGTCAGTCGAGGGCACTTGAGCCCGCTGTAATAACTCGCGTCAGTAAGGGATTTGAACACGGCTGCGGCCTGCGGAGCCGTTGTGCCGTTCAGTTCGACGCCGACGGCCCCTCCATTGAGGCTGAGCTGGCCAGTGAACGTCTTACCCGCGGCTGTGTCGGCTTTGGGAATGCCGTCACTATTCGAGCCTGTTGCTGCGGCGGAAGCGGATGGGTTCGCAGAAGCGGACGGCGAACTCAGCCCGGCCTGCGCCGCTGCGAACTCCGATTCGCTCGGGTTCGAGTTGAACACCGTGAGTTGGAGCACGACGGCGGTAATCAGGGCGGCGGCGCCCACGCCGACGGCGATCACATTGTCCCGGCGCCGGCGCTTGCCCTGTGCACGCCGAAGCTCGCGCTTGGCTTCCATCTGCCTGATGCGCCGTTTGGCTTCACGGTTGTCCCGCGGCCTTGTAGACAAGGGTCCTCCTGGTTGTCTGGACGAGCTTCCATCGCAGGCAGGCCGAACCCGGGTGCCCGCATTAGATGTGCAGGCGCCGAAAGCATAAACTGGCTGCCGCACATAGTTTATGCATGACTGGCTGGACGCCCGCCTAACCTGAGCCGAATCGGCCCGTGGTTCGTGGCGCCAGGTCCGGACCGCGCAATCATTGAGGAGAAATTTCCACCATGGCCCGTACCGCCTCCCTGTCCGGATTCCCCGAGTGGCTTCCCCAGGAGCGGTTGGTGGAACTGCATGTCCTGGACACGTTGCGCAAGACGTTCGAACTCCATGGCTTCTCTTCGATCGAAACCCGCGCTGTTGAGACAGTTGGCCAGCTCCTGCGCAAGGGCGAGATCGACAAAGAGGTATACGGCCTGAGCCGCCTGCAGGAAGACGAGGACGCCGCCGGCGAGGGCGGAAAGTCGGACAAGGCGGATCCCAACGCGCTGGCCCTCCACTTCGACCTCACGGTGCCGTTTGCGCGCTACGTCGTCGAGAACGCCGGTTACCTCGCCTTCCCGTTCCGCCGCTACCAGATCCAGAAAGTGTGGCGGGGGGAGCGTCCCCAGGAAGGCCGCGCGCGCGAGTTCACGCAGGCGGACATCAACGTCGTGGGCGACGGCGAGCTGCCTTTCCGCTACGACGTCGAGATTGCCCTCGTCATTGCGGAAGCGCTGAGTGCCCTTCCTATCCCGGATTTCCGCCTACGGATCAACAACCGCAAGTTGGCCGAGGGCTTCTACCGCGGTATCGGCCTGACGGACACTGCAGGGGTGCTTCGCAGCATCGACAAGCTCGAGAAGATCGGTGAGGCGAAAGTCGCCGAGCTGCTCAAGAACGAGCTGGGCGCCACGGACGAGCAGGCGGCACTTGCCTTGAAGCTCGCAAGCATCCGCACGGAGGACACGTCCTTTGTGGCACAGGTCCGCGCCCTCGGTGTCGCCGACGAGCTCCTCGAAGAAGGCCTCAGCGAGCTCGAACAAGTCATTGAGGCTGCCGTGCAGCGCGCCCCCGGCAAGGTTGTTGCCGACCTCAGCATCGCCCGGGGCCTCGACTACTACACCGGCACCGTCGTCGAAACCGTCCTGGTAGGGCACGAGCAACTCGGTTCCATTTGCTCCGGCGGCCGCTACGACGCCCTCGCCAGCAAGGGCAACCGCAAGTTCCCCGGCGTCGGACTGTCGATCGGCGTGACCCGCCTCGTGTCCCGCATCCTGAGCCAGGAATTCGCGACGGCGTCGCGATCGGTACCCACGGCAGTGCTTGTGGCCCTCAACAACGACGACAGCTGGTCTGCTGCCCAGGACGTCGCGGCCCAGCTGCGCGGGCGGGGGATCGCAACCGAGGTTGCGGCGAAGGCCGAGAAATTCGGCAAGCAGATCAAGTTCGCCGACCGACGCGGCATTCCTTTCGTCTGGTTCACGGACGACGACGGCAAGCACCAGGTAAAGGACATCCGCACTGGAGAGCAAGTCGACGCGGATCCGGCCAGCTGGGAGCCTTCGCCCGAGGATCTCCACGTCCGCATCACCACGCGCTAGGCACTAACCGGCGCCTCAAAGGCTTCAACCCCGCAGGCGTCAGCCGGGGGAGGGAAGCGCTCCGTGGCGGCCACGATTCATTCATACGGGTAAACTCGAACGGGATCGTTTAGCTATGATCCGCTGAAAATCATGTTGAAAGGAATGCTGTGCTGCGCACACATGACCTCGGATCCTTGCGTTCCGAGCACATTGGACAGACCGTCACCCTGGCAGGCTGGGTAGGCCGCCGCCGAGATCACGGTGGCGTGGCCTTCGTCGATCTGCGTGACGCGTCCGGTGTCGCCCAGGTGGTTGTCCGCGAGGAAGAGGTCTTCCACGGCCTGCGCAACGAATACGTGCTGCAGATCGTGGGCACCGTGAGCAAGCGTCCCGAGGGCAACGAGAACCCGCACCTCGCCACGGGCGAGATCGAGGTCATCGCCGAGAAAGTGGTGATCCTCAACACCTCGGACCCCCTGCCGTTCCAGATCGACGAGCACGTCGAGGTCGGTGAGGAAGCACGCCTCAAGCACCGCTACCTTGACTTGCGCCGCCCCGGCCCCGCCCGGAACCTGCGCCTGCGTTCCGAAGCGAACCGCGTGGCCCGCGAACTGCTTCACCAGCAGGGTTACGTGGAGATCGAAACTCCCACGCTGACGCGTTCGACGCCGGAAGGCGCCCGTGACTTCGTTGTTCCGGCGCGCCTGGCCCCGGGTTCCTGGTACGCGCTTCCGCAGTCGCCGCAACTTTTCAAGCAGCTACTCCAGGTCGGCGGTTTCGAAAAGTACTACCAGATCGCCCGGTGCTACCGCGACGAAGACTTCCGTGCGGACCGCCAGCCGGAATTCACCCAGCTCGACATCGAAGCCAGCTTCGTTGACCAGGACGACGTCATCGAGCTCGGCGAAAGCATCGTCAAGGCACTGTGGCAGCTGATCGACGTCGAAATCCCGACGCCGATCCGCCGCATGACCTACCACGAGGCAATGGCCAAGTACGGCTCCGACAAACCGGACCTGCGCTTCGGCCTTGAGCTCACCGAGCTGACGGAGTTCTTCAAGGACACGAACTTCGGCGTCTTCAAGGCGCCCTACGTCGGCGCCGTCGTCATGCCCGGCGGAGCCTCGCAGGCCCGCCGCGCGCTGGATGCCTGGCAGGAGTGGGCCAAGCAGCGTGGCGCCAAGGGTCTTGCGTACGTGCTGTTCAAGGAGGACGGCGAGCTCACGGGCCCCGTTGCCAAGAACCTCACGGACACCGAGCGGGCCGGCCTGGCCGACGCCGTGGGCGCAAAGCCCGGCGACTGCATCTTCTTCGCCGCTGGCGAGAAATCCCCGTCCCGCGCCCTGCTGGGCGCTGCCCGCGTCGAGATCGGCCACCGCACCGGCCTGATCGATCCCAAAGACTGGGCTTTCGTCTGGATCGTCGACGCGCCGATGTTCGAACCCGCAGCCGCAGCCGTCGCTTCGGGTGACGTCGCGGTGGGTGGCGGACAGTGGACGGCCCTGCACCACGCCTTCACCTCTCCGAAGCCCGAGTTCCTTGACTCCTTTGACAAGGACCCGGAAGCGGCACTGTCTTACGCCTACGACATCGTGTGCAACGGCAACGAAATCGGCGGCGGATCCATCCGTATCCACGAGGCCGATGTCCAGGAGCGCGTTTTCGAGCTCATGGGCCTGGACAAGAAAGACGCGCAGACCAAGTTCGGCTTCCTGCTCGAGGGGTTCAAGTACGGCGCACCTCCCCACGGCGGCATGGCCTTCGGTTGGGACCGCGTCGTGGCACTGCTGGCCGGCGTGGACTCGATCCGCGACGTCATCGCTTTCCCGAAGTCCGGCGGCGGCTACGACCCCCTGACCGCTGCTCCTGCGCCCATTACTGCGCAGCAGCGCAAGGAAGCCGGAGTTGACTTCAAGCCTGAGGCCAAGGCGCAGGCAGCGCCGGCAGCCAAGCCGGAGTAGCTGGAAACCGCAGAAATAACCCGGAGGCCCTCGCACATTGCTGGGGCCTCCGGCGTAGCATGACTGCGATTGATTTGAGGAGGACGCGTGGCGCTGGAAATGAGCCTTGCTCTAATCGAGGAGCTCATGGACCGGGCATGGCTCGCTCCGGACCGTGAGGACGCCGGGGGCTGGGTCATGCGGGCCGCCGGAGGTGTCACACAGCGGGCAAACTCGGTCTGGCCCAGGGAACAGGCCGATGACCACGAGTCGGCAGTACGGGCCGCCACGCAGTGGTATCGCTCCCGGCGCCTGCCGCTGATCTTCCAGGTTTTCGACGACGAACGGAGCGCGGGCCTCAACGCGGTGCTCGATGCGCAGCGATTCACCCGGCAGTCGGAGACCCTCATCATGGTCCGCCCGGGCGGCATCCTTCCAGCTACCCGGTTCGGTGACCTTTCGACCGGCGTCGAGATCTCCGAGGAGCCGTCCGAAGAGTGGCTGCGGCTGTGGTGGTCCGTTGATGGCCGCGGCGGCGACGCCGAGCTGGAGATTGCGCGGAAGATCCTGGCGTCGTGTCCCTCGGTCTACGCCCTCATCAGGGACGACGACGGCGCCCCAGCCGCCGTCGGGCGCCTCGCCCTGGTGGACGGCAAGGGAGGCGTCTACTGCATGGCAACCGAGGCCGGACACCGTCGCCGTGGCTTCGGCCAGCGGGTGCTTGACGCCCTTCTTATGGCTGGCAGTCACCAAGCCGTGTCGGAGTTCTGGCTACTTGTGATGGCCTCGAATACCGGCGCCCGGGCCCTCTATGAGGGCGCCGGCTTCGCGGAGCACGGCAGGTACCTCTACCGGCAGGCGCGGCTGCAGCGGGCGTTATCTGGCTGCTAGTTCTGGTCGTCAGGTGCCTTCGAATGCGGCGTATTCGGGGAAGGGGTCGTCCAGGGGCACGGTCCAGCCCGGATCGCCTGACTCGGCCGGGTCGTCCATGGCGTTGACGTCCATGTCGTCGGGGTCGGGCCAGGGGTGTGCGGCAGTGAAGGAGTGCCAGTCGGGGAAGGGATCCGTGGGCAGGTCTTGGTCCGGATTCCCGGGCAGGTCCGGTCCGGGTTCCGGGCCGATCGGGAGGTGGGGTGGCCAGTGGGGTGGTTCCCAGTCCTGGTGTTCGGCGGGGTAGTGCCGTTTGGATGGTGAGGTCCAGCCCGGTGGATGGTTCTTGCTGGCCGGGGTGGGGGTCCATGCGGTGCGGTGTTTGAGGCGGTGGTGTTTGGGGCAGGGTTGGGCGAGGTTGGTGATGCCGGTGGTGCCTCCGTGGGCCCAGGAGGTGGTCTGCGTCGTTGTCCAGGGAGTGGTTGTTGCAGCCGGGGAAGGGGCATTTGCCGTCGCGGAGCCGCAGCCATTGGCGCTGGGCCTTGGTGAGGCGGTAGCTGGTGCGTCCGATTTCCAGCGGGGCCCCGTCGCGGGGGTCGGTCAGGACGCGGTGGAAGGACTCTGCGCCGTCGGCGATCAGGCGGCGTGCCATGGAGGGCGGGATCGGCCCGTACCCGTCGAGCATGGCCGGTTCCTCGGTGGCGCCGATCAGGGACAGGACCGGGACGGTGACCAGGACCTGCGCCCGCGGGGACGGTACCCGCCCCGGTTCCATTCCGCCGTCCGGCGTGCCGCCGTCGGGCGTGTCACCGTTGTGGTTGGTGAGGAGCCAGGTGGCGGTGATGTCGGCGCGGAGCTGGGCGAGGGTCCGGGTTTCGTGGGGGCCTTGGAGGGCGCGGGCGGCGGCGGTGGTCCGTTCCCAGATCCCGGCCGCGGTGTCGGCGGGGAGGTGGGCGGAGAGCCAGGCCATGCCGTCGCGGTCCGGGAGGTATTCGACGCGCCGGTCCTGGGCGCTTTGGGTGTGGCGGTTTTCGATGCTGACGGGGTGGTGGCGTTCGCGCCAGGTGCGGGCTTTGGTCCGGAACCGGGACGGGACGAGGTCCCCGGCCGGGCAGCCGCGGGCGGGGTTGGGTGCGTCGGGGTCCAGGAAGTGGGCTTCCAGGCCGGCCGCTGCGGCCGGTCCCAGGCCGTCGGTTTCGTCGATGATGATCCGGGCGTGCTGCCAGGAGATCGTCCCGGACTGCAGCGCGGCCAGGGTCAGGGGCAGGCCCGTGGTCAGGGACCGGGATGCGGAGAGGAAGGCGGCGGCGGTGCGTTCGCTGACGGTCAGGACGCAGGCGAGTTCGGCGAGCAGGGCGAGCTCGTGGGCGGTGGATTCCTGCGGTGAGGGCGCCGGCGGCGCGAGGGCCCTGGCGGCCTGGACGTAGTCCGCGGCGAGCCTCGCTTTCAGGGCGGCGGTCCGGGCTTCCAGCCGGGCGATTTCGGCGAGGCCGTGCAGGCAACCTTCGGCCAGGCTCCTTAGCGGATCGGCGCTTTCGGGTGAATCCGCGTCCCGGGTGACGGCGGCAAGCACGGCAACGGAGCCGGCGACGGCCTCCACGGCCGCCCTGCTCCCAGCACTCCAGGCCGTCCTTCGATCCATACCCACAGCATCGCAGGAGGCACCGACAATTTAACGTTGGCGCCGCTTAACATTGGCGCTACACGCCGCTACAGCGGATCCGTGACCTCGATCCGCACGGCACAGGCTTCCGCCGCAGCCCTGCGAAGCACGGTTGCGTTGGGGTCGGTAACTGCCAGGAACGCGAGCCTTGTCCGCGACGCGTATTCCTTCAACGCCTTTTCCGCCAGGACCGCCGCGGACAGCGCGGCGTCTCCGCCCAGGACGAGATATTCAATGCTGTGTCCGGCGAACACAGCTGCGGCATAACCGGCCACGGCTTCCGTCAGCGCGTTGGCCTGGTTCTCGCGACGCCGGGCGAAGCGCTGCTGCGAGGATCCACCTGCCGCCGAGCGAGACTGAACGTAACGGGAACCCGATTTGGACGCCGCCACCTTGCCGCCGCTCACGACCCCCACCGCGTAGCCGCCCCGGCGCACCAGGATGATTCCGAGCCGCCGTTCCTGCGAAGCGAGCGACGCCAAACGCTCAACCGTGGAAGCGCCCCTGCCCGGCCTTCCATCGACGGGCCACGGGGCTCTCAATAGTGCCCGGGCGCCGTCAGCCGCTGTTAGAAGCGCGCCATCAGCCGCCTTCAGGAGGGTACCGCGGTCGTCGGGTTCCTCCTGAACCGCGCCATGGCTCGCGGCGAAGCGGTCCACCCACCCGGTCAACCTCGGACCGGGGATGAAAGCGGTGCGCCCCGCCCCGGACGGCTGCTTTTGGTTGGGGCCGGATGGCCGGGTCTCCACGTCGATGTCTCCTTAACTGGAATCATGAGTAGCCTATCCATGTGGATGATCTCTTTGGTGCCGACTCGGACAACGACGACGACGCCGTCAGCCAGGCGGCGGATTCGGACCGTTCCGGAACGGGACGTGCGGGCACAGGACGTCCCGCGTCGCCGCGGAGCCCTTTGGCGGTCCGCATGAGGCCCCGGACGCTCGACGACGTCGTGGGCCAGCAGCATTTGCTGGGCCAGGGGTCTCCTTTGCGGCAGCTTGCCGCAGGAGCCGACGCCGTCGGTCCTGCCGGTCCCAGCTCGGTCATCTTGTGGGGACCCCCCGGCACGGGAAAGACGACGCTGGCGCATGTCATCGCCCGCGGACCGGGCCGGAAGTTCGTTGAATTGTCGGCCATTACTGCGGGCGTCAAGGATGTCCGCCTCGTCATGGAAAACGCCTTGACCGCCCGGGATCTCTACCGGACTACTACAGTGCTGTTCCTTGACGAGATCCACCGCTTCAACAAGGCCCAACAGGACGCCCTGCTTCCCGGCGTCGAGAACCGATGGGTGGTCCTGGTCGCCGCGACCACCGAAAACCCTTCGTTCTCCGTAGTCTCGCCGCTGCTCTCCCGATCCCTGTTGCTCACCCTGAAGCCGCTCACCGACAGCGACATCGAAGCGCTCCTGCAACGGGCCGTTGCCGATGCGCGCGGCCTGGCAGGGGGAGTGGAGCTCACTCCCGAAGCCCTCGATCATTTGGTCCGCTTGTCCGGGGGAGATGCCCGCCGCGCGCTCACCGCGCTCGAGGCCGCTGCCGGCGTCGCCTACGGAGACCGGAACAACGACGGCGGCGACCCTTCCGAAGAGCCGGGGCTCGCGGGTGACGGCGCCCCGGACGCCCCGGTCGTCGTCGAACTCCGGCATACGGAGCGGGCCCTGGATGTGGCGGCGGTCCGATACGACCGCGCGGGCGACCAGCACTATGACGTCGCCAGTGCGTTCATCAAGTCGATCCGCGGTTCCGACGTCGACGCGGCCCTCCACTACCTGGCCCGCATGCTCGAAGCCGGAGAAGACCCGCGCTTCGTGGCCCGCCGGATCGTCATTTCGGCTGCCGAGGACATCGGCATGGCGGATCCGACCGCGCTGCAGACCGCCGTCGCCGCGGCCCAGGCAGTGCAGTTGATCGGTATGCCCGAGGGCCGCATCATCCTCGCCGAAGCTGTGGTGCATTTGGCGACGGCGCCCAAGTCCAACGCCGCCTATATGGGCATCAACAAGGCAATCGCCGATGTGCGTGCGGGGATGGGGAACGGGATTCCTGCGCACTTGCGGGATGCGCACTACCAAGGAGCGAAGGGCCTTGGCCACGGCCAAGGCTACAAGTACGCCCACGATGCCCCGCACGGCGTGGCCACCCAGCAGTACGCTCCGGATGACCTGGTCGGCAGGGACTACTACCAGCCGACGGCAAACGGTGCCGAACGGGATATTGCTCCCAGGCTCGAGCGGCTGCGCAGGATCATCCGGGGCGAGTAGGCGTCATGGTAGGCTAGATGCTTGTCTGGCAAGGCTCGGGCGCACAATCCATCAAAATCCAGGTTTTGATGCTGTGCCCTGCGCCCCGTAGCAAAAGGCAGCGGTTGGCCGATGCTCTCCCTCATGGAGGCCAGTAACACTGACACACCGCAGATATTGGAAGGACACAAGTGGCTAACAACACTCGTGCTCGCCGTACCGCACGCCTTTCGCGTGCACTCGGCATCGCTCTGACTCCCAAGGCCGCCAAGTACATGGAGCGCCGTCCGTACGGCCCCGGTGAGCATGGCCGTGCCCGCAAGAAGCAGGACTCTGACTACGCTGTACGTCTGCGCGAAAAGCAGCGTCTGCGCGCCCAGTACGGCATCCGCGAAGCCCAGATGACCCGTGCCTTCGAAGAAGCACGTCGCACCAAGGGCCTGACCGGTGAAAACCTGATCGAACTGCTCGAAATGCGTCTCGACGCCCTCGTGCTGCGTGCCGGCTTTGCCCGCACCATCGCCCAGGCCCGCCAGCTGGTTGTGCACCGCCACATCCTCGTTGACGGCATCCGCGTGGACCGCCCGTCGTTCCGCGTCGCCGAAGGCCAGCTCATCCACGTTCACAGCCGTAGCGAAGTCATGGCTCCGTTCCAGGTTGCAGCTGCCGGCGCACACGTTCTGAACGTCGTTCCGGCTTACCTGGACGTCAAGATCGACGCCCTGCAGGCACGCCTGGTTCGTCGCCCGAAGCGCTCCGAGGTCCCCGTGACCTGCGAAGAGCAGCTCGTGGTCGAATTCTACGCTCGCTAATTTCCAGCAAGCACATACAAAGAAGCCCGTGGCACGCGCCGCGGGCTTCTTTGTATGTAAGGTACTTGGGGAAGCCACGCCGAGGGTGCCTGTGTAGAACCACACCGCACACCGATGGCAACGCAACAAATGCTAGGAGATGAGTGTCCATGACTGGTGGCGATATTGCAGGCCTGATCGCAGCCGGAGTTTTCGCGCTCCTTGTGGTGCTGTTGGCTGTGCCGATCCTCAAACTCGGGCGGGTCTTCGATGAAGTCCGCACCTCCATCCGCTCCTTGAGCGACGGAGCAACGCCACTGATGGACGAAGTCACGGCGACGGTTTCCACCACAAACCAGCAGCTTAAAAAGGTGGATGGCATCACCTCCAACGTTTCCGACGCTTCCGCCAACATCTCCGCTTTGTCCTCACTGGTGGCCGCGACAGTCGGTTCGCCGCTCATCAAGGTGGCAGCGTTCAGCTATGGAGTGCGCTCGGCTTTTGCCGCCCGCCGCAAGCCGAGCAGTGGCCGCCGCAGCCGCTGAATCCGTTCGTAAGTCACGACCTTCGTATGTCAGGAAAACTGTGAAAAGAATTGTCTGGATGGGGATCGGCGTGGCAATCGGAGTCATCGCCTTCCGCAAGATCACCCAAGCGCAGGCCGCTATCGGCCCCGAAGGCCTGAACCGCGCCGTAGCGCGGCTGGCCGACGGCGTATACGACTTCGCCGACGCCGTGCGCGCCGGAATGAATGAACGCGAAGTCGACCTCAGGGCCGCGCTCGGCATCTCGGAGTACGACGCCGGCAGCCAGTAGCAGCCGCGGTACAACTTGCCGCGGTTCGCCCAAGCGGCCGTCAACAAGGCAGAATTAGAAGCTGCGGCAATGGCATATGCCAGAACCGCGCACAAACTCATGTGCAGTGAATTGAGAAGGGTAAGTAATCAGCTAATGAAGTCGCAGGAGATCACCAAACGCTGGGTGGACTTTTTTGTCAGCAAGGGCCATACCGCCGTCCCCTCAGCATCGCTCGTATCCAGCGACCCTTCCCTGCTCTTCACTGTGGCCGGCATGGTTCCGTTCATTCCTTACCTCACCGCCCGCGAGGAACCGCCCTTCGACCGCGCCACGAGCGTCCAGAAGTGCATCCGCACCGGCGACATCGAGGAAGTGGGCAAGACCGCCCGCCACGGGACGTTCTTCCAGATGTGCGGAAACTTCTCCTTCGGGGACTACTTCAAGGAAGACGCCATCAAGTTCGCTTTCGAGCTGCTGACCAAGAGCGTCGACGACGGCGGCTACGGACTGGACGTTGAGCGCCTTTGGGTGACCGTCTACGAAGAAGACGACGAAGCCCAGGACCTGTGGCTCAAGAACACCGGCATCCCGGCTTCGCGGATCCAGAGGATGGGGAAGGCGGACAACTACTGGTCCACCGGGCAGCCGGGTCCTGCCGGCCCGTGCTCGGAAATCTACTACGACCGCGGACCGGCCTATGGCGCCGAAGGCGGTCCCATCGCGGACGAAAACCGCTACGTCGAAATCTGGAACCTCGTGTTCATGCAGTACCAGATCGAGAACGTCCGCTCGAAGGTGGACTTCGACATCGCCGGCGAGCTGCCCAAGAAGAACATCGACACCGGCCTCGGCATGGAGCGCCTCGCGATGATCCTGCAGGGTGTCGAAAACATGTACGAAACGGACCAGGTCCGTCCCGTCATCGACAAGGCCGCAGCCCTATCCGGCAAGGAGTACACCTCCGCGGAGTCCCCACAAGACCCGCACCACACGGACGACGTCCGGATGCGCGTCGTTGCCGACCACATCCGCTCTGCCCTGATGCTGATCTCCGACGGCGTGTCCCCGTCGAACGAAGGCCGCGGCTACGTCCTGCGTCGGCTCATCCGCCGTGCCGTCCGCGCCATGCGCCTCCTCGGAGTCGAAGAAGCTTGCCTCCCGCAATTGCTGCCGGCTTCCCGCGACGCCATGAAGGGCGTCTACCCCGTCGTTGAAACCGACTTCGACCGCATCAGCCGCATCGCCTATGCCGAAGAACGAGCCTTCCTGCGCACCATCGCTTCCGGCACGGCGCGCCTGGAAGAAGCCGTGGTGCTCTCCAAGGCCGCGGGCAAGCCGCTGTCCGGCGAAGATGCCTTCGCCCTGCACGACACTTACGGTTTCCCAATCGACCTCACCCTTGAAATGGCCGAGGAAGCCGGCTTGAAGGTCGACGAAGCCGAGTTCCGCAGCCTCATGCTCGAACAGCGTCAGCGCGCCCAGGCGGATGCCAAGTCCAAGAAGGGCGGACACGCCGATGTCTCAGCCTTCCAGGAACTCCTGGCCGAGGGCGAGACCGTCTTCACGGGCTACACCGAGCTGGAGGGCGCAGCCCGTGTCCGCGGCATCGTCAGCTCCGGCCGGCGTGTTGCCCACGCATCCACGGGCGACGAAATCGAGCTCGTGCTCAACGAGACGCCCTTTTACGCCGAGGCCGGCGGCCAGTCGGCCGACAAGGGCCTCATCACCGGTGACGGCTTCGTCGTCGAGGTCCTCGACGTCCAGCGCCCCGTGAAGGGCCTGAGTGTCCACAAGGCGATCGTCCGCGAAGGCGAGATCGCCGCGGACGCCTTGGTGCGCGCCGCCGTCGACCGCGAACGCCGCCACGCCGCAGAGCAGGCCCACACAGGCACGCACATCGTGCACGCCGCCCTGCACCAGATCCTCGGCCCGGAAGCCACCCAGCGTGGTTCCTTCAACAAGGCCGGCTACCTGCGCTTCGACTTCGCCTGGGGAGAAGGCCTGAGTGCCGCCACGAAGTCCGAGATCGAAGAGGTCTCGAACATCGCCATCCGCAACAACTTCCGGGTGGACACCAAGGTCATGGGCCTCGCTGAGGCGAAGGCCCTCGGCGCCATGGCCCTCTTCGGCGAGAACTACGGCAGCGAAGTCCGCGTTGTGGAGATCGACGGCGCGTGGTCCCGCGAACTCTGTGGTGGCACGCATGTGGCCAACACTTCCCTCATCGGGAGCCTGTCGCTCCTCGGCGAACAGTCCGTCGGTTCGGGAAACCGCCGCGTGGAAGCCTTCGTCGGCCTCGACGCCTTCCGACACCTCGCCGCCGAGCGCGCCTTGGTCACCGAGCTCACGGAAATGCTCAAAGTCCCGTCGGGCCAGTTGGCAGACCGGATCTCCAGTACCTTGGCCAAGCTCAAGGCAACGGAGAAGGAACTCGACCGCCTCCGCAAGGAGCAGCTGACGGCAGCCGCGGCTAGCCTCGTTGCCACGGCCCGGGATGCCGCAGGCGTCCGGGTAGTGGCGCACGACGCCGGCCAGGTCGGGGGAGCGGACGACCTCCGCAGCCTCGCTATGGACCTGAGGAACCGGCTCGGCTCCGACGCTTCCACTGTTGCCGTGGCCGGCGTCAGCAACGACCGTCCCGTCATCATCGTGGCCACCAACGAGGCCGCACGTGTTGCAGGCGTCAAGGCAGGCGCGCTCGTCCGCGTGGCTGCGGGAATCCTCGGCGGCGGCGGCGGCGGCAAGGACGACGTCGCGCAAGGCGGCGGAACCGACGCCGCGAAGATCGCACCGGCCCTTGCGGCCGTTGTGGACGCGATCGCCAAGCGCTGATTTTGGAGGCCATTGCGAGCAACGACGACTACCCCCGGGGCATCAAATTGGGGGTGGACGTCGGCACCGTCCGTGTGGGAGTTGCCATCTGCGATCCGGACGGGATCCTGGCTACGCCGTTCAAGACTGTGAGCCGGGATGCCAAGAAGAATTCCGATATCGGGGTCATTGTCCGGCAGGTCGCGGAGCTCGGCGTCGTCGAGATTTTCGTCGGGCTGCCCCGCACGATGAAGGGCGAGGAACACGCTTCTGCCGTCATGGCCACCGACTACGCGGAGTTGCTGGCAGCCCACTTGCAACGCCGCGGACTCAACGTTCCAGTCAACATGGTGGACGAGCGGCTCAGCACCGTGACGGCCCACCGCAATCTCCATGAAGCTGGCATGAGCAGCAAAGATCATCGTAAAGTGGTGGATCAGGTTGCCGCTGCCGGAATTCTGCAGCACGCGATCGACATGCAAAAAGCCAGAGGTGCGGATGTGGGCAGGCGCGTGCAGGCGCCGATGCCACCCCAACACATTGACGGTGCCAGTGCGCCGCTGCCGGCCTCCGGCATTGATCCACACTCTCCAACGAGGGGAAGACAATTGTGAGCCCGGTCAACAACGACCCCTCCAACGACGCGTCAGAAGGCCGTACCCGGCCCCTGACCCGTCGTGAAGTCCGTGCCAGGGAACGCTTCCTGGAGACGCAGAACCAGGAGGTCTTGCCACCGCCTGTGCCTGTCCACTTTGAACCTGTCCCGGTCCCTAAGCCGCAGCCGGCATATGTCCCGGATTACGCACCGGAGGCCCCGGAAGCGACCACGCACGCCGCTGACCTCCACGACGACGGTATCCACGGCGAAACGGTCCAGCCCGAAGAGGCTGTGCAGCAGCACGACGCTTCGCATGAAGACCTTCTGCACCACGAAGACTCGGGGCAGCACCCGGAGACGGTGCAGCACCCTGACTCAGTGCAACCAGATGTCGAGTACTACGACGTGGCGCACCCCCACGACCTCGTGCCTCCCGCCGTCGAGCACGACGCCCTGCACCCTGACGCCGTCGGCCACGATGCTTTGCACGATGACGCTGTTCACGGCTTCGACGTCGCACACGCTGACGAGTTCCACGAGCTGCAGGCCCATGACGAAGGTTATGCCCACCACGATCCCCAGTTCGACTACGAGGTCCATGATGAGCACGCCGCCCATGACCTCATGGCAGCTGCGACTCCCGCGCCGAAGGTGCCCTCGAAGAAGGTCCGCAGGCGCCGCCGTTTTGTGGCGCTCCTCATCACCCTCACGGTGTTCGTCGCGGCGGTTGCAATTGGGGCACAGTTCCTGAAGCCGTTGCTCGGGATGGACAAGGTCAGCGACTACCCCGGCCCTGGTACCGGCTCGGTCACTGTCACTGTGGCCCCCGGCTCCGGCCCCAAGCTGGTTGCCACCAACCTTCAGAGCCAGCACGTGATTGCCGACGCCGATTCCTTCGTGGCGGCCTTCACTGCCGCCGGCGGTGAACTCTCACCCGGTGATTTCACCTTCAAGACGGAAATGAAGAACTCCGATGCGGTGAATGTGCTCCTCGGCAAGGATTCGTCCAAGGTCATGTATTTCGCTTTGAGTGCGGGATTGCGCATCGGTGAATCCCTTGACGCGATCTCCAAGGGTTCGGGCATACCTTTGTCCGAATTGAAGGCGCTCAGCGACTCACCGGCCCAGTTCGGCGTCCCTGCCCCGGCAAAGAACCTCGAAGGCTTCCTGGCACCGGGGGAGTACCGTTTCCCCCTTGGCACCTCCGCCAAGGACATCCTCCAGAAGCTCGTCACGGCCACCACCGACGAGCTCAAGGCCCAGGGAGTCACCGATCCGACCAAGCAGTACCAGGCCATCACGGTGGCAAGCATCGTGCAGGCTGAAGGTGGCCAGGCCGACTACGGCAACGTGGCCGGCGCCATCTACAACAGGCTCAAGCCGGGCAACACCGAGACGAACGGGCTCATCCAATCCGATGCCACGGTGACCTACGGCCTGGGGACCAAGACCTTCCACCTGACCGATGCCCAGAAGGCTGACAAGGGCAACCCCTACAACACCTACGCCAACGTAGGCCTTCCGGTCGGCCCCATCGGTTCGCCCGGCAAGACGGCGATCGATGCCGCCGCGAAGCCGACAGCCAACAATTACCTCTATTGGGTAACAATCAACCTCGACACCAAGGAAACCAAGTTCTCCAGCACGCTGGCAGAACACCTCAAGTACGTTGACCAATACAACGCGTGGTGTGCGGCCAACGCCGGACGGTGCGTGTGAGTAGACGTGCTGCCGTCCTGGGGCACCCCATCAGCCATTCGAAGTCACCAGCGCTCCACCGCGCGGCCTACGCGAAGCTTGGGCTCGACATCGAATACTCGGCAATCGATGTAACCGTTGAACGGCTCCCGGCCTTCATGGCGGACCTTGAGGCTGGCGGCGATTGGTGCGGTTTGTCCGTCACCATGCCCCTCAAATCCGCCATGGTGGACGAAGTCGACGAAGTCCGCGGGGCTGGCGCCTACTTGGGTGTCATCAACACGGTTGCTTTTGAAGACGCCGGGCACGGCGTGCGGCGGGTCGGCCACAACACTGATGTGGCCGGCATCGTTGAAGCCGTGAGGAACGCAGGGGTGACGGAACAGCCGAATTCCGCGGTTCTTGGCGGCGGCGGAACATCCGCGGCGGCTATCGCGGCACTGCGGGAGCTCGGCTCGAAACACGTTGACGTCTTTGTGCGCGACGTCGGACGCGCCGCCGAGGCGAAAGCCGCGGCAGCCGCCGTCGGGCTTTCCATTCACCTCCGGCCGCTGGCTGAAGCCGCTGGAGGCATGGCGGGAGCCGATCTGGTGATTTCCACGCTTCCGCCGCGGGCGGCGGACGGCATCGCGGCGCAGCTCGAGCAGCTTCCCGACGGCGGCAAGCTTCCCGACGATGTCAAGCTTCCCGACGATGTCTGGGGTGTCCTGCTCGACGTCGCCTACGATCCTTGGCCCAGCCGCATTGCCGAAGCATGGCATTCGCGGGGCGGAATAGTGGTTCCGGGGCTCGAGATGTTGCTCTATCAAGCCGTGGAGCAAATCCGTTTGTTTTCCGGAGCCGACGTCACCGCCGATGTCATAGATGTGATGTGCGACTCAGTCGGGCTTCCCCGACGGGTCTAGTAAGGGCCTTACATGGCAGGATTGGATATATGTTGCGTTGGTTGACTGCCGGTGAATCCCATGGCCCGGCACTGCTCGGAATTGTTGAAGGCGTCCCCGCCGGTGTGGAACTCACCAGCGAGGAAATACGTGACGCCTTGGCGCGTCGCCGTCTCGGCTATGGCCGCGGCGCCCGGATGAAGTTCGAGCAGGACGAAGTGAGCATCCTTGGCGGCGTCAGGCACGGCGTGACGCAGGGCGGCCCCGTCGCGATCCAGATCGGCAACACCGAGTGGCCAAAATGGGAGCAGATCATGTCTGCCGACCCGGTGGACCCCGCGCTTCTCGCAGACCAGGCCCGCAACGCGCCATTGACCCGTCCGCGGCCCGGCCATGCAGATTTCACTGGCATGCAGAAATACGGATTCCCTGAGGCCCGCCCTGTACTGGAACGCGCCAGCGCCCGGGAAACCGCCACGCGTGTCGCCTTGGGTACGGTGGCTTCGCAATTCCTGAAACAGCTTGGCATCGAGCTCGTGAGCCACACGGTTTCCATCGCGAGCGTGACCGTTCCCGAGGGCCGTCCGCTGCCCTTGCCGTCCGACGTTCTGGCCCTCGATGCCGATCCGTTGCGTTGCTTCGATCGGGAGACCTCGGACGCCATGGTGGCCGAGGTTGACGCAGCACACAAGGAAGGCGAGACCCTCGGCGGCGTCGTCGAAGTTCTGGCCTACGGCCTGCCGCCGGGACTCGGTAGCTACGTGCACTGGGACCGTCGCCTCGATTCCCGCCTGGCTGCAGCCCTGATGGGTATCCAGGCGATCAAGGGCGTCGAAGTCGGAGATGGGTTCCTGACGGCCGCCCGCCGTGGCTCCGCCGCGCACGATGAAATCGTCAAGGACGAGACGGGCCGGATCGTCCGCAAGACCAACCGTGCAGGTGGCATCGAAGGTGGCATGAGCATTGGCGAAGTGCTGCGCGTCCGCGCCGCGATGAAGCCCATCGCCACCGTCCCTCGCGCATTGAAGACCATTGACGTGAGCACGGGTGAGGCCGCCAAGGCGCACCACCAGCGCTCCGACGTCTGTGCCGTTCCGGCGGCGGGTGTCGTGGCCGAAGCCATGGTTGCACTGGTGTTGGCCGAGGCCGTTGCCGAGAAGTTCGGCGGTGACTCGGTCGCCGAGACCGCGCGGAACCTTCGGGGTTACCTGGACAGCATCCCGGCAACCCTGGACTCGGTCGGCCACTAGTGGGCCGCGGTACCCCGGGCGCCGGTTACGGGCCCGCGATCGCTTTGGTCGGGCCGATGGCCGTCGGCAAGTCGGTCATTGGCCAGCAGCTCGCCCAGCAATTGGGCGTGCCGTTCGTGGACACGGACGCAGTCATCGTTGAGCACCACGGCACGATCGCGGATATTTTTGCCGGTCGGGGAGAACATGCTTTCCGGGAGATCGAGGCCAGGACGGTGGCACGCGCCGTTGAAGCGGCGGACATCAACGGCGCGGTGGTTTCGCTGGGTGGTGGCGCAGTGCTCGATTCCGGCACGCAGCAGCTGCTGGGTGGCTGCACCGTGATCTACCTCGAGTGCGATGCGGAGACAGTCGCTGATCGCATTGCCCGCAACACGGGCAGGCCGCTGCTGGCCGGCGACGCCATGGCCCGCTGGGAGACCCTTTTTGCCGCCCGGCGTCCTGTCTATGAACGCCTTGCAGACATCACCGTCGACGTCCGGTCCGGGACCGTGGCGGAAATCGCCCTCCACGTCGAGGAAAGACTGCGTGAATACGCGGCCTTGAAAGAGGAAGTGCAAAAGTGAGTAACGAAGCAACTGTCATCAAGGTCACTGGCCAGTCCGCCAACGAGAACTACGACGTCGTCGTCGGGCGCGGCCTCCTGGAGACCCTTCCCGCGAAGCTGGGGGAACGCGTCAGGCGGGTCCTCGTGGTCCACCCGCGTGCCCTGCGACTCACGGGCGATACGGTCCGTGCTGAACTCGAGGCTGCCGGATTCACCGCACTCACCGCAGAGATCCCTGACGCCGAAGAAGGAAAGCACATCCAGGTTGCCGCCTTCTGCTGGCAAGTGCTTGGCCAGAACGACTTCACCCGCTCCGACGCCATCGTGGCGGTCGGCGGCGGCGCGGTCACCGACCTCGCCGGCTTCGTCGCTGCCACCTGGCTTCGCGGCGTCAAGGTCATCCACATGCCCACGAGCCTGCTCGGCATGGTGGACGCGTCGGTGGGCGGAAAGACCGGCATCAATACCGCCGAAGGCAAGAACCTGGTGGGTTCCTTCCACCCGCCCGCGGCCGTCCTCGCGGACCTGGACACCCTCCAGACGCTGCCCAAGAATGAGCTGATCTCCGGAATGGCAGAGGTCATCAAGTGCGGCTTCATTGCCGATCCCGCCATCCTGGAACTCGTCGAAAACAAGCCGGAGGAAGTCACCGATCCAGGTTCGGCGGTGCTCCGCGAGCTCATTGAACGTGCCATTGCCGTCAAAGCGAAGGTGGTTTCCGAGGACCTCAAGGAATCCGGCCTGCGTGAAATCCTCAACTACGGGCACACGCTCGGCCATGCGATCGAACTCGTGGAACGCTACTCGTGGCGGCACGGCGCAGCGGTTTCGGTCGGCATGATGTTTGCCGCGGAGCTCGCCCGCAGCGTCGGGCGGCTTTCCGACGTCGACGCCGACAGGCACCGCACCATCCTTGAGGGACTCGGGTTGCCGGTCACCTACCGCCGGGACCGCTGGCAGGGCCTCCTCGACGGCATGCGCCGCGACAAGAAGTCCCGCGGAGACCTCTTGCGTTTCGTGGTGCTCGACGGCGTCGCCAAGCCCGGAATCCTCGACGTGCCGGACACTTCGCTGCTCTTCGCTGCCTACCAGGAGATCGCATCATGACTACCGAGACCTTCAGCAGCATCAGTGATTGGCCCACGGGCGGATTCCCCGGGGTGCGCACCAACCCCGACACGCTCCTGCCGGCCATCGTCAACGAGGAAGCCATGCAGTCGGCGCTGGCTGAGTCCAACGATCCCGCCGATCGCATCATGGCGCTCATGCTCGAAGGCCACCCAGCAGAAGCTGCCGAGTTGCTGGCAGAGGCGCGCTACAACGATCCCGAGTCGTTCAAATTGCGGATCTTCGAAGCCGAACTCCACCGTGCCACCAACCGCTTTGACCGGGCCGTGGAGCTCTTCCGCCGGCTACTGGGCGAAGTCCACGGAACCGCCAAGGAGCCGGTCGTCCACCAGTATTTGGGTCGGGCCTATTTTGTGGCCGGCAACCACGTCGCCGCGGCGGAGTCGTTCACCAAGGCCTTGGACCTGCGAGTCGCCTTGGCAGCCGACGCTTCGCTGATCTATTCCTCTGCTGTGGCCCTGCAACGCGCCCGGAACGTCCTCGAGTTCGCCTCCTGAGGAACGCGCGGGCAGGCGCGCCGCATTTTGCCGGTAGAATGGACTTTGGATTTTTGATAAATACGCGCTGGCTGCCGTCACGGCATGCCTGCTTGGCATAGTCGGCTGGAAGCTAAACCAATAGCTAAAGCGGTAGCTAGCACCAGTGAGAGAAACCAGAGGATACTAGTGGCAACCACAAATGACATCAAGAACGGAACCGTGCTGAAGCTCGAGGGCCAGCTCTGGAACATCATTGAGTTCCAGCACGTCAAGCCGGGCAAGGGCGGCGCGTTCGTGCGCACGAAGATGCGCAACGTCATGTCGGGCAAGGTGGTCGACAAGACCTTCAACGCCGGCCTCAAGATCGAAACTGCCACGGTTGACCGCCGCGACTACCAGTACCTGTACCAGGACGGCGCGGACTTCGTTTTCATGGACACCCAGGACTTCGACCAGATCACGGTTTCCGGTGCCACGGTAGGCGACGCCACCAACTTCATGCTGGAAAACCAGATGGTCAACATCGCCATCCACGAAGGCACCCCGCTCTACATCGAGCTGCCCCCGAGCGTTGTCCTCGAAATCACCTACACCGAGCCGGGCCTGCAGGGCGACCGCTCCTCCGCTGGAACCAAGCCGGCTACCCTTGAGACCGGTTACGAGATCCAGGTGCCGCTGTTCGTTGAGAACAACACCAAGGTCAAGGTAGACACTCGCGACGGCAGCTACCTGGGTCGGGTCAACGACTAGTGAGCGCCCGTGGTAAGGCCCGTAGCAGGGCCCTCGAGATACTGTTCGAGGCGGAGCAGCGTTCCGCCTCCGCGTTCGAGGTCTTGAAGGCCCGCCGGGAAATGACCGACCTCGTCATCAACCCGTACACGATGGACATCGTGGAGGGCGTGGTTGCCATGCAGCCCACCATCGACGAGTTCCTCCAGACCTACGCCCAGGGCTGGACCCTGGAGCGGATGCCGGCGGTCGACCGTATCATCCTCCGGATCGGCGCCTGGGAACTCCTCTACAACGACGACGTCCCGGACGGCGTGGCCGTCAGCGAAGCGGTGGCACTGGCAAAGGTCATGTCCACCGACGAATCTCCCGCGTTCATCAACGGTCTCCTTGGACGGTTGCAGACGCTGAAGCCTTCCCTGCTCGCTTAGGCGGCACGGGAAGCATGCGAAGGGCCGGTGCCACAGGAAACTGTGGGTACCGGCCCTTCGCATTACCAGGGTGTGAGCTAAAACGCATCGCCTTGCTCCCGAGCGCGCCAGCCGGGCGTCGCCCCTGTGGTAATTTTGAAGAGCAAATGTTCCTTTTTTAATTCCGTCCGGTGAGGCGGGGAAAGGGGAGACGAGCGATGACTGAAGTCACTGCGCCGGTGCCGTCCCGGGTTGTTCTCAACCAAGCGGACATCGACCGCGCACTCACTCGTATCGCCCACGAGATCCTCGAAGCCAACAAGGGTTCCCAGGATCTGGTTCTTTTGGGCATCCCACGGCGCGGTTATCCGCTGGCCGTGCGGCTGGCGGAAAAAATCGCCGCCGCTGATCCATCGGTCAATGCCTCGGCAATTGTCGGTCAGCTGGACGTCACCATGTTCCGTGACGATCTTTCCCACCAGCCCGCCAGGCCTCCCTACCCCACCAAACTGCCGTTGTCCGGCATCGACAACAAGGTTGTAGTCCTCATCGATGACGTCCTGTACTCGGGACGCACCATCCGGGCAGCCCTTGATGCGATCATCGACCTCGGCAGGCCACGCATCGTCCGCCTGGCCGTCCTCGTGGACCGCGGGCACCGCGAACTCCCGATCCGCGCGGACCACGTCGGGAAGAACCTGCCTACGTCCTCCTCGGAAAAGGTCCGGGTCCACCTTGAAGAATTCGATTCCGTGGACGGTCAGCCGATCAATGAAGTAGTGATCGAGGCAGGCGCATGAAACACCTCCTCTCCACCGAAAACCTCAGCGCCACGAACGCCATCCGTATCCTGGACACAGCCGAAGAGATGGCGGCGGTAGGGGACCGGGAGGTCAAGAAGCTGCCCGCACTCCGCGGCCGCACCGTGGTCAACCTCTTCTTCGAAGACTCCACCCGCACCCGCATTTCCTTCGAGGCAGCAGCGAAGCGGCTCTCCGCCGACGTCATCAACTTCGCCGCCAAGGGTTCCTCGGTTTCGAAAGGCGAATCCCTCAAGGACACCGCGCAGACCCTCGCAGCCATGGGGGCCGATGCCGTAGTCATCCGCCACTGGGCTTCAGGGGCGCCGCACCGCCTGGCCGCCACCGACTGGATCGACGCGGCCGTCATCAACGCCGGGGACGGCACCCACGAACACCCCACACAGGCTCTCCTCGACGCGTTCACGATGCGCCGCCACTGGTCCAAGCTGCACGGCTCGGCGTCCACGGGCGCAGACCTCACGGGCATGCGCGTCGCTATCGCCGGCGACGTCCTGCACTCCCGCGTCGCCCGCTCCAACGTGTGGCTCCTGCGCACCCTTGGCGCGGAAGTGACGCTCGTGGCCCCGCCCACTTTGCTGCCGATCGGCGTCGAACAGTGGCCTTGCAAGGTCAGCTACAACCTCGACGAGACCCTCGAGGCCGGAGTCGACGCCATGATGATGCTGCGCGTCCAAGGTGAGCGCATGAACGCTTCCTTCTTCCCCTCCACCCGCGAGTATTCCCGGCGCTGGGGCTTCGACGATGCCCGCCTCCGCGCCCTCGACGAACTCGGGCTCAAGGACACGATCATCATGCACCCCGGGCCCATGAACCGCGGACTTGAAATTTCTTCCGCGGCTGCCGATTCACCGCGATCCACCGTCCTGGCCCAGGTCCGGAACGGCGTGTCGGTCCGGATGGCTGCCCTGTACCTGCTGCTCTCGGGGGACTCCCGTGAAGCCGCCCCCATGCCGGGCACCGCCCGTTCCGATAAGGAGAGCAACTGATGACCGAGACCGCAACAGGCACCTATTTGATCCGCGGCGCGGCCATCCTGGGTGGCGAGGCCGAGGACCTGCTGATCCGCGACGGAATCATCGCTGAGCGCGGCATCGGCCTTTCCGCCGAAGGCGCCACCGTGATCGAGGCCGCCGGCCTCGTGGCACTTCCCGGCATGGTCGACATCCACACCCACTTGCGTGAACCGGGCCGCGAGGACGCGGAAACCGTTGAAACGGGTACCCGCGCCGCAGCCCTTGGCGGTTACACCGCGGTCCACGCCATGGCCAACAGCAACCCGGTGGCGGACACCGCCGGCGTCGTCGAGCAGGTCCACAGCCTGGGCCGTGCCGCCGGTTGGGTGGATGTCCGTCCCGTGGGTGCGGTCACGGTCGGACTCGCGGGCGAGCAGCTCGCCGAACTCGGCGCCATGGCGGACTCCCGCGCCCAGGTCCGGGTCTTCTCCGACGATGGGATCTGCGTCCACGATCCCGTGCTGATGCGCCGGGCCCTTGAGTACGTCAAAGCGTTCGACGGCGTCGTTGCCCAGCACGCGCAGGAACCCCGCCTCACCGCGGGTGCCCAGATGAACGAAGGCGCCGTCTCCGCGGTTCTCGGCCTCGCCGGGTGGCCTGCGGTTGCCGAAGAGAGCATCATCGCCCGGGACGTCCTCCTGGCCCAGCACGTTGGCTCCCGCCTGCACGTCTGCCACGTATCCACCGCCGGATCGGTGGAAATCGTTCGCTGGGCCAAGGAACGGGGGATCAACGTCACCGCCGAGGTCACCCCGCACCACTTGTTGCTCACCGACGAACTGGTCCGCAGCTACGACCCCGTCTACAAAGTCAACCCGCCCCTGCGCACCGACGCCGATGTCCAGGCGCTCCGTGCCGGACTCGCCGACGGCACAATCGACGTCGTTGGCACGGACCATGCCCCGCATCCGAGCGAGCACAAGGAATGCGAGTGGGCCCAGGCGGCCATGGGCATGACCGGACTGGAAACTGCCTTGTCGGTAGTCCAGGAAACCATGATCGAAACCGGGCTCATGACGTGGGCCGACTTCGCCCGCGTCACGTCCACCGTTCCCGCTGCCATCGGCCGCGTGGCGGATCAGGGACGGCCGCTCGAAGCCGGTGAGCCCGCGAACGTCATCCTCGTGGACCCGGCTGCCCGGTGGACGGTGGATCCGCATAAGATGGCGACCATGGGCCGGAACTCACCCTTTGCGGGCAAAGAGCTGCCCGGCGCTGTCGTCGCCACCTTCTTCAAGGGCCATCCGACCGTACTGGACGGCAAGCTCAACACGCCGTACCGCTACGCCGCGGAGCCCGCGGGCGCCGGCAGCAACTGATGGACAACAAACTTGCTTCCTTGCTCCTCGTTGTGGTTCTTGCGGCGGTCGCGGCCGGACTCATTGCGATAGGTTGGCGCGGCAGGCTCAGACGCCAGGCGGGCCTCGCGCAGCTTCCGGAAGTGCCCGAAAGGCTCAGCCCGGCCGGCATTGTGGCTGAAGGCCAGTACGTGGCCACGACGACGGCGGGAGACTGGCTTGACCGGGTCGCCGTCCATGGACTTGGGTTCCGCGGGAACGCGGAAATGAGCGTCCACCGGGAAGGCGTCCTCTTCGACCGGAAGGGGACAGTACCACTGTTCGTTCCGGCGGACGCCGTGACCGATTGCGGCAGCGCCGACGGCATGGCAGGCAAGTTCGTAGAGAAGGACGGACTCGTAGTCTTGAGCTGGATGCTCGGAGAACACGACCTCGACACCGGATTCAGGACAAGGCACGCCGCCGACAAGCAACCGCTCCTCGAAGCACTTCAAGAATTGATCTCTGCAGCCCCCCAGGCAGATGCCGATAGTGGAAAGTAACAAAGTGACGGATAGCAATGCAGTAGCAGGCACAGTGACAGGCAATACCAACCCAGCAGAGTCCTCCGCGGCGGTGCTGGTCCTCGAAGACGGCCGCACGTTCCGCGGCCGGAGCTACGGCGCCACAGGCGTGGCGCTGGGCGAGGCGGTCTTCGCCACCGGCATGACCGGCTACCAGGAAACCATCACGGACCCCTCGTATGCCCGGCAGCTGGTGGTCCAGACGGCTCCGCACATCGGTAACACCGGCGTGAACAAGGAAGACGCCGAGTCCCGCCGCATCTGGGTTGCCGGCTACGTGGTCCGCGACGCTGCGCGACGCCCCTCGAACTGGCGCTCGGAGCGCAGCCTCGACGCAGAGCTCGTGGAACAGGGCATCGTCGGCATCCAGGCCGTGGACACCCGCGCCATCACCCGGCACCTGCGCGAGCACAAGACCATGCGTGCAGGAATCTTCTCCGGCGAGGCAGCCAAGGCCACCGACAAGGAGCTCCTGGACACTGTCCTCGCCAGCGCGCCCATGGAAGGCGCCCGCTTGGCCGAAGAAGTGAGCATCGACGAAGCCTACGTCGTCGAACCCGCCGACCATGGCTGGGACGGCGAGCCGAAATTCAGCATCGCCGCGATCGACCTAGGCATCAAGGCCATGACCCCGGTCCGCTTCGCCGAACGCGGCGTACGCGTCCACGTCCTGCCGGCCACCGCAACGCTGGATGACGTCAAGGCAGTCAACCCTGACGGTTTCTTCATGTCCAACGGCCCGGGCGACCCCGCCACCGCAGACGCGCAGGTGAAGCTGCTCCGCGCTGTTCTCGATGAGAGGATGCCGTACTTCGGAATCTGCTTCGGCAACCAGATCCTGGGCCGGGCGCTCGGATTCGGTACCTACAAGCTCAAGTACGGCCACCGCGGCATCAACCAGCCGGTGATGGACCGCCGTACGGGCAAAGTCGAGATCACCTCGCAGAACCACGGATTCGCCGTCGACGCTCCCATGGACGGCGCCACCATGGCTCCGGAAGAGCGCTTTGGCCGCGTGGAGGTCAGCCACGTGAGCCTCAACGACGACGTCGTCGAAGGACTCGCGTGCCTCGACATCCCGGCCTTCTCGGTCCAGTACCACCCCGAAGCCGCGGCCGGACCTCACGACGCCGCCTACCTCTTCGACCGCTTCATCGATCTGATGGAGAGCACGAAGAACAGCCAGGACGCCGCACAGGCCGCCGACACTCAGACATCGAACTCCGCGAAGAACGAGGACACCAAGTAATGCCAAAGCGTACAGATCTCAAGAGCGTCCTCGTCATCGGTTCCGGCCCGATCGTCATCGGCCAGGCGGCCGAGTTCGACTACTCCGGAACCCAGGCCTTGCGCGTGCTCAAAGAGGAGGGCTTGCGCGTCATCCTCGTGAACTCCAACCCGGCCACCATCATGACCGACCCCGAGTTCGCCGATGCCACCTACGTTGAGCCCATCACGCCCGAGGTGGTCGAAAAGATCATCGCCAAGGAGCGCCCGGATGCCATCCTGCCCACCCTCGGTGGACAGACGGCCCTCAACACGGCCATCGCCCTGGACAAGAACGGCGTGCTCGAGAAGTACAACGTCGAACTGATCGGTGCCAACATTGCCGCGATCGAACTCGGCGAGGACCGCGAAAAGTTCAAGGGCGTCGTGGAACGCTGCGGCGCCGAGTCGGCCCGCAGCCACATCATCCACACCATGGATGAAGCACTGACCGCAGCGGAAGACCTCGGCTACCCGATGGTTGTCCGTCCGTCCTTCACCATGGGCGGCCTGGGCTCCGGCCTGGCGTACAACGAGGACGACCTGCGCCGCATCGTGGGCCAGGGCCTGCAGTACAGCCCCACCTCCGAGGTCCTGCTGGAAGAGAGCATCCTCGGCTGGAAAGAGTACGAGCTGGAGATGATGCGCGACAAGAACGACAACGTCGTTGTTGTCTGCTCCATCGAGAACTTCGATCCGGTGGGTGTCCACACGGGCGACTCCATCACCGTTGCGCCGGCCCTGACCCTGACTGACCGCGAGTACCAGCGGCTGCGCGATATCTCCATCGCCGTCATCCGCGAAGTCGGCGTCGACACCGGTGGCTGCAACATCCAGTTCGCCATCGAACCGCACACGGGACGCGTCGTCGTCATCGAAATGAACCCGCGTGTTTCGCGTTCCTCTGCGCTGGCCTCCAAGGCCACCGGCTTCGCGATCGCGAAGATCGCCACCAAGCTCTCCCTGGGCTACACCCTGGACGAGATCCCCAACGACATCACGCAGCAAACGCCGGCTTCGTTCGAGCCGACACTCGACTACGTCGTCGTCAAGGTTCCCCGCTTCGCGTTCGAGAAGTTCCCCGCAGCGGACAACACGCTGACCACCACCATGAAGTCCGTGGGTGAAGCCATGGCCATGGGCCGCAACTTCACGGAGGCCTTGCAGAAGGCCCTTCGCTCCCTCGAGCAGAAGGGCTCGCAACTGGACTTCAGCCATGTGCCCGAATGGGAAGTTCCGGAGCTCATCGAGAAGTCCAAGCGCCCGACGACGGACCGCCTCCACCAGGTCCAGCGCGCCCTGCTCGGCGGCGCTTCGCTCGAGGACCTCTACGCCGCCACCAAGATCGATCCGTGGTTCCTGGACCAGTTGCAGCTGCTCAACGAGATGTCCCACGAGATCCGCAAGGCCGGCGCCCTGACGGAAGACATGCTCCGCAACGCCAAGCGCCACGGCTTCTCGGATGAGCAGATCGGCTCGTTGACCCACAACCCGGAAGCCGTTGTCCGCGGCGTGCGGCAGGCCCTGGGCATCCGTCCGGTCTACAAGACGGTGGACACCTGTGCCGCCGAATTCGCCGCGTACACCCCCTACCACTACTCGTCCTATGACGAAGAGGACGAGGTCGGCCTGCACTCCAAGCCGTCCGTCATCATTTTGGGTTCGGGACCCAACCGCATCGGCCAGGGCATCGAGTTCGACTACTCCTGCGTCCACGCCTCCATGGCGTTGCGCAAGGCCGGCTACGAAACCGTCATGGTCAACTGCAACCCGGAAACCGTCTCCACGGACTACGACGTCTCCACGCGCCTCTACTTCGAGCCGTTGACACTCGAGGACGTCCTCGAAGTCATCGCGGCGGAGGAACGCACGGGCGGCGTCATGGGCGTGTTCGTGCAGCTCGGCGGCCAGACCCCGCTCAAGCTCGCACAGCAGCTGGCAGACGCCGGTGTGCCGATCCTGGGTACGTCCCCGGAAGCGATCGACCTCGCCGAACACCGCGGCATGTTCTCCCGCGTGCTCGACCAGGCTGGACTGATCGCCCCGAAGAACGGCACCGCCGTGTCCTTCGAGGACGCCAAGAAGATCGCCGACGAAATCGGCTACCCGGTCCTTGTCCGTCCGTCCTACGTGCTTGGCGGCCGCGGCATGGAAATCGTCTACGACGAAGCCAACCTCTCGCGCTACATCGCCAACGCCACGGAAATCACCCCGGACCACCCGGTGCTGATCGACCGCTTCCTCGAGGACGCCGTGGAAATCGACGTCGACGCGCTCTTCGACGGAACGGACATGTACCTCGGCGGCATCATGGAGCACATCGAGGAAGCCGGCATCCACTCCGGTGACTCCGCTTGCGTCCTGCCGCCGATCACGCTCGGCAGCAACGTGATCGAACGCGTCCGCACGGCCACCCGGGCCATCGCTGAAGGCGTAGGCGTCCGGGGCCTGATCAACATCCAGTTCGCCCTGGCGTCCGACGTGCTCTACGTGCTGGAGGCCAACCCGCGCGCGTCCCGCACGGTTCCGTTCGTCTCCAAGGCAACGGGCGTGCAGATGGCCAAGGCCGCGGCCCTCATCGGTACGGGCGTCACCATCAACCAGCTCCGCAGCGCCTACAAGATGCTGCCGGAAACGGGCGACGGTTCAACCCTGCCGCTCGACGCTCCCGTCGCGGTGAAGGAAGCCGTGCTGCCGTTCAGCCGCTTCCGGACACCCGAAGGCAAGGTAGTGGACTCGTTGCTCGGCCCTGAGATGCGCTCCACCGGCGAAGTCATGGGCATCGACAAGCACTTCGACACCGCTTTCGCCAAGAGCCAGGCCGCGGCCAATAACGCCCTGCCCACCGAAGGCAAGATCTTCGTTTCTGTCGCCAACCGCGACAAGCGTTCGGTGATCATGGGCGTCAAGCGCCTGTCCGATCTCGGTTTCGAGATCGTCTCCACAGGCGGTACCGCGGATGTCCTGCGCCGCAACGGCATCCAGGCCACCCCGGTCCGCAAGGTGGCCGAAGGCAGCAGCGCCGAAGGCGAAGGAACCATCGCGGACCTCATCATCGCCGGCGAGATCGACATGGTCTTCAACACGCCTTCCGGCGGCGAAGCCCGCAGCGACGGCTACGAACTCCGTGCGGCCGCTACGTCCATAGGCATTCCCTGCATCACCACGGTTGCGGAGTTCAACGCCGCCGTGCAGGCCATCGAGGCGTTGCGCACTTACGAGTGGTCGGTGACGAGCCTGCAGGAGCACGCCGCTGCGCTGTCAGCTTCCCAGGCCGCGGCAGCCGAGGCCGTCAATGCCTGAGTCTGCCGCAGCCGGGGAGCAGCCTGTTCTTAGCTCTGGTCCCCGACAGCCTTTCGGTTCCCGGCTGGCTGCCGCGATGGCCGCCCGTGGCCCCTTGTGCGTCGGCATTGACCCGCACGCGGGGCTCTTGGCGGACTGGGGGTTGAACGACGACGTCGCCGGCCTGGAGCGCTTTTCGCTCACTGTCGTGGAGGCCGTGGCGAGGCTCGCTGCCGCGGTCAAGCCGCAGGTGGCGCTCTATGAGCGTCACGGCTCAGCAGGCATGGCGGTCTTGGAACGGACCCTTGCGGCCGCATCCGATGCCGGAGTGTTGAGTATCGCCGACGCCAAACGCGGAGACATCGGCTCCACGATGGCTGCCTACGCCGACGCCTGGCTACGGGATGGCTCCGCCTTGGCCGCAGACTCGGTCACGCTGAGCCCGTACCTTGGCTTCGAGTCGCTGCGACCCGCTCTCGACCTCGCGGCCGAGTCCGGACGGGGTGTTTTTGTGCTCGCCCTGACCTCCAACCCGGAGGGCAAGTCCGTGCAGCATGTCGGGGGTTCGGAATCGGTGGCCCGGCGGATCGCCGAGGCCGCGGCCGAGGAGAACCGCCGTTATTCCGTCACTCCCGGTTCGGGGGGCAGCGGGCCTGCGGGTCTGGGCTCGGTCGGTCTCGTGGTGGGTGCCACGATCGGCGGGGCACTCGTGGAACTCGGGCTGGACCTCGACGCCGTTCACGGGCCCATCCTGGCGCCCGGGCTGGGCGCGCAAGGAGCGACGCCGGCTGATCTGCGTGCCACTTTCGGCACGGCGTACCCGGCGGTCCTGGCGACCTCGAGCCGCGGAATCCTCGCGGCCGGTCCAACAATTGCCGGACTGCGTTCCGCCACCGAGTCCACCCGCGATGGCTTGCTGGAAGCCTGAGCCTGATCTTCGTGGGTCCAATGCATTGCGCTCCGCACTGACCACGCGATAGCTTCGGGATCAGTCCAATCCGCTACGCACTCGATGCCGGCCAAAGGGGGATGTGTCAGTGACCTTAAAGGCTCTGTCGCCAGAGGAACGTTCCGATGCCTTGGAGAAAGCCGCGAGAGCCCGGGCACGACGGGCTCTCGCGAAGGAACAGCTCAGGACGGGCGAACTCAGCTTTGCCCGGCTGATTAAGTCGGCACAGACTGACGAGGCCATCGCCCGCATGCGTGTTTCCGAGCTTATCGAGGCCGTTCCGGGCATCGGCCCGGTCCGGGCGGCGACCATCATGGCGGAGATCGGGATCGCCGCTTCACGCAGGCTCAGGGGCTTGGGAATTCACCAGTCCCGGTCGCTGATAGATTTTATGGAAGACAAATACGGCGTTTAAACGAATGCAGCGTTTAACAAATGCAGCGTTTAACATATGCGGCGTCTAAGAAGATATGCAGCATATATAGGATCTCCACGAAGGACGATGTGAGCAAGAATCCGGGACTGACCGTCCTCGCAGGCCCCACTGCCGTTGGCAAGGGAACAGTATCCACGTATATCCGGGACAATTACCCCGAGGTCTGGCTGTCAGTTTCAGCCACCACACGCGCCCCGCGGCCGGGGGAGAAGGACGGCGTCCACTACTACTTCAAGTCCGCCGAAGAATTCGACGCACTCGTCGAGGACGGCCAGTTGCTTGAGTGGGCCGTGGTCCATGGAAAGAACCGCTACGGCACGCTGCGCAGCACCGTGGACGCCGCCATCGCCGAAGGCAGGTCCGTGCTGCTGGAGATCGATTTGCAGGGGGCCCGCCAAGTCAAGGCGGCAGTTCCGGACGCCAACTTCGTGTTCCTTGCTCCGCCCAGCTGGGACGAAATGGTCCGCCGTCTGGTGGGACGCGGCACCGAAACCCCGGAGGAACAGCAGCAACGGCTGGAAACCGCTAAACTGGAACTTGCCGCTGAACCGGAGTTTGACCACACCGTCATCAATGACGACGTACGCCGGGCAGCGGACGAGCTTGTTTCACTCATGGGGCTTACCCCGCACCAGCGCTAAGCGCTAGCACCTGTCAGCCCGTTAGAATTTGGAGAATTCGTGTCCACGAACCTTGAAGGCATCATCAACCCGCCGATCGACGAGCTGCTTGCTGCTGCCGATTCAAAGTACGGCCTGGTGATTTTCGGCGCCAAGCGCGCGCGCCAGATCAACGCGTACTACGCCCAGCTGCACGAGGGCCTCTTCGAGTACGTTGGCCCGCTGGTCGACACGAAGCTGAACGAGAAGTCGCTCTCCATCGCCCTGCGCGAGATCAACGAAGGCCTGCTGGTTTCCACTCCCATCGAGCCCGCAGAGTAAACAGACTGCCTGTTGACGGAGGTCACGTGCGCATAGTCCTCGGAGTCGGGGGAGGGATCGCAGCCTACAAGGTTGCATCGCTCCTCCGGCTTTTTACTGAAGCCGGACACAACGTCACGGTCATTCCCACGGAAGCAGCCACTCGGTTTGTCGGCGTGGCTACGTGGGAGGCCCTCTCGGGCAATCCGGTGAGCAACAGCGTCTTTGACGATGTCGAGAAGGTCAACCACGTCCGTCTCGGGCATGAGGCGGACCTCATCGTGGTCGCCCCGGCAACTGCGGACCTGCTGGCCAAGGCAGCAACCGGCCAAGCGGGGGATTTGCTGACCAATACACTCCTCATGGCCCACGGTCCGGTGCTTTTCGCTCCCGCAATGCACACCGAAATGTGGCACAACAAAGCCACCCAGGCGAATGTGGAGACACTGCGCAGCCGGGGCATCACCGTCCTGGAACCCGCAGTGGGCCGGTTGACCGGCGCGGACTCCGGGCCAGGCCGGCTGCCCGAGCCGGAAGCGATCTTCGCGGCCGCCATGGCTTTGGTCGGCACATCCCCGCCTTCAACCCTGCTTGCTGGCCCGAAACCCCTGGCCGGGCGCACCATCACGATTTCCGCCGGCGGCACCAGGGAAGCCCTGGATCCGGTCCGTTTCCTGGGGAACAGGTCTTCCGGCAAACAGGGTGTTGCACTGGCCGCCGCGGCCCTTGACGCAGGCGCCCATGTCAGGTTCCTCGCAGCCCACATGGAGGTCAAGGCACCCGCGGGCGTCGAACTGATCCAGGTTGAATCCGCTTTGGAGCTCCGTGATGCCGCGCTGGAAGCCGCTGCCGGCTCCGACGTCGTGATCATGGCCGCGGCCGTCGCGGATTTCCGCCCTGCCGAAGTTTCGGACACGAAAATCAAGAAGGTCAACGGCAACGATGCCCCCGTGGTGCGCCTCGTGCAGAACCCGGACATCCTGCATGAGCTGGTGGTGCGCCGCGACGCTGAGGCATCCACGCAGTTGATCATCGGGTTTGCAGCCGAAACCGGAGACGAGGACGGCAACGTCCTGGAGCACGCCACCGCCAAGCTCAAACGCAAAGGCTGCGACCTTTTGGTGGTCAACCAGGTCGGCGTCGGGCGCGTGTTCGGCCAGGACCAGAATTCTGTGATCATTCTCTCCGGCCATGGCGCGGCGCCGCAATCGGCGGCAGGTTCCAAATCCGACGTCGCCGCCGCTGTTATTGACCGCATCAGCACGGAACTGAGCCGCGTGCACCCGGCAACGTAAGCGCCGCGTGACGCTCATTGCTTAGCTGGTCCATCCTTAGCATAGGGACATACGGCGGAACCCGGCCGCCCCCAACCGAGTAAGGTAGTCGAGTGACTTTACCGCTGCACCATGAATCCCACGGCATCCCGTCCAAGCTCCGGCTCTTCACCTCGGAGTCTGTTACGGAAGGGCACCCGGACAAGATCTGCGACCAGATCAGCGATGCCATCCTCGATGCGCTCCTGGCTGCAGACCCCGAGTCGCGCGTGGCTGTTGAAACCATGGCCACCACCGGCTTGGTGCACGTAGCCGGCGAAGTCACCACTGATGCGTATGTCGAAATTCCGCAGATCGTCCGCGAGACTATCCTCGGCATCGGTTATGACTCGTCCGCCAACGGCTTCGACGGCGCCCGTTGCGGCGTGTCTGTCTCCATCGGACAGCAGTCCAACGACATCGCCGGCGGTGTCTTCAATTCGCTCGAAGCCCGCGAAGGGCGCCAGGAGGACGACTACGACCTCCAGGGCGCCGGTGACCAGGGCATCATGTTCGGCTACGCGAGCGATGAGACTCCGTCCTACATGCCGACGCCGATTTGGCTCGCCCATCGGCTCTCCGAGCGTCTCACCGAAGTCCGCAAGAGCGGCGAACTGGCCTACTTGCGCCCTGACGGCAAGACCCAGGTCACGGTCGGGTACGACCGCGACCGTCCGGTTTCCGTTGAAACGGTGGTCATCTCCAGCCAGCACGCCGAAGGGACCCACCTCGATCGCCTGCGTGCCGATCTCGCCTCCCACGTGATCGAGCCCGTCCTGGCCGTGTCCAACCTGGACATCTCCCACGTCGCGAACATCCTGAACCCGGCCGGTGCCTTCGTCATCGGCGGTCCCGTCGGCGACGCCGGGCTGACAGGCCGAAAGATCATCGTTGACACGTACGGCGGCATGGCCCGCCACGGCGGCGGTGCCTTCTCGGGCAAGGATCCGTCGAAGGTGGACCGTTCGGCGGCCTACGCGATGCGCTGGGTAGCGAAGAACGTCGTAGCGGCAGGTTTGGCCAAGCGGGCCGAAATCCAGATCGCCTACGCGATCGGCCAGGCGCGTCCGGTGGGCACCTACGTGGAAACCTTTGGCACCGAGACTGTTGACCCGGCCAAGATCAGCGAAGCGATTGCGGAGATCTTCGACCTCCGTCCGCGCGCCATCATCGACGCCCTCGACCTCAAGCGCCCCATCTACGCAAAGACCGCGGCGCATGGCCACTTCGGCCGCGACGAGCCGGATTTCACGTGGGAACGATTGGACCGCGTGGACGAATTGAAGGAATTCTTCAACGCCTGACTTGGCTGCTCCAGCCAGGGCCGGAATTGTCGGTGGTGCCTGCTTGGATTGCCCCAAGGCATCCGGCACTCCAGGGAGGTGGCAAGCATGAGCGATGGTTCACTGCTTCCGTTTGCCATGGCGTCGTCTTCGCCATCCCATCAGCCGTCCTTGTTGCAAGGGTTCCCTTCGCGGGGGACCGACGTCGGGGGACCACCGCTCGCGGCGAGCGATCCCGTGGCACGGGTCCTGATCGAATCGTCCTTGCCGCACCTCGACAGGCCTTTCGACTACAGCGTCCCGGCCGAGTTGGATGGAACGGCTCTGGCAGGCGTCCGGGTCAAAGTCCGCTTCAGCGGTCAGGAACTCAACGGCTATGTCTTGGAGCGCATGGAATCGTCGGAGGCCGGACATGCCCTGACTCCGCTCCTCAAGGTGGTTTCAGCCGTTCCGGTTCTGACTCCGGCGTTGCTGGAGCTTGCCTCCAGCGTCGCGGCCCGCTACGCCGGGACGCTCAGCGATGTCCTCCGCACCGCCATTCCGCCCCGCGTCGCGCGCCTGGAGAAGCAGTTCCTCTCCGGCGAATCCCTCTTGGAGGAGCCAGGGGAAGGCAGCGAGGAGCGCAGCGGGTCCATACAGGGCTCCGCTACGCGGGCGCAAGCGGCGTGGGCTTCCTACGCCAACGGGGCGCCTTACCTGCAACACCTCGCCGGGGGTGGCTCACCCCGTGCCGTCTTGACTGCGACACAGGGCTTTGGAGCCGCCGGCTGGCCCGAGCTTGTGGCGTCTGCGGTGGCGGCAGTCCGCTCCTCAGGGCGGGGCGCCGTCGTCGTCGTCCCCGACTACCGTGATCTCGACCGCATGGAGGCGGCGCTGCGCGCTGTCCTGCCACCAGGAGACCTCGCGCGGTTGACGGCGGACGACGGCCAGACACCGCGGTACCGGAGCTACCTTCGGCTCCTCAGCGGCGCCGCGAAGGTGGCAGTGGGCACCCGCTCCGCTGCGTACGCTCCGGTGCAGGACCTGGGGCTGGTGGTGTGCTGGGACGACGGCGACGACCTCCACATTGACCAGCGCGCCCCTTACGCCCACACCCGGGAAATCCTGCTCTTGCGTTCCGAACAGGAATCAGCGGCGTGCCTCATGGCCGCGCATAGCCGCAGCACAGAGCTTCAGCGGCTTGTCCAAGGGGGCTGGGCTGTGCCCGTGGAAGCTCCCCGGCAAGTGGTCCGGGCCAGGACGCCACGGGTGCTCAATACGGCTGACAGCTTCGAGCAGGAACGCGATCCCCTGGCGAAGATCGCACGATTGCCCGGCGCCGCTTGGCGGGCCGCCAAAGAGGGACTGGAACGCGGACCCGTCCTGGTGCAGGTGGCCCGGGCCGGCTACGCCCCGTCCCTTGTCTGCGAGGATTGCCGCGAAACCGCCAGGTGCAACAACTGCCAGGGACCCCTCGCGATCGCCGGTCAATCGGCTCTTCCGCAGTGCCGCTGGTGCTCCACCCCGGCCCCGGAATGGCGGTGCCGGCATTGCGGCGGAGGCCGACTCCGCAGGGGGGCGGCCGGTGTGCTGAGGACCGCGGAAGAACTGGGCAGGGCTTTTCCAGGCAAGGCCGTGGTGACGTCTTCGGGGGACCAGGTCAAAGCCACGGTATCCGATGCCCGTGCCCTCGTGGTCGCGACTGTGGGCGCTGAACCGGTAGCCAGCGGGGGCTACGCGGCGGCGCTGCTCCTGGATGGCAATTCGCTCCTGCGCAGGGAAAACCTGCGCGCCGGTGAGGACACCGTACGGCGATGGTTCAACGCGGCGGCCCTCGTACGGCCCGCGAACGAAGGCGGACTCGTAGTCATCACTGCCGACGACACCACCGCGACGGGCGCGTTGTTGCGCTGGGACCCTGCGGGATATGCCTCCCGCGAGCTGGCACTCCGGCAGGAACTCCAGTTGCCGCCAGCAGTCCGGATCGCCTCAGTGACAGGCAAGCGGGCCGACGTCGTGCACTTCACCGAAAGCCTGGCCGAAACTATCCAGCTGCGCACCGCGGGCCCCGCACCGGTCTCCCTCACGCTGTCTGCGCAGCGTGCGGTAGAACAGGAACGCGATCCGGACGTCCGGACACTGATCTTCATTCCCTATGCACAGGCGGTGGAGGCTACGCGTTCCATGCGGGCCGTCAAAGCCTCCAGCGCGGCGAAGCGCACCTCGGGACCCGTGCAACTGCGGCTTGACGGCGTCGACTTCCTCTAGCGTCGCTTGGGGCTGCGCATCGCAACGATCTCTTCGGCCACGGCCAGCAGTTGGCGGGCCGACTCGTCCCAATTGAAATCAGCCGCGCGTTCCACGGAACGGCGTGAGCGCGCCTGCCACAATTCCGTATCTTCAAGGGCCTTGACTGCTGCAGCAAATTCGCCCGGCGATTCGGAATGCACGTAGCTCACGGCGTCCCCGCCGACCTCACGGAAGATGGGGGTGTCACTGGCGACCACGGGAGTGCCAAGTGCCATCGCCTCGACCAGGGGCAGCCCGTAGCCTTCTGCCTTGGACAGGCTGACGAGGGCGGTAGCCCGGAGCAGGAGGGAATCGTATTCGGCATCCGTGACGCCGTTGTGGAACTCGACCTTCGCGCCCGGCGGGACCAAGGCCTCCAGCTCTGCCCGGCGCTGGGGGGTGATCCGGCTGAGCAGATGCAGGGTGAATCCGGGCAATTCGGCCATTCCCTGGATCATGGTCTCTACATTTTTGTAGGGCATGAACGAGCCCATGTAGAGCAGGGACTTCTCGGCGCCGGCTGCGGGATCGCGCGGCGCCTGGCCTGGCTGAGGTGCGTTGCCCACGATCCGGACCGGGCGGCGGGTCAAGTTGAACTCCGAGATGAGCGACTCAGTGGTGTGGCTGATGGTGGCAACGATGTCGGCCCGGTTGAGAAGCAAACGCTGCGGCCAGTAGGCCTTGTGGTAAAGCCGCCAGAGCAACCGCACCGGTGCGGGCAGAAAGCCCGGAGGGGCCGGGTGCTCATAGTAGATGAGGTCGTGCAGGGTCAGGACCAGTCCGTACTTGCGGCCCCAGGTACCCATGGTCTGCATCGGGCAAACCACGACGTCGGCCTCGAGCTTGTTGACTTCGCGCGCCACGAACAGTTCACGGGGGGACAGCGGGCTGCTGATGTGGACGTAGGGGACATCCGGGAGCAGCGCCAACTGACGCTTGTCGCTGATGAGCATGGTGACGTCCGCGATCTTGGATGTCGCCGCTATGAGGCTTGATCCGTAGCGGCTGATCCCGTCATGATGGTCCGTGCGGGTGAAGCGGGCATCTATGACGATCTTCACGCGGGGTGTTCCTCCAGGAAGCTGCGGATGGCGGCGGCGGCCGGAGCCGGCGTCTCGTAGTGGATCAAATGCCCGACGTCGGGAATCACTTCCAGCGCCCCGTCCGGCAGCAGCTCCAAGAGCTTGTGCTGGTCCCGGAGCAGGGCGATCTCGTCTTTCTCGCCGGCCACCAACAACACGGGAAGGTCCAATTGCGCGGCGACCTCGGCCACATGGCTGGACACCGAAGCCCGGAAAGACTCCAGGAGGCTCGCACGGTCGGCGAACGCCGAGAAGTACGCATCGTGCTGGCCATGAACGAAGGCCCGCAGTTCTTTGTCCCGGGTCTTGGCCATCGCGGCGCTCATGACCCGGACAATGAGGCGGCTGCGCAGGACGGCGAGCCCCAGCCGGCGCGGGAGCTTGGCGGAGACCTGGTAGTAGAGGACTGCCAGCTTGGTCATGAGGCCTTTGGGACCCTCAAGCGCGGGAGCGGCGATGGGATTGACCAGGATCAGCGGACGGATGGCTCCCGGATTCGCGGCGGCGAAATGGCTGGCAACAATGGATCCGAAGGAGTGCCCGAGGAGAACCGTGTCCGCTCCAAGACCCACGGCGGCCATGAAACCGGTGATGAACTTCCCATAGCGTTCCACGGTGTGGGGGTCTCCGGCGAAAGGCTCCGAGCTGCCAAAGCCGGGAAGGTCGGGCATGATGACACGCATTTCCGGCAAGTGGTCTACGACGCGGAGCAGGCCGTGGTGATCGCCGCGGAAACCGTGGATGACCAGTATGGTCCGGGTATCCGCGGTCACCGTGACCGGTTCGTAGCACCAATAGGCGACGTTGCTGCCGTCGAGGTCGATGTCCGAGGCACTCGTCCGGGCGGCCAAGGCCTTGCTGAAGAACTCCCGTGGGGAGGTTGGTGCGGGTTCGGGGGAGTGGTTGGTGTCCACTTGTTCCATTCGGCAGGTCCTAGTTGACGTTGTCCGGGTGTGACCCGGTGCGGTGGTGGCGTTCGAGGGCGGCCAAGCCATCCATGTCATCGGCGTCCAGCTCGAAGCCGAAGACATCGAAGTTCTCCTGGATGCGTGCCGCTGTGCTCGCTTTCGGGATGACGATATTTCCCAGTTGGAGGTGCCAGCGGATGATGATTTGCGCAGGTGTCTTCCCATATTTGTCCGCGAGGGCCCGAACTGCCGGATCCTGAAGGACCTGGCCGCGGCCCAAGGGGCTCCACGCTTCCGTGCGGATGCGCAACTGCTCGTGGAGAGTGCGGAGCCGGGTCTGCTGCAACCAAGGGTGCAGTTCAATCTGGTTCACCGCCGGAACCACTTCGGCTTTTTGCATGAGCGCATCGAGATGGTCCGGCTGGAAGTTGGAGACGCCGATCGCACGCACCCGGCCTTCGCGGTACAGGGTTTCCATTGCCCGGTAGCTTTCCTGGAACAAACCGCGCCCTGCGCAGGGCCAGTGGATCAGGTACAGATCGACGTAGTCGAGGCCGAGATTGGCCATCGAGGAATCGAAGGCGCGGAGCGTGGAGTCGTAGCCCTGGTCGTCGTTCCAGAGCTTCGTGGTGACAAAGACGTCTTCGCGGGAGAGTCCGTGGCTTCCTTCCCCGGAGCCTCCTGTGTTGCTGTCCACTCCGGGCGGGGGAATGACCGCACTGCCGATGCCCCGGCCGACCCCGGTTTCGTTGCCATACATGGCGGCTGTATCGAAGTGCCTGTAGCCGGCGCCCAGCGCAGTGGCGACCAAAGACGTGGCGTCCGCCGGCGGCACCTTGTAAAGCCCGAACCCCAACTGGTCAATCAAGACACCGTTGTTGAGACTGAGCCTAGGCGAGGGTTTCATAGCCAAGACTCTACCTACCTCGATGCCGGGAATGTTTCAGGGTCCTTCAATTATTCAGGAAGGGCTGCCGAAACTGACCAGGCGCTTCGCCGTTGCCTCGTCCAGGATCAGATCTGTGGCCAGCCTCGCTTGCAGAGCTCCGCGCAGCCCGTTGATCTTGGATGCACCCGAGACGACGCAGATGCGGCGGCGGACCTGCCTTAGTTGCTCGTGGCTTGGGCCGGTGGACCGCTCGTTGAGGGTAATGCCGTCGGAAGAGCCGTCGGCGCGGAAGAAGACGGTGGCAACATCGCCCACGACGTCCGAGCTGGCAAGCAGAGACAGGTCCGTTTCGTCGAGGTAGCCGCCGGCGTAGACGTGGCTGGGATAGTCCGAATGCACCGAACCGACACCGAAGATGGCGATGCTCATCCTGGCTTGGAGATCGAGCACGCGCTGGACGCTGCGCTCATTCCACATGGCGGTCTTCGTGGAAGCATGGTCGAAGAAAGCGGGTACAGGGAACTGTTCCACCCGAGCACCATAGGCGATGCCGAAACGGCGCATGATGTCGCTCGCGTAGGTGATGCCGGTCGTCTGCATGTTGCCGGCGCCGTTGAGCTGCACGATAGTGCTGCCGTGCGTGATCTTGCGCGTCAGGTGCCTGCTGACCGCGCTGATGGTGGCACCCCAGGCCACTCCGATAATGGCGTTGGAATCGACCAGGGGACCAATGGTCCGTGCGGCCTGGGTCGCCACCCGGTCAAGGGTTTCCGCCTCGTTCAAGGTGTCCAGGACGGGCACCACATGCACATCGACGCCGTATTCGTTGCGGATCATACGCTCCAGTTCAGGGGCGGAATCCAGTGGACTGCGGATCTGGATCTGGACCAGTCCCGACTCACGGGCCGAGGACAGCAGCCGCGAGACGGTTGAACGCGAGGTCCGAAGTTCGCGGGCGATGGCGTCCATGGTGAGGTCCTGCAGGTAGTACATCTGTGCTGCCCGGAGGGCCTCTGAATGTCGTGAGCGTGGCATCTCAATTCCGTTCTGCACGTTTGTGCAAGTAGCTTGATTTCATTTTCCATTCTTTCGAAGAATAGTTGTGCAAGGTGCGACGTCAAGTGATGCAGCGCACACACCAAAGCCCAAGGGAGCAGTTTTGGGATACACCAGCAATTCCGGTTCCGCAGCAGGATCACCACGTCGGACCTCGGTTTCGGCACTTCGCGAACGGCCGCAAGCCCAGGTGCTGATCATCGGAGGCGGCATCAACGGCGTCGGCACCTTCCGTGATTTGGCACTGCAGGGCGTGGATGTCGCACTCGTAGAACGCGGCGATTACTGCCAGGGCGCCAGCGGAGCCTCATCCCACATGATCCACGGCGGCATCCGCTACCTCGAGAACGGGGAATTCCGCCTCGTCCAGGAATCCGTGGTCGAGCGCAACCGGCTTTTGAAGATCGCTCCCCATTACGTCAAGCCCCTGCAGACAACCATCCCCATCTTCAGCACCTTCTCCGGGATACTTTCCGCCCCCACACGCTTCCTCACGCACAAGCAAGGCAAGCCGAAGGAACGCGGCGCCTTCCTCATCAAACTCGGATTGAGCATGTACGACTTCTTCTCGCGCGACGGCGGCAGCGTCCCCCGCCATCAGTTCCATGGCAAGGAGAAGGCCTTGGCTGAGCTGCCGCGATTGCACCCCGGCATCAAATACGCAGCCACCTACTTTGACGCGTCCGTGCACAACCCGGAGCGACTCACCCTCGATGTGCTGCAGGACGGCGAAAAGGCCGGGATTGGGAGCGGTTTGCCGGGCGGCAGCGCCCGTGCCAGCAACTACGTCTCCCTTCTCTCGACGGACGCCGAATCAGCCGGTACAGCCGGCACTGTTTTGCTGCGCGATGAACTCACGGGCGAGGAATTCAGCTTCCAGGCCGACGTGATCGTCAACACCACCGGCGCCTGGGTCGACCTCACTAATGAGGCAATGGGTGCCGCGAGCCGCTTCATGGGAGGAACCAAGGGTTCCCACATTGTCCTGGACCATCCGGAATTGCTCGCAGCATGCGGCGGCCGCGAGATCTTCTTCGAACACACGGACGGGCGGATCGTACTGATCTACCCGATGGGCGACCGCGTTCTGGTGGGCACCACCGACGTCGAGGCCGACATGGCCCAGGATGCCGTGTGCACCGAAGCCGAGATTGACTACTTCTTCGACCTCGTCGGGCACGTCTTCCCCTCCATCAAGGTTGAGCGAACCCATATCGTCTACAGCTTCGCCGGCGTCCGGCCGCTTCCGCGCCACGACGACACCCAGCCCGGCTTCGTATCCCGCGACTACCGGATCGAGAGAAGCGAGCGGAAAGCCTTCGGTGCTGCGGCCGCTCAAGGCGGCAAGGCCGCCGTCGTACTTTCATTGATCGGCGGAAAGTGGACCACTTTCCGGGCCCTCGCCGAACACCTGAGCAACGAGGTTCTGCGCGAGTTGGGCATGGAGCGGAAGACCTCGACGGCGAAGCTCGCCATCGGAGGCGGCCTGGGTTTCCCGGACAGCGAAGACGGAATCCAGGACTGGGTCAAGAAGCACATGGCTCCCGGTCTCGGTGCCGACAGGGTCAGCGGCCTGCTCACCCGCTACGGCACCCGCGCCGAGGACGTCATCGCCTACCTCAAGGCGGGCGAGGACCGGAAACTGCGCTCCACGAACGAGCTCAGCGTCCGGGAGCTCGAATTCATGGCGGTCAACGAACAGATCGGGCACCTCGTGGATGTCCTCATCCGCCGCACCTCGCTGGCCTTCCGGGGGCTCGTGACCGGGGAGCTCCTGAACGAAATTGCCGAAGTCCTCGCCACGCAGCTTGGTTGGGATTCAGCGAAGCGTGGAGTGGAAATCCAGCACGCACAGGAGGTGCTTCTACGTTTTCATGGCGTGACTGTTCACAGCCTCGTCGCATGAACGTAATGTACGTCACATCAGCTTGATTGTTCCGGCCAAGAAGCCTGGACACAAGGGTTGCGGTTCTCCGCTCCGCAAGGGAGAACCGCAACCGGGACGGCGCTAACGGACGCCGACCCAACGGCCCCCACAAAACCTGCAGGGCTGACAACAGAAGAAAATGAGGAGTCAAAGATGTCTCTCGGAATTGTTTTCCTTTCCGAAGTGTTCGGAACCGGAATGCTTACCCTGCTTGGCTGTGGCGTTGTTGCAAACGTCGCGCTCAAAGGCACGAAGGGTAACAGCGGCGGGTTCCTGATGGTGAATTTTGGCTGGGGCATCGCAGTATTTGCCGGCGTATACGTAGCGGCTATGTCCGGTGCGCACCTGAATCCGGCGGTCACGCTTGGTCTCCTGGTTGACGGCAAGGCCGAGTTCGCCCCCGGGGTGGCCGTGAGTGCGGCATCCACGTTCACCTACTTCGGTGGAGAACTGCTCGGCGCCTTCCTGGGCGCTGTCTTCGCCTGGCTCGCCCACAAGCAGCACTTCGACGCCGAGCCATTGGCAGCCAGCAAACTCGCCGTATTCTCCACGGGACCGGCCATCCGCTCGTACCCCTGGAACCTCGTTACGGAAATCATCGCCACGTTTGTGCTGGTCTTCGTGATCCTGACCTTCGGCGGCACTCCCTCCGGCCTGGGCCCGCTCGCGGTGGCATTGCTCGTCGTCGGCATCGGCGCCTCCCTTGGCGGCCCGACGGGCTACGCGATCAACCCCGCCCGTGACCTCGGTCCGCGTATCGCCCACGCTATTCTGCCGATCAAGGGCAAGGGCTCCAGCGACTGGGCCTACTCCTGGGTTCCGATCCTCGGCCCGCTCCTGGGCGGGACCATCGCCGGACTCGTCGCCCACTCCATACCGATCATGGCAACCGTCGCCAAGTAGCAAACCGCTCAGCACCTATCCAGCATCCACACCAAAGCAAGCAGACAAGGACGTCAAAATGTCGCAATACGTCATCGCCATTGACCAGGGAACCACCAGCTCGCGTGCCATCGTGTTCGATCACTCAGGCAACATTGTCTCCACCGGCCAGATGGAGCACGAGCAAATTTTTCCCCAGGCAGGTTGGGTAGAGCACAACCCAGTGGAGATCTGGGACAACGTCAGGGAGGTCGTCGGCTCTGCGTTGTCCAAGGCCAACCTGACCCGGCACGACATCGCTGCCGTCGGCATCACCAACCAACGCGAAACCGCCGTTGTGTGGGACAAGAACACGGGCGAGCCCATCTACAACGCGATCGTCTGGCAGGACACGCGCACCCAGTCCATCGTGGACGAACTGGGCCAGGACGGCGGCCCCGAGCGCTTCAAGCAAAAGGTCGGCCTGCCCTTGGCGACCTACTTCTCCGGCACCAAGATCAAGTGGATCCTGGACAACGTCGAAGGTGCGCGGGCCAAGGCTGAAGCCGGGGACCTCATCTTCGGCAACACCGACTGCTGGGTCCTGTGGAATCTGACAGGCGGTGTGGACGGCGGCGTACACGCCACGGACGTCACCAACGCCTCGCGCACCATGTTCATGGACCTCGACACCTTGCAATGGGACCAGGAAATTCTGGACGCGTTCGGCGTGCCGCTGTCGATGATGCCCGCCATCAAGTCCTCCTCCGAGGTCTACGGCACGGTCCACACCTCGCAGCTGCTGCGCGAAGTGCCCGTCGCGGGCATCCTGGGCGACCAGCAGGCGGCAACCTTCGGCCAGGCGGCGTTCCAGGCGGGCGAAGCCAAGAACACCTACGGCACCGGCTGCTTCCTGATCTTCAACACGGGCGAAGAAATCGTCCACTCGAAGAACGGCCTGCTGACCACGCTCGGCTACAAGCTGGGTGACGCCAAACCGCACTACGCACTGGAAGGTTCCATCGCTGTCACGGGCTCACTGATCCAGTGGCTCCGCGACAACCTCGGCCTGATCAGCTCCGCTCCCGAAGTGGAGACGCTTGCGGCCGGCGTCGAGGACAACGGTGGCGTCTACATCGTCCCCGCGTTCTCGGGCCTGTTTGCCCCGTACTGGCGCGCAGACGCCCGCGGTGCCATCGTTGGCCTGACCCGTTTTGCCAACAAGGGCCACATCGCCCGCGCGGCCCTGGAAGCCACCGCCTTCCAGACGCGCGAAGTGCTCGACGCCGTCAACGCGGACTCGGGCGTTCCGCTGACCGAGTTGAAGGTCGACGGCGGCATGGTCGCCAATGAGGCGCTTATGCAGTTCCAGGCCGACATCCTGGGCGTGCCCGTTGTCCGTCCGAAGGTCGTGGAAACCACGGCCCTCGGCGCCGCCTACGCGGCCGGACTCGCCGTCGGCTTCTGGAAGGACCTCGGCGAGCTCAGCTCGAACTGGGGCGAAGACAAGCGCTGGGAGCCACAGCTTCCGGCCGAAGAGCAGGAGCGGCAGATGCGGCTGTGGAAGAAGGCAGTGACCAAGTCCATGGATTGGGTGGACGACGACGTTAAGTAGGCCTCACTTCGGTTGAGGGAGACTTTCGCCCTGCCGCCGAGTTAGTTCTGCTCGCCCCGAAAAGGGGCCGCCTCACCTGTTTCGATGGGGCGGCCCCTGCCCCGCCCGCTTTGCGGTGCCCACCACACCCGGGCGAGGGGCCACCCCCTCGAAACGCGGGTCACTCACCGCGCGCGAACGGCGACTTTCCCTCAAACTCCCACCCACTCGCAGTGCCCTGTTGCGTGTTTTATACAAACACGCAACAGGGGCGGTAAGGTGGCTTTATGCGTGCGATCCTTCTGCTTAGCTAGCCGCCCGGTATACGTCGATCTAGACCATCGCGAACCGAGCGGCCGCCCCTCCTTGCCGAGGGGCTTTTGTGTGTCCGGGACCTTCCGGGGCCCGGAGCAGGAGGCAAAACCGTCATGGAAGAACAGAAGAGGGCAGCAGTGAGCGTTCAGCCGGAGACAGAAACCGGAGCACAGTCAACAGTGGCAGGCGAGACGCCCGAGGAGGGTGTCTACAGCTTCGCCTCGATGGAGGCCAAGTGGCCGCAGGTCTGGGAAGACCTCAAAGTCTTCACTCCTGTCGACGACGGCTCCCGCGAGCGGCGCTATGTCCTGGACATGTTCCCCTACCCTTCGGGCGACCTCCACATGGGCCACGCCGAGGCTTTCGCAATGGGCGACGTTGTGGCGCGGTACCTCCGCCAGAAGGGTTTCGACGTCCTGCACCCCATCGGCTGGGACTCCTTCGGCCTGCCTGCCGAGAATGCCGCCATTAAGCGCAACGCCCACCCCAGCGAGTGGACGTACGCCAACATCGATACGCAGGCCGCATCGTTCAAGCGTTATGCGATCTCTGCCGATTGGTCCCGCCGGCTGCACACTTCGGACCCGGAGTACTACCGCTGGACACAGTGGCTGTTCAAGCGCTTCTACGAGCGCGGCCTGGCCTACCGCAAGGATTCCCCGGTCAACTGGTGCCCGAAGGACCTGACCGTCCTCGCGAACGAACAGGTAGTCAACGGCGCGTGCGAACGCTGCGGGACCCCTGTCACGAAAAAGTCCCTGAACCAGTGGTACTTCAAGATCACCGATTACGCCGACCGTTTGCTCGACGACATGTCCGAGCTCCAGGGACACTGGCCCGAGCGCGTCCTGGCGATGCAGCGCAACTGGATCGGCCGCTCCGAGGGCGCACACGTCCGCTTCGCGATCGAAGCCACCGACGGCCGCGCCGAGCGCGAAGTCACGGTCTTCACCACCCGCCCGGACACCTTGTACGGGGCAACGTTCTTCGTTGTCGCCGCGGATGCGCACCTGGCGCTGGACCTGGTCACGCCCGAACAGCACGACGCACTCATGGCCTACCGCGAAAAGGTCAAGGCCCTGTCGGACATCGAGCGCCAGTCCACTGAGCGCGAGAAGACCGGCGTGTTCACGGGCCGCTACGCCGTCAGCCCGCTCAACGGCGAAAAACTGCCTGTCTGGGCAGCCGACTACGTGCTCGCCGACTACGGCACGGGCGCCATCATGGCAGTGCCCGCACACGACCAGCGCGACCTCGACTTCGCCCGCGCGTTTGACCTGCCGGTGCGTCCGGTCCTGAACACCGGCGGGGAAGACCCGGCGGAAACCGGCATCGCGACCGCCGGCGAGGGCACCCTGATGAACTCCGGCGAACTGGACGGTTTGTCCAAGGCCGATGCCATCCCCGCAGCTATCGACATCCTCGAGAAGCTGGGCACAGGGGAGAAGTTCGTCAACTTCCGCCTGCGCGACTGGCTCCTGAGCCGCCAGCGTTTCTGGGGTACTCCGATCCCCATCATCCACTGCGCCGAATGCGGCGAGGTGCCGGTACCGGACGATCAACTGCCCGTCACGCTGCCAGAAAACCTGCGCGGCGAAGCGCTGTCGCCGAGGGGCACGTCTCCTCTCGCCGCAGCACTGGAATGGGTCAACGTCGAGTGCCCGAATTGCGGACGGGCCGCCCAGCGCGACACGGACACGATGGACACGTTCGTGGACTCGTCCTGGTACTTCCTGCGATTCGTTTCCCCGCACTACACCGAGGGACCGTTCGATCCTGCCAAGATCAACGACTGGATGCCGGTCGGCCAGTACGTGGGTGGCGTCGAGCACGCCATCCTGCACTTGCTGTACGCCCGCTTCTTCACCAAGGTCATCCACGACATGGGCCTCCTCGCCGCGGACGAACCCTTCAGCGCCCTGCTCAACCAGGGGCAGGTCCTCAACGGCGGCAAGGCCATGAGCAAGTCCCTCGGCAACGGTGTGGACCTCGGCGAGCAACTGGACAAGTTCGGCGTCGATGCCGTCCGCTTGACCATGGTCTTTGCTTCCCCGCCCGAGGACGACGTTGACTGGGCAGATGTCTCGCCGTCCGGTTCCGCAAAGTTCCTTGCCCGCGCCTGGCGCCTTGGCCAGGACGTCGCAAGCGAGCCCGGCGTCGATGTCTCTACGGGTGACCGTGCGCTGCGCACAGTCACCCACAGGACCATCGCCGACGCCGCTGAGCTGTTGGACAACAACAAGTTCAACGTCGTGGTGGCCAAGCTGATGGAACTGGTCAACGCGACCCGTAAAACCATCGACTCCGGTGCCGGTGGAGCGGACCCCGCCGTCCGGGAAGCCGCCGAAGCCGTGGCTATCATCCTGAGCCTCTTCGCGCCATACACGGCCGAGGACCTGTGGAACCAGTTGGGCCACCCGGCCTCCGTCGCGAACGCCGGCTGGCCCTCCCACGATGCCTCGCTTCTTGTCCAGGACACCGTGACGGCTGTCGTGCAGGTCCAGGGCAAGGTCCGTGACCGTTTGGACGTCTCGCCGGACATCAGCGAGGACGACCTGCGGGAGCTCGCCCTCGCCAGCGAAAACGTGCAACGGGCACTCGATGGCCGCGGCATCCGCACGGTGATCGTTCGCGCACCTAAACTGGTGAACATCGTCCCGGTATAGCCGGGAAACGGCCGCCGGCGCTTGCCGGCGGCCGGCCACCAGTTCCAGGAGGCTCCCTTGACGGACCGCGAACCACCCGCTTGGTTGTGGCTCAAGGAACGTTTGGCCCGCCTTCGCCAGTCCACGACGCCGGGACGCGCCGGAACTGAGCCGGCGCCCGTCGTCGTGCGAACCGCCGTCGTCACCGACTCGGCTGCCGCACTCCCGGCCGAATGGGTCAAGGCGTTCGTTGCCGACGGCCGCCTCGCCGTCGTGCCGATGCCCGTCCTGGTGGGCGAAGAGATCTACGGCGAGGGGGAAGACGACATCACCCAGACCCTCGCGTTGGCCCTGGCGGCGGGATCGTCCGTGAAGACTTCACGTCCTTCACCCGGGCAATTCGAACAGGCCTATCTCGCCGCCCGGGACCGCGGCTTCGAAGCCGTCGTCTCCATCCACATTTCCGCAGGGCTGTCCGGCACCACCGATGCCGCCCGGATGGCCGCGCAACGCGTCTCCATCCCCGTCGAAGTCATTGACTCCCGCACCGTGGGAATGGCGCAAGGCATGGGCGTCCAAAGCGCGCTGGTTGCCGCCGCGGACGGCCGCTCAGCAGCCGAAGTCCGTCGCTTTGCCGAGGAGCGATTGGGCCGCACCAAGGTCTACTTCTACGTGCCGAGCCTCGAGCAGCTCCGGCGCGGCGGACGAATCGGCACTGCTGCGTCGTGGCTCGGGACGATGCTGTCCATCAAGCCGATCCTGGCGGTCCACGACGGCAAGATCGTACCGCTCGAGAAGGTGCGCTCGGCTGCCAAGGCCGTTGCCCGGCTTGAAGAAATCGTTGCCGCCGACGTCAATTCCCGGCCTGTAGGACAGTCGCGGCTTGCCGTGCATCACTTTGGAAACCTGGCAGAGGCAGAGCGGCTCGCGGCCCGTCTTGGGGAGAAATGCCTCGGTTGCCCGCCTGCCCAGATCAGCGCCCTGCCCGCCGTGCTGGCGGCCCACGCCGGGCTCGGCGTTTTGGCGGTCGTCGTCGGGGAAAGCAGTACCCCGGGCGCCACGACGCCCCCTGAGTGACAGTGGGCAGCTACCACGAATCAGGCGAACACGATGCGGAGCCACCCGTAGCCGCGGGCTTCGCGGGCATACGCCCTGAACGACGGCCTCATTACTGTCGTACCCTCCTGGCAGAGTGTTTCCATGGAAGCGATCGGATACTTCGACACCCGGCGGGGCCTTGCGTCCCGGGGGCTTTTCGGAGTGTCCGGTCCTCGTGGTCCACGCGCCCGTGGTCCGCGCCTGGCCGCCGTTCCAGGTCAGCCTCCGGGCCCCCTGGTCTCCGTAGATGCGGGCGATCGGGGCGGCCGGCTGGCCGTTTTGGACGGGGCCGTGGCGGCAGTGCGGGAGCTGGCCGAAAGAGCGGCCGACGACGTCGGGTTCACCGGTTTCCGGGAGGCCGTTGCGTTCGCGTCCGGGGTCGAGGAGCTCGCCCGGACCCTGGATTATCTTCAGATACTCGCCGCGGCCGGGCTGGACAGGGCCAGGAACGAAGAACCCGCCACCCGGCAGGGCTGGACAACGGGCTGGGGCGCCGATGCCGATACGGCCCCCGGCACGGGCGGGGCCACCGCAGGCGAGGCGGACGCGCACGGCGGTGCCTCCGCCGCCGGGGAGTTCAGGTCCACGGCCGAGCACCTGCGTTCGTTGCTGCGGATCAGTGCCGCCGACGCCAGGCACCGGCTCGCCCTGGCGGGCGAGCTGCTGCCGGGCCGGAGCCTCAGCGGAGAAGCGGTTCCTGCCCGGCGCGAAGAAACCGCCGCGGCGCTGGCCTCCGGGGTGATCGGGTCCCGCTCGGCCGGGATCATCACGATGGCCGTGGCGAAGGTGCGCCCGCTCTGCAGCCCGGAAAAGGCCGCGGAAATGGAACACACCCTGGCCCGCACCGCGGAGGAAAACGACCAGGACTTCCTGGCCAGGGTGGCCCGGCGCTGGGTCGAGGCGATCGACCAGGACGGACCGGAACCGTCCGAAGAATCCCTCCGCCACCACCAAGGAGCGTTCCTGCGCCGCCCCAAGCACGGCCTGGAGCACGTGGAGATCTTCGCCACCGCCGAGCAATACGAACACCTGCTCACGGTCATGAACGCCGCCACCAACCCCCGCACCCGCACACCCCAAGGCGCGGCAGCCCAGGGCACGGTTCAGGCCTTCACGGAAGCCTCCGGCGGGTCGACCGGCGATGCCTGCGCCGATTCCTCCGCCTCCGCCGATTCCTGCCGTGAGGCACCGGAGAGTGCCGAGGCGCTGGACCGGCGTTCGAGGGCGCAGAAGCTCCTGGACGGCCTGGTCGGCGCCTGCCGTCTTGCCCTGGCCACAGGATCCCTGCCCGCCACGGGAGGCCACCGCCCGCAGATCCTGGCCACGATCGACCACCGCGACCTCTTCCCCCAGGAACACGGCGACCTCTTCCCCCAGAACCACCGGGATCCGCAGCCCGGACAAGCCCCAGGGGCCGGACAAGCTTCAGAGGCAGGGCGAGCCCCGCAGCCCGGACGGCCCGCCCTGTTCGACCGGTCCCGGCGGGGCGGCGGCAGCGGGTCCTTCACGTTCACCGGGCCCGTCCCGGCAGCCACCTTGCGCAAACTCGCCTGCGACGCCGACATCATCCCCGTGGTCCTGGGCGGCGAGGGCAAGGTCCTGGACATCGGCCGGGCCTCCAGGATCTTCCCGCCGCAGATCCGCAAAGCCATCACGGCGCGGGACAAGGGCTGCGCGTTCCCCGGATGCACCATGCCGGCACCGTGGTGCGAGGCCCACCACATCGAGTACTGGTCCCGCGGCGGACCCACCAGCACCGCGAACGGGACAACTTGTCAATATGTCCCCTGGAACCTGGCGGAATCAGCAGACTCATCTTAACGACCTGATCGCACCGTTTCGAGGATGCCGGGAAGGGCCAAGTCGTCGGGACACAGCCGGAGCGGAAATGAGTCAAGCGCGCCGGAGAGGGAATAGGGTAGACGAGTGTATAACTCATTCACTGCGCGGAATTTCCGAGGCTTCCGGGAAGCCCATCTTCCTGAGCTCGCTCAAGTCAACCTGATAACTGGTCTCAACGACGCCGGGAAGACGAGCCTACTCGAAGCACTTTTCCTTCACGCTAGCGGACCGTTTGCTGCCGGGAACTACCTTCAGGTCCTCACCGCCGGCAGGGGACAGGGCCTGGGGCTGGAAACCTCTGGTGCTACGAGCCCCTGGCGGGATATCTTCCGGAACTTCGAAGATTCGGAGCCTGTCGAACTTTCCGCTCGGACCGGCAAAGGCGACCTGTCGGTGCAGATTATTGCGGATCGAGACACATCGGAGGGGTCGGTTTCCCTTGCGACGCTGCGAGGAGAGTCAAAGAATGCTTGGTCAGCTGGCGTAATTGTGCGAACCAAAGTCGGCAACGAAGATGTGACTGATCATCGACAGTCGATAAATGTGGAAAGCTCGGGGGGACCAATTGGGAACGTCGCTTCATCTATAAACATTGCACTTCATTTGGAACCGCCGGCGGGTGAACCCTTCTCAAAAGCTGCCATTGTGGTAGGAAATCTTGGTCCTGACTTAGCACAGGGCTACTCTGAATTGCGCCGCGGCAAGACCTCGTTGGATCTCTTGGGTAGTTTGCGGGAGATTGACCCACGCATTTCGAATTTGGAGGTTTTGGTACAAAACGGCCGTCCTCAGCTTCACGCTGACATAGACGGGACTCTTGTGCCGTTCGAACTGTTGGGCGAAGGAGTGACGGCCGTCGCCAAGTACCTACTGTCTATGGCCAACTGTCGTGATGGGTTGCTTCTCATTGATGAGGTCGGTGCAGGGGTGCATCACTCCGTACTCCCGAAACTCTGGTGGGTGTTGTGGCGCGCGGCTCAGCGACTTAACGTCCAGATAGTGGCGACGACTCACAGCGCTGAGTGTGTGCGAGCGGCTGAAGGCGTCCTATCGAAGTTGAACCACGCCCTCATCGTCCATCGCCTACGCAGGGCGGGAGAAGAAGAGGCTACCAAGGTTATTAGTTACGGAGACGAAAAGCTGCGTACCGCGTTGAAAATGAATGTTGAACTCCGGTGACGGTAGAAATCACGAGGAGTGGCCAGTCCCCTTCCCCAATGTTTGAACGACCGCTTCTGTTACTTGTTGAAGGCGGTGACGATTCTGCTTTTGCCAAGAAAGTGATCGCCTCCATTTCTAATGAGTCTTCCTCGTCCTGGCAGATTCATGAAATGGGAGGAAACGTGACAGATTGGCGAAGTGAGTTGGAGGTTATTCTTTCCCTGGATGACTTTGACGAGGTAGGTAGGGCCATCGGGCTGATCATGGACGCAGACGCGGATCACTCGATTTCGTTCCAGCGCTGTAGGGATATCCTTCAAAGGAACGGGCTGCCGACGCCTAGGGACCCGGAGGAGATTGCAGTTGACGACCGATGGCGAACGGGTGTTTATCTGATGCCAGGTCAGGGGAGGGTGGGCGCCTTGGAGCAGTTGGTTCTGGACGCCTTGGAGACGGCACGGGTGGATCTGGCGGATCAGTATCTGCATGAGGTGCAGACCCTCAGGGGTTCCTCCTTCAAGAATAAATCAAAGAGTCTTGTTCAGGCCTATTTGGCCGGTGAACAAGCCGTCGTGAAGACACTGAAAAACGCCATTGAGAAGGGGTTGATGGCTGACCCGTCCCACGACTCTCTAGCCGCATTCCGTAGTTTCGTAATGTCGCTCAGCACGAGTAACGGAAACGAGGGCACGGCGGCGTAGCCGACGTGGCTTCACTTGAAATAGCAACATAACTCGGTTGGCCTCAATCTCGACCCCCCAAGGCAAGGACGACCTTCGGTGGCAAGTGACGCAGCGCCCGGAGGACGCTCAGCGTCCGAGGACGAACGGTCGCGCGGCAGGTAGTGACAGCCGTGTAATTCGTGTGGCAAGATGGGCTCATTGCAGGACCCGGCAGAACCAACTCAGGGCCGGAACAGATACTTAGCAGGTGGCCTTCCTGAGGGGTCGAGCAGCGTGGCAGGCCCGCGTCCAGAAAACGCTCACGGTTAAACGACAGAGTTGGGCCCTCCGGAGCGAGACCGGATGCTGAGGCCCCCTGTCGAATACCAATCTTGTTTTTGCTCTGTCAGTGGACCTTGGCGATTCCTTGTCGGTTTCGTTCTCTTGGGGTCCCATGTCGGCTCTTCACGGTTCGTGGGGAAATGGATCCCTGGGATGAGCGTCATGCCGCCGTCCGAACGGCACTTCTCAAGAGAATAACCGACTTGTAATTGGCCGGGTTGCGGTAACCGCGGGCGGTGCGTTTGATGTTCTTTATGGCGGTGTTGTTGGCTTCAACCTTGCCCGTCGTGGCACCGGTAATGATCAGCACCTCGATCTCTTTCCACCACCGGCAGACGGTGCGGTAGAGCCTGTTCGTCTCCGGTCGTCCGGCTGCCTTGACCAGTTCCTCAAGTTCGTTCTTCGCCGTCGCGGCGTCCTCCAGGGAGCCGGTGCGCAGCAAGACCCGCAGCTGTTCCTTGACCTTCCAGACCGCCTGGAGCGTGCCGGTCGGATCGTCGGCAGCGAACACTTCTGCTAGCCGGTGGGCGGCCTTCTCCGTGAGGGTATTGCCAGCGCGCAGGAGAAGCATCCGGTGCGCCCAGGCCTTGTCGACGGCCCTTCCGCGGCGGCCCTTGACCTGTTGGGACAGGTTCTGCCGTGTCTCGGTCACGGCCTGGTTGGCCAGGGAGATCAGGTGGAAGTGATCGACCGCGACAGCGGTCCGGGGAAGCCACATCCGCAGCGCCTTTCGGAACGCCGCCGAAGGGTCGATCGCCACGACCTGCACGGCCAGACGCCATGCCAGAGGCCGGGCGAAGAGCCACTCCCCGACGCCCCTGTGGTCCCGTCCATCCACGACGCCCAGCACCTGGCCGCTGTCCAGATCCACGATCGTGGTCATCCACGGCTCGAACCGCGTCCAGGCCTTGGATTCGGGGTCCTGGAAGTAGCGCACGGACCGGAACCGGTGCTCATCGATACCCAGCATTCTTGGACTCAGCTGATCCACATCCGGAAGGGTGAGAAAGCAGGCTTCATTGAGCGCGACACGGACCATCCACCAAGACACCGCGAACGCGGCAGCAGTCTCCGAGACGGCCCGGCCCGAACGGATGACCGCACCCACGAGCTGGTCCCGGAGCCGGCCGGTAGAGCGGGCACGCCGCGGGACCTGGGCGGTGGACTCAAAGAACGAGAGCCTCTCGCACGCCGGTTCTTCGCAATACCAGCGGTACTTGGACCAGAGGACCTCCACCGGGCCGGCGACAGGAATGTCCCGGATCCGCTGGAAGCGTCGTTCCTTCCGCCGCGACGCAACCACCCCGCACGTGGGGCAGCCCGGCGGCTGGTCGGTTTCGACAATGACCCTCCGGCCGCCATCGGGGCTCACTCCGGTGGAAATGACACGGTAATCGGGCAGGTTGAAGATGTTGGTGGCAGCCTCAGCTGCGACCCCGGTAGGCTCGTTCAAGGCTCGTGGTCCTGTTCCAGGTTGAATGCTTAGACACACTCATCCCAGCAGGGCCACGGGCCCCCTTGTCTTCAACGACACGAACTCATTTCCCCACCAACCACGAAGAGCCCCCATGTCCACTTCTGCTGTCAACACTTCACTCGGCCGGCTCATCGCTGCCGATGCCGGCTGGTTCTTCTCGCTCTATCCGGACGCCGGCGAGGGCGGAGGCGGGTTCCGCTCGTCGTACCAGCCCAACCGCGCGTTCGTTGCCAAAGGCGCCGCCGCCGATCCTGAGCGTGCTGCTGCCGAAGCCGGTCGACGTGCGGGGTCCAAACTACGCCGCTACTGCGCCGCGAACCGTCTGAACAGGCTGGGAACGCTGACCTATGCCGGTATCGGCTGCCATGATCCACAGGAATTACGTTCCCATCTGGGCGCATTTTTCAGGGATCTCCGGTCGGGCTTGGGCGGTGCTCCGTTGCCGTATGCGTGGGTTCCGGAGTGGCACAAGACCGATCATGGGCTTCACGCTCATTTCGCCGTCGGGCGATACATTCACCGGCGACTGATCAAGGCAGCCTGGGGCCGCGGGCATGTCCATATCAAGTTGTTGGGTGACTTGCCGGTCGGGTCGGGGGCGTTGTCCGAGGCACGCAAGGCAGCCGGGTATCTGTCGAAGTACGTCTCGAAGACTTTCGCGGATCCGGGGTCGCAGGTGTTCGGGCTTCACCGGTATGACGTGGCCCAAGGCTTTCAGCCGGTCAAGCTAGCACTCAGCGGTCACTCCCCGAGTGATGTTCTGGCGCAGGCTTCCGAATACTTGAACGGACCTCCGGTGACTCAGTGGTCGTCGGCCTCGGTTGAGGATTGGGCCGGGGCTCCTGCGATCTGGGCGCAGTGGGGTGCATGATGCTGGATGAGGGGGTGCTTGCCGCGTGGGTGGAGGCCAGTTGCGCCGCTCAGGGTGTTCCGGTCCGTGTGACCGATCCCGGTGTTCTCGCCCGGGTTGGCGTGCTCATGGGTGCTGCGCCCGGAACGGACGGACGCGGCAGCGGCCGGAGTACCGCCGCGGCGTCATAGCTGCCAAACGGGCTGAATCCGTGCCGGGTCCAGCGATCGTGCTCCCGGTGTTCCCGGCAGAATGGTCGCGTAGTCCAGGACGGCTTTGATGATCGCGGCTTGCCGGTCGAGGTTCAGCGTCTCCCATGTGTCCTTCAGCTGCCCCCCGGTGCGATCAACCCGTCGAGTGCCGTGGAGTTCGATGCCAGGGCCAGCTGCCGTTCGGTGGCCTTGATTCTGGCCTCGACGGGTCCGCGGGCGGCTTTCCACTCGGCGGATGAAATTTCCTTGGCCGCCCACAGCTCGGACAGTTATCTCATCTGGTTCCGGTCCGTCTCCAACGCCGCCAGCAGAGTGCTTTGCCGCCCGTCCGCTGCACGGCGCCCGGCCAACGCATCCGACATCTCCACAGTGTCTAGACGCAGAAGGACCGCAGCGCACAGGAACTCTTCCATCGGGCCGGCGACAATGGCTATGCCTCCGCAACCTCCGTGGTCCGGACCGGAAAGGCAGACGTACCGGCGCGTGTCGACGCGGACAGCGGAAAACAGCTTGTTTCCGCATTTACCGCAACGCAGCAGACCCGACAACACGTAGCGGCGCGGCGCGCGGGTGTTCGTCCGTTTCTTGGTTTCGAAGTGGCCAAGAATCTGCTGCCTCTGCTCCGGCGTGATGATGCCTGGCCATTGAGCCTCGGCCACTACGACTCCTTTGTGTTCCCGCAGCCCTGCGATGCGCGCCGACTTCAACGTGGTGTTCAGCGTCATCGTCTGCCACGAGCCGCCAGCCGTGGTCTGCACGCCTTCGTCATTGAGCCAGACACAGATCGAACGCGAGGATTCCCCGGCCAGGAACCGCGCGACAGCCTGGCGCAGAATCTCAGCCTCGGACTCGTTCACCGTCATGCGGTCCTGCTCATATCCGAACGGGCGACGGTGCCCGCCGTTGGGTAATCCCTGCTCAGCCAGCTGCCGTGCTTTACGTTGGAGGCGCTGGGACTTCCGGCCGGATTCCTTGGAGGCGATGGCTGCCAGGATCCGGGCCATGAACAAGCCGTCATCGTTACCGAGGTCAATGTCCGCCGTCACCGACTTCACCTGCGTCACCCCGGCCTGCTCACACAACCGGCGGAACTCCTCCAACTCAATCGGTTGCCGGGTCAGCCGGTCCATGTTGTAAACAATCACCGCGTCGCGGTGTCCCTCCGCAAGATCGGAAAGCATCCGCTGGTACTGCGGTCTAGGCTTCCCCTTGAAGGCGCTGACGTCGTTGTCGACATATTCATCGCCGACCGTCCAGCCGTGATCGGCGGCGAGCTTGCGGCAGTCCTCCAGCTGGCGCGTCACGCCCAAAGCCTCCCCCGACTGGTCTGAAGAGATGCGGGCGTAGATCGCGGCCGACCGGGGAGTTTTCATGGGGTCAGACTAACAAATGGTGACCAACGGGACGCTGCTGTGCAGCCACCACCACCACCTGATCCACAAGGAAGACTGGCACGTCCAGGTCCAGGCAGGCGTGCCCTGGTTCATCCCGCCACCCCACACCGACCCGCACCGGAAACCCCGGAGGAACCACTACTTCCAAATATGAGTTCGGAGTGGGTCGTGTTCCGCGGCCACTGATCCTCCACAGGCATTCTGCGGCGGCCCTGTCCACATAGCGCCGTTCCGGGCTGCTGCTGCGGGTTCGGACGTTCTAGGCTCGTGGATATGCCACGCAGGAATCGAGCCTCACCCGCGGACGATGCTGCGAGTGCCGCCCGGCTTCGATTCGCTGTTCGCCTTGCCCCACCGTCGGGGCGGGAGGCCGTCGCGCAGTCGAGCCGCGACAACGCAACGGAACCTTTGCTTCCAGCGCAGGCCTTGATGACTTCCGGCTCGGGAATGGCCGATGCGGGGGAGAAGTCAGGCACCGAGCACCTGTACGAAGAGGCAGGATCTCCATCGCGGCTTCGGTGGCGCACGCCATGGCGCGTGGCCGTCTTGTTGGCTGTGCCTTGTTTGCTGCTGGTGCTTTGGTTCTTCTGGCAGTCCTGGTCCGGGCAGCCGACGATGGAGCCGCTCATCCGAAGTTCACATACGAGAGCACCTGCAGAGGCGGGCGCGGGAAGTAGCAAAGGTGGTGCCAACAAGGCCCCGGAACCACACGATGGATCCCAGCTGCTTACGGTCCATGTTGCCGGCGCCGTGAAGAGTCCCGGGATCGTCAGGGTGCCCTCCGGTGCGCGCGTGTTTGACGCAATCGCTGCTGCCGGTGGTGCGGATCCTGCAGCCGAGCTGAATAGCCTTAACCTTGCCGCGGTGGTGCAGGACGCCGCGAAGATCCACGTTCCACGGACCGGGGAGGCGGTTCCTCCACCAAGCCAGGGCGCTGCTGGCGGGACGGTTGCCGGCGGACCTCCTACCGCCGGCAGCACAGGCGCAGGGACTTCTGCCGGCGGCAAGCTCAATCTCAATACCGCGACAGTTGAAGAACTCGATGCCCTGCCAAAGGTCGGTCCTGTCCTGGCAAAGCGCATCGTCGAATGGCGCGAGCAGCACGGTCCGTTCGCGTCGGTGGAGGACCTCGATGCAGTGGATGGTGTCGGTCCCAAGATGATGGAGACCTTGCTGCCCTTGGTGACGGTTTAAGGTGCGTGGAGTCAATGTGAGCCCGGGCCGCGTGGATCTTCGGCTGGCCCCCTCTGCCATTCTCACGTGGGCTGTTTCCCTTTCGGGCGCCCATCTACCTTCGCTGTGGACGGGAGTCGTTTGTGTGGCTTTGCTCCTCGCCGCATGTCTTCTCCTCACGGTCCGAGTAGTGGCCCCTCGAAGCGGGAGGACCTTACCTGCCACTCTGGCGATGGCGTGCTTGTTCGGAGCGGCCGTGGCCGCCCACGCCGCGATGGAAGCCGGCCCGCGCCAGGACGGTCCGGTTGCCGACGCTGCGGCTACACGCGATTCGGTGGTCATTCACGCGCTGATCGTGGGTGATCCTCGCGAACTGGGCACGGATTCACGTGGATCTGGACGCTGGGCCGTACCGGCCGAAGTAATCGATATTGCGGCCGACGGCATGCTCATCCATTCCCGCACAAGAATTCTGCTGACTGGAGGCGAAGGCTGGAACCAGGTCGTCACGGGACAGGAGGTAAGAACCGCCGGCAAGCTGAAGCCGGCAAAACCAGGACAAATCGAGGCCGGTGTCCTTGCCGCCGCCACCCCACCCATGCGGCCGGACTCGCGCCACAAGCCAGACACGCGGCACAGTCCTGAAGCTCAAAGCAACCCGGCAGCACCGGCCAACATTGCCCACGGTCCAGCTCAGCTGAAAAGGCAATTCGGCTCCGCCACCGGATGGTTGCAAGGCGACGCAGCCGGACTCCTGCCCGGAATGGTCACGGGCGACACCACCGGCTTGGACGAAGGCCTGGAGGCGGCGATGAAAACTACCGGCACCACCCACCTCACGGCGGTCAGCGGCGCAAACTGCAGCCTCATTCTTGGGGGCCTGGTGCTTTTGGCCAGGAGCTTTCGGCTTGCCAGGGGAGTCGCGGCAATAGTGGCCCTTGCTGGTTTGGCGTCCTTTGTCATGATGGTGGGGCCGGACGCGAGCGTCCTGAGGGCGGCGGTCATGGGAGCTATCGGCCTCAGCGCGCTAAGCGGCGGCCGACGGGGACGGAGCCTGGGCTTTCTGTGCATTGCCGTGACCGGCCTGCTCATCCTGGATCCCTCACTTGGCACGAGCATCGGATTTCTCTTGTCTGTCCTCGCCACCCTGGGCATTATCCTGTTGGCGCCGCCGATAGCTTCCTGGGCTCCGGCGTGGGTGCCTTCCTGGCTAGCTACCGCCATTGCAGTGCCTTTGGCCGCGCAGCTTCTGTGCGGTCCGGTCATCGTGGCTCTGCAACCCCAGTTCTCCAGCTACGCACTGCTGACGAATATCGCAGTTGCTCCGTTTGTCGCCCCCGTGACTATCCTGGGAACCATTGCGGTTCCCCTCGTTCCGCTGCTTCCGTGGCTTGCAGTTGTTCCTATTGCCGCAGCCGGGGCCAGCGCGGAAATGGTGGCGGCAATCGCCAGGTTCTTCGCAGGACTTCCCGGAGCCGCCCTGCCCTGGCCGGAAGGTCCCACGGGAATCGCCACCATGGTGCTCTTGTCTGTTGTGACCATCCTGATGGTGTGGCTTGTCCTGCATCCAACGTGGGCAGGCTCAGCCGTATTGTCGTTGCACCGTCGCCTGGTGTTCCTCATAGCGGCTGGGGAGTCGGCTCTTCGCCGCGTCTCGAGCGACCGCCATTACGCGGGCTCGCCGACGCCCGGTAGGCCAGCCGCGGGGTTGGGGATCACGGCCCCGGACGCTCCACGTGGGAGACTGGGACTAAAGAAAAACCCTTCTGGAAGGAAGCAACATTGGCTGCTGGCCAGGTCTCCAAGGCCAAAACCTCCGCGGCGAACACCGCCAGCTGGCGGGACATTACACCGTCCGCGGTAGTGCTCATCACCGGCCCTGAAGAATACCTCGGAATCCGGGCCATGGATCGGATCCGCTCGCAAGTGCGGGCCGCGGCACCTGAATTGGAACTCAGCAGGCTCAATGCCGGCAGCTACGAGTCCGGTTCGCTCGCAATGGCAGTCACGCCGTCACTGTTCGATGAGGCAAAACTCATCGAGATCGAGGGCCTCGAATCGATGACCGATGCCTTCCTCGCCGATGCCTTGAAATACGTAGCCCAACCGGAGAGCGACGTCGTGTTGGTCCTTCGCCACGGTGGCGGGGTGCGCGGAAAGAAGCTCTTGGACGCCATCAAGTCCTCGGGATGGCCGGTGGTTGACTGCCAGCCCTTGAAAAAGGATGCCGAGAAAACAGCATTCGTCGTCTCGGAATTCAAGGCAGGAGGCCGCCGCATCGAAGCGGAAGCTGTCCAGGCCCTCGTCAATGCAGTCGGTGCCAGCCTCTCCGAGCTCGCGGCGGCCTGTAACCAGCTCATCGCGGACGCCACTACCGCGGTCGACGCCGCCACAGTGGAGCGCTACTACGGCGGCCGCGTGGAAGCCACGGCATTCAAGGTTGCGGACGCCGCCATGGCCGGCAACGGGCCCCAGGCCCTGTCCAGCCTCCGGCATGCCCTCGCCACCGGGGTTGACCCGGTGCCGCTGGTGGCCGCCCTCGCCGCGAAGCTCCGCACCCTGGCCAAGGTAGCCGGAGCCCAGGGATCGTCGGCGCAGATCGCCAAGCAGCTTGGCATGCAGCCATGGCTCGTGGAACAGGCCCAACGCGACGTACGGCGTTGGACTCCCGAAGGCCTGGTCCGTTCCATCCAGGTCACGGCTGAAGCGGATGCCCAGGTAAAGGGCCTCTCGCGGGATCCCGTGTACGCGGTAGAGCACGCCGTCACGGTCATCGCCAACGCGGCCTGCGGCCGTTAGAGGGCTGGCGCCCGGCCGCTCGCCAACTCAGCCCGGCGCCGCAGGTTTCGTCCCCACGTATATCCGCCAGTCCACAAGAAAGTCAACGGCGTGCCGCGACGCGCTCTGCGTGTCACCAGTGCACAAAGAGGCGGCCGGCTGGTACTCAATTTCGGGGCAATCACTACTCAATTTCTGGCAATGACCACTCAAATTCAAGCCAACGGCCTCCCAGGCAGCCCTTTTGACCGTAGATTTCACGGTGCGGGACCCCTTCCTCCGGATGCCGCGCCCGGCGTGTCTGCCCTTTGAGATGCCGGACGTGTGACCTTGCTTTGGGGACAAGGCCGGGTCTGTGGCCGAGCAAGCCATCTTCGTCGGCCATGCCTTCAGTCACTTTCCATGTGTGACTACGAAAGTCACCGAATGAAAGGAACATTCATGTCAACTCCCGTTGAGAGTCGAAACCCAAGCAACGTTTCATTCCGAGGGAAGATGGCGAAAATTGGAGGCGTCACCTTGGCGTTCTTCCTCACAATATCGGTAGCCTTTCAGGCCACCGTTACGCTAGGCATCTCTTCTGCCCTTGCTACGAACATTTACTTTGCACTCAATGCTCTATCGTGGGCGGCGATGGCTGCAGCCGTCGTGGCGGCCTTTGGTATTGGAGCAGCACTGGCCGGGGTCCTTTTTGGTCTGATCAAGAAGTGGGCTCTGAAGCAGTTCGTTGCCTGGTAAACCGCTACCACTTACGTACTAGCCCATGGGGAGGGCCACAATGAACTTACGCAACTTCACCCACAGGAATCCTAGTGTATTCGCTGTGGTCCTCTCCGGGTGCAAGGCCACCTTCACTAACGATTTTCGGCGAAGGTCGCATCGACTCCAGGACCTTCTGACGATTTTAGGGTTTGCTTCTCACGCTGCGGCGGTTAACAATGTAATGATCTTTGGCCATTTGTTGACATTACTAATCATCGGTGTCGGAATAGTGTGGACGCCTCAGCCGAGTGGGTTAACCACATTGGGAATTCCGCTCAGCACCCCTGACGTCGTGAGCATCATGGCGGCGCTGTTGGCAATAGCGCTTTTACAAGCAAGGCGCCGCTACACGAAAACCCATCGTTGCTGGAACAGCGTGTCAGCATCCCTAGACGTCGGGATGCGCGCAGGTTTGGTCCTTACGGATCTTGGTCTCGCCGGCATGCTCATCCTTCAGAACGTGCGATGGCACAATGTCAATAACCTGTTAGCTGCCGGGGCCCTCGCAATCTCATCATTTCTTGTCGTGGCACCCCTGAAGAGAGCCGCTGTCCGGGTGCTCGTTGTTTTGATTATTGCTTTTTCGGCGTGCAGCCTGATTCTTCTCTTTACGAATTCTCCGTCATTTGATGTCAATGAAAGCTTCGACTCCGGATCGGCTTACAAGTTGTTGTTGATCCTCGCTGGTACGGTTCTTACGGCTGCGTCCACACCTGCCCTCTACAGGGCCACCGCTCATCCTCGTGCCCTACGTAGCCGAGGGTTGCTGGCTGATTTATCAATTAAAGCAGCATGCATTTTTCTCTTGTCAAGCTTGGCCTTGTCAATCATGGAATTGACACCATGGCCGTGGACGGCCCCGTTTATTGCTCTTGCTGTCTTCTTCTCGGGTTTAGTTCTGTATCGGTCATCCTTCGCACGGATCTCTTCACCTGAAACTTTGGGCTTTGCCCTGTTCCTCGTAAGGCTTAGACCGTCCTGGGTAAGGCCGATCATTATCCGCAGCCTGGTTACCGCGATCGCAGTGACTGCGCCATTGACCCTTTTGTTATCTGTATTCTTCCTTTTAGGAAAGTACACCCAGGCGGCGGTCTTGCTTGTTGCTCTTGTCGCTCTCGAGATAAGTATCGACGCCTTGATCGTCCAACGTCGGACAGCCGTCATACCAGGCTCGCGGATCTCGAAATTGGCGCAGAAATCCAAGGCAGGCTTAGGCGCAGCAATTTGCGCTGGCCTCGCAGTTGTGTTCTCAGGCATACTCGGTACCGCTGCACCGCAAGCAACACAAGGTCCCTGGTTTGGCGTCACGTCCGGCGCCCTGACTCTCGTGGCTGTGCTCTTGACCTCCCTGGTTCTCAACGACGCACCTGCGTGGGTCCGTGAACTATCAGTCACCGAAATGGAGGACACGTGAAATCTCTAACGCGTGTCGATCATGCCTTTGGATCCCACGTCATCTTTGACCGTGCCTCCGTAGATCTTCCGGACCGAGGCGTTGTTGCGCTTCGAGGGCCGAATGGATGTGGCAAGACGACCCTACTCAAGCTCCTCGGTGGCATGAGCTCGACGTCGTGCACTGAAATCGCGCGGTGGAGAAAGGACTTCACGGCGGTCTATCTGGACACGGACTTTCTCACCCTCGACTACCTCACGGTCGAAGAACACTTGGATATGGTCAGGCCGCTGATTGGCCCGTCGGAGATGCAGGAAGATGACGGGCATCATCTTCTGACTGAACAGATGATGCCAACCAGGGTTGCAGACCTGTCCCTCGGACAGCGCCAGCGACTCGTTCTGACAGTAGCTTTGGCACTCAAGAACGTCGATGTCCTACTTCTCGACGAGCCTCTTAACGGAATGGACCTGCAAGGCTCCTCAGTTGCACGCCGGTCAATGCTCGCCGTAGGAAAATGCCGTCTGGTCCTCGTGGCTACCCACGAGGATGACCACTGGACCGACTACGATCTCGCGGTCCGCCAGAAGGATACGATCGAACTGCGCCCAACAGGAGCGCGAAAATGAGCAGTCGTCTCACCAATCGCGTTCGCACTCGTTTCAAAGCCTTGCGTTCCCGTTTCCCGTATCTGGGCACCGACTTCTTGAAAATTCTGTTCGCCATAGCCTGCGGGATTGGCCTTGCTTCTCTCTTCACGTGGGTTGCAAGTACCGCAGCTATTGGCATCCACCAGACCGTCGCGCTGACCGTAGTCCAAATTCCCCTCGAGATCGTAGCGTGGGCGCTCACAATCCAGGGGCCACGCCTGTTCTGGCCAACACTTCTCGGAAAGATCAGAGGAGAACACACTTGGCGTCACGTGTCCCAAAGATGCGCGAAGTCCTCATCACCGCAGCTATCTTCTACTTCCTGGCGGCCCTCGCCGAGTGGGCCGAACACGCGCTACTCGAAAGGTAAGTCATGACCTCCGCGAGCCCAAAGACCTCCGACCCTCCCGCACCGCGGAGCCCGACGAAAATCAACCCGGTCTGGATCATCTGCCTGCTGCTCGCATACACTGCGGCTGCCCAATTCGCGGTGGGATCGAACATTGAACGGCTGGCCACAGAAAATGCCGAGCACAACCGGTTTTCGAGCCAAGAGGTGCTCGTGACCTTCCTTCGCGTAGGCGTCATTATCTGGAGTACTCTGGCATCCTTTCTGCAAGGCCTCGTACTAAGGCTTATATACAAGGGCATCTTCAAAGGACATGGCCCCACCCTCGGAGCCAGCTGGTTTTGGGTTCTTCTAGGTCAAATCCCATTCATGGCCACTGTGCTCGCCATGGGACTGTTTTTGGAGCCCGAAGCGCGAGGTCTCCTCGGTCAAGCCTGGGTGCGTATTCTGTTCGGCACCATCGCAGGGGCCATCTACATTGCGGCTGCCAAGAAGGTGTTTGTTGCCCCGAGGGGCGCCTAGCGATGCTCTTCGTCATCGTCTCCATCGTAAACTGGCTCTTCGTGGTTGGTGGGGAAATGAGTTCGTGTCGTTGAAGACAAGGGGGCCCGTGGCCCTGCTGGGATGAGTGTGTCTAAGCATTCAACCTGGAACAGGACCACGAGCCTTGAACGAGCCTACCGGGGTCGCAGCTGAGGCTGCCACCAACATCTTCAACCTGCCCGATTACCGTGTCATTTCCACCGGAGTGAGCCCCGATGGCGGCCGGAGGGTCATTGTCGAAACCGACCAGCCGCCGGGCTGCCCCACGTGCGGGGTGGTTGCGTCGCGGCGGAAGGAACGACGCTTCCAGCGGATCCGGGACATTCCTGTCGCCGGCCCGGTGGAGGTCCTCTGGTCCAAGTACCGCTGGTATTGCGAAGAACCGGCGTGCGAGAGGCTCTCGTTCTTTGAGTCCACCGCCCAGGTCCCGCGGCGTGCCCGCTCTACCGGCCGGCTCCGGGACCAGCTCGTGGGTGCGGTCATCCGTTCGGGCCGGGCCGTCTCGGAGACTGCTGCCGCGTTCGCGGTGTCTTGGTGGATGGTCCGTGTCGCGCTCAATGAAGCCTGCTTTCTCACCCTTCCGGATGTGGATCAGCTGAGTCCAAGAATGCTGGGTATCGATGAGCACCGGTTCCGGTCCGTGCGCTACTTCCAGGACCCCGAATCCAAGGCCTGGACACGGTTCGAGCCGTGGATGACCACGATCGTGGATCTGGACAGCGGCCAGGTGCTGGGCGTCCTGGACGGCCGGGACCACAGGGGCGTCGGGGAGTGGCTCTTCGCCCGGCCTCTGGCATGGCGTCTGGCCGTGCAGGTCGTGGCGATCGACCCCTCGGCGGCGTTCCGAAAGGCGCTGCGGATGTGGCTTCCCCGGACCGCTGTCGCGGTCGATCACTTCCACCTGATCTCCCTGGCCAACCAGGCCGTGACCGAGACACGGCAGAACCTGTCCCAACAGGTCAAGGGCCGCCGCGGAAGGGCCGTCGACAAGGCCTGGGCGCACCGGATGCTTCTCCTGCGCGCTGGCAATACCCTCACGGAGAAGGCCGCCCACCGGCTAGCAGAAGTGTTCGCTGCCGACGATCCGACCGGCACGCTCCAGGCGGTCTGGAAGGTCAAGGAACAGCTGCGGGTCTTGCTGCGCACCGGCTCCCTGGAGGACGCCGCGACGGCGAAGAACGAACTTGAGGAACTGGTCAAGGCAGCCGGACGACCGGAGACGAACAGGCTCTACCGCACCGTCTGCCGGTGGTGGAAAGAGATCGAGGTGCTGATCATTACCGGTGCCACGACGGGCAAGGTTGAAGCCAACAACACCGCCATAAAGAACATCAAACGCACCGCCCGCGGTTACCGCAACCCGGCCAATTACAAGTCGGTTATTCTCTTGAGAAGTGCCGTTCGGACGGCGGCATGACGCTCATCCCAGGGATCCATTTCCCCACGAACCGTGAAGAGCCCGTAAACTCGGTCCTGCTCGTCTCAGGTAGCTCCGCCTTAAATACCTGAGGCCGGCACCCAGGGGTGCCGGCCTCATGTTCAGCTCAGTCGAACTGGATAAACCTTAGAGTGCGCTGACCTTTTTGGAGATCGCCGACTTGCGGTTTGCAGCGTTGTTCTTGTGAATAACGCCCTTGCTGACAGCCTTATCCAGCTTACGGCTAGCAGCAACAAGAGCCTTTGCAGCGGCATCCTTGTCCGTGGACTCAACGGCGGTGGCGACGGCGCGGATGGCCGTCTTCAGCTCAGACTTGACTGCGTTGTTACGCAGGCGAGCCTTCTCGTTGGTGAGGATGCGCTTCTTCTGGGACTTGATATTAGCCACGTGTGTGAACTCTCTTTTTAATGCGGAAAATGGTCTAGAGGGTTTTCAGGTTGGCCATCGACTGAGCGGCGTGGGGATGCCTATGGCAGCCAACCATGAGTGGCCGTCGACCTGCACGGACACACAGCCATAAATATTATCAGACTCGGCGCTTTTCCGGGGATTTCGCGTCTATGCCGAGTCGTGTTGCCCGTTGAGCCGGCCCGCCACAAGTTGGAAAGTGCGTTTGTCGAGGACAGCACCCTCCCGCCGGACGTCCGCCGGATTGATGCGAACCACCCGGTCTACCTTGACCTCGCTCGGCCGGCCTTGAGGGTCCCAGGAACCGGTGCCGATGTCGACGTAGTCATCTGAACGGCGGCCGTTGTAGTGGTCTTTGCTGGTCAGCATCAGCCCCAGCAGCCACGCGCCGTCGTGCCCTATCAAAAGGACCGGGCGGTCCTTGCCCTGGGAATAATCCTCTTCGTACGGAACCCATGACCACACGATCTCTCCCGGGTCCGGTTTGCCGTCGGGATTGGGGGAGTACCGCGGCGACACCGCGCCCCTGAAGTCGCCCGGATACGGACCGGAAAGCTGCCCGACGTCGGTGCTTGCGTTCCGTGTCCGGTTCGCCTTCGCCGCGGCCCCGCCCTTCGGGGATCGGCGAGGGGGTGCGCCGGCCGGGGATCCGATGATCCGTCGAAGGTAGCCCAGGGAGCCTTTGAGGAGTCTGCCAAGCAAGTGTGTGTCCGATGCCATGGAACCACCGTACTTTCCCTTGCCGTGCCAGTGCACAAGCGGCGCCGGGTTCGTGGGAGACTATTAGTTCAGATATGCGGCATCGGCCGGAATGGTCCAGACCAGTCCGGAGTCCGGCCGTGTGAGTATCGACAGTAAGGACCCTGCGTGTCTCCCATGGCCCGCACCGCACCGGTGCCCGCCGCGACAGATCCGGCCATCATCCGGAACTTCTGCATCATTGCCCACATCGACCACGGTAAATCCACCTTGGCCGACCGCATGTTGCAGTACACCGGCGTCGTTAAGTCCCGCGACATGAAGGCCCAGTATCTGGACCGCATGGATATCGAACGCGAACGTGGCATCACCATCAAGTCCCAGGCTGTCCGCATGCCCTGGGAACTTGACGGCACCAGCTACGCCCTGAACATGATCGATACCCCCGGCCACGTTGACTTCACCTATGAGGTTTCCCGTTCCCTCGCGGCCTGTGAAGGCGCAGTCCTCTTGGTGGATGCCGCGCAAGGCATCGAGGCCCAAACCCTGGCCAACCTCTACCTGGCGATGGAAAACAACCTCACGATCATTCCGGTGCTCAACAAGATCGACCTTCCGGCCGCCCAGCCCGAAAAGTACGCCGCGGAACTCGCGAACCTTATCGGCGGCGACCCCGAGGACGTGCTGCGCGTATCCGGCAAGACCGGCGTGGGCGTAGAGGCCCTGCTGGACAAGATCGTCCGCGATCTTCCGGCTCCTGTCGGCGACCCGGACGCTCCGGCCCGAGCCATGATCTTCGACTCCGTGTACGACACCTACCGCGGCGTGGTCACCTACGTCCGTGTCGTGGACGGCATGCTGCACCCGCGCGAGCGGATCCAGATGATGTCCACCCGTGCCACCCACGAGCTCCTGGAAATCGGTGTCAGCTCTCCGGAGCCCACGCCCTCCAAGGGCCTGGGCGTCGGCGAAGTAGGCTATTTGATCACCGGCGTGAAGGACGTCCGCCAGTCAAAGGTCGGCGACACCGTGACCAACCTGGCCAAGCCCGCTTCGCAATCCCTCGCCGGTTACGCCGATGCCAAGCCTATGGTCTTCTCCGGCTTGTATCCCTTGGACGGCACGGACTATCCAGTGCTCCGGGATGCCCTAGAGAAGCTCATGCTCAACGACGCAGCACTCGTCTACGAACCTGAGACGTCTGCCGCCCTGGGCTTCGGTTTCCGCGTGGGCTTCCTTGGCCTGCTGCACTTGGAAATCACCCGTGAACGCCTCGAGCGCGAGTACAACCTCGACCTCATCTCCACCGCTCCCAACGTTGAGTACGAGGTCACGCTGGAGGACAAGCGGGTCCTGCACGTCACCAACCCGAGCGAATACCCCACCGGCAAGATCTCGGAGGTGCGCGAACCTATGGTGTCCGCCACCATCCTGGCGCCGAATGAGTTCGTGGGCGCCATCATGGAGCTGTGCCAGAGCCGCCGCGGCGTCATGGGCGGCATGGACTACCTCTCCGAAGACCGCGTGGAAATCCGGTACCGCCTTCCGCTGGCCGAAATCGTCTTCGATTTCTTCGACATCCTCAAGTCCAAGACCCGCGGCTACGGTTCGCTGGACTGGAAGGCCGACGGCGAGCAGGTCGCAGACCTGGTCAAGGTGGACATCATGCTCCAGGGCGAGCAGGTTGACGCTTTCAGTGCCATCACCCACCGCGACAAGGCCTACGCCTACGGCGTCATGATGACAGGCAAGTTGCGCGAACTCATTCCCCGCCAGCAGTTCGAGGTGCCCATCCAGGCCGCCATCGGTTCGCGGATCATTGCGCGTGAGAGCATCCGCGCCATCCGCAAGGACGTCCTTGCCAAGTGCTATGGCGGTGACATCACCCGTAAGCGCAAACTTCTGGAAAAGCAGAAGGAAGGCAAGAAGCGCATGAAGATGGTGGGCCGCGTGGAAGTTCCACAGGAAGCGTTCATCGCAGCCCTGACCACCGACGAATCCAAGGACAAGGCCAAGAAGTAATGCCGCTTTTCGCCCGGGACACCACGGGACACGCGCGCACTGTAGGGGCGCGCGCAGGACAGGCACGAGGGGAAATCCGTGCCTAGCGTTCTTCCCCTCGGGGATCCGGCACCTGCGGACGGACTCTTGCCGCCGCAGGTGCTCGACGGCGTCGATTCACGCAAATTTGGACTGTACGTCCACATACCTTTCTGTGCCGTCCGTTGCGGATACTGCGATTTCAACACTTACACAGCCACCGAACTTGGCGGCGGCGCCTCCCAGGACGCCTACGCGTCTACTGCCATTTCGGAAGTGGAGTTCGCCGTCCGGGCCATGGAAGCCTCCGGGCTGCCGCAACGGCACCTGAGCACGGTGTTCTTCGGCGGCGGGACGCCGACCCTGCTGCCTGCCGAAGATCTCGCACGCATCCTGACGGCCGCCGTCGGGCACTGGGGCCTGGAAGCGGGAGCCGAAGTCACCACTGAGGCGAACCCGGACTCTGTGACGCCCGAGTCCCTCCAGCTGCTCGCAGACGCCGGCTTTACCCGGATTTCCTTCGGCATGCAGTCGGCGGTCCCTCACGTCCTCAAGGTCCTGGACCGTACACACACTCCCAGCCGGGTCCCCTTGGTGGTCCAATGGGCGCGCGACGCCGGCCTTGCGGTGAGCCTCGATCTCATCTATGGGACTCCCGGCGAGTCCATGGCTGATTGGCGGACCTCCCTCGAGACAGCGTTGTCCTACGGTCCGGACCACATCAGTGCCTATGCGCTGATCGTGGAAGAAGGCACCAAGCTGGCGGCGCAGATCCGGCGCGGAGAAGTTCCCGGCATCGACGACGACGACCACGCCGCCAAGTACGAACTCGCCGATCAGCTGATCAGCGCCGCCGGTCTGGACTGGTACGAGGTCAGCAATTGGTCCCGCACTCCCGAACAGGCGTGCAAACACAACCTAGCCTATTGGCGGGGAGACGATTGGTGGGGCATCGGACCCGGTGCGCATTCCCACATGGGCGGCGTCCGCTGGTGGAACGTCAAACACCCCACAGCCTATGCCAACAGGCTCGGCAGCGGGGTGTCTCCGGCCGCTGGACGTGAAACGCTCGACGCCGGAACCCGGGAAGTGGAACGCATCATGCTGGAGGCTCGGCTCGGCACAGGGCTTCAAGTTGACGCGCTCGACAAGGTGGGCCGCCACGCCGTCGCAGGCCTCATTGCCGACGGACTGGTTGAGCCTGGTGCGGCCTTCCAAGGACGGCTGGTCCTGACTCTCAAGGGCCGGCTACTCGCGGACGCCGTGGTCCGCCGGATCCTTCCGGACTAGCGGCAGGCGCTAGCGGTTGGCGCGGGAGTTGCGTACGGACCCGCGAAGACCGGCTACTTGATCCAGCGCAGGTTGAAGCGGTAGCGGTGCGGTTGTCCGTGGTTGACGCGGATTCCGGCTGACACCGAGAAGCAGGTCACGGCCACCCAGATCGCCGTGGCAAGGACAGCGAACAGGTTTCCCACCACCGGGAGCAAGACAAGGACGTTGGCGAGCACTGCGGCAATCGTCGGAGGCAAAGTGAAGTTGAGCGCTTCCTTGGATTCCTGTGCCGTGAAGGGGCCACGTTCGCGGAAGATCAGGTAGATCAGAAGCGAAGGAACGCAGCCAAGGATCCCGCCGAAATGTGCCAGTGTTGCCCACTGCCGGTCTTCCGAGGCGGTCAAGGGCAGCGCGTTGGCAGGAACGCCGTGGTACTGGGACTGGCCCGAGGTGCCATCCCGATCGTCAGGAGCGTTGTCTGCCAAAGTATCTTCCTTCGAGTATCAATCGGTGCAGTGTTGCTGTCCCAGAATACTTGCTCGGCACGCGATCAGCCGACCAACTCCTCTGCCCGGGGCGCGCAATCGTCACGGAACAGTCAGGAAATCGATCACTTCTTCCACGCGGCCCAGCAACGAGGGCTCCAAATCGGCGTAGCTGTGGACGGCGCCAAGAAGCTTTTGCCAACCCAGCCCGACATCTTCGGCCGTCTCATGCGGCCAGCCGAAGGACCTCAGGATGCCGGTCTTCCAATCCGTGCCGCGCGCGATGGTTGGCCATTGCTCGATCCCCAACACCTTGGGCCGGATTGCCTGCCAGACGTCCACGTAGGGATGTCCCACGATCAGGACGTTTCCCGCGGCGCCCGGCAGCGTCATGGCTTCGGCAGCAATCCGCGACTCCTTCGAATCCGGTACCAAGTGGTCCACGAGGATTCCGAGCCGGCGGCCCGGGCCGGGGGAGAACCCGGCGATGGCGGCCTTGAGATCGTCCACGCCGTGCAAGGGCTCGACGACGATGCCCTCCACCCGGAGATCATCTCCCCACACCTTTTCCACGAGTTCGGCGTCGTGCTTGCCTTCCACCCAGATCCGGCTCGCCTTGGCGACTTGGGCCCGCTGCCCGGCGACGCGGACGGATCCCGATGCCGTCCTGCCTGCTTGCGCCGCGGCCTTGGCGGACGCGGCGCGTGGAGCCGGCGGCACGAGCTTCACTGCTTGTCCCTCCAGGAGGAATCCGAATCCGAGCCGGAACGATTTGGCCTTTCCCCGCCGATCCTCAAGCACCACAATGTGCATGCCCCCGGACTTCTCCACCCTGGTCACGGCCCCGACCCAACCGGACTGCACGTCCTCGAGAACCATCCCGCGTTCAACGGGCACCTCAGGCAGTTGCCGTTTGGCAGACGAGGTGAGGTCTTGCGGGCCCCAATTGTCGTAAGACACGGTCTTCACACCACTTTGCGCTAGGGGGATCGTTGACGGTCCGTGGCATTACCCACGGCCGCGCGGGAATCATGTTCGCCGCGAGCGGTACCAATGCTAACAACGAGGTGGCTCATACTAGACTTGTTAGCACTTGGGCATGTTGAGTGCTAATTGTTGAAATGTTGATTGGAGGTGGGCAGTGAGCGAACCACGCAAGCTTGAAGTGTTACGCGCCATCGTGGAGGACTACGTTCACTCCCGCGAGCCCGTCGGCTCCAAAGCCTTGGTCGAACGGCACCATTTGGGAGTGTCGAGCGCCACCATCCGCAATGACATGGCACTTCTTGAAGAAGAAGGCCTCATTGCCGCGCCGCACACGAGTGCCGGCCGCATTCCAACGGACAAAGGCTACCGCCTGTTCGTCGACCGCATCTCCGAGGTCAAGCCGCTTTCGGCTGCCGAGCGCCGGGCTATCCATTCCTTGCTTGAGGGACCCGACGACGTTGAGGACATCCTTGAGCGCACTGTCCGGCTCCTCTCCCAACTGACCAACCAGGTCGCCGTCGTCCAGTACCCGCACCTGAGCCGCGCGCGTGTCCGGCACATTGAGTTTGTCCTTTTGGCACCGCGTCAGGTCTTGGTGGTATTGATCGCCGATTCTGGCAAGGTGGAACAGGGCGTTGTGCACGCAGCGACGGACGCCACCGACGAAGAGCTCATGGCCTTGCGCGCGCGGTTCCTTGGAAGCATTGCCGGCTCCCAGCTCGACCTCATGCCGCAAGTCCTGCCTTCGGTGGTTGCCTTGTGCCCGCCGACGCTTCGCAACCTTGCAGGCGCCCTTGCCCATGGCCTGGAAAGGCTTGCCGAGCGGAGCCGCGACGAGCGCATGGTCATGGCAGGCACGGCCAACCTGGCCCGCTCCAACGTGGACTTCCCGCTGAGCATCGGTCCGGTCCTCGAAGCGCTTGAGGAGCAGGTGGTCATGTTGCGGCTGTTGTCGGATATGGCGGAAGACCCCCGCGGCGTCACGGTGAGCATCGGCCGCGAAAACCCCTATGACGGCCTCTCGGAGGCTTCGGTGGTTGCCACGGGCTACGGTCCGGGCAGCAGCGCCAAGATCGGCATTCTTGGACCCACCCGCATGGACTACCCCAACACCATGGCGGCCGTCCGTGCCGTCGCACGCTACCTTTCCCGCATTCTGGGCGGCTGACAGCCTCGGCTGGAGGGCGCCTCGCAAGAAACGCAGTGGAACCGTAAACAAGGAAGAGATACCGACTTTGAGCAGTCACTATGACGTTCTGGGCGTCTCGCCGGAAGCAACCGGCGAGGAGATCAAAAAGGCCTACCGCAAACTCGCACGTAAGCTGCACCCCGATGTGAACCCCGGGGCCGGCGCAGCCGAGGAATTCAAGGCGGTGACCCACGCTTACGAGGTCCTCTCCGACCCCCAGAAGCGCCGTGTCTACGACGCAACTGGCAACGAGAACGGGACCGACAACGGTTTCGGCGGAGGATACGCGGGCCAGGGATTCGCCTTCCAGGACATCTTCGATACCTTCTTCGGCGGAGGAGGCGGCGGCATGCAAGGCCCCGCATCACGTATGCGCCGCGGGCAGGACGCCCTGATCAGCGTTCGCATCGACTTGCGTGAGGCCGTGTTTGGTGTCAACAAGAAGCTTGAGGTGGACACCGCTGTCATCTGTCCCACGTGCGAAGGCTCATGTTGCCGTCCGGGCACCCACCCGGAGCGCTGCGACATCTGTGGCGGCTCGGGCCAGGTCCAGCGGGCTGTACGCTCGATCCTCGGCCAGGTCATGACAGCCGCACCGTGTGGATCGTGCGAAGGTTTCGGCTCGATCATCAAGGATCCTTGCAATGAGTGCAACGGCCAGGGCCGCATCCGCAGCCGCCGTTCACTGACCGTTAAGGTGCCCGGCGGCGTCGCTACCGGGACCCGCATCCAGCTGTCGTCGCAAGGCGAAGCAGGTCCTGCGGGCGGTCCTCCCGGTGACCTCTACGTGGAGATCCGGGTCAACAGTGACTCCACCTACATCCGCGAAGGCGACGACCTTCACGCCACGCTGAGCGTTCCCATGACTGCCGCGGCACTGGGTACTGAGCTGCAGCTTGAGACTTTCGACGGTCCCCAGGAGATTGACGTCAAGTCCGGCACGCAGTCCGGCGAAGTCATCACCCTGCGTGGACTCGGCGTCACCCATCTCCGCGGCTACGGCAGGGGAGACCTCAAGGTGCACCTGCACGTTGAGACGCCCGGCAAGCTCGACGCCGCACAGGAAGACCTGCTTCGCCAACTGGCAAAATTGCGCGGAGAGCAGTTCACCGAAGGCAAGCTTGTGGCCAGCGGCGGTATGTTCGCGAAGCTGCGGGACAAGCTCGGTAACCTATAGCGGTGAGCAACCCCGTATTCTTCGCAGCAGCCGGAACGCTTGACGGGCTCGGCCCTGGAGACACTTTTGTGCTCGACGGCGCCGAAGCCAGGCATGCTGTCACCGTCAAGCGCCTGGAAGTCGGCGAAGCCGTCGATATTGCCGACGGTGCCGGAAAACGGCTCACGGGCACCGTGACCGAATCCGGGCACGGAACCCTGACAGTCCTTGCCACCGCCGTCCAGGAGGAGCACCAACCAACCGTGCGGCTCGTATTGGTCCAGGCCCTCGCGAAGGGCGACAGGGACGAACTTGCCGTCGAGACGGCAACGGAACTCGGGATCGACGCCGTCGTGCCCTGGCAGGCCGAGCGTTCCATCGTCCGTTGGAAGGGTGACAGGGCGGCCAAGTCCCACGCGAAGTGGCAGTCCGTCGCCACGGCAGCCGCCAAGCAGGCGCGGCGCGCGTGGATTCCCGAGGTGCGTGCCGCCGTCGACGGCTCCGGCCTGGCTGCGGCGGTTGCCGCGGCCGACTTGGCGATCATCCTGCATGAGGACGCGAAACGTCCGCTGCGGGATGTCCTGCAGAAGTGGCAGGCCGAGGTTTCCGACGCGGAAACCGGGGCGGGTCGCGAAGTCCTGCTCATCGTCGGCCCGGAGGGTGGCATTTCACCGCGCGAAGTGACGAAGCTCAGCGACGTCGGCGCGGTCACCGCGCTCCTGGGCCACCACGTGCTTCGCTCGTCGACGGCGGGACCCGCAGCCGTCGTGCTCGCCAGTGACATTCTGGGGCGCTGGTAGCCCGCAGCGCTCGTCCTGGATCAGCGCTCGCTCAGCGAACGCTGAAAGTACGGGTATCCGTCGCGACGTCGGCGTCGTTGGGTCCTACCAAGGAAACCCGCAATTCATAGCGGCCCGCTCCGAGCCCCACGGTGAGGCTGAAGGCTCCACCTTGTCCGGGAACGGCAGATGCAGTGGTCTGCCCGGCGAGGTAGGAGGACTTGTCGCCGTTTGAGTTCTCGCGAAGGATTTGCCAATGCAGTTTCTTCGAGGGGTCTGTGCTCCGGCCGTTGAACTTGACCGGACCGGCAGGCAAGGTCAGATCCTCTTGCGGGTCGATGATCCACACCGGTGCCACCATGGATGCGTCGCGGACCATCGGATCGCCTAGTTTGACCTGACCGAATGCCATGTAGTCCGTGTGCCCGTCCACCAGGATGGTCACCTTGATCTGCTGTCCTGAATCGATCAGTCCTGAACTCGCGGCCGCTGCGGTGGCGGTATAGACGAGTTCCTGGACCGCACGCTGTGCCATCCCGGCGTCGAGATTGGAATTGAACGCGTCGCGGGAAACATCGACAGTGACGACGTTCTTACCGGAAATCGAGGTCGCCAGGCTGCCTGGGTTCTGCCACGGCGTGAAGAAATCGTGATCCAACGGCTTCTGGGACATCATGATCCGCAGGGCCGTGGTGATGGGGTTCTCGTTGCCAGGGTTGTCACGGAATTCGCGGTACAGGAAGGTGTCCGTGTCGCTACGCCCGATCCAATACACGGGGATCTTGTTTGAGGCCTGGGTTGTTTCGAGCGGAGCATTGCTGTCCGGCACCGTCTGCAGCGCAACTGTCGGGGTGGGGATCGGAGTGGTGGATCCCTGTCCCGTGCGATCGGCAATGCAGCCCGACAGGAACAAGGCAGCCGTCAAAGCGGTCACAAGCATCGCGGAGCGTTTCCGGATGCGTGTGCCGTGAGGAGTGACGGCTGGCCTGGTGATGGTGGATTCCTGCTCGTGTTCGGCCGCGGTGGTGCGGGGGAGTCATGCGCCCGGTGGCCGGGCACAGGGGCATTTTGCCCATGAATCAGCTTGTCACAGTCTCCCGGGCCCCGGCTGGCGTTTCGATACCCCGGCGGCCAACTGCAATCCGATTGATACGAGGTCGATGCCGAGTTGATACCAAAGCGGCATGGATCGGCCGTCCGCAGCCCCGCCGGGCAGGGTCTGGAACCACCCCGGAGACTGGCTGGCGTAGGATTGAAAGCAATCCGAGGCCCGCGATCGTGCGCCCATCCAGCAGACGGACATCGGAGAAAATCGATGGACATCACCAAGCCGGAGGAGCAGAGGCCGCAAGGCCAGCACTATGACAGAATCATTGAACGGGCGGCCCAAGGCCGGCAGCGTTGACACAGGTCCGGCCGAGTTCCCACACTCTGTCCCGGGCGCCCGGACGGAAGTTGTCATCTTTGACAACTCGGATCAGATGGTTCAGACCCTTGGCAGCCATGACGAGGCGTTGCGCTACATCGAAGCCCAGTTCCCCGGCGTCGACTTTCATGTGCGCGGCAACGAGCTCTCCTTCAGCGGACCGTCGAGCGATGTTCCCCGGATCATGCGGCTTCTAGAGGAAGTCCGCGGCCTGGTCGGCAAGGGGACGGTCATCACCCCGGACGTGCTCCAGCAACTCGTGTCCTTGTTGCGCAGCCAGTCCCTCCAAAACCCCGTCGAAGTCCTGACCCACAACATCCTTTCGAGCCGCGGGCGCACCATCCGCCCCAAAACGCTCAACCAGAAGAACTATGTCGACGCCATCGACGACAACACGGTGATCTTCGGGATCGGTCCTGCGGGCACCGGCAAGACGTACCTGGCGATGGCCAAGGCCGTCCAGGCACTGCAGCTCAAGGAAGTCAGCCGCATCATCCTCACGAGGCCCGCTGTCGAGGCAGGAGAGCGCCTCGGCTTCCTTCCGGGAACGTTGAGCGACAAGATCGACCCGTACCTGCGTCCTTTGTACGACGCCTTGCACGACATGATGGACCCGGAATCGATCCCGCGCCTTATGGCTGCCGGGACTATTGAGGTAGCACCGCTTGCGTACATGCGCGGCCGCACGCTCAACGACGCGTTCATCATCCTTGATGAAGCCCAGAACACCACGGCGGAACAGATGAAGATGTTCCTGACCCGCTTGGGCTTCGGCTCCAAGATGGTTGTCACGGGTGACATCACCCAGGTGGATCTGCCCTTCGGCGCCACCTCGGGTCTGCGCATCGTCCAGGAAATCCTCAACGGAATCGACGGCGTGAACTTTACGATGCTGGACGCTTCCGACGTCGTCAGGCACCGGCTTGTCGCCGACATCGTGTCCGCCTACAGCAAATGGGATGAAAAGCACCGGGTGCGTGCCCAGCACACGCCGATCCACGACAAACGGGGAGAACACAGATGAGCATCGAGGTCAACAACGAGTCCGGCGTCCAAGTGGACGAGGCACAATTGGTGACGCTTTCACGCTTCATCTTCGAGCGGCTCTACATTCACCCCCAAGCCGAACTTTCCATCCTCCTGGTGGATGAGCCTGCCATGGAAAAGCTCCACATCGAGCTCATGGACGAACCTGGCGCTACCGATGTCTTGTCTGTTCCGATGGATGAGTTGACGCCGGGAACGCCTGGTAAGCCTGCTCCGCAGGGCATGCTGGGCGACATCGCCATCTGCCCGCAGGTGGCCGAGGTGCAAGCCCGCAACGCCGGTCATTCGACACAGGATGAAATGCTCCTGCTCTGCACGCACGGGATCCTTCACCTGCTCGGTTTCGACCACGCCGAACCGGAGGAAAAGGCCGAGATGTTCGGCTTGCAGCGTGAGCTGCTGTCCGCGTTCCTTGGCAAGGACGCCCCCATGGAGACCATGCTGTGACCTCGCTCATCCTGGTCGGGATGGCGTTGGTGTTCCTCAGTTTCGTCGCCCTGCTGACCGCGGCTGAGGCTGCCTTCACCTTCCTGCCGCGGCACGACGCCGAGCAAGCCATCGTCAAGAGCCGGGGGAATGCGCTTCGCAGCATCCTCGCGCAGCCAATTGCGCACATCCGGGCGCTGCGTTTCTGGCGGGTCTGGTTCGAGATGGCGGCAGCGGTGGCCGTCGCCGTCGTCATGCATAGCCTCCTCGAGAACGTCTGGCTTGCCGGTTTGGCAGCGACGGGCATCATGGCCGTCATTGGTTTCGTTCTGGTGGGCGTTTCGCCCCGTCAACTCGGACGCGCCCACTCTGGCGGCGTGGTTCGCTACTCTGCCCCGCTCATCAGGTTCCTGTGCTGGATCCTGGGTCCCATTCCCGGCTGGCTCGTGAGGATCGGCAGCGTGGTGGCACCCGGTGCGCCCAGCGGCGATGAAGCTTTCTTCAGCGAGGAAGAATTCCGTGAACTCGTCGACAGGGCCACGGAATCGGACATGATCGAGGACAGCGAGGCCGAACTCATCCAGTCGGTCTTCGACTTCGGCGACACGCTAGTGCGCTCGGTGATGGTCCCTCGAACGGACATTGTGAGCATCGAGTCCGGATCCAGCCTGGAGCAGGCCATGGCCCTGTTCCTGCGCTCCGGATACTCAAGGATCCCCGTTATCGGCGAGAATGCGGACCAGATCCGCGGCATTCTCTATTTGAAGGACGTCGCTGCCGCCTTGCACCGCCCGGAACAGCCATCAGTGCGCCAGGACGTTGATGCCATAGCCCGCGAGGCCCGTTTCGTTCCCGAATCAAAGCCTGTCAGCGACCTCCTCAGCGAGCTCCAGCAAGAGTCCACGCATGTGGCCGTAGTGATTGACGAATACGGCGGCACGGCCGGGCTGGTGACCCTCGAGGACCTCATCGAGGAAATCGTGGGGGAGATCGTGGATGAGTACGACTCCAACGATGCGGAAGTCGCTGACTTGGGTGATGGCACGTACCGCGTCAGTTCACGGATGAGCATCGACGACCTCGGCGAGCTTTTCCACATCAACCTCGACGACGACGAAGTGGACACAGTGGGCGGCCTCCTGGCAAAAACCCTGGGCAAGGTGCCGATCGTAGGCAGCGCAGTGAGGGTGGATGGGATCTCCTTGAAAGCCGATAGGCTGGAAGGCCGGCGAAACCGGGTCAGCCATATCATTGCGGCAGCCATTCCAAAAGAAGACACTGACCTTGAAGACCTTCTCGACGAGGCCGACACAACGCAACAGGGAGTTCCACGTGAGCAAGCACAATAAGAAGTTCGACGCCGATCAGGACTTCGGCGGCTTCCACGCGGGTTTCTCGGTTCTTGTGGGCCGTCCCAATGCGGGCAAGTCCACCCTCACCAATGCTTTGGTTGGCCAGAAGGTGGCCATCACCTCGGCAAAGCCGCAGACCACGAGGCACACGATCCGCGGCATTGTCCATCGGGAGAACGCACAACTTATCCTCGTGGACACTCCCGGCCTGCACCGCCCGCGCACCCTCCTTGGCAAGCGGCTCAACGATCTCGTCGCGGACACCCTCTCCGAAGTGGACGCCATTGGTTTCTGCCTGCCCGCCAATGAGAAGATCGGACCGGGCGACAAATACATTGCGGCCCAGCTCGCCGCCGTCGCACGCAAGCCGATCATCGCACTTGTCACCAAGACCGACCTGGTGGACCGCCAGGCCTTGACCGAACAACTCCTGGCTGTAGCCGCATTGGGCCGCGAAGTCCTCGGCGAACAAGGCTGGGCCGATATCGTTCCGGTTTCCGCGACCGACGGCTTCCAGGTCAGTACGGTCGCCGACGTCCTCATCGGCCACATGCCTCCTTCTCCGCCCCTCTACCCGGACGGCGAACTCACCGACGAACCGGAGGCCGTCATGGTCGCCGAACTTATCCGGGAAGCAGCCTTGGAAGGCGTCCGGGACGAGCTTCCCCACTCGTTGGCTGTGGTGGTGGAGGAAATCCTGCCCCGCGAAGGCCGCTCCGAAGACAACCCGCTCCTCGACGTGCGGGTCAATTTGTACGTTGAACGTCCGTCCCAGAAGGCCATCATCATCGGCAAGGCCGGAAGCCGGCTGCGCGAGGTCGGAACGAATGCCCGCAAGGGCATTGAGGCCCTTTTGGGAACCAAGATCTACCTCGACTTGCACGTCAAAGTGGCCAAGGACTGGCAGCGCGACCCGAAGCAACTCGTGAAGTTGGGATTCTAGCCGCTGGGGAATTTCCCAGTTTGGGCCCGTAAAATGGTCCGAATCCCATTTTCCGAGGAAAGGTCGAGCGAGTCGTGCGACGTCGCGATGCACGCGTTCAGGAGCCCGGCACCATAGGTGCCCCCGGCGCTGCACGCCACGGGGAAGCTCCCGGCACCCCCCGCCACATGAATGCTCCGAAGGGCCTCCCGCTCTGGCTTAAGGTCACCGCCGTGACGGTGTCGGTGCTGTTGGTCGCAGGTATTGCTTTCGCCGCCTACTGGGTCATCCGCTTGCAGTCGAACATCAGCAAAGCACCTTTGTCGGCAGGCGCTCCCAGGACCGAGGCCGCTGCGAACGACGCCACGGACCGCCAGCAGATCCTCATCCTCGGGTCCGACACGAGGGACGGAAAGAACGCGCAATACGGTTCAACGCAGGACTCCACCGGCTATGGCCAGTCGGATGTCATGATGCTGCTGGACATTTCGGCGGACAACAAGAGGGTGAGCCTCACCAGCTTTCCCCGCGACCTCTTGGTGGATGTTCCGAAGTGCACCGATCCCAAAACCAATACCGTCTATGAAGCCCATTCCAACGTCATGATCAACTCGGCGATGGCAGAAGCCGGGATCGGTTGCGCCGTGGACACAGTGAACAAGCTCACGGGACTGCAAATCGATCACTTCATGATGGCCGACTTCAACGCCGTCAAGGAGCTGTCCAACGCCGTCGGCGGGGTCAACGTGTGCGTGAGCGACGCCGTCTACGACCCTGATTCCGGACTCCGGCTCCCCAAGGGAACATCGAGTGTCCAAGGGGAGCAGGCCCTGGCCTTCCTCCGGACCCGCCACGGTTTTGGCGACGGAAGTGACCTCGGCCGGATCCAGGCGCAGCAGGGTTTCCTCTCTTCGCTGACCCGGAAGATCAAGTCCGACGGAACGCTAAGCAATCCGCAGAGCCTGCTGTCCATCGCGGATGCCGTGACAAAGAACCTGACCGTGGATGAAGGCCTGGCATCGGTCCAGTCGCTCCTGACCATCGGGAGCCGCCTCAAAGACGTTGACTTGTCCAAGGTCGCGTTCGTCTCGGTTCCCACCCAGCCCGCCGCCGTCGATCCCAACAGGCTCGAATTGGTTGAACCGCAGGCCACGCAGCTGTTCGCCGCCATGCGCGCGAACCTGGACCTGACCACGCCGGGGGCCACGGCCACTCCGTCGGCCAGTCCCTCGCCCGCGGCGTCCGGCGCCCCGTCAAGCAGCGCGGCACCGGCGCCAAGCACTCCTGCCGTTCCGGCCTATGACAAGGCCCTTCAGCCAGTGACCGTGGCAGACGGAACGGGCGTCGCGTCCCGCGGACAGGAGATCGCCGCTGCCCTGGTTGGCGGCGGATTCACGAAAGCCGCTCATTTCCTTGCAGCCGCCGTCCCCAAGACGGTTGTCTATTACGGGACCGGCTATGCCGACGTCGCGCCGGATGTCGCGAACCTCCTGGGGATCCCGGCCTCGCAAGTCGAACTATCCAAGGGTGTCGTCGGAGTCCAGGTCTATGTCGGCAGTGACTTCAATTCCGGGACCAAGTACGGAGTTGCCTCCGTACCGTCCGACGTCGTCAAGCAGACCGCAGGCGACGTGAAATGCCAGGCGGTCAACCCGGCACTCATCGCGAGGTAGCAACGCGGGAAACTCCCGCTGCCTACCAGATGCTGACGCGGTCCTCAGGCGACAACCACATTCCATCCCCGGCTTCCACCGCGAACGCCTCATGGAACGAGTCCAGGTTCTTGGCGATGGCATTGGTCCGGAACTCGTTGGGGGAGTGCGGATCCGTAGCGACGCGCCGGATGGCTTCCTCGGGACGAATGACCTGGCGCCAGCCGGCAGCCCAGGACATGAAGAAGCGCTGCTGGCCGGTCAGGCCTTCGAGGACGGGAGGTTCCGCACCCTCAAGGCTCAGGAGATAAGCCTTGTAGGCGATGGTCAGGCCGCCCAGATCGCCGATGTTTTCGCCGAGCGTGAGCTTCCCGTTGACCTTGTGCTCGGGAGCGGCATAGGGGGCAAGGGCATCGAACTGGGCAACAAGTTTCGCCGCCAGTGCTTCGAAGGCCTTGCGGTCTTCCTCGCTCCACCAATTCCGCAGCGCTCCACTCCCGTCGAACTGGGAGCCTTGGTCGTCGAAGCCATGGCCGATTTCATGGCCGATGATGGCGCCGATGCCTCCGTAGTTGACCGCGTCGTCGGCTTCCGCCGTGAAGAATGGCGGTTGCAGGATGGCCGCGGGGAAGACAATCTCGTTCAGCATGGGGTGGTAATACGCGTTGACCGTCTGCGGGGTCATGAGCCACTTGTCGAGATCGACCGGCTTGCCGACCTCATCGAGGTGGCGGTCGACGTCGGCGTTGTGTGCCCGCTCGACGTTCCCCAGAAGATCACCCGGATCAATGTCGACGGCGGAATAGTCAATCCACTTGTCCGGGAAACCAATCTTGGGCCGGAAGGCCTCAAGCTTTTTCAGCGCTTCAGCCTTGGTGTCGTCACCCATCCAGTCGAGCGCCGTGATGCTCTCGCGGTAAGCCTCGATCAGTTTGGCAACCAGCGTCTGCATCCTGGCTTTGTAGCCTTCGGGGAAGTGGCGCTCAACGTAGATCTGGCCGACCGCTTCACCAAGGGCGGCTTCGACGACGGCGACTCCGCGCTTCCAGCGGTCCTTGTTCTGCGGAGTGCCACTCAGGGTGGTGCCGTAGAAATCGAAGTTTGCGTCCACGAACGCCGACGAGAGATAGGGGGCGGCGGCATTGAGCACACGCAGGGCCAGCCACTCTTGCCACGTGGCAAGGGACTCGGTCTCGACGAGGGAGGACGCACCCGCGAAGAAATCAGGAGTGCTTACCACCAGCTCGGTGAATTTGCCTGCTTCAATCCGGGCAGAATCGAACCAGGAATCAAGGTAGGGGAATAGTTCACGGCCCTCCTCCGCGGTCTTGAGGTTGTAGGTCTTCTGCGGATCGCGAAGGGTGACGTTGTCCCAGTGGTGCGAGGCAAGGGCCTTTTCGAGGGCGACAACGCGCGCCGCGGCATTGTCGGCGTCGGGAATGCCTCCCAGGCCGAAGAGTTTGGTGACGTATTTCGCATAGGCGCTGACAATGCCTTCGAACTTCTCGTCCCGATAGTAGGACTCGTCGGGAAGGCCAAGTCCGCCCTGGCCGATGTACAACAGGACCCGGTCCGGGTTCCCGGCGTCGGGAGCGGGGTAGATGGAAAACAGGCCGGACACATCCGAGCGGAACAGCCGCCCGGTCAGGGCAACCACTTCGGCCGGCGAAGCCGTAGCAAAGACCTCCGCAAGCCGGGCGCGGATAGGCTCCATACCCTTGGCTTCGGTGGCCTCTTCGTCCATGAAGCTGTTGTAGAGCCCGCCTACTTTGCGTTCGATGCCGCTGGCGTCCTCGCCCTTTGCGGCAGCTTCCTCGATGATCGCTTTGACTGCCAGTTCAGCGCCATCCCGCAGCGCGGTGAACGTTCCCTCAAGCGGGCGGTCGTCGGGGATGACCGTTGACTTCAGCCACGCCCCGTTGACGTGCTGGTAAAGGTCGTCCTGCGGCCTGACGGTTTCATCGATGTTGGACAGTGTGATCCCCGACTGTGGCACAAGAACTCCTTCGGACGACGAGCGGAACCGGCTCACCGCCGTTACCGCGTCTGCATAGTGGACGTTGCTTCTGGTATTGCATTGTCATCATACGCACCCGTGTTACTGTGAAATGGTGCGTGCAGGAATGCTTCTCCTTAGCTGCCGCGGCGGGGCCTCGTAGGCGATCATTCGCTAGGCCAACCCTCGCTGCGGAGTTAGCTATGCCCGGCCAATCTTCCATCAAAGATTAAGAGAAAAGGCCCCCAAAGTCATGCGCAACGCACAAAAGCCCTCCGGAATGCCCATTCATCGGTACCTGCCTTTTCAGGACCAGATCAGTGTCGAGCTGCCGGACCGCACTTGGCCGGACAAGGTCATCACCAAGGCTCCGCGCTGGTGCGCTGTGGACCTCCGTGACGGCAACCAGGCCCTGATCGACCCCATGAGCCCGGCCCGCAAGCTGAAAATGTTCCAGCTGCTGGTCAAGATGGGCTACAAGGAAATCGAGGTCGGTTTCCCCTCCGCTTCGCAGACAGACTTCGACTTCGTGCGGCAGCTCATCGAAGGCGGCCACATTCCGGATGACGTCTCCATCCAGGTCCTGACCCAGGCGCGGGAACACCTGATTGAGCGCACCTACGAATCACTCGTCGGCGCCAAGCAGGCGATCGTCCACCTGTACAACTCGACGTCGGTCCTGCAGCGCCGCGTCGTGTTCAACCAGGACGAGGACGGGATCCTGGACATCGCCCTCCAGGGTGCCCGTTTGTGCAAGAAGTACGAGGAAACCCTCACGGACACCCACATCACGTACGAGTACTCGCCGGAGTCCTTCACGGGGACCGAACTTGAGTACGCAGCACGCGTTTGCAACGCGATCGCCGATGTTTTCGAAGCATCCGCGGACAAGCAGGTCATCATCAACCTGCCCGCCACCGTGGAAATGGCCACCCCCAATGTCTACGCGGACTCCATCGAATGGATGCACCGGAACCTGCACCCCCGTGAAGGCATCATCATTTCCCTCCACCCGCACAACGATCGCGGCACAGGCGTTGCCGCCGCGGAGTTGGGCTACCTGGCCGGCGCCGACCGCATCGAAGGCTGCTTGTTCGGCAACGGCGAGCGTACCGGCAACGTGGACCTGGTCACCCTGGGCCTTAACATGTTCGTCCAAGGCGTCGATCCGATGATCGACTTCTCGGACATCGACGAGGTACGCAGGACCGTGGAGTACTGCAACCAGTTGCCCGTTCCCGAGCGTTCCCCGTATGGCGGCGATCTGGTATTCACGGCGTTCTCCGGTTCGCACCAGGACGCCATCAAGAAGGGCTTCGAAGCCCTCGAGAAGGAAGCTGCCGCGGCCGGCAAGGCCGTCGACGACTTCACGTGGCAGGTTCCCTACCTGCCGATCGATCCGAAGGACCTGGGCCGCAGCTACGAGGCCGTCATCCGCGTCAACTCCCAGTCCGGCAAGGGCGGTGTGGCGTACTTGCTCAAGAACGAGCACAGCCTGGACCTGCCGCGCCGGGCACAAATCGAGTTCTCCGGCGTCATCCAGCATCGCACCGACACCGTGGGCGGCGAAGTCAGCGGAGCCCAGCTGTGGGCGATGTTCCAGGACGAGTACCTGCCGGCCAGCACAGCCGATGGCCAGTGGGGACGCTATTCGCTGGGTTCCATCCGCACCGAGACCGATGAGTCCGGCGAGCTTTCCCTGCATGCAGCCCTGCGCATTGACGGCACGGTGGTCCAGCGGACCGGCACGGGCAACGGCCCGATCGCGGCCATGCTGGACATCCTCCGTCAAGACGGCGTGGACGTCCGCGTCCTGGACTACTCCGAACATGCCCTTTCCGAAGGTGGCAGCGCCACTGCCGCAGCATATGTTGAATGCGCCGTTGGCGAGCGGGTCCTCTGGGGAGTCGGTATCGATCCCAACACGAGCACCGCGGCGCTCAAGGCAGTCATCTCCGCCGTCAACCGAGCCATCCGGGCCGTCCGGGCATAGCCATTTGCCGTGCGGCGCCGCCAACACGGCGCCGCACGGCTTCGCCGGACCCGATAAGGCCCGGTGTGGTGCGAAGATTAACTGTGGCCAATCCTTCGTCGTTCGCAGCGCGGTCCTATCGGGACGATGCCGTAGTGCTGCGCACCCACAAACTGGGCGAAGCGGACCGCATCATCACTTTGCTGACAAAGCACCACGGACAAGTAAGGGCGGTTGCCAAGGGCGTACGGCGTACCAGTAGCCGGTTCGGTGCCCGCTTGGAGCCGTTCATGGTGGCTGACCTGCAACTCGTTTCCGGCCGCACCTTGGACATCGTCACCCAGGCTGTCGCCAAAGGAGCCTACGGGAGCTCGATCGCCGCCGATTACTCCCGGTACACCGCCGCTGCCGCCATGACGGAAACGGCGGAGAAACTGACGGACGCCGACGCCGATTCGGGAACGGCCCAATACAACCTCCTTGTCGGGGCACTTGCCGCCTTGAGCCGTTCCGACCACCCGCCGGAACTCATTCTTGACTCCTACCTGCTCCGCGCTTTGGCAACCGGCGGTTGGGCACCCAGTTTCACGGATTGCGCCCGCTGCGGGGCGAGAGGTCCGCACACAGCCTTCTCCGCTCCCTTGGGCGGAATGATCTGCAACGACTGCCGCCCGCCCGGCTCGCCGGCACCCGCTCCCGAGACCGTCGTCTTGCTGGGTGCGCTGCTGACGGGAGACTGGGCCACTGCGGATGTGTCCGAATCCTTGCATCGCCGCGAGGCCGCCGGACTGGTGGCAAGTTACCTGCAATGGCACCTTGAACGAGCATTGAAGTCCCTCAAACATGTGGAGCGAAGCTGAAAGTGGCACTGGGAAAAAAGAAGACGGCAACGGCGCGGACCACTCCGGTGAGGGCCCCCTACCACCATCCCTCGGGCGCCAGGCCGCCGGCCATCCCTGCCGAACTGGTACCGCGGCACGTGGCGATCGTCATGGACGGCAACGGCCGCTGGGCGAACCAGCGCGGCCTTCCGCGCATCGAGGGCCACAAGGCCGGGGAGCCGGCCCTGCTGGATGTGATGGCGGGTGCGATCGAACTGGGCATCAAGTACGTCAGTGTCTACGCTTTCTCCACCGAAAACTGGCGCCGTTCTCCTGAAGAAGTGCGCTTCCTCATGGGATTTAACAAGGACGTGCTACGTCGGCAACGCAACCAGCTCGACGAATGGGGCGTGCGGATCCGCTGGGCAGGCCGGCGGCCCAAGCTCTGGGGCTCCGTCATCAAGGAGCTGGAGGAAGCCGAGGAGTACACGCGCGGCAACGACACGTGCACCTTGACCATGTGTGTTAACTACGGCGGGCGCGCCGAAATCGCCGATGCCGTGGCCGCGATTGCCAAGGATGTGGCTGATGGGCGCTTGAAGCCCGGCTCCGTGACTGAGAAGACCATCCAGAAGTACCTCGATGAACCGGACCTTCCGGATGTGGACCTGTTTTTGCGCAGTTCAGGTGAGCAGCGCCTCTCAAACTTCCTCTTGTGGCAATCGGCCTATGCGGAGTTCGTCTTCATGGACACACTGTGGCCCGACGTTGATCGCAGGACTTTGTGGGACGCCGTCGAGATCTATGCCAAACGGGACCGCCGATATGGAGGCGCGGTAGACGCTGCGGCACCCCGTTGACCGCGGCCCGGAACTAGCACGAGCGTGCGTTGAAACCGCTCAGTCCGGATAGGAAGCCAACCAGATGGCCACGTCCCTGTAGGCCTGCTGCCGGACGGTCCGCCGTGACAGGAACACATCATGGAGTGCACCCGGATAGCGGAATACCGCCGTCCGGCGCCCGAGGCCCAGTGCCCGGCGGGCAGTCTGCTCGACGTCGATCACGGCGTCGACGCGCATAAGCTCCGCGGTCCACTCAGCCTGGATCCGGGTCCGGCCGGAAAGTAACACGAGCACCGGCGCGTCGATATTGAGTTTGCGTTCGACGGCGGCGTGGCCCGCCAGGACTGCCTTGGTCCACCCTGCGCGGATCGGGAAGGACGCCCGCGGCCTCCATTCCGGATCAAGGGTCCATTCGCCGTGGGCCAGGTTGCTCACGCTTTCCCAGTAGGCCGGCATCTCCGGGAAGCGGAAAGGACGCTTGGGGTCCGTGCGCGCAAACGGTTCCACAAGACGCATCGCCATGCTGCGGATCAGGCTGCTGCCTTGGAGCTCCAGCCACGGCGAATTCAACGTCAGCGTGGCAATGCGGCCGGGATTCCGGTCAGCCCAGAGCGCCGCGATCAGGCCGCCCAGCGAATGGGCCAGGAGGTGGATGGTAGCTGCCTCCGCGCTGCCCGTCAGCTCGGCGATATCCTGCCGGATGGCCTGCAGGGCGGCGTCGAGGTCTTCGTCATAGACCGTCAGGTCTGTGGTGTAGCCGGGAGTTTGGCCCGGCCGCAGGCTCCGCCCGAATTTGCGCAGGTCGAGCGCATAGAAATGGAACCCCGAGGCGCCCAGGAACTCGGCCAGTTCTGTCTGCATGAAGTAGTCGGCCCAGCCGTGGATATACAGCACCACCCTCGGCGGCCCCTTGGTAACGGGAACGTCGCTCCGGCGCCGGCGTCGAGTGAATGCCGTCAGCGCATCCAGGAGTCCGTGCTGCACCGATGGTGCGGCCGCCGGGCGGACGTGCCGGACGAGGGTTGCGCAGACCGGCCCCTCTTCGTCCGGTGGAAGTTCGAGCTTCAAGGCCTCGAAACCGCCGTCCAGAAAGTCCCGTTGCCAGACCGGCAATCCCAGTTCCGTGGTCATGGCATTTCCCCCGCTTGTCCAAGCTCCTGGCCTCCCGCACGGTCCGTCCCTGGCCCGTTGGTGATGTACCCGTGAATCCAGCGCGCAAGCCTGTCGTAGGCATCGGCGCGCACCGGACCGGCCGACAGGAAGACGTCGTGGAGGCCGCCATCCACCCGTTCCAGGGTGACGGTCCGGCCAAGGGTCATGGCACGGACGGCCATGGTGTTGACGTCCAGGACGGCGTCCGAATGCCGCATGGACTCCTGCCAGACCATGCCGTTGGCGCTCGCCCCGGAAATCAGGACCAGGATCGGGATGTCTATCCTCAGACCCCGGGCCACCCTTGTGTGGCCGCTGAGGACCGCGCTGAGCCAGCCGGCCCGCATGGGGAACGCCAAAGGCGGGCGGTATTTTTCGTCGAGGAGCCATTCTCCCTCGGCCGAGCTGCTGATGCTGCGGAAGTAGAAGCCGCGTTCGGGCAAGCGCAGGATTGTCTTGGGCCAGAACCGTGCGAGCGGTTTCACCATCGTCTGCGCTGCACGCCGGACCACGGAACTTCCGTGCATTTCAAGCCACGGGCTATTGAGTACGAGGTACTGGACGGAGCCAGGGTGGCTGCTGGCCCACAAAGCGGCTACGAGGCCCCCGGTGGAATGTCCCATGAGGGTCAATGAACCGGCTTCCTGTTCACGCTGGTCTGCGGAACGGATCATGCCGATGGCTTTGCTGATTTCGGCGTCGTAGTCGTTCAGGTGCTCAACGTAACCGCCAGGTGTGTCTGCCTGCAGGCTGCGGCCATGGTTGTGCATGTCCAACGCGTAGAAATGGAAGCCTTGTCCAGTCCAGAACTCTGCCAGGGCAACGTTGAAAAAGTAGTCGCTCCAGCCGTGCAGGAACAGGACCGAACGGTTGGCCGGCGGGAGAGAATCACCCGGGCCGCCGGTGCCCTGGCGCGGGACATGGCGGACGAGCGTTGCGCGCCGGACAACTCCATCAGGTCCGGCCGCCTCGAATGCGCAACTTTCGAAGTCCGCACCGAGGATATCGGTCTGCCACTCCATGGGAACAGCTTAGACACTCGCCGCGGCATCGCGTCCGGCTGCGCGTCCGGTGAACATGGAGCTGCCGAGGAACGTTCCTTCCAATGCCCGGTAGCCATGGACTCCTCCACCGCCGAAGCCGGCAGCCTCGCCGGCTGCATACAAGCCCGGGACGGGATCTCCGGTATCGTCGAGCACGCGTGAACGCAGATCCGTCTCAAGCCCGCCGAGGCTCTTACGCGTCAGGACAGAGAGCCGGACAGCCAGGAGCGGGCCGTGCTTCGGGTCGGTGAGCCGGTGCGGCGGGGCCACCCGCATGATCTTGTCGGTGGCGAATCGCCGGGCCGCCCGGATCGCGGCGAGCTGCGGATCCTTGCCCAGCCCGCTCGCCACTTGCAGGTCCCGATCCTGGATGAGTGAATCGAGCCGGGCAGGATCTACCAGCGCTGAACCTGTCAGCGCGTTCATTTTCGCGGCGAGCTCGGCGGCCGTTGCGGCTTGCAGGAAGTCCACGCCACGGTCGAGGAAGAGGCGCAACGGCGAGTCGCTGCCGGGACTGAGCCGGGAGGCAAGGAGCCTGATGTCCTTGCCAGTGAGGTCCGGGTTCTGTTCCGAGCCTGAGAGGGCGAACTCCTTCAGCGCGATGGTGCGGTTGCACACAAACCACGAATGCCCGTGCCCGCTCGCCAGGATATGCCGGAGGGCGCCCAGCGAGTCGAAGCCCGGAAACAGCGGGGCTGGCAGCTGCCTTCCCGTCGCGTCAATCCACAGCGACGACGGACCGGGCAGTATCCGGATGCCGTGCGAAGGCCACACAGGGGAGTGGTTGTGGATGCCTTCGGGGTAGTGCCACATGCGGTCGCCATTGATGAGCCGCCCGCCGGCGGCTGCGGCGGCAGCGAGGAACTCGCCGTCGACGGATGCAGGTACACCGCTCAGCATGTGTTCCGGCGCGTTACCGTCGGGCCATTGCCTCCGCACCAAAGTGTGGTTCCCGCCGATCCCGCCGGTGGTCACGATGATCGCACCCGCGGTCGCCTCAAAGTGCCCGACGACGGTCCTTGCCGACGCTTCGCCGCGTCCGGCTCCGGACGCCTCCAGGATCTCGCCGCCGACCCCCGTGACGCGGCCCGCCGTCGTCGTGATCTGCGTGGCGCGGTGCCGGAAGTGCAGGGATATCCTCCCGCGGGCCGCGCCTTCGTGCACTTTCGCCAGGAACGGTTGCACGACGCCTGGTCCCGTGCCCCACGTGACGTGGAACCGCGGGACAGTGTTGCCGTGGCCTTGGGGACCATAGCCGCCGCGTTCGGCCCACTGCACGAGCGGAAAGAGCCGCACCCCAAGCGAGTTCAGCCACCGGCGCTTCTCGCCGGCGGCGAAATCCACGTAAGCTTCTGCCCACCGCCGGGCCCAGAAGTCTTCGGGCCGGTCAAAGGCCGCGGACGCCAGCCAGTCGCTCAAGGCGAGCTCGGCACTGTCCTTGACGCCCAGCCTCCGCTGCTCGGGGGAGTTGACCAGGAACAAGCCACCGAAAGACCAATGCGCCTGGCCGCCCACGGACGCCGAAGGCTCCTGGTCCAGGACAGCAACCCGTTTGCCGTCGGCGTAGGCTTGGGCGGCGGCGACCAGTCCCGACAATCCCGCGCCAATAATGACGACATCGGCTTCGATGATTGCCTGGGAGTGAACTCCATCAAGTGGATTGCTCGGCATTCGTACATGCTACCGCCCGGTAACCGCCTTGGTTTGGTGCGCGACCCGTAAACCGGAAAACTAGTACCATGCGCGTTTACCCCACATTCTTCAAGCTGGCCTTCTCCTGGATGGATGCCGAAAAAGCCCACAAGATCGGCTTCCAGGCGATCCGCTACGCACACCGCTCAGGCGCAGGACGCGTCCTGGCCAAAATGACGGCTCCGCACCCCTCCCTGCGCACGGAGGCTTTCGGGCTGACGTTCCTTTCGCCCTTCGGCCTTGCGGCCGGCTTCGACAAAGAGGGCCACGGAATCGAAGCCCTCGCTGAACTAGGCTTCGGCCACGTGGAAGTGGGAACGATCACCGGCCAGGCGCAGCCCGGCAACGAGAAGCCACGGCTTTTCCGCTTGATCGAGGACAAGGCCGTGATCAACCGCATGGGCTTCAACAACGACGGCGCGGCGGCCGTGGCCCCGCGGCTCAAGGCTGCGAGGGCGGCTTTGCAGCGGACGCATTCGGGCGTTCGTCCCGTGATCGGAGTCAATATCGGCAAGACCAAGGTTGTCGAGCTCGACGACGCCGTTGAGGACTATTTGGTCAGCGCCCGCAGCCTGGCACCCGCCGCCGACTACCTGGTAGTGAACGTGAGCTCGCCCAACACGCCGGGACTGCGACTGCTCCAGAACGTCGAGACGCTTCGTCCCCTCCTGCGAGCGGTCGGAGAAGCCGCGGACGAATCCGCCGGCCGACACGTGCCGCTGCTCGTCAAGATCGCGCCGGATCTGAGCGACGAAGACATCGACGACGTCGCCCGGCTCGCCTTGGACCTCAAGCTCGACGGGATCATCGCCACAAACACCACCATCAGCCGGGAAGGCCTGGTTTCGGATCCGGGCAAAGTGGAAGCGTGCGGCGCCGGCGGACTCTCCGGTGCGCCGCTCAAGGGGCGTTCGCTCGAGGTATTGCGCCGGCTGAAGGCTGCGGTGGGGGAGGGCCTCGTGCTCATCGCGGTCGGCGGCGTGCAGTCCGCGGCCGACGTGCAGGAGCGGCTCGATGCCGGGGCAACCCTCGTTCAGGGATACACGGCATTCCTCTACGAAGGTCCGTTCTGGGCCGCCGGCATCAACAAGGCCTTGGCCAAACGGCGCAGTTAAGCGTCGCCGCTAAACAGGGAGACGAGCATCTGAACTGCACCTGAACCGCCAAGTGCGGACAAAAAGACCCTGGAACAGCTGTTCCAGGGTCTTTTTGATTCGTCGGACTGCTGTCCTTGGCGATCGGGGAGTATTAAGCGGGGTACTGGCCTCGCTGCACCTGCGGCTTCGGCAGGCGCAGGCGACGGAATTGCAGGGAACGCATGCTGCCGTACCAGACCGTCCCACGCTCGACGTCGCCGAACTTCTGCGTCAGGCCCTTGCGCAATTTGCGGGAAAGGATGAACACGTCCGCGAAGACAGCCAGGAACATGACCCAGAAGCCGATCAGGATATAGCTCAGGGCGTCGCTGCCTGAGGGAATGACGAAGGAGATAACCACGAACAGCAAGGCACCGAACATCAGGTACTCACCCAGGCTGAAACGGGCATCGACATAGTCGCGCGCAAAGCGCTTCTGGGGTCCCTTGTCCCGCAGCGGCAGGTACTTCTCATCCCCGGTGTCCAAGGCCTGGCGCATTTTCTGGCGCTGATCCTGCACGGCAATGCGCTCGGCTTCCTTCGAGGCCTTGCGGTCCGTCGGCACGAGGGGCCGCTTGCGGGCCGCTTCCTGTTCCTTGCGCTTGGGCGTGGGAGCGCCCTTGCCAGCGCCTTTCACGGCGGCATCTGCGGCAAGCTGGTCTACTTGGTCTTGAGCGCTCGGCTCATCCTTTTTACGTCCAAACACCACTACAGAATACCCCGCAGGAACCGCCCCAAAGTCGACGTGACGTGCCGCCCGGCGAAGGAGCCCGCCACGCCGCCAGGTCCGGTTCCCCAGCGCCACTCCCGGCGGTAGTGTTTTCGCCATGACTTCAATGAATGCGGAGATCCCGCAGACCTTTTCCGGCGGCTCCGGCACAATCAATGTTGATGCGCTCAAGTCCTCGATCGATGCTTCCTTCGACGAGACCATGACCCGTTTGAAGGACCTGGTTGCCATCCCGGGGATCGCCTGGCCCAGCTTTGACCCGGCGGAACTGGAGCGGAGCGCCGAGGCTGTCGCGTCGCTGGTCCGCGAGTCGGGCTTCCGCGACGTACAGATCCTGCGCTGCGACAAGGCCGACGGGACTCCCGGAGGCCCCGCCATCGTTGCTCGCCGCGTTGCCGCGCCGGGCAAAGCAACGATCCTGCTTTACGCGCACCACGATGTGCAGCCTCCGGGCGACGTGACCTTGTGGGACACCGAACCCTTCGTCGCCGAAGAGCGGGATGGCCGCCTTTATGGCCGTGGCGCAGCCGACGACAAGGCCGGAATCATGGCCCACCTGGCTTCTTATGCCGCTGTAACCCAGGTGCTGGGAGACGATTTCGGCCTTGGGGTCACCTTGTTCTTCGAGGGCGAAGAAGAGGCGGGCTCGCCGACGTTCCGGACTTTCCTCGAAACACACCGCGAGCTCCTCGAAGCGAACGTCATTGTTGTGGCGGATTCAAGCAATTGGAAAGTCGGCGTTCCCGCGCTGACAACAAGCCTCCGCGGACTGGTGGACGGCACCTTCGAAGTTCGGGTCCTGGATCACGCAGTGCACTCCGGCATGTTCGGCGGTCCCGTACTGGACGCGCCGACCCTTCTGTCCCGCCTCATCGCCACCCTGCACGACGACGACGGCAACGTGGCCATCGAGGGGCTGGTAGCCAGGGATGACGTAGTAGAGGACGTTGATGAGGAGCAGTACCGCGCCGACGCCTCCGTGCTCGACGGCGTACGGCTCGCCGGCAGCGGCAGCATCGCCTCAAGGCTCTGGACCAAGCCCGCGTTGTCGATCATCGGCATCGACGCACCCGCCGTCGACGTCGCATCCAACACACTGCTTCCCTCTGCGCGGGCAAAGTTCAGCCTGCGCTTGGCCCCCGGGCAGGATCCCGATGCCGCCATGGACGCCGTGGGAAGGCACCTGCAGGCGAACGCGCCCTTCGGAGCGAAGGTGACGTTCGTACCGGGGGAGCGGGGCAACGCCTTCTCCACCGATACGGAATCGGCGGCGGCCCGGATCGCAATGTGGGCACTCGGTGCAGCCTGGGGCGTGCCCGCTGTCGAAATGGGGATCGGTGGATCCATACCGTTTATCGCGGATCTCACGGAAACCTATCCCGATGTCCAGATCCTGGTGACTGGCGTCGAGGACCCTGACTCACGGGCCCACAGCGCCAACGAATCGCTTCACATCGGCGATTTCCGCAATGCCGTCCTGGCTGAGGCACTGATGCTCGCCAGGTTGAACACGGAAGGCCTCTGAGCCCCCGCCTGCATCGACCGGGGAACAAGGTAACGCTCCCTGCGGTTACGTTAGAAGTTATAGCTATGCGCCGGCTCGACGTAGCATGTAGCTATAGCCCGCACGTATTTGGGTAAGGGCAGGCAGCGCGAAGGCGCAGCCGCCAAGAGCTTCATAAGAAGGTAGGCCAATGAGCACTGCAACCAACGAAAACAGCACCGGAGCGCAGCTCGCAGGCGGCGAGCTTCCTGAGCACGAGGTCAAGTTGACCGATGTCGCCGCAGGTAAGGTCCGGAGCCTTCTCGAACAAGAAGGCCGCACGGACTTGCGGCTCCGCGTCGCTGTTCAGCCGGGCGGATGCTCGGGCCTGATTTACCAGCTCTACTTCGACGAGCGCCTGCTCGACGGCGATGCCGTCCGCGATTATGACGGCGTCGAAGTGGTTGTCGACAAGATGAGCGTGCCTTACCTGAGCGGTGCCAGCATAGACTTCGAGGACACGATCTCGAAGCAGGGCTTCACCATCGACAACCCCAACGCCGGCGGGTCTTGCGCCTGCGGCGATTCGTTCCACTAACCCGGGCATTCGCAGACTGTTGGCCCAGTTCAGGAACGGGTTGAACCCGGGCCGACGCACTGGGCCAGCATGTCGGCGAAAACCGCTCGGTAGCGGTAAGCTCTACATCGGGTAGTAAAACTTTAGTGTGCCCGGTGGGCTTCCGGCCGGCCGGGCTGCAGCAACAAGAGGAAGGGCCGTCTGTGAGTTCGCAGAACCGAACCGGCAGCCGACGCATAAAGATCACCTCGATCACTGGCTTGGCACTAGCCGGCGCGTTGGTTTTGACCGGATGTTCACCAGAGGTAGAAAAAGGCTGGTTGCCCACGGAACGTGGAACCACCAGCAACACCGATCGGATCATGGACCTCTGGGTCAACTCATGGATCGCCGCCCTCGCCGTCGGCATTATTACTTGGGGCTTGCTGGTCTGGTGCATCATCGCCTACCGCCGCCGCAAGGGCACCACGGGTTTCCCGAAGCAGCTTAGCTACAACCTCCCTCTGGAGGTCTTTTATTTGACCATTCCGCTGTTCATGGTGCTGGTGTTCTTCTACTTCACGGATCAGGACCAGCGTGCAATCGATGACCGCTCCCAGGCGGCCGACGTCACGATTGACGTCCGCGGCAAGCAATGGGCTTGGGACTTCAATTACGTGAAGGGCCCGGTCATCGCCGAAGACCTTCACGAGGCCGGCGTTCAGGCGCACCTCACGGGCAACAACGTGGACAAGGACAAGCTCCCCACCTTGTACCTGCCGGTCAACAAGTCGGTTGACCTGGAATTGAATTCCCGCGACGTCATCCACTCTTTCTGGGTACCCGCCTTCCTTCAGAAGCGCGACATGATCCCCGGCAAGACCAACTACATCAGGTTGACCCCCACCAAGGAGGGCACCTATGACGGCAAGTGCGCCGAACTTTGCGGTGAATACCACTCAGAGATGCTGTTCCGCGTGAAGGTCGTTTCCGAGGCTGAGTTCCAGGCTCATATGGCCCAACTTCGCCAGAGCGGCAACACCGGTCTTCTCGATTCGAAGTACGACCGCAACCCGAACCTGAACGCAAAGAATTAAGGGAAGCGACGTGGCTACTTACACTCAATCCGCCGGAGTCCTTGACGCTCCGGTAGTACCGAAGTCCAAGGGACGCATCGTCGTCAACTGGATCACCTCCACCGACCACAAGACCATCGGGTACATGTACCTGATCGCGTCCTTCGTGTTCTTCTGCCTGGGTGGTGTCATGGCGCTGCTGATCCGCGCCGAGCTCTTCGAGCCCGGCATGCAGATCCTGCAGACCAAGGAGCAGTACAACCAGCTCTTCACGATGCACGGCACCGTGATGCTGCTGATGTTCGCGACGCCGCTCTTCGCAGGCTTCGCGAACGTCATCATGCCTCTTCAGATCGGCGCCCCCGATGTTGCCTTCCCGCGACTGAACGCACTGGCCTTCTGGTTCTTCCTCTTCGGCTCCACCATCGCGGTGTCCGGCTTCATCACCCCGCAAGGTGCCGCCTCCTTCGGCTGGTTCGCCTATGCCCCCTTGTCGGACACGACGTTCACCCCGGGCGTGGGCGGAGACCTGTGGGTCTTCGGTCTGGCTTTGTCCGGTTTCGGAACCATCCTGGGTGCCGTGAACTTCATTACCACGATCATCTGCATGCGCGCTCCCGGCATGACGATGTGGCGCATGCCGATCTTCACCTGGAACACCCTCGTGACGGCAATCCTGGTTCTCATGGCCTTCCCGCCGCTCGCCGCCGCGCTCTTCGCGCTCGGTGCCGACCGCCGCTTCGGCGCACACATCTTCGACCCGGAGAACGGCGGGGCTGTCTTGTGGCAGCACCTGTTCTGGTTCTTCGGCCACCCCGAGGTTTACATCATTGCGCTGCCCTTCTTCGGCATCGTGTCCGAGATCTTCCCGGTATTCAGCCGCAAACCGATCTTCGGTTACAAGGGCCTGGTCTACGCGACCATCGCCATCGCCGCCCTGTCGGTTACCGTCTGGGCGCACCACATGTATGTCACCGGATCGGTGCTGCTGCCGTTCTTCTCGTTCATGACGATGCTGATCGCGGTACCCACCGGCGTGAAGTTCTTCAACTGGATCGGCACGCTGTGGCAGGGCTCGATTACTTTCGAGACGCCCATGCTCTGGAGCATCGGCTTCCTGGTCACCTTCCTCTTCGGCGGCCTGACCGGCATCATCCTGGCCTCCCCGCCGCTCGACTTCCACGTCTCGGACTCCTACTTCGTCGTCGCGCACTTCCACTACGTCGTCTTCGGAACTGTCGTGTTCGCCATGTTCGCAGGCTTCTACTTCTGGTGGCCCAAGTGGACCGGAAAGATGCTCAACGAGCGCCTCGGCAAGATCCACTTCTGGCTTCTGTTCCTGGGCTTCCACGGCACGTTCCTGATCCAGCACTGGCTCGGCGTCGAGGGCATGCCCCGACGCTACGCGGACTACATGCCGCAGGACGGCTTCACCTGGATGAACCAGTTCTCCACCATCTCATCCTTTGTGCTCGGCGCCTCGCTCCTGCCGTTCTTCTGGAACGTCTACATCACCTGGCGCAGCAACAAGAAGGTAGAAGTGGACGATCCCTGGGGCTTCGGCGCTTCGCTCGAGTGGGCCACATCCTGCCCGCCGCCGCGACACAACTTCACCTCGCTGCCCCGCATCCGTTCCGAACGTCCTGCCCTGGACCTCCACCACCCGGAACTCGCTCAGCACCACACTGCACAGAGCCCCGAGCCGGCAGCAAAGGTGCTCGGCAACGCTGATCAGAAGGACGCCAAGTGAAAATCGAATCATGGATTTTTGGAGCCGGGAGCTTTTTCTTCGTCCCCGTCGCACTGGCCTACGGCTTCCTGACCCACTGGTCTGAGTGGGTCGGAACCCTCGGCATTCTCCTGGTCGGTGGTCTGGCAGGCATGATCGGCGGCTACCTCGGTTTCACCGGCAAGCGGGTCGGCATGCGCCCGGAAGACCGACCGGACGCTGAGATCCACGAGGGCGCTGGCGAGCAGGGACACTTCAGCCCCTGGAGCTGGTGGCCGCTGGTCCTCGGCCTGGCGTGTGCCGGTGGCTTCCTTGGCCTTGCCATAGGTTTCTGGATCACGTTTGTCGCCGCTGGCCTGGCCCTCGTGGCCTTGGTCGGTTGGGTCTTCGAATACAGCCGTGGAGACCACGCGCACTAGAAGTTCTTGAATAACGACGGCGGGCCCCACCAATTGGTGGGGCCCGCCGTCGTTATATCCGGATGTGGCACGAGGCGCACACTCAACACGATTGCCGGCTCACTGGCCTTCTACGGCCTCCAGGACGGCCGAAAGCGCAGCCAAGGCATCATTGACCTCATCAAGCGTGCGGCCGGCTTGCAGCGCTTCACCGGAGACCGACAGCACCACCTCGCACCCGTGGCCGAAGTCTTCGGTCATGACCTCGAGCAATGACCGGGCATCCACTGCTTGCTGGCCGGGCTTACGAATCGTCACTGGAAGGCCCGTGGCGGTCACAGCCCGCACGAACATGGCAGCAGCCCGTGCATGGAGACCGATCTCTGCGGCGACGATGGCTTTGTGCTCGGGCAAACCGGCTCCTTTGATTCGGACGGCCAGATGCCGACTGCGATTTTGATCCATACAAGCCTAGCGCCGCAACACGACGGCGCCGTCCGCGGCGATCAACTGGTCTAGACCTGCCCGTGGATTGGCCTACGCTTATTTCATGAGAGATTTCGTGGCCGGAGACCGTCGTGCCCGCTGAGGCAGCACGTATCGCGGGGGAGATCGACCGCAAGAGCGGCACTCCCATCTACGTTCAACTGCGCGAGATCCTGCGCAGCTACATCTCCGAGTCCTGCAAACCCGGTGCGGCGCTGCCTTCGGAGCGGGACCTTTCCGAACGCTTCGGGCTTGCCAGGATGACGGTGCGGCAGGCCATTGATGCCCTCGTCGGCGAGGAGGTCATTGAACGCGTGGTTGGATTGGGAACTTTCGTCCGCAAACCGAAGCTCGACCTCCAGGTGAAGCTCACGTCGTACAGCGAGGAAATGCAGCGCCGCGGCATGGTCCCGGCGGCCAAGGTCCTGAGCTTTGAACAAATCTCGGCCAGCGCCTTCCTCGCGAGGGAGCTCCAGCTGGAGGAAGGGACGCCGTTGGTCCGCTTCAGACGGCTCCTCCTCGCTGACAACGAGCCCATGAGCGTGGACGAGAACTTCATCCCTGCCCATCGCGTGCCAGGTCTCCTGGACGATGCGCCCCCCACATCCCTCTACAACGTGCTGAGTGAGAAGTACGGACTGGTGATGGAGTGGGGAGAGGACATGATCGAAGCAACAGCAGCTTCGCCGTCAACGGCGCGGCTCTTGAACGTAGATGTCGGAACTCCCTTGCTCAAGATCCAGCGCCACGCATTCGTCGCACGCGCGATGGTGGACTACTCCGTCTCCTACTACAGGGCTGACCGGTACAAGTTGTGGGTCCCGTTGCAGCGCCCGGGCGTCCGGTCCACCCGGAGCCAATCGACGGGGTACCGCACCCACTAGCACAAAGCCGGGAACCGCCCGCTTGGAAGCCCGAAGAACGAGATAAGGCCCCGTCCACATGGACGGGGCCTTATCTGTGCTATCTGCTGGAGCTAGTGGCTAAGGCTCTTGTGCTCTTCGCCGGACTCGATGGCCTCATGGTGGCCATGTCCGTGAGCGGCTTCAAGCTCAGCCGGCGTTGCCGGAGCAACACGGTCTTCGAAGAACCACTTGGACAGCGCCGCGCGGCGCTTCTCCTTCGGGGTGACGACGCCATGCTCGTTCGGCTCAGCCGGCAACGGGGAAAGCGATTCGAAGCCCACAAGCTTGTAGTGCTTGTAGTCGTCCAGTGGCGCGTGAACCTCGATGAACTCACCATGCGGCAAGCGCACGATGCGGCCCGTTTCGCGGCCGTGCAGGGCAATCTCGCGGTCCTTGCGCTGCAGCGCAAGCGCCACGCGCTTTGTCACCATGAACGCAATGATCGGGCCAATGAAGAACAGCGTGCGCAGCCAGTACGTGACGTCGTTCAGGGCAACGTGGAAGTGCGTTGCGATGAGGTCCGAGCCGGCCGCCGCCCACATGACGCAGTACCAGGTAAACCCTGCGACGCCGATGGCAGTACGGGTAGGAGCGTTGCGAGGACGGTCCAGAACGTGGTGCTCACGGTTGTCCTTGGTGATCCAGCGTTCGATCCACGGGTACATGAACAGCACCGTGAAAATGATGCCGGCGGGAACCAATGCAGGCAGCAGCACATTCAGGGTCAGCACGTGGCCGAAGATGATGTATTCGAAGTGGAAGTCGTTGACAACGCCAGGCATGAGCCGCAAGGCGCCATCGACGAAGCCGATGTACCAGTCAGGCTGGGTACCTGCCGACACAGGGGAGGGGTCGTACGGTCCGTAGTTCCAGATCGGGTTGATCGTGAACATCGCAGCCATGAGCGCGACGACACCGAACACGATGAAGAAGAAGCCGCCGGCCTTAGCGGCGTAAACCGGTCCCAGGGGGTAACCGACGACGTTGCCGTCGTTGCGGCCCGGGCCGGGGTACTGCGTGTGCTTGTGCACAACCACCATGAAGAGGTGGATGACGATCATCAGCAGAATCATGGCAGGAACGAGCAGGATGTGCAGCACGTACAGGCGGCCGATGATGGCTGTACCCGGGAACTCGCCTCCGAAAAGGAAGAACGAGATGTACGTTCCGATCACCGGGATGGACTTGATGACACCGTCGATGATTCGCAGGCCGTTGCCGGAGAGCAGGTCATCGGGAAGGGAATATCCGGTGAAGCCTTCAGCCATGGCCAGGATGAGCAGGACGCCGCCCACTACCCAGTTCATTTCACGCGGCTTGCGGAAAGCGCCGGTGAAGAAAACGCGCAGCATGTGCACACCAAGCGACGCCACGAACAGCAAAGCCGCCCAGTGGTGGACCTGGCGGAAGAACAAGCCGCCGCGAATGTCGAAGGAAATGTTCAGCGACGAGTTGTACGCGACGGACATTTCGACATTCGTGAGCGGGGTGTACGAACCCGAATAGTGGGTCTCAGCCATGGACGGGTCGAAGAAGAACGTCAGGAAGGTACCGGACATCAGGAGAATGACGAAGGAATACAGCGCCACCTCACCGAACATGAAGGACCAGTGGTCGGGGAAGACCTTCCGGCCGAATTCACGCAGGATTCCGGATCCGCCGACGCGCTCGTCAACGAAGTCCGTGATCCGGCCAACCTTGGTTTTCGGTACGAAGGGGACTTCAGCTGTTGATGAGGCGCTCATGCTCGTCACGCTCCCAGTAACTCGGTCCTACAGGTTCTTTGAAATCGCTCGTGGCTACGAGGTAGCCCTCAGCGTCCACCGCGATGGGCAGCTGGGGGAGCGGACGGCTGGCGGGGCCGAAGATAACCTTGCATTCCTTGGTGAGGTCGAAGGTTGACTGGTGGCACGGGCACAGCAGGTGGTGCGTTTGCTGCTCGTAAAGAGCAACCGGGCAACCGACGTGGGTGCAGATCTTGGAGTAGGCAACGATTCCGTTGTAGCTCCAGGTTTCGCGGCCCTTGGAAATGGTCAAGTCATCCGGGTTGAGGCGCATGAGCAAAACGACGGCTTTGGCCTTCGCGTTGAGCTTGCCTTCCTGGAGTTCGTTGAGGCCTTCCGGGATCACGTGGAATGCGGAACCGATGGTCACGTCCGATGCCTTGATCGGAGTTCCGTCAGGGTCGCGGGTGAGGCGCTTGAGCTTGCCGTCCTGGGGAGCCCACATGGTGTGTGCGAGCGTGTTGTCGGGACGGGGACCAAGGTCACCGAATACTGCCAAAGCCGGAAGAGGCGCCAGTGCCACGGCACCCAAAAGGGTGTTGCGGATCAGCGGGCGACGCTTGATGCCGGTTTCCTCGACGATGTCCTCGACGATTCGCACGGCCGCCTGCCGGTCTTCCTCGGTGCGGATGGCGTGGCGCTCTTCCGAAACCTCGTGGTCCGGCATGAGGGCCTTGGCCCAGTGCACGATGCCGGTGCCGATCCCGAGCATCGCAAATGCGGTGCCCAGGCCAAGCAACAGGTTTTGGGTGCGGATCGTTGCGATCGTGGAGTCTTGCCCAAGATCGATGGCAAAGTACGACACCAGGAAGATCACCGTGCCGATGACGGAGATGCCAAACAGTATGGCCACCTGTCGCTCGGCTCGCTTAGCGGCTCTCGGGTCCGTGTCAGCCAGGCGCAAACGGTGCGGAGGAAGCCCAGGATCCTGGAACTTCTCCACATCATTCTGACCAGCCGTAGCTACGGTGCCCGAGTGGTTCGGACTGCCGTCACTATGGTTGCCCATAATTCGCCTCATCCTTCTCTCGTTGTCCCGGCCGTAACCGGGTTAATGTTCAATTCAAAACTGCTGTGGGGACAGCAGAAGTTTTTGTCGTGCGCTGGCCTAGGACGTACGGGACGTCAGCCAGATGGTGAAGGCAATGATGACGCCGAGGCCTGCAACCCAGACGAAGAGACCTTCGGATACCGGACCCAGGCCCCCCAGGTCGTTTCCACCAGGCGAGCCGTTGGTTTCGATCTTCTTCAGGAAGGTGATGATGTCGCGCTTGCCCTCAGGAGAGATGTTCGCGTCGTTGAAGACCGGCATGTTCTGCGGACCAGTGGCCATCGCTTCATAGATGTGCTGGCCTGAGACACCAGCCAGGGCCGGAGCGAACTTTCCACGGGTCAAGGCGCCGCCAGCCGCTGCAGCGTTGTGGCACATCGCGCAGTTCACGCGGAAGAGCTCGCCACCCTTGGCGGCATCTCCCTTTTCGTCGAGCAGCGATGCGTCGGGAATTGACGGGCCAGCGCCGAGCGAAGCGACGTAGGCCGCCAGCTGCTGGGTCTGCTGCTCGTTGAACTGCCGCGGCTTTTCCTGGGCCTGGGGTCCGTTCATCTGCATGGGCATACGGCCGGTGCCAACCTGGAAGTCAACCGCAGCAGCACCCACGCCGACCAGCGAGGGGCCGTCCTTGGATCCGCTGGCGCCCATGCCGTGGCAGGTGGCGCAGTTGGCGGCGAAGAGCTTGCCGCCTTCCTGGGCGTCGCTTGCGCTGAAGGTAGTGGTGTCTGCCTTCGCCTGGTTGACCGTTGTGGCAACGGCGTAGAGCCCACCAGTGACGAGGAGTCCCATCAGCAGCAGCGCAATGGCTGCCAGTGGATGACGTCGCTTCTGCGAGAGTGCCTTCACGTGGTGGTTCCTTTATTCGATCCTGCGTCGGCTCCGCGAGCCGCTTCTTTAAAATTCATCCTCTTGAGGAACAAGAGTCGGTGCCGGGCTACTTCAGTACGTAGATGACCAGGAAGAGGCCGATCCACACAACATCCACGAAGTGCCAGTAGTACGAGGTGACGATTGCCGAGGTCGCTTCAAAGTGTCCGAACTTCTTGGCGGCGTATGCGCGGCCAATGATGAACAGGAAGGCGATGAGGCCGCCGATGACGTGGAGACCGTGGAAGCCGGTTGTCATGTAGAACGCGGAGCCGTAGGCATTGGCCGAGAGCGTCACGTGCTCGGACACAAGCATCGCGTATTCGGTGGTCTGCCCGGCAACGAAGAAGGAGCCCATGATGAACGTCAGGATGAACCATTCGTTCATGCCCCAGCGGGTGAACTGCAGCACACCGCCTCGACGGCGCGGCTCAAGTCGCTCGGCAGCGAAGACGCCCATCTGGCAAGTGAAGGAACTCGACACGAGGACGATTGTGTTTACAAGCGCAAACGGGAAGTTGAGCTTGCCGGTTTCTTCCGCCCACAAGGCGCCCGACGTGGAGCGCAGCGTGAAGTACATGGCGAAGAGACCGGCGAAGAACATCAACTCACTGGAAAGCCACACAACGGTTCCAACGGAAACCAAATTGGGGCGATTCAGCGTCGGGTGCGCCGGGGTACTGGGGGCATGGGTCGCAGATGTCACAAGGACATTATGTCTGTAAAAGTCCGGACTTCCCAATGCGAACCGCCATTTGGGGAGACTTTTTCTACAAACACGCGAATTCGCGCGGAAAAGTTCCCGGCGTCCTTAGCATTGGTCACGGAGCAGGGTGGATCGCTAGCATCAAGTGGTGACTTCACAGGCATCTGCAGAGCAGGCAAGCAACTCGTGGCCCGGACTCATCTCCGCTTTGATCAACGGGCATGACCTCTCGGCCGGGAACACGGCATGGGCCATGAACACAATCATGTCCGGAGAAGCCGCCCCTTCCCAGATTGCCGGTTTCCTCGTTGCCCTGCGGGCCAAGGGTGAAACGGTGGATGAAGTCACCGGACTGGTCGAGGCAATGCTCTCCAACGCCAAACCCGTGAGCATTCCGGGTGAAAAGCTTGACATCGTAGGCACAGGCGGCGATCGGCTGAACACAGTGAACATCTCGACGATGGCGGCCCTAGTGGCGGCCGGCGCGGGAGCACGGGTCGTAAAGCACGGGAACCGGGCGGCGTCGTCGTCGTCGGGCTCCGCCGATGTCCTGGAAGCCTTGGGCGTGAGGCTCGACTTGCCGATCGACCGGGTGGCCCGGAATGCCGAAGAGGCGGGAATCACCTTCTGTTTCGCCCAGGTATTCCATCCGTCGTTCCGGCATACCGGTGTTGTGCGTGCGGAACTCGGCATTCCCACGGCCTTCAACTTCCTGGGACCAATGACCAACCCCGCCCACGTCCAGGCTTCAGCCGTGGGTGTTGCCAACGCCGCGATGGCTCCCTTGATCGCCGGGGTCCTGGCGCGCCGAGGGAGCCGCGGATTGGTGTTCCGCGGGGAAGACGGACTCGATGAACTCACCACCACCGGACCATCCACGGTGTGGGAAATCAGGAACGGGCAAGTCACCGAGCAGCGGTTCTCGCCGGCGGATCTTGGTATCGCTGCGGCGACCGTCGCCGATCTACGAGGCGGCGACGCCAAGGCGAATGCCGCCGTCGTGCGCGAAGTACTTGAGGGGAAGCCGGGCCCGGTCCGCGATGCCGTCGTGCTCAACGCCGCCGCAGGCCTGGTGGCCTTCGACACTACTGCCGACGGACCGTTCTTGGAACGAATGAAGTCGGCCTGGCTGCGGGCCGCGGAATCCATTGATTCCGGAGCGGCTTCCAGGGTCCTCGACACGTGGGTCGGACTAAGCCAAAGCTAGGCGCGGCGCCAGGATTCCGGCTGTTACTGCTCGAAGCCCAGCGTAAACGCGGCGTCCAGATCATGCTGTGAGTATGCTCGGAAGGCGATGTGCGTGGTGGTGTGAACTACTGCGGGAACCTTCGAGAGTTTGTCGGCGATGACGTCCGCCAACTCCTCATGCTTCGCCACGCGTGCCACGGCAATAAGGTCCCATTCCCCTGTGACGGAGTAGACCTCGCTGATCCCTTGGATGGCGGAGATCTCCTCGGCCGTCTCCGGAATGCGTGAAGCGTCGGTCTTGATCAGGACAAAAGCGGTGATCACTGGGGGCAGCCTTTCCGAAGTGCAGCAGTGGACGTAGCAAGCCTAGTCCATCGGCGGGTGCTTAGGCCCGGCGGCTCCGTCGACGGGCCCGCATCACGAGGGCGATGACGGCGCGGTAGCCAAGCAGCAGGATCGCCAAGCTGATCAAGGCGACAATGATGAACGCGAGCACCACGGTCTGTCCGGTGGCCGCACGCAAAAGCATGCCCCCGGCGACGGCTCCGATCCATATGCCGACGCCGGCCGGCCAGGTCTTGAAGGGTGCCCTCCAGGCCCGCACAGTGAGCCAACCGATCACGGCACCGGCAAGAAACGGCCAAGCCGTGGCAAAGACCCCGGTCAGCACATCAGCACGCTGGTGCGCGTCGCGGCCAATGGCGGCGAAAACAAGAATGAGGATTGCGTCTGCCAGTCCGGCGATGAGGGCAGTGCGGACCAGGGCGGAATTTGCAGCAGGCATGGAAACGACACTATCCCGCACTGATGCCGAACTCGAACCGAAGGTCCTACGCATGCCACCAGGCTGTTGAACCCGCGCCCCTTGAACCAGCACTGAGTACCGCGGAAGATGTGGCTACGACACTTGAAGCGACGCCGATCCCCGGAGGTACGACATGAAGTTGATCCAGGTTGCCCAGCGGGCGGTGGACCTCGACCGGGCATCGGAGTTCTACTCCCGGCTGCTGGGCGGCGCGCCAACCGGAAGATTCGATCCGCCCGGCCTGCTCTTCTTCGATCTCGACGGCGTCCGGCTTCTCCTGGATCGCGGCGCCCCGTCGTCGCTGATCTACCTTGACGTAGCCGATCTCCGGCTCTCAGTGGAAGGGCTCCGCGCCTCAGGGACGAAGATCGTCCAGGAACCACAATTGGTCTACAGCCACGTCGACGGAAGCCTTGGACCGGCCGGGACCGACGAGTGGATGGCCTTCATCAAGGACAGCGAAGGCAACACAGTGGGCCTCGTCGGCCGTGAGGCGAGTGGCAGTTAGGAAGCGGACAGCCGCCGTCGAGCAAGAAAAAATCTGCCTGTAGATGGTCCCGGCGGGCGCTGTTAGCATGACGAAAAGGTAGCTGATCGTGCTGCCCCAAACACTGAGGAGCCATGTAATGACCACGAACCTCAACCCCTACATCAGCTTTCGGGACAACGCCAAAGAGGCAATGACTTTCTACCAGTCGGTCTTCGGAGGCGAGCTGACCCAAAGCACCTTCGCGGAGTTCCACGCGAGCGAAGACCCCGCCGAAAGCGACAAGATCATGCACTCGGCACTCAAGACAGACAACGGATTGCTGCTCATGGCCGCGGACACCCCCAACAGCATGGATTACAGCCCGGGAAACAACATCTCGGTGTCCCTTAGCGGCGACGACGAAGCGGAACTTCGAGGCTATTGGGACGGACTGGTCGACGGCGGGACGGTCACCGTGCCGATGGAGAAGGCGCCCTGGGGGGACATCTTCGGGATGCTCACTGATAAGTTCGGCATCGCTTGGCTGGTCAACGTTTCGGGAGATCAGCCTCAGTAACGCAAAACAGAAAGCGCCCTCCGCCCCGCGATGCGGGACGGAGGGCGCTCTGTCTTCCGGGGCTATCCGACCGGGTTGGTCGTCTGGCAGGTCTGGTCCTGGGCGGTCTGGGCAACCACATCGTTGGGCTTAGGGGCCGGAAGCGTGGGCTTGTCCCCGGTAGCGAAGTCTTGCCCGGCGTAGAGCTGGACTCCCTGGACGCTGGCGACCTGCTGCACGCTCGCCGACGGCAACCCGAACATTGCTGCGACGTCCGCAGCAACGTCGGCGAATCCGGCACCGTAGTAGACCATCGTCTGTGGCCTGGCATCGGCTTGGATCTTGGCCAGCTTCGTGAATCCACCGGCGGAGAGCAGCGATCCGATCTCCTGGCTCCTGCCGGTCACGCCCGTTCCATTGGCGACGGTGACCGGTTGGAGCGCCTTGTTGTATCCGGCCTTCGGAGCTTCGGTCGATGGAGCAGGGGACGCCGCGGCGCTTGGTGCGGGCTGGCTGAGGTCGGGGCTCTTCGTCAAGGCAGCAAAGAAGTTGCTCGCCGCCGGTTGGTCGAGGTCGAGCCGGTTGGGGTCGGACGCCGCCGGGACGTTGGGCACGGTGATGAAGTTGACCTTCGCCGGGTCAATGTTCTTGAGCCTGCCCGCGATGGTCAACAGGGCCGGAACCGAGGCGAGACCGTTGTCGACGGTGAGGTTCTTGGTGACGGTATCGGCAATGCCGAGCATCTTCTGGGGGTTTCCGAGCGTTCCGTCAGCCTTGAGCTTCCGCACGAGGGAACCAAGGAACGATTGCTGCGCCTTGATCCGTCCGAGGTCTCCGCCATCGGAAAATGCATGGCGGGTGCGCAGGAAGGCCAGGGCCTGGTCGCCTTCCACCTGTGAGGTGCCCTTGGGCAAATGCAATCCGGAATCGGGGTCGTTGACCGCAGCGCTCACGCAGACGTCGACGCCACCGACGGCCTTCGATAGTTCGGTCACTGCGTTGAAGTCGGCCATCATGAAGTGGTCAACCTCCAAACCCGTGAGCTTGTTGACGGTGTCAACAGCGCAGCCGATGCCAGCCTCGGCCATGGCACTGTTGATCATGGCATTTTGCCGTTCAGGGTATTGCTTGCCTGTTTTGTTGTCAGTGCAGGCCGGAACGTCGACCAGCAAGTCCCGGGGGAAACTGATGACGTTGACATGGTTGTTGTCCGCGGAAATATCCAGCAACATCATGACGTCCGATTGGCCGTAGCCGGAGGATTGATCGGTGGTGCCGAACTGCCCGTTCTTCCCGCTTCTGGTATCAGTGCCCAGGACGAGGATTTGAAGCCGGTCCTTGCTGTCGTCCACCGGTCCTTCCGTCCTGACGCCGCCGGCGCCGAGTGCGGATGATGAGATGTTGGACTGAAGGCGCCATACCCAATACCCTCCGAACGCGATGACTGCGATCAGCAAGACAGCCACTGCGGCGCTCGTGATTTTGAACCAGCGGGGCGAGCGGCGAAAGCTGAACCGCCGGCTGCGGGCAGCCAGCTTTCCCTGGCCCGGGTAGGCAACAGGGGGTGACTGACCCGACTCCGGGCTGGGTGCATCGTGGCGAGTGACCAAAAGGGGAACTACCTCTCCAGGGGAAATACGGACGGCCCTATTGTAGCCGGGGGGTCTGGGAAGCTTCCGTGAGGCCCGCGGTACCTAGTGCAGATACCGCGCAATGATTCAATGGAAACATGACTCTGAGTTCACTTGCGGCGTTCGTCGGATTGTGCGTGATTTTGGCGCTCACGCCGGGCCCGGACTCGTTCCTCGTCCTGAGGTACAGCCTTTCAAACGTCAAGGCCGGCCTCTCGGCCGGCCTCGGTTCTTCGCTTGGCAGCATCTTTTGGGCAGGGCTTGCTGGCATTTGATTGGCAGCCCTTCTGGAGCAGTCGGCCGAGGCCTACAGGGTAGTGAAAATCATTGGTGGCCTGTATCTGATCTACCTCGGGATCAGCGCCTTTATCCACAGCCGGCGCGGAAAGCCTACCCGCCACGAACAGGATGCCCCGGAGAACGGCCCCAAACTGCGCTCGAGTTTCTTCGCAGGACTTGTTTCGTGCATGCTCAACCCCAAAGTCGGCCTGTTCTTCCTCGCTGTGGTGCCCCAGTTCCTTCCTCCCGGGGAAGCATCCTTTGGGCAGACGATGATTCTCGGAGTAATCGACTTCGCGATTTCGATGCTCTACCTCGGAGTCCTGTCTTTGGTGGCAACCAAAGCCGTTCTCTGGCTGAAAAAGCCATCTGTGACGAAAGCACTCGAACGGACCTCTGCCGCGATCCTTACGGCGCTTGGCCTGGGGACCGCGGTTTCAGCAAACAGTTGAGCTGGGGTGACCTATTCGTTGTGAATAGTATTTGATCCCGCCCAAGGGGCCGGCCGGGTCGGGTACCTAGTGTTCCCGGTATGAGGCCTCTTCCAGTACGCAAGCCCTTGGCTGTGCAATTGTCCGTCTTCCTGCTCGCGAGCGCCGTTGGAGCTCTGGGGCTCAGCGTTCCTCCTGCAAATGCTGCGTCACCAGCTGTGTCCGTCGCTCCGGATCCAACTCCCACCAAACTGGACTTCGCCAACGTCAATGGAGATACGTGGATCGTGCCGGCCGGTGTGCGCTCCATCGATGTCCGGGTCTGGGGCTCCGCCGGCGGCGGTGGCGGACCAATCAATATTCCTGGTACCGCTTTTGTTGTGAGCAATGATGGTCCCGGCGGAGCAGGGGCCGACATTCGCGCCACGCTGCAGGTAACGCCCGGCGAGGCGCTGAAGATTTACGCTTCAACACCTGGCGGGGGAACAGGGTCGCGACACAACCCAGGCGGCGGGGGAGTGGGTTTCATTCGCGGAGGTTCAGGTGGTACCGGATCCCTCGCTGGATCTGCTGGTGGCGGTGGCGGCGGCGCGAGTGCCGTAGTCGACGGGAAGGGCACGCCGCTTGTTGTCGCCGCCGGTGGGGGCGGAGGCGCAGGCCACGGAGCTGCTTTCGTGTACTGCAACGGCGGTGCAGGCGGTGCCGCCAACCAGAATGGCCAGTCGGCTGACGGGTGGTGTGCGGGCGGGGCACCTGGCGCTGACTCGGGAGTCATCGGGCCTGTCGGCGCGGCGGGAACCGGCGGTGGCGGAGCCGGAAGTTCGTCCAGCGGCGGCGGTGGGGGCGGTGGCGGCGGCGGTTGGCTAAGTGGTTCAGGTGCTCTTGGCAGCCGCGTAGGTGGCGCCGGGGGCGGTGGTGGCGCTGGCGGCAGCAGCTATGTTGACCCCACCGCAAGCAACGTGATCAGGGGCTACAACGCGGGTAGCGGCTGGGTCAGCATCTGGTACACCCCCGACTACGCAACAACAACCAGCGTCATCTCGGCAACGAATCCTTCCATCTTCGGCACTCCCGGCGGCTACGTCGCAACAGTCCTCAACTCCGACCTCCACGGAGTGGTTCCACGTGGCGAGGTCGCAGTTATGGACAGTGGCGGCACGGAACTGGCAACCGCTCCAGTTGACGCCGCTGGAACTGCCAACATCAGTGCAATCGACCTACACGCGGGTTCCCACGATCTCACCTTCCAATACCGGCCACGCAACGCCGATTCCTACAAATTCCAGTCCTCCGCGGCATCCTTGACCCAACTCGTACAGCCTCTCGCAACGCGGATCGTCAATGCGACGGTTTCCGCCGACCTCCTGAGCAAGCCCGCTACGATAACGGGCACGGTTTCGGCTGACATCGCCGCGGCGGTCGCGAAGGTCGCGACTGCTTCGAGAGCTCTTTCTCCTGCTGTGCCCACGGGGGAAGTGACATTAAGTTCGAACGGCGATGTTCTTGGAACGGCCCCGTTGGATTCGCGAGGTGACTTCACCACCGCGATCCCCTGGGCTGAGGGTAATCGCACAGTTCAACTCAGCTACGACGGTGACACCAACTTCAGGCCCGCCGAACCGGTAATGATTCAAGTGAACGCCGCGCGGGCCCAACCGACGGTCCTTCTTGTTCCATCGTCGACTTCCATCTCGGAAGGCCGGACCGTGGACCTACGAGTAAATGTCACGGCGAGCAGCGCGCTTCCGGTGCAGCCTGGCGGAACCGTCATTCTGACAGTTGACAACCAGGTCCGCCTGACCGCGGAGACCTTGGTCTCCGGCTCGGCCGCCGTCACCCTTCCGGCGTTGTCCACGGGGAACCACGAAATAACGGTGGAGTACTCGGGGGACGCCTATTTCCTGCCCGCCTCGGGAACGCCGGCTTCGGTCACAGTGACGGCTCCGGTCGTGCCAACGGTCCCGGCATCACCCGGAGCGCCAGGCATGGCGTCATCCATCGTGGTCTTGCCCACGGCATCGACAGCGTCGTATGGCAACCTGGCGTACACCGGGTCTAACGGTCCGGTCTTCACAGGATTGTGTCTCGGGGCCGTTGCCGCGCTCGTTCTGGGTCTGTTCCTCCGACTCTGGAGCCGACCTCGACACATTGGCAGAACCCGCGGCCCACAGGGATGAAAAGGCTGATCTGCCAATAATATGGCGGCATGACGTCACGTACGGTCGTACATCCCGCTCTATCAAGCGATGACACTCCCGCCGCTGTACTGAAACGCACACGCCAGTACCGTGGCGGGATTGTCGTGCTCACTGGGATTCAGGGGATAGGAAAAACGACGTGGTGCTTGCAGTTCATGGATGCCCTAAGGCGGGCAAACGTGGTGGCGTGCAGTGCGGACGCTTTTGAAAGTAGCCTTCCACTCTCCTTTGTTGACAAGCTTCTTGTGGCCTTGGGCCATCGCGAGGCCGAGCCCCTCTCGGATCCGGTCATTGCGGCCCGCCAACTATTGTCTGCGCTAGCTTCCCGGCCGAAGAACATTAGTTGCATTGTCGTGGACAATGCCCAATGGATAGATGAACGCTCCGCCAAGACCCTGCGGTTCGTGCTGCAGAGACTCGCCGACGACAGGATCACAGTTGTCTTGGCAGGTGTTTCAGGGCCCGGTACCGCAGCCATCGATCGGATGGTGGCTGATGACCTGTCCAGGGGCTTTATCAAACGGGTCGCCATGGAACCGCTGAGTCCGGAACAGGTCCAGGATTACGTGGCGCGGGTCTGGGATCGAACGATGTCGGCGCGTACGGCTGAACGGCTTCGATGGAGCACCGGAGGTACTCCCTTGTTGATCAACGCCGCAATGGAGCATGCCGCCGGGCCCGAATATTCCGCCCAGAACCCCTGGCCCGATGCCCTGCCGTACATCGCCCCTGGAAACAATCCCTTTGCCGCCATGCTCGACGCATTGGAGCTTGGACCTGCCCGATCCGTCGTCGAGTTCGTGTGTGTCAGTCGCGACCCAATTGAACAAGAGCGCTTGCAGCGGATTGGCTCCGCTTTGAATGAACCAACGGATGTCGCGGCAGCATTGGCGAGCGGGCTCGTCCGGGGCACACGGGTCGGGCAGACCGTTCAATTGCGCCCGTTTCGTGATCTGCTCGCTGTCGGGGTGCGGGACAACCTCAAGAGCCACCGCTTGTCTTCCATCCACCGCGCGATTGCAGGCGAACTCGATGATCCGAGACTTGCGCTGCAACATCGATTGCTGGTGCAGGAACCCGGGACGGCCGCACTCTATGCGGATGTGACCTCCGGCGTCGATCACGCTTTGGCCGATGGCCAGCCGGAACTCGCGTTGCAATACCTACGCTCGGCGATGGACAGGTTCCAGGGAAGCCGCCGGGACGACTGCATCATCGAAGCCTGCATCGTTGCGTCCGTCCACCATTGCATTGCCGAAGTGATGGACCTTCTGCCTCAGGTGCAATCCATGCGTCCCGGCGTAGTGCGGGACTTCGCGCTGTTGCAGTTGCTTCAAATGAGGCCGGATCTGGACCGTGTCGGCCAATTTGCCGAAGAGCTGATCGCGAAAGAACTGAACCACCCTGACGAGGCCCTGCTGCGGGCCCACATTTCGTTGGCGATAGTCGTTTCACGCATGGTCTCCGACGATAAGTCCTCCACCGCCGTCGCTGTCGCCCAAGCTCACCGATACCTGGAGCAGCTGAGCCAGTCCAAGGGGGCGGTACACGACCCTAGGCTTCGGCACCTGCCCTCAGGCAGGGACCTGGGCCTGCAATTCGATGGATTCAACCTCATCGGTGCAAGCGGCACCGAGGATCCAAACCTGATCTCGAAGGCTTTTGCGTCGCTCAGTGCACGGATCGCTGGAGCGAACGACAGTCCTGCCTTGGCCGACGCATTGACCTGCAGAGCCGGCTTCCTCAGCGTGACCGGTGGCATCGAACAGGCCACGGTCGATCTGGAGAGAGCCATGGAAGTCTCGGCTTCGACCGGGGCGGGCCTGGCAATCGGGCACACCAGGGTTGTGCTCGCATACTGCTATTTCCTGCTGGGAAGGGTGCCGGAAATGCTGACGGTGGTCCGCACGGCGCAATTGCTTTCTCTGGATGTCAGCGATGTTTCCTCCCGCCCCCTCGTTTTCTCGATGTCCGCGGTCCTCGAGGCAGTACAGGGCCGTTCGGAATCATACGAAGCTGCCTTGCGCCGCGCGGAAGAAGTCCGAATGAGCGAATATGACACTTTCGGAGTCGAACTCAGCGGCCTTGCAAAGCTCGAACGAGCCCGTTCCTTGGCCGAATGGCAACAACAGCTGGACGCATCAGAGGCGATCACACTAGCCACGCCATCGACACACAGTTACAGGATTGACGCCTTGGCTGGACTGGGTCGTGCGGAGGAAGCGGACAGGTTGTTGCAGGCCTGCAAGGACATGAATGGTCGCGGATGGTGGCCGGTGTATGGCTCGCTGGACTGGTTGGAAGGCAGGGTCAGCGAAGCGTATGGACTATCCAGCCAGGCGGCCAAGTTCTACCGGCTTGCGGCGAAGGAATCGCGCTTCCCTTTGTCGCAGGGCATTGCCCACCTCGACCTTGGCCGGCTGCTCATCTCGATGGGAAACACCAAAGCCGGTGCGACCGCCCTGAGGGGTGCCGTAAGGATCTTCCTTGCACTCGGCGCCGCGCCGTACCTCAGCCGTGCGATGAAGTTACTCGACGGGCTGAGCGACAGGCCCGCCAATCCGTACCTACAGGCATTCGAGTCCCTTACTGGACGGGAACGGGAAATCGCCTTTTATGCCGAACGAGGCATGACCAACAAGCAAATCGCCGCCCAGCTATTTGTTTCGCCCGCCACCGTGAACTTCCATATCCGGAATGTCCTGGCCAAGCTCGGCCTCCGCTCTCGGCGGGAACTCGGCCAGCTATTCAGTGCCGGTTTTGAAGGCTCCGCTCCGAGCCAAGCCCGCACGCCCTTGCGTCATCCCTTCTGATCATCGCGGCGTTTCTCCCATTCGGTCATGAGTTCGGGGAGCCGGGCATCCAGGAATCTGTAGAAGCTCGCCATTTCCTCCAGCCGGCCGGCGGCCGTGGAGGTGCGCTCACCAATTGCTTTGCTTGCGGCGTCGGCGAGGTCTGCGAGCGCGCGGTAGACCGGACGTTCCTGGGCGAAGGCTGCCAACCAGGAATTGGGCGGAACCTCGTAACGGTCACGGCGACTGCCGGGCTGGGCCACCCTCCTCACGATTGCTATGGATTGCAGATAGCGCACCGCCCCGGAGATTGCTGCTGCGCTGACACCGAGCACCGCACCTAGTTCGAGTGCCGTCAGGCCCCCGTCTTCCGCGACGGTCAGCGCCATGAGAACGCGCGCAGGCATTTTGGGCATGCCGGCGGCAGTAAGGATGGCGGCCGATTGTTCGGCCGCCTCGCGAAGTGCTCGTTCGTCTCTGGCCATTCGTTGCTTTCCTTTCTCGGCCTGCCGGTCCGGCCGTTCCTCGGCGCTAAGCCGTGTTCAGTTCTCGCCGCTTCATGCCCGCTGTCGCCACAATCGCGACCACCACCGCGATGCACAACATCCATAAGCCACCGCTCCAGTCCGTGGAGGTGCCGATCGGCACGGGGGAGTGGGTGAACGGTGAAATGTCGCGAATCCATTCAGGCATGCCCACGAGCCCGCCGAACAGCCCGAATACCGTGCCGAGGCCCAACAAGGTCCACCCCAGGCCAACCGTCCACGCGGGCAGCGCGACGAACACGAGCGCCAGCACGCTGAGGTACGTCAATGCTGCCGGCAGCTGGGCGGCTGCCGCGGCGAAGGAGTCGCCGACGCGCGCTGAGTCATCGCCCACTGCCACGGCGCTGAGCCCGGACGCCGCAGCCCCGCTGAGAAGCACCAGCGCGATTGAAGCGGTGCCCACAGTAAGGTAGCCAATCAGCCACCGGGCTCGTGATACCCGCGTCGCGAGCACTTGCTCAGCTGTTCCGGCGACCTCTTCCTGACGCATCCTGATGATGACCTGTGTTGCGCAGGCGGCGGCAAGCACGCCGACCATCACGAAGATCGCCGAGATAAAGAGCTGGACGAGCGAACCTTTGCCTCCGGGAATGAGGCCTTCCATGATCTTCTGCACATTTGGGTCGGCTGTTGCCGCACCGGCGACCGCATGGGCAAGGCTCCCCGTAAGCAGGCCTCCGAACGCGCTGCCAACGCACCAGCCCACCACTGTGGGCCACTGCAGTCGCCATGCGAGACCCAGTGACGTGGAGAGGGAGCTACGGGCGTCAACGCGGCCGAGGCGGCCGGCGAGCAGGCTGGCGCCGCTGTCGCGTTGCGCCTGGAGGACGAACACGAGCGAGAGAAACGCAGCACTGAGTGCCAGGTTGAGCAGCAGGGGGGTGAGAGTGTTCGCGTTATAGGCAAGGGTTTGCTGGCCCCAGCCGATGGGCGAGGCCCAACTCCACCATGACACCGTCATGTGGAGGTGGTCGGCCGAAGGGGTTCCGAGGGCGTCACCGATCCCGCGGATGACGTACGCGGCTGTGACTGCAGCCGCGGCCACGCCGTTCGCGCCGCGGGAGGTGCGCATGAGTTGGGCGGCGAATAGTCCGACAGCGAGGAAGGTGAGTCCGACGGCCGCCGTCGCGCAGCCCGCGACGAACGATCCTCTCGCGTCCAGTCCGCCGGCAATGAAGGCGAGCGCCACGAACAGCCCGATAAAAACGTTGACGAGGGCGCCGTAGATGATCGTGGCTACCGTGGGCAAGGTACGGCCGGCCGGAGTCGCGGCGAGGAGTTCGGCCCTTCCGGACTCCTCCTCGGCCCGCGAGTGCCGTACCGACAGGAAGGTGTTCATGAGGCCGGCGAGCACGGCGATGAACGTGAAGATTTCGAAGAAGACGAATTGATCAAGTCCGCCTCCTTCGGGTGTTCCCCGAAGCATCAGAATGCTCGGGTTGGCGACGGCGAGCTGCAGGATGTTCTCGCGTCCCGCGGGGTCGCCGTACGTCTTTTCAACCGCGGAGACGGAGAAGAGAGCCAGTAGTGCGATGCCGACAATCCAGATCAGCAGCTGCAGGCGGTCACGCCGCAGTCGCTGAAGGAGCAACGTGACAAGAGTGCTCATCGCACGCTCGCCTCCTTGGCGGCTTCCCGACGTCGGGCCTTGCGTGAGTGGGGCAGCGCGAGCGAGGCTTCAGCCGGATTGAGCTCATCGCCGTAGTGCCGCAGGAACAGTTCCTCGAGCGACGGGGGAGCGACCCTCAGGCCTTTGACGTCGAGTTCCGTCAGCACAGGCAGCAGGGACGAAATCTTGTCACTGTCCACGGTGAAGCGGGCACGACCGTTGACAAGGGCTACGTCGTGGACGGATGGAATGCGGGCAATGTCGGCATCCGTCAGGCCGTTGCGTGCGAATGACACCTCTGTGCGAGTCAGATGGCGCAGCTCCGCAAGGGTTCCGGATTCCACCGTCTTGCCGGCGCGGATGATGGTCACGCGATCGCAGAGTTGCTCGACCTCGGACAGGATATGGCTCGAGAGCAGCACGGTGCTGCCTAGCGAAGCCACACGTCTGATCTCCTGGTTGAAGACGCCTTCCATGAGTGGATCGAGCCCGCTGGTGGGTTCATCGAGAATGAACACGTCGGCCGGCGACGCAAACGCGGCTACCAGGGCTACTTTCTGGCGATTGCCTTTCGAATAGGATCGGCCTTTCTTGGACGGGTCCAACTGGAAGACTTCAATGAGCCTGGCCTTGCGCTCAGCGTATGCGGCCTTGTCGTCCGTGCCGCCGCGCAAGCGGCTGAGCAGGTCGATCGCCTCGCCACCGGAGAGGTTGGGCCACAGGCTGACATCGCCGGGGACGTAAGCAATGCGCTTGTGCAGTTCCACCGCGTCCGTCCACGGGTCCTGGCCGAAGACCGTCGCGCTTCCGCCGCTGGCCCGTGCAAGACCTAGTAACACCCGGATGGTGGTGGACTTTCCCGCGCCGTTTGGGCCAAGGAATCCGTGCACCTCCCCGGCGTCGACAGAGAGGTCGAGTCCGTCGAGTGCGCGAACCCGTCCGTAGCGTTTCTCAAGGCCTCGGGCCTCAATCACTGTGTTCATGGTTCGAACGCTACGCTCGATTCACAAATTTGTGAATGTTCTTAACGGAACCTTAATGCGGCGGCGGATCGCTCGCACCGCCACGCGGCGCACAAGAGGCCGGTGGCGGTGCGCGGCTCGGTTCGTTGCCTGGTTCACCTCAACCTACGGAGGCAGCAGCCTTCCTGATCACGTCGGCGACCACCTTCGGCCGCGACACATATACGGCATGGCTTCCTGGCGTCTCGCTGACCGTTGCGCCTATCCGCTCTGCCATGCTGGTCTGCGCCACCGGTGGGATCATTTTGTCCTCGGTGACATGCAGATACCAACTGGGCTTCACCCGCCAGGCGGCTGAGGAAACGACTCCGCCGAGTGCTTCCAAGCCCCATGGGACCTGCGCGTCGGCCATAAATGCCGCTTCCTCGCGGGTGACGTCGCCGGCGAAGGACTCATGGAACTTATCGCGGTCGAGGAAGAGGTATCCGTCGACGGGAGGCAGGATGGGTGGCTGCGGGCCGTCGGCCGGGAACGTCCCAAGCAAAGAGTTCACTGACTCGCCTTGGTCCGGGGCGAACGCGGTGATGTAGACAAGCGCGGACACCTTTTCGTGACTGCCCGCCTCGGTGACGACGGCCCCTCCGTACGAATGACCAACGAGAACGACTGGCCCATTCGCTTTGTCAATCACTTGCAGGGTTGTTGACGTGTCGTCGGCGAGGGACTTTGTGGGGTTCTGGACGACGCGCACCTCGAAACCATCTGCCGTCAGCTCGTCGTACACACCCCGCCAGCCTGTTCCGTCGACGAATCCACCGTGAACCAGAACGATTGTTGGTTTCATGCTTTGCTCCTAACAGTGTTGGACAGGAGCAACGCTAGGCTTCCGTTCGCCCGTGGTAATCCGTCAATTGACGTACATTCAAGGACGTAAAGTGTTCGTGCCGGCCGAGAGGGCGTCACGCAAGCCGGCCCGCGTCGAGATCCCCAGCTTCGAGAAAGTACGCGAAAGATGAGTGGAGACAGTTCGCGGTGACAAGAAGAGGGACTCGGCGATCTGTTTGTTCGAGAGGCCCGTCGCCGCGAGGTCAGCAACTGCGGATTCTTGCGGGGTCAGTGCGCCGGAGCGCACCTCAGGTGCACCAAGTGCGCGAAGTTCCCGATCCGAGCGCAGGGCCCACGCAGTGGCACCCAGCTGAAGAAACATCTTCCTCGCTCCGCTGAGTTGGATCTTGGCGGCGGAGCGTTCCCGCCGGCGTCGAAGTTCCTCTCCGAACAGAAGCCGGATCCGCGCGTGATCGAACCGCCAGTGCTCAACGTCCGGGGTGGCAAGGGCAGACTCGAACTTTTCCTTCCAGTCCGGACCTTCGTCCAACAACCCGTGGGCGGCCAGGACAAGGGCACCCAACCGCGAGGAGTGGCTGGCGACTTCAGTACTTTCCAACGCCCGTAGGTGCATTTGTGCCTGGGCCCTGCGTCCCGATCGCGTGCCTGCTTCAATGAGATCGAAAGCCGACCAGATGGCGTGTGGGATGTACGCCGGAAGAATGCCTGGCGCGCTGATCGTCGCCGCATGGGTGAAGGCCTCGTCGAATCGGCCGGCCGGCAATGCCGTGAGGCACCGGATGTGCGACGAATAATTGGCGAGGGCGACAAGCCGCCGCGGCGCAGCCCAAATAAGGAGATCTTCGGCAGTGCCATGAGCGGGGGCTTCCTCTCCACGGGCCGCCTGGACGAGTGCCAACAGGAACCTGGCCGGTGCGGTGGTCAGTGCGTAACCGTGTTCTATCGAGAGGTCCATGCCCTCTTGGACCAACACCTCCAGCTCGTCCCAGCTGCCACTGAAGTAGTCGTCATTGGCGAGCAGAAAGAGCGCTTGAATGGCGGGAGTGATGGCTTCCCCTCTGCGCCCGTCTTCGACGACTTGCCAGAGGGCATCGCGCATGCCTCCGAGAGAATCGATGTATGCCCCGGCGGTGGCGAAACGCACTATGTGCAGCGGATCGGTAACGAATCGAAGTCCATCAATCGCGCGATGAAAGCGCTCGATAGATGCTCCCTCCGAGTGAGCCGCATCGACGAAAAGTCCGATCTGAAACTGGAGTACTTCCGGCAGGCCTCCGGGTGACGCCTGAGCCAGGAGAGGTTTCCAGAAGTCCCCATTGCCCCCGAAAAAACCGACCAGGACGAGTGTGTAGAGGGCTTCGGCATAATCACGGGCGTCCGCATCCGGCTCGGACGTTCCTGGTGCCAGGGCGGCAAGCAGGAGTCTGCGTGCGGTTGCAACGTCCCCCTCGCTGTTGAGCAGATCGTACGTCACAGCGATCACGGTCGCCAGCTGTGGTGGACTGGATTGGCTCCGAAGCGACTCAGCGAGCAGAGCCGGACTTTCTCCGATTGTCCCCGCAATCGATGATCCAAGATATGCCGCGCGCGCCACTCGGCGCTCACGGCCGCTGACGGAAGGAGTCAGTTCCGCAGCCCTGAGCATTGCAGCAGTTGCCCGGGTGCCGTCGCCAATCTCGATGAACCGCTGGGACACGTTTTCGAGAAGCGCCGCGACTTCCTCATCGGGGCCCGTTGCCGCCTGGCCGAGGTGCCAGGCCCGCCGTTCAGGTTCGTCGGCGAAGGCATCGGCGAGGGTTGAGTGCACGCGCCGGCGCTCTTCGTCCGTCGAGCGCTCGAACACGGCCGAGCGAATCAGCGGGTGACGAAATTCCCAACGCCCGGAACGGGAGTTGAAACGCACTACGCCCGCGCGCTCTGCTGGCGAGAAATCATTATGGCCAGCGCTCGGTGGAATGCATTTTTCGATGGTCAACCTGTTCTCGGCGCCGGCAAGGACCACGAAGAGCAACATTTCACGCGTGTGCTGAGGCAGCGCCGACAACCGGTCTTCGTAAAGAGATTTCAGTCGGTTCGTGAGGGGGAGCATGCTGGGCAACGGCTGCACACTAGGGTATTTGAGCGCAGCGGGGAGCTCGAGCAGTCCGAGTGGATTGCCAAGCGCCTCACCTTGGATCCGCCGTCGAACGCTTGCGGGCAGAGCCGGAAAACGATCGACGAGCAGAGCGTCCGCGGCGTCGTCGCTTAACGGAGGAACAAGAAGAGCCGGAAAGCCGCTGCGGACGAAGACCGTGTCCTCATCCAGTCGTGCTGCCACAAGGATCTTGGCCGATACCCCGCGAAGACGGCGGCCAAGGTAGGTCAGCGTCATGGCGGAAAGCAGGTCCATCCATGGCGAGTCATCCACCATCAGGAGCACGGAGTCCGATTTTGCGGCGGTCAGTTCCAGGAGGGAAAGCGCCGCGGCGCCCGCAACGAGGAGGCCGGGCATCGCGCCCGTCCGAAGTCCGCAGATGATGCCGATTGCCGCCTGGTGATCCGGCGCGAGCTGGGGGAGCGTGCCGATCAACGGGAGCAACAGCTGGTTGACCGTGCTGTACGGAAGTTCGGCTTCAAACTCGAGGGCCCGCGCGCCGAGCACTCGAGTGCCGTTCATGGCTGCTCGATCGCCGATGAATTCAAGCACGGCCGATTTTCCGACTCCGGGTTCTCCGGTGACCACGAGGAGGGAATCACCTCCGGACTCGTTCAGGAAAGCATCGATCCGCTCGACCTGGACATCCCGCCCATGCAACGTTGCTTCAATCAACGTGAGTCTCCGACGCGCGGCCTTCACCCATGAGGAAAGGTTAGGAGACGAGCTGAAGCGTGACAAGGATTTGCTCGCGACGGCCATGTCGCGACGGGCAGCCCGGGTGGCCACCCGCCATCGGGCTCAACGCTCCGCGGCGACGGCCGGTACGCCGCGATCAAACGCCGTCAGGAGCACCATGGATGCTCCAATGGCGACCAGAATCCAGACCAAGGTGTGGAAACCTGCGTCGGTGGCGGACGACCCAAAGGCGATGCTGATGAGGCTGGAGGAGCCGATCGCGCCCAAGTACATCGACGTCCGCAGCAAGCCCGAGGCCACGGCGATCTCCGCGGCCGTCGTTTGCAGGTACAGCGCTGCCTGATTGGCGAAACTGCTGAAACCGTTGGTCAGGCCCATCAGCAGGGTCATCCCGATGAGCAGTGCGACGCCGGAGCTGTGGTTCACCAGCAGCATCACCTCTGCGGAGAGGGTCAAAGCGACGCCTGCAAGGATCAACGGCCAGCGGACCCACGCCCGACCGGTTCAGTCGCATGCTTTGTTCCATCCACTGGCTGGCCCCGTACATCGATGCATATGTTGCCAGTGCGGCCAGGATCGTACGCAGGTAGGTACGCTGCAGCGGTCCGTTCCTGCCCAGCATCCGGACGTCGATCAGCGGACTGCGCGCATGCCGTTCCCGCAACAGCAGCGCCCCCGCCAGCACCACAGCGAGGACGGCAAGCCACCAGGCAGGCGTCGTGAGCGCCGATAGGAACACCAGCAGCGAGATGATCGCACCAGCAAAGAGGGCGATCCCCGGCAGGTCCAGCATGGTGAGCAGGCTAGCCAAGCCCTGTTTGCGGACCGGCGCGTCTTTCGCCACTCCGCGCAACGTGAGAGTGAATGCCAGCAGGGCCAGCGGAATATTGACCGCGAACAGGGCCCGCCAGCCGAACGCGCCTGCCAACACTCCACCAAGCGGCAAGCCGACGACGGCGGTCACCTGGGCTGCGATCGAAAAGTTGCCCAGGACGCGGCCCGGGACGCCGACCCCGGACTCATCGGCCCGCCGGCGGACCAGCGCCATCGCCGTCGGGTAGCACGCTGAAGTCCCGACGCCGATGAGTGCCCTCGAAATGAGCAGCACGCCCAGGTTTGGAGCCAGCACGCCCACGACACCAGCCAGCAGGAGGACAGCGACGCCGGAGAGGAAGGCCCGCCTGGGCCCGAAGAAGACGGAGAGTTTCCCCATGGTCGGTTGGGCCACTGCGCTACATAGGTACAGGACGGATATGAGTCCGGCGGTGGCGCCCGGACTCGAGCGAAAGTCAGTCCCGATGCCCACCAGCGCGGTGGCAATCATCGAGCTGTTGATCGGGTTCAGGGTGGAGCCAAGCAGGAAGGGTGCCGTGAATCTCCAACCCAGCGGGTTCGAGGGCCGATCACCCTGACCTGAAGTCTCGGCCCGAGTCGCGGACCGTGGGGGAGTCAGCAGGCGCTTGCCCGTGTCAGCTGGGTTCGGCGCCGGCCGCGTCCGGCGCGGTCACAACCGGGTGGTTTCAAGCACGTTCAGGATTTCTTGAGTCGTTCCGGTTTCGCCTAGTCGGGGAAAAATCGTCGTGACGGAGTTTTCGTGGGCGTTCATCGTCAGATCGGTCATCGCGTCAAGGGCGAGAGTGACGTTAAGGCCGGCTTCGTGGGCGCTCCGCGCAGTGGATTCCACGCCAATGCTGGTGGCCACACCGGTGAGCACCACCTGGGTCACACCAAGGTCCTCCAGGAGTGCGCCCAGGCCGGTGTTGGTGAACGCGCCCCACGTCTTCTTCGTGACGAGGTGATCGCCTGGTTGCTGGTTGAGTTCGGGCAGGAGTTCGGCGAATTCGGCTGGGAAGTCCCTTCCCGCGGTACTGCCTTGATCTGTCCGGCCGGGCGCTCCGCCGCTGACGTTGACCAGCACCACGGGCAGGCCGTGGCTGCGGAAGGCATCCGCCAAGGCAGCGGAATTCCGCACGATTGGATCGATGGGATGCGCTTTCGGGGAGGCAACTATTCCCCGCTGAAGGTCAACAATGATGAGGGCGGTCTGTGGGTCCAACGTGGTGATGGGCATGTTTCTCACGGCTCCAAAGGCGTTTGAGTAAGGCAAACTGAAAAGGTTTCCTTACTATCTAAGCGGAGTCACGTCGCACTTGGCCTGCTTACGCATATCTGAGACTAAGCACGAGGGCCTTCAGTTGGCCATATTCTTCACTCGCCATCCACGCCCTTGCCGCGCCAGGCGTTGCAAAGACGGGCTGCTTCCCGGAGTCGAAGACAACAAAAGCCGACATGACCCCATTAGGCAGGCGAATCTGGTTGGATCCGGAACTGTTCTGCGCTGGCTGAAACTCACCAGCACGCCGGACATCCATGAAGTAGTACCTGAGGCTGCCATCTGCAGGCACGGTAGGCACCCCTGTGTAAGGAGAAGGAACGGACAAGCCTTGATCCATGGCGAAGCCGAACTCGACGGGCTCCCCGGCGGCGCTTGTAATCCCCTCAACGGGAACGTGGTCCAAGACAGTCCTCTGGACCCAACCGGCAGCACCGTCACCGTACATCCCGCTGAGGACGCGTGCTACCTCCGATCCGGACGCATCGGAGACGATGGCGGATACGGAACCTGCCTTGGTCTCCGGGCTCAAATACCGTCCCTGTTCGGTGCGAACAGCCCAACCTGCCGGGTATGCAAAGGAGATGTGGCCGTCTGGAAAAGTGAAGCGCTGGAATGAGGCGGCCGGGGTAGGAACGGCGATAGAAGTCACCGGTGCGGGTACGGAAGTTGGCGTCGGCGTCGAAGAGTCGACGTGTGCAGTAACAGCAGGGGGAGGACTCGCCACCGGATCTGCGCAGGCTGAGCCCACCAGAACTAGCCCAGCCAGTAGCGATCCTATGACGAGTGAACGATTTACCATGTGCGACTTCAAGATTTCCCCCAAAATGAAATTGTGCGGGCGTTCACGCCCATCGATGGAGAATACTTCCTGCTGCCCGTTAAGTCGTGAGACACGGGTAGGTGCGTCTGGCGCGCTCGCCGGCCCGCATGAAGCGGCCGGGTTCTACAAGAGTTCGGCGATCTCCACGGCTTCACCACTTACGACAATTCCGCCTTCCGGGGGAATGTCGACAGTGAGCACACTCGGGCGGTGGACATGGCTTCCTTGGTGCACAATCACCCGGATTGGCGTCTCCACGAGCGAAAGCAACCGGAGGTATGCGCCGAAAGCCGCGGCGGCTGAACCTGTCGCCGGATCTTCAGTGATGGTTCCCACGGGGAAAAGGTTGCGCGAGTCGAACTCGCCGCCAGCAATCTCGCAGAGCGTCGTGACGGTGCCTGCCCAGCCCTGGGCATCCATCAGCGTGCGCATGGCATCCGGGTCGAAAACGAAGGAGTCGAAGGTGCTCCGTTCCTTGAAGACAAGAATAGGGTGCCAGTTTCCAGCAAAGGCGACCATCGGAGGGTAGCCCGGGTGCAGTTCGCCTTGGCCCACGCCGAGCAATCCGAGCAGGGAGTCCAGAACACCGGCGGGGAAGCCGGCTACCCGGGGCTCCACGCTCGTGAAGCTTGCCGTGATCGTGTCGCCGCCTCCCGTCGTCTCAATCACCACGGGCCCTACCTCCGTCTCGAACACAAAGGTTCCCGCACCGTCGCGCCCTGACAGGGCGACAGCCAAAGCGATTGTGGCATGGCCGCAAAACGGTACCTCGGCGATGGGGGAGAAGTACCGCACACGGTTTCGGCGGGCGTCCCCGTCAATAGTCTTCCCGGTGACAAAGACCGTTTCCGCATAACCGATCTCGGCCGCAATGGCCTGCATCCGGGCGTCGTCAAGCCCGGTTGCGTCCAGGACTACTCCGGCCGGATTTCCTCCTTCGGGAGTGGCGGTAAAGGCGGCATAGCGGAGTACGTCCGGAGTCTGTTCCATCCGGATATCGTCACACGGAAGGCGCGGTCATGATCGAACCGCTCTTGCCACGAATTAGCGTTCGACGGCGGTACCGGGCCAAGGGCGTAAAGGCTTGCGACAATGAGGGCACGTAGCGTGGATCCAGAAGGGCTCCGCGGCCGTTGTTCGACGGGGTAAAACGACATGAGGTTGACGACCACGACCAACGTCTCAGTGGACGGCGTGATGCAGGGGTTGGGCGGAGCGGACGAAGATCGCAGAGGTGGCTTCGAGCGCGGGGGATGGGCGATCCCACTTCTGGACGCCGAAACCGGGGAGTATCTCACCGAGGTCTACGGCGGTGCGTCCGCGTTCCTCTTCGGGCGGCGGACCTACGAGATCTTCGCGCCCTATTGGGGAGCGATGATCGACCCGAGCACCAACCCGATCGCGGCCGCATTGAACAACCGGCCCAAGTATGTAGCATCAACGAGCCTCACCGACCCGCAATGGGCGAGCACGACCGTCCTGGCCGGTGACCTCGCCTCAGCAATCGGCGAGCTGAAGGCACATCACGACGGCGACTTGGTTGTCCCGGGCAGCGGTGTCCTCGTCCGATGGCTGCTCGCCAACAATCTGGTCGACCGGCTCGACCTGCTCACCTATCCCGTGGTCGTCGGCCAGGGCACTCGGTTGTTCCCCGAATCCGGTCCGGACCTCGCGCTTGAACTCGTCAACTCACGGACGACGTCCCGCGGCATCACCATCCAGACTTATCGACCGGCTGGGCGTCCGGAGTACGCAACGTCGACGGTGGATCCCGAGGATGTTTTCTAGGGCGGCTGGTGTGTGGCAAGCGTTGCGACGTGAGTATGGACTCGAGACGATCGCGGTTTGGATCCTGGTAGGGGAGGAGCCCGTGATGGACGAGCGGCGCCCCCGCGGTCAGTTCCGCCTGGCGGCCAGGGCAAGGACACAACGAGCGACTGCTATTTGCCTTTAAAGCTGAGCGTGTCCGCGCCGGTCGTCCAGGTCAGGGTGTCATGGACGAACGACATTTCGATCGGGCGACCTAGGAATTGCGTGACCCATTGCTCCTGAGCAGAAGAATCGCCGACGCAGCCCATCGCCCCGACTGCGAGCTTGCCAAGTGTGAGCGTGTTCCCGGCGATCGCCGCCGGTCCGCTGATCGGATTGCACGGCGTTTTCGCTGCGAACTGAAGCCCGCCGTTGACGGAATACAGTTCTACTCTTAGCCCGCCTGCCGCCACCCACGGCAGGGCAGCGCCGTTGGACGTCCCTGAGATGCTGACGTATTGCGAACATGGGGCAGACGGCAGGAAGGACGTGCAGGTCACCACGGGAGGCATGGAAACGGTCGGGGAAAGCGTTGTAACGTCTGGCCGTGTTTTGCCTACTGGACCTGATGCACAAGAAGTCATTAGCAGGCCGAGAAATAGCAGGCAAAAAGTGTTTTGCCACAATCGTGAATGCTTCATCGAATCCCCTGAAAATGGAAGCTGATCGCAGCGTATACGTGGGCGCGGGCTTTGTCACCGGGCTTCGTTCGCAGCTTGGTTGCGACAGCGTATCACCGGGTCCTAATCTGCAAGTTCTGCGATCGGAGCACTTCTACTGGCATCCCTGCGGATCGAATGTGGGCGTATTCATCGGCCGCAGACGGATCATGCTGGAGAATTGCCCGTGTGGAAAGAACGAAACTAGTCGAGTCAGCATTCGCCGGCGTTCTCAAGTCCCGCGGGTTCCGTAAGCGGGGTCGTAACTGGTTCCGCACGACATTGGCCGGTGAATATCAGGTGGTGAACCTTCAGAAGTCCCCATGGGGAAGCGGAGACTACTACCTCAACCTGGCGTGGGACCCGTCGGTCCCTAGGGGGGAGTTTCGGTCAGAAAACCTCTGCCTTCTGAGTCTTCGAGCCGAACAAACGGATGTGATCCCGTCGATTGACTTTGTGCGACACGACGGCTTGGTAGCTCGCGACCTTCCGGGAACCATCCTGCTCGACGCCGAAATGAGCGGCCGGTTCCCGGAAGATGCCTTCGTCGAGCAACTCACTGAAGTTGTTATTATCCCGGTCGCGAACTTTATGGATAGCACGCCCTCTTTTGTCGACCTGGTTCCTTTGCTTTCTGCTAAGCCGCAGTACGCTTTCGTCCGGGTGCGGGAGGAACTCAGCCGTCGCGGTCACGACTTGCCTGCACGGTAACTAATGGACGTCTTCGGGTTCACCGAGGCAGGTAGCCAGTCGGAATTGTCAGACTGTCATGGCTGAATTGGAGCATGAGTAATCTCTATACCAAGAACGGCCGTCCTCTCCGATTGCAGGGAGATCGGCTCTACTCCCGCTCCGGCATCTACGTTGGCAAGGTGTATGACGATCGCGTCTACGACCCGAGCGGCCGCTATGCGGGGACAATAGTCGGCGACAGGGTTGTGTATCGAAGCACACACAGTGCGAGGATCAAGGGGCCATCGACCAGCGCCAATCGAGTTGGTTTGGCCGCCGCGAACCGCGTTCAGAGCGCAATTTGGGGAGAAGAACCCCGATTCCCGGACTGAGCCCGCAGCAGCGGTTATGTTCGTCGGTCTACGTAGCGTGACCAGGAGTCCCCGGCATTGTCGGCGTGGAGGAACGCAACCTGGTGGCTGTAGCCGAGTGCGTCCGCGACCAGTGGTGGCGGGGAAAGGGTCAGGTGTTCGTCGAGGGCGGTGTTTCGTGCGCCGCGCAGGTCGATGCCGAGGCTGCGGAGCCTGTCCATGATGGTGTTTGGGTGAAGTGGCTGTCCGGCTCGGGTTCCGGGGAAGAGCCAGGGGCTTTGTGTGTCTGATCCGGTTCTGAGGTTCGGCCGGTTTCGCAGGTGTTCTTGAAGTAGTTCCGCGACGGGCTGGGGCACGGGGACCGGATGCGTACCGAAGGCGATCTTCATGTTCGCGCTGCCTTCGTTGGGCTCGACGGCCTCGACGCGGAGTTTGGCTACCCGCACGAGCGGTTGGGCGTAGAGAAGCAGCAGGATCCCGGCGACTCTGTAGGGCAGGGATTCGCTGGTGCCGGTGAGCAGTTCGCGCAGCCAGGCCAGGCGTTGGTCCTGGGTGATTGCCGGGCGTTTTTTGGCGGTGTAATGGCCCATTTCCACGCGGGTGTTTGTTCCGGTGTTGTTGATGAAGACGATGAAGGTGCGGATGGCTTTTCTGGTCGTGGGTCCGGTGGCGAGCCAGGTTTCGATGTCTTGCTGGGTGCAGGTGGCTGCGGTTCTTTGGTGGGTCTGCCAGAGCCAGTCCAGGAATTTGATGGTTTCGGTGATCTCTTGTTTGGCCGAGTGCACCGGGCCGCGGGCGCTTGTTTCCGGTGTTGTCGTGGACCGGATGCGCCGTAGGTGGTGCCATGTGGCAAAGTGCTCGACAGGTCTTGCGACCTGTTCGGGCAAGGGGCGGAGCTTGTCTTCGATCCAGGACTCGAACCGGGCCAGGTGCGGGTCTTGGTAGGGGAGGAGTCCGTGGTGGACGAACAGTGCCCGCAGGTGGTTGGTTTCTCGTTCCGCTGACTTGGCCTGGGCGTTGAGTCCTTCGTGGGTCAAAGGTGTTGTCCCGTTTGAGAGTGAGGACAGGAGGGCTTGGACTTTGGGGGAGCGCTTCCAGGTGATGATGCTCTCGGGCCGGTCTGCCTTGCAGAGGACCTCGACGATTCTGACGGCTATTCCTGAATCGGCAGGGTCTGTGAGCAGTAGATCGTTGAGGTCGTCCCGGAGGGCGCAGCGGGCGCAGATACCCAGCCGGTAGAACTCGCCCTCAACACCGCAGCGGCCGCAGTGGAAGTCGTGGGGGATGCCTGCGCAGGGTGCGCATCGCGGCCCGCCGATGGTCTCGGGCGGGCCGGGGAGCAGCCGGTGCTGGCCACAGTCAGGGCAGGTCCCGTGGGTGCGGGTGGCGGTGGTGAAGCAGGGTCCGCAGATTTTGCCTTCGGGCCAGGTGGCGCGTGTTCGGCCGGCGTTTCGGCCGCATCGGACGCAAGTGGCGGTCCCGGTGGTGCGCGGCCGGCCGCGGCTGGTGTTGCGGGGAGTCAGCCCCTCTGGAGCCTCAGTGTCCATCGTCGATGATGCGGGCCCGCCGCGGGCGGACGGTTCGGTTCAGGTCTACGACATTGGGAGCGCTGGTGCCGGTCTTGCGGGTGCGGGCGTCGGCGGCTGTCACCGTGATGAGGTCTTCGGGGCCGCAGGAGAAGATGTCACAGATCGCGGCGATGAGTTGGAGCGCGACGCGTTCGGGCTTCTGGTTGACGAGCCGGTAGACCTGTGGCCGGGACAAGGAGATGCCGCGCTCGGCCAGCAGGGGGATGAGGTCGGTGGTGTTGTGTAGTCCCCGTGCTGCCATAAGCTCGGAAAGCCGCCATTTGTATTCGACTTCGCGTCTCACCATTGGCCCCGTATCTGCACGCCCAGAACTTCGTCCATGGTGCGGTCCAGGGCCGCACGGAGGGTGGAGTTGCGGAAGTCATCGCTGACGAATTGATAGATCCCGGTGGTGGAGGCGTGTTCGTGGCCCATTTGATATTGCACGAATCTAGGATCCCACCCGTCCTCCAGGAGGTGTGTTGCGTAGGAGCGTCGCAGTGAGTGCAGATCCAGGCCATCCAGCGGCAGTCCCAGCTCGTCCAGGTAACGCCGGAGCCGGCGCAGCAGGGTGGATTCGCAGATCAGCCCACCGCGTTCGCTGGGGAACAGGTCCAGTGTTTCAAGCGTTCCCCGCCCGTTGGCGAGCCAGTCCTCGATGACCCCGGCGGTCCAGTCGAAGACCGTCAGGACGCTGCGGGGTTTGTGCGGGGAGCCCTTGCGTGACTTGCCGAAGCGGACCTTGCAGACGCCTGTTTTTCCGAACCTTCGCGCCTGCGGATTGGTCGCGAAATCGATGGTCTGCAGGTGCCGGAGTTCGTTGAACCTGAGCCCGTACGAGTAGGTGACTTTCAGCATGACCGCGTCGCGGTAGGCTGCTTTCCAGCCTTTCTTGCCAGAGGCCGCGATGAGTTCGACCTGGTCATCCGCATGGTCGAACAGCATCTGCAGTTCAGCCTTGGTGAATGGCCGCTTCGAAGGACGCCCTTCGTACTCTTGCGTGTGCGCAGCGGTGTTCCAGTCAAAGAAGACCTGGGACGGGTGCGTGCCAAAGCGCTGCTCACAGACCTGGTCCCAGCCATAGTCGGGATTGGATACGTAGGACGTGAACCGGCGGAGGGCGGACTGGTAACCGCGGATCGTGGAGTGCTTCAGTTGATGGATCGAGCGCAGGTCACCGAAATACTCCTCGACATGGGCCGGTGACCAGTTCCAGGGGAACTCGTTCACATGGTTCACGAACCTTCGGACACATCCGATGCCCTTATCAATCGTGTCGAATTGAAGGTTCCTGGAGAGCTGCTGGTTGCGCCAGCCCGTAAGCATGTCCTCGAGCGTCTGTTCCTCGGGATGCAGCAGCCGAACAGCACTCAGTTGCAGCACGCGCCCGGACCCATCGACCGCCATTTTCGCCTCCAAATCACGCCTGAATCATGTTCATAATTTGAATCAATGATTCATCAAACGCATCATCACGACAAAACCGCAGGTCAGAGGCGCGTCTCACGCCGTCACAGAAAACCACACGCAGCCGTCTGGATCGTCCGGGAAGCTGCCCGCCAGGGTTGCAGAGGTGCAAAAATCCGCGCAATCCCGGGGCGAGTGAGCCCGCCCCGACGGATCCGGAGGATTAGGGCGAATTGATTCATCTGATGAGATACGCAGAGTATTACTTTACATAATGTAGATTATCGGCGTTAAAAGAGCGGGAGTGGAAGGGGCTGCGAGAACTTCCGTTCAATGACAATGGCTTAACATACGACGGCGACGAAATCCGTATTGGATCGGAGTTATCGATCCGCGGTCCGGCCTGAGATATTTGTGCCGTGGATCCTGTACATCCCAGCACGCGGCATCGGCAAGACAGTCATGATCGGCGGCCCATGATCCGGCCCGCGGACAGGGCTGGGCAGTTATTTCCGAGACAGCGACCGAAGGTTTTATGGGACGCCTCGGGGAATCCATGCGGCAACTTACTGGGAGCCTGGCACAGGTCCTGAGGATTCCTTCGCCGCGACCTTCGCCAGGGCCGGGGCCGGCCTGTCCCCCGGCCTGTCCCCCGGCTTGGTCCACCGGGCGGCCGAGGCCACTGGAGGCTACCCCTTCCTAATCCAACTCTTGGATTGATCGAAGCCGCATTGGTCAAGGCAGAATGGAGGGCATGCCCCTTACTACGTTCGCCCTCGTCCGCCACGGCCAGACAGACTGGAATGCCCAGCGCCGGCTGCAGGGATCGACCGATATTCCGCTGAACGACGTCGGCCGTGGCCAAGCGCGCGACGCCGTAGCCGTGCTGTCCGGTTACGAGTGGGACGTCGTTGTTTCGTCACCGCTGAGCCGGGCCGCGGAGACCGCAGAGCTGATCGCCGCTGGGCTGGGGCTCAGCGTGGACCGGCACATGCCGGAGCTCACCGAGCGCCGCTTTGGACCTGCCGAGGGCCTGCAGGCAGGACCTGAACTGGACGCACTTCGCATTCCCGGTGGCTTCCATGGGGCGGAAACCGCGGAGGAGGCAGCCTCCCGCGGTCTTGCCGCGCTGGAGGCGCTGGCCGAGGAGTTCCGCGGCCGCCGGGTCCTCGTTGTCGCCCACGGAACGCTCCTCCGAGTGAGCCTCGGCCGCGCCATCGGCCGCACTCTGGAGAGCATCGACAACGCCGTCCTCAACCTCGCCCACCACCATGCCATTGACGGCTGGCAACTCGAATACTTCAATGGTGAACCCGTCCTGGCTACCATTCCCGGCTGACCACGACCGGGCCCGAGGCATATCCACCAAGACAGCGGCGTGGGAGACTGTTCAGCACCGACAGGAACTCTTCGAAGGGGATGGTCATCGTGGCGGTAACAGGTCTCAACACCGTCCAGCACATCGTCGTCTTGATGCTTGAAAACCGATCGTTCGATCACATGCTTGGATACCTCTATGCAGATTCGGGCAATGTTTCCTCTGCAGGGCACCCGTTCGAGGGCTTGACCGGCACGGAGTCCTGTCCCGGTTCCGATGGCAGGCCGGTGGGCGCCTACCAGTTGACTCCTTCGACCCCCGACCTCTACTTCATGCCGGGCGCCGACCCCGGAGAGGGGTACCAGGCCACGAACTACCAGCTCTATGGCAGCGCCAGTGCGCCGAAAGCCGGGGCTATTCCTTCCATGACCGGTTTTGTGACCAACTATGCCGGCGCCATCAAGGACAACCTAGCCAAGGGCTGGCATGTGGTGCCGGGAACAACCGCGCACATGATCATGGGCTGCTTCACCCCTCAGACACTGCCGGTGTTGTCGGCGATGGCGAAGGGATTCGCCGTGTGCGACGCCTGGTTCGCGTCAGCTCCCACCATGACGATGCCCAATCGGGCCTTCGCCTGCGCCGGCACCAGCCAGGGCAACTTGGATGACAAGGCCAAGCGGTTTACCGTGCCGAGCATTTTCGGGCACCTGGGCAACCATGGCATCCCCTGGAAGATCTACGGCGAAACCAAGCAGCCCCTGACGAAACTCGACTTCGACGACACCCGGCACGCTCCGGCGTCGAACATTGGCCTGTTCACGGACTTCCAAGCCGACGCGGCATCCGGGAAGCTCCCCGCATACTCTTTCCTTGAGCCGTCCTGGTCCTCGACCGGCAACAGCGAACACCCCAACTACAACGTCGCTCTCGGTGAGCAGTTCCTGCTCGACGTCTATCGCGCCGTCCGCGCGGGGCCGGCCTGGGACTCAACCCTGCTCATCATCACGTATGACGAACACGGTGGCTGCTATGACCACGTCGCCCCGCCATGGGGCGCGACGCCCCCGGACGGCGCCCCGGGGGAATTCGGTTTCGATTTCACCCGTTTCGGGCTACGGGTACCGACGGTACTGATCAGTCCGCTCATCCCTGCCGGCACCGTGTTTCGAGCCCCCGGTTCTGTCCCGCTCGATCACACCAGCATCCTTGCGACGATCGAACATCGTTGGAATCTGCCGGCCCTCACCCGCCGCGATGCGGCGGCGCCCGACGTCGGCGGGGCGTTGAGCCTCACCGTCCCCCGGACCGACGACCCCCTCGCGGGGGTTCAGGCACCTACTCCCCCGCCGACCGCACGGGCGTTGGCGGAACAGCCGTCGCACCTGGAGCAATTGCGCGACGAGCTCCTAGCGCAAGCGTAGGGTCGAGGTTTGCTTGCGAGACCGTTCAGGCCGCGGTTTCGTCGGCTGGGCCGATGCCACCGGGCGCCGTGTCTCCGCGCCCGGTCCACGTCTTGATTGCAGTCCACGCGACGGCGGCGGTCGGTACGGCTAACAAGGCCCCGACAATGCCTGCGAGCATCGTCCCGATGGCCAAGGCGAGCAAAATGGCCAGTCCATGGATACTCAGGACCTTGCCCATCAAAACCGGTTGGAGGAAATGGTGCTCAAGCTGGTTGGCCGCGATGAGGACGGCGAGGACGATGAGGGACGTCACCGGACCGTTCGAAATCAAGGCGACACCCACAGCGAGGGTACCCGCCGCGGTGGAACCAACGATGGGAATGAACCCGCCGATAAACACAAAAACGCCGAGGGGCAGGGCAAGCGGGACACCGAGGATGGCCAGCATTGTCCCTATGATCACGCCGTTTGCTGCAGCGATCAGGGCCGTTCCGCGGACGTAGCCTCCCAGAACGATGGCGCTTCGTTCCGCGGCCAGATGGGCCTTTCCGCGATGAGCCGCCGGAAGAAATCCGAAGATGAAGTTCCTGATCTTCTCGCCGTCCTTGAGGAAGAAGAACAAGATCACCACCATGAGAACCAAGCCGGCCAGGATTTCAGCGACCGTCCGCGCGCCGGTCAGCGCCTCGGCACCAAAGCTACTGCTCGTGAAGAAGCGCTGGATGGAATCGGCCACGGATCGGAGCTGCTCGTCGCTGACTTTGAAAGGGCCGTTGTTCAGGAATTGGTGCAATTGCTCGATGCCGGCAGTGAATTTCACGGCAAGCTCCTTGGATTGCGCCCTGATAAGAAAGACGATTCCGGTGATGACTCCGCCGAAGACTGCAAGGATGCCCACGAACGACGCCGCGACGGCGACGGCCCGGGGCCACCGGTGTGCAGTCAGCCAACGCACAAGGGGCGAAATTGCCGAGGCGAGAATGAGCGCGATTGTGACCGGGATCATGACGAGCGGCACGCTGGTCATCGCCCACAGAATCACCGACACCAGGGTGATGACCAGGAGCATCTGCCCTGAACGGATCCCTGCCCGGCCAAGGCCGTCGGACCACATCGCTGACATCGTGGGTTTGGTCGGCGAATTGTTGCTCTCAGTCATTGGATTCCTTCCTGGTGGTTCCGGCAGTGAACGCCACGCCGTCGTGCCTTCCGACGTGAAGCGCTAATAACGGTCCGAGCTCTTGCCCGCAGCTGCATCGATCCTGATGTTCCCCGCGGCTGCGAGTACCTGCAATTCACGAAGGATCTCCAGTTGCTGGCTGTTGATGGCCATGAGCAGGTCGATCTCCTCTTTGGATTTCACGTTCGTGTCATGATCGTGCCGGGACATCACCGCCGCAATCGCATCCTGACGCTTTGCGGCGATGAGAAGGATGGCTCCTTGCAGGCCAGCCAGCATCGAGAGGAAGAGATTCAACAAGATGTACGGATACGGATCCCAGGCGTTGTTCGCCAACGCCCAGCTGTTGATGGCTGCCCAAAGGATCATGAACCCGACAAAGCCGCCGACGAACGGCCAACTGCCCATCCCGTTCCGCATGACATCCGCGGCGCGTTGACCCTTCGTCAATGATTCCTTGTGGTTTTCGTGCCAGGTCTTTCCCTTATCGCTCATGCCTCACCCTAACGGCGCACTCCGATGGAGCCGCAATTTCGCCCGACCGCTAGCTCGCCACGAGCACGGCAGTCCCTGCATCCGTCGAAAAGTATGGTTCGCCGGTGTGTTGGTGCTCCACGGGTTCGAGGTGGGTGACGCGCGTTGCATATGCGACGACGCCGGCGAGACTGCCGGTGCGTTGGTGGGCTTGCCGTTGCCGCGCGGCTCCCGTGCCTTGGCTGAGGATCCTTTGCAATCCCTCCTTGGCGTACAGTGCGTCCCCGGTCTCTTCGAGGGCATCACGGACGTGGGAGTGGAGTGCAGCGAGGACATGCTTTGCGGTGTCGGGCTTGTGCGTTTTCGAGTCGAGCAGCTCCCCGTGCAGGCCGAACCGGCTGGCCCGCCACGTGGCTTGGCGCAGGACGGCGGCAGAAACCATGTCCGGACGCTGTCCGGATTTCCATTCCCTGGCGGCCGTATCCACCAAGGCGCGCACCAAGGCCGCGATCAGCACGGTATCCCGGGCATCAAGGCAAACATCCGAGACGCGGATCTCGACCGTAGGGTGCCGGGCGGACAGGCGAGCGTCGAAATCCGGGCTCATGATCACACCGGTTCCCGACAGGTCCGCCACCAAAGAGTGATAGGCCTCGGCAGATCCGAAGACATCGGTGGGACCGGCGCTGGACCATCGGTTCCAAGCTTGGGTCCGGAAACTGGCGTAACCGCTGTCGGCCCCGTTCCAGAACGGTGAATTCGAGCTCAGTGCAGTCAGCACCGGAAGCCAGGACCTGATCCGGTCCAGCACTGCGACGCCTTCCTCATCCGAGTCAACGGAAACATGGACGTGATATCCGCAGGTCAGCTGCTCTCTGGCAGTCATAGCGAACTTTTCCAGGAGGGCGTCGTAGCGATCGGTGTTTGTTGCATGCGGAGTAACCGCCAGGGGCGACGTCGCGAGCGCAGCAATTCTTGCGCCCGCCTTCCGGGCGAGCGAATCGGCGTAGGAGCGTCCGGCACGTATTTCAGCGCCGAGTGCACTCAGGCTGCTGTGCGGGGAGGTGATGACTTCGATTTGCTCCTGCTGAAGCTCGATCGCTAACGTCGGGCCGAAAGGAGGAGCCACCCCCTGGGGACCGGCGCTATGAAGGCGCAAGATATCGCCGGCGAGGGGCACGGGACTGCCGTTGTCAGGATCTACGATCAGGAATTCTTCTTCAACACCAAAAGTACGCACTTGCCAAGTGTGGGCCACAAAAGCTACCCCCAACGACCACAAGTCGCAGGAGCTCTGAAAACAAACGTCTCTGGTCAGTTCCGAGAGGCGCAACTGCTGCTAGCTGGCCGGCGTCACGACGTCTTCCAGGACTGACCTGTCGAAGAATCGGATCTCGCCGGTCGCCTGGAAAAACACGGGAACTACCGATGTGTTCGCGTCCTTCGAGGTTTCGTAGATCTCCGGTGCGCTGCCGTGTTTTCGGGCGATGGTTCCTACCAACTCGGTGCCACGAACCCTGACGGTTCGATACTTATAGCTCATGTGGACCCCTATCCTCAGCCAAGGCAAACGCTACTCCTGTGGCGCGCGGTCGGCAGCAGGGCCGGGACCAGCTGCGTGACATGCCTTAGAGAACGGCGCGTTCTGGAATTTTGCCATGTATATGAGCGCGCATCCGGGTTGACGTACCGCGACAGGTCCGTCAGTGCCCGACGGCGGCAGTCCCCTCCCGCTGTCGTCCCGCCGTGCGCCGTTCCCTACCCAGACGCTCGCTCACCTTTAGGGCGTTTTCGGCGGACGCTCGCTCACATGACGTGAGCGAGCGTCCTTGCTTTTGCCCATATATCTGAGCGAGCGTCCCGGTTGACGCAGTCCGCCGTCTCTGAAGGCCAAGAAGCGGTACTTAGGCCGACCAGGCAAAGGGAGCCGAGAAGGAGTTCTTTCCGGCGTTATCCCACGTCATCCCGAACACGTCCACGCGGGCCGTGCTGGACGTGCCGGCCGCCAAGGTGTCCGCCGGGAATCCTATCCCGCTGATTTTCACTCCGAGTCCCGTGGCATCCAGCGGCGACACGAAGTCCTCCACAGCCATGTCGACAGCGCTGCCAACGCGGACCTGGTGCATGCGCCCGTCGTCGGTGTAAGCGATTTCCAGCGACTCCATTCCCGCCATTTCACCGATCAACGGTGTCAGGCCCTCCATCGGTCCGCCGAGCTGGCCACCGAAGACACCACCGAGCGCTTCCGCCTGCTCCGGGGAGGCTGCGGCGTCCATCACGACACCGACCTTCCAACCACCGTCACTCATGAGGGCAGGCGTATCGACGACGAGGCAGACCGTCAGGCCTCCGACGTCGACACCGTTCACCTCACCGGTGTCCACATGGAAGGCAAAGGCCACGTTGCAGCGGTCGTTATCAGCCGGTGCGGTCAGCCCGGAAGTGGAACACGGGCAAACCATGTCGCAATTGCAATTCTCAAAATACGTACCCTCGACGTGCCATGACATCTGGGGCTCCTTTCGGCGAGGCATCCCCAGAAAAAGTCTCCTCGCGGCCCAGAACAGTGTCAACGCTCTCAGCATCGCTCACGGGTCCATGGGTCGCACCTCGATCGGCCACAGCCTGGCCTCTCCGAATTTGCCGGCGATTTCCACAGCGCGGTCCATGTCCTTGCAGTCGACGACGTAGTAGCCGGCCACAATTTCCTTCGTCTCGATGAACGGACCGTCCGTCACCGTAGGCCCGTCGCCGTTGCATCTTACGAACTTCGCTTCCGCACCCAGCTCATGTGCCTCCACGAACTCTCCGGAGGCCCTGAGTTCCTGCTGCACCGAGGCATGGGCTTGCATGATCGCCTCGATCTGGTCCGCAGGCAGGGCGTTCCAGGTGTCGAAGTTGTTTTGAATCAGCAAGAGGTGTTTCATTTTTGCTCCTTGACGGCGGGGGTCGTGTGGCTGTTCCGCTTGGCTCCAGATAAGGACGAGGACGCAGAACCAGTCTCCGCAAGGCGTTTGCCAAGGTAACGGCGCTCGGCCTCGGATGGTGCGAGCTCCCGGGCCCTCTGGTATTCATCCCGGGCCTCCGAGCTTCTGCCCAGGCGGCGCAGGAGGTCCGCTTTCGCGGCAGGCAGGAGGTAGTACCCCTCCAACGAGCGGGTTCGGTCAAGTTGCTCGATGAGGGCAAGACCGGCCTCCGGCCCCTGGGACATTGCGACGGCGACAGCCCGGTTGAGCTCGACGACCGGAGACGGAGCGATCCGCGCAAGGGAGTCATACAGCAAGGCCACCCTGGCGAAGTCTGTGTTGCCTGAGTTGCTGGCGGTCATATGGCACGCCGCGATGGCGGCCTGGACCCGGTAGCTCCCCGGCCGGGAAGGGCGTGAAATGCCGAGCCGTTCGGCAAGGGCAAGGAGCGCGACGGCCTCGGCGATTTCAGCGGGATCCCACGATTTACGGTCCTGCTCCTCCAACGTCACCAAGTCCCCCGCCGCGTCTGTTCGCGAGCTTCGCCGTGCATGGTGGAACAGCATGAGCGCCAGGAGGCCCAGGGCCTCCGGCTCTTGCGGGGAACCGGCGAGCAGCGAAACGAGCAAGCGGTTGAGGCGTATCGCTTCCCGGGCAAGGGGTTCGCGGATCAATGATTCGCCGCCGGTGGCCGAATAGCCTTCGTTGAACATGAGGTAGAGGACGGCAAGGACCCCGGACGTGCGTTCAGCCCTCAGCTCCGGCGGCGGCACCCGATACGGGATTCCTGCGTCCCGTATCTTGGCCCGCGCGCGGACGAGCCTCTTTGACATGGTTGCTTCCGAGACGAGGAACGCACGCGCAATCTCGCCGGTGGTCAGCCCCGCGACGGTGCGCAAGGTCAAGGCAACCCTCGCGTCGAGCGGGAGAGCCGGGTGGCAACAAGTGAAGATCAGCCGCAAGCGGTCGTCTTCCGCGCCGGGATCGCTGGTGATCGCTTCGTCCAGGCCTTCGAGTTGGGCGATGATCGCGAGTTCACGGACCGCCTTCTTTTCACTGGCCGCACTGCGCATGCGGTCGATCGCGCGGTTCCTGGCCACGGTGGTCAGCCACGCCCCGGGATTCCTCGGAATGCCGTGCTCCGGCCAGTCGACCAACGCCTTTGCGAACGCGTCCTGGACGCAATCCTCCGCCAGGCTCCAGTCGCCCGTCACACGGATGAGGGTTGCGGTGATGCGGGCGGTCTCTTCGGCGGAGGCGGCCTCGACGGCGGTCCGGGCGTCCGTCAGTCCCGGTGTCACGTCGTCCCTCCCACCATCATCGACGCCGGTCACGCGGCGAACCGCTACAGCCCGAGCGGCCACACAGGCCTGATCTCGATCTTGCCGAATCTCGCCATGGGATGCTTGGACGCCACCTCGATGGCCTCATCGAGATCGGCACAGGCGATGATGTCATAGCCCGCGATCCACTCCTTTGTCTCCGCAAACGGTCCGTCCGAGACAACTACCTCGCCCGCCCGCACCGTGACGGTGGTCGCGTCCTCGACGGGACGCAACCGGTCACCGTGACGGCTCACTCCCCGGGCTTCCATCTCGGCCACCCATTCCACGATGTTGTCCTCGGCGGGGACATATTCCGGCGCTGCCGGGTCGTTGCAAATGAAAAGCATGTACTCCACGATGACTCCTTCTTATCGGTTGATACACCATGACGACGGGCGGGACGTCGCGAAAAGGACACTGTTTGGGAAATTCTTTTGCGAGCCGAAATGGCCGCGATCTTGGCCCCCTTGACCATGTTGACACTCAGAATGACGCGGACAAGACTGATCATAGGTCCGCGTCCTACGAGGTGCAGGACGTCTGGCCCTAAGGGGTGGACAATGCAGATTCCGGCTCCATTTGAGTATGAGCGCGCGAGCGACGTCGCAAACGCGCTGGCCCTCCTCGAACGCCACGGTCCCGAGTCGCGCATCATTGCAGGCGGGCACAGTTTGCTGCCGATGATGAAGCTTCGCCTGGCGCGGCCCGAATGGCTGATCGACATCAACGACCTGACGGAACTGGAATTTATCCGCCGGGAAGGTGAGCAGTTGCGTGTGGGCGCATTAACCCGCCACACAGCGCTCCTTGAGTCCAGCGACGTCGCCAGGCTCTTTCCGATAATCCACGACGCCGAGCAGGTGATCGCGGACCCTGTAGTCCGCAACCGCGGCACGATCGGAGGCTCGCTCTGCCAGGCGGATCCGGCCGAAGACCTGTCTACTGTTTGCGACGTCCTGCGAGCCCAGGCCGTGATCCGCGGGCCCGACGGCGAACGGATCGTCGCAATGTCGGACTTCCACCGCGGTCCCTACGAAACGGCCGTGGCGCAGAACGAGCTATTGTACGAAGTCCGCTTCACGATCCGCCCGCGCTCCGGCAGCGCCTATGAAAAGGTGGAACGCCGGGTGGGTGACTGGGCAATCGTCGCGGCCGGGGCCGCCGTCGGGCTCTCCGCAGACGGCACCGTGGAAGAGGCCGCAATCGGGCTGACGGCAGTGGGGCTGGACGGCACCGTCTCCGAAGCCGAGGCCGTGCTTCGCGGACGGCAGCCGCATGAAGACCTGTTCGTCGAGGCCGCCCGCATCGCGGCCGCCGCCTGCCACCCAGTGGACGACCAGCGTGGACCGGTCGACTACAAACGGCACCTGGCCGACGAACTCACCCGCAGGGTCCTGCGCCGCGCTTGTGCGCGCGCCGCAGGTGCACAGGAAGGCTGAAAGCAATGCAGATCAGCATGACGGTCAACGGGGACAAGGTCACCCGGGAGATCGAACCCCGCGTGTTGCTGGTCCACTTCATCCGCGAAAACCTTGGATTGACCGGCACGCACTGGGGATGCGACACGAGCAATTGCGGAACCTGCGTGGTCCTGATGGACGGCCAGCCGGTGAAATCGTGCACCGTGCTGGCAGCCATGGCCGATGGACACGACATCCGGACTGTCGAGGGGCTGGCCGTCGGCGGCACGCTCGATCCCGTACAGCAGGGGTTCATGGAGGAACACGGCCTGCAATGCGGATTCTGCACTCCGGGCATGATGCTCACCGCCAGGGCACTGCTGGACCGCAACCCGCATCCCGACGACGGCGAGATCCGCCAGGCCATTTCGGGCCAGATTTGCCGGTGCACCGGTTACGCGACGATCGTCCGCTCGGTGCAATGGGCCGCCGCCCACCCGCCCGGTTGGGATTCTGAGACGGACGCCGGGACGGAAGACGGCGGTGCCGGAGGGACCGTCGCGGAAGAGGTGACGGCATGACCACCATCCAGGAGCATGCACCCAACCCGGCGGCCGGAGACCCGGGCCGCCCGATCGGGTTCGGCCGCCTCCAGCGCAAAGAGGACCCGCGGTTCGTCCGCGGAAAGGGCAATTACCTCGACGACATCGTGCTCCCCGGCATGCTGCATGGAGCAATCCTGCGCGCACCCGTTGCGCATGCCCGGCTCGTTTCAATAGACACAACCGAAGCGCTGGCGCATCCCGGGGTCCTCGCCGTCATCACCGGCAAGGACCTGCAGGCCCTCAACCTCGCGTGGGCGCCTACCCTGTCGGCGGACGTCCAGGCAGTCCTCGTCACCGACAAGGTCCGCTTCCAGGGCCAGGAGGTCGCTTTCGTCGTCGCCGAGCACCGTTACGCCGCCAGGGACGCTTTGGAGCTCATCGACGTCGAATACGACATGTTGCCGCCAGTGATTGATGCCCGGCACGCCCTCGACCCCGGCGCGCCGGTCATCCGGGACGATATCGAGGGCAGGACGGACAACCGGATCTTCGATTGGGAGATCGGCGATGCGGCTGAAACCGAGGCGGTGTTCGCCGCGGCCGACGTCGTCGTCGCCCAGGAAGTCGTGTACCCGCGCGTGCACCCGGCACCCATGGAAACCTGCGGCGCCGTCGCGGATTTCGATCCGATCGACGGCAGGCTGACCCTCTACGAAACAACCCAGGCCCCGCATGCCCACCGGACCCTGTACGCAATAGTCGCCGGCATTCCAGAGCACAAGATCCGGATCGTCTCCCCCGATATCGGCGGAGGCTTTGGCAACAAGGTGGGCATCTATCCCGGCTACGTCCTGGCCGTCGTCGGCTCGATTGTCACCGGCAAGCCGGTGAAGTGGGTGGAGGACCGCTCGGAGAACCTGATGTCGACGTCGTTCGCCCGCGACTACATCATGCAGGGCGAGATCGCGGCCACCAAGGAAGGCAAGATCCTGGCAGTCCGGACCAGCGTGCTGGCAGACCACGGTGCGTTCAATGCCACCGCGCAGCCCACCAAGACCCCGGCCGGTTTCTTCTCCATCTTCACCGGGAGCTATGACCTGCAGGCGGCCTACTGCAAGGTCACGGGTGTCTACACCAACAAGGCGCCCGGGGGCGTGGCCTATGCCTGCTCCTTCCGCGTGACTGAAGCGGTCTACCTCGTGGAGCGCATGGTGGACATCCTGGCCAGGAAACTGGAGATGGATCCGGCAGAGCTTCGGCTGAAGAATTTCATCAGGCCGGAACAGTTCCCCTATGCCAACAAGACCGGCTGGGTTTACGATTCGGGCAACTACGAGCCTGCCATGCGCTTGTCCATGCAGATGGCCGGGTACGAGGATCTCCGGCGCGAGCAACTCGAAAAGCGGGAACGCGGCGAGCTGATGGGCATCGGCGTCTCCTTCTTCACCGAGACCGTCGGGGCCGGACCGCGCAAGCACTTCGACATCGTCGGACTCGGCATGGCCGACGGCGCCGAACTCCGCGTCCATCCCACCGGCAAGGCCGTCGTCAGGATCTCGGTGCAGAGCCAGGGCCAGGGCCACGAAACCACTTTCGCCCAGATCGTGGCCGAGGAGCTCGGCATCCCGCCGGAAAACATCGACGTCGTACACGGCGACACGGACCAGACGCCCTTCGGCCTGGGCACATACGGCAGCCGCTCGACGCCGGTCAGCGGCGGCGCAGTGGCGCTGGTGGCGCGCAAGGTCCGGGAAAAGGCGAAGTTCATTGCCGCCGCGATGCTTGAGACCCGGCCCGAGGACCTCGAATGGGAAAAGGGCCGCTGGTTCGTCAAGGGCGATCCGAGCGCCGGCAAGACAATCGCCGAGATCGCCTTCGGCGCGCACGGCACCGTGGCCCTGCCGGAAGGCATTGACGGCAACCTCGACGCGGAGGTGACCTATGACCCTCCCAACCTGACGTTCCCATTCGGCGCCTATATCTGCGTCGTGGACGTCGACGCCGGGACCGGCCACGTCAAGGTCCGGCGCTTCATCGCGGTGGACGACTGCGGGACCCGGATCAACCCGATGATCATCGAGGGCCAGGTCCACGGCGGGCTGACCGACGGCGTCGGGATGGCGCTCATGGAAATCATCGCGTTCGACGAGGAAGGCAACTGCCTCAGCGGCTCGTTCATGGACTACCTCATCCCCACGGCAATGGAGGTCCCGGATTGGGAGACCGGATTTACCGTCACGCCGTCGCCACACCACCCCATCGGCGCCAAAGGCATCGGCGAATCCGCAACGGTCGGATCGCCGCCGGCCATCGTCAACGCCATCGTGGATGCCTTGACACCGTATGGAGTGACCCACATGGATATGCCGTGCACGCCGGCCCGGGTGTGGGAGGCCATGCAGGGCCGGGCCAGGCCACCGGTGTGACATGCCCCTGCACGGAGAAGACTTGGCGGCGAGGGCGCAGGAACTTGTGGAACGCCGGGAACCTTTTGTGCGTGCCACCGTAGTGCGCGCGCAGCATCCCACCAGCGCCCATGCCGGGGACACCGCCCTGGTGCTGGCCAACGGGGAAATCGACGGGTTCCTTGGCGGCACGTGTGTCGAGGCCTCAGTGCGCGAATACGGACTGCAGACGCTGACCAAGCACGAACCCCTGCTGCTGCGCGTAGTCCCCGGCGAGCCGTCCCGCACCCGCGAGGAGGGCGCCGTGGAGGTCGCAAATCCCTGCCTCAGCGGCGGCGCCGTGGAGATTTTCCTCGAGCCGCAGATGCCCGCGCCCAGGGTAGTGGTGGTCGGCGCGACCCCCGTGGCACAGGCCTTGGGGGCCCTGGGCGCCATCCTCGACCTGGACATGCAACTCACCAACGGGACCGCCGCGGAACCACGGGCCGACGACGCCGCCCTCATCGTCGCGTCGCAGGGCCGGGACGAGGAGCCCGCGTTGGAGGCCGCACTCCGGCTAGGGGTGCCGTACGTCGCCTTGGTCGCCAGCCGCACGCGCGGCGCCGCGGTCCTGGCTTCGCTCGACGTCGACGACGGCCAGCGTGCGCGGGTGCACAGCCCGGCCGGACTGCTGCTGGGCGGCCGCACGCCTGCCGAGATCGCACTGTCGATCCTGGCCGAGCTTGTGTCCGTGCGCCACCTTGGCAGGGCTGTACAGGCTACGAGACCGGAGACTGCGGCGGCGGATCCGGTGCCCGCGAGCACCGAGCCCGCGAGTGCCGTGGACCCTGTCTGCGGCATGAGCGTCGCGGCTGTGGAATCTACGCTGCACGCCGAGTACGCCGGAACGACGTACTACTTCTGTTCCGCTGGTTGCAGGAGGGCCTTCCTCGCCGATCCGGAACACTATGCCACCGCGTCGTGAACCCCCGGCCGCCGGACCGGTGCGCGCGGGTGCCGAAGACGAAGTGCGCCGCCTTGTCCCGGACGTCTCCGCGTTGATGTCCGCCCTCGACGACGGCGACTACCTCGCCGACGTCGGACTGGCGACCGCCTTGTTCCTGTCCATCCGCTTGCCACAACCCATCCTGCTGGAGGGTGAGGCCGGCGTCGGGAAGACCGAGGCAGCGAAGGCGCTGGCCAAGGTGCTCGGCACTCCCCTGTACCGCTTGCAGTGCTACGAGGGCATCGACGTGGGCGAGGCCCTGTACGAGTGGAACCATCAACGCCAACTCCTGGGGATCCGCCTGGCTGAAGTCCGGGACATCCACGTAGAGGAGGCCGATCTCTTCGGGGAACAGTACTTGCTGCGCCGCCCGCTGCTGAAGGCGATCGAGCATCCAGGTCCGCGCCCGGCCGTCCTCCTGCTGGACGAGATCGACCGGGCCGACGCCGAGTTCGAGGCCTTCACTTTCGAGCTTCTGGCCGAGGCAGCGGTGACGATTCCCGAGCTCGGCACCATCCGCGCCACGCACCCGCCCGTCGTCGTGCTGACCTCCAACCGGACCAGGGACCTACACGACGCGCTAACCAGGCGCTGCCTGTACCACTGGATTGACTACCCACGGCCCGAACGGATCGCCGCTATCGTACGCCGCAAGGTTCCCGGGAGCGCCGAGCCGCTCGCCCTGGATGCCGCAGCGGCCATCACGAGGCTGCGGTCCCTGGACTTGGCCAAGCCCCCGGGGATCGCGGAGGCCATCGACTGGGTGTCCGCCCTCACGGTGCTTGGCGTCGACCGGCTGGATCCGGTTGCGGTGAAACAGACGTGGGGTTCGGTCTTGAAGAATCGCGACGATCTGGACATTGCCTGGGCCCGCGGACCGGCATGGGTGGCCGGCGGCCATGACTGACTATGCGCCCAGGGATGGCTTGGCCGGCGTCGATGCGGCGGCTTTGGCGGTGGGGTTCAGTACGGCGCTGCGCCGGGCTGGACTCCCGAGCTCCCCGGACCGCACGGCCTGGCTGGCGCAGGCGCTGAGGATCGTTCCCCCTGCTGCCCGTGAGCCGCTGTACTGGACGTGCCGGGTGGCGCTCGTCTCCTCGCACGAACAACTGCCGGTATTCGACGCCGTCTTTTCGGCCGCATTCGACGGGATGCCCGATCCGGCAGAGACCCGGGGCGATGCCAATAACCCACCGGCGATCGGAGCGGCGGAGCGCGCCCGAGCGGCTCCCGGCGAACAACGGCCGGCTCATGCCGACGGCCACGTCCCGGCGTCGCGGGCACCCGTCGCCGCCCCTGGAGTAGGGAGCGACGACGAGGCCAGCTCACCCGCGTTGGAGGCAATCCTGGCCATGGCCTCGGCTGACGAGCACCTGCATGAGAAGTCCTTCGCCGAGCTGACACCTGAAGAAGCTGCCCACGTGCGCCAGCTGGTCCGGCGGATCGTGCTGGCTACTCCGGAACGCCGAAGCCGCCGGACACGACAAGGCGCGCACAGCGGCGCGAAGCTCGATCTCCGACGCACCATCCGCGCGGCACGGCGCACCGGGGGCGACGCAGGCTCCTTGGTCTATGCCCGGCGTCGTCAGCGTCCGCGCCGCCTCGTGTTCCTGTGCGATGTATCCGGCTCCATGGAACCGTACACACAGGTGTTCCTTTCCCTGCTGCAGGGCGCAGTAGCCGGCGCCCAGGCCGAGGCGTTCGTGTTTTCCACGCGGCTGACCAGGCTCACCCGGCAGCTTTCGAACCGGAACGCAGACAAAGCCCTGGCCCTGGGAGCCGCCGCCGCGCCTGACTGGGCGGGCGGCACCCGGCTCGCGGAGAGCCTCCGGCACTTCATCGACGGCCATGGACGCCGCGGCTTGGCCCGGGGTGCGGTCATTGTGGTGCTCTCCGACGGTTGGGCACAGGACGCGCCGGAACTGGTGGACGCCCAGATGGCGCGGCTGCGGCGGCTCGCCTACCGGATCGTCTGGGTCAATCCGAGGAAAGCCGGCGCGGACTACCAACCGTTGGCGGGTGGCATGGCCGCGGCGCTGCCCTATTGTGACGCCTTCATCAGCGGGCACAACTACGCAGCTTTGACGGAAGCTGCAACCGCCATTCGCGCCGAGCGGTCACGTCCGGCAAGGAAGCTGGGTTAGTGCCCAGCTTCAGTAGGGCAGGGCCCATTGCAGCCTGGTCGCAACCTTTGAACCCCTAGCATGGGGGCCAGGACGAAGACGTCCGTTTTCCAGAGGAGTGACCATGACTGTTTATGTACAGCCCGGCCAAGAAGGATCCAAGGTCCAGTTCAAGGACCGCTACGAGAACTGGATCGGCGGAGAATGGGTGGCTCCAACTACCGGCCGATACATCGAGAACGTCTCCCCGGTGAACGGGAAGCAATTTACCGAGGTGGCTCGCGGCGCCGCTGCGGACGTCGAGCTCGCCCTGGACGCCGCGCACAAGGCTTCACCGGCGTGGGGAAAGACATCAGCCACTGAGCGGGCTGCTGTGCTGAACAAGATCGCAGACAGGATCGATGCCAACCTCGAAATGCTTGCCGTCGCCGAGTCCTGGGACAACGGCAAGCCCATCCGCGAAACCCTTAATGCGGACATCCCGCTCGCGGCGGACCACTTCCGCTACTTCGCCAGCGCCATACGCGCCCAGGAAGGCCGGCTGTCCCAGCTCGACGAGGACACCACGGCGTACCATTTCCACGAGCCCCTCGGCGTGGTGGGGCAGATCATCCCGTGGAACTTCCCGATCCTCATGGCCGTGTGGAAGATGGCCCCCGCCCTTGCCGCCGGCAACGCCGTCGTCCTGAAGCCCGCCTCCAACACCCCGGCCTCCATCCTGGTCCTGGCGGAACTCATTGCGGACCTGCTGCCGGCCGGCCTGCTGAACATCGTCAACGGCTTCGGCTCCGAGGTGGGAAAGCCGCTGGCCTCCAGCCCGCGGATCCGGAAGATCGCGTTCACCGGCGAGACCTCCACCGGGCGCCTGATCAGCCAGTACGCCAGCGCCAACCTGATCCCGGTCACGCTGGAGCTTGGCGGCAAGAGCCCCAACATCTTCTTCAACGACGTTGCCGACTCCAACGACGCCTTCTACGACAAGTCGCTCGAGGGCTTCACCCTGTACGCCTTCAACCAAGGCGAAGTCTGCAGCAGCCCGTCCCGTGCCCTCGTCCAGGACGGCATCTACGACTCCTTCTTGGCCGACGCCGTGGCCAGGACGCAGAAAATCATCCAGGGCAACCCGCTGGACACCAATACACAGATCGGTGCCCAGGCATCGGTAGGCCAGATGGAGAAAATCCTCTCCTACATCGACATCGGGCTCGAAAAGGGCGCAAAGATCCTCAGCGGCGGTGCACGGACGGAGCTTGACGGCGACCTTGCGGGCGGGTTCTATGTGCAGCCCACCATCTTCGAGGGCCAGAACAAAATGCGGATCTTCCAGGAGGAAATCTTCGGCCCGGTGGTCTCCGTCGCGCGCTTCACGGACTACAACGACGCCATCAGTATCGCCAACGACACCCTCTACGGCCTAGGAGCCGGCGTCTGGTCCCGCAACGGAAACGTCGCCTACCGGGCAGGACGGGAAATCCAGGCCGGCCGCGTCTGGGTCAACAACTACCACGCCTACCCGGCTGGCGCCGCATTCGGCGGCTACAAGTCCTCCGGTATCGGCCGCGAAAACCACGCCATGATGCTGGACCACTACCAGCAGACCAAAAACCTCCTAGTCAGCCACTCCGAAAACAAGCTCGGCTTCTTCTAGAGCCTGACGGACAACCCCGCGAGCTTTCAACAACGACTCAACGAAAGGCAACTTGAATGACGAGAATGCTGATGATTGGCCCGCCCGGTTCCGGTAAAGGCACGCAGGCGGAACGTCTCTCCGAACGCCTCGGCGTCGTGGCGATCTCCACCGGCGACATCTTCCGCGCCCATGTGAAGGGCGGGACGTCCCTTGGCATCGAAGCCAAGAGGTACATGGACGCCGGTGACTTTGTCCCCGACACGATCACCAACGAGATGGTGCGCAGCCGCCTCTGCCAGGACGACGTCGAGGACAGCTTCCTGCTGGACGGCTACCCCCGCACCACGGCGCAGGTTGATTACCTGGACCAGGTCCTCGCCAGGGGCGGGCAACAACTGGACGTCGTCCTGCAACTGACCGCCGATGACGACGAACTGGTCCACCGCCTGCTGGGCCGCGCGAAGGAGACGGGTCGCAGCGACGACAACGAAGCCATAATCCGCCACCGGCTGGACCTTTACCACGAGCAGACCGAAGCCGTAGTGGCCAAGTATGCCGAGCGCGGCATACTGAGAAAGGTTGATGGCCACGGCGGGATCGAGGATGTCACCGACAAACTAATGGGCGCCATCGAAAGCCCAAGCAGGGTGTCCATCGCCGGCGGACGGTAGTCCTGGAACCATCGGCATCAGTGATCCCGGAACAGTAATCGGCCCTGTCGGATTCCCTCATGGGAATCCGGCAGGGCCCATCTGTGGTGCGATCTTACAACGAAGGCTTCAGCGACTGCGCGATCTGGGCCATGATGGTGGGGTCGGAGAGGGTGGTGGCGTCGCCGGGTTCGCGGCCTTCGGCGACGTCCTTGAGGAGGCGGCGCATGATCTTCCCGGAGCGGGTCTTGGGCAGTTCGGGGACCACGAGGATGTGCTTGGGTTTGGCGATGGGGCCGATTTCCTTGCCGACGTGGTTGCGCAGTTCGGCGACGGTGGCGTCGCCGTCGTTTACTGCGTCCCCGCGCAGGATCACGAACGCGACGACGGCCTGGCCGGTGGTTTCGTCGGAGGCTCCGACGACGGCGGCCTCCGCGACCCAGGGGTGGGAGACGAGAGCGGATTCGATTTCGGTGGTGGAGAGCCGGTGCCCGGAGATGTTCATGACGTCATCGACCCGGCCCAGGAGCCAGATGTCGCCGTCGTCGTCCTTCTTGGCTCCGTCCCCGGCGAAGTACATGCCCTCGAAGCGGGACCAGTAGGTCTCCTTGAACCGTTCGGGGTCCCCCCAGATGCCGCGCAGCATCGCGGGCCAGGGTTCGCGGACCACGAGGTAGCCGCCGTGCCCGTCCGGGACGGACTCCCCGGCCTCGTCCACGACGTTGATCGCGATGCCCGGCAGCGCCACCTGCGCGGAGCCGGGCTTGGTCGCCGTGACTCCGGGCAGGGGGGCGATCATCTGGGCGCCGGTCTCGGTCTGCCACCAGGTGTCCACGATCGGGGCGGGGTGGGCCTTCTTTTCCCCGTTCTTGCCGGCGTTGGAGCCGATGACGTCCCGGTACCACATCCAGGCCTCGGGGTTGATGGGCTCGCCCACGGACCCCAGGACCCGGATCGAGGACAGATCAAACTTTGCCGGGATGTCCCGGCCCCATTTCATGAACGTCCGGATCGCCGTGGGGGCGGTGTAGAGGATGGAGACCTTGTACTTTTCCACGATTTCCCACCAGCGGCCCTGGTGCGGGGAGTCCGGGGTGCCTTCGTACATGACCTGGGTGGCGCCGTTGACCAGGGGTGCGTAGGCGACGTAGGAGTGGCCGGTGACCCAGCCGACGTCGGCGGTGCACCAGAACACGTCCGTTTCCGGGTGCAGGTCGAAGACCGCCTTGTGCGTGTAGGCGGTCTGGGTGAGGTAGCCGCCGGTGGTGTGCAGGATGCCCTTGGGCTTGCCCGTGGTCCCGGAGGTGTACAGGATGAACAAAGGGTGTTCGGCATCGTGCCCGACGGCGGTGTGCTCGCCCGAGGCGGCGCCGACGGTGTCCTCCCACCACTGGTCCCGGCGCTCGTGCCAGTCCACGGGCTGGCCGTTGCGCTTGACCACCACGACGTTCCGGACGGTGTGGCCCGCTGCGGAGAGGGCCTGGTCCACGGCCGGTTTGAGCGGGCTGGGCTTGCCGCGCCGGTAGGTGCCGTCCGCGGTGACCACCAGTGTGGCCTGGGCGTCATCGATGCGGGAACGCAGGGCGTCGGCGGAGAACCCGCCGAACACCACCGAGTGCACGGCCCCGATCCGGGCGCAGGCCAGCATCGTGATCACCGCTTCGGGGATCATCGGCAGGTACACGGCCACCCGGTCCCCCTTCGCCACCCCGAGGGACTCGAACGCGTTCGCGCACCTTTTCACCTCGTCGGTGAGCTGGGCGTAGGTGTAGGAGCGGGTATCGCCGGGTTCGCCCTCGAAGTGGATGGCCACCCGGTCCCCGAGCCCGTTCTCCACGTGCCGGTCCAGGGCGTTGTACGCGGCGTTGATTTCCCCGCCGACGAACCACTTCGCGAACGGCGGCTCGGACCAGTCCAGGGCCTGGCTGAAGTCCGTCTCCCAGTCCAGCAGCTCCCGGGCCTGCTTCGCCCAGAACGCCGGACGGTCCGCAGCCGCCTCCTCATACACGTCGGCGCCGACCACCGCGTCCGCGGCGAACTCGGCAGTGGGCGCGAACTTCCGGTTCTCATGGAGAAGATTTTCGAGGGCATCGCCGCGCTGGGGTGGCCTGTACGATGCTTCGGTGCGGGCGTTGGACATAGCTAAGCTCCTTAGGTCTCACTAAGCTGTTCTGTTGAAATGCACACGATTTACTGCCTGTGCGAACAGTCGGCCGCCGACCACTACCCCCATGAACTGGGTGCGGAGACCCCTGAACGGCCTCGACCATCGCGGGACCGTTCAGGGGCACTGCAGATGAATGAGCCGAAGTCCCGGCTTCCTTCGCGGCTGAATTCGATCAGTACTTGATGACCACGCGGCCGTCGATCTTGGCATGCTTCATTTCGTCAAAGACCGCGTTCACCTCGGAGAGCTCCCTCGTGGACACGGTCGGGTGGATCTTGCCCTGCGCGTAAAAGTCCAGCGCTTCCTCAAGGTCCTGGCGTGTTCCCACGATCGAGCCACGAACGGTCAGGCCCTTGAGCACAATCTCGAAGATCGGCGCAGGAAAGTCGCCCGGCGGGAGCCCATTGAAGACGATGGTCCCGCCACGCCTGGCCATGCCGATCGCCTGCCCGAACGCCGAAGGATGCACCGCCGTGACCAGGACACCATGGCAGCCCCCGGTTTCCCGCTGGATGACTTCCGCCGGATCTTCGTGCAGCGCGTTGACCGTGAGCTCGGCGCCGTGCTTCTTGGCGAGGGCGAGCTTGTCGTCGGCGATGTCCACTGCGGCAACCCGCAGGCCCATGGCCACCGCGTACTGGACGGCGATGTGCCCCAGGCCGCCGATCCCGGAAATGGTGACCCACTGGCCGGGCTTGGCCTCCGTCATTTTCAATCCCTTATAGACCGTGACTCCCGCGCACAGCACCGGGGCAACTTCCACCGGGTCCGAACCTTCAGGAATCCTCGCGGCGAACCGGCTGTCCACCAGCATGTACTCACCAAAGGAGCCGTCGACGCTGTAGCCCGCGTTCTTCTGGGCCTCGCACAGCGTTTCCCACCCAGTCCGGCAGAACTGGCAATCGCCACAGGCGGACCAAAGCCAGGCGTTGCCCACGAGGTCTCCGACGGCGAGGTCGGTGACGCCCTCACCGAGGGCAACCACTTCACCCACGCCTTCATGGCCGGGCACGAACGGCGGTGAAGGCTTGACCGGCCAGTCCCCCTCCGCGGCGTGCAGGTCCGTGTGGCACACACCGGTGGTCAAGACCCTCACCAGCGCTTCCCCCCGGCCAGGAACAGGAAGAGGAAGGGACTGGATCTGAAGGTCTTGACCGAATTCAGTTACTACGGCTGCTTGCATTGTCGTCGTCATTGGCGAAATCCTTGCGTCGTTAAAGCGTGGAGCAAATGGAGCATTATTTTTGGGCGCCCGGGCCGAAACCCAACCATCGCGAGTCCCCGTTGCGAGCAGGTCGATGGAGCGTTGGCCTCAGCCTAGGGGCGGGAGGGTTGCGAGCAGGTTGCAGCCTTGTGAGTCAGTTCACATGCACCTCCACGCTCCACGTTCGGATTGCGCGCACGAGCCGTCATTTAGTCACGCAGCGTCCGGCCTATGAATATCGAGGCCTCGCGATTCGAAGGTCTTCGCATCGGAGATAGAGGCGCCGACCGAGTCCTTTGTGCTGCATGAGCCAGACACCGGTGCCGTCGGGCATGGTTGCGTCCACGGTTCCCGCCGTCAACATCTCTGCATCCCGGTACACCTGGACCTGCTCGCCGGCATGAAGGCCCGCCCAATCGGTGACGAAACCATCTGCCTTCGTGGGAGGGCCTCCGTTTGCTCGTTCTCCCAAGTAGCAGGTCAGTTCGGGACTATTAGCGCTTTCAGGCGAGTTCATATCGGTTCCTTTGAAATGGGCCCCAATGCGTAGACAGGGTGCAACAGCAGCGAGCCCTTTGTTCCGCTATTCCGTCGCCTTCACAATGACGGCCAGCGGGTTGCCATTGGGAGGACCTTGATGTGAATTTCGCTCACCACCGCTGACGAATACTGTGGTGTGGCCGGTCAGCGAGGCCAGGAGAAAGCCTCCCATTGCCTTGGCGACGTGGTACCCGACCTGATCGTCCAGCATGGTGATGCGTCGGCCGTCCAGCTCGGCTGTTTCGGGCATGATCATCTTGGCCAAGGCGTACACAACAGCTTTTGAGGTTTCGCTGACGTCGCAGCCCGGACCTATTCCTGCGGATTCGAGGGCACCGCTTACGGCAGATGCGTCGATGATGGTCCGCATTGATCGGTGCCCGATACGCAGTGGGCTGGACGAGTCGGTTGAGTTCCCAAGCAACAGAACTTCGGCATGAGTCTTCTCGCCCCCGGAAGAAGTCATGGCGACGTCCGAGAACACCGACCAGTCCCTGCGGACCATCGAATCGTGTACTTGAACGTCTTCTGCCTCACCCAAAGCGAGGGCGACGCCAAGCGCCGATCCGTCGTTGGAGTAGCAGATGGCACCCTCGGCTCCGATGGAGACGTCCCTGGTGACAGTTTCGTGGCCACGGGCGTTCGCGTCGGCGATCGACTCGGCGGTCAGGGACGGCGCCTTGACGAGGACGAGGTGGACATCGGACGGATCCGTCAGCCCGGCATCCTGCATGGCAGCGCTGACGGCCGACCGGACTTTGGAGATCTGGCCCATCCGCCCGACTTCCTCGGGGAGGATTTCCTCGGAATGCGACAGCCCGACGACGAGGCGCGGACTGCCCTTGTGCGGTTTCGGCGCAGGGTCGGCTGTCCGCGTGAAGAGGGCAACGTGGGGCGTGATCACCCCGGGGCTGCCGCCGGAAAGCACGATGCAGACCCGGTCAGCGATCTCAGCCGGGCTGCATCCGGTCCGCCGGGCGAGGAGTGTCCGGATTGCCAGGTCGGCGGTCTCCCGGCCGACGTCCCGGCCGAGGCCGGTCCCCTCGCTCTTGCCCACGACGGCGACGACGTCGGCGGGATCGATGGTTCCGGCGTCGAAGAGCTTGGCGATCTCCGAGACATCGGCAGGGGTTCGCATCTGGCATACATGCACGTCAGTTCGCATCCGGAATCCTGTTCTTCAGTGTTTTGGTGCGCCCCCAACCGGACGCCTGTTCCAGCGCCGCGCCGATCGCGAGTGCGAGGTCCTCCCTGAAACGTGGCGCGACGACTTGGACGGAGATGGGCGCTCCGGAGCGGGCCGTGGCGACGGGCACTGACAAGGCCGGGAAGCCGAAAAGGCTGATGGCCCGGCTCGGCGCCAGCAAGGGGAAGTTCGCTACATCTCCGCGCAGGTCCCGGGGAATGTCAACGCTCACAGGCAGGATGAGGGCCCGCTCCCCGGTGAGCCACTGACGAAGCTTGGCGACTATCTTGTTGCGGTGCTCCCACAGCTCGGCCTGTTCGGCCCTGCCGGGCGCCGTCCGATTTTCAAGCATGGCCCGGACCGGGGCGCCAATGAGTCCCGGGCGCGCAGTATTGACGGCGGCAATGGTGCCCATGGCGTCTGCGGCACGGAGCAGGTCATAGACCCTAAGCCCGTCGTTGACGGCATCGGGCAGGCCCTCCTGGACGCGCGTTCCTAATGACCTGAGTGCTTCGACCGCGAAAAGGACGGTCCGCACAACCTCGGGGTCCACCGGGACGTTGCCAACATGGGTACCCCAGCGGACTTCGACGTCACGCGGGTCCACTTCGCGGTAGTCCCCGAGAGGCTCGTCGACTGCGATCGGGTCGATGCCGTCCGGGCCGCTGATGACGGAAAGCGCTGTGTGCAGGTCATCGATGCTCCGGCCCAGCGGGCCGATGACCTGGACTGCGTCTTGGAAGGACAATGCCTCCACTCCCAGCGGATCGGCGCCGGGAAGGGTTGGCTGCTCCCCCGATCTGGGGACTCGCCCCACCGTTGGACGCAGACCGACGAGTCCGGTGCACTGGGCCGGCCAACGGATCGAGCCGCCGTAGTCGCTCCCGAGGCCCACAAATGACATTCCGGCGGCAATCGCGGCGGCTTCACCGCCACTGGATCCCCCAGGCGTCCACTCTCCGAGCGGATTGAACGTCCTGCCGAACAACTCGTTGTTCGTGTCCACGCCCAGGGCAAACTCCGGACAATTGGACTTGCCCATGAGGACGGCGCCGGCGGCACGCATTCTGGCCACGGCAGTTGCGTCGACTCCAGCGCTCCAATCCTCAAGAGTCCTGGATCCGCAGGTGGTCGGCAGGTCTGCCGTCGCGAGCATGTCCTTCACCGTGAACGGAATGCCGGCAAGCGGACGGTGGGTCCAGTCCGCATGAGCGGACTCTGCCAGGGCATCGGCGCTTCGACTGGAGACCAGGGCGTTAAGCGGGCCGTTGCGGCGTTCGATCTGCTCCACCGCAGACTTCACAAGGGCGTCACCCGCCAAGTGTCCCGACCGCACCTGCGCAGCGAGATCGCGCAGGGTCACCGGGGTGGTGGTCACCCTCCAGTGCCAATCAGATCATCGAGATTTTCAAGGAGAGACGCGTTGCCGTGATGGGCAATCTCGTACAAGACGGCTTCCTTGTCACCCGTTTCGATGCTTTCCAGCAATTGGGCATGGCGGGGGTGCATGTCTTTGCGGTCACCGAACATCTGTTCACGGAACTTCAGGTTGTACCCCATGCACAGTTCGAGCTGAAGGCGGAGTCCTTCGTAGGTATTGATGAGCCGCTTGTGGCCCGGCAGGGAGACCAAGGCAAGGTGGAAACGGCTGTTGGCCTGGACCGCAGCTTCATCGTCCATTTCTTCCGCCGCGACCCGCATGTCTTCGAGCGCATCGCGCATGGGTTGAAGCCGGCTCCGGTCCAGGACGGGCATACCCAGTTCCACGGCCATCCGCTCCAGGGCGAAGCGAAGAGAATAGATCTCCCGGACATCTTCGGCCGTGATGGGGATGACGATGAAGCCCCGGCGGGGCAGGCTCTGGACCAGTCCGTCCCGTTGAAGTATCCGCAAGGCCTCCCTCAGCGGAGGACGGCTGACACCGAACATTTCCGACAGGCGTTCCTCAACGAGCCGTTCCCCGGGACGGAACTCGCCCGACACGATCAGGGCCCTCAACCGCTGGACGACGGCGTCGGCCATGGTCGGGACCAGGACTTTGCTCGTGCCGGCCGTTGCTTCAGCACTCATGGTGTCTCCTGATCGTGTGTCGGGTTCATAGTCCGCCATTGCTGGCCCTGTCCGGGTCCGGGTGGACGTGGACCGGACCCGTGATGATGCCGGCTTCCATCAGGCGGGTGATTTCGGATGCCGGGACGCCAAGTTCGGCCGCGATTTCCACCGTGTGTTCGCCCAGCATCGGTGCGGGGCGGCGCAGCCAGCCGTCTTCGCTGCCCTGGACCTTGACAGCCTGGCCAAGCACTTTCATGGTACCCAGTTCAGGGTGTTCAACCGTTTGCACCATGCCCAAAGCCGCAGTAATCGGGTGATTAAGGGCTTGCTCCAGGTCCAGCACCCGTCCGCAGGGGATTCCGGCGTCGTTGATGAGCGGGATCCACTCTTCCGCGCCCCGCTCCGCCAAGGCATCCTCGATGAGGCGGCGGAGTTCGACGCGGTTGGCCATGCGGCCGGCGTTGTCGGCGAATCTGGCGTCCTCGGCCAGGCCATCCAGGTTCAACACGGCGCAGAGACGCCGCCACATCTTCTCGTTCCCCGAGGCGAGGGTCACCGAGGCATCCCGGGTCTTGAACGTCCCCTGCGGGAACATGATCGGATGGTCGTTCCCGTCACGTCCCGGAACGATTCCAAGGCTGAGATACTTCTGGGCCTGGTAGGACATCAGTGTCAGAGTGGACTCCATCAGCGAGGATTCAACGACCGAACCCGAGCCCGTGCGGTCGCGCTCGTGCAGCGCCGCGAGTACGCCCACGGCCGCGAAGACACCCGTGGCCGAATCGCTGATGGCGATCCCCACGCGCAACGGGCCGGTCTCCTGCGTACCCGTTACGCTCATGAGGCCGGACATCGCCTGTGCCGTCTGATCGAATCCGGGCAGCGCGTCCCCTGGCGGCTTCGTACCGAATCCACTGATATTGACGTAGATCAGCCGCGGATTGCGGGCCCGAAGCAGTTCGGAGCCCAGACCCATCTGTTCGGCCGTTCCCGGACGGAAGTTCTGGACGAAGACATCTGCGTCATCGATGAGCCCCAGCAGCAGGTCCCGGCCTTCCGCCTGGCGGAGGTCCACGGCAAACGAACGCTTGTTCCGGTTCGAAGCGAGATAGTAGACGCTTTCATCCCCGTGGAACGGGCCGGACTGGCGGGCCGGATCCCCGGTCGGGAGGGTTTCGATCTTAATGACGTCGGCCCCAAGATCAGCCAGAAGCATCGTCAGCGTCGGACCCGAAAGATAGCGGGTAAGGTCAATGACTTTCAAACCGTCAAGCGCGGCCATGAGCGGGGATCCTTCCGTCAGTGAAATTCGGGGTCCGGCCCGTGAGAAAGGCGTCGATTCCTTCGCGGAGATCGTTTCCCTCGTAGGCCTGGGCGTGCAGTTCCCGGATCAATTCATGCCCATCCGTGACCGCCGGGTCGGCGGCGAGGGCCGTTACCTGTTTGGTAGCCCTCATCGTGACTTCCGAGCTTTCGACGATGTTCCATGCCAAGCGGGCGGTCTCGGCACTGAGTTCTCCAGTCTCGACGACCTTTTGAACAAGACCCCAGGCCAAGGCCTGGTCCGCCGTCGCAAGGGCGCCGCTGTAGACCAGGTATTTGAGGTTGGCGGCTCCAATGAGGCCGGCGACGGCGCGTGTCTCGGTGAGCCCCAACGTCACCCCGAGCCTGCCGATCGGAATACCGAAAAGCGAGCCGTTGCTGGCCAAGCGGACGTCGCAGGCGGTTGCGAGTTCGCATCCGCCGCCGACGGCCAGGCCATCGATCATGGCGATCACCGGAAAGGGCACGGACTGGATCGCCTGCAGGGCCACGGCGATCGCTGCGTTGTAGCGGTCTGCTGCGGCGGTCCCTAGCCGCTGTGCCGGGAACTCCGAAATGTCGGCGCCCGCACCGAAGGCTCGTCCCCCGGCGCCCTTCACGATGACGACCCGCACGGCGGGGTCATCGCGTAGATCGGTGAAGACCGCGCCCAGGCGCTGCCAGCCGGCGAGGGTCAGGGCGTTGTGCTGGGCCGGTCGGGTGAGCGTGACCACGACAGCGGTCTTGTTCCCCAGCGCCAGTGCCTGAAGGGCGATCATGTCCTCCACGGTGTCCGCTGAAGGCTCTGCTTCGAGAACGGCGAGCAGATCCTTTGCAGCTTCAATGACGCGCGTCATCCGTTGTCCAATGGAACGCGGCGTCGGGACAGCTGGGACAAGGCGACCGCTACAAGCAGGGCACCGCCGTAGAAGAGTTGCTGAACGTAGGACTGGATCCCCATCAACTGCAGACCTGTGATTCCGGTGACCAGGAAGTACACGGCAATGGCGGTCCCCCACGGATTGAACCTGCCGGGCATGATGCTCGTCGCACCCAGGAACGCCGCTGCGAAAGCAGGGAGCAGGAGGTTCGTGCCTGAGGTGGGATCGGCGCCGCCTGAAGTCCCGGCGTAGAGGACTCCCGCCACAGCAGCCAGGGTCGAGGACCCCATCAGCGCGCCGACCCGGACGCGACCGACGCGGACACCGCTGAGCTTGGAGACGTTCCGGCCGCGCCCGACGAAGAGCAGCCGGCGTCCGACTGAAGTGTATTCCATGATCCACCAGAGCAGGGCGCACAAGCCGATGGCGTAAAAGAACGCCAAGGAGATGCCGCCGAAGCGTTTTACGATGACCCAGTCGACCAGCGTGTGGGAGATTCCCGAAATGGTTGCGGAGTTGCTGACCCAGAGGGTGATTCCGCCGAGCAGAGTACCCATACCGAGCGTGACTATCAAGGATTCAATCCCGAAGAAAACCATGATGATGCCGTTGAGGAAGCCGACCAGCAGGCCCATCGCGAGGGCTGCCATGATCGCGGCCCAGATGGGCCAGCCGTATTGGACGTTCAGGATAGCGATCATCATGGCCGACAGCGTGAGCACGGCACCGACCGAAAGGTCATAGTCGCCTGCGGTGAGGGGAACGATCAAGGCCAGTGTCAGGACCAGGAGGACGGCTTGGGAGCCGAACATCGTCTGGAACGTCGCCGGGGTCAGGAAGACGTGGGGATTGGCGATGCCGAAACCTATGATGAGCAACAGCCATGCCCCGGGCAGTGCGATGCGCTGAACCAGGCTGAGCCGGCCCCCGCCTTTGAGAAGGGTCATGAGGCCTCCGCCGGTTGGGCGTCCTGGTCCACTGCGTACGACTGCTCCGAGATCTCTTCCTTGTTCACGTGGCTTCCGGTCAATTCCGCCACTATCCGTCCCTGCCTGAATACCAGGACGCGGTCGCAGATCAATGCCAGTTGTTCGTGGTCGCTGCTCGCGCATAGCACAGCCATCCCTTCTGCGGTCGCTGACCGCAATACGCTGAAGATTTCTTCGCGGGCGCCGACGTCGACGCCCTGTGTCGGTTCATGGACCATCAGCAGTGACGGTCGAGTCTGGAGCCATTTGGCCATAAGTACTTTTTGCTGGTTGCCGCCTGACAGGCTTGAACAAGGCAGGGCCGGATCATTGGGCCGTACTTGGAAGGCGGAAAGAACCTTCCTGGCCTCCTCGCGCATGCGGGATCGGCGAAGGATGGGGCCCTTCTGGAATTGGTCCATGGTCTGCATGCTGACGTTGTCCAGGACCGAGAGGGAAAGAATCGCCCCGTCGCGAGGCCGGTCGGCCGGAACAAGCGCCATGCCTGACCGGAAGGCGCTGGTAGGGTTTTGGCCCCGCAAACGAACGGGCGATCCGTTCAGGGCCAGTGTCCCGGTTTCGGCTTTGGCCGCGCCGAACAGAATGTAGGGAACGTCCTCGAATCCGGATCCTGACAAACCTGTCACGCCGAGGATTTCTCCCTCATGAACGGCGAAGGATGCCTCGGCGACGAGGCCACCCTTGAGCCCGTCAATGACCGCGACTGGCTTGGTGGCCGCGATCTGCGCGGCACTGCGGTGCGACACGGCCTTGAGTTCGTGGCCTACGATCAACTTGACCAATTCCTCGCGGCTGGTCTGCTCCGTCGCGCCGTTGCCGACCACGCGGCCGTCCCGGAATACGGTGAATCGGTTCGTAAGGCGCTTCACTTCTTCGAGGTCGTGCGAGACAAACAACACGCCGGCCCCGCCCGCAGCGACGTTGCGGGTCAGATCAAAGAGCATCTCCGTGTCATCCTGCGGCAGGAACACCGTTGGCTCATCAAGGACCAGAAGACCGTTGCGGGGCGCACCGGAAACCGCCCGGACAATCGCCAGCAGCGCCCGTTCGACAGGCCGGAGCGTGCTGACCGCAGCAGAAGGATCTAACTCGACCTTGTACTTCCTGAACAGCTCATTGGCGATCCGGCGCCAGGACCTCCAGCGGATGCCCGCGGAGTTTCCAGTGGAGATCTCGTCGAGAAATAGATTCTCCAGAACACTCAGACTGGAGATGAGGCCTAGATCCTGGTGGACGAACCTCATCCCCAGCGCCTTGTAGTCTCCGGGGGCAAGCGGGAGCCTGACTTCGTTTCCGTTCACCAGCAACCGGCCACCGGCATCCGGTTCGTGGAAGCCGGCGAGCACTTTGATGAGCGTGGACTTCCCGGAACCGTTCTGGCCTAGAAGCCCGTGGATCTCGCCTGCGTTGACTGTGAGGTCAACTCCTTGCAGCGCTTTGACTCCGCCGAAGGTCTTGGCCAGGTTGCTGATCTGCAGAACGGCTGGCATTACTTCACGCCCCAGAGGGTCTTGTATCCGTCCTGGAATTTCGCCGGATCCCCGTAACCGTTCTTCTGGTTCGCAGGTGTTCCAGTCTCATTGACATTGCTTGCGTCGAAGAGCCGCAACGGAGTCTTTTCACTAGCAAGCGGGGCCGTTCCGGTGAGGACGCGAAGGACCTGGTCCATGTTGGCCCATCCCAGCCATTCGAGGGGTTCGCCGATCTCGGCTGCCACCAGGTTCTTCGCCTGGATCATGCTCAGTACCGAAGCTGTTCCGTTGTAGGCAACTATCTTGACGCTGTCTGTCTTACCAGCCTGGGTGATGCCGGTGCCAAGCAATGGAGTCATTCCGTCGAAGACCGGGACAACATAGTTGATGGTCGGGTCACTGAGCAGCGCAGCCTGGACCTGAGTGGGGACATCGGTCGCCCAGTTCGAAATCGGGATATTCACCACCTTGGCCTTGCAACTGTCAGGGCAGCGGGCTTTGAGTTCGTCGCTGAATGCGGACGCGATTCCGGCGCTGGGCTGGACTTCGTTGGAGGCGACAAAGTAGGCGTTCACATGACCGCCCGATTGCTCAATCGCGTAGTCGGCCATCAACGTCCCCGCCCGGTAGTGGTGCGCGTCCACGAAGGCCGTCACATCAGGAAGATCCTTCTTTGCCGAACCGATGTAGGACTCGTCGTAAAGGTGGGTGCTGATGACAGGAATCCCCGCCGCCTTTGCCGCCGCAATCTGCGGTCCGAGCAGCTTCGGGTCAGGTGAGCCTTCGAGCACGATCGCGTCGACCTTTTGGGCGATGGCGCTATCCATTCCCTGGATCCATTGCGACACCTGCCCCTGGTTGGTGAACTGAACCACCTTCACTCCGACAGCGTTGCCCGCGTCTCCCATCGCTGCGTCAACAATCTGGTTGAACGGAACTGTGCTGTTCAAGCTGATGTTGGCCACGACTTTCCCTTTGGCCTTGGAAGCATCGAAAGCCGGACCCGGTGCGGAAAACGAAGGCGCCGCCTTCGCCTGGTCGATGACGGCTTTCACCGCGGTGGTATCGATGGCAGGGCTCTGAGTACCGGACGTCGTCGTACTCGCGCCCTCGGAACAGCCTGCCAGTGCCACGAACGTTATGGCGGCCAAGGAAAGTGTTAGTGCCCTGAATCGGGTGGTGCGCGTCATTGCGGTTCCTTCAGTGTGTTGGGGCAGCAGGGTAGCCAGCCGTACTGCGTGATATCCATCACCCTACTCCGTCTTTTGACTACTGTATACAATTTCCCGTAATTTCCTCGCCCCATGATGGGCGCATCGGGCTTCGCCGCACTCCTTGCCACTACTTCGATGAGTCAGCGGGAGCGCTTGTATTTTGTTCGGCACCGCCCCATCATGGAGCCGTGACGCCGCCAATTAAGTCTGCGCATCGGATCGCGACCGCGTTCCCCTCCCGCTGTTCGGGGTGGAAAAGGCATGACTGAAACGGCCATTGAGCTCATAGGCGTGACCAAGCGATTCGGCTCCCTTACCGCCGTCGACGACCTCAGCCTGCAGGTGGAGCGCGGGGAGATTTTCGGCCTTCTCGGGCCCAACGGCTCCGGCAAAACGACCACCATCGACATGATCAGCGGCCTCAGCCGCCCAAGCTCCGGCTCGGTCAGGGTCCTGGGCATCGACCTGCTGAAGGATCCGCGCGGGATCCGGCGCTCGCTGGGGACAGTACCGCAGGAGAACGCGCTTTACGAGGAACTCACGGCCGATGCCAACCTCCGGTTTCATGCCGACCTCTTCGACGTGCCCAAGCATGGTCTCGATAGGAAGATCACCTCGCTACTTGAGCTTGCGCAGTTGGTGGAGCGCCGGAAGAGCCGCGTTTCCACCTTCTCCGGCGGTATGAAACGACGCCTTGCCCTGGTCCGGGCGTTGCTTCACGAACCCGAGCTGCTCTATTTCGACGAGCCGACCCTCGGAGTCGACGTGCAGAGCAGGCATGCCCTCTGGGACCGGATCCTCGAGCTCAAGGATCACGGCACCACCGTACTCATCACGAGCAACTACCTTGAGGAAGCAAACGTCTTGTGCGATCGCCTTGCCATCATCGACCGGGGACGGCTGGTGGCGCTCGATTCGCCGTCCACACTGAGGCGCAGCTTCGGTGACACCGTGCTTGAAATGCGCACACATCCGGCGCCCGGCGAGGACATCGTTCGAAAGGTCCTTGCGCTCCCCGGCGTTGTCTCGGCAATTGCTTCCGACGGCTCGCTGAAGGTCAGTGTAGAGGGCGGTGCCGACGTCACCGGCAAAGTGGTGACCGCCGTCGTCGGGTCCATGAGCCTGGAGGAGATCCAGAGCCGCGAACCGAGCCTCGACGAGGTCTTCCTGAGCCTGACGGGCAAGGAGCTCCGGGAATGAGCCTCCGCCATGACCTGCGTGTGATCCGGGCCGTGGCGGCGACGGACATCCGCCTCACCCTCCGCGAGCCGCTCTTCGCCATTATCGGCGTCCTGATCCCGATTAACTTCTTGCTTCTCTTCCTGCTCTTCGCGATCAGCGGCGGCCAGGCACCGATCGCCGTCGTGATGAATGACCACGGACCGCTGGCCGAACGTTTCGTCCAGGCCATGGACGGAGCGCATTCGTTCATCATCCACACCGCGTCCCCGGCCGATGCAGAACGGGAGATCCGCTCCGGCAGCATTGTCGCCGTCGTCACCGTGCCACAAGAGTTCGACGCCGCCCTCACCGCCGGAGCGCGAATCGAGATTCCGGTGGAAGTCAACAACCTCAACGTCGACTTCACCAACGACATCCGGCGGGCCGTTCCGCTGTCCATCACGTCCTTCTACGCGGACGCTTTCCCCGACCAGGTGGTGGTGACCGCCCGCGAATCCGACGTCCAAGCCCAGGACACGGGCTACATTCCGTATCTCGCGGTGAGCATCATGGTTGCCGGCCTGATGCTCGCGTCCCAACTGCAAGGCAGCGTCAATACCGCGCGGGACTACGAACTCGGGACCATCAAGGAACTCGCGCTGGCGCCTGTGAGCCGTTTGACCATCGGGGTGGGCAAGGTCCTGGGAGCCGCAGTCCTCGCGGCGGCGTCCGCGTTGCTGCTACTCGTCGTCGTGGTCCTTTTTATCGGGGTCCATCCGCTCCATCCCTTCGAGGTGTTGGGCTTCGGACTCCTGATTCTGGCGGCGTTCCTCGCCCTCGGCGTCCTCGTCGGGACCCTGGTCCGCCGCCGGCAACAGGCAATCCCCTTATCCATCGCGGCCGTCCTTCCCCTGTTCTTCCTGAGCGGACCGTTCGGGCCGGCGAACTGGCTGGGCGCCATCCCCGGCGGGATCGCAGCGATATCGCCCCTCACCTATGCGATCGCCGCCTTCCAGCACGCCTTCCACGGTTACCAGACGGCCCCGCAAGGCCTGGCTGTGGACGCCATCGTGCTGGCAGCCTTCAGCTTGGCGGCCATCGGGTGCGCGGCCCTCGTGTTCGGCCGGCGGGAGGCGAGGCACTGATGGCCGCCGGACGTGCCGTACTCGCCATCGCGGCGAAAGACATCCTGACCTGGTTCCGGACGCCGTCGGCGATTCTGGCCAGCTTGCTGCCGCCCGTCGCGTTCCTGCTGATCATCTTCGTGGTGGCCGGGGCGGTCGGCCGGAACCCGGTCGCTCTGGTGGTTGAGGACAGCGGGCCGCAGGCGCAGCGACTCGTCACGATCCTTGAGGCCTCGGACGTCTTCCGCGTCCAGCGGGCGACTTCCGCTGAGGCCACTCACTTGCTCGACACGCTCCAAGTTGCGGCGGTCGTGACCGTACCCGCCACGTTCGACGACGACTACCGGGCACAGCGGCCCGACCCCGTCAGCGTGCGGATCAACAACCTGAACCTCGACTTCACGAACGATCTGCGCCGGTCAGTTCCGGCTGCCATTACCAACTTCTATGCCGGCCAGCCGGACACGCCGATCATGGTCGGTGTCGCCGAATCGGACCTGAGGCCGCACGACGTCGACCTGGTCCAGTTTCAGCTCGTGCCGATCCTTGTGCTCCTACTCACGATCATGGGGATCGTCAATGGCGGGTTGGCCGCCGCCCGCGAGTTCGAAGACCTGACCATCAAAGCGCTGTTGCTCTCGCCGATCGGCCGCGGGTCGCTCATCGCCGGCAAGATCCTGGCGTGCTGGGTAACAACCATGCTCGTGGCGGCGGTTGTCCTGGTCTTGTCGTTCGCCTTTGGGGTCCTGCGGCCTGCCGGCTGGTATTGGTTGCCGGCGCTGGCCGCGATTGGACTGATCGCGCTAGCGGCCGCTGGGCTCGGCACGGCTTTGGGTGGTGCACTGCGGCGCTTCTCAGCCGTTGCCGGGGCCGGCATCAACCTTTCGATCTACCTGTTTTTCCTCAGCGGAGGAATCAGTGTTGCCGCGTTCCTGCCGGAGTGGATCCAGGCCATAGCGCACTTCACACCGACGTTTTACGGGGTGGATGCCTTGGAGGCCGCGATCTTCTACCAATCGACCGACAACCTGGGCCGGGACCTCGCGGTGCTGCTGGCGACGGCAGCAGTCGGACTCGCTTTGGGGACGGTGTCCCTTCGGCGGCGGCTCGTCGCTTACTAGCTTTCGAGATCGACGACGTCGCAAGCGCCTAGTACGTCTAGACCCTGCTCCGACGTCCTCTGAAAGCGCCGAAGATCAGCAGCACGATGATGGCTCCCAGGATGGACAGCAGCCAGGTCCTCAGATCGAAGAAGTCTCCCAGTCCGCCACCGAAGACAAGGGATCCGATCCAGCCACCTAGAAACGCCCCGACAACTCCCAGAAGAAGGGTAAGCAGCAAGCCGCCGCCTTGCCTTCCAGGAAGAATGGCCTTTGCGATGGCGCCCGCGATCAGGCCCAGCAGAAGAAAAGCGAGAAGTCCCATGGTGCGTCTCCTTTGCAATCGAGGGTAGCGCCAGTCCGGCGCTTCGCCTCTGAGTTAATCAGCATGCTTAGCGGCAGGCAAGGTCCCGCGCCTTCCTACCCCAGGGTGGAGAGGGCTGCCGGGGCGCACTCGATCCTGACCGGCATGTCCGCGTCAACGGACTTCACTTCACCGTCGATCTGGTATGTCAGGGGCTTGAGGGTGGTGAACGAGTAGCTGCTCACGCTGGGCTGGTCCCCCAGCCCCTTCGTAGCGGCCCGCAGCGCGGTCAAGAGGACCCGCCACTTCGGCATGTGGGCAAAGACGACCACTTCGAATTTGCCGTCAGCAAGCTTGTCGTCCGCGTCGCTGAGCGTGGCATACTTCGCCATCTCCGGAATATTCGCGAGGACGAGGCTGTCCAGGCTGCGCCGCGTGCCGTCAGGGAGGCGTATGTCGAAGGGCTCAAACTTCGAGAAGGTCCGAATCACGGAGACCATTTCCTTCAGGGCCCCCTTGCCGCCCTTTTCCAAGTCCATCGCCACCACCGGCGTCAGCCCGAAACCGACATAGGAGTGCGCGTACTCCCCGGGCGAATCCGCTTCCCCGCCTGCGTGCACACGCAGCAAATCGATGCTCCGCACCCTGCCCGCGGCGATCGCTTCCCCCAGCGGCTGGGTGCCGGTGCTCCGCCGGTGATCATTGGCATTGCCCGCCCCCAGCACCGCGCACACGGCCCGGGGATTGCCTCCCTGCATCACACCGTTGACCACCTCGTTGTAGCCGCCGTCACCACTGACGGAAACCACCAGCACGTCCCCGCCGCCGCTCACAGCATCCCGTGCCAGCTCCACTGCATGACCGGCATGGGCGGTCGGCTGAAGCCTGATGTCCACCGGGTAGCTAAGAAGACCCTCCAGCTCGCCGAGAAGACCCTCAGCCAGTCTGCGCGCATCCCCGGTGCTGTTGGGATTGAAAATAATGACAATCGATTCAAAGGTCCGTGCAGAAGTCATTGCCGCTCCGATATTCGCTCGTGATGACTTCGGTAAGTGTACTTACAATGTTCCCCCGCACCCTAAGGGATGGGGACCGGACTACTTGGCTGAACGGAACAACCAGCAAGGCCCGGTAGACTTTCGTGCCATCCTCTACCCCTCCCGGGGGTAATCGCGCGGGACGAGAAGCGAAGGCAGACCGATGGACACCCCCACACCACCGACCTCCCCTCGGCGTCCGCAGCCCGGGCGCCGCCCTTCAGCGGGCCGCCCGGAACCGGCGCGTGCAAAAGTCATCAGCTACCCGGTGCCTGTCCCTTCCGAGCTAGGGAGAGCAATGCAAGACGGGTCGGCGCGGCCCGGGTCGGAGCCGGATCCGGCCCCGCAGCCGGTTCCCCAAGACGCCAAAAAGGCCAAGCGATCCAAACGGAAGTGGCGCCGCAAACTCCTCCTGGCGCTCATCGCCCCGCTCGTTCTGGTCCAAATTATTGCCTTCATGTTCAGCATGGGCGTGACCCCGACCCGTACCGCTTACATGCTGGAGGCGGGTGAGCCGAACGTCTACCAGTTCGTCTCGATCAACCACATGAGCCGGCACTTGCTGGCGGCGACCATCGCCCATGAAGACGAACAGCTCGGCACACGCAGCGGGGCCTTCGACCTCGGAGACCTCCAGGCGAGGGCACAGGCGTATTTCCAGGGAAAGCCCGACCCGAGCGGTTCCACCATCCCCCAGCAGCTGGTCAAGAACATTTTCCTCTGGGATGACCAAAACGCCGTGCGCAAGGGCATTGAAGCCGTCCTGGCAACCCAGTTCAGTTACACGTTGAGCCCTCAGCGGACCTTGGAGCTCTATCTGAACTATGCCCAGTTCGGTCCCCATCTGTACGGCGTCTGTGCTGCCAGTTGGTACTACTTCGGAACGCCGCCGTGGAACATGACCGATTACCAGTCGGCGCAGCTGATGGGCGTCCTCCCACTGCCGGATCTGGTCAAAAGGGACCCCAACGGAGGCATCTACCTTGGCACGGGCGTCGACCCCGCGGTGTGGAACCTCGTGAATGGGGCTGCAAACGTCTGGGTCCCCCGGCAGCTCGTTGGCCTGGGCGGATGGCAGGGGGCCGTCGCGACAATCGGCATCACGGACACCGCCGACAGCCATGCCGACCAGCGCTCCGACAACGACGCATGCTCCACCATGCCCCAAAGCGTCAGGGACCGCATCCAGAGCGAAGCCGGCTAGGACCGCCGGGACACGTCCGGCGTCGTACCCGGACTCAGCCGCGTGGCGCCGGCAAGTCCAGGTTCCAATGGCGCGAGACCATCAGCAGCCAATCGACGTCGTCGTCGTGCCCCGCGGGTCCCGGGGTGATGAAGAAGCGGGAGACAACGCGCTGCGAACCTTCAGCGTCTCCGTAAAGCACGTCGACGGCGAAGCCCTCGCCGGCCGCTCCCGCAGTTGCGTTGCGGAAGTCGGCCGACTCCGGGTCCCGGATCGCGACCTGGCAGAATCCGGCGTCGTTGGCCGGGACGTAGATGTCCCGGGTCAGCCTGTGGAACTCCTCCACCGGTGACAACGGAGCCCTGGAGTCCGGCGGAAGGTGCCAACCGTGCAGGATCGCCACTCCCGCACCGGCGTTGCGCACAGACATCAACAGGTACACGGCGTTGTCGCTGATCTCGAGAGCAGCATGGCCACCGCGCACCACCATCCACTTGCCTTCCATGAACCGCACCTTCTGCGGGGCGTCAGACCAGTTGGAGGGCAGCAGGATGGGGCGCAATCCATTCAGCAGGGCGCGCTCGGCCAGCCGCGCCGATCGGTTGGCCGAGCGCGTGGAAATGAATGTCGCGACGGCAAGAACGGTCGTACCGAGAGCGGTGCCGAGGTTGGAGATCAGGACCCAGTCGACCATAAGCCACATTCAACGCCTGTCCCGCCTCGTGGGCAATGGACCTCTATCTTCCATCCTCGATCTTCCGGCTGCGCTGGTTCTGCGCCATCGGACCGTACGGGTAGACGCCGACGCGCGGTTGGCTGGCCTGCGTGAGCCGGTCGGTTTCCTCGGGGCTGAGTTCCAGGTCTGCCGCAGCCAGGTTGTCTGCTAGCTGTTCGGGGTGGTGCGGGCGCCGAGGATCACGGAGGTCACGGCAGGCCGGTCCGCCAACCAGGCCAGGGCAACCTGGGAGGCGCTGACGCCATGGTCCCCTGCGATCTTTTCCACTGTCCCGATGACGTCCCAAGTGCGGGGGTCGTCGTTGCGGGCCCGCCACGCTTCCATGCCGCGTTCCGGGTTTTCACCAAGGCGGGTCGCACCGGTGGGCGGCACGTCGCGCTTGTACTTGCCAGAGAGCCAACCGCCCCCCAAGGGAGACCACGGCAGCAGCCCGATTCCAGCATCCAGCGAGGCCGGAACGATCTCCGATTCGATCTCGCGGACCAGCAGGCTGTACTGCGGCTGCAAGGTCACCGGTGCGCTCCAGCCAAAGGCCTTGGCGACGTGGACGGCCTTGGTCAATTGCCACCCCAGGAAGTTGGAAAAACCGTAGTAGGCGATCTTGCCGCTGCTGACGGAGTCGTGCAGGAACCGCAGCGTCTCTTCCAACGGTGTGATGGGGTCCCACGCGTGCATTTGGTAGAGGTCGATCTGCTCCACGCCGAGGCGGCGCAGCGAGTTGTCCAACGCCCGCGTGAGGTGGCGTCGGGAAGTGCCGACGTCGTTCGGCGCCGTCCCCATGGGGAAGCGGCCCTTGGTGGCCAGCACCACGCGGTCCCGCGCATCGGTCCGTGCGGCCAGCCAATGGCCGATGATCTCTTCCGATACACCAGCGCTGTAAACATCGGCGGTGTCAATGAAGTTGCCGCCGGCCGCGACGTAGCTGTCCAGGATGGCGTGGGACGTTTCCTCGGTAGCCTCGGCCCCGAATGTCATGGTTCCGAGCGCATAGTTGGAAACCACCGCGCCGCTGTTGCCCAAAGTGCGGAATTGCATGCTGTTCCTCAATCCTCGACGGGGGTGGTGCGGTTCGAATGGTAGGTGCGCCAAGTGTGTTCAGGCTCGAAGCCCAGGAGTCGCCTCGCCTTGTCGATGGAAAGCATAGTCTCGTGCTCTTCTAGATCCTTGGTCACCTTCACGGCGGGGAACACCTCCGCAGCCAGACTGGCACTGGACCGGCTCATGACCGTGTCCGCGTTCGCGATGATGAATGCTTCGAACCCCGGCTTGCCGTTTTCAAGGGCCCGGGCCACAGCCTGTGCCCCGTCGCGGCCATCGATGTAACCCCAAAGGTTCCACTTGCGCAGCCTGGCGTCGGCGTCGAAGGACGGAAACCGTTCGTAGTCTTCCGCGTCCATGACGTTGGAGAACCGCAGCCCCACGATGCTCAGCTCGGGATCCCAGCGCGTCAACTCGATGGCCATCTGCTCTTCTAGATGCTTCACGAGCGAATAGGTGCTTTCCGGTCGGGCCGGGTATTCCTCATCCACCGGAATATACGGTGGGTCGACGTCGAACGGCAGTCCCAGCACCGTCTCACTTGAGGCGTAGACAACCTTTTTGATGCCGGCCCGGCGGGCCGCCTGAAAGACGTTGTACGTCGAAAGCATGTTGTTCTCGAACGTGGCAGCATCCGGGATGATGCCGGGGGCTGGAATGGCCCCCAGATGTACGACGGCGTCGAAGCCACTATGCCGGTCGTCCAGCCCCAGGAACACATCCAGTACCTGGCCATAGTCACGCAGGTCGACAATCGCCAGACCCGGGTTCCTTTCGCCCGTACGGTCCAGGTTCAACACCTGGTGCCCGTCCCCGTTGAGCCGGCGCACTACGTGCCGGCCCAGTTTTCCGCTTCCACCTGTCACTGCAATTCGCATCGGTACTCCCTCGGTATAACTCGGTGGTCTTGACTCGACACTAGGGCACAAGCCAGCTCTGGCGCGTGGCCCTCCCCGTCCTAGGACAGCCAGACACCCGCTCCCGCGGAATTTCCTCCGCGGATGCAACTCGCCGACACGGCGAAGTTTTTCGGCATTTCAACTTGTGCCCGAGCCGCCGATCATCCACACTGGCTACAGATCCGCAGGAAAATCCTTCCGCCGATCAAGCCCGCCGGACTCTACGGCCAGCAACCGCCCCATCACAGAATGCCGGGCAGCCCCTCTCGAACCACCGTCTTCCGCCTCCCCGGGCGCACCCGGCCCGGAAGCCCGTGACGCTGAGAGCCCGGTACTTCCCACCGAGAAAGAGCCCACGATGATCAAACGCCACTCGGACGTCGTCCTGGAAATCACCGCCCACGACCCTGACACCATCGAGAACGACCTGAACACCGCCGTCGAAATCGCCCGCGAACACGCCTGCAAGGAGCGACGTCACGGGATCCTTGTTACGCAGCACGGATTCACGATGTACACCGTCGCAATCAGCCGGGACGTGCCCTATGGGCAGACCCTCGAACGGCGCGAGTTGCCGGGGAGCTCACAGACGAAGACGGAATCAGACTGCTGAGTCGGCCACCATGACGCGAATCAAAGCAGGTGGGAGGATGGGCGCATGGAACTGCACATTACCGGCGACCCCGCCGCCGACCAACTGCTCAGCGATGACGCGTTCGCACTTCTCATCGGCATGCTGCTCGACCAACAGGTGACCATGGAATCTGCGTTTGCCGGACCCGAAAAGATCCGGACGCGTATCGGATCCATGTCCCCTGCCGCGATCGCTGAATATGACCCGGCAGGCTTCGTCGAGGTCTTCAAGGAGCGGCCGTCCGTCCACCGCTTCCCCGGCTCCATGGCCGGCCGCGTCCAGGATCTGGCCGCAGTCGTTCAGCGCGATTGGAACGGAGACGCGACCGCCATCTGGACCCAGGACGAGCCCGACGGCCAGGAGGTGCTCCGCAGGTTGAAGGAATTGCCCGGCTTCGGAGAGCAAAAGGCAAAAATCTTCCTGGCGTTGCTCGGGAAGCAGCGCGGACTCCAGGCACAAGGTTGGCGCGAAGCTGCCGGCGCATACGGCCGGGAGAGCGCTTTTCTTTCTGTCGCCGACATCGTGGATCCGGAGTCGCTGAGAAAAGTTCGCGCCAACAAGCAGGCTGCCAAGGCCGCCATCAAAGCGGCGAAGGCCTCCGGAAGCTGAGAACCACGCGGCGGGCTTTGTTCCCGCCGATATCGTGAAACGCTTGCAGCATGGATCTCGAAGTGTCGCCTGCGCTCACGATTCCGACGTCGGAACTCGGCTGGCGGTTCTCCCGCTCGTCAGGGCCAGGCGGTCAACACGTCAACACCTCGGACAGCCGCGTTGAACTGTCATGGAATGTCGCCGGCTCCGCAGCGCTTTCCGATGACCAACGGCTTCTGCTGGTCACGCGTCTTGGACCCCGTCTCATCGCCGGGGTGATCACCGTGACTGCCTCCGAGCAGCGGTCCCAGTTGCGGAATCGCGAAATCGCACTGGCCAAGCTCTCGCGCCTCGTGGCGGAGGGTCTTGCTCCCGAAGCGGCTGCCCGCCGGGCGAGCAAACCTACCCGGAGCTCGAAGCGCCGGCACCGGGTCGCAAAGGAACACCGGGCGGCGACGAAACAACAACGAAAACGACCGTCTGCCGAGTAGCCCGCTTAGCGAATCCCGCTGTCGACAACCAAGGTGACATGAACGGGGGTCTCCGAAATGAACACCGTCTGGGTCGCCGTCGAATGGTAACCGCCGATGTTGCTCGCCTTGATCACGTAACGACCGCCAGGCAGCGTGAGATGGAAGGCACCGGTGCCGTCGGTCCGTGTCGAGCCCCGGACAGCTTCCCCGTCCAAGGCGACAACCGCGGCCCCTGAGACGGGGCGCGGCGGACACTCCTGACCGACACGTTCGACGGGACATACCGGGGCGGTCAGGACGACGCCGGTGACAACACCGGTATGCCCCGCGTCCGGACCTCCCGGACCGGCGCATCCGCACAACCACAGGGCCGCGGCCAGCAGCATCACGAGGAATCGCTTCACTTCACTCACCAACATGTGTCGATTCAGGGAGCCGGATGAATGGGATCGATCCACTGGACTACTTCCGGGGGTTCAACGGACTCGATATCCAGGTTGACGACTATGGGACCCTGCCCGCTGCGTACAAGTACGCAACTGAGAACTTCAGTCTTGCTCGCGTTAATCTCCTGATGGGGTACGAACGGCGGAACAAAAATGAAGTCGCCCGGACCGGCCTCTGCGACAAACTCCAGGCTGCCTCCCCATCGCATGCGTGCCCGGCCGCTGACAACGTAGATGACGCTTTCCAGTTCTCCGTGATGGTGAGGCCCGGTTTTGGCATTGGCATCAATAGTGACCGTGCCTGCCCACAGTTTGCTGGCCCCCGCCCGGGCAAGTGTGATTGCCGCCGCCCTTGCCATGCCAGGCGTCTGCGGCGTATTCGGATCGAGCTGCGAACCTGGAATGATTTTGACTCCGTGGTCGCGCCAATTCGGCTGTGGCTCAGGGCTCATTTCTTCCCTCCGCAAAGCAGTGTCCGCACCCCCTGGGACAATGATAGGCGCGTCAGATAATGACCGCAGTTGGACCGACCTCGAGCAAGTCTGGTTGACCTTCACTTCTTGGTTCAGCGTGCGCGCCCGCAGAATGCGGCTACCGAGGAAGTGCTGAAGCACTGAGCCCAGGCCGGGACGGTGGGTGGTAAAATCGGGGGCAGCGAAGGAATGACCATGGCTCTGTTCGTTGTCCGTCACCACCATTCGGCCGAGCGATGCCCCGCGCAAGACCCCTACACTGGGGCCAAGTTCTTGAATCACCTGAGCCGCTCGAACGCCATACGGTACGGCGTGCAGATCCAAGGCGAGGCCGTCGTAGAGGCCGAGCACTCGCTGTACTTAATCGCTGAGGCCAGCGACGAGAATCACCTGCTTGAGTTCATGCAGGTGTTCCAGGAGATAGGCCATCTGGACATCCTCCCCGCCTCGACTTGGGCTCGCGTCGTCGCTGGCGGCGACTCCGCCGCGCATGCGCTCATGGGCGAGTCACCGTCGGTGATCGATCCCGCGGATGCCTGCCAGCAGGCCATCGACGCCGGCCTGGTTGTCCAGCGAGCGCATCCACTCAACTGCGAGACCCTGATTCCCGCGCTGATCAGCGGCGCCATGGTGCCCAATGCCCACTTTTACGTGCGCAATCACTTTCACATCCCGCTCCTCGACCCTTCTAGCTTCCGGCTCACGGTAGGAGGCCTCGTGGAGCGGGAGCTCAGTCTCAGCCTGAATGATCTGCACAATCTTCCCTTGCAGACCCTCACCGTGACCCTTGAGTGTGCCGGCAACGGACGCGCGCTCTTCGAGCCACCGATTGAGGGCGAGAAGTGGACCCTGGGCGCGGTGAGCACCGCGGAATGGACAGGCGTGCCGCTGACGGAAGTGCTGGATCTGGCTGGTCTGAAGCCAAGTGCGCGGGAGGTCCTGTTCCGCGGCGCCGACAGCGGAGCCGTGGCAGGCCACATTGGTCCCGTCCGCTTCGAGCGCAGCCTCCGGCTCGATCAATGCCGCGGCGCCGAGCTTTTGCTGGCCTATGCGATGAACGGCGAACCCCTGCCGGTGCAGCACGGATATCCCCTGCGGCTGGTCGTTCCCGACTGGTATGCCGTGGCGTCGGTCAAATGGCTGACAGGCATCGAGCTCCTTGACGGGCCGTTCCGTGGCCATTACCAATACGACAAGTACTGGTATGAATGGGACCGCGACGGCGAACCTGTCCGTGAGCCCGTGACGCTCCAACGGGTAAGGGCACTGATCACCGAGCCCGCGCCCGCCCACCAGACACCGCGGGGTGACGTTGCCATCCGCGGCGTGGCCTGGTCCGGATCCTCTCCGATAGACCAGGTCGAAGTCAGCGTGGGCGGCGGAGACTGGCAGGAGGCCAACCTTCTCGGCGAACGCAGGCGGCACGGCTGGCAGCCGTGGGAGCTGATCATCAGAGTCCCGGAGCCCGGAACACTAGCTGCGCGGGCCCGCGCCACCGACCTTACCGGCCAAACTCAGCCGGAACGGGCCGAGTGGAACCGCCTGGGCTACGGCAACAACGCGATACACCAAGTGGATATCAGCATTGTCTAAACGAACCGACTCAGTACCGCGTCAGCATCCAGCACGACTACCGGCGCGGCTCTGGCAACGGCGTCCCGGCCGTCCCTATCAGGCCCGGGTCTTCCGCCCAAGGTGAGCCTCAAGAGCAGGTTCTCAGGAAGCCCGTGGCACCAGCACGTTCGTGGAAGGTCACCGTGTGGCCGCTGTCGTCATGGAAGACAGCTCTCTGTCCCTCGACAGTCATGATGCCGGGCTGGTAGGGGTTGCCCCAGCCCGTCGGAGGATTGCCGTGGCCGTCGTCCAGCGGTTCGTCCGCAACAAAGAAGGAGCCCTGCACCTGTGCCTCGTAGATGCCACAGTGCGTGAATAGAGCAAAAGGGACGCCCGAAGCAGCGGATGTCGTCGAACTTGCCGGGACGTTGCTTTGCGGCGCTGCCGGCAGCGCACATCCGGTCAGCACTGCCAGCGCCGCTCCAGCGGCGATGCCTCGGCCGCATCGAGTTGCCATAGGCCAAGCCTCCCTGGCGACAACTGCGCGGTCAAGAACCTGGGATCAGGACGTGGACCTTCGCGAAGCTCTCGTAGGAACTGCTGATTCTGGCGCAGTCTTTCAGATGTAGCTGCAGATCCGGGCGGCGTCGCACGCCTCCGGGTCCGCAGCAGCCGCGACGGCGTGGAAATCGGCGACGGTGGCGCGCAGCGCGACGAGTTCGGCGATTTGTGCGTCGAGGTCGGCCAACTGACCGGCTAGGAGGTCGCGCACATCGGTGCAAGGGGCGCGGCCCGCATCCCGGAGAAGCAGGATTTCGCGGATCTGTGCCAAGGCCAGTCCGGCGGCGCGCCCGCGGCGAATGAAGTCGAGCCTGTTGATGGTTTCGCTTGCGTAGTCGCGATACCCGTTGGCGGAGCGTTTCGCAGCCGGCAACAGCCCATGCTCTTCGTAGAACCTCAAGGCCTTACTGGTCATACCCGCCGCTTGGGCGGCTTCACCGATTCGCACCATGCACCCCGTCATCCCCCATTGACCTCCCACTGTAGGGGAAGGCGCCCATGGGGTGAAGCAGGACTAGCGCAAGTATTCAGCGAATTCCATTTCGAAGTACCGCTTCGCCCCGACGCCGATCACGGAGATTCTTCGTTCGCCGTCCTTGAACAGGAACACCGACGGAACAGAGCTAATCCCGAAGGCACCCGCGGTTTCGGGATTCTCATCGACATTGACTTTGACGACGTCGATTTTGTCGGCGTATTCGACCGCGAGCTGTTCCAGGACCGGGGTAAGCCTGGTGCAAGGTCCAGACCAAACCGCCCAGAATTCCACGACGACGGGTTTGGCCGACTTCAGCACTTGGGCGTCGAAGGACGCGTCAGTCACTTCTCTGGTTCTTGCCATGCCTTTCAACTCCTTGAGTTGCCGGATTTGTGGTGCCGGGTTATTCCCCGCCCCATCCCCCTTCGCGGCCGGGCGACTGGCAGCGCGCCACCCTGTGTTCAACCCTCGCACCCTCCCCTAAGGGAAATGTCAAGGGGCAGAATCTTGTGATGGGTACGGTGTCCGGGCTGGCGACTTGCGCGATAAGCCATCAAGCTAGGTAGGGGGGAACGAGGGAAGGAAAAACTCCCTCCGCACAGGAAGGCCCCGCAATTCCTAGCCCGAAACGACCACTCACTCCATGGATCCGCACGTATCTCAAGGGCGGCGACGCAAGCAGCGCGAACGCCAAAGGCTTCGGCCCTCTCAAACCTGTCGAGCCTGCCGCCCGGCGGGAGGGCAAGCCCCTCCTCGGCGAGGATCAGGTCTATGTAATGAAGAACGGCAAGGAGTACCACCCCGCGTGGTGCCACGTTGTGGCCGACAAATGGAGCAGCGCCCCGCGAGGGCTGCTTGTGACCCTCTTGGCCGACGTCGGCACACGGGCCAGGTGCCAGGAATGCGATCGCTCGTTGAAGGCAGCCACGGACCCCTTAACCGGGGAACACGAAAGGCAACCCGGGCCCACCCGGCAGCCTGACACAGTAATCCCTTTGCGAGTCGTGGGGTTCTCGCATGGAGTCCTGTTCCTGGCGGCTGGACCGAAATATCAGCATCTCCTCAAGCAGACCGCGGTCGAGCCGGCGACCCCGCTGCTCGTCGATGGTCTTCGGCACGGAATACTGCTGCGGGTGGACGCCTCCCGCCAAGAGCCACTCCTGGTTATCCAGATGGATCCCCGCGCGAAGTTCCGGAGCGGAGCTTATCAGGTGCGATTGCGTCATCCGCTGCAGCGCTCGGCCACCAAACCCTATGCTGTTGACTGCATTGAGCCGGCGGCGCGGGCCAGGCACGCCGCACTGCACCCGCCGGTCGTTGACGATTCGAGAAGTTGAGCCTGAACCGGTGGCGTCATCTGCGGACAGCTCCGGGAACGCGCTCTGCGAGGAACTCCTCCCAGGTCTTCCGGCCGTCGGCCCTGTCCTCGGACAGGTCCACCGGCTGGAACTGGAAGCTCTTCGGCACTGGAACGACCGGAAGCTTGGCCATGGCCCGCGCGGTCAGCAGCGTCATCGGCTTAGAGCCCGTCTCCGGTGTCGAGGTCACACTGTGCAAATTCGATGCCTTGCTCCGGTGGAGGTGCATGACGGCCCGCCACGCGCACCGCATGGCCCCCGTCCTGCAGGCGCGCGATGCCACGAGCCGCCCAAGGGTACCGGCCCCGCCTGTCACCAAAATCATCGATTTCATGACCGTTTCCCTTCGGATTGATTTATGCCGGGCCGTTGCCCGGCGGACCGCTGAGCACCGTCGGTATGTATTCGAGCAGCTGGAGTCGACCGTCGAAGGTCCTGTTCTCCACCATCTCAAGTGAAACGTCCGGATAGCCGTCGTAGATCCGCTCGCGCCCGGTGCTGCCCGTAATCACCGGGAAAACGACCACCCGGAATCTATCCACGAGTCCAGCGGTCAGCAACGACCGGCACAGGCTTAGACTCCCGAGAGTGCTCAACGGCCCGGTCTTGGTCCGTTTCATCTCCGCCACGGCCTGGACCGCGTCCCCCGTGACCAGCTCCGAGTTCGGCCACGTCAAGGGTGCCTGCAGCGTGGACGAAAAGACGACCTTCGGCGCGGCAGCAAGGCCGGTCAGGGTGGCGCCCTCATCCTCGGAGAATCCCGAGCCTTGGGCCGCCGCCTCCTCCGACATCCTGGACATCAGCCGGTAGGTGTTCGCGCCGAGAAGGAAGGTGTAGCCCTTCTGCCCCTCCTGATCGAGCCACGCCAGGTATTCCGGCCCCTCCAGACCCCACCAGCCGGGCCATCCCACTGCCGAGGCGTACCCGTCCAACGAGATGATCAGGTCGACCATCAGGTCCGCCGAAGTCGCCCCCGCCGCTGTCTCGCCCATGACCGTCTCCTCGAGTTTGATCGACGTCAGTGACTGCCTGGTCTTGGGCCAATGACAGCCGGGTCCCGTGGCGGCAATGCTAGCCCCGGAGCAATCAGCCGTTCAAGGGGCCGCTGCCCGACCTCTGCATCAAGAGCTTCGGTTCCCCGCGCCGCCCTCTCCATGCGGCAGGTACTGAACAAACCAGTCCACGGCGAGAATCGCCGCCGCCTCCAATGTTCCGGGTTCTTCGAACAGGTGGGAGGCCCCCGGGACAAGCTCCAGCCGGTTGGGGCAGCCCATCATGGCTTGTGCCCGGCGGTTGAGTTCGAGCACCCTGTGATCCGCGCTGCCGACAATCAAGAGTGTCGGGGCGCGGACAAAGGCAAGCCTCGCGCCAGCCAGATCCGGACGGCCTCCCCTTGAGACGACTGCGCCGATCTTCTCTCCGAGTTCGGCTGCCGCCCACAACGCGGCGCCGGCGCCTGTACTCGCGCCGAAGTATCCCACGTTGCGTGAGGCCGTATCCGGCCTTCTGCCAAGCCATCCGGTTGCCGCAATCAGCCTGCGCGCAAGCAGTTCGATGTTGAACACATTGGCACGATTGAGCTCCTCCCCTGGGCTGAGCAGGTCAAGGAGCAAGGTCCCGAAGCCCGCCCGCTGAAGCGTTTTCGCGACGAATCTATTTCTCGGGCTATGGCGGCCGCTACCGCTTCCATGAGCAAACACCACCACGCCGGCAGCCGATCCGGGCAAGTGAAGGTGTCCTTGAAGCCACAGCCCGTCAGAGGGGATCCGGACCTCCTCATCGAGGCCGCGGTCTCCTGCCGTTGAAGAGGCGTTTTGCAGGCGCTCGGCGGCAGCGGTGAGCAGCCACACCACCTCGTCGTCGCCCGTCGGTGAGAAGTCACGGTAGTGGTAACCGACGGCCGTAAGCCGCGGAGGCGTAGCAAGGCACACCACCTCGTCCGGTTCAGTCAATCCCGCGAGAACATCCGCCGAGGCGACAGGAACGGCCAGAATCACCTTGGCGGCCCCCAAGTTCCGTGCAATGCGGCATGCCACCCTGGCGGTTGAGCCCGTAGCGATCCCGTCATCGACGACGACGGCGATGCGGCCCCTCAGATCGACGCGTTCCCGGCCAGTACGGAAACGCGCAACCCGGTCCTCGAGGATAGCCCGCTCGCGTGCTTCGACAGACCGCAGTTCTTCCCGTTTGACCCTAGTGGCAGAGAGAACGCCTCGCTCGAGCGCATATGCGCCATCCTCCCCGATGGCTCCCATCGCGAGTTCGGGCTGGGACGGGACTCCCAGCTTCCGCACGACGATCACATCCAGCGGCGCGTCCAAGGCCACTGCAACCTCAAAAGCAACCGGAACGCCGCCCCGTGGCACTCCTAGGATGACTGCCTCTTGGCCACGCAGATGCGCCAGCCGCTGTCCCAACTGCCGCCCTGCGTCAGCCCTGTCGTGAAAAATTCCCATCCCTGCGACGTTCCCATCAAGCTGCCGCGCCACGCAGCAAGAAATGCACGCGGGGCGGCCTCCTGATTCAACTATTCCCCACGAATCCGGACCACGCGAGGCCTTTGCGGGAAGAACCGCTGAATCCACACCCCTTCGGGTTCGGCGGCGGATATCGCCTTTGTCGCTTGACTGGCACCGGGCGACGAACCGGCCCATCCTGATAGCAAAGACCTGCGACGTTGGAGGTGGAGAATGCGGATTGCGCTCCTCGGGGATGTCATGCTCGGTCGGCTGGTTAACGACCAGCTCAAGGTGGCGGCTCCCGAATATCCTTGGGGCGACACCCTCCCGGTCCTCCGGCAGGCCGACATCAGATTCGCAAATTTGGAATGCGTTCTGGCGGACGACGGAACGCCTGCGGCCGGCAATACGTATCACTTCCGCTCGGATGCCAAGAACGTGGAGAGCCTGCGCTCCGCGGCGATTGATGTGGTCTCGCTGGCCAACAACCATGTGCTCGACTACGGAGTCGATGCGCTATTGGAAATGCTGCCGACGCTCGATGAGCACGGGATCCTGCACGCGGGGGCAGGTATAGACCTGGAATCTGCACGTCGACCGGCGGTCCGGCGGCTCAGGTCAACTGCGGTCGGCTTTATCGCTTTCACCGATAATGAACCGGGCTGGGAGGCAACCGCCCGAGCTCCGGGAATCCACTATGTCCCTGTGGACACCGGTGACCGCCGGGTGAAGGAATTGCTGGACTTGGTCCGTTGGACGAAAGACCACAACCAGCTACTAGTCGTTTCGGCACACTGGGGCGCCAATTGGGGGTCCAAGGTCCCGCCCGCGCACCAGAGTTTGGCCCGGGCGTTGATTGACGCGGGGTCCGACGTCGTGTTCGGGCATTCGGCCCACATTTTCCGCGGCATCGAAATCTACCGGGGCCGGCCCATCGTCTACAGCGCCGGCGACTTTATGGATGATTACGCGGTTGACCCGGATGAAAGAAACGATCAGTCGTTCGTCTTCGTCGTGGAAACAGATGGAAACATACCCCGCACTTTGCGCCTGTATCCGACGAACATCACCCACCTGCAAACTCTGCTGGCGAGCGGGAGCGCGGGGAAAATCGCTGAGCGGATGCGACGGTTGAGCAGGCAGTTCGGCACCCGGAGCACGTGGATCGAGGGCGACGGAGTCTTGGAAGTACCGATCGACGTGGTCTCATAACCATGGAAGTCCCGCTGGCACGGGAATCATGCCGGGTTCCCGTCCGTTCTCTCCGTTGATGACCTGCTTTCGTTGGCGGGAACAGACACGACAGAAAGTTTGGGGACTGACCATGACGTTGAACGAAACCATTGCCCGTCTCCGGGCCGGCCACCTTATGGTCCGCGACGCCCAGGAGTGGGACAAGCTGTCCACTGACTTGGGGCGCGCTTACGACAGCAACGACGACGAACTCATTGCACAGCTGCAGCCACAGTTCCTGCAGTCATGGAGGACAGTCACAAGATACGTCCTCCGCGACACTTTCGACGCAGCGGGCATCGCCGTCGCCGAACCCAGCCATCCTTGGGGAATCGCAAGACTCACCGCAAACGGAACAAGTTGCGAACCACTCCTCTGCCAAGCCGACGAAACAGGCGCGGGAAGGGCAGGGGCCTTCACCAAGAGTGGAGTCCAACTTCTCACTTTCGCGGACACCATGACCAGCTACACGGACTGCCTGTCGCGCCTGTTCGATGAGCTGGACTGAGCAACGATTTCCAACTCGAGGGGACAAGCACCACTTAATCCATTGATTTCGTGACTTCCCTACAGGCTCTTGCCTTCCCGTTGCGCTCGCCGAAAAATGGGGCGTGTGGATGTCGATTCCGCGATATCCTGCTCGCCGTCATGAAAGGGAGCGCACCATGGGAATCATCGTGGTCGACTTGCTCAGCACCCTTGACGGTGTCTACCAGGCGCCCGGCGGACCAGACGAAGATCGCGGGGGCGGCTTCGAGTTCGGCGGCTGGCAGGCACCATACTTCGATAAGGAGTCCGGCGAGGCGATCGGCGCGGGCATCGAACGCATCGACGCGCTTCTCCTCGGCCGGAAAACGTACGACATCTTCGCCGGGTTCTGGCCAACCGCACCGGCCGATGACCCGATCGCGGCCCGCTTCAACACCGTGCCGAAATATGTCGCATCACACACACTGACCGGCACGGGCAAGCGGATCTTCCAGGAAGGTACCATTCCAAGCGCCTTCGCCGTCGCCCAGCCGCCTCGGGCCTTCCCGAAGGGTGCGGTCTGGCTTGTCTACGAGCGCGCGGGCGATCCGGTCACGGGCGTCGACATCGAGGCGGAGCGCGCACAGACATGACAACCGGTGGCGTGGGCGGAAACCCGTGGGTGCTGCACGTTGATCTCGACCAGTTCATCGCAGCGGTCGAAGTGCTCCGGCGGCCGGAGCTTGCGGGCAAACCGGTCATTGTCGGGGGCCGGGGCGACCCCACGGAACGGGCCGTGGTGTCGACCGCGTCATACGAAGCCCGGGCGTTCGGTGTGGGTTCGGGAATGCCCTTACGCATTGCCGCGCGGAAAGTGCCCGACGCCGTGATCCTGCCCGTCGATCAGGAGGCCTACCTCGCGGCGTCTGAAGCGGTGATGGCCACCCTGCGCGCGCAGCCCGGCGCCACAGTGCAGCTGCTGGGTTGGGATGAAGCCTTTGTAGGGGTTGAGACAGAGGATCCGGAAGCCTATGCCCACCAGGTGCAGGCCGCCGTCCTGGCGCGAACACAGCTGCATTGCAGCGTGGGCATTGGCGACACCCTCGTCCGGGCCAAGGTCGCCACCGGGTTCGGAAAACCGGCCGGCGTCTTCCGCCTCACCGCGGGGAATTGGCTTGATGTCATGGGCGGCCGGCCCACCAAGGAGCTGTGGGGCGTCGGCGGCAGGGTGTCGGCCCGGCTGGCCAAACTCGGCATCAACACCGTCGCCGAACTCGCCGCTTCCGACCCCCAGGATCTGGTCCCGGAGTTCGGCCCCAGGATGGGTCCGTGGTATGCACAGCTCGGACGGGGCGACGGGACCAGCGTTGTGGACGACACCCCGTGGGTTGCCCGCGGGCATAGCCGCGAGACCACCTTCCAGCAGGACCTGACCGATCCGGCCCAAGTCGAGGACGCCGTGCGGGAGCTGACAGCCCATGTCCTTGAGGATGTTGTGGCCGAAGGACGGCCCGTCATCGGGCTGACCCTGAAGGTCCGCTACGCGCCGTTCTTGACCACCACCCTGGGGAAGAAGGTTCCGGAGACCTTCGACCGGAACGAAATCCTCTCGCGGGCCTTGGACCTCGCAACCGGAATCGAGGCGGGCCGCCCGATCCGGCTCCTGGGCCTGCGTGCCGAAATGGCAATGCCCCACGATGCGCGAAAGGGGCACACGCCCACGCGCGGCGGTTGGTGACGGCGTCGTTCCCCTCCTACGCAGTCCGCGGATGCCAGCCCAGCCCGATCCACTCAAGGCAGGCGGCAGCCGTCCACGCCTGGTTCAGGCTTCCCAGCGGTTCTCCGGTGAAGGGTTCGTAGTATTCGCCGAATTGGAGGTCGGCCAACTGATCGAGAGATGCGGTCTTGAGGGTTTCGTAGATCTCCTCTTGCCCGTCGCGGTGCAATGCCCACCCAAAAAGGAGATTCAGGAAGGGCCAGACGGGGCCGCGCCAATATGTCCGGGGGCGGAAGGCTGCGCTGGACGGGGACGTCGACGGTGGGAGCGAAAACCGCAGCCCGGGATGCCCCATCCAGTCCGGCCCAAGAAGTATTTTCCTCTGTGCCGCGAGCAACTCCCCGTCGCCTCCGGACACCAGCGGGGCAAATCCGGAGACAGCGTCGGTGGAGATCCACTGCTTGGCCAGGATGTCGTAGTCACGGGCAAGACCGCTGACCGGATCAATCGTTGATGCCACACCATCGCGGAAGCGCCGGGCTAGCCCCCGCAGCTCCTCGGCGTCGGAACTGCGCCCGATTTCTTCACCAAGATCGGCCAGGACATCGCTGGAGGCGGCCATGATCGCGGAAAAGAATGCGTCGCGCACCCGGAAGCCGACGACGTTCCGTACCGCAGCGTCGTCGTAATCCACGGAGCCCATCTGTTGGACGAGCCACAGATACTTTGTGTATTCGCTGTCGTCGGGCCGCTCGCTGGAGTCTGCAACGTGCAGCGTGTCACGCCGGGTGAAGGCCGGGACGGTGCCGGGTTGGACACGCGCGTAGGGCCCGTCCCACCGCGGAGAATTATCGAATCCGGACTCCCAACCGTGGTGGATTTCAATCAGCCCTATTGCGTCCGGGTCACGCACGGTGGCAAGCCACCGATGCCACGCCAGCCAGCCGTCGAAGGATTCGGCGAGGAAAGACTCTGCAGCTTCCTTGTCAGCGCCGCCGTTCTCCCTGCCCCGGTCGAGGATGTGCCGCAAGGCGATCGCGTGGACGGGAGGCTGGCAAATGCCGCTGCTCTTGACGACGGACGGTCGGGCTTGTGCGGACCCGGTGCCCCAACGGTCAAAACCGGGAAAGTAGTCGGTACTGTTCTCGCTGAAGACAATGTGCGGGATCATTCCCGTCGACCACTGGGCAGCCAGCAAGGTCCGGAGTTCCGTAATGGCGCGCGGAACATTGGCCCGCGCCAGCCCCATAGCCACGAAGGCTGCGTCCCAGCTCCACATATGGGGATACAGGTTGGGCGCCGCGGTGGTCATGGTGCCCAGATCGTTGAGCCGGAGGACCTCGGCCGCCGCCCTGTGAAGGTCCTGCATGCTGACGCGTGGAGCGGTGTTCATTTGGCCTCCTATGCCAACGACTTCGCGCGAGTCAGCGCCGGCGCGAGCGAGCACGACACCTACCAAGCTACTGCAGCGAGCGTGACCCGGTCAGGCTTTGCTTAGTGTCTAGACCCCGCCCGGCCGTTGCCCTATCGTGGGGGAACCGGGCACAGCCGGCTTGAGTCTCCGCATCGGAGGTACACGGTGGGCATCATCTCTTCTGGATTTCATGGAAGACGGCAGAGCGGCAATCCGGCGTTGCCACCGGGCCAATACGAGACCGGCAGCTTCCCGGTCCTTACCGCCGGCCCCGCTCCACGGATCCCCACTGACGACTGGGAATTCTTCATCACTACTGAGGCAGGGCAGCGCCACGCCTGGTCCTGGGCCGCCTTCATGGCGTTGCCCCAAACAGAAATCCATACGGACATCCACTGCGTGACCAGCTGGTCCAAGCTGGGCCGCTCGTGGCGCGGAGTCTCCCTGGATACTCTGTTTGAGAACGTGGAAACAAGCTTCAGTTTCACGACTGCCCACTCTTACGGCGGATACACGACCAACGTGCCGCTCGAGGACCTCCTTGGCGGCCGGGCGTGGGTGGCTTGGGAGTTCGACGGAGAGCCCCTTGAACGCGCCCACGGCGGACCTGCCCGTCTCCTTGTGCCGCATTTGTACTTCTGGAAGAGCGCAAAGTGGATCAACGGCATCGAGCTGACGCAGGATGACGTTCCTGGCTTCTGGGAGTCCAACGGCTACCACCTCCACGGCGACCCGTGGCGGGAGGAGCGCTACTCATGAGGTACGCCCGATGAGCACACTATGGCGCGTGGCCGACGTCGTCAGCAGCATGCCCGAGACGGAAACCGCCAGAACCATAGGGCTGCGGGTGAACGGCCTGAACGGCAACCTCGCCGGACAGCACATCGACATCCGCCTCACAGCCCACGACGGGTACTCGGCCGTGCGCTCGTACTCCGTGGCGAGGGCAGGCATGGACGAAACCTTGGAGATCACCGTTGACGAATTGGCCAACGGAGAAGTCTCCCCCTATCTGGTCCGGGACCTGGCTGTCGGGGACCAGTTGGAAATCCGGGGACCAGTCGGCGGCTGGTTCGTCTGGAAGCCGACCGACAAGAACCCCGTTCAGCTGATTGCCGGAGGATCCGGCATTGTGCCGCTCATGTCCATGATCCGCGCACACCATGCATCGGAAAATCCTGCGCAGTTCCGGTTGCTCTATTCGCTCAAGTCGCCCGAATCGGGGTTCTATCGGGAAGAACTCCAAAGCTTGGGCCAGGAATCCCGCAAGCTCGTCATCGACTACGTCTACACACGCAAGGCGCCGAAGGATTGGCCGACTGCTCCGCAAAGGCTCACGGCGGAAACCCTGCTTGCCAACATCTTGCCGAACGACCCCGCCCCAGATGTCTTCATCTGTGGCCAGACCGTCTTCGTGGAAACAGTCGCGGAATGGCTCGTGCGAGCGGATTACCCCGCCGCCGCGATCAAGACCGAGCGCTTCGGCGGAACAGGAGGAACCCGGTGAGTGGCAGCAACGGCTCCGATTCTCCCGGTGCCAACGATCAGGGCCTCGAGGATCAGGACATCGCCGGACTCGCAGGCAACGCGATACCCCACCTGGACGGAAACGCGGTGGCAGGACCGCTCTGGGAACTGTTCCGCTTCGATATCGTCGCAGCGATCGGACGGTGCAAGCACTGCGGCGCGGTCCGCGTCTTCGGGGAGACGATGGTGTACGTTGACGCGCCTGGGATCGTCGTGCGCTGCGCTTCATGCGAGGGCGTGCTGCTGCGCCTCGTGGAGACGCCCACACGGTACTGGCTCGATGTGAGCGGACTCAGTTATCTGCAAATCCAGCGAGACGGTTAGGGTTGCGGTCCCCGTGTCCCAGCGTCCGCGTTCGGGATCCGTAAGGATTCGCCGGCGACGGCGAGGGCCGGCGTTGGGATGATGGGGTCATGTCACTGCTCCCCGAGAACCACGCAGCACCCCGTGCACGGATTGCAATAATAGGCGGCACCGGCCTGTACAAGCTGCCCGGGGCCGTCGTGCTCGACACACTGGACGTACCGACGCCGTTCGGGCCACCCTCGAGCGCCGTCACAGTCGCCCGGCTGCCCGCACCGGACGTCCCCGACGCCGAGGGACCCGGCGGCGACGGCGGCCCGGTGGTCGCATTCCTGAGCCGGCACGGCCGCGGGCATAGTGTTGCCCCGCAGCAGATCAATTACCGCGCCAACCTCTGGGCCCTCAAGAGCCTAGGCGTAGAGGCCGTTATCTCCTCCGCGGCGGTGGGCGGGCTGGTTTCCAGCCACGGAACCGGCACTTTCGCGGTACCGGATCAGGTCCTGGACAATACCTGGGGCCGCCCGGACACCTTCTACGACGGCTCGCTGCCCACCGGGGTCCAGCACTTGCCCGCCGCCGAGCCCTACAGCGCCCCCTTGCGGGCGGCACTCATCGCCGCCCTCGAGCGCCGGAGCGAAGACTTCGCCGGGGCGGGAACCGTGGCGGTCATCAATGGTCCGCGTTTCTCCACCAAGGCCGAGTCCGCGGCCCTGGTTCAGTCCGGCGCGCAGCTGATCAGCATGACCCAGTACCCGGAGCCGATGCTCGCGGCGGAGTTGAACATGCACTTCGCCGCACTGGCATTCATTACTGATGCCGACACGGGGCACGACGGTTCCGAACCCGTGACGGCGGAACTGGTTCTGGGCCGGCTGGCGGCCGCGCAGCCGCGGATCCTCTCGGTGTTGTCCGACGCAGTGCGGACAGTGTCCGCGGGGTTGGCCGGCGCTGAGCCAGCGAACGACGGCGGAATGTGGCGGATGGCGCTCATGCCGCCCGCCGCGGTGGCCACCGTGATGGGAGCCGCCGGCCCGGCCAGCCATGGTACGAAACGAACAGGGCCATGAGGATTCTAGTCACCGGCGGAGCCGGTTTCATCGGCAGCCATATCGTCGACGCCGCCGTGGCGCGCGGCTGGGAGGTCCGGATCCTGGACTCCTTGGATCCGGGTGTGCACCCGGATCCACCGCCGGGAATTCGCGGCGTGCCCTTGCAGATAGGCGACGTCGGAGACCCTTCCGCCGTGGCAGAAGCGCTCGCGGGAGTCGACGTCGTGGTGCACCAGAGCGCCAAAGTGGGCCTCGGTGTGGACTTCTCCGATGCTCCGGACTACATCCGCAACAATGACCTGGCCACGGCCGTCCTTCTGGCAGGCATGGCAGCCTCAGGCATCGGCAAACTTGTCATGGCTTCCTCCATGGTGGTCTACGGCGAGGGCGCTTATACCGACTCGGCCGGCAGGCCGGTCCGCCCGGGCCCTCGCCGCGTGGAGGATCTTGAGCACGGAATCTTCGACCCCCGCGACCCTGCCACCGGCGAGCTGTTGCTCCCGGCACTGGTCAGCGAAGACGCGGTCATGGATCCACGGAACGTCTATGCTGCCTCCAAATTGGCCCAGGAGAACCTGGCTTCCGCGTGGGCGCGCTCAACCGGAGGCACCGCCGTCGCACTCCGTTACCACAATGTGTACGGCCCTCGGATGCCCAAAAACACCCCCTACGCGGGCGTGGCCAGCCTGTTCCGCTCTGCACTTGCACGTGGAGAGGCCGTGCGGGTGTTCGAGGATGGCGGGCAGCGGCGCAGTTTCGTCCATGTCCGGGACGTTGCCGAGGCGAATCTGTTGTCCATTGACGCGTTGGCGGGAGGCCGGATTGCTCCTGGCAGCCTGAGGGCGTACAACATCGGCGCCTCGGAGGTCCACACCGTAGGGCAGATGGCCGCAGTATTGAGTTCTATTGCCGGCGGGCCTGATCCGGTGGTCACAGGTGACTTCCGGCTGGGCGACGTCCGGCACATCACCGCCAGCTCGGCACGGGCCCGGGCCGAGCTGGGTTGGATCCCCAAGCAGGGTTTCGAGGACGGAATGCGCGAGTTCGCCACGGCACCGCTGCGCGGCGATCAAAGCTAGGCGTCCGGAGGGCAAACGTCCCCGTTCCGTAAGGATTTCCGCCTGTCGCGCCGGGCTTGGGGATTCTACGGTCAAAGGGTGGAGAAAGAGCAAAGCGGTTCACGCGGTCCGCACGATGGAATCGGCATGGCCGGTATCCCCAACGGACCGGGTGACGACGACGGCGGTCAACCCACAACGCTCGTGGACGTGGTGCTGCCGTGCCTCAACGAGCGTTCGGCCCTTCCCAAGGTGCTCGGGGCTTTGCCGCCCGGATACCGCGCGATCGTCGTGGACAACGGATCAACCGACGGTTCCGGTGCCCTGGCCGCCAGCCTGGGGGCCACCGTCGTCGACGAACCGAGGCGCGGCTTTGGCGCAGCAGCACATGCCGGACTGCTCGCCGCCACGGCGGAGTTCGTCGCTTTCTGCGATTGCGATGGTTCACTGGACCCCGCCCAACTGGCCCCGATGCTGGACCTTGTCCGCACTGGTCGTGCCGACCTGGTGTTGGGTGCGCGGCGACCTGCCCGCGGTGCCTGGCCGATCCACGCCCGCTTGGCCAACATGGCCCTGAGCCGGCAATTGCGTCGGCTAACCGGCATCCCTGTCACGGATCTTGGCCCCCTCCGCCTTGCCCGCCGCAGCGCTCTCCTGGGACTGGACCTCGAGGACCGACGCAGCGGCTACCCGCTGGAGATGTTCCTCAAGGCCCACCGCGACGGATGGCGTGTGGCCGAGATCCCGGTCAACTATGCGCCCCGCTTGGGGAAGTCCAAGGTCACGGGGACACTCCGCGGAACTGTCACGGCCCTCAAAGACATGGCGACCCAATTGGCCGCCGCTTCGAGGCGGACACCCGAGACGAAGGACGGCAGACCGGCGGATCGGCCACCGGCCGATGCCCAAGGAGCGACGCCGTGAACTTCACCATCGCCGTCATTGCCAAAGAATGCGTCCCCGGCAGGGTAAAGACCCGGCTCACTCCCCCGCTCACCCCGGAGCAGGCCGCAGCCCTGGCCCAGACCAGCCTGAGCCAGACGCTGGAAACAGTGCGGTCCCTTCCCGCAGCCAGGCGATTGCTGGTGTTCGCCGGCACTCCGCAGCATGCGGACGCTGCGGGTTTTGAAGTAATCGCCCAAGGCGCCGGAGGCTTGGACGAACGGCTGGCGGCGATCTGCGGCCTCACGGACGGACCGTTGCTGATCCTGGGCATGGACACGCCCCAGCTATGCCGGGACCAGTTGGCCCCAGTGCTGGCCGACTGGGCAACCTCCGCTCCGGCACCGCATCGCGGCGCGTGGTTCGGCCCGGCGTCGGACGGCGGCTTCTGGGCGTTGGGCCTGTGTAGGCCCGACGGCGGCCTGCTCCGCGGAGTGGAAATGTCCACACCGCAGACCGGGGCGCAGCAATTGGACCGGCTGGCCGCCGCTGGCGTGGACGTGGGGCTGTTGCCCGTCTTGACGGATGTGGACTACTTCGCCGACGCCCTGGCTGCCGCGCAACAATGCATCGGGACTCCCTTTGCCCGCGCTGTCGAGCGCCTGGGCATGGGACTGCCGACGGCGGCCATGCCGCTTGTGGTGCCGTCCGGCGTCGTGCCCACGTGGGGTGCCCTGCGATGAGCATCCAGGCAGTCCCCAAGGGATCCGGCACCCGGGCTGACTCTTTTGCTGCGGGCACCGGCCCGCTTGCCCTCTCTGGACAGGCCCTGTTTGGCCAAGCTCTATTTGGACAGGCTCTATTTGGACAGGGAGGACACGAACCGTACGCCCGTAGCCTGCCCCACGGCCTGGGCTGCCTGACGCTGCGTCCGGAACCTGCCTGGAGCGAAACCATCGGGCCGGTCCACTTCAACATGCTCGGTTGGTCTGGCCCGGCCACGGCGGGCGAGCGCGAGCTGCTTCGCACCCTCCGCGGGCCCGTTCTCGATGTGGGCTGCGGCCCTGGCCGGATGCTGGAGGCCGCCCGGGAACTGGGGCTAGCGTCCATGGGCGTCGATTCGAGCCCCGCCGCCGTGCGGCTGGCAACCGACCGTGGGGGCGCGGCCATCCTTGGCTCCATCTTTGACCCCGTCCCGCACGAAGGAAGTTGGGGTTCGGCCCTGTTGCTGGACGGGAACATCGGCATCGGCGGGAACATCCGGTTGCTTCTGGAGCGTGTTGCCTCACTGCTGGCGCCGGGCGGGCAAGTGCTGGCAGAGGCCGAAGCCTCGGATTTTCTCGATGTGGCCTATCCGGCGGTGCTGGAAGATTCAGATGGACGCGCCAGCGCGGCCTTTCCCTGGGCCCGCGCCGGGTCGAAAGCGCTGGCTTCCCATGCGGCCCGGGCGGGGCTGGATGCCGTGGCAACCCGGACGGTTCAGGACCGGTTCTTTCTGACCTTGGAACGGCGGCCGTAGAGCCCGACGGCGGCCACAACCGCAGCCGCGGCCACCACCAGGACCACCCAGAAAACGCCCAAGGCCAGCCCATAGTCCCCCTGCAGGACGGTGCCGTTGGCGCCGCTGCCCGGACCGCTTGGCTGGAGCACCTGCTGGGCGCGGATCACCGGGCCTCCCACCAAGGTCACGAGCGCCCCCACCAGCAGTGCGCCGCGCACTATCCCTTGTTGAACGGTGCCTAGCCCATACGTCAGCCGCGACAATCCGCCGCCAGCCAACGTTGTCAGCGGGACCAGCACGCCGTCGTGCACCAACAACGCCACGGCAAGCCAGGCCGCCACGCCGATCAGCTGGACGAGTGGCACATTGGCCAGGAATCCGAAGAGCGCATAACCGAGGGCCGCAAGGCCCAGGGCGCCCAATGCCGCCCTCACCCACCAGACGGTCCTGCGACCCGCCGGCGCCGGCGGACGCACCAACGGTAGCCGCATCAGATCACCTCCACTTTATGCACCCATTTGGTCTGCAGGACCCCCGGGCGTCCAGGTGCGATGATCCGCGCCGGATAGCCATGGTCGAGGTCCAGGGGTTCGCCGTTCAGCTCTAGTGCCAGCAGTGTCTGCTCGTCCTGGCTGTATGCGGCAGGCATGAAGGAGCGCCCATAGACGCCGCCCTTCTCCATGCTGGAAATCTGCAATTCGGCATCAGGCGGTGCGCCCACCGTTGCCATGAGGTCACGGATCCGGACACCGCGCCATTGTGCCCCTTGGCTCCAGCCCTCCACGCAGGCGATGGGCAATCCGTAACTGTACTGCGGCATGGCTGCCAGCTGTGCCAGCGTGAATTTCTTCTGCACCAATCCCGAAGACACGGTCAGCACCCAGTCAGGGGCCAGCGCAGCATCCGCCACACCGGCCTGGGCCGCGGTCCTGTTGATGGGTACTCCCTGCGGTCCGGTATCCATTCGGCGCGGCGCGAAGAGGTTCAGGCCCGACAGCCAGGCGAAGGACTGGCCCGCCGTCGTCAAGACGACGACGCCGGTCCCGGCGGTCAGCGCCGCCAGGAAACCCCTGCGGCTCCAGCCGTGCCCGGTTCCCGGCCTTACGGCCGGAACCGTTTTACTGTCCGGCACTCCGCCCTCAGTGGTGGCGGCGATGGCGGACGCGTCCGATCGACGGCTCCAATGGGCCAGGATGAGGGGCATCTTCACAGCGATGTGGAGCGCCAAAGATCCGATGATGACCCAGGCCAGCCAATAGTGGACATCCCTGAAGGAAAACGGCCAGGGGTACCACTGGAAAGTGTTGAGCAAGCCGATGGTGACTTCCACCAGTGAAGCGGCCACGAAGAGCGCAATCGATGCCCGTTCGAGTGCATGGAGCAAGGATTTCAGCGGAGGCCAGCGCAAGAGTTCGGGATACACGGACCATAGCTTGGCCGCCAGGAGCGGGATGGACGCTATCCCGGTTGTGACGTGGATGCCCTGCGTAGCCACGTACAGCCACGCGGGACGGGTGAGGAAAAGCATCCAAGGCGGCGGATCCTGCAGAAGGTGGCTGAACAGCCCGGTCAAGAAACACACAGTGAAGGCAAGGCCGAGCCAACGGCCCAGCACCACCGTCAGCCGCCTGCTGCGCAAGGGCGACGAGAACCGTCCGTTCACCGCTTCCATCCGCTGTTGGAGGAAAGTGGTCAATCTGTCCATACCTTGATCACACCACCACGACCCTTCCGTCGTCCCGGTCCAGACCTTACGAAACGCAAACGGTCCCTTGGGTTCATGGCCTACCGGCCCGCGAGTGATGCAGGATCAAAGGGTGAGCGAATCAACACCCCGGCGGGCGTCTGGGACTTCGGCTGCGGTGGCGGCGCTCGCCCTGGTGGCTTTGCTAGCCGTCGTCGTCTGGTGGACCGTCACCACCGATCCGTCAGCGGAATGGGTGTCGCCCCTTGGCACGCTGGCGGCGTGGACCGTCTTCGTCCCGGCGGCACTGGTGGCACGCCGGATCCCGGCGCGCCACGCGGCCGCCGTCGTACTCCTGGGCTCCCTGCTGGTGGGAGCCGCGGCCATCACCGCACCGCCGGCCACCAGCAACGATTCCGCACGCTATGCGTGGGACGGCATCGTCCAGAAAGCCGGAATCTCTCCATATGCCCACGTTCCGGCGGACGAGGCGCTGCGGCCGCTGCGGCCGGCCTGGCTGTTCCAGGACGCCGGACCGGACGGAACATGCCATAGCAATCCCTTCCCCACGGGTACCGAGACCACCACCAACATTCCCGGCGGCAGCACCCTGTGCACGGCCATCAACAGGCCTGCCGTGCCCACCGTCTATCCCGCGGTCGCAGAGTTGTATTTTCTGGCAGTGCGGCTCAGTACTGGTTCCGAGGTGGGGTTCATCGCCTTCCAGCTGGCCGGGCTCCTGCTCAGCCTCGCCATCACGGCGGCGTTGCTGGCGTTCCTCCGCCGCACCGGACGGCCCGCGCATCAAGCCGTGTGGTGGGCTTGGTCTCCGCTGGTCGCCTTTGAAGCCATCAACGGTGCACACGTGGACGCGTTGGGCACCGCGCTGGCCTTGGCGGCGGCGCTGCTTCTGGTGGGCGGGCGCACCCTGGGTTCCGGGGTGGCCTTCGGTGCGGCGGTGGCCACCAAACTCATCCCGGCCATCAGCGCCCCCGCCCTGTTGTACCGGCGGCCAGTGCGTTTCGTCGCCGTGGCCGTGGCCACGTTTGCCGTGGCGTACGTGCCGTATGTCCTCGCCAGCGGCTGGGCAGTACTGGGCTATCTGCCCGAATACCTTCGCTCGGAGGGGTACGACGGGCAGGACAGCCCGCGCTTCACCTTGTTGAAGCTGGTGCTCCCTGCCAGTTGGGCGGGGCCGGCCGCACTCGTGTTGCTGCTTGCTCTCGCCATTTACGTGTGGCGGACCACCGACGTCTCCCGGCCGTGGGACGGGCAGGTCTTGATGGTCGGAGGGATGCTGCTGATCGTTTCGCCCAGCTACCCCTGGTACGCGCTGTTGCTTCTGCCGTTCGTCGTGCTGAGCCGTCGCTACGAGTTCACCGCCATCGCTCCCGTGCTGGCCCTGATGTATTTCAGCGGCGCCGAACCCTACGGCCCGTTGGCGGCGCGACTCGGGCTAGGGGCCGTCGTCGTGCTCGTGGTGTTTGCCACGGTGGTGAGGCGACGGCAGCAGCATGCAATCGCGTAGCCGGGCCCCTCGCCATCCGCTTTGAGTGCAGATCGGCAAGGGGCCCTTTCGAAGCTTAGGTGAGCGTCGGGACGCGGGTCAGACCATGGCCTGGTTGATCTGCAGCGTTCCGCCGCGAGTGACGAACGGGTGGGAAGCGAGCAGTTCGCTCACGGCCTCGGCCGAGTCGGCTTCCAGGATGGAATAGCCGAGGATGTCGGCAACCGCCTCCGGTTCCCCGGTAGATACCTGACCCGCGAAGCCCACCGGCGCACCGGGATCTGCGACCGCCGGACCGGCATTGCCAAGCCACGCCATGAAGTCCTTCCGGGCAGCTTCCATTTCGGCCGGATCCGGATGTCCGGCGCCGTGATAGGTGATCAGAAATTTAGCCAAGATGACTCCTAAAAGAGGGATCTTCCGCTGCAGGGTTTCCCGCAGCACCGCCAGTGTACCGGGCCTCCCTGACCGCAGAACCCCAGGCTGGTCCGCTATCCCTGCTCCGACTGCTTTTTGTTTGTTGGCGTCGACGCGGCCTCCGGCACCTCTTCGCCCCAGCGGGCAGACCCGAGCCGGCGGATAACGGCCACCAGCTTTTCGCGCAGGTCCTCCACGCCCATTTCGACGCCGGGAGCCAGATTCCAGGCAAGCGTCCGAGCCTGGGCAAGGGCCGTTTTGCCCAACTCGGAAACAGCCACCCTTTGCGAGCGCCCGTCCACGCGACTTCGTTCCCGGGTAATGTGCCCGTGCGCCTCGAGCCTCGAAAGTGTCTGTCCCATGGTTTGCGCCTGCACCCGGACTTTGGCTGAAAGCCGGGCCTGCACCATGGACCCTTCCGCATCGAGAACTTCCAGCGCTATGACCCCCGCATGGGTCAGGCCCAGGACGGCAAGCTCCTCATTCCAGGCATGCTCGACCAATCGCGCTGCAGTTGAGAGCAACCGTGGAGTCGTCCAGTCGTTTAAGTCCGGCATACTCCCACCATAGTAAGCCTACTTCCTAATCGCGCGATGCCTCTGTGCAATGGGTGGACCCATGACCATGTGCGGCTCGCACACTATGCTCGGGATATGTCGGCGGATCGCTACCTTACCGAGCTGGCCAGCAGCCTGGACCACCTACGTGTCCTGGCACGCCAGCCCGAGGACATTCTGACTCGTCCTGTGCCGGCCTGTCCGGGCTGGACGCTCGAGGATCTCTTCGGGCATCTTGGGTCAATCGAACGCTGGGCAGCCGAAGTAGTCGTTTCGGGCAAGTTCGTCGAGGAACCCGCACCGCCGGCCACCGGAGCCGCAACATGGTTCCTCGAAGGCTCGGACGCCTTTCTCGGGACAATGTCGGCTCTCGATCCCGAAGAGCCGTGCTGGAACTTTGGCCCACCGCCGCGCAAAGCCGGGTTCTGGCGCCGGCGCCAGGCACATGAACACGCCGTCCACCTCATCGACGCGTGCCAAGCTTCAGGGTTGGCGGTCCCCTCATTCGCAGCAGATTTCACGCTCGACGGAATCGACGAAATCCTGACAATGTTCACCCCGCGCCAACTTCGGCTGGGACGGATGCCGGAGCCGGAAGGGGCAGTGACCTTCCGCGTACCCGGGGCCGGCACCTGGAAACTCGGCCTGGGGGTAGCCGAGGCCTCCATTTCCGCCCCGCTGCACGCGATGTACGTGGGTCTCTGGGGCCGCTCCGATCTCGCAGAAACAGCATTCATCGAAGGCGAGAAAGCCCTTGCGGTCCGCGTTCTGCAAGGCCCGCTCACTCCCTGAACTGTCCCGCCTGCTGCCTCTATGGATTCCGACGCCGGAACGGGCACATCCCATCCGGCACCTCTGTGGCTACGAACCAGTCTCAGAGAGTAGGAGCAAAGGTGACCATGAGTGTTCAGCAGGACAGCGCCGCCGCGCTGCAGCGGCATGTCGTTCCCACGGAGTTGGGTCCCTGCATGGTCCGTGTCCAGCAGGGTACCCGGGGACGGCGTGCCGCTTCCGGCACGCCGGAGGTCTACCTCCACGGCGCCGCGGGATCCTGGACGACCTTCCAGGTACTGCTTTCCGGGATGCCGCTTTCGGGGGCACCGGCCAACGACCGTGTCCTGATTGATCTGCCGGGCTGGGGCGAATCCACAAGAGGTGCCCGGCTGGAACGGTTCAGCATCGAAGCGATGGCACACGCCGTCAACGGGGTACTAAGTGCTCTCGGTTACCGGCGGTGGAACCTGGTGGGCCATTCCATGGGAGGTTTCCTGGCCTTGCACATGGCAGCGGCATGGCCGGAACAGACCGCGAGCGTGGCCGCCATTTCGGCCACCACCTTCAGTGTGTCCGACGCATGCCGCGCCCCACTCCAAGGCCTTTACAGATTCCCGTCATTCGCGGGCATGCTACTGGCTATGCGCTCCATGGCGGCGCTCGGTCCGGCAGGGACGGCACTGGTCCGCACCATCGCCAGCACACGCCTGATGCGACCGTTGATGTCCCCGTTCTTCGAAGACCCCGCAGCCATTCCACCGGCGGTGTTCCGCGGCCTCGGCGAGGATGCCCGGCCGGCCAGTTTCTCCGCTGCAGCCAGGGCCGCGGCGGACTACGATTTCAGCCGGTGGCGCAGCATCCCCTGCCCGGTGCTGGCGATCCGCGGCGGCAGCGATGTGTTCACGCCTCAGTCTGATCTGGACCGGTTGGCAGTTATGGTCCCCCACACCCGGCTGGCGATAATCCCGCACTGCGGCCACTTTGCCCACATCGAGCAGCCCGATCAAGTGCACGAGCTGCTCGACGAACTGTGGTCGCGGTGAAGCGTTGCCCTACTTCAGCAGGTGCACGATCGTCGTTTCGGTGTCGGCTGGATCGGGTGTCGGATCTCCATAGATCTCCCAGGAGTGACCGGCAGACTCCCGATGATTCGCCGCCATCCACTCCTCAATCGCCTTGTATGCCGCGTCCATGCGGTGGTAAGGCCCACGATGGACGGCTATGGCAGCCTGGCCCGCGGGGGTTTCGGTTGCGTAGACCTCGCCCGCCGTTTGAAAGGTGCGCGTGACTTCGACGCCGAAGTCGCACAAAAGGGGCGCGTCGGGCGTGTTCGGGTGGTGGTACACGAAGATGTTGTGGCCGTGCGTCCACAGGCCCGGCTGACTCCGAATGAAGTCCCAGACCTTGCCCACCGCAGGCCCCCATGCCGAGCCGACTTCGTCCGGCGCGACCTCGCGCCGGACGGCGGCCAGCATGCGCGGGCGAACAATCTGTACGTTGACGGGGACCGACATGCCGGGAAGGGCCCTGATCTTGAGCTAGTACTTGTCCGCGGAGTCGACGGATTCCCCGACCGTGACTTCGGGGGCCACGTTCGGGTCGCCGCCGACCGAGCCGATGAACGCCTGGATCTCGGGGTCACCGAAGAATTTCTGGAATGCTTCTGTCGATTCCCATTCATCGACCACGAGGACAAACCCGTCGCCGACCGCGAACTGATGGTGGATCGCGCCCGCCGCCCGGCCGCGCTCGCCCCACTGGCGGTACTCGTCCGCCCGCTCCTCGAGGGACTTGGCGAAAACGCTCGTGTCACCGGAAACCTTGGTGGCAATGATGACTGACATGATTTGACCTCCTATGGCCTGGACTCAGCTCGTGGCAGCCGGCCACACAACCCTGCGCATGAACGGTCCGACACGTGAAAGACCATACTCACTCCGCCCGGCAACCGCCCGAGTGGCCACTACTTGTCATTCGCCGCGATCTGTCCAAGGTTCTCTAGTTACTGAACCCGGGTAGGATCTCCGGGTACCGAGCTTCCGAACGATCCCGAAAGAACCGCACCGCATGCCGCACCTTGACGCCGCCCTCCCGCTCCACACCTTGCCGCAGATGCTCCTCGACGTTGCCGCCGTGGAGCGCAATATCGGCATCAAAGAGGCCTGGACACGGGAGCGCGGCATGGTGCTGGCCCCGCACATCAAGACCACCATGACGGGTGAAATTGTCCGCCGGCAGTTGCCCGGTTCCTGGGGCGTGACCGTGGCGACCACGGCGCAGGCCGCCCAAGCCATCGAGTGGGGCGCCATCCGGATCCTCATCGCGAACGAGGTGCTGTTCCGCGGCCACCTCGAGCAGTTGCGTGCCTGGCTGGCGGCCTCGCCTGAGCTGGAGATCTATTGCCTGGCCGATTCGGCGGCGGGTGTCCGGGCCTTGGCCGAGGTGTTCGAAGACTCGCCCCGCCCGCTGAATGTTCTGCTCGACGTCGGGACCCCCGGCGGCCGCACCGGAATCCGCAGCGAGTCCGAGGCCGGGCCGTTGGCAGCTGAGATTCGTGCCGCCAGCGGCCTGCTCCTGGCCGGCGTCAGCGCCTACGAGGGCGTGGCACCGAACGCCCGGACGGAGGAAAACCTGGCCGGGATCGATTCGCACTGCCGCTTGGCCCGCGATATTTTCGATGAACTGCACCCCGATTTCGAGGTGGAGCTTCCGGTCTTCAGCAACGGCGGCTCGGCGTTCCAGGACCGTGCGGCCGCGTTCCTGCCGCGCAGCTCCTCCGTCAACGTGCTCCGTTCAGGCTGCTACGTGGTGCACGATCACGGCACCTACCAGGGCGTCTCGCCAGTCCCCGGCCTCACCGCGGCCGTCGTGGTTCGGGCGCTGGTCATTTCTGCCCCGGAAGCCGGGCGTGTGGTCCTGAACGCGGGCAAGCGCGAGTTGGCATACGACGCCGGTATGCCCGTGATCGTTTCCCGGTACCGTAATGGAGCCCCCCTGTCTGCCGGCGCCGGTGCCACGCTGACCCGCCTCTTCGACCACCATGCCATTGTGGACTACGCCGAAGGCCTGCAGGTCGGCGACGTCGTGGACCTTGGCATCTCCCACCCCTGCTCGGTGTTCGACCGCTGGCGCGAGGTTGTCGCAGTCAGTGACGACGCCGTCGAGACATGGCGTCCCGTGTTCTAACCGTTTGAACGGCAGAAACCGTTTCGGCCTGCAAACGTCGATTACAACGGGTGTCTGCGCTGTGCACGAAGGAGCAGGAGCCGGGACTGCAGTGTCGCAACTTAGCGTTCATCATCCCGCCAGCGGGCGTTAATTACCGCCAAGTAACTTTGAGAGCTCTTGTAAGGCCCCAACCCTTTGAGAGGCTCCACCATGAGTAAGAACCGCACCCGAAGCATCCTCACGGCCACCGCTGCCGTCATCTTGGCAGCGTCCGCGATCGGCGGCACGGCGGCCGCCCAGGCCGCCGGCAACAATGACCAGCAACAGGGCAACAACGCCGACTCCGGCAGCCACAATGAAGCGAACACGGCCCTGGCCGACGACTTCAACGGTGTTGACCGCAGCACCAACTGGCAGCAGACCTCGAAGCTGAAGCTGAACTTCCCGACCTTCCATACCGAGGGAATCGCCTACAGCCAGGACCACATCTTTCTCTCAGCCGTCCAGATCATCGAGCCGACCAAGAAATTCCCGACTCCGCAGAACGGGTTCGACCGTACCCCTGGAAAGGGCATTGGCCACCTTTTCGTCATGGACAAGGCCGGCAACCTGCAAAAGGACATAGTGCTGGGCGAGGGCGACATGTACCACCCGGGCGGCATCGACTTCGACGGCACCAACGTCTGGGTCCCTGTGGCCCAGTACCGGCCCAGCAGCAGCGCCATCGTCTACCGAGTCGATGCGAACACCCTCGACGTCCACAAGCAGTTCGAGGTCAAAGACCATTTCGGTGGCATCGTGATGGACAAGCAGACGGGCCACTTGGTAGGCAATACATGGGGGTCGCGCCGTTTCGCCGAATGGGATCTCCAAGGCAAGCAGCTCTCGACGTGGCAGAACCCGAACTACTTCATCGACTATCAGGACTGCCAGTACGTGCCCAGCTCCAAGATGCTGTGCGCAGGGATCACCAATCTCCCGCAGACTCCGGGGGCCGGGGGCACCGGAGCCACCTATGAACTTGGCGGCATGGCGATGATTGACCTCAAATCCCGCAGCGTGATCCGCGATGTTCCGTTCCAGCAGTGGTCCACGGCCGGGCACGTGGCCACCCGCAACCCGTTCAAGTTGACCGCCGACGGGAACCACCTCACCATGAAGGTCGCACCCGACAACGGCGACGAAGGCAACGGCACCGAAATCCTCACCTACGAAGCCACCGTCACGCCCGCTAAGTAGCGCAACCAGGCGATAGCCGGACAATGCCGGGGTCTCAGCCGGGCGCCGGCATTGTTCCCTCACCGATCGGCCACCGCCCAGTGCCACGCTCCCTGGTCTCCCAGGGAAAGCCTTCAACACGCTTCGGCGCCTTCTGAATATCCTCTGCATGCGATTCAAGCCTGAGATCCGCAACCATTTCATCGCCTCCCAGGAAGCACCCGTAACGGGGACCCGCAGGCCGGCAATCAAAGGGGGACTGCGAAATGTCAGTGGAGACTTTTCAAACGAGCGTACCTATTCCGTGGACACAAACGATTAAAAGAGTGAGGACAATACCGAGCTAACCCTCGCGAAGGCTGCATGACAACGGTGCGCCGTACAACCCGGGAAAGAACACATCGATGACACTCACTGCCGAGGCCATTCACACGCTGGAAGAGATCGCCGTCCGCTTCAGCCCCGACGGGGCCCCGTTGGCGGTCCGATATGACGGCAGCATCTGGGCCGTGGATCCCGACGCCGGCGCCGCGCACTGGTTCGGGCGCAGAAGCGGGCGGGATGGCAGCGACTCGGCCGCCACCGACAGCGAACACCTCGCATCCGTTGAAAACTGGCGGATACAGGTCCGCCTCAACTCCGACTCCGCATTGCGTACTTTCCATGTACAGCGGAATCTACGCTCGCCGGACTGGTTTCTGGCCGGCATCACCGACGCATCCTAGAAGCCGACGGCTGAACGTCAGCGTCCGCGTCCGCGGCGACCTTGCGCGCCTGTCAGTGCAGTCGCTGCTGCCAGTCAGCCGGGACACGTGAGGCTGGGCCCGGAACAGTTTGGTCGAGCGGGTGGTGCGCCGGGGGCTCAAGTTCCGGACCGGCGAAAAATGCGGAGTCGGGATAGTTGAAGAACCAATCCTCGCCGGGTTCGAAGCTGCGGATGACCGGGTGGCCGCTGTAGTGCGCGTGGGCTGTGGCGTGTTGCCCCGGCGAGTTGTCGCAACAGCCGATGTGGCCGCACTCGGCGCACCGCCGCAGATGCAGCCACCAGCCCCCGTTGGCCTCGCATTCAACGCAACCCGGTCCGCTGGGTGGAATCGAAACGTCGATTCCTTGATTTGCATTCATCGTGGCTTTCCCTCGTATTCGAGTGCCTTTAGACCACCCACTACTTTACGCCCCGGCTTTTTCACGCCGGAGGAATGGTGACCTCATCCTCCGCGCCGCCAACGCGCCGGATCCGCCTCCAGCGCTGCGCGGTCCCACTGTCCCGTCTCCGCGGCCGCCTCATAGGTGGATTGCAGAAACCGAAGGAGCATCTTGTCAGGGTCCGACGCCGTGCGGACGTTTTCATACGGGAGGACGTAGAGCCTGCCGTCTTTGTTGTAGGCGGCCCCGTCTACGTCGTTCACATATTCGGCGTAGCCGGCGGGCCCGGGATAGGAGTAGGCATAGAAGGCCCCTTCGTCCCCTCCCCCGGCCCAAAACCCACAGCTGCTCAGCTCGTGAGAGTAACCCTCCACCATCACCCAGTCGGCGCAGTTCGGGACTCCTCCGGGGTGGGTAGGCGCGTCCCGTCCGGAGAAACGGGAGTACGCCAGGTCCATGCCTCCCCAGAAGAAGTGCACGGGACTCGTCTTCCCCCTGAAACGGGACCTGAATTCGTTCAGGACGCGGTCCGCCTGGACCAATTGCCTCCAGAAAAACTGGATAGCCTCCGGGTCGTAGGAGGCGTGCTGATGGTCCTCGGCGAAGGGTATGGCCGGTTCCACCTCATTCGGAATGCCGCGGATTGACGCCTCGATACCGAGCCGGCCCAAGGCTTCGAATACCTCGGAGTGGAATTCGGCCACCGACTTGGCTCCGAGAACGACGAATGCTGAAGTTCCGTTGCTGGAGCGTATGTGCAGCCGGTGTTCAAGGAAATCGAATTCGATGTCGTAGGCACCGCGGGCATACGGGATCATTGATGTCGTCAGCCCGCGCGGCGTGACGTATAGCGTCACCTGCCACCAGTGATTAAGCATCGGGGCGTGCGCCATGCGGACTTTTCCGATGATCTGGGTCCACATGTGCACGGTCTCCCGCGTCGGGGTCCAATCATCGACGCGAAGCCGGGGCCACTCAAGGTGAGTCATCTGGCCTCCAAAATGGACCATCGCGGGTCGTTCCGTCTCCGTGGCGACAATTCTGCCATCATTGCCGCCGGAACCGGCCTGGTGTCTTCGACCAGTTCGCTCTCACCGCTATCCCCCAGCCGCAGGATCCGAACGCGCCCCTCGTGCGGGTCCGGTCGAAGCTGGCGACCGCTAAGTCCTGAGGTCGACGGCTGGTGGGAAATAGCTAAGGCGTGCCCGGATGGGCTTTGGGTGGAGTTTCCGAAGTCGTGCGATGGAGCAGGGTCCACGCCCGCGCGAGCGATATGTCCACGCGGGCGACGAGGAGCGCTGTCAGCAACGCTGCGGCAACGTGGGTGTCCAGCATCAAATCCGGCGAGTGTCCGGCAAGGGACGGCGTCGCGATCAGCTGCCCAGGCTGCAATCCCCTCGCTCCATGCTGATGTTGAGCGGGCGCGCCAACCGAGAAGGTCCCGGAGAGCCGGTCGAAGGCCAGATGCAGGACCTGTTGGGCGACACCGCAGAGAACAAGCAATAACCAACTCGGTAGGTTTATCCGGGCGAGCAGCGAAGCGCACATACTCAGCAGAGCCGTCAGCGCGATCAGCACCGGTACCCCGGGGGGCACGCCACCCGAGACCAGGTGGGCGACCAGGCCCAGTCCGACCGCCGCCGGTCCGACTTCCCAGCCCGGAAACCTCGGACGTCGACGGGATCTTCGCTCATCCACGCTGCTCTCTCTTCCATCGGTGGACGGGTTCTGCTCTCCTTCATGGTGCCGCCGTTTCGCACCTGAAGGAAGACTTTCGGGCCGTTCCACGCGTGGGCAAGGGGTCAAGAACCCCTACCTGTGGCGCTAGGAGATCAGGAATCCGGGCTTCTTCTGACGAGACGGCGTACGGTTGCCACAAGCGAGCGGCTCAACCAGCGCTCACCGCTGAAATCCGCGGGACCCATCCCGCCGCACGAGGAGGAATTATGAGTGACTTCGAAGGCAAGACCGCGATCGTCACGGGCGGAGGCTCCGGACTTGGGGAAGCGATCAGCAAAGACCTCGCGAAGAACGGTGGCAACGTCGTCGTCGTCGACATCAACCTGGACGCTGCCACGCGTGTGAGCAACGAAATCACCGCCACTGGCGGCACCGCCGTTCCCTTCCAGGGCAACACTGCGGTCGCCGAGGACAGTAAGAAGGCAGTCGACTTCGCGGTCGCGAGCTACGGCGCCCTCAACTATGCCGTCAACAACGCAGGCATCGGGGGCGCCAACGCTCCCGTTGGAGACATCGACGTTGAGGACTGGGACCGGGTCATCGCCATCAACCTGAGCGGAGTCCTCTACGGAATGCGCTACCAGGTCCCGGCCATCCTTGCCGCGGGCGCCTCCGAAGGTGCCATAGTGAACATGGCGTCGATCCACGGCGCCGTCGCCGCTCCCGGCAACGCCGCTTACACCGCGGCCAAGCACGGCGTCGTGGGCCTGACCAAGAATGCTGCGGCTGAATATGGGGCCCAGGGATTGCGCGTCAATGCGATCGGCCCCGGCTATATCGATACGCCGCTGCTGGCCGCCGCGCCGAAAGAAGTCCTCAGTGGGCTCGAGGCGAAGCATCCGCTCGGCCGCCTGGGACAGCCCGAAGAGATCGCGAACGTCACCACGTTCCTACTTTCCGACAAGGCCAGTTTCATGACCGGCTCTTACGTACTCGTCGATGGCGGCTACACCGCCGTCTGAGCCAACGGGTCAAGTGGGCTCCCGGCGCACCGTCCTAACGACATGGTCGTCGAACACGTCAATGAGACCGACGGCTAGTGGACAGTTCATGGGTGATTTTCGACGCCGTGGACAACTACTCCACCTCCGTTGTCGGCCTCACGTACCAACTCGAAGAGGGCCGGGCGCAGCTCGTCTCCACAGCCGGCGCCCTCTAGAGCTGGCGACGAGTCCCCCGGCTGCTCTCCCACCCGGCAAAATGTGACACCATGTGCTCCATGGTTCGTAAAGTTGCATATCAAGGAGAGCCCGGCGCCAACTCCAACATCGCCTGTCTTCAGATGTTCCCCGACATGGAGCCAGTACCGTGCCCCAGCTTCGAAGATGCTTTCGAACTGGTGAAATCCGGCGATGCGGACCTCGCCATGATTCCGATTGAGAACTCCATCGCCGGACGGGTTGCAGATATCCATGTGCTCCTGCCTGAATCCGGATTGCAGATTGTGGGCGAACATTTTCTCAGGATCCGATTCCACTTGCTGGGCATACCCGGAAGCACCCTCGAACAGGCGCGAGAAGTGCACAGCCACGTTCATGCCCTCGGCCAGTGCAGGAAGCTGATCCGGTCAATGGGGCTGAAACCAGTTGTTGCCGGCGACACGGCAGGTTCCGCACGGGAGGTCCGCGACTGGAATGACGCTTCCAAGGTCTCCCTGGCGCCTCCGCTCGCCGCCCAGATGTACGGGCTGGACATCTTGGCAGAAGACGTCGAGGACGACGCCACCAACACGACCCGGTTTGTCGCCCTGTCCAGGGAGCCACGGCACCAGACCCGCGACGAGTTGCCCGGTCCCGTGATCACCAGCTTCGTCTTCCGGGTCAGGAACGTACCCTCGGCGCTGTACAAAGCCCTGGGTGGTTTTGCGACGAACAGTGTGAACATGACGCGCCTGGAAAGCTACATGGTGGGTAACGAGTTTACTGCCACCACCTTCATGGCCGACGTTGAAGGGCACCCATCCGACACACCCGTGCGACTTGCGCTCGAGGAACTGGAGTTTTTCACTGATGAGGTCAGGGTTCTTGGCGTTTATGCTGCTGCTCCATTCCGAAGCCTGGGCTTCACCGATTCCGGCAATCCAGGCACAACGCCTGCTGGCAATCCAAAGCCCACCTTGTCGCTATAGTGGCTATCCCGCGTGCGTGAGCATCGGCAAGACCCACGCGATAATCACCGGAAGTTTGAAAACAGCGATGACGAAACACGCCGCGACGGCAAGCGCCCATACCGCCCGCCGTCGTCGGGCCCCCAAGACTTCCGTCCTGAGGGCGGCAAAACCCCGTTGAAGAGCGACGGCGTCCCCGGGCGCCGCAGGCTGGCGGCGCCAGGTTCCCGGCAACGCAGCAACGGCGACAATGCGGGCGAGCTGCTCCGGAGTGAGGACGGGTTTGCGCCGGTTCAGCCAGCGCAACAGCTGACCGTCTGTCAGCACAGTTATGGTCTCGGGCCGTTCCCGGACCGTGATGCCCTTGGGCTCCACGAACACCAGGACACCGGTAACCTCGACCGCCAGACCTGCTGCTGCAGAGAGGAGCTTGCCGGCTCGGGCCGCTTCGTGCATGGCGTTGGGAAGATAGCGCTGTCTCGTGCCGGCCACCATCAGTGTGCGGCCAGCCACCCAGATTCTCTGGTTTGAATGATTCTTGGTGTTCACTGTGCACACCCCTGCCGGCCCGATCAACACATGATCGATGTCCGACGTGCCATTTCACTCGCCTTGTTGTCCCCGTTGCGACGTCCAGTCATCGTTGCTCGTCAACCGAGCCGACAACGTCGGCACGGCAGGTCACACCAGCCGCGATATTCCCCGCCCTGATCCCGTTCCTCTGGACTGGTGGGGCCCATCGCGCCTAGGCTGGTGGTGTTGCCCCGGACCCCGGCAGCGCGTCATCTGCGCATCCGAGGAGGCAACCAGTTGCCGTTGACCAACCAGCCTTCACCGTCCGTGCCCGCGTTCGCGATGCCGCCCCGACCCGCCTCGCCAAGAACCCGGATCAACAAGGTCACCAGCAGTTATGCGGGCCTGCTGAAAACCGTCCGCGACGCCGGCATGCTCCAGCGGTGCCAAGGCTACTACCTCGTCCTGCTGACGGTCCTGGCCGTGATGGGGACCGGGATCTGGGTGGTGTTCTTCGTCTTGGGCGACTCCTGGCTTCAGCTGGCCGTGGCAGGCGCCTCCGGCGTCGTCTTTACGCAGTTCGCCTTCCTCGGCCACGAAGCAGCCCATCAGCAAGTGTTTGCGTCCCGGTCCGCGAACGATTGGACTGCACGGCTCATTGCCACCCTCGTTGTAGGCATGAGTTACGCGTACTGGACCGAAAAGCACTCACGGCACCACGCCCGACCGAATGTGGTCAATCAAGACCCGGACATCGCACAGGGTGCCGTCATCTTCCACAACGAGATGCCAAGCAGACGCGGAAGACTCGGCCTGGCGCTTGGCAAGCACCAGGGCTACCTGCTCTTCCCTTTGCTCCTGTTCCTCGGATGGACGCTGCATATTGACTCGTTGAAGTACTTGCTCCGGCGTGGGCCGGTGAAGTACCGATGGCTTGAAATGGCACTGCTGGTTCTGCGCTTCGGTGCCTACGCCGGCCTGCTTTTCCTCGTCCTCTCCCCCGCCATCGCCGTCGCATTCATCGTCGTGCAGATCACCGTGTTCGGGCTGTACATGGGCGCTAGTTTCGCGCCGAATCACAAGGGGATGCCGATCTTGCCCGAAAACAGCCGTGTGGACTTCCTGACGCGGCAGGTGGTCACCTCCCGCAACATCGCTGGGGGACGATTCGTCACCGTGCTCATGGGCGGCCTTAACCACCAGATCGAACACCACTTGTTCCCGGATATGCCCCGCCCACACCTGCGAGAAGTCCGCCAGCTGGTCAAGGCCCACTGTGACGCGGAGGGGATTGCCTACACCGAAACGGGGCTGCTGCACTCGTACGCAATAGTGATCCGCTACCTTAACAAGGTCGGACTCAGGGCAGCGGACCCGTTCGCCTGTCCCCTCGCGGGCCAGTACCGGCGGTAACCGGCGCACACACGGACCGGATCACCCTCTGACACGGAGCCGTCAGGAAGACCACGATGATTGCCTCTCGCCGCCGAAGGCGGCGAGACTTACTGTGGAGTTATGGACGCGACAGCAGCCCACGCCTTTGCGACTCCGCCGGTATCACTCGACCGCCCCGCCACTGCCGTTGAAGACATCATCACCCTCGCGGCCGGGGTCTGGCTCCTCACCGGAACCTATGTTGACGGCTGGGCGCACAACAACCTCCGCGACCTCGAAACGTTCTTCACTCCGTGGCACGCGATCCTCTACTCGGGCTTCGCGGCCTGTGCCGTCTGGATCGCCGCCCTGACCTGGCGCCGGCACGCCCCCGGCGCGCGGTGGTCCGCAGCGATCCCCGCCGGATATGGGGCCGCAGCAGCCGGGGTCCTCCTCTTCCTCATCTCCGGAGCGGCCGACTTCGCCTGGCATTCGGTTTTCGGCATTGAGCAGGGCCTCAAGGCGCTATTCAGCCCGTCCCATCTGGGGCTCGCTACCGGCGGTTTCCTCATCCTCAGCGCGCCCTTCTCCTCTGCGTGGCACTCACCCCGGCGGTCATGGCCGCGGCTGATGCCCGCCGTCGTGAGCGCCATGCTCTCCGGCATGGTTGCGGCGTTCATCCTGCAGGAGTTCGCGGTCTTCGCCCGCCATGGACTCATCCAGACATACGGCGGCGCTGCCGGGGCGCAGCCTACTGTGGCGGTTCCGACATCATCGAGCATCATGGTCTCGTTGGCGTCGTTCTTCGTCTCGACTGCCGTGATCTTCGTGCCCGTCCTCTTGCTGTCGCTGCGTTGGCGGCTGCACGCCGCGGTGCCCGCGGCCATGGCGCTGCTCCCCGCCGTTGCCCTGCAGATCATGGTCGCGCTGCGGGACGCCTGGCTCGTGCCGGCGGCCGTTGTCGGTGCCGTCCTCGTCGGAGTGGCGTGGGCGGTGGTGCGACCCAAGCCGGACCGTCACACAAGGCTCATGACCGCGATAGGCCTCTGCCCCGTCGTGTTCTGGGCCCCGTACTTCGCCGGTGTAGCGCTCCACGATGGGGCACTCAGCTTCTCCCCTGAAGTCTGGGGCGGGACGCTCGCATGGACCGGACTCGAAATGCTCGCCCTAACCGCGCTCACCCTCAAAGTGCGAACCACGGCCGGCACCATCCCGGTTTCACCAGCCGGTTGACTTGTCAGCAGCGCCGATCATGGCGCGGGGCTCGTATCCCCTCCATGACGGAGTTCGAGAGCGTCGAGCAATCGCTTCACCGAGCCGCCGAGGTTCCAGTCGGCAGCGAGACGCTCGAGTTCAATGCGTGATTCTCCGACGACGGGATGCAAAAGCGCTCCCGCCTCTTCGAGAGTGGGCAGCGCGAGGTCGCGCACGACGTTCACAACAACGGGCGCAACCGCCAGGTACTCGGCGGCAGCGGCGAGTTTCGACCTCACGGGCGCAGACAGTCCGCTGTCTGGATCGACCGCGGCCGCGAGCAACGCGTCGAGTGTGCCGTACTCAGCGAGCAACGAAGCCGCCGTCTTTTCGCCGATCCCCGCTACCCCCGGCAGCCCGTCGGAGGCATCGCCGCGCAGCGTCGCAAAGTCGGCGTACTGCTCGGGCAGAACACGATACTTGCCGACGACGACGGCGTCGGTCACGATCTCGAGGTTCTTCATGCCTCGCGCCGTGTAGATGACCCGCACCTGGCGGGCGTCGTCGACCACCTGGAACAGATCGCGGTCGCCCGTCACGACGTCGACAGGAAGCTTCGCGTGGCTGGCGTAGCTGCCGATGACGTCGTCGGCTTCATGGGCGGCAGCCCCGACGACGGCGATCCCCGCAAGGCGGAGGACCTGCCGGATCAGGGGAACCTGCACCTGCAGCGCATCCGGCACCACTTCGACGTCGGGAGCACCCTCTACCGTCTCCGCGACCCGCTGCGACTTGTACGACGGGATGAGGTCCACCCGCCATTGCGGACGCCAGTCCTCGTCCCAGCACGCCACGAGATGCGTCGCCCCATAGTCGGTAGTGAGCCGTGCGATCATGTCCAGCAGTCCGCGAACGGCGTTCACCGGAGTGCCGTCGGCGCTGCGGATCGAATCGGGCACGCCGAAGAAGGCGCGAAAGTACAGTGAGGCCGTATCGAGGAGCATCAGGCGGTGAGTCATAACCGATCCTTACATCCACACCCCCACAAAGGGCAGGTGCTTTCCGGTTTTCCGGAGAAGCACCTGCCCCCCTGTGAAGACGCGTTACTTCTTGGCGCGGCGGCGAATGACCGCTGTCGATGCTGCGCTGGCGGCCAGAGCGCCTGCGCCGACAATCGACCACAGGACCAGGTTGGACTCGGCATTCGTGTTGGCGCCGCCGCTTGCGGTGCCGGCGGCGGTGACGCTGGAAACAGCAGCAAGGCCGGAATTGCCCTTGCCATTGCCGCCGCCATGGTTGCCGCCCCCGTTATTGTTGCCTCCGCCGTTGCCGGAATTCACAACCACGGCTGCCCAGCGCTTGTTGCCGGACGTGGCGCCGACGGCGCCGATCATGTAGTTACCACCGTCCATGAAGGTAATGGAGGTGGAGAAAGCGCCGGTGCCGTCAGCAATAACGCTGAAGTTGGACGGAGCGGGCCTCCCACCGTCCGAAGCCTTCTTGCCGCCGGTCCGCTGGAACGTGATGTTGATGGTTCCGTACTCATTGCCCGGCGCCGGGTAGGTGGTGGATGCTACGGCCGGCGCGGTGCCGGCCTCATTCACGGCTGCTTAGGTCGACAACGTGGTGCGGCAGTCGTTCATTTCTTCTCCTTGACCCCCATTTGTGACGTGTCGCGCTGGGTGGCGGCCCAGCTGGCGAGGACTTTCAGGGCGTCCTCGGAGGGGGTCCCGGGATCTGCCGTGTAGACGTTGATGCGCAGTCCCGGATCCGCGGGGAGTTCCAACGCTTCGAAGCTCAGATCCAGGTCGCCGACGATCGGGTGATGAAGGTGTTTGCGGCCCGCGCGGTGGTACTTCACGTCGTGACGGGCCCACCGGGTGCGGAACTCCTCGCTGCGGGTGGAGAGTTCACCGATCAGGTCCGTGAGGTCCTTGTCGTACGGGTTCCTTCCTGCGGTGGAGCGCAGGACTGCGACGATGTCATCCGCTGCGCGTTCCCAGTCGGCGAAGAACTCCCGCGCTTTCGGGTTCAGGAAGGTGAAGCGTGCGCTGTTCGGCGGGGCGGTCACCTCCGCCATCATGTCCAGATAGAGGGCACGGCCTAGTGCGTTGGAGGCGAGGACATCGCCGCGGTCGTTGCGGACCCAGGCCGGTGCGGCCGTGATCGCATCGATGACGCGTTGCACGCTCGGCCGCACGGTCTGCGGGCTGTGCCTGCGCCGGACCCGAGGGGAAGCGGTGGCGGCACGGGCCAGGTCAAAAAGGTGGGCCGTCTCGGCGTCGTCGAGCTTCAACGCACGCCCGAGGGCTTCGAGGACACTGTCAGAGGCGCCGGAGAGGTTTCCGCGCTCAAGGCGTATGTAGTAGTCGATGCTCATCCCGGCGAGCATCGCGACTTCCTCCCGGCGCAGCCCGGTGACGCGCCGGTTACCGCCGTAGACGGGAAGCCCGGCCTCATCCGGCGTGATCCTTGCCCGGCGGGAGGTCAGGAACTTCCGCACGTCCTCGCTGTGTGTCATGGCGTCCACGCTACGCCGGGTCGATGGGACGAGGGAGGCACTGGCGTTACCCTGAACGGCCGTGACTCCCGGCCCGTAAGGAATCACGGTTGCATGGACAGCATGAAACCTGAACCCGCAACAGCTTCCCGCCCGGGAGCGATCCTGGCGATCATCCTCCTCAGCTACTTCATGATCCTGTTGGACAACTCGGTCATCTTCACTGCCCTGCCGAGCCTGCAGGCGGACCTGCGGCTGAGCACCCGTGAGCTCTCCTGGGTCCAGGATGCCTACACGCTGGTCTTCGGCGGCCTGCTGCTCCTCGGAGCCCGGGCAGGAGACCTGCTCGGCCGCCGGCGGGTGTTCGTGTTCGGACTGGTGGTGTTCTCGATCGCGTCCCTGCTGATCGGCGTCGCACCGGCGGGCTGGTGGGCGATCGCCGGCCGCGCTGTCCAGGGTATCGGGGCAGCGATCGTCGCGCCGGCCTCACTCTCCCTGCTCACCGCGAGCTTCCCGGAAGGCCGCGAACGCACCCGGGCAGTTGCCTTGTACGGCGCCACCGCAGGCATCGGCGCCAGCCTGGGGCTGGTCATCGGCGGGGCGCTGGCCCACTGGATCTCCTGGCGGGCAGGGTTCTTCGTCAACGTACCCATCGGCGCCGCGATGATCGCACTCGCGCCGCGTTTCATCCCGGAATCAGGCCGGGCCCGCGGCCGCTTCGACGCATTCGGCGCGCTCAGCGCGACCCTCGGTGTCGGCGCTCTCGTGTTCGGCATCATCAACACCGTCGACGCCGGCTGGAACTCGCCGGTCACGGTCACAGCCGTCAGCGCCGGCGTCGTGCTCCTGGTCGTGTTCGTGCTGATCGAACGCACGGCGGCCCAGCCGATCATGCCGCTGCGGCTGTTCGCGAGCCGCCGCCGAACCGGCGCCTACCTCGCCCGCTTCCTTTACCTGGGCGCGATGATCGGGTTCTTCTTCTTCACCACCCAGTTCCTGCAGGAAGTGCTCGCCTTCGACCCCCTGCAGGCCGGTATTGGATTCCTGCCCATGACCGCAGTGAACTTCGCCGTCGCGATGAGCATCCCCCGGCTGGTCAAGCGGATGCCGGGTTCCATCCCACTCGTGGCCGGCATCCTGATCACACTTGCCGGGATGTTCTGGCTCAGCCGGGCCGGCGTCGACTCCGCATACCTGACCGGAGTGGCCCTGCCGATGGTCCTCATCGGCGCGGGACAGGGTCTCGCGTTTGCGCCCCTGACGTCGTTCGGCATCATCGGGGCTCCGGCGTTCGACGCCGGCGCGGCATCCGGCCTGGTGAACACCTTCCATCAAGTCGGCACCTGCCTCGGGCTTGGCATCGCAGTCGCTGCCGCAGCGACCGTCCCGACCACGGGTTCCGCCGTCGCGCACCTGGCCGCCCAGGTCAGCGCCGCCCTCACGACGGGCAGCATCCTCCTGCTCCTCGCCCTGGCCGTCACAGCGGCCCTCATCCTTCCCGCGGACCTGGCCGCCCGCCGCGCCGGGGCACCCCGGGAAGTTGCGCCGGCCCCGCAGCTCGAAACCGCCCGCTGAATCTCCGGACCACCTATTTCAAAGGGGGTACTGACGTGCACTCCCACATCCCCGCACATCTGAATACCGTGAAAGGCATGAACATGGAACTTACTCTCAACAGCGGCGTCACAATGCCGGCCCTGGGCCTGGGCGTCTTGCAAAGCGCCCCGGAGCAAACGACGGCCGCCGTCGAGGCCGCGCTGGCCACCGGCTACCGGCACATCGACACTGCCGCCGCGTACGGCAACGAGCGGGAAGTCGGCGAAGGCATCCGCCGCTCGGGCCTGGATCGTCCGGAGGTCTTCATCGAGACCAAGGTCTGGGTCAGTGACTATGGCTACGACCAGGCCCTGCATGCCTGGGACAAAGCGACGGGCAAGCTCGGCGTCGACTACCTGGACCTGCTCATCCTGCACCAGCCAGCACCCGACCGGTTCGAGAGAACCATCGCCGCATACAAAGCACTGGAAACCCTGCTCGCCGACGGGAGCGTGCGGGCGATCGGCGTCAGCAACTTCATGCCGCACCACCTGGAGCAGTTGCTCGACTCGACCGACGTCGTCCCGGCCGTAAACCAGATCGAACTTCACCCGTATTTCACCCAGCAGGCCGTCCAAGCCGCCGACGCCGAACACGGCATCCTCACCCAGGCTTGGTCGCCCATCGGAGGGATCACCTTCTACCCAGGATGGGGCGGCCAGGAGCGGCGGAACGTCATGCAAGACCCGGCAATCGCCACCATCGCGCGGACTCACGGCAAGAGTCCGGCCCAGGTCATGCTCCGGTGGCACCTCCAGCAAGGCCGCTCAGCCATCCCGAAATCGACCAACCCGGCACGCATAGCCGAAAACTTCGACGTCTTTGACTTCGAACTCAGTGCCGCCGAACTCGCCGTCATCGACGCGCTCGACACAGGCAACCGCAGCGGTCCGGACCCGGACGAAGCCCGCGAGGAACGCTTCGCCATGGTCATCCCCGAAGCCTAAAACAGAGAGAAGGAACACCATGGAATACCGTCCCCTCGGCCGCACAGGTGTGCAAGTCAGCCCTTTGTGTCTCGGTGCGATGATGTTCGGCCCCTGGGGCAACAACGACACCGCCGATTCAATCCGAATCATCCACCGCGCCCTCGACGCGGGCATCAACTTCATCGACACCGCCGACGTCTACTCGGGCGGGGCATCCGAGGAAATCGTCGGGCAGGCACTGGACGCGCGCCGCGACGAGGTGTTCCTGGCCACGAAGTTCTTCATGCCCATGAGCGAGGACCCCAACCAGCGCGGCGGCTCCCGTCGCTGGATCATCCACGAGGTCGAGAACTCCCTCCGCCGCTTGAACACCGACTACATCGACCTCTACCAGGTCCACCGGCCCAGCCCGGACACCGACGTCGAGGAGACCCTCGGCGCGCTCACCGACCTCGTCCGCCAAGGCAAAGTCCGTTACATCGGCTCCTCGTCGAACTCCGGATCCCAGATCGTCGAAGCCCAGTGGGCATCCCGGGAACGGAACCTGGAACGCTTCGTCACCGAGCAGCCGCCGTATTCGATCCTGGTCCGCGGCATCGAAGAAGACGTTCTTCCGACGGTCCAGCGCCACGGCATGGGCACCCTCACCTACAGCCCGCTCAGCGGCGGCTGGCTTTCAGGGCGCTGGCGCAAAGACTCCGCCTCCACACCCACCTCTTCCGCACGCCCGAACGCCCGATTCGATATGAGCAGTCCGGCGAACCAGCGCAAGCTCGACATCGTCGAAGAACTCGCCCAGCTCGCCGAACAAACCGGACTGACGCTCATCGAGCTGGCCATCGCGTTCGTGATCAACCACCCCGGCGTCACGGCCGCCATCGTCGGACCGCGCACCATGGAACAGCTCGAGTGCTACCTGCCTGCCGCGGACATCACCCTGAGCACCGACGTGCTGAACCGCATCGACAAGCTCGTCGCACCCGGTGTGACAGTCAACCCCGAGGACAACAGCTACGGAGCCCACGAACTGACATCACTGGCACGACGACGGTGACTCGGCCGCTTTCGGCCCGTCGTCAAGACCATGCTGTCGATGACCCAGCACGATCGTAGAAACGGCTGCTTCCGAGGCCGCCGAGAAGGGGCCGAACTGCCCTTCAACGGCCCACCGGGTTTCCTCTTCAATGAGATCGGCGTTGATCCGTGCGCCGGTCATGACGCCCTCGGCCGCCGCGGTGATCACTTGGGCCATCAAATTGGAGACGTTGCCCGCTGCATACACACCCTGGACGGCCGTCGCACCCGCAGCGTCGGTCTCGATAAACCGCCCCACCCCCATGGGGTGCACCTGGTTACTTAGCCCGAGTGATTCCAGAAGCTCGGACCTGGCCTCCATCCGTGTACCGAGAGCCAGGGCCTGTATTTCGAACGAGGAGCCCTGGCGGAGCGTGAGGCCCGTGAGGACGCCGTCGACAGCGTCAACAGAGGCCACGGCGCCGTCGACGACTGCTATCGACCGGGCGCCGAGCTTGTCCCACTCTTCGTCTGTGGGTTCCACGGTGTCATTGAGGAAAAGGGTGATATTCGGGGACCACTGCCTGAACAACAGTGCCTGATGGAAGGACATTGGGCCAGTGCCCAGCACCCCGATCCGTTTCCCGCGGATTTCCCAGCCATGGCAGTAGGGGCAATGCACGACACCCTTTCCCCATTGCTCCCGCAGGCCGTCGATGGAAGGCAGCCCGTCAGTCAAACCAGTGGTGACCAGGAGGCGCCTGCCGGAGAACCGGCGTGCATCACCGAGGATCACCTCGAATCCATCGGTAGTGCGCCGTGCCGAAACGGTTTCGCCGTCAATGACCGTTCCTCCGTAGGAGAGCACTTCGCTGCGTCCGATGGACAGGAGTTCCCAGGGGTTCATCCCGTCCCTCGAAAGAAACCCGTGCACACCCGCCGCGGGTGCGTTGCGTGGCGCTCCGGAATCGATGACCAGGACCGAGCGCAGCGCGCGGCTCAGCGTCGTGGCCGCGCTGAGCCCCGCGGCGCCGCCCCCGATAATCACAACGTCGTACTGTGTGGTGTCCATAATGATTTGCCCTCCATCGTGTCCTGAAAGTCCGCCGCGAGCGTCCCTGCGTGGCAACACCAGCTTTCATCTCATGCACGGAAACTGGCAAACTCTGTTGCTGTTATGGCAAACTACGCGTATGGCAAACGAGCTTGACGACGTTCTCGGGGCTGTCGGGTCCCGGCTTCGGGCACTCCGCACGGAACGGGACCTCACCCTCGGAGAGGTGTCCTCCGCAGCCGGAGTATCGGTGAGCACCCTGTCCCGCCTGGAATCCGGCCAACGCAGACCAAACCTCGAAATTCTGCTGCCCCTGGCGAGGTTGTACGGCGTTCCCCTTGATGACCTGGTCGGCGCCCCGCCCACCGGGGATCCGAGAATTCACCTGCGGCCCATCACCCATGGCGGCATGACGGCTGTTCCCCTCACGCGCCGGCCGGGCGGTTTGCAGGCCTTCAAGATGGTCCTCGCTGGTGATGCCCGTGGGTCAGAGCCCGATCCGCGTGTTCACGAAGGCTACGAATGGCTTTACATCCTCAACGGACGGCTGCGCCTGGTGCTGGGCGACAAAGACTTCGAACTCCGGGCTGGCGAAGCCGCGGAATTCGACACCCGCACACCCCACTGGTTCGCCAGCGCCGACGGAAAAACCGTCGAATTCATCAGCCTGTTTGGACAGCAGGGCGAGCGGATGCACGTACGCGCCCGCCCCAAGCCCGCATAGCGACTTAGCAACGACCCTTCTGAACGCCCGCAATGTAGGTGGCCCTGATGTTCCGGGCCGGTTTGGGGGTGTCTGGTGGACACTGCCACCGGCCGGCGCGGCTGCGTAGCGTGGTGGATGTGGACAGAAGAGACGAAATCCGTGAATTCCTGATCTCGCGTCGGGCGAAGATCAGCCCGGAACAGGCCGGCATCCCCAGCTACAGGGCACTGCGCCGGGTGCCGGGGCTGCGCCGTGAGGAAGTGGCGCATCTCGCCGGGGTGAGCACGGATTACTACACCCGCCTGGAACGCGGCAGTATCCGCGGCGTCTCCGAGGCCGTGCTCGAGGCCGTGTCATCGGCCCTTCAGTTGGACGAGGCCGAGCGGGCGCACCTGATGGATCTGGCAAGGACGGCCAACGCGCCGTCGCCGCGTGCTCCCCGCCGGCCACCGCAGCAGAGAGTCCGTCCCGGCGTGCTCCGTCTGCTGGACGGGATGACCGGAGCGGTCGCCATCGTCCAGAACGGCCGCTCGGACGTGCTGGCCGCGAACCTGCTGGGCCGGGCGCTGTACGGGCCCGTGCTCAGCTCCGCCGCACAGTTGAACTCAGCAGCACAGCTCAGCCCCGCCGGACAGTCGGGACCGGGGACCCCAGCCCGGTTGCCGAACCAGGCCCGCTATCTCTTCCTCGATCCTGGCGCGGGAGACTTCTATCCTGATTGGCGCGCTATCGCGGCCACCACGGTCGCGATGCTGCGCTCCGAATCCGGCCGGAACCCCGACGACCGGGCCCTGAACGAGCTGGTCGGGGAACTGACCACCCGCAGCGGACTGTTCGCGGCCCTGTGGGCCGGGCACGATGTACGGATCCACACCGCGGGCACCAAGCGTTTCCACCACCCGATCGCCGGGGACATATCCCTGCAGTTCGAGACGCTGGACCTTCCCGGAGACGAGGGTCAGACCCTGTTCACCTTCACCGCGGAGCCCGGCTCCGCGTCCGAAAACGCGCTGGCCTTCCTCGCCAGCTGGGCGGCATCGCCTCCCGGAACCACCACCGGCACCCCCGCCGGCGGATCCACCTTCCCCGAGCTGCGCTCCCCCGCGGAACCGGGAACACCCAACCCAGGAAAGACAGAACCATGAATGAGCAGAAGGAAAACATGACCGGGAAAAAAGTCTGGTTCATCACCGGCGCCGGCCGCGGCATGGGCACCGACATCGCGAAGGCGGCCCTGGCCGCCGGCCACGCGGTCGTCGCCACCGGCCGCAACCCCGAAAAAGTCGCCCAGGCCATCGGCGAAAACAAGGACCTGCTCGCCGTGAAACTGGACGTCACCGATCCCGCCGACGCAACAGCGGCCGTGCAGGCCGCCGTCGACCGCTTCGGCCGGATCGACGTTCTCGTCAACAATGCGGGCAACTTCTACGCCGGATTCTTCGAAGAAATCACCCCCGAAGACTTCCGGGCACAAATCGAAACCACGATGTTCGGGCCCATGAACGTCACCCGCGCGGCCCTGCCGATCCTGCGCGCCCAACGCTCGGGCCTGGTCGTCACGATCTCCTCGACCGCCGGCATCGCCGGCGGGGAGTTCCTGAGCGCCTACGCCGCGTCCAAGTTCGGCGTCGAAGGCTGGGCCGAGTCCTTGGCCCCCGAAATCGCACCCTTCGGGATCCGTACCATGCTCGTCGAACCGGGGTTCTTCCGCACCGAACTGCTCACCCCCGAATCCACACGCTACGCCGAATCCATCATCGAGGACTACGCCCAACGCACCGAACAGACCGTCACGTCATGGAAGAGCATGAACGGGCTGCAGGGCGGAGACCCCGCCAAACTCGCCGACGCCCTGATCCAACTCGCCGAACTGGAGCAGCCACCCCTGCGCTTCGCCGCCGGCGCCGACGCCGTCGGGCTATTCGACTCCCGGGCCAAGGAACTCCAGGACCAAGCCAACGCCCACCGCGAACTCTCCAGCAACCTCGCCCACAGCGACGCCTGACATCATCAATCGGCATAAGTCTTACGTCGGCGTTGAACTTGCCGAGGCTCATTCCTCCGGTATTGAACTTCGGACTGGCCGGCGTCCTGCAACGCGATGGGTCCCGCGGCCAGTCTGGCCGCGGGACTCATTACGTGGAGTTTGTAGGCCCTCAGGCTGCGCGCACTTGCCCGGTGGTGATGGGCGACGGCTTGAAGCCCTTGACCGCCATCCACACGCCCAGCGACAACTCCCAGACAAAGATCGGCAAGGTTGCGAGTCCCGACCACACCGAGATCCCCTGGTTGATACCGAACATCGTTGAGATCGTCGACAAAAGCAGCAGCGGGCCGCCGATCAGTCCAAGCAGGGGAATGACGCGCGGCACGAGCCCCGAACGATACATCAGGTATCCGAGCAGCAGCCCGCTCACCCCCGGAACCAGGCTCGGCCCAAGAATGAACGTCCAGTCACGGACTGCCACGAGCGCCTGGCCCACGGGAACCAAGGCCGGGTCCGCTCCGCCCTTCTGGCGCAGAGTGACCACAGCCAGGAGACTGACGACGCCGATCATAATGACCGCGGCTTCAAACATCCGTGCGGTGACGAAGCCGAGCGCGATGCCCTCGTTCTGCCGTTTGACGACAGGAAACAGTGCGACGGCGGTGCCCACGGCGGAAACCGCGTTGACGAGATCGAGGAGGCAGCCGAAGATGACGGTTGAGTCGGCACCGGAGCCCGTGATGTAGTGCGGATCGTTCAGGACGGGGGAAATCAGGAACAGTGCCGGGATCGAACTGACGAAGGTGACCAGGTACAGGATTCCTGCGACCATCGCGGTCTTCCGCAGCGGGTCCATCCGGACACGATCAGTTGTCGGGGTTTGGGTTGTGGTTTTCATGGTGTGGTCCTTCTGGGAGATGAAGATACGGGTGTTCGACGCCGGCTGGCTGGGTTGCGTGGCTCCGGCTTGGTTGACTGCCAAGAGCGGTAGCGCCAAGTCGCGGAGCTTTTGCAGCAGACCGTGGAGCGCGGCTTGGTCGACGTTCCGGGTGCGAATGATGGTGGTTCCGTCGCGTTCGTTGGTGAGGCTCAGTCCTTCGAACCAAGCGGCCCAGCGGGAATCAAGACGGCCTTCGACGCGGACCTCGTACTCGACCGGTGTCTCGTCCCGGCCTACCGATCTCACGTTCATCGTCCCTCCTTCTGCCTTAGTGGATTTCAGCCGCCTTTGCGGATGACTTCCTTTAGCCTTGAAGGTAGAAGGAGATGTGGTGAGCAGGGATCACCACATCTGGTGATTGTTGTGGTGATCTTTTCGGAAGAAGTGCCGGGCGAACCGCCCGTCTGGGTTAGCGCTCGTCGCGGCTTCGCGACAAGAGACCCAGCTCTTCGGCCCGGCGCACGGCCGAGCGGCGGTTGTTCGCGCCGAGCTTGGCATAGATGTTCTTGGTGTGTGTCCGGAGGGTGTTGAGGGAAACGAGCAACTCGCGCGCGATGTCCGGGCCGTCCAGCTCCGAGGAAAGAAGCCGAAGCACTTGAAGTTCGCGTTCACTCAGGGGCTCGACTAAGCGTTGCGGTGCTGGGGTGATCTGGTCCCGGGTTCTGCGCGTCTTTGTCCCGAACGACTCCAAGAGCCGGTTTACGTAGTTCGAGGCGCTCCCCTGCTTCGCGAGCGCTTCCAGCAAGTTCGCCATGGCCTCACCCTCATCGACGAACACTTGAACGTAGCCCTCTGGTTCCGCGAGCGCTACCGCGCGTTGCAGCGCTGCCTGTGCCCCGCCGTCGTCCGCTTCTTTTTGGTGGGCAAGTGCCATAAGAACCAGAAGTTCGACGACGGTCCCCATCCGGCCGCTTTCTTCTGCTGCCCGAAGCAGGCGGTCAAGCAGCGCGATGGCCCGTCCGACATAGTCCTCCGACTGCCCTGCCTCGTGCTGTGCGAAGAGTGCCCTGGCCAAGGTGATGTGCTCGAACTCTTTCAGGTAGGAGAGCTCATCTTCGGCCGAAACGCCGCGCTCACGCGCCCAGCGGAGAGCGTCGGACGTCCTTCCGTGCGAGATCCAAACCCGCGCCCGCACGGCCGCGACCGGATGTACCTCGGGAAAGAAGTCGCCGACGTAGAGGCGCTCCGCTTCCTTGAGTTGCTCAAGCGCGCCGCCCACTTCCCCTTCTGCTTGGAGGACCCGGGCCATCGCGACCCGCGCGCGGTACGGGTTTTGCGGCAACGCGGCATCCTCGCCGAACTTCTGGCTGGCCAGCAGGTGCTGCCTTGCGGCTTCAAGTTCGCCGCGTTCAAGAAGGAGCATGCTCATTCCTACGTGCATGTCGGCCGTTCCACGGAGCGTTTGCGCCGGGTGCCTTCCCGCGACCTCAAGGCCTCGCTCATAGATGGCCATTGCGTCATGGAGCCGGCCTTGGGTAATCCGGATGTCGGCCAGTGCGATGGAGCAACCGAGCATGTCCGAGTTGTGCCCGGCCTTTTCAAGGTTGGAATAGGAATCGGACCACAGTTCGTACGCTACGCCCAGTTCGCCGTTCGTCCAGTGGCCGATCGCCAACAGCCCTGATGCCGCTCCGCGCTCGAGATGATCGTCCTTCCCGACAAGGCCGAGCGCGGTAGTCGCGTGCATTATTGCCCCGGCGGTGTCCCCGCCTGCGAGCGCATGCGCTGCACGGTAGATCGCGATCGAACTGGTGAGGTTCCCGTCGTCGCCGCCTTGCGCCGTCGTACTTACCCACTGCTCTGCCTCCTTGAGGCGGGCGTCGACGCCGGTGAGCTCGCCGCTTGCGAGGAGCGCCCCGGCGTAGGCAACGCCCAGCCCAGGGCGCGCGTGAATCACTTCGCCGGGGAGCGCTTGGAGCCAGCGGCTCAGCGTGGCTTCCTGGCGGTCCTTGCGCATGGCGGGGATGGCGAGCTCGATCAGGTCCGCGGCCCGTTCAAAGTCCCTGCCGGCCATTGAGTGGTGGATAGCTTCCGGGATGTCGCCGTCTTGTTCGTGCCAGAGGCTTGCGCGCCCATGCAGTTCGCTAATGCGGCCCGGCTGCTCGTCCATGAGTCGTGCCCGTAGCACGTCGGCGAAGAGGTGGTGATAGCGGTACCACCAGCGGCGGTCGTCGAGCGGCACCATGAACAGGTTCCCTCGATCGAGCCACTCGAGCGTTGCTTTTCCGGTGTTTTGCCCGGTCACGGCGTCGCAAAGCGGACCGTTGAGCCGGTTCAGGATGGAGGTCTGCAGCAGGAAGTTCCGGACGTCGTCGTTCTGGCGCTGAAGTACCTCTTCCGCGAGGTAATCGACGATGTAGCGGTCATCGCCTGCGAAGCCCGCGATGAAGCCGGCGACGTCCTCCCGTCCCTGCATCGAGAGCGCCGCCAATTGGAGCGCAGCGATCCAACCCTCGGCCCGACCTTCGAGGGCGGCGATATCCTGCGCGGTGAGACTCAGTCCCATCACGCCGTTGAAGTAGACGCCAGCTTCCTCCGGGGTGAAGCGGAGATCGGCGGCACGGATCTCAAGGAGCCTGCCGCGTGCCCTGAGTCGCGGGAGTGGCAAAGCCGGATCGGCACGGCCCGCGATGACCAGCTGCAGCTGCGCGGGCAGGTTCTCGACGAGAAAGGCAAGCCCCTCCTGCACGTCCTGATTCTCGATGACGTGGTAATCGTCGAGCACCAAAATGAATCTGTCCGTGGCGGCCTGTAACTCGTTGATCAGGGTGGTCAAGAAGGCATCAGTGCTCGGTTGCGGGGATCGGAGCGTTGCGAGCGCCTTGGCGCCCAGACCGTTCGATGCCTTGTCCAGCGCAGCTACAAGGTAGGTCCAGAAAAGCGTGGGATCGTTGTCCCGCTGGTCGAGCGAGAGCCAGGAGACCGATCGGCCATGGGCGGTTGCTTTTGCCAACCACTCGGTCAGCACGGTCGTTTTCCCGAAGCCGGCGGGCGCTGAGACGAGGATCAGCGTTTGCTCGTCGGCGTGGCTCAGACGGTCGCTGAGCCTCGGGCGCCTCACGAGACCGCGGCGTGGCCCGGGGGCATGCAGTTTGGTCTCAAGCAACGGACCTGCCATCACGGACCTCCCTCGACAGCCGGTCACCTTGCCTTTGCCCGGGTGATCCCAGTGTAGTGGGGGTGAGGGCCCGGACTTCTGCGCCAAGGTTCTGCTAGGAGGCTGCATTTGCCACGAGGCTCACCACACAAGCGGAGCTTAGCCGATCTGCTCCTACCAGGTGTCAGGTGCCGCACCAAAGGGCACAACGGCCGGCCTGTCGACCGTGCTGTCGACGTCAATGACCCGATGCTCCCGACTCGCGCGGGTGATGGCATCCATGACCTCGAGGATGTGGAACGCCACCCGCCCGGAGGCACGATGGGGGCGGTTTGTCTCGATAGCCCTGGCCATGTCTGCGAGACCGTAGCCTCGCCCGGCATCCTCATAGCCAGCAGAGAATGGCACTTCGCGCCGTTCCGGTTCTTCCCGGGTCACCAGTTCGACAGGGTCGGAGAATCGGTTCGGGTCCGGGACTGTGATGGTGCCATCGGTGCCATAGATCTCGAAGAGCGGTGTCCGGGTAGCCCAGACTTCGAAGCTGACCGTAATCGTGGTTGTCACCCCGTTCGCATGCTCAAGGATGGCGCTGACATGGGTGTCGATCTCCACGGGAATCGGCGTGCCTGCCAGGGGGCCGGGCTCGACGGTTCGCGCACGCTCGGACCTTGTGGCCACTCCCGATACGCGGACGACGGGTCCAAAGAACATGACGAGGCTGGTCAGGTAGTAGGGACCCATATCGAATAGCGGGCCGCCGCCCGGTTGGTAGTAGAAGTGTGGTGACGGGTGCCAGCGTTCGTGTCCGGGCGCGGACCAGTGAACTTGCGCCGCTACTGGAGCGCCGATGGTACCTGCGTTGAGCAACTCCAGTGCAGTTTGGACGCCGGTGCCGAGGACGGTATCGGGGGCGCTCCCGACTCGAAGTCCCAAAGAGTCAGCCAGCTCCAGCATGGGGAGGGCTTCTTCCGGGGACAGCGCAAGGGGCTTCTCGGCAAAGACGTGCTTGAGGCGACATAGTTCGTTGATGCGTTCTTGCGGGCGTCGCTCAGCGACTGGAAAGCGATCCGCCGATTCCGCCGACCGAGAAGTGCTTGTTGAGGAACGCGAACAGGATGATCGGCGGGAGCATCATTACGACGGCGACCGCCATGACGAGGCCCCAGTTCGTGGCGTTCTGCTGGAAGAAGGACTCCAACCCGACCGGAAGGGTGTAATTCGGATCTGACCGGAGGAACACGACGGCGATGAGGTAGTCGTTCCAGGCTAGGAGAAATGAGAAGATCGCGGTTGAGAGGATTCCAGGCAGGGAGTTCCGGAGGACGATGCGGGTGAACGAACCGAAGATCGAGGCACCGTCTATCCAGGCGGCTTCTTCAAGAGCGATGGGGATGGAATCGTAGTAGGCGGCCATCATCCAGATGGCGACCGACATCGTGGCACCTACGTAGATGATAACGACGCCAAAGAGGCTGTCGACCAACCCGAGGTTTGCGAACAAGATGAAGAGCGGGATCGCCGAGGTGACGACAGGCAGGGATTGCACGACGAACAGGATGAGCGAATATCCCGACACGAGCCGGTTGCGGGCCCTGGACAGAACGTAACCGGCCGGAGCCGCAACCGCGACGGCGACAACGACCGTGAAGGCGGTGATGACAAGGCTGTTGCCGAGCCAGGTCAGGACGGCCGTCTGCGTGAAGATGTTCCCGAAGTTCTCGAGGGTGAAGCCTTCTGCGTTCGAGCCGAGTGACGGTGTCAGCGACAGTCCGAAGACGGCGACGATCGGGACCAGGACCACGGCGGTCATGAGCAGGATCAAGACGAAGCGAGGCCATTTGCCTCTCTCACGGATGTCCTGTGAGGTCTGGCGGCCGGCAGGAGTATCGGCCCTGTCCCTGGCTCCCGTTCGGACTTCTTCTTGAGGAGCACTGGTCGTTATCATTCGACGTTGACCTTTCGGATCTGGCGGTAAAGAACAACCGAGATCACCACGAGGACGAACGTCATCAAGAACGCGATGGCGACGCCGGGGCCGGTCTGGAAGTTCTGGAAGACAGTGAGGTAGGCGAGGAGGACCAGCGACGTCGTCGCATGTGCCGGGCCGCCACCGGTGAGCAGGAAGATCGTCGGGAAGTCGTTGACGCAGAAGATCGTCATCAGAATCCACGACACAAACGTCGTGCGCGCAATCAGCGGGAGCGTTATCAGCCGGAACGACTGCCACGCTGTCGCCCCGTCGACCTTCGCCGCCTCGTAGACGTTCGTGTCGACTGAGGCGAGAGCGGACGACATCATCATCATCATGAACGGGAACGAAATCCACACTTTGAAGAGACAGACAACCACCTGCGCAAGCATCGGGTCTGCCAGGAAGAGCACGTTTCCGAAGCCTAGATGCTCCGCGATCACCGGAAGCGGGCTCTGGGGTGTTGCCACCAGCCAGTTCCACGACGTCGCGGAGACCACCGTGGGAACGATCCACGGCAGGAGAAGCAGTACCTTGAACAGTCCGCCCGCAGGGATGTGGGTGCGAAGCAGCAGGCTCAGCGCGAGTCCGACGAGCCAGGAGCCGAACACGCCGACGACCGTGAAGACGACGGTGAAGGACGTCGCTGACCAGAACGAGGGCTGGGCGAGTACGTCGCCGAAATTCTTCAATCCGACGAAGGGGCCGGTTTCGAGAAGGGTGCCGTCATGGAGTGCTTGAACCAAGGCATAGACGAGCGGGTAGACGTTGAGGAGCAGAAGGAGAATGAGGGACGGTGCTGCGAACACTATGAGGGTCCAGGTCCGAGATGTAAACCGCCTCTTGGCCCGACCGGCGGTCGCCAGCCCGGGCTGGCGACCCGCCCCGGCCGGTCCGACGCCGCGGCGTGCACGTTTGACGCTCTCGGCGATGCTCGTGGAGGTCATGGATCAGTCCTTGATGAGCGAAGTGAGCGTCGTCTGGAATGTCGCCAGTGCGTCCTTCGAAGACTTGCCTGAGAGAACGTTCTGGCCGAAGTCGGAGATGGCGGGTGTGCTGTCGACGTAAGAGATGTTCGAGAAAAGGGCGGTTCCGCCAGGCGCGGCCCAGGTCCTGGCGATGGGCTGCCACATCTTGACGATCTTGACTGCGTTTGGGTCCGACTGGAATTCCGGGGTAGCCGCGATTGATTTCAGCACCGGGAGCCCGATGCCGGTGTTCTGGGTCCACAGGGCCTTCATGTTCTGGTAGTAATAGGTCATGAACGCCTCCGAGCCCTTCTGGCTGGGCGTGTTCTTGTACATCATGATGTTGTTCGGGAAATACAGGGCACCCTTTTTCCCGCTGGCGCTAGTGAGCGGATCGCTTACGACCAGCTGGGATGCTGCCGCTCCCCCGACGTTGGCCGCGAGGTTGGGGACGTCGAAACCCATGCCGAACTTCTCGGCCTTCCACTGCGAATTCGCGTTCGTCGCCGTGTAGCTGATGGCTGCGGGGTCCATGTAGCCCTTGCTGACGTTCTCGCGCACGAACTCGAGCGCTTCGATGTTCGCAGCGGTCACTAGATTCGGCTTGTGCTCCTCGTCAAAGATGCCGCCACCGTTGTTGATCATCAGGCCCACGATCATCTGGAAGGCGTTCCCGCCACTGGCGTTGCCGTTCGCCGCGAACCCGTACACGTCGATCTTCTTGAGGGCGGCTGCGGCGTCGAGGTAGGACTGCCAGTCGGTTGGAGGAGTAGCGCCCGCCTTTTCGAGGAGCTCTTTGTTGTACCAATTCACCCGCATGTCAAGGTTGTACGGAACGGCGACGTATCCAGCGTCGGTCTTCATCGTGTCCAGGACTCCAGGGAGAAAGTCATCGTAGATGCCATTGGATTTCCAGCTGTCGATAAGGCCGTCCGCGGGAGCGATGAAGCCTTGCTTAGCAAACAGGAAAGCCTGGGTTCCGCCTCCCGAGGAGATGGCCGGCCCGGTCTTCGATGCGAGGGCAGACGAGAAAGTCTGGTTGAAGTTTGCCCATTGGATCGCCTGATAAGTCGCCGCAGGAAGCCCCGACTCCGGCTTGAAGCCAAGGGTGATCTTGCTGTCGAGCGTGTTGAACGCGGGAGTACCCCAAGGCATGTTCCAGAACTTCAAGCTGGCACTTGCCCCAGCGCCACCGCCCCCGGTCGAGCAAGCCGCAAGAGCGGCGACGGCCGCGCCGGTTCCGACAAGGCCCAAGAAGCCCCGCCTCGATGTAGTAAGACGTGAAGTCTCCATCGACTTTCCTCCTCGACCCGCTACCGGGTCATCGCAATTTGAAAAGTTGCGCAATTTTCGATTATCGTTTTGCGCAGAGTGAGTATACAGATCGACATTCAGAGATCAAAGGATAATTTTTTTGCGCAAAAACACCAGTCCAGCGGCGGATGGGAAGAACCCGACCTTGGCCGACGTGGCAGCCGCGGCTGGCGTCAGCACACCGACAGTGTCAAAGGTTCTCCGCGGAGCAACAGACGTGTCCTTCGTAACGCGTGAGCGCGTGGTCCGGATCGCACAGGAGATGGGTTACGCGAAGACCAAGCGATCACAACCTGTGGGGCGGCTGCCCGCGAACGCGCCCCGCCTCGTCGACCTTGTGGTGAGCAACATCGGAGGCTCCTGGCCCAACAGCATCCTCACCGGCGTCGAAGAAGCCGCGGCGGTAGCGGACTGCGACGTGGTCCTCACGATCGCCCGCGCGGGCCGCGACTGGGTGGGCCGCCTCCTGCGCCGCCCCTCAACCGGCGCCATCGTGGTCCTGGTCGATCCGACGTCGACGCAGCTGAGTGCACTCGACGCGGCCGGCATACCCGTCGTCCTCATCGACCCGATGAGCCCTGCTCCGCGCAGTGCCGCCAGCGTGGGCGTGGCGAACTGGGAAGGTGGACGGATTGCGGCGGAGCACCTCCTGAGCCTCGGGCACACGCATTTTGCCCTCATCGGAGGCGTGAAGAATCACCTCTACAGTCGAGCCCGCCTCGACGGTTTTCGTTCCGCCCTGTCGGCCATGGACCTGCAAGTCGAGCCTCGGTTGGTCGGTGCTGCCGATTGGAACCGCGACGAGGCGCGCGATTTCGCCGTCGACATCCTTGACCGGGAGGATAGGCCCACGGCCATCTTCGCAGCATCGGACATGATGGCTCTCGGGGTCTACGACGCGGTGCGCTACCTCGGGCTCGACATCCCCAGGGACGTCAGCGTCGTCGGATTCGATGACGTTCCCGAAGCGACTTGGGCGACACCACAACTGACCACGGTCAGGCAGCCTATTCAGGAAATGGGAGCGACCGCCTTTCGCATGCTCCTGCGCTTGACGAATCAGCGAGAAGGCATCGGCCCAAACACGGACGGGCCCAGGATTGAGCTCGCTACACGGCTCATCACACGGGGTTCGACCAGCTTCCCCACAGAGCACAAGCGCACACATAACTGACTGATGCAGGGGGTCAGCCGACGATACCATCGGCTCGCTCGGCATCGACCGATCATGGGGTGCTTCAGTATCCGGTTCCGGGGACTTATTCCTCTATTTCCGTGTGGACCGTCTCAGTAGGCTCAGCCCTATGGAGAATTCAGAGTCGAGGCCCGACACCGAAGTACTCAGTGTCCATGAGTGCTGGAAGTACCTCCGTTCCTCCTCCGTCGGCAGGGTTGCTGTCGCTCGTGGCGACAATGCGGAGATCTTTCCCGTCAATTACCTGCCTGACGAGGGAACAGTAATATTCCGGACCGGACCTGGCACCAAATTGGACGCCGTCCTGGCCGGGCAAAAGATCACGTTGGAGGCCGACGGCTTCAACACCTATGGCACCATCGCTTGGAGCGTAATCGTCAAAGGATATGGCGAGATTGTCACGAAAGCTGACGAACTTCAGGAGTCCGCAGCAATGGAACTCTCTCCGTGGGAACCCGGCACAAAAACCCATCTGGTCCGGGTCACGCCTGCGGAACTGAGTGGCCGAAGGTTCGTGATCAGCGCAACCTCCCAATGACGGGCCACAGGATTCTGACCCCTGATCCAGCCGCCCCGTCCCCTCCTTGACCGCAATGCGAACTTCGAAGCGGGGCGTAAGGGACCAAAGACTCTGGGATCCATTCCCCGTGCTTCGCATTCTGGAAGGGTCAGGCCGGTTCTGGCCTGGCCGGATTCCAGGACAAGGAGGTCAGGAATGTCGGACTTAATCAGGTGGTTCGATAACCGTCGCTCACCCATTGAGATGATCGAACGGCTTTTCGAAGGTGATGTGGCAGCATCCGGGATCCGGGTCGAACAATTGGTTGAAGGCACTACCTTGGTCGTTCGCGCCGAACTGCCGGGGATCGATCCGGAGAAAGATGTTGAAATCACGCTTGGGGACGGGTTCCTTGAAATAAAGGCTGAGCGGCAGGAGAAGACGGAACAAAAGGACAAGGGCAGCTACCGCTCGGAATTTCGTTACGGCTCCTTTGTCCGTAGGCTGCCTCTGCCGGACACTGTCCAACGGGACAACGTCTCCGCTTCGTACAAGGACGGTGTCCTCGAAGTGAGGGCTCCGATTCCGGAAAGGGTGCAACCCTCCTCCGCGCACAAAATTCCGATAACACGGGAGTAAGACACACGGTCCGGCCGCCCGGCTGGACCGTGCCTTTCCGGGGGGCGGGTCACGGACCGGGCCGTGACTTTCGGCCCTACAAACCGGAATCGCAACGGGTCACGCTAGCGGGTAGGGAATCCCCTTATCGCGGAAAGGAAAGTCATGGGCGGGGAAGCATCCAGGGCAAGGATCGTTGTTGGTGTTGATGGATCGGAAGCCTCTTTGGAGGCACTGAGGCAGGCCCAGAGCCTTGCGGTGCCTTTGGAACCTAGCCGGGAAGCCGACATGATCGATCTCGGCAGGCGTGGCCACGGAGGATTTGGCGGGCTGTTGCCCGGATCGCGCGCTATGTGCTGTTCTTGCGCTACGTGCTGTTCTTGACCCGGCGTACGCGGGTGATGATCGTCGGACAGGGCAACTGGGAAAGAACGGCATGGGCAGTTGACCGGCCACCGTTTCCGAAAGTGTGATCCGTTCTTCTTCCAGCAATTGCTCGGCTAAGTTGCCCTCCGACCGTGCCAATTTCACCCAGGGTCGAAACGCGCGGAAAACGTGCAGCACCGTCAACTCCTGCCCTTCACGGTCTGCTTCCGCGGCTGCGAATGCCACCGCTTGCGTCGACTCCTCCGAACCGTCAACCCCGACGAGAACCCCCTTACGGTTGGTCACCCCGCCCTCTCCGACGACGGCCACAGGGCACAGTGCTACTGCAGCGATCTGCAGCGCCCGGTCGGTGAGCCGACCTCCGGGCCTGACACGCGTGCCGGAACCAATAACTAAGAGCGACGCCTTCTTGGACCGCTTGCGGAGGGCATACCCGGGCTCCCCGAGATCAATAGTGTTTGGACATCAACACCAGGTTCCACGCCGGCGGCGTGGGCTTTTGCCTTGCCCAAGAGCTCGTTCGCCTCCTTCTTGGCCATCTCGTTGTAAGCAAGGGACTGTGACGTCCACCGGTCGTCCACCGCGTGCACGAGGTCCACGGGCAACTTCATTGCCGCGGCCCGGTGCATCGCCCAGGCCACAGCGGCCTCGTTCGCCCCGGAATCGTCAACACAGACAACTATTGGTACCTTCATGGCATGTCCGTTCTTCGCTGAGGTCGTCTCCGGCCAGTGCCCGGCCGTTGCACGTTCAGTGTCCGTCCGCTCGCCCCCGGCTGTTAGGGCCGGAAGTCCTGCAGGCTCATTCGGGCCACCCCGCTACCCCATTTCCGCCGACCCCATGGACGGGGAAGAGCTCGGACGCCGTCGGATCGCCAGGGAACCGACGCATTTAGATGCCAGGTACGCCCCCGTGCCCATGATGGCGAACCCGATGATTCCCAAAGCCGGGGCGCGGGCCGCGACGCCGGTCAGCAGGACAAGGCATCCGGCGAGTGCGGTGAAGATGCCGGACGCCAGGCGCCTCCCGTTAGCCGGCTGGGTCATCGACCTCATCTTTGACGCGAATTTCGGGTCATCGCGTTCGAGTTCCTGGGCCATCTGTTCCAGGGCCCTCTTTTCGTATTCGGAGAGAGCCATCACGGGCCTCCTTTGCCGGGGTGGGTGGAATTTATTGCTGCTAGAGCGGGTTGTCGAGCGGGACTGCTTCAAGATGTTCGGGGACTCTGGCGTTCCAGCCCAGTTCGCGCTTGATGCGGTGGCGCAAGGCATCGGAGGCCGTGGGTTCGCCGTGGGTGATGTACGTCATGAACGGTGCCTGGTTTGCCGTGTGCATCCAACGGATGATTTCGTCGGCATCGGCGTGCGCTGAGAATCCCTCAATGTGTATGACCTCGGCCTGGATGGGGACGTCCTGCCCGTAGATTCTGAGTTCCTTCGCTCCGGCGGCAAGATCGGCGCCGCGTGTTCCTCCGGCCTGGTAGCCACTGAGGACGATGGCGTTTTTCGGATCCGGACCGTAGGCCTCGAGGTGGTGAAGGATCCTTCCCCCTGTGAGCATGCCACTCGCCGAGATGATGATCATGGGCCCTCCCCTCAGGTTGAGAAGTTTGGAATCGTCGGCGGTACGCGTCATGGTGGCCAGCTTGTACATGTCTTCAAACTCGTCAACGAGGAGTCGGTGTTCGTCGGGGTGTTGCCGGTACATGTAGGAAGCGTCAATGGCCATGGGGCTGTTGAGATAGATCGGAATGTCCGGAATGAGGCCCTTGCGGCGAAGCCGGGAAAGATGGAGCATCAGAGTTTCTGCCCGGCCGACGGCGAATGCGGCGATCATGATGACTCCCCCACGTTTGGCGACACGGGACACGACCGCAGCAAGCGAAGCCGCCGGGTCCTGGTCCGGGTGGCTCCGGTTTCCGTAAGTGGATTCCGTGACAAGAATGTCGGCCTCCTCCAGTTCCCGGGGCGGGTACATGAGCGGATCGTCGGCACGGCCCAGGTCTCCGGTGAAGTGTATGGAATGCCCATCGACGTTAACATGGATCTGGGCGGCACCGAGAATGTGTCCGGCCGGAAGGAAGGTGGCCTCGATGCCATCTCCAACTTCAAGCGGAACGTCAAAGTCACGGGGCTCGAATGCGTTCAAGGACCTGACCGCATCGGCCGCCGTGTAGACCGGAAGCGCGGGAACATGCACCGAGGAACCCCGATGATCGGCGTAGCGGGCTTCCTCTTCCTGGAGGTGGCCACTGTCCGGTAGCAGTAGCTTGCATAGCTCACTGGTCCCGTGGGTGGCGTAGACCGGCCCGGTGAAGCCGTCGCGCACAAGCGCGGGAACGTATCCGGTATGGTCCAAATGCGCGTGGGTGAGCAGCACAGCATCGATCGAACCGGGCGGAACGGGAAACGGGATCCTGTTGCGGTCGCGGATATGTTTGAAGCCTTGGAAGAGACCGCAGTCGACCAGGATCCGCGTGTCCCGGGTTGCGAGGAGATAGCGGGACCCTGTGACAGTGTCCGTCGCCCCCAAAAACCGCAGACGGGCCGGGTGCGTGTTGTTCATCCTGGTCTCCTCGATATCGGCAGTGCCGGGCATCCGGCGGTTGCCGGATGCCCGTTCCGGGAATTGCACGGCTAAGGGGCCGGCATCACGTGGTGGTGACGGTGTTCCTCGGTGCTGGGCTTGATCGCAAAGGCCGTGACGACCAGGGCGACCGCGCCCGGAATCCACGCACTCCAAGCAGCCCCTGTCATGGAGGTGAAGCCTCAAGCCATGGCGCAAGGAGGAGGACCACAGCGAACGCGGCTTGCGCCCGGGTCCACTTCTTCATCTAGATTGTGCTCCTTTGATCGGTTTGGGTATTTCGGATGGCCGTCCCCGCTGCGCCGGGAAGGGGCTCGGGGTGCCTGGCGGCTTCGAGCTCGTGGACGACGAGAACGGGACAATGGGCATGCGCGACGCAGGCCGCGCTGACCGAACCAAGCAGCAGGCCTTTGAATCCGCCGTGGCCGCGCCGTCCGACGACCAGCAAAGACGCGAACCTGCTGGCGTCGACGAGCAACTGCCGGGCGGCGCCGAGGACAAGCCTGGTCCGGACGTTCCGGGGAAGGTCCGGCCCGAAGGCCCGGGCCATAGCGTCATGGAGTATCTCGGATGCCTGGTGGCTGAATCCATCCCGCCCCATCATTTCGTAGGCCTCATGACCCACGGGAAAGTCCCAACAGGTCCAGGCCTCGACGTTCGATCCCAGTGCCGATGCGAGGCGGTGCGCTTGGCGAAGGGCCTCGACGGAGGCATCCGAGCCGTCGACGCCGACGATGATCTTTTCGTGCCCGGTTCGCGTGGCCATGGGGTTCCTTTCCGTTCCCGCAGTTTCTCTAAGAATGGGCAGAAAGTGGGGCGGCCAAACAGGGCCGAAAGTCATGGCCCCGGATTGGGTCCTTCGGCCCTTGTTTGCCGTTGGCTGGCAATGAACAATGACATAGCCGGGCAAGCATGACGAACCGGCGGGACAGCGGCCACGGGCTGCCGGACAGGAGGATCATGGAACGCCCACTATCGCCCCCAAGCGACGCCCGGGTCCCTGGCGCGCCGCCAATCCGCGTCTATGTCCTTGACGATCATGAGCTTGTCCGCCGGGGGCTGCAGGAACTACTGGAAAGCGAAGGCTTTGTGGTGGTGGGCATGTCCGGTTCCGCGGAGGAAGCGGCCCGGCGCATTCCCGCTTTGCGCCCGGACGTATCAGTCTTGGACGCCCGGCTGCCCGACGGCACCGGCATTGAAGTCTGCCGTGACGTGCGCTCCGTCGATCCCACGCTGAATTGCCTGATCCTGACCAGTTACGACGACGAACAAGCCCTGCGGGGAGCCGTCCTTGCCGGCGCGGCGGGGTACGTCCTGAAGGAAATCGGCGGAACCGACCTGATAGGTGCGCTTCGCCGGGCCGCGCGGGGCGAATCCCTGTTTGACTCGTCAGTGAAGGCGAAAATCATCCAGGGACTCACGGAACCGCAGCGAGTGGACCCTAGGGTCGCCTCATTGACGCCCCAGGAGCGGCGGGTCCTTGACCTTGTAGGCCAGGGCCTGACAAACCGGCAGATCGGTGAAGTAATGCAGCTCGCCGAAAAAACCGTAAAGAACTACGTGTCCTCTATGTTGGCGAAGCTGGGATTCGAACGACGCACCCAGGCCGCTGTCTATGTTGCCCATGGAACAGAGATGCCGAGAGGACCGGTTCGCTGACGCACCGGCGGACGCAGCCTCGGCGGACGGCAATTTCAGCAGACCGGCACAGACCACAGCACGGTTGTCCCCTTCGTCGGGGCGCTGGTCACCTCAAACGAACCACGCAATTCCGACGCCCGCTGTTGCATGTTCACCAGGCCATTTCCGGGGACCGTATCCCTGAAGCCCTTGCCGTCGTCTTCGATGATCAAGGTCAGCATGCCGTCTTCCACCGACACTGAAACGCTGATTGTTTGCGCTTCGGAATGACGGACCGCATTGCTAAGGCCTTCGGAGATTACCGCGAGCGCGTTGGTGACTGTTTCGTCGTCGAGCACTGAATCGACCGCCCCAGTGAGCGTCAGGTGAGGGGCGAAGTGCAGTGACCTGGTGGCGGTGCGGACAGTCTGAAGTATCCGGCTGCTCAGCAACTCCTGCTCCCCGGAAGAATGTAGCGAGTAGATGGTGTTTCGGAGGTCCCTGATGGTTTCATCAAGTTCCGCCGTGACCGCATCGATCCGGGTCAGGGCAGGTTCGCCGGTGGTGAACCGCCGCAGGCTCTGGATACTGAGTCCGCAAGCGAAAAGGCGTTGGATGACGAGGTCGTGCAGGTCCCGGGCAATGCGGTCCCGGTCTGAGAAAACCACCAGCTGTTCACGGAGCCGGTGAATCCGGTCAAGCTCCAGGCCCAAGGCCACGTGTGAGCCAAAGACGGCGCCCATCTCCACATCCGTCTTCGCGAACGGCCCCGTTCCGGGGGCTCGAACCAGAATCAGAAGCCCATGATGGGCGCCTTGGGCGCTGAGATCGATCGCCAGGAGCTTTCCGAGAGACAAGCCGTCAGCCGGTCCCAGGATGTCTCCGGCCTCGTCGAAGCAGGCTGGCATCCCGGTCGCGGCGACTGACCTGATGACGCCGGAATCCATCGGCAGGATACTCCCGGCGAAATTTGCGCTGTCCGTTCCCGCGGCACCTGCGACGCCGTACGAACCTGCGCCTCCATCTGGAACAAGGATCAGGGCCAACTGGGAACCCGACTCCCGGAGCGCCCTGTCGGCAATCAGGTCAAGCCCCACATTCTCCGGCTCCGCCGCCCGGTCGTCGCCGAGCATCCGGCCGGTCACATCCATGCATGCTTCAAGCCAGGACGCACGGCGGCGGGCGTCCTCATAAAGGCGGGCATTCTCGATGGCCACGCCGGCGGCAGCCGCCAAGGCCACGGCAAGATCCTCGTCTTCCGGGGTGAAATCGCCACCGCCCTCTTTTTCCGTCAAGTACAGATTGCCGAAGACGACGTCCCGGACCCTCACCGGGACACCAAGAAAAGACTTCATCGGTGGATGGTTTTCGGGGAATCCGTAAGACTTCGGGTGCTCGCGCAAATCATGAAGGCGAAGAGGCGCCGGTTCGCTGATCAGCAGACCGAGAACCCCGTGTCCTGTAGGTAACGGTCCGATGCGGCTTGCAAGGTCCTCGTCGATGCCGACCGTGACGAAGTGGCTCAGCGATTTGTTTTCACCGATGACACCCAACGCGCCGTAGCGGGCATGCAGCAGCCGACACGCGGAATTGACCACTCGGTCCAGCACGGCTTCCAGGCTCAAGTCTTCGGCGACCGCCACAACCGCTTCCAGAAGTGCCCGCATCTGTTCCTGGGCATCCAAGAGTTCTCCGGCCCTGGCCAGAAAGTCCCTGAGCAGGTCTTCGATCCGGGTTCCCGTGACATGAAGACGATCAGGCCGCACAGGATCTGGAAGAGAGCCGTTCATTTACTGCCTTTCGAGCGGTGCAGCCCAGACGGGGCAGGTACCCGTGTCGTGGCAGCTGGCGTATCCGATGCCAGACTACTCCCGAGTCACGCGTTCGCCCAGCCGCCTCTGAGGCGAGGGCCTTTATGCCCTGTTTCCTGCTCGCGCCCGGGCGTAGCCTCTCCGACATGACGAAGAAACCATCAACACCGGAGCCAGAAGTCCTGCAACCTCAGCAATGCTGGGAACTGATGCGAGGCGTCTCGGTGGGACGCCTCGCAGTCTGGGTAACAGACCACCCCGACATCTTCCCGATCAACTACATGGTTGACCATGGCACCCTCGTTTTCCGGACCGGAGAAGGAACCAAGCTCCACTCGGCCCTCGGCGAAACACCTGTTGCGCTCGAGGCTGACGGCGTCAACCCGGACACCGGGGTGGCGTGGAGCGTGGTCGTGAAAGGTCACGCTGTTGCCATCAAGCTGACCCAGGAGGTGCTCGATACGGTCGGGCTGCTCCTTTTCCCTTGGCAAGCGGGCCGCAAAGACCACTTCGTCCGCATTGTCCCGACGTCGATCACCGGGCGCCGCTTCACGGTGACCCCTCCCCTGACGTGGTGGAGTCCCCTGGACGACGCCACCCGCGCCGGACTCGAATGATCGGGGCGCCCGGCGGGTCTAAAGCCCCTAACGACGGCGGACGGCCGCCAGTAGCGTCAGGGTCATGAACCCTCAATCAGCGGATGCGATCGAAAGACTGAGCCCTGACGAATGCTTTGAATTGCTTGGCCAAACCACTGTTGGGAGGCTGGCCGTGATTGTCGAGAACCATCCGGACGTTTTCCCCGTGAACTACGTCGTGGACCACGGATCCATCGTCTTCCGCACAGGCACCGGCACGAAATTCTGGAACACGATGCGCCATCCCTGCGCGCTCGAAATCGATGGTTTCGATGCGGGCACCACGAAGGCCTGGAGCGTCGTCGCCAGAGGGCAGGCGCACCTCATCGTCGACCTGCAGGAAAAGGCCGCAGCCGATGCCCTCCACCTGGATCCCTGGCAGCCGGGCAGCAAGAGCCACTATCTGCGTTTGAGCTTGGACGCTCTCACTGGTCGACGGTTCAAGGCCACCCGGCCCGATATCTGGAACACTCCCCTGTGGGATGCCCGGTCCGAGCTGTTCCACTGACTTTGCTGTCGGCATCGCCGACGGTACCTCTTGCAATACTTTGATGGAGCATCATGAAAGCACTCGTCTACGGCGGACCCGGACAAAAGTCCTGGACGGACGTCCCGGATCCCCACATCGTCAACCCCACCGACGCGATCGTCCGCATCGATACCACCACGATCTGCGGGACGGACCTTCATATCCTCAAAGGCGACGTTCCGGCCGTCCAGGAGGGACGGGTTCTCGGGCATGAGGGCGTCGGAACGGTCACCGAAGTGGGCTCCTCCGTCACCGGGCTCAGGACCGGAGACCGCGTCCTCATCTCCTGCATCAAGTCCTGCGGGCACTGCGCCAACTGCAAGAAGGGCCTCTACTCGCACTGCTCCGGGGAGGAAGGCCAGGCCGGAACAGGTTGGATATTCGGGCATCTCATTGACGGCACCCAATCCGAGTACGTACGCGTCCCCTACGCGGATAACTCGCTCTACAAACTGCCCCACGGGGTCACCGACGACCAAGCCGTCATGCTCTCCGACATTCTGCCCACGGCGTTCGAAATCGGCGTCCAAGCCGGTCACATCAAACCGGGTGACGTCGTCGCCGTCATCGGAGCAGGCCCCATCGGCCTCGCCGCAATAGCAACATCAGGCCTCCACGGCGCCGCCACGATCATCGCCATCGACCCGGACGAAGGGCGCCTTGCGCGGGCCCGGGAGTTCGGCGCAACAGGGGTCGTGAACCCCTCCGGTCCTGCTTGGATCAGCGACGTCATGTCTTACACCGACGGCGCAGGCGTGGATGTCGCCATCGAAGCAGTCGGAATCCCCGATACTTTCGACATGGCCTTGCGGCTCGTGCGCCCCGGCGGGAATGTGGCCAATATCGGCGTGCACGGAAAATCCGTTGAACTGCGCCTCCAGGACCTCTGGATCCGCAACATCAACATCAGCATGGGCCTCGTCAACACCAACACGACCCCGATGCTGCTACGTCTGGTGGCCCAGCACAAGATCCCCGCCGAGAAATTCGCGACCCACCACTTCACCCTCGCGCAGATCATCGACGCCTACGACACCTTCTCCAGGGCAGCTGAAACACATGCCCTGAAGGTCATCCTCAGCCGGGAATCCCACCACTAGGCAACCCCCAACACCTTCACTTCAACCTCCCTGACGCTCCTTCCCTGGAGAGGCACACCCAAGCGGGCAGCTCCCATGGCCTTGATCCTTCGTTTTCCCCTTGTAGCCTCCACGCTCCTCGCTGGAGCGTGCGTCGGGGTACTGCTGGGCCTCGGTCTAATGCCAGCGGCACAGGCAACAGCGACTATCTATGCACTGGCCGTGGCCGCGTACCGGGCCCTATCCATGCTGAGGGACCTCTTTCGGGGTCGGTGGGGCATCGACCTGCTGGCGGTGACGGCCATCGCCAGCACCCTCGTGGTCGGGGAATACCTTGCCTCCCTCATCATCGTCCTCATGCTCACGGGAGGAGACGCTTTGGAGGAATTTGCCCACGGCCGGGCTACGCACGAGCTGAAAGCCCTCCTGGAGCGGGCTCCCCGGACGGCGCACCGCGAGACCCCGGGCAACCCTGTGGAAGAGGTCCCCGTGGGGAGGGTCCGTTCCGGAGACACACTGTTGGTCAAACCGTCCGAAATCGTCCCGGTAGACGGTCTCTTGCTCTCCCCCGTCGGGACTTTCGATGAATCCTCCCTGACTGGCGAAAGCCTGCCGGTCGAGCACGGCAAGGGCGACACCGTTATGAGTGGATCAGTCAACGGCGAAGAAGCCATTCGCATGGTTGCAAGCGCCACCGCCGCAGACTCCCAGTACAGCCGGATCGTGGCCCTGGTCCAAGAAGCCGCGGCGAGCCGCGCCCCCACCGTCAGGCTTGCGGACCGATACGCCGTTCGCTTCACGATATTCGCCTTTCTGCTGGCCGGAATCGCTTGGTACTTCAGTCACGATCCAGAACGGTTTGCCCAGGTGCTCGTCGTTGCGACACCGTGTCCCTTGTTGATTGCAGCACCTGTGGCGTTCCTTGCCGGCACCAGCCGGGCAGCCCGCTCGGGGATCATCATCAAGAATGCCGGCACCCTCGAACAACTCGCCCGCGTCAGGACGGCGGTCTTCGACAAGACCGGGACACTCACGCACGGCCGCCCCGCCCTGCACGCGATACAGGTTTCCGCGACAGCCGCGCACGGCATGTCAGCCGATCGGATACTGCAACTCGCAGCGTCCGCTGAACAGTCGTCCTCCCATGTGCTGGCAGCCTCCGTGATTGATGCCGCACGGTCCCGCGGCCTCCATCTGTTGCCCGTCACCAGCGCCAACGAGCACGCAACCCAGGGGGTCACGGCTGTCTGCGGAAGCCAGACTGTAAAGGTGGGCAAAGCTGCCTTCGTCGGCCGAGCCACGAGCGGCTTCGAGACGGCAGACGTGGCCAGCGGACAACTTGGGATCTCCGTCGGCGTGGACGGGCGTTTCGCCGGCACGCTCATCATGAGCGACCCTTTGCGGGAAAACGCGGTGGCCACCCTGGCCCAGCTGCGACGCCTCGGCGTGCGGGAAACCATGCTCCTGACCGGTGACACCCGTTCCATCGCGTCACATATCGCGGCCGAAGCCGGGATAACCCGGGTCCTGGCCGATTGCCTGCCTGCCGACAAGGTGGCCGCCGTCGCCGAATTGAACGACCGCCCGGTCTTGATGGTCGGTGATGGAGTCAACGACGCCCCCGTCCTCGCCGCGTCCGACGTCGGGATAGCAATGGGTGCCAGGGGAGCAACCGCGGCCAGCGAATCGGCCGACGTCGTCATCATGCTCGATGACCTATCCAAGGTGGCCGCTGCCGTTGACATCGGCCGGCACACCGTCCACATCGCCCGAACCAGCATCTGGACAGGCATTCTCCTCAGCGTGGGGTTGATGGCCGCGGCGGCATGCGGCTTCGTCCCGGCAGTGGCCGGGGCTCTCCTGCAGGAGCTGGTGGATCTCGCGACGATCCTGAATGCGCTCCGGGCTTTGGGGCACAGCCGAAAGCCGGGGGTCGATTCGCCAGGGCGAGTCCCTCTTGACCGGCTCCGAAAATTGGACCGTGACTTTCGGCCCTAGCCTGTTTGAAGGTGCCGCTTCCTTCCCTGCTCAGGCCCGCCCGGTGCATCCCCTGGCAAGGCGGGGCGGGTTATCAGCGTCGGGCACTGGACGTTGAGCAGCACATGCTGAGCCACGGAGCCGACGAGCACGCGGGCACCCCCTCTTCCTTTGCAGCCCATGACCAGCAGCCGTGCACGTGTACTGGCGTCCAGGAGCGCTTCGGCCGGCGCGCGCTCAAGGTCCAGGATCTTGAGTATGACCAATCCCGGGTGCCGCCCCTCCAGTCCGTGGACCGATTTGGACAACAGCGCGTGCCCATCGAGTCCAGGTTCTGCAGGCCCGGTCCCGCGCCCCGATCTCCCGGACGGGGCAGGATCGCGGCCGCTACCGGCATGGACGATCACGAGTTCCTGCCCCATTCGCCGCGCCTCGTCAGCTGCACACTCGACGGCGAGTTCGGAGTCCCGGGAACCATCGACACCAACCACTACGCCGGATGACTCGCGCGTTGAGCGGGCTGGCACAATCGCGACGGCGCAATGGCTGATGACCGCGATCTGAAAGCTGACCGAACCAAATCCTTCGCCGTGGTTGCCAGGGCGTCTATCGGTTCCCACAACGACCATTTCCGCATCCGCAGAAAGCTTGCGCATGGTCTCGGCGGGCTCTCCGGAACTCAGTGTCGTCACTACCTCCAGGGAGGGGAACCGTGCGGTGACCCGCGCTGTCTCGCCTTTAAGCAGGTCCTTTGCTTGTGCAGTCGCACCGTCGTGGAGGGCCTTCCCCGGGAACGCCCATGGCTCAGGAACGGCATGGACGAGGTTGAGCTGAAGACCAAGATCACGTGCCCGTTCGGCAGCCCAGTCCGCGGCAGCACTGCCGACCACGGACCCATCGACACCAACGAGGATCTTGTTCTTCACGAGCACACGTGCCTTCCTGGAACCAGCAGCAATCTCTTCCCAGTTTCGTCGGCTGCATCGGTGACTCGCAAGGGCCGGAAGACCCTCCCAGCGAACCCAGTAGCAGGGTTATGGTCTTCGAGGGGTATCGCGTCCCAAAGCCCGGTACCGCGCGGTCTGCGTGAAAGGACATCGGCGTGCTGATCCTTGTATTGAATCCAGGTTCCTCATCCTTGAAGTATCAGCTGCGTCGAATCGGGCCATCTGAAGCCAAGCCCGTGATCCTGCTGGAACGGGCCATCGACGGCCCGCAAGGGGGCACGCTGGATCCCGGCTTCCTTGGCAACGTGTTCGACGAGATCGATGCGGCCGTCCGGGACATCACGGGCGGGGAACGCCCTGACGCAATCGGGCTCAGGGTGGTCCACGGCGGGGATCGCTTCAGTTCTCCGGTCCGCGTCACCGCGGACGTCATGGGGACCGTCGAGGAACTAGGCGAGTTTGCGCCGCTCCACAACGCGGCAAGCGTGGCGTGCATGCGTGCCGCGGCCGCCCGTTGGCCGCGCACGCCCCAGGTAGCCGTTTTCGACACGGCCTTTCACCGCACGATTCCCGACCATGCCTCCCGCTACGCCGTTCCGGAGGAGCTATATACGAAATACGGGATCAGGCGCTACGGCTTCCACGGGATCTCCGTCGAGATGGTTTGCCGCGATACGGGGACGTATCTCGGCGTCCCGCCGGGCTCCTTGAATGCGGTGGTGGCGCACCTTGGCAATGGCGCCTCGGTTACCGCTGTACGGGAGGGCCGCAGCGTCGACACGTCCATGGGCATGACCCCTCTGGAGGGGTTGGTCATGGGTACACGCTCCGGTGATCTGGATCCGTCCATTGTCACGCTGTTGCAGCGCCGAGGCCTTGGACCGGACGAAATCGATGACCTCCTCAACCATCAGGCAGGCCTGCTGGGCCTGGTCGGATCAGCCGATATGCGCGCAATCCAGGACGCTGTGCGGCAGGGGAACCCCCGTGCGATCCTCGCCTCGGACATGGCCACTTACCGGCTGGCCAAGTACATCGCGGCCTACAACATGGTGATCGGCGGGGCCGGAGCCTTGGTCTTCACCGGCGGCATCGGCGAACATTCCGGTGAGTTCAGATCCCAGGTCATCTCGCTGCTCGGACCGCTCGGCCTCTTCATCGACGAAGTGAGGAACCGCTCCGACGAAAGCGGCGTCCGCATCATCAGCACCGACGCATCGGCTTTTCCGGTCCTGGTGGTCCCGAGCGACGAGGAACGCGCCATCGCCGAGGCGACAGCCGCCGTCGTATTTTCGGAGGAATCAGCGATTTGAAGCCTCAGCGAAGAGTGACGGATGGACGCCTTGGCACAATCCCGACAACCGGTGCGCTGAAGCGGGCGGCGCGGCGGGAGATGTGGTGGGTATCCGGCCGACGGCGGACAGGCGTCGGAAGCTCCGGCAGCTGCTGCGCGGCCCGGGCGAAGAACCATTGCTTGGCGAATTCCACCAAGACCATGTAGACCACGATCATTCCCAGTAGTGACAGGAAGAACGGCACCGGCAATGGATCGAAGCCCAGCAGGCCCGCCATTGGAGACAGCGGCAGGAAGATCCCCGCGGCCACCACGCCCAAGGATGCACTCAATAGTCCAAGCGAGGGGCGGCTTCGCAGGAACGGAACCCGTCGGGTCCGGATGGCGAAAATGATGAGGGTCTGCGTGGCGATGGATTCGATGAACCAGCCTGCCCGGAACTCCCCCGGGACGGCGTTGAAGACGAAAAGCATGAGCGCGAAGGTCGCAAAGTCGAAGATTGAGCTGATTGGCCCGAAAAGGAACATGAAGCGCCGGATGAAGGCGATGTTCCAGTGCGAGGGTGCCAGCAACTGTTCCTTGTCCACGCGGTCGCCCGGGATGGCCAACTGACCGCTGTCGTAGAGCAGGTTGTTGAGCAGGATCTGCCCCGGCAGCATAGGCAGGAAGCTCAACACCACCGACGCCGTGGCGGCGCTGAACATATTTCCGAAGTTGCTGGACGTTCCCATCAGCACGTATTTGATGGTGTTCGCGAAGATCCTCCGGCCCTCCATCACGCCCTCGGCCAGGACGCCAAGGTCCTTTTCCAAAAGCACTATGTCGGCGGCGTCCTTGGCGACGTCGGTGGCGCTGTCCACGGAGATCCCGATGTCGGCTTTGTGAAGGGCCAGGGCGTCGTTGACACCGTCGCCCATGAATCCCACGGCTCCGCCGCTCTGGCGCAGCAGGGTGATGATCCGCGCCTTCTGCTCGGGCGAGACGCGGGCAAAGATGGTGGCTTCCCGGGCGGCGGCGGCCAGCTCGGTGTCGGACAGTGCGTCCACGTCCGCGCCGGTGAGGGTTCCGTCCGAAATGACGCCGAGTTCGGAGCATACTTTTTCGGCGACTTTGGCGTTGTCTCCGGTGGCGATCTTCACGGAGATACCCAGCGTGGCCAATTGTTCCAGAGACGCTTTCGCGTTTGCCTTGGGCCGGTCGAGGAAGACGAGGAAGCCTGCCAGGACGAGGTCCCTTTCGTCAGCAGGCGTGATCTTACTCAGCACCGCGGCTGGGCGGGTAGCCACCGCGACGACGCGCGATCCGGCGTCGAACTGTTCGTCAAGCATGGCCTGCACGTCGGGCGAAGTCGGCCCGCAGAGGGCGAGCACGTCCTCAGGGGCACCCTTGGTGACCAGGCGTGCGGGGCCGCCGGCTTCCCGCACCAGCACGCTGGTGCGGCGGCGTTGGTGGTCGAAGTCGATTAGGTCGAGGCGCTCAAAGTGCGCCGGATCAAAGGCTGCGGCCCCGGTGCTCTCCCACAGTGCGGCATCCAGCGGGTTCTGCCCGGCCGTGGATTGTTTGGCCTCGGAGTAGTCGGTTTCGGTGGCCAGCAGACCCAAGGTGAGGAGTTCGGCGTCGGACACTTCCGGGGAGGCGGGCAGCGCGCCGGTGAAGCTGATGCGCCCCTCGGTGAGGGTGCCGGTCTTGTCGGTAACCAGGATGTCCATGTCGCCCAGGTCCTCGATGCAGACCAGTCGTTTGACCAGGACTTTCCGCCGGGCCAGCTGGCGGGTGCCGGTAGCCAGGCTGGTGCTCACGACGGCGGGCAGCAGCTGGGGCGTAATGCCGACGGCGATTGCCAGGGAGAACAGCAGCGACTCGATGAGCGGGCGGTGCAGCAGCAGGTTCGCGATGAAGATCAGCGTGGTGAGCCCGATAGCCACCTGCAAAAGCAGGAACGAGAACCGCTTCAGCCCGAGCTGGAATTCGGTCTGGGGCTGCCGTTCTCCCAAGCCCAGCGCGATACGGCCGAATTCGGCGCGGCCGCCCGTGGCTACGACGACGCCGGTGCAGCCGCCGGACTGGATGACGGTTCCCATGAAGACGCAGGATGCGAGGTCGCCCAGGGACGAGCCGGGCGCCACGGGGGCCGGATCTTTGGCGGCTGGCAGGGACTCCCCCGTCAGGATGCTTTCGTCGCAGAGGAGGTTCTTGGTGCTGAGGAGACGGATGTCGGCGGGGATGATGGCGCCCAGACTCAGGTGTACGACGTCGCCCGGCACCAAGGCGGTGACGTTCACGTCCTGCGTGGTTCCGTTGCGCAGCACGACGGCGCGGTGGGTGACCCGGGAATGCAAGGCTTCGGAGGCACGTTCTGCGCGGAATTCGTTGGTGAAGCCCAAACCCACGCTGACCAGGAGGATCACGCCGATCACGATCGAATTCGTGGCATCGCCCAGGAAGAGGGAGAGCCCTGCCGTGATGATCAGCAGGATCAGGATGGGGCTGGCGAACTGCCGGCCCAACACTGCCCAGCCGTTGGCACGGTGCGTCCGCACGGCATTCGGGCCGAGTTCTGCAAGGCGTTCCGCGGCTTCTTGGTCTGTCAGTCCGGTCGGGCCGGAGCCGAGGTGTTCGAGCACTTGGTCCGGAGGAAGGCATGCGGCCTCGTTGATCGGCAGCTGGATGGAGTGCCGTTCCTTGACGTTGATATCTGACATGCCGTATCCGTTCGAATGCGTCGCCTGAGGGAGTCGCCCTGGGATAAGGGTAAGGCTTGGGGAGGGTGCCTTGAGCGGATGGGAAAGTGTTGTTTGCTGGGTTGTGTCGAGCGGTTGGAAATGGCTACGTGGAGTTGTGATAGCAGTGCCGTGGCGGCGCGGCCTAGGGCCCTATGGCCCTAACCGTCACGCCGCGTATCTGACACCGTGAAGACCAGCACGGTGAGGACCATGCAGTCCAGGTCCGGAAACGCGTGCATTCGGCACGCCGTCGAACCTGGAAGAGGCAAGCCCATGGAAACCGGAACCCCCGTCACCGCAGCGTCGGGCGAAGACTTGGAGCTGTTGAACCGGTATTGGTCCGCGGCCAATTACCTCACGGTGGCCCAGATTTACCTCCAGGAAAACCCGCTTCTGAGAGAGCCGCTGCTCCCGCGCCACATCAAGCCCCGGCTTCTGGGCCACTGGGGAACCAGCCCGGGGCTGTCGTTGATCTATGCCCATTTGAACCGCCTGATCAGGCGAACCTCGGCGGAAGTCTTGTTCGTCGCTGGTCCGGGCCACGGCGGTCCCGCCGTCGTCGCCAACGTCTATCTTGAGGGCACCTACTCGGAGATCTATCCCAAAGTGGGGATGGACCTCCAGGGACTCCGGCGCCTTGTCCGGCAATTTTCGACGCCGGGCGGGATCGCGAGCCATGTCGGCCCGGCCACTCCCGGATCCATCCACGAAGGCGGCGAGCTTGGCTACTCCTTGATGCACGCCACAGGCGCGGCCATGGACAACCCCGGACTGATTGTCGCCTGCGTCATCGGTGACGGCGAAGCCGAGACCGGCCCGCTTGAAGCATCATGGAAGGCGCCATCGTTCCTCAATCCTGCCCGGGACGGCGCCGTGCTGCCGATACTCCACCTGAACGGGCACAAGATCTCGGGCCCAACCGTCCTGGGCCGCAAATCCGACGAGAATGTGGAGGGGCTGCTCAGGGCCCATGGCTGGGATCCGGTGACAGTTTCCGGCGACGACCCGGTGCTTGTCCACCGCGCATTGGCCACCGCGATGGACGAGTCTTATGGGCGCATCCGCGAACTGCAATCCACGGCGCGTAGCCAGGGCGTGCACGGCCCGGCGCGATGGCCTGCCATCATCCTGCGGACGCCCAAAGGGTGGACCGGGCCAGCCATAGTGGACGGGCTTCCCATTGAAGGAACCTTTCGCTCCCACCAAGTGCCCCTGGCAAGCATTCGCGAGAATCCCGAACACCTGGCGCAGCTTGAGGCCTGGATGCGCTCCTACCAGCCGGAAACCCTCTTCGACAGCACAGGCCGGCTCGTCCCCGAATTGGCCGCACTCGCCCCGGAGGGCAGCCTCCGCATGGGCGCAACCCGTGCAGGACGCGGCGGGACCGGGACTGCCCTTGAGATCCCCGAGCTGGAACAATACGCGGTACCGGCGGCCCCGCGGGGGTCGGTCGTCCACGAAACCACCAGGCCGCTCGGGGAACTGCTCCGGGACATCTACGTCGCGACCATCCCGGATCCGCGGTTCCGGCTCTTCTGCCCGGACGAAACCAACAGCAATCGCCTCGGTGCTGTCTTCGAGGCCACCGACCGCTGCCTCCTGGAACCGGCCAGGGCCGGCGATCATGCCCGGGCCGAAGACCACGTATCGCCGGGAGGCAGGGTCATGGAAGTCCTGTCCGAACACCTGTGCCAGGGCTGGCTGGAGGGATACCTCCTCACAGGCCGCCACGGACTGTTCGCCAGCTATGAGGCCTTCGCAATGGTCAGCGCGTCGATGACCGTCCAACACGCCAAATGGCTCCAGCATGCGAGGGAACTTGAATGGCGAGCCCCCGTTCCGAGCCTGAACATTCTCCTGACCTCCACCTGCTGGCGCAACGACCACAACGGATTCAGCCACCAAGGGCCCGGACTGATCGACACGGTGTTGTCCCTGTCGGGCACCGTCACCCGTGTCTACCTGCCACCGGACGCAAATACCCTCCTCGTCACCGCCGACCACATCCTTCGCAGCAAGGACTACGTCAATCTGGTGGTCGTAGACAAACAGCCGCACCCGCAGTACCTCACCTTGGAGGAGGCGAGGCGCCACGCCGCGGCAGGAGCGTCCATCTGGTCTTGGGCAGGGAACGAGCAGCCCGACGGCGCCCGGGCAGTGCCCGACGTCGTCCTGGCCTGTGCAGGGGACATCCCCACTCAGGAGACACTGGCCGCAGCCTGGCTGCTGCAAGAGCATCTGCCCGGACTTGTGGTCCGCGTTGTCAACGTCATGGATGCCATGGTCCTCCCGCCCCGCGACACCCATCCCCACGGGCTGTCCGGTGAGAAGTTCGAAGAGCTGTTCACGGTAGACGGAGAAGTCATCATGGCCTGGCACGGCTACGCCCGGGCCCTGCACCAACTCCTGCATGGAAGACCCCGCCCGGAACGGTTCCATGTCCGCGGCTACAACGAACAAGGAACCACAACTACCCCCTTCGACATGGTGGTCCTGAACAAGATGAGCCGCTACCACCTGGTCCTCGAAGCGCTGCGTCGCGTCCACCGGCAAGTCAGGGGCGCAGATGAACTCGTCGACTACTGCCGCAGACAACTGGATGCACATGCGCGATACATCCGGGAGCATTTCGAAGACCTCCCGGAAATCCGGGACTGGGTCTGGACGCCGCACCTTCCCTAGCGGGCGGGAAAGGAAGGTGCCGTCGAGGAGGAGTGCGGAGAACTGTGACCCAACAGACGGGTCACCCCGGAACAGAAGAGGGATATGGTTCTTTCACTGCAGCGGGGAAGCCATACTGTCGCCATGACCGGGGACGGGGTCAACGACGCACTGGCGCTTAAGGAAGCGGACATCGCGCGCGCTCAACCTGCGACGCGCAGCCATCATCGGAGCGATGTATCTGGGCCTGGTCTTTGTGCTGACAATGCCCCTCCTCCAAGACTTCTTCGGCTTGGAATGGCCCCGGAACGATCTTCTTCTGACAGCGCTTGGAAGTGCCCTCGGCGGAATCCTCGTTGTCGAAGCCCTTCATCGGTTCCAGAGCCGGCGAAACGCCCGGAAAGTAGCCCCGGATCCTGCGGGAACAGTGCTCACTGCCGGCGCCGTAGAGCAGCGCGGCGCGCCGTGAGCTCCGTTTCGTCGATCTCGCCCCGGGCGAAGCGCTCATTGAGGATACGCTCGGAATCATCGGTTGGCCCCTGGAAACCCGATCCGCCCGCGCGGTTCCCGCGCAGTAGGAAGATCACCAAGGTGGCAATGCCAACCCAGAACAGAAACATCATCAGCCCCATGGCGATCCAGCCGCCGATGCCGATGTTTCCACCCCATCCCCACATCATGGCCGATCTCCCTTTGAATTCGGATTGTGAACCTGCGTCCAGTGTCGCCGGTTTCCGGACCCTTCCACAGGGTATTTAGTCACACCGCCGGGCCTTTCGGCCCTACAGCAGGAGAAGGGCGCTCAATAGGCTGCAGGAAGTTGCAGGTCTTCATACCCGCGATCGTGTGCCCGAAAAAGGAATAGACCTAGACGAACATAGGAGCAGACATGTCACTCCCCAGCATGGACGCAGGCCGCGTTGACGGCGGACTGCACGTCGCGGAAGAACTCAGCCAGGAACAGTGCTGGGATCTCCTGCGCTCAAACACCACCGGGCGTTTCGGCTTTGTCCAGCAAGGCAGGGTGGTGATCCTTCCGGTGAACTATCTGGTCGACGGCCAGTCCATTTACTTCCGCACGGCCGGGGATGGATCTATCGCTGAGGCAGTCCCCTCTCTCGGCTCGTCGTTTCAGATCGACGATTCACGTGCCGATCGCAGCGAGGGTTGGTCTGTGCTCGTCAGCGGGGCTTCGTCCCGTGTTGAGGATCAGGATCTGCTGACCAGGTTATGGGGAAAGGTCATGGCGGAGCCGTGGGCCGGCGGAGAACGGAATCTCTTTGTCCGGATCCAGGCTCACGAGGTCACCGGCCGCCACGTGCATCTGGAGTGAACCCACATCTGGCGTGAGCCCGAAGCCATTCCACGTTCAAGCACGCTCGCGGGTAGGGAGACCATGGACACCGCGGAAGAAATCATCATTGGCTACGACGGGTCCGCCGCAGCTGTCCCGGCAGTCCGATGGGCTGCCCTTCAGGCGGTTCGGCGGAACTGCGGACTTCATCTGGTCCACAGCACCCTGTGGCCGGCAATCACCCGCGATCTGGGTCCCGTGCCGGGCGTCGAAGGCAGCGGTTTGCGACGCGCGGCCGAGGACATTCTTGCCGAGGGCGTGGCACGGATCCACGATGCGGTTCCTGGATTGGCTGTCAAGACGACGCTGTTCTATGGGTGGCCGGCCGAACACCTCAGGACACTCTCTTCCGGCGCCGAATTGCTGGTCGTCGGAACCAGGGGCGCGGGGGGTTTCATGGGACTACTGATCGGCTCCGTCAGCTTGGAACTAGCGGCAACAGCCGATTGCCCCGTCGCTGTCATCCGTGGCGGAGAACACCTGGGCGGTCCAATTGTAGTCGGCGTCGACTTCGACGATTGGGAGCTACCGCTTCGGCAGGCGTGCAAGCTAGCCGCATTGGCCGGTGCAGCCCTTCGAATGGTGCACGTCCGGAAGAAGCACCGGATTCCGCGCCCCATCTCTGAAGCGGGCATCTCGACTCAAGGCCCACAGGAACCCCGGGTCCAGTCGCTTCTCGACGCCGCCGAGCGGAGCGCCCACGACACATTTCCGGGCCTCGATCTCGACATGAGATCACCGATCGGCACGTCCATCCCTGGCACAATTTTGGCGGAGGCTCAAGATGCCTCCATCATCGTCGTCGGGACCCAGGGACACGGACTCGTTCGGGGCACCATCGGTTCGACCGCCCATGCTGTGCTTCATCACGCAAGCTGCCCGGTCCTGCTGGTGCGTCGACCCAGCCCGGGCCGCCGGTGAATCAGATGTGTCCCGGTGAATCAGATGTGTTCAGTACAGGTCGCCAGGGGCCAACTCGTCGTTCTCCGGTCCCCGGTGAATGCGCCTCCCGGTGATTGACGTCGGGACGATCTCAACGAAAACCCGCTTCTTTGTAGAGGTCAATTGCTGGCGGGGAATCCTTTCGGCCGCTTCAATCTCGGCACCGGACTCAAGCTGCCGTGCGTTGCCTTTGACCACGACGCTCCAGACGGATTGGCTACCGACCCCGTCGGTCTCCAACGCAACTTTGTCATTGATCGTGAGTGCGAACAGCTTCTCCCCGGGATTCGTGCGGAGGAGGATTTTTCCGTCGTGGGCGACGAAGTTGATCGGATAGATCTCCGGTTCGTTGGCGATGCTTAGTGCCAACCGCCCCAACGTAGCACCCAAAAGGATATTCCAGCATTCTTCTTCGTTCAGGACTTCCACGGGGTTTGCGGTATCCGGTGACATGGTGGGTCCTTTCGATGGTCGGCATTCCAAGCCATTCCAGCATGCGCGCGGCCGGCGTCATCCAATAGGGTCCTTGGACCCGTGTCTACTGACCGGCAAGCTTGTAGCGTCATTCATAGGAAGGCTTCCCATAGAAGGTTCGCTTTCATCGAAAGAGGCCGTGATGCTCGGAATAAAACAGGCGGATACCGGAATCTATTTCCAGTGGGGTGACTTCCTGATCCAATTCGGCAATCTGGTGGTCATTGCCACGATGGTCGTGCTATTCATTCTCGCGTTGGTGATTCCATTTCCGCGCGGAAGGAAACGGAAATGACCGCGGACCACGGCCCGGTTTCGACTGCCGACGACGGTGAACCACGATTCTCCACCTGGACAGGAAAGGCCCGAGGCTGGGCGTTGCGCCGACTACCGCCGGACAAGCTGCTTCCAGAAGGCCAGCCGAGTTACGTGTCGTCCTGGATTTACGTCTTCGGCATGGGCGCCGTTGCCGCGTTCGTCTACGTCCTCGCTTCCGGCGCCGTGCTGGCCTTGAACGGACCCACGTGGTTCCATGCCTCGGCCTTTGGGCGTTTCATCAACAGCACCCATCTGTGGAGCGTTGAACTGTTCTTCATGTTCATGGTGATCCACCTCTGGGGCAAATTCTGGATGGCTGCATGGCGGGGCGGGCGCGTGCTGACCTGGATCACCGGGATGGTCGCGTTTGTCGTCTCGATCGTGACTGCCTTTACCGGCTATCTGCTTCAGACCAATTTCGACTCGCAGTGGATTGCCTTCCAAGCCAAAGACGCCCTCAATGCCGTCGGTGTGGGGGCGTGGTTCAACGTCGCCGATCTGGGCCAGATACTCATGTGGCACATCACGCTCCTCCCGCTGGCCGTCGCCGTCGTCGTCGCCCTCCATGTTGTTCTCGTGCGGATGCACGGTGTAGTGCCCCCGTTGGAGGCTGCGGAATCTGACGCCCAGCTGCGCCCAGCGGCGCCAAATGCGGCTGTCGAGAGCGAGGACACGAAGTGACAAAGTCCCTGGCGTCAACCTCGTGGCGCGCAAGAAACGACATCGCCAGCAGGCCATGGCCCGGCGCGACGCGCGAATACGACCTGTTCAAGGAACTTGCTGCGGGGCTGGTGGTTGTTTGCCTGCTTGTCCTGGGACTCTCGGCGGTTTTCAGCTCGCCGGACGAGCCGAGTGTGACCCTGAAGTCCTGGGCCATGGCCGACCCCGCGGACTTCGTTGCGACAGCCACCACGGAACTCGGGGGCACGAGCCGCACCGCAGGGTATGGACCGCCGTACAATTCGACGCCCGATGCCACTCAAAGGCTCGGCCCGGTCGACCTGCAGAGTCTTTCGGGCGTACGGCTTCCGATCGACACCGCCAACGACTTCGTCATCGGTCCACTCCAAACCTTACCGGCGCCTCCGGCGGCGATCGACGAATGGACGAAGGCAAGCGACGCCCAGCACGCTGCCTGGACCACCGCGTACGGGGACGCGCTCGGCAAAGCCCCGGACAACGACCCGGCGAAGGTTCCGCCCGGCGACTACGGCCCGGTACCGGCCCTCACCGGAGCCCTTCTGGCCATGGCGCAGCAAGGGACTCTTGATCCGGTCCTGAGCGCAAGAGGTTCGTTCTACAACACCGATTACAAAGCCAGCATCTTGTTCCTCGGCGACGGCAGCTACTTCCCTGGCCTCGCCGATGCCCAGCATCTGACCGGCGACCAGTGGGGCATGATGAATGAAACCGGCAACTACCCCGGCCAGTCATGGCTGTGGCTCTTCTCGGGCCTCTACCAAGTGGAACCCTTCAAATCAGCGCCGAACGCAGATGTCCTCGTCGTCTTCTCCATGGTGATCCTGACACTCCTCCTGACCTTCGTGCCCTTAATCCCCGGACTCAGGTCGTTGCCCCGCCGCATACCCGTGCACCGCCTGATCTGGAGGGACTACTACAAGCACCGCTAGGCCAACGCACGAACTGCACCGGAGCACAAGGGCCTTTCGACCATTCAATACTTTGTGAAAACTCCGTACGTTTGTGGTTATGGACACCGTCATTCAGACTGTCGACCTGCACAAGAACTTCGGGCGCGTCAAAGCGCTCGACGGCCTCGACCTTGAGGTCCACGAAGGCGAGATCCACGGCTTCCTCGGGCCGAATGGCGCGGGGAAGACCACCACGCTACGCATCCTTCTCGGCCTGGCCCGGCCGTCGTCGGGCAGCGCGACAGTCCTCGGCATGCATCCCTGGGCAGACGCCGTCGAACTCCACCGGCGCGTCGCGAGCATCCCGGGAGACGTGAGCCTCTGGCCCAACCTCTCTGGCGGCGAGGCCATCGACCTCCTCTCCCGCCTCCGTGGCAGCTCTGTGGGCCAAGTCACCTACAAGGAGCGCAAGCATCACCTCTGCGAACTCTTCGACTTCGACCCGGGCAAGAAGGGCCGCGCCTACTCGAAAGGAAACCGCCAGAAGGTCGCGCTCATCTCCGCCCTCGTCATGGACGCTGAGTTGTATCTCCTCGACGAGCCGACGAGCGGTCTTGACCCGCTCATGGAGGCAGTCTTCACGCGCGAGATCCGGCGGATCGTGCGCGAGAACGGCGCCACAGTCCTGCTCTCAAGCCACATCCTCTCCGAAGTCGAGCAGCTCGCCGACCGCGTAAGCATCATCCGCGCCGGCCGGATCGTCGACGGCGGCACACTCGACGCACTGCGCCACCTCACCCGCACGGAAATCTCGTTCGCCCAGGACAGTGTTGACACCCACGCACTGGACACGCTGTCGCAGGTCCACGATCTCACCGTGGCCGACGGGCGCGTCAAGTTCGGCGCCGATTCCGATCGCGTCCACGAGGTCCTGCCGCTTCTGGGCAGCCTCGGGGTCAAAGGCCTGCTCATCGCTCCGCCGTCGCTCGAAGAACTCTTCCTGCGCCACTACGGCGACACGGTCACCCCGCCTGCCCTGCAGGCAGCGGACGACGGCGGCAGCCACCATAGGCGCCACCGCGCCGCGGCGGGAGCCTGAGATGGGCGCACTGTGGATCCTGTACCGGCAGCGGTTACGCCGCGACCGCTGGCAGGTCATTGTCTGGGTCCTCTCGATCGGAGTGCTCGCACTATTCGCCGTCGCGGCCATAGCGAAGACCTTCGGCGACGACGCGACGCGCGCACAGGTGCTTCAGCTCGCGACCGCGGCTCCCGCGATCCTTGTGCTGCGCGGCCTCCCCCGCGGTCCGGCGCTCGATTCGTTCACGTTTTTCGAAATCTTCGCATTCCTGGGCGTCCTTGCCGGACTCATGAATACATTCATGGCCGTCCGGCACACCCGGGCAGAAGAGGAGTCAGGCCGGGCCGAGCTCGTGTCCGCGACGGCAGCCGGACGGTGGGCCCCGCTCGGCGCAACTGTCCTTCACGGCGCGGTGGCCAACGTGCTCGTGGCCGTCGCTACGGCACTCGGCTTCGCGGCCGGAGGGCTCGACCCGGCCGGCTCGCTTGTGGCAGGCTTCGCTACGGGCGCCGTGGGCTTCGCCTTCCTCGGCGTCGGCCTGCTGGCCTCCGAGTTCTTCAGCACATCACGGGGGGCCAACGGCATCTCGTCCGCTCTCGTGATGCTCGCGTACCTGCTGCGCGGCTTCGGCGACGCCACCGGACAGGTTGGTCCCGACGGGACGACTGTGACGGCCGCATGGCCGAGCTGGATCTCCCCCATTGGCTGGGGCCAACAAACCTTCGCCTACACAGGCAACCGATGGTGGCCATTGCTCCTTCCCCTCGCACTATGGGCGGCGTGCACCGTCTCCGTCGTAGCAATCATGGCGCGCCGGGACGTCGGGGCGAGCGTGCTCGCCGGGCGATCCGGACGCGCCGACGCCAGACCCTGGCTGCGAGGGAGCTTCTCCCTCGCGCTGCGCTTGCAGCAAGGCGCGATCATCGGCTGGTGCATCGGCGGCCTCGCGACCGGCCTGCTCACGGGCTCGCTCGGGTCCGCGATCCAGTCCTCAATCACCTCCAACCCCCAAATCACGGCCGTCCTTCGCGGCATGATCGAGGCACAGGGTACATCAATGACCCAGCTCCTCGTCGCCGCACTGTTCGAGGTAGCCGGAATACTTGCCGCCGTGTGCGGCCTCCAGGCCATCCTCCGCCTGCGCCAGGAGGAGGTAGCCGGAACCGCCGAGGCGGTCGTGGCGGGGCCGGTGAGCCGGATGCGCTGGCTCGGGAGCTTCCTCGGCCTCGGCGCCGTCTCGGTCGTGTTCGTCATGGCGTTCACGGCCCTTGGAGCGTGGCTCTCCCTCATTGCGTTCGGAGACACCTCAAGCGCCGTCGGCGATGTGTGGCAGACTGCCGTCGACCAGGTCCCAGCAGCACTCATCTACCTTGCACTTCCCGCCGCCGTTTTCGTCGTCTGGCCCCGTGCCACCATCCCTGCCGCGTGGGCGCTTCTGGGCGTCGGCGTCGTCCTCGGGATCTACGGCGGCATGCTCGGCCTTGACCAGACCCTCCGGGACCTCTCACCCTTTACCCACAGCCCCGTCACCACCAATATCGGGACCGACTGGAGCGGGGGCTTCTGGATGCTCGGCGTTGCCGCAGTCCTCACGGCATTCTCGCTCGTGGCCGTGCGCAGCCGGGAGGTAGGCACGGCGTGACAGTTCCAGGGAGCAAACGCATGCCCGACGCCGCCGAGACATCCGCGGCTGTACTCACGGCCGCGGGCTTCCCCAAGATGCCGGCCCGCGCCCTCATGGCCCTTGTGGTCTCCGACGACGGCTCCCTGACCGCAGCCGAGCTCGCCGAGATACTGGGCGCGAGCGCCGCCGCCGTCTCCGGAGCCGTGCGGTACCTGCAGACCGTCGGCTTCGTGCACCGGGTCTCGCAGCCCGGAAGCCGCCGCGACCGCTACGCCCTCCCCGACGACGCGTGGTACGTCGCCTCCCTCCGGCAGAACCCCGTGTACAAGCGCCTCGCGGACCTCGCCGACTCCACCGCGTCAAGCCTCCCGGAAGGGTCAGCGGCCAAGGCAAGGGTCACCGACATGGGCGCCTTCTACCGGTTCCTCATGACCCGGATGCCGGGGCTCCTCGATGAGTGGGAACACATGCGAACCGAAGCCTAGCCTCCTCCGACATTGCCTGAGCCTCAAGCCTGAGGCGGATACGGCTGCGGCGGGTTCGGCGGATATGGCGGCGGATATGCCTGCACCAGTCGGTCGAAGCGCTGCCCCCTGGGATTGGCTGGCAGCAGCACAAACACAAGCAGCGCGATCCATCCGAGCACAGGCACCAGGGCGAGCAACAAAAAGAGCGCACTCAGATTCGCATCGTGCAGGCGCCGTGCAGCCAAGGCGAGCGAAGGCACGATCGTCGCCAGGAACCACAGGCCGCCAAGGGCCGTCGAGGTGCTGGTGTTGCCGTTCGCTGTCGCACCGGCTGCATTGATGACCCCTGAGACGACGGCTGAGGCGAGGAACCACCACCAATACTCACTGCGGCTCGCCCGCCCGTGGAAGATTGCGTATTTCTTCCAGAATCGTTTGACGGCTTCGATCGGCGGGGCTCCATAGTATGGCAGCTCAAGCGGGACTCCACCCGGGGGAAAATTCTGAGGCTGATAGCTGGACATGATTCAAGCCCTTCCATGCGGACTTATTCGACACCGGCATGCTAGGCGCAGTCCGGCCTGTCAGAACAGGGCACAAAGCCCCTTCTTGGGCGAGTGACGATGTTGGGATCCCGAGTGCGTTCGGTCACTGGCCGCGGCGCCCGCAAAAGCTTCATTTGCGGGACTTCCGGCCCTGCCGGGCCGGGCCGAACGAGCAGAAAATGGTGCGGACAGCACCCGGACGGCGGGAGCCACATTTCATGGAGGCGGACAGAGTCATGAAAAAACCAATCGTTGTCGGCGTCGTTGACACCCGGGCGAGCCGGGCCTCGTTGGCTTGGGCGATGGGCCGGGCGGCACGACGGAAACTACCGGTGCTGCTCGTTCACGCGGTCGACAGTCGATGGCTTGACGAATCAGACAGTTCGAGCGAGGTGGTCAGATCCGCAGCAAACGAGCTGCTGAGCAAAACCGCAGCATATGCAGGCGAATTGGAGCCGTCGGTCCAGGTAAAGACTTTACTGTTCTCCGGTAGCCCCGGGCAGGCGCTCAGGAAGCACTCGAAAGGCGCCTCGATGGTTGTCATCGGAACCGGGCATAACTGGCCTGGAGGACCCGTGGCTGACAGGGCGCTGCAAATCGCCGCCGTCGCGCTGTGCCCTGTGGCAGTAGTCGGGGAGCAGGACATGACGGAGCGCCGCGGCATCGTGGTCGGCGCTGACGGTTCCGAAGAATCAACGCAGGCGGTTTCCTTCGCGGCCGAAGAAGCGGACAGGGACAAGGAGGAGCTGACAGTAGTTCACGCCGTCCTCGCCCCGCCGCTCATTCAGCGCGTCATGCCGGCGGCCGACGTTGCCGAGACCACCCTGGAAGAAGAACGAATCGTCCTCGCCGAGACCGTGGCCGGTCTGGCCGAAAACTACCCCGATATGGTTGTCCATCAGGTTCTGGTGTCCAACAACGAACCGGCGGAAGCACTCACGGATGCCGCCGCCAACGCCAGGTTGCTGGTGCTGGGAAGCCGTGGAAAGGGCAGCTTCAAACGCCTCCTCATGGGATCGACTGCCCACACGGTACTCAGGTCCCTGCCCTGCCCAACCGTCATTACCCGGGTGCGGCGGGTGAAACTTACGGGCTAACGGGTTCAGGACCTCCGGCCAAGCGGTGGACGTCTGCGCCGCCATCTCCTAAGGCATCGCACCAGAACGATTCCCTATACCGTCACCCCCTTCTCCCCCCGACCGCCACGAACACGACGGCGAGCGGGCGCTGGTCCACCCGCCGTGCTCGCGGTTCGACAGACCGTCACCGTCTATCGTCCGAGGTTCCATCACACGGGCTGCGGAACGACCCGAATGTATGGCTTGGGCTCTTTCCAATCGCCAAAGATCTCCCGGGCCTCGCTGTTCGGGACGGAGCCGGCGATGATGACGTCCTCGCCTTGCTTCCAATTGACCGGCGTCGCGACCCGGTGCTTTGCAGTGAGCTGAAGTGAGTCGACTACGCGAAGCACTTCATCGAAGTTGCGTCCAGTCGTCATGGGGTAGACAAGGATCAGCTTAATCTTCTTGTCCGGCCCAATGACGAACACGTTGCGGACGGTCTGGTTGTCCGCGGGCGTACGGCTCTTGGCGTCCCCAGACGTGGCTGCCGGGAGCATGCCGTAAAGCTTCGCCACGGTGTAATCCTCGTCGCCGATCAAGGGGTAATTGAGGCGAGTTCCCTGCGTCTCTTCGATGTCGGCGCTCCACCGCTCGTGATCGACTGTCGAGTCCACGGAGAGGCCGATGATCTTGACTCCGCGCTTGTCGAACTCGGGTTTGATCTTGGCCATGTACCCGAGTTCGGTTGTGCAGACCGGGGTGAAGTCTTTCGGGTGCGAGAACAGCACTCCCCATGCGTCTCCGAGCCAATCATGGAAGCGGATGTCTCCAGCAGTCGTCTTGGCGGAGAAATCGGGTGCGATCTCTCCGAGTTGCAGTCCCATCGTGTCCTCCTGTGCGTTGTGATGTGATGACGGAGCCAATTGGCTCGCCGTCATTTCTGACGGTAACGCAACCCTGTTCCCCCACCGTTCCCCCGGATACCATGAGGGCATGGAGACCTGCGCCGTCGTCATGCTGGGCGCGTTCCGTGTCGAGGTTGACGGCCGCACGGTTCCAGAGGACGCCTGGAAACGCACCAAAGCGGCCGGGCTCGTCAAGATCCTCGCGCTCGCCGAAGGGCACCGGCTGCACAGGGACGTCGTCGCCGACCTGCTCTGGCCCGATCTCAGGACACAAGCCGCTGCTTCGAACCTACGCAAGGCAATGCATTTCGCGCGGGCCGCCCTCGGATCGCCGGAGGCCGTGCAGGCGCGCGGAGACCTTCTGGTGTTGGTTCCCGATGCCGAGATCTCAATCGACGCGGAACGATTCGAGTCGGTCGGGCGCGCCGCGCTCGCCGCCTCGGCCGGCGCTGCCGAGGCGCTCGCCCTTTATCGAGGGGACCTGCTTCCTGATGATCGATTCGCGGTATGGGCCGAGGATCGCCGCGATCGGTTGCGCACGCTGCATCTGCGTCTACTCAAGGCCGCAGCGCGGTGGGACGACGTGGTACTGGCTGACCCAACGGACGAGGACGCCCACCGTGCACTCATGATTCGCGCACTCGACGCGGGCGACCGCCAAGGCGCGATCCGCCAGTTCGAGCGACTCTGCCGGCAGTTGCGGGCCGACTTGGGTGTCGGCCCAGGAGCGGCTACGGTCTCGGTCTACGAGAAGGCCATCGCCGGGGACAGCCGTCGTGCGGAGAATCGCGCGCGGGCCACGCTGGCCAGAGCCCTCATCGCTCTAAACACCGGCGACCCCATCGAAGCAACGTCATACGCGCGGCGTGCACGCGAGCTGGCCTTGGAAGCGAACCTGGACCGCGAGATCGGCGAGGCCAGCGCGGTGCTGGCGATCGCGGCGAACATGCAGAACCGCTGGCCCGAGGAGTTCGAGGCCGAGTTCGTGGAATTCACGCGACACGGCTCCGCGCGCTCCGGCTACATTCTCGACGCACAGTTGTGCCTCGCTGAGTTCTGCTTGTGTGGGCCGGACGGGTATCGGAACATTGCGCGGCGAGTAGCGCGTCTGCGCACGATTGCCGAGCGAGCAGGCTCGGTGCGTGGCCAGGCCATCGCGGACCTGTTGCTAGGCGAAGCGGCCCTGTTCTCCGGTGAACTCGGCGACGCGCGCAGCCTGCTCCAGTCCGCGTTCGAGCTGCACCGGGAGGCCGGGGCCCGGGCCGGCGAGATCGTCGCATTGCAACGACTGGCTGAGGTTGACCTCGCACAGGATCGGCCGGCGGAGGCCGCTCGGGCAGCAAGTCGCGCCTTGCCTGCCGCCGCGTCCACGTGGCTTGAGCCGCACCTCGTTGTTCGCTTGTACGAGGTGCTTACCGAGGCAGCCGGAACTCCGGAGCAAGCAGTCCACATCATCGAGCGAGCTGACGCCGTCCTGGCCGGTAGAAGCGTCTGTCCACCGTGCTCGATGGGTTATCAAGTCGCCGCATCGAGGAATTTTGCATTGGCAGGAAAGCTGGACGCCGCACGTCGTCGGCTTGCCAAAGCCGAACAGCTCGCCGGCATGTGGCCTGGCGGCCCATGGCACGCCGCCCTCTGGGAAGCACGAGCCATCCTGCGCCGCGCCGAGGGTCACGAGAATCAAGCCATCGCCCTGTTTCGGGAGGCGGCAGATAGTTTTGCCGCACTCGGCAGGTGCCAAGACGAGCAACGCTGTCTCGCCCGAGCAGAAAAGTCGCTAATGACCAGCGGAAAGTCTCTTGCCGGCTAAGCGGCATTCCGTGCGTTACTCAAGATCGCCGGCGGTTTCTCGTCGGTATTAGGGAAGCAACCGGCCCTCGCCAACCGACTGCACGCATATCCCCGAGGGCCATCGAACGTTGCGTAGCGTTGAGCCAGTGGGCGCGCACGCGGAGGGGTGCGCGTTTTGTTCAGGCTTCGGATGCAGGCCGGAGGTCGCCGGCGCCCGGATCACCAAGAATGCCGCGAAGACACTCCACTGTAAGGTCCTCGAGCGACGCGACGAAGTGACGCCCGGGTCCGGGTGGCGGCTGCACGATCCCGGGCACAACTACGACTTCCATGCCCGCGGCCTGGGCGCTGGTGGTGCCACTGACTGAGTCCTCCACCGCGACACAGTGCGCAGGGTCAACGCCCAGGAGGTCTGCTGCGGCGAGGTATGGGGCCGGGTGGGGTTTGCCTTGCGGGACCGAATCTCCGGCGACCACTGCGTGGAAGGTTCCGATGGGTGCGGCTGCGGCCACGCGGGTAGCGACGGGGCTGAAGGCCATGGTCACCAGCGCGGAAGGAATGTGCTGGGCGACGAGTTCGGCCAGGATCCGTTCCGCCCCCGGAAGCCAAGGGATTCCGCCCTGCAGTTTTGCGACAACGCGTTCGACGAGGTCATCGATGATCTCCGTGACGGAGAGGGCCACCCCGCTTTCCCTCAGTATTGCCGCCGTCACGGGCATTGCCTGCCCGACTGTGGCCCGGGCGTCGTGGGTGGTCCACGTGATTCCGTGTTCTTGCGCGAGCTCTGTTTGTGCAGCCAGCCAGTAGGGCTCCGTGTCCACGAGCGTGCCGTCCATATCCCACAGGACCGCCTGAAGGCGGTCCGTCTTGTCAGAAGTCATGGCAGTATCCGTTCTTGGCATGTCTGGCCCCCGGCCAACGAGACGTTGATGTGATGATAGTCCCGCGACCGGGCGGTTCGGGACCCTCGCTGGGCCCCCGGTTCGATGGGTTCAGTGTGGAGCGCTCGCGTCTGAGACGGATGCGAGGAGTTCGCGCACGGACGCTGCACCGGCGTCGGAGGAGAAGTCGGAGCTTAGCCCGACGACGCTGACTCCCGCAGAGAGGTACGAAGCGGCTGTCGCGGCTTTCATGCCTCCGGTTGCGACGAACTGCATGTCCGGGAAGGGTCCTTTCATGGCCCTGATCCATTCGGGTCCGAGCAGAGAGGCCGGGAACGCCTTGAGCCACGTCAAGCCGAGGGCCTTCGCGCGGAGTATCTCACTGGGGGTGGCCACTCCGGGCAGGTGTGGGAGGCCGCGTCGGATGCTTTCCTGGAGGACCGTTTCATCCAGGCCTGGCGAGACGGTGAACGATGCGTTGGCTGATGCGGCGGCGGCCAGTTGTTCGGGGCGGATGATGGTTCCGGCGCCGACGGCGAGCCCTCTTTCGGCGGCTTCGCTGGCGACGGCGGCCAGCGTCGGGACCGCGTCTGGTGTTTCGATGGTGACTTCGACGTGCTCGACGCCGGCGTCCCAGGCCCGCGTGGCAGACCTGACCGCCTCTGCGGGGGTGAGGCCGCGGAGCACGGCGATCACCGGGACTTTGAAGAAGTCATCGGCAAACCAGTTGTTGGGGTGTTTGTGTAGCAAGGTGTTCTCCTTGGGAGGTGGTGCCAGTGGGGGCAGGGTTCCGGCGGTGAGACTTACGTGGCGGCTGCCGGTGTCTCCTGGGGCTGGTACATCCGGGGCTTTGTTCCGTGACCTGGCCTGAAGTCCGCGCGGCTACCCAGGGTCCACGCGGCGAAGGAGTGGCCGAGGGCCAATCTCTCGACCGGTTCGTCTCCGCGGAGCAGCCCGGCGAGGTACCCGGCGGCGAACGCGTCGCCGGCGCCGACGGGTTCGACGACGTCCACCCGGTGTGCGGGGACACGGAAGACCGATTCTTCCTTGCCTGGTTCGCGGATGAATTCCACGGCTTCGGTTGCCGAGTCCTTGATGACCAGGTGCCGTGGCGCGGGAAGGAGTACCGAGACGTCTTCCGCGGTGGAGCAGCCCCACAGGGTTTGGGCTTCGTCGAGGCCGACGAGGACCACGGTAGCCATGGAGGCCAGTTCGAGGAGTCGCGGAGCTGCGACGTGAACGTTCCATAATGCCGGGCGGTAGTTGACGTCGAAGGACACTTTGTACCCTCCGGAGCGGGCCTGGCTGAGAAGGTGCTCGGTGAGTTCCGAGCAGCTGCCCGACAGGGCTGGGTTGATTCCGCTCGTGTGGATCCAGCCTGTCTGCTCCAGGATCCAAGCGCGGGAATCCTCCGGTGCCATGCGGGAGGCCGCGGAACCTGCCCTGTAATAGAGAGTGCGGGCTCCGTGGCCCAGATCCGGGTCTTTGAAATACACTCCCGTGCTGGACGCCGGGTCCCGGACCACCCTGCTGACATCCACTCCGCGGGCGGCCAGGCCCTCGGCGATGCGATCGCCGAACGGATCCATTCCTAACCGGCTGGCCCAGCCTGCACGGTACCCGAATTCGGCCAGGTGCGCGGCGACGTTGGACTCCGCTCCCCCGAAACCAAGTAGGCATTCCTCGGCTTCGCGTAGTGGTTCGGCTTTCGCAGGGGTGACGACGGCCATGGTTTCTCCGACACACAGGACATCAAGCACAGTCATTTCACGGCTCCCGCGGTGAGGCCGCTGACGAAGAACCTGCCCAGGACTAGGTAGAGCACGACAGTGGGGGCGGCGACCAGCACGGCGCCGGCCATCAGTTCGGAGTAGTTGACGGTCGTCGTGCCGATGAGGTTGTTCAGCGTGACGGTGGCCGGCCAAGCGGCCGGGGAAGCCAGGATGAAGCCGAAGAGGAAGTCGTTCCAGATGTTGGTGCATTGGAAGATTCCTGCGACGACGAACCCGGGAACGGAGAGCGGGAGCATCACCCTGAAGTAGGTCTTCCAGATCCCCGCGCCGTCGATGGCTGCCGCCTCGATGATAGCGCTGGGGATACCTTCGTAGTAGTTGCGGAAGATCAGCGTGGTGATCGGGATGCCGTAGATGATGTGGACCACGATCAGGCCGGCGATGCTGCCTTGGAGGTGCAGCATGTTCAGGAACTGGAAGACCGGGATGATGACAGCCTGGAACGGGATGAACATCCCCACCAGGAGGACCGTGAAAAGGGCGTTGGACCCTTTGAACGGAAACTTGGACAGGATGTATCCGTTGATTGAACCGAGCAGGCACGAAATCAATGCCGCCGGGACGGTGATCTGGAGTGAATTGATCAGGGATCCGTGAAGCTTTGTCCACGCGCCTTTGAAGGCATCCAGGCTGGGCGCGTCGGGGAATGCGAGGAAGAAGTTAGGTGCTCCGCTGCTTCCTGACAATGCCGTGGAGATGATGACATATACCGGCATGAACATGCCGAGGGTGGCTACGGCGCAGACTGCTAGGACGATCCAGCCGCCAGGGGTCTTGGGGATTTTCCACGAACGGGGCTTGCGGGCCTTGGCGCCGGGCCGACGGCGTTGTTCGCCGGCGGGCGTGCTCGGTTGAAGTGTTTCGACGGCCATTTCTATGCCTTCCGCTCTTTCCGGTAGCCGCGGATGAGGTAGGGGACGATCACCACGAGCGTCAGCAGGAGCAGGATGATCGCCATCGCTGAGGCTTTGTCGTAGCGGCTGGTGAGGTAGTTGTAGATGTAGATGCCGGGGACATCGGTGACGAATCCGGGGCCGGAGCCTGACATCGCGATGACGAGGTCGAAGATCTTCAACGCCACGTGAAGCAGGAGCACGAAGCAGGTGATGGTCGAGGGCCACAGCTGGGGAAGGACGATGTGGCGCAGGCGTTGCCAGGTGTTGGCACCGTCGACGCTTGCGGCTTCCAGGTGTTCCTCCGGGATGGAGGCAAGGCCGGCCAGGTACATGGCCATGGCGAAACCGACGAGCTGCCAGGCGGCGGCGAAGATGATGGGCAGCAGGGCGACGGGAATACCGAACTGGACCTTCAGGAAGTCAGTGCCGGTGGGGTCATTCAGGGCACCGAGGACGGTGGTGTCGGTTGTCCAGCCACGGGGATTCTGGATCCCCATGTTCCGCAGGATTTCGTTGATCCCGGTGGAGGGCGAGAAGATCCAGCGCCAGGCAACACCGGTGACGATGAAGGACAAGGCGTAGGGCAGGAGGAAAACCGTCCGGAACAGGCCTTTGCCTACCGCGACGTGGTGGATGAAGAGGGCTGCAACCAGTCCGCCGAGGATGGCCAGGACCAGGAAGACAATTGTGAAGATCACGACGTTGCGGATATCGGCCTGGAAGCGCTGTTCCTGGACGATCTCGCCGTAGGTCCCTCCGAATGGCTGGCGGATGCTCAGATCCGGACTTGTGCCGATCTTCCAGTTCGAAAGGGAGATATAGACGGTGACGCCGATGAAGACGTAGACGAAGACGAAGCTTACCAGGAGGCTGGGAGCGAAGATCCATGCGGCTCGTCGGGACGTCTTGACGTTGTGGGGTACCTGTTTCTTGGACCGGGGTGAGGGGCTTACCGGCGCTGGAGGTGCTGTTGAGGTTGTCATGAGTGAACTGATCCTGTCCGGGGGTGTGGCTGCGGATGCCCGCAGCCACACCCGTTACGACTTGGTTGGAGTGCCGGCTACTTCAGCTGGCTCTTCTGCGCCTGCGTCATGCTGGCGGTGAAGGCGGCAACGTTGCCGCTGCCGTTGAAGGTGGAGACGGCGTCGGCATAGGTCTGGGCGAACTCAGCCGGGGCTGCTTGCGCGTGTGCCAGGGAAGAGACCACTGCCGCGGACTTGAAGCTCTTGGCGGCGGATTGCTGGTACGGCGACAGCCCGGAGACGTCAGCGGTGCTCAGGGCTGGGATGGAGCCCTTCTTGGCCGCAAAGGCTGTCTGGATCTTTGGATCCATCAAGGTCTTCAGCCACTCCTTTGCCGCATCGGCGTGCGGGATGTTGCTGGCCGGGATGGAGAACCCGTCCCCGACGTAGTCGAAGATGTCTTCTTTCCCGGGGAACACCACCCATGCGAAGTCCGTCCCCGGCTTCTTGCCGGCGTTGAGAAGTTCTCCGTAGGCCCAGTCGCCCATGAGGTTGACGGCGCAAGCGCCGTTGGTCATCTTCTTGGCGGCCTCGTCCCAGGTGATGGCCGAGTGGTCCTTGTTGGCCAGGGAGAGGATCGTTTTGTAGTCTTCCAGCGCCTGTTTCACTTCGGGGGCGTCGAAGGAGTACTGGTTGGTGAAGAGTTTCTTCCAGTTATCCGCGCCTGCCCTGGACATGATGAGGGACTCCAGCAGTTCCGCGGAGGCGAAGATGTCCTTGTCCCCCAGGCACACCGGCGTTACACCCGTTGCTTGGACCTGCTTGAGGCTGCTGATCAGGCCGTCGACGCCGGCAGCCGGGTCGATTGTGACGTTTGCCTTGGCGAGCACTGCGGGATTGGTCCATAGAACATTGCCGCGGTGCACCCCGATGGGGACCGTGTAGTACTTGCCGTTGACCTGTTGTGCTTCGGCGACGTCCTTGGGCATCTGGGAAGCCCAGTTCCCCTCTGTCCACAGCGCCGTCAAATCGGCGGCCTGGCCCCCATCGACGTAGCTCTTGAGCTGCCCTGCCGGGTGCACTTGCCACGTGTCAGGCGGGCTGCCGGCCTGGAGTCGTGCCGCCAGTGCCTGCCTTGCGTTGGATCCGCCGCCGCCGGACACTGCGGCGTTGTCGACAGAAAGGCCAGGCGAGGCCTTTTTCACCCCGTCAATGAGCACATTGAGCGCGTCCGCCTCTGAACCGGAAGTCCACCAGGACGTGATCTCGAGTTTGTCGGTGCCGGCCCCGCTCGAGCTTCCGGCGGGAGTGTTGGCGGCGCATCCGGTGACGGCGATGAGGCTTGCCGCGGCCGTTGCGGCCAGTGAGATCTTGAGTTTGTTGGAAGAACGCATGACTACTCTCCTTTGGGTTGTCAGACGCCGGACAAGGCCGGCTTCAGCCTGCGTTGTGGTTCAGGTTACATATTTAAGTAGATCGATGCAATACTTTTGTTCGCAAGTCGCGCACGGCGACCTAGGTCGGCGGATTCCGATGATGGTAGGACACCGTCCACCGCGAATTTGTGCAGATTATCGGCGGTAGATTTTCAGTAGATCGATCTATCGTTGCACATAGAAACGTGATAGAAATGTGAGACCAAGCACGAAAGGAGGTGCGGATTGATGAATAAAGTGACCCTGAACGATGTCAGCCGAGCGGCTGGAGTATCTCGATCTACCGCTTCGCTGGTGCTGAGAGGGAGTTCCCGCATTCCGGAAGCGACCTCGGACCGCGTCCGGCTGGCGATGGCAGAGCTGGGCTACGTCTATAACCGGCACGCGGCCAACATGCGCCGCAGCCAGTCCATGACTCTCGGACTGATCGTGACGGACATCCGCAACCCCTACTTTGCCGGGCTCACCATGACCATCGAGGAAGCCGCGCATGAAGCCGGCTACACGCTACTGGTCGGCTACAGCCGGGATGACGTCGAACGGCAAGCCACCCAGCTCGAGACGATGGTCCAGCAACAAGTCGATGGAATCTTTCTCCTCCCCGCTGAGGGAACCGAGCTGGCCCCGGTCTGCCAGATCGTTGACCGCTCCTCGGTACCGGTCCTGCAGCTGGCGCGCTACTTTTCCGAAGAAATGGACTACGTCGGCCCGGACAACATTGTGGCCGGGCAGCAGCTGGCCAGGCACGTGTCCTCCCTCGGCGCCGCGTCGGCGGTGCTGATTGGGGGCCCTGAACATTCTTCGGCGCGTACCGAACGGATCCAGGGCCTGGAAACCGGCTTTGCGGGAAGCAGCGTGGCTTTCGACGCATCGTTGTCCGCCGCTACCACCACGAACAATGCTGCCGGCGGGTCCGAGGGCGTGGCCCGGGTGCTTGACCAGGGGATCTGGCCGGACTGCATCATCGCCTACAGCGACGCGGTGGCGCTCGGGATCTATGCCGAGCTGCGCCGGCGGAACCTGGAACCGGGACGGGATGTGTCCGTGGCGAGCTTCGACGACATCGCCATGGCCGAACTGCTGCTCCCGCCGCTGACTTCCGTGGCCACCTACCCGGAACTCATCGCCCGCAAAGCAGCGGAGATGCTGTTGAACCGCATAAGGGACTCTTCGCTGGATCCCCAACGATCCCTCATCGAACCGGCGCTGAAGATCCGCGCTTCCACCGCCCAATGGCGACCTAGAACCTAAGGAGAAACCAATGCCAGCACTGAAATGGGGCCTCATCGGCGCCAGCGACATCGCTGCGACCCGGGTCATCGGCGCCATCCGCGCAAGTGGAGGCGACGCCGTCGGGATCTACAGCGGATCCGGAGACCGGGCGCGGGACTTCGCGGCCAGCCACGGAATGCCCAATGTCACCACCGCTCTGGACGAGCTCCTGGGCTGGGACATTGACGCGGTCTACATCTCCTCCACCAACGACAAGCATTTCGACCAGGCCACCAAGGCACTTCGGGCCGGCAAGCACGTGCTGTGCGAGAAACCACTGGCCCTGAACGTCGACGACGCAACGGCGATGGTGGATTTGGCGGAGCAACAGGACCTGATCCTGGCTGCGAACCACCACCTGCCAGGCAGCCCGCTGCACGCCAAAGTCCGCGAGCTCGTGAGCGCCGGAACCATCGGTTCCGTCCTCTCGGCAAAGGTTGCCCACGCCGTCCTCCTGCCGGAACGCCTTCGCGGCTGGCGGCTCGGGCAAGGCACCCCCGGAAGCGGAGTAATCCTGGACATCACCTGCCACGACGCCTCGGTCCTCAACCCGCTGCTCGGCACTCCGGTGGCGGTCAGCGCCGTCGCCGTCCAGCAAGCAGCCTGGAACACGGGCGGCCAGGAAGACGCCGCCATGACCGTGATCCGGTACGAGCGGGACGGCCAGCCTACCGTCCTCGCCCAGACCCATGATTCCTTCACGGTCGGATACGCGAAGACTTCCCTGGAAGTCCACGGCACCGACGGCACCCTCATTGTCACCGACGCCATGACACAGGACACCGAAGGCCAACTGGTCCTGACCACCAAGTCAGGAAGCCAAACCATCGACGTCGACTGCACCGAGGATCTTTATGTCATCAACCTGCGTGCCTTCACGTCCGCCGTCCAGGGCACGGGCATCCCGACGGCGAGCGGCAAGGACGGGCTGCTGGCCCTCAAAGTCGCCCTCGCAGCCCAGGAATCCGCAAACACCGGACGCACCGTCCACATCAACTAAGACCCCAGAAAGAACACCATGCAGAAGGTACAGATCCTCACGGCCCGCGAAGCAGCGGAGCTCATCAACGACGACGACGTCATCACCGTCAGTTCCTCCAGCGCCCTCGGGTGCCCGGATAGCGTCCTGGCCGGGATCGGCCAGCGGTTCGAGGAAACCTCCCACCCGACGAACCTCACATCCGTGCATCCCATTGCCGCAGGCGACATGTACGGCGTCAAAGGCATCGACCACATCGCCCGCCCCGGTCTTCTACGCAAAGTCATTGCCGGGTCCTACCCGTCCGGTCCCTCCAGCGCGGAGCCCCCCCTGATCTGGCAGATGATCGAACGGGAGGAAGTGGAGGCCTACAACTTCCCCTCGGGCGTCATCTACCAGATGCACCGCACCGCGGCAGCGAAACAACCGGGCGTCTTCACGCAGGTAGGCCTGGACACCTTCATCGATCCCCGCCTTCAAGGCGGACGGATGAACAACACCACCCAGGCCGCACACGTCGAGACAACTACACTGGCCGGGCAGGAATGGCTGTTCTTCCCCTCAGTCATCCCCAACGTCGCTATCATTCGCGCCACCACCGCCGATGAATACGGCAACCTCACCTTCGAAGACGAAGGATCACCCCTCGGGGCCCTGGACCTTGCCTACGCTGCCCACAACAACGGTGGCGTCGTTATCGCCCAGGTCAAACGCCTGGCGGAAGCAGGAAGCCTGCACCCCCAGCACGTGAAAGTTCCCGGGATCCTCGTGGACGCCATTGTCATCGCCGAGGACCAGCTCCAGACCACCCTGACAGCGAACGACCCCGCCATCTCGGGGCAACTGCGCAGGCCCCTGAGCTCGCTCCCCCACGTCGCCTTCTCCATCGAGAAGATCACCGCACGTCGCGCCGCCCAGGAACTCAGGGCCGGCGAGATCGTCAACCTCGGCTTCGGCGTCTCCGCCCTCGTTCCGCACATCCTCGTCGAAGAAGACCAGGGACGGGAAGTCAGCTGGGTCATCGAACAGGGCGCCGTGGGCGGAATCCCCCTGCTGGACTTCGCGTTCGGATGCGCCCAGAACCCTGACGCAATCATGCCCAGCATCGACCAATTCACCCTCCTGCAAGGCGGCGGCTTCCACCGCTCTTTGCTGTCCTTCCTGGAGATCGACCGGCTCGGCAATGTCAACGTCCACCACTTGCCCAAGAAGCGCCACGTCACCGCGGGCGTCGGCGGCTTCGCCGACATCACCTCCTCGGCTCCCGAGATCATCTTCATGGGCGCCTTCACCGCCGGACGCCGCGACATCGTGGCCGGCGGGGACGGCTTGGACATCCGCGCCGATGGCCCCTTCACCAAGCTCGTCAACGACGTTTCGGCCATCACCTTCTCCGGACCCCGTGCCTTGGCGCGCGGCCAGAAGGTCAAATACATCACCGAGCGCGCAGTGCTGGAGCTCACCAGCAAAGGACTCGTCGTCACCGAAATCGCCCCCGGCGTGGACCTCCAAAAGGACGTCCTGGACCGCAGCGAGTTCCCGCTGATCGTCTCCGACAATCTACGGACCATGGACCTCGCCCTCTTTGCCGACGCACCGGTCGGCATCCACCTCCCGACGCTGCCGCTGCACGAGCGGATCGAACAGCGCACCCCTTCACTGGCCGCGCACTGACGCACGGCCGAAACACTTGAAAGGACTCCCGCGATGAAAAGCTTCCGCATTCTTACCCCCTACGAAACCGAACTTGCCGACGCGCTGTTCGAAGCCATGTTCCCTTCCGACGGGGAAAGCCCCGACGTCCGCGACGCCGGAGTCACCACCTATCTGGATCTGACCCTGGAAGGCTACGGACGGAAGGAACTGCCCCGGTACCAATGGCTCTTTGGTGCCTTGGACCGGTACGCGGAGGACAAGCACGGCCGGAACTTCGCCGCGCTCACAATGGATGAACGCACCGACGTGCTGGTCTTGCTCGAACAAGGCGAACTGACCGATCAGCTTCCTGCGAAGGAACAGCAGGAGCTCTTCGGCCTGGTCGTCGCGCACTTGCAGGAAGGCCTTTTCGCGGATCCTGCCCACGGCGGAAACAAGGACGGTGTCGGCTGGAAGTTCCTCAAGCACCCCGGCGTCTGGTTGGAAAACTCCGCCGAGGAAAACCTCAGCACCGAGCACGTGACCAAGGGCGGTGTCATCAAGACCCTCGCGGACGCCATGCAGGAAATCCCCCGCGACACCGAAGGACACAAGCTCAAGCAGCTCGGCTACGAAAACGCTGTCAACCCGCAGATGACGGACGAGGTCGACGTTCTGCTCGTCGGCGTCGGCGCCATGGGCGGGCTGAGCGCCCAGGTCTTCGCCGAGGCCGGCCTGAGCGTGGTGGGCCTGGAAGCCGGACCGTTCCGTCCCCTGGACGAATTCCTCCCCGACGAACTCGAACACGCCTACTACACGCGCGGCGGCCTGGGACCGAAGTTCCAGCAGGAGACCCCCCGCTGGCGCGAAACCGCGGAAGAGGAAGGCACCCGCGAAGCCACCTTCTCCCTGGGCCGGATGGTCAACGGCGTTGGCGGCTCTGCAGGACACTACGGATCCTGGCTACGGCGCTTCCACCCCTGGCAATTCGCCCCCAAGAGCCACTACGACGGCCTCTACGGACCGGAAGCGCTCCCCGAAGACTGCACCCTGGCCGACTGGCCGGTCAGTTACGAAGATCTGGAACCCTTCTACACAAAGCTCGAACACCTGATCGGCATCGCCGGCGACGAATCCAACCCCTTCGTCCGGCGCAGCAAGCCCCTCCCGCTGCCGCCCACCCGGCCGTTCATCCTGGGCAACAAGTTCAGCGAAACCACCCGCGCCGCCGGACTGCACCCGCACCCCGTTCCCGTCGGATTCACCACTGAGTCCTACGGCGGCAGGGCTGCCACCGGTTACAGTGCGTGGAACAACGGCCTTGGATCCTTCCGCGGCGACCGCTGGCACCCGGGCCTAGGCCCGGTGCCCGCCGCCATCGCCACCGGCAACTTCGAACTGCGCACCCACTCCCGTGTCACCCGGATCATCATGGATGAGTCAGGTGCCGCCCGCGGCGTCGAGTGGGTCGATCCCCTGGGCAGGGTCCGCCGCCAGTACGCCCGGGCCGTCATTCTCTCTGCCTACACCTACGAAAACCTGCGCCTGATGTTCCTTTCGGCCGACTCCCGTCACGAAAACGGCCTCGGCAACAACACCGGCCAATTGGGGCTGCATTACATGACCAAGATGTTCGGCCACGTGGATGCCCTCTTCCCGGGTATCGAATTCAATCGCCACACCGGCCCTGCCGCCCAGGGCGTGGTCCTGGACGACTACCTCTCCCCCGAATTCAGGTCCCTGGACCACGGCTTCATCGGCGGCGCCACCCTCGGCGCCGAACAGCAGGCCCTGCCCCTGCAGATCGCGCGCGAAACCCTCCCTGGGGACGTCCGCCGCTGGGGCGCCGGCTACCGTGACCATTTGAAGCTCTGGTCCCAGCAAGGGGTCATCCGAATCCAGCCCGACGCCTTGCCCTACGCCTCGCACCGCCTGGAAATCGACCCACGGCACCGGGACTCCTCCGGACTCGGCATGCCTTTGGTCCGGGTGACGTACAGGCTGCGCGAGAATGAGCGCCGTCTGGCCGCCTGGATGGCAGACCGCGCAACCGGACTCCTGAAAGATATGGGAGCAACCAAGACCTGGCAAGGCCCCTACTTCACTGGGGTCGGCTCCAGCCACGACCTCGGCGGTGCCCGCTTCGGCCACGACCCTGCCGGTTCGGCCCTGGACGAGCACCTCGCGGTCCACGACACCCCCAACCTCTACATGTACTCCGGTGCGGCGTTCCCCAGCTGCCCCGGCATCAACCCCACCCTGACCATCTGGGCTATCGTCATGCGCGCCGCCGAGCACCTGGCCGGCGAACTCGGTGGCCAGCGAAAGGAGCAGCCATGAGCACCGAAACAGCACCGGCCACGAAAGAGGCCACCGAACAGGTGACCGTGGAGTACTCGGCTGACCGGTACACCGCGACGATCCTGATCGACCGCTCCGCCAAGCTCAACGCACTTACCCTGGGCCTTTTGGAGGACCTCGCCGCGGCAACCCGCGAAGTCGCCGCCTCCACAGCCCGGCTCGTCATCGTCCGCACTGGCGGTAAGAAGGTCTTCTGCGTCGGCGCGGACATCAACCACTTCGCCGATCTCTCCGCCGCCGGCATGTGGCGGGACTGGATCGCCACCGGCCACCGGGCCTTCGATGCCCTCGCCGGACTACGCCAGCCCAGTATCGCCGTCGTCGACGGCCTCGCGTTCGGCGGCGGGCTGGAACTGGCCCTGGCCTGCGACTTCCGCGTCATTGCCGCCGAAGCACGCGTTGCCCTTCCCGAAACCGGACTCGGCACCGTACCCGGCTGGGGTGGCACCGAACGCGCCACGGAGCTGGTGGGCCGGGCACGGGCCAAGGAACTTGTCCTGACCCGCAGGCAACTCTCGGGGGAGGAAGCCGTCGGCTGGGGCCTGGCCACCGCCGTCGCGCCCCAAACGGAGCTTGAACAGGCGGTCGCAAAGCTCAGCGATGACTTGCTGGCCGGAGCCCCGCTGGCCGTGCAACTGGGCAAGCAACTCATCGACGCGGCTGCCGACGGCGCTCCGTCCCGCGTGCTCGAGGCGCTGGCCGGCGGCCTTGCGGCCGCCACCGACGACCTGGCCGAGGGTGTCGCAGCCTTCCGGGAAAAGCGCGCCGCGCACTTCACGGACAACTGACACCACGAGCCGGACACCCACAACATCTTCTAAGGACACCCGAAATGGAAACCAGGAACTACACGCTCGACGACGTCGAGCCCACCTACCGGCCGATGATCATCGACGGTGAAGACGTCCAGGCCCGCAGCGGCGAGACCTTCACGCGGCTGAGCCCGGCACACGAGGTCGAGGTGACCTCATTCCCCCAAGGCGGGAAGGACGACGTCGACCGTGCCGTTCTCGCTGCACGAAAGGCGCTGGAGGGCGGCTGGCGGAAGTCCAGCGGGTCCGAGCGCTCCAAGCTGCTGCTGAAAGTCGCCGACCTTGTCCGCCGCGACGCGGAAGAACTGGCATTGGCGGAAACCCTCGAAACAGGCAAGCCCATCACCCAGTCCCGCAACGAAGTCGCCGGCACCGCCGAGTTGTGGGAATACGCCGCCAGCCTGGCCCGGAACACCCAGGGTGACGCCCACAACGCCCTGGGGCCCGACACCCTGGCGCTCGTGGTCCACGAACCGATCGGCGTCGTCGGGATGATCACGCCATGGAACTTCCCTCTGCTGATCATCAGCCAGAAGCTCCCGTTCGCCCTCGCCGCCGGAAACACCGCCGTCATCAAGCCGAGCGAAAGCACCTCCGCCACCACCGTGATGCTGGGCCGCCTCATCCGCGAAGCCGGCTTCCCCGCAGGCGTCGTGAACATCGTCACCGGCGACCGTGTGGTGGGTTCGGCCATCGCCGAACACCCCGGCATCGACATGGTCAGCTTCACGGGCTCAACGGGTGTCGGCAAGAGCATCGCCGCCACGGCCGGCCGGGACCTGAAGAAGGTCGAACTCGAACTGGGCGGTAAGAACCCGCAGATCATCACGCCCAACGCCGACTTCACGGCCGCGGTGGACGCGGGCGTGTTCGGCGGGTACTTCAACGTGGGGCAGTGCTGCAACTCCGGCAGCCGCCTCATCGTGCACCGTTCCATCGCCGACGAGTTCGCCGCCGCCGTCGTCGAACGGGCACGGCACATGCGCGTGGGCGATCCGCTCAAGTCGGACACGCTGGTAGGCTCCCTCGTCAACGATGCGCAGCTCGCCGTCGTCGAACGCTATGTGGCCGAGGGCCGCGCAGCCGGGGCCCACCTGCTCACTGGCGGCGGTCGCCTCGACACCGGCCTGGACGGCCGTTTCTACCAGCCCACCGTCTTCACGGACGTCACGGCACAGATGTCCATCGCCACCGATGAAATCTTCGGCCCTGTCCTTTCCGTACTGCCCTACGACACGCTCGAGGAAGCGATTGGCATCGCGAACTCCACCTCGTTCGGGCTGTCCGCCGGGATCTGGAGCAACGACATCAACGAGGCCCTCACGGCTGCCCGCGACCTCCGGGCCGGAACCGTCTGGGTCAACCGCTGGATGGACGGCTACCCCGAAGTGCCGTTCGGCGGTTACGGCCAGAGCGGGATCGGGCGTGAGCTCGGCCGCCAGGCCCTCGCCGAATTCAGCGAACTCAAGACCATCCAGTTGCAGGTCGGCACCCGGCACACCCGGTGGGTCGACGCCCCCGACGCGCCACGCGACTGACCCCCAGAACCGTCCAAAGGAAACGAACATGACCGCCACCACCTCCACGGCACCATCGCACGCACCCGCTGTGCTGCCCGCCATCCTGCCGCTCACGCTCCCGACAGGCTACGAAGTCCCCGCAGAGTTCGCCGAGGCCGCAGCCAAAGCCTGGAAAACCGCCTCAACCAAACTGACCGGACTCATCACCGCCCACCCTGACCGGTTTCCGCTCTACACCGAGGAAGGCAAGTGGGTGGTGGACGGTGAAGCCTGGACCAACTGGTGCGAAGGCTTCCTCGGCGGCCAGCTCTGGATGCTCTCCCGCCGCGCCGACGAAGCAGACCAGGCACGCTTCCGCGCCGCAGCCGAGCACTACTCCAAACTCATCGAAGAACGAAAGAGCGATGACACCGTCCACGACCTCGGATTCCTGTTCTGGTCCACGTACCGTCGCTGGTTCGAAGCCACCGGTGACACCACCAAGCGCGACGTTGTGGTCGAGGCCGGACGCACCACCGCAAGCCGCTACCGCGAAGCCGGAAAGTACATGCCCAGCTTCCGCCAGCCAGACAGCCTGTTCATCGACATCATGATGAACATCCACATGGCCCTCTACGCGGCCCAGCAAACCGGCGACCAGGACATGGCCCGCAAAGCCGTTGACCACTGCCTTACCACCCGGCGCTTCCTGATGCGCGGCGACGGTTCCGCTTCCCACGAAGGCATGTTCGACGTCGAAACCGGCGCGTTCCTGAAGCAGACCACCCAACAGGGCTACTCCGACGACGGCTCCTGGGCACGCGGGCAGGCCTGGGCCCTCTATGGTTTCGGCACCGTTTACCGCTTCACGGGCGACCGCCGCTTCCTCGAAACCGCCATCGCCGCAGCCGACTTCTACCTCGAAAAGACCGGCGACCGCCTCGTGCCGCCGAACGACTGGGAAGAACCCAACCCCGTCCGCCCCTACGAGACCTCCGCAGCAGCCGCGGCGGCAGGCGGTTTCTGGCAGCTCGCAGGCCTCGTCCAGGACGCCACCAAAGCCACAATCTATGCCGACTACGCGGTGAACATCCTGCAGCGGCTGAGCGAGGACGACTTCCTGGCCAGTCCGGACGAGGGCTGGGAAGGCGTACTCAAGCACGGCAGCTACCACGAAGGCAAGGACCTGGGCGTCGACGAATCCGTCATGTGGGGTGATTACTGGTTCCTGGACACCGTGGACCAGATCCAGCAGTACGCCGAGGCACGGCAGGGCCGGTAAGCACCGTGTCCTGGCAAACCATCGACGAGGCACCTCGTCCGGGGACACCGGCAGAACCGGCGTCCCCGGACGAGGTGATCCGTACCGACATCGCCATCATCGGATCCGGCATGGGCGGCGGCACCATGGCCTACGCCCTGAAGGACTCCGGTGCCAAGGTCCTGCTGATCGAACGTGGCCGCCGCCTGCCAGCTGAGCCGCAAAACTCCGATCTGGACGAGGTCTATCTCAAGGGCCGCTACAAGAATGCCGAGGCCTGGTTCAATGGTCGCACCGGCGAATCCTTCAAACCCGGCGTCTATTACTGGGTCGGAGGCAACACGAAGGTCTACGGCGCCTGCCTGCCGAGGTTCCGTGCCAGCGACTTCGAGGAAACCCGGCATGCAGACGGTGTGTCTCCTGCGTGGCCTTTCAGCTATGCGGACCTTGAACCGTATTACGCGCGGGCCGAAAAGCTCTTCAAGGTCCGGGGCCAGATCGGCGAAGATCCCACCGAACCGGTTCACTCCGAGGGCTATCCGTATCCTGCGCTTGACCACGAACCCGCCATTCAGAGTCTGGCGGATTCCCTGCGGAGCCAAGGGCTCCATCCCTTCAGGATGGCTAACGGGCTCGACGCTGACACTCCGGAGAAGCGTGCTTTGTGCGCCACGAGCGACGGCGCGCCGAATGAAGCGGGACTGAAGTCCGACGCCGAGAAGATCGCTATCGATCCCGCGGTGGAAGCCGGCGTCGCGCTGATGACTGACACCAAGGTCACCCGGCTGGTTCTCGGGGCCGACGGACGCACGATCGTCGCCGCCTTGGCAGAACGCAACGACCAAGTCATCCGCATCGAGGCCGCCAGGTTCATTCTCGCTGCCGGGGCAGTCAACTCCGCGGCCGTGCTGTTGGGTTCCGTGACCACTGAACATCCGGGAGGACTGGCAAATTCCTCAGGGCTTGTGGGCAGGAACTACATGGTCCACAACAGCACCTTCTTCATCGGAGTCAACCCGTTCAAGATCAACCGAACCCTGTGGCAGAAGACCCTCGGTCTCAACGATTGGTATGAGGCCGGTCCCACCACCCCGTACCCGCTGGGCAACCTGCAGATGCTCGGGAAGCTGCGGGCGAGCATGCTGAAAATGGCCCGCAGCTGGGCGCCCACCCCGATGCTGAAGGCGGTATCGGACCGCAGCATCGACATCTACCTCACCACCGAAGACCTGCCGCGGCGAAGCAACGGTATCAGCGTCGTCGATGGCAAGATCCACGTGTGGTGGGAGCCGAACAACCTTGAGCCGCATGCAGAGCTGGTGCGGCGCGTCCGCCGGGCCGTCCGCAAGGCAGGTTACCCGCTGATCTTCACCGAACGCATGGGCATCGAGACCAACTCCCATCAATGCGGCACGGCCGTCGCCGGCGACGACCCCCGCACGAGTGTCCTCAACCCTGACTGCAGGGCACACGATCTGGACAACCTCTGGATCGTCGACAGCTCCTTCTTCCCCTCCTCGGCAGCCCTCAACCCGGCCCTGACCATCGCAGCCAACGCACTGCGCGTCGCGGACACCATCCTCAAGGACCTCAAGCCCCGAACAGGTTCCGTTCATCAACCACATCCCACCCCACAGTTAGGTGCACTCCGTCGTGAGCCTTAATCCCCCAACAACCCACCCGCAGGCGCCAGCCGCCAGTATTTCGACCAGGGACCTCGCCAGGGCAGCCTGGGCGAGCTCGCTCGGCAGCGCCCTGGAATACTACGACTTCGCCCTGTACAGCCTGGCCTCCGCCCTGGTGTTCAGCCCGCTGTTCTTCCCCGGGAACAACCCCGCGACCGGCCTGATCCTCAGCTTCGGCACCTACTTCCTCGGCTTTGCCATCAGGCCGCTCGGCGGTGTCGTCTTCGGCCGCCTCGGCGACCGGCTTGGGCGGAAGTTCGTGCTGCTCACCACCGTCCTCCTCATGGGAGGGGCCAGCACTCTCATCGGCGTCCTGCCCACCTACAACGGCTCGGCCGGCGACTGGTACGGCACCGGCGCTGGAATCCTGGCACCGATCCTGCTCATCGTGTTGCGCCTGATGCAGGGCCTGGGGGCCGGGGCTGAAATGGCCGGGGCGTCCATCCTGATGACCGAATACGCTCCCGCACGCCGACGCGGCTTCGTCGCCTCCCTGCCCTTCCTGGGCGTCCAAATGGGCACCGTCGCCGCGGCGCTCGTGTACTTCCTGCTGTTGAACACCAACCAGGCCATCAAAATCACCGACACGTGGCTGTGGCGGGTACCGTTCCTCGCCAGCGTCGTGATCCTCGGCGTCGCCATCTACATCCGGCTGCGCCTCAAGGAATCCCCCACCTTCGCCAAGCTGGAACCGCACGAGCAGGTCACCGAAAAGCCCCTCAGGACCCTCATCAACCGCTCCGGGAAGACGCTTCTGCTGGGAATCGGACTGCGCATGGCCGAAAACGGCGGCTCGTCCATCTACCAGGCACTTGCGATTGCGTACGTTTCGAGTGCCGCGATCGGCATGAAGGGACCCATCGGGGCACTCTCCCTCGTCTTCGCTGCCGCGGTGGGCGCCGCCGTCGTGCCCCTCGCCGGCTGGCTGACCGACAAATACGGCCGTGTCCGCACCTACCGTGCCTTCGCCATCTTCCAACTACTGGCCGCATTCCCGATCTGGTACGCGCTGAGCTTCGGTGACACCGTGCTGACCATCGTCGTGGTCTCCATCGGACTCGGCGTTGGCACATGGGGAATGTTCGGTGCGCAGAGCGCGCTCATGTGCGAACTCTTCGGCTCCCGGCAGCGTTACCTAGGTGTCTCGGTAGCGAGGGAGGCCTCGGCTGTCATCGCCGGAGGCATCGCTCCCCTGATTGGCGCCTGGCTGATGGCACTCGCGGTCACCGCCGAAGGCGGAAGCACGGTCCATGGGGCAGGCGCTGGAGCCTGGCTCCCCATCGCCGGATACCTGGCACTCCTGACGGCCATTACCGTCGCAGCCACCTTCGCAGTCCCCGAAACCAAAGGCCGAAGCCTGGAGGACCCCCGGGACGCAATCCACGAAAAGCACGCCGTGCAGCTACAAGGTTCCTAGACCGCGGATTGGTAAGGTCGATAGGCGGGCAGCACCGCTATCCCGCCTATCGACCTCACCGGCAGGAATCTGGAATGACCCCGCGCATCACCCTCGAAGACGTCAGCAAAGCCGCCGGAGTCTCAAAATCGACCGCGTCCCTTGTTGTTCGGGGCAGCTCGCGCATCCCGGAGAGCACGGCCGCCAAAGTGCGCGAGGCCATGGATCAACTCGGCTATGTATACAACCGGTCTGCCGCGAACCTGAGGCAAAGCCGGTCCATGACCATCGGATTGGTCGTCACCGAGATCATCAACCCTTACTTCGCCGAGCTTGCGATGGCCGTCGACGAGATCACCCACGACGCCGGATACACGATCTTCATCGGCTACAGCCGTGACCTTGCCGACCGTCAACACGAAATCATCGCCTCCATGATCGAACGGCAGGTCGATGGGCTCCTGCTGCTCCCGGCCCCGGACACCGACCCCGAAAAGCTCGCCAAACAGGTCAACGCGGCAGGAGTCCCGCTCGCACTGCTCGCCCGGCGATTCCCTGGATTCGACTACGTCGGCAGCAACAACGTCAAGGGCGCCACGCTACTCGGGGAGCACCTGGCCGCTTTGGGCTGCAGAACTGTCGCTTTCCTCGGAGGCCGCAGCGCTTCCTCCCTGACGGAACGGGAAGAAGGACTCCGCAAGTCACTGGAACTTAACGGTTGCGAAGTTTGGAGCCCGGATGCATTGCGCAGCCCCATCACCCCCGAGGGTGGCTCGGCCGCCGTCGCCCGGCTCTTTGACCTGGGCAGGCTTCCGGACGCGATCGTCGCGTACAACGACATCGTCGCCCAAGGAATCTACGACGAAATGCGCCGGCGTGGCCTCGAACCTGGTCGCGACATCGCCGTCGCATCCTTTGATGACACCCGCATCGCCGCCGGCCAAGTCCCTCCTCTGACGTCCGTGGCGGGATTCCCGCAACAGGTCGGCGCGAAAGGCGCCGAGATGCTCATGACCCGCCTGGCTGATGGCAATGCGGACATCCCCACCCAACTGACCCTCATCGAGCCGCAGCTCAAGATCCGGTCCTCAACCGCGACCTGGCGCACCCGCACATAGGCACACCCGGGGCAGCGCTGCTGCGAGGGCGGCAAACCGTTCCAACAGAGAGGAACAACCCATCATGGTCCAAGACACTGTCGTCGCCTCCGAGCAGGAATTCGACCCGGACTCCCGTGCCGAACAGCCCGAAGCCGCACTGAAAGCGCTGATCAAACGCCTCGAAAACGAAGTCAGCGACCTGCACCTGCACAGCTTCGACCAAGCTGACGCCCTGGCCCTGGGTCTGTTGCTGGTAAAGCTCGCCACCCGGCGGAACCTCCCGGTCGCCATCGACATCCGCCGAAACGGACACGTCCTCTTCCACGTCTCCCTCCCCGGCGCGACGCCCGACAACGAGCTTTGGGTCCAGAGAAAGAGCAGAACAACTGAGCGGTACGCCGAACCATCCCTGCTGGTCGGGCTCAAAGGCCGGCTCGGCGGAGGCAGACTCGAAGACAACGGATGGTTCGACGAGATGCGCTACGCCTCCCACGGAGGGGCCTTCCCGATATTCGTCAAAGGCACCGGACACATTGCCACCGTCACGGTCTCGGGGCTCCCGCAAAAAGCCGACCACGACCTCGTCGTCGAAGGACTGACCACATTCCTGGCTTCAATCGAGGACGGGCGCTAGCCCCGACTGAGGGGTGGTACCGCTTTTCTGCGCACACCACCCCTCGGCCGCCGTGCCGGGCCGCGCCTGCAGGGAGTGAACGTAGGCCCATAGCCGCCTGCTCGCATTTGTCGTGATCGGACTCCTCATCCCATTACCCCGCCCCGACGGTCAGAGGCCGTCCCCCAAGCCGGTCGATCGGCATCGGTAGTTAGGGAGGTGGATTACCGCCTGGGCCGTCGAATATCGAGTGTCGGCCAGGTCTGGGAATTGTCCGGGCCACCTACGGGCGTCTAGCGGTTGAAACGGGACGGTTGAGTTCGCAAACGGTTCCGGCTCAACGCAGACCAGGATCAGGTCCATCTTCCTCGCCAGCCTGCGGGTAGTGCCGGGTGATGTGCGCAAGGAACATGTCGACGGCATCCCCAAGAAGTTGCCGCCAGCGGTCTCCTCCCGGGTCGTTGGAGAGCTGTTGGCTGACCAGACCAGTGATGAGCGCTGTCCAGAGGTCGACAGCATCGGGCGTGTCGGCTCCGACGCCGGCGAGGAAGGCGGAGGCCTCCTCGAGGGCGCGGACGGCGCTGGAGTAGGATTCCGGACTCGGCCTAAAGCCCGGGACGGGGCGTTCGAACAGTAACTGGTAGCGGGCAATGTCGGCGGTGCAAAAATCGAAGAACATCCGTGCCGCTGCCAGAAGCGTGGCCCGGGGGGCTCCTGAAGGGCCGGACTGGAGAACAACTGTCAGGAATTCCCGGGCCGCCTGGTCGAACATCGCATCGTAGATGGCCGCCTTTCCGGGAAAGTAGACGTAGAGCGACGGCGGGCGCATGCCGACCTCGTCGGCGACTTCGCGCAGCGACAGGGCGGCGACTCCTCGCTTCCGGACGTTTTCCCACGCAGCGCTCAGGATTTCACTGCGCGTGTCCTGATGCCTGCGGGCGCGCCGGTCCTGTCGCCGCGCAGGCGCTGGCTCCCGAGGCGGTGCAGCCGGCTGCTGGGACTTCATCATCATTCTCCTACGCACATTAGGTAAACCTATTGACTTCAGTCTAGCGCGGGTGTCCTATTCATATTAGGAAAAACAAATACCAGGAGGCAATGCCATGCGGGGAATTCAGCCGGAGGATTCGGCAACGTTCACGCTTAGCCACGCGGAATGGATGGACAGGGCAACAGAGGAATACGGGCGCATCCTGGCCCTTCTGACCGCGTTGCCGAAGGACGCCTGGTCCGCCACCACGGACTGTCCCGAATGGGACGTCCGCAGACTGGTGGCGCATCTGGTCGGAGCCGCGGAGGCATCGGCGAGTCCCCGCGAAAGTATGCATCAGGTGCGGGCCGGAAAGAAGCTGCACCCAGGCGGCCCCGTCGTCGACCGGATGAATGCGCTCCAGGTCCACGAGCGTGCCAGCCATGCCCCGGCAAGGCTCCTCACGGACCTCGCCGAGGCGTCAATTCGTGCGGTGGCGGCGCGCCGAAAGATTCCAATTGCCGTCCGGGCGATACCGGTGCCTTGGGGGCCTCCGCTAGGCGTGCGGTCCGTCGGATACCTGATGGACCGCATCTACACGCGTGATGCCTGGATGCACCGGATTGACATCAGCCGGGCCACCGGCGCCAGCCTGGCCACGACTGCGGCCCATGACGGGCGGATTGTCGGGGACATCGTCCACGAGTGGGCAGCCAAGCACCGGAAGCCGTTCCAGCTGGAACTCACCGGCACCGCAGGCGGTCGCTGGTCCTCCGGTATCGGCGGGCAGCAGATCTGTCTGGAGGCGATCGAGTTCGCCCGGGTTCTGTCCGGACGCGTCAAAGCCACCGGGCTGCTCACCATCGGGGTACCTTTCTAGTCGCGGCCACCACTGACACGCTGCGAACCGCAAGAATCGTAGGAAACCATGCCTCTGCAAAGTACACGGAACGGTGCCGCTCACCACCCCATGATGCTTGTTGCGGGGATTCTTTTGAGCGTGGGATTGCTGCACCTGCCCGGCGAACCGATACGTGCCCATCTTGAAATCACGACCGACAAGGCACTTCCTCAGGGCTGGACGCAAGTCAAGATGGATGAGCCCTGGAGCAGCTTCCCGCTCGATTCACGCGAACTTTGGAAGTTCCGGCTGACGGCCAGACATTGAGGCGTTCCAGCGTTGCCTGCTCTCTCGAAGGCGGCGTAGGCTCGTGCTCCGGCCCGGCCGGACTGCACCCTGCTGGCTCGTGCCGCGCGACCCGTGGTTGCAGAACCGTTAAGCCTGCAGCCCGACGGGGCGCTCTTCGAGCAAGTAGCTAGCCGCTGACCGTTCCTGTTTGCGAGTTCCATGTCAGCCGGCCGCCGCCGAAATCCGACTCCCGACCGAGGGGAACTGCGTACTCGTCGGTCAGCGGGTAGCCCAGCCGTCCCTGTTCCCAGCCCAGCGCGGCCCACTTCGCCTGGATGGCCCCCTGGACCTCGTGCGCCCCCGTCGCCGGCGACCAGTAAATCGAAGAGCCCCCGGAACCGGTGAAATGGGTGTACTGACCCACCCCGTCAGGAGTGCCCATGACGTCGGTGGTCGGGAAGCCAAGGCTCCCGGCCGCCCCGCCGGCAGCCTGATACCGGGTATAGACCGCACCATGGACCTCATGCGCCCCCGTCGCCGGGGACCAATACACCGAAGCGCCCCCGGAACCAGAGAAATCGTTGTACCGGCCCGCCCCGTCAGCCGTTGCCAGTTCATCGGTCAGCGGGTAGCCCAGCCGTCCCTGTTCCCAGCCCAGCGCGGCCCACTTCGCCTGGATGGCCCCCTGGACCTCGTGCGCCCCCGTCGCCGGCGACCAGTAAATCGAAGAGCCCCCGGAACCGGTGAAATGGGTGTACTGACCCACCCCGTCAGGAGTGCCCATGACGTCGGTGGTCGGGAAGCCAAGGCTCCCGGCCGCCCCGCCGGCAGCCTGATACCGGGTATAGACCGCACCATGGACCTCATGCGCCCCCGTCGCCGGGGACCAATACACCGAAGCGCCCCCGGAACCAGAGAAATCGTTGTACCGGCCCGCCCCGTCAGCCGTTGCCAGTTCATCGGTCAGCGGGTAGCCCAGCCGTCCCTGTTCCCAGCCCAGCGCGGCCCACTTCGCCCGGATGGCCCCCTGGACCTCGTGCGCCCCCGTCGCCGGCGACCAGTAAATCGAAGAGCCCCCGGAACCGGTGAAATGGGTGTACTGACCCACCCCGTCAGGAGTGCCCATGACGTCGGTGGTCGGGAAGCCAAGGCTCCCGGCCGCCCCGCCGGCAGCCTGATACCGGGTATAGACCGCACCATGGACCTCATGCGCCCCCGTCGCCGGGGACCAATACACCGAAGCGCCCCCGGAACCAGAGAAATCGTTGTACCGGCCCGCCCCGTCAGCCGTTGCCAGTTCATCGGTCAGCGGGTAGCCCAGCCGTCCCTGTTCCCAGCCCAGCGCGGCCCACTTCGCCTGGATGGCCCCCTGGACCTCGTGCGCCCCCGTCGCCGGCGACCAGTAAATCGAAGAGCCCCCGGAACCGGTGAAATGGGTGTACTGACCCACCCCGTCAGGAGTGCCCATGACGTCGGTGGTCGGGAAGCCAAGGCTCCCGGCCGCCCCGCCGGCAGCCTGATACCGGGTATAGACCGCACCATGGACCTCATGCGCCCCCGTCGCCGGGGACCAGCAGACCACGCCACGGACGAAATCCTGACATTTCCCTGACGCCACGGGGTATTGCAAAGAAAGCGCGCTCCCAAGATTCGATTGCAGCTGGCCGGCACCGACCTGCTGGGCCTTGACCGCGATTGGGTCGTCCACGCCGTTGCCGGTGAGCATCACAGTGAGTGGCCCTTGGCCGTCGTCGGCGGTGATCAGGTAGAAGGTGTTCTGAGTTCCAGCGGGCCCGACGGCGGTCGGCGCGAAGGTCACGCTTTGGAATGCGGAGCCACCCGCGGGAATCGTCAGGCCCTCAGCGATGGGTGCGGTCGTTGAGAAAAGTCCTAGCGGCGCCTTCGCCTTGGTGATGGTCATCGGGATGTTGCCGGTATTGAGTATCTTGAAGTCCCGGGTTGTCGATGTCCCCACCGGTATGTCACCGAAATCCAGCGTGGGCGGCAGTTGCAGGTGCGCAGCCCCTGAGATGGCGGTCGCGGTGATCGGCACGGTCACCGCGCCGTAGTCGCTGACGACAACGAGCTGGTCGCTCACAGGATTTGCTGTGGCGGGGCTGAACGTCAGGGACACCGGGACCGAGGCGAGGGGCTGGATTTGTTGACCTACGACCGGCGCTGTGCCGGTGTCCACGCTGAGCTCTGCATTGGCCGGGAGGGTGATTCCGGTGATCGTGACAACCGTTGTGCCTGTATTGACGATGCTGACGGTCCGCCGGCTGATCGTCTGGGTCGGCACGCTCGTGTACTGCAACGCGGGCGGTGTCGAGCCCAAGCCGTCCTTCGTGCCGACGCCGTGGACGCCGAGGATGTCGGTCTCGCCGTCGGCCGTGGTGACGGTCAGCGTGCCGTCGGCCTGGCCGGCAGCCGACGGCGAGAAGGTCACCGGGACAGCGAGACTGCCGCCGCCGGCCAGAGTCTGAGGCAGCGTGAGGGAGGTTCCGATTTGGAACGGAGCACTCGCCGTGACGGAGCTGATCGATACCGGCCTGGACGCGGTGATCGTCACTACACCCGTCTGCGCGGCACCTACCGGGACCTGGCCTAGGTCGGTGCCCGTCGCACCTACTGCGGCGGTTGTCGGGGAGCCGAAGGCTAGCACGTGCCCGTCGCGGGTGCCCACGAACACGCGACCGCCGTCGGTGGCCACGGAGGAGAACTTGGAACCTACGCCCAGTGGGCTGCTGAACACCTGCTGGAGGTGACCGGTGCTGTCCGGAAGCGCGCTGTAGGCGCGCAGTTCTGCGTTGGCACCGGTGGGTCCAGAGACATAGACAACCCAGACAAGGGCGGAAGACCCGTCCGTACCGTTAGAGGTCACTGCCGGCGCACCGGAGGTGTACCCGAAGGTGCCGGGGGACGTCGCGACGGACGCGAGGGTAACCCCGCCCGCACTGTTCGGCATGAGCTTGAAAGCACGTAAGTAGCCGTTGTTCTCGACGTCGTAAAGGTAGCCGCCGCCGCTGGTCCCGAGGAATGCCGGCCGCCCCCAAACTCCGGCGTACGGACCGGCCTCGTCGAGGACGGCGTCGGTTCCGCCGGGGCCCTGCGCCATGCCACCCAAACGGTCGCGGTCCAGAAGGTAGACGTGGCCGTCTTTTCCGACCTGGGCCATTAGGTGCGGGTGCTGCGCCGTGCCGTAACCGTCCGGAATGGCGACAGGGGCCCCGGAACCGAGGTCGGCGTCGTTTTGGTTCAGCCTGGCGTTGGCGGCGGGGCTGAAGAAGTCGGTCGGCGTCAGGTTGCCGTCGCCACCCACTTGGAGCCGGACCACGGACTCCGCCAGCGTCGCTGGTGGAGTGGTGCCCACACCCGGTGCCGGGGAAATGCCGTTCCCGGTGGTGACTATGATCTGGCCCGCGCCATCGGACACCAGGCCGCCGCCGGACTGCCAGATCCCGCCCTCCGCGTTGCTGTTGCCCGATTCGGTGGCCCACATCGTCGTCTGCCGGCCGTTTGTAGACACCCCGACGATGTACCCGACGAAGGGAACGTAGTCGCAGTGGCCGCCGAAGCCGGCGTAGACGACCCCGTTCATGAGCAGCAGTCCTGGCCGCTGCATCGCGGTCATGGCGTTGAATGGATGGGTCGGATCATTGCTCGGGGCTCCGCCAATGAGGACAGGGAACCCCGCCCTCTCGGCCCCGGTCACCGGATCGAGGGAGTGCATGTACCAGTGCGGGAGCTGCGGGCTCGATCCGTCGTTCGTCTTGGCCATCAGGAAAACGGACTTTGTCGCCGGGTCGAAGACCGGAGTGGACGTGATGCCGATGGAAGGCGTGAGGTCGCCGCAGCTCACTGTCGACGCCGGCCAGGCCGGACCGAGGGTACGTACCCACTTCGCCGTCCCTGTGGTGCTGTCCAACCCGTAAACGGCATTGTTCTCCGTCGCTGCGATGACGGTACTGTCGACGACGAGCGGCTGGGCGTACACCTGCCCGTCCACAGCCGTGGAGAACAGTTTGCCGAAGGTTGAGGACGCAACTGACGACGGCGAAAGCGCGCTCTCGGTGCTGTCCCACCCCGTCCGCAGCGCATCGTGGGCGACTGTCCCTACGTCCGCAACGGCGGTGTCGCAAATGGACAGCCCTGTGAGTACGAGCAGTGTTGACACGAATGCCGCCCAGACGTGGCGGGGCAGCGGTTTGGGTTGACCACGCATGTGAGAGACCTGTTTCTGACCCTTGGCTACTGACTCATTGCGTGGAGCCTAGGCGCGGAAAAAGGGCCGCACAGGAGTGGTTCGTGCCCGACTTTGTGGCGCAGGACACCCTATTCCTGAGCCGTCACTACCTGCACTGTGTGTGCAGATCCGCGTGACTACTTGCTTGGTCGAAACCGCGCAGGCCAGAGCATGAGGCCAATCTGCGGTCGACAAAGACCGCATTAGAGACCGCATTCGACGAGGACTTGAGATCCTCCGGCTTCGAGTAGGCACTGGCGACCCACTCCGAAGCCGAAAGTGTTAACACTTTCAACGGCGCCGGATTCGAAGTCCGGTCGCTGGGAGCGCTCCAGTACCCAGGACATGCGAGTATTCCCACACAAAAACAGGTGCCGCCCACTCTCGCCCCAGGCACTGGCCGGCACCTAGGCTCCGGATCGGGCCGCTTTCACGGCCGTCATGAGGCGGGCCCAAATGACATGAGGAGAGCTTTCGATCGCGCGGCCACCGAGGTGCTGACTATGAACGGCTCTGTCCATCCACAGGAGGTCATGATGCGGGCCTGGATCACCAATGAAGTCGTTAACGCCGGCGGTGGTCCTTGGGCTAGCTCTCTGACCGGTCAGCGGCACCCTCGAGGTCCCGGCAAGCCGGCACCTCGCCCTCCGGCGTACCAGTGCCAGCCCCCGGAGGAACACAGCCCTCCGGGGCGAGTGGGAGTGGTCCGTGCCGCACAGTTCTCAGGTATAGCGCCTGCACCGATACCACCTCATAAGGGACACTCCCATGGCAAATACGGGGCATAAGGGAAATTCGGCACGAAGAGGGCGCCGCCCGGCTCTGGCAGCCTCGCTTGTAATGGCCGCTTTAGTGATTTATGCAAGCTTTGGTTCGGGAGGCAGCGTTCAGGCCAGTACGTCCCCCTGTAACCCCACCGCTCCGGCTCCCACTAACGCTGACCCCGGCACAGTGGTAGTGGCCGATAACTTTGAAACCAATGATTTCAGTAGATGGACGACTGTCACCCAGTTGGGCGACGCCACCGCCACGGTGCAATCGGCAATTTCCAACTCCCCCGCCTGCGCTGCACAAATACATGTGACGGGGAATAGCGGTTCCGAGGCTAACGTGGTGAAAAATTTGCCGGCTTCGGCCAGCGAGGTTTGGGCCAGCGGCTGGTTTGACATCACGCGCGAAGGCAGCGCTTCGAACAGTAACGTTCCCACCTTGCGCTTCTTCAACGGCAGCAACCGCCTGTTTGACGTATCGCGTCAAAACGGATCGGGCAGCCTGTTCGTGAGGTGGGCTAGCGGCTCCGGCTTCACCATCGTGGGCGTGGGTAATGTAGCCGTCGGCCAAAAGTTTGCCCTGAAAATTCACCTGGTAGTCAATGGTGCGCAAAGCCAGGTCCAGGTATGGCAGGACGGCACGAAACTCTTTGACCGTTCGAACAGCACGACCGGGTTTATAGATCTCGGTTCATATACTTCGATGAATGTGCTCCAGCTGGGAGCAGAGCACGCGGTGCAGGATGGCGACATGATCGCTGATGACATTATTCTGAAGACGGTGGCTGCCGGTATACCGGCACCTCCGGTGTTCACCGCGGACACTCCCCCGGGCACCGCCACCGCCCGCACCGCCTACAGCTACACCTTCGCCGCGACCGGCAGCCCGGCCCCGACCTTTGCAGTGTCTTCCGGTGCCCTGCCCGGCGGGCTGAGCCTGGACCCCACCACCGGGATCCTCTCCGGCACCCCGACGACGGCCGGCACGGCAACGTTCACGGTCGCCGCGACCAACGGGGCCGGCCCCGACGCGGTCACCCCACCCCTCACGATCACCGTGGCAGCGGCGCCGACCGCGCCTGCCGCGCCCACCGGCGTGACCGCGACGGCGGGCAACGCCTCGGCGTCCGTGTCGTGGACGGCGCCGGCCAACGGCGGCTCCCCGATCACCTCCTATGCGGTGACGCCTACCTCCGGGGGCACGTCTCTGGCTCCGGTGACGGTTACCGGGAATCCGCCCTCGACGACCGCGACCGTCACCGGACTGACCAACGGCACGGCCTACACGTTCACGGTCACCGCCACGAACGCCGTCGGGACCTCCGCGCCCTCCGCGGCCTCGGCCCCCGTCACCCCGACGGCCCCGACCGCACCCGCCTCACCGACAGGTGTGAGCGCGACGGCGGGCAACGCCTCCGCAGTGGTGTCCTGGACGGCGCCGGCCAACGGCGGCTCCCCCATCACTTCGTATGCGGTGACGCCTACCTCCGGGGGCACGTCTCTGGCTCCGGTGACGGTTACCGGGAATCCGCCCTCGACGACGGCGACCGTCACCGGGCTGACCAACGGCGCGGCCTACACGTTCACGGTCACGGCCACGAACGCCGTCGGAACCTCCGTGCCCTCCGCGGCCTCGGCCCCGGTCACCCCGACGGCCCCGGTTCCGGGCGTTGTCAACGGCGGGTTCGAATCCGGGCTCAGCTCCTGGACCACCGGCGGCGCCAGGGCACCGGTGGCCTCCGCCGTTGCCCACACCGGCACCGGCTCCGCGCTCCTCGGATTGGCGTCGGGGGCCGAGCCGCTCGGGGACAGTTCCCTGTCCCAGATGATCACCGTCCCCGCCGCCGGGACCTCCACCCTGTCCTTCTGGTACCAGCCGCACACCGCCGACGAGACCTGCACCGGCACCGCCTGCCGCTACGACTGGATGGAAGCGCAGGTCCGCACCACCAGCGGCACGGTCCTGGCCAGCCTGTTCAAGCTCTGCAGCGACTCCGGCACCTGGACCCAGCTCAGCGCCAACCTCTCCGCCTACAACGGGCAGAGCATCGTGCTCTGGTTCAACGTCCACCTCGACGGTTCCAGCCCGGCCGATGACACCTGGATGTACCTGGACGACGTGGCCCTCACCAACACCCAGACCAACCCCACGGCACCCGCCGCCCCCACCGGGGTCACCGCGACCGCGGGCAACGCCTCCGCGGCCGTGTCCTGGACCGCCCCGGCCAACGGCGGCTCCCCGGTCACCTCCTACACCATCACCCCGCACGCCGGCGCCACCACCCTGGCCCCGGTCACCGTCACCGGGAACCCGCCCGCCACCAGCACCAACGTCACCGGCCTGGCCAACGGCACCGCCTACACCTTCACCGTCACCGCCACCAACGCCGTCGGCACCTCCGTTGCCTCGGCGGCCTCGGCACCGGTCACCCCCACCGCCGGGGCCACGGCACCCGCCGCCCCGACCGGGGTCACCGCGACCGCCGGGAACGCCTCCGCGACCGTGTCCTGGACCGCCCCGGCCAACGGCGGCTCCCCGATCACCTCCTACACCATCACCCCGCACGCCGGCGCCACCACCCTGGCACCGGTCACCGTGACCGGGAACCCGCCCGCCACCAGCACCACCGTCACCGGCCTGGCCAACGGCACCGCCTACACCTTCACCGTCACCGCGACCAACGCGATCGGCACCTCACCGGCTTCGGCGGCCTCGGCGCCGGTCACCCCCACCGGAACCACCACTTCGGCCATCACCAACGGCGGCTTCGAATCCGGACTCAGCTCCTGGACCACCGGCGGGGTCAGGGCACCCGTGGCCTCCACCACCGCGCACACCGGCACCGGCTCCGCGCTCCTCGGTCTGGCCTCCGGGGCGGAACCGTTGGGTGACAGCAGCCTGTCCCAGACCATCACCGTCCCCGCCACCGGAACCACCACCCTGTCCTTCTGGTACCAGCCGCACACGAATGACGACACCTGCAACGGCACCACGTGCCGGTACGACTGGATGGAAGCGCAGTTCCGCTCCACGAGCGGCACCACCCTGGCCAGCCTGTTCAAACTCTCCAGTGACTCCGGCACGTGGACCCAGTTCAGCGCCGATCTCTCGGCCTACAAGGGACAGACCATCACGCTGTGGTTCAACGTCCACCTCGACGGCTCCAGCCCCGCCGACGACACCTGGATGTACCTCGACGACATCACCCTCACCACCAGGTGAATTGCTGGGTCTCAACCGTCCGCCGCGACCGAGGGCTCATGACCTCCACAACCACCAGAGCCGTGCAGTGTCCATAGTGGGTCGGTCCCTCGACCTGCCGGGCCAGATCATCGAATTACCGATGGTGTACGGCGCGTCAAGGTAGCGGGACCGCTGGGCCTCGTTCAGCGTCGTAGCGGTACCAATGCTTCGCCCCGGGAGGCGTCAGTCAAGACGAGGTAGTCATCCCGACGGTGCGATCGGGGCAGATGGGGCGCCGGAGCGCAGCTTGAGCATAGGTCATCCCTCGCCCCTCAGGCGGCGGAGGGCGTCCACCCGGTTGTTGCTCCCGAGCTTGGCGTAGGCGTGTTCGAGGTGTTTCGCAACGGTCCTGGGACTACAGCCGAGCAGGTGCCCGATTGCGGCCGTCTTGAGACCTTGACCGAGCAAGCGCATGACATCCTGCTCGCGTGCGGTGAGAGAGAACGCTTCCGCACCGGCTATCTCCGATGAACTGTCCGCATTGCCTGCATACGCAGAATCGAGCAGCTGCAGCATTGGCTGGACCTGCCGGGCCAGCTCGACCTCGTTGTCATTGTCCAGCAGTGAAACGAATCCAGACGGCTGCCCACCGTGAGAAGCGCCAGCTGCCGCTTCACGTCAAGCAGCGAAAGTACTTCCTGGAAGGCGCGGGTTCGGTACAGCTCGAGGTCCGAGATCACGTCGCTCAGGCGGCGGGGACGCCAATCTCCATCCACGCTGTCAGCCTGGAAGCTGACAACGAGCGGGTGCTCGTCATACCTCTCGAGCAGCATCTTGGGCACCTCGGGGCAAGAGTAGTAAGGGTAGGCCAATATCTCCACGTGGCCGGCTCGCGCGTCCAAGGAATTCCAGGTTGCGTGGTCTGAGGGGAAGAGCTTCAGGAGGAGCTGGCTGGCCGCGTCCAGATACGCTTCCCGGTCCCCCAGGTGGTTCAGCTGCGCGGCGAAGTCGGCTGCAGGGTCCATTGCTCCCCCTCGAAGCGGGCGGGAAGGCTGCGGAAGGTTATAACCGCGCCCACCGCGACGTACAAGAAGGTTAGGACCGGGCCGTCCATACGTACAAGAGCGTATTTACGGATTCTTGAACAGAGCGGAACGATGTAGCTGAAATCATTCGACTCGTCGCCTTGAAACAGGGAGAGGGGAGCGATCCGTGTCTCACAGCACCCCTCTGAACCAAACGGGGCTGGGCCGGTAAAAAGCATCAGGGCCGTGGGCGCAAAAGCGTGTACAGGACATCCGCATCGCCAGATAACGAGCATGCTGGAGAGGCCCCCGGCCACCTACACCCACGACCTCGTATCGGAAAGGAGACTGAAACGAAACTCACCCTCAAGCGGGCCCTCTTGGCTGCCGCAGCAGGCATCGGCGCCGTCGTCGTCTCGGCAGGTCCCGCCCTCGCCGGCTCCGGCAATAACCACGCTGAGCCGCTAACACGTCGCTGAAGCGAGGGGCGGCCCTGCACCCCTGAAGTCCGGGGCCGCCTCATCATGAACAATGCCAGGAGGCCGGACATGAAGCCCACCATCACGCGAACGCACGTCGCGGCAGCCTTCCTCCCAGCCACGTCGCGGGAAGTCCCCCAGCCAACCCAGGAACCAAACGGCAGCGATTGCAGGGGGAAAAATGGTCAGGGAAGAGCGCACCAGTTGGACCCTCGTGCGGGCCTGCCATGCGCTGAGCCGGGCAGCTCCGGCGGAGTCGGCGCGTCTCGCGGGTTCGGCGCTTGGACTGCTACCGGCGCAGACGCCTCCATACCTCGCGGCCGTTGCCCGCCGCAGCGGGGTGCTCATGGCCCTCGCGTCCGCCGCTGCGGCACTCCGCGATCACGGGACGGCGATCGCCAACCTGCAGGAAGCCGAGCACCTGCTGCTGCGACTGCCCGGATCGAAGGGCCGAGACAGATGGCTGGCAGAGGTCCTCCTGCGGCTCGGGAACGAACTTCGACTCGCCGGAGATTACGACCAGTCAAGGCTGGTACTTGAGCGCGCTGAGCGCCTCGCGTCAGCAGACCTGGCACGGCCGCTCCGGCTGGCCGCTGTACGGAACCACCAAGGCATCCTGGCCAAAGACACGGGCCGGTTCCCTGAAGCCTCAGAGCGTTACACCATGGCACGCAAGGCGATAGAGTCTCAACTCGGCCCCGCGGCACCGGAGCTCGCTGGCGTCTACCACAATCTTGCCGGGCTTCTCTGTGCACAGGAACGCTTCGCCGACGCCGCGACCCCGGCACTCCGGGCCGTCGCGCTCCGCATGAAGGCCCGCCCTCCCGACGCGGAAGGACTAGCCTCGGACCAGTCCGTACTCGGTACCGTGCTCATCGGCCTCAACATGTTTGACCAGGCCGAGGACTCGTTCCGACGCTCAAATGCGATCTGGTCCACACGGTTAGGTCACGAGCACTACGAGGTCGCCGTCCAGCTGAACGGGCTGGCAGTCATCCACCAGGCGCAGCACCAGTTCGAAACGGCAGCATCGGAGTTTCAGGAAGCACTGCGCATCAAGGAGCGCGTGCTCGGGCCGGCACACCGCGAGATCGCGGCCCTGCTGAACAACCTCGGCACGCTGGAGACGGACAGGGGAGACCTCGAGGAAGCTATGCGCCTCTACGTTGACGCCCTGCGCATCTTCAAAGCCGCGGTGGGCGACCGGCACCCGGACGTCGTCGTCTGTGCCTCCAACTTGCAACGGGCGAGACGCCGACTCGCTTCGGATCCGTCCGGCATAGGCAAACTGTAGGTAGGGAATCGCTCCGCGGATCGTGGCCGGTTCGTCAGCACGTTGGGCCTGGGCCCCTGTGCCCGGTGCCGGAGTTCTTGGATCCTGCATCTTTTGCACCGGCCAGGATCTTCTGGATGCGCTGGTAGGACACTCCGACGACCTCGGCGATTTCCGGAGGGGTCATGCCTTCATCCATCAGTCCCCCGATCGCGTGCACCCGCCGTTGCCCGGCCTCATTCAGCAGTTCGTCGGCCCGGATCTTCAAGGACTCGGCCTGCATCCATGCGAGCATGCCAGGGCACATAGCCTCATAGACGACGTCGAAGAGTATCTGGTCCCTTCCAATCCGCAGGATATCGGAGAGCCGCTCGGCCAAGGACCGTTGCGCGGCCATCAGGCGGGGGCCCGTGACACTCACAGACCTTTCAACATCGCAGATGGTCCACTTCGCACCGTCCCAGGTGGCCCTGATCTTAACCGTCACCGGGGACTCTTCGGGCATCCCCCGGCTGCTGAGCCAGGTGCGGAGCTGCACCGGGTCGTACCGGGCCGCGCCACGGTTCCCGGGCAGACGCAGATCAGCCGCCGTCCCGTTTAGTGCATCAGCCAGGGCTTTGAAGGACATCACGTCCTGCCCTGCCCGCATGGCTGCTTGCCGCAAAGTCAACGGAGCCTCCCGTGACGGCACTCCAGCATCCATCCCATGTCCTCCCCAAAGGCATCAAGGTTCCTGGTTAGAGCAAACAGCCCACGGGTAAGTAGTGGCACGAGTAGCGGCTACTTGATTTCTGGTGGTCGATTCGGACGGAAACACTCAGCCTACTTAGTATCCGGGGTCGTTGCGCTTCCAAGGAAGTCCTTGCCGATGCAGTACGCGGAAAGCCCGACGACGGGCTGTGGTCCCTGCCGCGGAGCGGTTTCGGACCAGGAAATTCACTCCCCCTGAACCGCGCGCCCGAAACCCGGAGGGTGGATCTCGCTACCTGAGAGGGATTCACACTGGCGTTTCAACGTTGAAATCCAAGGGATTTCACAGGCAAATCGCGTCTCGATCACACCTGTCCCGTCAAGCGCGTCTCAGTGTCTTCCAAGTAGCGATTTCCGAGTGTTGCGGTCGAAACGACCGCCCCCAGGCACACGCCGTGCAAGTGCACTTGTCCGGCCACCCAGACGTTCCGCGCCGGATTCGGGTAGCGGCCACTCGGGGCCGCGGCAGCTTCCCGCGCATAGATTCCAACACGAAGGAAACCAAACAAAACGGACAGGAGCCGGGCACGTATGGGTGCAATCCATCGATCGAAACCACCGAAAACCAGTGTGATTCACCGTGTCCGCGACCGGTCAGGGAACGCCCGAGCCTCCGGAGCCCCGCAATGACGATGCCGAAGCAACCCGAAGGCGGGCAGAAGGCCTACCGGGAAGCCGTGAGCATGGAGGTCCCCGCGTTGGTGGAAGCGCTCTGTGATCTGCTCGGGCCGCGTCTGGTGGCCCAGATCGGCGCCGTCAAGGAAACCCGGGCCGTGCGTCAGTGGATTGCCCATGAGCGCGCCCCATCCGCACCCACCGTGAGACGACTCCGCGACACCTACCAGATTGCCCATTCCTTGTCCGAATCATGCAACCCGGAGGTAGTTCAAGCCTGGTTCGACGCCATGAACCCGATGCTGGGCGATTCCTCGCCGGCACGGCTGTTGCGTGACGGCGAGGGCGACGAGACCCCGCTCAGGGTTCTGGCCGCCGCCCGCGACTTCGCTTCCGGCTCCGCATAACTGCGAAGCCCGCCTCACCCCGGAACCCTTTCGTACGAGACCCGGACCAGCCACCAAGCAGGCCCGCCACTGCACTATGCCCAGGAGACAGCTATGACAGAACTACTCGAAAACAGCACCAAGAACCCCTATCTGACCATCGCCCCCCGCAGCACGGCCGAGGATACGGCCCGGGCCACGATTGCCTGCGTGATCCCCGCCTACAACGAGGAAGAGAGCATCGTCGAAGTGCTCCGCGCACTGCTGAGGCAGAGCCGGCTTCCGGACGTGATCCATGTGATCATCAACAACAGCGACGACGACACTTTCTACCTCGCCCGGGAGTTCGCCGGCCCGCACGAACACACGTACCAGGACGTTACCTACCGCACGGAAGTCTTCGTCCATGACATCGGTTCCAACAAGGACAAAAAGGTCGGGGCACTGAACTACGGCTTCGCCCAGGTCTGCGACGAGTACGACTATTTCCTCGGAGTGGACGGCGACACCGTCGTCGACAAGATGGCGGTGGAACGGCTCGAAGCCGAAATCATCTCCGACCCGCGCATCGGCGGCATCTCCGCCATCTACACGGTTTCAGAGTCAGCAGCGGAAGGTTTCACAGCCAAGTTCCTGACCGCGGGACAGCGCGCGCAGTTCGCCGCGTTCAACATGGACAACCTACTGCACGGACGCAATATGGCGGTCCTGGGCGGGCAGTGCTCGATCCTGTCCATGGAAGCACTCAAAAACGTCATGATCGACAACCGGCAGGCAACACCGTGGGTCAAAGACTCCGAGGTAGAGGATTCGCTGCTCTCCCTGCAGATCAAGAACCTGGGCTACGCCACAAAAATCTCCGCCAACGCCCGGGCCACCGTCGGCGGCATGCCCACCATGCGCTCCCTGGACGGCCAGCAAGTGAAGTGGAACTACGGAGCGATCGACCTGATGTGGCCCGGACAGCGCAGCAACACCGCCGGCCAGCCCTTCCATCCAAACCTGCGTTTGCGCTGGAGCGAGAACATCTCGATGCTGTTCAACATCCTCACCCGGCTCTCCTTCATCATGCTCCTGGCGGCCTCATTGAGCATCCAGGCCTACGTCTTCTACCCGGTCTGGCTTATCCCCCCGCTCGTGGCCATCATCCTGAATCTCCGCATCGCCACCTCAATCCAGGGCAAATCCGGCAAGGACATCGCCTTTGCCCTCCTCGCCATACCGGCGGAAATATACCTCTGGCTCCGCATGGGGCACTTTGTCCGCGCCTGGACGAAATTCTTCACCAGCACCCAAACCGACAACTGGGCAGCACAGGCCCGCGCCGAACGGGGAGCCGGCAGCGCCCACATCATGCCCGCGGTGGTGTTCGCCATCATCAGCATCGGCCTGATCGCAGCCTGGCTGCAGCAACCCGTGGACGTGCAGTCCGCCATCCTGTCGGTGGGCTGGCCGGTCCTCTACATCACCACCATGGTCCAGACCGCCTTCATGCTCCGCAAGGCAATCCGCCGCCACCGGGGATTTCATGTCTGACACCCCGCAGCCCGCGACCACAGCCCCCAAACCAGCTGGCCCTCTAGAGCCTCGCCTTCCAGAGGTGCGCTGCAGCAGCCCGGCACGCCCAGAACCCCTCCCACCAAAGGAAAAGCCATGACTCCACGACACTCCGCATCCCGGCAGCCCCGGCGCCCTGCCGGCATTCCCGTCATCGCCGCCGCAGTGACGCTAACCCTCGCCGGCTGCGCTGTTCCCGGCCTCCCCGGAGCCACCGGGGCACCAGGCGCGCCCGAAATGCAACGGGTCGTCGCCGCCGGCGTCCACACCACCGACCCCGTTCCTGCCGCCACGCCCGCCCCGACACCGTCTCCGAGCCCCACCGCTATCGTCACCCCTCCGGCAGCTCCAGCATGGGTTCCGGCGAAGAACGATCTGGGAACCGGCTCCGTGACACATCGAGTTGACGCCGCGTCGCACACCCTGATCATCGACTACTGGACCAATGAGGACCCGGCATCCTGGACGCCGGAAAGTTCACCCCTCATCCGACTCAATGCCCGGATTGACGGCCCCGACAACGGCAACGCGATCAAGGTGACACGATTCAACGTCCGGGCAGACAGCCTCGCGGCTGTGCTCGCCAACGACGCTGGTGAATTCACCGTCGCCCCGCCCTTCAGCTATTCCTCCGGCGTGGTCGTTCCATCAAACCCCAAAGCACACAGCACCCAGCTGTTGCTTACCTTCGACCTGCTCACCGAGACCGCCCCCGGATCAGGCATCTACGCCCGACAAACGGTCCTGGACACCCTGAACATCGGCTACGCGAAGCCCGGATCCGCGACCGTCACACCCGCCCCCTAGCCCCAAAGGCTGCGGGCCGGCACCAGTGCGACCTGCGGAGGTATGCGGCTGATCGCCCGTCGGGCCTCCGCGACGTTCCCTGAACACCTATGCACTAGGACGCGACCAGCACTCTTGCGACTAGAACAGGCACCACAGACTTGCACAGCCTGTTTCCCCCGCGAATGGTTTGGCGGCCGCAGCCGGGACTACCATTCAAGTAATAAGTGTGCTTAGTATGTTCCCAAGCGTGACTTTGGCGCTACAGCCCCTCGCGGCAGACCTAGGGCGCAGAGTCCGCGTTCTTCGGCTCCACCTTCGATCCCACTTCATGTTCGACCTTTTCGTTAGGAACCACATCATGGCAGGAAATCTACTGGCCCGCGCTGTTCACGATCTGTCCGCGGCCGCCTGGTTCGGCGGATCTCTGATGGGCGCCATCGGCCTGAACGGAGCTGCGGCGGAGGCCAGGGACCCTGCCGAACGCACCCGGCTTTCGAGCCTCGGCTGGATGAAATGGGCGCCGGTTCAAACAGCAGCCTTTGCCACGCATCTTATTGCCGACGTCGCCATCGCATGGGAGAACAAGGGCCGGATTGCCAAGCAAGACGGCGTGGGCGTCAACACCGTCTACAAGACGGCAGTCACCTTGGCCGGCGCCGCCGTGACCCTGTACGCGGGCACCCTGGGTAAGCAAGTCGAGCAGATGGCAGACGAAGGCGCGCGTGGTGCCACCGAGCCCCGTGCAGGGGCATCGAAAGAGCTTCAGGCAGCGCAGAAACAGTTGAAGTTGCTGCAGTTCGCCATTCCGGCATTCGCCGCCTGGGTCATCGTCCTCGGGGCGAAGCACGGTGAGATGCAGCGGCCCAAAAACGTTCTCAAGGGCCTCCGCTGACGCCTTGCCACGTGCAGCTTCAAACGCGGGAGATTGCGAGTATTCCAGCCGCCATCCGCACGGGCGCCCCGTGCTGGACGACGCGCGGTTTGCCCGGTATCTCAGATCGTAGGACATCATCACTGGAAGTTCGGTCAGGTACCAGCGCACGCCGGAGCTGACGTAATCGGTGAACACGATGGCATTGCCCGAGTGGCTTTCCAACAATGAATCAAGCCCATTGCGAGAGACTGCCGCAGGACGGTCCGGTGCTCCGAATCCACCACCGGGCCGATGAGCACAACATGGGAGACGAGCTCAGGGCGGCGATCGATGGCGTGAGTGTCCCCTTGTCCGGCCAGGACCGTTTGAAGCCTGCGATGTTAGCGGTGGGACATCCCGATGCCGTGCACCCTCCTGTTCGGCGCAGAGTTCGACGCCGAAATGGAACGCGGGCGGGAACTGCCGGCAGGACTCGACGCCGAAGAAACCATCCAGCTCCCACCCCGTGGAACCACGCGCAGGGGAGAAACTCGAGAAACACGAAGAAGAACACATCGTCGACGGCGAGAGGCTTAGCGGGCACAACCGGGAGGCGGACTGACCCGTCCCGGGACCGGACAAGGACTCAATCGCACGCCATATCTCCTTGACCCGGCCAGGCGATGCTTGATAGGCAGGCAACAAATCGACAAAAGGATGACCAATCATGACCTCGAACCAAGCGATGCCCGAAATACCCGATCCGCAGCCCGGCGGTCCCCCACTCTCTGGATCCACCTCACCGACAGCCGGCGCGCCGCAGGGCGCTTCCGTCGCCCCAAAGCCGAGAACCACACGTGCCGGCGTCGTTTGGGCCGCAGTCGTCGTGGGCTTGCTTGCGCTGATATTGCTGATCATTTTCATCCTGCAGAACCAGCAGCCGGTCAACGTCTTTTTCCTCGGACTGGCCGTCACGGTCCCCCTGGGCATGGCGTTGTTCATCGCCGCAGTCGCCGGAGGGGTCCTCGTAGCCGCGGCCGGTGCAGCACGGATCATTCAGCTCCGGTCCGACGCCCGCAAAATACGAAAGACGCGCAATAAGCCGAATCCAGAGTGAGTCCCGAGCACGATAGCCAAAGTCGTCGTCACCATCTTTCAGGGTGTCATGACACCACGCAGACTTGTCGATGAGGCCAGAACACTCTCGAAGGCAGGAGCACGTCATGTCGGCAGGGACACCTCGGCACACGATCGCCGACTCCCTCGCCCACCTGGTCCCCCGGACGTTTTCGACGACCTGCACGGCCCCGCGACCGGAACCATGGAATTCCCCCTGCACCTGGACTGGGGACCGGAAAGAAGCTACGACGTGGACGATGACCGTAGCTGTTCGGTGCTGTAACAACTCACCTTGCAGAATTCCGGGTCCATCGAGGAAATCTTCCGCACGGTCCATGCGGCACGCCTGACTGCACTGTGGCCGACCATGATCGCGCTCGAGGTCCTGGCCGACGACGCCTTCCTCCTCGCCGGCGGCCAGGCCCTGATTGAACACGGCATCACCGAACGCCCCTCGAACGACGTCGACCTCTCCCTGAAAGACCCCGTCGCGTCCAAGCTTCTCGCCGTCTACTCGCGCGGATACGCCCGCGACTACCTCGACGCCTACTCCATCATCACCAGCACCTGATCACCCTCTGTCAACACCGCCAGGCACGCTGCCCGGCGTGTCAGGCCAACCCTGAATCCACCGTTATTCAGACCATCCCCCGGTTTTCCTTTCTCCGGCTTGTTGCCGCTATTCGAGGTCGGCGATGGTGCGTCCCGTGCGGTCGGGCGTGAGGACGGAGAAGACGACGCCTGCCACGGGGCCGATGATGCCGAGTGCGAGAGCGAACGGGACGGTGCCGGCGAGGGTGAGTGCGAAGAGGGGGAAGACTCCGGCGCCGAGGCCACGTCCTACGTAGTAGCTGGCGCTGGATCCGGTGGAGCGGATGCGGGTGGGGAAGAATTCGGACATCCAGACACCGAGGACGCCGAATCCTCCTGCCCCTCCGGCGCACATCATGAGTGCCCAGAACGCGGGGGCTGTCCAGAACGCGCCGGTGATGTGCGCGTGTCCCGAGGTGAGCAGGGACAGGAACCAGACGAAGCCGACTGTTCCGAAGAGGCAGGCTGCCGTGAATGCGTACTTGCGGCGGATGCGGTCGGAGATGAAGCCGGTGGTCGAGTAGGTGATGATCGTGGAGACGTAGCCGAGCAGGACGATCAGGCTCGCGGTGTCCAGGGGCAGTTGCTGGGTCTTGAGCAGATAGGTGGACAGGTAGGCGCCCACCGAGTTGGTTGTCAGGAACATCGCCGTCGAAAGGATCATGAACAGGACGGTCCCATAGGCGAAACGCGGGCGGAAGATGTCGATAACGGGAACTTTGGAGCGGCGCAGCTCCGGAGGGAGCGTGCCGTTCCTGCGGTGTTCCTGATAGGCGAGCCATTGCTTGGATTCGGGCAGCAGCTTCAGGGATGCTGCCCCGATCACGAGGCTGACCAGGCCGATCGCGATGTAACCGGCCCGCCAACCCAGGTCGTGGCCCAGGGTGGACAGGAACAGGTAAATGAGGCCTGCGGTGAGAATTTCGCCGACGAAGTACATGGACTGGATGATGCCGCCCATGGTGCCGCGCTTTTTGGTCTGCCAGCATTCGGTAAACATCGAGAACGAAAGCCCGAAGAGGCCACCCATGCCGATGCCGGCGAGCACCCGGGTCAGAAGGAAGATTTCGTAGTTGGTTGCCAGCCCGCCGAGGGTAGCGGCGACACCGAATGCCAGGACGGAGATGGCGAAGGTGCGGCGCCGGCCGAGGGTGTCCCCGAGGGTGCCGAAGACGAATCCGCCCAGGATGGAGGCGAAGCCTTGCACCGTGGCGACCGTGATCAGGGCGATGGTGGAGACGTGCAGGCTGTCGGAGATGTACGCGAGAGGGAAACCGATCAGGTTCAGCTCGGCGCCGTCGAACAGGGTTCCCAGCAGGGCGAAGGCCAGGATAAACCGGATTTCCCTGCGGGTGTAGAACGTGGACGTGCCGCCCGAGGGCGCGGCACCTGCTGCAGAGGCCGCCTGCGCCGGGTAGTCCTTAAAGGCGGGGGCCGTCTTGTTCAGCTCGCGCATTTTGCGAGTCCTCCTTCTCCAGCTGCGGTGCTGGGGGTCGTCGTTGACCAAGGTTGGAGAGAGTGAAAATTTGGGGGGGAGGATGGCGGGCGCTTGGCCCGCCACCCTTGGGATCGCTGAGGATCAGGCGGGAACGGTGACGCTGCCCAGGTTCGCGGACTTCAGGGCCCGTGCGATTTCATCGCTGGCGCCTTCAGCCAAGGGAAGCAGCGGCGGCCGGACGGTGGCGTGCTCCAGGATGCCGCGGGCGACGAGGCCTTCCTTGAGGGCGACGGTACCTTCCATATGGGACCCGCGGTGGTAGACGTTCTTGGTCACCGGCAGGAGGCGGTCGTGAATGGCGCGCGCCGCGGCGTAGTCCTTGGCCTTGCCGGCCGCGATCAGCTCCACAAGCGGTTCGGGGGCGAGCCCGCCGTAGCCGACCAGTGCACCGTCGACGTCGAACATGGTGTGCAGCAGGTACTCGTCATGGCAGGTCAGGATCTGCAGCTCCGGGAAGGTGGCGCGAAGGACGGGGATTTCGGTGTCCCAGCGCTTCATGTTCCGCACGCCGTTCTTGGTGGCGAACACCCCTTCCTGCCCGGCGATCTCCAGCTGGGTCTCGAGATCGTAGGTGGCCTTCGTGGCATCCGGGTACTGGAAGAGAATGAGCGGCAGCCCGGACGTTTCGTAGATTTCCTTGTAGCGGGTCTGCGGGGCGCCCTTCTGGTACCCGAAGCGCAGCCAGCCGTGGGATGGGTAGACCAGACCGGCAGATGCTCCGGCCTCGACCGCGCGCTTGGCTTCAAGGGCGGCAACCATGTTGCCCTCCCCCGTGATGCCGGCGATGATCGGGATTTCGCCATTGACGGCGTTCTTGAATTCCCGGATGACAAGGACCTGCTCCTCCTGGGTCAAGAAGGTCCCTTCGCCTGCGTGGCCCAGGACCACCAGGCCCTTGACGCCCTCGACGCCGGCGAGCCAGCCACCCAGGCGGTGGATCGCGTCGACGTCGACGCTGCCGTCCCGGTTGAACGGGGTTACAGGTGCGGGAACGAGCCCGCGAAGATCGATGGTCATGAGAGCTTCCTCTGTTTTCTTGATCGTAGTCCCGCTACAATGTGAGAACGTTTGCGGGAACGTTTTCATTGTGTGGTGTGTTCCGGCTCACTGTCAAGGGCCTGCCAAACACAAGGAGGAAATAGAGTGTCTTCTAGGACAATCCCGAACAGGAGTATTCACATGGAACCGGCCGAACCAGGCGCAAGCGTCACATTGCGGGATGTTGCCGCGGCCAGTGGCGTGAGTCTTTCCACCGCCAGCCGCGCCCTTGACGAGCGGGGGCCGGTATCGCGCTCGGTCGCCGCCCAGCACGTCCGGAAGATTGCCGAGGAACTCGGCTACCGCCGGAACTCCTTCGCATCAAGCCTGCGCCGGGGGGAAACCCGGACGCTAGGGGTGCTCGTGCCGCGCCTGAGCGACACCGTCATGGCACTGCTGTTCGAGGAACTGGAACGCGCGGCGTCGGACCGCGGCTACTTTGCCATGGTCGCCACCAGCGGCGATGACCCCGAAGACGAACGCCGCGCCGCCGAAACCCTGCTGGACCGCAACGTTGACGGGCTGATCCTGGCAACAGCCCGGCTCGACGACGACCTGCCCCGCCTGCTACGCAAACGCGGCGTCACGCACGCCTTGGTCCTGCGCACCGACGGCGTGAGCCCCTCCGCAATCGGCGACGACGAAGTGGGCGGATACCTCGCCGTCCGGCACCTCCTCGATCTGGGGCACCGCGACATCGCAGTGGTGACCGGACCCTCCTTCACCTCCAGCGGCGTCGGGCGTCTCGCAGGCGCACACCGGGCATTCGACGAAGCCGGCATTAACCCTCCCCGGGAATGGTTGATCGCCGCCGGCTATGGAATTGAGAGCGGATTCACGGCCGGAGAAGCGCTGCTAGGCGGAGGCTCCGGGAAGCGGCCGACGGCCGTGTTCGCGGCCAACGACAACATAGCGCTGGGCATCATCGCCGCAGCGCACCGCTTCGGGATCACCGTCGGGAAGGACCTGTCGCTCGTCGGATACAACGACACTCCCCTTTCGGCCAGGCTCTCCACCCCACTGTCGTCGGTCCGGGTGCCCCTAGCCCAGATCGCCAGCACCGCCATTGATCTCATCGTCAACCAGGGCAAGGAACCCCACATCCGGAAATCCATGCCCACCCTTATCCCCAGGGAATCCAGCGGCGCCCCAAGACGCGCGTGACGGGATCCATTGAAACAGGAAGGTCAGGGAACTGAGACGAATCCGAGGGACTTGTCCACGACGTTTTGAAGCTGCTGGCCCTTAATGAAGAGACGGAGGTTGTCCACGAACAGTCTTCCGAGATCGTCAAGATGGTCCTCGGTGTCACCGCTCATGTGAGGGGTGACGATGACGTTCTCCATGCTCCAAAGCGCGTGTCCCCCAGGTAACGGCTCCGGGTGTACGACATCGAGGGCGGCACCGGCGATGGAACCCGATGCCAGTGCTTCAGTAAGGGCGCCGGTGTGAACAAGTTCGGAGCGGCCGACGTTGATCAGGTGCGCCGACGGTTTCATGGAGGCAAGCACGTCGACGTTCACCAGCCCTCTGGTCTCCGCAGTCAGCGGAGCGGCGAGCACCACATAATCAAAGTCATTGACGATGCCGGGCAGGTCTTGGGAGGAGTAGATCCAGTCGAACTCATCGTCCCCAGGACGAGCTGTGCGTCCGGCACCGCTGACTTCCATGCCCACGGCACGGAACAGGCGCGCGGTTTCACGTCCGATGGAGCCTGTGCCCACTACCAGCACGCTCCGGCCCTGAATCTTTCGGGTGACCCGGTGTTGCCAGCGCTGTTGCTGCTGGAGCCGGAACGAACCCTGCATATCCTTGGCCAAATCCAGGACGAAACCAAGGGCAAATTCGGCGATGGCCCGGCTCAGCACACCCCGGGAGTTCGTGCACACAACGTCGCTCTGGATCAGCTCCTCGAAGAGGAGCTGATCCACGCCTGCCGCCGAGACATGGACCCACTTCAGCGACGAGGCTGCAGCCCAGTTCTCCTTCAAGGCAGGTGAGAATGAATGCCACTGGTACAACACGTCCGCGCCGTCCAGCGCCTCAGCAAGCCCGTCGGCCTTGGTAAGGCGGACATCCGCCAGCTCCTCGATCTCCTGCAGCCGGGGCGGCAAAGCCTCACGGTACAGTGCTACGACTACGGGCCGCTCGCGTTCCGTAGCTGTCATGACGACGCCGTTGCTGCCGCCGGCTTGTTCCCGGTCATGGCGTCCATCGCGCCAACGGCGCCAACGGCGCCAACGGCGCGGATGGCGTCAATGGCGACCAGGACCGCTGCGGTGAATTCGGACGTCGAGGACGGTCCTCCGACGTCGCGTGTGCCAAGCCCCTCGCGGAGGACAGACTCGAAGGCCAATTGGAGGTGCTCGGCAGCTTCCGAATGCCCGAGGTGCTGAAGCATCATGGCCCCCGACCACATCTGGCCCACGGGGTTGGCCAGGCCTTTGCCTGCAATGTCCGGTGCTGATCCGTGGACAGGTTCGAAGAGGGACGGGAAGTCACCTTCGGGATTGAGGTTGGCACTCGGGGCAACTCCGATGGAGCCGGTGACGGCGCTACCCAAGTCCGAGAGAATGTCGCCGAGCAGGTTGGAAGCAACGATCACATCAAAGGTCCAGGGTTTCAGGACCAGGTGCGCGGCCAACGCGTCCACAAGTTCGCTGGTGAGCGCCACTTCGGGATAGAGGCGGGCTGTTTCTTCCACCACTTCGTCCCAGAACGGCATGGTGTGGATGATGCCGTTGCTCTTGGTTGCCGAGGTCAGTCGGCCCTTCCGGGAGGATGCGAGCGATGCGGCGTAGTGTGCGGCCCGCGATACTCCCAGGCGGGTGAACATGGTTTCCTGGACCGCGGTTTCATGCGGCAGCCCGCGATAGGTCCGGCCGCCAACCTCCGAGTACTCCCCTTCGTTGTTTTCACGAACGATGAGGATATCGATCGGTTCCTTGGACGCAAGGGGTGACTTCACGCCGTCGAGCGTTTTCACCGGGCGGAGGTTGATGTATTGCTGGAATTCCCGGCGGATAGGAATCAGCAGACCCCATAGGGACTCTGCGTCCGGCACAGCCGGAGAACCCACGGCACCGAGGAAAATGGCATCGTGCGCTGACAGCTGTTCGAGCCCGTCAAGCGGCATCATGCGCCCGTGTTCGGCGTAGTAGTCCGATCCCCAGTCGAAATAGGTGAACTCAAGGTTCAACGAGTGGAGTCCAGCGATGCGTTCAAGGCATTCGATGGCCGCCGGGACAACTTCCTTGCCGATGCCGTCGCCCGGGATCACCGCGATTTGGTGGGTGGTCATGATGCATTCCGTTCTGCGGTCGTCAGCTGTTGCCACCCGGTGGCCGGCTCGGTCAGTTTGATGATGGTGCTTTTGGGTTCGGTCATCTCACGGACGGCGTGCTTGACGCCTTCACGCCCAACACCGGATTTCTTGAACCCGCCAAACGGCATGGAATCGATCCGGACGTCGCTGGTCTCGTTGATCACCACGGCCCCCACGAGCAGCTTGTCAGCAATCGCCAAAGCCAGCTCAAGTGATTCGGTGAAAACGCCCGCTTGGAGCCCGTACTCGGAATCATTGGCTGCGTGGATGGCGTCGGAGACCTGGATAAACGGCATGATGCTGACCACCGGGCCGAACACTTCCTCGCGGATGACCCGGCAGTCGGACGGCACGTCGGTGAGAACCGTCGGCTGGTAGAAGGCGTTGCGGCGCTGCCCGCCCACGTGGACGGTGGCGCCCGCAGCCTTGGCCTCGTCCACCCATTCCTCTACCCGGCGTGCCTCTGTCTCGGTAATAAGGGGGCCGATGTCGGTCCCGCGGTCGAATTTCGCCCCGACGCGGAGCGCCTTGGTCCCGCTGATCACGTGTTGGAGGACCTCGTCGAACAGGGAAATGTGGACGTAGACGCGCTGGACGGACAGGCAGTTCTGGCCGGCCACTCCGAACGCACCGGCCACGATTGCCTCCGAGGCTTTCGCTGGTTCAGCATCGGCGCAGACGATCGTGGCGTTGTTGCCGCCCAGTTCCGAGAGGATCTTCTTGGCACCTGCGGCAGCAGCGATACGGTCCGCCGTCTTTGGGCCGCCGGTGAAGGAAATGAGGTCCACCTGTGGGTCCGTCACGATCGCCTCGGAGACTCCGGGTCCGGCGACAATCGCCGCGATGCGTCCGGCAGGGACACCGGCGTCCAGCAGCAGCTGGACGAAGGCCAGCCCAGTCAGCGGCGTTCGGCCCGAGGGTTTAAGTACGACGCCGTTGCCTCCGATGAGCGCTGGCCCCAGCTTGTGTGCCACGAGGTTGAGCGGATCATTGAACGGTGTGATGGCGGCGACGATTCCCACCGGTTTGCGGCTGTACCATCCGATCTTGTTTGCTCCGGCCATGCTGTCGTCAAAAGCGAGGGTTTCACCATTGAGTTCGCTGGACGCAGCAGCGGAGAGCCGCAACGTTTCGGTGCAGCGGCGCACCTCACGTTCGGCCTCGTTGATGGTCTTGCTGCTTTCCGCGGCAATGATCTCCGCGAAGCGAACGGACTGCTCCGCCAACAGCGCGGCCGCACGTTCCAAAGCCTCGCGGCGGGCCCGTACGGGCCATTCACCGTCCTCCAGGTGCCGATGAATGTAGGCTATGGCCCGCCGTACATCCTGCGGGGTTGAGGAACACACATTTCCCAAGAGGACGCCGTCTTCGGGATCCCGGACCTCCAGGACCATCTCGGCTCTCTCCCAAAGGCCTTCCAGGAATGCGCCACCCGGAAGCGCGGCAATGTTTGCCCGCCTGTAGGCCGTTTCTTCCGCTGTTTTTGGGCGCCGTTCAGCGACGGTTGTTGACGAACTCATAGGAAACCTTCTCTTGCCTAGCTGAATCGGTCGATAATCTTCGCGGCTCCGCCAATGAAGGGCAGGAACCACGGCGGGCCGAAGTGGCCGGGCACGGGCGGGTTCTTAAGGTCTTCCCACACGTTCGCCTGCTTGTCACCGGCCATATAGTGGGCCATCTTCTTGCCCATGTGGGCGGCCATTTGCACGCCGTGGCCGCTGTAGCAGAGCGAGTAGAACAGGCCATCGTGCGCGCCGGCATGGACCATTTGGTCCATGGAGAGGTCCACCAAGCCGCCCCAGGTGTAGTCCACCTTCACGTTGGCAAGATACGGGAAGAGCTCAGTCATCGCCTTGTGCAGGATCTCGCCGCTCTTGACGTCTGAATCCGGGCTGGACAGCGCAAATCGGGCACGGCCACCGAACAGCAGCCTGTTGTCCGGGGTGATCCGGAAGTAGTACGTCAGCATCTTGCTGTCCGAGGCTTGGCGCCTGTGCGGAAGGATGCGGTTCACGACGTCCTCCGGCAAGGGTTCGGTGACAATGATGAAGCTGCCTACCGGGATCACGCGGCGTTGGAGCCATGGTGTGACATTGCCTGTGTATCCGCTTGTGGCGATCAGAACCTGCTTGGCGCGTGTAATGCCACGGGTGGTGTGTACGTCATGGACCGTGCCGGAGACTTTCTTCAGCTCGGTGACGCCGGCGTTCTCACAAATGTCAGCCCCGGCAGCAGCGGCTGCACCGGCCAATCCGTGAACGAACTTGCCCACGTGGAGGCCGGCCCCCAGCGGATCAAGCATGGCGCCGTGATAGAAATCTGTACCGATTTCGCTGTAGATCTCGGCCTCGGGAATGACTTTCACGTGGTAGTCGGCAAGTTTTGCCAATTGCTCCTGGGACTTCAGCATCCCCTCGTAGTGCGATTTGTGGAAGGCCAGTGAAAGTTTGCCAAAGCGCTTGTAGTCGCAGTCGATGCCGTTGTCCTGGACGAGCTTCTCGATGCTGTCGATCGCGTCGTTGTACTCACGGAACATCTCAACAGCACGGGTACTGCCGTACCGCTTCACCGCGGTATTGAAGCTGATGGCCAAGCCGGTCGTTGCCATGCCGCCGTTACGTCCGGAGGCGCCCCAGCCAACAGTGTGGCGCTCGAAGACAGCGACGCTTGCGCCTTGCTGGGCAAACTCAAGGGCTGCGGATAGTCCGGTAAATCCGGCGCCGATGATCGCGACGTCGACGTTCTCCGGCACCGGAGTGCGCCTGTAGTCTCCGGACGGTTCGGCAGTATCCAGCCAATACGGGGTGAGTTTCACGGTTGACCTTTCAGCTCAGGATCGGTTTACAGACCCAGGTGCTTGTTGAGCTCGTCGAGGGAGTTAACGGTGGAGTAGTCGTATCCGGCCGTAATGGGGTCATAGCCACGGTCCAGCATCACCAGGTTCCGGAAGCCCATGTCGTGCATCGGCATCATGTCGTATCGCGTGTGCGAGGAGACGTGCAGGAAGTCCTCCGGCTGGGCGTTCAGGGTGTCCAGCATGTACTCGAATGCCTGGTACCGCGGCTTGTAGGCCTGCGCCTGCTCGGCGGTGTAAACGGCGTGGAAGTCTGCGCCGAGCCTCGGAACGCTGATGTCCAGGAAGCTGTCGTCTGCGTTGGACAGAATCACCAGCTGGTAGTTATCGCCCATCGTCTTCAGCGGGGCCGGCACGTCCTCGTGGGCAACCCAGCCGCGTACGGCCTCCGCGAACTGTGCGCCGGCACCTTCGGTCGGCCCAATGCCCCACCGCTTGCACACGCGGTCAAAGGAATCCTGAAGGATCTGCTCGTAGGGCTTGTAGTTGCCACAGACTTCGTCGAACCGGTACCCGCGGAACACCTTCTTGAACGCGGGCCATTGCTCTTCTGGCAACCGGCCCGCCAGAACGCGACGCGTGGTCGGATCAATGTCGAAGTTGATGAGGGTGCCGTAGCAATCGAAGGAGATGTACTTCGGCCGGAAGTTGGTGTCTGCCATGTTCGGTTCCGTTCTTTACCTGGAAGTGGAAGCGGGTCGCCGTCCCTGCGTATTGGAGGTTTCGGGAAGCGCGGTGAGCCGGGAAGGGGTTCCCTGCAGGCTGGAAAATCCTGCTCGATGACTCGACTCTAGGCTTCGAAATTGTAAATTGTCAACAGTTCAACTGCGGTTGATGATGACTTTCCCGCTCCGGCCGGCCACTCAAAAAAGTTGCTGTAAATTGTTGACAATCTACTGTTGGTGGAGTTGCATTGCATTAGATGGCGGAGAGATCCAGATCACACTTCTCCCCCTCCTCGGCGACTACCACCAACTGACTACCCCTTTGAAGGGAAGCATTATGAAGACCCGAACCAAGGCACAAACTGCGGCCGCAGCACTGGCTGCACTGCTTGCGCTGACCGCCTGTGGAGCCACCACCACCAGCACCCCGGCACCGGACAGCTCCAAGACGTCAAACACCGCCGATATTTCCGAGGGCGTCCAGCCCGATGCGGCCGCACTCAAGCTGCTGCCGCAGTCCTACAAGGACAAGGGCGAGCTGACGGTGGCCATGGATCTGCACTACCCGCCGACGACGTTCCTCTCGGATGACAACAAGACGCCGATCGGCCTGAACCCGGATATTGCCCGCTTGGTGGCCAAGAAGCTTGGGCTGAAGCTGAAGTTCGAGAACACCGTGTTTGACACGATCATTCCCGGTATTGACGGTGGCCGCTACGACTTCACTGTGACCACCATGTCCCCCACACCCGAGCGGTTGAAGGTCCTGGATATGGTCGACTACTTCAAGGCCGGCAATTCAATAGCCGTGAGCGCAGGAAATCCGCTGAAGCTCACAAATGAGAGCCTGTGCGGCAAGAACATTGCCGTCACAGCCGGATCGACAGGCCAGCTGAAGCGCCTCCCGGCCCTCTCGGATCAAACGTGCACTTCCAAAGGCCAGCCGGCCATTAACGCCGTGACGCTCCCCAACGTCCAGGACGCGCTGACCCAGTTGGCGTCAAAGCGCATCGACGGCATCCTCTACGACACCACGTCCCTTGCGTGGGCCGCAAAGCAGCAGCCGGGCGCATTCACTATTCTCACCCCCCAGATCAACGTCGGCTCAAGCGACCTTACATCTGTCGGCCTCAAGAAGGGCTCGGCGTTGACCCCCGCTCTTCAGGCTGCCGTCCAGTCGGTCCTGAACAGCCCGGAGTACAAGAAGTCGCTCTCGAACTGGGGCCTCGAATCGGGTGCCATCACGGATGCCAAGCTCAACTAGGAGGGGTGCTTCCATGGTGCAGACCATCAGTCGCGGAAGCGGTCACAAGACAGAGGGGACCGACCCGGCCCTCAAGCCCAGGCTGCGCCGACGGAGCGTCTTCGAATACGTGGCCTGGGTGGTGTGCAGCCTGATTGGCCTGGGCATCCTCGTTTCCGTGTCAACCAACCCCAACTTCAAGTGGGACGTCGTCGCCAAGTACTTCACCTATCAGACGATCATCAATGGGCTGATGCTGACGATCTTCCTCACGGTCGCCAGTATGCTCCTGGGCACCATTCTGGGTCTGGCGCTGGCGATCATGAGGTCCTCACGGATCAAACCGATCGCGACCACGGCTGGCGTCTACATCACCCTTTTCCGGGGTACACCGGTCCTGGTCCAGCTGATCTTCTGGTTCAACATTGCCGCCCTCTACCCGAACCTGACCATCGGGATTCCTTTCACCAACATCAGCACTGCGGTCGACATCAACGCCCTGATGGCACCGATCACGGCAGCCCTGATTGGCCTGAGCCTCAATCAAGCCGCGTACATGGCAGAAATCATTCGCGGCGGCTTCTCGGCTGTCGGGAAGGGCCAGATTGAAGCTGCCGACTCATTGGGAATGAGCGGCGCCACGAAAATGCGCAAGGTCATCATTCCCCAGGCCATGCCATCGATCATCCCTGCCACCGGCAACCAATTCATCGGCATGTTCAAGGAAACCTCACTGGTCAGCGTGCTGGGTGTCGCAGAGCTTCTGCAGAGCGCCCAACTCATCTACGCCCGCACTTACGAGACCATCCCGCTGCTGATCGTTGCCAGCCTGTGGTATCTCGTGATGACCCTTCTTCTGAGCTACCCGCAATCCCTGCTCGAGAAAAAATACTCCCGAACATCTTCCAGACTTCCCAGGAAGGCAAAGAAGATCGTGCTCACAGAACCGGAAGGTGTTGCCCGATGACTACCGACGGCACCATTCACGCCCGTAGGATCAAAAAATCGTTCGGCTACAAGACAGTCCTGCAGGACATCGACCTGGACATCGCCTGCGGTGAGGTCTGTTGCATCATCGGACCGTCCGGCTCCGGCAAATCAACGCTCCTTCGCTGCATCAACGGGCTCGAGACTGTCGACTCAGGAGTCCTGAAGGTCAACGGTGAAGACTTCGGCTACTACGAGACCGACACTGCCTACCACGCCCTCAGTCCGAAAAAGCTCGCCGAGCAGCGCACCAGGGTGGGCATGGTTTTCCAACAGTTCAACCTCTTCCCCAACATGACGGCACGGGAGAATGTCATGGCCGGCCCCGTACTGGTCAAACACGGTGACAAGAAGCAGGCTGCCCAACGGGCCAATGATCTGCTGTCCAGCGTCGGCCTCGGCGCTTTCGGCGACCACTACCCGGCCCAGCTTTCCGGCGGACAGCAGCAGCGCGTCGCCATCGCGCGTTCCCTGGCGATGGATCCGGAGATCATGCTCTTCGACGAACCCACCAGCGCCTTGGACCCCGAGAAAGTCGGCGAAGTCCTTATGGTCATGCAGGACCTCGCCAAAAAAGGCATGACCATGGTCGTCGTCACCCATGAAATGGGCTTCGCCCGCGAAGTCGCCGACTCGCTGATCTTCATGGATGAAGGCTTCGTCGTCGAACGCGGCGATGCCCGGGAGGTCCTTGCCAACCCCAAAGAACCCCGGACCCAAGCCTTCCTGAAGCAGGTGCTCTGAACCATGGACGGAAAACTGGCCGTTATCGGCCTGGGCAGCATCGGAAGCATGGCTCTGTGGCAGGCATCCCGTTTGACCGATTCCGTCGTCGGATTCGAGGCGCAGTCACCGGGTCACGCCCGGAGCGCCGCTGGCGGCGACACCCGCCTGTTCCGCATGATCTACCGCGGCAACCCCAGCTATTACCCCATCCTGCAGCGTTCCCGCAGCCTCTGGGCCGAACTCGAGGAAGAATCAGGCCGGGACATTTTGACGCGCTGCGGCGGGCTATCGATCGGGACGGTCGATGGCCCCTACATCGCCGCCCTGCTCGAAACGACTCGAATAAACGGGGCTGAGCATGAGATCCTGAGCCGCGACGCCATGGCGGAACGGTATCCGCAGCACAACCTTCGGCCTGATGACTGCGCCTTGCTCGATCCGCAGGCCGGCGCCCTGCGCACTGACCGTGCAGTAACGGCGGCAGTTGCCGCCGCACAGGCAAACGGGGCCACAGCGATCACCGGTACGACGATCGACAGTATCCGGGAAACTGACGACGGCGTGGTCGTCACCTCGGACAACACGTCCTGGACCTTCGAAAACGTGATCGTCTCGTCCGGCGGCTGGTCCCAAAAGCTCATGCCCGACTATCTGAAAGCGGCAACTGGGACGCGGCGGATCTTCCTGTCCTGGTTCGTGGCCAGAGACGCGACGGAATTCTCACCTGAGAGATTCCCCGTCTTCATCAGGATTTCCGGAGACCGCTCCATGTACGGCGCACCGAGCGTTGACGGAGTGACGGTAAAAGCCACCCTGGATGGTCGCGGCGCGCCAACGCCTGCGGCTGACTCAGTGCCAAGGGATCTCACCGCAGCGGAAATCGCCGAAACCACCGAGACGGTAATTGAGTTCCTGCCCGGCCTGTTCCCCAACATCGTTCGCTCGGACGCGTTCCCGGATCTCTACACCACGGACTCCCAGCCTTTGCTGGGTTTCCTCCACAATTCCAGCAGGATCTACGCCGCCACTGGTTTCTCCGGTGCCGGGTTCAAAATGGCTTCCGGATACGGAGAGATCGCAGCCAGCGAAGCCCTTGGCAAGCGCTGGTTTGACGGCCTCGACTTCGTTCGGCCGCAGAGGTTCGAGAAGATCTAGCGCCTTCCTGTGGGTTCCCTGGGTGAACTCAAGATCGCGTATTGTTGACAATCTACAGTTACTAAGAAAGTATGAAGCCATGGCAGCACTTAGCCCCATCCTGAAGCAGGCGACCCCTGTCGTCGTCGATTACGCGTCCGGGAGCTGGATCCACGCGACCGACGGCAAGAAGTACCTCGATTTCACCACCGGGATTGGTGTCACCAGCACTGGCCATTGCCACCCGGATGTGGTGGCTGCAGCCCGCGAGCAGGTGGGCAAAATTGTCCACGCCCAGTACACGACCGTGATGCACAAGCCCTTGCTGGAGCTCACGGAGCTGCTTGGCACCGTATTGCCTGAGGGATTGGACAGTGTCTTCTACGCGACGTCCGGATCTGAAGCCGTGGAAGCATCAATCCGCTTGGCCCGCATGGCAACCGGCCGCCCCAACATCATCTCCTTCCAGGGAGGCTTTCATGGGCGGACGGTGGCAGCAGCGTCCTTGACCACCGCCGGAACCAAGTTCCGCTCAGGATTCTCTCCTTTGCTGGGCGGGGTGCACATAGCTCCCTTCCCGCACTGGTACCGCTACGGATGGGACGAAGCCACGGCTGTCGAGTTTGCCTTGAAGGAACTGGACCACCTCCTTCTGACCGTCAGCACCCCGGCTGATACGGCAGGCTTCATCATCGAACCTGTCCTCGGTGACGGCGGATACATCCCGACGCCGGTCGCCTTCCTCCAAGGACTTCGGGAACGGGCGGACCGGCACGGGATCGTGCTCATCCTCGATGAGGTCCAGGCAGGCGTCGGCCGGACGGGCAAGTTCTGGGGGCACGACTGGGCCGGGATATGCCCCGACGTGGTCATCACTGCAAAGGGCCTCGCAAGCGGCTTCCCGATTTCGGCAATTGCCGCGTCGGCGGATTTGATGGCCAAGGCGTGGCCAGGCTCCCAAGGCGGTACCTATGGAGGAAACGCGGTTGCGGCGGCAGCCGGCGTCGCCACCTTGGGCGTCATTCGGCGGGAAAACCTCGTGGAAAATGCCTTGCTCCGCGGCGATGAGCTGCGGGCAGGGTTGGACACACTGCAGGCGGAATTCACGGGAATCGGAAACGTGCGCGGACGGGGCCTCATGCAGGGCGTCGAATTCACCGCCGAAGGCAACGTTCCAGATGCGGCAGCTGCACTCGCGGTCCAGCAGGCCGCCATCAAGGAAGAGCTCCTGCTCCTCACCTGCGGCCCGCATGGCAACGTCATCCGTCTCATCCCCGCCCTTAACGTCAGCAGCGATGAAATCCAGACGGGTCTGTCCAAATTCACGCAGGCGCTCAAGTCGGCCGCTTCCTAGTCCCCCCTGATCACTGAAAGAGCGAACATGAACCTCTCCTTCGATCCCACCACTCTCCAGACACTCTTGTTCATTGACGGAACGTGGCAAAGCGCTGCTGGCGGAGCCACCTTCCCGGTAGAGAACCCGGCCACGAACGAAGTCATTGCCCACGTTGCCGACGGCGGTCCCGAAGACGCCGCCTTGGCCATCGAGGCCGCAGGTCGCGCACAGGCACAGTGGAGCAAATCCACGCCACGCCAACGGGCCGACATCCTGCGGCGTGCCTTCGATCTTGTCATTGCCAACACCGACCGGCTCGCGTCGATCATGACCGCCGAAATGGGAAAACCCCTCGCCGAAGCGAAGGGCGAAGTAGCCTATGGCGCCGAGTTCCTTCGCTGGTTCTCGGAAGAAGCCGTGAGGATCGGCGGTGACAGCACCACCTCCGTGGACGGACATACGCGCATCCTCATCACCAAGGAACCCGTCGGGCCCTCGATATTGGTCACGCCTTGGAACTTTCCGCTCGCCATGGGAGCGCGCAAGATCGCCCCCGCAGTTGCCGCGGGGTGCACCATGGTGTTCAAGCCGGCCGAGCTGACGCCGTTGACCTCCCTGGCCCTGGTGGAGATCTTCCGCGAAGCCGGACTTCCTGACGGCGTGCTGAACGTCGTGACGACGTCGAGCGCTTCCGCCGTCGTACGAACGTGGACGGACAGCGGAATCGCCCGCAAGATCAGCTTCACCGGTTCCACCGAGGTGGGCAAAATCCTCCTGAGGCAGGCCGCGGACAACGTCATGCGCTCCTCCATGGAGCTCGGCGGGAACGCACCGTTCATTGTGCTCGCCGATGCCGACATCGAGAAGGCGGTGGATGGAGCCATGAAGGCAAAGATGCGGAACATGGGCGAAGCCTGCACGGCCGCAAACCGCTTCTTCGTCCACCGCTCCGTTGCAGAGGAGTTTGGCGAGAAGTTCTCCAAAAAGATGTCAGAATTGCAGGTGGGCAACGGCGCTTTGGCAGGAACAGAAGTCGGCCCGCTCATCGAACAGTCAGGGTTGGACAAGGTGGAGTCACTCGTTGCCGACGCTGTGTCCAAGGGTGCCCGGGTGCTTACTGGCGGAAGCCGCCCGGAGGGTCCCGGCTACTTCTACTCCCCCACTGTCCTGACGGATGTGGCGCTGGAATCCGACCTGATGACCACGGAGATATTCGGCCCGGTTGCAGCCATTACGCCCTTCGACAGTGAGGACGAAGTACTGCGCATGGCCAACGACACCGCATGGGGCCTGGTGGGCTACGTGTTCACTGAAAGCATGGACAAGGCCATGCGGTTCTCAGCGGAACTGGAGGTCGGAATGGTCGGCCTCAACACCGGCATCGTGTCCAATCCCGCCGCTCCTTTCGGAGGCGTCAAACAGTCAGGCCTGGGACGCGAAGGCGGAAAGATCGGGATCGAAGAATTCCTGGAATACAAGTACACCGCGATAGCGGTCTAGTAGATTCAACTTGCTGAAGTATGAAATGAGGGGATGTCAATGGCGGCACCGGAGCGAATGTTCGTATTGGAGGGCCGGCCCACGGCGCAGCTGATCGCTGACCAACTCCGAGAGCTCATCGTCCAAGGGGCTTTCAGCCCCGGTCAGCAGGTGAACGAATCTGCCTTGGCGAGCCAGCTCAACACCTCAAGGGGGCCCCTCAGGGAAGCTCTGCAGCGCTTATGCCAGGAAGGCATCCTGGTGAGCAAGCGTAACCGCGGCGTTTTTGTGTTGGAGCTTTCAAACGAAGACATCAAAGAGATCTACGCCGTACGCGAGGCAGTGGAACTGGCCGCCGCCAACACTCTCCTCCATTCCGGTCCGGACCAGGTCACGGACACCTGTCGAGAGCTCAAGGGGATCATCAAGAACATGGCGAAGCAGGTTGCGGCGTCGGACTGGCAGGCGATCGCCAGGCTCGACATGCAATTCCACACCGCTTTCGTTTCCGGCACTGGAAACACGCGATTGATCCGGATTTACGAGACCCTCGCCGCGGAGTCCCGCATGTGTATCCTCAGCCTGGAAGTCGCGTATCCCCGCATAGATGTGCTGGTGCAGGAGCACCAAGACATCCTGGACCTTCTTGAGAGGCGCGACCAGAGCGGACTTCAGCAAGCCATAAAACGGCACATGCAGAAAGCCGTCGAGGACCTCACTTCGACACGGCAGCCAAGTGGTGTCACCGCGTAAATGTTGTTAGCTCCATAAAAACTACGGGCCCGGTTCAAGTGAACTGGACCCGTAGTTTTTCTCTTCAATGTTCCAGATATTGCGTGTCCTCAGCGTGACGACAACCCCGCTTTGGCCCCGGACGCCTCTCGGTGGGCCGGGAGAGTGCCGCTTGGTGTGACGCTCGGGACCCTGCAAGCCACCAGCCTCAAACTCCCCTCTGCCTCAGCTGGACGCTTTCGCGCTGCCCTGATCCGGCACTGAATCCCCATGCCCACAGACAGCGACGACGCCGTCCTCAGGATCGATTTAATCGAGACGGCCCAGCTCGCGGAGGTCCTCAAGCGCCGTTCGCGGACTTGAGTTCCGCCTCGAGGCGCCGGTTGTCGGCCTCCAGGACCAGGACCATCCGGATGCCGGCCAGGTTCAAGCCCGATTCCAGAAGCTCCCCGATCCGCCGCAAGGTCACGAGGTCGTTCTCGCTGTACTGGCGGGTCCCGCCCAGGGTCCTGCCCGGTTCCAGCAGGCCCTTGCGTTCGTAGAGGCGCAGGTTCTGCTGACCCGTTCCCACCAGTGCGGCCGCAACGGAAATCGCATACACGCCCCTCCCCCGGTCCCCGGCCTGCCCCATCGGGCACCTCCAAAATCCTTCGAAAATCAGGCTTGCCCTGACCCATATGCAGTGCTATAAGAAATATATACCAGCCACCATAGATCAGCTGGATTGACAACAAAAAACTGCGATCTGCAAGGAGTGACACACCATGCTGATGCGAACGGACCCCTTCCGTGAACTCGACCGGCTCGCCGAACAGGTACTCGGCACCACAGCCCGGCCGGCGGCCATGCCCATGGACGCCTGGCGGGAAGGCGAGGACTTCGTGGTCGCCTTCGATCTGCCCGGAGTCAACGTGGACTCGGTGGACATCGACGTCGAACGCAACGTCCTGACCGTCAAGGCCGAACGCCCGGACCCCGTCGGCGAGGACACGGAACTGATCGCCTCCGAACGGCCCCGCGGCATCTTCAGCCGCCAGCTCATCCTCGGCGACGCGCTGGACACCGAAGGCGTCAAAGCAAACTACGACGCCGGCGTCCTGACCCTGCGCATCCCGGTCGCGGAAAAAGCAAAACCGCGCCGCATCGAAATCGAAACCACCGGAAAACAGCGCCAGGAAATCAACGCCTGACCGCCGGCGCACCCTCCCGGACCGGGAGCACCACAGCGGCCCACCATGCAAAGAGGGCGGTCGAGTTCACAGACCACGCCACAGCGCAGCCAGCGCACGGATGGATGAGGCCCCGAGGATGACTCCCGCAACGATGGTCCCCGGCCGAACAGGCCGGGGACCATCCCCGCCCACGGAAACACCCCGCATCCAAAACACACACCACCGCCAACCATGAGGAACAACGGCCCCGACCTTTACGAGACCCTGCAGATCGCCCCCACCGCCACGGCACGCGAGGTGACCCGCGCCTACCGCACGCTCATCCGCAGCCGGCACCCCGACACCCGGGCGGCCCGCGAACACCCCACCGGCCCCGGCCCGACGGAACCGGAGACGAAGACCCAAAAAGAGCTGCAGGAGCTCCGGGACATCATGGCCGCCTACGCCATCCTCGGCAACCCGGAAAAGCGGGCCGCCTACGACCGGGAGCACCCGCGTCCAGCCGCGAACGCCACGCCGCAACGCCCCGGCCCCGTTCGGATCCCAAGGCAGTTGCCTCCCGCCACGGCGCTGCTGATCGGACCGGTCATCTGGGAGCCGCCCGCCCGACGGTCCCCGGGAACGCCGCTCCGGCAACCGTCATATCCGCCAACCCGCTACACGCTCATCCTGCAGATCAGGCGATAAGAGCCGGAAAACCACACCAGCCCAAGGAGCCCCCATGAGTGCCTGGCGACCCTACGACAACCAACTGATGCCCGCGTTCTACGAACGCTTCGAAAAACGGTGGGGCAAAGGAACAGCCCCGTTCCTGGACCCCGAAACCCACGAACAACCCACCCCCCGGGCCCAATGGATCAACCCGGACACCGGCGCCGCAGTCGCGGTCGTCCCCATCTGGACCGAAGACCCCCAGCACCGCTCCTTCGCCGTGTTCTACCTACCCCCGGCCGGCGACATCTGGATCCTGCGGCCCGGCTACACAAACTACCTCGAAACCGACCCCAAAAACCCCGGGCAAGCCACCCTCCGCAACGACGCCTTCCGAAAAGCCGTCGCACACGCCAAGGAATTCATCTACGGAACCCAACCCTGAAAACCGTTCCCCGGAGCACACCATGACCCCTCCACAGATCAGCCAGTTCCTCCAGGAATGCATTGTTCACGATGACCCAAGCGAGTCAGGGATCAACGCCGACGCGCTCTACGGGCTCTACGTCAGCTCGTGCTCCCTGAACCGCAAAATCCCCCTCCCCGACCACGCCTTCCGCACCGCCCTGCGCCTCGCCGGCCTTCGCACGGAAAACAACGGGAAGAGCAAAAAGAGAGTCTTCCAAGGCCTGCGCACGACAGGACCAGCCGCAGTGGACCACATCCTCAACAGCAGCGCCCAAACCCCGGCGGACCCCAGGTAGAGCAGGTGATGGACCGGGGCCAAGGTAACGCGCCAATGCCCGGTGTCACCCTGTGCCGGGCACTGGCGCAGCTACCGCCGAGAGCATGTTCCAGGGAAACGCCCTCGCCCCGATCGTAGGCCGCGGAACCGGCCCGGCACTTGAGTGCCGGCTACCTGTTTTGGCAGCCCTTGTGGCAGTGACGTGTCCGAGGCGACCTGGGGGCTGTCGCAGGAACCCCTGGCCCGGGCGTGCATTGACGCCCCCACATCGAAGACTCAGGGCGGACCGCAATAAGCACATCTACCAAGCAGACATAAGTGTGGACGCTGTCCAACCCCCTTTGGCAGGACAAGCGGACAGGCACAACTCCCCGCTACGACCGGGAGTAGCTTTCCAGGCAACTTCCGCGCCAAGGTCAGCCAATGTACGGCTCAGTCCAGCGGCATGGGTGTGCATCATTGTGCACACCCGTTCTTGCGCCACGGCCTCGATTCTCCGCTACGCGCCATGCCGAGAATTTAGCACAAGCGAACCCTAAGCAAGCGGTATTGCTCTTAGGGGGCCAGTTCGCCCGCCCGAGTCCAGCCGAGGGCCTCGTACCGGTCCGCTGCCCCGGCGTCCACGGGCGCGTAGACAACATCCGCGCCCTCGACGAAGGCTTCCTCCGCCAGGTGGGCCAGGACCACGGCCTCGTGATCGAGCGCCACAGCGTCGCCGTCCACTGCGCGCACAGGGCCCACCACAGCGAATCCATCGCCGAACGCCACCCGGCCCCGCGCCAGTGGGCGGTCAAAGCGGGTCAGCTCCACGACGTCGTAATCCTCCAAGGGCGCCTCGAGCACTCCGAACTCGGACTCCAGCGGCGGCGCACTGTTGACCTCGCCCGGCGGGGCGGTCATCAGGACGCCGACGGGAAGTGTTTCCTCGCCATCGTTGAGCCGCGCCCACAGGGGCCGCCAGTCGTGTGTGGTATCCGGTGCGCTCATTCACCAACCCTATCGTCGTGCCTGACTACCGGTAACTTGCGGAATAGCGGTTGATCTCCGCGGCCAGACGGGAATCCGAGGAGGATTCGCCAGCGAACCGCCGGGGCCTGGCATTCCGGCGCAGGACCGTTGAACGATCAGCCGGCGGGCACGGCTGCGGCCCTTCGGGCGTGGACCGAAAGGACGTGACCTTCCGGGGTTTACCAGCGTGAATGGATCATCTCGCGGAAGTACGTGTCGTAGATTTCCCTGACGCTGTTCTCGAAGTCCGGGCCTAGGTGGTCCAGTATTTGGCTGGAGGCGGCGTTGGCGCGGGCTTGTTCAGGGTTTCGGGCCCCTGGTATGACGGTGCTGACCCCGTCTTGTGCCGCGATCCAGGCGATGGCCGCTTGGGCTGTGGTTGCTCCGGACGGGACAAGCTTTTTGAAATGTTCCACCGCTTTGAGGCCCTGTTCAAAGTCAACTCCGGAGAAGGTCTCCCCGACGTCGAAAGCCGCACCGTTCCGGTTATATTTCCTGTGGTCATTTTCGGCAAAGACTGTGTCCTTGGAGTACTTTCCCGAGAGCAGGCCTGAGGCCAGAGGAACCCTGGCGATGATGCCGACTCCGGCGTTCTTCGCCGCGGGCAGGACCTTGTCCAGGGGTTTGAGTCTGAAGGCGTTCAGCATGATCTGGACGGTGGCCGTGCCGTGCTTGATGGCCTCGAGTGCTTCCTCGGTCCGCTCGACGCTGACGCCGTAGTCCTTGATTGCGCCTTCATTGACGAGCGTCTCCAGCGCATCGTAGATTTCCGGGCGGCTGTAAACCGGGGTCGGCGGGCAATGCAGCTGCACCAGGTCGAGGCACTCCGTCCGGAGGTTCCGCCTGGAACGGTCAACCCACTGCCGGAAGTTGGCCAGTGTGTAGTTCTCAGGTTTCTGTTCCAGGCGCCGCCCGATTTTGGTGGCTACCGTGATGTCCAGTCCGGGGTTGGCAGCGAGGTACTTCCCGATGGTTTGCTCGCTCCGCCCGTCGCCGTAGACATCGGCGGTATCAAAGAAGGTCACCCCGGAATCCACGGCGGCTTCCAGGATGTCGTTGGCTTCCTTCGGATCCACGTTGCCCCAGTCTGCACCGAGCTGCCATGTGCCCAGCCCCACAACGGAGACGGACCGCCCTGTCTTGCCCAATACTCGCTGCTTCATCCTTCGACTATAACCACGGCACAACGGCCCCGTCCCCAGGGAAGGGGGCCAGCTGATCCTAGGACCCGAAGGGCCAGCCACGCCGGGACAAAAGATGCTGTCGGACGCGTAGTCTCGAAAAACGGCTACCGGCATAGGGTCCGCTCATGGAACGACGTGGTCAGGGCCCGGGGTGCCGCCACACGGCCGGCTACTTCACGGACAAGAGAAAGCGCGTCAGAAAACAATGGAATTCAGGTACCTTGGCAACTCCGGCTTCAAGATTTCGGAAATCACGTTCGGCAACTGGCTGACCCACGGCTCCCAGGTCGAGAACGACACCGCCACCGCATGCGTCCGAGCAGCGCTCGACGCCGGAATCAGCACCTTCGACACGGCCGATGTCTATGCCAACACCGCGGCCGAGACCGTCCTCGGCAACGCCCTGAAGGGCGAACGTCGGGAGTCGCTGGAGATCTTCACGAAGGTATTCGGTCCCACCGGGCCCAAGGGCCACAATGATCTCGGGCTCTCCCGCAAGCACATCACGGAATCCATCAACGGCTCCCTCAGGCGCCTGCAGACCGACTACGTGGACCTCTACCAGGCCCACCGCTACGATTTCGAGACCCCGCTGGAAGAAACCATGCAGGCCTTCGCGGACATCGTTCGGCAAGGCAAAGCCCTATACATCGGCGTGAGCGAATGGACAGCGGAGCAGATCCGTGACGGCCACGCACTGGCCAAAGATCTGGGGTTCCAGCTGATATCCAACCAGCCGCAGTATTCCATGTTGTGGAGGGTCATCGAGGCCGAAGTGGTGCCGGCGTCGGAAGAACTCGGACTCTCCCAGATCGTGTGGTCCCCCATGGCCCAGGGCGTCCTGAGCGGCAAGTACCAGCCCGGGAAACCTGCTCCCGAGGGCAGCCGCGCGACCGACACAAAGGGCGGAGCGCAGATGATCAAGCGTTGGATGGCCAACGAGGTCCTGACCGGCGTCCAGAAGCTCAAACCGATCGCGGAAGAAGCCGGACTGACCATGGCCCAGCTCAGCATCGCCTGGGTCCTGCAGAACCAGAACGTGGCCTCGGCCATCACAGGCGCGTCCCGGCCCGAGCAGGTCGCGGCCAACGTGGCCGCATCCGGAGTGAAACTGGATCAGGAGATTATGGACAAAATCGACACCGCAATCGGCGCCCTCGCCGAACGCGACCCCGCCCGGACCAAAGATTCCTCACCCGCCACCCGGGAAGCATAAGCACCAAACGGCAGAGGACGGCCGGACGCCCACCTTTCAGCAGGGGACCTTGGGCCACGAACGGGCCGAACCCGGCAAGGCCATGGCCGTCCTCCACACCCTCGGGCTGTCGCTGACCGCCTCCGATCCTATGCCCCGGGGCAGCGACTACGATCCGGCATGGCGGGACTACGCCGAAACCTTCACCCCGCTGATCGGCTCGCGGGACTTCGAGTTCGCCATCAAGATGCTCGCCGACTACGCCGCCGCGTCCCTCAAGGCCGGGAGGCCGCTGCTCCAGCGCAGCCCCCGGCTCAAGGACCCGCACTCATCGTCGTCGACGACGCCCTCGACGCAGGCACCACCCTCAAGCCGGAATCCGGCGAATAGTCTTCACAAGACAGGCGCATGACCTTCGATCTCTTGTCCTAGTATCCGCCCGGTGCATCTCCTATGTGGCGTAAGCGGGTGGGACGTCATATCCCGTGGCCCACGGGACGAGCTTCGGGGCGGGGTGCGGCCCCTCGGATAACCAATCGTTGCTGATCTCGGTGGCCTTCGCCGCGTGCAGCACAAGCTGCGCAGCAAGGGCAGAGCCCGTGATTTTGGCGTAAGCGAGAGCGGTTTCCCCGACCGTCTCGGTGTGCTCGAGAAGCGGCAACAAATGCGAGGAGGTGACGTTGCTGAGCTCACCGACCCGTTCGCCGTCGAGCCGGACTTCGATAAATGGACGCTCGGTACCGTTCCTGAGAGTGCGGATAACCTCGTGGAGGCTGACCAGCAGGAGGCCGACCCCTTCCGGTGGCACGTGGTTGCACAGGATATCGAAATGGTCCTCTTCCTTGAGGACTTGGATCGCCGATCCCCACGGCACAAGAGTGGTGACGCCCGCCGGGGCCTCGTTCAGCGGCGCGATCAGCTCCGGCTCCGGCAACGCCACGGTGACCCGGGCCTGGAGCCGGTCGCCGCCGTCGTACGCCCAGATGCGGGCCGTCGCGGCCGCAGCGAGCCCGCTGGCAATAATTCTCCTGATCGGTTGCGCGTAGCGGATCGCGTCTTCACGGCTGAGATATCCCAGGACCTGATTCCGCCAACGAACGCTGACGGCATTCTGGTCAAACGGGTTATCCGGCTCGGCCACGAGTTCAACCCGAACGCCTTCAGCTTCACCATCGCGAGCTACGGCCATGGGCCCCTTACTGGCGCGGAGCGAAGCCTTGATAGCCGTGCTGTACGCGTGCTCGCCCACGACGTCGACGTTCGGCCATTCCGAACGGCCGAGCGAGACCCGGTACAACCCCTGGCCTGAAATAACGGGCCGCGTGACTGGCGAAATCGGTGCCTGCCCCTCAACAGCAGCCGGTTGTGGCGCGGCGTGATTCGCCGGCGCCTCGATCCGCGCATCGGGAACCGCGATTCCCTGCACGGTGCCGACCGGACTCCCCGACCAGGTCGCGTCCTCCCACGCCTGCCGGCCACGGCGCCGCTTCCGCAACAGGAACATCAGCCCGACGATCCCCGCAGCCAGCAGGAACCCCGCGGGCGAGGACACCGTCACCATCACCACCAGCAACCCGAGCAAAGTCCACTGGGCCACAGTCCCGGCCTTCTCCAGCCCCGGCACTCCGCGGCCGCCGGAGGTCAGCTTGACCGGGCTCTGACCGACATATTCCAGGACCTTGGCGGCTTGTCCCAAGGTCAGGTGCATCAGGCTCGGGCGCTTGCCCGTTGCCCGTGCCACGGCCGCGCGAACGAAGTTACGCTGGAACTTCGATGCCGGAGCCGTCTCATCTGCAGCGAGGAGTTCCCGCCATGCCTCGTCGCTGATGATCTGATGCACGACCTGACGGCGGGCCGGTTGAGATGGCCGAGCGGCGTCCTTCCGTGTTGACCGGCGGTTCGAGCTGGTGGTCACATACGAGACTCCCGTTCCAGGGACCCTCACCGTACTCGTGGTGCGGCCTGTCGTGGACTTCGTCACCCGGAACGGACCGCCCCCAATGCTCGCACTCACTCCGCGCTTGGACGCCGTGATCCTCACAGGCCCGAAGCTCTTCGACTTGCGGTAACGAAAACCCAACTCGCACCCCCAAAATAGGCAAACACGAGGAAGCACCTGTCCCCGTACCGGAGATTCTAGGCCTCAGGGAGTCGCGAATGGGTTTGCGTCCCGTGAGCGTGCCCGTCACAAGCCGAATCCCGTACGCCACAACACTCCGACTACGGGACAGTTCTCCCTCATTGCCGGGACGCTTACGACGAAAGACTCCCGGTGGTATCTTTTAGAACTACAACTGGTATATGAGTCTCAACCTCCCTAACCTGATAAGCATCCGACTCCGATGAAACTGGAGACCACTCAACTACTCGAGAGAGTGCAGCATGCCTTCGAACAATGATGCTGAACCTGCTGTTGAAACAGGCGGAGTTCAGCAAGGGGGCGTCCAGTCCGTCGACCGCGCCCTTGCGGTCTTGGAAATCCTCGCAAGGGACGGCCATGCCGGCGTGAGCGAAATAGCGGAGGAGATGAACCTCCACAAATCGACGATCTTCCGTCTGCTGGCGTCGCTCGCGAGCAGGGATATGGTCCAGCAGAACAGCGGACGGGGCAAGTACCAGCTGGGCTTCGGAATATTACGGATCGCAAGTACCATCCCCGGAAGGCTGAGCCTGGTCTATGAAGCCCGTCCGGTATTGGAAAGCCTGGCCGAGAAATACGAGGAGACGGTGAACCTTGCCGTGCTCCGTTCCAACTTTGCGGTCAACGTCGACCAGGCCATGGGCCCTTCAATGCTTGCCACCTACGACTGGGTGGGCAGCCTGACCCCTCTGCATGCCACCTCTAGCGGAAAGGTACTGCTCGCAACTCTTCCAGCCGACGAACGGGGCAGGATCCTAGAGGAAACAGGGCTGCCTCCTAGGGCGCCGCGGACGATCACCAGCCGCGAAGAACTGGAAAACCAGCTTCTCGACGTCTCACGCAACGGATACGCAGTGACGAGGGATGAAATCGAGATCGGATTGAACGCCGCAGCGGCGCCGGTCTACAACCACACGGGAACTGTGGTTGGTGCAGTAAGCATTTCCGGACCAGCCTTCCGCTTCGACCCGGAAACGACGCCGGGACTTCTGGAAGCACTGAGGGAGGCGGGGCTGCGGATAAGTGCCAAATTGGGCTACACCCTTCGGTAGCAAGCGCATTAGGTGAACAATTCCAGCGGGCTAGCCGCTTATGCCTCATTGAGCGGGTCCCTTCACAGGCTGGCACCGCAACGCCTGAGCCGCCGCTTGACCGTGTAGGGCACAGCACAGGTGGACCACTAGAACGACGTCGGCCCCGCACATAGCCTCCGCCAACGAAGCGGAGCCCCTCACTCACGTCCCCGCCGCGTAATAGGACTCGATGGTAGCGTCACAAATCAGCCCGGCCACGTAAATTCCATGTAAAGCGGCCGGAGTCGCCGCCATCTCTTCACCGAAGTGGAGCCATGGCGGGTCAGCCGCCCTGCAACTCCGAGGGCTGGCGGCGGCACCCTCGAGGCCGATCGAGCCGGCCTCCGCCATGATCGATCTAGCCTGCCCTGTCCGCGCGGACCCAAGATTCTGCGCGGATTTCAAAGTCCGCAGGGTAGGAACATTCACCACGCGGCCCGTCTTGGGGCCGCTGCACCTCCTGCCAATCAGGCAGGTGCCTCCTAAAGATGCAACAAGGAGTTGCGCATCACGAGATGCGAATTCTGCATCCGAGAGGGGCGACGCACACGCACTGCGACAGTGCCGTCACAGGGGCCGCTTCAGCGCGTACAGAAACCTTGACAATGATCGTGGCGTAGATCACTCTGTTGCGTATGGTGATTCATGTTGATGATGCCACAACGGACAGGACGGGCAGAGCCCGTTAGGCGGGAGGAAGGTTTATCAGCGGATCCCGTGCCCGCTGACAGTACCGGCCCCGGAAACGACCCCTTGCTCAACACATCACCAACGGTCAATATCTTCCACAAACGACGGTGAGCAGATCGCTGTCGACGACACCCTGGCGTCAGCATCATCGTCTAGCACCACCAGGCAGTACTCCACTCCAAGCTAAGAGGCGGAACTCTTGAGGCTACAACTGAGCAACAAGCTGCACGAACGGACACGCTCCGCTGTCCCCCTACGGTCAGTCATGGACAGTGTCCGGGCATTGGGGAGACGCGGTTCGTCCTCACCGTTGCCGGCCCTTCGAAATGACTCCCAGACCACGCCCAAGGAGATCTACCCCATGACGAACGAGAGCTACGACTACGTGATCGTCGGCGGTGGAAGCGCCGGATCGGTGCTGGCGGACAGGCTCAGCGCCGACGGAACGCGCACCGTTCTGGTCCTTGAAGCGGGCCGCAGCGACTACCCGTGGGACCTTTTCATCCAGATGCCGGCGGCCCTCACCTTCCCCAGCGGCAACCGGTTCTACGACTGGCAATACCAGTCCGACCCAGAACCGCGGATGCACGGCCGCAGGATCGCGCACGCCCGCGGCAAGGTGCTGGGCGGCTCCAGCTCCATCAACGGAATGATTTTCCAGCGCGGCAACCCTTTGGACTACGAACGCTGGGGAGCCGACGCCGGGATGGAAACCTGGGACTTCGCGCACTGCCTGCCCTACTTCAAGCGCATGGAAACCGCGCTCGCCGCGGATCCAGACGATGACCTGCGCGGCCACGACGGACCCCTCGTGCTGGAGCGCGGGCCAGCCCGCAATCCACTGTTCCAGGCCTTCTTCCGCGCTGCCGCGGAAGCGGGACACAAGCGCACCGATGATGTCAACGGGTACCGGCAGGAGGGCTTCGGCCCATTCGACCGGAACGTGCACAAGGGCCAGCGGCTCTCGGCCTCACGTGCCTACCTGCGCCCCAACAAGGGTAGGAAAAACCTATCGATCCGCACCAGGGCGCTGGCGGCAAAGGTCAATTTCGATGGCACCAGGGCCACAGGAGTCACGTACCGCCGGAACGGCCGGCTGCACACGGTCAACGCCAAGGAAGTGGTGCTCTGCGGCGGTGCGATCAATACCCCTCAGCTGCTGCAACTTTCCGGAGTGGGAGATTCCGCGCATTTGAAGTCTCTGGGCATCACGCCGGTTGTCGACCTGCCGGGAGTTGGCGAAAACCTACAGGACCATCTGGAAGTGTACGTCCAGCACTCCTGCACCCGGCCAGTATCCATGCAGCCGAACCTGAGCCTCTGGCGCTACCCGCTTATCGGACTCCAGTGGCTGTTCGGGCGCAAGGGCCCCGCGGCCACCAACCACTTCGAAGGGGGCGGGTTCGTCCGCTCCAACGAGGACGTCGCCTACCCCAACCTGATGTTCCACTTCCTGCCGGTTGCCGTTCGCTACGACGGCCAGAAGGCCGACGCCAAGCACGGATACCAGGTCCACGTGGGCCCCATGTACTCCGACGCCAGAGGGAGCCTGAAGATCACCTCCACGGACCCCGCCGAGCACCCGTCCATGCAGTTCAACTACCTGTCCACGGACCAGGACCGGCGCGAATGGGTGGAAGCCATCCGGGTCACCCGCGACATCCTCGCCCAGCCGGCTCTCGCCCCCTACAGCGGCGGCGAGCTCTCCCCCGGACCGTCCGTTCAGACGGACGAGGAGATTCTCGACTGGGTGGCCAGGGATGCCGAAACGGCGCTCCACCCCTCCTGCACGGCCAAGATCGGCCCGGCCACGGACCCCCTGGCCGTGGTGGATCCGCTCACCATGAAAGTTCATGGCACCTCGGGGCTCCGCGTGGCAGATGCCTCCGCCATGCCTTATGTGACCAACGGCAACATCTACGCCCCGGTAATGATGCTCGCCGAAAAGGCCGCGGACCTCATCCTGGGACGCGCGCCGCTGGCACCCGAGCATAAGGACTTTTACCGGCACGGCTCCGCTGCCACAACCGAAGCCGCCCCGGGCCAGGGCCGCGCATGAGCGCCGTCGGGGTTGCCGGGATCAACAGCCGGACCGTGCCGGATCAGGAAGCGGCACCCGCACGGGGCCTGTTCCTCGACGGCCAGTGGCGCGAATCAAAAGCCGGGAAAACGCGGCTCATCACATGCCCGGCGGACGCCAAAAACGTCGCCGAGGTTGCCGAATGCACGGCCGCCGATGCCGAGGCCGCGGTTGCCAGCGCCCGCAGGGCGTTCGACGGCGGCGCGTGGCCCGGCACCAGCGAGAGAGAACGTGGCCAGGTCCTGCTTCGCACTGCCGAACTGCTGGAACGCGACAAAGCACTCTATTCCCGGGCCGAAGCCCTCGACACGGGCAAACGCTACGTCGAAGCGGAATACGACATCGACGATATCGCCGCCTGCTTCCGGTACTACGGTGGGATCGCCGGGACGGACGCCGGCCGCGTGATCGACACCGGCAACCCCGGAACCATCAGCCGCGTGGTGCACGCCCCGGTAGGGGTCTGCGGGCTCATCACGCCATGGAACTACCCCCTCCTGCAAGCCTCCTGGAAGGTGGCCCCGGCTCTGCTGGCCGGCAACACCTTCGTCCTGAAGCCCAGCGAACTGACTCCCTCCACCGCCATCCTCCTGATGGATACCCTTCGTGAGGCCGGATCGCCGGGCGGGGTCGCCAACCTCGTCACCGGCACCGGTCCCGACGTCGGCGCAGTCCTGAGCGAAAGCCCCGACGTCGACCTGATCTCGTTCACCGGCGGCCTGGCCACCGGGATCGGCATCATGAAGGCCGCAGCGAGCACGGTGAAACGGGTCGCATTGGAACTGGGCGGGAAGAATCCGAACATCGTCTTCGCCGACGCCGACCGCGAGTCCGCCTTGGACAACGCCCTCACCGCGGTGTTCCTGCATTCGGGCCAAGTGTGCTCGGCCGGAACCAGACTCATCGTCGAAGAGTCGATCCACGACGATTTCGTGGCGGACCTGGTGCGGCGTGCGCAGGCCATCCGGCTTGGCGGCCCCTTCGACGAGTTCGCCGAGACCGGACCGCTGATTTCGGCCGCGCACCGGGAGAAGGTCCATGCCTACGTGCAAGCCGGCATCGACGAAGGTGCCACCCTTCTGTGCGGCGGCTATATCCCCTCCTCCGGCGCGCTCGCGCTCGGCAGCTACTACCCACCCACCATTCTGGGCAGCTGCAACACCTCGATGAACGTCGTCCAGGAAGAATCGTTCGGACCAGTTCTGACCGTGGAGACCTTCAGCACGGAGGCCGAAGCCATCAGTCTTGCCAACGACACCCCCTACGGACTGGCCGGAGCCGTCTGGACTCAGGACGGGTCCCGCGCGCAGCGCGTGGCCGGGGCCCTCCGGCACGGCACAGTGTGGATCAACGATTACCACCCGTACGTACCCCAGGCAGAGTGGGGTGGCTTCGGCAAGTCCGGAAACGGCCGCGAACTGGGGCTCCAAGGTCTCGCGGAGTACCGGGAAACCAAGCACATCTGGCAAAACATCAACCCCAGGCCCAGCCACTGGTTCAAGCCTCCTCAGGCAGGAGTACAGCAATGAACAGTCCCGATATCTCAGTGCGCAACCTTTGGAAGGTCTTCGGACCGGGAGGCGACAAGATTCCCGGCAATCCTGAACTCTCGGCCCTCAAGTCCGCGGAACTGCTTGAGCGCACCGGCTGTGTGACCGCCGTTCGCAACCTGAGTTTCGACGTCGCCAAGGGCGAAGTCTTCGTGGTCATGGGACTCTCCGGATCCGGTAAATCCACCCTGATCCGCTGCCTAACCCGGCTGATCGAGCCCACCTCCGGGCAAGTCCTGGTGGACGGCAAGGACGTCCTGCAGGCAGGAATTGCCGAGCTCCGCGAACTGCGCCGGCGCAAGATGTCCATGGTGTTCCAGCATTTCGGCCTGCTCCCCCACCGCACCGTGCTGGACAACGTCTCCTACGGACTGCAGATCCGCGGGGCTGCCAAAACCGAACGCTATGCCAGGGCCCGTGAAATCATCGAACTCGTTGGCCTCAAAGGCTACGAACAGCACTACCCGGACCAGCTGTCCGGAGGAATGCAGCAGCGCGTCGGCCTGGGACGGGCCCTGGCCGGAGATCCGGACACCATCCTCTTCGATGAGCCCTTCTCCGCGCTGGATCCGCTCATCCGCCGGGACATGCAGGCGGAAGTCATCCGGCTCCATAAAGAAATGGGCAAGACCATGGTGTTCGTGACCCACGATCTCTCCGAGGCACTCAAGCTCGGCGACCGCATCCTGATCATGCGCAACGGCGAAACGGTCCAGTGCGGCACGGGAGACGAACTAGTGGGGTCACCGGCGGACAAGTACATTGAGGACTTCGTGTCCGAAGTCCCCCGCGCGGACGTCCTGACCCTGAAGTGGATCACCCGGCCCGTGGCAGACGGAACCCCGGGCGATGCTCCCGTCCTCAGCGCCGGAACGATCATCCGGGACGCCATCGCGGCGGTCATGGACTCCTCCTGCCCCGTCCTGGTTGAAGATGGCGGCAAGATCACAGGGCAGATCGACCGCGACAGCATTCTTTCGGTCCTGCAGCCCACGGAAGCGGCGGCCTGATGTCGACCCTCGTCCGGGATCGGGCCACGGCCCAGCCCACGCCGTCCCCCGCCCGCGAACCCCGCCGCAGGCCCAGCCGGCGCACCCTCCTGCTGGGGGGCGCCGCCGTCGTCTGGATCCTGGGATTCCTCGTCCTGCAGGGAACAGCCACCCTGACCCTGCCCGCCTCAGAGCTGACGGACCTGCACCGGTCCCTGAACCAGTTCAACGCCTGGGTGGCAGCAAACCGGGGCGACAACCCCGTCTTCCTCTACGTTTTCACGCCCCTGCGTGCCGCCGTCGACGCCGTCGCCAGCCTGTTCGTTACCCTCTTCGCCGCAAGTTCCACTGGCCTTCGCTTGCCGGAGATCGGTTGGCTCGGAACCGTGGGCCTACTAGGCTGGATTGCGTTCGCGTTCGGCAACGCCCGGGTCGCACTGCTCACCGTAGCCGTCTTTATGTTCTTCGGCTTCCAGGGCCTGTTCCTCGAGGCAACGTACACGTTCGCCCTTGTGGTCACCGCCGTCCTGCTGACCCTGCTCGTCGGAATCCCCCTCGGCGTCCTGGCCGGCATCTACGGCCGGGTTGCAAAGGTGATCACGCCGGTGCTGGACTTCATGCAGACGCTGCCCACGTTCGTGTACCTGGCCCCGCTTGCCCTGATCTTCCTCATTGGCCCGGCATCGGCTGTCATCGCCACTGTCATCTACGCGGCACCCCCCGTGATCCGCCTGACGGCGCACGGGATCCGGGGCATCCCTGAGAACACCCGCGAAGCCTCCGATTCGCTCGGCACGACAGGCCTGCAGCGGCTCCTCACCCTGCAGCTGCCCATGGCCCGGCGCACCATCGTCATGGGAATCAACCAGAGCACCATGGCGGCTCTGTCCATGGTCACCATCGCCGCTCTCATCGCAGCTCCCGGGCTTGGCCAGGTGGTTGTCCGGGCGCTGCAATCGCTGGACGTCGGCACGGCTGTGAACGCCGGGCTCTCCATCGTCCTGCTTGCGATAGTGCTGGATCGGGTGACCACCGCCGCGAGCCGCCGGGCGGAGCCTGGGGCGGCCCGCAACCGCAGGATCCCCCGCAGAACCAGGTACATCCTCCTTGGCATCACCCTGGTGCTTACCCTGACGATGGTGCAGTTGTCCCGGACCCAGCTGTGGGCCGCAGCATTCCCGGCAGAGCTCAACGTCGGCCCGGCGATCGTCCATGCCGTCGGCACGGCCAGCCAGTGGATGCAGTCCAACCTGTCCCTGTTCACAGTGTCATTCCGGGAAACCGTCACCCTCGGAATTCTCAACCCGTTCCAGTCGCTGCTCACTGACACTCCCTTCTACATACTCGTCGCCGTCATAGCCATCGCCGCCTACGCCCTCGGCGGCTGGAAGCTCGCGGCCCTGACCACGGCCTGCCTGGGCGTCATCATTTACCTCGGCCTCTGGAGCGACTCGATGGTCACCCTGGCAGGAACCCTGGTGGCCACCGCGGTTGTCATGGTCCTGGGCATCGTCTTCGGCGTGGCCATGGGCCGGTCCAACAGAGTGGACCAGATTATGCGGCCCATGCTTGACGCAGGACAGACCATGCCTGCTTTCGTCTATCTGGTTCCGTTCCTTGGGCTCTTCGGCGCCACCCGCTTCACCGCCATCATCGCCGGCATCATCTACGCCGCCCCCGTGGCCATCAAGATCACCGCCGACGGAATCGCAGCGATCTCCCCCACCGTAGTTGAGGCCGCCGTCGCCAGCGGCTCCACACCCTGGCAGGTCATCACCAAGGTCCAGCTGCCAATGGCCAGGCAGACCCTCGCCCTCGCAGCCAACCAAGGCCTGATCTATGTCCTCGCCATGGTTGTGGTCGGTGCGCTCGTGGGCGCAGGTGGCCTCGGGTATGACGTCGTCGCCGGCTTCGTCCAAAGTTCCCTTTTCGGCAAGGGCCTCGCCGCAGGCGTTGCCATCGTCTTCCTCGGCATCCTGCTGGACAGGATGACCCAGGCGGCCGCAGCCACCCCGGCGCGGAAAATCCCCTCGCCCAAAACCTCGACAACTTAACCGCATAACCGTCCTGCGCCCCCGCACGGCAAGCAGGATCCGCGCATTTCCCCCAATAAGGAGAACCAACCATGAAAAAAGCTGGACTGCTGTTGAAACGAACTGTCCCGGTCGTGGCTGGAGCTGCAGCCGCAGCCCTGCTGCTCGCAGGCTGCGGCGGTGCCTCCGTGAACCAGGCCGCTCCTGCCTCCGGGGCCGCCGCGGCCGCCTGCGGAAGTGTCAACGTCGCGATGAACGCCTGGGTGGGGTACACGGCCGATGCCGCCGTGTACAGCTATGTCGCGAAGAACAAACTCGGCTGCACTGTGGTGCAGAAGGACCTGAACGAGCAGATTTCCTGGCAGGGCTTTGCCTCCGGCGAGGTCGACGTCGTCATGGAAAACTGGGGCCACGACGATCTGGCCAAGCAATACATCACCGATCAGAAAGTCGCCGTCGACGCCGGGCCCACCGGCAACATCGGCCACATCGGCTGGTACGTGGCGCCTTGGATGGCAGAAAAGTACCCGGACATCACGGACGGGAAGAACCTGAACAAGTACGCCTCGATGCTCGCTACCTCTGAATCCGGAGGCAAAGGCCAGGTGCTCGACGGCGATCCCGCCTTCGTCACCAACGACGAGGCCCTCGTAAAGAACCTCAACCTGGACTACAAGGTAGTGTTCTCCGGCTCGGAGGCCGCCCTGATCCAGTCGTTCCGGACTGCGGAGCAAAACAAGACACCGATCCTGGGCTACTTCTACGAACCGCAATGGTTCCTGTCCCAGGTCCCGCTCAAGAAGGTCAATCTGCCTGCGTGGACGAAGGGATGCGACGCTAACGCAGAAAAAGTCGCCTGTGACTACCCCACGTACACACTGAACAAGGTTATTTCGAAGAAGTTCGCGGACAGCGGCTCGCCCGCAGCCAAGCTCGCGAAAGCCTTCAAATGGACCAACGAAGACCAGAACGCCGTCGCCACCGACATCCAGGGCGGAATGACGCCCGAGGCAGCGGCCAAGAAATGGGTGGACGCCCACCAAGATGCAGTGAACGCCTGGCTCAGCTAGGCCAGACCGTCGTAGGTATGCGACGGCAAATCTTCCCGGTTCTGTCGCACATATTTCAGGTACCGGTCCAGTAAACCCACCCGCCCACGGGTCACCCGTGGGCGGGTGGGCGAACCCGCTACCTCATTACCACCTTGGGCCCGTCTTCCTCCCGGAAGCTGACAGGTCCGTGCAGACCCTCTTCTTGCTCGGAACATTTCAATGCTGCCGGCGATGACATGGCTTCGGCCTACTATCTGATCGGCACTTCGGTGATAGGTGCGATCGCCATTTACTTCCTGCCGGAGTCGGCGCGCCGCGCTCTCCCCGGTTCAACGCCCAGCGTGGACACGATGGCCGAGGCACGCGCATTGGTGGGAGCCCAAGGGGAGACAGCCTGATCAACTCGGATGAGTCCCGGCCCCAGGTTCCTTCGCGCCTGGAGCTACCGGTGCTTCACTGGGTCAGCACTCGATGACCTTGACCTTCGGGGTGACCTGCTGTCGCAGCAGTTCCTGCTGAAGGTCTGGTCTAAGCAGCGAAAAGAGCTTCGCGAACAGCGTGCTCGAAGCCGCTGACGTGGATGCGCGCGAGCTCCGCCGCCTGGATCTCATCCCCGTCGATAACCGCACGAAGCAGGTCCACGTGCTCATGCACGTGGCGCGAAAGGTCGGGAAGCCGATCCAAGACCAGGCACCAGATTCGGATCGCGAGGTTGTCGTAGCGAATCAGAACGTCTTCGAGATGGGGATTGCCGGCGGCGGCGTAAATGCCTTGGTGCACCCGAGCATCCAGCCGCAGGGTTTCGACCACGGACGCCGTACCGGTGTCGAAAGACTCGACAGCGCGCATGACTCCTCGCAATCGCTCCCTCATCGATTCCGTCGCCACGCGAGCAGCGCGGGCGGCGGCAACGGGTTCGAGTTGGGCGCGTATTTCGGAAATGAACGCAAGGTCGGTAACCTCAACTCGCGTCGCAAAAGTTCCCCTTCGCGGATAGGAAACTACCAGGCGATCGAGCTCCAGCCGCTTCAAGGCTTCACGTACCGGGGTCCGCCCGACGCCGAGGTCCTTAGCGAGGTCTTCGTCATTGAGGAGATCGCCGGGCTTGATGTCAAGCATCAGCAGCCTGTCCCGGATGCGCTCATAGGCGACGTCAGCCAACGACCTCTTTGCCGCATCGTCGGCGATTGCCAGACCTTCAAAAGCCATAACTGGTTTCCTTTTCATTCAAGCCAAGAACGCTATTGACCTCACCCATTGACCAGTATACGCTAAATGTCACGTTAATATATCAGTTATGAATCTCAAAATATATCTAAGGAGGAGACATGACCCTAGTGGCGGCAGACTCATCTACCAGCACGCTGACCCAGTCAGAAGCCCGAGCGGAAGCCCAAACGCAGAAATTCGTGCTCACACTGTCGTGCGGCGAACGCGCGGGCATCGTCCAGGCGGTCACCACCTTTCTCTTTGAGCGTGGCTTTAACATCGATGAACACCAGCAGTTCGACGACGGCCTCCGCCAGACGCTGCATCTGCGCACCTCCTTTTCGGGCTCGGCGGACCACACCCCAGAGAGTCTCCAGGAAGAATTCAGTTCGATCGCTGACCGGTTCGACATGAAATTCAGCTTTCATGACCAGACCAAGCAACGCGTCCTCGTGATGGTGTCCAAGTTCGGCCACTGCCTGAACGACCTGCTCTTCCGCTGGCGCGGCGGCAGCCTCGGGGGTGACATAGCCCTCATAGTTTCCAATCATGAAACCCACCGGGCCATGGCCGAAGCCGCGGGCCTCCCCTTCATCTACCTCCCGGTAACCGCTGAGACAAAGTCAGATGCCGAACGGCGCCTCCTGGAACTGGTGGATGAGCACAACATCGACCTCGTCGTGCTCGCCCGGTACATGCAGGTACTGTCCGACGACCTCTGCCGCTCTTTGGAAGGGCGGGCTATCAACATCCACCACTCCTTCCTCCCCGGGTTCAAGGGTGCACGCCCCTACCACCAGGCGTACGACCGTGGAGTCAAGCTGGTGGGCGCCACGGCCCACTACGTAACCGCGGAACTGGATGAGGGGCCAATCATCGAGCAGGAGGTCATCAGGGTCGACCACAGCTACGGTCCGACCGCCCTTTCAACGGTGGGGCAGGACGCCGAGGCACTGGCATTGTCCCGTGCCGTGCGCTGGCACTGCGAACACCGTGTGCTGCTGGATCACACCAGCACCGTCGTGTTCCGCTAAGCACGGCCACCAAACCAGCAGAGACAACGCACGAATATCAGCAGGAGAGACCACATGGCTTCGACGCCAAGCATTGTCATTATCGGAGCTGGAATCGTCGGCACGAACCTGGCCGATGAACTAGTCACCCGGGGTTGGAACAACATCACGGTCCTGGACCAAGGGCCGCTGAACATGCCCGGGGGCTCAACGTCTCACGCCCCAGGTCTTGTCTTCCAGACCAACCCCTCAAAGTCCATGGCGCTCTTCGCCAAGTACACGGTGGAGAAGCTTTTGTCCTTGACCGAGGACGGCGTCAGTTGCTTCAACCAGGTCGGTGGCCTCGAGGTCGCCACCACCGAGACCCGTCTCGCGGACCTGAAGCGAAAGCTCGGATACGCAGCATCGTATGGAATTAGCGGCAAGATCCTTTCGCGTGAAGAGTGCATGGAGCTCTACCCGCTCCTGAACGAGGAAGACATTCTGGGAGGCCTGCATGTCCCCAGCGACGGCCTGGCCAACGCCGCCCGCGCGGTTCAGCTGCTGATCAAGCGTACGGAAGCCGCGGGCGTCAAGTACCGGGGCAACACCACGGTCACGGGTATCGAACAGTCCGGCCGGCGGGTCACGGGCGTCCAGACGTCTGAAGGTGTTGTCCCCGCGGACATCGTGGTTTCCTGCGCAGGCTTCTGGGGTGCCAAGATCGGCGAAATGATCGGCATGTCCGTCCCCCTTCTGCCCTTGGCCCACCAGTACGTCAAGACCACCCCGGTGCCGGGGTTGAAGGGCAAGAACGAACTGCCCAACGGGGCCTCCTTGCCCATCCTGCGACACCAGGACCAAGACCTTTACTACCGCGAGCACGGCGAACGCTACGGCATCGGTTCCTACGCCCACCGCCCGATGCCCGTGGACCTTGACGAACTCGGCACCTTTGATCCCGCCGCGATGAGCGAACACAACATGCCCTCGCGGCTCGATTTCACCTTGGAGGACTTCCTCCCGGCATGGGAAGCCACCAAGCGCATCCTTCCTACGCTGCGGGAAACCGACATCGAGGATGGCTTCAACGGCATCTTCTCCTTCACTCCCGACGGCGGATCCCTGGTGGGCGAGTCCAAGGAACTGGACGGCTTCTTCGTCGCGGAAGCCGTGTGGGTGACCCACTCTGCCGGTATCGCCCGCGCCGTTGCCGAACTGCTGACCACCGGCAGGTCGGAGATCGATCTGGGTGATTGCGATATTCACCGCTTCGAAGAGGTCCAGCTGACACCGGAATACGTCAGCGAAACGTCACAACAGAATTTCGTGGAAATCTACGACGTCCTCCACCCGCTCCAGTCCAAGCTCTCCCCCCGCAACCTCCGGGTCAGCCCTTTTTACGCCCGCCACAAGGCTCTGGGAGGGTTCTTCCTGGAGGGCGGCGGATGGGAGCGGCCTTACTGGTTCGAAGCCAACGCGGAGCTGCTCAAGGAGATGCCGGCTGATTGGCAGCCCCCGGCCCGTGACGCTTGGTCGGGGATGTTCAGCTCGCCCATTGCCGCCGCCGAAGCCTGGAAGACCCGCACCGCGGTGGCCATGTACGACATGACTCCGCTCAAGCGCCTCGAGGTCTCCGGCCCGGGAGCGCTGAAGATGCTGCAGGAACTCACCACCGCGGACATGGCAAAGAAGCCCGGCGCAGTCACCTACACGCTCCTGCTGGACGACGCCGGCGGCATCCGAAGCGACATCACCGTGGCTCGGCTGAGCGAAGACACCTTCCAACTCGGAGCCAACGGAAATATCGATGCCGCTTACTTTGAGCGCGCAGCCCGCCATCAGACGGAAAGCGGGAGCGCCAGCGACTGGGTCCAGGTGCGTGACACGACGGGCGGCACGTGCTGCATCGGCCTGTGGGGTCCGCTGGCCCGGGACCTGATCAGCACCGTCAGCAGCGACGATTTCTCCAACGACGGTCTCCGTTACTTCCGCGCCAAAAATGTTGTCATAGGCGGCGTCACCGTCACCGCGATGCGCCTGTCCTACGTCGGCGAGCTGGGCTGGGAGCTCTATACCAGTGCAGACAACGGCCAGCGCCTCTGGGATGCCCTGTGGAAGGCCGGGCAGCCTCACGGCGTTATTGCCGCGGGCCGGGCCGCCTTCAGCTCGCTCCGTCTTGAAAAGGGTTACCGCTCGTGGGGCACTGACATGACCACCGAGCACGACCCGCTGGAAGCCGGCCTCGGATTCGCCGTCAAAATGACCAAGGATAACTTTGTCGGGAAGGCCGCTTTGGAAGGCCGCACCGAGGAATCCGCCGCCCGCCGCCTGCGCTGCCTGACGGTCGACGACGGCCGCAGCATTGTGCTGGGCAAGGAACCGGTCTTCTACAAAGACCAGGCGGTCGGCTATGTCACCAGTGCCGCCTACGGCTACACCGTCGCCAAACCGATCGCTTACGCCTACCTCCCGGCCGCTGTGTCCGTGGGTGACTCAGTCGAGATCGAGTACTTCGGACGACGCATCCAGGCTACAGTCACCGCGGATCCGCTTTACGACCCCACGATGACCAGGCTCCGCGGCTAACCCCCTCCGAACCATTAAAGGGCCGGCGGCCCGGACCCACCGGAGTCCGGGCCGCCGCTCTTCGATGGCTTGTCCCCCAATCCCGCCTCGTCGGCTCGAGCTTCAGCCCAGGAAGACACATGATCAGTTCAGAAACAATCACCGGATACCTCGCCGGCCTTGCCTCACGGGAACCCACCCCAGGGGGCGGCGCAGCTGCGGCCCTCCACGCCGCTCAGGGGGCGGCTCTCGTCGCCATGGTTGCCAGATACACCACCGGTGCGAAATACGAGCAACACGCCGAACTCGTTCAACGGATCATCAGCGCCGCCGACGGACTGGTAGTCGAGGCACTTCGCCTGGCTGACGCCGACCAACAGGCGTTCCAAGGCGTCATCGATTCGTACAAGCTTCCGTCCGGAAAGGAAGATCTCAGGGCCGCTCGAACCGCAGCCATCCAGGAAGCCCTCATCCTGGCCGCGCACCCCCCGGCCGAGCTCATCAAGCTCGCCGGCGCCATCGTGGAGCTTGCCACGGAACTCTTCGAGGTCGCGAACGCAAACGTGATCAGCGACATCGCCGCGGCCGCCGACGCGGCCCGCGCAGCCGCCACCACCGCAAGGGTGAATATCGACATTAACGTCGTAGCCATCAAAGATGCCGGAGCCCGTTCACGGTTGACTGACCAGACCGACGGCCTGGAGGAAAAGGTCATCCTGCCAGCGGACTCCCTCGTACGGCGCGTGCGCGAAAGGATTTTCGGTTGAGCACCTTACTCCTCTCCGGAAAGACACTGGCGAAGACCATTCAGCAGAATGCCCACGATGAGGCCCGGCGCCTCGACGCCGACGGCCTGCACCCAACGCTCGCAGTGGTTGTGGCTACCGACGACGGCTCCACGCATTGGTATGTCCGGTCCATCGAACGGGCCGCAGAAAGGGCCGGGATCAGTTGCCGGATTGTGGACCTTGGCCACGATGCTACCGGCGAGGTCTTAGCCGCTTCACTTCAGGGGTTCAGCGCTGATCCATCAGTCAACGGCATCATCCTCCAGACTCCTCTGCCCCCCGGGGTCGAGACAGATGAGCTGGTCGGGCACATTACCCCGGAGAAGGACATCGATGGCGCGAACCCGTTGAGTCTTGGCCGACTGGCTGTCGGCCAGCCCTCGTTCGCACCTGCCACGGCCCGCGCCGTAATCGAGATCCTTGACCACTTCGACATCCCAATCGCAGGCCGGAACGTCGTCGTCATTGGCCGTTCCGCCGTCGTGGGGAAGCCGCTGTCCCTGCTGCTGCTGGAACGCGACGCCGCCGTCACTGTCTGCCACTCCAAGTCAGGTCCGCTTGAGAACTACACCAAGACCGCCGACGTCGTGGTCGTCGCTGCCGGGCGGACCGGCCTGTTGAATGGCGACCACGTTTCTTCTGCTGCCGTAGTGATCGACGTCGGCACCAACGTCCTTCCCGACGGCACCCTCGTGGGGGATGTCGACGAAGCCAGCGTGCGCGGCGTTGCCGCGGCACTGACACCCGTCCCCGGCGGCGTCGGCTCCGTCACCACATCCCTGCTTCTCCTGCACACAACCGAGGCCGCGTGGAAACAGTCGCGCACCTTGATCCTTGGAACTACCGGATGATCCGTCCTGGACGTTGAAGGCGTTGTCAGCCGCGCAGCTGTTTCGGAGTCCCCTTCGGCGATGCATTCGAGAAGTTCACTATGCTGCGACACTGGCGGAAGCTCTTCCAGCACAAGGCTCCAAATCCGCGTTTGCAGAAGCTGCCCGACTTCGCGGGCAAAGTCCCTAAGTTCCCGCCGAAGCTGCGGCGATGCCATCGAAGGCCACTACTGGCTTAGCAAGCACATTGCCTCAAAGAGTCGCCGCCCACACCCATTTTCCTGCAAGGTCTGAAGGGAAGATCACATGGCTTCAAAAGCCCCTCAACAGAATATCGACGAGTCAAAGCTGACCGTCACCAAACCCAAGAACAAGGCCGTTGGTATTCCCGCGGTCGTCAACTCGCTGAAGATCTCCCTTGAGCAGATGGGTCCGTTGCGCAGTGTCCAAACACTGCTGGCAGTCAACCAGACCGACGGGTTCGACTGCATGGGCTGCGCGTGGCCCGAGCACGAAAAGCGCAACGCAGCCGAGTTCTGTGAGAACGGAGCCAAGGCAGTAGCCGAAGAGGGCACCCGCCGCCGCGTCACGCCCGAATTCTTCGCCCAGCATTCCATCGAGGACCTGAAAACGCGGGACGACTACTGGCTGGGCCAGCAGGGCAGGCTCACACAGCCGATGCTGTTGGATGAGGGCGCAACGCACTACACACCCATCGAATGGGACGCTGCCTACGAGCTGATCGCCCAAGAGATCAAAGGCATGGACCACCCAGACGAAGCAGTTTTCTATACTTCCGGGCGGACATCGAATGAAGCAGCTTTCCTCTACCAACTCCTCGTGCGGGGACTGGGCACAAACAATCTCCCCGATTGCTCCAATATGTGTCATGAGTCCTCGGGTTCAGCCCTCGTTGAAACCATCGGCATCGGCAAAGGCTCCGTCAGTCTCACCGACTCGGAGACGTCTTCGCTGATTTTCGTGGCCGGGCAAAATCCGGGCACCAACCACCCTCGCATGCTCAGCGCACTGGAAAAAGCGAAGAAGAACGGTGCCTGCATCATTTCCGTCAATCCACTTCCCGAGGCTGGGCTCCTCCGGTTCCAGAATCCACAGACCATCTCCGGCACGCTCGTGGGCACGCAACTGACCGACGACTTCCTGCAGATCCGGGCCGGTGGCGATCAGGCCCTCTTCCAAGGGCTCGGCAAGTACCTCCTGGAGGCGGAGGCCCAGGGTAGGAAGACCCTTGGACTGCCCACGGTCCTCGACCATGAATTTATCGAGGACCACACCGTGGACATCGAGGAATACCTGCGGTACCTCGAAAAGGTCGAGTGGGATGACATCGTCGAAGCCACCGGCTTGACCCTGGAGCAAATCAAGTCCACAGGCGAACGCCTGCTGGCTTCTAACGCCACCATCGTCTGCTGGGCCATGGGCCTGACGCAGCACAAGCATTCAGTTCCCACCCTCCGTGACGTGGTCAACGTGCTGCTTCTTCAGGGCAACATCGGAAAGGCCGGAGCGGGAGTCTGCCCCGTCCGCGGCCACTCAAACGTCCAGGGCGACCGCACCATGGGCATCTTCGAAAAGATGCCAGAGGCGTTCCATGACAGGCTGGACAAGGAGTTCAAGTTCCGTTCCCCCCGCAAGCACGGCTACGACACGGTTGCAGCGATTCGCGCCATGCGGGACGGCAAGGTCCGCGTGTTCATTGGAATGGGTGGAAACTTCGTCCGGGCGGCCCCGGATTCCGAGGTCACGGAGCGGGCATTGGCCAACACGGACCTGACTGTACAGATCTCCACGAAGCTGAACCATTCCCACGTGTCCACGGGCCGACGCGCGCTGATCCTCCCGACGCTGGGTCGGACCGAAAAGGACGCGCAGCGCACCGGTGACCAGAGGGTAACGGTGGAAGACTCGATGAGCGCGGTCCATGCGTCCCGCGGACGCATTAAGCCGGCCAGCGAGCACCTCCACTCAGAAGTGGCCATAGTGTGCAACCTCGCCCACAAGCTGTTCACCGACAGTGACGGCCTCCCGCTGCCCAACACACCCAAGGCTGCGTGGCTCTCGATGAAAGCCGACTACTCCCTCGTCCGGAAACACATCGAGGCGGTCATCCACGGCTTCGAAAATTTCGAGGATCGGATCGAGCACCCTGGCGGCTTTGTTCTTCCCCACCCTCCGCGGGACGCCAGACAGTTCGAGACCGCGTCCGGCAAGGCGCACTTTACCGGCAACGAGCTGGAATACATCAAGGTACCCGAGGGGCGGCTGGTCCTTCAGACCCTGCGCTCACATGACCAGTACAACACCACCATCTATGGCAAGGACGACCGATACCGCGGTGTCCACGGTGGACGTCGGGTGGTTCTTGTTAACGAAGCTGACATCGCTGAGCTGGGCTTCAAAGACGGTGACATGGTTCATTTGATTTCAGAGTTCCGCGGGACAGAGCGGCGGGCCGACAACTTCCGGATCGTTTCGTACTCGACACCGAAGGGCTGTGCGGCAGCGTACTACCCGGAGACTAACGTGCTTGTGCCGCTCGATTCGGTAGCTGACACCAGCGGTACACCGACGTCAAAGTCCGTCATCGTGCGGCTGGAACGGACCAAAGCGTGAGCGCCGACATGACGACGGCAACAGCGTCCAAGGGTGTGGACGGGCCGCGGGTTGGATAAGACTTTTGACCTTGGGCACGGAGAAATGGTCATCGTTAAGGACATCCCGTTCTACTCCACCTGCGAGCACCACCTGGTTCCATTCCACGGCGTAGCCCATGTGGGGTATATCCCGTCCGCTGAGGGCCTTGTCACTGGGCTGAGTAAACTCGCACGGCTGGTGGATGTCTACGCACGTCGGCCCCAAGTCCAGGAGCGGCTGACTACCGGGCTGAGGCGCTCAGCCTGATACACGGACGCTAAGTTCCGGGCCGAACACCCACGGCGCATGAAACAGTCACGAAAGGCCCGCCATGCAAGCTCATGAATTAGCCACAGGCGGTCGCGCTTCCGCGTCCACCCTTATCCGCCAGCATGCCGGAAGGCCCGACCCAAGCTGGTCCGAAGCCCGCCAGATTGCCTTTGATTGCGCATCAGCACTCCCGCCCGTGTGCGTCCCACTCGCTTCAGCACTAGGCCGGACACTGGCCCGGGACGTCATCGCCCGGCAGAACATTCCCCACTACGCTTCCTCGGCAATGGACGGTTGGGCCGTCAAAGGCCCCGGCCCCTGGAGCCTTTCCACACAGGGATCCAGCTTGTCGCCCGGCGAAGCCAGCACCATAGCCACCGGTGGGCTGGTACCGTCGGGCGCCGACTCGATACTCCGCACAGAAAGTGGCCATCTCACCCACAACGCGGATGGCGAGCTCCTGCTGACGCTCAACGACCACGCGAAGCACGGCGAGCCACTGCCCGGTCGGCACATCCGCCGTGCGGGCGAAGAGGCCACGGCGGGCGAGGTGTTGATCCCGGCGGGTACGATAATGAACCCGGCCCACATTGCCCTTGCTGCTGTAGCAGGTAACGACGAACTGCAGGTCCACGGACGACCGACGATAGCGATAGTTCTGACTGGTTCTGAGGTCATCACCTCCGGCGTTCCGGCCCCGGGACAGGTCAGGGACACGTTGGGTCCGCAACTTGCGTCGGTCATTTCCCTTCTTGGAGCCACACCCGGCAGCCCCTTCCGTATTGGCGACTCCTACCAAGACTGGCTCTCAGCCCTCGGAGATTCTGGATCCATCACCGGGCAGCGACCCGATGTAACCATAACGACCGGGGGAACCGGCCGATCCGGCACAGACCACTTCCGCGCCGCGGTAGCCGCGCTGGGCGGCCGGCTGTTGCTGGACGGCGTCGCCATGCGCCCTGGCCACCCCGCTGTCTTGGCCGAACTCCCCGACGGTCGGTTCCTCCTCGGCCTTCCCGGAAACCCCCTCGCTGCAATGATGGCGCTGGCCACGCTCGCAGAGCCGCTTCTGGCAGCCCTCGGAAACATGTCCATGAGCGCGGTTGGACACGTGATCTCGGGCGCTGACGTTGATCCCAACCGGGGGCATACGCGCCTCATCCCCTGCACGTTTAGCCAGGGACTGGCATTTCCGGTCTCGCATGTAGGACCGGGAATGATGCGCGGTCTTGCCTGGGCGGACGGCGTCATGGCCGTTCCCCCGGAGGGCGTCCTGTCCGGTGAGCCCGTTCCGGTGCTCCCGCTCCCCTGGACGCAGTCGAACGAGACCATCGTTTCCATAAAGTCTCGAGCACGGAGCATCGCATGGGACGAATGACTCAGTGTAGGAAGATTCACCGCTTTCGTGCCGACGATTCAGGCACCGAATACCCAACACGGGCGCGATATCAGTTGCACGCCCCCTTGTTCTCGCATGCCGACGCACGCCGCTATCTCGGGAGCACCCCACATTTTGGGGCGCCCCTGTTTTAACCTTGGACTTGCTCGGCCGCGTGGAGGCTGAGGTGCCGGTTGAAGAGCCGGCGCATGAGCCGGTCTAGGATGAAACATGATGAGGTGGCAGTTCGTCTGGGACTTCCAGGCCTCGGTACTCCGCATGAACAAGGACACGAGGCGACATGGCCGAACGCAACGACCCGGATCAGGGCGCAGACGCACAGGGCGGCGGCGTCCAATCGGTGGACCGTGCCCTCCAGATCCTGGATATCCTCGCCCGTGTGGGTGATGCCGGCGTCAGTGAGATCGCTGAGGAGATGGGCGTCCATAAATCCACAGTATCCCGCCTCGTGGGGTCCCTGGTGGGTCGCGAACTGGTCCGCCAGAACAGCGAACGCGGCAAGTATCAGCTGGGCTTTGGGATCCTGCGATTGGCTTCGTCCATCCCAGGCCGGTTGAGCGTGGTGCGAGAGGCCAGCGAGGTTCTAGAGAGTCTCGCTGCGCGCTACAAGGAAACAGTGAACTTGGCCGTCTTGCGATCGAATTACGCCGTCAACGTGGACCAGGCCATGGGCCCCTCCACGCTCGCAACCTACGACTGGGTCGGCAGCCTCACGCCCTTGCATGCCACGTCGAGCGGCAAGGTTCTGCTTGCTGCCCTTCCGGCCGACGAAAGGGATACCATCCTCAAGACCGTCGGCCTGCCGGCACGCACTCCGCGTACCGTGACTAATCGTGCGCAACTAGAGAAGCAGCTGCTCGAAATTTCCCGGCAAGGCTATGCGACAGTCCGCGAGGAGTTCGAAATCGGCCTGTCAGCGGTCGCAGTTCCCATTTGTAACCATCTTGGGAATGTAATCGCGGCCGTGAGTATCTCCGGTCCTGCCTTCCGATTCACTCCGGAAGAGGACCCCGGACTCATCGAAGGGCTCCGCGCGGCTGGACTGTCGATTAGCGTGAAAATGGGCTACAGACCCCGATAGTCCAAGGCCCCCGGCGGACGCGTCGCCGCCATCAGGACCTGCTGGCCTTGTCGGCAACAAATCGCGGCCGTCCGGTCTCAGAGATCGGCTTCGGGCCGGGCGGTGAGTATCCGATTGGCGCTGACCTGCAGGATGCCGAGCGACTCCTGGATCAGAGGCGATGCGATGCTGCCCTTGCGCACCGCAGCGACAATGCGGCGCGCGGGTTTCCCCTTGCCCGTAATGCGGAGTCTAACCACGTTTTCGGCACTACGCAGGGGCGCCAGCCGCGGCAGCAGGCCCACTCCCAGCCCCGCACCAACGAAGGCGATCTGCGTTTCCCATTCAACGGCCTCATGGGCAATCCGCGGTGTCACCCCGACTGCCGTGAACGCCGCGGTGAATAGGGCATGGTAGGTAGAACCGGCGGCCTCGGTGATCCACGGTTCCGAAGCCAGCTCTTCAAGCGTCACCGTTTCCCGCGATGCCAACGGATGGTCGGAAGGGATGATCACGTCCAAGGGATCGTCGAGCAAGACGGTCTGCTCGAAGCGCGGATCGTCCTCAACATAGGTGTCGGACTGCATCGCGACGATGACCGCGAGGTCGATTCGCTCGGCAACCAACAAGTCGAAGCAGCGGGCAGGATTGGCCTCGAGTACGTGTACGTCCAGCAGGGGGCGGGTCGAGCGCAGGGTGGCGGCCAGCGGCGCAAGCAACTGGGCAGCCGCTGTGGAGAATCCGCCAAGCCCAAAATGCGACTGCACTTGGTCGCCGGCCGCCATGGCCGCGGCGCGCAGGCTCTCCCACTCCGCAATGAGCGCGTCCGAGCCCGCCACGAGATAGCGGCCCGTGGCGGTCAGCCGCACCCCCCGGCCGTCCTTCGTCAGTAGCTGCATTCCAAGCACACGCTGCAGCTCCCGCAATTGCGCGGACACGGCGGAAGGAGAGTACCCCGTGAGCTCCGCGGTTGCCCCAACGGTGCCGCACCGGGCAAACACCCGAAGTGTTAAGAGCCGCGGATCGATCATGCACTTATTATGCATGGTTATTTCCGAAATCTTGCGCTTTTATTGCAGATCGATCGTCCCTAATCTCATGACTACAACGTTTCGACAACGCCGGTTGCCTCGCCAATTCCGTGGGCCCCACGACTCGCACACCGGCCCAGCCCTCCCGGGAGGAAACCCATGTCTGCTCTAGTGAACGCGCCGCTCAATTCACGCGGAAAACTCGCTTCATCATTGCCTGCCGAGCAGGTGGCGGAAATCACCGAGTTGTTCGATTTCCGGCGCGTGGGATATTCGCTCGATGCCCCCTTCTACACCGACCCGACGATTTTCAACATCGACATGCAGGCCATTTTTGGCCAGCACTGGATCTTTGCCGCCAGCATCGCCGAACTGCCGGAGCCGGGCGACTACGTCACCGTCGACTACGGACCCTACTCCCTGATCGTGCTGCGCAACGACGACGGCAGCGTGAACGTCCTGCACAATGTATGCCGCCACCGCGGCGCCCGCGTCCTGACCGAACCCGCGGGGACCACTGGAAACCTGGTATGCGGCTATCACTCCTGGACCTACTCCCCCAACGGCGATTTGATCCACGCCTCGGCACCGGGGGAAACGAAGTTCGACAAGAGCTGCTTCGGCCTCAAGCGCGCCCACAGCCGCGTGTTCGCCGGACTCATCTTCGTCTGCATTGCAGACGAACCGCCGACGGATTTCGACGAAACCGGAAAGATCTTCGAGCCCTACCTCGCGCCCCACGATCTGTCGAAGACGAAAATCGCCTACCAGCAGAACATCATCGAGGAGGGCAACTGGAAGCTCGTCATGGAGAACAACCGTGAGTGCTACCACTGCGACGGCCATCCGGAACTCGCCTGCTCCCTCTTTCCCACCTGGGGCCTGACGGAGGGCCTTATCCCACCCCATCTCGAAGAAGTGTGGGACCGCAACAAGGAAGCACAGTCCTCGCTCGAGGAGCGTTGCCGCCGCTATGGCCTTCCCTATGAGGTCATCGAGGAGCTCGACACCCGCATAGCGGGAATCCGCATCTCACGGGACTCGCTCGACGGCGAAGGCGAATCGTTCTCACCGGACGGGCGCAGGCTCTCCAAGAAGCTGCTCGGCGATTTGCGGGACTTCCGCCTTGGCCGCTGCTCGATGCACCTGCAGCCCAACAGCTGGTTCCATTTCCTCGGGGACCACGTCATCACGTTCGCCGTCTTCCCCATCAACGAACACCAGACACTTGTACGCACCACCTGGCTGGTGGCTGACGACGCCGAGGAAGGCGTCGACTACGACCTGGAGAAACTCACCTACACCTGGAAGCAGACCAATCTGCAGGATAAGGCGTTCGTGGAGCTATGCCAGAAGGGCGCCAACAGCCCCGCTTACGAGCCCGGCCCGTACATGAAGAGCGAATACCAGGTCGAGGCGTTCATCAACTGGTACGTGCAGCGCGTGCAGGAGCACTTGGCATGATTGAACTAGGCACCATCACGGCGATCCGGGAACCACAGCGCATCCGCGGTCTAGAGATGCCGTGGAACAGGGTGATGGGCAGCACCGAGGGACCCGCCGGTGCCGCCCGCGCTTTGGGCCCCTGGCATCCGCAGGAGTTCATGGCCGAATGTGTCGAGACCGTTCCCGAGGTGGGCGGCATGATGACCTTCGTGTTCCGCCGCTGCGACGGTGCGCCGCTGGCGTTCCGTCCCGGCCAGTACGTGAACGTCGCCTTTCCCGTGAACGGCGAGGACCAGGACGCGGTGGACCGCAGCTACTCGCTGTCCAGTTCGCCCACCAAGCCCTGGACCTTCAACATCACAGTCAAATGCGACCCCACCGGACAGGTCTCGCCGTGGGTGCACGAGAACGTCAAACCAGGCACCGTTCTCGACATGCTCGGACCTGTCGGGGCATTCCACCTGCCCGACGCCGACCGGCGGGCACGGTACCTCTTCCTTGCCGCCGGCGCCGGCATCACCCCCATCATGTCGATGGTCCGGACCATCCACTCGCTCCCGGGACAGGCCGATGTCGTGGTGCTCTACCACGGAGCGGCGGCCGGAGGCTTTGCCTTCCACCAGGAGCTCGCCTACATCGCCTCCGTGGACTCGCGAGTCAAAGTTTTCTACTCCCTGGGCGACCGCAGCAAACCCGAGGGGTGGGAAGGGCTCACCGGAAGGCTGACGTCGGCCATGCTCGACGAAGTGGCTCCCGATGCCAACGGCCGCCAAGTCTATGCCTGCGGCCCCGAGGGTTACCTGAACACCGCCACCAAGCTCCTCCAGGAAGTCGGCGTCGACGACACCTCCATCTATATGGAATTCTTCTCGGGAGACCGCCAGACGATCCTTGAATACCAGGCGGAACTCGCGCTCGCAGTGGACATTGCGGAGGAAATCGCCGAGGAAATCGCCCATTCCGCCGAGGACTACTACGAAAGCCAGCCCACCGCGTTCGGGCTCTACGAACCCGGCTACGACGCCGAGGGAACCCTTCAGGCCACGGGGCTGCGGCTGGAAACCATCGACCCGGACGCTCTCTTCCCCGAAGCCCTCGACGACGGTCCGGACGTGGGACCGGGGGCCGGGTCCCCTGATGCCTCGAGCTTCGATACGGTCGGAACGGGAAGCCTCACGCTGTCCTTCATGCGCACCGGCATCAACGTACGCATCGACCCCACTGAACACATCCTCGGGGTGGCCCAGCGTGCGGGCGTCAGGATCGGCGCGAACTGCAAGGAGGGCATGTGCGGCTCCTGCAAGGTCGTGAAGCTTTCCGGGGAGGTCGAGATGAACCATCAGGGCGGGATCCGCGCACGGGAAATCGATGCAGGCAAGTTCCTGCCCTGCTGCTCTACCGCGCGCACCGATCTGGTGATCGATGCCTAGCCGCCTCCAGCTGCTCCAGGCCAGACTGCGGTAGGGACTTTTTCCGGCAAGGAGACAAGCGCGGGAATGCCACGCGTTGGTTTCGCTTGCCTCCTAGGGATCCGCGGGCTCCGCCCTGCGCGTATCAAGTGACCAACCTGCTTCACGAAAACTGACAACAACTACCTCACGGACAGTCTGATGCGTCCAGCATCACCGTGAGGGTTCGATCGCCAACCCATAGGAGCCATTCAATGTCAGGTAACAAAGCCGTTGCATACAAGGCGCCGGGGATCGTGGAAATCATCGATACCCCGTTTCCCACCTTTGAACTGCAGGCCGGCCCCGGCGTCAATCCCGTCAATGTCGGTCGGAAGGTCCCGCACGGGGTCATCCTGCGCACCGTCAGCACCAACATCTGCGGCTCGGACCAGCACATGGTTCGTGGCCGAACGACCGCTCCGGCCGGTCTCGTCCTGGGGCACGAGATCACCGGCGAAGTCATCGAGACCGGGCCCGACGTCGAGTTCATCAAGGTTGGGGACATCGTCTCGGTCCCCTTCAACATCTCCTGCGGTCGCTGCCGAAACTGCAAGGAGGGCAAAACCGGGATCTGCCTGAACGTGAACCCGGACCGTCCCGGGTCCGCCTACGGCTATGTCGACATGGGCGGATGGGTCGGCGGGCAGGCGGAGTTCGTCCTGGTCCCCTACGCGGACTGGAACCTGCTGCGGTTCCCCGATCGTGATCAGGCCCTGGAGAAGATCATGGATCTGACCATGCTCTCGGACATCCTCCCGACCGGTTTTCACGGGGCCGTCACGGCAGGTGTCGGCGTCGGGTCCACTGTCTATGTTGCCGGGGCCGGTCCTGTGGGGCTTGCCGCGGCGGCCAGCGCCCAACTGTTGGGGGCCGCCGTGGTCATCGTGGGGGATCTCAATGAGGATCGCCTGGCCCAGGCCCGGTCCTTTGGCTGCGAATCCGTCAATGTGGCCAACGGCGACCCGGCTGACCAGATCGAGCAGCTTCTCGGCGTCAGGGAGGTCGATGCCGGGATCGACGCAGTCGGTTTCGAGGCCCGCGGACACGGACACGGTGCCGGGGCCCAGGAGGCACCGGCCGCCGTGCTCAATTCGCTGATGGACCTCACCGCCGCCGGCGGGTCGCTGGGCATTCCCGGCCTTTATGTCACCGGGGATCCGGGTGCCGCGGACGAGGCGGCCCAGAAGGGCAGCCTGTCCCTATCCCTGGGCACCGGTTGGGCGAAGTCCCTCTCCTTCACGACCGGCCAGTGCCCGGTGATGAAGTACAACCGGCAGTTGATGATGGCGATCCTGCATGACAGGATCCAAATCGCCAAGGCGGTCAACGCTACGGCCATTTCGCTCCAGGACGCCCCGCGGGGGTATGCGGAATTCGATGCCGGAGCCGCCACGAAGTATGTACTGAACCCGAACGGCTACCTCAGCAACTAGTAAATAGGAACCCGCCTAGGCGGCAGGCGGCTTTACCGGCCCGTGCCGCCTAAGCACACCCACCACCAACACAAAGTAAGGGTTATCTCCATGTCCCAGCACCAAGACCAGGCACCTACCCTCCGGATTAGCAGTATCGGGAACGAGTTCGTTGATATCGAGTTGGAGTCAGCCAGTCCCGTAACTGTTCGGCTGCAGCTGGATGGTGGCTGCAATTTCCAGCACGACAACCGAAACCGCCCCGGCTCCTACGTCGACAGTGATCTTGGTATCCGCTGACTGCCGCGCCGTCCGAGGTCCTGAGTCAAAGCGTAATGCCGTGAGTCCAACCGGGAATCCCAGTACGGACGATCGGACTGCCCGTAGTTTGTTCTACCGGGTCGCAGGATCAGCACCATCGGAGGATAAGCAACGTGTCCTCCGGTGGTCTCTCTGCTCCCGGAGGAAATGATGCCCATCCCGGCATGAACAAAGGCAGCTCGGCTAAAGATGCTTTAGACGTAATGAGGAGATATCGATGCTTGAGCGATCCGGAACATACGCGTTTCCCTACAACCTGCATGAGGGCTCGCCGCTACGGATGCAGTGGCTTTTTTACGGTCAGTCCGAATTGCCTGTGGTGTTGCAAACTTGGGAATTGCCTCCCGGAGGCTTCGAGGGTATGCATTCACATGCCGAGCCCGGGCGCCCGTTGGAAGAGATTTACGTTGTCACGGAGGGCATGGGTCAAATGACCGTCCAAGACGAAACATTTTCGATAGGAGTCGGTGACGCGGTCCTCGCGAGGGTGGGCTGCCGGCACGATCTGCGCAACACCGGCCAGGGGCCACTCAAGATGCTGGTCCTCTGGGGCGAGCCACGGGCGGCCGATTACTCCAACTTTGGATCGGCCAAGATGGCCCGCATAGCAAGAACCGAGGCGCCCCTTGATCGGGGCGACCTTTGATCGGAACGCCGGTAACCGGCCGCCGTGACCGGCCCATCCCCTTACGGCTTCCAGGATCCCGCTTCAATGGGATAGAGACAGACCGTATGAGACAGCTACGACTCTGAAACGGCGGGAAATCGGGGCCAGGACCGTTTCCCTCTTAACCAGAGCCTGTGAGAGTACGCCCGACCCTCCTGCGTCGCTTGTCTACTCGCGAACTTTTGGACTGTTCCAGGTACCCCAAGTTGCACTCCGGCCCCTCAACCCAGCCAAGGCTCCGCTCACAGAACGACGCCGAAACATACCGACAAGCCGGAATTCACCGGGACCTGACGTAGCTGTCAAAAGCCCCAGCCCAGGTTGCGATATGCCAGCCGCGCCCCGCAGCGAACCCAATGCGAGCAATTCGGGCGGAAGTCTCCCCACCAACTGCACCAGCGCAGCTACTTTTCCTGGTAACTGCGCTGGTGCGGTGGTTCATTGGGAGGCGGCAGCCGTCTGAGACGTACTTCCGGCGAGTCGAAGCCAGGTATCCACAACGGTGTCAGGGTTCAGGGAGACGGAATGAATGCCTTCTTCTACCAGCCATTCGGCAAAGTCCGCGTGATCGCTGGGACCTTGGCCGCAAATGCCGACGTATTTGCCGCGGGCCTGGCAAGCTTTGATCGCCATGCTCAGTAGCTTCTTCACAGCTGGATTTCGTTCATCAAAGCCTCCAGAAACGATCGCGGAGTCCCGGTCCAGGCCCAGGGCCAGCTGCGTCATGTCATTGGATCCGATCGAGAATCCATCGAAGTAGTCAAGGAATTCGTCGGCGAGCAGGGCGTTTGACGGAACCTCGCACATCATGATGACCTCGAGGCCGTTTTCGCCGCGTTTGAGGCCGTTTTCGGCGAGCAGGTCAATGACGCCTTTGGCCTCGTCCAGGGTGCGCACGAAGGGGATCATCAACTTCACGTTCGTGAGTCCCATCTCGTTGCGGACAAAGGACAAGGCCTCGCACTCGAGATCGAAGCAGTCGCGGAAGGAAGGCTCCAAGTATCGTGAGGCGCCGCGGAACCCGATCATCGGGTTCTCTTCGTGTGGTTCGTAAGCGGGTCCGCCAATCAAGTTCGCGTATTCGTTGGACTTGAAATCGGACATCCGGACAATGACGGGTTCAGGCGCGAAGGCCGCCGCAATGGTGGACACGCCCTCGGCCAGGCGTTTGATGTAGTAGTCGCGAGGGCCATCGTATGCGGAAATCCGCTCCCGGATCTCGGCGGCGATGCCGGCAGGCTGGTCGGCGAGGTTCAGCAGCGCCTTGGGGTGGATGCCAATCTGCCGGTTGATGATGAATTCCAGGCGGGCAAGCCCTACCCCGTGGTTGGGCAGCTGCGCGAAGGTGAACGCCTGTTCCGGGGTACCGACATTCATCATGACTTTCACCGGCGCTTCAGGCAGTTGGGTGATTTCCGTTTCCTCAACGCTGAAATCCAGGAGCCCTTCGTAGATCACGCCGGTCTCACCATCAGCACAGGAAACGGTCACCTCGAGGCCGTCAGAGAGGACGTCCGTGGCGTCCCCAGTGCCCACGACGGCGGGTATGCCGAGTTCACGAGCGATGATGGCCGCGTGGCACGTGCGCCCGCCGCGGTTTGTCACGATGGCCGAGGCGCGCTTCATGATCGGTTCCCAGTCCGGGTCGGTCATGTCGGCGACGAGAACGTCGCCGGTCTTGAAGGCGGCCATTTCTTCGATCGCGGTGAGGATGCGGACGCTGCCGGCGCCGATGCGCTGGCCGATGGCGCGGCCCTCAACCAGCACGCGGCCTTCATCGTTGAGCCGGAACCGGCTCAGGTTCCCCGCAGCACGTCGGGACTGGACGGTTTCGGGGCGTGCCTGAAGGATGTAGAGTCCACCATCGATCCCGTCTTTTCCCCACTCTATGTCCATGGGGCGACCGTAGTGGTTTTCGATGGCGACGGCGTGCCGGGCGAGCTGCTCGACGTCGTGATCGCTGAGACTGAAGCGGTTTCGCAACTCGGCTTCCACCGGTACGAAGTCAACAGTGCGGCCGACTTCAGAAGAGTTCGTGTACGTCATTTGGAGGGCTTTCTCCCCCAGACCGCGTTTCAGAACCGCAGGTCGGCCAGCCTGCAGCGCGGGTTTGTAAACGTAGAACTCATCAGGGTTCACGGCGCCCTGGACGACGGCTTCGCCCAGACCGTAGGAAGATGTGACGAAGACGGCGTCCTGGAAACCGGACTCGGTGTCCATGGTGAACATGACGCCGGAGGCGCCGACGTCCGAGCGCACCATGCGCTGAACGCCAGCGGAGAGTGCCACGTCGGCGTGTTCGAACTTGTGGTGCACGCGGTAAGCGATGGCCCGGTCGTTGTAGAGGGACGCGAACACGTCCTTGATCGCAAGCAGGATGTTGTCGATGCCGCGGACGTTCAGGAAGGTCTCCTGCTGCCCGGCGAACGATGCATCAGGAAGGTCTTCCGCGGTAGCGCTGGATCGGACGGCCCAGGAGAGGTCCTTGGCACCGCCGTGTTTGTCCACCAGCGTCCGGAAGGAGCTCCGGATCTGCTCCTCAAAGTCCGGCAGGAACGGCGTCTCACGCATCATGGACCGGATATCCTGTCCGGCAGAGGCAAGGGCTGTCACGTCGTCGGTGTCCAAGCCGACCAGCCGGTCGGCGATCTTCTGGTCCAGGCCGGAATCCGCCAGAAAGTTGCGGTACGCGTCAGCTGTTGTGGCGAAGCCGTCCGGGACCTGGACCCCGGCTGAGGTCAAATTGCGGACCATTTCACCGAGAGAGGCGTTCTTTCCGCCCACCCGGTCCAGGTCCTTGAGCCCGAGCTCGGAAAACCACAGGATGTCATTCGTCATAGTTACTGCTCCTTTGCAGTTGATGGCGTGCACGGGGGCCACCCAGCCCGCACGGATGGATGGAGGCACATTTCTCTACACCATGGCAGGTTGTCAGTGTAGTTTCCACCAGATGTGGGCCGTGACACATCAGGGTGTACACGCTTTTCTAATGTTTCAGATTCATTCGCTGAAGGATGGTAGCGGCCATTTCCTCCACGGATACCGTCGCGGAATTCAAGTATGGGATTCTGTGGGATACATACAGTTGCTCGGCGCTGCGCAACTCGAAGCCGCACTGCCGGAGTGAAGCGTATGCTGAACCGCGACGTCGTTCGGTGCGGATCTGACTTAGGCGCAGCGGGTTGGATGAGAGGCCGAAACACTTCTCAACGAAGGGCCGAAGAGGCTTGGGTAGGCCCTCACGTTTAAAGTCTTCGTCCACGAGAGGGAAGTTCGCCGCGAATATGCCGTGCTGAAGAGCCAAGTACATGGTGGTTGGGGTCTTGCCGCAACGCGACGGGGCTACCAGAATAACCTGGGCCTTTTCCAACGCCCGGAGGCTCTGCCCATCGTCGTGTTCCATGGCGTACTCCACCGCGGCCATCCGGGATTGATACCGCTCCGCGTTGCCCAAGCCGTGGGCCCTGCCGGGTTCGCCACTGGCCAGCGAACCGAGTGCTTCCTCCAATTGCCCGAGATGAGCCCCGATGAGATCGACGATGATTCCCTTGCACGTCGCCAAGACATGGCGGATATCGCTGCTGACCGCAGTCGAAAAGACGATCGGACGCAGGCCAGCATCGGCGAGCCCGTCGATGGTACCGGCCACGGTCCTGGCCTGCTCAATGGTCGTGATGAAAGGGACTGTGATGCGGTCAAAATTGTTTGCGGGGAACTGCGTCAACAGTGTGTTGCCGAGCGTTTCCGCGGTGATGCCTGTGCTGTCGGAAAGAAAATAGACAGGCCTGAGATCGTCATTGCTCATGACCGCATTCTTGCACCATGGCGACGTCCCGTGCGTGCCGTCACCATCTGCGCGGGATCTCGCGCCTCTTCTCACCCCTTTGGTTCACAACGCATCGACTTCCACACATATCCAAATTCGGGTATTTCGGACTTTACATTTTCCTAAATTCGTCGAAGGAGTGTTGTAGGCGCCCACGATTGGGCCGATCACACGAGACGATCCAACTTCGACCTCCTTGCCGGGACCGGAACCCAGAGACCAAGAAGCGCGCGTGCCGTTCGTCGATTTCAGCTCCAAGGAAACTTAAGTACTTGCCCAGCCTCAAAAAGAGCGCAGGCACCTGTTCCATACCCTGGGCAGGCCTTAGCTGGCTGTAGGTCGCTCCGACTCCCCTACTGCAACGGCGAAAATACCGACGGCGCCAGGCGCTTCACCATCGTGGATGTCGGCACCGGACCATCAACCGGAGGCATTGCTTCGGCTCCAATGGCTCCACTCGCACGCTTCTTCCCGTCGGGGTGCGCCCAGATCTGGACGATCCCGTTGGTCTGACCGAATTCCAACCGCCCGGCCAGAACGAGCGAGTCGTGCTGGCTGCGCTCCTTAATCGCATTGGACCATGCCTCGCCGGCGGCGCGAAGTTCGGAGACGATGAAGTAGTCGTACCGGATTTCAAAAACGGGCCCGATGGCGCCGGGTGCCCGCTCTTCAACAAAGTCGAAAGGGACGACCAATTCCACCATCATCCGGTTGACGAATCCACCCGTTGCCGGAGGCCAGTTCGGGTGCTGGGCGGCGCGGGCCCGCACCTCGGTGCGCTCGGCCTGGTCCTCGTAGGGCCACACGTGGACCACTTCGCTCACCGGCTGGTCCGTGGTGCGCCAGAAGCCCGCCAAAGGCGAGAACGCGGCACGGTCAACATAGCCGGCGCCGAATCGCCGCTCAAACTCCGGCACATTCTCCGAAGCCACCTGGTAAGTACGGATTTCGTGGATCATTGATACATCCTTCTCGCGTTTGCTGGGCAAATTCTTGTGCGCGCTCCCTGCACCGATTTTCGATTCCGTGGGGCCTGGACCGGAAGGTTCAGCCTTTCAGTGCGGCGGCACCGGCGCCGGCGCATTCCTCGTCCTGTTCGCCCGTTCCGCCGCCCACGCCGCAGGCACCGACAAGGACGCCGCCACTGAAGATCGGGACCGCGCCTTTGGCATAGAAGATGTGGCCCCCTTCGGCCTGGGCGATGCCCTGCATGATCGGCGCAGCCGCCCGTTCTGCGAGCAGGCCGCTGGGTTTGGCAAACCCGGCGGAGGCGACGGCCTTCCCCAGGGAACCGTAGCCTGCGCCCCAGTGCCCGCCGTCCATCCGCCCGAAGGCGAGCAGCCGGCCTCCGGCGTCGCAGACCGAGACGCTGATCCTGATATCCAGTTCCTGGGCCTTTTCGATGGCGTGTGCGATGACGAGATTTGCCTGGGCGAGGGTGAGTGTCATGGCCTGTCTTTCGGGTTGTTTCGGAGTGGGGCCTCGGGAATCGCTGACGTAGCCACGGAGCCGGCGCGCCTAGGGAATTGCCCGGAACATCGACAACGAGGCGTTGGCCGTGTGCGGCCTGATCTTCGACGCCCAATCGCCCTGCGCGGAGGCGGCTTTCCACGCCTCCGTTTGCGGCAGGTCCGGGGAGTCCACGCGGTAGAGCGTGGCGTACCGCTGGATGCCTGCGTTGGACCGCTCCAGGACATACCGCTGGACGCCCAGCACACCGGGGACTTTGGCGATGAACGGAACGTGCTCGGTGTTGTAGATGCGATTGAATTCATCTTCGAATTCCTCCGGGATATCGAGCTGGACGAGCCACAGATATTCGGTGGTTTCCTTCAAGTGCTTACCTTTCGACGGCCACCTGGCGGCGGCATGGTGAGGGCGGGGCAAGTTTTACCGTGAGCGGAGGGAGAACACGTTGGCCGGCGCCTCGGCGTACAGATGGTCACGTGGCATCCGTTCGGCCATCGCCAAGGCGTACGGCGCGCCTTCAACCAACTGTTCAAACATCCGCTCCCCCAGAACGAGTCCGGCACGGCCTGCCGCCGCACGGCACGCCTTGCGCAGGACTGCGTTGGCTTCCGCGGGGGTAACCGGCGTCAAGGCGGGCTCCTCCACCGACGGTGCAACGGCGTTGTCGGCCAATTGGGGGTGTTGCCGGTGCCATCCTGTAGCCAGCTGGTATGCATGGCCGATTCGCAGAACCGTCGCTTCACCGAAGGGCCGGCCGAGGATCTGCATGCCTAGCGGCAACCCGTCGGGACCGAAGCCGTTCGGCAGCGCGAGGACCGGCTGGCCGGTGACGTTGGCCGCGGTGTAGTGGTTGGCCTGTTTCCAAAAGTCCAGTGGGTCATGCGCGGAGAAGGCCGGAGCCTCGCCCGCGCAGATGGTGATGAAGGCATCGAAGCGCCCGTACAGTGGTCCCATCTCCGCGACGGCCCGTTGGTGTTCCCTGCCCGCCCGGATGAGGTCGTTGGCCGTGAACAGAACGGCCGGCAGCATGCGGGCCAGAATGTCCGAGCCGAAATCAACGGGCCGGGTGATCAGCTCATGCTGGTGCACATTGAACACCTCGGTTTCGGCAATGATGGTCTTGATGTCGCCGTAGCTCCGCATTGGCCGGATCCGGCAGTCCTCCAGCGTGGCACCCAGGTCCGCAAGAACACCAAGGGCCTCCTCCATGGCCCGGCGCTCGTCCGCCCCGGTCCGGACTTCTTCCTCCCAGTTGTGCCGTAACACCCCGATCCGCAGTCCACGCAAGTCCCCGGTCAGGGCACCCCGGTAGTCCGGAACGCCGCGGGCCACGCTGGCTGGGTCGGCCGGGTCGTGGCCGGCTATGGCCTGGAGCAGAATCGCACAGTCCTCGGCGGTTCTCGCCATGGGACCGATGCGGTCGAACGTATGTGAATGGGGAATCACCCCCGAGCGGCCCACCAGCCCTGTGGTGGGCATCAGACCGGTAATGCCGCAGCGGGAGGCGGGCACACGGATGGAACCGCCGGTATCGGTGCCGATGCTTGCCGGGACCATCCCCGCCGCGATCGCGGCCGCGGAACCACTCGAAGACCCTCCGGTGACCCGGCTCAGGTTCCATGGGTTCCGCGGTGGCGGCCAGGGCACGTCGAACGACGGCCCGCCATGGGCGAACTCGTGGAGCGCCAGCTTGCCCATGAGCAGTGCGCCGGCCTCCCTCAACCGCGCGGTCACGGCAGCGTCCCGGACCGGCACATTATCTTGCAGTACGCGGGAGTGCCCAGTGGTCAGGATGCCCGCGGTGTTGAAACAATCCTTCAGCGCGAAGGGAATACCATGCAGAACACCGCGATACCTGCCGGCGGCAATCTCTGCGGCCGCCTCGCGCGCCCCGCTGCGTGCGGTCTCAAAGGTCCGGGTGACGTATGCCTGCACCTGGCCGTCGACGGCATAGGCTCGCCCGATCAACGCCTCGACGTACTCCACCGGGGACAGTTGGCCTGATCCGATGAGCTCCCCGGCTTCTGCCAGTGTCAGTTGGTGGAGCCGGGCAGTTTCATCGGCAGCGGTCATTTGTTCAGCTCCTTCGTTTTCGAAAGTCCAGCGCGGGCCGCGGGCACGTCAATAAGCCGCATGCCGACGTCGGGAGCGTTTGACCCCGACGTCGGCATACGGCTCTTTCAACTGTTCTAGGCGAGCGTCAGCCGCAGCGGAACCGAGTCCCAACCGCGCAGGGTGTTGTTGTGGTGGCGGCCGATAGCCGAGGCAAGCTCAATGCTCTTGATCCGGGGCACCAATTGTTCGAGCAGCGACGCAGCCTGGAGGCGGGCTGCATGCTGGCCGACGCACTGGTGAATGCCCATGCCGAACGACAGATGCCCGGAGGGGTCGCGGGAGAGGTCGAACTTGTCCGGGTTATCCCAGCGCCGCGGATCGCGGTTTGCCGCGGCGAAGCACAGCATGACCCTGCTGCTCTCGGGAATAGTCCTTCCGCCGATGGTGACGTCCGTGGAGGTCTTGCGAAAGATCTGCTGGACAGGGGATTCCCAGCGCAACGATTCGTCGAAGGCAACACGTGCCAGGTTGGGGTTCTTGCGAAGCGCCTCCCACTGTTCCGGGTTGGAGGCAAAGGCGTAGAGCATCCCCGAAATCCCGTAGACGGTGGTGTCCACCCCGGCTGAGAGCAGCGAGCGGGTCAGCAGCGGGGCCTGCTCGTGCAGGATATCGCCGCGGTCGGCAGCGGCCCAGATATCGGCGCCGAAACCCTCTGGCTTCAACGAGTCGCGCTGGCACTTGGCGGTGGCCCACTCGCTGTATTCGGCGGCCTTGCACTTGCCCTGCTCCACGAGCTCGTTGTCGGGACCTAACGCGTTGAAGATGTGGTCGGCGTAGGGCACCAGGTTTTCGCGGTCTTCCTCGTCGATGCCGGAAGCCTCAGGGAAGAAGTTCACCGGGAGCTTCGAACCGATGTCGCCGTGGCCATCGACCTCGACCTGCCCGCCAGGGCCTGTGCCCGCCAGCAGGTCCTCAACCAGCCCTCTGGCTACCTCCAAGCAGGCGTCCTTCATCGAGCGCAGGACCCGCGAGGAAAGGATCTCCTGCAGCACTTCGCGCGGCGCGTCGTGCTGCGGCGGATCCATCTGCAGGAGGCCACGGGCGCGCCAAGGCTCGTTGAGCCCCACACCGGATCCCGAGGTCAGCTCCTGCCAGTTCGCGACGGCGGCAGAGAGGTCCGCATATCGTCCGATCGCATAGGCGTTGTACTTGGACAGGAACGCCACGGGGCCCGCCTCGCGCAAGCGCTCTTGAAATGGTAAGGGGTTTTCCAGGATTTCCGGCGAGAACGGGTCATCGTCGAGGACCGGAATCGTTCCGTGGTTGACGGGGCACTTCGTTGCTGTCGACATCGGGTATCTCCTAAAGATCCAGCACGAGGCGATCGGTGATCGCGCGTGAGACACATACAAACATTCGGTCGTTCTTGGCGCGCTCCGCCTCATTGAGCAGCGAGTCACGGTGCTCCGGGGTGCCTCGCAGGACGCCAACCTCACAGGTGCCGCACACGCCTTCGTTGCACGATGAGAGCACCCGGACTCCGGCGTCGCTCAACGCCGAAAGAACCGTCTCCTCGGTCCCGACGGTTATTCGCCTCTTGGAGAGGGCCAGTTCAAGCTCGAACGGCTCGGTCCGCACCGGGGCCGGGAGCGTCGCCGGGACGAAGCGCTCGAAACGCACCGCCCAAGACGGCCAGGCGGCAGCGGCACCGGCCACTGCGTTCAGCAACGGCTCCGGTCCACAGCAGTAAACCCTTCCGCCGTCGAGCGGTTCATTGAGGAATGCGAGGTTCAGGTGGCCGTTCTCGTCCTGCGGCCAGACGGTGACCTTGTCGCCGTACTGGGCCAGCTCGTCCAGGAACGCCATCGAGGCACGCGTGCGCCCACCGTAGTGCAGGTGCCAGTCGATGCCGAGTTGCTCCGCGGCGACGATCATGGTCATGATCGGCGTGATCCCGATGCCGCCGGCAATGAATTCGTAGCGGGTCGCCTGGGACAGCGGGAAGTTATTCCGTGGAGTTCCAACTGTGAGCATGTCTCCGACGGCGAGCTGGTCATGGATGTAGCGCGAACCGCCTTTCGAGTTCGGTTCGTTCAGGACCGCGACCTCGTATGCGTGCGGGTCGCGGCGGTCGCCGCACAGGGAGTAATGGCGCGAGAGGGATCCCGCGTCAGCGGTCGGGAGTACCAGTTCGATGTGTGAACCCGGTGCCCAGTCAGGGACGCGGCCGTTGTGCGGTTCCTCGAGTCGCAACTGCACAACACCGTCCGCGATGACTTCCTTCCGCGCGACCCGGAGGGACTGGATTCCAGGATGACCGGCAGCGGGCCTGGAGGTCAAGGATTCGTCGACGCTGAGCGAATCGGAAGTAGTAGTCATATCAAGATCATGCGCAACGGGGCCGTACACAAGCAATCTCGCGCGGCCTATCGAGGCGATAGGCGCATTGTGACGGTTTGGCCCTTGACAGCGTTTTCCCATGAATTCTCCGGACACGCCGACGTCCCCCTCACCACGGGTTGTGGTGAAGGGGACGTTGAACCCGCTTAGGAGTTGCGTCGTTATCCTTTGCGTCGCGCGCGCTGGCGCTTCAGCTCATTGCGGGCCAGGGCGTTCTTATGCACCTCGTCCGGGCCGTCGGCGAACCTGAGGGTGCGCGCATAGGCGAAGGCCGAGGCCAGGAAGAAGTCCTGCGAGAGCCCGCCTGCGCCGTGTACCTGTATGGCCTTGTCGAGGATCCATTCAACGGTGGACGGGGTGGCAATCTTGATGGCCTGGATTTCGGTGTGGGCGCCCTTGTTGCCGACTGTGTCCATGAGCCAGGCAGTCTTGAGGACCATCAGGCGCAGCTGTTCGACGCGGACGCGGGATTCGGCGATCCAGTCACGGATCACCCCCTGCTCGCTCAGGGGCTTGCCGAATGCAATACGCTCGTCGGCACGTTCGCACATCATCTTGATGGCGCGCTCGGCCATGCCGATTGCACGCATGCAGTGATGGATGCGGCCGGGGCCCAGGCGCGCTTGGGCAATCGCGAAACCGTCGCCCTCGCCGCCGATGAGGTTCCCTGCCGGGACCCTGACATTCGTGAACACGATCTCGGCGTGGCCGCCGTTGTAGTGGTCCTCGTACCCGAAGATCTTCATGGCCCGCTTGACTTCGACCCCGGGGGTATCGCGCGGCACCAGGATCTGGCTCTGCTGGCGGTGCCGCTCGCCGGTGGGATCGGTCTTGCCCATCACGATGAAGATCTTGGCGTTGGGGTTCATCGCGCCGGTGATAAACCATTTACGGCCATTGATCACGTAGTCGTCGCCGTCGCGCACGATGCTTGTCTCTACGTTGGTCGCGTCGGAGGAGGCGACGGCTGGCTCCGTCATCGCAAAGGCCGAACGAATCTGCCCGTCGAGCAAGGGTTTGAGCCACTTCTCCTTCTGCTCTTTGGTCCCGAACTCGGCCAACAATTCCATGTTGCCGGTGTCCGGGGCCGAGCAGTTCAGGGCCGCCGGGGCGAGAATCCGGCTGCGACCGGTGATTTCGGCAAGCGGGGCGTACTGTACGTTGGTCAGCCCTGCCCCCTCGTCGCCGGGTAGGAACAGGTTCCACAGGCCACGGCGGCGTGCCTCGGCCCGCAACTTCTGCAGGATGGGCGACTCCGACCACGCATACGGGTTCTCGAGGTTTTCCAGCTCTTCCTGGTATGCCGCTTCGGCCGGGTAAATGTGCGCGTACATGAAGTCGACAAGCTCCTTCTTCAGAAGCTCTGTCCGCTCGTCTGTTGAGAATTCCATCTACTTGTACTCCTTGAGTGATTCGAGCCCGAGTCCCAGCAGCAAGGGCACAGTGCTGCCGCTGTCTTCAAAGCCCTCGCCAACGGTTTGCCTGTTGATGTGTCTGTAGCGGACGCCTTCGGAAATACCAGCGAGCTTGAAGCAGGCCAGTCCCAGGTAGAATCCGAATCCGTCAAGGGAGCGGCCGCTCTCGGCCTCGTAAAGCGCCATGATCTCTTCCTCGGAGGGGTAGCCGGGCGCCATTGTCACCTCGTAGGTGGCCGGGTCCGTCGACGCCCGGGCTGCCACGATCCGTGCGCGCCGCTGATAGGTCAGCATCAGCGCCAAGTCCAGCAGCGGGTCCCCGAGCGTGGCCATCTCCCAGTCGATGACTGCGGCCGGCAGGTCGTTGGCGCCCATCAACACGTTGTCCAGACGGAAGTCCCCGTGGACGATGCCCGAGGCGGACACGGAGGGCACCGCGGCGGCGAGCTTTTCGTAAAGTTTGTCCGCACCTGAAAGTTCGCGGGTGAAGGATGCATCAAGCTGCTGCTTCCAGCGCTTCACCTGCCGGCCGAGGAACCCATCGGGCCTACCGAAGTGATTCAGGCCGACCGCGGAGGGATCCACCCGGTGCAGCTTTGCCAGGGTACGCACTAGCTCGGTCCCGATGGCCCGCGTGCGTGCCTCGCCGAGCGGCGTGATCTCGTCGGCGTACCTGTACGGCACGCCGGCGATCCGCTCCATTAAGTAAAAATCGGTACCCAGGACGTCGTTGTCGTCGCAGTAGGCAATCATCCTGGCCACCGGAACGTCCGTGTGTCGAAGCGCATCGGCTGCCTTGTACTCACGGCGCATGTCGTGGGCGGTGGCCATGATCTTACCCAGCGGGGGCCGGCGCACAATCCACCGGTGATTCCCGTCGGTTAGCTCATAGGTCAGGTTCGACTTTCCACCTTGGATCAGACTGGCCGAGAGCTCCCCTTGGACAAGCCCGGGGCACTTCACCACCAGCCAATCCTTCAGCCGATCAAGGTCGAGACCGGCGGGAGATTCATGGCGGGTCGTCACTCCGCTGTCCTTTGCTGTCTGCATCGCGTCACTCATGCCCGGGCGAACTCCGGAACGAGGGCCTCGTAGGTAATGTCGCCTTCCTTGACGCTTCCAAAACGCAGCGCAAGTTGAGCCATGTGGTCGACAGTCTCCCGCGTTGCTTTGAAAGTCGGTTTGAGCTTGGGTGCCACGTCGCTCGCGTAGTGGTCGACATAGGCCGCAGCGATGGCTGGCGCCTTGCCGCCAAGCCCGGAGGTGTTGAGCAAGTCGGCCGCCGCCGCTTTGTTCCCGATGATCCACTTGCTGGCATCATCCTGGGCTGCCAACCAGTTCTTGACGACATCCGGATGCTGTTGCACCATTTCCTCGCGGACACCCATCGCGACCACAGCCTGGTTGCGCATTAGCTCGGGCACGTCCGCTTCTGCGAAGTCGATCAGGACCTTCCCACCGGTCTCCTGGGCGACGAATCGCGTTGCAGTCCATTGGACCGTGACGTATGCATCGATGCGTCCGCCATTCAGGTTTGGAATCGCCTGCGCAGTCGGGCCAACAGCAAGCACCGTGACGTCGTTGTACTTCATGCCTGCCAACTCAAGGGCGAGCTTCAATTGCAGGTCGCCGCCGGAACCGACGCTCGAGACGCCAATGCGCTTGCCCTTCAGGGAACCAATCTTCTCTTCGAAGCGGGCCCCGGACCCGGGCCAGTTGAGCTCCTTGCTGCCGACGATCCCGTAAGTCGTTTCGAGGGTCCGGAACCCTACGAGCAGCGGGCGCTTGCCTTTCGAACTGTTCGCGTGGGTTGCCATCAGCAGCAGCGTGTCCGAAGCATACGCGTCGACGGCGCCGGCAACCAGCAACTGGTATGCCTGGACGCCGCTTTGTGGGCTCAGATGCTTCGGGACATCCAGTTGGTGCCTTGCGTAATCCTTGTTGGCAAGATTAATTGCATCAAGCAAGTACGCGTCGCCAGGGAAGGAAGCGATTGCGAATTTCTGGGGCTCGGCCGCGGAAGCCGAACTTCCGCCGCCCCCACACCCCGTCAGAAATGAGGCCGAGCCAATCGCTGCAGCACCGAGGCCGAAATACTGCAACAGCGCCCGTCGTGAGACTCCGCCATCCAACGCCAGCAGATCCCCGAAGGGCGATCCGTCTTTCTGTAACTCAAACATTGCTACTCCTTTGTAGTGGATTCATGCCTGGCGGACATGGCTGTGCCAGGTGCCTCGTTGATGCGGATTCCTACTGCTCGGTCCCGGCGTGTTCCATGACGACCCGGCCAACGGTCTTTCCGTCTGCGAGCCGCTGAAGCGCCGCAGGCACGCTGTCCAAAGTGAATCTCTCGCTGACGAAGGGGTCGATGGCACCTGCGTTCGCCAGTCTGGTCAGTTCACGGTGGCATTCATCGACAGCCGCAGGGTTCTTGGTGTTGTAAAGGCCCCAGTGGATGCCGATGATCGAGTAGTTCTTCACCAGCGCGTGGTTCAAGGCAGCGGACTGGATCTCCCCGCCGGCGAAACCGACCACAATAATCCGGCCTTCGAAGGCGATGCACTTAGTGGAGCGCTGGTAGGTTTTTCCGCCGACCGGGTCGTAGATGACGTCCGCGCCTTTGCCGCCGGTGAAAACCTTGACCTGCCCGACGAAGTCCTGCGTACGGCGGTCGATCACCAGGTCGGCGCCGAGCTTCCTTGCGTATTCGGCCTTGGCCGCGCCACCGACGACGCCGATGACAGTCGCGCCGGCTGCCTTGCCGAGCTGGATCGCGGCACTGCCCACCCCGCCTGCGGCGGCGTGGACCAGCAGCGTCTCGCCTGGCTGGATCCTGGCCAACCGGTGCAGCCCGAACCATCCGGTCTGGTAGCCGATGAACAGGCAGGAAGCCTGCGCGTCATCGAGCGAGGCGGGGGCCTGGTGCACCTTGTCCTGGTCCATGAGCGCGTACTCGGCGAATCCGCCATACGGAAGCGTAGTCAGGCCCAACACCCGGTCGCCCACCGCCGCACGGGTAACGCCCGGCCCGGCGGCGACAACCTCGGCGCAGACTTCGCGACCGGGGGTGAAGGGCAGCTCCGGCTTGACCTGGTACACCCCGCGGCACATCAGCACATCCGGGAAGTTGGCGGCAGAGGCAAGGACGCGCACGAGCACCTGCCCGGCGCCCGGGTCTGGCACCGGGCGTTCGACAAGCTGGAGGGCATCGACCGGTTCACCGAGTTCCATGACGGACCACGCTTTCAGGGCGCTGGGAATCGACATGTCTTACTCCGCCTCGAAATTGATCAGCGCCTGTCCAGGAGCGACCACGTCGCCCACGGACACGTGGACGGCCAAGACAGTGCCTGAGTCCTCTGCCGTTACCGGGATCTCCATCTTCATGGCTTCAAGAATCATGAAGACGTCGTCTTCCTCTACGCGATCCCCCGGCGCCACGAGAACTTTCCATACGCTGGCGCCCATTTCTGCCTGAATTGTCTCTGCCATCTTCATGCACTCCTTTTGGCCAGCTTGGCCCGTTCTTTGAGTCGTTGCTGGATACGTTCCACGAGGCCGGTGTCGTACCGCCCATCAGCGAATTCCTCATCGGAGAGGATCTCCTCAAGGAAGGGCTGGTTGGTGACCAGTCCCTCGATCTCGAAGTCCTGGCAGGCCTTAATGGCCCGGGCCAGTGCGTCCTCCCGGGATTCCCCGTACACGCAGACCTTGGCGATCAGCGAGTCGAAGTGTGCGGTGACCTCGGTGCGGGCGGCGTAGCCGGAATCCACGCGGATTCCCTCACCGCTTGGTTCAATCCAGCTGTCGATCGGGCCCGGGCGCGGGAAGAACTTCTTGGGGTCCTCGGCGCAGATGCGCAGCTCGATCGCATGTCCGCGGAACACCGGGTTGAAGTCCGCCGTGGTAGTGCCCGTAGCCGCGATGCTCAGCTGCTGCTCGATCAAGTCGATGCCGTGGGTGAGCTCGGTAATCGGGTGCTCGACCTGGATGCGGGTGTTCATCTCGAGGAAGACGAATTCGCCCGTGCGGGTGTCGAGCAAGAACTCGACGGTGCCAGCGTTGCGGTAGCCGACCGAGCCTGCGGCCGCGATGGCCGATTCGATGAGCCGCGCGCGGGTTTCCGGAGCCAGGTGCGGCGCCGGGGATTCCTCGATCAGCTTCTGGTGGCGGCGCTGCGTGGAGCAATCGCGCTCCCCCAAGGCAACGATGGTGCCGTCGTTCAGGCCCAGGACCTGGATCTCGACGTGGCGTGCGGACTCGACGAAGCGCTCGACGAAGACGCGGTCGGAGCCGAAGCTGCGCTCGGACATCGATTTGGTGTTCTCGAAAGCCTTGCGCAGTTCGTCAGCGTCGTGGGCCACGGCCATGCCGATGCCGCCGCCGCCGGCGGAGGCCTTGACCATTACTGGGTAGCCGACGCGTCCTGCTTCCTCGACGGCCTCCTCGCCGGTCTTCAGGGCCGCACCGGCGTCGCCGCTGATCGGCACGCCTGCAGCCGCGACGGCCCGGCGGGACTCGACCTTGTCGCCCATGACCTCTATGACGTCGGCCGAAGGGCCCACCCAGGTCAGGCCGGCGTCGGCGACCTCGCGGGCAAACCCGGCGTTTTCCGCCAGGAACCCGTAGCCGGGGTGGATGGCGGTGGCTCCTGCTTCCCTGGCGATCGCGATGATCTGCCCGCGGTCAAGGTAGGACTGCACAGGAACGTCTCCCTTGAGCTCGATGGCCACTGAGGCCTCCGAAACGTATGGCAGGCCGGCATCGACCTTGTGGTAGACCGCTACCGTACGGACGCCGAGGCGGTTTGCCGTTTTGATGATGCGTCGGGCGATTTCGCCGCGGTTGGCGATCAGCAGGCTTTCCGGAAATGAATTCACGGTGATCTCTCCTTAGAAGCTCGTCGGCCAGGTGCGCAACAGGTGTTCGCCCACGCCGTTGCTCCGGGCCCGGTAGTGGTCCTTCAGGGCGCCGAGGATGAACTCGCGCGTTTCGGACGGATCGATGACCTGCTCGAAGCCGAAGACCTGGGCGACGTCATAGGCGGTGGTGCCCTTGTTCATCTCCGCGAGGCGCAACTCGTACATCTCGGGGTCGCTTTCGGGGGTGATGCCGTGGACCACGGAGACAGCCGAGGTCGGATCCATGAAGCTGACCTCGGAAGACCACCAGCCGGCGGTGGCGTCAGCGGTGCCGCCGCCACCCATGTTGATCAGGGCCTGGCCGTAGTTCTTGCGCATAGTGACCGCGATCTTCGGCACGGTGACCAGCGAAAGAGCGTTCATCCAGTTGATGATCTTGCCGGCAACCTTGCTCCGCTCGGCCTCGAGGCCGATCAGGAAGCCCGGCTGGTCCACGAGCATGACCACAGGGATGTTGTAGGAGTCGCAGAGGACCAGGAAACTGGTCGCCTTGTCGCAGGCGGCACCGTCCAGCGCGCCGCCCTTGAACATCGGGTTGTTGGCGATGATGCCGACCGACTGGCCGCCGATGCGAGCCAGGGAAGTCACCAGGGACTTGCCGTAGCGGGCCTTGATGGGGAACACGGAGCCGGTGTCGGCGACGATGTCGATGACCTTGCGCACGTCGTAGGTCTGGGTGCGGGATTCGGGGACGATCGACTTGATCTCCTCCGCACGCTCGCCGGATCCCTGTGGAATCGGCGCGAGCGGCGGGGTCTCGCCATTGTGCGAGGGCAGATAGGAGAGGAACCGGCGGACCAGTTCAATGGCTTCCTGGTCGGTCTCGGCCACCGCGTCGGCGTAACCCGTGACCTCGGCGTGAACCTTCCAGCCACCGAGTTCCTGGGCGTCGACCTGCTGGCCCGTGGCGCGGCTGACGAGGCCGGGGCTGGAGACAGCCAGCACGCTGCCTTTGCGAAAAACCGCGAAGTCGGCAGCTACGGTGTGCCAGGCGGCCGACCCGAAGCAGTAACCAAAGGCCGCGGACACCCACGGGCTTTCGCGCTGGCGCAGGAACCGGGTCTTGCCACTGGCGCTGCCCATGCCGGTGCCGCCCATGGCGTCGGGCATGCGAACGCCCGTGGACTCGGAGAGGTAGACCAGCGGCTGGCCGGTCTTGACAACCAGTTCCTTGAAGTGGGCCATCTTCTTGTTGCTGATCGGGGAAGACGATGATCCCTTGACAGTGAAGTCGTAGGCAACAACACTCGCGCGCCGGCCGTCAACCTCGCCGGTACCGGTGATCTTGCCGTCGGCAGGGGTCTTGTCGCGGTCCGCCGGAACGGCCGAGGTCACGAACAAACCGCTCTCGCGGAAGGTTCCCGGGTCCAGCAGCAGCGCGATGCGCTCGCGTGCGTTCAGCTCGCCCTTGGCTGCGCGGTCTTCAAGCTTCCTGGCGCCACCCATGGCCAATGCCGCTGCACGCTTCTTCTCGTGCTCCTGCTCGCGGGTGAGCTTGGTCTCCCCGATGTCGACCACGTCGGTCTTGACTGCTTCGGTTGTCATCTCTACTGCCTTCCGTCTGCGCCGAGCGACGCCTGGTGGATCTGCTTGCTCTGTTCGAGCACTGCCCGCGAGGCCAGCGCCGCGTCTTCGAAAGCTCCGAAGACCGGGATGCCGATCCGGCGTGCGCGCCGGGCGTAGGCCTTGACCATGTCGCCGGTTCCGTCGCTACCATCGGATTTCAGCACCAAGAGCTGGTGGGTGTTTGACTGTGATTCGTCGCGGGCCGCGGCGATAGAGTCGATAATGGTTCCTGTCACGTCGCCGTGGGTGGCCCCGAGGTTGCGCTGAATGATGCCCACGTTCAGGTGGGTGATCAGCACCGCGGGTTCGCTGCCTGCCAGGACTACCTTGAGAATGTCCGCAGCAACGCCGCCGCTCTTGACGGCCAGCGTTCCGGCCGGCACATCGATCGGGTTGTGGAACCCATTGCCCGGCGGAACCTCAAGGGATTCCAGTTCGGCGGTAACCGATTCCGGAAGCGGGCTGGTGGAAATGCCCTGCCGGTCAAGTGCGTCGGCGCCGAGCACGCTGGCTCCGCCGCCGTTGCCGAACAGGACGGCTTCGTTGCCGTTCGGCTTGACGCTCAGGTCAACGGTCGAGAGGGCATGAAGCGCGGTTGCGAAGTCGGCGAGCGAATCAACGAGGGTGATTCCGGCCTGCCGGGCGATGGCCGGCCACAGCCGGTGGTTGCCTGCCAGGGCGCCGGTGTGGCTGGTGGCGGCGCGCGATCCGCCGCTGGTGCGACCGCCCGCCAGCAGCACCACAGGCTTGCGGGTTTCGGCAGCGCTGAGCACATCCAGTACCTCGCGGGCAATGCCGAGGGACTCCAGGTACAGGCCGATGACGTGGACTTCGTCGTTGCCCAGGTGGGATGAGACGAGTTCGGCGGCGCTGACATCGGCGCCGTTGCCGATGCTGACCACGGAGTGGAAATCGATGCCGCTGGCGGCGCCGACCCGTAGGATGTCTACGCTCAGTCCGCCGCTCTGGGAGACCACGGCCGTGGTTCCCGGCGTCAGCGGGGCCTCCGGGACGAAGGAAAGTTTTCCTGCCGAGGCGTGGGTCCCGAGGCAGTTCGGACCGATCAGGCGGATGCCCGCCTCGCGCACCGTTGCAACAAGCGCGGATTCGAGGTCCTTGCCCTCTTCGACCTCGCCGAAACCGCTGGAAACAACCTGGGCGAAACGCACCTTGCCGGCGCCCTGGCCTAGGGCCTTGGCAACCCTCGCCCCGGGCAGCGCCACAAAAGCGTAGTCAAGGGTTTCGTTCACATCGGCGAGCGAGGCGACGGTGGGCAGGCCTTCGATCTCGTCGGCGGCCGGGTGGACGGGCACGATGGTGCCGTCGAAGCCGCCGGCGCGGAGGTTGCGGATGAACCGGTTGGCGAGGTTCGGGCGCTTGCCGCTGGCCCCAAGGACCGCAATGCGGCGTGGGTGGAAGAGCGGGGAGAAATCGGTGGCCTGGCCGTTCCCGGTCGCGGAGGCTTGCGCTCCGGTGGCGTCCTGGGCACCGACCACGAAGCGCGCGTCGACCGCCACGGCGCGGGTGCCGGAGACGATGACCGGGTTCAGATCGATTTCGACGACGTCCGCGGGCAATGCGGCCAGCAAGCCCTCGGGGCCGGCGAGGCGGGAGATCAGCGTGACCAGTGCCGGAATGTCGGCCTTCACGCCGCCGCGTGCGCCGTCGAGCACCTTCATGCCGCGCAGTTCCTGCAACATGTCCAGGATCTGGGGTTCGGACAACGGGGCCAGGCCGAAGGCCACGTCTTCGAAGACCTCCACGAGGACACCCCCGAGGCCGACCATGACGGTCCACCCGAGTCCAGGCGCACGGACCGCCCCAACAATGATTTCGTGGCCGGCCGGCGCCATCTCTTCGACAAGCACGCCATCGAGTTGGTGCCCGAATTCGGCCAGGCTACCGCGCATCTGCAGCGCAACGTTGTTGAGCTCGGCGCGGGATACCCCCACACGCACTCCGCCGGCGTCGGATTTGTGCACGAGCGTCGTCGAGATTGCCTTGACGACCAGGGGTTCGCGTAGATGTCCGGGAAGTTCCTGGCCGACTTCGATCTCAACACCCTGAGGGGTATCGATTCCGAAGGTCGAAAGCAGGAATTTTCCTTCGGCTTCGGTGAACATGGCCGATTCTCTGTTTTTGGCCTGGGCGATGAACTCGACGATGGTGTCGGGGCTACTCGTCTGGGCTGTGTCAACTAACAACTGGGGGCACCTCACTGAACGTCGGATCCGGGCGGATAGCGGTCACGCCCGGTGTGATTTCAGTCTCGTGAGTGAATCCGGCCCTGGGAAGGCCGCCAACCGTGGCAGGGTGATACCACTGCGCTATCGGGAGAACTGCGGACACGGCACAGCGACGGCGCGCACACGGGGCCGTACGGAAGCGGGGTCAGCGGAATGGGGAAGGTGCCAGCCGCCGTCGTGGGGGCGCGCGAATGGCCCCCACGACGGCGGCATCACCAACCCGGCGAGGCCGCCGTCCTGGGGGCGGCCTCGCGGCTAGAAGGTCTTGGCGGCTTCCCGCAGGAGGCGCAGGAACGCCTGGACGGCCGAGGACCTGGCCTCGTCTTTCCTGACGATGGCAGAGGTGCATGCATGCGCCCACTCGAAGGGCAGCGGAACGAGGGAAACACCGTTTCCGCTTACGGTCGAATCGAGAAGCGTGTTCGCCATGCAGATGCCGACGCCGGCGCGCACCATGGCTTGCGATGCCTCCGCATTGGGCGTGGTGTAGACAATTCTCGCCTCGATGCCCTCGAGCAACCGTTCCCACGCCACACGCAGGATGCTTGATTCCGCGGGGAAGATCAGCGGCTCACCCTCCAGGTCGGACGGTTGGAAGTCGTCCTTCTCGGCGAGCCGATGTCCCTCAGGTACCGCCAGCACCAGCCTGCCTTGGATCAGGTCGATATGGTGCAACAAGGCGTCCTCGGCCGGGGTCAACTCGATGCCGGGCAGGCGAGTCACCAGGCCCACGTCGATTTGGCCACTGAGGACGCCGCGGACAACGTGCTTCGACGGGCCCTCGTCGACCTCGAAACGCACGTTGGGGAATTCGGTCAGCAGGCGTTTGACCGTCCGGGGAAGGATCGTCTGGGACGCGGCCGGCACCGTGCCGAGCCGGACTGTCCCCAGTTTCAGCCCACCAATCGCACTGGCTTCGGCGCGCAGCATCTTCTCGGCCTGGACTGCGGCGACGACGTGGGGCAGGATCCTGTCGGCCGCGTAGGTCGGCCGGACGCCTTTGGCGCCGCGGGTCACCAAGATAACGCCCAAATCCTCTTCGAGCCGCTGCACTTGGTTGGTGATGGTCGGCTGCGAGATATCAAGTTCCTTGGCGGCTTGCCGGAACGAACCGGTCCGAAGCGCTGCCTCCAGGTAGCGCAGCTGCGCAAATCTCATGGTGCCCTTTCCTTGTCTGTCACGGCCACAGGCCGCTGATGGCCACGTTACTCCGCCCACACTCCCCACGGGGGAATCCCTCGTTGGTCACAAAGCGCTTCGGCCGCGCATCCCCCTGGAATCATCCCAGCAAGGCATCAAGTCCCGTTGAGTCCCTGGACAAGGAACCGCCCTCGACCGGGATGGTTGTGCCCGTGATGTAACCAGCTGCCGGAGACAACAGGAACACGATGGTTGCGGCTATTTCGAATGGTTGGCCGAGCCGCCTGAGCAGCGGGCGGGCAGCCAGTGCCTGCGCATCGCTGCTGCTTCGTTCCCTGGCCAGGTATCTGGGTGCAGTGAGCCTGCAACCGCAGCCACCGGCTCCTCGTTGATGTCCACGCATAGGACGCGGCCGCCCATTCCAACGACCGTCCTGCTGACGTGCTCACCGATCCCGCCGCCGGCGCCAAGGACCACATAGGACCTGCCAGCCAGGCTGAACAGCCGAGAGTGGTCCACCTGGTGGGCGGGAATTGCTTGGCCGGTGTCGACGATGTGCATGGCGTCCTTTTCGTTAAACGGGCGCCGGCCAGGGCAGCGTCGCCCCGGCCGATGCCGCTCTAATATGGACGATTGCCGGGCCGAGGCCTGGCTATCGCGTCCACTTGGTCACGAGCTTCTGCAGGACCGAGATGGAAAGGTCCAGGACCATCGACAGGAAGCCCATCGCGAGCAGGATGGCAAAGGTCTCCGAAACCTGGAAGTTGTTTGTCACTACGACCAGCCGCTGGCCCAGGCCGGTGTACGCGCCGACCATTTCCGAGACCACTGCCCCGAGCACCGAGTACACCGCGCCAAGCCGCAGGCCGCCAACGATGGACGGCAGCGCCGAAGGCAGTTCGATCTTGAAGAAGCGCTGCCTGCGCGTCATACCAAGCGACTGAGTCAGTTGCTTGATGTCGTGGTCGATGCTCTGCAAGGCACCCATCGTGCTGGTCATCAGCACGAAGAACACAACGCTGAAGGCAACAAGGGCCTTCGGGCCGAATCCCAGACCGAACCAGAGGATGAAGATCGGCGCCAGTGCCGGGCGCGGAAGGCTGTTCATCAAGGTCAGAAAAGGCCTGGCCGCAACATGCAGAACCTCGACGCGGGCGAAGATGACGCCGGCCAGGATACCCAAGGCCGCACCGGCGACCAAGCCGGCCATGGCGCCGCTGAAGGTCGCGGTCACATCAACCCAGAAGGTTCCATCCCCCAGTTGCTTGATAAAGGACTTTCCGACTTCACTGGGGGTCGAAACCAGCGTCGGATCCACGATCCGCTGACCGGTCGCGAAGCCCCAGCCGAAGACGAAGACGACGAGCGCGCCGATCCGCAGCGCCCAAACGGTCAGCTCCCGCTTGATCTTTGATCGGCGGCGCTCGGCGAGGATCGTGCTGTCATTGTAGGCTGGCGAGTCTGCGGAGGCGGGCAGAGTTTCCGCCTTGGCGATCGTTCTCATGTCAAACCCGTTCCCTTGCAGTCTTGGGTAATGCTGGATGAGTTACGCATTGCGCGGCGCCCGGACGAGCTTTGAGTCCAAAGGCGACGAGGTGTGCGGTCCTCCGGTGACCTGCAGGACCGTTCCGGTGATGAAGCTCGAAGCGTCGGAACACAGGTACAGGCAGGCGTCGGCAACTTCCTCCGGCAGGCCTACACGGCCCAGGGCCAGGAACTCACCGAAGGACTTCTCTACGTCCGGCGAGGAAAAGCGCGAAGACGGGGTCAGGGTGGCGCCAGGCTCGACACAGTTGGCGCGCACGCCGCGGTCTGCCCATTCCCAGGACATGGTCTTGGTCAACGAGGCAAGCCCTGCCTTGGCAGCTGCATACGCGCCGCGCATCGGGTGGGCGTAGTTCGCAGAACCCGAGCCGACGTTGACGATGTTGCCGCCGCCCTGCTTCTCGAAGACCGGGAGGCAAGCGACCGAGGCGTGGAAGGCGCCGCTGAGGTTGGTGCCGATCGTCGCGTTCCAGGCGTTGGCGGACAGGTCTTCGAGGCGTGCTGCGAAGTTGCCGCCAGCGTTGTTGATGAGGACGTCGATGCGGCCGAATTCCTCTAGGGCGGCGCGGACCAGCGCATCGGCGGTCTCGGGTTCCTTGATGTTGCCGGTAACCACGACCGCCTTGCGTCCGAGTTCGCGGATCTGGGCGGCCTTCGCTTCGAGCGCCTCGGCCTTGCGCCCGTGCAGCACCAGATCAGCGCCGGCCTGGGCGAACTTGTCGGCAAGAGCCGAACCGATGCCTCCGGAAGCGCCCGTCACGATGACGACCTGGCCGGTGAAATCGAATGTGGTCTGGCCCGACTTTTTGCGGGTGGTGGTGACTGTGCTCGTCATCCGACGTCCTCCTGATTGATGCGCGCCCTGTGTGTGCGGCTGTTCCCACGCACGGCGGGCCTTCGTGGCAATGGTGCGTTTGAGAAAGCTTCCGTCCATTCGCGACCGGGAGCAATGTCCTAATCGCTATCGAGGCGATAGCCCCGGATGGGCCGCCTTTTCCTTGACTCTTTTGCCGAGGTGTTCAACGATTCATGGACCAGTGGGTGACGTGCACCACAGGATCAGCCTTCCGGTTTCCTCATGTTCTTGCTGTTCCAGCGTGATCATCCTTGGTGCCGGCTCAGCAACGTCAGCCAAGGAAGACTGCCAACCGGGTCGGCCCCCACATAATGACTGGAGCGATAATGCCCAATACCACCCTCCGCTCGAACGGCGATAGTGAGACTGTCGTGACTGAAACGGCAGCGCAGCCCACCGCAGCCAAAGGGGTTTCCGTCGAGTTCGAGAACGTGAACCACAGCTTCCTCCACGGCAACCGGCCGGTGCGGGTCTTGGACAACTTCAACCTGCGAATCGAACCTTCCGAGTTCGTCAGCATTGTGGGCCCGTCTGGCTGCGGCAAGACGACGGCCCTCGGCATGGTGGGCAGCCTCTTGAAGCCTCGCAGCGGCAAGGTCCGCATCGACGGCCACGAGGTGCGCCCCGGAAGCAACGACGCGGCCTTCCTGTTCGCCCGTGACGCTCTTCTTCCCTGGCGCCGGGTCCGCAGCAACGTCGAGCTCGGGATGGAAATCCGCGGAGTGCCCAAGGAAGATCGGCGCGTACGTGCCGAGGCCTGGCTCCGCCGGGTCCGTCTGCACGAGTTTGCCGACTCCGATGTCCTGCACCTCTCGCAAGGCATGCGCCAGCGCGTTGCCATCGCACGAACCCTGGTGCAGAACCCGAAGGTCCTGTTGATGGATGAGCCGTTCGCAGCCCTTGACGCACAGACCCGCGCGATCCAGCAGGAGGAGTTCACCCAGCTCTGGGAAACGGAACGGCCCACGGTCATATTTGTAACCCACGACCTCGAAGAAGCAATCCTGCTCAGCGACCGCGTTATCCTGATGGCCAGCCGGCCCGGCCGCATGGTGGTGGATATGAAGATCGAGCTCGAGCGGCCTCGACGCCAGGAGATGCGCAGGGACTCTGATCTGTTCAAATCCTATTTCCACGACATGTCCGACCGCCTTCGGAGCGAAGTCGAACTCGCCGAACAGCGCATCAGGGAGGAGAACCAGATTGGCTGAGGCCCTGCAAAAGCTTGCCGGCACCGATGGAACCACTCTGGCCTATCGCCAGTACGGCGAAGGTCCGCGCCTGATCACCTGCCTGCACTCGTTGGCGCTGGACGGGTCCTGGTACGCACCCTTGGCTGAGGCGCTCGGCAAAGAGTACCGACTGCTCGCTCTGGACTTCCGCGGACATGGCAGCAGCACGCACGGAGATTACGCCCCCACCCTGGGACTCGTTGCCCAGGACATCGCCGCGATGTGGGACGCCGAAAACGTCGAGAGCTCGGTCATCCTGGGCATCTCGCTGGGCGGCATGGTTGCCCAGGCCGTCACTGGCAGTTTTCCGGACCGCGTGGACGCACAGATCCTGATGGCAACCCGGGGAGCGTACGACGACGCAGCAACCCGCGGAACCCTGGCACGAGCAGCCGAGGTCCGGTCCCCGAACGGGCTCGAACGGGCCGAGGAAATGACGATGCACCGCTGGTTCGGCGACAAGTCGCAAAACGCGGCCGACCCCCTGGTCCGGCAGGCCCGCGCGCAGTTCCTCAGGGTAGGCGGCAGCATCATCGCCGAATATTTCGAGGCCATGACCCAGGTAGGCGCCTTTCATACGGACTCACCGCCACCAACCCTCGTCGTCGGCGGCAATGACGACCGGAGCACCCCCCGTGCGGCCATCGAACAACTCGCTGCTTCGATCGCAGGTGCCGAACTCCGCTTTGCGAAAGGCGGACACCTCGTCGCCTTCGAAAACCCGCAGGAGGTCGCCGCAACGGTGCGGCCATTCCTTGACAGCCTTGATTGCTGGACACGCTGACGGCCGACGAGCCCGCTGCTCCCTTATATAACTGCCTTACGGAGAAGAAATGAACAAGACCCTGGATCGCAATTCGACGCAGGTCACCGAAGAAGAACTCGCCGCCCACCTCGAGTCTGCCCAGGTGCCGGCCTTGGTCATGCTCACGGCCCACGTCACTGGCGACACCTCGGTGTTGCGCGATGAATGGCGGCCGAACCTGAAGACGCTTCCGCTCAGCGGCCTGGATCCGGCAACCGAGGCGGAAGCCCGCGCTTGTTGCATCGAACTGCTCGCGCCCTTCCTCGCCACCCAGGACGGATGGGCAGCTGTCCCTGACGAGTCGCTGCGGCGAACGCTTTCCACGTGGTTGATGGGCGGCGACAACGACGATGCCCAGGCCATGGCTCCGGTCGCGTTCACCCCCAACAACGTGGACCCGCGCCAGCCCACGTGGAAGCTCCAGGACATCGCCCCGGACACTCAACTCAACGCCGTGGTGATCGGTGCAGGGTTCTCCGGCCTATTGGCCGGCCTGCGGCTGAAGCAGGCGGGTGTTCCGTTCAAGATCATTGAGAAGAGCCTGAACGTCGGCGGCACCTGGTGGGAAAACACCTACCCCGACTGCCGCACCGATGTCCGGAGCCACATCTACACCTATTCCTTTGTCCAGCACGACTGGGAAACCCACTATGGCCGCCAGGACAAGATCCATGGCTACTTGCACCAGTTCGCAGCCGATAACGGCCTGCTTGAGCATGTTGTCTTCGGCACTGAGGTCACGGCCACCCGCTGGGACGAGGAAACGGGAACCTGGACCCTTGAAACCAAGACCGGTGCAGGCGTCGTGGAACCGATCGAATCCAACATTGTCGTCAGTGCCGTGGGTCAGCTCAATCGGCCCTCGATCCCCAACCTTCCGGGCCTGGATGCCTTCAAGGGCCCCGTAGTTCACTCGGCCCAGTGGGACCACGGTGTCGACTTCAGCGGCAAGCGCGTCGTCGTCATTGGCACGGGCGCCAGCGCCCTGCAGTTCGCACCCGCCGTGGCGAAAGTCGCCGAGAAAGTCACCATTTTCCAGCGCAGCGCCCCGTGGCTCCGTCCCACCCCGATGCTGCGCCAGGAAATCGAATACGGTGAACGCTGGCTTCTGCGCAACCTGAACCAGTACCGCGCCTACTACCGCTTCTCCATCTTCTTGCCCCGGCTCATCGGCAACCTGCCGGCCGCTACCGTTGACCCGGACTTCCCGCCTACCGAGGTCTCGGTCTCCGCCGCCAACGAGGCACTGCGCCAAGAGCTGACCGCGTACTTGGAAGAGCAGGCAGGGGACGACGAGGAACTGCGCAAGCAGATTACCCCCGACTACCCGCCGGCCGCCAAGCGGGTCATCTGCGACGACGGCACGTGGGTGAAGACGCTCAAGCGGGACAACGTCCGATTGATCAGCCAGGGAGTGAACCGCATCGACTCCGACGGTGTGTGGCTTGGCGACGAGCACATCCCGGCCGACATCATTTTGCTCGGCACCGGCTTCAAGGCGTCAGACTTCCTGTTGCCCATGTCCGTGGCGGGCGTCGGCGGCAAGGACTTGCACGAGACCTGGGGCATCGACGCGAGCGCCTACCTGGGCGTGACGCTGCCTGGCTACCCGAACTTCTTCTGCATGTACGGGCCCAACACCAACACGGTTGTTCACGGAAACCTGGTGTTCTTCCTCGAATGCCAGGCCAACTACATGATCGATGCCGTGAAGACGCTGGCAGTCGGCGGCCACCGTGCCATGTCCGTGCGCGCTGACGTGTTTGCCAAATACGACAAAGAGATCACCGAAGCCAGCGCCAAGCGCACCTGGGGCTGGTCCAAGACCCACAGCTGGTACATGAACGCCGAGGGCCGCTCCACCATCATGTGGCCGCTGCCGGCCCGCGAATACTTTGAACGGACCAGCCATGTGCGTACGGAAGACTACGACCTCGACTGACCAGCTCCCCTCCCACATACCATCCCAAACCACATCACCGGAGACTCCCTTGCTCACCGAGACATCATTGATCACTGAAACGACGACGATCGTCGCCAACCTAGAAACCCGGTACTTCTCCGGAGGCCCCGAGGACGGGGTTCCCGTTGTATTCCTGCACGACGGCGCCTGGGGCGGCAGCTCCGACGTGACCTGGAGCCACATTCTTCCCTTGGCCGCGGAGAAATTCCGCGTCATCGCCCCCGACTTCCTCGGTTACGGTGGATCGGCCAAGTCGATCCGGGTGGACGTCTCGCCGTTCGCCTTCCGCATCCGCCACATCTTCGCCCTATTGGACCAGCTCGGCATCACCGGGCCCGTGCACCTCGTCGGAAACTCTTTTGGCGGTTCGGTTGCCCTGCGGGCACTTGCAGATGAGGCATATCGCGGGCGGATCGCCTCGGTCACCACCATCAACGGCACCGGCGGCCCGTGGAAAGCACCGGGCATGGCCACAATCGGCGACTTCGATGGCACCAGGGCCCGTCTCGAAGAGATCGTGGACATCCTGTGCGATGAATCCGCCGGCACGGTAGACCAGCTCGATGCCCGCATGCACTGGGCAACGGCGCCCGGGCACTTCACTGCGATGCGGGCACCACACATGCCGGTACCGGAGGCCCTCAAGGTTGAGCGGCCGGCCGACCCGTACCCCGTACCCCTTCAGGGCGTGGCAACCCCAGTTTTCCTCGTGGAGTGCACAGGGGACACGCTGCTGGAAAGCGGCTGGTCCAAAAACCTTCAGGTGGTGCTTTCCAACGCCCGAGCCGAGTTGTTGCCATACAAACATTGCCCGAATATCACCCACCCGCAGGAGACCTGGAACCTGATTATCGGATTCCTTGAGTCCACTATTGAAGGCGGCAAATGATGGCGGACAACAGCAATCGCCCGGCTTTGGTCCTCAGCGGAGGCTCATCCGGCATCGGCGAAGCCTTAGCCAAAGACCTGAGGAACGACTGGGAGGTCACATCTGTCTCCCGGTCCCTGCCCAACAACCCGCTTGACGGGGTGAACTACGTAGCCGGGGATGTTGCCGGTGACGCCCCGGCCGCCGTGCGCGAGTCCCTCGCGGCGCAGGGCCGCACGAGCATCCACTCGCTGGTCCACTGCGCAGGCGTCGGTGTCTTCGGCCCGTTCATGGGCATGCCCAAGGCCGAGTGGGAACGTGCGCTCATCCTTAATCTGCACGGAACGCTGAACTTCATCCAGGGTGTCGCCGACTTGGTGGAGGATGGCGGCCGGATCGTGCTGTTCTCCTCCGGAACCGTGTTCAAGGCGCCCGCCGGCGCGGCAGCCTACGCTGCGTCCAAGGCCGGTATCATCGGTTTCTCGCGCAGCCTCGCCGCGGAGATGGGTGCCCGCAACATCACGGTCAACGTGATCGCCCCAGGCCTGGTCATGACGCCGCTAGCCACCCAACTTGCCGGTGGCGAGGCCAAGAACATCGAGACCAGGGCCATCAAACGGGCGTCAGTGGTCGAGGACTATGTTGGCCCTACCCGTTTCTTCCTCTCCCCGGGCGCCGGGTTCGTGACCGGGCAAACGCTGGTGGTCGACGGCGGCTCGATCCGCCGCTGACCTCCAAGGTCCACACCACAGCCCCACCGGCACCGGCGCAGACCGGCTCAATACTGCATTTGAAAGGTTTACAGATGAGCACAACGGCCGACCGTCAAACAGCAACCTCCGACTACTTCCAACTGGATGATGACCTCAGCCCGGAGGAGATCGGCATCCGGGACAAGGTCCGGGCGTTCGCCGAGGATCAAGTTCTGCCTGTCATCAACGAGTACTGGGAGAAGGCAGAGTTCCCCGCCATGCTGCTGCCTCCGCTGGCCAAGTTGGGCATCACCGGCACTATCATCCAGGGCTATGGCTGCCCGGGCATGAGCCGCAAAGCCGCCGGCATGGTGGCCCGTGAGATGGCCCGCGCGGACGGCAGCCTGAACACCTTCCTTGGTGTGCACTCCAATCTCTGCATGGGAGCACTGAATATCCTCGGCAGCGACCAGCAAAAGGAACGCTGGCTTCCTGCCCTGGCACGGATTGAAAAAACAGGAGCCTTCGCCTTGACCGAACCGGACCACGGCTCGGACTCCGTCGCGCTGGAAACCCATGCCCGCCGTGACGGGGACGAGTGGGTGATCACCGGGCACAAGCGGTGGATCGGCAACGGACATGTCGCGGACATCATTGTCCTGTTCGCCCGCAACACCGAGGACGGGAACGTCAACGCGTTCGTTGTCGAAAAGAACGACGACGGCCGCTACCCGGCGGGCTACTCCCCCACCGTGATCACCGGCAAGGTGGGCAAGCGGGCCATCCTGCAGGCCGACATCGTCATCGAGGAAATGCGCCTGCCCGCGGCCGCCAGGCTGGAAGGTTGCCACTCCTTCCGCGACGTGTCCCGGGTCCTGCAGGCGACCCGTGGCGGGGCTGCCTGGGAAGCCGTCGGCCATGCCATGGCAGTTTTCGAGATTGCCGCCGAGTACGCCCAGACCCGCCACCAGTTCGGCAAGCCGATCGGGTCCTACCAACTGGTTCAATCCCGGCTGGCGAACATGCTCAGCGAGCTGACCACCATGCAGCTGCTGTGCACGCGGATGGTCGAGCTCGCCGACCGCGGCCAGCTCACCAATGCCCAGGCGTCCATGGTCAAAATGGCCACCGCCCAAAAAGGCAAGTGGATCTGCAACGAGGCACGCGACCTGCTGGGCGGCAACGGCCTGCTCCTGGAGAACCACGTCATCCGCCACATGACCGACATGGAAGTCGTCTCCACCTATGAGGGAACCGACTCCATGCAGGCGCTCATCGTGGGCCGCGACATAACCGGCATCTCCGCCTTCAACTGAGCTTCCCGGTCCCTTACCGCGGATCGACAGAACGACCACAGACACGAACTTAAGGAATGAAGAAGATATGGCTGAGGCCTTCCTGATTGGTGGCGCCCGCACGCCCGTGGGCCGCTACGGCGGCTCCCTCTCGTCTATGCGCCCTGACGACCTTGCGGCACTCACAGTGCGCGCCGCCGTCGAACGCGCCGGTTTTGACCCGACCGTTGTGGATGAGGTGATCCTCGGCAACGCCAACGGCGCCGGTGAGGAGAACCGCAACGTGGCCCGCATGGCCTGGCTCCTGAACGGCTACCCGGATAGCGTCCCGGGCATCACCGTCAACCGCCTGTGCGCCTCCGGCCTGTCCGCCATCATCATGGCCTCCCACATGGTCAAGGCCGGCGCCGCGGACATCGTGGTGGCCGGCGGCGTCGAGTCGATGAGCCGTGCCCCCTGGGTCATGGAAAAGCCTGACAGGGCCTTTGCCAAACCCGGAGCCGTCTTCGACACGTCCATCGGCTGGCGCTTCACCAACCCGGCGTTCCTCTCCGGGCAGCGCTCCCGCGACGGCAAGGCCGCGTTCTCCATGCCGGAGACCGCCGAAGAAGTGGCCCGGGTTTACGGCACGTCGCGTGACGACTGTGACGCCTTTGCCGTCCGGTCCCATGAACGGGCCCTGGCGGCCATCACCGCCGGCCGGTTCGCCGACGAGATCTTGCCCGTGAGCTTGACCGGACGCAAGGGCGCCATCACTCTTGTGGACACCGATGAGGGACCCCGCCCCGAAACCACAATGGACGTCCTCGCCGGACTCAGGCCCGTGGTCAGAGGCGGCTCGGTGGTCACTGCCGGCAATGCCTCCACCCTCAACGACGGATCGTCCGCCATCATCGTCGCCTCCGAGGCCGCTGTGCAGAAATACGGGCTGACGCCCCGCGCAAGGATCCTCGAGGGCAGCTCCGCGGGAGTGGCGCCTGAAGTGATGGGCATCGGTCCCGTCCCCGCCACCCGGAAGGTGCTGAATCGCGCCGGGCTCTCGGTCGGGGACCTGGGCGCCGTCGAACTCAACGAGGCGTTCGCTTCCCAGTCGCTCGCCGTCATGCGCGAACTCAAGCTGGAAGAGGACATCGTGAATTCCGACGGCGGCGCTATCGCCCTCGGCCATCCGCTCGGGTCCTCCGGGTCCCGGCTCGTCGTGACCCTGCTCGGGCGCATGGAACGCGAACTCACCGGCAACGCCCGCAAGCTCGGCCTCGCGACCATGTGCGTCGGCGTCGGCCAAGGAACAGCCCTGCTCATCGAGGGTGTCGGATGACGGCAGTGGTGAACGACGCCGGGATCTCGCTGGACGCATCGTCCTTCACGGCGCTGCTGATTGAGGAAAGCGGGGACCGTTTGGCGGTCCGGCTGCACAGGCCGGAGGTGCGTAATGCAATTGATCAGACCATTGTCAATGAGCTGCATGCAGTCTGCGCGCACCTTGAACGGACACCCAAGGTCCTGATTCTCTCCGGCACTCCCGGTGAGCCGGCCACGGGAACAAAGGCCATTTTTGCCTCCGGTGCGGACATCTCCCAGTTGCGCGGACGGCGTCGGGATGACGCCTTGGCCGGGATCAACTCCGGTGTCTTTGACCGGATCGCGAAGCTTCCAATGCCCGTCATCGCGGCGCTGGAAGGCTTCGCGCTCGGTGGCGGCGCGGAACTGGCCTACGCGGCCGATTTCCGCATCGGCACGCCGGGCCTGCGGATGGGCAACCCGGAAACCGGGCTGGGCATCATGGCCGCCGCCGGGGCAACATGGCGACTGCGTGAGCTCGTCGGGGAACCCTTGGCCAAGGAAATCCTCCTCGCCGGACGCACCCTGACGGGCCAGGAATGCCTCAGCGCCGGACTGATCACGGAACTCGTTGAACCCGGGCACCTCCTGGATGCCGCCCATGCCCTGGCCGACCGCATAGCCCGGCAGGACACTCTCGCCGTGCGCCTGACAAAAACCGTCTTCCACTCGCCGCGGGAGGTCCATCCCCTCATCGACGACCTGGCCCAAGGCATCCTCTTCGAATCCGCGGCCAAATTCGACCGCATGCAGCAGTTCCTGGACAGGAAGAAGCAATAATGACAAATACCATCGCGGCACCCTTCGACACGCCTTCCGGGCTCTTGCCCGCCACCGTCGGGGTACTGGGCGGCGGCCGCATGGGTGCCGGCATCGCCCATGCCTTCCTTCTCAACGGTTCGAAAGTGACCGTCGTCGAGCGCGACGACGACTCCGCCCGCGGCGCCCGGAAGCGCGTCGCCGCTTCGGTCGCCGCGTCGTTTGACCGCGGCGCCGTATCAGGGGACCGCGATGAGGTCCTGAAAAGGTTCGATACGAGTACCGACTACGCCGCCTTCGCCTCCTGCGACCTCGTCGTCGAGGCAGTTCCCGAGGACGCAAAGCTGAAAGCGACCGCACTCAGCGCCGTGGCGGAACACGTTTCCCCGCACGCCTATCTGGCAACCAATACGTCGTCCCTGTCGATCAGCAGGCTTGCCGATGCGCTGCCCAGACCTGAGTCGTTCCTGGGCCTGCATTTCTTCAACCCTGTTCCCGCTTCCACGCTCATCGAAGTAGTTGTGGGTGAAAGGACCACCTGCGAGACCGTCACTGCCGCGAAGCGCTGGGTCTCCGGTCTCGGGAAGGCCGCGGTCGTGGTCAAGGACGCACCCGGCTTTGCGTCCTCCCGCCTCGGTGTCGCCATCGCACTGGAGGCGATGCGCATGCTCGAGGAAGGCGTCGCTTCCGCCGAAGACATCGACAATGCCATGGTCCTGGGCTACAAACACCCCACCGGTCCCCTGAAGACAACGGACATTGTGGGGCTTGACGTGCGCCTCGGCATCGCCGAGTACCTTCACTCAACCTTGGGCGACCGCTTCGCACCGCCGCAAATCCTGCGCGACCTTGTTGCTGCCGGGTACCTCGGCCGCAAGACCGGCAAGGGCTTCTACAACTGGAGCTGATGCCGCGGCGGCGCCTCGGCGCCCCTTCGCTCCCCGACCACTCGACCACGGCGAAAGGCCCCCCATGTCTGACATCAGTGACCTGATTGACTTTGACTCCCTGCTGACCACGGAAGAGCTTGCGCTGCGCGATTTGGTCCGGTCCTTTGTGGACAGCGAGATCAAGCCGAACATTTCAGGCTGGTATGAAAGGGGCCACTTCCCGGTGGAGATCGTCCCGGAACTGGCCAAGCTCGGCCTGCTGGGCATGCACCTGAAAGGCTACGGCTGCGCCGGACGCTCCGCCGTTGACTACGGCCTGGCAGGTGCGGAGCTGGAAGCCGGAGACTCAGGGACGCGGACCCTTGTTTCCGTCCAGGGCTCCCTGGCCATGAGCGCCATCTACAAGCACGGCTCCGAGGAACAAAAACAGGAATGGCTGCCGGCCATGGCCAAAGGCGAGACGATCGGCTGCTTCGGCCTTACCGAACCCACCGCAGGGTCCGATCCTGGCAGCATGACTACCTTCGCCCGCCGCGACGGCAGTGACTGGGTTCTCGCCGGCACCAAACGCTGGATAGGGCTGGCGTCCGTGGCCCAGATCGCCATCATCTGGGCCCAGACCAAAGACGGCGTGCGGGGCTTCCTGGTGCCCACATCAACCCCGGGATTCACCGCCACCCCGATCGGACCGAAACTGTCCATGCGCTCCTCCATCCAGTGCGACATCGAACTCGCCGACGTACGGCTGCCCGAATCCGCGGTGCTGCCGAACGTCGTCGGACTCAAAGGCCCGTTCTCTTGCCTCAACGAGGCCCGCTACGGGATTATCTGGGGTGCGATGGGCGCGGCCCGCGACTCGTTCGAGGCCGCCCTGGACTACTCCAAGGGGCGTATGCAATTCGACAAGCCGTTGGCCGGCTACCAGCTGACGCAGCAGAAGCTGGTGGACATGGCCCTCGAAATCAATAAGGGGTTCCTGCTCGCCCTGCACCTGGGCAGACTCAAGGATGCCGGCCGCCTGCAGCCGGACCAGATCTCTGCGGGCAAACTCAACAACTGCCGCGAAGCCATCAAGATCGCCCGTGAGGCCCGCACCATCCTCGGTGGCAACGGCATCACCCTGGACTACTCACCGCTGCGCCACGCCAACAACCTCGAATCTGTCCGGACCTACGAGGGTACCGACGAAATCCACACCCTCATCCTGGGCCGGCGCCTCACCGGCGTCTCCGCCTTCCGCTGAGCCCGGAGCGGCAGCCCTCGAAACCCGCCGATCCCGGCCAGGTTTGGGAGCTTGGCGGGCAAGGCGCCCCCGTTGGGATGACACGCGCCAGCCAAGCACCAGGCATCAGCCGTCCGTGTTGTTGGGCGAAGGTGCGCAACACTAGAAGGGTAATGACATGTCAAAAGTCACCATACGGCAGGCAGTGCCGGGAATAATGACGCCACCGGGTCAAGGGTCACGCGCAAAGGCGTGGGGCCTGACGTCCGTCTTGGTTTTGCTCTACACCATCAACTACAGCGACAAGATCCTGCTCGGACTTGTCGCCCAGCCCCTCAAAGACGAATTCGGGCTCACATCAGCTCAAATCGGACTGACCGCGAGCGCGTTCTTCTTCGCGTTCTCGGCCGGGGGGTTCTTTGCCGGACTCATCAACAGGTGGGCCACTCTTAAATGGTCCCTGATGGCATTGGCCGTCATTTGGGCGGCCTGCATGGTCCCCATAATCGTCGCAGGCAGTTTCGCGGTTCTCCTGGCCAGCCGATTCCTGCTCGGCCTGACGGAAGGCCCATCGGGTGCGCTCATCCATACGGCTGTGTATTCATGGCACCCCGTGGAAAAGCGGTCCATGCCCGGAGCGTTCATCGCGTCCTCAAGTTCGTTGGCAAAGATCGCCGCTGCACCGGCGTTGGCCTTCCTCATCGTTCAATTCGGCTGGCATTCGGCCTTCGTTGCCATGCTGCTCGTCGGCCTGGGCTGGTGCGCTCTGTGGTACTTCACCTGGCGGCCGGGACCCTACGGCGAAGTCCGGATTCCGGGCGTCAAGGGCTCGGCCACTACTCCAGCTCCCGCTGTTCCGTGGATGTCGATCTTCCGCACGCGGACCTTCCTGGGTGCACTTGCAGCCGTTATCCCCATGTACGCGTTGCTGACCGTTGTCCTCACGTGGTTGCCGTCGTACTTCGAAGTCGGACTGGGTTTCACCCGGTTCCAGGCCGGAGCCATGTTCGGATTCCCCAGCGTCGCGGCAATACTCGCAATGTTCTCCAGCACGTACCTCAGTGACAAGTTCATGAGCCGGGGCGTGAGCTCAAGGATCATGAGGGGAATCGTCCCGGCAATGGGACTCCTTGTGTGCGGCGTGTCGATGGCAGTGCTGCCCTACATTGGCACGCCGACCGTTGTCGTCGCAGTTGTCTCAATCGGCTACGGGATCGGCTGCATCCTCGCTCCGATCATGAACGCAGCCATTTCACAGATCTCTCCCAGAAATCAAGTAGCTGGTTCGCTGGGCATGTTCCTTGCCTTGATGGCCATTGGTGGCATCGTTGCTCCGCCATTGACTGGAATGATCGTGGATCAGGCAGTTTCACCCGCTGTCGGATACGCGCAATCCTTCCAGATATTCGGCATTGTTGCGATCGTCGGCGCCATTTTGGCCATGATCCTGGTGAATCCCGACCGCGACTCGGCGCGAGTGATGGCACAGCTTAGGACTGCCTGATCAGGCCATGTCACCGCGGCTCGGTGCTGGACCCCCCTGCTAGGGCAAAACAGGCCCACCTGTCCTGCCACATACTGAGGAGAACCCGACCGTGACCACCGCTTTTGCAAGATCCGCCACCCCGGGCCTGATAAGCCTCGGCGCGGTCCTGACCCTGGCCACGGGGATTGGACCGCTGCTCACCACGGGTGTGAGTGCCCTGGGCCCTTTGCTGGCCCGGGACCTGAACCTGACGCGCATGGAGTTCGGTTCCTTCGCCGTAGTGGCCTGTGTCTCCGCGGCGCTCCTGTCCACCCCGCTCGGCTGGGCTGCCGACCGGTTGTCACAACGCACCGGCATCCTGATGCTCCATGGCTTCGGGCTGTGCGCCATGGCAGCGGCAGCCTTGTCCCAGTCTATGGCCGGCTTGTGGGTCAGTGCTGTCTTCGGCGGAGCAGCCCTTGGCCTCGCCAATCCGCTGACCAATGGAATGGTGGCGTTGCGGGTGGAGCCGGGCCGCCGCGGCATGTTCGTGGGCGTGAAACAAACGGGCGTCCAGCTCATCCAGGTGTTCACCAGCCTGGCCTACCCGCTGGCTGCCACGGTTGTGTCCTGGCAGGCAGGGTTCCTGGTGGGCGCTGTGGTCACCCTAATATCGCTCTGGGTTGCCCTGCACTACCTCCGCGTCCGTCCCCAATGCGCCGCTCCAACACGTGCATCCCGGAACCGGCCGCGCCACGTCAAGGCGGTCGGACTCGCGTGGCTCGTGGCCTACGCATTCCTCTCCGGCGTCCAGTACCAGACCTTGGCCACTTACCTGCCGCTCTTCGCCTTCGAGGGTCTCCACCTGCGGGCCGAAATCGCTGCCCTGTGCGGCGTGGTGTTAGGGGTGAGCGGCCTGGTGTCACGGTTGGTCTGGGGCCGGCTGACGGAGCGGTTCAAGGCCCCCGGGGTGCCGCTGGCCTTGATCGCGGTCTTCAGCGCCGTGGCCGTAGGGCTGGTAGCGGGTTCATCGCTATGGGGAACACAAGTCCTCATGTGGGCAGGAACCGCGCTCTATGGTTTGTCCGGAACCGCCGCCATGGTCATCCTGCTCACCGTGGTCATGCGCCTGGTCCCCGGGTCCCAGGCTGGCGCAGCGACGGGACGGATCTCCATGGGGTTGTTCGCCGGCTTCGCCGCAGGTCCGGTCCTTTTCGGAATGCTGGCCGACCACACGGGGTATTCCGCCAGTTGGGTAAGCCTGCTGGCCGCAAGCGTGATGATGATCCTGGCACCGCTTGGCCTGCGCAGGCTGGCTGTTCCCGATGAACCCAGAGAAGAAGTACACGCGGGCGGGCAGACCGCCAGGTGACGTTCGCGCGGCTCACCGAATCCTCGCTGGACCGATGCGCCTCAAAGACAACGTGGACACCGAGGATCCCGGCGCGCTCCACGGGTAGTGCAAGCATCCTGCTGGCACCCCGATAGCCAACAAGGGATGGTTCCCGACCGCCACGTTGGCTACGGTCGGGACTGTGAGTGTTCTCTATTTGGTCCGGCATGGACAGGCATCATTCGGCACCGAGGACTACGACCGGTTGTCAACACGCGGCAAAGACCAGAGTCAAGCCCTCGGCACATACTTGCAGGGGGCTGGTACCACTCCGACCCGCGTCATCAGCGGCAGTATGAAACGCCAGCGCCAGACGGCACAGCGGCTCATCGAGGCTGCCGGCTGGGACACGACCGCCGTCGTCGATCCGGGCTGGGACGAATTCAACGCAACCGACCTGCTGAACGCCTATCCGGAGGAAGACCCCAACGCCAAAACCGACTCGCGAGCCTTCCAGCGGCTGCTCGAGAAAGCCTCTGCCCGCTGGGCCTCCAACCACCACGACGCCGACTATCTGGAGTCGTTCTCCGCGTTCACACAGCGGATTGATACCGCCCTCGACGACGCGGTCGAAGGGCTCGGATCGGGTCGGGACGCAGTGGTCGTCTCGAGCTCAGGCGCAATTGCCTGGGCAGCGGCCCGGCTTGTCAACGGCGGCTTTCCACAATGGCTCGCACTCAACCGGGTCACCATAAATTCCGGTGTTACAAAAATCGTCACCGGTTCATCCGGGAAGACGATGGTGACATTCAACGACCATGGCCATCTTCCCCGCTCCTGGGTCACGTACCGCTAGGCGGCCAGGGAGAGGCAACGACTTCACCCAAGAGTAAGGAAACAGGTTTCACCATGACTGAACAACAACGCACGGTGCTGGTCACGGGAGCAGGACGAGGCATCGGCGCCGAAATTGCCCGGCGCCTGGCGTCCGACGGATTCAACATTGCAGCGATCGACGTCGACAAGGCCGGGCTTGAAGCCCTCACCGCCGAGCTGACCGCAGCCGGACACCAAGCCATCGGCATCGTCGCGGACATCTCGGACGAGACCGCGGTCGAGGCCGCCGTCGCCCGCACGGCAGACGAGCTGGGCCCTCCGGTCGTGGTGGTCAATAACGCAGGCATCATCCGTGACAACCTGCTCTTCAAGATGACTGTCTCCGACTGGGACCTGGTCATGGACGTGCACCTGCGCGGATCCTTCCTCGTCGCCCGCGCCGCCCAGAAGCACATGGTCGAGGCCAAGTGGGGCCGCATCGTCAACCTCTCCAGCACCTCGGCCCTGGGCAACCGCGGCCAGGCCAACTACTCGGCGGCCAAGGCCGGGCTGCAGGGCTTCACCAAGACCCTTGCTTTGGAACTAGGCCCCTTCGGCGTGACCGCCAATGCGATCGCCCCCGGCTTCATCGAAACTGAGATGACCGCCTCCACGGCCGAGCGGATGGGCGTCACCTTCGAGGACTTCACTGCCAAGGCAGCCGCGGCGATTCCGGTGCGCCGCACCGGAAAGCCCGCGGACATCGCCAACGCCGTGTCCTTCTTCGCCTCCGAGAACGCCGGGTTCGTTTCCGGCCAGGTGCTGTACGTGGCAGGTGGCCCGAAGGCATGAGGATCTTCAACGGCATCGACGACTTCGCACAACATGTGGATGAGGAAATCGGCGTCACGGAATGGCGCACCATCACCCAGGAAGACATCAATGCCTTCGCCATGGTGACCAACGACCACCAGTGGATCCACGTCGACACCGAGCGTGCAGCCTCGGGCCCGTTTGGCACCACGCTGGTGCACGGTTACCTGACGCTCTCGCTGGTCTCCGGGTTCCTTTTCGATACGTACCGCATCGACGGGCTGTCCATGGGCGTGAATTACGGATCGAACAAGGTCCGTTACCCGGCCCCCGTCCTGGTCGGCTCGCGTGTGCGCGGCCGGATCAAGCTGGTGTCCCTTGACCGCGAGGACACGTGGGCACAGGCAACAGTCCAGGTCACCGTCGAACAGGAACTCAACGGGGAGGCGAAGAAGCCAGGCTGTGTCGCCGAGGTCGTCTCCCGGCTGTACGAGGCACCTGCCGCCTGAATCCGAGGCGCTGTGCCCACTCCCGGCTGCCCCGTTACGTCAAAGACCCGCTCAAATTAAGGAGCACCCATGACCAGAGCAGCCATCGTTGCCACCGCCCGTACCCCCATTGGCAAGGCGCACCGCGGGGCCTTCAACAACACCTCGGCCCCCGAGCTTGCAGGGCACGCGATCGCTGCGGCGCTGGCCAAGACCGGGCTCGACCCGACACTGGTCGAGGACGTCGTCATGGGTGCCGCCGCGCAACAGGGGACGCAAAGCTTCAACATCGCCCGCCAGGGAGCGCTGCGCGCCGGGCTGCCGGTAACGGTTCCGGGGCAGACCATCGACAGGCAATGTTCCTCCGGCCTGATGGCGGTCGCGACCGCGGCCAAGCAGATTCTCGTCGACTCCATGGCGGTGACCGTGGGCGGCGGAGTGGAGTCCATCTCGCTCGTGCAGAACGAACACCTCAACAAATACCGCAGCAGGGATGCGTGGCTTGAGGCCAACCACCCCGGCACCTACATGCCGATGTTACGGACGGCTGAACTCGTGGCAGAGCGCTACGGCATCAGCCGCGAGGCGCAGGACCGGATCAGTGCGCTGTCCCAGCAGCGGGCCGCGCGCGCCCAGGCGAACGGCCTATTTGACGACGAAATCGCACCGATCCGGGTGACCACGTTGCGGACTAACAAGGAAACCGGCGAGGTCACGGAGTTCGAGCAACTGGTGTCCCGGGACGAGGGCGTTCGCGCCGGCACCACCGCGGGTACCCTGGCAGGACTCCGCACGGTCCTGCAACCCGGGGAATTCACCGCGCATCCGACGGTGAGCGCCGGCAATGCCTCGCAGCTGTCCGACGGAGCCTCCGCCAACGTCCTGATGAACAGCGACTATGCGGCGTCATTGGGCTTGGAGCCGCTGGGTTACTACTGCGGCATCACCGTCAGCGGGTGCGAGCCCGACGAGATGGGGATCGGGCCGGTCACCGCCATCCCGAAGCTCCTGAAGCTCCATGGGCTGGGCGTTGAGGACATCGGGCTGTGGGAGCTGAACGAGGCCTTCGCTTCGCAGGCTGTCTACTGCCGGGACTTCCTGGGGATCGACCCGGAGAAGATGAATGTCAACGGCGGCGCGATCGCCCTGGGGCACCCGTACGGGATGACGGGCTCGCGGGCCGTGGGCAGCGCCCTGCTCGAGGCGCGGCGCCGAGATCAACAATTTGTCGTGGTTTCAATGTGTGTCGGCGGTGGCATGGGGGCCGCGGGCCTCTTCGAAGTCGCACGCTAGACGGTACGCACCAAATACGGCACTTCAGATGAATTGCACGCCGACAAATGCCAGCGCTGCGATGAGACCCCAGGAGAGCATCGCCGCGACGATCGCCCTGCCACTGGTCTGGAGGAGTGCCCGGACCTGCACTGACGCCCCAAGCCCGTACAGGGCTGCGGCAAGCAGCAGGTCCTGGACCGTGCCGGCAACTTCCAAGACAGCGGGCGGCAGGATCCCCAGTGTCCGCAGAACGATCATTGCCATGAACCCGGCCACGAAGAGCGGGATCAGCGGAGGAAGCTTGATGCCCGTGCCTTCGGTGGCGTTTGCCGTCCGTCGACGGCGGAAGCGTCCCACCAGCGCGGCTCCGGTCACCATCGGCGCAAGCATCAGCACACGGGTGAGTTTGATGATGAGCGCCCCTGCAAGGGAAGCCGCACCCGCCGTCTGCGCTGTTGCCACAACTTGCCCCACGTCGTGGACGCTGGCTCCCACCCAATATCCGAACTGAACGGTGTCCAGGCCAAGGGGCCCCTTGAGTGCGGGAAGGGCCGCGATGGCCAGCGTGCCGCACAGGGTCACAAGGGCGATTGGAACAACGGTGTCGCGGTGATCCGTTTTGGTGACCCCGCTCATGGCCCCAATGGCGGAGGCGCCGCAGATGGAAAATCCTGTAGCGAGAAGCAAGGGCTGATCGCCCGGAAGTTTAAGTGCCTTGCCCAGGACCAGCGTTCCCACAAAGGTCAGCAGGACAATGCCAACCACGATCGCCAGCGTCTTCCAGCCCAGCGCAGCAACATCGATCAGGCTGAGTTTGAGTCCCAGCAGAATGATTCCCAGCCGCATGAACCGCTTGGCGGAAAGTACCAGCCCGGGCTGCAGGACTCCTTCCACGGCGGTACTGATCCCGGGGAGATTTGCAGAAAGGATTCCCAGCATTACTGCCGCTGTGAGGAAAGGCACCGCCGGCACGGTCGAATGGATCAGCCAGGCAACAGCTACAGCGGCTGCCGCCGCGGCCAGTCCGGGCAACAGCTTGTTCCTCAAGCCTCGGGGAAGCAGTGCACCCTGCCGTACGCCTTTTGCGGGTGTGGCAACGTCTTGTCTCATATTTGTCTGCGATCCTCCCGGAGCCGGCATGCGCCAGGCTCGCTCTGGATCTCCTGGCTGCTCATCTCCCAATTCTCGGCCGAGATACGGTCCGGGGATAGCCGTCTTCTTGGCATAGGGATATATCAAAATCGCAACACGTTTCGCACTGTTATATGCTTTGCGCATGGCAAAGTGGCCGGATCTGACCGTACTGGAACTAGTGGTTGGAGTGGACGATTACGGAAGCCTCAGCGCTGCCAGCCGACGGGCTGGCCTAGCTCAACCCAACGCGAGCCGATCGATCAGATTGATGGAACGCCAGCTGGGCATGACCCTGCTTCAGCGCAGTCCAGCGGGTTCCACGCTTACCCCGCAGGGCACAGTCGTGGCCCACTGGGCGCGGAGAATCCTCGCAGAAGCACGGCAGATGTTGCAGGCTACCGATTCCCTGCGCGCTGAGAGGCGGACCGCACTGACCGTAGCCGCAAGCATGACCGTCGCCGAGCACCTTGTGCCCAGTTGGCTTGGCACATTTGGAAGGCTGCACCCCGAGGTGCGGATACATCTGCTTGTCCATAATTCCGCGCAGGTTTTTGAGGATGTGACCAGCGGGGCCTGCGATATAGGTTTCGTGGAATCCCCAACCATCCCCCGCACCTTGCATAGCCTCACCGTGGCCCGCGACGAACTCGTCGTCGTCGTTCATCCTAAACACCCGTGGACCCGGCGACGGGAGCCAATCTCAATTGCAGAACTGGCATCAACATCATTGCTGGTCCGCGAACCGGGGTCGGGCACTCGAATCACTCTTGACCTTGCATTGGCCGAGTACCCGCGTGCAGCTCCGTTGCTCGAACTTGGCAGCGCGGCCGCTATCCGTACAAGCGTTTTGGCCGGTATGGGTCCTTCAGTGATGAGCACCCTTGCAGTGGCAGACCAAGTAAAGACCGGAGAACTAAAGATCGTGCCAGTCCAAGATCTTGTCCTGCATCGGGCGTTGCGTGCAGTGTGGGACGGCCCCCGTCAACTATCAGGTCCAGAAGCAGAGCTCGTCCGGCTTGTTCGCAGCCCGAGAACATCCCAGAACTAGACTTCGGAAACAACATCGGCCGAGGAAGATCCGAAGGACTCGCGTCCCCGCAATCGGTCGCCACCGTTGCGGAGGATGCCACACTGCGTCGGCCGCAGATTCGGTCGTTGTCCACAGACCGGGAGCGGGTCTGCTGGCCTCAGGTTCAGCGCCGGGGAAGCCCGTCAGCCAAGCAATCGGTCAACCGCTGGTGCTAGGCGAACGTCCCACGCAGGAACTACCGGGAACTCCTGATTCAGCGGATTCCGCGGCGGCGGGCAAGTGAACTGACCGACGCCGAGTTGTGCACCGCGAAGGACACTGTTCCTGGCAGGAATCTGTCCTCTGACCAGAGCAGGGGCACGCCCGCGGGATCGGTGGCACGGCGGATCTCCCGGAGCAGGCCCACACCTTCGACGCAGCCCAGCGCCTGGGCATCGGCCTGGTCGGCGGCCACGACGTCGATGGTGTGCTCACTGTCCGCAAACACGACGCCGGAGGCGTCGAGGACCTCGGTATGAGAAAGGGAGTCCGGGGCCAGCCGCTCGACCACCGCGCCTACCGCGGCCGGATACACGGTGCGCTCCAGCATCACGGGGACCCTGCCGAGGAGCCTCAGCCGGAGGACCTCGGTGATTTCATCCCCGGGGGCGAGCTGGAGAACCTCCCGTTCGGCGACGGTCGCCGGGCGGACGCGGCTATGAATGGTGCGGGCGCCGGGCTCCTCCCCCTGTGCCCGGGCCCAGGCCGTGAAACTCAGGAGCTCCTGGAAACTCTGGGTCCGCGCCGTTCCCAGCACCACGCGCCGGGTCCCGCGCCGGGAGGTCACCAGCCCGTTGGCCCGCAGCAGGGCAAGAGCGTTGCGCACGGTACCCCGGGACACCCCGTACTGCTCAGCCAGGCTCTCCTCGCTGGGGAGCCGTCCGTTGTTGCCAAATTCGCCCGCCTCGATCTCGCGGCGCATATTGGCTGCCAACTTCCTGTACTGCGCGCCCTCGTTCTTCACGCCCCCGCCACCCCGTTCCAATGCCTTCTCACCCATCCCTCCACGGTACAGCTTGAGCTTAAAATCCCCAGCAAGCCAGCGATTAATTCCTTAAAATGCTCCGGTAGTTCGCTTACTCACTCCCCCTTGTTCACCTGATGGACACCTGCGGCCCTGACAGTGGTCACGGCAAGTTGTATAGCCAACTTCTTAGGAGACTTCATGAACACCACCCTTCGCCGCACCTGCGCCGCCCTTGGTTCTGCAGCCTTCCTGCTGGCAGGGCTGGCCGCCTGCTCATCGGGAACCACCAGCGCCTCGTCGTCCAAGGACGGCGCCATCGACTGGAAGACCGCACCCTCCGCCGAGGCCGGAGGCGGCACGGAGGCTCTGATCGCCGCCGCCAAGAAGGAAGGCAAGCTCAACGCCATCGCCCTCCCGAACGACTGGGCCAACTACGGCGAGGTCATCTCCACCTTCGAGAAGAAGTACGGCATCAAGGTGGAGGTCGAGAACCCGGACGCCTCAAGCGCGGACGAACTCAACGCGGTGTCCTCCCGGAAGGGCCAAGACCGCTCTCCGGACGTCGTCGACGTGGGGCATGACTTCGATCTCCAGGCCGCCAAGCAGGGCCTACTCACCCCGTACAAGGTCGCCTCCTTCGGCAAGATCCCGGACTTCCAGAAAGAGGCCACGGGCCTTTGGTACAACGACATGGGCGGCTACGTGTCCATCGGCTGCGACGCAAGCCGGGTGGCCAAGTGCCCCACCAAGTTCTCCGAACTGAGCGACCCGCAGTACAAGGGCAAGGTGGCCCTGACAGGCAACCCCGCCAAGTCCTCCTCGGCCTACAGCGCCGTGTTCGCGGCCGCACTCGCCAACGGCGGCTCATTTGACAACGTCCAGCCGGGCCTCGATTTCTTCGCCAAGCTGAAGCAGATCGGCAACTTCAACCCCGTGGAAGCCACCCCTGCCACCATGGAGAAGGGCGAGACGCCCATCGCCGTCGTCTGGGACTACCGGAACGCCGCCTACGCCGATGAACTGAAAGCCAAAGGCATCGAGTGGAAGGTCGCCATCCCGGAGGACGGCGTGTTCTCCCTCTACTACTCCCAGGCCATCGTCAAGTGGGCCCCGCACCCGGCCGCCGCCCGCCTCTGGCAGGAATTCCTCTACAGCACCGAGGGCCAGAACCTCTGGCTGAACGGCTACGCCCGCCCGGTCCTCCTGCCCGCCATGGTCGCCGACGGCACCGTGGACAAGGCCGCCCTGGCCCACCTGCCCAAGATCGCCCAGGATAAGACCGACTACCCTACGGAGGAGCAGGGCAAGAAGGCCAAATCCACCGTGTCCGACGGCTGGACGAAGGCCGTCTCCTGATGAACTCTGCCGCACCCGACGTCGTCGCGCACCGCGCCGTCGTCGCCGATGCGGGCGCTCAAACCCGCGGCCGGGAGCCCCAGGCTCCCGGCCGCCGGGCCGCCCGCCCCTTCACCAGCTGGCTCGGCATCCTCCCGCTGCTGGCCTTCGCCGCCGTGGTGCTCGGCCTCCCGGTGGCCGCCATGGCCGCCGGGTCCGTCACTACCACCGACGACGCCGGCGTCGCCTCCTTCACGGGCGCCAACTTCGCAGCGACCTTCGACGGCCCGTATCTGGAAAGCCTGTTGGGCAGCGTCCGCCTCTCCGCGCTCACCGCCTTCGTCGCCACGGTAGTCAGCCTGCCGATCGCCTACGCGATCGTCACCTCCCGGCTCCGCGGCCTGCGGGAAGCCGTGCTCTCCGCCTCCGGAGTGATCGCCAACTTCGGCGGAGTGCCCCTGGCCTTTGCCTTCGTGGCAACCCTGGGCAACGCCGGTGTCCTGACCGGCTTCTTCGGACTCGCGGACAAGGGCTGGAGCCTCTACAACTTCTGGGGCCTGTCCCTCGTCTACCTGTACTTCCTGGTGCCGCTCATGGTGCTCACCCTCACCCCGGCGCTGGACGGCCTCAAGCCCCAGTGGCGGGAAGCCGCGCGGAACAGCCGCGCCACGGGCTTCCAATATTGGCGGTACGTGGCCTTCCCCATCCTGCTCCCCACCCTGCTCAGCGGCTTCGTGCTCCTCTTCGGCAGCGCCTTCAGCGCCTACGCCACAGCGGCCGCCATGGTGGGCAGCTCCATCCCCCTGGTCACCGTGAAGATCGCCGCAGCCCTCACGGGTGACGTCCTCGTGGGACAGGCCGGTATCGCCCTGGCCCTCGGCATGGACATGATCATCGTGGCCGCGCTGGTGATGGGCGTCCAGCTCCTGCTGCAGCGGAGGACATCGGCATGGCTCTCGTGACCGCATCACGCCGCTGCAGTGCCCGCGAAACGCGGCTGGGACGCACCGCCGCCCTCACCTCGGCAGGCGTCTACTTCCTGGTGCCCATCCTGTGCGCCCTGGCCTTCACCGTCGGACTCGGAGACCCCCGCCAGAAGCCGGGCCTGGACGCCTACGCCGCCATCTTCACCACGGACGGCCTGGCCCAGAGCCTCGGGCTGACCCTGCTACTGGCCGGCGCCACGGTCGTCCTGGTCTTCGGCCTGCTGCTTCCAGCTCTCCTGGCCGTGCGCCTGGCCGCGCCTCGGGCGAAAGCCCTGGTGGCCGTCGTCTGCATGCTCCCCCTGGTGGTACCCGCGGTGGCGCTGGGCGCAGGCATGACGACCGTGTTGCGCTGGGCCACCGACTGGCTCTATGACACGCCCGGCTTCCCGCTGCTCGCGGCCCTGCAGCAGCCGGGCTTCCCGGTCATCCTGGTGCTCGCCTATACCCTCATGGCGCTGCCCCTCGCGTACACCACCCTGGAATCGGGTCTCAACGCCATCGAGGTGAAGGTCCTGGTGGAGGCAGCCCGGTCCTGCCGGGCCTCCTGGTTCCGGACCCTGTTCCTGGTGGTCCTGCCCAACCTCCGGGAAGCCCTGCTGAACACCGCGTTCCTGACCATCGCCCTGGTGCTCGGCGAATACGCAGTGTCCGCCCTGCTCGGCTTTCAGCCCTTCGCCGTCTGGACCGTCGCCATCAGCGGCTCCCACGCCCAGCTGTCCGTCGCCGTCTCCATGGTCGGCCTCATCGGCACCTGGCTCATCCTCCTCGCGGTCGCGAAACTCGGCCGTTCCAAAGCTTCCAAGGAGACCTCATGACCGCGCCCACCCTCACCCCCCGGCCACCGGCTTCAAGCACCGGCGCCACCCTGGAATTCCGCGGACTGCGCCGTTCTTTCGGCGCCACCACGGCCCTGGACGGGCTGGACCTCAGCCTCAATCCCGGGGAACTGCTGGCACTCCTAGGGCCCTCCGGCTGCGGGAAGACCACCGCGCTGCGCATGGTGGCCGGCTTCGAGATCCCGGATTCCGGGGAAGTCCTGGTGGACGGCGTGAACGTGACCGGCACGCCGTCGCACCGCCGCGACATCGGCATGGTGTTCCAGTCCTACAGCCTCTTCCCGCATCTCAGCGCCGCCGACAACGTGGCGTTCGGGATGCGCATGCAGGGAGTCCCGACGGCCAAGCGCCGCGCCCGCGCCCAGGAACTGCTGGAACTAGTCGGCCTGCCAAGCCAGGGCGGCCGCTACCCCCGCCAGCTCTCCGGAGGCCAGCAGCAGCGCGTGGCCCTGGCTCGGGCGCTGGCCCTGGAACCCCGGGTGCTGCTCCTGGACGAGCCGCTTTCCGCCCTGGACGCCAAGGTCCGCCAGTCCCTGCGGGAGGAGATCCGCCGCCTCCAGCTGGAACTGGGCATCACCACACTCTTCGTCACGCATGACCAGGAGGAGGCCCTGTCCATGGCGGACCGCGTGGCTGTCATGCGGGACGGGCACCTGGAGCAGTGCGCCACCCCGGAGGAGCTGTACAACAGCCCCGCCACTCCCTTCGTCGCCGGATTCGTGGGCACAATGAACCGGCTCCCGGGCCGGCTCAGCGGCGACGGCGCTCTAGTGGATGTCCTGAGTATCAGCCGCCCTGTCCAGGGAGGCTTGCCCGGCTGGGACAGCACGGCCGACGTCGACGTCCTGATCCGTCCCGAAGCCCTCACCGTCAACGCGGACCCGGACGGCCCGGCGCAGCTGGTGGCGGCATCCTTCCTGGGCGCGACTACACGGCTCACCATCCGCCTGCACGACGGGCGCGATGTGGTGGCGGACGTCCCCACCGCCCACGCATCCACCCTCCCCACCGGGGCGCGCATCCGGCTCGGCCTGCCGGAACGCCCCGTACTGATCGACCAGGCCCGGAACGAGGAAACCACCGCATGATGCCCGCAGCCGTACTCTTCGACATGGACGGGACCCTCGTGGACACCGAACGCCTCTGGTGGAACGCCGTGGCGGACGTAGCATTCGACCTGGGCCGGGAACTGGGACCCGAAGACGGGCCCGATGTCCTGGGCCGCCCCTCCGGGCACACAGCCGCCCACCTCCTAGCCACCATGCCCTCCGCGGGCGCCCCGAGCGCGGAGGAACTCTCCGTGCGGCTCGATGAGGCCTTCACCGAACTGGTGGCACAGGAGGTGGTACCCCGTCCCGGGGCCATGGACCTCCTGCGGCTCCTGGCCGCGGAGCGGATCCCCACGGCTATCGTCTCCGCCTCGCCACGCCGCGTGGTGGAACTGGTCCGGGACCGGCTGGGCCGTGAACTGTTCACGCTCGTGGTGGCCGTCGAGGACACCCCCGCGTCCAAGCCCGCCCCTGACCCCTATCTGGAGGCGGCCCGGCGGCTGGGAGCCGAACCCGCCGACTGTGTGGTGGTGGAGGACTCCCCCGTCGGCCTCGCTGCGGCGGAAGCGGCGGGGTGCCCCGTCGTCGTCGTGCCCTCCACCGTCCCGATCGAGGCGGCTCGCGGCCGCACGCTCCTCGGCTCACTCGCGGACGTCACGCTCCCCGTCCTCGCGGAAGCCCTGGACGGCGCCCGATGAGCCCCACCGCCCGGCCCCGCATCATCCTGCTGGGCATCGACGGGCTCCGCTGGGACCTTGCCGCGGACTCGGACTCCGCCTCCACCCTGAGGTCCCTGGCCGCAGAAGGCGACCACCGGGACATGACCATGGACGTGCCCACGCTGTCCGGCCCGGGCTGGTCCTCCCTCCTTACCGGGACCACCCACGCACAGCACGGCGTCCGGGACAACACCTTCGTGGGGCACCGCCTCTTCGGCCACCCCGACCTGCTGTCCCGGGCCTTCTACCAAGACACCTCCACCCGGACGTTCGCCGCGGCCGGCTGGCCGCCGCTGGTCTCCCCGGAAGGGCTGGGACCCGTCATCCACCAGCGGATGGAGCAGCAGAAAGCCGGGCTTCACACGGTCGTCTCCCGCGACGGCGAAACGCACGGCTTCATCCGGATCGACGCAGAGATCACGGACTTCACCCTCGCGGCGCTGAACTCCCACAGGGTGCCCGACGTATCCTTCGTGTACTTCTGCGACGTGGACGACGCCGGGCATGTCTACGGGGCGCTTAGCCCGCAGTACCAGGAGGCGCTGGCCAGGGTGGACCGGCACGTGGCCCGCATCCGGGCCGCCGTCCGGAACCGCGCGGCCGCTCATGGTGAAGAGTGGCTTCTGGTGGTGGTCGCGGATCACGGACACGTGGACGCCGGCGGACACGGCGGGGACTCCCCGGAGGAACGGGCATCGTTCATCCTCCGCTGGGCGAGCGGCGGGGACCTCAGCCCCTGGCCCACGCTGGTGGCACCGCATGATCTGGCCGGGCTGCTGCTCGCCGAGAGGGCCACGGACCGCTGATCGCCACGCAACATCACCGCCACATTGGCACCGGAACCGGTCCCTGCGCCCGACTTTCGGGTTACCTGTTGCGATGGAATGCAGGGCCCGTGCCCGGTGCGGCTTGGTGGAGCTCTTCGTAGGATAAAGCCGTCGGTTGAGCGCAGGCTCCTGCAGGGGCAGGTTCAGGAGCCTGCGCCGCAGGGGTTCCCTCAGTGCACCAGCGCGGGTTCGCTCAGCTGGAGCCGTTCCGCCTCGGTCTGCACGAAACCTGTCTGGAGCTCGGCACGGAGTTTTTCGGTGTCGAGCGCTCCTTGCCACTTGGCGACTGCGACGCAGGACACGATGTTGGCCACCGTGCTGGTGAGGGCGCGGGCTTCGCTCATGAAGCGGTCGATGCCGACGATGAGTGCCACGCCGGCAACGGGCAGCGTGGGCATGACCGTCAGAGTGGCGACGAGGGCGACGAAGCCGCTGCCTGTCACGCCAGCGGCACCCTTGGAGGTCAGCAGCATCATTCCGAGCATTAGCAGGATCTGAGCCCAACTGAGGTGGATGTCGCAGGCTTGGGCGATGAACATCGAGGAGAGCGTCAGGTAGACGGCCGTGCCGGTGAGGTTGAAGGAGTAGCCTGTCGGGACGACGAGACCGACGACTCCGCGGTCGCAGCCGATGCGTTCGAGCTTGGAGAGCAGGCGAGGAAGGACAGGTTCGCTTGAGGATGTGGCGAGGACGATCAGGAACTCGTCGCGGAAGTAGCGCAGGATCCGCCAGAGACTAAAGCCGGTGAGCTTTGCCAGGATTCCGAGGACGAGGACCACGAAGACGATGCACGCGGCGTAGAAGGCCAGGATCAGCATCCCGAGGTTGCCGATCGAATGGGTTCCGTACTTGCCGACCGTGAACGCCATGGCGCCGAACGCCCCGATGGGAGCGACCTTCATGAGGAAGCCGAACACGACAAACAGCAGCTTGTTGAAGCTGTTGACGACGTTAAGAGCGAGCTGGCCCGGTGCGCCGAGCTTGCTGAAGGCGAAGCCGCAGAGCAGCGCGATGACGAGAACGGGCAGGACCTCGCCGTCGGCGAAGGCGCCGACGAAGCTTGCGGGGATGATGCTCAGCAGGAAGTCCACAGGGTTGCTGCTGGGCAGCTGGCTTGTGTACTTCGAGGCGACGGAGGTATCGAGGTGGGCCGGGTTGATGTGCATTCCCGCGCCCGGCTGGAAGAGGATGACAGCACCCAAGCCGATGGCCAGGGCCACCGCCGTGAGCGCGTAGAACAAGCCCAGCGACCGCAGTAGGGTCGGGCCGACCTTCTTGGTGTCCGTCAGTGAGGTGATGCCGCTGACGATGGTGCAGAAGACGATCGGTGCGATCATGAACTTCACGAGCTTGACGAACCCGTCGCCGAGCGGTTTGAGGGAGGACCCAAGGTCGGGCCACAGCGCGCCGACGAGGATGCCGAGCCCGACGCCGATGAGCACCTGGACATAGAGGTGTCCGAGGATGGATTTGATCTTCATTGAACAACTTCCTGGGTGAGTGCCCCGTTCCATCCATGATGGCAGGGGCAGGGTTGGAGGTACTAGGCCGTCTGAGCGATCGGTTGGGCGACGTCTATGTCGGCCACGGCGAGATGGCGGGCCGCCCGATGGAGGGCGACCTCGCTGACGTGGCCGTTGTTGTCGGTGACGACTTCGGTGGTGATGACACCGGCAGGTGTGCCGATGCGCAGAAGCCGGGATCCTCGGTTAGTGCTGTCTGCTGGAGGCAGCACCTTCGCCACCACCGATCCCGGCAGGGCGGATGCGAGCGAGACAGCAACGGCGGAGGTCAGGCCGATGGCGGGGTGGGGTGCGAGCATCGAGAGCATCCGCACCCGCAGATCGTGGGTGTCCGCAGTGATCCTGGTTCCGTCGGCCGCGGTGTAGTCGCCGGGCGCTGCCACGACTCCGACCTTCGGCACGGCATTCTGCGGAGGATCTCCGGGCTTCCTCAGCCCCATCATCAGACCGGCCGACGCCCGGGCTGCCACGAGCATGGGCAGGCGCTCTGACAGGTTGCCCGTCATCACCGACAGATCGATGCCTGCCTCGTCCGCCGGAATCATCACCGCGGGCGCACCGGCGTCAACCAGAGTTGCCGTAAGAATGAAACCGTCAGCGGAGATTTGGTCGGCCACCCTCCCCGTTGGAAGTACGGCGCCGGTGGTCCGCCCCCAGGGGGCGTGAAACGAGAGGCTTACGGGAACGCCCAGGGCGCTGCTGCCAGGAACCCGGGCCGGGCCCGACGCCGGGATGCGGCCGCCGGGGGTCGCGATCGTGCCGCTTAGCACGGCTCCGGTGTTGAGGTTGCGCATCCTGACCCGAGTTGATCCCGCCTGGGGAGGAACGATGCCCGATTGGACGGCGTACAGCGCGATCGCGGTGGCGCAATTGCCGCAATTGGAACCAAGTTCCACCGTCGGGTCCCCGATCCCGACCTGGGCGAAGAGGTAGTCCAGATCCGCGGGCCCCTCGGGGGTCCCCCGGACGACGGCCGCTTTCGACGTCGTTGACGTGCCGCCGCCGACGCCGTCGAGCTGGCGGGCATCCGCTGCACCGAAAGCATCGGCCAGAAGGCTGCGGATCTCCGCGCGGCTCCCGGCGTGGAGGGCTACATCTTCGGCGTCGAAGAGCCAGCACTTGCTCGTGCCGCCCCGGTACCAGTGACCGCGGAGTTGCATGGTCTTTTTCCTTCACGTGTTGTTCTGTTGCACCTCACGGCGCCTGCTCCTTCCACGATCCACGCCCCGCGCGTTGAGCACAATCACAGGATTCTGGACTACCGTTCACTTTTGCTAAACTCAAATCATGGCCGACCTCGATTTGCACCGTCTCCATCTGCTCCGCGAGGTAAGCCGTTCCGGCTCCCTGACGTCCGCCGCGACGGCCTTGTCCTTCACGACGTCAGCTGTATCCCAGCAGATCGCGAAGCTTGAACACGAAGTGGGCGTCGCGCTGATCGACCGCCATCCGCGCGGCGTCGTGCTCACCGATGCCGGTAAGGCGCTGCTGCGATATGCGGACGACATCGACCGGACAATCGAGGCAGCCCGGGCCGAAATGGCAGAGTTCGCCGGGCTGAGGCGAGGCCAACTGCGCATGGGGACGTTCCCCACCGTCGGCGCCTCCCTCATGCCCGACGTCGTGCTCGCCTTCCGCGCGCGCTACCCGGAAGTCGCCGTCACGGTGGTCAGCGCCCGTCGCGACGGCCTCCTCGAACGGCTGCGGCGCAGGGACATCGAGCTAACCCTCCTGTGGGACTACCCGTGGGAGCGCATCGAGGACGAGGACCTGAGCTTTGTCCAGCTCATGAATGACCCCACCATGCTGCTTGTCCCAAGCGGCCACCCCCTCGCCGCGCGCCGCTCGGTGCGGATCGACGCGCTAAGCGACCAGGAGTGGATCGTCCGGGACGAACACCCCGTCGCCGACGTCCTCCGGCGGGTCTGCCGCGATGCCGGCTTCGAACCGCGCATCGCCTTCGCCGCCAACGACTACCAGGAAACCCAAGGCATGGTCGCCGCCGGCATCGGCATCGCTCTCGCCCCGCAGCTCGCTCTGAGCGCCCTCCGCCCCGACATCATCGCCGTTCCGCTCACAGGCTCCCCGACCCGCAGGATCCTCCTCGCCCACCTCGCGAACCGAAGGCTCAGCCCCTCCGGGAAGCAGGCAGTGACCGTGTTCCTGTCAACGGCCAAACGGTTGCAAGCCCCCGCACTCGCAGCAGGCAACCCCAGTTCGTGAATCCCTTGCAGCCAGTAGGCGCAGGTTCTCGTCCCTAAGCCGCCAACCTGGACACGTGCGCCTGGCAGTTGACCGGCCTCGGCTCATCCGCTGACATCCGGCATCGGACCGGCATTCAGTTCGCTTGGGGAATCGATCCGGATCAGCGGGAACGCTCTGGAAGCGCTAGGAGACGTATGACAGGAAACCGAGGTAGATCGGAATGTCCGCGCCTGTGTGGCAAAGGGAGGAGGGAATGATGCTGCCCGAGCTGCGCGTGAGATAGCCGCCGATCAGGCCGAGTGGGAAGGCGAACAGCACGATGAAGACGAGCGCGGAGGCCGTGTAGGTCACGCCGACGTGCCAGGTCGCGAAGACTGCCGCCTGGTCCAAAGCTGTCTACAGTAAGAATGCCTAATGCCCAAAGAAGCCATCCGTTAAGCGACACTCTTGTGGTATTCCAGATATCGCGGGAGGAGTCCTTATTGCTTAAGTGCCGTCCGTACAGCAGGCAGCACCTCTGTCGCCAGCAGTTCGATGGAGCGCAGCGTCGCGGCCTGTGACAAGCCACCCAGACCGACCTGGGCGAGGAAGCGGGTATGGCCCAGAATCTCGTGCTCCCAAAGGATTTTGTCGACGATTTCGGCAGGGCTGCCAGCGAAGAGCGCGCCTCGCGGGGCCGCCCAGGCCTCGAAACCCGCGCGATCGAGCCTCCCGGTGCGCGGCATGTTCTGGTGGATGTACGAGGAATAATGCGGGAAGAACGTGTCCTTCGCCCGCTGGGAAGTCTCCTCGACGTAGAAATGCGAGGTCACGCCGATCCGCCCCGGCATCTGGCCTGCCTGTGCCGCCGAGCGTCGATACAGTTCGGCCAGGGGTCCGAACCCCTCCGGGTGCCCGAGGATCGCCAGGTACAACGGCAACCCAAGCCTTCCGGCCCTCACCGCCGAGGAACGCGTCCCGCCGACCGCAGCCCAGATCGGCAGTGCGGTCTGGGCCGGGCGCGGCCAGATTCCCGCATCGGTCAGCGGGGGCCGGGTGGTTCCGTTCCAAGTGACAGGGTTTTCGGCGCGGATGCGCAGCAGTAGCTCGAGCCGGTCCTCGAAGTACTCGTCGTAGCGCTCCAGCGGCTGACCGAAGAGCGGGAAGGACTCCAGGTAGGCGCCACGTCCGGCGGTGATTTCGGCGCGCCCTCCACTGATGAGATCCAGCGTTGCGAAGTCCTCGAAAACGCGGACCGGATCGGCGCTCGAGAGGACCGTGACGGTGCTGGTCAGGCGGATTCTCCTGGTCTGCGCGGCCGCTGCGGCCAGCAGTACCGCGGGCGAGGACACAGCGAAGTCCTCCCGGTGGTGCTCTCCAACGCCGAAGACATCCAACCCCGCCTCGTCGGCGACCCGCGCCCATTCAAGGATGTCGCGGGTGCGCGCACCTGCATCCATCGGCTTCCCCGCAGCGTTCCGGGTGAGCTCGCCGAAAGTGAATATGCCGATCTCGAACGGGGTGGTCGCGCTCATGCGCGGGCCGCCGCCGGGGAACCGACCTCGATGGCGAGGAAATCGCGTACGTCGTCAAGCATGGGTGCGTTGATGCCGTGTGCCAGTCCTGGATATACCCGCTCAATCAGCGAAGTGTGTTGCGGCAGGTATTCGTTGCTGCGGGTAATCGCCATGGGCGCGATGACACGGTCTTCCGAGCCCCGTCCCCAGAAAAGGGTCGGCCGACCGGTGCGCAGTGTCTCGTCGCCTGGCTGCGGTGCGCCGAGCACGAATCCGCCCAGCACCACGGGGGCCAGCACCCGTTCGGGGCGGGTCCGCAGCAGCTGGCTGACCATGAGCCCTCCCTGGGAAAACCCGATGGGAACGATGAGGCTGCCGGGTTCCACGTTTGCATCGACCCAGGCCCAGATGGACTCGGTTGCTTTCTCCACAGCCCCGGCCTCGGGGTTTCCGGGTGTGATGATCGAGAACCAGGCCGCTCCGCCGTTGCCGAGCTCAAGCGGTGCCCGCAGCGATGCCCAGGGCAGGTTCAACCCAAGCGCCGGCGCCAGCGGGCCCAGGTCGTGCTCGTTGGAACCGAAGCCATGCAGGAAGAGTGCGACCGCATAGGGAACCGCGTCGGTGCTCCAGTTTTGGGAACGCACGTCGCGCAATGGGGTGTTCATTCGAAGGGTCACTCCTTGAGTCGGGGAAATCCGGGTACGGCGTGGGGTCGAGCAGACCGCAGATCGGAGGAGGTATGGAACCAACGGCGATCGCCAGCCACAAGCACGGCACCGGCGGTCAACTGCTTCAAACAATACACCGATTACTTGCAGCTTCAACTATATGATCCTCGACTCGTATTGGGGATGCCCGCGAATTATTGGCTCACCGAGAGGGGCATCTGGTGTCATCGGAACCCCATACGGATATTCCCTTGCTTGGACCTCCTTGTGCGGGTAGGACGGTCACCTGCGCCGCCCCGGAGACACACGGAGAAGCCCTGGCCGGATTGCCCCCTCGCCACCTCGACGTGGCCCCGCTGGGGCCGATCCTGGGCCTGCAGCCCGACTCGCCCGAGTCCGGGGAGGGCTTCGAATCCGCGGCACTGGCAGCACTGGCGGACGAGGCCAACGCGCACGGAACCGACACCATCTACAACGTCGAGCGCCGGCTCAGCGTAGGGCAAATCAAAAAGAGTCAAGTAGGGTCCGCGAACGCGACCCATTGGTTGACTTTTCAAGTATTAGTGCCAAACTGAATGCATACGCATATATAACCGCGTACCGCGGAAACACCGGCACGACAGTGACCGCAAAATCGCTTACAGATTGGACTGACTCATGCAGCTCGAGAAAAAGGTCGCATTCATCACCGGCGGCGGATCGGGGCTCGGTCTCGCCACCGCGAAGACCTTCATCGCCGAAGGTGCGAAGGTCATGATCTTTGACTTCAACCCCAAGTCGCAGGAAGTCGCCGACGAGATCGGCGCAAAGTTCGTACAGGGCGACGTCTCGAAGGCCGAGAGCGTTGAGGCCGCCGTCGCGAAGACCGTCGAGGAATTCGGAAGCCTTAACATTGCCGTCGCCTCCGCAGGTGTCGGCGGCGAGGGCGACGTCGTCACCTCGACCGTCGAAAACTGGGAACGCACCAACGGCATCGACTACTCAGGCGTCTTTTACACCAACAAGTACGTCATCGAGCAGCTCCTCAAACAGGGCGAGGGCGGCGTCGTTGTTAACATCGCTTCGATGTTCGGCCTCGTGGCCGTCTCGAACAACATCGCTTACTCCGCCTCGAAAGGCGGCGTCGTGAACATGACCCGCGCCGCAGGGACGATGTACGCGAAGGAGGGCATCCGCGTGAACGCGGTAGCGCCGGGCGTCATCCGCACCCCGCTCATCGACGAGCCGACTCTCGAGCAGTATGCAACACTGCACCCGGCCGGTCGCGTCGGCGAGGCCCAGGAAGTCGCCGACCTCATCACCTTCCTCGCGAGCGAGAAGGCGAAGTTCATTACCGGCGCGACCATACCGATCGACGGCGGCTATACGGCCGTCTGACCCGAAGCAGGCAGCACGCGCACGCCCGAGCATGTCCCGGATGGCGTAGGCCAAAGGTCTTCGGACCGGCGACGGCGCCCCGCATGCCGCCACGGTCCGGTGCGCGGCGCACTCGGAGGAAACTGTCCGGGACTGAACAGCACTCCCCCGCTGGGGTTTCCGGGTCTATGCTGGGTTTCGCGGTTGCACCGGCTCGCCCAGGCGCTCCGAACTGCTACTGAGAGCGATGCAGGAGACTTCGTTGCCGCCGTCGCCGCGAAAGCCCACGACGACGGGTTCGACAGGATCACCCACCAGGTCCTGTTCTACCCGTCGGTGGACCTGGATTTCGACGTCGAGCGTTACCCCTCACTGCGCGAAAACGCGGAAGGACACGGGCTTGAGACGGCCGGCCTCAAACCCTTCAACTCCTTCTACCTAGAGAACGGGGCCGACCCTGCGGATCCGCTCGTCTCGCCGATCAAGCGGGAAGATCTCGCCGGCCTGCCGGCAGCGCTGATCATCACCGCCGAGCACGACCCCCTCCGGGATGAGGGCGAACTCTACGGTGAGCGCTTGCCGGAATCCGGCGTCGAGACAAAAGTGACCCGCTACCCCGGCGCCAACCACGGTTTCGTCCAGCATTTCTCCTGGATCCCGGAGCTCTACAGGGCATTCGAGGAGACCGGTGAATTCCTGAACGCAAGGGCCCGCCAATGACGAAACCGGTTGATGTACATCCACTCGTGTCGCCCTGGGGCCGATTCGGCCTCTACAGCTTCTTCATCGACGCGGCCGAACCGGCCATCGTCGACACGGGGATCGCGTCCTCGCCCGCCGTAGGCATGGTGCCGGCACTGGAGGCAATCGGACGCCGGATCGAGGACGTCCGCTGGATCCTGCTGACCCATGGACACATCGGCGCATACGCCCTGTGGGAGCTCACCGGGAAACACCCCGCCGGATCAGCCGTAGTCTCGCCCGACACGGTGCCTGTCCCTCTGCCGTCGGGATAAACGCAGTAGGCAAAAGAACGTATGGTGCACTTCTCGCCGCACGGAGACAATAGCAGTACTCGCAGAAATCCGAACACGATGAAGGGACGTGGTCAAAGATGATCTTGGTCGTGGGCGGAACCGGAGAACTCGGCGGAAGAGTCGTCCGCCAACTGCGAGCCAAAGGACAGGACGTGCGCTGCCTGGTCCGATGGCAGACCGACGACAGCACACCGCGGGAAACAGGAGCAGAAATCGTACGCGGCGACCTGACGAACCCGCCGAGCCTGAACGCCGCATGCCGGGGAGTCGATACTGTCATCGCCACGGCCAGCACTCTCGTCAGGCGACTCGCAGGCGCGAGCACCGCAACCATCAAGCGAGTTGACGAGGAAGGCATCGCCTCACTCGTCGCAGCGGCCGAGGCGGCCGGGGTGAAGCGGTTCGTCTACGTGTCCTTTTCGGGCGTGGACTCCGGACGCGGCACCGCGTTGGAGCACGCAAAACATACGATCGAGCAGCGCCTCGCCGGTTCATCGATGCAGCGCGTGATCATCCGCCCGGATGCCTTCCAGGAGATCCACCTCGGGCCGGTCGGACGCTTCGATATCGCCCGCGGCAAGGCGATCATCATAGGCAAAGGCGACAACAAGGTCCGCTTCGTGGCAACCGACGACGTTGCAGCACTCATCTCAGCAGTCGCTCTGGAGCCCGATCCGCCGACGCTGATCGAGGTCGGTGGACCCGAGCCGCTCTCGAAGAACGAAGCCGTCGAAATCGCCGAGGAACTTACAGGCCGCCGGATGAAGGTCCGACGGGTACCGCGACCTCTCGCCAGGCTCGCTGCCCGGCTGCTCGCGCGTCCGAACGACGCATTGTCAACAGTGTTCGGCAACGGAGTGCTGATGGACACCGTCGAAGTGAGATGGGACGACCAGCCGCTCCGCCGACGCGGCATCGTGCCGAGGGCTGCCAGCGACTTCCTCCGGGAGCAAGCGCGCCAGACTCCCCTGTACCGGGCCTGAACTCGGCTTTGAGCAGGTGCGGCCGCCGGTCCAGGTCGCCCTGGCGGAAGCCGTCAACTTGGTTCCCGCCGCCCGGCCTGGGGACATGAGCTTTCAGCCCAAATGGGATGGTTACCGCATGGTCTTTGTCCGGGACGGGGACAGCACCGGCCTGGTTTCTCCGATCTACCCCGCGGTCGTCATCCTCTGCAAATGGTTCATACGTCACCGCGACAACCGGCGCGTCCAGGCTTTGGTCGCCGGGGCAACGGCCACGGCGGCGGTCGCCCTCGCCGGGGCCGTCGTCGTCCTCACAAGCCAGGCCGTCACCGACTGGGCCGCCGCAGGCGTCCTCGGGCTCGTCCTCCACCTCCCACGCTGACCCCATTCCCCGACACCGAACAACCCAACGCCGAACGAGACCGGCAGGACGGAAGGCGACAAGGACTACGACGTTCACCCCGGAAGGTGCCCTCCAACGCGCGCTGCCCGCGGCCGCGATCACTGACGCGGACTCGGAGCACGTCACCAATACCCTCGGCCGCACCGGAAGTTCGACGAGCCCAGAGTGGTCTATCCGGATCGCGCTCACACACGCAGCGACCCTTGATGTCACCACCCAGGGCGTCGACATCAAGCCCGCCGCCTGAAGTTCCTTCTTCCCCGCCTCGCATTCCTGCGTGTCATTTTCAGCACCGGCCCGCACCACCCCTAGAACACGCGGGCCGTCGTGCAGGCCGGTGTCGAAGGACACAAACACATGCTGTCACACCGGCGAGAAGATACCGGTCAGCGCCCGCTGAGGGATCCCCACCGGGACGGTCACGGCCCGTTTGGGCCGAAAAGGTGGGTTCGCTGATTTTTTCGCCAACGACATGCCCGGTGTGTCGGGAAATGTCCCTGCGCTGGGTGAGGATTGGCGCATGACAACGCGTATCCCCGCCGTACTGGCGGAAGCCCTCGAGGGCGAAGCCCGGCCGCAGAGCCCATTCACTGTCAGCTCCGTGGAAACGGGTATAGCCACTAGTCGCCTGCACCCGCTAACCACGCCGCTATCCGGAGGTTTTCCATAAGGCAACTCGGATCCTTGTCAGCAGCGGGTGAACGGATCTAGCATGACGAATCGAAACAAGGCCGAGCGGCCGGTCTGGGACAAATAGGGGGACGCATGAAGCCATTGGTCCGACGGATCGCCGGAGTCCTCGCCGCTCTCCTGGCTCTGGCGACGATTGCACCAGCCGCGCTGGCCCTCGACGACGGCGGAGCTATCGATGCTGCTTACCAGCGGCTCGGCGGGAGCACAGGGAGACTCGGCCAACCCCTTGACGTCGGCTGGTGTGGATCGCGTGACAACGGCTGCGTGCGGCACTACCAAGCAGGTAGCATTCACTGGTCGTCGGCATCCGGCGCCCACGCGACCTGGGGCGGGATCGAGAACCGTTGGGCGCAGCTGGGGTGGGAAGGGAGTCAGTTGGAGTACCCCCTCGACGAGGAGCACTGTGGGCTGGGGGGCGGCTGTTATCAGGATTTCCAAGGCGGGAAGATCTATTGGTCGCCTGCGGTGGGTGCGAATCCGGTCTGGGGGGCGATTCTTCAGCGGTATGCCTCGTTGGGCTGGGAGACTGGGCCGCTCGGGTATGCGATTGGTGGGGAGCACTGTGGGCTGCGGGGCGGTGGCTGTTATCAGGATTTCCAAGGCGGGAAGATCTATTGGTCGCCTGCGGTGGGTGCGAATCCGGTCTGGGGGGCGATTCTTCAGCGGTATGCCTCGTTGGGCTGGGAGACTGGGCCGCTCGGGTATGCGGTTGGTGGGGAGCACTGTGGGCTGCGCGGCGGTGGCTGTTATCAGGATTTCCAAGCCGGGAAGATCTATTGGTCGCCCGCGTTCGGCACAAATCCCGTCTGGGGCAGCATCGGCTCCTACTGGGCGACTTATGGGTGGGAGAACGGGCCGTTCGGATACCCGACGTCAGGGGAGGCCTGTTCGGGCAGCTGCTCTCAGGACTTCTGGGGTGGACGCATTACCTGGAATCCCTCTGCTCCCATGTCGTACACGCTCTGGGACTGGAATCCGCTCGCGGCGATCAACAAGCGGCTGCCGCTCAGCCCGCCGTCGTACGTCCCGTCCGCGCTGGTAGGTGTCGGAAGCCAGCAGATGCGATCTGATGCGGCCAACGCGTTGCAGCGAATGATCAACGATGCCGCGGCGGCTGGTGTCACCATAGCGACGATAAGCGGCTACCGCTCATACGAAGAGCAGGCGTCGGTCTACAACTCGTACGTTGCGCAATACGGACAGACTTATGCCGACATCATCTCCGCCCGGCCCGGCTACAGCGAGCATCAGTCCGGGCTCGCGATGGACATCGGCAACCCGGACGGGTCGTGCGCCCTCCAAGCTTGCTTCCAGACCACACCGGCCGGGGCCTTCGCGGCAAACAACGCGTGGCGCTACGGCTTCATTGTCCGGTATCCGGACGGATACCAGGACGTCACGGGATATACGTATGAGCCATGGCACTTGAGGTACATCGGCCCAGACGCGGCGCGCCAGATTCACGCTTGGGGCGTGTCCACCCTCGAACGGTACTTCACGATCGCCGCCGCGCCCACGTACTGACCTTGGGCACCCTTTGTATCGCGGGGCGCGGCCGCAGTGCCGCGCCCCGCGACGTTAGTCTAGCCTCGGCCTTTCATGGCGGTGGCCGGGCGGGGCGTGAGGACTGGCCCATCTACACCTCAGACGCATCATTCACAACGACATTAAGCCCGGAAACATCCTCATCGGTGCTTCATCCGGCAACGACACGGCGGGCCTGGCGAAGCTCTCGGATTTAGGAATCGCGACCAGCGGCAGACGCCGCGCGCGGGATCCTTCCGCCGGAACACCCCACTACCTGAGCCCGGAAGAGGCCCCGCGGCCACCCGCCGACCGCGGCAAGCGACATCTACGCCACCGGGCTAGTCGCTTTTGAATGCCTCACCGGCACCAAAACTTACCCGGGAACACCTCTGGAAACGATGGCCGCCAGGACCCTGCGCGAGCCCCGTGTTCCCGGCAACGTGCCCAGGCGCTGGGCCAGGGTACTGCTCGACATGTCAAACCCCGCCCCTCTCAAACGGCCTTCAGCCAGGAAAGCCGCGGGAATCATCCTGCGCCTTAGCGAGGCCACCGGCACAGAAACAAACAACCCGGCACCGGCGCGCAGAACCCACCCGCTCCGGCTGCCCAGACAGGCAGGACACATGGAACCACCGGCTGGACCAATCCCGGTCTGATCGCACGAGCAATCGCGAAAGCAATCAAGCCCACGGGAGGCAACGGGAGGCGGCTGGCCCGCGTCCCTGTTGGCTGGCATCGTCGCCGCGCTGGTGGACCGGGCCGAGATAGTGGACGTCGCTGGCCGGAGAGACGGGTTCGGCCTAGGCCTGTTCCCGGACTGAAGTAGGCCGCACCGCCCGGGAAACCGCCGTCGGCACCGCTCTGCCACCGCCCTTATTACCGGGTCCGCAGCACGAAAACCTGCCCCACCATGGAGTCCAAGCACAGTGTAAGGTAAGTATGCTTAGCAATTTAGACAGAAGGCGCCCTCAGCGGCTGCATTCGGGTCAGATCCGAGCAGGTGCGTGGGTTCCTGCCGGATTCCGTGTTGGACCAAGCAATAGGAGCACGAATGGACGTTTGGCCAGGATCCGCATACCCGTTGGGGGCTACTTTCGATGGCACGGGAACCAACTTCGCGCTGTTCAGCGAGAAGGCGGAAAAGGTGGAATTGTGTCTCTTCGACGACGACGGGGAAGAGATTTCCTACACCGTCAGCGAGGTGGACGGCTACGTATGGCATTGCTACCTCCCGCACGTCCAGCCCGGACAGAAGTACGGCTACCGCGTGCACGGTCCGTATGACCCGGCCAACGGGCAGCGCTTCAATCCCAACAAGCTCCTCCTGGACCCTTACGCCAAGGCCATCCACCGTCAGATCGACTGGGACCCGGCGCTTTTCTCGTACAACATGGGGGATCCGGACTCCCGCAACGACAAGGACTCCGCGCCCCACATGATGATGGGCGTGGTCATCAACCCGTTCTTCGACTGGGACGGGGACCACCTCCCGCGGATCCCGTACCACCGTTCCGTGATTTACGAGGCGCATGTCAAGGGCCTGACCCAGCTCCACCCCGAGGTTCCTGAGGAGCAGCGCGGCACCTACGCCGGCGTCGCCCACCCGGCGGTGATTTCCCACTTGCAAAAGCTCGGCATCACCGCGATCGAGCTCATGCCGGTGCACCAGTTCACGAACGACGGCATCCTGCAGGACAAGGGGCTGAACAACTACTGGGGCTACAACACCATCGGGTTCTTTGCCCCGCACAACAGCTACAGCTCCAAGGGCGATACCGGCCAGCAGGTCCAGGACTTCAAGGCCATGGTCCGGTCCCTCCACCGGGCCGGCATCGAGGTCATTCTCGACGTCGTGTACAACCACACGGCCGAAGGCAACCACCTGGGCCCCACGCTGTCCTTCAAGGGGATCGACAACTCCGCGTACTACCGCCTGATGGAGGGCGACGAGAAGCACTACATGGACTACACGGGCACCGGCAACTCGCTGAACGTGCGCAGCCCGCATTCCTTGCAGCTGCTCATGGATTCACTGCGCTACTGGGTCACCGAAATGCACGTGGACGGTTTCCGCTTCGACCTCGCATCCACCCTGGCCCGCGAATTCTATGACGTGGACAAGCTGTCCACGTTCTTCGAACTTATCCAGCAGGATCCGGTGGTTTCGCAGGTCAAGCTGATCGCCGAGCCGTGGGACGTCGGTCCCGGCGGCTACCAGGTGGGCAACTTCCCGCCGCAGTGGACGGAATGGAACGGCCAGTACCGGGACACCGTCCGCGACTTCTGGCGTGGCGAGCCCTCCACCCTCGGTGAGTTCGCCTCCCGGTTGACCGGATCGGCGGACCTTTACGAGCACTCCGGGCGCCGCCCGGTGGCTTCCATCAACTTCGTCACGGCCCACGACGGCTTCACCTTGGCCGACCTGGTGTCCTATAACGAGAAGCACAACGAGGCGAACGGCGAGGGCAACAACGACGGCGAATCCCACAACCGTTCCTGGAACTGCGGCGTCGAGGGGCCCACGGAGGACCCGAAGGTCCTGGGCCTTCGTGCCCGCCAGCAGCGGAACTTCATCGCCTCCATGCTCCTGTCCCAGGGAGTCCCGATGCTGCTGCACGGTGACGAGCTCGGCCGGACGCAACGGGGCAACAACAACGGCTACTGCCAGGACTCCGAGCTGACCTGGATCAACTGGGACAGCGTGGACCAGCCCTTGGTGGAGTTCACGGCCGCGGTCAGTGCTTTGCGCGCCAAGCACCCCACCTTCCGGCGCAGCCGATTCTTCGACGGACGGCCCGTGCAAAGGAGCGAGGGAGAACCGCTTCCGGACATTGTCTGGCTTGACCCGGAGGGAGCCCTCATGCAGCCGGAGGACTGGGACAACGGTTTCGGCCGCTCCGTGGGCGTGTTCCTCAACGGTGACGGAATCCGCGGCCGGGACAACCAGGGCCGGCGCATCACGGACGTCAACTTCCTGCTCTACTTCAACGCCCATGATGACGAGGTCAAGTTCGTGCTTCCCCCGGACGAATATGCTCCGGCGTGGGACATCCTCATCGACACAGCCGGGGTGGGCGCCGACTCGGCGCCCATTGAAGCAGACGGCATGGTGTCCCTCGCGGCGAAGTCGCTCGTGGTGCTCCGAGCCCACAGCACACCGGAGGAAGAGCCCGACCACTCCGTGGCCGTCTCGCTCGCCGCGCTCACCCATACGGCCACTGCCGAAACCGCAGCCCTCACAGTCCCGGCGGTGCCCTAACCCAAGACCGCGACCCGCGAGAAAACGGTGAGGAATGACTGTGAAAGTTACTCACCCCCTGAAGCTGCCCTGGAGACCGCACCGGCGCCGAGAATTCCGAAACGGCTTTCGTCAGGCTGGACCTGACCTCCTTTCAGGCCCGGCTCTGCCACTTCCGTAGCCGGGTTGCGACTTCAACAGATCAGGTGGACGATGCTTTCCCTTTGGCAACGTCAGAAGCGCCCCAAACTCCGGGAGTTGCAGCCGGCCGCCAAGGTAGGGCTACAGGGGGGGAATTCCTGCAAGACATTCTGGACCGGGGACAACGGCTCGCCCCTAAGGGGCATGGTGGCCGGCATTCTGGCCGCGGCGATCCCCGGCAACTCCCGAAGGCCGGGCGTTGCTTAGGATCGCGCACTGAAGCCAGGCCGGGCGACGGCCGGTCCGCAGGAGCTCACTCGCTGTGGCCAGTCGCCATTTCATCTTCTCGACGGCATGATCTTCTCCGTGATCGGCATTTGAGTGCGCGAGCCATCGTTCGATCAGGGATACCTCCAACCGATACTCGCCCAGCTCCCTGCACAGCTGGCAAGCGAGCCACGTGACCGCAGCTGGAGGCGGCCACAACGGGCCCATATCCTTGTCAGATCCGGCCACCCCTGGCCGGCGGACCCCGAGACCGGCTTCGGCGGCCACAACGCACTCCAAAGCAAGATCCAAGGCCTGTCGGAAATCAAAGCACGCCCTGGGGACCTCGACCCGCCGAATCTGCTTCGTATACGACAAGCCCCTAACCAGCAACTTCTTGGCCTCGGACTTCTCGGCCGGGGAACCAACCCCCGAACTCGATTCCCTCCCTCCGGGCCCCACCTGCTGCCGTGGCGAGCGGACCAAAGGGCCACGCGACGACCGCATATCCTCCCGGCTAGAGCTCCGGGCCGATGCCCATCCCCGATCTTGAATCTTGCTCCACCTCTTGCCTGAAAGACTTAATACTAAGCAAGCTTAGTTTTTCCTGAACGGGATCGACGAACCATTCGACTGTTGGCGCTGACCTTTCCGTGTAGGCGCGGACAGATGTCCGGTCGCAAATAATGAAAAGTACCCTTACTATTTATCGGAGAGCGTGGCGCTGGGGTGGTGAGCTCTTCCTTGATCCATTTCCCGGTGCGGTTCTGTGTGCGAAATCAGTCACCGAAGCGGTGGGTGAAGTGTTTGTCGATAGAGCTGAACGGCCAGGATACTTGCGCCGGAAATGGAGTTTGTGATGAACGAAGAGCAGGAACTTGAGCCGTTGTCCGCTGAAGAACTGGCCGCGGAGGGCATCACCGCGCTGCCGGCGAAGGAAGTTGCGTCCATCCTTGACCTCAACGCCGACCTGAACCTCGGAATCCAGGCGGCCGCGCCGATCGATCTTGGCGTGGCCGCGAACGCCAACGTCGCGGCACCGATTGATGCCTCCGCATCGGCCAACGTTCTCTCGGCCGGTTCCACGGCCGCGGGTGTGGCCCATCAGGGCGCACTAATCGATCAGGGTATCAATGCCGACGCGACGGCGAACTCGACGCAGGACAGCAGCATCGGCCACACAGCGCCACAGGCTGCGGCCGCGCCGGCCCCGGCCGCTCCTGCTGGCGGGACGGTCACCGATCCGACCGCCGCCGTGAACGGGAACCTGCTGAATGTGGATGTGAAACTCGACGCCAACGCCGGTATCGCTGCCCCCATCAACGGCGCTGTTGCCGCCAACGCCAATGTTTCGGCACCGATCAACGCCGGGGTGGCAGCAAACATCGGCGCGATCGATAGCAATGCCGTGGCCGCCGCCCAGCAGGACGCCGTGATCAACCAGCACATCGACGGGGCTGCCACGGCCACGTCGAACCAACACTCGACCCTGCAGCAGTAGCACCCGGTGACGGTGATTCCCGGAGGCCCGCTCGACCCCGCCGACTATGCCAGCTCACCGGACACGGGCGCGGACGAACGCTACCCGTCCCGTGCGGACGGGGTTGAGCTGATCGGTGAAATGGAAGGATCGGGCTACCGGGAACCGCCGTCTTTGGTGCGCCGGGCAGACGGACAGACCCTTCAGCTGACGCGGCTGCTCTATATGGTGTTCTCCGCCGTGGACGGCCGAAGCAGCGCTGCGCAGCTTGCTGAGAGCGTCAGCGAAAAATCCGGGCGCCGGGTCTCCGAGGAGAACGTCCGCACCCTGATCGACTCCCAGCTGCGGCCGTTGGGTCTGCTGGTGCGCCCGGACGGCTCACAGCCGGAAGTCAAGAAGTCCAATCCGCTGCTTGGCTTGCGCTTCCGTTACGCCGTGACGGATGCCGAGAAAACCAGGCGGCTGACCGCACCGTTTGCTCACCTGTTCCATCCACTCATCGCCGTGCCCGTGCTGGGCGCCTTCCTTTTTGTCTGCTGGTGGGTGCTGGCACTAAAAGGACTAGGATCGGCAACCCACGACGCGTTCGAGAACCCGGCCCTGCTGTTGCTTGTAGTCGCCGTGACGATCTTCTCCTCCGGTTTCCACGAATTCGGCCATGCCGCCGCAGCACGTTACGGAGGAGCGACTCCGGGAGCGATGGGCGCAGGCTTGTACCTGTTCTGGCCTGCCTTTTACACGGACGTGACGGACTCATACCGGCTCGGGCGCGCTGGCCGGGTCAGGACCGACCTCGGCGGCCTCTACTTCAACGCTATCGTCACTGTGCTGATCGCCGGGATCTGGTGTGCCACCGGCTACGACGCGCTGCTTCTGGTCGTGCTGACCCAGATCCTGCAGATGCTGCGCCAGCTCACACCTCTGGTCCGTTTCGACGGATACCACGTGCTCGCCGACCTCACCGGCGTACCGGATCTTTTCCATCGGATCAAGCCCACCCTCTTGGGCCTTCTTCCCTGGCGTTGGGGCAGGCCGGAGTCCAAAGCCCTCAAACCCTGGGCCCGCGCCGTCGTCAGCGTCTGGGTCCTGATCGTAGTGCCTCTCCTGCTCCTTAGTATCGTGATGATGATTCTCACACTCCCGCGCGTGCTCGCCACCGCTGTGGTGAGCATCGCACGCCAACAGAGCCTCCTCGGCGATGCCTGGGGCCATGGGGACCTGCCCGGCGGCGCGGCGCATATCCTCATGATTCTCGCCGCTGCCCTTCCCATCCTCGGCACAGGCATCGTCCTCGTCAGGATGGTACGTCAAGGCGCCGGCGCGGTTTGGCGGAAAACCCGGGGCCGTCCAGGCCGACGTGCCGGCGCCGCAGTCGCCGGCGCCCTTGTCTGCGCCCTGCTGATTACCGCTTGGTGGCCCAACGCCTCCACCTACCGGCCAATCCAGCGCTATGACCGCGGCACCATCACCGACGCCGTGTCCTTGGTAATGCCCAAACCCAACCGGCTCGTAGACGGAGCGCAGGGAAAAGTAGCAGCCATCTGGCCCTCCGGCAGCGTCAGGCCGACGGCGGACAAGCCGCAACTGGCCATGATACTGATCCCCCGGGTCCCGCAAACAACCGCCGCAGATACCGGAGCCCCCGCCGCAGCGCCCGCCTGGGTCTTCCCCTTCGACAAACCGTTGCCCCCGGGCGACGGCGGGAACCAGGCACTGGCTGTGAACACCAAAGACGGGTCCGTGGCCTATGACGTGGCGTTCGCCCTCGTCTGGGTTGACGACGGCCAGGCGATCAACAAAAACGAAGCGTACGCCTTCGCCAGTTGTCGCGATTGCGGCGCCGTTGCGATCGGCTTCCAAGTGGTGCTCGTTGTGGGCCACGCGAACGTGATCGTTCCGCAGAATCTCGCCGCGGCCGCCAACTACAACTGCGTCCAATGCCTCACCTACGCACTCGCCAACCAGCTGGTCCTGACCCTCGACCGCCCACTGAGCCCAGCGGGAACGGAGCAACTGGCGAAAATATGGGACGAAGTCAGAAACTTCGAGGCAAACATCGAAAACTTACCCTTGTCAGAACTGCAGTCCCGGCTCGCTGACTACAAGACCCGCATCGAGCAGATCATCACGCACGACCCCTCCGCAACCCAATCCGCATCCGGGACAACCGCTCCGGGCCCAAGTAACACCCCATCAAACACAGCCCCCGCACCCCCCGACGGGGGCACGTCTCCCCTACCCGGGTCCGCGCCGACACAGGCTCCGGTCACACAGCAACCGACCCCGGCAGCCTCCCCGCCGGGCACCGCCCAACCGGTACTAACAGCAGCTCCCGGGCCGGCCACCGCCCAGCCGGCACAAACAGCCCCGGCGCCGACACCGGCTCCGGCGACGCCCCCCGCGACCGCTGTACCCGGCAGCTAACATCGCCCGCCCGAGCCGCTGAGAGCCCTCGATCAGCAGGAGACCGAGCGCCGCGCTTCCCTGCCCCACTATTGGGTGACCAAGGGACAGGGGATGAAAGGGGTTCATGACGCTCATTGCTGATAAGCCCACGAGGAATTGATAATTTCACCAGTAACGCCGCCGCAACTCCCCGTTTCGCCGGGCCGGCCCCGATCATCCACAACAGGTGCGATGGTTACATCCTTGACCTTCATACCCCAGAGGGCATAATTCCGGGTGTTGTCAATGAAGTCATCGCCGACGCGCAGCTGCGTAACATCGGTGTCATCGGCCACGCAGCGGTGTTTACG
>NZ_JBPXNG010000003.1:0-52354 GCF_051843155.1 Arthrobacter sp. KNU-44
GTACACCACACACTGGGACGAACTGCCGATCGTCAAGGCCGCTTGACGGCTACGCCGTCGCCAAATCCACCGGTTCGAGCAACCGCGGATCTTCACGCGGTGCCGTGCGCACGTTGTTCAACTCCCGGCTGACCGGGTGGGTGTGAAGCTTGGAGGCAATGCCGTCCGAACAGGCCCGGACATCCCTGAGCAACGCTGCCCCGTCCTTCGGTCCAAGCTCCTCCGGGTTCAGCCAGGAACCCATCAGCTCCGGGTCCAGGAAGAGCGGCATCCGGTTATGGACCTCCCCCGCTGCATCCTTCCCCTGGACCGTGATGACCGTGTAAGTCTCATCCGGCGACCACAGGCCGGCGGCCAGAAGGAGCGGCGCAGCCGGGTCATGGATGAAGATCGGCACTTTGTACTTCGGCTTGGTCTCGATCCACTCGAAATAACCGCTCATGGGCACGACTAGGCGCATCCCCGAACGGTAGAGGTTCTTCCAGACCTCAAAGAAGTGGATCGAACTCAACCGGGCATTCTGCATCGGCCTGCCCAACCGTTCCGGGGCCGGATCAGGAACGCCCCACCGCAGCAACGCGCCCTCTCGCTGCAGCTCCGCACCGTCCACCAGCCGCTCCCGCACTACCGGTGCTGAATTAGTGATCGCCAGGCTGTACGCAGGCTCCCAGGCCAACGCGCTGGCCGGGAAATGAACCCCCAGCGTCTTGGCCAGATCCTCACCTGATTTTCCGATGGCATAGCGTCCACACATTCCCCTATTCTGCGGCACCACCCAGAAAGCACCGTGTCCGGCCGCGCCAGGGAAAAAGAATGTCCCGCCGGAATGGGGGGTACCGACGGGACTGAACCACCGTACCAGTGCCGGATGGCAAAGCAGTCCGGGCAAGTCCCCCATGGCCCAAGCCTCAACGCTGCCGGCCCCCCGACACCTGAGCCGGGTCTTTCAGCTTTGGACGATACACGACGGCAGGGCGGGGCCACCTTGACCAGGGCACAGGAACCCACGGGGCCGGCCGGGTCTTAAGGCGCTGGGGGGATTTGCGCTGAGGTGCTAGCCGTTCTGACACCACATCCACCGAGCGCCGCGCACGCCAGAAACGACACCGCCAAGACTCACACGGAAGAGAAAATCCCCGGGAAATCAAGGAAAACCATTGACCTCTAACACTTCTAATAGTACTATTAGAAGTGTTAGAGGAGTCGAAAGGGAGACTGACAATGAACACGGAAAATGCGGTCGTCACGGTGTACACGAAGCCTGCCTGTTCGCAGTGCCGCATGACCTTCCTGGCGCTGGACAAGAAGGGCATCAGTTATGAGTCCGTAGACGTCACCACTTCCCCCGAGGCCCTGGAATACATCACCGAGGATCTGGGCTACTCACAAGCCCCGGTGATCGTGGTGAACGCCGACGAGGAAAACCACTGGAGCGGCTTTCGCCCCGACAAGCTCGACCAGCTGGCGGCCGCCCTCCACATTTCCCAGCCCTAACAGTTCTTTTAGAAGCAAAAGAGGCAAATCCCATGAACGAGACAACACAGCAGCTCAGCCAGGCGGAAACCAATCGCCTGATCCGAGCCGACCTGAAAGCCTGCTTTCCCGGAACCCGCTTCACGGTACGCGCCGCGAACGGTGCCGGCATCACGCAAACAGTCATCGGCTGGGAAATCGGCTACCAGCCAAGCTCGGCCGACTTTGACGGCCACCACTCCCCCGCCACCTGCCTGCTGGCCGCCGGCCCGACCCAGGCGGACATTGACGCCCTGGCCGCCCGTTACAGCTCCTGGGAATGGAGTGGTGAGGACGGCGTAAGAGACGTTGCGCCCGAACGCCTGGTGTCCACCGAGGCCGGCAAACTCCCGGCCCTCATCCGCTACGGTGCCGGCAACGTAGCTGCATATCCCAGCTACAAGAATCTTGACCTCTAATACTTCTAATAGTACTATTAGAAGTATTAGAGGTACTTTAGGAAGAGGGGACCGAAAATGACGATCATCACCCACTCCCGCAAGACGGGCACGCTTATCGAGGGCACCGCCAAGGGCGACGGCTCCAACATCATCCTCAAGGCCGGCGGCTGGCGCTGGTCCCGCAACCTGGGCGCCTGGTACGTACCCAATTCCCGGGACCGGGCCGCACGCGCACACCTCATCAACGGCACAGCCGAGCAGCTGCGTGCCGCCGGTTTCATTGTGGATGTGGACATTGACGACACCGCCCGGCCGGCCGCTGAGGTGGAAGAGGGCAAGGCCGAGCGCGCGGGGGAGAGGGCCGAAGCGTTGGTCGCCAAGGCCGAGCGCAGGGCCACCGCCGCCGAACGGGCACAAGAGGCAGAGCGCAAGGCCGCTGCGCGGCTACCCGAAGGGGGAGAGCCGATCAAGATTGGCCACCACTCCGAAACCCGGCACCGCAATGCAATCGCCAAAGCAGACCGAGCCGCGCGCCGCGCAATCGACGCCGGCACCGAAGCCAAGCAGGCCGCCGAACGCGCCGAGACGGCCGCCCTCGCCACCGTGCGCCGCTACAACCCCGTCACGGTCGCCAACCGCATTGAGACGCTACAGGCAGACAAGCGCCGGGCGGAGCGCCGGCTGAACGGTCACACACGAACCGTCTTCACCGTGGGGGAGCGGCGCCACACCGAGAGCCACGACCCCGCCCAGGGCGGCGCGGCCGAGCTCCTGCGGGCGCGCATCCAGGAACTGGCCGACCAGATCAACCACTGGGAAGGTGTGCGGGCCGAGCAGGTCAGCGCCGGCCACGCCAACAACTATGGACCCGAGAACATCAGCAAGGGGGACCAGGTGAAGTTCCGGGGCAGCTGGTACGAAGTCCGCCGCGTCAACCGGAAATCAGTCACCATCCCTTCGATCGTCGGCGGCAGCTGGACGGACACGGTGCCCTATCACGAGCTATCGGGCCACCAGCCGGCAGCCTTCTAAGATTGACCTCTTTCACTTCTAATAGTACTATTAGAAGTGAAAGAGGCATTCAATGAACTTTCCCGTAACAGTGGCGGAATGGCGCGGAATTTGGTGGACAGTTCCAGCCTTGACGCAACTAATAGAGGTATTGGAGGTATTTATATGAGCGCGCAAATCATTGCCGTATGTAACCAGAAGGGCGGCGTCGGCAAGACGACCGTGACCGCCGGCCTAGCGGAAGTGCTGGCACACCGCCTGCGAAAAAGGGTTCTCTTGGTGGACATCGACCCGCAGTTCAACGCAACAAGCAACATGGGCGTCAGTGACGCGGAATTCACGCTGAACGACGTTCTGGCCGGGGGAGAGGGCAGCGAGGTCATCCCCGGAGTCATGGCTGACGCCGCCGTTCACGCCAGCCCGGACTGGCAGGCGGACGCCGACAAGGGCCAAGACTGGCCTGTTGTGCACCTGGTGGCCTCTGAACGCGCCCTGGCCGGGCGGGAGCAGGACCAGATGATGGGCAGGGAACACCGGCTACGGATCGCCCTTGACGGCGCGACGGAGGCTTACGACGTCGTTCTGCTGGACTGCCCGCCGTCACTTGGCCAGCTGACCATCAACGCCCTGGTGGCCGCAGATACGGCCCTGCTGGTCACGGAGCCGCGCGCCGCCTCAGTCGAGGGTCTTTCGGAAATCGTCAAGACGCTGGGCAGCGTCCGCCAGTTGTTCAATCCCGGGCTTTCTTTGGCCGGCATCGTCGTCAACCGTGTCAGCAAGCGGAAACTCGACCAGGCCGAATGGATCGAGAAGTTGGAAGCCGACTACGGCCCCCAGCTGCTGCCGCCATACCTCCCGGAGCGTGAGGCGTTCGCCAAAGCCAATTCCGCAGCCGTGCCGCTGAGTAACTACGGCACCAGCGGCCGGGAGCTGTTAGACGGCCTGGAAGAAATTGCACGCACGATTACGAAGGAACACTAAGACCATGCCAGAGAACCGCCGCCGGGGGAGCGCCCCGGACAAGGAAGCCCTGGCCGCCCTGGGCACCGCGGCCCCGTCCCGGCTGCGCAAGGCAGCGCCCAGTGATGTTGTCAGTGAACTGGCCAGCCAGCCGGCCCCGGCCGCTGTGCAGCCGGCGGCCACGCCAGCGGCCGCGCTGGCCAAGGACAAGCCGGCCGCGAAGGCGGCACCGAAGAAGACGAGCTTCTACCAGCTCGAAGAGGATGCGGACCGGATGCGCGCCGCCTACATGAACACGCAGATGCACACCCGCTACCGCTCTCTGAGCGAGTTCATCAACATGGCCATTGACGAGAAAGTCAGTGCCCTTGAGAAGACTTACAACGGCGGCCAGGAATGGCCCCCGCTGGCCGCCCGCGAGATCCCCCAGGGAAAACCCCTGGGCAACTAAACCCCGCGAGCAGAAGAGGACACGACCATGGACGAGGAAACACCCGAAGTGATCCGCGCGGCGGATGACGCTTACGAGGCAATCCGAACGATCAACCACTTGACGATCACTCAGGTTCACGCTGCCCCCATCGTCTACAGCGTCTTGGGCAACCTCAAGGGAGTGGGGCACATGCTGCCCCAGGCGTGCACCCAGCTGGCCCGGTCTCTTGGCCGCTCCCTGGACGAGTACACCGTGTACGAGGACGACGGGCGCGACCCGGTGCAGAGCGTGGCCACCGCCACGGACCACCTCACCAGGGCGGCGCAGCTGGCCGCAGAACTCGGAGCCGAATTGGAGAAGGCGCAGAGCGCCATTTCCCGCCAGGGCTACCGCGACAACTAGCCCGGAACGATGGCCCGTGACACGCCTATCAGCCACTGATAGGCTTACCTATATAGGAGGTTTGGACATGACGATCACCACCAGCCCCGAAGCTGCACTTGTGAATGCTCGCCGCGCCCGGGCACGCCGGGAACTGGGCGGCCTGGATTACATCAGGGCCGTTCGGTCCGCCGTGGAGGCCGGAGCCGGGCAGCGAGAGATCGCCCGCGCTTTGGGTATCCAGCAGCCGTCCGTCAGCCAGCTGCTGGCGCAGGCGGATGTCAGGGGAGTGAAGCCGATCCCGGAGGGATTCAGTGGAGCCAGCCCCTACGAAATTGCAGAGCGCTACGCGGCCGGCGACATCGACCGCGACACCATGATCCGCGAACTGTCCGCATGGCCCTACGTGAAGAACGAGGGATTGGCCGCAGCGCAGGCCGAGTGGGACTCCACGCCTTACCCGGATACCCCCGGCTCCTTTGAAGAAGTCGGGCAGGCACGGGATGAAGGACTCATCGACGGCGAGGCCTACGACCTGATTCTGGACGCCTCGGACGAAGTCCCCGCATCCGAATGACTACGCTGTAAAGCGTGACTACCGAAGACCAGGCCGCAGTACACCGCGCCCATCTGGAGCGCTTAGGCGAAGACGGCGGACCCCTCACGGCCCATAGTCAGCACGCCACCAGCCAGAACCCCGAATGGTTCAACGTGCGCCGGGGAACGCCGCTCGACGTCCGCCGGCAGCTCCACGTGGAGATCCTTGCGGTCTTTACCGAGTCGCACCCCGAGGTGCGCAAGGACAAGAAAGCAATTGTCCTTGCCGGCCCTCCCGGTGCCGGAAAGTCCACAGCGCAGAGTGCGCTCATCAAGGAGACGCGGACGCAGCCTGAACACTGGCTCTCGATCAACCCGGACGACTTCAAAGACCTTCTGTTGGAGCAGGCCCGCCAGGACGGCAGCTATGACAGTTACCTGGTACCCGACGAAGTGCGCGAGCTGGAAGCGGCGGGGGAGAAGTTCTATCCCCGCGAACTGGCGGCCCTGGTCCACAATGAGTCCTCCATACTTTCAAAGAAGGCCACCAACGAGGCCATCAAGCGCGGTGACAATGTGATCATCGACGGCACCCTGGGCAACGAAAAGCAAGCCAGAATGCTACTGGATAAGCTCGCAGCCGCTGGTTACGACGTGAAGGTGGCCGACGTCGAAACGACCCAGGCCGTCAGTGAAGCGCGCACCATGGGCCGCTGGGAACGCGGCTACCTTGACGCTGAGAACGGCGCGGCAGAGGGCCCTGATGCCAAGCTGGGCGGTCGCTGGGTTCCTCAATCATTCCCGGCCTCACTGTTCACCACGCCGGAAGACAAAGAGTCGAAGTGTGCAGCCAACGCCGCCGCAGTCGCCGCCGACTATGGCTGTGTGAGTGAATATGTTGTCTACCGCGTTGCGGACCGGCATTCCGGCCCCGTGCTGGAATCCAAGCAGGGCCGTACGAAGCCGAACGGGCCGTTGGTTGACGGCGACACCCTTACCGCCGTCCGGACGGCGGCAACGACCCGTGCAGCGCCGTCCAAGGGCCGGCACGCGTCCGGTCAAGACTTCGGGCGGTAACGCCATGGAGTACTCATCCTGGGCCGGCATCGAACCCGGAGATACGCCGGGGAAAGCTTGACTCTCCCATAGCCAGCCAAGGCTTCGAGAGTGCCCGTCACGAAATAAACAGCGACCAGACGTTTGCCACAGTTCCGATGAGTAGGCCAAGTCCAACCAGCCAAACTTGAGCACCCAGCCCGCTAGCAGCGTGCATGTAGATGAGGCTCTTAACCAGCTCGGGCATATGGTTCATCTCGTTGTAAGTGAACATTTGCTTTCCGGTCCGCCGCCACTCCTCGATCTTCTCCTGCTGGCGGTCGGTCGGGCCACCGATCAACTGAACAAAAGCATCCGCCGGTTCGCGCTCGTACTTCTCGTCAATGGCTTTCAATCGTCCCAACAAGTCATCGTTCGCTTGCACGTCGCGACGTAGTACAACCCATGCCCATAGGATTGCGCCGAACGAAATAGCAAAAGCTAGGACGTTCATGACCACCAGCAGTGTTTTCATGATGACGATTATGGCAGCGTCCTCCGACACACGTTCTCCCAACCAATGGGATGCAAGTCAGCCGACGAGACAGAGAGGCAACCCAGCAAACACATGGTGGCCGCACTACCAGGACTCAGGACTCGCACAATCTCCCATTACAAGGGGGGTGAGGACCAATGCTCCGGAAAAGTCACGCTTAGACCGGCGTCCGGTAGGGGATCCCTCAGCGTGCATGGGATTTCGAGCATCGACGACCGCAGGAAGCTTCTGTGCGGCGAGTTCAGAATGGCGGTTTCCGGGCCACGTCCAAGGGCTGGACCATCATCGAAACCGGCACGGACTCCTACCGCCTCGCCCACACCGCTGCCCAACAAACCGCTGGCTGGTTTCCCGACGGAAGCAAGGCTGTGGCGATCGCCATTGGTAGGGTGCATTTCAACTGGCACCATATGGTCGCACCTGAAGAGCGACTGCAAAGAACCAGAGCATAAGTACTACGGCGATGACTGCGGCTGGGCGATTCCATTTGGTTGTGACGCGCGCTCCGTGCTGCCCGCTCGAACGCCTGTTGAGCCAGGCGGTGGTTACGGGATCCTGGCCTGACGGAATCTCGAGTGAGTCTCCCTCCTCGTCGCTTGTTCTCGTGGAGTCGGGAACGGGGATGTACGTACGGCTTCCCACGGCATTGCTGCCGGGAGGAGCACTCACTTGGCTGACATATTTTTTGCCCCCTGCCTTGATGATGACTTTGTACCGGTTTTGGAGGTCATCGATCGCCGAGAAAGGGATGTAGAGGGTCATCAGCCCGTTGCACATTTCCAACCCGGATTCGGCGATCGTCAGACGAGGCAGCCATGCATTGGCGAAAACCATCCAGGACATGAAGGCGAGCCAGGGGATCGAGACGTCGCCAAAAGCGTCCTTCCCGTTGAGGAGAAGCTGGGCACCAATTCCGATAGCGGCGACGACCCAAACGGCCACCGTCAATTGGCGTCCCCGGTGCCTCCGGAAGGTGAGGGACGCTTCGATGGGTCCCTGCTCGTCGTGTGCCATGGACTCATCGTGCCAGACAAGACCCAAGAAGTATCGCCGTTTTACTGTCCGGAAGTGCCGGCGTTACCCCGGCAAACACGGGCCTGACAGCGAATCAAGAACAGTAATGCGGCTCATGTCCTGGCACTGGAGATATTGGCTAGGCTGACGGTAGGGCAAACCGAGCCAGGTACCGTTGTCGCTCGTGGTGAAAGGGACGAAGGTGGACGCAGATTTCGTGGGAGGTTTGCGCTTCCCTTGGTTTCAGGAGATGGCTCGTCCATATGTCCTGATGACCATCACGGAAGAGCAGATTGGATTCCATCTCCGCTACGGGTTGAGGCATCTATTCGGAGGCCCGTGGCTTGTCGAACGGCAGCGCATAGCCACTGTCTATCCCGAGCGACGTGGACTCCTGTCGAACGTCAAAATCATTGAAAGGGGTGGCCTCGCCTGGAAGTTTTGGACATCGCACCCTGACGACGTGGTGCATGCGCTAGGTGAGTGTGGTTACCCCGTGGTAGCCGATGCCCCAACTTCCAGATAGCAACACACAAGCCATAGCGGAGGTCCACATGGGTCTTCCGGCAGCATCCCTGCCGGGGCATGCCACTTCTGTTGGTCTGAAAAAGAGACAAGCCAGATGACCGCACGGCCGTTGTACACATCGTCCCGCTGGAGGATCCCGCTTCGGGCATCCCTCTGTTACGTTCGGAACATGCTCGTCGTCCTGCGTGGAAACTCCGGATCCGGTAAGAGCACCGTCGCGGCGGCTCTACAACAAGCGCTGGGCTGGCCGACTGCGATCCTCAGTCAAGATCATTTCCGGCGGATCGTGTACCGGGAGCGTGAACAGGAGAGCCTCGCCCACGCGGACCTTCTCGAAGTCGCGGCAGCTCACTGCCTCCGCGCCGGGCATCACGTCATCCTCGAAGGTATATTCAACGCGGAGCGGTATTCGGCGATGCTCGAACGCACCGCCGCCCAGAGCAACGACGCGAGGTTCTTTGCCTTCGACCTTACGTTCGATGAAACGGTCCGCAGGCACGCTATGCGGCCACAAGCGACAGACTTCAGCGAGGACGAGATGCGGGCCTGGTACCACGGCTGGCAGCCGTTATCTTTCGTAGAAGAAGAGCGCATCAATGCATCGGAATCGCCCAGCCGAATTGTGGCGCGCATTCTCGGCGCGGACGCCCGATAGCCGATCCCTTACGAACAGTGGAATCCACCTACATATCCGGAACTGTTATCGCCGCAAGATCCAGTCCACGGGGTAGCCGAGCTCCTCGAGAGTTAGAAGCAGAGGTTCTGGAGGAGCCGCAAAGACGTAGATCTCAAAACCTTCTCCACGGATATGGATGCGCCTAGAAAACAACGCACGAGTGGTGAACACCTCGGAGACTTGGTCCCTGCGGAAGTGCCATGGCCCGAAAATAAGCCCAAGACCAAACCGAAACCTAAAATTCAGTTCCTCCTCGGTCGCGGTGAGCTCGACCAGCGGCATCGTGGCCCGGATAGTCCGGTACTCGATTCCGACAATAATTCGATAAGGTTCCATCGGCCTGCGTCTCCCCGGTCCGCTGAGTGTATTCGGCAAAAGTACTGCCCGAGTGCAGAAAAGTCGCGTTCCAGCCACGAACGGTGCATATGTCGTTAGGTGGTGATCTGATCCAATCGCTTAGTCAGGTCCAGCGCAGGGTGGTCAGTCTCCGTGAACAGAGGGGCACTATCGATCTCCCAGTCCAGGGTCCCCATCCGCCCGGTGAGGGATCCTTCACCGGACGCCGTCGTTCAAGTGCTGGAACATAAGGTGGTCCTGCCATATGCCCGCGATCTTCAAATACTTCGGGGCGAGTCCGTACTGCTGAAAGCCTGTCTTGGCCAAGACGTTCTGAGAAGCGACATTTGCAACCAATGTTTCGGCTTGTACTCGATGAAGTTCCAGGTCAGTGAAGGCGGAGGCGACTGCTGCTCGGACGGCCTCAGTTGCCAGGCCCCTGCCTGTTCGGTCCTCCGAAAGCCAGTACCCCATGTTGCAGGATTGGAAGGGACCGCGGGTGATGCCGCTGAGCGTCAAGCGCCCAGCTACCGCGCGGTCGTCATCCAAGATGACCCAGGGCATCACGTCACCGAGCCCGTGACGTGCCAGTGCTGCCGCGACTTCGGCGCGCTGACCTTCCACCGTGAAATAGTCCTCAGTCCGAGTGGGGTCCCACACGGACAAGAAATCGCGGTTGCGTACTTGCAGTTCAGCCAGGGCTTCACAGTCCCCGGTGGTGATGAGCCGGATGCGTAAGGTCATAGTTCTACCTTTCCAGATCCAGTCCCGCCTCTGTGGTCATAGGCATGTTGCGTTGCAGTCGCCCGTCAGAGCTGATCCTGATGTACCTGCTTCGGCCAAGGACGAATCGACCAGCTAGGCGGTTTGGATAAGAAGCGGCGGCAATTCCGCGAGACTTTGGATTGTCCCTTGGCGCCTGGTGCCTTCGCGGTTGAGATGGATGGCTTGCAGTCCCGCGTTCCGGGCTCCGTCGATGTCGACCCGGTAGTTGTCCCCGACGTAAAGGGTCTCTCCAGGCGGTACCGTCATGAGACGGCAGGGCTGCATGAAGGCCTCCCGTGCCGGTTTGGCGTGGTTTGTGAGTTCGGAGCTGAAAATTCGGTCCAGGAGTGGTTCTAGTCCTATTCTCTTGATTTTCGACGTTTGCTGGTCGTGGTTCCCGTTGGTGATGACGCCCACCGGCATGCCGGCGGCCCGGAGGCTCTGCAGGGCGGGTGCCGCGTCTGGAAACGCCGTCCAGGCTTCCTCGTAGTTCTGCAGGTAGGTGGTGAATAGTTCGTCTAGTCGGGTGTTTGTTTGGGGGACGGAAAGCCCGGCTAGCGGGAGAAAGTGGCGGAGCCGCTCCCGGCGCTGTTCCTGAAAAGAGAGTTCCTTGGCAAGGAATCGGTTGTAATTATCTTCCTCTATTTCAAACCACCAACGTGTCAGTTGGGCGGAACGCTCCGTTCCAAGATGGTGAAGGAAAGCGTCCACTCCGGCCCGGGCGGATGCCGGATGATCGAAAAGGGTGTTGTCCAGATCGAATAGGACGGCTCGAATTTTCACCCGCCCAGCGTAGCCGCTGTTCCTAGATGCTTCGTGATCGAAGGCTGGGAAGGCATTCCCGCCGCGACGAATAATCCAGGGCTGATTCAACGCACGGTAAAGGATCCTTTACCGGTCATCCATTCAGTCTTCCGCTTCATTGTGTTGAGTTGTCCCTACGGGTAGCGAGCACTCTAGCTAGGAAGCTAACTGCTTAGTTACCGTGGGCTATCAGAATGTTCGCTGTTCCGCGTGGTCCCGTTTGCCAGAGGACAAAGCCAACATGGTCCGATTGTGGCCGCGGCGGCAACTTCCCCGTTCTGGGACGGCGCGGTGATTTGGGGGTCATGAATGAATGCCATGCCGATTATGATTCTTGGTCCGCGAAGCAGACGTTCGCGGACCGGCGTTCAGGGAGTCAGCCGCAATGGCAGGCGATGAGGAAGAGTCCGCTCTCGTTACCCGGGGCCTTGAGCAGCTTCGAGTGTCTCGGTTGCGCTGGGTCATCCTTGTCGGAGGTTGTGTGGGTGCGGTGGTGGTGTTCGTGATGGCCGGTGCTGTGCTGTGGAGATGGTGGCCATGGCGGGCGTGGATGGTGCCGGCGTTGCTCATCCCCGTGCTATTTGTGCTTTTGGCTGTCTTCTCGCTCAACGCCCCGGAACGAATCAGAAGGCGGCTGTGGGTCCGACGTGTGATCCTGCTTGTCCCGCCCCCGCTGGGCGGCCTCCTCGTGGGGTGGGCATTTAGCGATTTCATTGGTTCCAGCGGGTTTTACGGTGGGCTAGTCGCCGGTCTGGCCAGTGCCCTTTACAACATCTTGAACGGATGGCCACGCAAACCGAGCGCCACCCCATGAGGAACGTTCGGCGCACTCGGGTATTTCAGAGAGCCGGCAACGTCGGCCGAGTCATCCAGATCATGGACAAGAACGGCACGAACAAAAGCGAAATCGTGCTCCTGTAGCGATTAAACGGCGATGTCCCCGGCCCGCGGCCGGGGACATCGCCGTTTACGGCGCCTTGGTGCCGGCCCCGCTATAGACGCTACGGCGTCATAGTATGAGGGCATTTGGCTCACTCCAGAGCGCAGGCTGTTGGCCTTCTAAGCTTCTGAGAAGCTCCCAAGCGATCTGTCGAAGGCATGCCGGAACAGGGGAGCCAGGAGATGTTAGCTCAACGTCGGGACGGTCCGCGAGCCGGCCATCTTGGCTACCCCAAGTCAGGCTCACTTGGTCCTTGTTCCCTCCGGCATGGACACCAAGAGAATTGGCCTTCGTCAGGGCGTGATAGTCCTCGTCGAGCCCAGGGTCAACGTGGGCTCCTCCGTCTTGATTCGCCGTCGTGCACACCAGACGCTTCCTGCTGAAGTGATGACCGATCGAGGGGACGCTCACGACTGTTTGGTCCCACCAGGATTCGATCTTTTGGTGCATTCCGGGGGCGCGCGGCGCCTTTCGTCCATTGATGAGCTCATGCACTTGCGTCCGAACATCGGGCTGGATCCGGTGAAGATTGTTCCCAAACGCTGGTATGTAGGAGTTCTTGAATGACTCATGGTCTCCGACAACTTCCATGTGAACGCCAGTTAGGCCGAAGGTAGGCGCCTCCAAACCCGGCACGACCTCACCGGCAGAGTCCAAGACGTACAGCTTCTCGCGCAGCCCCACCTGGCCAAGGAGGGAATGAGAATTCGAGGTCTGGTGAATAAGGAGACGAAGAGAGGTGGCTATTCTCAGGGCCTCTATTGTCTCGCCATCGTCGAAGGCTTTGCACGAGGCGACCAAAAGGCGGATCTGCACCCGGAGGGCTTCCATGGTGTCGTCCGGTGTGCGTGCAACTTTTCCAATAGCCATGAGGTCAGAATAGTGGGCAGGTCGCTGAGACGAAGGGACCCGACCAGCTCCCGGACCGCGCCCGTTAGCCGGTCCTCCACCGGACAGCACTGACGCTGACCGGCCTTCCTGAGGTTCCGGGCCGCGGACCGTCCCGTATGACCAGTCCGGTGAACTGACCGGTGAGGGGGCCATATGTGGCACACTGCTACACATGGCTGAGCTACTGGTCGGTTATGCGAGAGTCTCCACCGACGAACAAGACCTCACCGCACAGCGGGATGCGCTGGCAGCCTTGGGTGTTGAGTCCAAACGGATTTATGTCGATCATGGCCTCACCGGTCGAGACAGGAACCGTCCAGGGCTGCGTGAGGCTCTGGCCGCCTGCCGCGCCGGGGACACCTTTGTCGTGACGAAACTGGACCGGCTGGCCCGGTCCGTCCGGGACGCGCATCAGATTGCTGACGACCTCGCTGGCCGTGAGGTGAAACTCAGCATCGGTGGTTCGGTGCATGATCCTGCGGACCCGATGGGCAAGCTGCTGTTCAATGTCCTGGCGATGGTCGCCGAGTTCGAGGGCGACCTCATCCGGGCCCGTACCCGCGAAGGCATGAAGGTCGCCAGGGCCAAGGGCCGGCTGCGCGGGAAGCAGCCCAAACTCTCACCCAGGCAGGAAGCGCACCTGGTCAAGCTGCACACCGCCGGTGAGCACACTATGTATGAACTCGCCGAACTGTTCTCTGTTGGCCGTTCCACGGTTTATCGCGCCGTCGAACGGGCGCGCCAGAAAGCCGGAATCCCAGACGCCTCCTGACACTCGGTCGCAGCCAGGGATGAACGGTCGAAAACCGCCACACAGAGCTGTGAAAAATCGCCATTCTCGGTTAACAGTCACACCGGCGCGGCCGGCTGTGGGGGCCCGGGCGCGCCAGAAAGCCGGAATCCCAGACGCCTCCTGACACTCGGTCGCAGCCAGGGATGAACGGTCGAAAACCGCCACACAGAGCTGTGAAAAATCGCCATTCTCGGTTAACAGTCACACCGGCGCGGCCGGCTGTGGGGGCCCGGGCGCGTTAGCCCTTTGGGCCCAGTTGCTCAGCTAAGGCGACCCACGCAGACCACGCTACTCCGCCGCCGCCCAGTCCAACGAGAAGACCCCCGGCGACGATGCACTTCTCTCGCCAGTTGGATTTCACGAGGCCCAGTCTTTCCGTTGCCCCGAACATCAGCAGGAACCCACCGACGCCAGCGAGGGTGGCGGATAAAGCATTTCCAGCTACGCTCCCTACCTTCGATAAAAGGATCCCGTCGACGACTAGTACGGCCACCGCTAGGATCGTGAGAACAATCAACAAGGCCCAGACGTTTATCCTCGAATGTTTGTTGTCCAAATCTGCTCCCAGGCTTGGGCCTGGTCCCGGTTTGCTCGAAGTCATGTGTCGCGTGTCTCCCCATTTTGTAATCTGTTCACTGGCCCATTTTTCCCGGCCTTCTATACAGTAGCGGCGGTAGTCGGCTTCCCTGGGGCAGGTCAAAGTGTCAAGCAAACCTTAACAGCCCCCGGACACAGCCCCCGCCTGTCAGCGGAATAGAATCTCTGACCGAGTTTGATAGAAAGGTGTGATGGACGAGGGCATAGCAAGATGACGGACTGGCAACAGTTTTGTATTGAATTGGCAAAGGCGATCGTGCCGCTCGCAGCATCCGTCCTCTCGTTCGTTTTAGGCTGGTGGCTCAACGGCAGAACTGACGAGCGCAAAGAAGAATCGATCAGAGCCCGCGAAGAGATTGGGCGCCGGTCTGAGCGGGGTCAGAAGCGCGAGGACCGTCGCGAAGCCTTCGAGCTCGAAGTCACGAAAGAGCTACATACGGCCCTGCTCACGTATGCCCGGAGTGAGTATTTGGTGCTGCGTTCTCTTGAAAAGCAGGCTGACGAGAATGGAGCCATTAGGGATGCACGCATCGGATCCCAAGAGGATTCAGACGCTCTGGTCGCCACCCAAGACCTCAGTCGCTTGGAAGCCCTCGTACTTGACGATGACATCCGGGCGAGCGTCAAGCGAGTGAAGGAAGCTTTCGGACGTTCCGCGTTCGTACGGTCACTCGCAGAGGCCGCAGCCGTTCGCGCCGATGGCGTTGCTGCCCTCGAGCCCGCGCAACAAAAGGTTGGCGAAAGGATTCGGCAGCTCTACTTGGGGTCAAGTACCTTTTCCTAATTATCCTGACAGCCTCTTTGCACGGTACAGGCCAACGGGTGTCCGGCAAGATTCTGGTGGTTTGTGGTCGTGAGTGTCGCCGTCGCCGGCTGTGGTAGTCTCCGCCAGTTACCAAGTCGGAAGACCCCTGAGCGCCTTAAAAGCTGCGAACGACTTCACGGTTCCTGTGCCTGCGTTGGCCCGGCCCCGGTCGGCAGATGTGTGTCGTCCCGGATGAAAAGACCCGGTTACGACGGCGGGGGAGACGGCCGTCCTAGGCTTGGACCATGGGAAACTCTGCCGGTTTTCCCCGCGCCGCGTGTTCCGAGGATGGGCACGTCCGCCGGTTGTCTTCGGTGACGTTCGTGGCCGTGGTGACCTGGCGGTTGTGTGCAGGCGGTCAGCTGGTTCCTGTTGTCCATCATGTGTGCAGGAAAAGCCCGGAGGGTAGAGCTTTTGCTGTGCATATGTGGGCGAGAGGCTACCCGTGGTGCGTCGGCTCTTAGTGGGGTTCCGACGCCTCCGGCGTCGGAGTGGTTCGACGTGTTGCGCGCTTGCGTACGCGCAGCTTCTTCTCCGGTTCGCTGAGGCCGGCCGAGCGCAGCTCGTCGGCGGTCCAGCCCGCGGTGAGTGCCGCCTGGTAGCGGCGAGCGTCTTCGTCTTCGGCCGCGCGCAGGGTGTCGCGTGCGTCGGCCACTTTCTGCCTCGACTTGACCAGCTCCCGCACAGAGTCCATGCGGTTGCTGAGGCGTTGCTGCAACTCGTTTTCGATCTTTTCTGCATCAATGTGGGTAGCCATGGCACCCAGTCTAACCGAGCGCGTTTTCAACCCGCCAGGACTGCTGAATAGAGACAGACGGCGAAGCCGTTCACGCTCCGTTTGCGAAGGTGAGTTTCTCTTCATGAATCCATCAGGCGGAGCAAGCTATACACTTATGTGCCATAAGTGGGCCTGATCCTCGACTTCGTGTCGAGGATGCGTCACACTGGATGTGTGATCCCGGAGAATCCGGGGCGCTGCGCTGGGCATGGAAAGGCGGTACTGCAATGGCCGAGGAACAGAGTTCCAGCCGTCGCTTGAACCGTCGTCGCCGTGCGAACATCGACGGTGAAACCCAATACGTGCGCGTGTCCATGTCGGAGCAGGAGCGGACCCGCCTTTACGTACTGGAAGAGCAGACCGGCCGCAGCCCCTCAGAGATCCTGGTCAGTGCTGCCCTGTATGCGCAGTCCTCCGATTCACTGGCCGAGCGTCGCGCCCTGGCAACTGAGTTCATGGCGGCACGCCGCTACCTCGCTGCACTGTCCAACAACGTGAACCAGCTTGCGAGGCATGCCAACGCCACCGACGAGTTTCCCGAGGAAGCCCGCGTGGCCCTGGGCCGCGTGCGTGCAATTGCGGACCGGATGAACGGCATCATCGACGGGTTGGCCGGCTGATGATTCCGAACATCACCAAGGGTGACCGCATGGCCGGACTGCTGGTGTACTTGGCAGGGCCGGGCCGTGCCAACGAACACACCGATCCGCACCTGGTGACAGGTTCCGCGCCGATCATGGCGTGGCACGACGACGATCAGCTGAACCGCGACGCTGCCTTGTCGATCGCGCACCAGCTCGACCAGGCGAAGAACGTTCTGGGAGTGGACGTCAAGGGCGGTCACGTATGGCATTGCTCCCTGAGCCTGCGCGCCGAGGAAGGCGACCTGACAGACCAGAAGTGGGCAGAGATCGCCAATGACTTCATGGACGAAATGGGATTCACGGAGGCCAGTGGCAAGGCCCCGGTCTCGTGGGTGGCAATCCGCCACGGCCACAGCAAGGCCGGTAACGACCACATCCATATTGCCGCTTCCATGGTGCGCGAAGACGGCACCAAATGGAGCAGCCACCTCGACTTCAAGAGGGCGCAGGAATGTGCGCGCACGTTGGAGAAGAAGCACGGTCTGGAAGAGCTTTCGCCGGTCTACGCCATGCGCGGGTTGCGCCCGGGCGAACGCGAAGCCGCAGAGCGACGAGGCGCACAGGAACCGGAGCGCCGTTCACTGGCCCGCAAGGTCCGGGCCTGTGCCACTGCCGCACAGGATGAGGCGGAGTTTGTGCGCCGGTTCCGCCGTACCGGTGCCATGATCAAACCGCGTTTTGCAGCAGGACGTGACGATGTTGTGGTGGGCTACTCCGTGGCCGAGCGTCCGGCCAAGGGCGTGCGGCCCGTCTGGTACGGTGGCGGCCACTTGGCCAAGGACTTGACCCTGCCCAGACTGCGCGGCGCTTGGAACGACAGCCCGCAGCTGGCGACCGAGGCTGTAGCCGAATGGGGAGCCGCAGCGCGCGGCCGCCGGCCCATCAACATCGGGCGTGAAGGACACGAACCGGACCCGCAGATGTGGGAACGGTACAGCAGTGAGATTGCGCAACTGCGCGAGAACCTACGCAACGTTCCGTTGGATGATCACAACACCTGGGCACAGGTGGCACGCGAAACCTCCGGAGCTTTCGCGGCATGGTCCACGGCCACCGAGGCAACACCGGGACCACTCGCGGCCGCTGCGGACGAACTGTCCAAGACAGCCCAACTGCGCCGCTACCCGGTGCGCCCCATCAAGAGTGTCGGACCGTCCGCCAGGGGTGCGTCGATGCTCCTCATGGCGGCCACCATGGGCGGCACGGGAACCACTGCCCAGGCCATCATGCTGCGCCAGCTATTGAACGTCGCCAAGGCCGTCCACGACATGCACAAGGCATCCAACGACCTGCGCCGCGCACAGCAGATCAACGACCTGGTACGCAAGCAGCTCAGCCAGGTTGCCGCCGCCCTGCCGAGCATCCCCGGGCCGGTGCAGGCGGTGGACGGCGAGGCGGCCGAAGCTGTACGCACGAGCGCCGCAGGGCAGACCCAGGCACGTGCCGCCGGCTCCGTTGTTCCACCCAAGTACGAACAGGCACGCACCCACGTAACCACCCGTGGCGGGATCACTCGCCCGGACATTGAGAGATAACACCAGGAGGGGGAACCATGAGTGAATCTGACGGCATCGAGGAAGCTATCGAGGGCATGTCACGCGTCGGGCTGACCGTCGCCGGCCGACTCGGTGAGCAGGTGGCCAGGGCACATGAGCAGGCCCTGCGCCGCGCGCAGGCGGCCGAGGAACAGCAGGCCCGGGAGTTGCAGGCCAGGTTCGACGCGGAGCGCGCAGGAGCGCGTGCACAGCTCGCCCCGGCCATGGACAACCGCTGGTGGGACACCGCCAGCGGACGCGACATTGAGCGCGTCCACGAGGCAGCTACGGCATGGAAGGACCACGACCCCGCGGCACGCAACGCGGCCGAGACGATCCGTGACCAGGTGCAGCAACGCTACGGGCTGGACGTGGACAACCTGGGCGCTGATGAAACGTCCGTGGCGACCGCACTGGCCAAAGCGGAGCGTGACCGGGACCAGGCCGACAAGGAACGCGGCACCGGCAGTGAAGAGAACGCCGAGGCGGCGCAGCTGCTCGCTGAGGCTGACCGGGAAGACCGTGCCCGCCAGCAATCCACCAATGAGGAGAATGAACGCCCCGAGGCGCTGCGTGACGAGGCTGGTCTCACCTACGACTCGGCCAAGCGTCGCGAGGGACTGGCGGCGAGCCTGGACGGGATCGCGGACAAGGAAGCTGTTCAGGCTCGGCTCAGCGCCGACCAGGACCAGGGCACCCCGCCCAGCGCCGCGGTGGCCAACGCTCCAGGGCGCAGTCCGAAGGCCCGCAAGACACGCGGCACCAACGGCCAGACGAAGCTCCTGCAAAAGGGCATGGGACGCTAGGCGTCTCGCATCAGTGTTTAGACTGCGCGTTGCTCAATTTCAGTTTGAATCAGCTGGATGGCTTCGGCTTGCAAGGTGTTTGCGCGATCGAGGTTTACCCATGCATCAAACGCTGCCCGTCCCGATTCTTCGGGGACCTGGGGCAGGATGATGTTCTCAACGTCACCGCTGTAGACGGCGTCTACAACTGAGCCACAAGAAAGAGCGCGGACCTGGAGCTGTGCCTGACGAGTAGAGAACGCTAGGAAGAGTGATCCCGGGTTGGTGCCGGGAAGGCACTTAATCCTCATCACGTGGTTGTTTGCGAGCCACCCCGCTCTGGATTCAGTGATGAGGACGGGGATCGCCATTCTTTCGTCCGCCCGGCCTTCGGCCCCGAATGCGATCATGCCTTGGAGGAGTTCATATTTCGTGAAATCCACGGATCGAGCTGCAAGATAGCGCATGTTAACTGGATTGGTTTGGAGGAGCTGGCGGCCAGAAACGATGGGACGTCCGTAAGCTTCGTCAACGTAGTACCGGGTGTATCGTCCAGGGATGTTTGCCTCTGCGATATCCCCGCATCTCGTGCCGCCAGCGGCCAGCAGTGCTGCACGGGTTCTTGATACCTCGGGGTCATGGCGAGCCGCGTCCAACCGTCCATTGAGCTGGCTGGCAGATACGGACCAACCCTCTTTCATTGCGGCGTCTCGGGTTTCGTATGGGGCGTTGTCTTCAATCTCTTTAACCAGCCGGGCGATTTGCAGCCGGGCAGCTTCGCGCAGTTGCAGCGACTGCTGCACACGCGCAGAGACTGACGACACGAAGGCCGGTTCAAAGAAGGGAACTTCAACCGCACCCATGTCATCTGCCGACAAGTGGTCAATGACTCCGCCAGTCTTGTTACGCGTCAACAGGGCCTGACCTGTGGGCGAGCTTAGGAAAGCGAAGACATAGTTGCGAATGGTGGCGTCTTGGATGCTTAGCCGCAGCATGTCGTCGCTGAGAGCAAACTGAGCTATGTACTCGTCCGCAATTGCCAACGGGCCCAGGTTGCGGCCTGAACAAGTCTGCAGGATCGTCCCCGCCTGTGGCATCAGCGCCGCAGCAGAACCTTCGGTAGCGGACAGCAGGTCCGCAGCTTCAGGAAGGTAGTCGAAGACATCGTAAGGCCTGAGGTAAGGGATGCTGGACTCCCCTGGCCCGGCATAGACCCTCTTCGTGCGGCTCGTGGGGGCAATGGAACCCAATCCGTTTTCCCCGCCAACGGTCTGGGTATCGATGCCCAACGCCTTCAGCATGACAAGCCGCTCCGCAGCTTGCACTCCCGGCGAGCAGTGAAATTTAGCGTCGAGTCTCAAACCCTCGCGGGCAAAGCGAGAGCGGACTGGGGCAATAATCATGATTGTTCACCCAACCAGCGGAGATACGCCGTCGCAACGTCCGGGAGTTCGTCGTCCACTTGTCGCTCCCGGACCTCTATCTCCTTGAGGATTTCCTCCCCGGTCTCGGGATCGATCTCGCTTATGGTCTCGGTGCGCACTGCTATGGCATCAGCGCCTTCCGCCGTGCGACGGTAGATGGTGTTGCCGCGCTTGTCATGGCCGATTTTCTCTCCGACAGCCATGAAAATCGGATAGTCGAGACCATCCGACTGCGCGATCGCTTTCTCCTCAGCTGAAAGCCGGCGCATGACAACGATGGACGTCTGAGTGTCGTTTCTTGGCTGGAAGAGGTCGCGATGCATATCGACTACAGCCAGAATCTGTACGTTCTGCAGCAGCCAAGTGCGGACGTACGCTAATCCTGGGTTGTTGAGGATGCCGTTGGGAATGACCATTGCCATTCGGCCGGTGCCTTCGCGCAGAAGCTGAATGCATCGTTCGATGAATAGAATTTCTGGCGGCTGAGATTTCTGCAGAACGGGGATGCCGTTCGCGTTTCGACGGATACTCAGCTGCCCGTTTTCGTCCTTATCCCACATGGCGGCCAGCTCGTACTGGGCCAGAAGATCCTCGTCATCGATGACGATGTTGGCCCCGAACGGCGGGTTTGAGACTATGACATCAACGGACCCGTAGCGGATTTTCTCTCGCAGCGACTGCTCCCAGGTATGAGGACTTTCAAGGCTGTTCGCCTGCCAAAGGCCACCCGACCCATCGTTGTTCATAACCATGTTCATTTTTGCTGCCCGAACAAGCCCAGGGTTGAGGTCAATTCCGTTGACGCAGCTGGACAGATATTCGGTCCTACGGCGGTAGAGTTCCTGCCGCTCTTCCTCAGTTCCCGCGGCGGGATCCATCCAGTTCTTGCGTTCATCGGCTTCGATGAACGCAAGAGAGTGGTTCATGGCTGTGATGAGGAACCCGCCGGTACCGCACGCCGGGTCAAGCACCACCTCCTGGGGCTGAGGATTGAGCATGGTGACCGCCATACGGCAGGCATTTCGGGGCGTGAAGAATTCGCCACGGTCTCCCCGAAGATTCGAGCCCACGATCTCTTCATAGGCCACACCCTTGACATCAACGGGCGAGGCCAGGAGTGAAAAGGCTTGGAGTTGGCTAACCACGTAAGCAATGACTGTCGGTTTGAGGTCGATGATGGCGTCATTGGCCGAGAAAATGCTCGGGTACTTACTGACCACGCGGCGCGAAAAGAGTTCCTGGATGCGGCTCTTGGCCGATCCGGCCATTGTGGCGTTGCTGCGTTCGCTCGCTGTTACGTAGAAGCTGATTTCAGGGGACCGCTCATCTTCGATCTTTGTGAAGATCAGCTTGAGCAGTTCCCAAAAGGCCTCGGGCTTCTGTTTGCCTTCGTTGGCCGCAATGAAGTTGTGGCACCGGCGGAATGCAAACATGAGGTTGTCCGCGGTGGCCGGACGTAAGTCGCGTCGATGGGGCCGTTGGGCGTCGGCTTCACTCTGACCGAAAGCCGGGATCTCGATGATTTCTTCGTACGTAAAGCCAGTTGCATTGCTGCGCTTTGCAAAGCAGTACCTGTCGTCGCCGTTGGTCCACAACCCGTACTCTGCGTTGAGGCATGAAGCCATGTAGGACTGCAGCTGCTCGATGCCTTCCTTTCTGTTCGAGGGACTGGTTCCCGGCTTCTTCGTTTCAACGATCAGGAACACGTTCTCCTGTTTGTGTTCCAAGCCGTCCCGGAAGATAGCAATGTCAACACGTTTGCGGCTTGACCCCACTTTGATGGAGAACTCAGGCGCGCAGTTTCGTGCGTCATAGCGGTACTGCCGCACGACTGCCTTCTCAAGGTTTTGCCGAACGTACTCCTCAGGCGTGTCGTTGACGATTTTCCCTGTAAGGAAGTCGGAGACCTTGCCGTCCGGGACGGAATCGACTACGACAACGGAGGGCGCGAGGGATGTTTGGGTGGCAGGCACTTTAGCTCTTTCTTGACGGGGCTGGAACCAGACTACCGGGGCGCCCAGTAGTCGCCACGCTAGCTTCCAACGTGGCCTGTCGTCGGTCCCTCAGAAGAGCCGGCTCACTCAGCGGCTGTTGCGCGGGTTTCGAAACTTTTTGCTCCAAGACCTGGAAGTGAGTGGCGCAGTTGCCAGCTCCTTTTCTATGTCCTCGAAGGCGGACACCCACGTTTGGGCGTGGGCGGCGGACTTGCTGGCACCGTAGATGTCGGCCAGGCCGAAGAGGATCAGGCCCACGGCAACGCCGGCTACCAAGGAAGCCTGGAGATCTATTGGGATCCCGACCGCGTCGGCCTGCTTCGTCATCATCGGGACCGTCAAAGCGGCCCCAATGGCCAGCACAGGAAGCGTTGCGACCGAGTAGTAGCGGGTGCAGAACCGGGCCGCCTGCAATAGGACGAACCGTTTGTCGGCTGGAAGCTCCTTGTACTCATGGGCGTCGTCTTGAGTTGCAAGCCGCCGCGTCAAGTGAGAATGGTCCCACCAACTGGCCGCCTTCTTCCTCTTACGCAGGAAGTCGGCCAGCTCACTAAGTGACCTCTTGTCGGGGCGGATCCACTGATAGATCCAGGTGACCAGGATCCGCATCAGAACAGCCCTGCCGGCGGTTCCTCGCACGGCAGTGGTGCCAGCTTGGAGCGGTGGCCGTCGTCCGGGTTGCAGCCCTTGAACGGCCCGTCTGCCGACAGCAGGACGGACATGTGGTGGTCTGCGTGATCGCGCCACCACACGCTCATGCCGGTGGTCCCGTCCAGGCGCAGGAATTCCCAGGCACGCCAGAGCGCTTCGAGGCGGCTGATTGCTTCGGAGTGCTTCCACCACTGGGGGCACCAGATCACTCCGCCCTGAACGTTGATTTGCCGGCGGTACTGGGTGGCCAGTTTGTCGCTGACGAACTCGGCAACATTGGAGTAGAACAGCTCCGGCGCTTCCTCGTCCTTCGCCGGCTCAGCTACGTCCGCAGTTGTACCGTCCAGGTCGTCGTCCCACTCCCCCAGATCTTCACTCATCGGAGGCCCCGGCGGTGATCCAGCGGTTGCCAGCGGCGGCTGCAGGCCGGTTCGCCGGGTCATGTGCGGCTATGGAGGCCCTGACCGCTTCGGCGTGAGGGCCACTCATCCACGGCACCGTTTCCAACAGCGCGGCCGGAGCGCCGGAGGCGAACATTATGGCGCGGCCGCGCGGGAACGCAGCCAGGTCCGAGACGTCAAGGGTGCGTTCCTTGCGGTCGTCGTCGTGGCTGTAGGAGGTTCCCTGTTTGGAACGGCTCTTGGTCATGTTGGAGTAGCGGTACTCCCCCACCAGCTGCGCGAGTTCGTTTAAGAACTCCGCTTCGGCCACGCCGCCGCCGTAAACCTTGATGTTCGCGGCCGACCAAAGCTTGCGCATCCCGTCCCGGCCCCAGACTTCCACGCCTTGGGACCAGGATTGAAGGATGGTCATCAGGACGATGCCCCGGGAGCCATAGTGGCTGTACAGGTTCGGCAGCTCGCGCCAGCGGCACACGTTGGCCGCTTCGTCCAGGACGCCGATCATGGGCGTGGCCAGACGGCCGCCTGGCGAATGTACGGCCAGTTCTTCGGCCGCTTCCACCGTGGCCACGGTCAGGGCCGTCACCAACGGGCCGGCGGTGCCTTTGCCTTCCTTGGAGAGGCTGTACAGAGTGCCCTTGGACCGGACGAACGCGGCCGGGTCGAACTGCGGCCGTTCGTCCGTCTCGCCCTGCGGAGTCACCCACCGGGCGACCTGGCGGTTGGTGAGGCAGGACGCCATTTGCAGTGCGGTGCCGTAGACACCGCCGCGCTGCTTTTCCGGGGCGTTGACGACACCGCCCACGGCGTTGGAGGTCTGGATGAAGCCGTGCGTCTTGAGGATGCCCACGGCCTCATCGTCCGCCGGCCGAGTGAGCCAGGTGTGAACCTGCGTGATCGGCCGCCCGTCCAAGGCAGCGGCGAGCAGGAGGCCGGCCAAAAGATCCTGGCCGGCGGGGTCGAAATACGCATCCGTTTTGGCATCGGGACCACGGGAGCCGGCGGCGAAGTGATCAGCCAGGCGCGCGGCCCGCACTTCGTCCGTGACGTAGCTCAGCGGGTTCCACCACCAGGTGGGTTCCTCGAGGGCCACGGACTGCGGATCAAAGACCCAGACCGGCCCCTCAGCGGCGCGGACGTCGCGCGTGCCGTCCACAATGTCCCGCTTGTTCGACGTCACCAGAGCAGCGCCCGGAGCCGCCAGAATCGCCGGAATTGCCCGAGAAGTCGTCTTGCCGGTTCGTGGCCCCCAGATGTCGATGTGCATGTCTTCCCAGGAGCCAAAGACCAGCTGACCGCCCAACACCGTCTTGCCCACTGGAACACCAGGTGAGCCCTTTACGCCGAGACGTTCGGCCGTGGCTGTCGCCCCGCGCAGGCTCAGCGCCCGCAGGTCCCGGCCCTTGGCCATGTGTTGCGCGGCGACGTCAACACGGGAGCGCTTGGAACGGCGGCGCAGCACCGCCCGCACCACCAGGATGGCCAGGACCACGATCACGACGCCGAAGCCGATCAGCACCCAGGTTGCGGCCGCCGGCCACGTGACCTTGTGAGTGAACAAACCGATGACCAGCTCGAACGGGTTAGCCGGCAGCTTCTGACCGTCCCCGGCAAGAAGCGACCCCAGATGCACGGCCCCGGTCACGGAGCCAACGCCCAGCACCACGGCGGTGATGATCACCCAGAGAATGATCGTTTCGCCGCCCAGCTGGGAGCGTTTGTTGCTGCTTGGTGCACCCATCAGTGTTCCCCCTCATCGTGCCAACGCTTGTTTGTATCGTGCAGGGATTCCTCAACGCTGGTCAGTTTCAATGCCACCGGAATACCGGGGCGGCCGCCGACCTTGAAAAGGAACTTGCCCAGGCCCGGGCGGACGCGCTTGCGGGAGCCGCCCACGTCGGTCCACGACCCCGGATCAGCCCAGGAGATAAGCCGGGCCTGTTCGGCGCGGGAAAGCGTGACAGCCTTGTTCAGCTTCTCCATCTCACCGCCGGGCAGTGCCCCGCAGACCACCATGCCGGAGCGCTCGACAAATCCGCGGGCCTTCATCCGCTCCGACTCGGTTGGCAGGGCCTCCAAGTCACTCATGGTGTGAGTGATCATGGCCTGGCCCACTCCCTCGGTACGGTTCAGGCGCGTCAGAGAGTCCACACGGTCCACCATGCCCTCACCCGAACGCAGCGCCCGCCATAACTCGTCCATCACCACAAAGTAGTTCCGGCGCGGTTCCAGACCGGCATCAGCCAAGGCGTGCGCAACCTGCACCGTGGCAAACCCGGTGGACCAGCAGGCCAGCAGCGAGGCCGCCTGAATATCGCGCTGGGTATCGGAGATCCCCGAGAGGTCAAAGACCACCGGCTTGGACAGGTCCATGGGCTGGTCAGTCGGCTGGGAGAACATGTCACCGAAGCGGCCCGAGCCGTCGAGGGAGTAGAGCGACTGCCGCAGCTGGTCCGTTGCGTCCAGATAGCGTTCCATGTCGCCACGGTCCAGGGCAATGTCGCGCAGCTCGGCAGGAGCATCCTTAATGACCTCGATCAGATCCCCGATTAACGCCACGCGGTCCAGCCGCTCATCCAGGATGTGCAGCGCCCGGTCGATCATGGATTCCTCATGGGCGCTGGGCTTCTGGTTCCGCACAATCGTGATCAGCGCCGTGAGCATGTTCAGCCGGCGGTTGTGGGCGTCCGCCATGAGTTCTTCGGCCAGCTTCTCCGCTTTCACGGCCGCAGCAAGCCGGCGCTTCTTCTCGCCCTCATCCGTGGCCCGGTTGGCCTTCGCCCGGTGTTCTTCGGCGGCCGTGAGCAGCCGGACGGCCGCGCCCGTGGCCTCCCCGGGATCGAGGACGTTCAAGTGCCCACGTCCCGGTCCCAGGCTAATGACCTGCCCGCCCATGGCTTCGATCAGGTCAACATAGTCCGGCTTCAGATCGCCCAGGATCAGCGGGTTAATACCCCGGCCGGCCAGTCCCAGGACGATGTGGCGCACCAGCGTGGACTTGCCGTAGTGCGGGAGGCCCAGGACGAACATGGACGGGTTGTTGATCATCCCGTGCATGAACCAGCTGATGGGGTCACCGCCGAACGGTGCGCCCGTGTCCGTGTGGACGCCGATGGGTACACCGAGAATCGGTGTACCGGAGCCGCCGACAAAGGGCCACAGCCCGCAAACCTGCACGGACGTGCCGCGCCACTCATCCGCTGCCGTCACGTAGGCCGCTTCGCCTTGGCCACGCCCGCGCCAGCCCCGCAGGCCTGGCCGGCGGACGACGGCGGCCGGAAGCGTGCGCGTGCCGGCGTCGGTCCTCTTGTGTTTGGTCTTGCTGCCGAACATCACATGGCCTCGCGGATCTCTTCGGGAACCTTCAAGTGCTTGGGCAGGACCAGGCCAAGCGGCAACGAAGCCGCGAATGCCGAATCCTGGGAGCCATAGGCGCGGCGCAGAAGCAGCCGGGCCGAAGGGCCAAGGTTGCCCTCCACCGTGGCCACGGCATCGTCCACGCCGTGAGCAGAAAGCACCGTGGCCGTGACCACCATGCCGAAGTTGACCAGGCCGGCCCCCTTCGCTTCTTCCGCTGCCGTGGCCTGCGCAGCGCGGGCGTCCACCAGAGCGCGGGCCGTAGGCCGGTTCGTCGACGATGCCCTGGTCAGTGCATTGGTCTGGTCAGACTCGACAATGGAGGCCGCCCGGCCGGACTCAATGGGCCGGTACAGCAGCGTCACGCGCTTACGGTCGATCTCCCCGTGCGGGGCCACCAGGCGCGCCAGCACGGAGGACAGAATGTGGCCGCGCGGTGCACCCGTCATGGTCCAGGAAACCGAGTGCCCGGAGTCGTGCCGGTAGCCGCCCCAATCCGCCTGATGGGCCGAAGGGCCAACCTCGCCCCATGTCAGATCAACAGGCGTGCCCTGGTAATGGGCTTCATCAATGAGGCGGGCGGCCGCCGGATCGTAGGCAACCCGTACGACCTCGCACAGCTCCTGCGCGTTCAACGGCGCACAAGCGCCGGCACCCGTGGATTCAAGACGTTCCGTGAGGCCGGGAAGACGGGATGCCAGATCACGGGCGATTTCCTCGGCCGTGCGGCGCTTGCCGCCGGACCGGGCAGCGGCGCTGAACGTCAGCGCAACCCAGGCCCGGATAGTGGCCGAACCCTGCGGGTACGTTTCCAGGGCCTCGCGCAGCATGGCCTTGGCCAGGGCCGGGGCATCATCGTGAATATTCGACTCCACCTCACGGCGCAGGCGTGCCCCGGAATCAGGGGCCGTCTCAACCGTGACGGACGCGGCGACCACGGCCGGCTCATTCGACAAGGACGCCAGCCAGCCGCCCCAGTTGGCCACCCAGGCGTCCACCTGTTCGGGATCGACCAGTGACGCGCCGTCAGGCTGCGTTCCGAAGACAACGGTGTAGTGCGCCGTTGACGGAAGGTGGATCAAGGCGAAAGGCCGGCCGTAGGAGTCATTGAACTCATACAGCTTGGACCCAGCAGCAATACCGGGCAGCTGGAACTCTCCCCAAGGAGTCAGCCCGAGCGGTCCGGAACGGTAGATGTTCTTCTTGCTGCGGCGTGCCGAGCGGAACGCCAGACGACCAAAGGCACGTTCACCCAAGGACTTGTTGTGCTTGTCGTTCACGGAGACGACAGCCAGGGCCAGCCCGAGCACAACCAGGGCAATTAGGCCGGCGAGCCAGCCGCCGATGAAGAAGCAGACAACGGCGACGATCAGGCCCAGGAACAGCCCGGCTGTGGCCAGGCCGCCCAGTGTGCCAATGCCGGCCTTACGCGGCCGCCGCCAGTTCCCGTAGGTCGGTTCCCGGTACGTGTTTTCAATAGCCGCCATGTCAGGCACCCCCTGTTGATTCTTCACTCATCTGTTTGGCCGCCCCTGCGGCGGCCTGACCTGCCTGAACACCCGCAGCAACCGCGATACCTGCCGGCCCTGCCGCTGCGGCCGCGCCGCCTGCAGCAGCACCGCCACCAGCTGCAGCACCGCCACCAGCTGCAGCACCGCCGCCTGCCGCGCCACCTGCGGCTGCACCACCGCCGCCAGCTGCGGCCGCTCCACCGCCTGCCGAAGAAGCCTCAGCTCCGGAAGCTGCCGGCGCGCTGCCGCTGCTTCCAGACTTGCCAGCCGTTCCAGAAGAGCCGGCGTCGCCCTGGCTCTCGGTGCCGGACGGTCCAGAAGAACCGGACGACTCGCTACCTCCTCCGCTGGGAACGCTGCCACTAGGACTACCGCCGCCACGGCCGGCGCTGCCCATGTTGATTGCGCCTGACGCCAAGCCGCCAACGGCGCCTGCCGCCAGTCCACCACCGCCACCCGCAACGGCTCCGACCATCGGTGTTACAAAACGCATCAGGGCCGGCATGGCGAACAGGGCAACGACCATCAGCGCCAGGCCCGTGACCGTTGCCAGGAATGCAGATCCGAAGTCTTTGCCGTCGCCGCTGTTCCCGAAGAGGTTTGCACCGGAAAGCCGGAAGGCCGTCGCGTAGACGATTGCGGCCGCCGGCTTATAGAGGATGAAAGCGATCAGCCAGGCTGTGCATTTTTGGAACCAGCCTTTGCCGGCGTCGGTGTTGGTGAACGCGGCCGCAGTCGGAAAAATGCCGGTGAGAATGACAAGCAAGCCGCCCCTGACAATCATGAGGACGATCTGAATCACTGAGGCGATGATTGCGATCAGCCCGAGCAAAATAATCATGATCGACCCGATAGGGCTGGTAGAAGAGAGAGCCAACATAGTGCTGATCTTCGCGTTGAACGACGTCCCGTCCGTGGACTTGTCGATGATCCACACAGAGAACTGGTCAGCCGCAACAGTCAGCAGTCCGATAGAGGCAACGCCCGCACCCGAGACGACAACGAGAGTCGCCAAGGATCGGCCCAGATCACGCATCGGGGCACCTCTGCGCTCGATGATCATCTTTGCTGCACCCACAAGAACCGACAGCACGGCGAGGGCCGCAGTCCAGAACCACAGGCTGTTCTGCAAGAACAGAACCGGGTCACTCGCGGCGCTTCCCCCAGGCGTGGCCGTGAGGTTCGGAGTGCCGACGTTGACCCAGAACGTTCCTAGTGTTTTAACAACATTGCCAACGGCATCCCCAACAGCGTCTGCCATGTTCTTGATCGCGTCGTTGGCTCGGTCGTTTACGAAATCACCGGCCTGGCATCCGAAGTTCCACCAGTCGCAAGGCTTGCCGTTCTGGTCCATGGGCAACATCTCAGACACCCGCCCAGGGGACGTAGCCGCTTAGATCAGCCAGCTGCTTTCCCTCCGGTTGTCCGGAGGGGGGAGGAACAGCTTTCCAGTCTCCGCCAGACCATTGCAGGACGACAGGCAACGAACCGAACGTCCCATTGGAGACTTTGAAGCCATATTCGATTACGGCCCGGTCCCCGCTGTAGTCCGTGAGTTTGAACCCGGCCAGCTGGAACGGTGTGTCGTTAGTGGTTCCAGCTGGGGCCGAGGACTTCAACATTTTGTCTCGCTCAGGCCCCTCAATGGTCAGGTTCTGGATAACCAGGTCGTTGTGACCAGAGCTGGCCAGAATGACGATATTTGCACCGGCATATAGGGCACCAGTCGGTGAGTGTGCGAAGCAGGAACGTAGGCCATTAACTGCCGTTGTTCCCGGCCCGTATTGCTTGGGCGACGTTGGAGCGGCGATCTTCCCAACCAGCTCCCATTTTGTGTCAGCTGGTGCGGATACTGGCTTGCTTTGGTTCCCATCAGGAAGGCCGCAGACGCTACCGGCCGCAGACGTGCTGGGCTGCGCGCTGGCCGTCGCAGTGCTGCCGGCGGTTGGTGCCGGATCAGCGTTTCCACTGCCTTTCGGCAGCAAAGCCAGGATGATGCCCAGTGCAACAATGATCGCCACGACAACGGCCGAGATGATGAACTTAGGCTTCGTCAGTGGATTCTGGTCTTCGTTCGTTTCTGCCGTTTCAGTCATGGCAACTCCTTAGACCAGGGCGCCTACAACGCCGGATGCGACGCTGGCGAGGATGCAGCCGCCGAGCACCCAGGCCAGTCGGCCCGCGTGCTCGCCACCTTCGCCACGACGGTTGTTCACCATCATGGTTCCGGCGCAGATCAGGATGCCGACGACAGCGAGGGCGAAGACGATCCAGGCGATCCACTTCAAGATCGTGAGCAGTCCCTCCGACCCGGGAGGGGCCGTACCCGTTCCAGGGTTTGGAACCTCAGCGATCACGACGCCGGACCAGTACATGGCCTTGGAGAGCAACATGGTTTTCCTCTTTCTAGTTGGCCGGAAGCCCGGCGATGGTTGTTGCAGCGATACGCACCTGTTCAAGGACCGTGCGCAGATCTTTGGGAAGTAGTTCGTGGGGTACGTCGTGGCCCAATCGCCACCCCTCAACCCAGGGAACGTGCCACAGATGTGGCACTCCCCCGCCGACGACCCGGGCGAATTCGCGGATCTCTTTGGGAAGCCTGCCCGGAGCATCGGCCATGACGACAAGGCCGGCCACGCGGATGCCTGGCAATGAGCCGGAGGCCCATTCAGTCGCGGCGCGTTGAGCGGTCAGGAGGCCGTGCATGTTGGACCGGGCTACAAGGACGACAGTTGAGCCGGCGGCCGCCTGTGGCCAGTGATGTGCAGCCGCCCTGCTGTGCTTGTCCAGGCGGGCCAGAGTGGATTCCCCCGCGCCACCATGGACACCCAGCCACCAGTATTCCGTGGAGCCGTCAGGGACGTTCCAGCGCGGAAGCCGGTCAACGAGGTCCGGCTGCGGAACACTGAGTTGAGGTTTCGTTGGTCCCGTAGGGAGGAGCGCTGCCGGCTCATCTAATACGGGTGATGGTTGGTCAACGGAGTCGCCGCCGACTGTTACCCAGCGGTTCTTTGAGACTGGCATTTAACATCCCCCTGTTATGTCCGCAATGATCGTATCTGTACCATCCGACACGAGAGGCCCAAAGTGACCCCCAACAACACCTTTAGTACCTTTCAATCACCACCAGTACATCATAGTACCAATTTTTGCGCTACGATGGCTCTATGCGTTGGGACGGACTGAGCGTGGACCCTAAGTACCTAGAAGCACTCTTCGCCAAGTACCCGGAGCGACTTACGCCCCAGGACCTTGAAGAGATCTTCGGGCTGTCCCGAAACACCGTCTACCGCTGGCTCCAAACCGGGGTGATTCCTGCTTACCAAGTTGAGAAGACATGGTTGATCGCCAGAGATCAAGTCAAAGACTGGGTGTGGGAGAACCGGAACACGCTTCGGGAAGGTAAGGCACCCCGGGCCAGCGAGGACCAGGGGTAGCAACACCAATGAATGTGAGGGGGGCACATGCAGTCTCATAAGAGCGGGCCACCATTGGTCATCGGGGCGATTCTCGCGCCGATTGTCCTGGTTCTGTCCATCATCCTGTTCGGCGGCGGCTCCAAATCCGCCGCCGACGTCTGCTCGCCCATCGGCGGCAGCGTCAGCGTTGACGAAAGCAAGCTCCCGAAAGTCCCAGTAGCCGGCTACCAGGGCGACCAGCTGAAAAACGCCGCCCTGGTCATCAACGCCGGCAAGGCCCTCAAACTCTCCGCCCGTGGCCAGACCATCGGCGTCATGACGGCCATGGGCGAATCCAGCCTCAAAGTCCTCGACTACGGAGACGGCCCCGGGCCGGACTCCCGAGGCCTGTTCCAGCAGCGCGACAACGGGGCATGGGGCAGCTACACGGACCGCATGAACCCCACCATTTCGGCCACGAACTTCTTCAAGGCATTGCAGAAGGTGGACAGCTGGGAACAGCTCGATCCCACCATGGCCGCGCACAGGGTCCAGCGGAACGCGGACCCCTACCACTACCAGACTTACTGGGCAGCGGCCGTGGAGGTCGTAGCAGCCCTGGCCGACGTTCCGGCCACCGATGCCGGCGGCCAAAGTTCCTGCGGCATTCCAGGTGAATCCGGCAAGGGCGACGACTTGCCCTGGCCCAACGCCCCGATCTACCAGCCCTCTCCCCTGGGCATGTTCAACCGCGAATGCGTTGACTTCGCCCTGTGGCGCGTCAACCAGCAGCTGGGCAGCACCAGCGCTCCGTACAAGGTACTCAACAGCAGCTTCCGGCCCGATGGTGTGCTGCTCGGCTCCGCACTGACTTGGAAAGACGGTTGGGATGCCAAGGGCTGGCCCACTGGCAAGACGCCCCGAGTCGGCGCGGTCGTCTGGTACGCACCCGGAGCCGGCGGCGCAGATGCCACCTACGGCCATGTGGCCGTCGTCAAGGCCGTCAACGGCGACGGGACCTATCTGGAAGAGGGCTACAACGGCAACCCTCCCCCAAACGATCACACCTACTACACACGCACGGTGCAGAACAGCGTCCCCAGCGCTTTCCTGTACCTGCCCGGCAGCAAGTAACGGAGGAACCATGAAACGAACCCTGACAGCCCTGGCGGCCGTGCTGCTGTGCGTAGCCTGCGCCCCTGTATCCAACACCACGCCCGCGGAACAGTCCCCGACCAACACGGCAACGGCCCCGGCCTCGCTCAGCGCCGGCGGCAAGTCCCAGGCACCCGGCGGCACCGCTCCCGCAACACTGGGTATCGCCTGGGACGACGCGAGCAAGAAAGCGGCCTTGGACACCGCCACCAAGGCCATGGCCCTCTACGCACGCCCCACCGTCACGGACAAGGTATGGATTCAGGAACTGGGACAGCTCCTGACGCCCCAGGCCGTGGCCGATTACCAGTACGTCGACCCGGCCAACATCCCCGTCAAGAAGATCACCGGCCCCGGCCACCTGACAGTCGATGAGAACAACGGATTCGGCTGCCATGTCTCCTTCCCCACCGACGCCGGCACCTACGACGTGCAGCTGCTGCGCAGCGCGGCCGACAAACCATGGCAAGTCAACCGATTCACGCCGCCGAACGGCACCAAGTAAGGAACGATGATGGAAACCCAAGCACTAGACTTCCCCAAGATCGACGCCGTTCTGCGGGCCAACGGAACCGGTGAAGTAACGATCAACGGCACCTCACACCCCATCCAGGCAGACGACGAAGCAGCCGTGCTGCGCGAGGCCCTGCGCCTCATCACCGACACAGCCGCCCAGCTCGGCCGACCCGTGAAGGTCACCACCACCGACCCAGACGGCCAGGGCCAGATTGTCGTCTCCCCCGAGGGCGCCGTGAGCGAAGCCGCACCCGTGAAAGCCACGACCCGCCGGCAGAAGGACATTGTGACGGCCCCTCCGATCACATCCGTACCGGAAGCCATTCCGGCTCCTGTCGAGCCTTCGCCGGCCGTTGTGGCCGCTCCCGTAGAAGCTGTGCCGGCCCCCGCGCCCGTCCCGGGGCCTGTCGAACTGGCCCAGCCGGTCACCTTCGCGTCGGCCGTGGACCGTCCCCAGGCACTCGCTGTTGCTGCCGAAGCAGTTGCACAGGAGCCGGCCACCCGCCGGAGCCTGAAAGAAACTTCGTTCCTCGTCAGCGCCCCAGTCCTCGAACCGGCCGCACGCGGCTGGCGCGGCACGCTCACCCGGCTTGGATTCCGGATGGAACCCTCCCCCGAAGAGCTGGCCGAGCGTGAAGACATTCGCACCGTGAGCCAGCACTGGCCCGGCCCCCGCACGGTGGCCGTCGTCAACCGCAAGGGCGGGGCCAACAAGACGCCCACCGTCGTCATGCTGAGCGCGATCCTGGCCCGCTACAGCGGGGCCGCCACCGTCGCATGGGACAACAACGAGTCCCAGGGAACGCTGGGCTGGCGCACCGAACAGGGCGCGCACAACAACAGCGTTCTGGACCTCATTGACTCCTCCCAGACACTGCTCTCCCCCAGCACGAACGCCGCTGAAATCGCCCGATTCGTCCACCACCAGACGTCGGATAAGTTCGACGTCCTGCGCTCGGACGAAAACGACGAGGGCGACCACGAAGTGACCGCCGAGGAAGTGGACATTGCCCACCAGGTGCTGACCCGCTACTACCGGCTCATTGTCATGGACTCCGGCAACACGGCACGGTCCGCGAACTGGCGGCAGATGATCCACCACACCAACCAGCTCGTGGTCCCTGTGACGGCCATTGAAGACCGCGCCGAGGCCGCACGCCTGACCCTCCAGACGCTCGAATCCCGTGGTGGCCACGACGCCGAGCTGGCCCGCAACGCCGTCGTCATCGTCTCCGAATCCACCGACGCCAAGCGCAGCATGAGCGGCGACGCCCTCAAGCGCGCCAAGGACGAGGCCCGCAGGATCGCTGACGGCTTCGCACCGCACGTGCGCGCCGTCGTCCGCATCCCCTACGACCCCGCCCTGGTCAACGGCCCCATCCGCTACGACGCCCTCCAGCCGGCCACGCAGCGGGCCTGGCTGGCCGCAGCGGCCGCCGTCGCCAAAGGATTTTAGATGTGGTCGGATACGACACACCGCGCCGTATGCCGAACCCTCGGCGTTTCAGAAACTAACGTGAGGGTTATGGCATTTCAGAAACGCGCACGCGGAGGGCGACCTTCCAAAGGGGACCGTCACGTTCTGACTACCCGGCTCCCCGTTGCAGACGCAGAAAAATTGTTCGCTGTTGCGGATCACCAAGGGCAGTCAGCTAGTGAGTTCATTGCTCATGCCGTTGCTGAAAAGCTCGCCTCCATTGATATCGCGACCGTTACCGGCCAGGGGGAACTGCCTATCGGGCGTATCGCCTCTTAAACGAAGAAGGCCCGCCATAAGGCGGGCCTTCGTATCAAGTTATTCAAGCTCTACACCGCGTCTCCGGCAAGTTTCCCGGCGTAGGGCTCCCACAGTCACACCCTCTTTTCAGAAAGGTACTGCATGGGCTCTAGTGTACATGCGCGCGCTTTAAACGACAGTGAATCGCGGACCCATCCGCGGCTGCGTCGTGTCAACCGCGCCCGAGAGACGTCCTCGGATGTAGTTTTGTCAGCCGTCCCCAAAGGCAGCGTACGAGCCGCACACGGACGCCAGACCATGGCAGCCCTGCTTCGGCACGAGAAGTTCCCCGTGCGAAACCGCAACGGCCAGGCCACCATCGTGGCCGTCCTCCGTGCCCTGATCGAACGCACGGACTACGACACCATGACCACCCGCCCAGGCTGGGAAGCCCTCATAACGGCCACAGGAACGTCCAGGACGACCGTGGCACGCGTCCTGCGGCTCCTGGTCGCCTGGGGAATCATCGGCCGCGTTGCCGGCGGCCGCCAAGCAAAGTACGCGGCTGCCGGCCCTGACGGGGAACGCGTCAACGAAGCGGCCGTCTACGTTCTGTGCGCTCCGTCGCCGCTGGCGCTTGTGAACAAAGTTGGCACCCCTCCCGCCCTAGGCGGTTCTCACCTTAAAGAGAAAGAGTTAACCCATGCACGCGCGCAAGGAAGAAGCTCTCAAAACGACGTGGCTCCGCCACGGCTCATCCCTGCAGGCGCCGCAAACGGCGCACCTGCCGCCCAGGTGCCATGGCGTCCAGAACTCCAATGGCCGACCCACCGGACGCCAAAACGCCATGTACAGCGTGTGGCTGCCGCGTCCGAGATCCGCTACCGGAGCTTTCCCCTGCGTTGCATGACGCCCAAAGACATCGCCAGCTCGTGCAGGGACTTTTTCCTGGCAGGCTGGACCGTCGCGGACATCCTGCATGCCCTCGACTGGCGGCCTGACGGCACGCTGTGGCCGCACAACGGCGCGCCCGACACCAAGGACGCCTGGCGGATGCGCGGCTGGCTCAGGCACCGTCTCAGCGCCTGGCGCACCGAAGCCGGCGAGCCGCTGCGATCCCGCGACCAGCAGGCAGCTGCCCGCGTTGCTGCTCTCCGGCGCGAGCAGGAGGCCGAGCGCCGGCGAATGCTGGAGCGTCAAGCCGAGCGCGCGGCCCGGCTGGACGCCGGCGACTCCCCCGTCAAGGTCACCGCAATTGCGCAGATCCGAGCCATTTTCGACGCCACCAATCGAAAGAGAGTGGCGCGCCATTCCCCGGCAGCACGGCCGGTGCACCCGGGAACGGGAGCATAGGGACCCTAGGCAGCCGTTGCCCCCGCGTGTTCCAGGCGAGGATTTCGGCCAACCAGGATCACCATGACTTTATGAACGAAAACCCAGAAGAGTCCATATTCTCAACGAACCCCAAATTCCCCGGGTATGCAAAACCCCTCAACGAACGCGAATGGCAGGTTTACCGCAATAGCGGAGTGCAAGTTGGCCTCATCATTGCCACCGATACCCCCGGGGTCTTTGACGTTTCCTCACTCATCCCCCGCTGGCCCAACACCGAACCGGACCTTCTTGAATCAGGGGATTTTGAAGAAGCGCTGACTTACTGCCTCAAGCATTTCAGCCCGGCCCCCTAGTAATGATCCGTCCGGATCACTACTACCCTGCTGCCCTCCGGAACCTGTTTGCGGGCCTCAGCAAGAGCCTGTTCGTAAGTATCGGCGATGCCACTGATTTTGGTTCTCGTGCCGTCGCTGGCGTCCACGGTCAAGGTCACTTCCACTCAAGCATCCTACTCACCCGAACGAATCACTTGGGTAGTAGCCTCTCGCCCACATGTGCACGGCAAAAGCTCTACCCTTCGGGCTTTTCCCGCACACATGATGGACGACAGGAACCAGCTGACCGCCTGCACACCATCGCCAGGTCACCAGCCGCTCACACCGCACCACCGGGGCCGTCGACGGTGCACAGCCTGGAAATCTCGGGTCGGTGAAACTGTCGGTAAGGACAGCTAAGCTGTATTCGAACATATTTTCGAATAAGGGTGTGTCATGAGTCTTGCTTTGGACCCTCGCATGATAGATGCAGAGGCACCTCCGGGGCACGTTCCGGTAGCCCCGGTGGCCGTCCCTGCGGGCTACCCGTCTCCGAGCCAGGACTATTTTTCCTCTGAACTCGACCTGAACGAGCACCTGATCAAGGACAAGACCAGCACCTTCATCGTGCGGGTGTGCGGGGATTCCATGGAGCCTGGCGGCATCAGCGACGGCGACGAACTCATTGTGAACAAGGCATTGGAGCCTAAGGACGGGTCCGTGGTGGTGGCGATCCTCGACGGCGAGCTGACCATCAAGCGGCTGCGGATCACCAGGGCCGGCGTGATACTGCAGGCGGACAACCCCAAGTACCCGTTGATCCGCGTCCAGGAACTCTCGGATCTGCGGATCTGGGGCGTTGCGATCAGGTGCCTTCACTATGTCTAGGCCGGCGGTGATGCGCCGCATGCAGGAAATCGCGCACATCGACGTCAACTGCTTCTACGCCTCGGCTGAGCGGATCTTCGACCCTTCCCTTGAGGGCAAACCGCTCATCGTCCTGTCGAACAACGATGGCTGCGCCGTGACGCGCTCCGATGAGGCCAAGAAGCTCGGGATCGTGCTGGGTGAGCCGTGGTTCAAGCTCGCCCCCCGCGCAAGTGAATGGGGTCTTCAGGCGAGGTCCAGCAACTACGAACTCTACGGATCCATCAGCGCCCGCGTCATGGAGCTGCTGGCCCGGTATTCGGCCTGGCAGGAGGTCTACATTCTGTACCCTGAAATCTGTTGTTGCGCGCGGCGGCCATATCAATCTCTTCCCCGCCGGACCCAGCCCTGGAGACTATAGGACGCCCCGGCGCCACCGATCCGTGGTAGTCCACGGCGAGGACCAAGCCGAGGGCGAGTGCCACAACGCAGAGTGCGGCGTAGGCCCATGGACTATAGGTCTCGACCAGGGTCTTCGGACCTGAAGGAAGGACTGATAGATAAATAATCGACAGCGAACAGCGCAATGAAGGACATCCCCGTGAGTCTCAACGGCTTCGGCAACCCTGGAAGAAGGGTGATGTAATTCATGCTTATGACAGGAGTCTCTACTTCTGATGCCGGACCGGGTAGCCGAGCTCTTCCGCGGCTCCAAGGACACCCTCCGGCCATTCGGCCAGAAATGTCCACGGCATGTTCTCCTTGGCGAGGAAGTTCACCCGTCCCCAGGAATAGAAGGGATGCGGACGGCCCGGATAAACTTCGCGGACGTCTGAGCGTTCGAGCCTCCAAGGTCCGAAGTGGCGCGCCCACCAACGGGATCTGGGTCGAAACTCAAGCTGTGAGGCGCTCATGGTGAGTATGACGTACGGTCCTTGGATCCTGAACCGACCGGGGATTTCAAACCCGCCTCTGAACTCATATGTCATTCGTCCCCTCTTCCGGTTGCGGTCGGTCTGTCCCAGTATCCTTCGTCCCGCTCATCCTGCCTGAATCTCCCGCAGCAATGTCGAATAAGGGCATCAAACGAGGTTGGCGGAGAGGTGGAGGAAGATGTCAAAGATCAGCAGTTCGTGGTTTGATGCAAACGTTAGCCCGCGAACCCTCCGGATAGGAGTGGCAACGCGGCCAGGCGGCACCGTTTCCAGGACTCCGGGGTGGCGCGAGCATTTTAGAAGATTCCTGGAATTGGCATCAGTGGTGACCACGGTATCGGTGCGGATGATTGGGTCAGTGTGTTGCTCCTGCCGCCGTGGATTTCTGCTGGGAGTGGGGTCGGGAGGAAGGCTTCGAGGCCGGTCTTCACGTTCAGTTCTCCACCGACGACGTGGTCGCCGGGGGCTCCGCAGCTCTTTCCCCCGAATGCGCCGCCTCCAAAACCGCCGCCTAGTACTACTGATAGCCCGCCGTATGTGAAGGGGCCTCCCAGCTGATCCACTGTTCGTGCTGAGCTCACCTGTAAATTGGCGCCGAGTGCCAAGGAGGGGGTTTGCACCCCGGCTCCGCCTGTTTCAGTGAAACCGACGGTGAGCGAGTGATCAACGTCGTTTCTGGCTGCTACGACGCAGACTTCTCCGAATCCGCCTCCAAAGAGCCCGGCACTGGCTGACAAACAAAATCCGACGGAAATCATTCCGGTGGGGTCATTCCGGTTTACCGGATCCCCTGAACCGAAATTGTAACGTTCCCCGGTCGCCGCAGTGAGGGGATCGACGCTGAGGAATTGGGTGGTTGTGGGGTCGTAGTAGCGGGCGCGGAGGTAGTAGAGGCCGGTGTCGGTGTCCTGGGCTTGTCCGTTCCAGCGCAAGGGGGTGTCGGCGGTCCCGGTTTTGGTGGTGAGGTTGCCGTTTGCGTCGTAGGTGTAGCTGGCGGCGACGGCTGAGGTCTGGTCGGTGAGTAGCCTGGTGGAGCCGTATTGGTCGTGCTGGTAATAGAAGGTGTTACCGGTTCCGTCGATGTGTTCGATGGGGTTGCCGGTGTCGTCGTAGAGGTAGCTGGTGGTCCCGTCGGTGAGCATGAGCGGTACTCCTGCACGGGTGTCCCAGGCGTAGTGCTGTGCGCTTCCGGTGGCGGGGGTACGGGTGGTGCGGAGGCCGTCTGCGTTGTAGGTGTAGGTGGTGCCGTTTGCGGCGGTGAGCCGGTTGGCCTGGTCCCAGGTGTAGGACGCAGCCGAGCCTGCGGGTGCCGGGCCGGTGAGCCGGTTGCCCTGGGCGTCGTAGGTGATCGCGGTGGTGGTTCCGGAGGTCGTGTAACCGGTGGGCTGGTTGGCTGCGTCGTAGGTGAGGGTCGCCCCGGTGGCGAGGGTGGTGGTGTTTCCGGCCGGGTCGTAGGTGTAAGTGCCGGTGTTCACCGCAGCGAGCTGGTCACGGCTGGTGTAAGTGTAGCTTTCGGCAGGTTGGGTGATCCCTGTGATCGTTGCCGAGTCCAGGGCGCCGACGGGGTTGCGGGTGTAGGTGAAGGATGCCAGGGCGGTGCTTCCCGGGCCGGTGTCGGTGATGGCACCGACCTGCCCTGCTGCGTCGATGGTTGCGGCGGCGGTGACGCCGTTGCCGTAGACGATGGAGGTCGTGTTGCCGTCCGAGTCCGGGGTGAGAGTGGTGGTGTGCCCGGCCCAGTCCGTGATCCCGGTCAGGTGCCCCGCGCCGTCATAGGCGCGGTTGACGGTTTGTCCGTTCGGGTAGGCCAGTGCGGTGAGGTGCCCGGCGAGGTCGTAGGTGTATCCGGTGGCCTGTCCGGCGCCGTTGGTGACGCCGGTGAGCCTTCCGAGGGAGTCGTAGGTGTTGGTGGTGGTTCCGGTGCCGTCGGTCATCGTGGCCCTCTGGCCAACGGCGGTGTAGGTGAAGGTGGCGTTCGGCGTGGCGCCCCCTGAGTAGCTGGTGCCGGCGCGGTTCCCGGCGGCGTCATAGGTGTTCGTGGTGGTGCGCCCTGCCGGGTCGGTCACGGTGACGGGGTATCCGGCGGCGTCGTAGGCATAGGAGGTGGCACGCCCCAGAGGGTCGGTGCTCTGGGTCAGCCGGTTCAGGGCGTCGTAGGTGTAGTTGCTGGCGTTGCCGGCCGGGTCGGTTTGGCTGGTCCGGTTGCCGTCGGCATCATACGCCGTGGTCGCGACGCTAAAGTCCGGGCTGGTGACGGTGGTGGCCCGGTTCAGGGCGTCGTAGGCGGTGGTCGTGGTTTGCCCGAGGGCGTCGATCTGGGTCGTCCGGTTCCCGTTGGCGTCGTAGTAGTAGCTGGTTGTGCGGCCCAGCGGATCCGTCTCTGATGCCAGGCGACCTGCACCATCGTAGGTGTAGGTCGTGGTGTTGCCGCGGGGAGTCACGGTTGTGAGGCGTTGTCCGAGGACGTCGTAGGTGCAGGACGTTGTGTTGCCGAGCGGGTCGGTGCTGGACGCCAGCGCACCGGCGGTGGTGTGGGTGAGGGTGGTCGTGTGGCCGGCCGGGTCGGTGATGGTTGTGGTGTCACCGGGGTGGGCCGTGTCGGTGTGCCCGTAGGTGGTGGTGGCGGTCTGGGAAGTGCCGGTCAGTGGCGTGGAAACCGTCAGCGGGTTGCCTGCGGTGTCGTAGGTGTAGGTGGTGGTGGTCCCGGCCGGGTCGGTGGCGGTGGTGACCTCGTTCAGGGTGTTGTAGGTCCAGGTGCTTTGGTGGGTCGCGGGGTCGGTCGTGGTGAGTCTGTTCCCGGCCGTGTCGTAGGTGGAGGTGGTCGCATGGCCTAACGGGTCGGTCACGCTGGTTGTTCCGAAGGTGTTCTGGTCGTAGGTGTAGGTCCAGGTTGCTGCCTGGGTGGTGCTGGCGCCGTTGATTACCTTGAGGAGTTGGCCGTTGGTGTAGGTTTCGGCGGTGGTCCGTCCGCCGGGCGAGACGATGGTCGTTGTTCCGTCGGCGGCGTAGCTGAAGGTGGTGATGCCGCCGGCCCGGTCCGTCTGGCTGGTGACCCTCCTCGCCGTGTCGTAGGCGTTCGTGGTGGTGTTTCCGCTTGGGTCGGTGATCGTGGTGATCAAGTTGAGGGAGTTGTAGGCGTATCCTGTGGTCGCCGAGTCGGTGCCGGTGGCATTCGTCAGTCGGCCGGCGCTGTCATAGGAGTAGGAAACGACTCGGCCGGCAGGGTCCGTGACCGTGTCGATGTGGCCGTCCGGGGTGTACGTGAAGGCAAGGGTCCGGCCGGCAGCGTCGGTTGCGGTGGTGACCTGCCCCGCGGTGTTTCGAGCCAGGGTCGTGGCGTTGCCGTTCAAGTCGCTGAGCTGGCTTAGCTGTCCGGCGGAGGTGAACTTGAAGATTTCCGTTGCCCGGCGGGTGTAGGTCCAGGTCCCGTCCGTGTTGTGGACTAGGGCTGCCAGGACCTGGGAGGGCGCGTGGAAGTCCCCGTTCGTGTCCGGGGTGAAGGTGACCATCGACCCGGTTTCCTGGTGCACGTCCACCGTCCCGCCCGCATTGATGTTCAGGGACAGGCCGTAGTTGAACGACCATCCATAGCCCAGCGGACCGTCGAAGGGTGCGCGCTGGGCGGAGTAAGTGCGTTTGAGTTCCAGGCCCGGACCCCGCCCTGGAATCGAGATGTCCGTGTTGTTTTCGAAGAACTCCCCGTTCGAGGTGTTCACCGGATCGGGTGTGCAGGCGAAGCATTGACCTAGCTCGGCGCGGTTGGATCCGCCCGCTGACTCAAATGCTGCGGTGGGACCCGCGGTGCCGACGATGTTCGACGAGGCCAGCAGGGGGGTGGGAGGAAAAGTGCTGCCGGCTCCTCCGGCGGCGGCTATGTGGGTGTGCCCGACGATGCCGGTTGTTATTGAGCACGACGTTCCCGTGGCGCATGATCCGACGATCGGGGACCCGTCCTGTGACTGGTCATAGATGCCGATACTGAAGTCACTGTTTTCCGTGCTGTAGTTTGTTGTCGCGGTGAGGCTGCTGCCCGAAGACGCGAGGCTGACCGTCCAGGCCGGAGGGGTCACCGTGTATGACGTTGCCCTGACCATCGGTGCCATGCCGTCACCGGTGTAAGGGTCTGCGACGACTGCGATGTAGGTGCTCTGGTATTCGCTTGGCACACCGGTCCAGGAACAGGTGTCCGCCGAGGTGCAGGAGGCAATTTTCTTTGGTCCGCCGGGGGCGGAGGTGTCGTAGAAATAGGTGTAGAGGCCGGCGGTGTCCGAGTGGTAGTTTCCGGTCGACGTGAGGGTGATCTTGGGGCCTGTCGTCACCTCCAGGCTCAGCGACCCGACCGGTGGAGGCGTGTAGGTGGCGATTGTGCTGCCTCCGCTGATGATGAGGCCCGTGAGGGTCTTGCCGTCGAGCACTGTGCCGCTGGTGTCGATCGCGACAGGGGACCAGGCCGTGGTGTCCGGCGCGACGGCGGCGCCGAGATTACTGTTCCTGTTGGTACCCCAGCAGTACGGCTTGCCCTCCGCCAGGGCGCAGCTGTAGTCGAATCCAGTTGATATTTGGGTGACTGCTTTTCCTGCAAGCACACCGGACGTATCAACAGCCACGGGAAGCGTTTCTTGCAATGGAAATGGATGATTGGGGTACCAGTACCCCACCCCCGTCCCGAGTGTCCCGTCGAGCCCCCAGCCCCAGCAGAAGGCTCGTTCGTTCGCGATGGCACATGGCCCACCCTCACCGACACTTACCCCGGTGACGGTCATTCCGGTCAGGGCCCCGCCTACAGATACGGGAACGTTCGAGGACGTGGTAGTGCCGTTGCCGAGTTGTCCTGCGCTGTTGTCCCCCCAGCAGTATGCTTCTCCAGCGGCGATGGCGCACACTGTGCCGCGCCTTGCGCTAAGTTTGGTGACGTCCTTGCCGGCCAGGACCCCCGACACATCAACGGCGACGGGAAATTGTTCGTACACGTAGTCTTGCCCGTTTCCTAGCTCTCCTGAGAATTCTTGTCCCCAACAGTAGGGTTTTCCGTCGGCTATGACGCAGGCGCCATAGTCCAAGATTGCAATGTCGGTCACCGTCTTGCCGGCGAGGACGCCGGTCGTGTCGATCGCCACGGGGACTGCGCTGTAGTCGTCTCCTCCGGTAACCCACTGGTTGCCCCAGCAGAAGGCCTTGCCGCTGGCGATCGCGCAAACACTGTCCGGGCCGGTCACCACCTTTGTGATCGTGGTGCCGGCCATCACACCGGTCATGTCGACCTTCACTGGTGTGACAGAGCTTTGGAAACGGGTGCCGTTTCCAAGCTGGCCGCTCCATCCGTCCCCCCAGCAGTAGAGTTCCCCCGTTTTCACCGCGCAGTTTGTGTCGCCGCCAGAGTTGGAGGAGACCAGGGAGATGCTGGCACCTTCGAGGTCGCCGCTGCCTGCAGGGGCCGGACGGTCGACGGTGACAGCCGCGGCGCCCCTCCCCAATTCTCCGGAGAAGTTGGCGCCCCATCCCGCCATGCCTACGCCCCCATCACCCGCGTCATCGGTGGTCTTTAGGGCGTCAGGCAACGTCCGGTTTGGCGGAAGGTTCACGTCTAGTGCCCGGCCGGGGGCGCTGGCCAGCGCGGATGAGCTCAAGGTCCGGGTGGGCGGAAGGTTGGGGCTCACTGCTCGAGGGGGCACCCCGGCCGGTGCGGATGAGTTTGACGCCCGGGTGGGTGGAGGGCTGGCAGTTGCCGGCGGGACAGGCAGCCCGAGCAGGAGGGTTGCCAAAACGACAAACATTCCCAGATTGCGCACGCGAAATAGCCCCAAACCAGACACGCTGCCCCCATATTTATGAGTTAGAGGATCGCAGCATTTCAGAATGGCACCCTTTTGTCCATAGATTGGAAGTTGCCAAATCCTTCGTTTGCCACAACCCTGTTCGGGGCCTCATGTTTCTCTTCAGGGTGAGGATGGTCATTGGCCGACTTTGAGCAACCCGGAGAGTTTCCCGGTATATCCAAATTTTGCAAATACAATTGCCCCGGGAAATCATTATCGTTTGCGGTTGTTGAGCCAGGCCGCATGTCTTCGTTTTCAGCCCTGACATCGACCGACTGCGACAAATGTCCCCTAGTCGGTGGAAGCAACCAGTTGTCGGAAGAGACTCATCACTGACATATACAACTCGCCTGCATACGCGCCACAGTTGTCAAAACGCGAGCTTGATTCCGGGCCCATTTCGCAGACTGTTCCTGCGGGTCGTGAAGGAATGTCCAGTGTGGCCCGGAGTCCGCGCGGTATCGAATCCAGGCCCGCTCATGGACGGGTTCAAAATTGTTCGAGGCCCTGAGCCGCGGCTAAGGCTTCGCCGGATGGCTTGCGGGGAGCAGCGAAACCGGGCCGACTTCGTACGACACCATGTCAGCCGCGACCCGGAAGTCAACGTAATAGTCGTGGTTGATGTAAGTGTTGCGCTGATCGTTGGGGACGTGGACAAAGCCGGCGTTGGTGAGCTGTTTAGCCGCGTCCTTCTTCGCTGCGGCTTCAGCCTGGATGGTGCTCATCTTGCCGAAATATGGGTTGCTTTTCGTCGTCAGCCAGCGACCCGCTTTTTTCGCCTTGGTTGAGGAGCCAGTACCGACCAAGAACGAAGGAACCGGGCCGGGAGCCGTTGGACTACCGGGCGGAAGGCCATTGGGTAGTCCGTCTCCGCTCTTGGGTTTCGCTGAAGGCGACGGGGCCGGGGCGGCAGATGTGGCACCTGCTGCGGTCGGGTGCACGGATGCCGCCCCCGTAGACAGCAGCGCCGCAGGAGGCTGCTGCACAGCCTGCGGCGACGTACATCCACTGAGCAGCAAGCCCATAAGCAAAGTGGCAGGTGCGATAGAGGTCTTCTTCAACTGTTCCCCCAGTCCGTCGGACCGCCGCTCGGCGGCATGAAGTGATGCGAACAGTACCGTACCTGGGCTGGAATAGGGAGATCCTCTTTCGAGAGGCAGTTTCGAAAGGATGAAAGCAGCGCCAGCAGAAAGTGAAAATTCCCACGACTCTTGACCGGGACGATTTTCTGCAGCGCCTATGACAAAGCCTTTCCCGTCCGCGGTGGTCCCGCTGCCCGCTTCGACGAGTGATCCTGACGAAGCACCAAATGACCAGCGCGACTTCAAGTCATGGCAGCCACTGTTTGCATGTTTAGGCGCTAACAGACAAGGCGGGCGGTCCGAGGGATTAGGGATCCGTTGCCTTGACCGCGGGCAGCGCCAATTGGCGGTTCGGGAGCGCTGTGACATTGTTGCTGGTGCTGAGGGCTTCAAGGAGTTTGTCGCGTTCCTCAAGCAGACCGAGCATGGCGGTGGCGTAGGCCTTGAGGCGCTGGTCGAGCGTGTCCCGTTCGGTGACGAGCCGCTTGTTTCGTTGCTGTTCGGCGTCGAGGTTGGCGCGGAGCCGGTCGACCTCGGGTTTGGTGCGGTTCAGTGCGCGTGCGCGGCGCTGGAACTCCTCGTTTATGTCGGGGTTGTCGTGGGTGAGGCGGTGCCGTTTGACTCCGGCGAGTTCAACGAGCCGGGTGCTGGTCAGCGGGCCAGGGACGCGGCCTTCCAGGAGGTCGTCCTTGGCCTGTTGGAGGGCGCTGCGGATGGATTCGGCTTCAGTTGTGGTCATTACCGAGCCTCCTCGTGGTGTTTGATGGCTCTGGCCATGGTTTCTTTGACGAGCGCGATTCGGTGGTTTCTGATTGCGGGCGCGAGCGGGTCCTCGGGCAGGGCGTTGATCTCGACCCGTAATTCGGCAATGTCCTGATCTGTCCGGGCGATGTTGGAGCAGGCGCTGCGGCATTCCCCTAGGGAAGGACCGTTCTCGGATTCCTTGGTGCATAGCGCGGTGGCTTTGTTGAAGACGCAGTGCATGCCCCGGCTTTTGAAGACCTGGAGAGTGGGGTCTTGGAGGAGCTTGTGCGCCTGCCGGACCGTGGGCATGGTCCGGCCACTGAATTTCGCCTGGGCATGGCGGGTCTTGGATTCAAGTTCGGTCGCCGATGGTCCACTGACATGGCCGCCGGAGTCGAGGTAGGTTTCGAGTTCGTCGACGTTTTCGATGCGTTCCAGCCATTGTTCGAGCGCGAGGTCGTCCAGGAACCCTGAGGCGTAGGTTCCTGCGTAGCCCTGGGTGATATGGGTGGAAACGTGCCCGTACTGGATGGCCGCGGCGACAAGTCCGCGTGGTTGACGCACGATGTGCCAGGCGAGCGTTCTGCGGAAGCGGCGCGGGCTGACCCGGCCTTGTTTGTCGGAGGGGATGTGGTCGGGCCTGCCGTTTTCGGTGCAGTATGTGTTGGCCCAGTCGATGAACTCGACGATGTCGGTTCCGACCTGGGATGTCGTCATGGCTGTGCCCGGTCTCAGGTTGGTCGGGGCGGCCGGGCCGCGCAGGGGCTTTGGCCGGATGCTTACCGGGAAGAGGAGAGTTCCGGGGTGCAGCCGGGTCAGGACGTCGACCGCCCGGGCGACTATGGGGTGGACCACCCAGGGAAGATCCCGTTGCTCGCCTTCGACCGCTTTGGCGCCGTCGTTGTCTGTGGCGCCTTTCCAGCGGAGGCCGGTTACTGTCCAGCGTCCGGTGGATTTGTCGTGGGCGACGCAGTCGCGCTTAAGGCTGAGGACTTCGCCTGGGCGCATGCCGGAGAGGTAGGCAATAAGGATGAAGCACGCGGTGACGAGGTGTTGGGCGAGGTTGGCGGCGTGGTCGAAGGCGATGGGTTTTGATCGCCAGAGTTGGCCGTTGATGGTTCCCTTGCAGGGTGTTGAGAGGTAGGTGTCGTCATCTATTTCCAGGCCGGATTGGCGGATCAAGTCTTGGTCGAACCGGGCGTGCAAACCCCCCAGCGTGTGGGTGAGGCGTCCGAGGTGCTGCCACCGGATTCCGCGGCTGCCGTCCGGGAGAGTGCGTCCGGGGAGCTTTGTCCCGTCGCGGCGGAACTGGTCAAGGACGCGTTTGAGTCTTTCCTGGCGCCTCCCGCCCGGGGTGCTTCTTCCTACGCCTGGTGGGCGGAACCGGTCCTCTTGCTGGAGCAGGAGGCAGTATTCATGAAATGACGTGGTGATGTCTGCCGAGAGGTCATCGATGAATCTCATGGCCCAGCTGATGAGCGGTACGAGGGTTTCGTCGCCGATCCGGGGTGTGCGGTTCCCGGGACGCTGGGGGGCTTCGGCGAACAAATCCCGTGTGAGCTCCCCGAGCCAGGGCTGGGGTTCGGGCATGCGAAGTATCTCCGGGACGACCTCGCGATAAGCCCACAACCGGCGGGTCTCGCTGATCATCATTCCCTTGGCGCCCTTGCTGAGGTCCAAGTCTGCGATGTCGGCCAGCATGAGATCGAGTCTGGCCGGGGAAAGCTCGTTCAGGGAGGTTATGCCGTGTTCTTCGGCCCAGGCCAGGACCCTTGACAGCGGGGTGCTCGCGAAGCTGATTGTCCGCAGTGACAGGCGTTTGTCCAGCTGCGCGGCCGGAAGGGGACGGATTGTCTCGTCGTTGATGAGAAGCCAGAAGTATTCCTTGACTTCCATCCGCCACCTGACCGGAAAGACCTCGAAGTTCAGGCTGGTTTTGGTGCTGTGGTCCTCGAAAATGCCCGGGGTCAGGTCCCATCGGTCGTCATCAAACCGGGACAGCCGGGAGGCATCGGCGTCGGGCCGGACCGGGCGGTTTGTCAGTGCCAGCGGGTTGTCCCCGATGAGGTGATCACTGGATGCTGCTGCCTGTTGGGTCATCGGAGATCGAGCCTTCCGTCGAGGAGCGCCTCGATGAGGGTGGAGTCCTCATCCGTCGCTTGGGATGCGGCCGCTGCGACGTCGGCCCGCTGTTGTTTGAGTAGGTCATCGAGTTGTTCGGCAGCGGTGCCGTAGAACTGCTTCCAGCCGTCGGGGGTGAGTTCCTCGCGGCGCCGTTCGATTTGCTGGCGCATGAGGGCCTGGACGGGGATGTGCCGTGGCTCGGAGCGTGCGTTGGGGCAGCCCAGACAGAGCAGAAAAGACGCCGTGCATGGCTGCCCGGGCTCGGTGACGGGTCCGTGCTCGTTGTCGACGCAGGCGGTCGCCACGGTATCGAGCCGCCCTTCCAGGATGGATTGGAGTTTCTCGCCCGTGATTCCGAAACGCTTGGCGACGCCTTCGTGGTCGGCGGCTGCCTGGGCAATGTCGTGCTCGGTCAACACGGCCGCTGCGGTCGCTGTCTGGATCCGTTCGACTTCGCCTTCCAGGACGTGCTGTACGACCTCCTGGTTGGCGGCGAGCGAGCCCGCATCGCGGAGCAGGTAGGTGTTTGCCAAGGTGTCCGTGGTCTGTGCCACGGGGCGTTGATGAAGTTCCAGGAAGGTTCGCCTGAGCCGCCTGCTGTCCACGAGCTGCGGATTTCCGTCGCTGACAGTCCACCCTTCCCATCGCCTCGTGCAGTTGTGGGGGACGGGACGAAAGCCTGTGCCGTTGACAGACGTCTCAAGCCGGTGGGGTGAATGGCCGACCAGCAAAGCTTTGCTGGATGCGAACTCGCGGGCGCGTCGGCACAACTTCTCGGCGATGATGTAGAGACCGAAAGCGGATGCATAGTCATCGTTCTCGCCCTTGCGCTCGGATGCCTGTATCCATTCAGGAATTGCGGTGAATGTCAGGTCCATTTCCGCCTTGTTGGGTCCACGTCGGGCTTTGGAGCCCCGGGTGATCAGCACCTGGGTCTCTCCGTCGAGGGAGGCATCGGCGCGGCTGTACCGGGCTGTCAGGTTGCAAATGGTGGTCAGGTTCTCCCCGGTCAGGCACTGGAACAGGATGACCATCGCGGCCATGTCGGATGAGGTCGGGAAGAGCGAATAGAACAAGCTCCACGCGTCCTTAGCGAGGCCTTTTCCGCGGGGTCTACCGGAGGAGTTTCTGGGAATGTCGCCTACCAGGGCGATGTGGTTCAGCACGCTTCCCCGGCTTTGTTTCAGCCGTTGCGGGGTCGAGTCTGTGGAGCGTTGTTCTTGTTCGGCACGCCATGCCTTGAGCTCTTCTTCTCCCGCCCGGATCCGTGTCACCATTGTGCGGACATCGGACCGTGCCGCCCGGTGTATTGCCCGGAATTCCGTCGGTGTGTATGACGCGGCCGTGGTCGATGGTGCCGGCTTGGTCAGAGGGGTGAACAGCGCGTTTCTGAAAGGCACCGGCAGGTCCGGGTTCCCACGCAGGGCGACACGAAGCGCGATGAGCGCACTGTTTCCTGCCCGCGTGTGCCGCATGCGCAGCTCCGCGAGGTGCGATGGGCGAAGATCTGCGAGGCGGCCGGGCGACCTGGGCCCGGACGCAACCGACTTCACGAAGATCCTGATTCCCGAGAACAGATTCTGGGCCGAGGCGATCGTTCGACGAGTCCCGGAAGGCCCGGTTGCCCGGGCGAAGCCTTCCGCGAAGGCGGCCTGTAGCTCAGGGGCCACATTCAAGGAATGGAACGGGAAGTCCTTGAACCCGGGTTCAGCCTCGGGATAGACGCGGACGATGTTGTGCCCGGGCGACGAAAAATGGTTGACCGGAGACGTGTAACCGGGCTGAGGAAGGGCAGCCCCTCTCATCGCTCTCCCCCGAACTGCATGTCGTCTTCAACGCGAACCCGGGGATTGGAACGGAGCACGTCCAACAAAGTCTCCGCCTGCAGTTCATTCACTCCATGTTCGAGCAGCAGCTTCACATCAAGGCCACGGAACGGTTCCAAGTAAGTGTCCTTTGTCGTATTCACGTTTGAGTGGCCGAGCATTGTCTGCACCAGAGACCAGGTGTCGCCGAACTGTTCCCGGAAGTCGAGGGCCTGCCCGGGGCTAAGGCCGGGTGCTCGTCGTTCCCAGACAAGCCGGCCGACGGCGTACCAGCGCAGCGCGAAGCTGTGGCGAAGCACATGGGGGTGGCACTTCAGCCGGTCGATACCGGCCTTCTCCACCCGCTTGTTCGCCCGCTCGAAGGCCGTGTACCAACTCCGTTTCCGACGAGGGAGGCCGTCCTCATTCAGCCACAGGGCCAGCGGAACGAGTCCCTCATTCGTCCTGGTGAAGAGGGTCGCTCGTTGCTCGGGTGACAGATCATTCAGCTTCAGCGTCGTTGACGGGCGTTCTGGCAGTGCCAGAGTCAACAGCGAGTCGTCCCGGATCTCGCGGATGATGCGAAGACCGGGCAGCTGCTCATACGTTCCCAGGGACTGTGCCTGGCGGATCGAGGCGGCGCGATCGGTCTCGATGTAGTTGCTGACGCTGTTGAGGACATCACGCTTGGCCCAATAAGGATGACCGCGCCCGCCTTTCGCGCATGCATCCGCGAGCTGGAGAGTGACGTAGTTATGGTCCCCGTCGGGCTGTCTCAGTTCGTTGACGAGAACGCTCGACCACTCCTGGATGCGCAGCCCGGTGCCGTAGAGACCGTCGACGAAGGCAGCGTCGCGTGTCTGGGACCGCGGCCTCCATCGCGTCCGCTCCCTCCCGTCGGGGGCGATCCCGAGAATACCCACGTCGCGCCAGCGCCTGTACGCGCCCGGAGAGAACCACTTCACATCGGCAGACCTGACCCGTGACGCCCCCGCCCGGCCGCGACTACCTGCAAAGTCCAGACGAGGGCCCCAAGTTCGTGTGCCACCAGGCGTGGGGGCTCCCTGCAGCCGCTCGGTCCAATCATTGAATGCGGAAATCGCCGACAGATCATCACGCCACGTCGACCCTGCGACGCGCCTGGGATTGGCTTCATCCGTCCGGCGCCAAAACTTGTAGTCGAAAAGGTCGTCGTCCGTGGCGTCGTCCCAGGAGACGCCGCACAGCTCCAGGAAGTTCAACCAGACACGCAACGCGAACGCATACTTGCGATTCGTGGACGCAGCACGATTGCGCATCCTCCGACTCGCGAAAAATGCGTTGAACGATGGGTGCGGGGCACCGCGCCCATCGAGCAGGAACGGCCGACCCACCCGCTCCGTGTTTCCGGCCATACCAGACAACGCGTCAATGGCGCGGGCAAGCAGGGGGTCACTATCGTCCCGGGGCATTGCCTGCGCGAAATGGAGATACCAGATCTTCGCTTCCACCGCGTCCATATCCAGAACCTAGACGAGCACCACGGACCTCAATCGGCAACACGCAGGAGAGGAGGTGAGAATCTACAGCATTGATGAATGCTTCCTGGGCGTCAAAGGCTCCGGAGAGGATCTGCTGGCCCTGGGGCGGGCCATGAAAGACGCCTGCCGGACGCACGTCGGTGTGCCCGTCTGCGTGGGCATCGCCCCCACGAAAACCTTGGCAAAGCTCAGCAATAAGTGGGCCAAACACAACCCTGTCTTCGAGGGCGTATGTCGGTGGGAATCCGTGCCGGCGGCCGAGCGCGAAGCACTCATGTCCCGCCTGTCCGTCAGCGAGATCTGGGGCGTAGCCACCAGGCTCACGAAACGCCTGGCAGGCATGGGGATCTACTCGATTCTTGACCTGTCCAGGGCTAATCCGGTGGCGATCCGGGACAAGTTCTCGGTGGTGATGATGCGCACCGTCCTCGAGCTGCAGGGAACCCCCTGCATCCCCATGGAGGAAGAACGCATAGGACGGGACCAGCTGATCTTCTCCCGGTCCTTCTCCAAACCGATCACTACGGCGGCCGACATGCGCCAGGTCATGAGCGTGTACGCGCAACAGGCCAGCGCCCGCCTGGCCAAACACGACCTTCAGGCAAAAGTGCTGACCGCCTTCGCCGGCACGTCCCACTACAGCCCCGGCGACACGTCCTACCCGTCCGTGTGCGTCGCGCTGCGGATGCCCACCGCCGACCCGGTGATCCTCTCCAAAGCAGCCCGCGCCCTCATCCCCAAGATCAACGACGGCGTGAAATACGTCCGCGCCGGGATCATGGTCACCGACCTGCGCCCCGGCGGAAACCAGAAACCTCTGGAGCTGTTCGAGAACGTTCACGAGGAACGCGGCATCGGTCCACTTTTGGAACAAGTAGCCGGCAAATACGGCCGAGATTCCATCGGGCTAGGCCACGCCGGCATCAAAGGCGGCCCGGACTGGACCATGAAGCGCGACATGCTCTCCCCCA